>CBDDLN010000002.1:2515000-2516447 GCA_965230705.1 Roseibium sp. | reverse complement strand
TGATGAGTCGACATCGAGGTGCCAAACAATGCCGTCGATATGGACTCTTGGGCATCATCAGCCTGTTATCCCCGGCGTACCTTTTATCCGTTGAGCGATGGCCCCTTCCACGAGGGACCACCGGATCACTATGGCCGTCTTTCGACTCTGCTCGACTTGTCAGTCTCGCAGTCAGGCAGGCTTATGCCATTGCACTCAACGAGCGATTTCCGACCGCTCTGAGCCCACCTTCGCGCGCCTCCGTTACCATTTGGGAGGCGACCGCCCCAGTCAAACTACCCGCCACACACGGTCCCGGATATTGTAGTACCGCGGTTAGATATCCATAACGACAAGGGTGGTATTTCAAGGGTGACTCCACCTGAGCTGGCGCCCAAGTTTCAACGTCTACCACCTATCCTACACATGTCGTGACGAATACCAGTGTGAAGCTGTAGTAAAGGTGCACGGGGTCTTTCCGTCTGACCGCAGGAACCCCGCATCTTCACGGGGAATTCAATTTCACTGAGTCTATGCTGGAGACAGCGGGGAAGTCGTTACGCCATTCGTGCAGGTCGGAACTTACCCGACAAGGAATTTCGCTACCTTAGGACCGTTATAGTTACGGCCGCCGTTTACTGGGGCTTCAATTCGGTGCTTGCACACCTCCTCTTAACCTTCCAGCACCGGGCAGGCGTCAGACCCTATACGTCGTCTTGCGACTTCGCAGAGCCCTGTGTTTTTGATAAACAGTCGCCACCCCCTGGTCTGTGCCACCCGCACCTGGTTGCCCAAGCACGGGTCTCCCTTCTCGCGAACTTACGGGAGCAATTTGCCGAGTTCCTTCAGCATAGTTCTCTCAAGCGCCTTGGTATTCTCTACCAGTCCACCTGTGTCGGTTTCGGGTACGGTTTATACGGTGGAGCTATTTCCTGGAACACCTTCGCTGCACCCCCAATCCAATAAGGAGATACAACACACGGCATCCGTCACTACCACCAAGTACAGGAATATTAACCTGTTTCCCATCGACTACGCCTTTCGGCCTCGCCTTAGGGGCCGACTAACCCTGCGCCGATTAGCGTTGCGCAGGAACCCTTGGACTTTCGGCGAGAGTGTCTCTCACACTCTTTATCGTTACTCATGTCAGCATTCGCACTTCTGATATCTCCAGAAGCCCTCGCGGGTCTTCCTTCGCAGACTTACAGAACGCTCCGCTACCGCGCATCATAAGATGCACCCGCAGTTTCGGTGTATGGCTTGAGCCCCGGTACATTTTCGGCGCGGGACCCCTTATTTAGACCAGTGAGCTGTTACGCTTTCTTTAAATGATGGCTGCTTCTAAGCCAACATCCTGGTTGTTTTGGGAGTCCTACATCCTTTCCCACTTAGCCATAACTTAGGGACCTTAACTGGCGGTCAGGGTTGTTTCCCTCTCCACAATGGACGTTAGCACCCACTGTGTGTC
>CBDDLN010000002.1:1840000-2510000 GCA_965230705.1 Roseibium sp. | reverse complement strand
TAGCAAGGTCCGGATCACCGGGGCGGCAAGTTCATCGGCTTGATAAGCCTTGAGCGCTCCACCATGTGGGGCAACCGCGGTCCGCCTGGCAGCAACAATGACCGCCTGCTGCGTCATTCGGCTGCCTCACATCCGCTCTCTCCGGCGATCATTCGTTCCAGCGCCTTGAGATCGGTTTTCCCGCCCACTGTCAAAGGCCAGTTGGAGACAAACCGGAATTCATGCGGTGTCTTGGCTTGCCCCAACTGAGAAAGGCACAACCGCCGCAGCCTTGCTTCGAGCTGATCAGGATCTCCGGAACTATCTACCGCCGCAACGAGCCTTGCACCGCGTACCGGATCTGCAAGGCCGAATACCGCCGATGACCGCACGCAATCTTCTTCCTCCAGAATGCGTTCGATTTCCTCCGGATACACATTAAGCCCCGAGGTCACGATCATCCGTTTTTCCCGGCCCGCGAGAAACAGATAGCCATTGTCGTCGACAAAACCCCTGTCCCCGACGGTCAGCCAGCCATCCTTCCAGCGAATTTCCTCCCCTCCGCCACAGATATAGTGGTCAAACAGAAGCGCGCTCTTCACCCAAATGAGACCTGTAACACCCGGTTCGTTGCTAGCTTCCGGATCACCGATCGCAATTTTTACCCCGCTCGCAGCGCGGCCAACGGACCCATCCGGTATCAGCTCTTCCGGCACCGAGAGCGTGATAAAGCTCATTTCGGACGCACCGTAAAACTCCACCAGCCGCGCATCCGGCAGCACCTTCGCCAAGTGGCGCCGGTCGTTCGGCTGCCATTTCGCCCCGCTGGCCAGAACAAGACGCACCGTCTCAGCACCACCCGAACGGATCAATTCCTCAGCCAGATAGTGGATCTGCGTCGGCGTTGCATAAAGAACGGTGTTGGATGCGGCCCGCAACCGGTCCGCCAGGAATTTCGGATTGAAACGGCGGACCACCTCGACACTTGCACCCGCACAAAGGCCATGGACGGCGCCATAGAGATGAAGTGAATGCGCCAGGCCTCCCGGAATAACGATACGATCATTCGGCCCGATCTGGAATTCCGCTTCGCTGAGCCGGAAGCTGTCAAGCCAGGAGCCGTGACTTCGGCAATACCCTTTGGGATCGCCGGTCGAACCGGAGGTAAAGCCGGCATAAAAGAGATCCGAAGCAACGGGGGCGCCAACAGCTGGCAATTCCAGTTTCGACGCGCGCAAGTCATCCAGATTTTGCGTATCGACTAATATGTCAGGCCGGACTTGTTTTTCGACCCATGCGCGGCGCGGTACAGTCCAACTTGCATCAAAGACCATCGCCAGGGCTCCGGCCCGGGCGC
Source organism: Roseibium sp. (assembly GCA_965230705.1). Classification (GTDB taxonomy): domain Bacteria; phylum Pseudomonadota; class Alphaproteobacteria; order Rhizobiales; family Stappiaceae; genus Roseibium. Next base: position 2,508,664 of record CBDDLN010000002.1, on the reverse strand, counting down.
CTGCAAGAAAGGCAATTAGAAGATCTGCCGGGTCATCCAGGCATAAAGCGGCCCGCGCACCGGCTGGTACGCGGGCCGAGATCGCCCTTGCAAGGGCATTTATTTCTGAATGCAGTTCAGACCAGGACCAAGTCCGGTGACCGGACTTCAACGCCAGGCCAGTTGGCCGGGTTTCGGCATGCAAGCCAAGGCTGTCCCCGACGAAGGCCATTCAGCGCAGCCTTTGATACTTATCCTCGCGAGAGCAGCGCACGCGGCAGGCCGCGCGCCACGGTTTCGGCAACAACCGCTGTAATCGCCACCTTGATAAGGTCACCGGGGATGTAAACGGCACTACCGATGGCAGCTTTCATCAGCGGCAGGTCAGCCATGATGGCAACGCCTGGAATACCGAACAGGTAGACAACACCAACGCCACCAATCAGGGCTGCTAGGGCAGCAGCCGGAAGAACCCGGAAGGACTTGGTGCGTTGCATGACCAGACCGGCAACAAACGCGCCAACCGGCCAGCCGATCAGGAACCCGACAGATGGCGAGGCAAAGATACCAAGACCACCGCGGCCACCGGCAAGGATCGGCGCGCCGAGCGCAACCAGGAAAAGGAACAAGAGAACAGCCAGGGCACCGCGGACCGGGCCCAGCATGACACCGGCAAGCATGACACCCAGCGTTTGCGCCGTGATCGGCACGCCGCCCATGAAGGGAATGGCAACTTTTGGCAAGAGACCCAATGCTGCAATCAAGGCAGCGTAGAATGCGATTTGTACCAGCGAGCGGTCTGTCATTTTAATTGTTTCCTCAACTAGACAAGCGGGCCATCAGCCTCAGTGGTTCGATACCTAGACGAATATCTGAGGCCGCGCAATGGACTCATAGTACAACACCCAAAAGTCTCTCATCCCAGAGATTAAATGGAAATCAAAATATTTGAATTCTCAGTCAATTTTTTCAGTTCACTCGAATTACTCTTAGTAACTACTGATACTTGTTTGGGCCAGACAGACACCTCCAATGGACCGCGTCATACCCTCATCTATGATGGATCGGCCTAACAACCGCCGGGGCAAGACCATCGGCACCGCCACGGGCGGACAAGGCTTCGGCGACATTTTCAGACATTCGCAGCGACTGCAGAGCGAACGGCGCGATCAGCCGCCAACTGCCGCGCCGACCTGTCCTTGATTGGTAGGCTTCCCGCAGAGCTTCATAGACAGAAAAGAGCACTGGAGCGAACCGGATGACGAGTGTCACTGCAAGCGCTGGCTTGCGTGGCGACATGCCGATCAGTTTGAGCGGATAGAAAAGCGGCAGGACCGCTTCCAGCATATCGTCCATGCGCGTGGTCACGGAAACGAAGTTTGCCAGCAGGACCATTGACACCAGCCGCAGGACTGCAGCAACCCCTTCTGACCAGGATCCGCTGATGCCATGAAGAGCAAATATGATTACGAGAAGAGAGACCAAAGGCCTGAGAAGAAGCACCTGTTTCAGACCGTCCCGGCCGAGCGTTGCATAAAGTCCGAGCGTGACTGCAAGCACGCCTGCGAGAATCCAAGGGTCCGTGACAGGCAAGATCATGACACTTGCCACAGCCAGTGCGATGAGTTTCAGCCGGACAGGCGTTCTGTGGATCCAGCTGTTTCCCGGCAAATAAAGCGAAATCAAAGGTTTGCTCCGTTTCCGTAATGCTGAGCGCGGCGGTCTAGATCAGCGGCATAAGCGGGAAGGACATCGCCTGGCAGGCCATCCATTTTGACCTTGCCGGCCTCCAGCCACAGGATGCGGTCAAACTCGGAAAAGACGCGCAAGTCATGACTGACCATGACGACCTTTTGGTCCAGCCCCTTCACCTTTTCCTGAATCCGGCGGGCCGCAAGACCGTCGAGACTGGCCATCGGCTCATCAAGCACCAGCACTTCCGGCTGCATGACCGAGACTGCCAATATGCAGACCAGCTGTTTTTGTCCCTCTGACAGTTCGGCAAACGGTTTTTCAAACAGCTGATCGCAATGATGCTGTTTCAGGAATGCCTGAGCCTGGTCCCGCGCCTGTTCCTTTTCACGCCCAAGCTGGGTGAGGCCAAATGCGATTTCCTCTCCGACGGTTGGAAAAATCGCTTGATGATCAGGGTTCTGAAAAACAAAGCCAACATGACGGGGAAGGTCCTTGCGCACGCTCTCGGTTGGTGCGCCAAAGATCCGGACCATTCCACTGTCCGGGAGATGCAGGCCGTTCAAAAGCCGGACCAGACTGCTCTTGCCCGACCCATTAAGACCAACGATGCCTATCCTGCGCTCTGACAGCGACAAGGAAATATCGGTCAGCACATTGCGGCCGCCTAGTTTCAGACAGACATTTTCAAAGTCCGCGAAAACGTCGAGCGCAGGATCACAGGACTGTTCGGCCGCCTTGGCGGTTTTGCGGGAGAACCAGAGTGCCATTTTGCCTTTTTGACTATTCTTGCCGGCAGATCACCGGGAGCCCTGCTTATTCACAACGGGAACCGGCTTGTCAAAGGTTCCTGGATCGGCAAAGAGATGAGGACCTCACTTTCTCAGTACCCCTGCCTAGCACTCAGTTTTATCCAACAGGCTGCGACAGGCTTCGGCGGCTTGAAAGGCGGTCCATCGTGCTGCGGACGCGCACAACTGCGCGTTCAAACACTCCGTCATCAACAATTGATCCGAAGGTCAGCCGTAAATAATGCGCCGGTTTTTGTCCCCCTGCCTGAAAATGACATGCTGACAATACCGTTATTCCCTGATGCATCATGGCGGCTTCGGCAACATCCGCTTCAACGTTTTCAGGGAGCTTGAGCCAGCCAAAGACCTTTTCTTCATCCCCTTGCAGAAGAAATCCGTCAAAAACATCCGCCACATGTTCAAACCGTTGGCGGTTTGCCCTTCGTTTGGTAGCGACTGCCTTTTCCAGCGATCCGTCCCGCACCCATCCCGCAATCAGTTCTGCCGTGATCGGTGAAGCCATCCAGGTGCTTTCGCCAATAAGATTGCGGACTGCGGTTCCATAAGTCTCCGGCACATGGACAAATCCGATCCGGCTACCAGGGGAAATGAGTTTTGAAATACTCGCAATTGACGCCGTCAGTTCCGGCGCAAGCTGACCAAAGGCCGGAAGCTGCTCACTTACAAATGGTGTGTAGGGATCATCCTCGATGATCTTGAGCCCATTGGCGCGGGCCACCTCCACAATTGCGGCCCGCTCGGTAAAGCTCATCGTATGTGTCGTCGGGTTCTGCATGTTCGGCATCAGAAAGACACCTTTCACATCCAGCTGCCGGGCTGCATCTGCCAGAGCTTCCGGATCCATTGTGCCAAGGGCTCCATCCCTTGACCGCACGGATCTGACCGGAACGAGACGCAGTCCGAGATGCGGCGCAGAATTTAAAATGGACGGATAAGTGAATTCGTCGACGGCAACCGCATCGCCCGGCCTGAACAGAGCTTGCAACAACACCTGGATGCCGTGCTGGGCACCGCAGGTAATCGCCACTTGATCCGGGTCAGCCTGTAGTCCGAATTTCTCAAACAGCAGCGCCCCGGTTTCACGATGAGACCTGAGACCTTCCGACGGTACAAAGCCGTTTAGCCGCGAAATCCCAGGCGTGCGGGCAAGGCGCATCAGCCCTTGGGTTAGGTCCGGATTCAAATGCGGATAGGCAAAGTTGCGGCCAAGATCCAGGCTCGAGTTGTCTTCTTCAAGCGGAATCAGCGGCGAAATCGCCTGGGTCTCCGGCGCCACATAGGTTCCACGTCCGGTTTCGCCGCGCAGCAACCGCCTCCGCTCGGCCTCGCGATAGGCCCGCGTAACCGTGCCAAGCGTAATACCCAGCTGATAGGCCAGTTCCCTTTGGGGCGGCAGCCGGTCCCCGCGAGCCAGAACGCCAGCACAGATGTCACCCTCGATCGCATCTGCGATGGCGAGGTAGATCGGACCTTCAACTCCGGATATGTCAGGGACCCACATTGTCATAAGGACAATAATTACATTGACTGGATCAATTGCTCAAGTATCTCTGTATTTCGACCATTTTGTATCGATTGTATCAAATCCATGGACGCAGCAACCCTATTTGCCTTTGCCGTTTTCGTTGCCGTGATGACCGGAACACCAGGACCGGGAAACCTGACATTCATGGCAATCGGTGCCACGTCCGGTTACCGCACCGCCTTTCCGGTGATCATGGCATCTCAGCTCGGTTCAATCCTGCTCAACGTCTGCGTGGCTTTTGGGTTGGGTCAGGTCATGGCCAGCGGCGGCCCCATTGTTACGCTCTTCAAGATCCTCAGCATGGCCTATATGACCTATCTCGCCTGGCGGATCGTCTCGCTCAGCATCAAGCCGAAGGGCGAGGTTGCGTTGCCGAGTTTCTGGGAAGGGCTTCTCATTCACCCGCTCAGCCCGAAGACCTGGGCCATGAGCCTGGTGGCATATACGACATTTTTTGCAGGAAATGGCCTCAGCCTTGCCGATAATGCCATATTGCTGACCGGCGGCTTCATTCTGGGCGGCAGTATTTCCCACTCCTTATGGGCTCTGGTCGGCGTTTCGATCCTCGCCCTGATCGGCGAAGGCCCGGTTTTGCGCGCGATGACCATCATGATGGCCGCCGGTATGCTTGCCGCCACACTATGGGCGATGCTGCTCTAAGGCTGCTGGCGCTCTATCCGGTCTTCCGGCGTATTCTGCCGCATATTCTTCAGTTCCTGTCTCCAGCGGCCTTCGAACGACCCTGGATCTTCTGGGGATACGCCCAGCCCAAGATCCTTTTGCAGTTGCCTGGGCAAGTCGTCAGGGCTGATGCTTCGCCTTGGATTCCTTTTGACGAACAGAGCTACGAATACCCGGGATATAAAAAAGGCAAACTTTTTTATACCTTGCAGGTTTCGCCGGTCGATGAATGCGGCCATTGGCACAGACTCCTTTGGATATCGGAGTAACCCTGTTGCAAATGCGGATAGATAACCAACGAAATTTGAGTCATATTGCATAAGGAGAACTTGTGCATCATGACTCGGCAACTGCCCCCCTTAGCGGCCATCAGGGCCTTTGAAGCCGCCAGCCGGCATCTCAGTTTCACACTTGCCGGTGAAGAACTGGGCATGACTCAGGCTGCCGTCAGCTACCAGATCAAGACGCTGGAAATGAAGCTTGGCTTCGCGCTGTTTGTCCGGAAAACACGCCGCATCGAGCTGACTGAAAAGGGTGCGTTGCTGGCGGCCCGTGTGGTCGATTCCTTTGTGAACCTCCGGGAGGCTTTCGACGAAATTCAGGAGCAAAATGAGGGGCAGCTGATCGTCTCGTGCAACACGACGTTTGCGGTCAATTGGCTCGCGTCGCGGCTCGTCGGATTTCAACTGCAAAATCCGGATCTGGCCGTCCGGATCGTGCCGCAGGCTGCCGAAGCACCAGACTTCCACTCTGCTGATGTCACGATCTCGGCTTGCTATGCACCGCCCAAGGGCTGGCAGCGCCACACAATCGTCAAGGCTGAGTTCACCCCAATGCTGAGCCCGGCCCTGGCCGAGACTATCGGCGGCGTTCACAAACCTGCTGACTTGCTGAAACTGCCAATCATAGATCCGGCGGACCCATGGTGGGAGTTGTGGTTTACGGCAGCCGGTCTGCCAGAGCCGGACCTTAGCCATTCCCCTTCGTCGCGCATGGGTTCACAAGCCCTGGAGGCCAATCGGGCAATTGCCGGTCAGGGCGTAGCGATTCTGACGCCGTATTTTTACCGGAACGCGGTGGAAACCGGACAGCTGATTCAACCGTTCGACCTTGTGGCCCAGATCCCGGATGAAGCCTGGAGCCTGAGCTATCCCAAAATCAACAAGAACAACCGGAAGGTCCGCCTGTTCCGAAGCTGGGTGTTTTCCGAACTGGTCAGCGACGGCATTCCGCTGCGCAGTCAACCGGCGGCATAGCGCCACAAAACAGATGCCGTGGCGCCAGACTCCAATTCCAAGTCACTCAACGAATTTGGAGATCAACTCCAGGCCTATTCGCCCAGCGCAGCGACAAGTTCGCGAACCCGTTCGGCGTTGTCTGCTGCCACTTCACCGTTCTTGTTCCAAAGACTGTTTTCAAACCCGATCCGGGCCTTGCCGCCTTTGCTGATGGCATAGGCAAGACAGTCGGTTTCCTGGTGGCCGAAGGCACAAACGCCCCAGTCAAAAGACTGATCTGACGGGCTCCGCTCCAAAATTTCAAGGAACGGTTTGAGGTCGTCCGGCGTGCTTTCCTGGTTGTTGGCGTAGCGCCCAAGGACAAAAAGCAACTGATGCGCTTCGCCCGGAATGACCCCATCGGCAACCAGCTTCAAGAAAAGCTCGAAATCTTCCGGGCTATAAAGAATGTGCTGGATGACAATCCAGGACTCGCGGGCCCATTTGTAGAACTCGCGCGCTTCATCGGTGTTTTCGTCCGGGCACATTTCCCGGACCGCAATTGAAGCGGCTTCCGGCATCACATCGCGAACAACCGCGCGCTGTTCTTCCGGGCTATACCGGCCAACAGCCTCAGTCGTGATCTGGACCCGCATGTCCGGCACTGCTTCTTGCAGCTTTTTCAGGAGCTCGCGGTACATGCCGGCATCCAGCACATGGGCACCGCTTTCGTCACGCACATGGGCATGGATCGCATCGGCTCCAGCGGCAAAACAGTCTTTGGCTGCAGCCACGGTTTCATCAATGGTCACCGGCAAAGCGGGATGGTCCGCCTTTGTACGGCGGGCGCCATTCGGCGCAACCATGATTTTCGAAAGGGGTGACAGGGCTTTGGATTGCGTCATCGGTTTAGAATACCGCCTTGAATGCTACAGTGAGTTTTTCGGTTATTTCGCCAGCTTGAGCTTCGCTCATAATGAACGGTGGTGCGAGCAGGACGTGGTCCCCACGAACACCGTCTATTGTGCCGCCCATCGGATAGCAGGCGAGGCCTGCTTCAAACGCGGCCTTTTTGATAGCCTTGTTGATACCGCGTTTCGGATCAAATGGCGCTTTGGTTTCCAGGTCTTCGACGATTTCGATACCCCGGAACAGGCCACGGCCGCGGATATCGCCCACATGCGGGTGCTGACCGAAGGCGTCCCGCAACGATGCATCCAGAATTTCACCCATTGGATTGACCTGATCCACCAGACCGCCAGTGAGTTTCTTCAATACGGCAAGGGACGCTGCGCAGGCCGTCGGGTGGCCAATGTACGTATGCCCGTGCTGGAAGAAGCCGGAACCATTCTCCAGGGCCTTGTAGATTTCTGCTGAACACAACATGGCGCCGATCGGTTGATATCCAGCGCCTAATCCCTTGGCAACGCACAGAATATCGGCGGTCACGCCGTCCTGCTCGCAGGCAAAAAGGGTGCCCGTGCGGCCCATACCGCACATCACTTCATCCAGAATCAGGAGAATTCCGTGGGCATCGCAGATTTCACGTATGCGTTTGAAATAACCTACCACCGGAGGCACGGCGCCAGCCGTAGCGCCAACGACGGGCTCGGCAACAAAGGCCATAACGGATTCAGGACCGAGTCGCTTGATTTCCGCTTCAAGTTCGTTCGCAACGCGCTGTCCGTAGTCAAATGCGCTCTCGCCATCCTGGCGCCCGCGGTATTCATAGCAGGCGGAAATGTGCGAGGTCTCGATCATCAACGGTGAGAACGGCTCTCTCCGCCAGGCGTTTCCACCTGTGGCAAGGGCGCCGAGCGTGTTGCCATGATAACTTTGCCGGCGGGCAATCACCCGATGACGGCCAGACTCGCCCTTTTCAAGGAAATACTGACGGGCAAGCTTCAAGGCAGCTTCCACCGCTTCCGATCCACCGGAAACGAAATAGACTCGGTCGAGCCCTTCAGGTGAATGTTGGATCAGAAGATCGGCGAGTTCTTCAGCCGGTTCGGACGTAAAGAAGCCAGTGTGGGCAAAGGCAATCTTGTCGACCTGCGCCTTGATAGCGGCGGTGACATCCGGATCACCATGACCGAGACAAGAGACGGCCGCTCCACCGGATCCGTCAAAGTATTTTTTGCCCGTGCTGTCGATGATGTAGCAGCCTTCACCGCCAACGGCGACCGGCGGCGAAGCCTTGGTGTGGCGTGGAAAAACGTGGGACATTTTGCGGCTCTGATATCGCATGAGGGAAGATCCGGTGCTCCGGATTACTCGAATGCCTACCTCAAGGACTGGCCTTATACCAGCCTGCAACCGGCTCTTGCGGTCCGAAATTGTCGATTTTTTGGTAACAATTTCTAACGATGCGTTGCAAAGGCAGGAAATGCTTAACCACGTTTTTCATGACAATTTTAACTGATCACCGGGATGCTGGGCCTATTGATGTTCATCCAGGTATTCCGATGGCTTTGCGCCCAACCACTTTGGCCGTTCTGATTGTTTCCGTTCCCCTGCTGACCGGATGCGGTAGCGTTGCGGGTGTAACGGGCCTTGGCTGGGCAACCGGATCTCACAACAAGATCAACTACCAGGACACCTCCTGGTGCGTTCCCCGGAAGTTGAAGAAGGTGCTGAACAAGGTTGCAAAGCGTTACGGCAAGGTCACCGTTCATTCAACCAAGCGCTGGTGGCTGGAGAATTGGTGGAAAGGCGGCGCTGGCGATTCCTACCATTTGAACTGCCGCGCTGTGGACTTCTCCGTTGGCGGCAATCCATCTTCCGTTCTTGCTTTCCTCAAGTCGCAGAAAGCTGTTGGCGGCTACAAGTACTACCGCTCAGGCCACTATCATATCGACACAGGTCCGCGCAGAACCTGGTAACAGGCCCGCTGCTTCTGACTTACTTTAACTCGTCGAGTTCCAGCGCGGTTTCCCACGCAACCGGATCAAAACCTATAAAATTCTTGGCCGCTCCCTCGACGATCGGCCGTTTGATCATCGACGGATTTTCCAGCATGACCGCAATCGCGCTGGCCTTGTCCGTCACGGTTTCCTTGATGTCGTCGTCGAGTTTCCGCCAGGTTGTTCCCCTGCGGTTCAAAACCGCATCCCAGCCGAATTCCGTCACGAATTCAGTGAGCTTGCCTTCTTCAACGCCGTCTTTTTTGTAATCATGAAACTCATAGGCAACGTTCGCCTCTTCCAAGAATTTGCGCGCTTTTTTGACCGTGTCGCAGTTCTTGATGCCATAGACTTTCATGAAACCGTCCCGTTAATCTGTTTTGTCCGTCCGCAGTTTGTCAGTGCACCATCTTGTGTTGCACAGCCCATATTTAAGCACTTGACGGAAACAGGTTCGAAAAACAAGTCTGCTGTCTGGGGAGATAACACCGGATGACCGTGAGCGATCACAAGCCGAATGGCCTTGCTGCCAAAACTTCACAGGCAGGAATGTCCGGAAACTGGCGCCAGCGGCTTCGTCTCGCGAGTGGCCTCGTGCTGTTTGCATTCTGCCTGACCCATTTCACCAATCACGCGCTCGGCATCATTTCGGTCAAGGCCATGGAGAAGATGGCGCTTTACCATTACGAGATCTGGAGCAACGATTTCGGCCAGCTGGTATTGGTAACCGCAGCGTTCACCCATGTGGGGCTGGCGCTTTGGCGCACCGCCAAGCGGAGCACGCTCAAAATCCCGTTCTGGGAGTTTACCCAGCTTGTCCTTGGCCTCTACATCCCCTGGACGCTGGCGCCGCACGTGGCGGCCACCTTGGGGTTGATGAATGTTCATGGAGTGATCCCGAGCTACCATCAAATGCTGACGATCCTCTGGCCAGAGGGCGCGTTGATGCAGTCGATCCTGCTGCTGGTGGTCTGGAGCCATGCGATGATCGGCCTGCACTTCTGGCTGAGAATGTATCCGTTCTACCGGCGCCTTTTGCCATTGCTCACGGCTCTGGCACTGGCCTTTCCCGTGCTTGCGCTCTGGGGGTGGATTGAGGGGGCGCGCCGGCTGACGGCTGAAGGCAAATACAAATTGAAGGTTACCGACGCTCAAGTCGATTGGGTCTATTCCGCGGCTGATCAGATTCGGGGTGTTGTATTCGGCCTGATCATCCTGAGCTTGGCAGTGATCCTTTTCCGCATGGTTGTCCGGCGGTTCGGCAGCCGCATCACCATCCAATATCCAGGCGACCTGAAAGTGCGGACTGCACCTGGGCCAACTCTTTTGGAATTGAGCCGGATGAACGGCATCCCGCACACGGCAGTCTGTGGGGGACGGGCACGCTGCTCCACGTGCCGGGTTCGGGTCATCGAAGGGCAGGACAATCTTCCGCCGCCAGGTTCGGCGGAAGAGGCCGTGCTGAACCGTATTGAAGCAGGCGAAGACGTTCGGCTCGCCTGCCAGATAAAACCGGGGTCTGATATATGCGTGCGACCTCTGGTTCCGGCCAAGTCAGCAACGGGTGGACTGCAGCAAGTGCTTGCTGATGCCTATCACTGGGGTGTCGAGCAGGATGTTGTCATCATGTTCGTTGATCTCAGGAATTTCACCAAGATCACGGAAACCAACCTCTCCTACGATGTGGTTTTTCTTTTAAATCGCTATCTGGACCTGGTCTCCGGTGCAATCCGCGCGGAAGGCGGGCAGGTCGACAAGTTTATCGGCGACGGGGTCATGGCGATTTTCGGCATGGAAAACGGACTGGAAGCCGGTGCAAGACAAGCGCTGAGGGCCTGTGCCCGTCTGGGCGCTGTACTGGAAGAGCTCAACGACGAGCGGGGGCCTCAGTTCCGCGAACCCCTCAGGATCGGCATCGGGCTGCACTCCGGCCCGGCCATTTTGGGACGGATCGGTGAAGCCGGAGCGGCCGGAAGCCAGGCGCCGATTACCGCTCTTGGCGACGTTGTGAATTCCGCCAGCCGCCTGGAGACGGAAAACAAGGCCCATGGCAGCATCATGATCGTCTCACAGACTGTGCTTGATGCAGCGCAAGCAGAGGTCGCCGATGCCGAAACCGGTGAAATCACGCTCCGGGGAAAAGAGAAGCCATTGAAAATAAAAGTAATTCACGACCTCAGCATTCTAAAATCGGCAGCATGATGCTAGCGGCAGGAACCTGCCCGTTTGAATTTGGAGCAACGCGTGGGAACACGATACACATCGCAGGAAATGCTGGCCAAGCTGGTCGGCTTCAACACCATCTCCGATCGCAGCAACCTTCCACTGATCGACTTTGTAGCTGGGTATTTGGAGGACTGGGGTATCTCTTCAGAACGTGTCTTTGATGACACGGGCGAAAAGGCTGCCCTCTACGCCCTGATTGGACCGCGCACGGAAGGCGGTATTGTTCTTTCCGCACATACTGATGTGGTTCCGGTAGAGAACCAGGCCTGGAGCTCTGACCCATTCACGCTACGGGCGGAAAACGGCCGTCTCTACGGCCGCGGTGCGGCTGACATGAAAGGCTTTGCCGCCTCCGTTCTGGCCCATGTGCCAAGGTTTTTGGAAGCGGGGCTGACACGCCCGCTTCACATTGCGCTCTCCTATGACGAAGAAGTTGGATGTCTTGGTGCGCCGCCCTTGATTGAAGACATGCTGCAGAACGAACCGCACCCTTCGGCAGTCATCGTCGGCGAACCAACCAACATGGCAGCGGTGACGGGTCACAAGGGTATCATTGTCCTGAAGACAAAGGTCTTCGGCCATCCAGTGCACTCCAGCCAACTGGATCGGGGCGTTTCAGCGATATCGGTGGCCGCCAAATTGATCAGCTGGCTGGACCAGCAAACGCAAATGAACAAAAAACGCGCCGACCCGGACTGTTTGTTCGACCCGCCATACAGCACCCTTCATTGCGGTGTGATCAAGGGCGGAGATGCGCACAACATCACGGCAGCCGAGTGCGAATTCGTGACCGATATCCGGACCTTGCCGGAGGAGCGCGGTGAAGACTGGCAAGAACGCTACTTGGCATACATCGAATCGGAAATCCTGCCGGACATGAAGGCCATATCACCTAACTGCCGGGTGGAAGTTGAGCGCGTGGCGAATGTTCCAGGCCTTCGGGAAGAAACCGACGGCCCTGCCGAACAGCTCGTGCGGCAGCTGACAGGGGACAACGGCCGGCACGTGGTTGTCTACGCGACTGAAGGCGGACAATTCCAGGATGCTGGCCTGTCTGCGGTTGTGTGCGGCCCCGGATCCATTGACCAGGCCCATCAACCGGACGAATACATTGAAATGGCTGAACTTGAAAAGTGCACGGCGTTTCTAGACGCGCTTTGTCAAAAATTGTCTCATTCTACTTCATAACCGGGGTTGGAAGACGGCGCAGTCGGTGCAATAGTGCGTGCTGGTAAAAATGCATAGAAATAGAGCAAGCCAAAAAATTCGTGTTTATTTTCAAACACAAGAAACTGCAAAAAACGAAAACGTGAGGGGAATATGCAGAAGACAACGCTAGCCATCGCGGCGGCTGTAATTGCGGGAGCCACCGTGACCACGGCCAACGCAGAAACGCTGAAGTTCGCGTTTCAGGGCACTTTGAACAAACTGGATCCGTACAGCCTCAACGAGACTTTCACCTTGTCGTCGCTGGGCAATACCTATGAAGGCCTGACCCGCCGCAACGAGAATCTTGAAATCGAGCCATCGCTTGCGGAACGCTGGGAAGTTATTGAACCAAACCGCTGGCGCTTTTATCTGCGCAAGGGCGTCAAGTTCCACAACGGCAACGATTTCACTGCGGAAGACGTTGCGTTCTCACTTGAGCGTGTCCACAGCGAAGGCTCCGACCTTGCAAAGCGCGTGAATTCGGAAGTCAAGCTGGAGATCGTAGACGATCACACGGTTGATTTCGTCCTGCCTGGTCCAAACCCGATCCTGCATTACGAGTGGGACACCTGGTACATCATGGACAAGGAGTGGACTGTTGCAAACGACGCGGTCGCCATTTCGTCCGCATCCGACACAACACCGAACTATGCGTCGCTGAACGCAAATGGCACGGGCCCGTTCAAGATTACCAGCCATGAGCCCGGCGTAAAAACCGACTACGCGAAACACGATGGCTGGTGGGACACCGCTACGCACAATCTGGATACGGTTGAATTCACGCCAATCGGATCAGACGCGACACGCGTAGCTGCGCTGCTGTCCGGTGAGCTGGACATGGCATATCCGATCCCGGTTCAGGACGTGAAACGCGTCAATGACAACAACGGCACCAAGGCGCTGACCGGACCGGAACTGCGTACCATCTTCCTTGGCATGGACCAGATGCGCGATGAGCTTCTGTATTCCGATGTGAAGGGCAAGAACCCGTTCAAGGACGCAAAAGTCCGCAAGGCGTTCTACCAGGCGATCGATATCGAAGCGATCAAGAAGAAAGTCATGCGTGATCTGTCGACACCGTCGGCTATCATGATTTCGCCGTTCATGTTCGCCCGCGCAGCCGAGTTCGAACGGTTCCCGTATGATCCGGAAGCTTCCAAGGCACTTCTCGCCGAGGCCGGATATGCGGATGGCTTCTCAGTTGGCATGGACTGCCCGAACGATCGTTACGTCAACGACGAGGCAATCTGTCAGGCCGTTGCAGCCATGCTCGCCCGGGTCGGCGTCAAGGTCGACCTCAACGCCCAGCCGAAAGCAAAGTACTTCGCCAAGGTTCTGGCATCCGGCGGTTACGACACCTCGTTCTACCTGCTTGGCTGGACACCGGGTTCGTTCGACAGCTGGAACATTCTGGACAACCTGATCCAGTGCCGCGATGCGGCCGGCAAAGGTGGTGCGTTCAACCTCGGCGGATACTGCAACAAGGAAGTTGACGCTCTTGCGGACAAGATCCTGGTTGAGAATGATCCGGCAGCCCGCGACGCTCTGATTGCGGAGGCTTACAAGCTCTCCAACAATGAAGTCGCGCACATTCCGCTGCACCAGCAAGGCCTGGCCTGGGGTGTTGCCGATGGCGTCGAACTTGCCCAGCGTGCGGACAACCAGTTCCTGTTCCGCTTCGTGACCAAGAAGTAAGACACAGTCGCAATCCGCACCTCCGGCATTCTGCCGGAGGTGCCTTTTTCTAGAAAAGTTCTGTCATGCTAGGTTTTGCAATGCGTCGCCTGATGCAGGCGATGATTGTCATGCTCGTAGTCGCCTTGTTGGCCTTTACGTTGTTCCGGTTTGTTGGCGATCCCGTCAACATGATGGTGGGCATCGAAACGTCGATCGAAGAACGCGAGGCCTTGCGGGAACGCCTTGGTCTGAACGATCCGATCGTGGTGCAGTTCTTCCGTTTCGTTTCCAACGCCGCCCAGTTTGATTTCGGAACGTCCTATCAGTTTCATCAACCTGTCAGTGACCTGTTTGCAAAACGCATTCCGGCAACACTTGAACTCTCTTTCATGTCGGCCGTCTTTGCCCTGGTCGTCGGCATTCCCATGGGGATTTACGCCGGGCTTAACAGAGAAGCTGCCCTTTCAAAATTCTTCCTTTCCGTCTCACTAGTCGGAATTTCGTTGCCGACCTTTTTCATCGGCATCCTGCTGATCTTTCTGTTTTCCGTTACCCTGCAATGGTTGCCAAGCTTTGGCCGCGGCGAGGTCGTCCCCATCGGTTCCTGGTGGACAACTGGCCTGTTGACGGTTTCCGGCTTGAAAGCGCTGATCCTGCCGGCAATAACGCTGGGCCTTTATCAGATGACCCTCATCATGCGCCTGATCCGGGCGGAAATGCTGGAAGTGATCCGCACGGACTACATCAAGTTCGCCAGGGCCAGAGGCCTGCCGGACCGGATCGTCCACTTCAGGCATGCGCTGAAAAACACGCTTGTTCCGGTGATCACCATCACCGGCTTGCAGCTCGGGGCGATTATCGCCTTCGCGACAATCACCGAAACTGTGTTCCAATGGCCGGGTATGGGGCTGATGTTCCTGCAGGCGGTCCAGAACGTCGATATCCCGATCATGTCCGCTTACCTGCTGCTGACCGCCTTCCTGTTTGTCAGCATCAACTTCATCGTCGACATCCTTTATTTCCTGATCGATCCGCGTTTGCGGATTGACCGGGCCTAAGCCGGAGACCTGAGCCATGCCAACCGTCTCCAATGAAGAAGCCAAGGCAGCCGTTGCCGAACGCACTGAAATCCAGGTCAGCGCTGCACCCGGACTCGCCGCCCGCGTTCTGGACAGCGATCTTTTCCATTCCTTCCTGCGTTCGCGCGTCACTGTCGTAGCGGCGATCGGAACATTCGTGCTGTTCGTTCTCGCGTTCTTCGCGCCCTGGATTGCGCCGCACGACCCCTTTGACCTTGCTTCCGTCTCCATTCTGGATGCACGGGTGCCTCCGTTCTGGATGGAATATGCCGATCCGCGCTTTTTGCTGGGCACGGACGATCAGGGCCGCGATATCATTTCCGGCATTTTTTACGGTATGCGGATCTCGCTCATTGTCGGCTTCTGTTCCGTAATCGCAGCCGCTGCTCTCGGCATTTCGCTTGGGCTCGTAGCCGGATACATGGGCGGGCGGGTTGATGCCGTCATCATGCGCATTGCGGACATCCAGCTGACATTCCCGGCCATTTTGATCGCGCTGCTCATCGACGGATCATTGGCTGGTGTATTCGGCACTGTCGACCGCGAAGTTTTCGCCTTCTACATCCTCATTTTCTCGCTGGCGCTGTCCTTCTGGGTGCAATATGCCCGGACGGTTCGCGGCTCGACGATGGTGGAAAAGAACAAGGAATATGTTCAGGCGGCACGCGTTATCGGCATTCCGTCGGTCATCATCATGGTGCGCCACATTCTGCCAAATGTGACCGGTCCGGTTCTGGTGATCGCGACCATCAACCTGGCGATTGCCATCGTCACGGAGGCAACGCTGTCGTTCCTTGGTGTCGGCATGCCACCCACCCAACCGTCCCTTGGAACGCTGATCGCGATCGGCAACGACTTCCTTTATTCCGGAGAATGGTGGATTGCCATTTTCCCGGGCCTCGCCCTGGCGCTGCTCGTTCTTAACGTCAACCTTCTGGGCGACTGGCTTCGCGACGCCCTGAATCCGAAGCTGCGGTGAGGCCGGTATGAGCGTTCTCGACATTCAAGACCTCAAGGTCGAATTCCCCGGCCGCAGCAGCACCTTTGTTGCGGTGGACGGAGTTAACCTGAAACTCGAAGCGGGCAAGATCCTTGGCGTGGTCGGTGAGAGTGGCGCCGGCAAGTCTACCGTTGGCAATGCGGTCATCGGCCTGTTGCAGGAACCAGGGCGCATTGCGGAGGGCGAGATATTCCTCCACGGCCAACGTATCGACAAACTGCCGGAGAAGCAGAAACGGTTGATGCGCGGCCGCAAGATCGGCATGATCTTCCAGGATCCGCTGACATCCCTCGATCCGCTGCAGACGGTCGAATCCCAATTGGTGGAAACGATCCGCACCCACTTGCCCCTGTCCAAGCAGGAGGCCCTCGCGCGGGCAATAGAGCTGATCGATGCGGTCGGAATTCCTAATCCGGCAGAACGGATAAAACAGTATCCGCACCAGTTTTCCGGCGGCATGCGGCAGCGGGTGGTGATTGCCCTCGCACTCTGCGCGGAGCCGGAACTGGTCATTGCGGATGAACCGACGACCGCGCTCGATGTATCAATCCAGGCTCAAATTCTGGAACTGATGAAGAAGCTGTGCTCAGACCGCAACGTCGCCATGCTGGTCATCACCCACGACATGGGCGTTATCGCCGACATCACCGACCATGTCGCCGTGATGTATCATGGCAAGCTGGTTGAGTACGGCAAGACAACCCAGGTTCTGGGGGCTCCGGAACATCCCTATACCAAAAGCCTGATTTCCGCGGTTCCCCGGCCCGACATTCGCATCGACCGTTTTCCTGTCGTCGACTACATCGAAAAGGCGCAGACGCCAACGAAGCAGATCGACATTTCCACGCACTGGCTTGGCAAGACCCGCGCGTATGAGGATGTCTCCGGGCCGTTGCTCAAGATCCGGGATCTGGACATGAGCTTCCAGATGAACAATGCGATCCTGAAGTCCAGGCGCACCTATTTCGACGCTGTGAAAAAAGTCAGTTTTGACATTGAACAGGGCGAAACCTTTGGCCTTGTTGGAGAGAGCGGCTCCGGCAAATCCACGATCGCCCGGCTGGTCACTGGCCTTTATCACCCGACAGGCGGCTCGATTAATTTCGCCGGTCAGGAACTGACAGAGCTCTCCAGCCGGCGTGAGATTCTGGCGATGCGCCGGCAAATGCAGATGATCTTCCAGGATCCGTATTCGTCCCTGAACGCGCGCATGCGGGTCCGCACGATCATCGCCGAACCGATCAAGTTTCACCGCCTGGCGTCTTCCAATTCGGAAGTCCGCCAGATCGTCGATGACCTGCTTGACCACGTCGGGCTTGGGACAGCTGCGGGCGACAAGTTTCCGCACGAGTTTTCCGGAGGCCAGCGCCAGCGGATTTCGATTGCCCGCGCCCTGGCCACCCGGCCCCGGTTCCTGATCTGCGACGAACCGACGTCGGCCCTGGATGTTTCCATCCAGGCGCAAATCCTCAATCTCCTGAAAGACCTACAGGAAGAGCTGGGTTTGACGATGCTGTTCATCAGCCACGATCTCGCTGTGATCCGGCAAATGTGCAACCGCATTGGTGTTATGCGGAATGGGGAACTGTGCGAAGTGTCAGACTGTGATGCGTTGTTCGAGAATCCCAGCCATTCCTACACTCAGGAACTGTTGGGCCTGATGCCATCACTCGAGCTTCTCTCAACGGAGAATCTCGGCCAAAGCCAACAGTAAGGGAAGATTCCGGATCTGAAGCTTTCATGATTAGCCTGAAAAGCTACAGGTCTGGATCTGAAAGTATTCCAACCTGCTCACACGAAAAGGAGGAGGTAAACCTCCTCCTAAATTCGTAAAAATTGCCGACAGTACATTCAGGCCCTTAAAAACAACGAGCCGCACGCCAGTACGGGTTTTATGATAGCAAAAACTACCTAGGAAAAAAAGAGAAACATTTGAATTTCTCATTGTAACGCTGCGTCATCCGAAAATATGCTGATATATCAAAAGTTTCGCTTCGACCACATTCACGCCTTGTCTGCCTTCACATGAGGCAAAATGCCTCCTCATCAATTGCTGCTGTGTTTTGAAGCAGTTGCTCGTGTAACATCAATTGCCTGCCCATGATGCCAATTGCGAACTGACCGGAGACAGACAATGCAGACAATTGATAAACGCCGTTCACAGTTCAAGGCGCTGCATGCGGAGCGCAAAGCTTTTGTTATGCCCAATCCGTTCGACGTGGGAACAACCCGAATTCTGGAAGGCCTGCAATTCGAAGCCCTGGCCACCACGAGTGCCGGATTTGCCTTCACACACGGTTTGAAGGATGCGGAAGGCCTAATCACCCGAGACATGGCGCTGGAGCATGCCCAAAGTATCGTTGAAGCCTCCACGCTTCCGGTCAACGGAGATCTGGAAAACGGCTTCGGCCACAGCCCCGAAGATGTCGTCGAAACCGTAAAAGGGGCCATTGAAGTTGGCCTCTCCGGCTGTTCAATCGAAGATTACACCACCAATCCGGACGATCCGTACTACGCGTTCGACCTTGCAATTGACCGGATCAAAGCGGCCGTGGCGGCCAAGAACAAACTGGCTCCCGACTTTGTCCTGACAGCCCGCAGCGAAGCGCCGATTGAATCGGAGCAGGATCTGGAAGACACCATCACGCGGTTAAGAGCTTTTGCCGAGGCCGGCGCGGACTGCATTTATGCGCCCGAACTTGTCAAGAAGGAGCACATCGCCCGCGTGGTTGCAGAAATCGACGCGCCGCTGAATGTGCTGGCGGGCCGGAAGAACTTCCACATGACTAGGAAGGAACTCGGTGACCTGGATGTGGCGCGGGCGTCGATCGGCAGCGGGCTTGCACGGATTGCTTTCGGTGCCTTTACCTATGCAGCCGAACACATGAAAGATGGCGGTACATTTGGCTGCTTTGACAGCGCCAAGGGCCTTTACGATTTCGATCCGTTCTTGAAAGGACGTATTTAAACCGGCAGGCCATTTCGGGAGGGATTTGGTGGACGTACTCATTATTGGCGCTGCCGGGATGATCGGGCAAAGGCTGGCAAACCGGCTTGTGACCGATCCCGGAACACTTGGCGGTGAAATCAACGCGCTCCTTCTTGCAGATGCGGTGCCGCCCACCAGACCCGAAAACGCACCGTTCCCGGTCGAAACCATGGCCTGTGACTTTTCTGAACCGGGCCGCGCAGAGGAGCTGATTGCCAACCGGCCGAAGGTGATTTTTCACCTGGCCGCCATTGTATCCGGGGAAGCTGAAGCTGACTTCGACAAGGGGTACCGGATCAATCTGGACGGCACGCGCTATCTGTTCGATGCGATCCGGAATGCAGGGGACGGGTACTGCCCCAGGGTCGTCTTTACTTCGTCGATCGCCGCCTTCGGTGCCCCTTTTCCGGATACAATCCCGGACGACTTCCACCTCACGCCGCTGACGTCCTATGGCACGCAAAAGGCGATCTGCGAGTTGCTGCTTTCAGATCTCACGCGCCGGGGAATGATGGACGGGATCGGCATCCGTCTGCCAACCATCGTCGTGCGGCCAGGAAAGCCGAACAAAGCAGCTTCGAGCTTCTTTTCCGGTATCATCCGCGAACCGCTCAATGGCCAGGAAGCGCTGCTTCCGGTTGGCGATGATGTGCTTCACTGGATGGCCAGCCCTCGGGCAGCCGTAGGCTTCCTGCTTCATGCAGCCATGCTGGACACCGAAATGATCGGCGTGCACCGCAACCTCACCATGCCAGGCGTCGCAGCCACTGTTGCGGATGAAATCGACAGCCTTAAACGCATTGGCGGTGCGGAGAGAGTCAAACTCATCCGCCGCGTTCCAGACGAGACCATCCAGCAAATCGTCGCTGGCTGGCCACGGCAATTTGATGCCCGCAGGGCGCAACAGCTCGGCTTCAAGGCTGACCCGTCCTTTGACGCGATTGTCCGGACCTATATCAAGGAAGAAGGCATCGTATTCTAGCTGCCAAGAACCGTCAGAACGGCAGGGACAGTCAGCAGAACCAGCAAAGTCGAAATCAAAATGAAACCTGCCACTTCCGGTGCATCGTCCGGACGGTAGGCTTCCACCCACAAATAGGTCGCGACGGAGGGCGGCATGAAACACAGCAGCATTGCTGCGTGTTTGACGGGCGTGTCCAGCGGGAAAAACTGAAGGATACCAAAAGCGATAACGCCGGACATCACCACGTGGATTACTGACAAAGATACTCCGCGCACAAATTTGCCAGGCCGCAAGTTTGCCAGCGTGTATCCCAAAGTGAGCAACATCAACGGTATCGCCAGTCCGCCGAGGATCTTCAGGGCCTGATCGACCGGCGCCGGAATTGCGGTCCCGGTCGCCATCAACACGAGCGCGAGACCAACGGCATAAACGACCGGCTGGCGGGCGAGCTTGCTCAGATCCGCCTTTCCCATGGCGATCGCGATTCCGGCGGTGAATATGGCGGTCAGCACGACGACAACAAAGGCAACCGCAACTGTTGTCCCCACGGCCCCGAAAGCAAGCGTTGCGACCGGCAGGCCGATGTTGCCAACGTTGGACAGCATGACCGGCGGCAAATAGGCCCGGATCGGCCAGCCCAGCAGCTTTAGAACCACGACCCCCATGGCCGCAAAGCACACAACCACCAGCGCGGCTGCAACAAGCAACAGGAAGAAGGACGACAGGGACACATGTTCGGCCGCCATATGGGAGAGCACCAGCGCCGGGTAGCCCACATGGGAAACCAGGCTACCTACCATTTTTGTATCAAATGAAACCTTGAACCGGGCCAGACCAAAGCCGACCAGAACGCAAAGCAGCACCGGAAGCAGGATATTGAGGACATTGGCAAATATGGCTTCCATGATCTGGCTGTCCCGGTACCGCGCTCATAAGTGTGAAAATGTGAATGAAGTGCCCTATCCGGGCCGTTCACCAACATAGGTGGCCCGGGGGCGGATTTGCTCCTGGGCGCCATATTGCTCAAGCGCATGGGCGATCCACCCGGCCATACGGCCAGCGCAGAAAATAATCTTGCCGCTGTCTCTTGGAAGATCATAGGTCTTCTGAATTGCGGCCAGCGCAAAATCAATGTTGGGAAAGAGGCCGAAAAGGTCCTTACCGGCCGCCAGGATCTGCGGCAGCTGCTGGACAAAGGGATGGTCCGGTTCACTTGCCATCAAGGTGGACAGCAGCCAGTGGCCACGCGGATCCTTGTCCAGGTAGATCTTGTGACCGAATCCGGGAAGCGTATCACCACGGCTGAGCCGGTCGGCAATTAAAGCCTCGGCATCCGTTTCCGGGCCGATTTCCGCCATCCAGGCATTGGCCCGTCCGGAGGCTGCCCCGTGGCGCGGTCCGGAAAATGCACCAAGCCCCGACAGGAGCGCGGCGTGAAGGGGAGCCCGTGTCGAGGCGGCGCAACGTGTGGCAAAGGTGCTGGTGTTGAGTTCATGATCGGCTGACAGAACCAAAGCGGCCCGGATCAGGTTTTTCGCCCGCGAAGACACACCATAGGCCTGGGCGATCTGGGTATGAACCGGGATTGTTTGCGGCACGGTTTCCAGAAGTGCGGCAACACCATAGCGCAATAGCGCCGCGCCTTTGGTCTGCAGCAGTTTGGGAGATTGCGTGTGCGCCGCCTTGTCCTGCAGGGGCCAGGCAGCCAACGCCATCATGACCCGATCAAGCGGCGCCAGACCTTCAGGCAGATCTGGCGGCGCTAATGGTGCCGGATCTGAAAAGGGATCGTGATCACAGTTCCAAAGCAGCGTTGCGACACTTTCCAAGGTGGCATTTTCTGCAAGATCGATTGCCGGCCGGCCCCTGTAAATCGCCCCATCCTGGGAAATCATCGTGAGTTCGGTTTCCAGTACAGGATCACCTGTCAACGGACGCGTGCCGGCTGTCTCTTCCAACGTCCGCCTGCCTTTAAGGCGCCTGACGTCCGCAGCATCATACCGCCGCTGTTTGCCCGGCCCGGCCACGGACGAAATCATCCCCCGGCTGACATAGGCATAAAGGGTCGCTGGCTGAACGCCGAGCTCGGCGGCAGCTTCCTTGGCAGACAGGTAGATCGGCTTGCTCATGTATTGATTGTATTTATCAAGATTGATCAATGCAAGTGCATCTTCTTTAGTGCGTACGAAAAACAGAAGGAGATGACCATGACGAAAGCGCCAAATCCGGGCACTTTAACCGCCGATCCGACTGCCGGTCTTGAGGGTGTTGTTGCCGCCCACACAGCATTGAGTGACGTCGATGGCCAGAACGGCCGTTTGATCCTGCGCGGCAAGTCGATTGAGGATCTGGCAGGAGAAGTCTGGTTTGAGGACGCCGTCCTGCACCTCTGGCATTCCTACGTTTTCAGCGATGTTGACGAGCTGAGACATGCGTTTGGCGAGGCTCGTCAACTGGCCTATTCCGTAGTTCCGGTCATGGAGGCTGCCGCCCGGGACCTGTCCGTCTATGAACGCATGCAGCTCGGGCTCGCTGCACTCCCGGTTCCCAAGACCCTGCCGCAAGCTGTCGCCATCAGCGGCGCCCTACCCGTGTTTCTCGCTGCTGCTCACAGGCTCTCAAAGAGAAACGAGCCGATTGCGCCTGATCCCGAACTCAACACGTCCGAAGACCTGTTGCGCATGCTGATCGATGCCGAGCCGGAAGCAGATCATGTCGCAGCGCTCGACCGGTACTTGGTGACCATTCTGGATCATGGGTTGAATGCTTCGACATTTACCGCCCGCGTAATCGGATCAACAGCGGCGAATATGAAACAGGCGGTTCTGGGCGCCATGGGCGCCTTGAGTGGACCACTCCACGGCGGTGCACCGGGGCCGGTACTGGACATGATCGATTCCATCGGCCAGCCGGAAAATGCCGACAGCTGGATCGGCGATGCCCTTTTGCGCAAGGAGCGCTTGATGGGTTTCGGCCACCGGATCTACCGGACCCGCGATCCGCGGGCCGATGTGTTGAAAGCCGGGCTCAGAAAACTCGGAGCCAGCAATCCAAAGGTCAAGCTTGCTGAGGAAATCGAAACGGCGGCGCTTTCGGCGCTTCGCAAATTCAAACCGGAGCGTGCGCTCGACACCAATGTGGAGTTCTATACCGCCGTGCTCCTGGATGCGATCGGCATAGACCGAACGCTGTTCACTCCGCTTTTTGCTACCGGACGGACGCCAGGTTGGTGCGCGCATGTGATGGAGCAGTGGCAGACCGGCAAACTTATTAGACCGGCATCGATCTATGTCGGACCAGAAGCGGAATAAGCGCGGCTCTGCAGTTCCGGCCTTAAGCCGAGACCTCCGTATTGAAAAGAGGTGTCCCGGATCGGTGTCCGGGACAGCTGGAAAAGGCCCTAAACCTGCCCCGCTTCAATAAAGCCGGAGAACATCCGCTTTTTGCGCTTCTTCAAAAAGGTCTTCCGGGGAGATATCCAGCTTTCCCTGCTTGATCATCGCGTTTCCGATGTCCGGCAGGTCCTGGCTATTGGGCCAGGAGTCGGGCTGCCAGATTTTCGATCTGACGACGCACTTCGGGCAATGCGTGAACGCACGGTCGACGTGGACAACCAGCGCGAACGCCGGCGTCTTGCTATTCATTGCCATTGACTCAAGTAAGTTCGGATCACGCACGATCCGCGCCTCGCCGCTTATGCGTAATGTTTCCCCCTTGCCCGGGATGATGAAAATCAGACCGACACGCGGATCTTTCAGCACGTTGTGAAAGGTGTCGGCCCGGCGGTTTCCCGGCCTATCGGGGATCGCCAGGTAATTCTGATCAAGCACCTTTGCAAATCCTGCCGGATCGCCTTTGGGCGAAATGTCGACCGGTCCGTCTGAACTGCGGCTGGCAACCAGGCAAAAGGGCGACCTTGCAATAAAATCCCGGCAAACATCGTCGAGATAGTCAGTGACCTTGTCGATGACCTGCGGCATGGGTGCGCCAAGCGTTGCCTCGAGTTCATCAGGAGATGTCACGACATCACTGAACTGGCTGAAACGGTCGGATGGTGCTGTCATCTTTGGCCTCTCGAAATCTGCGCCTTCTTGTTGATCTAGGGCGTGACCTAGCCATTTTCATTCATTTGCCGCTGACTAAACCCGGCAATCGTGGACTTTCTGCGGTTTTCAATCCCGGCTGTTGCGCATGGCCATGCCGACCGTTGCTGGCGCCGTTTCCCTGAATCCGTATTTCTCATAGAGCCTGTTGGCCGGAACATCTGCCAGCAGACTGATGTAAGCCGTCTCCGGAACATTGGCTTTTAGATAGGCGATCAGCTCGTCCATGATCTGCCTGCCGTGGCCCTTGCCGTGATGTTCGGGATCAACAACGATATCGGTCACTTGGACAAAACAGCCGCCATCGCCAACCAGGCGGCCCATGCCGATCGGCTCGCCATCGAGCTCCAACACAACGCTGAACATGGAATTGGCAAGCCCAATCCGGGCTGCCTCTTCTGAATAGGACCCCATGCCTCCGGCTTTTCTCAGGCCCAGGTAGGTTTGGACACTCGGCACCTTGTGATGAACGGTTAGCGGCAAATGACACTCCCTCAAACAAGAAAATCCGATTAATCCAGCAGCAGACCTGACCGATCAAGCAAAAAGGCCGGAGCAAGCCCCGGCCTTTCTTCATTCATCGTAACCGCAGTTACCTGGTTATGATTTCCGGTCCCATCAGGCTGTATGGCAGCCAGGTTGACAGGAACGGTACGTAAGTGACCAGCACCAGGAACAGCAGCAGGATCATCACGAACGGCAAGGCCGCCTTGACCACCTGAACCAGGCTCATGCCCGTGATGCCCGAGGTGACGAAGAGGTTCAGGCCAATCGGTGGTGTGATCATGCCGATTTCCATGTTCACCACCATTAGGATTCCGAGGTGGATCGGATCAACGCCAAGTTCAAGGCCGATCGGGAACACCACTGGCGCCACAATCAGGAGCAGACCGGAAGGTTCCATGAACTGTCCGCCGATCAGGAGCAGGATGTTCACTGCGATCAGGAAGGTGAACCAGTTGAAGCCAGCCTCAACCATCCAGTCCGTGATCGCCTGCGGGATCTGCTCAGCCGTCAATGTATGGGCGAACAGAAGCGCATTGACGATGATGAACATCAGCATGATGGTCGTCTTCGCCGAATCCGTCAGGACCTTCTTGGTATCAGTGTGGAACATGGCAGGCACGAACTTCAGCGCAATCATGCCGAGGTTCCGGCCCCAAACTTTGGCACCCACAGCATAGGCTGATGGCAGCTGTGCCGGGCTGATCCCGGCCCGCAGGACCGGATAGGCAACGAGGCAGACGGCAAGAACAATCCAGCTGTCCAGTCCCCAGAACCCGGTGCGTTCGGTTGCCAGCAAGGCGATACCCGACCAGGCCATGGCCGCCACAAGGGAGTAGGTGATCGACTTGAAGCCGGTCAGACCGAGTTCACCGTCATCGTCCTTGAGCCAGGATGTCCCGGCCAGAGGGCCCATATCCCGATAGACGAAAAGTGCGATCAGGAAGGCATAGACAGCGGCAACCGCAGCAGCTTCCGTCGGCGTAAAGACACCGAGATAGATACCACCGAGAATGATCACCATCAGGAACAGGCCAACGGCAGCTTCGGACAGTGCGCCCCAGATTTCCTTAAAGCCCGGCCATGGCTGGGCCGGAAGGTTTTTCACCCGGGCCATGATGTAAATGCCGATCATCAGCATCAGGCCTGCGATGATCCCCGGTATCACACCAGCCAGGAACATGCGGCCGACCGATACATTGGTGGCTGCTGCATAAACAACCATCACGATCGACGGCGGGATCAGGATACCGAGCGTACCAGCGTTGGCGATAACGCCGGCTGCAAATTCCTTGGTGTATCCAGCCTGGCGCATGCCGGCGATGGCGATTGTGCCGATGGCGACCACCGTTGCAGGCGAGGAACCGGACAAGGCGGCAAAGAGCATGCAGGCAAACACGCCCGCAATTGCCAGACCACCACGGACAGATCCGACCGTTGCAATTGCAAAGCGGATGATCCGGCGGGCCACACCGCCGGTCGACATGAAGCTGGAAGCCAGAATGAAGAACGGGATCGCAAGCAGCGTAAAGTTCTGGGACGCATTGAAAAGCTGCACCGCCACGGAACTCATGGAATCGTGGCTGAACAGGGCGATGTAGAGCACGGCGGACAAGCCGAGCGATACGGCAATCGGCACTCCAATGAGCAGGAAGCCGAAAACAAAGATAAAGAGAACAGCGGTTTCCATCGGGATCAGTCCTTCAGCACATCTTTGTTTTCAGCCACGAGCTCTTCAGCTTCGTGGGCTGCGATCATGGAATCCTTCTTGCCGGTAAAGATCAGCCAGAAGGCCTGAGCTGCGCGGAAGGCAAGCAACAGAAGACCGAAGGGAAGAACGATGTAAGGGATCCAGCGCGGTACGCGTTCCTTGACGCCGAACCACTCCTGGATGAAGATCGGCCACTTGAGATCTTCCATGCCGATGGGCAGCCGGTAAAACTTGGCAACATAGGCGTAGGCACCGCCAGTGGAGCCCTTGGTTTCCAGGCCGAACAAGCTGCCGAACCAGGACGCATCAAAGAGCAGCAGGGCGTAAAGGACCGTTAGTGCGGCCCCCGTCAGGGCGGCAACACGATAGAGTGGTTTCGGCAACAGGTTGACTGCTGCATCAACTCCAAGGTGGGCTCCGATCTTGATGCCGTAGCTCATACCCAGCAGGATCAGCCAGGCAAACAGGACCCGTGTAAATTCCAGAGCTCCGCCCCAACCGGAGTTGAATCCGTAGCGGGCTACGACCTGGGTGAAGGTGACGATAGTCATCAATGCCAGTATTCCGGCAATGAGGTTTGATTCCAAATTGTCTACGAATTGCCCGGCGCGGGACATATGTGCCTCCCCTCCCCGAGCCGTAGCAGCATCGGGAATACTGACTGTCTTGCGTTGTGATTAGAACGCGAAGCCGATCAATGGGAGAAGCCCGCAACCGGGCTTCTCCTTGGCGTCATTTTGATCTTTAGCTTGCCTTGTTGGAAGCAACCGCAGCGTCGATCACGTCCTGGCCGATATCGTCGCGGAACTTGTCCCAGACCGGCTTCATGGTTTCGACCCACTCGTTGCGCTGCTCAGGTGTCAGCTGACGAACTTCGCCGCCGTTTTCGATGACCTTCTGCTTGTTGTCTTCATTGATGGAAGCAGCGCGTGCGTTGTACTCATCGCTGACTTCGTTGAAGATCTTCAGGAACTGGTCACGTGTGTCGGCTTCCAGACCGTCCAGCCACTCTTTCGAGGTCACTGCAAGGTAGGTCAGGAGCTGGTGGTTGGTTTCCGTGGTGCCGTCCTGCACTTCGAAAAACTTCTTGGTGTAGATGTTCGACCAGGTGTTTTCCTGACCATCCACAACACCGGTCTGCAAGGCGCCGTAGACTTCCTTGAACGCCAGCTTCTGAGCATTTGCACCCAATGCCTCGATCATGGCCACAGCCACGTCAGACGTTTGAACGCGGAACTTCAGACCCTTTGCATCGCTCGGCACGAGCAGCGGCTTGTTCGCGGAGAACTGCTTCAGACCGTTGAAGACGTAGCCAAGACCAACGAAACCGTAGTCGGACATTGCGCCCAGCAGTTCCTGACCTTTGTCACCCTTGGTGAAGGTGGTGACAGCGTCCATGTTGGTGAACAGGAACGGCAGATCGAAGACACGATACTTCAATGTGAAGGATTCAAACTTCGACAGGGACGGGGCAGCGAGCTGAACATCGCCAAGAAGCAGGGCTTCCATGACCTTGTTGTCATCGAACAGCTGCGAAGACGGGAAAACCTGCATGCAGGCCTTGCCATCCATTTCAGTGTTGATGCGGTCAGCCAGCGCGGAAGCCATTTCACCTTTCGGGTGACCCTGTGCAGAAACAACGTGGCTGAATTTGATAACGACCTCACCGTCGCCGCACGCGTCAGCAGCATAGGCGGAACCGGACATGGTGAGAGCAGCCGCGGTAGTCGCGGCCAAAACGAACTTTTTCATGGATGTCCTCCCAGACAACATTGAACTGTGGCCGCTTCTGCGACCGGACACCCAGGTTTAGCAATGCCTGTGCCAAAACGATCTGCAGGTCCAAAATGCAGCGAATTTGCGGGTTTTCGGGTTTTCGATGGTGTCTGAAGCCAGTGCAATGTGTCGATTCCGACACATGCACCCTTTATCTTGGGTGGATTCAAACACATTCAGCGAAACTGATCGCGTCAGGCGCGCTGACGGCTTGTCTGAAACACCGTTCCCATCAAAAGCAATCCAAACGCACCTAACGATGCCAATATGGCAGTCACAAACGGATAGGATGGCGCGTAACCGGCCAAGAATCCGCCGGCAAGCGCCGAAAATCCACCCGCAGCAACGGTGACAGCACGGTAGACCCCCATAGCCTGCCCCTGCTCGCCTTCCGCTGCCGCATCCGAGACGATCACCGAAGTTGCCGTTTGGCCGAAATTGATGCCGATACAGACGACAATGATTGGAAAAACCAGCCCGGCGATGCTGTCAAATCCAAGAAAAAGGAGTGTGCCACTCCCCATCAGCAGTACTGAGATGATGCCGGTAGGACGGACTCCAATCCTTGCAATGATATCGCCAACCACCAGGCCGGATATGATCAGAGGCACAGATATCAACGCAGTGTAAATACCAAGCTCGGCTGGCGGTGTCTGAAACACCTGAACAAAATAGACCGCGAAAAAATCAAAGAAGATCATGATCGCCCAGAAGACCAGGAATGACAGGATAAAGCCGGGCAGCATCCGGCGGTCCAAAAAGGTCTTCAGCACGCCGCGTTGTTGTACCGCACTCGCCTCAACTGGGGCCGGCTCCTTCAGCAATGTCCATACAAGCACGGCGTTGATGGCAAACAACAGGCAAGCCGTCCAAAAGGGCAGGGCCGCGTTGAATACGGGATGCAAGGCCGGGTCCGACAACAGACCGCCCAGCAAGGGCCCGACGATGAAACCGACATCTATCGCAATACCGATATAGGCAAAGTTGCGGGCCTTTGTTTTTGAGGTGCTGATATCTGCTGCAATGGATTGGGCAATGGCAAGGCTGCCTTCCGCAAATCCGGACAGCAACCGGCCAAGGTAAATCAAAAGCACTGATCCGGCTGCCACACCAAACGCCAGCACCAGGCTTCCAAAAACCGTTCCCCATAATGACCAGACGAGCACCCGTTTCCGGCCCAACCGGTCAGATAACCTGCCAAGTACAGGCGACCCGATAAGCTGTCCGAGCGGATAGATCGCCAGCGCACCGCCCATGAGAGCCGTGCGCCATGTCTCCGGCATGTCCGGATCCACGATACCGTGTTCGGGATTCAGGAAAATATGGCTAAAGATCGGAAATGGCAGCGAAAAGCCGATCCAGCCGGTCAGGGTCGTCAGCAGGACGATTGCAAGTGTTCTGTTTTCAGCGGGCATGACTACGGTCTAGTTGATCGTCAAAGCGCCATTGGAGGCTTCATGCCGGGCGGGATTGAGTATGCGCTGCAGCTTGTCCGGATTCCGGGTAATGAAAATCTGCCGGACCTGTCCATCTTCACCGAAGCCAGCACTGAGCGCCGCGGTCACCTGTCCGTCTTCCAATGCGATCAAGCCAAGCCGGCCATTGATTTCCAAGGTCTCCAGCTTCAATGGAGGCCACGCCTGACAGAGCACTTTTTCAATAAAGGTCTCGACAGATTTCCGCCCACTGAGCACGCGCAATGCGGCTCGGACCTTACCGCCGCCATCCGTGTGCAGCTCAATATCTTCAGACAGCAGGGCACTGAGCGAAGAGGTGGCTCCGGTCGTAATGGCGTCCTGAAAGGCGGTCAGAAGTTCCGCCTGACGCTCCCTGGAAGGTACATAGCGCGGATTGTTTTGACCGATCACGCGTCCGGCCCTGGATACAAGCTGGCGGCACGCCGCTTCCTTCAAATCCAGGGTCTCGGCCACTTGCGCATAGGGGTAATCGAAAATCTCGCGCAGCAAATAGGCGGCACGTTCCTTTGGCGTCAGCCGCTCCAGCAGGAGCAGGAAGGCCGTGGTGAGCGAGGTTGCAAGCTCATACTTGTCTTCCGCGCTTTCGACCGTTTCCGTCTGCAGGGGCTCTGGAAGCCATGGTCCGACGTAGTCGACCCGCTTCCTGCCCGCTGATTTCAAAATGTCCAGGCACCTGTTCGTGCAGGCGGTCGTCAACCAGGCTTCGGCGTTCAGGATCGCAGCATGATCTATGCCCTGCCACTTGATGTACGTGTCCTGAACCGCATCTTCGGCATCGGCCGCTGAACCGAGCAGGCGGTAGGCCAGCCCCAGAAGCTGGGGCCTGGCCGTTTCGAATGTCTCAAGTTGAAATTTGTCCGCCATGTCAGTGATTTGATACCTGAACCCGGTTCCACATGTTGATCATGGCAATTGCCGTGGTCATGACTGTGATTTGCTCATCGGAATAGTGCTGTCTCAGCTCAGCCCTTAGCGGTGCATAGTCTTGCCTGTTGTCCAGACTTGTCAAAGCTTCCGTCCAGGCCAGGGCCGCTTTTTCGGCATTAGAAAAGTCGGCGACATGACGCCAGACAATCAAACGTTCCAGACGATCCGCTGTTTCGCCCGCTTCGTGCGCTTCCCGGTGGTGCATTTTCACACAGAACGCACATTGGTTGATTTGCGAGGCACGCAAATCGATCAGGTGGAGGAGCTTTCTGTCGACACCCTGACCGGCGAAGGATGCTGAAACGTTTCCAAGCGGCTGAAACAGGTCTGGCGCAAGCTGGTGATGATTAATGGGTGCTTCTGCTGCAGGCATGATGATGTCCTTGTGTTGAAACCGAAAGTGGTTCGATACAAGGACGACGAGCCGGTTTTTCCCGCTGTGACATCTAGTCAATAAAAGTTTGTTGCTGAATCCAATCAAACGCTGGATGCCGCTGCATCCTCCCGTCCAAGACCATATTTACGCATCTTCTCATAGAGCGCCTTTCGCGACAGGCCGAGCGTTTCATAGGTCGGTTTGATCGATCCGTTCTGCCGTTTCAGTTCAGCCGCAATCAACGCCCTCTCATAGGCTGCAACCTTGTCGAACAGGCTCGCGCCCGGCCCGCTCGGGCTTGCAGCATCCGTATCAAGGCCAAGCACGAATCGATCCGCCACATTGCGCAACTCACGCACGTTGCCCGACCAGTCGCGCGCCATCAACTTGGCAAGATACTCCTCTGTAATATCCGGAATTTCTCTCCTGTATCGTGCTCTCGCCTCAATCGCCAAATGATGAAACAGCAGCGGAATGTCTTCCAGGCGTTCGCGCAAGGGCGGAATTGCTACGGTAATGACATTGAGCCGGTAGAACAGGTCCAGGCGGAAACGGCCTTCCTTGCCGGCCGCTTCCAGGTCTTCCTTGGTGGCTGCGATAAAACGCACATCCAATTCGATCGGTTTGTTGGATCCGAGCCGTTCGATCGTCCGGGTTTCAATCACCCGCAAGAGCTTGACCTGAAGCTCCAGCGGCATGGACTCGATTTCATCGAGAAACACAGTCCCGCCGTGGGCGTGCTCCATCTTGCCGATACGCTGGCTGCTGGCTCCGGTAAAGGCGCCCTTCTCATGGCCAAACAGTTCCGATTCAATGATCTCTGCTGGCAGCGCTCCGCAATTGAGCGCAACGAACGGCATATTGTGGCGCGGGCCTTCATCATGCAGCGCGCGGGCCACCACTTCCTTGCCTGCGCCGGTTTCACCAAGGATCAGCACATCG
Organism: Roseibium sp.; assembly: GCA_965230705.1. GTDB lineage: Bacteria > Pseudomonadota > Alphaproteobacteria > Rhizobiales > Stappiaceae > Roseibium. The sequence goes on along the minus strand of CBDDLN010000002.1, from coordinate 2,476,894 downwards.
GCATCGGTCGCTGCAAGCGCGGAAACCGTCCGGCGCAACTGCTCCATCGATGGCGCCCGGCCAACAAGACGGCTTTCAAGCCCTGTCCGATCGGCCAGTTCTTCGCGGAGCTTGCGGTTTTCAAGGACAAGGCGCCGCTTTTCCAGCGCCCGCTCGACGACCGAGGCAAGGCTTGTGACCGAAAATGGTTTTTCCATGAAATCATAGGCCCCGGCGCGCATGGCCTCGACCGCGAGGGGCACATCGCCGTGACCGGTAATCAGCACGACCGGTAGCGCAGGATCGATTTCAAAAGCCTGACGCATCACCTGAAACCCGTCCGTACCCGGCATGCGGATATCGGTGACCAGCACGCCGTAAAAATCGCGCGTGACCCGTTCCAGTGCATCTTCCGGCTGGCCGGTCGCAAAAACTGCCTGGCCGCTGAGTTCCAGACCTTGCGTCAGCGAAGCCCGGAGGTCTTCCTCATCGTCCAGGAGTAGGACGCAGCCCTGATCCATATGGCTTTATTCCGCTGCTAGGGTTTTCTCGGTGCTGACCGGCAACCTGATGGTGAACTCCGCGCCGCCGTCTTCAGCGTTGCGGACAGTCAGGCTGCCAGAAAAATCATGTACGATCTTGTAGGCGATCGAAAGCCCTAGGCCTAGCCCGGCACCGACGTCTTTAGTCGTGAAGAACGGATCAAAAATTTCCGGGAGAACTTTTGGATCTATGCCCGTTCCATTGTCCCGGATGGTCATGATCGCATGGCCACCGCTCTGATCAAGCGTCAATTCGATACGGGGGTCATCCCGATCCTTTACGGCATCCAGTGCGTTCGACACCAGATTCAGGACCACCTGTTCAAGGCGAATCCGTCCACCAGCGACAATTATGTCCTCGTCCGGAAGGTGTGCTTTCAGCGATACTGCGCTTTGTTTGATCTGCGGCATTAGCAACAACAGCGCTTCATCAACGACATGGCGCAGGGAAACCGGTTTGATATCCGTGCCGGAGCGGCGGGTGAAGCCTTTCAGGGCCCGGGCGATTTCGGCCATGCGGCCAACCATGCTGCTAATCCGGGACAGGTTGGAAACGGCTTTTTCCGGTGTGCCGCGGGCAATCAGCATCTCGGCAATTTCCGTGTCGGAGCGGATTGCCGCGAGTGGCTGATTGTATTCGTGGCTGAGCGCTGCTGACATCTGTCCAAGCGTTGCCAGTTTTGCAGCCTGCACCAATTCCGCCTGTGCCTGGCGAAGATCGGCTTCTGCCTGCAGACGGTCCCGGACTTCCTGTTCAAGTTGGGCATTGGCCAGACGCAACTCTGCAGTTCGGCTGCGCACCCTGCGCTCTAACCGCAGCGCCGAAGCCCTGTCGCGGCGATGCTGCCGCGCCTGATTGTCCCGGCGGGACAGCATTGCCCAAATGGCACCGCCAGCGATGATGCACAACAGGAATGCAATTACCATCGCGCGGGCCGACTGGCGCCGTGCCTCGGTGGTGTCGGCCATGATCAGAACCGACCAGCCAAGCGCCGGCAAGTTGGTTGCCAGCTGAAGATGGCTTGTTCCGCGCGGGCGCCGGTTGAGCGTTATAAACTCGGTCAGGCTGTCACCGCTGCGAGAAACCAAGTTCAGGTTTGCGGTGATCTTGTCGAAGTCCCGCCCCCGCCAGGCAGCGTTGTTGGTCACCAAAACCGACCCAAGCGCATCCAGAGCAACGATCGGCTCCTTGCTCAGAGCCCATGATTGCTCAACTGCGGCCAGATTGACTCGAACAGCAAGCACGCCGGCAACATCTGTCTTGCCCCTGACAGGCGACGCAAACACATAGCTTGCCGGCCTGAGCGGCGTACCGGGTAGAAACTGACGGCCAAGCTGACCAAGCATAGCCTCATCGAAGGCAATCTGGATTGCAGAACTATCGCCACTCGTCCCGGCAAGATCGTCATTCAGGCTTGTCGCGATGACCCTACCATCCCGGTCCAGGAACCAAACTTCCTCAGCTCCCGCCATGCCGGCAGCAACGGCAGCAACATGTTTGCCTAGCGGCGCATTTTCATTTGAAATGATCGCAGCCGCATCGGGTCCACGGGCAAGCAGTGGCGCCATGAGCCGGAACTTGTCCAGCAGGCTCTCCAGAACGGCTGCCTGAACTGCAAGGGTGGCCTCGGACCGGCGCTCCACATCGGCCAGAACAAACCTTAGACTGGTGACACCGGTCAGCCATACAATCACCGCGGTGGCAGCCAGGATCGTTCCGGCTGCCAGCAATTTGGCGCGGGATGTGCGGCGGCGGATCAAGCTGCTCATGGCCTGACTATACCAGCGTTTTGCGGGCTGTCGCCTCGGAGCCGGATGCAATTGGCGACGGAGTCCGCTGCCGCCGGTCAATCGCGACACTCTTGATGAGAAGATAGACAGCCTTGCCGCGCGCAAGGCCCAACTCCGCAGCTGACGCCCGTGTCAGACGCGCTCGCACCGTCTGGTTGGCAACCTGACACAGGATTTCCGTATAAGGCCCGCGCTCATCGGTGATGTTGGAAATCATGCCACGCAGCGCATTCCGGATGCTGAGACCCTTCGGCTCGGACACAGCGATCGCCACATCCCTTGCGCGGATGCGCAACCGGATCGCTTCACCTAACTGGGCCTCCAACCCGGGCACCTGGACCAGCTGCCCGCCAATATCGACGCTGCTGAGGCCCCAGCCGGGATCAATATGGGCAACAACGCCCTCCAGCAGCGCTGATGCCTCGTGGCGGCCCGTTGCCTTGCCAAGGTCAACGCGGGACAGAACTTCCGCAACCGGGCCATGGGCGATCGTACGCCCGTCAGAAACGATGACCAGCGTTTGCGATAGCCGTGCGACTTCCTCCAGGGCATGACTGACGTAGAGGATCGGTATGCCCGCTTCGCTGCGCAACCGGTCGAGATATGGCAAGATATCCGCCTTGCGTGCCTGATCGAGAGACGCCAGCGGCTCATCCATCAACAGAACACGCGGTCCCGACAGAAGTGCGCGGCCGATAGCGACCCGTTGGCGTTCGCCGCCGGACAACCCATGGGGCTTGCGGTCCAGAAGATGACCGACACCGAGCAGTTCGACCACCTCCTCCAGCGGCCGCGCATCCTGCCGCCAGCCGGCCCAGCGCGCGAAGGTCAGATTGGATTTTACCGTCAGATGCGGAAACAGCCGGGCGTCTTGAAAAACATGGCCAATCCGCCGTGCCCTAACGGACAGGTTGATACCCTTGTCTGCGTCGAAAAGCGTTTCGCCATTCACCCGGATCCGGCCTTGCTCCGGCCGCAGCAGCCCGGCAATCATGTTGGTGATTGTAGATTTTCCAGATCCCGATTGGCCAAATAGGGATGTGACCCCTGCTTCGGCCTGAAACGCTGCCTCTACCTTGAAGTCGCCAGCACTGCCTTTGACGTCGATCTCAATCATCGCCGCCTCCGATCCGGCGGCGCAACCGGCGAGCCCAGACTTCTGAAATGAACAGCGCTCCAAAGGCAACGAAAGCTGCAATCAGAGTCAGTCTCAAGGCTGCAAGATCACCTTGCGGGCTTTGGGTCGCGGTATAAAGCGCAAGCGGCAGCGTCCTGGTTTCTCCGGGAATATTGGAGACAAAGGTGATGGTGGCACCAAACTCGCCCATCGCCTTGGCAAAGCCGAGGATTGCCCCGCCCAGAATTCCGGGTAGCGCCAGCGGTAAAGTCACAACAAGAAATGTAACCACACGGTGGGCACCGAGCGACGACGCGGCTTCTTCCAGCTTCGGATCAACAGCCTCAAAACTGAGACGGATAGGCCGGACCAGAAGCGGGAATGCCATGACCCCAGCAGCCAATGCCGCTCCGGTCCAGTTGAAAGCGAAGACGACTCCAAAAAGATCGGCAAACAATTTGCCGAGCGGTCCGTTCCGGCCAAACATCAACAGCAGCACATAGCCGGTTACGACCGGAGGCAAAACCAACGGCAAATGAACCAGCGCGTTTAGCAGGTTATGGCCGGGAAACCGGTACCTTGCCAAAACATAGGCAATCGCAATGCCGACGGGCAGCGAGACGGCAAGCGCCGTGCCTGCGGCTTGCAACGTCAAAAGCAAGGCCTGCCATTCCTGCGGCTGAAGCTCAATAAACGACACCGTAGCTCCCGATTGCCCCTGTCATCGCATCCGATGACCTCCTACTGGCGAATACCTTTAAATCCGCGGCGGGTCAAAACGGCTTGCGCCTCCGGACCGGCTAGATAGTTCAAAAAAGACGCGGCCGCATTTCCACTGTCGTTTGTCAGAGCGGCCGGATAGGCAATCGGCGGATGGCTGTCTTCCGGGAATTCGGCGAGAATTTCCACCCGCGGCTCAGCCTCTGCATCGGAGCGATAAACGACGCCGAGCGGCGTGTCTCCGCGGGCGACAGCCGCAAGCGCAATGCGGACATTGTCCATCGGCGCCAACGAACCCGACACCTTGTCCCAAAGGCCTAAGGTCTGCAGTGCGGCCTTGCCATAGCGCCCGGCTGGAACCGTTTCCGTGTCCGCAATTGAAAGCCGGTTGCCATCAAGGATGGCAACAAGATCGGCTGTGAGAAGCGCAACCGGTTCTGACCCCTTTGGACCGATCAGAACAAGCGTATTCCCTGCGATTGTCCGGATCGTTTCCGCCTTAACCGCGCCTGCGCTTGCTGCATAGTCCATCCACTCTTCATCAGCAGAAACAAACACATCGGCCGGCGCTCCCGCTTCGATTTGCCTTGCAAGAACGCCGGTACCGGCAAAGGAGAAGACCACCTCAATCCCAGATTTTTGCCGATAGGCCGCGCCGATTTCCTCCATCGCATCGGTAAGGCTGGAGGCCGCAAACACAGTGATCCGGTCGCCGCCATGCGCCGAAACGGTCAGAAAAACACCAAACAAAAGGGCAAGGAGTGAAGTGCGCACAGTATCAAGGCCCAATGAAAGACAACGAAAAACGGGCTGAAACCATACCCTAGTTTGTCGGCGGTTCAACGGGCAAATGAAGCGTACGTTAAGCGCGGCGATCTGCCTTGATCATCTCCGCAGCCTTTTCAGCGATCATGATCACCGGGGCATTCGTATTTCCTGAGGTGATTGTGGGCATGATCGAGGCATCTGCGACCCGAATCCCGTCAATGCCCCGCAGCCGCAACCGGCCATCCACGACCGATGCCTCGTCTGCGCCCATCCTGCAGGTGCCGCTGGGATGGAAAATGGTGGTGCCGATATTGCCGGCGGCCTGAGCAAGGTCCTTGTCACTCGTATAATCGGGGCCAGGCAAATACTCTTCCGGCTCATATAGAGCCATTGATGGCGCTGACATGATCTTTCGGGTGAGGCGAATGGAGTCTGCCGCCACCTTCCTGTCTGCTTCAGCGGAAAGGTAGTTCGGCAGAATTTCCGGCTGAACCGCCTTGTCGGGAGCCGTGATATGGCAGTGGCCCCGGCTTTGCGGGCGCAGGTTACAGACGCTTGCAGTAATGGCCGGGAAATCGTGCAGGGGATCGCCGAACTTATCCAGCGACAACGGCTGCACATGATACTCCACGTTTGCCGTTTCAAACGACGGATCAGACTTGGCAAAGACCCCGAGCTGGCTGGGCGCCATGGACATGGGGCCTGACCGGGTCAGGATATATTGCAGCCCAATTTTCGCCTTGCCGAACCAGGTGTTCGCCATCTGGTTCAGCGTCACCGCATTCTTGACCTTGAAAATGGTCCTCAGCTGCAGGTGATCCTGAAGGTTCTTGCCAACGGACGGCAAGGCATGGGTCACGCTAACACCGACGGATGCAAGCACGTCCGGATCTCCGACACCGGAGAGTTCCAGGAGTTGCGGCGATCCGATGGCGCCTGCGGACAGGACCAATTCCCCGGAGATCCGAACCCTCGACGGCACGCCCTTCACATCCAGCTCCAGCCCGGCTGCCCGGCCGTTTTCCAGCAGGACTTTCCCGGCATGTGCTTCGGTTACGACCTTGAGGTTAGGACGTTTCATGGCAGGCCGAAGAAAGCCCTTTGCCGTGTTCCAGCGGATCCCCGATTTCTGGTTCACCTGAAAATAGGATGCTCCGAAATTGTCGCCCTTGTTGAAGTCATCGATTTTCGGAATGTCTGTCTCGGCGCAAGCCTCGCGGAAGCTGTCGAGAACGTCCCATGACAAACGCTGTTCCTCGACCCGGACGCCGCCGCCCTGACCATGCAGATCGTCATTCCACTTGTAATGATCTTCCGACTTTTTGAACAATGGCAGAACATCATCCCAGCCCCAGCCATCGAGGCCCAGCTGACGCCATTGATTGTAGTCCCGCGCCTGGCCGCGCATGTAGATCATGCCGTTGATGGAGGAACAGCCACCGAGCACCTTGCCGCGCGGGTACATCAGTGACCTGCCGTTCAGGCCAGGATCCTTGGCGGTGTGAAAACCCCAGTCGGTGCGCGGATTTCCCATGCAGTAGAGATATCCGACCGGGATGTGGACCCAAATGTAATTGTCGTTTTTGCCCGCTTCCAAAAGCAGGACCTTGACGTTCGGGTCTTCGGAAAGCCGGTTGGCGAGTACGCATCCTGCAGACCCAGCGCCAACGATGACATAGTCCCACTCACCCAGATCCTGCATGCCGCCTCCAGACAGATTTTCCATTTTGCCAAATGGAGACATGGCGCGGACAAAAGGGCAAGACGAAGGTTTGCACAACCGGTCTGCGCCGCGCTGTTTCAGCCGGCATATTTCCTTCTTTACGTAAAACTTACGAGAACTGTGGCAGAAGCGTGCATCATCAGCTGCCCGAGGATCACCTTTGCCAAGCCGCGCATCACAGTTGCTGGAAACGACAGCGGAGTCGTTGTTTCGAAATGCTTGCAGGCTTTACCGGCCGGTCCGCCATTGGATAGGTGCCGCGGCGTTCCTGCTCTTCATCACGATGACAGCGGCGGTTGTTCACATCTATCCGCAATCAGATTGGGACATGATCGCCTATACGGCAGCGATCCTTGAAGACGAAACGGCCAGTCCCGAAGACCTGCACCAGCGCACCTATGACACCATTCGGCAAAACCTGACTGCTGGTGAGTTCGTCACCATGACCCAGGACCGGGTCTACCGCATTCGGCAATATGAAGATGCCGATGCGTTTTATTCCATGCTCGGGTTTTACCGCCTGAAACTGCTGTATGTGGAAGCGGCCAAGCTTTTGACCGGACCGCTCAATCCGGTCGAGGCACTCCGGGCCCTTTCGACCGGTTCTGTTCTGGCGATCGGAGCTATTTTGCTTGTCTGGCTCGCCCGCAACAAAGCCCTGATGTATGGTCCGTTTGTCATCGCGCTGCTGCTTTTCAGTGGCTTTGGCGGCACTGCGCTCCATCAAACGCCTGACCTCTTTGCGTCGGTTTTTCTGCTTCTTGCAGGGCTTTTTTATCTGGAACGGCTGGATCTCGCCGCTGCACTGGCCCTGATCGCCGCCTTTTTCGCCCGCCCGGACCATCTGGCCTTCATTGGAGTCTTTTTCGTTTTTGCGGCACTATATGGGCCCGGCCGTTGGACAATGACCGGCTGTTTTGCCGTCTGCTTCATGGCCTACCTCTGGTTGACACAGGATACGACTCATCCCGGCTGGTGGGTCCACATGTGGTTTTCACATGTAGAGTTCGTGCCAACGCTGGAAGGATTCGACCCGCCGTTTTCAGTCGCGATCTACCTGCAAATGATCGTTCGCAACGTTGTCCGGTCGCTTATCGATGAGACATGGCTTGCGCTGCTCTTCGCACAAACCGTTTTCTTTGCAATGGTCATCCGCCCGATGGAATTGGCAGAGCGGCCCAAGGTGCTGCTCTACGGTATCTTTGTCTCGATCTGCGCCAAATATGTCGTATTCCCGCATTTCGACACCAGGTTCTATCTTCCCTATCTGGTGGCGTTAGGAATGATCCTTCTTGTCGTCTGGAAAGATCAGGAGGCTGCGGCAAAAAAGACCAACAGTGCTACCGGGTGAACTTAAGATTTCTTGTGTTCCCGGACGGAGTGAAACGACGATCCAGAACCCCGGCGCGCGCTGCGTTTGGCCGGGACGGCACATTACCACTGTAAATTTAGGTTTCGCCCCTACACCAGATCAAACACGTCTGACTTCCGCTGCAAAACATCCTTTACGAGCGTAATGCAGGTGAATGTAACTGATGTCGCTGTTTTCCATCATCTTCTCGATGAAGGCAGCAACTTCGCCGCCATCGACCACCTCTGCGTCAATGATTTCATGGGCAGAGTTGAAGCACCGCACTGACAAAAGGCGGCTGGAAATCGATGCCGGGATAGTCCCCGGTTCTGGGCGTCCTTCCTGTGCGCCTTCCTTGACAAAAATCGCGTGACCGGCCCGGTAGGGTGTCTCGTTGGGCTGGTGCTCAAAATGCAGCAGGAAGACCCGTTCGCCTGCAGACGCCTCTTTCAGCGAAACTCTGCATGGAAACGCGCCATCGGAAATGTGAACCTGGATATTTTGCCGGGCGAGTTCATCGTCGGACAGACTAGGCAAATGAGCAAAACTGGCAGCAGGCAAGGGAACAATTTGGAAGGTCATTAGGGTCTCCAGATGTGTTCTGGAAACCCTATTCGTGCACCTTAAAACAGGCGACCCGATTTGCGAGCGGTTAGATCAACCGGCCATCTCGGTTTCGCGGACTGCCAGTTCGATCTCGTTGATCAAGCCTTCTTCCAGACCGAGCCGGGCAGCCAGCATTTGCAGATAGGCCTTTTCAGCCGGATGGTCCGGATCGATTGCGAGGCGGGATGCGGCGTAGATTTCCGCGGCGGTCTCCGGGCAGGATGCACTGGCAACCACCTTGTCGAGATCCAGCGGCGATCGCAGTTCATCCATCAGGAAAGCTTTTGCTTCACTGTCTAGACCGGCTTCGTCGATTTTTTCAAAAATCCGGTCCTGTTCATCCCGGTCTATGTGACCGTCGGCCTTGGCTGCAGAAATCATCGCCGTCAGCAAATTGACTGCAAACTGGTTCTCGCCTCCCGGCTGCTGCGCGGGGTCAAAAGCTGTTCCGCGCGGGCCTTCCACAGGGATTGGTTCGTGGTCCGGGTAAGACGGGCGCGGCGCATTTTGCTTGTTGGCCTGGTGTCCTTGATAGGCCTTATAGGCAAGACCTGCGACCAGCGCGAGGCCGCCATAAGTCACCGCCTTCTTGCCGATTTTGCGGCCGGTCTTCGTGCCGAGCATAAGGCCTGCCAGACCGCCTAAGGCCATGCCGCCGCCCTGCGATGACAAAAAGTCCTTGCCCTGGGAGAGAAGGTCGCCAGACCCGCCCTGCCTGGAGCCACCGGCGCTGCCTTGTTGGCCACCCTGGCTTCCCAGAAATTGATCCAGCAAGGATTTTGCATCAAACATTTTCTCACTCCTTTGAGACCGCCGGATATGTCGCGCCGGGCAAATCAATCTGTCAAATGGGGTTCATTCATACAGGCTGCAAGGTTCACGGCAACAGGTTCATGATAGCGGCAGCAGGTTGTCGTCCTTTAGCGTTTCCATGGCGATGGAGGACCGGACGTTTTGGACGACTTCCTGCGGCAACAAGTCGTCATTGATGAACCGGCTGAGCGCAGGAAGATCCGGCACGATCACTTTCAGCATGTAGTCGACATCGCCGGTCATGGTGTGGGCTTCCTGAACTTCCGGCAGCGCTGCGACCATGGCGCGGAAGCGCTGCGCATTCTCGCGGCTGTGAGCACCTAGGGTGACGCCGACAAAGGCCACGACGGAGAGACCCAAAAGATCCGGCGAAAGCTCTGCCCGATAGCGGCGGATGAAGCCTTCCTGCTCCAGCCTCTGCCGCCTGCGCGAGACCTGGCTGGCGGACAATCCGATTTGCTCGCCGACCTGTTGATTGGTCAAAGACGCGTTGTCCTGAAGGGATTTCAGGATTCGAAAATCGAAACTATCGAGCGCACTGTTCATGCATGAATTCCAATTTCTTCATCTACATAATGCATCAATATACGTATTTTCCCGTCAATTGCACACATATTGCGCTTCAGTCAGCGCATTCTGTTCTCAAGTCATTTGACGGACAAGGAGGATAGAATGGGCCCGTTTCCACATGACGCCCCGCCGGCGAAAATCACCGAAGACAATCCGGCAGGTACGGATGGATTTGAATTTGTCGAATTCGCCCATCCGGAGCCTGAAAAGCTGGATATGCTGTTCCGCAAGATGGGCTATGTGCCGGTCGCCAAACACAAGACGAAGAACATCACCGTCTACCGCCAGGGTGACATCAACTACATCCTGAATGCGGAGCCAGGTTCCTTTGCCATGCGGTTTGTCGAGGACCATGGACCTTGTGCACCGTCCATGGCGTGGCGCGTTGTTGACGCGCAAAAGGCCTATGACCAAGCGATTGCCAAGGGCGCGGAACCCTATACCGACAATGACAAGACCCTGAACACGCCTGCAATCAAGGGCATAGGCGGATCGCTGCTTTATTTCGTCGATACCTATGGCGAAAAGGGCTCTGCCTATGAGACCGAGTTCGATTGGCTTGGCGAACCGAACCCGCGTCCCGAAGGCGTCGGCTTCTACTATCTCGACCATCTGACCCACAACGTCTACCGCGGCAACATGGACAAGTGGTGGGACTTTTACAGGGACCTGTTCAACTTCACCCAGATCCATTTCTTCGACATTGACGGCCGGATTACCGGGCTCGTCAGCCGGGCGATCACCTCGCCTTGCGGCAAGATCCGCATTCCGCTGAATGAGTCCAAGGACGACACCAGCCAGATCGAGGAGTACCTGCGCAAGTACAAGGGCGAAGGCATCCAGCACATCGCTGTCGGCACGGACAATATCTACGACAGCACCGACGCTCTGGCCGCCAATGAGCTGAAATTCATGCCCGGCCCGCCGGATGTCTATTACGAGCGGTCCCAGGCCCGCGTGAACGGCCACGACGAACCGATCGACCGGATGAAGCAGCACGGCATTCTGATTGACGGCGAGGGCGTCTTGAACGGCGGCATGACCAAGATCCTGCTGCAGATCTTCTCCAAGACGGTTATCGGGCCGATCTTCTTTGAGTTCATTCAGCGCAAGGGCGACGAGGGCTTTGGCGAGGGCAACTTCCGCGCCCTGTTTGAATCGATCGAGGAAGACCAGATCCGCCGGGGTGTCCTGACAACCGACGCCGCCGAGTAGGGCGGTTTTCTGCTGGCAGACATGAGCCGCCCCGAAACTCTGGGCGGCTCAATTCATTTGTCTGATGGGCGTTCGTTTTTTAGTCATCCTGGAAAAGCGGCAGCTTTATCCGGGATCGGCGAAGCACATGACCCTCGATAGCAATGCCATAGCCGCCAGGACCGGGGCTCCCCGGCCCCGGATCTCAGCTGCGCTGCGTCCGGGGTGACGAATTGAAAGGCTTTGTTTCGATCAGGTCCCGGATCAAGTCCGGGACGGCAGAGTGGATAATTCCGGCTGCCGGTGGCCGCCAAAATCCATCAACCGGCCAGTTTGAACCGGGCTGTTGCCGGGTCGGCCTGGTAATGCTTTGCCAAATCGCTTGCACGGTCAGCCAGGTCCAGCACCGATGCGAGAATGAAGTCTGCGGTGGCATCTGACATCAGATAGCTGAAGTTGAGCCGTGTCCAACCGGGTTTTTCCATTTCCTGACCATTGCGGATGGCAGCCCGCAAGGTTTCCGAATGCGGCTCATCAATGTCCAGCAGACGGTGCGCATAAGGTCCAGCACAGGCGCAGCCGCCTCTCGCCTGAATGCCGTAAACATCGCTCAGCATACGGGTAAAGAGCTGCGGGTGGACCTGGTTGCCATTGGGGTCCGTCACCTGGAAGGCGAAAATCGGCAACCGGTTCTTTCTGTCGTTGCCCAGGATCCTGATGTTCGGATGGTCCTGCCAGGCCGCAAAGGCCCGCTCGGCAAATTCCGCATCCCGGTGCGAAATGAAGGATTGACCCGCCGCTGCCTTGACCAGAAATGCCAGGGCCGCACGTATGTCGCCGACGACATTCGGTGTACCGGCTTCCTCACGCGCAATCAGCGACTTGGAATAGTCATGCCCCCAGGGCGAAACGAAGGAAACGGTGCCACCGCCAGGCAGGGTGGGGGTTTCCCGCCGAACGGCGTCATTGCGTACGATCAGTACGCCAGAGGCGCCGGGTCCGCCTGGAAACTTGTGCGGCGACACGACAACGGCGTCTTTTTCAAGTCCGGGCGCCGGTGACATATCGATCGGCAGGTACGGCCCGCCGGCGGCATAGTCCCATACAGCAAGCGCTCCATGGCGTTTCAGGACAGCCGTAACCGCATCAACATCCGCGACCACGCCAGTGACATTGGAGGCTGCAGAGAACGCACCGACAACAAGAGGCCAGTCCTTCAGTTCACTCAGAACCGCTTCCATCTCGGCAAGATCCGGCCCGCCATCCGACGCTTCGGAAATCTCGATGATCCGCGCCCCGCTTTCCCGCCACGGCAGGATATTGGAGTGATGCTCATAAGGACCGATAAGAACAACGGGCTTCACTCCGGTCTTAACGAGCTCAGGAACCCCAAACAGGCTGACAAGCCGGTTGATGCCCAGCGTCGCGCCGGAGCCTGAGAAGATTACCGAATAGTCCGGACCGGCATTGACCTCATCAGCAATCACCAGACGGGCTTCGGCCCGCATGCGGGTCATATAGGCGCCGCAAAAAGAGGCCTCGGTATGGCTGTTGGCGTAATAGGGCAGAACCTCTGAAGCGACAAAATCCTCCACTTGCCGCAAGGCACGGCCTGAGGCGGTGTAATCGGCATAGACCAACCGTTGGTCGCCGAACAGACCCGGCAGAATGACATTTTCCCCGATCAGGCCGTCGCGCAATTCGGCGACGGCGGTCAGCGGGTTGAGACTTTTGCGGAAGGCTTCGAGGATCATAGCTGGTCCGTCCGTTTTTGTTTTCTGCAAAGAAAATTTAGGACAGGCCAGATCGAATAAGTTACATTTTTACCCAGAGATAATTCACTATAGTTAGAATTTTATCGATAAAGTGACAATATGATCGATCAATTTAACAAGGCTATCCTCACCGCGCTGCAGGAAGATGCCTCCCTGACACAAAAGGAACTGTCTGAGCGGGTGAACCTATCGCCGAACGCGTGTTGGAACCGGGTTCAGGCCTTGCGCAAGAACGGGATCCTGACCGGACAAACCGCCCGGCTTGACCGGACCAAGCTGGATCTTGGGCTTGTGGTCTTCGTCATGGTGCGCACCCGCCACCACTCTGCCGACTGGCTGGAGAAGTTCCGCAGGCATGTCTCGACCATCCCGGAAGTCATCGACTTTTTCCGGATCGGCGGCGACTACGACTATCTGTTGAAGGTAGTGTCTAAGGACATGGCCGATTACGACGCGGTCTATCAGCGATTGATCTCGGGCGTCGAACTGGACTCCGTCACATCCTATTTCGCCATGGAAGCCATTGAGGAACAGCGCCCGCTACCGATTACCCTGACAACAGGCGGCTAATTTCGGCCGTCAGAGGGCCGCTTCAATTTCGGCGACGATGGCCTCAGCCGCCGCGCGTGGATCTGGCGCCTTGGAGATCGGACGGCCGATGACGAGATAGTCGCTGCCGGCCCGGATCGCATCACCTGGCGTCATGATCCGTTTTTGATCCCCGGCATCGCTGCCTGCAGGCCGGATACCCGGTGTGACGATCACCAATTCATCACCAAGAACGTGCCGCATCGTTGCAGCTTCCTGCGGCGAACAGACGATCCCGCCCATTCCTGCCTGCCGCGCATCTTCTGCACGCTTTGAGACCAGCTCGGCGACGCGGCCGCGGTAACCTGCCGCATGCAGGTCATCGTCATCCATGGACGTCAGAACAGTAACGCCGAGAAGGCAAAGGTTCGAAACGCCGTCTTCTTCCAGCGCTTTGACCGCGGCGCGCATGGTTTTCGGATAGGCGTGCAGCGTCATGAAGCGGACGCCCATTTTGGCGACGTTGCGGACAGCGGAGAAGATCGTGTTGTCAATGTCGTTCAGTTTGACGTCGAGAAAGATCTTGTGGCCTTCCGCCGCCAAATCCCGGGCCAATTCCAGCCCGCCGGCGAACTGCAGCTCCATGCCGATCTTGTAGATCCCGACCACGCCTTCCGTCGTTTTGACCAGAGCCTCCGCCTCTTTCACTGTCGGCACATCCACGGGCAACATCAAACGCTCGCGTGCTGAAGTCGGCTTGAACGGGCTTGTGGTCATGGAGGGTTCCTTTCCGATGTGTCGCGCAAGCGCGCTTCTAGCACCACGGGAAGTGCGAAACCAGCAGCATCGCGCGCCCTGAACGAAGGGATTGGCATAAATTGTTTCCTTGGCAGGACCAGCCTGCTAAAACACCGCCGGTTTGCCGGGCAAGGACCGGCCCGCAGGAAAGGAATGAAGATGCGCACAGCGAAAATCTCGCGCAGCACCAAGGAAACCAGTATTTCCGTTGAGATCAATCTCGATGGCACGGGCGCCTATGATGTGGCGACCGGCGTCGGATTTTTCGACCATATGCTGGAGCAGCTGGCGCGCCATTCGCTGATCGACATCACCGTCCGTTCAAAGGGCGACACCCACATCGATTTCCACCACACGGTAGAAGACACCGGCATTGCGCTCGGTCAGGCAATCCGTGAAGCCCTTGGCGACATGTCCGGCATCACCCGTTATGCGGACACGCATCTTGCCATGGACGAGGCCCTGACCCGTTGCGCACTGGATGTGTCCGGACGACCGTTTCTTGTCTGGGACGTGACGTTCGACCGCGACAAGGTGGGCGACTTCGATACGGAGCTGTTCGAAGAGTTTTTCCGCGCCTTCACAATGAATGCCGGGATTACGCTCCATATCGCCAATCTCTACGGCTCGAACTGCCACCATATTGCGGAAACCTGCTTCAAGGCGGTGGCGCGCAGCCTGCGCAAGGCAATGGAAATCGATCCGCGTCAGGCCGACCGGATCCCGACAACCAAAGGCCAGCTCGGCGGTTAAAGAAACGGACCGGATCATGACAACCTATATGGTGATGCTGCCGCCCGGAGCCGATAACCCGGTGGCCAGCACTGAAACTGCGGAACGGATCAAGTTCATTCCGGACCGCTTCTCCTGGATCGCCTTTATATTTTCGCCGTTCTACCTGCTGTGGCACCGGATGTGGCTTCCGCTGATCGCCTATATGGCAATTACCGTCGGCCTTGAGGTGGCGGCCTTGCAACTGAATATCGCCGCGCCCTCAATCGCGGCTTTTGCGGTCTCTGTCCTGCTTGGCTTTGAGGCTAGTGCCTTGCGGCGCTGGAGCCTGGAAGGAAAGGGATGGCGGATGATGGATGTTGCCAGTGGCAACGACCGCGAAGAAGCGGAACTTCGGTTCTTTCATCGCCAGCTGACGCCCAAACCTGCCATTTCACCGGAGCCCCGCACACGTACAAGCGGGATCGTTCCGAAAATCGGCACTGAACATGTTGTCGGCCTGACCCTTGGCCAGGAGACCCAAAGATGAGTGTTGCCATTATCGACTATGGCTCCGGCAACTTGCGCTCGGCCGCCAAGGCTTTCGAACGCGCGGCCCGGTCCCACGCGCAGTCACTGGACGTGATTGTCACGGCCGACCCTGACCGGGTGCGGGCGGCCGACCGTGTTGTTCTGCCAGGTGTTGGGGCCTTTGCCGACTGCAAACGTGGCCTTGCCGCCGTTGACGGCATGGCAGAGGCGGTCACCGAAGCGGTTCAGAACCACGGCAAGCCATTCCTGGGCATTTGCGTCGGCATGCAGCTGATGGCGAGCAGGGGGCTGGAGTTTGAAACGGTCGACGGTTTTGGCTGGGTCGATGGCGACGTGACTGCCATGACGCCGTCCGATCCGGACCTGAAGATCCCGCACATGGGCTGGAACACCGTCAATGTCCGCCCCGAAGGGCACCCGGTCCTGAAGGACATCGATACCGGGCCGGACGGTCTGCACGCCTATTTCGTGCATTCCTATCACTTTGCCTGCAAGAACGAAGAGAACCGGCTGGCCACCTTCGACTATGGCGGTGTGTTTACGGCCATGGTTGCCCGGGACAACATGGTCGGGACCCAGTTCCACCCGGAAAAGAGCCAGAAGCTTGGCCTCTCCCTGATCGCCAATTTCCTGAACTGGACGCCGTGAGCGGCGCCAGAGCGAGCAAGACATGATCCTTTTTCCCGCCATCGACCTGAAAGACGGACAATGTGTGCGCCTGAAACTGGGCGACATGAACGAAGCGACCGTCTTCAATGACGATCCCGGCGCCCAGGCCAAAGCCTTCGAAGACCAGGGTTTTGAGTGGTTGCACGTTGTCGACCTCAATGGCGCCTTTGCCGGTGAAAGCCGCAATGGCGACGCTGTCGGCGCGATCCTCAAGTCCACGAAGAATCCGGTTCAACTTGGCGGGGGCATCCGTACCCTTGAACATGTCGAGGCCTGGCTGGAAAAGGGCATTTCGCGCGTCATTCTGGGAACCGTCGCCGTGCGTGATCCCGGCCTCGTCAAGGAAGCCTGCCGGAAATTCCCGGGCAAGGTCGCTGTCGGCATCGATGCCAAAGGCGGCTATGTGGCTGTTGAAGGCTGGGCAGAAACGTCTGAGCTGACGGCGATCGATCTGGCCAAACAGTTCGAGGACGCAGGTGTTTCAGCAATCATCTATACCGATATCGACCGCGACGGCGTTCTTAAGGGGTTGAACCTTCCTTCCACGCTGGACCTGGCGAAATCGGTGTCGATCCCGGTAATCGCATCCGGCGGCCTGGCATCGATTGATGATATAAGAGAGCTGCTGAAGCCGGAGCACGCGATCCTGGAAGGCGCCATTTCCGGCCGGGCACTTTATGATGGGCGGCTCGACCCGACAGAGGCGATGGATTTGATCCGCACCAGCCGGAGCACTGCGCAATGACCCTAAAAGCCCGTGTCATTCCCTGTCTGGACGTGAAGGACGGCCGTGTCGTCAAGGGAGTCAATTTTGTCGATCTGGTGGATGCCGGCGATCCGGTTGAAGCAGCCAAGGCCTATGATGCGGCCGGCGCCGACGAGCTGTGCTTTCTCGACATTACCGCCAGCCATGAGGGCCGCGACACGATCTATGACGTGGTGCGGCGGACAGCGGAAGCCTGCTTCATGCCGGTGACCGTCGGCGGCGGCGTCAGAACGGTGGAAGACATCCGCAAGCTTTTAATCGCCGGGGCGGACAAGGTCTCCATCAACACGGCGGCAGTGAAAAACCCTGATTTCATCCGCGAGGCTGCAGAAAAATTTGGCGCTCAATGCATCGTAGTTTCCATTGACGCCAAGCAGGTCAATGCCGAGGGCGAGCCGGGGAAATTCGAAATCTTCACGCACGGTGGGCGTACGCCGACCGGAATTGACGCCATCGAGTTTGCCAAAAAGGCCGTCGAACTTGGCGCTGGTGAACTTCTGGTGACGTCCATGGACCGCGACGGCACCAAGTCAGGCTTCAATATCGCGCTGACCCGCGCCATTGCAGATGCCGTGCCCGTGCCGGTGATTGCGTCTGGCGGTGTCGGTACGCTGGACCACATGGTTGAGGGCATCCGTGACGGCCACGCAACGGCGGTTCTGGCTGCGTCGATCTTTCATTTTGGTGAATATACGATCCATGAAACAAAAGAGCATATGAACAAGGCTGGAATAGCCATGCGGCTCGATGCGTAAGGTAAAGGCACCCCTTCTCGGAGGTGATGACTAGACGAATGACGAATTTTACACTTGCGGATCTCGAAGCCATAATTGCTGCACGTGCGAATAGCGATGATGAAAAGTCGTACACACGCAAGCTGATGGGCAAGGGCGTTGCCAAATGTGCCCAAAAACTTGGAGAAGAAGCCGTTGAAGCCGCCATTGCTGCTGTGCAGCAGGACCGGCAGGAGTTGACGGCAGAAGCTGCAGATGTGCTTTACCATCTGCTTGTGGTGCTTAAAGTGGCTGATGTCCGCCTGGACGATGTGATGGCGGAGCTGGCAAGCCGGACAGGGCAAACCGGTCTTGAGGAGAAAGCCTCCAGACCCTCGGACTAGCGCAGCACGGACTGCAAACAGGATATGGATCAGAAAGTGTCTGTAAACGGGGACATGGACCTGTCCCCCTACCGGGTCTTCACCGAGCGTGAATGGGCGCGGCTAAGGGCTGATACTCCGATGACGCTGACGGCTTCGGAAGTTGCGCAGCTGCAGGGCCTGAATGATCCCATGTCGATTGAGCAGGTGGAGAAGATCTACCTCCCGCTGTCCAGGCTTCTGGCGTTTTATGCCGAGGCAACCGTCGGGCTGCACCAAGCCACGCAGTCCTTTCTCGACCTTCAGGATCAGAAAACACCATTCATTATCGGCGTGGCCGGATCTGTTTCGGTCGGCAAATCGACAACGTCCCGTGTCTTGCGTGCGCTTTTGGCGCGCTGGCCTGCAAGTCCAAAGGTCGGGCTGATCACCACGGACGGCTTCCTGTATCCCAATGCGATCCTGGAAGCCGAAGGCATTATGCACAAGAAGGGCTTCCCGGAGAGCTTCGACCGGCCGCATCTGCTGAAATTCCTGTCTGATATCAAGGCAGGGAAGCGTAATGTCCGTGCCCCGGTCTACTCCCACTTTTACTATGACGTAATGCCCGGACATACGGTCACGATCGACAATCCGGACGTTCTGATCGTCGAAGGACTAAACGTTCTTCAGGCCCGGGATTTGCCCAAGGATGGCCGTGCCGTACCGTTCGTTTCAGACTTCTTCGACTTTTCGGTCTATATCGACGCCGATGAGGAGCTGTTGCTGGACTGGTATGTGGAGCGTTTCATGCGGCTCCGGGAAACCGCATTCCGGGATCCTGGTTCCTACTTCCACAAGTATTCGCGCATTACGGACACAGAAGCGCTGAGCACCGCCAAATCAATCTGGAATGACATCAACCTGGTAAACCTCAGGGAAAACATCCTTCCCACGCGCCCGCGTGCAGATCTCATACTGACGAAGGATGCGAGCCACCAGATTGCCAAAGTGGCATTGCGAAAAATCTGAGCCGGTTTACGGCAAAAGAAAAGGGCCTGCTTCCGGTGAAGCAGGCCCTTTTGCTTGTTTTGGCTGAGGAATTAAGCTGCCGACTCCTGCCGGACGCCTTCCAGGAAGTCGGCAACCTGCTGACGCAACATCTTGGCATTGTCTTCCAGCTGGCCGGCGGATGCATCAACCACCGATGCAGCATCCCGAGTCCCCTCGGCCGCCGCTGACACACTGCCAATACTGTTGGTGACTTCCCGGGTGCTCCGGGACGCCTCGCTGGCATTCTCGGCAATTTCCTGTGTTGCCGCGCCCTGCTGCTCGACGGCAGAAGAAATCGAATGGGCAATCTCGTTCATCTGGCCGATGATCTCCGTGACGGACGAAATTGCTTCCGCAGCCTGCTGGGTTCCGCCCTGGATCGAAGAAATCTGACTGGAGATTTCTTCCGTTGCCTTGGAGGTTTGCGTTGCCAACTCCTTGACCTCGGCAGCAACAACCGCAAAGCCCTTGCCGGCCTCACCAGCCCGTGCCGCCTCGATCGTCGCATTCAGGGCCAGCAGATTGGTCTGCTCGGCGATATCCTGAATGAGCGTGACAACTTCGCCAATGCGCCCGGCTGCTTCCGACAGGCCGTTCATCTGCTCGTTGGTCGCTGTTGCCTCTGAGGCTGCCTTGGCCGCAATTTCGCTGGATGAACCAACCTGGCGCCGGATCTCGGAGACCGACGCGGACAGTTCTTCAGCGGCGGCAGCCACGGTTTCAACGTTGTGTGCCGACTGGGTGGATGATGCGGAGACCAGTTCGCTCTGTTCCGTTGTCTCGGCCGCCCCATTGGTCATGTCGACCGATGCGGACTGCAGTTTGGCAACCGAAGTCTCGATTGTTTCCATCATGCCCGTGATCTGACAGTCGAATTCTGCGCTCAAGCTACGGATTTTCTCACCACTGCGTGCAGCTGCTTCCTGTGCTGCCAACTGTTCCTGCTCAAGAGATTTCCGGGCCCGTTCGTTGCCAACGAAGATTTCCATGGCAGCCGCCATCCGCCCGATTTCATCGCCGCGATTAACGCCTTCGATGACGATATCCGAGTTCCCATTAGCGAGCGTGCTCATGTTGGCTGTCAGGGCTGCCATGGGCCGGATGGTACTGCGCGCAGAAAGGTAAGCGATTGCCAGCGCCACAACAGCACCAATGATAGCAATCAAGCCGATCATTGCGGCTTCATTCCAAAAGGCTGCGTTCAGGTCATCCATATAAACGCCGGTTCCAATCATCCAGGACCAGGGTTCAAAACCTGAACTCCAGCTATGTTTTGCCAATGGAACGTCCGAATTTGGTTTTGGCCAATAGTATTTGACCTCACCTCCACCTGCCTTGGCGGCCTTGATCATTTCCTGAACGGTTTTCAGGCCGTTTTTGTCGGTGGATTCAATTCGATTGGTTCCAACAAATGAAGCCTTCGGGTGAACAACGCTCACACCGTTGTAATCATAGACGAATATATACTTGTCGCCTTCGAAACGGATTGCACCGATTGCGGCTTTTGCGGCAGCCTGAGCATCCGCGAAACTCATTTCGCCCGATTGTTCCTTATTGTGGAAATAAGCTGCGATTGACTTTGCGGAAACCGTCAGATCTTCAATCTTGCTCAGCCGTTCTTTCAGCATCGCAGAATGCAGTGACGAAAGACTGATCGCGATCAACAAGGCTGTGAATGCGGAAACCGTCAGGACGGGAAGACTGACCTTCCAGGATAGTGGCCATCGTGCAAAGAACATGTGACTTGCCTTTTCTTGTGCGTTGACCACGTCTAGGCGGGTATTGGTTAACAGTTTTCCTCTTCGTTTGGACTTTTCATTTTGCTGGATTTCCGCCATCCAGAACTGGGCATACCGGCAGCTGATAACTGCAATAACGGTTTATAATAGTTAACGCAGCGTCTTGCTGCACAAAGAAGCCGCCTGGGAATTCTCCCAGACGGCCAATTGGTAAAGTTGCCAATGTATGATCAGGACGGGTTCCGCAAGGAATTTTTTTGGCCCTTATGGCCACTTTCTATTCAAACACCCCACTTCCATGCCTGAACCGACCGGCTTCCATGCAAACAAACCTGCTTTGCAGCACCTTGCGTCAGACTGATTCTCTTCCGATGCTAAGCGGCTGATTCTTGGCGGACACCGTCCAGGAAGTCGGCAACCTGCCGGCGCAGGGTCTTCGCATTGTCTTCCAGTTGGCCGGCAGATGCATCGACCACAGAAGCCGCATCGCGGGTATTTTCGGCAGCTCCCGACACGCTTTCTATACTGTTGGTGACTTCCCGGGTGCTCCGGGAAGCTTCGCTGGCATTTTCCGCGATTTCCTGTGTTGCCGCGCCCTGCTGCTCGACGGCAGAAGAGATCGAATGGGCAATCTCGTTCATCTGGCCGATGATCTCCGTGACGGAGGAAATTGCATCCGCAGCCTGCTGCGTTCCGCCCTGGATCGACGAAATCTGACTGGAAATTTCTTCCGTCGCCTTAGAGGTTTGTGTTGCCAGCTCCTTGACCTCGGCAGCGACGACGGCAAAGCCCTTGCCGGCCTCACCAGCCCGTGCCGCCTCGATTGTCGCATTCAGGGCCAGCAGGTTGGTTTGCTCGGCAATGGCCTGGATCAGCGTGACAACTTCACCGATGCGGCCTGCTGCATCAGACAGGCCATTCATCTGCTCGTTGGTCGCAGTGGCTTCCGAGGCCGCCTTGGCCGCAATTTCGCTCGATGATGCAACCTGACGCCGGATCTCCGTTACTGATGCGGACAGTTCTTCGGCAGCAGCAGCCACGGTTTCAACATTGTGAGCTGATTGGGTAGATGAAGCAGACACCAATTCGCTCTGCTCGGTCGTTTGGGTCGCCCCATTCGTCATATCGACCGATGCGGCCTGCAGTTTCGCAACTGAGGTCTCAATAGTTTCCATCATTCCCATGATCTGGCCGTCAAAATCAGCACTCAAGTTACGGATTTTCTCGCCACTACGCGCGGCCGCTTCCTGTGCAGCCATCTGTTCCTGCTCAAGGGACTTCCGGGCCCGCTCGTTGCCAACGAAAACTTCCATGGCAGCTGCCATTTGACCGATTTCATCACCACGGTCCGCACCTTCAATAGAAATGTCGGTGTTGCCCTCCGCAAGCGTATTCATATTTGAGGTCAGCGCCGTAACCGGCCTGACAATGCTCTTGATGGAGACGAAGGCTATGGCAAATGCAATCAAGGCCCCAACCGCGGTCAAAGCGATGATGACAAAGGCCTGACTCCAATAGGCCGCATCCAGGTCGTCAACGTAGACGCCAGTGCCCATCATCCAGCCCCATGGCTGAAACCCTTCGGCCCAGCCCCATTTGTCGATGGGCGTTTCGCTGCCAGCACGCGGCCACTGATAAAGCAATTCCCCGCCACCGGCCTTGGCCTGTTTTACGAGACTGTCGATAATCCGGGTGCCATTGGCATCCGTAAGATCGCTCAAGTCCTTGCCAATGAGCTTCTCTTTGACATGAACCAGGGTGACTGACTTGTAGTCAAAAACGAAAAGGTAGTTGTCGCCTTCATAGCGCATCGCACCAATTGCAGCCTTGGCAGCGTTCTGAGCCTCTTCACGGCTCATTTCACCTGACACTTCTTTCGCGTGATAAGAGGCGGCGATAGATTTCGCAGTATTTGTAATATGTTCAATCGTATTAATTCGCTCTTGCAGCATCGAATTGTAGAGCGAATTGAGACTTACGACGCACAACATTACCGAAAAGACGAAAATGGTGGCGACTGGAATTGTTATTTTCCAGACAACAGGGAGCCTATTGTAGTTCATTGGTTCATTCCATCCTGGATAACTTACCCAGAACGGTATTCTAAATATATTAAAAATTTACCCGACGTAATATTACGTAATCCAACAATAAAAATCAGTGTCAATTTTACTTATTACTTATCTTACATATTAGATGCATCAAAGGTAACCACGGGTGCTACCTTTTGGCACAGAAAACATCTCTTAAACCTGGACGGGTCCATGTTGTATTCTGCAATTGACCCTGAAGGACATGCCCTTCTGAAGCAAAATGCATGCTTGAACCACCGCGAACCTTGGCAAGAGTAATCGTCCCGTAACCCATTTCCGCAACTGTTGCCGATTGGCCATCGGCTGAAAACGTTACATGTAGATCAATCCCGGCGGTGCACAGGTAGTCAGCAACAGAACCTGATACAGCCTGTGGTGTTCCTTGCGGCTGAACCGGTGAATCAAAGCCGCCGCCAACGTTGCCTGGCGGAATGGGGCCTGATGGCATCGTGAAGTCCTGCTGCCCGACCAACGGCCCGTTGCCCACTGGCGCGGCAGCGTTTTGGATCACCACCTCTCGAAAGGGCGTTTGGGAAATATAGATGCCCCGGCACTGACCGTTTACACCGCGGACCAGCCAGGCGTGGGTGACAAAGGTTTGCTGTTCCAAGAGCTGACCCGGCTGAAGGCGGGCATAGGAGCGCTCACCACCGGAATAGTCGATCCAGTTCACGTCAACCGGCTCAGAGCTGACATTGCGGAATACAATTTGCCCAGGCCGTTCCCCCTGCAGAGACCGGATGCGGCCGGCTTCCGAACAGGACACATCGCCACTGGCAACCTGCCCTCCGCCAACCGGAATGCCATTGTCGGACACGATCTGCTGCGGCGCTGAACAAGTCGCGACAAACAGGCGGACAGGCTGCGCGCTGCCTTTGAGCGAAACCGAATAAGGCGGTGTCCCCTCAATGCCGATCGTCAGTTCGCTTTCCCGGATCATCGTCTCCCAAACCGGATCGGTCAGGCCAATGGTGATCTCGGGAAAGGACTGGCCATACTGATTGTTGGTATTGGAACCAATCGCATTGTATGTGCCACTGAAGGCACCGCCGCTCAGTTGAACCGCTTGCGGCACACCTTCACGCGTTGCCGCGGAAGTCTGACTGAATACAATCGTCGCACTGCCTGATTGGGGTTGGCAGGTTGCGACGAAATCGGTGTCATCGGTTTCCGGCACGCCGTGAACCAACGCAGCGGGAACGCCTTGCCCACCAGGATCCGCGCTCCAAATCCGATCTTCAGACCGCACGACCAGAACCGGTTCCTGTGCGGTCGCTGCAGGTGATGTCAGATTGGCGCTGTCGAATGTCTGTTGCCCGGGAAGCTGGGTATCGTCCGATCCAAGTGCCGGCAGGTTGTTGCCGAGAACATCCTTCTTGGAGATGGCACTGTTTTCCTGATCAGGCTGCGGAACTGCGTTCGCACTTGTGCCCTGATTTTCGAGTGTAGCCGCAGCCAGGTTGTCCGACGTGTTGCCCGGCGCCGCATCAGGCGTCAGGGGCGTATCCGACGGTTGGGCCTGCAGGACATTCTTTTCCGCGGACGACGGCTTGCTGGGCGTTATTGCAGGGCCGGCAACTCCGCCGATAACCCGTGCAGAGCCGGGCTTTCCGTCGGCAGCAACATCAACCGTCAATGTATTGCCAGAGCAAATATTGATTGTCCGGTGCAGAATACGACTGTTCTTCAGCGTAACTTCGAGGCTGGCCTCACAGGCAGGAGGCCCATCGGCACTGCCAATAGTATCGATCACTACGCCTTCATCATCGCGGCTGATGATCGGCTTGTATTTCTTGTCGATGGTTATCGACCGGATGCCAGGCGCAGCGGGAACGACATTGATCCGCAAGGTCTCCGGAGGCGTTTGTGCGTAAGCTGTCCCTGAAAAACAAAACGGTAGCATGACCGCTGCGGTCATTTTAGCCAGAACAAGGTGTCTAAAGCCGCGAGCCGAATGCCGCATGCACTGTCTCCGAAGATTGCCGAATGCCAATACTGTGCCCGGTACTTAGTCAAAATGGCATGGATAGGGCAAGACCCTGCCGCCATTTCCAAGTCACCAAGGCAAAATCGGCCGGAATCCTATCGGGGTGCGCGCTTGGCCAGAATACGCTGCAAGGTCCTGCGATGCATGTTCAAACGGCGCGCTGTTTCCGAAACATTACGGTCACAGAGCTCGTACACCCGCTGGATATGCTCCCAACGCACCCGGTCTGCGGACATTGGATTTTCGGGAGGCGCGGCCTTGTCTTCCGGCTTCCGTGCCAATGCGGCCGCAATATCGTCGGGATCGGCAGGTTTGGCCAGATAATCGATCGCACCAAGTTTGACTGCCGTCACAGCGGTCGCGATATTGCCGTAACCAGTCAGAATGATTGCCCGCGCATTCGGCCGGCGCTGGTGGATCTTTTCAATGACATCGAGACCATTTCCATCGTCGAGGCGCATGTCGACAATCGCAAACGCGGGCGGATTCGCACCGATTTTGGCCACCGCTTCCTGAACATTATCGGCAGTTTCTATTTCAAAACCGCGCTTTTCCATCGATCTCGCGAGACGTTGCTGGAACGGCTTATCGTCATCGACGATAAGAAGACTTTTGTCTTCACCCTGTGCCATTCCTGTGTCCGAGTCAGTCATAGTAAAATCCCGCGGTAAAGTTCCGAATTCATGCCAGCCAGCGCCGTTTTATTGCCGCCCTGCCAAACAATCGATCCCGTATGTATCAACCCTTATGGCCGGAATTTTCAACTCCGTCCATATCGTCTATCGACTCAATGGCACTACGCGGCCAGGCGACCCGAATATGCGCACCATGTTCGGGCGGAGCGCGGTTTTCGACAAACAGCTTTGCGCCAGTGCGTTCAAGAAGGGTCTTAGCGATAAAGAACCCGAGGCCCAAGCCGCCGCCGGTCGAGTTGCGCCCAGTCCGGGTGCTTCGAACTGAAACATAGGGGTCGCCGATTTTTGACAAGACTTCCGGAGCAAACCCCGGACCGTCATCGCGGAACGAGATGCTCAATACACGCGCATCCCAAGTCGCTGACACATCAACCTGCCCCTCGGCAAAATCAACCGCATTTTCCAGAATGTTCCCCA
Organism: Roseibium sp.; assembly: GCA_965230705.1. Classification (GTDB taxonomy): domain Bacteria; phylum Pseudomonadota; class Alphaproteobacteria; order Rhizobiales; family Stappiaceae; genus Roseibium. Next base: position 2,450,862 of record CBDDLN010000002.1, on the reverse strand, counting down.
ACCCGTATCTGATAGCGGCATTCCGTGACCCGACAGGTTCTGATCCTTCACCAGTCGCCGACACGCGTATTTCCGAACCGAAGCCTCTGAGAGGGTCCACAACGTCCTCCAACAGTTGCGACACCGGCATGCGCTGAAAGGTTCGGTCCTCGTCGCTTGAGAGAGACTTCAGTTTTTGCAAGATTTCCCGGCACCGCTCGGATTGGGAACGGATGAGCGAGATGTCCTCCTCGTTCGGATCATCCGGATCCATTTCTTCGGTCAGTTCTTTGGCGGCGAGGTAGATTGTCGCGAGCGGCGTCCCGAGTTCGTGCGCCGCGGCGGTTGCCAGGCCATCAAGCGCGCTGAGATGCTGTTCCCTTGCCAGAACCAGTTCGGTTGCCGACAGCGCATTGGCCAGCTGGCGGGCTTCTTCTGCCACCCGGAAGGCGTAGATCGCCATGAACCCGAGCGACAGGACAAGCGCGATCCAGACCCCGATTGCATAGACCGCGGGTAAGCGGAATTCCTCCGGGCCAGGCCAGGGAAGAGGAAAGTGAAAAACGGCGAGCAGGCTTGCACAAAGCGTGGCCAAAACGCCCAAACGCAAGGTGTTGGACGCTGAAAGCGCCGTCGCAGAGACCATGACTGGCGCCAGAAGCAAAAAGGAAAACGGATTGCCCAATCCGCCCGTGAGGTAAAGCAATCCACTCATCTGCAGAATGTCGTAGCCGAGCTGAACGGCTGCAGCGCCCTCCGAAACCCGGTGGGAAGAGGGCAACCTGATCTTCAAATAGACATTGAGCCAGGCAGACAGCGCGACCAGAAAAAAGGCAATTCCGATTGGCAGCGGATAGCCAAGCCCGATGTGCACAAACAGAAGTGCCGCGGTCTGACCGGCGACTGCCAACCAGCGCAGGCGGACCAGCGTATCGAGTTTCAACCGGCGTTGGTTTAGGGGTAAATGTGCTTCGGGCAATTCATGCATGACTCTTTTTGAAGCGGTTTCACGCCCTGCGCAAGGCCGTTGCACTTGTGCCTTTGGCCCCTAAATGGTAGCCAGCCCGGCAAACGGGGTTGTGCGGCGTACGCGGGCCGCCAGCTGTGTGTCCAGATGTCAGCCATCTCGACCATCTGACCGGAACCCGCGAAACGGAACGAGATACGATGACTGATACGAATGAATCTGGAGCTCAGCCGGAAGGCGCGGAAGCACCGGCTCCTGGAATGAACATCCTTGGCCAATACATCAAGGATCTTTCTTTTGAAAACCCCAATTCACCGAACTCCCTGCAGCAGGGAGAGCAGCCGAAGCTCGACATCAACGTAAATGTCAACGCTGTTCCGCTCGGTGAAGACCAGTTCGAAGTCGTCATGACGCTGAATGCCAAGGCCGAGCGCCCGGACATGGTGATGTTCAACGTGGAACTGGTTTATGCGGGTATCTTCCGTATTACCGGAGTTCCGCAGGAACACATGCACCCGTTCGTTATGATCGAGTGCCCGCGCATGCTTTTCCCGTTCGCGCGCAACATCCTGGCCGAAGCAACCCGCAATGGCGGTTTCCCGCCGCTGCTGCTGGACCCGATCGACTTTGCGCAGTTGTACCGCCAGAACATGGCACAGCAGGCCCAGCAAGCGCCTCAGGCACAGCCGAACTAAGCGACGCAGAATTTCTGCTCTTATTAAACCGCGGTGCCCAGCGCCGCGGTTTTTGTATCGGACTGTCTTTTTGCCCCGAACTGGCTACGCGTCTTCAAGCAGCTCCGCCCAGGTTTTGGGTTGATCGCCATGAAGCGGATTTTTCGGTGACCTTCGATATTTAATGGTTTCCATTCGGAAGGAGCGGGCGTCAAACATCATCAGGCGCCCAACCAGGTTTTCGCCTACGCCGGTAATTTCCTTGATAATTTCCATTGCCTGCATTGTCCCCATGATGCCGGTAAGTGCGCCAAGCACACCGGCCTCTGAACATGTCGGTAGAAGGCCATCGCGTGGTTTTTCTGGAAACAGGCAGCGATAGGTCGGATTCAACTCACCGTCCGTGCCGGCCTCGAAAGGCCGCAGCGTGGTGATGGATCCGTCAAACTGGCCAACAGCTGCTGTGACCAGGGGCTTTTTGGCAAAGAAGCAGGCATCCGACACAAGGTACCGGGTGCTGAAATTGTCCGACCCGTCCGCCACGAAATCGTACTGGCTAACGAGCGACATAGCATTGTGCCCGGCGATCCTCGCCGGATGCGGCTCGACCTTGACGTTCGGATTCAGCCGGGCAATCGCCTCAGCTGCACTGGCTACCTTTGGTTCACCGAGCTGATCGGTGTCGTGGATTACCTGGCGCTGCAGATTGGACAGGGAAACGGTGTCATCATCAACGACGCCCAGAGTACCAACACCAGCGGCTGCCAGGTACTGCAGCAGCGGAGCACCTAGGCCGCCGGCACCGATAACCAATACACGCGCATTTTTCAGCTTCTGCTGGCCGGGTCCGCCGATTTCCCGCATGACAATATGGCGGGCGTAACGTTCCAATTCGGCAGGTGTCAGCATCGGGTGTGTCCGGTTTGAAAAGTCATTTTCCCGACGGATAACACATTGCTTTGAGAACAGGCGATCACAAATCCTGAAACCGAATGCTTCCGGCGGAATTTCCCAGATCGTGAAGATTTGGTCCGATTCTGCGGAAAATGTTGCCTTTCCGAATCCAATTGAGTTCAATGCTTACCTTAAAGGAAGCTGAATTCCAGCAAAGTTTCACATGCCGCAAGATCATTTTTTATAACTTTAGGGGAGCATCCCATGGCCAGTATTCATGGAACCTCAGACAGCGAAGTATTGGTTGGCACTGCAGACGCCGATTTTATCAACGCTTACGAAGGCAATGACAGCATCTATGCCGGCGCCGACGATGTATCAGGCGATACGGTGTGGGGCGGGGCCGGCAACGACGTATTTTTCGGAGGGGCCGGAAACGATTATCTGACCGGTGAACAGGGCCGCGACACCATCGGCGGGGGCGATGGAAACGACAGTATCGCTGGTGACGACCGGTCGGGTGGCGAAAGCGCCAATGGCGATAACGAACTGTGGGGCGGAGCCGGTTTCGATTCCATCGAAGGCGGAGATTATGACGACACCATTGGCGGAGGAGCTGGCTCTGACGTCCTACGGGGAGGCGATGGAAACGACATTTTCTATGGCGGCAAGGATGATGGTGAAGACAACATTTTCGCCGGTGGCGGCAACGACACCGTTTACGCCGGAGCTGGTGATGACGGCATCTGGCTTCTAGATGGCAGCGTCGAAGATGTAACCTCAAATCTCGTATTCGGCGGTGATGGAAATGACAACATCAATGCAAGCCGGGGGGCGGACACCATCTGGGGTGGTGCCGGTGACGATACCTTGAGCGGATCGTCGGCAGGGACAGAATTCTATTATTTTGCAGAAAATTCCGGAAATGATGTGATTTACCTTTTCACTACCGGTCAGGACATAATCGACTTGAGTGAACTAGGGAATTTCAACTCGTTTAATGATGTGGTTAGCAACGCTTCGGAATTTCAGGATGTCGGTTTTACCCACACGTCCATTCAATTGGGAACAGGCTCGTCCGTCGTAATCCGGGGCGCAGAGATTTCGGACCTGAGTTCGGCCGATTTCGTTTTCTGACCAGCACAAGAACTCACGGCGGTTGGTTTCCCGACCAGCGCAACTATGTTCTCTGTCTAACCGAGGACTTTGCTGACGAGCTTGGCGGTGTAGTCGACCATCGGAATGACCCGCGCATAATTGAGGCGGGTCGGCCCGATTATGCCGAGCACACCGACAATTCTCTGATTGCTGTCCCGATAGGGCGAAACAACAAGGGAAGAACCAGAGAGGGAGAACAGATTGTTTTCCGACCCGATGAAAATCCGGACGCCATCACCTTTTTCGGCAAGGCCCAGCAGCTGAATCAGATCGCGCTTGTTCTCCAGATCATCGAACAGCAGGCGGATGCGTTCAAGATCTTCCACCGCTTCCAGATCGGTCAGGAGATTTGACCGGCCGCGGACAATCAAGGTGCCAGGATCATCAGCAGACGTTCCGCTCCAGACCGCAAGGCCGGCATCAACCACCTTCCGGCTGAGCAAATCGAGCTCCGCCAGATCGGCTTCCCTGACCTTTTCAAGCTCCCGGCGAACGTCACCGATTGTACGGCCCTGCAGATGGGCATTGAGATAATTGCTTGCCTCGACCAGTGCGGAAGAGGGAAGGCCTGGCGGCAGATCCACAATCCGGTTTTCAACCGAACCGTCCTCACCGACGAGAACCGCAAGGGCTTTTTGCGGCTCGATCCGGACGAATTCAATGTGTTTGAGCCGCATATCCGTCTTGTGGGTCAGGACAACGCCTGCCCCGCTGGAAAGGCCAGACAGCATCTGGCTGGCTTCCGTTAGAACCTGCTCTGCAGAGTTGGCATTGCGTGAGGCGCGCACCTGAACTTCGATCTGCTCACGCTCCTCCTGGGTAAGGTCACCGACCTCCAGAAGCGCGTCGATAAAGAACCGCAATCCGATTTCTGTCGGCAAGCGTCCAGCGCTGGTATGAGGCGAATGCAATAGCCCCATATGTTCAAGATCCGCCATAACATTGCGGACGGAGGCGGGCGACAGATTGACCGCAAGGTTCCTGGACACATTACGCGATCCCACAGGCTCGCCGGTTGCCAGATAGGTGTCCACGATCGACCGGAAGATCTCACGGGACCGCTTGTCTAGATCGCTCAAACTCAAGAGCTACGCCTCCAAATGTGCAATGTGAACCCATCCCACTTCCGGGACTTTCACATGTGCTGTCATAAGATATAGGCGCAAATCGGCTTCATTGCACATGCAGGCCTTTACCTGCCGCTGATTCAGGGTCTACAACGCCGCTGCGGGATTGAGGCAATCCGCTTCAAATTACCGGAATGACAAGAGGTCCTTGATGCGTCCATCCAAACGTGCCGCCGACGAACTCCGCGCCGTAACCCTTGAGCGGGGAGTTTCCAAACATGCCGAAGGCTCATGCCTGGTTAAATTCGGCGATACCCACGTGTTGTGCACGGCAAGCCTGGAAGAGCGTGTTCCACCCTGGTTGCGCGGCCAGCAGCGTGGTTGGGTGACCGCCGAATACGGCATGTTGCCGCGCGCGACTGGCGACCGGATGCGCCGCGAGGCAAGTGCTGGCAAGCAATCCGGCCGGACCCAGGAAATTCAGCGCCTGATCGGCCGTTCCTTGCGCGCTGTCGTCGATCTGGAAGCGCTCGGCGAATGCCAAATTTCTGTCGACTGTGACGTAATTCAAGCCGACGGCGGCACGCGGACTGCCAGCATTACCGGCGCCTGGGTGGCGCTGCGTGACTGCATCGAGTGGATGAAAGCCCGTGACATGGTGACCAAACCGGTCATCAAGGATCACATTGCCGCCATTTCCTGTGGCATCTACCAAAGCGCGCCGGTGCTTGATCTCGACTACGCCGAGGACAGCACTGCGGAAACCGACGCCAACTTCGTCATAACCGGATCCGGCGGCATTGTGGAGATTCAAGGCACCGCGGAAGGTGCTCCTTTCTCCGAGGACGAATTCGGACAACTGCTCGGCCTTGCAAAACAAGGTATCGGCCGCTTGGTCGATCTTCAAAAGATGGCGATTCTCTGAGGATAGGCCAATGGCGCATCGCAAATTGCAGCCTGGCAAACTGGTAGTTGCCAGCCACAACAAGGGCAAGATCCGCGAGATCAACGAGCTGCTTGCGCCTTACGGCTTCGACGTGGTCTCCGCAGGTGACCTCGATTTGCCGGAACCGGAAGAAACCGGCCTGACGTTTGAAGCAAACGCAGAGCTGAAGGCGGTTGCGGCCGCAACGGCCTCCGGTCTGCCTGCGCTCGCTGATGACAGCGGCTTTTGCGTGGCTGCTCTGAATGGCGATCCTGGTATCTATTCCGCGCGCTGGGCTGGTCCGGACAAGGACTTTGCCATGGCCATGCGCAACATTGAGGAAAAGCTGCAAGGACAGAACGCACAGGCCCCGGATGAACGCCGCAGTTCTTTTGTCGCGGTCTTGTGCCTTGCATGGCCGGACAGCCATACCGAGTTTTTCCGCGGTGAAGTGGAAGGTACGGTGGTTTGGCCACCGCGTGGAGATCAGGGCTTCGGCTATGATCCGGTGTTCCAACCGGACGGTCATGACCGGACGTTTGGCGAAATGACAAGCGAAGAGAAACACGGCGGGATAGATGACGGCAGTGCGCTGTCTCACCGCTCCCGTGCGTTCCTGCTCTTCAAGAAGGCTTGCCTGGAGAACTGATGAACAGCTCGCCGGTTCAAACACCAGATGGTGGTTTCGGGATTTATGTGCACTGGCCGTTCTGCGCGGCCAAGTGCCCTTATTGCGATTTCAATTCCCATGTCCGGCATCAGCAAATCGATCAGGAACGCTATGTGCAGGCGTTCAAGCGGGAACTCTCTCATTTCGCCGAAATGACAGGCCGCAAGACCGTGCAATCGGTGTTTTTTGGCGGCGGTACGCCATCGCTCATGGACCCGGGCACAGTAGAGCAGATCCTGAGTACCATTTCAGGTCTATGGCCGATGGATCCAGATGCCGAGATTTCGATGGAGGCCAATCCATCGAGCGTCGAGGCTGGCAGGTTCAAGGGTTACCGGGCTGCAGGTGTCAACCGCATGTCCCTCGGTGTGCAGTCTCTGCGCGATCACGATCTGAAGATGCTCGGCCGGCTGCATGATGCAGATACCGCGCGGAAGGCCATTGAAATCGCGCGTTCAACCTTTCCCCGGCTGTCGTTCGATCTGATTTACGCCCGCCCTGACCAGAGCCTGCAGGACTGGAAGGTCGAGCTGGAAGAAGCAATTGGCCTGGCCGCCGATCATTTGTCGCTCTACCAGCTGACCATTGAGGAAGGCACGCCGTTTTTCAACCTGCATGAGGCCGGCAAACTCCAGGTTCCAGGTCCGGATCTTGCCGCTGAGTTCTATGAGTTGACCCAGCAGGTGACTGAGGCACACGGCCTGCCAGCCTACGAAGTCTCCAACCACGCCAGGCCTGGCGCCGAATGCCGGCACAATCTGGTCTACTGGCGCTATGGCGATTATGTCGGCACAGGCCCGGGCGCTCATGGACGGATAGGCGTCGGTGCAACCAAACGGGCAACTGCAATAGAACGCCATCCGGAAACCTGGCTGGAAAATGTCGAGACTCACGGCCACGGCATGAATGAAAACACCGGGCTGACAGAAGAAGAACTCGGTGACGAATACCTGCTGATGGGCCTGCGCCTTGTTGAAGGCGTCGATTTGGCCAGATTCGAGGCGCTGGCGCATAGAAGCATCGACCCGAAGCGGATATCCGACCTTTTGCAACATAAAATGGTCGAGCAATTGGGGGAAAACCGGGTTCGCGTAACACGCGAAGGATTTTTTGTACTCGATGCTGTGGTTGCAGATCTCGCGGCCTAATCACTGTAGAGCGCTTTATCGTTTTTAAATAAATCTCTCTTTTCGTTAGACATCTTCTAATTTTGCACCGCAGTATCAAGCGGTTTCCGCTTGGGATGTTTTCCTGAAAAACATTTGTTTCTTCGCCTAAAGTACGGGGTTTAAACGGTATTGATCGTTGGGACTGCTTTGTCCTATCCTGTTGCGATGCAAAAGCGGCAATAAAAACGACATTCGATCCGACGAGCTAGGAGGCGCGCCTGTGCCGTATTACCATCTATATGAATTGAACCATGCGGTAATGGGACCCATGCGCGCCGCTGCGGATATGACGCGGCTCTATTTTCAAAATCCGTTGAATCCGTTGTCACACACCAACTACGGCAAATCAGTCGCTGCCGGGTGCGAAGTTCTGGAACGGATGACCCGCCGCTACGGCAAACCCGAGTTCGGTCTGGATGAAACAACCGTCAGCGGTGTTCGCACCTCCGTTACAGAAAAGGTGGTCTGGAGCCAGCCTTTTTGTGATCTGGTCCGGTTCGAGCGCAGTGGCGTAAACCGTCCGAACGATCCGAAGATCCTGATCGTCGCGCCGATGTCCGGCCACTATGCCACGCTGCTGCGCGGCACCGTCGAAGCGCTGATGCCGGAAGCCGATGTCTATATCACTGACTGGATCGATGCCCGTATGGTTCCGATTCAGGATGGCAAGTTCGACCTCGACGACTACATCGACTACATCATTTCGATGCTGCACTTCCTCGGGCCTGACACGCATGTGCTGGGCGTCTGCCAGCCGTCCGTTCCGGTCCTGGCGGCCGTTGCGGTGATGGAAGGGCGGGACGATCCCTATGTCCCGGCGACAGCGACCCTGATGGGTGGCCCGATTGACACCCGCGTCGCGCCGACTGCGGTCAATGACCTTGCCCAGCACAAGGATATCGACTGGTTCCGCCGCAATGTCATCATGAAGGTGCCGTTCCCGCATCCCGGCTTCATGCGCGAAGTCTATCCCGGCTTCCTGCAGCTCTCCGGTTTCATGAGCATGAACATGGACCGCCATGTGACGGCTCACCGGGATTTCTTCCAGCATCTGGTGGAAGGCGATGGTGACAGTGCTGAAAAGCACCGCGACTTCTATGACGAATATCTGGCAGTCATGGATCTGACCGCCGAGTTCTATCTTCAGACCGTTGAAACCGTGTTCATCGAACATTCTCTGCCTCTGGGCACGATGATGCATGGCGATACGCTGGTTGACTGTTCCAAGATCCACCGGACCGCACTGATGACGGTTGAAGGTGAAAAGGATGACATCACCGGCCGCGGCCAGACCCGTGCGGCCCACGCGTTGTGCTCCAGCCTGCCGGACGACATGAAAGTCCACTACGAACAGCCAGGTGTCGGCCACTACGGCGTTTTCAACGGATCGCGCTGGCGTTCTGAAATCGCACCGCGGGTTCTCGACTTCATCCAGTCCAACCGGGGCGGAGAGCACAAGAAGCCCAAGGCTACCCAAAAACCGGCAAAAGCTCCTGCAAAACCGGTTGCTGCCGAAAAGCCAACTACAGCCAAGAAACCAGCGGCCAAAACCGGCGATCTGACTGAAATCCTGCTTGCCAAGCCGGAAGGCGTTGCTGACGATCTCAAGGCCATTTCAGGTGTCGGACCGAAACTGGAAAAGGCCCTTAACGAAGCCGGGATTTTCCACTTCTGGCAAATCGCCGGTCTCACAAAAAAACAAATCGAAGCGCTTGATGACAAACTGGACTTCCGCGGACGTATCGCGCGGGACAACTGGATTAATCAGGCGAAAAAGCTGACGGAAGCTGTCAGCTAAATACCTGTAAAACATAGATTAAAGAGGCCTTCTGCAGGACAGTGCAGGAGGCCTTTTTTGTGCCTGGCAAAAGATAACGCACAGGCATTTTCCGCTCACGAACGCTTGAACAGAGCCAAATTGATCCCCATGTCAAAAGGGTTGATGTCAATCTTGGATAGGACGATGACGACTGCAAGCTGTTCGATTAAACCAGCCTGGACACCTGTTACCATTGGACTGATGGTCCTTGGGTTCGTGGTCTTCTGGCCGCTCGGACTTGCCATGCTCGCCTACATCCTGTGGGGAGACAGGTTCCACGGCATGGCGCGGGATGCGCGGGACCAATGGCGTGATAGCCCGCTGAAAGGAGCAATGGACCAAATGGCACAGGGTACCGCTTATGCCCGTACCGGCAACGTCGCCTTTGACGACTACCGGGAACGCGAGTTGAAGCGGCTGGAAGAAGAACGCGCGAAACTCGATGAAATGCGCGCTCAATTCGATGACTTCTTGCGCGAGCTCCGCAGGGCACGCGACCAGGAAGAATTCGACAGGTTCATGGCCAATCGCGGCCGGCCTTCCGCTCCGGATGCGAACTGACCTGGCAGGTTATTTCAATCTGACCTGACCGAGAGCGGCGCCTTTTGCGCCGCTTTCGTCGTTTTAAGAAGGCCGTTATCCTGTCCAGTGACCGATTCGCTTTCTTGCCAACCTGGATCCAAATGCTGCTTAGAGCGCGCAAACGCAAGCTTCCCGAACATATCGAGCTTAAGTCGGACGAGACGACGGTACGCGTCCGCCTGCGCGCTGATACGAGAGCCCGCCGGTATCTTTTGCGGCTTCCGGCCGACAACTCCGGACCTGTGCTCACCGTTCCCAAGGGGGGTGATGCGCAAAAGGCGGAGCGCTTTGTCCTGCAGCATATTCACTGGCTTTTGGAAAGGCTCGATCGGCGGCCGGACCAGGTTACCTTTAGTCCGGGCAATTGCATCCCGATTCGCGGCGTGGACCACATGATCGTTGAGACCGGAAAACTGCGTGGATTGGTATCTCAAGGCGCGGGCTTTGAGGGACAATTAGAACTGCATGTTCCCGGTGCTCCAGATCATATTCCGCGCAAGCTGACGAACTGGTTGAAATCGGAAGCCCGTAAGGATCTGACAGAAACCACCCAGGTTCATGCCGACAGGATCGGCAAGAAGGTTTCCGCAATTTCTGTCCGTGATACCAAGAGCCGCTGGGGATCTTGCGCCTCCAATGGCCGGCTTTCGTTTTCCTGGCGGCTCATTCTCGCTCCGCCCGAAATTCTCGACTATGTCGCTGCCCATGAAGTGGCTCACCTAAAGGAAATGAACCATTCACCTCGGTTCTGGCGCCTTTGCGAAGAGCTGGCCCCGCATACCCCGTCCGCACGCAAGTGGTTGAAAGAAAACGGACTTAAGCTGCACAGCTATGGATAAACGCTCCTTGGGCATCCGGACGTAACGTTGGCCAGGGTGGAAGATACCCTCTCCAATTCCCACATAAGGCTGACTGCTGCATAAAATCGGCAACCGGGAGGGGTCCATGATCAGACTAGTCATCCTCACTGCCGCCGTTGTTCTGTTCGGCCTATCCTTTTCAGGCGCTGTCCAGGCCGGAACGAAGGTGGTGCATTTTGACAGTGCCGCTTTTCCCGGCGGCGATGCAAATCCGGCAGAACAAGGACCGGGCACCCCTATTTGGGGACATCTCGGCCAGCCAGAGAAGGCCGGATCATATCCGGCAGTCATCCTAATGCATGGGTGCGGCGGTATTCAGCAATCGAACATGGACTGGGCCAAACTGCTCAACGAAGCAGGTTATGTGACGCTTCTTGTCGACAGCTACCGGCCAAGAAGCCTTATTCAACGATGCGATGGCGTTGGAGGGTCAGCATCCGCAAACGGACGGGTGCTGGATGCGATCGGTGCCCTGAATTATCTAAAGCGCCAACCTTTTGTTGATGGAGGTCGGATCGCCGTAATGGGCTGGTCTGCTGGCGGCGTGACATCTCTCGCCCTGTCGGCCTCTTCTGGTCTCTCTCAAAGGCTCGGATTCCCATTCAAGGCTTCGATTGCCTTCTATCCCTATTGCATTGCGGACAGAAAAATTGAAGGACCCGCACTTGTGCTCATTGGAGCACGGGACGATTGGACACCTGCAAAGGATTGCACTGCCTTACAAGCCCGGAACCAGAACAGTCTTGACCTGGAAGTGTTCCCAAGCGCTTTCCATGCCTTCGACAACAAGTCTCTGGGTAGCGGATTTCAAATTCCGGGTGCGTTCGGAAATGTGCATTGGCTGGAATACGACGAGAAAGCCCACACAACCTCAATCGAGCGGGTAAAAGCTTTCCTGGATAAGCATCTCTAGCCACCGAACAGGCTTTTGAGCAGATTGAGCGGGCCTCTGCGTTTTTCTTCGGCTGGATCCTGGTGATCCGCGCCACCGCCGACATTTGCCGGCGGTTTGGGCGACTTTGCAACGGGAGCCGCTACCCGGACCGGCGCGTCCGGAACACCTGGAAGATTGGCTACCGGGATATCCTTATGGGAGCGCTCCATGGTCTCTTTCCAGACCGTCGCGGGGAGGGAACCGCCAGTAGCCTTTTTGGTCGGGGAATTGTCGTCATTGCCCAGCCAGACGGCGGTCGTCAGATTGCCAGTATAACCAATGAACCAGGCATCTCGGAAATCCTGACTGGTGCCAGTCTTGCCGCCTGCAGGGCGGTAATCAGCCAGTTGGGCCTTTTTACCGGTTCCTGTCATCAGGGTTTCGGACATCATCCGGTTCATCTGCCCAACATGTCTACGGTCCATGACGCGGCCGGGTCCGTCACCTTTGCGCGAATAAAGCAACTTGCCGTCGACGGTACGGATGCGCCGGATGATATGAGGCAACACGCCATAGCCTCCGTTTGAAAACGGCACATAGGCACCCGCGATTTCCAGCGGTGTCACTTCTGAAGTTCCAAGGGAAATGGAGAGGTTCGGCTTAAGCTCCGACGATACGCCCAAGCGCTTGGCGGTATGAATAACTTTCTTGGCACCCACCTCATAAACAAGACGGGCCGCAACCGTATTGAGCGACATGGACAGGGCTTGCGTCAGGTTTACCGGTCCATAGTGCTTGTTTGTATAGTTTTTCGGCGCCCAGCCCTTGAACCTGATCGGCTGATCCTGCCGGACGGTCTCTGGTGTCAGCCCGGCCTCCAGCGCCGCCAGATAGACAAATGGTTTGAAGGCAGATCCCGGCTGCCGTTTGGCATAGGCTGCGCGGTTGAACTGGCTCTTGCCGTAGTCGGCTCCACCGACCAGCGTGCGGATCGCACCGGCCGTATCCATTGTAACGATTGCGCCCTGGCTTACGCCGAGTTTGCTGCGGTTGTCCGCTATCGCGGTGCGCAAGGCGTTTTCTGCGGCCCGCTGCATGGAAAGATCGATTGTGGTGTCAACGATGATGTCGGTATCAAACGAGCCTACGAAATGCGGCAACACATCCATGACATAGTCAGCCGCGTAGTTTTCGCTGGCTGTGATATGGCGCCGGACCGCCGTTGCAGGCGCTGCCAGAGCAGTCGTTGCCTCCTGCGAAGTGATGTATCCTTCCTGATTCATCGCGGCGAGAACCAGCTGTGCCCGGGTTTCTGCCAGATCCGGATTGCGCGTTGGCGAATAGCGTGACGGCGCCTTCAAGAGCCCGGCAAGGGTTGCAGCCTCTGCAACTGTCAAAAGCCGGGCGGACTTTCCGAAATACCGCCGGGCTGCTGCATCAACCCCGAAGGCACCTGCACCGAAATAAACCCGGTTCAGATACATCTCGATGATTTCGTCCTTGGAGAATTCCGCCTCCAGCCAGAAGGCGAGGACCAGCTCCTGAATCTTCCGCTTGATCGTACGATCCGGTTCCAGGAACAGGTTTTTGGCCAGCTGCTGCGTAAGGGTCGATCCGCCCTGGACAAGATTTCCGGAGGTGAAATTCACATAAGCCGCGCGTACCAAACCAAGCGGGTCGATGCCGAAATGCATGCGGAAGCGCCGGTCTTCAATCGCGATCACCGCATTGGGAACATAGGGCGGCAGTTGTTCCAGGCGGACGGCCTCACCACCTGTGTCGCCGCGGTTGGCGATCAGATCTCCCTGCCCCGACACGATCTTCACGTTCGGCGGCCGTTGCGGGACCTTCCATTCCGAGGTCGGCGGAAGATAGGCAGCATAATAGCCAATGATTCCAACGACGATAATGCCGGCCCAAATGCTGAGGACACTGCCCCAATAGACCGTGCGCTTGACCAGCCACGTGGCCCATGAGCCCTTCCTTGCCTTTGCACTCTTCTTGCGGGAGGAAGGACCTCTGCCCTTGCCCCCGCCACTTTTTCTTGCTGGCTTTTTCGCGGTGGACTTGGCCTTCGATTTAGCGGGTGACTTGCGGGATTTCGGGCCCGGTTTCTTGGAGGCCGGCGCAGCAGACCGGTCCCGTGCGGAAGGGCGCAGGTCGAGCTTTTTGCCGCCGTCGTCCCCCATCACAGGTTCGATCCGTTTGGTGCGTTTTGCCTTGCGTGCCATCGCGCAGTGCCGTCCCGTAATCATCAACGGCAGAACTGCCGCCGATCCCCGGAATGACCATAGATTGCGGCAATTTAAGGGGGCGTTAAGTTTTGGCCGCTGAGGCGGTTTTGATAGCGATCGAATGTTCGGAAAAACAGCATTTGCTTAAGAAAATACGAAAGCAAATTTCTCAAGCCGTTGGATAAAATTGTGGCTTCGAGTTAGTGCGTTTATGCGGCGTAACGGCTGGCGTCGGCGCCGTAATAGTTCACATAACGCGAATTCAGCTCAGACACCGGCATGATCACCAGAATATCCGTGGTTCCAAATTGATGATCAACCACAGCGCCATCGCCAATGAAGGCACCCAGGCGCAAATAGCCTTTCACCAGAGGCGGCAGGGCCCGCAGGGCTTCTTTCTGATTGATACTGTCAGCCGGCAGGCGGTTCATTTCAACATATCGTTCCGGCAATGCGGTCACCCGCCATTCTTTTGGCGCTCTGGCGTTGTGATGCAAAAAGGCCAGTTGGCTAGAAAGATTATCCGGGTTTGTACCTTCAATCGAGGCACAACCGACCATGACGTCGATCTTGTGCATGAGGATGTACGACCAGACGCCGTGCCAAAGCAGTTCGACCGTTTTCTTGTTCCGGTAGGGCTTCAAGACACAGGAACGCCCTAGCTCCAGAAACCGTTTGCCGGGATTTGCATCAATCAGCTTTTGAATGTCGTATTCGCCCTGGGTGTAAAACCCGCCGCGGCGGTCGGCGATTTCCTGGCGGAGCAAACGGTAAGTGCCGACAATTTCCGGCTTCTGGCGACCAAGCTTGTTGCGCTTCAAAGAGGCATGATCAATGACCAGCATATGATCACAACAGCTGTCGAATGGATCTGAGTCGCGCCGGGTAGCCTGGGTGTGGCTATCGGCAACGGCCGACATTTCCTCGTAAAAAACCTGGTAGCGCAAGCGCTGCGCCTTTTTCACTTCCTTGAAATTCCGGGCAAGACGGACTTCCAGGGACCCAATGCGTCCAAGGCTTTCTTTCAATCGGGACGCGCCATCATCTACAGCAGGAACAGCACCAGCACCTTCGCGCAGCGGCACAGGCCGGATTGCCGGAGTAAATTTCCGAACAATTTTCCTCGGAGAAAACATTGCCGCCCGCATCATGGATGAAGGGCCCCTATTGTTGTTCGCCACATTTCGCCCGCAGGTATTTACCGCCTGCCGGTTTTCTCGGGTTTCCGAATGGCTTCCGCCGAAACAACAAGACACATCGGCTGAAGCACATTTAATGGTGCCGTAAAGCATAGTTTTCCGACAAATCGATGACGTTCGGCAGAAAAAGCCATCAAGTTGTTGTCGGGCCGCTGTTTTATCATATTAGGCACACGCCGTCTGCCAGAATCGCTAAGGTGTTTACCCGCCTAAGGTTTTGCCAATTGGTCGAGGGCTGTGCGGATTGCGTCTTCTGACAGCGGCTTGGTTAAATACCCTGCGGCGCCCGCAGCCGTTGCACGCTCCCTCGCGTCCTGCATCACATCTGCCGTTACCATGAGAACCGGAACCTGCGGTCTGTTGTGATCCTGTTCGTGGGCGCGGATTTTCTCGATCGCCTCTACACCGTCAAGACCCGGCATATGGAGATCCATAAGTATCGCGTCGAAATCGGTATCGGCAGCCGCCTCTACCGCCCTTTCTCCATCCACGACCATCGTCGGCTCATGACCAAGCTTGCGCAACAACGCTTCTCCAAGCAGCCGGTTGATGTCGTTGTCCTCGGCAACAAGAAGCCGGAGCGGACGGCTGTTCGCCGCGGCACCAGAGGGTTCCTGACCGCCGGACTTTGGTTCAACGCCTGCATCCCAGACCCGGTCTGCCTTGTCGTCATCAAGAAGGCCGCGCACAACCTGGCCAAGGGTGTCCGTGCGCACCGGCCTGATCAAATAGGCGGCAAACCCGGCCTCGCGCAGCCTATCCAGCCGGTCCCGCTCGGTCGGTGTGATCAGAACAACCGCTGGCGCATTACATCCCGCAAGCCGAGCGGCGACCAACCATCCGGCACTGTCGGCAACGGATGCATTGTCTACGACAACAAGATCCGCATGCGCCAGCTTTTCGCTCAAATCATCCGCACCCGGCGTCATGAGAGCAACGTCCGCGCCTTCCTGTGCCAAGCGGTCACAAAGGAGGGGGCCCTCAACCTGGCTTGTGCTGATGACCGCGACCGATTTGCCGAGGAAAGGTTTGTTCGCGTAACCTGGCTCCAGGGCTTCGGGCACCGGAAGAGTGACGGAAAAGGCCGCGCCGCGATTGGCTTCAGAGGCCGCCCTGATTGAACCGCCCATCAAATTGGCAAGCCGCTGGGCGATCGCCAGACCAAGACCGGTTCCACCGAACTTCCGCGCGGGGCCGTGGTCGATCTGCTCAAATTCCAAGAACAGGCGGTCCGCCTCATCCTTGTCGAAGCCAATACCCGTATCGCGCACGATAATGTCCAGAAAGCTGCCGCCCTCCGGATTTGCCCGGCCATCGATTTCGATTGAAACGCCACCGGTTTCAGTGAACTTGATGCCATTGCCTGCCAGATTGAAAAGGATCTGCCTTACTCTACTAGGGTCCAGTGTCACTGTTTCGGGCAGGGCAGGATGAAGCCTTGCACCGACTTCAAGGTTCTTGGCATGGGCCCTTGGCGCCAGAAGCTCTATGACGCTTTCCGTCAAGGCGCCAAGCCGGACCGGCTCAGTCTGTATTTCCAGCTTGCCTGCCTCAACCTTGGAGAAGTCCAGGACCTCGTCAATCAGCATCAACAGCGTTCCGCCGGATGTTTCCAGAGCGTCGATGTAGGCGGACTGCTCCTTGGTGATGCGGGTATCGCGGAGCAGCGCCGCCATCCCCAGGATGCCATTGAGCGGTGTTCGGATTTCATGGCTGACAGTTGCCAGGAAGCGGGATTTGGCCTCGTTGGAGGTTTCCGCAGAATGGCGCGCAGCCAGCAATTCTTCTTCAATCAACCGGCGCTCGGTAACATCACGCAGAACTGTTTGGGAGAGCTGGCGGTCACCTGATCCATCACGCACTGGAACATCCAGCCGGGAGAACCAGCGAGGCCCATTGACCGTCTGCAAATGCAGGTCGCCAAAGGCTATCCCCTGATTGCGCATGCAGTCGGGCGTCGAACCGTCGTGGGGACTGTCTTCTATGACCGGCAATTCCAGCGGCGCGCCAATCACCGGCGCGCACTGCGGATCAAACACCTCTGATGCCGCAGAATTGGCATAAACGATCGTTCCATCAGCATCACGGCGCACGACAATGTCGCCCAGGGCGCCCAGGATACTTGCGTGCTTTTCATCGGATTCGCGAAGTTCCCAGGTCCGGTCCTCCAGCTCCTCGCAGCGGCGTTTGTACCGCTCGATCCGCTCGTCTCTGCTTCGAAGTGCGATGAGGGCAGTCCGCCAGTCTTCCAGGCGAAGCCGCCAAACGGCAAGCCCGCCGGCCAGGAACATCAGGCAAAGGGCCGCCACCCTGGCCTGCGGATCGCCGCCATTCAGCGCAAACGCCGCCAGCAGCGCAGCGCCCATACCGGCCACGGTAAGAGCCGTGAGAAGTTTCGACGGCATCTCAAGGAGGTCCAGTCCGGAATCGGCCGGATCTTCAAGTGCCGGTTCTTCCATCTCCGGCACTTCGTGCTCAGGACCAGACACGGCACTTTTAAGGCCTTTTTCATGGCCTCTCTCAACTACGCGCTTGTGGCTGGAAGGATCCGGCTCATCCGGGCCGTTGCCGGGATCAACGGCACGGTTGTCATTCTTCAAGACCAAGACGGTTACTCACTACTGGCGTCAATGTCGCCAGCAGCATGGCGGATAACCTTTTATAAACCGTTGCTTCCGGTTCATTCCAACCGCCTTGAAGCTTGCCCCTCAACGAGGATCGACGAAGGTACTGGATAATTTCAAATTAATAAGGCAACCTTACTTATTCGATTCGCGTTTTTGAAACGCACTTGTCCAGTTTTCCAAGAGGACCAGATTTTGAATCCGAGACTTGAACGCGGCCGCCGTATCCTGTCCGAGCAACCTTTCAGCGTGCTTGTGGGAACCCAGATGATCTCGCTTGAGGAAGGCAGTGCAGTCCTGGAACTGCCATTGAGGCCTGACCTCATGCAGCAATACGGTTTCGCTCATGGGGGTGTTGTCGCCTATCTGGCGGACAATGCGCTGACCTTTGCCGGCGGAACTGTTTTGAAAGGCGTTCTGACGCTGGAAATGAAGATCAACTACACGCGTCCGGGTGTCGGAGAGCGGTTGATCGCGCGGGCGGAAGTGCTGTCTTTCGGACGCACACAGGCGGTCTGCTACTGCAAAATCTATGCGGTCAAGGACGGCAACGAGAAACTTTGCGCCGCTGCGCAAGGGACGATCGTGTCTGCCCAAGGCCAGATCGAGGCCCAGACCGGCAAGCCTTTGCCTTAGCTGGCGGCACCTTTGGCGCAGCGTTTGTTTTCCAGCCGCTGCGCTCACCCCAGACCATCGTCAGGCCGCCTGACGGATCCGTTCCTCGCCCCGGTAGCTGAGCGCTTCGGCCAGATGGATCCGGCCAACGGTGTCCACTCCGTCCAGATCGGCCAGAGTACGGGCCAGCTTCAAGACCCGGTGGTAGCCCCGCGCGCTCAGGCTCAAGGTTTCTGCCGCATCGCGCAGGAACGCAAGACCGCCCTGATCGGGCGCGGCGATGGTTTCTATCAGGGATGCAGGCGCTTCGGCGTTTGTCGCAGCTGTTACACCGGCTCGAAGATACCGTTCACGCTGAATACTCCGCGCCTCGGCAACCCGTCCGGCGACAAGCTCTGAGGTTTCCGACTGACCCGGCTGGATCAGGTCCGTCGCGGTGACTGCCGGAACTTCAATGCGAAGGTCGATCCGGTCAAGCAATGGCCCGGACACGCGGGCCTGATACTCAGTCGCGCAGCGCACACCCCGGCGGCATTGATGCCCCGGCTCTCCGGCATGGCCGCAGCGGCAGGGATTCATCGCGGCCACAAGCTGAACACGGGCAGGATAGGCCACCCGGTGATTGGCCCGGGCGATCACCGCTTCACCGCTTTCCAGCGGCTGGCGCAGGCTATCAAGCACCTGCGGATTGAACTCGGGCAGCTCGTCGAGGAAGAGAACACCATGGTGGGCCATCGATACCTCACCGGGTTTGGCGCGGATGCCGCCACCAACTAAGGCTGCCATGGAAGCGGAATGGTGCGGCGCCCGGAACGGCCGCCGATCGGACAAACGCCCGTCAGCAAGTTCGCCCGCAAGCGATGAAATCATCGAAACTTCAAGCAGTTCACGCGGCTGCAAGGGTGGCAGGATGGATGGCAGGCGGCTGGCCAGCATGGATTTTCCGGCACCCGGCGGACCGGTCATCAAAAGGTTGTGGCCTCCGGCAGCAGCGATTTCGAGCGCACGCCGCGCGCTTTCCTGCCCCTTGATGTCGGAAAGGTCCGCCAAATCCGTGGGCGCACCCTGAAGCTTTGCAACGGGCCTGGAAAGCACCTGTGTTCCCTTGAAATGATTGGCCAGCTGAATGAGAGAGCGGGGCGCCAGAATATCCATATCCGGATCGGCCCAGGCGGCTTCCGAGCCGCTTTCGGCAGGGCAGATCAGGCCCTTGCCAAGGGCGTTCGCCCCCATCGCCGCGGGCAGCACCCCGGCAACCGATGCCAGCATGCCATCAAGGCCGAGTTCACCCAAAACCGCATAGGCTGAGAGCATGTCGGCCGGAATGGCGCCAATGGCAGCCATGACACCAAGGGCGATCGGCAGGTCATAGTGGGAGCCTTCCTTGGGAAGATCCGCCGGGGCGAGATTGACCGTTACGCGCTTGGCAGGCAGCGCCAGCCCGGAGGCATGAAGCGCTGCGCGCACCCGCTCCCGGCTTTCAGCGACGGCCTTGTCCGGCAGGCCGACAATGGTAAAGGCCACGAGACCCGGTCCGACCTGCACCTGAACATCTACCGGAAGGGCTTCAATTCCCTGGAAGGCGACTGTCGTTACCCGGCTGACCATCGGAACACCTCTACCTGAACGTGTCTTTTACGATAAATCAGCTTTTTCGGGAAATCAAGAACAAACAGGGAACTTTGCTGAATTCTCAAGAAATCTCCGAGTCAGTTCATCGAATGCGCAGCCCTTGATCTAACCTGCCGTTGAGGGCAACCTGTCAAAAACACGTAGAGATAAAGAGGAGATAGGGTGATGTGTGACGTTTGCGTGATGAATGCCGTGAAATCCAAAATGCTGTCCCGCCGGGATTTCTTCAAATCAAGCGTGGTTGCCGCAGCGAGCGCTGCTGCCTTTTCGGCAACGGCCGCCATGCCGGCCATGGCCGCGGCACCAAGCAAGATTGCCGACCTCACACACGAACTTCATCAGAAATTCCCGACCTATTTCGGCGTAGACGGGTTCTTCAAGGAACAGAAATTCAACTTCGCCGAGAACGGCTTTAATCTCTATGACCTGAAGATCAACGAGCACACGGGCACCCATATCGATGCACCGCTGCATTTTTCCGCTGACGGCCAATCGGTCGCGGAAATTCCGGTCAAAAACCTGGTCGCGCCACTGTGCATAATCGACATCAAGGCCAAGGCGGCCACAAACGCGGATGCTCAGGTTACGCCGGATGACCTGAAAGCCTGGATCTCTGCAAACGGCGCCATACCGGAAGGTGCCTGTATCGCGATGAACTCCGGCTGGGCGTCAAATGCGGCGTCGGACAAGTTCCGCAACGCCGATGACAAGGGTGTCATGCATTTCCCGGGCTTCCATCTGGAAGCAACGCAAATGCTGCTTGAAGAAGCCAATGTGGTCGGCATGGCCGTCGACACCTTGTCGCTCGACTACGGCATGTCCCAGGATTTTGCCACCCACTACGCCTGGCTGCCCACCAACCGCTGGGGCATTGAATGCATCGCCAATCTGGACGCCCTGCCGGCCAGCGGCGCGACCCTGATCGTCGGCGCTCCGAAACACCGCGGCGGTTCCGGCGGACCATCCCGTGTCATGGCGATGGTTTAGCGACAAACCGGGAGTACAGCAGACCGGGTAGAACGAAATGGCATGGATCCTCGGGTCAAGTCCGAGGATGACGTGTTGCATAGTGGCGGCCGCACAGCCCTACTAAATCTCAGCGCGTTTAATGCGCCTCGTCCCAATTGTCTGCTGCTCTTGCGTCGACCTGGAGCGGGACGGAGAGGGAGAGGGCCGGGTTGCAGGCGTTTTCCATGACGTCGCGGACCACCGGGATGGTGGCATCGATCTCTCCGTCCGGCACTTCGAAGATCAATTCATCGTGCACCTGCAGGAGCATCTGCGCATCCAGCTTTGCTGAGGCAAGCCGGTCTTCCATGCGCACCATGGCACGGCGGAGAATGTCGGCGGCTGAACCCTGGATCGGCGCATTGATCGCCGCCCGCTCATAGAAGGCGCGCATGTTCGGGTTCTTGGTATTCACCTCCGGATAATGGGCTTTGCGGCCGAAAATGGTGGTGACGAAACCATTGGCATGCACTTCCTTCTTGACCGCTTCCATATAGTCCTTGATGCCCGGGAAGCGCTCAAAATAGGTCTTGATGTAGTCACCCGCCTCGCCGCGTGAGATGCCGAGCTGGTTGGCAAGACCAAAGGCGGAAATGCCGTAGATGATGCCGAAGTTGATCGCCTTTGCCCGGCGGCGGACCATCGGATCCATGCCCTCGATCGGTGTGCCGAACATTTCCGAGGCTGTCATTGCGTGAATGTCGAGGCCGTCCTCAAATGCCTTTTTCAGCTGCGGGATGTCGGCCATATGGGCGAGCACACGCAGTTCGATCTGGCTGTAGTCGGCGGAAATCAGCTTGTGGCCCTTTGCCGCGACAAACGCCTGACGGATCTTGCGGCCCTCCTCGGTCCGGACCGGAATGTTCTGCAGGTTCGGTTCCGACGACGAAAGCCGGCCGGTCGTGGTCGCCGCCAGCGCGTAAGACGTATGAACGCGCTTCGTTTCCGGGTGAATGTAGCCGGGCAGAGCGTCGGTATAGGTAGATTTCAGCTTGGAGAGCTGGCGCCATTCAACGATCTTGGACGGTAGTTCGTGGCCTTCGGCGGCCAGATCCTCCAGAACCTGCGCGGATGTCGACCAGGCGCCAGTCTTGGTTTTTTTGCCACCAGGAAGACCCATCTTGCCGAAGAGGATCTCGCCGAGCTGCTTCGGCGAACCGACGTTGAAGCTCTCGTCCGCCAGCTCGTGGATTTCGCTTTCCAGGGCTGCAGCCCCTTGGGCAAAGTCACCGGAAAGACGGGACAGCATTTGCCGGTCAACGGAAATGCCGCGTTTTTCCATCCGCGCCAGCACCGGCACCATTGGCCGCTCCAGCGTTTCGTAGACGGTTGCCATGCGGTCGGAGGCAAGGCGTGGTTTGAGGACCTGCCATAGCCGCAAGGTGACATCGGCATCTTCGGCGGCATAGGCGGTAGCCTTGTCGATCAGCACCTTGTCGAAGGTAATCATCGACTTGCCTGATCCGCAGATTTCCTTGAACGGGATCGGCTTGTGGCCGAGCCAGCGCTCCGACAATTCATCCATGCCGTTGCCGCCCTTGCCGGCATCCACGGTGTAGGAGAGCAGCATGGTGTCGTCGTAAGGCGCGATATCAACCCCGTAGCGGGTCATGATCAGCCAGTCGTACTTGAGGTTTTGCGCAATCTTCAGAACAGCGCGGTCCTCCAGCATGGGCTTGAGGATGTCCAGCGCCTCGCCCAGCGGGATCTGCCCTTCAACAAGTCCGCCACCGCCGAGAAGGTCGCCTTCCCCATCCACATGGCCGAGCGGCACATAGCACGCCTTGCCGGCAACAGAACACAAGGATAGCCCGACCAGGTCCGCCTGCATGGCGTCAAGCGACGTGGTTTCGGTGTCAAAGGCGACGTACCCGGTCTCATAGGCTTCCGCGACCCATTCCCTCAGGCGCTCAGCGGTTGTGACGGTTTCATAGGCGCTGGTATCAATCTCCGCAGTCCCGGCCGCTTCCGCCCTGGCAACGGCAACGGTTTGGGGAACCATCATGCTGCCATCGCCTTCGGCTGCGCCAGGCGCCGGGGCGCTTGCAGGCGCCGCGCGTTCCATCATGCGGCCCTTGCGATCCGGCACATCCCAGCCGGGCACCTGAAAATCAGTGGCCTCGATATTGGCAACTTCCGCGCCAGTTGCTTCCGCCACCCGCTTGGTCAGCGTGTTGAAGCCCATCGCCTTCAAAAAACCAACCGCTTTGGGTCCGTCAATGTCTTGTAGCGAGAGATTCCCGGCGGGCAGTTCCACCGGCACATCCTGTCTGAGGGTCACCAGCTGCTTGGAGATCCGCGCCTGCTCGGCAAATTCGATCAGGTTTTCCCGGCGCTTCTTCTGCTTGATGGTTTCGGCCTGATCGAGCAGAGTTTCCAGATCGCCAAACTCATTGATCAGGAGCGCCGCCGTTTTCAGGCCGATACCCGGCACGCCAGGCACATTGTCGACGCTGTCCCCGGCGAGGGACTGAACCTCGATCACCTTGTCCGGACCAACGCCGAACTTGTCGAACACCTCCGGCTCGCCGATTACCTTGTTCTTCATGGTGTCGACCATGCCGATCTGCGGCCCGACCAGCTGCATCAGATCCTTGTCGCCTGAGACGACCGTAACCCGTGCGCCCATATCGGCGGCCTGGCGGGCATAGGTGGCGATCAGGTCATCGGCCTCAAAACCTTCCTGCTCGATGCAATGCACGGAAAAGGCCCGGGTCGCCTCACGGATCAATCCGAATTGCGGCACCAGATCTTCCGGCGGCGGTGGGCGGTGGGCTTTGTATTCCGGGTAGATGTCGGACCGGAACGTTTTCGCCGAATGATCAAAAATCACCGCAAAGTGGGTTGGCTCGTCACCTTCTTCCGGCGTCAGCCCCTCCTGCAGCAGCTTCCACAACATGTTGCAGAAGCCCGAAACGGCGCCGACGGGCAGCCCATCCGGCTTGCGTGTCAGTGGCGGCAACGCGTGATAGGCGCGGAAGATGAATGTGGAACCATCGACCAGGATCAGGTGGTCGTCAGCGGTGAGGGCGGGGGAAGAGCTTTGCGTCGACATGGCGCGGATCATGCCCGCAGACCGGTCGGGAGGAAAGGGAAAATCCGTACTTTCCTCAAGCAGCGCTGTTCTAGGAGCTCAGCAGTCACTTTGCAAGCTGTGCAACAGGCCACCGGCCGAAGTTGCCGGAGAGATAAACCCACTGAGGCCGCTTGAACAGAAAGACGCCAAATCCGGTCTTTTGGCTGTCCGTTGGACAATAAGACTGCCGACTTTTGCACTCGCCTTCCGATTTCCAGAGAAAGCAGAACTGACTTCATTTCTGAAACCGGTATACGCAGATGCCTCCAATTCAACAGAACTTGGCTAGCCCAAAGCGTGTCCGGCGAAGAAACAGGAACTCGGTTTTGATGCCTGCGGGTCGCCCGCCGGAAAATCTGCACGCCTGGACAGGCAATCAGGCTGTGATTACCGGAATGTGCCGAATTCCAGATAGTAGCTCATTACATGGGTGATGAACTGGGCAACCGGGCTTGAGGGCTCTGCAATGTCGTTCTCCCGCCAAACAAGAAGCAATTCGTGATAGGCGCGTTCTTCTTCCAGTTCTATGAAGACGACATGATCTGACGCTATTTTCGACCTAGAAAGGGATTGCGGAACGACAGAGACGCCAAGCCCCTGCCCGACAAGCACCAGTTTGGTGAACCAGTGCTGCAGCCGGTAATCCGAATAGGGTTCAAGGCCGGCGCTGCGCAAAAGTGCCGCGAGTTGATCATGATAATGGACAGCATCACGCCTGGACGCCATCAGGATCTTTTCGCCGCTCAATTCCCTCAAGGAGATCCGGCTGCGGGTTACCAGGCGATGCCCGCGCGGAAGGCAGCAAACGAACCTTTCCCGCTCCAGAACATGAGAGTTGATCCCATCCGGCAGCGGCATTGCGTGGATGAAACCAACATCCAGCGTGTGGCGTTCGATAGCATCCAGCTGCCGTGTCGAATTGAGCTCGTCGATCTGGAGGTTCAGCTTCGGATATTCATCGACAAAGGTTGTCAGAACCTGCGTGATATTCCGGAAGACCATCGAGGGCAGGAATCCGACGGCCAGATTGCCTTCCTTTCCGCCAACGACATTTGATACGGCAACCCGCGCCGATTCTAGTTGGCCAAGTATCTTTGCAATCCTCTCCGCGTAGATTACGCCTGCACTGGTGAGCCGGGTGCCCTTGCTGTCCCGGTCAAGGAGCTTCACGCCCAGTTCTTCTTCAAGCTGACGCAAACCGGCACTGAGAGGTGGTTGGGAGATATGCAGCCGTTTCGCAGCCCTGCCAAAATGGAGTTCTTCCGACAAAACGAGGAAATACTGCAATTGCCGTAAACTAACCGACATGTTTTCTCCGCCGACTCTCATACTGTTTTCAATATGAGATCATCTGCTTTTAGTATTTGCAAACATAACACTGAGGTGCCTGAATGCTAGGTGAAAATGCGGCTAAAGCCGCTTGAACTGACCCGCCGAACTCACGGCAGCATGAATAGAAAGAGTCAGAGATTTGTCAGTCACCGCGTCGCCTGTCGACTTGCAGGCGCATCTACACCATCAATATTTCCTTGGCCTTCAGTTGATGGTCGCAGTCGAGGAAGGGCGCGAAGTTGTCGGTGATTGGATGTTTCGCCTGTTTCGCCAGCAGCATCTCGACAAGTTCCTTTCCAGTTTCGAAAAACTGGGCTTAAGCGGCCTGCCGCACGCCATTGCCTGCGCCAAATACCATACGCTTTCCAATGGCGTGGGCGGTGTACGTGTCGAATACATGGAGGAGTCGGACAAAAAAGCCTGGGTCCGGTTCAGGTATCCGCGATGGATGTATTTTGGTCCGGCTGTCTGCGGCATTCCGGTTGAAGCAAGCCGGGGTTTCCTGAAGGGCTGGTACGCCCATAACGGTGTATCCCTGAACAATCCGCGTCTGGGCTATGTCTGCGTTTCGGAAGATCTGACCGGTGAATTCGGCCTTTGTGGTTACTTCAAGGAATACGACCACGACCTGACCCCTGACGAACGATTGCAATTTGCCAAGGGCGAACTGCCGCCTCCCTTTGTTCCGGCCAAACAGCCAAGCCCGCCGGACGAACACTGGAGCGCGGAACGCCTGGCCAAGGGTGCCCGCAACTATGCAATGGAGTATTGCCGGAACGGCATTCGTGAACTGGCCCATGTCATTGGTTCCGAACGAACCTTGGAACTTGGCCGGCGGACGGCGCGGCTGACTGGTTTGCAACAGTACCAGTACCTGGCCGATGCACTCGGTTGCCCGGATAGCGATCACGTGGAAGCCGCACGGTTCCTGTCAGCCATTTTCGAAGGCATGGGCGACGAAACCAAAATGAGCATTAGCCAAGATGGGAAAACCGCCACTTTGACCCAAACCGGATTGCGGATTGTCCGCGGAATGGAAGGCGAGGACAGGTCCAACATGCTGGCCTGTTGGGTTGAGATATGGCGCGGAGCCATTGACGCACAGCGCTCCTTCAAGTCAGTCACCGTTAAAGACACAGGCACTGCGCTTGCCTGGACGATTTCGCCGAGGGAGATTGCCTGATGCCGGACCGTTCTTTTCTGAGCTGGCCGTTTTTCGAAGAGTCGCACCGCAAACTGGCAGATGATCTGGAAACCTGGGCAGATGACGTCCTGGAGCCGATGATCGCTGCCGAACATGACGCCGGTCATGACAATGCGGCTCTGGATGAAGTCTGCCGCAACTATGTCCGCGCCCTTGGCGAGGGCGGATTTCTCAAACACTGTGTGCCGCAGGAATTTGGTGGCGCTGTACCGGAACGCCTGGACGCGCGCAGTCTTTGTCTGATGCGGGAAGGTCTCAGCCGCCGGTCGGCCCTGGCGGATTTCGCCTTTGCGATGCAGGGGCTGGGCACAGGTCCAATCACGCTTTTCGGCAGCGCTGAACTGAAAGAACGTTACCTGCCGCCTGTGGGCCTTGGAGACCGTATCGCAGCCTTCGCACTGTCGGAAAAGGAAGCAGGGTCAAATCCGGCAGCCATGGCAACCACCGCAACACGGGATGGCGATGACTACATCCTGAACGGCAAAAAGACATGGATCTCAAACGCAGGCCTGGCCGATCATTATGTGGTGTTTGCGCGCACAGGCGAAGCGCCCGGCACCAAAGGAATCAGCGCTCTCGTTGCTGACGCCAAGACACCTGGCGTCAGCAACAGCGCCCGGATCGACATAATTGCACCCCATCCGCTTGGTGAAATGACGTTCGATAACTGCAGGGTGCCTGCAACCAACATGCTGGGCGCCCCAGGCAGCGGCCTGAAAGTGGCGCTGGCTACGCTCGATATCTTCCGGGCGACTGTGGGTGCCACGGCGCTGGGTTTTGCCCGCCGCGCTCTGGACGAGGCCGTGACCTGGTGTAACCGCCGCGAGATCGGCGGCGAGAAGCTTTTCGATAAGCAGCTGCCTCAGGCCCACATTGCCGATTCCGCTGTCGGCGTGGATGCTGCCGCACTGCTGGTCTACCGTGCCGCCTGGATCAAGGACACGACCGGTGGGCGCATCTCCCGGGAATCTTCAATGGCCAAACTTTTTGCCACGGAAGAGGCGCAGAAGGTTATAGACACCACTGTTCAGCTCTTTGGTGGCGAGGGTGTCGTTTCAGGCAACAAGGCCGAACAGCTTTATCGCGAAATACGCGCCGTGCGAATTTATGAAGGTGCCAGCGATATCCAGAAACTCATCATCGCTGACCAGGTCAGGGCCACTTTGACATCATAGTTGTTTGACGTGACGGTCTCGGCCTCACGCAAGAATCGGCCAGTCAAGCGCTGCGCCAAGATCAGGAGCGCTCAATGGCGTTGGAGAACATTCGGGTTGTAGAAATGGGTCAGGCATTTGCCGGCCCGTGGTCGGCAGAGATCCTTGCAAACCTTGGGGCGGACGTCATCAAGGTCGAACGTCCCGGCTCAGGCGATGAAACACGCAGATGGGGCCCCCCATTCTGGGGAAAGGATGCGGCAGTTTTTCACGCAGTCAACAGCAACAAGAAGTCTGTCACACTGGATCTGAAAGACGAAAAGGGCCGAGAAGATTTTCTCACACTTGTGGGCGGAGCCGACATCTTTCTGCACAACATGCGCCCGGGGGTGTTGGACAAGATGGGCCTGGGTTTCACCGATCTGACCACCCGTTTTCCGCGCCTCATTTATGGTGAAATCAGTGCCTTTGGGCACACGGGACCGCTGAAGATGATGCCGGGTTACGAAATCCTCAGCCAGGCGTTCGGGGGCGTCATGAGCATGACCGGCGAGGCGGACCGGCCACCCGTGCGATGTGGTCCATCGATCTGTGATTTTGGGTCCGGCATGTGGTTGACGATCGGTATCCTGGCAGCTCTGCAAGAACGTGAACGTACCGGAAAAGGCGGCGTAGTTCAGACCTCGCTGTTTGAAACGGCACTGAGCTGGACCACGGTCTCGGCAAGTTCTTATTATGCATCGGGAGAAGAACCGGCGCGTATGGGCGCCGGTCACTATCTTATTGCGCCATATGGATATTTCGAAACGGCAACCCGCCCCATGATGGTCGCCTGTGCCAGTGAAAACATATTCCGCAAGTTGGCAGTCGCTCTGGATCACCCTGAATGGATCGAAGATCCGCGGTTTTGCGACAGTCCGTCGCGTGTCCGCAACAAGGCACTGATAGAGGGCATGATCGCCGATATCCTGAAAACGGAACGCCAGCAGCATTGGTTCGAGGTGTTGAATGCGGCTGGTGTTCCCTGTTCGCCTGTCAATAAGGTCTCGGAAGCTCTTGGCCATGATCAGGCCGAAGCGCTCGGTATTGTTCAGTCCGATCCTGCAAACCCGGAGATCAAAAACGTTGGTTTCCCCGTTAGCCTGAATGGCAAACGTCCGGCCTTGAAATCTGGTGCACCTGAGCTCGGGTCCAGCACAATAAACGACTGGAACGAACTGCCGGAAACGGAAGTTTCCAGCTAATCCCCACTTTGCCCCGCCTGTTAGCATCAGGCGGGGATATTCTCTGAACTATCAGAGCTGGCATTTCTTCGCGTACCAATGACGCTCCGGCCATTGTGGTGGCCGGGCGATAATTGGCTCTTCTAAACTGCCTAGAACCGGTCTCCTCTGCACTGTTGTCAGTCAGCCAGAGGCCAGTACCATTTCAAATCCAGACGGCGGCGGATCCATTGGCCGCCGACCCGCTCTGGCAAATCAGCTTTAGAACGAATTCGGCAACCACAGCGTGATGGCGGGAAAAGCTAGCAGCAGGACAAGCGTCAGAATATCCATGGCAAGGAACCAGGTAATCCCGCCGAATATCGTCTCCAGCTTGACCTTTCCTCCGACCACGCCCTTGAGAACATAGACGTTGAGCCCCACTGGCGGTGTTATCAGCCCGATCTCCAGCAGTTTCACCATGATTACGCCGAACCAGATCAGGTCATATCCCATCTGCTGGATAACCGGTGTCACGACAGGCAATGTCAAAAGCATAATGCCCAGCGGGTCCATGAAGGTCCCAAGGATGACAAATACAAGCGACAGAGCCAGCAAGACCATCAAGGGGGGCAGATCCAACACCAGGGCCCAATTCGACAAATCAGCCGCAATTCCGGTGAAGGCAATGAACGAGACAAAGACCTTGGCGCCAAGCACCACAGCAAAAACGCTGGCGACCTGACTGATGGTTTCGACGACGGCAAGCCGGGCCGTTGACCGGTTCAGGCGCCTGGCAAGCGCGGCAAGACCCCAGGCGCCCGCAGCGCCGATGGCCGCCGCTTCTGTCGGCGTGACAATGCCGGCATAGATCCCGCCCATGACGAGGACAAAGAGGATCGAGATCGCCCACACGCCCTTGAGTGCCCGGAACCGCTCACTCCAGGACACTTGTTCAGGTTTCGGCGCAAGTTCGGGGTTTATTGTGGCCCGCACCCAGATCATGGCCATATAGATGAAAGCAGAGAGAGCTCCGGGGATCAGTCCGGCTATCAAGAGTTTGCCAACCGACTGTTCCGTGAAGATCCCATAGAGGATCATCAGGATGCTCGGGGGGATCAGAGATCCAAGAGTACCACTGGCAGCAACAACACCGGTGGCAAGCCCCTTGTCATACTTGTAGCGCAGCATCTCTGGAACGGCCAATTTGCCCATCGCCGCTGCGGTCGCGAGGCTCGATCCGCTGACAGCGGCAAACATGGCACAGCCCGCTACCGAGGCGATCGCCAGACCACCGTTGAGCCGCGACAGCCAGACACGGGCTGCGTAGTAAATGTCACGGGTAAAACCTGCATGAAAGGCGACATAGCCCATCATGATGAACATCGGAACAGCGACAAGCGCGAAGGACGCGATAAAGGAAAACGGCTCAAACGCCAGATAGGAAATCGACGCGGTCCAGCCGCGCTCAAGATCCAGTTCGCCACCTTCCGGCCAGCCGATAGTCAAGAACAGGCCGATAAAACCGACGCTTCCAAGCGCAAACGCCAGTGGAACACGCAACAGGATCAACGTCAGGGTCAACGCCAATCCGCTATAACCAAGGACAACCGGATCCATCAGTGATCGTCCTCATGCATGAGCGGCCCGTCACCAGGCATGCGCCCTTGCAGTCCGGTTACAACATCCAGCGCCAATCGCAGTGTCATCAGCGCGACACCGAGGAAAAGCATGAATTTTGAAGGATATTCCGGCAGTTGAAGAACACCGGCATTGAAAGCCCGCATTGAAAATGAATCCATAAACGACTGCCAGCTGGCGTAGCTCAACAGGCACAACAACAAGAACCCCACGAAATTGCCCAGCGTTTCAAGGGCCAGGCTTCCTTTTCGGGACAGACGGTCAGACAGAAGCGTCACGAAAAAATGCTGCTTGAGGCGTTGCGCATAGGCCAGCGGCAGGAAAACAACGAACACCATAAGCAGTTCGTTGATAACGACATCGTCCGGAATTGGTGCGCTGAGCAGATACCGTCCGGCAATCGAAAGTGTCGTGACCGACAGCATCACGAAGAATGCAATGGCCGCCATCACGAGCAAACTCTGATCCAGAAAGCGCAGGGTTCTGTGTATCATTGAGGTCCTCTTGAGAGGCTGGAGGGGCGCCCAACCGGGGTCAGGCGCTCCCGATAGATCTTGGTCAGCGCTCCCAAGGGTACCCTTGAGTTTCGGCTTCCTCGGTGTACTTGGCCTTCAGCCCATCCAGGGTGCTGACAAAAGCACGCCCGTCGAAGCCGGACTTGCTGACCGATTCCACCCAATCCTCGACAAAGAATTCTGCTGCTTCGCTCCAGCGGGCGCGTTCTTCTTCGGAAAGCACGTGGAATTCGACAGATTTGCCGTCGATCCCGGCTTTCAACGCCTTGCGCGCGCTCGCGATATCAGAAGCATAGCGCTTGGCCCATTCTTCGATGAAAGCATCACTTGTTTCGAGGATGATCTTCTGGATATCCGCCGGCATCCGGTCAAAGGTGCTCTTGTTGATCCCCATTCCGAAACCAAGCAATTGCCCCATCTGGACCTCAGTCATGTGGCCGGCCACCTCGTAATGCTTGTAAGCATTTACCGAATGAATGTAGTTGGTCGCCGCATCGACCACGCCCTTGTCCAGAGCCTGATAGATTTCGCCAAAGCCGATGCTAACCGGTGTTGCGCCGAGCTTTTGCAGAAGCGCGCTCCAGCCACCGGTGGAGCGGATCTTCAAACCCTTGAGATCTTCAAGCGACAACACGGGTTCTTTTGACAGAATGTCGACAGGTCCGGTCGTATAGTTCGCCAGAATCATGACATTCTTTTTTTCGGTTTCCGCCCGCAGTTCCGGAGACTGCTTGCGTATTTCCTGCCAGGATTTGGTCGCAACCCAAGGGTCCCGGCCACTGAAGGGAACATTGGCGAGGTTCCAGAGGGGAAGTTCCGCCGGTGTGTAAACGCCGAGAATTGTTCCCATGTCGACCAGACCGGCGCCCACCGCCTTGAAGGTATCCTTGCCTTTGGTCAGGGACTGGCTCCAGAAAAATTCGACTTCGATCTGGCCGTCACTGCGTTTGGAGACTTCCTCAGCCCACCACTTCAGCGTTTCCGCACGCGCACCCCTCGGCGGTCCCAATTCCGAGTAGCGCAGTTTGTAACTAGCTGCAGACGCAGTCTCTGTGTTGAAGATTGGCAGGGTCAGCGAAATTGCCGCTGTCGCAGCAAATATGCCCGCGGTTCTCGCCAATCGCCTCACCCAAAAGCGGTCTATCATTTTATTTCTCCTCCATAGCCTCGACCCTCATTGGTGCCGTGTGTTTTTCAGCGGGACTCAGTTCTCCTGCCGATAAAAGGCACCTTCAAATGAGTTGCGATCAGGCTTTGTTCCAGAGTGAGCCCGAGGCTGATGGTTCAGCTGGCTGCGCATTTGACGGATTGAATTTCAGACGGCTCCCAACCACCCGCCAGGCCCGTAAACCGGCTCGGGCAAACCAATGCGCTTTCCCCGGGTATTGCCCTACGCTGCCGCGTATGACCCCAACTCAAGCGAACTATCGATGTCGGAAGATATGCAATCAAATACGTATTTCGGATTGAGCCATAGCAAATTACATATGTCTAAACTCGTCCCGAATATGGGCCTTCGGCGTCCATAGCCGAATATCCCTGCAGTTAATGCGGGTGAGAGATACCCTGGCCGGTGGTTCGAAGGCACGCCAAAGGTTCATGATCGCAGGTAATACCAGCTTGGCCAGTTTCCCGGTCAAGTATTCGGCGTCCAAAGCTCAGGAAAAATTACGGAAACAACCGCAGACGGCCGTTCTGCGAGGAGGGGCGAAAAACTATTCTGCCGGCTGTGCGACAGGCCTCCGGCCGAAGGTGCCGGAGAGATAGGCCCATTGAGGCCGCTTAAACAGAAAGCCGCCAAATCCGGTCCTTTGTATCGCCCAGTAGAGGATCATCGGGCTAACAACAGCTGCAATCGTGACAATCAGCGACGCTGTTCCCGCATCCAGAATTCCGGCGCGGATGAGCACTTCACGGGCGACCGCCATGGGGAAGAAGAACGCCAGATAGATCACGATGGAATTCTCCCCAAAGTGACGCAGGAAGGCAAAACGGCCGAACTCGACGATCAAGCTGCTGGCAACAACAATGGCAATTGCCCCGGCGATCCCAAGCCCAAGCGATATAAGCGGCAATCCAGCCCAACCCAATGCCACGCAGATGCCGTTGATTCCGGCCCATAGCGCAAGAAAGGTCATGCTGGTACCGGCATTCTGACGGGCCCATTCGGCCAGAACAAAGATACGCGGTGCAAAGATGTAGCCTGCATAGAAATAGACGAAGCGGGAGGCGAACTCGTCGATAATCACCGAATCGGTATCAATCGGCGCGATTTGAAGCAGCGCTGCGACACCCAGCACCAATTGCCAGGGCACACCTTTGTCATGCGCCAGCTTTGACACCACAAAGAACACGGGCAGCATGTAAATGAACCAGAGTGTTCCGAACGGCTGAACAAAGCTGGTGAGATAATAGGCCGGCAATCCAGCCCAACCGATATCGCTGGCGAAGACTGGCGCCTTGACCGCGAACTGGATCGTCACCCAAAGAACGTAAAAGTAGGCGAAATGGACAAGCTTGCGATCCATATAGAGCCGCCAGTTGCGATCAATCACCCTCGCCAGAAACAGGCCGGAAATCAGAAAAAAGTCCGGCATGCGGAATGGCGCGGCAAACTCGATGACCGGATGCATCCAGCCGGAAACACCGGCAGACTCTTCGACGCCCAGCACGGAATGCATCATCACCACAAAGATGATGCAAATTCCCTTGGCCGTATCGACCCAGTCTATGCGGGCAGTCGTGT
This sequence comes from Roseibium sp., assembly GCA_965230705.1. Lineage (GTDB taxonomy): Bacteria > Pseudomonadota > Alphaproteobacteria > Rhizobiales > Stappiaceae > Roseibium. The sequence goes on along the minus strand of CBDDLN010000002.1, from coordinate 2,417,042 downwards.
TCATTCCGGGCTGTACCTTTCCGTAGGTGACGGAAACTACAGCAACAGAACGGATAACGTGTTAATTGCCTTGGTTAATTTGACAATTTAGTAGTCAAACGCCCTCACAAAACGGTGAGCACATGTGCCCCGGCGGGATTAACTTTTTTCGTCTTCAGATGACCACGGGCTGATTTTTTGCACCCCGGACCCGTTTTCGGGATGCGTGTCTTTCCGCGACCAGTCCTCATCGTCCAGGTCGACAACACCATCTTTTGGCCGGCGGATGTTTTCCGACTGCATGATAACGACGTCTGAACGGGATATGATGAAGCGTGCCAGCATGTCCCTTATTGGCGGGACAAACAGCAAAAGCCCAATAGCATCAGTCACAAATCCGGGAATAAGCAGCAACAGGCTGGCAATAACGATCATTGCGCCGTGCATCAGGTCTTCGCCCGGCACCTTGCCAGAATCCAGCTCCGATTGCATGCGCATGACCAGCGACAAGCCCTGTTGCCGCAGCATTATCGTGCCTGCCACCGCTGTCAAAACTGTCAGGAGAACAGTCGGCAGGATACCAATTGCATCGCCAACAGCGATAAAAACAGCGATTTCAACGAGCGGGAGGAGTATAATGCCCGCTAAAACATAAAGTGCCACGAAAACCCCGTTATTGGTTGATTGACTCGCATAAGGTAATCATCTGGGATAGGGATTGCGAGCGATCTTGGCCATTTAAAAGCGTATCGGGCAAAAAACCGTCTTGCCCTCTGCACTGGATGCTGGTTCAAGAACCCCCTACATACTATGGAACGATTGTCATCCAGGCGCGCGTACCCATTTAATTCAGACGCAGCGGTTGAGATGACTGGAGAAGTTGGCCGGTAGCACGAAATGAACGAAATCTTCGACGTTTACAATATCATCTTCCTGGCACTGGCCGTGTTCATCATTTTCCGGCTGCGGTCGGTTCTTGGAAAGCGGACCGGTAACGAGCGGCCTCCTTTTGATCCTTACTCAAAGCAGGATCAGCCAGAGCAAAATCAGCAAGGCCAGCAGCAGGGCGACAATGTCATCCCTATGCCGGGACAAGCCGATACCAAACCCCTCGACCTGGATCAGCCGCCCAGCGACGACGTCGTTATCGAAAGGGTCGCCCCAGCCGGTACTGCTCTGAACGATGCGCTGAAGCAAATCCTCTCCGTAGACCGTAGCTTTGAACCCGAGCCCTTCCTGCAGGGCGCGCGCGGCGCATATGAGATGATCGTGATGGCGTTCGCGGAAGGCGACCGCAAGGCACTGAAGTCGCTCTTGTCCAAGGATGTTTACGAAGGTTTCGTTTCCGCGATCGATGACCGGGAAAAGCGCGGCGAAACCATCGAATCCACCTTTGTTGGCATCGACCGCGCGGAAATCGTGGAAGCTGCCTTGAAAGGCACAACCGCTCAGGTCACCGTGAAGGTGCACAGTCAACTGATCTCTGCAACGCTCGACAAGAGCGGCGAAATCATTGACGGCGATCCGAACAAGGTTACCGAGGTCGTGGATATCTGGACGTTCGCACGCGATACGAACTCGCGTGATCCGAACTGGAGGCTTGTGGCCACCGAATCCGCTGAATAAGGCAATGCCCGGCGTCAGTGCGGCCCTTCCGGCCAACACGGCCGGGTTTTTGTCTGTTTTACCCCTGCTTGGCTTGCTGATAGCAGGCGCCATACCATCGGCCGTTTCTGCCATGCCCAAAACCGGACAGACCAACGGCAACCTCATCGAAACAACATTTGCCGCCTTAGATGGCTGGTCTACGGATGACCATAGCGCCGCGCTTTCGTCATGGCTGCGGTTTTGCCGTGAGCCCTATTCTCATCTGAGCGCGCAACAATACGGCCTTTCAGTCAATGAAGCGGCGGCACTGTGCCGGAAAGCCAACGCTGTCGATACCCGTGACCCCGCCGCGGCCCGTGCCTTTTTTGAAGAGAATTTCACACCCTTCCGCGTCACGTCGGAGGGCTTCGTCACCGGTTACTTCGAGCCGGAGGTAGCAGCCTCACGAACTCCAACCACTGAGTTCTCTTCCCCGCTTTTAAAAGCCCCTTCAGGATTGGAGGCGGTCCCCGTCAGTGCACAGCCGAAAGGCTGGCCCCAGGGCCGCAGCCATGGCCGGCGTACCAAAGAGGGTCTCGTTCCCTTGCCCGACCGGGGTGAGATCATGGACGGTGCACTTTCTGGCGAAAATCTGGAATTCGTCTGGCTGTTGGATCCAGTGGATGCCTTCTTTATTCACGTTCAAGGGTCGGCGCGGCTGCGCCTTCGAGACGGGTCCGTGATGCGTGTCGGCTATGCCGGCAAGACCGGGCATGCTTATACGTCTGTCGCCCGCGTGCTGGTTGAACGCGGAGAGGGAACACCGGAAGAGCTGACAATGGCTGGGCTCCGGCGCTGGTTTAATGCCAATCCAGACCGCCGTGATGCCCTGCTGCGCGAAAACCGCTCCTTTATCTTTTTCCGCGAAGTGGACGTGCAGAACCCAGATGGCGGACCTATCGGCGCAGCCAACATACCGCTGATCGCCGGCCGCAGTGTGGCGATTGATCCGGCGCACATCAGCTACGGCACCCCCATTTTCGTGACATCAGAGCTCACCGGTTTTGGCGCTCCGGATAAACCCTTCCGCCGGCTGCTGATTGCAGACGACACCGGATCGGCGATCAAGGGTCCGGCGCGGGGCGACATCTTCGCAGGGTCTGGAAAGAGCGCCGGAGATATCGCCGGCAACATCCGCCATCGCGCAGAATTCATCGTGCTTCTGCCAAAAGGCGCCAAGCAATGACATCGGATAAGCGGCGCCGGAAAGGCCAGCTCAGTCCGGAAGACCGGGCCCTATGGAGCAAGGTCACCAAGACGCTGAAACCGCTCCATCCGGAACGTGTCCTAAAGCCGGATGTCGAGGAAGCGGCTCAGGCTGCCGCTCCACAGGAGCAGCCCAAAAAAACCGCGACGGCCATCAGGACACCACAAGCTCCAGCCAAACCACCGGCACCGCCGCCGCTGCACAAACTGGAACACCGGTACCGGAAAAAACTGGTGCGCGGGGTGAAGTCCATTGACGCGCGGATCGATCTGCATGGACTAAACCAACACGAAGCGCATGACCGGCTGCGCGGGTTTCTCTATGGCGCACAAGCGCGCGGCTGCAAGGTCGTTCTGGTCATTACCGGAAAAGGCGGCGACAGCCGGGGCTTTATGGATGAACGCGGTATTTTGCGGCGGGTCGTGCCGCAATGGCTTGCCATGCCCGACATGCGCTCGGTAGTAGTCGGATACGAAGAGGCTCACGTGACACATGGCGGCTCTGGTGCCCTTTATGTCCGAATACGCAGACGAAGGTAAAACCGGTGACCCCACTTGGCGCTAAAATCCGCGAACTGCGAAACAAACGCGGTGTTTCCCTGAAGGAAATGGCAGAAGCCCTGTCTGTCTCAAGTGCCTATCTGTCTGCGCTGGAACACGGAAAACGAGGCAAGCCAACCTGGTTTCTGGTTCAGCGGATCATCGCCTATTTCAACGTCATTTGGGATGAGGCGGAAGAAATACAGCGCCTGGCCGAGCTTTCCGATCCCAAGGTTTCAATCGACACCTCCGGACTAGACCCGCAAGCAACGGAACTCACCAACCAGCTTGCCGCAAAAATAAGGGGCCTTTCGCCGGAATCCCTGGCCCATTTGCTTCACCAAGTGCGAGTTGTCGCGGCCAAGGACAACGTTTGACATGACGCAAGGGACCTTGCCCATCGGGAAAGGCCCTTTTGCGAATTTGCGTTATAAGGGCCATAAACGCCCATCTGTAATTTCGGCACAAAAGCCACCAGCTTAAAACAAGGGCCTGGACCCGACGTATGACCCAGTCTGACATTGCTTCAACCGACATTATCGACGCGGAAGCCCTCCGCCGGGAACTCACCGACCTGACGAAAAACTCAGAAGGCGATGGGTCCGACATGAAGGTTCGCTCGGCGGTCTTGTCGAAGCTGAAGGACGCGATGAAGGCTGGCCGGGCGGTGGCCCAGGCAGGCCTTGATGCCGATGGCGGCGGCATGAAATGTGCCCAGCGCCTGTCCTTCCTTCAGGATGAACTAATCCGTGTCGTCTACGACTTTGCGCTCTATCACGTCTACCGCATCACCAACGCTTCAGCGGCCGAACGTATGTCAGTTATCGCTGTTGGCGGCTATGGGCGAGGGACGCTGGCGCCCGGCTCCGATGTCGATCTCCTATTCCTTCTGCCCTACAAGCAAACACCGTGGGGCGAACAGGTGGTGGAGTATATTCTCTACATGCTCTGGGACCTCGGACTAAAGGTCGGGCATGCAACGCGAAATGTTGATGAATGCGTCCGGCTCTCCAAAAGCGACATGACAATCCGCACCGCTGTGCTGGAAGCGCGCTTCATATGGGGTGACGAACCGCTCTATGACGATCTGGTCAAACGTTTTGACGAGGAAGTGGTCAAGGGTACTAGCTCCGAGTTCATTGCGGCCAAACTGCTGGAACGCGACGAGCGGCACGAACGCCAAGGGACATCCCGCTATCTGGTCGAGCCGAACATCAAGGAGGGCAAGGGTGGCTTGCGTGACCTGAACACGCTGTTCTGGATCGCAAAATACCATTACAGGGTCCGCAACCAGTCAGATCTGGTGAAAAAGGGCGTCTTGTCCCGCTCAGAATACAAACGGTTCATCCAGACAGAAGATTTTCTCTGGGCGGTCCGGTGCCAGCTGCATTTCCTGACCAACCGCGCTGAAGAACGCCTGTCCTTCGATGTCCAGCGCGAGATCGCTATTCGGCTTGGATACACCCAGCACCCGGGCATGAAAGATGTCGAACGCTTCATGAAACATTACTTCTTGGTTGCCAAGGATGTGGGTGATCTGACCCGCATCCTATGTGCAGCTCTGGAAAATCAGCATGTGAAACAGCCGGAAGGCAAAGGCATTACCGGGCTGATGCGCCGGCTGCGGACCGGAAGGCCGAAAAGCGCCGCAAAAGCGGTCCCCGGAACGAGTTTCGTCGTGGAGAACAACCGGCTTAACTCCACTTCCGACAAGGTGTTTGCCGACGACCCGACAAATCTGATCCGCATTTTTCAGGTCGCCGACAAGAACGGCTACAACTTGAACCCGGAACTGATGAAGTTGATCCGGAGATCGCTGAAGTACATCAATTCCTCGGTGAGGGCAGACCCGGAAGCCAACCGGCTGTTTGTGTCTATCCTCATGTCGCGCAACTCGCCGGAGAAGACCTTGCGGAAAATGAATGAGGCGGGGGTTTTGGGCCGCTTTGTTCCGGATTTCGGCAAGGTCGTGGCGATGATGCAGTTCAACATGTACCACCACTATACAGTGGACGAGCATCTGATCCGGTCCATCGGTGTGCTGGCCGAAATCGAACGGGGCGATTCTGGCGACGATCACCCGCTGGCTACCGAAATCATCCGCACCCTGCAAAGCCGGAAGGTCTTGTTTATTGCGATGTTTCTTCACGACATCGCCAAGGGCCGGCCGGAGGACCACTCGATTGCCGGCGCCCGGATCGCCCGGAAAATTTGCCCGCGCTTCGGCCTGTCCAATGCAGAAACCGACACTGTTGCCTGGCTGATCGAACATCATCTGGAAATGAGCACAATCGCTCAGTCGCGTGACTTGTCAGACCGCAAAACAATCGCCGATTTCGCGAAATCCGTCCAAAATCTGGAACGGCTGAAACTTCTGCTTATCCTGACTGTCGCCGATATCCGGGCCGTCGGGCCTGGTGTTTTCAATGGCTGGAAAGGTCAGCTGCTCAGAACGCTCTATTACCAATGCGAACCCTTGTTGAGCGGCGGGCACAGCAAGATGTCTCACCGTGATACTGTCAACAAGGCACAGCAAGATCTGCTCGGACAGCTTGATCATTGGGACGAAACTGATCGCGAAGCCTACATCAACCGGCACTACCAGGCCTATTGGCTACGGACCGCGCCCGATCGCATGTTAAACCACGCTGAACTGATCCGTAGTGCCGACGCGGCAGGTGATCAGCTCGCCTTTGGGGTACACCCGCTCACCTTTGAAGCGGTGACCGAGATTACGGTTCTGGCACCTGACCATCCCAGGCTTTTGCAAAGCATCGCCGGCGCATGTTCCGTGACCGGGGCAAATATTGTCGATGCCCAGATCGACACCACGACTGATGGCTTTGCGCTCGACACGATTTTCATCAGCCGGGAACTGCCCGACGACACGGACGAAAGGCGCCGGGGCGAGCGGATAACGGATCTGATTTCAAAGGCCCTGACGGGCGAGTCGCCCTTGCCTCAAGTGGTGGCCAAGAAGAACCCGGCGAAGGGCCGTATGAAGGCCTTCAAGGTTGCGGCCAATGTTCTGGTCAACAACTCCTGGTCTGATGAATACACGGTCCTGGAAATCACCGGCCTCGACCGGCCAGGCCTGCTTTATGATCTGACCCGCGCCATTGCGACGTTGAACCTGAACATCGGATCCGCGCACATTTCCACGTTCGGTGAACGCGTCGTCGATGTGTTCTACGTGACGGATCTGACCGGACAGAAAATTGCCAACATCGGCCGCCAGGACATCATCAGGGAGCGTCTTTGCGATGCGGTTGAAGGTAAGGTCGAAACCGATCCATCCGCGCCTGTAGCCCGACAGGCGTCATAAAGTGGCCAGGCGCGCATTTCCGGAGCATCCCGCCCGATGAGCCTTTTGAAGAATTTCGCCACCGTTGGCGGCGCGACCATGACAAGCCGGATGCTTGGGTTTGTCCGCGACCTGATGCTGGCGGCAGCCGTGGGAACCGGGCCAGTCGCTGACGCCTTTGTCGTTGCATTCCGGCTTCCCAATCTGTTCCGCCGCCTGTTTGCGGAAGGCGCTTTCAATTCCGCCTTTGTCCCGCTGTTCGGGCGGGCGGTGGAGGAAGAAGGCGAAGAGGGCGCCCGGAAATTTGCCGGCGAAATCTGTTCGGCACTTGTTTTCTGTCTGCTGGTGCTGACCGCTCTCGCCCAGATTTTCATGCCCGCAGTGGTCTGGTTTTTAGCACCCGGTTTTGTTGGCGATGCAGAAAAATTCGACCTAACCGTCCTCATGGCGCGGATCGCGTTTCCCTATCTGATTTTCATGTCGTTGCTGGCGTTTATCAGCGGCATCTTGAACACCTATCAGCGGTTCGCAGCCGCGGCCTTTGCGCCGGTGATGCTGAATGTGGTCATGGGTCTCGTGCTGGGTGCTGTGCTTCTCACTGGTGTTGAGGACAATCTGTCGCTCGGCATCATCTTGTGTTCCGGTGTCACTTTCGCAGGCATTGTCCAGCTCGCAGTGGTGCTGATCGCCTTGAAGCGTCTCGGATTCCACATTCCGTTATTCCGGCCCAGATACGTCAAATCGACTAAGCGGCTGCTTGCCCTCGGTATTCCGGGCGTTATTGCCGGTGGCGTCACGCAGATCAATGTGGCCGTCGGCCAGATCATCGCCTCCATGCAGGATGGCGCCAATGCGCTGCTGTATTATGCCGACCGGCTTTATCAATTGCCGCTTGGCGTCATCGGGATTGCCGTCGGTGTCGTACTTCTGCCGAGCCTGACACGGCAGCTGCGTAGCGGACAGGAAGATCAATATCAGCGCAGCCTTAATAACGCGCTGGAGTTTTCCCTTGTCCTCACATTACCGTCTGCAGTGGCCCTGGCGGTTATCCCTGAGGAAATTGTCTCGGTCCTGTTCCAGCGCGGAAAGTTTGACGCGCTGGCAACGCAAGGAACGGCTGCTGCGCTGGCCGCGTTCGCCTTCGGCTTACCGGCATTCGTCCTCAACAAGGTATTCTCACCTGGGTATTTCGCCAGGGAGGATACCAAAACGCCCATGTGGTTCGCAGCGGCTGGGATGGTGGTCAATGTCGTCTTGTCCCTCGCGCTGTTTCCGATCTTCCAGCACGTAGGCATTGCCATCGCGACCACGATCGCCGGATGGGTCAACACCGCCTTGCTGGCCTTCGTCTTGTGGCGCCGGGGCCACTTCATTCCCTATCTTAATGTTGCCCGGAAGGTTGCTCTGATCCTGATCGCCAGCCTTTTGATGGGCGTTATCCTGCATTTTTCAGCCGATGCGCTGTCCGCTTGGCTGTTTGGTCCTGGACTGCCAATCCGGGCGGCAGCTCTCGGCGCGCTCGTGCTTTTGGGTATGGTTTCCTTTGCTCTGATTGCTCAGATAACCGGCGGCAGTGATTTGGCAGGACATCTGAAAGCGTTGAAGCGGCGCAACACTTGAGACGCGAATAAACCGTCCTTTGCATAACCGCTTGCGCTTGGCACCCGTACTGCCCTAAGACCGGGCCCGCACAACAACCCGAAACGGGCCCTTCCAACCGGCCCCTTGAAACCAGGGAAATCCCATGACGGCGTTCCAGCCCCGTGTTTTTTCCGGCGTACAGCCGACCGGCAATCTCCATCTTGGCAACTATCTTGGTGCGGTATCCCGCTGGGTTCCGTTGCAAGACCAGATGGATACGATTTTCTGTGTGGTGGACCTGCATGCCATCACCGCAAGCTTTCCCGAACCGGGGGAACTTGCCAGCGCAACCCGCGAAGTGACTGCGGCCTATATGGCTGCTGGGATCGATCCGAAAAAGTCGATCATCTTCAACCAGAGCCAGGTTCGCGAACATGCGGAACTTGCCTGGATCTTCAACTGCGTGGCGCGCATGGGCTGGCTCAGCCGGATGACCCAGTTCAAGGAAAAGGCCGGGAAGAACAAGGAAAACGCCTCCGTTGGCCTGTTTGCCTATCCGAACCTGATGGCCGCCGACATTCTGGCGTATCGCGCAACCCATGTTCCCGTAGGCGACGACCAGAAACAGCATCTGGAACTGACCCGCGACATTGCGCAGAAGTTCAACAACGACTTTGCCGATCAGATCAAGGCACTGGGCGTTGGCGTCCCGAATCCAACCCCGTCGCCTGAGCTTCCGGAAGAAATCTACTTTCCGGTTACCGAGCCGATGATCGCCGGTCCGGCGACACGGATCATGAGCCTGAGAGACGGGACCAAGAAAATGTCCAAGTCGGATCCGTCGGACCTTTCCCGGATCAATCTGACCGACGACGCAGATTCCATCGCCAAGAAGATCCGCAAGGCAAAGACCGATCCGGACGCGCTGCCAAGCGAAGTGGACGGTCTGGAAGGACGCCCGGAAGCGGACAACCTTGTCGGGATTTTCGCATCGCTTGCAGGGCAGACGAAAGATCAGGTGTTGTCCGATTTTGGCGGCCAGCAGTTTTCCGCTTTTAAGCCCGCGCTGTCAGAGCTTGCGGTTTCAAAACTGTCACCGATGACAGAAGAGATGCGCCGTCTGACAGGGGATCCGGCGGAGATCGATGCGGTTCTCAAACAAGGTGCGGAAAAGGCATCGGAGATTGCAGAACCCGTTCTCAAGGATGTCCGCAAGATCATCGGCTTCCTGGACGTGCGCTAAGCGGCCACCAAATGAACTTCAGAATTTGCCCGGCCAAGCGCCGGGCTTTTTTGTTTCATTCCGCAGTAGACAATGCTGAAATCAAGGGAGCTAACCGACTTAGAACAGGAGCACGGTATTGACGACGCATGGCTATGAAAAGGGGCGGTTGAACTTGCCGTTTGTCGGCATTTGCACATTTGGCAAGTTCCCATACCAGCAGGACTGGGACGCGATTGACGCCGATGTCGCGGTCCTTGGCGCTCCGTTCGATTTTGGAACCCAATGGCGCTCGGGCGCGCGCATGGGCCCGCGTGCGATCCGCGAAGCTTCAACACTGTTTTCCTTTGGCCATGCGGGCGCCTACGACTTTGAAGATGACGTAACCTATCTGCCGGCCGAAACAACACGCATCGTCGACATTGGCGATGCGGACATCGTCCATACCGATACGCTGCAAAGCCATGCCAACATTGAGGCTGGCGTTCGCCAGATCCTGTCTGCAGGAGCATTGCCGGTTGTGCTGGGCGGGGACCATTCTATCAACATTCCCTGCATCAATGCCTTTGATGGCGAAGAGCCAATCCACGTGGTGCAAATCGATGCCCACCTCGATTTCGTGGATGAACGCCACGGTGTTCGCTATGGCCACGGCAACCCGATGCGCCGGGCCGCGGAAAAGTCTTATGTGACCGGCCTGAGTCAGATCGGCATCCGCAATGTGTCATCGACTGCCCGTGACGGTTATGAGGATGCCCGCAAGATGGGCTCTGACATTCAATCTGTCCGGCATTTCCGGAAGCTCGGCGTCGACGGCATGCTGGCGCGCATTCCGGAAGGGAGCCGCTATTATCTGACGATCGACATCGACGCCTTTGACCCTTCGATCGCGCCGGGTACTGGAACACCGAGTCACGGCGGCTTTCTCTATTACGAGATTCTGGAGCTGATCGATGGTCTGGCCCAGCGCGGATCTATCGTTGGCATAGACCTTGTAGAAGTCGCACCGGATTATGACCCGACGGGATCGACGGGCATCCTTGCTGCACAACTTCTCATGAATACGATTGGACGGGTTTTGCATCACCGCTAGATCGCATGCTGTTTGCCGAATATTTCTCGACAAGCCTGATCAGGAGCTGCTTGCATGGCAAATGCAATCTTCCCATATCCGGAGGTGATAACCACCTTCGGAGGCACAAATGATTGTAACCACCACCAGCACATTGCAGGGACGGGAAATTTCCGAATACCGGGGCCTCGTGACCGGTGAAGCCATTCTGGGAGCCAATATTTTCAAGGACCTGTTCGCCGGTATCCGGGACATTGTTGGTGGCCGGTCTGGCGCCTACGAAGAAGAATTGGCCCGCGCCCGCCAAATAGCGGTCGAGGAAATGCAGCAACAGGCGAAAGCCATGGGCGCAAACGCGGTTATCGGAGTTGATATCGACTATGAAACCGTAGGCCAGAACGGCTCCATGCTGATGGTGACCGCAGCAGGTACGGCCGTTTCGGTGCGTTGATGACGGAAGCACCAGGCGGGCGTTCCTCTGAGAATTCGGCTCCTGATATCCGGATTCAGAAAGGATTTGCTCCCGAACACCGGCGTGAAGCGGCAAAGCTGTTCTGGAACGCCTTTTCCGGGAAGCTGGGCAAAATCCTGGCGCCGGAGGACAAGGCACTAAGATTCATCGAAAACATCCTGGGCCCGGACTGCTGTCTCTCCGCCATTACGCCGGACGGAGACCTTCTTGGACTGGCCGGCTTCAAGACCTCCGACGGCGCTTTTTCAAGCGGCGGCCTGGCGGACTTGCAGACTGAATTTGGAACCTTTGGAGGATTGTGGCGCGGGCTCCTCTTGTCGCTTCTGGAAAGAAAGATCGAACCCGGTGAATTTCTGATGGACGGCATCTTCGTTCATCCGGACGCCCGGGGGCAGGGCATCGGCACCTTGTTGATGGAGGCAGTCTTCGATGAAGCACGCCGCCGCGGCGATCGAAGCATCCGCCTTGATGTCATCGATACGAATCCCCGCGCCCGCAAACTTTATGAAAGCCTTGGGTTTCAGGTGGTTTCGATCGAAAAGACCGAATTTCTATCCGGTCTTTTCGGCTTCAAGTCCGCAGCCAGAATGGTCAAGACGCTTTAGTGGCGTCTTAAAGCCCTTCAAACAGCGCCGTTGACAGATAGCGCTCGGCAAAGGACGGGATAATGATGACAATGTTCTTGCCGTCCATATCGTCCCGCTGGCCAATCCGGATGGCAGCCGTCAATGCCGCGCCGGAGGAAATGCCGACCGGAAGGCCTTCTTCCTTGGCAACTTCCCGTGCCATGGCAAAGGCATCTTCGTTGGCAACCGTCTGAACTTCATCATAGACGGACGTGTCGAGCACACCGGGCACGAACCCTGCGCCAATACCCTGGATCTTGTGCGGACCCGGATTGCCACCGGAAAGGATCGGGCTGTCTGCCGGTTCAACGGCCACAACATGCAGATCCGGCTTGCGTGGCTTTAGAACCTGGGACACGCCGGTGATGGTGCCGCCGGTACCAATTCCGGAGACAAATACGTCGACTTTCCCGCCAGTGTCATTCCAGATTTCTTCCGCGGTCGTGTTGCGGTGGATTTCCGGATTGGCAGGGTTTTCAAACTGCTGCGGCATGACAGCGTTCGGCAGTTCACTCAAGAGTTCTTCAGCGCGGGCAATTGCACCCTTCATGCCCTTGGCGCCATCGGTCAATTCCAGTTCGGCCCCCAAAATGAGGAACATCTTGCGCCGCTCGACAGACATGGTCTCCGGCATGACCAGAATGAGGCGGTATCCCCGTGCAGCCGCAACGAAAGCAAGAGCGATGCCTGTGTTGCCGGATGTTGGCTCAACCAGTACCGTTTCACCTGCCTTGATCTTGCCGTCACGCTCCATTGCGTCGATCATTGCGTTTCCGATACGATCCTTGACGCTGGCCAGCGGATTGAAGAATTCCAGCTTGCCGAGAAGGTTGGCCTTGACCCCATGCTGCTTTGCCAGCCGGTCGAGCCGGACAAGCGGAGTATCGCCGATTGTATCGGTGATCGAGGAATAGATCTTGCCGCGACCCGGTTTGGTTTCTGTCATGTCCGTCTCCGCTTTGTTTTTGTCTCGAATTCAAATTACATAAGCAGTGCTTATGTATAGATCATTGTTTCCAGTGGCTTTGAAGCCAATTGATTCAAGCTAAACTTATGAGCTTGACCGTGATTTTCAACCTGTTCCTGTCGATCCGAAGCCGCCGGCTCCGCGCTCTGTATCTGAAAGAACTTCAACGTCTGCGATCTCCGCCTGCAAAACCGGCGCGAAGACCAGCTGTGCAATGCGAGATCCACGCTCGATCTCAAACGGCTGATCACCGAGATTAATCAGTATGACCTTCACTTCACCGCGGTAATCCGCATCGATGGTGCCCGGTGTGTTGAGCACGGTCACTCCGTTTTTGGCAGCCAATCCCGATCTTGGCCGGACCTGGCCCTCATAACCGGCCGGAATAGCCATCGACAGGCCTGTTGGAACCAGTGCCCGTTTTCCCGGCTCCAGTACCAACGGCTCGCCGACAGCGGCCAGAAGGTCAAGACCGGCAGCCAGTTCTGACTGATAGGCCGGCAGAGGCAGGCCGGCTCCATGATCCAAACGTTTCAACTCAAGCCGGACAGTCATATGGATCTCACCTTCTATACGCAGAAATGCTGGTTCCGAATTCGGAATTTTGCCCGGTTTTGTCAAGCGGGGTAGACGGTGAACCCAGCCAAAAAAAACTTTGCTTGCGGAAGCGAATTCTGAATGAAACACTCGCCCCTGTTTTAAGAACACAGGGGAGTTAAGCATGCCCAGAATATTATTCGCAGCCCTTTTTGCGCTCGGCGTTTTGCAGGGTGCGCCTTCGATTGCGCAAACCGTTGGCTTTGCCGAGGCGATCAAGATCCTGAGCGCCAGCTGTGGTAAGGACATTTCCAAGTACTGCAAAAAAGAGAACCTCGGTAACAACGAAATCGGCAAATGCCTGGAGCGCAACAAGGCAAAGGTCTCAGCCCAGTGCAATACAGACCGTGCCAAGGTCGCAGCCCTGCTTGAAGCACGCTTTGCAGCTCAAGCCGCAGCTCCTGAAATGTGCGCGCGCGACGCAGCTCAGCTTTGCAAGGGCGTCGTCAAGGGCAGCGGCTTCACGCTACGCTGCCTGCTGAAAGCCAAGCCATCCGTCAGCAAGAAATGCAACCAGGCCATCGACCTGGCCGGTTTCCGTTAATTTTAAGCAGAATTCATTGGAGCACGTCATGAAAACCACTTCCGTTCTGACGCTTGCCGGCATGGCTTTTGCGTTCATGCTCGCACCCGCGGCCGCACAGACCAAATTGTCGCGTAACGAAATCATCAACTCACTGCAGGGTGCCCAGCAGAAAGTTGACATTAGCGCCGACGATCTGCGCAAGCAGGCACTTGAACATATTGAAAAATATCCGGGTGACAATTCAACTGCTGTCCTGCCACTGGCGGAAAAACTGGGCCAGTTGCGCCAGTTTAATGTCGAGGTCACGTTCGACTTCGATTCCGCGCGGATCAAGCCGGAATCCTATGAAACGGTCGGCATTATGGCTGACGCTTTGCACACGCCCTACCTGATGGGACAAAAGTTCTTCGTCGTTGGGCACACTGATGCCAAGGGCAAACGCGAATACAATCTCAAGCTCTCGCAGGCCCGCGCTGATGCCATCCGGGAAGCGCTGGTTACCACCTTCCGTGTACCGCCGGGAATGCTGGAAGCAGTCGGGCTCGGTGAGGAGCAGTTGCGCGACCCGCAAAAGCCAAACAGTGAAATCAACCGCCGGGTCCAGCTGATCAACGTCGGTTACTAAATTCGTATCCTTAGTAAAGCACCGGCAGCAGGTTTTGCTGCCGGTGCTTTACTGTTTCCATATGTTGAACGGCCCTGACAGGATTACTGGTCTAAACGAAAACGCACTTTTCCGGCATTCTCACACCAGTTGATCTCAACTGGAGACTTTTCATGACGACTGAGCCTGCTGTTTCACCCCTGTTTCTTGCCCATGGTTCCCCAACTTTGGCCATCACGGATATCCCGGCACACCGGTTCTTGAGGGGTTTGGCAACGTCGCTGGAAGATCCAAAAGCCATTGTCGTCCTGTCGGCCCATTGGGAAACCGACGGTCTCAAGATCTCGGCGCCTGGCCCCTTGCGGACCATTCATGACTTTCGCGGTTTTCCGAAGGAACTCTACAACATTTCCTATCCCGCCGAAGCGAGCCAGGAGCTGGTATCCCGAATCACACAATCGCTGTCGGCAAAAGGAATTTCTGTAACTGAAGACGCCAGCTGGGGACTGGATCACGGCACCTGGGTGCCGTTGTCGCTGCTTTAGCCGAACCTTTCCGTTCCCATTGTCCAGCTGTCCCTGCCGCTTGGCAGCACGCCGGAGACGGTGCATGCACTTGGCCGCGCGCTCAGCGGACTATCCGGCGAAGGCATCCTGCTGGCTGGATCTGGAAGCACAACGCATAACCTTGGAGATATTCGCGCGGAAGGAACACCCCCAGCCGACTGGGCGCAAACCTTTGACACCTGGATCGATGAAGGCTTGAACCGGGGAGATATCACCTGGTTTGCAAATATGGATGCGGCACCTGACTACCGGCACGCTCATCCGACCGATGAACACTTTCTCCCGCTGTTTTTTGCCATGGGCGCAGCCGGTCAGGACGCGTCGCCGGAACTGCTGCACCGCAGCTACTCCCATGGTTCCATTAGCATGAGTTATTTCAGATTTCCGGTCGCCAAAGCTGCCTGACAATTTGAGGAAATCCAGCGGCTCGGCCTACGCACCAAGATGCTGCGCGATCTTCTCGACAAGCCGGGTTGCGACATCCGACTTGTCCATGGCTGGCCAGTCCTCAACACCATCATGAGAGACAATCCGCACGGTGTTGGCGTCGCCGCCCATGATGCCGGTTTCCGGGCTGACGTCGTTGGCAACGATCCAGTCCGCCCGTTTGCGCTTCAGCTTAGACCGGGCGTTGTTCAGGACATTCTGGGTCTCGGCCGCAAATCCGATCAAAAGGCCAGGCCGCAAGCTTTCATGATGCCCGACCGTTGCCAAAATATCGGGATTTTCCACCAGATCGAACGTGGGCGGACGCCCGGACCCATCTTTCTTGATTTTCTGACCGCCTTCCGACGCAACCCGCCAATCGGCGACAGCGGCAGCCATGACGGCGACGTCTGCGGGAAGGGCAGAGGTGACGGCCTCCAGCATCTGGGCCGCGGATTCTACACGAACAACGTCAACACCAGCGGGATCTGGGACATTCACAGGGCCGGACACGAGCGTCACCTTTGCGCCGGCAGCTGCAGCTGCAGCGGCAATGGCATGGCCCTGTTTTCCTGAAGACCGGTTGGCAATGTAGCGTACCGGGTCGATCGGCTCATGGGTCGGACCAGAGGTAATCACCACATGCCGTCCGGCGAGCGGCAAGTCCGCCTGTGAGGAAGACAAGGCGGCTTCGGCGGCTGCAACGATCTCCAGCGGCTCGGACATCCGCCCGACACCGGCCTCATTGCTTTCCGCCATTTCACCAGAGGCCGGTCCGACAAAACGAAGACCGTCCTGTTTCAACGTTTCAACATTACGTGCCGTTGCCGGGTTTGACCACATTTTCGGGTTCATGGCAGGCGCGATCAGGACCGGCTTGTCGGTCGCCAGCAGCACAGCTGTTGCCAGATCATCGGCAATGCCATGCGCCATCTTGGCCGTCAAGTTGGCGGTCGCCGGTGCAACGAGGATCAAGTCATTGTCCCGGGCCAGACGAATATGACCTACGTCCTGCTCGGCTTCGCGGTCGAAGATGTCCGTGTAGACTTTCTCTGCAGACAAGGCGCCCACGGCGAGCGGCGTGATGAACTGCTGCGCGCCGGAAGTCATTATGGGCAGAACGGTCGCGCCACGTTCCTTTAGCCGCCGGATCAGATCCAGCGACTTGTAGGCTGCGATACCGCCACTGATGATCAGGACAATCCGCTTGTTTCCAAGCATGTGCGTTCCTCCCGGAAAACCGCCGGCTTAAGTTCCAGACCGGAAATCGCGGGGAGCGGCGGAAATCACCTGCACGCCGGACCCGGTAAGCTGATAAACAGCCAATCCGCGATCATTCTGCCCATTTGGGCGGAACCGGAACAAGCCATCAATGCCGATGAAGCCATCGCGGTTGGTCAGGATCCGTGTTGAAAACCTTTGCGCACCGGCCGAGCGTACAAGACCTGCTGCCAGGGTCACACCGTCATAGGCCAGCGTTGCATTGCGCGGTGGCGCGGAGCCATAAGCTGTCTGATAGCGTCCGGCAAAGTCTTTGAAACCGGTGTTATCGGGGCCCGGAAACCAGCCACCGGCCATGATTGGATTGCGCTGCATGTCAGCCGTATCCCACTGACCAGTACCCATCAGCTTGACGGTACCGAGATTCGCGCCCTTCTGGGTCAGCGTTTGCACGACAAGCGGCGCGACGCCACCGCCTGCAGGCACGAACAGGGAATCAATCTGGTTGATGCTGCCGGAGAGCGCATTCACCTTGGCAACAAGGTCAGAGCTGTCATTGCCTTGCAATTTGTAGCGCTGGATCGTCACGATCCGTCCACCGATCCGCCCAACTTCTTGGCGGAATGCCGCTTCAACGACGGCGCCATAGGTTCCATCGGGAATCAGTGCCGCGAAGGAGCGCTTCTTTTGCGTTCCGGCAAAGCCGATCACCCGCCGGACATCACCTTCAGGCAGGAAACTCAAGAGGTAGATACCGCGCGAGGCCACCGAGACATCCGTTGAAAATGCAACGACCGGAACGCCGGAAGACCGGGCGACCGCCGCGGCACCGGAAACGGCGGGCGCGAAGACGGGGCCCAGGATCAATTCCGCGCCTTCAGCGATCGCAGCCTGAGCTGCGGCGCGGCCACCTTGGGCCGTGCCCGCAGTATCCTTGACCAGCAGCTGAACATCCGCATTCGGGAAGTTTGCGAGCGCCAATTCAGCCGAATTGCGGAAGACAGTCGCAATCGAAGTGGCACTGCCGCCACCGCTCATGGGCAGAAGAAGCCCAACCCGGACGGATCCGGTGCCAATCACATCGCCGCTGGTCTGCGGCGTACCGCCTGCGTTGATAGAGTTTCCGGGCGTGGTTCCAAGATTGGAGGCCTGGCATCCAGCAAGCGTCAGGCCAGCCGCCAGCAACAGCCCAGCGCGCGTAATTGCCATCCGGCTCTTAATTGCCTGGCCCAGCCGCATTATGTTCAAACCCGCCTCCTCGCGCAGAATTGGTAAACACTTACGTATTCACTGAGCGCCTGTCCAGTTTCTGGTACGTTTTCAATGGGTATAGGCGCATATGACCCGGTCACGGGCAGTTTTCCGCTTGCGCTGGCGTCTGCCCAGGGGTAGCGCAGGAAGCAGAAAGACACCGATACAACTGAGGCAGGAATGGCGCGGACAAGCACCGGCAAAAATATGGAATCGGAGGGTCAAAACTCCCGGCGGTATTATTTGTCAGAGCACGTCTTTGATGCGCCGGTGCTGGAGGCGGCGCTTTACATCGTTTCCACGCCGATCGGAAATCTTGGCGACATCACGGTCAGGGCACTTGAAACCCTGGCTGCAGCTTCCGTTATTGCCTGCGAAGATACCCGTGTAACTGGAACACTGACCCACCGGTTTGGCCTGAAAACACCGCTGTTGGCATACCACGAGCACAATGCCGACAAGCAGCGCCCAAAAATCCTTGATGCACTTGATCAAGGCAAAGCCGTTGCGCTGGTCAGCGATGCGGGGACGCCTCTTGTCTCCGATCCCGGCTACCGGCTTGTCCGCGATGTGGTTGAAGCCGGTTACCAGGTGGTGCCGATTCCAGGAGCGTCAGCGCCACTGGCCGGCCTCGTCGGCTCGGGCCTTCCAAGTGATGCGGTCTTGTTTTCAGGCTTTTTGCCACAAAAGAACGGGCCAAAGGAAAGCCGGCTTCAGGAGCTGTCCGGCATACCGGCAACCCTGATCCTGTTTGAATCACCGCGGCGGCTGGGCGCTACACTCGCCACCATGGCCAGAATCATGGGTGAAAGCCGCCAGGCGGTTGTCGCACGGGAACTCACCAAACGCTTCGAGACTTTCGAACGAGGAACGCTTCTAGAATTGGCAGAACTTTTCAAGGACAATCCTCCCAAAGGAGAGATCGTCATTCTGGTCGCGCCACCAGAGGCAAAAAACGAAGCGCGGCCTGAAGATGCTGAAGACCTGTTGCGGCAGGCGCTGAAAGAGATGCCAGTCAGTGCAGCAGCAAAGATGGTGGCCAAACAGACCGGCCTCGATCGCAATCAGCTCTACAAACTGGCACTTGAGCTGAAATCCGGCGGAGTGTGATGTGTCTGCAAATCCTCCGCCCAAGTCTTCTGAGAGCAACCTGAAGCGGCGGAAGGCACATGCCTGGGGTCTCTCGGCCGAAACACGGGCCGCCTGGGCGCTGAGGCTTACCGGCTGGCGGATCCTGAAACACCGCTACAAGACCAAGGTCGGCGAAATCGATCTGATCGCCAAGAAACGCAAAACAATCGCCTTTGTCGAAGTCAAAGCCCGCAAGACCCGTGAAGACGCGCTTTCCGCCATAACGCCGGCCAGCCAGCGGCGCATAACCCAGGCAGCAAAACTGTTCGTCTCCGAGCACCCCAAAGCCGGTTTTTATACCCTCAGATTCGACGTCGTGATCGTTCGCCCCTGGACCTGGCCGGAACGCATCACAAACGCATTTCCTGCCTGGGACTGATAAGCAAGTTTCCAGACTTCTGACTAACTCTGGACAGCGGAACAAACAGTGTGCCGCACCGACCTTGAGCCGGTGCCAAGCCTATGCAACATTTTTTTGAAAGTTAGATTGAGCGCAGGTCCCGGATCGCAGCTCTACTGCGTCCGGGAAAGCCGGTGGAGAGGTTTGCCAGCAAGCTCAGTTTCAAATTGTTGATCTGACGTTCCCGCACACTGCTTCTGGACAAAGCCATCCGGCATCCGCATATCTGGGGCAACACATCTTCATCCCAAAGCGCCAAAAGGCGAACCCTCCGGGAGATTTAATCTCATGACCCTCAAGGTCGCGGTCCAGATGGACCATATTTCCTCGATCAACATTGCCGGCGACAGCGCCTTTGCGCTCATGCTGGAAGCCCAGGCGCGCGGTCATACGCTTTATCACTATACACCGGACCGGCTGGCGATGATCGGCGATGACGTTTTCTGCGGTCTGGACCCGGTAGAGGTGAGGGACGAAAAGGGCAATCACTTTTCCCTCGGCGAAAAGCAGCGCTTCAACATGGCGGATGTGGATGTGGTGCTGATGCGCCAGGACCCGCCATTTGACCTGTCCTACATTGCCGCGACCCACATGCTGCAGAAGGTTCATCCGAACACGCTGGTGGTGAATGATCCGGTGGAAGTGCGCAATGCGCCGGAAAAACTTTTTGTGACAGAATTTGCGGATCTTATGCCGCCGACCCTGATCACACGCGACAAGGATGAGATCGACCTGTTTAGAGCCGAATATGGCGATATTGTCATGAAGCCGCTGTTCGGCCATGGCGGCGCAGCCGTCTTCCGCATAACAGCGGATGATCTCAACTACGGTTCGCTCTACGACTTTTTCGCCGCGACCTTCCGTGAAGCCTGGGTGATCCAGCAATTCCTGCCGAACGTCAAACACGGCGACAAGCGGATCCTGCTGGTCGATGGCGAATTTGCGGGTGCGGTCAACCGCGTCCCGGCAAAAGGTGACCTTCGGTCAAACATGGTACGCGGCGGCGCGCCGACCGACAGCGACCTCACCGATCAAGAACGGCATATCTGCGCCCGCCTCGGCCCGTCGCTCAAGGAAAGGGGCCTGATCCTCGTTGGTATCGACGTCATCGACGGCAAGCTGACTGAAATCAACGTCACCGCACCAACCGGTATCAGGGCAATCAAGAACCTCGGCGGCCCGGATGTCGCCGCCAGGGTTTGGGATGTGCTGGAAGCTAAAGTCCGGGGTTAAGCCCCCGGCTCAATTTGCATTCGCGCGCAAGACCATGCCGAATAGGTCGCGGGGGTCATCCGGGTCGGCCAGAAGATCGAGCTTTTCGTAGTGTGTTGTGCTTGGCAGAAGGTCGTGCACAAACCGGAGCGCTGCGAAATCCTCAACGGCAAAGCCGACGCTGTCGAACAGGGTGATCTGGTTGTCTGAGGTGCGGCCTTCGGCGCTACCGTTGTAGACTTTCCAGAGTTCGGTTACCGGGTGATCTTCCGGCAATTGCTGGCATTCACCCTCGATCCGCGTCTGCTCCGGGAATTCGACAAAGATGTCGGAGCGCAGAAGAATGTCCTTGTGCAACTCCGTCTTGCCCGGACAGTCGCCTCCGATGGCGTTGATATGAACTCCCGGGCCGACCATGTTGTCGGTCAGGATCGTTGCATACTTCTTGTCCGCGGTGACCGTCGTAATGATGTCCGCGCCTTCAATCGCATCTTCAGCGGTTTTGCAGACAGTTACGTCCAAACCACGGCCCTCAAGATTGCGCATCAGCCGCAAGCTTGCGTCGTGGTCAATGTCATAGGCCCGAATGTTTGTAATCCCGAGCATGGCCTTGAAGGCCAGTGACTGGAAATCCGACTGGGCACCATTGCCGATCACCGCCATGGTCCGGGAGCCCTTTGGCGCCAGGTATTTAGCCGCCAGCGCAGACGTTGCAGCGGTCCGAAGCGCGGTCAGGATTGTCATTTCCGTAAACAGCAACGGGTAGCCGGTGGAAAGCTCGGACAGCACGCCAAATCCGGTGACGGTCTGCCGTCCGGTCTTGGTGTTGCCCGGATGGCCATTGACATATTTGAAGCCAAACGTCTCACCGTCGCTGGTCGGCATTAGTTCAATCACCCCTTGAGGGGCATGAGCCGGAATGCGAGGCTTCTTGTCGAAGCTCTCCCAGCGCAGAAAATCTTCCTCAATGTATTTCGCCAGTCCGGTGATGAACTCCTCGACGCCAACTTCGATGAGGATTTTCATCATGTTGTCGACGCTGACGAACGGCACATAGGCCAGTTCGGAAGGCTGAAGCACTGTTGCGGCATTCAAGGCAAACTTGGACATTTTAGTAACTCCGGGTCGGGCGGTCGAAGACCCGGCGGCCAAACAGGCTCGCGGTCAAATCCACCATCAGGCGCGCGGTCCTGCCGCGCTCATCGAGAAACGGATTGAGCTCGACCAGGTCGAGCGACGAAACAAGGCCGCTGTCGTGGAGCATCTCCATCACCAGATGGGCCTCACGGAAGGTGGCACCGCCGGGAACGGTTGTTCCAACGGCAGGTGCGATATCGGGCTCCAGGAAATCAACATCGAGCGAGACGTGCAGAAGACCGTTGGCGTCGGCGACCCGTTGCAGGAAGGGCTTCAACAGCGCAGCAATGCCTTCCTCATCAATCATGCGCATGTCGCGCACTCCGACGCCGTGTGCTAGCAACAGAGCACGTTCATCCTCGTCAATTGACCGGACGCCAAGAATTTCAACATTCTCGGGCCGAACCCGGTTTTCCAGCGGACGGCCCAGCAGCTCGTCAAAGCCATCAAGACCACAGGCAAACGCCAGTGGTGTTCCGTGAAGATTGCCGCTTTCGGTGGTTTCGATCGTATGGAAATCGGAATGGGCATCGAGCCAAAGCACAAAGAGAGGCCGTCCGAGCTCCGCCGCGCTCACAGCATGCCCCGTAACCGTCCCCAGGGCCAAGGCATGGTCGCCACCCATATAGATGGGAAACGCATGTTTGCGGCCAAGGTCTGCAGCACAATCGTGAAGCGCCCGCGTCCAGGCGGCGATTTCATGGAAATTCTTCACCACAGGGTTGGGCGGTCTCAACTCGAAATCCGTTGCAGGCACCAGATTTCCCAGATCACGCACTGTGTGTCCCAACGAGTTCAGGTTCTCGGCCAGTCCTGCTGTCCGGTAAGCATCGGGCCCCATCAGGCAGCCGCGCCGCCCCGCGCCTTCTTCCACGGGTGCGCCGACCAAAATGATGTCCCGCGCTGTCAAAATGAAATCCTCCGCCGCAAATGCTGACCAACAAACACAGTGTGAAGAAACGGCGTGGCAGGGTAAATCGGGATAGTTGCTCAAATTAGCACATCAATTTATCATTATGATAAACTCGATCTCTCAAATTGATCAGAGACTGCGATGGACGATCTCGATATGAAGCTGATTTCCGTGCTGCGGCATGATGGCCGCCGCTCGGTATCCGACCTGGCCAAGTACCTGGAAATCTCGCGCGCAACTGTCCGCACCCGGATGGAGAGACTTCAGGAAAGCGGAGAAATACTCGGCTACACCGCCGTTCTGCGGGACGACTTGCGGGACTTGCCGATCCGCGCCGTCATGCTGGTGGAGATTGCGGGCCGGAACACCGAACCGGTGATCAAGGCGCTGTCAGCAATGACCGAAGTGCGCGGCATTCATTCCACCAACGGCAAGTGGGACCTTGTGCTCGATATGGCAACCAACGATTTGGCGGCATTCGATGATGCGCTGAACCGCATCCGCCTGATTGAGGGGATCGCAGGAACCGAAACCAACCTGCTGCTGTCTACCCGCAAGGGACCAGCCGTCTCGGCAGATGATTACGTCAATCACTGAAACATGCCGGTTGCACTCGCAAATCGGGTGGCAGACCGCAAGTCAGCGGCGTAATGTCTTTTTGCAAGACATCAAACAACCGGGTTCGCCATGACAAAGCCGCTCGATATCTCCAGCCTTACGCCAAAACCAACGCTCGTCTCTGTCGGAGAAGAGGCCGAACAGGATTATCAGGTAGTCCGGCATACCCTGGAGCACATCACGGAGAATTGGCGCGACCAGCCCAGTCTGGACCAGCTGGCAAAAAAGGTGGATCTTCAGCCAATCCAGCTGCAACGCGTGTTTTCCCGTTGGGCAGGCCTCACTCCAAAACAGTTTTTGCAGGCAATCACTCTTGATCACGCAAAGGCCTTGCTGCGCGATTCTGCCAGCGTTCTGGATACCACCTATGAAGTCGGCCTATCCGGATCCGGCCGATTGCACGATCTGTTCGTCACGCACGAAGCAATGACACCCGGTGCCTACCGCAACCGCGGAGCCGGTCTTTTCATCTATTACGGTTTTCATCCTTCGCCCTTCGGCGAGGCACTGGTGATGATTACGGAAAATGGCCTCGCCGGCCTGGCATTTGCCGATGCCGGTGAAGAACAAAGCGCCCTTGAGGACATGTGCAGCCGCTGGCCGGCCGCAACCTTCCTTGAAGACCAGAGGGCAACGGCTTCCTACGCCTCGCGTATTTTCAATCCCTCGCTCTGGCAAGAGGAAACACCGCTGAAAATCGTCCTGATCGGAACGGATTTTGAAATCCGGGTCTGGCAGACGCTTTTGAAGATCCCGATGGGCCGGGCAACGACCTATTCCGATATCGCCTCAACACTCGGCAAGCCGAGCGCCGCCCGTGCGGTCGGTACCGCCGTCGGCAAGAATCCGATTTCCTTCGTAGTCCCCTGTCATCGAGTTTTGGGCCGGACAGGCAATCTGTGCGGCTATCACTGGGGCCTCACCCGTAAACGGGCAATCCTCGGCTGGGAGTCTGGACTGTCAGGACCTGTTCTGGAAAGCGTTTAGCTTCGCGGCAGAGCAGTGGTTCCCTAGGTCACGGACCTATAAATGCGATAGAAATGGTGGAGATGAATTTGCGCGGATACAAGGTGTAAGCGTGCAGGAAACCTACCGGTTTTCAAAGGCTTGCAACGCTGTTGCCGTGCCAATTCATCCCATCGCGCAGCGACGCCAAAACGCCTTCGATCTGCTGCGTCAAACCGCTCAACCGGGCAACCAGCCCGCTTATCGCGGTTTTCCTTGCCGGTCCTTGCCGTTTCTGGCGCCATTTCAGCCTCATTTATAGGTCCGTGACCTAATAAACCGGGCCTTCGGGCATCGGCCAATTCGCGATGACGTCCCAGCCGAGTGATGCCAACCGTTCGGCTGCCAACGGAGTGATATCTCCGGTTATCCGGAAATCCACGCCCGTTGGCGGGAAGGGCAACTGGGTCAGTCCTTCACTAAGGGCAGAAAAGGCGGCACCGGTCTCCTTGGTCCAGGACAGCATATCGAGCGGCAATATGATGGCTGACCCGCCATCCCGGCGCAGCAGGATCGGAAAGCTGGAGACTAGGCGAACTTGCGACAGCCCAGACACCGTTCGATTGTAGTTCTCCGTCAAAACGATACGGCGCAGCAGAAAATAAGCCTCCGCCCGCGTTTTTGCTTCCGCCGCGCGCGCTGCCAGAATTTCCAAACCTTCAACCGCGGTCATTGATTGAAGCTGATAGGCAAGGATGGCCCGTTCGGTGGGCGTGAAATTCCCGTTTGCCTGCAGTGATTTGATCGTCGGACCGGAGATACGTGCGCTCTGGAGGGCCTGAACAGTTCTCTCGTCCAGTTCGGCCTCCGTGCTGTCGACCACCATGTTTTTCAAAGATTCTGCCGAACTGGCAATGTTTGACACAAACCCTCCGGGGATCATCGACATCAAAACGCCAACGCTAAGGTTTCCGGCGGTCGACGCTGTGGCTGCCCGGTCGAGCTGAGCTGCCAGCGGCTGGTATTTTGTGTAAGGATCCACACCAAGTGAGACCGCCAGCTCTCGTCTTGCCCGATCCTGTCCGGTAATGATCCTTGCCAGTTCGGACGGAGATCGCGTTTCTCCGGTGACCGCCTGTTCGACACCTTTGGTTATACGGCCAAACAACCGGCCGACACCGGTCGCCGTCGATTTGGCGGTTCCCAGGGGATCGGTCACGGTGCTGCTGACAAAATCGGCTGGCTTTTTCGCGGCTTCCGCCAGGCCATCGATAAAGCTCTGTTCTGAATCCAGATGTTTTAGTGCTTCAAACGCCGTGATTTCCTTGATCCGCAGCTTCAGCAGGCCATCACCAGAAATCTGATCGACACCTGCATCGGTCTTGATCTGGTAATTTCGCAGATAACCATCACTGCGAACGGGGGCGAGCACGCCATATCCAGGACCGGACTCGAGTTTTCCGAGCACTTTTTCCGGATCCTGTTCAGGCGGTGTTTCAAAGTTGTCGGTAAAGGCCGTAGCGGCTGAAATCGTGACAGCAAAACAGAAAGCCACAGGCACAGTATTCCGGATCAGATCAATCATTCCGGTGTCTCCGCTCAATCAGAGGGAAATTTGGACGGCTTGAGATTACTCCGGCGCCATTCCATTGAGTGCCAGAATTTCGCCAGCCAGGTAAAGCGAACCGCACATGAGAATGCGCGGGGCAACTCCATCTTTTTCCGCACACGCCACAATGTCGGCAATCGCTGCATCAAGCGATTCAAACGGCGTGGCTTCCAACTCCGCGATCCGAGCAAAATCCGCTAGTTCGTATGGATCGCGCGACGTTGGTGCCGAGGAAATTGGTACCGTCGCCACATGCCGGACGAGACCATGAAACGGCCTGAAGTACCCAACGGGGTCCTTGGTCGTCAGCATGCCGGTGATCATGTAAAGCGGCTTTGGCGCACGCTCTTCCTGCTCGCCCATAAAGGCGGCAACAGATACGCCGGCGCCTGGGTTATGGCCACCATCAAGCCAAACCTCCGCTCCGGCCGGGCATTTGCCGACGATCGGTCCATGAGTGAGGGGCTGCAGGCGTCCCGGCCAGTTCACCGATTTCAACCCTTGCGAGGCAATCTGCTCGCCGGGCCAGAGCCCAACTTCCTTCAGCGTTGCAATCGCCAGGGCTGAATTGACGATCTGGTGATTGCCGGTGAGGTTTGGCAGCGGCAGATCTGAAAGGCCATTGTCGTCCTGATAAGCCAAACGGCCCTGGTCCTGCATCGCCATGAAGTCCTGGCCAAAGCTGATGAGCGGTGCCCTCAGTCGTGCTGCCGCCCGTTCGATTACTTCAACAACCAGGTCTTCCTGCGGACCCATGACAGCCGGGCAGCCTGATTTCAGGATGCCAGCCTTTTCCGCGGCGATTTGCTCCAAACGGCCACCGAGGAATTTTTCATGGTCCATGGAGATCGGGGTAATGACGGTCGCCAACGGCTCCGCGATGACATTGGTCGCATCCAGCCGCCCGCCAAGACCAACTTCCAGGAGGAGAACATCTGCCGGATGCTCGGCAAAGAGAAGAAGCGCGGCTGCTGTTGTGATCTCGAAAAACGTTATCTCGTCGCCGCCGTTGGCCTCCTCGCAGCGGTTCAAGGCTTCATAGAGAACCGGATCGGATACGTATTTGCCGTCCTCACCAAGGCGAATACGCTCATTGAAGGCGACAAGGTGCGGAGATGTGTAGACGTGACACCGTTTGCCGGACGCTTCCAGAATCGCGCGCAGCGTGGCCGTAACCGAGCCCTTGCCGTTTGTTCCGGCTATATGGATCGTCGGCGGCAACCGTTTTTCCGGAGAACCCAAAGCCTCCAGCAGCCGGTTCATCCGGCCAAGCGAAAGATCGATTTCCTTGGGATGAAGCGCCAACAGGCGGTCAAGGATCGCGGTAATTTGGTCCAATTCACCCTCCGGCTAACGCTCCGGGACCGGCAGCCTACCGGTCAGCGCTTGTGGGTCAATATCCGCAATAGGCGCTCATTCCGGCAGAAACAAGCCCCGGCTCAGCAGCAGACCATGATTGTCGGTTTTTGAACACCCACACGCCGATTTTTGGGTGTCACTCGGCTGCAGCGCCCGTTTCTTCCGGTTTTTTATCTTCATTCCCGGCAGCGGCCACTTCCGGAGCCTCTTCCTGTTCCGCCTCCTGCGGCGGCATGAGCGAGGGAAGTTCAACGGGGCGTTTCATCAGGATCCCGCAAATCCGGGTAATCGTATCTTTAAGCTCCTGACGCGAAACCACGAGGTCGACCATGCCATGTTCCAGCAGATACTCTGCTGTCTGAAAGCCATCGGGTAGCTTTTCGCGCACAGTCTGCTCGATAACCCGGCGGCCGGCAAAGCCGATTTGAGCGCCAGGTTCGGAAATGTGAACATCGCCAAGCATTGCGTAGGAGGCAGATACGCCGCCCGTTGTCGGATTGGTGAGCACAACGATGTAGGGCAGGCCTGCTTCGCGCAGCATCTGGACACCGACGGTTGTGCGCGGCATCTGCATCAAAGACAGGATACCTTCCTGCATGCGGGCACCGCCTGATGCTGCAAAAAGGACAAAGGGCGTCTTGTGCGTAACAGCCGCCTGCATGCCGGTGAGGATGGCCTCACCTGCAGCCATGCCCAGGGAACCGCCGATGAAGGCAAAGTTCTGGACGGCAACAGTCAGCGGAGCGCCATTTGCCTTGCCGCGTGCGACCAGAACCGCGTCATCATCACCGGTCTTCGCGCGGGCATCCTTCAAACGGTCGACGTATTTTTTTGTATCGCGGAACTTCAGCGGATCGGCGTGAACCTGCGGAGTTTCGATGCGCTCATATTCGCCACCATCGAACATGCTCTCCAGGCGTTTGACCGCCGGCATTCGCATATGATGGCCGGAATTCGGAACCACCCACATGTTGGCTTCGAGGTCCCGATGAAAAACCATCTCACCCGTTTCGGGGCACTTGATCCAAAGGTTCTCCGGTACCTCACGTTTTTTCCAGAGATCGCGGATTTTGGGCCGAACGAGGTTGTTGATCCAGTTCACGGGAGGTGTTCCGTTCTATTATCGAGTAACTCAGAAATCCGCCTGTCCCTTCCGGGGCAGCCGGTTACGCGGATCGGGCGTTTGCTACACCCTGAGCAAGGTCGTTGACGATGTCTGTGACCGCCATCACGGTCTTGTCGGTTGCCATTCCGGCATCATTAAGGCTGTCACGAATTGCAGAGACAAGAACCGAACCGACAACAACGCCGTCGGACTCCTTACCAATGGCAGCCGCCTGTTCTGCGGTCTTTACGCCAAATCCGACAGCAACAGGCAATTCCGTATGCCCCTTGATGCGGTTCACCGCGGTTGCCACCCGGTTAGCATCCGGGCTTGCGCTTCCGGTGATGCCGGTAATGGAGACGTAGTAGACAAATCCGGAGGTATTGGCGAGGACCGCTGGCAGCCGTTTGTCATCCGTGGTTGGTGTTGCCAGCCGGATGAAATTGAGACCGGCTTCAAGAGCCGGAATACACAATTCATCATCTGCTTCCGGCGGAATGTCGACAATGATCAGACCATCGACTCCAGCACCCTTTGCCTCTTTGACAAAGGCCTCGGGTTCACGAACGTAAATCGGATTGTAGTAGCCCATCAGTACGATCGGCGTATCCGCATCGGTTTTGCGGAAATCGCGGACCATCTGGAGGGTCTTGTTCATGGTCTGGCCGGCCTTCAGCGCGCGCTGGTTCGCAAGCTGGATCGGTACGCCTTCTGCCATCGGGTCGGAAAACGGCATGCCGAGCTCAATAACATCAGCTCCGGCAGCAGGTAGCGCGTTCAATATCGCCTGGGAGGTTTCCAGATCCGGATCACCAGCGGTGATGAATGTCACCAGGGCCGGGCGGCCCTTGTCAGCGCAAGCCTTGAACCGGCGATCAATACGCGTTTCCGTCATGCTTATTACCCTGCATAGTGTGGCACACCGATATGACCAATGCGCCGATCGTCTGGATGTAGGGGGCAGGGTCGCCCCGTGTCAATGCATCATATGCGCCTGGACGCCGGAATCCGCAGCGTCCAGGGTTAATTGCGATTGATCTGCAGTCAGATCTCAGTGGAGGTCATAGACCTTCGCAAAGACTTTCCGGGAAATATCATTGCGTGCCAGACCCATCTCGTCCAACTGCTCGTCGGACAGGCCATTTAGTTCTTCATACATGGCGCTGGCTGCGCGAGCCCGGCCAAATTCCTTCATAAGCGTCCGGATTTCGCGGAAGAACGAAGTCGCGGTGCTGGAAACTGCTTCAGACGGCGAAACGGTATAGGTGATAGCCATGGTTTTCATCCTTTCAGTCAGGTTTCCTGAAAAGAAGCGCAGCAGCGGGAGGGCGCGCGGCTTCTTTATCACTTGACTAAATATAGACCTGTTTTGTTGCGCCGCAACATACATCGCTGCATAGCAGCAATGCGGCTGGTGAATGGCTACGCCCTGGCGTGCTTTCGAAGTCGCGGAAATGAGCTGCCTGCAAATCCGGTCAGGTTTGCAACTTTCCCTATTGCTGCGCACTCAGTGCATCTATATAAATGGCACTGAGTGCACTTCTATGTACGCCTGCAAGATTCCTACATTTGAGAAGAGGAACACAAAAATGGCACGTTCTCTGTTCGAAACGAACGACCGGACTGAGGAGCCCAGCTTCTGGGCCCTGTTCAAATCACTCGTTCCTGCCACTGTTGAACCCAAGTCAACGACAAGCAGGACCCAGCGTTCCTTGTCGGCACTGGCTGTCAAAGCGAGCGGCTTGGACGCTAAAGGTCAGCAGAAGCTGATTGCAAGGCTCTATGCGGATGGCCTTGGCAGGCCAAGGTAACCGCCAACTGCGCGATTGAGACGGTTAGACAAGGAATCCAGGTCGGTTTCTCCGGCCTGAAATGCGGCTGTTGCCAGCCCATGGCTGAGTGAAATCAGGTCAAAAGCCGTCTGTTCCGCATTTTCGATATCGTGATCTTTCAGAACTTTTGCGACCACATCTGCCAATTTCTTTTTGATTTTGGCAAAATCCTCATTGAGCGGCAGATCCATTTCCGCACTTTCCAGAGCGCGAGCCAACTCTGGCCGGCGCGCATGGTGTTTCAAGCTCGCGCGCACTAGCGTCTCATGGGCGGTTACCAGATCCATCCCAGCACACCCTCGGGCTGCCTCCTCCATATCGGTAAGCAAACTCAGTCTCAGCGCCATGACCAATTCGGCAAGTATGGCTTCCTTGGACGGGAAGTATTGATAGAGCGAGCCGACAGACACGCCGGCGTTTTCCGCAATCCGGTTTGTCGTCAGATTACGCGGCCCTTCGGTTTCCAGAATGCGAGCAGCCGCTTCAAGGATGGCATCACAAGTCACCTTGCTTCGCCGCTGACGCGGCTTTTTCCGGGGTTTTAGCGAGACGGTCATCCGCGCTCCGGGATGCGAGTTGATAACTGAAGGATTGCTCGCATTATTGTTGAGAAACGAAACCCACGCAAACATTCCTGGTCAGGAGGCCACGATGTCCCGGCAGTTGGACTTTAACAACCGAACCGTTCTGGTAACCGGCGGAAGCCGGGGTATCGGACGGGAGATCACCAGGCAATTGGTGGAACGGGGCGCCAGGGTTTTGGTCACGGGCCGGTCTCAGCGCAATCTCGATGCAGTTGCTGACAAGTTTCCGGAAAAGACAAAGACGTTCGCGGCCGATCTTGGAACGGCGGAAGGCGCCGTATCAGTCGCTGACTGGGTAAAAGCCCAATTCCCGGACACAAGTGTCATCATCAACAATGCAGCTGTCATGCGGCACGACGATCTGACTGAGGGAATGGAAGGTCAGGAGGAATTTGTAGCCGACGAAATCGCAGTCAACCTGACGTCACCAATGCAGATTTGTACCGCGCTGCTGCCACTTCTGTCGAAGGCCACTTCGGGAGCTGCGATTGCCAATATTTCT
Organism: Roseibium sp.; assembly: GCA_965230705.1. Classification (GTDB taxonomy): domain Bacteria; phylum Pseudomonadota; class Alphaproteobacteria; order Rhizobiales; family Stappiaceae; genus Roseibium. The sequence goes on along the minus strand of CBDDLN010000002.1, from coordinate 2,385,888 downwards.
TCCGGCCTTGCCATCGCCCCGAAAAAGGATGCAGCGGTCTACTGCGCAACAAAGGCCGGCCTGTCGAGCTTTACCAGGTCGCTGCGGGACCAATGCCGCAGCAGAGGACTCCAAGTGCAGTTGTCCGATGTCCTGATGACGCTGGTTGACACCACTTTGTCCAGACCAACGTCAATCAAGAAGTACCCGCCTCATATGGCAGCCGCTGATGTCTTGCGCGGCATGGAGCGCGGTTCTGACGAAATCTGGGTGGAAAAGGCAAAACTCCTGCGTGTTGCATACAGGATCTCACCGTCGCTGGCCTACCGCCTGATGCGCAATCGATGAGAAACCTGCGCTTAAGTTTGTAAGCGCAGGTCATTTATACCTCAGAGGTTAAATCCAAGCATCTGGCCGACGGCAAAGACGTCCTTGTCGCCACGGCCGCACAGGTTCATCACCAGGATCTGGTCCTTGTCCATGGTCGGCGCCAGTTTTACCACGTGTGCGAGCGCATGGGCCGGCTCTAGCGCCGGAATAATGCCTTCAACCTTGGTCAGGAGCTGGAAGGCTTCGAGCGCTTCATCGTCCATCGCCGGAACGTAATTCACCCGGCCGGTTTCCTTCAGCCAGGAATGCTCGGGCCCAATACCCGGATAGTCGAGACCTGCGGAGATTGAATGGCCTTCCAGGATCTGGCCATCATCGTCCTGCAGAAGATAAGTCCGGTTGCCGTGAAGCACGCCTGGCTTGCCGGCGGTGAGAGAGGCACAATGCTCTTCTCCCTCAAGACCCTTGCCGCCCGCTTCAACGCCGTAGATTTTAACATCCGGATCATCCAGGAACGGATGGAACAGACCAATTGCATTGGACCCGCCACCGACCGCTGCCACCAGTGCATCCGGTAAGCGGCCTTCGGCTTCCATCATCTGATCGCGCAGTTCCTTGCCGATAACGGATTGGAGGTCGCGAACGATTTCCGGATAGGGGTGCGGACCGGCGGCTGTACCAATCAGATAATAAGTGCTGTCGACATTGGTCACCCAGTCGCGCAGCGCTTCGTTCATGGCGTCTTTGAGCGTCCCGGCTCCGGCGGTCACGGGAACGATTTCCGCGCCAAGCAGCTTCATGCGGAAGACGTTCGGCTTTTGCCGCTCGACATCGGTTGCGCCCATGTAAACAACGCAAGGCAGTCCAAAGCGTGCGCACACCGTCGCTGTAGCAACGCCGTGCTGCCCAGCGCCTGTCTCGGCAATAATTCGTGTCTTGCCCATGCGCTTGGCAAGCAGGATCTGGCCAAGGCAATTGTTGATCTTGTGCGATCCGGTGTGATTCAGCTCGTCGCGCTTGAAGTAGATTTTCGCGCCGCCAAGGTGCTTGGTCAGGCGTTCCGCGAAATACAGCGGCGACGGCCGGCCGGTATAATGAGTGTTGAGGCTTTCGATCTCGGCGGCAAACGCAGGATCGTTCTTTGCGTCATTATAGGCCTGCTCAAGATCGAGGATCAGCGGCATCAGGGTCTCGGCAACGTAACGGCCACCAAAAATTCCGAAATGCCCACGCTCGTCCGGACCATTGCGCATGCTGTTTGCCATTGTGGTCAACGCGGTAACTCCCTTGCCACCTATGCGCTCTTGGCCGCGGCCATGAATGCGCGAATGAGATCACTGTCCTTGACGCCCCTTTCCCGCTCCACGCCGGAAGAAACATCAATCCTTGACGCCCCGCTCAGGGCAATTGCCTCTGCAACATTGGACGCATCAAGCCCCCCCGAAAGCATGAAGGGCTTTCCAAGGTCAAGATCTTTGAGCAGTGTCCAGTCAAAAGACACGCCATTTCCGCCCGGAAGGTCCGACCCTTGAGGCGGTTTGGCGTCGAAAAGGATCTGGTCAGCAACGATAGAGTAGAAAGCCGCCTTTTCAAGATCGGCTTTTTCGGAAACCGATACGGCCTTCATTACCTTCGTCTTGAACATCACCTTGGCGGCGGCGCAGGATTCTGGCGTTTCGTCGCCATGAAACTGGAACCAGTCCGGCCGGACGAGTTCGTTGATCCGCGACATTCCGTCCAGGTCCATGTTCACCGTAAGCGCAACGATATCTGCCCGCCCCCGTGCCATATCGGCAAGCTTGCACGCCTCAGACAACGACACATGCCGGGGGCTTTTCGGAAAAAAAACGAGCCCCACTATATCCGCACCCGCATCCAGCGCCGCTTCCATGGTCTCTTCGGTCGACAAGCCGCAGATTTTTATTTTGAGATCGGTCATGCAGGATCCGCCATTGAACTGGCCGGGTCGGCCGGCCAGTTCCCGCTATTTAGTCAAAGCTGGCCAATTTGCCAAACTAAGGTTTTATCACGTCACATTATAGGCCGCGATGGCGGCCATGTTGGCGATGTCGGAGTCCTTGGCACCCATGGGCACGATCTGGACCGGCTTGTCGAGACCAACCAGCAGCGGACCGATGACCGTTGAGCCACCCAATTCCTGGAGCATCTTGGTGGAAATCGATGCGGAGTGGAACGCGGGCATGACCAGCACGTTTGCCGGTCCCGTCAGACGGCAGAACGGGTAATTCGCCATTTTGTCCATGCTGAGTGCTACATCGGCGGCCATCTCACCGTCGTATTCAAAATCAACACGGCGGCGGTCGAGAATTCTCACCGCTTCCATCACACGCTCAGACCGTTCACCGCGCGGGTGGCCGAATGTGGAATAGGCCAGCATGGCAACGCGGGGTTCATAGCCAAGACGCCGGGCGACATGGGCTGCTTCTTCCGCAATATCTGCAAGTTCTTCCGAATTGGGCATATCGATCACCGCCGTATCGGCAATCAGCACTGTCCGGCCACGGGCAAGTGCCAGCGACACGCCAATCATCCTGTGACCCGGCTTCGTATCAAGGCACGCACGGACCGTATCAAGAGCAACAGAGTAATTCCGCGTGAGGCCGGTTACCATCGCATCCGCATCGCCCCGGGCGACCATGATTGCAGCGAAATAGTTCCGGTCATTGTTGACCATGCGCTGACAGTCGCGCTGTAGATACCCCTTGCGCTGCATGCGGGCGTAGAGGAACTGCGCATAGTCCGTGTTCCGGTCGGAAAGCCGTGCATTTTGTATCGAGATTCCGGGTCGGTTGATATCAACACCGGCACTTTGTGCCATTTCCCTGATTTCATCGTCACGGCCAATCAGGATCGCCTCACCAAGGCCTTGCGACACGAAGCTTGCCGCTGCGCGGATAACCGGCTCCTCCTCGCCCTCGGCAAAGACAACCTTTTTCGGCTGCTGGCGCACCTTGGAGAAAATGCGCTGAAGTGTACCTGCGACCGGATCGCGGCGCGCAGAAAGCTCATGCCGGTACTGGTCCATGTCGACGATCGGACGGCGGGCAACCCCCGAATCCATCGCCGCCTGGGCAACCGCTGGCGGGATCGCTGAGATCAAACGCGGATCGAACGGCACCGGAATGATGTACTCCGGCCCGAACTTCGGCCGCTTGCCGCGATAGGCAGCAGCAACTTCGTCCGGTACTTCCTCACGGGCAAGTTCCGCAAGCGCCTGGGCACAGGCGACCTTCATGTCGTCATTGATGGTCGTTGCCTGAACGTCCAGTGCACCGCGGAAGATATACGGGAACCCGAGGACATTGTTCACCTGGTTGGGATAATCGGACCGGCCCGTGGCGACGATGGCATCGTCGCGCACTTCTGCTGCCTCTTCCGGGGTGATTTCCGGGTCCGGATTAGCCATTGCGAAAATGATCGGATTCGGTGCCATTGCACGCAGCATGTCCGGCGTCAGCGCACCTTTGACGGACACACCGAGAAACACGTCGGCGCCCTTGACCGCGTCATAGAGTGAACGTGCCTCTGTCTCGACCGCATGGGCCGACTTCCATTGGTTCATGCCTTCCGGCCGACCCTTGTAGATGACACCCTTGGTATCGCACAGAATGACGTTGTCATGGGGAATGCCCATGGCCTTGACCAGCTCGATGCAGGCAATCCCGGCAGCACCGGCGCCATTGCAGACGACCTTGGTGTCTTTCATGTCCCGGCCGGTCATGTGCAGCGCATTGATCAGGCCCGCGGCCGCGATAATGGCTGTGCCGTGCTGATCATCATGGAATACCGGGATATCCATCAGTTCGCGCAAGCGCTGTTCAATGATGAAGCAATCAGGCGCCTTGATGTCTTCCAGGTTGATCCCGCCGAAAGACGGTCCGAGATAACGCACCGAATTGATGAATTCCTCGACGTCCTGCGTGTCGACTTCCAGATCGATGGAATCCACATCCGCGAACCGCTTGAAGAGCACCGCCTTGCCTTCCATCACCGGCTTGGACGCCAGCGCCCCCAGATTTCCAAGGCCAAGAATGGCAGAACCGTTTGAGATTACGGCAACAAGATTGCCCCGGGTTGTATAGTCGAATGCCCGGCTAGGATCTTCTGCAATTGCCAGCACCGGCACCGCCACGCCGGGTGAATAGGCAAGCGACAGATCCCTTTGGGTCGCCATCGGTTTGGTTGGCGCCACCTCCAGCTTGCCAGGACGGCCTTCCTGGTGAAACTGCAGAGCTTCCTGATCGGTAAAGCTGACGGAGGTCTTGGACGTTGTCTCTTTGGCGGACATGATTTTGGCGTTTCCTCAAAAAAACTTTTCGTAAGGCGGGTCTGCGACCTTATCCCCTGAAATTTGCCTACTCAATACCAACGAAGGACATAGCATTTGTGTCAGGGGGTGAAGGGTTTGATAGGTTCCGCCCATGTCTGAGCCAAAAACCGCCAAAGCCAAGCAATCCGATCATCGCGTCACGCCGATGATGGCGCAATTTATCGAGATTAAAAACGCCAATCCGGACAGTTTGCTGTTTTACCGGATGGGCGATTTCTACGAACTTTTTTTTGAAGACGCGGAAATTGCATCCCGCACGCTCGGCATTACGCTGACAAAACGGGGCAAGCATCTTGGCGAAGACATCCCCATGTGCGGCGTACCGGTTCATGCAGCCGACGACTATCTGCAAAAGCTGATTGCCTTTGGGCATCGGGTCGCGGTTTGCGAACAGACTGAAGATCCTGCGGAAGCAAAGAAACGAGGCTCCAAGTCCGTCGTGCGGCGGGATGTTATCCGCCTCGTGACACCCGGAACGCTGACCGAAGAACGGTTGCTCGATTCTGCGGCCAACAATTATCTTGCCTCCATGTCCCGCTTGCGCGGCGGATCGCTCACAGGTGACGCAGTCTATGGCCTCGCCTGGATCGACATGTCGACCGGGTCTTTCCAGGTTTCAGAAACAGACGATCAACGGATTGCGGCGGATCTGGCGCAGATTTCGCCGCGAGAACTGATCCTGGCCGACAGCCTGCTACAGGAAACCGACCTCCGGCAGACTGCCGAACAATCAGGCGCGGCCTTGTCGCCGGTACCGCGTGCCTTTTTCGACAGTTCCACAGCAGCCGAACGGCTAGCGCAATATTTCGGCGTGAAGACACTGGACGGCTTCGGCACGTTCACACGATCAGAGCTCTCTGCAGCCGCGGGCATCCTTGCCTACGTGGAAAAGACCCAACTTGGTGAACGTCCTCCGCTGGATCCGCCGGTCCGGGAAGCCGGAGCGGGGCGGATGCTCATTGACCCTGCAACACGGGCGAACCTGGAACTGACCCGGACGCTTGGCGGCGAAAAACAGGGCAGTCTGCTTGCCACCATCGACCGGACTGTTACTGGCGGCGGGTCCCGCCTGCTGGCAAGCCGGCTGGCCGGCCCGCTGGTCAACCCGGACGAAATTGGCCGCAGGCACGATTCGGTGGAATTCTTCCTCAATCAGGAAATGATGCGGGAAAGCCTGCGTCAAACCTTGAAGGGTGCTCCGGATATGGCACGGGCCCTGTCCCGCATTGCCCTGCAAAGGGGAGGGCCACGGGACATTCTGGCCGTAGCCAGAGGCCTGCAAGCGGCCAGCGAGCTGATAGACCTTCTTGGTTCGGCAGGAAACGTGCCTGCCGAAGTTACCGCGGCCCGGACCAACCTGGAACAGGCGCCGCACGATCTCGGCGCAGAACTGACGAGAGCGATCAAGGAGGAGCCTCCTCTCCTGAAGCGGGACGGTGGTTTCGTTGCCACCGGCTACAATGAAACGCTCGATGAGCTGCGGGCGCTGCGCGATGAATCGCGCAAGGTAATTGCGAAGCTACAGGCGGAATATTCCGAAGAACTCGGCATCCGATCGCTGAAGATCAAGCACAACAATGTGCTCGGCTGGTTCATTGAAGCCCCGACGGCACAATGTGATCCCATGAAGGACGATCCGGGCCGCTTTATTCACCGGCAGACCATGGCCGGCGCCATGCGCTTTACAACAACCGAACTTGCCGAGCTGGAATCAAAAATTGCCAGTGCAGGTGAACGGGCACTCGCAATCGAAACTGAAATATTCGAACATCTGGCCACCGAGATCATCGCCAAGGGTGACTCCATTAAAGCCGCCGCACACGGACTGGGGATTCTCGATGTCTCAGCGGCACTTGCCAAACTGGCTCAGGAGGAATCCTACGCCCGCCCGGAAGTTGACGACAGCCGGGCTTTTGACATAACCGGCGGCCGTCACCCAGTTGTCGAACAGGCCTTGAAACAAACCTCGGGCGAAAGTTTCGTGGCAAATGACGCGGACCTTGGACCGCAATCGGATGACGACACTGGCCGGATCTGGCTGATTACCGGCCCGAACATGGCCGGTAAATCAACGTTCCTCCGCCAGAATGCGTTGATCGCGGTATTGGCGCAGATGGGGGCCTTCGTTCCCGCAGCTTCAGCGCACATAGGCGTGGTCGACAGATTGTTTTCCCGCGTCGGTGCAGCAGATGACCTAGCGCGCGGGCGCTCGACCTTCATGGTTGAAATGGTTGAAACCGCCGCGATTCTTAATCAGGCGGGAGACCGCTCACTCGTCATTTTGGATGAAATCGGCCGCGGCACGGCGACCTTTGACGGTCTGTCCATTGCCTGGGCAACGATCGAACACCTGCATGAAGTCAACAAATCCCGCGCGCTTTTTGCCACCCACTATCATGAACTGACTGCGCTATCGGCCAAGCTGGACCGGCTGTCGAACGCAACAGTTCAGGTAAAGGAGTGGAACGGCGAAGTGGTGTTCCTGCACGAAATCGTGCCGGGCGCCGCCGACCGGTCCTACGGCATCCAGGTCGCCAAGCTGGCCGGCCTTCCAGGAAGTGTCGTTGAACGGTCCAAACAGGTGCTCAGCCAGTTGGAAGAGCAGGACAGGCGCACACCGGCCGAGAGCCTGATTGACGAATTGCCCTTGTTTGCAAGTTTGACACCAACGCCCAGCGTGGACCAAACCACGCCAACCATCAGCCCGGTCTTGGAAACTCTGGACGAATTCGATCCGGACGATATGACGCCTCGAGAGGCACTGGAGGCGCTCTACAAACTCAAGGCAGCACAGTTGCAGGGTTAGCGATTTCAGATCCCGCCGGCCTTTGCCGTGGCAAGTGCTGTGCCCATGGCACCGGCAAAGCTGGTGCGGTCTTCCGGATTGAGGAAATTCCCCAGATCAACGTTTTGGCCGCGTGAGGTCAAAGACAGTTTCGTTACGCCTTCGTCTTCCAGTCTGTTTATGGAAAGGCGCACCCACATCGGATTGAAGCGGTATTCCTGATGCCGTTTGCCCGGGCCAACCTTACGAATGATGATCTCCGATTTGGAAACAATCACTTCTTCATAGGCATGGGCGGACGCGTAATTAAGCCGGAACGCCAGCCATATCAGCGCCATATCCAGCCCGAAGAAACCAAAGACCGGCCATGCCCCGATAGCAAGGAACAGCAGACCGGCCACGAAGCTGACGACGCCAAGGCAAATCATCAGGATTAGAAATCCATTGGGCCCAAGAGACCTGTAGGGTGTCAGCACCGCCGAGAAAAAGGGTGCATCTGCACCATCATCACCGTTTGCCGGATCGGGTTTCGGATTGTGATCGCTCATGAGGCATGATTATAGAGAGAGCATGACAGAAACAAAGACCCCCACCCGCCGCAAGGCCGCTGCATCTTCGAAAAAGAGCGCTGCGAAACGAAAGGCACCTTCCGTCGACAATCCGGGGAAGGTTCTGAAGCGCTCCCGCTACACCAAGGCTGAAACCTACGAAATCTTCCAAAGGTTCCATGCAGATAATCCCGAACCGGAAGGGGAATTGGACTATGTCAACGCCTACACCCTGCTGGTCGCGGTTTTGCTGTCGGCCCAGGCAACCGATGTTGGCGTGAACAGGGCGACAAAACATCTGTTCCAGATCGCTGATACGCCGGAAAAGATGGTCGCCCTTGGCGAGGACAAGGTCCGCGAGGAAATCAGGACCATCGGGCTTTTCAAGACCAAGGCCAAGAACGTCATTCTGATGTCGCAGCAGCTTATCCGGGACCATGGCGGCGAAGTACCTGAGAACCGGGAAGCGCTGGAAGCATTGCCCGGTGTTGGCCGCAAGACGGCAAATGTGGTGCTGAATATTTTCTTCGGCCACCCGACCATCGCGGTCGACACGCATCTGTTCCGCCTCGGCAACCGGATCGGTATTGCCCCGGGCAAAACTCCGCTGGATGTCGAAAAGTCTATGGAAAGGGCTGTTCCCCGCGAGTTCAGCCTGCATGCCCATCACTGGCTGATCCTGCATGGCCGCTATATTTGCAAGGCCCGCAAGCCGGAGTGCAAACGCTGCGTGATCTATGACCTTTGCCGCAGCCCAGAAAAGGAACCAATGGACGCCCTACCGGAAATAGCCGTTCGGACCCGCGCAGCCGTCGCACGGCAGCAGCAAAATGCCGAAGATGCAAAAGCCTGACAACCCGGCATCCTCACCTGCATCCTGCCCGGAATGTGAGCGCCTGGTGATGCGGCGGCCGCATGTCGGCGATGCAAGTTTTTATCTTGATTTGATGAACGACCCGGATTTTCACCGCAATATCGGCGACCGGGGCCTGCGCGATGCTGCGGCGATGGAAATCCACATTCGCGATAAACTGCTAACGCCCTTTCAGAACCGAGGGTTTGGCATGTGGCTGGTGGAAACCAGGCATAACAAACAGCCGATCGGCGTCTGTGGTCTTGTGGACCGGGACGGCTTTGAAGGCCTGGATCTCGGTTATGCGTTTTTGTCCGCGCACCGCGGACAGGGATTTGCCACAGAAGCAGCAAATGCCGTTCTGGAGTTCAGCGCCAGTATGCTTGGCATTACGAGCTTGTTTGCGATCGTCGCGCCGGAGAACGTACGCTCCAAGAAACTGCTTGGGAAAATCGGCTTCACTTGGCGTGAGCGCTCGGTCTTTCCGGCGACCGGAGATCCAATCGATATCTATGACTGGAATATAGCAGAAAGCTTGGGCGTTTAGTTTTTCGGACGAACCCGGACAACCACATCAACACGGACGATTTCCATTCCGTCCGGAGCTTGCGGAACAGAACCGATCCCTACACCTTCACCGGGAATGTCGACCACCTTGTTTTCGCCTTCAATAAAGAAGTGGTGATGATCGGACACATTCGTGTCGAAATAGGTCTTGGTGCCATCGACCGCGACTTCGCGCAGCAGACCAGCTTCCGTGAACTGATGCAGGGTGTTGTAGACAGTTGCCAAAGAAACGGGGACGTCGGCATCCACGGCTTCCTCATGCAGCAGCTCTGCCGAAATGTGCCGGTCGCCCTTGGAGTACAGGATTTCGGCCAGCGAGACCCGTTGGCGGGTTGGGCGTAAACCTGCATGGCGCAACATGTTGGTTACATCCGTGTCTGTCTGTTGAGTCACCGTGATGTCTGTCATTTCCGCGTCACACCTTGTAGCCAGAACTCTTGGCAAACAGATCAATAAAGACCGTTCCGGCCATCTTAACCTAAGGGCAATCCGGCAGGATTGCGTTTGTTCTTTGCATTTTTTGCCATTTCTTGCCTGTAAAATGCAAGTTTTCTGTGACGATTTGGTTTTTAATTTTGGTATAGCCCCGTCAAAATGTCGCAGTCTTTGATACAAAACTGACACAAACGACTGAAACTTCGCGTAATCGCAGTCTTTCGGAGCGTTGGTCCCTGTGTTAGGAAGGCGCCCTGAACACCAAGGTACATCAAGATTCTGACTTTCTACGCCCCGGCGGAAGCCAGATACCAGAGAAATAGACGGACCCTGAATGACCGAGCGGCGCTCCAGCTACGACTACGAGGATCTTCTCACCTGCGGACGCGGTGAGCTATTCGGACCAGGCAATGCCCAACTGCCATTGCCGCCCATGTTGATGTTCGACCGGATTACGGACATTTCCGAAACCGGCGGTGAATATGACAAGGGTTACGCGCGCGCCGAGTTTGATATCAAACCGGATCTCTGGTTCTTCCCGTGCCATTTCCAGGGCAATCCGGTGATGCCGGGCTGCCTCGGCCTGGATGCCATGTGGCAGCTGACCGGATTTTTCCTCGGCTGGCTTGGCCTGGAAGGCAAGGGCATGGCCCTGTCGACCGGCGAGATCAAGTTCAAGGGCATGGTTACGCCGGACGTGAAGCTGGTCGAATATGGTGTCGACTTCAAGCGGATCATGAAAGGCCGTCTTGTCCTTGGCATCGCCGATGGCTGGCTAAAAGCCGACGGAGAAACCATCTATAAAGCGACTGATTTGCGCGTTGGTCTGGCAAAGACCTGATACGTAGCGGATCACAAGTCTTGAGATTGAAGGTTCCGGCGCCCATCGGCGCCGGATAATTATTTGAAATCACTGATCGGACCGGACAAAATCACGCGGTAAGCCGGTACCGGGCGAAGCAGGAGGCCGCAATGAGACGTGTCGTCGTCACCGGAATGGGTATTGTGTCGTCAATCGGCGCCAACACTCAGGAAGTTCTGGCAAGCCTTCGGGAAGGCAAATCAGGGATCAGTTTTTCGCCTGATTATGAAGAACACGGCTTCCGGAGCCGGGTCCATGGCATGCCCGATGTCGATATTCCTTCGCTGATCGACAAACGCCAGCTTCGCTTCATGGGCGATGGTGCAGCCTACAACTACATCTCGATGCAGCAGGCGATCGCGGATGCGGGCCTGGAAGAAAACGAGATTTCAAATCCCCGGACCGGCCTCATCATGGGTTCGGGCGGACCGTCGACAAAGAACCTGTTTCAGGCCCACAAGATTGTCATCGAAAAAGGTTCACCGAAGCGCATGGGACCGTTCATGGTCACCCGCGGTATGAGCTCGACCAACTCGGCCTGTCTGGCAACGCCTTTCAAGATCAAGGGCATCAACTATTCCATCACGTCAGCCTGTTCCACGTCAGCGCATTGTATTGGTGCCGCGACGGAGCAGATCCAGTTCGGCAAACAGGACGTTATGTTCGCCGGTGGCGGTGAAGAACTCGACTGGACCCTGTCCTGTCTGTTCGACGCCATGGGCGCCATGTCCTCCAAGTACAACGATACGCCGGAAACCGCGTCACGTGCATATGACGCGACCCGCGACGGCTTCGTGATTGCCGGAGGCGGCGGCGTTGTTGTTCTGGAAGAGCTTGAGCACGCCAAGGCCCGCGGCGCGAAGATCTATGCTGAAGTCACCGGCTACTGCGCCAACTCCGACGGCTACGACATGGTGGCTCCGTCCGGCGAAGGCGGAGAACGCTGCATGCGCCTCGCCATCGAGACCATCGGCGACCGTAAGGTGAATTACATCAATACCCACGGCACCTCGACACCGGTCGGCGATGTCGGCGAGATCGAAGCAATCCGCCGTGTGTTTGGCGACGACCAGCCGCCGGCATCCTCGACGAAATCACTTACCGGTCACAGCCTCGGCGCCACCGGTGTTCAGGAAGCAATCTATTGCCTCTTGATGCTGCAAAACGATTTCATGACCGCTTCGGCCAACATCACCGAACTCGACCCAGCGCTCAGCAAGGACGAAATCGTGACCGAACGGGTTGATAACGCAGGTCTCGATACCGTGCTTTCCAACAGCTTCGGCTTCGGCGGCACCAATGCATCGCTCGCGATGTCGCGCTACCACGGCTGAGGAGCACTTAATGTCTGAATTGATGAAGGGCAAACGCGGCCTGATCATGGGCGTTGCCAACAATCACTCGATTGCCTGGGGCATTGCCAAAACGCTGTCTGAGCATGGTGCAGAACTCGCCTTCACCTATCAGGGTGATGCTTTCGGCAAACGTGCCAAGCCGTTGGCGGAATCTGTAGGCTCGGACATTCTCCTGCCGTGTGACGTAGAAGATATCGCATCAGTGGACGCTGTCTTCAGCACCCTTAAGGAAACCTGGGGCAGCATCGACTTTCTGGTGCATGCAATCGGCTTTTCCGACAAGAACGAGCTTGCCGGCAAATACGCTGATACGTCCAGGGAGAATTTCTCCCGCACCATGGTGATTTCCTGTTTTTCCTTCACAGAAATCACGAAGCGTGCAGCAGAGCTGATGCCGAATGGCGGCTCGATCATCACCCTGACGTATGGCGGTTCCACCAAAGTGATGCCGAACTACAACGTCATGGGCGTCGCCAAGGCCGCTCTGGAATCCTCCGTCCGCTACCTGGCAGCCGACTACGGATCCCAGAACATCCGCGTCAATGCAATCTCTGCCGGTCCCGTCCGTACGCTTGCCGGCTCTGGTGTTTCCGACGCACGGCTTATGTTCAATTTCCAGAAGCGCAATTCACCGCTGAACCGGACCGTCTCCCTCGAAGAGATCGGCGGAACCGGGCTTTACCTTCTTTCGGACCTTTCTGGTGGTGTCACTGGTGAAATTCACTTCGTTGACAGCGGTTACAACATCATGTCCATGCCGCGCCTGGAAGAGCTAAAGGCACAGGAAGACAAGGCCTGAGTGAATTTCATGCACGATAATATAACAAAGGGCGGCTCAAAGGCCGCCCTTTTCTGTTTTCTGAGAAGGGCTAGGGCCAACCCTAATCCAGCAGCTCATCCGGGTAGACACCAAACAGGCGCGTTTGATCCATCCAGCCTTCATAGTTTTCGCCGCTGACACGGCACCAGCCGCCGGCACATTCCTCGACGATGGCGAGGACCTTGGGTTCCAACTCGGCGACAATATCCGCGTCTGATTTTGATCGGGCACGAAGGGGCGTGCGGACCGATTTTTCCCAGGGTGTCACAAGCGCAGTCCGCCGGCCGGACAGAAGCGAGTGAAACACCCAGCCTTCCTTGCCTTCCCAGTCGCGGATGCGGCGCCAGTTTTCAAATTCCTGAATTATTTCCACAGGGAGACCGGCCTGAACAAATGTCCAGCCGATATTGTGTTCCCGCGACGGGCCAATCCGGACATTCACCCTGTCGGACTTCAAACTGACGAACCGGGGGACTGTCAGCCCGCTTGCACCGGTGGAGGAGGACTGGGCGGAAACGCCTGCGGAAACCGCCAAAAGGAAAGACAGGACCAATGCGATAATGAGGCCAGTCTGGCGTTGCTTCATTGTGCAGGTCATATAATCCGGTAGTCCAATTTCAAAGTTGCCCAAATTCATGCAAAACCTCTATCGAAATCGGTGCCGAAAGACCAGCGCTCCCTTAAGAACGTGATCAGATGAAAAGCGGCGCCTCGTCTACTTGTTTCTGCCGGGCCATCTGGTAAGGAGAAAGGAGTAGTTACGAGCATTCCTGATTTGGAATGCGCAAAGGTTGGACTGTTGTGGTTAATGCGACCTCAACGAAGCGCAAAAGGCGTATGGGATGGCGAAAAAGAAGCCCGTTGTCGTTGTTACCCGGAAACTGCCGGATGTCGTTGAAACGCGAATGCGCGAATTGTTCGAAACGCGGCTCAATGAAAACGACAAGCCTTACAGCCAGGCGGAACTGGTCGAGGCGGTCAAGACGGCTGATGTTCTGGTCCCGACGGTAACGGACCGGATTGATTCGTCGATATTGTCCCAGGCCGGCCCGAACCTGAAGATGATTGCCAACTTCGGCAATGGTGTCGACAACATCGACGTGGTGTCCGCCAACAACCGGGGCATCAACATCACCAATACACCGGGCGTGCTGACCGAAGATACGGCCGACATGACCATGGCGCTCATGCTTGCCGTACCGCGGCGGCTGGCCGCTGGTATCAAGGCGCTTGAATCCGGCGACTGGGCCGGCTGGTCGCCCACATGGATGCTTGGTCACCGGATTTGGGGCAAGCGCCTCGGTATTATCGGTATGGGCCGTATCGGACAGGCCGTTGCCCGCCGCGCCAAAGCCTTCGGCATGTCGATCCATTATCACAACCGGCGTCGCGTCACTTCTGAGGTGGAAGACGCTCTGGAAGCCACTTATTGGGAAAGCCTGGATCAGATGCTGGCCCGCATGGATGTGGTTTCCATCCACTGTCCGCATACGCCGGCGACTTTCCATCTTCTGTCAGCGCGGCGTCTGCGGCTGTTGAAGCCGGATGCCTTTATCGTCAATACGGCGCGTGGCGAAGTCATTGATGAAAACGCGTTGATCCGGATGCTTGAGGCTGGCGAATTGGCTGGTGCCGGGCTTGATGTGTTCGAGCATGAACCAGCAGTCAATCCAAAACTCGCCAAGCTGGAAAACGTGGTGCTTCTGCCGCACATGGGTTCAGCCACGATCGAAGGCCGGGTCGAGATGGGCGAGAAAGTCATCATCAACATCAAGACGTTCATGGATGGCCACCGTCCGCCGGATCGCGTTCTGCCGTCCATGCTGTGATGGATTCGGATCCGTTCTGAAAAGAAAAGCCCGCCGATTTGGCGGGTTTTTTGTTTGTTACGTATTCCAGGGATCAGCGTTACGTCTTTATACGCCGCACCCAAAATCTGATTTAGCGATACTTGTTCCAGATCGCGTTTTCGCCCATCCCTTCGATGAAGGCCTTGTGGGCTGTAAACTCATCTTCGGTTCTAAGCGGGGCCAGGGGCGAAGGCCGCTGGCGTGCGGAAAAGGGTCCCAGCTCTCCATGGCCGGTGCCGCCGGATGCCGAACTGTTGCCCGTTTGCTCTTCTTCAGGCGCAAGGCTTAGGACCGCCTGCTTACCACCAATGAGTTCTAGATAGACTTCCGCCAGCAGCTCTGAATCGAGCAATGCGCCGTGCTTGGTTCGCCGGGAGTTGTCGATGCCATAGCGGGAGCAAAGCGCATCCAGTGAATTTGGGCCAGACGGATGCTTGCGCCTCGCAAGGTCCAGCGTGTCGAGAACCTGGGTGTTCGGGATTGTCCGGCGTCCGGCCCGCTCAAGCTCCATATTGATGAAGCCCATGTCGAACGATGCATTGTGGATCACCAGGGTGGCGTCACCAACAAATTCAAGGAATTCATCCGCAACCGCTTCAAACAGCGGTTTATCGGACAAAAATTCTTCAGAAAGCCCATGAACGTTGAATGCCTCTGTCGGCATGTCCCGTTCGGGATTGATGTAGACGTGATAGAATTTGCCGGTCGGAACGTGATTGATCAGTTCAACACCGCCAATCTCAACCAGGCGGTCACCGCCGCGCGGGTTCAGGCCGGTCGTTTCCGTATCGAATGAGATTTCACGCATTTTCCGCCCAATCGCCTCTTGCTCCATCTGCGCAAGCAGCGCGCCGTGATGCAAGATCGGCCAAGGGTTTTCCCCGCTCTTCAGCCGGAAAAGCAGCCAGATCTGTCAATTGATTGAGGCAACGGCCTTTAAAATGGCTTCAACCGAGCGGCGGGCAGATTCCATGCCCAGACCGGTATCGATCAGAAAATGGGCCCGTTTGCGTTTCTCTGCATCCGGCATTTGCTTTGCCAGGATCGCCTGAAACCTCTCTTCAGTCATGCCGTCTCGGGCCAAGACCCGCCGCTTTTGAACTTCGGCATCAGCCGTGACAACAACAGAGGCATAAACGCGGCGGTCACCACCAGTTTCAAAGAGCAGCGGAATATCGAGCACAACGGCCCGGCGGCTTTCAGCTTTTGCCTTGTCGAGAAATGCTTGTTCTTCTTCGCGCACAAGCGGATGAACGATTGCTTCAAGCCGCTTCATCAACTGACTGTTGCCAAGAACCTTTGGCGAGAGCAGGGTTCGGTCGACCTTTCCGTTGACCACGGTTCCGGGAAACGCTTCTTCAATCAGCGGTGCGGCACGGCCTGCATACAGATGATGCACCATCGCATCGGCATCATGACAGGGCACACCGAACTCAGCGAACATCTTCGCAGTTGTCGACTTGCCCATCCCGATGGAACCGGTGAGCCCCAGCTTTATCATTCTGAAGCTCCAAGATCATCCAGTATGAGCCGGCGAAGATCGTCGTCCACATCTGGACGAACGCCGAACCACTGCTCAAATCCGGGCACCGCCTGATGCAGCAACATGCCGAGGCCATCGACGGTTTTGTTCCCACGCGCCGCCGCATCCTTCAACAACGATGTTTCCAACGGGACATAGACAATATCTGTGACCAACGCAGTCACTGGCAGATCAGCAAGATCGATCTCCAGATCCGGTTTGCCGCTCATACCCAGGGATGTGGTGTTGACCAGGAGATCTGCCTTTCCAATAAATGTCCCCAGCTGATCCCAAGAATGAGCTTTCACACCGGATCCGAATTCATCGGCTATTTTTTGAGCTTTTTCGACCGTGCGATTGAAGATATGCACGCTTGTGAATTTTCGGGAAAGTAGTGCCCAGACGATCGCCCGTGCAGCACCCCCAGCGCCCAGAACGATTGCGCATTCGTGGTTGTTGTCCCAACCAGATGCCATCTGATCGAGATTGCCCAAAAAGCCGAGCCCGTCCGTATTGGCGCCGCACAGGTTTCCTTGCCCGTCTATCCAGAGCGTGTTGGCAGCACCCATTTTCCGGGCCGCGTCATCAAGCTGATCGCAGGCGGCGGCAGCAACTTCCTTGTGAGGCACAGTCACATTGCAGCCGGCAAGGCCGCTGGATGCGAAGTCTTCATAAAACGCTTCCGCATTGTCCGGATCGACCGGAACCTTGCCATAACTGCCGTCAATACCGTGCTTTTTCAGCCAGTAGCCATGGACCAAAGGCGACCTTGAATGTTCGACAGGCCAACCGGTTACGCCGGATTTGATTGTCTTGCTCATGTTTCAAGAACGCCCAGTTTCCGCAATTCGCTCAAGAGGGGCAGAAGCGGCAGCCCCAGAACGGTGAAATAATCGCCTTCGATCTTTTCAAAAAGCTGAACGCCTGGTCCTTCCAACTGATAGGCACCCACGCTGCTCAAAGCCACATCGCCAACCGCTGCCAGATAGTGGCCGACGAACGGAGGCGAAAGCTCCCGCATTGTCAGCCGTGCAGTTGATACATGCCGCCAAATTGCTTCACCGCCTTTCGAAACAACGACTGCGGACAAGAGTTCATGCGTATTTCCGGAGAAAGACAGCAACTGGCGCCGGGCCGATTCCATATTTTCAGGTTTGGTGTACCGCTCGCCCTGGAACGCCAGGATTTGATCAGCACCTATGACCAGGTCATCCGGCCGGCGCTCGCTGACATCATTTGCCTTGGCTTCTGCCAAGACCACTGCCAGATCTTCCGGCGGAAATCCGGCTTTCAATAGCGGCTCTTCCACCGCACGCTCATCAACATCCGCTGGGTCGACCTCGAATGGGACGCCTGCGTTTTTGAGCAGCTCAGCGCGGATCTTGCTGCCGCTTGCCAGAACAACTGTCATGGACACCCTTTCCTGGTGTTGCATTCTTCAAAAGCTGTCAGACCGATTTAGGCAACAACGCCAATCAATCAAACGCTTTCTTCCTCACGGGCTTTCTTGTCGCGGAAAAGCGCGAGGATTTCGGCGGCGGTCTCCTCGATCGAACGGCGGGTCACATCGATGATTGGCCATTCATGCTCGGCACAGAGCCGCCGCGTCATGGTGATTTCCCGGGCGATTTCCTTCCGATCCACATAAGTCTCGTTGTAGTTTTCCGAATGAAGCGACAGCACCCGGTTTCTGCGGATTTGCTGAATGCGTTCAGCGGATGCGATCAGCCCGACCACAAGCGGTTTTTTGAGCGCCAGGACTTCCGGCGGCACCGGAATCTCCGGGATCAGTGGAACATTTGCCGCCTTGATGCCGCGGTTTGCCAGATAGATGCAGGTAGGGGTTTTAGATGTCCGCGAGATGCCCAGAAGAACGATGTCGGCCGATTCCAGATCTTCCCAGATCTGGCCATCGTCGTGGACCATCGTGTAGTTCAGCGCTTCCATCCGCTTGAAGTATTCCGCATCCAGTTCGTGCTGGCCGCCAATCCGATGGGTTTGGGTCACATTGAGATAGGACTGAAAGACGGAGAACACGGGTGCGAGAATATTGACTGCCGGAATCCCTAGCTCCTTGCAGGTCCGTTCGAGGCGCTCGGCGACTTCTGTATCCACCAGCGTGTAGAGCACGATACCTGGTGAACCCTCGATTTCGCTGATAACACGATCGAGCTGTTTCTGTGACCGCACCAGTGGATAGACGTGCTCGATTTCCTGGACATTTTCATATTGAACCGTTGCCGCGCGGGCTACGGTCATCAGGGTTTCGCCTGTGGAATCGGAAACCAAATGGAGATGAAAATAGTGTCTGGACTTACTCACGATGTCATCCCCAGGGCTGTTGATGGATTGTGTTCCGCCGGACTTTTACAGGTGTAGGCGAATTGCTTTTACCCGCTGTGCCGAATTTATGAACAAGGCGTTAATGCGCTCCGACTCCCGGCGAAACGATTTTCAGCTTATGTGGATTAACAATTTAGCGAAAAGAAATCGACATGAGATTCACAGCTGCCCAAATTGTTAACCAATCGTTAATTTTCCTTTAATATATTGATAATATTGATATAATTTAGTTTTCGACTCTCGTTAGAGATTCCTTCCCCACAAACCGTGACGATTTATCCTGCCAGGAATTTGAATGTGAACGATTGTGGATATCAACTGATCCAGATAATCCACGCACAATAAGAAAAAACAAACTCCTTCAATAAGAATCTTATTAAGATTGGAATGTGTGAAAGGGCCTTGCCTCATGGAATCTCAGGACCGGGCGGTAATGCGTGTGTTGGCTGGAGAAAAGCTCTGGCCACCTCCCATATGGATGATGCGTCAGGCAGGCCGTTATCTCCCTGAGTACAGGGAAGTCAGGGCCAAGGCGGCAAACTTTCTGGACTTCTGCTACAACCCGGATCTCGCAGCTGAAGTTACGCTTCAACCGATACGCCGTTATGGTTTTGATGCATCGATCCTGTTTTCAGACATCTTCGTCGTCCCTGATGCAATTGGATATCCGGTTCGCTTTGAAGAAGGACGTGGTCCTGTTCTTGAACCTCTGTCTTCCAATCTCCTGGATCGTCTGGAACAGGATAGGGCAGAGGATCATCTTAAACCGGTCATAGAGACGGTTTCCCGTCTTCGGGCTGAACTACCCGATGAAACGACCCTGTTGGGCTTCTGTGGCGCTCCCTGGACTGTCGCCTGCTATTCCGTTGCCGGACACACGACACCGGACCAGGTGGCTGCTCGCGTGGGTGCCTATCGGGATCCGGACTTAATGCAGCGATTTATCGATCAACTGGTGACAGCTTCGATCCGGTATCTGGTCCGTCAGCTTGATGCCGGGGCGGACGCAGTTCAGATTTTTGATACCTGGGCAGGCGTTCTGGATGATGCCGGTTTTGAAAGATGGTCGATCAAGCCAACCAAGGCCATTGTGGAAGGTGTAAAAGCAGAACGGCCCGGCGCCAGGTTCATTGGTTTCCCGAAAGCGTCATCCGGCCGGTTGAAAACCTACATCGACAAGACGGGTGTCGACGCAGTCGGCCTGGACTGGACAGCCCCTGACGCTGTTGCACTTGACATACAAAAGAAAGTTCCGATCCAGGGCAATCTGGACCCTATGCGCCTGGTCGCAGGCGGCAAGGCACTGGACGATGGCATTGATCACATTCTGTCGACCTTCAATGACGGTCCGCTGATCTTCAACCTGGGACACGGTGTCACGCCGGATGCAGATCCGGAAAATGTTGGCCGCATGGTTGAGCGTGTCAAAAAGGGGTAGGGGCAATGGATCTTTATAGCTGGATCAAATCCCTGCACGTCATATCCATCATCGCCTGGATGGCGGGCATGCTTTATCTGCCCCGGCTCTTTGTCTATCACGTTGATGCGGAAATCGGTTCGGTGCAGTCGGAGACCTTCAAGGTCATGGAACGCCGGCTGTTGAAGGCGATTATCAACCCGGCAATGGTTTCAGCCTGGATTTTCGGGCTTTGGGCAGCTTATGAAATCGGCGCGTTTTCAGATGGCTGGTTTCACGCCAAACTGACTTTGGCGCTTTTGATGTCAGCGGTTCATGGCCATTTGTCCCGTTGTGTGAAGGCTTTCGCCCGGGACGAAAACACGCATTCGACACGTTATTACCGGATCTTGAACGAGGTTCCGACCGTGCTGATGATCGGCATTGTCATTCTGGTAATCGGCAAGCCATTTTAGTTTTTTGACAATAACGGAAAATGGAATACGGGCTAACGCCCGTATTTCAAAAAACTGCATGTTTTGCGGACTTGCGAAATAATCGTAATGCCCTTATGTTCCGCGTAACTTCCAACCGGCGCCGGGATACCTAACTGTCCCTTAGGCAGCGGTCGTCTTTCCTAGACTAATCCGGCAGTTCTCTCAAAACACTTCTGAATACGCTTTCGAGTTTAGCGGAAGAAACCTCCCCAAGCATTCAGCTTCCAATTAACCTCAACCCGACGCGGGATATGAAACTTAAAGATCTAAAAGCCAAAACACCGACAGAGCTGCTTCAATTTGCTGAAGAGCTCGAAGTGGAAAACGCCAGCACCATGCGTAAGCAGGAGCTGATGTTCGCAATTTTGAAAAACCTGGCAGCGCAGGATATCGACATCATCGGTGAAGGTGTCGTTGAAGTGCTGCAGGACGGCTTCGGCTTTTTGCGGTCGCCCGATGCGAACTACTTGCCTGGTCCCGACGACATTTATGTCTCCCCATCACAGATCCGCCGGTTTTCCCTGCGGACGGGGGATACCGTTGAAGGCCAGATCCGCAGTCCGAAAGAAGGGGAGCGTTATTTTGCGCTTCTCAAGGTCAACACGATTAATTTCGAAGATCCGGACAAGGCGCGGCATAAAGTCCATTTTGACAACCTGACACCGCTCTATCCAGATGAGCGCTTCAAGATGGAAATCGAGGATCCGACGACCAAGGATCTTTCTGCCCGTGTGATTGATCTGGTTGCTCCGCTTGGCAAGGGCCAGCGTGCGCTGATTACTGCGCCGCCGCGAACCGGTAAGACCGTGTTCCTCCAGAACATTGCCAAGTCGATTACCACCAACCATCCTGAGTGCTACCTGATTGTTCTTTTGATTGACGAACGTCCGGAAGAGGTGACGGACATGCAGCGCACGGTGAACGGCGAAGTGGTGTCCTCAACCTTCGACGAACCGGCCTCACGCCACGTTCAGGTCGCCGAGATGGTTATCGAGAAGGCTAAACGTTTGACGGAGCATGGCCGGGATGTGGTCATCCTGCTTGATTCCATCACGCGTCTTGGACGTGCCTACAACACGGTGGTTCCGTCTTCGGGTAAGGTACTGACAGGTGGTGTTGACGCCAATGCCCTGCAGCGTCCGAAACGCTTCTTCGGTGCAGCCCGTAACATTGAAGAGGGTGGCTCACTGACCATTATCGCAACGGCCCTGATTGATACAGGCAGCCGGATGGATGAAGTCATCTTCGAAGAGTTCAAGGGTACGGGTAACTCTGAAATCATCCTGGACCGGAAGATTTCCGACAAGCGTGTTTATCCGTCGATCGATATTCAACGCTCCGGAACGCGGAAGGAAGAACTTCTGGTACCGGCCGAGAAGCTCAAGAAGACCTTTGTCTTGCGCCGTATCCTCAACCCGATGGGAACAGTGGATGCGGTCGAGTTCCTGCTCGACAAATTGCGGCAGACGAAATCAAACGACGATTTCTTCGACAGCATGAACGCCTGATCCGATTCGGATCCGTAAGAATTCAAAAAAAGGCGCGGTCTTGAAAGGGACCGCGCCTTAACTTTTTGTTAACCGGCTGTTTCACGTGAATCAGCTAGCACTTTGATTCGGATCCGGATTTGTGGGTTTTAGAATGTACTTCGAAACGGAACGCCTTATCCTTCGGGCATGGGAAGAGAAGGATAGAGACCCGGCTGCAGCTATTTGTGCTGACCCGGAGGTGATGAAGTATTTCCCCGCCGTCATGGACCGGAAGGGTTCGGATGCTCTTGTCGACAGAGCCATTGAAAAGACCGCCAAGGATGGTTTCTGCTTTTCTCCAATTGAGGATAAAACCACCGGAGATTTTCTGGGGTTCGTAGGGCTTTCAATTCCAAAATACAGCAGTCCTTTGCCCTTCGATCCCTGCGTTGAGATCGGCTGGCGTCTCACCCGATCTGCGTGGCGGAAAGGGTATGCCACCGAAGCGGCCCGACGATGGCTTCGATTCGGTTTCGAAACCCTTCTGCTTGATGAGATCGTGTCCTTTACCGCAGTGACCAATCGACCATCGCAGAAGGTCATGCAGCGTTTGGGAATGCGTCACGATCCATCAGACGATTTTGATCATCCGGAGCTGCCAAAAGGACATCCCTTGGAACGCCATGTTCTTTATCGATTGGATCGAAGTGCCTGGAGTGGGCAGTCCTAGCGGATAACCGAAAGCGCTTCTTCCAGCTCCCGTCGTTTGGTAATCGGCAGCGAACAGCTTCCCTCCCTGCAGAGGTACACGGTCGGTTTGTCTGGCTCGATAGCGGTTTTGCCCTTTGAGGGATGACCGTCCGGAAATGCGTCTGTCGAATCCAATACGAGACAGGAGAGAGCCGGATCTACTGCCTTGGTGATGATCTTCAGGAATGGATTCGGGTCCGATCCTTTTGGCGCGACGATCACTGCAAGACGGCCATTCACCCGGGTGTCGAAGGCGGACAGCAAGGAGGCTGTCGCGAATACGTTCTTGGGAATGTCGGCGGAGAGGGCAATGAGAATCTTGTCAGCGAGGTCGCGATACAGCGTCTTGCCGGTCAATGTATAGAGCCTTGCAAAACCTGCCACGGCCGTTCCATTGGCATTTGGCGTTGCTTCATCAGTTGAACTTAGTGGCCGTAGGATCAAATCATCTGCGTCGTCAGCGGTGAGATAGTAAGCGCCTTCCGGTGTCTGATAGTGCGCTATCAGCTCATCGGCAAATGCCTCCGCATCTTCAATGTAGGCGGCGCTGTTGTCGGGACAGGCTTCAGCCAGCGCCAGAGCGGCTGACATCATGTTGGCCAGATCAGTCGAAAATCCCGGTGTGACAAGCTCTCCATCGCGCCAGGAATGTCCAAGTCGGCCATCTCGCATCATGTCCTGTCGGATGAAGTCATAAGCGGACTGTGCCGCTTCCAGATATGATTCACGTGAAACAGCGCGGGCTGCACGGGCGAGGGCTGCGATCGCCAAGCCGTTCCAGTCGGCCAGAACCTTATCGTCCAGCGCCGGTCTGATGCGGTTGTCGCGCTGTTGCAGGAGTTTGGTGCGAAGGCGGGCCAGTCTTGCTTCATCCCGCGCCGAAACGTCCGGCACCTTTAGCCGGTTGAGGATTGTAACGCCTTCCCAGTTTCCGTCTGGAAGAACATCGTAGGCCCTGCCGAAAAATGCTCCGTCTTCTTCGCCAAGGATCTCGAGGATCTCTTGAGCCCTCCAGACATAGAACTTTCCTTCTTCACCTTCGCTGTCTGCATCAAGGCTGGAGGCAAAGGCGCCTCCGGGTAGGCGCATTTCATCCAGCAGCCAGTCGGCGGTCTCTTCGATTCGGCGACGAAATAGCTCGTTGCCAGTTGCCCGCCAGGCGTAGTTCAGGTGCTCCAGATACTGGGCATTGTCGTAGAGCATCTTTTCAAAGTGGGGCACCAGCCAAAGATGGTCGACTGAGTAGCGTGAGATACCGCCTTTCAGGTGGTCATAAATTCCGCCGTTGCTGATTTTCTGGAGTGTATAGAGAAATGCTTCCTTTGCCGGGTCGTTGCCTGCGCGTAATCCGGTTCTCCATATGAGCTCCATGACGGAGGCTTGCGGAAACTTCGGTGCGCCCTTTATCCCGCCGTGCTGCGGGTCGAACAGGGAGAGCAAGCGTTCACCAGCGGCCATCATCAGGCTTCGATCAATTGGTGCCGTCGGCGTAATGTCTGTTTGAATCGCTTCCAGGATTGCCTCCCGGTTGGTGTCGATTCGGCTCCGGTCCTTTTCAAAGGTTTGTGCCACGGACTTCAAAACGTCAGTAAATGCTGGCTGGCCCCATTTGGCTTCCTTTGGGAAATATGTACCACCCCAGACTGGTTCACCATCCGGCGTGAGAAACATGGTCAGAGGCCAACCGCCTTGCTGGCCAATGGCGTGCAGGGCCTTCATATAGATCTGGTCAATGTCCGGACGTTCTTCCCGATCGACCTTGATATTGATAAACAGGCGGTTCATGACCTCGGCCGTTGCTTCATCCTCGAAGCTTTCATGCGCCATGACATGACACCAGTGGCAAGCGGCATATCCAACTGACAGCAGGATGGGTTTGTTCTGCGTCTTGGCTTCAGCCAATGCTTCAGGTCCCCAGGGATACCAGTGGACCGGATTGTCCTTGTGTTGCAAAAGATAGGGGCTGGTGGCCTTGGCCAAACGGTTTTCGGTCATGGGGTAGGCAAGTCCGTTGTTGGAGAGAAGCAAGTGCCGGTATCCTGCTTCAAACCTAGCGGTAGCAGCTGGCAGGGCAAGCAGTTCTCTCGCAAAAGAGTTTTTGAATCGGATTGGAAATGAATGTCTAGAACGATCTTTGCGCTTTCCAGCGGAGCGGTACCTTCCGGTGTGGCGGTGATCCGGATCTCGGGTCCGGACGCGAAGGACGTGTTACGGCTCTTGGGAGGAAATGACATTCCTGAGCCCCGGCGGGCGTTCTTGCGGTCGCTCTATCATCCCTTCACCGAAGATCATCTGGATGACGCCTTGGTTCTCTATTTCCAGGAGCCTAACAGCTTTACCGGCGAGGATGTCGTCGAGCTGCAATGTCACGGTGGGCGGGCCGTCGTTGCTGGCGTTCTCGAAGTCCTGTCGGAGATGGACAATTGCCGTCCCGCAGATCCGGGAGAATTTACCCGCCGGGCCTTTCATAACGGACAAATGGATCTGACCGAGGTGGAAGGCCTTGCTGATTTGATCGCAGCTGAAACAGAGGCGCAAAAGAAGCAGGCCCTGCGGCAGATGGGCGGCGCGCTCGGATTTCTCTACGACGGCTGGCGTGAACGGCTCATTCAGATGCGGGCCTTGATAGAAGCGGACTTTGACTTCGCCGACGAAGACGATGTGCCGGGAAGTGTGGCCGACGAGATTTGGTTGGAAGCGTCACGGCTGGCATCGGAGGTCGAGGAACATCTGCTGCAGTCCAGACATGGAGAACGGCTGAGGTCCGGACTGCAGGTCGTTCTCATGGGTGCGCCGAACGCTGGCAAGTCGAGCTTGTTGAATGCGATCGCGGGCCGGGACGTTGCGATCGTTACAGAGGAAGCAGGTACGACGCGGGATATCATTGAAGTGCATTTGGACCTCGGCGGCTATCCGGTCACCTTGGTCGATACAGCTGGCCTTCGGAAAACGGAAGGCGTGGTGGAGCGGGAAGGTATCCGCCGGGCCCAGGAAAGGGGTGTTGCTGCCGACTTGATCTTGTGGGCCGTAGAGCCGGAAGGCGTGATGCCAGGTGATCCGGAAGCCGGTATGGCAAACACAGATTTCGGATCTGTTCCTGTTTGGATTGTCAGAACCAAGAGCGATCTTGAGACTCTTCCGGAACGAGACTCTTTCGAAATGAACTATGAAATTCCTTGTTCAGTTCGTTCCCGGCATGGATTGGATGATCTCGTAGACCAGCTTTCGAGTTTCGTTGGTGAAACAATTTCTCTTAGCGAAACCCCTCTGGCGACCCGGCAAAGGCACCGGCACTATCTTGATGAATGTTTGCGTTCCCTGCGGACGGCGGTTGCCAATGAACAGCTGCCCCAGGAGTTGCGGGCAGAAGACCTCCGCCGGGCCGCCGATGCCCTGGGCCGGATTACCGGGCGGATCGATGTGGAAGACTTGCTGGACGTGATATTCCGGGATTTCTGTATCGGCAAATAGCTGTTTCACGTGAATCCGAAAGTGCGCAAATCAGGGATCGATTCAGAACCGGAATGTGTTTCACGTGAATCAGGGCCATTGGAAACCAACCTGACTACCGGTTTGTTTTGACCTGATTTCCCCTTGGCCTTATAAGGGCACCAGGAATTCGTGCGGTTGATTTGCCCCGCGCAATGAGTCCTCATGGTGATCTGGAGATCAACTTTGAGGCATGCTTCTGAAGAGACGAACTGAAGTGACACCGGGCGGTTTGATCCGTTTGGAGATGGGCGGTTATGAGTGATCAACAAATGACCTTCGATGTTGTGGTGATTGGCGGCGGGCATGCCGGCTGTGAAGCTGCTGCTGCAGCCGCGCGCATGGGTGCTTCGACGGCGCTGGTGACGCACCGCTTTGATACCATTGGTGTCATGTCCTGCAATCCGGCGATCGGCGGTTTGGGCAAGGGTCATCTGGTCCGTGAGATCGATGCTCTGGATGGCTTGATGGGCCGGGTTGCCGACAAGGCAGGCATTCAGTTCCGCATGCTCAATCGCCGCAAGGGTCCGGCTGTCCGCGGGCCACGGGCACAGGCAGACCGCAAGCTCTATCGCGAAGCCATGCAGGCAGAGATTTCCGCAATCGGCAATCTGGCGGTGGTCGAAGGGGAAGCTTCCCGGTTTGTATTTGACGCTGGCAGGATTACCGCGGTCGAGCTGGCCGATGGCCGGAGAATAGAGTGTGGTGCAGCCGTTCTGACCAGCGGCACATTCTTGTGTGGATTGATCCATATCGGCGACACGAAGATCCCTGCGGGCCGCTCGGGCGAAGCGCCAGCGCTCGGCTTGTCAGAGTCTCTTGAAACCCTTGGCCTTCAACTCGGCCGGCTGAAGACCGGAACGCCTGCGCGCTTGGATGGTCGTACCATTGCCTGGGACCAGCTGGATGAACAGCCCGGCGACCCGGAACCGGTTCCGTTCTCAACGCTGACGGACAAGATCACGACACCGCAAATTCCGTGTCACATCACCCGCACGACACCTGAAACGCATCAGATCATTCGCGACAACCTCTCTCGATCTGCCATGTATTCCGGCGAGATCCAGGGCCGGGGACCGCGCTACTGTCCTTCGATCGAAGATAAGATTGTTCGTTTCGGTGACCGCGACGGCCATCAGATTTTCTTGGAACCGGAAGGGCTCGATGATCCGACGATCTATCCGAACGGGATATCCACGTCATTGCCGGAAGATGCGCAGATGGCATTTCTGCGTTCGATCCCTGGCCTTGAGAAGGTCGAGTGGTTTCAGCCAGGCTATGCGATCGAATACGATCACGTCGACCCGCGCGAATTGCAGGGCACGCTTGAACTGAACCGCTGTAAAGGTCTGTTCCTTGCTGGCCAGATCAACGGCACGACCGGTTACGAAGAAGCGGGTGCGCAAGGTCTGATCGCGGGGCTTAACGCTGCGCTCAAGGCGTCCGGCGCAGATCCGTTCATGGTTGACCGCAGCCAGGGCTACATCGGTGTCATGATCGATGATCTGACGACACGAGGGATCACCGAGCCCTATCGCATGTTTACATCCCGCGCCGAGTACCGTCTGTCTTTGCGGGCGGACAACGCGGATCAGCGCTTGACGCCATTGGGAATTGATCTCGGCTGCATATCTGAGGATCGCCGGATCGCATTCGAAACGAAGCTTGAAAAACTTGATACCGCGCGGGATTTGCTTCAGTCATTGACCATCACTCCGAATGAGGCCCAGAAGAAAGGCCTGCCTGTCAATCAGGATGGTATCCGCCGTTCTGCCTATGACCTCCTGTCTTATCCGGACATGACCTATGAGCGGCTTTCATCGATCTGGCCGGAGCTGCAATCGGTCAGCAAGGGGATTGCCGCGCAGGTGTCAACGGATGCGCTTTATGCCGTCTACCTGGAGCGCCAGGCCGCGGACATTGAAGCCCTGAAGCGGGATGAGGCACTGGTGATCCCGGCAGACTTCGATTTTCATGCGTTGGCCGGTCTTTCCAATGAGGTGAAGCAGAAACTAGATGCGGTCCGGCCGGGAACGCTTGCACAGGCGTCGCGGATGGACGGCATAACTCCAGCCGCGTTGACGCTCCTTCTGTCCCATGTCAAGCGTCTTCAGCCGCGCAAAGGGGTCGCTTGATGGCGAAATTGCCGCCTGTGAAGGAAACTGTGCAAACTGTGTATAAATACGGGGATGTTTCACGTGAAACGTTGAATCGTCTGCAGGTGTTCGTGGACCTCGTACTGAAGTGGCAGCCGGCACAAAACCTTATTGCGCCCTCTACAATCTCCGATATCTGGACCCGTCATGTAGTCGACAGCCTGCAGACACAATGGTCTCTACCGGAAGCCAGACGCTGGGTGGACATAGGCAGCGGTGCAGGATTTCCGGGCATCGTTACGGCGATACTTCTGGCGGAAGAGCCGGGCGCGCATGTGCACTTTATAGAGAGCAATCAGCGCAAGGCCGCGTTCCTCAGAACAGCTTTGAGAGAAACGGGATCACCTGGAACCGTTCATGCCGGGCGGATCGAATCGGTAGCGAAAGATTGGCCACATGGACCGGTTGATGCTGTTTCCGCACGCGCTCTGGCATCGCTGGAACTGCTTTTGAGACTGTCTGAGCCGTTTACAAAGGCCGGTGCGACGGCCGTTTTCCACAAAGGTCGAGATTTTCAAAGAGAGATTAACGAAGCGTCTCACACTTGGACATTTGATCTGGTAGAAAAGGTAAGTCTCATTGATCCTACGAGCCGGATGTTGCTTTTGACAAATATCTCGGCCCGGCCAAACCAGGAAGGTGTTGCCTGATGAGCATGCTTCCAGACTCTCCGCGTGTGTTAGCGCTTGCCAACCAAAAGGGCGGCGTTGGAAAGACCACGACGGCGATCAATCTTGGAACCGCTTTGGCGTCGATTGGCGAGAAGGTTCTCGTTGTTGATCTTGATCCGCAGGGTAACGCCTCGACCGGATTGGGGATCGAGCGGCGTGACCGGAGTCTGTCGACCTACGATGTTTTGAGCGGCGATTGCCGTATGGACCAGGCGGTCATGGAAACAGCCGTGCCCCGGCTCTGGGTTGCCTCGTCGACAATGGACCTTCTGGGCTTGGAACTGGAAATTGCCTCCAGTGCGGACAGAGCATTCCGGCTTCGCAACGCGATCGCAGAGTTTACGCAAAGCCGGCTCTTTCAGGAACTCGGGTTCTCCTACGTTCTGGTGGATTGCCCGCCGTCACTGAATCTTCTGACGATCAACGCCTTGTCGGCATCCCATTCGATCCTTGTTCCACTGCAATGCGAGTTCTTTGCGTTGGAAGGTCTCAGCCAGTTGCTGAGCACGGTCGAGCAGGTGCGCAACGCGCTCAATCCGGAACTGACTATCCACGGCATTGTGCTGACCATGTACGACAGCCGAAACAACCTCTCCAGCCAGGTCGTCGCTGATGTGCGTGAGACTATGGGTGATGCGGTCTACGATACGGTCATTCCACGAAACGTACGGATTTCAGAAGCACCATCTTATGGCAAGCCTGCGCTGCTTTATGATCTGAAATGCACGGGAAGTCAGGCGTACCTCCGTTTGGCGTCGGAAATTATTCAGCGCGAGCGGGAAATGCGCCGGGTCGCTGCCTAAGAACTGGCGAGAATAGATTCGGAACCGTATTAAGAAACGTTTCTGACGGGCGTAGCCCTTTAAAAATGCGCTTAACGTATTGAAATAAAAAGAATAACAGGTGTGCAATGGCGGAAGACAGCGGGAAAAACAAGCGCCTTGGGCGTGGTCTTGCAGCGCTAATCGGCGATTCAGCACCTGCAGCCGAGGCGCCCCCGGAGCGGGTGGTACGTGACACCCGCAAAGTACCGATTGAGCATCTGGAACCAAATCCGCGCAATCCGCGCAAAACCTTCACTGAAAAGGATCTGGCTGATCTCGCTGAATCTCTGAAGGCCAAGGGTATCATTCAGCCAATTTTGGTGCGTCACGAGGTCGGCAAGTCCGACCGTTACGAGATCATTGCAGGCGAACGGCGCTGGCGGGCGGCACAGCGTGCCGGATTACATGAAGCTCCGATCATCATCCGCGATGTGACGGATCAGGAAGCGCTCGAAATTGCGATTATCGAAAACGTGCAGCGGGCGGATCTCAATCCAATCGAAGAGGCGTTGGGCTACGATCAGTTGACTGCAGAGTTCAGTTATAGCCAAGGCCAGCTGGCGAAGGTAATCGGTAAAAGCCGTAGTCATGTTGCAAACACCATGCGGTTGCTCAAGCTGCCGAATTCGGTGAAGGATTACCTGGCAGAAGGACTTCTCACCGCTGGTCATGCCCGTGCGTTGATCACCGTGGAAGATCCGGCGGCTTTAGCTGAAATCATTGTCGAGAAGGGCCTGACGGTTCGCGATGCTGAAAAGCTCGCCCAGAATCCGGAAGCGCTGGCTCGTCTGCAGGGTGGGGAAAAACCGGAAACGCTCAAGCCACAAAAGGATGCCGACACCAAGGCATTGGAAAAGCGCCTCGGCGATACGCTTGGGCTGAAGGTGACCGTCGGCCACAAGCCGGGCAAGGAATCCGGTGATCTAAAGATCAAATATACGTCTTTGGAGCAGCTCGACGAACTTTGCCGCAAGCTGGGTGTCGAAACCCGCTGATTCTTGGCCTTTTGAAACCGATTCGGATTCGATCCGATAAATTCAGGATTTCACACTCGGTCTAGCGGCGGCGGCGGTTGGCCCTGTTGGCAGAGACGCGGCCCAAAATGAGCAATGTTTCGGACAATACCGGGACGGAGAGGGCGTCGTTTAGGCGCGAGACGCGCATGGCTTCGGCCAGATGATCCATCGCTTTTTCAAGATCAGCGGCCGACCAGATCTGGATCTGCTTCGCCAATCCGGCTTTGCGCTTGAAGAACACCGGTGGCCGTTGCGTATCGACAATCTGACTGGCGGTCTTGCCCTTGTCCAGCTCAGCGCGCATGCGATGCAGGTCCTGAAAGTGCTTCAGGGCTCTGCCTGCCAGCACAGACGCATTTGAACCGGCTGCCGTCAGGCGCTCCAGGCCATGGTCAAGGGTTGTCAGGTCGCCAAGGGCTGCCGCATCGATCAACTCAGACAGTTCAAAGGCTGATGCGTCGCCAATCACTGCTTCCACGTCGTCGCTGTCGATCTTGCCGTTGTTGAGGGCATAAAGACAAAGTTTCTTAAGCTCGCCCCGGCTGGCCATGCGGTCGCCGCCGAGCAGGCTATGCAGGCTTGCACGTGCTTCACGCGTAATCGTGAGACCGGCGTCGCGGGTTTCCTGATCAATCAGATGGTCGATGCTGCGTTCTGTGTCGGCATAACATGGCAGCGCATAGGCACGCTTGTCCGTCTCCATAAGTTTGCGGAGACCGGTGCCTTTTTTCAGATCTCCGGCTTCCAGCACGACCAGGGCAGGACAATCATCCAGCTTCAGGACCGGTTTGACGGCTGTATCCATCGCGCGGCCACCGGTATCCCGGATCCAGACGATCCGACGGCCACCGAACAGGGGCACGGTCAAAACCTCATCGATCAAACGATTCGGATCCGAAGTGATGTCGCTGCCATCAAGCTTGATCAGATTGAAGGGATCATCATCACCTTCAGAGGCTTTGGAAACCAACAATGAAGCGCGTTCGGAGACCAGGCCGGTATCTGGGCCGTAAATCAGCACCACGCCGCCGTGATCCGGCGGTTTGGCGATAAACCTGTCGATGTCTCCGGCTTTGAGTGCGGTCAAGACACGCTCTAGCTCATGGTGGCGAAATAGGCGGCGATACGGGACTGGATATCGTCGGCGACCGTCTTGGCCACACGTTCTTCCGCGTCCCGTTTAGCGCGCAGGTTGGCGAAACGCTGGGTCGAGAAGTCATAGGACGCTGAGGCAAAGGACCGGCCGGTGGTCAGTGTTTTGTCTGTTGCCCGGTCACTCAGGACGTAGGTCGCGTTCATGGTCATGGTATATGCCGCCGGGACGTCAGCTAGCTGCTCAACGC
This sequence comes from Roseibium sp., assembly GCA_965230705.1. Lineage (GTDB taxonomy): Bacteria > Pseudomonadota > Alphaproteobacteria > Rhizobiales > Stappiaceae > Roseibium. The sequence continues at coordinate 2,353,677 of CBDDLN010000002.1, read as the reverse complement.
CGACTTCAGACGAATTCAGGTCGATCAGAACCTTCAGACGGTAGAGCTTTTCAGGGCGCTGGGTACCTCGCTCGAATTTGAATGTCAGCTCGTTGTAGAGAACGCGGGCCGCGTCCTCTTCTGAATAGGTATCGCTGATCGGCTCAATCTGGATTGCCGCAAGCTCATCTGGAACCGATTGGTCCGAACCGTCGGCTGAATTCAGCGTGCCATAAAGCGGGCGCACCTGACAGCCAGCCGCCGTCAGGGCTGGAAGCGCAATACCGGCTGCAAGTCTGATGAACCGGCGGCGGCTGATGTCATTTTCGTTAGACGACGACATTCACGATCCTTTGCGGCACGACGATCAGCTTCTTCGGCGCTTTCCCGTCCAGTGCCTTTTGCACGAAATCCAGAGCCAAGGTAGCTGCTTCGACCTCATCTTTGGAAGTGTCTTTTGCAATTGTCAGCTCACCACGGCGCTTTCCGTTGATTTGAATCGGATACGTCACCGTGTCATCGACCAGGAGGCTATCCTCCGCAACAGGCCAGTCCGCTTCCGAAATCAGGCCTTCACGTCCAAGGGCGGTCCAGCATTCTTCTGCCAGATGCGGCATCATAGGTGCCATCATCAAAGTTAGGTAATCACCCGCTTCACGAACCGCATAGGCCATATCCGGAGCGTCCACGCCGTCATGAAGTGCCTTGCCGATTTGATTGACAAATTCATAGATGCGCGCAACGGCCCGGTTAAAGCCCAATGATTCCAGATCCTTGGAAACAGCAGCCAGGGTCTTGTGCGTTGCCCGGCGCAAGTCTGTCGCTTTGGCGTAAAACTCAGGCGCATCTCCGCGCGGTCCGGTCTTTTCGGCAATCTCACCGATCAAACGCCAGACGCGCTGGACGAAACGCCAGGAACCCTGAACCCCTTCTTCGGTCCAGATGACATCGCGTTCCGGCGGAGAATCCGACAAGACGAACCAACGCGCGGTGTCGGCACCATAGGTGTCGATGATGTCTGTCGGATCGACGGTGTTCTTCTTCGACTTCGACATTTTTTCGATCGAGCCGATCGAAACCTCATCACCTGTTTCCGCGTGAGTTGCCGAACGTTTGCCGTCGGTTTCGGCAATGGTAACCTCTGCCGGGCTCAGCCATTCTCCGTCGGCACCCTTATAGGTTTCGTGGGTAACCATGCCCTGGGTAAAGAGGCCCTTGAACGGCTCTTTCAGATTCAGCGCACCGACTTTCTGCATCGCACGGGTGAAAAAGCGGGAATAGAGCAAATGCAGGATCGCATGCTCAATACCACCGATGTACTGGTCGACCGGCAGCCAGTCGTTTGCAGCATGTGGTTCGGTCGGCTGCTCGCAACGCGGCGCGGTGAACCGGGCAAAGTACCAGGATGAATCGACGAACGTGTCCATCGTATCGGTTTCGCGCTTCGCCGGTTTGCCGCAAGACGGACATGTGGTGTTGCGCCAGGTCGGGTGGCGGTCCAGCGGATTGCCGGGTTTGTCGAAGTTGATGTCTTCCGGCAGTTCGACCGGCAGGTTTTCGTCCTTCTCCGGAACCACACCGCAGTCTTCACAATGGACGACTGGGATCGGGCAGCCCCAATAGCGCTGGCGAGAGATACCCCAGTCGCGCAGACGATAGTTCACCTGACGCGCGCCCTGCGGGGCTGCGTCAACGCTGATGTCTTCCAGCTTCCTGGCCACAGCTTCTTTCGCATCGGCAATCAACATGCCGTTCATGAAGCCGGAATTGAAAATGGTGCCGTCGTCCGTATAGGCTTCGTCGCCGACGTCGAATGTCTCCGGATCTGCATCCTTCGGCAGAACGACTGGGGTCACCGGCAGGCCGTATTTGCGGGCAAAATCCAGGTCGCGCTGATCGTGTGCAGGACAGGCAAAGATGGCGCCTGTACCGTAGTCCATCAGAATGAAGTTGGCGACGTAGACCGGCAGCTCAATATTGTCATCCAGTGGATGCTTTACACGCAGACCTGTATCGACACCCTTTTTCTCTGCTTTTTCAATTGCTTCTTCTGACGTACCCAGCTTGTGGCAATCGTCGATAAATGCCTTCAGCTCCGGGTTCGTTTCAGCCAGTTTTGCAGAAATCGGATGATCCGGTGACAGCCCCATGAAGGAGGCGCCAAAGAGCGTGTCTGGACGGGTGGTGAAAATCTCCAGCACCTTGTCACCGGTTGGAGCAGGTGCTGTGAATTCAAACCGAACACGCAAACCTTCAGACTTGCCGATCCAGTTTTTCTGCATCAGCCGGACCTTTTCCGGCCAGCGGTCGAGCGTTTCGATTGCGTCCAGCAGGTCTTCGGAATAATCGGAAATCTTGAAGAACCATTGTGTCAGCTCGCGCTGTTCCACAAGCGCGCCAGACCGCCAACCGCGGCCGTCGATGACCTGCTCGTTCGCCAAAACGGTCATGTCGACCGGGTCCCAGTTCACCTTGGCGTTCTTGCGGTAGACCAGTTCGGCTGCCAGGAACTTCAAAAACAGCCGCTGCTGTTGGGTGTAGTATTCAACGTCACAGGTCGCGAATTCACGGCTCCAGTCCAGCGACAGGCCCATGATCTTCAGCTGGTCGCGCATGAAGGCGATGTTTTCGTAAGTCCAGTCCTTGGGATGCACCTTGTTCTGCATGGCGGCATTTTCAGCCGGCATGCCGAATGCGTCCCAGCCCATGGGATGGAGAACGTTGAATCCCTTGGCGCGTTTGTATCTGGCTACCACATCGCCCATGGCGTAGTTGCGCACGTGACCCATGTGAATGCGGCCGGACGGATAGGGGAACATTTCCAGGACATAATACTTGTCGCGTGGATCTTCGTTGGAGGTGACGAAGACGTCTTTGTCGGTCCAGACCTTCTGCCAGCGTGCTTCGACTTCGCGTGCGTTATACCGTTCCGTTGCCATTCAGTTTGCCGTGCTTCCGCGCCCTTGGGAGTGGCGCCTGTTTCTTCGAGGGATGTTTGCCGGACTGTCACCAGAAATTTCCTCTCCGGTCAACATGCTAGCCCCAAAAGCAGGCCTGAAACTGCGGGTTTCTGGAAGATGATGCAGCTATGCTTGCTTTTTCCGCGTCTTCGCGCCTATCAGAGCGCATGACAGAGGTTATTTTGGGAGTTCGGAAATGAGCGAAACGGCACAGGACCGGTTGCAGACCGTACTGGCGGACATCCGCTCGGCGGAAGAAAGCTTTTGTCCCGACGCGGACACCGCGACACTGATTGCCGTCTCCAAAACGTTTCCGGCCGAAAACATTCGGCCTGTGCTTGATGCGGGCCAGAAGGTCTTTGGCGAAAATCGTGTTCAGGAGGCCATGGGCAAGTGGCCAGACCTTCGAAACGATTATCCGGAGATCGAACTTCATCTGATCGGGCCGCTTCAATCCAACAAGGCCAAGGAAGCGGTTGCCACCTTCGATGTCATTCATACCGTGGACCGGGAAAAGATCGCCAAGGCGCTCAAAGCCGAAATGACCAAACAGGACCGGGACTTGCCGTGTTTCATTCAGGTGAATACCGGCGAAGAACCGCAAAAGGCTGGCGTTGCTCCCAATGATACCGACGCTTTTGTCCGCTACTGCAAGGACGAGGTCGGCCTGAACGTGGTCGGCTTGATGTGCATTCCGCCGGTCGATGATGCACCGGGGCCGCATTTTGCGCTTTTGAGAAAGATCGCAGAGCGAAACGGGCTGGACGGTCTTTCGATGGGAATGTCGTCAGACTACGAAACTGCCATCAGTTTCGGCGCGACGCATGTGCGTGTCGGCTCGGCGATCTTTGGCGCACGGGATTATCCGGCGTAACTCAATAGAAATCGCGGTCTTCGGCCAAGAATCCGGTTGCAAGCAAGGCCGGGTGAGCATATAAGCGCCCGGTCCAGAGTCGTCCGGCTCTTCGTGGGCTGAATTTCTGCATTCTAATGACTGAAATCACCTTCGAAAACCAGGGCATGCCGTGGCGACCTCTCGATGCACCAACAATGAAGCGGCCGGGTAACCGGATCCGCGCCAAAGAAAGGATGCAAAATGCCCAAGCTGAAAACCAAGTCCGGCGCCAAAAAGCGCTTTAAAGTGACTGCAACCGGCAAGGTGAAAACCGCCCAGGCCGGCAAGCGTCATGGCATGATCAAGCGCACGAACAAGTTCATCCGCAACGCCCGTGGCACCACCACGTTGAGCGATCAGGATGCAAAGATCGTGAAGCAGTTCCTGCCGTACGCCTAAAGCCAGCCTTTCAAGGAGATCACCTAAATGTCACGCGTCAAAAGGGGCGTTACCGCCCACGCTCGTCACAAAAAAGTATTGAAGGCTGCCAAGGGCTACTACGGCCGCCGCAAGAACACCATCCGCGTCGCCAAGCAGGCGGTTGAAAAAGCCGGCCAGTACGCTTACCGCGACCGGAAAACCCGGAAGCGCAACTTCCGTTCGCTGTGGATCCAACGCATCAACGCTGCCACCCGCGAACACGGCCTGACCTATGGCCGCTTCATCGACGGCCTGAACAAGGCTGGTGTTGAAGTTGACCGCAAGGTTCTGTCCGATCTCGCCATCAACCAGCCTGACGCATTCAAGGCTCTGGTTGAAAAGGCACAGGGCGCTCTGGCCTAATCGCCTGAAGCACCATTTGAAATTAGAAAAAGCGCGTTTCCTCATGGAAGCGCGCTTTTTTGTTTTCATGCGGGAAGTCCCTATCGCAGGGTGAATTCAGGCAGCCTGCAGCTCCGCCAGGATTTCGGCAAGCAGATCCATTCCGGATCCCCAGCCCTTGTCCATGCCACCGATTGCAGCGGCAAAACAGGTGAGCTCTGCTTCGCTTGCCTCATGCGGCACCCAGGTGAGCCGCAGTTTGGTTTTCCCGCCTTCCTCTTCGAACGTCACAGTGGTCAGGAGGATGCGCGGCCAGTCGGCCATCATCGGATTGCTTGAGATATTCCAGTCGGCATCCGCGTTTGAATGCAGCCAGACAAGCCGCTCCGGCTGCGAAACTTCCACATACTCGACCCGCTGGAAACCGGAGTTCGCGCCCATCTTCATTTCCAGAAGCCACAGACCGCCCGGCTTGACGTCCAGTTTGTGAATGACGGTTTCAACGCCGGGGCCGTACCAGCGGGCCAGAAACTCCGCATCGGTCCAGGTTTTCCAGACAAGTTCGCGCGGCGCATCAAAAACCCGCTCCAGCACGTATGTGGGTAAATCACTCATTCCCGTTTCCCTCCTGTGACTTTTTCAAATCATTCAGCAGACTGTCCAGCTGATCGAAGCTGCCAGTCCAAAAGTCCTTGAATTCCTCAAGCCAGCTGACTGCGGCTTTCATCGGTTCGGCTTTCAACCGGGCCGGCCTGCGCTGCCTGTCGACGTTCCGCTCCACAAGGCCCGCCCGTTCCAGAACCTTCAGATGCTTTGAGACCGCCGGCTGGCTCATTTCAAACGGCGCGGCAAGTTCATTGACCGACGCTTCGCCGTTTGCGAGGCGCTTGAGAATTTGGCGCCGCGTCGGATCGGCGAGTGCGGCAAAGACCGCGTCCAGGTTGATTTGCGAAGTAGTATAACCGATCTGTTCCATAACAATATGGTTATATTATTTTGGGAATGAGTCAACCGGTTGGTGCTGGGGAAAAACTCAAACTCACTGTGAATTGTTAACCATTTGAGACCCGAAAGTGAGGATTTCTGCGGACAAAAGGTTAACGGGACACTAAACTGGCATACCTATTGCGATGTTTCAGTCAGGTGCGGAAGTCCGTGCCGAAATGAAACAAAAGAGGCGTAGTTCAGTGCGTATCAATCCGGTTCCAGCTCTAGGACGTTCCATTGTGAAGCGTAAGCGTCCCTCCCTTGGGGAGACGGAGAGCGAACGCCGGGTCCATGTGCGTCCGGTTCATCCGGAAATCATTGAGCCGGACTATGAACCGCATCGCGCTTCTGTCGCGGATGAGTATCACGTCAATTCTGCATTCATGGCGCATTTGATCGCGACACGGGACGCGGAATTGCAAACGCGCCACGCCTGGCAGATGGAGCCCCAGATCGGGGCAGCCTATTACCGCGCGATTGCAGCCAGCCCGCGCAAGCGGGATGCCGGGCATGTTGTCTCAATAGATTACTGAGATCAAAGCGGCGTCCTTTACCTAGAAGACACCACAGCATATGAGGCAGCCGGTCAGTAACCGGCTGCGTGTCCGTCCTTGCGCGGATCCGAACCGGCAATAAGCGTTCCATGATCACGGTCAATCATGATGGCCTGACTGCCTCCAATCGGCGATGCAGCAGGAACCACCTTGTGGCCCAGGTCTTCCAGTCCCTTGATTGTCGACGGAGGTATGAGCTTTTCTGCCTCAAGCGCATGGCTATCCAGATCAAAGAACATGCGCGGGAAATCGATTGCCCCTTGAACATCCATTCCGTAGTCGATGATGTTGGACAGCACATACCCATGTCCGCAGGCCTGATAATGCCCGCCCATGACCCCGAAGGAGAGCCATGGCTGGCCGTCTTTTAAGGCCATTGCCGGGATAATCGTGTGCATGGGGCGTTTGCCGCCTGCAATCGAATTTGCGTGACCGGGTTTGGCTTTGAAGACAGCACCACGATTGTGAAGGAGGATGCCGCTGTCTGCCGCAACAAGCCCGCTGCCAAATTCATTGAACAGCGAATTGATGAAGGATACGCACAAGCCATCCTTATCTACGACCGATAGGTAGATTGTGTCAGTTTGTGGCGCAAGACTTGATCCTGGCAACTCCTTTATCCGGGAATTTAGCGACATCATTGCTGCGAGCTGATCGATATAATTCTCTGAAATCAGCTGGCTGTGACAAATGTCCATGTAACCGGGATCGGTTACGAACTCATCACGAACCGCATAGCCAATGCGGGTTGCTTCCATATGGAGATGAAGCCGCTCAGCTCCCAATGGATCAAGCTGGTTTATGTCAAACCGTTCCAAAAGCCCCAGAATAACAAGCGCGATAATGCCCTGCCCGTTGGGTGGCAGTTCGGCGATGGTGTGACCCTTGTAATCGCGGGTGACCGGTGAAACTGTTGTCGTGTGACATGCGGCGAGATCGTCTTCGGTCATCAGACCACCGGCGGCCTGCAGTGTTGTGGCGATATCCCCGGCGATAGAGCCGGAATAAAAGGCGTCGGCGCCACCTTCTGCGATCTTGGTCAGTGTGTCTGCAAGATGAGGGTATTTCAGCACCGTTCCGATCGCTGGTGCTTCCCCGTCCACGAGATAGTTTGCTGCGGACGCCGGATTGCTGGCCAGCTTGGCGGCGTTCTTTTGCCAATCGCGATAAACCCGGGGAGCGACCGGAAACCCGTCGCGGGCATACTCAATCGCACGGCTGAAAAGCGTGTCGAAGTTTCGGGTGCCGTGAGCTTTTAGAAGTGTTTCCCAGGCACGAACCGCACCTGGAACCGTGACAGCATGGGCCGATGTCGGCTCAATTTCCGAAACGCCAAGTTCAGCCAGTTTCTCTGGTGTTGCTGCGCGCGGAGCGCCGCCTGATCCATTAAAACCGGTCATCCGGCCGTCAGGGGTTGCCACTATCGCAAAGCAGTCGCCGCCTATGCCGGTCATTTGTGGTTCGACCACGGCTTGAACAGCCGCTGCTGCAATTGCTGCATCCACAGCGTTTCCGCCGCTTTGCAGAACTTCGAGGGCCGCGCTTGTCGCCAGCGGATGGGATGTGGCGGCTGCTGCCTGCCTGGCATATACGGGTGAGCGGCCTGGCGCCTCGAAGTTTCGTATCAATTGGGTCTCCAGAGTTTTTCCATTTAGGAAGAAATCCTAGCCTATTTTCGCTGCTGGCGGGCGGTCGCCCAATTTGATAGCAACCGCATAGGGTGGGACCAGACCTTAAGAGGGCTTCAAGCAATGCGCAATTTGTCACTTTCAACCGCTCAGCAAATCATATCCGCCGCTCTGGATAAAGCTGCTGAACTCAGCCTGAAATCCCTAACCGTCGTTGTACTCGATGCCGGTGGCCATATGGTGGCAATGGTCCGCCAGGATGGTTCGTCCATCATGCGCCCGCAGATTGCCTCTGGCAAAGCATTCGGCGCGCTTGCCGTTGGCGCTGGAACCCGCTGGCTGAATGCCAATGCAGAGACACGTCCGCATTTCGTTCAGGCCTTGAACGGGGTTTCAGGTGGAGCAATCGTGCCGGTCGCAGGTGGCGTTCTGGTGAAAAACGCAGAAGGTGACGTCCTCGGCGCAGTCGGTATTACAGGTGATACTTCTGATAACGACGAAGCTGCTGCAGTTGCCGGTATCGAATCGGTCAATCTAGTCGCCGACTGCGGTTAAGAAACAACCAGTTCCTTGTGGCGGTGCAGTTGCGCCGCCACTTTCATTGTGCCTGGTTTCAGGATGTCGAGCCTAGGATTTTGTGCCCAAAGCGTCGATCTTCGCCTGCATCTCGGAGAGTTGCCGCTTCATATCGTCAAGGTCGGATGCGTCATCTGCTGACGGTTTCGCGGCTGAAGACTGTGACGGCGGTGCGCTTTCTCCGGCCGAGAATGGCATGAACATTTTCATGGCCCGCTCGAACATTTCCGTATTGCGCTTTACCTGATCTTCAATGGCGTCGAATGCGGTAGCCCCAAATGCTTCACTCATCTGGGACCGAAGCTTGTCTTGTTCCCTGGTGAGCGAAGTCATGGAGTACTCCAGAAAGCTGGGAACCATTCCCTGCATGCTGTCGCCATAGAATCCGATCAGTTGCCGCAGGAAAGAAACCGGCAATAAATTTTGCCCTTTCGCTTCCTGCTCGAAGATGATTTGCGTCAGGACGGACCGGGTAATATCGTCGCCGGACTTTGCGTCATAGACAATGAAGTCCTCTTCCCCCTTCACCATCACTGCCAGGTCTTCAAGCGTTACATAGGTGCTTGTGCCCGTATTGTAGAGCCGCCGGTTGGCGTATTTTTTGATAACTGTTGGCTCGTCGGTCTTTGCCATTCTTGTCTTCCGTTGTCAGGAGCCTCGCGGCAAGTTCCTAATTGGCGACAGGATGTTCGCATCTAGTGCCGCCCCCTCCGACTTTCAGACTAAGCCAATCGCAGCGTGTGTTGCCAGCGTTTTTGTGCAAAGCGACGAAAGGATGATGCTGCAAGTGCGAAAACTTGCCAGAGATAGGGGTGATCCCGGTTGACTCGGGATTATCCACAGTCTCTAGTCGCGGACGACGCTTCCGGCCGATGAATACTGTTGTCGGGCTGGAACAGAAATGAAAATTTGCTGGAGAAAAACATGAGCTCTTCATCCGATGTAGTCATTGTCAGCGCGACCCGCACACCGGTCGGGTCCTTTAATGGCTCCTTTGCCAACGTCCCGGCTCACGAACTTGGCGCAACTGTGATCAAGTCTGCTCTGGAGCAGGCCGGTGTTTCCGGCGATGACGTTGATGAAGTCGTATTCGGTCAGGTACTGACCGCGGGCCAGGGCCAAAACCCTGCACGCCAGGCAGCCATTGCAGCAGGCATTTCCGAAGACGCAACGGCCTGGGGCCTCAATCAGGTTTGTGGATCAGGACTTCGCACAGTGGCAATTGCGGCACAGCAGATCCAGTGCGGCGATGCAAACATCATGGTTGCAGGCGGCCAGGAAAGCATGTCCCTGTCACCTCATTGTGCGCCCATGCGGAGCGGCTACAAAATGGGCGACTACAAGATGGTCGACACCATGATCAAGGACGGTCTTTGGGACGCCTTTAACGGTTACCACATGGGTCAGACGGCCGAAAACGTTGCTGAAAAGTGGCAGATTTCCCGCGATCAGCAGGATGAATTTGCTGTTGCATCGCAGAACAAGGCGGAAGCCGCGCAAAAGGCCGGCAAGTTCAAGGACGAAATTACGCCTGTAACCGTTAAGGGCCGCAAGGGCGATACCATCGTGGAAGAAGATGAGTACATCCGCCATGGCGCCACGGTAGAGGGTATCGCAAAAATGCGCCCGGCCTTTACGAAAGAGGGTTCGGTTACGGCTGCCAATGCATCCGGCATCAACGACGGTGCTGCCGCACTTCTGGTCATGAGCGCGGAAGAAGCGGAAAAGCGTGGCTTGAAGCCGCTGGCACGCATCGCTTCCTGGGCAACTGCTGGTGTCGATCCGACGATCATGGGTTCTGGTCCGATCCCGGCGTCCCGTAAGGCTCTTGAGAAAGCAGGCTGGAACGTCGCCGATCTGGATCTGGTGGAAGCCAACGAAGCTTTTGCTGCACAGGCATGTGCCGTGAACAAGGACATGGGCTGGGATCCGGAAAAAGTGAACGTCAACGGCGGCGCGATCGCGATTGGCCACCCGATTGGTGCTTCAGGCGCACGTATCCTGTGCACCTTGATCCATGAAATGGTTCGCCGGGATGCCAAGAAGGGTCTGGCAACCCTTTGTATTGGCGGCGGCATGGGCGTTGCCATGTGTCTGGAGCGTTAAGCCATAAGGCTTAGCCAGAATTGATAGCTGTCATGACGAAGCCTTTGATGCTTTGTCATGACGCAAGCTCAAAGTATCATTGCATTGTTTGAGAGCCCGAATGGGTCCTGCGGAATTGCGAAATCCAGGAGAGGAAAATATGGGTAAGGTTGCACTTGTAACAGGCGGAACGCGCGGCATCGGGGAAGCAATTTCCAAGGGTTTGAAAGATGCCGGCTACACGGTAGCAGCCACATATGCGGGCAACACCGAAAAAGCGGAAGCCTTCAAGGCGGCAACCGGTATTCATGTGTTCAAGTGGGATGTGTCCGACCCGGAAGCATGCGCGGCTGGTATCGCACAGGTAGAAAGCGAACTGGGCCCGGTTGAGGTTCTGGTCAATAACGCCGGCATCACGCGGGACGGCATGTTCCACAAGATGTCATTCGAACAATGGCGTGAGGTTATCTCCACAAACCTGGATTCCATGTTCACCATGACCCGTCCGGTGATCGAGGGAATGCGCGGCCGTGGATCCGGCCGGATCATCAACATTTCTTCCATCAATGGTCAAAAAGGCCAAATGGGACAGTCGAACTACTCCGCCGCCAAGGCTGGCGTGATCGGCTTTACCAAGGCTCTGGCTCAGGAAAATGCGTTCAAGGGTATCACCGTGAACTGCGTTTGCCCGGGTTACATCAACACCGACATGGTTGCCGCAATGCCGGAGAAGGTACTGGAATCAATCGTAGCCGGTATCCCGGTTGGCCGCCTCGGTCATCCTGAGGAAATCGCTGCGACAGTGACCTACCTGGCTTCTGATGCTGCCGGTTTCATGACCGGTGCTGTCATGACTATCAATGGCGGCCAGTATATCGCCAACGGCTAACAGCCCTAGGTACAGACCAGATCAAAAGGCGCTCTTCGGGGCGCCTTTTTCAGTTTCCGGGGCCTAAATCTGAATCTCCGGGATTGTGCCCAAAGGACCTGAAATCCCGCTGATCGGCTGTTGACTTTGATTGATTCAGTGGCCGCAGTTCTTGCACGTCCAATTCGAAGGCAGCGACCATCTCGACCTGTCCATCAAGCAGGTTGATGGTTTGCCGGTGCAGTTTCAGATCCAGCCGCCCGCTCAACAGCACCGGCAAATAGAGTTCCGCGTTTTTCCAGTCGGATTTCAGATGATAACGGATCATCTGGTTTGGGTCTGGAGCCGGCATGTGACTGCACATGCCGTATTCAGGGACTAGATACCCGCTTCTAGAGGTTCCGTCCCTGTCTAGAATTGGAATGACATAGCCGGTAATCGAGATATCGGTGTCTTGCAGGGCAGAATTGCCGGACAATGCCGCCTCGGCCCGTTTTCGACCAATGGTTTCCCGCTGATCAAGCAGCCAGTCGGTCTGTACGCCGGACGCTGCGAGTTTGGCTTCTTCGCGCGCCAGCTTCCTTGTCATTTGCCGCTGCTCTTCTACGCCGGCGTTTCCTCTCTCGAGGCGTTGCCGGAGCTGAAATACATTCCCAAGAGCGCGCAGTTCAGGAATGCTGAGAGCTTCAAAGGGATCTTCAAAACTGGCAGCATCCGGATCCTTTAGGTCAGGCCATTTGATCGGCGTCGCTGCCTTGCTGATCGAGGTTGTCAGCACAAGAAGCAAAATGACGGCAATTAATCGTGTCACTATCAAGATCCTCACGGGGAAGGCCAATAGACCCGATCATTTCGGCCCAAAAACGGCAATACAGCCTCATTTATGAGGGCGTGACCGAGACTACCTCTTGACCCGTATAACCCCATAGCCCTAATTCCGGGTAAGTGGAAACCAGGAGCCCTGAGACAGCATGGAATTTGAACACGCCCCGAATGATCCGACCCGCAAAGAGCTATCGCCCCTCTTGAAGATGGTTCTTGAGCTTGGACCGCTCGGTGTTTTCTTCCTGTTCAACTCTCGCGGTGAACAATTGGCGGAAGCGTTTCCGGCGCTTCAGGCGCTGGGCCAGCCGATCTTCATAGCCACGGCAGCATTCATGGTTGCGATAACGGCATCGTTGGTGGTGTCGCTGTGGCTCACCAAAAGGCTACCGATCATGCCGTTGGTTTCCGGCGTCGTGGTGATGGTTTTTGGTGCGCTGACGCTATGGCTTCAGGATGAATTGTTCATCAAGCTGAAGCCGACGATCGTCAACTGCCTGTTCGGCGGCGTTCTTCTGGGCGGCCTTCTCTTTGGCAAGTCGCTGCTGGGTTATGTTTTTGACAGTGCTTTCAAGCTGTCTGACGAAGGCTGGCGCAAGCTGACATTCCGCTGGGGTGTCTTCTTCTTTGTGCTCGCTGTGATCAACGAAATCGTTTGGCGGAATTTCTCGACGGATTTCTGGGTCAATTTCAAGGTCTTCGGCATCATGCCGATCACGCTGGTCTTCACCATGACCCAGCTGCCGCTGATCCAGAAGTATTCGCTCGGAGAAGACTAGAAAGGTTTTTGATCCAGATAAAGTCCTGCACCTTTAAAGTCTATCAATCAGCTCACGATGGTCTGAAAAATGGATGCCTAATTGGGCAGGTACCTTTCACCGCGTTGATAGGCGTCAACGAAACGGTCAAGACCATGAGAACCGCCGTTTACCAACCGCCTAGCCTTCTTCAGATTGCCCATAGACAACGCGGATCGGATAGCTGCTTCTTTGTTCTTCAGGAATTGGGCGAGGATTAAGCCTGCAACTACCGGATCATTGGCGCGCGCCGGGTCGTCAATCAAGTTTTCGCCGACAGAAGCGCCAACTGTCTTGTAGTTGTATCTACCGGTAAGCTGAATATATCCGCGGCCCCTAAAACGTGGACCATCCCCAGGTACAATATTACCTAGTCTATTACCAATATTGGTACCGGCATCATAAAGATCAAATGGCGAATCCTTCGTATTATATCTGCTTATTCCCTCATTGATGGGTCTAAAACTTTCAGTTTCAGCTCTGATTGTCGCAAGAGCCATTTGAACCATATGTTTGTAGAAAAGGTTTTTCCGTCTTAAACCGTCTAGAACAAACGGTAAGTTCATTTCGATGTTCGACGTTTGTGTGTGCGGGAACATTTTTCTAACCCGATCAGGGGTCACTAGATCCAATATGTCTATATCGGATGAGATAGCGTTTGCCGGAGGCCTGTCAGATGGGGATTCGATCGTTCCGGCCCCTGAAGCGGAAGTCAGGAACTCAGAATGTGCAAAGCCATCTACCGCACCATCTCCCTCGAGGTCTATTTTCGCCCATTCCCCAGCATACCCTAGAACATGAACGACAGTTCCGTGTGCTAAAGTCCGGATTCTACCAAAGCCCTGTCCTGGTCCTCCGCGCAAAACTAAACCGGAACGCGCTGTTACGCGAAAGTAGCGAGTTGCGGTGAGACCACGCGCAATTGCCATCGCGGGCAAAGGCACCAGGGGATCCAATGGAGGGAGAGGATCCAAAGGTGGGAGCGGACTAACCGGCGGGACTGCGGGCAAAGAAGACAATGAAGTTGCTGGTTGCAGATCCCGTGAGCTTACTAAACCTTCAGAAATTGAGGCGCTTCTTTCTGCTTCCAGGCGTGCAATTGCTCTATAGCTGTTCCATCCCGAAACCGTTTGCGGATCAATTCCGACAGCAAGTTCACTGGGGCTGATATCAACTTCGAAATGCATACAATCTTTTACACTTTTCCAATTTCCGCCCCAGTCAAAAACCTGTTTTCCGGAGTTGGTTTTAATCGCCATGACATCTTGGATGATATCCTGGGTGAAATCAGTATCCGCGCGCCCATACCGTACATCCTCAGCACGATCATCCTGTGTTGCCCCTGTCGAATATCTGACTTTCCGGTTTCCGGCATGATCAATCCAAGGGTTAGTATGCCAATTAACATCCAGCGCTATTCCAAATGCGTGCAAGCTTCTTTTGTTCGTTCCACCAATGTTGCGGCAATTAAAACTGTCGGTCTCGACGGATCGAACTTCATAGCTGTAGAACGTGAAGACCGAAGCCAAGGCTTCCCATGCCTCAGTTGTTGGGGGTGCGACGAGGATGCGATCCCCGCAAAACGGTATTTGGACCATATCTTCTGGATTGCATTCATAATCTTTCCACAATTGACGCAAGTCGGTAGTCGAGGTCGGCATGAATTCCTCCCATGTGAAAAACCAAAAATGCTATTATTGGCAAATACTTGGCAATTTATCAGCTACACGCTGTGCTGCTAATCCAGTCGCAAATGTATCGCCTAAACAATGAGATGTCGTTGTACCCACATTGGATTGGAAGTGCGAAAAGGTTGAATATGCGTCTCGCTCGTTACCTTGAAGCGTGGCTGCAATTAGGGTCGTTGAACCGTTGCTGTCATACGTTACTGGTACAACCGCAATCTTCGCTGATCTGTATCCGACGGTGATGTCAGTACCCTGATCCGGAGCTGTGGCGGATGCCGCTAAGCCGAACTTGTTTACAGTCGAAAACAAAAGTGGTGGATTGTCGTTGTATCCAGCACAGCCAGAAAGTGTGTATATTAGATAAAAGGAAAAGATAGATTTAATCACTTTTTTCATTTGTTTACCCTGTTAGCCACAAAATCTACTGAAGCGTGCAGGTCCCCGCTATTTCTTCTGCTATATTTCGAGCCGACTGGAGGTGGTTTTTATTTTCTACAACAACTACGACCTGGCAGTCTTTATCAATTGTGATTGTGCGAACGGCCTTGTAACCCAATGTCGAACCATCGGTAGTACTTGTGAATCCAATGCTTCGAGTAGTAATTATTGCTGATTCCTGTTCAGCTATATTTGCTAAGTCCAAGCTTCCAAAATGAAGGAAGTGAAACGAAGGCGAAGTTTTAGTTTGAATTTTTCCAACGGTGCAACCGAACACAATTTGGCTGATAGCAAGCACAATCATAAAATGTTGTATTTTGTAATTCCCCCAAACTCAGAACTCTATATGTGAGTATAGGGTATACGAAATAATGTTAATTTCAATTAATAATTGTAAATATCAATTTATTGAACAATGTGCGTAGTATGCACTTTTTGGTAGTGAATATTAATGCAAATCCGAATGGCCGAAGTTCACGTCCCGGCGGGCGCCGGTGATGGAGATGGAGAAACCTGCGATCACATCGATCAGTGATATCACCATCAAGATGAAGAACAGGGACGTAGCGGCTTCCGGCAGGATCAGGAACTCCACCAGATAGGCGACGAACACCACCACTGAAAGCATATGGTCCAAGAGCGCCATCCTGCCAATCCGTGTGGCCTTCAGGATTTCAATGAACAGAAAAAACAGCCCTGCGGTGATCAGGAGGTCGCTGGCGAGGAGCTGGAAGGTCGCGCCGGATACCATGGCAATGGAAATGACGGCCGTGTTCCAGAACATCGGATCTGATGCCCCGGTGGTGAACGCCAATCCGTTGTAGATCAAAAAGGCGAACAGGGTGAATGGCAGGGCAGATAATAGGCGCATGAGGCGGGCTTCCTGAACGAATTGGCCCTTTCAGGGCGAACATCAATTGTGAGTACCGCGAGAGCTGACACAATCTACTCGGCCAATTCAAGGCGCTATAAAGAAAAAGGCCGGCCTGTCGAAACAAGGCCAGCCTCAATCTGGTTTGCCATGCGGCGATCCGAGTGCTTAGACGTCGTCTTTTGCACTCAGGATCTGACGGCCCCGGTACATGCCGGTTTTCAGATCAACGTGATGCGGGCGGCGCAGCTCACCCGAATCCTTGTCTTCAACGTAGCTCGGCTGCTTCAGGGCGTCCGCGGAACGGCGAAAACCGCGCTTCATGCGCGAGGTTTTTCTCTTCGGAACGGCCATTTTGTTCTTCTCCGTGGTCCATAGTCGCGCGGCCCGGACCGGGAGAGCCCGGGGCGTGGCATCACGCAGCGTGTAGGAATGCGCGGCGTTATACAGGCAAAGCTTTGGTTTTTCCAGCCCAAAGCGCAAATTTTCTTCGCGCTGTTCTCCGAGCCTTGTCCTACGGCTTAGGGATCCAGCACACAGTCGAAAATCGGGGCTGCCGATTTGACCCGGGCAAGGTTTGTCGCGGCCAGTTTCCGGTGGCCTGATGAAGGCCGCGCTGGGTTGCGTCTAAGCGGATTTGGCAAGGCCGTCGCGAGCCTTGCAGCCTCGGCGCGGGTGAGGTCTTTGGCAGGTTTTCCGAACCAGGCTTGCGCTGCGGCCTCGGCTCCGAAAATCCCCTCGCCCCACTCGGCTATGTTGAGATAGATCTCCATAATGCGCCGTTTTGTCAGAATTCCGTCGATCACGACGGCGAGCGGCAGTTCCAAGCCTTTGCGAATGTAGCTGCGCCCGCCCCAGAGATAGAGGTTCTTGGCGGTTTGCATTGTCAGTGTGCTGGCTCCGCGCGGCCGTTCGCCTTCCGAAATCAGCGTATCGATCTGTTTTTCGAGCGCACCCCAGTCGACGCCGTTATGATTACAGAAGTCGCTGTCTTCGGAGGTGATGACCGAGCGGACAAGGTTCGGCGAAATTTGCTCAATCGGCTTCCATTGGCGGTCCACCCACAAGAACTGAACGTATCGGCTGAGCATGAGCGTGCTGACAGGCGGAACCACGGCGTAAACAACAGTTAGCAGCGGTGGCAGCAACACCAGGAACAACACCAGGCGAATTACCCATTTGCGGAAGTTTGTGCTTCCTCGCCTTCGGGTGTTCTTTTTTTTCGCAGATCCGGATCTGCCCTGTTCGTTCGAACTAGGTCGCGCCATTTATGGTCCGTTCGTTGTCGACAATAAAGTCGCGAAGGATGGGCACCGCATCGCGTTCCTTCGACAAGAGCAGCTGAAATACCATATTGGACCCGTGAAGGAAGCCCAGTTCCACCGCGCAGAGATAGAATTCCCACATCCGGCAAAAGGTTTCGTCGTAAAGCGCCTGGGCCTCATTCCTGCGATTTTCAAACCGCTGCCGCCATTCGCGTATGGTGTAGTAGTAGTGCAAGCGCAGAATTTCCGTGTCGCACACCCAGAGCCCCAGCCTCTCAGTCGAGGCGAAGACCTCCGATAACGCAGGCACATAGCCGCCTGGAAAAATGTATTTTCGAATGAAAGGCCCAGTCGTCCCTGGTGGGGTCATCCGCCCAACCGAATGGATCACAGCATAACCGTACTCGGTCAGGCATTCGCGAATCTTGCCGAAATAGGCATCCAGATGCCCGATGCCGACATGCTCCATCATTCCGACCGAGACAACCCGGTCAAAGGCGCCGGAAAACTCCCGGTAATCCTTGAGAATGAATTCAACATTTTCTTCAAGGCCAGCATCTGCAACACGCTGTTTGGCGATGGCCACCTGTTCCGGCGACACATTGAGTGAAGTCACCTTGGCACCCTGCTGGGCTATCCGGATGGCAAGAGAGCCCCAGCCACCGCCTATCTCCAACACCTTCATACCTGGCTTCAGATCCAGCTTTGCAACCAGGTGGGTGAGTTTTGCGTCTTGTGCCTGTTCCAGGCTGTCGTCCGGAGTGCGGTAGTAGGCGCAACTGTAATTAAGACCGTTATCCAGAAACAGGCGATAGAGTTCTGTAGATAGATCGTAGTGATGCCGGGCCTGGGCCTTTGACCGTTCTACGCTGTTCATCTGCTGACGGCGGCGGAACGCCTTCCAGCCTTTGCGTAGCAGGCTCTGCACCGGATGGGCGCCCAATGGTGCGCGGTTGATGGAGAACAGGAACATGAAATCGTAGCAGGTCGATCCCTCCTCCATCGTCAGCGTGCCATCCATATAGGCCTCGCCCGCCGAAAGCTCAGGATTCAAGAACAGCGACCGGTAGAGCTTCTTGTCATGAAGACGGATGGTGACGACTGGTCCGTCATCGCCCGGGCCAAATGTGTGCAGCCCTCCGTCAACATCGTAAACCCGCATCTGGCCGCGCTTGATAAATGAGCGCAACAAACTCGACAGTAACCGCATAAACAATAGCCTCTGGTAGAAAACAGATGGATCTCACAGCATAAAAACCATGGCCGCAATGGAAATTTCTGTCTGGCGCTTGACGGCAGTTTGAATTCAAGACAGGGAGACGGTTCAAGTTCGAAAAACCAAGCAAGACGTCAGGAGCATCGTGTGACATTCGACATCAAGTCACATTTGGCGAACCAGAGTGCCCGAATTGAACCGGCTCTTGATGGTTTGCTCGGGTCTGATGTTCTTGCTGGTGAAACGCTGCGTCCCGCCCGGCTCGTGGAAGCAATGCGTTACACGGTACTCGGTGGTGGCAAGAGGCTACGGCCGATCCTGGTTCTGGAATGCGCGGCCTTGTTTGGCCGTGAGGACGATGGTGTTTGCCAAGCGGCAGCTGCGCTGGAACTCATTCACTGCTACTCGCTCGTGCATGATGATCTCCCAGCGATGGATGACGACGATCTGCGCCGGGGACAGCCGACGGTGCACAAGGCCTTCGATGAGGCAACGGCGATCTTGACCGGCGACGCCCTTCTAACCCTTGCATTTGACGCAATAACCGGCCCGGCTGTGCATTCAGACCCGGCTGTCCGACTAGAGCTTGCCCGCGATCTCTCCCGAGCGTCCGGGATTGGAGGCATGGCGGGTGGTCAGATGCTCGATCTGGAATCGGAAGGACGGGACCGGAGCGAAACGGAAATCCGCACCCTACAGGCGATGAAGACCGGGGCGTTGTTGCGCTATGCCTGCCGGTCGGGTGCCCGCCTGGCGGATGCAGGTCCGGAGGACGTAGAGCGCCTTACCCGCTTTGGCGAGATCATTGGACTTGCCTTTCAGCTTGCCGACGATGTGCTTGATGTGGAGGCAAGTCCAGAAGCAACTGGAAAAGCCACCGGCAAGGATGCGGCGGCCGGAAAGGCGACGCTGGTGGCATTGCTCGGTGTTGAACACACCAAGGCGGAGCTCGCAAAACTGTTCGAAGAAGCCCAAACTCTCCTTATGCCTTTTGGAGAAAAATCGCAGGCTTTGGCAGAACTTGCTTTGTATATTGTCGATCGCGACCACTAGACACCTGCGAAACCACATAAGCCAAATTTATTCATCAAGGCTTGGTCTAGGAAATATCTATCCGCAGGTGCTTCGTTGGTTTTCTGCGCACAAACTCTTCCTCGATCTCGCGCAGGACTCTTCGCTGACCGCCAAAGGCAACCATTTCAATCGCCGCTTCAAAGCTGACCCATCTATACTCGCTGTGCTCGTGGTTCAGTGTTACGTCGTCGGAGGGATTGATGAAGGCAACGAATACCGGGGCCATGGTGATTGCATCCGGGCCGGCTTCGTAAAACTGTTCGCAGATATCAGCTGAATAGAATTCAAACGGTCTGAGACCGGTCTCCTCATACAGCTCCCTTAGAGCGGTTTGCCAGGCAGTTTCACCTTCTTCAATCTTGCCGGCAACCTGACACCATTCGCCTTCAAGCGATTGGGTTCGCTTCAACAGCAGAACTTCGGTTTTGCTCTCTGTATTTCGGAGAGCAACCAGGGAAGCCAGGAAGACGCGGATCGGAATTTCCGGCATGACGTGGACCTTTCGGCACTAGGGTCCGAACCCTAGTCTTGTGCGTGACGGCCAAAGTCCGGTTCAGCCGTTTCCTGACCTGCTTCAATGATTGACCGGCGGATACCGCGCGTCCGGGTGAAGAGGTCAAACAGAAGATCGCCATCGCCCCAGCGAACTGCGCGCTGCAAAGCAGACAAGTCCTCCGAGAACCGTGCCAGCATTTCCAGGATAGCGTCCTTGTTGGTCAGGCAGACGTCACGCCACATGGTCGGGTCAGATGCGGCCAGACGGGTAAAGTCACGGAAACCAGAAGCCGAATACTTGATCACTTCCGATTTGGTCACCGTTTCCAGATCATCAGCCGTACCGACAATGTTGTAGGCGATCAGATGCGGCAAGTGGGACACGATGGCCAGAACCAGGTCGTGATGTTCCGCGTCCATTACATCAACGTTTGAGCCGCAGGCTTTCCAGAATTCCGTAAGCCGATCAACGGCCTCGGGATCCGTGCCCTCTGGCGGTGTCAGAATGCACCAGCGATTGTCGAACAGGGTGGCAAACCCGGCATCGGGACCTGAATTCTCGGTACCAGCGACCGGGTGTCCTGGAACGAAATGGACGCCTTCGGGGACATAAGGCGAAATCTGGTCGACGACGGACTTTTTTGTCGATCCGGCATCGGTTAAAATCGCGCCCGGTTTCAGGGAGGGTGAGATCCATTTGGCGACGGCTTCATTTGCACCGACCGGTATGCACAGGATTACGAGATCTGCGCCGTCCACTGCCTCGCCCGCATCGAGATAATATTTGTCGCCAAGCCCGAGTTCTTCCGCACGCGCCAAGGTTTCCTTGGAACGTGTGGATATGACAATTTCACGGGCAAGTCCCCGCGTGCGGACGGCTTGCGCGATCGAAGAGCCGATCAAGCCGATACCGACGAGGGCAAGGCGGTCAAACAAAGGGTCGGGCATAACTTGGAGGATCGTTCCTATTATTGCTTCATGAAGTCTGCAAGGGCCGAAACCACGGCCTGGTTGGCCTCTTCCGTGCCAATGGACATGCGGATCGCATTGGGAAGGCCATAGTTGCCGACAAGGCGCAACACGCAGCCGCGCTCAGACAGCCAGCGGTCAGCGTCAACAGCGCGCTTGCCGTCTTCATCGGGAAAGTGGATCAGTATGAAATTGCCGACGCTTGGCGTCACTGGCAATCCAAGCTTCTCCAACTCGCTGGAGAGCCAGGGCAACCAGCGCTCGTTGTGTGCAACGGCATTATCAACAAATGCACGGTCCTTTACCGCCTCAATTCCAGCCGCAATTGCCACGCCGGAGACGTTAAAGGGTCCGCGAATACGGTTAAGAGCGTCGATCACGTGCGCTGGGCCGAAGCCCCAGCCAAGGCGCAGGTTTGCAAGCCCGTAGATCTTGGAAAAGGTCCGGGTCATAACAACGTTTTCGGTCGTTGCCGCCAGCTCGATGCCGCTTTCATAGTCATTGCGGCGGACGTATTCGCCATAAGCCGCATCAAGGACCAGAAGGACATGTGCCGGCAGGTTTTCGTGCAAGCGCCGTACTTCCGAGAACGGCAGATAGGTGCCGGTCGGATTGTTCGGATTGGCAATGAACACCATCTTCGTCTTGCCGGTGACCCTTGCCAATATGGCATCGACATCGGTCATCAGGTTCGATTCAGGGGCGATAACCGGCGTCGCACCGGCAGCGCGGATTGCGATTTCATAGACCAGAAAGCCGTGTTCGGAGTAAATCGCCTCATCGCCTGGCCCAAGATAACCGTAGGCAAGCAGGCTCAGAATTTCATCAGAGCCGGCACCGCAGATAATCCTGTCCGCGTTGAGACCATAGACATCGCCAATCGCCTCGCGCAGTGCTGTGGCCGATCCATCGGGGTAAAGTTCCAGCGAGCCTGCAAGCGACGTCAGGGCTGTCTGAGCCTTCTCGCTTGCACCAAGCGGCGTCTCATTTGATGACAGCTTGTACAGCGTCTTGCCGTTGGCTGCTTTGGACTTTCCTGGAACATAGGGTGCAATGTCCAGAACTCCTGCCCGTGGCTGGGGACGGTTTCCGGCTACGATCCCGGCTTCGGTGTTCGTCATGATATTCATCCTTCAGAGACGGCTGGCTCGGCAGGCGCAAAGTCCTCGTCCGTATCTCCGTCCACATCAATCGGGGCGGAATAACCGCCAACCTGTCTTAGTACGTCTGGCTCGGCGCCCGCTTTTTCGCAGGATGCCAGAATATCTGCCTCATTCATGTCCGCGGAAGCTGCCAAAAGCGCATCCACGCCTCTTGCTGAGCGATGGAAGCTGATCACCTCAAGGCCCTGGCTCATAAGCTTGCCTGGCAAAACGCCGTTCCAGCGCGCGTCATAGACCAGCGTGTCAGCATTCCGGCTGCCCGGAATTGTGCGGGAGATGACGAGAGCGGGCTCATCTGCCGGACGCTCCTCCATAACAAGGAAAGGCAAACGGGCAATCACCTGAGCGCCGGTTTCGCTGAGACCGCGCCACCACGGTAGCTCCGACCGGTCATCAAGCGCAATGATGCCGAGGTCGTTTTGTGAGGCAGCGACGGCGCCAACCACATCGGCCGCATCGCCGCAGGGTTCCAGTTCGACGGTAAAGCCAAAATAAAAGCGGGCAAGATCCAGCATTCCGGCAAGTTCAGCGCCGCCATCAAGATGGACAGTAAAGGGTTCCTGCAGGCCTGTGCAGGTGGAAATAATGTCCCGCCAGACGTGCTCGATCATGAACAGCGGCAAAGATCCCTTATGCCGCTCCACCAATGCCCGCATCATCTCGGCTTCCCGGTCTGGCCGGAACATGACGCCGGATACGCCTGATGCCTTTTTGGCCGCAACAATCCCGTCGATGACTTGAGCCCGTTCCATCAGGACGTCATGAAGCTGCGCATCGAGAGAGTCGATCCGTTCCCGCAAGGATTCCAGCGATGTCACGTGATCGTGCGTCTGGCTCATTGGACGCCTTGTTCCTCTTTAAAATGGGGCTTTGCGGCGCATAGTCATAGGCATCTGGCGCTGCAAAGGCAAAAGAAATCATTGACACTGGTCCATATGCACCCCTACCTGCAGGACTCCCCGTGGCCGGGTGTAATCAAGATCCCGCGCCGCAACTTTGCTGGATACGATATCAAAGTACGCCGATACCACGACTGATGACCGGTGACAGTTCTCCAAAAGATGCAGTTGAAGCATCCCTGAATGAAGCGGAGCGGCCGAGCAGCGCCTGCGCCGTGTTTGGCGCTGATCAGGTGCTGGAGCTGGACTCCGGGTCAAAGCTAGGTCCCTGGCAAATAGCCTATGAGACCTATGGTTCCTTGAATGCAGACAAGACCAATGCGGTTCTGATCTGCCATGCGCTCACCGGCGATCAGTATGTGGCGTCCACCAACCCGATAACCGGCAAGCCTGGCTGGTGGAACCTGATGGTCGGGCCAGGCCGCCCGATCGATACCGACAAGTACTTTGTGATTTGCTCCAATGTTCTGGGTGGTTGCCTTGGAACAACCGGTCCGGCAACCAAAAATCCGGAAACTGACGCGCCTTACGGTTTGACCATGCCCGTCGTGACGATCCGCGATATGGTCCGTGCGCAGGCCCGATTGGTCGATCATCTCGGCATCGAAACATTATTTGCGGTGGCGGGTGGCTCAATGGGCGGCATGCAGGTCCTGCAGTGGGCAGCTTCCTATCCGGAGCGCGTTTTCTCCGCGATCCCGATCGCAGCGGGTGCCCGCCATTCTTCGCAGAACATTGCCTTTCATGAAGTCGGCCGGCAGGCAATCATGGCTGACCCGAATTGGGCGAATGGCGACTACATTGCCAAGGGCCTGCGGCCGACCAAGGGCCTGGCGGTTGCGCGGATGGCTGCGCATATCACCTATATGTCCGATGAATCCCTGCATCAGAAGTTCGGCCGGAACCTGCAGGATCGGGACAATCTGACCTTTGGTTTCGACGCAGATTTTCAGATTGAGAGCTATTTGCGTCATCAGGGCATGACCTTTGTCGACCGGTTCGATGCCAACTCCTATCTTTATGTGACGCGGGCGATGGACTATTTCGATTTGGCAGCAGAATACGATGGATCGCTGGCCAATGCATTTCTGGGCACCAAAACCCGGTTCTGCGTCATGTCGTTCACGTCCGACTGGCTGTTTCCAACCTCCGAAAGCCGTGCTGTGGTCAAGGCATTGAATGCTGCTGCGGCCAACGTGTCCTTTGTCGAGGTTGAGTCGGACCGAGGCCACGATTCCTTCTTGCTGGATGAACCGGAGATGTTTTCGACGATCCGCGGTTTCATTACCGGCGCTGCGGCGGCCCGTGGTATTCCGGCTCCAAGAGGGACAGACACGTGACCTCAGCACCGGTCCATACAATCGGCAATTCCATTCGCGGGGACTACAAGGTGGTCGCCGACCTGGTTCCCCATGGTGCACGCGTACTAGATATTGGCTGTGAAGATGGCGCCTTGCTGGACCTGTTGACTCGCGAGCGCGGCGTCGATGGGCGCGGGATGGAGCTGTCCCAGCGAGGCGTGAACAAATGCGTTGAACGCGGTCTCTCGGCCGTTCAGGGCAATGCCGATACGGATTTGGCCGACTATCCTGATGATGCCTTCGACCTGGTGATCATGAGCCAGACGCTGCAAGCGACCCATGATCCCAAAGGGGTGATGCGGGAGCTTTTGCGGATTGGCCAACAAGTGATCGTATCGATCCCGAATTTTGCCTATTGGCGCAACCGCATGCAGCTTCTCTTCAAGGGGCGGATGCCGGTGACCAAGTACCTGCCGTATGAGTGGTATGACACCCCGAACATCCACTTCTGCTCTCTGCGTGATTATGTGGCGCTGTGTGATGAGCTGGATGCCACGGTGGTCAAGGCGGTTGCATTGAATGGCCAGGGTGAAAAAATCCCGGTCAATGCACCTTGGTGGTTCTGGAACATCGTCGCCGAGCAAGCAGTCTTTCTCCTGCGGCGTTAGTCGTTCCCGCTGTTGCTTTGCCGGTTGACCGTTTGACGGACGGGTTTCAGTCCGGCAGGCGCGCCATCAGGAATGAACACCGGCTTGAGAACCTGCAGCGGATTGCGTTTGCCGTTGACCGGAATGCTTCTGAAGACCTTTTTTTCTGCTTCCATGATCAAAAGTCCGCCGAAAGCCGGCCAGACCCTGCGGCCGATGCCTTCCCATGTTTTTGCAGAGCGCAGCACGAAGCGGGCCCGGGTCGGCGGCATGAACAGGGCTTCCGTGTCGCTGGTTACGTCAAATTGGCAACCGCGCAGGACGGCCTTTAGCTGACCGCGCGAGTAAGGCCGGCCGTATCCGAATGGTGAGAATTCGGACCGGGACCACAGACCGCGCCTGTTGGGCACGATTGCGATCATCTTTCCGCCCGGCGCCAGGACGCGCCAGATCTCACGCAGCATCTCATTGGGATGGGCGCAGTGATCAAGCGCATGTACGACCATGGCCCGGTCAAAAAAATTGTCGGAAAAGGGCAGCCGGCTGTCTTCTACCTGGGCGGATGCGGTGTCTGCCTCGCGCGGCCAGGGTACTGCACCCTGCCGTGCTGGCATTGCCGCGATACAGCGCTCTGCGTTGCCCAGATAGGGACGCATGAACGGGCCGGCATAACCAACGCCCAAAAGGCTCTGGTTTTCCAGGCTTGGCCAGATTTCCCGTATGTGGCCGCCAATCAGGCCACGCAACAAACGGCCCATTGGCAGATCATAAAAAGTTCGCAGATCGGCGACGTCGAGATACATGCGGTCTCTCGTTGAGTTCGGGCGATTGAACCGCGAACCGTGCCGTTTCGCAAGCATTACCCACTTGCGAGTTGGGGTTCGGTTTGCAACTTTCCTGAAACGTCTTATTTGTGTCGTCTGCGCCCGCTTTCAAAAGGTTTGGTTCATGTCTTTGTCAAACGTAGAAATCCGCCAGTTTCCCTGCCTGTCTGACAATTTCGGTGTTTTGATTCATGACCCGGACAGCGGAACGACCATCGCGATCGATGTTCCTGACGCAGCGCCCTATCTTGCCGTTTTGGAAGAAACCCGCTGGACGCTCACCGACATTCTGGTCACCCATCATCACTGGGACCATGTTCAAGGGCTCGGCGAATTGAAGACAAAGACCGGCGCTAAAGTGACCGGACCGGAAAGATCGCGCACGGTGATTTCCGAATTGCAGCGGACCGTCGAGGATGGCGACAAGGTCATGGCTGGCCCTTTTGAAATCACTGCTATCGGAACGCCGGGTCATACTCTCGATCAGATCTCATGGTATTTCCCGTCCCTCAAAATGGCGCATACCGGTGACACCTTGTTCTCGCTCGGGTGCGGCCGGGTTTTTGAAGGCGATCTGGAAATGATGTGGTCGTCGCTCTCCAAGCTGATCCGGTTGCTGCCTGCTGACACGTCAATCTATTGCGGTCATGAATATACCGCTGCCAATGCGGCCTTTTCGCTCACCATCGATCCGGACAATGATGCGTTAAAGCAACGTGCGGCCGAAGTTGAGGCCCTGCGGGCCGCTGGAAAACCGACCTTACCAACGACCATGGAACAGGAACTGGCGACCAATCCGTTCCTCCGGGCTTCAGATCCCGGCATCCGCAAGAACCTCGGGCTGGAAAGCGCAACCGATGCGGAGATTTTTGCCGAAATCCGGACCCGCAAGGACAATGCGTGACGGCATGTCTTCCGACGGTTCACGAACATCCGGCAAAGCGGCAGGGATGCCTGCAGATTATGGCGCTGACGATCTTGTACGGCTTTTGAACATGCAGCCGCATCCGGAAGGCGGATACTATGCGGAGACCTTTCGCGACGAAGTTATCGACGCCAATGGCCGAGCAGCTTCCACCTTGATTTATTTCCTGCTGCCGGAAGGGATATTGTCCCGCTGGCACAAGGTGGATGCGGTGGAAACCTGGCACTGGTATGCCGGTAGCCCGCTGGAGCTTTCCATCAGCGCTGATGGGACTTCAAAAGAGATCCTGACACTGGGCAATGATTTTGCCTCGGGCCAGCGCCCGCAAGGTATTGTGCCGCGCGATGGCTGGCAGCAGGCCCGCTCCCTCGGCGCCTGGACGCTTGTCGGGTGTACCGTTGCGCCGGGTTTTCAGTTCGAGGGCTTTGAAATGGCACCGGAGGGTTGGGAGCCTGGCAAAACGCAAGTTGATTGACGCGTATCATGGCGGCGGTTCGAATTCTCGGTAAGGTTCAAGTGACCTGAGAATGGAGGTGCAGGGCTATGGACTTCTTCGCCAAACTCCTGGCTGCCGGCTTGATGGCATCAGCTTTTACCACTCCGGCCTTCGCCTATTCCGGCGAATATTTCGTAACCTGCAATCTCAATCCGCAAGGCGACAACTTCCTGGCGTTCAGGACCTGCGGGTCTTCCAAATGCCGGATGAAGCGTAAGCTTGGCCCCGGGACATTCATGATCTCAACCGATCCATTCGCCGAACGCGGCTGGCGCCATGTGATTGTCCTCAGAAGCCTTCAAGACCAGAGTTATTCCGGTCCAACCGGTTGGGTCTACTCCAAGTACATCTGCGAAGTGCGGTACTGACGACCAAGTCTATTGTGGCTACGCCAGTCCGGCGATCGCTGAGGCAAAGTCCTTGGCGGAGAACGGTTCCAGATCGTCGACACCTTCGCCGACACCGATGAAATGTACTGGCATTTGATGCTTGGCCGCGATCGCAACCAGGATGCCGCCGCGTGCCGTACCATCAAGCTTGGTCATGACCAGACCGGTAACGCCAGCGACCTTTCCGAAAATCTCCACCTGGTTGAGCGCGTTTTGCCCAGTGGTGGCATCCAGCGTCAGCAGCACCGTGTGCGGTGCTTGCGGGTCGTGTTTCTTGATGACCCGGATGACTTTTTCCAGCTCATCCATCAGTTCCGCCTTGTTTTGCAGGCGGCCGGCGGTATCGATCAGGAGCACATCGGCTTGTTTTTCGATGGCTTCCTTCATGGCATCGAAGGCCAGACCGGCGGCGTCCGCACCCGTGTCGCGGGCAATCACTTCTGCGCCCGTGCGTTGGCCCCAGATTTTAAGCTGTTCAACGGCGGCCGCACGGAAGGTGTCGCCAGCAGCAAGCATCACGGTCTTGCCTTCGGAACTCAGTTTTTGGCTAAGCTTGCCGATTGTGGTGGTCTTGCCAGTGCCATTGACACCGACCATCAGCACGACATGAGGCTTCTTGCCGGTGTCGAGGTCCAGTGGTGTTGCGACCGGCTGCAGAACCTTTTCGACTTCCTCGGCGAGGATCGCACGCACTTCCTCGGGCTCGATTTCCTTGTCGTAGCGTCCGTCGGACAGGCGGTCGGTGATCGCCATGGCGGTATCAACGCCAAGGTCTGCCTGGATCAGAATATCCTCAAGCTCCTCCAGCATTGTGGCGTCGAGCTTGCGCTTGGTGAAGATCGATGAAATGCCCTCTGTCAGGGCAGAAGACGAGCGGGATAGGCCACTCTTAAGTTTCTGAAACCAGGAGAGTTTCGGTTTCGAAGGCGCTTCGGTTGGCGGTGTTTCTTCAGGAATTTCCGGCGTCGCCAGTGGCGAGGCAATGTCAGGAGCGGCATCGAAGCCAAGCGGTTCTGCAGGCATGTCCACAGGCGGAACATCGATCACCGGTTCTGCTTCTTCAATCAGGTGCTCTGCTGCAACTTCCAGATCAGGCCTGTCTGCAGCGGCCTCTGGTTCGCTTTCCTCCGCGGCGCTGGGCTCGGCTTCTCCCGCGGTCTGGCTTTCTTCTACCTCAACTTCCGGAGCCTGTTCTTCCTTGCCGCCGAACAGACGGCCAAGAAATCCGCGCTTTTTTTCGCTCATATGTCTGCCTTGAAAACCGGCGGCTGTCAGGCCGCTTTCGAAAGAACTTCGCCCAGAAGATGGCGGCCGGTGTGCCCGGTAATTCGTGTCGTCAGGATCTCACCAGCAGTACCGCCGGAAACTTCCGTTTGGGTGAACTGTTCGGTCCGGCCGAGCCCTTCCCGTTCGATCAGCACTGGCCGGATCTTGCCGATTTCACCGGAAAGATGAGCAGCAAGCACTTCCTCACCCTTAGCACGCAGGCGGGCGCCACGTTCTTTGATGATCTGGCGGTTCAGCTGCGGCATCCGCGCCGCAGGAGTGCCGGGCCGCGGTGAAAACGGGAAGACGTGCAAATGAGTTAGCCCGCATTCGTCGACGATCCGAAGCGAGTTCTGGAACATCTCCTCGGTTTCGGTCGGAAAGCCGGCAATGATGTCTGCACCAAACACTACATCGGGGCGCATTGCCCGCACATCCTCACAAAACCGGATCGTATCGGCACGCAAATGCCGCCGTTTCATCCGTTTCAGGATGAGATCGTCCCCTGCCTGCAGGGACAGGTGAAAATGCGGCATCAAACGCTCGTCGTTCGCGATCAGCCACATAAGATCATCGTCTGCCTCGATTGAGTCGATGGAGGACAGGCGTAATCGTTTCAGAACCGGAACGAGCTTGAGGATCTTTGCGCTCAAGGTGCCCAACTTGGGAGAACCAGGCAGATCCGCGCCGTAGGAGGTGATGTCGACGCCTGTTAATACAATCTCATTGTAGCCGTTTTCCACAAGCCGCTGGATCTGGTCAATGACCACTCCCATTGGAACTGAGCGGGAGTTTCCCCGGCCATAAGGGATGATGCAAAACGTACAGCGATGGTCGCAGCCGTTCTGGATCTGGACGAATGCCCTTGCCCGGCCTTCGAGACCATCAATCAGGTGACCGGCGGTTTCGCGCACGCTCATGATGTCGTTGACGCGAACCTTTTCGCTGTCATCAATTCCGAAGGCTGCCACATCAGCGTAAGAGGCGCGTTCCAGTTTTTCCGTATTGCCGAGAACCAGATCCACTTCGTCCATGCCGGAAAAGGTCGCGCTTTCAGTCTGCGCGGCGCAGCCTGTCACGATGATGCGGGCGCCCGGGTTGGCACGCTTGGCCTTACGAACGGCTTGCCGGGCCTGCCGGACAGCCTCATTTGTAACGGCGCAGGTATTGATCAGAACCGCGTCCTTGAGGCCGGCAGCCTCTGCTTCGCGCTTCATCACTTCCGACTCATAGGAATTGAGGCGGCAACCAAATGTAACGACATCGATGCTCATGAAGCCGTATCCGCTTCCTCGGCCGGGTCGCCGGGCGCCGTTTTCACCCAGGTCAGCGCCTCAAGGTCGATTTCGCCTTCAAACTCGACTTCGGTCAGGCCTGTCATCAGGACATGGTCGTCGCTTTCGCGCCACTCAATACCGATCGGACCGCCGGGAAGGTGGATCGTGGATTTGCGGCCAGCCTTGCCATCGCGGGCTGCTGCCACGGCTACGGCACATGCCGCGGTACCGCAAGCCAAAGTAAGCCCGACGCCGCGCTCCCACACCTTCACGCGGATCTGGTTTTCCGCGAAAACATGAGCCAGGGAGATATTGGCGCTTTCTGGAAAGATCGGATGGCTTTCAAGCAGAGGGCCGACTTTTGCCAGATCGTAGGCCTCAATGTCATCGACCCAGAAGATCGCATGGGGGTTGCCCATGTTGACGGCTGCAGGCGTGTGCAGGATCGGATCGTCTATCGGGCCGATCTGCAGTTCTATTGCACGTGTGTCGGCAAATTCTTCGGCAAGCGGGATCTGATCCCAGGCAAGCCGCGGTGCACCCATGTCGACGGTCACCATGCGCGGCGCAGCACCATCAAAGGCATGCAATAGGCCCGCATTGGTTTCGATGGTGACAGCGTCCTTGTCCAATTCTTCCATCAGCAAGCGGCCGATGCAGCGGGTAGCGTTGCCGCAGGCATCAACCTGGCTGCCATCGCAATTGTGGATGCGCATGAAGGCTTCAACACCAAGGCCGGAGCGCTCGACCGTGATCATCTGGTCGAAACCAATGCCGGTATTGCGGTCTCCAAGCGCGGCAATGACTTCCCTTTCAAGGCGCAGCGGTTCGTGACGCGCATCCCAAACCAGGAAGTCGTTGCCAAGACCGTTCATCTTCAAAAAGGGTCTGCGCGCCTGCGCCATACCGGAAGCCACTTGTGTTTAAGGGTTGGGGATCGCCGCGCCTCAGGCAGCGGCCTTGCCCCTATATGGCGGAATATGGCGCAAATTACCAGCCTTGTTGCTGCATGCCAGGCTGGTCTTTATGGGCGTGGTTAGCGCTAAAAGACTTCAAGAAGGTAGGACTGGTCGAGTTTTTCCAGAAGCAGACGCATGTGCTGCGGCGCGACCGCAACACAGCCTTCTGTCGGGCGGTAGTCTTCCCGGGCAATATGAAAAAAGATCGCGCTGCCTTGGCCAGCGACCGCCGGGTACATGTTCCAGTCAAGTGTGACGACGATGTCGTAGAGCCTGTCTTCGCGCCACATGGTTTCATGGCTTGCACCGAAAGGGAGACGGACAGGCCGGTTGTAGCGGGGGTGGCGCGGATCGTCGCACCATCCATCCAGCCTGTCTATTTGCCGAACCGGTAATGCGGTGCGTGGCCGGGGCCCCCGGTCGGCCCGGTAGTAGACCTCAAGCGGTTTGAGTGGGCCGATAGGGGTCGCGCCGTCACCTTCCCGCTTGAAACGGATCGTGCCCGACCTCCCCAGTGCACACGGAACCGTGATCGCCCCGAATGTCAGTTGCCCCCTGCTCCGGCAAAGGGACGAACGGCGGATTTCCAAGGTCTTTAAGGGTCTTGCCATGAATGGTTCTGCCAGCGGGGCTTGCATAGGTCTTGTTGGAGAAGCCTTTGATAAACCGCGACTAACCCCCGCGTGAAGAAGAATTGACGACCTGCGTCTTGTTTGTCGGATTTTTCCCTTTCACAAACACGTTAGCAAACCCATGTGTTATCGTGCCGCTGTTTGGCGGACACAGTTTCAAGAACCGGTGAGGACAAAAATGACCGCGCGCACCATCCTTATTGTCGACGATGATACCGAACTGCGCGAGGCGCTGGTTGAGCAGCTTTCGCTCTATGAAGAGTTCGCAACACTCCAGGCCGACAGTGCGACCAGCGGGATTGCGATGTCGAAGGACGATCACATCGATCTTCTGCTGATGGATGTTGGACTGCCGGATATCGATGGCCGTGAAGCTGTAAAGCTGTTGCGCAAAAACGGGTTCAAAGCCCCGATCATCATGCTGACCGGCCATGACACTGATTCCGATACGATCCTGGGCCTTGAGGCCGGAGCAAACGACTATGTCGCCAAGCCGTTCAAGTTCGCGGTGCTTCTGGCGCGTGTCCGTGCACATTTGCGCCAGCACGAGCAGAGCGAGGACGCGACATTTGCAATCGGACGCTATTCTTTCCGCCCGGCCGCGAAAGTGATGATGGACGATGGTGGGTCCAAGGTACGGCTGACTGAAAAGGAAACGTCGATCCTGAAATTTCTCTACCGGGCCGGTGAAAAGCCCGTTACCCGGGACGTCCTGTTGCACGAAGTCTGGGGCTACAATTCCGGCGTGACCACGCACACCCTGGAGACCCATATTTACCGCCTGCGGCAAAAAATCGAGCGGGATCCGTCCAATGCGGAGCTTTTAGTCACAGAAGCCGGTGGATATAAGCTTGTACCATGACCGCCGAACGGCGTAAGTCTTGTGCATGAGTCTCGCACAAGACATCACATTCCTGAAAAAGATCCCGATGTTGTCGGAATTTGCCGACGACCAGCTGCGCCTTTTGGCCTTCAGTGCCGAAAGTGTGGACTATCAGGATGGGCAGGTTCTGTTTGATGAAGGTGACCGTGCCGACAGCGGTTTGCTGTTGACGCAAGGCGCGGTCAATCTCCAGCAGCGGGGCGAGGACGGCTTCAAGGATATCGACCGCGCGGAAACAGGTTCGCTGCTGGGTGAAAGTGCCATGCTGGTGGAAACCCGCAGGCCTTGCCGGGCGACAGCCGTTGGCGAAGTCCGCGTGATCCGCATCCGCCGTGCCCTCTTCAAGCGTATGCTGATGGAGTTTCCGGAGCTGGCCCGGCGGCTTTTCGACGAACAGGCTGCACGTTTCCGCGCGACCGCCGGTGCCTTGTCACCCATTGGTGACCGCCTGAGCGAGCTAGATCAGATATCAGCTTCCCGGGCTCTTCGTGGCAGCGAAGATACATAAGCTTGCCTTATGCAAAACGCAGTTTGAAACCGGCCATTCTTCCCAGGTTCAGCAGCAACGGCACTAGTGAAACGATAAGCCCTGTTATTGCTGTCCAGACCGCCGGGCGGATCGAATTGCCGGGATTGAAGTTCGCCATGAAGACCCGGTCGGCCGGAATCCCCGTCGCAAGATCATACCAGGCGTATTCTATGCCAGCCGTAACGGCCGACGCTGCAACCGCGCAGATTGCCAGGACTAGAAACCGGTCCAGCCTCCAGCCCAGTTTCACCGCCAAACGGTAGCTCATGAGCAGGACAAAAAGTCCGGCCATCAGGGTTGGTTCGGTCACGTCTGATTTTGATTGCAGGAAGAAGTGGACGAGGGCCACGGCTCCGATCGCATAAATCAGGCTGTGAAGCTTGTTCCAGGTTCTGCCGAGCTTGCGGATAGCGGCATCAAAGGAAGTGGCTCCGAGAATCGCAAGGCCGATCAGGGCGGAAAATCCAATTGTGAGATAAATGCGGCTGGTGATCTCCGATGTGACCTTCACAAGATCCCAGCCCTGCTGAGCCGCATAAAGCCCAAGATGCAAAAACGCATAGGCGAGCACCGACAGCCCTATCATCCTGCGTATACTGATCAGACGGTTCCAACCCAGGATGCGGCGCATTGGCGTTACCGCGAGAGACAGAAGCAGAAAACGGACTGCCCAGGTGCCGCTGGAATGGATGGAGGATTTGTAGGGCTCAGCCTGAACAGGCCCGAACGCCAAATCGAAGGCGATGATCGCAGCCGGTACCAGCAAGCCCAGAAAAACGACGAGCCTGAAGGGGCAGAGACGACCTTGCCTGTTGGTCCAGGGAAGAGCGGTTTTCAAGGTGGAAGCAGTCAACATGCTGCAGATTTAAGCCGTTTCGGGTTTTCCATGCACCTAAAGCTTTTTCAAGCATCGGTGACTGATCGAAGCCTAAACGTGAACTGAGCGCAATGCTCACAGCAAAAAGCCGGGCGTGTGCCCGGCTTATCAATTGCAATGATTAGGTCGCTACTGAGCCGGAAACTCAAGCCCAGGGACGGCTGTCCGCGGTACCTGTTTCAAAGGTATCGATCTTGGATGCTTTTTCCATTGTCAGGCCAATGTCGTCCAGGCCGTTCAGCATGCAATGCTTGCGGAAGCTGTCCAGCTTGAACGCGATTGCACCGCTATCCATTCCCTTGATTTCCTGGTTTTCCAGATCAACGGTCAAGGTGAAGTTGGAGCCGCGCTCGGCAGCATGCATCAAGGAATGGAGATCATCTTCGCTCACTTCGATCGGTAAAATGCCGTTCTGGAAGCAGTTGTTGTAGAAGATGTCGGCGAAGGACGTGGAAATGACACACCTGATGCCGAAATCAAGCAATGCCCAAGGCGCATGCTCACGGGAAGAGCCACAGCCGAAGTTGTCGCCGGCAATCAGGATTTCAGCGCCCTTGTAGGCATCCTTGTTCAGCACAAAATCTTCGTTTTCCGTGCCATCTTCATTGTAGCGCATTTCGCTGAACAAAGCGGTTCCAAGACCGGTTCGCTTGATGGTCTTCAGGTATTGCTTCGGAATGATCATGTCCGTGTCGATGTTGACGATCGGCAACGGTGCGGCGACGCTTGTCAGCGTGGTGAACTTTTCCAAGGCTGTCTCTCCAGTAGATTATTTGCTTTTCGTGGGCACCAGGATTGGAACCCTAGGCCGCGAGGCTGGTGGCTTCATCCACCCCCAGCATGATGTTTAGGTTTTGAACGGCCGCGCCGGATGCGCCCTTGCCGAGATTGTCATAGGTGGCAATCAGGCAGGCCTGCGCTCTGGCATCGTTGGCGAAGACATGCAGGCGCAGGATATTGGTTCCGTTATGGGCTTGTGGATCGAGTTCCGCAGCGCGTTCCATGTCGGCAAGAGGGGCAACTTCAACAAACCCGCCAGGTGTTGCGGCGAAATGATCTGCGATGGCAGCATGCAGTTCGGCACCGGTCGGTACGCTGTTCAAAGTGCCCAGTTGCAGTGGCACGCAAGTCAGCATGCCATTGTAGTAGTTGCCGACCGCAGGCACGAACAGTGGATCACCGGCGAGCTTTGTATAGCGCTTCATCTCCGGTAGATGCTTGTGATTGAAGGTCAGGCCATAGGGGGCAAACGTCTTGGCGTCCGTCCCGGCATTTTCATAATCCGCGATCATCGATTTGCCGCCACCGGAATAGCCGGAGATGCCATTAACGGTCACAGGCATATCGGCCGGCAGCAGGCCAGCCTCGATCAGCGGACGTAGACCGGCAATGACGCCCTGAGGCCAGCAACCTGGATTCGCGACGCGCTTGGATTCTGCAATCCTGGCAGTCTGGTCCTTCGCCATTTCCGCAAAGCCGTAATCCCAGCCTTCGGCAACCCGGTGTGCGGTCGATGCGTCAATCACCCGGGTCGTGTCATTTTCGATGAGCGACACGCTTTCCTTTGCCGCAGCATCTGGCAGACACAGGATTGCCGCGTCGGCTGCATTCAGCAGGTCGGCGCGGGCATTCTTGTCCTTGCGCAGGTCTTCGGAAATGGACAGCAGCTCGATATCTGCGCGCATGGCAAGGCGCTCGCGGATTTGCAAACCCGTCGTTCCAGCTTCGCCATCTATGAATACGCGCGCGACCATCGTCTCCGCTCCCTTAATGTCCACTTTCCGAGGAAAACCCGAGCCTAATACACCCAACGGGCCAAAATGTCACCGTTTGTATGCAGGTCGCAAACTCAACGGGCCATTGAGTGATACTCATGATTGGGTTTCATCTCCGTTGCCGCCGCGACCCGGTTGGTCATGTTGAAGAAGGCGGTTACGGACGCAATGTCCCAGATATCACGGTCGTTGAAGCCAGCATCACGCAGGCCCTGACGGTCACTCTCAAGTATTTCGGCTGGGCGCTCTGTCAGCTTGACCGCAAAGTCGAGCATTGTACGCTGGCGATCACTCAATTCGGCCGCACGGTAATTCATCACCATCAACTCGCCGAGAACCGGATCACCAGAAAGCTCGCGCACCGCCGCACCATGAGCTGTCAGGCAATAGAAGCAACGATTTATCGAGGAAACCGCTACGGCAATCATTTCCCGCTCAAGTTTCGTTATTCTACTTTCGGCCAACATGAGATCGTTGTACATGTCGGTGAAGGCTCTTAGCTTTGATTCGTCAAATGCGTAGGCCTTCAATACATTCGGCACCAGGCCAAGTTTTTCTTGGCACAAGTCGAAGTAAGCGTTCGTTTCGTCGCTTAGTGGAGCTTCGTTTTGAATATCCAACGCGGTAACGTTTTCAGACAATCGTGGTCCTCCCGTCATCTCAAAGATGTTTTGTTTCCATACAGGTAGCCACGATATCATCAGGGCCTGCCAGGGGATAGGCCGACAAAGGGGATGGAAATGCCGGATTTACGGGACACCGAAAAGAAAGAAATAATTGAATCGGTGCACGCGGCTCTCAAGGACGATGATCAGGCTCTTGCTGACTTTGCTGCGGCATTTTACGCCGGCGGCGCAGCTGAAGATCTCGTGACTTACACGCCACAGGAATTGACGGAGTTTGCCCGTCTGGCCTGGCAGGACTTTCAGACACATGAACTTGGCACACACCGTGTCAGCATCACCAACCCGGAATTCAAGGCGCAAGGCAAAAAGGCGGATGAGCTGACCGTCATCGAAGTTGTCAATGACAACATGCCGTTCCTGGTGGATTCGGTCCTGGATGAAATTCAGGACAGCAAGCTGGAAGTGCATCTCGTCCTGCATCCGACATTTATCGTTGAACGGGACACTGACGGAAAGCTGACATCCGCCATCCGGCAAAAGCGGAAAGCCAAACGTGCTGACCGGCAGGAAAGCCTGATCCATATTCATGTGTCTCGGCTGGACAATGAAGAAGCACGTGACGCCTTGAACGAGCGGTTGAATCTTGTTCTCAGGGATGTCCGGTCGGCAGTGACCGATTTCAAGCCGATGCAGGAACGGCTGGCCGACACAATCGACAGCTACAAGACAACCAACATTGAAGGTAGCAGCGACGAGCTTTGGGAAGCGATCCATTTTTTGGAATGGATGGCCAACGACAACTTCATTTTTCTCGGCATGCGCGACTACAAGTTTGATGGCGGGATCGAGGAAGGCGAATTGTCGCCCTATGAGGGAACGGGTCTGGGGCTCCTGTCGGATCCGGATGTGCGGGTTCTGCGCCGGGGCAGCGAATTTGTCCAGATAACGCCGGAAATCCGCGAATTCCTGATGAAACCTGAGCCTTTGATCATCGCGAAAGCGAACGTCAAAAGCCGTGTCCACCGGCGGGTTCATCTTGAGTATATCGGTGCGAAACTCTTTGATGATGACGGCGAAATGGTCGGCGAACTACGCATCGTGGGTCTGTTCGCCTCAACCGCCTATACCGAGCCGACAAGCACCATTCCGTTCCTGCGCCGGAAAGCGGGAAGCGTCATGGCCCGGGCCGGCTATGATCCGCAAAGCCACTCCGGCAGGGCGTTGATCAACGTGATGGAAGCCTTCCCGCGCGACGAGCTCTTCCAGATCGACAGGGATACGCTTTATGAATTTGCCATAGCAATCCTGCAGCTGGACGAAAGGCCGCGGATCCGTGTGTTGTCGCGGGTCGACAAGTTTGACCGCTATGTCTCGATCCTCTGCTTTGTGCCAAGAGACCGCTACACCACCGAGGTTCGCCTCCACATCGGCACCTATCTTGCCAATATCTACGAAGGCCGCCTGTCTGCCTGGTATGTCACATATCTGGAGGGGGCCTTGGCCCGGGTGCATTTCATTGTCGGCAGGGACAAGGGCGAAACGCCCACACCAGCGCAAGAGGAATTGGAAAGTGCGGTGGCGGATCTCGTCCGCACCTGGCCGGACAGTCTGCGCGGCGCCTTGAAGGACCGATATGATCCGGTCAAGGCGCGGCATCTTTCGGAACGATATGCCCTGGCATTTCATGGCGGCTACAAGGAAGTCTATAACGCGGAAACTGCGCTGTCTGATGTGGTCAAGGTTGAGTCCATGTCGAAAAAGCGCGACACGGCGATTACCTTCTTCCAGGTCTCCGATACCCAGTCAGAACGGCTTTCGTTGAAAGTCTACCATCTCAATTCGCCCATTCCGCTGTCAGCCCGTGTTCCGCTTTTGGAGAATATGGGCTTCAAGGTCATCAACGAACGGACCTACCGGATCACACCAGCTGACACGCCCCTTTGCTATCTCCACGAGCTGGCGCTTGAGCAGATCAGTGGCGGGGCTATCGAATTCACCAAGGATCTGAAGGACCGGCTGGAAAGCCTGTTCATGGCCATCTGGACCGGCCAGGCAGAAAACGATGGCTACAACAAGCTGGTTCTCACTGCCGGTCTGGCTTGGCGCGACATTGCCGCGGTCCGGGCACTGTCGAAGTACCTGCGCCAGACAGGTATCAGGTTTTCCGAAGACTATATGTGGACCACGCTCAACAACTACCCGGCCATTGCAGCAAAGCTGGTTGAGCTGTTCCAGTTGAGGTTTGATCCATCGACCAAGGATAGTGACCGCACACTTGGAACTGCGCGGCTGGAAAATGAGCTATCAACGGAACTGGATGGCGTTTCCAGTCTGGATGATGACCGGATCCTCCGCCGGTTCCAGAATGCGATCGACTCGATCCTGAGAACGAATTTCTACCAGGTTGATGCCAAGGGCATGCCGAAGACGACGTTTTCGTTCAAGGTGGCTTCCCGGAAAATCATCGATTTGCCGGAACCCAAGCCTTACCGGGAAATTTTTGTTTACAGCCCCCGCGTGGAAGGTGTGCATCTGCGGTTTGGTACGGTTGCCCGTGGTGGTCTGCGCTGGTCCGACAGACCGCAGGATTTCCGGACGGAAGTTCTGGGCCTGGTAAAGGCGCAGCAGGTCAAGAATGCAGTGATCGTGCCGGTTGGGGCAAAGGGCGGGTTCGTTCCGAAAATGCTGCCGACTACCGGTGGCCGGGAGGCTTGGTTCAAGGAAGGCACTGAAAGCTACAAGATCTTCATCAACGCCTTGCTTGATGTGACCGACAATCTTGCAGATGACGTGGTGCAGGCACCGGACAATGTCCAGCGGTATGATGGTGATGATCCCTATCTGGTGGTAGCCGCGGACAAGGGCACAGCAACTTTCTCCGACACTGCAAACGGCATCTCTGAAAGCCGGGATTTTTGGCTCGGGGATGCCTTTGCCTCCGGCGGATCTGCCGGTTATGACCACAAGAAGATGGGCATTACGGCCCGCGGTGCCTGGGAAGCGGTGAAACGCCATTTCCGCGAAATGAACCGCGATATTCAAACAGAGCCGTTTACTGCTGCTGGCGTTGGAGACATGTCTGGCGATGTGTTCGGCAATGGCATGTTGCTGTCCAAGGCCACCAAACTGATCGCGGCATTTGATCACCGGGATATCTTTATTGACCCCGATCCGGATCCGGCGAAAACCTGGAAGGAACGCAAACGCCTGTTCGATATGGGCCGGTCATCCTGGCAGGACTACGATACCAAACTGATCTCGAAGGGCGGCGGCGTTTTTTCCAGGCAGGCCAAATCAATTCCGCTGTCGGCCGAAATGCAGTCCATGCTCGGCATTAGCAGGTCTACTGCAACGCCGCAGGAAATCATGACGGCGATCCTGCGCATGCAGGTGGATTTGCTGTGGTTCGGCGGGATCGGCACTTACATCCGCGCGACCACGGAAACGGATGCAGATGCAGGTGACCGCGCGAATGACCCGATCCGCATCGTGGCTCCGGAAGTCGGAGCCAAGGTGATTGGCGAGGGCGCAAACCTGGGACTGACCCAGCTTGCCCGTATCGAGTTCCACAAAAAGGGCGGCCGTTGTAATTCCGATGCTATCGACAATTCGGCTGGCGTGAACTCCTCCGATATGGAGGTCAATATCAAGATTGCGCTGGGCGCGGCGGTCAAAGCCGGCAAGCTTGATACGGAACAGCGCAATGTTCTGCTTGCTGACATGACCGATGAAGTCGCGGACCTGGTCCTGCGCAATAACTATCTCCAGACGCTTTCGGTTTCGATGACAGAAGGCCGGGGGCAGGAGGATTTCGGATATCAGGTGCGCATGATGCGCCAGCTGGAGCAGGCAGGTCTTTTGAACCGCCATGTAGAACAGCTGCCCGATGAAGCTGCAGTGCTGGAAATGGTCAAGAACGGCCAGACCCTTACCCGTGCGGAGCTGGGTGTTCTTCTGGCCTATGCCAAGATCACGCTGTTCGATGATCTTCTCGAGAGCACGGTTCCAGATGATGCCTATCTCGGGCGGGAATTGTTCCGGTACTTCCCGGACCAGATGGCCGAAACCTATGCGGATGAAATAAACAGCCACCGTCTGCGCCGGGAGATCATCGCCACGATGCTGGCCAACTCGATGGTCAACCGGGGTGGAGCGACTTTCATCACCCGTTTGAAGGATCAGACAGGCGCAACTGCCTCTGAAATTGCTCAAAGTTTTGTGGCGGTCCGCAACAGCTTCGGTTTGACCGAGTTGAATTCGGAAATTGATGAACTGGATACGAAGATTGACGGTGCTCTTCAGTTGGAGCTCTACTCACGTGTACAGGACCTGTTCCTGGAGCGGGTAATCTGGTTCAAGCGTAATGTTTCGTTTGCTGATGGTATTGCGAGCGTGGTTGGCCGGTTTGCAGAAGGAATTCTGTATCTGTGTCCGCGGTTGAAGACGATCGTATCTGAAGAACAGGCTGCCGAATTCGAGCGGCATTTCAAAAGGTATTGCGATGCTGGTGTTCCAGAACCACTCGCAACGCGTTTGGCCTGGCTACCGGTTGAAGCCGCGATACCGGATGTTGTGATCATTTCGGAGGAGACGGGCGCGGACCTGGAAACGGCGGCGAGAACGGCTGTCGAGGTATCCGATTTCTTCCGAATTGGTCCGATGGATCTTATGGCGCGCAAGCTTATGGTGGCTGATTATTATGACGGTTTGGCATTGGACCGCGCCCGCTCGATACTTTCCGCTGCCCTCCGCTCCCTGTCTGTTCAGGCAATCGGTGCCGGGGGTTTTGAAAACTGGCTTTCAACCCATGAGCAGTCTGTCGAACGGACGGTCCGGACCGTGAACGAGATCCTTGATGGGGACCTCAGCGTGTCCAAGTTCTCTGTTGCTGCCAGCCTGCTGGCAGAAGTCACGGGCTGATATGAAAAAAGCCGCGCAGGATATCTGCGCGGCTTTCCTTTGTCTGAAACAGGCAAGTCCTAGTGGCGGAAGTGGCGCATGCCGGTCATGACCATGGCAAGGCCTGCCTCGTCTGCCGCAGCAATCACCTCATCATCGCGCATGGAACCGCCAGGCTGGATCACTGCGGTTGCGCCGGCTTCGGCGGCTGACAGCAGACCGTCGGCAAACGGGAAGAACGCATCAGAAGCCACAACGCAGCCTTTTGTCAAAGCTTCAGGCAATCCTGCTGCTTCAGTCGCATCCAGCGCCTTGCGGGCGGCAATACGGGCTGAATCCACGCGGCTCATCTGGCCAGCGCCAACGCCGACGGTCGCGCCATCCTTGGCGTAGACAATGGCGTTTGATTTGACATGCTTCGCAACGCGGAAGGCGAACTTCAGATCTGAAAGTTCCTGTTCACTCGGCGCGCGCTTTGTCACGACCTTCAAATCAAGATCGTCAACGACACCGTTGTCGCGGGACTGGGCGAGCAAGCCGCCGGCGACGGATTTCACGAACAGTCCCTTGGCGCGGGCATCGGCCAAGCCGCCTGTTACGAGGAGGCGGAGATTCTTTTTGGAAGCGATGATCTTGCGGGCCTCTTCATCGGCCTCGGGCGCGATGATGACTTCGGTGAAGATCTTGACGATTTCTTCTGCTGCCTTCGCATCGAGTGTCTTGTTTAGGGCAACAATGCCACCGAAAGCAGACACCGGGTCGCAGCGCAGAGCCAATTCGTAAGCTTCTTTCAAGGTCGGCGCTTCGGCAACTCCGCAAGGATTGGCGTGCTTGATGATCGCGACGGCTGATGTACGTTCCGGATCAAACTCGCTGACAAGTTCAAAGGCCGCGTCGGTGTCGTTGATGTTGTTGTAGGAAAGCGTCTTGCCCTGGATCTGCGTCGCAGTTGCAACGCCTGGCCGGTTTTCACCGGTTTTGTAGAAGCCGGCAGTTTGGTGGGGATTTTCACCGTAGCGCATGACTTCAGCCAAGGCGCCGCCGAGAGCCCGGTGCGCCGGGGTAGCCTCGTCAAGCTGATCGGCCATCCAATTTGAAACGGCCGCGTCATAGGCCGCAGTCCGGGCAAAGGCCTTCAACGCCAGTTTCTTGCGCAGGGCAATGGGGGACTGGCCATTGTTTTCATCCAGCGCGGCGACCACGCCGTCATAGTCGGCAGGGTCGGTTACCACGGTCACATAGGCATGGTTCTTGGCGGCGGCGCGGGTCATGGCAGGTCCACCGATGTCGATGTTTTCTATGCCGTTCGCATAGTCGGCGCCCTTGGCGACAACATCTTCAAACGGGTAGAGGTTGCCGCAGAATAGGTCGATGCCGGTGATGCCGTGTTCAGTCATTGCCGCGACATGATCGGCGTCGTCCCGGATGGAGAGAAGGCCGCCATGCACGTTCGGATGCAGCGTCTTGACGCGACCGTCCATGATTTCCGGGAAACCGGTAACCTCGGAAATGTCGAGCACGTCAAGGCCTGCGTCCTTCAGCGCCTTGTAGGAACCACCAGTCGAGACTAGTTCCACGCCCCGGTCTGCAAGTGCCTTTGCGAATTCAACGAGGCCGGTCTTGTCGAAAACCGACAGCAGCGCGCGTTTAACAGGGACAAGCGGGGGTACAGGGACGCTTTTGGAAACAATAGCCATGAATTTGCCTCGTGATTGGGACCGGTCCGGGGAGT
Source organism: Roseibium sp. (assembly GCA_965230705.1). GTDB lineage: Bacteria > Pseudomonadota > Alphaproteobacteria > Rhizobiales > Stappiaceae > Roseibium. The sequence goes on along the minus strand of CBDDLN010000002.1, from coordinate 2,310,649 downwards.
TGGCGCCGCCCTAACACGAATGCAGAAAAATCAAAAGTCAGACGAACTGCTGTCCGGTCCTTCTTCAAGCGGCAATTCGACTTCATCAAAATCGGTCGTGCCGCGCCGGCTCAGTTTTGCGATTGCTGTCCGGCGGAACTGCCAGGACTGGACCGGGTGTTCTTTGGTATTGCCGGCTATGACAATTTGCTGGGTTCTTCTGTGACCATAAACATCAGACAGGTAAATGGATTCATCGAGCGACAAGTCAGCGCCCGGTGCATCGAATTCCCACGCCTCACCGTTTTGGCAGACCAGAAGAATTGCGGTTCCGCCGCGCAGCAGACTGGCCTTGATTTGCGGATACAAGTGGAACCGGATGGCATATTTTGCATCGGGCGCTGGCGTGGAAGAGGAAACGAAACTGTCAATTCCGTCCAGAACCGTCCCGTCCTGTGCCAGGCGCATGTCCCGTTCGTGGATAACCTGGAAATCCGAAGCGTAGCCGTCATGGGAAGCGGTTACCCGGATGCCGGTCTCATCGTCTGCACGGGTTACCGGCACGTTTTTTGGCCCTGCGAGGATGAGCGTACCGAACCATTCCTCAACCCGCCGGTCTGACAGAAATCGGCAGGACGAGGTGTCTTCGATCGTTACAGTGGAATGCGCAGCCGTCGACCGGCTGACCCGGCGCCATGCGTCATTTGAAAGGGCCGAAACACCGCAATTGACAACAATGCGGTTGAGGCCGGATGAAAATTCAAAAGACAGACACCCGGCATGAGCATCTTCGCTCACATAGAGGCTCGGCGGTTTTCCTGTGTCCATGATCACCACAGTCTCGCCGCCGGTCAGACGCTGGTAGCCGGAATGGGGTGCGTCTGACGGAGGTGAGCCACGGGCATCGTCATATGCCATAATGGTGGCGATCAGGTCATTCGGGGTCGATCCCATGCCGTTGAAGTGGGCAAATGCGCCATCGCCGTGGCGGAAGAAGCGCATCATCGGGATCATGCGGTCAACAGATTGCAGTACGGCCTCTGGCAGCTCCAGACCCTGGGATACAATCGCCTGCCTTACCGGTAACAAGTCGGTCAGAATGTCTATGATCGCCCGCGGGTTGCGGGAGATGTGGCCACCATCGGGCAAAATCTGGCGCTTTAGTTCCTGATCCAGCCGGCGGATGCTCTGCCGGGTGTACCGCCCTTGCCCGGACATAGAGATCGAGGCGGCGGCGACCGCGATCGCCACTTCGAGCTGCTCGATGCCTTCATTGGCTTCGTTGATAGTACTGCGCAGATAACGGACCTGCCGGGCCAGGGATTTCAGGAACCGCTCGTAAAATCCGTGATCAGCGTCCTCCAACAGGAAGGGCGACTGGGAAAGCCAGGAGAGCACCCGTTTGGAGACGATGGGAATTTCCCAACCGACCGGATGGCGCCGTCCGCAATTCTTGATCCAGTCGTCAATGAGCGCCCGGGCGTTCTGCCGGGAGATCTGGCTGTTGGCCGCCCTTAGATCCCTGAGCCAGCTGAAGCTGTGCAATCCCTGCTGCCACTCAACATCAGCCCCAAGAATTTCGAACGGGGATTCGCCTTGCGTTTCGACTACATGGCCGGAAAAGAGATAGCGCCCGCCGTAGATATCGGCAGCGTTGGTGGCATCTGCAGTCCGAAGGTCCTGGGGAGCGATAACCAGCCGCTGCGGTGTGCCAGTCAGCGGCCGTAAATTCAGCATGGGGCCGCCATGCATCCACTTGCGCAGATGCAACAAGACATAATGCGCTGTTAGCCGCCAAATGCGGCCCTTTTCACTGACGGCGCCCATACTCATAATTGAAGCCCATCGAAATGACTTGTTTGCGCAAAAATAGTTCTGTCCTCTCCAATATGCTGGATCGAGACCGTTAACCTTATCGAATTATTGCCAGTATTGTGGAACGAACGGTTTATGTGCAGTTAAAGCCGGGTCAGCCGGGCTGCAAAAAATCCATCCAGACCGCCTGATATCCCATCTGTTTCAATTAGATGGAACGGTAAACTGCGCAGATAACCTTCTGATGTCAGGCATTGCTCCAGTCCGCCGATTTCGCTGGCCTGAATGGGTGACAGTTCAAAATTGTCGGTCTTTGCAAGAAACGCCGCGATTTGATCTTCGCCTTCTGCCCGTTCCAGCGAACAGGTGCAATAGACCAGTGTCCCGCCCGGTTTTAGCCAATCCGACACCCGGACTAGCAGCTCTGCCTGAATTCCGGACAGTTTCTCAACATCCTGTTCCCGTTTGATCCACGGTACATCTGGGTGACGCCTGATCGTCCCGGTCGCGCTGCACGGTGCATCCAGCAGGATGGCATCGAAAGAGTCTTCCGGCTGCCATTCACGCAGATCTGCGGCAACAGTCTCGGCCGTCAGCGACAGACGCGCCATGTTTTCCATGACCCTCTTCAAGCGGCTTTTTGAGATGTCGACGGCTGTGACCGTTGCCCCTGCGACTGCCAGCTGAGCAGTTTTGCCGCCGGGCGCCGCGCAAAGGTCAGCAACGCGCTTGCCTGCAAGATCACCCATAAGGCGTGCCGGCAGGGATGCGGCGGCATCTTGTACCCACCAGGCGCCGTCTGCGAAGCCATCAAGCTTATCGATCGCGCCCTTGTGCGACAGCCGGACAGATCCGGCGCCAACCACAGCGCCGCCCAGCCGTTTGGCCCAATCCTCCGGGTCGGATTTGACCGTGAGATCAAGCGCAGCTTCTTTTTGATGGGCCTGGGCAATCTTCCGGGCGGATTCTTCTCCATAAGCGGATACCCAGCTGCCAAACAGCCAATCGGGCGTGTTCAACCGCTCCGGATCCAGGTCACTGGTTATGTCTTCCCGCTCACGGCCGAGGCGGCGCAAAACGCCATTGACCAGCCCTTTATAGGGCCGGGCTCGGCGGTCGGCGGAGGCATGATCGACGGCCAACGAGACCGCAGCCCTATCCGGAACGTCGAGAAAGAGCATCTGGGCAATGGCAACATGCAGGATATCAAGCACGCGGCCGGTTTTTTCCGGAATTTCGCGATCCAGCAACCGGTTAAGGATTTCGGCAATTTCACCCCGGTGGCGAAGCGCGGCGCCGATGATCGCCCGTACCAGCGCCCTGTCGTTGTTGGCAAGTGCGCGAAAGCCGGAATGCCCTGAAGCTGTGTCCAGTTCACCATCAAGGGGGCGGTGTTTGAATGCAACATTTCCCAGAATGTCGGCGGCAACCTTGCGGGCGGCAAATCCAGGTTTATCGGTGCGCTTCGCACCGTCTTCCGGTTTTTGTTTCTTGTGCTGCTTTTCGGGTCTGGACAATGGGTTTTCCGGTCTCAATGTGAAATGACAAGCGCCGCGGCCTCTATCAGGCTGCGGCGCTGAATGTACAGTTTATTCGTGTGCCTGCGCTGGCGAAAGCGCTTTTCTGTCGTTTAGAGCGCCGGGCGTAAACGTGGAAACGTTAGATGGCTTTGTGCGGTTCGCCCGGCCAGACGCATCCCGCAGCGCGATGCGGGCATCGGGCAAGGGGGGCAACGCAGCCGGAGGGCCGCACAAGGCCACCCAAGGGGCCACCTCTCATTGGCCCGCTGGACTATGTTGGGCTGCTCTTATGGTGCCTGCACCACCGCGAGCATCCCGCCTTGCCAGCAGACAAATGAGAGGGGTCAAACGCTTCCACGTTTTCGCCCTGCGCTCTAAGATGGGCGCTTAGCCCCAGGGCCCCGGCCGGTGATTCGAGCTGCCGGAGCCTGATGTGCCCCATGGTCCTGCGGATTGTCCGCCGCGGGGCTGACTGCCCCTTGGGTCCGGCCCGGCCTGCCCGATACCGGAACCGGCCATTTTTTGCAGCTCGGCAATGCGGTTAGCCGTGTTCGGGTGTGTTGAAAACAGATTGTCCATCCGTTCACCAGACAGGGGATTGATGATGAACATATGCGCGGTAGCGGGGTTCTGCTCCGCATCCGGGTTGTGAACACGTTCCACGCCGCCAGCGATCTTGTTGAGCGCTGAGGCGAGCCACAAGGGCTGGCCGCAGATTTCCGCTCCCATCCGGTCGGCGGCATATTCCCGGGTCCGGGATATGGCCATCTGGACAATCATTGCCGCCATCGGTGCAACGATCATCATCAGGATGACCCCGACAATGCCTAGCGGGTTGTTGCGGTTGCCACCGAAGAAGAAAGCAAAATTTGCCAGCATGGAAATTGCGCCGGCAATGGTCGCAGTGATCGTCATGATCAAAGTGTCGTGGTTTTTCACGTGCGCCAGTTCGTGCGCCATCACGCCAGCCACCTCTTCGGGCGTTAGCAAATCAAGCAGGCCTGTCGTTGCAGCAACAGCTGCGTTTTCAGGATTGCGTCCCGTTGCAAAGGCGTTCGGCTGCGGATTGTTGATCAGATAGACCTTGGGCATCGGCAGTTCCGCATTGGCGGCCAGTTGCCGGACCATGTGAAAAAGCTCCGGTGCCGTGCGCTCGTCCACCTCTTGCGCATGGTGCATGCGCAGGACCATCTTGTCGGAGTTCCAGTAGCTGAACACGTTCATCGCCGCCGCGACGGCGAGCGCAATCATCATGCCGCTTTGGCCACCGATCATGAAGCCGAGGCCCATAAACAATGCGGTCATGCCTGCAAGGAGCATTGCGGTTTTGATGTAGTTCACTATCCGGACCTTTTCTTCAGTTGGCTGGAAGCTCTATATAGCCTCACGTTGAATTGAAAATGGGGATGTTCCGGTGTCTATGCAAGCAAACGGCCGCAATCAGCCCTGCAAACCGGGAATGGAATGAATGTCTGGTGACACCGAAAAAGGCGTCGAATTCAAGATCGCGGCAGATGCGCCCTCCTTGTCTGCGGAAGTCAGCGACGCACCGAAACGCAAGTTCGAGGATTTGCCACCGGCGGCCCAGCGAGCCTTGAAGGAGGCTGAAGCCCGGCGTGAGGAAATCGACGGAAAACAGGCTGCCCTTCCCAAGGAAGTCGATGGCCGCGGTGGACTAGAACCAACCCGCTATGATGACTGGGAAGTCAAAGGTATTACGTCGGACTTTTAGGAAAGTTTCCGGACTTTCGCCGCCACTGCCTTGGCCAGCGGAAGCTGCATTTCCGGATCAAGGTGTACACCGTCGATGGGACTGGCGGAGACTATTGCACCTGTGTCCAGAAAAGCGACGCCGTAGTCTGACGCGATCCGTTTGTATTCGCCGCTCAAGCCTCTTGAGACCTCGCGGCTTGCCTCGCCGGAAAACAGGGCTTCTACGCGCGATCCTTTGAGGTTTCCGAGCGGCGGCGGCGACATCAGCAGAATTTTGGGCGCCTTGCCCTCTGGGTCATCGGTCGCTAGTTGGGCTTCGTATAAAAGACGGGACATGGCGACCGCGATGGCATTTGCCGACATTCCAAAGCGGGTTTGGAGGTCGTTGGTGCCGAGCATGATCACCAGAATATCAATCGGCATATGGGTCTTACGGACGGTTGCCAGGTGCGCCAATCCGTTCTTGTCGCCCCTGACCGGGTCTTCAAACACGGTTGTCCGGCTGTTGAGGCCCTCCTCGATCACATAGAAGCCGTCACCCAGTTCCTTTTGCATCAACCGGGTCCAGCGCAGATCGTGGCCGTACCGGGTTCGATCGACCGGGTTGAAGCCCCAGGTCAGGGAATCTCCGAAACAGACAACCGAAAGGGGATTGGAATTCGAAGCCGTCAAATGCTTAGCTCCTGAAGAAAGTAAATACCTTCAGAAGCCTAGGGCCTCGTCAAATCGGCTGCAAGACGCAATCTATTTCCTGTCGACTCCAATTCGGATTGTAGACGTCCCAGCATTGTCTTCGACAACCGCGGAGAGACTGTAGGCGCCAAAATCGTAGATTTCCGGGGCTTCCTGAAAGAGAACGACCGGAAAGTTTGCATCTGCAAGATTGGTGAAAGTCATCGTGCAATCGAAGCGTCCGGCTTCACCTGCCGGAATGTCTTGCCCCGCACCGAACGCGGGCTGGTTGTCATCGCCCCAGCCATAGGAACTTTGGTTACCGGCGTTGACAATTGTGAGCGTTTGGGCGTTTTCAGCCTCATTTCCGCTGACAGACGCGATTGTGTTGACCATTGCAATCTCCCTTTGTGCCCGTACCGGCGATCAGCCGGACACTCGAAGGACGGTTGCGCCGATGATCTGTGAAGAATTGTTGGCCGTATTCCTGGTCAAAACTGCCAGGGCGGCAAATCTGCAAAAAAATGCTTGGTTAACAGGAGATTTACCAAGGGCAGGCTAGCCTCGGCGCAGTTACGCGTAACGAATGCCCGGAACATTTATGACTGTCAGTCTTTCCACATATCGGCGCGGCGCTTCGCTGCCGAGTTCAAATCCATTTCAACGCCTGGCCGCCTTGTTGGAAGGCATTGAGCCGGGCCAGACGCCAATTGTGATGACCATTGGTGAGCCGCAGCATGCCATTCCCGATTTTACCGGCGAAGTCATGCAGGAAAATCTGGCGGATTTCCGCCGTTATCCGCCGATCACCGGTACGCCCGAATTCCGGGAAGCTGTCGCGGGTTGGCTAGACCGCCGCTACGGACTCGACGGCCTGATTGACAGGGAGCGGGGTGTCCTGCCGCTCAACGGAACGCGAGAGGGTCTGTCTTTCGGTGCGATTGCTGCCCGTGATCAGCTGGACAAGGGGCTTGATCATCCGGTGGTGATCCTGCCCAATCCCTTCTATCAGACCTATGCCGCCGCGGCCCATCTTGCCGATGCCCACGCTGTTTTGCTCGATGCAGTGCCCGGGCACAGCTTCCTGCCAGATCTGGACAGTCTCGATCCAGATCTCCTGGACAAAACAGTTGCGTTTTACGTGGCGTCTCCAACCAATCCGGAAGGATCGGTCGCTGCAATAGACTATTGGCAACGGCTGATAGGTCTGGCGCGCAAGCATGATTTCATCATCTTCGCCGATGAATGTTATTCGGAGCTCTATCGGGATGTACCTCCTCCAGGTGCTCTCGAAGCGGCCAAAGCCATGGGCGGCTCGGCGGACAAGGTGTTTGACAAGCTTGTTGTGCTGAATTCCCTGTCGAAGCGCTCCAACCTGGCGGGCCTCCGATGCGGGTTTGCTGCGGGTGATCCGGAGTTTCTGGCCAAATGGGCGAAGTTCAGGGGCCTTGCGGCGCCGCAGGTTCCACTGCCCAATCAGGCAGTCGCGGTCCAGGCGTTTGGCGATGAGGCGCATGTGGAAGAAAACCGCCGCCTCTACAACGAAAAATACCAGATTGCCGAGCGTTTGCTGGCTCCGATAACAGGTCCGGTAACGCCGGCTGCCGGCTTCTTCCTCTGGCTCGACGTTTCCAGGTGGGGAGATTCCGTTTCAGTAACCCGCGATCTGTGGCGCGACGCCGGTGTGAAAGTACTGCCCGGCGCCTATCTGGCATCCGACCAGGCAGATGGCCGCAATCCGGGCCGGAATTTCATCCGTGTAGGATTGTGCCCTGAACGTGAGACGACGGAAAAGGCACTCGTTCGGCTGGCGAATTGGCTAGGAGAAAAATCATGAGACGGACATCGGCTGTGCGCGGCAATGGCCGCCGCGCCTCGATTGATCTTCTTGATACGCAAAACCCGGTCAAACGGTTCCTGAAGCGCAATCTGGTCGGGTTCTCCGGATTGTGCGTGATTGGCTTTGCTGCGGCTTTGGCGGCAGCTCTTGCGACCTGGACAGTGACTGATCCAAGCCTCAATCACGCCACCGGCGACCCGGTCCGAAATGCGTTGGGCACGCCCGGTGCAATTATCTCCGATGTCCTGATGCAGACCATCGGTCTGGCAACCGCGATTTTTCTTTTGCCGGTCGTGCTGTGGGGCTGGCGTCTGTTGACTGGCCACCCGCTTCGGATCGGCCGGAAGAAAATTACCGCCTGGTTTGGCGGTTCCGTGCTGGCAGCAGGCGCCCTTGCCGCCTTGCCCGTGCCCGACAGCTGGCCGCTGCCAACAGGGCTTGGCGGTTTCCTTGGAGATGCGGTTCATAGCATTCCGGCGCTGATTACGGACAATTTCACTGAAGGTGCGGCCACGATCATTGGCGGTCTCGGCCTCGGATTGCCAGCGATATTCCTGATGATTTCAGCTGGTGGCTGGTTCTCGGGCACTGCAGCCGAGGAGCCTGCGGAAAAACCGAAAGCCAAGGGTCATGGCCATTCACTCGAAGAGGAACTTGGCCTTGACGATGAGGATGTTGGGGACTCGCGCATTGCCATTATGTTTGCAGCAACCGCCGGGCTTGTCAGCCATTGGGGTTTGATGAGCTTTGGCTTGTTGCGCCGTGTGGCCGGCTGGCCGACGCCGCGGCAGCCCCAGGAAAAGGATTGGGATGAAGAAGAAGAACTCTACGAGCCCGAAGATCCCCGTCAGGGTGGCCGCCTGAAGGCGTTCCGCAAGGCACTTGCGGGCAAATTGATGCCGGATGACGATGATGGCCTGTCCGATTATTACGGTCGGGAATCCGGTGTTCCGGAAGGCGATCCGGCAGAAGACCTTTATGAAGATGAAGGCGATACGTTTGAGCCGGACGGTTTGCTGATCGACAAGGGACCGGTTTCCGGTGCGAACGCGCCAGCCAGACCCGTGGGCATCGCCGCACCAAAACAGGAGCAGCCGGCAGGCCGCGTCATTCCACCAGCCCCGCGCCCCAAACAGGGCAAGCGTGCAATCGCCGAAGCGCAGCCGTCGTTCCTTGGTGCGCCGGAGGAATACGAACTGCCGCCGCTCATGCTGCTTGAAGAGCCGAAGGCCGGCGGCAAAGTCCCTGGCCTTTCGCCAGATGCATTGGAACAGAATGCCCGTATCCTTGAAGGCGTTCTTGAAGACTTCGGCGTTCGCGGCGAAATCATCGAAGTTCGCCCTGGCCCTGTCGTGACGCTATATGAACTGGAGCCCGCGCCGGGCATCAAGTCGTCCCGCGTGATCGGCCTTGCCGATGATATTGCCCGATCCATGAGTGCAATCTCTGCCCGTGTCGCAGTAATCCCGGGCAAGAACGCCATTGGTATCGAACTCCCCAATTCCACGCGCGAGACCGTCTATCTGCGGGAACTCCTGGCCGCCCGTGATTTTGAAAAGTCGAAGTCCAAACTCGCGTTGGCGCTGGGCAAGACCATCAACGGCGAAAGCGTGGTGGCAGACCTTGCGCGCATGCCGCACCTGCTGGTCGCCGGTACCACCGGTTCCGGTAAGTCGGTATCGATCAACACCATGATCTTGTCGCTGCTCTACCGGCTGACGCCCGAGCAGTGCAAGATGATCATGATCGATCCGAAGATGCTGGAACTGTCGATCTACGATGGCATTCCGCACCTCCTGACACCGGTCGTTACTGATCCTAAAAAAGCCGTTGTTGCCTTGAACTGGACCGTCCGTGAGATGGAGGACCGCTACAAGAAGATGTCCAAGATGGGCGTCCGCAACATCGATGGCTACAACACCCGTATCAAGCAGGCTCTTGAAAAGGGCGAAAGCTTCAGCCGCACCGTTCAGACCGGCTTTGACCGGGAGACCGGCCAGCCGATCTACGAGGAAGAAGAGCTGCCGCTGGAGGCAATGCCCTACATCGTCGTGATTGTCGATGAGATGGCTGATCTGATGATGGTCGCGGGCAAGGATATTGAAGGCGCGATCCAGCGTTTGGCGCAGATGGCCCGGGCCGCCGGCATTCACCTCATCATGGCGACCCAGCGTCCGTCCGTCGATGTCATCACCGGTACGATCAAGGCAAACTTCCCGACCCGGATTTCGTTCCAGGTAACCTCGAAAATCGACAGCCGTACGATCCTGGGCGAAATGGGAGCCGAGCAACTGCTTGGCATGGGTGATATGCTCTATATGGCCGGTGGTGGCCGTATCCAGCGTGTCCATGGACCATTTGTTTCCGATGATGAGGTTGAGGAAATCGTTGGACATCTGAAGCTGCAGGGCACGCCGCAATACCTGGAAGCCGTGACGGAAGAAGAAGAGGTTCCCGAAAGCCCCTATGATGGCGGCCTGGCCGGTGGTGATGACGGCAATGATCTCTATGACAAGGCCGTTGCCATTGTTCTGAGGGACAAGAAGGCATCCACGTCCTATGTTCAACGCCGGCTGTCTATCGGGTATAACCGGGCAGCTTCTCTCATTGAACGCATGGAGCAGGAAGGGGTAATTGGCCCGGCGAACCATGCAGGCAAGCGGGAAATCCTTGTGCAGAACGGCGTCGAAGACGATCTTTAGGCCAGTCTGCCAAAGCTTTGCCACAAGGCGGAGTTAGGCAGGGATCAACATTCTTTATTGACGAACTGCGGGATACATCATGCCGATTTGCAATCTTGCCGCTTCCATCAAGACCCTGGCAGCCGCAACCCTTATTGCCATGCTCGCCGCAAGCCCGGCGTTTGCGCTTTCCGACAGTGAGAAAAAGACACTGAAGGACGTGAACACCTACTTCAATTCGGTCAAAACGATGCATGGCGACTTTGTGCAGTTCGGACCCGAAGGCGGTCAGACCGAGGGCAAATTCTATCTGGCAAGGCCGGGGAAGGTTCGCTTCTATTACAATCCGCCCGCAAAGCTGGATATCATTTCCGATGGTAAGTCGGTTTCGGTCAAGGACCGGAAGCTGGCCACGCAAGATATCTGGCCACTTAGCCAGACGCCTTTGCGCTTCTTGCTGGCGGAAAACATCAATTTGCAAACCGATGCAAATGTCACCAACGTGATGGCCGAAAAAGATCTGATCACAGTAACCCTGACTGATCAGACAACCTTCAATTCCGGAATGCTGACACTGATTTTCGATGCGAAGGATTATGCCCTCAAGCAATGGACCGTTAAGGACGCACAGGGCTATGAAACTTCCGTCGCGGTCTATAATGTGATTTCCAACGGTCCGACCAATCCGGACCTGTTCAAGATCGATTATCTGGCCCACTCGCGGCAGCGCCGCAACTAGGGGCAGAACCCCAAGGCTACAAGGCACTTCCCGTGAGCAACAATGATTCCGCGGACCAGCAATCCGGGACCGCGGTCCCCTACCCGCTTGTTGCCCGCCTACTGGCGGATTTTTGTCAGAGACACGATCTGAAATTCGTGCCTGAGCCGGATATCGGCCATGCAGGATATGTCGAGGCGCCTAACGGGCGCCGGTCCTATTTCAAGGGTACCCATTTCGATCTTAATTCGCTTGGCGGTGCTGAAATTGCCCGGGACAAGGCCTACACTGCCCACTTCCTTGCGGAGGCGGGTTTTCAGGTGCCGCGTGGTGTTCTGGTCAGCGCGCCGAGGTCCGTCGCGGCGACGCGGATAAAAAATCTGCCGCATGCAGACAAGATGGCCGGCGTCGGGGAAGCGGTCGCATTCGCGGAAACCGCCGGATTTCCGCTGTTTGTAAAGCCGAATGATGCCCGTGAGGGCCAGGATGTCCTGCGCGTTACAAGCCTTTACCAGCTCGAGACAGCGCTGACCGACCTTTTTCTCCGTCATGACAATGTACTTGTGCAGGAGGCCGTTCCTGGCCGGGATCTGCGCGTTCTGGTTCTCAAGGACGAAGTTCTGTGTGTGATTGAGCGCTGGGTGCCAGATGTGATTGGCGATGGCGACCATTCTATAGAGGACCTGCTGCAGGCTCTGCCGGGCAGGACACGCAGTGATCAGCGCATTCTGGCAGAGCTTTTCAGTCAGGGTTTGAGCTTGAAGTCCGTGCCGGTTGAGGGCCAGCGGATATGTCTGTTGCCGAATGCCAATCTTTCTGCCGGTGGCATGGGCAGGGTCGTAACGGACGAGCTATGCGATACCTTGAAGGCGATCGCGATTTCTTCCGGTCAGACTCTGGGCTTGACGTACTACGGCGTCGATATGCTGGCCGTTGATCCTTCAGACCCTGCGGCCAGGCACGCTATTCTTGAAATCAATGCAGCGCCGGGCCTCAGCCAGTTTTACCGCCAGGGCGCTGAAGAGGCGGCCCTGACAGAACAGGTCTATGAGAAAGTTTTCGGCGAATTGAAGCGTAAACTGGCAGAGTGAGATCCCTGCCAGTTGGTTGATGCTAGTAGTCACCGAGCTTGATGTCCGGAGAATAGTCACCGGGCACCTCTTTGGTGACTGCCTGACCGCATATGGTGCGTCCGCGCTCCGCATCAAATGTCAGCGATGGCGACCCGGAAAGTTCCCAGCCCTTGTTGAGTGCCTGGGTGACCCGATGACAGAATTCACTGTCATCGACGCCTGTGATGAAGCGATAAAGTCGCATGGAATAGGCCTTTGGCGGTCTTCTGTGTGACGTCAGGATCGTGCGGCAATGGCATCCGCGATAGCGATCACCCGTAGGCCCATATCCGCATGTAGGCGCTCAACCATCTTTCCGTCCACCTGAATTGCGCCCTTGTTGGCGTTTTCCGGTTCGGCAAAGACGTCGTTGATCCGGCGTGCCCAGGCAACTTCTTCCTCGGATGGGCTGAAGGCCGTGTGGCAGGCTTCGATCTGCTTTGGATGGATGAGTGTCTTTCCGTCCATGCCCATTTCAGCGCCCTGGGCGCATTCGGCAGCGAAACCTTCCAGGTCGCTGAAGTTGTTGTAGACACCGTCCAGAATATCGATACCGCCAGCGCGTGCGGCTGCAACGCAGGTCATCAGCCAGGGTGTCATAACGGCCCGGCCCGGGTTGAGCTGGGCCCGGGTTTCCTTCGCGAGATCATTCGTACCCATGACGAAGCAGGAAAGGCGGACTTCCGGATCACGTCCGCAGGCGGCAATGGCTGCGGCGTTCAGCATGGCCTGCGGCGTTTCCATCATCGCCCAAAGTTTCAAGTCCTTGGATGCACCGTTTAATGACAGAAGATGTGCAGTGCGCTCCAGATCCGCCGGGCTGTTCACCTTGGGAACCAGAATGGCATCCGGACCTGCAGTAACTGCAGCCTTCAGATCGTCTTCGCCCCATTGTGTGTCGAGACCATTGATGCGGATGACGACTTCCCGGTCGCCATAGCCACCACCCTGAACAGCTGAAACGATCTGCTGGCGGGCGTCTTCCTTTGATTCCGGTGCAACTGCATCTTCAAGATCCAAGAGCAGGCAATCCACATTGAGCGTCTTTGCTTTTTCCAGTGCACGGCTATTGGAGCCAGGCATGTAAAGTGCGGAGCGGCGCGGCTTGATTGTTTGCGTCATGGCGAGATTGATTTTCCTGTACGGTCATTTTGCTTTGCAGCAAACTATCTGTCTGGCTCCGCGTTTTCCACTACGTCTTTCGCATCATTGCGATTTTGGTGCGGAGACTTGCGGTTTCCTGGAGAAAATCATGTCCTTGGCGGCGACCACCGCACCGATGGTGATCGCAAGGCATGCCAATGTGACCGACCAGGTAAATGCTCCAAATCCGAAGGCAATGAGCAGCAGTGTGGACAGCAGCGGCGCTGAATAAGCGGCCGCTCCAAGAACCTGAATGTCGCCGCGCTTGACGCCAATATCCCAGGTGAAGAACGCCAATCCCACCGGAAACAACCCAAGTGCGGCAACGGATAACCACTCCAGTATTCCGGCCGGCCAAACGGTTTCTTCCAGGATGATATGGCAAACGGCGGACAATACGGCGGTCATCAGGCAAAATCCGGCGACCGCTTCCGTCGGTACATCCCCGAGGCGGCGGGATAGAACTGAGTAGGTCGACCAGAACAGCGAAGAGGTGACGGCGGCGGCATATCCGAGCGCCGAACCGCCATCAAAGGAAAGACCCTCACCACCAGTTATCAGCAAGGCCGCGCCCGCTAGCCCAAGCACCGTTCCAATCACATGATGTGCCCGAAGGTGTTCGCCGGGCAAAAAGGCAGAAAACACAACGATCAGCAGGGGCCAGGTGTAGTTGATGAGATTGGCATCGACCGGTGGTGCGTTGCGGATCGCTGTGAAATAGAAGAAATGAAAGCCGAACAGGCCCACTGTTCCGAAGATCCAGACCTTAAGGGGCTGGCGGAGGCGCTGCAGTTTTCCATTGGCAGCCAACCACACAAGCGCGAGGCTTCCGGAAAGGCCAAAACACATGGCATTCAGAAGGAACGGCGGAACGGCACCGGAACCGGCGCCGAACAAACCCAATGTTGCCCACATCAGGACGGCGCTGAGACCGATCAGTGTGGCGCGCAGCCGAACGGCATCACTGGGCATTTCATTCCTTCCGGTTGATTTGAGGCAATGCGGGAAATCGCTGTTTGCCTGCATAGGAAAGGCACTTAATCCAATACGCAACCGCAAAATCAATCAGACGCTTGATTGTCGGCACAGATTTTGGGACATCTGGGCCTAACGAATTTGCACGGATTGGATCCGGAGATCTTATGAGCACGACCGAAATCAAGACACTCGATTTGAGCGACGCCCACAAACTGGCGCCGTTGATCGCCCTAAACGCACAGGCTTTGATCCGTGGCGCGGCGCGCCAGCCTGACGAATACTACGCAGAGCGCATTCTGGAAGATAAGACCGCTGAGGTGATCGGTGCTTTCCAGGATGGCGAGCTCATCGGTTTCGCTGTCTTTTTTGATCTGCCTGAACTTGTTACCGGGCTCCGGATCGGTCAGCTGGACGACATTTTCGTTCATCCCGATTGCCGGGGCAAAGGCACCGGACGGCGGATGATCGAACATCTGGTGGAAGAAGGTAAATCCCGCGGCTGGCTGCATTTGCGCTGGCTGGTTCCAGGCAAGAACGTGCCGGAAGTCACCCTTTACGAGAAGATCGCCGAGCCTGACCACCGGAAGAGCTACGTTATTCCGATCGACCGGATTGCGGGCGACTGATCAGCCGATGCCTTTCAGCATCAATTGACCGAGGCGGCTAACGGCGGGATCGTGATTCCCAAAGGTACGATGCCGACCTTGAAGCTGCCCTGGTCTATTGTCAGCGGAACTTTGATCACAGGATTGCCTTCGGCATCCTCGCCTGGAGTACCAAGGGCAACTGCCGTGCCTTTCAAGCTGGCGGGTAAGGTGGATCCTTCCGGAAACAAGTTTCCGAGCAGCTTGTCCATGCCGTCGATTTCCTTGATTTGAAGCTCGACTTTACCATCGAGTGCACCTGAAGCCGTAATGTGCAGGGGACCACGGGCTGTGATTTCCGTATTGCCGGATGCCAAAGACAGCAAGGCAAGCTCGATTGGCAACGCGCCGTCTTCCATCCTTGGCAAGTCTGCCAGCTGCTGACCGGCCAATAGACCTGCACCGCTTTCCAAACGGACATGTGCGCGTGCATCCAGGCTACCGGAACCTGCCGGACGAAAGCCATCCGCCGACATGAATGCCTCGATTGCGCCGGATGTTTCCGGAGCTGGCCGCAGATGAAACTCCACATGGTCAGCTTGCGGCCCAGGGATACCGGTTTCGTTGGGCAACGATACGATCTTGTCCAGAACCACATCAATTTGCTTGGGACCGGTTTTGGAGAAAAGCAGGCTTGATCGGGCGGTGTCCCAGCTCGCCGAATAGGTCAGACCTGTAACCGGATCGGTCAATGCGGCAGGGCCATCGGCCTCAAAAATGATATGCCAGGGATTGTAGACAAGGGCGATCGCGTTCAGCTTGTCCAGTGAGAAGGACGGACCCGCGATGGCGGCGGCTGAGGGCCGGAGACAGGTGATTTCAAAGCGGAATGGAAATCCCGCAATTTGCCGATCCGGGCAAGTCACTAGCGCGCCGGTACCGCTCACCGCCTGAAGCTGCGCTTCAATTTGGCGGTCAAGTTCCTGGCGGAAGTAAAACCACCCGCCGGTCCATCCGGCGATCACCAGGACAATCGCCATGGCCAACACAATATAGCGCAGCTTGAGATTTCGTTTTGGTCCGGCCGTCAAGTTGGTCTCCCGGAGATTTGCATATGCTTTTTCAGTCCTACCGTGTCACGGATTGAATCCAACACGGTGCATTGTTATGTCACGTGGATATCGGGCAACACTATGGATGGATATGAGCGATTTTTGGGTTTTTGGCTACGGCTCTTTGATGTGGAATCCCGGCTTTGACCATCTTGGTGCTGAACCTGCCTTGTTGCGGGGCGCGCACCGGTCGCTCTGCGTCTACTCCTGGGTTCACCGGGGTACAGAAGATCATCCCGGCCTCGTGTTTGGTCTCGACCACGGCGGAGCGTGCCGCGGAATGGCGTTCAAGGTCCATGCGAACGACCGGGATCAGACAATCAGTTATCTGCGGGAGCGGGAACAAGTGACTGGCGTTTATCTCGAACGCTGGCGCCGGATTTCACTCGGCAATGGCGAACAGGTGGCCGCGCTTACCTACACGGTTGACCGGCAGCACAGGCAATATGCCGGAGCCTTGCCCCTCACCGATCAGCTGAACATCGTCTTGAGCGCCAAGGGCAAGTCCGGGCGCAATCCGGACTATGTCCTGAGCACTGCAGCGCATCTCGATGAACTTGGAATTGTCGACACCAATGTCGGCTGGCTTGCGCAGCAGTTGGCCGGTTAGTCAGGACCGGTCCGTATCGTCGTGACTGCCTTTATAAGCGGTGGCTGTGGCCTGTAACTGCCAGGTCTGAAACGATCGACTGGCGCCGGCTGGCGTCCTCGGCCAAGAGATGGACGTAGATCTCGTGACGCGCAAATTTGGATTTGCCCAAGCGGGGCCCATGCCACTTTCCATACCGGTCGATCTCGCCAAGGAGCACAGGTTCATCCGGCCTCTGTCTCCCGCCGGAAGCTCTGCCTTTGGCAAAAAGAAGCACGACCGCCTGGCGGCAGTCCTCAAGATCCATAGCCGACATTTTGGTGAAGATATAACGCTGGCCGCTGCGCCCCTTGAAACAGCGATACCGGCTGCCCTGGGCGACACCGCTCAGGATATCCGGGAGTGACAGTGTATCGATGTCTGCGGACGTGGGCATTGCCTGACCTTAGAACAAAGAAGGAACATAGGCAAATCGATTTCTGATTCACCTTCTGTTCTCCATTTGGGAATCGTTCAGGCAAATTTCAATATGCTGCTGAATAGGCCCGAGTCTTAGGTTCCGGCAGCGGCCCTGTTCCGGTCATAGGTTTCAAGCACCGGTGTCGGATTTTCACTGTTTCGGGCCTCTTCGCAAAGCCGGTCCGTTGCTGTCTCGATGGCGTCCACCATCTGTTTGAATGCCTCGGTGGGTTTTAGGCCAGGTTCAACCGGTGGCAGGAATTCCACGATTACCGTACCGGGATAAACGAGCCAGGAGGCGCGTGGCCAATAGAGCCCGGCGTTCAAGGCAACTGGCAGAATTTTACAGTCCAGATCCTTGTAGAGATGGGCGATGCCGTATTTGTACTTTGCCTCCGCTCCAGCCGGCCGGCGAGTGCCTTCGGGAAAAATCAGGATCTGACGGTCTTCGGAGATAGCTTCCTTGGACGATTCCACCAGTGCGGCGAGAGCTGCGGCCCGTTTACCGCGGTTGATCGGAATTTGGCGGAATTTTGCGGTGTACCAGCCAAAGATCGGAATCCAGCGCAGTTCCCGCTTCAAGATGTAGGTAGGATCTGGAAAATGCGGAATCAGCGCAAAGGTCTCCCACGCCGATTGGTGCTTTGATCCGATTATATAACCGCCATCGGGAATGTTTTCCTTGCCGCGGAACTCAACCTTCAATCCGGCAATCCACTTGAGCAGAAACAGCATGGTGTTGGCCCAGAAGGGTACCCACCACCAGCCCATCTTGCGTGGAAGCAGGAAGACGGGTGAGCCGATGATCATCATGACGAAGGTGACCAGGTAAAACAAAACCTGGAAGAGAGAAGACCGCAGATACAGCATGACACCTTTGGAAACTGACTGGCTGGCCGCCACTGCTGCGCCGCTCCTTTAAATCCCGAGCGAATTGGCAAAGCGTTTGGCGACGATCCGGAAGCTTGCGAGGGTATACTTCACATATTCACGGAAGAGAAGCCGGATCGTTGCTGGATCCTTGTACCAGCCCTTCAGGTCAAGACCGGCGGAATAGACCGGATAGGGAACCAACTGCACGTTCGGCAGTGCGCTTTTGAGTTCCATGGATGCCCTGGGCAAATGATACGCACTGGTTACGAGCAAGAGTGTATCGAAGCCATGCTGGTCCACCCATGCTGCGGTTTCCGTCGCATTGCCTTCGGTATTGAGGGCCAGCCGGTCGAGGTCAATACAACACTCAAAGAGTGCCGTATCCGTCCCTGTCATGGAGGCGATCTGTTTGATCGTGGTGCCCGGATGAACCCCGGAAATCAGCAAACGTCCTGCCCAATCGCCCTCCAGCAGTTTCACTGCCTGAGCCACACGCTCAGTCCCACCCGTCATGACGACGATCGCATCGGCCCGAGGATTGTCCGGCAGGGAGGTTGAAGCCACCATCTGCGAAAAGCGGACAAAGAAGCCGGTCGTTGTCGCGGCCAATACCAGGAGCAGGATAACGAGGGAAAAACGCAAAATTCCACGGCGCCGGGAGCGTGGCGCTTCCAGCGTCTTGTTATCAGTGACCTCCGATGTGCCCATCGTCAGGGTCTGGCTGCCGTGCCCACTGGTCTCTTGCGGTTCCGACCCGGCAGAATCGGTCGTGCTCATAACCGTTATTATCCCAGATGATTCAGAGAATTTGGAGGCAAAATCGACCTTGCAAAATTAATTATCGATAATTTTGTCAATCCGCCCTTGCCAAGTGGGCTTTTACGGCCAGGCCGGAGGTCAGTCCCGTTAGCACTGCGACGAGAAAAACAATGGCAACAACACCAAGATAACCAGGCAGGCTGACGGATACGCTGCCAAACAGGGCGGACAGCTGATCGGAGCTTGCTTGTCCGCTGGTCTGCCTTGTGAACACATCTAAAAGCAAAAAACAGGCGATTGCGACTGCACCGCCGGAAACGCCGCCCTTGAGCCCCAACAACAGAAAATGCCGCTGAAATTCCCGGGCAATGAAGCTGTCTTCGGCGCCGACAAAATGCAGGACGGATACAACATCCTTGTTGCCGGCCATGGCGGATTGGGTCGCAAAAATGACGCTTAAAACCATGGACGAGAAAACCAGCGCCATTATGGCAAATCCGCCAACTACCACGGCGCCTGCCATTGCCGACAGCCGCGAAGTCCAGATGGAATGATCATCCAGGCTGGCTCCGGGGATTTCCCGCTGGAGGGTTGCGCCTAGTTGGCCCAGATCAAGCGCGGATGGATCATCCACAGAGATCTGGATCAGGCGCGGAACGGGCAAAGTTTCCAGGTCAAGGCCCTCGCCGAGCCAGGGTTGAAGCAGCGCCCGGGTTTCCTCATCAGAAAGCGCGCGCACAGATCCGACACCCGAAAACTCCTGCGTCAAAGCGATTGCCCGGTCGATCTCCCGGAGCATGTCAATGCCGTCCGCCGGTTTGATCTGGATTGTTACTTCCCGGACCAGATCGTTCTGCCAGTCGTCTGCTGCCTCCCAGACGATCGACACGGCGCCGATGGTCAGACAGGCAAGAAAACTCATAATCGCAACGACCAGTGTCAGCGCACGGCCAGCAACCGATTGCGGCGGAACGATTGCTGCGGCCGGCCGTAAAACAGATGCTTCGCCGTTTTTGGAACTGGCATTACCTGTCCGGGACCGGCCCGGCATTTTGGGCAGAGCCGGCTTTCGCAGCGGCTTTGAACGTTTGCCTGACGGCTTGCGTTTTTTCTTGTCTTCAGTTTCCGGGGCCATCGGCATGGAACCTAATCAAAAACGCTGAGGTGACCGTCGGCGAGGACCATGCGCCTTGCGTCAATCTGCTCAAGCAGTGCGATGTCGTGGGTTGCGATCACCACGGATGTGCCGAGCTTGTTAAGCTCTATGAACAGGCGAAGCAAGCGCCGTGCAAGTGGCGGATCCACGTTTCCGGTCGGCTCGTCCGCAAGCAGAACATCGGGACGTGTGATCAATGCCCGCGCGATAGCCGCGCGCTGCTTTTCTCCTCCTGACAGGACCGGGGGTAGAACGTGCATGCGTTCGCCAAGACCGACCCATTTCAGAAGTTCGACAACGTCGGCCCGGTATTCTGATTCGTCCTTGCCGATGACTCGCAAGGGCAAGGCGACGTTTTCGTAGGTGGTCATGTGGTTCAACAGGCGGAAATCCTGAAACACCACACCAATCTTGCGGCGGAGCGCGGGCAGTTCCTGTTTGCCAATAACGGATAAATCTCGGTCGAACACCTTGATCAATCCGCGTGTCGGCCGCAACGACATGAACAGCAAACGAATCAGGCTGGTTTTTCCCGCGCCGGATGGTCCTGTAAGGAACTGAAACGACTGCGGTTCAATCCGAAAGGTCAAATCCCTCAGGATTTCCGGACCCATGCCATATCTCAATCCGACATTTTCGAAACGGATCACCCGCAACCTCCTGAAAGCAGGGACGCTAACGCCAACTGCGTTAACGATTCATTAAACATATAAATGTCCTTTAGAAACGGCAAAATCCCGGCTGCGCCCAGCTTTGCGCATCCTGTATCTTTGTCAGCTCCGGATCTGATCGGCTACACTTGCAAGCCGAAGTAACACGCTAGGCGAAAGGTCTTCGAAAATGAAGATCCAGTGCCCTGATTGCAGCACCTCTTACGACATCAAGCCGGAAGTGCTTGGCGGCGACGGACGGAGTGTGAAATGTGTCCGGTGCGGCAACAGATGGTTCGTTCGGCCGAAAGATGCCGCTGATGAAGGCGATGATGGAGACGGCGTCGCGAACGTTGCTCCAGATGGTGAAGATGCCCAGAACACGGCAGATGAAGCCGAGTGGGCTGCCGATGAGGCAGAAGAAGAGCGTTCAGCTGAAAACACTGATCCGGCTCCCGATCCTGAGCCGGAACCTGCTCCGACCGCGGACAAAACGGCTGCGGAGCCGTCTCCATCCGAGTTTGAAGCAGATGACGCTCCCGGCGGTGAGACGGATGATGACGGTCAGCCTGTCGACATCGAAACCCTGGCCAAGCGCCCAAAAATCAACGTCAATCCGAACAAGTTCAAACGCAATCATTTTGGCGCGGTCTCAAACTGGTTAGCCCGGCGTAACTACCGGCGAATCGGTGGCGTCGTTCTTTTCGGCGTTGCGTTAACGGCATGTGTGTTCGTGGTCTTGATTCGCGATTCGATCGTCAAGCAGGCACCAGATCTTGCCAGCTTGTTTGAGACAATTGGATTTGAAGTCAATCTGCGCGGCCTGGAGTTTCGAGATCTTAGAACCTTCAGCGAAGTCGAATCAGGCAAACAAGTCCTTGTAGTTGAGGGCTCAATCCGCAATATAGGCGAGGAGAATGCAAGAGTTCCTGCCGTTCGGCTGTCAATCAGAGGCACTGATCTTCAGGAGATTTATGCTTGGACCGTAGAACCGCGCACGACCACGTTGAAGGGGCTGGACGAAACCCGCTTCAGGACAATCCTGTCAGATCCGCCTGCCGGCGCTTCCGATATTCATGTCCGTTTCATAGACCGTGGGCAGCGTCAGGTAATATTAGAGTAAGATGACCGTCACCATTAATACGCTCTTCGATGAAGAGACCATCGCCGCGCGGGTTTCCGCATTAGCTCACGAAATTGCAGAATCCAAACCCGAACGTTTGCTGGTGGTTGCCGTTCTGAAGGGCAGCTTCATCTTTGCCGCCGATCTTGTCCGGGCAATGCATCGTGCCAAACTTACGCCAGAAATGGAGTTTATCCATTTGTCAAGTTATGGCGCGGGAACAGAAGGTTCCGAGACGATTCGCGTCCTTCGGGATGTGGAAAGCGATGTTAACGGCCGCGATATCATATTAGTGGATGATATTTTGGAATCCGGGCGTACACTGAGCTTTGCCAAGGAGCGGCTCACTTCGCGTGGTGCCCGGTCCGTCCGCGTTGCTGCACTTCTGGATAAACCGGAACGGCGCAAGGCGGCCATAACCGCCGATTTTGTCGGTTTTGCCTGTCCTGATAAGTTCGTAGTCGGATATGGTATGGACATGGGGCATGCATGGCGGCAATTGCCGTTTATCGGATATGTCGTTCCGCCGGAGGAGGCGGAGAACGGCGATAATGGAGGAGAATGAGTATGGCTCGCATTCTTCTGACGGAAGATGACGACGCCGTCCGCAGCTTTGTGAAGCGGGCACTCGAACTGGACGGTCATTCCGTGGAAGCGGTTGAGGACGGCGGTGAAGCCGTCGAAGCGCTAACACGCGAGAAGGGCGCCTACGATCTGTTGCTGTCAGATATCAAGATGCCGGTGATGGACGGTATTGCGCTTGCCTTGCACACGGCACGCGATTGGCCGGACCTGCCGATCCTGCTGATGACAGGCTTTGCAGACCAGCGCGAACGGGCGAACGGGCTGGATTCACTTGTTCATGATATCGTGACCAAGCCGTTTTCGCTTGCCGACATCCGGCGCTCGGTGCGCAACGCGCTTTTGGGAAACGCCCCTGAGGAAACCCGGCGCTACGCCTGAGGAATTCGTTATCCTGTTTGGTATTGAAATCAAAAGCCCCGGCCATTGGCCGGGGCTTTGTTCTTTCCGCATATCTTATCTGCCCTCGTCAATACCGCTTCAACAGGCGTTCCAGATAGTCGAGTTCCAGCTTCGGACGGGAGGGATCTGAGAACCGGCGGCGTAGCTCTTCGAGGATCCGGCGGGCACGCTGGACGTCGATTTCATCGGGGACCTGCACCCGATTGCCGAAGTCAGGTCCTTCGGTCCGGCGCGGACGGCCAAGCGGATCTTCGTCGAGCGGCGAATTGCCCTGCGACATGCCCTGGCCTTCCCCTTGCCCTATCATCTGCTCTGTCAGCCCCTGTGCGCCACGGCGCAGGGCGTCAAGTGCGCTGCCCTGTTGGCCAACGGCCTCGCCGCCCTGTCCTTGTCCGAGAGACTGCTGTGCCTGGCCCATGGCCTCACCGGCTTCTCCAAGCTCGCTGGGCTGGCCCATGCCGTTCTGGCCAAGCTGATCCATCAGTTCCTGAAGCTGCTGTGCTAGGTCGCCCTGCCCTTGCTGCAGTTGTTCAAGCAGCTGGCGAAGCTGCTCCTCGGTCATTTGCTGCTGCCCCTGGCCTTGCTGCTGTTGTTGCTGGCCTTGTTGACCCTGCCGGCCCTGTTGCTGCTGGTTGCGGTTGAACTCGTGGGTTTGATCCATCAGTTGCTGCTGGCGCTGGATCATCTTGCCCAGCTCGTTCAGCATCTGCATCATTTCGCTGGTCATGTTGTCCGGCATCATCTGCGGACGTCCGGCTTGCAGGTTCTCCAGCATGCGCTGCATCTGCGCCAGAAGCTCGCGAGCCGCATCGCGGGAGCCGGTCCGGGCCAGTTCCTCAATCCGGTTCAGCATTTCTTCCAGATCCTGCTGGTTCAATGTCTGCTGGTTGGAGTTGAAGGGCTGCATCACCTGCGGGTTCCGCTGCATTTGCTCCGCCAGCGCCTGCATGTATTCGGACAGCGCCTCACGTAGCTGCTGGGTGAGTTTTGCGATTTCCTCTTCGCTGGCACCTTCTTCCAGAGCGCGGCGCAACGCTTCCTGAGCGTCCCGAAGCTTGCGTTCAGCCAGGGAGAGGTCGCCGTCCTCGATAGTGAGCGCAAGATCCCACAACAGGGGCAGCAGGGTTTTCAGCTCATCGTCGGAATGGGCGGCAACAAGCTGGCGGTAGGCGAAATCCAGTCCCATATAGTCCCGAACCTTCACTTCAAAGGCTTCCGGCGCCAGCATCAAGGCATCAAAGGAAATCAGGACGCGGGTGTGGTTGTTGGCATCGACGGCCAGATCCCGACGTTGTTCCACTACGGAACGGGCCAGAGGATTGCGGAACAGGCGTTGTGGCAATGTGAAGCGGTGCGGCGCCGAGACACCTTCCTGACCAGCCTCATCGCGCGCGGACAAGATCAGATCGACTTCCGATCCGGCCCAGGGATGAGAGGTCAAGTCGCGGATTGTTTCGCCGGTCTTGGCGGTTCCGGCGCGTGGCGGGAGTGAAAGCGGAAACTGGGGAGCGTCCACCAGCGGGCGGGGTTCCTTGCTGGCTGCCGCCTTACCCTGTACCGGGGCAATCCGAGCTTCTGCAGCAACAACGCCGTAGTCATCCTTGACGAGATAGGAGAACTTCAAGGCGCCGCTGAGCTGAGCTTCGGGATCATTGGTCAAGCGGATGACCGGTGCATCATCGGGCTTGACGTCAAACGTCCAGCTCGCGACGACGGTTTCATCCTTGAGCATTTCGATCCGGCTGGATTCCGTTAGTTCCAGGCGATGCTCCATGGGCATGCCGGGAGCGGCGTCCTCCGCCTGACCTTCGCCTTCAACTGCAACGGGGGCATCCTGTCCCAGAAGTTTTGAAAGGCGCATATCAAGATCGGTTTCGCCCTGGGACCGGACGACCAGAACCGAACCCTCCGGAATTCCGATTGCGCTTCCGGGATCGCGTAAGGCGGCGCTGTCTCCGGTCAGATAGACAGGTGCCTCTCCGGTATAGAGTGGCGGTGTAACCCAAGCGTCCAGCCGGCTGGCGATCTCAGTTACATCCACCGGGCTTTCAAAAGCAGTGCCAAGGCGGCTCCAGCGGTCGCCGCTTGTGGAGGCAAAGCCGATGATCATCACCAGCAAGGCGGCAACACGGACGGCATAGGGGTCGCGCCGGTAGGCTTTTGGATCGGGCGGCTTGCTGCGCATGGCGGCGATCGTCTGCGCCATGCGTTTCTTGTGCAGGGCCCAAAGTGCGGTTGTCGCCGGGTCGTCCTTGCCTGAGGCCAGGTCGTCTTCAACTGCTGTCAGAGGCCTATGGGATGTACCGCTGTCGCGTTCGACCCGGTGCAGCGCTTCCGGACGTCCGGGCCAACGCAGATGGAGGAAGTCGCGGAAGGACCAGATCAGGAGACCGGCAAAAATACCAACGCCAAGGAGCCGCGCCCAGAAGGGGAACAGCAGCCAGAACCCCATCCAGGACAGGCCGACGAAGAATCCAAGGACAATCAGAACCGGAACCGTGGCGCGCCAAAAGGCTTCGATGAACAGCGCCAGCTGGCTACGGAACACAAGCTTGTCGAGCCGCGCGTCCACTTGGGCGCGGGTCAGATGTTGCCCGGCCGGATCGGTCCCGAGCCCCGGTTTGCCGTCATGGTCCAACAGGCTGCCTCCGGTTTATGGCCCCCACTTGTATTTCTACCCGCCTAAGGGCGATAGAAACACTGGTATTTACCTAAAGTGAGGCATAGACCGGGTTCCGGCAAGCTGTTGAAACCGCCAACAGGAGCCTTAAGGCATCACGACCTGTTGAGCCATTCGGGCATTTTGTCGAGCCCAATCAAGTCTTCGTAGCTTGGCCGGGGCCGAATGACCGCGAATTGGTCTTCGTTTACAAGGACTTCCGGAATCAAAAGACGGGAATTGTAGGTGCAGGACTGAACGGCGCCGTAAGCACCGGCCGAATAGACGGCAAGCATTTCCCCTGCACGAATACTGGGCAAATCCCTGTCGTGGGCGAGATAGTCGCCAGTTTCGCATACCTGACCGACCACGTCGGCCTTGATTCGAGGACGGTCCAGTCCTTCTTCCAGAACAGGCCGGACTTCGTGGTAGGCATCGTAAAGGGTTGGCCGGATCAGGTCGTTCATCGCCGCATCGACGATGACAAATGTCTTGTCTGCACCCTCTTTGACGTAAATGACCTTGGTCACCAGAATGCCAGCATTGCCGGCAATCATCCGGCCGGGCTCAAACATGATCCGGCAATCCAGACGCTTGACGTGCTTCTTCACCACCTCGGCGTAAGCATCGGGATGGGGCGGCGGATCATTGTCTGTCACATAAGGAATGCCCAAACCGCCACCAAGATCGATATGGTCTATGGCATGGCCATCGGCGCGCAGATTGGTGATCAGTTCGCCGAGCCGGGCAAAGGCATCGTCAAAAGGCTGCAACTGGGTAATTTGCGAGCCGATGTGCATATCGATGCCCGAGACATGGATCGACGGCAGTTTGGCGGCTTCGGCATAGACTTCCCGGGCACGTTGCCAAGGAATGCCGAACTTGTTTTCCGCCTTGCCGGTGGAGATTTTTGCATGTGTCTTGGCATCGACATCCGGATTGATGCGCAGCGATACGCGGGCGGTTTTTCCCATTTCGCTGGCAACGCGGGACAGCTGCAGAAGCTCCGGCTCGGATTCCACGTTGAAGCAAAGGATATCTTCGTCCAACGCATAGGCCTGTTCTGCTTCCGTCTTGCCAACACCTGAAAACAGGATCTTGTTTGCCGGGACACCAGCGGCGCGGGCCCGGCGCAGCTCACCTTCCGAAACAACATCCATACCGGCGCCAAGTTCAGCCAGGGTCGCCAGCACAGCTTGGTTCGAGTTGGCCTTCATCGCGTAGCAGACGAGCGATGGGATATCGTCAAAGGCAGAGGAAAATACCTGATAGTGCCGGGTCAGGGTTGCCGTTGAATAGATATAGAACGGCGTACCCACCTCAGCCGCGATGGTTTCAACCGGAACACCCTCGGCCCACAAGGAGCCGTCTTTGTAGTCGAAATGATGCACGGAGTATCCTCAAGTGGCCCTGGTGGACCGTTTGTCCGAAACTAGATCAGGAAGTCGAGAAAGAACCTGTCTGAAGCCGGTTGTACGGTTTGTTCGTCAGAAGGCTGTACAGGCTGCACCGCAGGATCATTTGCTTCAGCAGCATAGCCTGTTGTCGTCTCGGACGTTGTGCCTGGCACATCCAGTGCCCCACGCCGTCCGCAGGCTCCCAGTGCCAGCGTTGCCGCCAGAGTCAAAATGGCCAGTGCTTTCAGTCCATGACGCGATGCCATCAGAGCCTCTTTGCTCTTCCCGTTGTTGTTACCCTTCCTTGCATGGCCGGCGCTTGTGAGCAAGGCCGGTAATGCTTTTCAAGGCTCCTGCCTGCTTAGCCCTTGGTCAGTTCCTTCAGCCAGCGGCGCGACTGTTTACGCACATTGACCGGCGATGTGCCGCCATAGCTGGTGCGGCTGCGCACGGATTTGTCGACGGACAGAACGGAGTAAATCTCCTTGGTGATCTTCGGCTCGACCGCCTGCATATCCTCAAGAGAAACTTTGTGCAGCTCGATGTTGTTTTCAACGGCCAGCGCAACGATCCGTCCGGTCACATGGTGGGCATCGCGGAAAGGCAGGCCAAGCACGCGCACAAGCCAGTCTGCAAGGTCGGTTGCTGTTGAATAGCCGGATCCGGCAGCCTTCTTCATGGCCTTGGTGACAGGTTCGAGGTCTTTGACCATGCCCGTCATTGCGGCGAGGGCGAGGGAGATGCTGGCCAAACCGTCGAAGGCTTGTTCCTTGTCTTCCTGCATGTCCTTGGAATAGGCGAGCGGCAGGCCCTTCATCATGGTCAAAAGCGCCTGAAGGGATCCGTAAATCCGGCCGGTCTTTGCCCGGACAAGTTCCGCTGCGTCCGGGTTCTTCTTCTGCGGCATGATGGACGAGCCGGTCGAGAACTTGTCCGACAGCTTGATGAAACCGAACTGGGCCGAACACCAGATCACGATTTCCTCTGCCAGGCGGGAGAGGTGCATGGCAGCAAGGGAAGCGGCTGCGAGCGCTTCAATGACAAAGTCACGGTCGGACACCGCATCGAGCGAGTTGGCCGTAGGCCGGTCGAAGCCGAGGGCTTCAGCCGTCGCTTTGCGGTCAATCGGGAAGGAGGTTCCGGCAAGGGCTGCAGAGCCGAGGGGGGATTCATTCATCCGCTTGCGGGCATCGCGCACACGGCCCCGATCGCGGGCGAACATCTCCACATAGGCCAGTAGATGATGACCAAAAGTCACCGGCTGGGCCGATTGCAGGTGAGTGAAGCCAGGCATGACGTCGCCAGCATGCTGCTCAGCCTTTTCCGCCAGAGCCTGCATCAGCTCGGTCAGCTGTTCGTCCAGTGTGTCGAGCGTGTCGCGCACCCACAGACGGAAGTCGGTGGCAACCTGGTCGTTGCGAGAACGTGCAGTGTGCAGCCGGCCCGCTGCCGGACCGATTAGCTCGGCAAGCCGCGCCTCGATGTTCATGTGAATGTCTTCGAGCGCGCGGGAGAACTTGAACTCGCCGCTTTCAATTTCTGACAGGATCGTGTCTAGACCTTGAGCGATCTTGTCGGCATCGTCGCTTGTGACGATTCCCTGGGCAGCGAGCATGCGCACATGGGCTTTTGATCCCGCAATATCTTGCCTATATAGCTTGCGGTCGTAATCGATGGAGGCGTTTATCTCCTCCATGATGGCATCCGGCCCTTCGGCGAACCGGCCGCCCCACATGCGATTGCTCATGCCCTGTCCCTTACACGATGCCCCTTGCGAGGACTTAAAGAATGACGAAGCCGCCTGAATCCGGACAACGCCCGAAACGCCGACTGTTTGCGGTTGCTTTGGCCGGAGCCGCTGCCGCGCTTGCGGCGGTATACGTGATCGCTGGGCAGAATGGCAACCTGGTCGGTGCGCAAAGCTGCCAGTTGGAACTTGCATCGGCCAAAGCAGCCAAACCTTTTGCCAAGGGTGAGGTCGCTGCGTTCCTGCCAGCGCAGAAACCGCTGGACCTTTCTGAACTGACGTTCAAGGGGGCGGATGGCGGGCCAGTATCCATGTCCGATTTCAAGGACCGGACAGTGTTGCTCAATCTCTGGGCCACTTGGTGCGCGCCGTGCCGGAAGGAAATGCCGGCTCTGGATCAGCTGCAGGCAGATATGGGCAATGACACGTTCGAAGTGGTGGCGGTCAATCTGGACAGGGGTGGGCCGGAAAAACCGAAAGCTTTCCTGGATGACATCGGGGTCAACCGGCTTGGTTTTTACAGCGACAAATCAAACAAGCTTTTGAATGACCTGAGGAAAAAGGCACGTGCCACCGGACTGCCGACGACTATTCTGGTCGGCCCGTCCGGTTGCGAAATCGGCACGATGTATGGCCCCGCTGAATGGGCGTCAGGCGAGGCCAAGGCGCTGATTACGGCTGCGCTGGGTCCGGCTAAACAATAGCAGTGTGGCGTCAGGCGGTGATGTCTACCGCCTCGCCCATTCCCGGTATTTTCCGTTGTTCTCGGATGTCTTCCTGGGTGGTTTCCTGTGCCTGTTCTATCCGGTCTGCCATGGCTCGTTCCTGGTCGTTGGCGTCGCGGATGGCATTTGTGGCCAATTCGCTGCGCATGGCGGCGTTTGAATAGGCCGCTGAAGTGCTGCCGGAAATGGTCGACATAGAGGTCTCCTGTGTATGGGGCCTAAACGCTGATATCCAGCCGCCTGCCGAGATTGCTCTGCTGTGTCTGGCGTTCAGCGCGGTTTTCGATTTTTTCAGCCTGCCGGGCCAAGGCTTCAGCCCTGTTGCTGCTGAAGTCCGCCTGCCGTTTGACAAGTTCGGCTACCGCTTCATCCTGCCGTGCGCTCATTTGTTCGGCCTGTTCGGCTATTTTTTGCGCTTGTGTCGGCGGGGAAGCTGCAGAGGCGGATGACGCTACTCCAATTCCTTCCATCGTATTTTGACTCCATCTTTTGGAACCAATTCATACAGATTGTTGCGCGCCTATAAGTAAATAATTGTAAATCTTGGCAGGCATTTTGTTGGCGTAGGTATTGATGTATTGAATTGCCTTTTTCACTTTAAGTAAAATTATATCCATTTTCGTCCATCATGTTGAAAAGTCGAGAGAAGCAAAAATGCCGCCCCAAGGGCTGTGAAAGATGATGACGAAGCTCTTCTTGGTCATCTCGGGCGAATCTCAAGCGGAGACCCGGGATCGGTGAGCCCAAGTCAAATGTGATCTTTTGTAAAGTTGATAAGCTTTTGCCTCTCCGATCCCGGCTCGCACTTCGTTTGGCCGGGACGACGATGGATGGATTTGAAAGCCCGTGACCTAGGAGCGGCTGATCTTTGTGGCAGAGAAACTCAGACGGTGATGTCGACCGATTGGCCCATTCCTGACGGCGGGGCAGCTTGTGCGGCAGATTGCAGGCTTTCCGCGCCTTCTTGCAGAAGTGCGACAAGGCTCGCGTCCTGAGCCGCGGCCATCTTCATCATTTCTGTTTGAAGGGCTTGCTGTGTCTGGGCCTGCGTTGTGGCCACATAGCTCGCCGCGATGCCGGTTGCGTCCATTGGGTCTCCGAAGTTCCCAGGCAGTTTGATTAACGGCCGTTAAAACGCGGTTAAAAAAGCATTACGAGAAATGTTCAATTAGAGCAGCTTCAATCAATACGGGGTCACTTGATGGAGTCAAATCCAACCAGATGCAAGGCGCGGATTGATGCGCGATACGGGGTATCGGGCGAAATGCGCAACGTTGCAGATGTAGAGATTTGGCCCACCGGAGGTCCGCTTTTCAGGCCCGTTGAACCGCGTTCCGCCCGGTTTGTGGCCAACCAGGCCACGGCACCGGCCGCGCCTTGTCAACAGACCCGAAAAGCGGATCAAGCGGCCACGTATTGATCAAAGGTGCTCTAACGCTTTTCGCCGGACCTTGCCTGATGGTGTGCGCGGCAGGACATCGACGAAGCGGAAAACCTTGGGGCGTTTATATTCCGCAAGACGTTCATTTGCCCATTCCGCGAGCGCCGTTTCATCGTGCCAGGACTGGTCGGCCGCAACAACAAAGGCCGTAACCAGGCTCACACCCGCACGGACGGGAACTGCTGTCACAGCGACTTCGGCGACATTCGGGTGAGAATTTATCGCCCGTTCGACTTCTTCCGGCGCGACTCTGTAACCAAAAGCATTCATCAGGTCGTCGGCACGGCCCTCGTACCAGTAATAGCCGTCTGCATCCTGGCGGGCGCGGTCGCCGGTTAGAAACCAGCCATGGCGGAATGCCGCTGCGGTTTCTTCCGGACGGTTCCAGTAACCGAGCATCAGTCCGGTTTCGCTTTCATGAACCGCCAATAGTCCAGTTTCTTCAACATCGGCTTGCTGGTCAGCGTCCCCGGCCTCCGAGAGGATCGCAACCTTGCGCCCCGCTTGTGGTTTGCCTGGGGAGCCGGGCCGTGTCGGGCACTCAGGACCGCTTGAAAGGTAAGTGGAAATCTCGCTCATCCCCAGAGCCTCAAAAAGCGGCCGACCGGTCTGTTCTTGCCAGTCGCCGTGGAGGGCTGCGGGAAGTGCCTCGCCGGCTGTCAGTCCGTGGCGGAGTTTCGGGAAGGATTGCGGTGTGATCTCGCAGTATTTCAGAATACGCCGGTAAAGGCTTGGGACGGCGGCGAACAGGGATGCGCCGCTTGCTTCCATCAGCTCAGGCCATACCTCCGGATCCCGTGGTCCGTCGTAGACCAGACTGGTTGCTCCGTTGGCCCACGGGTCCATGAGGCCAACGCCGAGGGTGTACGTCCAGTTAAACGCGCCGGCGTGCAGCAGCCGGTCGCTCGCAGAAATACCGTACCAGCCCTGATACATGGGCGCTCGCCCGATGGCCGTGCGCTGGGCATGCAAAACACCTTTCGGCGTTCCGCTGGTGCCGGAGGTGTAAATCAGAAACGCGGGATCATCGGCAGCCGTGTCTGCGTAAGAGCCAGGTGCGGATGCCTTCAGGGCCGTCAATTCCTCCGGGCCGAGCAGCAGGGCATTGCCGTCTGGCAAAGTGGTGTGGCCATCGTGAAGCACTGCTGCCGCCGTGCTGTCGATCAAAATGGCGGTCGCCTCGGCTGCAGTCAGCATCTCCGATGTTGGGATAGGCACAAACCCGCCTGCAATCGCGCCAAAGAACATCAGCGGAAAGTCACTTGAGTGGCCTAGGCGGAGGAGCACACGATCGCCGGATTTCAGGCCGTGTTTTCGGAGTCCGGCAGCGATTGAAAGAACCGTTTGCTCCAGGTCGCCAAACGTCCAGCGTTCTTTCAAGACGCCTTTGGGGCCGAGCACTTCAAGTGCAACGGCGCCTGAGTCAGGCGCCGCATTCGTCAGACAGTAGTGTGCCAGGTTCATCGGCAACAGATCACCGGGTCGGAACCGGCACGTCGCCCCGGTAGTCGTAGAAACCGCGCTGGGTCTTACGGCCGAGCCAGCCGGCTTCGACGTATTTCACCAGAAGCGGGCAAGGACGGTACTTGGTGTCGGCCAGGCCTTCGTAGAGCACCTGCATGATCGACAGGCAGGTGTCGAGGCCGATGAAATCAGCCAGTTGCAACGGGCCCATCGGGTGGTTTGCACCGAGCTTCATGGCCGTATCGATCGACTCCACCGAACCTACGCCTTCGTACAGCGTATAGATGGCTTCGTTGATCATCGGCAGAAGAATCCGGTTGACCATAAAGGCCGGGAAGTCTTCGGCGACAGCGGTTTTCTTGTCGAGGCGGTCAACGAACTGCTTCGATGCGTCGAAGGTTTCGTCGGCGGTGGCAATGCCCCGAACCAGTTCCACCAGCTCCATGAGCGGAACCGGATTCATGAAGTGAATGCCGATAAACCGTTCCGGACGGTCCGTGGATGCAGCAAGCCGAGTAATGGAAATGGACGACGTGTTGGTTGCCAGAATGGCTTCCGGCTTCAAAAGTGGACACAGCTGCGAAAAGATCTTCCGCTTGATCTGCTCGTTTTCAACGGCCGACTCTATGACAAGGTCAACATCGCTGAGCAGGTCCAGCTCGACTGCCGGGGAGATTTTATCCAGCGCACTGGTCCGGACTTCTTCAGTAATCTGGTTCTTTTGAACCTGACGCACCATGTTGCCGTTGATCGAAGCCAGACCTGACTCGATCTTTTCCATGGAAATGTCGCTCAAGGTTACGTCGAACCCCGCCAAAGCGCAGACGTGAGCAATACCGCTGCCCATTTGACCCGCGCCAATTACGCCGACTTTCTTGATTTCGACCACCATCGTGTATTCCGATCCTCGAGTGACTGCCCTTTGAGGGATGCCGTACCGGGCTAGTATTCGCAAGTATGAGCTGGAACGGCAAGCACCCTTGAACGGGAAATAAGCGATCCGTTCAAGGGTGTTGCCGTTACCATATGTGTGTTTATTCGACGGCTGCCTTCAATTCTGGCAGAACGTCAAACAGATCCGCAACAAGACCATAGTCGGCAACCTGGAAAATTGGTGCCTCCTCATCCTTGTTGATAGCGACGATGACCTTGGAGTCCTTCATGCCGGCAAGGTGCTGGATCGCACCGGAAATGCCACAAGCAATATAGAGCTCTGGAGCAACCACTTTACCGGTCTGACCAACCTGCCAGTCGTTCGGCGCGTAGCCCGCATCAACGGCGGCGCGTGAGGCACCTACAGCAGCGCCAAGTGCGTCGGCTACCGGCATGATGACTTCCTGGAACTTTTCTTCAGATCCAAGCGCGCGTCCGCCGGAGATAATGATCTTTGCAGATGTCAGCTCCGGACGATCCGATTTGGACAGCTCTTCGCCAACAAAACCGGAAAGATCGCTTGCACCCGGTGCGGATACGTTTTCAACGGCAGCGGAACCGCCTTCTTCAGCGGCTGCAAAGGTTGAGGTCCGGACTGTGATCACCTTCTTCGCATCCGAAGACTTTACAGTCTGGATTGCGTTGCCGGCGTAGATCGGGCGCTCAAAGGTATCTGCATCAACAACAGCGGTGATGTCGGAAATCTGCATCACGTCGAGCAGTGCCGCGACGCGCGGCAGGATGTTTTTGCCATTGGCAGTTGCCGGGGCAAGAATGGCATCGTAGCCACCGGCCATATCAACGATCAGGCTTGCCATAGGCTCGGCGAGCTGGTGCTCCAGCTCATCACCTTCGGCAACCAGAACCTTCGCTGCGCCAGTCAGTTTGGCAGCTGCTTCAGCAACAGCACCAACACCTTTGCCGGCAACGAGAATGTGAACGTCAGAGCCGAGGGCCACGGCTGCGGTGAGGGCCTTTGCGGTGGCGTCGTTCAGGGCGCCGCCGGCGTGCTCGGCCACAAGAAGTGTCGTCATGAGATGTTCTCCTGTGACGGGTCCTTAAAGGACGCCGGCTTCGT
Organism: Roseibium sp.; assembly: GCA_965230705.1. Taxonomy (GTDB): domain Bacteria; phylum Pseudomonadota; class Alphaproteobacteria; order Rhizobiales; family Stappiaceae; genus Roseibium. Next base: position 2,276,745 of record CBDDLN010000002.1, on the reverse strand, counting down.
TTTTGAGCTTGTCGACGAGTTCGGCAACGGATTCCACCTTCACACCGGCCTTGCGGGTGGCGGGCTCCGCAGTGGAAACCACTGTCAGCCGCGGGGTGATATCAACGCCAAAGTCGTCCGGCGTCTTTTCGTCGATCGGCTTCTTCTTTGCCTTCATGATGTTCGGCAAGGATGCATAGCGCGGCTCGTTCAGGCGCAGGTCGGTCGTCACGATCGCCGGCATTTTCAGCTTCACGGTCTGAAGGCCACCATCAACTTCGCGGGTCACGTCAACGGTGCCGTCGCCAATGTCGACCTTGGAGGCGAAGGTACCCTGAGCCCAACCCAGAAGCGCTGCCAGCATCTGACCGGTCTGGTTGCAATCGTCGTCGATTGCCTGCTTGCCGACGATGACAAGCCCAGGCTCTTCAGCTTCAACGATGCCTTTCAGGATTTTTGCAACGGCAAGCGGTTCCGTGGTTTCGTCGGTCTTGACGAGAATTCCGCGGTCTGCGCCCATTGCCAGGCCGGTACGCAGCGTTTCGGTCGCCTGCTGCGGTCCTACAGAAACCACGACAACTTCCGTTGCCTTGCCTGCTTCTTTCAAACGAAGCGCTTCTTCAACAGAGATTTCGTCGAAGGGATTCATGGACATTTTCACGTTGGCAAGGTCGACGCCTGAGCCGTCCTGCTTCACGCGTACCTTGACGTTGTAATCAACGACCCGTTTTACGGGTACAAGGATCTTCATTCGGTTTTAACCTCCACTAGGCGGGACTAATGCCGCACCGCATCATTTGGTTTAGCCATCATACGAACAAACGAGCATAAACCGCAGTTTTTAGCCAATCCTGATACATGATGCGGGACGGTAATCACCTGCGGTTCCCGTGTCAACGATAGCGTCGGGGAAGCGTGCCATATTTTATTCCAATCCAGGCAGGGCCTGGTTGACCAATCGCTGGCGCGACCATACCGGCATGGGCAAAGCCAGCCAATGCCCCATTGTGCGCATGGAACCAGCTTGTTCCTTGCGAAAAACGGCGTTGGCCTCTTTCTATGCGACTTAGTTGGAGGATGTTCAGGTGCCGGCGGAGATCAAGACCTGGCGTGGGCTTGGTTCGGCGGACAGAGTTGTCCAAATCCCATCCTGACCGCGGCAGGCTGTGCCGCGGATGGTTGGCTGATAGGTGCCATAGTTTGTTTCGCGCAGATATTCCCGGCACCAATGCCCGCTGGTGCTTTTATAGGTGCTGATCGGTGTCAGCGTGCCAGCCCAGCTGTCGGCACCCACAACGCGGACGACTTCGCCGCTGATCTTGGTTTCCAGAACTTCCTGTATCGCGCTTGATAACAGGCTGTGGTTCTTTTCCATACGCGCGGCAATTCCAGCGATTTCCGTGTCGACCTGTTTTTGCATCCAAAGGCTGGTTGCGCCAAAGGTGCTGGCGACAAGGATCGCAGCAGCGGCAGTTTGCCGCAGGATGCGGCCGGCAACCCGTTTGCGCCGGGCGGCGTTTTCGCGCACGGAAAATCCTGCTTCGATAACCGCTTTCAGGTCGGCACTGCCATCACGGGTTTCAACGGCAGGTACGGCTTTCCTTAGCAATTCATTGTCATGAGCAAGGCCGCGGAACAGGTCTCTCGCCTCCTGATCCTTGAACAGGCGGGACTCAAGTTTATGCCTTTGGCCGTCAGAAATTTCGCCGTCCATCAGTGCACCGATGTCCGCAGCCAATTCCATTCTTTCACTTTGCGGCTTGTCTGTGTCTTTGCCCGTCATGACACTGCTCCGGTACTCTCTACACTCTTCTTTTCGGTTCGCGTGGTTCTGTTTTCCATCCAGGTGCGCAATTTCAAGCGGGCCCTGGCCAGCCGGCTGGTGACCGTTCCGACCGGTATGCCCAGGTGGTCGGCAGTCTCTTGATAGCCCCGGCCTTCAACAGCGACCATGAGCAATACAATCCGATAGTCCTCATCAAGTTGCTGCACAAATTGCGCAACGTTTTTCAATTCCAGCGCGGAGGCGGCGGCTCTCGCTCCATCCAGCGTCTGATCCGTTTCGGGTCTGGCTTCAGCCAGCAAGCGGGACCGGTTGGCACTGTCGCGCCTGTTGTTGAAATGCAGGTTCTGCATGATCTTGAACATCCAGCTGCTCAGACGTGTTTCAGGGTCGAACCGGCCAAGGGACCGGATCGCGCGTTCACACGTCGCCTGAACAAGATCATCAGCCTGGTCTATGTCCCGGCACAGCCCAAGTGCGAACCGCCGCAGCTGCGGCAGTAACGCGATCATTTCCGTTTTGATCTTCGGGTCCGTTACCATTCAGATCCTGGAATGCTACGCTGCAATCATGTGACAACACATGGGACGGGCGTTTCATCCCAAAAATAAAACTTTTTTCTCCGGGAAGAAATATCGATGAGCAGGGTTGTTCCTTCAAAAGGGAAGCGGAGCCGGGCTGAAGAGGGTCGGTTCCGATCCGAACCAGGACTAATACCGATTATGCCGATCGCCCGCCCGCTAGCGTTGCCAATCCGCCTTTTCGCATTGCTTCAGGGAGTTCCGGGTGCTGTTGCCGCGGGTCTGATGGTTGTTGCAGTTGTTTTCGCCCCCTTGACTGTGGACGTTCTGTCAGACCCCGCGGCAGCAAAAGATCACGGCGGTGGGAACGGTGGAGGAGAAGGCCACGGTGGTGGTCATGGTGGCGGTGGAAAAGATGGTGGCCCAGGTGGAAAGGGCGGAGACCGGGGTGGGTCTGGGCGCGGCGGTGGTTCCAAGGATGGGCCAGCGGCTTCACAAGGCCCCGCTGCCACGGCTCCGGCACAAAGTAAGAGTACACAAAACAAGAGTAACACTGGGCGGTTGCAGGGAGCACCTTTCAGCGGGAACAGCGAGCCGGCCGGTGAAGCGCTGTCAGCCGAGGAAGAGGCCGAAGCAATTAAAAGTGGTTGGGAATAAGCATCCAGAGGGGGAGTGCTTTGGTGCGAAAGACCATCTCGATCGGAGTAATGTCAGCGGTTTTATTTGCCGGGGCAGCATGGTTGTCTGCGTGCCAGGTGTCTGCACCGGGCGAGTCTTTGCAGTCTGGAGGTGGAAAGATAACCGGGGGCACCGACATTTACACCCAGGTCGGACAAGGCGATTGGAAGAAACTCTGGAATGCGCGTCAAAAGGCGCTGGAAACATCGGTTTCCGGAAAGTCGGTTAGCTGGAGCAATCCGAAGACAGGGATGGGCGGTCTGGCGGTGCCGGTAAAAACCTGGAAGACGGCGGAAGGTGTTTACTGCCGTTCCTACAATGAAAAAATCTGGAATTCGAACGGTCAGCGGCAGTCCAGAACAGCAACGGCCTGCCGGGACAGAGACAAGATTTGGAAGCGGGCCTGATGGGGCTAGGAAAGAATTTGAAGATCTGGGTAGCTCGTAGGTAGGCCCAGGGAAGTTCGTCACAAAGTGCTTTTGGTAACCAACGCCGCGGCTGTGAGGTCACGGTGCAGGGCACTCTTGTCTCGAAATTCCGAACTGTGTTCGTGGTAGCAGATGCGGAGAAAACAATGCCAAGACCAACCCCGAGACCGCCCCAGGATCAGCAGCAGAATGGAAACGGCCAGCCGCAAGAAGCGCTTGCAAGGTTACAGGCCAATTTGCTCGCCTCTTTGGAAGACCGGACTGCAGATGGCACGGGTACCAACGAGGACAACCCGGATTGGGGCGCGGTGGGCCAGACGCTCCTGCGGTTGAGCGATGCGAATTACGAAGATGGCATTGGCGAAATGGTCAGCGGATTGCCGAATGCCCGTGAGATCAGCAATGCACTTGCACAGCAAACAGAAGACGAGCCGAATTCCTTTGGCTTAAGCGACATGTTCTGGGTGTGGGGCCAGTTCCTGGATCACGACATCACGTTGACCGGAAGTGAAGGATTTGAGTTTTCGCCCATTCTGGTGCCGGCCGGCGATAGCCAGTTTGATCCTGCCGGGACCGGGGAGGCCATAATCCCGTTCACCCGGACTGAGATCGTTGATGGTACGGGTGAAGCGTCGCCACGGGAATACAGCAATGAAATAACAGCGTTTATCGACGCGTCCATGGTTTATGGGTCCGATGAGGAGACTGCAGCCTCCCTGCGGGACGAAGGCGGAAAATTGCTGCTCGACGAGGACGGGCTGCTTGTATCTACGGATGATGGTGGCGTGCTTGCCGGAGATATTCGCGCAGCGGAAAACGTTGCCCTGACATCGATGCATACGGTGTTTGCCAGAGAGCACAATTTTTGGGTCGACTGGTTGTCTCAACAAAATCCGGGCTTGAATGATGATGAGCTGTTTGAGGCAGCCAGAGTTGCCGTGGAAGCCGAAATTCAGGCAATTACCTTCAATGAATTTCTGCCGCTGCTCTTGGGCGACGATGTAATCACCGACTACGAAGGCTATGACCCATCGGTTGATCCGGGCATCTCGGTTGAATTCGCTACGGCCGCATTCCGGTTTGGCCACAGCCTGCTGTCATCGTCGATACAGCGCCTGAATGGTCGCGGCGACACCATCGACGCGGGCGACCTTTCGCTGAGCGAGGCTTTCTTCAATCCGGATGAAATTGCCGAAAATGGCGGCGTTGATCCTTTACTGCGTGGCCTTGCGGATGGAACGGCGCAGGAGCTGGATACGCATGTTGTCGAAGACGTCCGGTCGTTCCTGTTTGGAGAGCCCGGATCGGGCGGGCTTGATCTGGCAGCCCTGAATATCGAGCGCGGGCGGGATCTTGGCGTATCCAGCTACAATGACCTTCGTGAGGCTGTGGGATTGTCGCGCGCCGAAAGCTTTGCTGACATAACGTCAGATGCTGAACTTGCTGCGGAGCTGGAAAGTGTCTACGGCGATGTGGATCTGGTTGATGCGTGGATAGGCGGATTGGCGGAGGACGCCCATGGTGACGGCGTCATCGGCGAATTGTTTGGAACAATCATTCTCGATCAATTCTTGAGGCTAAGAGACGGGGATGCCCATTGGAGCGAGGGCCTCGATATTCCTCAGGCCCAGATCGATGCTCTCTGGTCTACCAGCCTTGCCGATATCATCGAACGCAACACGGAAATCAGATCAATCCAGGATGATGTCATGCTGTCATATGATCGTATCGGCGGAACTGGTCGCGCCGATGAACTGGCAGGCGGAGGCGGCCGGGATCTGCTGCTAGGGCGCGGCGGCAATGACGGTCTTGATGGTGCCGGTGGCGATGACCAGCTGGAAGGCCATGGTGGCAACGATAGCCTCACCGGTGGTGCAGGAGACGATCAGTTGGCTGGTGGCCGCGGCGGCGACACCTTTGTTTTCGCCGATGAATTTGGTGCCGATACCATCGTTGATTTTGGCCGCGGGCAAGGCAGCCAGAATGACGTCCTGCAGTTCAATGTATCCGGAATTGACAGCGCTGATGATGTACTCGCGGCCGCGACCGGGGCTGAAGGCGGCGTTCTGATCGACTTTGGCGGCGGTTCGTCAGTTCTACTGCTTGGATATGGGCTTGATCGCCTGAACGAGGACGACATTCTGATCGCGTAACGTTTTTGCTTAGGGCACCTGGCGGGCAGGAATTTCCGCCGGGTGCTAATAGTCTTTATCAAACAGCGGGACGCCCCGGCGGCGCAGGAAAAGGACGAGGATTGCACCAGCAATTAGCCCGCCAATGTGGGCCGACCAGGCGACCTGGCTTTCCTCGGCAATGGCTGCATTTACAATCTGATAGATCACCCAGGCGCCGAGCACCCACTGGGCAGACAGGCGCAGGGGAAGCCGCCCGAGAGCGAGCACCCATATTTTCACCTTCGGATGAAGCATCAGGTAAGCCGCAACGACGCCCGACGTGGCGCCGGAAGCGCCGACAAGCGGAACATCGGAGCCGAAACTGGCGAGCGCATAGGCAAGACCGGCTGCTGCGGCGCAGGCAAGGTAGAAGATCAGATACTTGATATGCCCCATCGCGTCTTCGACGTTGTCGCCGAAGACCCACAGAAACAGCATATTGCCGATCAGGTGCATCCAGTCGCCGTGAAGGAAAGCGTAGCTGACCAGCGTAAAGGTGTCGGGCACGGCCTGTAGTTCAGGGGCCAGATCCTTGATGTCGAACACAACACTGGAAATGAGGCCATAGGAATAGGCCGATGCATTGGCCGCCTCGCCCACCCCAGCGTTCTGCACAAAGATGAACACGGCAAAATTCGCGGCAATCAGCGCCCAGTTCACGAACGGCTGGGTGACGTGTTCGATCGAATTGTGGTCATGCAAGGGTATGAACATCAACGGCTCCCTGGACCACCAACCACCAACTCGTTCAGCGGTTCTGGCCGGGAACCCATAACACGTCGCCTTCCCCCTTCGCATTCAAGAAACGCGAGGCGACAAAAAAGAAATCCGAAAGACGGTTCATGTAGCGGACGGCGCTTGTGTTGATCTTCTCCCGCTCCTGAAGATCCACCATCAGCCGTTCGGCCCTCCGCGAAACGGTCCGGGCAAGATGCAGGTGGCTTGACGCCGCGCTTCCGCCTGGCAAAACAAAGGACCGGAGCGGAGTTAGTTCAGCGTTGAATTTGTCGATGGCTTCCTCAAGAGCCGTGACTTGCTGATCGGTAATCCTGAGCGGCTCATAGCCGAGGTCCTGATCGGTTTCAGGCGTTGCCAGATCGGCACCAAGATCGAACAGATCATTCTGGATCCGTGCAAGCACGTCGTCGATGCCAGTGTCACTGTCCTTTGTATGGAGCCGGATCAGCCCGACAATTGCGTTGGTTTCATCGACAGTGCCGTAAGCTTCGATCCTTGGATCGCTTTTCTTCCGGCGTTCGCCGCTGCCAAGCGCCGTGCTGCCGTCGTCACCGGTTTTTGTGTAAATCTTGTTGAGAACGACCATGACCTGCCTGATGCCTGACGCTTATTGACCTGGACCGAAGAAATAGATCCCGCTCATCAGCAGGACGACAACCGCAAACTGGAGGCCTACCCGCCAGCGCATCAGCATTTGCGAACGGTTGCCCGGTCCGCCGCGCATCATGTTCCAGATGCCCATCAGCAGAACGATTGCGACCGCGGCCATGCCGATCGGTATGAGAATGTCGATTACCTGTTGCATTACAATCCCTGCATTGGTTTGGCGGTGATGCGTGGCTTATCTGGTTTTATCAAACGCGTAATCAAGGGAACACGCGTCCTGCAAGGTTATTCCTCGGTCTTTGCTGCAAGCAGGGTCACCCTGTCCATCAGGCCGGTTGGAAGGATCCGTTTTGCCACGCCCATGACCGTGGTTGGTATGGTGACATAATAACGCGGTTTGGGCCGTTTGGCTTCCAGGGCATGGACCAGTCTTTTGACGACAGCCGAAGATGGCAATTTAAACGGCCCCGGCTCGCCTTTGACCATCCGGACCCGCCGCTTTTCATAAGACTTGCGGTGCGGGGACGCAGACAACCCTTCAGGTCCGATCCAGCGGTCAAAGTTTGCCAGGGAGTTTTCTGTAAATTTCGTATCGATCGGGCCGGGTTCGATCAGGCTGACGTGAATGCCGGTGCCGCGCAGTTCCTGCCTCAGCGTGTCGGAATAGGCTTCAAGCGCATATTTTGATGCGGTGTAGGCGCCCCGGTACTTCAGGGCGATGAAACCCAGAATGGATGAACACTGCACGATACGGCCGCTGCGCTGATTGCGCATCGCCGGGATGATCCGCTGGGTGAGGTCGTGCCAGCCGATAAAATTGGCCTCAAACAGCGATCTTAGCGCAGCAACTGGAATGTCTTCCAAAGCGCCGGGAACCGCATAAGCTCCGTTGTTGAACAGAGCGTCCAGCTTGCCGTCACAGGCCTCGAGGACGGCATCTGCGGCATTCATGATGCTGTCGGGATCTTCGTAGTCGAGCCGGAAGGCCTCAAAACCCTGAGCCTTCAAACGCTCGACATCCTCGCTCCTGCGGGCTGTCGCAAATACCCGCCAGTCGCGGCCACGCATCAGCCTGGCGGCTGTTTCACCAATCCCGGACGAACACCCTGTTATCAGGAGCGTCCGGGTCGGTTTGAACATCAAGTCGTCATCTGCCATGCGAAGATTATGGTCGCTTTGGTTGGAGGGGCGTCAGAGCGGCTCGCCACTGAGCAGTTTTGGAGCGGGGCCCGCAAAACCGGCCGCTTCCTTGATGAAGTGCGATTTCAGACCGGGCATCCGGTCCACCAGGCCAAGCCCGAAGTCACGTGCGGCACGTATGATATCGATATCGTTGGAGAACAGACGGTTCAAGACATCTGTCACGACACCCATCTGGAAAGTGTCAAACCGGCGCCAGCGCTGGTACTTCTCCAGAACGTCATAGCCGCCGATATCCTGTCCAAGCCTGCGGGCTTCGATCAGGACTTCCGAGAGGGCGGCTACATCCTTGAAACCCATGTTGAGGCCTTGACCTGCAATCGGATGAATGCCGTGGGCCGCATCGCCTGCCAGCGCAAAGCGCGGCTTGATGAAGTCACGGGCAAGGCGCAGTCCAAGCGGATAGGCGTGTCGCGGACCCTCCAGCTCGATCTTGCCGAGATGATGGCCGAACCGGCGCTCCAACTCGACCTCGAATGTAAAGTCATCACCTTCTACAAGGCGGCGCGCATCGGCTGTCCGCTCCGTCCACACAAGTGACGAGCGGTTTCCCGGCAGCGGCAAAATCGCAAATGGACCTGCGGGAAGAAAATGCTCTTCCGCGCGGCCATTATGCGGACGCTCGTGTTTGACCGTGGTGACGATGCCCGACTGATTGTAGTCCCAGTGCACGGTGCGGATTCCAGCAAGATCCCGGAGCCTTGATTTAACCCCATCGGCTGCGACCAGCAGACGGGCGATCAAGGTCTTTCCGCTTTTCAGTTCTAGCGCCACATCGTCGCTGGTCTCACGGAAACTGATCACGCTTTCAGGTGCGTGAAATTCGACGCCTGCAGCCTGAGCGGCTTCGTAGAGCGCTGGCATCATGGCGCCATTTGGCACCATATGGGCAAAGGGCTCGCCTTCGGTGGCTTCGCCGCCAAAAGTCAGAAACACCGGACGAACCACGTCGCGCAACTTGCTGTCGGTGACGATCATTTCGTTGATCGGCTGCGCTTGCGGCAGAATTTCATTCCAGACGCCAAGCTGGTCCAGCATGCGGCTCGCGGCTGCGGCAATTGCAGAAGCGCGAGGATCCTTGGCCAGGGTATCCATCGGCTTGGGATCAACAACCGCGACTTGCATCGATGGATCGGCCTGTTTGAGCGCCAGCGCTAGTGACAGGCCGACGTATCCGCCTCCTGCGATGGCAACATCCAAACGGTCATCCTTACCGCCGGTTTTCGTCATTTTCTGTCTCCCGGGCATTCCAGGCCATTCCTTAAGGGCACCTTGACTTAAGGGTCAAGGCGCGTCCAAGACAACAGCTCGCCACCTCCGGCGAGCGGATCTTAATGCGCTTCGCTTCGTATATTTAGCAGGGATTGTGCCGATGAACACGGCTGTTGATACGCTTCTTGAAATTCTGGATCTGGAGCAGCTCGAACACAATCTCTATCGGGGCCGCAGCCCGCAGGTCGGATGGCAGCGCGTCTTTGGTGGTCAAGTGATCGGCCAGGCACTGGTTGCCGCTTCCAGGACCGTGGTGGAGGACCGCCACGTTCACTCGCTCCACGGCTACTTCATGCGGCCGGGAGACCCTTCTGTTCCAATCATCTATGAGGTGGACCGGATCCGGGACGGCGGCAGTTTTACCACCCGCCGCGTGGTGGCGATCCAGCACGGCAAGGCGATCTTTTCCATGTCCGCATCATTCCAGGTTCACGAGGACGGGCTGGACCACCAGGCAACCATGCCCGATGTGCCGATGCCAGATGAACTGCCCAGTGAGCAGGAACTGAAGGAAATGTTCCTGAAGGACGCGCCTGAGGCGATCCGCCGCTACTTCGAACGCGAACGGCCAATCGAATTGAAACCGGCCGACATGCGCCAATACATCAGCCGGGACAAGCGCGAGCCGGTTCAGCACGTCTGGGTGCGGGCCACCGGCGCCTTGCCGGATGATCCGCGCATTCATCAGTGCGTCCTGGCCTACGCCAGCGACATGACCTTGCTGGACACAGCGCTCTATGCCCATGGCCTTTCCGTGTTTAGCCGCAAGGTGCAATGCGCCAGCCTGGACCACGCCATGTGGTTCCACAGGCCTTTGAAGGCGGATGAATGGCTGCTTTATGCCAGCGACAGCCCGTCCAGCTCCGGCTCGCGCGGCTTCAACCGCGGCAGCCTGTTTGATACCGATGGCAAGCTGGTCGCGTCGACAACCCAGGAAGGCCTGATCCGCCTGCGCAAGGACGAAGGCTGAGCGTTTCTGGATCTCATCCTGCTACAAGAAGCTTTGGTGACGAATGGAACTCGTAGTTTCCGGTAAGGCCCAGCGCCCTTCCGCTATCCCGGCCTTTGAGCCGGGACCTCACGGAAACGGCCCCGGCTCAAAGGCCGGGGCGGCGCAAACAGGTTTCGGCAAGCGATCAGCGCAGCGGACTGGTGAAGCCGGAAATTGCCAGCGGGTTATCGGTCATTGCCTTCGGATCCGGCGTGTCGGGCAGGAGCGCACCGGAAAACGCTTCGAACATCTTGCGGACAAAACCTTCGGCGAGATCGTAAGTGATGAACACCATGCGTGTGCTGTGGTCCTCATCCGGCCAAGCTTCCAGGGTGGCTGGCGGATGGAACACATGCTGGACACCGTGAATGACTACGGGCCGGTCCGGATCTTCCGCGATCTGGACAATGCCCTTCACCCGCAACAACTTGGGTCCGTGGGCTGATCTCAGGAGATCCAGAAACATTTCCAGCGCGGACGCGGGCACCGGCCTCGACGTCGACAGGGTAAAGGCGCGGATCTTGTCGTCATGGCGGTTCACATCGTGATCATGATGGTGATGATCATGCCCATGGTGCCCATGATTATGATGATGATGGTGGCCATGGTGATGATGGCCGTGGTCGTGGCCCGCCTCAGGTTCGTAGGCTTCTGCGTTCAGCCACTTGGCAACGTCGGGAATTTTGCTGTCCGGATTGTAAAGACCGGCATTGAACAGGTTCGCCGGCGTTGCTTCCCCCCGGTAAGCGTCAAGGCGCCTTGCGCCCGGGTTCAAATGGTTGAGCCGGTTACGCAACGCATCAAATGTCTCGCGCTGGGCATCACTCTCGATCAGGTCCGTTTTGGTGAGTACCAGGCGGTCGGCGACGGCTGCTTGCCGGCGGGCCTCCTCATGGGCGTCCAGTGTGGAAAGGCCGTTGATGCTGTCTATCAGCGTGACCACACTTTCCAGCCGGTAGCGCAGCACCAGATAAGGATGCAGCATAACCGTATGCAGGATGGGCGCCGGGTCGGCAAGGCCGGTGGTCTCGATCACGACGCGCGCGAGCCTTTCCGTGCGGCCGTTGTCGAGATGGCGCAGCAGGTTTTCCAGAGTAGTGACCAGATCGCCGCGGATCGTGCAGCACAGGCATCCGGATGAGAGTTCGATGATGCCGTCTCCCGCCTGATCGACAAACAGGTGGTCAAGTCCGATTTCACCGAACTCGTTGATGATGACAGCCGTATCTGCCATCGCCGGATCGTTTAAAATGCGGTTGAGCAGGGTTGTCTTGCCGGAGCCGAGAAATCCGGTGATCACCGACAGCGGGATCGGTGGTTTCGGGCCCTTCTTTTTTGCCTTGCTTTCAGCCAGTACATTGCCCGTGGCGTCAGTCATCTACATCGCGCTCCAACCAGAACGGCCCCGTGATTGCTGGGGCACATTCCGACTGACCTAGGATGTGTGACGCGGAAAATCCAGCCCTATCAAAAATTGCCACGACCTCAATATCAATTGTAGGCTGTGGTGTGGAGGCTGGGCGATGGGTCATGTGCTGGACGGCTTGAGCGGCCGCGATCGTAAGAAAAAATGGCGTGAACGGTCGAACAAGGCCGAGTGGAACGTGCCGGAGGGGCGGCTGGGCCGCGTTGTAATCCAGTTGCGCGACCGCGGCCAGCAAAGCTACTCCCGTGCCCAACTGATCCTCTATGCCCTGCTTGTGGTGATATTTATAGGACTTGGATACTACGTTATCCGGCCGCTACTTCAGGACTGGTCCGATGGCAAGAGGGCTGTTTACCGGGATCATATCTCTGAAGTGGAAGCAGAGAACAATCGGCTCGACAGGGTGCGGGCAGATCTGCGCAACCGCTTGGCGGGCGACTTGAAGCCGTCTGGCATCCAGGCAGATTCAGGTACTCAGCGGAATATTTTTGATCTTTTCCAGTTTCCCGGAACAAAGACTGTGATCGCAGCCACCGCGAAATCCGCTCGCGGTAGGGATGGCTCCATCATCAGATCCACCGACGGTGGCCATAAGTGGCGATCGGTAATGACTATTCCTTTGAGCATGCCGTTCCGGTTTGCGCACATCGGAGGGACCCAGATAGTCGTCGCTGTCGGCCAGCGCGGAATAATCACCCGATCAGAGGACAATGGAGAAAGCTGGGAGGTTGTAGATGCCGGTGTACGGGATGACCTTCTATCAGTGCTTCACGTTCCGAAAACGCAAATACTTATTGCGACCGGGCAACGCGGTTGGACCCTCCGATCTGAAGATTACGGAAAAAGCTGGGATCGTGTTTATGGGGGCGAAAAAGGAAATTCTTCCGCTGCCTTGATAGCTCCTGTGCCTGCAGCAGCTGCGGTGGTAATTGCAGATTTTGATGGCAATATCAGACGATCTACCGACGATGGAAGAAATTGGGTAACCGTGCATACCGGTGACCAGCAGGAGCCCCTCAGGCTGTTTGCCCTTCGGCACATTCCCAATACCAAAACTCTTTTCGCTGTCGGCGACAGGGGATTGATATTGCGTTCTGACGATTATGCGGAAACTTGGACGACTGTTCCGTCGGGAACGCAAAAGGTTCTGTCAAACTTGTTGCACATCCAGCAGACGAATGTGCTGCTTGTTTCTGGCCATAGTGGAACAATTCTCAAATCCAAAGATCTCGGGAAAACCTGGCGGTCAATCGAGACCGGCACAGGGAAAGAGCTCATAACCTTAAAGTACGTTCCTTCTTTGCGGTCCATATTGGCCGCTGGAGCAGGAGGAACAATACTTATTTCTCATGACTATGGAGAGACGTGGAGGTCAGTTGCATCTGCTTCTAGGGCAGATTTTTGGCTGATGAGCTTCGATCCAAGTACAAACGCGGTGATCACAACTGGCTCGGATGGTGCGATTGTTCATCTAACAGACGCATTGTCTTCCAAAACCAAAGCGTTTGAACTGGCAAGCGGCCAAAAGGGTGATCGTCTGTTGCTGGACCATTTCGAGAGCCTCGCACCAGAAATTAAGAACCACGCTCTACTCACGCCCTACAATCTCCAATTCGATGACCTAATCCAGGCCCGTTGGCGGGCAAAGGAGAAACTGGAAACTGCCGAGGAGGCACTGAAGGCCATCAAGTCTGGTGCCTATGCAATTGAGCAGAAGCAGGAAGCATTTTCGGAATTCATGAAAAGCTGCCGGGGCGATGCCGGTGGAGATACGGATGGCAAAGTGACAGAGGTCTGTGCTTCAGCTTTCAAGGACGTGCTTCCGAACGAGACGAAGTTCTGGTGGACGACTGTTGCTGAAGAAGTTCCCCGGGGTATCCTGCTGCTGTTTTTACTCGCAACGTTGGGAACGCTCTACCGCTACAATTTGCGCCTCGCTGCCTTTCATCATTCCCGTGCGGATGCCCTGGAACTCTTAAGTCAGGAAGTCACGCTGGATCCCGAGAAACTGGCAATACTGACCGACGCCATGTCGGCGGAGAAAGTGGAGTTCGGCAAGGCCAATACCCCGGCCGATCAGGCGGCTGATGTCGCCAAAGCTGTAATCAACAAGGTCAAATGACGACGCAGAACAGCTTCAGGTCAGGCAGAAATGTCTTCGACCTGGTTCAGTTCGCCGTCCAGATCCATCGGTGCAAGGCCGTTTGCTTGCTCCTTGGGCTCCAGGGCAGAGCGCACAGCGCTGGAGGCCTGGCGGAGCAGTGCTATCACATCGTCGATGGAGTGGCCTTCTTCCAGCTGGGTGGCGGAAAGGTCGGCAAGGTCGGCCAGCGCGCGGATGGTCGCGGAGGAATTCGGTTCGGCCATGGGTCGTTCCTTCTGGTACGAAGGGTATGCGCAGACGCAGGTGCAAAGGCCGGAACACTCCGGCAGCTTAGGCACATGCCCTTGTTAAAAAGGTTTGAAACCAGTCTTGGATTTTACGGTTAAGATCGCGTTAATGCGGCCCTATAACCCGGGATGAACAACAGCAATCTTTCAGCAGCAGTTGACCCGATATTCAGGGCTTTGGAGTTGGCAAGGGAACGGTGAAACTGGCGCCTTTGCGGAAAAGCGAACCAGGCGCTGCGACTTCCGGCTGCTGCCCGGATTTGGTGAAATCGTTCTGGGCAATTGCACCCGGCGCTTTGGCCGGTTTGGTTTCGCCTTCCGCAGGAGCTGCTGAACCCGTTGCAGCGGGTGCCGAGGCGTTGGTCGTTTCCGGTGTCAAGGCTGCCACCGTACGCCGTGGATTGGGAGTTGGCACCGGAACGTCGGCCGCCGGTATCAGAGCGACAGGCGTGGTCGCGCCCTTGGGAACGCCAAGGCTTACCTTGATCGGCGCATATGCGAGCCGCCGCGGGCCGATGGTGCGGTCCATGACCTTACCCCAGTTGATCTTGCCATTGGCGAGCTTAACCGACGAAAGATCCGCACCGTCTTTGCTCTTTTTCTTCTTTCCGCCAAGCCGAAGGCCGGGAATAATTGACCGGCCACGGTCGTTTGAATCAGAAAACGACAAAATGGAACTGCCGCCAGACTGCATGTCGTATTGCGCCATGATGCCTTTCGCACCCGGTTTGGGATTGCGCTTGCAATAGCGGTCGGCTGGCGGCTGGCCGCCTTTGTGCGGCAGAGTTGCGAGTGTGTACCGTCCCGAACGCTTGCGGAAACCCTTGTCCATCAGGTCACGGGTGAAGGCGATTCGTTCCAGGCCGGACGCGGCGCCAAGAACGATGGCGATCAGTGTACGTCCCCGGCGCGTGGCGGACGCGGCAACGTTATAGCCGGAATTGCAGATGAAGCCGGTTTTCATGCCATTGGCGCCCTTGACCCGTAGCAGGTATTCCCGGTTGGCGGAACGCAGCGCCTTTTTTCCGAATTTGATGCCAGGGTGCTTGTAATACTCACGGGCCTCCGGGAAATCCCGGCGCAGGGCCATTGCCAGCACAGCCATGTCCCGTGCTGTGGTGACCTGCCGGTTGTCGGGCAGACCGTGCGGATTGACGAACACGGTGTTGTTCATGCCGAGCCGTCGCGCTTCTGCGTTCATTTGCGCGATGAAGCCGGATTCGGATCCTGCGATCGCTTCACCAAGGGCAACGGAAACATCATTGGCGGATTTGATTAGAATGATTTTCAGGGCAGCGTCGACCGTCAGCTTGGTGCCGACCTTGAAACCCATCTTGCTGGGTGGTTCGGAGAGCGAGTTTTTCGATTGGACAACTGCAGACGTCAGGCTAGCCTTGCCTTCGCGGATCGCCTTGAAGGTGACATAGGCAGTCATCATTTTTGTGAGCGATGCCGGATACCATTTGCGTGTCGAGTTCCGCTCGGACAGAACAGATCCGTTCTTCGCATCAATCAGGATATGTGCCCCGATTTCCGCGCGTAGCGGGCTAGGTAGAAAACTGGTGAGACACAGCGCCATAACGGCGGCCATCAGCATTACACGGCGGCTTACTCGTCTTGCGAACACGATACCCTCGCTGGTCGAAATTCTCAGTCCCAGGTTCCGGATGCCACCGGTCTGGCAATATTCATAAACGATCCGGCTTTCCAAATGCAAAAGTTAACCCAGCGGAAATGATCAATCTGGCGCGATTTTGGGCAACTGATCAGAAATTTGGCACAGCAGAGGTCAAAATAACAGCGGAACCTTTAGAGATCCGGTCCTTGCGGTCTGGCCTGACGTTTGCATTCCAAATGTCTAATAAAGTCGAATGATGGTCCTGACCCAAGGATCCGAAAGCCAAGCTTGCAATCCCGCCTCAACCTGTTTCAAGTGAAGCCGTATCAGTAAAAGCGCCCTCGTTCATGTATGCAGCTGCAAATATGTTTGATAGCGATCCGGGCAGAGCCGATCTGCAGCGGGCGGACGGTCACGGGCGTGTGTCTTTCAAACAGTCGCCCACCGGCACTCGTCTTGATGCACTCTATCAGCGTGGTTGCGCGAAAATTCGCCTGCCGAAGGTTTATGACGGTGTTCCGGTCGCTGTTCTCTTGAACACCGCTGGCGGCCTTACCGGGGGTGACCGTATAACTCACGAAGCTGTTCTGGCGCCTGAAACCAATGCAATCGTAACAAGCCAGACCGCCGAACGGGCCTACCGAAGCCTTTCGGGCGAAGCCAATGTCGTGATCGACCTGAAGGTGGGGAGTGGCGCCAAGCTGGAATGGTTGCCGCAGGAAACCATCCTGTTTGATCGCTCAGGCCTGCATCGCCGTCTTGATGTTGTCCTTGAAGGCAATGCCCGCTTTCTCGGCGTCGAATCGGTGGTTCTCGGCAGGACAGCGATGGGTGAGTCAGTTAACAGCCTGGAATTCCGCGACCGCTGGCGCATCCGCCGAAACGGACGATTGATTTTTGCTGATGTTGTCCGGCTGTCTGATGATCCCAAGGATTATCTGAAGGGAACTGCAACAGGTGCTGGCGGGATTGCCTTCGCTACGTTCATCGATTGCTGCCCGGATGCGGAGACGAGGATCGAAAAGGCGCGCGGCATTCTGGACGGGCTTGCCATTCGCGCAGCAGCGAGCGCGTGGAACGGGATCCTGACCGCCCGGTTTATGGCGTCCGACGGCCGGAGCCTGCGCGATGGACTAATGACATTCTTGAAAACCTACCGTTCAGCGGTACTGCCGCAAGTCTGGCACTGCTGAAGGCAACAATTGATCTTATGGGAGGCCGGTTTTGAACCTCACACCACGTGAAAAAGACAAGCTCTTGATTGCCACAGCAGCGATGGTTGCCCGTAGGCGTCTGGAGCGTGGCGTCAAGCTTAATCACCCTGAGGCGATTGCCTTGATTACGGATTTTGTCGTTGAAGGCGCGCGCGATGGGCGCAGCGTAGCCGATCTGATGGAAGCAGGGGCCGCTGTCCTCACGCGCGACCAGGTTATGGATGGCATTGCCGAAATGATCCACGATGTCCAGGTCGAAGCCACATTTCCAGACGGCACCAAACTTGTGACCGTCCACGAGCCGATCCGCTGAAATTCTAGGAGACAGGAAACATGATCCCCGGAGAGATATTCCCAGCAAGCGGCGAAATTGAGCTGAATGCAGGGCAGGACGTGGTGACGCTGGAAGTGTCGAACACCGGCGACCGGCCGATACAGGTCGGTAGTCACTATCATTTTGCTGAGACGAACGAAGGGCTGTCCTTTGACCGGGACAAGGCGCGCGGCATGCGGCTTGATATTCCGGCCGGAACAGCCGTTCGTTTTGAGCCGGGCCAGAGCCGGACTGTTTCCCTGATTGCCTATCGTGGGGAACGCACGGTTTATGGTTTCAATCAAAAAATCATGGGTGCGCTCTGACGCCCGTCCGTGGGAGGACTTCATGGCAAGATGTATTGCTTTGGCCATTTTTGCGCTTGGATTGGCGGTTTTTAGCCAAAACGCCCCGGCGCAGGAGAATATTGATTGCGGATATCCGGTCAACCAGATGGAAATGACTTACTGCGCCGAACAGGGCTGGCAAAAAGCCGATGCGGAACTGAACGCTGCCTACAAGAAGGCCATGGCAGCCATGAAGGAAACCGATTCCTATTTGCCAAAGGAAATGCAAGGGGCCGCCGAAGCCTTGCGGGGCGCGCAGAGGGCCTGGATTCCTTACCGCGACAAAGCCTGTGAGGCCTACGGCTTCCAGGCGAGAGGCGGCTCCATGGAGCCGATGCTGATCTACGGCTGCCTTGCAACACTGACCGCACAACGGACCGAAGAACTCAAGGAGCTTGCCAGCGGGCTCGGCAACTGAGCCCCCCATGAGCAGCGCCCTTCCAGGAGACAACTATGCCCCATAAAATGTCCCGCGCCGCCTATGCGGATATGTTCGGACCGACCACTGGCGACAGATTGCGCCTTGCCGATACCGATCTCATCATCGAGGTTGAGAAGGATTTCACCACCTATGGTGAGGAAGTAAAATTCGGTGGCGGAAAGGTCATTCGCGATGGCATGGGCCAGTCGCAGCATCCCCGTTCTGCCGGAGCCGTTGATACGGTGATCACCAATGCGCTGATTGTCGACCACTGGGGCATCGTGAAGGCCGACGTTGGCCTCAAAGACGGGCGGATTGCCGCAATTGGCAAGGCTGGAAATCCGGACGTTCAGCCGAATGTCGATATCGTCGTCGGACCAGGAACGGAGGCAATCGCCGGTGAAGGCAAGATCCTGACCGCCGGGGCACTGGATGTCCATATCCACTTCATCTGCCCGCAGCAGATTGACGATGCGCTGATGTCAGGCGTCACCACCATGCTTGGCGGTGGCACAGGTCCGGCGACCGGCACCAACGCAACCACCTGTACGCCTGGCCCGTGGCACATCACCCGCATGCTGCAATCGGCCGACAGTTTCCCGATGAACCTTGCCTTCGCGGGTAAAGGCAATGCTTCACTGCCCGCGGCGCTTGAAGAGCAGATCCTCGCCGGAGCCTCGGCGCTTAAACTGCATGAAGACTGGGGCACGACGCCGGCAGCCATAGATACCTGCCTGTCAGTTGCCGACGAGTATGATGTTCAAGTGATGATCCATACCGACACACTGAACGAATCCGGTTTTGTCGAGAACACCACAGCAGCTTTCAAGAACCGCACGATCCATGCCTTCCACACGGAAGGTGCTGGTGGCGGCCATGCGCCAGACATCATCAAGGTCTGCGGTGAACTGAACGTCCTGCCGTCCTCCACCAATCCGACGCGGCCCTATACGGTCAACACGCTGGAAGAGCATCTCGACATGCTCATGGTCTGCCACCATCTGGACAGCTCCATCCCGGAAGACGTTGCCTTTGCCGAAAGCCGTATCCGCAAGGAAACCATTGCGGCCGAAGATATCCTTCATGATATGGGCGTCTTCTCGATCATTGCGTCCGACAGCCAGGCTATGGGCCGGGTTGGTGAAGTGATCATCCGCACGCTACAGACCGCGCACAAGATGAAGGTGCAGCGCGGACGCCTTGCCGACGAGACTGGTGAAAACGACAATCTGCGCGTCAAACGCTATATGGCGAAGTTCACTATCAACCCGGCGATTGCTCATGGTCTCGATGAGCACATCGGGTCAATCGAAGTTGGCAAGCTGGCCGATCTTGTCTTGTGGGATCCGGCGTTCTTCGGTGTCAAACCGGACATGGTGTTGAAGCTCGGCACGATCGCAGCAGCGCCAATGGGTGATCCGAACGCGTCGATCCCGACACCGCAGCCGGTGCACTACCGGCCGATGTTCGGTGCTTTTGGTAAGGCGATGACCCAAAGCCGGGTTACTTTTGTTTCCAAAGCGGCCCATGACAATGGCGTCAAGGACAAGGCTGGTCTCGATAGCCTGGTTCTACCGGTGAAGAACACTCGGGGTGGTATCTCCAAGAAATCCATGGTGTTGAACGATGCGACGCCGGAAATCGAGGTGCATCCGGAAACCTATGAAGTGCGGACCAATGGTGAGCTGCTTACATGTGAGCCGGCCGAAGTTTTGCCCATGGCACAACGCTACTTCCTGTTCTGAGCCTCACCCGACGATGCAAATTCAGCAAGTCCAACGCGCCGATCTTCTTGATCGCTATGAGGCGCTCGCGAGCTATCTCAAAAGGTGGCAAGCGGACACCTACAACCCGGAGAACGTCGCAGTTCAGGCTGGTGAAAAGGTGTGGCTGGACATGAACGACGCCGCCGCAACCGTGTTGTCGGAAGAACAAGCGGAAAACCTCAACGCAGAAGCCCGTGCTGAGTTCCTCGCGCTACGGGACGATTTGGCGTTCGCTCCGGATCTCACCGAAATGGGCACGGTGATCGGTTATCTCCCCAGTCCGGATATGAACGCCTTCGCTGAACAGATTGCAACGCATTTTGCAGCCCTTGCGAATGGATTGGGCTGGCAAAAATTTGCTGTCATGACAGATGTCCGAAGGCCTTTTTTGGATCAGGAAAACGACTTTGAATCGGTTCGAAAGGCTGAATCACATCTGCTAGAGCGGGGATTTTCCAGGTCTTCTGACGATGGGTTTGAATGCGATCTTGAAGGATTGCTGGACTTGCTCCCGCATCTGTTTTGGATCGCTCGCTGTAATGCGAGCGCACCAAAACTGCAAATAGCTGCAAACGGAGCACGGATCGTTCTGATCTTGTGTTACCGGGCCAATATTCACTTCTGCACCTACAAGGTGAAAGAGAAAATATGGCTGAAGAAAACGCTGGCTTCGGCCGGATTTCGAATCGAGACGGATGGGATCTGCCGAGATCGGTTTACCGCGGACGGCAGTATTGAAGGCCGCCGGCTGGACTTGAGCTGAGCGGAAAAATGGCTCAGATTTCCCCCGCTTTGAAATCAATTAGGACACAGGATCGGCACCTCTATGTATAAAATTGTTGGATTTCCGCGCACCCGGGCCATGCGCGTGATGTGGTTGCTTGAAGAGCTGGGAGAAGCTTACGAAATCACACCGGCCATGCCGCAATCGGAAGAAGTCCGCGCCGTCAATCCAAGTGGCAAGGTGCCGGTGCTGGTAGATGGTGATCTGGTGGTGACCGAATCTGTCGGGATTTGCACCTATCTGGCCGACAAGCATGGAAAATTCACCTTTCCGGCAGGTGCTCCAGAGCGGGCTATGCAGGATTCCTTCACCCAGTTTGCAGTTGATGTGCTTGAGGGCGCGCTTTGGACAGCGGCCAAGAACAGCTTCATTCTCCCGGAGGACATCCGGGTTCCGGAAATCAAGAAAGTCTGCAAGATCGAGTTTGCGGATGGTCTTGACCTTCTGGGCAAACGAATTGGTGAAGGGCCCTATGCCATGGGTGAAACCTTCACCGTTGCTGACATCATTTTGGGCCACTGCGCCGGTTGGGCCATCTCGGCAAAATTCGACCTGCCCAAGGAAGGGCCGGTCTACGACTATTTCAAGCGTTTGCGCGAACGCCCGGCGTTTCAGGCGATGATGGCTAAGGTAAACGAGGCTGCATGATCCGAGTTGCTGAAATTCTGGCCGCCGGTGCATGGGACGGCCTGCCTGCAGATGTGATTACATTGGAGCGGGAAGACCGGCACCGCCGGCGCGCAGCCATGACAGCGGAAGGCGGGCTGTCCTTTCTGCTCGATCAACCGCATGCGGTTCACCTGCGTCACGGCGAGGGTTTGAAGCTGGAAGATGGCCGGATCGTTGAGGTCCGTGCAGCGCCGGAAGAACTGATAGAGATCGAAGCCGATGACAATGCGCATCTGGTCAAGATCGCCTGGCATTTGGGTAACCGTCATTTGCCGACTCAGCTCATGGGCGCAACCCTGCGCATCCGCCGGGATCATGTGATTGAGGATATGGTGACCCGGCTTGGCGGCAAGCTCACCCCGGTGACTGCGCCCTTCGACCCGGAGGGCGGCGCCTATGGTCATGGCCAGACCCATGGGCATGATCATCATCACGGGCATTCCCATGACTGATGATCACCTCTCTTCCGCGGCCCTATACCGGTTGCTTGCGTTTCTATCGCCAGCATTTCCGGTTGGCGCCTTCACCTACAGTCACGGCCTTGAGAGAGTGATTGAAGATGGCGACGTCAGGGATGCGGGAAGTCTGAAAGATTGGCTTGAGGATGTGCTTGCCTATGGAGCTGGGCGCAATGATGCAATTCTTTTGAAAGCGGCGATGGACGCCGGGGACAGAGGAGACGCTTCCGCTGTTCAAGAACTGATTGACCTCGGACTGGCTCTGCAGCCCTCCAAGGAACGGCATCTGGAAACCAGCGCTCAAGGTACGGCATTTATTGGAGCCGTGATGAGCGCCTGGGCACCGGACACCGAGACAGCTGCTGGGCAAGTGTTGGCGGGTATGACTTCAAGCGAAAATACAGACCGGCCAAAGTCCTGGCCTTATCCGGTGGCTGTCGGACTGACGGCTGCAGCGTGGGATATTCCGGCAGAGGCGGCGGTCACGTCCTTTCTGCATGCCTTTGCCAGCAATGTGATTTCCGCTGCGATCCGTGCTGTTCCGCTGGGACAAAGCGACGGCCAGCGGGTTCTTGCGGCAGTGGAGCCGCTGATTGCTGACATCACAGGGCAGGCATTGGTGAGCAATCTGGATGATCTAGGCTCCAGTGCATTTCTGGCCGACATCGCTTCCATGGCACATGAAACACAATACACGAGGTTGTTCCGCTCATGAGTTCAGTCAATGGCCCTTTGCGTGTTGGTATCGGCGGTCCGGTGGGTGCGGGAAAGACGACGCTGACCGACCGGCTTTGCAAGGCCATGCGCGATGACTATTCCGTCGCGGTCATTACCAATGACATCTACACAAGCGAGGACGCGGAAGCCCTGATGCGGTCCCAGGCGCTCTCAAGTGACCGCATCCGGGGGGTCGAAACCGGGGGGTGCCCGCACACCGCCATCCGCGAGGACGCCTCGATCAATCTGGCTGCTGTAGCCGACCTGAGCGAAGCTTTTCCCGATCTTGACCTGATCCTGATTGAAAGCGGCGGGGACAATCTGGCAGCAACTTTCTCGCCGGAACTCGCTGATCTGACTATCTACGTGATTGATGTAGCCGCCGGTGAGGAAATTCCCCGCAAAGGCGGACCCGGCATTACCAGATCTGACCTTTTGATTATCAACAAGACCGACCTTGCACCTTATGTCGGCGCTGACCTTGACGTCATGGACCGGGACGCGGCTAAAATGCGGAAGGGACGGCCTTTCGTTTTTGCCAATACAAAGGCCGGTGATGGGATGGAAGCGGTAAAGAGCTTCATCATCGAAAAGGGCGGGCTTAACGTGTGACAGATAGCCGGATCGTAAACGCATGTGCGCGCAACAATGCGAACTGGTGTGATTCGGTCTTAATATCTGCTGGTGCAACTACCCGGTTTCAAACAGGTTTCTGGTGTGCAGAAGGCAAGCAACTGCCTCTGTTTCCTAACCTCGTCACTCTGTCTCCAAAGGCTAACCCCGAACTCACGGCCGCGCTCAAGGCCCTGCCGCTTGATGCCACGGTCAAAGACAGTTTCGGCACCCTTAACCTGGCTCCACTCGGATTTAAAAAATTGCTTTCCGGAACCTGGTTGTTCCGCCCGCCGGTGGCAAAGCGCAAACCGCCGGTGCCCTCCAACTGGCACAAGATCACCAATCAGGAGGGTTTGCGCAGCTGGGTTGCGGCCTGGAATGCGGACGAGAGTGTTCGCGGCCTTTTTCCGCCCAAATTGCTGTTGGACCCATCTGTCAGATTCGCGTCCGTTTCAGCAGATGGGACGGGCCTCAAGGCCGGTGCTGTCATAAACGACGGACCAGCTTTGGGTGGGCAGGAGATAGCGGGCATCTCTAACGTCTTCAGCCGGAAAAGCTGGCTTTTCAGCGCGCTCCACGATCTGCTTGCTCCGTTCTCGCACCGCCCGGTCTGTACTTATGAAACCGACAGCGGACATCTTCCTGTCTATCGCCAACTCGATTTTCAGGAATGCGGCAGCCTCAATATCTGGCAAAAATACCAATACGATGCTTGAAGACATCGACAGAATGAGTGCATTTAGACAGGCGATTTCGGGGAGGGCAAAGTCATGATGTTTGATGGAATCAACCTGCTGGGCGTGCTTGCAGCGGCAGTTGCCGGTTTTGTGTTTGGGGCCGTGTGGTACGGAGTTTTGGGCAAGGCCTGGATGAAGGCTGCCGGCCTGACCGAGGAGCAGACCAAGCCTTCACCATCGATCATGGTGATCGCCTTTGTGAGCCAGCTGGTCATGGCCTTCGTGCTAGCAGGTGTGATCTACCATGTTGGTGGTGCGGACCTGAAAACAGGGCTGATTTCTGCGGGAATGGTCTGGGTCGGTTTCGTGGTCACGACGCAAACCGTCAATCACCGTTTTCAGGACCGGCCCTGGAGCCTGACCATAATCGACAGTGGTCATTGGCTTGGTGTTCTGGTCTTGCAAAGTATTGCGATTGGCTTGATCGGTTAGACCAAGGTTTACGGCTACGAAAGTACGACCGCTTCCGTATGGACGCCTTTGGGGTGCGTAAGCATAATGGCGCCTGAATGTTTCAGGGGTTGCCGGAAGGACGGTCTACCTCATTCTTTTATGTGGGAGGTGATCACATGTCGGATAATGTATTCCCTGTACCGGCTGACGTTGCTGCGAGCGCGCATGCGGACAACGCCAAGTATCTGGAAATGTACAAGCGCTCTGTGGAAGACCCGGACGGGTTCTGGGGTGAGCACGGCAAGCGGGTTGACTGGATCAAGCCTTACACCAAGGTGAAAAACACCTCCTACGACTACCACAACGTTTCCATCAAGTGGTTCGAGGACGGCACGCTCAACGTGTCGGCAAACTGTGTTGACCGCCATCTGGAAACGCGCGGCGATCAGCCGGCAATTATCTGGGAAGGTGACGACCCGGCCGACAGCAAGGTAATCACCTACAAGGAATTGCACCATGAGGTGAACAAGTTCGCCAACGTGCTGCATGCCCAGGGCGTGAAGAAAGGCGATCGCGTTACTCTCTACCTTCCGATGATCCCGGAAGCAGCCTACGCCATGCTGGCCTGCACCCGCATTGGTGCGATCCACTCCATCGTATTTGGCGGCTTCTCTCCGGACAGCCTGGCGCAGCGGATCGAAAGCTGCAAAAGCACATGCATCGTGACGGCGGACGAAGGTCTGCGCGGCGGCCGCAAGGTTCCGTTGAAGGCCAATGTCGACAAGGCGTGCGAAAAAGCACCGGTTGATAGCATCATCGTGGTCAAGCGCACCGGCGGCGACATCAACATGCAGGACGGCCGTGACGTCTGGTATGACGACGAAGCAGACCGTGTGTCCGACCACTGCGAGCCGGTAGAAATGAATGCGGAAGATCCGCTGTTCATCCTTTACACATCTGGTTCCACCGGCCAGCCGAAGGGGGTTGTTCACACAACTGGCGGCTATCTCGTTTATGCCTCCATGACCCACCAGTATGTCTTCGACTACAAGGACGGTGATGTTTACTGGTGTACGGCGGATGTGGGCTGGGTCACCGGCCATAGCTATATCGTCTATGGCCCGCTGGCCAATGGCGCGACCACGCTGATGTTCGAAGGCGTGCCGACCTATCCGGATGCCAGCCGCTTCTGGCAGGTCTGCGAAAAGCACAAGGTCAACACCTTCTACACCGCTCCGACTGCGATCCGCGCGCTGATGGGGGCCGGCGACGACTACGTTAACAAGGCGGATCTTTCCACTTTGCGTCTGCTCGGGTCAGTTGGCGAGCCTATCAACCCGGAAGCCTGGACCTGGTATTACAACGTTGTCGGCAAGGGGAACTGCCCGATCGTCGACACATGGTGGCAGACCGAAACCGGCGGTATCCTGATCACACCGCTGCCGGGCGCAACCGATCTGAAGCCTGGCTCAGCCACGCGCCCGTTCTTCGGCGTTCAGCCGGCGGTCGTTGATGCGGAAGGTAACTTCCTGGAAGGTGCGACCGAAGGCAATCTTGTCATTACCGATAGCTGGCCTGGCCAGATGCGCACGGTTTATGGCGACCATGACCGTTTCGTGCAGACCTACTTTGCCACCTACAAGGGCCTCTACTTCACAGGTGACGGCTGCCGCCGCGATGAAGACGGCTACTACTGGATTACCGGCCGCGTGGATGACGTGATCAACGTCTCCGGTCACCGCATGGGCACGGCCGAAGTTGAAAGCGCGCTGGTCGCCCACGACAAGGTGTCCGAAGCTGCCGTGGTTGGTTACCCGCATGACATCAAGGGCCAGGGCATCTACGCCTATGTCACCCTGATGGAGGGCGAAGAGCCGACGGATGAGCTGAAGAAGGAGCTGGTCAAGCACGTGCGGGCGGAAATCGGCCCAATCGCCTCGCCGGATCTCATCCAGTTCTCCCCGGGGCTGCCGAAGACCCGCTCCGGCAAGATCATGCGCCGCATCCTGCGTAAGATCGCCGAGGATAGCTTCGACAATCTCGGCGATACTTCTACGCTGGCTGACCCGGCCGTTGTCGATGACCTGATCGACAACCGCCAAAACCGGGGCTGATCAAGCCTAAACCCAACAAATAAGGCGCGCCGGGTCCGGTGCGCCTTTTTTGTGTCTGCTGCCAAGTCAATTATTTCGCCAGATAGATTGCCTGGATCTTCTTGGCGATAGTGCCGAAGGCCGAAATCAGATCATCGGATGAATCTGCGGAAAAGAACTGAGAGCTATCGTCCGCGCAATACTCCATCAGGTCTTCACCGAAGCCAGAACCTCCGGTATCGAAGTAGATCGAATAAATCGAAATCCCGTCGTCCTTCATGCCGTCACACAGGTCCTTTGCGGCTGTTGCTGGCTCATCATTTTCGTCTGCATAAGGCAGGTAGACTTCAGTTTCGTAGGTGTTTGTCGAGCAGGTCTTCTTTTTTCCCTTCCCGCTGCAGGTCGTGCGATCCTTCTCCCCGTAGTAGAGGTTGAAGCTACCATCGGTCATGATGACCGCGAATTTCAGGACTTCCTCATTGTCGTATGTTTCCGGATCACTGGCGGTTGGCCACAAGGAGGTCCAATTCGGTGATAACGTATACCAGCCCCAGGCGATTCCGGTTTGCCCCGCCGTGCCTCCGCCGTCGTCCAGGTCACCAATCGTGTCTTCCAGCGTGCTGCGGTTCGCGGTCAGGGGAACGAGTTCGACATCCGGACAGGCGTCGTAGGCCGAATTCCAACTTTCTGAGGATCCGTAATCATAAACAAAGTAATCCAGAGCACCGGGAGACCAGAAGTATTCGGAACTGCTGCCATCATAGTTGTAGACGGCATCTGTTACCGCTTCATCGCCAGGCCGTGTTGCAACGCAGTTGTCTGAATCGGATTCTCCGTCCGTCACGGTACTTGCATAGGATCCCAAGTTCACACCTTGGGAGTACGGGACGATCGATATCTTGATCTTGCTGGCAGAAGCGGAAGTGCCTTCCGGAATCAACGTGTCCAGCAACTCCTCGGCTGCTTCCTGCAAGGTATCAATGTCAGAGCCCATGGACCCGGTAACATCAAGTACCAATGCAAGTTCAACGTAAAAGCTGGAATAGTTGACTTCAGTGTTGACGCCTACTGTCAAATCATCGGGCCCGATGCCGCCCAGTTTGATGAACTGCGTATCAACAGTCACCGATGATGAAACCGCGAGAACGCCATTGTTTGTGTCGAGAGTGTGGTTGAGATTGGAGATCGCTGACTCATCCAGACCATGAGTATGAAGGTTTGCGGAAAACGCTTCTTCCAGAGCCGCTTCAATCTGGCTTTCAGTCATTAGCGAAGTTGACAATTCAGCAGCGACAGAGAGGGCTGCCGCGTCTAGCGCGTGACCGACCTTTTCGCGATTGGCTACTGCTCTAGAATAGTCTACCGCTGAACCGGCAACGACAATCAGGATGACCGCCATACCGGCAAATATGGGGAGCACAGACCCGGCTCTGTCAGAACAGAATCTTTGAAAGAGTTTTTGAATTAAGGCGCGCTTCACCCGGCCGCTCCAAATAATTGACCGGGAGAGGATAATTAAAAAGCTTTGTTGAAAAATTAACCGTGTTTTTCGAGTTTGACTAAAACTTGACAGAGCCTGTCATCTGCTCGTTTGCAGGCCTATTTCGAAAGGTAAATCGACTGGATCTCATTTGCGATCTTGGAAAAGGCGCTAATGAGGTCATCACCATCGGCTGCATGAATGTAGGTGGAGCTGGAAGAGGCGCAGTCCTCCATGACTTTTGCTCCGTCAGAGGAAGAATCGTCGCCGAAGTAGACGCCGTAGATCTGAATTCCCGCGTTATCCATCGCGTTGCAGAGTTTTTTCCCCCTTTTGGAGGACGTTCCATTGAATCCGCTGCTCGATTTTTCCACCCAGTAGGTATTTGTTCCTGACTTGCACGAGCCGGTGTATTTGCCCTTATTCTTTTGCTTATTACACTGTTTCTTGGTCCAGGTTTTCTGGGTGTAATATGTGTTGAACGCACCGTCGGTCATGACCACGGCAAACTTCAGAACGTCGCTATCGCCATAAGAAGCAGGAGCGGAGTCCATCGGCCAAAGGCCGGACCAGTTCGGTGAAAGCGTATACCAGCCCCAGCCAATCCCGGTCTGGCCTGCAGTGTATCCACGGGTGGTCAGGTCATCGATATTATCGAGCAAGTCATCACGATCGTCGGTCAATGGCAGGAGCAGCGAGTCGGAACAATCGTGATCACGGTAGGTTCCTGAGCCATCGCCGATAGGCTCGACAGTATAACTTGCGTCAGTGTACTGCTCGTCGCCAATACGTTCCGTAGCACACTTGTTGCTTTCGCCGTCTGTCGCATCGTCCGCATAGGTGCCCAGGTTGACGCCAACGCTGTAAGGCACGACTGAAATTCTTACCTTCCCATCGATCGTACCTTCAGGAATAAGCGTTTCGACCAACTCGCTGGCCGCTTCACGCAGGTCTCCAATTTCGCCACTCATGGAACCGGTGACATCAAGAACAAGCGCCAGTTCGACATCGAACCTTGAGTAGTTGACGACGCTTTCCACGCCGACCGTAAACGCATCCGGGCCAATTCCGCCGGCCGAAATAAACATATTGGGCACGGCAATATTAGACCAGATCCGGATTGTTCCGGCGTCCGAATCCAACTCGTATTGCAGATTTGAAATGGCAGAATCTTTATAGTCCGAGGCCGGCAAGTTGGCTGAGAAGGCTTCAGCAATAGCCTCATCCACTTCGTCGTCGGTCATAACGGAGGATGACAGTTTCGACGCCACCGTGATCGCAGCCGCATCCAGCGCATTGGCGATTTTTGTGCGTTCGTTGGCGGATCGGCTGTAGTCAATTCCAGAGCCTGCAATGACCACCAAAACGACTAGCAGTACCCCCATGATCGGCAAAATGGAGCCGGACGTATCCTTGGCGAACTGTTGGGTTTTCAGTTCGAGTTTCTTGCGGATGGCAGACATCATGACGGAGGTCCCGAAATTGCACTTGGCGCTAATATCGGGGATCGGTTGTTCGATCTGGTTAAAATTAGCAATAAATCGGAAACAGCTTGCCGTTTGGGTTAAGCGTCACTTACCCCAATAGAACTCAACCGGGAAAACGCCTGAAAAATCCTAGGGTTCCAGTTCGGTGTCCCAATAGAGAAAATCCAGCCAGCTTTCGTGCAGATAGTTTGGCGGAAAGCCGCGGCCATTGTTGTGAAGGTCCTGAATGGTCGGCTTGAAAGGCATGTGCATTGGCCACATGTCGAGCTGTTCACAGGACTTGTTGGCTTTGCGGAGATTACAGGGGGAGCAGGCTGTGATCACGTTTTCCCAGGTTGTCTGTCCGCCTTTGGAGCGGGGGATCAGGTGATCGAAGGTCAGCTCATCTTTTGAACTGCAATACTGGCACTGAAATTTGTCGCGAAGAAAGACGTTAAAACGGGTAAAGGCAGGGAAACGGCTTGGTTTTACAAAAGTCTTGAGAGAAACGACGCTCGGTAATCGGAACTCAAAGCTCGGACTTCGAACAGTCGTTTCATATTCCGACACGATGTTCACCCGGTCCAGAAACACGGCCTTGACTGTGTCCTGCCATGACCACAGGGACAGGGGATAATAGCTCAACGGTCGGTAGTCCGCATTCAGTAGCAAAGCCGGATGGGCTCCCGACGAAACCGCAATCGTCACCACTCACTCCTCATGCCTGATCGGACGGCGGACGTCCGGCCAGTTGGACGCTCAAGCCAGTCCTCATGGGATGGGAGTATTGTAGAGTGCCGATGACACTCTTGTGAAGCCCGTTATATTTGCAGCGGTCGTCACCGGTCAGTTGCCGGAAGCCGGGGTTTTAACTGCATTTAACTATTTGAACTGCCGACCGAAATAACCGGAGTAAGGCGCATACTAGGTCATACGGGCTTATGGAAAAAAAATGGGCGCCCAAGCGGCGCCCATCAATTTCAGCAATTTCGCCGAATCAATTCGAGGTCCATTCCCGGATGTCGACGAAATGTCCGGCAATAGCAGCGGCTGCGGCCATGGCAGGCGACACCAGATGGGTACGGCCCTTGTGACCCTGACGGCCTTCAAAGTTCCGGTTGGAAGTGGAGGCGCAGCGCTCGCCCGGCTTCAACTTGTCGGCGTTCATGGCCAGGCACATGGAACAGCCCGGTTCACGCCATTCGAAACCGGCGTTCTTGAAGATCACATCCAGACCCTCTTCTTCGGCCTGCTCTTTGACGAGGCCAGAGCCCGGGACGACCATGGCTTCCACGTCCGCATTGACCTTGTGGTTGCCGACTACGGCTGCAGCCGCCCGAAGATCTTCAATGCGGCCATTGGTGCACGAGCCGATAAAGGCACGGTCGATCTTGATGTCGGTGATCTTGGTGCCAGGCTTCAGGTCCATATACTCAAGAGCACGCCACTTGGAAGCGCGGCGGTTTTCTTCATCGATCTCGTCCGGGTTGGGTACAACACCGCGGACAGACACAACGTCTTCCGGTGAGGAGCCCCAGCTGACGATCGGCGGCAGGTTGGCAGCGTCGAGAGTGACGACCTTGTCAAATTCTGCGCCTTCATCGGAGTGCAGGGTCTTCCAGTAGGCAAGTGCCTGCTCCAGCGCTGCGCCCTTTGGTGCTTTCGGGCGGCCGGTGACGTATTCGAACGTCTTTTCGTCCGGAGCGATGATGCCGGCACGGGCGCCGCCTTCAATAGACATGTTGCAGACCGTCATCCGGCCTTCCATGGATAGGGAACGGATAGCCTCGCCTGCATATTCGATGACATAGCCGGTGCCGCCAGCAGTTCCGATTTCGCCGATGATGGCAAGAACGATGTCCTTGGCGGTCACGCCTTGCGGCAGCGTTCCGTTGACCTGAACCAGCATGTTCTTGGCTTTTTTCTGGATCAGCGTCTGGGTTGCCAGAACGTGTTCGACTTCGGACGTGCCGATGCCGTGCGCCAAAGCGCCAAACGCGCCGTGGGTCGAAGTGTGGCTGTCGCCGCAGACGATTGTCATGCCAGGCAAGGTGAAACCCTGTTCTGGTCCGACAATGTGAACAACGCCCTGGCGCATATCGAGTTCGGAATAGTATTCAACACCAAACTCGGCCGCGTTTTTGGCGAGCGTTTCAACCTGAAGCGCCGATTCAGGATCCTTGATGCCGTCGCGCCGGTCTGTGGTCGGCACGTTGTGGTCTACGACAGCTAGGGTTTTGCCGGGCTGGCGGACCTTGCGGCCGGACATGCGCAGTCCTTCGAAGGCCTGTGGGCTGGTCACCTCATGGACAAGATGCCGGTCGATGTACAGCAGTGTTGTGCCGTCATCCTGGGCGTCGACGATGTGATCGTCCCAGATTTTGTCGTAAAGGGTTCTGGCCTTTGTCATGGGTTCTCTCCTGAAACCGCAACAGGCTTTTCATTCTCGCGCCCGCCTCCTGCCGGATTAATATCTGGTGGGGCAGTCTTGCCTGTTTTCTAGTGCTGGAAATTGCCGCCTGGCAGCATTTCCCTTTCGTGGCATTTCAATGAACCATCGCACCGCCTGAGGTCAAGCGTGTTGAGTTGAGGTTTTGTCAACTGCGCTTGAAAGGCATCGATGGCGTATGGGGCCGCCAAAATGAAAAAGGCGGCCATGTGGGCCGCCTGTTCCGTGTCAGCAACGATGAGACGCGCTCTTATTCTGCTGCGTCTTCAGCAGAAGCTTCTGCCTGGGCCTGCTTTTCAGCGGCCTTCGCAGCCTTTGCTGCCGCTGCATCTGCGCGAACTTCTTCGTTCAGGCGCTTGGCGCGGGCGTTGGTTGCTTCAACAATACGGGCAGACTTACCGCGGCGGTCACGCAGGTAGTAAAGCTTCGCACGGCGAACCTTACCGCGGCGGACAACTTCCACACCTTCAAGCATCGGTGAAAACAGCGGAAAGACACGCTCAACACCTTCGCCGTAGGAAATCTTGCGGACGGTGAAGCTTTCGTTGATGCCGCCGCCGGAGCGGGCGATGCATACGCCTTCGTAAGCCTGGGTACGGGTACGGTTGCCTTCCGTCACTTTCACGAGAACGCGGACGGTGTCGCCGGGAGAAAACTCAGGAAGCTTGCGCTGACCTTCGATTTTCGCCATTTCTTCGGCATCAAGCTGCTCAATAATGTTCATGGCATTTTTCCCTTTTCAATTACAAAGCGGTCAGAGCGGCCACCGCTGCAAAAATTCAAGCGGGGACGAATTCACCGTCTTTGGGCCATGGTGACATCTGTTTCCGGACCGGGTCATTAGACATCTCAAATCGCGCACGCGGACGCACGCGGAATCGAGATACCGATCCAATCGACGCGCGTATTACAGGATCAGTGCCGGATTGTCATGTGTTTTTTGGCGTTCGCATGGTGCTGAGCAGCTAAAAAACGGCGGCCGGACAAGCCGACCGCCGCAGATGCCCATTAAAAGTGCTGCTGAAATCCGAACAGAAACCCCCTGGTATGGTTTTTCAACCGCGGGTCCCAGGAAAGGCCGCTTTATTGCTGAAATTGCTGCAACGTCTGCGATCAGAATTTCCCTTCGGTATCTGTAGGGTATGTCAGCTGCAAATCTTGCGAATGATGCAAATGCACTATTGTTTTGTGATTTTTGCTGTATGTTTTGAGGATATTGGTGGAAAAAAGTGCGGAAGATGTTGAGTTTCGTATGATTCAGTCACCGGAAGTCCTGCTGAATAAACTTTACTCGTCGGCTTTGCTCGACGGTGGGCTATCCGGTGTTTTGGCCGATCTTGCAAAGGCTTATCCAGATCTACCGATTTCGTATCAGGCTCAATGCGTTTTCAAGAATGAGCTTTATGACTGTGCGATGTATAATCATGGGCCGGACGCAGAGCTGCATCTGGCCATGGCAGAGACCGCCAACCCTTTTCCGCCGCTCGCGCTGACCTGCGATGTATCCGAAGTATCGATCACCGCGCACTCGATCTTGCCGGAAGAAGTTGAGCGGACTGACTTCTATCACGAGTTTCTGGCGTCCCACTGCAATATCAACCGGGCATTTGGCATCGTGCTTCACCGGCACGGCAACGATTCTGCATTCATTGCCGCAAATCTTCCCAAAGAGCTGGGAGAGAAGGAAGAAGCGCACGTACTGGATGTGATGCGGTTCCTCCGCCCTCATTGCCAAGGAGCTTTCCAACTGCTTTTGGAAGTCAATCGGCGGGAAATTGAAGGTGAGACGCACGGATTCTGGCTTGAGCAGATTCCCACAGCAGCCTTCGTTGTTACCAACAGCCGGAAAGTCTTGCACCTAAACGGAAACGCCGAAAGGCTGTTGCGTTCCCGTCCGGAATTGCAGATTACCAAAGGCAGTTATCTGAGCTCGCCGGATATGGAAATCCGAAGTGCATTGGGGGCGGTCATTCATGAGGCCTTTGCCCATGGTCTGCCGGCCGGACCGGTACCACTCGGCCGTACCGGTATTGGTGGCTGCATAGCATATGTGCTGCCGATCAAGACACGTGATCAGGTGCATCCGACACTGGCGCCCTTTTTGTCCCACTCCCTGCCGCTGCTAGTCACGATATTTGATCCCGCTGACCGCCCTCCCAGTGACCTGTCGGTCCTGGAAGTCGGGTTGGGTTTGAGTGCGCGCGAAAGTGCCTTGCTTCAGGAGCTCATCATGGGCGCGACGGTGCGAGAGGCTGCCGAACGCATGGGTGTGTCCTATAACACCGCGCGTAATCAGCTGGCTAGTGCTCATGCCAAGACTGGTTCCAGGTCGCAATCAGAGCTGGTTCGACTTGGCACGCAAATGCTTGCCCGCCTCCCCAAAGGCCGGTAGGCGCTCAAGATCCCTTGATGTATTCATCCCAAAGATCAGGCCGGCGTTCCTGCGTCAGTTTTTCCGCCTGTTGTTGCCGCCATTCCGCGATTTTCTTGTGATTGCCAGAAGTCAGGACGTTCGGGATTGGTAGCCCTTCGAAGTCTACAGGGCGTGTGTAGTGCGGGTGCTCCAGAAGGCCGGCCTCGAAACTTTCCGTTTCCGCACTTTCCATATTGCCCATCACGCCGGGGATTAGCCGCACGATGGCATCAAGCATCGTGATCGCGGCAATTTCACCGCCCGACAGGATGAAATCACCGATCGACACCTCTTCCAGGCTCCGGGCATCGATGATCCGCTGGTCGACACCTTCGAACCGCCCACAGACGATCACGGCGCCGGGCCCTTCAGCCAGCGCGTGGGCCCGGTCCTGGGTGAAAGGTTTGCCGCGTGGGCTCATCAGCAATTTTGGGCGGGGGTCGTCTTGCGCGACGCTGCCGTCGATCGCTTTAGCCAGAATATCGGCGCGCAGGACCATGCCCGCTCCGCCTCCTGCAGGCGTATCGTCAACCGAGCGGTGCTTGTCTGTGGCAAAGTCACGGATCTGGCTGGTTTCCAACTGCCAGAGTCCACGGTCCAGACCTTTCCCTGACAAGCTTTGACCCAAGGGGCCCGGGAACATGTCCGGATAAAGCGTCAAGATGGTTGCCTTGAAGGCCATGATTTCTTTTCCGTGGTTTGCGAAACAGAGTGGCGTACCGGCGGCCTTTTAACACTTCTTTAAACCTGCTCAATAATTTGATTGGGACAAGGCGCTTTCAAGGAACCTATAAGGACCTTGTTAATCATCCGCGCGCGAGGGTGGTGAAATGCCAAAGGATTGAATCGTGCCCGTTTTCAAAATGCCCGTTTTCAGATTGAAGTTGCCAGGATTTGTTCAGCGACAGGTCGACCGCCACTATCTGGATATCTCCATCAGCCGCATCTTACCGCTTGCGGGGCTTCTGGCGTTTGGCGTGCTTGTCGGGCTGATTTTCAACACGGGCGTCGGCCATCCTTACGACAAGGTTATTCATGTGGGGTTCTTTGCCCTTTTGACCCTGTCCATTCACGCGCTGTTTTGCTGCCGCCTCAGAATTTCCGCGCTCGCAGCCTTTGGAATGGGCATCGCTGGCGAGATCGTGCAAGGCTTTCTGCCGCATCACGAGTCATCCCTGGCTGACACTCTGGCAAATGGAGTCGGCGTCGCGATTGTCGTGACATTGATTGCCTTGATCCGCTCGGAAGTCCGTCAGGCGGAACGTGTTGTTCCGGCTTCGCTCGACCTTGAAGGATTAGGGCTTCAGCCGGTTCACTCAGAAGTGCCCGTCTTTTCCGGATCAGACTCTGAAAAATAATCGTCCGGCAGGTCTACGATGATCTTTCCGCCAGCAACGTCCACTTGCGGGACAAACACCTTGGTGAAGGGGACGTAGAACGTCCGGCCGCGCTTGGGGCGGACCTCCAGCAGGTCGCCGGCGCCAAAGTCCTGAGCAGCCACCACCTTGCCGAGCTCCTCACCGTCTGTTGTTTGCACAGACAGGCCCTTGAGGTCTGAGTAGTAAAACTCGTCCTCTTCCGTTTCCGGCAATTGATCGCGGTGGATATAGAGATGCAGGCCATTCAGTTCTTCGGCCTGGTTACGGGTATCGATCCCCTCAAACCGGGTGACGACGACCGTCTTTTTGACACGGGCCTTCAGGACTTCAAAGACGCGCTTGCCATCTTCAGAAGTCAGTGGTCCGTAATCGGTGAACGAGAGCGGGTCATCGCCATAGGGCTTGACCCGCACTTCGCCCTGAATTCCGTGCGCTGCGCCGATTGTTGCCATGAGGACTTTATCTTTAATGCCGTCACTCATGGCCCGGTCTCATCCTGTTTGCCAACCGGCGCATCGTGGTTCAGCCTTACTCAGCAGCAGCTTCTTCGGAAGCTTCGGCAGCAGCAGCTGCGGCTTCTTCTTCAGCCTGCTTCTTGGCATCCAGGCGCTCCTGGGCTTTCTGGCCGAGCTGAGCCTTTTGCGGGTTGTTGCGCGGCTCGCGCTTCAACAGGCCAGCAGCGTCGAGGAAACGGTGGACGCGGTCGGTCGGCTTGGCGCCGGTGCCGAGCCAGTACTGAATGCGCTCAACGTCGAGCTTGACGCGGTCTTCAGAATCTTTCGGCAGCAGCGGGTTGTAGGAACCAACCTTTTCGATGAAGCGGCCATCACGCGGTGCGCGGATGTCAGCGATAACGATGCGGTAGTAAGGGCGCTTCTTGGAACCGCCACGTGCCAGGCGAATTTTGGTAGCCATTGTTACATTCTCCAGTTGTTCATTTGCCGTTTTCAGCGGCAATGGCTTCATGATGCCGAATGACTTCCTTCACGATGAAGTTCAGGAATTTCTCGGCAAAATCAGGATCGAGATTTGCGTCGGCCGCCAGGGTCCGCAGCCGCTCGATCTGAATCTTCTCCCGCGCCGGATCAGCCGGCGGCAGGTCGTTGGTTGCTTTCAGTACACCCACCTTCTGGGTGCATTTGAAACGTTCGGCGAGCATATGCACCAGGGCCGCATCGATGTTGTCGATGGACGACCGCAGGGCCTTCAACTCGGTGACGGCCGGATTTTCACCGAGCCTGTTTTCCGCGTCGCTCACACTCATTTTTTCTTGCCTTTGCCCATGCCCGGAAGACCGCCGAGGCCGCCCGGCATTTTCGGTCCGCCGAGGCCCGGAAGGCCCGGCATGCCTGGAGCGCCGCCAAGACCGCCCGGCAGGCCGCCCAGGCCACCCGGCAAGCCCTTGGGCAATTCACCGCCGCCCGGCAACTGGCCGGACTTGGCCATTTCCTCAAGCTGTTTGGGGTCGACATTCGGCATGCCGCCCATTCCGGTCAGGCCGCCCATCATCTTGCCGAGCATGCCTTTGCCCTTGCCCATCTTTTTCATCATGTCCGCCATCTGGCGGTGCATCTTCAAAAGCTTGTTGACTTCGGAGACCTGGACGCCGGAGCCGCTCGCAATGCGCTTCTTGCGGCTGGCCTTCAGTAGGTCCGGTTTGGACCGCTCCTTCGGCGTCATTGACTGGATAATGGCGACCTGGCGCTTGAACATTTTGTCATCAAGGCCGGCGGCATCGATCTGCTTTTTCATTTTGCCGACGCCGGGCAGCATGCCCATCATGCCCGACATGCCGCCGAGCTTTTCCATCTGCTTGAGCTGTTCGGCCAGATCATTCAGGTCGAAATGACCCTTTTGCATCTTCTTGGCCATCTCCGCGGCTTTTTCCGCGTCGATGGCCTCGGCCGCCTTTTCCACCAGCGAGACAATGTCGCCCATGCCCAAAATACGGTCGGCGATCCGCTTGGGGTGGAAGTCTTCAAGTGCATCGGACTTTTCACCGGTACCGATCAGCTTGACCGGCTTGCCCGTGACCGCCTGCATGGAAAGCGCCGCGCCGCCTCGGCCGTCACCGTCCATACGAGTGAGGGCGATGCCGGTAATACCGACCCGCTCATCAAAGCTCTTGGCAAGATTGACCGCGTCCTGACCGGTCAGGGCATCGGCGACCAGCAGGATTTCGTGCGGGTTGGCGGCGGCCTTGACCTCGGCCATTTCCACCATCAGCGGCTCGTCGATGTGGATGCGGCCGGCGGTGTCGAGCATGACCACGTCATAGCCGCCAAGCTTGGCGGCCGACATGGCGCGCTTGGCGATTTCGACCGGGCCCTGGCCTTCAATGATCGGCAGGGTGTCGACGTCGTTCTGCTCGCCCAGAACCTTCAGCTGTTCCTGGGCCGCCGGACGGCGCGTGTCGAGCGAGGCCATCAGGACCTTGCGCTTGTCGCGCTGGGTCAGCCGGCGGGCGATCTTCGCCGTCGTGGTCGTCTTACCGGAGCCTTGCAGGCCGACCATCATGATCGGAACCGGGGCCGCCGCACCCAGATCAACGCCCTGGCTTTCCGCGCCCAGCATGTCGATCAGCTGGTCGTGGACGATCTTGACGACCATCTGGCCCGGCGTGACCGACTTGACGACTTCCGCGCCAACCGCCCGGTGACGGACCTTGTCGGTGAAGGAGCGTACGACCGGCAGCGCGACGTCAGCCTCGATCAGCGCGCGGCGGATCTCGCGCAGCGCTTCGTTGACGTCGTTTTCCGACAGCGCACCACGGCCGGTGAGCTTGTCGAAAATTCCACTGAGACGGTCGGACAGGCTTTCAAACATCAAAAGGTCCTTAGGCATTGCATTTACGGGAGGATCTCCCGGCCATATGGGGTGTCCGGCACCCGGGCAAAACCCGGAACGACCCGCGCAAAGCAGAAAAACACCCGAGGGCGCATCGCGCTGTCGGATGTTGACCTCCGGGCTCTCTTTACACCTTTACGGGTCCCGGTCGGCGGATCGAATTGTCAGTCACTCATATGGAGTCGGCGAGGTCTATGGCGCAAATGGGTAGGAGAGTCAAGGAAAGTGCATGGTTTTTCTAGCCGAGGCAGCCGAGCAAGCCCAGGTCATCACCGATCTGGACCGGGTGCTCCATTCCTAATCCTTTCAGCTCAATCCCGCTTTGCGGATTCATATTGAGCGGAGGTTTCATAGTAGTCGTTGAAGCCTATGCGTTCGCGCAGATCCGTGAAATTCATCAGGTCAGGCGTCCGGTCTTCATCTGCCTTTAGCCTGGCCAGCGTGCCGACCATCGCCTGCATGGCGCTTGCCATCAGGGTGAGCGGGTAGGCAGCAATTGCAAAGCCGATGTCTTGCAGCTCTTTGTGGGAGAGTTGCGGAGTTTCGCCACCTTCCACGATGTTCGCCATTTTCGGTCCCGGCAATTCGCGGCAGACGGTTTGCATTTCCTCAACCGTTTTTGGCGCTTCGACAAAGAGAATGTCCGCGCCCAGTTCCTTGAATTTCGCAGCCCGGTCTATGGCTTCGGAAAGCCCATGATCATGGCGGGCGTCGGTGCGGGCAAGGATCAGGATGTCGGCGCCGGCCAGCTTGGCGTCATTGGCGGCACGAATGCGGTCAAAGGCCTCGTCGCGGGCAACCACCGCCTTTCCGGGCGTATGGCCGCAACGTTTCGGGGCGAGCTGGTCCTCAATCATGACGGCTGCCGCGCCGGCCTTGGCAAAGCCGGTGACGGTCCGGCGCACGTTCATGGCATTTCCGTAGCCGGTATCGCCATCGGCAATCAGCGGGATTTGGACCGCATCCGTGATGTTGCGCGCTTGATCGAGCACTTCTGCATATGACATCAGCCCCAGATCCGGCTGGCCGATCCGCGACGCAGAGGTTGCAAAGCCCGACATGAAGGTCAGGTCAAACCCCGCCTGTTCGATCAGTTTTGCCGAGAGCGCATCAAAACAGCACGGCATGACATTGAGTTTGTCTTGCGACAGCAGGGCACGGAGTTTGTCGGCCTGAGACGGCATGAAAGGTCCTTTAGAGCTTGAAGGGAATATAGAGGGCCAGATCGGTCCAAATGTAGAGCACGACAACGCTCAGCAACATCAAGGCCAGGAAGGGCAGGACTCCTCTGGAGACCTCTGCGAGGCTGGACTTGGCCACTGACTGGATCACATAAAGGTTCAGTCCGACAGGCGGCGTGATCAGGGCGCATTCAACCATCACGACCATGTAGACGCCGAACCAGATTGGGTCGAACCCCAATGCCATCGCCGCAGGCAACAGCACAGGCGTCATGATCAACACCATGGAAAGTGCCTCAAAGACCAGTCCCATGATCAGCAATACGACCGATACCACCAGAATGAATGCAATTGGGGTGTCGATGTTCTGGCCAATGAACATCGAGATTTCCTGAGGGATCCGGTAAAGCGTGATGGCTTTGCCGAAGACCTTGGCTCCGGCAACGATCAACAGAATGGCAACCGTTGTCACCATGCTGTCAAAGGCTGCTTCCTTGAGACCCTGCCAGGTCAGCGTGCGCAGATAGAGGCCGGTGATCAGAAGGGCAACAGCAAATCCGATTGCAGCGGCTTCCGTCGGGGTCGCAATCCCGGTGTAGATGACGCCGATTACCACCATAGCCAGGACGATGGACGGCAGCGCACGAATTGTGCTGGTAACCCGTTCCCTGGCGCTTGCGGCAGGTTCAGGTTTATAGCCACCGAACCAACGTGCGTAGATCATGGCAAATGCGATGAAAAGGGCGACCAGAAGGAGCCCTGGGC
Organism: Roseibium sp.; assembly: GCA_965230705.1. Classification (GTDB taxonomy): domain Bacteria; phylum Pseudomonadota; class Alphaproteobacteria; order Rhizobiales; family Stappiaceae; genus Roseibium. The sequence continues at coordinate 2,236,433 of CBDDLN010000002.1, read as the reverse complement.
CGATGCCGGCCAGAAACAGCGCGATCACCGACTGTTCGGTAACAAAACCATATACGATCATCGGGATCGAAGGTGGGATCAATATGCCAAGCGTCCCGCCTGCGGCCAGTAAGCCGTAGACGAATTTCTTCTCATAGCCCCGGCTGATCATTTCGGGAATTGCAACAGTGCCTATGGTGGCTGCTGTTGCAACGGACGATCCGGAAATCGCGGCAAAGATTGCGCAGGAAACGATCGTGGCCACGGCCAATCCGCCTGGCCAATGACCCACCCAGGCATGAACGGCTGCAAACAGATCCTTCCCGACGCCGCCCTTCAGCAGGATGTTGGACATCAACAGGAAGAGCGGAACAGCCAGAAGGATGAAACCGTCCAAAGTGGACAGGATCGCTTGTGGTGCCATCAAAGGCGAAAAGCCGCCAAACAGGAGCAAGGCAAGGCCCAGTCCGCCAAGGGTAAATGCGACCGGTACCCGGATGAGAAGCAGTGCGAACAGCGCTGCGAGAATGAGGATCGTTGTCAATGTCCGGCCCCGCCATAAGAGACCGGTCCACGGACCGCTTTTGAAAGTTCTATCAAGGCCTGCAGAAAGAGCAGCGCAAAGCCAACCGGGATTGCCAGTTCCGACGCCCAGGTGGGCAAATCCAGCATGGATCCGGTTGTCCGGCCGCGTTCAAAGGAGTCATGGAAAATCCCGGCACCTTTCCAGGCGACCACTGCGCTGAAGCCTGCAACGAAGGTCATTGCAAGGACCTGACAGGCGCGTTGTGCCGTTGGTCCAAGTTGATTGGTCGCCGCATCGACAGCTATGTGCCGTCCAGCGCCGAGCAACCAGGGCATGGCAATCATCGATCCCCAAATCAGGCACAATTGGGACAGTTCCGCTGCCCAAATCGTTGGCGCAACAAACAAATAGCGGGCTGTAACCTCAAATGTGAGCATGCAGCCGGCGAAGATAAACAAGGCTGCAGACGCCCAGGCGAGCGTCCGTAGCAGGATCGCAAAGGCTTTCATGGGAAAGTCCAGAAACAGGTTGGAATGGAAAGACCGGGGAGACAGCAAACCGCCACCCCGGATTTTCTGAGCCGCAATTCCGTCAGGCCGCCGATTTGGATAGGTTGGCGACCCGATCGGAACAGGGTTTGCTGATTACAGCTTGTTGGCTGCGTCCATGACCTGCTTGCCAAGATCGCCGGCCTTTTCGCCGTAGGCGTAGTAGACCGGCTGGCTTACCGCTTTCCAGGCAGCGATTTCTTCGGCCGTCGGCTTGTAGACCGTCATGCCATTTTCTTCGGCGGCCGCATAAGCGCCAGCTTCAATTTCTGACACACGGTTGCGCACATCGTTTTCCGCAGTTACCGCGGCTGCCTGAATGACAGCCTTATGGGCATCGGAAAGTCCGTTCCAGAAATCGGTATTCACAACAACGATGAATTCGATATCCGCATGGTTGGTCACGGTGATCGTGTCCATCACTTCCCAGAGCTTGCGGGATTTCACGCCGGAGACGCCAGTCATGCCGATGTCCACAGTACCGCGCTGATAGGCGAGATATTGTTCCGATCCGGAAATGAGTGTTGGTGCACCGCCCGCGGCCGTTACAAAGTCGCCAAGTGTTTTGCCGAATACGCGGACTTTTTTTCCTTCCATGTCTTTCGGCGTTTTAATCGCACCACCATTGGACAGCATGATCGCGCCGCCATAGGCCTGCCACCACAAAACAGTGGAACCGGTGCCCTTGATTGCTTCGTCCAATGGACCGCGTACTGTCGATCCCGGCGCGACAGCGGCACGGACCTTCTCTTCACTGTCAAAGAGGAACGGTTGATAGAAAATATCAACGGCGGGAATGTCGCCGACATAACGGGTGAGGGAAGCAACGCCCATTTCAATGGCGCCTGAGCCTACAGCGGCCGGAACTTCCTTGTCCTTGTAAAGTTGCGCGGAATCATAAATTTCGACACTAATTTCGCCGTTGGAGTTCTTTTCAACCTCCTCTTTGAAAAGAACGAGATTCTGACCGAGGTGGCTCTTCAACGGCAACTGCAGCGAAATGCGCAAAGTTGTATCTGCTGCAAAAGATGCGCCGGTGGAAAGGCCGAGCGCGAGTGCGGCCCCAAGGGCCCATGTAAACGGTTTCAATGTATTCCTCCCAATTTAATAAACCAGAGCGTGGCAAACCTTTGGAAGGTGGTCAATACAAGGAAAGTGCAAATTGGTTTTTCGGTGCGCTGGAATGTACATGCAGCCGGGAGAAGGGCGAAAGTGGCGTCGATCCTGTTAAAGATGCCGACCACTTTCGCCCTGCTATGGGTCTGCTAATTCATCCCTTTACATCAACAACAACGCGGCCCTGAACCTGGCCTTTCAGGATTGCGGCGCCGAGGTCCGGGAGATCGGCAAGGGTGGCCGGTTTGATCATCGCCTGCAGCTTGTCCATGGGCAGGTCGCTGGCAATCCGGTTCCAGGCGCGTATGCGGTCCTCGTAGGGGCGCATGACGCTGTCGATACCGAGCAGGTTCACACCACGCAGCAGGAACGGAATAACCGTTGCGGGAAGCCCTGCGCCACCGGCAAGACCGACTGCCGCGACTGACGCGCCGTATTTCATCTGGCCAAGTACGCGGGCAAGCATGGCCCCGCCGACGGCATCGACACAGCCCGCCCAGGTTTCCGTTTCCAACGGGCGTTTGGTGGTCTCATTGATCTCTTCACGGGCGACAATCTGAGTTGCACCGAGTGACTTCAGGTAGTCTGCGGATTCCGGACGTCCGGTGACACCGGCAACTTCATACCCAAGATTGGCGAGGATGGCGGTGGCGACGGAACCGACCCCGCCGGCAGCGCCAGTGACCAGAACCGGACCATTGCCCGGTTTCAGGCCATGGTCTTCCAGGGCCATGACAGCGAGCATGGCCGTGAAGCCGGCCGTGCCGACAGCCATGGCGTCGCGTGTGGACAGGCCATCGGGCAGGGGCACTAGCCAGTCGGCCTTGACCCTGGCCTTCTCGGAGTATCCGCCCCACCAGGCTTCGCCCACGCGCCAGCCGGTCAGCACAACCTTGTCGCCCGGCTTGTAGCGGTCGTCTGAGGAGGTCTCGACGGTGCCGGCAAAGTCGATACCCGGCACATGCGGGTAGTTGCGCACCAGTCCGCCGCCTGGTCCAATGCATAAGCCATCCTTATAGTTGACGGTGGAATATTCCACCGCGACGGTGACGTCTCCATCAGGCAGGCGATCTTCATTCAGCTCCTGAACAGAAGCACTTGTCTTGCCTTCTTCGTTTTTCTCAACAACGAGAGCCTTGAAAGTCATGGGAGATCCTTTGCTTATGTGTGCGGCGTATCGCCGTCAGTCCTTGCGCGTTCACGCAGGACGAATTTCTGGATTTTGCCGGTGGCGGTCTTGGGAAGCTCGCCGAAGATTACCTGTTTGGGCCGCTTGAAGCCTGCCATGCTGGCGCGGCAGAAGTCGATAATGTCTTCTTCTGACGGATCAGAGCCGGGTTTGAGTTCGACAAAGGCGCAGGGCACTTCGCCCCATTTGTCATCCGGCTTGGCGACAACGGCAGCTGCGGCTACGTCCGGGTGCCTGTAAAGAACGCCCTCGACTTCAACAGAAGAGATGTTTTCGCCGCCTGAAATGATCACGTCCTTGAGCCGGTCCTTGATCTGGATATAGCCGTTTGGGTGCTGGACGGCGGCATCGCCGGTCTTGAAATGCCCGCGGGAAAACGCACTTTCGGTGGCCGCCTTGTCCTTGTAGTAGCCTTTCATGACCGTGTTGCCGCGAATGACGATCTCGCCTTGTGTCTTGCCGTCCCAGGGGACGGGCGCGCCGGTTTCGCGATCCACAACTGCGGCTTCTTCGGTCATCGGGAATGCAACGCCCTGCCAGCTTTGGACCTCGGCCTGTTCCGCGGCGCTGAGATCGTCCCACTCCTCGCGCCAGAGGCTTTGGGTGACATGGCCGTAGGTTTCGGTGAGGCCATAGACCTGCATCACTTCAAAGCCGAGCGCCTTGGTTTCTTCCAGAACGGCAGCGGGCGGTGGGGCACCGGCGGTCATGACCTTGACCGGATGGGTGAGCGGCCGCTTGTCTTCCTCCGCCGCGTTGATCAGCATGGAAAGCACGATTGGCGCGCCTCCCAGATGGCTCACCTTGTGGGTCTCAATAGCCTCGAAAATCCCCTTTGCGGTGACGGCCCGCTGGCAGACGATTGTTCCGGCAAGCAGCGTCATGGTCCAGGCATGGCCCCAGCCGTTGCAGTGGAACATGGGCACGGAATAGAGGTAGACCGGATGTCGCGGCAGTTCCCAGGCGACAGGCGTCCCCATCGACATCAGGTAGGCGCCCCTGTGATGGTAGACAACGCCCTTCGGATGGCCGGACGTGCCGGAGGTGTAGTTGAGCGCCAGGGCTTGCCACTCGTCGGCGGGACCCCGCCAATCAAAGTCCGGATCGCCCTCGCTTGCCAGCGTCTCGTAATTGGCACTGCCTATTTGGGTGCCGCCGGGGCCATCAGCGTCAACGATGTCTACTACCGGAACCGGCATGTCGAGCTTAGCATTTGCTGCTGCAATGACATCGCTGAAACCGGTGTCGGCGATCAGCAACCTGGCATCTCCATGGTCCAGAATGTAAGCCACGGTTTCGGCTTCCAGGCGCGTGTTGATGGTGTTCAGCACGGCTCCGATCATTGGAACTGCGAAATGGAGTTCGACCATCTCAGGCGTGTTGGCCGCCATCACGGCGACCGTGTCACCTTGACCAATGCCGCGCTTTTCCAGAGCCGAGGCAATGCGTTTGACGCGCTTATAGGTTTCCTGCCAGGTGTATCTGCGGGCGTTATAGATGACCGAACACCGGTCCGGAAAGACTGTCGCCGTCCGTTTCAGGAACGACAGGGGTGACAGCGGCACGTGGTTTGCCGGTGTTTTGTCAAAGGCTTCGAAGTTGTCACGCATCTCAGTCGCCCTGATCATTAAAGGACTTTTCCCAAACGGTGGCTGTCCGCATGCCGTGGGGCGTGTCGACCTGAACCTTGGTGCCGTCGTCCCAGTGGGTCATGCGCACCATTCCGATCGCCACATTTGTCCGGTAGTCCGGCGACCAGGCAGCGGAACTGATTGTCCCGACCTGACGTCCGCCGGCAATGATTGGCCAAAGGCTATCACACGGCGGGACTGGATCGCCGTCAATGGCAACACTGCGGATCTGGCGGACCGGACCTTCAACGGCAACGCGCAGCAGGGCGTCACGCCCGACGCAGCCGATCGCCTGCTGGGTTTGGCAGAACTTGCCAAGGCCGCATTCATGGGGCGTGTTGTTGCGGGTCATGTCGTTGCCGTAGGACAGCAGCCGTCCCTCGATCCGTTCGATCAAGTTTGGACATCCGGCCCTGACATCCATGTCCGCGCCAGCTTCCATGAAAGCGTCCCAAAGCGGCTCGCCGAGGTCTGACCCTTCAACGTAAATCTCAAAGCCGCCCTGTTTTGAGTATCCCGAGCGCGCCGCGATCAGCCGGCGCCCCTGAAACTCGACGTGGTCGTAACAGAAGAAACGGATGGAGCGGATGCGCTCGCCGAATATGCGTGCGACCAGGTCTTCCGCCATTGGGCCCTGGATTGCCAGGGGCGAGACGTCCGGCTCATCGACATCCACCTCCAGGCGCAGGGCATAGCCAAGGCCCTTGATCCAGAACAGCAGATCGCTGTCGGCGACCGATACCCAGTACCGGTCTTCGGCCAGTTTGATCATCACCGGATCATTGAGCATGCCACCTGTCTCGTCGACGATCGGCGTATAATAGCACCGGCCTGGTGCCATCTCGGACAGGTCCCGGGGCGTCAGCATTTGTGCCAAGCGCCCCGCATCGGGCCCCTTCAATTCCACCTGCCTCTCGCAAGAGACATCCCACAGCTGAACCTTGGTCTTCAAATGCCGGTAATCGGCCTCGACAGATTCAAATACGGTCGGCAACAGCATGTGGTTGTAGACCGTATAGGCTTTGACGCCGGCTTCTTCGACCCGGCGGGAAAACGGCGTCAGGCGTGTGCGCCGTGAAACGGAAAGGGACGGGACCTGCATGGCCCTTGCTCCTTAAGCTGCAGCTTCAGCTGCCGGACCTGACCAGTCGATCTGGCAGATCTCGGCGCTGCGGCCATCAAAATCCCATACCCGGCCAAAGGCGCGGACACGGCCCTGGTTGGCGGTGGCTACGGTAATGTCCGGCCCCATCCAGTATTCGGTGTTGGAAACGACCACATCCTTGTCCGGATCACCGCCGGAGATCGGCTCGACTTCACCCTTGATTGCCTTGCCGACGATCAGGCGGCGCTTCTTGCCTTCGTTGGTGTAGGAGACGGGGGCTCGCTCTGCGCCCAGGAATTCGCTGACCAGAACGCGGAACAGACCGGTCGTGCCCCTGGCTTGTCCGGAGAAAATCTTGATCAGGCCATCGTAAGCGGCATCGGATGCGCGCTCGTCGATATAGGCCGCAGCCTTCCAGTTGCCGCGTGCCATTAGGCCGGGAATTTCGAGAACCAGGCCGACATTCAGGCCGGAAAGGTCCTCGCCCTCATAGTGGCCTTCGTCGATGCGGACACCGGCCCAGGCCTGGCAGTAGCCCTCAGTTGGCGCATGCTTGCCAAGTGAGACGACACACGGACAAAAGACCGTGCAGTTGCAGTTGAGAATAAGTTCTCCGCGAATGGCCCAACCGGACATGGAGTGTCTCCCGTTTTTTAGAAATAATTCGTAAGGGTGGATATCAGGGTGAGACCGCTGGCGATCAGCAGCCCGTAGCCGATCGGGGCGCTCAAATAGCGTCCGACAGACGGCAGTTTTTCCAGGGTCATCAAAAGGGCCGCGAGCCCCATGAAAGCAAGGTTCATGGTGCCGGCGACAAAGGCCAGCAACATCAGAGCCCAGCAGCAGCCAAGGCAGACGGCGCCGAGATCGAGCCCCATGCGGAAAGCGCCGGCATTGCCGTCACGCCATTTGCCCATGAAGAAGACCATCGGGCTCTGACAACTTCTGAGGCAAGCGGCTTTAAGCGCGCTGAACTGATAGGTACCCGCCAGGGCCAGCAAAAAAGCGTTGAAGACGGTCAGAGTGCTGCGGCCCCAGGGATCAAGCACCCCTTGAGCGGCCAAGGCCACCTGCAACAGGGCCGCGATCACTGAAAAGCCGATCCAGACCGTCAGATAACCAGCAAAAAGGCTCAGGAAGCTTGCGGACGTCGCGGCGCCAGAATGGCGAAGGTCGGAGAAGGTGCGCAGCGCCGGGAAGGCTGTTGGCGCCATCATGGCCAAAGACATAAGGGCCCACATGGCGAAGATTGCGCCATAACCCGCGTCCGATGCTGTCGGACGGCAAAGTGACGCCAGATAGTCTGCGCCAATGGCCTGCCATCCAGCGGGCAATTGGATATCTGGCTGCATGGCAAACAGGGCTGCCCAGGCAAAAAGGATGCTGCCGAAAAACAGCAACCACGCAGCCTGGCGGCCAAATGTCAGGCGGGCGATGACGCTCACCGTTTCCTCCCATTTTTGTTGATCTGACGCTGATCTCAATTTCATTAAAAGTCAAACAAATAATTGTCAGACAATTAAACATTATGCATTGACGGCGCCAGAGCCTCTGCCTAGGTTGACCGGGAGCTCACGGAATCTTGGAAGGAATGCGGTTTGGCTATCGAGTATGAAGCAATCCAGAAGGAAGGCTTGTCGACCCAAATCGCCAATGCAATCCGGGACGCAATTATCGAAGGCCGGCTCGTTGTCGAGGAGCGGCTGCCGAGCGAAACCGATCTGGCCGAACGGTTTGGCGTCTCACGGTCAACGGTCCGTGAAGCGCTCAAAAGGCTGGCAGCGCAGAACCTGATCCGAAGCGAGCGCGGCTCGTCCGGCGGGGCATTTGTCAACCGGCTGACCTGGGATGACGCGCAAGACAGTTTTGTTACAACCTGTCGTCTGCTTATCGGCATGAATGACATCGCTTTCGAAGACGCCATTGAGGCTCGGTTTACCCTTGAAGCCGCCTCGCTTGGGCTGGCGGCGGACAGGCGGTCGGACAAGGACCTGGCGGACTTGCGCGAAGAAGTTTACCGCCAGCGCGACAAAGACCTGAGCGATGAGGAGTTCTGCGCGTCGGACGTTCGGTTCCATAGCGCAATCGCCCGGTCGACAGGCAACCAATTGCTGGCGTTCCAGTTGTCCGGTGCTGTGGAAGCCATGCAGCCGCTGATGAACATGCTGGTCTACCGCCTGCGCGACCGGGAACGGATTGCGGATCTGCACAAGGCCATGGCTGATGCCCTGGAAAACCGGGATGCAGCAACCGCTGCCCAACATCTGGAAGCAATCGCTGCTTACACCAAGGAACTTGCCGCGGCCCGTAGGGAGTCCAGAAAGGCCGGTTAGCCGTTCTTCTGCAGGGCGTGCACAAACCTCCGCACGGTCTCAACAAGTGCGCTGACGCTGAAAACCTCTTCGCCTTCGCGTCCGATCGGCAGTTGATCTACGCATTCCCGGTGTAGGCTGGAAATGACCGCGCCCAATCCGCTTTGGGGCAGCCCGCGTCTTTCAATGGCCCAGATGGCGATCACGACTTCCAGTGCAATGAGCTTCCAGCAGGCATCGATCTGACGGTCCAGATCATGGACGGAATGAACTGCATTGCTGGCAGTATCCTCAACGCCGTCCGCAATCTGGCCGGCCGAATGGAGGAGGTGCGGGCTCGCCCAGATTTTCACCGAAGTGATCAGGGAGGCAGTGATATGGCCGAGGTTTAGAAACTGGACGCCACTCGCAGGTGCGCCTTCTTCCGCCAGGCCTATCGGCAAGCCAGAGAACGCAGGCCACTGCTGTTTGTGGACACGCTCACCCAGCAGGTCTGCCATTTTGGCAAGCACTTGCCGCATGCCATCGAGGGCAAGTGTCATCCGCGTCGTATCCATATTGCCATGGGAATAGGCTGGTTTCGGACCGGCGTTGACCAAGGGATTGATGACGCAGCCCTGCAATTCATCATTCCAGACGTCAGTTAGACTGGCAGCGTGTTCCAGGCCCGCGCCATGAACCTGGGAAACGGTGCGAAAACTCAATGGGTCTTGCAGGAACCGGTTCTGGCCTTCCTGCCACAGCGTGCTTCTTTCAAGAAAATTTCTGATGCGCGCTGCTGATGTTTTTTGGCCCTGCCTCGGGTTGACCGACGTGACGGCCTCGGAGATGGCGTCGAGGTTGCAGCGGAAACCTTCCATGGCAGCGGCGGCTGCAAGATCAAATCCGCGCAGGAGATGGTCAAGTTCAACAATGCATTTGGCGCCTGTGGCCAGACTCAATGCATTGCAGTTGATCATGGCCAGCGCGTCTTTGGGTTTTGGCAAGCCAAGGCGCACGGCTTCAGGTTGGGACAAGACCCAATCAGACAGTTGCGCAAGGGGGACAAGGTCGGAAGCGCCGACCGATCCGCTGGTGTCGATCTTCGGCAGATCATTGGATGCCGCAAGATCCAGCAACAGTTCGACCAGTTCAGGTGATGCGCCGGAGAAACCGGATGCCAGTTCATGCAGTTGAATGATCAGCATCGCCCGCACAACATCGGGAGTGGCGGTTGCGCCGGGTACTCGGGTAGCGTGGCCCCGGATCAGCTTGCGGTTAAAGTCGTCAAGCTGATCGCCTGAAACCCGGTAGTCCTTTTGCGAGCCGACGCCGGTATTGATGCCGTAGACCGGATTGTCCTGGTCCAGGATTTCATCAACGGTGGCCCGGCAGTCCCGGACTCTTTTCTCGACATCTGGGTGCAGAGTGAATGAACCTGGCTTGCTGGCGGCCTCCATCAGCCGGTCACACGTCAGTGGTTCCTTGCCAATAACAAAGCCGGTCATCTGCCTGGAGCCTCGTGTTTAAAGGTATTTCCAAACATAACCCGGCCACTTCCCCTGTCTCAGTATAGCCAGCGGGGTAGCCACGTGGCGATGATCGGGAAGAGCCAAAGAATGGCAACGGCTGCGATCTGCAGGCCAATGAATGGCACAACTCCGCGGTAGATCTGACCTGTGGAGATTTCGTCGGGCGCGGCCCCGCGTAAATAGAACAAGGAAAACCCAAAGGGGGGCGTCAGGAACGAGGTCTGCAGGTTGATCGCAATCAGAACCGTCAGCCAGATCGGATCGATGCCCATTATGATCAAGGGCGGGATCAGTACAGGCAGCAGGATTACCGAGATCTCGACGAAATCGAGGAAAAACCCGAGCACAAAGACAAACAGCATGGCGAAAATCAGAGCTCCTGTCGGCCCGCCCGGCATTTCCTTCAAGAGCTCATGGACCCGCTCTTCCCCGCCAAGGCCGACAAAGACCAGGCTGAAAAAACTTGCCATCAGGATCGTGGCAAAAATCATCGACGTGACGGTAAGGGTCGACAGCAGGGAAGATTTCAAAAGACCGTCAGCAAAGGCAGCCCGCAGGATTTTCAGCACCACGCTAATGGAAAAAACCGCCAGACCGGCGTAGATCGCAGCCAAGACATAGCCGCCAAATGTCACATCGGACCTTTGCAAACGAACCGGGAAGGCCGCAGCCGCAACAGCCAGGATCAGCAACGAAATTGTTGCCAGAACGATCAGTTTTGCGGGAATGCCTAGCCGGCGTCCGGCGAGCAGGATTGCGCCGATTGCACCAACGGAAGCCGCTTCGTTCGGTGAGGCCACGCCGCCGAGGATCGAACCAAGCACGGCAATAATCAAAAGGATCGGCGGGACAATGGCCGATGCGATTTCCCTGAGATCCGGCTTCTCGACGCTTTCGGTCATCGCGGGGGCATCAGAGGGAAACAGTTTGGCGCGGCCAATGATGTAGACACAGTAGACGGCGACCAACAGCAGACCGGGTACCATGGCTGCAGCAAATGTCTGGCCAACGGAGATGGTCTCGATGGTGAATTTGCCTTGGGCATATTGCGCTTGCTGAAAGGCATTCGACATCACGTCTGCCAGGATGATCAGCAGCGTCGAAGGCGGAATGATCTGGCCCAAGGTGCCTGCCGTGCAGACCATGCCAGATGCTAGTTTTGGGTCATAGCCATTGCGCAACATCGTTGGCAGCGCGATCAGTCCCATGGCAACAACGGTTGCACCGACAATGCCGGTTGAAGCTGCCAACAGCGCACCGACCAGAACCACAGATACGCCGAGCCCGCCATTCATCTTGCCGAACAGCCGGCCCATGGTTTCCAGAAGTTCTTCGGCGATCCGGCTTTTTTCCAGGATCACACCCATCAACACGAACAGCGGTATGGCTGTGAGCACGGGATTGGTGAGAACACCGAAGAAGCGTTGGCCCATAGCGCCCATAAGCTGAATGTTGAACTCGCCCAGCCCCCAGCCAAGAAGCGCAAAACCTGTGGCAACACCTGCGATGGTGAAGGCGACAGGATAGCCGAGAAGAATGAAGGCGATCAGCGCGCCGAACATCATCAAATCAAGCGGCAGGCTCATGCGGGACTGTCTTTCAGGCGGGAAATATCACGGATCAGGGCTGCCGCTCCTTGCACCAGAAGAAGCACGCAATAGGCGGGAATAAGAGTTTTCAGAAGAAAGGAAGCCGGAATACCGCCGACAGAGATCGGCCCTTCCAGGATTGCCCAGCTACCCCGAACGGTTGGCCAGGAAAACCATAGCAGGACGAGCAGTGCCGGGGTCAGCAGGAACAGATGGCCGAAGATATCGATCCGGGCCCGGGTGCGCTCGGTAGCTTTTGCGTAGAAGATATCAACCCGGACATGGGCGTTGACCAGGAACGTGTACCCGGCACCGATCATGAAGATTGCAGCATGAAAATAGAGAACACCTTCATCCAGGAATATGAAGCTGTAGCCGAACACATAACGCAAAAGAACGATCACGAACTGCAGGAGCAGCATGCCGAGTGCCGCCCAGCACAGCGTGTTGCCTATAACGGAGTTAACGCGTTCCAGCACGTCCGCCAATTTTTCCATCGCGGTCTTCCTGTTCCCTGCGAACTTTCATTTCGTCATTGCCGGATTTGATCCGCCAATCCATTTCCTGGCCTGACGACGCATCCGTTCGTGGCAAGGAAAACGGAATGGATCCCCTGGTCAAGCCATGGGAAGACGGCCAGGCTGCAAACGCTCCCATTCGAGGCGTTTTCGCGGCCAATTGAAACGCGAACCGGGATCGAAGAGCCACATGCAATTTTTGAGTTTGCGAAGATCCCCCGAGCCCGGATCTCAAAATACTCTTTTGGGCTGACCTTTAGTGAAGATCAGCCCGTGTGAGCCTTAGTCGTATTTGTAGTCAAGCATGCGGGCGTTCATCTGGCCGTTGTCCGCATAGGGCATATAACCCCGCATTAGATTGCGGTAGCCGAGGAAGCTTTCAGTAATTTTCTTGACCAGCTCGTCATCGTCGGCGCGAAGGTCCGCAATCACTTCACCAGCCGCGTTGCCCATGGCGACGATCACGTCGTCCGGCAGCTTGCGCACCATAACACCATGCTCCTCGACCAATTTGGTCAAGGCTTGTGCGTGCTTGGTGTTGTACTCGGTCAGGACATCGTTGTAGAGGCTGGCGCAGGCTTGTGTGACAACGTCTTTCAGGTCATCCGGCAGCGCATTGAAGGCATCCAGATTGACCGCGCACTCTTCTGCGGAAGACGGCTCGCCGACGCCCGGCCAATAGTAGTTCTTGGCGATCTGGTAGTAACCAAGCGCGCTGTCAGTCCACGGGCCGATGAATTCACCCGCGTCAAGAGCGCCGGACTGCAGTGCCTGGAACATGGCCGGACCGCTCATGGCCTGCACAGCCATGCCGAGCTTGGAGCACATTTCAGAAGCCAGACCAGTGGAACGGAACTTCAGGCCCTTAAGGTCGTCAACGCTGTTGATCTCGGTGCGGTACCAGCCGGCCCATTGCGGACCGGAGTTGCCGCACAAGAATGGCTTCAGATTGAAGCGGGCGTACATTTCATCATAAAGCGCCTGGCCGCCGCCATGGATCAGCCAGCCTGCCTGTTCCGGTGCTGTCAAACCAAACGGCTGAGACCCAAACAGCAGAATGCCCTTGGACTTGGAGCCCCAATAGGCCGGAACAGCATGATAGAGCTCGGCTGTGCCTTGGCCAACCGCGTCAAAAACGCCGTTGCCTGGGACGATTTCGCCAGCAGCGAAAAGCTTAACTTCAATGCGGCCACCTGAGAGTGTGGTGATGCGGTCCGCCAGCATTTGTGCAGCCACACCAGGACCGGGCAGGTTTTTCGGCCAGGCAGTGACCATGCGCCACTGGTGGACATCCTGTGCGATGGCAGGTGCAGCCAACGTTGTGGCGGCCGCTCCTGTTGCGCCGATAGCACCGGCTTTCAGAAAATCACGTCTTTTCATGCTGTCCTCATCTGTTGGAAGGTGGTTTTTGGGGTTGTCCGCCGTTGTTGTTATTTGCCGAGGATTCCCGGCAGGTTCAGCCCCTGTTCCTTTGCGCAATCCAGCGCAATTTCGTAGCCCGCATCCGCATGGCGCATAACGCCGGTTGCGGGATCATTCCAAAGCACACGCTCGACCCGGCGCGCGGCATCGTCCGTGCCGTCGCAGCAGATCACCATGCCGGAATGCTGCGAGAAGCCCATGCCAACGCCGCCGCCGTGGTGCAGCGACACCCAGGTGGCGCCGGAGGCTGTGTTGAGCAATGCGTTCAGCAAGGGCCAGTCGGAGACTGCATCCGAACCGTCCTTCATGGCTTCCGTTTCACGGTTTGGCGACGCCACCGAGCCGCTGTCCAGATGATCGCGACCTATGACGACCGGCGCTTTCAGCTCGCCGCTCCGAACCATTTCGTTGAACGCGAGGCCGAGACGATGGCGCTGACCCAGGCCTACCCAGCAGATTCGGGCAGGCAGTCCCTGGAAAGAGATCCGCTCGCGTGCCATGTCGAGCCAGTTGTGCAGATGCGGATCATCCGGAATAAGCTCTTTCACCTTGGCATCGGTCTTGTAAATGTCTTCCGGATCGCCGGAGAGCGCGCACCAGCGGAAGGGACCAACGCCCCGGCAAAACAGCGGCCGGATATAAGCCGGTACAAAGCCCGGGAAGGCGAAGGCGTCTTCCAGCCCTTCTTCCAGGGCCATCTGACGGATGTTGTTGCCATAGTCGAGCGTCGGAACACCGGCATTCCAGAAATCGACCATCGCCTGCACGTGGATCTTCATCGACGCGCGGGCGGCCTTTTCGACGGCTTTCGGATCACTCTCGGCTTTCGCTCTCCACTCGGCAACGGTCCAGCCGAGCGGCAGATATCCGTTGACCGGGTCGTGGGCCGAGGTCTGGTCGGTGACAATGTCTGGCTTTACGCCGCGTTTGACCAGTTCAGGGAAAACGTCGGCGGCGTTGCCGATCAGCGCGACCGACTTTGCTTCACCTGCCGTGGTCCAGCGCTCAATCATCTCTAGCGCTTCATCGAGCGAGTGGGTTTTTTCATCGACGTAGCGCGTGCGCAGACGGAAATCGGCACTCTTTTCGTCGCATTCAACAGCAAGGCAGCAGGCACCTGCCATGACAGCCGCCAAAGGCTGAGCGCCACCCATGCCGCCAAGTCCACCTGTCAGGATCCAGCGGCCCTTGAGATTGCCTGCATAGTGCTGGCGGCCAGCTTCCATGAAAGTTTCATAGGTGCCCTGAACAATCCCCTGCGTGCCGATGTAGATCCAGGAGCCAGCGGTCATCTGGCCGTACATGGCCAGGCCCTTTTTATCGAGCTCATGGAAGTGATCCCAATTCGCCCAGTTTGGAACCAGATTGGAGTTGGCGATCAGAACCCGGGGTGCATCCTTGTGGGTTTTGAAGACGCCGACAGGCTTGCCGGACTGAACCAACAGCGTTTCGTCATCTTCCAGAGACTTGAGGCTCGATACAATCCGGTCAAAATCGTCCCAGGTACGCGCGGCCCGGCCGATGCCGCCATAAACCACCAGCTCATGCGGGTTTTCGGCTACATCCGGATGAAGATTGTTCATCAGCATCCGCATTGGGGCTTCCGTCAGCCAGCTCTTTGCGTTGAGTTCCGTGCCCGTCGGAGGAAAAATATCGCGTGTGTTGTGACGTGCGCCAGGGTGATGGACAGTCATCTCAAGTGTCCTCCGGGTGGGAAAGAGTGTTGGTGTTCGGGCGTGCGGTCACAGCATAGGTATTGAGTGCCAGCAGGATCTGCCGGAGCACCTCACGGAGCCGTTCCGCCTTTTCCGGATCGTATTCAAACGGATGGGATTCAGTTTTCAGATAGGCTGATTGCGCCAGTTCCATTTGAATGGCGTGGATTCCGTCTTTGGGCCGACCATAGTGGCGGGTTGTCCAGCCACCCTTGAACCGGCCATTGGTGATAATGGTATAGCCGCCGGCCTTCTCGCAGATATCGGCCACAAGGTCCTGTATGGCAGGTGAACAGGTCGTCCCATTATTGGTGCCAACGTTGAAGTCAGGCAGGATGCCGTCAAAGAGAAATAGGATTTCTGACCGGATCGAATGGCAGTCATAAAGGATCGCAATCCCGTGCTCGGCTTTCACTCTGTCGAGTTCCTGCTTCAATGCCGCATGATAAGGCGCATGAAACGCGAGGCGCCGGGCCTCAATTTCGTCTGCCTCTGGTGGTTTGACCCAAATATCCTTGCCTTCAAAATCTGTCAGCGGGACGAGGCCGGTGGTGTTCATTCCAGGATAAAGGCTGACACCTTCCGGATCTCGGTTGGCATCAATCACATACCGGCTGAAGGTGGCGCGGACGGTAGTTACGCCATCCAGCAACCCGTCGTAAAGCTGGTGGATGTGCCAGTCGGTGTCGGCAAGTGTCTTGCCCCGTTCATTGAGCGACTGTTTTACTTCGGGTGGCACGAACAGACCAGTGTGTGGCAGACCGAGAACGATCGGACTGGAGCCTCTTTTGACCTCAACGGGCATGGCGGGCCTCCGGCTCCAGGAGGGACGGCATGTTCAGATGAGCAAACAGCACGCCAGTGGTGACAAGACCGGCGGCGGTTTTAATATCATCAGCGAGGTAACGGTCACTTTCCAGTGTCGGAATCTGCTCGCGCAGCGTTGTGATGACCTGAGCTAGACCGTCGCTGGTATTAAGCGGGGCGCGGAACTCCACGCCTTGGGCGGCGCACATGGCCTCGATTGCGACGATGTGGCTGAGATTGCTGTTCATGCGCAACAGGCGCATCGCGGCATGGGCCGCCATGCTGACGTGATCTTCCTGATTGGCAGAGGTCGGCGTGGAATCGGTTGAGCACGGGTTGGCCAGATGCTTGTTTTCGCTCATCAAGGCGGCACTGGTCACTTCCGCGATCATGTAACCGGAATTCAAACCGGGTGCAGGCGCCATGAAGGCCGGCAGGTCAAAGGACAGGGTCGGATCGACCATCAGCGCGATTCGCCGCTGAGCAATGGCCCCGATTTCGGAGAGTGCCAGGGCGATCTGATCTGCTGCAAAGGCGACAGGTTCAGCGTGGAAGTTACCGCCGGATACAATCCGGCCACTCTCGCTCAGGACCAGAGGATTGTCGGTTGCCGCATTGGCTTCGATTTCCAGTGTGTGGGCCGCAAAGCGCAAGAGATCTATGGCAGCTCCAGTGACCTGTGGCTGGCACCTGATGCAGTATGGGTCCTGTACTCTTGTGTCGCCGTGGCGATGGCTTTCACGGATTTCCGATCCGGCCATGATTGCCCGCATGCGGGCGGCAACTTCAATCTGTCCCGGCTGTCCGCGCAGTCGGTGGATTTCGTCCAGGAACGGTGCGGTCGATCCCATGATCGCATCGGTCGTCAGCGCAGCGGTAACGATCGAGGCATTGACGATTGTCCAGGCGCCAAAAAGCGCCGCGAGCGCGCACGCCGTTGAAAACTGGGTGCCGTTGATCAGCGCCAGGCCTTCCTTCGGGCCAAGTTCAATCGGCTTGAGCCCCTTGGACGCCAGCGCTTTGGCGCCCGGCATTGTTTCCCCATCAACAATTGCCTTGCCTTCGCCGATCATGACGGCGGCCATGTGAGCCAGCGGTGCCAGATCGCCCGATGCGCCGACAGATCCTTGAGACGGGACCGCCGGAACAATGTCGGCGTCCAGCATGTCTTCCAGGATCTGGATAGTGTCCGGTGACACACCGGAGGCACCACGTCCGAGCGACAGCAGTTTCAGCACCATCATCAATCTGGTGGTGCGCGGATCGAGCAGGGGGCCGACACCGCAGCAATGGGACAAGATCAGATTGCGCTGAAGGACCGCCGTGTTTTCTGGCTCGATCTTGATCGATGCGAGTTTTCCGAAACCGGTGTTGATACCGTAAACGGGATCGCTCCCGGCTGCTGCATCGGCAACCTGCTGATGAGAGCGCAGGATCTGCTTGTGGGACGCCGGATCCAGACGGACCGGGCTTTCGGCGCGCCAGATCTCCTCAAGGCGGTCAAGGGAAGTGTTGCCAGGCTCCAGAAACATTACTTCACTCCTGCGAACCAGCGCTCATGGAGCGGGTTCAAGCCAATTGTGTAGGCAAGTTCAGCCGGATGGGAGACGTTCCAGACCGCAAGGTCCGCCCGGTTGCCAGCAGCAATGACACCTGTATCGGCAAGGCCAAGTGCCCGCGCGGCGTTTTCGGTTACACCCCGTAAGGCTTCTTCAGGAGTAAGGCCAAAGAGTGTGCAGGCCATATTCATGGCCAACAGCGGAGAAAACAGCGGAGACGATCCGGGATTGGCGTCGGTCGCAACTGCCATCGAAACTCCATGTTTGCGGAAGGCTTCGACTGGGGGCATCCGGGTTTCATGCAAGGTGTAGAAAGCACCTGGAAGCAGCGTTGCAACCATGCCTTTTTTAGCCATCAACCTGGCATCATCATCATTGGCATATTCGATATGGTCGGCCGACAGAGCCTCATAGGCCGCCGCGACTTCGACACCACCCTGGCGGGACAGTTGCTCGGCATGCAGACGGACCGGCAGGCCCAGCTCTTTGGCAACGTCAAACACCCACGCAATCTGACCGGCGCTGAAAGCGATGTTTTCGCAAAACCCATCGACATAGTCGGCGAGGTTTTCTGCCGCGGCAGCTCTAAGTGCGGGGATGCAGATTTCGTCCAGGTAGATGTCCGGACGGTTTTTGTATTCCGGCGGAACCGCATGTGCGCCGAGAAAGCTGGTTTTCACACACACCGGCCGCAGGAATTGCAGCCGTTTGGCCGCCCGAAGCATTTTCAGTTCGGTTTCAAGGTCCAGCCCATAGCCAGACTTGATCTCTACTGCCACCACGCCTTCGGCAATCAATGCATCCAGCCTGGGCAGGGCCATTTCGACCAGTTCATCTTCCGAGGCTGATCGTGTGCTTCGCACGGTAGAAAGGATGCCGCCGCCAGCGCGGGCAATTTCCTCATAGCTTGCTCCCTGCAGCCGTTGTTCGAATTCCTGCGCCCTGTTGCCGCCAAAGACCAGATGGGTATGGCAATCGATCAAAGCCGGTGTGATCAACCGGCCATGCATGTTCTGCTCTTGCGCGGCTGAGAACTCGGCTGGCACGTCAGCGCGGGCGCCGGCCCAGGCAATAGCCGCACCGTCGATCACGACCGCACCATCTTCGATCAGGCCATAGGCAGATGGGCCGCATAGCGTGGCAATAGTCGCGTTTTCAAGGAGCGTAGACATGGATGACAGGCTGTAGAATTCGATTGTTATATGAAGATATAAAGCTTATATGTATGCACATAATAGGAAAGTCAAATCAAATTTGCTCATGAAAATCCATGCCAAAAGCGCCCTGACGTCCGAGGGCTGGAAAGAGAATGTCACCCTGACCATTGGGGCGAATGGCCGTATCGCGGATGTTTCGGCAGAGGATGAGTTGCGCCCTGGCCATCACCGCGTCGGGCATCTTTTGCCTGCTCCCGCAAATGTGCACAGCCATGCCTTTCAAAGGGCCATGGCTGGGCTGACGGAACAGCGTGGACCTGATCAAAGCGACAGCTTTTGGACATGGCGCCGGTTGATGTTCCGGTTTTTGGACCAGCTCACACCGGGCCACGTGGAGGCGATTACCGCCTTTGTGCAGATGGAGATGCTGGAAGCGGGTTTCGGCGCCAGCGTCGAATTCCACTATGTGCATCACCAGCCCGGCGGAAATCCCTATGCAAATCTGGCGGAACTGTCGGAGCGGATCGTGAGCGCCGCAGAGACTTCCGGCATCGGTCTGACCCTATTGCCAGTTCACTACCAATATGGGGGTTGCGACAAGCGAAGCCTTGGTGCTGGTCAGGTCCGGTTCGGCAATGATCTGGAGCAGTTCGGCCGGCTGCATGAGAATGCAGCGAAGGCAATTGCCCGCCTTGGTGAAGACGCAGCGCTGGGCCTGGCGCCCCATTCGCTCAGGGCTGTTGCGGCTGAGGATATTCCTGCCCTCATTGACCTGGCTGGCGCCGGGCCGGTTCACCTTCATCTTGCGGAGCAAGTGGCTGAGGTTGAGGAGGTCAAAGCGGCCTGGGGCAAGCGCCCGGTTGAATGGCTGCTGGACAACGTGGATGTGGATCGCCGGTGGTGCCTTATTCATTGTACCCAGATGCTCCCCCATGAAACCGAAGGCCTGGCAAAATCCGGCGCGGTTGCAGGCCTCTGTCCGATCACAGAATCAAGCCTGGGAGACGGCATCTTTGATGGTGTGAACTGGCTTGACCATGGCGGTGCGATTGCAGTTGGATCGGATTCCAACATCCGGATCTCGCTTAGCGAGGAGCTCAGAACCCTCGACTATTCTCAAAGGCTTCGGGATCACTCGCGCGCAGCGCTTGCGACGGACAAGAAGTCGACCGGCCGGCGGCTGCTGGACGAAGTCAATGCAGGAGGTGCGCAGGCGGCAAACCGGAAATCGGGCCGGATCGAGGTGGGTCAATGGGCAGACCTGCTCGCCCTTGATGCCGACCACATCGATTTCATCAACCGGACCGGCGGCACGATTTTGGACAGTTATGTTTTTGCAGGCGATGACCGGATGGTGACGGATGTCTGGTCTGCCGGGCGCCATTTGGTGCAATCCGGCTCTCATATCAGACGGACCGAAATCACCGATGCCTACCGGCGAGTGATGAATGAGTTGAAAACGCAATTGTGACTGTTTCAGCTTTGGCTTAGTCAACATGGGGCGTATCGGATCGGAGACAGAGTTTGCCAGACACGGAAACCAACAATTGGCAGTGGGTTCAGGAAACCGTCAGAAAGCGGATCCAGGACCGTGTCTGGAAGCCTGGTGAGCTTATCCCCAACGAAGCCGATCTGGCTGTCGAATTCGGCTGCGCCCGCACAACGGTCAACCGCGCCCTCCGCCAGCTGGCAGAAGCAGGCCTCTTGGACCGCAAGCGCAAGGCGGGCACACGCGTGGCACTGCATCCGGTTCGCAAGGCCACGCTGCAAATTCCGATTATCCGCAAGGAGGTGGAGGAGCGGAATCAGGTCTATGACTATACGCTGATTTCCGCCCGCAAAGCCGT
This sequence comes from Roseibium sp., assembly GCA_965230705.1. Taxonomy (GTDB): domain Bacteria; phylum Pseudomonadota; class Alphaproteobacteria; order Rhizobiales; family Stappiaceae; genus Roseibium. The sequence continues at coordinate 2,215,902 of CBDDLN010000002.1, read as the reverse complement.
GTTACCGAGCGATGTTTGCGCCCGGATGAAGCTGGAGGCCGGTCAGCAAGCCCTGAAAGTTGAAGCCCTGCACCTGGCAGATGGCAAGCCCTACCTTTATGAAGACCGCTGGGTCAATCTTGGCGCGGTACCGGAAATCGGAAAGGCGGATCTCGGTAAAATCAGCGCAAATGAATGGCTGGTGATGAACGCGCCTTTCACCCATGGCGATATTGCCTTTTCCGCAATCAATGCTTCCAGGGAAATTGCCCGTATCCTGCATACTTCAGAAAAGGCCGCGTTGTTCATGATCGAACGCACGACCTGGAATGACGACATTGCAATGACCGACGCCAGGATGATTTACAGCGAAGGTTACCGGCTACGGACTGCACTCTAAGCGTCTACCGACTCAGCCAGTTTTTCAAAGGTTTCGTGAACGGCGTCCGGACCGGCGATGGATTGTCGGACCAGGTGGTCGAAGCGTTTGACAAAGGCGCGGACTTGGTCGGCCGCGGTGATGACCAGATAGGCATCGCCGATATAGACAGCGGCCCTGAGTTTGCCAAACACGGTAAAAGGTGCGGAATAGATCTCGGCGCCATCGTAAAGATGGATGCGTAGCGCCGGATAACAATCCTTGCAGGTCACGGCGAGATACTGAAGCTGCATCTTGCAGGTCTTGGCGGGAACACCACGCCAAATGCCGGTCTGTGTGGTCAGATCCTGAACGATCTGGACCGGCATGGCGATTTCGATATCCCGGTCGTGCAGGTCCAGCCCGCTTAAAACGTTCTCCACCGCTGCGCCTGCGCCGTGATTTTCCGGCAGCGCTGACGGACAGACCTTGGAAATATCCAGCATGTCGGGCAGGGTCGACGGCACGTAACGGAGCTTGTGGCCTTCAGCTTCCAGATGCCACCGGTCAAGTGGCGAGGAGCCATCCTCGGACTTCTCGTCCTCGATCTGATAGCTGGTCGAAAGCTGTTGCCGGCCTTCCGGTGCATTTTCGAGGCAAAGCAGCCAATCGACGGAGACGCCGCGTGCCTCGGCAATTCGGCGAAGGGTTTCGGCTCTTGGCAGCCGGCTGTGTTTCGGGTCCAGAAACTGGCTGAGCGCGGACCGGTCTATCCCGACTTCCTTCAAAAAACCGGATAGACCGTGGCTTTCGGCCTCGATGATTTGCCGGAAGCGCTCCTTGAAGCCTGCCGCGAGATCTCGCTTGTCCATTGTGGTTTTACGCTATTGTTGCAAATTCACAAGATTTGAGTGTTTTCGTTGTATAGAAAACTATTCAACAACATTTCTACATAATTGTCATCCCGGGCACTTCCGATGACATTGGCGGCATCTTTGAAATTACAAGGAGATGACCGGCAATGCGAAGCAAGCGCAGGGCAAGCTATAAAGACGAACTCCCTTCCGCCGTGCTGCTTATTGGCGGTTATGGGGCCTATCTGGTCATAACCGCCTTTGCAGGCCAGATGGGTTCTGGCTATGCCCTTGCGTTGCTGGTTCCCGTGCTTGTTCTGCACTCTTCGCTTCAGCATGAATTCATTCACGGTCACCCGACCCGGTACCAGTGGCTCAATGACCTGCTGGTCTCGCCCGCGATCGGCCTTCTTGTTCCCTATCTCAGGTTCAAGGACATGCACCTTGCTCACCATCATGATCCCAACCTGACAGATCCATACGATGATCCGGAAAGCAACTTTCTGGACCCGGTGGTGTGGAGCAGGCTGCCCAAATGGCGCCAGATGCTGTGCAATTTCAACAATACACTCTTTGGCCGCATGCTGATCGGCCCCGCGCTTGGGCTGCTGTGCTTCTATTCAAAGGACATGTCCGACCTTGTCAGAGGCAACCGCCGGATCGCGTTTTCCTATGGCCATCATCTGCTCGGATTGCTGCCGATCTGTGCCTGGCATCTTTCGGTTTCAACGCTACCGCTCTGGGCTTATGGGATTGCCGCCTATGTTGCGATTTCCGTTTTGAAGATCAGAACCTTTTTGGAGCACAAGGCGCACGAGCGGGCGTCGGCCAGAACCGTCTTGATCGAGGACAGGGGGATCCTGTCGCTCCTGTTTTTGAACAACAACTACCATGCGATCCACCATTCCCATCCCGGATTGGTCTGGCACAAATTGCCGGAGAAGTTTCACAGCCAAAGCGAATACTATCTGCGCCGCAATGGCGGTTACTGGTACAAGTCCTATGGACAAGTGCTCCGCCTTTATTTCTTCACCCGCAAGGACCCGGTGGCTCATCCCCTAATGGACAGAAACGGACAGCAGGACCAAACGGCCAGAGATTCAGAGGGTTTGGTGACAGAGCCGGTTCTCACCCGCGAGCCGGCAAGTATGGGCAGCCAATAGATGCTCGCCAGCCTGCCAATGTACGACTGGCCGCAGTTGCGGACCGCACACAGAGCTTTTTGGACGGAAATCCGCAAGGGGCTATCCAGCCGTGGCGTATATAGTCCGGAGACGCTTGCAGAGAGTGGTATGGGCTTGCCGTTCTGGAGCGATCCCGGCCTCGTGCTCAGCCAGACCTGCGGCCTGCCATTCCGGCAATCACTCCACGGCAAGGTGCGGCTGGTGGGAACACCTGACTATGGTGTTGCCGGATGTCCGCCTGGCTACTACCGCAGCTACTTTATTGCCCGCAGGGACGACTATCGCTCGGAGCTGGCTGATTTCAAGTCGACAGTCTTTGCGCTCAATGGCAAGGATTCCCAATCAGGTTATGCCGCCGCCCGGACCCATGCTGTCAACCAGGGTTTCTGGTTCGAAAGTTGGCTCGAGACCGGATCCCACCTTCTGTCTGCGAAAAGGGTTGCGGAGGGAGCGGCTGACATTGCCTCAATTGACGCGGTCAGCTGGCACTTCATTTCCCGTTTTGAGCCTTTTGCGGCCAGCCTTCGGATCCTTGAAGCAACCGAACCGAGCCCTGGCCTGCCCTATATCACCAGCCTGGCGTACGATGCGGAAGTGATCTACGGCGCGGTTTCAGAGGCGCTTCAGGTCTTGGATCCGGTGCACCGGGAAGAGCTTTCCCTGAAAGGATTCGTCCAGATTCCAGAGGCGGCCTATCTTGCTGTTCCGATGCCCTGACCATGCCTTATGATGGCGTGCCGTATATATCCGCCCAGCGGCTTAGGTCGTATTCCAGTTCCTTTAGGGCCGCATTCAGATCGTCGACTCTGTTGCCGGGGGAAACGGGATCGCAAGGACTGACCTGTCTTGCTGCAATCAGGGCATCAATGTTGGCGAAGAACTCTGCTTCATCTTCCAGCTCTGACTGGTCGAACAGACTGCCAACGGAGGCGGGTTCCTTGTGCAATGCGTCGATGACAGCGCGGGTGGTTTCATTGTCGAACGACAGGCGCCCTGCCGGGGTGAGGCAGTCGTATTCAATCTCATCAAGCGGCTTTTCCAGGCGGACCCAACCCTTCATGCGGGATGCGTGGTCCGGGAGTGCCTCGGCCTGCCTGTGAAAGGCTGCAATCGTATACCGTCTTGGATGAAACATGTCGCGCAGGGCCAGAGTTTCGTTTTCTGAAGCTGCGGCATCGAGAAGTTGCCTTTGCTTTCCAGTCAGGGAAAACCGGTCCTGCAGGAGTGTCATGTCCAGCCAACCGGCGTAGGTGCAGTCAGCCCGGGCCATCTCCCGCGCAAGGTCGGCGGACCAGACCGGGTTCCACCCGGGCGCAAGGAACTCGTGGACCCAATAGTTTTCAGGCGTTTTCTCAAGCATCGTTTCGAATTGCGCCACGCCGTCTTCGAAAACCGAGGCGTTGGTTGAATCGCGAACCGCGGCAACAAGTCTCCGGCCAAGATCAAACTGCCCGGCCTTGTCCAATGTCTGGGCTTCTGCAGCGGCCTCGGCCAAAAGGTGTTGAACTGGCAAAATAGGCAGCCAGCCGCGCATCATGTTGTAGCTGATGGCTGCCGCGCCGCCTTTGCGCACTAACCTCGCGTAAAGATCAATCAGGCTCTTGCGCGCCTCCTCCGGTACCCAAGTGTAGACGCCCGTTGCGACGACGTAATCAGCGGCTGGCATTTCCGTAAACACCGGGTCATCAAAGGTTGCGCAATGGAACGTGATGTTCGAAATGCCTGCCTTTTCTGCAATTAGGCAGGCCGTTTCGATGTGACCAGGGTTGGCATCGGCGCCGATGAACTCCGCATTCGGATAAGCGGCTGCGAGCAATATGGCCGTGATGCCGAAACCGCAACCAAGATCGATATACCGAAATGGATCGCCCGGATCACGCGGCGGAGAGATGCCCTTGTAGCTCAAGGCATAGTCGATATATGCCGGTGCCATCCGGTACTCCACGACAGGGAGATAGGGATGTTTGATCACCTTGTCAGATTGAATTGTGGTCACGTGAAAATGCTTTTTATAAATTAGGCGGACCGGGCCGGATGCTCGGCCCGTAGGTTTTCAATTGGGCGGCTGTCTGAAAAACCTGAGACGCTACAATCGCATTACTCAACGTTTCCCTTGGGCTTTACAATATCATCTGATCCATATCCCTTGATCGGGCCTTTCTCAAATACACCCTCGCGGCCTTTGATATGGTTGCCTGCACCATCGTAATAGGCGTATTTGCCTTCGCTCCGGGAAACTTCCTTTGGCGGGATTTTCCCAAAGACATCGGCGCCACCATTGACCTGATCAAGGTCCTGGTCCTGCAACTCTTCCATGGTCGGCGTGTTCGGTTTTCCGGTTTCTTTGGTCATTTGAATTTCCTTGTTTTGATAAATGAATAGGTCACAATGCGATTGGGCGGCCGGCCTTTGCCGGCCTCCAACCCGGGTCAAACGATTTTCTTACCCTTGGAATCGTTTTCCGTATAACCCAGCGGTGCGCCGGCGGTTCTTCCCTTTCCGGTGAATCCCAAGTCACCAAAGCCGGCCTCAAGAGACTGTTTTCCCATCTTTAGGTTGCCTTTGCCCAAGTCTCCGAGCTTTGGGAAGGTATCACCGCCGCCATTGACCTGATCGAGGTCCTGGTCCTGCAGTTCTTCCATAATCGGCGTGTTTGGTTTTCCGGTTTCCTTGGTCATTTGAATTTCCTTTTTGATAAATGAACATGCAGCTATGCAATTGGGTGGCAGGTCCTGCCGGTCACTAGCCCGGATCACACGATTTTCTTGCGGTTTTCAGAGTATCCGAGCAGATCGCTGTTGGTTCGTCCCTTGCCGGTAAAACCCAGGTCTCCAAAGTCGTCCTCAAGGGACGGTTTTCCCATTTTCAAATCGCCTTTGCCCACATGGTCGACCTTGCTTGGTCTGGCACCGCCATTGACCTGATCGAGATCCTGATCCTGCAATTCTTCCATAACCGGGGTGGTTGGTTCTTCGGTTTTATCGCTCATTCGAAATATCCTTCTTTGCCTCAATCTGGCAGCACGATCGAGAAAACAAGATAGTACTTGCCGTTGTCTAATAGTCAAAACATCAGTTGATCTTTCAGTCTGCGCTTGAAAATTAGCCGCTGGTAGGCGTTGTTGTTGTGACAGTCGTCACAACTCTTCAATTTCATTGGCACTACTTGTATATGTATTGGATGGCATGTCGCTCCAGAGCTAAGACCAGCGATAAAGATGGCATCCTGAATGATCTGGGAGTTTAGCTGGGCCTGGACGTAGGCTCTATACCCCAAGCAGGGTATGTTCTCAGACGAACTGCCGAACGTTGATTGATAGCTTTTTTATTAGAACGGATTTTGAAATGAGCGAACAGAAATTGACCGATAGCAGCAATTCTAGGCCTTCTATCGAGGAATTGAAGGATGAAGATCTCGATGGTGTGCAAGGCGGAATAGCGGGCTCCGCAGAACCGAATTCCGGTGTCAAAGGGCTTGCCGGATCCGCTGCATCAAATTCAGGTATCCGAAGGGTCTCCGGCTCCGCCGCGTCTAATGCTGGCATCAAACCGCCTGCGCCAAAGGGCGATGGAGTCATCCTTCAATTTGATGAATGCGATGTGTGAGGACGGTTTGTTGCCGGGTTTTGATATCCGGGAAATTCAATTCCACCAATTGCGATGACTGATAGTTTCAGAGATTTGAAAGGTACCCACATGCACGACGGAAATTCGAATAGTGATTCAAAGCATGGAAATGAGCCTGAGGAGCTGGATTCCGCTGCACTTGATGAGGTGAACGGCGGCGCAAAGTTGCAGCGCCTGGAACATACAGGCAAACCCGCGAGACCTGCGGAATTCAACAAGTCTTCGGCTCGGGAATACGGTACGAAAAAGAACATTGGCAAGATAATTCTCTTTGACGAGACAGAGACGATCTAGATTTCTTGCGGACCTTCCGGGTGGAGTTCTTTTCACCCGGCGGAATTATCACATGCCTTCGGGCTAACTTCTGCAAGTTAAGCACACCAAATTGGCGCTGTTTCCGGCCCCATACCCCATCTGGGGTATGCCAATCGGCCGCGGCTGGCGCTAGATATTTTTGACGATAGGAAGGGCTTTGAACATGCAAAGCGAGAACTCAAAAATCCAGGGAAATGAGCTGGAAGAGCTGGATGCGGCTGACCTTGACGACGTGCGTGGTGGCGCAAAGATGCAGGGCCTGGAAAAGGCTGCCCAATCTGCGAAAGATGCGAAGCTGAGCAAATCCCCAGTGAAAGTGTCCGGAACGAAAGATGATACTGGGAACATCATTCTTTTTGAGGAAATGGAGTCGATTTAGAGTTTCATACCTGCTTTCCGGATGGAACTTGTTCCGTCCGGCGGAATAACGGCGGAGCAATGGTTCATGCGCGGTACTGCAAGTGATTGGTGTTCCGAATTTGGCGATTGGCCGGTTTTTCCGGCCACCATTTCAAGCCAAAGCCCGGTGGAACCTCGGTTCGAGGCAGGAAATCAAAGCCAGCCATCCTTGATATCGCTTCCGGGATGGCTGGCCTTTTGACCTTAACTGAAATTCATCAGAGGAGCTTGCGCCTGACCGGATTATTTGGACCGGCCGTATTCTGACTTGATACCCCTGGTAAGGTGGTCCTGGAGATTGGAGCCAAAGTTGGCAGCGCCGGCTGCGGTGTTCTCGCCCAGGGTTTTGACGAAGTCTTTTGCAGCGGAAACATCACTGGTAAATGTGCCGACGGGATCTGATGCAACCTGACTCACCCGGTCGGCATAAGCTTCGGCAAGACTACCGAGCGTTTCTGCGGAATCGCCGCCGCCCGTCACCTGGTCGAGGTCTTTGTCTGAAATTTCTTCGATCATATCATTTTTGTCGTTATCAATCATAAATCCAAACCTTTCTTTGGTAAGTGTCAAAAATATTACTTTCGGTAACCATATAAATCGAATTATTATTTTTTCAACTTATTATGCCCAAAAAAAATCTTGCAGAATAGCTTGCTTTGATATTTAAGCTATTTCGATTTATATTTTATGTGTAGGCTGTTAATATTTCGCGGCCTATCCGATTTGACGTAACGGGCGATACGCAAGTGGCATATTTTTGCGAGATTGTGGATCAGGGCGGCCGCTGTTCCAGAAGCTCGCCTTCAAGCCGGTTGACTGCAGGTTTGCGGCACAAGTTGCACAGACTGGAGCAGCTATGACAAAGCAGATTTACCGGCAGGCGGCGCTTGAAAGACTTTCTTCTCCAGAGCAGCTGGACCGTCCCTATTCTCTGGTTTCTGCCCGCAGCTGGCTGGGTCTGGCAGTATTGGTTTGCCTGGTGCTTGCCGGCTGTGCCTGGGCGCTGGTTTCCGCCGCGCCGGTAAAGGTGCAGGGCAGTGGCATTCTGCTTCAAAGGCAGGGCTTGAATGAGGTGGCCTCAGAAGCGTCCGGCCGGATTGACAGATTGACCCTCCAAGTGGGGGATTATGTGCAAAAGGGGCAGGTCATTGCCCGTTTCAACCGGACAAAACTCAAGCTTGAACTGGCAAATGCCGAAGCGGCACTGGAGGATTCCGAGCAGCGGCTGGACTCCCATGTTGCCTTTGCCAAGGAGCAGGAGGCCGTCAAATCCAATTTCCGCGATTCACGGGTGCAGGGACTGGATGAAGTCGAACGGATGATGCACCGGCGCCGGGCCCTACTTGAAGCCCGTGTAGCCAACATTGCCGAGCTCGTGGAAAAGCGGATCTCGACACGGGCGAACCTGATTGCGGTTGAACTGGAACTGGCCAACGCCCGAGAAAGGTTGCTCGGGCTGGAGAATGAACGGCGTTCCTTGCGTTCAAGTTATCTGGAAGAGAAGGTCGAGCGCGATCTGACGCTGCTTGATGAAAAACTCAAGATCGAGCAGCAGAAAAGATCTATCTCGCGGCTAAAGCGGCGGCTGAATCTGGAGCAGGCAATCACCAGCCCGCACAGCGGCCAGGTTCTGGAGATCCGGGTCAACGAGGGCGATGTGATTGATGCCGGAGAGGCGATTGCCACCCTGGCGCCGGAACAGCAGCAAGGCTCGGATCCGGAAAATGTTGCTCTGGTGTACGTTTCACCCAGCGATGGCAAGAAAATCAAGGACGGTATGGATGTCGAGGTTGTTCCCAGCCTCTACAAGAAGTCTCGGTACGGCTTCATTCGCGGCCGTGTCATCTATGTGTCCGAACTGCCGTCCAGCCTTGAATCCATGCGAAGCTATCTTCGCAACGACCGTCTTGCTCAAGAGCTGTCCGGCGGTGTCAGCCCGTTTGAGGTTCGGGTCGCTCTTGAAAGGAATGCGTCTACTGTCAGCGGCCTGGACTGGTCTGCCAGCAGCGGACCTGATGATGAAGTGCGGCCCGGTACCCTGCTGTCAGCCTCCATCGTGGTTTCACGGCAGCCCATCGCGGACATTGTCATGCCCGGGCTGGCGGATCGGTTGAACGGTCTATGGGCTCGGATCCAAACGCTGGGAAAAGGTTGATCCCGTGGGCTGGTTGAAGTGGCCTTATAGACGGCGGAAAGTGCCGACGGTCCTTCAGATGGAGGCCGCGGAGTGCGGCGCAGCCTCTCTTGCCATGGTCCTGGCCCACCATGGACGGTTCCTTCCCCTCGAAGCGCTCCGCATGGCCTGCGGCGTATCCAGGGACGGATCCAAGGCATCCAATATTCTGAAAGCGGCGCGAAACTACGGTCTGCAGGCCAAGGGCTTCAAGGCAGAACCGCAGATGCTGTCTCATGTGCCACTGCCCGCAATCGTCTTCGTCGACTTTTGCCATTTTCTGGTTCTGGAAGGCTACAGCAGTCGTTACTACTATCTGAACGATCCGGCCAACGGCAGGCGGAAGATCGACCACGAGACATTCGACGCCATGTTTACCGGGGTCGTGCTGACGTTCGAGCCATCCGAGAGTTTTGTCAAAAGCGATGACCGGCCCAATCTCAGAAAAGCCCTGTTCGCCAAGACCAGTGGTCTGAGGAGCAGCATTCTTTATGTTCTGCTGGCCAGTCTGGCGCTGATCCTGCCTGGCCTTGCGATCCCGATATTCTCGCGTGTTTTTGTCGATGACATCCTTGTGCAGGGGTATGGCAACTGGCTGTGGCCATTGCTGATGGGCATGATGCTCACCTATCTGCTGCGCTACATCCTGTCCGAGCTTCAGCGCGTCCAGTTGATGCGGGCCCAGGCGCAATTGGCGGTCCGGGAAACGCGAAACCTGTTTCTTCACATGCTGAAGCTGCCGATGTCGTTCTTCGGCACAAGGTTTGCCGGTGATATTGCTTCACGCCTGGACCTGACGACAGGGCTGGCAAGCCTTCTGACCGGGGATGTGGCCGCCAGCCTGCTCAATCTGCTTACGGCCACATTCTTTCTCGTTCTGATGCTCAGCTACAGCCCGGTGATCACCGCCTATGTCTTGCTGTTCTCTATCATCAGCCTGCTGGCCGTGGTCTGGTCCGGCAAAAGAGCTGCCGAAGGCTACCGGAAGCTGACTGTTGAATCGGGCAAACTTCACGGTGTGACCCTGTCTGGACTGGCAGACATGGAAAGCTTCAAGGCTACCGGCTCTGAAGACGCGTTTTTTCAGCGCTGGGCCGGGCACCAGTCCGCAATTCTTGCTCTTGAGCAAGAGCTTGGAAGCCGGCTGCTGCTGACCCAGAACTTGCCAATCTTGATAAGTGCGCTGACCTCGTCGGCGATCCTTGTTGCTGGCGGGTTTGAAGTCATGAATGGCACCATGACGATCGGTACGCTCGTCGCGTTCCAAAGCCTTTCAATGAGTTTTACCGCGCCCCTGATCGCCTTGACGGGAATGGTGACTTCATTTCAGGAAATCCGCTCTTTCACGGACCGGATCGAAGACGTCGCCCGTCACGAGGTGGACCGGAGGTTCGAGGCCGCTCCCACTGTCAGGACAGCAGAGGATTTTAAAGGCCAACTCCAGCTGGATCGCGTGAGTTTCCGCTATCTGCCGCTAGAAGGGCCGCTTATCGATGAACTCTCCTTGACCGTTGAGCCAGGAAAAAGCATCGCGCTGGTCGGGGCGTCCGGATCAGGGAAATCAACGGTGGGCCGCCTCGCCGGAGGGCTTCTATCTCCAACTGACGGGCAAATACTTATCGATGGCAGGCCCTTGCTCGATTGGCCGAGGGAACAACTGGCAAGCCACATCTCCTATCTTGATCAGGAGATCGTTCTGTTTGAGGGATCGATCAAGGAAAACCTCTCCATGTGGGATCACACCCTGCCGGAAGAGCAGATTATCCTTGCCGCAAAAGACGCCCAGATACACGACGTTGTCGCTGCGCGGCCTGGGGGATACGACAGCCAGGTTGCCCAGGACGGCAGTAATTTTTCCGGTGGCCAGAAGCAACGGATCGAAATTGCCCGGGCGCTGGCGACCAACCCGAAGGTCCTTATTCTGGACGAAGCAACCAGCGCGCTGGATACCATTTCGGAAGCGGAAATCATGCAGGCCATCAAGGCCCGCGGCATCACGCTGATTATCGTTGCCCACCGGCTCAGCACCATTCGCGACTGCGATGAGATTATCGTGCTGGATGGCGGCAAGCCCGTAGAGCGCGGCACCCATGACGAACTGATCGCCATGGACGGCAGCTACGCCAATCTGATCGAGGCTTGAGACCGCATGCTGCAAAAACCTGGCTCACCCCGATCAACCGATCCAAGCGGCTTGGATGTTTCGCCAAAGGCGGAACGGCAAGGGTCCGGCAAAACGTCTGATCTGGAAAAAAGCTTTGCCCGCATGGACCGGGTGGTCGAGCGCTTTGGCCTGGACCAGTCATTGCACGGAGTACCTCTTCTCGCTCAGACCGTTGCCTTGGTCCTGAAGGCCAATGGGCTGGACGCTGCGCAGCGCATTAGGCCCAATGCGCATGGCATGCAAATCGACTCGATCCAGGATGCTGCGCATATTTTCGGGGCCCGGGTCAGGCAGGTGGTGCTGCCATCGAACTGGTGGACACGGGATCACGGGCACTTTGTCGGTTTTCTGGCAGATGCTGAGGAAGGCAGTGAACCGGAAAATGCAATGGCAAACGCCGTTGCGCTGATCAATACATCGTCCGGGGGATACCAGCTGATCTCGGCTGTTGGGCATGAACCGGTTAAGGTGACGGAGGACCTGGCCCGGCAGCTCAAACCCGTTGGATATGAGATTCATCCTTCGTTGCCGCAGGGCGTCGCCTCACTTGTTGCCCTGGCACGTTTTGTTCTGCCGTCCATCCGGCGGGAATTGACAGGAATTGCGTTCTTCGGAGGATTGATTGCTGCCCTCGGCGCCCTTGTTCCAATCGCAACGGCATTGGTGATCGATACTCTGATCCCGGGTCTTGAGCGTAATTTGCTGGCCGAGCTGGGCGTCGCTCTGGCATTGATTGCGCTGCTCAACTACGTGCTGTCGATAACCCGGCAAAGACTTATTCTGAGGGCCAACGGCAAATCAAAATTGCTGTTTGCCTCGGCAATCTGGAACACCTTGCTGGCATTGCCGGTCAGTTTCTTCAAAAAACACTCTCCAGGCGACGTTCAGGAGAGATTCCGGGGACTGCTGTCGCTTCGGGAAATTTTCATCTCGATCGTTCTGAACAGTCTGCTCACCGTCATATTCTCGTTCTTCTATTTCTGCCTGATGTACTTTTACGACAGCCGGCTGAGCTTCATCGCTCTGGCCTATGTCACCGTGCTTGTTGTGGCCAGTTTCTTCATTGGCCTCTACCTCAGAAAGGATCATCAGAAGATCACCGAACTGGATGGTTGGCTCTCGGGTTATGTGTTCCAGATTTTCAGTGGAATCGTAAAGCTCCGCGCATCGGCGAGCGAATCCCGGTTTCTGGCCCGCTGGGCGGACAAATACGCAAGCAGGCAGGCTGCCTCCCTGCGGACTGGCCATCGGTCCGGCCAATTCGGCGGATTGCTTGAGCTTTACGCCGGCCTCGGTATGGCAGCCCTGTTCTCGGCAAGTTTCTTCTTGGCAGGTCAGCAGTTTTCGGCCGGAAGTTTCATTGCGTTTCTGGCGGCGTTCGGCAGCTTTCAGTCCGCATTTCAGGGCATCGGCGCACTGGCGCTTGAGGTGATCGCCCTGCAGCCCGAATGGCAACGCGGCAAGCTGATCCTGGAAACGGAAGCGGAAACCAGCGGCCATCTGGTTGAGCCGGGGAAACTCAGCGGTGCTATCGAACTCTCATCCGTGCGGTTCGGCTATACGGAGGGCCAGGAAGTCATAAAGGGTATCTCCCTTTCCATCACGCCTGGCGAGCATGTTGCGATTGTTGGTGCTTCCGGATCCGGCAAGTCTACCCTCATGCGATTGATGCTCGGATTGGAAAAAATCCAGTCCGGGACAATCACCTACGACAATCAGGATCTCGCAAATCTGGATTTGCCGCTTCTCCGCCGCCAGATCGGTGTCGTCACGCAAGACGGGAAAGTCCATGCGGGAACGATTATCGACAACATCCGCGGTGCAACAAACATCGACCACGAGCGATGCCTCAATGCCTGTATTGAAGCCGGACTAGGCAAGGATCTGGCCGGCTTTCCGATGGGCCTGCACACGCCGCTCACCGAAGGCGGCGCCAGCCTGTCTGGCGGCCAAAGGCAACGGATCCTGATCGCCCGTGCGCTGGTCCAGCAACCGTCAATCCTGTTCCTGGATGAAGCGACCAGCGCTCTGGACAACCGGACCCAGGCGCTCGTTACTGAAAGCCTCGAGAAATTGAACATCACCCGGATCGTAATCGCCCACCGGCTCAGCACGATCATCAACGCAGACCGGATCTTTGTGCTGGGTGACGGGGAGTTGCTCGACAGCGGCACCTATGAGGAGCTTTTGGCTTCCAGCGATGTCTTCAGCAAGATGGTCAAGAGGCAGATCGTATGAGGGTGTGGACCATTCGGAGGGAAACCAGATTATGAGAAATGTTCTTTACATCATGGGAAACCTGGATGAGGAAGACATCGCATGGATGGTCTCGGTCGGTAAGGTTCACACCATTCAGGTCGGAGAGACCCTCATCCGGGCGGATGCGCCGCTTTCTCATCTCCATATCATCATGGAAGGCAAGTTCTCGGTGAACGTCGGCGGCCGTCAGGACATTGCCAGCCTCGGCGCGGGCGACATCGTCGGCGAAATGTCGCTCGTTGAAAAGAAGCCGCCTTCAGCGACTGTGGTTGCCGAACAGCCGGGCCGTTACCTCTCCGTTCCGCTGCAGGAGATCCGCGAACGGCTTGTTTTGGATACCGGCTTTGCTGCCCGACTGTACAAGGCCTTGGCCGTTTTCCTCTCAGACCGGCTCCGTGAGACGACGTCCCAAATAGAGCGGGAACACAACGTCAGCAAGGGGTTGTCAGGCAGTGATGAAATGAGCGAACTGCTTGAAGATAGTGAGCTTGATGAGGCAGTTCTCGACAATCTCCACCTGGCCGGCGCGCGCATGCGGCGGCTGGTTCAGCTGATTGAAACCGGTTCAAACTGACCTTGATAAGGGAGTCTGGTGCGCGGTTGTGCCGGGTGCTACGGTAGATTTTCTTACGCAGCAATGATGTTTTTATAGAGATTTGAGATGGCGACTATTTCCGGCTCGTCCCTGGCCGATTCTATTGAGGGAACGGAAGCATCCGACTTGATTACAGGCGAAGGTGGCGATGATACCGTTTACGCCGCCGGTGGTGACGATCAGGTCTATGCCGGGTCTGACGATTCCTTCTATTCCGACTTGCTGGACGCCTTGGTAGGAGGTTCCGACCTCCTATACGGTGAAGACGGCAATGATGTCCTTGGCGGCGGGAGTGGTGAAGACACGCTAGTCGGGGGCGCCGGAAACGACACGATTTTCGGTGGGCCAGGCGCTGACTATATATATGCAATGGACAGAACGGATACTGGTTCTGATCCAAACGAACGAAATGTGATTTGGGCAGGAGCAGATGATGGCGCCGACGCCATCGACGGCAGCTTTGGAGACGACCTCATCGGAGGCGGTGGCGGCTCGGATGTGATACTTGGTAACGGCGGAGCGGACACAATATACGCTGGGTCGGGGATCGATTTCGTATCGATCGGCAGCACCAATCCAAACAATGGAACTTCAACTGTATTTCTGGGTTCTGGAGATGATTTGCTTGGCTCGAGTCATTCTACCCCGGTGTTGGTTTTTAACGGGGAGGGTGACGACACCGTCAGAGGCGGAAGCGGTTCGGATACGCTGTGGGGCGGCCCCGGAGATGATTTGTTGTACGCGTCTCATTCTGTGTACGATAACTCAGAAGATTGGATTGCCTACACTTCCGGTTCGGGGGATGACAGACTTTATTTCTTCGATCCGGATCTGGATAAGCTGGATGTTTCCGAGTTCAACTTTTCCTCGAAAGCAGAAGTGCTGGAGACAATTTCGAGCATCGCCAGCGGCTCAATTACCTTTGAATTTGATGACACAACGTCCCTGAGGATCCATGGCGCTTCCGACGTTATCGACCAGCTTCAAGAGGCAGGAGACTGGATCGTGTTGTGAACGCCCTGCGATACGGCTTACCCTTTTGGCCGGTCTGGATCGCGGCCAGGATGATTGGCTGCCGGTACGGGGCGGGCTTAGCCGACAAGCCGCATATGCTGGAGAAATCGGATGCAAAGAGTGACTTTATGTTTGGCAATGGGCTCGGCACTCGTTTTCTCAAGTGCCGCAGTTCAGGCCGATTATGAAGCCGGTGGGCATCTCTATGATCTGAAATGCACCAATGACGGCTATCAGCTCACATCAAAGTATCCTGTTTCCCGAACAACTGGCACAGGAGTCACCTCACAGCGAACGACCGGTAAGGAAACCCTCTATCTTGGCCGTAGCTGCGACGCCTTTCACCAGCTTTACGGCACTGGAACCTGGTGCTGGGCAAATGGAGGCTTCGCGGCCGAATTTGCAGATATGAGGTTTGGATTCGGACGCCAGGAACTCTGGTGTGAACCAGAGCGGGATTACGGCCAGAACTGCCGGTGCTGAGTGGCACACTCTGAACACATCAGTTTCCATAGCCATGCCGGGGCAGCCTGTTCAGCCACCCCGGCACATTGCGCTCCTTAGAACAGGAAGTCAGAGGCGTCGATATCAGCCTCTGATGTGCTCATCAGGGTAATCGTGCCTTCGCCTGTGTCGATCAGGAGATCTGCATCCTGCTGGGTGAAGGTCAGATCGTTGATGCCAGTCAGCCCAAGCTGAGACAGGTTCAGCGTGTTGTCGCCAGCGGACGTGAAACCGAAGACCTGATCGTCGCCGAAGCCGGCTGCGAAACCGTAGGAATCGTCACCCGCACCGCCATAGAGCTCGTCATCGCCAGCGCCGCCCCAGATGGTGTCATCGCCTGCACCGCCGAAGACCGTGTCGTCGCCATTGCCGCCGAACAGAAGGTCGTGACCGTTGCCGCCGAATACCTGGTCGGCACCAGTGCTGCCAAAGACTTCATCGGAGCCTTCACCTGTGTAGGCGACATCATCGCCATCACCTGCGCCCAGGCTGTCGTCACCAGCGCCGCCACCGAGTGTATCGTCGCCGGAACCGGCGTTGACACTGTCATTGCCAGCGCCACCCCAGGTCTGGTCAGATCCTGCGCCGCCGGAGACCGTGTCGTCTCCGCCGCCAGCACGAATGATGTCCGCGCTGCTGGAACCGACCAGGGCCTCCGCATCGTCTTCACCGGTCAGGCTACCATCGAAGATCGCGTCGATGCGGCTGTCATTCGCAGCGTCCTGATCTTCCAGGCTGAAGGCACTGGCGGTGTCGCCATAGTTTTCGGACAGGTATTCAGCCAGGGCATCCTGTTCAGTGCCGTTGTCCGCGAATGTGGCAACACCGGTCTGAGTGCCGTCGTCTTCACCATCGCCGTCAAGGTCGGTGAGATCCAGGCGGTCAGCTTGTGAACCTGTCGGGAAAGGATAATCGTCGCCACCGTCAGCCAGGAAGCTCAGCGTAACGATCCGGATGGTTTCGGAGCCATCGCCGACAAGCGCACCATCTGCCATGAGCGTATCGATGATGTTTCCATCAGCGTCAACGATTTCAGCATCCACGATCCGGCTACCGGCTGGCTGAGTTTCGTCATAGGAGAATTCGACGCCGGAAACCTGCGGGAACGCACCGGCGACACCAGGCAACGCCGAGACACCGTGTTCCAGAACTTCAATCAGTTCGGCGCGGGTCAGGGTCAGAAGCGTCAAACCGTTATTGAAGGCCAGCGTAGTCTGAATGTCGTTCTGGCTGATGCCGCCTTCCGCCTTGATCACATTGCCATCGCCGTCGACGACTTCGCTGTTCGGGCCGCGAACCGCTTCGGTTCCACCAGCCGGAACGACAGTTTCACCGATACTGGCACGGATACCGCCGCCGTTTTTGATCGAGACAACAACGCTGTCATCGAAATCCTTGGCGTAGTCGAGGTTGGCATCGGCAGTCAGGTTGCCAAGGTTGGTTTCCTGTGTCCGCACACCGTCGGTGTCGTCAGCAGCGCCGGTACCTGAACGGTTGCCATTCAGGAACACGTCGGAGTAACCGAAGACATTGCTTTCAGTTGCAATGATTTCGGCTTCGATGGCGTCAGCAATAGCCTGGATTTCAGGATTAACGAGCGCTTCAGCGTTCAGGTCTGCAACGCCCTGGTCGTCTGTGGCATAGGCGCCGGATACGTCCGCATCATAGCTGTCTTCGATGATGTTGCCATCTTCATCAAACTCGATAACCAGGCGGCCAGCATACTTGTAGCTGCCATCCGTATTCACGACCGCTGTGGTGGTACCGCCAGCGTTTTCAACAAACTGAGGGTAGTCACCCTGGTCGCTATCGCCGTCGCGAGGGCGGTCATTGCTGTCAAACAAGCGGGTGTTCGAACCGCCGGCGACGATGACGTCAACGTCTTCCAGGCGCTCGGCCAGGGCGAGTTCGATATCGATCTGCTGCATGTGGGCAAGCAGGATCACCTTATTCATGCTGGGATTGGCCGCCAGCAGGGCGTCAACCTCGGTCTGGATTTCCGCAGCCAGGGCATCCAGTTCAGCATCGGTCGGATTGCCGCCCGCCCAGCTCGGGGAAATGCCTACATCGTCAGGGCTCGAGATCGAACCGAGTGTCGGAGTTGTTGCACCGACCACACCGATCAATTCGCCTTCCAGATCGCCGCCATCAGCGCCTTGTGTAATCACGGTCGAGGAAGTTACGACGTTACCCTGCGGGGCCTGACCACCAGATGTTTCCAGCGGTGCCATGTTGGAATCTGTCGAGAAATCCAGGTTGGCCGACAGGTAAGGGAAATCGGTGCCTGTGAAATCAAGGCCGTCCAGGGCGGTGCCGGAAAGGGATGAAAAATCACCGGTAGCAGAACCGCTGATCAGATCCGCCAGGGTTTCTGTGCCGAAATCGAACTCATGGTTTCCAAGGGCGATTGCTTGGACGCCGAGCTCGTTCTGAATTTGGATGTCGGCAATGCCTGCAGAGCCGAATGCGTTGGTCGAGGCATCGAAAAACAGCCCCGGAATGAAGGCATCGCCCGATGACAGGATAATTGTGTTGTCCGCAACGCCGTCGTTGCCGAGGTCCTGCTGCTGAAGTGCATTCAGGACTGCAGACATGTTCGGCGCATCTGCGACGGCGGCACTGCCCGCTTCCTGATCTGCAAAGTGAAGGAGTTCAAGCTTGTATGTCATAATCAAACCCTGTGTGCTGAAAAATCCCAGCTTCCAATGCACAGGTTCGCTGACAGTTATGTGTCAGCCAGATGTAAGAAATACGAAATATCCAATAAGTGCTTCAAGGCGCGCGAAGCAGTGTAGCAAAGACCCGCAGGCTAAAAAGAAACTTCAACAAAATCATTTAATTAGTAGCGGCTGGCTATAAAGTAGCGGCAACCGCTGAATTTGATCTTCCCGCTATCTGCACCCTGTCATGGCGGTCGTCACCCGGCCTTGAGGGCATATTGGGCGAGAGTGGAAATCCGCTCTGGGTCCGGGTGGTGTTCAGCTAACCGGGACATGCGTTCCCATAGGCATTGCAGAATGGTTTCGGCTGTCAGGTTCATGAAGCTGAAAGCCAGCGGTGTCGGATCAGCACAACTTTGAAGGTCGGTTTTCATTGCCTGCCATTTCTCCAGGGAGAGCTCGATGTTCCGTGATCCAGATTTGGCCGCTTCATTGGGTACGAAGGTTTCGAACGCTTTGGCTGCCGGGCTCTTCAAAAGGCGGGTTGCCAGCATTCGGGCGTGAATTCCGTTTGCGCCTTCGTAGATCGAGGTAATGCGCGCATCACGGTAGGTTTGTTCCAGGCGGTATTCCTTGAGATAGCCGTAGCCTCCAAGAACCTGCATTCCGAGTTCAGCGGCCTTGATGCCGGCTTCGGTGCAATAAACCTTTGCCACCGGCGTCAGGAATTCCACCAGAGCGGGATTGTCACCACGCTCCATCGTGACAAAGGCCAAATGGGCCAAAGCCCTGCCACCCATGGCCAATGCATCGATCTCATGCAGCATGCGTTGGATATCGGCATGCTGGTCCAGCCGGGCGTCGTGTCCGCCGGAGGTGCGGCCCTGATGGCGTTCAGCGGCATAAGCCTGGCTGATGTCAAAGGACCTGGCCGCATGTGCCACCCCCTGAAGGGCGACATCGGCCCGGGCGTGGTTCATCATCGTGAACATGGCCTGAAGGCCTTTTCCCTCTTCGCCAATCAGCTCCGCCTCGGCGCTGTCAAAAACCAGTTGGCAAGTTGGGGAGGCGTGAAGCCCCATTTTTTCCTCAATGCGGGCAACGGATACGGAGTTGCGCGTTCCAGCCTGAGTTTCCGACGGACATAGAAATAGGGACAATCCCTTGATGCCGTCATCCGAGGTGCGTGCCAGGACCAGGTGCAGGATGTGTGCGCTCATGTCCTGATCGCCGCCGGAAATGAAAATCTTCTCACCGGTGATTTTCCAACGCCCACCGTCCGGCTCGGCCTTGCACCTGACGCGGGAGAGATCCGATCCGGCGCCTGGTTCCGTCAGGCACATGGTGGCCAGCGTATCGCCACTCGCCAGTGGCGGAATATGGCGGTTTTTTTGATCTTCATTTCCGAATGCCAACAGCGTCCGCACCGCCCCAGGCGCAAGAGACGTCACCATTTGCAGGCTGTGATTGGCACCGGTGAAAATTTCGGAAGTTACGGCAAGAACGAGCGCGCTTAAACCATGGCCGCCGTATTGCTCTGGCACAGTGAGCCCCGGCCAGCCCTGCTCCGCGTAGGCTTTGTAGGCCCCGGTAAATCCCTCTGGCATGATCACCCGGCCGTTTTCCAAACGGCAGCCCTGACGGTCACCTTGTTCATCAATTGGCGCGATGACGCCCTCTGCAAAGGCGGCAAAATGACCGGCGATTTCTGTGGTGACCTCGTCATTCCAGTCCTGCAGATCGGCGGCACCGGCAACGTTTCGCAAGGTGAACAGGATATCATCCACGGGAGCGGAAAAGGGCTTCATGACTGGTCTTTCAAAGGCAGCATTAGTCGACGGTGAAAAGGGAAATTCGCACACTGGCTGCGCGGCGCTCGCCCTTTCCGATAAAGATCATCCGGTTGACCCATTCATAGTTTGGGTTGCCCGTTTCCAGCCGGGCAGTCGTGCGCATGTAATACGCTTGCGGGTCGACATCTTCCCCGCGTGCAAGGGCTGCCATCACTTCTGGCGGGCCGTGCCGGACACCCTTGTTGATAACTTCCATGAACGCGCCGTCGTCGGTTTCGAAGGCATAGCGCGTATCAATGTCCGCGCTTCCATCTGAAAGGACGGTTTGCCAATCGGCCCCAAGATTCAGGATCCGCCCGGAAATCCGGCCGGATACAGTTCCGCCAATGATTGGAACGATACGGCGTTTGCCGGCACGGCCCTGGCCCATCTCCATGGCCGGCGCGAGTTCCACATCAAGGTCGCAGAAGTGCGTCAGGAGGGGTGCGGGGGTCATATTACGCCAGCCCCAGCAGACGCGCTGCATTTCCCTTGATGATATCCGGCCGCAATTCGTCCTTGATCGATATTTGCTCAAAGTCCGATAGCCAACGTTCCGGCGTAATCATTGGCCAGTCGGACCCGAAGAGCACTTTCTTGCGCAGGATCGAATTGCAGTATTTCACCAGGATTTCAGGGAAATACTTCGGGCTCCAGCCGGACAGATCAATGTAGACGTTCGGTTTGTGCTGTGCGACGGCCAACGCCTCTTCCTGCCAGGGGAAGGATGGATGGGCGAGAATGATCTTCATGTCCGGAAAGTCGACAGCGACGTCATCCATGTACATCGGATTGGAATATTTCAGCCGCATTCCATTACCAGCGCGCATACCGGATCCAACGCCCGTCTGCCCGGTGTGGAAGAGGGAGATGGCGCCTTCTTCGGCAATGGCTTCATAGAGGCCATAGGCCATCCGGTCGTTCGGGTAAAAGCCCTGCATCGTCGGATGAAACTTGAAGCCCTTGATGCCAAAGTCCCGCATCAGGCGGCGGGCTTCGCGCACGCCCATTTTGCCCTTGTGGGGATCAATGCTGGCAAATGGGATCAGAACGTCATCGTTTTCAGCGGCAAGTTCCGCCACTTCCTCGTTCTTGTAACGGCGATAACCCGTTTCCCTTTCTGCATCGACAGGAAAGATGACCGCGGCGATGTTTTGTTCCCTGTAGTGCGCCGCGGTCTCGGGCACGGTCGGAGGATGGGACCAGGGCGCCCGGAAGTATTTTGCCATTGTCGCCTGCAGATCGTCATAGCCATCATCACTATGGCATCCGCAGGGTTCTTCGGCGTGCGTATGGATGTCGATCGCTCTGACCTTGGTAATGTCGACCATTTTATTGTGTTCCTTCAGATTTTGACTGCGGCCGTGTCGGCGTCGTCGTAGAGCCGCGCCAGATGGCTTGCCCGCCGGGCAAGAACTTTTCTGGAGTTGAGATTGCCTTTTGCTGTGACCTCGCCATCAGTTAGCGAAGGCGGTTCGCTCAAAAACAGGGCCCGGCTGATCCGTGATGAGGATCCTGTGATTTGCCGCGCCCGTTCCTCCAGCCTTCGGTGAAGGTCGGATAGCAACAGCGGGCAGGTCAGGACGCCATCTTGCTCGGTAAGATCGAAACCGGCCCCGGTCAGCGCTTCCCTATCCGGGAAAATCAACGCACCTATTTCCGGTCTGTCCTGGCCGGTAATAATCAGATCGGTAGCGAGCGGGGAAAGGCAGGATAGGAGGTCGATCCGCAGGGCCGCTGCCCGGACCCAGGTTCCGGTCAACAGCTTGAAATCTTCCGAGATCCGACCGTCGAATCGCATACCTTTTGAGGGGTCCTCTTTGTCGACAAAGACCATTGCGTCACCCGTCTTGAAGAAGCCTTCTTCATCGAACGCGGCCCGGGTTTTTTCTTCGTCGTTGAAGTATCCGGTCATGACGTTCGGCCCTTTGACGCGGACCTCGCACCGCATATCCTCGTCCGGCAGCAGCTTGATGGTCGCGCCGTTTAAAGGCACTCCGACAATGCCGGAACGATCGATCGGTTCGTGCTGCATGATTGTGGCAGGCGCGGTTTCTGTGAGCCCCCATGAAGAAGTCATCAAAGGGATCTCGCCCTTGATTTCCATCGCCATGGCTTCAAATCCCTGCCAGACTTCTTGTGGAAGCGAGGCTCCGGCATAGAAAACGAGCTCCAGCTCCTCAAAGTAGCGCCGCCGCAATCCTTCATCGCGCTGCATAGCATCCAACTGCATTGCAAAGCCGACCGGTACGTTGAAAGAGAGAGTGCCGGTTACCATCGAGAGGTTCTCGATCGAACGCTCGAAAAGCCCTTTGACCGGTTTGCCGTCATCGATGTACAGGCTGCCGCCATTGGCCAGCATCATGTTGAAGTTGTGCGAACCACCAAAAACGTGGTTCCAAGGTAACCAGTCGACGATGCGCGGTGGGCGGGCCCGCAGGAAGGGCAGGGCATCGGCGATCTGCGTCTGGTTTACGCACATCATCTTTTGTGTGGTCAGTACGCCTTTGGGATTGGAGGTCGATCCGCTGGTCATCAGGATCTTTGCGACTGAATCCGGAGTAATCGTCTCAAAGACCGCGTCGATATCAATGCCCGGATCACCCTTCAGCAGGTCATCAAAGGCTGTCACCTTTGCGTTTCTGTTTCCGGGGCGGCTCGCGACAATTTCGATGCCTTCCAGGGCATCAAGCGCCAGTGCTTCGCCATATTGGTCCGCATCAACGACATACGCCATGACCGGACGGACCAGATCGATGGCATGGCGCAAACGCCCATGTGCGCCGTGAACGAGGGAATACTGTTCAGCAACCGGCACCGTCGGTGCGCCGATATATTGGGCTGCAAGGGAGAGGAGACCGTGATCGACGCCGTTGCCGGACATGATCAGGATCCGGCTGTCAGGCCCCATGCCACGCGCAACCAGCGATGCGGCAAGCGCCCGCACTTTCTGAAGCGTTTCCGCGTAAGTCTCTTCGCGCCAACCGGCACCGCTGCGCTCTGCCAGGAAAACACGGTCCGGCGTTTCGCGCGCCCATTCGTGAAGCCATTCGCCGGTGCATCTGGCGACAGGACCCAAGGTGTGGCTGGACCGGAGTAATATCGAGCCGTCCGACCGATCCGTCCTTGCAACAGCATGGGGCATATAACGGGCTGGTCCGCTCATGGCTCAGGTCTCCGTAAGACTGGTCTCGATTAGCCGCATGGCCTTGAGCATTTCGGATCTGACAATTTCGTCTATGCCGCGCAGTAGACGCTCTTCATGCGCCTTCACCGCTTCGACTGCCTTTTCGCAAAGCTGCCTGCCGGCGAGTGTTGCCTTCAGCGAATAAGCGCGCCGGTCATGCTCACTACGGTCCCGTGTGATTAATTCCCGGCGCTCCAGTTCATCGACAATGACCACCAGGTTCGGGCGTTCGATGTCCATGGCATCGGCCAGCTGCGACTGCCGGAGGCCCGGATTGTCCACGATGAGGATCAGCGCTGTGTAGGTCAGCATGCGCAGGTCGAAAGGCTTGAGCGTCCTTGTCAGATCTGCCTGCACGACGTTGAACGCGCGCTTCATGTGATAGCCGACAAAGTTGCGCAGAGTCTCGTCATTCACGCGTACGATTTCTGCGGGGAGGTGGGATTTGGAAGCCGTATCGGACATGGGATCACCGGAAATTGGGGTTGCGTTTTTCAAGAAAGGCGGCGAGCCCTTCGAGGGCGTCAGGGCTTGTCTGTGTTATGGCGGCGCAGAGGCTTTCCGTGAAAAGACCATCGGCCCGGGACATGTCCTGAATGCGCGAAAGCGCCTGGATCATGATGTAGTTTGACAAGGGTGCGTTTGCGGCGATCTTGCGAGCCAGATCCTGGGCCTTGGCCAGTGCCTGCCCCTCGCCTTCAAAGTAATGGCATAGGCCCAGAGAAAGGCCTTCTTCTGCATCGTATTTCCGGCCGGTCAACATCATTTCCAGCATCCGGTCTGCGCCAAGAATACGCCCAATCCGCACGGACGCTCCTCCGCCCACAAAGATGCCGCGCCGGCCTTCCGGAAGTTGAAAGATGGTTGAGGGTTCGGCGATACGCACATGAGTGGCGCTAGCCAGTTCCAGGCCACCGCCTATTACTGCGCCGAACATGGCAGATACTACCGGCAGTTCGCCGTACTGGATCCTGTCCATCACCTGATGCCAGCCGCGCGAGTGGCGCATCGTGCCTTCGGCGTCACGCGCAACATGCTCGCTGAGATCAAGGCCTGAACAAAAATGCCCGGCAGTTCCGGTTAGAACAACAGCCTTCACTTCCTGCGGAGGCGCAGTGAAAAACGCGTCTATGGCGTCCAGCAGCTCATCGCACATGGCGTTCCGCTTTGCTGGCCGATTCATGGTCAAGGTCGCGACATTGTCTTGAATGTCGGTCTTCAGGATCGGTTCCATGATGATTTCCCTAGCGCTGAGGTAGACGCACAGCGCCATCGAGGCGGATGGTGGTGCCGTTCAAGAAAGGATTGGTCACGATGTGTTCTGCCAGAAGCGCATACTCGTGGGCTTCGCCAAGCCGGTTGGGGAAGGGGATATTCGAGATTATCTTGGTAGCGATCTCTTCCGGCAGACCTTCCATCATCGGCGTTTTGAACAGTCCCGGCGCAATGGTCATGACACGTATGCCGCTTTGAGCGAACTCCCGGGCCGCCGGCAGGCAAAGAGATGCAATCGCACCCTTGGATGCCGCGTAGGCGGACTGTCCAAGTTGACCATCTTGCCAGGCGACCGATGCGGTATTGATAACAACTCCGCGTTCGCCGCCCTCCAGAGGATCAAGCTCCATGACCCGCCGGGCGGCATGGCTCATAACGTTGTAGGTGCCGAAGAGATTTACCCGGAGGGTTTTCTCAAACACATCAATGGAGAGCTTTCCTTCGCGGCCAACAATGCGGGCAGCCATTCCAACACCAGCGCAGTTCACGACGATCCGGGGAGCGGAACCCAGGCCTTTGGCAGCCTCATCGACCGCCGCGCTGACTGCTGCTTCGTCGCTGACGTCGGCCTGAACGGCAACGCCGCCGATTTCGCTTGCGACAGCTTCGGCACCGTCTGGATCATAATCCAGCACCGCCACTCTTGCGCCTTGCGCTGACAGGTGCCTCGCCGTTGCCGCACCAAGACCGCTGGCGCCGCCCGTCACTAAAACTGTTTGGCCTTCGATCAGCATGTCTTTTCCTTCGTGTTGCTGTTTGTTTGCATTGTTATGTCACATATCTATTCAGGCGCGCCGTGGTCGCATTCCGGTTCTCCGGCTTTAGTTTGCGGGCAGGAGGAAGAGAGTAATTCCCGGGAAAAGTGCCAACAGGATGACCCGAAGGATGTCCGAGGTGACGAACCACATTACGGCCCGGTAGGTCTTCGTGATCGGTGTCGATCGATCCATGGCATTGATGATGAACAGGTTCATCCCGACTGGCGGTGTTATTAGGCCAACCTCGACAACGATAAGCACCAGGATGCCGAACCAGATCGCGACATGGTCTGGACTCATTCCAAAATCCAAAAGGCTGATGACCGGAAAAAAGATCGGGATCGTCAGCAGGATCATTGAGAGGCTGTCCATGAGGCAGCCGAAAATGAGGTAGAAGACCAGGATGAGCGTGAGCACGGTCCAGGGGCTCAGACCCTGGCCAACGACCCAGCCGGAAAGCTCCTGCGGCAATTGGGTAAGGGCCAGAAAGCTGTTGTAAAAACCGGCACCCAGAACGATGAAGAAGATCATCGCAGTGTTGACTGCCGTAGTGATGATCGCGTCCTGAAACAGGCGCCAGGTCAGATTTCCGGAGAGCAGGGCGATAACGCCGGTGCTGGCGGCTCCAACTGCAGCGCCTTCGGTTGGGGTGAACCAGCCCAGATAGATGCCACCTACCACGAGCCCGAAAACCAGAATGACAGGCCAGACATCGAGCAGGGCCCGGATACGGTCCGCGTAAGGCGCTGGTGCGCGTGTCCCGGCAGCATCCGGGTTGACGCGGACGTAGATGGAAATGGTGATGATGTAGCCGATGGCGGCCAGGATTCCCGGAATGAAGGCAGCCAGGAAGAGTTTCGCAATGTTTTGTTCGGTCAGGATTGCATAAATGACCAGAATGACCGACGGCGGGATCAGGATGCCAAGCGTTCCGCCCGCGGCGAGAGTCGCGGTGGCAAAGCCGCCGGAGTAGCCGTATTGCTTCAACTCAGGCAGTGCGACCCGGCTCATTGTGGCGGCTGTTGCCAGTGAAGACCCGCATATGGCTCCAAAGCCTGCACAAGCACCAATGGCAGCCATGGCAACGCCGCCCTTTCGATGGCCAAGCCATCCTTCGGCTGCATTGAACAAGGCCGAGGACATGCCTGACAGGGTGGCGAACTGGCCCATTAGCAGGAACATTGGAATAATGGTCAGAGAGTAACTGGAGAACGTCGTGTAGGTTTCGTTTTTCAGCTTGGAGAGCACGATGTTGGGGCTACCCATGACGAGATACAGCCCGCCAATGCCGCACAGCATCATCGCAAGCCCGATCGGTGCCCGCAGAAGAATTAGCAGCAGAAGTACCGGGAAAGACAGATATCCGAATTCGAGCATGCTCAATGGACTGCTCCCTCGGATTGCTTAAGAAACTGCCGGCCGGTTGCAAGTTCAGCGACCCTAGCGAAGGCACAGTAGATGCCGACAAGCGACGCGATTACCGCAGCGGCGAAGCTGGCGCCATAGGCCCACCAGACCGGAAACTGCAACAAAAAGGTCGTTTCGCCGTAGTCGAGCTTGTTTTGCATGCCCGCGTAGAGCCGCCAGGTAATCAGAAGAATGACTGCGGTCAGAACGACTTCCCAAAAGGCTAGAAGAAAGCGGTTCATGCCCCGGGGCATGAAGTTTGCGAAGACGTCAACGGTGGCATGCCCGCCATGAAGCTGGCAGATCGGCAGAAACGCAAAGATGGCAAATGCAATCCCGGCTTCCACCAACTCGAAATCTCCCGTGATTGGGCCGATTCCCGTGGTGATCAGTGCGTTTGCCATTGGTTCGGACAGAGCGACTAGGGTCTCTGAATGACCCAGCGTGTTCAGCCCACGCCCTAGCACACTGAGGCATGTCAGGACCACGAGCGTGGCAAGTACGATCCCGCCAATAAGGGCCATTGCGCGCGCAACCCGCTCAACCAGAATGAGCACGTGCCGTCCTCCCGATTGGATTGAAGTGCCCCCGGGCCGAGTTGCTTCAGGCCGGGGGCTATTAGATTAATTGGCTGTGTTTTTTTCGATCAGCTCGAGCGCTTTTGCCCTGAGGCCAGTGCCATCGAGACCCTTTTCGTCCATTTCAGCAATCCAGGCGTCAATGGTTGGCTGGGAGGCGGCTTTCCAGGCGGCGACCTCTTCCGGCGGCAAGGTGATCAGGTTGTTGCCCATATCAATCGCCTGCTGTTTCGGGCCAGCGTCATCAGCCTGCATCTGCTTGCCGGCAAAGGCAGAGAATTCAAGGCCGGAATTGGCATCGATAATTGCTTTCAAATCATCAGGCAACGAGTCATACCGGTCTTTGTTCATCGCCAGTACGAATGTGGTCGTGTAGAGCGTTTCATCTCCAAAATCCGTGTGGTTGCTGACAAGCTCGTTGACTTTCAGCGCCCCTGTCACCTCCCAGGGAATGACGGTGGCGTCGATGACGCCTTTGGAAAGCGCCTCTGGAACAGCCGGCACCGGCATGCCCACAGGGGTCGCTCCAAGAGACTGGAACATCTTGTTGGTGACGCGGGTCGGAGCCCGAAGCTTGACACCGTTCAGGTCAGCAAGCTTTTCGACCGGATTTTTCGAGTGGATCAGACCGGGGCCATGTACCCAGACCCCCAGGATTTTCACCTGTTTGAAGTCCTGATCCATCATGGTCTCTTCGGCCAGCGTCCAGTAAGCCCGGGAAACCGCTTCGGCGTTTGTCATCGTAAAGGGAAGCTCAAACACCTCGGTCCGTGGGAACCGGCCAGGGGTATAACCGGGAAGCGCCCAGACGATGTCGACAACGCCGTCAATTGCCTGGTCAATCAACTCGGGTGGCTTGCCGCCCAGCTGCATCGATGGAAAGCGCTGGATCTCGATCCGGCCGCCAGATTCCTTTTCGATCTTGTCCGCCCAAGGATAAAGGATGTTTTTTGGGACATTTGCCTGGGCCGGCAGGAACTGGTGCAGCCGCAGCGTGAGATCTGCTGCTTGTGATGGTGCTGCCCCAAACAGGGCGGCTCCAACTGCCGTCGCGCAGGCGTATTTCATTATAGTCCGATGCAGATTGATCATATTTTCCTCCCTGATCATCTGTTGAACCGCTTCGGCACTCTATGAGCGATGAGTGCCATCGGTCAAATTAGATATAGTATATAACTGTTTTATTCAATAACTATATGTGAGCTTCCTTATTTGCCCGTCGGACGGGCCAAAAACGGCCAGAATCCGGCTACACCGGGGCAGGTAGTTGCAGGTTTCCAAGCTCCAATTTTACAACGCAAAGCCAGTTTCCCATCCTATCCGGCTGATTTCATGAAGCCATCAAAAAACGCTGTCATCTCTTTATATCCATCCAGCGGAAGCACATGGGCGACATACTGGTCAGGGCGCACGATCACCAAGCAGCCCCGCTCCCTGTCGATGCCCCGGGTGTTGAAGATGTCGCCGTTCCGCTGGTCAGCACAGAACATTTTTTCATAGTCCCGCAAGCCATAGCGTCCCTTTTTGGGCAACAGCAGATCCGGCATGGCACTGATTTCCAGATCACGATGGAATTGCTGAAAGACGGCCCTTACATCGAACACGGCATCAGGATCGGCACCATCGGCGGTGAACTTGCGCATCGGCGAACTCGGAGAGGCAGTCAGGAAGCAGCAAAGCTCATTGATGCGGGAACCTGGCGAAGCTGCACTGCCGGCATCGGCGAATGCGAAAAGTCTCCAGCGGGCATCTGCCTCGACCGTGTGCCCAAGATGCACGGGTTTGGCGTCAGCCAGCCGGATGACCGGTGCGGAATGGAAACGGGTCCCAATTTCAAAACCCTCGGCCAGATGCTGCCAGTCCGGCTGTCCGGTTAGAATTGATGGGCGGTATTTAACCGACACGCCTGCGGTGTACCGGCCATGTTCAATGAAATGCCGCTGGAATTTGGGTGTTTCTTCACGATCATTGTCTGCGTCTGGTGGAGCACCCATGATGCGGGACCACTCGTGATCAAAGTCGATCAGATCCTTGGCCACCCTTTGCCGCTCTGCCGTGTAGGTGTGCAAAAGCTCTGGTGGACAACGGCCTTGCAAAACTGACACAAGTTTCCAACCCAGGTTGAAGGTGTCACCCATGGATACATTCATCCCCTGACCGGCCTTTGCGCTATGGGTATGGCAGGCATCGCCTGCAATGAACACGCACGGTAGTTGCGTGCCAATCTTCGCGGCTGGTACATCGTCAAATTTATCAGTCAACCGATGGCCCACTTCATATACAGACCACCAGGCAACCTCCTTCACGTCAATGCTGTAGGGATTGAGAACCCTGTTCGTCGCATCGATCAGCTTTTCGATGCTCATGTCCGCTGCCGAGATCCGCTGATCTTCGGCGAGTGCATCGAGTTCGATGTAGACGCGGACAAGGTGACCGCCTTCGCGGGGAATGAGGAGGATGCTGCCCTCGGCTGCCGACTTGATCAGCGTTTTCATGCGGTAGTCCGGGAAGTCTGTTACCGCCAGAATGTCCATGACGCCCCAAGCCTGGTTGGCCCGGTCTCCCCGTAGTTCCCGCCCGATGGATTCGCGAACGGCACTGCGGGCGCCGTCGCAGCCAACCACGTAACGGGCATGGACGGTCTCGATCTGCCCTTCATAGCCCGTATCGGTCCGTTCCAGAGTGGCTGTGACCGGATACTTTTCGTCTTCCTCCGAAACGCTCAGGCTGATCAGCTTGCGGGAATAGTCTGGTTCCAGCTGCGTAGGCGAATGGCGCATCACTTCCAGATACCGGTCATGAACCCGTGCCTGATTGAGGATGACATGGGGCATTTCGGAGAGGCCATCCTCGACGTCTTGAACACGCCCAGTGCGGCGAATGTTCTGCGGTTCTTCCGGATCCGGGTTCCAGAAGGTGGTTTCATTGACCCAATAGGCTTCGCGCTTGATCTTCTCGGCAAAGCCAAAGGCCTGAAACATCTCCATTGAGCGGCAGGAAATTCCATCGGCCTGACCTTTTTCCATGGGGCCGGATTTCTGCTCAACGATGCGCGTGGTGATGTCTGGAAATCCAGACAGTTGGGCGGCGAGGGTCAGACCTGCGGGACCGCAGCCTACAATCAGAACATCCACTTTTTCTGACCTGTTATGGGCCAGAGATTTCCGATTTTCAGCCCGCGGGTGAATGTCTGGATCGCCTGCACGAAAGCCATTGAGATGAAATTGCACCGGTGTCCTCCCGTACTGCCGAAAAATAATAAGTGTACATATCATATGTGTAATATGACGCGGCGGTCAATAAAAAGTATGTACAGATATTAATTTTGGTTATGGTGTTGGTATTAAACGTGTTCAGGAGTGTTTCATGAGCGAAGAAGGCTCGAAAGCCGTTAGTCTGAAAATGCCCGGTCATCTGATACGCCGGCTGCATCAGGTCTCGACTCATGTTTTTACGCAGAGGGTGAAGGCGGCGGGATTTGACCTGACACCGGTTCAGTTCGCTACGCTTGATGCGCTTCGTCACAATCCGGGTATTGATCAGGCCGGTCTTGCAAATGCGATTGCGAAGGACCGTGCCACCATCGGTGCCGTGATTGACCGCTTGGAGCAGAAGGGCCTTGTTGAAAGGACTGTCAGCCGCCGGGACAAACGTGCGCGGGAATTAACCCTGACCGAAGACGGCGAAAATGTCATCGCCGCGTTGATTCCGGTGGTGGACGGGCTTCAGAAGGACATTCTTCCTGGCCTGAGCGATGTGGAGTATCAGCAGTTCATTGCCTTGGCCGCAAAGGCTGCCAGGGCTGCAGGTCCGGTCGGGTAGGGGCGCGATGCTTTGCGCCTGTCCGCTGGAACGATAACGCCTGAATTTTCGTATCCGCACGCTGTCGGGCAATCAGGTCCGCCGTCTGGTTGCGATTGGCCGCATACCAGCTTGTTGTCCAATTCATGATCCCGGTAATGCCCAGTACCGCCACCCGGTCGTCGCATTTCTTTTCAGTGTGAAATCGCACTACGCGCTACTGGATGCTGGCCGATCAGATGTTTTTTACCTCTCGAGGCTTGACAATTGGAACGTTCCAGTTTTTGTTGAGTCAAAATTTGGAACGTTCCAATTGTTTGCCGGAGGACTATATGCGTTGGGGACTGATAGGTGCGAGCCGGATTGCGTCCAGTTATGTCATTGACGCCATCCGTGCGCAGGCGGGATCAGAAATCCAGTCTGTCCTCAGCTCAGATGCCGAACGTGGCCGGGCCTATGCCAAAGATCACCAGATCCCCGACAGCTATAACGATCTGGATGCTTTGCTCGCCGATAACAGTGTCGACGCGGTTTACATCTCAACCACAAACGAAAAACACCACCCGCAGGCCATGGCAGCGATTGCCGCCGGTAAACATGTCCTGTGTGAAAAGCCTCTCGCGATGACTTTGGCCGAAGCCGTCGAGATGGTGCGGGCCGCAGCGGACAAGGGTGTGACCTTTGCAACGAACCATCATCTGCGCAATGCGGGATCGCACCTTGCCATTCGCGAGCTGATCACGTCTGGCCGTATCGGCAAGGTTTTAAGCGCCCGGGTGTTTCATGCAGTCAATCTGCCGGAGCACTTACGCGGCTGGCGGATCAATGATGCCTCTGCTGGCGGTGGCGTTATCCCGGACATTACGGTTCACGACGCTGATACCGTTCGCTTTCATTTGTCTGAAGATCCGGTCGAAGTTGTCGCCAAGGCAGGCACATCTGGCATGGGCGAAGGCGTTGAAGACAGTGTCATGTCCGTCTGGTCCATGCCTTCCGGTGCGATGATTCAGTCTCATGAGAGTTTTACCCACGGCTATGCCGGTACCGGGATTGAGTTTCATGGGACAGAGGGGTCGATTTTCGCCCGGAATGTAATGACCCAGGAGCCGGTCGGCGAGATCAGGCTGGTCGATGCGTCCGGAGAGAGCCAAGTCCCCTTTGAGACACACAACCTTTATCACCGCGCGCTGGGCCTTTTTGCAGAGGCTGCTGCGGGCGAAGGTTCACCGTCTGCGGACGGCGTCGATGGCGTGAAGTCGCTGGCGGTTGCGCTCGCAGTGCGCGCAGCGGCCCGTTCGGGCCAGGCGGTACGCGTTGACTATGGAGGGATTTGAGCCATGTCCCCCAAAGTCGTTTCCATGGAAGAGGCTGCAGCCCGAATTCAGGACGGCGCGGTCGTCACCGTTTCTTCTTCCTCCGGTCTCGGATGTCCTGACAAGGTGCTGGAAGCCATTGGCGACCGGTTCGACAGGGAAGGGCATCCGAGGAACCTGACTACGCTGCACCCGATCGCTGCAGGCGACATGTATGGCATCAAGGGCATCGATCACATCGCCAAGGATGGATTGCTCTCGACCATCATCGCCGGATCCTATCCTTCTGGGCCTTCTTCAATGCCGATGCCGGACATTTGGAGGATGCTCGTTGAGAACCGTGTCGCGGCCTACAACGTCCCCTCCGGTATCCTGTTCGACATGCACCGGGACGTGGCTGCCCGCCGTCCGGGTGTGATGACCAAAGTTGGCTTGGAAACGTTTGTGGATCCGGTCCTCCAAGGCTGCGCGATGAACGACGCGGCAGCTGAAAAGCCGATTGTTTCCAGGATCGATCTTGGCGGGGAAACCTGGCTGCATTTCCCGAACATTGTTCCAGATGTTGCCATCATTCGGGCAACCACGGCTGATGAACGCGGCAACCTTACTTACGAGCATGAAGGCGCCTATTTGGGTGGGCTGGAACAGGCGATCGCGGTGCGTAATCACGGCGGCCTTGTGATTGCCCAGGTCAAGAGGATTACGGCGTCTGGTTCCCTCCGGCCACACGATGTCCGAGTTCCCGGCCATCTGGTTGATCTGATCGTCGTCGATCCGGACCAGCTGCAGACCACGGAAACAGGGTACGATCCAGCCATTTCCGGCGAGATCATGCGGCCGTGGGACAGTTTTTCGCTCGCCGGCCATGGCGTAGAAAAAGTCGTGGCGCGCCGCGCTGCCATGGAGCTGAGTGCCGGCCAGACGGCCAATCTCGGGTTCGGTGTGTCGGCGATGGTGCCGCGTGTGTTGCTGGAAGCCGGGCAGGAACAGGCGGTCACCTGGGCCATTGAACAGGGCGCGACCGGTGGCATGCCGCTGACCGGTTTTGCCTTTGGGTGTGCGTCCAATGCCGATGCCTACATGCCTTCGCCGCAGCAGTTCACCTATTTTCAGGGCGGTGGTTTTGATGTCTCGTTCCTGTCATTCCTGGAAGTTGACCTGGAAGGCAACGTCAATGTTTCCAAGCTCGGTAAGAAACCTTACCTAACAGCAGGATGTGGCGGGTTTGTCGACATCACAGCCAATGCCAAAAAGATCGTTTTTTCCGGCCTGTTTGAGGCTGGCGCCGACCTTGAACTGACCGATCAGGCCTTACGGGTCAAAACGCTAGGCAAGTTCACCAAGATGGTCGACACTGTCGAGCATGTGACGTTTTCCGGCCGCCGGGCCCGCGAACTCGGTCAGGAGGTGCTCTATGTGACAGAGCGTTGCGTGATCAAGCTGAGCGAAACCGGGTTGATGGCGACTGAAATCATGCCGGGGATCGATGCGCAGCGGGACATCGTTGACGCCTCCAAAGGTCGGGTCCGGTTGGCAAACACCTTAAAGGAAATGCCGGCAATGCTCCTCAAGAAAGAAGCCATGGAGTTGCAGCTGTGAGTGGACTTCATCTGATACGGCACGGGGCTATTGCCGAATTGCGGCTCGATAATCCGTCCAAGCTGAATGCCTTTACGGTTGAGATGCTGGAGGCGATAGAGCCTGCCTGCGCAGAAGTTGAAGGCGATACGGCCATCCGCGCGGTGGTCGTGACAGCTGCGGACAGCAAGGCCTTTTGTGCCGGGGCCGATATTCTGGCCTGGTCACAACTAGAGCCTTGGGAGTTTGCCCGCAATTGGGTGCGTTGTGGCCATCGGGTTTTCGATCGTCTGGCACGGCTTTCAAAACCCAGCATCGCGGCACTCAATGGGCATGCTTTTGGCGGCGGGCTGGAGTTTGCCGCAACCACGGACATCCGGGTGATGGCGCCAAAGGCAACGCTGGCTCTGCCTGAGGCTTCTGTCGGGATCGTCCCCGGCTGGTCCGGGACTCAGCGGCTGATCCGTTTGCTTGGCGAGCCTCTTGTGAAGGAGATGGCCCTGTTTGGCCGCAGGATCTCCGCTGACCGTGCCCAAGCAACCGGATTTGCCGCGGAGATTTCTGATGATCCGAAGCAAACGGCGTTCGAGATCGCCGAAGGCCTGGCGGCCAAGTCGCCATGCTCGATCGAAGTTGCCAAATACATGATCCATGCTGCCGTAGGAGAAGACCGCGGCGCCATGATTGAAGCGCTAGGTGCGGGCATGATCGGCCCGACCGAGGATCGCGGCGAGGGCGTTACTGCCTTTCGCGAAAAGCGCAAACCGAATTTTCCTGGAAAGTGACCATGAGTGAATTGAACGTTGTTGCCATTTCAGAAGAACGAGCCCCGATGGGGCCGTTTGTTGCGCGGCATCTGATCGACGGCGCATGGCAGGAGAGTGTCAGCGGTTCCACCTTCGAGCGGATGTCGCCCTCACACGGCACTGTCGTTACGCTGGCCAGCAAAGGTGATGCGCAAGATACAGATGCGGCCATTTCAGCGGCCAGGACTGCGTTTGATGAGGGAGGCTGGCCGGGCACCAGTGGCAAGGACCGGGCAACCCTGCTCCTGAAGGTCGCCGACTTGATAGACCGCGAGCGGGACCGGATAGCCTTGCTGGAAACCCTTGAGTCCGGCAAGCCGATCAGCCAGGCACGTGCGGAGATCGAAGGTGCCGCAGATCTATGGCGCTATGCCGCATCTCTCGCCCGCACGATCCATGGTGAAAGCCATAATACGTTGGGTAACGAGTTCCTTGGGATGGTCCTGAAAGAACCGGTTGGTGTGGTGTCGATCATCACCCCCTGGAACTTCCCGTTCCTGATCGTTTCCCAAAAACTCCCATTTGCGCTTGCTGCCGGCTGCACTGCCGTGATCAAGCCGTCCGAGATGACACCAGCGACTACCGTCATTCTTGGCGAGTTGCTGATTGAGGCGGGATGTCCAGCCGGCGTGGTCAACATCGTGCTGGGATATGGTGACCCGGTCGGGATCGCAATGACCACGGACAAGCGGGTCGACATGGTAACATTCACTGGCTCGACCGCTGTCGGCAAGGGGATCGTCAAGGCCGCATCCAGCACACTGAAGAAGGTTTCGCTTGAGCTTGGCGGCAAAAATCCGCAGGTGCTTTTTCCAGACGCGGATCTGGATAGCGCGATCGATGCGATTGTATTCGGCGTTTATTTCAACGCGGGCGAATGCTGCAATTCCGGCTCCAGAATAATTGTGCACGAGGATATTGCCGAAGAAGTCATCTCCCGGACAGTCGCCCTGTCCAGGGAAGTGCCCTTTGGCGATCCGCTGGACCCATCGACCAAAGTCGGGGCGATCATAACGCCGGAACATCAACAAAAAATCGACGCCTATGTGCAGCAAGCCGCCAATGACGGTGCGGAGATCCGGCTTGGCGGCGCGGCCTTGGATGTCCCTGGTCTAAAAGGCCAATTCTACCAGCCGACAGTGGTTTGCAATGTCACAGTGGACATGCCGATTGCCCGTGAAGAGGTGTTTGGGCCGGTGCTTTCGGTGCTGACGTTCAAAACGATGGACGAAGCCATCACCCTTGTGAACGACGCAGACTATGGCCTGTCCGCCGGTGTCTGGAGCGAAAACGTCCACACGTGTCTTGAGTTTGCCCGACGGGCGCATGCCGGAACGGTTTGGACAAATACCTGGATGGATGGATTTGCCGAATTGCCCTTCGGCGGGATGAAGGAAAGTGGCCAGGGACGAGAGCTCGGGAAATACGGCCTGGACGAATTTCTTGAGGCCAAGACCGTTACGATGCGGATCGGCAAAACCAGGGCACCTTGGGTGAGCTGATGACCAGGCTAGTCCGAAATCGAGAACTGCCCCTTCGGCTTCAGAAGAACCTGCATCTCATTCATGGGAGCGCCGGAAATTCTGGCAAGCAGCACCTTGGCCATTGCTCTTCCCGTGGCGCGCAGATCTTCAAGAACGGTTTCTATACGCGGCCGGAAGTGATTGGAAATTGGCGACGCCCATTTGGCTACAACGTCGATCTCCGCGCCCGGCGTCAATCCCATGTCGTTCAGGTAGGCAAGCGTCACCAGAGTGTTGACCTCACCGACACAAACATAGCCGTCCGGCGGGTTAGGCCCGGCGTGAAGCTCTCGAAGTTTCGCGGCAATTTCGTCCGGTTCGCTGTCGAGGTCGACGTCATCCGGAATCGTCAGTTCGGTTCCGTGGGCAATTGCGGCCTGGCGCGCACCGAAGCGCAGATGCTGACCGAAGGTGTACCGCTCATTCGGCATGACAATACAGACGTGCCGACGGCTCTTTTCGGTGAGCCGCTCGATGGCCATGCGAACGAACATCTCGTTGTCAAAGTCGACAAAGGGGTGCGGTGTGGTGAAATCAGTCCGGCCATGTGTCACGAATGGAAAATCGTGTTCCAGCAGATAGCGGACCCGTTCGTCGAAACACTCGGTTCGGGTAAACACGATGGCATCGGCAAGGGAATGTTTGCGGATATGCCGGATCTGCTCGAGCCGGTCGTCATTCAGGCTGTCAGCGGTAATGTTGATGGCATATCCTGTTCCCGAGAGTCCTTCACTCATGCCAGTGAGAAACTCGGACGTAAAGCTGAGAAATTCATGCTTTGTGTTGAGCAGAAGACTGATGACCTTGGTCTGGCCAGTACGCAGCCTTTGGGCGGCTCTGTTGGGAACATAGCCCTGTTTGCGGGCGACTTCAGAAACGCGCTTTCGCGTGGCTTCCGCTATTTGCGGATCATCGGCAAGGGCACGCGAAACCGTTGTGACAGCAAAGCCTGCCTCCGCAGCAACGGTTCTGAGGGTCGGGCGCGCCGGTCTTTCAGCCGCAGTGTCTTTTGTTGTGTCCAAAGTCTTTCGAGACATGCCCGTCTGTTTCAGTTGTTGCCTTGTAGTTCAAATTCAGGGTGTAGTCTAATCAGCGCATTTA
Organism: Roseibium sp.; assembly: GCA_965230705.1. Taxonomy (GTDB): domain Bacteria; phylum Pseudomonadota; class Alphaproteobacteria; order Rhizobiales; family Stappiaceae; genus Roseibium. Next base: position 2,178,659 of record CBDDLN010000002.1, on the reverse strand, counting down.
AAACGTTACAAGTAAAAATTTTGCTGCAGTGCAATGATCTGAAATTCCGAAAAAAGTAAATAATACAAAGGAAATTAGGGATTTTCGTTTTGTATGAAAATTATTGACACCTATCCGGTTTGCAACGTTACAATAAGCGTTGTTTAATTATCGGGAGACCCTGCTGGGGAGCTCGAAGCGCCAAAAGGCACTAAATGGGAGGAATAACGATGGCATTGAAATCTTTGAAGCTGGGTGCCGCAGCCCTGGCGATGAGCACAAGTGTGGCGGCGGCCAGTGAAGTTGAGGTCTTGCACTGGTGGACATCAGGCGGCGAAGCGGCTGCGCTGAATGTTCTCAAGAAAGACCTGGAGAGCCAGGGCATTGGCTGGCAGGACATGCCGGTGGCTGGCGGCGGTGGCACGCAGGCAATGACTGTTTTGCGCGCCCGCGTAACTTCCGGAAATCCGCCGACTGCCGTTCAGATGCTCGGATTTGACATTCTCGACTGGGCGAAAGAGGGCGCTCTGGCGGACCTAAACATTCAGGCTGGCCTGGAAGGCTGGGACGAAGTGGTGCCGGAAGCCCTGCAGGCATTTGCCAAGCATGACGGCAAGTGGGTGTCCGCACCGGTGAATGTCCACTCCACAAACTGGGTCTGGGCGAACAAGGCCGTGCTGGATGAGCTTGGTATCGCCGTACCAACCACATGGGACGAATTCGTAGCGGCGTTGGAAAAGGTAAAAGCTGCAGGCAAGACGCCGATTGCACATGGTGGCCAGGCCTGGCAGGACGCGACTGTTTTTGATGCAGTTGCCCTGTCAACAGGTGGACCGGAGTTCTACAAGGCTGCTTTCATCGACCTTGATGAAGAAGCGCTCGGTTCCGACACGATGAAGGAAGCCTTTGACCGCATGTCGGTTATCCGCTCCCATGTGGACGACAACTTCTCCGGCCGCGACTGGAACCTGGCAACAGCCATGGTCATCAACGGCGACGCTGCCTTCCAGATGATGGGTGATTGGGCAAAAGGTGAGTTCCTCAACGCCAACAAGGTGCCGGATCAGGACTTCCTTTGTTTCCGTTTCCCGGGAACCCAGGATCAGGTGACCTTCAATGCCGACCAGTTCGCGATGTTCTCGCAGGGCGCAGAAGTCGGCAAGGAGCAAGCAGCATTGGCAACGGCCATTCTATCGCCAACCTTCCAATCCGCATTCAACGTGGTGAAGGGATCGGTCCCGGCTCGTACGGATGTTTCTGATGAAGCATTTGATGCTTGCGGCAAGAAAGGCATGGCTGATCTGAAGAAGGCTGCGTCCAGCGGCAATCTTTACGGCTCCATGGCTCACGGTCACGCCAATCCGGCGTCGGTCAAGAACGCCATGTATGACGTCATCACCGCTCACTTCAACGGTGAGTACGACAGTGCGACCGCTGTCGATGAGCTGGTGACGGCCGTCCAGATCAACAAATAATCCGCTTTGGAGCGGCAGCTTGCTGCCGCTCCTAACAACTTCCGGAAACCACAATGTCCTACTCTGAAACGGCGAGCCCGCGCGGTTCTGTTGTTGACAGACTGCGTGATGCTTTACCCAAACTCGTGTTGAGCCCGACGGTCGCCATTGTCGCGATCTTCGTTTACGGCTTCATCTTTTTCACGCTGTATTTGTCCTTTACCGACAGCCGCATCCTGCCCTCTTTCGGATGGGTTGGCTGGCAGAACTACGAAAACCTGTTCAAGATCAGGGCGTGGGACATTGCCGTTTCCAATCTGGTGGTCTTCGGTCTCCTTTACATAACAATCTGTTGTGCGCTTGGCCTTCTTCTGGCGATCCTTTTGGACCAGCGGATTCGTGCCGAAGGTTTTATCAGAACGATTTACCTCTATCCGATGGCGCTCAGCTTCATCGTGACCGGGATTGCCTGGAAGTGGTTTCTTGACCCGGGCATCGGTATTGAAGCGGTGGTTCGCGGCTGGGGTTGGGAGACCTTTACCTTCAACTGGATCAAGGACCGGGAGATGGCGATCTACACCATCGTCATTGCCGCGGTCTGGCAGACGTCCGGGTTCGTCATGGCCATGTTCCTTGCGGGTCTTCGCGGTATCGACAGCGAGATGATGAAGGCGGCGCAGATCGATGGCGCATCCACCTTCGCGCTCTACCGGCGAATTGTCATCCCGCAGCTGCGCCCGGCCTTCATGTCCGCCTTTGTTGTGCTCGCGCATATGGCGATTAAGTCTTACGACTTGGTCATTGCCCTGACCGGCGGCGGCCCTGGAACGGCCACCGAACTGCCTGCGACCTTCATGTATTCCTATACGTTCACCCGAAACCAGATGGGTATTGGTGCCGCTTCGGCCGTGATCATGCTGATGACCATCGCAGCGATCATTGTGCCGTATCTGTGGTCTGAACTGAGGGAGAAAAAGTGATGGCGAGCGCGACCAAATCCTCTTCCCTCAACTTCGGCCGAATTATTCTCTATGCGCTGCTGGTCCTGTTCTGCCTGTATTATCTGCTGCCGCTCTATGTGATGGTAGTAAACTCGCTAAAGCCGCTGTCTGAAATCACGGCGGGCGGCATGATGGCACTTCCAGGCGAATGGACAATTGCACCGTGGTCGAGCGCCTGGTCGAGCGCCCAGGTCGGTGTCGAAGCCACAGGTCTGCGGCCCTATTTTCTCAATTCTATCATTATGGTCGTACCGGCGGTTGCCCTGTCGACCTTGGTTGGAGCACTGAACGGTTATGTCCTGACCAAGTGGACCTTCCGCGGTGCAACTATCCTGTTCGGGCTGTTGCTGTTCGGCTGCTTCATCCCGTTCCAGATGGTGCTCATCCCGATGGCGCGCATGCTGGGCCTGATGGGACTGGCCGGCTCGGTGCCCGGACTGATCTTCGTCCACTTCGTCTACGGTATCGGCTTCTCGACGCTTTACTTCCGCAACTACTATGCGGCCTTCCCGACGGAACTTGTCCGCGCTGCTCAGATCGACGGAGCCGGTTTCTTCCGGATCTTCTGGCGCATTCTGCTGCCATCGTCCGGACCGATCGCCGTGGTCTGCATTATCTGGCAGTTCACCAACATCTGGAACGACTTCCTGTTCGGGGCCTCCTTCTCGGATTTTGACAGTCAGCCGATGACGGTCGCGCTCAACAACCTGGTGCAATCCTCTACCGGGGTGAAGGAATACAATGTTCATTTCGCAGGCGCGATCATGGCCGCCCTGCCAACGCTCTTCGTTTACATCGTCGCCGGCCGCTACTTCGTCCGCGGCCTGATGGCTGGCTCAGTAAAAGGATAACCCCATGGGCTTTCTCGACATCAAACAGGCGACCAAATCCTATGGTACCGTTCAGGTTCTGCAAGAAACCGACATCTCCATCGAAGAAGGTGAGTTTCTTGTCTTGGTTGGTCCGTCCGGCTGCGGCAAGTCCACGCTTCTCAACATGATTGCGGGCCTTGAAGACATCACAACCGGTGAGATCGCGATCAAGGGCCGCAGCATGAACGGTGTCAAACCGGCAGACCGGAACATCGCCATGGTTTTCCAGTCATATGCGCTCTATCCGAACATGACGGTCAAGGGGAACATCTCCTTCGGCATGGAAATGCACGGCATTGAAAAGCCGGAACGGGAAAAGCGGATCGGGCAGGTCGCGGACCTTCTGCAGATCAGCCATTTGCTCGACCGCAAACCAGGTCAATTGTCTGGCGGTCAGCGGCAGCGTGTTGCCATGGGCCGGGCTCTGGTGCGAGAGCCGGATGTGTTCCTGTTCGACGAACCGCTGTCGAACCTCGACGCCAAACTGCGTGTCGACATGCGGACGGAAATCAAGAAGCTGCACCAAAAGCTCGGCACAACGATTGTCTACGTTACCCATGATCAGATCGAGGCGTTGACGCTGTCGACACGGATCGCCGTCATGTTCGGCGGTTATGTCCAGCAACTCGGCACACCCAAGGAAATCTACGACAATCCGGCGAACATGTTCGTTGCTGGATTCATGGGCTCACCGTCGATGAACCTGTTCCCGGCCAAGGTGGTGTCGGTCGACGGCAAACCGGCAGCGGAGATTTCACTGGCTGATGGCAAGACGGCGGCGCTTCCTTTTACCAACGATACCTTGGCGGCCAGCATTGGCCGCGACATTGTTCTCGGCCTTCGCCCAGAGGCTATCACTGACAAGGATGGTGCTGACCGCAATTCAAAGGCCGTTCATCTGGTTGAGGCGCCGGTTGAAGTTACCGAGCCGGCCGGGTCTGACACGTTTGTGGTCACGCAGATCGGCGGCAAGGATGTCACCGGCCGTTTCCGGGCTGATGTCTCCGTCAATGCCGGTGAAACCTTCCCCTTTGCCTTCAACATGGAAAAGGCGGTCGCGTTCGATCCGCAAACGGAAGACCGGATTCGATAACGCCTTTGGAAAGTGCGGCGATGTGTTCGCGCTTTTCTTTTGACATAAAATTGGAACGTTCCATAAATTGGATTCCAGCAAATTGGACAGGTGAAAAATGTCTCCGGACGTGGTGATCATTGGCAGCGGTATGGGGGGAGCGAGCGTCGCGGCAGGCCTTGCACCGTCTGGCGCCCGGATTGTGATCCTGGAGAGGGGGTCTCAAATTCCAGACGATGCACCGGCCCGCGATCCTTGGCGGATCTATGCCAATAGTGCATTCCGCTCCAAAGAAACCTGGTTGGATAGCAATGGGGCTGAGTTCGAACCGGGAAACTACTACAATGTCGGGGGTAATTCGAAACTCTATGGGGCTGTGCTGATCCGCTACCGGGAAGAAGATTTCGGCGAATTGGAACATGAAGACGGGATCTCCCCGGCCTGGCCGATCAGCTATGAAGAACTCGCCCCCTGGTATGAAAAAGCCGAACACCTCTACAATGTCCGGGGTGACGCCTTTTCAGACGCCAGTGAACCGGCACATGAAGGACCCTATCCGTTTCCCCCGGTTTCGGATGAGCCAGCCATAAAGATCGCCCGGCAGCGCCTTGCAGACGCCGGTGTTCAACCGTTTTCCCTTCCTTTGGGTGTCGACATCGAAAGATGGCTGGCCGCAGGGCAAACGGGCTGGGATGGGTATCCTGACCAGCGTTGCGGCAAGATGGATGCGGAGACGTGCGGTCTCGCCGCCGCCTTGCAACATGACAATGTCGAGCTCATCACAGGTGCAGAGGTCACCCAGCTTCACGCTGATACAAAGACCCGGCGCGTTGTATCCGTTACCTATCGAAAAGACGGCGAAGAGATACGATTGACGCCAGCTGTTGTTGTTGTATGCGCCGGTGCAGTCCAATCAGCAGTTCTGCTTCTGCGCTCAGGCCTGGCCAACTGTTCCGGTTACGTTGGCCGCTGTTTCATGAACCACAACGCCACTGCGGTTGTCGCCATCGATCCACGGTTTAAAAATGATGCCATCTACCAAAAAACCTTTGGGATCAATGATTGGTACATATCGGATGGAAATGGCGGCAAACCTCTTGGCAACGTTCAGCTTCTTGGCCGCGTGACACCGGACATCCTGAAGATCCAGGTGCCGCAAATGCCCAAATTCGCCGCCAGATGGATGTCGAACCACGCGCTTGATCTTTACCTGATTTCAGAGGACCTCCCGGATCCGGAAAGCCGGGTGGTTTTAAAGAGCGGCCGGATCCAGCTTTGCTGGCAGCGGTCGAACATGACGGCGCATAGAAAGCTGGTAGCCAGGACCAAGCAGACACTGCGCAAGGCAGGTTTTCCCATCGTTTTGTCCCGCCTGTTTGACGGGCGGGTTCCATCGCACCAATGCGGTACGGTCCGCATGGGCAACGATCCCGTAACGTCGGTGCTCGACCCGGAGTGCCGGTCCTGGGATCACCCCAATCTCTATGTGACCGATGCGGCGGCTTTGCCGACATCTGCTGCTGTGAACCCGGCGCTCACTGTCGCAGCTCTCGCCCTGCGCACCGCGGATACAATTCGCAAGGAGTTGGCTGCATGAGCAAGATAGCACTCGTTACAGGCGGCCAGAGGGGAATCGGGTTTGGGATTTCCAAAGCGCTGGTCGCCGCCGGTTATCAGGTGGCGGTCCTCGCCCAGCTGGATTCTCAAGAACCGGAAGTGGTCGAGGCTCTGGAAATTTTGGGAGACAGCGCTGCCTACTATCGCCACGACCTTCAGAACATAGAGGGCCACTCAGCAATATTGAACCAGATTGAGCAGGATCTGGGTCCCATTTCGACGCTGGTATCTAATGCGGGTGTTCCGGCAAAAACCCGGGGCGATGTGCTCGACCTACACCCAGATAGTTTCGACTTTGTCATGGGCGTCAATCTGCGCGGTGCGTTTTTCCTGGCTCAGGATATCGCCCGGCGCATGCTGTCCCGTCCGGCCAGCCCTAACTACCGGTCGATGATTTTCATTACCTCGGTCAGCGCGGCAATGGTGTCCACGGAACGCGCCGAATACTGTATGTCGAAAGCGGGGGCTGCGATGATGGCAAAGCTGTTCACCGTGCGTCTCGCACCGCACGGTATTGGCGTTTTTGAAATCCAGCCGGGCATCATTGAAACGCCGCTGACGGCTGGGGTGAAAGACACCTACACAAAACGAATTGCAGAGGGGCTCGTCCCTGCCGAGCGCTGGGGGCAGCCGGAAGACGTAGCGGACGCTGTTGTGCCGCTTGCCGACGGCAAGATGGCCTTTGCGACTGGCTCCACCCTTGCCGTCGATGGCGGCCTGTCGATTTCGTGTCTTTGAGAGACTGTTATGACCCAAGGCTATGATTTCATAATCATCGGAGGCGGCAGCGCCGGCTCAGTGGTTGCGGCCCGGTTGTGCGAAAATCCGGATATCCAAGTCTTGCTTCTGGAAGCTGGCGGCCGCGATTGGCATCCGTTCTACCATCTGCCGGCTGGTTTTGCGAAGATGACCAAGGGCATCGGCTCCTGGGGCTGGCATACAGTTCCTCAAAAGCACATGCAGGATCGCGTCTTCCGCTACACCCAAGCCAAGGTGATCGGCGGTGGGTCGGCGATCAATGCGCAGATTTATACCCGCGGCAATGCCCAGGACTATGATGAATGGCGGCAGCTCGGCTGCGAAGGGTGGGGCTATGAGGATGTCCTGACCTATTACAAGAGAGCTGAAGACAACGACTCCTTTGCGAACCGGTATCACGGCAAGGGCGGCCCGCTGGGAGTCTCGAAACCGTGCGCTCCACTTCCCATTTGTGAAGCCTACTTTGAAGCGGCAGCAGCGCTCGGCATTCCGAAAAACGAGGATGTGACCGGCGAAAAACAGGATGGTGTTGCCTATTACCAGCTGACCCAACGCAACGCACGGCGGTCCTCCGCAGCCATGGCCTATTTGGCGCCCAACCGGTCCCGGCCGAACCTCCACATACGAACCGGAGCCAATGTCCGAAGGATTGCTGTTGAAAACGGAACGGCGACGGGTGTTGAGCTGATAGATGGCGAACGCCTGACAGCGACAACTGAAGTCATTCTGTCGTCTGGTTCAATTGGCTCACCGCGCCTTTTGCAACTCTCAGGAATCGGCCCGGGCGATGAGCTGCAAAAGCTTGGCATTAATGTGGTTTTGGACCAACCGAATGTCGGCGCCAACTTGCAGGATCATCTGGATCTTTATTGCATTTGTGAAGTCAGCGGACCGCATACCTATGACCGCTTTGCGAAACCGCATCTGTCAGTGCTTGCGGGTCTGCAATACATCTTCACCCGCCGGGGTCCGGTCTCTTCCAGCCTCTTTGAAACGGGCGGTTTCTGGTATGCCGATTCGGACGCCCGGTCGCCCGACTTGCAGTTTCATCTGGGACTTGGAACCGGAATTGAATCCGGGGTCGCAGCGATGCCGGATGGTGGTGTAACGCTGAATTCCTGTTATCTGCGGCCGCGCTCACGCGGATCGGTTCGGCTGCGAAGTGCTGATCCCGCTGCAGAGCCCCTGATCGATCCGAATTACCTGCAAGATCCGCGCGATAGGGAAATGTCCATCCGCGGGCTGAAGCTGACCCAGGAAATCATGGCGCAAGCGCCCTTGAAGCCTTTCATCAAAGCGCAGCGATTGCCCGGGCCGGACGTCAGGACAGACGAAGACTATTTCCAGTTCATTTGCGAACACTCCAAGACATCCCACCATCCGGCAGGCACGTGCCGGATGGGCGTGGATGACGGCGCCGTTGTCGACCCGAGGCTCCATTTCAACGGGATTGATGGCCTGCGGGTCGTTGATGCCTCCATCATGCCGAATGTCATCTCCTCCAATACCAATGCCGCGGCCATCATGATCGGAGAAAAAGCCTCCGACATGATCCGCGAAGACCATGGGGCCGCGTCATGATCCGCCATATCGTCCTGATCAAATTTCAACCGGGTGTATCGGAAGAACTGATCAGCGCCTTGTTCAAGGAGCTGCGTCAGATTGAAAAGCAGGTGCCGGGAATTCTTGACATCAAATCCGGGCGTAGCGAAAGCCCGGAAAAAATAGAGCGTGGCTACATGCATGGATTCACTGTCGACTTTCAGGACTGGCAGGCTCTCGAAAACTACCAGCAACACCCGGACCACAAGGCGCTTGGTGCGAAGCTTGTCGCCAACGTAATCGGCGGGCTCGACGGCATTCTTGTGCTCGATATTCCCGTATCCGCCTAAGCCAACGGCCCGATTTTTCGGAGTTCTTCATGTTGAAACTGCCCACCTATGAAAACACCCTTGAGGACTACGGTCTGAGCGGCAATGCGCTGACGCCGCGTGCGCCGCGTATCCCGCTGACCCGGACTGCCTTTGCCGCAGCGCATGTGGTGTCAGATCCGATGGCAGAACGGTCGCCCTGGGATGGTTCACCTGCCGTGGACTGGGACAACACCTTGCGGTTTCGTCATTGGCTGTGGGATCAGGGGCTCGGTCTGGCCGAAGCAATGGATACGGCCCAACGTGGCATGGGGGTTGATTGGCTGACAGCCAAGGAACTCATCGAACGGACCATGGCAGAGGCCAAGGCGCATCCCATGAAGCCGCGTGTGGCCTGCGGCGCCGGGACCGATCAAAAGCCTCTTGAAGAGCTCAAGACGCGAGACGACATTCTTGTAGCCTATGTGGAGCAAATGGAAGCGATCGAGGCGGCCGGCGGACAGGTAATCCTGATGGCCTCCCGCGCGTTTCCTGCGATTGGCGCAACACCGGACGATTATGCCTGGGTCTATGCGAGGCTTCTTGATCAGGCTGCTGAGCCGGTAATCCTGCATTGGCTTGGCGACATGTTCGACCCGGAGCTGAAGGGATATTGGGGCTCGGCCGATGTCGATGCAGCTTCTGATGCAGTTTTGGAAATCATCAATGCCCATCGGGGCAAAGTTGACGGCATCAAGGTTTCTCTTCTCGACAAAAGACACGAAGAGCAGCTTCGCGCCCGCCTGCCTGACGGTGTCCGCCTTTATACCGGCGATGACTTCAACTATGCGGACCTGATTGAAGGCGATGGAAAACGGTTCTCCCACGCGCTCTTGGGAGCTTTTGCAGCAATTGCGCCAGCAGCCAGCCAGGCATTGGAGGCGCTGGCCGCAAATGATCTCCAGACCTACCATGCCTTGCTAACGCCGACTGTCCCGTTGAGCCGGGAGATTTTCAAGGCTCCAACAAGATACTATAAGGCGGGTATCGCCTTCCTCGCGTGGCTGAACGATGCCCAGAGCCACTTCATCATGCCAGGTGGATTTCAGTCGTCGCGCGAGATCGTGCATTTCGCGGAAGTTTTCCGGCTTGCAGATCGCGCCCGTTTGTTGTCAAAGCCCGACATAGCTGTCGAGCGCATGAAGGTGTTGTTGAAGCTGCACGGTTTGGGGTGAATGGGGCCGGGGAGAGGATGAAAAAAAGACCGACCATACTGGACGTTGCAAAAAAGGCAGGAGTGTCGAAATCGACAGTGTCGCTGGTCCTCCAAAACTCCCAGTCGGTCAAGGCAACCACCCGGGACGAGGTCAACAAGGCGATTGAGCAACTCGGGTACGTCTACAACCGGTCAGCGGCGGGGTTGCGAGGCGCAGCTTCTGGCCTGATTGGCCTGATCATCAATGATCTGCGCAACCCATTCTTCACCGAATTTGCCGCCAGCGCGCAGATGGAATTCGCCCGCAAAGGCTACTCAACCGTGATTGCAAACACGGATGAAGATCCTGAAATTCAGGCGCAAGTAATCGATTCCATGATCGAACATGGCGTGTCCGCCTTTGTCATTTCACCGACCTACGAACAGGACGAATGTGCCTTTGACCGGATTCAGCGTGCCGGTATTCCAACCATGCAGGTCCTTCGCCAGATCGATACACGTACGGACCTGTTCCCGTTTGCATCTCACAACTACGCGGCTGGCGGTGCGCTGGCTGCTGAGCACCTGCGTGACCTTGGATGTAGCAAGATAGCCTTCGTTGGTGGTCTTGAAGGGCGGCCGATCACGCTGGAGCGGATGACAGGGTACACGGAAGTTATGGAGGCCCATGGCATGCCGGTAACGGTGTTTCATGACAGGCCCTCCCGGGCATTCGGGCGCGAGATTGCCTTGCGCATCGCTACCGAACACCCGGACATCGATGGTGTCATCTGTTTCAGCGACTTGGTTGCACTGGGTATGCTGTCCGGTTTTGCCGAAGCGGGAGTTCGGACGGGCGACAATGTCCGGCTCGTTGGTTTCGATGACATTGAAGAAAGCTCTTTGGTGTACCCGCGCCTGAGCTCGGTGCGCTGTGACACAGCTTCCTTTGGACAGAAGGCAGCAGAGGCCATGCTTGCCTGGATCGTTGAGGGCAAACGCCCGCCAGACATACAGCGCTATGATGTCGAATTGATTATTAGGCAATCCAGCGCTGGTCTGAAGGCTTCATGAAGTCCAAGAGCCCGGTTGATGGCCGCCGCACAGCGCCCAACCTGGAAACGATTGTCTCAAACGCGACCGCTCTCATTTTTGATTGCGATGGAACACTCGTGAAGACGCCGGAACTTTATGCGAAGGCGTGGCGAAAGGCCTTTGGCAAGGCAGGACATTGTATGGATCCGATTTGGTATCACCAGCGGGCCGGCATGTCCGAGCATGTGTTGATGGACGAATTCGCCACAGAATTCGGCGCTGAATTTGACCGGGAACAGGTGATTGAATGTCTGCGGCAGGCGGTGCTTGAGGATATCCACACCTTGACGGAAATTACTGTCGTTGCTGCGATCGCCCGTGCTCAGTCCGGTCTCAAGCCCATGGCTGTGGCATCTGGCGGTCCCAGAGAGATTGTTCTTGCTTCATTGGATGCAGCCGGATTGACACCGCTGTTTGACACTGTGGTCACGATAGACGATGTAGCCGCGGCCAAACCGGCACCCGACCTGTTTCTGGAGGCTGCCCGCCGTTTGGGTGTGCCCACCGACGGCTGTCTTGTTTTGGAAGACAGCCCGCAGGGACTCCTTGCCGCCGAAAATGCCGGAATGGCCGTGGTTGACGTGAATGGCCTTAGCCGTTGGTGACGCCAGGAACGTTGACATACAACGCATAGACGGAGTGGCTTGCGGCCATGAAAAGCCGGCTGTTTGCACGTCCGCCAAAACACAGGTTTGCGCAGCGCTCCGGCAGAACAATCCGGCCAATGGGTGTGCCGTCCGGCGCAAAGATCATCACGCCGTCCAGTTCTTCCGTTCCCATGCCCCATCCGCACCAGAGATTGCCCTGGATGTCGACACGAAAACCATCGGGTGTTCCCCGGCCGGCATCGATGAGCACCTTTTTGTTCGAAATCGACGTGCCGTCTTCAGAAACATCATACTCAAGTATTTTCCGGTTTGGCTCGCCACGGGATTCGACGATGTAGATCTTTTTCTCGTCCGGCGAAAACGCCAGTCCGTTTGGTCCCAGAATGTCGTCTGCGATGATGGTTGCCGTCCCAGTTTCTGGATCGAACCGGTAAACGTTCTGCCCCAGTTCAGGCTCTGATCTGTGGCCTTCATAGTTGCCCAGGATCCCGAAAGGCGGATCTGTAAACCAGATTGATCCGTCCGATTTGACGACCACATCGTTTGGGGAATTCAGCCGTTTGCCGCCGAAATTGTCCATCAGAACAGTTATGCTGCCGTCGTATTCGGTCCGAGTGACCCGCCGTCCGCCATGTTCACAAGTGACAAGTCGGCCTTGACGGTCGCGGGTCTGTCCGTTTGCAAAGTTGGACGGCTCACGGAAGGCAGACACCTGCCCGGTAACCTCGTCCCAGCGCATGATGCGATTGTTGGGAATGTCGCTCCACAACAGATACCTGCCATCACCGAACCAGATCGGGCCTTCGCACCAGCGGCAACCGGTTGCGAGCCGTTCGACCCCTGCGAGCGGCAACCTCAATGCATCAAAACGAGGGTCGAGTGAAATTACGGATGGGTCCGGATATCGTGTCGACGGGCGCCAGTCACCCGGGTTGTTGGTGTTTTCGGGCATTTTCACTCTCGTGGTCTCAAGGTGTCAGCACGCAATGGTGCGCACGGATTGCCCATCCGGGATAATACAAGGCGCGCCGGTTGTGCAATCCCGGGCGCCTTGTACTCGTTTTTTACCAGTTAAGACCGTCAGAATTTCCGTGGAGACCTAGGCACCAATGGTTCCGGTTGTCCCCCCAGCTGCGGGTTTGGTTAATTTCCTGCGGCGACCACGATGATTTCCACGGTATAGTCCGGAGTTGCGAGTTTGGATTCGCCGCAGGCACGGGCCGGCGGATTGGCCGGATCGACCCAGGCATCCCAAACCTCGTTCATTTCGGCGAAATCATCCATGCTTGCCAGCCAGATGGTGGCCTGAAGAATGCGGGACTTGCTACTACCCGCATCGGCCAGCAGCTTCTCGATTTTCTGCAAAATGACTTTTGTCTGGTCTGCAACGCTTTCACCTGGATTGCCGACCTGCCCGGCAAGCCACACAAGGCCGCCATGGACGACCGCCTGGCTCATGCGCGGACCAATTTCAAGCCGTTTGATGTCTGACATGGTTTAATCCTGTTCCTGCAATAAAGACTAAATGAGACGGGACGGATCGAGAGCATGCACCACTTCGGCTGGCACCTCTGGTTTCCGCTGAAGGCAAAGATCTGCCACAAGTTGAGATAAGGCAGGAGCGGTTTGAACGCCATAGCCGCCTTGACCGGCCAGCCAGAAAAACCCCTCCGCGTCTGGTGCAAAGCCGGCAGCGGGTGTGCGATCCCTCACAAAGCTGCGCAATCCCGCCCAGCTATGTTTTACACGGGTGACCTCCATCGTCACCATCTGTTCAAACCGGTGCAGGCCTTCGGCAAGCACCATGTCATCCGCCCAGGCATCATGCGGTTCGACCGGATCTTCATCAGCGGGTGAGACCATGAACTTGCCGGCATCCGGTTTTACGTACCAGCTCTCGGACGCACTGGCGACAAGCGGCCAGGACGTGATGTCGAGTCCATCGGGGGGCGGGATGATGGCCGCCGACCGGCGCATGGGTTGAAGGCCAATCGTTTTGACACCTGCCCGTTCGGCAATCACATCCGCCCAGGCTCCAGCCGCGTTTATCATGACGGGAGCTTCGAAGGCTCCGGCTGGAGTATCTACATGCCAGACACCATCTTTCCGGCTGATCCTTTCCGCCGGAGCCTTGGTTACAATGTGAGCCCGGTTGTGTTTTGCCAACCGGGCGAATCCTTGCAGCAGCCGGTCAACATCGATGTCGCGAGCCGCCCGTTCAATCGCGGCTGCGGCGATTTTTTCTGTCCGAAGCAGCGGAAACAGCGCGGTCGCGTCCTTCGGACTTAAGACCTCCATACCTTCCGCACCATCGAGGTAGGTATTGAAGGCATCAAGCTCATCTTCTGCGGCAACCAGCATTTCTCCGCGCGGCGTCAGCAGGCTATGATCGGAGATGCCTTCGGGTGCTTCCAGAACAGCTTCAGATGCTGCATTGAGGGCGCGCAAGGTGGCATTGCCATAGTTGCGAATGAAGATCGCAGCCGAACGGCCTGTGGCGTGCCGGCCGAGTGCATCTTCCATTTCCAAAAGCGTGACGGAAGCATGCGGAGCTAGTCGTGCGGCCGCACCAACCCCGGCAATACCGCCGCCAATAATCAGAAAATCAGACCGGTTGGTCATGCGTTTTGAAATCCTGTCAGCACGCTGGTGAGGTTCTGTCCGAGCTCTTCTGACAGGTATCCGCCCTCCTGAACGAACAGCACCGGCAGACCGAGACCGGCGATGGCCGCGCCGATCCGGGCAAAGCCGGGCGTGGTGATGGCAAGGCCCTTCAAAGGATCTTTCTCATACGCATCCAGCCCGAGTGCGACGATCACCACATCCGTCCCAAAGGCCTGTATGCGTTCAAACGCCGTATCAAGCGTTCTCAGATAGGCATCATCGCCGGTGCCGCGTTCCAGTGGCAGGTTTAGGTTGGCTCCCCGGCCAAGACCTTCTCCGCGCTCGTGACCATGTCCCCAGTAGAACGGATAGAAGCGGATCGGATCGGCGTGGATCGAGATGGTCAGGACATCACCGCGTTCATAAAAGATTCCCTGGGTTCCATTGCCATGATGAACATCGATATCAAGGATTGCAGGACGTTTGCCGGCCCTAAGAACCCGCTCGGCTGCAATGCCGGAGTTGTTCAGAAAACAAAAGCCGCCGGCCAAATCGGCAAAGGCGTGATGACCGGGAGGGCGGGAGAGCACATAGGCGGACTGTTCCCCCGCCAGCATCAAATCAGCGCCTTCCACTGCGCTCTGTGCCGACCAATAGGCGGCCTCCCAGGTGCCAGCCGCAATCGGGCAGCTGGTATCGGCCTGATGAAACCCGGCTTGTCCAACTGCGGACCGGGGATAGCTTGCGGTGCGCCGGTCCGGGTGAACGTTCGGGATCACCTCATCCGATGCATCCTCTATACGGCTCCATCGCTGATGAATGGTTTTCAGAAAAACGAGATACTCAGCGGAATGAAGTGCCGCGATCGGTCCCAAGCCATGATCGGATGGCGTCTGGAACACACATCCGGCGTCCGTTGCACCCTTCTGCAAGACCTCTATCCGGCGCGGCTGTTCGGGGTTTGCAAGCCGGGTGCCGTTCGCCATGAAATGTTTGGGATCGTGCTTCCACTGGCGATCGTCAAAAATGGCTTTCATCTAAGGGTCCTCAAGCTCTCCAGTGCGTCGCCCTTGAGCGCAAGCACTGTTTCGTCCGGTAAATCTTTAAATCCAAGGCGCTCATAGAAGCGGCGCGCATCGGTGTTGTGGTTGTGAACGGCTAGTTTCAGAAACCGCACAGTCCAATCGGCAGGAGCTTTGGTGAGTGCGGCCTGCAACAAGCGCGGCCCAAGCCGTTGCCCGCGCACTGCCTCCGAAACCCATAAGTCGGAAACATAAAGGCCCGCGCCGCCGAGGCTGGTGGAGAACATGGGCGAGGCGATCAATGCTCCGACCAAGGCATCTTCGGTGTTCTGCTCTGCCAGCAAAGCCATGAATGCCGGCGCCGCACCAAAGCCGTGACGGACCAGATCGTCTGCGGTCGCCCGGTGTTTGTCGCCGAGATCCACTGAAAGCTGTGTGAGCGCGAAATGAAGCCGCTCGGCATCCTCTTTCTTTGCCCTGCGAATAGAAATGCTGGTCATGATCAAAAAGCAGTCTCCGCCATACCTTTCAATCCGAGCATAGTACGGGCTTCCTGAGGGGTGGCGACGGTCCTGCCGAGTTCTTCTGCAATCGCTCTGATTTTGTTCACTTGCTCCGCATTGGAGCGGGCCAGTTTGCCCTTGGCGATGAAGAGATTGTCCTCCAGGCCGACACGAACGTGTCCGCCCATGCTCGCCGCCATCGTGGCGAACGGAATTTGTTGGCGTCCAGCGGCCAGTACGGAGAAGAGATAATCGTTGCCGAATAGCTTGTCGGCCATGCGTTTCATGTGCTGGAGGTTTTCCGGATCGGCGCCGATACCGCCGAGAACCCCGAAGACAAACTGAATGAAAAATGGCGGTTTCACGAGACCGCGGTCAGCAAAGTGGCGCAGCATGTAAAGGTGGCTGACATCGTAGCACTCAAATTCGAACCGGGCGCCACGCTTCTCGCCCAGGTTTTTCAGAACAAATGCGATATCCTTGGGCGTGTTCTTGAAGACTAGGTCATCCGAGTTTTCAAGAAACGGCTTTTCCCAATCGAATTTCCAGTCGTTAAAACGGCTTGCCATCGGATAGAGCGCAAAATTCATCGTGCCCATGTTCAGCGAACACATTTCTGGTTCAGCCCGCAGCGGGCCCTCCAGACGCTCTTCCAGCGGCATGATCGCGCTGCCGCCGGTGGTTAGATTGAGAACTGCATCGCTCTTGGCCTGAATTTCCGGCAGAAACGCCAAAAAGTCCTCCGCCTTGGCAGACGGTCGGCCGTCTTCCGGATTTCTGGCATGCAGATGCAGGATCGCAGCTCCGGCTCCGGCAGCGTCGATTGCCTGTTCGGCGATGTCGGCCGCTGTATAGGGCAGATAAGGGGACATGGTGGGCGTATGAATCGATCCCGTGATCGCACAGGTGATGAGTATCTTGTCTGTCATTTGCTAGGTCGCGCTCTCATAAATGAGATTGAAATGGTGGAGATGAATTTGCGCGGATACAAGGCGCGGGCGTGCAGGAAACCTGCTGGTTTTCAAAGGCTTGCAACGCTGTTGCCGGGCCAATTCATCCCATCGCGCAGCGACGTCGAATCGGCTTCGATCTGCAGCGTCAATCCGCTCAACCGGGCAGTGAACCCGCTTGTCGCGATTTTTCTTGCTGATCTTTGCCGTTTCTGACGCCATTTGAACCTCATTTGTGAGGGCGTGACCTAGTCTCAGCCTGCCTTCGCCCGGCCCATGGGAAGTTCCGCTTCAAGTTGGGTAAGTGAACGTTCCAAGCCATCCATAATCTCGGCGACGTGTTCTTTCGTTGCGATCATCGGTGGCGCGATCAGGAAGTGATCGCCCGAGTAGCCGCCGCGTGTGCGCCTGGAATAAATGATCAGGCCGTTGTCGTAGGCGATATCGACGAGCCGGTTGAAGGCGCCCCAATCTGCGGGAAGCGGCGCAAGCGTCTTGCGGTTGGCAACCAGTTCAAATGCCAGAAGCAATCCCTCTCCGCGCACATCACCGATCAATTCATGGCGGTCCATCAGCTGCCTGAGTTCGGTTTTCAGGATCCTACCGGTTTGCTCAGCGTTGGCACAAAGACCTTCCCGCTCGATTTCCTCCAGAACAGCCAATCCCGCCGCACAGGCAAGTGGGTTTCCGGCATAGGTGAAGCCGTGCAGGAAGCCCCCTCCGCCGAGAACGTTATCGACGATGCCAGAGTGGGCGACCATCGCTCCCAGGGGGGCGTAGCCTGCTGCAAAGCCTTTTGAAATCACAAGAATGTCGGGCGCAACATTCCAGTGTTCGGCTGCAAAAAACTTGCCCGTGCGACCGCCGCCGGACATCACCTCATCGTGGATCAAAAGGACGCCGTATCGCGTACAGATTTCGCGTATCCGCTGCATGTATCCGGCAGGTGGCACCAATGCCCCGGTCGATGCACCACCCACCGGCTCAACGATAAAGGCCAGAACCGTTTCCGGGCCTTCTTCCAGGATTTTTGCTTCCAGCATATCGGCATAATGATGGCCGGTTGTAGGGTCCTGAGGATCCAGGCCGTCGAGGTATGCACGCGGAGCCGGGATTTTCGGCATTGGCCGCATCATTGGGTCGAACGGTGCTGTCAATGGCGCGTATCCAGTCAAAGCCAGAGCGCCGAGTGTGCATCCGTGATAGCTCGGTTCGCGGGAGATTACCTTGAACCGCTGGGCTTCACCGATGGCGATTGCATTCTGCCGGGCCAGCTTGATTGCGCTTTCGACCGCTTCCGATCCGCCGGAAACAAAGAACACCTTGTCCAGGCCCTCAGGTGCAAGAGAAGCTGTTTTAGCGGCAAGGCGCTCTGCCGGTTCGGTTTCGAAGTGCAGCCGGTAGCCAAAAGTGGATTTGTCCATTTGCCGGCGCATGGCATCCAGCACGTTCGGATTTGAGTGGCCAATGTTGCACACCATCGCCCCTGAGGATCCGTCCAGGTAACGTTTGCCGTCGACGTCCCACATATAGACGCCCTTGGCCTGGTCCAGCACCGGGCGGCGCTGGCGGCTTTGATAAAAGAGATGAGATTTCATGTTGTCACTCATGCCGCTTCTCCCGGTAACGCGGCGCAATCGCGGGGCCGGAACCTGACGGACACCGCCGCACCTTCGGCAAACGGGCGGTCGTCTATCATGTTTATGGCTTGAAGTTGCTGGTCTCCAACCCGGACAAAATAGCGTGCGGCCTGTCCTTGATAGTCCACTGCTTCCACAACACCGTCCAGGGAAATCCGGTCTTCAGCCGGCGTGTTCTTGTCGGCAAGCAATAACTTTTCGGCCCGGATAACCAGTTTGGCCGCCCCTTTTCCGGCGACATTTGGTGCCTTGGTTTTCGGCACGGCTATATTGCCGAAATGCGGGACGTCGAGTGCCAGCTCTTCGCTGTTAGCCTCTACACAAGTGGCATCAAGAATATTGGAGATGCCAAGGAATCGGGACACAAACTCCGTGGCTGGCGTGTTGTAGACGTCTTCGGGCGTTCCCACCTGCTCTACCAGGCCGTTGGACATGACCACTATCCGATCGGACATGGCGAGTGCTTCTGACTGGTCATGGGTGACAAAAACGGTGGTGATGCCGATCTGATGCTGAATGCGTTTCAACTCGACCCGCATATCCTCGCGCAAATTGGCATCAAGCGCTGATAGCGGTTCATCCAGTAGAAGCACATCGGGTTCGATGACGATGGCACGGGCAAGTGCGATCCTTTGCTGCTGGCCGCCTGAGAGCTGTTTTGGATAACGGTCAGCGACATGCGGCAACTGCACAAGCTCCAGAACGTCCCGGACTTTCCTGTCCATGTCCGCTTTTGAGACGTCCCGGTATTTCAGGCCAAAGGCGACATTTTCGGCAATCGTCTTGTGTGGGAACAACGCATAGTTCTGGAAAACCAGACCGAGATTGCGTTTGTAGATCGGAACATCGTTGATCCGCTGGCCCTTGATCGCAATATCGCCTTCGCTTGGGTCGATAAGACCTGCGATCATGCGCAGGGTTGTCGTCTTGCCGCATCCTGAAGGTCCAAGCAGCGTGACAAAGCTGCCCTCCGGGATCTCCATGGACATGCGATGGACCGCAGTGAACGTTCCAAAACGTTTGACGATGTTGGTCAGGGAAACAGCGCCCACACCCGAACTCCGAAATTGAGGAAGAAATCTCCGCCCGGCCATGCGGGCGGAGACGTTGGTCAGAGAGTCGGCCTAGTAGCCCTTTTGAACACGGCCAAACGTCTTGGCCCAGGCCTTCTCATTGGAGTTCCAATACTCTGGATCGGCGAAGGTCAAACCGCTCAAGGTGCCGGTCGGGTCGAATGCCGGCAGAGTTGGAATCTTTTTGCCAAGGTCCACCTTGGTCGGATCAAGCGCTGGCGGATAGTTCTGTCCTTCGGCGACCGCGATGGACGTCTCCGGTGCCAGCATGAAGTTCAGCAATTCCTCGCAGGCTTCCATCGGAGATCCCTTGATGACGAACAGGCATTCCTGCCAGCCAAATCCGTTCGGCGGATCGATGTAGCCGATATCATGTCCCTGTTCCTGCAGCGCATAGATACGGCCAGACCAGCCTTCGGTGACGTAGATTTCCTCTTCGGCAAGAAGGCTCATCAGTTCTGCGCCGGACTGCCAGTATTTCAAAAGCAGGTCCCGATTGGTGCGAACTGCTTCCCAAACGGCGTCCATATCGGTTGCGTTATTCGGGTCCTGACCGGTCTGCAGCGATGCGTACCAGACCCTCGTACGCCAATCCGACCAGCCGCCAATCTTGCCCTTGTAGGCCGCATCGATCAGCAGCTTGGCACCCTTTTCCTTTGCTTCCGCGTCGGATATGTACTTGCGGTTATAGGCAATGCCGGTCGTGCCATAGTCGTAAGGCACACAGGACAGTTTTCCGTCGGTCACATTGCGGAATACGTCGGTGAGCTTTGGGATGACGTATTTCAGGTTCGGGATGTTGGCCTCGTTCAAGGTCGAGTTCAGCCCAAGATTCGTGTAACGCGCATAGTCGAAAACACCGGACAGATGGGCAATGTTGTACTCGCCTTCCTGACTGGCCTTGACCCGTGACAGGTACTCATCGCCGCCGCCAAACGTTCCGTCGACAACCTTGGTTCCGGTTTTTTTGGTGTAGGGCTCGAAGGCGTGCTTGCGGAAAGCCTCGGATACGACTCCGCCCCAGCCATCAAAACGGACTTCGCCTGTTGCTGCCAACGCGTCGCGGGCGAACGGCGTTTGTACGCCATAGGCAAGGCCGGCTGCTCCGATCAGGCCGAGAAACTTGCGGCGGTCCAGATCGCCATTCAAATAGCGCTCGCGCAGGCGCTCGTAACGTTTTGTATTGTCCATCGTTCCGTTCCACTCTGGTTAGTTTGGTGAGAGGTTCTTGTCGTTGGTCGCGCGATTCTATCCGCCGCGCTGCATGGCCATTCGCCGGGCAATTGCCAACCCCAGGAGAGGCAGTCCGACGGTGAGAAAAATCATCACGGTGCCGAGCGCATTGATTTCTGGCGAAATCGAATTGCGCAGCATTGCGAAGATCTGTGTTGGTACGGTTTCCACCCCGCCCGGTTTCCAGAACAACGTTCCGGTGATGTCGTCGAAGCTGATGGTGAAGGCGAACAGCATGCCGGCGATTACGGCAGGGGCCAGCAATGGCAGCGTGATCTGAAAGAACGCCTGAACCGGACTGGCGCCGAGGCTGAGCGCTGCCTCTTCGTAATCACGCCGGATGCCGACCAGACGTGCCTGAACCACAAGGATGACGAACGGCAGGGTGAAGATCACATGGCCCATCAAGAGCAAAAGGAAGCTCTTGTTGATCGACAAAAAATTCAGAAACAGCAACAGAGCGACAGCCAGCACTACTTCCGGAACCAGGATGGGTGCGATCAGCAGCGTTGAGATCATATTGCGGCCTGGAACGTTGTATCGAACCAGAGCCAGGCTCGCCAGAACGCCAAGCGTTGTTGAGATCACGGCGGTTAGTGCGCCGAGGATAATCGATGTACGGAACGCACGAAGTATGGCGTCATTCCCGGCGAGCTCCACGAACCAGCGGAATGAGAACCCGGTCATTGGAAAACTGCCGAACTGGCTCGCGTTGAAGCTCAAGAGCACCACAACAAACACTGGCAGGAACATGAACAGGTAAACGAGCAGCGTGTATGCCCGGATCAATGACCATCCCATCAGCTGAGCCCCTTCATCAGTTGCCCCATGCCGAGGTAGTGATTGTAGATCAGGACCAAGGCCCCAAGAATGGCGAGCAGCATCAAGGAGAGCGCGGAGCCGAGCGGCCAGTTGAGCTGGGTAATGATCGCCTCAAAAACGAGGTTGGCGAACATGGCGTCGGTCGGCCCGCCCAATACCAGCGGCGTGATATAAGTGCCCGCGCTCAAGACGAAGCACAGCAGACCACCAGCAGCCAGTCCCGGCAAAGAGAGCGGCAATGTCACTTCCCGAAAAGCCTGCCAGCGTGTGGACCCGAGCGAACAGGCTGCGTCCTCAAGCGAGACGTCGATCCCTTCCAGCGCGACATAGACATTCAGCACCATGAATGGCAGCAGGAAGTGCACCAGGCCGAGAATGACAGTGGTCTCGTTGTAGAGCATCTGGATCGGTTCTGAGATCAGGCCGAGATTGATCAGGGTCCAGTTGACCGCGCCTGAAACGCCCAGAATGTTGATCCAGGACATCGTCCGGATGATGTAGCTGATCCAGAACGGCAACATCAGGAGCAGCAGCAAAAGAGCCTTGTTGCCCTTTGACCGGGCAATGAAATAGGCAGCCGGATAGCCCAGGATCGCGCAGACTACCGTCGTGATCGCGGCAATCCGGAGCGTGCTGAGAAGAATATCCCGGTAAAACGGATCGCTGAGGGCTTCCGACCAGTTGTCCAGGTGAAACCCGGGCAGGTCCGCGCCAGTCGCCGTGCGCAGCCAGAACGAATACACGGCAATAAACATGAGCGGTACGAACAGGAGCAGGGTCACCGCAGCCAGAGCCGGTGACAGCAAGATCCAGGGCTGACGCCGTTCGCGTGCCTCTACGCTCATATCCGTTTACCCATGCTGGTTTGCGGCCTGACGATTATGTGCCTTGTCAAAAATACCTTGACTTCAGGCTCGCAAGAGCGGAGGCATTGATCAAATAGATAATAGAAATTCTGATTATAGATAGAACGAATGGTTGAACCGCTTCGTCCAATCAATGCCGAGCGCCTGGCCCGGGAACTTGATTGGAATCTGTTGAGGACGTTCATCGTGCTTGCGCAAGCCGGCAGCGTAACGGCAGCGGCGGAACGGTTGCGCCTCAAACAACCGACCGTTTCCAGCGCGTTGAAACGGCTTGAAGACCGGATTGGACGCAAACTCATCCATCGCAAACCCGGGCAATTTGAGCTGACGGAAGCCGGCAACCTTCTGTTCAAGGAGGCGGTAGACATTCAAGGCGCGATCCTGCGTCTCGGCACGTTGATGCGCGATGTCACCGATGAAGTGCGCGGCCATGTTGAAATCGCCATGGCCAGTCACGTTGTCAGTCCACTGTTTGACGAGACCCTGCGCGCCTTTCACGAAGCCCATCCGGCCGCGACCTTGTCCATCAACATCTCAGCAAGCAAACAGGCGCTGGAAGCGGTGACCGCCCGCCGCGCATCGATGGCGGTCTGCCTGGTGCGAGAGCGTAGCCCCAAACTGGAGTATGCCCGGCTGTTCCGGGAATTCTTCGGGTTGTTCTGCGGTCCGCCTCATCCCCTTTTTGGACGTGAAGGCCTCGCAAAACAGGACCTTGCAGGACAATCCGCCGTCAGTTTTGTCACCGACCGGCTGGAAGATGCGCTCCGCCCGGTTACCTTGATGCGTGCAGAAGCCGATCTGGAGGATCAGGTTGTGGGCACATCTGCCAATCTGGAGGAGGTCCGGCGTATGATCATTGCAGGTCTCGGCATTGGACCTTTGCCGGTCCACGTCGTCAAGCGTGATGTCCGCGATGGTTTGCTTTGGCAACTGCCGCCGTATGAAGGCCTTCCTGAAATCGGCGTCCATGTGGTCTGGAACCCGAAAGCAAAACTCAACCGTGCCGAAAAAACCCTGCTGGACATGCTGCTTGCCGAAATCCGCGAGACGCCGATCGAGGAACGCACCTACCGGTGATCTGTTATGTCAATGAACGTTCGTATCTCATTCGGACCAAGGACCATTGCTAACGCGGTCCGGCTAAAGGGGGGGGGGGCGCGACCTAGGACCGGTTCCAACTTCCACAGACCTTGGAGTGCACCAACCTCTAGGTTTGCTTCGTGTCTCTACGCAACCGGGGAAACGAAATATTGATTAGTAGATGAAACAAGGCTCTAAGCATTTTTTCATAATCAGTTTTACGTGTTCACGCGCTCGAGCATCCGATCATGAACAGTAACAAAATCAAGGCTGATGTTGGCAGGTTTCTCACCAGGTCACCAGTGCTTCGCCACGGTGCTCGCCTGTTATTACGTATCCGGACTCTGATTGCTTCGCGAACCATACCGTTCGTGGCCGTCCTGTCCATGGGCGAAGAGATGCATGCCTATTCTGCGGCGCGTGGTGTTAAGGCGCTTGGCCGGCGCGTGCTTTTGATCACCGATACTCCACAGTTGCCGGAGATGGTCTACAGCGATGCCATTATCCTGCGAAATCCCCTGACAGATGCCGAGGCCATTTTGGCAGAGCTGGAGACCTTCAAGCTCGACGGCGTTCTGGTTTCGACCGATCACGTGCTGCTTCCGCTTCAGGACAAAATTGCAGACCGCTTCGGTTTGATTTCCGTTGGTGCGGAAACAACCGTGCTCAACACTGACAAACTCGCCTGGCGCAACGCTCTTGCAGCAGCGGGCGTGCCCCAACCCAAGTACTCATCTGATCCGGCGGTTTTTGAGGGAAAAGCTTGTGTTCGCAAACCGCGTTTGGGTAACGGCAGCAAAGATGTCGTCGCGCTGAAGGCCAATGACGCCAAGCGCCCCTACGCCGGCAAAGACTATTACTTCGAAGAAGTTATGGCGGGCGATCAATATGATTTCGAAGGTATCGTCCGAAACGGCCAAGTCCATATTTTTGCACGGCTATTTGAGAAATACCGGGAGCACAACAGGACGTTCGTGTCGCAATATTACTTTTTCAATATTCCGATTGAACCAGACATCCAGGCGGCACTGGACGCCTGTACGCTGAAGACTTTGGCGGTGTCTAAGGTTCGTCACGGAGCTTTTCATATTGAAATGCGTATGAACGGCAATCATGCCGTCCCAATTGACTTCGCCAATCGAATAAGCTCGGTGGAGCGTGGCGTGAGCTATTGTATCAACGGCAACTTTGCAAAGGCCCACGCCAGCTGTTTCGTTCCTGACAAACACACGCTTCCGGTTACCGAAACCCGTCCACTTTTCCAATATTGGTGCTGGACGCAAGACGAGTTCGCCCGTGCATCTGCGATCCGTGATGCAAATCCCGATCGTGTTTTTGAAGCAAGATTGGTTCCGCATCGAATGAATGGCGAGCAGTGTCTCGGAACAGTCACGTTCTTTCATGACGACGCCAAGCAATTGCTCAAGATGACGGAAAGCATCGCGAATTAGTCCCCATCGAACCGTTCGATTGATGCTTTCAAATCGTATGCCGTCGAAAGGAAGAAAGGGTGACTGGAGCCGAACCGGCATAGGGCGGATTTCCGTGCAATCAGCTTGTGCATGGTGGCCGATCCTCGAGGGTGTCCGCTCCCTCGCGGCAGAAAGTGGGAGCATTCGGCGAGAGAGCGGACGGGAATGTGCTTCTACCAGCCTATGCCGGTGTAGGTTGAAGAGTTTCGGGCATCGGCCGAAATGCGGACCAGGTCCACAACCGCCGCCTCTTCTTTCCTGCTTTCAAGCACATTCCCAATGCCGGGAAGCTTCTGGGAAATCACAATGGCATCCGCCTGCGCGATCGCCGCGTGCGGCGTTTCCCGCAAGAACTCAGGAAGGCTGTCCACTACATCCTTCAAATGTGGCGCCGCGTAGCGCATGTATTCGAACTGCTTCGCGATATGTGGTCCTGGGTGAATGGCCGGATCGTAAGCCGTGACCTCCACGCCTTCCTCTTGAAGCGCAGCAATCATTTCCAGCACAGGGCTCTCGCGCAGATCGTCTGTTCCTGGTTTGAAGGCCACGCCAAGCACAGCGACCTTCTTCGCACCGGTCTTCTTAACCAGCTCAACCGCCTTGCCGATCTGCTCTTCATTGGATGGAATGAGCGCGTCCATCATCGGGATGTCGACACCGAGCTTTTCAGCCAGATGGGTGACTGCACGCACTTCCTTCGGCAGGCAGGAGCCGCCAAAGGCAAAGCCCGGCTTCAGATAATAGGGTGAGAGGTTGAGCTTGGTATCCTGAACGAAGATGTCCATCACCGCATGACTGTCGATGCCCATGGGCTTGCAGATCCGGCCAACCTCGTTTGCAAAGCAGACCTTGGCCGCATGCCAGACATTGTCGACGTATTTTACCAGTTCAGCGACTTCGACCGTCGTTGTGATCGGGTTTGGATCAACCGGCGCGTAGATCCTTGACACGATCTGACCGGTACGGTTGTCCGTCACGCCGATGACCGTTTTTGGCGGAGCATGAAAATCCGCCACAGCCGTGCCTTCACGCAGGAATTCGGGATTGAAGCAGATCCCAAAATCCGTTCCAGCCACCTTGCCGGACCAGCGTTCGATGACCGGCTTCATGATGTTCAGCGTGGTGCCCGGCGGAACAGAGCAGCGCAGGACCACGACATGAAACCCGTCCTTTGCAGCAAGAGCCTCACCAATACTGCGGGCGACCGCCGTTATCGCGCGGGTGTCGCAGCCACCATCTTCGCTGGTCGGCGTGCCTACCGAAACAAAGGTGATATCAGTCTCGCGCACGGCGTGTTTGATATCTGTCGTTGCAGTCAGGAGATCACTGGCAACACCTTCGGCCAACAAATCTCCAAGACGGTCTTCCACGATCGGGCTCTGGCCCCAGCCGATTGTCTCGACCTTGGCTTCATCGATATCGGCGCCAACCACCCTGTGTCCCAAGGAACTCAGACATGCCATGGAAACAGCCCCAACGTAGCCTAGACCAATGACACTGATGGCGTCCTTGGTTTCAAACAGCTTGAAGTCTACGGCGTCATGCTGGCGGGCGGCTTCGATATTTCCGACATATAAATTCATTAGATGACTCCCACAGTTTGGTTCTGTGAGAGGAGGATCAAGTGACATGCCAATTGCGGTCTTGAAAATTAGATAAATAAATACAACCACTTGTCTTTCTCAAAGACTTTGCGGGCCAAATCCGGAATTGCGAAATCGAAAAGGAAATTCTGATTTTCGAATAGACGGATCTAAATTGTCAGACCGATTTAGGACTGTACCCTTTCAACAAAACCGGATTGGTTGGACGCGTCCGTTGGGAGACTGAAGGATGGCGAAACTTTGAAGCCTGACTGCCGCTCTAATTTGGCTGCCAAAGCTTTGCGAATTTAGAAGAAGGCCTTCCTTTTTCGCGAACAGATTTTACTGCTGCAAATGCCAGCCTCAAATATCCAGTTCCTAGTCAATTGAAATTTAGACAGAAATTCTGACGACGGGTGGAACCATCATTTTGGCCGGCGGATTGCAATGACACCTTCAGTCTTCTCAAGAACGAGGGAAAAGCTGTCATGATTCCGAACTTGGTTTCCGCCCCCATAGGGCAAGTCTCAAGCCCGGTTGCTAGGCCTGCGCCTGGCCGTCAACAGGACGTGTTTCTTTTGGACCTGGATGCGCTGGTGCCTGCAACCTTCGGACGGATCGAAGAGGGATTTGCCACATACCTAAAGGCATTCGCACGCACAGCGCCCTGCTATCTGCTGACAAGTGCCAACTATAACGAAGTCATGGCCCGGCTGACGGACAGCCTGCGCCATGCCTTCGCCGGCATCTTCGCGGCTTCCGGCACGGAGCTATGGGAAAGAGACGATGTCCATTCTCGTCTCGATCATGATTTCTCCGACGATCTTTATGAGTTCATTGTCAAGGTTGTTCAGGCGAGCGCATATCCGCACAAGCTTGCTCCAACGCTTGATTGCGGTTCGAGCACGCTTCGCGTCCGTCTTGCCGGCATGCGCAGCACGGCGCGGCAACGCAATGCTTACGCCGCCTGGGAGCGCGAGCGTCAGGAACTGACGGCGATTATGAACGAATTCAGGATCCGGTTTCCAGATTACAGGATTTACCGCGACGCAGAGACCGGCCTCTTGATCATGCCGGAGGCATTTTCGTCTGCGTCGGTACGCGAACAGATCCTGACGCGGCACTCTTCGGCACGGCTGATCAGTTACCTGTCACGCCCTGCTGCGGAAACCTATGCGCAGCCCTTGTGCGAAAGCCTGCCGGATACCGATGTCCATTCGATCGTGTCGGCGCCAAGTGATGTGAGCCACCTGTTGAGCTATGAAAAACGGCGCATGTCTGATGCAGGCCAAATAGCGGTAGCAAACGTTCCGTACGCAGTGGGAGCTTGAGATCGTGGAAGCCTCCCTGTCAAAAATTGAGCCGGCTTGCTGGTCAATCCTGGAAAGCAGAAAGGTTTTTGAGGCGGATGACCGGCTCAAGGTTCTCCGCCAGACCCTGTGTCTTCCAGATAACAGGATCGTGGAAGACTACTATCAGATTGATCTGCCGTCCTTTGCTGCGATTTACGCAGTCACTGAACAGGACGAGGTCCTGCTGCTGCGCCAATACAAACATGGTGCCGGCCAGGTGTGCCTAACTCTGCCTGGCGGTCAAATCGATCCAGGGGAAGACCCGGAATTTTCCGCAAGAAGAGAGCTACTTGAAGAGACCGGCTATGGCGGCGGGCGATGGCTTGCCGGCCCTCCATTGTTTCTTCACGGCAACCAGAAGATAGCCATAGTGCACATCTATGTCGCCCATCATGTCATCAAGTTGGGTGACCCCAATTCAGGTGATCTGGAGGACGCCGAACTGCTGACCACCACCCGAAACGCTGTGCGCCAGGCCGCCGTGAATGGCGAGTTGCCAATCACAACCCATGTCGCCGCGGTCGGTCTTGCAGAGACGCTGCTTGGCACAACAACTTAACAAGAGTTGCAGGCGCAATGAGACAGACAGACGTCAGGTTTCGTCAGTGCCTGTAGGCTCTTCAGAATCCGGGTTTTCCGGTTCTTCCTCCTGTGCGGTCCAGATTTCTTTTTTGCGGTAAAGCGTTGACGGGCTCACTTGCAGAACCCGGGCTGTTTTGGGCAGGCTTCCGCCACAGGCGTTGATCGTTGCCTCGATGAGCTGGCGCTCCAATGTGTCATAGGGCTGTCCAAGCGCTAATGTGATGTTTGGCCACGTTCCGGACGCCGGTGGGATTGGGACTTGCGCGCTTTGCTGCACGACAGGCGCTTGCAGGATTACTGCGCCCGGCTCAGCCCTCGGTGTTGGTGCCCGGCTCTGCAAAGTAGTCAGCATATCGGCTTCCACGATCGCCCCTTCGTTCATGACGACAAGATTGCGGATCGTGTTTTGCATCTCGCGCACATTTCCCTGCCAGGGATGTGCCAACAAGGCTTCTTCCGCTTCCACCGAAAAACCGTCAAAGATCTTGCCCTCCTCATGAGCGAATTGCGCAAGGAAGTGCCGGGCAAGTTCAAGAATATCCGCGCCCCTTGCTCTAAGAGGTGGGAGGCCGATCGGAAGGACATGAAGCCTGTAATAAAGGTCTTCCCGGAAGCGGCCGGCTTCCACTTCCTCAAGCGGATCCCGGTTGGTTGCGCAGACGATGCGGACATCAACCTTCTTGAGAGTATCACTGCCAACTTTCTGAACTGTGCCGCTTTGCAGGAAACGCAAAAGCTTGGCCTGGAGGTTCATTTCCAGTTCGCAGATTTCGTCCAGAAACAGAGTGCCGCCATCGGCGCGCGCGGCCGCGCCGTCCCGGTCCGAAGTCGCACCAGTAAACGCGCCCTTGATATGGCCGAATATCTCGGACTCGATCAGATCTTTCGGAATAGCGGCGCAGTTTAGGGGTACGAACGGACGTTTGGCCCGCGGACTGGACTTGTGAATTGCTTCCGCGCAGACCTCCTTGCCTGTTCCGCTTTCACCGGTAATGAATACGGAGGCATTGGACCGGGCAACGCTCTCAATCATCTTGTAAACGGCCAACATCGGCAGTGAGGAGCCGACAAATCCGAGATTGGCTTTGGAACTTGCAGGTTTATGGACTTCGGCGACCACTTCCGTAAGCGTTTCCCGCTCCAAGGCGTTGCGGGTTGTGGTTACAAGACGCTCTTCTGCAACGGGTTTGACGATGAAGTCATAGGCGCCAGCTTGCATGGCTTCGACCGCAGTCTTGATGGAACCTGAACTGGTCACAACCACAACGGTGACCGGCAATTGTTCCTCCCGGATCGTGCCGAGAATCTCCATGCCATTCATGTCAGGCAGCTGCAGGTCAAGAAGGACGACGCTGATACCGCCCTTGCGGATACGCTTAAGCGCTTCTTCGCCGGTTTCCACGTGTACCGTGTCGATTCCGGCACGGGAAAGATGATGCCCATACACAGTCGCCAGCGGCAGCGCGTCTTCAACAATGAGAACCTTCAAATTCTGCTCCTCCCGCTTGATGGGCTAGGTCACGGACTCATAAATGAGATTGAAATGGTGGAGATGAATTTGTGCGGATACAAGGCGCAAGCGTGCAGGAAACCTTCCGGTTTTCAAGGGCTTGCAACGCTGTCGCCGGGCCAATTCATCCCATCGCGCAGCGACGCCAAAACGGCTTCGATCTGCTGCGTCAATCCGCTCAACCGGGCAACCAGCCCGATTTTCGCGCTTTTCCTTGTCGATCCTTTCCGTTTCTGGCGCCAATTCAGCCTCATTTATGAGTCCGTGACCAAGTAATCACCCGGTGGATGAAAGCTCGATCCCAATCTCATCCGCTAGTTGTTTCACTTCTCCTAACGTCAAGTCACAAATCTCGGCCAATTCACCCGCTCTGGCCATCGCGGCGGCGGTTTTGTGATCACGGGCGAGTGTATTCATAGCGGCCGCAATATTGGTGAGTTCTGTTGCGCCAAATGTCCCTGCAACGCTCTTTAACGCATGCGTTGCGCGTTCCAACTGATCAAGGTTGCCGGTTTCAACGGCGTTCAGGACCGCGTCACGGCGCTTCATTGTGTCGTCCACGAACTGCTGAAGAAGCTTTTGTTTCAAGTCATCGGGCATCGTGTGAAGGATATCCCGGGCCGCAGCCAGTGAGGCCGACGTTTCAGCCTTACCTCCATCAGAGTGTTTTGTCTCTTGAGTCCCGGTGTTGCGTGCAATGCACGCCAGCAAGTCCTCTTTTTCTACGGGTTTTGGCAGAAAATCCTGCATGCCAGACGCCAGAAAACGCTCCCTGTCGCCTCGAAGCGAATAGGCAGTCAGGGCAATGATCGGCGTCGCTTTGTTAATGACGCCTTCCTTGATCTTTTGCGTCGCCTCCAAGCCATCCATCTCCGGCATGGAAATGTCCATCAAAATGCAGTCGTACAAACGATTTGCTGCGGCTTGGACTGCCTCCCGTCCATTATTGGCGATATCGACGTCACACCCGGCCCGTTCCAAGGCATGACTGACAACAATCTGGTTGGTAGCGTTATCTTCCGCCAGCAGGATCACGAGACCATTTCGAAGATCCGTTCCGGGTTCTTCATCATTTCCATCCAGTATCGGGGTCTGGTCATCTGAAAGCGTTAGCGGCACGACGAAATGGAATGTGCTGCCGGCGCCGGGCAGGCTTTCAACACTGATTTCTGCATCCATAAGGCCGGCAATCTGCTTGCAAATTGCGAGCCCTAGCCCGGTCCCGCCTTGTCTTTTCGTGTAACCGTCATCGACGGTCACGAATTCCCCGAAGAGCGTATCGTGTTTATCCTTTGAAATGCCGATGCCGGTGTCTTTGACAGAAAAACGGAAGCTTGGGCGAGTCGGGTCAATTGTCTCCACTCCAACGATGATTTCGACAGATCCAAATTCAGTGAACTTGATGGCATTGGAAACAAGGTTCAAAAGCACCTGGCGTAGACGACCGGAATCGCCGATGACGTTTTGCGGCATTCCATCTGCATAGATCAGGGATAACGCGAGTCCCTTTTCCTGAGCTATCGGCAAAAACAGATCGATAATGCTCTTTACAACTGCTCTTAAACGGAAGGGCGCCAAGTCGAGCTCCATCCGACCAGCTTCCATTTTGGAAAAGTCAAGAATGTCATTGATGAGCTCAAGCAGAGAGCGGCCGGATTCCCTTGCCGTCTTGACGTATTCTGCCTGGGCGGGATTGAGTTCCGTGTCACGAAGGAGGCTGAGGATACCAAGAACACCGTTCATCGGGGTTCGGATTTCGTGGCTCATCATGGCCAGAAATTTTGCTTTGGATTCGTTTGCCGTTTCCGCATATTCCTTGGCTTCTCTGAGTGCGGCATCGGCGGCTATGCGCTCGGTAATGTCGCGGACGTAGCCGACGAAAAGTGACCCTTGTTCCCCTTTGGTGTGACGGATCGCAAGTTCGACCATGAACATATGCCCGTCCTTGTGCTGACCCTCGATTTCGATGCGTTTCCCAAGGACAGGGCCTTCCCCCGTCTCAAGGAAGCGGGTCAATCCCTTGTCGTGCGCCTCCCGGTATTTTTCGGGAATGATGAATTCGGACATCTTCCGGCCGATTATCTCGTCGGCTTTCCAGCCGAAGACGTCCTCTGCTGCGGGGCTGTAGTCGAGCACTATGCCCTTGCCATCCATGACAATTATCCCGTCAAAGGACGCCGATACGACGTTGCGCATGAGATTCTGGCTGCGAACGAGTTCCTGTTCGCGCTTTTTCAGTTCGGTGATATCAACGCGAAATCCGACCAGCCCTCCTTCGCTGGTCCGGGACTCGATCACGCGCAACCACCGGCCATCGTCCAGATGCTGCTCCAGCGGTGCTCCGGGATTACGATGGTGCTCCATCCGCAGGGCAATCCAGTCTTCCAGAACCTCACCCGGCACCTGGTACTGGCCACGTTTTGCGCCTCCGCGGATGATGTCCTCAAATTTCCTGCCGACTTCGATGAGATCCGCGCTCGCGCTGTAAAAATCTTTGTATTTGCTATTGCACACGACGAGACGGTCATCTGCGTCGTAGAGAACAAAACCGTCCGGCAATGACTCGATTGCATCAATGAGGCGGGTTTCCGCCTGTTTCAGTTTTTCGGCTGCTTCCTTTTTGCCGGTCAGATCCCGGAGGATGGCCGTGTAGGTGCTGGTATCGCCAGCCATTGTTTGGGAAAGAGACAACTCAACCGGAAAATCGCTGCCGTTACGTGTGCGTCCGGCGGTCTCGATGCGTTTGCTTGCCTCTTCGAATTTCAAAACCTCAGGTCGCGGATGGCAACACTCGAATGGAAGGTCCAGGTCTTTCGTTTCCGGCAACAGGTCGCAAATTCCGAGCGTGTCCAGTTGGGTTGCGCCACCAAAACCAAACATGTCGAGAGCCGCCCGGTTGGAGCTCAAAATGGTGCCCTCCTGCGCAACGGTCAGGACGCCGTCCATCATGGTCTCCAAAATGGCGGTTACCTGGGCTTCACCGGCTTCTGCACGCTTTGTTGCCGTTCGAAGCGCTTCGTTCTTTTCCCGTTCCGCTTCGGCAAGGTCCGCGAGGCGCTGCATTGCCCGCTGGCGTTGTCGCGAAAGCACGAAGGTCAATGCCAGTGCGGCGGCAAAAGCCACCGCCAGCATGAAGATCAAGTTGTTTATAGAGGTGAACCCGGTTCCGTAGAGCGCGCTGGCCGGGATGATGACTTCCTGAATGCCGCGGATATCGCCAACTTCCCAGTCAGTCTTGGGAGATTGGGCATGCGTATTGTGGCAGGCAACACAGCTTTCTTCCATTTGCACGGCAATTGCGCTTCGAAAGACCGTCCCATCGTCCCGTTGTTCAAGGCGCGCAAACGGCTCGCCTGGTGTTTCTGCCATGGCGGCCAGGGCCTGACGCTCAAAGTCATCCAATTGCCGGTCTGTGCGCCACGGCCAGGGATGATCTGACAGCATGCGGATACTGCTGTCAGACCCCTGCGCGATAAGCTCCTCCTCCAGCGCAAGTGTCATGGACACGGGCGCCGGGATCGTAAGTTCCTTGTCATGATAGTCGTGACTGACGGACACATCCTGAGAGGAATAGAGCTTGTCGACAACTTCCCTGGAATAGAAGGAACGTGACGCCGTTAGAAGGTCTGACTGCGCCTTTGCTGCTGCCTCGAGATCCGCCGTCCGGGTCTTCTGGCCGAAGTCGACAGCTAGGACATAGGCTGCGATTGCCGATGCAGATACAAACACCAGGACAAGCCAAAACGTTGGATCGTAGGCAGTCTGTTTTATCCAATCGCGCATCGCCTTGTTCCTCCGCTTCAGCGGTGCTGAACCCTTGCCCCTAGGGAAGCCTTCAGTGGGATGCTTGCTCATGGAAAGTGAATTTTCAATTTATTGTAGGAATTTCCGATGTTCCCGGCCTGCGGTGGCGACCGGTTTTCTTCCTGAAGCTCAAACAGCGGATTGCCTTTCAGAAAAGCCTGCCAGCTTCCAAAGGCGTGCTGTTCTGCCAAGACACAGTCTTCAGCGCACAGAAAGATATCCAACGACAGCTCAAATGCCTCGGCCGTTTCAAACAATTGCGAGAAGGCGTAAATGGTTCCGGCTGAAAAGCGGCCAGGAACCGGTTCTGATAGAATCTCCCGATATTGTGGCGAGCTGAAGTTCGCCCATCCGCCTGACGGAAGCCATCGAGGCATTTTAGGGCCTTTGCCGTCGAGATCCCGCGGGGTATCAAAGCCGAAAGACAAAAGATGGTCCAAACGCGTTTGAACGGATCGAACCAGGGCGTTGCTGTGACCGATCGGAATTTCGGCAAGACTGAGGAGACCGATCCCGGCGTGCCCGGTGTCTTCGTACCTTTGCCTTAATATTTCATCGCCGGTCAGCGCTTTTTCAGCGTAATAGGCGTGAGGCCAGTAGCGCCACAATGCGCCGCCGTCATTGCTTTGCCATTCCATCAGGAAGCGTTTGGCAATGTCCTCCCCGCGCTGACGATACCTTTCGTCCGGCATACTGTTCAGCAGCGCCGCAAATGACATTTGCCAGTTCCACGGCGCGACTGCGCCGGCAAACCGGAATCCGACATCTTTCCTGATACGGTATAAGCCCAATTGAGAATCGAACTGGTTTTCGAATTCCTGCACAAGACACATCGCGCCTGTTTCAGTTCTATTGCGCAAGTTGCTTGGGCAATTGGGGCCAAGGTCGCGGCAGGCTGCGCGCAAGGAATTGGCGATCATGGCCTGATTGATCATCAGGCTGAGCCGCTCCCCGTCATTGCCGCCATATATGAGCGAGCTCCAGCCGCAACTGGGATTTTCCGGTCCCTCTCTGCCGTGCGCGGCATCTTGGGCAGCAAGTGTCAGCCGCATGGATTTTTGAGCAAGTTTGGCAAAAGCGGGAACGCCGGTCTTTGCAAAAAGTGTCGCCAAGGCGCGAACGCGGTAACTCTGGTTCCAGCTCTGCAATCCCTCCGCGTCGGATGAGCAGGCGCGAACCTCACCAGTCTGGGACAGCAGCAGCCCGGTTGCTGCGTGATAGAAGTGCATCGCCGCTGGAGTGCCCGACACGACGGCAAAGGTCTTACCATCGCCATTCACAGCGCCCTTTGGAAGTGACAGAAATTCTGCAGATGGATTTGCGAGGATGGGAGAACTTATCTCCCCGGTTTTCAAGGAGATTTTGTAGATGCCTTTGCCGCGGCCATCGCTACAATCCATGTCTGCCCAGACATCAGTCTTGTCAATGCGCACGCGATCGGGGCGGCAGTTTCCAAAATCGACGACGGTTTCCCCTTCTGCCAGGATGCGTCCATCGGTGTCGCGGCCGATCTTGACGAGCCTTGCGGAGCTTTTCGGCGCGTTTTCCAAAAGGAAAACATCCCGGCCTGTAAGGCGAAGCAATTTGATTGAAATGCCGCGCGGCCAGCTGCGGACGACAGTACCGTCCTGAAGCAACTCGGTGTGTTTTCCGCCAGTTTTCCAGGTCCGCAAATAGACCAGAGAGCCATCACGTCCCAGCCGGATGCCCCCAAGCCTTGCCCGACCCGATGCCTGGTCCAGCCAGGACCGGACTCTTCCGTTTATGGAAATGGAAGGAACGTCATCTCCCGGGGCCTTGCTGACAATCAGCTTGTTTGGTCCGGCGCTCGCGATCGTTTCCAGGCACTGACCGGAAACACCTTTCAAGGTGACGTCTCCGCTTTCAAGGTCAACAGTCAGGCCCTTTGCCGGCAAGTGGAGCCGGTTCGCATCGAACAGCCCCTCCGCCGAAGTTGACGGTGCTGAACAGCAGGCTGTTACGAGCAATCCTCCAAGGAAGAAGATCCGCATCTGATTTGCCCCTTAAAAGTTGAAGTAGATGAACTCGGTCATCTCGGCCAAACGGTAGGTCTGGACAAGGGCGACTGCAAAGAGCGCAGAGATTGCGACCGCCCAACCGCTTGTGGGTTGCCAGCGCAAAGGTAGGAAGCCTTCGTCCTTGCGTTGTTTGATCAGCTTTTTCAGGCCAAGAACGGGGTTGTACTTCTCGGTAAACTCGATGGAGTTCGGCAGAAGAAACACGATCGCTGCAAGGCAGATCATGCCTGCCCAGACCGGGCTCGTATGTGTCAGGACATTCTGCCAGAGTTTCGGCTCATAGATTGTCGAAAAACCGGTCATTCCAGCCAGAATGTTGCTGGCGCCTGAAAAGCTTTCTGCGCGGAAGAATACCCAGGCGACGATAACAGCCAGCAGCGTTAGTGCACGGGCCAGGAATACCGCGACGGGTTTCGGCAGAACTGGCGGAATTCGCCCGCTTTCGACAAGCGCCGACCAACCGTGATTGACGGCGAGATAGGCACCGTGCAGACCGCCCCAGAAGACAAAGGTCCAGCTCGCGCCGTGCCACAGTCCGCCAAGCAGCATTGTGATCATCAAATTGGCATAGCGTTGTACGGGGCCGCAGCGGTTGCCGCCGAGCGGGATGTAGAGATAATCCCTCAGGAAATGGGACAACGTAATATGCCACCGGCGCCAGAAGTCTGAAATGCTGGTCGCCTTGTAGGGTGAGTTGAAGTTCACCGGAAGGCGGATGCCGAAAAGCCGGGCAAGCCCCAGAGCCATGTCGCAATAGCCGGAGAAATCAAAGTAAAGCTGGAACGTATAGGCCAGTGCACCGATCCAGGCTGCCTCGAATGGCACTCCGGAGGTTGTCTCGGCGAGGTTGAAGACGCTGTTGGCATAAGGCGCTATGCCGTCTGCCAGCACGATCTTTTTGAACAGGCCAATGGCAAACAGCGTCCCACCGACGGCGATGTTCATCGCCAGCCTATTTTGAAACACCGGCAGCCGGAATTGCGGAATCGTCTCTTTTTGCATGACGATCGGTCCGGCGATCAGTTGCGGGAAGAACACGACAAACAGCATGTACCGAGGGAAATCGCACTCCTGAATGTCACCCTTATAGGTGTCAATCAGGAAGGAAATCTGCTGGAACGTGAAGAAAGAGATTGCCAGCGGCAAAACCAGGTGCAGCAAGGGTAAATCCGCCCCGGCCACCAGATTGATATTCCCGATGAAGAAATCAGCGTATTTGAATACCGCAATCAGGCCGAGGTTGAAGGCAATCCCGGCGGTCAGGATGAACCGGTCGCGCGCAAGGCGCAGCACCCGGTGAAATCCGTAGTTCACAACGACCGAGCCTAGAAGAAGCGGAAGGTAGACCGGCGTCCACCAGGCATAGAAGACAAGTGACGCGATCGTCAGCCACCAGATGATGCCCTTTTCCCAGCCCCAATGCCTCAAAAGCAAATACCCAATCAGAACGGGCGGCAGGAACAGATAGATAAATTCAAGTGAACTGAAAACCATTGCTCAGCCCTCCTTCTCGGTGGTTTTTTGAGGCGCTGACCGTTCGATGGAGGTCAGGTTCGCTTCGTCCAATTCCTGTAGTTCTTGCAACAGACGCGTGCTGCCCTGGTGGCCACGATCGGCACCCTTGCGGGCAAGTTCCTGCGCCTTTGTGCGGTCCTGCGGTACATGAGTCCCGGTCGCGAACAGGCGGCCAAGTTCTTCCATCGCGCCCGGATGACCAACGGCCACCCCGCGCTTAAGAAACCCGACAGACTTTTCAGGAGCGAGCCCAAACCGATTCTTCAAATGAAGCCGGGCCAGGGCTGTCAGAGCGCCGCCATGTTCGGCTTTCGCCGCCAATCGAAGCCAATTCAGCGCTTCCCGCGCGTTTTCGTCTTCCTTGTTTCCCGCAAGCAGCATGCGTGCCAGATCGTGCATTGCGCCTGCATCACCAAGGTCTGCGGATCTTAAGAACCATTCGCGCGCAGTTGCTTTGTCTGGCTTAAGAAATTCCCCGTCACGGTGGATCCGGCCCAGTGTCTTGGCGGCGCTCGCAGAGCCGTCACGGGCCTTTTGCATCAGCCCTTCCATCGCCCGCTCGGCCCAGAAACGGGCCTTCTCCGGATCGGGTGCCAGCCCGTAGCGTCCGTTTTGAAGAATTCGTGCATAGTTGATTGTGGAGGACGGATAGCCGGCGATGGCAGCGCGTTCATAGTGAACAAACGCAGCATCGAGATCACGCTCCGTGCCAATGCCTCGCTCGTAATGTTTGGCCAGCTGCACGTGGGCTTTCGGATAATCCCAGGCGAGTGCCCGCTGGAACCACTGAAACGCAATCTCCGCGCATTTTGCGCCGGAGGAACGTTGGAACAGCCGCCCCAGTTCATAAGCAGTTTCGCCGCGAAACGCGAAGGAGTAGCGCACGGCTTCCATGAAGAGGAGTCGCGCCTGGTCCAGGTCCGCATCGACACCCCAGCCATTTTTGTAGGCCCGGCCCAGATGATGAAGGGCCACTGGATGACCGTCATTGGCCAGCTGGGTCAGGATATCGGTGGCCGCACCCCAGTTGCCGACTTTCTGCAACCCTCTCGCCTGTTTGATCATCTCCTCAATTGTCGGGTCGATGCGGGCCGATTTTTCTTTCCTAGCAACCTGAGACGACGTAATCGCAATTGACCCTGCAACACAGAAGACCGCTCCCAAAAAAAGGATTTTCCAGGTCCGCAGGCGCTTATCCGTTTTAGCCATTGTTATGCCTCCAAAGTCTGCAGGACGTTCCCTCAACCATCTCAAGGCCGCCTCCCTGGTCGGACCGTGTGATGTCCTCAGGCGTAGACGGGCATGCAATTCCACCCCTCCGGTTGACAGCCAAAGCGGTGCGTTTGGGGTCCTGATCGATCAGGAGCAACAGTTCTCCGACGATCTGGCGCGCAGATGCGGAACCGAAGTGGTAGGCGTCCTTGAAGTTCTCCAGACTGCGTGTGAACGGCGTGTCAAAGTCGAGGTCAACGACAGGCGCGAGCGTTGCAAGCCTTTCACGGAACTTGTGATTGGCGGCCGTAAACCCGAAGTCACTGATACGGCGCTGCATTTCGGAAATCGTTGGCGGGATAAGGAAAATCAGTTTGACTTCGTTTTCGTCACACCAGGCCGCGATCTCCTCGACCATCGCCCACAGTTCATCCGACTGCCTGAATCGGCGCCAGTCTGCAGCACCATTGGTGCCGACCTGTTTGGCAAAGAGTTGCGGCAGGTCCCGCTCGATGGTGATTGCCGGCCAGTAACCGGCCCAACGGCCCAGCCCGAACCCGTGCCCATGGCGAAAGACCGGCAGAATGATCTTCCCGTCAGGCGTT
Source organism: Roseibium sp. (assembly GCA_965230705.1). GTDB lineage: Bacteria > Pseudomonadota > Alphaproteobacteria > Rhizobiales > Stappiaceae > Roseibium. The sequence continues at coordinate 2,139,690 of CBDDLN010000002.1, read as the reverse complement.
GTCAGTTTGCATTCATCGCAAAGTGCCGGATCAAGCAGGGCTTCCACGGATAGACTGCTGAGGTTTGAAAACTCCGCTGCAGCAGCGCCTTGAACCGGCCAGAGAGAAATCTCTGAGAGAGTTCCGAACCCTGGGTAACGATTCTGAAGCAGTTTCCATCCGGTTTTGGCTACAAACCAGTTAGTGTAATAGGCGAAAGGGTCGTTCGCGAGGTTGATGGCCTCCGGAACCCGGTTCATGCCTCCCTTGAACCTTGCGTCCATGGAACGCAGTGGCAGGCTGACGATTAGGGTGTCGAGTTCTACCGTATCCTTCAGGTATTTGAAGGTGTCGTAAATCTCAAAGACGGTCGCGCCGCCATAAGCGAAGTTGTAGACGTCTGTGCGGCCGAGTTCCTGCCAGTACTTGTCCTGCAGGGCGCGAGCCCGGCTATCACCCAGAATGACCGTTGGCGCCTTGATCCGCGGATACTCGATCATCTTGTAGAGCGGATAATGTGCCTTGACGCTGGTTTCCTCCTTGTTGAGGTCCAGCTCAACCAACTGATTATGGTTGAACGCATCGACCACCACGTTGAATACGATTGGCGCCAATGCCGCCAACGCGGTAATTGCAAGTGCTGCCGTGTAGAGTTTGGGTTTCAGTCTCATCGAAGGCCCCCTGAAAACGTGCTTTGTTCTCTAGGAACAAGTTTTGGGCCAATGGCTGATGCAAAAATTAATTTAATAAAAACAGTGACTTGCAATCAATTTTCGATTTTGGGAATCGCAAAGGATTCCGATTGTCGAAAGGGGCCTTTGCAAAATGAAAACCCAGCCCCCTGTTCAAGCCGGGGCGGAAATCCCCAGCAGATACGCCAGCATGTCGGTGCTCGGGGGATCGATGAGACCAGCCATCAGGCATACGGCCAGAAACAGCATCGTGACGTAAAGCAATGTCAGATAACTTGCCATTAGGTTCTGCAAGCTGGCGACCAATCCGGATCCTTCTCCGGCACGCTGGTCGCCCCTGTTTGACCAGCGCTGTTTTGAAAGCCGGAAGATGCAATAGACCTTCACCGACGCGTTGATCAGTTGATTGAAATACAAGATGAACGGATAGCTGAGATCCACCTTGCGCGCGTACTGAAAGAGGAACAGCGACAACAGCATGCGCGTAATGCAGATGAAGACCACGTAGCCAAAGATATAGAACGGGTCGAAAAGGAAAGACGTACATACAGCCAGCACAGGACTGACCAGCATCGTCCACATGGAAATACGCTGATCCAGCAGGCACCACCAAATGAAAAACGGCATGCGGCCGGGGCCAAGAGCCAGTGCGCGTGAACCGTTGCGCAGCATGTTTCCAGACCAGCGGCGGAAATTCTGCACCATCCGGTCCATTCCCGAGCCTTCAATGACCTCTACCGTGTAGCCCATGGCATCCGGCACATAGAGCATCCGGCAGCCTGACTGGAGCATGTAGTACCAGGTGCTTTTGTCGTCACCGGAGAGGAAGCGAAACTTCCCCCAGAGCCAGTGTTCCAGGTGATCCGCCTCAAGCAGACGAATGAATTTCAACTTGGTGAGATGATTTGCCCTGAAAACGGACATGCGCCCGGTCAAGGTCAGCACGCGTCCAGACAGTGAATGCGATTGCATCGCCAGCCGGCGTTGCGCGAAGCGCATCGTAAGCCAATTGGCAACCCAGCGTGGACCGATGCACAAGACTTCCTCGTCAGTGGTGCAGGCCTGCAGGTCGGGATAGAGCTTGAACAATGGCAGGCAAGCACCAACGGCGTTTTCGGCAAGAATGAAATCACCATCCATGAAGATAATGAGATCGTCATCTGCCACATCCCCACGGCTCATGGCTCTGAGCACAAGCCCTATTGCCAGGCGTTTGCCGGGCTGGTTTTGGCGCACGACGTGCAGTTTTATATCGAGATGAGACCATTCCCGAAGAAGCTGGTTGGAAATCAGGTCTTCATCGAATTTGTCGCCCGAACCAAGCCAAATCGTCCCGGGAACACCAGCCTCCTGGATCTCCCTGCAGATCGAGCGGATCACCTTTTCGGTGATATCCCGATGTTCCTTGTAGGTGGTCATCATGAAATGGAGATGCCGGGGCCGCCAGCCATCGTCCCAGACCTTGCGCCCTGCTTCCCGCATGGAAGGATACACAAATCGGTCGTAGATCCAGGCCCGCACTGCATGGGTAAACCACCAGCCGTAGCGCCATATGCCGAGGAGGCCAATGACGATCGTGATCTCCTTCGTAGACGGGCTGAAAAAAACGTTCTCGAATGTTGTCACGCCGATAAAACAGATCCCGAAATAGATCGTGATCTGCAGGAGAGCCAGCGGCGTCCATTTGGCCCAACCCCTCGGCTGGTGGGTGATCTCGTCGACCCTGTAAGGCTGCGATGATTTTCGGGTGCCCATCACAGCGCCTCCAGAAGTTGCTGTGCCGTCTGCCAAACCAGGTTGTTGCGGTGGCGTTCGAAGTAGACTTTGACCGGAGTACCGCTCGGCGGTAGGTGCCCGTCCACCGGGGCCAACGTCACCTTCGCCGACCGGGCGTCCGGGGCTCTAAACCGGAATGTTTCGGTTACCTCGTCCACGAAGCCGGCCGTGCGGTCAGTCAGCGAAACCTTGGCGGTAATCCAGCGGTTTTCCGAAGGGACATATATGTTGGCGGGGCTGCCTACACGAATTTGGAGCACCTCATCCTGCGTGACGAATGCGGTTATGCCCTCCGATCCCGTTTGCTCGAAGACAAGCAGTTCATCGCCTTGTTTGAAGGTTGCGCCAGGCATGAGGGCCGTTTCGGCAATACGTCCATCAAAGGGCGCATGCACAATCTGTCGGGTCTCTTTCCGGACGAGTTCCAGAACCAAGGATTCCTGGTAGTTTGCCTCTGATTGGAGCCGTGCCACGCGGGCTTTCATTTCACCAAGCCGTCCGGCAAAGGCATTGCCGGTAAACAGCCGGACACTGTCACCTCCACCGATCAGTTCCTTCAGCTCCCGGATGTGAATTTTCTTGCGCTCCAGATCGGAGGTAACCGATTTGAGTTCGAGTTCGGCAGCCTCGACATTGTCTGCCAGCGTTAGCCCTTTTTGCGCCAGCTTGCGCATCCGTTGGACCTTTAAAAGCGCGTTTTCCTTGGCGAGCTCTAGACCCTCAAGCTGGGATTCTGCCTGGCGCACATTGTTGCGGGCGACAAGACTGTAGCCCTCCGCGCGGCGCTCTTCCTCGGCAAGGAGCACTTGCGTTTCTGTAAGCTCTGCCCTGGTCGACGCCAGAAGGGACTTGGCTCGCAGTAGATTTTCCTGGTGTTTGCCGTCTTCAAGAACTGCGAGGGCCGACCCCGTCGAAACCAGGCTGCCCATGCGATTTTGAACCTGGAGAACCCGCCCGGTTACCGGTGCGGTGATAACCGAGCGCTCTGAGGTAATCACCGCCGAGGTGACCTCAAGGCGGAAGAGTGCTGCGAAAATGTAGAGACCGACGTAACCGAAGACAGCTGCTCCGAGCACCAGGTAAAACAAGGTCATCAAAATCTGTTTGACCGGCCAGCGCCGGGCCGGGATCGCCTCGATCGGGTTCGGATCGGGCTTGGTTGGCAGCGGAGTTACCGGCGTGTCGATACGAACGATCGTGTCGGCGACATTTGTCATCTTGCCGCGGACAAGATCTTCCACGAAGTGCTGCATAAGGGCGGTTTCACGCTCGCCCAGCTGCATGAATTTGAAAGCAGCCTCACCGTTGCCCTCGTCTCTGCGGACAACTTTCGCATCGGCCTTGAGCGTGATGTTGAAGCCCTGGAAGGGAAGCGTGCAAAACAGGACGTGTTCACTTCCGACCCTAGGAAGAGCATCCGAGAATCCCGTCAGACGGCATCCGCCAAGCCCCCAGTCAACAGCGTCGAAAGACTGCGCGCCGAGAGAAACACGCATCGGTGCCGTCACCCGGTAGTGCAGTCTTTGGCTGGGTCTTTCGTGAACGATTTCCACGTTTGCTCGGTTCCCGTAGTGGTCAACTGAGGAGAACCCCGCAAATTCAGTGCCAATGTCTCGCGGCAAAAAGATCGAGTTGAGGGGAATTGTGAGAGAAAATAACTATCTGTAATTGTTGATTAAATTTCGCTTGCAGTCATATGACGGCTCAAGCGTTCCCAAAATGCAAAACGAATTGCAGCCGATGCGGAGGCTCTATCGTTCCCAAAATGCAAAACCGAACCGGTCAAGCCGGTTCGGCTGCACGCACCTGGAACTAAGGGTTTTCTCCAGGATTGGGGGAGGATTTAGAGCAACAGGCAGTCGCTTTCATAAAGCGAGGTCACTGATTGCAAGCCGACACCCTCCAGTTTGCAGATCTCCTGAAAGGAACCGTTCCCGGTGAGATCCACCTTCAGGATCACATCGTCGCCAATGCTGTCGGTCTCCAGCTTCGTGAGAAATCCGATTTCATCACCGCTGCCCACGAGACTGCTTAGGTCGATTACATCCGTGCCGATTTCAAAGTCCGTTATGGTGTCGGCGGCGTCCAGATCATAGGCGCGGTAGACGAACTGATCGGCGCCGCCGCCGCCCGTCAGAATGTCCTCGCCTTTCAGGCTCCTTACATAGTCATCGCCATCACCGGCATTGATGACATTGATACCGCTGGTCCCCTGCAGGTGATCGTCTCCGCTGCCGGAGTTTATGTTCTGCATGTATTTCAGCGAATCCGTGCCGATCTGAAGGCCGTGGGCCTTGTTATTGTGCAGCCAGATTTTCAAGTCAGCATCAAAGCTGGAGTAGTCGGCCGTGTTTGAACCACCACCGCCGTGAATGATGTCGTTGCCGGCATCGCCGAAGATCACATCATTCCCGCTTCCGCCGAAGAGCTGGTCATTCCCGGCGCCTCCAGTCAGCGCATCATCACCGCCGCCACCGTAGAGCGTATCATTGCCATAACCGCCATCGAGCTCATCAAGGCCTGAGCCGGCATTCAGCTTGTCGTTGTTATGTCCGCCGCTGAGGGTGTCGTCGCCGTTTCCTCCATTGAGGACATCGTGGCCATAATCCCCGTCCAGCAGATCTGATCCGCTGCCACCGTTGAGAATGTCGTCGTTCCGGCCACCATAGAGCATGTCATCGCCAGTTCCGGCATAAAGGTGATCGTTTCCGTATCCACCAGACAACGTGTCATTGTCGGCACCGCCGTTCAGCGTGTCGTTATCGCGGCCACCGTCGAGAAGGTCATTTCCGGATCCGCCGTTCGCGACGTCGTTGCCATATTCGCCGGACAGCTGGTCATCGCCGCTCCCTCCGTTCAGGCTGTCGTCACCGCGTCCGCCCAGGAGCTCATCGTTGCCGGCCCCGCCGAGAAGACTGTCATCGCCATTGTCACCGGAAAGAAAGTCGTCCTCGCTGTTTCCGTTGAGCGTGTCGTCATGATTGCCTCCATAAAGGCTGTCCTGGCCTGAATTGCCAAAGAGCTGATCGTTGGCGGCCCCGCCCTGGATCAGATCTTCGCCACTGCCACCGTGAAGTTCATCCTCACCGTTTTCGCCGAACAACTGGTCGTCACCTGACCGGCCGTGAAGCTCGTCAGAGCCGACCCCGCCATAAAGAATATCGTTGTCAGTCTTGATGATAACCTCAGAACCGATGCCTTCGTGATCATGGTCGGGATCCGTACCCCCGTTACCGCCCGAGAAATGGGCGTTCAGAACCAGCGCATTGGCAAGACCAATATCAACCGTAAAGACGCTGTCATCGAAATCCTTATCACCGCCATTGAAAAGATCTTCAAAGCCGATCGTGATCGTGCCTGCATCTGATTTCAGAACACCCGTCGTATGGAGGATGCTGTCCGGATTGAGGCCAACCGTGTCGCCATAGGCTGCTGTGTGATAGGGATTGAACTTGATCAGGGTCTGCGTGCCGTCTTCGGCCGTGTGATAGAGCCGCGGGCTCTGGCTGCTCAGGGTCGCAATGGATCCATCAGCATTGAGAAACTGCAGGGCGCCGGTCTCCAGATCGAGGCCGTTGTAACCGTCGTTCAGACTGTAGCCGTTGGAAACGATGAAGAAGGCAATCTTGTCGCCGGTCTGAACGCTGAGAAATTCCTTCGTTTCACCCTGTATGAGATCGCCGCCGCTTCCCTGCGCCGATGCATTTGGCCAGATCAGCTCTACGTCGGTAATGGTGCCGTCGTCTTCGACCTTGTAGTAGCCGAAGGTGTTCTTGTATCCGGCGGTCTCGCCTTCAAAGGTCACCGAAACAGGATAATCATCGGTTATGTCCACCGAGGTAATTTGCACCAGGGCCGGACCTCCGGAACCATAGACCTTGTCGTGGCCGTGGTTGCCATAAAGGCTGTCATCACCTGTGCCGCCCCAGATTTCATCGTTGCCGGAATATCCTTTGATCAGGTCATCGCCAAACTGGCCGGACATGACATCAGAATGATGCGTTCCGTTCAGAACATCATCCTCGTTTGTCCCGATAACGGGATGTGTTGCGGGCAAGCTTGCCATACTCTGCACTCCTTTAACTGCTGCGCGGATGCGCTATTCAGTGAGTGCAATGCAGTGATCAGGCCATTCGAAGAAATTCTCACTGCAGGAATTTTCACATATTTTTCAATATCTTAAATCGAGGATGTGTAACTCCTGTTGGGAGCCCGTTTCTAAATTGCAATCAAGATTTCTGTTTTGATAATGCTTCTGGTACCTAATGAGCATCAAAAAGGTTGGTGTCAGCACTCAGATTTGAATTGGCGAATCTGTCATCCCCACCCCCAAAGCAGGCCAGCTCTGGAAACCCTTCTTTTCTGAAATCAATAAAAAGTCGCGGCGCTTCTAGCCGGAAGTGCAGATTTGTGCTTTCACGGCTTACGCATACCCGTGGGTTTACGACTAGCCGAACTGGAAAGATACGTGCCAGACGCCCCGTCAATTACTCCACTTCCCGGCCGGCACGAAAATCTTTAAGTTCTTCTTGTTGCGCGCAATTGCTCCTGCGGACAATACGATCGCCCTTCTTGAGAAAGCAATCTGGGCGGGTTCAGCATTTCAAGGTAATCAAATTCGGCTAGAATTGCATCTAGGTGATTGAAATATATGGTGACCCCGACAGGATTCGAACCTGTGACCCTCAGATTAGGAAGCCAATTTTTTAGTATTCCTTATCATTCCGTAAGTATCCTCAAGTAGGATAGGCTATTGATTTATATATAAATATAGAGCAACAGGGATTATCTACTGTCCGTTGTTTTGCGTTTTCGGTGCCGACATAGTGCCGATATGGGGCAGGGATCTTTATGATCTCACTTGGATAAGGTGATTCCTTGCGATGCCAGTATGCAAACTAACGAAACGCTCTGTAGATGCGCTTGCTCCTGCGTCTAGAACTCTTGTTTTCTACGATAGCGAACTGAAAGGATTTGGTGTCCGGGTGACACCCACCGGTTACAAGGCGTGGGTGGTGGATTACCGGCCAGGTGGCGGGCGCAAAGTTGCCACCAAAAGAATGACACTTGGAAGTACGAGCACCCTTACGCCAGATGAGGCCCGGCGCAAGGCCCGTGAAGTTCTTGCTTCTGTTCTTCTTGGAGGTGATCCAGCATTAGAAAAGCTGGAAGCGCGAAAAATGCTGACCGTCGAGGAATTCTCTAAGACCTTCCTCAAAGATCATGTTGAGGTGAAGCTCAAAGCTTCGACAGCGGCAACCTATCGAGATCATCTCGAGAGGCTGATTGTTCCAGAAATTGGATACGTAAAACTCAGTCAACTAACCCGTAAACAAGTAGCAGGGCTTCATTCGAAAATTGGTCAAAAAACACCCGGCATAGCCAATAGAATGTTGGCAACCCTATCCAGTATGTATGGATTTGCGTCAGTTAATGAGCTTATTCCTGACGGGTTCAATCCCACCCGCAGGATCGAAAAGTTCCCTGAAAATCATATGGAGAGATTTCTTAGCAGCGACGAATTAAGGCGCATCGGCGAAGCCATTCGTGAAGGTGAAGGAAAGGGTATTCCTTGGGTGGTTGATGAAACAAAACCTAATAGGAAGCATGTCTCAAAGCCGGAGAACAGGTTCACCAAATTAGACCGATATGCAGCCGCAGCTATCCGGCTTCTGCTTCTGACCGGTGCCAGGCGAGGCGAAATTCTTGCGCTGAAATGGTCCAACGTCGATTTAGAGCGCGGTATTCTCCATCTCCCTGATAGCAAGACCGGCAAGAAAGTGATTGTTCTCAATGCCGCCGCTGCTCATGTCTTAAATGAGTTGCCGAAAATCGGGGAGTACGTAATTGCGGGCCGGTCGCCTAGTCAGCCACGCCATGATCTTAAAAAGCCTTGGGCTGCTGTTTTACGTAGAGCGGGCATTGAAGGTGTTCGTCTACATGACCTTCGGCACACCCATGCGAGCTTCGGCGTAAATTCAGGGATGGGATTGCCAATTGTTGGGAAACTCCTTGGCCATTCAAGAAGCAGCACAACTGAGCGGTATGCACATTTGGCTGATGACCCGGTTCGCCAGGCATCACAACAAATTGGCTCCAAACTGAATGCTGCACTAGAGGGCACAGCAAGCTGTTTCAAACAAACCAAGCAAGTCACCTAATTTTTTGGTTTGTTTCACGAGGGCAAATTTGGGTGGCGAACTTGTTGAAAAATAGGTCGGTTGGTCATGGTGGTAGCTTTCAAAAAGTTGATTGTCCACACCGTGCTTTTTTTGAATTAGTCGAATCAGCTCAAGATCCCTCATCTCAATCAATAGCCGTCGTCTTACGACAGGGCTGCGAACGAGGATGGATACACGATGTACGTAAATGAAAAAGAATTCCTGCCACTGACCGAACTTATTAATCTTCTTAAAAACATAGCTTTGAGCCACTCACCCGACGTTATCCAGCAATGGATTCAGTGCGGTATTCTCGGTGGCGGGAATACCGGCCTAAGTATCAAAATAAGGGACTGCTCTACTCAGAAAGTGCTTGTTGCCCAAGACATAATGAGACAGAGGCCACAATCGTCAAACCGCGCTGCTGGCCGTTTTCTGAACGGCGGATTTGCCGATCTTGATTTATCGGGAAAGCCAAATGTCTCACGCCCACGAAAGACCATTTTGGATGATTGTAAGGGGTCAAATCCTAAGTATGAAATTAGCGTTCGGAGTACCGTAGCAGTTCTAAACAAAATCCTTGGCACAACTGAATTTGATGCTGCTTTGCCAGCCAATTCAAATGTCGAAATTGAGGGGAGAAACAAAGGAGGAAGACCGCAAAAATATGATTGGTATCGCTGGTCATTTGAAGCTTTTTATCATTTCAAGCATAGCTTTATTCCAGTGTACCAACGCGTTCCCAGCGATGATGATGTTCTGGATTGGAGTGAGGAGTGGTTCAAAATCAACACAGACAAGACTGGTGACGTGCCGCGCCGAGTTGAAATAAAAAAAAGGATTTCACAGCTGATCAAGTCACTCGAGGATAGCTTTAATGAGGCTCCCGCGATCAAATAACACTGAAATATACCTTACGCAGAAACCAGTTTCCGCAGTTTCTGTTCGACGGAAAAACGTTGTTCTGAAATCGTAACACCCAATGGCAGATGAACCATTTTGAGGTGTGACGTGAAAACTCAAGGCAACAACGAGAGCCGTTCAAAACTGACAGTTCCAGAAGCAGCGGAATATGTACGACTCTCACCATCCACTCTCAATAAAATGAGACTGCGTGGCGATGGCCCTCCCTACATGAAGGTAGGTCCGCGAAGGGTAATCTATGACCGTGGTGATCTAGATGCCTGGCTCCTTCGAGGGCGCCGTCAATCGACTTCGGGTTAAAGGGGGAAACCTGATGGCGGTGTCAATGGGATTAGCTGCGGAAATCATCTCGCATGGTTTTTATGTTTTGGGTCAAATAACTACGGAAGCAATCCGTCGATATGGATCAATCAACCAAGATGTAACCGCTGCACGTTTGATCGCCCTTCGTAGCGATTTCGCGCGATATCGATTTATCACGTTAGATGGCTTCTTTGAGAACGACATTCCACGCGTCCTAGATGACCTGGCCCAAGATCTAGCTTCTCTGCAGCGCAAGAACCTTGATCTATACAAACTGCTTTGCCGGGCGCTACCGGGAGGCAGCAATCTGGATGTGGGAGCGACGAGTGCGCTTGCGCCATTGCCCATCGGAGGATGGGAAGTGTGGCACGATGGTAAACTGAACTCTCTTCCACTGCTCGCAAGTTGCGCAATAACTGGATATCAGGCGGGTATAATCCGCTATTCGGAAACAGATCCGACAGTATCAGAATGCTTGCGTGATGTACTTCAACTGTACTGGCGGATGGCTCATAATCGAGAGTTAGTAACTTCGATCAGCGAATTAGGCCCGCTACTTTTGGCCCTAAAGCAAGCCCGCCCGATTGGCATCTATCCAACAGTTCTTATCGCTGGGGCTTTCTCCAAAAGCATCGCCGCCCAATCTCGGCGCTGCATGGAGATCGACTACACAGAGTCAGTCGACACTCGGTACCAGCTCAAACGAATTCGGTAGTCGGGTCCGTCATGTCCAACGCTGATTTTTCTATCCTCAAGGCACGGGTGCGCCTGTCCGATCATATCCGACTGAAGGTAAAGCTCACGAGACAGGGTGAGGAATGGACCGGTTGTTGCCCATTTCATAAGGAAAAGACGCCAAGTTTCACGGTCAATGATGCCAAGGCATTTTACCACTGCTTTGGTTGCGGAGCTCACGGGGACATTCTCGATTGGTGGCAGAAGTCGGAGGGTCTGAACTTTAATGATGCTGTCGAGCGTCTGCGTGCTGAAGCAGGGGAACAAACAACGACATTAGCTCGCCGTCCAGAGCGGTCAAAGCAAACTGTCGATGATGATACTTTGCGTAAGCAAAAGGAGGCCCGGAACATCTGGCGGGAGAGCGAACTGCTCATTGGTACCATCGGCGAATGCTATTTGCGGAAGGCCCGCCAAATCGGAATCGATGTTCTTCCCAACTGTCTCCGTTTCCACCCTGGCCTCCAACCTAATCCGCTACAATCCGAGCGATGTCCGGCAATGATTACCGCTGTGACGAACGAGCATGGCAAGCTCGTAGCAATACAGCGAACTTTCCTAAAATCTGACGGCAGCGGTAAGGCAGCGTTCTCTGCTCCCAAACGGAGCCTTGGCCCAATTGGGCAAGGTCTTGTTCGTCTTGCGCCCGCAGAGACAATTTTGGGTGTGGCGGAAGGTGTTGAAACCGGGCTCTCTGCTATGGAGCTTTTCAGCATCCCGGTTTGGTGTGTGCTTGGTTCAAATCTTGCCCGCGTCGAGTTTCCCAACACAGTCAGCCGCGTGGTTATCTTTGCGGACAGGGGAAGAGCCGGCGAAGACGCCGCGTCGAAAGCGCGACATGCATTCCGTTCCCAAGGCCGGAAGGTTGCCGTTCGATTTCCCGATATTGGAGAGGATTTCAATGACGAGCTAAAGGCGATCCGAAATGCAACCTAACCCACCTATGCAGGCGGGTGATGATTTCGCATTTGCCGCCCTGCGTATAGTCAATCCGGTTTCACTTCACGGAAAAGCCGTTCCAGATCGTCAATGGCTGTGGCCGGATTGGATCCCTATGAATTCGACCACTGCATTTTATGGTGACGGTGGAACGGGGAAGTCACTTGTGGCCCAGCAGCTCATGACAGCTTGCGCAACCGGTATGCCGTTTCTGGGATTCGATGTCATTGAATGCCCGGTTCTCGGAGTGTTCTGCGAAGACGATGAAACCGAGCTTCACAGACGGCAAGACCGCATTAATTCAAAGCTCAATTTGGATTTTCGCAGCCTTGGAAACATGCATTGGGTTTCTCGTGTTGGTGATGAAAACCTTTTGATGACTTTTAGTGGTGAAGGCCGTGGAGAGGCTACACCATTCTTCGATCAGATAGTGACCGCTGCAAAAAGCATTGGCGCGGGCCTTGTCATAATCGACACCGCTGCCGACACATTTGGTGGAAATGAGAATATTCGTTCTCAAGTTAGGCAGTATATTTCTCTGCTTAACCGATTGGCCATTCAAATTAACGGCGCGGTGGTGCTCTTAGCGCATCCTTCCCAGACGGGGAAAAACAGCGGTTCCGGTGATGGCGGATCTACCGCCTGGAGCAATTCGGTTCGGTCCCGCCTGTACCTATCGCGTCCGGAAGAGAGGAACGGCGATCCGGAAGATCCGGACAAACGCATTCTGAGTCGGTTGAAAGCCAACTATGCGCGCACCGGTGATCGTGTTGATCTACGTTGGGAAAGCGGTGCATTTGAGAGTGACGGGACAAGCGAGGCGCAGACTTTTAACAGCCCGGCGGACCGGATAGACGCTGTAAACCGTGCGTTTCTAGCAGGCTTAGCGGAGCTGACAGAAAAAGGACACCGCTCCAATATCCATAAGGGTCAGTCGAATTACGCACCGAGGTCTATTCGGGAAATGACAAAATCCGGCCAGGGATTTGAACTTTCCGAGCTTGAGGCGGCAATGAAAAGGCTGATGCGTGAGGCTCGCATTGAGAGTATCGAAGAAGGCCCGGCGTCCCGCCGCCGCTCATACTTGCGAGAAGTAGCACCAGAGATACCCGGTATTTGACTCTGCGCATGCCGTGGAGCGCGTTTTAGCCTTAATGCCTTACGATCCCTTATCTAGGCTTCATGTCGCCTTCCAGTGATCATTTATAGGCGAACTCGAAAATCGTGCGCGCGCCTCAAAACAGCCGCCTGCGCTTTGGTGGCTCCTGGGGATGTCTTGCGCGGTCGTACGGTGGTATTCCACCCCCTCCCCCTATAGGGGGAGGGGGTGGAAACCTTCCGCACCTAGCAAACGTGGAAGGATGAGGGAAATATTTGAAGCCGCAAAGTAGAAATATTCTCATTACTTTCAATACTTTAGCTCCAAGTGAGGCCGGTAAAAGACGACTAGAAATAATAGAATAATGGGGACCTAATAGGCACACACACCAATAACTTCTTCAATGAAATCATAGGTTTGCGTTTAGTGCATGGCTTTCAAAGGCATCTATTTTTAATGGTTCCGATCTAGCGGGAGAAAAAAATTCTATCCATCTGGTGAAGTCGCAAGGGTAATTGCACACCTCAAGCAGTTTGGGCCGTCTCGGCGTTTTCGACCTTGATACGATGAACCGTCCCGACGCTCACTTTGTAGGCCGTCGCGATCTTTCGAATGCTGTCACCATTGGCCAGAGCTTCCCGGATCGCGTTTGTGGAGCGTTCGTCTAGCTTCGGGCGCCCGAGGGTTTTTCCTTGGGCCCGCGCACGCGCAAGACCAGAATTCACCCTGTCCCGTATCATAGCTCTTTCAAATTCCGCAAAGACCCCCATCATCTGGAACATTGCCTTACCTGCTGGGGTCGTGGTGTCGATACCTTGCTGATGCAATAAAAGATCAATACCCAGCGCATGCAATTCGGATAGAAAGCTGATCAGGTCTTGTAATGACCGGCCCAACCTGTCTACCGACCAGGCCATGACGATATCGAAGCGGCGACGTGAGGCGTCCTTGCAAAGGGCGTCGAAAGCCGGTCGTTTATCACGTCCCTTTGCGCCGCTAATTCCATGATCCTTGTAGACTTCGACAACCTCCCATCCGGAGCGCTCAGCGATTTCGCGAAGCTCGCGTTCTTGGTTGTCAGTGGTTTGCTGGTCAGTGGAGACGCGAAGATACAGAGCGGCACGGCGCATGGTCCATCCTCCTGAAGAAATTGATGAACCAACGATATCATCAATCGTTCAAAAAACAAGTGATTTATGAACGAATGAAACCAGACCGAAAATATAAGGAACAACAAGCGTTCAATCCCGCCATTTCAGAGAGGGTTTTTTGAACACCGTAGTTATGGATAATTCCTTCCGGTAAACGAAGGCAATTGAGCGACAATGCCAACCCGTGGTCTGGACGTGGCGACCCGATAGAAAGACCGCCACCAAATGGCACGACGTTGACGAAGTGTTTTTACCCCCAGCCGAATTTCACCCGCAGAATTTTAGCGTATCGAAGTTCGAGAGGGGGTGCCTCCTCCGGGAGGTATAGTGCCCGAAATCGCGGCCTCTAAAAAATGAAACAGATACCCCCCCCCTGGGTCTCCTGCCTCACACACACGATTGTTTTTGCATGGAAGGTTTCATTGGAATGCAGCGAAGCTGGATGAATACGGCACGAGCACGGCTTCCTGCAGGCACTAACTGACCAGGCGCTAGCTTAAGGGCAATAGTTGCACCCTCTGGTAACCTTTCCAAATATCAAAAAGTCAGGTCCACAAAATCTTGAAATTCCTCTTCCGCGAGTATTTGTGCGGTTGACAACGTATTATAGTGTGATTTCCTCATCAGAAATTCTTAATTGCCAGCGTCTGTGCCGAATCCAATTTCGATGTCTCTGATTAGATTGAGCGCTCGTAAAGGCTAATAAATGCGTTTTCTCCCAGACAACCCTGACATACCGAATGAACTGATACAGGACGTATTAGACGGGAACGCTATTTTCATTTGCGGTGCCGGAGTTTCAATGCGCGTTGCAATGCCATCGTTCAAAGATCTGACCACAAATATCTATGAGGCGATTGGTGAAACGCCGGAAAACGAGGCAGCTGAAAAGCGCGCCCTAGAACGTTGGGAATTTGATCGGGCATTGCGTTCATTGGAAAAGAGAACTCGTTTACCCAAAACGCCGTCACCGGTTCGTGTCGCAACGGCACAACTACTTAGGCCGAAAAATGGTTTGGTGACCGATGACCATTTGAACCTGCTGCGCCTTTCGCAGGATACCGACGGTCGAATTAGATTGCTTACGACTAATTTTGATCCGTTATTTGAGCAGGCTGCCAAAGAAGAAGGTTGGGACGTCCCGAACCATGCTGGCAAAGCATTACCGCGCCCAGGCACACCAGATGACTATGGAGTTTTGCATCTGCATGGCCGGATCGAATATGAACCACTTGATATCTCCGGCTCAGATCTAGTCCTTACAAGTGCGGATTTTGGAGATGCATATCTTCGCGATGGTTGGGCAGCTCAATACATCGAAGATCGAATGCGGCTGAACACGCTGGTTCTTGTAGGGTACAAAGCAGAAGATGCGGCTATGCGTCTATTGCTCGAGACGCTTGATGCAGATCGAGACCGGTTTCTCGATCTAAAGAAAGTCTACGCAATAGAGCAAAAGCAAGAGGGCTCGGCGTCGATTTGGAAAGCCAAGGGCGTAATACCCATTGAATTCGAGAGCTACGATCAAATCTATGCGACGCTCGCAGAATGGGCAGTCTATACGTCCAATCCAACGGGATACCGCAAAAAACAATTAAGCGGAATTTTCGGCGGAGTGAGCTGAAGTATGATGACCGCAAGAGAACCTATTATAAAGAAGAAAACGCCGACGGATGTCTCCGACTTTGAGCTTTCGCAGCTATACTTTTTCCTTGAACAAGGAAATGTTGCCGAAACGCTAGCAGAGTTCAATCCCTCTTTGGCTTGGCTTGCCGAGATTGCAAAATTGGATGTGCTTAAATCGTCTGCCGAGTTGGCGCCATGGATAGGACAAAATTTCAACGATCTAGATGCTATTCGTGAGGTCGTCAGAAATATTAACTTCTTTGACGAAAGGGCGGCCCAACAGCTTGAATGGGTTCTTAACCAAAAACAGGACGGTCTTGACCCCATTTTGGCTGATAGCTGGCGGCTTATTATCCGGCATATTCGAACCGTACCGCGGGGTGGGTTACGAGATGAATGGTTTGATATCGAGCCGCGACTAAAGGCCGGCGATTATTCATACGATCTTCTAGATAGATTGGTTGCCTTATTACGGCCGAGGCTTAGGGTCGGAAAACGATTTACGCTGTTTGATGAAGATGATCTCAAGAATGTCCCGGAAACGCCTTCCGATCTAATGGTTATTGAATATGAGATGGCAGAGAACATCTCGGAAACGGAAGTTTTATCAGCTTGGCCTGAAAATATATCGGCCGGTACCGAACGGAGATTTTTGACTTCATTGGACGGGGCGTTGGAAGCAACGCTAAATGACGCTATTCAGCATAAGGTGGAAAACAATACCGGATATAGCATTACGGATAGTGATGTACCTTCCGTTGCGGCGCATTCGCAAAATAATTACAGGACAGGTTTTCTGCCAATCGTGCGCATGATCGCAGAAATTTGGTCGCGGCTAGCGCACAAGGACGCGAAGCTAGCTATTCCTTTTGTTGTAGATTGGTCCACAAGCCCCTTGAAGATGGTAAATCGCTTGGCGCTGTTTGCAGCTGCAGATAGTGCCGTTCCGCCATCTCTTGCCGCCACAGTGCTGTTGAATTTGCCGTTAAAATTACTTTTCCTTACCAATTCAAGCGTTGAAGTCTTCCGTCTGATCCGTGTCCGTTGGACGGAGATGCCTGAGACCGAAAGGGTCAAGATTGAAAAGCGGATTGTATCAGGCCCTACCAAGGAATGGTTTCATTCCAATGCCGAAAGGAATGTGGATCGGTCAAGATTTGAGATCCTTGGTTACATGGATCGTGCGGGTATGGAACTCGGCGATACAGCAAGAACAGCACTTGAAGAAATAAGGAAAAGATTTCCGCAATGGGAACTTCGTCCAGCTGAGCAGGCAGGATTTCATATTTGGTCTGGGGATGTGCAACAGATAGTTGGCGATCCACTCAAACTGCAGAATACCCCAGCAGAAGCGTTGGTCGACGAAGCAAAAAGGCTCGCTAAAAATGCCGATTTTATGGATGGAGATGATTGGCAGGCGCTTTGCCAAAGTGATCCGCAACATGCATTACGCGGGCTTGAAAACGAGGCGCGAAATAGCAAGTGGCTAGTTTGGGCGTGGAAGACATTTTTGTGGGCTTCTCAGAGCCTGAATGATCAGAAAAGTATTATTTGTGTTAGCCAGCTTCTATTGAATTTTCCAGATGAAGATTTTCTTGAAATTGCAGATTCCGTGTCATGGTGGTTAGAAAAAAAGGCAAAATCCTTAGATGATGATATTTTGTGGCCTCTATGGGATAAAGTAGTAAGCGCTACAATGGACGAAACTAGTGAAGTAGACAGTAACGATGTACTTATTTCCGCTATAAATAACCCGGCAGGTCGTCTGGTGGAGCTGTTACTGACAAAAATTAAAACAGGTGATACCGGCCAAGAACTACCAGGTGATATGCGTCACCGTTTTGACAAGTTAGTTTCCGCACCAGGGTCTTTCGGACAACTCGCTCGAGTCTGTTTTGCCAGCCACGTTGCGTACTTATTTGGCCGCATACCTATATGGACAACCGAAAGCATTATTCCATTGTTTGATTGGAATTCGCCGGAAGCTTTAGATGCATGGAAAGCGCGCAAATACTCCAGCAACATCGGTTCGCCTAAGCTTTTTGAATTAACTAAAGCGCCTTTTCTTGAGTTGTTCAATCGTAGTGATGTTAGCGAGGATGAATTAGACGTTTATGGTACTTGGATAACGTCTATCATCATTGCTAACCAATCTTCGAATGCTGGATACCCGTTAACTTCGGCCGAAGCGCGCTCAGCGTTGCGAAAGGCCGGTACAAGAGTTCTCCCAAGTATCGGGCATCGTTTAGCTATTGAAATGCAGTCTGCCGGAATGGGCGAAAAGACTGCGAAATGGGTAGACGTTGTCGGCCCGGCCTTCCGATCGATTTGGCCGTTGGATGCAGAGCTCCAATCGCCGAGCGCAGCGTTCAAGCTGGTGCAGATTCTCCTTGCAACGGGAAGTGCATTTTCTGATGCCGCTGACGTGATCATTCCCTTCATACGGCCGGAAGGCCCGCACGAACATACGACGCTCTATTCTATTTCCAAAGCGGACGACGTGCTTTACAGCTCGTCGCCAGAAAAGATGCTTGATCTAGTGGCTGCTGTTGTGAGCGACGAACCTTCTGGAAATGTTTACGGCTTGAGGAAAATTCTTGAACGCATCCGCTCACACGCTCCCCAACTTGCAAACACAAGAAAATACCAAAGGTTTCTTGGAGTGGCTGGATAAATTGCGCCGATTGGAGGAAGTCTTAATGCCTTGAATTGGAATTTATTACTTATAAAATAAAAAATATACGATTAAATTAATAGTAATTATATAAAAATTTCGATAAATTTTCAGGAAATTTGAATTTTTGTTTATAGTATATTGAGTTCTTGTTCCGTTTTTTAATTATTTTATTCAGAATAGTCATTTGTACACTTATTGTGTGAAAATACTTTTTCTAAATACTCCGCAATTTCTCATAATGTAATCGTGCTTTCGCTCGATCCTCCGTGAGTTGATCAAGTGTGGAGATAAACACGGAGAGTTCACCGGACCACGGTCCATGCCCTTCAATATCGAATTCGACGACAATACGGAGCTTCTGACCTTCAAGTTCAAAGCTCGGCACCTCAACTCGATTAACTCGGTTCACCCATTTTAGTGAAGTCGAGCGCTTGCGTTCCAGCTCATCATTGTTAGGAATAGATGCTAGACGAGCCATTTCCATCATAGCCAAACGCTTGAACCACGGTGAACCTTTGTACTGCCAATAAAGGTCCGACAAATTGCTACCCGCTTCGGGGTTCAAGAACCACGTGCCCCGCGCCATTCCTAATGTACTTTCGAAGAGCTGAACAACCGCGTCCATACCCTCGATCAGTTTAAAAGTGTCAGGGCATATGCTTACGATTCTTGCGGAAGCATCTTCCCGGGGAACGCTGGCTTGTAGTCGTAGATGTAAGTCGTAGTTACTACCGTGGCGTTCAATACTAGGTGCTCCCTCTAATAAATAGCCGCAACCCAGCTCATTTATCAGGACATAATTTTCCGTACGCGGATGCCGGATAAAGTCATTTGCGAAATTTAGAAGTTCCCGCCCAGTCCCCTCTACGAAGTGAGAAACCCGCAAATGTGTCCTGGTGGGTCCAGCACCCAAAACATCACCAATAGCGATAATTCTGGGGCCTATCGCAATTATATCACCTTCTCCGAGATCCGAACTGCTTCCAATCCGTCGCGATGCTTCGTGCTCACGCCGCATTTTCCGCAGTGTCTCTGCGTCGAAGCGTTTTTCATCACGGTCGATTAGTACGCTGCAACTCACGCAAAGCCAGATACCATTATCAATGTGAGAACGTTGTTCGTGCGTCATTGTCGGGTCGTAACGACGAGCACCTGGTCCTGACGCTGCCGCTGCGATATGCGCGGCAACTCCGATCATAGTGACTGCGTCCGGCTCCTCATCACTTGGACCAACTGTCGAACGCTTGCAGCGCGAGCATAGAAAACCAGCACGCAATGCGAGGGCGTTTTTTGTTTTCTTGCTGAAATCGTCTCTGTTGCTCGGCATCTATTTTGGACAAATCTGGAGTATTGAACCGCAGTTTGAAAATTTCTTCCGCCGCGATTGGGGTCGCTCAACTTGACGGTGCCGACTTGACAGCCTCTCGTTCGACGAGCACCTTAGGATTACTTCACCTAAATGTGGAGTCCGGATTGACAGCCGGCTGAACTAGAGGCGCACCCGAAGCGCAGTGGCTTGCCGCATGCGCGTTTTTTATGGTCGGGCGTGATGGGAGAGCTTTGCTCTGCCGGTCCTCTAGCCGGTCTGTCAACCCGTCATTGCCTGGCCACCAACCTTGGTGGCAGCCCATATGAATTACGAAGGGACCATCATGACCGACACACATCCTAGATGTTTTGCAGAGGCGGACCACAGCCAATTCACTGAAATTCTCAGTACAACGGAAACAACCGCTGTTGTGTTGGAAATGATCGGATGTTTCTTCGAAAACACGGAACAGGAAAAATGGGATGAAAACGCATTTGCGTTGAGTGAGCTAGCTTATCAGCAAAGCCGACGGCTAAGGGCGGTGCAGACCCATATTAGTGAATTGAATGAGAAAGCATATGAGTATGATCGTCTGAATAAGGACACATCGAATCCTTAAATGTAGAATTCACAAAAAAAATTGCACCGTGCCGACATGGTGCCGATACGGCGGGGTAGCGAGCTACAATGCGCTCTCCGCCGTTTATTTCAATTAACAATTTCAATTAGTTAGTGGTGACCCCGACAGGATTCGAACCTGTGACCCTCAGATTAGGAATCTGATGCTCTATCCTGCTGAGCTACGGGGCCGGTACGTGTCGGCGTATCACGAAATCGGAGCGGTGGCGAGCCCCCGCGAACGGGCAATTCCTTGTTTCCCAAAAGGAAGTCCCGGTGTCTGACATTCGAACTTTGCTTTGCCGTATTTCGCCGGTATCGGATACTCTCGCGGAGCGGGAAAACCGGAACCGGGCAGTATGGCGGGAACACAAAGTATCTGCAGTTGGCAGAAGGCCTGGCCGGGCGGGATGGCGATTTCATCGCTATACATCGCCATAATGGCGCTGGCGCCGATTGCGGTTGCCGGAGAGGCCGGGATGCACCCATGCCTTGCTGCCACCGAAAGTGCTCCTTCGCCCGTTCGGGTTTTCAGACAGGCAGACTCGGATCTTTTTGCGGATCAGGCTGGCCAACTCTATCGTTTGACTGATGTCTTCTTGGAGGCGGCGTGGTCACCTGGACCGGATGAAGAGGCCGCCGAAGCATTTGCCCATCCTTCCGGAACAGCCAACAGATGGGGCATCATTCCTGCCTGGATTACTCAAAAAGACGGCAACCGACAGGTGCTTCTTCAGGAAAGGTGGATGCGGGCGGGCCAGGCATTGGCGGCACCGGAAACTGGAAATCTATCCTGTCTTGCCCGTCTGAAGACTGCAGAGCAATCCGCACGCCGCGCCGGACTGGGCCGGTGGGGAAGCGCGGGAACCCACGACAGCCGCCGACCTGTAAGCCTTGAGAAAGCGGCCGGGCAATATGTCATTGTCGAAGGCCGTGTCGTTTCCCTTGGAAAAACCCGCCGTACTCGCTATCTGAATTTTGGCCGTTACTGGAAACGTGATCTTACTGTCACCATAAAGACAGCCGATGAAGCAGCGTTCGATCAGGTTTTGACCGGTTGGGGCCTGACCGTCGCTGATCTTGAAGGCGTGGCGGTTCGTGTCCGCGGATATGTTGGCGTCAAGGACGGGCCGCATATGGTGCTGGAGCACCCGGGGCAACTGGATGTGATTGAAGGAACAAAGGGCAGGCAATAACAGTGGCAGGCAAGCGCAACACAGCTGAAAATGCGGGTTTCCTGCCGGCGCTTGAACGCGCTGCGCGGTTAGGCTGTGCCTGTCTTTTGATGGCCGGTATTGCCGCCTGCCAGCTTCTGGATGCAGGCTCGCCGCACATTGGCACTGTTGCGCCTGGAACCTTGCGGCCGAACCAGGCGGCAGATATTGGCGCGCGCGAACACCCGCGTGTGGTTGCGACCTATGGTGGCGTTTATGAAGATCCAGGAGCCGAGCGCGCCGTGGCCAGTGTTATCGGCCGGCTGGTGGCAGCATCCCAGGATCCGTCCCAGACCTACAAGGTGACAATCCTGAATTCGCCGGCAATCAATGCGTTCGCGCTTCCCGGTGGCTATCTCTACATCACCCGCGGGCTTCTGGCGCTGGCCAATGACACGTCCGAGATTGCTGCCGTGATTGCCCACGAGATGGCGCATGTGACATCCGATCATGCCATCCAGCGCCAGCAGCGGGCAGAAGCACGCGAGCTGGCCGACAAGATTTTAACGAATGTTGTTCAAGACAGCGAAAAGGCCCGGCAGGCCCTGATCTCATCCCAGCTGTCCTTTGCCCGGTTTTCCCAGGTTCAGGAGCTGCAGGCCGATGCAATTGGCGTAAAGACCCTGGCAAAGGCTGGATTTGATCCCTATGCGGCCGCACGGTTCCTCAAGTCCATGTCGGCATACGCCAAATACCATACGGCGCAAGAAACCGGATCGTCCGCGCCTGACTTCCTGTCGTCGCATCCGACCACGCCGAAACGGGTGTCATTGGCGGTCAAAGCCGCAAGGCAGATTGGGGCACCTGGCATTGGTGAGCGGGACCGCACGAAGTACCTGGCCCGCATTGACGGCATGCTGTTTGGCGATGATCCGCTGGAAGGCTTTGTCCGTGGACGGTCGTTCCTGCACAAGGCGCTCGGCATCAGTTTCACCGTGCCAAAGGGCTATCTGCTTGAGAATTCGCCGGAAGCCGTTCTGGCGAGCAATGGTGACGGCACGGCCATGCGGTTTGATGGCGCCGATGTCAGTGGCTACTCCTCGCTTGCCGATTATATGAACGCAGGCTGGATTAACGGGTTGTTGCCGCAAAGCGTACGCGAGACCACCATTGGCGGCATTCCCGGTGTGACCGGGGCGGCGATTACGCAAGGGTGGTCCTTCCGAATTGCCGTGCTCAGGATCGGGCGTACCGGATACCGGTTTATATTTGCGAGCCGCAATCCGAGCGATTCCTTTGACCGGCAGTTCCGGCAGACGGTCGAAAGTTTCCGTCAGTTGACGCCGACCGAGCGCGCGCGCCTGAGATCTCTTCGGATCAAGGTCGTGAAATCCAAACCGGGGGATACGCCGCGCAAGCTTGCGATTGGCATGAGCGGTGTGGAACCGTCACGCCGGCTGCAGTTCTTCTCCATCCTGAACGGCCTCGACCCGAACAGAACGATCCCGCCGGATACCGCGATCAAGCTGGTAACGGACTGAGCGGCAAGGGCACTCTCGTCAGGTTGACAGTGCCATTTGGTCCGGCTGGCTCTTCAAGAGAGCTGATTTCAGCTTTTCCATGGCGCGGCTTTCGATTTGGCGCACCCGTTCCTTGGAAATCCCGAGCTTGATACCCAGTGACTCCAACGTTGCCCCGTCTTCAGAAAGGCGGCGTTCGCGCACGATTTTGAGCTCGCGATCCGTCAGAACACCAAGAGCGGATGTCAGCCAACGGCTTCTGCGCTCGGTGTCGATCGTGTTTGTGACGATCTCGTCGGGCAATGGCGCTTCGGACACCAGAAAATCCTGCCGGTCTGCGCTGCCACCATCATTGTCAATCATGGGCGCATTCAACGATGCGTCGGGGCCGGAGAGGCGGGCGTTCATGAGCGCTACATCGGATTGCTTGACGCCGATCGCGTCGGCAATTTTCTGATGCAGTTCTGAATCGGTGATTGCCTGCTGTTTGCCGGAGAGCTTTGCCCTGAGCCGTCGCAGATTGAAGAACAAGGCCTTTTGCGAGGATGATGTCCCGCCGCGGACAATCGACCAGTTGCGCAGGATATAGTCCTGGATCGACGCCCGGATCCACCAGGTCGCATAGGTGGAGAAGCGCACTTCCCGTTCCGGCTCGAAACGGGCGGCTGCCTCCAGCAATCCGACATGGCCTTCCTGGATTAAATCTCCGAGGGGCAATCCGAAATTCCGGAACCGGGACGCGACCGCTATCACGAGGCGCATGTGCGAGAGCGACAGCATTTCCAATGCTTTCTCGTCCCGTTTGTCGCGCCAGCGCACCGCAAGTTCGCGCTCTTCTTCACGGGTCAGGTATGGGGCTTTCATGGCAGCCCGCACCATTTGACGACGGTCACTCAAAGAATTGGACATCAGCTTGCCGCTCCATTTGCGTCTGGGCTGTGTACGTCTCAATACGTAGATTAGATCAATCTTGCCGGATAGGAGAGTGACGCAGCATGCACAAAGACGTGATGAGGCAATTTGGGCGCGAAACCTGAGCGCTGTTTGATTTGTCTTTTCAGGTGCTTTTCAAGCATCCCGGGAATGAACGAGCAGGCGGAACCGATGTATTTCGTCCCCTGCAGGTTTATAACCGCCGGTCAACGTTGCTGTCGAATTGCAGGGTGAGATGTGGCGAGCCATAAAAAAACCCGGCCGGAGCCGGGTTTTCAGAGCCTCCTGAATGAGGCTTATATTCTTAAGTGCCGATCAGGCAGCTTCTTCCTGATCATCGTCGCCGCCAGCAGATGCTTCTTCAGCTGCTTTCGCGCGGCTCGGTGACTTGGCCAGGTTCTGTTCGATCTGTTTGGTTGCTTCCGTTTCCGAACATTTGTTCACGGCAGCAATCTCCCGGGCCATCCGGTCGATTGCAGCTTCATAAAGCTGACGCTCGGAGTAGGACTGTTCCGGCTGGCTTTCTGACCGGTAGAGATCGCGGACAACTTCCGAAATTGAGATCAGGTCGCCAGAGTTGATTTTTGCTTCGTATTCCTGTGCACGGCGGCTCCACATGGTGCGCTTGATGCGCGGACGGCCACGCACGGTTTCCATCGCCTTTTTGACAACAGCCGGGTCGCCGAGCTTACGCATGCCGACGGATGCAATTTTGGCAACCGGTACTCGGAGGGTCATTTTGTCTTTTTCAAATACTATGACCAAAAGCTCCAGGGAATGTCCTGCAACGCTTTGTTCTTCAATTGCGGTAATCTGGCCGACGCCATGCGCCGGATAAACAATAAATTCGCCTGTCTTAAATCCTTGACGCTGCGCGGCCTTTTTCGTGCTTGTTGCCATTCCCGTATCTTCTCCTGCGCAGTTATCGGCCATATCGACCGTTGAAGAGCCGGTCTCCGGCCCATCCAATCTTGTTTCGACACGCAATGCCAACCTGCGTTCTCATTGGAACGCCTGTTGATATCCATTGTGTCAGGCTGGTCAGTCACTCAACTCCACTGTAGAAACCTGGTCAGACATGCGAAACAATTGTCCTGTTCGCAATCCGGCCGGATCACGCAGTGAGCTATCTCCGAAGCGGGAGGTAGCGCATGGTTGAACGAAAGTTTTGCGAATATAGCACAAGTCGAAGTGAAATTAAAGCCTTATTGCACTGCGCAATAAGGTAACGCTGCCATGCAGTGACTGCAGGGCTCTCAATCTGGCCGTGTTTTTCACTGACGTTATCGTGAAAAGACGGCTTGAAACTTCACTTTTCCGGCGTGCCTGCCAGAGGCGGCACAGCCTATCTATCGACGTTATTTACCAGCAGCTCATGCCTATTCGGCAGGCGGATTGGGCGAAAAGAACTGCTCAAGCTTGTTCGGTTTACCATCAAACTCGGCCGCATCTGGCATAGGATCTTTTTTCTCCGTGATGTTCGGCCACTTCTCGGAGTATTCGGCGTTCAGCTCGATCCATTTCTCAAGGCCCGGTTCCGTGTCCGGCAGGATAGCTTCAGCCGGGCACTCGGGTTCACAAACGCCGCAGTCGATGCATTCGTCCGGATTGATGACGAGGAAGTTCTCGCCCTCATAAAAACAATCTACCGGACACACTTCAACACAATCGGTGTACTTGCACTTGATGCAGTTGTCGGTGACGACGTAAGTCATCGAGATCCTCTACGCGAATTTATGCGAAACCGCTGTTCTTCATTAGACCGTGGCTTGGGTAGCTCTTTTGTCAAGCGCACGCAAGCGTTCTAAGGGTTCGAACAGGCGAATGCAGGGTATGCCATACTCTTTTGCTGCCGCCTGAGGAACTAATAATTCAATCACTTTCCCGGAAGGCGTCAATCTGTCGCCTGTCCCGCTTGGTTGGCCGTCCAGCTCCTGGCTCCCGCTGCCCTGGAGGCTTGGGTGGAGGTTCAGCGCGCGGAGGTGGCGGCGGTGACATGTCCTCGTAGAGTTTCTGGGCCTCCACAAAGGGCCCGCGCCGTGTGCCAAGGTCAGCGACTTTCAGAACGAGAACACGCCGCTCCAGGGTAATTGTCAGAACATCGCCAACGCGAATTGTCTTGCTGGCGGAACTGATCTTTTCCTTGTTGATTCGGATGTGGCCGGATGTTGCAAGTTTTTGGGCAAGCGTTCGGGACTTTGTGACCCTGGCGAACCAGAGCCACTTGTCGACTCTCAGGCCGCCTGTGGCGGCTTGTTGTTGTCCCTTGTCAGGAATTACTTCTTTCCCTTGGTGTCCATATCGGCCTTAAGCGCCATCAGCGCTGCAAAAGGAGAATCCGGATCGATCGGCTTGTCCCGTGGAGCCGGTTTGTCGCGCCGGCCATAACCGCCATCTGAAGGCTTGCCGCCGCGTTGCGGTTTACCGCCTTTGCCCTTCGGTCCGCCGTGCCGTTTGGATTGCCGATGTTCTTGGCCACCCTTGCGGCCTTCACCACGCCGGTCCTGTTGGCCGCGTCCGCGAGGCTTGCGATCCATCCGGCCAGGACGCCAGATTTCGATGGTAACGGTTTCCATCTCAACAGGTGCTGCCTCATCGGAAGCTTCCGGCGTCTCTGGAGCGGCCGGTTCGTCAGAAGCCGGAGTTGTTGCATCGGCAGCCGCGGCCTCTCCGGTTTCCGCAGTAGCTTCCGTGCCGGTTTCCCGTGCCGCAGATTCTTCGGCAGCGGTTTCAGCAGCTGCCGGCTCTTCCGCGTCGGATGAAGATGCTGATTCAGCGTCATCAGTTGCGGCGACCTCAGCTTCAGCGTCAGCCTCTGTTGCTGGGGCGTCGCTGGTTGTTTCCGCTGCAGCTTCTCCGGCTTCTGCCGGGGCTGCATCTGCCGGTTTTTCATCCGGCTTAGGTGCGGCCGGGCGCTGAACCTCTTTCATTTCTACCCGGTAACCGAGAGATTTCAGGACCGCAGAAAAGTCTTCGCCAGCACAGCCCAGAAGCGATGTCATTGCGACTGTAACAGTGAAGCCTCCGCCGGTTTCAATTGCGCCGTCCGGCGGCGCAACGTCCGCATCAAGCGGTTTCCAGGCGATCAACGGCCGGATCAGATCAGCAAGACGCTCCAAAATATCGATACGCACGGCCCGCGGCCCGCACACGCGGAAGCCAACGACCCGGTAAAGGGCCTTGTCGATTTCGTTGTCGACGGGGATTGAAGTCCGGCCGGAAGCAGAAAGCTGTGGCAGCTCGCTCAGGCCTTTCATGTCCATCGCGCCATGTTTTAGCGCCCAAAGCTGGGCAAGGAGCTGGCTAGGCGCCGGCTTCAACAGGATCGGAACATAGATGTTGTAGGCGCCGAAACGGACACCCAGTTTGCGCAAGGAGGCGCGCATATCCTGGTCGAGCTGGCGGATTTCATCGGCTGCATCCTGGCGGCCGAGAATTCCAAGGCCTTCGACGATGCGGAACGCGATCCCGCGTGCAAGGCCTTCCAGACCTTCTGCAGCTTTCAGATCGGTCAGCGGTTTCAACAGCGTCTCGATCTGGGCGCGGACCCAAAGGTTGAGGCGTTCCTGAACGCTATCCCGCGCCGGGCCAGTCAGATGTTCATCGGCCAGGAGCAGGACAGAAGGGCTGAGCACCTCTTCACCAGCGCTCAGTTTGGCGACAACCTCGCCACGCCACCTGATCGACGCATCCGACGTCAAAACGAAGTCGCTGTTCTCCGAGCGCGACAATTTGTCGGCCCTGCTTTCGATCTCTGTCGTCAGCGCTTTTTGGGCTGCCGCACGGACAGCCTTTTCATCCGGCCCTTCGGCCGTCGAATCAGGCGCGAACCGGAAGCCAAGCAGATTTCCGATGTGCTGTCCTTCTACGAGCACATCGCCGCCCGTCGTTATTTCCGCTTCCAGCATGGCGTTCTCTCTCAAACGTCGCATCAATACACTTGTTCGCCGATCCACGAAACGCTGAGTAAGGCGCTCGTGAAGGGCATCTGATAACCGGTCTTCTATATTGCGCGTCACCCCTTGCCAATGCATCGGATCAGCCAGCCAGTCAGGCCGGTTGGCGACGAATGTCCAGGTCCGGATGTGCGCAATCCGGTTTGCCAGGGTGTCGATATCACCATCCACGCGATCTGCGAAGGCCAATTGACGCGTGAACCAGTCATCGCCGATGGCGCCGTCCTGGATCAAATGGGTGTAGATAGTGTTCAACAGCTCGGCATGGTTGGCCGGCGCAATCTTTCGATAGTCGGGAACCTGACACACATCCCACATCAATTCGACCGCTTTTTCGCCCTTTGCCATGTCTTCTATGGCCGGATCGCGCAGCAAATTCTCCAGTGCGACCATGTCGTCACCGGTGGGGGCACGTGCAAGCCCTTCTTCTCTTGGAGCCTGATCTAGTGATCGGCGCAGGGCGCTGACCGAGGAAAAATCCAGGTTGCTGTTGCGCCATTGCAGCACTTTAAGAGCTGGAAACCGGTGACTTTCGATCTGTTCGATCAAATCATCGTCCAAGGGATCGACCCGGCCAGTCACACCGAAAGTCCCGTCCCGTGTGTGCCGGCCGGCGCGTCCCGCGATTTGGCCCATCTCCGCTGCGGTCAGCTGACGGTACTGGTAACCGTCGTATTTCCGGTTGCCGGCAAAGGCGATGTGGTCGACATCAAGGTTGAGGCCCATCCCGATGGCATCCGTAGCCACCAGATGATCTACATCGCCGTTTTGAAACAGTTCGACCTGTGCGTTGCGGGTGCGTGGGCTTAAGGATCCAAGAACAACAGCCGCGCCGCCTCTTTGCCGCCGGATAAGCTCGGCAATGCCGTAAACCTCGTCGGAGGAAAATGCCACTATTGCAGAGCGAGCCGGGAGCCGGGAGACTTTCTTTGATCCCGCATATTCCAGAACCGACATGCGCGGACGAGTCACAACATTCAGGCCAGGCAGCAGCTTTTCCAGCAGCGGTCGGGCGGTCGCGGCGCCGAGCAGCAAGGTTTCTGAACGGCCACGAAGGTTCAGGATCCGGTCGGTGAAAACGTGGCCACGGTCGAGATCCCCAGCCAGCTGTACTTCGTCGATGGCAACAAATTCCGTCTCAAGATCCAGAGGCATTGCCTCGACCGTTGACACATAGAACCGTGCCGATTTCGGAAGGATCTTTTCTTCACCGGTGATCAGCGCAACCGAGTCCTCGCCGGTGCGTTCAACGATGCGGCCATAAACCTCGCGCGCCAGAAGCCTCAGCGGCAGGCCGATAAGGCCGGAGGGCTGGGCAATCATGCGCTCGATGGCAAGATGTGTTTTGCCGGTGTTTGTCGGCCCAAGGACGGCTGTAACGGTGTTTGACCGGGCAGCGGGCGGCAGCGGCAATTTCGAAGGGCGGGGCATGGATCGCAGTGATTTTTGAAAGGATCTTTGGCTTGTTGTCGAGCCGAATAGAACGGTGCTGCCGGGGGTTTAGCACAGCCAGCGCCAGCCTGTCCCGAGTCTTTTTTCGAAGCTTCCCCGGTTGCCAATCCTGAAATTGGATCTCGGAAAAAGGCCAAAAAGAACGACTCTGGAACAAAACTCGACCGAATCGACGACTCTCGGAGATTCAGGGTTCGTTCTATACGATATATGGCACCAGCGATCAGAATTGCCACGATATGCTGAATCTTTGTGTCAGGTTCCGCGTTCTCTTTTGAATGGCACTGATATGCTTCGGAATCGTGTCAAGCACAGATGTTTGGTTAACGAGAAGACCGTGTTTTTTCTTCTGCGATTAATCTGCGGACGAAGTGCGAACAGATGTAAGACGAATCGGTAATTCTTGCGTGTTGCGGGTCTGTTCTAACCACATGTCGTGGCTGGCCCAAAGGCTAAACCAGATCTGGTGTGCTTGAAATCGGCGGCGGAAAAAGAGCTGGAATGCCCACTTCAGATTTCTGTTCCGGTATGGAACAGAGGTTTGGATTTTGGCGCGTTGTGAGGATCAGGAATTAAGGATTGGTCAGCGGGATCACCAAATTCCAGTGATCTCCTGTTTAAAAAAGCCATATTTATTCCATTTCCATGAAGAACTTTCGAAAAAAATGAATAGGACATAGTCACTGCCCCTTTTCATGCCGTTAAGACCAAAGTAGAACCCCCCTGAAGCAGCGCTGCGGCCATGCAGTGCGCCGGTAGTTGGGAGATGTGCTGTTGGCAATACGCAAGATTCTCGTCGCTAACCGTTCGGAAATCGCAATTCGCGTATTCCGGGCGGCCAATGAACTCGGACTGAAGACTGTCGCGATCTATGCAGAGCAAGATAAATTGGCTCTGCATAGGTTCAAGTCCGATGAAGCCTATCAGGTCGGCAAAGGTCTGGGGCCGATTGAGGCCTATCTCTCTATCGACGAGATTATCCGTGTTGCCAAACACGCCGGCGCGGACGCTATCCATCCTGGATATGGACTTCTCTCCGAAAGCCCGGAATTCGTCGACGCCTGTGAAGAAGCAGGCATTACCTTCATTGGTCCGAAGTCTGAAACCATGCGCCGCCTTGGCAACAAGGTCGCAGCGCGCAATCTGGCGATTGAAGCTGGTGTGCCGGTGATGCCAGCAACTGACCCGCTGCCCGATGATATCAATGAGATCAAGCGTCAGGCGCTGGAAATCGGTTATCCGGTGATGCTGAAAGCCTCCTGGGGTGGCGGCGGACGCGGTATGCGCGTCATTCCGGACGAAGCAACGCTGGAAAAGGAAGTTCTGGCAGCCAAACGCGAAGCTAAAGCTGCGTTCGGCAAGGATGAGATTTACCTGGAGAAACTGGTTCAGCGTGCCCGTCACGTTGAAGTTCAGATCCTGGGTGACGGCGAAAACGTCGTTCATCTTTTTGAGCGTGATTGTTCAATCCAGCGACGTCATCAGAAGGTTGTCGAGCGTGCTCCCGCGCCTTACCTGGAAGAAGACAAGCGCAAGGAACTTTGCGAATACGGCCTGAAGATTGGCCGCGCCGTGAACTACCGCGGCGCTGGTACCGTTGAATTCCTGATGGATGCGGATACGGGCGCCATCTATTTCATCGAAGTGAACCCGCGCGTTCAGGTCGAGCACACGGTGACTGAAGAAGTCACCGGCATCGATATTGTGCAGGCGCAAATTCACATCGCCGATGGCGAAAAGATCGGCACGGCAAAAAGCGGTGTTCCGGCTCAAGACAAAATCCGTCTCAACGGCCACGCCCTTCAGTGCCGTATCACGACCGAAGACCCGGAGCAGAACTTCATTCCGGACTATGGCCGCATTACCGCATATCGCGGTGCGACCGGCTTCGGAATTCGCCTCGATGGCGGCACGGCCTATTCCGGCGCTGTGATCACCCGCTACTACGATCCGCTTCTGGAAAAGGTAACTGCCTGGGCGCCGACGGCTGAAGATGCCCGCAAGCGGATGGATCGTGCCTTGCGCGAATTCCGTATTCGCGGTGTCGCGACCAACCTGGTCTTCCTGGAAAACATCATCGACCATGAAGATTTCCGGGCGCAGAACTACACCACGCGGTTTATCGACGATACGCCAGCGCTGTTTGAACAGACAAAACGTCAGGACCGGGCGACCAAGCTTCTGACGTATATCGCTGATGTCTCGGTCAACGGCCACCCGGAAACGAAAGATCGCGTTCGCCCGCCGAAAGACGTGGCAGCGCCGATTATCCCGGACTTTGGAGATGACAAGCCGAAAGGCACCCGAGAGCTTCTGGACGAGCTGGGCCCGAAGGGCTTTGCCGACTGGATGAAGGATCAGAAGCGGGCGTTGATCACCGACACCACCATGCGGGACGGTCACCAGTCGCTGCTCGCAACCCGCATGCGGTCTCATGACATCGTCAACATTGCCGAAAGCTATGCGACCGGTCTTCCAAGCCTCTTCTCGCTGGAATGCTGGGGTGGTGCGACGTTTGACGTTTCCATGCGCTTTCTGACGGAAAGTCCATGGGAGCGCCTGCATCAGATCCGCGAGAAAGCGCCGAACATTCTGCTTCAGATGCTGCTGCGCGGCTCCAACGGTGTTGGTTACACCAACTACCCGGACAATGTGGTCAAGTATTTCGTCCATCAGGCGGCGGAAAATGGCATCGACCTCTTCCGTGTCTTCGACTGCTTGAACTGGGTCGAAAACATGCGCGTTTCCATGGATGCGGTTCAGGAAACAGGCAAGCTCTGCGAAGGTGTCCTTTGTTATACCGGCGACATGCTGGACAGCGCCCGGCCGAAATACGACCTGAAATACTATGTCGGCCTTGCCAAGGAACTTGAAGCAGCTGGTGCGCACATCCTTGGTATCAAGGATATGGCCGGCCTCTTGAAGCCGCAGGCGGCAAAGGTTCTGGTCAAGGCGTTGAAGGACGAGGTCGGCCTGCCGATCCACTTCCACACGCATGACACATCCGGCATTGCCGCTTCCACTATTCTGGCCGCGGTTGAAGCTGGTGTTGATGCGGTTGACGCTGCAATGGACGCGCTCTCCGGCCTAACGTCTCAGCCATGCCTTGGCTCTATTGTCGAAGCCCTGCGTGGCACTGAGCGCGACACGGGTCTGGACGCAAAGACCATCCGCCAGATTTCCTTCTATTGGGAAGCTGTTCGCACGCAATACCGCGCATTCGAAAGCGATCTGCGTTTCGGTGCATCAGAAGTCTATCTGCATGAAATGCCGGGCGGCCAGTTCACCAACCTGAAAGAACAGGCGCGGTCTTTGGGTCTCGAAACCCGCTGGCACGAAGTGGCGCAAGCCTATGCGGACGCCAACCAGATGTTCGGCGATATCGTCAAGGTGACGCCTTCGTCCAAGGTTGTCGGCGACATGGCGTTGATGATGGTCAGCCAGGGCCTCAGCGTTGCAGATGTTGAAGATCCCAGGAAGGATGTTGCCTTCCCGGACAGCGTTGTGAAGATGCTTCACGGTGATCTTGGGCAATCTCCGGGTGGATGGCCGAAGTCCTTGCAGGACAAGGCGCTTAAAGGCGACAAGCCGATCACGGTGCGTCCGGGCTCTTTGCTGGACGATGCTGACCTGGAAGCAGAGCGCGCGACAGCAGCCTCTGCTGCAGGTCACGACATCGACGATACGGAATTGGCCTCCTATCTGATGTATCCGAAGGTCTTCACTGACTTCGACAAGGCGCAGCAGCAATATGGGCCGACATCCGTTCTGCCGACACCGGTCTACTTCTACGGCCTTGAACCGGGCGATGAGATCTTCGTTGATCTGGAACCGGGCAAGACCCTTGTGGTCCGCTGTCAGGCAATCGGTGAGACCGACGAAAAGGGCGAGAAGAAAGTCTTCTTCGAACTCAACGGTCAACCGCGCAACGTCAAGGTTCCGGACCGCGCCCATGGTGCTGTCGGCGCTGCGGCGATGCGCAAGGCAGAAGACGGAAATGCCGCTCACGTTGGTGCGCCAATGCCAGGTGTTATTTCCACTGTTGCCGTCGCAGCCGGTCAGGACGTCAAAGCCGGCGACGTTCTTGTTTCCATCGAAGCCATGAAGATGGAAACCGCGCTCCACGCGGAACGCGATGGCAAGGTCGCTGAGGTTCTGGTGTCGCCGGGATCCCAGATTGATGCAAAAGACCTGTTGGTAGTGTTCGAGAGCTGAACAACTTGTCGCCCAATTAGCGTCAAATCATTTGATTGCCGGGTACGGCTCGGCAATCATTTTTCGATAAAGGTGCCGGCAAAATAGTCGGCGGCCTGTCGCGGTGAATTACTCCGCAGCCTTCAGCACGCAGGGCTTTGCCGGGGCTTGTGCTGTTCCAATCCAGATATCCAGAAAGTTGTGCAGCCATTTCTGGACGGCCGGATCGTGAACAAAACGCCCGGCGAAATGATCCCGGCGGTGCTGGGCGCCTGGAAGGGTCATGCGCGGGGCGCCTTTTGTCGTCCAGCGGACCATCATCTGATGGGTGAGCTCTGGGTGAAACTGGATGCCATAGGCCGCGGGTCCGACTCGGATCGCCTGGTTTGGATAAGTCGGACCGCCGGCAAGCAGCTCGGCACCGGAGGGAACATTGAAGCCTTCCCTGTGCCATTGGTAGACCTTGGCGGGCCAGTCCATAAGGTCTTTGCCGGCAGCGGTTGGGTGCAACGGATAGTAGCCGATCTCGACCAGTTCGTCGGTGTGGCCGGATACGGTGCCGCCCAGGTGCTTCACCATCATCTGAGCACCCAGGCAAATGCCAAGAAACGGTTTTTGCTCGCGTAGAGGGACCTTGATCCAGTCGATTTCCTTGTGCACGAAACCGTCGGGATCATTCGCGCTCATCGGGCCGCCAAAAATAACGGCTCCGGCGTGTCCGTCCATGGTGTCGGGTAATGTGTCACCAAACCTTGGTTTGCGGATATCTAGGGCAAAGCCACGTTGGATCAGGTGCTGTCCAACCCGCCCTGGCGAGGAGTTTTCCTGATGCAGGATGACCAGAATTTTGGGCCGGGTGCTGTGTGCGTAGGTGTCCAGTCTCATGAATCTCAGTATGGGGCAGCTGGCGCCGGTGATCCAGTTCAAACCGGTGCAAACCGCATTATCCCGCCAGAAAGTTACGGATTTTCGTCGGTCCCAGGCGCTGACTTGGCGACTTTTTGACGAAGCGTCATCCGATCGCGCGTAGAAACGCCAAGCAGTTCGGCAACACGCCAGATGGTATTGTCCTCAAACTCATGGACATGGCCGTCGGCATAAACGACCTCCCACATCATTTCGACGATCGCCAGCCGCTCTGCTTCATCGGTCTTGCGCTTCAAGATGGACGTGAACCCGTACAGGTCGACGGCTTCGCTGTCCCTGAGTTTGGCGATCTTGATCAGCTCTTTGGTTTCCGCTTCCGTCAGACTGTAGTGATCCTGCAGGATCTCTTGCAGTTTGCTGCTTTCCGTATCGTCGATAACGCCGTCGACATCGATGAGATGGAATAAAAGTGCTGCTGCGGCAAGTCTATGATCATCCTCAGCAAAGGTCTTGCCGCTTTCGCCAAGCGTGATTTCCCGAATGAATTGTTTAAATGCGGTCAGCATGAAGTTTGTCCGGTTTCTGTATCTCCCAAAACGTAAGATCTTCGGCCTGTCATCGCAATCCCGACTCTTGGCTGGACTGAGAATGCAGGGAAATTCTGATCCGAGTTTATATTGTGGTGTCGAAAACTCCAGTTTAGAAAAATTCTAATCTATTGATTTTATTGTAATTTTATCTTGACTTTTTTTCTCATAAATTGATTCCTGCGGCAGATAGCGCGTCTCTCAATCCATGAGCAGAAAATGTCCGGTCACCAAATCGCCATTGACATGACCCACCAGCCTGAACGCCTGGTCGTCGAAGGTGTGCGCCGGATGATGGCTGGTTATGACACGGCGGATGCCGGGTGCTGGGAGCTTGCCTGGCAATTCTACAAAGCCGAGCTCGGCGGCGAGCGGGCACGCAAACCTAGTTCCGAGCTTGTCCACTATGCGCGTGCGTTGAATGCCCATGGCATCCGCCGGCTCTGCCTGTTTCCATACAATTGCCGGAAGCTTTGTCAGGATGAGTGCCTGGTTGCTTCCCTTATTGCGGCGGCCCAGTCGGATGACGACGCGGCGCTGACCGCTATTGGTTCTGCCCTGGTGTCCGAAACAGGCCTTGGTGAAACCCTGTATTCCGCCCGCGAATTTGGCTCGGCCCTGAAGGAAAGCGGGCTGGTCCTTGAAACCATCACCTTATCGGATCTGCCGCTGGATGATTGCCCGTTGAAGCAATTTGCCAGCCGCATCCGCCACTAACTGGTGCAGGGTCAACACCTGTCCGCCATCTCTCATTGAAGTTGAAAGGAAATCATCAATGAAATTTCTCAAAATCGGTTTGCTGGCCGTTTCCACCGCGCTCACCGCACCGGCGTTTGCCGCGGCACCGGCTGATGTTTTGACGACTTATGGCGATGTTGCAGAGGCTACCTTCAAGGATTCGCTCGCAACCGCAAAGACCCTGAAAACGGCCGTTGATGCCTTCGTTGCAAATCCAAACGACGAGACGCTGGCTGCGGCCCGTGCAGCCTGGATCGAAGCCCGTAATCCATACCAGCAGACCGAAGCCTACCGCTTCGGCAACGCCATCGTCGATAACTGGGAAGGCAAGGTAAACGCCTGGCCGCTGGACGAAGGCCTGATTGACTATGTTGATGAGTCCTATGGCTCTGAATCGGAAGAAAACGATTTCTACACTGCCAACGTAGTTGCCAATCCGACACTGAAGGTCGGCGGTGAGACCATCGATGCGTCCAAGATCAATCCGGAGCTGCTTCAAAGCCTGCACGAAGCCGGCGAAGTAGAAGCCAACGTTACCACCGGCTACCACGCCATCGAGTTTATGCTCTGGGGACAGGACCTGAATGGCACAGACGCAGGCGCAGGCAACCGTCCGGCAACTGACTTTGATCCGGCGAACTGCACCAACGGCAATTGCGAGCGCCGTGCCCAGTACCTGCAGGCCGCGACGGATCTTCTGATTTCCGACCTTGAGGAAATGGTTGCAGCCTGGGCGCCCGGTGGAGACGCCCGCAAAGAACTTGACGGCAAAGGCGAAAAGGGTGGCCTTGCGACCATCCTGACCGGGATGGGTTCCCTGTCCTACGGCGAACTTGCAGGCGAGCGCATCAAGCTTGGCCTGATGCTGCATGATCCGGAAGAAGAGCATGACTGCTTCGCCGACAACACGCACATGTCTCACTACAATGACGTGGTCGGCATCCGGAACGTCTACTTCGGCAAGTACAAGAGCGTTGGCGGAAACGATGTTTCCGGCGCGTCTCTCGCTGACATGGTTGCGGCCAAGGACCCGGCCCTTGCCGACGAAATGAAGGCGAAGCTGGATGCGACGCTGGCTGCGTTTGAAGTCATGAAGACGCGTGCAGAAGGCGGTGAGGCCTACGACCAGATGATCGGTGAAGGCAATGAGGAAGGCAACGCGGTCATTCAGGCTGCTGTTGACGCGCTGGTTGACCAGACCAAATCCATCGAGCGAGTCGTGAAGGCTCTGGAGCTTGAAGACATTGCCTTTGAAGGCTCTGACAGCCTCGACGACCCGAAAGCTGTATTCGAGTAAGACTTGTAAATGCGGCCAGCGGCTCTTTGCCGCTGGCCGTTTTTTCGGGGCGCTGTGTTAGGAGGGATGCGGCTCCGATTTTGGATGCGAACACTTGGTTTTATGCCGATGACACGGTTGATGTGGCCGGGCTTGCTGCTCGGTTCAGTTCTTCTTGCCTTTTCTGCTGAGGCAGATGCCCCCCTATCCCACCGCGATGATTTGAGTGCCGAGGACCGCGCTCGCGTTGCAAAGGTTCTGGCCGCACCTGCCGACTTTTCCAAACCCGAAGCGTTCGAGGTAATGCAGGGTGGAGCCGCCACGTCTCAAAAGCGCACCAATCGCGATTCCTTCTCCCACCCTTCCGCCAATCTGACGTTTGAAGAAGAGCAAACTTTCAGGCTAGGTGATGCCCTCTTTGAGAAACTGTGGACGTCGTCGCCATCTTCGACACAGGCATCCGATGGGCTTGGGCCGCTTTACAACGCCCGTTCCTGCCAGGGTTGCCACCTGAAGGACGGACGTGGCCGCCCGCCACGCCCGGGCGACAAGGCAGTTTCGCTCTTTCTACGGCTTTCCATCCCGCCGCAAACAGAGGCACATCGTGCCGCACTTGCCGATAAAACCCTACTGCGTATTCCAGAACCCACCTATGGCGGCCAGTTGCAGGCCTTTGCCGT
Organism: Roseibium sp.; assembly: GCA_965230705.1. Classification (GTDB taxonomy): domain Bacteria; phylum Pseudomonadota; class Alphaproteobacteria; order Rhizobiales; family Stappiaceae; genus Roseibium. The sequence continues at coordinate 2,102,344 of CBDDLN010000002.1, read as the reverse complement.
TACCGGACTTTCCGGTGAGGGCCGGTTCGACATTGAGCACGAGGAAATTGAAGTTCCGTTGAATGGCGGCGAAACGGTCATGTTGCAGAAGCCGGTCTACAAGATCCGCGACCTCGGTTTCGGCGATATGCATCCAGAAACACTGTTCTCTCCTCGTGTCGCACCGCCGATGATCGGTTTGGGTCTGCTTCAGGCAATTCACGCAGGCGACATCGAAGACCTTGCCGACCCAGAGGATGCAGATGGCGATGGGATCTCCGGAAAAGTCAGTCGGGTACGCAATCCGGCAACTGGTGAACTGGAGCTGGGCCGGTTTGGCTGGAAAGCCTCCAACCCAACTATCAGGGCACAAACTGCGGCGGCATTTGCTGGAGACATCGGCATCGGTTCTCCCGACCTGCCGGAACCTTGGGGTGATTGCACGAAAGCGCAGCCCGAGTGCCGGAAAATGCCGCATGGCGAACAGGCGCGTCTCGGGCCGACGGAAGCGCCCGATCCTGTGATGGACCTCGTTACCTTTTACTCAGAAAACCTGGCTGTTCCGACGCGCCGCGATGTGGACGATCCGAATGTCCTGCGCGGCAAGCAAGTCTTTCATGAGATTGGCTGCGCCAAGTGCCACCAGCCGAAATTTGTGACCAGCCGGAATGAGGATAACAAGGCGCATCAATTCCAGCTGATCTGGCCGTATTCCGACATGCTGCTGCACGATATGGGTGAAGGGCTTTCCGACGGACGGCCCGTGGGCGATGCGTCAGGCTCTGAGTGGCGCACACCGCCGCTTTGGGGCATTGGCCTGACCGAAACCGTCAACAAACACACCCGCTTCCTGCACGATGGCCGGGCGCGCAATCTCCTTGAGGCTGTGCTATGGCATGGCGGCGAAGCTCAGGCCGTCCGCGATCGGGTGGTTGAGCTCGAACCTGAAGACCGCGCGGCGCTTGTCCGCTTTTTGGAGTCGCTTTGAATGCGCATCCTGGCCCTCGTTACACTCTGCTGCACGCTCGCTGGCCCAGCCTGGCCTGCAGACTTTTCGGCAAATGTCGACGGCGTCATTCGAACCTATATCCGACCCGCGGCGGAGCGAATGGCTGTCGCGAGCGCCAAACTGCCGGATGCAGTATCTGTGGTCTGTTCCGAGCCGTCTGATGCAACCAGATCCGCGTTCGCGGAGGCTTATGGCGAAACGGTAGTGTCATTTGCCCGGGTTGGTTTCCTGAGGTTTGGGCCGCTTGTTGAAGAAGACAGGCTGAGCCGGCTGGCGTTCTTGCCGGATGCGCGCGGTACGGCTCAAAGGCAAATCCGCAAGGTCTTTGCCGCACGCGACCAAAAGGTGACGGATGCCGCAACGCTGACCGGGAAAAGCGTCGCCTTGCAGGGACTGACTGCGCTTCAGCTCATTGCCTTCAACCGCGACGGTGCAGTTGTACTTGGTGAGGCTGGAGAGACCCGTGAATTCACTTGCCAATACGCGCAGGCGATTGCCGTTAACGTGGCCGGGATCTCGGACGCGGTTTCGAAAGCCTGGAACGATCCGAATGGATACAGCTCGGTTCTGTTGTCGCCGAGCCCGGATCACAACCAGATCCGTTCCTCGCAAGATGCCATGGAGACAATCTTCAATGCACTTGTGACCGGTCTGATTGTAACCAAGGACCAGGACATTCTACCGGCGCTGGGCAAGGGCCCGGGCAAGCCAAAGCCTCATCGGGTGCCGTTTTCGAGATCAGGCAATGGTCTTGTTTATGTTGCTGCTGAACTGGATGGGATAGATGCGGCTCTGAAAGCGCTTGAATATGACGGGTTGCTGGCCGAAGAGTTTGCCTGGTTGCCTTCATCCCTGGCGTTTGAATTTCAAAATGCCCAGAAAATCCTTGGTGGCATTGAGCCTCCGGTTCGAACCAGCCTTCGCGACAACGAGGCCTACGGCCGCTTCAAGGTCTTGCTTCTGACCATCAATAGCCTTCGTGACACGATTGCCTTGGAACTGGCCGGTGCTCTTTCGCTTGCAGGAGGTTTCAATGCCCTGGATGGCGACTGACCGGGCGGTGATTTCCCGCCGGTCGCTGCTGGCGGGCCTTGGCGGGGCAGCAGCGTTTTGTGCGGGCAACGTTTTGGCTTTGGCGGGTGCCGAGGGCCTTCTGGAAGAAAGTGCGCTTGATTATCCGCTGTTTGCAGCCGCCCGGAGAGAGGCAGATGGACGTTTTGCTATTGCCATCGTTGATGATGCCGGACTGGAGCTCGCGCGGGTCGGCTTGCCCGATCGAGGGCATGGCATCGCCGTTTCGCCGGACCGGCGGAGGATTATGGCCTTTGCCCGGCGTCCTGGGACTTTTGCCCTGCTGATCGATCCGTTCGAGCGCGTTGAGCCGCGCATCCTGTCGTCCATTGAAGGCCGCCACTTTTATGGTCACGGCTGTTTCTCTCCCGATGGCCGGCTGGTCTATGTGGTTGAAAATGACTACTCCGCAGCCCGCGGGGTCGTGGGTATTTATGACGTTAGTGGTCGCGACATCAGACGGATTGGAGAATTCGACACCGGTGGCATCGGCCCGCACGATATTCTGGTCTCAAGGGATGGCGCTTCGCTAATTGTTGCCAACGGCGGGATTGAGACCCACCCCGAGAGGCCTCGGGAAAAACTCAATCTTGCTTCGATGAAGCCTTCTGTCGTCTTCCTGGATCGCGAATCGGGTGAGTTGATCGCGCGCCACGAGCTGTCAGACGACTTACATCAACTATCCCTGAGGCATATGGCGCTCGACAACAAGGGCGCTGTTTGGGTTGGCGGGCAATTCGAAGGGCCAAAAGACGCAACCCCGCCTTTGGTCGCCCGGCTCTCGTTGGACACGGCGCCAAAGCTGACAGAGATTCCGTTTGGACTGGCTGACGGATTGCAGAACTATATAGGGTCTGTAACTGCGAACCGGGCGGGCGACGTCATTGCCACTTCGGCTCCGCGCGGAGGTCAGGTCCTGTTCTGGAATGCCGCAGATGGCGCATTCCTGGGCGCAGACCAGGTTATCGATGGCTGTGGTCTTGCGCCGCTCGACGAGACCGGCTTCCTGATTTCCGACGGGACAGGCGGACTTCGCTATCTGGAGGATCCATCGGCGCCGTCTGACGTTCTGTCGCGTGCGCCCGGCGCTGCCTGGGACAATCACATGAGTGCGATTTAGCAGCGTCGCCGCAGATTGGTCCAATTTATGCCGGAAACAGGCGGACATTAAGTCATGACCTGAAGAGTGGCTTGACCTAAACTGGCCGCGAATCGTGATGGGAATGACTATGCGACGGCTATTAATCGGTATCGGCGCCTTCTTTTTTCTGCTGGCAACGGCCGCATTTGTCGTGCCCTTGTTCCTGCCGAAGGATGTCATCAAGGACAAAGTTGTTGCCATTGTCGACCAGCAACTGGGCTGGCGTTTGCGGCTGGATGGGCCGGTCAGCCTGTCGCTTTTACCGGGATTTTCCCTCAAAGCTGAAGATGTTGGCATGGCTGGCGAAGCCGGCGCCGACGGCATTGAATTTGCCAAGGCCGGTGCCATTGATTTCGGTCTTGCCTGGGAGGGGCTGTTTGGCGGCGCGATTCAGGTTACCCGGATCCATTTGGAAAAGCCGGACATCCTGCTTGAAGTTGGCCCGGACGGATTGACCAGTTGGGAACCGCGGCGCGCGGTTAAAAAGCGGAAACCGGCCGGATCGGGTCAAGGAAATAAACCGGCTCCTTCTGCCAACAATAAGCCTGCGAACACCAGTGAGGCAGAGGCCGACCCACTGGATCCCTTGAAGCGGATTGGCGTTGACCGGTTTTCCATTTCCGGCGGCACACTGACTTATTCGAACCTCAGAAATGGCGACAAATACGAACTTGATGCCCTTAACCTGACGGTGACAGCGCCCGACCTGGCAGGTGATGTCAATCTTGAAGGTGATTTCAACTGGCAGGGCAAGCCGATTGTTTTGGCTGCCTCGCTGACTGATCCTCTGTCATTTGCCAAAGGTAACGAGACACCTCTTTCGCTCAACATTTCGACCGGCGAAAACGAGTTCGCCGTAGACGGCAAGGCCGGAATAACACCAGTGCGTATGGACCTTGGCGTGTCGGCTTCCGGTCCCTCTGTAGGTGCACTGGCGGAGATTGCCGGTGACCCGCTGCCCAAAGATCCCGGTGCCTTTTCGCTGACTGCCCGATTGGCCGGGGACGAGGCGTCTGTTGCGATCTCCGATATGATCGCCAAGGTTGGCAGTTTTGATCTTGATGGGTCTTTGGATGCAGACCTTGCCGGTGCAAGCCCGGCGGTCTCCGGCAGGCTGGTTCTGAATGATGGTTCCCTGGAGGATCTCCTGACGCTTGCCGGGCAGAAATTCAACGCCAAAGGCAAGCTTGGCGCTGATATTGCGTTTTCGGCAAGCGGTGTAGACGCGCCCAATCTGCTCGCCACTCTGGATGTAAACGGTACGCTGCGGCTTGCCTCTGGCTCCATTTCCGGTCTTGGTCTCGCTTCTGCCGTGGGCGGAGACAAATCCGCCAATTCCCTGAAAGACATATCGCTCAAGCTCGATCTCAAAGGGTTTGATGCGCCGGTGGCGCTGAGCGGGGCTATGAAGTGGCGCGGCGAAGGCTTCACCGTGACCGGCAAGGCAACACCGGCGCCGCTTTTGGCAGGAATCGCTGCACCAGTCTCCGGCCAGGTAAAAAGCAAACGGGTTACCGCCGGGTTCGACGGCCACGCCAGCGCTGACGGAAATCTGGAAGGTGCGGTCACGGTTGAAACCAAGAACCTGCGCCGCCTGATGACCTGGATGGGACAGCCGATTGAAGCCGGGCGTGGGCTGAAGGCGTTCAAGGTTTCCGGAATTTTTTCGGTAGATGGCAACGCCATTGCCTTTGACGAGACGCGGTTCAGCCTGGACAAGACGTCTGGCCGTGCAAACGGCAAAATCGTCCTGGGTGCAAAACCCAGGATCAACGCCAAACTTGATCTCGGCAAACTGGTTCTGGACCCTTATCTGGCATCCGGCGGCAAAAAGGGCTGGGCGGGTCAGAAGAAGGGCGCAGGCAAGAATGCAGCGCCCGCCAAGAAGAATGCTTCGGCAAAGAACAATGCGCCCGCGAAGAAGGCCGGCGGCGGCGGAGCCAAGAACAACGGCTGGAGCACTGCGCCAATCGACTTCTCCGGCCTTAAAGCCGTCAACGCCAACTTCACGGTCACAGCCAATGCGATCCATTGGGGCAAAATCAAAATTGGCAAGAGTGCACTGAAGACGACCATCAAGGATGGCGTTCTAAAGTCCAACCTGCAAAAGCTCAGGCTCTATAAGGGCAATGCGACGGGCAACGTCACGCTGGATGGTGCGGCTGCAAGACCTTCCATAAAAGCGAAATTTGCACTCAAGAACCTCAATGCCTTCCCAGTTCTAAGGGATGCAGCCAATACGAAGTGGCTAGAAGGCACGGCAGACATGAACCTGAACATCAATGCGTCAGGCGCATCGCAGCTGCAGCTCGTGCGGAACCTGAACGGTACGGCGAAGTTCAATTTCATTGATGGGGCAATACGCGGGATTAACATCCCGAAGATGGTGCGCGGCCTTTCTGTCGAGACCATGCTCGGCTGGCAGGATAACAAGACGGCGAAGACCGACTTCAGTTCCCTCTCGGCCAGTTTCGCGATCAAAAAGGGCGTGGCCGTCACCAAGGACCTGTCGATGATCGGGCCGCTTGTTCGGGTGACAGGTGGCGGCCGGACCAACATGCCGCAGCGCACGTTGAACTGGAAAATCAATCCGAAGATTGTTGCCTCCCTCAAGGGACAGGCGCCGGCACCACGGGCAAAGGGCAAGGGCAAGAAGATGTCCGGGCTCGGTGTGCCTATCATTGCCAAGGGGCCTTGGGACAATCCGCAGATTTATCCTGACATCGCCGGCATCCTTCAAAATCCTGAAGCGGCATATAAACAGCTCCAGAGCATGGGCGGCGATCTGATCAAAACCCTCAACCAGAAGCCGGAAAAGGCTGTTTCCGACATAGCGAATGAGGCCATTAGCCGAGCGACGGGTGGCAAGACCCAGATCGATGTTCAAAAGGTCATTGAAGGCGATGTAGATGACCAAGAGGTGCTAAAGGCAGTCGAAGAAGGCTTCGGCTTGCCGTCCGGCCTCCTGGGATCTTTCGGAAAGAAGAAAAAGAAAGAGTAGGCTGGGACAGATTGTTCCTCAGGCCGGGTTCCGCAGCCGCGCCAGAACCTCCTCGGCAATGTCCTGACGGACTGTGCCGCGGCGCTTGAGCTCTTCTGCCACCTGGTCGATCTCATCCCCCACGGCGCCGACAAGAAGCGCGACGTTCTGGGCGTGCAGCGCCATGTGACCTTTTTGGATGCCCGTGGTGGCAAGAGCCCGCAAGGCGCCAAAGTTCTGTGCCAGCCCGACAGAAACAATAATCCGGGCCAATTCGTCTGCAGTTTCGACACCCAGAACCTTTAGGTTGGCCTGAGCGGTTGGGTGGATTTTGGTGGCGCCGCCAATCAAGCCGACCGCCATTGGAAGTTCCATGCTGCCGACCAGGTTGCCATCGGCGTCCTTTTCCCAATGGCTCATGGAGCGGTAACGGCCGCTTTGCGAAGCATAGGCATGAGCGCCAGCTTCAATCGCTCGCGTATCGTTGCCGGTCGCCAGAACAACGGCGCTGATACCATTCATGATGCCTTTGTTGTGGGTCGCCGCCCGGTAAGGATCGGCATCGGCGAAGTGATAGGCGGACAGCATATCGTCGCGAACGCTTGGGCCACCAATCTCTTCCAACGGCCAGACCGCACGCGCTCGGGCAAGCCGGCGGTCGGCCAGGTTGGTGAGAATCCGTAATAGGCTGCGGGCACCGGTCCATTCTTCCAGATGCGGTGCCAGTCTCTCGGCCATGGAGTTGACGGCATTTGCGCCCATTGCATCGCGGGTATCGACAACGATGTGTACCACCGTCATTGGACCTTCCGCGCTGTCAATGATGCGCACATCAAGGTCCTGGAAGCCGCCGCCCAGCTTGACCAGAAGCGGATCGGTTTCATCGCAAATGGCCCGGATCTCTTCTTGCCGTTCCAGAACCTTCAATCGGACATTTGAAGGGTCGTTAGCGCCCAGAAGCTGGATTTGAGCGGCCATGACAGGACCGCTTGTGGACGTCTTGAAACCACCGGCCGGACGGCAGCGCTTGGCCGAATTGCAGACCGCTGCCACGACCGAGGATTCTTCTGTCGCCATGGGCACCAGAACGTCTTTCCCATCGACAATCATGTTCGTGGCGATCCCGAGGGGGATGGACATGCTGCCGATGGCGTTTTCGATCAGCCGGTCTGAAAGCTCGATTTGTCCTTCGGCCGCATCTGCAAGGGCCGCTGCAGCTTCATTTCCGAGACCTGCTTGCTGAACGATTATCTCTCTGCGCGCATCCGGAGCCAGTTTGTGAAAGCCTTCGATGCGGGAGGAATTTTTATCGTTCATTTTTTGGCTGGTCCTGTGATTCTTGTTTAAAGAACAATGCCTAGCACAAGTTCAGACCTAGCATCAGGGCTGTACAATAATAAGCACTTTTGCCGAGGGCGGCGCGGACGTTGCCGCTTCTATTTTGCAGTTTCGTCGGTGGAGGTGAGGGCCGTGACCATTGAGTTGACCGCACTTTCGACAGTTCCCGTGTTTTCAATGCGCACAAGGTTCGGTACGCCGGGCATGTCAATGTCCGCGCGCTCCAGCCTTTGGTCGATCGATTGACGCGTCTCCCGGCCGCGCGCGGCAAGGCGTTCGGCCAGAACGGCTTTTGGTGCTGTGATCAGCAACACCACGGGATTGGCGTATTTTTCAAAGGCATCGGCCAGTGCCCGCCGGGAACCGTTTGCAATCACCGTTCCGCCTGAGGCGATAAAGCCGTCAACGGATTTTGGAAGAATGTAGCCAAGCCCATGTGCCCGCCATGACAGGGCGCAATCACCCGAGAGGACCGCTTTCTCGTAGTCCGCTTCGGTTATCGGATTATGGGTTTCCGTAGCCCCGTCTGCCGGACGTGTAATCCGGCGCCGGGCGAAACGGAAATTGGCGTCGCCTGCCAGACGCTCGCGCAGGCTGTTCATCAGCGTGTCTTTGCCTGCGCCACTCGGCCCCACGACGAGGACCAGCCGGCCTGGTCCAAGCTTGGAAATGGCGTTTCCGAAGTGGCCTGATTCCGTCATTGCCGTTAAGCCACCCGCTGACCTTCGCGCCAGACACCGCGCACGATCGGGATGTTGCCGACCAGCTTGACCTGGATGAGATCAGCCCGTCTTCCAGCTTCCAGAGTGCCACGGTCATCCAAGCCAATGGCTTTGGCTGGGGTCGACGTAACGGTGGCAATAGCCTTGGGCAGGGTAATGCCGTCGATCTCATCGGCGAGCTGAAATGCCGCCTGCAGCAGGGAGGCTGGGATGTAGTCAGATGACAGGACATCCAGATATCCGGCTTCTGCCAGTTCGCGGGCCGAAACGTTTCCGGAATGGGATCCGCCACGGACGACATTCGGCGCGCCCATCAGAACAGCCATTCCAGCCTCATGGGAGGCCTTTGCAGCTTCCACAGTTGTAGGAAATTCAGCGATCTTGGTGTTCAGCGAAACCGCCTCATCGACGTGTTCGATCGTGGCATCGTCATGGCTGGCAATCGCAATACTGTTTTCCTGCGCATGTGCTGCGATCGACTTGCGGTTTCCGGGTGTGTTCTTGTCGGCACGTGCTCTGCGCTGCTTTATGAATTCGGCCATTTGCTCGTCGGTAAAGCCGCGTTTTCCTTGGTAGTAGCTGATGTAGGATTCGAGCGAGACGAACTGGCGCTGGCCCGGCGTGTGGTCCATCAGCGAGATGAGGCGGACGCGCTCGTCACCGTCGAAGTACTCAAAGGCCCTGATGACATCTGGCGCGGAGACCTCACAGCGCAGGTGGATGTAGTGATCCGCCCGGAGCCGGTTTTCGTCTTGGGCGGTCTCGATTGCATCCGCGAGCGCCCGCATATCGGCGACCTTCAGGGTGTCGCTGGATTCGTCATCTTCATCCATGCCAACGCGCAGGGCGTCAAACACCGTTGTGATCCCGGCGCAGGCGATTTGGGCATCGTGTGCCTGAACAGCTGCAACTGGATTCCAGCGAACCTTCGGGCGCGGTGAATAGTGGGTCTCCAGATGATCGGTGTGGAGCTCAATCAGGCCCGGGATCAGGAAATCACCTTCGCAGTCATGCCCGGCCACGGAGCTGGCACTGCCAATATCCGCAATCTTTCCGTCTTCGCAGGCAAGGCTGCCATCAATTACCTCGTCGGGTAGCACCATACGGGCATTCACAAAGGATTTCGGAAAAGAGCTCATGGTGCCTCCTCAAAACGCGCCGCAGCGGAGCTTGGCAGCGCGCCGCCTGTGAGATTGAAAATGGTGTGGGCCTTGAACGGCGCGCCGCGTTCGGCCTCCGTGTAGAGACCGAATGTAGTGCAGCGCCGCTGAGTGCCAGTGACCGATGCGAAATAGTGTTTCGCGGCTGCTTCCAGCTGTGCAGCCTCTTCCCCGTTGTCCAGTTTGTTGGACAAGGTCATGTGAAAACGGAACTCGTCGAATATGTAGGGGTAGCCCCATTTTTCGACATAAGTGTCTTGCTTCGGAGTCAGATTTGCCTGCCGGCGGCGTTTTAGATCGGCTTCGGACAGCGGCGCGCGCATGGGTTCAAAATGACGGACGCATAGTCCGGCAAAGGCAGCCAGTTCCGGTTCTTCAGTATCCGGCGTCAGCGCCAGGAACTTTCCGAGCCGGTTGACCGACAGGCCATTGATGGAAAATGGCGCAACGGTTGAGGCAAACACCTCGCAGCTCTCCAGAAGCTCACCTTCTTGGCTCCCGGTTTTCAAGGTGAAGGGAGCCTTTAAGGTGCCGTGGAATCCATATTTGCGCGGATCGGCCGTCAGCTCGGCGAAACGGCTGCCGTCCATCCCCGGGACGTCCGGCTGTGCGATGGCGTTAGAGGAAAACGGATCCCGGCCCAGCCAGCTGGTGCCAAGCTTCATCAAGGGATCATCGGCCGGAGCCGCGAAATAGATTGCGTACCGCATGTAGGTCTTTGGTTTCGAATTTGGAAAAGCGTTCCAGGAAAGGCCCGTGCAGTTTTCACTTATTCAGGCTTCATGTCGATCCCGTGACGCTTTCCAGTCCAAGTTAAGTTTTCAGGCCGCCTCTGCCCGGAATTCCGTAACGTCGATGATCCGGTCCGAGATTTTATCGCGCACATCCTGATCGTGAAGAATGCCGACCATGGCGACGCCGTCCCGCTTCTTCTCTTCAACAAGTTCGACAACAACTGCCCGGTTGGCTGCGTCCAGCGAAGCCGTAGGCTCATCGAGAAGCAAAAGCGGGTAATGGGCGATGAAGCCCCGGGCAATATTGACGCGCTGCTGCTCACCACCGGAGAAGGTGGCAGGCGGCAGATCCCAAAGCCGCTCGGGAACATTCAACCGGCTGAGCAGGGCACGAGCCCTTTCCAGGGCCTCGGCCTCATCACTGCCCTGGGTGATCAAGGGCTCAGCAACCACTTCCGCAGCAGAAACGCGCGGGATCACGCGAAGAAACTGGCTGACGTAGCCGATCACGTCCTTGCGCAGCTGCAGTACCCTGCGTGGTTCGGCATTGGACACATTGATAATCTCGTCACCAACGGTGACCAGGATCTGTCCCTGGTCGCAGCGATAATTGCCGTAGATCATCTTCAAGATGGAGCTTTTGCCGGCCCCGGAAGGGCCACCAAGGACGACACATTCGCCGGCCTCGACCGAGAAATCGACATTGGCAACAACCGGTATGGTGGTCCCGCCCTGCAGGTGCATGGTGAACGACTTGCCGACGTTGCTGAGATAAAGGCGTACTGGCATGACTGACCCTCAGACCTGGAGAATGGAAGAGACAAGCAACTGGGTGTAGGGCTCGCGCGGATCATCGAGTACCTGGTCGGTCAGGCCTGTTTCGATCACCGCGCCATGGCGCATCACCATGATCCGGTGAGAAAGCAGGCGGGCGACCGCCAAGTCGTGCGTGACGATGATCACGGACAGACCGAGGTCCGCAACCAGCCGGCGCAGCAGATCTAGCAAACGCGCCTGAACGGAAACATCCAGGCCACCAGTTGGTTCGTCCATGAAAACGAGACGGGGATGGGTAACCAGGTTCCGGGCGATCTGAAGTCGCTGGCGCATGCCGCCGGAAAACGCCCGTGGGTCGTCATCAATCCGGTCGGCTTCGATTTCGACCCGGCCTAGCCAGTCCGTGGCAGTGGAACGAATTCCGCCGTAGTGCCGTTCGCCGACCGCCATCAGCCGCTCGCCCACGTTGGCTCCTGCGGAAACGGTCATCCGAAGCCCGTCCGCTGCGTTCTGGTGAACAAAGCCCCAGTCGGTTCGCATCAAGAGGCGGCGTTCGGCTTCGCTCAACTGGTAAAGGTTGCGCATGCTGCCATCACGCATACGGTATTCGATGGCCCCAGCCGTTGGTGGCAAACGGGTCGATAGGCAGTTGAGCAAGGTAGTCTTGCCGGAGCCACTTTCGCCGACGATCGCCAGCACTTCTCCCGGCCACAGCTGGAAGTCAACATCAAGACAGCCGACACGATCGCCGTAGTAGCGGGTCACACCATGAACCTGGAGTATTGGTTCGTCGTTCAGCAGGTTAGTCATTGGCCCGGCTCCTTGGTGTTATCTTCAGAGCGGCCACCAGCAAGAGCGGCTGCTGCCGGGTCGGCCGCCATGGGGCCGAAAAAGCCCTGCGCCCGACGTTCTTCGCAATAGTTGCTGTCCGAACAGACGAACATGCGCCCGCCCCGGTCATCCAGGATAACTTCGTCGAGATAGACGTTCTCCGCGCCACAGAGACCGCAAGGCTTGTCGAACTTCTGCACTTCGAACGGATAGTCGTCGAAGTCGAGGCTTTTGACGTCCGTGAATGGCGGTACGGCATAGATCCGCTTTTCACGGCCAGCGCCGTAGAGTTGCAAGGCGGCCATCTTGTCGATCTTCGGATTGTCGAATTTCGGCGTCGGCGACGGGTCCATCACATAGCGGTCGTTGACCAGTACAGGATAGGCATAAGTCGTCGCGATATGGCCGTTCTTTGCGATGTCCTCATAGAGTTTCACATGCATGAGGCCGTATTCTTCCAGTGCGTGCATCTTCCGCGTTTCGGTTTCCCGTGGCTCGAGAAAGCGCAGGGGCTCCGGGATGGGGACCTGGAAGACGAGGATCTGGTCTTCACGCAGGTCTTTTTCCGGAATCCGGTGCCGGGTCTGGATGATGGTGGCTTCGGATGTCTCGAATGTGGTTTTGACTTCGGCGGTCTTTTCAAAAAAGCCGCGGATGGCCACCGCATTGGTCGTGTCATCAGATCCCTGGTCGATAACCTTGAGGCAGTCGTCAGCACCCAGGATCGCGGCAGTCACCTGGACGCCGCCGGTGCCCCAGCCATAGGGCATCGGCATTTCACGGGACGCGAAAGGCACCTGGTAGCCGGGAATGGCAATCCCCTTGAGGATCGCCCTGCGGATCATGCGTTTGGTTTGTTCGTCGAGATAGGCGAAGTTGTATTCGCCCTCGGACAGCGGCGCAGGAGCACTCATTCCGCGGCCTCCTTCTGGGTCTCGGATTGGGCTTCTTCAGCAGCGCGTTTTTCGAACCATTCGTCCCGCATGCGCCGGACAAGGTCGAGTTCCGCCTGGAAGTCGACATAGTGGGGAAGTTTCAGATGCTCGACGAAACCGGTGGCCTGAATGTTGTCCGAATGGGACAGAACAAATTCAGCGTCTTGAACCGGAGCAGTTTGTTCCTCACCTAATTCTTCCCAACGCAAGGACCGGTCGACCATCGACATGGCCATGGCCTTCCGCTCCACCTGACCAAAGACAAGCCCATAGCCGCGCGTGAATTTCGGAGAGGACTTGGCAGTGCCCTTGAACTGATTGACCATCTGGCATTCGGTGACCTTGATGGTGCCGAGCGTGACGGCAAATCCCAGTTCTTCGGCAAAAAACTCGACTTCGACTGCGCCAAACCGGATTTCGCCGGTGAACGGATGCGTCCGTCCATAGCCGCGCTGTGATGAATAGGCGAGGCTGAGCAAAAAGCCCTCGTCGCCCCGCGCCAGGTTTTGCAAACGGAGATCGCGGCCTGCTGGAAACGACAGAGGTTCCCGCGTCAGGTCGCCGACCGGATCATCTTCGCTGGAAACAGGGTCAGCTTCCATCAGGCCTTCGCCATCCAGAAGATCGGTTACCCGTGGCATTACCTCGCTGACCTGCTCCCGCTTAATGGCTTCAGGCAGCGCGCCTTCGTCTTCTGCGGCAAGAGCAAAATCCAGCAAACGGTGGCTGTAGTCGAAGGTCGGGCCAAGCAACTGCCCGCCGGGAAGATCCTTGTAGGTCGCCGATATACGGCGCTCGACCTTCATCTTTCCGGTATCCACCGGCTGGCTGTAACCGAACCTCGGCAAGGTCGTCCGGTAGGCGCGCATCAGGAATGCGGCTTCGATCAGATCGCCGCGTGCTTGTTTGATCGCAAGCGCCGCCAGTTGTTCGTCGTAAAGTGAACCCTCGCCCATAACGCGGGCTACGGCGATCGACAATTGCTCGGCGATCTGGCTGAGTGTCAGCGAAGGTACGCTTGTGTCGCCACGCCGCCGTTTGGCGAGCAGCTTGTGGGCATTCCGGATGGCTTTCTCGCCGCCTTTGACTGCTACATACATGTGTTCAGCCCTCCTGAACCGTGACGGTCGTTGACCGGGGTAGCGCCGCGATTTCAGTCTCTCCTGCGAAGATCAGATCGAGACCGCGCGGGAACTGAGCGTTGTTGACCTTGACCTGCTCCCAAAAGGCGGGAGAGACCGGCCCGGTGGAAAAGGTGGTTCTTGTTTCAATGCCGGGGCCGCTCAGCGTGACTGCGTCTTTTCCGGAAAACTCCTGTTCCATCAGAATCAGGGTCGCAGACCGGTCGGGGTACTCGCTCGTTCCCTGGTGAAAGGATCCGAGGCTCGCCAGTTTTGCCGGATTGGAGATGAGGGCAAAGCTGGCTTCCACCGGCTCGCTTACAATCGGTGCACCGGTGTGAAATCGAAGGAACGTCTTGGCGGCTTCGGACCGGGAAAGCGCTGTGTCGAGCCAAACCGGCGTGTCATAATCGAGCAGCGTCAGGGCTATTGCTGCACCGGTCGCGGTCAATGGTGCTGGAGGGGTCAACGCCTGAGCGTCAAACGCCTGGAGGCTGCCAGGCCGGGCCATGGCGTTCATGATCGCTCGGAAGCAGGCCTGACCATCGTGGACTGGGTCGGAAAATCCGGCTGCGAGCGGGGCCGCGCCATTGTTTCCGTTTGCGGATTGGCTAAGACCGGTCATCAGTCGTCTCCCCGAACCATGGTGAAGAAGTCGACCTTGGTGGCTGCCGTTTCGGCTTTAACGTCGTTGTCAGCCTGCATTTGTGCGACGGCGAGCGGCTGAACGATGTCGCGTTCAATGCGGCCGCGATCGTCGGGCCGTTGCCATAAAGCGTCGATGACGGCGGCCTGCAGGGCCTTCTGTTTGTGGCGGCCGAGGCTGTAGGAACTGCCCGCTTCGCCGGTCTCCAGACGAATGACACAGCGGGTGACCGTCACCTCGCCCAGATTGAATGGGCTTCCGGTGCCGCCCATGCGGCCGCGAACCATGACCAGTCCGGTTTCCGGCTGGCGGACGAGATCGAAAGCTGGCGGATTTCCAAGGCGGTTGTAAGCGCTGGCAAGATCATCTGCGGGTGCTGCTGCCAGAACAGCCATCACACCCTTGCGATCAAAGGTCGAGGCTTGGTCCTGGCCGCTGGAGGTAATTTGTGTACCGGTCATGAATATCGCCTTGTGTCTGGCGGAGCCGAAAAGTTGCAGTTGAGTGGTACGAAAAATTTGTCTATTTGTATAGACGAATCTTCGGATTGATTTTTCACTACAGATCTTTGATGACGGATGAATGACAGCACTGACGAAACTTGACCGGGGCTCCGGCATCGCCATCTGGCGCCAGATCATGGAGTGGCTGAAGGCGGAGATCGCCAGCGGTGCCTTTGAAGAAGGCTCCCGCCTGCCGCCCGAAGCGGAGATTGCTGCCCGGTTCGGCGTCAATCGGCACACAGTCCGCCGCGCGATTGCGGCGCTGACGTCGGAAGGTGTGTTGAGAGCCGATCAGGGGCGGGGCACATTTGTTGCCGCAGCGCCAATCAGCTATCCGATTTCCTCCCGCACGCGGTTCTCTGAAATCGTATCGGGACAAAACAAGGCGCCATCCGGGCGGCTGATCGGTTCAGGCACGGAGGAAGCCGACGCTCTGCTTGCGTCCTGGATGGGGGTGCCGGTCGGGACCTTGCTGTTGCGGCTTGAAACCCTGCGGGTCGCCGACGGCGTGCCGGTGATGGTTGGAACAAGCTGGTTCGATCAGAGCCGCTTTCCAAACCTTGTCGCCGACTACGCTGAATCGGGTTCAATTACCAAGGCGCTGGCAAAGGCCGGTGTCCCGGATTACACCCGGACGGAAAGCCGGGTAACTGCCGAATTGGTTGAAAGGGAAGATGTTCCAACGCTGGCCATGGCGCCCGGACAACCAGTCCTGGTCGTGGAAAGCCTGAATGTCGATCAGGACAACCGGCCCTTGCAATACACCCGGACGCGGATGGCTGCCGACCGGATCCAGCTCGTCGTGGAAAGCTAGAGCACCTTCAGAGCTCTTACTGACTGCAGCCTAAAGCCAGAACTTCGGCATTTTTCTAGTGTCTTGCCAATAACCTTTGGCGTGCGGCCACTTGGTGCGCGATTGCGCCTCGTGCCAGCCAATCACAAAGCCAATGGCGATGGAGATCGGTTGCGCGTTCTTTCCCGCGGAAACCGGCAACGCGGCCAATTTCTCAGCCATGGCGACATCATTCAGGTAGCCAAAAATATCCTGCAGCTTCTTCATCCGTTTCAGGAACGGCTTCAAATCCGAAGCGGGGTAGAGGCTTCCGAAGAATTCGATGCCGTAGCGCAGCTTCTTCAAGGCCTTGCGCATTTCGTGGCGCTCGGGGATCGTGAGTTCATCGATCCGCGCACCGTATTTGTAGACCTTTTTCCATTGTTTTTTCAAAGCTGTGCGTGAGTAGGTCTGGACTGGCTGCGCCAGTTGCATGGTCTGATCGAAATTGTCCGGATCGAGCCACTGGCGGCCCTCCGCATAGGAGGCAAGGTCGAACAGGAACCGGTTTATATCCGGTTGGGACAAATGCGACTTCACTATGGAGCGCCGGTCTTTCCGCAGTTGTCCCAGGTGGCCGATCAGCGGGTCAAGTGCGACACCTTCTGGCGCAAATTCAGTCAGTGGGGCCACGATCTCATCTGTCAGAACGTCCAGATCCCGAAGCTCGCCAGCTTCTCCGGCAAGTTCACGCGCGGCGGCATCCAGAGGGGCCAGCGTATGCGGGTTCAGCACCGGCTTGAACAGGCGGAAAGCACTGCGCAGGCGTCTCAAGCCAACCCTGAACTGATGCGGTCCTTCCGGGTCATCACTGTGCTGGATGGCCTGGCGGTTGTGTGTGATCTGGGCGAGGCAGGAACGCAGTACGTTTCTGAAAGCAAGCTCGACGCTTTCCTCTGTATGAAGGCTGATTGTATCGGCAAGTTTAGGCGCTATCCGGGCGTCGGATTTTCCGTCGGCAAGACGGTATCCCCTTTCAGCCTTGCTGTAGGGTGAAAAGCGGAAAGGTGCATCGCCGATCAATCCGCGTGCGGCGTCGAACAGTGCGCTGCTGGATCCGCTTTTAAGCTCAAGTTCAACTTCCGACAGGGCTTGGGTCGCGCGCCCGGCCTTTACTTCGCCGGTGTCGAAGGCAGCCTCGATTTCGCTGCCATCCGCCTTGGACGTCAAAATACGGGTTGTTCGTTTGATGATGGTTTCAAAACACTCGAACAGAGGGGCATCATCGATGGTTTCCGTCAGGACTTTCACCACAGCCGGATCATCAATCACGCTGAAGTCGATAGCCCGTCCCTTGACGGGATGTTCAGCTTCAACCGGATTTGAAAACCCTGCCACAACCCCGGTGCCGATCTTGGCGGTCTGGATCCAGCTGCCGCCGACTTTCCTGACGCGCAAGGATATCTTTGCCTTGCGCAGTGCCTGATCAACCGTGTCAAAATAAATCGACTGCAGGGTTTTGTTTACTGCCCGGCTGCCGGTGAACCCGTCCGGCGCGGTTATCTTTTTGATGAGGTCTTGTGTCTGAGGCGACACCTCGAGCTTGAGCTCGATTTCCCTGGATGATTTGCTCATGGTGCCGTCATACCCGTGCGTTGCACGCCTGCCTGGAACAAGCGCATATGTCGCGCCTTTTCCTGATCGAACTCACGAGCTGCATCAAAGGCCGCCGGACGGGTCCTTGTCAATTCCAAGGACACGGCAAAATTTGTCGGCGACACGCATGGCAAAATGAAACGGAAGAGGGATTGGCCGGTAACAAAACGCCATCTTGCGGATATAGACCGGAACCTCCCAGACAGACGACGAGCCCTTTGGAAAGAACAGGCTGACACCGGGTTTGGCGTGATAGCTGACACCTGCTTCATCGGTAATAAAGGCTTCGCCCTCGACAAAAAGAACGGTTTCGTCGCAGCCGAAGTGCCATTCAAACTTTCCAGCCGTACAGGACCAGTGGCTGGTAGAGGCCCAACCCCGCGTCGTCCCGGACAGATTTAAGCACCGGGCCTCTGGTTCGCCTTCCAAAATCCACTCCTTGCGGATCGGAGAAGATTCCAGTTTTTCAGGGTCGAGCCAACCAGATCCCAAAGCCCCTCCCGTCTCGGAAGCAACCGCCGTTTCCGGCAAATCGGCAAAGCCGAGCTTTTCATAAAGTGCTGAAGCCCGGTTCGACGTAGAAAGTGTTTTCATGACTGTAACTTCCCCCACGCTGGAAGCGTTGCTGTTCAGCCAAAGCGTTACCGGTCAATGGTTGACCATTGGCTTAAGCTTCAACAATCTTCGCAAAGCAACGGGCCATTCCGAACGGGATTCCGGCATCACCGTAAACGAATGATGAACGCTGGCAGGTGCGCGCACCTGCTGGTTTTGGAGGCCCCTTTCCAGCCCTGAAAAAATCTTGGTGCGAACCGGCATCCACCGTCTTGCTTAAAAACGCCAGAGCGTGATAGAGACGCAGCTCGGTGTCAGTTGCCCCTCTGGCGGAACTGGTAGACGCGCGGGATTCAAAATCCCGTTCCTTCGGGAGTGCCGGTTCGATTCCGGCGGGGGGCACCATTCCAAAGACCCATTTGCGATCTCCAATGCGGCCGGGCGGTCAATTTCCGCGCCTCAAAAACACACCGAACTTCCCTACGCGTAAGAATTGATCGCTGCCCGCGGACTTTGCGTAAAGCTGCGCAGTGACAAGCGCTGCGCCAGCGGGTATTGAGGCGGTCATGTTGAGACGCCTTTATGACTGGACCTTGTCCCTCGCTTCCGGACCGCGCGCGCCTGCCGCGTTGGGGACGGTATCCTTCGTTGAAAGCTCGTTCTTTCCGATACCGCCAGACCTGCTGCTGATCCCCATGGTAATCGCCAAGCGGGAAAAAGCCTGGTGGTATGCCATTCTATGCACTGCGACCTCCGTTGTTGGCGGGATTCTCGGCTATCTGATCGGGATGTTCCTGTTTGAACAGGTTGCCCAGCCCATCCTCGCCTTCTACGGCAAGATGCACTACGTCGACGAATTCCGTTCGATTTTCAATGAATGGGGCTGGTGGTTCGTCTTCATCGCCGGTTTGACGCCGTTCCCCTACAAGGTGATCACGATCGCTTCAGGTGCGGCGGGGCTCAGCCTGCCGGTCTTTATCCTCGCAAGCATCATCTCCCGCGGTCTGCGGTTTTTCATCGTCGCAGGTTTGCTGTACCTGTTCGGCCCGCCGATCCGCGATTTTATCGAAAAGCGGCTCGGCCTCATGTTCACCATTTTTGTCGTTTTGCTTGTTGGTGGATTTGCCGCGATCAAGTTTCTCTAGGTCACGGATTTACTGGAGATGGTTTCAAAGATGAACAAGCCGCTATTGGCCCGCACTGCCGTTTGGCTGATTTTGGCCGGAGGCCTCGTCGTTATTACGACAGCCTGGGGATACCAGCTGATCGGCGGATACGTACCCTGCAAGCTCTGCCTGGTACAGCGCGTCCCCTTTTACGTCGGCTTGCCGCTCGCAGCCATCGCGATGTTCTTTCTGACCCGGCAAAAGGACGGCCTGGCGGCCCTTACTCTGCTTGCCGTAGCCGTGGTGTTTGCCTATGGCGCCGGCCTTGGTGCCTATCAGGCTGGTGCGGAGTGGGATTTCTGGGCCGGACCCAATGATTGCGGCGGCGGTAACTCTGGGCCAACATCTGCGGCCAACATGTTGAGCGCGCTGCAAAACACCCGTGTCGTCAGTTGTACGGAAGCGACCTGGCGTATGCTTGGCCTGTCGTTCGCCGGCTGGAATGCGGTTGCGTCAGCCGGTCTTGCCTTCCTCGGGCTTGCCGGGGCACTCTTGACACTTGGAAGCCGCAAGGAGCAGTCAGGTGACCAGCCGGCATAAACGAGACCAGGATAGGCGGGACGATGCCCATCGTGCGATCGACCGTGTTTCGGCCGAAAGCGAGACGATTGCCGGATCGACCCTTGCCCGCATGGCAAAACGGGCTCAAGACCATCTTGGCGCGGCTGATGCCGACAGCAATGACCAGGTCGAGGTTTGGGGTACGCGCATTGGCAGGATCGCGGGCGTTATTTTCGCGGTTGGACTGCTGATTTATCTCTTCGTTACCTATCTTTAAGGTGACGCCGAATTATCACAGGGAAACATTGTGGGATCGAGACTTCCGGGACGGAGAAGTGAATGGGCGCATTTATGCGCGCCAGACCCGGATGTCTTCGAGGCTCTTGCCAGCGAGACGTTTGCACGCCTGCCGGATGAAATTGCGGCTCAATGCGGCAGCATCCAGATTTGCCTTGCCGAATATGCCGAAGACGAAGTGCTGAATGCGCTTGGTATCGAGGACCCGCACGAGCTGCTCGGCCTGTTTGAAGGCAATGGCCTGGCGCAAGGCGCGGCAGAACTTCATACCGGACAGCTTCCAAATCGTATCTGGCTCTACCGGCGGCCGATCCTGGATTACTGGGCGGTGAATGGCGAAAGCCTCGGCGCCGTGGTGTCACATGTGCTCATTCACGAAATCGGCCATCACTTTGGCTTGTCTGACGAGGACATGGAACGCATTGAGGCTGCGGCGGACTGATAAAAGGTCCACCGCAGCCTCAAAAATTTCGGACAGTACAAACTGCCTTATTCAGCGGCGTCCTGGGTGGCGCGCTCGATTGATTCCACAATCAGGCGCCGCGCTGTGTCAGCACACTCAACGGACTTGATCTTCACCCATTTGCCCGGCTCCAGATCCTTGTAGTGCTCAAAGAAGTGCTTCACCTGGCTGATGGTGATTTCCGGCAGATCCTCGACGGAGTGGATCTTGTCGTAGCGCTTGGTGAGCTTGTGGGTCGGAACGGCGATGATCTTCTCATCCTGACCGGACTCGTCTTCCATGATCAGGACGCCGATCGGGCGGCAATTCATGATCGCGCCGGGCACAACCGGGCGCTGATTGACGACAATTACGTCGATCGGGTCGCCATCGCCACACAGGGTGTGGGGAACGAAACCGTAGTTTCCGGGATAGCGCATTGGAGTGTACAGGAAGCGGTCGACATACATCGCACCAGCGTCCTTATCCATTTCATATTTGATCGGTTCGCCGCCCATAGAGACTTCGATGATCACATTGATGTCTTCCGGCGGGTTCTTTCCGATCGGCACCGCATCGATACGCATGCTGCTTGACTCCTGTTGGCTGTTGGTGGGTCTATTACAGCCTGGCTGGATGAGCGCAAGCCCCAATTTGTTGCATTGCAACCAAATGATACATCAACTTACGGCGATACCCTTGCGTTGATTGCCTTCTTTTAGATGAGGAAAAAGATGCGTTTCTTGAAATCTCTTCTGGTTTTTGCCTGCATGGCAATGACACCCGCGATCGCTCTGGGTGGCAACATTTCGAGCGCCTACACGAAAGTAAAGCTTGAACAATGCCAGGTGTTTGAAGCGCCCAGCGAAGGCGAGGGAACCTTTGGCGGTTCGTGGATCTGCGGTGGTTATGCCGGAATTCCGGTCTATGTGGCCGAAGGTGACCTGCGGATGTTTGTCTCCTTTGGCGCCGATGCGGACAATGAACCGGCCGCTGGACAGACACTGCCGAATTTCAACAGCGTCAACGAGACCTTGGAGTGGCGGCTCAGCAATGGCCGGCCTTTTGCGACGATCCTGCGCTGGTTTCCAGACAAGGGGGATGGCGGTAAGCTGGGCAGTATTTTGATCGTAACGCAGCTTGTTCCTGGCCAGACCTGTCAAATCGCCCGCATAGATGCTCAGGCCAACAAGAATGCAAATGTTCTTGCCCGGCAAGCGGCCGACCAGCTAGCCGGCAGCTACGATTGTTCACAAGAACCCACCGTAATCGGAAATCCCGGCAGTTTGTACTGACGGCGCGGATATTCACGGGGTATCTAGCGGCGGCCAGGTGTAGATGGACAGGCCCATTTTCTTGCCGGCGCTGCGGTACCAGGATTTGGCGGTGAAGCGGCCACCGATCGCCCGGTAGAAGTCACAGGCAGGATGGTTGTCACTGAGCACTTGAACCGCCAGGCCGGATAGGTTCTGTGCGGCAAGTTCCTTGCGAACCGTGTCGAAGAGCGTGCGTCCGAAACCCAGCCCCTGGTATTCGGGCCTGAGATAGAGTTCGTAGATCTCGCCTTCAGTATCCAGATTTCGGAGGCGGCAAGTGCCGAACGTGGCATATCCTGCGGGCTCTTCCGCGACTTGCAACAACTGGATCTGTACGCCCCGGGCTAGCGCACCTTGCCACCATGACGCAGCCCGCCGGGTCACCAGCTTCTGCAATTCCACGCCATTCAAAAGGCCGCGGTAAGTGTTCAGCCATGCCTCGCCGTGAATGGCGGCGAGGGCCTCGCAGTCTCCCGGCCCGGCCGGGCGCAGATCGACGAGTTCCGTAGTCATCCTTGAAGGATACAATACAGGGCGGCGAGGGGAAGCCTGAAATTGGCTTGAGGTTAAGACCGTTGCACCGGGTTAGAACCATCGCGGCCTCCAGATGCGAAAAGGGCCGGCAGAACGCCGGCCCTTCAGTTGCCCTGATGTTTGATACTTAAACTCTGGTCCGAACCGATCCGAATAACGGGGGGCTGGGGGGCTAATGCGTTCCGAAACCCAAACCGTTCGTACCCATCAGGGAATAATATGAATATGGTGAGCCAAAATGGCTGGCCAAGGGCTGGATTGCGGCAAAAACATGATTTTTTTCATGGCAATCCAGAGAATTCAGGGATTTCCTGAAAATCGGCAGCTGGAATTCTGTAAAGGCCTGCACTTGCCAAAACCCGGGGATGGGGTGCATCATGACATTTGGGTGACATCAATCGTCTGGTTCAAAACAGGCGTGATGATGTGCCGGCCAGTTTGACTGGTGTGGTCCTGACAGCGCGGGAGGTGGAATGAACGAAACCGAAGACAGCGCGTCCCAGCGCGGGGCTGGCAATGGGCCGGCTGCCGCGCGTCCTTTGCATCCCATTGCAAAACCTGTCGTCTCGTTCAATCGCCGCGAACTGGATACGATATTGCGCCTCTACGGCCGGATGGTCGCTGATGGTGAATGGCGTGATTATGCGATGGACCTGTTGAAAGACCGGGCGGTTTTTTCCGTCTTCCGGCGCAGTTCAGAAATGCCGCTTTACCGTATCGAGAAAGACCCGAAGCTGGCCCGCCGGCAGGGCGCCTATTCTGTTGTTGGCGCAGGCGGAATGATTTTGAAGCGGGGGCACGACCTGGCCCAGGTGCTCCGTGTTCTGGAAAAGAAAAAGCACCTGCGTGTGGTCGATGTGTAGAGCCGTTTGATACGGCGGCTACCAACGAGCTCCCAGATACGAAAAAGCCCGGTGCAAAGACCGGGCTTTCGTTTGTTCTGAAGGATGCCGCTTATTCGCGGTTGCCGAACAGCTGCAGTAGCATCAGGAACAGGTTGATGAAGTCCAGGTAGAGACGCAGAGCGCCCATGACGGACTTCTTCGTGGCGACTTCACTGGTGTCGCCTTCGTAGTACATTTCCTTGATCTGCTGTGTGTCGTAGGCAGTCAGGCCGGCGAAGACCAGAACGCCGATCACGGAAATCGCGAACTGCATGGCGGAAGAGGCCAGGAAGATGTTCACGATGGAGGCGATCACGATGCCGATCAGACCCATGAACAGGAATGAACCCCAGCCGGACAGGTCCTTCTTGGTGGTGTAGCCGAAGAGGCTGAGGCCACCGAAGGCTGCAGCGGTGATGAAGAACACCCGTGCAATCGAGCCGCCGGTGTAAACCAGGAAGATCGACGACAGGGAAATACCCATTACAGCCGCATAGATTAGGAACGTAGTCCGTGCGGTCGAGGCGCTCATCGACTGGATCTTGAAGGACAGGAAGAACACCATCGCCAAAGGCGCAAGCATGACCACCCACTTCAGTGGGCTGCCGTAGAGCGCCATGCCGAGCGGTGTCAGAGCCATGCCGCCAGCGGTTTGGTCAACGGCCAGGAATACAGTGCCCAGTGCAAAGAAACCGGTCAGGGCAAGGCCCAGGGTCATGTAGTTGTAAACGCCCAGCATATAGGCGCGCAGGCCCTCATCGATGCCAGCTTCGGCACGAGCGCCGGCTACCGAATAAGAAGCCTGAGTGTTTCGGTCGAAGGTCGACATGCGAATAGATACCTCTTGATATTGGATGACCGCCCGAAATTGGCCGGGCGGCAGTCTACCCGCGTAATATGGGAAAAGCGGGTTAAGAGAACAAGATGAAAATACTGAAAATTTGGCAATGATTCCATCGGATCGACCAAATTCTGGCCTTCCCGCTGGCATTAACCCTATATCCGCCGTCAAAAAATACGGCGGATACCATTTTAGCGGGCGTTCCATTAAAGGTTGCGCAGCACCGGTGCCGGCTTCTCGCCGAGAACCTTCCATGTGCCGATCAGGCCGAAGCCGACGGTGAGAACCAGCGCAACAAGGGCTGCGGTTGCGGCCGTCACGGGGAGCAGGACAAAACTGCCACCCATGATTTCGGTGACGACGAACCAGGCCGCGAGACCTCCGGCCACAAGTGCAAATACGGCTGTCGCCAATCCGAGCAGGGCGTATTCCAGGCCATAGGCCAGAATGAGGCGGGTCCGGGTTGCTCCAAGGGTCTTCAGGATCACCGCGTCGTAAATCCGGTTACGGTGTCCGGCAGCCAGCGCACCGGCCAGCACCAGAACACTTGCGATCAGTGTGACGGATGATGCACCCCGGATTGCCCAGGCCAGCTGGGCGACCAGATCGTTCACCTGTGAAATGGCATCCTTGACCCGGACTGCAGTCACCGTCGGGAAGGTGTTGGCGACCGTGCGAAGCAGTCCCAGTTCGGTATCCCTGCCGACATCCTCGGGCCAGCCAAGGGTCATCAGATGGGCGTGAGGGGCTCCGGCAAATGTGTTGGGCGAGAACACCATGATGAAGTTGATGGCAAGTGATTGCCATTCTACATCCCGCAGATTGGCGATTTCCGCCGTGATTTCCCGTCCAAGTACATTGACGGTGATGTCATCTCCGATTGCGAGCCCGAGTTCTCCGGCGGCTTCCGCCTCGAAGGACACCAAGGGCTTTCCGGAATAGTTTGACGGCCACCAGTCTCCTTCAACGATATTGGAGTTTTCGGGCGGCGTTGCCTGATAGGTAATACCTCGATCGCCGCGCAACACCCAGGCAGCTTCCGGCGGTGCCTTTATTTCGGAGGTCGAGACACCTTTCAGGGCGACAAGCCGTCCCCTCAGCATCGGAACACTTTGCAGGTCCGCGCCGGTCGTCTCCGCGTTCAGCATTGCCTCAAACGAATCCCGTTCGTGGCTCTGGATGTCGACGAAGAAGAAACTTGGCGCCTGATCTGCGATTGTTGCGGTCAGTTCGCGCCGCAAGTTGCCGTCAATCAGAGCCAGTGCCACGAGCAGGCTGAGGCCAAGGCCGAGAGACAACACAACCGAAGGCGTCAAAGCACCTGGCCGGTGAATGTTGGAAATGGCAAGCCGCAATTCGGTCGACCGGACTGCGGGCAACCGGCGTGCAATGGACATGATGCCCCTTGCCACCAAAACCAGCAGAACAAAGGCCCCTGCCGAGGCGCCAATGTATATGCCCGCGATCCTTTGATCGTGAGACAGCGCGATCGCAATGGTCGCCAGTGTCGCGACCATGGCAGCAGTCGCAAACAGATACCGTTTGCGCGGCAACCTAATTTTTCCCGAAACGAGATCACGAAAGAGGGCGGTTGGCGGAACGTCGTGCGCCCGTCCAAGAGGCCAGAGCGCGAATGCGAGCGCAGTGAGATACCCGTATATCAGGCCAAGACCCAGCTCCGTTGGGTAAATTGAAGCGGCAAGATTGACAGGAAGTACACCAGATAGCGCCGCAGCGGCGGCAAACGGGATCAGGGCGCCAATCACAAGGCCGATGGCAATGCCAATGGTCGCCAACACCAGCATCTGGAACAGATAAACCTGAAAGGCAAAGCCTCCAGTCGCGCCAAGGCATTTGAAGCTGGCAATGACATCACGCTTTGTTTCAAGATAGGCGCGGATGGCATTGGCAACACCAACGCCGCCGACCACAAGTGCGGTCAAGCCGACCAGCGTCAGGAATTGGGCGAAGCGGCCGATGTTCCGCTGTAAACCAGGTGCCGCATTAGCACGCGACCGAATGCGCCACCCGGCTTGGGGATGTTCTTCCTTGGCGGCGGATATGACGCTTTTCAGCGCCTCGTCTGTCGGCGATCCATCCAGTTTCACGCGGTAACGCCAGCGCACCAGGCTGCCGGGCTGAACGAGGCCGGTGTCAGCGATAGCAGTGTCTGAGATCATCAGCCGAGGTCCCAGGTCCATGCCGCTTGCAAGTTTGTCCGGTTCATTTTCGACGATAGCGTTGATCCGGATTTTGGTGTTGCCCAGCCCAAGCACGTCGCCTTCCTTGACGCCTAGGCGGGCCAAAAGCGCAAAATCCACCGCTGCGCCCCAAGCGCCATTTTCCCGCTGGAGCGCATCGGCAAGAGCGCTGCCGTCCGTTAGTTTTAGTGTGCCGTATAGCGGATAAGCGCCATCAACTGCCTTGAGTTCGACCAGCGTCTGATCACCGGTGTCCAGTTTGCGGGCCATGGCACGCAGGGTTGCTACGCGCGACACAGTGCCCTGCTCTTCCAGAAAAGCCTGCTCTCTTGCATCAGTCTCCCGGTGGATCAGTGAAAACGAGAGGTCTCCGCCCAAAATCGCCTGGCCTTCCTGGGCAATGCCTTCCGTCAAAGCTCTGGAAACGGAGGTCACGCCTGCGATGGTCGCAACGCCGAGGGCAATACAGGCAATGAAAATGTAAAATCCCTTTAGACCGCCACGCAGTTCACGGAGTGCGAAACGGGCCGCAAGCCTCGGCCCGGCGCCGGAGGTTCTTGAGTTGGCGGTGTTCATTCGCCAGCCTCGCTGCGTACCAGTGCCGGTTCGTCCTGAACATATTCATCAATTTCACCCGACCGGACGCGTATGACTCGATCGCACCGCTCTGCGAGCCCCGGATCGTGGGTGACGAGAACCAAAGTGGTCTTGCGGTCCCTTTGAGCGGCGAACATCAGTTCGACAATCTGTGCGCCGGTGTCATCGTCCAGATTGCCGGTAGGTTCATCAGCAATGAGAATTTGTGGTTCGGTTACCAGGGCCCGGGCAACGGCGACCCGCTGTTGCTCACCGCCTGATAGCTGTGCCGGGTAATGGTGCAGCCGGTGGCCAAGGCCGACGGCTTCCAGTTCGTTTCGTGCCTTGTCGAATGCATTCCGATCGCCGCTGAGTTCCAGCGGAACGGCCACGTTTTCCAGGGCGGTCATGTTGGGAACGAGGTGGAATGACTGGAAGATAATACCGACGTTGCGGCCGCGGAATTGGGCGAGCTGATCTTCCGAAAGCGGTCCTAGTTCAGATCCGGCAATATTGACCGTACCCGCGTCGGATCGCTCCAGCCCGGCCATGACCATCAGCAGCGTCGACTTGCCGGAGCCCGAAGGCCCTACCAGTCCAACCGAGGTGCCTTTTTCAATCTGAAGATCGATCCCTTTGAGGATATGAACCCGTCCGGCGCCCTCGCCGAGGGTCAAGTGAACATCTTTGAGGGCAATCACTGGTCCATTTGTCATTCGCAAGGCCTATATATATCTGAACCGAGAAACCGGCCCATTGTGACCGGTATACGCCGGGCACGTTAAATACGGATCAAAATCGCCCCGGACGAAATTCCGTCCACGACCGCTCCGCGGTCATATGGGGTCTAAACAAGAGGCTAACCAGTCCTTTGATGGGGTCAAAATTGTATCAAAATGTCTCCGCCGCACTGTTCGCGCTTGCCATGATCTTTGTTCAGCCTGCTGCAGCAGAGACGCTCAAGCTTGTTGTTTTGGGCGATAGCCTGTCTGCCGGCTACCAGTTGCCGCCCGATCAGGCGTTTCCCGTTCAGCTTCAAAAAGCGCTTGAGGCCAACGGCCATGACGTGGAAGTCGTCAACGCGGGCGTATCGGGCGATACCAGTTCCGGAGGCCTGTCGCGTCTGGATTGGTCGGTTGGCGAGGATGCCGATGCAGTGATTCTCGAACTTGGTGCCAATGATGCCCTTCGCGGCCTGCCGCCGGAAAAAACCCGCGAAAACATCGACGCGATCGTTGCCCGGTTGACTGAGCGGGGCGTTGAAGTTCTTGTGGCCGGCATGCTTGCGCCGAGAAATCTTGGCGACGAATATGCTTTGAAATTCGATTTGATTTTTGCCGAAGTTGCCAAGGCGCATGGCGCATTGCTCTATCCGTTCTTCCTGGAGGGGGTAGCGATGAAGCAGGAGCTCAATCTCCCCGACGGCCTGCATCCGACCGGAGAGGGCGTTTCCGTCATTGTGCGGAATGTGCTACCGGCGGTGGAAGAACTCCTTGCCCGTGCCGGATCATCCTGATCCGGCTGATCTCCGTATTTCCCGCCTGAAACTGATTTTCGAAAGAGCTTCCCATGGATTATCGCCGCCTTGGCCGTACCGATTTGACCGTCAGCAGCCTGTGCCTTGGAACCATGACATTTGGTGAGCAAAACACCGAACGTGAGGGCCATGCCCAGATGGACCTGGCATTTGAGTTCGGCGTCAATTTTCTGGATACGGCGGAGCTCTATCCCGTTCCGCCGAACCGGCACACGCAGGGCAGGACGGAACGCATAATCGGTAACTGGATGATACAGCGCGGTAACCGGGAGAGTGTTGTTCTTGCCACGAAGGTTGTTGGCCGCACGGACATGGACTGGTTTCGCAAAGATGGCTCAAAGGGCCGCCTGACCAGGGCGCAGATCGAAGAGGCTGTCGATGCCAGCCTGAAAAATCTTCAAACCGACTATATCGATCTTTATCAGATCCATTGGGCGGATCGTGAAATCTCCGGCTTTGGCTCAAATCCGACCCGGTGGAGCCATGTGCCAGCGGCCGAAGATGAAAACTCGATTGAAAGCACGCTTGAGGTGATGGCCGATCTGGTGAAGGCCGGCAAGATCCGCCATGTGGGGTTGTCCAACGAAAGCTCCTGGGGAGCGATGACCTATGTGGCTGCCGCGGAGGCAAACGGCCTTCCGCGCCCGGTTTCGATCCAGAACGCGTACTCGCTGATCAACCGGACGTTTGAGGTCAATCTGGCGGAAGTCGCGCATCGGGAAAACGTGGGTTTGCTGGCCTATTCTCCGCTGGCACAGGGGTATCTCACAGGCAAATACATGAATGGCGCGCTGCCAAGAGGTGCCCGCAAAACCCTCTTCAACCGTCTGCAGAGATATCAGAAGCCTGGCTCTGAACGGGCGGTGAGTGACTATGTCGGGTTGGCCGGGGAAGCTGGACTGGATCCGGCGCAAATGGCGCTAGCATTTGCGCGCAGCCGCAGCTTCATGACGTCGGTGATCATTGGCGCCACACACATGGACCAGCTGGAAACAAATTTGGCTTCAGCGAATGTGACGCTCAGCGAGGATGTGCTGCAAAAAATCGATGCCATCCACCAGTTGCGCGGCAATCCGGCACCTTAGACCGCACATTTGCAATTGTGGCAAGCTGTTGAAATTACGTGTGTTTGACGGTTTTGTGACATCGAATCAAATGAACTCAAACTGCTAAAGTCACGGAAACTGACAGGTAGCTGCGTTTTCACACCGGCACAATTGGGATTCATTTTCAGTAGCTTACGATTTTCCCTTGCGTAGGGCGCAAAGTTGATTCCTCATGGGTCAATCAGCACCAGCGGAGGGGCATCCCATGCCGCGTTTGTTTACAGGTCTTGAGATCCCATCACAGACGGGACTCATGCTTTCCATGCTCCGAGGCGGCCTTCGGGGCGCGCGCTGGATCGACCCGGAAAACTACCACATAACACTTCGCTTCATCGGCGATATCGATGACCGGACAGCCGATGAAGTGGCTGCTGCGCTTGACCGTGTCCATAGGAACCCGATCGACATCCGGCTGTCTGGCTTGGGGTCCTTCGGCAACGGCAAGCCGCATGCGGTATGGGCGCGGGTCGAACCCTCCGATGAACTGAGCGAGCTTCAGGCTGAACAGGAACGGATATTTCAGCGAATTGGCCTGCCGCCGGAGCGGCGCAAATATACACCGCATGTCACGGTCGCCCGTTGCCGCTCGTCCACCAATGAGGATGTCGCCAAGTGGCTTTCGGAGCGCGGCAACTTCCAGGCGCCAACATTTACGGTTGGGCGGTTTGTCCTGTTCTCGGCAAAGGCAAGCGTTGGTGGCGGACCTTACCTGGTTGAGGAGGCCTATCCCCTAGCTGCTTAGGACTTGCCGGTAAACAGCCAGTGTCCGCTCGCACATGGTCTCGACTGAAAACTGACGTGTAACGTGATCGCGAGCGCGGGCCGTCAGCGCCGCGCGTTCTGATGATGAGAGCGCAAGGGCGTGGCGGAGAGCAACGGAGAGCGCTTCTGCATCACCCGGCGGTACGCGCCAGCCAGTGCGATCCTCATCGGGATATTCCGGCGGCGCCAAAACGGTTTCAGGAACAGCGCCAAGATCAGAAACGACAACTGGAACATCAGCGGCTTGAGCCTCAACCGCGGCGCGGCCAAAGGCTTCCGGTTCCACAGAGGCAACAACGGAAATATCCGCCAGGGCGAGGGCGGCCGGTACATCGGCGCAGTGGCCAACCAGTCTGACCTGATCCTGCAGGCGGTTCTTGGCGATCCGGTCGCGCAGGTCCCAAAGGTAAGCGTCCCGCCCCTGGGCGTCCCCGGCCAGGATCGCGATGGGAGCGGTTTCGCCTGCATCACGCAGTTTTGCCATGGCTTCAATGACAACGCGCTGGCCTTTCCAACCGGTCACGCGGGCGAGCTGAAGAATGACCGGGCGGCCTTTCTCCAGGCCCCAATCTTCAGAAAGCGCCTGTTTGCGGCTGTTGTCGACTGAAGCCGGAGCAAGTGCAGAGAGGTCCGAGCCGCGATAGATGACCGTGATGTTGTCCTTCGCAAAGGGGTGCCGTTCGGCAATCAGATCAGCGGTATATCTGGAGTTGGCAATAACTGCATCGCCGCGCGCCATCACCGAATTGTAGAGCGCCTTTGCACGGCCTTTTTGGGAATAGATACCGTGATAGGTGGTCACAAACGGGATGCCAGTGCGCCTTGCCGCCATAAGAGCCGACCAGGCAGGAGCCCGGCTGCGGGCATGAATGACGTCAACCTTGTGGGTCTTGATTGCCGCCGCCAGCCGATAGGCATTCTGCCAGATCACAAACGGGTTCTTGGATTTGACCGGCATGTCCAGGTGAACCGCTCCGGCTTTAAGCAGTTCTTCCACCATTTGTCCGCCCTGACTGGCGATGATGGCCTTGCCTCCCGCATTCACAATTGCGGCGGCAACATCGACGGTGGTGCGTTCTGCACCTCCGGTTACCAGATCGGGAATGACCTGCAGGACGGTATGAGGGAAGGTCGGATTGGCCAACAAATGCTCCGGCTATGATGCTTCTCATTTTGCGGCGGCTGTGCCAAACGAGGCAGGGTGTTTTTTCAATTATGCAGAGCCTTAATATGATCGCCGACGAACCGCAATTCATCGAGGTTGGAAAACCGGAAACTACCCGGCAAATTGCAGTTCGCCATTCTGATGGCGAAACCCCTGGCGTGATGTGGTTGTCCGGTTTCAACTCCGACATGAGCGGCACCAAAGCGGAAGCGCTGGCCAAATGGGCTGCCGGAAAGGGTCTAGCGTGCACCCGATTTGATTATTCCGGCCATGGTGTCTCCGGCGGTGGGTTTGAGGATGCCTGCGTTTCCGACTGGCTCGAAGAAGCTGTTAGTGTTTTTGACCGCTTTTGCGGTGGTCCAACCATTCTTGTCGGATCATCCATGGGTGGCTGGATCGCTCTGCTCCTGGCGCTCGCCCGGCGGCGGGGGGACAATATTGGCGGTCTGGTTCTGATCGCACCGGCAACGGATTTCACCGAAGAACTCATGTGGAAACAGCGCTTTTCCGACGAAATCCGCGAGACAATTCTTCGGGATGGTCGCTGGCAGCAGCCATCTGAGTATTCTGAAGAGCCATACGTCATCACCAGGAAACTGATCGAGGATGGGCGGAACCATCTGATCCTCGGTACCCCGCTTCATTTGAGTTGTCCGGTGACTATCCTTCAAGGGGCTCAGGATCCGGATGTTCCCTGGCAGCATGCTGAGCGGCTTGCCGAAGCGCTGCCCGATGATGACGTCATCTTTACGCTCGTGCCAGATGGCGATCACCGGCTGTCGCGGCCTGAAGACATTGATTTGCTTCGGCGGTCGGTCGAATCCATGCAGGCACAAATCGCAAGTGCCTCATAAGGGCATGGTCTCGCACCCTTGCTTTTGAACCCGGTACCAGGCCCAGAAGACGCGGGCGGCCACACCGCGCCAGGGCGACCAGACTTCCGCAATTGCATCCAGTTCACCCGGTTTCGGCCGGGCATCAAGATCGAATGCACCTTCAACTGCCACCTGCAAGGCCAGGTCTCCGCTTGGAAAGACATCCGGGTGACCTGCGCAGAAAAGCAGGAAGATATCTGCCGTCCAGCGGCCGATCCCCTTGATATTACATAGTTCGGCGTGGGCTTGATCGGCTGGCCTGCTTGCCAGATGTTCAAGATCAAGGCCGTTTCGGCATGCTTCCCCGATCGCCCGGAGTGTACGGATCTTGGGTTTTGATAGACCAGCGGAGGCGAGGTCCTCGTCGGAAAAACGGATCAGTTGTTGTGCATCAAGTGGCTGAACCAGCGTCTGTAGCCTGCTGAATATGGCGGCTGCACTGGCAACGGACACCTGCTGGCCGGTGACGATCTGGGCAAGGCCGGCAAAGTCAGCCGGACGCCGGCGAAGCGGAATTTCGCCAGCGCTTGCGATCACTGTTTCGAGCCGGGGATCCAGGGCTTTCAAGGCAGCAACGCCTTTGGTGATATCGTCCAGGCTTTCAATCGGCGTCACGGAAAGTCCTTGTCTCTGGTCGGACGGATGATAAGGATCGGCAATCAGGAAGCTGACCTTCGGTGATTGGCTCTCCGGCTGCAAGTCTTTGTGCCACGGGAATATTGATGTCGGCTCCAGTTTTTCGTTTTGCCCCTTCTCCAAACGGCCATCTGCACTTGGGCCACGCCTATTCTGCGTTGCTCAACCAACGCGCAGCCAAAGCTTCGGGTGGCCAATTTCTGCTGCGTATCGAAGACATCGACACGGTGCGTTGCACGCCACAGCTGGAACGGGACATGATGGAAGATCTCGCCTGGCTCGGCCTTGAATGGCATCCGGAAGTGCTGCGCCAGTCTGACCACTTTGCCGACTACGCAGCCGCGCTTGAGGAGCTGGAGCGGCGGGGATTTACCTACAGGGCTTATCTCACCCGCGCCGAAATCAAACGCTTTGTCGCGGCAGAGGAGGCAAAGGGTGTTGCTTATCCGCGTGATCCGGATGGCGCACCGTTATATCCGGGTGACGCAGCTGTATTGAGCGAAGCTGAACTTCAGGAACGGTCGGCCAGTGATGCACCTTTTGCCATTCGCCTTGATATGAAAAAGTCCCTTGCCAGCGTTCAAGAACCGCTGTCATGGCAGGAATGCCCCGCGAAGTTGGCTGGGAAAATACTTCCTGAAACCTGGGACAGCTGCCGCGAGATCAAAGCTGATCCTGGCGCGTGGGGTGACGTGATCCTTGCGCGCAAGGATACGCCGACGAGCTATCATTTGTCGGTCGTACTGGACGATGCCCGGCAGGGTGTTACCGATGTTCTGCGGGGCATGGACCTTTATCACGCAACATCGGTGCACCGGCTGTTGCAGGTGCTTCTGGATTTGCCCGGGCCCCGTTACCGCCACCACGATCTCATTCTGGATGGGGATGGGCGGAAGCTCTCCAAATCCAGCAAAGCCACGGGCCTCAGGGAATTGCGCTTGTCCGGTGTTTCGCCAGCCGAAGTGGTTGAACGGATCGGGCTGGCACCCTCGAACTAAACTGCACGCCAGGCTTCCAGAAAAGCCACCCACAGCCCGCTTGTTAGAACAGCGGCAGCGGTGGTGATGGTGATTGCGTTCGTCGACATGGCATGGCCGGTGCCATAACGGTTGGCGAAGATGTAAGCATTGACGCCGGTTGGACAGGTTGCAGTCAGGGTTGCCACCGCCGTCCACAGTGGGGGCAGATGGAAGACAAACGCACCCATGACAAAGACGACGGCTGGCATGACGATTATTTTCATTAGACTCAGGCAAAAGCCCGGCCAGACATTACCGCGAATGCCGTAGATCACCATGCTCATGCCGAGGGAAAACAAGGCAACCGGCAAGGCCGTTGCAGCGATCCGGTCGAGAATATCCTTGAGCAGGCCGTCGATTGGCTGTCCGCTTAGCCGCCAGAGAACGGAGCACAACAGCGCAATCACGATTGGATTGGTTACAAGGTTCCGGGCAATCCGGGTAATCAGCTCCTTGATCGGAGGCTGTTTGCTGACGCCGTCAACCGCTGCTGCCCGCTCCATGTTGACAACCGTGATAACTGTCATGATTGGCATATGGACGGAGACAATAATGAGCAATGGTACGAGACCTGCGTCTCCGTAAACCTGGGACACAAGCGGCAGGCCAACCATTATTGTATTGGCGAAGGCCGATGAAATTCCGCCGATTACACCCGCTCGTGCCTCGCGTCCGAAACCTTTCCGGATGACCAGCGTTCCGGCAATCCAGGCGACAGCCACCCCGGTAAAATAGGCCGCCCACAATAACCAGGGACTGTCATCTCCAATCTGAACAACGGCAAGGGTTCTGAAAATGAGGACTGGAATGGCGATGACATAGACGAATTCGCCCAGTGCTTCTCCAACGGTCTGCGACAAAAGGCCGATGCGTGCAACGACATAGCCGATGCCAATCAGGATAAAGACCGGAAGGACGATGGTTAGGACTTCGCTGGTCATAAGCGGCGGCGTTTCTCTCGCTTTTTCAGTTTGCTAACTCCTCACCGGCATAGTTGCCATTGAACGAGGAGTGCCGGACCGGGGGAGGTGCAGGGAGCGCCTAAGCTCCGGCATTAATTAAACTTGAGGCTGGCAAAATGGGCGCCAGAAAGGCAAAGCACAAGATGTACTTGATTGGCCTCATAGGACAAATGGACCGAAGCCACAATGGCTGATGACCGCGAGAACAGCAACAAGCTGGCACTTCTGGCGCATGATCTGCGGACTCCGCTTGGCGCCATGCGGACCGCTGCGGAGCTGATAGGCCAAGGCAAGCTCGACGATCGGCAGACCGCCTGTCTCGATGTTTTAATCCGCTCGATTGAAGCCCTGGCGGATATGACCGGCGGATTGGTTGCTGCCGCAATGCCGGAGGCGCGGGCTCAGGGCAAGATGATTGAGGCCACCGGCCTGGTGCGCGACACCGCAGAGCTTTTCCGGCATTCGGCGACGCTCAAGGGCTTGCGTTTTCATGTGTCTGTTTCCGGTGACGAGGCCTTGATCGGTGCCAAGATGGCAGGCCCGGTTCGCAGGGCCCTGTCCGCGCTTCTCGACAATGCGATCAAATACACCTCATCCGGCAGTGTCAGTGTGGAAGCTGATACCGCAAAGAGCGAAGACCACGAGGGCTCCAATGTTCGGATCAGTATTGCCGATACTGGCCCTGGGATCATGCCGGAAGACCAGCCCCGCTTGTTCAAGGCATTTGAACGCGGAGAGATCGGGCAGGCAGCGGGAGATGGAGCTGGGCTCGGCCTGTGGGGCGCTCTTCAGCATATTCAGGAGGTTGGCGGCAACCTTCGGCTTGTCAGCCCGAAAGCCGGTGGCTGCCGGTTTGAAATTGATGTGCCCGTTTCGACCGGCAAGAAGACTTCAATCGAGGTGAAGGAGATCGGGACGCGGGAGCCGACGGGGCCGTTGACCTGCCATGTTCTGGTCGTTGATGACAATGAAACCAACCGCCGTCTGATGGGCGCGTTGCTGGACTCTTTCGGCGCTACCTACGAGGAGGCGGACAGCGGGGCCACAGCGATCAAAAAAATCGAGCACTCTGAATTCGATATGGTTTTATTGGATTTGCATATGCCGCATGAAAGCGGAGTGGATGTTGCCCGGCGATTGCGGGCGTCCAAAGCCGGCGGGCTCCTTCCGATTATCGCGGTGACGGCCGCACTGGAGGCGACCGCGGAGCCAAGCGTGCGTGAAGCCGGTTTCCTGGAAGTGCTGACCAAGCCCATCTCGCCATCCAATTTGTACCGGGCGCTTGAGCACGCCGCCGAAGTGCGGGCAGATGTGGCTGATTTCTAGATCAACCTGCTATCCCGCTGCGGCCAGAGCATCTGCCAGCCTGTCATTGCCCCAGTAGAGTTCGCCCGGTTCGGTGGTAAAGCTCGGCGCTCCGAAGATCCCGATTTCCGTGGCCTCCTCAACGGCCTGTCTCAGTCCTGTTTTGTTTTCAGGCGAGGCGGCGTCTTCCATGACAGCCTTTGCATCGGCGCCGGCTTCCAGGAGCAGGCTTGCCAGAAGCGCAGGATCGGAAATGTCGGATCCTTGGCCGAATTCCGCGTGAAAAACCGCGCGTGAATACTCGGCGATCCATGGCTGCGCCCGGCCTGCATGTCCAATCCTGGCGGCCAAAAGGGTATGCTGGGGGAACGGTACCGGCTGGACAAGGGGGAGGCCAAGCTGCTCGCACTGGCGAGCCATGTCCTGCCACATGTAACGCCCCTTGGCCGGCATCAGGTTGAACGGGGATGTGTCCCAGCCCTGTGCCTTGAATATCGGGCCAAGCAGAAACGGCCGCCAATTGATTTCGACATTTGCTTCCCGCGCCATGGTTTCAATCCGCATGGCTGACAGATAGCTGTAGGTCGAGGCGAATTCGAACCAGAACGTCAGTTTCGGACGGGTTGCTTCGGTAAAGGCGGTTTGTTCGGTTGGCACGTTTTAGTCCTTTGGATTGTTAGTCCGAACCCCAAGAGGATTGGCCGCGTGGATATGATGGGCTACACAGCGGGAATGACTGACCGCCAAGACACTGAAACTACCTCGAAGGGCGCCCCGCGCAAGGCCACAGCGTGGATTATGCAGCATCCGATTTCGGCGGTATTGATTTATCTGGCTGTCGTCTCGGCATTCTTTCTTGCATTTCCGGGTGTAGATCTGTGGGCCAGTGGTCTGTTCTATTCGGAGATGGACGGCTTTTGGGCCAAAAATGATCCGTTCCTGCGGCGGTTGCGCCATCTCGGCCCGCACATCGTCAAGATAATCGCAATTGTGAGCCTGTTGGTTCTGGCCCTGAAAATTCTTGCGCCGGGGCGCAGACCGATCATGCCTTTGCGGACGCCGCTGTTTCTTTTGACAACACTGATCCTTGGTCCCGGTGTTCTGGTCAATCTGATCCTGAAGAACAATTGGGGCCGTCCAAGGCCGCACACAGTCGACCAGTTTGGGGGCGACTTGCCCTATCAGCCTGTCTGGTGGCCGACGGACCTGTGCGATACCAACTGCTCTTTCGTGTCCGGAGAAGCGTCTGCGGGAATGTGGCTGGTGGCGGCGGTGATTGTCGCACCCGCAGCCTGGCGTCTGGCACTTTTGTGTTTCGTGCTTCCGCTCGCCCTGATCCTGTCGCTCAACCGCATAGCCTTCGGCGGGCATTTTCTGTCCGATACGCTGATTTCATGGGGGCTGACCCTGCTGGTAATCCTTGTCGTTCACCGCTTTTTGTATGTAAGCGCGCCGCGCTGGCTGCACGACCGGCGTCTGGATGAATGGTTCACCCGCAAGGGCCGCATACTTCACATTGTCGCCTACAGGATCAGCACCCGTGTAACTGCTTTCTTCCGCCGGTTTGCCGGAAAGTTCTACGACCAGCGCTAGCCGGAATGGAAACGGACGCTCAGCCTTTTTCCATCAAGATCTTTTCGATCTTGTGGGGCGGGTGACCGGTCAGGGTCTTGTGAACTTCGGCAACAATGCGGTTCTTCACTTCCATGTGGAATTCTTTGCGCAGGTCACCCAGTGTCATTGGCGGCGCCACGACAATCAGCTTGGCGTATTTGCCCTTGTGCGCAGCCTTGTAGAGTGCTTCTGCCATGGTTTTTGCAAAGCGGTGCTTTTCAAGCGTGTGCCAGTCGGTCTGCTCCATGGAGCTTTTTTGCGGGCCTGGTCCATCACTACGCCGTCCCGGCGCGCCGGCGCCATGGTCACGCGTTGGCGGATTTTCTTGTTCCAGGATCCGGATGATCTTGAGGTTCGGGAATTTGGCATCGCCTTCATTGCGGAAAACAAGCGCCTTTTCGCCGTCGCCGACCAAAACCCAGGCATCCTGTTCGATTTGAATGCCAGCCATGATCACTCTCCTTGTCTGCATCTGATTCCAGCTCATCCAAGCAGTTTGCTTGGCAAACAACCTTGAGGCGGATCAAGGAAGCCGCGACCTAATCCTTTTTGCGCGGGCGTGTGCGTTTCAGGATGCGGGCAAAACGCAAGGGGGAGCGGTTCTCCAGCCAGGTCAGAGCATGATTGAGTTTTTCGGTGCTGCGGCGGTGTTTGCGGACCTTGCGCGCAGCCCCCCGGCTGGTGCCGATAATGACAACCGCGCCGAGCGCCAGAAGCGGCACACCGGTTGGAATTGGCAGCCAGACCGTTGCCAGACCGAGGGCGATCAGAACCGCTGCGAGAGTCCACCAAAGCAGTTTCATGAAAAGGGCGATCCAGACCTAGAACGGACTTCTGGATATCGTCTCAATCAAGACAGATTTATGAAACTGTCTTAACTCGGCAATCAGTTCGGCTGAATTTCTTTCAGCAGGGCAAGGCTGCCATGTTTGACCATCTGATAGACCGAGTTGAAGCCGTCTTCGCCGCCATAATAGGGGTCTGGCACTTCCTGATCAGGGTTTGTCAGAAACAAGCGGACCTTCTCCTGTTTGCCAGGTTCTGCCATGTGGCGCAGGGTTTCCAGATTGTCACGATCCATGGCGAGGATCAGATCGAACGTGTCGAAATCGGTGTTGCGCACTTGCCGGGCCTTGAGGCCGGTAATGTCGATGCCGTTGTCCGCGGCTATGCCGATTGAGCGGGGGTCGGGCGCGCTTCCGCTGTGCCAGCTCCCGGTTCCTGCAGAATCAATCTCAAATGCCTGCTCAAGACCGGCCTCAAAGACCGTTTGGCGGAAGACGCCTTCGGCAAGGGGTGAGCGGCAAATGTTTCCAAGGCAAACAAATAGAACGGAAATCATGCATCACATGAAACGATGATGCCATGGTCTGTCAAGAAGCCCTATGATCTGAATATACTGAATTTCAGATATCCATTCGCGTTATTCCGACGGGAGTTGCTTTCTGCATATGGCGAGCTGGTATTTGTCCACGATGCTGAGGAAACTAAGAGGATTGCGGGCACCGGCCTGGGCGCGCAACCTGGCGACGTCAGGGATCCACTCCACGGACACCTATGTCCGGCGCCGGCAGATGGTGGTGAATGTCTCAGCGCTTGTCGGTATCGCCGACAACATCTTTCACACCATCCAGAACCTGCTTTATGCCTTCCATGAGCTGATGCCGATCAGCATCTACGGTTTCATGATGATCGCGCTGTTCTCGCTGACTTCAAGGTTGCACAGGTTTGGCGACAACGTTGCCGCAGTCTATTTCATTGCGGTCATCGCGGCTGGAAACACGTTTGTCGTCTGGTCGTTAGGGCTGGAAAGCGGAACGCAGGGGTATTTTGCCCTCGGAGGAGCAGCCTTTATCTTCTTTGGCGTCGGTCACTGGCGGCTGTTTGCCGGCTGCTTCGTTCTGGCTTTGGTGCTTCTTGTTTCCTCCTACCAGTTTGCTCCGGACATCGGACCGGTCCTGCCAAATGATCTGGCTTTCCGGAAAAGCCTTGCTGCGCAGGTTATGGTCAATGTGCTGATCATTTCCAGCGTCTTGATCGTTTACGCCCTGACGGCGCTGCACCGGGCGGAAGCTGCGCTAGCGGCCGAGCACGAGCGGGCAGAGACCCTGCTGGAAACCATCATGCCGCGCGCGATTGCCGACCGCTTGAAATCGGCCCCGGAAGAACGCATCGCTGACAGTCATGAAGCTGTAACGGTACTGTTTGCTGATCTCGTAGGATTCACGCCCGCTGCGCGCAATCTCACTCCAAACGAAGTGGTTGGGTATCTTGATGGGCTGTTTCGTGCTTTCGACCGGCTGGTGGAGAAAGCGGGCGCGGAAAAGATCAAGACCATCGGCGACGCCTATATGGTTGTTGGTGGCCTGGAAGGGCCGCCGGACCTGGCGGCAAGGGCGATAGGCCAGTTGGCGCTGGACATGATGCAGACCATTCATGAGTGCGAACCGCTCAACGATGTCAGGCTTAATCTGCGCATCGGGCTGCACACCGGGCCGGCGATCGCTGGTGTTATCGGCAAGCGCCGGTATTCTTATGATGTCTGGGGGGATGCTGTAAACGTCGCCAGCCGGATGGAATCGCACTCCATTCCGGGGCGTATCCAGGTAACTGAGGCCTTTCGGGATATGGCCGGGGCGGCATTCCTATTTGAAGATCGCGAGCCAATTGAAGTCAAAGGCGTTGGTGCGATGAAAACGGCATTTCTTGTTGGCGAGCATTCTCCAAAGCAGTGAAATCGCCTTCTTGTCTGCCCATGCCAGGGGCCGAATCCCAAGACCCTTTCAAGCCGGTTGTAGAGCCCTATCTTTACAAGGGAGCACTATGTCACGGCCTCAATTTCAAGGGCGTGACTTCGAATTATGTGGGGGAAGCAAACTGTGGCAGAGCGTTTATCGGAAGGTGCAATTCAGGTTGAGCTGGAGCACGCGCCGTTCTGGCATCTTGTCGAAGGCCGGGAAGCAATTACCCGTACATTCCAGTTTGCCGATTTCAGCGAGGCCTTTGGTTTCATGACGCGTGTGGCCCTTGCCGCGGAAAAAATGAATCATCATCCGGAGTGGTCGAACGTTTACCGGGCCGTGGATGTGGTGTTGGCAACGCATGATGCAGGTGGACTGACAGAGCTTGATTTCAAGCTTGCCAAGCTGATGGATGACATTGCCGCAAGCTACTGAGGTTTTGGCGGGCTATGTTTTTCAACCCTTTTCCAGGATGAACTTGCCCATACCATCCTGCGTTTCTGCACTGACGAGGCGATGGCCGCTTTCCTGGCAGTAGTGAGGAATGTCGATCGCTGCCATGGGGTCGGTGGTCAGAATGGTAACCCTGTCACCGGTGCTGAGGCTGGTCATGGCTTTGCGTGTTTTCAGGACTGGTAGCGGGCATTTCAGCCCTTTCAAATCCAGAATTACCTCTTCGCTCACGGCCTTGCTTCCTATCAGCTTCTCACTACTTCAGTGCTATATAGTGTGTTTCGGCCGGTTCTGTCTTGCACCTTGTTTGAAGGATTTCACATGAGCTCTACAATTGCCTCTCCCATCGAAGTTCTTGATTTTTGGTGGCAGGCAGGCCCCTCAAAATGGTTTGCCAAAAATGACGGCTTCGACAAGGACATCAAAACCCGGTTTCTCCCGGCAATTGAAGCAGCACAACGTGGCGAGCTGGATGAATGGGCTGACCAGCCGCACAGTGCGCTGGCCCTGATCCTTTTGCTTGACCAGTTTACCCGCAATGTTTTCCGCAACGATAAGAGGGCCTTTGAGGCAGACGGCAAGGCGCTGGCAACTGCGCAAGCGTCCGTCGAGCGCGGGTACGATACTGCATTTCCGGCTGTTGCCCGTGTCTTCTTTTATCTGCCGTTTGAGCATGCTGAAGATATGGCAGCCCAAGAGCGGTCGGTTGACCTGTGCCGCAATCTCGGCAATCAGGACTACTACCTCTACGCTTTGATCCATATGGATGTAATCCGCCGCTTTGGGCGTTTTCCGCATCGCAACAAAGTTCTTGGCCGGCAATCGACCCCTGAGGAGCAAGCATTTCTCGATGACGGCGGCTTTTCTGCCTGACTATTGAGACTTTACGCGTAACTTAGTGATTTCCTGCCGCAGGACCCATTGGTTCCTGAGTGGATCAGGGTGCATGTGAGGCAGAGTCTTCAAAAGCGGCTCTGCCTGTATTTTGATCACAGTCCGCATTGTCACTGAAATGTGCACAAAAAATAATCAATAATTGAAGTTTGCCTAAAAAATGAGCTTCCGGCGGCCGTGCCTATGGCGCTGCGGTGCACAAAAAATGGCTGATTTTTAGCTATGCCGCCGATAAATGGCGGAATTCTGCGCTTTTTCAATCTTCGTTCCTGAGTTGGCACGGTCCTTGATTAGTAAGGGCCGAAGCCGACCCGACTTCATGCGTTGCAGGCTCTGAGTTGAACCGACCGGTTCTGGACAGGGTGGAACCTTAAGGGGGGTGCCAGACGGGCGGCCAGCCGAGCCTCTTCAATGTGAAGGGGCGACAGGAAAGGAATGGGAACGAGCAATGAAAATTGTGATGGCCATCATCAAGCCGTTCAAACTCGACGAAGTGCGTGACGCACTAACGGGGATCGGCATTCAAGGCCTGACGGTGACCGAAGTGAAAGGCTACGGCCGCCAGAAGGGTCATACCGAAATCTACCGCGGCACCGA
Organism: Roseibium sp.; assembly: GCA_965230705.1. Taxonomy (GTDB): domain Bacteria; phylum Pseudomonadota; class Alphaproteobacteria; order Rhizobiales; family Stappiaceae; genus Roseibium. Next base: position 2,059,990 of record CBDDLN010000002.1, on the reverse strand, counting down.
ATACGCCGTGAGCTTTCTGCCGAAACTGAAAATCGAAGTCGCCGTCGCAGCCGATGCCGTCGACAAGGTCGTTGAGGTCATCTCGACCGCTGCCAAGACCGGTCAGATCGGGGACGGCAAGATCTTCGTCCATTCGATCGATCAGGTGGTGCGTATCCGCACCGGCGAAACCGACTCCGAAGCCCTTTGATTGTTGTGAGGAAAAGAACCATGAACAAGCTTGTCGCAAAAGGCGCGGCTTCGCTGGCCCTGACAGGTCTGATGGCCGTCCCGGCCCTGGCGCAAGACACCGCTGCCGCTCCGGCCGTATCGCCGGAAGTCGCTTATATCTTCAATACGCTGCTCTTCCTGATCGGTGGCTTCCTGGTCATGTGGATGGCTGCAGGTTTCGCCATGCTCGAAGCTGGTCTCGTTCGCACCAAGAACGTTTCCATGCAGTGCCTGAAGAACATCTCGCTTTACTCTATCGCTGGTCTGATGTTCTGGATCACCGGTTACAACCTCATGTACACCGGCGTTGACGGTGGTTTCATCGGTTCGCTTGGGCCGTACAGCTTCGATCCGGTTGGCGGCAATGCCCTCGATACCGGTTACTCGACCGCTTCCGACTGGTTCTTCCAGATGGTGTTCTGTGCAACCACAGCATCGATCGTTTCCGGCACACTGGCTGAACGTATCAAGCTGTGGCCGTTCCTGATCTTCACCGTTGTTCTGACCGGTTTCATCTACCCGATCGCCGGTTCCTGGCAGTGGGGTGCAGGCTGGTTGTCCGAAATGGGCTTCTCCGACTTCGCTGGTTCCACGCTGGTTCACTCCGTTGGCGGCTGGGCAGCTCTTGCAGGTGCACTGATCCTTGGAGCACGTAAGGGCAAATACGGCGCAAACGGCCAGGTTCACCCGCTTCCGGGTTCTTCCATGCCGCTTGCAACGCTTGGTACCTTCATCTTGTGGCTCGGTTGGTTCGGCTTTAACGGCGCATCCCAGCTTGCAATGGGCACCATCGGCGATGTTTCCGATATCTCCCGTATCTTCGCCAACACCAACATGGCTGCTGCTGCCGGTGTTGTCGTCGCCGTCATCCTGACCCAAATCATGTACAAGAAGGTCGACGTAACCATGGCGCTCAACGGCGCACTGGCTGGCCTGGTATCCATCACGGCAGAGCCGCTGGCTCCGAGCGTCTGGGCTTCCGTATTCATCGGTGGTGTTGGTGGTGCAATCGTTGTCTTCGTCGTGCCGCTGCTCGACAAGCTGAAGATCGACGATGTTGTTGGTGCGATCCCGGTTCACTTGGTCGCTGGTATCTGGGGTACGCTGATTGTGCCGCTTACCAACGGTGATGCGTCCTACGCTACCCAGATCACCGGTATCGTTGCCTACGGTGTCTTCACCTTCGTTGCCTCCGGTGTCTTCTGGTTCATCCTGAAAGCTGCCATGGGCATCCGGGTTTCCGACGAGGAAGAAGCACTTGGTCTCGACAAAGTCGAGGTTGGTGTCGAAGCCTACCCGGAATTTGGTTCAGGCTCCCAGCGGGTCTAAGCAAAATCTCCCAATGCGGTCCAACTGGCTCGGATCGCAAACTTCAAGCCCGGGATTCGTCCCGGGCTTTTTTTATGCCTTCGGTAGATATTATTCTCTGAAACCGGATTTCACCGCGGACCGTCATTTTCATAGAAAACCAGTTGCCCATTTTCAGCGCATCAAACGAACAGATGGGTAGTGGTTCTTTTGTCAGGCGTAGCGTTTTGCACCTGCAACCAGCAGGACGATAATAGCGGTCACGCCGATCATGGCGGGCGCGACGGGTTCTCTGAGCAGCAGGCCAGCAAGCATTAGTCCGAAAAATGGCTGGAGAAGCTGCAATTGACCGACGCCTGCGATGCCTCCAATTGCCAGTCCGCGATACCAGAAAACAAATCCCAGCATCATGGAAAAGAAGGACACGTAGCCCAGACTGAACCAGGCTGGCAATGTTATGCCGGACCAGGTCTGCGGCCATTCCGCCAGCGAAGCTAAAACCATGAAAGGCAGGGACAAAACAAGGGCCCAGGAAATCACTTGCCAGCCGCCCAGGCGCCGTGACAACGCTGCACCCTCGGCGTATCCGAGGCCGCAAAAGACAATAGCGGCAATCATCAATAGAGCGCCGGTCAGGGACATTTCCGAGCTTTGTGAAAGGGAATAGGCAACAACTGTCAGGCTGCCGGTGCAGGAGAACAACCAAAACAGCGGTTTGGGCCGTTCACCGCCACGCAAAGTGCCGAAGAGGGCTGTCGCAAAAGGCAAAAGGCCGATGAAAACCACCGAATGAGCCGACGTGATGTGCTGCAGAGCCAGTGCGGTCAAAAGCGGGAAACCGACGACTACGCCAGCCGCAACGATGATGAGCGGCTTCAAGTCCTGCCGGTTCGGCAGGGGTTGCTTGAGCAGCAGCAGCAAAGCCGCACCGAGCAATGCTGCTCCAACTGCGCGGGCGGATGTCAAAAAGACTGGATCAAATCCACTGACTGCTACTCGGGTTGCTGGCAAAGAACCGCTGAAAATCATCACGCCGAGCAAGCCGCTGCCCCATCCTGCCGCTGTTCCCTGCATGGTACCTCCTGTGCAAGCGATCTTTGGTCCTTTTTTATGGAGGCATGGGTAGCTGTAACAGCTACAAAGCAATACAATTTAGCCAAACTGTATTGCAATAAGCGTCAGTACAATTGGAGGTCCTCATGCGAAACGGATCGCGCACCACCCAGGTCGTGGAGGCAATCCGCGGACAAATCGCCAGCAGGGCGCTGGACGTTGGCGAGAAGTTGCCGTCCATCCGCGGATTCGCGGCGGCCATGAAGGTCTCCCCTTCAACTGTCGTGGAAGCCTATGACCGGTTGGCGGCTGAAGGCATCATCTTTGCCCGCCGTGGCGCAGGCTTTTTCGTTGCCGACATGGCCCAACCTTTTGCAGTGTCAAAGGTCGAACCGCGTCTGGACCGGGCGGTTGATCCGTTTTGGGTGTCCCGGCAATCACTGGATGCTGGCGATGATTTTTCCAAGCCGGGCTGTGGTTGGCTGCCGGCGGACTGGATGCCAGCCGGGGCTATTCGGCGTGGGCTCTCCCGTCTTGGGCGGGCGGACAGTGCTTTGTTGTCCGATTATGGCAGCACGCAGGGATCATCCAACCTTCGCCGGATGCTGGCGCGCCAGTACGCAGGTGAAGGCATGGATGTCGATCCGGAACAGATCCTGCTCACGTCAAGCGGCACCCAGGCAATTGACCTGATCTGCCGGTTTTTGTTGCGGCCCGGGGATGCGGTTCTGGTTGATGATCCGTGTTACTTCAATTTTCAGGCGTTGATACGGGCGCATCAGGCCCGGGCCGTAGGTGTTCCGATGACCCCCACTGGTCCGGATGCCGATCAGTTGGACCAAATCCTATCTAAGGAAAAACCGCGGCTCTATCTGACGAACTCGGCCTTGCATAATCCGACAGGTGTACGGCTTTCTCCGCAAAAGGCCCATAAGGTTTTGAAGATCGCCTCTGCTCACGATTTGATCATCGTCGAAGATGACATATTTGCCCCCTTCGTAGCTGAGCCATCTCCGCGTCTGGCAGCCCTTGACGGATTGGACCGGGTGGTCCGCATCGGCAGTTTTTCAAAAGTCCTGTCCGCTTCCATCCGGTGTGGTTACATCGCCGCCCGCAAGGACTGGATTGAGGCCCTCACCGACCTGCAGGTCGCAGTTAACTTTGGAGGTCCAAGTCCTGTAGCTGCTGAGCTGGTTTACACGGCGCTGAGCGGGGGCGGATTTCGAAAGCACATGGAGGCCTTGCGTGACCGGCTGGGCCACAGCCGCAGAGCTGTTGCTGACAGTCTGTCCAGGCTGGGGATTGAACCGTGGCTAATGCCGCGTGGGGGCTTTTACCTTTGGTGTCAATTGCCTGATGGGATTGGCGCCTCAGACCTTGCCCGTAAAGCTCTCGCCAACAGGTTTGTACTGGCGCCGGGCAATGTGTTCAGCGTTTCCCAGACAATGGACAGTTTTATGCGTTTCAACGTCAGTCAAATGGGCGATGGCGTGATCTATGCCTTTCTGCGCGAGGCAATGATGGAAATGCAAGGAGCAGCCTAGGTTGAAGTCTGTCCGTATCTTCGATCGAGTGGACAAACTGGTTATGGCTGCAAATCGCCGCCCATGAATTGATTAAAAAATAGGCAAATGCCTATCAGGTATGCTCAAATGTGCGGCTTTACCAGTTCGAGCAGATGTTGGCTTGCCTTTAGAAAAGGCGAAAATCTGGCGTTTTTCTTGGCATCTGCCCAGTTGGCATGCAGTTTGTATGCATGTGGCTCATAACAACGCCCAGACAATGGGCAGATTGGAACGTCAGGAGCCAGCAATGACCGACACGAATGTGGGCGGAGATGTCTTTTTCGTCCTTCTAGGTGCAATTCTCGTTTTCGCTATGCACGGCGGGTTTGCCTTTCTCGAAGTCGGTACTGTCCGGCATAAAAACCAGGTCAACGCCCTGGTAAAAATTCTGGTCGATTTCGCGATTTCGACCGTTGCCTATTTCTTCGTCGGTTACACCTTCGCCTATGGCACCAGCTTCCTGGTCGATGCCACGACCCTATCAGGTGGCGGTGATACAGGCTTTGAACTTCAAGGCCTGACCCTGGTGAAGTTCTTCTTCCTGACAACCTTCGCTGCTGCGATCCCGGCGATCATTTCCGGCGGTATCGCCGAACGCATGAAGTTCCTGCCGCAGTGTCTTGCAACTGCGGCCCTGGTTGGAATCGCCTATCCGTTCTTTGAGGGCATCGTCTGGAACGGCAACTATGGTTTCCAGGGTTGGCTCGAAGCAACCTTCGGCGCAAGTTTCCATGACTTTGCCGGCTCTGTCGTTGTTCATGCGGTCGGCGGCTGGATCGCACTCGCTGCTGTCCTGCTGCTTGGCGCCCGTAACGGCCGCTATGACCGCAATGGCCGGCCGATCGGCATTCCGCCATCGTCCCTGCCTTGGCTGGCGCTGGGCTCCTGGATGCTGTGTGTGGGCTGGTTCGGCTTCAACGTCATGACCGCAGGTTCCCTTGAAGCTGCCTCCGGTCTCGTTGCTGTCAACTCACTGATGGCCATGGTCGGCGGCATCCTTGCGGCGCTGGTCGCAGGCCGGAACGACCCGGGCTTCGTTCACAACGGCGCACTGGCTGGCCTTGTCGCCGTCTGTGCAGGATCCGACATCATGCACCCGGTCGGCAGCCTGATCGTCGGCGGTATTGCTGGCGTGATCTTCGTGAAGGGCTTTGAGATCTGCCAGAACAAGCTGAAAATCGATGACGTTCTTGGTGTATGGCCGCTGCACGGTATTTGTGGCGCGTGGGGCGGTATTGCCGCGGGCATCTTCGGTCTGCAGAGCCTCGGCGGTCTTGGTGGTGTGTCGCTGATGTCTCAAATCATCGGCACGGTCGTTGGTGCAGGTTATGCAACGCTAATCGGTTTTATCGTCTACGGTATTCTCAAGAGCACTATGGGATTGCGGATGTCTGCTGAAGACGAGCATCGCGGTGCCGACCTTGCCATTCATAAGATCAGTGCGAACCCGGAAGGCGATCTTATCCGCTAATCCGGAAATCAGATTTGACCAACAAGCGCCCGGACTTGTGTCCGGGCGTTTTTTATTGGTTCAGCCGCTGGGCCATTTCACCGTGGCTGGAGAACGCTTCGGCGGCACCTGCGTCCAGCAGGCGGCTCTTGAGCGTTTCATCCGCATGGCCGCCGCCTGCAAAACCCCAGACGGTCATGCCCGCGGCCAGTCCTGCCAAAACGCCGTTGACGCTGTCTTCTATCACCAGGCACTCGCCCGGCTCCTTTTGCAGCTTAGCGGCGCTATGCAGAAAAAGATCGGGCGCGGGTTTGCCCTTTTCGACCTGTTCTCCGGAATAGATATGCGGTGCAAAGTGGTGGTGCAGGCCTGTTTTGCGCAGCTTACGGTGAAGCCGTTGGAGCCGGCTTGAGGAAGCAACGGCCTTTGGTCCCTTGTAAGCGTCTAGAAGGCCTTCAATACCCGATACCGCCGCCAGATCCTGATCAAGGCGAATGAGCGTCGCCTCGTCCAGTGCACTGGCAAAATCATCCGGAAAGGGACCCTTTCCTAGGGCCTTGTAGTCTTCTGCAACGGCAGCAAAAAAGTCCGTACTGGTCAATCCGTTGAAACGGGACTGGTAGTCGCTCAGGCTGTAGGTCAGACCGATCCGGCTGAGATGGGCGCGTTCGACTTCAACGTAGATGACCTCCGAATCCACCAGAACGCCGTCGCAGTCAAAAAGAATGGCGGAAAATGTCACCAATTAGCTCCGTGATTGATCATTGATGCCGGCTAATGCACACCGTCGAACAGGCCTTTTACGAAACGTTTCTGCAGGACGACCACCAAAATCAGTGGCGGAAGAACCGCCAACACCGCAAGGGACATGCCCGTCAGACTGGTTCGCCCGAAAAACTGCAGGCCTCGTACCAGCGTGTAGCCGGATTCTTGTGACGTCACCATGACCGGCCACAGGTATTGGTTCCACCCGTTGACGAATGTCACCAGAAAAAGCGCTCCTGCCATCGGCAAGGAGATCGGGATCAGAATATCCCTGAGAAACCGGAACGGTCCCGCGCCATCAATGCGTGCTGCTTCAACCAGCGTGTCTGGAATATTTCTCAGGAACTGACGGAAGAAGAATGTTCCCACGCCCGATGCAGCGAGCGGCAATATCAAACCGGCTTTCGTATTGACCAATCCGAGTTCGGAAACCGTCAGGTAGGTCGGCAGAAAACGGGATTCGAGTGGCAGCATCAAGGAGAGCAACAGCACCCAGAAGATGAGGCCGGAAAACGGTAGCCGGAAGTAGGCAAGCCCATAAGCGGCTAGCAGAGAAAAGGCTACTTTTGTAAGGGCGAATCCGGTTCCAAGAACGAAGGAATTCCACATCAAGGTCAACGCAGTGACATCCTGCTTGAACCCGATACCAGTGTTGAGCAAGTCGCTGTAATTGGTGAGGAAATCACTTCCGGGCAACAGCTGAAGTCCGTCACGGGCAACCACTTCCGGTCCATGGGTTGTTGTCAGAAACAGGGCAACAAGCGGCCCGCACATCATCAGAACCCCGGCGCCAAGTATGAAGTGATCGAAAATTGCGGACCGGCGCATATACGAAAGGCTTCTTTTTGTGAGACGTGAGTGCGGAATACGCGTGTACCCACGAGTAATCTCTCAGGGTCTAGTTAAAGAACAACAATTCCGGAATGTTTGGCCTTGTGCTCCGGTTCCACATGAATGGTAACACGTGCTCCGGGGACATCCTCTCCGATGGTTTCCTCAATCCGGTCGCATATTTCGTGAGCGGTTTCCACCGTCATCGTTCCGGGCACAACCAGGTGAAAGTCGATGAAGGTCGTCCGCCCGGCAATCCGGCTTCTGAGGTCATGGGCTTCAAGCGCGCCCTGTCCCTGTTCTGAGATAATGCCGCGTATTTTGTTCAAGGTATCGACCGAGGCTGCTTCGTCCATCAGGCCGCTGATGGACTCCTTCATGATGTGCCAGCCCGTCCACAGCACATTGATGCCAACAAGGATGGCAAGGGCTGCATCGAGTTGCGTCCAGCCGGTCAGGAACACCAGGCCGACGCCGGCCAGGACACCGACGGAGGTAACAACGTCTGTCAGCAGATGCCGGCCATCGGCAATGAGTGCCGGCGACCGGGAGGATTTGCCAAAACGGATCAAAAACCACGCCCACCCCCCGTTGATCACTGCGGCGGCGGCGTTTACCGACAGGCCGACGGCTGAATAGACCGCTGTTTCGTGGCCGGTGTAACCGCGCCATGCGGCCTGAAAGATCGATAGCGCGGCAAGAACGATCATGACGCCGACGACGACCGCGGCGAAATACTCCGCCTTGTCATGTCCGTAAGGGTGGCTGGAATCAGCCGGCTTGGAGGCGAACCAGACCGCAATGACTGCCGCCACGGAGGAGGCAACATTGACCACGGTTTCCAAAGCATCGGAATAGAGCGCAACGGAACCGGTGAGCTTGTAAGCGGTATACTTCAATGCCAGAACGACAAGGCCGACACCAATGCTCGCGATCGCGATGCGTAGCCTTTGGTCCATTCCCTGTCTCCGTCTTGCCGCCGCTTCACGCGCGTTCAACGGGGCAAGGGGTATCAGTTTTCTGGACCGATACAAGTCCGCTTTTCGCGGAAATTTTGGCTAGCTGGAGGTATCTGCCGCACCGGTATCAGCCTTTTGCGTCCCAGTTCATGATTGCTGCACCGATTATCCGTCCCGGACCTTCGCTGCTCTCCAGCTGGATCAGCACGGCGCACCGATTGTCTTTTGAGCGCATCAGTTCACTTTTCGGCATGCGGAAGGTTGCTGTTCCACCAGACCACATGCCGATGGGCTGCAGACTGCGAACGACATTTACATAAGAGACAGTGGCACCGGCATTCTCGCCACGGCCGATGGCAACGGTTTCCCGGTCTTTGACCCGTAGGAAATAGACCGTCGCCATGTGTGCGCCATCTGGCAGGTCGCCCTCTACCGTTGCTTCGATCGCCATGTCGTTGACCTTCAAGCTCACATCAGCCGTAAAAGCATCTGCGCGCTTGAAGGCAGCTTCAACTGCCGCCTTGTTGCTGCCAACGACATGCTCGTTGCCATTGACCACTATTTGCGGGGTGTAAACCGACCGATCACCACGGCGCGCTGCATAAGCACGCTGGCGCTTTGAGTGAGCCGGACTTCCAAGCGTGTCCTTCCAGCCAAGGTAATCCCAATAGTCCACCGGCAATACCAGCGGTAGAATATCACTCCCGGCTGCCAGTTTTTCTACGAGCCGATCAGCTGGTGGGCAAGATGAGCACCCCTGGCTGGTAAAGAGTTCAGCCACAGCTTTTGGTCCAGCGGAAGCAGGTCCGGCAATGATCGTGGATGTAACCACGGATGCAATAATGAGTGCGCCGCGGAGTATATTGCCCGCTGGCATCTGGAGCTTGCCCATGGGCGGCTCATTCCTTCTTGGCATATGTGTTGATGCCAAACTAGGCGCTCACCCGTTAAAGAGCGAGTCACGAGCCGGTGACACGCGCTTTTTTTAGGCAAATTCACATTCTCATGAGGCCGGGGTGCCTTTTAAGACTTTCTCAAGCTCAGGCAAAAAGGTCTCGTGATAACTTTGTGGGGACAAGGGACCGATGAATTTGTACCGGATGGTGCCCGCCTGATCGACAATAAAGGTCTCCGGGACACCATAGACACCCCAATCGATCGATACGCGGCCTTTTTCGTCAGCACCTACCAGGTCATAGGGATTGCCGAGGCTGCCGAGAAAGCGCCGGGCATTCTCCGGTTTGTCCTTGTAGTTGACGCCAATCATCTGAATGCCATCAACCTTCGCCAGTTCTTCCAGCAAAGGATGTTCCTGCCGGCAAGGACCACACCAGGAGGCAAAGATGTTGACGACGGAAACCTTGCCTTCCAAATCCGCGGTTGTGAAGCCGGGCATGGGCTTTCCGTTCAGCTGAAGTCCCGGGACGGCTGGCAGGTCGGTCTCGGGAACCTGTTTGCCGATCAGCGCAGACGGGATCTTGCTGGGGTCATTGCCCAGGGTCAGCTGAAACAGAAACAGTGCAGCGAGGGCGGAGAAGATAACGACCGGCAGCAGCACAAGCACGGGCAACCGGCGTTTCTCGGTGGTTTCGGTTTCTTGTGTCATAAGGGCTCAGCCTAGGATGAAGTGCGCCCGGCGGTGGTGCTGGCGCGGGTGATGCCCTTGTCGGACAGATCTTTTAGCTCGGCTTCCTGGTGCGCCTTGTCGATCCGAACCCAGGCGATGAGCCCGATGACAACGGCCAGGCAGATCCCATAAGAGGCGATAATGAAACCAGCGTGTGGTCCAAGGTCCATGGGTCTACTCCGCCGGTTGGGCCGTGGCCGTTGCGCCTGCTGGGCGGGCTGATGCAGCGGCCCTCAGGCGGAGCGCGCGCACCCGGCGGCGCAGGATTTCGTTGCGCATGGCCATCAGATGCAGCACGAAAAACAGCATGGTAAAGGCGAATGCCATCACCAGCAGCGGAATCAGAATGTCCGGATGAATGGTGGGGCCATCCATGCGCACGACGCTGGCTGGCTGATGCAATGTGTTCCACCAGTCAACGGAAAACTTGATGATCGGCAGGTTAAGCGCGCCGACGAGCGTCAGGATCGCGGCCGCCTTGCCGGCCTTGATCGGATCTTCCATCGTGCGCCAAAGTGCCATCAGGCCGAGATACATAATGAGCAGCACGAGCACTGACGTTAGCCGTGCATCCCAGACCCAATAGGTGCCCCACATCGGTTTGCCCCAAAGGGAACCGGTGACCAGCGACATGAAGGTAAAGGCGGCGCCGATCGGTGCGGCCGATTTGGCCGAAACGTCAGCAAGCGGGTGTTTCCACACCAGTGTTCCCAGCGAGGACAGCGTCATGATCGAATAACACATCATGGCCAGCCAGGCGGCGGGCACATGGATGTACATGATCCGGACCGTGTCGCCCTGCTGGTAATCCTCAGGCGCGGTGAAAAAGCTCATGTAGAGCCCGATGGCGAAAGCAATCACGCATAGGCCGACCAACCAGGGCAGCAGGATCTGCACCAGCCGGAGGAAGCGTGTTGGATTGGCATAATCCCAGACAGACATAGACCTGTTCTAATCTAGAGCGTTGTCCGCTTCAATGGACGAGTGGCCGCATCAACGCATTGCGCAAAGTCAAGTTTGCGTCAGTCGGTGGCAAACCTGAGGGCTGCGGCTGAGGCAAATGGTCCGATGACGGCGGAGATCAGAGTCAAAGCGCACAGGATCAGGAACGGCGTCATGAACGGAACCGGATCGTGAATGGCCGCATCGGCAGAGCTGACGCCGAAGATCAGAACCGGAATGGCGAGCGGGATGACCAGGACTGCAAGCAGAAGCCCGCCCCGGCGCAACGAGACCGTGAGCGACGCGCCAACCGCGCCAATCAGGGTCAGGGCCGGAGTGCCAACCAGCAGCGTAAGCGTAACTGCGCCAATGGCCAGCGGTTCCAGATTGAGAAAGATCGCCAGAACAGGTGCGGCCACGACCAGCGGCAGCCCGGTCGCCATCCAGTGCGCCAGGCATTTGATCAGGACGACCAGTTCCAATGGCCGGCCGGACATCAGGAAGAGGTCCAGCGCGCCGTCTTCCCGGTCGGCCTGAAACAAGCGGTCGAGACCCAGGAGGGTCGCCAGGAGGGCGCCAATCCACAAAATCGCCGGTCCAATGCGCGCAAGCAGATTGAGATCCGGGCCAACGCCAAACGGTATGACCGTGACGACGGCGAGGAAAAACAGAACGCCGACCATGGCGCTGCCGCCAACGCGCACGGCAAGCTGGAGTTCGCGGCGGAAGAGGGAAAACGCCCAGCCAGTCACAGGAAGGCCTCCGAAATGACGGGATCCTGCGCTGCCTCCATATGAAGCTTGCGGATTGAATTGAGCGCGAGGTCCGTATGGGTGGCGGTGACGATCATGCCGCCTCTGTTGAGGTGGGCATTCATGAGGCCCAGCAACTGGGTTTCGGACTTTGTGTCGAGCGCGGATGTCGGTTCGTCCATCAGCCAGATCGGCCGTGATGACACCAGCAGGCGGGCCAATGACAGGCGGCGTTTTTGCCCGGCTGACAGATAAGCTGCCGGTAACCGGGCAGTGTGCCCAATGCCTAGAAGCTCAAGTGCGGCTTCCGGTTCCAGCAGCTCCACCGGAAACACGCTGGCTGAAACCGAACCGGTAAATGATTGCCAGAAGGTCAGGTTTTCCACGACCGTCAGGGCCGGTTTGACCGCGTCCTGATGGCCGAAATAATGGGCATGTTCAAAGGCGGTTCTATCTGCCTCGCCGCCTTCCAGCTGCAAGCTGCCTTCGCGGATCGGAACCAGACCGGAGAGGGTGCGCAAAAGCGAGGATTTGCCGATCCCGTTGGCGCCGGTAACGACCAGTGCCGTGCCATGCTCCACCGTGAACGACAGTCCGGCGAACACCCGGCGGTCGCCGCGGTCGATGGCGAGGTTGTCGGCGATCAGTTTCAGGGGAAGGCTCCGGCGGGTTCAGGTTGTCATCTGCCTTGTTAGTTGGGTTCGTGGGGCCAAGGCAAGGCTTGTTTCAATAAGCTGTGCGTCCGCAAGCATCCTTGACGCACCTCAATAGCGGCAATTCTCTTTAAACACGGCAATTTCCCCCTAGATAAATCGTGTCTAATACGAGCATCGGCTGGCCACCAATTTGCCGGAACAGTGGATCGGCCGCGAGGATTTCCCACGGACGCCTAAGCGAGAAAAGGTGTTGCCGGAAGGTCGTGCCGGAGGCTTATATTGGACCGGTGAAGCTCTGCGGAGATGAGGTCGGAGGGAGATCCGCCAGGTCAGCGTCTGCAGCGCGAAAACGCCTTATTGAGGCGCCGGCTCCTGAACGCGGCAGGGGCCGGAGGACAGTCAATTCCGGCTGCCGTCCTGAGACGGAGACTGCAGCCAAGGAGCGCAAGGAGATCGCCAGACGTGACCCAGTCCCTTGATAGTTTCAAATCAAAAAAGACCCTTCAGGTTGGCAGCAAGACCTACACCTATTTCTCCATTCCCGAAGCGGAAAGGAATGGCCTGGAAGGTGTTTCCAAGCTGCCCTTTTCGCTGAAGGTGGTTCTGGAGAACCTGCTGCGCTTTGAAGACGGGCGTTCGGTGACGAAAGACGACATCATTGCGTGTGCTAAGTGGCTGAAAACCCGCACGTCGACCCATGAAATTGCCTATCGCCCGGCGCGTGTCCTGATGCAGGACTTCACCGGCGTTCCGGCCGTTGTCGATCTGGCCGCGATGCGCGATGCGGCGGTGAAGCTTGGCGGTGATCCCAAGAAGGTGAACCCGCAGGTGCCGGTGGATCTGGTGATCGACCATTCGGTAATGATCGACTATTTCGGCACCAAGGACGCTTTCAAGAAGAACGTCGACCTGGAATATGAGCGCAATCAGGAACGCTACGAGTTCCTGCGCTGGGGCCAATCGGCGTTTGACAATTTCAGTGCCGTGCCGCCAGGCACCGGCATCTGCCACCAGGTTAACCTGGAATATCTCGCCCAGACCGTCTGGACCAGGGAAGAAGGTGGCGAGACCATTGCCTATCCGGACACGCTGGTTGGCACGGATTCTCACACCACCATGGTCAACGGCCTGGCGGTTCTTGGCTGGGGTGTTGGTGGTATCGAGGCGGAAGCTGCCATGCTCGGCCAGCCGATTTCCATGCTCATTCCTGAGGTCATTGGCTTCAAGCTGACCGGCAAGCTGCACGAAGGCATCACCGCGACCGACCTCGTGCTTCGCGTTGTCGAAATGCTGCGCCAGAAGGGTGTTGTTGGAAAATTCGTCGAATTCTATGGCCCCGGTCTCGACAATCTTTCCCTGGAGGACGAGGCGACGATTGCCAATATGGCGCCTGAATATGGCGCGACCTGCGGCTTTTTCCCCGTCGACCGGGACACGCTGCACTATCTGGAGGCGACCGGCCGTGACATGGACCGGGTGGCGCTGGTTGAGGAATACGCCAAGGCCCAGGGCATGTTCCGCTCCGGTGCGGAAGAGCCGGAATTCACCGATACGCTGGAACTCGACATTTCCACGGTCGTGCCGTCGATCTCCGGCCCGAAACGCCCGCAGGACCGTATCAACCTCAAGGACGCCGCTACCGGCTTTGCCGAGACCATGGACACGGAATTCAAGAAGGCGGGGGAACTTGCCAAGCGTGTTCCGGTTGAGGGCAAGGATCACGATCTTGGCAACGGCGATGTTGTTATTGCTGCTATCACGTCGTGCACCAATACCTCCAACCCGTCGGTTCTGATTGGCGCCGGCCTGCTTGCCCGAAATGCGCTGAAAAAAGGCCTTTCCGTCAAGCCGTGGGTGAAAACGTCGCTCGCGCCGGGCTCGCAGGTGGTCACCGATTATCTGGCAAAGGCCGGGGTTCAGGATGATCTCGACGCGCTGGGCTTCACCCTTGCCGGCTATGGCTGCACCACATGTATCGGCAACTCCGGTCCGCTTGCCCCGGAAATTTCTTTGGCCATCAACGACAACGACCTGATCGCCTGTTCGGTGCTTTCCGGCAACCGCAACTTTGAGGGCCGGGTCAATCCGGACGTACGCGCCAACTATCTGGCCTCGCCGCCGCTGGTGGTCGCCTATGCCATTGCCGGCAATCTCAACATCAACATCACCGAAGATGCGCTGGGCGAAGACGCAGACGGCAATCCGGTTTATCTGAAGGACATCTGGCCGACAGGCCAGGAGATCACAGATTTGATTCGTTCCTCGATCACCGAAGAAATGTTCCGCTCGCGCTATGCGGATGTGTTCAAGGGCGACGAGCACTGGCGGTCGATCAAGGTGGAAGGCGGCATGACCTACGGCTGGCCGGTGTCCTCCACCTACATCCAGAACCCGCCGTACTTTGAAGGCATGACCATGGAGCCGGCGCCGCTTGAGGATATCGAGGGCGCGGCGGTTATGGCGCTGTTCCTGGATTCCATCACCACCGACCACATCTCCCCGGCAGGCGCCATCAAGGCCAACAGCCCGGCGGGCCAGTACCTTTCCGAGCACCAGGTCGCCCAGAAGGACTTCAACTCCTACGGTTCGCGCCGGGGCAACCACGAGGTCATGATGCGCGGCACCTTCGCCAACATCCGCATCAAGAACCAGATGGTGCCGGGCGTTGAAGGCGGTGTCACCATGAAGGATGGCGAGCAGAAGTGGATCTACGACGCCTGCATGGAATACCGGGACGCCGGCACACCGCTGGTGGTTTTTGGCGGCAAGGAATACGGCACCGGTTCCTCCCGCGACTGGGCGGCAAAAGGCACCAAGCTTCTGGGCGTTCGGGCGGTCATCACCCAGTCGTTCGAGCGCATCCATCGCTCCAACCTGGTCGGCATGGGCGTTATTCCGCTCACCTTTAAGGACGGCGAAAGCTGGCAGTCCCACGGCATTAAGGGCACCGAGCGGGTGACCATTTTGGGAATCGCCGACATCCAGCCGCGCCAGATGATGGATGTAGAAATCGCCTATGAGGACGGCTCAACCAAAACCATCGAATGCCTCTGCCGGGTCGATACGGAAGACGAGCTGGAATACATAAAGGCCGGGGGGATCCTCCACTATGTGCTGCGGAACCTGGTGGCCGGGTGAGGGGTTTGGGTTTTAATGTGGAAGCGGGGCGGGCGCTGCGAGGCGCTCGTTTTTGCTAGGATTGTGCAGCTGATTTACCTCAACTTAGGAGATAGTGCTTAAGCCAGCTGATAGCTTGAAACTATCGAGGCTTGAAATGTTTCAGTCCATCTTTAGCGAAGCTGGCGTTATCATGATTGCCGGTTCCGCGCTTTTTGCATTGATAATGACTTTTGCGATTTTTCTTGTCGCAAAGACGCTGATTTCATTTTTCCGAAATATCAAAATCCAAAGAATTCAGACAGAAACTTCATCCATTACGAGTGACCGCATCCAAGAAGTAGTAGCGGAAACTAGTCGACGAGCCGGTCGCCGCAGTTCAATTGCAAATTCTGATGCATCCACCAAAAACTCCCAGAAAGGCAAGGCGGAGTATTCTGCGGACAATAAGAATTGGAAAACTGAAAGCGATGCACGAACTTTCAGAGGTGACGGGGAGGTTGTTGAAGCTGTTAGTGCCCTTCTCTGTCGCCAAATACCTATCCGGTTTGAAGAAGACGCCAAATCTTGGCTCGGCGGTCACCCCAAAATGCCGCCGGACATGGCATGGCCCTATTCAATCTCACACGAGGACCCTGCTCAAGGAGAACGGCCGTTGCATTTCCTGGCGCAGATTTGTTGCGCGGATATTCCCGTCGAACTTTGGGGTGGGATTGGTCCAAGAGAAGGTTGGCTGCGCTTTTTTCTCGATCCTAATCAGAGCTATCCCGAAGATTCGGGTTCATTTAAAGTCTTGTATTCCAAAGGGCTTGGTAACGATCGGCAGATTCCCAAAGACCTTGGACCGGTTTATGACGGCGTCTACACCGGTCCATATTACGATTACCTCCCATCAGACATAGATGTCCCATCGAAGTGGAGGTGCTGGCCTGTCGATGTATTGGAAGTGCCAAATGAAATTCGGGTTGAGGAAAATTCTGTACCGGCGCCACCGATGGATTTTGCCGCGCATCTTTATCGTGGGGCAAAGGTGCTTGATTCGGGTCCCCCGAATCCACTGGATCCATTCACACAGGAAATGGCGATTGCGGTCCTCGTTTGGATTGAAAGAGAACTCGGCAAACAGGTTTTTGTTAGAGAGTTGCCGACGAATGTAGGAAAGGCATTGGCAGATCCCGAAGAATTGGCTTCTTTGACGCCGGATCTTGAAAAAACTGAAAATGGAATTCGAATACTTCGCGAGCAGCTCGGCGACTGTGCTGACCTTAACCAGACGGAAAACGCGGCAGAATGGGAACGCCTTCGCAACATGGAATTGGAATTGGGGCGAAAAAAACGGCTCGCTTCCTTTTTGGATCGGTATCCTTCTGCGGATTCTATCAAAAGTTACATTGGATTGTCGGCTGACAAACGGGAAGCTTGGCGGAAAAGCGGATATGAGGCAATCAAGCGTGAAAGGGAACTCCTAAGTGGATATCTTGCCTGCGAACCCCTTCCTCAAGGTTTGTGGAAAGAGGTGACGGATCGGCTTGCTTCGCATTCGGTATCATTCTGGAGTTTGAGTGCCCATAAAAGATTTAAGGACAAATATTTTAAAATATATATTAGAGAAATAGATAAATCACTATTTGATCTTTATGATCCAGTTCGTTTGCAACTGCGTGAGTATATTTCAGACTATTATACAGAGCTCAAGTATCGAGAATTAATCCCTGATGAAATTCTCAGGCATTATGAGGCTTGGTGGCGTCATCTAGTCGATAATCGACCGCATCGGATAGGTGGCCGTCACGATAGCGTGCAGTCCAAAGTAAAGCCCACCCCGTCAGGCAAGCTCCTTCTCCTTCAGATATCTAGTGACATTGCGATGAATTGGATCTGGGGTGATTTCGGTGCCTGTTATTTCTGGATTCCACCGGAAGATTTGGCAAATTGCAACTTCGAAAACGTTACGGTTAGTTTTGAGTGTCACTAAGCTTTTGCCGTATCTGCGCCCTTGAAAGTTAGTCTGACCTCTCTTCCATGTTGCCTTAATGGGCTTTTCGGGAATTATTCATGTAAAGGAAAATAATTTCAAAGACTTGGCCTTGGGAGTCGTTCGGGGCGTCTAATCTGGCACGGTCGTCATCCCATGGCCTGACTATGGGATCCATTCCATTGCCTTGGCTCATGTGAGGCCTGCCGTGTGGAAACGGAACGGTATGGATCCTCGGGTCAAGCCCGAGGATGACGGCGGTGATTGTGGTATGGCGTTTCCGTTGCGCTACGGCGGTTATCCCCGCCCTGTGCTGCGGTCACGCTTTTGGCGGGATCTGATTTCCGGCTTCCAGATCTCGCGATAGCGCGTTGCGTCCCGCGGTCTGGAGTGACGGCTGAAGGGTATGGCGGTGCATCTGCGACTTGCCTCGTCATCCCATGGCCTGACCATGGGATCCATTCCGTTGTCTTGGCTCATGTGAGGCTTATGGTGTGGAAACGGAACGGTATGGATCCTCGGGTCAAGCCCGAGGATGACGCCGGTGATTGTGGTAAGGCGTTCCGATTACGCAGCGGCGGTCATCCCCTCCCTGTGCTGCGGTCACGCCTTTGGCGGTATCTGATTTCTGGATTCCAGATCTCGCGATGGCGCGTTGCGTCCCGCGGTCTGGAATAACGGCTGAAGGGTGTGGCGGTGCATTTGCGACTTGCTTCGTCATCCCATGGCCTGACCATGGGATCCATTCCGTTGCCTTGCCTCATGTGAGGCTTACCGCTTGGAAACGGAGCGGCATGGATCCTCGGGTCAAGCCCGAGGATAACATTGGTGATTGTGGCAGGGCGTTCGAATTTTACCGCAATGCGTTGATGACGGCCTGAGTGCGGTGCGGGCTCTCATACCCTTGATTGGGAAAGTTCTGTCTTCGGCCAGTTGAGCCGGGCTGAAGTGGGCCCGGTGCACACCCCGCCCGTCACGTCAGTCCGGCTGGTGGTTTGGTGGTATGGCTCCAGTGTTTTGGAGACTGTCCGTACATGCGTTTGAACTCCCGGCTGAACTGGGAGGAGCTCACATAGCCGACGTCCAGGGCCGCTTCGTTCACTGTCATGCCGCCGGCGATCTTCATGGCGGCGTTATTCAACCGCATGGATTTGACGAACTGGAGCGGCGACATCGTGGTTGCCTGTTTGAATTTGCGGTGAAACACGGCCCGGCTCATTCCCACCTGGGCGGCTGTTTCTTCGATGGTAACGGGCTCATTCAAGCGGGAAGACAGAAAATCGATCGCCCGGGCGATTTCATTGCCGGCACCAAAGGCACGCCGCGCAGATTCGCCGGCGTCCCCTTTCAGGACGGCGTAGTAGAACTCCCGAAGCCGTCCGTTACCAAGGATCGCCGTATCCGAAGGGCTGTCCGTTAACTGCAGCAGCCGCCACAGTGCGTCGGTGAAGGTGTTGTCCCAATGGGCGAGGGCCAAGCCCTGCGGGAGGGGGGTGCCCCTTGGTGTTCTCAATGCACCGGGCGCGCTTTGCATCTCTATGGCGAGTTCCGTCATCACCCGCGTTTCCAGCGAGATCAGCGCACCCAGGAGGGGATTGTCCGGTGAAGAATTGGGGGTTCCCGCCTCCACCGGCATTGAGATCGGGCAGCACATATACTGGCTGCTGTCATACACATATCTTTTGCCATCGAGTATCGCTTCCTTGGTGCCGCTGACAATGGCGACCACGCAGGGCTCATAAACTGCAGGTGCGCAGCGCATCGCTTCCGTTACCCGGAAGAGCTGCACCCCCTTTACCCCGGTATCGACCATGCTGGCTTCACGGGTCCTGCTTTCAATCAGGTGTTTGATCTGTTGTTTGCTCATGCATTCAACATTGGATCTCAAAACCAAGATTTTCAATCATCTTGATAGGAATAGGCATGTTTTTGCGACAAAACTGCCTGTTTTTTATCGCACATGAGACTTATCTGCTTTTGCGTGGCGAGGGCAGCGCCTTTGGCACGATCAATCAGCCGCCGCCGGTAGGAGCAGGAAAATGAAGAACAATCAATTTGGCCCCAAAGGCTGGACACCGGAGCATCTCGGCTCGCTTGCCGGAAAAACCTACGTCATCACTGGCGGCAATGCCGGCACCGGATTTGAGGCCTCGCGCATTCTTCTGGCAAAGGGCGCAAAGGTCGTGATGTTGAACAGAAGCGCTGAGCGGTCAGCGGCAGCTGTTGAACAGCTGAAACAGGAATTTGGCGCTGGCGCCGATGTCAGTTTTGTCCGCATGGATCTGGCCGATCTTTCCAGCGTGCGCGGGGCGGCAGATGAAGTTTTGGAGACAGTACCAAGGATCGACGCGCTCATTTGCAACGCGGCCATCGCGCAGGTGCCGGCACAAAAGTTCACCGTAGATGGTTTTGAAAGTCAGCTGGGCACCAATCACTATGGACATTTCGTTCTGTGCGGCATGCTTTTCGACCGCATCGAAGAATCAAGAGGCCGTATCGTGGTCGTTGCAAGCCTTGGCTACAAGCTGGGTATCAAAACCATTCAGTTCGACGACATGAACTGGGACAAAAACTACAGCGCCAACCCCGTTTACAGCCAAAGCAAACTGGCTCAGATGATGTTTGCCTACGAGCTGCAGGACAAGATCAAGGCTGCAAACAAGAGTGTTGAAGTCTATGTCTGCCATCCCGGAGCATCGGCGACCTCTCTCATCAGCACCAGCGGTGGTCTCATGACACGGATCGTGTGGTCACTCATGACCAAGACGCCGATGGTTCAATCGGCCGAAAAAGGCGCCTATCCGGAAGTTATGTGTGCAACAACAGAGGGGCTGAAACAGCGCGCTTTTCATGGCCCAACCGGCCGCATGGAAGCGGGCGGCCCGGTCGGCGAAGGCACGCTGGAATCCTATGGCCACGACAAGGAGGTCATGAGCAGGTTGTGGGACGTCTCGGAAGACGCAACCGGTTTTGAGTGGAACCTTTAGACCGGGAAACAGTGGCCAAGCTCCGGGCGGTCATTGAACAGAAGACGGCCCGGATTTGCAATTGCTCTCAGATATCAATCCACCACGCGGTTTCAGCTGCCGCCGGTCAGGTCTTCGGCGAGCATCAGGGCGTTGCCGTCCGGGTCGAAAAAGGTCGCGGTCTTGACCATGCCTTCAATGACGATGGTCTCGCCATCGAACTTGACGCCAGCCTGCTCCAGTTTTCGCCGTGCATCCTCAATATCCGCGATCCCGAAGACGGGAACGCAGTTGCCGGGAGCCGGTTCGGTGTGTTCGCCAAGGCCGAGGGTAACGCCTGCGGTGTTGGTTTGCAGTTCCGACCAGCCGGCCTCATCGGCGTGATAGAGCGGCGCGAAGCCGAGCATTTCGCCGAACCAGGCCGCGCTCGCATGTCGGTCTTTTACCGAGAGGGCGAGGGTGATGGTGTTTTCCAGTGAAATCAGTGCCATGATCTTTCCTCAAGTTATAAAATATACTAACTATACTTTATGGACATAAAATTGTTTGTCAACATCACTTCGCGGGCCTGGGCGCTGCCGATCCTGTCGCGCCTGCACGAGGGAGTGCCCGGGCGGCAGGCGCCCCTGCTCAGTGCTATGGGAGCAGGACGGACGGCCTTTGCCCAAAGCGTGGATCATCTGATTAGCTTGGGGTTGCTGGAACGCAATCCTGGTCACGGCCACCCGCTACGGCCGGAATTCCGCCTGACGCCAGCTGGTGAAGAGGCAGCGGCCTTGGCGCACAAGATCAGCAAGCTGTCCGGAGAAGACGATCAGGCGTTGCTGCGACGGTCGTGGACCCTGCCTGTTTTAACGTCGCTCCACATACCGAGATATTTCAACGACATCAGGCGGACCCTCGGCCCGATTACCGACCGGGCCTTGTCGCACTCTCTGAAGACCATGGAGGATCGGCATTGGGTGCGCCGGCAGGTCGATGAAGCGGCCCGCCCGCCGAGGCCGCTCTACAGTACGATCAACCTTGGCCGGGATATCAGCCGGATCACAGGTCGGCAGATCCAGTTCGCGCAGGCTCCCCACTGATCGTAAACATTGCCTCACACAAACGTGGATTGAACGTCAGCGGGCCACGCGTCATGTCTGTTTGACAGAGAGATTTTGGAGACAGGCCATGATCACGCGGCGTGGAGTTTTGAAACTGGCATCGGCTGGCGCTGGAATGTCGGCAGTGGCGCTCTTCGCGTTTCCGTCCTTTGCCAAGGACCCGCTGGCGCTTACTGGTTATGACCCGGTGTCCTATTTTAGTGCCAGCAAGCCGCAAAAGGGCAGTTCAAAGTTCACCGCCAAACACCGCGGTCTGACTTACCGTTTTGCCAATGCCAAGAACCGGGACGCCTTTGCCGCCAGCCCCGCCCGATACGCCCCTCAGTATGACGGTTATTGCGCCTATGGGGTTTCCCGTGGCTACAAGGTCGGCGTTGATCCGCTGGCCTACAAGGTGGTCAAGGGCAAGCTCTACGTAAACTATTCCCGCTCCGTTCAGCGCACCTGGAGCCGTGATATCCCGGGCTATATTGCTCAAGCGGAACAGAACTGGCCGGGGCTGAATTAAGCACCTGCGCGCCTGTGCCGCAGCGCCCGAAGATATATGCGCCCTAGTTTCTGCGTCAGACTGAAAGCGCTGTGCCGAGAGGGCGGTACGGCTTTTTCTGGCAATGGGTGGACGGCCGATGACCTTTTTACATTCAAACGTGACTGCGGCGGATCTTCCGGAAAGCAGCCTGCTGCACGCCCGGATCGGGCCGGGCGATTTTCTTGATTGCTTCCAAGTGCGGTCTGACATGGCGCCCCGCCCGGCGGCGGACATTATCACTGCCTTTCCCGGCTGGGCGCAGTTTCTTTTGAAAATCCGGCGTGTGGTGACAGCGCCCTTTGGCCTTTCCAACGATGGCCCGGATGCGGACGACAAGGTCGGCATCTTTCCGGTGGAAGTGGAGACCGGAAGCGAGTTGGTTGCCGGCTTTAACGACCTGCATCTGGATTTCCGCGTCTCGGTGTTGTCGGAAGGCGGCTTTCTTTATCTTGCGACCTGGGTCCACCCGCACAATATCGGCGGCCGGATCTATCTGGCGTCAATCCTGCCGTTTCACATTCTGATCGCCCGCGATGCCCTTGTCCGGGTGGCTGCCCGGAAAGCGGCCGCTTGACGGATTTTTGTTTTTCATATTCAGGCACAGCTCATCCGTTGTCATCCCGGCCAAACGCAGTGCGAGCTGGGATCGGAGAGGCAAAGGCCTTTCCGTTTTTTTAAGAGAGAAATGTTGAACTGCGGGGCTCGCCGATCCCGGATAAAGTTATTGCTTTTCCAGAATGAGAGATTGCGGATCCGTAGGCTCCACGTTCCTTGCAGCTACTGTTTCCGCTGAGCGCCGAGCACTTGAAACACCGGATCCAGCTTTTTCGCCAGTCCTGCTGACAAACCGCTGGATATGGTCTTCTTGCCGCCAGCGCCAATACCGGAATCTTCCCAAAGCACCAGCCGTCCGGGGCGGGCGCCGGAGGCTGCGTCCTGTGGCTCGTAGAGTGAGATCCAGACAAAGGCGCTAACCGGATTACCGGTGGCGCGGATATAGAAGGTAAGGTGAACAGGCGTGTTCAGTCCCGTGTCGCCGGGGATTGGTAGGTATTCATCGCTGCCAAAACCCCACTCGGCGCGTCCCAGATGGTGATGACCGAGGCCGTTGGCCTTGGCCAGGGACGCCACCGACTTGGCCAGATCATCGCACATGCCGTTTGCGAATTTCAGACGGGTGAAGCTGACGCACTGGCTGATTACACCATCAAATCCGGCGGCCTTTCCCGGCAACAGAACCCGTTCCTGTGATTGGGCGGGTGCTGCAAAGCTTGCGGTTATCAAGGCCAGGCTGGCAACAACGGCACGAAAAAGCGAAAGCATGGCAATATCTCTGTTTCCAAAAATCAATTTTCTAGCACATAGGTTTAGGTCCGCGACCTAGTGACCACAATATCAAGTGAGCGTTCCCAGATATTCCTAACCCGGAACCGGCGGAATTGGCATCAGACAGACGGCCGATTGTTTTTCGCGATGAAGTGGGCTTCGATACAGGACTTAGCCTGAAGGCAAAATACGTCAGTACGGGGAAGTCATGACACCAGTGTCAGCGGTCAGGGGATTGGCCTTTGTTGTATTCGTGGGTCTGCCGAATGCGGGCCTTGCCGATCCGTGCCAGGACAGGTTTACCGAGCTCTATCTCCAGCTTGACCAGGGTGTGCCGATCAAAACCTTCGCGACCACCCAGTTCAAGGGCGCCCCGCCCATGACCAACGAGTTCTACTACATCGACCACGGGCACTATATGTCCGTGCCGATCGAGCCGGCCCGCGAATGGGCACTGACCTACAACAAGGTGACCTACCAGTCCTCGGACGAGGGCAAGACCTGGTCAAAGCTGCGCGAGACCGACAGCGACAAAATTGCGGAAGACGCAGTCGCGGCGAAAAAGGAAAATGCCGCAACGATCCGCAATGCGGCCTGCGGCGAAGAAGAGTTGGACGGTGTCATGGTCGATACGGTGGCCGCCGATCTGACGGTCAAACAGGGAATGGTTTCGGAAAACCGCTACACCTATTGGGTCCGGCGCGTTGATGGGTTCATCGTCAAGGCGACCTACGACACCAAGGCGCCGAATTTCGAAATGTTCGTTACCCAGGAAAGCGAGATCGTTCCCGATCTGGAATTGCCAAAGCCGAAGTAGGGGATGGTCCTTGCGGCGTTTGATGCTGACAGGTTCCCTTCCCCTCGTCAGGGCAATTGCAATTGCTCGGGGGTGCTCCCTCTCCCACTGGGAGAGGGCTGGGGTGAGGGAGCAAACGCCTGAAATTTATAGGTAGGTCTTAACCCCTCACCCGGCGCGAGCGCCGACCTCTCCCGAAAGGAGAGGTGACTTGACGCTCTTGGCGGACGTTTTGGCTTATAGGCTATAGCCCTGCAAACAACCGGGACAGTGGTGTCGAGGCCCGGGCAAACTGCCGGCGATATCGAGAACTAACCCCGTCCCCGGTAGGGCGGAACACCCTGGTCAGGGATCCAGACGCCATCGGGCGCAGGGCCGGTCTGGTAAAACACGTCGATCGGAATCCCGCCGCGCGGATACCAGTAACCACCGATGCGCAGCCACTGCGGGGCCAGGAGATCAACAAGCCGTTTGCCGATGGATACGGTACAATCCTCATGAAAGGCGCCATGGTTCCGGAAGGACCCAAGGAACAGCTTCAATGATTTGCTCTCCACCAGAAAGTCGCCCGGAACGTAATCGATTACCAGATGGGCAAAGTCAGGTGCGCCGGTAATCGGACAGAGCGATGTGAACTCGGGCGCAACAAAGCGGACCATGTAGCCAGTACCGGCCTGCGGATTCGGCACCTTTTCCAGGGTTGCCTCTTCGGGGCTGGCCGGAAGCTCCGTGCTGGTGCCGAGCTGGGTCAGGTTTTCGTAGATGGAATTGTCGCTCATCTTTCAGACGCCTCGAAGATTGCCCCAGATCAGGGTGTGAAGTTGCGGCAGGATCGTCGCGTCAAACCAGCGGTCGGCCGAAACCTTTTCGACGAGCCAGTTCATCCGGGCCATGATGCCGTCCAGATCGATAGCTGAATCGCCGGTGGCTGCCTCCGGTTCGTTTGCTGGGGGCGGTGTATGATTGCCGGGCTGAAGATAAAATGGCAGTTCCGGATATCGGCCCGCAATCCTTTGGGCATAGGCATAGTCAGCCTCATTGAAAACGACGACCTTCAGCACCGTTTGTGTTGAATTGCCGACCATCGACAGGCTTTCGTCGAGGGCATGAAGATCAGTGGTCATGCCGCTTGAAGGTGGTTTTGGACTTAGCGTCAGCACATCGAGCAGGGAAAACCAATCCTTTGCAATGCTGCCCTGGGTTTCCAGCGCGAAGCGGTAGCCGGATGCCTGGCCCGTTTCGATTAGTGGCCCCAAAGGCTGGATTGCCGGATTGCCGCCGGAAAGCGAAACCGTCAATGGACGTCCGCCAGACAGGATCTCGACCTGCATCATGATCGAGGCAGCGGTCATTGGTTGCCAGTCGTGGCGGTAAGCGCTGTCCACCGCATGCAGAGTGTCACACCAGGAACAGCGGAAATCGCAGCCGCCGGTGCGCACAAACACCGTTGGCTTGCCGATCAAAACGCCTTCGCCTTGAATGGTTGGGCCGAAAATCTCGCTGATGCGGATGGTCTCCTCCTCCAGCGCCACCGGATTCATCGCAGGCATAGAGATGGAATTGGCAGAGTTTGCAGAAGTCATGGCCGGTACTCCGCGCAGGTTTTCGGGGTTTCCCTGACCCGGACGGCCGATGTTTCCGGCCACCGGTCCTTGCACCAGTTGAAGAAGAGCCGGGCCATGGTTTCCGCGGTTACGCAGTCATCGCCAAGGACGTCGTTCAGGTGCTGGTGGTCCAATGTGTCATCAAGCCAGGATTTGAACGGGCCAAGCTCACGGTAATCGCGGACAAAACTGACCTGGTTCAGATCCTCGGACTGAAGCTCCACCTCAACGACATAATTGTGCCCATGAAGCCTGGCGCAGGGGTGGTCGCCGGGCAGGCCGTGGATCTGATGGGACGCGGAGAAATGGAATTCCTTGGAAATCCTAAACATGGCAAGCCGCCTTCCAGAAATCCGAAGCGGCATAGACGGTCGGGTCTTCCGCGCCGGCTAGATGAAAGGCTTCGCGGCGTTCCACGCAGGTGCCACATCTTCCGCAGTGGATCTCGCCGCCCTTGTAGCAGGACCAACTGCCCCGGTGATCAACGCCGAGTTTTGCGCTTTCTGCGGCGATGTCGGCTTTGCTCATGTGAACATAGGGCGTGTAGAGCTTTATCTCGCCAAGGCCATCAAGCGCATGTTTCTGCATCGCTTCAAAGCTTTCGGTAAAGGCCGGGCGGCAATCGGGATAAATGAAGTGATCGCCGCCGTGAACCGCCGTGGCGACAGCATCAGCACCCTGGGATGAAGCGATGCCAAATGCGATTGTCAGCATGATTGCGTTGCGGTTGGGCACAACGGTGATCTTCATGCTGTCCTCGGCATAGTGGCCGTCCGGCACGTCGACATCGTCCGTGAGTGCCGATCCGGACAGCTGGCGCCCGACGTCGGAAATGTCGATTTGCATGTGTTTTGTGCCGAGAGATTCGGCGCAGGCCCTGGCGTAGGCCAGTTCCTTTTTGTGCCTCTGGCCGTAGTCGAAAGAGATCAGGCCCAGAAGCTCATGTTCCTGCGCAACCTTGTGCGCAAGGGTAACGGAATCCATTCCACCGGAACAGATGACGAGTGTTTTCAAGATTTTGACCCTTGTTTTCGCTTGCACCGGGTAGGCTGCGACCGGTGACCTGCTTTCAGGCAGGCGGCGGCGTTCTAACAGGAACGGGCAAAAAAGAAAGCGAAATCCGCCGGAAAGAACCAGAAATCGTTAGTTTCAAGCATCGTCAACTTACGTTACGTCTGTTGCGCTGCAGCAAGAGCAGGGATAGGGTCCGGACCGCATAAAACGAAACTGGACGTCACATGCTGCAGCAGGCAGGCGATATAGAGACGCTTCGCAAGCGGTTCTCCTGGAATTTGCCCGATATTTACAACATGGCTGCCAGCGTCAGCGACCGCTGGGCCGCCAAGACCCCGGACCAGCTGGCGATCCGCCACGTATTTGCTGATGGGAAATCGGAAGACTGGAGCCATTTGGCGCTGAACCGGGCAGCTAACCGGCTGGCCAATGCACTGCTTGCCAAGGGCATTCGCCGCGGTGACCGTGTCGCGCTTCTTTTGCCGCAGACGCCGCAAACGGCGGTGTCTCATCTGGCGATCTACAAGATCGGGGCGGTCGCAGTTCCGCTGGCGGCGCTGTTCGGACTGGAAGCGTTGAAATACCGGCTGAACGATTCTGAGGCCAGAGGACTGATCACTGACACAGCAGGTCTCGCAAAGCTGTCGGATATCAGGGACGCAGTTCCCGGTCTTGATCTCGTGATCTCCATCGACGGACCGGAAAGTGGCGTTGAGAGTTTCGATGGCTTGTTGGAGGTTGCCTCCGACCTGTTCGAGACACTGGCCACGACGCCCGACGATCCATCCATGATGATCTACACCTCAGGCACGACCGGGCAGCCCAAAGGCGTGCTGCACGGCCATCGGGCGCTGCTTGGTCATTTACCCGGCATCCAGATGTCTCAGGATTTCATGCCCCAGACGGGTGATGTGCTCTGGACGCCGGCGGACTGGGCCTGGGCAGGGGGGCTCCTGAATGCGCTGTTTCCTGCTCTCCATTTCGGGGTTCCCGTGGTGTCCCACGCGTTCAAGAAATTTGATCCGGAGTGCGCTTTTCAGCTCATGCAGGATCATGGCGTGCGCAATGCCTTCATTCCGCCGACCGCGCTCAAGATGCTGCGCGCTGTCGAGCGCCCGGCGCAACGCTTTGACCTGAAACTGAGAAGCGTGGGTTCTGCGGGGGAGGCGCTTGGCCGTGAGACCTATGACTGGTTTGCAGCTGAGTTCGGGTTTGAGGTCAATGAATTCTACGGCCAGACCGAATGTAACGCGGTTCTCGGGTCCTGCCGATCGGCAGGCGTGTCGCGGTCAGGCGCGACTGGTCAGGCGATCCCGGGTCACGAGGTCGCCATCATCGATGATGAAGGCAATGTTCTTCCGCCGGAAACGCTCGGTCAGATTGCGATCAAGCGGCCGGATCCAGTAATGTTTCTGGAATACTGGAACAAGCCGGAAGCAACGGCCGAAAAGTTCATTGGCGACTGGATGACGACTGGCGATCAGGGTGAGATCGACGGCGACGGCTATATTCATTTCGTTGGACGGGACGATGATCTCATCACCTCGGCGAGTTACCGGATCGGACCGGGTGAAATCGAGGATTGCCTATTGATGCATCCGGCGATTGCGCTTTCCGCAGCGATCGGCAAGCCGGACCCGCTTCGGACGGAAATCGTCAAGGCGTATGTGGTGCTCAAACCGGGGATCAAACCGGATGCGGGGCTGGAGGATGATATCCGCAGCTTTGTGCGAACCCGGCTGTCTGCGCATGAATATCCGCGCGAAATCGAGTTTGTGGCCGATTTGCCAATGACAACCACGGGCAAGGTAATCCGCAGAAAACTGCGCGATATGGTCCGCGAAGGGTAGAAAGTCACGATCGGGCCGGCCTTGGCAGTACCTGGGTTCGACTTTCGGTAATCTGGCTGGGCGACATAAAACCCTTGGTCTTGGCTGTGTCCCGCGACATACTGCGTCCCCGGCACCAACGAGTATGTCCGGGAAGGTCAATATGGGGCTGATTACAGGTCCGCTGGATCAATATGATTATTTGACGTTCGCATTTTTAGTCGTGGCGATCGTCGGCTTTTTTTATGTACTGATTGCTATTGGTGGATTGCCTGGAAAACTGGCGGAACGGCGGCACCACCCCCATGCAGAATCGGTAAAACTCATGGGCTGGATCGGTTTGTTTACGGTGTTCCCGTGGGTACATGCCTTGATCTGGGCCTATCACGACTCTCTGACAATTGATGTCCGCAAGTTTCCCGGAAAGCCTGGGGAGGAGCCGGACAAACCGGCTGAGCAGCCGGTTCCAGAACCTGAAGTCAGCACGCCGGCTGACGGCACTTCGCAGAAAACCGCGGAGCCGTCATGACCGTCGCATTGCTGATTACGTTTTTTTATGCGCTTGCCGTTTATCTGGTTTTTTTCCGTTTTCAGTTGTTGAAGTTCAACATTGTCTGGGGCGTTGTTTCGTTCTGGGTTGGCTTTCATCTGATGCTGATTTTTGTTGTCGCCCTGCGTTTTTTCACGCCCTATTCCATCGACGGTCACGTCATCCGGCAAACGATCCAGCTGGTTCCACGCCTTCCCCAGCCAACTGTGCTGGAAGAGGTTCTGGTTGAGCAGAACACGCGAGTGAAAAAGGGCCAGCCGCTCTATCAGTTTGACCGGACCATCTACGAATTGCGGCTACAGGAGCAGAAGGCGCAACTGGCGCTGGCTCGGCAAAATGCGCTGATCCTCGATCAAGACGTCAATCTGGCAAAGGATCAGCTCGACGCTGCGCGTGCCACGCAAACGCTCGCTGAAGAAGAGGTGAAACGCTACACCGCGCTGGTGTCGCAAGGCGGTGCCAAACAGGAGACCCTCGACAAGTGGATCGAGCAACAGGCTGTTGCGACAGCACAGGTTGCGGAAGCCGAGGCGAATGTGAAGAAGGCGGAACTTGCCCGCGAAGCCAATGTCGACGGTGTCAGTGCCCAGGTGGCGCAAGCCCAGTCTCTGGTCGGCCAGGCAGAATATTTTCTCGATCAAACCACCTTGCGGGCGCCCGAAGACGGGGTGATCGTCAGCCAGCAGGCGCGGCCCGGGCTAGTCGTTGGCGACCGGCGGGTTGCTGCGATTGCGGTTCTGATCGGGGACGAAAACCCGTATCTTCTGGCCAGTTTCTATCAGGAGCATTTGAAGTTCGTCGAACCGGACCAGCCGGTTGAGGTGGCGCTTGATATTTATCCGGGTCAGATCTTTACCGGAAAGGTGAAGTCGATCTGGGAAGGTACCGGCCAGGGTCAGATCAAGCCGAGCGGCGATGTGCCAACCTTCCGGTTCCCCCAGCTGCAAGGCCGGTTCGCGGTGGAAGTCGTGCTTGACGAAACGCCCGCTTTGAAACGGCTGCCGGCAGGTGCGCATGGAGCAGTCGCCATTTATACCGGAGCTGGAAGCAAGGGCTTCGAAGTGCTGAGGCGGGTGAATATCCGGCTCTATTCCTGGATGAATTTCCTGTTCCCGCTGGATCTGTAAGAGGCAAGTGCGCGTGCGTTCGTCAAAGTTCAGTATTCTGCCGCGCCGTTTCGGGTTTGCGCTTTTAGGGCTGGGGCTTTTGTCCGGTTGCATGGTCGGCCCGGATTTTGAACGGCCGGAGGCGCCCTATCTGGACAGCTGGTCCAAGGGCGCAGGTCTCACGATCGACCGGCAGACCGGCTTCACCACACGTTCGGCGGCGGCAGCGGATTGGTGGACCGTCTTCAATGATCCTGTCCTCAACACTCTGATCGCCGAGGCCTATCGGCAAAATCTTACCCTGCAGTCGGCAGGCGTGCGGGTTTACAAGGCCCGCGCCCAGCTTGGGATCGCCCGTGGTGAATTGTTTCCGCAGAGCCAGCAAATTGGTGGCGGCGTAAAACGCGAACGGCTCAGCACGAATGAGCCTGTCTTGCGGGACATTCGGCGGTTCGTGGATGTGGATCCGCATATCACGCGCATCAAGACCGGGTTCGATGCCGGTTGGGAACTGGATTTTTGGGGCAAGATCCGCCGGTCGGTGGAATCGGCCAATGCCAATCTGGCGGCCAACATTGCAAGCTATGACGATGTGCTTGTCACTTTGACCGGTGATGTCGCTTCGACCTATGTGGCGATCCGTGAACTGGAACAACTCGTTGCCATCTCTCGCCGGAACGCAGGGCTTCAAAGGGAAAGCTTGCGGATTGCCGAACTCAGGCTGAAGAACGGTGCGGCGACGGAACTGGACGTCAACGAGGCAAAGGTTCTCTACAACAACACGCTTGCGAGCATCCCGAAATATCAGGCGCAGCTGGCAGAGGCCTATAACGCCATGAGCCTGCTGTTGAGCGAGCCGCCTGGCGCGGTTCAAAAAAGGCTTAAAGGCCGCTCGCGGCTTCCGTCGGTACCAGCGTCTGTTGCCATCGGGGTGCCGGCGGATTTGTTGCGGCGGCGCCCGGATATTCGGGCAGCCGAATACGAAGCAGCAGCCCAGTCTGCTCAAATCGGCGTTGCCCAGGCTGATCTCTATCCGGCTTTCAGCATTTCCGGCGCCATTGGTGTTGAGGCAGCCGATTTCGCGGACCTCTTCACGAAAAACAGCCTGACCGGTTTCATCAACCCGGCCTTTTCATGGAACTTCCTCAATTACGGCCGCATCCGCAACAATGTCCGGGTTCAGGACGCAACGTTCCAGGAACTTCTGCTCAACTACAAGAACACGGTTTTGAGTGCCTATGCGGAAGTGGAGAATGCGCTGGTCGCGTTCCTTAAATCCAAACAGGAAGCGGCCTATCTGGCGCGTAGCCGCCGGGCCGCTCGGGCGGCGGTTGCCGAGGTGCAGGAGCAATACAAACAGGGTACAGCAGAGTATGACCGTGTGGTCGATGCGCAGAGAAACCTGCTGCTCGCCGAGGAGCGGTATCTGGCAGCCCACGCAGATGCCGTGACCAATCTGATTGCGGTCTACAAAGGACTTGGTGGTGGCTGGCCGGCGGAGAATGTGGACGGATATATTTCCGCCTCCACCCGGCTTGATATGGAAGACCGGACCAATTGGGGAAAGCTGCTGGAGCCAGAAAACAATGGGTGATGGTCACCCATTCACCTGCAAGGCTTTCCCGGACGGAGTGCTGTGGAGATCCGGGATCCATTTTTGTAGTCGTGACGACGGCGATTGGCAGGTGCGTTGATGAGATCCCGGCTCGCGCTTCGCTTGGCCGGGAAGGCGCAGGAATAGAGGATTTTGCCTATCAGACGCCTAATGGTGTTTCAGACTGCCGACACAGTTTACTGTTTTCTCCGTCGTCATGGTCGGGTCTGTCCCGGCCATATATAAGTATTTGAAAAGTATAGAGCCTTGGCATAGCGTCAAGGGTGACGACTGATAGGTTTGAAGGTTGTCAACGGCCTCCGGTCACGCCTTTGGCGGGATCTGATTCCTGGATTCCAGATCACATGATGGCGCGCGCACCAGACGGTCTGGAATGACGGTTGGAGGGTGTGGCGACGCATCGGCTACTTGCTCCGTCGTCCCATGGCCCGACCATGGGATCCATTCCGTTGCTTCGCCTCATGTGATGTCTGTTGAATTGAACCGTCACGGTATGGATCACCGGATCAAGTCCGGCGATGACGCATGTGGTTGGCCTTTTTCTGAATTTTACCGCAGTGAGTTGATTACGGCTGATAGGCATGAAGTTTGTCATCAAGCTCAAGCGCTTACTGACGCTTGAGAAGCTTCCGGGCTGCTGCGCGCAGGTCCTGTTCCAGCGACAGGTCAAACCGGGCGGTCCTTTCAAGGAGGCGCCCTGCGGGCGATTTCGCGGCCAGCAAGGTTCCATAGCCGATTTTGCCACGCCATAGCGGTTCGATCATTGGATGTCCTGGAACGGCCAGCGAATCGGCGCCTTCAAAGTCCTTGTCGTCCAGGTTCGTTTCCATCGCATAAAGCGAAATCTGGCTGCCGGGGGAATAGCGCGCATAGTTTTCATCAATCGCGATTTTCCAGGAAAAGGCGTGTGCGCCTTCCATAAGAAGAACAAGTGTGCCGATTGTCCTGCCGGCAACTGAAAAGCTATCGACCCTGACACCGTCGGATTTAGCTCGTGCAGCGATCATTTGCCGGGCAAACTGGGCTGCGGCAGGTGTGTTGAGAAGTGCAGTGCCTCCTTTGCCTTTCCAGCCGGCTGCTTCCAGCTTGAGGAATGTTTCAAAGGCGGGGATTGCATCTGCGCCCCTGTGGCTGTCCATCCGCACCTCGCCCTGTTCCGACAGGCGCCGGACCAGGCGGAGCATCTCCTTGCGCCGCTTGCCGCTAAAGGCTTTTGCGAACTGTTTTTCGCCTTCTGCACCACCGGCATGGGCCGCTCTTTCTTCCGGGTGGACCATCCGGGTTGTCCAGGAGGTGTTCTGCAGCTGTTTTGCGGCCGCGCTTTCGATCGGCAAAAACGGAAAGGCGATCATCGGGCGGCCGGATATTTTGGCGACTGCCTCCAGAAAGGTTTCGCCAGTGCCATCGGGCGCGCCGGGAGATAACAGCGGCGTGCCGACAGGGCCGTAGTGCGTGGCCCAGCCGGAGATGGCCGGTGTGAGAAACCCGAGGCGCCGCGGCCCGATCGGAGCTGCCATATGCCAGGTGCCGGAAGTCTTGCCGCGGACAACGCAGAGCCGGACGCTGGAAGGCCCCATGTATTTCAGAAACGGCAGGACGAAGTCAGGAGCAAAAAACGGATTGGGATCGACGGCCTGGCGCGCCAGTGCCTCCCAAGGTTCTTGATGTTCGCCTGGATCCGGCAGGTCGACTGCCAGAAACTCCAGCGGGTCCTGATTTGAGGTCTCTGCCGCCGTCACTTGGACGCCCTCCAATCCTGAAGCAGAAGGGGAAGCACAAAGGTCTGAACCTGAAGTTTTTTATGGGCGGTTAGCGTCAGGCACGTGGCTTCAAACAGGATTGCAAGGCTGGTTCCAAGGGCTGCGCCCATAAGGCCGAAGCGGGGAATCAGGAAGAAGTTCAGACCCACATTGACGGCGAAAGTGGCGCCATAGATCACCGCGCAGCTTTTCTGGTTGCCGCTCATGTTCAGAAGGGCGTCGACCGGACCGACCGAGGCGCGGGCGAGAACGCCCATGAGCAGAATGGCGATCAGCGGGAAGCCTGCGGAAAAATCCTTGCCGAACAGGCTGAGCAGCACCGGCGCGATCAACAGTAGTCCCATTCCGGCTGCGACCGAAGGCAGGAAGGTCCAGA
Source organism: Roseibium sp. (assembly GCA_965230705.1). Classification (GTDB taxonomy): domain Bacteria; phylum Pseudomonadota; class Alphaproteobacteria; order Rhizobiales; family Stappiaceae; genus Roseibium. The sequence continues at coordinate 2,026,203 of CBDDLN010000002.1, read as the reverse complement.
TGGTTGCCTGGCGGACATAGACGGCAAGGCCTTCCCTGTCATCTGCATGGATGTAGGCGGAAAACCGGTGGGCAGAGGCAGCACGAACGGCGAAATAGACGAAATGCACCAGCGCCAGGGTTTTTGACGCGGCGAAATAGACGGCAACCTCTTCCGGAGAATGCCAGAAGCTGACCATGATCACATCGGCGCTTGTGATCAGCTGCAGGAAGCCGTCCACCATCAGCATCGGCAGGGAGATTGCGAGCCAGACCTTCATGTCGGTCTTGCGCGGACCTGGAGGCACTTTTTCTGCAAGCCGCCCGTTCAGCTTGATGTTCTGGTAAAGCGCGACGGTCCAGGTGGCGATAACGGCTGCGGCTGCGGCGGTCAGCGCACTGGCCGGCTGGCCGACGGCGATCAGAATGATCAGGACCGCCAGAATTGTCAGGGGACGCCAGATGTAGGTCGGCAACATGGCGAGCGACGACCAGTCGTAACTGCGCGCGATCCCATCCAGAACACCGCCGAAGGCAAACATCGGCAAGGCGAGAAATGCGATTGCTGCAGGCAGCACGTAATAGTCGTCGATGTAGGGCCTGAGAAGGAAGATGCAGCCGATCGCAATGGCGGCAATCACGCTGGCCGCCAGGAAGGAGACATTTCGGCTTGCGCTTAAGAACCCGCGCAATCGGTCTGTATCACCGGTCTGGATATACTGCGGGATGAAGCGGGTCGTTGACGTGGAAAAACCTACACAGGCCATCGCCCCGAAGATCACCACCCAGGTCCAGGCGACGGAATAGATGCCGTAGTCATGAGCGCCCATCAGGCGGGCCAGGAAGATCTGGGACAAATACGCCAGCGCCGCTCCGCCGACACGGATGGCAAAGGTCGCAAGGGCCATGCGGCCTGCATTGCCGTTGCCCTTGTCCTGCAACCTGGACAGAACCAGGCCTAGAGGCTTTTTGAGCGGACGCAGGGCAGGTATTTCCTGCAGTCGTTGTGCCCATGTGTTGGCGGATTGGCTCAAAAATAGGTCCCCGGATCGTTGATATTCGCACTTATGACATGAGGGACTTAAAATTCCGTCGCTATTGCAGGGCCTTGCGGATTTCACTTTTGCGCGAGGTCGCAAGGGCTTTTCCCTATGGTCTGGAGAAATGCAGAATGTGTTGCAAAGGGAGGGGCAAAACCTCTTGACTCTGGGGCCGGTCTCCGGAATCAATAAGAACAAATAGAGAACATTGACTCTGGAGTGATTGGACAGGCCGTGAAGAGCCCTCCCCAGGAACGGGCACCATGGAACCGGACAAAAGACCGGGGTGAAAACCGGACAAACCTTGCCGAGCTGCGCCACCGCATTGCGGTCATGGAGGGACGCCTCCCCTCCGGGTGCCAGCTTGTTCCGGCCCCTGCTACTTCCGCCAAAGAGCAGGGGCCGGCTGGTCTTTCAGATCCGGTGGCGGGTCAGCCGCTGGCCTTCGGCCTTGAGGACCTGGATGGCCTGTTTGCCGCCGGAGGACTTGGCCTGGGCGCCTTGCACGAAGTGGTGAGCGCGGAAAGCCGGAACGCCGGCGCGGTCTCCGGCTTTGTTTTTGCCCTGCTTGCAAGGCTCATGGCGGCGCGCCCCGGCGCGGTGCTTTGGGTTCAGGACCCGCTCAGCAAACGGGAAGCCGGACAGCTTCACGGACCGGGACTTATCCGGTTCGGCATTGACCCGGCCCGGCTGGTGACGGTGCAGCCGCGCCGGATCGAGGAACATCTTTGGGCCATGGAGGAAGGAGCCCGCTGTACCGCCCTGGCGGCGGTGATCGGCGAGGTGCAGGGCGCATACAAGGCTCTGGATCTGACAGCGACCCGGCGGCTGCTGTTGCGCGCCCAGACCAGTGGTGTGCCGGCGTTTCTGGTGCGCCACGGCGTGGCGATGGAGCCGACAGCGGCGCTGACCCGCTGGTGTGTTGAACCGGGGACGTCATGTGCTCCGGAGTTGATGAAGGATGGGCCCCATGCCGGGCTCGGCCAGCCAGTCTGGCATGTGGAACTGTCGAGAAACCGCGATGGCCGCCCCGGCCATCTTGACCTGGAGTGGAGACATGCTGCGAAAGAATTTTCCGCGCCAGCGCATTCTCTCCCTCTGGTTCGCGGAACTGCCCTGCGACCGGATCCTGCGCCGGGTGCTGGGCCCGTCGTGGAGGCAGAAGAAACCGGCGCAAGGCTCGTCGCTTTCCCGGGCGGACGCCGGGGGTGAGCCGCCGCTTGTGGTGGTGGCTAAAATCAGGAACGCCCAGCGGATTGTCTCACTGACGGCTCCGGCGCGGGCTCTGGGCCTGCGCAGGGGAGAGGCCTTGGCCGATGCCCGCGCCCGGGTGCCGGGACTTCTTGCCGAGGAGGAAGCGCCGGAGCTGGACGCCGCCTTGCTGGGCTTCATTGCCGACTGGTGCGATCGCTATACGCCGCTGGTGGCGCTTGACGGCACGGATGGCCTCTTCCTCGATATCACCGGCTGTGCGCATCTGTTCGGCGGCGAGGACGCCTTGCTGGCTGATGTGGTGCAGCGCCTTGAAGCTCAGGGCTTCACCGTGCGCGGGGCGCTTGCCGATACGCCGGGAGCCGCCTGGGCAATGGCGCGCTATGGCGGCGGGGCCTGTGTGCCGCCGGATGGGCAGGAGACCGCCCTTGCAGAACTGCCGCTTGCGGCCCTCAGGCTGGAGAGTGAGACGGTGGAGGGGCTGGAGCGGGTTGGTCTCACACGGGTTGGCGATATTGCCGCCCGCCCGCGGGCGCCGCTGGCGAACAGGTTCGGGGCCCAACTGGTGCGCCGGCTGGATCAGGCATTTGGCCGGGAAGGTGAGCCGATTTCGCCCCGGTTTGCCGCGCCTTTGATCGTGGCCGAACGGCGGTTCTTTGAGCCAATCGGGCGGCTTGAGGATGTCAGCGCGGTTACCCTGTCGCTGGCCGGCCAGCTGTGTGCGTCGCTGGAACGGCGGGCGGAAGGCGGCCGGGCTTTCGAGCTGGCGCTTTACCGGGTGGATGGCGCGGTCCAGAAAATTGCCGTCGGCACCAGCTGCCCTTTGCGGTCTGCCAAACGGATCCTGGCGCTGTTTGCCGAAAAGCTGAAAGCGGACGAAAGCGTGCTGGATGCGGGTTATGGCTATGACCTCATCCGGCTTGCGGTTCTGGAGGCACAGGTTGCGGACCCAACCCAGCCGGATTTGAGCGGGTGCGGCAGGGTAGAAGCCGAGGCGGATTTCGATGGTTTGATCGACCGGCTTGGCGCCCGGCTTGGGCTTGAGCGTGTGACCCGTCTGCTGCCCGTGGACCGGCATTTGCCGGAATCCCAGACGCAACTGGTTCCGGCAGCGGCCGTGCGCGAGGAGGCTTTGTGCTGGCAAGGTTTCTCCTCTGTTGCCCTTGGCGGGGATGATTTTGGTCTCGGTTTGGACGAACCGCCCTCCTTGTGGGCGGAGGCCGAAGCTTCGCAGATGCCCCTGGAACGGCCCCTCAGGCTGTTTGATCCGGCAGAGCCGGTGGAAGCGGTCGCCATGGTGCCGGAAGGTCCGCCGCTGCGCTTCCGCTGGCGCAAGACGCTCTATCAGGTCACCCGCTCTGAAGGCCCGGAACGGATCGCGCCGCCCTGGTGGGTGGGAGCTGCCGAATTGCCCTCTACTGCGCGGGAGGGAGTGACACGGGATTATTTCCGTATCGAGGATCAGGCCGGGCGCCGGTTCTGGCTTTACCGGGAAGGGCTTTATGCCCGCGAAACCGTTCAGCCGCGCTGGTATCTGCAAGGGGTGTTCGCATGATCACGGACCCCGCCTTTGCCGAATTGTGCACGGCCAGCAATTTCTCCTTTTTGCGGGGCGCGTCCCATCCGGAGGAGCTGGCAATGACAGCCAGCGCGCTCGGGCTCGCCGGCTTTTCCGTGTGCGACCGCAATTCGCTGGCCGGTGTCGTGCGGGCCCACATGGCAGCAAAGGAAACCGGGGGGCGGTTCATTCCCGGCTGCCGGCTGTCGTTTCTGGATGGTACGCCGGACCTTCTGGTCTGGCCGCAGAACCGGGCCGCCTATGGCAGCCTCACCCGGCTTTTGACAACGGGCAACCGGCGCGCGGCCAAGGGCGAGTGCCATCTGGTGCTGGAGGACATGAGCCGTCTTGAAGGTGGCATGCCGATGGCGCTTCTGTTGCCGCCGGGGCTGCCGGATACGGACAGGGTGGCCGTGCCACTGCGGCGTCTGAGCCAGGATTTTGGTGCCCATCTCCGCCTTGGCTGCGCCTTGTCGCGCGGGGCCTTGGACCGCCGCCGCCTGCAGCTTGCCCTTTCCCTGTCAGACACCAGCGGCGTGCCGCTCCTGGCCACCAATGACGCGCTTTATCACGCGCCGGACAGGCGGCCCCTGCAGGATGTGGTGACCGCGATCCGGTTGCATGAGAAGCTGGAGACGGCAGGGCGGAAGCTGGAGGCCAATGCCGAGCGGCATCTGAAAAGCGCAGAGGAAATGGCGCACCTCTTCGGGGGCGCTCCTGCCGCTCTGCGCGAGAGCCTGAAGATCCTGGAGGAAGTGACGTTTTCGCTCGATGATCTGGCCTATGAGTATCCTGAAGAACCCTGCGGGGAGAGCGCAACGCCGCAGGACGAGCTGGTCCGCCTGACGGCAGAAGGCAAGCGTCGCCGTTATCCCGACGGCGCGCCGGAAAAGGTGGAAAATGCCATCGCCCACGAGCTGGCGCTGGTCGCCGACCTTGATTACGCACCCTATTTCCTGACCGTTTACGACATTGTCCGCTTTGCACGCACCCGCGGTATTTTGTGTCAGGGGCGGGGGTCGGCGGCCAATTCCGCTGTCTGCTTTTGCCTTGGCATTACCGAAGTGGATCCGGAGCGGGCCGATCTTCTGTTTGAGCGCTTTATCTCGCCGGAGCGGCGCGAACCACCGGACATCGATGTCGATTTCGAGCACGAGCGGCGCGAGGAGGTGATCCAGTATATTTACGAGAAGTACGGCCGGGAGCGGGCCGGGCTCGCCGCCACCGTGATCACTTACCGCTCCCGCTCTGCCCTGCGCGAGGTCGGCAAGGTGTTCGGTCTGTCGGAAGATGCCATCGGGGCTCTGGCCGGCACCGTCTGGGGCCGCTCGTCGGCGGGCACGGAAGACACCCAGGTGCGCGAAGCCGGGATGGATCCGGCCGATCCGCTGCTGGTTCAGGTGCTGGACCTTGCCCGCACCCTGATCGGCTTTCCGCGCCACCTGTCGCAGCATGTGGGCGGGTTTGTCATTACCCGTGGCCGCCTTGATGAAGTGGTGCCGATCCAGAATGCGGCCATGGAAGACCGCACGGTGATCGAGTGGGACAAGGACGATCTGGATTCGCTCGGCATCCTGAAGATCGACATTCTGGCGCTTGGTATGCTGTCGGCGATCCGCAAGGCGCTCGACATGCTGCGGAGCGATTACGGGGTTGAACATTCGGTCTCCAGCATTCCGGCCGAGGAGCCGGAAATTTACGACATGCTGTGCCGGGCCGATTCCATCGGGGTTTTTCAGGTGGAAAGCCGGGCGCAAATGTCCATGCTGCCCCGCCTCCGGCCTGAAAAATTTTATGATCTGGTCATTGAAGTTGCGATTGTGCGCCCGGGCCCGATCCAGGGCGACATGGTGCATCCTTACCTGCGGCGGCGGCAGGGCGTGGAAAAGGTCACCTATCCCTCGGTAGAGCTGGAAGAGGTGCTCGGCAAGACCATGGGCGTGCCGCTGTTTCAGGAACAGGCGATGAAAATCGCCATTGTTGCGGCAGGCTTTACCCCTGGCGAGGCTGACAGGCTGCGCCGGGCGATGGCAACGTTCCGGCGGGTCGGCACTATCGGCACCTTCCAGACCAAGATGATCGAGGGTATGGCGGCAAACGGCTACGACCGGGAGTTCGCCGAGCGCTGCTTCCGCCAGATCGAGGGCTTTGGCGAATACGGCTTTCCTGAAAGCCATGCCGCGAGCTTTGCCCTGCTTGTCTATGCCTCTTCGTGGATCAAGGCGCGCTATCCGGATGTGTTCTGCGCTGCGCTTTTGAATTCCCAGCCGATGGGATTTTATGCGCCGGCCCAGCTTGTGCGCGATGCGAGGGAACACGGGGTCGAGGTGCGGGAGGTGGATATCAACCTGTCCGGTTGGGATGCGGCGCTGGAGCCGGGGGTGAAGGCTGCCGGACGGCTGCATCCACGGCACCGGGACATGCAGGGCGTGGTCCGTTCGGAGCGGGCCGTCCGGCTTGGTCTGCGGACCGTGAAGGGACTAAAGGAAGCCGACGCGGAAACGCTGATTGCCCTGCGCGGTGTGGGTTATGATTCCGTACGCGATCTCTGGCTGCGTACGGGGCTTGGGCGTTCTGTCATCCAGCGTCTGGCGGAAGCTGATGCCTTCCGCTCGCTCGGGCTGGACCGGCGCGCGGCCATATGGGCAGCGCAAGGGCTGGAGCAGGGCGGTACCAGGGACCGCCTGCCGCTTTTCGACACCGCAGAGCTGGCCGACCTCAGACCAGAGCCGGATGCGGATCTGCCGTCCATGCTGCCCGGAGCTCATGTGATGGCCGACTACAAGAGCCTTAGCCTGTCCCTGAAGGCGCATCCGGTGGCGTTTGTGCGCAGCGACCTTTCCCGCATGAGGGTGCTGCCGTGCGCGGACCTGGCAAACACGCCGGCAGGGCGCCGGGTGACGGTCGCCGGTCTGGTTCTGGTGCGTCAGCGGCCGGGGTCGGCCAAGGGCGTGATTTTCCTGACCCTGGAAGATGAAGGCGGCATTGCCAACATCATCGTCTGGCCAAAGGTGTTTGAAAAATACCGGCCGCTGGTGCTCGGCTGCCGGTTTCAGAAGGTGACCGGCCGGCTGCAGTCCGAGGCCGGGGTGATCCATCTGGTGGCCGATCATGTGGAAGATGCAACACCGCTGCTGGAGCGTCTGTCCGACATGTCACTGGAAGACGCAGGCCTTGCCCGCGCCGACGAGGTGAAGCGCCCGGTGATCGAGCTGTCGGAAAAAATCAAGCCCGCCAGCCGTCTGGTCCAGTTGATGCAGGAAGTGCCGGAGCTTCAACAGGACATTGCCCAACTGGCCACGCGGCGGACGGAGAAGCCAACCTTGAAAGCCCTACCGGGCGGTCGCAATTTTCATTAAGAAACCCGGCTCAAATCGAGCCGGCTTCGACCATGAAATTGTTGGCCGTGCACATGGCGGCATCGTCGGATGCCAAGAACAGAACCATGCGAGCCACATAGACCGGCTCGACCGGATCGGGCAGGCACTGGTTTTCCAGGTGGCGCGCCAGCGCTTCAGGCGTAACCCACAGTTCCTTCTGGCGTTCGGTCATCACCCACCCGGGTACCACAGTGTTGACCCGGATGCGGTGCGGACCAAGGTCGCGGGCAAACGAGCGGGTCATGCCGTGGACCGCGGCCTTGGCGGACGTATAGGCCGGCATGCCGCCAACAGCTTCCCACCAGGAATTGGAGCCCATGTTGATGATTGACCCCTTACCGGCGGCAATCATGGCCGGGGCCACGGCCTGGGTGGCAAAGAACATGTGGCGCAGATTTGTTGAAATGCGCTCGTCGTAATACTCCGGCGTGACGTCCTGCCAGCCGTGGCGGTCGTCCCGGGCCGCATTGTTGACGAGAACTTCAGCCGCTCCAATCGCGCCTTCAAGCGCGGCAAATGCCTGTTTCAAGCTCTCAATGTCCCTGAGATCGCAGGCGGCAAAAACGACGTTCTCTCCAAGTTCATCTGCAAGTGCGGTTCCGTTGTCTTCGTCAATATCGACAAAGCCGACCCTTGAGCCTTGATCTGCAAAGGCGCGGACCATGTCGGCGCCAATTCCCGAGGCGCCGCCGGTAATGTAAACGGTCCGGCCTTCGAGGCTGGGATAACGGGCGAACTGCATGCGAAAATCTCCATCACAGATAGGGTCAGCGCAAGGGCATCTGTCCAGAAAACCTGATGCCAGGCAAGCGGCTCAAAGCAAATCAAAAAGGTTCGTGTCGTTTTGAATTCGGGCGATGAGCAATCCACCTTCGAACAGCGCAACGGCCCTCAAGGCCTGAGTGTGGACTGCCTCCGCTGGTTGATCTTTTCCCCAGGTTGAGTGGCTCAGGGCTGTGCTCAACCAGTCGGTCAGTCTGGTAAAAAATGCTTTCGCTTCGGCAGCGACTTCATCGGGCAAACCAACCGACTCGGCCGCGAGCACACCACAAAGGCACACGCGGCCATCCTCTAACATCGCGGATCGAAACAGTGCCCGAACCTTGTCAATGACAGCATTGGCATCCTCAGGGGCCTTATCCGGGTCGCCAAGGGTGTCCAGAAACCGGTCCGTGTAACGCCTGGCAACGCGGGCACCGAGCGCCGCCTTCGTCGGGAAATGATAGTGGACGCTTGCGCTTTTCACGCCAATCCCGGCGGCTATGTCGCGGAAGCTGAAGCCATTATACCCGTTTTTGCGGATCAGCGATTCCGCCAGATCCAGAATACGATCTTCGGTGCCGGAAACGTTTTCAGCCATTTCTCTCAAGCTCCCTACCTTTCGATAGATAGGTCTTGACAGGTGACAGGGCAATACCCAATTGCTGAACGTGATGCCTACCTATCAATAGGTAGATAAATTGATTGCGAAGGAGAGTGCAATGACCATTAATCAAGGAAAAGAAATCGGCGCAGCAGTCGTTGTTGGTGGAACATCCGGTATTGGATTGGCTACCGCAGAGCGCCTAGCAGCGCGCGGCATTCCCTTAATCCTGATTGGTCGATCCCAAGAAAAGCTGGATAAGGCGAAGACGGTAATTGAGCGCCAAACGGGCGCCGATATCCGTCTATGGGCCGTTGATATCACCGATCCTGCGGGCGTCGATCATGTGATTAAACTGCTTCAGGCCCATGACGGCCAAATCGCGTACCTGGTCAACGCGGCCGGTTATTTCAGCCCACAACCATTTCTCGACCATTCCGCTACCGACTACGATCGCTATCACGCTTATAATAGGGGGCTGTTTCTCATCACGCAGGAAGTCGTTCGCAACATGGTCGCCAATAACGGCGGCTCAATCGTCAATATTGGCTCGATGTGGGCCCATCAGGCGGTGAAGGCCACGCCCTCTTCGGCTTATTCCATGGCCAAGGCAGGGCTTCATGCCATGACCCAGCATCTGGCGATGGAACTTGGCGGGAACAACATCCGCGTTAATGCCGTTGCCCCGGCTGTTGTCGAAACGCCGATCTACGGCGCCTTTATTCCCGAAGACCAAATCTCGAAGACTTTGAAAGACGGTTTTAATGCCTTTCATCCGATTGGCCGGATCGGCACGCCGGAGGATGTAGCGGCAACCGCCGAATTTCTCCTGTCTGATGAAGCCGGCTGGGTGACGGGAGCAATCTGGGATGTGGACGGCGGCGTCATGGCGGGACGGAACTGAGCCGATTTGAACGGATATGCCCGCGTACCAGCCCCCGCGGGCATTTCCCTGCCTGGGTCCATGACCTAGTTTTCAGGCAGGGCCTCAACGTAGTACCAGCGCCCAGCCTTCTTTCTGAACAAACTCAATTCCCGATGTGTGTGCAGTTGGCCGCCGGCAAGGTATTTCGCTTCAAACAGGACCGTGCCATCGCGATCGCGCTCCGTGCCCTTGCCAGTCTCCAGCACCTGCAATCCGGTCCAGTGATTGCCGGAGGCCCAATTGGCCGTGGCGGCAAAGTCAAAGGACGGCTGAAATCTCGGCCAGAGGGTGTCTTTCAAATAGGAAATCTCATGCCGCACATAGGCAGAATAGCGCGAGCGCATAAGGGTCTCCGCCGTCGGCGGTAATGCGCTGCCTTCCAGAAAAGGTGCGCAACAGCGTTCGAAAGGCGCGCCCGATCCGCATGGGCATGTCTCTGCGTTCATTGGGATCTCTCTATGAACTTAAAGAAGCGGACTTGTCCTATCATCGCCCGCGGGGCAAGGCTATGGTCTCAGAAGGAATGGCCAATCCACTCGACCCCGGACTGTTTCGTGCTGCATCTTGCGACCTTCAATATTGAATCTTTTGGCGATGACAAGTTCCGGCAGGATCTTCTTGAGCCTCGCATTCAGGCGCTACGTCCCAAGCTGACCGAACTGGAAGCAGATATCCTGTGCCTGCAGGAAGTGAACGCCCAGAAAGTCCGGGGTGAGAAACTCAGGCAGTTTCTGGCGCTGGATGCGCTGATTGAAGGCACTGCATATCAGGATTTTTATCGCGCATTCAGTGTCAGGGAGGATACCGGCGGACCAGACAGCCGCCACAACCTGATGGTCTTGAGCAAATTCCCGATCCTGGAGACAAAGGTTCACCTGCATCCGCATATGAATGCGCCACTCTGGCAACCGCAACATGCCGAGCCACCGTTTTCAGAGCCCCAGAACATTTTGTTCGACCGGCCGATCCTGCAGGTGAAACTGGACATCGGGCTGGCAGCGCCGCTGCATGTTTTTGTTGTGCATTTGCGGGCGCCGATCGCAGCTCCGATCCCCGGTGGCAAGGTCGCGCCGTTTTCCTGGAAATCGGTGTCATGCTGGGCGGAGGGGTATTTTCTGGCGTCGGTCAAGCGGGTGGCGCAAGCGCTCGATCTCAGGTTGATGGTCGAACGGATCCTGGATACCGAGAAAGAAGCGCTGATCGCTGTTGCAGGCGATTTCAATGTGACGGGTGATGGTGCCGCTTTACGCCTGCTGCTGGGAGATCCGGATGATACCGGCAATCCGGATCTGGAAGGCAACCGTCTTCATCAGCTTGACGCTGCGTTGCCGCTCGATTTGAGGCGAACGGTAATTCACATGGGCAAAGGGCAGGCCCTGGATCACATTCTGGCGACGCCGGCGTTAGCCCGAACGATGCAGGATATTGAAGTATTCAACGACGGATTGGCCGATGAGGTCCTTGATGCCGGCACCTCGGCAGACGCCGGCTCCTTCCATGCGGCCATGCGGGCAGTCTTTCGGCTTGGGCCGGAATAGGAACGGTTCCTGCCGAAAAACCCTCAGGGGATGGCTCAATTCTCCAAGGTGTCGATGTAGCGAGCGAGGTCTGCAATCTCCAGATTGGTCAAGGACATGTTCGGCATTTGAGGATGCGGGTCGGCAAGAAATGTCTTCAGCGCTGCTTCGTTGAAAGAAAGATCACGGGAGATATCGTAAAAACTCGGCAGGGAAGCGCCGCTTGCGCTGGTCTGGTCATTGGAAACCAGATGACACGATGCGCACCATTGCAGCGCCAGCGCCTTGCCATTGACAGCATCGGCGGCCCAGCCGGGAGCAGAGAGGGCCGCCAGTGTAACTACCGCGAACCCGGAACGAATGAACGTTTGCCAGACTTTCAAGCCAGTCTCTCCTCTCGCATCAGCCTGATCTCAAAACAGGCATGAACTTTCTCCAGTCAGGAGACTATGCCATTTGATTGTGGCGGGCCACATTGATCAGAAGCAATAACCAGATTTGACCGGAGATCGGGCATCACACGGGAAAACTGGCAACCACGCGGCTCCTATCTGAGAGTGCGGAAACCAAAAAAGGCTCAGCATTTCTGCTGAGCCTTTTGGAAACTGGAGCGGGCGATGGGATTCGAACCCACGACCCCAACCTTGGCAAGGTTGTGCTCTACCCCTGAGCTACACCCGCGTTTTTTGCCGACCCGGTCGCTTTTCAGCGCCCTCCGTCAGCGAGGTGCGCAGTATATGGACCAAGCCGAGACGGATTGCAACAGACAAATTACAAGAAATTTTTTCCACTGCGGTCTGTGGATTTCTCATGGACGGAGAAGGTTGTTTTTATAGGGTAACTGCCAGCTTTCGCGCGCAAATTCAGCTTGTGGCGTCTCCGCCTTCACGTTAGATACCGCGAAACTCCTGGCAATTTGAGGACCTTTCATGCCTGCAAGCCGCGACGATCTGATGACCTTTTTCGACGACCTCGGCATCAAGGTGACGACATTGGACCACCAACCGGTGTTCACGGTGGCCGAATCCGGCGATCTGCATGACCGGATCCCCGGCGGGCACACAAAGAACCTGTTCGTAAAAGACAAGAAGGGCCGGTTGTTTCTGGTGGTCGCGTTGCATGACGCGACGATTGATTTGAAAAAAATCCATCAGGTCATCGGTGCGCAGGGACGGGTATCTTTTGGAAATGCCGACCTCCTGATGGAGGTGCTTGGTGTCACGCCTGGTTCAGTCACACCGTTTTCACTGATCAATGACAAAACCGACCACAGGGTCACGCCCGTGTTTGATGCGGCGATGATGCAGCAGGATGTCTTGAACTATCACCCGCTTTCCAATGATGCGACCACGACGATTTCCCGGGATGATCTCATATCCTTTGCAAAGGCTTGCGGCCATGACGTGCAAATCCTTGCCGTCAGCGCCGAAGCCCAGGAAGCGGGTTTGTAATTCCGTGTATATGGCTCCATGTTAGGGGTAGTTTCGGGCGAACTTGATGAGGCCGGCATCCGGAAATGACCGTGGTGCGGCCCAGACGATTTGAGGCACATAGAATGAATTCGGGCAATTATTCCGTCGGCGGCCAGTTCGGCGGCAGCTTTGGCGGCGGTATGGGTGGCGGCTACGGTGATGGCGGCCAGGGCGGAAACGGCGGCGCTGGCGGAGATGCTGATCTCATCAAGGACGTGACGACCCAAACCTTCATGCAGGACGTCATTGAGGCTTCGAAGACACAACCGGTTCTGGTCGACTTCTGGGCACCCTGGTGCGGACCGTGCAAGCAATTGACACCCATCATCGAGGGTGCGGTGAAAGCTGCCAAGGGTGCGGTCAAACTCGCCAAGATGGACATTGAGGCGCATCCCGAAGTCGCCGGACAAATGGGTATTCAATCCATTCCGGCCGTCATTGCCTTTAAGGATGGCCAGCCGGTCGACGGCTTCATGGGCGCGCAATCCGAAAGCCAGGTAAAGGCGTTTATTGAAAAACTCGGCGGTGCGGCACCGGCCAGCCAGGCGGATGAGTTTCTGGCGCAGGCTGAGGAGCTTCTTAGCACGAAAGACTTCGGACAGGCGGCACAGCTGTTTGGTGCGGTCATGCAAATGGAGCCGGATAACGTCCGTGCAATCAGCGGTCTTGCGCAATGCTATTTGGGCGCCAATGAGATCGAGCGTGCAAAACAGGCACTTGAGATGGTGCCGGAAGACAAGCAGTCCGATCCGGCCTATGCCGCTGCAAAGGCAGCCTTGGATTTGGCAGAACAGGCTGAAGCGCTTGGCGATCTGGCCGAGCTGCAGAACAAGGTTGAGAGCAATCCGCTTGATCATCAGGCACGGTACGATCTGGCGCTCGGCCTCAACGGCAATGGTGACAAGACCGGTGCTGTCGATCACTTGATCGAAATTGTCCGCCGCGACCGCGAGTGGAACGAGGACGGCGCGCGTAAGCAGCTGCTGCAGTTTTTCGAGGCCTGGGGGGCCAAGGAACCTGCGACAAATTACGGCCGCCGTAAGCTGTCTGCCGTGCTGTTTTCTTGACCCGCCGACCAGCTGCAACACATATTTCCGGATGGGGCCCGCGCGTGGACATTCTGGACAAGCGCGATGAATGCAGTTGATCTGGAAGGGTAATGGCCATGCAGGCTGGGAATGCGATTTACGAAACGATTGCGGACCTTCCGCCAATCCTGCCCGTATTTCCCCTTTCGGGTGCGCTACTTTTGCCGCGGACCCAGCTGCCGCTGAACATTTTTGAACCGCGTTATATCGACATGGTGGATGCGGCCCTGGCCGGCAACCGGCTAATTGGCATGGTTCAACCATCGCCCGATGTTGATCTGATGGATCTGGATGAAGACAAGCCCATGCTGGCCAATGTGGGCTGTGTGGGCCGGCTAACCAGTTTTCAGGAATCTGGCGATGGCCGCTACATGATCACTCTTCAGGGCGTGACCCGTTTTGAAGTGGGGCGCGAGCTCGATACCATCACCGCGTTCCGGCAAGTGGAATGTGACTTCGCCTCGTTCTCTGATGATCTGCATTGCGGCATGGGCGAGGAAGATGTCGACAGGCATGGGCTGTTGAAAGCCCTTCGGGACTATCTGGATGCAAACAATCTGGAAGCGGATTGGCAGAGTGTTTCCGAAGCTGAAACGGAAGTGCTGGTCAACGCGCTTTGCATGATGTGCCCCTTCGGGCCGCAGGAAAAACAGCTGCTGCTGGAAGCCCGCGACCTTAAGACCCGCGCCGAAACGTTGATTGCAATCAACGAAATGGATATGGCCAGAATGAACAACGGCGACGGCGGTACCACGCTTCAATAGCCGCGCAGCCAAGGAACGGTAAGCATGAACGAACAGGCGGAACGCCAGGTCGACCCGAAACTCCTGGAGCTTCTGGTTTGTCCGGTGACCAAAACAACACTGGAATATGACCGGGAGAAGCAGGAGCTTGTGTCGCGCGCGGCGAAGCTGGCTTATCCGATCCGCAACGGTATTCCGATCATGCTGGCTGAAGAAGCCCGGCCGCTGGAAGACTGAGGCGGGGACGGTAACGAATCCCGGCCGGATCTGAAGATACGAGGTACTTGGTGGTGTTTGGCGCTTACCACCTTACTCCCTCAGCAGCCTTATCCTGAGGACACCCGAAGGGCTGTATCGAAGGATTGATAGCAATTGCCGAGCGGCCGCCGTCCATCTTTCGCGGCTTCGCTCATACTCCCACCTGAAGTTGAGTTTGAAGCGTCAGAGCCAGCGCTTTGAAATCAGGGTTTTACGATCTCAAAAGACGTTCGGGTAGATGTAGCGGATAATGATGTTCTGGATCAGGAAGATCCCGAGCAGCAGGGCAATCGGCGACAGATCAACACCGCCCAGATTGGGCATGAACGGGCGGATCCGGCGCAAGGCAGGCTCGGTCAGATTGTAGAGGACCTGGCCAATCGTCGCGATCACCTGATTGCTGGAATTGACGATATTGAAGGCATAAAGCCATGAAAAGATCGCGCTTGCGATAATGACGTAGATGTAAAGGTTGAGAACCAGCAGAACGACATCGAGAATAGCGCGCATCGGTATTTGTCCATCGCCGATAGAATTGATTTGTTGTTAGTTCATGTAGCGGCCACAGCACGTAACTGCAAGGCGCAGTTTTTTCCGTTTTGAGGTCACGGTTAAAGAGGTGCGGTCCCTGCTGGCCTGACTGGTGCGCAAATGCAACACGCCGGAACAATTCCCGGGCCGGTAGCCTGTCAGCAACGCTTTGATGTACTAATAAGACAATCAGATCGATCTCAGTACCCGCAGGTTTGCGATATGAAGTTTCCCAAGGGCCGAAGCCTTCTCGCCGCCGCAGCGATTGTCGCTGCCACCGGCTCTGGCCACGCGCAAGATGCTTTGGACGGCCAAAACACGGCTCAGCCGGTCCGTCAGTACGTTTTTGACCTCGGCATTGGCGCCATGGTGAAGCCGCGCTATGAGGCCGCCGATTCCTATCTGGTCTATCCGTTTCCGATTGTCTCGGTCGCAAACTTTTACCTCCCGGGCCTTGGGCAGGTTGCAGATGGCCGGAAAAAGCGGGGCGTGTTCGTTTATCCGTCGTTCAGCTTTATTGGTGAGCGTAAGGCCAGCGACAGCGCGGATCTGACCGGAACCAACACCGTTGACTGGGCATTGGAGCTGGGGCTCGGCGGCGGTTTCAGAACCGAGCATTACCGGGTCTTTGCCGAACTCCGCCAGGGCATCAATGGACACACCAGCCAGGTGGGTCAGATTGGCGCCGATGCGATCATCTATCCGACCGACAAACTGGAGTTCAGCTTCGGACCGAGAGCTGATTTTGCCGCTGGCGGTTACATGGATACCTACTTCGGTGTGAGTGCGGCAGAAGCTGCAGCTAGTGGCGGCCGGCTAACGGCCTATGACCCCGGGGCTGGTTTCAAATCCGTCGGTATTTCGGCGCGGGCCAGTTATGACCTGAACGAAGATGTCCGGCTGCACCTGCAGGGCGGCTATGATCGGCTGGTTGGTGACGCGGCGGACAGCCCGATCGCCAGTGCAGGCAGCAAGGACCAGTTCTCGATTGGCCTGGGTGCCAGCTACCGGTTCTCGTTCGACCTGTTCGACTGATACCAATCTCACGTATTTGATAGAGCGCGGTCACAGACCGCGTTTTTTGCTGCTGACAGCAGATCTGTCTGTCGTTACCCGCCAACCTGAGTGAAAACCTGAGCCTAGGACGCTGAAGTCCCGCAATCCTGATAAAGCCTTGGATGCCAAGGTTCACGGTTCCTGAACAAAGCATCCGCTTTTCCAGGGTGGCAAACTCAAAAACCGTTTAGTCAGGAGCAAGGTGGGCCTATTCGGCGCAGGTTTTCAGCTCAACGCCATAAGGCACCATGGTGTTCTCATTACCGCAGGCTCCGATGACTCTTTCCGGATCAAGCCCTTTTGCGGCCGTCAGATCCACATCATTGAGCCGTGTATGGCGCAGGAGCGCGCTTGACAGATCCGCACCTTTCAAATTTGCACCGCTCAGGTTGGCGCTGGAAAAACGAACACCTGTCAGGTCGGCGCCTTCAAATGAGGCTCCGCTTGCGTCGACCCGGTCAAGGTCTGAGTATTTCAGCCGGGCATTTGAAAAGTCGGCGCCCCTGAGGTCGCTGCGTTCCAGGTCGACAATATCCATCTTGGCGTTTGCAAAAATCGAATTGGCGCCCTTCACCCGAATTAGGGACGCATCCCGCAGATCGGCCTTGGTGAAATCAGCGCCTTCCATATTCGAATCATTCAGGTCGGAATTGCGAAGGTCCGCACGTTGAAACTTGGCGCCGCTGATATTGGCCTTTTCCATATCAATGCCACGCATGGCTCCCTTGTAAAAATCGCTGCCTGACAGATTGGCCCGCTCCAGTTCGGTCCGGCGGAGATCGGCGTTCCGGAAAGAGCTGTTCGGAAGGATAGCCTCTTTCATGTCTGCTTCGCGCAAGACTGCATCTGTGAAATTGGCACTCTCGATTTCCAGATGACGCAGCTCACGCAGGCGCAAGTCGCAATCCTCGCAGCCCTTGTCCGCGATAATCTTGTCAACGTCCTGGGCCAAAGCGGCAGGCGCCGTAAGAGAAATCATTGTTGCAGCCGTAACCGCGAGAAACCTGAACGCATGGCGTGCTGAAAAACTGGATCGCATAATCGGGTCCTGATCTGGAGTCTTGTTCCTAACATAGTAACCGGCGGCAGAACCTTAAAGTGGGGCCGCACGGCAGCTTGGTCAAGCGATAGGTGGATTTCATAAAACCCTTTGGTGACACTAATAAAATCGTGTTAATTAGCCGTTGTTTAAGGGGATGCTCAATGAGATTGTTTTTTGTTCTGGTTACTTGTTTTTTTCTTGGTCTTACTGTTCCTGGCGGCATTAAAGCGCAGGCAGCTTCGATTGTTGCCAAGATCGATCTGTCCGATCAGCGGATGCGTGTTTATATCAATGGCTTTCCGCGCCACTCCTGGCCCGTGTCCACGGCACGGCGCGGCTACCGCACACCGGTCGGAACCTTCCGCCCGAACCGGATGTACAAGCGGTATTTTTCCAAAAAATACCACGGCGCGCCGATGCCCCATTCCGTTTTCTTCTACGGAGGCTACGCGATCCACGGCACCGATCAGATCAAGAACCTTGGCCGCCCGGCCTCTCATGGCTGTGTCCGGCTGCATCCGGACAATGCGGCACGGTTGTTTTCCCTGATTAAGAAAAACGGGAAGAAAAACACGCGGATCGTCGTGACTCGCTAAGTCGCGTTCACGCTAACAATTCCGATGAGTTTCACGAAAAGAGGTCGGACGGAAGAAGCAGGCGGGGTCGCAGTTGCCTGCCTCTTCCATCCAATGTCGCTGACGACGCACAACCTGACAATCAGCGTGCCAACCCTATCGCAAAACCCTTGCCAATTCGTTTTCCGAGAGGCATCTACAAGTTATAGATTTGAATAAAGTTCCAATCCCAAGATATTGATCTTGTTAATTATTTGTTCACGTTGACTGCGTTGCAAATTGCAAGGCGGGCCGCAATTGGCGCTTTCCATTCCGTTAACGGTAATAGATTGCTAAGAAACGCCGGCGTAGCGGGATCAGCCGAATTCCGCGCGCAGATCGACCGTTGATCGTACACCGATCTGGTCGAAGTTTTCTTCCACCCATTCCTGAGCGGCTTTTCGGCCAATTTCCTTCAAATGGGACAGGAAAGACCATTCCGCGTTGACCTTGGAAGACGACTGAAGAGGCTTCAATTCTTCGCCGGAAATGCGGTGCATGTGCACCTTCGTGTATTCGCCAG
The DNA here is from genome assembly GCA_965230705.1 of Roseibium sp. Lineage (GTDB taxonomy): Bacteria > Pseudomonadota > Alphaproteobacteria > Rhizobiales > Stappiaceae > Roseibium. Next base: position 2,007,903 of record CBDDLN010000002.1, on the reverse strand, counting down.
CCGGCAGCTTTTCGTCCTCGATCAGGCGACTGACAAAATCCACCGCACGCAATTCCCGCAGCAGGGTCGAATTGAACGTGATTTCGTTGAGTCTGTTCAGGATCTCCCGGGCCGAACGCGGTACTTCCCGGCGCTCGACAGGGTTGATCTGTATGAGAACAACATCAGCCGTCTTGGTTCCGTAAAACAGCGGATAGAGCGGCGGATTACCCATGTATCCACCGTCCCAATAGGGTTCTCCATCAATCTCCACCGCTTGGAAGAGGTGTGGCAGACAGGCGGAGGCCATCACCGCATCAAGCGTTACATCTTTTTCGCTGAAAACGCGGATCTTGCCGGTAAAGACGTTGGTGGCGGCAACAAACAGCTTCAAGTTCGAGCAATGATGCACACGGTCGAAATCGACGACTTCCTCAACAACGTCGCGCAACGGATTGATGTTCAATGGGTTGAATTCATAAGGCGATGAAAACCGGGACATAAGGTCGAACGCCAGATAGCTGGGCGAGAAATCAAGGCTCCAGTGCCCGAGCGCAACGTCAATCGGCGAACGTTTGATCGGGCTCAGGAACGCCGTCTGACTGACCTGCCGCCAAAAGGATTCAAGGCTTTCACGCGCGCCTTCCGTTCCACCAGCCTGCAATCCGCTTGCAAGTACCACCGCGTTCATCGCGCCGGCAGATGTACCTGTTATGCCGTCAATGACAAAACGCTGGTCTTCCAGCAGCCAGTCAAGCACGCCCCAGGTAAAGGCGCCATGCGCCCCACCGCCTTGAAGCGCCAGATTGATCCGTTTGGGTGATGTCCTCGGCATCCGGCGCTCCTGTTGAAGTTGGTATGAGTGCCCGCTTACTGAGCGGTCCATCCACCGTCGATCGGCAGAATGGAACCTGTCATTGCGGATGCATTGTCCGAACACAGGAAGACGGCGAAACCGGCTACCTGCTCCACGGTCACAAATTTCTTGTTGGGCTGCGCTTTGAGCATGACATCGCGCTTGACCTCTTCCTCGGTCATGTTGCGCGCTTTCATGGTGTCGGGGATCTGTGCCTCGACAAGTGGCGTCCAAACGTATCCCGGACAGATGGCATTGACGGTAATACCCTGCTCGGCAACTTCAAGCGCGACCGTTTTCGTCAGGCCGGCAATGCCGTGCTTGGCTGCCACATAGGCAGACTTGAACGGGGAGGCCACCAGCGCATGGGCGGAGGCGGTGTTGATGATCCGGCCCCAGCCGCGTTTCTTCATGCCGGGAACCGCGGCGCTGATTGCATGGAACGCGGAAGACAGATTGATGGCGATGATCGCGTCCCATTTCTCTAGCGGGAAATCTTCGACCGGAGAAACGTGCTGAATGCCGGCATTGTTCATCAGAACATCGACAGAGCCGAACTCGTTTTCTGCATTGCCGATCATGTTGGCGATTTCGTCCGGCTTCAACATGTTGGCAGCAGAATAAACGCAACGCACATCAAAGTCGGATTCGATGGCGGCACGTGTTGCCTCGATTTCATCAAGGTCACCAAGACCGTTGATCACAACATTGGCACCTTGTTCGGCAAATGCGCGTGCACAGGCAAGTCCGATGCCCGATGTTGAACCTGTCACCACTGCAGTTTTTTTGGCGAGCATTCCCTGCCTCCTCGTCAGTAATATCCGCCCGGGACTTTTCACCAAGTTTCACTGCACTGCAACATGAGAGTGCGTTCAAGTGTAAAAAATATCGTGAGGCCGCTTTGCCGCGACGGATATTGAGTTCTAGTGATGCTTTCGGGACATTGATCTTGCACGGGCCAGAGCGCGGCTTGCCTTGGTACGTGCTGCCTCGCGGCTCGCATCAACAGTTTCATAATCAGCCCGGACAAGACCAAGCCGGGCTGCGAACCTTTCCCGGATCAGGCCATAGAACGTGGCGTGCAGGCTTGAGAAGATCCATACCAGGATAAGCATGGTTCCGGCCGGGAAGAGTCCAGACCCAACCTGGGCCAACAGCGGATCGGCAGGCATGAAAGCCGAAAGCGCTGTCAGCAACAGCATCCAGAGTCCGGTCAGGCAGCCCGCGAGCAGGCTCATGACCAATGCAGAAAAAGCCATTGGCCAGCCAAGGCCCCGAGTTGCCCGCCAGCTGTCGCGCAAGGTCAATGGATCATCCACAGCCGCTGCGGGCAGGATGACAGAGAATTTCTGAACAACCATGAGGGCGATGAACGGGGCGGCGAACATCAGCACCAGGCCAAGCCCTGCTGTCACCGCTGCAACTATCAAAGAAAGGATCATAAGAGGGATCAAGGATAGAAAGCCTATCAATCCCAGCAGAATCTGATTGACGATGACCTTGAGTGTCCGGCCACCGAAGGTAAGGGGGAAATCATTTGCCTCAATGAGAATGCGCCGGACATAGGCAATGGCAATGGAAAATCCGACCAGCAGGTTTGCAAGGGCCGCCAGCAGCCGCAACCCGCCTTCATTGGGCGCACTGACCGGTTCGGTCATATAGGACACGGTCTTGAAGCCTGACTCGGGCGCAAGTGCCGACCCGATCGCAACATTGAGGGCAATAAGCACAAGCAAATAGGCCCAGCCTGCCTTAAACAGCGTGCCCAGATTGTGCTGAGCCAGGGACCAGGACCGTTCAAGGAGTGTGATAAACACGGGGTAGAAATCTCCCAAACTGGATAGGTGCCAGAATACCGATTTCAACTCAGGTGGGAACCCGTGATCAGACTTCAAGCCAAAGCCCGCTATTGCCCTTTGGCTGCAGGAACACTAATCAAGCAAAGAGATAGATCTGTCCTGTATCGGGACGGCAAACCAAACCGGCAGATGCCATGATCGACGATTTCGCAAAACAGCTACCGCGCCGTGTTTCCGTACCTGTCCGTGTGGGCAATGTTCTAGTTGGCGGCGAAGCACCAGTTGTGGTTCAGTCCATGACCAACACCGATACCGCGGATGCCGATGCGACTGTTGCTCAGGTAGCAGCTCTTGCCCGTTCCGGCTCGGAGCTGGTGCGCATCACCGTGGACAGGGCCGAAGCGGCAGCGCAGGTGCCTCGTATCCGGGCGCGGCTTGACCGGATCGGCATCGACGTTCCGCTGGTCGGTGACTTCCACTACATTGGCCACAAGCTGCTGGCTGATTATCCCGATTGTGCGGCCGCGCTCGACAAATACCGGATCAATCCCGGAAACGTTGGCTTCAAGGCCAAACGGGACACCCAGTTCTCTCAAATCATCGACATCGCGCTCAAGCACGACAAGCCGGTGCGTATTGGCGTCAACTGGGGCTCTCTTGATCAGGAGCTTCTGACCCGGCTTATGGATGAAAATGCGGTCAGCGAAACGCCGGTGTCCGCAGCGGCTGTAATGCGCGAAGCGATCATTCAATCCGGACTTTTATCCGCTCAGCGGGCTGAAGCATTGGGAATGGGCCGGGACAAGATCATATTGTCCGCCAAGGTCAGCCAGGTTCAGGATCTGATTGCCGTTTATGCCGATCTTGCCCGCCGCTGCGATTACGCCTTGCACCTTGGGCTGACCGAAGCCGGCATGGGAACAAAAGGCATTGTTTCGTCGTCCGCTTCCATGGGCATCCTGCTGCAGCAGGGCATCGGCGACACGATACGGGTATCGTTGACCCCAGAGCCGGGCGGTGACCGGACACGCGAGGTACAGGTCGCGCAGGAGCTGCTGCAAGTCATGGGTTTCAGGGCGTTTGTGCCGGTCGTGGCTGCATGTCCCGGCTGCGGGCGGACCACATCGACCGTGTTCCAGGAACTTGCCAGCGATATCCAGGATCACATCCGCGACTCTATGCCGGTTTGGCGGGAACAATATCCCGGCGTTGAGAACCTCAACGTGGCGGTCATGGGCTGCATCGTGAATGGGCCGGGCGAATCCAAACATGCCGATATCGGAATCTCCCTGCCGGGAACCGGCGAAACACCTTCCGCGCCCGTTTTCGTCGATGGCGAGAAGGTGGCGACACTGCGTGGTGAAGGCATTGCCGATGAATTCAAACAAATGGTTTTTGAATATATTGAAAACCGTTATGGCGCCGGCCATTCAAATCCCCAGCCCGCAAAAAGCGCCTGATCTGAGAGCCCTCATATGAACACTCAGCAAGGCCGGCAGGCCGTGACCCGGAAACCTCTCCTGGTCATCACATCCCAGGTCGTGCGCGGCGGGATCAGCGGGCGCGGACTCGTGTTTGCGCTGGAGCGTCTGGGCCATGCGGTCTGGTTCCTGCCGACTATCCTTTTGCCCTGGCACCCGGGTCAGGGGGCAGGAACACGGATCATCGCCGATCCGAAGGCGTTTGAAAGCCTTGCTTCGGATCTCGCCGCTTCACCAAAACTTTCAGAAATCGGTGGTGTTCTGACAGGCTACCTCGGCCATCCGGAACAGGCGGGCCCAATCCGCGACCTGGTGAAGGCCGTCAAAGAGCATAATCCGGATGCGCCCTATATCTGCGATCCGGTGATGGGGGACCGTCTTAACGGTGACGAGGGCCGCCTTTACATTCCCGAAGAAACGGCAAAGGCGATCCGAGATGAATTGGTACCTCTTGCCGATATCGTGACGCCAAACTGTTTCGAGCTCGGCTGGCTGACCGGCCGCGAGGTCACTAGCGAGCTCCAGGCTTTGTCTGCTGCCCGGCATCTTGGCGCCGAGCGTGTGCTCGTAACTTCTGCTCCGGCGCTTCGCCGCAACGCCATCGCCAATTTGCTTGCGGGGCCACGCGGAGCTGTTGCCGCAGAACATGCGCTTGTCGCTGGTGCTCCGCATGGAACTGGCGACCTGATGGCAGGCCTGTTCCTCTCCCGGCATCTTGATGGTTATGCAGATGAAGAGGCCTTGGTCCGGGCAACTGGTTCCACATTCGAGCTTCTGGCGCGCAGTGTGAAAAAGGGGGCTGACGAGCTGCTGTTTGCGGACGAACAGCAATCCCTCGCCCGCCCAATGGCTCTCGTTTCCAGCCGGCGCGTTCTGGAAACGGCAGGCCGTGTCTGAAGCGGCGCCGACCTGGGTCGCTGGTGTCGACGGCTGCAAAGCCGGCTGGGTTGCCGTGTTGCGCAATCTCCCTGATGCGAAGGAAGCCGAGGTCGCCGTATTCAGATCGTTTGCAGAGGTCCTGGACCATGCTCCCGAGCTTTCAATCATTGCGGTCGACATGCCAATCGGGCTTCCCGACCGGATTGGCCCGGAGGGCCGGGGTGCGGAGAAGGCCGCCCGGCGCCATTTGGGTGATCGCCAGTCGTCTGTTTTCAGTATACCCTCACGCTTTGCTGTCTACGCTGAAGATTATGGCGAGGCTTGCCGGATTGCCCTCAAAACGTCGGAGCCGCCCAAGAAGGTATCCAAACAGGCCTTTTATCTGTTTCCCAAAATTCGGGATATCGATGGTCTGATGACACCTGAGCTAGAGGGCCGGGTGTATGAGGTTCATCCTGAACTGGCTTTCTGGCGGCTGAACGGCGAACAGGAAATGTGCCTTCCCAAGAAGGTCAAAAGCCGGGCGAACGCACCAGGCCTCGACCAGCGGCAGGAGTTGTTGATCGCCCACGGCTATGCCCGGGATTTTCTGGATCAGGTGCGGCCACGTGGTGTTGGCCGGGACGATCTGCTGGATGCCGCTGCCAACTGTTTGATTGCCGAGCGCATTTTCAACGGTCAAGCCGAACCGTTTCCGCAGGAATTCATGCGGGACGGCAAGGGCCTCCGGATGGCGATTTGGGCGTGAGCATCATTCAAGCCGCTTCGTCAGCGTCATCCCGCACGAAGTGCAACGGAGATGCGGGATCGGCGAGCCGAGGCCTATCGACCGACATGGCAACGCAAGCGGCTCCCCGATCCCGGGTCTCACTGTGTTCGCCCGGGATGACGATCGAAAACTCTTAAAAGCGAGAGTTTCTTTGGAAATGAATTGTCACGGCTTTGAAGCCGGGACGACTTCCGTGTTGATCGGGCCGACGGTGCTCTCGTTGTCTTCGGCTTTCGCGCCGAAGGGGACCCAGCGCTTGAAGAACCCGGCGGCAGGGCTTTCCTTCCGCTTTGCCTGAAGCGCGACGATGCTGCCCGGTTTTTCAGGCTGGGGCGTAGCTGCTTCTGCGGTTGCCTCTGGTGCAGCTGCCGCGTCCGTCTCGGCAGGTGCATCGGCGTTCTTGTCAGAGCCTGCACCGATCAGTTCCGCGATCTGCGACTGCTTTTCTTCCCAGCGTTTCTTACGCTCTTCCTTGGCTTCGGCCTTTGCAACGATCTTCTGGATTTTTGCTTCGTCCTGACGTTGCTTCTTTTCCACCAGCTGCTGAAGCCGGGTCGGCACTTCGTAGGCCGGGCACTTCGCCGACGCCTTGAAAGGCACGCCCTCTACCAGGGTGGTCGCATCGAATACGTATTTCTTTTCGCACACGGAAATCTTCGGAGGAACCTGGGTGACCTCGAAATGGTCATAACCCCGTTTCAGCATGCGCCAGAAGTCCATGTGCTCGTTGCCGCGGTGTTTGGCCATGTTTTCCGCGGTCATGCGGAAGGGGAAGGCCTGAACCTGGAAAGAGCGCTGGCCGCCCTTGAAGCTGTCGCGGGCAAGCGCGTAAATATCCTGCACTTGAGCATCGGTCATTGCGTAGCAGCCGCGTGAGGAGCAAGCGCCATGCACCATCAAGTGCGAACCGGTGCGGCCGTGTGAACGGTCGTATTTGTTTGGATATCCGAGATTGAATGCCAGATGGTAGCTCGAATTCGGATTCATCAAGCCGGGTGTGATTTCGTAAAATCCTTCAGGCGCTTGACGATCGCCTTCCTTGAACTTCGGGCCCAACTTTCCGGACCATTTACAGATCTCAAAGCTTTCCAGCAGCGCAAACCGGCCGCTCCGTTTTTGCTTCCAGACTTCCAGTTGGGATTCTTCCTTGAAGATCCGGATCATGATCGGCGATGTGGACTTCATGTCCAGTTCGGAAATTTTGCGCTTGACCTGCCCGCTTACCGGGCGCTGCGCCTTCGGGCCGTATCCAAGTTCGTCAGCCTGGCAGCCGGCCAGAAAGCCTGCGGCTAGCAATACAGCGGCATAGCGGCGCAGACCACCGGTTGCTGGAATCAGCGTTTTGGAAATTCCGGCGGTCAAAGACTGTCCCGTTGGAAAACGCCACGTGGCCATATAATCGTCCCGAATACGCAATTACCGTTTCAGAGCATGCCTGACTGCTATCGGCTGCCTGCACCGGCGAAATTGACAATTGCCCCGCATCAATCTCCTCAAGAAGTAGGAGATTATGGTTTCTACTAAGTTACCGTAAGCGATCCGCCAAGCCGGCGGGTATCTCTGCCGAGTTTTGCATGCATGTGAAATCGGGCCAAACAACGGCAAAGGGCGCATCCGTACCCAGGATACGCCCCACACAATGTCGTGAAGTTGGACTGTTTGCCGCAAAAAAGCGTCAGGAAAGCGTCCGGCCGATGGCGATGAACTTGTCCCGGCGCTGCTGGCGGATCTCTTCCGGGCTTAGGCCGTCAAGGTCTGCGAGTGCCGCTTCGATTGCCGCACCGGTCTTTTCGACCACGGTCTCTCTGGCCCGGTGTGCTCCGCCGACAGGTTCTTCAATGATGTCATCGATGATGCCCATCTGAAGCAGGTCTTGCGCGGTGATCTTCATACTGGTCGCGGCGTCCTGCGCGCGGGCGCTGTCCCGCCACAGGATGGAGGCGGCGCCCTCCGGTGAAATCACCGAATAGATCGCGTGCTCAAGCATCAGAACCTTGTTGGAGGTGGCGATTGCAATTGCCCCGCCTGATCCACCTTCACCTATGACAACCGAAATGGACGGTGCGCCGAGGCCGAGACCCTTGTCCGTTGACCGGGCGATGGCTTCTGCCTGACCGCGTTCTTCCGCGCCGACACCGGGATAAGCGCCAGCCGTATCCACCAGCGATATGACCGGCAGGCCGAAGCGCTCAGCCATGTCCATAATTCTAACGGCCTTGCGATAGCCTTCCGGGCGGGCCATGCCAAAATTGTGTTTCAGCCGGGATTGCGTGTCCGAGCCTTTCTCCTGGGCGAGAACAGCAACGGACTGACCGCGGAAACGTCCAAGACCTGCAATAATCGCATGGTCCTCGGCGAAATTCCGGTCACCTGCCAGCGGCGTGAATTCGTCGATCAATCCGGCGACATAGTCAGCCGCGTGCGGACGGTCGGGATGCCGGGCAACCAGGGTTTTCTGCCAGGGTGTCAATTTGGCATACAGATCTTTCAGCGTCTGGGACGATTTGCCCTTCAGCCGGTCGATCTCGTCGTCCACATTGACGGCCTCGCCATCAACGGCGAGAGCCCTGAGTTCCTGGATCTTGCCTTCGATGTCGGCGACGGGCTTTTCAAATTCCAGATAGCTGTGCATCTACTCTCACACTTGAAACACGCCGCAGCAAAGACGGGCGGTTGATCCTGAGGCAGGAGATCGCATCCTGAATGGTAGATGGGCTCTAGCAAGACACTTCGCCAGACGCAAGAGGCCGATTGCCGCTCAAGCGGCATCGAACGTCACCTAAGGTTACAGAATTTTTCAGTTTGGCCAGGCGTGCCAGTCTCTTGTGTGCAACTGCCTGTTTAACGGCCGGCGCGGTCGCGTGTTCCGCCTCTCAGATTAAGCTTGGAAGCCTGCACCACAAGACGGCCGGTCTTGGTGGAAATCATGATGCGGTAGGGGATCAGAACATTTGTCCGGCTTGTGGGAGCAAGCCATGTTTCCATGCTCGCCTTGGCCATGTATTTCACCGATTCCTTGGACGGGCGGTGCCCTGCAACGGGAATCCATTTGGCCTTGCAGACGACCACCGGGCCGTCATAACCACGGCCGGACACTTCCTTGGTGCCCTTGTAAGTCAGCTTGATATCGAAGCGGGTCCAGCCATCGAAGATCGGCAATTTGCGCTTGCAGGCATCCGGTCCGAGGGCTTTCTTGGAGGTCGGCACCGGCATCAAGGCGGCGCTCAGCGGGTCCATCGCATTACGGCGATGCCTTTTGGTGACCTTGATGCGCTCCTTGTTGGGTTTGAATTTCGGCGTGACTTCCATCGACCGGATATGGCCGGAGCCTTGGCCCAACGCGACAAAAAAGTCGCGATTCGCCGCATGAGAGGCCATGCGGTATTTTGATGGGACCACCTTGCTTCCGACCAGCCAGCCTGAGGCTTCCGCGCCGCCCTTGCCCGTGCTGAACAGGGTGCCGATACCCGCAGGCTCCAATCCGACCTTTGCGGAATAGGCGTTGCCTTGCATAACGAGCGACAGGCTGCCGCGGCCGATCGTAAATCCTGCAAGCGAAATACTATAAAGACCACCCACGCTGCTTTTTTTGGCGATTGCTGGGGTAACCAGCAGAGCGCTTGCCAACAGGGGTGCGGCGAGAATCCGCCCAAATGACTTCAAACCCGACACTTCAAACCTCCACGCTGCCCGAAATCAGGCAGAGACGACTTGCCCCCGCAATTGCCTGGTTCAACGGAAATATGCTCCGCCACCAGGCCCGCCCGCGATCCTGAAATTAGATCGCCCAATTGTTCGATGTCATGGTAACTCAATCGTTAACATAGCACAGATGATGAGGTGAAAAAGGGTGAATACCCCATATCCCGCTTAGATGTCTTGACGATGGGCCGCGCGCCCTTTATAGCGGGGCAACTTTTTCCGAAAAATGCCGGAGATGACGACGCCGGGCCTTTGGTCCGCTCCAAATCCGGTTGTAACTGCCGGATGTCCCATTTGGGCCGGCGCGAAGATTGAAGGTGATATCATGGCACGCCGCTGCGAACTCTCCGGCAAAGACGTGATGACTGGTAACAACGTCTCGCACGCCAATAACAGGTCCCGCCGCCGGTTCCTCCCGAACCTGTGCAACGTCTCTCTGCTGAGCGACACACTCGGCGAAAGCTTCAAGCTGCGCATCAGCGCGCATGCGCTGCGGTCGGTCGAGCACCGCGGCGGTCTTGACGCTTACCTGCTGAAAGCATCCGACGCTCAGCTGTCTGACAGCGCGCGCAAGATCAAGGTCAGCATCAAGCGCAAGCAGGCTGAAGCTGCTGCTTAACCCGTAAGGGAATAAACATGGACAACTCCCGGAGTTTCTCCGTGGGCCATCACGCCATCGCGATCTTCGCGATGGCGGTTGTCGTTGTGGCCTCGAACTTTCTGGTTCAGTTTCCTGTCCAGCAGGTAATTGCCGGTGTGAACCTGGCAGACATCCTGACTTGGGGTGCTTTCACCTATCCGATCGCGTTCCTGGTCACTGATCTGACCAACCGCCGGTTCGGGCCGGCTGCAGCGCGCAAGGTGGTGATGGCGGGTTTTTTCCTTGCCGTTATCCTATCAATCTGGCTGGCAACACCGCGGATTGCCATTGCATCCGGATCTGCGTTCCTGGTGGCTCAGCTTCTCGATGTGACGATTTTCGACCGCATGCGCCGCATGACTTGGTGGAAGGCGCCGATCGCGTCGTCTCTGATCGGGTCGGTTGTCGATACAGTCCTCTTCTTTGGCATCGCATTTGCCGCCCAGTTCGCGTTCATTGACGCAATGCTCGGCATGGAAGACGGGTCATTGGCATTCCCGGTCCCGTTCCTCGGTATTGGCGAAGATCCGCTGGTTCCCTTGTGGACGTCTTTGGCGGTAGGTGACTTCCTGGTGAAAATGCTTGTCGCTGTGGCGCTGCTGGCGCCATACCGGATCGTCCTGGCGTTTTTCCAGCCCGTGCCGAACGGATCGACAGCTTAAAAACGCAAACGTAACACCGTGATAGAAGGCGCCTTTTGCAAGAGAGGTGCTTTTATTCGTTTTTCAGTTCAAAACGCAGCAAGAGCGTCCGTTGCAATAACGAGCGGTTATTGTCCGACAGCAGCGTCAGAATTGTCCGGCCGGTTTCGTTGGTGTGAATGGCAAGGCCTTCCATGTTATCGATCTGAAAGCCGTAGTCGGCTTCCATCAAGACGTCGCCTGACAGCACCGCTCCTGCTTGAATGCTGTCTCCGGAAAAACGGCGGATCCGCATTCCGACCAAATCACGCAGGTTAAACCGGCGTTCCAGCAGCAGAAGATCTCCATCCGGCAGAAAAGCTGCGTCGGTGGCGTCGTAGCGTCCACTCTTGGTGATCGCAAAGCTCTGAACCTTTTTGCCGTTTATCAGGAAGGCAGGAAGGTTGGCCGATTCGTTTTTCCCGCGTTCCGCAATCGCAACAAGCGCGCCTTCAAGAGGCGTGTTTGTTGGCGCGACGGCCAGCGCCTCAAGGCCCTTGGTGCCGCGCAAATTGCGGATTTCGGACGGAAGGTCCAGATCTTCAAGCATCCGCTCACGCCCATTGCGCAAGGGCCAGGGATACCGGTAGATCCGGTTTGCCCGTTCGGCGGTGACAAAGATTTCCTTGCCGTCAAAGGCCAAGGCTTCCGTGTCATGTCCCCATCGGGCTCTCAGCGTCTTGCCGTCCGTGCCGAGGAGCCACGTGTAGCGCGGGTCTTCAATGCCGAGAGGTTTGCCGGTTTCATCCTGATTTATTTCTGCGGCAAACCAAATGCCATTGTCAGTCACGGCCAGCATCTGAGCGCCGTTTTCAAGGCTGATCAGGCCGGAGAGGCCGCCAATATTGCGATCTGCCGAAATCAGCTCCATGCCGCCCAGAAAGGTCAGCGGGCCAAATTCCTCGCCTTGTTGGCCAATCTCGAAGTGATCGATCGGCCGCACGGTGACCCGCACGGGTTCGGCACCTTCAAGAATCGGATCTGCAGTTGCTGCCGTTGAGCAAAAGGACAGGGCCAACAGCCAAACGCCGCTAACGGCGGCACGGCAGACCTTGCCTAAATCCATTACCGACGTGCTCCGGCCCTGCGTCCCCGGCGGCCACGGCTTTGCGCTGCCATTTCCGCTTCGTCGTCAAACAGATCCGCGAGCTGGTCGGTCATTGCACCGGCGAGTTCTTCCGCATCGACGATTGTGACGGCGCGGCGGTAATACCGGGTCACGTCATGGCCGATGCCGATGGCGATCAGTTCGACCGGCGACCGGGTTTCGATGTCCTCGATGACGTGCCGCAAATGGCGTTCCAGATAGTTGCCGGGGTTGACCGAAAGCGTGCAGTCGTCAACTGGTGCGCCATCTGAAATCATCATCAGGATCCGGCGTTGCTCCTGTCTTGCCATCAGGCGGTCATGGGCCCAGAGCAGCGCTTCGCCGTCGATATTTTCCTTCAACAGGCCTTCTCGCATCATCAAGCCGAGATTGCGCCGGGCCCGCCGCCAGGGGGCATCGGCTGATTTGTAGATGATATGGCGAAGATCGTTGAGGCGGCCGGGTGCAGCAGGTTTGCCGGCTCCGATCCAGGCTTCCCGCGACTGGCCACCTTTCCAGGCTTTGGTGGTGAAGCCGAGAATTTCCACCTTCACGCCGCAACGTTCGAGTGTCCGAGCGAGGATATCGGCACAGGTCGCGGCAACAGTTATCGGCCGTCCGCGCATGGAGCCCGAGTTGTCGAGCAGAAGCGTGACCACCGTGTCCCGGAAGTTGGTATCGCGCTCCTGCTTGAAGGCAAGCGGAGACATTGGGTCGGTGACCGCCCGGGTGAGGCGTGCCGTATCTAGCAGGCCTTCTTCCAGGTCAAAGTCCCAGGCGCGGTTCTGCTGAGCCATCAGCTTGCGCTGCAGGCGGTTGGCGAGGCGTGCGACCGCACCCTGCAGATGGGTCAGCTGTTTGTCGAGGAAACCGCGCAAACGGTCCAGCTCGGCAAGATCGCAAAGCTCTTCCGCAGTGATTGTTTCGTCGAACTGGGTCGAGAAAACCTTGTAGTCGGAAACCGGAGGCCGGTTCGAGAACGGCAGGTCCTGACGCTCGGTTTCGCCGGCTTCCTCGGCGGCGTCTGCCATGTCGTCGTCGCTGAAATCGTCCATTTCAGCGTCGACGGCTTCCGTGTCACCTGCGTCCTGCTCCTCGCCGGACATTTCCATTTCCTGGGGAGCGGCTTCCTGCTCACCAGTGTCCTGCTCGCTTTCGCCGGTTTCTGCTTCGTCGTTGTTGCCGTTGTCCTGACTTTCGTCCTCGTCCTCGGCGTCTTCCCGGTCGCCGATTTCATCGGCCATGTCGAGGGCGCGCAGGACGTCGCGGAATTGATCTGCAAAAGCAGCCTGATTTTCGAGCTCCGGCACCAGCCGGTCGAGGTCGCTGCCTGCCTTTTCCTCAATCCAGCCGCGCCACATATCCACCAGTTTGGTCGCGCTTTCCGGTGGCGGAGCGCCTGTCAGGCGTTCACGGACCATGAGGGCGATGGCGTCCTGCAGCGGCGCTTCTTCCCGGCTTGCAATTTCCGGCGCGTTTGCCTTGCGGTAGCGTTCGTCCAGCATGGCATTGATGTTGCTGGCAACGCCTTCCATCCGCTGCGTACCGACTGCGTCGCAGCGGGCTTGCTCGACCGCTTCAAAGATCGCAATTGCTTCCGGACCGCTCGGCAGATTGCGTGAATGGATTTTGGCGTCATGGCACGCAAGCTTCAGCGCAATGGAATCGCTGAGCCCGCGGGTGACGGCAATTTCCTCAAGGTTCAATTTGCGGGACGGCTCGGGCAGCCGGGCCGTACTGCCGGATACACCGGGCCGGTCGCCGGAAAAACCAACTTCCAGTTCCGGTTCGCCGGCGATTGCCCGCATGGTGCCCGTGACCGCCTGCTTGAACGGTTCGGTGTCCACCGGTTTGCTGGCGGGCGGGCGGTTGCTGTCCTCAAGCCGTACCATGACGGTCCTAACTCATTACGACATTGACGGCGGACTCTGGCAGTTCATCGCCAAAGCAGCGCTGGTAGAACTCGGCGACAAGCGTCTGTTCCATGTCATCACACTTGTTCAGGAAGGTCAGACGGAACGCAAAGCCGACATCACCGAAGATTTCCGAGTTTTCCGCCCATGTGATGACGGTTCTCGGGCTCATGACCGTCGACAGATCGCCATTGATGAAGGCGTTCCGCGTCATGTCGGCCAGGCGCACCATCTTGGAGACAATCGCCCGTCCTTCTTCATTCTGGTAATGCTTGGCTTTCGACAGAACGATGTCGACTTCATTGTCGTGCGGCAGATAATTCAGCGTCGTCACGATGGACCAGCGGTCCATCTGAGCCTGGTTGATCTGCTGCGTGCCGTGATACAGGCCGGAGGTGTCCCCAAGGCCGACCGTGTTCGCGGTGGCAAACAGGCGGAATGCAGGGTGAGGGCGGATTACCCTGCTTTGATCGAGCAGGGTTAGGCGGCCGGAAGACTCAAGAATACGCTGGATGACAAACATCACGTCTGGCCGGCCGGCATCGTATTCATCGAAGACCAGAGCCACATTGTGCTGATAGGCCCAGGGAAGGATGCCGTCCTTGAATTCGGTGACCTGCTGACCTTCCTTGATGACGATCGCGTCCTTGCCGACCAGATCGATACGGGAGATATGGCTGTCCAGGTTGACGCGGATACACGGCCAGTTAAGCCGCGACGCCACCTGTTCAATGTGGGTCGACTTGCCGGTGCCGTGGTAGCCGGTCACCATGACACGGCGGTTGTGGGCGAAGCCCGCGAGGATCGCCAATGTGGTGGCACGGTCGAACAGATAGTCCTCGTCCCGCTCGGGAACATGCTCGGATGCGGTCGAAAAAGCCGGAACTTTCAGGTCGCTCTTGAATCCAAATACTTCTTCTACGGAAATTTCAGTATCCGGCTGGCTCGTAGCCGCAATCGTCGTCTCAGTCATCGGTCCTCCGCTGTCCCGGCGTGGCCGGGCGGGGTTCATGTTGGAAAGCGTCCGCGGAATGCGGACTAACAGAAGCCGGCTTTTTTCAGGACATTGTAGGCCTGAATAATTTCCCGCAGGCGGTCTTCTGACGAACGATCACCGCCATTGGCATCCGGGTGGTTGAGTTTCACAAGTTCCTTATAGCGCGCTTTGATTTCCTCTCCACGGGCTGTTCCTGAGAGATTGAGCACATCCAGGGAGCGTTTTTCAAGCGCTAGCAACTTTCTTTGACGCGGCCGGCGCGATTCCTGGGACCGGCGGCCGGCATTCGCGCGCATATTTGCTCGCGGGTCAAAGCCGTCCGGACCATCCGCTGCCTGGCGGTTTACGCCCATTTTCCATGTTGGCCTGTGGCCGGTCTGGGAGTCTTTCTGATAATCCCTGACGTCCTGATCGCCCATGCCGGAAAAATAGTTATACGACTTGTTGTATTCCCGGACGTGGTCGACACAGAACTGGAAATATTGCCCTTCCATATCCCGGCCCTTCGGAGCGCGGTGAACGCCCGGACGCTGGCAGCCAGGATGGTCGCACGTGGGGTGCCGCTCCTTTTGGGCTTGCTCCTTGTCCGGCTTTACCCGAATGCTGTCGAATAATTTTGAATTCAGTTTCATGCCTCAAATATCGTCCGAGTGCCTCTTCAGGACAAGTCACGCAGCGTCACTGCCCTGAGTGTTTTCATCCCTCTGCCGATTTGCAGCCCGAGAGATTAGCACGTTGTTACCGCGCTGCGAAACGGCTGTTTGCAGCACAACACACACAAATCCAGATCATTCTTTCTGCAACAGCCCTAAACCGCTATTGACGCGGCTGACCTGGCTGGCGAAAACGGTTCCATGAGCACGAAAGACATAATCATTTCCAAATTGACAGCCGCGCTTGCTCCGGAATTTCTCGATGTTATCGACGAATCCGAGAAACATCGCGGTCATGGCGGCTGGCGCGAAGGTGGCGAAACCCATTTCCGTGTCCGGGTCGTTGCGCCTGTGTTTTCCGGCATGAGCCGGGTCAACCGTCACCGCAAGGTCAACGAGCTCCTGGCCGATGAGCTTGCCGGCGGCGTCCATGCGCTTGCCATTGAAGCCCGGGCGCCGGAAGAGCACGATCCACGTGATGCGAGAATAGCAAACTCCACCTAACAAACACGGTCCTTCAGATCTGCCGTCTGGTTCTTCAAGGCCTGCGGGATTGAATGCCGAAGATAGCTTGTTTGTCTGTCACAACAAGCTAATAAGACCGTGAGGGCGCGATAAACGTTGTTGTCGGATTTTTTGAACCAAAGGAATGAACGAAATGGGTTTTTTCGATTTTGTAAAAGACGCCGGAAAGAAGCTCTTCGGTGACGATGAAGCAGACGCCAATGGTGCGGAAGCCATCAATGCCGAAGTCGAGGAATTGGGCCTTGAAGGAGATGTTAAGGTCCAGGTTGAAGGCGATACCGTGAAAATCTCCGGTGCGGCACCTTCGCAGTCGGCACGTGAGAAACTGATTCTTGCAGCAGGAAACGTACTGGGGATTGCAAAAGTCGAAGAGGAAATCTCGGTCGAGACCGAAGAGCCGGAGGCAAAGTTCCACACCGTTGAAAAAGGCGACACGCTTTGGGCGGTTGCAGAGAAAGCCTACGGCAATGGTGCTAAGTACCAGGAGATCTTTGAAGCCAACAAGCCGATGCTGAGCCATCCGGACAAGATCTATCCGGGACAGGTTTTACGAATACCAGCATAAGGTATCGCAAGAAATCCTGTTCTTGAAGTCAGGGCTGCAATCGAGGTTGCAGCCCTTTTTATTTCGAAACCGATATCTTGCTGCTGGCTGTGGTGGCGCTGGATGGAGCAGACGCCATGGCGGCTGGCGCCAGTGCATGGGCTTTTTGGCCAAGTGGCATGATCCGGAGCCGGGTAACCCGGTTCTTCTCACGCTTCAAGACGGTGATGCGGAAGCCGTGGAAGGTGAAGATCTGACGTTCTTCCGGGATCATCCGGGCCTCATGGATGACCAGCCCGGCAATTGTCGTGGCTTCGTCGTCCGGAAGGTTCCAGTCGGTTGCCCGGTTCAGGTCGCGGATCGGCACCGACCCGTCAACGATAATTGAGCCATCTGCCTGAGGGCGGACACCTTCCAGTTCAACATCGTGCTCATCGGCAATCTCGCCGACGATTTCCTCCAGAATATCTTCCAGAGTAACCAGACCCATCACTTCGCCGTACTCATCGACAACGAGGGCGATGTGCGCCTTGTGGCGCAGGAAGGCGTTGAGCTGATCTTGCAGGCTCGTGGTATCGGGAACGAACCAGGGCGAGGCTGCGATTTTCTGTAGGTCGAGTTTTGAGGTGTCGCCGCCGGCCGCATGAAGGGCGCGGAGCAGATCCTTGGCGTGCAGAATACCAACAAAATTGTCGCTTTCGCCACGCCAGAGTGGCAGGCGCGTATAGGGCGATGACAGGGCAAGCTCGATCAGTTTGGAGAGATCCTCGTCCATGTTCAGCGCGACCATGTTGGTCCGGTGAACCATCACGTCGGAGACTTCCAGTTCCGCCAGATCCAGCAATCCACCTAGGCGGTCGCGTTCGGCTTTGACAAGTCCGCCTTCCATGTGCTGCAGGTCGACCGCACCGCGAAGCTCATCGTGCGCAGTCAGGATTGAGGCGTTTTCATCAACATTGGCGCCAACAAGGCGCAGAATGAAACGCACGATGGCTGCCACACCGACCACCATCGGGCCAAAGACGGCGACGATCACCCGGACGACCGGGGCAACAGCAAGGGCAAACCGTTCGGGGTTCGAAATCGCCCAGGTCTTTGGCAGAACCTCGGCGAACACCACGACCAGACCGGTCATGACAAGGGTCGCGATTGCAACGCCAGCCTCGCCGAAGAGCGTCAGAAAGACGCTGGTCGCCAGCGCCGAGGCCAGGATGTTGACCAGATTGTTGCCAAGCAGCAGCGCACCGATGAGGCGTTCACGCGCAGCGATCAGCCGGTTGACCAGTTGCGCTCTGCGGTCGCCCGTCTTTTCGATCTGATGCATTCGCGCCCGCGATGCGGCGGTCAGCGCGGTCTCGGAACCGGAGAAAAAGCCGGAGAGGAAAAGCAGGAAAAAGACGGCGGCAATTGCCAGCCAAAGGGTTGTTTCCATCATTGCGCCAGTTTTTCTTCAAGGAACGAACGAACAGTCTCAGGCTCAACGCCTTTTTCAACAAAGGCTTCGCCGATCCCACGGGTCAAAATGAATGTCAGCTCGCCCCGGCTGACCTTCTTGTCCTGTGCGATGATGTCCATAAGTGTGTCGGCCGGTGGCAGTTGACCAGGGATTTCAGATACACGCACCGGAAGGCCGACATCTGTCAGGTGTTTTTCAACCCGCGCAACTGTTGCCGCATCAATCAGATCAAGCCGCTCGGAAAACTCATGTGCGAGCATCATGCCGATCGAGACACCTTCGCCATGCACAAGGCGTTCTGTTTCGTATGAAACCGCAGATTCTAGTGCGTGGCCGAAGGTATGGCCGAGGTTGAGCAAGGCCCTTCGGCCTGCTTCAAATTCATCGGCTGCAACAACGTCTGCCTTGGCTTGACAGGAGCGGGCGACCGCCTCGTCCCGTTCCGGTCCGCCGGCAAAGGCCGCCTTCCAGTTCTGTTCAAGCCAGGCGAAAAACGGCTCATCGCCAAGGAGGCCGTATTTGGCGACTTCAGCATAGCCGGCCCGGAAGTCGCGGACAGGCAAGGTGTCGAGTATGGCCGTGTCGGCAAGAACAAGCGCAGGCTGATAAAAGGCGCCGATCAGGTTTTTGCCGTGGCGGGAATTGATGCCGGTCTTGCCGCCAACAGAGCTGTCGACCTGGGCCAGGAGCGTGGTTGGAACCTGGACGAAGGTCATGCCTCGCCTGACGGAAGCAGCGACATAGCCGGCGAGGTCGCCAACAACACCACCACCTAGTGCCAGGACAATGTCCTTGCGCTCCAGCCTTGCTTCCAGAACCTCGTCGCACAGCCGTTCGAACTGGTTGAAGCGTTTGGATGTTTCTCCGGCGGGAACGGTCAGCGCAACGCTTTCAAGACCGGCAGAAGACAGGCTTTGGCGCAGCGTTGAAAAGTGCAGTTTTGCGACGTTTTCGTCGGTGATGATTGCAATCCGGCTGCCTGGCAGCAGAGCTGCGATTTTTTCGCCAGCCTGCTCCAGCACGCCACGGCCGATCTCAATATCGTAGGACCGTTCACCGAGGTCGACACGAACTATCTGTCCGTTCTGGTCATGTGCCGGAGTTGCATCCAAAGTTTCGCTCATAATATCTCTGTTTCTTCGGGTTCGCGCCGCGTGCCTAACGCAGAATGCTTGACGAGAGTGCTGAGACGATGTCGTCAACGACCACTTCGTGTGGAACGTCGCGCGACAACACAGTCAAATCTGAGTTTGCATATACCGGATAACGTTGATCCATCAGCGCCCTCATGGTTCCTTCCGGATCCGGGTTCTGCAAAAGCGGACGTGTCGATTTCTTGCGTACCCGTTCCATGACGATGTCGAAGTCGGCCTTCAGCCAGACGGAGATCCCGTTCCTGGCTATTTCGTCACGTGTTGCTTTGTTCATGAAGGCTCCGCCGCCAGTCGCCAGAACTTGCGGACCTTCGGTCAGCAACCTTGCGATCACCCGTTCTTCGCCTCTGCGGAATTCCGGTTCGCCATGGGTGGCGAAAATCTCCGCAATGGTCATGTTCGCCGCCTGCTCGATTTCCGTGTCGGCGTCGACAAAAGGGATATTCAACCGGTTGGCAAGCCGGCGTCCAACTGTCGATTTCCCGCAACCCATAATGCCGATCAGCACAATGGACTTGCCATTTAAAGCCTCAACGAGGTCCGCTTCATACGATTGGTGTTTGCGGCTGCCTGGCAATGCGCTCTGGTCGGATCTGTGTTCACTTTGATGTGTCATGGCCGCTTTTTAGCACATCCATCCAAAAAGGCAGGGGCTGATTGTTGAAAGTTGATCCTGCGGCAATCGCCTTGCGCTGAAGCGGCGGAAAAGAAACACTACGGCAGTGATTCGACGTTCTGGAGCCACAGCGTGCCGACCCTTACCCGTTTGCTGATCGTCCTTGCACTGCTGGGTGCGGCCGGATACGGGCTGGTGTACTCCCTGGCTACATTCGTGGAACCGCGGGACCGGGAAATCACCGTCCGGGTGAAGAAAGAAGGCTTTGGCCGCTAGCAAGCGGCAAAGCCGGATTTGCGATCGTGGCAGGATCAAGTGGCTGGCGACTACACTTGTGAATCTTTTCTTGAAATGCTGGCTGCCGAACGTGGTGCGGCCGAAAACACGCTTGCCGGTTACCGGCGGGATCTTGACGATTTTGCAAATTTTCTTGGCAAGACCAAACCGGTGCAGGCGGATGCATCTGAAATCTCGGCCTATCTCAGCGATCTGAAAGACCGTGGATTTGCGGCCACGTCCCAGGCGCGCCGCCTTTCTGCGCTCAAGCAGTACTTCAAGTTTCTTTATGCTGAAGGTCTTCGGGAAGACGATCCCACGCGGACATTGTCTGCACCCAAGAAACGCCAGAGCTTGCCCAAAGTCATGTCGGAGGGGGACGTCGACCGTCTGATCGCCACCGCTCAGGCCGAAACACAGAAGCCGCACAAGAGTGCAGCGTCGCGGCTGCGCAGTCAGCGTCTCTATACGCTGCTGGAGGTCCTTTATGCGACCGGCTTGCGGGTGTCGGAATTGGTGGCGTTGCCGGTCAGTGCGGCAAAGCGCGACGCGCGCCTGATCGAGATCCGCGGCAAGGGCGGCAAGGAGCGGCTTGTTCCGCTTTCAAATGCGGCACAGGCTGCAATGCGCGACTATGTTGGGCTTCGGGCCGCAGAAGGCGCATATGAAAAAAGCCCTTGGCTGTTTCCTTCGCATGGCGAGAGCGGGCATTTCACCCGTCAGGCCTTTGGCCGGGACTTGAAGGCATTGGCTGCTTCCGCCGGGCTGCCTGCCGCAAAAGTGTCGCCTCACGTGCTGCGGCACGCATTTGCCTCTCACCTATTGCAAAACGGCGCAGATCTCAGGATCGTTCAGCAGTTGCTGGGGCACGCGGACATTTCCACGACCCAGATCTACACCCATGTGCTTGATGAGCGGCTGAAGGCGCTGGTTGAAAGCGCACATCCGCTGGCGAAATAGCTGGTCAGGCAGCCGGAGGAAGACCTACGACGACACCCTCGCGTATGACGTCCGGATCATATGCTTTGCGGCCAAATACCTCGCGCACCATCGGTTCAAAAAACCCGATGTATTCCGTCGGGTAGTCTGGGTCGAATGATGTTTGATCCCAACGTTCGCAAAAGTCCGCGCAGGACTGAAAATATTTGTGATCCTTGTGCGCGTCGCGGGCGTTCTCATCCCAGTTATAATGACGGCCATAGTAGAGCATCTGAAAAATGCCATGATGCTCGACGGTCCAGGTAACCTCTTCACGAACGAACGGCCGGATGACTTCCGCTGAAAATCGGTCATGATTTTGTGGGGCCAATCCGTCGCCAATGTCGTGCAAAAGCGCACCGACAATCCAGTCGATATCTGCGCCATCCCGATGTGCCCGGGTTGCTGACTGAAGGCCATGTTCCATCCGGGTGATTTTATAACCTGACATCGACTGTCCGCCCTGACTGCGCAGTTCGGTTAGAATGCGGTCGGGCGTCATTTCTATGTAGGGCTTTTCCAAATCTCTCAGCAGCTCATAGTCTGCCTTGGTGCCATCTTTCATTTGGGTGAAGGACACAGTCTTCATCGGCAGGCTCCAAAAATAACTCTACGTAGTTTTTACGTATTGAAGCGGGTGTGTCCAGCCGAAGCGGAAAAGCCGGCATCGTTTGCTCCGATGCCGGCGTAAGCTTCTGGTTTATCTCGATGAAGGTGTGGGCATCCTGGGGAAAACAGTTTCCAGTGCCAGGCCGATTGCCAGCAAATGCCGGTCAGAAAAGGCAGGGCCGTCGATTTCCAGGCCAACCGGAAGACCATCTTCGGTCAGGCCGATGGGCAGCGAGAGGCCGGGAATTCCTGCATTGGACCCAGGATCCGTGTTGCGGATGAAGGTTTGAAACGTCGGGGCTTCCTTTCCATTCAGCTTGACGTTCATGTCCGAGCCCTCAATCGGCTGTGCCGGGAGCGGGGTCGTCGGGAACGCAATTGCATCAAGCCGGTTGGATGCAAACAACTCCGCATAAGCGGCCTGAAGCTGCGGCCGGAGATGATTGATTGCTTCGGCGTAGACTTCATCCGGTATGGCCTGGTCGCCCAGCACCAGATTGGAAAAGACGAATTGCACGTCGGGGCTGGCAACTTTCGCTGCAAGATCTTCCAAAGTGAGTCCGGTGCCATTGTCTTTCAAGAAGGCCGCCAGGTCGCGTTTGACTTCCCAGAGTGCGATCGGGAAGCCAACCTTTGCTGCCAGTGCCTTGATGTTGGCGGCGTCGATTGGAACCAATGTGACGCCTGCCTTTTCCATGGAAGAGAAGGCCGCTTTCATCAGCCGGTCCGTTTCCGCGTCGATGTTGTCATTAAAGCCTGAGGGAACCCCAATGCGCAGCGATGCTAGGTCGGCAGCCTGTACAGGCTGGTCCGTTCCAGTCATCACGCTGTCGAAGAGCGCCAGGTCGGCAACCGAGCGGGCGATTGGGCCCGTTGTGTCGCGGGTATGGGAAATGGGAAGAATGCCGCCTTGCGGATATCTGCCGGAACTTGGGCGAAGTCCTGCAACGCCGTTGAGGGCGGCCGGAATGCGGACTGAGCCGCCGGTGTCGGTGCCCAGTCCCGCCGGAGCAAACCGCGCGCCGACTGCTGCGCCCGTTCCGCCGCTGGAGCCGCCTGCAAAACGGTTTGCATCATAGGCGTTGGCGACCGCGCCAAAGGCGACGTTGTTTGAGGTGATGCCGAAGGCAAGCTCATGCAGATTGGTTTTTCCCAGCAGAATCGCGCCTGCGTTCTTCAGCTTTGCAAGTGCCGGTGCATCGGTTGCCGGGATCCAGTCCTTCAAGGCAGGTGTTCCCCCGGTTGTCGGCAATCCGGCAGCTGCGATATTGTCTTTCACCACAATTGGGACACCATGCAGAGGTCCCAATTCCTTTCCTGAGTTTACCGAAGCATCCGCCGCCTTGGCCGCGGCAAGGGCGCCATCGGGGTCAAATGTAATGTAGGCATTGCCCGCGTCAGCGCCGGTCTTTTCAATCAAGGCCGTTACAAGTTCGGTCGATGTGAGCTTACCGTCCGCAATGGCCTGTGCGGCTTCACTAGCGGTCAGTTCAGTTGGGTCATCTGAAGCGATCGCTGGGCTTGTCAGCATGAGCGCGGCCAGAAGGCTGGCTACGATAGGATTTTTCATGGAAGGTCCCATTCATTTTTGGTTTCCGGGACCGTTAGCAAACCGCGCAATATGTCCGTTCACATCCTCGTAAATGAGGAGGCGCGCAAAAATTCATTTGAAGAAGTGCTCTAATTTATTGTCAGGCCGTTGAGATCAGCGGCCAGCGCAGCGCGGCCAACAATCCCTGACTTTTGAAAGACGTTGCGCAGATGGGTGCGCACTGTGGTGATCGATATGCCGAGGTTTTCGGCAATATCGGCATCCCGATGTCCAGTCATGGCGAGACGTACGACATCCGTTTCGCGTTCCGTCAGGCTGTGGCGCTTCGCCCAGTCATCGATCCGGTGGGATGGGTCTGCAATCTTCAGGCGCTGCTCATATCGCCGGATCGTGCAGAGCGCATTTGCAAAGGCCTGGCCGACAGCATCCAGAATCTCAACGTCCCTTCGGTCGAAAGTGTCACCTTTTCGGCCGCGCCAGATGCGGATGTCGCCCACATGCTCTTGGCCATCGTGTGCATGATAATTCAGGCCATGGCACAGACCGTCGCGAGCGAGGAAATCATTGAAGAACTCGGTCCGGCGCAAATCCTCCTGGGGCATGATCTCGTTGACATGCGTTGCGCGCCTGCGGCGGCGCAAAAGCCGGGTGATCGGATCGCGGAACTGGAAATAGGTTTCGTAGGCGGAGAGGTTCGACGCGTTCATATTGATTGAAACGCGTCCAGTGTCCCGCCGCTGATTAGCGCTCCAAACATAGGAAGCGAAATAGTCGGCTTTCAACAGGTCGAGCAGCCGTTCGCCCACCCGTTGGCGCAATTCTTCGCCATCGCCAATGCGGGTCAGGTCCTGCATGATCCCGACCAGAAGACTTGTTTCCCGGGCCGAAAGGGTCGTCAGCATCAGGTCCTCCACCTGAAGCACGTCAAGTTGGCTTTGATCTCTTCGATGTGCTCCAAAGACAGTATAGCCCGGTGCTGACGGCCGGGCCACACCAATGAAAAAGATGACCAGAAGACTGGTTACTTCGGCATCAGGGCCCAATAGTCGAAGTCGAGGATGACGCCGTCGGCGTATTTCCCGTCTTCGGTTTTCAACGGATGGTCTGCGCATGGTAGGTTCTTGGTCGCGACCAAACGCAACCGCAATGCCCCAACGTCCGTGCGGCCTTCGATCTCGGCGCTGTCGAGCACTTCCGACCAGGCGTAGACCGTGTCTCCTGCAAACAGCGGTGCCACGTGCCGGCCACCGTTTATACCGGCAATGTGGAAGGCGTTGCCGAGGCCGTTGAAGGAAAGCGCCCTGGCTAGCGAGATCACATGGCCGCCGTAAATCAGTCTGCGTCCGAAACGGCCCTGGCCTTCGGTGTGCTGGTTGAAGTGCACTTTCGCCGTATTCTGATAGAGCCGGGTCGCCAGTTGGTGCTCGGCCTCTTCAACGGTCATTCCGTCCACATGGTCGATCTTTTCGCCAACGGAATAATCGCCAAACCGGAAGCGCGAACCGGACAGATCATTGTCCCAATGCGCCGTGTCGAGCAGCGGGGCGGCGTTGCCGAGCGCTTGCGGGTCGATGGCCGCCGGAAGGTCGGGCACCACGGCTTCAGGCGCAGGATTTTCCGGATCCCTCTTGTTGACCATGACCCAGCGCACGTAGTCGAGCACTTCGGTTCCGTCCGCGGTGTAACCGGTGGAACGGACATAAACGACGCCGGTCTTGCCGTTTGAGTTCTCCTTCTTGCCGATCACTTCGGATACGGAAGACAGGGTGTCGCCCGGATAGACCGGCGCCAGGAACCGGCCACCGGCATAGCCAAGGTTGGCTACGGCGTTGAGTGAAATGTCGGGAACCGTCTTGCCGAAGACAACGTGGAAGGTCAGCAGGTCATCCACGGGGGCGTGGGTGTATCCGAGGGACTTGGCAAAGGCATCGGAAGACTGGACCGCGAACCGGGAGCCATAGAGGGCCGTGTAAAGCGCGGCATCACCGGCCGTGATCGTCCGCGGCGTTGCATGCCGGATCACCTGTCCGACATAAAAGTCCTCAAAGAAATTACCTGCGTTCGTTTTCGTCACCGGAGCACTCCCCGTATTGGTATTCGTTTTGTTGGTGTGTAGCGCCGGCCGGGGCGGCGCTTCATTCGTTTTTCAGCTGCCGTCTTTGCAGGACTTGATCCTGCATTCCATGCCGTGACGTGGCTACACTGCAATGCTGTGCTTGGGTAAAGGCAACGGAATGGATCCCCGGGTCAAGCCCGAGGATGATTGTGGAAAGGTGAGGCGAGGCCCCGCCGCGATCCAGTTAGGCCGCCTTTTCGGCGCCAGCGGCGACGATCTTGACGACGCCGGACATGATGTCCGTGAGCTGGAAATCCTTTGGCGTATAAACCGCAGCGACACCCATGGCCTTGAGGCTGGCAGCGTCTTCGTCCGGGATGATTCCTCCGACGATAACCGGGATATCGGTCACGCCCGCGGTCCGCAGACGGTCCATGACATCGCGCACCAGGGCCAGGTGTGATCCGGACAGGATCGACAGGCCGATGACGTGCACGTCTTCCTCAATTGCTGCATTGACGATTTGTGCCGGGGTCAGGCGGATGCCTTCATAGACCACTTCCATGCCGCAGTCGCGGGCTCGCACGGCAATCTGTTCCGCGCCGTTGGAGTGGCCGTCGAGGCCCGGTTTGCCAACCAGGAACTTCAGTCTCCGGCCAAGCTTTTCCGTGACCGCTTCCACTTCCGCGCGGACGGCTTCCAGGTCGCCTGCATCGTCACGGGCAGACTGGCCAACACCGGTCGGCGCCCGGTATTCTCCGAAGACTTCGCGCAACGTGCGGCCCCATTCGCCCGTGGTCACACCGGCCTTTGCTGCGGCGATTGACGGTTCCATAATGTTGCGGCCTTCGCTGGCCGCGCTCTTGAGGTCGGCAAGAGCTGCGTCAACGGCACCCTGGTCGCGGCTCTCGCGCCAGGCCTTGATCTTCTCGATTGCTTCACCCTCGACATGTTCGGGAACAGTCAGGATGCCGCCATCTTCGCCGCTTGCCAGAGGGGAGGGCTCGCTTTCGGTCCATTTGTTCACACCGACAACGGTCTGATCACCGGCTTCAATTCCAGCCAGGCGCTGGGAATTGGATTCCACCAGCTTGCGCTTCATGTAGCTGGATTCTACCGCGGCGACGGCACCGCCCATGTCATCGATGCGGGCAAGTTCCGCACGGGCCTCTTCCTTCAGCGCTTCCACCTTTTTGGTGATTTCCGAAGAACCATCGAAAATGTCGGCGTATTCCAGTAGGTCGGTCTCATAGGCAACGATCTGCTGCATGCGCAGTGACCACTGCTGATCAAACGGACGCGGCAGGCCAAGCGCCTCGTTCCATGCCGGCAGCTGAACCGCACGGGCGCGGGCGTTCTTGGACAGGACCACCGCCAGCATTTCGATCAGAATACGATAAACGTTGTTTTCCGGCTGCTGTTCGGTCAAGCCGAGAGAGTTGACCTGAACGCCATAGCGGAAGCGGCGGTAACGCTCATCCTCAACGCCGTAGCGTTCGCGGCAGATTTCATCCCAGAGTTCGGTGAAGGCGCGCATCTTGCACATTTCGGTCACGAAACGCATGCCTGCATTGACGAAGAAGGAGATACGCCCGACAGCCTTGGGGAAGTCTTCATCCGGAATAGCGCCGCTTGCTTTCATGCCGTCGAGAATGGCGACAGCAGTGGCAAGTGCGAATGACAGCTCCTGCACCGGCGTCGCACCGGCTTCCTGCAGGTGATAGGAGCAGACATTCATCGGGTTCCACTTGGGCATATTGGAATATGTCCAGGCGATCACGTCCGTGGTCAGCTTCAAAGATGGGGCAGGCGGGAACACATATGTGCCGCGCGACAGATATTCCTTGATGATGTCGTTTTGGGTCGTGCCGGAAAGAAGGCTGCGGTCAGCCCCCTGTTCATCGGCCGCCGCCACATAAAGCGACAATAGCCAGGGCGCGGTGGCATTGATCGTCATCGACGTGTTCATGCGCTCCAGCGGAATGTCATTGAACAGCGCATGCATGTCGCCGAGATGGGAAACGGGGACGCCGACTTTTCCGACTTCACCCTGGGCCAGGAGGTCATCAGGGTCATAACCTGTCTGCGTTGGCAGATCGAAGGCCACGGACAGGCCGGTCTGGCCCTTGGCCAGATTGGTCCGGTACAGTTTGTTGGATTCCACAGCGGTGGAATGGCCGGCATAGGTCCGGAAGATCCACGGTCGATCGCGTGTGGTATCCGAATGGCTCATGTCGTTCTCCTTCCAGAAGGCGTAGCGCGGCATTATGCTGCCGTCGGCACCGTGGCCTTCAACTCTCCCGTTTCCATCTTTTCTGGCCGGATAGGTCGATCACATCTGGCCATTTGCATATTCGACCGGATAGTCGATTTTATATGCAATGCAAAAAGACTCTTCCCTAATAGCGCAAGTTAAGCAATAGTCGAATAGAAAAACTGGATTTTCTGCAGGATAGTTGCGCAAACGTGGATTTTTCGTCCATAAGGGCTATTGCACTGCGATACAGTTTGGTTCGGTGGGATGGAGAAACGCGGAGTTGGAGGACTTGAAAATGACGTCAACGGCACAGGCCAATGACAACAAAACGCTAGAGGCAGCGGACTTGAAAGATCTTTATGAAATCGGCGAGATTCCGCCACTCGGACATGTCCCGAAGAACATGTACGCTTGGGCAATCCGCCGTGAGCGCCATGGTGCGCCGGAAGATGCCATGAAACTTGAAGTGGTGCCGACCTGGGAGTTGGACAGCCACGAAGTGCTCGTTCTGGTGATGGCCGCAGGCGTTAACTACAACGGCATTTGGGCAGGTCTCGGTGAGCCGATTAGCCCGTTTGATGTGCACGGCGACCCGTTCCACATCGCCGGTTCCGATGCGTCAGGCATCATTTGGGCTGTTGGCGACAAGGTAAAACGGTGGAAAGTCGGTGACGAAGTTGTCATTCACTGTAACCAGGATGACGGCGACGACGAAGATTGTAACGGTGGCGATCCGATGTACTCCACATCCCAGCGGATCTGGGGCTACGAGACCGGTGACGGCTCCTTCTCGCAGTTCACCCGTGTTCAAGCACAGCAGCTGATGCCGCGGCCGAAGCACCTGACCTGGGAAGAAAGCGCGTGTTACACACTGACGCTCGCGACCGCTTACCGGATGCTGTTCGGTCACCATCCGCATGAACTGAAGCCTGGCCAGAACGTCCTGGTCTGGGGTGCATCAGGTGGCCTTGGTTCCTATGCGATCCAGCTGATCACGGCTGCCGGCGGCAACGCCATTGGCGTGATTTCCGATGAAGACAAACGCCAGTTTGTCATGGATCTCGGCGCTAAGGGCGTGCTCAACCGCAAGGACTTCAATTGCTGGGGCCAGTTGCCGACGGTCAATTCGCCAGAATATGCCGACTGGTTCAAGGAAGTGCGCAAGTTCGGCAAGGCGATCTGGGACATCACCGGCAAGGGCAACAACGTTGATATCGTCTTTGAACACCCGGGCGAATCCACATTCCCGGTCTCGACCTTCGTCTGTAAAAAGGGCGGCATGGTCGTGATCTGCGCCGGCACCACCGGCTTCAACTGCACCTTCGACGTCCGCTACATGTGGATGCACCAGAAGCGTTTGCAGGGATCGCACTTTGCGCACCTGAAACAGGCATCGGCTGCCAACAAGCTGATGATCGAACGCCGGATCGATCCGTACATGTCGGAAGTGTTCCCGTGGGAGCAGATCCCGCAGGCACACACCAAGATGTGGAAAAACCAGCATGCGCCCGGAAATATGGCGGTGCTTGTAAACGCACCGACCACTGGTTTGCGCACGCTTGAGGACACTCTGGAAGCCGCCAAACGCTAAGCTGCGGCCCAAAACACCTCCCAGAAGCCCGGAATTTGCCGGGCGACCTCCCCTAGCCAGCCCGTGAATTCGGGCTGGTTTTTTTTGGTTATTTAACTTGTCGGCCTCAAAAAGGCTTTCTTCGGTCTGGAAGTCTGGGCCCGTTATTACAAATCATTCCGCTGGCGTTTCGTCTGGCCGCTGAACAGGTGGGAAATATCACATGCCAATGAAATTGCCGCGATACACCGTTCTGGTTTTTGGTGCCGCACTCGGCCTTTCCGGATGCATGTCCGATGACAAGCAGGTGCCGGCGTTTTATCAGAGCATGGCGCGGGTCGACGCTGCCGTGGATCAAAACGTGGCGGCCCAAATGATTTCGCAATACCGGGCGAACAACGGTCTGGGGCCGGTGACGGTAGATCCCGCACTCAGTTCGATTGCCGCCTCGCAAGCAAAAGCAATGGCGAAAGCGGGAAGCGTGAAGGCCTCCCTTTCCAAGCCGCAGCAGCTGGACAGCCGAATGGGGGCGATCGGCGAACCAGAAACCCATGTTGTGGAGAATGTCAGCGGCGGATACCGAACGCTTGCGGAAGCTTTTTCCGGCTGGCGGGAATCGCCCAAGCACAACAAGGTGATGCTGGACAAGAAGGCGACCCGCCTCGGACTGGCGACAGCCTATTCCTCGCGGGCAAAGCACAAGGTGTTCTGGTCACTGGTCATGGCCGCGCCAAAAGCGCAGTAGTCTCAAAAGGAGCAGCTTGCACTTCGTTGCCTCCCGGCGCACTGTCTAAATGTGTCTTTGGGGGAGCTCATGCGAGATTTTGTTAGATTTTTTTTAGCAGCCATCCTGCTATTGGCCGGTATCCATGTCCTGCCGCAAACTGCCAGCGCGCTTGATGCACATGCGGGCTATTATTATCCGCAGCCGCAGACACGGGAAAGCTACATCACCAAAGTGCCGGTCGCGCCGGATGCTGCCGAAAGCTCAAGAGCTGCCTTTGTTGTCGGACTTGCGGCCCAACAGCTCAAGTCCGGGCACGTTCCTACCTATCACTTGTTTGCCAAGGGGGAGGATTTGGAGAAACTGATCATCGTGGCAACGGGGGATGGCCACTATGACACTCTTTTCCGGCTGCGCGCGCTGCTGGCGTCACTAACCTCCATGGCCCGTGCCACACCGCTGTTTACGCAATCCCCTCAGCCGCACGAATTGAACTTCTTCGATTTCTGCAAGCTTATGGGCTTCAGGCAGGTCACCGTGAGCAACGGCAAGGACCTGGCGCACCAGATCCAGATCCGTTGAAACTTCCAACCTGGTGAAGGCCGAAACAGGAAAGGCCGCGGGCCGTTCTCTGGTTACTGCGCCTTTGCGGGTTCTTCTAACTTTTTTTCAGGGTCGTACCCGTCAAGCTGATCAAGCCAGTTAAGTGTCATGAACCAGTGTTCTCTCAAGCCCGTGAGACTTCCGTTTGCCTTGCTTTCGGTTATCCATGCGTTCAGGAAATTGGCAAAGCGCTGACTGTCGGTTCTGACTGCCATGGCTTGAACTGTTGTCAGCAGGGGAGCCTTTTCTGCCTCGTAGCGATCTGGCGCACGCGATACGATAAATTCCGGGTACGGGGTCGGTGCGATGACGCCATTGACCTTGCCGTCGATGAAGGCATCGCGGATTTCGCCTTCATCACCAAAACGGACCAGTTCTGCCTTTTGGAACTCAGCAGACGCTGCGTAGTCAGCCAATGTATCGGCGGCTACTCCGAGTTTCACGCCATCAACGTCGTGGCCATTGTCGGCTGAACCATCAGGAAGAGCGGATTTGTCCACGACAACGGTGTACTCGGTTGTCCCGTAAGGCGCTGTAAACAAAACCTGAAGCGCCCTGTCGGCTGAAACCGACATGCCTGAAATAACAACGTCGACTGATCCAATGGTCAGTTCACGCAGAAGCTGATCAAACGGCAGCTCGACAAACTCCGGCTGGACCTTCAAGGCCGCTGCAACACCATTTGCAACGTCAATTTCAAAACCCATCCGGCTACCGTCCTTGGCTGTGGCAAGCCAAGGTGCAAAATTCTCTGACGCAATGCCAATGCGCAGAGACCCGCGAGTGATGACGTCTTCCATCGTTTCTGCGGACGCGAAGGTCGGTGCCATGGACATGGCCAAAACCGATGCGGCAATCAGCGAAGTGTGGATCTTGATCATATCTTTTTCTCCGGTGCCGGAATTCTATCGACGACGTCCACCGCCGCCTCTTGGGCGTGCGCCGGGTCTTGGGCGGTAACTGGGTGGGCGGGCGCCGCCAGGACGACCTCCAGGCGGACGTGCGATCGGCTGTGAAGGCCTTGGCGGCCGGGCTCCTGGAGGACGGTTTCCAGGAGGCCTCACCCCAGGTGGACGATTCCCTGGAGGCCTGACCCCGGGGGGGCGATTTCCCGGAGGCCTGGCGATCGGTGGCGTTGGCCTTGGTGGTCTGACGATCGGGTGTTCCGGCCTGGGCGGACGGTGGCCTGGAGGCCTGTATCCCGGCGGGCGGTATGGTGGACGCGGCCGATAAATCGGATAGTTGTGCCAAATCAGCGGCAGGCCGATGTAGACACCAGCTGATACTAACGGCTGGCCATAGTAGGTTCCACTGCCTGCATAGGAGAGATATCTGCCCGAGGCCCAACCACGCTGGCCTGAAAATCCGATATCACACCAGCCATAATTTTCGGTGCAATTATAAACGGTTACAAGCCCGCCGTTCGGGATGGAGCCGATGACCTGATAGTTCGTTCCAGGTCCTGCGCGGAAATTCAGGGTGGTTGTGGCCGTTGCCTGGTAGGCGGCAAAAGCATTGGTGGTTGCGAATAGTTGACCAAGAAGGACGATCGCAAACCATCCTGAGCAGATGGACTTGAAAACCTTCACCATCACCACACTCCGTGCCAGATTGCCAAACGGTACGGAATCAAGAAGCAGAAGTATAGTGACGAAATTGCGACAACCGCGCCGAATAGAATGGTCTACCGGACCGACTTGCCTTTCAGCCAGTCCCGGAACTGGGACTTTGCTCCGAAAAAGACATTGCGATCGACATCGCCTTTGATGCCCTTTACCCGGCCTTCAGCGGTGTATTGCCAGAAGTACCAGTCATCGCGCTGATCATAGATGTTGTTGGGGTAGGCTGCGACGGAGCGAAGCCAGAATTGCTCACCTTTCAGGGCACCGACCAGCCGGTCGCGGTGAAAATCGACCGATGAATAAATAACCGGTCGTTTGCCGTAGTGGCGCTCCATTTCATCCAGGAAGATCTTCATGTCCCGAACGACGACTGTGCGTCCTGGCCGTTTCTGACAGGTTTTGGAATGGGCATTCCATTCCATGTCGAGCACCATGGGCAGGGCATCCGGATCGACCGGAATGGATTCCTTGGCCCATGAAATCTGCTCTTCGACTGGCCGGCAGAAGTAATAGAAATGATAGGCACCGCGCGGAACGCCGGCGGCTTTGGCGCCGTTCCAGTTGTCCATGAACCGTGGATCAATGTGATCGCCTCCTTCGGTCGCCTTGATCCAGGCAAAGCGGATGTTGTCCTTGCGGACAGCGTGCCAGTTAATATCTCCCTGCCAGCGGGACACATCGATGCCGTGCACCGCAAAGTCTTCCGGAGTCGGATCCGGGAAATTGCCCAAGGAGCAAGCGGCCAGAAAGATCATAGCCGTCAGGGAGAATATCCATTTGAAACTGGCGGTCACGGCGCCCTCGTATGCTTAATGATTAACAAAATTTGCCGACCAAAATGCAGTAGTTTTCCTAACGGAATATGGAGAAGTTGAATTTCCCGGCAAGTCGGCCTGTTTTTGCGGCCGATCAAGACTCGGTTTATGGGATCCGATTACATTTGTGGCATGGACCACGCTTTACTGCTTATAAGTTTCGGAGCCCTGCTGCTGGTCGGTATGCTTGCCGACGAAATCGGCCACCGGACGCGCTTGCCAAGAGTGTCGCTGCTGATTTTGTGCGGGCTGGCCGCAGGCCCGTCCGGTTTTGATGTTCTGCCCGTGCAATTTACCGAGCTTTACGAGCTCCTCGCAGTGCTGGCACTGTCCATGGTGGCATTTCTGCTGGGTGGAAAGCTTTCACGGATCAATCTGAAAAACAGCGGCAGATCGATCGTTATCGTTTCCCTGTCGGCAGTTGTTGTGACCGCGATGATCGTGACCTTGGGTCTGGTGGCATTGGGGCAGGCTTGGGGGGCGGCGCTGGTGCTTGGCGCTATGGCGACGGCCACGGCTCCGGCTGCAACACAGGATGTGATCCGTCAGACCGGTGCAAAAGGGCATTTTACAAGCATACTGTTTGGTGTTGTGGCTCTGGACGATGCCTGGGCCCTGATCCTGTTTGCCTTTTGCCTGGTGGCCGCGCAGGTTCTCGCTGGCATAGGAGACAACGGCTACATTCTTCATGCAGCGGTCGAGGTTTTTGGGGCGATTGCCTTGGGAGCCGCCGTCGGTTTTCCTGCCGCGTATCTGACGGGTCGTTTGCGTCCAGGAGATCCGACCCTTTCGGAGGCGCTGGGCGTCGTTTTCCTGACGGCCGGTCTTGCCCTGTGGTTTGAGGTCTCCTTCCTTTTGGCCGGGATCGTCTGCGGCGCCGTTCTTGTCAATTTCGCCAAACACCACAATCGGCCTTTCCATGAAATCGAGCATATTGAATGGCCGTTCATGATCCTGTTCTTCTTCTTGGCCGGGGCCATGCTTCATCTTGATATGCTCGGCCAATTGGGCTTGCTGGGGGCGGGCTACGTAGCTCTGCGGCTTGCAGGCCGGGTCGCCGGCGGTCTTGTCGGCGGAAGAATGGCGGGTCTGAACCAGAAAGAACGGTTCTGGATGGGCTTTACGCTGGTGCCACAGGCCGGCGTCGCCCTTGGAATGGCGATCATCGGCGGCGAAGCCTTGCCACACTACCGCGATGAAATCCTCACTGTGGCCATCGGTTCGACCGTGATTTTCGAGCTCATTGGTCCGCCACTCACCCAATTGGCGCTGACGCGGGTGGGGGAAACATCTTCTGAAGCCTGACCTGTACTGCGGGAACTTTGCACGGTTAGGTTCCAATCGAACTGGAAACTTATCTGCGCTTGGGCTATCAGCTTTGGGTCCCTGCCTGGAAAAGAGATTCCTGCCTCATGACCGACCGCCTGACCATTGCCACATGGAACATCAACTCAGTGCGGCTGCGGATGCCGATCGTCGAAAAGTTTCTTGCTGAAGTGAAGCCAGATGTGCTGTGCCTGCAGGAGACCAAATGTCCGGATGCCAATTTCCCGGAAGGTGCATTCCGCAAGGCGGGATACGAGCACATCGCGATCAACGGCCAAAAGGGCTACCACGGGGTGGCAACGGTTTCGCGTACACCGCTTGAAAACGTTGAGCGCCGGGACTTTTGCAATGTGGGCGACAGCCGGCACATTGCCGTTGACGTTGCCTTTAATGGATCAGCGGTGCGGCTTCATAACTTTTATGTCCCTGCTGGCGGCGACGAGCCAAACCGTGAGGTCAATCCCAAGTTTGGCCATAAGCTCGATTTCTTCGCCGAAATGAAAGAATGGCTGAATGGCAGCGAGACGTCCCGCCCGGCGGTACTGGTCGGTGACCTCAACGTTGCCCCTTATGAACATGATGTCTGGTCGCACAAGAAACTGCTGAGGGTTGTCAGCCACACGCCGGTTGAAGTCGAGCTATTTGAAACCGTGCGGGAGGCGGGCGGCTGGCTGGATGCCATGCGGCAGTTCACCCCGATGGAAGAAAAACTCTACACCTGGTGGAGTTACCGGGCCAAGGATTGGTCGGCAGCCGACAAAGGCCGCCGGCTTGACCACATCTGGGTGTCCGAATCCCTGGCCGGAAACGTCAAGGGCACTCGCGTCTTGCGCGATGCGCGCGGCTGGGAAAAACCGTCAGACCACGCACCGGTGATCGCCGAGTTCGCTGTCTAGATTTCAATAATCGGCAGTTGCATTTATGGTATACTATCTTTTAAGTTTTGGGCGAACAAGAATAACGGCTTAAGGTGTAGTTGAGGTTCGCAAAAATTGCCATGTTTTATCATTTGAATTTTCGAGTTAGATGGATCTAGTGAATGTAAAAAATTTTGCTATTGCAATACTTGCGTTAGCAACGGTCGGTGTTGTTATTTTGGGAGTGTTTATCTTCCAAACAGATTTTCGGCGCGTTCATGCTAACGAAATTCATCATTCGCCGGAATTGGAACAGAGTTACACTTTTCTTTCGGAGTGTACCGTCAGGAACGCGGACAGATACCGAGCTAAAGTTTATTATTTTGTCGATGTTTTACAGCAGCATTGGAAAAATGTGAATAGAATTAGACTTCCTTATGGGAATTTGAAAACAAAAGATGCTTTCGTAACAAGAATTCTATTTTCTATATACAAAAGTGACAAGAGTTACTTCTATCAAGAGCATGATTCATGGAGGAAGGAATTTCTTCATCAGAAATGGAGCCTAATCCTTGATATTAAACTTTTAGAACTAGACGAAAAAGTAGTAAATATTGTCGAAAGCATAGAGGATCGAGAAATCGACTTATTAAGCCGTGAATTCGGGCTTCCGATGATCGCCGCCAATTACGATCTAGATCGGTATCGGATTTGTGAAAGGTTCTATGTCAAATATCAAACTGCAATCGGCGATGCGCTGGTCTTTCTTCTTAAGGAAACGGAACGCAGACGAAAACAGTTTCAAAATGCCCACTTCTATTACTCAATGCTATTCTCAAATACAGTGTACGCTTTTTTTGTAACGTCACTACTAATTTTAATCGCATGCCTTTATGCGATTTTGATCGAAGCAAAGATTAGGTGGAAGATTTTCGCAATAGGACTTAGCATTGTTGTTATATTTGCAGCATCATTTGGCTATGCATCTAAATACGAGTCATCATATCAAGCATACATAAAACTGTATGCACTTGAAAAAGAAATTCAATTTCGTGTAGTTCAGCTTGCCGACAACTACCAAAGGTGTAAGAATCGAACATTTGTCGTACAGTTGCTGGCTCCTGCAAATTTGGATAACTGTAACCACAAAAAAAACCTCTCAATTGCCGGAGAGGTTTTAATCAAGAAATATGATTTGATCATGCAAGACCACGCATTGACCGGTGGTAGCAACTTGGCGCTGCCATCTATAAATCTACCGACTAATTAAGGTGCGTGGTTACCATGTGAGAGCCTATTTTCTCCAGGAATTTGGCCTAACCTGCCTCGCCGGAATAGCTGATCTCCGTTCTGTAGGCCGGGCTTTCGAGCCAATCCATATATTTGGCCTTAAGGCATGACGTGCAGGGCCCCTCTCTGCCATTTGAGAAGATGCGGCCATTGACTTCGGTCAGGCCCATGACCCCGCCGCCGGACGAGCTGATGAACACCTCATCACTTTCCAGGAACTCTTCCGGCGAAACCGGCCGCACTTCCGCCTGCAAGCCCATCTCTTCGGCGATTTGAAGAACCGTCAGCCGGCTAACACCCTCAAGGACACCATCGTCAGGCGTTATCAGGCGGCCATTCTTGACCGCGAATATGTTGAAGCCGGGACCTTCTGAGATGTTGCCATCCTGATCAAGCAGGATGACGGTTTCCATGCCCGCATCCTTGGCCTCAAACAGCCCCGCAGTGAAATCAGCCCAGTGGTAGTTCTTGACCTTTGGATCGACGCTGTTCTTCGGGATCCGCCGGGCCGACTGGGCGATGATGGCCTTTGCACCTGCTTCGGCGATTTCCGGCCTGATCAGATAGACGTAAGGAACGCACCAGGCGAAAAAGTGGTTCTTGCAGTCTCGCGGATCGCGGCTGCTGGGCACTGTATTCACACCTCTCGACGTTACCATCGCGACATAGGCCCGTTTCAAACCTGATGCCGAGACCAGCTCGTGCAGCGCGTCCCTGATCGCGGATTTGTCCATCTCAGGATCCAGCCGGAGTGCCTCCATGGACCGGTAGAAGCGGGACAGATACTCTTCCAGGCGGAAGAAGGCGCCATCCCACACGGGCACCACGTCGTAGGTGATGTCGCTGTGGATCAGGCCCCAGTCATTGACCGGAATGCTCGCCTCGGAAATCGGGACAACCTGGCCCTTCATCCAGGCCGCTCCATTGGCAAGCTGGTTTGGATTTTCAGTATTCTGTTGGCTCATGGCGAAAACTCCAAAGCTCCCGGCGATTCTGGCTCACGGCGTGACGATGACCTTGCCGAGAACCTTGCGCGCAGCAATTTGGTCGAGGGCTGCCGGAATTTCGTCAAGCGGGTAGACCGCGTGGGTGTGCGGTTTCAGACGGCCGTCCGCGACCCATTTCAGAAGCTGTTCCATATTTGCCTTGTGGCCTTTCGGATCCCTGGAGACCGCATCTCCCCAAAAGACACCGCAAATGTCGCAGCCCTTGAGCATGGGAATGTTGAGCGGAATTTTCGGGATCTCGCCGGCCGCAAAACCGATCACTAGGAAACGGCCTTCCCAGGCTGTTGCCCTGAGCGCCTGTTCGGCCAGTTCGCCGCCCACAGGATCATAGACAACGTCGACGCCTGCGCCATCGGTGAGCGCCTTGAGTGTTTCCTTCAAGGGCTGTTTTGAATAATCCACCATATCGGTTGCGCCGAGCTTCCGGGCAAAGGCGAGTTTTTCGTCAGACGAAGCGCATGCAATGACGCGGCAGCCCATCAAAAGGGCGATTTCCACGGCGGCCTGTCCGACACCGCCGGAAGCCCCGAGGACAGCAACGGTTTCTTTCGGCTGAAGCCTGGCCCGGTCGCAGAAGGCATGCAGCGTTGTTCCGTATGTGACCGCAAGGCCGGCCGCAGCTTCAAAGGAAACGTCGTCGGGCAGAGGGACAAGGTCGTCCTCTGTAGCGATTACCAGTTCCCGGGCCGCGCCCCATTTGATGTAGCCCATGACGCGGTCGCCTGGACTAAACTCGCTGACACCTTCACCAACCCGGTCCACGACACCGGCAAACTCTGCACTCGGCGAAAACGGCAGATCAGGCTTGAACTGATATTTGCCGCGGGTGATCAGCGTGTCGAAGAAATTGAGCGCGCAGGCCTTTACTTTCACCCTGATTTCGCTGGGGCCGGGCTCCGGGTCCGGCAGAGTTTCAACGGTCAATCCGGAGTGTCCATCAAGGGTTTTGCAAAGACAGGCTTTCACTGGCGAATTCTCTTGGCATGGGGCTGATTGAAGGTGATTTCTGGTACCACGGCCACCTGGCCTCTGAAAGCCCGGAGCTGTGGCAATCGGGTCGCGCGCTGTTGAACTTTCGCTGCAATCGCCGGTATGAAGACGCGAACTCACGCCAAAATGGACGTAATGTATGCGCGGATTTTTTGCTGTCGGTGCCGAAGGGCTGTCGAAACGGATGAACCTTGGAACCTTGATGCGGTCGGCGCATGCGTTCGGGGCCAGCTTCTTTTTCACTGTTGATGCGGACCAGAAACTGCGCAAGGCACCGCCTTCGGACACCTCCAAAAGCCCAGGTCATTTGCCGCTTTTTACCTGGGACAGCGTCGATACCATGGATCTGCCGCGCGGTTGCCAGTTGGTTGGGATCGAGTTGACGGACGAAGCAGTGGATTTGCCGAGCTTCGGCCACCCGCTTCAGGCGGCCTATGTTTTGGGTCCCGAACGGGGCTCGCTTTCGCCGGAAATGCTTGCACGCTGCGACCACGTGGTGAAGATCCCAACCAAGTTCTGCATCAATGTGGCCATGGCCGGAGCAGTTGTCATGTATGACCGCCATCGGGCGCTGGGCCGTTACAAGGACCGTTCCATTACAGCTGGTGCGCCAAAGTGGGAAAAGGAAAGCCACGTGCAAGGCGGGCCTGTGATGCGCAAGGGCCGGAAGGTGCCGGGGACTTAGAGGGGGATATTAATCCACGTCCACGGCGTCGTCGGCCTCTATCAATTGCCGCAAGCGGCTGAAGGCAAGGCGGATACGGGATTTGACCGTGCCAAGGGGCAAACCGGTCTTCTCCGAGATTTCGCTGTGGGAAAGACCGCTGAAGAAAGACAGCTTTATCACCTCCGCCTGTTCGGCTGAAAGAGACTTAAGTGCGGCCTGAACCCGCTCCTCCCTCTGGCGGGCGTCCATGACTTCATCAGCGTTCTCGGCCGGGGCGGGATGAAGCGAAGGATCCTCTGGATCAAGTTCGGCTACCTTTTGCCGGCGTAGACGGTCGATCCGCCTGTTGCGCGCGATCCGGAACAGCCAGGTGCTTGCAGAGGATTTGGCCGGATCAAACAGCGCAGCCTTGCGCCACAGGGTCACCATGACTTCCTGAGCGATTTCCTCTGCAGCTCCGGCGTCGGCGCCCTGCTGCATCAGGTAGCCCTTAAGGCGTGGCGCAAAATGATCAAACAATTCCGCAAAAGCGGTTTTGTCCTGATCTTCGGCGACCTTGACTACCAGATCGGAATAATATTGAAGCGGCGCCAATGAACTGCAAACTCCCTGTCACCCATTTCTGTTTAACAGGTTCGTCTCATTAAGGAAGGGGCATGCCTCACTCCTGCCAGATTTGTCACCTTTGCCTGTCTGTAACCGCCGGACCTGAAACAAAATCAACAAAACCATAATGCAGGTCTTCAACCCTTTCGTAACCGGCTTTAAGTTAGCATTAATGCAAGGTTTATATGCCCATACAAAATTGAATAAAATTCGATTGAACTGTCACGAGCCAAACGGTGTGGAGAAGATGCGAGCAAAAACGCTGGTTCTGGCCATTGCGGCCATTGTAGGTACGAGTGCAGCGGCTGCGGCACAAACCCCGACTTTGCTGAAACAACATAAAGATTGGGCTTCCTATGTGTTGACCAGTGGCAGCGGGAAAGTCTGCTATGCCCTGACGAAGCCGACACAAATGCTGCCTGGAGACCGCAATCACGGCGATGTCTTCTTCTTTGTTACCAGCCGTCCAAGCGAAGGGGTTTCAAGCGAACCGAGCCTCCTGGTCGGCTATCCGCTCAAAGCCAAGTCCACCGTCTCAGCCGACGTGGACGGAAAGTCGTTTTCCATGTTCACCAACAACGATGGTGCCTGGGTCGACAATGCGGCAACGGAAGCCCAGCTGGTAGCGGCCATGCGGGCTGGCCGGGAATTGACGGTGCGCGGTGAATCCGGCCGTGGAACCAAGACGACCTACAAGTTTTCCCTGTCCGGTGTGACGGCTGCGATCAAAAGCGCTGCGGACGCCTGCAAGTAAGCTGGCAAGAGGAGTTTTTGAAAGAGGCCGG
The DNA here is from genome assembly GCA_965230705.1 of Roseibium sp. GTDB lineage: Bacteria > Pseudomonadota > Alphaproteobacteria > Rhizobiales > Stappiaceae > Roseibium. The sequence continues at coordinate 1,967,583 of CBDDLN010000002.1, read as the reverse complement.
GCGACCGGCCTTTTTCTGTTTTTGAGGGTGTGTTTTCGGCTTTCCCCGAGATGTGAAGTCTTCCGAAAACTTGATTTTCGAGCGTTTCTGTGGTTTGAGCGCGCTCACTGGTTGGTTTGAGATCACCGGGCGGCAGTGCGCCGTCATTCAGATTGCAGGCCTTGGTCAGGAATTCTGCTAAGATCTGCCTGGCACAAAATTTTCCTCTCCGCCTGATGCGGACGGAATATGGATCTATACATGGCGACGACGCTTGATATCGCGCGGGATAATCCCAACGCGCAAACGGTGACAGCTATTGCCTCCGCGCCTGGCGCTGATGACGAAAATCCGACCTTGATCGGTCTGACGCGGCAGGAACTGGCTGACGCGATGGCCGAGGTCGGTGTTCCGGAAAAGCAGCGCCGCATGCGCGCGTCCCAGCTCTGGCATTGGCTCTATGTGCGCGGCGTTTCCGATTTTTCCCTGATGACGAACATTGCCAAGGATCTCCGCGCGAAACTTGGTGAAGTCTTTACGATCGCCCGTCCTGAAATCGTGTCTGAACAGATTTCGGTTGATGGCACTCGGAAGTGGCTGTTCCGGTTCCCGCCGCGCGGCGCGGGCCGTCCGGTCGAAGTGGAAACAGTCTATATTCCCGAGGAAGGACGCGGCACGCTTTGCGTATCGTCGCAGGTGGGCTGTACGCTGACATGCACCTTCTGCCATACCGGCACGCAAAAGCTGGTTCGCAACCTGACGTCCGAAGAAATCCTGTCTCAGATCCTGATCGCCCGTGACAGGCTTGGCGACTTTCCAGACGCCGCGACGCCCCAGGGCGCAATTGTCCCTTCAGAGGGGCGCCTGGTGACCAACATCGTGATGATGGGTATGGGCGAGCCGCTCTATAATTTTGAGAACGTTAAAAAGGCGCTGCTAATCGCATCTGATGGCGACGGACTGTCCTTGTCCAAGCGGCGCATAACGCTGTCGACGTCCGGAGTTGTTCCGGAAATCTTCCGGACCGGAGATGAGATCGGCTGCATGCTGGCCATTTCCCTGCATGCGGTTCGGGATGATGACCGGGACATCCTGGTTCCAATCAACAAGAAATGGCCGATCAAGGACCTTCTGGATGCGTGCCGGAATTATCCGGGCTTGTCCAACGCCAAGCGTATCACCTTCGAATACGTGATGCTCAAGGATATCAACGACAGCAATCAGGACGCCCTTGAACTTGTCCGCTTGCTGAAAGGCATTCCTGCGAAGATCAACCTGATCCCGTTCAATCCCTGGCCGGGCTCGCAATATGCCTGTTCCGATTGGGAGCGGATCGAGGAATTCGCCGATATCGTCAACAGGGCCGGTTATGCCTCGCCGATCCGCACACCGCGTGGCCGGGATATCTTTGCAGCCTGCGGTCAGCTGAAATCGGCTTCCGAGCGCATGCGCAAGAAAGACCGTGACGCCTTGGCAGCATCCTGACAGAGCGTTGAACGGTTGAGACAAAAAAGGCCACCTCGCGGGTGGCCTTTTCTCATTGTTCGGGACGTCGCCTATGCAGCTGCAACTTCGTTCAGGAAGGCATTCACGGTCCGGTTCAATTCCTGAATGGAGGTGGCTGCCTCATCCGATGCGGTTACGACATCACCCGCTGAATCCGCGGTCTCAGAAACTGTCTGATTGACCAGGGTCATGTCTTCGGCCGTCGACGTCGTGCCTGTGGAAGCTTCGGCTGCACTGCGGCTGATTTCGCCTGTTGCAGCGTCCTGTTCCTGAACGGCTGCCGCTATCGAGGACGTGTACTCGTTGGCCCTCTGCATAATCTGGGTAATGCCATCGATCGATTCAGCGGCCGTGCTGGTTGATGTCTGGATTTCAGAGATCTGAGATGAAATCTCTTCCGTGGCCTTCTGAGTTTGCGTTGCCAGTTCCTTGACCTCCGCGGCCACGACGGCAAATCCCTTGCCAGCCTCGCCTGCCCTGGCAGCCTCGATGGTTGCGTTGAGTGCCAGGAGATTGGTCTGCTCTGCGATAGCCTGGATGAGACTGACAACTTCGCCAATACGGGTGGCGCCTGCGGCCAGAGATGCCATTTTTTCGTTGCTCTCTTGAGCCTGACCCGTGGCTTTTTCGATTACACCAGTTGTTTCAGTGACCCTGCTGCCGATCTCGGCAATTGAAGAAGACAGTTCTTCGGCTGCAGCCGCGACGAGTTGAACGTTGCCGGAAGCCTGGGAAGTTGCCGATGCCGCGTTGGCCACACGTTCGTTCGCATCTTCCGCGTTTTTGGACATGCTATGAGCTGAGGCGTTCATATTGGTCATTGAGGTTTCCACCGAACCCAGCAGGCTCTGCGACTGAGCACGGAACTCAGTGATCAATGCATCGATGCGGCGTTGCCGTTCCTGCCTTGCGGCTTCTTCCTGCTTCTGCTGTTCTGCGAGCCGCGCCTGTTCCGCGACATTGTCACGGAATCCGGCAATTGCACCGGCAATATCGCCGATCTCGTCCTTGCGCTCGGTCGCCTTGAAGTCAATGTCGACTTCACCGCCTGCCAGGCGTTTGGCATCGTTTACGAGGCCCATTATTGGTGAAGTGATTGTGCGGGCGGCAAGCCAGCCAAGTCCGATCATGATAACCAGTATTGCACCGCAGATCATCAGGATTTCGTTCCGCAGCTTTGCCAGTGGTGCCATGATTTCGTCGACGCCCTGGACACTGACCATCGCGAATTTAGTGTTCATGAATTCAAGCGGAACGGCAGCGGCCAAGACCTCTTGGCCACGGAAGTCCTGGATGTAACCGAGACCCGTTGTACCATTGAAAGCGGCGCTTACGGAGTCGGCAGCGAGTTTTGCAGTCAGAATGTCATTCTGGTCTGCTGTTTTGGCGGAGTCATTGCGATACAGGCGGTCTTCACCAAGCATGATGGATTCGCCGGTTTCACCTAACCCGGCAGTACTTGCCATCAAGGTGTTGAGACGGTCGATCGGCATCTGGAATACCAAGACACCAACTTTGTCGTCACCTTTGAAGATGGGGGTCGAGATGAAACTCGCAGGCGCATCGGCACTTGGAGAATAGGGTTTGAAATCAAAGAAATGGGCAGAGCCGCGTTTGCCGTTCAAGCCGGCGCGGAATGCGTTTCCAAGGTCTGTATCCTTGTATTTCCCGGTATTGAGGTTCGTGGCGTAGTCCAGTTCCTTGAAGACCGTGTAGACCAATGACCCGTCCGTGGAAAACAGGAAGATGTCATAGTAGCCGCGGGTATGCAGCATTTCGCGGAACCAGGGATGATACGTTGCGTGGACCTGGTCGTAGGCGGTGTTGCCTGCCGTATCGAGCTTGTCTTTTTCACCGAGTGGGTTCGGATTGTCGTGAATGTAGGCGGCCTGGAGAACATCGGACTGTGAACCGTCCATTCCGTTCCAGGCGGTTTCAAATTCCGTCATCGCTTCCGATACGAAAGGGCTCTCGGCGGTAACTTCCAGATCCTGAACAATGGAATCCAGATAATTTGCCAAGTCACCTTTCCTGGATTCAGCAAGTGCCACCAAACGCTGGTTGGCCAACTCTTCGAGATTTTCTGCACTTGCCCAATAGGCCAGTGCGCCGACGGAGACAGCTGCAATAACGGAGGCGCCGGATATAATCGCTGGAAGCCGGAAACCGAGTTTCTGAAACGCTTGGAGCATAGGATCCTCAAGAGTTAGGATAGAGTTCTTCTTAAGTAACTTTGCCTATTTCCATGTTAATTTTGGCTTAAGGTCGCCTAGAACTGCTAAATATCTTTATTTAGTTGGTTGTATCTCGTGTATTTGTTCAATTATTAATTGAAAATCTCGTATTTTCGGAAAAATTTATTTGGAATATTTGAATTTTGGAAAAGAAATTTCTGATAACAGAAATGATATCAGTGATATTAATACCGTTCCCCTGAGGCAAATTAAATCGCGACCTTAATCCTGCGGACTTGCGCACAAAAGAAGGCCACCTTTTCAGGCGGCCTTTCAATTCTAGTGGTTTATCGTTCGTGGGCTAAACGAGACCATGCCGGGACAGCGGCAGCGTCGTCGCCCACTCGCCTTTGGCGGCGGCGATCGCGTTTGCGACAGCCGGGCCGATTGGAGGGGTGCCTGGTTCGCCGATGCCGGTGGGGGCTTCTGTCGATGGGACAATATGCACGTCAATTTCCGGCATGTCCGAGATCCGGAGTGGCTCGTAGGTGTCGAAGTTCTGCTGGTCGACAACACCGTCGGTCATTGTAACTTCGTTGCGAAGGACGGCGCCGAGACCGTAGCCAATTCCACCTTCAATCTGAGCCTTGATGTTGTCCGGGTTTACCGGAATTCCGCAGTCGACTGCACAGGTGACCTTCTCGACCTTGATCGTGCCGTCCTCGTTCAGTGAAATTTCGGCAACCTCGGCAACGAAACTGCTGAACGACTTGTGGACGGCAACACCGCGATAACGCCCCTCCGCGGCGGGCTTGTCCCAACCGGCCTTGTCTGCGGCCAGCTTCAGCACGTTTGCCTTGCGCGGATCGTCCTTCATCATCTCCAGGCGATAGGCGACGGGATCCTTGCCAGCTTCCCTGGCGAGCCGGTCGATCATGGTCTCCATGACATAGGCAGAATGGGTGTGCCCGACCGAGCGCCACCACAGCACCGGAACCGCGGTTTCGGCAAAGTGCTGATCCATCTCCATGGCTGGGAAAGCGTATGTGGTGTCATGCGCCCCTTCCGTCATGTTGTGGTCAACACCATCCTTCATCAGCATGGGCTCAAAAGGCGTGCCCTTGATGATGGATTTTGCGGCCATGCGATGGGACCAGCCGGTCACGTTGCCGTTCTCATCCAGGCCGACCTTCACCTTGTGGGCGGACATGGGCCGGTAGTAGCCGCCTGCCATATCGTCCTCGCGGGTCCAGACAACCTTGACCGGCACGCCTGAAGTGCCTTTTGCGTGAAGAGCTTTCGCCAGCATGGCCGCTTCAGCAACCGGATGGCTATCCCCCTGGGCACGCCGGCCAAAAGAGCCGCCTGCCCAAAGCGTGTTGATCTTGATCTTTTCCGCGCCGATTCCGAGGACAGCGGAGGCAACGCCGTGGTCGATGGTTTGAATCTGTGAACCTGTCCAGATCTCGGCGTTGCCACCATCAAAGGAAATGGCAACATCCAATGGTTCCATGGCACCGTGGGCGAGGAATGGAAACTCATAATCCACTTCGATCACTTTGGCTGCCGAAGCGAGGGCTGCGACCGGATCGCCGTGCTTGTGAACGCTAACGCCTGGCTTTGCAGACATGTCCTTGAGCTCGGCCATCATCGCGTCCGTGGATCGGGTCTCGGCGGCGCTGTCGTCCCATTCCACAGTCACGAGCTGACTGGCCTTGATGGCTGGCCAGGTCGATTTGGCAACAACCGCCACGCACTGCGGGAGCTGGACAACGTCGACCACGCCAGCAACTTTCTTTGCTTCGGTGGCGTCGAAGGAAACCGGCTTTCCACCAAAACGTGGCGGACGGGCAAGTACTGCGACAAGCATGCCGTCTTGCTGGAAGTCCATCGTGTAGGTGCGCGGCGCACCGGTGGTTTTGTTTGCCGTATCGACACGCGGGAAGGACTTACCGATGTAGACCCATTGATCAGGCGTTTTCAGTGCCGGTTCCGCCGGGACGTCCTGAGCAGCGGCGAGGCCGGCCAGGTCGCCAAGTGTGGCGGATTTGCCTGAGCTGTGAGAGACAACACCCTCGGAGACGGTGATCTCGGCGGCCGGAACTTCCCACTCGCTGGCCGCTGCCGCGATAATCATCGCCTTCGCAGCCGCGCCTGCCTGGCGGTACTGCATGAAGGAATTGGCGATGGCCGTGGAACCGCCGGTGCCTTGAATGCCGAAAAGCAGGTTCTTGTAGACTTCCGGATTGGACGGCGCGAATTCGGTGACAATTTGCTCGCGCGAGGCATCCAGTTCGTCAGCGACCAGTGTCGCAAGACCGGTTGCGGCGCCTTGCCCCTTGTCGAGGTGTTTGATGATCACCGTGACGGTGTTGTCCGGGCGGATGTGCACAAACGGCTGAGCGAATTCGCCTCCGGCCGCTGCCGTTGCGGACCTGGGCAGGTTCAACGCAAGGATCAGGCCGCCGGCTGCGCCAGCGGACATTTTGAGGAATGTCCGGCGGGTAGGTTTGGCAGTCTCAAGAGGTTTCTGCAGAAGATGCAGCATGACTTAGGCCTCCATCTTGTCGGCGGCGGTGTGGATCGCCTTGCGGATGCGGGCGTAGGTGGCGCAGCGGCAGACGTTGCCGTCCATTGCCGCGTCTATGTCTTCGTCGGTGGGTTTGGGTGTTTCAGTCAAAAGGGCGGTTGCCGCCAGGATCTGACCGGATTGGCAATAGCCGCATTGAGGGACGTCCAGTTCGCGCCAAGCTGCCAGCACCGCTTCGGCAGCCTTGCCGTTCACGCCTTCAATTGTCGTAATTGAGGCACCATCCACGTCTTCCAGAAGTGTCTGGCAGGAGCGAATCGGCTCACCGTCCAAATGGACCGTGCATGCACCGCAGGACGCGATCCCGCAGCCAAACTTGGTGCCTGTCATTTGGAGTTCGTCACGCAGGACCCAAAGCAATGGGGTCTCCGGGTCGGCGTCGACCGTGCGCTGGTCGCCATTAATTGTAAGGGTAATAGCCATCTTCAGAAGCCTCCGTTGGCTGGTAATTACTGGCTGGAGGATGTAAACTACACTGTGTAGTGTAGTATTGAGTTGGGCTTTTGTAAACGCTCAAGTTTACATAGGGCGTGTTTTTTGGGATGAAAGGGCAAAAGAGGCCTGTACGGGCCAAAATGCAGCGTGAGCTATGTCGGTCACTCAGGAAAAGAAAAAGCAGATCATTGAGGCTGCCATTGCAGAGTTCCAGGAAAAGGGCTTTGCCGGTGCCAGCATGGATCGCATTTCCGAACGTGCCCAGGTTTCCAAACGGACGGTCTACAATCATTTCGACAGCAAGGACGCGTTGTTTCGCGGCATCACTCAGTGTCTTGTCGACCAGCTCAATGCTGCCCTTGAAATTCCATATGATCCGGATTTGTCGATCCGGGATGCATTGATCCGTCTTGGCTGGGCGGAGGGCCGTCTCTTGAGCAATCCCTGCTTCATGAGCCTGGCGCGGATGATCATGGGCGAAACGATCCGGGACCCGGCGCTAGCCGCTGACATGAATGCCAGGATGACCAAACTGGCCGTCTTCGAAGAGTTCATGGCGCGCGCGACAGCTGAAGGGAAACTTCAGGCCACTGATGCAAAACAGGCAGCGGAACAGTTTCTGGGACTGATCAAGTCACAAGGGTTTTATCCGAACATCCATGCAAACCGGGTGGCCAGCGAAGACGAAATGCGGGTGATCATCGAAGGCAGCGCCGATATGATCCTCGCCCGGTACGGAAACAAGTAGATCTAATCTTTTGAATTTCTGTATCGCGCCAAATTGGCATCGTTCGGCGGGTAGAGGCCGGAGAGCTCGGCGCCCGACTGGACTTCTTCCAATATCCATTGTTCCAGCTGCTCTTGCTCCCGGCCGGGATCCATCAGCTCTTCAACGAATGCTTTGGGAATGACAACTGCACCGTCCTTGTCAGCCACAATCAGGTCGTCCGGATAGACAGCGACACCGCCGCAGCCGATAGGATCATTCCAGCCTGCAAAGGTCAGGGATGCGACTGCGGGTGGCGCCGCAACACCTGATGACCAGACCGGTAGGCCCGTGTTGGCGACCCCTTCAATGTCGCGCACAACGCCATCTGTCACCAGGCCGGTTACCTGGCGGGCCGCCATGCGCTGGCACAAAATGTCGCCGAAAATGCCCGCATCCTGATTTCCCATTGCATCGACAACGGCGATCGAGCCTTTGGGCATTGCCTCGACAGCGGCCCGGGTGGATGTGGGTGAGGACCAGGCTGCCGGTGTGGCCAGATCTTCCCGCGCTGGTACAAAGCGAAGCGTAAACGCCGGCCCGGCGATGCGTTCAACGTCTGAATGGACCGGTGCTGGCCCGCGCATCCAAACATTGCGCAGGCCTTTCTTGAACAGCAAAGTTGTCAGGGTCGCTGTCGAGATGGACTTGAAGGCTTCAAGTGTTTCGGGCGCGTAGCAGGTCAGTTTCATCTCCATGGCCGGACTTGCATGAGATTAGAGCCGCCTTGGGTCGTCGGGCAAGGCCGGTTTTTACCGTGAATTCATGCCCTTCCGGTAGGTTTCGCATCAGGTCGAATACGTAGCATCCGGATTCAGGCCATTTCGGGCGTTCTTCCGCTTGCACTTGGCTATTTACCGGCTAAATTGCCCCCGACTTTGGCGGCCGATCCGCCGCATTCCTCATGATTGAACGGACCTGACACTCAAATGGCGCATGGTGAAATCAAGAAGGTCGTGCTCGCCTATTCCGGCGGCCTCGATACCTCCATCATCCTGAAATGGCTGCAGACGGAATATAACTGCGAAGTGGTGACATTCACCGCCGATCTCGGCCAGGGCGAAGAGCTTGAGCCGGCGCGCCGCAAGGCCGAGATGCTGGGCATCCGGGAAATCTACATTGATGACCTGCGTGAAGAGTTCATCAAGGATTTCGTCTTCCCGATGTTCCGCGCCAATGCGGTCTATGAAGGTGTATACCTGCTGGGCACTTCAATTGCCCGCCCGCTGATTTCCAAGCGCCTGATCGAAATCGCCGAAGAGACCGGTGCGGATGCCATTGCTCATGGCGCGACCGGTAAGGGCAACGATCAGGTCCGGTTTGAACTGGCAGCCTATGCGCTTAATCCGGACATCAAGGTCATCGCCCCTTGGCGTGACTGGACCTTCAAGTCGCGGACGCATCTGCTGGACTTTGCCGAGAAACACCAGATCCCCGTGCCAAAGGACAAGCGCGGCGAAGCACCATTCTCGGTCGATGCAAACATGCTGCATTCCTCTTCCGAAGGTAAGGTTCTGGAAGATCCGAACGAGGAAGCTCCCGCTTACGTCTTCCAGCGCACCGTCGATCCGACCGAAGCACCGGACCAGGTGACGGAAATCGAAATCGGCTTTGAGAAGGGCGATGCGGTCTCGATCAACGGCGAAAAGATGTCGCCGGCGACTCTGTTTGCCAAGCTCAACGACTATGGCCGTGACAATGGCATCGGCCGTCTCGATATGGTTGAAAACCGATTTGTCGGCATGAAGAGCCGTGGCGTCTACGAGACTCCGGGTGGGACCATCCTGCTGCATGCACACCGGGCCATGGAATCCATCACGCTCGACCGTGGTGCGGGTCATCTCAAGGATGAGTTGATGCCGAAATATGCATCGCTGATCTACAACGGTTTCTGGTTCTCGCCGGAGCGCGAAATGTTGCAGGCCCTGATCGACAAGAGCCAGGAGCATGTGACAGGCACTGTCAAGTTGAAGCTCTACAAGGGCAATGTCATTGTTGTGGGCCGTGCATCGCCGTATTCGCTCTACTCTGAAGAGCTGGTGACCTTTGAAGACGATGAAGGGGCTTACGACCAGAAAGACGCAGCCGGCTTTATCAAGCTGAACGCCCTTCGCCTTCGCACGCTGGCGAAGCGCGACCGGCTCGGTTAAGAGCCTCTGACATGACTGGACCGGCGCTGGCAGAGTTAACAGACAAACTCGCTGGCGCCGGTTTTTTGTTGCTTGGTGGCTTTGATCCAGGAACCTCTGACAGTTTACCGACGCTGTCCGCCGGCGACCCGGCAGCTTCGCTGCTACTCGTCGGCAGTACCGGTCCGTCGCTCTGGCCTGTGTTCTCACAAAGCCCTGAATATCAGGACGGTGTGAACGAACCGCTCGACCGCTACACCAAGCGTGTCCTAGGCCGGATCGCCGCTGACAATGGCCACGATGTTGTGTTCCCCTTTGAGGGGCCGCCTTACTATCCGTTTCAGCAGTGGGCCCTCAGGTGCGGTGGTTTTTCGCAAAGTCCGCTTGGCCCGATGGTGCACGCGACTTATGGCCCATGGCTCGGCTTTCGGGCGGCCTTCATCTCGGCCGACCGGACCCCAATCCAGGACCCGTCTAACAGTGCCGGCCCTTGCGAAACCTGTTCGGAGAAGCCGTGCTTGAGTGTTTGCCCGGTTTCTGCCATCAGCCTGGAAAACGGCTACGACGTGCCCCGCTGCCAAAGCCATCTGCGCTCAAGTGAAATGGTTGATTGCTGGTCAGGGTGTCTTGCCCGCAAGGCCTGTCCTTTTGGGGCGGAGCACGGACAAGAACCTGAGAATGCCCGTTTTCACATGAAAAGTTTCTTAGGCCTCAGCTAACCGTCAATCGTCCAGTTTCACCACGTCGTCCTGGTCGGGGCAGGTTTTCAAGGCTTCAACTGCGGTTCGTCCGTCGCCAAGCGGCGCATCCGGCCAGATTTCGGCAAGCGGCACTAGCACGAAGGCCCGTTCGCCCATGCGCGGATGGGGAATGGACAGGCCATCTTCATCCACCTTTTCCAAGCCGTAGATCAGGACATCGATGTCGATGATCCGCGGTCCCCAGCGGATGTCACGCACACGGCCGATTTGCCGCTCAATGTCCAGACACTGGTCCAGCAGTTCCCGTGGCGCGAGCGTGGTTTCGATCGCGATGCACATGTTCCGGTAATCATCCTGCGGAACCGGCCCCCACGGCGGGGTGCGATAGGCGGACGACGTTTGGGTGACCGAAATTCCTGGCGTTTCGTCCAGAAGCCGGATTGCTTTTTGAAGGTAGGCGCGGGTGTCTCCAACGTTGGAGCCGAGCCCAAGCGCGCAGCGGACTTTTTGTTCTTGTGTCATTTCTTAATGGCCTATCCTTCAGCCGTCTCTGCTTGCGTTGCGGCGAGGATCTTCATCGCTTCGGCATGTGGGCGGACGTCGTGAGCTCTGACTATGGCCGCACCTTTTTGAGCCGCAATCATGTGGACGGCGAGGGATCCGAACAGCCGGTCTCCGGCTTCGTTATTCAGAACCGCACCGATCATCCGTTTGCGGGAAGCGCCGGCAAGGATCGGGAGACCGTGTTTCTTCAAGGTCTCGAGCCGGTTCAGGATGATGAAATTCTGATCAATCGTCTTGCCAAAGCCAAAGCCCGGATCGAGGATCTGCTTTTCTGCAGGAATACCGGCCTTTGCCGCCAGTTCCATCGACCGTTCAAACCAGCGGTCAATCTCCGTGAGGATATCGTTGTTCGGATCAGCCGCCGGCCGGTTGTGCATCATCACCACGTGGGCACCGCTCTCAGCTGCGGTGTCCGGCATGTCGGGATCCTTTTGCAGGCCCCAGACGTCGTTGATGATGACGGCGCCGGCCGCACAGGCGCGCCGGGCAATTTCGGCCTTGTAAGTGTCGATCGAGACCGGCAGGTCCAGATCGGTAACCGGTTCCAGGACCGGTGCCAGGCGGGACCACTCTTCTTCCAGATCAACCGGGTCCGCGCCGGGCCTTGTGCTTTCGCCGCCGATATCCAGAATATCGGCACCATCGTCCCGGAGCTCCCTTGCACGTTCCAGGGCTGCTGCTTCTGCATTGAAGCGACCGCCGTCGGAAAAGGAATCCGGCGTGACGTTCAAGATCCCCATCACATGGGGACGGCGGTCAGGGAGAAGATAACTCTGTGCTTTCGGCATTGGATGGTCCCGGCGGATGTGCAATCCGCCTGATGCCTTTTTGCGGCTGGCCGGTCAAGCGCCGAAACCGCTGGTGACGCTCTCGGTATAGGGAAAGACGCAATTATTCTGCTGCAGCAGTGGATGGCCGGATGAAACGGCCAAGGCTGATATAAGCCAGAGCGGCAAGAGCGGGCATGGCAGGGATGACCGTTGCAAGGCCGGTGAGCGGGTCGCCAATGGCCGCAATTGCCAGGCTTCCGAGGATGCCACCGCCAAATTGCAGGAAGCCCATCATTGAAGACGCTGCCCCTGCAATATGCGGAAAGTCCCGCATTGCGGAGGTGAAACACGACGGCAGGACGGCCGCAATGGAAAACGCGAAAAAGGCAACGGGTACCATGACGATGAGGTAGGTTGGCTCATAGACCCGCAGAACGATCACCATTGCAGCTGCCGCAACAAGCATTCCAACCAGTCCGTAGGGAACTAGGCGATCAGCTTCCACACGCTTCAGGAAGCGCCCAATCACCAGCGTGCCAGCGATAAAGGAAAACGACTGCAGCATCATGCCCAGACCGAACTCCGACGGGGTCAGGCCTACTTCGTGGATCATGACAAACGGCAGCACGGTTGCAAGCGTATAGAGATTGCCGAGGCTGAGGCCGACCAGCAGGCTGGGACGCAGAAAGCGCGGATCTTTTAAGAGCGTTGCGTAATTCAGGATCAGCCTGCGCGGCCTGAGGTTTTCAAGGTCGCGGTAGGTATTGGTTTCCTTCTGGAAAAGAATGACGGACAGCATTAGCGCACCGCCATAAACCAGCATGCAGACGAAGATCTCACGCCAGCCGAACCACTCCAGAATGAAACCGCCGATGGTGGGCGAGAGGGCTGGACCAAGTGCCAGTATGGCCGCGATCGTATTCATGATCCGAGCCGCATTTTGGCCGATGTACTGGTCCCGGACGATTGCCCTGGCAACCGTGATGCCGACCGCTGCACCTACGCCTTGCAGGGTTCGGGCGACCAGCATTGACGTCGTGTCGGTTGCGAAGGTCGCAAGCACGGTCGATGCCAAGTAAAGGGCGAGAAACAGAATGGTAACCGGCCGCCGGCCAAAAGCATCTGTCAGCGGGCCGCAGGCAAGCTGGGTGACGGCAAAGCCGGCAAAATAGGCTGTCAGCGTCAGCTTGATCATCGCTTCGGTCGTGCCGAATTCGAGTGCCAGCTGAGGCATGGCCGGGGTGTACAGCGCCATCGACACGGGGCCGAGTGCAACCAGCCCGGCGCCAAGCAGGGTGGTCGCGGCTGTTGTCATCACCAGGCGCGGAGCGGGGATCATTCCTGATGGCCCGCACAAAGGGATGCCAGGAGATTGGCCCTTATCGTTTCCAGCATGGCCTCCAGTTCCTCCTGCTGTTTTGGCGGAAAACTGGAAAGCGTGTCGGCACGGACGTCGCGCATGGCCGTTTCGATCTTTTGCAGGATCGGATCGGCGGCATCGGTCAGGGTGATCAGCTTTGCCCGGCGGTCACACGGGTCGACCGAGCGTTTGATCAGGCCGGCCTTTTCAAGCCCGTCCAGATATCCGACCAGGGTCATGGGTTCCACGAACATGCGTTCGGCAAGCGCTGCCTGGCGCAGGCCCGGATTGCGCCAGATGAAGGCAAGTGTTCTGGCTTCGGCCACGGTCAGCCCCGTGTCGATATTGGCCAGCGCGGTTTCAAACCGGCGGCGCAGCAGGCGCGCAATATCGACGATCATCAGGGTGGCACCCCGGTCAGGCGCGAATAGGCTCATGGGATATCCAATAATAAGGAGACCTTAGTATTTAGGGCCTCTTCCGGCGGATTGTCAAGGGAACCGCAAACTTGTTGCGTTGCACTAACGGCGATGTCGCAGTATATAGAGCGCAAATTTCAGCCAGTACGGCTAATCCGCGACAAACAAATGCCAAGACCGAACATGCGGGCCCAGTGGGCCCGCTGTGTCTTTTGGAGCCCGAAATGAACCTGCGAAATATCGCCATCATCGCCCACGTCGACCATGGCAAGACAACCCTGATTGACGTTCTGCTGAAGCAGTCCGGCGCCTTCCGCGACAACCAGCGCACCGAAGAGCGCATGATGGATTCCAACGACATCGAGCGCGAGCGCGGTATCACCATCCTGGCGAAGGTGACCTCGCTGGTCTGGAAAGACACCCGCATCAACATCGTCGACACACCGGGCCACGCCGATTTCGGCGGCGAGGTGGAGCGTATCCTGCACATGGTCGACGGCGTAATCCTGCTGGTCGATGCAGCCGAAGGTCCGATGCCGCAGACCAAGTTCGTGCTCGGCAAGGCGCTGAAGCTTGGCCTGAAGCCGATCGTAGCCATCAACAAGATCGACAAGCCGGAGCAGCGCGCCGACGAGGTTCTGGACGAGGTCTTTGACCTTTTCGCTTCCCTCGACGCCAACGAAGATCAGCTCGATTTCCCGGTTCTCTACGGCTCCGCCAAGCAGGAATGGATGGCCGACGAGCCGGACGGGCCGCAGGACAACATGAACCCGCTGTTCGACATGGTGCTGGACAAAGTCGAGGCACCGGTCTCCGAGCCGGGCTCCTTCAAGCTGCTGGCCACAACCATTCAGTCCGACCCGTTCCTCGGCCGTATCCTGACCGGCCGCATTGTTTCGGGCACGGCAACGCCGAACATGGCGGTCAAGGCCCTGGCTCGCGACGGCAAGCAGATCGAAACCGGGCGCATCTCCAAGGTTCTCGCCTTCCGCGGCCTGGAGCGCCAGCCGATTGACGAGGGCGAAGCCGGCGACATTGTCTCCATCGCAGGCCTCACCAAGGCGACCGTGGCCGACACCATCTGCGCGCCGGATGTTGCCGATGCCCTGCAGGCCCAGCCGATCGATCCGCCAACGCTTTCCATGACCTTCCGCGTCAATGACAGTCCGCTGGCCGGCACCGAAGGTTCCAAGGTCCAGTCCCGCGTCATCCGCGAGCGCTTGATGAAGGAAGCGGAAGGCAACGTCGCCCTGAAGGTGGAAGACACCGACGAACCGGATGCCTTCATCGTTTCCGGCCGCGGCGAACTTCTGCTCGCCATCCTGATTGAAAACATGCGCCGGGAAGGCTTTGAACTCGGCGTCGGCCGTCCGCGCGTCGTCTATCAGTTCGACGAGGCCGGCAACCGGCTGGAGCCGATCGAGGAAGTCATCATCGACGTCGATGACGAATTTTCCGGCGCGGTCGTGCAGAAACTGCAGGAACGCAAGGCGGACCTGTTGGAAATGAAACCGTCCGGCGGCGGCCGCACCCGGCTGGTGTTCAACGCCCCGACCCGCGGTCTCATCGGCTACCAGGCCGAACTCATGTCCGACACCCGCGGCTCGGCGATCTTCAACCGCCTGTTCCATGGCTATGAGCCCTACAAGGGGCCGATCCAGGGTCGCCACACCGGTGTGCTCTTGTCCAACGGCACCGGAGATGCGGTCGCCTATGCGCTCTTCAACCTGGAAGACCGCGGCCCGATGATGATCGATCCGGGCACCAAGGTTTATCCGGGCATGATCGTCGGCGAGCACACCCGTGGCAACGATCTGGAAGTCAACGTTCTGAAGGGCAAGCAGCTCACCAACATCCGCTCTGCCGGCAAAGACGACGCGGTCAAGCTGACTACACCCATCCGGCTCACCCTGGAAGCAGCGCTCTCCTACATCGCCGATGACGAGCTGGTGGAAGTGACCCCGGAATCGATCCGCCTGCGGAAGGCGATCCTCGACCCGCACGAGCGCAAACGCGCCGAACGCGCCGCCAACAAGGAAAGCGCCTGATACTTTTTATAGTGTCTTGGTTTGATGTTTTGGAAAGCCCGGGTCTGCGGATCCGGGTTTTTTGTTTTTTGCCAGCCGCTCCGCCGTCCTGGACGAAGCAAAGCGGAGATCCGGGACCTGATGCGATCGGGGCAGGCCCCTGGTCAGGCCCGGGGCGACGACCCAATCCGCAGCTGTCATCCCCGCCCCGCAGCGCGGAAATGTGCGGGGATCCAGTCCAAACATCGGCATCAGCCATTCGGCTCGTCATGCCATGACTTGATTATGGCATCCAATCCCTGACCTCTTCCCAATGCACAGCCTCACAAGCGCGGCTTACAAGTCACCCGTTGAGGTGCACTCCCAAGTCAAACCGCTCCGGGTCAAACGCCGGAGGGAAACCTTGCGGCGGCTTTTGTGCTGGAAAGGCAGAGGGGTGCAGCCCGCGCTTTCTCTAATCCTGAACCATGTAAAGCGCTGTTCGCGGATGACGGCACAGGTCCGATTAGGTTCCCGACGTCACACCTACAATTGCACCAATCAGCTTGTGCATGTCTTCAGGTCTCAGGCGGGCAACATTGACACGCCCGCCTTTGACAACGTGGATGCCATGGTCGCGGGTGAGCGCTATTTCCTGAGGACTGGTGAGTGGCAGGAGCGAGAACATGCCGGCTTGATGGCTGATGTAGGCAAGCCGGTCCGTGCCGAAAGCGCTCAATTCGGTCTCTACGATGTCCTTTCGAACCTGGGCGACCCTGGCGCGCATGTGGTCAAGTTCTTCCAGCCAAAGGGTCTTCAGTGCTCCGTCTTGCAAGATGGTGCGCACAACAGACGCACCATGATCAGGTGCGTGAGAGGACCCGGAGCGTACGATGGCGGATACTGCACGGTGCATCCTGTCCCGGTCTCCTGTGCGGGTTTTCACGAACAAGGCCCCGGCACGGTCGCGGTATATGCCGAAGGTTTTTGACAGAGTGATACAGACGATACATTCCTCAAAACGGGCAGCCACTTGGCGGGCCATGGCGCAGTCGGCGTCGAAGCTCTGGGCGAAGCCGAGATAGGCAAGATCGATCCAGGGTATGATCCCGCGTTCTTCCAGCAGATCGAGTAACGCATCGAACTGAGAGGGCGTCATGTCCGCGCCGGTCGGATTGTGGCAAACGCCCTGCATCAGGAAAACATCACCGGGCTTGGCGGCTTTCAGGCCGTCCAGCATCTGATCGAAGGTGATTTTCCGCTGTATCGGATCGTAATAGGGTACATGGGTAAAGGCCGCTCGTGCAGCGGTCAGGATTGGAACGTAGTTGCCATAGGTCGGTGTTTGCAGCCAAACAGCCGGGCCGTCCGGCATTTGCGCCAGGAGTTCTGCCATGACGCGCAGGGCCACAGCACCGCCCGAGGTCTGTGCCGAAACCCAATTGGCATTGTAGGCACCGCCCAAGATCTCCCGTCCGAGCACCGAGCAGTAGTCCGCATCCCCTGTCAGGGCAAGGTAGGACTTGGTGGTTTGAACCTCCACCAACCGTTGCTCTGCCAGTTTCACAGCGCGAAGGATTGGCGTTTGTCCGTGTGCATCCTGATAGATGCCAACGGTGAGGTTCAATTTGTCCTCGCGCGGGTCCTGGGCAAAATAGTCCGCCCCGATCATGATGGGATCAACTGGATAATCCTCAACTTTTTCAAACATCGGTTATCCTCTCCCCAGCCTGATTGCGCGGTCCCGGCATGCCGTCAGAGCCATGGAGACAAACATATAAATAGGTCCTGATCCTAGAACTTGGTGATAACGGTTGCGCCGACGGATCGGAATTTGTCCATGTTCATAAGGGCTTCGGGAGCCTCACTGAGGCTGATCTGATCGCCCACCAGCCGCGCCGGATCGAGCTTTCCGCTTTCGACCATATCCAGCATGGCACTGTAGCGATGTGCCTGCATTCCGTGGGAACCGAGCAGCTCGATCTCCTGCCCGACAATCTTGGGCATGGGCACGGTTGGGGCCGCATGATCCCCCAGCATCAGCCCTACTTGAACATGTTTGCCGCGCGGGCGCAGACAAAGGATTGAATTGGTCATCGTCACCGGATGTCCCAGCGCATCAATCGATACATGTGCGCCGCCCTTGGTGATTTCGCGGATCGCGTCAGCAACATCTGACTCCGCCCCATTGATCGCGGCGACCGCGCCCAATTCCTTCGCCAGCTCCAGCTTGGCAATATCAAGATCGACCCCGATCACATTCGCCCCGGCGGCGGTTGCGATCATCACCGCCGAGAGCCCCACGCCGCCGCAGCCATGCACGGCGACCCATTGGCCAGCGCTGACCTTGCCCTGGTCGATCACAGCGCGGAAAGAGGTGGCGAAGCGGCAGCCGAGGCTCGCCGCGGTGGCAAATTCCATCCTGGAAGGCAAGGCAACAAGGTTCAGATCGGCCTGGTGAATGCCCACGTATTCCGCGAAGCTGCCCCAATGGGTAAAGCCGGGTTGTTCTTGGTGCAGACAGACCTGCTGGTGCCCCGCATGGCATTCGGAACAGCTTCCGCATCCGCAGATGAAAGGCACGGTCACCCGGTCACCAGCCTTCCAATTGGTAACGTCTTTTCCGACGGCCTCAACCACGCCCGCCAGTTCATGGCCAGGGATATGCGGCAGCTCAATATCGCTGTCATGACCCATCCAGCCGTGCCAATCACTGCGGCAAACCCCCGTGGCCTCGACCTTCAACACCACTCCGTGGGGCTCAGGCGCCGGATCGTCCACGGTGACGACTTTCGGAGCTTCTTGAAATTTTTCGAACAGGACCGCTTTCATGATGGACGCTTCCAGGTTTTGAACGAAATTTTGTCAGAGCCTATCAGCACTTCGGGAAAAGTTGCTCGCTAATCTGCCTTGTTAAGATGCCAATTGGTGCAAGGTCCGATCCAAATTCAAGCAGATAATGAAGGTGCTGCCGATGTCAGGCTGCCTGATTGGCGGGCGCCCGGAGGTGGATACCGTCCCGGGCTGGTGCTTGGCGGTAACTTTGTGTAAAGGTTTGTTAACCCTTCGTTGATAGCTTGGTCCCTGTTGCTGCCAGAAGGCGGCGGAACACGGAGCAGGCCAGGAGGCCATTATGCCAACGACAGTCGAACGGCCCCATGCGGCCAATGTCGTGGCGCATGCAACGGAATACCCCGCCGACCGGGATGCGGACGGACGCGGGGATGGCCGGAAAAGCAGTAAAGAGTCCGATGCAGAGCGCCATGAAATGGAAGCCGGATCTCCCGGAGAGACGCCGGCTGTTCTAGTGGACGCAAACCACCACGAAGATCATTTGCTGGACGGCGTCGCCGCCTACCGCGCGGCCGCACGCCATGTACTTGACCCCCATGCAGAACCGCCGAAACGGGCGCGGGTCAATGCCAATGCGGATAGGCAGGCGCCGGTCACCGTCCGCCATGCCTATGAAGACCACGGCGGCGAAATTGAAGAGCACGTGGTGAATGTTGCCACCTGACAGCTTTGCGGCCAGCCAGGCGATTTGAGATTACGGCTGGAACCGTTCTTGAATTCCATTTCGGCGTGGCGATCGCGACCGGTTGCGAATCCCTCCCGGCGGACTGTTTTTAAGCGCTGGATTGACCAAAACGGCAAGTTTTCAATTGGGGTGAACCGGTGATAGATATCTGCTGAAATTCCGCCGAAGCACATTCGGCTGTACCGGGAGATAATCGCTTGTCCATTCCAACAAAGTTGCTTGAAGGCTACGCCCACTACCAGAACAAGGATTTTGCCCAGGTCAAGGACACCCACGAGCATCTGGCGATCTATGGCCAGAAGCCCGAGGTCATGGTGATCTCGTGCTGCGACAGCCGCGTGACACCGGAAGGCATCTTCCATGCAGGCCCCGGTGAGTTGTTCGTGGTGCGTAATGTGGCCAACCTGGTGCCGCCTTATGAGGACACCGAAGGCCAGCATGGCACCAGTGCGGCGATCGAATTTGCCGTCAAAGGCCTCAAGGTCAAGCACATGGTGATCATGGGTCACGGTCAGTGCGGTGGTGTGAAGGCGTTCCGTGAAAACGCCAATGCACCGATGGCTACCGGCGAATTCATCGGCCGGTGGATCAAACTTCTGGAGCCGGCCGCGATATCAATGGCCTGCATGCCGATCGACAAGGCAGACGACCCGCAGCTTGCCATGGAATATGCCGGCATCCGCCAGTCACTGAAGAATTTGAAGACCTTCCCCTTCATCGAAAAAGCGCTTGCCGACGGTGAGTTGGAGATCCACGGTGCCTGGTTCGATATCGGATCGGGTGAGCTCAGGGTCATGGATCCAGAAACCGGCCGCTTTGAAAAGGCTGATCCCGGCGCACTTCCAACAGGCGGCTAGTTTTTCAGGTATTCGGGACACAATGGTAAGTCCTATGCGCCGGCCAGGTTTGGCACTTGAATGGAGGTGAGTTTGACGACCGACATTGCGAACTATCAGCGCCTGGCCAAGTACAACACCTGGATGACGGAAAAGGCTTACGCAGCCGCTGACCAGCTGAGCGACCCGGACCGGAAGGAAGACCGGGGGGCGTTCTTCAAGTCCGTCCATTCCACGCTTAATCACATCCTCTTCGGGGACCGGGCCTGGATGCGGCTTTTTACCGGCAAGGACTATGAGGTCACGGCGATCGGTGTCGATCTCTACGGCGACTATGAAGAGCTGAAGGCGGCCCACCTTGAGATGTGCGCGGACATCGAAGCCTTTGCTCAGACTCTGAGCTCAGAGTGGTTGGAGGGAACGCTGGTCTGGCCAAGCAGGAGTGACGGCGTAACCCGGCAGAGGCCGACTTGGCTTTGCGTCACCCACATGTTCAACCACCAGACCCATCACCGTGGCCAACTGTCCACGCTTCTGATGCAGGCTCGGGTCGATATCGGCCGCACCGACCTGCCGTTCATGCCTGATCTGGCGTGAGCGATTTACGGCTAAACAGACTTTTCATCTCGTCTTTTTGGATTGCCGATCGTTCGCCGGATGGCTGTGCAAACTCCAACCAGCCGGCCTGACACCACACTTTGCCGAATCCCGCTTGCTGCGTATTTCAGTGTTGCGGACACCGCCTGATACAGACCTCCAATCCCTCCCTTCCTGGGTTTTGGAAATTGGAAAATTGCGGGTCGCTTCGAACATTGATCGGGCAAACAAACCAAGCATCTTCTGTCCTCCTGCAGAAAATCCTAGCGCTGCCTTCTTGATTGGGAAAACGAGTTATATTGATCAGCCTGATGAGGAAATGTAATCTTGCGGGATGAAACGTGGCCTTGAAATAGATCTGCTTCGGGCATTCGTCGCGGTTGCAGCGCACCGGAACTTTACACTGGCTGGTCAGGAGATCGGACGCACCCAGTCGTCGGTCAGTCTTCAAATCAAGCGTCTGGAAGATATTGTAGGCAAACGTCTGTTTATCCGGACACGGCAATCGGTCTCGATCACGCATTCAGGTGAAACACTGCTGGTCTATGCCAAGCGCATTCTTGCGGTAAATGACGAGGCCCTGTCCCATATTCTGCAACCCGATGCAGCAGGCCTTGTACGGATCGGAGCGCCGGACGACTATGCGACCTTTCTCTTGCCACCGGTCCTGTCTGCAATTGCGCAAGAGCATCCACGTGTTCAATTTGAGGTCAGCTGCGACAATGCTTGCGATCTGTTGCCGATGCTGGATCTGGGTCAGCTCGACATTGTCATTGCAACCCACCAAACCAATGCGGTTGCCGGTCAAATTACCCGATATGAGCCTCTTCATTGGGTGGCGGCGCCGGGCTACACGGACGATCCGGACACTCCGTTGTCACTTATTCTGTTTCCGCCGGGCTGCGTGTGCCGGGACATTGTTCTCGATAGCCTGAAGAGGATCGACAGATCCTGGAGGATTGCCTATTCGACTCGCAGCATCGGCTTGATGGAAAAAGCGATGCTGGAAGGCTCAGGTGTATCCGCGATGGAAAAATCCGTCATTCCCAACACATTGAAAATCATCGACCAGCAGGTGGACCTTCCGCCCTTGCCTGACGTTGCTATCTCGGTTCACAAATCAAACACGGGTGAAGCCCATGTCTCGCTGGTCTCGGAGTTGCTCTTGTCCAAGCTCGGCGGATCGGTCTCCCAGGCCACGCGCGTCATAGGCGCCGCTGAATGATCCCGGGATCGTTGGATCTTCTTCGGAAACAGAAAAAACTTTTTGCGTCTCAGTCGGGGGCGTGAGTTCGCCTAGGTCACAAACAACAGTGCGCAGCCGATCACAACCAGTCCAGCGCCGGCCCAGGCGCCAAGGGCCGGGGCTTCCTTGGTGCGCCACCACATCATAGGCAGAATGAGTGCCGGTGTCGTTGCTGAGAGGGTCGCGATGATACCGACCTCGCCGCCTGACAGGGCAAAGAGGATCAGCGTCATTCCAATGCCCATTCCAATCAGGCCGGAAAAAGCGACAACCCCAAGGATGGGAAGCGTCAGCTTTCCTGCAGGCTTTGCCCAGGTAAACGGCAGCTGCATCAGGATAATGAGGCCAAGGGCTGCAACACCAACCCGGACGCTGGAGGCCGCAACCGGATCAACACCCGCTTCCATGAGCGGTCTGGCAATCAGCGAGCCAACCGATTGCGCCAGGGCAGCGGCAAGTCCGAGGAGCACGCCAATCCAAAGTGGTCCGCGGATACTTTCCCATTGGTGCAACTGAGATTTGCGTTTGCCAAACCGGATCGCCAACAAAACGCCAAGAAAGGTCAGCGCGATGCCGAAGACCTGCAATCCGCTCAAGTTTTCGCCAAGCAAAAGCCAGCCAAGAACCGCCGACATGGGAGCGTTCAAGGAAAACAGCATGGCGGTCCTGCGCGGCCCCATGCGATTGAGTGTCAGAAACAGCGCGGTGTCGCCCAGAAAAATGCCGATAAAGCCGGAAAGAACAAGCGGCAGGATGTGGTCGGCGCCGATAGAACTCCAGCCGGTGGTTGCCGCCACATAGGCCGCCAGCATGAAGAAGACCATGACCATGCGAACGCGGTTGAAAGCAATCGCGCCAAGGTGCAAGGCAGGCTTTGCGGATATCAGACCACCAAGCGCCCAAAGGGCCGCAGCCCCAACTGCAGCAGCTTCATAGAGATACATGACTGCATGACCTATTCGGGTAGACCGGCCGGCAGGTTCGCCTTGCCGCTCCAGGCCGCTTCGAAGAAAGCTGCCTCAAGGGCGCTCATTTTCAGGAAGGTCTTTGCAAGGCGCTCCTGGTCTTCTGCGGGAAGCGCATGACCAACTGTATCCATCTCTTCGCGGATCCAGTTGACGAAAACTTCAAAGCCTTCAACCGAATGAAGGTCGATCCATTCCGCCAGATAGAATTGCGCGGGCCGCGGTTTCTTCGCTTCGCGCAGGCCCCAGGTCAGGTAACACCACTCCGCGCACAGGAGGCAGGCAAGGCCTTCTTCGTAAGACCCTTCACCTGAGGATGTGAGCAGCAGTTCGGCAAAGGCGTGAGTGACTGGTCCCTGCGCGGCGGTCTCATAGATCTCTGGCCCAACTCCAAGTGCTTCAAATGACCTCAGGAAGTAGTCATTCTCCTCAGACGTCAGCAGCGCCAGAAATCCGGAGAGGTGTGATTTAGACCGCATATTGGGCGCCTTGGCGACTAGGTAGCCGAGGGTCGAAGCCAGATCCGTGATGAAGGTGTAATCTTCGATTAGATAGCGGGTATAGGCCTCGTTCGGCATGGTGCCATCGCCGATCGCTTCGGTGAAAGCATGTCCGGTCGCCGCGCTCCAATAGGGTTCGGCTCTGGCCGCGAGCCAGTCGGAGAAACGGGCATTTGGATTGGACGACAGAAAGTCCTGAAAGGATCCGGAAAACAGCTGCGGCATTGCAGGCTCACTGTGAAAAAACTGAAGGGGAAGTCGGCGTTCTTCAGGGAAATACAAGCCCGCCAATATTTCCAACGTCATGGTCGGACCTGTTCCGACCATCCAAACTATCTGAATTGATAGATCCTCGGCACAAGGCCGAGGATGACAACTGAGAGATCGCAGGTTTGCTTTTCAATCTCGAACGGGCGCTCGTTAGCGCCCGCTTGAAAATCAATCAGGCAGCAGCCTTCTTCGGACTGATCAGGCCGCGGTTCACCAGAACTTCGGCGATCTGAACCGTGTTGAGTGCTGCACCCTTGCGCAGATTGTCGGAAACAACCCAGAGATTCAGACCGTTCTCAATGGTCGCATCTTCGCGGATGCGCGAGATGTAAGTCGCGTCTTCGCCGGCAGATTCGTAGGGCGTGATGTAGCCGCCGTCTTCCTGCTTGTCGATGACGAGGCATCCCGGTGCTTCGCGCAGGATATTGCGCGCTTCTTCTGCCGTGATCTCGTTTTCAAACTCGATGTTGACGCTTTCCGAGTGCCCGATGAAGACCGGAACGCGGACCGCGGTGCAAGTCACCTTGATGGCCGGATCAAGCATTTTCTTGGTTTCGGCCAGCACCTTCCATTCTTCCTTGGTGTAGCCGTCTTCCATGAAGACATCGATGTGCGGGATCACGTTGAACGCGATGCGCTTGGTGAATTTTTCCGGCTCGATCGGATCGTTGACGAAGACGGCGCGGGTCTGGTTGAACAGCTCTTCCATGGCTTCCTTGCCGCCACCGGACACCGACTGGTACGTGGAGACAACAACACGCTTGATCTTGGCAGCCTCATGCAGCGGCTTGAGGGCGACGACGAGCTGAGCGGTCGAACAGTTCGGATTGGCGATGATGTTCTTTTTGGTGAAGCCGGTGATGTCGTCGGCGTTCACTTCCGGAACGATGAGCGGCACATCCGCGTCGTAGCGCCAGGCAGATGAGTTGTCGATGACAACGCAGCCTTTGGCGCCGATCTTCGGAGACCACTCTTTGGAGATGCTGCCACCTGCGGACATCAGGCAGATGTCGGTGTCGGAGAAATCATAGTTCTCCAGCGCCTGAACCTTCAGCGTCTTGTCACCATATGAGATGTCGGTTCCCTGCGAGCGGCGGGAAGCGAGCGGCACGACTTCGTCTGCCGGAAAGCCCCGTTCGGCCAGAATGTCGAGCATTTCGCGGCCCACATTTCCCGTGGCGCCTGCAATTGCGATCTTGTAACCCATGTCGAATGTCCTCGTCCGTCTCCCCGCTCTTCCGGCCCTCAAGGTCGCGCAACCTCTTGGCCTTTCAGCGCCCCCCATCCCCGGGGAGCGCGGGATGAGCAGCACCGTTAAGCGGTGGTCGTGGTTGTCGGTTTGACGGTGGTAGCTGGAGTTTTCAGTGCACGCGCGAAAGCGACGCCGGACGTATCCGTCGTGTGCTTGACCGCGATGTCGGCAAAGTGCCGAGCCATGACTGTCTCCTGTTGATCCAAAACCGAGTGCGTTTTTGCCCTAAAAACCCTTCAAGTCAATAACCAATGAGGCTGAGGGAACGGAATAGCGGTCAGAATGTTGCCCGGAAGTGACGAATTGCCGTTGCCGCCGCATGGTCGTGGATGCCGGAGCGGTTGACGGTTGGCGGGTCAATCGTGATGTCGGGCATCTCTTCTCTACCGAAGTTGGTTGCTTCGCTGAGATAGACATAGTGGCCGGTCTCGCCGGGGAGGATTTCGATGCTGAAATCCGGATTGTGGGTGCCGAGCCAGTTCGTGCAGGTCTCGACTGGGCATTCGGTGTCGGCTCCTCCGGTTTGAATGAAAACGGGGATTTCGATGGCTGACAAACTTTCAGCCAAGAAACCGCGCACCGTTGGTGCCGGTGCCATGGCAAACGCTGCCTTGATCCGGGGATCGCGATAGGAGGCGGCGTGCCGCTCCAAAGATTCGCGGAAGGGCTGGGATTCCTTTTCTAGCCGGGGCAGATGGTCAGCAAGGTCCGGAAACTCCCGCGGACCATTCGGGCCAGGTTGCTCTTTGTACCATTCCAAAAACTGATTGTTTGAAAACAGCGCGCCTGTGCTGGCGATGACAGTATGCCCACCGAGAGAATGACCTGCGGCATAAATCTTGTCCGGATCGATCCGGGCGCTGAATGGGTGATCGCCCAGCATGTAATCGGCGAGAAACGAGAGATCCCGGCTGCGTTCCCACCAGCTGAGAAAACCTTCTGCGCAATAGGTTTCATTTGCTGTATTGCCGTGGTGATTGGCCCCAACAACAATAAAGCCCGCTTCTGCTAAACGGCGGCCAAACCAGCCGACACCAAGAGCCGATCCGCCGGTTCCATGGGAAAGCAGCACAAGCGGCCATTCTTCCCGGTTTTCAGCAATGGGCGCTCCTTCGGCAACTGGGCCATTTTGAAAAAATGGACGTCCCGTTGGTCCAACAAGCTGCAATTCCGTCTGGGTTTCTGGACGAACCGGGTACCAGGCTGACCATGTGACCGGCCGAGGGCCAGTGCCGGACCAGTTTGACCGTGTGCGATCGGTAAGCTTGCCGTTGCAATAACCTGCTGTGAACGTCTGCTTTTCCATTTGCCGCTGGCCCTCGTCGGCGTGCCCTTGCTTGTCATATGAACCTAGTAAGGCGCCGTACACTTTAAAAGAGTGCAGTTCCGATCACCCTGAGCGTCGCAAATGGCATCAGATCCAATTGACAGATTTAATATTTCAATTATTCTCGAAATGTCGAATAAATTGCTTGTGCCCGATTAACCCATGGAGAAAACACTCATGGCTGATCAACCCTATAATGTGCTCTTTTTATGTACAGGAAACTCTGCCCGTTCGATCATGGCGGAGGCAATTTTGAACCGGGAAGGCCTCGGCCGTTTCAAGGCATACTCTGCTGGATCCCAACCTGCTGGCGAGGTTAATCCGCACGCGGTGCAATTGCTGCAGAAGTTGAACTACAAGACCGATTTTGCAAGGTCCAAGGACTGGAACGAGTTCGCCGGCCCGGATGCGCCGCAGATGAATTTCGTATTCACGGTTTGCGATCGTGCCGCTGCCGAATCCTGCCCTGTTTGGCCAGGACAACCCATGACTGCCCACTGGGGCGTCCCGGATCCGGTCAATGCCGGTGGTAATGAAACGGAGCGTCAGCTGGCATTTTCGGAATCCTACCGGATGCTTGCAAACCGTATTTCGGTTTTCATAAACCTCCCGCTCAAATCTCTCGATAGGTTGTCGCTGCAGCGCCGACTGGATGAGATTGGCAGTGCAGATGCGCCAGAACCGGCTGCATAAAGCCAATTACCAGCTATTCTGCCGGCGGATTACTCCGCCGGCTGTTCAGACTTTTTCGGCAGGCCAAGCGTGAGAATGGCCAGGATTGCCGATATCAGGGCGCAAACGGCGATTGATCCGGCCATTGGCGCTGCGGAGCCATCGAAAAACGGCTGGCTCAAAAAGATCATGATGCCGCCGGCAACCATCTGGAGCGTGCCTCCAAGGGACGATGCTAGACCGGCATTCTCGCCATGATCTTCTAGTGCCATCACCATTGTCGGGGCCATGACTAGTCCGAAGCAGGCATTGCCAAGAAACAGAAAGGCCATGACCAGCGGCAGGCTGCTGAAGCCGGAGAGTACCAGCACGAACAAGGTACTCGTGAATGCCGCGAAGCCGACAGATGCGACGAGGACCATGCGTGCCATGCCAAAGCGCTGGCTGAGGTTGGCAGCGAATTGGGAGGCTCCAAAAAAGCCCACCGCATTGGCTGCAAAGGCCAGGCTGAACCCGACGGGCGACAGGCCATATTCGCCCATGTAGACAAACGAGGCGGAGGCGATGAAGACAAAGAAGCTGGCCATGCCGAAGCCGCCGATCAGCGTCAGGCCCATGAACTTCATGTCGCGCATAAGCTGGATACAGCCCTTCAGAAGAATTCCTGGCCGGACCGGAATCCGCAGACTTTTGTCCAGCGTCTCCGGCAGTTGCACGGCCGTCAGGACAAATGAAAACGCACCAAGCGCAATCAGGGCGCCAAAAATCATGCGCCAGTCCGCATAAGCGATGATGCCGCTGCCGATCAGTGGGGCAAGCATTGGCGAAATGCTGATGACCAGCATGATCAACGCCATGAGGCGGGTGGCCTGAACGCCGGTATGCAAATCGCGGATGATGGCTCTTGGGACCACCATGACGGCCGCCGCCCCCGTTGCCTGGACAAAGCGTCCAAAAGTAAGCCAGCCGATGTCCGGCGCCATCATGCAGATGACAGAGCCAGCGATGAAGATGGCAAGGCCCGCAAAGATCGGCGGTTTCCGGCCGAGCCAGTCAGCCAGTGGTCCATAAATCAGCTGGGCAAGACCAAAGGCAACAAAATAGGCGACGAACGTCGTTTGGACGGCCGCCACATCCGTTTCCAGACCTTCGGCGATCCTGGGCAAGGCCGGAAGGTATAGATCGATGGCGAATGGACCAACGCAGGCAAGAAGGCCCAGCACGACGGCTGAGCGTACAAAACTGATAGACATTTGGGATCCGTAAGGAGGAATGCGGCGGCAAAAATACCAATGCCCAGCATCAAACACCGGATGTTTAAGTTTGTCGAGTGTGTTTGTGGAGATTAAATTACAGGTTGCAACGACGGCCCGTCCTCGTGGAAGATCGGTGGATTGACACGTCTTTATTTGCTTGCTGCCATATCCGGCGATTTGTGCAGAAACAGCGAAAACAGGGGAGGTGAATTTCAGATGTTCGATTTGATTGGTAAAACCAGTGCTTTAACACTCGCGGCAATCGTGGCCTGTTCCTGGCAAGTTGCGGCTGAGGACATTTGTCAGGGTTTTGGGCCGCAGACTCCAAGGGACATTTCTTCCGTGGCAGGATCGAACCCTCGAGTGTTCAATTCTGCACCGTCTGCGTCCGAAATGAACCTGTGTAATATTCACACGCATACAAACGCCGAACACAAGGGGCCGGATTTCTCAGTGTTTGCGGGCAAAGGCGAACATGGCGGCTACAAGTGCAACGGAACAGATGGCCTGACCGCTGTGGAGCTGGAAGATCCAGCTGGCGGACATGGCGCATTTCACGGCATCAAGCCGGGCGATACCATCGAGGTCCATTGGGTCTACAGCTCTTGTGATGTTGCGCCGGGCGAGGGCCTGGGAGCTTGCCTCAGCGACAAATGCGCAAATCCTCAGCTGAGGGTGGAAGCACAGGTGTTTCTGGTCGTAAATGACCCGAACGCCCTGGATTTCGCCGCCTTTGCTTACGATGGAAATATTGTGGGTGGTTTGCACCAGCCAAAGTCGTTGCCATCTGGAACCGGGACACCTGTGAATTTTGCTGGATCAACCACCGGGCCCAAATACACCCAATCAGTCTGCTCACCGCTACAGGTAACCTGGAACGTTCGTCCGGAATGCACCAAGGTCGATGTCAGCTCGCTCTACAAATGGGCCAAGGACGGTAACGTGTTCAAGGAAGACCACTCGCACGGCGTACGGCAGCTGGTCACAGCTGCAGAGTTGCTTGCACCGATCAACTGATTTGCTTCCAGGCAGGTGGTGTCTCTAGACGTCTCGGATTTATACAAAAAACCCGGCGGATATCTGCCGGGTTCTTCGCTAAGATCCTGCCGCGAAGAGCGCTATCCCTTCGGCTCGATCAAGTCCCACTTGTTGCCAAAGGGATCCTGAAAAACGGCGACGCTGCCATAGGATTCGTGGCGGGGCTGCTCAAGGAAATCTACCCCGTCGGCGACCATCATTTCGTAGTCGCGCGTAAAGTCGTCCGTACTGAGAAACAGGAACACCCGGCCCCCGGTTTGATTGCCGATAGCGGCTTTCTGGTCTTCACCTTCCGCCTTGGCAAGCAAAAGCCGGCTGCCCGCGTCGCTTTCCGGCGCAACCAGGACCCAGCGCTTTCCACCGCCAAGTGGCGTATCTTCAATCAGTGAAAAACCCATCGTATCGCGGTAGAATGCGATTGCTTCATCATAGTCCGTTACGATAAGCGTAACCGCGCTGATCATCCGGGGCATCAGATCCTCACTGTGCCCGGTGATAGACCGAGACATTGGTGAAACTAGCGACATCGACCAAATGTACTGTCTGGGTCACGGTGAGTGTGTGGCCATCTTCGGATAGTTCGCGGGAAGCTTTCATGATGGTGAGGCCGCCGCGGCGCGCTTCGGAAACCAAGTTCCGGTCGTTTTCGAACACCAGGCGCATGGCGTCCACGAGCCCACTCTTGCCGAGCTTGACTTCCGGGCCGTCGGGCATGGCTTCAAAACTGTCATTGGTGACTTCGCCATCGGCGGCGACGGTGTTCATGGAAAAGATTGCCATGCCGAAATTGTCCTCGATCTTCATCGTGGCGCTTTTCGGCGGATCACCCTGCTCAAATTCGCTTTCCGCCGGATCGAGTATCCAGGTTCCAAGGAACGGCCCAAGCTTGTCTTCGGTCATCGTGAGTTGGCTTTCTTTCAAACGCGAACGGCCGCCGGCAGGTCGAACCTTGCCGGCGGCCGTATGACTTCTAATCCAATCAGGCGCTCAATGCATCCAGTTCGCTGATGATTGCATTGCCCATGGCGGAGGTGCTGACGACAGAGTCGCCCTCGGCGGCGATGTCCTTTGTACGCAGACCTTTTTCCAGGGTGTTTGCAATCGCCTTGTCGAGCATCTCGGCTTCGTCGACCAGCTCGAAGGAATAGCGCAGCGCCATGCCGAAAGATGCGATCATGGCAATCGGGTTCGCCGCACCTGTTCCGGCGATGTCCGGTGCCGAGCCGTGTACCGGCTCGTAGAGGGCCTTGCGCTTACCGGTCTTTGCGTCGGGTGCACCAAGAGAGGCAGACGGCAGCATGCCAAGAGAACCGGTGAGCATGGCAGCAACATCGGAAAGCATGTCGCCGAACAGGTTGTCGGTGACGATGACGTCGAACTGCTTCGGCCAGCGAACCAGCTGCATGCCACCTGCATCGGCCAGCATGTGCTCCAGCTCAACATCCTCATAGCCGTTCTTGTGGGTCTGGGTGACCACTTCATTCCAAAGAACACCGGACTTCATGACGTTCCGCTTTTCCATGGACGTGACTTTGTTGCCGCGGGTGCGGGCAAGTTCAAAGGCCGCCTTGGCAATGCGCTCAATCTCATAGGTGTCGTAAATCTGGGTGTCGATGCCGCGCTTCTGGCCATTGCCAAGATCGGTGATTTCCTTCGGTTCACCGAAATAAACACCGCCGGTCAGTTCGCGGACGATCAGGATGTCGAGACCTTCGATCACGTCCTTCTTCAGAGAAGAGGCGTCGGCAAGCGCCGGGTAGCAGATGGCCGGGCGCAGGTTTGCAAAGAGTTCCATGTCCTTGCGTAGACGCAGCAGGCCGGCTTCCGGGCGCACTTCGTAAGGAACGTCGTCCCACTTCGGCCCGCCAACGGCACCAAAAATCACGGCATCGGCGGCCATGGCCTTGGCCATGTCTTCCTCGGAGATCGACTGGCCATGGGCGTCATAGGCAGCGCCTCCGACCAGACCTTCGTCAGTTTCAAAGGTCGCGCCGCCACGGGCGTTGAACCAGGAGATGATTTTGCGGACTTCGATCATGATTTCAGGACCGATGCCGTCACCCGGCAGAAGAAGGAGGTTGTGCGATGCCATGGGAATTCGCCCCGCGTCTAGATGTGGCTGGATTTTGATTGGCTTGGGTTAGCGGTTTGTCTGCCTTATGACAAGGCTAGCCAGCTTGCAAAGAGTTCAACCATGCAGGGGCAAAAGGTCAAATGAACTCTATTGCTAGAGCCAATCAGACAAAGAGAGCTTGGAACGCTTGCCAGAGCAAATTTAGCGCAAGCAGGGTCATGACGACCTTGAAGCCTTTCTTGAAAGCCTTTTCGTCCATGCGTCCAAGCAGGCGGCTGCCAAATAGGGTGCCCAGAAATCCGCTGGCGATCATGGCTGCTATCAAGCCGGCCCAGGGAGCAAACGCGAACCCCAAAAAGCCGAAAGCAATGATTTTCATGATGTGCATCAAAAGGGCGGTCGCAGCCTGATTTGCAACAAAACCATGGCGGCTGAGACCAAGCGTGGATAACACTGCGCCGCCGATTGGTCCCGCTGCTCCGAAGAACATGGAGAGCAAGGTGGCCAGAAAACCGGCGATGCCCATGGCCGGTTTTTTCGCCCGCTCCAGCCTCGGCGGGCGGCCCCAAACCGTCCAAAGAACGAAACAGGCGATCCCGAGCCGAAGATAGGGGGCTGGAAGGTTGACCGCTATCGACCCTCCAAGGGCTGCGCCGAGAATGGCGCCTGATGCAAACCAGCCCACGATGGACCAATCCACGTGGCGGATTTGAACCAGTGCACGCCCCGCATTGGAGCCGAGCTGGACAACACCATGAACGGGCACCAGCGCAAGCGGAGGCATGATGTTTGCCATGATTGCAATCAGAGCGACCCCGCCTCCCAAACCAACCGCAGCCGTCAGCGCAGACGTCGCAAAACTGGCCAGTATCAGAAGCAGTGAGATGGCCGGAGATATCATGTCCGGCAACAGCATATTGAAGTAAGTTGCCATTGGGCCTGTGGGTTATTGGAGCCACATCCACACTATTCCGCATATTCGTTAAAAAGGCAAGAAATTGAATACATTAGTATGCAATTTTCGTTTCGCCGCCTCATAACCTGATATCGGCGCCTCCGGCGCTACGAATTCACCGCGAGTTTTTCCTGAAACGATGTTGCTTCAAAGGTCTTGAACTTTGATTGGGTTTTGAAATCGGGCACATGTCCGATAGTTGCCGTAACGATCCCGCTATCATCCCGTTTCGCGTCATGTTTCAACGTCGCGATCTGGCGGAGCAATAGTTCCTGATTGTCTACTGAGAGCCCTGCCGGAAGGTGCAGGATTGCGATTGAGCACGTCAGAAGCGGGAACCGGCGCGGAACGCCGGTGCGATCCCTGGCGCAGATAAAACCTGCTTCACGGTGCTGCGGATCATAAAAGCTTTCCGCTTGATGCCGGAACTCCATCTGGAGGGTGGACATAAGGCTTTCCACCTCGTCGATGCCTTTCCCTTTCATTCCGACAAAAAAATCATCACCTCCTATATGTCCGGCGAAATCGTGATTGGAACCGACCATTCGTTTGGTCAGTTCCGAAAACAGGAGCAAAGCCCGGTCACCGATCCGGAATCCATAAGTGTCGTTGAATGGCTTGAAGTTGTCGAAATCAATGTAACATAGGCTGCGTTCGTCTTCGGAATTGCTTGCGGCATCGCTGACATAGGCTGTTACAGAGCCATTTCCGGGCAGTTTTGTGAGTGGATTTTGATCCTCAGCTTCGCGCATTCGGATCTCGTTGGCGATCTTCAGGAGGGAGCTGGTGGTCAGAAAGCCATAGTATTTTCCTTTTTGGGTAACAATCACGCCACCGCCTGAATCATCATCATGGGCGATCATGCCGATTAGCTGATCCAGCCGAGAGTTGAGATCTGCCACCGGGCAGCGATGCGCAAACTTTCGGATCTGGCTGTTTACCGCCTTGTTGCGCAAAAGATCCTGGCCGTAGGGCATATAGATCAGATCCTTGATATCGGTTTCCTGGATCAGGCCACGTGGTTCATCAGCTGAGTTGATCAAGGGTATCACCGGGTAGGCTCTTCCGGCGCGAAGTAATGCGAGCACATCATCCATGGCCGCATCCTCGCGCAGCGCCACGAGTGGTCGAATTTCCCGGCGGAGCAGGTCGCAGTCCGATTGTCCGCTACTCGGTTGGACCTCGGCGGACGACGCGATCCTGTCGTAGCAGGGCAACGCATCCTGTATCCGTGTCGATGGATGGGCAATGAGGTAGCCTTGGGCCAGATCACATCCAATCTGTCTGCACACCTTCAACTCTGCATTGGTTTCCACACCTTCAGCTACAACGCGCATGCCCAGAACATGGGCGAGGTCGACCATGGATGTGACCAGAAGCCGTTTACGTGCATCGCTTTGAATGGATTGGATAAAAAACCGGTCCACTTTGAGGATGTCCGGTTCAAGTTCATAAAGGCTTTGGAACTGCGAATAACCTTTGCCGAAATCGTCGATGGCGAAGGAAAAATCCATCGACCGCCCCAGCTCGACGAATCCTTTTATCTTAACCATCTGCGAAGGGTCACTGCCTTCAGATACCTCAAGGCAAATGTTACTTGGATTCAAATCGTGACGAGACAGGATCGTGATGGTTTCCGTCAGCAGGAAATCATTTGTTTCGAACAAGCGTGCGTCGATATTCAAAAACAGCTTCGCGGAATTGCGATCGGCGATGCTGGCGTATTTACGCACGGCTTTGCGCCTAAGCACCAATTCTAGCTTTGCAAGGCTGCCAATCGAGTGAGCGAAATCGAAGAGTTCGCCCGGATTGGCGTATCCAAGCTGATCAGTGTTTCGGACCAGGGCTTCAAAGCCATAGACTTCGCCACTTTGAGCATCGACAATTGGCTGAAGTGCATAGTCGAGGACCTTGTCCGCGTTCGCCAGAAAGATCTGCGGGTTCTTGTCGAACCGAAGCGCTTTGGTCCATTCATGTTTAGCTATGGTCACTGTGCCTACCCATGGAGCGTTTCTTTGTTCACGCGGGAAATTAGCGCAAGCAACTACTTCTATTCTTAAATTGAGGTGCCTAACAATTTGGGATGGTTAGTAAATAGCTAATGTCTGACCGGAATTTATCTTGATTTTTGTTTTGAGTGCCGAAGTATTTTCAAATTTTCAAACAAAGGGGCAGTGAAAACGTCGTTTGTACAACCATGGTGCTGGATAATTGCGCCAGTTTCAGCGGTTAACCCTCTCGTATCACCGTATCCGGCCTAGAAGAAGATTCCTGAAAGATCAAAGAAGGCAGAACGAGGGGGAGAGCCTACGGCCAGCGGGATTTTGCATAGTCGAGAGCTTCGCGGACGTCCATTTGCCGCGTGGAGTTTCCGCTTCGCACGTAAAACAATGACGCCTTGCCATCCTCTAGGTAAGCAGCGCGCGGGGCCGGGCGGATGATGACCATCGCGACGTCCTTGCCCTGAACCGTGGCGAACACCGTGTGTATGTAGGGGCAGAGATCTCCGCCGAGCATCTTTTTGACGATGTCATTGACGGTGCGCTCGAAACTGTCCAGATCCGGCGTCTTGAGCGTTGAAAGGTCCTGGTCCAAACCCAGCGGTTCGCCGTCGTCGTTGACCCCGATCACGAGATAGCCGCCAGCCCCATTGAAAAAGCCGGCGATCGTCTTTGCGATCACTTTTTCAAGGCCGCGATTGATCCGGTTTTCCCGAATGTCCCAGCGGACCGTGGATTTGAATTCGATCTGGTCGTTTTCGCCGCGCTGGATAATGTCCGGAATAAGTCCCGTTTGCTCGGCTCTGAGCGTCTGATAGGCGCGGCTCGTCATCAGGTAGTTGCGGGTAAAGACGCCGAAGCCGACACCTACGAGAGCGCCGATCAGGGAATAGGCTATTGCCACATCCAAATGCCGCGGCAATAGGATCAGCCAAAGTCGGGCGTTCATGAACTCCAGAAAACCGGGCGCTGTTTGTGAGAAACGGGTCAGTTCCCACCAGACTACCATCAGGTTTAGCGGATGGATGACCAGCACGCCAGTGACCGCGCCCAGCATCAAATAGGCGCTGATCATAGTTACCTGATTGTCTGTGAGCCGAGCCATGATCTGACGTTCTATCATCAAAAGAAGACGCCGGCTTTGTGGCCGGCGTTTGTGTTCTTGTCAATTCATGCGGCGGTGGGCAGGGCCTTTTCAACCAGCTTCACCCAATAGGAACAGCCGACCGGGATCAGTTCGTCGTTGAAGTCGTACTCCGGGTGATGAAGGCCAGCGGTGTCCCCGTTGCCAGCAAAGATGAAAGCACCCGGGCGTTCCAGCAGCATGTAGGAGAAATCTTCACCGCCCATCATGGGCTCGATCTCCTGCATGACCTTGCCGGCACCAGAGATGTCCTCGGCCACATCAACGGCGAAATCCGTTTGATCGTCGTGATTGGCCGTGACCGGATAGCCGAGGATGTACTCAACTTCCGCCTTGGCACCGAAACCTTCGGCAACTGAGGTCACCAGATTGGCCATCCGCTCTTCAGCAAGCTTGCGGACATCATTGTCCAGGCTGCGGACCGTGCCACGCAGAACCACCTCTTGCGGGATGACATTGAAAGCGTTGCCTGCCTGAAAAACCGTGACCGACACGACGACGGACTTCAACGGATCGGTATTGCGGCTGGAGATGGACTGCAATGCCGTGACGATGTGAGAGCCGGTGACGATCGGGTCGATGGTCTCGTGCGGCTTGGCTGCGTGGCCCCCGCGTCCGGTGATGGTGATACGGAATTCGTCAGTGGCCGCCATGATCGGGCCCTTCCGGATCGCGAATTCGCCAACCGGTATGCCCGGGCAGTTGTGCATGCCGTAAACTTCCTCAATCGGCCAACGGGTCATCAGTCCGTCGTCGATCATCGCCTTGGCGCCGGCCCCGCCTTCTTCAGCAGGCTGGAAAATGACAACAACCGTGCCGTCGAAATTCCGGGTTTCTGCAAGGTACTTGGCAGCCCCAAGAAGCATGGCAGTGTGGCCGTCGTGACCGCAGGCGTGCATTTTGCCAGGCGTTTTCGAGGCGTAGGGCTTGCCGGTGATTTCCTCAATCGGGAGCGCGTCCATGTCGGCACGCAGGCCAAGCGTTCTGCCAGCGCCGCCGTTGCGGCCCTTGATCACGCCAACCACGCCGGTCTTGCCAATGCCAGTCGCGATTTCGTCAACCCCGAAACTCTCAAGCAGCTCGGCAACGCGGGCGGATGTGCGGTGGGTGTCGTAAAGCAGTTCCGGATTTTCGTGAAAATCCCGGCGCCATTCAGTGATTTCGTCAGCAAAGTCAGCCAGCCGGTTGACTATCGGCATATTAAACTCCTCGAAAACGGGAAGTGAAGTGTGGGGGCGTCAATGCCCTGAAGTGCATAACCTAACTCAACATCAAAAAAGGGAAAGTAGGCAACTGCCAATTTCCTAAAATGCCTGCCCTGCCGGATGCAAGCGGAAGACGCTGGAGCGTTTTACTTCGTTGTCCTCCATGATCCCGACATTTGGAATAGAATAGGTCGCAAGCGGCTCCAGTCTTTCACAGGGAAGGTAGGAACGGCCTGGATCCCCTACAAGGACCGGAATGCCGCTCTCCAGAGCCCGGTCCAGAAAGGTCAAAACCTTTTCGGCCATGGCCTTGTCGTAGAAAACATCGCCGCAGAACAGGACATCTGCATCAACGGCCGAATTTCCGGTTATGTCTCGCAGTTCGAAGGTAACCGAAACCCCGTTAAGATCCGCATTGAGCCTTCCGGCCTCAATTGCAAATGGATCGACATCGACCGCATGGCAGGACGAGGCGCCGGCCAGCATCGCAGCTATTCCAACAACGCCGCCGCCACACGCAAAATCAAGGATCCGTTTTCCGGCGACAAGCGGCTTGTTTTCCAGGATATAGCGGGCAAGCGCCTGACCGCCTGCCCAGGCAAACGCCCAAAATGGGGGCGGCAGGCCAAGTTCACCTAGTTCTTCCTCGGTCCGGTGCCAGAGATCCATGGCCTCATCTGCCAGGTGAAGCCGGATTTCTTCTGCATGCGGAACCGGCTTGATCCGTGTTTCGGCCCGAATGAAGGCGGCTGGGTCGGCAATCCTTGGCAGTTTGATCAGACCTTCTCGCTCAGTCCGCCCATTTCACAAACGATTTGCCATTCCTCTTCCGTAACCGGCTGAACGGACAGGCGCATCGACGTGACAAGAGACATGTTGGCAAGGCGCGGTTCGGCTTTCACATCGGCCAGCGTGACCGGTTTGGGCATATCGCAGACCGCCTTGAAGTCTACACACTCCCAGCGTGGATCGTCCGTCGTGGAATCCGGATGGATTTCATTGCAGACTTCCGCAATGCCGACCACTTCCTTGCCGATGTTGGAGTGGTAGAAGAAGGCGTGGTCGCCAAGCTTCATTTCCCGCATGTTGTTCCGGGCCTGGTAATTCCGAATACCGTCCCATTCCTCGCCGATATTGCCTTTGGCCTTTTGCTGTTCCCAGGACCATTTGTCGGGTTCGGACTTGATCAACCAGTAACGCACTTAATTTGCCTCCGGATTCTTGACGGCCCAGTTCCACGGGCGGATTTCAACGCTCTCGAAAAGACCGGCTTTGGCGTAAGGGTCTTCTTGGGAAATTGCCAGGGCCTCGTCGCGGTTCGATGCTTCGATAACCACCAGTGAGCCGGTCATGTTGCCGTCGTCATCCAAAAAGGGGCCGGCGGCTTTCATGCCATCACCAAGGCCATTGAGGAAATCAAGGTGCGCTGGACGGTTGTCGAGCCGGATCTGAAGCGAGTGGGGTTTGTCGGTGCAAATGAGAGCGTAGAGCATGGAGTCCTCATCGATGGCCGTGGCGGTTTTGCTCCGCACTTGGGTTCAAATTCCCGGGCAAATTAGGTGGATGGAAAGCGGAATTCAATGGAGGTGCTGATTATCCGCACCACCATCATCGTCGTCAGGTGGTTTCGTTTTTCAACGGACGGGACATCAGCGACACAAGAGCCTCGTCGACAGACAAGCCGCTGTCCAAAATTCTCGCGACGGTCTGACAGATAGGCAGGTCGATCTTCAAGCGTTCTCCAAGCTCCACAGCTATTCGAGCCGAATGAGCCCCTTCCGCCAAAGAACCGCCAATCGCCAGCAAACTGGCTGCCGTATTGCCTTCGCCTAGCTTGACGCCAAAACTGAAGTTCCGGGACTGGGGAGAAGAACAACTCAACACCAGATCGCCAAGGCCGGACAATCCGGACAGGGTTTCCGGGCGCGCGCCAAGTACAGTGCCAAGGCGTGTCAGCTCAGCAAACCCCCGGGCCGTAAGGGCAGCTTGTGCGCTCGCCCCCAGCTTGCGGCCAACAACCGCGCCACAGGCGATCGCAAGAACGTTTTTTAAAGCACCGCCAATCAGCGCGCCGGTGACATCGGTGGATGCATAGGGCCGGAAGGCAGGAGCCGCCATGGCCTCACACAGCCGTCCGGCAGTCTCGGAGTTTTCCGCTGCGATCGTGACGGCTGTTGGCAGACCACGTGCAACGTCAGCGGCAAAACTTGGACCGGACAAAACGCCGACTTCGGCATCGGGAAGTTCATCCGTGACGACTTCTGACAGAAGATCACCGGTCGTACGTTCAATGCCCTTGGCGCAAAGTACAAGCGGTCCGGCGTAGCCACCGGCCATGGCGATGTTTTTCAGGATGTCGCGTGTGATTTGCGCAGGCGTTACCAGCAATATGGCGTCTGCCGACAGAGTGTCCTTCAACTCGGCCGTAGCCTGAATGTCTTCGTCGAAGGTGATGCCGGGCAGATACTTGGAATTCTGATTGCGGCTCCGGATTTCCTGGATCGTGTCAGGATCGCGGGCCCACAAAGTGGTCTTGCGGCCTGCGCGCGCTGCGGTCAGTGCCAGGGCGGTGCCCCATGAGCCACCGCCAATGACCGCAATGGTTTGGATCTTTGTCATGATCAATTGTTCTGGAGCCGACTGCGCAAAGCGTCAAGCGGCACACCGAATTCGGCGAAAAAACTCTCAGGATTGCGTGCTTTTTCACTGAATAAGTCCAGCCAGAACAGGCGAAAGCGAATCGGTGGACCGCCGTCACTGGGTGTCATTTCAAAGTGCTCCCACTCCTCTGAAGGAATGTCGGGAACCTTTGCGTGATAGAGTTTCCGCAGGTGCCTGCCCCGGATCGGACGGTCGGGCGGCGGCTGGACTTTTCCTTCCGCGACAAGTTTGTCGAACGGAATGTCCTGATCGGCAAAATGCTCGAACGCGGTGTCCAGCTTCAGGCCGGTTTCTTCAACGAATTCACGGCGTGCGCCAATCAGATAGCTTTCGCCGGGATCTATCGTTCCACCGGGGACTTGAAAACCCAGTTGCGGATTGTCCGGTTCATCGAACACCAGCAGGCGGCTGCCGCAAGTTAAATAGACATAGGCCTTGTGAAAAATGCGCATTCAAAAATCCATTAAGTCTGCGGGGCTTTTACCTAACAAGTCCCTCGCACCCCGTGAACCGTCTATCGGATGACGGGGTCAAAAATATCAAACCTTGGCGCCCTTTTTGCCAGAGCCAAGCACGCCGCTCTGCCGGTCATCCAGCGGCCAGCGCGGGCGGGGCGCAACCGAGCTGTCGTCGACGGGACCGAGCCGGAGCCGTTCAATGCCGGCCCAGGCAATCATCGCCGCATTGTCGGTACATAGCTGCAGCGGTGGTGCAATAAATCTCGCTCCTGCTTCGTCCGCCGTTTCGGTTAAGGCCGTGCGGATCTGCTGATTGGCCGCAACGCCTCCGGCAACAACTATTGCCGGCGCGACTTCGGGATAACGTTCGCGGAACAATTCAAGGGCGGATTTCGTCCGGGCAGCCAGCACGTCTGAGACAGCGGATTGAAAAGCGGCACACAGGTCTGCCGCTGTCTGATCATCCACTGGTTCCAGTTTTTTTGCCTGGGTGCGAAAAGCGGTTTTCAGTCCGGCAAACGACATGTCGAGACCAGGCCGGTTCAACAGCGGACGTGGCAGCTTGAACCGGCTCGGGTCGCCTTTTTGCGCAAGCCGTTCCACTGCTGGCCCACCGGGATAAGGCAGGCCAAGCAGTTTGGCGGTCTTGTCGAAGGCTTCACCAATTGCGTCATCAATCGTTGTGCCAAGACGTTCATAGTCGCCGACGCCGCGAACTAGCAGGAACTGGCTATGCCCACCTGAAACCAGCAAGAGCAGGAACGGGAATTCGAGATCATCAGTCAATCGTGCGGTCAGGGCATGTCCTTCCAGATGATTGACTGCAATCAACGGCTTACCAGCGGCGGCCGCAATCGCCTTTGCCGTCATCAGGCCTACAATGACGCCGCCAATCAGGCCCGGGCCAGCTGTGGCTGCAATCGCATCGATGCCGGTCCAATCACATTCGGCTTCGCGCATGGCTTCGCCGACGATCTGGTCAAGGATTTCAATGTGCGCACGGGCGGCGATTTCCGGGACAACACCTCCGAATTCCGTATGCTCGTCGATTTGGGACCGGATAACATTGGACAGGATCGCTGGATCGGCTGGACCGCGAACAACAGCCGCCGCAGTTTCATCGCAGCTTGTTTCAATTCCAAGCACGGTAAACGTTGAGCTGTTGCTTTCCGATTTGACTGAAGTCATTGATCTTGTCGCGTTGGCCGATCTTATTCGGTGGCCTATGATTGGCCACGCCAGTAGGTCTTTATATGAATTGCCCGCTTGTGGCCCCTAACATCAGGATAGTGATCCTTGCAATCGAAACCTTTGCGAATCGGAACGCGCGGCAGCGCATTGGCGCTGGCTCAGGCCCATGAAACCCGCGAGCGCCTTATGGCGGCACACAATCTTGCCGAAGATGCGTTTGAGATCGTCGTCATCAAAACCTCTGGTGACCAGATCCAGGACCGGCCTTTGTCCGAAGTTGGTGGCAAGGGGCTTTTCACCAAGGAGATCGAGGAAGCGATGCTGGATGGCAGGATCGACCTCGCGGTGCATTCGTCCAAGGATATGCCGACAGTGCTGCCGGATGGCTTGATCCTCTCCGCTTTCTTGCCGCGCGAGGATGTGCGGGATGCATTTCTGTCGCCAAAGGCAAAGACCTTGACCGACTTGCCGGAGGGCGCCGTCGTCGGGTCCAGCTCACTCCGCCGTCAGGCCATGATCAAGCGGCTCCGTCCCGACATTGACGTGGTGATGTATCGCGGCAATGTGCAAACACGGCTGAAAAAGCTTTCCGAGGGCGTGGTCGATGCAACGCTGCTGGCCTATGCGGGGCTGAAGCGGCTTGGCCTTGATGACAATGTGACCAGCCTTTTGGACACTGATGCGTTTTTGCCTGCAGTCGGGCAGGGCGCGATTTGCATTGAAAGCCGGGAGAACGACAAGGAAACCCTGTCATTGCTCTCCGCGATCCATGACCCGGATACTGAAGTGCGCCTTGAGGCTGAGCGTGCGTTTCTCGCCGTGCTCGACGGATCCTGCCGGACGCCGATTGGCGGACTTGCAGAAGTCGATGGCGATACCATCCGATTCCGCGGAACGATCCTCAAACCTGACGGCAGTGAAGTGCACAGCATTGCGCGAGAAGGCTCGGTCTCCGATGCCCTGCAGCTTGGCAAGGAGTGCGGCGAAGCGCTGAAAGCAATGGCTGGGCCAGGTTTTCTGGATAGTTGAGGTCGTAACCTTGGCCGTTCTTGTCACCCGACCACAGCCCGAATGCCGCAGAACAGCTTCCAGGCTTCAAGGACTGGGCCTTGAGGCGGTAGAGGCTCCCCTGCTGGAGATACGCGTCAGGGCACCGGAGGTTTTTAACCTTGACGGCGTCACAGGTCTTGCCGTGACCAGCGCCAGGGTTGCCAACGCCTTGAAGATGCATCAGCAATTCGGGGATCTGGCCGAACTTCCCGTTTTTGTGGTTGGAGACAGGACCGCTGCCGCAATGACAGCGGCAGGTTTTGGCAATGTGGTTTCAGCCGGTGGTGATGTTTCTGCGCTCGTTGAGCTGATTGCAGAAGAACAGCCTGACGGCCGTTTTCTGTATCCCTGCGCGCGGGATCGTGCAGGGAACCTGGAAGGCCATCTGGAAGCGCATGGCGTCGGCGCCATCCCGGTGGTCGTTTATGAAATGGAACCGGTCGGCCAATTGCCGGACGAGGTCTTGCAATCCTTGCGGTCTCACACCATTGACACTGTGCTGATTTATTCAGAACGGACAGCTGACGCTTTCTTGAGCGCCCTGACGATAACCGGTGATGCCGGGCTACTCAAAAATCTTGCTGTGGTAGCCATTTCGCCGCAGGCCGCGAAGCCGCTTGCAGGATATACTTCGGCCAAGATTGCAGTGCATCCAAACGAGAAGGCGTTGATGGAGCGTATCTTAAGCCCCTGTTAACCGTATGCAGGGGAGTTCTGGATGCCGCATTGCGAAAAATTATCCTGTCGTAGCGGTATTTTCCGTCCGGCGGGTATGTATAGTAGACGAAGCCCCTAGTGGTGGGCGCAGGAGGAGTACACATGGCATCGGATAAAGATCCAGCCAAAGGCAAATCTTCCCCCTCGGGATCAAGTGCATCCAGCACTTCTGCCAAAGGGGCGGGGAGCAAATCCGAAACCTCCGCTTCAGGTGCGAAATCGACTGGTAGCGGAAGTTCCAAACGTCCGGTGACCATTGATCTGAAACCTGAAAAGGTTGCGGCCAAATCCACAGACAAGCCTTCTGCGGCGGCAACGTCTTCGTTTCGCGATGCAAAACCGACCAAACCTGAGTCGAGTTCAGCGGCGTCTGAAAAGAAACCGTTCGGTTCTGACAAGACTGCTTCGGCAAAGCCGGCCGGATCTTCCACGAGCAGCCCGTCCTCAACCAGCCCGTCGTCGGCCACCAAGTCTTCGACATCCACATCGACGCCGTCTTCAGGCAAAACGCCGCCTAGCTCAACACAGTCCTCCTCTTTCGGCTCGGCTTCCAAATCCTCTTCTTCGAGTACGACTTCGACTGCCTCGTCTTCTGCAAGCAAACCTTCTGACAAGCCGGCCCCTTCGGCAAAAAGCAAGACGGAACCAAAAAAAACGTCCGCACCGGCACCAGCCCCAGAGGAAAAATCGGGTGTTGGAGCATTTGGCGTTCTGGTGGCTGCCGTCTTTGGCGGAATTGTCGTGCTGTCGGGCGCATATGGATTGCACGTCTCAGGTCTGTTGAAGCTGGACGCTCCGGCAGATCAGAATGTAGCCAAACTTTTACAGGCTGCTGAGACCCGGATCGGTGACCTTGAAAAGAAACTTGCCGATCTTGCCGCGCGCCCTGACGGGTCTGGTGTTCAATCAGCCGTAAAAGGCTTGACCGGCCGGCTGGAAAAACTCGAGGCGACTGTCGAAGACACGGCGGCGCCCGTGGCAGCGAATTTGACCTCTGAATTGGCGGCGATCAAATCCGGACTGGCGTCCCTTCGTTCCGATGTCGAAAAACTGCCTGCAGGTTCATCCGACGCAGGCGTCTCGCCTGCCGAGCTGAAGAAAGTTCAAGATCAGCTCACTGCGCTGGAGAACGGCGCAAAAGCATCTGCAGCGCTGCCTGAGGCAATGTCAGGTGTAGAAGCGTCTGTCACTGAGATGAAGCGTGCGGTTGCGGATATGCAGTCGCGTGTACAAAACGCCGAGACGACGGCAAAAGCGGCACAGAGCGCTGTTTCCACATCCGATGTCTCCTTGAAGACGTTGGCTGACAGCCAGGCGCGGGCATCAGAAACGCTGACCACGGTCTCTTCTGACATCAAAGCCGTTGCCGAGACTGGTGCTGCGGGTCTCAAGGAAGTGCGGGCGGAACTGGATGTCCTTTCCAATCGGATCGCGGAAATCGAAAAGACCATGGGTGATGCCACCGCGCGGGA
Source organism: Roseibium sp. (assembly GCA_965230705.1). GTDB lineage: Bacteria > Pseudomonadota > Alphaproteobacteria > Rhizobiales > Stappiaceae > Roseibium. Next base: position 1,923,760 of record CBDDLN010000002.1, on the reverse strand, counting down.
AGTTGCGGCGCGCGCGCTTTCTGTTTCCGCACTGAAATCGGCCGTTGACTCAGGACGGCCTTTCGAGACCGAACTCACCGCTGTAAAGGCAGGTCTGCCTGCAGACACGGATGTTGCGGCGCTAGAAGCTTACGCCAAGACCGGTGTTGCGCCGGCATCCGTTTTGATTGCCGAATTCCCTGGAGTCGCCCGTTCCATGTATGGAGCGATTACCGCGCCAGACCGGAGCGGCGATCTTTTGGACAGTTTCATCGCTGGAGCGAAGTCAATCGTGGCCGTGCGCGGCCCCGGCGATGCGAGTGGAACAGGACCGGAAGCCGTTCTGCGGCGCATGGAAAATGCGGTTGCAAGCGGCAATCTGGTTGCCGGTCTGGATGCCTACAAGGACTTGCCGGACGCTGCGAAAGAAGCCGGTGCAGACTGGGCCAAACGGGCGGAAGCGCGGGTGACTGTCAACAAGATGACCGAAGCCGCCTCGACCGAAGTTCTGTCCATGCTGGGTGGCAAGGACAGTTGATAATCTATGGCCGCACGGACTCCTTCCCGTGTGGTGGAAATGCATGCAAGGCCGGTAAACGGCCGGTTTGATCCAGGGAGCGAACGCAATGATCCGCGTCCTCATCTTTTTCGCACTTTTGTTTGCCGTGGCGCTCGGGTTTGCCTGGGTTGCGGATTTGCCCGGGGTCATATCGATCAGCTGGCAAGGCTATGTCTGGGAAAAACCGCCGGTGGTCGCCGCCCTGGTGGCCGGCATCGCGCTGGCTTTGTTTTTGGCTGCAGTCTGGCTCGTTCTCGCCATCTTGAGGTCCCCCAAAATCGCCTCCCGCTTCTTTCAGCGCCGGCGCAAGGACCGGGGTTATCAGGCGCTTTCGCGCGGTTTGATTGCCCTTGGGACCGGCAATGCGAAACTCGCCCGGCGCCATGGCCTGGATGCGGACAAATTGTTGCGGGATGAACCGGCAGCAAAACTTCTTCTGGCGCAAACCGCACAACTGGCAGGCCGGGACGCGGAAGCCCGCGATCGGTTTGAAGGCATGCTTTCTTCGCCGGACACCAAGGCACTTGGCCTACATGGCCTGTTTATCGAGGCTGAACGCCAGAACGAGCCGGTGGCCGCCCGCCACTATGCGGAAGAGGCGAACAAGGAGATGCCGGGTCTGGAATGGGCTGGAAAGGCCGTGCTTGGATATCAGGCTGTTGCCAGCCATTGGGAAGAGGCCCTTGCCACGCTTGAGCGCAACTACAATGCAAAGATGCTGGACAAGAAAACCTTCCGCCGCCACAAGGCCGTGATTTTGACGGCGCTGGCGCAAAAATTGGAAGATCACGATCCGGACCGGGCCTTTGCCAAGGCCAAGGAAGCTCATGGGCTTGCCCTGGATCTGGTTCCGGCCGCTGTTATTGCTGCGCGTCTGGCCACGCGGCGTAATGAAGTCCGCAAGGCCTCCAAGATGATCGAGGCAACCTGGCGCCTTTCGCCGCATCCTGATCTTGCAGAGGCCTATGCCCATGTACGCACGGGCGATTCCGCCGTAGACCGGCTGAAGCGCGTCAAGTCACTGGCCGCCCTTCGTGCCAATACAACGGTCGGTGCCTTGTCGGTCGCGCGCGCCGCAATGGATGCGCGGGAATTTGAGGAGGCACGGTCCCAGTTGAAAACCGTCTTGCGGTCCGAGCCGATCCGCGGGGCGTTCCTGATGATGGCGGAACTGGAAGAAGCCGAACACGGCGACAAGGGCCGCATGCGCGACTGGCTGTCCCGGGCAGTCCGTGCACCGCAGGACAAGGCCTGGGTCGCCGATGGCGTCGTCTCTTCCGAATGGCAGCCTGTTTCCCCCGTTACCGGGCGGCTGGATGCGTTTGAGTGGGTTACGCCCAGTGGGCTTCCGGACAGTTCGGCAGGTGATGTGATTGAGGACGCCATGTTCGAAGCACCCGTACTGCCAGCGGCTCCTGTTGAACCTGCGTCCGCGGCACCTGAAGCTGCTGCCTCAACGGTGGCGCCTGAAGAGACCGCTCCAACTGCAGATCTTGAACTGAAGGCTGAACCGGCACCCGCCGCAGACGAACAACTGGCTGATGCGCCCGCCAAGGCAAGCGCAGCGGAAGCCACTCCGGCTGAGAAGAAGGGTTATGAAGGCACCACCGATGATGTGAGCCATCTGACGCCCGTCCAGGACCTTCCGGAAACGCCGGACGGGGATAAAAAGGCGGCGGGTGACGCTGCACCGGCGGCGGACGCTCCTAAACCGGTGGCAGCCGAAGCCGCTGCTACTGGCAACGGTTCTGCGGACAAGCAGGCTGGTGACGGCGGAGAAGCCCCGGCTGAAGCTGATGGTCAAGAGCCGGACGCTTCAAAAGACGATACCAAGGAAGCCAAGGCTGACGACGGTCTCGACCAGCCGATTGCATTTCCGTTTCAGCGGATGCCTGATGACCCGGGGCCCAAAAAAGTTGACGAGAAATCAAAGGAAAAGCCGAAGCGTTTCTTTAACTGAACGGCCAGGCACGGGCGGATCGCATCCGCATCATATTGGCGGTATTGCGCCACCGCCCGGGCGGCAAGTCCGGGCATATCTGCGCCGGTTCCGAAAGGCCCTTGCATCTTTCCGGCCCGTCCGGTATCAAGCGCCCCATTCCGGCACTTGGTGACTTGGAATCTTGTGGCTGCGCACCTGGCGCAACCAGACACAACCCGGCCCTAGCCGGTTTGATTGGCCGCTGTAGCTCAGTTGGTAGAGCACGTCATTCGTAATGATGGGGTCGTAGGTTCGAGTCCTATCAGCGGCACCAGTCTTTTCAATGACTTAGCATACAATTGAGGCTTCCTGGAGTTGCCTAGAAATCACATAGCGAGCGTTTCAAATGGCAGTGTTTGCTGCGGAATGGCATCAGACAATAGATTGGCGGCGGCATCCTAAATGCTAAGCGTCCCATCAATTTGGTCAGCAGTTATCGCGTTGGCGCACATCCTATACGCCTCCAAGTCAGCGCAAATATATTGATTGCTGAAATTATATAGGTGAAGATGTTTTAGAATTCACCGCCTGGTTGATCAATAGTTATGCGTATTTCCGTTCTAGCCCTCTGTTTTGCAATATTTTTTTCTCAAACATCTTTGGCAAATTATGAGCAATCCAAGGCTTGGTTCTACTCCCAGAGCTACGAAGACCGCATAAGCATCCAGCTTCTACTAATTTTTACCGGCGACTATGTGGCCTTGGTGGATGCCGCGTTTGGAAAGAGAACCTATGAAGGCTTGCAAGCTTTCCAATACAGGGAGGGCTTCCAACCTGATGGTGTCCTCAACAAGCGAGAGTTCGAGGTATTAGCTGCTAAGGGCGGCTCGGTGATGCAAAAAATCGGTTTCGAATTTCGCGATGAACCGACCTCTGGTGTCCGCCTCGGCATTCCAGAAAAACTTTTTGTCAGCATGGAGCCCGTACGTCGAGGAGTGAGGTGGGCGGCAAAGAACGAAAAAGTAGAGCTGGAAACGCTCAACATTCCTAACTACGAAACTTCCTATAGGCGGCTCTATCAAAGGCTGGCGACCCAATCATCAAAGAGACGCGTTGAGTACAAGGTATTTCGGAACGACTACTTCGTCGTGAGCGGCATCAACCGTGGCAAAAACTTTTACATCCGGGTGTTCCGTACTCAGATTGACAGTCGGGGCTTTTCACTCTCTTGGAACAAAGGATTAGATGCGCTGATGGACAGGGTCGCGGTCGCAATGTCTAACAGCTTGACCTTTTATGATGGAGCTACGTCGGCCAATCTGCCTAAAAGGCCGAACCAAAACTTGCCGACGGCTCCAAAATCTGGCCGGATACCGAAAAAACTCAGCCCATCCAATTCACCACCAAAAACTGCCCGCTCATCGGGGTCTGGCTACTTTGTGACCAAGCAGGGTCACATCGCGACGAACGCCCATGTTGTTGAGGGGTGCCGTACCATCAATGTTGTTGGCCACGGTTCGGCGCGCGTTCTTAAAGCAGATACAAACAACGATCTAGCCATCGTGAGGGTGGAAACAAATCAAAAACACAGTGTCGCAACCTTCCGACCAATCCCGGTACGCAGAGGCGAAGAGGTTTATGTTCTCGGCTTTCCGTTTGCTGCCATTCTGGGAAACAATTTGACGATTTCTGAGGGGATTGTCTCTTCGCCTGCCGGTATCGGCGGTGATGTCCGGAATTTCAGTTTGTCTGCGCCAGTACAGCCAGGAAATTCCGGTGGCCCTGTATTGGACGCCTCTGGCACTGTAATAGGCACCGTTGTTGCAAAACTGGACGCGATGAAAACTCTTGAGGTTGCAGGCTCTCTTCCGGAAAACATCAATTTCGCAGTTCAGGGAAATCTGATGGCGACACTAATGGCTAGCGCGAACCTTGATCCTGTCTACTCCTTTGAGGAGGATGTAAAATCGGCAGCAGACGTTTCCAGCTTAGCGGAAAAATTTACGGTTCAGATTGTCTGCAATGCGCACTAATCGGTGATCGGCAGCTTGCTCGGTGTACAGTTATCCCGAAGTTCACGTTTCGGAACGCCTCTGTCCGCCCTGATGAGCGGACTAGAGAGAGCGGGTAGTTTGTCTTAATCTGGCACCCGATTTCGGTCGATGAACCACATAGAGGCAATTTCTGACTTTTTGATATAAAGTTGCTTATTCTCGATGGTATCGTTTCCTACGACAAATGATTTTATGTAGTTGCCACTGCCATCCTCAATCTGGCGCACCACATCATCCTTATTGGGCGGGGTAAGCATATAATTTTGGCGGTAACCACTCCCAAACACTACAAACATTTCAAAGAACTGCGCCATCGTCTCGGCTCCTGATGAGTCACACGGTTAGAAGACCAATTACAAGGAAGAATAGCCCGCCCAGCAATGCTAAGAAGCTGACCCAATAGGTTAGGTTTGGCCAGTTTGCCCATTCGGGTATTTCCGAATGCCCCAATTTCCAGAAAATTTTTCGGGCTGCAATTCCCTGATAAAGGATGCCGGATACGATCGATATTCCTAGGAGAGCCCACCCCAACAACAACCAACAATTTGACAGGACAAAGTGATCGCCTTTTACAGCCTTTAGAACGGTAATTGGCAGAACGAGCATTGTGGTGCTGAGGGTCACAACTGAGCGGATGGCGCCGGCGTACTCTTTCATCCCAGCAATGTAGTTCGCTGCTTTCCGCGTTTCTTCATCACCTTCCATGAATTCCCGCTCCTTATGAGTCACACAAAACCATCGGTGTCCAAACGGTCTATAACCGCATGAACCTGGTCGGTCTTACCATCAAGAATTAGGGCTGTAGCGCTCTCGCCACCTAATTGCGGATGCGGCTCATTGAGCCGCTGGATTTTTTCAAGAGGCTCATAGCAAGGGTCGAGCCGCTGTGCGACCTTGCGCACATCATCCCAAAAGGCTTCGGTCATCGTCTGGACACCTTGTGAGTCACGCTTGAAATCAGAAATCATCGCCGCAGCAGCGAACGCAAAGCTAGTGGGATAATCGATTGAATTTTTCTAAATTGCAATCAATCAGTGCTGTCAGTGAAAGGTCTTGATGGAAGCGTCGAGGTAGTTGTAACAGCGCTCGTCATTATTCATGAGCCACGACGCCACTTTTGATGCTTCCGCGCGAGAAGGTCTGGTTCCGTTCCATCTAGCTATTCCATTAAAGAGATATGCAGTGATCGTGCAGCCTGGATGTTTCACGCCGGTGGACGTCTTTTGGTTCGCCAAATCCACTTGAGATACCTCTGGACCAAGATGGACAACCTGCTTCGGCATGGTTTAACGTCACCTCCATAAACGATATTGATTTCCCAAGCTCAGTGCAGGTTTGCGGCCAATTGCGAACCGCTTAAGAACCATATTTTTGGAGGTTTAGGTGTCCAATTTTTCCTATACGCACATTATTGGTTATTCCACCGCCGGGACCCTCAGCTCATTTGTCAATACCAGCTCGCAACTGCCGGACTATGACGACGACGATCTCTATGAGCTTGGCGATCCGGGCCTTACGACCGGACCGTACTTGGGCTACGTTGATTACCTTGGCTACAGGTCGCCCGTTTTTGAAGGCAAGAACGCAGACGGTGACCCATCCGGATATGTCATCTTCTATGTTGGACCCGATCTAACGGAAGGCGACTTGCTGGACAGCCTGCCGGCCATCACCGGCCGCGCGTACGGCTTCGGCAACACCCCTTCAGACTTCGACGATGCCTTGACCGGCACAGCCGGCCCGGACGAGATTTCAGGGCAGGACGGCAACGATGAGATCCTTGGCGAAGACGGCAATGACACGCTCCGCGGCGATAACGGAAACGACGATATCGAAGGCGGCAACGGAAACGATTTTCTGGTTGGTGGCGCCGGAGCGGACACAGCCGACGGCGGGGCGGGCAATGATCAAATCTACGCAGGCGCCGACGACAGCGGAAATGACGCTTTTTACGGCGGCGGCGGCAATGACACCCTTGGCTCTGGTGCCGGCAATGATTCAATCTACGGCGAAAGCGGCAGTGACGTGCTCTTCGGCGGAGCAGGCGCGGACTATGTGAGCGGTGGTGCAGGCGAAGACACAGCCTGGTCGGGCAATGGCGCCGACACAATCCTTGGCGGGGACAATGCGGACCTCTTCGGTGGTGGTGCCGGGGGCGACTCCCTCGTTGGCGGGGCTGGAAATGACACGATCTATGGCGCGGCCGGGACCGATGAAGTTGACGGTTCGGGAGGCAGCGACCAGATCTACGGCGGCGATGGCAGTGATACGCTGACCGGTGGTGCAGGCAACGACAGCATCTTTGGTGGCAGTGGCAACGACAGCCTGATTTTTGGCACTGGCCATGGCGACGATTATATCGGCGCGTTCAAGACCAAAGGCGACAATACGCTCGACCTGTCGGCCTTAAACCTTTCCGGCTTTAATGCGCTTGGGATTTCCCAATCTGGCGCTGATGCCGTGATCGACACCGGCGAAGGCACCATCACGCTCTGGAACACCGATCAGTCGAACATCAGTGCGTCGGACTTTGTCTTCTAGGAGCACCTTCTCCTAATATTTGATCGTTTGATGCGGGTATCCGATCGGGCCGTTCTCTGTTCCGTAGCCCTGATTACGCACCCGGAATTCAACTGAATTAGCTGTTTGGAGCTGATCAGTATTCAATCCGGCAGGATGATGGTACGCGTATTATGGGATTGTATTTGGGGTGGTTTTTATGTCGACTGAAATATACGGGGAAGAAATAAGAATTCCGATAGGGACGGGTGGAAGTGATTATTCCGGATACGCTGTCGGGCAAGGCGATTTTGATGGTAACGGCACCACCGACCTGGTGATTTTTTTTTCATCTAATGATGGTGACACTGGCCTGCCTCTGAAAATTGCGCTGAATAATGGTGACGGCACTTTTTCATCTGCTTTTGAAAGTGATCTATCTGGCACTTTTGCTGAAAATCCCCTGGTTGTTGTTGAAGACTTCAACAATGATGGTCGCGACGATATCGCGATGATCGGGATTTCCGGCGACGGAACTCCTCCATTTATCGGCAAGCTCCCTCAAATCTTGTTAAGCAATAGCTCAGGAGGATTTGATCTGGATACATCTCTGGGTGACGCATACCTGGAGATAACCGGACGGTATGGAAACGACCCAAGTAAAACGTCAAGTGTTGTTTACAGCAAATCCTTCGTTGCAAGCGACTTTGATAATGATGGCGATATAGACCTCTTTCTTGAAGCCAACGGCGAACATGACCCTTCTGCGATACCGGAAGAAACGGTCCTACTGAACGAACCGCATTTCTGGGTAAACGATGGTACTGGCAATTTTACCATAAACTGGGGTGAAGCCCTTGAACGCGATACCCAGTACTTTCATGAGGATTTTACCTACGCACGCCACGAAGGAACTGGATTTGGTGATTTTAATGGGGATGGATACCAGGATATTGTCCTAGGTCCACTTCATGATTATCCGCGCATAGATACAAAAGGTTTGGTGGTTTTCAATGACGGGAATGGAAACTTCCCGATAGAAAACCAAATGGTTTTGCCGCTTCCGGCCTTTAATGACGGTGTCGTGTCCACACCATCAGTGGACGTTGCTGATATTGATGGTGATGGCGATGACGACATCATCATGCATTTAACCCGTGCTCCGGATAATAAAACACCCGACGTTTCATATACCGGAAGCGGCATTCAAATCCTGATCAACGATGGAGGCACATTTATAGATGAAACCGCTGCCAGAATTGAACTCAATCCTTTCACGCAGGAACATCTGATTACGCCGGAAGGCGATCCTGAGGGGCTGTATTGGGATGGCGCGCGCAATGAGACAGTCGCTATGCTAAACAGTACCAATATTGTCGATTTTAATAATGATGGACATCCGGATATATTTTACTATAGCTGGCAATACATTACATATCACAGCCCACTATTGTATTTGAATGACGGAACTGGTGTTTTCACTGAAGTAAACATTGAAAATTTCCCCTCAGGTTATGGCTTCCTTTTCGCAAAACCTTTTGATGCGACGGGGGATGGGATTGACGATCTGGTGCATGTAAACCACTGGTACGAAGACCAGATAAGCGTCAGGGTAAATGCAGGGCTTTTCAATTACTCCTCTGGCCCTGATGGCATGGATCCGGCGCTGTCGGGAGCGCCGGGCTTTAACGAGCTCTATTACCGGTACCAAAACGCTGATGTGGCGGCTGCGCTCGAGGCAGGCGACTACGACAGTGGACTGGATCATTACCTGACTGTAGGCAAGGGTCAGGGCCTGCAGGCATTTGCGCCAGGCACAATCGTGTACGGTTCGGATAGTGCAGATACAGTTTCACTCGTAGAAGGAAACGAAGCATTTCACGGCTACGCGGGCAACGACAATGTCCGGGGGCTGGCAGGTGCAGATTCCCTTAATGGCAATGCCGGCAACGATACGCTTTCAGGTGGCAGTGGCAACGACACCCTTTTTGGCGGCAACGGCAATGATTTCATGACGGGAGGGACTGGCGTCGATCGTGCTGAAGGTGGTGCGGGCAACGATCAGATTTATGCCGGTTCAAATGATAGCGGTGCTGACACATTTAGGGGTGGCAACGGCAATGATACCATTGGCGGTGGCGCCGGGAACGATTCTGTCTACGGTGAAAACGGAAGTGATGTCCTTTTTGGTGGCGCCGGGAACGATTTTCTAAATGCAGGTGCCAATGCCGACACAGCTTGGTCTGGGAGTGGCAACGACACTGTTTGGGGCGGTGGTGGCAATGACATTTTTGGTGGCGGCGCAGGAAATGATCGGCTCTCCGCGGGCTCCGGCAACGACACGATCTTCGGCGCTGCAGGTTCTGACATCGTCATAGGTTCAACAGGAAATGATGCCGCTTATGGAGGTGGCAACGACGACCAGTTGTTCGGCGATGCTGGAAACGACAGCCTGTTTGGCGGGAGTGGCGACGATACCCTCTTTTTTGAGGCCAACCACGGTGACGACTACATTGGTGGGTTCACATCCAAAGGCGACAACACGATTGACCTCTCTGCTCTGGATCTGTCCGGTTTTGGCGCGCTTGGAATTTCCCAATCCGGTGCTGATGTCGTGATCGAAACCGGTGAAGGCACCATCACGCTCTGGAACACAAATCAGTCGGACATCAGCGCGTCGGACTTTGTTTTTTAAGTTACCTCCGCCGGAGCAGACGGGCCTTCTAAATGCGGCCTGTGATCATGGTAACCTTGCCGTTTGGGCCGCAGCGATTACCGCCTGACCAAGTGCAAGGCCGCCGTCATTCGCGGGTGTCTCGAGTGGCAAGAGCACATCCAGGCCGCGCTCCCTCAGGCGGTGATAGAGGCCATCCGCCAAAAGGGCGTTCTGCATGACACCGCCGGAAAGAACGATACGGCGGCATTGATGGCGTCCGGTGAGTTCGGCAGCAAGGTTGGAAAGCGCTTCGATCAATCCATTGTGGAACCGGGCCGAGATCTGTCCGGGAAGGACGCCTGACTTCAGGTCGGATAGCAGCGCTTGCCAAAGCGGAGCCCACGAAAAGATGGCTGGGCCGTTTTCAGTTTGCGCAACAGGATAGCCGGTTTCGCCGTCCACGAATGGCCGTGCCATACTTTCCAGCGTAGCACCGGTCTGCCCTTCATAGGTTTGCCGGTCGAAACAGAGCCCTAGTGCGGCGGACACGGCATCGAAGAGCCGGCCGGCGGATGAGGTGAGGGGGGCATTGATGCGCTTATCGATCATCTGCTCCAGAACCGGGGCGTTTTTGGCTGCAAGCCGGTCTCCCAATTCCGTGCCCTTCAGCTGCATCTTGTAGTCAGAGCCCAAAACGGCGCGTAAATGAACCACCAGGTTCCGCCAGGGTTCGCGGATGGCGGCGCTGCCGCCAGGCAACGGAAGCGGTGCAAAATGCGCAATGCGTTTGAAGCTACGGTACCCGCCGTAAAGGATCTCACCGCCCCAGATAGTTCCATCCGTGCCGAGCCCGGACCCATCGAGGACAATGGCCAGAGAGGTATCTTCGCCCGGGGGAATGCGAGCTTCCGCCAGGCACGCCGCAAGGTGTGCGTGGTGGTGCTGGACCTTGACCAGCGTCGCGCCTGTCTCCGCGGCAAGCGCCAAGCCATCCTGGGTGGACAGATAGTCCGGATGATTGTCGACGGCGATGACATTAGGCGTGAATTGAAAGATCTGCTTGTAAAGCGTGAGATTTTTCCGGAAGTCATGGAGTGCCGGACGGTTTTCCAGGTCGCCCATGTGCTGTGACAGGATCGCCTGCCCGTCCCGGATCAGGCAAAAAACCGATTTGAGTTCTCCGCCCATGGCGAGGACGGATGGCGCAGCACGGAAGGCCTCGTGAAGCTCAATTGGAGCTGGAGCATACCCTCTGGCCCGGCGCAAAGTGGCCGGTCCGGACGCACTGACACGGACGACGCTGTCGTCAAGGCGATTGATGATGTCCCGGTCGTGCATGAGAAACCCGTCGGCGATTGTCCCAAGCTTGGCGGCGGCCTCATCATTATTGATTACCTGGGGTTCTTCGGAGAGATTACCGGATGTCAGAACGATCGGCCTCTTGATTTCCGCCATCAACAGGTGATGAAGGGGCGTATAGGGCAGCATCACCCCAAGCTGGTCCTGGCCGGGAGCCAGGCCGTCCGCCAAACCACCGACGGTGACGGTTTTCAATGTCCGCAAAAGCACGATCGGTGCGGCCGGGTCTGACAGCAATGCGGCCTCGGCATCACTCACCTCGCAGAAGCCGCGCGCCTGTTCGATATCGCGCACCATCAGGGCGAGGGGCTTATGCGGCCGGCGTTTCCTCTGCCGTAACAGGTCGACGGCTTCAAACTGAGTTGCATCGACCGCAAGATGAAAACCACCGATCCCCTTGATTGCGATGATCTTGCCAGCGGTCAGCTGTTCCGCCGTCCATCTGATGGCATCCGGCGTGTCGACCTTCTTCCCATCCCGTTCGCACCAGAGTGTCGGACCGCATTTGAGGCATGCGTTCGGCTGGGCGTGAAAGCGGCGGTCGGCGGGATTATCGTATTCCGCCTGGCAGTCCGGACACATGAGGAACGGCGCCATGGAGGTGGTCGCGCGGTCATAAGGAATTGCGTTGACGATGGAAAGGCGCGGACCGCAATGGGTGCAGTTGGTGAAGGCATAGTCCTTCCTGCGGTCGGCAGGATCGAAAACTTCCGTCAAACAATCCGGGCATGTGGCAGCATCTGGTACGATCCCCGTCGCCACATCGCCGCTGACACTGGAGACAATTTGGAATGCGTCACCTGGAATGGCCATTTCCGCCGGCAAGGTTTCCGTCAGGACTTCATCAATGCGGGACAAGGGCGGCTTTTCGGTCTTGAGGCGCTTTAAAAAACGGTTGGTTTGTCCCGGTTCGCCCCAGATCTCGGCCAGCACACCTTCCGCGTCGTTGAGAACGTGACCGCCAAGACCTTCTTCCTGGGCAAGCCTCCAGACGAAGGGCCTGAACCCGACACCCTGAACGAGCCCTTTCACCCGAACTTGTGTGCCAACTACCTCAGATGACCTTTTGCCGGTGATCATGTTAGTGAACCGTGCAGACCATGCAGGGATCAAAGGAACGGACGATGTGCTGCACTGAAACCGGATCGGTTTCACCTTCTCGAACCGGCGTGCCGACGAGGGCCTGCTCCAGGGGGCCTGGAACGCCATCCTTGTCCCGTGGTGAGAAGTTCCAGGTCGTCGGCGCGATTATCTGGTAATTCGAAATCCGCCCCTTTTCGATCGAAATCCAATGCCCGAGAGAACCGCGGGCGGCTTCGGTCAAACCGATGCCTTGCGCCTTGTCGGGTATCGGAGCGTGATTGATAAAGGGCGCGCCCGGTTCCAGAGCCTCCACCCATTGCTCCATTGAAATGACAAGGCGCGCGATTTCCAGGAGCCGGGCCACGACCCGCGTATGGACAGAGCCGCCGTTGCGCGAAACGAGATCGCGGATCAGAGGGTGGCCATCGATCAATTGCCGTGCCAGGGCACCGGTTTCCATGACTTGTCCGCCAAGCCGCGGTGCCTTGCACCATGAATAGGCAGACCGCTTTTCTGCGTCCGGCTCCGTTGTCCCATCGGCAGGCGGTTCTGGCCCATCTGTTTTATACCAGCTCGTGGACAAATCTTCGGTCACTGCGAGCGGATCGAACAGTCCGGTCTTGCCGTCCTGCCAGGTCCCGCGCCGGAGCAAGGTTGTTCCATCAAGGCAATAGCCGCCAAAGCTGAGATAGTTGCCGGTTGAGGGGCCCAGGGTCGCAAGATCAAGCGCGGTGGAAAGGGCCAGGAACCGCCGGAAATCCGAGCTGTGAGGCTCCCTTTCTGCCGCCCAGCTCCAAAGATCCTGCACGCTGTCTAGCGCTACGATCCTTTCCAGATGATCGCCAAAAAGGGTGCGTTCCAGAAAACGGCGGAACGCCCGCAGTATGGCCGTCAAACGCGCAGTTTCGCCGGGGGCGATTGCGCGTGTCGATCCGCCTGGTTGAATGGAGAGCGTATGCGGCCATTTGCCGGCAAGAATGCCCAAAACATGCATGAACTGCGCCCGCGCCGGAAGCACGGTTTCAACCGCCGTTCCCTTTATGGCGGTGAAGCGTTCGGCGGTGTCTTCGAACCAGGGCTCGGCGTTGTAGACCGGCCGTGCGAAGTCCGGCATGAAGAACAGATAGAAGTGCGTCAGGTGGTCGGCGATGTTCTCGGTTGCATGGACCAGATTGACGGCCAGTTCGCCATTGCGTGGAGCTGAGATTTCCATCGCGGCGGACAGAGCGTGGGCAGCTGCGACGGACTGGGATACGGAACAAATTCCGCAAACCCTCGGCGCATAGACCAGTGCATCCAGCGCTGGTTTGCCGACAAGTATCCGTTCAAAGCCCCGGTAAAGCGGGGATACGACCTCTGCGCTTTTGACTGCGCCATCGGCGCAATTGATCCGGACTTCCAGGTCTCCTTCGACGCGATTGAACGGCCCAACAACCAATCGCGTCATGATCGGGATTTCCCTTTGTCTGTTGGCGGAACGGTAAGCTGATCCACTGTCGCATTTTGTTTCAGTCGCGCCGGTGTGGCGGCTTTGGAAAGGGACGCAAGCGCCACGAACCAGGCCTTGGGCATATCTGTTGGCAAACCGATCGGAATGCCTGCCACCTTTGGCGTTTCGAGGAAATCGTGCCCCGGTTCTTCAAACTCAGGGGCCGTGCAATTTATGCAGGGATAATTGCCATCAAGGCAGGAACCCGAGCCATTCCAGGCGCGAATGTTACAGTCGGCGCGGGCCTGGGTTCCCTTGCAGCCGAGGTTTTCCATCATGCAGCCCTGGTCACACAGGCGTTCGGCGCTGGCCTTGTACTCATAGAACTCGTTCCGGGCGCATCCATGGTGGACCAGATGCATGGTATAGGAGAGTGGCCGGACCCATTCATCTACATCAGCACCGGTGAAGCCACCGGTTGCGATCTCGTGCAGGGTTTCGCACAGCCAGCCGGGATGGATCGGGCAGCCGGCGATGTTGATAACCGGAAGCCCGGCAGAAGACCGGAAACCTCCGCCCAACAGGCCGCCTGGTTTGCGGCCCTCGTAAGACAAACCCTTGGCCTCGACATGATTGTCGCCGGCTGCGGTTATCCCGCCATAAGCCGCGCAGGAGCCGACGGCGACCACGTAACGCGCCTTTTCCGCCAGTGCCTGAACCCAATCCATCATCGGCCGGCCGGTGCCGGACAGCATGTGAAATTTACCGGTTCCGTTTGGGCCGCACATGACCGAACCTTCGAGGCACAGGATGTCCAGCGTTTCCTGACCGTCTGCTAGCCTTTCCATCAGCGCGATCACCTCGCGGCCACTGGCTTCGCTCAAGGAAGGGTGCCACAGAACCTCAATGTTGGCGGCTTCCATGACGGTCACCAGGTCAGGGTTTTCGGCTCCCAGGGCAGACAAGGAGCAACCGCCGCAACCACCGGACTGCAGCCAGAACAGCCTGACCGGCTTCTCCGCCTTATGACGGTGCATGGACATGATCCGGTATCCTCAGGATGAATTCGGCGCCGCCTTCCGGGCGATTGGCGGCTTGAAGCTCGCCGCCCTGTTTCAGAGCCATATTGTAGCTGACGTAAAGGCCAAGCCCTGTGCCGCTGCCAATCGGCTTCGTTGTGAAGAACGGTTCGAAAAGCTTGTCCATGGCTTCTGGCGCAATTCCAGTTCCATTGTCTGCAACATGCACCTCGATCATACCCTGCCGGCTCAGACAGGATATACGGATTTCGCCATCGGGCCTGCCGGATAGGACGTCAGCTGCATTTTGCACAAGGTTCACCACGATCTGATGCAGGTGGCCCTTGTGGCCGGTCATCTCCAGGCGTTCTGGCATGTCGAAGACGATTGCTGGTTTGATCCTCTGTGCCTTGATGACCCAATCGACAGCGGTATGCACCAGTCGGATGATATTGAACGCCTCCGGCTCTTCCTGCTGGTTGCTGGAAAAACGGCGCAGATCTTCAACAATGTCACGTACCCGTTCAGCGCCCTCAAGGGTACCGTCTACCAGTGGGCCGATATCCTCCAGGACCTTGTCGATCTTCAGGTCCTTGCGCAGGACGTCCATGTCTTCACGGGTGGTGCCAGCATCGCAGGCTGCCAGGTATTTCTTGATCGCCGTACCATAGCGCTTGAGGGCATACATGTTGCCAAACACGAAACTGATCGGGTTGTTCAGCTCATGGGCAACACCGGCAACCAGCCGGCCGAGTGCCGCCATCTTCTCCGAGACCAGAAGCCGTTGTTGCGTTTCGCTCAATCGTTCTTGTGCGGCGTCCAGGGCCCGGTAAGCGCGTTGCAGCTCCCCAATCGGACGTCCGACCATGACCATTCCGGCTAACCGGCCACGCGGGTCGCGCCGTGGCGTGCAGCTCAGTGCGACAACTGCCGGCGGTCCGTCCGGGATGCGGATTGCGGCATCACAGGGCGCTACGTCTTTGCCGCTGATCAGATAGTCCAGAAAACCTTCGGCCCGTGACCGGCTTTCGTCAGTAAACAGGTCAGAGTACTTCGTTCCCTGAAGCGATCGCTCGTCACGCTGGGTGATTGTTAGCAGCTGGGTGTTGACCTGTTGGATCCGGCCAGCGGCATCACAAACAATCAGGACGTCGGTCATCGCGCCAAGAACGGACTGAATGAAGGCATCAGCTTCTTCGAGCTTTGCGTTCTTGTCTTCCAATTCGGTCTGCGACTGGACCAGGTCGGAATACACCTCGTCCATCTTCTGGATCACGTCGATCCAGACATCTTCCCCCGTACCGTCGAGCCGCATGTTTCCCGACGGCAATTTCATCAGTTCAGACTCTGGCTTGTTGCCGGTGCCATGCACCATTGCCTACACCGCCTTCCCCGCGCTCTTGCGTTTTGCCGGAAGCGCCTTGACGTTTTCAAGGCCATACCGCTCCAGCTTGCCGCGCAAACCGACCCGAGACAAGCCAAGTTCTCGCGCCGCCTTGGACTTGTTCCATCTGTGCCGAATGAGTGTCTCCTTGATGATCCTGGCTTCCACCTCTCCGATCCGGTCTTTCAAGGATCCCTCGAGTTGAGCCAGTTCGGGCAGGTCTTCCTCCTCGCGGCCAATCGGATCAGCCTGCAGAATGTGGCGTGACAGCAAGTCGGCGCCCAGCTCCCCTCCCTCGTCGCCCATGACCAGCATCTGCTGTATTTCATTCTGCATTTCGCGGACATTGCCGGGCCAGCTGTAGGCCTGCATGCAATCGACAGCTTCTTCCGACAGCCCTGATACGGTCTTCCCAAGCTGGGACATTGCCCGGGAAAGCAGGGCGTCGGCAAGGACCGGGATATCCGCGGGCCGGTTCTTCAAATCGGGAAGGCGGACAACGATGCCGGCCAGCCGGTAATAGAGATCGGCGCGGAAACGTCCGGCTCGCACTTCGTCTTCCAGGTTTTTGTTGGTTGCAGCAATCACGCGGACATCGATCTTGCGCGTCTTGGCACTGCCAACCGGACGGATTTCGCCTTCCTGCAGCGTTCTGAGTAACTTGACCTGAAAGGCCGCAGAGACCTCGCCAATCTCGTCAAGGAAAACCGTCCCGCCATCGGCGCGCTCGAACAGGCCGGTGTGGTCCTCAACCGCGCCGGTAAAGGCGCCGCGCTTGTGGCCGAAGAGTTCGCTTTCCAGAAGTTCGTCCGGCAGGGCGCCGCAGTTTTCGACGACAAATGGCTTGTTCCAGCGCAGGGATCCGTAGTGGAGCGCGCGGGCGGCAAGTTCCTTGCCGGTGCCGGAAGAGCCGGATAGGAGAACCGGTACATCGTAGGGCGCCACTTGCCGTAAGGTCTTGCAGACATCGTTCATAGGGCTGCCGGCACCACGGATAATGCCGTCGTCGAAGTCGTAGTCCTTGCGCAGCCGTTCCCGATCCTTTGCAACTTTCTTCGATGCACCGGAGGGCGACATTTTCAGTTCAACAGCTAAAAGCTCGTTATCGCGCTGGAGCGTATAGAGCTTGCAGGCGTTTTTTAAGGTCAGGATCAGGTTTTCCGGGTGCCACGGCTTGGTGATGTACTGGTAGATCCCGGCTTCATTGACACCGTCGATGATGTCATGGGCATCCGTATAGCCGGAGATGATCATTCGGATCGCATCCGGCCAGCGTTGCCGAACGGTTTTCAGGAACTCCACTCCGGTCTGTTCCGGCATGCGTTGATCGCACAGAACGATCTGTACCCATTCCTCTTCGAGGTATTTCGTCGCCTCGCCGATGGTTGAGGCGGTTTTCACATCGAAATCTTCATCGAGTATGCGCGAAATGGACTCCAGCGCGCGGATTTCGTCGTCGATTACCAGGATTGTCGGAAGGTCTGTCATGGCAGGGCCCTTGAAGTTGCCAACTGGCCAGAAGGGGCGGAGCGGTGGTGGGCAAGGGAGCGAGGTGTGCGGGACTTCACGACCTTGCGGACAAAATTGTATCGGGCAACATGATAGCTTGGATCAAAACCAAAGAAGTTCTTGCGCATTCTGGCAAGTTCGGCCGCGCGATAGGCATTGAGCGGTTTTTCAGCCTCTTCCCGTTCCCGCATTTTTGCTTTTTGCTGCAGGAGGTCAGTCAGATTTTCCTGCGCAAGTGAACTTGCAAGTTTCCGGACGCTGTTTTCAAAACTTTTCTGCTTTGAATCTACATTACGGTCGGCAAGGCTCAGCGAGAGCGCTTCTTCCGCGCCCATTGGCAGGCGGGCTTCGGCAATCCGTTCAGCGTTTTCAGGTCCGGCATATTTCGGCAGCAGATAGGTCCAGTATTCAGATCCATAGAGGTTGCCCATGTCCTTGTAGTGCGGATTGAGGATGGTTTGCGGCCTGGTCCAGACTTCATCGGCCGCACGGGCCAGGAAGACACCGCCAGCACCGGCATTGCCGCGCAGGGCCGAAATGATCCACTTGTCCGTCGTGCGGATGATGGCTTCGGCGAGATCATCAATTGCCTGGATATTCCGCCAGCTTTCCTCAGCCGGGCTACTGGCCGCTTCGATCAAATTGAGGTTGAGGCCGTTTGACCAGTGATCTGGCCCGCCCATGAGTACCAGCACCTTGGCCGGGCTTGCCGCCGCCTTCTCAAAAGCGTCTTTCAAACGGCGGCAGGCATCCGTGCTCATGGCGCCATTGTAAAAATCAAAATGCAGATAGCCGACGCCGTCTTCGATCTCAAAGACGATGTCCTTGTACTTATCTGCCAGTTCGGGGAGATCCGCGCATTCGTCTTCAAAGACCTGTGTCATCGGCAGTTTGATCGATTTTTCTGAGGTCTTCTTGCCGTGCCCGACCCAGAGCGCGCCGTCCGCCGTTTTCAGGGCAATGGCCGGGCCGGAGCGGGCGAAGGGCGTGCCCGGAGCTGTAGCAGCTGGAAGCGGCTCGTCAAACGGACGGGCATCGAACAGGCGCACCGGTTCACCGAAAAGTTCATCCAAGAGACCGGGCATACCGTCGGCTGAGCGGATTTTGCGCAAAACCGTCCCGGTGTCATCCGCTTCCCAATTGATGACCCTATCGCCTTTTTTCACCGCCGGGCGCCAGCGGGAGCGGGCGCCGTCCAAAGGTTCAGGCTCAATGCCTCTTTCAAGCTTCTCCAGGGCTTCAAACACGGCTGAGGCCGCAGCGTCCGTCACTTCATGGCGGTAAAGGCTCGACTTGGAGGCCTTTCGAAGCGGGAAAATCCGATGCGCCCAGACCGGTCCGGCATCCAGTTCTTTGACCGCCTGTAAAACGGTTACACCCCACTCGTTTTCGTCCTCAAGGACTGCCCAATCGAGCGCGCTGGGCCCACGGTCACCGATAGGGCCGGGATGCACAATCAGGCACAGTGTGTTTTCAAAAACCTCTGCAGGGATCGCGCGTTTTAGGAACGGGGCTAGAATGAGATCGGGCTGGAACAAGCTGACCGCTTCTGCTGTCACGTCGTCGTTGACGTCAAACTCCACCGATACTTCATGCCCGGCTGCGCGCAGATCGCAGTGCAGGCGTTGGGTGAGGGAGTTGAAACCATGACAGAGAAGCAGAATGCGCATGGGTCAGCAGATCCTCGGAAGCTGTTCGCCGGAAAGCCAGTCGACCACGCGCAGGCCGCCGATGTCGGTTTCCATCTCAACCAGATGAGCATCGTCCTCTGTGACGGTGCCGATCCGTGCGGCATCCTTGCCGAGCGGATGGGCTTTCATCGCTGCCAGGATGGCATCGGCATCCTCCGGCTCGCACAGGCAGATGAGTTTGCCTTCATTGGCGACATAAAGCGGATCAAGGCCGAGAAGTTCACACGCGGCTGCGACATCGGGTTTGACCGGGATTGTTGCCTCATCCAGATGCATGCCGACCTTTGCGGCGCGGGTGATTTCGTTCAAGGTTGCGGCCAGGCCGCCGCGGGTCGGATCCCGCAGGACGGCAATCGCGGGAGCCGCTGCAACCATATCGGAAACCAGCGTGTGAAGGGCGGCACTGTCGGAACGGATTTCGGTTTCAAATTCCAGGTTCTCGCGTTTTGATAGGATCGCAACGCCATGATCACCAATCGTTCCAGATAGAAGGATCGCCTGACCGGGCCTTGCACGCTCTACGGAGACATGAACACCCTCCGGCACTACACCCAAACCGGTCGTTGTGATGAAAACACCATCGCCCTTGCCCTTTTCGACCACTTTGGTGTCGCCGGTCACGATCGGGACGCCAGCCTCTCGTGCGGCATGGGCCATGGAAACGACAATCCGTTCCAGGTCCGCCAGCGGATAGCCTTCCTCTAGAATGAAACCGGCCGTGAGGTAGAGCGGTTTCGCCCCCGCCATGGCGACATCGTTCAAGGTGCCATGAACGCTGAGCGAGCCGATGTCACCGCCTGGAAAAAAGATTGGCGAGATCACATGGCCATCGGTCGACATGACCAATCGTCCTTGCGGCGCCTCCAGTAAGGCAGCATCGTTCCCCTGATCTAGGATTGGATTTCCAAGGTGTTTTTGAAACAGGCCGGAGATCAGATCAGCCATGGCGCGGCCGCCGCCGCCATGGGCCATGTCGATGTTGCCCTTGCGACCGGACACAGTCGTGTCAATCGCATTCATGCTGCCACCTCCTTCTGCTTCTGCTGGCGGGGGGCTTTGTCACGGTAACGGCCGTAGGTCCAATAGGCCGCACAAGCGCCTTCCGAGGACACCATGCAGGAACCCATCGGATTGTCGGGGGTGCATACCGTGCCGAAGAGCTTGCAGTCGGTCGGTTTTTTGACGCCGCGCAGGATCGCCGGGCATTCGCAGGATTTCACTTCGCGGGATTGCTTCGGTGAGACTTCGAACCTCCGCTCAGCGTCAAAGGCAGCATAGTCTTCCCGGATCTTCAGGGCGCTGTAGGGCACTGTGCCAAGACCGCGCCATTCGAAACTGGTGCGCAGCTCGAAGATATCGGACACTAAAGCCTGCGCCTTCATATTGCCGTCCTTCGTGACCACCCGTGTGTATTCATTCTCCACTTCATGGCGGCCTTCATTGATCTGCCGGATCAGCATCAAGGTCGATTGCATGACATCCAGTGGTTCAAATCCGGCGATTACGACCGGTTTTTGGAATTCCTCGGCGAAATATTCATAAGGTTCGGAACCGATCACCGAGCTGACATGGGAGGGCCCCAAAAAGCCGTCGATCTGAACGGTTCCGAGTTCCCGGACTTCCGGAGACTGCAGAATGTGACCGATGGCGGATGGTGTCAGAACGTGATTGCAGAAGACGGAGAAATTCTTCAGGCCTTCCTTTTCCGCCTGCTTGATCGCAACCGCAGTCGGCGGGGTCGTAGTCTCAAAACCGATGGCGAAGAAAACAACCTCGCGATCCGGATTGTCGCGCGCAATCTTCAATGCATCGAGCGTTGAATAGACCATGCGGATGTCGGCACCGTCTGCCTTCGCCCGGATCAGGCTGCGCTGCTTTGTGCCGGGTACCCGAATCATGTCGCCATAGGTGCACAGGATCACATTGTGCCGCTCGGCGATTTCCACCGCATCATCCAGCCGCCTGACCGGCAGCACGCAGACCGGACAACCTGGACCGTGCACGAACCGCACATTGTCCGGCATCAGGTTTTGAACGCCATAGCGGAAGATTGCATGCGTATGCCCGCCGCAGAACTCCATGATGTTGTAGATGCGTTCCGGATTGGCTTCGCGCTTGATGGCGGAAGCGACCGATTTGGCGAGCTCCTTGTCGCGGTATTCAGCAACGTATTTCACTGTGCACCTCCAGTGATTTCTTCCAGCTCTTCCTGCAGGACACCGGCCTCAGCCATTATCTGAAGTGTTCGGGACGCTTCCTCCGGGCTGACCTTGTGGAGCGCATAGCCGACATGAACCAGAACGTAGTCGCCGACTTCCAAATCATCGACGAGGGCGACCGAAATCTTCTTCTTCACACCCTCCAGCGAGACGACAGCCATGTCGTCGTCACCAAGTTCAGTCACCTTTGCGGGGATCGCCAAACACATGGGCCTCTCCTATTCCGCTGCGCTCAGGACCGGATGGCCAGCCAGGTTCATGGTCCGCGCCGCTGCTATCCAGCTGATCCAGTGATCAAGCCCGGCGCCTGTGCGGGCTGAAACGGACAGGATCTTGATATTTGGATTGACCTTGCGCGCGTTTTCCTTTGCCGCCTCAATATCGAAATCAAGGTGAGGCATGAGGTCGAACTTGTTCAGCAGCATGAGATCGGCTGCGGCAAACATGTCGGGATATTTCAGCGGTTTGTCCTCGCCTTCGGTTACCGACAGGATCGCCACTTTGTGGGCTTCGCCAAGATCAAAAGACGCCGGGCAGACCAGGTTGCCAACATTTTCTATGAAGACGCAACTGCCGTCCTTGGGTGCCAGGTGCTCCAATGCGTGTCCGACCATGTGTCCGTCCAGATGACAGCCTTTGCCGGTGTTGATTTGGAGTGCCGGAACACCGGTTTCCCGGATCCGATCAGCGTCATTGGCGGTTTGTTGATCGCCTTCGATGACGTAGCACTGGTGGGTCTTGGCGAGGATTTTCAAGGTTTCAACAAGAAGTGTCGTCTTGCCGGAGCCCGGGCTGGACACGAGGTTCAGTGCGAAAACTCCCCGATCCGCCAAATACCGTCGGTTGGCATCGGCATAGCTGTTGTTTTTGGACAGGATGTCCTGCTCCAGCTGGATCATCCGCGATTGGCTCATTCCTGGAACCGACACCCCGGCTTCACCTTCACCGTAGTGATGATGGTGGAGGCCATGGGGGTGATCATGATCATGATGATGCCCGTCGTGGGTATGGTTATGGGAATGCTCGTGGTTCTTGGCGGCAACGCCCTCAATCCGGGTTTCGCCATCCCCGCATCCGCAGACTGTACACATCAGGACACCTCCAGTTCTTTGATCCGCAATTCCTCACCGCTGGTGACTTGCAATTGATGCGAGCCGCACGCGGGACAGGGATCAAAGCGTTCGTTGATGGAAACTGTTTTTTCGCAGGGTAGGCACCACGCGGCTGCCTGCGGTTCGATTATGTCGAGCCTGGCCCCGTCCGCCAGGCTGCCGCGCGTGACCACATCAAAGCCGAAGCGCAGGGCCTCCGTCTCCACGCCGGAGAGCGGCCCGACCTCCAGGCAGACACGGTCTACCTTCGAGAATTTCTGGCTCTCCGCCTGGTCCCTCAAGATCCCGAGGATGCTTTCACACAGCGACATCTCATGCATCAGTGGATCCTCACCTCATAGGCAACACAGGGATCAATCGCCCCAACCACCAGATCTGCCAGCTGGATGCGTGCCGAATCCGGCCCCGGAGGGATCGCATCGAGATAGCGCCGTGCAACGCCGCGCGAAGCAAAATTCCACCGGGTCGGGGATATGATCTTGTAGTCTGCCACCCGGTCGCTATCGAGGTCTACAACATGAGTCAGGCGGCCCCGCGCTGTTTCGGCAGTGCCAACGCCGGAAAAACCAGAAATGGTGGGTGGGGCGATGCGAACGTCTTCGCCGAGGAAAATCGCGTGAATTTCGTTTGCTGTTTCGGCCAGATCCACCAGCCGGGCGAGATACCGGTCGGCCAGGGTTGGGCTTACAGACCGCGTTAGCACAGGATGACCGCGCCGCCGTTCAAAGGACGAGGTTTCCGGGATTGCAGCGTCAGTATCATATGGATCGGAAAGCTTGCTTTCGGACAGGAACAAGGGCTGGCTTCCAGAAGGTTCCTGGTCATCGCGCTTCATTAGATCATTCGTGAACCGGGCTGCCGCAGTTGTGCGCTTGCCTGCCCATTCTTGAATAAGATTTCGATCCCGACGATCTAGCCAAGCAGGAATTTCCTCTCCAAATACGCGGCTTTCGGCAAGGCTGATCAGCGATGCAATCAGTGCGTCGCCATCGAATGAAGGTTGCCAAGCGTAGATTTCTGAAGAAAAGGCCTGCCTCTTCGGATCTAGTGTTTGCTGGAACACGGGCAGAAGCTTTAGTGCGGCCTGCGCTGTATTCGTATCGGCAGCTTCGCCCAAAAGTACGGGCCAGTTCAGGCAAATACGCAGAAGATGTTCACGCGCCCGTTCCATGAGAACGAGACATTCTCGCAGCCGCAGCGTCTCAGGATCGGTTTTGATGCCTCTTGCAGATTCAACAGCGGAAATCGCAGCCGCAGCATGGGCCGTACCGCACAGACTGTAGAGGGACGGAATAATCTGACTGGCGGCTTCAGGCGAGCGGCCAGCGAGCAGCCTGGTGATGTCCGCTGGTTCCTTGAGCGCAATTCTGGCCGGGGCAACCGGATCCCTCGGCAACAAGATATTGAGACGTCCCTCAAGGTTCATGGCGGGCCTCGCGGGACAAATTGCCGGTTAAGAGGCTACGGCGGCTCATTGCGGTAGTTGAAATCTCTCCATCGGCCGAAGGGCAATCCTCTGATGATTTGGCGGAAGCATCTGTTGGTGCTTCTGTTGAAGCCTGCCCGTTCGTTTCAGTTGGAGTTGCGATGTCAGTCAGATCGCCGCGCCAGACAGCAGCCATACCTGCCTCGGATTCACTTGGTGCCTCAGCATCTTCAAAAAGCTCTGTCAAAGCGGCTTCTGCGCAGTTTTCAGCCGTTTCCTGATCGGTGAATTCAAAGACAGGCGAGAACAGGGAACACATCCAAAATTCGCCGATGTCCTGCTCGTTGCCGCGGATGAATTCAAAAGAGCCGGACGGAAAACGGAACGTCCGCTTGGTGCCGGAAGCCAATGGAGTATCGTCCGGAGTCTCCGGCAGCAAGATGAGGTTCATGAACCAGGGCGTCAAAAGCGTTCCGAGCCAAAAGCCATTCCAAGCCCGGAGGCCGAGAAGGCGGACGCTGAGGGCCGTGTTCATCACGGGCACCCCATCCATGCGGGTGTGCTGGATGGTCTTAAACGTGGCCTCAATGGTGTCCGCCAGCTTTTCGGCGCTGCTCATTCAACTGTCCTCCAGCACCATGAAACCGGACTTGTCCGCATCGCATTCCGGGCAGCTCCAATGGTCCGGCAGGGCTGAAAACGGTGTTCCGGGCGGAACCTGCCAATAGTCGTCTCCTTTTGCGGGATCATAGACATGCCAGCAGATCTTGCACTCCAGCCGGGTGGCTGGGCCGATCTTGCGATTGTCGCCGCCATATGATCCAGCGAAGAAGCCCTGGCTCACCGGTAGACCTCCAGAATTTCCTCAAGGCGCGAAGCTGAGTCAGCAATGTCTTCTGATGCGGCACAGGCCACTTCCGGTACCTTGACGATCTCAATGGTGTTCAGGATCAGCGTGTCCTGCGAATTGTAGAATTGGACCCACCAGGTGTTTTTTGTTCCGGTCGAGGAGATCCGGCAGTTGCCGTAGCCACGTGAGAGGATAGTGACGCTGCCGGTGCCCATGGCTTCGCTGAGAAGTTTCAGGTCGTCTTCCGTATGCGGCAGAAGGGACAGATTGAGGACATGCGGCCCGTCGGCTACATCGGATTTGGCGACGTGGTCGTTTATTTCAGAAACGAGCGGCGGTGCGTTGAAGACATTCGGACCGCTTGCTGTCTCGGGTACAGTGACCACGTCTTGTGCCGTGTTGAATGCATGGGAAAGAACAGCTTCCGGAAACGGGCTGACTTCCACATAGTCCTCGGCCGGCCGCTGCCCTTCGGCTGAGCGCCGGACCCGCCAGATACCTGCGAGCACAGATTCCTGCGCCTGGATGTTAGAGCCTGCGATGACGGAGACTTCGCCTTCACCCAGGACCTGATTGACCAGCTCCATGTTTGCCGGGTCGAGATGCGTAAGTTCAACCCTCCGCAAAGGGGGGGCAGACTGGTAGGTGCTCAGGAGTTCAAGAAGCTTTTCCAGCGCGGCCAATCCGGATGACAGGCCATCGGCATCTTCAGGTTCCGGCAAGTCGGGCGCTTCGAACGTCATCATGCCGGACGGCATTTGCATATATTCCAAGACGCCGCCGTCATCGTCCAGGGGCTGGCTGCCTGGGCCGGTCAGAGGCCCGGTCAATGGATTGCTGAAAGGGCTATTGATATCGCTCATTCTGTCTCTCCTTCCGGCAATTGTCAGTGGGCCTGGGCACTGGCGGTAACGCCGCAACCTTCAGGGAATTTGAAAGCGGGCGGATCCGTGGGTTCGCGGGTCAGAATCCCGGTTATCTCGTTGAGGTATTCGTTCCAGTCCTTCACGCCCTGGATGACGCCCAGATATTCTCCATGGCGAAGAAAGACGAGGCTTGGGAAACTGTTGAAACGGTAACGCCTTTGAAGGTCGCGTTCGCTTGAGCGATCGACGACGAATGGTGTCACGGCACCCTGCAAGGCCTTGTTGAGTTCAGGAAGGATGACGGCCACATCGTTGCTTTCCGCCAGCCGTTCAGCATCACCTGGAAAGAACACCATGGAAAAAACAGTTTCCTTGGCTTGCTGGTCAAGACCTTCTTCATCAACGACCTCGATACCCTCGCGTTCAATAATGGATGTGAGCAATCCGGAAAACATGGGCTTGTCCTCAATTCTGATCTTGTTCGGTTTGGGCTGTCGGACGCTCGCGATCCGGGTCTAGGAGGTCTGCAAACAGGTGATCCACGTCAGTCTCGCCTTGCATCACCAGCTGAAGAGCCTGTAACGCATCGGCTGTTTTCTTCGCCGCCTCCGGATCAAGGATCTCGCGGGCAGCGCCCAGAAAGGTCAGGAGCCAGGTTCCCGGCTCAACGGGGCCGATTAGGCGGACATCAATGTCGTGTTCGCCATCATCTGCGCGGCAGCGGGCAAAGCCGAAATCCGATGAGATTACCTGCATGGGAATGCCAAGGCACATCACCGGCTCTCCTCGGTGCGCGACACCATTTCGGCGACTTCGGCATCAAAATCCGTTGGGCCTGACCAGCCTTCACCTTCAAGGACCCGGCTGTCTCCGTGACGGAATGCATCGACAGCATCCGGCCGGCCGCCTTCATATCGACCAAGGGTCATTTCCAGGCTTGCAATGGTGTCGTCTTCATCCAGCAGTGTGCCCCGCGGTTCTGCGGTCACTCCGTGACCGGCGAGGAAGTCAAGGGCTGCATCGATTGCGGGAGCAATCTGCGCCTTGACCGCTGATCTCAGGCTGCCACCATAGTCTTCGAGCTCAACCGGCTGAACGCCGATCAGCAGGAGATGCTTTGGATAGTCACCCAGCATTTCTGCCATGGCGAGGACTTCCTGAAAACCGGTCTGGTGCAGTGAGATTTTCTTGGCGCCGAGAAACTTGGGTACTTCGTCGCCGTGCACGAGCTTCAGGGTGCCGGGGGGCAAGCCGTAGTCGACCGCATCGAAGACGATCAGAATGTCGGCATCGCGGATGTGCTGGACCAGGTAGACACCTTGCGTGCCGCCGTCCATGATGGTGACATTGTCATCAAATACGTACTGCCGGTGCAGCTCTTCAACTGCCCGCACGCCAAACCCTTCATCCGCCCAAAGCAGGTTCCCGATACCGAGAACCAGTGCAGCGGGTGCACCCTCTCCCATGGCGCTTTCCTCCCTCACCGATCGATCCTTGCTGGACCGTTTGGTGCTCTTTGCGTCCTGTTTGCTTGTCTATCGCAATCGCTGTGCCAACTTGTCGCTGTTTAAAGAGTGTTGTTTTTATTCGTGTTTTTTATCAGGCTAGTCATTGGATGATAATTATTCATCCAAAACATATCCAAAATGGAAGGAAAGTTTTCATTTTTGTTGAGCGAGGCAAATGGCCCTGGCTGAAAGCCTGTCAAACTGGCAAACAAAAGAGAAAGTGCCATAGCCAATGAAAAAAGGCGGGCGCATGCGCCCGCCAGTTGGGATGTGAGCCCCTGGAAGAAGTTTTGAAATTAGGCCTTCTGACAGCCGCGGCGCTTATTCATCCGCGGCCGGTTTGTCGTCCCTGAACGTCCTCCATCCGGAGAACATGGATGACATGATTGACTGACGGGACATGATATCCTCGCGGATGGCCGCATAGATATGGGTGATGGCAAAGCAGACGATTACCCAAAGACCCATGTGGTGCCAGGTGTGCACATCCTGGCTTTGTCCGAAGAGTGGAATGATCCAGCTCGAAAACATCTCATATTGCCAGGACCCCATCCCCGAGCCTTCGCCATAAAGAGCAAAGCCGGTCAGGATCATGAAGACGGTGCACCAGACAAACATGACATGCATGGTGAGTGTCGCCAGCGGATTATGCCCTGCATATTTCATCGGCTCCTTGGTGAGCATGGCGTACCATTTCACCTCGTGCAGCAACTCGTGCCAGAAGCTGGCGCGCCATACCGGCGGCAGGAAAATCTGCCGGGCATGCTTGTTGCCGACAAAGGCCCAGTAGATCCGAAACAGGAAGGCAACGGTGAAGATATATCCGGCAGTGAAATGCAAATACCGGATCCAGCCGAACAGGAAACTGAAGTAGGCCTCGCCTCCGACCGATGGCAGCGGGGAGCCAATGAGATAGCCGGTAATCCCAAGCGCGAGAATGGCGAAGGCATTGACCCAATGCCAGATCCGGACAGGCGCCTGGTAGATGTAGACGGCCTGCTCCTTGTGAGGGGCGGTCGAAGGGCCGCTGGTTCCGGCCGCGCCATCGGCGGCGGTGCCGCTGATATCTGCGTTCATGTCCGCCTCCTAGGTTAGTGCCAATGCAATGCCACTGGCACCAATCGCAAGACCTGCCGCCAGGCGGCCATGGCTGATGGCTTCCAGCTTCCGGCCGAGGGCGTAGCCGAGGCCATTAAGTGCAGAGCAACTTGCCAGGAACGCGGTCAGATAGAGTGCGGTTGCACCGGCGGCTTCCGTGCCATGGGCAACACCATGCGTCAGGCCGAAGAGGGCCGTCACGCCAAGAACAAGCGGCAGTCCTATCTTGTTTCCTACTGCAATCAGCAGGCCGAACACCAGAAGCGATACCAGTATGCCGGGTTCTGCGGCTGCTGTGGTCAGACCTGCAAAACCGGCGAGAGACCCGGCAGCCAGAGTTCCGACAAAAGCTACAGGAAGTAACCAGCCAGTCCTTGCCGGGCGCTGGGCCGCCAGTGCGCCGACACCGAGCAGCGCCAGCAGATGGTCAATGCCTGTCAGCGGGTGCAACAGCCCGCTGACAGCAGATAAAGACAGTCCTGTGTGGGCAGCGGCTGGAGAGGCAACAAGCGCTGCAGCACTGCCCAAAATGGCGGTTTTCATCAAAAGTTTCATGGTCATCCTCCCGTGTTAGCGCACTTTGATTTCGGCCAGTTCTTCCCCGTCCGGACCCATGACATGGGTCGAGCAGGCAAGACAGGGATCGAAACTGTGCAGGGTTCTGAGGATCTCTACCGGTTCTTCGGCCCGCTCCACCTTGGTATTCAAGAGCGAGGCTTCAAAGGCGCCGATATTGCCGTCATTGTCCCGCGGGCTGCCGTTCCAGGTAGTTGGTACCACGCACTGGTAATTGTCGATCTTGGTGTCCTTGATCTTGATCCAGTGCGCGAGCGCCCCGCGCGGTGCTTCGGTAAAGCCGACGCCCTTGACCTCGGTTGGCCATGTGGACGGATCGAATTTCTCCTGATTGGCGGTTGATGAATCGCCTGCTTTGATGTTGGCGATCATCTTGTCCATGAAGTAGCGCTGTTTGCGGGCAGCCCACTCTGCCTCCAAACCGCGGGCCGCCGTTCGGCCCAGCGTGGAGAAAAGGGCATCGATCGGCACATTCAGCGCCGACAGGGTCTTGTCGACCTGGTCCTTTATCTCTTCATGGCCCTGCATATAACCGATCACATAGCGGGCGAGCGGCCCCACCTCCATGGCATGACCGCGCCAGCGGGGCGCCTTGATCCAGGAGTACTTCGCGTTTTCATCGATGTTGACAATATTGGTGGACGTGCCAACCAGATTGGGGCCAAGCGCGTAGTTGGGCTCCGTCACGCCATCCCAGGGGTGCAGACCCTTGGCTTCATCCGGGTATTTGTACCAGGAGTGCGGCACGAATTCCTGAACCTGTTCAGGATCGCGCAGATCGACCTCGTGCACTTCCGATAGCTTGCCGTTGATGATTGCGCCGCGCGGCATCATCAGGTTTGCCGCGGAGTAATCATTGGCCCGGTCCGGGATGTCGCCATAAGACAAGAGGCTCTGGGACGACAGGCCGCCGCCATAGAGCCAGTCCTTGTAGAAACCGGCAATGGCGATCAGATCGGGAATGTAGACGTTTTCCACGAACTCGATCGTGCGGTCGATGACCCCGGACACATAGTTGAGCCGGTCCATGTTGATCGGCGCACCGGCAGATTGGTCGCCATCCATGTTGATGGCGCAGGGGACGCCGCCCACCAGCCAGTTCGGGTGGGTGTCCTTGCCGCCGAAGATCGTGCGGGTGGTCATGATCTCTTTCTGGAAATCGAGCGCTTCCAGATAGTGGGTTACCGCCATCAGGTCAGCCTCCGGCGGCAGCTTGTAGGCCGGATTGGTCCAGTAGCCGTTCTTGAACGGGCCAAGCTGGCCGGATTCAACGAACTTTTTCAACCGGTTCTGGATATCGCGGAAGTAGCCTGGAGAAGATTTCGCATGTCGCGGCGAAACCTGCTGCTGCAAGGCGGAGGTGGCTTTTGGATCTGCCTTCAAGGCATTGACCGGATTGACCCAGTCGAGCGCATGCAGGTGGTAGAAGTGCACCAGGTGATCATGCACCTGCAGCGACAGCTGCATAATGTTGCGGATGGAGTTGGCGTTTTCCGGGATGTCGATGTTGAGCGCATCTTCCACCGCACGTACAGACGTGAGCGCGTGGGTGCCGGTGCAAACGCCGCAGATCCGCTGGGTGAAGGCCCAGGCATCACGCGGATCCCGGCCTTTCAGGATCACTTCCAGACCGCGCCACATGGTGCCAGTGGAGACCGCGTTGCGGATCATGTTCTCCTCATCGACATTCACTTCGCAGCGCATGTGGCCTTCAATGCGGGTGACCGGATCGACAACAACGCGCTTGCCGGATGTGTCCAGATCAAAGCCGTTGGGGGTTGTTATTGTGGCCATTATTCATCTCCTCCCTTTTGGCGGGCGCGTTTGACGGCACTGACCGCCGCATGGGCAGCTGCCGCAGCGCCAACGACGACAGCAGCGGTTCCGCCGATCTTGTCGGCATCTGCTTCAACACCGAACCCCTTGATGTCGGTCAGGCGGTCATAGAAGCTGCCTTGATCCCAGAAGCCGTCCTCGGAACAGCCGAAACACGGGTGGCCGGACTGGATCGGGAAGGAGAGGCCACCGTTCCAGCGCACTGTTGAACAAGCGTTGTAGGTGGTAGGGCCCTTGCAGCCGACCTTGTACAGGCAGTAGCCCTTCTTGGCGCCCTCATCGTCAAAGCTTTCGACGAACTGGCCAGCATCGAAGTGAGGCCTCCGGTAGCACTTGTCGTGAATGCGCTGTGAGTAGAACATTTTTGGCCTGCCCTGGCGGTCAAGCTCAGGGAAGCGCTCGAAGGTGAGCAGATAGGTGATGACGGCCGTCATCACTTCCGCGATCGGCGGGCAGCCGGGAACCTTGATGATCGGTTTGTCGATCGGAATGCCTGGTGCCTTGTGGATCGGCACGGCTTTGGTCGGGTTCGGGCGGGCGGCCTGGACACAGCCCCAGGAGGCGCAAGAGCCCCAGGAGATGATCGCCTTGCAGTGCGCGGCGGCGTGCTGCAGTTGCTCCAGATACGGCCGGCCCGCGATTATGCAGGACATGCCTTCCTGATTGAGTGGCGGGTTGCCTTCGCAGGCCAGGATGTAATTGCCATCGTATTTCTCGATGGTTTCTTCAATGATCGCCTCGGCCTGATGGCCAGCCGCTGCCATGATCGTGTCGTCATAGTCCAGCGAGATCATCGACAGGATGACGTCCTTGGCGAGCGGGTGAGCCGAGCGGATAAAGCTCTCCGAGCAGCAGGTACATTCCAGCCCGTGCAGCCAAAGTACCGGAATACGAGGCTTGGTTTCCATGGCCTCGGCAATCTTCGGTGCAAAGCTCGGTCCCAAACCAAGGGATGCTGCTGTCAGTGAACAGAACTTCAGGAAACTTCGCCGCGTGATGCCCTGGCGGCGCATTACGTCATAAAACGTTTCGGTCATGCCCCTCTTTCCTCCGCATGTTATTTTTGTGCGGCTGAAAGCCGGCACTCCGGAGCTGAAGAAGCACAAAGCGGGCCAATAAGATTAAGAGACTGAAGTTCCAGAGTATTTGCGTTTTTTGGAGAAGCTTTGGGTTTTGCGTCGACTGTGGTGTTGCCGCTCTTGGTTTCCAAGGTGGAAGCAAAATGACCAGCCACAATTCATTGCCGCTACATGGGCTTCCGAAATTGCTTCGCCGGCTAAACGTTTGCATGCGAATTAGTATTCGATTTTGGAATTCAAGAATTCCTGACCTTTTGGAAAAAAATCAAGCGAGGCGGAACTAAACGTACCTAGGTGCAAATCGAGACGGCGCCTCAAAAACATGACAAAAACAACTATAAATGGAAAATAGTCTTATTGTTTTTAGTGCTATTGTGAATTTTTCCGATGAGGTTACCAAAAGTTAATTTTTAGCCTTCTTATTGCTTAACTATAAAACAAAAACTTAGCTGGCCGCTGTGTTGATTTGGTGGGAATCGCTCGGTGGGGGGAATAAAAATGTTGCATAAGATGATTAGGGCGCTCGTGGCCGACGACAGCGCTATTGCTCGTGAAGTGGTACACACGGGCATCAAGCTTCACAGTGAAAAGCGATATATCGAAATCGTTCATGCGTCAGACGGCGAACAGGCCCTGGAGCTTCTGAAGAAAAAGCCGATCGATGTTGCCTTTATCGATGTGAACATGCCGGGGCTGAATGGTCCTGATGTCGTAGCTGCCTTGCAAGGGACCAAATCTCAGGATTGCCTTGTGATTGCCATATCAAGCGGTCTTTCCGATCACGCTGAAGATGTGCTGTCACGGTTTGGTGCTTATCATTTTCTGAAAAAACCATTCCGGCCGGAGGAGGTTGGAGACATCATCGTTACCTACATGACGATGACCGAGGCCTATCCAATTCTGGTTGTCGACGATTCCGCTACCATGCGAAAGCTGACGCGGAAGATCCTGGAAAACAGCCGCTTCAACTTTGAAATTGCCGAGGCCGAAAATGCCGCTACCGCTTTAAAAGCTGTTGCAACGGGCAAGTTCCGGATCGTCCTTACGGACTTTCATATGCCGGACATGGACGGATTGGAACTTGGAGGACGGATCCGGGATCTGTCGAACAAGATCAGCATTTACATGATGTCGACCAACGACACGAGCTACCTTGAGCGATCAGCCGCGTTCGTGGGATTGGAAGGTTTTCTGAAAAAGCCTTTTACTCCGGCTGATATTGATGCGCTCATGCACCGCTTGCTCAATCTGGATGATCCGAAATTCGGAAAGACCAGAGACATGTTCAGTTTTATGGAACGTGAAAGACGCAAACTTTCGACTGTCCTTGCATCCTGATCAACTGAAGCGAAAAGTCGCAGATTACGGCTTTTGACGATCAGATCTGCGGGAATTTCAGTAAATCGGCGTTATTTCGGCAGTTTGTAACCGTTGATCTTTGGACATCGTATCACGTGTGGTTGACCCGGAAGACAGGAAGGATTCTCATAGGAGAATCAAATTGATGCGGAAAAACCTCCGCACCTGTCTTCGGAGAGACCCTTGGGCAAGTCAGCAAAACTGGAACTTTTTAGGCGTTTGATGCCGCTCTTTCTCGGCATTTTCGGCATCATCGGGGCTTTGGGTTTTGCGTCTGTCCTTATCGGAGTCTTGTGCTTTGCCGCGGCAGTTGGAATCTACACCGCGATCCCGAAGCCAAAGGTCCCGATTGGAGCTGTTAAGCCTTCTCCAAAACCTCCTGTTGTGGTGACGGACCTGATCGGTTTTACGGTCGGTGTTCCGCTATTCTCTCTGAGTTTCTTCGGTGCTGTGACCGCAGATTCCTCAGCCGCGCCGGTTTTTGCAGCGCTTTTGATCCCTGCAAGCTTGTCGTTCATGATCTTCATGATTGCCGTGCGTCAGGAAACGTCATGGATGCGGTTTTTCGATAATGGGTTTGAGTTTGCCCAACTTGGAATGCGCGCAAGGGTTCCTTATTCCGATCTTCAATCCGTACGTTTGCGGATCTGGCGGGCACCGGGCGGGTTTGGTTGGCTGTTGTCAGCGCTTGGAAGCCAAAGCCGGAAGAAGGTGGCGCTGCTGTCAGGGGAAGAACAGACAAAGACCCTGGTCTTTACGCGCAAGGATGAGACGGAATTTGCGATTTCCTCGGAAATCATTCCGGACCTGCAGCGTATCCTGATCGGGATGGACCGGGCTGGTATTTCTTTGCCCGCCGGACTGAGCCAGCGTCAGCAAAAACGGGTTCGCCGGGACCGTGAGCGGCTCTATGGACGCAAGGTCGTTCCCGAGACGGAACAGCTTGATGTCGCCAGGATTGCTGCCACTGTGCGCAAGTTCCGCCAGCAGCAGCAATTGACCTGAGCGTATTCTTCCCTCAGCAGCGTTAGCGTTTCGCTACCCAGTCGGGTTTGCGCTTGTCGAAAAAGGCGCTGATGCCTTCATGGGCTTCTGGTGTCTCCCAGGTATCCGCCAGACGGCGGATGGTATCGTCAATCACGTCGTCTGAAATGACCGGTCCCAGCGACCGGGCAAGTGCCTTGCTGGCGGCAACAGCGGCGGGGGCGGCAGAGAGATACGGTTTGATTTCAGCTTCTATCGCGCCATCAAGCTCATCCGCGGGCACCACCTTGGCAATCAGGTTCAGATCTTTGGCTTCGCTTGCACCGAAGATGCGGGCTGACATGAACACGCGCCGGGCTTTGCCTTCGCCCATGCGCGCCAAGACATATGGGCTGATGGTCGCGGGAATGAGCCCCAGCCGTACCTCTGTGAGACCGAATTTGGCGCTGTCAACGGCAACGGCTGTGTCGCAGATGCTCATCATGCCGATGCCTCCGCCAAATGCCTGGCCCTGGATACGGCCAATCACGGGTTTGGGCAATTCATTGAGTGCCTTGAGCATCATGGCAAGTTTACGGGCCTCCGCCATGCGTGTTGCCCGGTCTGCATGAAACTGTTCCCGCATCCAGCCAAGATCACCGCCTGCACAAAAACTCTCACCGGCGCCGGTCAGAACGACCACACGCACGGCCGTATCAGCGGCAAGCCGAACCGCCGCAGCCGTCAGCTCGTCTATCATTTTTGGAGCCAGCGCATTGTGTTTTTCGGCCATGTCGAGCGTCAGCGTGGCAACGCCGCGCGCGTCGGTCCGGATGGAAATTGTCTCGAAACTCATGCGTCTTGGCTCCTCAGCGAACGGGCATAGTCTGCCACCTCTTCAAGCTTTGCCAGATCCAGGCCCGTTTCGAAGCCCTTGCCTGCCAGCAATCCGGCAACGCCTTCTGTGGCCACATTTCCCTTGGCGCCGGGCGCGTAGGGGCAGCCGCCCAGACCGCCAATCGCAGCGTCAAACGTACGAAGGCCTTTCTCTAGGCTGACCTCAATGTTGTCCAGCGCCCGGCTTTTGGTGTCGTGATAGTGACCGGCGAGTTTTGCTGCCGGGACTTCCGCGAGCACTGCATCGAGCATGCGGCCAATCGTTTCGGGTGTACCCGCACCGATCGTGTCGCCGAGCGAAATTTCATAGCAGCCGAGGTCGAACAAGAGCTTTGCGATCCAGGCGACCTTTTCGGGAGGCGTTGGGCCGTCATAGGGGCAGTCGGTGACGCAGGAGATGTATCCACGTACCGGCATTTCGTCCTGGTGCGCCTTTTCGATCAGCGGTTTGAAGCGTTCTATGCTTTCCGCCACCGAGCAATTGATGTTCTTCGTTGAAAAACCTTCGGAGGCGGATCCGAAGACGGCGACTTCGTCAACTGACACTTGTTTGGCTGCGTTGTAGCCTTTCACGTTCGGCGTCAGCGCGGTGTAGGTGACAGCCGGATGCCGGTGAATACCTTCCATGACTTCCCTGGCATCCGCCATCTGCGGCACCCATTTGGGGCTCACGAAACTGGTCACTTCGATTTTGCGGAAGCCACAAGCGGACAGCCTGTCGACGAGGGCGATCTTGTCTTCCGTTGGAACGAAGATCTTTTCGTTCTGCAGGCCATCGCGCGGCCCCATTTCAAAGATGGTGACAAAGTCAGACATGGTGCGCTCTTCGGTCCGTGTTTTTATTGCTTAGGTATCTATGTTCTCCGCCATTACCGGGCTTGCCCCGGCAATCCATACCGTGACCTTTCCTCATCATTTGGCTTTGGAGAGGAAGCGGAATGGATGCCCGGATCAGGTCCGGGCATGACGAGGAGAGAGGTTGGCGATTCATTGGGAACTCGCCTTCGTGCCAAGTTCGGCCTGTGCCTGGTCGCGAAGCTCCCGGCGGATGACCTTGCCCGTTGTTGTCATTGGCAAGGCATCGACGAAAGCCACTTCGCGCGGATATTCGTGCGCGGCAAGCCGGGTTTTGACGAAGTGGGCGATCTCTAAGGCCAAATCGTCGGTGGGTTCGGCTGTCTCTTTCAGAACAATGTAGGCCTTAACGATCTCCGTGCGCTGGGGATCGGGTTTCCCAACAACACCGGCAAGGGCAACGGCCGGGTGTTTCAGCAGGCAGTCTTCGATTTCGCCTGGTCCGATGCGGTATCCGGAAGACGTAATGACATCATCGTCGCGGCCAACAAAGCGGACCCAACCACTTTCATCGCGGATGCCGGTATCACCGGTCAGCAGCCAGTCGCCTGCAAACTTTTTCTCTGTTGCTTCCGGATTGTTCCAGTACCCCAGAAACATGACCGGATCAGGCCGCTGGACTGCGATGTTGCCAAGATTGCCTGCGGGAAGAACCGCGCCTTGATCGTCGACCACGTCGACGGTGTGGCCTGGAACCGGACGGCCCATAATGCCTGGCCGGGCCTCCATTACTTCGGCACAACTTGAAACGATCATGTTGCACTCGGTTTGGCCATAAAACTCGTTGATCGTCAGACCAAATGTAGTATGGCCCCATTCGATCAGCTCAGTCCCGAGCGTTTCCCCCCCCGAAGCGACTGAGCGGAGATCCAAGGTCCACCGGTCCTGTGGATTATCGACCTGGCGCATCATTTTCAGGGCGGTCGGGGGCAGGAAGGTGTTCCGGATTTTTTGTTGCTCGAGCAGGGTGAAGGCAGCTTCCGGCGTGAATTTCTTGAAGCGGCATGCAACGACAGGGACGCCAAGGTAAAGGGCAGGCATTAGAACGTCGAGCAGGCCACCGATCCAGGCCCAGTCTGCAGGTGTCCAGATGCGGTCACCCGGTTGACCCAGGAAATCGTGGCTCATTTCGACGCCCGGCAAATGGCCCAGCAGGACCCGGTGGCCGTGAAGGGCCCCCTTGGGCTGGCCGGTTGTCCCGGAGGTGTAGATGATGATGGCCGGGTCATCCGGGCCCGTATCTACCGGCGTGAATGCATCCGGTTGACCGGAGATTTCTGAGGCAAGGTCTTTTGCGCCGTGGACTGCTCCATCGGTGCAAAATACCTCCTTCAGGTCCGGTAGTTCGGTTCTGATACGGGCAAGTTTTTCAGCACCGCTGGCATCCGTCACCACGATCTTTGCGCCGGAATTTTTCAGGCGGAAGGATAGGGCCTCGTCGCCGAACAATGTGAAAAGCGGAATGGTGATGGCGCCGGATTTCAGAGCGGCGATATGGGCAAATGCTGTTTCCGGCATTTGGGGAAGAAGGACCCCGACCCGGTCGCCCACCTCAAGGCCGCAGTCCGCAAAGAGATTGGCCAGCTGGTTCGACCTCTGTTTCAGATCCAGATAGCTGTATCGGGTGACAGGACCGTCTTCTTCGGCAAAAACCAATGCTTCGCGTTCTGGTTCCTTGTCGGCCCACACATCGCAAACTGCTACGCCGATATTGAAACGGTCCGGGATTTGCCAGCTGAACCTTTCGATCAGCTGGTCATAACTGGACGCTTCAGGCAGCATCGGTTTCCTCCTCCAGGACGAGCAGAACCGTGCCGTCCTGAACCTGTTCACCGGCTTCGACCAGGAGCTCGCCAATGACGCCGTCGCGCGGAGCTTTCAACGTGTGTTCCATTTTCATGGCTTCAAGGATGACCAGCGGCTGACCTTCGGTCACAACGTCACCAGCGGCGCCCTCGAGTACCTTGACAAGACCTGGCATCGGGGCGATCACCTGGTCACCGGCTCCGGCAGCATCTTCGTCATCTGTCAGGCGGTCCGGCAGACCAAATGTGTGCGCATGGCCCTCAAAGAAGACTGTGAGCTCTGCCTGTCCGTTAGAAATCGCGGCACGTTTGCGAATGCCGTCGCAGTCGAAGATCAGGCTTGTGTCGCCGACGTCAATCAGTTCGAAGGTTCTTGGTGTGCCATCCAGATGAACGGCAAAGCGCCCTGCGCCTTGCGCGTGAACTTCGACATCCCGCTGTTCGCCGTCATACTCCAACAAAGCAAATTGACGCGAAGCACTCCAAAGCCGCCATCCGGCGAGGTTATCCCATGGGTCTGTTCCGCTTGCCGGTGATGTCAGACCAAGGGCGGCCAGCGCAGCGAGCGAAATGGCTTCATCTGCTGGTGCGGGCTCCGAAATAAGGCTCTCAAGGTCGCGGTCGATGAGACCGGTATCGACATCACCTTCGGCAAACCCCTGGTGACGGCAAAGCGCTGCGAGAAAGCCCGCATTGGTCACACAACCGGCAACTTGTGTCTCCTCGAGTGCGGCGAGCAGCTTCCCGAGCGCTGCCCCACGCGTCGGGCCATGAACAATCACTTTGGCGATCATCGGGTCGTAGAATGGCGTGATTTCATCACCTGCACGCACGCCGCTGTCGATGCGGGCACCCTCGGCCGGAAAATGAAGGTGGTCCAGCTTGCCAATTGCTGGAAGGAAGCCCTTCGGCGCATCTTCTGCGTAGAGCCGCGCCTCAAAAGCCCAACCGGAAAACGAAAGTTGCTCCTGCGTTTTTGGCAGGGGGCTTCCGGATGCGACCTGCAGCTGCCACTCCACCAGGTCCTCGCCGGTGATCAGCTCCGTCACCGGATGCTCCACCTGCAGCCGGGTGTTCATTTCCATGAAATAGAACCGGTCTTCCCTGAGGCCCTCGGACACATCGGCAATGAATTCGATCGTACCTGCACCGGAATAATTGATTGCCTTGGCGGCTTTCACCGCAGCCTCGCCCATGGCGGTACGCATGGCTTCCGGCATATCAGGCGCTGGCGCTTCTTCTATCACCTTTTGGTGGCGGCGCTGAAGCGAGCAATCACGCTCAAACAGATGTACTGCGTTGCCGTGATTATCCCCGAAGACTTGGATTTCGATATGCCTCGGCTTGGTCAGGTACTTCTCAATCAGCACCCGTCCGTCACCGAAGCTGGCTTCGCCTTCACGCTTGGCGCCTTGCAGGGCGTCCTGAAAGTCCTTCGGATCATCAACGCGGCGCATGCCCTTGCCGCCGCCGCCTGCGCGGGCCTTGATCAGGACCGGGTAGCCGATCTTTCCAGCTTCCAGCGCCAGGAAGTAAGGGTCCTGGTTGTCGCCGTGATAGCCGGGAACAACAGGAACATCAGCGTCTTCCATCAGGGCTTTCGCTGCGTCTTTCAGACCCATGGCGCGGATCGAGCTGGCGCTCGGTCCGATAAAGCCAATACCGGCGGCGCTAAGCGCATCGACGAAATCGGGATTTTCCGACAGGAAGCCATAACCCGGATGAACGGCTTCCGCGCCGCTTTTCCGGCAAACTTCGATGATCGTGCCAACTTGCAGATAGCTTTCGGCGACCGGCGCTGGACCGATGCGATAGGCCTCGTCCGCCATGGCCACATGCTTGGCTGCAGCATCAGCGTCCGAATAGACAGCCACGGTCCGGATGCCGAGTTTTTTGGCTGTTGCAATGACCCGGCAGGCGATTTCGCCGCGATTGGCAATGAGGATTTTCTTGAACATCAGGTGGTGTCTCCTCACATCCGGAACAGGCCGAACTGCGTGTCTTCGATGGGGGCGTTGAGTGCAGCTGATAGCGAAAGACCGAGAATGTCGCGTGTCTTGCGCGGATCGACGATGCCGTCGTCCCAAAGGCGGGCTGATGCGAACAGGGGATGCCCCTGTTCCTCAAACTGATTGATGATCGGTTGCTTGAACGCTGCTTCTTCCTCAGCCGACCAACTGCCGCCCTTGCGCTCGATACCATCCCGCCGGACGGTTGCCAGAACGCCCGCCGCCTGTTCTCCGCCCATGACGGAAATCCGGGAATTGGGCCAGGTCCACAAGAAGCGCGGTGAGTAGGCCCGTCCGCACATGCCGTAGTTGCCAGCCCCGAAAGAACCGCCAACCAGCATGGTGATTTTGGGAACCTTGGTGGTGGCAACTGCCGTCACCAGCTTGGCGCCATCCTTTGCGATGCCGCCGCTTTCGTACTTCTGCCCGACCATGAAACCGGTGATGTTTTGCAGGAACACGAGCGGGATTTTCCGCTGGGAGCAGAGTTCCACGAAATGCGCGCCCTTAACCGCGCTTTCAGAGAAAAGAACGCCGTTGTTGGCAATGATACCGACCGGCATGCCGTGAATGTGCGCAAAACCGCAGACGAGTGTCGTGCCGTAGCGGGCCTTGAATTCGTCAAACCTGGATCCGTCGACAGTACGCGCGATGACTTCACGGATGTCGTAAGGGGTCTTTAGATCCGCAGGCACGACGCCAAGGATTTCTTCCGGGTTGTAAAGCGGGTCTTCGGAGGCTTGCAGTTCAACAGTGGTGGGCTTGATCCTGTTTAGGCTGGCGATCGCCCTGCGGGCCAGAGCCAAAGCATGGGCATCATCGCTCGCTAGATGATCCGCAACGCCGGAAAGGCGCGTGTGGACATCGCCGCCTCCAAGGTCCTCCGCTGTGACTTCCTCACCGGTTGCTGCTTTTACCAGAGGTGGGCCTGCGAGGAAGATCGTGCCCTGGTTCTTGACGATGATCGTCTCGTCGGACATGGCGGGCACATAGGCGCCGCCAGCCGTGCAGGAGCCCATGACGACGGCGATCTGGGCAATGCCCTTGGCCGACATGTTGGCTTGATTGTAGAAAATCCGGCCGAAGTGATCCCGGTCCGGAAAAACTTCGTCCTGATTGGGCAGGTTGGCGCCGCCGCTGTCGACCAGATAGACGCACGGCAGGTTGTTCTGTTCGGCGACTTCCTGGGCCCGCAGGTGCTTTTTAACGGAGAGCGGATAATAGGTGCCGCCTTTGACGGTGGCATCATTGGCGAGGATCATCACCTCCCTGCCTTCCACACGGCCAATACCGGCTATCATGCCGGCAGAAGGAGCCGCTCCGTCATACATGTCATGCGCTGCCATCATGCCGACTTCCAGGAACGGAGAACCGGGATCCAGCAGACGTGAAACCCTTTCGCGGGGCAGGATCTTTCCGCGTGAGACATGGCGCTGGCGTGCGTTCTCTCCACCGCCGTCCAGCGCAACCTGAGCAGCCTGGCGAACGCTCTCCAGCGCTTCTTCGTGTGCCTTCCGATTGGCGGCAAAGGCGTCGCTGCGCGGCGACAGGTTTGATTTCAGGATGCTCATGTCATCCGTTCTCCCGTTGATTGGACGCCCCATCGGGCGCAACGCATTTGCGCACCATGGTCAGGTAAAGGGTTTCAATGTCGGATTTGGAGAGCCGGCCGCCGTCCCGGTACCAGGTCGGAATTCCGGTTAGCATTGCGATTATGGCGCGGGCCGTGACGACAGGATCTGTGGCTGCATAGCGGCCGGCGCTGATGCCGTCCTTGAGTATGGATCTGAGAATTTCTTCGTACTGCCGCCGGGCGGACTCGACTTCCGGGAAGTTCTCCGGCTCCAGATTGCGCAGTTCCATATAGGCGATGAACACCTCATCGGCCTTTTCAAGGTGATAGCGGATGTGGAAGCGCACGAAGGCGTCGAGCGGATCTTCGCCTTGCCTGCTGGCATTTTTGTATTCGGCCCATGCGGCAAGAAGGTCTGCCAGATGCGAGAGCATCAGGTCCTTCAAGATGTGCTGCTTTGTCGGGAAATGATTGTAGAGGGCGCCGGGCTGGACACCGACTTCCGATGCTATCTGGCGCATGGAGACAGCCGCATAACCAGACTGCGCAAACAGCTTCAGTGCGGCCGCCCGAACGCGGCTTGCGGTCTGCGTTCCCTTGGAACCGAGCGTTTTCTCTGCGATCGGCATGAAAAGTTCCTCCGCAAAGAAAAATAAATGAACGATCATTCATTTTCAATAGAAATTTTCGGATGTTGGCTATCTGCATTTGAAATGCCTCAAAGCGGGAGCATGTCAAAAAAACTACACAGTCTGCGGGTTCACAGTAATCTGAATCTGTTGGCTGGATTTCCGATTGTTTGAAGGAATTTGAGAATGAGCGATGACAGCGCAAAAACCTGGGTCGAGGCCGAATGGCAGGACGGTCTGGATGAAGAGCTGGAAATGGAAATCGATGACCAGCTGGTCGCCAAAGATCTGGCCTTCATTTCAGATCTGAAGCACAAGTCTTCCATTCCGCGGAATACCTATTTTCACGAGCTGCTGCGTCTTCAGGCCGAGCTGGTTAAACTGCAGGACTGGGTTCAGCACACCGGAGAGAAGGTTGTTATTGTTTTTGAAGGCCGGGATGCGGCAGGTAAAGGCGGCGTGATCAAGCGCATTACCCAGCGTCTCAATCCCCGTGTCTGCCGGGTCGTTGCACTGCCTGCGCCGAGTG
The DNA here is from genome assembly GCA_965230705.1 of Roseibium sp. Lineage (GTDB taxonomy): Bacteria > Pseudomonadota > Alphaproteobacteria > Rhizobiales > Stappiaceae > Roseibium. The sequence goes on along the minus strand of CBDDLN010000002.1, from coordinate 1,881,429 downwards.
ACCGGGAAAAAACTCAATGGTATTTCCAGCGTTATGTCCCGCATTTGCCGGCTGCTGGCGAAATTGTTCTGTTCGACCGGTCCTGGTACAACCGCTCTGGTGTTGAGCGGGTTATGGAATTTGCTTCCGAAAAACAGGTTGATGAGTTTTTCAACGACGTGACCGAGTTTGAACGCATGATTGTTCGCTCGGGCGTCCGCCTCGTAAAGTACTGGTTCTCCATCACCGACCAGGAGCAACAGCTGCGGTTCCTGATGCGGATCCACGATCCGCTGAAACAGTGGAAGCTGAGCCCGATGGACCTTCAGTCCCGCATCCGCTGGGAAGACTATACCAAGGCGAAAGAGGAGACCCTGGAGCGCACCAATATTCCGGAAGCGCCTTGGTTCATCATCGAAGGCAACGACAAGAAGCAGGCGCGGCTCAATTGCATCAGCCACCTTCTCTCAATGGTGCCTTATGAAGAAGTGCCTCATGATCCGGTCTCATTGCCGGACCGCGTGTTCAATCCCGATTATGAGCGCAAGGTGCTGCCTGAAGAGCTTTACGTTCCGAAAAAATTCTAGAGCACCGGGCGAAAACGTGGAAGCGTTTGACCCCTCTCATTTGTTTGCTGGCAAGGCGGGATGCTCGCGGTGGTGCAGGCACTATAAGAGCAGCCCAACATGATCCAGCGGGTCAATGAGAGGTGGCCCTTTGGGTGGCCTTGTGCGGCCCTCCGGCTGCGTTGCCCCCCTTGCCCGATGCCCCGCATCGCGCTGCGGGATGCGTCTGGCCGGGCGAGCCGTACAAAACCATCTAACGTATCCACGTTTGCGCCCGTTGCCCTAGCTTCGGCAAAAGGTCCGTGCAGAAGGAAACCGTGCTTGCCACCAGTTGTACAAGTGCAATAGGTGTGGTGACGGTGAATTCAGGGAGGGGCCTATGAGCGAAGGGAAATCTGTCCGTTGGGGAATTCTCTCGACCGCGCGAATCGGCCGGGAGAAGTTCATTCCCGGCCTTCATCGTTCAAAGACAGGAACGGCGGCAGCGATCGCCTCGCGCAGTCTTGAAAGCGCACAGGCTGCAGCCGCAAAGCTTAATATCCCGAAGGCCTACGGATCCTACGAAGAGCTTCTTTCGGATCCGGATATAGACGCGATCTACAATCCGCTGCCAAACCACATGCATGTGCCTTTGACGGTTCAGGCCGTCGAGGCCGGCAAGCATGTCCTGTGCGAGAAACCGATCGCGCTCAATGCCGCCGAAGCCCGGCAACTGCTTGACCTGCCCAAGGACAGGCTCGTTGCGGAAGGCTTCATGGTGCGCGCTCATCCGCAATGGATCCGGGCGCGTGAAATTGTCCGCTCCGGCGAGCTTGGTGAGCTGAGGGCAATTCAGTCGTTCTTTAGCTACTTCAACGCCGATCCGGGCAATATTCGGAACAAGGCTGACATCGGTGGCGGTGCGCTGCTGGATATCGGGTGTTATCCGATCGTCGCGGGCCGGTATTTCTTCGAAGGCGAACCATCGCGGGTGTTTTCCATGATCGACCGGGATCCGGAGCTTGGCACTGACAGGCTTACCAGCGCGGTTCTTGATTTCGGCTCAGGCCGCCGTCTCGATTTCACAGTCTCGACGCAGCTAGTGCCCTATCAACGGCTGCACCTTTGCGGGACAAAGAAACGCTTGGAGATCGTCATTCCTTATAACGCGCCGCAGGGGTACGCGACCATCTTGCAGATAGATGATGGATCGGTTCTTGGTGGTGCTGCCGCTCGCAGTGAAACGGTGGCGGAAAGTGACCAATACGGGGAGCTGGCCGATACCTTCGGCCGCGCAATCCTCGGTGAAACGGATTTGCCCTACGGCCCGGCGGATGCAGTCCAGAATATGGCAATCCTGGACGCACTGTTTGCTTCCGAAAAACGGGACGGCTGGGTGTCCGTTGGCTGATAAATCAGACCTGGCTTTCTGGCAAATGCACTGTCAATCCGTCGAGCAGCGGTGAGACCTCAATTTGGCAGGACAGCCGGCTTTCAGGTTTTACTGGACAGGCCGCAAAATCGAGCATTTCTGTTTCGTGGTCGGTGGCCTGTCCTGTCAACTGCTGGAATGCTGCGTCTACATAGACATGGCAAGTGGCGCAGGCCATTGCGCCGCCACACTCTGCTTGAATGCCGCTTATTTCGTGATCCAATGCTGTTTGCATGACGCTCGTACCGTCGATTGCGTCAACGATTGTTTGTTGTCCTTCGGCGGAGACAAAGGTGATTTTCGTCATGTGGTAGCCTTTGAGATAGATGCCTGGTCCACAATCAATTCAACCGGACAGGCAAGCTGGCGGGACCTCGAAATCCGAAACCTTTCCAGACCACGTCTTGCGGCGAGATCAATTCCATTCTTGGAAAGCGTTCGAAGATCAGAGGCAGTAGGATTTTGCCAAGGGTCAGGCGGGATAGATGTGCGCCAAGGCAGTGATGGGGCCCGCTTCCAAATGCTTGATGATTGGTTTTTTTGCGAAAGCTATCGAACTCTTCTGGCCTTTCGAACAAGTCCTCGTCGTGGTTGGCAGACGCCTGGATTGTCATGACAACGTCGCCGGCTGGAATGTCAAAACCTCCAATCTGCGTATTGGCTTTGACGAGGCGGGAACTCACTTGAATTGGGGCCACCCAGCGTACTGCTTCCTCAAAGGCTCTTGACCAGTCGCCGGATTGCTTCAGCTCTTTTATCTGATCCGGGTTTGTGAGGAGGCCATAAAGCGCTGTCAGGAGCGCATCCCGAGGTTCGTTGATGCCGCCGCCAATAGCAATTTTAATGTTTGCTGCTATCTGGCTCATCGGGATTGGTTCGTCTGCATTGACCATGACCGAAAGGGCCGATTGGTCCGGATTTTTCTTGAGGATCTCAGCCTGTTTTGCAATCAGTCGGTCCATCTGTGCATTGGCTTTATCGACCCTTTCAAACGGCTCCGGAGCCCAGCCGAAATTTCCTGCGCCATCGATCAATGCCTGAGACCAGAATTGCATCTCTTCATCGCTCGCACTGGGCAGGCCAAGAATGTCTGCAAGAACGCGAGCAGCCAGAGGACCGGCAAGGGTCGGAAAAAGGTCAATGACTTCGTTGCGGGGCAACCGATCCAAATAAGCATTGGCGTGTTCGGTATAGAGAGGGGCCCATAGCGTTTTTAGGTTTTTGGGTGAGAAAGTCGGCATCATGGCCGAGCGCTCGCGCATGTGCTCCTCACCGTCTTTCCGCATGAGCGTGTGCGCATTGAAGGCCCGTTTCATCGGAGTGTTCGGATCGTTGGAACTGAAAAGTTCGGGATTGTCCTTAACGGCTCTCGTATCCACGGCTTTGGTCAAAAGTGTGCGGCCAACGGACTTGACGCGCAGGACCGGTGTTTCCGCGCGAAGGCGTTTGTAGATGGGGTAAGGGTCTGCAGCCAGTTGTTGAATTGTGATGGTTTCATTGAGCGGCGCTAGCGGCATCTGGCTGACCTTTGACGAACTTTAGGCACCAATATTACCGGCTGCATAAAAATCAAACAATTGTATAGAATAGATCTTATCTATCGAAATCTTTGATTTAGGTAGGGTGGATGAGGCGTCTTGGTGGGAGAGCACCTTGCGGGATTCGCGTTACGGCATTGACTTCGCGGCACTGCGTGTCTTGCGGCTGGTTTACGAGTACCAGTCATTTTCCATAGCCGCAGAACGGCTTGGCATGAACCAATCGATGGTGAGTTACACGATCGAAAAGCTGCGGGGCTGTTTTGGGGATCCGCTCTTTGCCAGGCAAGGCGGCGCTGTTGTGGCGACGGACAAATGTACCGAGATTGTCGCATCGGCGATTCCGATGCTGGATCAGTTCGAGGCTCTGATCGCGCCTGCGTCGTTCGATCCTTCAACGCTGGACCACACATTCTCGATTGCTTGCAATTATTATGAGCGGCAGCTGATCATCCCGCATGTTGTCCGGGCTCTGGAACGCACCGCGCCTGCGGTTCGGGCCAACTTCATTAATTCAACCGCGCAGGGCGACCAGCAATTGAAACGGTCTGAAGCGGATCTCCTGATTGGTCCGTTGAGGCCCGAGACGGCTGGGTTTTACTGCCGTAACCTGCTGCAGGAGTACTATGTTTGCATCATGGATCCGGCCAATCCCCTGGCGAACGACGCCATAACACAGGAAAGCTATGTGGCATGCAAACATGCCGTGGTTACCTATGGCGGCACATGGAAATCAGGTTTTCTGGTGCAGCTTGAGGCCCAAGGGTTGGAATTGAATCAAGTCCTGTCAGTGCCAAGTCCCGCAGGTTTGCCTGATATGTTGGCTGGAACACAAATCGTTGCAACAGTACCGCGCCGTATCGCAATGTTGTTCGGTCCTGCTGTCCACGTATCGGAATGCCCCTTTCCAGCTCCCTTTGGAATTGATCTCGTCTGGACGCAACGTACTCACCAATCGCCGATGCACATCTGGCTGCGTAATCTCATTGCGGAAGAAGCCCGCCGTAATGTTGGCGCTGCGGATTGAGGGCTTTGTAGATGTTACAAAAAACCCCGCTTGATGCGGGGTTTTCAAAGGGTCTTGCTGTAAGCTGGAAAGCTACTTGATTGGTGCGAGCACCATCACCATCTGGCGGCCTTCAAGGCGGGGAGTGGACTCGACCTTCGCTATCTCTGCCGTTTCTTCGCGAACCTTGTTCAGAAGTTTCATGCCGAGATCCTGGTGAGCCATTTCACGGCCACGGAAGCGTAGGGTCACCTTGACCTTGTCACCGTCATTGAAGAACCGCAGCATGTTCTTCATCTTCACCTCATAGTCGTGGGTGTCGATGTTCGGACGCATCTTGATCTCCTTGATCTCGACGGTCTTCTGCTTTTTGCGGGCTTCGGCGGCTTTCTTCTGCGCCTGATATTTGTATCGGCCGTAGTCGAGGATCTTACAGACCGGTGGCTGCGCATTGGGCTGGATTTCTACCAGATCCAAACCGGCATCCATGGCTATGTCCATAGCCTCTTCGGTCGGAACTATGCCACGGTTGGCGCCTTCATGATCAATCAGCTGAACTTCGCGAACGCGAATCTCTTGGTTGGTGCGCGGGCCTTCCTTGGTTGGAGGCGGGGCGCGGAACGGACGGCGAATGGTCGCTAACTCCTCTGTCGTTTCAATCAGTATCAAATGCAACGTCGGCGCATTCGATGCACCAAGACCCCCGTACGCAAGCGCCGAGGTTCTTTTTCATCGTCTGCCGAACGAGACAGTCCCAGAAAATCCAGCGAAACTGCAAAAAAGTCAACCAAAATCCGCGATTTAGACCCGGAATTACAACCGCCAGAATCGATATTCCGGGCTGATGCGGCAAGGATCACTTTTCCGGGCAACTTCAAGGTATTTTCGATTGTTCCTAAATGTTAGTTAGCCATTGATGGCGCCAAGAAGTTCAAGGGAGATCCCGGTGGTTCGTGGAAACAGGTTTGTCTGGCAGTTGCTGAGAATTGTGCTGGGCTTCATCGCGGCAGTGGTGTTCTCCGGTTTCTTCCTGGCCTGGGGGTTCTTTCAAGGCGGCGTGCCTGACCATTCCCCGGCTGCCGTTGCGGCGATAACTGGCAGCGGGCTTGTGACTGCCAGCGTGCTAGGCAGCGTCTCGTTGTTTCCGGCTGTCTTTGCGATCGGGATCGCGGAAGCTCTTGGTTTGCGCAGCTTCATCTATCACGTTGGCGCAGCAGGTGTGCTGGCCTTCGCGCTATGGATGATGGGCGGCGATGTTGCCGCCGAAGGCCCGCGACCAGGATCACCGGTTGCGCTCGCAGCCGGATTCGTTGGCGGCTTTGTGTACTGGCTCATTGCCGGGCGAAGCTCGGGTTGCTGGAAAACGGCCGCGTCTTCAGATGGTAATCCGCCCGCATCAGCTTAAGCCTGTGCATGAAACCGGGACTTTATATCGTGTCGTCCTTCAATGCCGTCCGTGCAGCTTCCACATGTTCATCGCGGATGTGGGCCTGGACCATTGCGATAGTGGCCATCAGGATCGTGGCGTCATCACCAAATCCGACGCCAATCAGGAAATCCGGAATGACGTCCAGTGGCAGTACGAAATAAGCCAGGGCGGCCAGCACGGTTCCGCGAACCTTTGCCGGTGTTGCCGGATCGAGCGCGCAATAATAACCGGCAACGACATCTTCCATGAAGGGAATTTGCCCAGCAGCTTTTTTGACGGTTTTGGCGAGCTTTTGGCGGACGGTTTGCCGTTGTTCCTCTTCGGGTCCGAGAATCTCCGGATCAAAGCCCAGATCTTCAAAGGGGGATGAAGAGCGCATGGATCAAACCTTCCAGTGTGATTGTGAACCTTACATGTGGTGATTTTAGCCGCACCTTCAACTTCAGGCCAAGTGCCCTAAGTGTGATCCTTGTCACTTCTGACAGGAGCCTGGCATCTCATGTTTCTGTCGTTGGGAATTCGGGGGAATTATCTGAAAGGGACATAAGTTATGAAAAACAAGAGTTATCTTGCAGCACTCACCCTGTCTTTGGCTCTACCGTTTGGCGCTGCCGCCATTGCCGGAGAAACGCCGGCACCTGAAGGTGCCAAGGTCTATTTCATCAATTTGAAAGACGGTGACACGGTCAAAAGTCCGGTGACCATCGAATTTGGCCTGAAGGGTATGGGCGTTGCGCCTGCCGGGGTGGAAAAAGAAAAGACCGGTCATCATCATCTGATCATCGATGAGGCAATTGAAGGCGAGGAGCTGAACGAAGCCATTCCCGCCGACGACAATCACAAGCATTTTGGCGGGGGGCAGACGGAAACCACGCTTGAGTTATCGCCTGGCAAGCACACCTTGCAGCTTGTGCTGGGCGATTGGAGCCACATCCCGCACAACCCGCCGGTCATGTCCGAACGGATTACAATTACGGTCGAATAGGCAGGATCAGGGGCGGCTTGACCGCCCCTTTTGCATGACCATCCTGGTAGGGACCTGATCTATGATGTAACCTTTGATTGTGTTATGGGTGGGACTACCATTTTAGCGGTGGTGGCCATGATGCAATCAAACGCAGTCCGATGCGTGCGCAGTTTGCTGCTGGCAATGGCGTTGCTGGGACATCCATGGCAAACAGCTCTTGCCAAACCCACTCCGCTTCTGTGCGAACCGGAGGGTACGACTGCTGACCGCCCGGATAATATCCCGATGCGCAGTCACGGGTTGGATGAGCCGCCCGATCGTCTCAGCGATGGCATTTCGGTGTCCACGCTGGCAGCTGAAGGTTTTTTGCTCGAACCCATCCAGGAGTTGATTACAGACCTCAGGGAGGGAACTTACAGCAAGGTTGACAGTGTCCTTGTTGCCCGTCATGGAAAGCTGGTTTTCGAAACTTATCTGAACGGTTTTGGCCGCACGACCAAACACCAGACCCGGTCCGCTTTTAAAAGCATTACCTCCACTCTGGTGGGGATCGCCATCGACAAGGGTCTGATTGCAGGTGTTGACGTGCCCATATCTGCTTTTTCCCGGAACATTGGCCGAAGATCGCCAGTGACCGCGAGCTCAAAGACAAGATCACACTAACCGACATGCTGACCATGACACCCGGATTCAATGTCGAGGAAGCCTTTGGTGTTGGGCCCTGGCGTGAGACTGACTTGTGGCGCGCGGACGATTGGGTTCGGTTCTCACTGGATATTCCAATGGCCGAACAGCCCGGACAGTTGTTCCGCTACAGTTCTCCGACCACCTTTCTTCTCGGAGCTATTGTGGCTGAGGCCGCTTCAATGCCTCTTCCCCGGTTTGCCAAGGAAAACCTGTTCGATCCACTGGGCATTTCTAACTACTGCTGGACGCTCTCCCCAAAAGGGCGTGCCATTGGCATGGGCAGCTTCTATATGCTGCCGCGCGATATGCTGAAAATCGGACAGATGTTTCTGGATGGTGGATCCTGGAACGGTCGGCAGATCGTCTCAAGAGAGTGGGTCCAGCAGGCAACAAAGCATATCGTCGATGCGGTTCCGCCGTCTAAGCAGTTGGATCGCCCATCCGCCTCAGGGTACGGCTTTCAATGGTGGACCCATACGCCGCGCTCTTTCGAGGATCCGCGCACCCGGCACTATGTTGCTGCCGGAAACGGCGGGCAGCGGATTTATGTGTTTCCGGAACTCGATATGGTCGTCGTTTTCACCGGAAGCAATTACGACAAGCCGATCGGCCACAGGCAGCCATTGCAAATCCTGAACCGGTCAATTCTCTATTCGGTACTTTGAAGAGTTTACAAACTCGACAAACAAACAGGCCATCAAACTTCTCAGTTCGATGGCCTGTCATTGTTCATGGGCAATTTAGCGGAGCGCCTCAGGCGTTGCCGCGGGTTTCCAGAATGCGCCGGGCGATCACCTGAGCCTGAATCTCTGCAGCACCCTCGAAGATATTGAGAATGCGGGCGTCGCAGAGAACCCGTGAGATCGCGTATTCAAGCGCAAAACCGTTGCCGCCGTGGATTTGCAGCGCGTTGTCAGCCGCTGCCCAGGCAACACGCGCGCCGAGCAGTTTGGCCATGCCTGCTTCCAGATCGCAGCGCCGGCCGGAGTCCTTTTCCCAGGCAGAGAAGTAGGTGAGCTGGCGCGCAATCATCAGTTCAACGGACATGATGGCCAGCTTGTCGGAAACGCGCGGGAATTCGATCAGGGCCTTGCCGAACTGTATCCGTTCTTCTGCATACCGCAGGCCAAGGTCCAATGCGGCCTGGGCAACGCCAAGTGCGCGGGCGGCCGTTTGAATGCGGGCACCTTCGAAAGTCTGCATCAACTGCTTGAAGCCTTGGCCTTCTTCCTGACCGAGCAGGTTTTCTGCGCTGACTTCAAAGTTATCAAAGGCGATTTCGTATTCCTTCATGCCGCGATAACCGAGTACCTCGATTTCGCCGCCGCTCATTCCTTCTGCCGGGAACGGATCTTCATCCGTGCCGCGCGGCTTTTCGGCAATGAACATGGAAAGACCCTTGTAACCCGGAGCATCCGGATTGGTGCGGGCGAGAAGTGTCATGACATCGGCGCGGACCGGATGGGTGATCCAGGTCTTGTTGCCCGAAACTCTCCAGGTGTCTCCGTCCTTGACGGCGCGGGTCTTGAGCGAGGCCAGGTCAGAGCCGGTGTTGGGCTCGGTGAAGACCGCGGTCGGCAGAATTTCGCCTGATGCGATCTTCGGCAGCCACTTCTGCTTCTGCTCGTCGGTGCCGCCGCACAGGATGAGTTCAGCCGCAATTTCCGAGCGGGTGCCGAGAGAACCAACACCGATATAGGCGCGCGAAAGCTCTTCAGAGACGACGCACATGGATTCCTTGCCAAGGCCAAGGCCGCCGTATTCTTCCGGAATTGTAAGGCCGAATACGCCGAGTTCAGACATCTGGTTGACGACTTCCATCGGAATGTAGTCGTTCTTCAAATGCCACTCGTGGGCATGAGGCGTAACGTTATCCTCGGCAAATTTCCGCATCTCGTCGCGGATTTGCTCGTAGGTTTCCTCCAGGCCGCAGTCGCCGAACGTCGATTGGCCTGCCTGCTGGCGGATCAGCTCGGCAATCCGGAGACGAATTTCCGGCGTGTTGCCGGTTGCAATCAGGTCGTCAACGGCAGGTGTGCGAGCTTCCGAAATGTCAGCGGCGGACAGGCCGAGATCGGACAGGCGGACGATTTCACCCTGGTTCATCGGAATGCCACCGAAGATCTGAGCCAGGTATTCGGCAAAACCGAGTTGCCCGATCAGGGCTTCAAGTTCGCCGGAACGGCCCTGTTCGGCCAGGCGCGTCGCGTAGGCATCCAGTTGGCGCAGGGCTTCAACATAGGTGGCAAACCAGGCCAGCCCGTGGGTGGCCCGCTGCTCCTGCTCCATGAGGGCAGATGAAATCCGGTCTCCGTCCATGACCTTCTGGCGGACCGCGCGGGCGGCCTTGTCGAGAAGCTTATCAAGGCTGGCGACCGCATCTGCGGTCTGTTCAGCCATATTGGTTTCTGGCCCGTTTGCAGACATTGCTGCTGACGACATTCGTCTCTCCGTTTTCATTCGTTGCTTATTGTGCTCTAATTTTGCAGCTATGTTGCGTTGCAGCAAGCTTTTTGTCGAGACGATATTTATTCATCTTTCGGCGTAGTGCCCATTTTTCGGCTTTAGCAGGGCTTTTATCCTCTTTTTTCAATAGTTGACCTTGAGCCATAGGCAGGGTCACATCGGACCTATGAGACTCAAGAACACCCTCCGGTCAGCGTTTCAGATTTTTAGGGATGCGTTCGGGCATTTCATCCGCGATGACGGCTTTGCGATGGCCAGTCATGTCGCCTTGTCCGCACTTTTGGCGGTGTTTCCCTTGTTGATTTTCATCGCTTCCCTGGCTGCTTATTTCGGATTTGAAGGTGCTGCAGACCGGGCTTCGGATCTGGTATTTGACGCCTGGCCAGAACGGGTTGCCAAACCGGTGGTCGATGAAATCCATCGCATCCTGACCGTTCCGCGCGGCGATGTTCTGACCTTTGGTGTGATTGCCGCAATATGGTTTGCGTCCAACGGCATCGAAGCATTGCGCACTGCACTCAACCGGGCGTACCGCCAGCGCGAAACCCGGTCGTTCATTGTGCTGCGGCTGCAGTCACTGGCTCTCGTCCTGTTTGGAGCCGTGGTGCTGATTGCCTATACGTTCCTGGTGGTTTTGGCGCCATTGGCACTGGCCGCGCTGATTGCGTGGTTTCCGGCTTTGGAAGAATTCTTGTTGTCAATCGATCTGGCGCGGTTTTCGCTTGCCGGATCCTTGCTGATTTTCGGGTTATTCGTCACCCATTGGCTTCTTCCTGCAGGAAAGCGCAGTTTCGCGGCACTATTGCCAGGCGTCTTGGCGACACTTGTCATGTGGATGGCCGCCGGTATTGCTTTTGGTGCCTATCTGGCTTCCTTCGCCAATTATGTGTCCACCTATGGTGGCCTCGCCGGCATCATGACCGCGATTATTTTTCTTTATATCTGCTCACTGGCGTTCATTCTTGGCGGTGAGCTGAATGCAGCGCTGATCCGGCAGAGAACCTATGTGAAGGCGTATCAGGAGCCTACTGTGGTAATATGAGGCCCACCCTAGCTGGCTGCTTTGCGTGTGCGGATCAGCAAAACCGCCAGAACGACAAGCACCATGCCGCCAATCTGGATCAGGGTTAGCTGCTCGCCGAAAAGGAAGTAGCTCTCAATCGCGGTTGCTACCGGCACCAGATAAAACAGCGATGCGACTTCAGAGACGGCGCCTCGTCTGATTAAAAGCATCAGCAACAATATGGCGCCTATGGAAAGGACCAGCACCAGCCAGGCCAGAGCAAAGATAAACTCGCCTGACCAAGTAACCTGCCAGCTTTCAAAGGAGGCCAACGGCAGGGTGACGGCCAGGGCGCCGATGTATTGCCAGAAGGTTGCCGGCAAGAGATCTGCAGTTGGAACGAAGCGCTTTTGATACACGGTGCCGAGACTGATCGCTACAACAGAAACGAAAACGACAAAGATCGTGTCAGGCCGGATGCCTGAACCCGATACGCCGAGTTTTGGTCCCAGAACGAAAACAAGGCCAATGCCCCCGAGAACAAGTCCAATCCAGTGTTTCTGCTGGATGCGCTCATGCAGCAAAAGACTGGCCGCAAGGACACTCAAAACCGGTTGAAGGCCAACTACAATAGCGCTCGCACCTGCGGGCATACCCTTATCGATGACCCAGAAAATCCCACCCAGATAGACGCCGTGCACAAGAACGCCGGTCACGATGCAATGGAGGATCAGCTTTGGCGAAAGCTGCCACTTTGCCCGGGCCATTGCCACGACGAGGGCCAGCAGCGGCAGTACGATCAAGAAGCGAAGGCTCAGGAAGACCATCGGATCTGCATAGGGTGCACCAAGCTTTGAGCCGATAAACCCGGTCGACCAGAGGAGGACGAACAGTCCGGGTGTGATTTTCAGGAAAAGCGATTGCAAGACCGGCCCCAGTGCAGTGTGCGTCTGATGGATAAGCAGGGCCGAATGCCCCGGAAGTGATTTTTTGGAAGTACAGAATTGCGCTGTACCTGAAGAGGTTCACTTGGCGGCAGGATATGTTCCCCGAAAACCGGCTTGCCAAGTAAACAAGGCTGGATAGTCTCCAGAACCGGTTTGCGCAACCAGTGTTTGGACAAAGTTCCGTTATTTCAGCCAATTGCGTGCTCTTGAAGGGGAGTTGGTCACCAAAAACAGTTCGCCGAATTTGCGTCATCGCGGCGTTCTGTCTGTCTGGTGCCCGCTGTCCGCACATGCTACGCAGAAGCAAAGAAACTTAACGGACCGGCAGAGGCGGATCGTATGCAGGAAACAGTCGTAATTGTTGGCGCCGGACAGGCCGGTGCACAGGTGGCGCAATCGCTCAGGCAGGGAGGTTTTGAAGGTCCGGTCAGGTTGATCGGCGAAGAGCCTTATGCGCCTTATCAGCGTCCACCCCTGTCAAAGAAATTCCTGCTCGGTGAGATTGGACCTGATGGTCTGTGGCTGCGCCCACCTGCGTTTTATGCAAAACAGAACATCGATTTGATTCCCGATACCGTGGTGCAAGAAATCGACAGGGGCGCCAAACGACTGGTTCTGGTAAATGGCGATACCCTGTCTTATGGCAAACTCGTGCTGGCGACAGGAACACGGGCACGGAAGCTGCCGGTAGAAGGTGTGGATCTGGAAGGCGTCGTCACGTTGCGCACCATCGCTGACGTCGATTACATCCGGTCGCAACTGGAGGGCAAGAATAAGCTTGTGATCATCGGCGGCGGTTACATCGGGCTTGAAGTTGCAGCAGTCGCACGGTCAATGGGTAAGCAGGTTACCGTGGTGGAAGCGCAAGACAGGGTGATGAAGCGTGTCGTCTCCCCGGTAATCTCGGACTATTACACCAAGCTGCACCGGGACAAGGGTGTGTTCATTAAGCTGGATACCGGCGTTGAGGCTATAACCGGAAATGGAGCTGTCAGCGGTGTCCAGTTGTCTGGTGGGGAAACTCTCGATGCCGACCTGGTGCTTGTTGCCGTTGGCGCCGAGCCGAACGAAGCCCTGGCGAAAGCCGCTGGTCTTGAGACTGACAACGGGATCATTGTCGACGGCGGCGGGCAGACCGATGATGATGCCATTTATGCTGCGGGCGATTGCACCCGGTTCTATTCCAGCCGGTATGGCCGGTCTGTCAGGATGGAAAGCGTCCAAAATGCCATTGATCAAGGCAAAGCCGTCGCGCAGACGATCCTCGGCGAAGAGGTGGATTATGATCCGCTGCCGTGGTTCTGGTCAGATCAATACGACGTCAAGCTGCAGATCGCAGGCATCTCTGATGGCTATGATGAGACCAAGGTGGTCGGGTCTCCGGAAAAACACAAGTTTTACGTCGCCTATTTGAAAGAAGGGCAGTTGATTGCGGTCGACAGCATCAATTCCCCGCGGTCCCACATGATGGCCCGCCGCACGATCGGCGAACTCTGGAGGGACGATCTCTTGCCGGACGCTTGAATGAGACGAATGAAATTATGCCCGCGCACGAGACTGCGCGGGCATTTTTTATTGCTGATGAATATCAGCTTTCGTCCTGATGGCCAGCCATACCTCCTGCGATCTCGTCGGTCTGTTCTTCCGACAGATCTTCCGGCAAGACCAGATTGAGGATGATTGCCAGGAAGGCAGCAGGCAAGAGGCCTGAGGACAGCAGTACCTTCACGGTGCCGGGCAGATGCTGCAAGGCCCCCGGCTCAAGCTGCAGGCCAAGTCCGATTGACAAGGAAACCGCGAAGATCACCATGTTGCGCCGCGTCCAGTTGACGTCCGACAGCATGGAGACACCTGCGGCGACCACCATGCCGAACATGACAATCACGCCACCACCCAGAACTTCAATCGGTATGGTCGAGACGATTGCGCCAACCTTCGGAATGAAGCCGGCGCAGATCAGGAAAATCGCGCCTATCGTGACCACGTGACGGCTCATCACGCCTGTCATTGCAACGAGGCCGACGTTCTGGCTGAAGGACGTGTTCGGCAGGCCGCCGAAGAAGCCGGCAATTGCCGTTCCCAGACCGTCCGCATACGTGGCACCGGCAATCTCCTTGTCGGTTGCTTCGCGCCCGGCGCCACCTTTGGTGATCCCGGAGACGTCGCCGACAGTTTCAATTGCTGAAATTATCGCCATGAGCGAAAAGCCGATGACCGCCGCAACAGAGAATTCGAAGCCGAAATGGAACGGGTTTGGCAGGGCAAACGGCGCTGCCCGCGCCACATTGGCGAAGCTGACCATGCCCAAGGCAAAAGCGACGATGTAGCCGGCAATCAAGCCGAGAAGAACGGCGGAGACCGACATCATGCCCTTGGCGAAAAACTTGAAGCCAAGGGTGACAACAATCACCACGAGGGCCACTGACCAGTTCAGCAGGCTACCGTATTCCGGTTTGCCGATCGCGGGCACGCCGCCAGCGGCATACTGGATGCCGACCTTGACCAGAGCCAGACCAATCATGGTCACGACCAGACCGGTTACAAGTGGCGGAAGGGCAAAGCGGATTTTGCCAATGAAAGGCGCGAGGCAGGCGTGGAAGACGCCACCGATGACCACACCACCCATGACGATAGCCATGGCGTCAACTCCCTTGCCGGCAACCAACGGGATCATGATCGGAATGAACGCGAAACTCGTTCCCTGCACGATCGGCAGGCGGGCGCCGACCGGACCAAAGCCAATGGTTTGGAAGAGGGTTGCAAGGCCTGCAAACAGCATCGACATCTGGATCATGTAGATCATGTCCGGAAAGTTCGGGGAGTTTGACCCGAACCCGAACCCGGCTGCACCTGCAATGATGATGGCCGGTGTCACATTGCTTACAAACATGGCCAGCACATGCTGGATTCCAAGCGGTATCGCTTGTGCCAAAGGCGGTGTGTAGTTGGGATCGCGCAATTGCTGCGCAGTCCCCAAAGATGATGATGTCATACCTGTTCCTCCGTCCGGGTCGCTACGAAGGGCCCCCTCTGCCCCCGGAACATTTTGTTTGTTAACCGGCTTATTAGGGCTGGTTTTTTGGGCAGGCACAACAATTGGGCGGCGGAATCGGCAAAAAAACTTCCAAATGGTCAAAAAAATTGCTGATCTTTGCGCGCTGCTAGAGGGTTACTCAACGTGAGTTTACTCGGTGGCTAATCAGAACCCCAGCCAGGAACTAGGTACGGCCAGCGTTTTGGAGAATCAGGCGGACTACTTCCTGTGGAATCTCCAGGTGCGGCATATGTCCAACCCGTTCGAAAATGTGGGTGGCAACGATTCCTGGAAGCTTATGGGCCTGCCGGGTTGGCAAGACGCGATCCTGGGTGCCCCAAATGACTTTGATTGGCATCGGGAGTTCAGCAAGCTCCGAACGTGGCAGCGTCTTTTGTACTTTGCCGTCAATTATCTCGTTGGCGATGGATTCCAGTGTTGCGGCTGCTCCGGGACGGGCACGCGATTCAGCGGCTGTGCTCGCCAGGAATTTCGGCAACTTGAACTCCCAGCCGAAGAACTGCTCCAGCAGCATCTCCATCTCGTCTTTGTTTTGGGCAGCAGCATAACGGCGCAAGAGCTTGTGGTTGATCTCAGGACCGAAACCGCCAGGAGCAAGCAATGTGAGACTTAAGATTCGTTCAGGGCAGCGCAGAGCGACCAATGCAGCCACGGCACCACCCATGGAATGACCGCAAAGATGGACCTTCTCAAGCCCGAGTGCATCCAGCGACTGAACGACTGCCTTTGCCGCAATACCTGCGTTGCCGATCCGGGGCCAGTCCAAAGCCTGTCCGTGCCCGGGCAGGTCAAAGGCAACCGACCGACGGGACCCGGAAAGGGCCGTTTGCGTGTTCACCCAGGTTGCCTTGTCGCCGCCGAAACCATGAAGGAGGACTACGGGTGCGTAGTCAGATCCGTCCGGGCCGTCTTGTTCGTGATACGGAAGGCATTCAGGCGCGTTGGGGCGAAGGTCAGTCATGAAAAGGTCCGGTGATAGATGATTGGGCGGGAAGGGTAGAAACCCTTAAGAGCTATATAGCCGAACTACGGTGCGGGTTTCAGTGCGAAAAGTGGTTGTCTGGACGAAAAACCGGACAATTCAAACGCGCCGACAGATTGCTGCCTTTCCTGGACATGGACTGCAATGTCTTCAGTCATGAGCGTTTCAGCACCGACCGCCTTTGTAAGCGTTTCGATACGCGCCGCAGCGTGAACAGTCTGGCCGATTACCGAAAATGACAGGCGGTTGGACACACCGATGTTGCCGAACATGACTTCTCCGATTGAGAGGGCTATTCCGACTTTCAAGTTGTGCCGCGTATCCGTGTCGCGGTTTATTCGGTTGAGACGGCGGCGGGCTTCATCGGTGGCTGACAACGCCTTCCGGATTGCTCCGTCGAGTCCCATGTCGCTGATCGGAAAAACCCCGAGTACTGCGTCGCCGATAAAGTCGAGGATCTCGCCGCCCTCTTTCAGAACCGGTCCGGCCGTTGCTTCGAAATAGGTGTTGAGCCATTTGAGATAGAGATCAGGCCCGAGGTCTTCCGCAATGGCTGTAGAATTGCGCATGTCGCTGTAAAAGATGACGGCCTCGATCGTTTCACCATCTCCATGGCGGATCTGACCATTGAGAACGCTGTTGCCCGCCCGGACGCCCAAATAGGTTTCGGCAATGGTCCGCGTAATCTGTGTTTCCAATGTTGCGCGTGCCGCAAGGGCGAGTCTTTTTTGAATGTACCGGATCGCGGCCAAGGCGCTGTCTGAAAAACCGTCGGGAGCTCGTGTCGCCCAACTGACGAGGATGCCGGTTTTGCCGCGCATGTCAGAGAGGGCTGGAGTGTCAAAATAGGTCGCCAGAACGAGGTAATCCGAATAGCCGGATTCCGCCAGTTCACGGCAAAGTGGGAAGTCAAAATCAGAGTTGGCATTGTTGAGCCTGCGGCGCAGCATTGGTTCATTGTTCACCAAGACCCAGCGCATAGGGCTGCTCAGCCAGTTTTCACTGTCTTCTTCCTTATGTTCAAACTGTTCGTGTTGCGCCTGTTCGCCGACTTCCCAGAACACCATTTCTGCTTCAATCAGCGGGTGCAGTGTCGACCAGGCAAGCATCATCCGGTCGACAGGAACACCGCAATCACGGAGCCGTATGCACATCTCGCCGATCATGTCTGGAAAATGTGCGGATCCGAGAGCCTGGCCAATCAGCCACTCTTCGACCGCATCAATGTCTGCCATGTTCACCATTGCGCCACGTTAGTTTGATTTCCTTGCAACCACTATGCCCATGTTCGGCAGACACTAAAAAATAATGCGAAGGCTTACAGATAAAAGACCCTGACCTCGTCAATCTCCAAAAAGAGCATAGTCAGCTTCATCCCGTTCCTTATGACGGTTGGTGATTTGGGGTTGGAGGCCGGGGACGAGTTGTTTATGGATTGGCGCCTACCACGCAATTGCCTCTACGAGAAAAGCCAAGAAGCCCATGTCATTTGTGTCGGAATTCAGAAAAATCCTGAAACCGCTTGTCCGTAAGGTGAATATTTCGGGCTCTGACGCAGTCCAGGAAGATGCGCTGAGAGATTTTCTGAAAACCGTCCACCCCAAACAAACCAACCACGACTTGATCCGCCTCGGCGGGGACAGTGACGGGGGATATCTGGTTCCCGACGATCTTGAGGGTATCAGCGCCTGTTTTTCGCCAGGTGTTTCTTCGGTTGCAGACTTTGAGTTGGCAATGGCGGATCGCGGAATACGGTGCTTTCTAGCAGATTATTCCGTGGATCAGGCTCCGGTACAAAACCCACTGTTCGAGTTTAAGAAAAAATTCATTGGCGAAGAAGAAGGCGGGATTTTCACGACGCTGGAAAACTGGGTGAACAGGTCCATGCCGGACGGCGGGGATTTCCTGCTGCAGATGGATATCGAGGGCGCCGAATACGAGGTCTTTTTGGCAGCTGATCCGGACCTTCTGAAGACGTTCCGCATTATCGTGATCGAGTTCCATGATCTGGATGCGCTGATCGACCGGTATGGTTTCAGGATGATCAGTATGGTCTTCCGGAAAATTTTGAAAGATTTCGAAGTCGTTCACATTCATCCGAACAACTGCAGCAAGCCAGTCGAATTTAAAGACTTCAAGATACCGCCGGTGATGGAATTCACGTTCCTGCGGCATGACCGGATTACAAAAAGTCAGCCGGTAGCTGACTTCCCGCACAAGCTGGATGTTGCAAATGTCTCTGCAAGGCAAGATTTTCCATTGCCTGAGTGCTGGTACGAAAAACGCTAGGCGCTACCGATTTCCAGTCGGAACGCAAAACGGGCAGCAGATCATTGAATCTGCTGCCCGTTTTTCATTTTCGTCCGCAAAAGCCGGTTAGTTCAAAGCACCGTGGCAGTGTTTGTATTTCTTGCCGGATCCACAAGGACAGGCTTCGTTCCGGCCTACTTTACCCCAAGTTGAAGGGTCGTTCGGATCGCGTTCCTTGGCTGCGGCCGGGCTGTTGGCCAATTGCGCACTGGCATATGCCAATTCATCTTCGCCGGTTGTTGCGTCGATATGGTGCGCCTGCATTTCAGGCAGTTCCTGTGGCTGCGCGAATGCTGGAGCTTGCTCCTGTACCAGCTCGACGCGCAATAGCTGCGCAGTAGTGATCTGGCGCAGTTGCGCGAGCATCGATTCAAACAGCGTGAAGGATTCTGTTTTGTATTCCTGAAGAGGATCGCGCTGGGCATAGCCCCGAAAACTGACAACGGATTTCAGGTGGTCCAGGTTTGACAGGTGCTCACGCCACAGATTGTCGAGGGTTTGAAGCAGAATTGCCTTTTCAACCTGGCGCATCACGTCCGGTGTGTATTTGGCAACCTTCTGCGCAATCGCCTCGTCCGCGGCGCGGCGCAGCCGGTCTTTGACCTCTTCTTCGGCAATACCTTCTTCTGCCGCCCAATCCTTTACCGGCAAGTCCAGGTTCAGGAGCTTGCCGACTTCCTCCTGAAGGCCTTCCGTGTCCCACTGTTCCGGATACGCCCGTTCCGGAATGTGGCGGGCAACAAGATCTTCCACCACATCGTGGCGCATGTCGGTCACGACATCCTGGATCGCTTCGCCATCCATCAGTTCGATACGCTGCTCGAAGACCACTTTCCGCTGGTCGTTCATCACGTCATCGAATTTCAGCAGGTTTTTCCGGATATCGAAGTTGCGCGCCTCGACCTTCTGCTGCGCCTTTTCAAGGGCCTTGTTGATCCATGGATGGATGATGGCTTCGCCCTCTTCCAGGCCAAGTTTTTGCAGCATGGAATCCATACGCTCGGACCCGAAGATACGCATCAGATCGTCCTGTAGCGACAGGAAGAACTTCGAATGCCCCGGATCGCCCTGACGGCCCGAACGGCCGCGCAGCTGGTTGTCGATCCGCCGGCTCTCGTGGCGTTCTGTGCCGATGACATAAAGGCCGCCGGCCTCAAGTGCCTTTTGCTTGCGGGCTTCTACCTCTTCGTGGATTTTTGCAATTTTCGCGTCACGCTCTGCGCCTTCCGGCACATCGGCAAGCTCACGATCGATACGCATCTCGGCATTGCTTCCGAGCTGAATGTCAGTACCCCGGCCCGCCATGTTGGTGGCGATGGTGACTGCACCCGGCAACCCGGCCTGGGCGATAATAAAGGCTTCCTGCTCGTGATAACGGGCATTCAGAACCGCGAAGATCTTCTCTTTCGCTGTTCCGCTGTCGCCATCATAAAGCGGGGCAAATGCCTCGGGATCGGTCACATCAATCTGTTTGTAGCCATGCTTCTTCAGCTTGTCTGCCAGATACTCGGACTTTTCGATCGATGTGGTGCCGACCAGAAGCGGTTGTCCACGCTCCTTGCAGTCGTCAATCAGTTTGACGATGGCATCATATTTTTCCTCGGCAGTCCGATAGACTTCATCGTCGTCGTCCTTACGAGCGACCGCCACGTTTGTGGGGATCTCCACAACCTCAAGGGAATAAATGTCGGCGAATTCATCAGCTTCGGTAATCGCGGTACCGGTCATGCCCGCCAGCTTGTCATACATCCGGAAATAGTTCTGGAACGTAATTGACGCCAGTGTCTGGTTTTCCGGCTGGATCTGGACTTTTTCGCGGGCTTCCATTGCCTGGTGCAGGCCTTCGGAGAATCGGCGTCCAGGCATCATACGGCCGGTGAATTCATCAATGATGACGACTTCACCATGGCGCACAATGTAATCCTTGTCGCGCTGGAACAGCTTGTGGGCTTTCAATGCCTGTTGAAGGTGGTGAACGACGGAGACGTTTTCCACGTCGTAAAGCGTATCGCCTTTAAGCAGGCCGGCTTCGCTCAGGAGGCCCTCAAGTTTTTCGTTACCCGCTTCGGTAAAGGATGCTGAGCGGGCCTTCTCATCCAGCTCATAGTCTTCTTCGGTGAGCTGGGGAATGAAGGCGTCAACAGTGTTGTAAAACTCCGAGCGATCTTCAAGCGGGCCGGAAATAATCAGAGGTGTCCGCGCTTCATCGATAAGAATGGAGTCCACTTCATCGACGATCGCAAATGCGTGATCGCGCTGACACATCGACTCGCGATCATGTTTCATGTTGTCGCGCAGGTAGTCGAAACCGAATTCGTTGTTGGTGCCGTAAGTAACGTCGGCTGCGTAGGCCGCGTGCCGTTCTTCATCGGTTAACCCGTGAACGATACATCCGACAGTGAGGCCCAGGAAACGATAAACCTGACCCATCCAGTCACTGTCGCGCTGGGCCAGGTAGTCGTTGACGGTTACCACGTGAACGCCGCGCCCTGTCAATGCGTTGAGATAGACAGGCGCTGTTGCAACAAGCGTTTTACCTTCACCGGTCCGCATTTCCGCGATTTGGCCGGAGTTGAGAACCATGCCGCCGATAAGCTGAACATCATAATGCCTTTGGCCAAGTGCCCGGCGGGCCGCTTCGCGGACGGTCGCAAAAGCAGGAACCAGCAAATCATCGAGCGACTTGCCATTCTTGTACTGTTCGCGGAACTCTTCGGTCCGGGCGCGCAGCTCGTCGTCAGACAGAGCCTGGAGTTCTGGTTCGAGCGCGTTGATCTGATCAACCTTTGCCCGGAATGCTTTTACTTTGCGGTCGTTGGCGGAACCGAAAATCTTACGTGCTAAAGCGCCAAGGCCAGCCATGTGGCGGTCCTTCCCCTGTGGGGCGGCGTCCGATTAACTATCGTTAAGGCGCTGCCCATGAAATCGTCTCAATTGCTGTCCACGCTTTTCCAACTGCAGCTTTAGGGCATACAAGCGGAAATCCGAGGCAAAGGTCATGTCCAAACCGCAAGGCAAGGACGCTCGACAGATAAGAGGGGGCCTTATGCTTGTCAACGCCGCTGGTTTCAGCAAAGTTGCATCGCCCTGCCTGACAGGGCATTGGTCAATTCCGTTCCGATTTGTAAAGGACCTCAAATGTTCCCATTTTCGATGCGTCAGCCTGCTCTGTCGCTTCTTGTGCCGGTGTTCGCCATTGTGCTTGGCAGCACGGCTGTTCAGGCGGCAGAACCAGACGATGTAGTTGCCAAAGTTGGCAGCGCCGAAATAACCGAGGCGGATATTGCCTACGCCGCTCAGGACCTTGGTCAGGAGCTGCAGCGTTTCCCTCCGGCCCAGTGGCGGCCAATTCTCCTGGATGTGCTGGTCGATATGGAGCTTCTGGCACAGGCGGCCCGAACCGCGGATCTCGACAAGGATCCAGACTTTAAGCGCCAGATGGATTTTCTAGCTCTCAAAGCATTGCGCAATGCCTACCTGTCCAAAAAGATTGATGAGTCCATTACGGACGAAGATCTGAACGCTGCATATGAAAAAGAATATGCGGACTACGTCGGTGATGAAGAAGTTAGCGCGCGTCACATCCTCTTGAAGGAGGAAGCAGAGGCCAAGGACGTCATCAAGGCGCTTGAAGGTGGTGCGGATTTTGCCGAGCTTGCCAAGGAAAAGTCCACCGGTCCATCAGGCCCCAACGGCGGTGATCTTGGCTTTTTCACAAAAGGTCAGATGGTTCCAGAATTTGAAACCGCAGCATTTGGCCTGGACAAGGGTGCGTTCACCAAAGAGCCGGTCAAGACCCAGTTCGGTTGGCATGTGATCAAGGTGGAGGACAAACGCCAGCAGGAGAAGCCTACTCTGGAAGCGTCTACCGCCAATCTGCGCCAGGGCTTGATCCGCGAGCGCTATGAATCGACGATGGAAAAGCTGAAAGCGGACAA
This sequence comes from Roseibium sp., assembly GCA_965230705.1. GTDB lineage: Bacteria > Pseudomonadota > Alphaproteobacteria > Rhizobiales > Stappiaceae > Roseibium. Next base: position 1,859,145 of record CBDDLN010000002.1, on the reverse strand, counting down.
TCCCGTCGAAATTCTTGACGAAACCCTGGCTCCAAAAACAGACGCAAAATAACCGCGTTTGAACCGAAAAGCGACTGGACGACACCGCTTCGGCACAGGCATAAGGGCCTGAACCGGAGCGGTTTTCATTTCCGCTCAAATGTTGGGAGCAGGGCCCATGGCCGCATCAATTTCACCGCTTGCCCCGAAGTCCTATCCGGACATGCCGGAAATCGAGGGTGTCCAGTTTGCCACCGCGGAAGCTGGTATCAAGTATCAGGGCCGGACTGACGTACTTTTGGCGCGGATTGATGAGGGCACGACCGCGGCAGGCGTTTTTACCAAATCCCGATGCTCCTCAGCGCCAGTTGATTGGTGCAAGGAAATTCTTGGAGCCGGTACCGCGCGCGGCCTGCTGGTGAACTCGGGGAACGCCAATGCCTTTACTGGCAAGAAAGGCAAGGCATCGGTGGAATTGTCAGCTGGTATTGCCGCCAAGGCGCTGGGCTGCGATCCCAAGGAAGTCTTTCTCGCCTCCACCGGGGTGATTGGAGAACCTCTCGAGGCGGCAAAGTTCAGTACGGTCATAGATGGCCTGGCCGCCATGGAGAAGCCCGCTACCTGGCGGGACGCCGCAGAGGCGATCATGACCACGGACACCTATCCGAAAGTTGCTACGGCATCAGTGGAGATCGATGGGGAGGTCATATCGATCAACGGCATTGCAAAGGGTGCGGGAATGATCGCGCCTGACATGGCGACCATGCTTTCCTTTATCTTCACTGATGCAGCGATTTCATCGGATGTTCTCCAGGCGCTGCTTTCTGGCGAAGTGGACGGCAGCTTCAATTCACTGACGGTCGACAGTGATACGTCTACGTCGGACACTGTACTTCTGTTTGCCACGGGTGCGGCTGCCCGCCGGGGCATTGAACCGCTGACGTCATCAGAAGATCCGAGATTTGAAGCAGTTCGCGCAGGATTGCGCGATGTCATGATCAATCTGTCCCAGCAGATTGTTCGTGATGGTGAAGGCGCCCGAAAATTCGTGGAAATTCAGGTCAATGGTGCTGAGTCTGATCAGTCGGCCAAGACAATCGCGCTCTCAATTGCCAACTCTCCCTTGGTGAAAACGGCGGTTGCTGGAGAAGACGCCAATTGGGGACGTATCGTGATGGCGGTTGGCAAAGCGGGAGAGCCTGCTGACCGGGATCGGCTAGCCATCTGGTTCGGTGATATCCGCGTGGCGCTGGATGGCGAACGAGATCCCGACTATAGCGAAGAAGCGGCATCTGCGGTCATGCAGGAAGAGGACATTTCTATTCGTGTTGAACTCGGCATTGGACCGGGATCAGCGCGGGTCTGGACATGCGATCTCACAAAGGAGTACGTCGCCATCAATGGGGACTACCGCAGCTAAGCCTGTCTGTGCTTCAAATCACTTTCTGAATATCTATTGGCAGTTGGGGTAAACCAATCCTGAACCGGCTGTCATGCAGTGGAACGCCCTTTATATGACCCGCATTGTTTTGGTGGCCGCCTGTGCCCTTGTCGATATTGACAGTAGGATTCTTCTGGCCCAGAGGCCGGAGGGCAAATCAATGGCAGGTTTGTGGGAGTTTCCGGGAGGAAAAGTCGAAGCGAACGAACGCCCAGAAGAAACACTCATCCGTGAACTGGATGAAGAACTTGGCATAACCGTTAACGAAGCGTGCCTCGCCCCCCTGACCTTCGCCAGCCATGCTTATGAAGAATTTCATCTTCTAATGCCACTTTACATTTGCCGTCGGTGGGACGGAGTCCCGACAGGGCGGGAAGGTCAAAACCTCAAATGGGTTCGGCCGGTCCGTCTTCGTGACTATCCAATGCCGCCCGCAGACGAGCCGTTGATACCGCATTTGATGGATCTGGTATCGGCATAATGGGGCAGAAGCCCCTGAACGCAGGTGGAAGGGGCGAATACATGTGGCATCAAGGAAATGTAATCGAGCATTTGGTGGCCAAGACCGCAGGGGTTACAGGCAGAATGCTCAAGGATGACAGCGGTGCCACTGTTATTGAATATGGAATGATCGTTGGGCTGGTCAGTGTTGCCATTATGGGAACGCTTTTGTCCCTCAGTGCCACGCTTGGTGAAGATGTCTATGGTGTCGTGTCTGACGCGATGAGCGATGCCGTCGCCAGCGGTGAAGATGGCTAAACACTCAGTACTGCTCGCACTAGCCCTTTTTCAAACCAACTTCTTCTGTTCCCAGAGCCTCCGCCAGGCTCTTTTTTGCTGTTCCCGGACGCATCGGTTTTTGTTGGGATTCATGGGGTGCCCAGCCAGACAGGGTAGCAAGCGAAAAGGTTGCTCTTATCCGTCCATCTTCATCAGAATAGTCTCGGGCATATAATTCTGCGGCCCGAAGAAACACTGATTTTGCCAATGGCCGTCTGCTGCGTTCCGTGAGCGTTGATGTTGCGCCCATGGCCCGCAAGTCCTTGATCAGATCGAACAGGGTATCGTATCGCACGGTAAAGCGGTCGACATCAGTCACAGGCAGCGCAAAACCGGCCCGCTGCAGCAAGCTCCCAAGTTCCCGGACATCGGCAAACGGTCCAACGCGGGGCGCTGCGCCTTCATTTATCTCCAGTTCGGCGCGCATCATTACGTCGCGCAATTCGTGCAGAGTATCGGCTGCGGGCAAGGCCGCCAGAAACAGTCCGTCCGGCTCAAGCGCTTGCCGGATCTGGACCAAGGTTCCGGGGAGATCGTTGACGAACTGAAGTGAGAGTGCGGAAACGATTATTCCTGCAGACGCAGCTTTCAGCGGCGGTAATGCATCGTCAAATACAAAATCAGGCGACGTGATGCCTGGATGCGGTGCGAAGAGGTCGCCGCGGTAGACTGTTTCCGCCTTGCCACTCTCAGCCAGCATCTTGGCTATTTGGCCGGTATGCCCGCCGAGATCAATGCCAATTCGATATTGCCTGCTGACAATAGCCAGACGGTCGGCGAGGTCTTCGCTTGCCAGTTTCAAAAGAAAATCGGCGCCAGATACTCCGGCTTCCAGCGCTTTCAGTCTGCGCTGTCTGAAAAGCTGTCGATCAAAAAGTTCGGCTTGTGTCATGGGCCGCTCTGACGGTTTTAAGGTCAGCTCTGTCTAGTGGTCGTTTGGGCGCTGAAATAAGCATAAGGCGGCCCGGCGTCAAAGCATGATATGCTCCCAAACGTGAAGGCGTGGCTTGGTGCCGGAGCGAAGTGATGCAGCTGGGCGTTTCGCGGTCAAGATTGTTTAACCTGGTTTGCACCGGGGCAATATCCTCAAGCCGCTCTCTTTTAGATTTTCTTTTGCCCCCCCGATGTCTTTGCTGCAGCGCCGCGACCGATGTTCCCGGCGGGCTTTGCCCGGGTTGTTGGTCTGATATGCCATTTCTGGAGCCACCTTGGTGTCAGCGGTATGGAACGCCTTTTACACATGACATTGGTCCGGATGGAATTGGACCTCGAGCAATTGCAAATCCTCCGGATTTCGCGCGCGCGCGGGCTGCCGTCCTTTACTCCGGCCCGGCCCGGGAATTGGTGTTACGGCTCAAGTTTTCCCGGCACCGCGAACTGGCGCCGCCGATGGGGCAATGGATGGCCCGTGCCGGGGCGGAGCTGATAGAGGCGGAAAGCCTCATTGTGCCAGTGCCATTGCACCGCCTGCGCTTATGGCAGAGGCGCTTTAATCAAGCGGCCGATTTGGCAAAGGCGGTCGCTGAAGTTTCAGGCGCGGAATTTGTTCCCGATTTACTCCGCCGAAACCGCAGGACGCGGCAGCAGGTTGGCCTGAATGCGGATGCCCGCAAGCGCAATGTGCGCGGAGCCTTTGAAGTCAGGCCTCATCATTCGGCTTTGGTTTCGGGCCGTCATGTTGTGCTTGTCGATGATGTGTTCACAACCGGTTCGACGGTGAGCGCGTGTACAAAAGTCCTCACATCTGAAGGAGCAGCGCGGGTCGATGTTTTGACTTTTGCCAATGCCGACCCGATATCCGCTCTTGAACAGACCTGAACACGGCTGCTTGTGTTCGCACGGTCTAGGAACTAATAACAGACCACTTTTTGAGTGCCCGCTGTGTAATCTTGAGGACAGTTTATGACGAAGGTTGTGATCTATACCCGACAACTTTGCGGCTTCTGTACAGCTGCCAAGCGTTTGCTTGATAAAAAGGGTGTGGGCTATCAGGAATTGGATGCCACTTTTGACCCGAAACTCAAGAAAGAGATGGTGCAGAAAGCGCAGGGACGCTCCACGTTTCCGCAGATTTTCGTTGGATCTACCCATGTAGGTGGATGCGATGAACTGCACGACCTTGAACGGGCCGGAAAACTTGATCCTCTCCTGGCTGCCTAAGCCGGAGTGTTTTTGGGTCAGGAAAAATGGAAAACTGATATGAGCGAATTTACTGCGGCCTGTGTGCAATTGCGCAGCGGAAAATCGGTGCCGGACAACATCCGCGCCTCTGAAGATCTTGTCCGCCAGGCCGCAGCTGCTGGTGCGCACTATGTTCAGACACCGGAAATGACAAACGTGCTGGTTCGCAGCCGGGATGAGTTGATGGAGCGGATTTCGGCTGAAGCAGATGATCCGTGTCTGCACCGCTACAGAGAGCTTGCCGATGAACTCGGAATTTGGCTGCATGCTGGCTCATTCGCAATTCTGGTCGAAGGCGGAAAAGTTGCCAACCGGGCTTTTTTGATTTCTCCTGAAGGGGCTGTTGCGGCGCGCTACGACAAAATCCATATGTTTGATGTCGATTTGCCCAATGGCGAAAGCTGGCGTGAATCTGCGACCTATGAACCAGGAAAGAATTCCGTCATTGCAGACATGCCGTCGATAAGGATGGGCATGGCAGTCTGCTACGATATTCGGTTCCCTGCGATCTTCCGGTCTCAGGCCCGGGAGGGCGCGGAAATGCTCACTGCTCCGGCTGCGTTTACACGTCAGACCGGTGAGGCTCATTGGCATGTGTTGCAGCGTTCGAGAGCTATAGAGAACGGCGCATATGTTGTGTCAGCGGCGCAAGGCGGGAACCATGAGGATGGCCGGGAAACCTATGGCCATAGCCTGATTGTGGATCCGTGGGGCGCGATCGTTGGTGAATTGGAAAATGATGAACCTGGTATTGTGACTGCGGTGATCAAACCAGATGAGGTGGACAAGGCACGCCAGCGGATACCAGCAATTGCCAACGAACGGCAATTTGATCTGGAAGTCGTCCGGCAAGCGCAGGAGATGCCGGCTTGATCCATTACAATCTTGTTTGTGACAAGGCGCACGAATTCGAAGGCTGGTTCCGGAATTCCGAAGATTTTGATGCTCAAAACAGCAGGTCTTTGATCTCCTGTCCATTTTGCGGATCGCACAACGTTCAGAAGAAACTGATGGCACCAGCAGTCTCAACTGCCCGGTCGAAGGCCGCGCGCGTTGACAGTGCCAGAGTTGAAGAAACTGTTTCCGAACCCAGTGGCGGAGCACCGTCTGCAGATGGCGCTGCTGGTGAAGTTCAACAAGCTGCGCTAGTGCCGCAAAACGCCCAACAGCAAGAAATGATCGAAGCCTTGCGGAAGGTGCGCAAGAAGATCATTGATTCATCTGACTATGTGGGCGAACAGTTCTCCGAGGAAGCTCGCCGGATGCACTATGGCGAAACCGAACAGCGCAACATTCACGGCGAATCGAACGCTGAAGAGGTGAAATCCTTACTGGAGGAAGGGATTGATATCCTTCCGCTCCCCGTCCTACCGGATGAGAAGAACTGATATCAACCCCGCTTATCCCGTTACCTAACCTCTATTTGGCGGAAGAGGTGCGCCTCGTACGCCGTTTGGGCTTGGCACTCGTTTGTTCTTCCAGGCTGTCTTCGGCGGCTTGAGCCAACTCCGTTGCAGCTTGTACAGCCGTGTCGCTGAGTTCTTCGGCCGTAGCCAAGTTCTCGTTCAGACCATTTTGAAAATTCTCAATCTGATCCTTGAAATGGGTCTGATACTCGTCTGCCATTTTCGTATAAAACTGTTGCAGGGTCGATATGGCCTGCTCGGGCATACGGCACTCACCAAGGGCTTTGGCGCACTCAAAATCTTCGTGCAATCGATGGCTCATGAACGCCATATGATCATCAAGGGCCTTTTCCGCCTGTTCCCAAACAGTGCGATGGACCCGCTGCATTCCTGAGAAGGCGCGTTCCTCCAACTTGTCTTCACGCTCTGCATAAGCCCAATTTGAAAACGGTGGGATCATGAAGCTGGGAAAATCAAACGGGGAAGGGACGGATTTATCGGACATGAGCACCTCCGGCACGGCAGCAAATTTCGTTGAACAGACTCTTACTGTATGGGTTGCCGTGTAAGTTGGTTTCAGGCAACGCCAACGCGCGGGAGTCTATCATTACTTTAGGTAAGGCTCATTGATTTCAGTCATGACCGGCGAGCCGATTCTTGCTGAAAATCTCTATATAAAACATATATTTCAGATGAAATTTTGCCAGAGATAGACATTGAACGGCAATATGCCGCAGACTTTAGTGAAAGATGGACCCGTGCGGACGTCGGCCAAGCCTCAGTCTGACAACCATTTTGACAATTCAGCCGTCACGGCATCAGGTTTTTCCAGCGTTGATAAATGACCGCAATCCTCAATGACGGCCAGCCGGCTGTCGGGTATCCTGGCATGGATTTCTTCCGCACGATCGGGCGGGGTTAAGGTGTCGCCGTCGCCAACCAACACCAAAGCCGGGCAGGTGATCGAACCAAGACCTGGTCTTGCGTCGGGGCGTTTCATTAGTGCCGTCATTTGACGGATAAAGGCGTCCGGACCGGTTGCCATGGCCATTTCAACGACGGTTGCCCTCAGATCTGCGTCGTCTTCCCGGTCCTTGTGAACGAATCCCGGATACAGAAGGTGCGGAACCTTCTTGAAGCCTTTCTTCCGCGTCAGCTCAATCAGGAATTTCCGGCGTTCCGTTTGTTCGGCGGTGTCTGCGCGGGCGTTTGTATCCAGAAGGGCGACTTTGGCCACTCGCTCCGGCGCTTCACGGAGAATCTCCATCGCGATGTATCCGCCCATGGAAAGGCCCACCAGGGTAAAACGCTCGGGCGCTGCAGCCAGGATGCTCGCGGAAATCTCCGCAATACTTTCATGCTGCCGATGATCCGCGATCATCAGGGGGCGATCCGCAAACGCTGCGATTTGCGGCGCATAAAGGATTTCAGTGCAAAGCAGGCCGGGCACAAAGACCAGGGGTTCTGTCATGAGTTTTAAACCCCAAAGTCAAAGGTTCGGCCGTTCGGCAAGCAGCATATAGTTGACGTCCATATCCCGAGACTGGGACCATGTATCTGTAAGAGGATTATAACTTACGCCGCTTCGATCGATGACGGTCATTCCCGCCTCGCCTATCGGAGCTTCAATTTCAGAAGGCCGGACCAATTTCTCAAACGAATGGGTCCCTTTCGGAAGCCACCTCAGGACATACTCGGCGCCAAAAATGGCCAGCGCATAGGCCTTTAGGGTCCGATTGATGGTCGCCACGAACATCAGCCCGCCAGGGCGGACCATTTTCGCCGTTTCGTTCATGAACAAGGGGACGTCAGCGACATGTTCGACAACTTCCATGTTCAAAACGACATCGAAGGATTCGCCGGCTGCCGCCAGCTCTTCGGCAGTCTGCGCCCGGTAGTCGATTTCCAGACCGGAGGCCTTCATGTGAAGCTTGGCAATTTCGATGTTTGTCTTGGACGGGTCGGCGCCGACAACCTCAGCACCCAGACGTGCCATAGGTTCGCTCAGCAGGCCTCCGCCGCAGCCGATGTCGAGAAACCGGAGTCCTTTGAAAGCATCGGCGGCTTTGGGGTCACGGCCGAATTTGCCGCATACCATTTTCTTGATGTAGGCGAGGCGCACCGGATTGAACTTGTGCAAGGGACGGAACTTGCCCTTCGGATCCCACCATTCGACAGCCATAGCGGAAAACCTGGCGACTTCTGCATCGTCCACGGTTCCGTTTTTTTGAGCGGTTGCGTTGGTCATCTCGGTCCCTTTTGTTCAAGAGCGGCTTGAAACGCGTTCCGTTTCATTTCGCGAAGAATAGGGTTGCACGCGATTTGTCAAGGTGGCCGGTTGCAGCAGGACCCGGCTCCCTGTATGGATGGCGCCCGATCCGCCGGGCGCAGTTTGCGCTCTTGTTCCTTTCACAAGAAGACTACGACCAATATGGCGCGACTGGTTTTGAAATTTGGCGGCACCTCCGTTGCCGACCTGGACCGCATCCGCAATGTGGCCCGCCATGTGAAGAGGGAAGTTGACGCCGGCCACGAAGTGGCAGTCGTCGTTTCCGCAATGTCCGGCCAGACCAACAAGCTGGTGGAATTTTGCCGCGAAGCTTCCATGCTGCATGATGCACGTGAATATGACACGGTTGTCGCATCCGGCGAGCAAGTGACCTCCGGTCTTCTCGCGATTGTCTTGCAGGACATGGGCGTCAACGCACGTTCGTGGCAAGGTTGGCAGGTGCCAATCAAAACGGATGAAAATCACGGCGCAGCCCGTATCCGGGAAATTGACGGTAGCCTCCTCAGGGAACGGTTGAGCCAGGGACAGGTCGCTGTGTGCGCCGGTTTCCAAGGCATGTCGCCGGATAACAGGATTGCCACTCTCGGGCGTGGCGGATCGGACACCAGTGCGGTCGCCATCGCCGCGGCGATCAAGGCTGACCGGTGCGATATCTATACCGACGTGGATGGTGTCTACACAACTGACCCGCGGATTGTACCCAAGGCCAAGCGGCTTGAGCGTGTCTCCTTTGAAGAAATGCTCGAGATGGCTTCGCTTGGTGCCAAGGTTCTGCAGGTCCGCTCAGTTGAAATGGCCATGGTGCATGGTGTCAGGACATTCGTCCGCTCCAGTTTCGACGATCCGGAAGCACCGCAGATTGGCGTAGGCAATCTCCCCCCTGGAACTCTCATTTGCGACGAGGACGAACTCGTGGAACAGCAGGTTGTGACTGGCATCGCGTTTGCCAAAGACGAAGCCCAGATTTCAATACGCGACGTGGCCGACAAACCGGGCGTTGCCCATTCCGTATTCGGTCCGATGGCGGACGCCCATATCAATGTTGATATGATCGTTCAGAACATCTCGCCGGACGGCAAGACAACCGATATCACCTTCACGGTTCCGGAAACCGACTATCAGCGTGCCGTCAAGGCCCTGGAAGACAACCGCGATGAAATCGGCTTCCAGAACCTTGAAGGGGCGACGGATGTCGTGAAAGTGTCCGTTATCGGGATTGGAATGCGCTCTCATGCAGGCATTGCCGCGGAGTGTTTCCGTGCTCTGGCCGAAAAGGGCATCAACATCCGGGCGATCACAACATCGGAAATCAAGATCTCGGTGCTGATTGATTCTGCCTACACGGAACTTGCAGTCCGGACTCTCCATTCGCTATACGGGTTGGACGAATAGTACAGTCCGATTCATGCGGAAGGGCACGATCCGTGCTACGACCGCAGAAAGTACGAAAGTGACGGGGCAGGTGATGCGTAGCAAGCTGGCCGGTCCGCGCCTATTGCTCCGCAGGCTTCGCGAAGTCATGGCGGAGCCGATCACGGCGCAGGAGCGGCTCGACAAGATTGTGGTCTTGATCGCGGCGAACGTGGTCGCCGAAGTTTGCTCTTTTTATATACTGCGCGCAGACGGCGTCCTGGAGCTTTATGCGACCGAAGGCCTCAACCGCGAGGCGGTTCATCAGGCCTCGCTCCGTGTTGGTCAGGGCCTTGTCGGTTTGATCGCAGCCGAAGCCCGTCCGCTCAATTTGCCCAATGCCCGGGCGCACCCAGGATTTGCCTACCTGCCTGAAACAGGCGAGGAAGCTTACAATTCCTTCCTCGGTGTCCCGATCCTGCGCGCCGGCCGGACGCTCGGTGTTCTTACTGTTCAGAACAAATCCCACCGGACTTATCTCGAAGACGAAGTCGAGGCTCTGCAGACCACCGCAATGGTCATTGCGGAAATGGTTGCTGCCGGTGAACTGGAAGCCATTGCTCAGAAAAACACCGGGTTGGATCTTTCCAGGCCGATCCAGCTCAATGGCGTGTCGCTTGCCGATGGCGTGGGGCTGGGCCATGTGGTGCTACATGAGCCCCGGGTTGTCGTTACAAACCTGATTGCCGAGGACCCGGAGAAGGAGAGCAGCCGCCTTGAGGCTGCAATCAACCGGCTGCGTATCTCCATTGATGACCTATTGTCCAGCGGTGACATGGCGGCCATGGGTGAGCACCGGGAAGTTCTGGAAGCCTACCGGATGTTCGCCCATGACAGGGGCTGGATCCGGAAAATCGAGGAAGCGATCCGCAATGGTCTGACGGCAGAGGCGGCAGTTGAAAAAGTTCAAAGTGACATGCGGGCCCGCATGTTGCGCCAGACCGACCCGTATTTGCGCGAGCGGCTTCACGACCTTGATGATCTTGCACATCGGTTGATCCGCGAACTTATGGGCCGTGAGCATGGCCCGCTTGCATCGGAGCTGCCGCAAGATGCGATCATCGTTGCGCGCAACATGGGGGCCGCGGAACTTCTCGACTATGGCCGCGATCGTTTGCGTGGCCTCGTTCTTGAAGAGGGTGGTCCGACAAGCCACGTTGCCATTGTCGCGCGCGCACTGGGTATTCCAACCGTCGGACAGGTCGAAGACATTGTCAGTATGGCCGACGGTGACGATGCCATTATCGTCGACGGCGAATCCGGAGAAGTGCAGCTCCGCCCGCCTCCCGATGTAGAAGAGGCCTATGCGGAAAAGGTCCGCTTCCGCGCCCGTCGCCAGGCGCAATACCGGCGCCTGCGCAATAAGCCGTCGATTACCAAAGATGGCGTTGAAATTACCCTGCAGATGAATGCGGGGCTGCTTGTCGACCTGCCGCAAATGGCTGAAGCAGGAGCGGCTGGTGTTGGTCTTTTCCGGACCGAGCTGCAGTTCATGGTCGCCTCGTCCTTTCCACGCAAGAGCGAGCAACAGGCGCAGTACAAGCAGGTACTTGATGCGGCTGAAGGAAAACCGATCACCTTCCGGTCACTGGATATCGGCGGCGACAAGGTGCTGCCCTACCTGCGCTCGATCCAGGAAGAAAACCCGGCCATGGGCTGGCGGGCGCTGCGCCTGGGTCTGGACCGGCCTGGTTTGCTGCGCACTCAGATCCGGGCCTTGCTGACGGCTGCATCTGAGCGTGATCTGAAGCTCATGTTTCCGATGGTGGCGACAGTTGATGAGTTCTTGGCGGCCAAGAGCCTTGTTGAACGGGAACTGAAGCACCTGCGACGGCACGGTCATGCGGTTCCCGACGACATCCGGCTGGGCGTGATGGTTGAAGTGCCTTCGCTGCTCTTCCAGATGGACGAACTGCTGACACATGTGGACTTTGTTTCGGTTGGCTCCAACGACTTGTTCCAGTTCTTCTGTGCGGTAGATCGAGGCAACACCCGGGTTGCCGACCGTTTCGATACCTTGAACCTGGCGTTCTTGCGGGCCTTGAAGACAATCGTTGACGCAGCCAACAGTGCTCATGTGCCGGTTACACTGTGCGGCGAGCTGGCCGGGCGGCCGCTGGAAGCCATGGCGCTCATTGGTCTCGGTTTCAGGGATCTTTCGATGTCACCGTCCTCTCTAGGGCCGGTAAAAGCCATGCTTCGGTCACTGGACGCAGGCCGGTTGTCGGCGCGGCTGCTTCCAAGGCTTGAGCCTGGTCATCCCGAATCGGACATTCGAGGCTTTTTAAGCCGCTTTGCCGAGGACATGGACGTTTCCCTTTAGCGGAAGCCCTTCACCACGCCGCCCCGCAACACGGGGCCAATCAGGAGACAGGCGCTTATGCTGGCGCGCAACAAGCTCGATACACTGTTAGACCGGTTCGCTGAAATCGAGCATCAAATGTCGTCCAATCCGGATCCGGCAACCTATGTTAAGCTTTCGCGCGAATATGCCGGGCTTGAGCCGTTGATCTCAAAAATCCGGACGCTGCTGAAGGCAGAAGACGACCTCTCGGGCGCTGAAGCACTGCTGGCTGATCCGGAGACGGACGCGGAGATGCGGGAGCTCGCTGAGATGGAGCGTGATGAACTTGCGCAAAGTCTCGAGGCGCTGACGCAGGACGTTCGGATAGGGCTATTGCCCAAGGATGCGGCTGACACGAACGATGCAATCCTGGAAGTCAGGGCTGGAACCGGCGGGGACGAAGCCGCGCTTTTTGCAGGCGACCTTTTCCGCATGTACCAAAGGTATGCGGAGTTGCGTGGCTGGAAGGTCGAGGTCTTGTCCGCCAGTGAAGGTGAAGTCGGCGGCTACAAGGAAGTAATCGCTTCCGTTTCCGGCGACAGCGTCTTTGCCCGGCTGAAATTTGAATCCGGCGTTCACCGGGTGCAGCGCGTGCCGGCAACGGAGTCCGGCGGACGTATTCACACCTCTGCTGCAACAGTGGCGGTTCTGCCACAAGCTGAAGACGTTGACGTTGATGTTCAGGAAAGCGATCTGCGCATTGACACCTTCCGTGCATCTGGTGCCGGCGGGCAGCACGTGAACACCACCGATTCCGCCGTCAGGATTACCCATTTGCCCACCGGAATTGTTGTCGCCGTACAAGATGAGCGATCGCAGCACAAGAACAAGGCCCGGGCCATGCAGCTTCTGCGCGCCCGGATTTACGACGAAGAGCGGGAAAGGGCAGCAAGCGAACGTACGGAAGCTCGCCGACTTCAGGTTGGCTCGGGTGATCGTTCGGAGCGCATCCGCACCTATAATTTCCCGCAAGGGCGGGTTACCGATCACCGCGTTGGGCTGACTCTTTACAAGCTTGATCAGATTGTTGCTGGTGACGCGCTTGATGAAGTGATCGAAGCCCTGATCCTTGATCATCAGGCGTCTCTGCTCGCTGCGGAAGAGGAATAACGGTGCGGATCGGTGCCCTGTCGCGGGAAATTCGGGACCGGTTCCGATCCCACGATCTGGAAACCGCTGACCTGGATGCGCGTTTACTTGTTGCTCATGCGCTCCAAATCGATGTCTCGTCCGCTATTTTGAAATCCGAAGACGAGGCCAGCGAGGCCTCCTGCCGCAAGGCACGCTCTTACGCGGATCAACGCATTGCGGGTATGCCCGTTGGCCGAATTTTGGGTCAGCGGGAATTTTGGGGTCTTGAGTTGGATCTCAATCCAGAAACGCTGGAGCCCCGGCCGGATACGGAAATTCTAGTCGAAGCGGTTTTGGCCCGCACGGATGAAATGGCGACGTTTCGGTTTGCCGATATCGGCTCAGGGACAGGCGCCATCGGCATTGCCGTTTTGTCGGAGCGAAAAAACGCTGAATGTGTTGCCGTGGACATCTCGGAGGCAGCATTGCGCTGTACCCGTGACAATGCGGCAAAGCACGGTGTTGAAAACCGTCTTATGCCGGTCTTGGGCAACTATGGATCAGCTCTGTCACCCGGTTTCGATTGGATCTTTAGCAATCCGCCTTACATCCGGAGTGATATCGTGGCGAACCTTGCACCTGAAGTGCGGGATCATGATCCGATTCGCGCTCTTGACGGTGGCGCCGACGGGCTCGTTGCTTACAAGGCAATTCTATCCGATGCAGGATTTAGCTTGAGGCCAAATGGCCGGATTGCTTTTGAAATTGGCTTTGATCAGGGGAAGGCGGTGTCTGATCTTCTCTTGCAGGAAGGCTTCTTTGATATTGAAATCATTCAGGATCTTGGCGGCAAGGACCGGGTTGTTGTTGCGCGGCACAACAAAACTGCGGCGAATTGAGGCGAATACGAAAAAGCGCTTGGAAATCCGGGCGGAAAGGGTTAGGTTCACCTTGCTGAAACCGGAATATGTGAACAGCGGGTAGCGGGGCACTTTCATCCGGCAACGCGGAATTCGTCGCATAGCGCGTCTGGATTACGTTGCAAAATGGATGATCCGGGTTTGGACTGTCGCAGAATAAGGCGGGTGCATCGGTTAAGAGCCGTATCTGTATCTGCGTGGATTTTTTGCAATGGCAGGCGCTAACCTCACGGTTGGTTTCGGCATTTATTTCGTATCGGTTTTAGGCAATTCCGATGATGGGCCGGCGTTGAGCGGGCCGCCGTTCTGTAAGAGAAAACGGCAGGATGAGACCAGGAAATCAAAACAACAAGCGCATGCGTGGGCGTGGCCGTAAGGGGCCGAATCCGTTAAGCCGGAGCTATGAATCCAATGGCCCCGATGTGAAGATCCGTGGAACTGCTCTGCATATTGCAGAAAAGTACCAGCAGCTCGCCAGGGATGCGCAAGCGTCCGGTGACCGGATCATGTCTGAAAACTATTTTCAGCACGCGGAACACTACCTCCGTATCGTTGCAGCGGCCCAGGCGCATATGCAGCCGGCTGCACAGGTGCCCCGTCAGGACGGCGAGGAAGCACCAGCAGAAAATGCTGCGCAGGCTGCCGGTTCCGATGATCGCGGCGATCGCCGTGAACGCGGCGAGCGTGGTGAGCGCAGTGAGCGTAAGGACCGTGCAGAACGTGCTCCTGCCGCTGCGGGCAACATGGTTGGCGAAGACAGTCCGCAGCCCTTCATCGAAGACATGCCGGTGATCGATGCCGGCGGGCAAGTCAACGGACATGCGGCGGATGCTGCAGCCGCCTCCAGCGAAGAAGACGAAGAAGCAAAGCCACGCCGGCGGACCCGCGGAACCCGTGGACGTCCTCCGAAACGGGCTGCCGCTGAGGCTGGGGAAGAAACTCCAGCTACAAATGGCGATGCGAGCGCCGCACCTTCTGCGGATGAGCAGGAAGCGCCGAAGCCCAAGCCCCGCCGGGCTACACGGGCGCGCAAACCCAAGCCGGTTGAAGAAACTGCCGACACAGAGGCAGCGCCAGCTGGCGAATAACCGGTTTAGGCAAAACAAAAAGTACAAGTTCGGCGCTCCTTGGGGCGCCGTTTTTGTTTTTATGCCGTAAAATCAAAAAACTGCGGGCATCCTCTTTTGTTGTCAATTTGCAACACTATATCGAGGAGGCGGTGCTCTTTGAGGCCGTGCAGATGCTTGAGCTCAAGGTCTGCAATCCGGGTTCGCCGGTCATGCTTCGGGTGACTGGACGGGAAGGAGATAGAATATGAATTTTGAAAAATACACCGAACGGGCGCGCGGCTTTGTACAGTCCGCTCAAACCTATGCCCTGGGTCAGGGGCATCAGCAGTTTACGCCTGAGCATATCCTGAAGGTCCTTCTGGATGACACAGAAGGCATGGCAAGCGGCCTGATCGACAGGGCCGGTGGCCAGGCCAAGGCTGCGCAGGCTGAAGTTGACCGCTTGATGGAAAAGATGCCGAAGGTATCTGGCGGCAGCGGACAGCTTTATATGGCGTCTGCCACAGCGCGTGTCTTCGAGCAGGCAGAGAAAATTGCGGAAAAGGCGGGCGACAGTTTTGTAACCGTTGAACGGCTGCTGCTGGCACTTGCCACGGACACTGCTACAGATGCCGGCAAGGCGCTGGCCAAAGCCGGCGTAACCGCCAACGGTCTGAACTCCGCCATCAACGAGCTGCGCCAGGGGCGCACCGCTGACAGCGCGACAGCCGAAAATCAATATGATGCCTTGAAGAAGTATGCCCGTGACCTGACTGAGGTTGCGCGGGACGGCAAGCTGGATCCGGTGATTGGCCGGGATGAGGAAATTCGCCGGACCATTCAAGTCCTTTCGCGGCGGACCAAGAATAATCCGGTTCTCATCGGTGAACCGGGCGTTGGTAAGACCGCAATTGCTGAAGGCCTGGCGCTTAGGATCGTCAACGGCGATGTGCCCGAATCGCTCAAGGACAAGCAGCTGCTTGCACTTGACATGGGGGCACTTATCGCTGGTGCGAAATACCGCGGCGAATTTGAAGAGAGGCTGAAGTCCGTTCTTTCTGAAGTCGAGGCCGCTGCCGGTGGCATTGTCCTGTTCATCGACGAGATGCACACGCTGGTCGGCGCCGGCAAGGCTGATGGCGCCATGGACGCGTCCAATCTCTTGAAGCCCGCTCTTGCACGCGGTGAGCTCCACTGTGTGGGCGCAACGACGCTTGATGAATATCGCAAGCATGTGGAAAAGGATGCTGCCTTGGCCCGCCGTTTCCAGCCGGTCTTCATCACAGAACCGACGGTCGAAGACACAATCTCGATCCTGCGTGGCATCAAGGAAAAGTATGAGCTTCACCATGGCGTCCGGATAACCGATTCCGCGATCGTGTCGGCGGCAACCTTGTCGAACCGCTACATCACCGACCGCTTCCTGCCGGACAAGGCGATCGACCTTGTTGATGAAGCTGCCAGCCGTCTGCGCATGCAGGTGGATTCAAAACCGGAAGAGCTGGACGAACTCGACCGGCGTATCATTCAGCTGAAAATCGAACGCGAAGCGCTGAAGAAGGAAGAGGACAAGGCCGCAAAGGACCGGCTGGAAAAGCTTGAAAAGGAACTGTCGGATCTTGAAGAAGAGTCCAATGTTCTGACCAGCCGCTGGCAGAGCGAGAAAGACAAGCTGAACAGCGAGCAGAAGATCAAGGAACAGCTTGAGCAGGCCCGGATTGATCTGGAAATCGCTCAGCGTCAGGGAGACCTGGCCAAAGCTGGCGAATATGCCTATGGCGTCATTCCCGACCTTGAGCGCAAGCTGCAAGATGCAGAAGCCTCCGAGGACAAGGACGCCATGGTGGAAGAGGCTGTCGCGCCGAACCACATTGCCCAGGTCGTATCCAAGTGGACCGGTATTCCGGTCGACAAGATGCTGGAAGGTGAACGGGAAAAGCTGCTGCGGATGGAAGATGTGCTGGCTCAACGCGTTGTCGGCCAGGCTGAAGCAATCCACGCCGTGTCAACGGCTGTCCGCAGATCGCGGGCCGGTCTTCAGGACCCGAACCGGCCGATCGGCTCTTTTATGTTCCTTGGGCCGACCGGTGTCGGTAAGACGGAGCTGACCAAGGCTCTTGCCGGTTTCCTGTTTGACGATGACAGCGCGATGGTTCGCATCGACATGTCGGAGTACATGGAGAAGCACTCCGTCGCCCGGCTCATCGGTGCTCCTCCCGGCTACGTCGGCTACGAAGAGGGCGGCGCCTTGACGGAAGCTGTCCGGCGCAGGCCTTATCAGGTGATCCTGTTCGATGAGATCGAAAAGGCGCATGGCGACGTGTTCAATGTGCTGCTGCAGGTTCTCGATGATGGCCGCCTGACAGATGGCCAGGGCCGCACCGTGGATTTCCGCAATGCCCTGATCATCATGACGTCAAACCTGGGGGCCGAGTATCTGGTCAACCAGCCAGAAGGTGAGGACAGCGACGCTGTCCGTGATCAGGTGATGGGCACGGTGCGTGGGCACTTCCGGCCGGAGTTCTTGAACCGCTTGGATGAAATCGTCCTGTTCCACCGTCTGCAGCGTTCGCAGATGTCGGACATCGTGGCGATCCAGCTGGAACGCCTGCGCGGTCTTCTGGCCGATCGCAAGATCACTCTGGATCTGGAAGAGGCTGCAATCGGGTGGCTTGCCCAAAAGGGCTATGACCCTGCCTATGGAGCCCGCCCGCTGAAGCGTGTGATCCAGAAAGATCTGCAGGATCCGCTCGCTGAGAAAATCTTGTCGGGCGAGATCCAGGATGGTCAGACGGTCGCCGTTCAAGCAGGCACCGACCGGCTGTTGTTTTCCACTCCGGGAGACGAAATAGCCGCAGCCTGATTTGGCGCTGAAAAGAATAAAAGCCGACCTTCGGGCCGGCTTTTTTTTGTTTTGATCTATACGTTCGAAACTGACCCTCTATCGGTGCCTCGACTATTGTGCCGATGCGACGCGGGATGGCCGGCGGGCCTGATCCAGAAGCGTTTCAATTCTCATCCGTTCAGTCTCAAAAGCAGTCAGAATTTCGCCTTCAAGCACACGGCCGCGTGGCAGGCGGATACGCATGGGATCAACATAGCGGCCGTTGACCTTTACCTCATAGTGGAGGTGCGGTCCGGTCGACAGGCCCGTCGATCCGACATAACCGATGATCTGACCTTGTTGAACCCGGACGCCTTTCTTGATCCCCTTGGCGAAGCCCGATTGGTGGCTGTAGGTGGTCGTGTACCCATTGACGTGCCGGATCTCGATCCGGCGGCCGTAGCCTGAACTCCAGCCGGCCTTGATTACCGTGCCGTTGCCTGCGGCGAGGATGGGCGTGCCGCGCGAGGCTGCCCAGTCTACGCCTGTGTGCATTTTCCGGTATTTGTGGATCGGGTGGCGGCGCATGCCGAACCCGGAGCGGAACCGGCCGCCGGATACAGGTTTGCGCACCAGGAACTTTTTCGCGCTCTGACCGTTGGCATCATAATAGTCGACAACGCCGTCGTCTGGCGTCCGGTAGCGGTAAAAGCGGCGGTTGGTCGATCCGGTCTTCAAGGATGCATAGAGCACTTCTTGAACAAAGTTTGCTTCACTGTCTTCATCTGCATAAAACAGCTCGATGGAGTCGCCAGGTTGAACCCGTGCGTTGAAATCCGCATCGAATGAAAACACCCTGATCAGTTCATCTATCAGCGGAACAGGCATCTCCTGTTCCAGAGCCGTTTGATAGATACTGTCGTAAACTGCCGGCGTTGGGCCGCCGTAGGAAATGCGATCAGCTTCGGCAAAGGCATCGGCGAGGAAGGTCGTGGGTGCTTTGGCCTTGACGTAGGCGCCGGTGTCGGATCGGGCGACGCTCGCATTATGCACTGTATCGGAATAGAGACTGATGCGCTCGGCTTGCATCCGGCCGGTTACCGGGCTCGGTGCATAGGCAATGCGCAGGCGCTGACCCGCTACAAGTTGGTCAATCCCGAATGTGTCCTGAAAGGCACTGTGGATGAGTTCGGCTTCGGCCTCAGATGTATCGTTGTCTACAAGGATATCGTAGATCGCATTGTCGGCGGAAATCGGAACTATTTTCTCGTCCAGGCCGGCGAACCGTGTCTCGTCATCGCGCTTGGAAACAAAAGAAACATTTTCCGGAGTAATGCGGACCGCCAGGCGGGCGTATTCAGGTTGCTGGGCAAGATTGAAATCGAACCGGCCTGGATCAACGATTGAACGGGCGACCGCTTCCGCAGAGCCACCGGTGAGAAAACGGGCC
>CBDDLN010000002.1:0-1835000 GCA_965230705.1 Roseibium sp. | reverse complement strand
AGGGGTCCCGCGCCGAAAATGTACCGGGGCTCAAGCCATACACCGAAACTGCGGGTGCATCTTATGATGCGCGGTAGCGGAGCGTTCTGTAAGTCTGCGAAGGAAGACCCGCGAGGGCTTCTGGAGATATCAGAAGTGCGAATGCTGACATGAGTAACGATAAAGAGTGTGAGAGACACTCTCGCCGAAAGTCCAAGGGTTCCTGCGCAACGCTAATCGGCGCAGGGTTAGTCGGCCCCTAAGGCGAGGCCGAAAGGCGTAGTCGATGGGAAACAGGTTAATATTCCTGTACTTGGTGGTAGTGACGGATGCCGTGTGTTGTATCTCCTTATTGGATTGGGGGTGCAGCGAAGGTGTTCCAGGAAATAGCTCCACCGTATAAACCGTACCCGAAACCGACACAGGTGGACTGGTAGAGAATACCAAGGCGCTTGAGAGAACTATGCTGAAGGAACTCGGCAAATTGCTCCCGTAAGTTCGCGAGAAGGGAGACCCGTGCTTGGGCAACCAGGTGCGGGTGGCACAGACCAGGGGGTGGCGACTGTTTATCAAAAACACAGGGCTCTGCGAAGTCGCAAGACGACGTATAGGGTCTGACGCCTGCCCGGTGCTGGAAGGTTAAGAGGAGGTGTGCAAGCACCGAATTGAAGCCCCAGTAAACGGCGGCCGTAACTATAACGGTCCTAAGGTAGCGAAATTCCTTGTCGGGTAAGTTCCGACCTGCACGAATGGCGTAACGACTTCCCCGCTGTCTCCAGCATAGACTCAGTGAAATTGAATTCCCCGTGAAGATGCGGGGTTCCTGCGGTCAGACGGAAAGACCCCGTGCACCTTTACTACAGCTTCACACTGGTATTCGTCACGACATGTGTAGGATAGGTGGTAGACGTTGAAACTTGGGCGCCAGCTCAGGTGGAGTCACCCTTGAAATACCACCCTTGTCGTTATGGATATCTAACCGCGGTACTACAATATCCGGGACCGTGTGTGGCGGGTAGTTTGACTGGGGCGGTCGCCTCCCAAATGGTAACGGAGGCGCGCGAAGGTGGGCTCAGAGCGGTCGGAAATCGCTCGTTGAGTGCAATGGCATAAGCCTGCCTGACTGCGAGACTGACAAGTCGAGCAGAGTCGAAAGACGGCCATAGTGATCCGGTGGTCCCTCGTGGAAGGGCCATCGCTCAACGGATAAAAGGTACGCCGGGGATAACAGGCTGATGATGCCCAAGAGTCCATATCGACGGCATTGTTTGGCACCTCGATGTCGACTCATCACATCCTGGGGCTGGAGCAGGTCCCAAGGGTTCGGCTGTTCGCCGATTAAAGTGGTACGTGAGTTGGGTTCAGAACGTCGCGAGACAGTTCGGTCCCTATCTGCCGTGGGTGTAGGAGAATTGAGAGGATCTGTCCCTAGTACGAGAGGACCGGGATGGACGTACCTCTGGTGGACCTGTTGTGGCGCCAGCCGCATAGCAGGGTAGCTATGTACGGAAGGGATAACCGCTGAAAGCATCTAAGCGGGAAACCCACCTCAAAACCAGTTCTCCCTGAAGAGCCGTGGAAGACCACCACGTTGATAGGAAGCGTGTGGAAGTGCAGCAATGCATGAAGCTTAGCTTTACTAATAGCTCGTTCGGCTTGATTACTCTCATTAGTCAATGTTCATCTTTTAAAAGGCGCCCTTGGCGCTTTGAAAAGATAAGTTTAAGTGCACTACCGGCCTTCGGCCTACTTGAGTGCGTTTTGACTTATAAAACGGCCAGTTCTCATGGAAAAAGACCACGAACCGAACGGTTCGCAAGCGCAACGCGCGCCAGCCGGTCAGGCTGCGCCGTCCGCAGGTTAGGGCTTCAGCCCGCTCAACCGTGAGGACCAAACAAAACAGACCAGTTTTACAATTTATCTGCCCTTCGCCGGCCTGGTGGCTCTAGCGGGGAGCCCCCACCCGATCCCATCCCGAACTCGGCCGTGAAACTCCCCAGCGCTAATGGTACTGCATCTTAAGGTGTGGGAGAGTAGGTCGCTGCCAGGCCTGCAAAGCGCAGATAAGTAACTCTTCAATTGAAACAAGAAACAATACCTATGACGCGGGATGGAGCAGTCCGGTAGCTCGTCAGGCTCATAACCTGAAGGTCGTAGGTTCAAATCCTACTCCCGCAACCAAATACAAAAATGGCCGCCCAAAAGGGCGGCCTTTTGTGTATTCGGGCCGCAGATACCGGCAAGAACCTCAGCACGCCCCAAAAAGAAGGGTTCAGCCCGACCCAGAAGGGCAAAAAAGACAAACCCAAATCCCAAAACCAACAAAAATACCCGGCCTCGTGCCGGGTTTTTTACGTTTTGGGCGCGTGCCGGAGCTGGAACGAGTACAGAAAATCATAAGTTCCAGGCGGTTCTGAGGCGCTCGCGGATGCCGTGCAGGCGGTCCAATGGCTCATTGGCAAAAACAAATCTCAAGTACCTTCCGGCATGCGCGGCTTCGCCCCAGCCATTCATAGGCGTGGCAGCTATCATGCCGAAATCAAAGGCACGTTTGCTTGCCTCGTCAGGTGCCAGTCCGAGAGCGACAGTATCGACAAGCATGGACCAGCCGCCATCCGGTCTGACCACCGGGAGGTCGTTTAATTCATTGAGCAACAGATCCCGTCTTGCACGCCACTGCGCGGTTGCTTCAGCAATCCCATCGTTTGATGTAGTGAGTGCAGCCGCTGCACCCGGCATTGCTATGCCAACCTGGCAAACGACATTAGTGAGGCTTACAAGGCCGATATCACTTATGATGGATTTCGGGCCCAGGATCCAGCCTACCCGCCAGCCTATCATGCGGTACTCTTTGGATACACAGCCGACGGTCACCGTGCGCTCAGCAATACCGTCCAAACTTGCCGGATGAATAACCGGCTCGTCGGTGTAGAGGATCCGCTCCATGGCAGCATCGTGCAGAAGCCATGCGCCTGTCCTATGGATGGCCTCGGCAATTGCGTTCCACTCCTGTCTTGTGTGAACAATCCCGCTTGGCATTGACGGGCTCATGGTCAGGATAACGCGCGTGCGATTGGTGACGGCTTCCGCAAATTTTCCGAGATCCAGCCGCCAACCGCCATTTTCGATTATCAGTGGAACCAGTCTCGGGACGCCGCCTGCCAGCCGGATCCGGTTAAGCAAGCCCGCATAGGCCGGGTCGGTGATTATAACCTCGTCGCCGGGCTCCAGCATTGCAAGCAGGGCATTCAGAATGCCGGACAATCCACCAGCAGAAATAACGCACTGGCTTTGCCAATCGTAAGCGATGCCTGTGTCCCGGCTAACGCGTTTGGCGGCTGCCTTGCGAAGATCATTCGCTCCGAGAAACGGCAGATAGCTATTCGATGGGTCTTTTTCAATCGCAGCCAATGTAGCTGCTATGGCTTCTGCCGGTGGGCGGATATCCGTGTCAAGATTTTCCAATCGGAGCATATCCGGATTCGCTGTCGCGTCAGCCGCGTCGCCCATTTTGTCTACGCCGATACCAGGTATGTGCATAAGCCTCGATACAGACATTTTAAGCCTCAATTTTGTATCCAATAAATAGAAAAGTATGCAAAAAAGAGAATTGCCGTCAAGATGAGACCCGCCTAGAAAGAACATATGAAGAATGACCCAACGAACAAAAAAACCGCCGTGCAGCGGACGGGCGCAGAATCGGCCCGCATTGCGTTAGCCGTTCGCGAGGACATTCTCGATGGCAAGTATGACGCCGGTGAAGTGCTCAGACAGGAGCGCCTAGCGGATACCTACAGCTCCAGCCGCATGCCTGTGCGTGATGCCCTTCGCATCCTCGAAAAGCAGGGATTTGTAACGGCCAAACGCAATCGGGGAGCTGTTGTTTGCGGTCTTGATCCACTGGAATTGCAAGAAGTCTATGAAATGCGGTCGGCGCTTGAAACTTTGGCGCTCAGAAAGGCAATTCCGGAGTTTTCAAACAGGTATCTGGATGAAGTTTCAGCCATTCTGGATCAGGCGGAAAACAGTGAGATCAGCCAGTTTTCCGATTTGAACAGGGCATTTCATCTGAAGCTCTATGCGCCTTGCCGAAGGCCAAGGTTGCTGGAACAAGTCTCCATATTGAACGATATAGCTGATCGTTACCTCCGCGTTGCGGCCGCTCAGCTCAGTTATGCGGACCGTTCCAATGAAGAGCACCGGAAAATACTGAAGGCCTGCAGGCGCCGGGACGAAGAAGCCGCAGTCGATTGCTTGAAAAGGCATATTGAGGACGCCGGGCAAGCGCTCTACAAGGAGCTGTCGGGCAGATCGCTTCTCACGAAATAAAGACACGCTTCGGATTTTTCGTGTTCAAGCCTTTGCTTTTGGCCGGGCAATATATGATATTTTCTGGCACGTAATTGAGTACGGCACAAAGCTGGGATCGGTATGGCTATCGGGTTGTTGGAAAGTGATCTCGAATTGATCCGGAATACGGCTCTTCTGGGCGGGCTGGGCACTGGCCCGTTGCAAGAGCTTGTGTCCGATGGTGTCGTGAAAACGCCTGAGCGCGGAGAGGTCCTCTTCGTTCAGGGAGATCCGGCGAATGCCTTTTTCATCATTCTTGACGGCTGGGTAAAAATTTACCGGATGTCTGTTGCCGGGGAAGAAGCGGTCGTTGGTGTCTTCACCCTTGGCCAGAGCTTTGCCGAGGCTGCCGCTTTCACGGGTGGTGCCTTTCCTGTCGGGGCAGAGTGCGTAACCGATTGCCGTTTGCTGATGATCCCTTCAAACCATCTGTTCGACCGGATCCGGCATAGCCCTGAAATCGGACTGTCCATGCTGGCGTCAACATCTCAGCACCTTCATTCGCTGGTGCATCAGGTTCAGCAGTTGAAAGCCCATACCGGTGCGCAGCGCCTGGCAGAGTTCATGCTGTCTCTGGCGCCTGTTGAAGCAGGTGCTTGTACGATTGCATTGCCCTACGACAAGAGCCTGATCGCTGGCCATCTGGGCATGAAACCGGAAAGCCTCTCCCGGGCGATCGCCCGGCTCAAGGAATATGGCGTTAGCGTCAAGCGTAATATGGCGACTATCCAGGACGTCACCCGCCTTAGAAACTTTTTTGAGCAGGAACGCGCTGAAGTCATGCGCTCCAGGCATTGACCCGCTACAAGATAACCTACCCGCGGCCATCGACCCTCTGTCCGGCCAGGATCGGCAGGTAGGTCCAGAGGTATGCAGTAAATCCGCCGATCCAAAGCCCGCCGGATATATACATAGCCGCATAGTAGCCGATGAAATCAGGCCCGAATGCGCGTACGAGTGCAGCGACCAAAATGGCCGCATAGGCACAGGCGATCGGTTTTGCCACGACCAGTGCGCGGCCGGTATGTCCGAGGGAGGCGCGGGTCATCATGGCAAGCGTCATGCCGCCAACGGCGCCGATCGCCATCAGATGAAGAGCTGAGATTTCTCCAGGTGCCAATCCAAAATAGGCCGCGGCGAAGGCCAGATACGAAACCGCGAGCATGGCAAAGGCCAAATGCAGGATCCAAAGAATAGGCTCGCGCCATGTCAGCGCTCCGCGCCAGCGCAATACACGAAGCAGATTTGCGCTTCCGGCGACGAGGCAGATCACTCCCAATAAAACTTCTGGCAGGGAGAACGCCGAGGCAAGGGCAGCCAAGACGGCGGATAGAATTGCGATCCTGTCAACCAGAGGATGCGTTTCGGGCAGCCGTCCCGAATATCCGCTCCGGTTGAGGGCATTCTTGGTGAAACCTGGAACGACACGGCCGCCAATAATGACAATCATCGCCGCGCTGGTGAACAACCCAAGCCGGGCGCCCGAAGTTGCTGTATCCTCGCTCCAGCCGGTCCATTCCAGATGCATGAGAAGATT
This sequence comes from Roseibium sp., assembly GCA_965230705.1. Taxonomy (GTDB): domain Bacteria; phylum Pseudomonadota; class Alphaproteobacteria; order Rhizobiales; family Stappiaceae; genus Roseibium. Next base: position 1,829,134 of record CBDDLN010000002.1, on the reverse strand, counting down.
GCCGGTGAAAAGAGCGATCAGCAGCCCCATGAAAATCACGTTTCGAAGTTGCGTTTTCTTGAAAAGGTTGCCGGCGATCTTTGTGCTGAGCAGCGGGATAAAGGCAAGGTCGATTGCGGCGACCAGATAAGGGTCCAAATGGGCCGAAAACCAGATCGCGAAACGGCCGGCCAGCCAGATCGATCCGGCTAAGGTAACAAAGAGCGCCCGCGCTGACGGTGCACCAGTCCAATTGGGCACAGCAGTCAGAAAAAAGCCTGCCATCACTGCAGCGGTGTAGCCGAAAATCATCTCATGGCCGTGCCACATGTGCAGCGGCATCGACATTGGTTCGCTGACAAATGCGCCGCCAAGATCATGTACGGCCAGCCAAACGATCCAGGCGCTCATTGCGAAGACGGAGAACAAACCAGCTGCCAGAAAGAAAAACCGGAAACCGGCTGTCAAGAAGATGGGGACTTGCAGCGGGGATGAGGGTTGTGTGGCCATGTTTGCAGCCATCTTTCTTTCCTTTTTGCGTTACCCGTTGAGATGTGCCTTCTGTCCGTTCTCGCGCAGAATGAAGGCAGATGTTCCGGGTATTTCTTTCAATGCCGGACGAAGTTTGTCTTCACCGCACACGAGTGCGGCAGTTGACAGGCTATCGGCAACTGCGGCCGCCTTCGCAATGACACTTGCACCTTGCAAATTGGACTTAGCAGGCAAGCCGGTGCGTGGATCCAGAATGTGGGAAACAGTGCCGTTCTGATCGAACGAGGTGCCAGAAATGCTGGAGGTAGCGACCGCCTGATTCTTGAGGGCCTTGGTATGTTCTTCGTCGTCGCCTGGACGAAGAGTGATCTGCCAGCCTTCACCGTCCAAGTTTCCGGTGCCCGAGGCAGCGATTTCGCCGAGATCTACGAGAACATTCTCAAATCCCAGCGCTTTCAACAACGTTGAAACCCGATCGGTAATGAAACCCTGAGCAATGCCATTGAAGGTGAGGGCCATACCTTCATTCGCGAACCTGACCCGTTGGGGGTCGAACGACACGGCGCGAAAGTCAACCAGACGCCGGGTCTTAGCGATTTCAGATGCGGTGGGCGCAACCTGTCGGGAAGAATAGCGCCTTGCATAAAGGGACCAGAGCGGCTGAACCGTTGGATCAAAGGCGCCGCCGGTTAGGGTATGGACTCTTCCGGCAAGACTGAGAAGTTCAAGCAATTCTGCAGAAGGCGCATCAAGTTGCCCTTCAGCATTCAACCGTGAAAGCTCACTGCCCCGTTTGTAGAGGCTGAAGATGCTTTCCAGACGGCGGATTTCCCCTTCCATGCGCGCAAAGATATCTTCGGCAGCCCGCTTGTCTGTATGGTGCAGGAGAATTTCGGCTCTTGCACCCAGAGCAATGCCGCGCCAACGATAAATTTGGTTGGCGGCCTGGCCTGAGGCCGGCAGCATCAGTCCACCTGCCGCAGCGGCGGATATTTTCAGGAACCGGCGCCGGCTCAGTGGTGCGCGTACAAACGAATGTGTCACTGTTGCACCTCCACAACCTTCAGGTCGTCTTCAGCAGCACTCATTGTTTCTGGAAGATAAGAGCCCAGAACGTAATCTTCAGGGATGCCATCCAGCCGCACGACCTTGCCGCCATTCGTTGCAGCAAACTCCATTGCGACGGCCTCGTCGCCGAAGGGAATAGTTTCAGGGGCGCCCATGCCACCGGCCTTGCGGCTTTCAATGACAAACCAGGCACTTTGAGCGTCAATCCAGTTGGTGTTCCCGGGATTGTCCCAGCTCTCCGCCTTGCCCATGTCGTTCACATAGACAGCGGTGTAGTCCTTTGGTTCTTCCGGCGAGACCGTGAACGCCACGGCATCGCGTACCTGTGTGAACCACAGCGGAAACGGATTTCCGGCCAAGTGAATCTGCGCTTTGGGACCATCATGCTCCAGCACTGTCATTTGGCAGTAGTGGCCCGCCGATTCTACGGTCAAGGCGACGGGAAGCGGTTTTTCGATGGCAGCCTCCTCCTGGCAGGCGGAAAGCGCCAATCCGAACAGGGCAGCAAATAAGATCTTGTTCATGGTGTGATCCTCCGGATCCGGAAGAGGGCAAGGATCAGGGCCAGTGTCGTAAATCCGGCGATGGAGAACAGTCCAAAATAGGCCGGGAAGGGCAGGTTTTCTGAAACGCCTGCCATGCCGCCAACGAGATTGCTGGCGCCGAGGGCGGCCAGATTGAACAGGCGGAAAGCATCCGCAGGATTAAACAGGATTGCGAACGGGAAAATCTTCGAGGCGAAGATCCCACCTGGATCGGTGACGAGCAGGCCGAGCAGTGCCAGGTCATAAAGCACGACCAGAATGAGCCACGCGCCGATTGCGAGCGCGGCAGCTGTGGCTGCCTGACGTGTCAGGGCGCTCAGAAGGTACCCAAGCGACAGGAACGCGACGCCAAGCGCTGCGGAGGTCGCGATGAGCCTGACAAAATCAATCAGCCCCGCCATCGATCCGGATCCGGTCGCCAGCAGCAACGCAGCAGTTGATCCATAGCCGAGGCTGAGGGCTAACGTGAGCACAAATACATGCCCGGCTGCCTTACCAAGGAGAAACTCAAACCGTGAAATCGGGCACGAGAATATCAGGAGCAAGGTCCCGCGATCGATTTCTCCCGATATGGCATCAAATGCCAGCAGCAGCGCAATCAGGGGCACCAGATAGACCGACAGGCTTGCCAGGGAGGCGACGGTAATGGTCATCCGGTCGACGCCCAGCGTTCCTGCCGGCGCCGAACCCAAAAGAGCCAGCGCCAGGGAGAAGGCGGCCAGGATCAGCGTTGCAAGCATGATCCAGCGGTTTCTGAGACCAATCCGGACTTCCTGTCCGGCGACTGTGAGAATGCGATTGAACATGGATCAGGCCTCCGGTTCCGCGATTGCCGAGAAATGCCGGTAGACATCATCCAGGCTGGGGAGGTGCATATCGACGTCATCAATGAGGTCGCCAAGTTCGCTGATTGAGGCAAGCCGGGCTACCTTGTCGCCGGGTTCGCACAACAGTTCCACCGAACGGCCATTGATGCGCTTGCCGCCGAGGCTGTTTGCGATGTGGTCCGCATTTTCTTCCGAACCGCGCACCTTCAGGCGGATCGGCAAGCGGGCCTTGGCGCTGAGATTGCTGAGAGTATCGTCGGCGACGAGCTTTCCTTTGGACAGGATAAGCACCCGGTCTGTCCTGGCTTCAACTTCCGTCAACGCATGGGACGACAGCAGAACCGATGCGCCTTCGGCGGCAACGTCTTCAATCAGGCGATAGAAGTTTTGCCGCGAAACAGGGTCCAGGCCGCTGGTTGGTTCGTCCAGCAAGACCAGTTTCGGATGACCTATGAGCGCCTGTGCCAGACCGAGCCTTTGGCGCATGCCCTTAGAGTAGGCGCCAACCCGCCGGTTAGCCGCATCGGCAAGCCCGACCCGGTCGAGCAGGTCTTCCGATTTTTTCGGGTTTTCGCCTTTCAACCGTGCATAAAACCGGATCACTTCGCGGCCAGTCAGGGATTTTTGAAAGGCGACGCTTTCTGGAAGATAAGCGGTCGCAGCTCTTGCGGAAGCGCTTCCCGGCTGATGGTCAAAGACGCATACATCGCCGCCTTCCTGGCGCAGAAATCCGAGAATGATCTTGAAGAGCGTGGTCTTGCCGGCGCCGTTGTGGCCCAGCAGGGCAACCCGTTCACCGGGATTGATGGCAAACGAGACTTCATCCACGACGGTTCGCCGGTCAAAACACTTTGTCACATTGGAAAGCGATAAGATTTTTTGAGTCATCCCTGAACTCCCGCACGGGGCATGGTCAGCTTCGGGGCATGCATCAACGGTGAGGTGTCGACGATGCCGCCTGGAAGCAAGGACGGAAATTGCGATTGGGTCCAGTGCAAGAGCTGGACAGCAGGACTTCCGATCAGCAGTTTTGCTGCCGGCTGGGTCCATAAGATCTGGTCAACGAGATCATTGGGGCGGTAGGCGGTGTCGGCAATGCCGTCGCCGTTGATGTCGAACGCCGCATGGTCCGACCAGTAGTTGCCACCTTCTTCCGAACTCCAGTCCAGATGGCGGCTGCCAACGTATTTCACCTGGGTTTCATTGCCGATGAATGCGTTGGCCAGGAATTTGTTTTTGGCAGATCCGGCGGTGAAATGAATGCCGATCGGGCATTTTTCAAATCTGTTGCCGGAGACCTTGTTCTTGTTGGCGTTGTACATGAAAAGGCATTTCTCGCCGCCACTCTTCACATAGTTGCCGGTAATTTTCGCCATATTGGCGAAATTCAGCATTAGGCCATGATTGCGGTCGCCGATTGACACATTGTTTTCGACATGCAGGCGATCGGAAAACATCAGCGCATAGCCGATGTCGTTGCCAACGGAAACATTGCCGATGATTTCACCGTGATTGCCATGCATGTAGTGAACGGCGAATCGTAACTCTTCGAAGCGGTTGTTCCGGAAAATGTCCCGGTGGCTGGTATTGACGAAAACTCCGTCGCGACCGTAGCGGATCGTGTTGAACTCGGCGAGCAAGCCGGGGGAATTCCAGACGTAGATTCCGTTGCCGCGCTCATTCATGCGCATGTCGCGCCGGCCTTCGATCAAATTGCCGATAACCCTCGCGTCCTTGGCGCCATGCACATCGACGCCGGTCAGATTGTCTAGAATGCGGTTGTTCTTGATGACCGCGCGATGCGCAGTTTTGGTCAGTTTGACACCCGCATCCAGTGTCTTTTGAGAAAGGCCGGATCCTGTGAGTGTCAGGCCGGAAATCACGACATCTTCTGCGGTAACGGTGATGACGCTTCCGGTACCAGAACCAACTACCTTGGCTTCCGGCTCACCCTTGAGCGATATCGTCTTGTCGATGGTGATAGGCCCCGTGTGGGTGCCGGGCGCAAGCCGGAGTGTGTCTCCGGCTTGCGCCTTTTCCAGTAACTTGATCAAGGCACTGCCTCCGGCCTCCACATACCAGTCCTTTGCCAATGCCGGACCCAGCCCCAATCCGAGGCAGGCTATAGCAAGGGCGGCAGGCGCCAGCAGTTCAGAGCGGAGGCAGCGGATCATGATCAGGCAGCCCTTGGTTCTACGAACATCCGGCCGCGCATTTCCATGTGAAGTGCGTGGCAGAACCACTGGCAATAGAACCAGTGAACCCCTGGGCGTTCCGCTTTGAAGGTCACGGACGCTGTTGCTTGTGGTCCGACCTCCATGGCAACACCGTAGTTCGCAAGGCAGAAGCCGTGGGTCAGGTCGTCGATGTCGTCCACGTTGGTGACATAGACGGTAACTTCATCGCCCTGTTTGACGGTGAATTTTTCCAGGCTGAAGGTCGGCGCCACAGAGGACATGTACACGCGGACCTTGTTGCCGTCGCGGATGACGTCTGCTGCGTCTTCCAGATCAACACCATCGGCCTTTGCCTGCTGAACAGCGTCTGCGAAGCTCGGGTCGTTCCGGTCCCAGACAATTGCCGGGTTCACCTTGGAGCGATGGACGATGATGCTGTCATGCGGCTCGGCGAAGGTCGGGCCATCGTGAACCACCTTCATCTCGTCGCTGGAGATATCGATCAGCTGCTCATTTTCCGGCTTCAACGGACCCACGTTCAAGAAGCGGTCTTTCGAGAACTTGTTCATCGAAATCAGCCACTTGCCGTCAGCCTCGGCTGTTTCACCCATGGAGGTAGAGTTGTGGCCCGGCTGGTAGTGCACATCAACCTTGGAGATGATCGGATCGACATCTTCGCCGTTGAATGCACGGATTGCCTTGTCGATGTTCCACTTGGCGACCTGGCTGTCGAGGAACAGCGTGGTGTAGCCATTGCCTTTTGCATCGAACGCGGTGTGAAGCGGTCCGAGGCCAAGCTGAGGTTCTGCAACGATGGCAGAGCGCGGATCGGCGTTGTCTGCAAAAAGTGCATCCACCTTGGTGACATCAATCACGGAAACGGTCGGTGACAGTTTGCCGTTGATGACAATGTGCTTCTTGTCCGGTGCGGCGTTAACGCCGTGCGGGCTGTTCGGGATCGGGATGTAGCGGGTGAAGTTGGAGTTTGCTTCCTTGCGGCCATCAACGACCGGAACACCTTTCAGTTCCTGATAGTTGCCAGAAGCAATCGCTTCTTCAATCGCCTTGATGTTGAAGACAACAACGTGATCCAGTTCGCTTTCGGTCATCTCGGCAAGGTTTGTGCCCATTTCCGAGTTGTAGGACGTTGAGAAAGCGTATTTGCCCTGATAGTCACAGTCGGTGTTGTCGAGGTTGCCCGAAACGATCACCTGCCATGCCACCTTCATTTCATCGCCGTCGATGGCGGTGAAAATGCAGGAGTATTGTGAGGGATCATCCAGGATCTTGCCGTCGTTGACGAGCGGTGCTTCGTGCTCACCATTGGCGAAGACATAACCGGTGCGCGGGTATTTCTGGGGCCGCATGCCGTGGATGTCATGCGCATTCGGGATCTCGATGATCTTGTCGCACTTCATCGTGGTGCAGTTGACGCGGGCTACGCGTGTGTTTGCCTTGTCGTTGGCAAACAGATAACGGCCATCATAGGTGCCATCGGTAAACGACATATGCGGGTGGTGAAGATCACCGTTGTCGTATGTCACCTTGCCTTGCGCTGCCAGGAATTCCTTTGTTTCCGGAAGCAGGCCTTCGGTCAGGATCTTGAGAGACTCGTTGGTCTGACCCCAACCGGTTGCCGAGCAGCGGTTGAAGACCGGAATACGCATCAATTCGCGCATCGAAGGAACACCCAGGATCCGGATCTCGCCGGTTTGGCCCGAAGACCAGAAGCCATAGTACTCATCCAGCTCGCCTGGAGCCATTTCCCACTTCTGGCCGCCTTCTGCAGCGGTAGTTTCAGAAACTCCACCTTGGGTGAGCGCAACAGCGCCCATACCGGCTACGACAGCTGTCTTTGCGGTTCCCCCTAGCAGGGCCCTGCGCGACATTGCCTTTTCCTTGAAATTCTCCGTCATGACTTAATCTCCTTTTATCGTCTTCGGAGTTCACTCTGCCGGTATCGGCGCCGGCTTTCCGGTTTCCTGGCCCGGTTTTGCGATGCCTGTCTGCGCTTCAAAGCGTTTACGCTTGGCCAGTTTCTTTATGCAGACAGGACATTTCTGATCGTGCTGATACAGAACCTGGCAATGCAGGCAGTTCAGACACTCATTTGGATTGATGTTGCCTTCGGGGTGGATGGCCTGGACCATGCACTCCTTGGCGCAGCGGTGGCATGGGTTGCCGCACTCGCGGTAGCGCTTCAGCCAATCGAACATGCGAAGCCGCGCAGGGATGGCGAGCGCTGCACCCAGTGGGCACAGATAGCGGCAATAGAAGCGTTCTACGAAGAGCCCTGCCAGCAGCAGCACCACAGCGAAGGCAACGAACGGCCAGGCTCTCTGGAATTTCAAGATGATCGCCGTTTTGAACGGCTCGACCTCGGCATAATGCTCTGCAACGTCCAGTGAATAGAGCGACAGACCAAACAGCCCGAGGAAGATCATGTATTTCAGCGGCCAGAGTCGCTCATGTAGACCCCAGGGAACTTCGAATTGCGGGATGCGGGCCAGTTTGGCCAGCCTGTTGGTAAGTTCCTGCAAGGCGCCGAATGGGCAAAGCCAGCCGCAATAGGCGCCGCGTCCCCAAAAGAGCAGGGCCGCTGCAACAGAGAACCAGAGCAGGAACACCAGCGGATCCATCAGGAAGGCATTCCAGCTGAAATCTGTTGTTATTGCCGAGAAGAAGGCAAGTACGTTGACCACCGACAGCTGGGCGTTTTCCATCCAGCCCAGCCAGACCAGGGTGAATGTCAGGAAGCCGATGCGGAACCAGAAGGTGAAGCGCTCGTTGCGGGTAACCTGCATCTGGAAAAAGAACACCAGTGTCAGCATGCCAATCGCTGCCGCCAGAATTCCAACATCAACCTTCCGGTCCCGCCATATCCGCTGCCAAAGCCGCTGAATCTGTGCTGCTTCGTCTGCCTCGGCATTTGCCGATGCAACAGCTGCATCCTGAGCAACAGGAGTTTCCGGCATGAGATAGCTGTCCGGCAGCTCGTAGCCGAGATCGAAGGTCAGAAAGACCTTGTCGATGGCGCCAATTGCGCGATGGATCAGCAATTGCAGACGAAAGTCCTGGGCCGGGTCGAAGCCGCTGTTGGCCGGAATAATGAACAGATCCATTTCCGTGAAGGAGGGAGCGCCATCGGCGACGACCTCTCCGACCCTGGCTTGCTGGCGGTCGTGGAACCGGACTGAAATGTCATGCTGGATCAGCTGGATCCGGTCGAAAAGCCCACCGCGGACATAACCGGATCCCTTGAAGGAATAACGGCCGCGCCCCAGGACAAGAATGGCATGATCGCCTTCCTTCATCCGGGCTTTCAGGTTGTTGTATTCGGCTTCGCCCAACAGAGACCGGCCTATGCTTGGAACGTTGGCGAGGGCCACATACATGTCGATGTAGGTGTCGGTATCCGGGCCTTTTTCCGGGCGGGCAATCGCTTTCGGATCTCCCTGCCGCTCAAAGGCGTCATTGACCTGGGCAACGTCCAGCGACATCCGGCGGACGGACCCATCGCCAGTCAAAGTCATCCAGTCTGAAAGTTCTGCCAGGTCCGGATTGATGATCATTTTCGGGCCAGTTGGACCAGCTGGCTCTGTGAGGCCGCCGAGGCCGAGTTTCCGGGCAACCTTGATGCCGGCGCGGACAATGGAATCATCAATGACCATAATGGTCACCGTCGCGCCGGAAATAATGTCCAGCTCATGGGCTGTGCCATCCGAGGCCGCTTCGATCTTGAGATCCAGCCCGGCATACTTCTCGGTAACCGCCTTGATTTCGCTGTCGGGGATGCCGATCAGGACGATTGGTTCGGAGTGTTTGACAAGGCGGACGCCGGTCAGGACTGCATCCTTGTCGATGCCGACAAGGGTGTGGATCGGTTTTCCCGAATATCCTGTCGTGGAAACGAAGTCTGAGGTCAGAAACACCCAACCGACGGTTTGATTGCCCTTAAGCGCAGGCGCGACGGCAAGGTCAGGATCTAGCGGGCCATAACGGTCAGCTTCCGGAACAAGCTCGGTAACGGGTGTGTCTGGGACAAACCTGGAGATTTCCGCTGCGTTGGCAGCGGTTGAAAACATGATTCCGACAAGTGCGAACAGCAGAAGGGTTACCGCTGCAAGCTGCTTTGTCAGAAATGGGCTGACGCGGGTAAGCGACATGAAAACTCCGGCACTCAATATGAAACCGATTCCGGAGTCTTGATCTCATGTTTGTGGTTGGTAGGACTTGACCAATGTTAACTGTCGAGAAAAAACAAATAGATACGAAAAAGTGAATGTAATGAGCTTGTGCGTACCTGACTGAAAAGTCGCCGGTATTTGGCCGAAGCATGATCATCCCAACCGGTTTTTATAGGTATTTGGGACTACAGAAAAAGCAACAAAAAAACCGGGCCAAAATGACCCGGTTTTTCTTGGTGTGAGAGCTGTTAGCTGATTTTTGTCAGCAGGCTGTCGAGGCTGGCTTTTGCGTCGCCGTAGAACATCCGGGTGTTCTCCTTGAAGAACAACGGGTTCTCGATCCCCGAGTAACCAGTGCCCTGACCGCGCTTGGAAACGAAAACCTGTTTCGATTTCCAGACTTCCAGGACCGGCATGCCGGCAATCGGGCTGTTCGGATCTTCCTGCGCAGCCGGATTGACGATGTCGTTCGAGCCGATAACGATTACAACGTCCGTGTCAGGGAAGTCATCGTTGATCTCGTCCATTTCCAGAACGATGTCGTAAGGTACCTTCGCTTCGGCCAGGAGAACGTTCATGTGACCGGGCAAGCGGCCAGCAACCGGGTGGATCGCAAAGCGGACTTCCTTGCCAGCAGACCGTAGACGCTTGGTCAGCTCGCTGACCGACTGCTGGGCTTGTGCCACGGCCATGCCGTAACCAGGAACGATGATGACACTGTCAGCATCTTCCAGAGCAGCCACAACACCGTCTGCATCAATGGCGACCTGTTCACCTTCAACTTCCATGGCCGGACCGGTCGTGTTGCCGAACCCGCCGAGGATCACGGAAATGAACGAACGGTTCATCGCCTTACACATGATGTAGGACAGGATGGCACCAGAGGAACCAACCAGAGCACCGACAACGATCAGAAGGTCGTTGCCGAGCGAGAAGCCGATAGCTGCCGCTGCCCAGCCCGAGTATGAGTTCAGCATGGAAACCACGACCGGCATGTCGGCGCCGCCGATGCCCATGATCAGGTGGTAGCCGATGAAGAACGCCAGCAATGTCATCAGGATCAGCGTCCAGATGCCTGCTCCATTCAGGAACATGATCAGCAGAACGAAGCTGAGGATTGCTGCTCCGGCATTGAGGACGTGACCGCCTGGCAGTTTGGTGGCCGCTGAAGTGACCTTGCCCGCAAGCTTGCCAAATGCGACCACGGAACCGGTGAAGGTAACAGCACCGATGAAGACACCGAGAAACACTTCGACCCGCAGGATCGACTGCTCGATCGGGCTCTTGTGAGCAAGGAGTGCGGCAAAGCCTTCGAGGGCGTGGCGCTCTTCTTCTGCCAATCCGTTAACGCGGATCAGTTCGATGTAAGCATTGAAGCCCACAAACACCGCCGCGAGTCCGACCAGCGAGTGCATCGCAGCGACCAGCTGCGGCATTTCGGTCATTTGAACACGCTGGGCAACGTAGTAACCGATCACGCCACCTGCGAGGATCAAGGCAAGTGACAGTGGCCAGAAGCCTGAGCCTGGACCAATAAGCGTGGCAACAATTGCCAGCGCCATGCCGACAATTCCATACCAGACCGCGCGCTTTGCGCTTTCCTCACCCGAAAGACCGCCGAGTGAGAGGATGAACAGAACAGCCGCAACAACGTAGACGGCAGTCGTGAAACCGAATTCCATCTTACGGCCTCCTTAGGATTTCTGGAACATGGCGAGCATTCGCCGGGTAACGAGGAAGCCGCCGAAGATGTTGATCCCGGCCATGAAAATGGAGACACCGGCGAGAATGATCACAAGGACCGAACCCGAACCGATCTGCATCAGTGCGCCTAGAATAATAATCGACGAAATGGCGTTGGTGACGGCCATCAGCGGCGTATGCAGGGAGTGGCTGACGTTCCAGATCACCTGGAAACCGACGAAGACAGCCAGTACGAACACGATGAAGTGCTGCATGAAGCTGGCTGGAGCGACCAGGCCAACCGCCATCATGAGGAGGCCACCAATTGCGAGCAGGCTCACCTGCTGTTTGGTTTGTGCCTTGAAGGCTGCTGCTTCCTGCTCAAGTTTTTCTTCCCGAGTTAGCTCCTTCGGCTTTTCCTTTGGCTTGGCGGCAATCGCCTGAACCTTCGGCGGAGGAGGCGGGAAGGTGATTTCACCCTGGTATGTGACGGTGGCACCGCGGATGACATCGTCTTCCATGTCGTGATTGACCTGACCGTCTTTCTCAGGCGTCAGATCAGCCATCATGTGGCGAATGTTGTTGGAATAGAGTGTCGATGCCTGGGCGGCCATGCGGGACGGGAAGTCCGTGTAGCCGATGATCGTGACACCGTTCTCGGAAACGACCTTCTCGTCAGCAACGGTAAGATCGCAGTTACCGCCCCGCTCAGCTGCCAGGTCGACAACAACCGAACCTGGTTTCATGGCTTCCACCATGTCCTTGAGCCACAGTTTCGGCGCCGGACGGTTCGGGATCAGGGCCGTCGTGATGACGATGTCGATCTCTGGAGCCAGCTCGCGGAATTTTTCGAGCTGCTTTTCCCGGAATTCGGGGCTGGAAGGCGCTGCATAGCCGCCCGTTGCCGCGCCGTCCTGCTGGGCTTCTTCGAATTCGAGGAAGACGAACTCTGCGCCCATGGATTCGATTTGTTCGGCAACTTCCGGCCGGACGTCGAATGCCAGAGTGATGGCACCAAGAGAGGTAGAGGTACCAATTGCGGCGAGACCGGCAACACCAGCGCCTACAACCAAAACCTTTGCCGGCGGAACCTTGCCGGCTGCGGTAACCTGACCGGTGAAGAAACGGCCAAAATTGTTACCAGCTTCAATGACGGCCCGGTAGCCGGCAATATTCGCCATGGAGGACAGGGCGTCCATCTTCTGGGCGCGGGAAATACGCGGCACCATTTCCATCGCGATGACATTGGCACCGGAAGCCTTGGCTTTCTCAAGTCCGTCTTCGTTACCGCCCGGGTTGAAGAAGGTGATGAGTGTCTGGTCCTTGCGCAGACGCGCCAGCTCATCGTCCTCGGGCTGCCGGACCTTGGCGACGATGTCGCTGCCATCCCAAAGGGCGGCGGCGTCCTTCTTCACTTCGACACCAGCAGCCTCGTAATCGGCATCTGAAAATCCGGCCAGAGCACCGGCTCCGGCTTCGATGGCGCATGTGTAGCCCAGCTTTTGAAGCTGTGCGGCGGAATCAGGGGTCATCGCAACACGCGCCTCCCCTGGGAACACTTCTTTCGGTGCTCCAATAACACTACTGCTTGATGTCATATGAGATACTCGTTTGAAGTTGCGGCTTGGTCTGAGGAATTGGTTTGACTCGGTGAACGCGTTCGGGCGCGGATTGTCTGTGCGTTAGCATGAATAGGCTTGGAGGCAGCGGACGTTCGACATTGAATACATGAATATGCCTTCCGCCAAGGCGCCGGCACTGTGACTATGCCATTGGCCAATGCGGGCCCAATGACAAAGATCCAATATTTGACATAGCGAAAGCCTCCCTTTTCGCATTCGACCCCGGATGAGGCACACTATTTTGTGCCTTACCTTGAGACAAGGGCGCACATTATCGCACGGTGCCCTTGTTATCAATAACCGTATTGTGGTTCAACTGTACTACAATACGGTCAATTATGAAAGGGCTAGCTTTGGACGAATCGCTACATCTTTTTGCCTCTGGCAGCGAATCTGTTCTCACCTGTGTGGCCCTTGTTACCGAGATAGACCACTCGCCCCTGCGCAATTGTACTTAGGTTGAGCGGCAATATACCGTTTCTCCGCTGTTTTCCAGTGGGTGACCAGTTTTCGTTAACGGTGAAGTTGCAAGGTTAACGGGGTGATGCCTTAAATTCGTGCTTCGGCAATCCAGCTTGCCAAGATTGCCATGTGCGACGAATAGCGCATTTTGCACCCTGTTTTCCAATCTGGTAATGGCGGGGCTTTGTGATATTTTGACGAACTGGTTTGCGCGGCCAGCATAGTATTATAAGGCACCAGGACGGACGCAGGTGCTTGAGTTGGGGAGAGACGACCGATGAATTACGATGCGCTGTTTCAGGATCAGCTTGACCAGCTGAAGGAAGAAGGCAATTACCGCCTTTTCGCCGACCTTGAACGCCGTTGCGGTTCGTTTCCGAAGGCAGACAACTATATCGAAGGTGGGCAGAGGGAAGTCACCATTTGGTGTTCCAATGACTACCTGGGCATGGGACAGCATCCCAAAGTCGTCGGCGCAATGCATAAGGCGCTTGATCATTGTGGTGCGGGTGCTGGCGGCACGCGTAACATTTCCGGGACAAACCACTATCACGTGACCCTGGAAAACGAGTTGGCCGATTTGCACCAGAAAGAAGCCGCGCTTCTCTTCACGTCCGGTTACGTCTCGAACTGGGCCGCCTTGTCGACGCTCGGCTCCCGCCTCAAGGACTGCGTCATTCTCTCCGATTCCATGAACCATGCGTCCATGATTGAGGGTATTCGCCATTCGAAGGCGGAAAAGGTCATCTGGAACCACAACGATCTGGAAGATCTGGAGCGCAAGCTGGCTGCTATCGAGCCGCACCGCCCGAAGATCGTCGCATTCGAGAGCGTTTATTCAATGGACGGCGACATCGCGCCAATCGAAGCGATTTGCGATATTGCCGACAAATACGGCGCTATGACTTATCTCGATGAAGTTCACGCAGTCGGTCTCTACGGCCAGCGTGGCGGTGGCATCTCCGAACGGGATGGTGTCGCTGACCGTGTAACCTTGATCGAAGGTACCCTTGGTAAGGCCTTCGGTGTAGTCGGCGGTTATATAACCGGGTCAGCTGCACTAGTAGATTTTATCCGCAGTTTCGCCAGCGGCTTTATCTTCACGACAGCATTGCCGCCGGCAGTGGCTGCGGGTGCGATTGCATCCATCCGCCATTTGAAGGAAAGCGAGTTCGAGCGCGCCCAGCACCGCCGGGCCGTTGAAAAGCTGCGCGCCCGCCTGGATGCGGCTGGCATTCCTCACTTGGAAAATCCGAGCCATATTGTACCGGTGATGATCAAGGACCCGGTCAAATGCCGCCAAATCAGCGATATCCTGCTTGATCAGTATGGAATCTACATCCAGCCGATCAATTATCCGACTGTTGCCAAAGGCACCGAACGGCTTCGCATTACGCCGTCACCGGTGCATACGGATGCGGATATGGACCGTCTGGTCGGCGCACTGAACGACCTTTGGTCGCAATGCGCGCTTGCCCGTGCGGTCGCCTAAGGCGCGGCACAGCTAACACAACAGAATTACCGAAAAAATGCGCGGCTTGCTTGAAGGCAAGCCGCGCATTTTGTTTGTTTACTTGGGCGTCCAAAGCCTCTTCAGATCAAAGGCGTGGATGTCCTTTAGCAGGTCTACAAAACCTTTGGCGGCATGATCGAGGGACAGTTGTCCCTTCTCCGCAGTTGCATTTGCAGCGTTGCCGACTGCGCCCTTCGGGTTGAGATCCTGGGCTTTCCAGCCGAATTGCTGTGGTCCGTGCCCGCGCAAGAACTTGAACTCCTTGATGAAGTCCTGTTGCGCCGAGGTGAAATCCTCAGCCAGATCCATACGCACCAGTTCCGGGTGGAGATGAAGCATCAAGGATGTTTCCACGTCGCCGCCATGGATGCCGTAAGTGAATTCCTCGGCTGGGAAAACGCCCTCAGGCTGACCGAAGCGGGCCCAGGCCGTAGCGGTGACCAGCATGTCATGTTTGACCCGCAGCTCCCGGGCAACGGTATCGATGATTGGGACGTTGCCGCCGTGGGAGTTGATAAGAACCAGCTTGCGAACACCGGCACGGGCAACGCTGTCGCCGATCTCTTCCCAGGCTTTTGTTACGGTGTCCCAGGACAGCGTCAGCGTCCCTGGCGATGAAATGTGCTCATTCGATTTGCCGACTGCCTGTGTCGGCAGGAAGGTGACTGGCAGGTTCTCCGGCAGCAGTTCCAGCACCCGGCGGATCTGACCTTCGGCGATGGCTGTGTCGGTAAAGACCGGCAGATGCGGGCCGTGCTGTTCGATCGCAGCTACAGGGAGAACCGCGATCCAGTCCGCAGCATCCGGGTCCTGGAAGTCGACAGTCGTCATCTCGTGCCAATAGCGCCGTGGAAGCATTTTTGTGATCCGTCTCCGTTGGTCTGTGTGCCGGGACCATAGCGCGCCAATTTGCCTTCGTCAGGCGATTTTGAAGGTAAATTGCGCCGACGCTCACGTAATTCTGATGAACAGTCTTAAGAGCCGTTAACGATCTGCTAGGCGCATCGCGGGACAATGAGGTCATGATCAGCGTACTCCTGTCCAATACGTCTGTGAACGGGCTGCGCGGAAGCGGGCTGTCAGCGGACGTAAGAACGGCAGCGGACGAGCATGTGCTCGGCCGTGGGGAGACGCATGCCTCAAGGTCTGCAGCTGCACCGGCCAGTCAGGTTGCGCAGTCGGGAAGTGTCCCTCCGCTTACCGCTGAAGCTGTGCTGGCATTACAAGCCAGCGAAGAAACCGAAGAGACTGATGGCAAGGATCAGTCAGGTTCGGAAGCTGATAGCCAATCGGAAGAGGGCAATCCGGACCCAGCTGCCACCACTTCTGCCGCAGGGAAACCGGCTGCCGCCACCTCTGCGGGCGAAGAAGACAGCAATGATGCTGAAGGAGACGGCCTGACCGAAGAGGAAGAAAAGCAGGTCAAGGAGCTCCAGAAACGTGATCGCGAAGTGCGTGCTCACGAACAGGCTCACGCCCGGGTTGGAGGGCCATATGCGGGCGCGCCGACCTACACGTTCCAGCAGGGACCAGACGGCAAGCGCTATGCCATTGGCGGCGAAGTCCAGATTGACACATCAACGGAAAGAACCCCGGATGCAACGATCCGCAAGATGCAGATTGTTATTCGGGCGGCCACAGCGCCCGCTGAACCTTCGTCACAGGATTTGAAAGTCGCGCAGCAAGCTCGATCACAACTCTCGGAGGCGCAGGCCGAAAAGCGTCAGGAACAGGCAGAAGAATTGAAAGAAGGAGGCCCGCCTGGCTCTGCCGATAGCAATGGCGAGGGGCAAGGTGGGGGAGCAGACCCCTTTGCGAACGACCCAGCTTCGAACCTGGAACCTGACCAGTCCGGAGCGGCAGTTTCTTCAGATCAAGAAGAGACCAACGAAATTGTTCCGGACCGCGTGGCAGAGGCGAATGCAGCCTACCGGGACGCATTCCAGAGAGCTTCGGATATTATCTCCCAAACGACCAATCAGGGCAGACCTTTGGCCGGATTGTTTGCGTAGGGTCCAAACCCTATACAATCTTGCACTTTGGGCGCAGATTGAACATAGTTCCAGCTCGGGCCTGTCCATCCGGACCGGCCATTCGTTTTCCTAAAATTCATGAGAAGCCGATGTCCGTTGTCCGGGCGCGCCGCGCTGTCGCTATCAATTTCTTTGCCCTGGGGTCTGCAATTGGTCTTTGGGCCTCGCGTATTCCTGATCTCAAGCAGGCACATAATCTCAATGAAGCGCAGTTTGGTGTGCTGCTGCTCGTAATGGCGTTTGGAGCGGTTATCTCTTTCCCGGTTGCAGGTTTTTTTGTTGATCGCAACGGAGCGGCAAATGTCACCAAGGTTCTCTCCATCGCAACCTTGTTCTTTGTCGTCAGTCTGGCATTTGCGTCCCCGTTGTGGGTGATGGGCGTTTTTGTCTTTGTGACCGGGTGCTGCATTGGTTCCCTTGATGTGGCCATGAACGGATGGGGAGCTGAAGTGGAAAAGGCCGCCGGCCGGCCGATGATGTCGTCCTTTCACGGAATTTACAGCTTGGGGGCAGGTGCTGGTGCTGCGGCCGGCGCGGCAGCTTTGTGGGCGCATATGAGCCTGCAAGGCCATTTCGTTTTATGGGGCGCTGTCATTGCGACCCTGGTTGTTTACGCCGTTTGCACGAAGTGGCTGGCTCAGCCGGCTCCTCAGCTGGAAACCGGAGCCAAGAGTCCCGTATTTGTCCTTCCAAAAGGAAGCCTGTTCTTTGTTGGGATCATGGCGCTGGTTGCTGCACTTGGTGAAGGGGCAATTACGGACTGGGCTGCGCTCTATCAGATCCAGGAACTTGGATTTGAAAAATCGCAGGCGGCTATGGGATTTGCGATCTTTTCCGTGGCTATGGTCGTAATGCGGTTTGCCGGTGATGGATTGATCGCCCGCTACGGGGCGGTGCCTGTCGCAAGGTTGAGCGGGATTGCCGCCGTGTTCGGTACGTTGTTGGTTGTAGCCGGTACTCATATCTGGCTGGTCTGGGCCGGATGCGCCATCATGGGGCTTGGAAATGCGGTTATTTTTCCACTTGCTATGTCCCGGGCTGCCGCTGACCAGACAATGTCTACGGGGGCAGCGCTCGCTGCCGTGGCAACGCTCGGATACGGCGCATTTTTGTTCGGGCCGCCTGTGCTTGGTTTTATCGGAGAAGCAGTCTCACTTCGGGCAGCCTTTGGGCTGGTTGCTGTTCTCGCGCTGTTGATCGTGTTTCTGGCAGGGACATTGAAAGTAGAGGACTAGGTCGCGCCGTCATAACTCAGGCTGATGCCCCTTTGATCCGTGCCATCTACTCCCGAGATCGCAGGCGAATTTGCAGCAAACGCGACAGTCGCATTTGATACGCATGCCCTACAACGAATCGACAGGTGGTACTGGACTGCTGTCCGACAACGTGTTGAGCACGGAAACACCCATGGGGGTTACCTTGAAGCGGAGATTTCCTGAGCTGGGAGACGTTGTGCGTTCGGCCAGGCCCTTAGTAATCAGGTCTTCGATAATCTTGGAGGCTGCATCGCGTGGCATATTAGCGCCTTTGGCGATTCCACTGGCGGTTCGCATGGTCAAGCTTCCGGTTGATTGAAGAACCTTGCGATGGGTGTCGTCCAGTTTTGCGACAACCGCGCCGACAGCATCTGGTGTTGCAGTCCGATCTGGTTGAACCGGTGTCGCTTCGTCCTGGATCAGGCGCCTGAGCTCCTCAACCTCACCACTGCTGTCGTCCGCGACCTGCTCAGCCTCTTCGACCTTCTTCTGCATGTCCTTAAGGACTTTATCGGCAATCGTGGACAGGAAAGCCCTGGCAGAAAATCCTGCGATGACACAAAAACCTGCAAAAATGAATGCGTGGTTGGTCTGCGCGAATACGGCGCCGTCGGCAATGAGTGTCGATTGGGCCATGGAAAGAAACAGTGGCACTGCAATCGAGGCGATCGCTCCGACAGCAACATAGCCGAACCACTGATAGCGGATGTTGTCACTGTCGTCCTTCACACTGGGCGCCAGAAGCCAGGCTGCAAATCCGCCAAGCCCCCCGCAGATCAGCATGACCGCGATGATCAGCAATATATCCCAGGACCCAGCACCGGTTACTGAGGTGGCAACGGAACCTATTGTCGTTGTGACAGCATTTTCACCCTGTTCCATCCGATCCCCCTTGCGCTGGTATGAAATACTATTGCGCGATATGAGTGGGATTGCAATTTTAAGGGGATTTCGCGGTGCCGAATTCCTTGCTCGCCACCGCCTGGGTCAGAAAGAGTTAGAGGCTTTCAAGGAAACGTTTTGCCGCTTGTCCGTGTTCGTGGCGAAGTTCGGCAACATCTATTGTTGTCGGCACGCCGTCGACCACATGCCAATCGCCGCCAATCATGACGCGGTCGGTGGTATGGGCTCCGCACAGGACGAGCGCTGCCAGTGGATCTCCTGCGCCGGAAAAGCGCAATTCATCAAGTGTATAGAAGGACAGGTCAGCCATTTTGCCAACCTTGATCGCGCCAATGTCGTCCCGGCCAAGACAACGCGCGGACCCTTCAGTAGCCCATCGGAAGGCGTCGAAATGGGTAACCGAGGCTGCATCATAAGTCAGACGATTGATCATAAGGGCATGGCGGACGCCTTCGATGAGATTGGAGTTGTCGTTGGAGGCTGAGCCATCAACCCCTAGCCCGACGGGAGACCCTGCAGCTTCCAGTTCCTTTGTCCGGCATTGGCCGGATGCAAGAACCATATTGGACGTTGGGCAATGGCAAACGCCTACGCAAGCATGGCCCAGGCGTTGGACTTCATCGTCATTGAAGTGGATGCCGTGGGCAAGCCAGACCCGGTCATTCAGCCAGCCGCAGTCTTCCAGATAGTCGACCGGGCGACAGTTGAATTTTTCGAGGCAGTAATTGTCTTCGTCTATGGTCTCGCCAAGATGGGTATGCAGCCGGCAATCGTATTTTTCCGCGAGAGCAACGCTCTCCTGCATGAGGCGCTTGGTGACAGTGAATGGCGCACAAGGTGCCAAAGCGACCTGCAGTTTAGACCCCTTCGACGTGTTGTGATAACGCGACAGAACCCGCTCGCAATCGGCAAGGATGGTGTCTTCATCCTGAACAACGGTATCTGGCGGCAAGCCGCCGTCCTTTTGGGAGAGGTTCATTGATCCGCGGGTGATCGTCATGCGGATGCCGACACGCTCGGCTTCCTCAGCCTGTATGTCCATGGCCGCTTCGAGGCCATCTGGAAATAGGTAGTGATGGTCAGAAGCTGCTGTGCAGCCCGACATCATCAGCTCGGTCAGCGCCAGCCGGGTTCCGAGCCGGAATGTCTCGGGGGTTACGTTCTTTGCCCAGATTGGATAGAGCGCCTGAAGCCAGGGAAAGAGCTCCTTGTTGATCGCATCGGGGTGCGCGCGGGTCAGTGTTTGAAAGAAATGGTGATGGGTGTTGACCAGGCCTGGCGTGATCACATGCCGAGAGGCATCGAAGGTCTGATCAACGGGCAGCATCGGTTCCTTTCCGGAGCCGATGAGCTCAACTATGACCCCATCTTCTACAACGACACCGCGTTCAGCGCCGTCTGCCAGAATGGCAATCGGGTCTTTGATCCATAACCGCATGAAATTGGTCCTTTTGCTCGGACCTGCAGGCTTAGATAGCAACCGGTTTCAGGTTGCCCGAGTTCCGCACAGGGGAATTCAGTTCATAATCAGGTGTCTCAAGTCATGACACCCGGCCATTTGCTGACCATCGTTTATTCATTAAATTGTTTTTCCTGTTGCGCAAGTGGCCGGTTGGGGAAAATGGACTGGCTGTGCAGTCAAACTGTGTCCTTGGCCCAATAATCTTCAGAACATCAGTTGAGCCAACAGTCCAGTCATTCACCCGCTGCGATCACCTCAACTTCGACTACAAATTCCTCGCGCGCGAATCCGGATACGATCATGAGCGTTGAAGCAGGCGGTGGATCGGCTGTGAATTCGTCGCGCGTTTTCATGTAGCCGGGCAGATGCTCTCGGCCCGTCACATAAGCGTTGATGCGCACAAGGTCTGACAATGCCATTCCGGCTTCCGCAAGGATCGCCTTGATATTCTCAAAGCAAAGACGGGTCTGTCCTTCCACGTCTGGTGGTATGGTGTCATCAGCCGAGATGCCGAGCTGACCAGACGCAAAGACAATCCTGTGCCCGGCAGGAACTTCAATACCGTGACTGTAACGGGCGAAGGGTTCTCGGATCGCTGACGGCGTTAGGTGTTTGGACATGAAAGCCTTTCTGCGGCGCTGTCGTCTGAAATTCATAATTGCATGCTGAAAAGCTAACGGGCTCGGTAATCACTCTCAACCAGCTTTGACAGCAAACTGCTGGTATTTTGCACGCAGTCATGCACAATAATGATGCACGGTGCAGACAGAAGCGTCGGCACGGATGTTGCGGCCAGGAGGGGGCGATAACCACGGTCCGTTGTGTTCTGGGCGTTTTCGGCCTGAATTCAAGGGAATATGGACGAGAATAAATAAAACGTCAGAATGGCACATCACTTGCTGGAGGTGACAGTATTCGCCTGACTCGGGTGATTTAGCATGATGGCCTGTTCCGCTCCTAGGGCCTGTGGAGGCACAGCGGCAGAGCACAACGCTAGCGCATCTCAAATCTGCGCTGGCCTAGAGCGATAGGAGACGGAAATCTCATGCGTACTATGACGAAGCTTGCCGCTGTTGCTGCAGCGCTGACCGTATCAACCAGTGCATTCGCGCTGGAAAAAGTTTCTTTTGGCACGAATTGGGTCGCCCAGGCTGAACACGGCGGGTACTACCAGGCTGTTGTTGACGGCACTTATGAAGCGTGCGGCCTGGACGTAGAGATCAAGCCGGGTGGGCCGCAGGCCAACAACCGCATCCTGCTTCCGGTCGGGAAGATTGATTTCCTTATGGGCGGTAACATGCTTCAGGCCTTCTCCGCAGTGGAGCAGGGCATTCCGACCACAGTGGTTGCCGCGCATTTCCAGAAAGAACCTCAGGTCATATTGAGCCATCCCAATGCCGGTTTCGATACATGGGAAAGCTTGAAAAAGGCTACGCTTCTGATCGGCAAGGGCGGGCTGAACTCCTATTACCAATGGATGGTCGCTGAATTCGGCTTCACCGAAAGCCAGGTTCGTCCATACACCTACAATGCAGCGCCCTTCCTGGCGGACAAGTCCGTAGGGCAACAGGGATATGTCACTTCAGAGCCGTTTGCGATCGAAAAAGAAGGTGGCTTTAAGCCGAACATCTTTCTGATTGCTGACTATGGCTACGATACCTATTCCACCACTGTCGAAACCCGGACCGAGTTGGTCGAAACCAAGCCGGAAGTGGTTCAGTGCTTTGTTGACGGCTCCGCAATCGGCTGGGTCAATTTCCTCTATGGCGACAATTCCAAAGCGCTGGAGAAGATCAAGGCTGACAACCCGGGCATGACCGACGAGCAGCTCGCCTTCTCAATCGAGAAACTCAAGGAATACGGCATCGTTGATAGCGGTGACAGCCTGACCGACGGCATTGGTGCCATGTCGGATGAGCGCAACAAGTCGTTCTTTGAAAAGATGGTGAAAGCTGGTGTTGTCAGTGGCGATGTTGACTACGCCAAGTCCTATACGCTTCAGTTCGTCAATAAGGGCGTCGGGCTGGATCTGAAGAAAAAGCTGACCGGCAACTGAGAGCGGGACAGCTGACAAGTGCAAAATTCGGGAAATGATTGTCAAGGCCGTGAGGCGTGCGCATGACTGCCTTGATAAAGGAAGGAATGGGAGGAGCCAGTCAATCGGCTCCTCCGGCCATCGTTTCGCTTAACCAGATCTCCAAGACGTTCTCCAACGGCACGGTCGCGCTCAAGCAAATGTCGCTCGACATTCGTCAGGGTGAATTCCTGACGCTCCTCGGGCCTTCGGGTTGCGGCAAGTCGACGGTTCTGCGGATTATCACCAGCCTCACAGGTCCGACCACCGGTCGAGTCGAGTGGCCGATGGAAACTGCCAGTCAAAAGGAACACGAGCTAAGCTTCGTTTTCCAGGAACCGACCTTGATGCCCTGGGCAACGGTCTTCGGAAACGTCTGGCTGCCATTGAGGTTGAAGGGCCTGTCGAAAGGCGAGGCCCGGGACCGGGTGATGGAAGCGCTGGAAATGGTCGGACTGGCCGGTTTTGCAGAAAGCTATCCGCGCGAACTGTCTGGCGGCATGAAGATGCGGGTGTCGATCGCACGGGCCTTGGTGACGAAGCCCAAAGTGCTGCTGATGGACGAACCCTTCGCCGCTCTGGATGAAATCACGCGCTTCAAGCTGAACAATGATCTGCTGCATTTGTGGGAGACGTTCGGCTGGACGGTGGTCTTCGTCACGCACTCTGTGTTTGAGTCGGTCTACCTCTCCAACCGGATCGTGGTGATGGCTGCAAGGCCAGGGCGCGTGGTCAACGACATGAGCGTTGATGCGCCGTATCCGCGTGGCGATGAATTCCGCACATCCGCTGTCTACGGGGATTATTGCCGGACAGTTTCCGATGCCCTGCACGCCGCAATGGATGCAAACGACCATCTTTAGAGATCTGGCCGTTTCAGGATCGAAGCCTGGCGGGGTGGTCCGCCAGTCAAACTTCACTTCATAGCGGGAAGTTCGCCATTATGAGTGTTCTGACCAATCAGGAAACAATCGCGCCTGAAACCGAAATGGTTGTGCCGTTGGACCCTGCCGAGATTCGAAAAGCGCAAGCTGCAAAAATTGAACGGATAGGACGCTGGGTCCTGCCCGTGGTCATTTTGGTTGTTTCTGTTTTCCTGTGGGACCGGGTGTGCGTCTGGAATGAAATTCCGCACTACATCGTCCCGCGTCCATGGCTCGTTCTGGAAGCGCTGGTCAAGGACTGGCCAATTCTTTCCGTTGCGCTGGTCAACACCTTGAAGATCACCTTCGGAGCTTTGCTCATTGCCACTTTGGGCGGATTGTTTCTGGCAATTCTTTTCACCCAATCGAAGTGGATCGAAATCTCTTTTTTCCCATTTGCCGTCATTCTGCAGGTGACACCGATCATTGCGATTGCACCTCTGATCTTCATTTACGTGGATTCCATTCAGGCGGGCCTGCTGATCTGCGCCTGGATCGTGGCGTTTTTCCCTGTTCTGTCGAACACGACACTTGGCCTCAACTCTGCCGACCACAATCTTCGTAACCTGTTCCAGATGTACGGTGCGACCCGCTGGCAGACACTTCGTTATCTTAGGCTTCCGGCGGCTATGCCTTACTTTTTGGGTGGACTTCGAATTGCCGGCGGCTTGTCATTGATTGGCGCAATTGTTGCCGAGTTTGTTGCCGGGTCAGCTGGTTCGGGCTCAGGTCTTGCCAATCAGATTCTGGAAGCAAGCTACCGGCTGAACATTCCGCGCATGTTCGCAGCATTGATCCTGATCTCGACCACCGGCATCCTGATTTTCCTGGCCATGAATCTCCTGTCCCACCTTCTCCTGCATAAATGGCACGAGAGCGCTCTGAAGCGGGATACGTGAGATGCCAGAGGTTCTCAGCCAGGACTTGAACGGAAGCGGGTTGCTGCTAAACGGCACAGCGCCGGGCTGTCTGCTTCCTGACGAAGTCGCGCATGGAAGGTCAGATGAGCTCGTGTCCATCGATCTTGAATTCATCAATGGGCGGATAACACAAATTGTTCCGCACGGAACTCTTGCCAATGATGCTGCGGCCCATGACCTGGATCGTGGCATGGTGTTGCCGACGCTTGTCGACGCCCACACGCATCTCGACAAGGGGCACATCTGGCCGCGCAAACCCAATCCGGATGGCAGTTTCATGGGGGCTTTGACGGCAACCGGCGAAGACCGGTCCGCCAATTGGTCGGCTGAAGACGTCAGAGCCCGGATGGAATTTGGTCTCAAATGCGCTTTCGTTCACGGGACCAGCGCCGTGCGGACCCACTTGGACAGCATTCCGCCGCAGGACGAGATCTCCTGGCCCGTGTTCGAGGAGCTCCGGGAAGACTGGCACGGGCGGATCGAACTTCAAGCAGTGTGCCTTTTCGGCATAGACCGGCTCGATGCTGATGACGGTTACCTGGAGCGGATCGCGGCGCGGGTCGAGGAGGCCGACGGGGTTTTGGGTTCGGTGACCTATATGATCCCGCGCCTTGATGAACATCTGGACTCTATTTTTGAGATCGCAACGCGCAAGGGGTTGGATTTAGACTTCCATGTTGATGAAACGTCCGACTCGGAAGCCCGCAGCCTCGCTCACATTGCAGAAGCTGCCCTTCGAAACCGGTTTGAAGGGAAAATTGTTTGCGGCCATTGCTGCTCGCTGGCGCGTCAAAATGCCGAAGAGGTAGACCGGACGCTGGATCTGGTCGCAAGGGCCGGGGTCCAGGTGATTTCCTTGCCCATGTGCAACATGTATTTGCAAGACCGCCATTCAGGCCGTACGCCGCGATGGCGCGGAGTGACGCTGCTGCATGAAATGACGGACAGGGGCATTCCTGTTGCAGTCGCCTCCGACAACACTCGTGATCCGTTTTATGCCTATGGCGACCTTGATTTGATTGAAGTCTATGCGCAGGCGACGCGGATCCTTCATCTTGATCATCCGATCGCTGACTGGATCACGACGGTTTCCACGTCGGCGGCGAAAATGATTGGAACAGACCATGGCCGGCTCGCGACGGGCGGTGCTGCGGATCTGCTTCTCCTTCGGGCGCGCGACTGGAGCGAACTCCTATCCCGCCCGAAAGGACTGCGGGACGTGATCCGCAACGGCAAAACGGTAACGGCCTCATTGCCGGACTACCGGGAGCTGGACCATTTGATTTACAGAAGGGAAACGGCACAATGAGCACGATTGAGCAGCTCAAGGAAGATTTGCAGGGCCTCCAGATCGAGGACAATCCGCAAATCGTGAAACAGAAGAGCCGGGACTTCTTTTGGTATTCTCCGGTCCTGAAGCAAAAGCTTGATCATGTCACCGGCGATATCGTGGTGACGCCAAAGTCAGAGGCTGAGGTCAATCAGGTTCTCAAAGCCTGCTATGCGCGGGATATTCCGGTAACCGTACGAGGCGCAGGGACCGGAAACTACGGTCAGGCCATGCCCTTGTCCGGCGGGGTGGTGCTCAACCTTGCCGAAATGAACAAGGTGAAAGAAATCCGTGCTGGTTCGGTCGTGGTGGAACCGGGCGCAATCATCTCTGACATTGACGATCAGACCCGGGCGCATTCCGGACAGGAACTGCGGCTGCATCCATCAACATACAGGACGGCCACGATCGGTGGTTTCGTTGCCGGTGGTTCTGGCGGTGTCGGATCGATCAACTGGGGTGGATTGCGAGACCTGGGCAACGTTATCCGACTGCGGGTTCTTACCATGGAAGCCGAACCGCGGGTGCTGGATTTGACCGGAGAAGATCTGCAAAAGGTCATGCACGCCTATGGTACTAACGGCGTCATTACGGAAGTCGAGATGCCGCTGACTGCGGCCTATGACTGGATCGATGTTCTGGTCGGTTTCGACGCCTTTATGGATGGTACCCACTTTGCCAATGAACTTGGCAATCAGGATGGGATCCTGTTGAAGCAGCTGGCGGTCATCGCGTCTCCTGTCCCGCATGATTATTTCCTGCGCCATCAAAAATTCATTCGCAAGGATCAATCGGTTGTTGTCTGCATGGTCGCGTCTTTTGCCATGGACGCCTTTGCCACTTTCGCCGCGCGCAACAACAAAGCATCGATCCTTTACCGCTCCGACACTGCCAGCGAAGCGGAAAAGAAGGCGTTGCCGCCTGCCTTTGAGCTATCGTGGAACCATACCACCTTGCGTGGCCTTCGTGTGGACCCGACGATCACCTATTTGCAGGTGCTTTATCCCTATCCGAACCAGATTGAGCGGGTGCGCACAATGATGGATCTCCTGGGAGATGAAGTGCCGGGGCATCTGGAGTTCGTACGCTTCGACGGCAATGTGACGTGTTTTGGCCTTCCCGTGGTGCGTTACAAGGGAGAAGACCGGTTGAACGAAATCATGCAGCTCCATGAGGACAATGGCTGCCCGATATTCAATCCGCACCGGTACACACTCGAAGAAGGCGGCATGAAGCAGACCGACGAGGTGCAGCTGGCCTTCAAGCGGGAGGCGGACCCGAAAGGATTGCTCAATCCCGGCAAGATGATCGCGTGGGAAGATCCCTCCTACGACTATTCAAGCGACAAAGTGTTTTTGTTCCCGGGCCTGCAAAAGTCCTAACAGCCCGCCAGTCATCGGTTCCGGAAAACGGCCGCCCGGCCGCATCAACGCGGCGGGCCGTCCCTTCCGCATGTCCGGAACTTGAAGCAGGAGACAGATATGAGGGTCCTGGTTCTCTATTCACATCCGGTCGAAAGCAGTTTCGCCGCTGCCTTGCATGAAAAAGTGATTGATGGGCTGCAGAATGCTGGTCATGAAGTTGATGATTGTGACCTTTACGCCGAAGATTTCGAACCGCGGCTGAGCCGGGAAGAACGCCTCGCCTATCACGACCTTGAGCATAACCGCCTGCCTGTTTCAGGTTATGTCGAGCGATTGTTGAAGGCTGAGGCGCTGGTCATCGTGACACCGGTCTGGAATTTCGGCTATCCGGCGATTCTGAAGGGGTTTCTTGACAGGGTCTTTTTGCCCGGCGTTTCGTTCAAAATGGCAGATGGCAAGGTTGTTCCCAATCTCCAATCGATCCATAAACTGGCAGTCGTGACAACCTATGGCGGAACGCGTTTGCGTGCCTTTCTGGTTGGGGATCCGCCTCGCAAAATAGCAACACGCCTGTTCCGCGGTTTGATCAAACCGGGTGCGCCGGTGGGCTACTACGCCCTCTATGACATGAATCGTGTCACCCAGGCGCAGCGCGAGAATTTTTTAAGCAAAGTTCATTCAAAGATGGGAGCGTTTTGATGCGGACTTTAGTGGTCTACAGCCATCCGTGTCCGGAAAGCTATAATGCGGCCTTGAAGACTGCCGCGGTAGAGACACTTGAAAATGCTGGGCATGAAGTCCGGGTGATTGATCTTTATGCCGAGGGGTTCAACCCGGCGATGGATGCGGATGAACGCCGCGGGTACCACGAGCCAGACAAGAACGTCGAACCGGTCGCTGAGCATGTTGAAGCAATCATGTGGTGCGAGATGCTCGTCTTTGTTTATCCGACATGGTGGTTCGGCCTGCCTGCGATGTTGAAGGGGTGGCTCGACCGGGTCTGGGTTCCGCATGTGACATTCGAAATGCCGTCGGAGGCATCCGGCATGAAGCCGAAGATGCAGCACATTCGGAAAATCGCGGTCGTCACCACGTGCGGGGCGACATGGCTGATTTCAAAGTTCATGGGAGAGCCGGGCCGGAAAACCATACTTCGCGGCATGAAGGCTTTGTGTGCCCCGAGCTGCAAATCGCTTTATCTCGCTCACTATAAGATGGACACCTCCACGGACCACAGCAGAAGCCGTTACCTGGCTAAAGTTAGGCAACGTCTTGGAAAGTTCTGATTTTCGAACTTTCTTCGGCTTTGTCATTTGACGGTTAAATAACTTCGTTAGGTTTCCGCCGATTTTATCCGGCACCCGATGATTTAAAGTGGTGCCTCAGCTGAGGGCGTCAACTGATGGCATTTAACTACAAGAAGAGCGTGACCTTTCGTCTGGTCCAGGCGGCCAAGGCACAACGGGCGCGGTCCGGTGGACATTTGACGCGGATCGGGCTGCATCCCGGTCAGGAACTGGTGTTGAAGGTTCTGGCAGATTCCGATGGGCGGACCATGAGCCAGTTGGCATTGGCGCTCGGTGTTCAGCCGCCGACGGTGACAAAAATGGTAACGCGCCTTTCGGCTCAAGGCTATGTCCGGCGGCAAGTATCAGATACCGATGGCCGTTTGGCCCGTGTGCATTTGACGGACACTGGCAGGGAGTTGGTGGCCTCTGTCGACAAGGCCTGGAAGAGGCTGGAACGTGAAGCGATGGCCGGCCTAGATGACAAAGACCGCAAGAAGCTTCGCAAGTTGCTTCGGCAGATCGAAAAGAACCTGTCCGTTGCTGTCGACACAGATCCTGAACATGAAAGCGATCTGGATGCCGAGCCAGGAGGCGAGCTGGAACCAGCTGCGTAAACTGCTTGATTTCTACAGCAGGTATCGGGCGCCCAGACCCAGGAGTGCTGTTGTTGCGATGACCGTCGCAATACCGCGTTTCGCAACAAAAACCAATATTGCGGCAATGACTGCTATCGTGGCCAGCACGTAGTCCAGGGTCGCAAAATCCGGCACCAGCAAGTTTACCGGACCGGCCTTTGTTTCGGCCACAGATCCGAACAGTACGTTCATTGAAAACCAGACTGCCAGATTGAGTATGGTTCCGGTTACGGCCGCGGTAATTCCTGACAGAGCCGCAGACAGTTTCTGATTGCCGCGCAGTTTCTCCATCCATGGGGCGCCAGCCAGCACCAGCAGAAAACTGGGTGTAAACGTCACCCATGTCGTCATGGTGGCAGCCAACAGTCCGCCGGTTAGCGGGTTGAAGGGCTCGGGAAACTTCCAGCCAGCGAGAAATCCAACAAACTGTGTCACCAGGATCAACGGGCCGGGGGTGGTCTCTGCCAGACCCAATCCATCCAGCATTTGGCCTGCCGAAAGCCACCCTTTGGTCTCAACGGCAACCTGAGCCATATAGCTCAAGAGCGCATAGGCACCACCAAAACTTACGGCAGCAAGCGTTGCAAAAAAACGGGTAACGTCGAGAAGCAGGTGATCTGGAAACAGCAATACTGCTGCGACGGCAGGAGGGAAGCCCCAGACCAGAACACCGATGGTCAGCATTTTAAATGTTGAAGAGACAGAGGCCGCCTCCTGCTGGCCATTTGTCTCCTTCGTTGCGTCTTCTGGCGCAGGCTCTCCGCCCTTGCGGTTGAAGGCAACACCGATCACGGCGGCAGCGACAATCACGAGCGGGAATTGGACGTTGAAAAAGAACAGGGCGCAAAACGACGCGAGCGCCAATCCCCAGGCCAACCGGCTTTTCAAGGCTTTCTGGCCGATCTTCAGCAGCGCCTGGACAACGATAGCCAGGACGCCTGCCTTGATGCCGTAAAAGACGGCTTCGATCAGGGCGACATTTCCAAAACGGGCATAAACATAACTGACCAGAGCCATGGCAAAGGCTCCTGGCAGTATGAAAAGCAGGCCAGATATCAGTCCGCCGAGCGTCCGCCCTGCAATCCAGCCGCAATAGGTTGCCAATTGTTGAGCTTCTGGCCCCGGCAACAGCATGCAGTAGTTGAGTGCGTGCAGGAAACGGTCTTCCGAGAGCCATTTGCGGTTCTCGACAAATTCCTGATGCAGCATCGCGATCTGTGCTGCCGGGCCGCCGAATGAAAAGACCCCGACCTTGAAGGAGACCCTGCAGATGTCGGTCAAAGCCGGGCTATCGGCCTTGCCGCCCGCATGATGCATATCTTTTGGAGCGCCGTCGGAGGTCGTCATGGAAATCTTTCAGATGAAGATGCCCCCTTGTTAGGCGGAATATATTGCTGCTTCAAGACACCAGCGCGGTTGAGGTGACCAGCTGGCCGATTTGAAGTCCGATTGAGAAATTCCTACCTGAGGTTCAGAACGCTTTATTAGAATGGCCGCCAGAACAGGACCAATGAGAAAACACCGGCTGAATGAAGATCGTGGCGCAAAGCGTGCCGCGGCATTGAAATCCAGGTTTAAACGGGTCTCCGACCGGTCATTGGGAGGGCGTGGGCGATCGATAGGTGCATCTATTGGTGGCCACGCTAAGAGTGGCAGGCTTGTATTCCGAAGTGGGATTGCCGTCTGGCTTGTGATCGGTCTTGTTGCGTATCTGGTTGGAACCGTGCTGACCTAGAGAAGGCGCTGCATTCCCGTTTCAGAGCAGGAAGGGGTAGCCGCCTTCCAGCTTCAATAAAGTTATCTTGGTATCCAGCCCGCCTTCGCCGGAATAACCTCCAAGTCCGGTTGCAGACAGCACGCGGTGGCAAGGAATGATTACCGGGATCGGATTCGCACCACAGGCTTGTCCAACAGGCTGCCCATAGGTTCCAAGTTCCTTTGCAATCTCGCCATAGGTGCGGGTTTCGCCATAGGGAATATCCAGCATTGCCTGAAAGACACCCTGCTGGAGCGGATTTCCTGCCGGAGCGAGCGGAAGGTCAAAGTTTTTCAATTCACCTGCAAAATAGGCGGTGAGTTGCGCGATGGCTTCCCGCGTGACCTCGCATGGTTCGCCGTCTCGCGCCATGCGCCAGTCGAGCCGGGTGATCGCACCACTGTCTACCGTGACGCACAAGGGGCCAACTGTGGTTTCGATCGAAGCGCTGGGCATGGTTTGGAGCCGTTGGTGAGGACAGGATTGGATCAGGTCACGGACCCATAAATGAGACTGAAATGGCGCCATAAACGGCAAGGATCGGCAAGGAAAACCGCGAAAAACGGGCTGGTTGCCCGGTTGAGCGGTTTGACGCTGCAGATCGAAGCCGTTTTGGCGTCGCTACGCGATGGGATGAATTTGCCCGGCAACAGCGTTGCAAGCCTTTGAAAACCGGTAGGTTTCCTGCACGCTCGCGCCTTGTATCCGCACCAATTCATTTCCACCATTTCAATCGCATTTATACGTCCGTGACCTAGAGAAGGTTACGTGTTCGCCTGGTCAAACGTTAGTTCAGCATTTGTTTTCGCACCAGCCTGTTTGGTTTGTGTCTGCTAATTAGTTAGTGCGCGTACCGTTTGTGCGTAATCCGACCTTTTGAAATGACGCTTTAGCAGGTAAAGCTTTATCTTAAGCCGTTCGAATTCACTTCGGCTCCCAGGAAAAATTGTATGACTACCGCTCGTCCGAATACATCGGCGCCTGGCGCGGATGGCGCTGCGCGTGCGCAACTTGCCGGCATTGGCCTGCTTATGGTCGCATGCCTATGCTTTTCAGTTCTGGATGCCTCTGCAAAATATCTCAGCCAGACGTTGCCGCCGGTGCAAATCGTCTGGGTCAGGTTTGCAGTCCATGTTGGTTTGGTGGCCGTCCTGTTTCAGCTTTGGCGTTCGCCCTCGGTTCTGAAAACCAAGCGGCCGTTACTTCAGCTCATGCGGGCCTTGTTCATGCTTGCGACGACGGTCTGCAATTTTTTCGCTGTCAAATACCTGCAGCTTGCTGAAACCATCTCGATCCTGTTTGCTGCGCCATTTATCGTCACGGCACTGGCAGGCCCACTTCTTGGCGAATGGGCCGGAATCCGGCGCTGGGCGGCCATCATCGTTGGTTTCATCGGCGTTTTGATCGTTACCCAGCCGGGCCTTGGAGGTATGCATTGGGCGGCCATCTATTCGGTGGGAGCGATGATTGCCTATGCATTCTATGCGCTGACAACCCGTATGCTGGCCACAACGGATTCACCGACTGGCATGCTGTTTTTCTCCGGATTGGCGGGCGCGGTTGCGATGACGCCTGCGGGCCTGTCGGCCTGGGTCCCTCCAACAGGATACCTAGAGTGGACCCTGTTGATGATGACCGGTGTGATGGGGGCTGTCGGGCACTGGTTCTTCATTCTTGCTCATCGTCTCGCTCCGGCGCCGTTGCTGTCTCCCTTTATCTATTCCCAGATTGTTTGGATGGTCGCGCTTGGTTACTTCGCTTTCGCCGATATCCCGACCTGGAGCACCGTGGTGGGGGCATCGGTGGTCGTCGCATCCGGTCTCTATATCCTTTACAGGGAGCAGATAAGGTCCGCCCGTTGACGTCAAACGGTTGACGCTATGCCGATAATCCGGGCTTAATGGCGCGGCGGTCAGAAGAAGTGATCTCTTGAGACCGTTGATTTATTCGGGCCCCGGTGATTATCCGGGTCTGCTCTGTTCCGCCGAGACCGGATGTTTTGTCCGGCAATAAGGGTATGGGAGGAATACGATGCCGATTACACGCCGGTCGCTTCTTGCAGGCAGTGCGGCTTTCGGGGCCGCTATGACCCTGCGCACGCCAGCATTCGCCAATGCTGCCGCGAACGCTTATTTCAATGGCTATGAATCCGACAACGGTTTTCGTTACCGCCGGACCAATTTCGACAAGATTGATCCGGTCTGGCGGCGCCAGATGGTCAAATACTTTAGCTCCGAACCTCCCGGTTCGGTCGTGGTCGATACGCGCAACCACTTTCTTTACGTAGTTTGGGAAAACAACACCGCGCTCCGTTATGGAGTTGGCGTTGGACGGGAAGGCTTCAAGTGGTACGGCCGGGCCCGGATTGACCGCAAGGCAATCTGGCCGCGCTGGGTTCCGCCGCCTGAAATGCTGAAGCGCCAGCCAGAATTGCCGCGCCGGGTCGAAGGCGGGGCTGCCAACAATCCGCTTGGTCCGCGCGCGCTTTATCTGTATCGCAATGGAGCAGATCTTGGCTATCGCTTGCACAGCACTCTGGAGCCGTGGAGCATTGGCCGTGATGTTTCCAGCGGTTGTATCCGGATGTTCCCGGAAGATGTGATAGACCTATATCAACGCTGCCCGAAAGGCACACGTGTACTTGTTCTTGAGCATTTGGGTGCAAGTGCAGGCTAACCAGCAGGCGGAAAATCAAGTTCCCAGGTAAAACGGATTTGGGCATCCGTCTGGAATATCGCGATAATAGCTGCCGGAGGCGCTTCCGTTGCTTTGTAACGGGAGTGCTCTAAACGCCGGGGCGGCAGGCAGGTGTAAAAAGCTGCTTCCTTCTGACGGGGGTCGATTTGAAGGTAAATTCTCTTATGCGTATGGCAGGACTGATTGGCCTGTTGGTCTTTGGCCTTCTTGTGAGCGGTTGCAACAGCGCCAGCAATCTCGCAACGCCCGACGTAACGAATGCGACGGCGGCCGGGTTTGTGGACATGAAGCCTGGGTCGGAAGAAGACTTCATGTTGAACGTGGGTCGCAGGGTGTATTTTGACAAGGGATCTTCCAAGATTTCCGACGAAGCGATGATGAGCATCGTCAGGCAAGCGGATTGGCTGAAGAAGAACAAGCGCTGGCTGGTCAAGATCCAGGGACACGCTGATGAGCCGGGCGGTGAAGCGGCCAACAAGGCGTTGTCGACGAAGCGCGCGCAAGCCGTGTATACGGCTCTGGCATCGCGCGGCGTTGATCGCAAGAGAATGTGGGTCAAGGGCTACGGGATCGAGCGGCCTGTCACCGATTGCGACGACATCACCTGCCAGTCGCAAAATCGCAGGGTAGTCGTCAACCTGAGGCAGGATTTCGATGCCTCAGCGCCGCAAGCCAAACGGAATTGAACCTTGCAAATGCCAATCCGAACCTGCGAGCAAAGTATCGCAGATTTACAGGGCTGGCTCGGCATGAGACCTAGACTATGACAAGAAACAAGGCGCCTGAAAATTCGCCTGGCGACAATACTGCTGCACAAGACAATCCCGATAGTCGATCGGAAACTTCTTCGCAAAAAACGGAACTGCCGGGCAAACCGGAAAAGCGGCTGACCCTTGGACATATTGCAGATCAGCTCGGGATTTCCACGGCGACGGTTTCGCTGGCACTTCGCGACAGTCCGTTGGTCGCGGAAGAAACCCGTGCCAAAGTCAAGCTGACCGCTGAGGAAATCGGTTATATCTACAACCGGTCTGCTGCCTCACTTCGAACTGCGCGCAGCCAGATTGTCGGTGTCGCCGTTCACGATTTGATGAACCCGTATTTTGCCGAAATCTTCTCGTCGCTTGAGGATGTGATGGAAGAGCAGGGGCAGATGATTTTCATCTGCAATCACCGGGACGATGTGAAACGCCAAAGAGCATTTGTGAACACCTTGCTGCAGCATCGCGCTGATGGCCTGATATTGTGTCCCGCGATTGGCACGTCAGCGGAAGAGATCAACCGCCTGGTTGGGCAGGGTATCCCGGTGACCTTGATGTGCAGGGAGTTGTCAGGTGTTTGGGCGCCCAGCGTGCATGGAGATGATGTCACGGGTAGTTACGAGGTGACGCGGCATCTGATTTCACAGGGGCACAAGCGGATAGCTATGGTTGGCGGACGCCGGGCGAGTTCTACCGGCCGCGACCGGAACCTGGGATGGCGCAAGGCATTGGAGGAAGCCGGCATCGATCCTGATCAGCAAATCGATCTACCTGAACTTATTACTCAGGCAGATGGCCGGGATGCTGTTGCAAGACTGATGAATGCGCCGGCTAAACCAACCGCTGTCATGTGTTTTAATGACATGATTGCAATTGGCATGATGCCTGTCCTTAGACGCGCCGGCCTGCTCCCAGGCGAGCATATTGCAATCACCGGCTATGATGACGTTGATGGTTCTGCGAATTTGGCACCAGCTCTTACGACGGTTTGCAACTATGCGGACAAAATTGGCCGGCTTTCCGCCTTAACTTTGCTGCGCCAGATTGCTGGAGAACGTGTTCCGAACAAGCCAATTCTGATCGAGCCGAAACTTCAGATCAGAGAGAGCTCGGTTTTCCCGAAAAAAGCGCGAAGGTTTTAGAGCATGTCGCGCCGATTTGTCAGAGTGAGACCCACTTAGATTGTATTTGCCTGACTCTGGCGTTCATCCTGAAAAAGAACGCAGCAATTGCGGCCATTTTCCTTGGCTTGATAAAGCGCCTGATCGGCCCTTTGAAGAAGCATAGAAAACTCGACGTCTTCTTTCGTGACAGTGGTTATTCCCATGCTGCATGTGATGTCCCAGGAAATGGGCTCGACGCGGCATCGATCCTCTATGTTCCTCCGGATTCTTTCACAGACCATCAGGGCATCCTTGCTAACGCTGCCATCAAGAATGATGCAGAATTCTTCACCGCCGACCCGCCCAAACACATCAACGGTGCGCAGACCGTTGTTGATGATTTCAACAAAGGCCTTCAGCACATTGTCACCAGCAGCATGCCCATAGGTGTCGTTGATTGACTTGAAATGATCAATATCCAGCATAACGGCCGAAAACTCCTTGCCGGTACGCCGGTATCTGGAGATCTCGGTCGCTGCGCGCTCCATGAAGGCGCGGCGGTTCAAGATGCCCGTCAGATCATCTATACTGGCGATCCGCTCGAGACGGGCGTGCGCTTCCATGAGGGCTTTATGGTCTCTCTGGCGGGCGATTTCGTTGCCGACCCAATCGGCGAACTGGCGGATGATTTCCCTGTCGGTTTGAGAAAACTTGCGTAGCCGTTTCTGCGCGGATGTGAAGTTGATTGTGCCGTGCCTCTGGCCGTCGACCAGCAGCGGTGCTCCTATGTATGTCTCCAGGGCAAACTTTTCATAGCACGGGTGGTCCGCCAGCTCGGATGCTGCGGTGTGTTCAATTGCAATGGGGCTGTTCGATGCGTAGGTGTGAACGCAATAGGTTTCGCCGAGCGGAAAAGTGACCCCCACTGGTATTTCGCCATTTGGTGTTTCCACGTGAGTTACAGTGTAGTGTTCATCGACAATGTTGCTGACGATGCCGAAGTCCAATCCGAAATGCCGGCATCCCAGCGAAAGGATCATCGATATTTTCTCGTCTGACTCGTGCTCTCTCGCGGAAGTGATCGTATAGAGCTCTGCCAGAGTGCGTTCTGTGCGTTTGCGGTCCGTAATGTCGTTTGCAAAAACAATCAGGCCGACTTGTTTGCCGTTTTCGTCGATCTTTGGCGTGTATTCAACGAAAGCCTCTCTGGCCACATTGTCCGGGAAGGTAATTTCCATCTCTACGCTTGTTGGAATGCCCGATCGTGCCCGGTTTATGAAAGGTTCAGTCCTATTGCGCGTTGCCTCGGGAAATCTGTTGCGGATTTTTGTTCCGAGGATCTCCTCCCTTGTGCCGTTAAACCACTGAGCGGCAACCTTGTTGATGAAAACACAGTTGCCTTCTAGATCGACCTCGGTGATGGCGCTGGTCAGATTGTCCGCCAGGAGGCTGAGGTCACGGTGTGCTTGCTCTGCTTTTTGCTGTGCTGCTTTCAGCTCGGTAATATCAGTTCGGATGCCCACGCGCCCGCCAGAACGGGTAGGGCGTTCCGAGATCTGCAACCACGTCCCATTGCCAAGCAGCTGTTCGATTGGCTGACCATCAGCAGATTGGTGCCATTTGAGGCGGTCTTCCAGCCACTCTTCGTCTGTTTTCCCACGGGTATCATACTCCATGCGGTCCAGGCCGTATTGGAGGATTTCCTCGAAACTCTTACCGGGAATGATGGCTGGCGCAGAATGGGAGTAAATCTCGCGGTACTTCTCATTGCAGATGATCAGGCGATCCTCTTTGTCGTAGAGGGCAAATCCTTCTGAGATCGTATCCAACGCGTCTTCTAGGGTGGAGGCCGCATCGCTGAGCATGGTTTCCAACGCGAGACGGTCCGTAATATCCCGTGCGATCGACAAAAAACCGATATGCTTCGATACAGAATCGTAAAGCGCAGCGCTTACGACCTCTGCAGTGAACACCCTGCCGTTCTTGCGGCGGTATTGCATTGAGAATTTATTGTGGGCGTCTGCCGGGTTGCGCTCGGAATAGATTTGCCCGACGGCATGAAAGTCTTCTGGATTGGCGAAGAGGAACTCGCTTACCCGTCCGATCATTTCCTGCTTTGAATAGCCGAGAATGTCTTCGGCTGCACGGTTTACGAACAGGATTGTCCGGTCCGGTCCGGTAATGACAACGCTTTCCTCGAGCGCGCCGAATGAACGCTCAAGATCTATGCTGATACTGTTTTCGAATGACTTTTCAGTCATGTTCTTCGTCCGCCTGTCCTCTACGACATGCATAAAGAAAAAAACTGAATAAACTCATACTTTGCTGGATGGCCCTCAACAAATTTATCTTTCTGCAGTTAGGTGCGCAATAAATTTCTTTAAGGTGTATTGAGTTTCCATTCTTTTATAGAGTGTATTAAGCAAGATTAATCGCAGGGCGCTAAATTATGCGCCTTATCTACTTCTGCGAGAAAATGTGCTATTTCTTGAATATATGCTATGGATCTTGCAGGAGAAGCCCGCATTCCAGTTTTATGTTCAGTTATTCTTTGAAAGTGGCCGATTCGGCAGTCGGTGGCCGCTGTATGCCGGGATTTGGATGATAGCCTGGGCCAATTGTGAGTGGCTCTTCTGGCATCGCATGAGGTGCTATTCCAGATTTTAGAAATGTCTCGTGCTGTTCAAGTTGTTCGCCAGTTCTTTCGGCAAGCAACCTCACGACAACGCGGTAGCTCTTTTCCGCTTCTACATTAATCAGAGGACCAGTCTCAAAAGCGTATCCGCGTTTTCCTGGCTCTGCTCTTGAGCGAAGTGTAAGGATGCCGTCACCTTGTGTCTCAAATTCTGCGACCAAATCCGAACCTGAGGGCAACTCCTTTACAACGGCAACCGTAATTCCAGCTTTAATCTCAGAGATCCTGTAATTGAAGATAAATCCTCCCCCACCAATCACCAGATGGTCAGCGGCTTGCAAGCGGGCGGCATTATGAAGATGAACAACAGAGAATACGGCCAGGCAATAGATGCCGGCGGTTACGGCCGCAATGATCCCAATATGTTTTGCCCCAAACTTCATGCTAGGTCATGCCTTTACAAATGAATTTGAATGGCACCAGATTTGGCGAAGAGCGGCAACAAAAAACTCAAATAGCGGACTTGGTGTCCGACAGAGTTGCGTCGAGCAGCAGATCCAAGCCGTTTCTGTATCGCTGTGTAGTCAGGTGAGTTGCAACTTATTTACGAAAGAGTGTCAGCAGCATCACGTGTTTTTGCACGAACTCAGGAAATCTCCCATACGCTCCAAGGCGCGTTGAATGTTCTCTGTCGAATTCGCATAGGACAGGCGTATGTATCCCTCGCCGAGGATTCCAAAGTCAGGCCCGCCGATCACAGCGACACCTGCGTCTTCCAGAAGCGCGGATGCAAGTGCTTTTGCCTTCCATCCGGTCGCCTTGATGTTCGGGAACGCATAAAAAGCACCCAAGGGCGTGCGGCATGCGATATCTGGCAGGGCGTTCAGACCCTCAACAACCACTTTACGGCGTTTGTCGAATTCGGCGACCATGGCTCGGGCTTCATCCTGTGGACCTGTCAAAGCAGCAAGCCCGGCAAATTGTGCGGGAGCGTTGACACAGGACCACGCATTGACCGCCAGTTTGCGCGCCTTGTCCATCAGGCCCTCCGGCCAGACAGAATACCCCATTCGCCATCCGGTCATTGCGTAGGTCTTGGACCAGCCGTCGAGAAGAATAAGCCGGTCGCGCAGCTCTTCGAAGCCGAAGAGCGAGACATGCTCCATGCCATCGTAGGTCATCTGGGCGTAGATTTCGTCCGAGAGGATCGCCACGTCCGGATGGGCTTCCAGCCCGGCCACCAGTTTTTCGATCTCCGCTCGAGGTGTAACGCCGCCGGTCGGGTTCGCAGGTGAGTTCAGGATGACCAGCCGGGTCCTTTCGTTGATTAGTGCCAGGGTTTCTTCGGCGGAAAAAGCAAAGTCGTTTTCTTCGCGGATTGGCACGGGAATCGGCTTGGCACCTGTGAATTCGATCATCGACCGGTAGATCGGGAACCCGGGATCCGGGTAAAGGATCTCCGCGCCCGGCTCACCAAACATCAAGATTGCCATGAACATGGTAACCTTGCCGCCGGGTACAATCAGTACGTTGTCTGGATTAGGCGCGGCGCCGACGCGCTGGAGCAGATCGGCGCAAACCGCTTCGCGAAGAGGGAGAATGCCGGTCGCCGGCGTATAGCCATGATGGCCATCTTTCAGGGCCTTGATGGCTGCTTCGACGATATGTCCGGGCGTTTGAAAGTCCGGCTGACCGATCCCGAGGTTGATAATGTCGCGGCCTTCCGAGGCCAGCTGGGTCGCTCTTGCCAGTACGGCAAATGCGTTTTCCTCTCCGATGCGGTCAAATCCGGCAATTGTCTTGAGCATTTTCCACCCACTTGAATTTGTTGGCGGGCTTAGGCGTTGCGGCCATAAGTCCAGCGTTCATTCAGGTCTACCCGAATTTTGCCAATTCGGGAAAGGCGGGAAGTGGCAAACAGTTGTTCCTTCACGTTCGGCATTTAAAGCCTGGCGACGTAGACGGTGTTGGTTTCTTCGACATCGTTCAAAGGGCTCCTGAACGGAATGACGTGGCTTTCAACCTCTGAAAAAGCGGTCTTCAGACTGGTCTCAAAGGCGGCATCCGGCGGATCGTTCGACCACAGCGCGAAAACACCGTCAGGGTGAAGGTGGGCCGCCAGTTTTTGAAGCCCGTCGGGCTGATAGAAAGCCAGGTTTTTGGGATCGAGTACGTTGGTTGGCGAATGGTCGATGTCAACCAGTATCGCATGAAACTTCCGGTTTGGCCGAGATAGATCCAAGCCCGTTGCTGATGCCGCGAGCTCAAAAAAGTCGCCATGTTGAAAGCTGCAGCGATTGTCAGCCGTTAGTTCCCGCCCGACCGGAAGCAGGCCATCCTGGTGCCAGTCGATGACCGCGTCCAGCGCTTCAATCACGTGCAACGATCCGACTTTCCCGTTTTCGAGAGCCGCCTTGGCGGTATAGCCCAGGCCAAGACCTCCCACGGCCACATCTAGGTTGGTTCCTGTTGTTGCTGCAAGGCCCAGGCGGGAGAGTTCTTCTTCAGCGACAGTAAACCGGCTCGACATCAGATAGGCATCGCCGAGTATGATTTCGTAGATGTCCTCTCCTGATGAGAGGTCCTTCCGCCGCCTCAGGCTGAGTGCGCCAATGGCCGTTGGCCGGTAATCCAGTTCCTCAAAAAATACACTCAACTTGCGGGCCTTCCCGGTAGGCGCATTTTGCACCGGTTGATGACAGAGATTCGTCACCATAACCGAAGACAGGCAGAGTATTTGGTTGCATGTTTCCAATCTTGCGTCCCGCAGGTGGAATATCACGAGATTCTTGGCGATTAACAGTCTTAATTTGCCGCTGCGACGTAACGCTCGTTGACCTGATAGGCCGTGTCTGTCACGACCTCTGCCGAGGGAATTCTCCCACGAACCAAATGAAGCCGGGATATTCCTTTGCTCCAGAACGACATTCAAGAGCTGGCAGCTCACTGCGCGCGCTACCGTACGCCCGATGGCTGGCGCGCAACACGCCAAATCCTGACCACGGTTATTCCGTTTCTTGCGCTCTTCAGCGCCATGTATTTCAGTCTTGAGTACAGCTACTGGATTACCCTGGCGCTCGCACTACCAACCGCCGGATTGATCGTTCGCTTCTTCATTATCCAGCATGACTGCGGCCACGGCTCATTCTTTGCCTCCAAAACGGCAAATGACACGGTAGGCCGCTTGACCAGTATTCTCACGCTGACCCCTTATGCCTATTGGCAACGGGCCCATGCCCTTCATCACGCGTCCTCTGCAAATTTGGACCGCCGGGGCATTGGAGACATCGATACGCTGACTGTTTCCGAATATCGCGCATTGCCATTTGCAAAACGGCTTGGGTACCGGATCTATCGCAATCCGCTTTTCATGACTTTTGTGGGCGGCGTTCTGCATTTTCTTGTCATCCAGAGGGTGCCGTTCAGCATTCAACGACCATCCTGGAAAATGACCAGCAGTGTACTCTCATTGAACGCCGCGATTTTGGTGGTCTACGGTGCGCTGGGCACACTGATTGGCTGGACGGAATTCGTTCTCCTGTTCGCGCCGATCGTCGTGATTTCGTCTGCGGCAGGTGTTTGGCTGTTCTATATCCAGCACCAGTTTGAGGAAACCCATTGGTCCAAGGATGGCGAGTGGGACCGCAAGACGGCCGCCGTGCTCGGATCTTCCTATTACAAGCTGCCAAAAATCCTGAACTGGTTCACCGGCGATATTGGCCTGCATCATATTCATCACCTCTGCAGCCATATTCCCAACTACCGTCTGCAGGAATGCATGGCGGCACGCCCGGAACTGGCCTCTATCAACCGTCTCACGATTTGGGAAAGCCTGAAGTGCGCCAAGCTGGCGCTTTGGGATGAAGACAACAAGCGGTTGGTTTCCTTCGCGCACGCATAAGCGGCACCCAGCGGAGAGTTTTCCTCGGTAGGGGGCGGGAGTTTACAGTACCCCCTCCCTTTGACGGACAATTGTGCCTATATTCACGCTCAAACAAAGCTGGATTTGAGGGCGTTTCCTCCTCCGGCGTTTCCATTTCGCACCAGGGAATCCCAATGTCTGTGTCCCAAGACAATGCATCCAGCACTCAAATTCCGGTCACGGTTCTGACCGGTTATCTAGGCTCTGGAAAAACCACGCTGCTCAACCGGATCCTCACGGAAAACCACGGTCAGAAGTACGCTGTAATCGTCAATGAATTTGGCGAGGTCGGCATCGACAATGACCTGCTGGTCGAGTCCGACGAAGAGATCTTCGAAATGAACAACGGCTGCATTTGCTGCACCGTTCGTGGCGATCTGATCCGTACTGTTCAAAACCTGATGAAGCGCAAGGGCGCCTTTGACGCGATTATCGTCGAAACAACTGGCGTCGCTGACCCTGCACCGGTCGCGCAGACGTTTTTCATGGATGATGATGTGCGGGCCGCCTCGAAGCTGGATGCCGTTGTTGCGGTCGTCGATGCGCGCCATGTGCTGCAGCGTCTTGAAGATACCGAAGAAGCCGAAGACCAGATTGCATTTGCAGATGTCATTCTGCTCAACAAGACCGATCTGGTGTCGAAAGAGGAGCTGGACGCTGTCGAAGCGCGTATCCGTTCCATCAACCCCTATGCAGTGCGTCATCATACAGAGCGCTGTGCTGTTGATCTGAAGGCTGTGCTGGATCGCGGCGCATTCGACCTGGACCGGATCCTGTCGCTTGATCCTAATTTCCTGAAACACGGCCATCATGCAGATGATTGCGGCCCCGACTGCGATCACGATCATGACCATGATCACGGCCATCATCACCATCATGATCATGAGTGCGGCCCGGATTGCGATCACGAGCACCATCATCACGAGGACAATCCGCATTCCGTCAAAAGCATATCGCTAATCGCGGGCGATCTTGATCCGGAACTGTTCTTTCCCTGGGTCAACCAGGTCACCCAGGTCCAGGGTCCCAACATCCTGCGCCTGAAAGGTATTTTGGCATTCAAGGATGATCCGCAGCGGTTTGTGATTCAGGGTGTCCACATGATCGTCGAGGGCGATCATCAGCGTGACTGGCAGCCGGACGAGAAGCGGGAAAGCCGGCTCGTGTTTATCGGCCGCGACCTCAACTGGGGCGTGTTGAAGCAGAGCTTTGAAGCCTGCGCGGCAAAATAGGGGGCGGATTTGCCGACAATTGCACCGGTCGAGGTGGATGGTTACGTCGTTCGTGCGGGCTATCTCGGAGAAACAGCGTTTTTTGCACTGGGCGACGGGACGGTTTGTTTTCTGGACGGATCTGAAACACGGGTTCAGGCGCACAAGAGCGGATTGCTTGCAGCGGAAGCGATGCTGGACGGCAAGGCGCTGGTTACATCAGGCGATGATGGGCTGATCCAGAAGATTGAACCCGATGGCACGATCACGATGCTTGCGGAACGCCCTCGCAAGTGGATTGATCTTCTGGCCTGTGGCCCGAATGGCACCGTTGCCTTTGCGTCCGGCCGGACCGCCTGGGTGAGGCTGGCCGATGGCAAGGAAAATGAATTTGCGCATGAACGCGCGGTCGGTGGTTTGGCCTTCGCTCCAAAGGGAATGAAGCTTGCGGTCGCCCGGTACGATGGGGCTACCATTTGGTGGGCCAATGCATCTGGTGCACCGCAGGAGTTCTCCTGGAAAGGTGCACATCTTGGCATCAGCTTTTCCCCGGAGGGCAAGTACCTTGTCACGACCATGCAGGAAAATGCCCTTCATGGTTGGCGGCTGGCTGATGGACAAGATATGCGCATGTCCGGATATCCATCCAAGGTGAAGTCATGGAGCTGGTCACACAAGGGACGGTATCTGGCGACCTCCGGTGCGCAAGCTGCCATTCTGTGGCCGTTCACCGGCAAAACCGGACCCATGGGACAAACGCCTCTGCAATTGGGCACACGTGGTGACAGTCAGGTCTCGGCTGTGGCCTGTCACCCCAAGGAAGACGTTGTTGCTGTGGGTTATCAGGACGGTATGGTGATGATGTGCCGTTTTGAGGACAACGCGGAAGTGCTTTTGCGCCGTCCGGGAGATGGTCCCGTATCATCACTGGGCTGGGCGTCTGACGGATTGCGTCTGGCGTTTGGAACCGAGGAAGGCGCGGCGGGCATCATCGCCCTGCAGTAAGCGCCGCAGCCGTCTGGCAGGAGAAGAAAGAATGGCACGGATCATCATGCTGTTTTTTGCGATCCTGTCTGGCACGGTAACGTCGCAGTTGCCGGAGTTCGCCCAGCAATACCGGCAACGGATCGGCGGTGCCGTCGATGCCTTGCAGCAGGTAATGGCCGATTTTGAAGCAGATGCCTCGGCGTTTGGGCTGACCGTTGACGAGGCCATTGCCCGCCTGAAATCCGGCGCGGACGGATTTGCCCGTGAGCGTGGCGAGAGCATGGCCGAAGCGAAGGACCGGCTGGACAGGCTGAATACGCAGCAGTCCGAGCTGCGCTCTTCAGGCCCCTTTACCAGGCTCGCGGTTTTTCTCCAGAACATGGATCCACAGCTTACCGAGGCAACGGCCAAAGACTACGAACCGGCCTTGCCCGTAACGACCGAGGGAGCAGTGGCTGCCGGACTCGGCGGACTGGCCGGATTATTGGTAGCAAGCATTTTGCTGGGGCTTGGGCGTTTGCGAAGACGTCGGCCTGCTACGTGAGAGTGAAACACAGGTAAGCATGGACACAATTACATCTTCTGGCGGCATGGTTGTCGCGCCCCATATGGCCGCCTCAAAGGCCGGTGCAGAAATACTGGAAGACGGTGGTTCGGCCATAGAAGCGATGATTGCAGCGGCAAGCACCATAGCTGTCGTCTATCCGCACATGAACGCGATTGGCGGAGATGGCTTCTGGCTGATTGCGGAACCAGGTAAGGACCCGAAGGCCTTGATGGCTTGTGGGTCTGCGGGATCGATAGCCACCATCTCGGCTTACAATGATACCGGATTTGGTGCCATTCCTACCCGCGGGCCGCTGGCTGCCCTGACGGTTGCTGGAACAGTGGGCGGTTGGGCCAAGGCGCAAGAGGCGGCCATTGCAATTGGGGCTGGCCGG
This sequence comes from Roseibium sp., assembly GCA_965230705.1. Classification (GTDB taxonomy): domain Bacteria; phylum Pseudomonadota; class Alphaproteobacteria; order Rhizobiales; family Stappiaceae; genus Roseibium. Next base: position 1,784,377 of record CBDDLN010000002.1, on the reverse strand, counting down.
ATCCCGAGAACTGAATTGCTCAGTTCCGCGATACGCTATGCCAAGGACGGGATTTCTGTTAGCCGAAGCCAGGCATCATTGACCGCGGAAAAATTTGAGGAACTGAAAGACCAGCCGGGTTTCGCAGATGTGTTCCTGGATGATGGAAAGGTTCCGGAAGTGGGGGCATTGCTCAAGCAGGAGCGTCTGGCCGATACCTTGCAGCATCTTGCCCATGACGGGTTTGAGGAGTTTTACAAAGGTGACGTTGGTGCTGCGATTGCCGATGACCTTGAACGCATGGGCGCGCCGGTTACACGGCAGGACCTGCAATCCTATGAAGCGCGGTTCAAGGATGCGCTGAAGGTGGATCTGGATTGCGGCACGGTGTTTAACGCGCCGCCGCCGACGCAAGGTTTGGCCTCGCTCATCATCCTTGGGCTCTATGATCGTTTGACAGTCGACGGCCGTGAAGGCTTTGACCTTGTCCATGGTCTTGTGGAGGCTACCAAACGGGCGTTTTTGGTGCGCGACCAAACGATCACCGATCCAATGCATTTGCCGGCGCCGCCCCGCAAATTTCTCACCAGCGAATGGCTTGACGAAGAGGCGGCAAAAATCTCAATGCGACGGGCCATGGAGTGGCCCTATGCCGGAGCTCATGGTGATACCATCTGGATGGGAGCGGTCGACAAGGCGGGTGTCTCTGTTTCCTTCATCCAGTCTATTTATTGGGAGTTTGGTTCAGGTTGCGTTTTGCCGAAAACGGGCATCACCTGGCAGAACCGTGGGGCGAGTTTTTCCTTGCATCCTGATGCGCTCAATGTCTTGCAACCGGGTAGGCAGCCCTTCCACACCCTGAACCCGGCGATGGCACGGCTCAGGGACGGGCGGACCTTGACCTATGGCACCATGGGCGGGGAAGGGCAGCCACAGACGCAGGCCGCTATCTTTGCCAGACATGTGCTCAACGGTATGCCGGTTGGCGAAGCAATCGATGCACCTCGCTGGCTGCTGGGACGTACCTGGGGCGATGACACGACAGCCCTCCGGCTGGAGAGCAGATTTGATCCGGACCTTGTATTGGCGCTTGAGAAATGCGGTCATGAGGTCGTTGAGATTGGCGAGGCCTATTCCGACACCATGGGGCACGCCGGCATGATTGTCCGCAACGCACGCGGCGGCCTGGAAGGGGCACATGATCCGCGTGCTGACGGCGGTGCGTCTGTTGCCTGAAGATCGAGGGCCGATACCTGAGAAGGGGGGATAATGGACGCGATTACCAGGATGCGCTGTTTCATTCAGGTTGCTGACAGCCGGGGATTTTCGGCGGCGGCGCGGGAAATGGGCCGGTCCAAGGCGTTGGTTTCCAAATACATCAGCGAGCTGGAAGACGAACTGGGAGCCAGGCTGCTTAACCGGACGACGCGCCAGGTGTCGCTAACCGAAGTTGGTACGTCCTACTACAAGGAAGCTTCCGAAATCTTGCAGCGGATCGATGATCTCAATGCCTCCGTGCAGCTGTCTCACAAGGGCGTGAGTGGGCGGCTCAGAATATCTGCTCCCCGGTCCATGGGTGATGTCCTGTTCAACCAGGCAGTCGTGGATTTCCTCATTGAAAATCCGGAAATCTCCGTGGATCTTCGGCTTGAAGACCGTTTTGTCGATCTGGTCGATGAAGGGTTTGATGTTGCGATCCGGGTAACGGACCTGGAAGACTCCAGTTTGATTGCGCGCAAGATCACGCCGTTCAGAACCGTTATCTGTGCTACTCCAGAAGTGATTGAGAAGTATGGCGAGCCGAAAGTTCCAGGTGACCTGGCAAGCAGGCCTTGCATCATCGATACGAACTACCGGTTCAAACAGAACTGGGGTTTTATCGAAGACGGTCGGAAAACATCGGTGACGGTGCGTGGCCGGATCGAGGTCAACAGTGCCTCTGGTGGCCGAGACGCCGCTTTACGCGGCTTGGGATTTTTCCGAACACCCTACATTTTTGTTTATGACGAAATTCAGTCCGGGGAGCTGCTGCCGGTCATGCAGGATTATGAAATCAATGATCCCGACATATATGCAGTTTACCCTCACAGAAGGCATCTTTCAGGGAAAGTGAGGGCGTTCGTCGACTTTCTCGTTGATTGGATGGTCAAACGCAAGAAAGCCGGCGAACCCTGTCCCTATTGATATTGCTGCTTAGCGCATAAACCGTTCTTCTGCCATGCGGTCAGCTATCTGTTCAGGAGTTTTATCCTCAGCCTGGGCACGCTTGAAAATTTCCGTGAGCGTGTCACCAATTGCCAGAGTTTTCTCGCGGACCACTTTGTCATCTTCGCCTGGTGTGGCCAAGGCAATTGAAATGACGCCACCGGCGTTGATCGCATAATCCGGGGCGTAGAGGATGCCGCGCGCTTTCAGGGCTTCGCCGTCAGCTGGGGTTTCGAGTTGATTGTTGGCAGCACCAGCTACCACCTTTGCCTGAATTTGCGGGATGGTGCGCGCATTCAGGCCAGCGCCGAGAGCGCATGGGGCAAAGATATCTGCTTCAACCCGATGAGCCTCTGCCGGATCCACAGCGATCGCGTCAAAGGCTTCCATTGCCTTCATCACTGCAGGCGCGTGGATATCGGACACAATCAGTTTTGCACCAGCCTCATGCAGCTGCCGAGCTACATCGAAGCCGACATTGCCAAGACCCTGAACTGAAACCGTTTTGCCGTTCAAGTCGTCCGTCCCGAACACATGTTTGGCGGCAGCTCTTATGCCGGTGAATACGCCAAGCGCTGTGTAAGGTGAGGGGTCTCCAAGGCCGGTCGCCTCGGTTCCGCGGACATGGGATGTCCATTTGGCGATGTGCTCCATATCGTCGGGCGACACGCCTACATCTTCCGCCGTTATATAGTTGCCCGAAAGGCGCTCGACATGGCGGCCAAAGGCTTCCATCAACTCTGATGTCTTGTCCTTGCGCGGATCAGCAATGATCACCGCCTTGCCGCCACCCAGTTCCAGTCCAGCGAGAGCATTTTTGTAGGTCATGCCGCGGGACAGGCGCAGGGCATCTGTCAGAGCAGCGCCCGGTGTCTCATAAGGCCAAACACGGCATCCTCCGAGGCCCGGGCCGCGGGCCGTGTTGTGAATGGCAATTATTGCGGAAAGGCCGGTGTCCTTGTCACGAACGAAAACAACGTTCTCGTGATCCTGGAATTCCGGGTGGTCGAGCACCGCTGTACCGCTGCTGCTCTCCGTTATGGACTGGGGCAAGGCGTTCATGATTTTCTCACTCTGGTAAGTGTTTAGAAAAAAGATAGCGCCAATTCATGAAATTTTGTGTTTATTATCCTAGATTGAACGCAACTAGCGTCTATTTTCATCCTTCTTTTGCTAAAAAATGAGAAGAAAAATTTCGAGGGGATATGGCAGTGCAATAAATGTTCGGCCTTGATCCTGCCGCGTTCCGGCTGCACAGATTTGTCTCTGCTTCTCATAATGTGCTTTTTGGCGACATGACGCTGACCAACATCCTGCCCAAACGGTTCTTTCTACTGGCTTGCGCCCTGATTGGACTTCTTGTTTCCGCGCTGACGGTGTTCGCGCATCCGCATGTTTTTGTTGAGGCGCGCTCCAAGCTGGTCTTCGATGACGAAGGGAAAGCGGTCGCAGTCAATCATGTCTTCAGATTTGACGACGCATTTACTGCATTTGCAATTCAGGGCTTCGATACCAACGGCGACGGTATCTATTCCCGTGAGGAACTGGCGGAGCTTGCCAAGGTCAACATCGAAAGCATGGCCGACTTCGGCTACTTCACCTTCGGCGACAACACCAAGGTTGAGCTCGATTTTGGCGTGCCCACCGATTTTTGGCTGGAGGTCGCCAAGGTTCAGCTGGAAGACTACTGGGCAATGAAACCGGAAGACTTTGAGGCGATCCGGGAAGATGCACAGTTAAACGGAGGCGACCCGATCGAATCGGTTGATCTCCTTGAGCTGCACTTCGTTCTACCGATCAAAGAGCCAGCCGATGCGCTCAAGCCCATTACGCTGGACGTTTATGACCCTACCTATTACGTCGACTTCCGCTTCGGGAAGGAAGAGAGTGCATTGGGCACAGTCAATGCACCCGGCGCTTGCCGGATCGAACGCAAGGAACCTCCCGCGCTCGATGATGCAACGGCCTATGCTCTTGCCCAGATTGGACCAGATCAGCGGGACCTGCCTCCCGAACTCCAGTCTGCTGCGGCCAGCCAGGTCAATCAGATGATTGTCAAATGTGGTGCGGCAGCCGCAACTGCGGCCAATGTTGCAGCTGCCGAAGGTGCTGTTCCCGGTTCAACGGCGGGCACTTCTGAGAGCACTGCAGCGCCTACGGTCGAAATTGGCCTCATGGACCAATGGTTCGGAACAATCGCCAGACTTCAATCAGATTTCTATCAAAAGCTGGTTGGTGCTCTCCGTGCATTCCGGACCAATCCGAATGCGGCCTGGCTGCTGATCGGCCTGTCATTTGCCTATGGTATCTTTCATGCCGCAGGACCGGGACATGGGAAGGCGATCATCTCGTCCTATGTCGTTGCCAACAACGAAACATTGAAAAAGGGCGTGGTGCTATCGTTCATTTCCGCCTTCGCCCAGGCCGTTACCGCAATCCTTCTGGTTGGCATTGCTGCAGTCATCTTCAATTTCACGTCAATCGCCATTCAGGACACCGCCCGGTGGTTTGAAATCGGATCCTATGCGCTGATAACCGCGCTGGGCGCCTGGCTGTTGTGGCAAAAGGCGCTTAGGCCGCTGGTCTTGTCGCTAACGCCGCACCCGGCCCATGCCCATGCTGGGCATGCGCATCACCATCATGATCACCACGATCATCATCACCATCACGGTCATGGTCATCACCACCATCATGATCATGAAATTGGAGCCGATGGGGTGTGCTCGACCTGCGGTCATGCTCACGCGCCAACGCCGGACATGCTGCAAGGGAACATCTCCATTGGGCGTGCTGCATCGATTGTCTTGGCGGTAGGCCTGCGCCCATGTTCAGGCGCATTGGTCGTGCTCGTGTTTGCCTTATCGCAGGGCATGATTGCTGCGGGGATTGCGTCAACCCTTGCCATGGCGCTCGGCACCGGAATAACCGTTTCGATCCTTGCGGGGTTGGCTGTTGGTGCAAAGGACCTTGCGGTGAAATTGTCAGGAGATGGATCTGCACTGGCCGAGCGGGTTCACCGGACCATAGAGATCGGTGGCGCGCTACTGGTGTTTTTCCTGGGCGTCACGCTTTTGATCGCGGCGCTTGGGTGGGGCTGAGCCACAACATTCTCCGAAAAGGCGCGGCCCAGGCTTTAAGCCTAGTGCTTCTCCTCCGCACCAAGGATAATCGGCTCGCCATGGGGTGTTGCCTTTGCGGCTCTGTCCCAGGCCGATTGGAGGTCCGCGAGCACAGTTCCGGCAGCAGCTCCTTTTTCGGCGAGTAGTTTCTCGAAGGCGTTCAGCCAGTGGCGATAATAGTCCTCTCCGGTGTCTGAGGGCGCCGATCCAGCTCTTTTGATTTCCGCGCCAAGCCGCTCAGTCCATTCCGGCCAGGTGAACAAACCTGCTTCGTGCGCAGAAACGGTCATGGCAAAGACACGTGCTTCCCACGGTTCGCGAAACACAGGCGTTCCATCTTGTTCGGGAAGACCGGGTGTTCTTCCGGTCAAATCAGGCGTGGTCAAGATAGGGCTCCCACAGGTCAACACGAACGGTCAGACCAGGATCGGCGTCCGGCCCCCACAAGTCGGAAGCCTTGAAGGCCACGCCATACAGCCAGGCCGGTTTTTCTCCTTTGCCATGGGCATTGCTGTCCGGGAATACGTGAACGCCATGAACGGCTTCAATGACGCCATGATGCCCGCGCACGTAACGAGGGATGCGGGTATGACCTTCCGGATGCATGTTTTTGGCGATGACCTGATCGCCTGCTTTAAATCGCGCTGTGGTTTCGGCAGGACGATCGACCGGGCCACCTTTTGCCAGCGCTGGCGCTACCTGATCCGCCATGAGTTTGCGTTTGACAGGAGCTGGCGGTTGAAGCGCGTGCCCCTCAGACAACTCATCCTCGGAGATCAATCCGTTGGTGAGGCAAAGCTTTTCTAGTCCGGCGAGCCAGATCTGATAATAGCTGGAGGAGAGATATTGCGCAGGCGGCAAGGTTTCGCGGGCGTGGCGCGATGCGTCCAGCGTCCAGGTGCCGGTCGCGCCCATGGCCAATGTCAGAGCAAAGGCACGTTTCTCCCAGGCATCATGGAACAGCGGCTCATCGTCTTCCGGGATCACCGCTCCAAAGCCCATCATGCCACCAAGATCCTGCGCACCGTTCATTGGGCTGCCTCGTCCATCTGGTTAGGGCTCAATGCCAGTCCGGTTCCAATCATGCTGTCACGCGTGACGAGGCTGGCAAGGTCCTCAGAGCTCCACCCCTCGGTACCGGCTGGTCTTTGCGGAATGACGAGATAGCGTACCTCGGACGTAGAGTCCCAAACACTGATTTGCGTGGTATCAGGCAAGGTCACGCCGAAATCCGCGAGGACGCCCCGTGGATCGCGCACGGCCTTGGACCGGTAGGGGGCGGATTTGTACCAGACCGGCGGCAGGCCGAGCACCGGCCATGGATAGCAAGAGCACAAGGTGCAGACGACGAGATTATGGGTGTCTACCGTGTTTTCGACAGCCACCATATGTTCGCCCTGTCGTCCGATGTATCCGAGATTGTGAATGGCCGCCGTTGCATCTTCAAGCAAGGCGCTGCGAAAATCCGGATCAGTCCAGGCCGTCGCAACAACATGAGCGCCATTGCGTGGGCCGACCTTTGTTTCATAAGTCTCAATCAAAACATCAAGAGCCGCTGGGTCGACATAGCCCTTCTCGGTCAGGAGCGTTTCCAGCGCTCGGACCCTGAGTTCTGTTTCCGACAGCTCGGAATGGTCGTGCGGATGATCATGAGAATTAGACATGGTGACGGAACCCGTTGGCAATCAGTCGTCGTTCTGATCGGAAAATGACCGGCTGATCCTAACCCAATCCGAGGCGTCTGCTACGGTGTTTTCGTGCTGCATCGCCAAAAGCACGGAAAAGTTTTTGTGAAGGCCCGTCGCTGGCAACCCAGTACTCCGGATGCCACTGAGTGGCGACCAGGTATCCAGGCGCGTCCTTGACCGATACCGCCTCAATGGTGCCGTCTTCCGCGCGTGCTGCAACTTCAAGCTTGTCGCCGAGAATACCGAGCGCCTGCCGGTGGAGTGAGTTCACCTCAACCGGCTCATCCCCTAAAACACTGGCAAGTGGGCTATCTGCTTCAATCTCGATCGGATGGGAAATTTGAAACCGGACGTCCTGATGCTCTGAAGTCGGGGCCCTGTGATCGGACCGTCCTTCCAGCTCCTGAATCTCGGTCAGCAGCGTGCCGCCGAGGGCGACATTCAATTCCTGCATACCCCGGCAGATTGCAAAGACAGGGACACCCCGCTCAACGGCACGCTTCAAAAGCGGAAGGGTGGTGGCGTCGCGGTCCGGATCATACGGGCCGTTGGCTTCCGTCGCCTCGCCGCCGTAGAACGCCGGATTGACATTTGAGCGTGACCCGGTCGCAAGCACACCATCCACGTCGTTCAGAATTGCCTCAATATCGATGTCGGCGCCAAGAGACGGCAAAATGACGGGAAGTCCGCCGGATCCGGATACGACTGCATGCAGATAGGTGGATGGCGCCGCATGCCAGTTGTAGCCATCAACGGCCTTCACATCGGCGGTCACAAGTATCAGGGGCTTCGTCATCAAGTTTTCCAGGAAAAGAGTTCTAACGGAGAAGGCGGTCGGTCAATCTAGAAGGCCCAATTCTTGGGCGACCTTGTAAAGCTGGGCGGCGTTCTTGCAGCCGACCTTTTCCCGCATGTTGAGCCGGTGAGATTCAACGGTCCGCACGCTGATGCCAAGGTTTTTGGCAACTTCCTTGTTGGGTTGGCCCTTGGCAATTGCGGAAAGCACCTGGCGTTCCCGATCGGTCAAGCCGTATGGATCGTCGATAAGCGCATTGGCGGAGTTGCCGACCAGTGTTGGACCAACAGCAGATGAAAAATAATATCCGCCATCTGCCACAGTGGTTATGGCGGTAATCATTTCCTTGGCGGAAATGTCCTTCAGGATGTAGCCGCGGGCACCGGCCTGAACGACACCCCGGACGTACTCGGGATTGTCATAGACTGAAAGAACCAGAATGCCGGTCTTGGGCCACCGGCGGCGGATCTCCTGGGCAGCATCCAAACCATTCATGATCGGCATGGAGACGTCCATCAAGATCACGTCCGGCTTTAGGGCGGCGACAAGTTCAAGCGCTTCACGTCCGTTGGTCGCTTCACCAATGACCTTTAGCGCTCCCGTCTTTTCCAGCCGTGCGCGAATGCCATCGCGGACCAATTCATGATCGTCGGCCAAAAGAACCCGGATTTCATGCGCGCCATGCGGTTGTAGGCTATGAGCATCGATTGTCATTGAGCTTAGGCAGCTTTCTTGATTGGTGTCTCAATGGGCATTGTAACCCGGATAAGGGTCCCTCCGCCAACCCTGGGCAGCAGCTGGATCGTTCCGTTGTGTGTTTCGATGCGCTCGCGCATGTTCCGGATGCCGAGGCCACCTGTTTTGATCGGAAGCGTTGGAATGCCAACACCGTTGTCTTGAACCGTCAGCAGCAGTGAATCCCTGCCGATACTCAAGCTAATTGCGACCTCCGTGGCTTCCGAATGGCGAGCTACATTTGTCATGCACTCCTGTACCACCCGGTAAAGCGCAGTTTTGGCCCCGTCAGACAGTCGGTCGTGGCTTCGTTCGGCAGATACCTTCACGGTTATGCCAGACTGGCTCTGGAACTCGGTGCCCAGGCTTTTGAGGGCTGTGGCGAGGCCCATGTCGTCAAGAATGCTTGGGCGCAGATCGCGCGAAATCCGGCGTACCTCCGAAATCGCACCGTCCAGCGTCTTCAGGCATTTGACCGCATACCCACGGAATGGAGACGATTCGCTGGCTTCGCTTTGGATCATCTCAATTCCGTAGCGAACGGACACAAGCAATTGTGAAATGCTGTCATGCAGTTCTGTCGAAACCCGTTTGCGCTCTTGTTCCTGCGCATCGAAAATCCGTTGATTGAGCTCTTTCAGTTTGCTGTCGGCAAAGCGTTGTTCCGAAAAGCGGACCGCAACGATCAGTGCGCCGGCAATCAGGATGGCCACGAAGGTAATGCCGGAAATTGCCACTACGGTTTTGCGAACAGAAGCGGCAAATTCGGTCCGAGTCGCTTCGACTTCCTTTGCAATGTCATCAATGTAAAGGCCAGTACCAAGCATCCAGCCCCATTTGCTTAAGAGGACTCCGTAGGACAGCTTTTCCTCGACAAGCCCGGTGCTCGGCTTTTGCCAGATGTACTCCTGAAAACCTCCGCCGCGCCGTGATGCCTCCATGAGATTGCGGATGCCAAGGTCACTCTCGGGGTGCTGCAGATCCCACAATTTCAAGCCTACTAGATGTGCCAGTTTGGGGTGGACGATGTTGGTGCCATCGAGTTTGTAGACGAAGAAATAGCCGTCGAGGCCGAATGTCATCGTATTGAGGATACGCTTTGCTTCTTCCTGAGCAGCCGCTCGTCCGCCCGGCTCTTCCAGGTAGAGCCGTTCGATCGAAGCCATCGCCAGCGTGATGTAGTGCCGGATCGCCTGTTTTTTGTTGGCCAAAATCCGCTCTTCCATATTACGGGTTTCGGCTTCGATTAGCTCGCGGGCCTGATAATAGGTTGCGCTGCCGATCAGGATTGAAACGACGATCAGCGGCAGGATGGTTATCAGCAGTAGTTTGGTCTTGAAGGTCACCGCAGTTGCTCGCTTCGATTGCATTTTCCGGCTGTTTCGAACGCGCCACTCGCCTGCGTCTCGGTACTACTACTGAGATTTTGCGCATAATCACGAATAGCGCGAAGCTTAGCTCATCACCTAGACATACCCGCAGATCGGTGCAAGGGTAAGCGCCGGTTGGACAGGTGTCCGATTTGGGAGGATATATTTATGGATCGTCGTTCGTTTATCAAAAAGGCTGGTCTTGGTGCTGGTGGTGCTGTCGCCGCCTCAACACTTGCTGCGCCGGCAATCGCGCAGTCGACCACCGACATGGTGATCGTTTCCACTTGGCCTCGGGACTTTCCGGGTCTCGGTATTCCGGCACAGCGTCTTGCTGCCCGTATCGCCGAGCTGACTGATGGCCGCCTCAACGTTCAATACTTTGCTGCTGGTGAGCGCGTTGGTGCGTTTGACTCGTTTGACGAAGTCGCTTCCGGCAACGCTCAAGCCTACATCGCTGCTGACTACTACTGGAAAGGCAAGCACCCGGGCTGGGCTGCATTCACCGCCGTTCCGTTCGGCCTCACCTATGATGAAATGGACGCCTGGATCAAATACGGTGGCGGCCAGGAACTCTGGGACGAGCTGGCTGGCGAATTCGGCCTGAAGAACTTCGCTTGTGGTAACACCGGCGTTCAGATGGGCGGCTGGTTCAACAAGGAAATCGAAAGCGCTGACGACCTCAAGGGTCTGAAGATGCGTATTCCGGGTCAGGGCGGTGACGTCATGGCGAAACTGGGTGCATCTCCGGTTTCCCTGCCGGGCGGCCAGATTTACGAAAACCTTGTATCCGGCGCTATTGATGCAACTGAGTGGGTTGGTCCGTTCAACGACTACTTCATGAAGTTCTACGAAGCCGCGAAGTACTACTACTGGCCGGGCATGCACGAGCCGGGCGCTCAGATTGCATTCGGCATGAACGAAGCTTGGTGGAGCTCTCTCTCCAAGACCGATCAGGCAATCATCCAGGCTGCTTGTAACGAAGAAAACGCCCGGACCATGGCTGAGACCAACGCCAACAACGGTCAGTACCTCAACAAGCTGATCACTGAGCACGGTGTTGAACTCAAAGAGTTCTCCGACGAAGTCTATGACGCGTTCGGTGAAGCTGCTCAGGAAGTTCTGGAAGAGGCGATGGATCATTCGCCGATGGCCAAGAAGATCTTCGAGAGCTTCATTGGTGCCCGTAAGGACATCGGTAGCTGGATGGCAATCTCCGACATTGCCTACAGCAACAAGCGGAACCGCGTTCTGGGTATCCCGGAGTAATAAATCCGGTTGAACCTGAGGGGACGGGAACTTTCCCGTCCCCTTTTCTTTAAATACATGAGACAAAGGCAACGCCACGATGACGGCCTTGGACAGCGTTCAAGACGGGTCTCCTGCCATGAAGTCTGACCAAACCGGATCTCCGGGCAGCGCCCGCCCGTTCCGTCTTTTCGGATGGACCATTTTGGCGGTGATGGCAGCGTTCCTGCTGAACAACTATCTCACCTATTGGCAAAACCTTCCGGGCATCGGGCCAATCTTTGGCGCCCGGGCAAACGGTTCGTTGCCAATTGTCTGGTCCTGGATGCAGCTTGGCCTTTATGCCCTGATGGTGCTGGGAGCGTTCGCTTACGTCCTGCGCTCGGCCGAGACGACCCTGCGCGAAGACAGTGTGCGTATCAGCAGCATCAATACCTACCTGATCCGGGCTGCCTTCTTCATCGTTCTGATCGTTGGTGCGGTAGATGCAGCCATCTCGTTTCTCCGGGTCGAAGGGCTGCTCGACGGTGTCGTAGGGGCGGATCTCGCCAATGACCTCGGCAAATCCAGGTTCCGTGGTGCCTATCTCCACATGCCGCTGATCGCCTTGTCTTTTGTTGTCGCCGCATTCACACGGACATTGGGCTTTACCTGGCTGGCGTTGCTGGTCGTGGTTGCCGAACTAATGATCGTGATCGGCCGCTTCGTCTTTTCCTACGAGCAGGCATTCCTCGCCGATCTGGTCCGTTTCTGGTACGCGGCCCTGTTCCTGTTCGCCAGCGCTTATACGCTGAAAGAAGAAGGGCACGTCCGGGTGGACGTTTTCTACGCGGGCATGGCTCCCAAGACCAAGGGCTACGTCAACGCGGTCGGTTCCGTCCTTCTTGGCATGACGCTCTGCGGCGTGATCATCCTTATCGGGATGGGCGGAAAACAGAACATCATCAACAGCCCGATCCTGTCCTACGAAGTGACCCAGGCGGGCTTCGGACTTTACGTCAAATATCTGATGGCAGGCTTCCTCGGCGTGTTTGCTGTCTCGATGATGATCGAGTTCGTGAGCTATTTCCTGGACGCTATCGCGGATATCCGGGAAGAACCCGGTGGCCATGATCACGACAGCCATGCCGTACACTAGACGATTAGAGACAGCTTGATATGGAACTCCTTTTTCTCGCTCTTCTTGTCGTCCTGATGGCGACAGCGCTCGGCTCGGGTTTTCCCGTCGCCTTTGCCTTGCCCGGATCGGCAATCCTGACAATCGGGGTCGCCGCTCTTTCCGGCTATCTCTTCTCAACCGGGACTGATGCGTTTTTCGCGCAAGGCGGTCCGAGCCAATGGCTGTCCGCGGGCGTTACGAACTTCCGCGGTATTTATTGGGAAGCAGAACGCGATACCCTGATAGCCATTCCCTTGTTCGTCTTCATGGGCATCATGCTACAGCGGTCCAAGATCGCTGAAGACCTCCTGGTGACCATGGCGCGTTTGTTTGGACCGGTTCCGGGCGGCCTGGGTATTTCCGTGGTCTTCGTCGGCGCTCTTCTTGCGGCGACAACGGGGATTGTCGGTGCAACCGTGGTGGCCATGGGCCTGATTTCGCTGCCGGCCATGCTGCGCAACAATTATTCCGTGCCGCTGGCAACGGGAACGATCGCGGCATCGGGCACTTTGGGGCAGATCATTCCGCCGTCCATCGTGCTCATCATTCTGGCTGACCAGTTGTCCAGTGCGGTGGACCAGGCTGGCTCGCTGCGCCAAACGCTTTACAAGTCGTCAACCGGCGAACTTTCCATGCCGTCTGACTTTTCGGTGGTTTCCACCAGTGCCGGCGAAATGTTCCTGGGGGCCTTCCTGCCTGGCCTTGTGCTGGTCGGATTGTATATGGCGTTCATTCTGGGTTTTGCCTTGCTTAACCCAAAAGCGGCGCCCGCCGTTCATGAAGAGGGGACTTTCACACGGAAGTTCGCAGTCAAGGTTCTCATAACCCTTGTTCCGCCGCTGGCTCTGATTTTCCTGGTACTCGGTTCCATCATCGCCGGTATCGCAACGGTCAACCAGGCCGGTGCCATTGGCGCGGTTGGAGCCATGATCATGGCTGGTTACCGCCTGCGCGAAGGTGAGCGGGGTGCTTATACACCTGCGATCATCGCAATCCTGGCGCTGCTGGCGATTGCACTGGTGATCAGTTTCATCGGGGCGGTCAATATCAAGCTGATCCAGACCAGTCAGGATGTGCTGGGTCTCGTATTGGCCTTGATCGCGGTATCGATGCTGCTGATCGCGATCTTCTGGTCCGGCTGGCGGACACTGAAGCTGGAAGACACCCTGCGCGGCGTGATGATCGAAACTGCGAAAACAACTTCGCTGGTTTTCATCATTCTGCTTGGTGCGGCGATGCTGACGTCTTCGTTCCGTGCATTCGGCGGTGAAGAGCTGGTCAAGGAATTCCTGCAAGGATTGCCTGGCGGGTTCTGGGCGCAGTTCGTCATTGTCATGCTGGTGATCTTCATTCTCGGCTTCTTCCTCGACTTCATCGAGATTGCCGTGGTGGTCGTGCCGATCGTGGCACCAATTCTGCTGGCTGATCCGTCCGCAAACGTAACTGCTGTCTGGCTGGGTGTGATGATCGGTCTGAACATTCAGACGTCGTTCCTGACGCCGCCGTTCGGATTTGCATTGTTCTATCTGCGCGGTGTTGCGCCTGCGGTGGTGAAAACCATCGACATGTACAAGGGTGTCATAGCCTTCATCACCTTGCAGCTTGTCGCACTTGGTATCGTCGGCTTCTATCCGGAGCTGGTGAACTACCTGCCAAACCGGTCATCACTGCTGTCTGAGACGGCACCGCCGCCCAAAAACCCTCGTTTGCAGTTCTGCATGGAACAAATTGTTCATGAGGATTACCAGCAAAATGGAAACGGTATTCTGGCAGCAATCCAAACAGCCGAAGGCGTGGACATCAGCTACCTGCCAAAGGGCCTTCAGAAGGATCTGACCAAAGGCTTTGAGCAGGCGAAAAACGCTATCCCGCAGATGACTGCTATCGTTGATGCAGAAAAAGCTGTTGCCGCTGCCTCACCGGATTACCGCCCGATGCACGTGCTTGTCCGTGGATTGGAACGTGACGCACGGCGTGTCGACGAGCACATCAAGGAGCTGCAGGTCATTGTCGACCGTTCTGGGCCGAATGGCATTTACTCTGAAGCTCAGGGTGAGCGGGCGAAGACGCGCATTGATGCGCTGAAAGCGGAACATGAGAAACTCATTTCGCAGATCCCGGCTGAGTGGAACGATGTCTATGACGCCTTCTCGGATGTTCAGAAGCAAGAAACCAAAGCCCGTCTTTCTTACCGGAAAACCGTTGATCAGGCCTATGAGCCATTGATGGAAGTTCGTTCCATATTGAATGGTGCCGCGCGGCTTGTGGACTTGGAGCCCGAAATCGCTTCGCTTAAGGAAGAGATTTTGGACCTCGAGCCCAAGGCTGCTGTTGAACGGATTGCTGCGGTCCGGTCTTTGGTCGGCGAAGTCGATGGCACTAGCGACATTCGCAAGGGCTTGTCGAATGCCCGCAAGATCATGCGGAGCAAGACGCCTGATCCGGTTAAGGCAGGCGAGGAAATCGACGCTTCGCTTGCCAAGCTCGGTGAAGAGCTGACGTGGCGGGAAAAGGGAGCCGCCGAGTTGCTGCCTCAGCTGGCAAAGTACGATGAGGTTATCAAGAACAACATCGGATTGCGCCAGCAACCACGGTTGCCGGAAAACCTGGCACTGGACGTGGCTTCCTGCCTGTCAGGGCACCGCGACATTTCGCTGAATTTCTAAGCGGCATACACAAAAAACAAAAAAGGGCGGAAGAGGCATCTCTTCCGCCCTTTTTGTTTGAAGGCTCGGCATGCGCATTCGGATGCTGACCCGGCCAAATGGAGTGCGAGCCAGAAGCTGATGGCGAATGACCAGTACCGACAGGAATGCAGTCGAGGCGCTGCAGTGATCCAGTGCCGGATCTCGCAGGCTCTACCGAGAGAAAGCTAAAGGTAGATGTGTCAGCGCCAATCGACGCTGGCCGTAAACATATAGCCGGAGCCATACACCGTCCGAATTAGCGACTGGCCGTCTGGTGAACACAGCTTTTTTCTTATGCGGGAAACCCTGACGTCGATCGACCGGTCCATGCTTTCGTCCCTGCCGCCATGTTCCAAAAGGTAGTCACGGCTCAGAACGCGTTTCGGTGCGCGCAGCAAGGCTTCCAACAGATGGGCCTCACCGGTTGAAAGGAAGGTTTCTTCCCCATCTGCTGACGTCAGGCAGTGAGATCCCGGCGCATAGGTCCAACCTTCGAACTTGGCACGTTCCTCGGTTTTTGCTTCGGTCCGTGGCGCAACTGACCGCCGCAGAATAGAGCGTATGCGGGCGACAACCTCGCGCGGGTCGAAAGGTTTGACAACATAGTCATCGGCGCCGAGTTCCAGGCCCATCACCCTGTCGGATGAATGGCTGCGTGCCGACAGAACCAGAATGGGGACGGAAGAGGTTTTCCGAACCTCGTTGATGAGGGTCATTCCCTCCATATCGGGCAGTCCGAGGTCAACCACACAAACATCTGGTGCTTCCATCGACAGGGCGTCAAGCATATCGGTCGCACGGGCAAATACCCGGGTTTCCATGCCAAATGGTCTCATGTTTTCGACGAGCAGGGCGCAAATGTCCGCTTCATCGTCAACGATGTAAACAAGCGGTGCAAGCGTTCCTTGCGAGGCATCCCGGTTGTTTGATTCCATTTTGGTCATGTGCTGAGTATCTGTTTTATTGTCCGCGCAAGGGTATCATTCTGGAATGGTTTGGAAAGGACTGGAAAGGAGCATTCGGCAGAATCAGCGTCCAATCCACTCCAGTCCGCATAGCCGGTCATAAGAGCTATGCCGAGGCCCGGACGTTTTGCCCTGACCTCGTTTGCGAGTGCTAAGCCGTTCATTTGGCCGGGCATGACAATATCACTGAGCATTCCCTTGAGATCAGGCAAATCGACTGCAAGTTTGCGGGCATCTTCCGCGCTTTCGGCTTGCAAGACAGTATACCCCAAACCGGCAAGCTCCTCGGTCAAAACCGATGCCACATCAGGGTCGTCTTCCACCAGCAGCAACAGTTCACCGTTGCCAAGGGGCATCGCTTCAGGTTTGTTGCCGCTGACGGTACCAACTGCTGACTTGGGTGCCACTTTGGATGGCAAATAGAGTTTGAACTCGGTTCCAGAGCCGATTTTTGACGAAACGTCCACAGCGCCCTGGGATTGGCGCATGAATCCATAGACCATCGAAAGTCCCAGTCCGCTGCCGGTTCCAAATGGCTTGGTGGTGAAGAACGGTTCAAAGATCCGCAAACGGGTCTCGTCATCCATGCCGGCGCCGGTATCCGAGACAGTCAGAACGACATACTTGCCGGGCTCAACTGAAAGCTCTTCAGCTTGTTTTGAATCGAGGCTGGTATCCTCAATTCCGATTTTCAAGATGCCGCCGCAAGGCATGGCATCCCTGGCATTAAAGGCCAGGTTGATCAGAACCGTTTCCATTTGGGTCGGGTCAATGCAGGCGGCCAGAGAACGTTCAGCTGGTTCGATGCGCAGATCGATAGAGGACGGCAATGAACCGCGAAGGAGCGTCCCGACATTTGTCAAAACATCATTGAAAGGAACCACTTTCGGATCGACCGCTTGCCCACGGCTGAACGCCAGCAGGCGCTGGGTCAAGTCTGCGCCGCGCTGCGTTGCCTGCAGCATGGGTTCAAGGTGGGTCTTCAACGTTTCAGCGGCAATCATTCCTTCCTTCCGGTTGAGGCTGAGAAGGTTGCCGATGAGAATTGTCAGCAAATTGTTGAAGTCATGCGCCAGACCGCCAGTCAATTTGCCGACCGCGTCCATTCTTTGTGACTGGAGCAGCGCCGCTTCACTGCGTTTCTGGTCGCTGGCATCCAGGGAAAGCACAAATACACCGAGCGTCCGGCCGTCCAGTGTCATGTCTGGAATTAGAGTGGAGCGCATATAGGCGGTCGACCCGTCAGGCCGTTTCCGCGTGTAGTCATAAGAGACAACCTCACCGCCAAATGCGCGATCTATCTTGGGTCCAAGCTCCCGATAGAGTTCGGCACCTGCAACATCCTCCCCGCTTCGGCCAACGATCGATGCTACCGAGTGGCCGAACCATTCTGCATATCTGCGGTTTGCAAACCGGAACACCGGTCCTGGAGCCATATAGGCGATCAGCGCGGGCACATTGTCGGTCACCAGCCGCAGCCAGTCTTCACTCTGCCGCAAGGCTCGAGTGCGTTCCTGGACTGTTTTTTCCAGCTTTTCCTGGCGGCGCCGGTCGACTGTTACATCCGTATACGTCGTAACGAAGCCACCATTCGGGAGAGGGGTTCCGCTTACTGCAATGACCTGACCGTTGGGTCTGACGCGTTCGAAATAATGGGGTTCAAATTTAAAGGCGCGTGTAACCCGGCGTCTGATCTTGCCTTCAATGTCACCCCAGCCATATTCGCCGCGTTCTGCGTTTACGCGCAAAAACTCTTCCAGATGGGTGCCGCGCCTCGCCAACTCTTCAGGCATGTCCAGCAGTTCCCAAAGCCCCCTGTTCCAGGCAACAAGCCGCAGGTCGGAACCAAAGACGGAAAATCCCTGATTCACGTGATCCAAAGCGGCCTGCAGGAGGTCCAGCTGAGCCTGTAGATGCTCAATCTCTGCCATTGCGGCACCCTATTTCGCAGATGGTTTATTGGCTAGTGGGTTTCGGAAAACAACGACCAAAGTCTGACGAAACAATTGGTAACAATTGAAACATAATGCCGTAATCTGGACTGCGTAGCGTTCAGTGCGCTCGGAAAACTTTCCGCCGCCACCAGAAACCATTTTGCAAGAAAATGCTTGATGGAGGCCGGTGCGGGTAGTTTCATGAGCGAATAAGTCGATCCCGGCAAACGGGACGAGTTAAAAAGGGATGGAACACGCTATGGCAGGGTTGGCCGGCGCCGCGTCCAGCGGCGAGGACACCTTTCCGAAGATCCTATTGCATAATGCAAAGGTCTTTGGAGACCGAACAGCCGTTCGGGAAAAGGACAGAGGGATCTGGCAGAGCTGGACCTGGTCCGAGGTGCTTGAAGAAATCCGCGCATTCTCGATCGGTTTGAAAGAGCTTGGCCTTGAAAGTGGCGACAAGGTCGCGATTGTCGGGGCTAACCGGCCGCGCCTGTATTGGTCAATGGTCGCCGCGCAGTCAATTGGCGCGGTTCCGGTGCCGGTCTATGCAGACTCTGTTGCTGAGGAAATGGCCTACGTCCTGGGGCACGCCGAAGTCACCTTCGCGATCGTGGAAGACCAGGAGCAGGTCGACAAGATCCTCTCCATGGACCAGGAAGTCTCGACACTTCGGAAAATCATATACGATGAGCCGCGGGGTCTCAGGGACTACGACCATACCAATCTGCACGACTTTGTGACGGTCCAGGAAATTGGCCGCAAGAAGCAGCAAGAAGACGCAGGTACAGCACAGGCATGGCTTGATGGCCTGGCGACGGCAAAAGGGTCTGACATTGGTGTGATGCTCTATACGTCCGGTACCACTGGACGTCCTAAAGGCGTTATGCTGTCTTTCGACAACCTGATCATTTCGGCCCGCAATGCCAACGTGTTCGACGGGCTGAACGAGACCGAAGAGACGCTGGCCTACCTGCCAATGGCATGGATCGGGGATCACGTCTTCTCGCTCGCACAGGCATTTACTGCAGGCTATTGCGTCAATTGTCCGGAAAGCCTCGACACGGTTGAAGTGGACCGGCTTGAGATTGCGCCGACCTACTTCTTTGCGCCGCCGCGTGTCTTTGAAGGCTTGCTGACCCAGATCCTGGTGAAGATGGAAGATGCCGGCAAGACCAAGAAGAAGATGTTCGACTTCTTCATGAACGTTGCCCGCAGGTCCGGCGAAAAAATCCTCAACGGTGAGTCCGTTCCGTTCACCGATCGGATTCTTTACAGCCTTGGCGAATTCATGGTCTACGGACCACTCAAAAACCGGATGGGGCTTACCCGCCTGAAGGTCGGTTACACCGCCGGTGAGGCGATCGGCCCTGAGATTTTCCAGTTCTACCGCTCGCTCGGATTGAACCTGAAACAGCTTTACGGTCAGACAGAGGCCTGCGTTTACATCACGCTTCAGCCAGATGGTGAAATCTACGGTGACACCGTCGGCAAACCGGCGACGGACGTAGAACTCAAGATCGCTGACAATGGCGAAGTTCTGTATCGTTCCCCCGGCGTGTTTGTTGGCTACTTCAAGAACGATGAAGCCACCAAGTCCACCAAGACCGAAGATGGCTGGGTGCTGACCGGGGATGCCGGCTTTATCGCTGACAATGGCCATCTCAAGATCATTGACCGGGCAAAGGACGTCGGCAAGCTGACAGACGGCTCTTTGTTCGCGCCGAAATACATTGAGAACAAGCTCAAGTTCTTCCCGAACATCAAGGAAGTTGTCGCCTTCGGAAACGAGCGCGAGATGGCGACAGTCTTTATCAATATCGACCTGACTGCTGTTGGCTCCTGGGCGGAACGTAACAACGTCAACTACGCCAGCTATCAGGAGCTGGCTGCCCATCCACAGGTCTACGGGATGATCCAGGAGCATGTGGATCAGGTGAACCGTGATTTGGCGGGCGAGCCGATGATGAGCGGTGCCCAGATCCGCCGCTTCCTGGTGTTGCATAAAGAGCTTGATGCCGATGATGGTGAGCTGACACGGACACAGAAGGTCCGCCGGAGTTTCATTGCAGACCGGTACGAGCCGCTGATTGAAGCGCTTTATGACGGCTCCACATCGAAATACGTCAAAACGGAAGTCACATTCGAAGATGGCCGGACCGGGGCTATCGAGGCAACCGTGGAAATCCGGGACATGCCGGTGCATGCGGCGACTGGCCTTCAGGAGGCGGCTGAATGAACGCGATAACAACAGGCCAGCCTCTGCCGGAAACGGCGCCGGCTACTGAACGCGAAGAACTTCTTCGCGTCGACAACGTGTCGTTGTCTTTTGGTGGCGTGAAGGCGATTACCAATATCTCCTTTGACATCAAGAAGGGGGAAATCCGGGCGATCATCGGACCGAACGGCGCCGGCAAGACCTCGATGCTGAACGTGATCAACGGTTTCTATCATCCTCAGGAAGGTACGCTTACCTGGCAAGGGAAAGTCCGGCGCAAGATGAAGCCTTATGAGGCTGCCAGCCAGGGGATCGCACGGACCTTCCAGAATGTGGCTCTCTTCAAGGGAATGACGACACTCGACAACATCATGTCGGGCAGATCCTTGAAAATGCACAAGGGTTTCTTTTGGCAAATGGCCTGGTACGGCCCGGCCCGCGACGAAGAGATCGAGCATCGCAAGAAAGTCGAGGACATCATCGATTTCCTTGAAATCGAGGCGATCCGGAAAACACCGGTTGGCCGACTCCCCTACGGTCTGCAAAAGCGGGTTGAACTTGGCCGCGCGTTGGCGATGGAGCCGGATCTGCTCCTCCTCGACGAGCCTATGGCCGGCATGAACCTTGAAGAAAAAGCGGACATGAGCCGCTTCATTCTGGACGTCAACCAGGAGTTTGGCACCACGATCGCCCTGATCGAACACGACATGGGTGTTGTCATGGATCTGTCGGACCGGGTCGTCGTTCTCGACTACGGCAAGAAAATCGCCGATGGGCCGCCCGAAGAGGTGCAGGCCAGCCAGGCCGTTATTGATGCCTATCTCGGTGTGAGCCATTGATCGGGGGACGACAGTAATGCTCTACGACATTTTCATAGATCCCTTCGTCCAAATGGTCGAAATGCCGGATTTCTTCCTCCAGGTTTTGTGGGAAGGCTTCGTGGCCGGGATTCTCTACGCACTCATCGCTTTGGGTTTCGTTCTGATTTTCAAGGCATCGGGCGTCTTCAACTTCGCGCAAGGCATCATGGTGGTGTTCGCCGGGCTGACGCTGGTCGGACTTCACGAAAACGGGGTGCCTGCCTTCCTTGCCTTGTTGCTGACCATCGGTGTGATGGGGGCGTTGGCATATGGTATTGAGCGGGTGGTCATGCGGCCGCTTGTGAACCAGCCAGACATCATCCTGCTTATGGCAACGATCGGTTTAACGTACTTCCTGATCGGTTTTGGTGAGTTTGTCTTTGGCGGCGAGCCAAAGCGGATGATCGCAGAAGAACTGGGTCTTCCGACCGGCTCAACGGCATTCGAGATGGGTGAACGGGGACTTGTGATCCTGCAGCACATCGACATTGCAGCTGCGGTTATCGCCATCATCATGGTGACCGCGCTCGGGATCTTCTTCAACAAGACCCGGATTGGGCGTGCGCTCAGGGCTGTGGCTGATGATCACCAGGCCGCGTTGTCGGTTGGCATTTCGCTCAATCAGATCTGGGCTATCGTCTGGTTCGCGGCCGGCCTGGTCGCTCTCGCCACGGGCATCATGTGGGGTGCTCGCTCCGATGTGTCCTTCGCGCTAGAAATTGTGGCCTTCAAGGCACTTCCAGTCCTGATCTTGGGCGGATTTACCTCAATTCCAGGCGCAATCATTGGCGGGCTGATCATCGGTTTCGGTGAGAAGATCGGCGAGATTTACTGGGGCGGACTGGTTGGCGGCGGGATTGAATCCTGGCTTGCCTACATCATCGCCCTCATCTTCCTGTTGTTCCGTCCGCAAGGTCTCTTCGGCGAAAAAATTATCGAGCGGGTGTAAGGCAAATGTTCTATCGCGAAGCAGGCCAATTCAAGACCAGCTATAAGGCCGATCAGGCATTATTCCCGATCCTGCAGGATCGGGTCGGCCTCGCCGTAATCCTGGTGGTTGCGTTTGTTGTCATTCCGTTTGCAGGCAATGACTTCTTCCTGAATTCAATCATGATCCCGTTCCTGGTGTTCTCCCTGGCGGCAATCGGGCTGAACGTCCTGACCGGTTTTGCCGGGCAGCTGTCGCTCGGGTCAGGCGCTTTCATGGGGGTAGGGGCTTATGCGGCCTATAAACTCACCACGATCTTTCCTGACGTGAACGTGGTCTTCCTGGTGCTCGTCTCCGGGGTCTTCTCTGCTGCTATTGGTGCTGTATTCGGCCTACCGAGCCTGCGCATCAAGGGCCTCTACCTTGCGGTGACCACACTCGCGGCCCAGTTCTTCCTGGAATGGTGCTTCATCCGGATTCCCTGGCTTTACAACAACAACGCCTCCGGTGCGATTGAAGTTCCGAAGCGGGAAATGTTCGGGGTTACAATTTCGGGTGCGGAAGCAACACCGCTGGCCAGGTACTTCGTGGTTCTCGGTATCACCGTTGTGATCGCATTTTTGATCGCGAATGTGCTGAGAGGCCGAATTGGGCGGGCCTGGATGATGATCCGCGACATGGACATCGCCGCTGAGCTGATGGGTATCCGCCCGTTGCAGACCAAGCTGCTGGCCTTCGCCGTATCCTCCTACATCTGCGGTGTAGCGGGTGCGATGATGGTGTTCTTCTGGCTGAACGCGGCTGAACCGTCATCCTATTCAATTACCCTCTCGTTCCAGATCCTGTTCATGGTGATCCTGGGTGGTCTTGGCAGTATTGCCGGGTCATTCATGGGCGCCGCCTTCATCTGGATCCTGCCGGTCATGCTGAAGTTCATTCCGGGAATGGTGGGTATCGAAATTGGTGCGGAGACCGTCGAGCATGTCACATTCATGGTCGTTGGCGCTCTGATTATCTTCTTCCTGATTGTCGAACCGCACGGGTTTGCGAGGTTGTGGCAAATCGGAAAGCAAAAGCTGAGGGTCTGGCCGTTCCCATATTGAGCGGCGAGACTCTGGCCATGCCATCCGGACAACGGACCGGTCCGGGGAGGATGGCACAACTGGTCCGGCGGCTGTCTTAAACCTATGCCGCAAGGGAGGAAATGCATGATGAATTTCAAGCAACTCGCGCTTGGTACCGCGGTCGCTGCTATGCTGGGCACAACCGGCATGGTGCAGCAGGCCGAGGCTGCTGACGGCAACTATGTTCCGATGCTGACGTATCGGACCGGGCCTTATGCAGGTTCCGGCATTCATATTGCCAACGGCATGATTGACTACCTGAAGATGCTCAACGAGCGGGACGGCGGCATTGGCGGCGTACCGGTGATCATCGAAGAGTGTGAAACTGGCTATAACGCCCAAAAGGGCGTTGAGTGCTACGAAGCCACCAAAGGCAAGGGCGCGCTGGTCTACAATCCGTATTCCACTGGCATCACGCTGCAGCTGATCCCGAAGGCATCAGTGGACAAGATTCCTGTTCTTTCAATGGGTTATGGCCTCTCGGCTGCTGCTGTCGGTAGCACTTTCCCGTGGGTCTTCAACGTTCCGGACACCTATTGGGACGGCGCGTCTGTTGTCATCAAGTACATCGCCGAGCAGGAAGGTGGACTGGACAACCTGAAGGGCAAGAAGATCGGTTATCTCTTCCTTGATGCCGGGTATGGCCGCGAGCCGATTCCGCTTCTTGAACAGCTTGCTGAAAAACACGGCTTTGAACTGGTAAAATATCCGGTTCCAGGCAAGGAAATGCAGAACCAGTCATCGCAGTGGCTGAACGTTCGCCGTGATCGTCCGGACTACATGGTCATGTGGGGCTGGGGCGCGATGAACCCGACTGCGATCAAGGAAGCCGTGAAGACCCGTTTCCCGATGGATAAGTTCATTGGCGTATGGTGGTCTGCAGGTGATGACGATGCTGCAGCAGGTGGTCAGGCAGCAGCCGGCTACAAGGCGATGAACTTCTCTGGCGTCGGCATGGACTTCCCGGCCCTGCAGGACATCAAGAAGCTGGTTGTTGATTCCGGCAAGTCGACCACAGATGCGTCCACCATGGGTGGAACGCTCTACAACCGTGGTGTCTTGAACTCCGTTATCATCGCGGAAGGCATCCGGACTGCGCAGGAACTCAGCGGGAAAAAGAACATCACCGGTGAAGACATGCGGATGGGCCTGGAAGCACTCAACCTGACGGAAGAGCGCCTTAAGGAAATCGGCCTCGCCGGTTTTGCCCACCCGATGAAAGTCACCTGTGACGACCACTCAGGTTCCAACCCGGTCTTTATCCAGGAGTGGGACGGCGAACAGTGGGTCAAGGTCTCTGGCTGGATCGAGCCTATGAAGGACGTTGTCCGTCCGTTGCTGGAAAAAGCAGCTGCGGAATACGCGGAGAAGAACGCTCCTTGGCCGGCACGTACCGAAGCCTGCCCGAAGTAAATGGCAGACAGTCCCGCCGCTTATGGCGGCGGGACACTTCCTGGAGGAATTCATGACGGCGACCCTGGACATGGCACAGACCAAGAGCGCAGCCGAAGCAGCTCAAACCGGCGAAACGATCTTGTCGGTAAACAATATTGAAGTGATCTACGATCACGTGATCCTGGTTTTGAAAGGTGTGTCCCTGACCATTCCCAAGGGTGGCATTGTTGCGCTGCTTGGTGCGAATGGCGCCGGTAAGACCACGACGTTGAAAGCCATTTCGAACCTGCTTGGCGCGGAGCGTGGGGAAGTTACCAAAGGCGCCATTATGTTCGATGACGATGAGGTGCAAGCCCTGTCGCCGAACGACCTTGTGCGCCGCGGCTGTATTCAGGTGATGGAAGGCCGTCACTGTTTTGGCCATTTGACCATTGAGGAAAACCTTCTGACCGGTGCCTATACAAGACGCGACGGTTCGGCGGCAATCCGCCAGGACCTTGAAATGGTCTACCGATATTTTCCGCGCCTGCGTGAGCGTCGCCAAAGCCAGGCGGGTTATACGTCAGGCGGTGAGCAGCAAATGTGTGCGATTGGGCGGGCATTGATGAGTCGCCCCAAAATGATCCTGCTAGACGAGCCGTCCATGGGTCTCGCGCCGCAGCTGGTTGAAGAGATTTTCGAGATCGTGAAACAGCTCAACGAACAGGAGGGTGTCTCCTTCCTGCTGGCAGAGCAGAATACGAATGTGGCTCTGAAGTACGCAACGTACGGATACATCCTGGAGTCCGGCCGGATCGTTCTGGACGGAGATGCCAAGGCTCTCCGCGAGAACGAGGATGTGAAAGAGTTCTATCTCGGGGTTGGCGGAGAAGGACGTAAGTCGTTCCGCGACGTCAAACACTACAAACGAAGGAAACGCTGGTTGGCATAGGTCAGCGTAACGGGGATTAACATGAGTGACGAGATGTTTGATGCGCGCGAACGGCTAGATCCCGTTCAGCGCGAGGCGGAGCTTTTTGCCAAATTGCCGGACCTCCTGGCCCATGCAACGGCTAATGCGTCTGGCTGGGCAGCCCACTTGGAAGGGCAGGACCTGTCATCCGTGACCTCCCGTGACGCACTTGCTTCCCTGCCGGTGTTGCGGAAGTCTGAACTGTTGCAGCGGCAAAAAGAAAATCCTCCGTTTGGTGGATTCCTGGCCGGTGATTTGTCTGGCGTTGGCCGTGTGTTCATGTCCCCCGGTCCGATCTGGGAGCCACAGGCCGAAGGCGATGATCCATGGAACGGCGCACGTGCGTTGTTTGCCAGTGGATTCAGGAAAGGTGATGTCGTGGTCAACGCCTTTTCCTACCATTTGACGCCCGGCGGCTTCATCCTGGATCACGGCGCCAGAGCTCTTGGGTGTACCGTTTTTCCGGCTGGCATCGGGAACACTGAGATGCAGGTAGAGGCGGTTGAGGTCCTCAAGCCAAGTGGCTTTATCTGTACGCCGGACTACCTGAAGGTGATCCTGGATCGCGGCATTGAAATGGGCCGGGATGTATCATCAATCAAGCGGGCACTTGTGTCCGGCGGTGCATTGTTCCCATCCCTTCGTGAGGAATATGCAGAGCGCGGTATATCGGTCAATCAATGCTACGCAACGGCAGATCTCGGCGTCATTGCCTATGAAAGCGATGCGCGTGAAGGGATGATCGTCAATGAGGATTATATTGTTGAGATCGTGCGCCCTGGAACGGGTGAACCGGTGGCTGATGGCGAAGTTGGCGAACTAGTGGTGACGGCCTTCAACAAGACTTATCCGCTAATCCGCTTTGGAACCGGCGATCTGTCTGCTGTCATGCCGGGTCAATCCCCGTGCGGGCGGACCAATCGGCGCATTGCAGGCTGGATGGGCCGTGCGGATCAACGCACCAAAATCAAGGGGATGTTCGTTGATCCTGCGCAGGTCGCTGAAATTGTCAGCCATCATGACGAGGTCGCCAAGGCGCGGTTGACGGTAACCCGCAGCGGTGAAAGCGACGCCATGGCTCTTGCTGTGGAAGTGAGTAGTGCGGCTGATGGACTTGCAGACCGGATCGGGCAGACCTTGCGTGAGGTAACCAGATTGCGCGGTGCCGTGGATGTGGTTGCACCGGGCTCATTGCCGAACGATGGCAAGGTGATTGCAGACGAACGGGAGTACGGCTAAGGGCTGACCTGCTGGTAGTGCGGTGGCTTGGCGCTGCAATCCTGCTTTTATCCGGATTGAAATTGATCTAAAAGCTGGCAACACGCGTAGGTGCGGTACCGGAGATTTTCCCGGTGCCGCACACACATGCATGCAATGATCATCTTCAGCCAATGGTATTCGAATGACCGTCCAGCCGACTCCGCCCCTTTCTGCCGATCAGATGAAGGCGATGCGCGAAATCAGGCTCCCGGCGGATCACCCGCAAGTTAAGGCCGGCAAGGTCGGCGTTCTTCTGGTGAACCTTGGAACACCGGATGCCACTTCTTATTGGCCGATGCGCAGATACCTGCGCGAGTTTTTATCGGACAAGCGCGTTATCGAGTGGCCGAAGGCAATCTGGTATCCGATTCTATATGGCATTGTGTTGATGACGCGGCCGGGGAAATCGGGCAAAGCTTACGAGGAAATCTGGAACCACGACAGGAACGAGTCGCCGCTGCGGACAATTACCCGCAGCCAGTCCGATAAACTCGGCGAGATGCTTGGAACAGAATCAAACGACCGGTTGGTCGTTGATTGGGCGATGCGCTATGGCCAGCCATCCATCAGGTCCCGGCTGGAGGCATTGAAGGAGGAAGGGTGCGACCGGATCCTCGTTTTCCCGCTTTACCCGCAATACTCGGCGACAACAACGGCCACTGTAAACGACGAGGTTTGCAAAGCCTTGCTGGACATGCGCTGGCAACCGGCGATCCGGACCGTGCCCCCATACCATGATGACCCGGTTTATGTTGGAGCCTTGGCGAAATCGGTTGAACAGCACCTGGCGTCTCTCGACTTTGAGCCCGATCTGGTCCTGACGTCCTATCACGGGATCCCCCAATCGTATTTCAAGCGCGGTGATCCCTATCATTGCCATTGCCAAAAGACGACGCGGCTGATGCGGGAAGTTCTTGGCTGGGGCAAAGATAAGCTACAGCTCACCTTCCAGTCTCGATTTGGACCGGAAGAATGGCTGCAGCCCTATACGGACAAGACCGTCGAAAAGCTTGCCAAAGACGGCGTCAAAAACATTGCTGTAATGAATCCAGGCTTTGTGGCTGATTGCCTCGAAACGCTGGAAGAAATTGCAGGTGAGGCAGGTGAGACCTTTGAGGAAAACGGCGGCGAGAACTTCACGCACATTCCCTGTTTGAATGACAGTAATCTTGGAATGGACGTGATTGAGCACGTTGTCCGGCGGGAACTAGGCGGCTGGATCTAATATCCTTCTAGACCGTTCCACCGCTAACTTAGAAGCGGTGAAAGGTTGTATTTCAGATGCTCTGATTGGCCAGGCGGTTTGCGTTCTTGTCAGATTTCGGCTGCTCTGGCCAAAACTGACCTGCCAAAGTTGTACGCAAAAATATTGCGGCATCACTCTGGCCTGCCACAAAGTTCCGTCGCATACTCCGGGAAATTTCACCTTGATAGATATTTTCGGAGAAGTTCATGCCGCAAGAATTGCTCGGTTTCGATATCGTCCTGATTGTCGTTCTGTTGCTCGTCATTCTGGTGATTTTCGCCGGTGTGAAGACAATTCCGCAAGGCTACAACTACACAATAGAACGCTTCGGCAAATATCGTAGGACGCTACCTCCTGGCCTCAATTTCATCATCCCGTTTATTGATAGGGTCGGGCACAAGCTGAACATGATGGAACAGGTGCTTGATGTTCCATCGCAGGAAGTGATCACCCGCGACAATGCGACGGTTACCGCCGACGGGATTACTTTCTATCAGATTTTGGATGCCGCACGGGCGGCTTACGAAGTCGCCGGCCTGCAAAATGCAATCCTTAACCTGACGATGACCAACATTCGTTCAGTGATGGGTTCGATGGATCTCGATCAGCTTCTGTCCAACCGCGATGAGATCAATGCGCGTCTGTTGAGCGTTGTCGATGCCGCCGCGGAGCCTTGGGGCGTCAAAATTACCCGTATTGAAATCAAGGATATCAATCCGCCCCGAGATCTGGTCGATGCGATGGCCCGCCAAATGAAGGCGGAACGCGACAAGCGTGCCTCAATCCTGGAAGCTGAAGGCAAGCGCCAATCGGAAATCCTGAAAGCGGAAGGTGAAAAGCAATCGCTGATCCTGGAAGCCGAAGGGCGGCGGGAATCAGCGTTCCGCGATGCTGAAGCCCGCGAACGTCAAGCTGAAGCCGAAGCGAAAGCGACCGAAATGGTCAGCGAGGCAATCGCGGCAGGTGACGTCCAGGCAATCAACTACTTCGTCGCCAACAAGTATGTGGAAGCCTTCCGTGATTTGGCGACTTCCCGGAATCAGAAGACACTCATCCTGCCGATGGAGGCTTCTTCTCTGCTCGGCAGCCTGAGCGGTATCGGCGAAATCGCCAAGGAAGCATTTGGTGATGATCGCAAGGCTCCGCGTTCAGGCGGACGTGTTCCTGATACAGGTGGATCACCTGCGGGAGATGACCGTTGAGTTTTTTTGAGCGGATTTTTTTGGAGCTTGGGCCCTGGAACTGGTGGATTCTTGGGCTGGTGCTGATTGGCCTGGAAGTATTGGCGCCTGGAACTGTTTTCCTGTGGTTCGGGATTTCGGCCATTTTGGTTGGAACAGCGGCACTCTTCATCGACCTGTCCTGGCAAACCAGCCTGATTATGTTTCTGGTGCTGTCGTTTGTCAGCTTGGTGCTGGGACGCATGCTCATGTCCCGCATGGCATCTGAGACAGGTGA
Organism: Roseibium sp.; assembly: GCA_965230705.1. Classification (GTDB taxonomy): domain Bacteria; phylum Pseudomonadota; class Alphaproteobacteria; order Rhizobiales; family Stappiaceae; genus Roseibium. The sequence goes on along the minus strand of CBDDLN010000002.1, from coordinate 1,755,048 downwards.
TCCATCATTGAACCGGCGGGGCAGCCGGTATATCGGCCGAACATTCATTCTGGAAACCCCCTTGCAACAGGGAGCGGGAAAGCTGTCGATCGACGATACTGTCTGGAGAATTACCGGGCCGGACCTGCCGGCCGGTACCAAGGTTACCGTGGAACGGATCGACGGCGCGCGTCTTGTCGTAGAGGCTGTTGCCGAGGAAAAGGCCGCCGATCCGACTTAAGGCTTGTGTCCCGGTGGAACAGGAGGCGCTTCCGCCTTCAGCAGAATGCCGATACGCCGGTTTGAGGCCAGGTAAGGATCGTTTGGAAACAAAGGTTCCGTATCGGCCTTGCCGATGACCGCATAGAACTGTCCGTCGGGAACACCGAACTCATTGAGGATCTGACGGGCGACATTGGCGCGTTCCGAGGACAAATCCCAACCCGTATAGGTCGGATCAAGCGACTGGCGGCCGCTGGTCGTGTGACCGGTGATTTCCACCCTGTTCGGCATCCGGGCGATGACAGGTGCCATCTTCGCGATCAAGCGGCGGGTGGTTTCATAGGGATATTTTGACCCTTCGCGGAACATCGAACGCCCGTCCTGGTCGACGAGCATGATGTTCAAGCCCTCTTCGCTTTCTTCGAGAATGATGTTGTTGGAGATTTCTGTAATCTCGGGCATTTCCTGCCAGGCTTGACGCAAGGATGCGGCGGCCGTTGCGAACTGGCGGGGCTTCTCGATTTCCGCCTTCATCGTGTTGTGGGTGTTGGCTTCCGGACCCTGCTTGCGTTTCTTTTCGTGGCGCTCCAGGGCAAAGTCGGAATCGGTTTCCTGCTCGACTTGGGAAATATCCTTCATGTAGTCGCGGATCGGGATGCCCTCGACTTCAATAATGCCGGTTTTTCGGGATGTCTCCTTGACCCCGAAGGCTTCCCGCATTGAACCCGCAACAACCTGAAGTTTTTCCTTGTCCTGAATAGAGAAGGAGATGATGAGAACGAAGAAACACACGAGCAAGGACATCAAATCGGCGAATGTCACCAGCCAATCGGGTGCGCCGCCGCCGCCTGCCTGCTTTTTCTTCTTGGCCATACCCTTGTCCCCGATTATTCAGCGCCGTTTAGGCGGCTTCGTCCATGGTCGCGCGAATTTTCTCGGGCAAGTAGGCGATCAGCATTTCCTTGATCAGGGCCGGGCTCTTCGATTCGCGAATTTGCAGGACACCATCGATGATGAGGGTTTGGTTGAGTTCGTCGGAGTCGAATTTCGCATCCAGCTTGTCGACAAGCGGAAGGCAAAGGATGTTCGAAATGAGAGCGCCGTAAAGGGTGGTCAAAAGGGCGACAGCCATGGACGGGCCAATCGCTGAAGGATCGTCCATGTTGGCGAGCATCTGCACCAGACCGACCAGCGTTCCGATCATACCGAATGCGGGGGCAGAATCACCGAGTGCCTTGAAAACACGTTTTCCTTCGGAAAGGCGGCTGAGCTGCAGATCGCGTTCGCGTTCCATCGCTTCCTTGATGAACTCAAGCTCATAGCCATCCGCGACGTATTGAACACCCTTTGCCAGAACGGGATCCGAAACGTCGACGTTCTCAAGCCCCAAAGGACCGGACTTGCGGACGATTTCACCCATGTTGGTGATTTCGGAGATCAAATCACTCGGGCTGGCGCTTTTACCGGCAAGGGCGACCTTGAAGCCGGTACCAAAGGCTGCCAGGAGATCCGATACCTGAAACCGGATCAGCGTTGCAGCCAATCCTCCTCCGATAACGATCAGCATTGAGGGGACATCGATGAATTGGCCAAAGCTACCACCAAGAAAGATTGCGATGGTAACGATTGCGAAAGCGCCAATAACTCCGATTAGAGTTGCCAGATCCATTGCGTAAACCAAACCTTCTGCGGACCATCCGCTGTGACTTGGTGCTCAGTTTAGATTTGGTATGGCTAATCAATTCCTAACCGGAGGGCCGGAATTCGCATTTTGCGGTTAAATTTGGGTGGAGCCGCTAACATTTTGCGGTTAAATTTGGGTGGAGCCGCTAACATGGCTGCCTATCTTGATTGATCAGGCAGCACCAATACGCAGCAAATCGTGCAAATGGATGATCCCGACCGGCCGCTCATTTTCAACGACAAACACAGAAGTAATCGCGGAACTGTTGATGAACTCTAGCACTGCCGCAGAGAGCATGTCTGACGATATTGTCTTCGGCTCTGGTGTCATGACTTCAACGACGGTTTTTTCCAGAAAATTGGTACTAATGTGCCGTCGCAAGTCGCCATCCGTGATGATCCCGGTTAGCCGGTTGAATTCATCAACAATTCCGAGGACGCCAAAACCCTTTTGTGTCATGAGCACAAGAGCATCGGGCATTGCCATGTCGTTGCGGGCGATCGGCAATGTGTCGTCCTTGTGCATGATGTCAGCCGCGGTTTTCAGGCTGGCACCGAGTCTGCCTCCGGGGTGGAAAACGCGGAAATCCTGTGCCGTAAATCCACGGCTTTCCAGCAATGCAATTGCCAGAGCATCACCGGCTGCCAACTGAACCAGTGCCGAAGTGGTTGGCGCGAGGCCATGCGGGCATGCTTCCGAAACGTTTGGCATCTTCAGCACAATGTCTGCCGCGCGGCCCAGCGTGCTGCTTTCAGAAGACGTAATTGCGATCAGCGGAACTTTGAAGCGACGAGTATAGGCGACGATGCTTGCAAGTTCTTGCGTCTCCCCGGACCAGGAGAGAGCGATTACCACATCATTTTGCGCAATCATGCCCAGGTCGCCGTGGCTTGCTTCGCTGGCATGCACAAAAAACGCAGGCGTGCCGGTGGAAGCTAGGGTCGCAGCCAATTTTGTGCCGATGTGCCCGCTTTTGCCGATGCCGGAAACAATGACCCGTCCACTGATTCCCGCAATGAGATCAACTGTCTTCATAAATGGAACGGACAAGCCATTCTTGAGCGCAGCACGCAGCGCGCTCAGTCCGGCAATTTCTGTTTCCAAGGTGCGTTCAGCTGATACGAGATATCTGACGGCGGTTTCTGTTTGTATATCCGCCTGCGCATTTGGCAGAGAGCCTTGCATGGCTAATCCTATACTCGTGTTGCGCCCCTGCGTCTGTGTCTACGCCACGAAACAGCGCAGCGCAAGCCGCTGCATTAAGCTGGTGGATTAACGGCAAATGTTTACGCAAACCTTTCACAAATGTCCTGTTGGCAACCAAGCATTAACCATGTTTCGCCAGTGTGGCGGATGAGTCCGTATGCCAACTGTTACGTTTTTCAAAGGTCCGCATGACGCGCCTGCTTCCATTGACGAGCATATTCCTGATCTTGCAGGGCACAGCCCTGCAGGCGCAGGATACGTCGTTCGATTTAAGGGGCAGTGTGCAGGACGAGTCATCTCTCGAAGATACTGTCGAAACAGAGCAGCTCGAAACGACTAGGCAGAATCCGGTCAATGAACTCCAGAACCGGCCAAATGTCGCCGTCTTGCCGCGCCGGCTCAATGCCGCGACAGCGGAAGTCGGTTCGACAGGACTGGGAACCGCTGGCCGGGTAACTGCCCAGCGGCCTTTTTCCGACAGGCTGGCTGCGGTCCAAAAGTCGGAAGGACAGAGAACCAGGCCAATTGACGGCACTGTCTTTGATGGTGAAACGGTATTCGATCAGCCAAGAGGCTTGAGGCTGGGAACCTTTAATATCCTTCCCGAACTCAACGTGACTGGCGGCTGGACAGATAACGCTGCCGGATCATCGTCAGGTACTTCCAGCATGTTGTACCGGATTGCACCGAGCATTGAAGGGTCTTCGCAATGGTCCCGGCACCAGTTGGATTTTGCCCTCAGAGGCAGCTATGTCAGTTATCCGGACTCTTCTGAGGATGATGATCCTGAGCTGTCTGCTTCCGCCGGTTTGAGGCTGGATCTGACCAGCCTGACGCGCGCAGATATCGGTGCATCCTACAGTTATTCCCGCGAGGACACATCGAGCGCGGAAAACCCGGATGGTGACAATCACGTTCATGAACTTGCCGGATCTCTAGGCATTACTCGCGACGCCGGTCTGGTTTCCGTGACACTTGGCGCTGGCGTTGAGCGGACGCTTTATACAGCTGATGAAACGCTTACATCGACCAGCGGACGTGACAACACGCTTTACAGCGCCGGGCTTAGGCTCGACAGCAACGGCGGCGGCTCGTTCTCACCGTTTGTGGAGGGCGCGTTGCTGGTCCGCCGTTTCGACAGGGCTTGCAGTGACACTTTGTGTGAAAAGCGCGATGCGACGGGTTATGAACTGCGCGGCGGGCTTACCATTGCAAAAGGTCCGAAGCTGAATGGTGAAGTCGGTGCGGGCTGGCGGATCGAAAATCTGGAAGACAACCGGTTGGATGCGCTTCAGGGTGTTGTCGTCGATGCATCGCTTGTCTGGTCGCCTAGCAGGCTGACCACAGTTACTGCGGGCCTCGGAACAAGTTTCGAACCGACGGATATCGACACTGCGTCAGGCTCCATTATCTACTCTGGTGATTTGCGTTTGGCTCACGCGTTCTCGGACCGTTTCGTCGGTGAAACCGGAGTCGGTTACAGCACCCGCGACTATCAAGGCATCTCGCTAACGGAGAACACGCTGACGGGATATGCCGGACTGACCTATGCATTGACCCGCAATATTGCGCTTGAAGCGCAGTACAGGTTCACAGCATTCGACAGCACCAACTCGGGCAGTGACTACACAAGTAACGCGATTGAGGCCGGCCTCAGGTTCCGGCACTGACCGGCAGACATGATTTTGCCGCGACAGGCTGAGAGTATTGAAAATGGATTTGAGCAGGAAGGCACCACTTCAATGGGCGATTGGGCAGTAGGGAGGACTGAATGATCTCTTTCAGACAATTCGGATCGCAGCTGATCTCCAATCAGCGCGGCGGTATTATCCGCGCACCCAAAGTGCGTTGTGCCCTAGGTGCTGCAGTTTTGTTCCTGTTTTCGGGAGCCACTGCATTCGCGGACCCTGGTTTTGATCGATTCGTGCGCGATTTCTGGCCTCAAGCCAAGGCGGCGGGCATCAGCTCGCAAACCTATAATCACGTTTTCACCGGCATGAAACCTGATGACGATACTCTGCGGTTGATGAACAAGCAGTCGGAGTTCGTTAAACCGATCTGGGAATATCTTGAATCTGCGGTTTCCGATGACCGGGTCGAAAGAGGCCGCGCATTACTCACCGAATACGATACGGTTTTGCGGAACATCGAAGCCCGTTATGGCGTAGACCGTGAAGCTGTTCTGGCAATTTGGGGAATGGAAACCAATTACGGGAGCTTCATGGGGCGGCATAACGTTATCAACGCCCTTGCAACGCTTGCCTACGCTGCCCCACGGCGGAAAAAATTCTGGCGTAAAGAGTTGATAACTGCTCTAGGCGTCGTTCAGGCTGGGCATGTCCGTTTTGAAGATATGGAAGGTTCCTGGGCTGGAGCGATGGGACATACTCAGTTCATGCCATCCAGCTGGAAAGCCTATGCAGCGGACTACAATGGCGACGGGCGGCGGGACATATGGACGTCTATTCCTGACGCGCTCGCCTCAACCGCTTACTACCTGAAAAAACATGGCTGGCAGACCGGTAAGACCTGGGGCTATGAGGTGAAATTGCCCGCTGGTTTCGATTTCCGCCTGGCGGATGACAAGACAACCCTGACCGTTGGGGAGTGGTCAAAACGCGGTGTCGGGCGGGTTAACGGCCGGAATTTCCCGCGGCCGAGCGATCGGGCGATTTTGGTCATGCCTGCCGGGGCCAGCGGTCCGGCCTTTTTGATGTTGCGGAATTTCTACGTGATCAAACGCTACAACCATTCCACGGCCTATGCGCTTGGTGTCGGCCATCTGGCAGACCGGATTATTGGAGGCGGACCGCTCGCGAGTGACTGGTCGCGTGAATATTTACCGCTGTCGCGCAAGGAAACCACAGAGCTACAGCAGGAACTGAACCGCCGTGGTTTCAGTGTCGGCGCCGCCGATGGAAAGGTGGGACCTGCAACACGGCGCGCTATCCGTGCTTATCAAAAGTCACGCGGAATTATTCCTGACGGCTATCCATCGGTTGTTTTGCTGGCAAGGATCAAGATGGACCGCTACAATTGAACGAGTGGTTCAACTGATCTTTCGTAGGCGGTTCTGTGCGCGCATCAGGCAGTCAGGTTTTCAGCCTGCCAATTAGAATTCTGGTTATAGCGGCGCTGATGTTCACAGTGCCCGTTGTCGTGCCGCCATTTACCGACCTTGCCCATGCGCAGAGCCGGGACGGCCAACGCAATTTCAACCCTTTTGCGCCCATATTCCGGTTTCTCGGTGGTGGCCGGGATACCCGGCGCCGCAAGGCGACGAAGCCCGTCAGGCGTAAAACGCGCCCATCAGGAACGCCCCCGGTCTTTGTGGAAGAACCAAAGGATCCGGATGCGGGGATTGTATTGGTCGTCGGGGACAGGATGGCCCGCGGTCTTGCCGACGGTTTGAAATTCCTGCTGGCAGACAAGACCATGGTGCGGGTCGAACCCATCACCGAGGACAAGAAGGGCTTCACAGGTGAATCGGCACCGGACTGGAATTCCCTTGCCCTGGCCAAGATCCGCGGCGCGGATGTGAAGGCAGTGGTCATGATGCTTGGCCAGCGCGATCTGGGTAAGAAGTTTCCCGGGGAACCGCCTGTCGAGTTTTTGACCGACGAATGGATCCGGACTTACGAAAAGAAGGTCGCCGGCTTCGTCCGGGCCGTGAGGCAGGAACGCAAACCTTTGATCTGGGTCGGACTGCCACCAACCGGGGCGGAATTGACCAACGACAGCTTTAGTACCTTGAACGGGATCTTCCTGGAGAACACAACGGATTCGAGGGTCTGGTTCGTTGATATCTGGGACATTTTCCTTAATGACGAAGGAGCCTACTCCTCTTTCGGGCCAAGCGTTGAAGGTAAGCGTTTGCGTCTGAGATCGAAAAACAAAATTGGCTTCACCTGGGCCGGATACAAGAAGGTGGCGTTTTTCGTCGAGAGGGAACTGTCACGTATTCTCGGCGGTTATGGCGGCTATGCCTTTGAGGGCATAGATGACGATCCGAATTTTATTGTGCTGACGGGCCGGAACAGTTCGCCTGAAACAGAGCTGCTCGGTGGAAAGGACGACGGACCTGGGCCTGGTGAGGCGTCGGCTGACTATCAGTTCCTGGTGGAAGGCAAAAGTTTGCCTGCGGTTCCGGGACGTGTCGATAATACAGCTTTCCCGGCTGATGCCGGTTCCTGACAAGTTTCCGTTCAAAACAAAAAAGGGCCGCCGTTGGGCAGCCCTTCCAAAAATCAAATCCGCTGGAATTTAGCGGGGAAGATCACTGGAACCTGTCAGGTAAATGTCCACTGACCGGGCTGCCTGACGTCCCTCGCGTATGGCCCATACGACCAGTGACTGGCCCTTGCGGACGTCGCCAGCTGCAAAAACCTTGTCGATGCTGGTTTTGTAGTCGTCCGTATTGGCCTTGACGTTGGTCCGGCCATCCAGTTCGAGTCGATCGCCAGCTTGCGCGATATAGGTGTCCAGCCGGGGACCGGAGAAGCCGATGGCAGCCAGCACCAGCTCTGCCCGCAGAATGAATTCGGTACCTGGAATTGGGACGCGCTTTTCATCGACGCGGGCGCATTTCACGCCTGTCACTTGACCGTCTTCGCCAACGAGCTCCAGCGTTGCTGCTGAGAATTCGCGTTCAGCACCTTCAGCTTGCGAAGAAGACGTACGGAACTTGGTTGGCCAATAGGGCCAGATCGCCATCTTGTCTTCTTTCAGCGGCGGGATCGGACGGATGTCCAGCTGTGTGACTGACAAGGCACCTTGACGGAAAGACGTGCCCACGCAGTCCGATGCGGTGTCACCACCGCCGATAACAACTACATGTTTGCCGCCTGCCCAGATCGGGATTTCTCCGGTTTCCGGTTCGCCGCCGACACGCCGGTTCTGCTGGACCAGATAGTCCATGGCCCAATGGCAACCTTCCAGCTCCATGCCGCCGACGCCCGGATCACGGGGCCGTTCGGCGCCTGCGCACAGGATGACCGCATCATGGCGTTCAGCCAGATCGTCGAGTGAATCGGTTACACCGATGTTGACACCGAAGTGGAAGGTGACGCCTTCGGCTTCCATCTGCCGCACGCGGCGGTCGATGTAGTGTTTTTCCATCTTGAAGTCAGGAATGCCATAGCGCAGAAGGCCACCCGCGAACGGTTCACGTTCATAAATGTGAACTGCGTGCCCCGCACGAGCCAGCTGCTGGCCAGCTGCCATGCCGGCAGGGCCTGCGCCGATCACAGCAACCGTTTTACCAGTCTTGACGACGGCTGGCTGTGGTACGATCCAGCCTTCCTCAAAGCCTTTGTCAGCGATGGCTTGTTCGACGCTTTTGATGTTGACCGGAATATCTTCCAGGTTGAGCGTACAGGCTTCCTCACATGGGGCCGGGCAAATGCGGCCCGTGAACTCAGGGAAGTTGTTTGTAGAGTGGAGGTTCTCGCAAGCCAGTTCCCAATCGTCCTGATAGACCAGCTCGTTCCAGTCCGGGATCTGGTTGTTGACCGGGCATCCGGTTGGGCCATGGCAGAAGGGAATGCCGCAATCCATGCAGCGTGCGGCCTGGTTGGCGATTTCACTATCGTTCAGCGGGATCGTGAATTCGCGGAAATGGCGAATGCGGTCCGACGCCGGCTGATATTTTTGTTCCTGGCGGTCGATCTCAAGAAATCCGGTAACCTTACCCAAGGCAACCTCCTTGCAATTCCAAAGTCAAAGACTGGCTGCGACCGGGCCGAAGGCCCGAGAGCCGGTGCGTTTCCAAAGCCGGGATTATTCAGCCGCGACCATACCCATGCGTTGTTCTTCCATTTCGCGCAGTGCACGGCGGTATTCGACCGGCATGACCTTGACGAATTTCGGACGGAACGTTGCCCAGTCATCGAGGATCAACTGAGCGCGTGTCGAGCCTGTGTAAAGCACGTGCTTTGCAAGCAGTTGGCGCAGACGTTCATCATCGTGCCGGGTCATGTCCGCAGAGATGTCGACACGTCCCTTGTGTTCGATGTCGCCGCCGTGGTGATGCAGCTTTTCAAGCAGATCATCCTCTTCGGTGACCGGCTCAAGATCGACCATCGCCAGGTTACAGCGGTTACGGAAGGTTCCGTCTTCATCAAGGACGTAAGCGATACCACCAGACATGCCGGCGGCAAAGTTCCGCCCGGTCTGACCGATCACCACAACCACACCGCCAGTCATGTATTCGCAGCCGTGGTCACCAACACCCTCAACAACGGCGAGAGCGCCAGAGTTACGAACTGCAAACCGCTCACCCGCGACGCCGCGGAAATAACACTCCCCTTCGGTTGCGCCATAAAGAACGGTGTTGCCGACGATGATGGAGTCTTCAGGAATGATCCGGGTGTTCTCCGGAGGACGTACGATCAGACGGCCGCCCGAAAGCCCCTTGCCGACATAGTCGTTGGCGTCACCGGCAAGATCCATGGTCACGCCTTTGGAGACGAATGCCCCAAATGCCTGGCCGGCGGTGCCGGTGAGCTTGATCTGCAGGGTTCCATCCGGAAGGGCCTTGTGACCGTACCGCTTGGCAATTTCGCCTGACAGCATGGCACCAGCCGACCGGTCGACCGAACAGATTGTCTCGGTGATCTCTGTCTTTTCCTTGCTATCGAGTGCGGGTTTGGCAGCCGCAATCAAGCGCCGGTCCAGAATGTCGTCAATCGGATGCTGCTGTATTTCGGTCCAGCGGGTTTCTTCCGGCTTTGCTTCCGGCTGGAAGAAAATGCGCGTGAAATCGAGGCCGCGTGCCTTCCAGTGGTCAATGGCTTCCCGTTTATCGAGAAAATCAGACCGGCCGATGATGTCATCAAGCTTCTCAATGCCCAGCGACGCCATCAGCTCACGCAGTTCATCGGCCACAAAGAAGAAGTAGTTGATGACGTGCTCTGGCGTGCCCTTGAAGCGCTTCCGAAGTACCGGGTCCTGGGTCGCGATACCGACCGGACAGGTGTTCAAATGGCACTTGCGCATCATCAGACAGCCAGCCGCAATCAGCGGCGCCGTGGAGAAGCCGTATTCATCAGCACCCAGCAACGCACCTACCAGAACGTCGCGACCGGTCCGCAAGCCACCGTCGACCTGCAGGCATACGCGTGAACGCAGACCATTCAGCACCAGCGTCTGCTGGGTTTCAGCAAGGCCAATTTCCCAAGGGCTGCCGGCATGCTTGATCGAGGTCAGCGGCGAAGCACCGGTGCCGCCGTCAAAGCCGGAGATCGTGATGTGATCTGCACGGGCCTTGGCAACACCTGCTGCAACAGTCCCGACGCCCACTTCAGACACGAGCTTGACGGAAATGTCCGCTGCTGGATTGACGTTCTTCAAATCGTAGATCAGCTGGGCCAGATCTTCGATGGAATAGATGTCATGGTGCGGTGGCGGCGAAATCAGGCCAACACCCGGTGTCGAGTGGCGGACCTTTGCGATAACCGCATCCACCTTGTGGCCCGGAAGCTGGCCGCCTTCACCGGGTTTTGCGCCCTGGGCGACCTTAATCTGGATCATGTCGGAATTGACCAGATACTCGGTCGTTACGCCAAAGCGTCCGGAAGCGACCTGCTTGATTGCAGAACGGCGCGGGTTTGAAGATCCGTCCGGAAGCGGGTTGAAGCGCTCCGGCTCTTCGCCGCCTTCGCCTGTGTTCGACTTGCCGCCAATCTTGTTCATGGCGATTGCCAACGAAGTATGCGCCTCGCGGGAAATCGAGCCGAAGGACATGGCGCCGGTCACGAACCGCTTGACGATATCAGCGGCGGGCTCGACCTTTTCAATGTCGATTGGCGTGCGTCCAAGTTCATCCGCGCTTTTGACCCGGAACATGCCGCGGATCGCAAAGCGTCCGCTTTCCTCGTTCACCATCTGGGCGAATTCGCGGTAGCGGTCCGGCAGATTGGAACGGACAGCGTGCTGCAGCGTGGCGATGGAATCTGGCGTCCACATGTGGCTTTCGCCACGTACGCGATAGGCATATTCGCCGCCGACCTGCAGCGAGTTGCGCAGGACCGCAGCATCGCCGAAGGCTTCCTCATGGCGCTGCACGGTTTCGTTGGCAACCTCATTGAGACCGATGCCTTCGATGGTGGTTGCCGTGCCGAAGAAGTACTTTTTGACGAACTCACTCGAGAGTCCGACCGCGTCGAAAATCTGGGCTCCGCAGTAGGACTGATAGGTCGAGATGCCCATCTTGGACATGACCTTGAGGATGCCCTTGTCGATCGACTTGATGTAGCGATGGACCACCTCATCGGCATCGACTTCTTCCGGGAAGTCCATCTCGGCGTGCATCAGCAGCAGCGTCTCGAATGCCAGATACGGGTTGATGGCTTCGGCGCCGTAACCTGCCAGAACGCAGAAATGGTGCACTTCGCGTGCTTCACCGGTTTCCACAACAAGGCCAACGGACGTACGCAGGCCCTTGCGGATCAGGTGATGGTGGACAGCCGCGGTTGCCAGCAGTGCCGGGATGGCAATGCGGCTGCGGTTCACCAGGCGGTCTGACAGGATGATGATATTATCGCCGTCGCGAACAGCCTTCTCAGCGCGCTGGCACAGCTTGTCCAGTGCGGCTTCCATACCTTCGGCGCCCTTGTCTGCCGAATAGGTGGTGTCGAGCGTTTTGGCCGAGAACTGGTTGTCAGCGATGTCACCGATTGCCCGGATCTTTTCCAGGTCGTCATTGGTGAGGATCGGCTGACGGACTTCCAGGCGTTTGGACGTCGACAGGCCTTTCAGATCAAACAGGTTCGGGCGCGGTCCGATGAAGGACACCAGGCTCATGACCAGTTCTTCGCGGATCGGGTCGATCGGCGGATTGGTTACCTGCGCGAAGTTCTGTTTGAAATAGGTGTAAAGGAGCTTTGACTTGTCCGACAGCGCTGAGATCGGCGTGTCGGTGCCCATGGAGCCGATGGCTTCCTGGCCGACTGTTGCCATTGGCTGCATCAACAGCTTGATGTCTTCTTGCGAATAGCCGAATGCCTGCTGACGGTCGAGCAGGCTCTCGCCAGCCACTGGAGCGCGGCCGCGAACGGCTGGCATGTCTTCCAGAACGATCTGTGTCCGGTGCAGCCAGTCCTTATACGGATTGGCGGTGGATAGCTCACGCTTGATTTCGTCGTCGGAAATGATGCGACCCTGCTCCAGGTCGATCAGCAGCATTTTGCCCGGCTGCAAACGCCACTTGCGCATGATCCGCTCTTCAGGAACCGGCAAAACGCCGACTTCGGAAGACATGATGACGAATTCTTCATCCGTGACAATATATCGGGCCGGGCGCAGACCGTTTCGGTCTAGGGTTGCGCCGATTTGACGGCCATCGGTAAAGGCAACGGCAGCAGGGCCATCCCACGGTTCCATCATCGCGGCATGGTACTCGTAGAAGGCGCGGCGGTTGTCATCCATCAAAGGATTGCCGGCCCAGGCTTCCGGGATCAGCATCATAGCTGCGTGGGCCAGCGAGTAGCCGCCCATCACCAGGAATTCCAGTGCGTTGTCGAAACAAGCGGTGTCCGATTGACCCTCATAAGAAATTGGCCACAGCTTCGAGATATCGTCGCCGATCAGAGCGGATGAGACCGAAGCCTGACGGGCAGCCATCCAGTTGACATTGCCGCGCAGCGTGTTGATTTCACCGTTGTGCGCGACCATGCGGTACGGGTGCGACAGATCCCAGGACGGGAACGTGTTGGTCGAGAACCGCTGGTGAACAAGGGCGAGCGCGGAAATGAAACGCTCGTCTTTCAGGTCTTTGTAGTAGGCACCCAGCTGATAGGCCAGGAACATGCCTTTGTAGACAACCGTCCGGCTGGACAGGGAGACGATGTAAAAGCCGTTGTCTACGGCGTTGGTCTCAGCGCGCACGTTGTTCGAGATTACCTTGCGCAGGACATAAAGGCGGCGCTCGAATGCGTCCTGGTCTTCATGGTCTGCACGGCGGATGAACACCTGGCGGGAGACTGGCTCGGTTGCGGCAATGTCTGGCGCCTTGGACAGGCTGGAGTTGTCGACCGGGACATCGCGCCAGCCAATGAGCTTTTGCCCTTCACTGGTAATGACGCGTTCGATGATCTCTTCGCACTTGGCCCGAAGCGCATCATCCTGGGGCAGGAATACAAAGGCGACGCCGTATTCACCGAAGTCCGGCAGCTCAACGCCCTTTTCGGACAAGTCAGCTTTGAAGAAGTCGTGAGGGATCTGCACCAGCATGCCAGCACCGTCGCCCATCAACGGGTCGGCACCAACGGCGCCGCGGTGTGTCAGGTTTTCAAGAACCTGCAAACCGTCGGCGACAACGCGGTGCGATTTCTCACCCTTCATGTGAGCGACAAAGCCGACACCACAGGCGTCGTGTTCACGCGCAGGATTGTAGAGCCCGTTATCGGCGGCCGTGCTCAGTCGTTTGGCAAGGGCTGTGCCGGACGTGTTCTCGCCCGTTTTGATGTCCCCGGCCTGCATGGCTGTGCTGGTCGTCAGCTCTCTCATCGTCATGTGCGCCCTCAACGTTGTCCCTGTCCTCACCAGATTCTGAAGCGTCGTGTCCCGTTCGGGTCGCGTTCCTGTCCGGACGCGGCTCGTGCGACGACCCTGGCTTCAGCCCCGGCTCTGTCGAATTATTTAACGCCTCGCCCCCATTAAAGCGAACCGCCCCATTGACGCAGCCTTTTGTATAAGGCCGCCGGAAGCCTGGGCTTCCGCTTGCTGCAGGCCGTGTATTGGCCTTCGTCTGGTCCGCCCGGCCTCCAAATCCGGTGTTTGCCACGCTTCTATAACACGTTTTCAAACAACCGAACAAAAGGGACAGTGATCCTGTCCTATTCCGAGCGGCGCGACCATGCCAGATTTCGGAGCCAGGGGCAAGACCGTTTATATACTGCAAAAGATCAAAAATTTCGCCCCTCCAATGAAAATCTGTCAGATTTGAAGGCTTGGAGGGCGTCTGCCGAAACTATCTTGCGCGGCGGGAAAGCGTTAAACTATGTGATCATCTATTAGTCACAGGCGTTTGATTTCCTATTGACCGGCGAAGTGACCAAATTTCGGATGTGGCTGACGCAATGATGCGATGTGATGCCGCCCCGGTTCGAGAGTAATTGATCCAAGGAGTTTGAAATGACAAAGAAGGCTATGTCCGCTGCGATCGTTGCAGGTGCAGTTGCCACCGCCGTTGCTGGAATGACCGTTCCGACAACCGCGTCCGCGCAAGCTAAAGAAAAGTGCTACGGCGTTTCCCTCAAAGGTCAAAACGACTGCAAGGCTGGTGCCGGCACGACCTGTGCAGGTTCTTCAACGGTTGATTATCAGGGCAATGCCTGGACTCTGGTTCCAAAAGGTACTTGCATTACAATGGAACTTCCGGATGGCCGCAAAGGTTCGCTGACCGAACTGGACCGGGACCTGCCAAAGGCTTGATGCCCGATACTCCTCGCACCGCTTGCTGTGCGGGACGAAGCCGGGCGCCAAGGCGTCCGGCATTATATCGGCTCCGGGCCGTTGTAGGCTTGAATGGTTTGGCGAGCATGCTTCTGCATGTATCAGCCTGAAAGATTTCACATGACACCTCCTCCCGAAAAAGTTTCCAGCCGTTTTGACAAGTCAGCCGCTTTGCCGGATCAGGCCGGTGCCGGCTTGAAAAGCGAACATGTGGCGGAAATCCTGGATACCCGCCCCAAGATCGGATTTTTCGAGGTCCATGCGGAAAACTACATGGGCGCGGGCGGTATGCCGCACCGCCAGCTGGAAGCTATCCGGAACCAATATCCGATTTCCCTGCATGGTGTGGGACTGTCAATTGGTGCAGAAGGGCCGCTTGATCAGGATCACCTTGAAAGGCTCAAGGCTCTAAATGAGCGCTATGAACCTGGCATGTTCTCGGAACATCTGGCCTGGTCGACCCATGACACCACCTATTTCAATGACCTTCTACCCGTGCCGTACGATGAAGCGACCCTTCAAAGGGTTTGCGATCACATCGATCAGGTGCAGGAGAACATGGGGCGGCAGATGCTGCTGGAAAATCCGTCGACCTATGTTGCCTTTAATCGCAGTACGATGAGCGAGCTGGAATTCCTGAAGAAGGTGATTGACCGGACCGGTTGCGGACTTCTTCTTGACGTCAACAATGTTCACGTGTCCTGCGTCAATCATCAACGATCGGCAGAAGACTATATAAATGAATTTCCGATCGAAGCGGTCGGTGAGTTGCACCTCGGTGGCCACGCGCCGGATACGGATGATGCCGGCAGCCCGCTTTTGATTGATGCGCATGATCGTGAAGTCGATGAGGCGGTTTGGGCGCTTTATGAAAAAGTGCTGGAGTGCTCTGGCCCGCTGCCAACACTTATCGAATGGGACAACAACGTGCCGGATTGGCCGGTGCTGCTGTCCGAAGCTGAAGCAGCTAATGAGATTCTGGCGCGTCACCGCCGGCCGGAGTTGAAACGTGCTGTCTGACGCAAAAAACAGTCCAATGACGCCGATCTTTGGCAAGGCGTTGCTGGATGCTGAACAGCCAATGCCCGCCGGGATTGTTGGTCCTGATGGCCAGCCTGCCCCCAAACGGTTCAATGTTTACCGGAACAATGTGATTGTCAGCCTCTGTGAGGCATTGGCCCAATCCTTCCCGGCAATCGAGCGTCTTGTCGGCGAGGATTATTTCAAGGCGCTAGCGCGGGCTTTTGTACCTGACAATCCGCCACATTCCCCGGTGCTCTTGTGGTACGGAGAAGCGTTCCCGGATTTCATCGAAAACTTCCCGCCGCTGGCGGAATATGGCTACCTTGTGGACGTGGCGCGGTTGGAGTGGGCATGGCTAAGGGCCTATCATGCTGCTGATGCGGAACCGTTCGATCCTTCCGCTCTCGGAGCGATTGAGCCCGATCAGGTTGGCGAGGTCATGCTGGAACGCCATCCCGCTGCGTATTGTATAAGGTCGAAATGGCCGGTTTTTTCACTTGTCCTTGCAAACAGGTTCGCAACGGACCGTGCACAGGAGATCAATCTGGGCGAAGCTGAAAGTGTGTTGATCACGCGGCCGGCGTATGAAGTGCAGATCCAATTGATGCGCCCGGGAAGCGATTTGTTTTTTGAAGCGCTTGAAACCAAAGAACTTCAAGATGCGGCCGATAGTACCGCCGCAGCTGTTCCGGAATTCGCATTGGCAGAAAGTTTGTCGGATTTTCTATCAGCAGGTGCTTTTTCCGGTCTGAAATCCAATCGCAACTAAAATAATCAAGAAAGTCGGCCTACAGAGCGACAGAGGTAAAAATGAGCAGTTTGATAGATTTCCTGGTGCGGCTTTATAACGGTGTTTTCAATGCCCTCGAGCGCGTTACGGATGGGTGGTTCCTGGGCCTTGCCGCACGTTTTGTTTTTGCAGGTGTGTTGCTTGTCTATTTCATAAATTCTGCCCTCACCAAGATCGGGAACGGTCCGTTTGGCTTCTTGTCGCCGAGTGATGGCGCCTATGCCCAGATCCTCCCTGGTCTCATGGAGCAGGTAGGTTACGACACCAGCCAGATTGCCTTTTTCCCTTATGGTTTGATCGTTCTCCTCGGAACTTGGGGTGAGTTTATACTTCCGGTTCTGGTTGTGATTGGGCTGTTCACGCGTGCAGCAAGCCTGGGGATGATCATCTTTGTAATCGTGATGACCTATGTGGACATCACTGGCCATCATGTGGAAGCCGCTACGATTGGCGCGTTGTTTGATGGCAATCCGGGCTCAATCATCGCCGACCAGCGGCTGATGTGGGTCTTCGTTCTTCTGGTGCCGGTCCTGAAAGGCCCGGGATTGATCTCGCTGGATGCGCTTTTAGGCCGTCACTACCAGAAACGTGAGCGGTACTATTGAACGTGATTGGTTTGATGCCGGTCTTGCTGTTCGGCAATCAAGCTGGTTAGGGTCTGTTGAGTATCAGGATTTGGAGCATGGTATGAGCGAAAATTGTTCGGGTCGAGAAGCAATGCCGCAGGAAAGGCCGCACCTTTTCAAGGCTTTGCGCCATGGAGCCGGGCGATTTTCGTCATATCCCTTCCGGGACGCGGTGCATTCGGCCCCTGAAGGCGTCAGTTGGTCCTTGTGGAGGTTACTCCACCGCGGCCCCTCTTCCTTTTCAGCGGCCGAATGCACGTCGCGCCATGCCCGAAACCTGAAACTCAACAGACCCTAAACCGTCAGATGAACTTTGCCAGCGACAATTGGGCGGGTGCTTCGGAGCCGGTGATGGCTTCTCTCACCCGCCACAACAGCGGATTTGCCCCGGCTTATGGTGTGGATCCGCTGACGGCTTCCGTGACAGATAAACTGTCTGAGATTTTCGAGCGCGAGGTCGCGGTCTTTTTTGTAAGTACAGGGTCCGCAGCCAATTCGCTTTCCCTGTCGGCCTACTCAAAACCCGGGTCCGTCTTTTTTTGCCATCCGGATGCACACATCCAGGTTGATGAATGCGGTTGTCCTGAATTTCTCACCGGTGGCGGGAAGCTGGTTTCGGTTGCTGGGGCAAATGGCAAGCTGACACCTGCTGGTCTTGAACAAGCCCTCGAGCGATTTCCAGAAGGCGTTGTGCATCACGGGCAGGTGGCTGCGGTTTCCATCACGCAGGCAACCGAGGTCGGGACGGTATACACCCCGTCAGAAATTCAGGCAGTGAAGGTTGTAGCTGATCAGCGCGGTATGGCGCTGCATATGGATGGCGCCCGTTTTGCCAATGCGCTTGTATCTTCTGGAGTGACGCCGGCTGACTTAACCTGGCGATCGGGCGTCGATGTGCTCTCTTTTGGCGCAACAAAAAACGGCTGTTGGTGCGCCGAAGCGGTCGTTTTATTCGACCTGGAGAAGGCGAAGGGATTTGAATACTTTCGCAAACGGGCAGGACATCTTTTTTCAAAAAGCCGATTCGTAGCCGCCCAGTTCGAAGGTTACCTGTCCGATGACCACTGGCTGAGAAATGCGGCGCACTCAAATCAAATGGCTCAGCGGCTGGCGTCCGGAATTTGTCAGGCAGGTGGACGTTTGGCCTGGCCTACTGAGGGCAATGAAGTGTTTCCGATCCTCAAGAAGGAGGATGTGAAGCGGTTGGAGGCAAGTGGCGCCAAGTTCTATGAATGGCCAGCCAATGGCCTTCTGGAAAATGAAGCGCCAGGTGAGCATGAGACTTGCCTGCGTCTTGTCACGAGCTTCGCCACATCTGCTGAAGAAGTTGATGCTTTTTTGGCTATCCTTGGCCAAGACACAAAGTAACAAAAAAGGCGCCCGGCAAGCCGGACGCCTTACAGCCTGGGAGGAAGGCTGATTTATTTAGTGGGCTTTGGTCTCAATCTGTTTTGTTGAGCCATTGCCGATTTCGATCTTGCGCGGTTTCATGGCTTCTGGAAGTTCGCGCACCAGATCAATGTGCAAGAGCCCGTTTTCCATCTGCGCGCCATCCACGCGGACATATTCCGCAATCTGGAACCGGCGTTCAAAAGCCCGGGAAGCGATGCCACGATACAAGACTTCGCGGTCTTCATCTTCTTCAGGCTTTTCACCCTTGATCGTCAGCACATGATCCTTGGCTTCCACGGAGAGGTCGGATTCGGCAAATCCGGCAACGGCCATGGTGATGCGGTAGGCATTCTCGCCAGTGCGCTCGATGTTGTAGGGCGGATAGCTCGGCGTGTCGGATGTGGCAGAATCCAGCATTGAAAACAGCCGGTCAAATCCGATCGTTGAACGGTGAAGGGGGGAAAAGTCAAAATGACGCATTAGTTCTGTCCTCTATTAATGAGCAACGGTTATTGATTGCTTCCTTTGTCCCCCAATCATCGGCAGGACGCTGGTTGCGATCGCAGGCCCGATTGGCACCTGCACACTCAAAGATGGGAAGTAGGCTGAAGCTATTCAAGAGGCCGGAAATCGGTCCGGCAAGCTGAACGGGACGTGAATGAGGCCTTCCGAAAGCGTTCAAGTGCAGTAGGGCAATCTGTTTTCAACGTCAGCGAGGCTGGCGGTATTGAAAAGGAGAATTGTCATGCCGATGCCGAAACTGCCCGTCGCCCTCCCATTGGCCGCCGCAATCGTTCTTGGTGGATTTACAGCCGGAACGGGCGCAAATGCCGCCGGAGCGCACATCAAGCACAATGGTCCATCACAGGAAATGCAAGTGCAGGCGCATCACAAGAAAGCGCCGCGCCATGGACGGGGCTGGCACGGCAATCGCCCTGGCCATTGGGGCCGCCTGGGCCCGCGCCAAATCCGCCGCAGCTTGCGCTATCGTGGATTTCATAAGATCCGCATTATTGATGCCCGGGGACCGGTCTATGTGGTGAAGGCCCGTGGATGGTACGGGCAGAAGTTCCGTCTTGTCGTAGACGCATTCAATGGCCGGATAATCCGCCAACGGGCAATGGGATACGGATATCAGTACGGATACCGCTGGTGAGGCGGGGAAAACGGGCGTCAAATGAAAGTGGCGCCCGTTTCCAGTTGAGGGTGATGCATTCCACGGCTATGCAATAAGTACTCAATACTTATGTTTAGTCCTTCATGATCCTAGTAGATATTCCAGAAAATCCGATCCCTGAGGGGGCTGTTACCGGAACAGTCAAAGCGCCAGATGGTGTGGAATTGCGATATGCGCATTGGGGTTCGGTTGGCGGTCGGCGGCGAGGCACAGTCACCCTGCTTCAAGGACGCGCCGAATTTATCGAAAAATACTTTGAGACTATTCAGGATCTGCGCGAACGCGGTTTTGCCGTTATCGCCTTTGACTGGCGTGGGCAGGGTGGATCCCAGCGCCTGTTGCGAAACCCGATGAGGGGCCACATCCGGAGTTTCGGCGGGTATCGCAGCGACCTTGAAACAATCTTGAAAAAAGTTTCCCTGACTGAGTATCCCGGACCTCATTTTGCGCTAGCCCATTCGGCAGGCGCGGCAGTGATTTTGTCAGATTCCACCCGGTTGAGGACAATGCTTGACCGGGCCGTGCTATGTGCTCCGCTTATTGGACTGCCGGATTTTGACGTATACAATCCAGGTGGTGTTTGGGCGAAGACACGGCGCTTGCTGAATTTCGGCAGGCCTCCGGCACCACCAACAACGGATTACAAGGCGAGCACCCGCAACATGCGGGAGCGCCTGGCATTCGGCGTCTCGAAAATGATGTTTTGGCTCGGGATGGGCTGGATCTACGTGCCCGGCGGCAACGGTAATCCCTTTGTGACTTTCGAGGACAATCGGCAAACGACGGACCGCGGCCGTTTCGACCGGTTTAACAAGGTGATCGAAAAGGCGCCTGAGCTCGCAATCGCGTCCCCGACTGCAGGCTGGCTGCGCGCAGCTGCGAACTGCATGTTGGCATTCCGGCGCAGGGATGCAGGCCAGAAGGTCAAGCTGCCTTGCCTGATCATCGCAGCGGGCGCTGACCGGATTGTGTGCCCGCGGGCAATCGAAGAGTTCACTTCCCGAACCCGGTCTGCAGGATATCTCGAGATTGCGGGCGCCGAGCACGAGTTGCTTACTGAGGCAGATGTCTACCGGGATCAGTTCTGGGCTGCTTTCGATGCATTTGTACCCGGTTCGGACTACGAGGATTAAGTTCGGGCGCGGCCTACCCGCTGAATGCTTCCAGTTTTCGCAGAACCTGTTCGTGAAGTCGCGGATCGCCCGTGGCAATAACTCGGCCGCCGTCAACTGCGGAGTCACCCGACCAGGTCGTCACCGTTCCGCCTGCCCCTTCAACGATAGGGATCAAGGCGGCAATGTCGTAGGGGTTCAGGCCTGTCTCGATCACCAGATCCGCCATTCCTGCTGCGACCATGCAGTAGCCGTAACAATCTGTGCCATAGCGGGCGAGTTTCGATTGAGTTTCGATCTCATCATAAAGCGGGCGCTCGGCTGGTGTGAACAGTTCCGGAGTTGTCGTCATGATCACAGCATCTTCGAGCTTGGCACAGTCCCGGGTATTGAGCTGACGTTGCCCGATCGGCCCTGAATAGACAGCACTCTGACCGTCGCCGGAATATCTTTCGCCTACATAAGGCTGGGCCATCAGGCCAAGACTTGCAGCTCCGTTGCTGCGCAGGCCGATCAGTGTGCCCCAGGTCGGCAATCCTGTGATGAAGGCGCGTGTGCCGTCGATCGGATCGAGTATCCAGACGTGTTCTGCGTCAAGATTTTCAGCTCCATGCTCTTCACCAAGGATCCCGTGATCGGGAAACTCTGCATTGATCAGAGCCCGGATTGCGGCTTCCCCATTGCGGTCCGCGACCGTAACCGGGTCAAACCCGGTTTCAAGTTTGTTCTCCACACCGTGATCTGACCGGAAATGGGGCATGATTGCAGCTCCCGCGGCGTCTGCGAGGCGGTCGATAAATGGCGCATAGGTATGCGTTAGCTGCATTTCAGGTTTGTCCATTCGTATTAGCTGTCGATATTTTTTGTTTTGATGCGACTTGCAGTCAAGTTTCCAGATTAGCCCATAGTCACAATAACTTATGGTGTTGGGGCGGGTGTAAACGTCGTTCTCGGCGCTGGATTTGCATCATTTTTTGGCAGCTGGCGCACAGAAGCTAGGCTTGACCTTTGTGCACTGCGGTGCGAATTTGTTGCGGCGCGGAAGGACTTGTTCCGAGTAGCGCCGCCCTCATTGGGCGTTTCCTCCCTAGACTCGGGCCGCCTCATTCGAGTGCGGCCTCTTTTTTTGTGTAAAGGGAAGGGTGGGCTGAGACAATGAAATCTTGCTTTCAGGTCACAATAGCTTCGTGAATTTTTGAAGGCTATTCCGCTGCGATCGGATCGGCTGCGAATGCGGCGTCCGGCATCGATGTGATTTCATGTGCCAGGCGGGTCAGGTTTTCCGTCAAGGATGTAAAGCCCGAATGAGGCATGTGGGTTGCCTCGTCCATGTAAAGCCCCCGATTGATTTCGATCTGCAACGAGTGCAGCCCGCTGGCGGGACGCCCGTAGTGTTCGGTGATGAAACCGCCGGCATAGGGTTTGTTGCGGCTCACTGTATATCCCATGTCCTTCAAGATGCTCGCCGCAAAATCCGTCAATTCTACAGCGCAACTTGTCCCGTAACGGTCTCCAAGGATGAAGTCCGGTCGGATTTCAGACGTCTGGCACTTCACCGTAGATGGCATCGAATGGCAGTCGATCAGGACTGCATGACCGAATGTCACATGCGTTTGCGCCAGAAGGCGCCGCAGAGTGGAGTGATACGGTTTATAGATGTCCTCAATCCGGTTGAGCGCCTCACTAACCGGAAGCCGGTGTTTGTAGATTTCCTGCGATTCACTCACGATGCGAGCTACCGTGCCGAGGCCGCCGGCGACACGGATCGAGCGGACGTTGGCGTAAGGCGGGAGGCGCCCGTCAAACATCTTCGGATCAAGCTCGTAAGGTTCGCGGTTCACATCGAGATATGCGCGCGGAAAATGGGCTCTTAGCAGAGGTGCTCCAAGTCCAACCACGTTTGCAAACAGTTGGTCGACGTAAGCATCTTCCGATTTGCGGATTGCGCGTTCGTCCAGCCGGGAGGCGTCCAGAAAACTCTGCGGATACTCTCGCCCTGAATGCGGGGAGTTGAAAATGAACGGCAGCCTTTGGTCTGCTGGGGCCAGAACTTCAAATGCGGGCCGACCGTTGAGGTTGGCAAAGGCCGCTGTTTCTGTTTCACCGTCGATGGAGCCGGGCAAGTTTTATCCTCGTTTCGTGACCACCCCTATGGTGCCAAGGAATCAACACGCAGTCCACAGAAACTCCTTCAAATGCTCAGGAGATTGGTTTCACCCTATCTTTACGCGGAATTCGGACTATAACCGGCAAAGAGAAGCAGCGTTGTCCTGCTGAAGATCAAGAAATATGGTTGTTGACATGCCCCGTATCCTGCTCGCCGAAGATGACAATGACATGCGTCGGTTTCTGGCCAAGGCGCTGGAAAATGCCGGTTACGATGTCGTTTCGTTTGATAACGGTAAAAGTGCCTATGAGCGTTTGCGCGAGGAACCTTTTTCTCTTTTGCTGACCGATATCGTGATGCCGGAGATGGATGGCATCGAGTTGGCAAGACGCGCGACTCAACTGGATCCGGATCTGAAGGTCATGTTTATTACAGGCTTTGCAGCGGTTGCACTCAATCCGGAATCTGAGGCGCCGAAAGACGCAAAGGTCCTGTCCAAACCATTCCACCTGAAAGATCTTGTGCAGGAAGTGGACCGGATGCTGGCCGCCTGACAACAGCAGGGATCCCGAAAAGACTTTTTCCGGCAATTGTTTGAAGGTTGTGTGAATTGGGGTCTTGCGCTCTTCGGCGATCCCCGTTATATCGCACCCCACCACGGCGCTGCGGCGGCGTGTTACCGAGAAATTCGGGCGTATAGCTCAGCGGGAGAGCACTTCGTTGACATCGAAGGGGTCACTGGTTCAATCCCAGTTACGCCCACCATCATCGCGCTTTTCGTGAAAGGCATGGAAAGCGCAGGCGGTTCCAGATCCGGAATGGCTTGCTCTTAATGAGCGCTATCTGATCAGAACCAGCCAGTCACACCGGGCGCCTTAGGCGCTCGTTTATGTTTTTGGGAAACAGGGCCCTTCCGGGGGACAGTGCAATGAAGATCAAGAATTCGCTTAAGGCGCTCATGGCTCGTCACCGGGACAACCGCATGGTTCGTCGCAAGGGCCGTGTCTACATCATCAACAAAAAAGCTCCGCGTTTTAAGGCTCGCCAGGGCTAATCCCTTTGGCGCCTCGCGGCAGTTATGCACAGCTGTCGCGCAAATGTGAGGCCACTATTGTCCGTTTAACGGATTGACCGCCGCGACCGACAGTCCATAATTGTCGGTATGCGGCTATTTGTGTTTGTACTCTCCTTGATTTTGATAGCGTCTGTCAGTCAGGCGCAGCAACTGCCTGAGCTTGGACCAGAGGCTGATACACCTTCGCTGGACGATTTGGGATCTCTTCCTGAAACCGAACAGGACGAAGAGTCCGGCAAGACCGTTGCGGGCGGCAAAGTTGATGACGAAACAGTCATGAACGACCTGTTTGAAGAGCTGGCTGCCAGTGAAGGGGCGGCTGTGGCCGCGTCCATAGCGCAGAAAATTCAGTCCAAGTGGCTCGAGTCCGGCAGCGATACCGTCAATGTTCTGATGTCCCGGTCTACCAAGGCCTTGCGCGCGGATAACCACGGTCTTGCGCTAGACCTTCTGGATGTTGTTGTCACTTTGAAGCCGGAGTTTGCTGAAGGCTGGAACCGGCGCGCAACCGTTTTCTACATGCAAAAGGAATATGGCCGCTCTCTGGTGGACATTGAACGTACTTTGGCTCTGGAACCCCGGCACTGGGGTGCGCTCTCCGGTCTCGGAATTATTCAGAAAAGACTGGGTAAGGATAAGGCGGCAATGGAAACCTTCCGCCGCGCTCTTGAAATTCATCCTGGCCTTGAAAATGCCCGTCAAGCACTTGATGCGCTGGAAAAAGCGGCTGAAGGCGACCCAGCCTGAAACAACCATCTTAAACAAACAGCCTGAGAACTGTCTGAATTGCTATGACGTTCTCAGGCTGTATTTATCTGGAATTCTTCATGGCCAGATCAAGCGCCTTGGCCATGAAATGCTCTAATCGATTGAATTCCTAAATGCCGCCCTTGCCGTCGCTGCCGACAAACGCGATCCGCAACATGTTTGTCGAGCCCGGCGTGCCAAACGGAACACCAGCAGTAACGATCACCCGCTGACCAGGCTTGGAGAAACCTTCGACATACGAAATCCGGCAGGCGCGATCGACCATGTCATCTTCGTTTTTCGCATCTTCGCTGGTGACACAGTGCAGGCCCCAAGCAAGCGATAGCCGTCGGGCGGTATTGACGACCGGAGACAGCACGATCACCGGTGAAGATGGCCGTTCGCGGGACGCCCGCAGTCCAGTTGCACCTGATGTGGTGTAACAGACGACGGCGGCCAGATTGAGCGTTTCGGCGATTTGCCGTGCCGCGGCCGAAATCGCGTCGGCACCCGTTGCTTCAGGTTCTGCGCGCTGAGCGTGGATGATGTTCATGTAGTTTGGATCGCGCTCGACTTCACTGGCGATCTTGTCCATCGTCTCCACAGCTTCTACCGGATAAGAACCGGCTGCAGATTCAGCGGACAACATGACAGCGTCGGCTCCCTCGAATACAGCCGTTGCCACATCCGATACCTCGGCGCGGGTTGGAACCGGTGCTGAGATCATTGATTCCAGCATCTGGGTGGCGATGACAACCGGTTTGCCGGCGCCGCGGGCTGCCCGGGTAATCTGCTTTTGCAGCCCAGGGACCTGTTCAAGCGGCATCTCTACGCCAAGGTCTCCGCGCGCAACCATGATGGCGTCTGACAATTCTATGATCTCGGTCAGACGGCCAATGGCCTGCGGCTTTTCAATTTTTGCGAGGACACCGGCGCGTCCGCGTACGATCTTGCGGACTTCGGCAATGTCGTCAGGCCGCTGGACAAAGGACAAGGCGATCCAGTCAACTTCTGCTTCGAGGGCGGCAACAAGATCCTTGTGGTCCTTGTCGGTCAGGGCGCTGGTCGCAATTTCGGAATCCGGGACACTGACGCCCTTCCGGTCGGAAAGCTTGCCGCCAACTACCACTTCCGTGATGGCTTTGTTGCTGGAGGCTTCCTTCACCCGCAATTGCACCTTGCCATCATCCAGCAGCAGCCGGTGGCCTGGTTCCAATGCAGCGAGAATTTCCGGGTGGGGCAAGTGAACGCGGTTTACGTCGCCTGCTTCTTTGTTTTCATCGAGTATAAATTCGGCGCCGTTTTTTAGTTGTACTGGTCCGTCTGCGAATGTTCCGACTCGAAGTTTTGGACCCTGAAGGTCCGCAAGTATGCCTATTGGCCGTCCAATGTTCTCTTCAACAGAACGGATACGCTGAACCAGCATATTCAAACGATCATGGTCCGTATGGCTCATATTGATGCGGAAAACATCCGCACCAGAGCGATACAGCTTTTCTATGATGTCTTGTTCCGAGGAAGAGGGTCCGAGAGTTGCAAGAATTTTGACTCGTCGGTTTCGCCTCATCGCCCACCTGTCCCTTGTTGCACGGGCTCTGTCAGCTGCACGGTCCAGCTGCTTTGTTCGCCCGTGTCTATCTCAAAAAAACCTGTCCGTTCGTAGCCACGTGCCACGCAGTCTTCGATGCCGCGGATCGTGAACTCTTTCTCACGGGTGCACATGAATGCGCGTCCGCCCCATTCGCCGAACTGGTCGTAATCTACCGCGTATATGTAATAGTATCGTGATACCAACGAACCGGGCACCAGCGTTTCGCAGGAATTGGAAGCGAGGTTCCACCATCCTTCGGTAACCCAGTCGGTCTTGTCTTTGTAGCCGATGGCAACGCCAACCTGACTTTCAGTCTTGTTGCAAAGGCGCAAGTCTGCCTTGGCAGCGAAGCTACCTGCAGAAAGAATCAGCAGTGCGAATGCGACGACCCCCGCCGTTTTTCCGACGAAGCCATAACCAGTTTGTTCTACGGTCAGGTTTCGCTCTCCGTCCTTAGTCATGATTGTTCTGTCGTCTCACGGCGTTAAAGACCATATGCTTTTTGCTAGGAAGGGCCTGTAATGTCAACGTTCAACAGTGAAACTATGCGGCTGGACAGCATGTTGAACACCGGTTCTTTGCTTATGTGGACAATATCAGTTCATCCTGCGGCATCCTATGCGACCAAGAATGCGGCGGCCGTAAGGCATGGCCTTCAGGTGCGGCGGAAGATCCTGGAAGTTCGTTAATCTGGGGAACATGGAGGTGCTGTACTACGCTTCAAGGGCCTCGCAACCCAGATGCCTACAAGGATAAGCGCACCACCAAAGACCTGCAGACTGGACAAGGTTTCTCCAAGCGCGATCCATGCAAAGGCGGCGGCTGTGACAGCTTCTAGAAAAATTACCAGGGCAGAGAATCCTGCCGTCAGACGGCCGAGTGCAAAAGCCAGCAGGCCTTGTCCAGCTGCGTGTGCCAGCAGGGCGAGACCTGCAAGGGCCAGTATCCCTTTCCATGTTGCCGGCAAAAACTGTCCTTCGGCAACTAACGCTGCGCAAAATAGCAGCGCGGCTGTCACCAATGTTGTCCGGAACATAAGACCGCCAGTTCCAAGGCTTCTGCGCACGTAGCGGGTGGCCAGAATGTAACTGCCGAAGAAGAAAGAGGTGATCACTCCGTAAAGGTCTCCAGTCAAGCGGTCCGGGCTGGCCGAGAAATTGGCACCAATCAGAGCCGCGGCACCTAGCAGACAGGTGCATAGCCCGATCCACATTTTTCGCGTCGTCCGCTCGCCGAGGAAAAGACCGGCTCCCAGCAGAACCCAGACAGGGGCCAGTGTGGCGAGAAAGGTGGCGTTCGCAATCGACGTGCGGCTGATGGCGAGATGCCAGAATATCAGGTCCCCGGCAAAAAGAGCCCCGGCGATCACCACCGCTGGCGACCACCCCTTCGTCAGTGGTTCGGACTTAGGTTCCAGCGCGGCCCAGAGCCACAGCAAGGGCAATGCCCCGGCAACTCTCCAGAAGGCACTTGTGAAAGGCCCAATTTCCGCAAGGCGAACAAACACGGGGGAAATACCCATTGCTATTGCCCCTGCAAGCAGTGCGGCGAATGCAAGTGCGGTTC
Organism: Roseibium sp.; assembly: GCA_965230705.1. Taxonomy (GTDB): domain Bacteria; phylum Pseudomonadota; class Alphaproteobacteria; order Rhizobiales; family Stappiaceae; genus Roseibium. The sequence continues at coordinate 1,727,297 of CBDDLN010000002.1, read as the reverse complement.
GGGTTGAAGGTGCGATTTGGCTGGAAGGCACAGTGGATGGGGTGGGTGTCATGCAAATCAACGGCAGGAAAGGGTTGGATTCTGGCAACGGCTTGACGTAAACCTATCTGTCTGGCGCGTTTGCGTCATCTTCAAACAATCTGCCTACTGTGCTTTCAAGAACTCACTCATGATTCCGCATTCTGTGAATGCCGCTTCGGCCTTTGCGCCAACGGAAACAATTCTGGGCGATCCAGGCCGTGGCTTGCTCCTGCTGTGCGACCACGCCAGCAACAAGCTGCCGCCAGAGTATGGCGACCTGGGACTGCCGCCCGAACAGTTCGAGCGGCATATCGGTTATGACATCGGTGTCAGGCCACTTACGATGGAACTGGCGCGGCGGCTTAACGCGCCGGCATTGATGACCACCTATTCCCGTTTGCTGATTGACCCCAATCGCGGGGAAGACGACCCGACCGTTTTGATGCGCCTGTCCGATGGAGCTGTCGTTCCTGGAAACGCAAAAGCCGATGCCGCAGAGCGCCAAAAGCGGTTGGACCTTTTCCACCGGCCTTATCACAATCTCATTGAAGAGACGCTGGACCAAATGCTTGGGGCGGGGCCACCTCCGGTGGTCATTTCCATTCACAGTTATACGCCGGTCTGGCGTGGAATTCCCCGACCTTGGCACGCCGGCATATTGTGGGATTCGGATGGGCGTGCAGCGCTCCCGTTCATCGAGCTTTTGGCACAGGATCCGGAATTGGTTGTTGGCGACAACGAACCTTACGATGGCGCTTTGAAAAACGACACGATGTACCGGCATGGCACCAAAAGAGGTCTTGCTCATGCCCTGTTGGAAGTCCGGCAGGATTTGATTGCCGATGAGACGGGTGTTCTCAGCTGGGCGGACCGGCTGGAGCCGATACTAGAGGATCTGATCAGCCGGCCGGATCTGCGCAGGATCGAACAGTTCTCTTCGCGCGGCGACTGCCCCATATCTGGATAGCGGAAGTGATTGGAGCGATTAAGATGGATGATAAAACCAAAACGGAACTTGAAGCCGCAGCTTTTCGCCGTCTCGTGTCACACCTGCGGGAGCGGACCGATGTTCAGAACATCGACATGATGAATCTTGCCGGTTTTTGCCGCAATTGCCTGTCCAATTGGTACCAGGATGCCGCCGCGGACAAAGGTATTGATCTGGAAAAGGCAGACGCCAGGGAAATCGTCTATGGCATGCCCTATTCGGAGTGGAAAGATAAATACCAGACCGAGGCGACTGATGCCCAAAAGGCGGCGTTCGAACTGAACAAACCAGAGCATTGAGGCGCCCGCGTTTGCAGCGCTTGACCTTGCCAGGCAAGTCTGGCACGGCACGGCCTAAATTGTAATTCCAGTATTCCGGCTTTCAGGCCGGTCACGATAAAGAACCAAAAGGAGACCACAGTCCATGGCAGAACCGGGTGGAGTGGCAGCAGATCAGCTGCGTGCATTCGTTGAGCGGGTTGAGCGGCTTGAAGAAGAGAAAAAAGTGATCGCGGACGACATCAAGGACGTTTACGCGGAAGCAAAGGGCAACGGCTTCGATGTGAAAATCCTTCGCAAGGTTGTTTCCCTGCGCAAGAAGCAGCCGCATGAGCGCGAAGAAGAGGAAGCTGTGCTTGATCTCTACCTGCACGCGCTCGGCATGGCAGGTCCTGCAGAAGGGTAAAACCTTCCGTCAAATCAATAAAAAAGAGCGGCCAACTGGCCGCTCTTTTTCTATCAGGAACTGCCTTTGATGTTACCTGGCGAAGGTAACCGGAAGAACGATGACAGCCGGGCCGTTAAAGCGGTCTGTTCTCAAATCGCCATAGGGGAACTGTTCAAATCCGCCTCGAACGAACCGGTTTCCAGGTTCAAGCAACTTGTTCATCGTGCGCTGGTGCGGGTGGCGTAGAGAGGCGAACAACTGGTTCCGGATGGTGTTGTGGCCTGAGATCAGTGTTGGTTCCGATTTGTCGGGAAGGCTTGCGAACCCGGCAAGAGGATCTGCAATTTCAGATGTCGGAATACGTCCGGATATCGACGGTGTTGCCTTTGGAGGTGTGCTGTTCTTCGCTGGTTTGGCAGCTGCGTTCCGCCGCGCTGAATTGGCGCGTTGCTGCAAGGCTGCTGGCAGCGCAGTCGCTGACGCGTATGCGAGTGTCGTCGGAGGTGAGGCCGGCTTGGCGCCCGGTACCTGAGTTCCGGTGGCAGCTGCAATGGCTGAGACAGGATCAGAAGCCGGTGCCTGTGCTGGAACCGGTACCGAGCCTGTCGTCGTCGCCCTCTCAAGTGCGGCCTGCTGGCTGGCGCGAATGAGCTTGTCGATCGGTTTTTGCCCTGGCTGTGCTGCAGCAATTTCAAACCGGCCATCTGCCGGTTGTGAAGCTGCTGGCGAAGCTATGCCCTGTTCAAGCGCGACACGCTGGGCATCGAGCGTATTTGGTGCCGCAGAGGCTACCTGGACAGGGGCAGCAATTGCTCTGGTTGGTTTCTTGGCAGGGACGATACCTGCTAACACAACCGGATCCTTGTCGAGCGGGATTGGCGGAACTGTCCGTGTTGGGGCGTTCGCAGTTGCCGGCGAAGAATCTCCAGAGCTCTTTACGCCCGGGAGCGCACCAGGAGGAGTTTTGCCACGGTTTGGCTTAACAGCGGCGACCCTTGACCGTTCTGCTGTTTCAGAAGGCGTATTGGTCCGGAATAAGCTGGCCAGGATGTTGCCCCCGCCAGAACCAGTCGTCTCGCGCGATGGCCTTGTCAGGCTTTGTTCGTTGGTACGGCTACGCTCACGCGGTGCGCTGGCCACAATCGTCGGCTTTGTACTACGTTTCTTGCCGGACTTCGCTTCCGCAAGCGCCAGTTTGTAGCCCTTAAGTGGCTTGCCATCTGTCGGGATATGAAGGGTTTTCCCATTCGGAAAAACGCGGGCCAATTGGGAGCGGGTCATGCGTGGCCAATGTCGGACCCGGCCTGTGTCCATATGGACAAACGGTGAGCCTGATTTCGGATAATAGCCGACGCCGCCGACTTCCTTGCGCAGTCCGGCCTCGCGCAGCTTCCGCAGATTTACGCCGGGAATGTAAAAGTCCATCGCCTTGCCAAGCGTATGCTGACTATTTCTGGCGACACCCTTGGAGCGCTTGCGCAGCATGTTGTTGGTGGCAGGAGAGCGGTAGCTGGAGACAACGTAGATATGCTCTCTGGCGCGGACCTTCTGATACACTTCCCAAACCAGATCGAGCAGTTCCGGATCGATTTTGGTGATCTCGTTTCGACGCCAGTCACGCAGGAACCGGTTCACCTCGCGCAAGCCCGACGGGATGTACCGGCCGTTCTTTTTGTAGGTGATCGAAACCTTTTCCTTTGTGTGGGTGTTGTACAGTTTGAGTGTACGGGTCTGTGCTGCCGCGGCAGTGACCAGGGCAAAAGTCAGCGCGAGTGCCAGGCACACACGAGTTGCGGCACGCTGCAGCCCAGCGACGGCGTCGTATCCAACTGACCGTTTACGCAATAATCTGTCTCGCCGTTTTGATGGCCCTCGGCCTATCCCTTGCTCCCCAGCAAGAAATACAAGGTAGCCCACGTTCGTTAAAAAGATTTTACCTTGTTTCCGTTTGATCTCAAATCGTGGCGGAAATGCAACGAATAAAGGATTTTCTCGCACACTAACCACGAAAAACAAACGTCTTTCGAGGTGAAGATCAGCTTGAAGGCCAATATTAGGGGAAAATTGCCTATGACTTTAGGCCGCAGCGTTCTTATCCGCCGCTTCTTCCAAGCCATATTCCTTTAATTTCCGGTAAAGCGTCGACCTGCCAATGCCCAGCCGCTTGGCGACTTCCGTCATCCGGCCGGAGTAGTGATCAATGGCAGAACGGATCAGTTCTTCCTCCACGTCCGTCAGCTTCCGGACGTGACCTTCGTTATCAAGACTGCGCATGAAGCCGAAAGGGGCGGCATGCTCAAAAGCGCTGCCTGAGACCGGGGCTTCAGTCTCAGGGGGTGGCGAGACTGCCGATTGCGGAGGTTGTTCAACTTGCGATTCCGATGCAGCCGGGGTGCTGACCGCTGGTGCAGAGACTGGGACCTGGGCCGGATGATCAACGGCGGCCGCCACCTGCGGGAAATCGTCTGCAGTCAATTGAGCGCCATCGCACAGGACCACTGCCCGGAAAACCGTATTCTCGAGCTGGCGGATATTGCCCGGCCAATTGTAGGTCTGCAGCATTGCCATGGCGTCCGGCGTGATGCTGGCGACCTGCGGCTTGCCTTCTTCTGCTGCAAAACGCGCCAGAAAGTGGCGAGTCAGTGCAGGTATGTCTTCCAGACGGTCGCGGAGTGGCGGGATCCAGATCGGGAAGACATTCAGGCGGTAATACAGATCTTCCCGGAAAGCACCTTCCTTGACCTGATCGATCAGCCTGCGATTGGTCGCTGAAATCAGACGGAAGTCGATTTTGACGGGCCGCTTGGCGCCGATCGGATCGATTTCGTTTTCCTGAATTGCCCTAAGCAACTTTACCTGCACCTCGGCCGGCAGCTCGCCGACCTCATCCAGAAACAGGGTGCCGCCATGTGCTTCCTGGAATTTGCCCACGTGTTTGTCGGTCGCCCCAGTAAAGGCTCCTTTCTCGTGGCCGAACAGGATGGATTCCACAAGGTTGTCGGGAATGGCGCCGCAGTTCACCGTGATCAGTGGCTTGGATTTCCGGTCACCTGACCCCTGGATCGCGCTGGCAATCAGTTCCTTGCCGACACCGCTCTCACCTTCGATCAGGATCGGGATGTTCGAAGATGCGGCGCGTTTCCCCAGATTGATCACCCTCTCCATCGCGGGCGAATGAGTGATGATATCGGCAAATGTCAGCGTACCGGAGGCCTGTTTGCGGAACCGGGTGATCTCGCCTTCCAGGGCCGAGGTCTTCAGAAGATTGCGGATCGAGACGTTCAGCCGTTCCGGTGCGATTGGCTTGACGGCAAAGTCCTGGGCACCGGCGTTCATCGCGCTGACGACTGTATCAATGCCGCCATGGGCGGTTTGCACGATGACGGGTACCGCGATCTTGTCGGCGCGCAGGCGGGTCAGAACTCCCATCCCGTCCAGCTCCGGCATTACCATGTCCAGAACGATGAGATCGATGTCGGCTCCTTCTGGGCCGGTCATGATGCGGACGGCTTCCGCGCCGTTCTCAGCGGTTTTGTATCGATATCCGAATTTCTTCACCGCTTCCTGAAGCAGACGCCGTTGGATTGGGTCGTCATCAACAATCAGGATTTTGCCGCTCGTGGCTTCCATGGATCACCGTCAAATGTTTTGAAAATGTCTCAATTCGAACCAGTCTGGTCGCAGATGAGTAAATAAATTGTCCAAGACTTCGGAATTTTTCGAAGATTGTGAGATTGCAGTCGCTTTGCCTTCGGGCCTACAAATTCAGTAGTGAAGGATTCGCCGCCATGCCGGCAATCAGGCCTATCGGAGAGTTGATAATGCCGGTCGATGTTCTTGTTCATTCTGCAGCTCCATCATCATCGTCTGCAGAGCTGGGAAATTTGCCCGAATGGGATTTGAGTGATCTCTATCCGTCCATGGACGGGCCGGAAGTGTCGGAAGACCTCAAGGCGGGTCTGGACCGGGCCAAGACGTTTGAGACGTCCTATAAGGGACGGCTCGGAGAGCTTGCGCAAGACAATGTCCCGGCACTTCTCACGGCGATCCGAGCATATGAAGATCTTGAGGATCATCTGGGCCGGATCATTTCCTATGCCGGGCTGGTTTACTCAGGCAATACGACGGATCCGTCAGCGCAAAAATTCTATGGTGACGTGCAAGAGCAGATCACCACGGCCAGTTCGCATCTACTGTTTTTCACACTGGAACTGAACCGTATTGAAGATGCGGTCATTGAAGCGGCATTGAAGACACCGGGCCTGGATCATTACCGGCCGTGGATTGAAGACCTGCGCAAGGAAAAGCCTTATCAGCTGGAAGACAGGGTGGAGCAGCTCTTCCACGAGAAGTCAGTTACGGGGCGAGGGGCATGGAACCGTCTGTTTGACGAAACCATTGCGACGCTGACATTTGATGTTGAAGGCGCAGAGCTTGGCATCGAGCCGACGCTGAACTTTCTCCAGGATTCAGCACCGGAGAAACGCCAGGCTGCGGCAGAAGCACTGACCAGGACCTTCTCTGAGAACGTACGGACGTTCACGCTGATCACCAACACGCTTGCCAAGGACAAGGAAATTTCCGACCGCTGGCGCAAGTTCAGCGATATTGCCGACAGCCGACATTTGGCGAACCGCGTGGAACGTGAAGTTGTCGACGCGATGGTTTCATCCGTGCGGGAAGCCTATCCACGCTTGTCTCACCGTTATTACGCGCTCAAAGCAAAGTGGCTTGGGGCCGATCAGCTGAATTTCTGGGATCGCAATGCGCCTTTGCCGCAAGCCGATACACGGGTGATCCCCTGGGGTGAGGCCAAAGACACAATTCTGTCCGCCTACAACGCTTTTTCGCCGGACATGGCGGAGATTGCCGGGCGTTTCTTTGACAAAAACTGGATTGATGCGCCCGCTCGGTCTGGCAAGGCTCCAGGCGCTTTCGCTCATCCGACGGTGCCCAGTGCGCACCCTTATGTTCTGGTCAATTATCAAGGCAAAATCCGTGATGTAATGACACTGGCCCATGAACTTGGCCACGGGGTGCATCAGGTGCTTGCCGGGCCGAACGGCCCGCTAATGGCGCCGACGCCTTTGACACTTGCGGAAACAGCAAGTGTCTTCGGTGAAATGCTGACCTTCAAGTCGCTTCTGGAAAAAGCGGAGACTGTTGAGACCCGCAAGATCATGCTGGCCAGCAAGGCGGAAGACATGATCAACACGGTCGTACGACAGATCGCGTTTTATACGTTTGAACGCAAGCTCCATTGCGAGCGCCGCAACGGTGAGCTGACCGCTGACAAGATTGGTGAACTCTGGATGTCGGTGCAGGGTGAGAGCCTCGGACCGGCGATCAAGCTCAATCCCGGCTATGAGGTTTACTGGACATATATTCCGCACTTCATCCATTCGCCGTTCTACGTCTATGCCTATGCATTCGGTGATTGTTTGGTGAATTCGCTCTACGCGGTCTACGAGGACGCAGAAGCTGGGTTTCAAGACAAATACTTTGATCTTCTGAAGGCCGGAGGCACCAAACATCATTCGGAACTGCTGGCACCGTTTGGGCTGGATGCGAGTGATCCGGGATTTTGGAAAAAGGGCCTTTCGGTGATTGAACGTATTATCGACGAACTGGAAGAGTTGGATAACCAGTAAGCACGGTTTGAAATTGCGGGAAGGCCGGATGGGGTTACGCCACACACCATATGACGGTTCGAAACAGCCCTTTACCGTGGGTCTGGAGACTATTTCTGTTGCTGAATGGTTTGAGGCGGACCGCAATCTGCTCCCGCATCTGGAGCGGAAGGGCGAGCTTCTCAATCAGGATCATGGACGCGTGTTCCGGGCAGAGGCGGGGACTGAGGATGCGCAGCATGAAGTCCTGGATCTGCTTCTGGCCCATCTGAAGGATCACCATCCGTCGACGCATACTGTTTTGGGTGACAAGGTTCAGATCAAGGATGGTCCGACCGTCCATTTGTCTGGTCGTACGCCTCTGGAAACAGCTTCGCGCCTGGTTCAGGAAGATCTTGTCATCATGCGGGCCAGCGATGACGGATACCGTCTGGCCGCAGCCAGCCTCTGTTTCCCTTCATCCTGGTCGCTGGCTGAAAAACATGGCCGGTCGATGCGGGACATTCACGAAACAGTGCCTGGTTTTAACGATGGGCGAATGGGCGCTATTGTTGCGCGGATTTTTCAGAACCTGACTGCAGATCAGCTCTTGGCCCGCTACAATTGGTCTGTCTACGACGATGCCGACCTTCATCATCCTGAAGCCCGGCAATTGTCTGTAAACGTCTCTGAAAGCGCTGGAGTTCTTGCTGGGCTGTTTGTCCGGGTGGAACGTCAAACACTGCGCCGGTTGCCGCGCTCAGGCGACATACTCTTTACGATCAAAATACATCATGACCCGCTGCCGCTGCTCGCAGCGCATCCGGATCGAGCAAACCTCGCCGCAGGCCTGGCTAACCAACTGAGGCGCCTCGACCGGGATCAGCTTGAATACAAGGGCTTGGCGAGGCACCAGGAGAGTTTGGCGCAGGCGCTGGAAGAATTGGCCGGGCAAACTGTTGTGGCGGGATAAGCGATCCGGCATGTAGGGCTGGCAGAAAACCGAATGGCGCCTAAATTCGGTATGGGCGCAGTCTTGGCGCCAGTCGAAGGGACCGCAGAACTGATGACAGACAAAAGGGATCGCGAAGCCAACCGGTTGACGGCCCGCGTTGGCCGTTACGCAAAGGTCAGTACAAATGTAGGCGGTTTTGCCGCCAAGATGGCCGGTGCCCGTCTGTTTGGCCTTGATCTCGACAACGGGAAGAATGCTGCCGAACTAGCTGCGGCCTTGGGCGGACTGAAAGGACCGCTGATGAAGGTCGCCCAGCTTTTGTCGACAATTCCCGATGTCCTGCCGCCTGAATATACGACTGAACTTGCAAAGCTTCAGGCGAATGCCCCGCCCATGGGCTGGGCTTTCGTAAAACGCAGAATGCGGGCGGAGCTTGGTCCGCAATGGCAAAATCGGTTTGAGGAATTTGGCAAAGAACCGGCTGCCGCAGCATCCCTCGGTCAGGTCCACAGGGCCATTACAAAAGATGGCCAGACGGTTGCTTGCAAACTTCAGTATCCGGATATGGCCTCTGCGGTCGAAGCGGATCTGAAGCAGTTGCAGATGCTGTTTTCGCTTCATCGCCGCATGAAGCCTGCGATCGACACCCGGGAGATTGCCAAGGAAATCAGCGCCCGTGTCCGTGAAGAACTGGACTATGCCCGCGAAGCTTCGCAGATGGCGGTTTACCGGGCTGTGCTTGCCAATGACGAGCGCATTCGCGTGCCGGAAGTTGTTGCGCCGCTTTCAACCGGACGTCTGCTGACCATGGGCTGGCTGGATGGCGCTCCGCTGCTGGAGTACAAGGAGCACAGCCTTGAGGAACGAAACCGGATTGCCGCGACGATGTTTCATGCCTGGTGGCATCCCTTCAGCCACTTTGGCTTGATCCACGGTGATCCGCATCTCGGCAACTACACGGTCTTTGAAGAAGATGGCAGTCCCGCCGGGATCAACCTGCTTGATTACGGCTGTATCCGCATATTCCCATCAAGCTTCGTGGAAGGCGTGGTCGATCTTTATCTGGGACTTCTGGAAGATGATGATGACAGGGTTGTGTCAGCCTACGAGCGCTGGGGTTTTCAGAATCTCAAACGGGAAATAATCGATGTCCTGAACATATGGGCGCGGTTTATCTACGGGCCTCTGCTGTCAGACCGGACCAGATCGATAGCCGATGGCGTCAGTCCGGCCGCATATGGCCGCAAGGAAGCCTTCCGGGTTCACAAGGCCTTGAAGGAGTTAGGAAGCGTTACTGTTCCTCAGGAGTTTGTCTTTATGGACCGGGCGGCGATTGGTCTTGGCGGTGTGTTCCTGCACCTTCGGGCGGAGATGAATTTCTTTCGGCTGTTCAACGAACAGATCGATGGTTTTTCAGCGGCAACAGTCGCCAAACGTCAGGCGGAGGTGCTCTCGACAGCCGGTCTGTCCCCCGCAGAGAGCGCCGCCTGAATCAGCATCTGGTTCTTTGGCAGTTGACTGAGCAGCGTTTGTTCCTGCAAAACATTGCCTAAGCAGCCGGACTTCATGTAAAGAGATGGCCAAGAAGGTTTGCATTCCAATCGGGGGACTTCATGTCTGACAATTCTGCGCCGGCAATGGACTATGAAATGCACGAATCGACCTACGAGGGGTTCATCAACTTCTCAAAGGTTGGCGTCGTTGCACTGCTCAACATCGTTCTTTGCCTGATTCTGTTCGCCTTTGGCGGAACCGCTGCAACGGTCTTCGGATGGATCATGCTGATCGCTACGCTCGCGGCGACGGCTATCGGCCTGGCGCTCGGTTCCAACGGCTGGGTACCGTCCGCTGTGGTTTTTGTTCTGACCGGCGCTTTGTGCATTCTGTTGGTCTGACCAAGAGCTGCTAACGCTAAATTCTTAGAAAAAGGCGCTGGGCATTGCCCGGCGCCTTTTGTTTTGGAACTGCTGAGCTATAAGCCTGCCATGCCAAGCGCTGCCCCAACCACTTTCGTCTACGACCCTCCAACCAACCCATGGTTGGAGGTGCTTCACGAGGATGATGAATTGTTGGTGCTCAACAAACCGAGCGGGTTGTTGAGCGTACCCGGCAAGGCGGCAGAACACAGCGACTGTATCGAAGCCAGGGCACGCGCCGAGTTCCCGGACGCCCGCATCGTGCATCGTCTGGACATGGATACATCCGGCGTCATTGTGCTTGCACGGAACGCTGCTGCACATCGGCATCTCGGGCTTCAATTCGAACGCCGGAAAACGCAGAAAACCTATGTGGCACGGGTGTGGGGCCATCTTCAGGAAGAGGAGGGCGAGGTCGATCTGCCGTTGATTTGTGATTGGCCAAACCGTCCGAAACAAATGGTTTGCCACACCAATGGAAAGCCCGCGCAAACCCGTTGGCAGGTGATCGGCAGGGACGCTGTTACCAGCCGTGTCCGGCTGTTCCCCCGAACCGGCCGTTCGCATCAATTGCGGGTTCACATGCTGGCGATGGGACACCCGATCCTGGGCGACAGGTTCTATGCAGAGGGCGCGGCCCTTACTGCTTCTGACCGCCTGATGCTCCACGCAGAAGAGCTGACGCTTCATCATCCGAACGGTGGTGCCCTGACTACCTTTCGTTCCAAATGCCCGTTTTAAAAGTCTAGGGCGCTAAAGCGCCTTGCGGCCGAGGTCTTCTACCTTGGTTAGCCAGGATTTGCGTTTCTCCTCGCTGACCGCCTCGACCATGCCGAAGACCGTGTCTTTGACAGGTTTGAATCCGATGAACTTGAGAATGTTCCGTTCAAGGCTCTTCAGACTGTGAGCGCCATACCAAAGCCGGTAGACGAAGCCAGGCATTCCCATGGTAACAAACACCCTGGCGGACTTTCCGGTCAGGCGCCCCTTCGGCCAGGAATCATCGTCTGCCTGTTCAAAGGCGATGTGCCGGTGAAAGACCTGCTCCAGAAAAGCTTTGGTGTAGGCAGGCAGGGTGCCAAGCCAGAGCGGGTAGACCAGAACCAAATGATCGGCAGCGAGCAGCTTGTCTGTAACGGGCTGTAGTGTGGCGGGAACCGGAGCGTGATCATAGTCGCGCGGTCTGCGCAGGACAGGGAAATCCAGGTCCGATATGCGGACCAGATCCACGCTGTGGCCAGCTTGGTTTGCACCATGACAGTAATGCTTGGCTATGGCATGGCAGAAGTGATCCGGGTCCGGATCAGGATGACCGTCAATGATCAGGATTTTCTGAAGACCACTCATGTTCTGCATCCCAATGTTTCATTGGTTTGCAAGTTAGGGCAGGTCCCCCAATGCGGCATTGATAAGGGTCAGCTTAGGTCACGGACCTATAAATGAGATTGAAATGGTGGAGATGAATTTGTGCGGATACAAGGCGCAAGCGTGCAGGAAACCTACCGGTTTTCAAAGGCTTGCAACGCTGTTGCCGGACAAATTCATCCCATCGCGCAGCGACGCCAAAACGGCTTCGATCTGCTGCGTCAATCCGCTCAACCGGGCAATAAGCCCGCTTTTCGCGAATTTCCTTGCCGATCATTGCCGTTTCTGGCGCCATTTCAGCCTCATTTATGAGACTGTGGCCTAGGCGAAAGAAAACAGTAAGCTTTCGCGATCAGGAGCGTTTGGCCTTGTTGACGCGGGCGAGGCCCTCGCGCGCCAGCGTATTGGAATTGTCCAGGTTCAGCGCCTTGTTGTAGTTGCGCTGGGCGTCGGTCGGTTTGCCGAGAAGCTCAAGCGCGACACCGCGATTGGCCCAGGCAACGGAAGACCGCTTGTCGAGGTTGACCGCCATGGACAGATCAGAGAACGCGGCATTCGGGTCGTTCACTGCAAGATAGGAGATCCCACGAGCCGTATAAGGTTCACTGACACTCGGATTAAGGCCGATCGCGGTCGCGAAGTCTTCGATCGCCTGCGTGTGTTGGCTCTGTGCTTGATAAATCAGGCCGCGATTGTAGAAGGCACGGGCATCGCCGCTGTTGCGGGCAATCACCGAATTGAAGTCGGCCAATGCGGCGGGATATTGGCCTTGCGTCCGGTAGGCATTGCCCCGGCCAACATAGGCGGCGTCATAGTCGGGCTTGATATTGATCGCGCGCGTGTAGTCTGCGATGGCCGCCTGGGTTTGTCCTTGCCGTCTGAAGACGAGTGCCCGGTTGGTGTAAGTTTGGTAGGACCGGGGATTGAGCTTAAGCGCCGTGTTGAAATCTTCCAGCGCCTTGTTCAGTTTCCCCGCCTGACCGTATGCTATGCCGCGGGTGTTATAGGCATTGGCATCGTTGGGATTGGATTCGATGACGGCAGTCAGGGAATCGATATTGGCTGCAGAACCTGCCGCCTTGTCGATCGGAACGTCCTGATAAACACCGCCTGACTGACAAGCCGACAGCCCTCCGGCAAGACCAATCAGCAGCAGAAAGCCGAGGATACGCGATGACCGCAATGTGAGTGAGAATGCGGGCGTTTTTCTCTGTATCATTCGAATCGGCTGCCTGTGCTTGGGAAGCATGCTGTCATGCTTGAGCCGCGATCTTGTCGAAATTACGTTGCTGGCCGGTAAATGCGAAAAGCCGGCCGTCGTTCCGGCCGGCCCAAATAGCGGCCGTTTTAGTGTCAGAGGTCTATAAGACCTAGTGGCGGCGTGATTTGCCCGGCAGCAGCCCTTCGCGCTGAGCCAGTTTGCGCGCCAATTTGCGGGCGCGCCGTACAGCTTCGCCTTTTTCGCGGGCTTTCTTTTCCGATGGCTTCTCGAAATGGCCACGGAGTTTCATTTCGCGGAATACACCTTCCCGCTGTAGCTTTTTCTTCAATACCCGAAGGGCTTGATCGACGTTGTTGTCGCGAACCAAAATCTGCACGCGTATCTTCCCGTTTCAAAACGTGCCGCGAGCCATTCGCGGCCGTGAATTGACCTTGATTTCGTGAACGGTAAAACTGTCAGCCTTGCTGTTTTTTGCTGTATTTCCGGTTTGAAAGGGAACTGGAAAAAAGCAACCAAAAACGCCGCCGCTAACGCGTCGCTCACGTTGCGCGGGTAATTACCAGAACAGTTATTGGTTGTCCACAGGCTTGGCTGCAGATTCTAGAACGCCTTGCGTTCTGGACAGCCGACCATAACAGGACTACAGGAGTTAGTGTCCTGACCGCATTTTCGGCCAGGCGCTTGTGTTTCCAGGAGGCTACCATGACGAGCAAGGCCGGGACCGGTCCGGGCACAGGTGCCGCTGCGCTATGGCGCAGTGATATTCGCCCGACTCTGGCGCTCGGGTTGCCCCTGGCCGGGGCGCAGCTTGCCCAGATGGCAATCAATACGACTGATGTCCTGATGATCGGCAGGCTCGGCGCAGAAGAACTTGCCGCCTCCGTCCTTGCGTTCAACATGTACATGCTCTTGTGGTTCTTTGGCATGGGCATACTGCAGGCTGTCATACCGCTCGCTGCCAAGGCGCGGGGTGAGAAGGCGATGAGGGAACTCCGGCGGTCCGTCCGCATGGGATTTTGGGTCGTCGCAATTTATTGCGTGCCTGTATGGGTCGTAATGCTCTTCACCGAGGAAATCCTGGTGGCGCTCGGGCAGGACCCAGCAATCTCAGCAATGGCCGGCGTCTACATGAACGCGTTGCAATGGACGATGTTTCCAGCCCTTGGCATCATGGCTGTGCGCGGCTTTCTAACAGTAATGGAACGGGCGCAAATCGTACTCATTGCGACCATCATTGGTGCGGTGGTGAATGCGGGCCTGGACTATGCCCTGATCTTCGGTCATTTCGGATTGCCGCGCCTTGAACTCGTTGGGGCGGGCCTTGCCTCGATCCTCAGTTCCTCAGTCACATTCGTGATCCTGATTACCTATTCAGTCTGGCATCCAAGACTGAAGCGCTATTACATCCTCGGCCGGATCTGGAAATCAGACTGGCCGGTCTTCATGCAGATTGTCAGGCTTGGTCTGCCGATCGGGATCACAATCGTTGCGGAGGGCGCGCTGTTTTCAGCGTCCGCGGTGATGATGGGCTGGCTCGGTACACTGGAGCTCGCGGGCCATGGAATTGCCCTTCAGATTGCTTCGCTGACGTTCATGATACCTGTTGGTTTGAGCCAGGCAGCCATGACGCGTGTCGGTCTTGCCGCCGGGCGTAAGGACAGGGCTGGTGTTGGCCGCGCTGGCTGGGTAGCACTAGCGGTGGCACTGGCCTTCATGGGTTGCTTCGCTATCCTGTTTTGGACCATTCCGGAAACATTGGTCGCGCTTTATCTCGATTTCGACAATCCGCAGTCTGAAGCGGTGCTCGGTTACGGGGTGTCGTTCCTGATCGTGGCAGCGCTGTTCCAGATTGCCGACGGCGGTCAAATCATCGGCGTCAACAATCTTCGCGGCCTCGGCGATACGGCTGTGCCGCTCGTCTATGCCCTTTTTGGTTATTGGGTTGTCGGGATTGGGCTGTCGCTTGGATTCGGTTTCGCAGCCGGATACGGTGGTGTTGGCATATGGTCCGGACTTGCCGGGGGGCTCACCACCGTCGCGCTTTTGGCGAATTTCAGGTTTTTCAAACGCGAAACGCTTGGACTTGTCAGGCTTTAAGGTGTGGGCCGGTAATCGGATTAACTACGCGGCTTGATCCGGTTGACGTGGCCCATTTTGCGTCCGGGCCGGGCTACGCGCTTGCCATAGAGATGCAGGCGCGCGGTCGTGTCAGACAGAATGTCCGGCCAGCTTTCGCAGTCATCGCCAATCAGGTTTTCCATCACGACGTCCGAATGACGGGTGCAGGGGCCGAGCTGCCATCCTGCAACGGTCCTCATATGCTGTTCGAATTGCGAGGTGAGACAGGCGTCTTCGGTCCAGTGCCCGGAGTTATGGACACGCGGTGCAATTTCGTTGACCAGGATCTGTTCGCCATCTGTAGTTTGAGACAAGAACATCTCAACGCCCATCACACCGACGTATTCCAGCGAAGAAGCAATCCGGATTGCCATTTCCCGAGCAGCTTCTGCTGTTGCCGGATCAACTGCAGCCGGGACCGTCGAGGTCTTGAGAATATGGTTCTCGTGGTGGTTCTCTGAAACGTCATAGGCATCGCAATTGCCATCAACATCGCGGGCGACAATGACGGAAACCTCGCGGTCGAACGCGATCAGTTGTTCCAGAACTGCAGGTGCGTGGTTGATCTTGTCCAGAGCGCCAACAGCATCCTCTGGCCTGCGGATCATGACCTGGCCTTTGCCGTCGTAGCCGAAGCGCCGTGTTTTGAGGACGCCAGTCCCGCCGAATTGCTTCAGGGCTGCGGCAAGATCCTCTTCGCAGGTGATATCTGAATAGCCTGCAAGGCTGACGCCGGACGAGGATAGGAAGTCCTTTTCGCTCAGCCGGTCTTGTGAAACCTCAAGCGCCTTCACGCCGGGCCTGACGGGAACACGGGCTGCCAGGTGAGCGGCGGTTGGTCCAGGCACGTTCTCAAACTCGTAAGTGACTGCCGTGCACTCCGACGCGAAACGGTCGAGGGCTTCAAGATCGTCATAAGCCGCGATCGTGCGGGCGGATGAGACGTCGAACGCCGGGCTTTCGGGATCAGGGCAGAAAATGTGGGTGCGCAGACCAAGGCTTGCGGCAGCCAAGGCCAGCATTCGCCCGAGCTGGCCGCCGCCAAGAATGCCGATCGTGTCTCCAGGTGACAGACGAATGGTCTTGTTCATCGTTCTGATCTCGCCGCCGTAGAAGTGTTAGTCGTCTGATGGCCGGTCTGCGACGCCTGCCGTCCGTTCCGCCCGGTAAGCGTCCAGCGCAGCTTCAACTTTGGCATCGCCAAGAGCAAGAACAGCGGCTGCCAGCAGCGCTGCATTTGTGGCGCCTGCCTTTCCGATTGCGAGCGTGCCGACCGGAATGCCTCCTGGCATCTGCACGATGGAAAGCAGGCTATCCTCGCCCGACAGGCTTTTGCTTTCGACCGGAACACCAAAAACCGGAAGGCTGGTAAGCGCTGCAGTCATTCCCGGAAGGTGGGCGGCTCCGCCCGCGCCGGCAATGATGATCTTGAAGCCTTCCTGCTTTGCATTCTTGGCAAAGTCATACATCCGGTCGGGCGTGCGGTGCGCCGATACGATGCGTGCATCGTAACTGATGCCAAGCTGGTCGAGGGTCTCAGCTGCATGTTTCATGGTTGGCCAATCTGACTGGCTTCCCATGATGATTGCGACGTCCGCTGCGGCCATATTCTGCTTGTCCCTTGGCATTGGGTTTCCGGAAAGGCGCGGAGTATAGGCAGACCGCAGGCCTGCGCAAGGCCGTTGTTCAGCCTATTGCCGGATGAATGTTAGGCAATGATGTCCGGGAACAGTTGGTCTTCAAGTGACGCGATACGATCCTTGATCATCAGTTTCTTTTTCTTCAGCCGCTGCAATTGCAAGGCGTCACTGTTGCCGGCCGACGCCAGGGCTTCCACGGCTACATCAAGGTCCCGGTGCT
Source organism: Roseibium sp. (assembly GCA_965230705.1). Lineage (GTDB taxonomy): Bacteria > Pseudomonadota > Alphaproteobacteria > Rhizobiales > Stappiaceae > Roseibium. Next base: position 1,710,577 of record CBDDLN010000002.1, on the reverse strand, counting down.
CTTGGCGGAGTTGTGCCAGCTCGATCCTGAGCGCTTTTTCATCCGCTTCTGTCATCGTACTCCCCCGGCAACACTATTGGTTCGGCTGTCTTCCTATTGCAAAACCAACATGGTCGACAAGCGTCTCTTTTTGTCTGTGCTCGCTATTTATAAAAAACTATCCAGTTTTTTGACTGAGGGGAGCGTCCAAGTGAATATAATGCCTGTAAAAAATACCAATTTGGCTGGTGCATTTTGTCGCAAGTTGTTCCCTGGATTTTCTTTATTTTGTTAAGATTTTCCTAGGTTTGTGAACAGGTTGATTGTGTTCGACGGCAAAATATTGGTTTGGGACAAAAACTCCAATCGACAAGACCTTGAGGGCGTGGCAACATCTTTGCGTTTTAGATCAACAGACAGGAGGCAATTCCATGTCCATGCAGTCGCATCTAGCAGAACTTGAGCGCCGTCACGCGGCCCTGGAACGCAAGATAGAAGACGCCCTGCACCATCCAAGTACGGACTCCCTGGAATTGACCGATATGAAGAGGCAAAAGCTCAAGCTCAAGGATGAGATTGAGCGAATACGCCAAGATAATACGCTTCATTAACGAAGCTGGTTCGAAGAAAACGCCGCGGAAATCCGCGGCGTTTTTTTATGCCAGCATTGCTGGACAGGTCACAGGCTCTTGGCCTGTTCCCTCAATGCAAATTTCTGAATTTTTCCGGTCGAAGTTTTGGGCAGGTCGCAGAAGATCACTGTCTTGGGAGCCTTGAAGTTGGCCAGATATTCCCGGGTGAATGAAATGATGTCCTGCTCGCTGACCTCGGCCCCGGCCCGCAGTTCGATAAAGGCGCAGGGCGTTTCGCCCCACTTCTCATCAGGCCGGGCAACAACGGCTGCCGATTGTACATCTGGGTGTTTGTAGAGAACGTCTTCGACCTCGATCGACGAAATGTTTTCGCCACCCGAAATTATGATGTCCTTGGACCGGTCCTTGAGCTGGATGTATCCGTCCGGATGCAAGACACCCAGGTCTCCGGAGTGGAACCAGCCTCCGGCGAAGGCTTCCTCAGTGGCGTCGGGATTCTTCAGATATCCCTTCATCACCACATTGCCCTTGAACATGACCTCGCCAATGGTTTCGCCATCGGCAGGCACCGGCGCCATTGTTTCCGGGTCCAGCACAGTCAGGCCTTCAAGGGCGACATAACGGACGCCCTGACGTGCCTTCTTGGCGGCTTGCTCAGCGGGCGCAAGAGAATCCCACTCGCTCTTCCAGTCGTTGACCACGGCCGGGCCATAGACCTCTGTCAGGCCGTAGAGGTGTGTGACGTTAAATCCGGCGTCTTTCATGGCCGCCAGCACGCTTTCAGGCGGCGGTGCTGCAGCGGTAAAGAACTCGATCTCCCGATCAACATCGCGTTTGTCTTCTGGGGCGGCATTGAGCAACGTTGACATGATGATGGGCGCGCCGCACAGGTGTGTGACACCTTCATCGGCAATCAGGTCCCACATGGTTTTCGGACGCACCCAGCGCAGGCACACATGTGTACCGGCGACGACAGACAGGGACCACGGAAAACACCAGCCATTGCAATGGAACATGGGAAGTGTCCAGAGATAGACCGGGTGCTTGGCCATGGAAGCGGTCAGTACGTTGGCCTGTGCAAGCAGATAGGCGCCACGGTGATGGTAGACGACCCCTTTGGGATTGCCGGTGGTGCCAGACGTGTAGTTCAGCGTGATGGCATCCCACTCATCGTCTGGCAGCGACCAGGCATAGTCAGGGTCACCTGAAGCGACGAATTCTTCGTAGTCGATGGTGCCCAGCCGTTCGCCGTCTTGAGGAAACTCCGGATCCGAATAGTCGATCACGATCGGCTTGACCGTCGCGAGAGCCAGGGCTTCCTTGATGACCGGCGCATACTCTCTGTCGGTAATCAGGACCTTGGTGTTGGCGTGATCGAGCTGAAAGGCAATGATCGCGGCATCAAGCCTGGTGTTCAATGAATGCAGGACAGCTTTTGTCATGGGGACGCCATAGTGCGCCTCAATCATTGGCGGTACGTTCGACAGCATGGCTGTTACGGTATCTTCCTTGCCGATGCCCAACCGGCTGAGCGCCGAGCCAAGTTGCCGTGTCCGGCGGTATAGGGTCTGGTAGTCCATCCGCTGGGAGCCATGAATGACGGCCAGCTGATCTGGAAAGACCTCCGCAGCACGTGCCAGAAAGCTGAGTGGGCTCAACGGTGCATAGTTTGCCGGATTTTTATCCAGGCCCGTTGAGAACGGGCTTGCCGCTTTGTCCATTTCCAGATCCTCCCAGTTTCTGTTTGTGCAATCAAAGCCAGAACTGGAAAAATATGCAATTGTTTCCCGGAAAAGCAATCGAAAAATTGTGCAGTGCAGCAAGAATATGTAATTGGCAATTATAACAGGTAGTTGGCCAGGCCGTCATACACGAGTTTAATGCCAATGATGCCCATCATGACATATACAAACCGGTAGAAGAACGCTGGGTCAACGATCTTGACCAGCCAATATCCAGTCAATGTCGCGACCGGTGCGATCGGCAAGAGGACAGCGGATGTCATCAGGTTTGTCGTATCAAACTGACCCAGCATGAAATACGGAACAAGTTTGACCGTGTTCATGACGGAGAAGAAGATCACCGATGTCCCCGCAAACAGCGCCGGAGCAAGGCGCAGCGGCAGCATGTACAACTGAAACGGTGGTCCACCTGTGTGGCAAACGAAGCTGGTGAACCCGGCAATCGTGCCGCAAGTTAAACCCTTTGGCACATTGTGTTGTTGCGGTTCACTTTTCCGTCCCCGCTTTCGCACGTGGTCTGCAACAAAAAGAAGGGATATCAAGCCAACCAGGAAGATGATGAAGTCATCACTGACATAAGCTGCTGTCGCCCAGCCGATTCCAAGGCCAATCAGTCCCGCCGGAACCAGGATCATCAGGCTCATCTTGTCGGCTTTTCCCTTGTAGGCAAATAGCGCGATCAGATCCATGACCACCATTATAGGCAACATGATGCCTGCGCCCTGCACCGGAGAAATTACCAGCGCCAGCATTGGAACACCGAGCATGGACAATGTGCCGCCAAAACCGCCCTTGGACATGCCGATCAGGAAGACGGCTGGAATGGCCGCTGCGTAGAACAAAGGGTCAGTTATAGGTTGCATCAAATTCCGGATACGGAGAGGCAGGAAAAGCGGGTGAAACGCTGGGATTTCAGCGTAGGTGATGGGTAGGGATTAATACCCTCTTCGGTCTACGTAAAGGTGCGATCCCTTCTAATGTCTTATTGGCGCAGGCCTTGCAACTGTGGATGCTCTGCCGCAGTGTTTGAATGGCCAATTTTTGAATAGCCGCAACAGGAGCGTTCGCAGCTGTTTCTTGGGAGGATCGGGAAGAATGTCGAGCCGGTATGCTGAGATCTATCAGGGCTGGAAAGACGCCCCTCATGCGTTTTGGGAAAAAGCCGCATCGGAAATCGACTGGTACAAAACCGGCGATAAGGTGTTTGACGAAAGCGCAGGTCAATATGGCCGCTGGTTCCCTGATTGGGAGTGCAATACCTGTTACAACTGTCTGGACCGGCATGTTGAGCGTGGCCGGCGCGGCCAGCCAGCACTGATCTACGACAGCCCGATCACAGGCTCTGCCAAGACATACACCTACGAAGAGTTGCTTGATAAGGTTCAAGCAATGGCAGCGGTGCTGTCCGATCAGGGTATTCAGAAGGGCGACCGGGTCATCATCTATATGCCGATGATACCGGAAGCGGTGATGGCCATGCTTGCCTGCGCCCGCCTTGGTGCCATCCATTCAGTCGTCTTCGGCGGGTTTGCTGCGCACGAACTGGCAACCCGGATTGATGACGCGTCTCCGAAGGGGATCATCGCAGCGTCCTGTGGCATCGAACCAGGCCGGGTCATTGCCTATAAGCCTCTGATCGATTCTGCGATTGAGCAATCCACGCACAAGCCGGACGCGGTTTTTGTTATTCAGCGGGAACAACAAACAGCGGATCTGATTGACGGCCGGGACCATGATCTGGGATCGCTGATGGACGCGGCTGACACGGAAGGCCGCAAGGTCGATTGTGTGCCGGTGAAAGCGACCGATCCGCTCTACATCCTCTACACGTCCGGTACGACTGGTCAGCCGAAAGGCGTCGTCCGCGACAACGGCGGCCATATGGCTGCGCTGAAATGGTCGATGAGCGGCCTGTATGACATTCAGCCGGGCGAAGTTTTCTGGGCTGCGTCTGATGTGGGCTGGGTGGTTGGCCACTCGTACATTGTCTATGCGCCGTTACTGCACGGCTGCACCACCGTTGTCTTTGAAGGCAAGCCCGTCGGCACACCGGATGCGGGTGTCTTCTGGCGCGTTATCTCTGAACATAACGTCTGTTCGTTGTTCACAGCTCCGACTGCATTCCGCGCAATCCGCAAGGAAGATCCGGAAGGAGAGTTGATCGGCAAGTATGACCTCTCTCAGTTCCGGGCATTGTTCCTTGCGGGAGAGCGCGCTGATCCGGACACAGTGAACTGGGCTGCAGAACAGCTTCAGGTGCCGATCATCGATCACTGGTGGCAAACAGAAACCGGCTGGTGCATCGTCGGCAATCCGCTTGGGCTTGGAAAGCTGCCGGTAAAGCCCGGGTCTCCAACCGTGCCGATGCCAGGCTATGATGTTCAGATTCTGGATGATGCGGGGCATCCACTGCCGGAAAACACCCTTGGCAACATCGTGGTGAAATTGCCTTTGCCCCCTGGCTGCCTACCGACGCTCTGGAACGCGGAGCAACGGTTCCACGATGCCTATCTCGCTGAATTCCCGGGTTACTACAAAACGTCGGACGCGGGGATTTTGGACGAAGATGGTTACCTGTCGATCATGTCGCGCACTGATGACATCATCAACGTTGCGGGTCACCGGCTATCCACGGGTGCCATGGAAGAAGTTCTGGCAACCCATCCGGATGTTGCCGAATGTGCGGTGGTCGGTATTGCCGATCAGCTGAAAGGCCAGCTGCCGTGTGGTTTTGTGGTTTTGAAATCTGGCGCAGACCGCGAGCCGGATGAGATCGAAGCCGAACTGGTCAAATTGGTGCGCAACCAGATTGGCCCTGTCGCAGCCTTCAAGCTAGCGATTACCGTCGAGCGTCTGCCGAAAACCCGTTCCGGCAAGATTTTGCGCGGAACCATGCGTCAGATCGCCGACGGTGAAAGCTACAAGATGCCGGCAACGATCGATGATCCGGCCATTCTTGATGAGATCACGGACGCTATCAAGACCCGCGGCGTGGGAACGGGGTCCTGATCCCGGCGAAGGTGCTGCTCGTAAACTAAGCATCGACACATGTGGCTTCGCCTCTTATGTTCAGGTCGCCGTTTCGGCGGCCTGTTCTGTTTAATCTAAGAGGTTATCTGTGTCCCTTGAGAATAAGGTTGCCATTATCACGGGCGCTGCCCGTGGGATTGGCTACGCTGTCGCCAAGCGCTTCGTTATGGATGGCGCGAAAGTTGTCATCGCTGATGTTGACGATGAGGCCGGACATAGCGCTGTTGAAGACCTGTCTGGTCTCGGCGAAGTCATGTATCTCCATTGCAATGTTGCCGAACGCCTCGATGTCCGCAATCTGGTTGCCGAGACACTGAACGCATATGGCGACATTGATGTCCTGGTGAACAATGCGGGCATTGTTGTAGGAGCGGATTTTCTCGACCTGGAAGAAGAGGATTTTGACCGGGTCCTGTCGGTTAACCTGAAGGGCGCCTTCCTGTGCTCGCAGGCAGTGGCCCGTCACATGGTTGAAAAGGTCCAGAACGGCGGCGAAGCCGGTGCGATCATCAACATGTCGTCGGTGAATTCTGTTCTGGCTATCCCGAACCAGATTCCCTACTGCGTCTCCAAGGGTGGCATGTCCCAGTTGACCAAGACCACGTCCGTATCGCTGGCGCCGTATGGGATCCGGGTCAATGCGATCGGCCCGGGATCGATCATGACGGAGATGCTGGCATCGGTGAACAGCGATCCGGCTGCCCGGAACCGCATCCTTTCCCGCACTCCCATGCTACGTGTAGGTGAGCCGTCTGAAATCGCAAGTGTCGCCGCATTCCTGGCGTCAACGGATGCCAGTTACGTAACGGGCCAGACGATCTTTGCCGATGGCGGCCGCATGCCGCTCAATTATACGGTTGCAGTTCCTGACGGCGACTGATCTACAAACGCAAAAAAATCTGCGCGCCCGTATCATCCAGTCTGGATTGCGGGCGCGTTTCCGTTTTCGGGGTCTGCACTGAACTGCAAGCGCGCCAGCTTTGCATAAAGGCCGTCTTTCGCGGTCAGTTCTGAGTGCGTGCCGGTCTCAACGATCTTGCCGCCTTCCATGACGATTATCCGGTCCGCTTTAAGGACTGTCGCCAAGCGGTGGGCTATGACAAGCGTTGTGCGGCCCTGCATGAGACCGTCGAGCGCTTCCTGAACGAGGCGTTCGCTTTCCGCGTCGAGCGCGCTGGTGGCCTCATCAAGAAGCAGTACAGGCGCATCTTTCAGGATGGCTCGGGCAATTGCGATCCGCTGACGCTGGCCGCCTGACAATGTCACGCCACGTTCGCCAACCAGTGTGTCGTAACCATTTTCCATCGCAGTTACGAAATCGTCGGCGTGGGCTGCCTTCGCGGCTGCCGCTATTTCCGTGCGGCTGGCATCGGGCCGTCCCAAGGCTATGTTCTCAGCAATCGTGGTGCCGAACACCACCGTATCTTGCGGAACCAGGGAGATGGCCTTCCGGAACTCCCGCGGGTCTATGTCTTTCAAGTCGATGCCATCAAGGCGGATCCCGCCCGATTTCGGATCATAAAACCGCATGAGAAGATGAAATAGCGTCGACTTGCCCGCGCCGGATGGACCAACGACCGCAACGGTTTCTCCGGGCGACACCGTCAGAGAGACACCATTCAAGACCGGCATGTTCTTGGCGCCATCATAGGCAAAGCTGACGTCGCTGAAGGTGATTTTCCCTTCCGGGTTGGCCGGAAGCGCTTTTGGGTGGGACGGCGCCGCAATGTCCGGTTTGATATCCAGCAGTTCACTCAACCGCTCTGCCGCACCAGCGGATTGCGAGAGTTCGCCCCAAACTTCCGAAAGACCGGCAAGGGACCCGGCCGCCAGGATCGAATAGAGCAAGAACTGGCTGAGTTCGCCGCCGGTCATCCGTCCCTGAAACACGTCGCTGGCGCCAATCCAGAGAACAGCGACAATACTGGCGCCAATGATGAAGATGGCAAAACCGGTCAGGAATGCACGGGCGGCCGTTGCAAGGCGGGCGGTACGGAATGCGTTTTCAGCAGCCTCGCGGAATTTACCGGAAGCCTGTGTCTCGTGGGTGAACGCCTGAAGCGTCCTGACAGCACCGAGCATCTCGGTGGCATAGGCAGAAGCACTTGCCAATGTGTCTTGTGCTGTTCTGGAGCGGCTGCGTACTTTCCGGCCAAAACCCAGGAGCGGGATCAAGATGAGAGGAATGGCCGCAAGGACTATGACAGACAGGCGAGGGCTCGTTACCACCATCAAAATCACAGCGCCTATGAACATCACGGCATTGCGCATCGCAAGGGAGGCACTGGCGCCAAAGGCGGATTTTATCTGGGTTGTATCGGCTGTCAGCCGGGACAGGATTTCGCCAGATTTTGCCTGGTCATAAAAACCGGGGCTGAGCACAGTCATATGCTCAAAGACATCGGCCCGGACCTCGGCAACGATTCTCTCGCCAATCCACATCACCAGAAAATAGCGGATTGAACTGGCACAGGCCAAAGCGGCGACAACGCCCAGGAGAACGAAAAAGTAGGAGTTGATCAGGGCGGGGTCGTCGGCGCCAAAGCCGTAGTCGATCATTCTGCGGATCGCTGTGGGCAGGATAAGTGTAATTCCCGCTGCCGTGACAAGGGCAACCAAGGCCGCAGCCGCCATTTTCCGGTGCTTGCCAAGATAGGGCAGGAGCCGGGACAACGGGCGGAGGGACCGCCGTTTGGGCGCATTTGGATCAGTCGGCTCGTGGCGGTCTCTGCTCACATTTTTTCCTTTGCTGGATGTCGTTCCTCATTTGCCGGTAGAGTTGGGATATTGGAGCTGAAAAGCCAAGGATTAAATTGACGCGCTGGCCAAACTGCCCCCTTGTGTCATAGCGGTGGTTGAGGTATATCCCCGCCTCATGTTTTGGAAGGCTGCATCCTGAAACGGATCGGTGGCCTTTTTGTTTCGTTTGCACTTCGGCAGCGCGTCCATCAGGAAACAGTGTCTGTAGGTGCTTGAAAGGACCGGTCATGAAAGCGGATATCCATCCCGACTATCACACCATTAAGGTCGTCATGACCGATGGTACTGAATTTACCACCCGCTCCACCTACGGTGCGGAAGGCGACACCCTGCAGCTGGACATCGATCCGACGTCTCACCCGGCATGGACCGGTGGCGACCGTCAGCTGATGGACCGTGGCGGTCGTGTGTCCCGCTTCAAGAACAAGTTTGCTGGCTTCCTGGGCTCCTAAGAGTTCTCGGCATTCACGGCAAGATTTTGAAACCCGGCTTCGGCCGGGTTTTTTTGTTGCGTGTTTTCACGGGTGGAATGCGCAAAAAAAAGCCGCCCAGAAGGACGGCTGAAGTCTTCAAGCTGTCGCCACAGATGGCGAATGGAAGCTACATCTGGCTCATTGTCCGAACGCAGCATTCAAACGGTTAAGATGGGCTTCAACAGGATTGGCGGGCGTGTCGTCTTGCTCCGCAGCCTGTTTTTGACGGTAGAGCATGCTGTCCAGGTGAATGACCCGCTCCTGAAGCCGTACTGATCGGCTGATCAGGTTTTTCAAGGCGTCCGGAAGATCACTCCAGGATGGTCCGTCAAGGGCGCTGCTCAATTTTTCAAGGCGCACCTTGTCTTTGTCGCTCCCTGCCTGTTCGCGTGACATTTCACCTTCGTTGACTGCCCGTTGCAGCAGCAGCCAGGACGCCAATTGCATGAGACGCGTTGTCAGGCGCATGGATTCTGTAGAGTAGGCAAGTGATGCGGGGCGATCCAGTTCCTTTGAATCGGTGCGGCCGTCGCCGTCAAGATAGACCGCGGTCTCTTCAACCAGCGCCATGCCTTCGTCAAACAAGCTCTGGAAATTATCAGAGGAGGCGAGCCGGCTTGCAATGTGAACTGTTTCAGTTGCTGTTTTGCGGGTCGAATTCTCATCCGTCATCAGTCGATACGCCTTGTTACTCTTTTGTCCGCCTGCCTGATGTTCCGATTTGGGATTAAAGGTTCTCAATATCGGTTGTCTCAATCTGGAACCGTTCCGAATTGGGACTTTCAGGGTTTCATGCCAAGAACTCAGCAAACAGCGTGCCAAGTTGTCCAGCAAAGCCACCCGTGGTGGCGATGAATGGCATGATAGCGCGTGGATTTGGCGAAAAAAAGAGCCGCATAAAGAGCGGCTCTGAGTCTTTAACAGGGAGGCGTCAAACAGAGTGGACAGGAGCCACTCAATATCCAGATGACTGGATGCCTCTATTTATGCTTTGGAAAGATTAATAACTAGTAAACGACTAAAATTTTACCTATTTGAGTGACCCAAATTCGGACAGTTTTTATAGATGAGGATAGTCATTCGCAAATTTAACTAGAGCTCTTACCGAAAACTGACTCTGCTTCATTGCGAATGTTACTACGGGTTTTCAAGATCTCCTGTGTGCGCGAGATCTCAGCCTCCAACGCTGCTATTCGCTCTTCTAGGTCATTTTCTGACAATTGGCTCAGATCTTCCCCGACGATGACCTGGGCGGATTTGGGTTTTTGCGGACTTTCGTCATCAAACAAACTCATCGATATCGATCCTCTTGCTCGTGTTTTGGCCCCAATTGAACAAAAACTAGCGTCGAAAGCATTCATTGTCAGCCTTCGCGGAGCGCGCTAAACCCAGAGCCAGTTCAAACTGGAGAATGAAATATGGCCGACTTGCCCGCAATCATGACCGCAATTGCGATATTACAGCCAGGCGGTCCGGATATGCTGGTTCGGGAAGAACGCCCGCTGCCGCGCGTGGAAGACGGCGAAATCCTGATCAAGGTGGCGGCCGCTGGAGTAAACAGACCTGATGTTCTGCAGCGCATGGGGGCCTACCCGCCGCCCAAGGACGCCTCCGACCTGCCGGGCCTGGAGATTTCAGGCAGTGTTGTCAAATGTGGGCCAGGGGCCGACATGCATGCTGTGGGCGACAAAGTCACGGCGCTGGCGCCTGGCGGCGGCTACGCGGAATATTGCAAGGTTCATGAGAGCCACGCGCTCCCCATCCCCGATGGTTTGTCGATGGTGGAAGCAGCAGCCGTTCCGGAAACATTTTTCACTGTTTGGAGCAATGTGTTCGACAGGGTCGGGCTTACTGCCGGGGAACGTTTTCTGGTTCATGGCGGAACGTCTGGAATTGGCACAACGGCAGTTCAGCTTGCCAAGGCCTTTGGGGCAGAGGTTTTCACAACTGTCGGTTCGGACGAAAAGGCTGCTGCTGTCAAGGACCTGGGTGCGGATCACGCAATCAACTACAAGACGGACGACTTTGTGAAGGTGATCCGGGAGATTACCGGTGGCAAAGGCGTTGATGTCATTCTCGACATGGTCGGCGGCGACTATGTGGAGAAAAACTGGGTTGCTGCGGCAGTCGAAGGCCGAATTTGCCAGATTGCCACGCTGAACGGCACGTCCGAGGAGGTGAATTTTTCACGGTTGATGGTCAAACGGTTGACGCACACTGGTTCCACGTTGCGGCCCCGCAGCGTGGCTTTCAAGGCGGCGATTGCCCAAGCGCTAAAGGACAAGGTCTGGCCGCTGATCGCAGAAGGCAAGATCAGACCGGTGATGGATTCCACGTTTCCACTTGAGAAAGCGGACGAAGCGCACCGGCGTATGGAAGGCTCTGGTCACATTGGAAAGATCGTCCTGGAAGTCTCCCCTTCCTGAGCCATTACAGTCTCAAGGTAGCGATGATCAGCGGCGCAGTGCTGGCAATCCAATGCCTGTGGCTTCAAAGCCGCCGTCTGCACATAGAAGCTGTCCGGTTATGAAACTGGCTTCATCAGACAGCAAGAATACGATGGCGTTGCCAATTTCCTCTTCTGTTCCATACCGGTTCAGTGGCAGGGCATCATGATAAGCCGCCCGAATTTCCTGCGAGTGGACGGCCAATGCCAATTTGGTGTTTACCGGACCGGGTGCAACGGCGTTGGCTCGAATTCCGAATTCACCAAGTTCGGCGGCTTGCTGCAGCGTTAATTGAATGACAGCCGCCTTTGATGTTCCATAAGCAACGCGCAATGTACTGGCCCGTAGGCCCGAGATGGACGCGATGTTGACGATAGAACCCTTGGCTTCGATCAGCATGTCCAGTGCGGCCTGGCTCATCAGGAAAACACCGTCCAGATTGGTTTCCATCACAGTGCGCCAGCGCTCAAAAGTGGTCTCGCGGATCGGACCAAAATCGGCGACGCCGGCGTTGTTCACCAGACCATCGAGACGGCCATAGTCGGCTGCGATACTCGCCATGTGATGATCTACCTGCGCCGGATCCGAGACATCCATGATGATTGGCTGGACGTTTTCCAAAGCGCTGGAAGCCTTTTGCAGCTCCTCGCCATCCCGGTCGACCATGATGACGCGCCAGCCTTTGCCCAGAAGCAATTTTGTGGTCGCCAGGCCGATCCCACGAGCCGCGCCAGTCACCAGTCCGATCTTGTCCATGATTCGCTCCGTTAATCGTTAGATTGGAGTGAATTGGCCGCATGACACATTGTCAATGCTTCCCAGTAGTAATGGAAAAGGAATGTTCTGAAGTTACGCTAACGCTTTGCATTCAATGGTATTTTGACAAACATTCCCCGGCGTTTGATTTTGGTCCCGGCTGGGCCTATATTGTCTACCAATCCCCATTCAATCGAAATGGACCACTGCTTTTTCGCCTTGCCGGGCGGGGGAGCTGACAGGAGGAATTTAACCGATGGCGAACACGCCTCTTATGCCGAAGGCAACTGCTGTCTGGCTCGTTGACAATACATCTCTGGGCTTTGACCAGATCGCATCATTCTGCAAATTGCATCCGCTTGAAGTGAAGGCAATTGCAGACGGTGAAGCTGCTCAGGGCATCAAAGGCCTCGACCCGATCCTGACTGGCCAGCTGACCCGCGAAGAAGTGGAAAAGGCGCAGCAGAACCCGAACCATCAGCTGAAGCTGCAAGGCTCCAAGGTTGTCGTTCCTGAAACGAAGCGGAAAGGACCGCGCTACACGCCTGTTTCCCGCCGCCAGGACCGTCCGAACGCGATCCTCTGGCTGGTGCGCAACCATCCGGAATTGAAGGATGCGCAAATTATGCGCCTTGTCGGCACGACCAAGCCGACAATCGCTGCAATCCGCGACAGAACACATTGGAACTCGGCCAATCTGACGCCGTCAGATCCTGTTACACTGGGTCTGTGCGCCCAGCTTGAGCTGGATATGGAAGTTGAAAAGGCCGCGAAGAACGCACCACCACGTCCGGAAGGTGAAGCAGTTGAAACGTTGATGCCTGTGGAAGAAACCACCAGCGACGATGCTCTGGCCGCTGCCTTTACACTCGATACGTCCGCACCAGTTGCCCGTGAAGAGGAAGAAGAAATCGACGCGGATGCTGTCTTTGCCAAGCTGAATTCCCTGAAGAGCGAAAACGGCGACGAAGAAGCCTCTGAAGAGCCTGAAAGCTGATCTACAGTTTTTTCTGACAAAAGGTATCTGGAAAGCCGCCGGTATTTATCGGCGGCTTTTTCTCTGAGAGTAAGGCGCTAAGACCATGGACGCTGCATAATTTCAAGTGCCACGCGTCATCCACGATTCTTAGTTTTCAAAAAAATCAGCGCTCGGTGAGCTTCAATTCGATACGGCGGTTCTTGGCCAGCGCTTCGGGGCTTTCGCCCTCTTCCAGCGGCTGGAATTCACCAAAGCCGGCCGCCACCAGGCGTTTCGGGTCGACACCCTTTTCAATGAGATAGCGGACAACCGAGATCGCGCGGGCTGCTGACAGTTCCCAGTTGTTGCGCAAACGGCCTGTTCCCGAAAGCGGCCGGGCATCCGTGTGGCCATCCACTCGAAGGACCCAGTTGATCTCGTCCGGGATCTGGATGCTAAGCTCTTGAATGGCCTCCGCCAGCTTGTCGAGTTCACCGCGGCCATCCGGGTTGACTTCCTCAGCCCCGGAGGAAAACAGCACTTCCGATTGGAAAACGAACCGGTCGCCGACGACGCTGATGTCAGACCTTTGAGACAGGATTTCCCGCAGCCGGCCAAAGAAATCGGACCGGTAACGCGACAATTCCTGAACCCGCTGAACGAGGGCCGCGTTAAGGCGCTTGCCCAAACTGGCGATCTTCGCTTGGCTCTCTGTCTCCTTAGCCTCGGAAGCTTCCAGAGCAGCATTGGCGGCTGCTAGCTGGCGCCGGAGGGCGGATATCTGCTGATTGAGCAACTCGACTTGGGCGAGGGCTCTTTGGCTGACCTGCTTTTCATCATCAAGCAGGTTCTCAAGGCGTGCAGCGCGACCGCCTGCGGCCTCTGCTTCTCCGGATGAGCTGTTCAGCAATCCAAGCAGGTTGTCGCGTTCGCTGGTCGTATCTGCCAGGCTGGCCTGCAATCCGGAGATCGTGTCTTCCAGCTCTGCCTTGTTGCCGCGTTCCAGGGCAAGCAGTTCGGTCAACTCGCTGATCTGTGCGTTAAGGCGGTTCAGGACGGTATCGCGACCGGAAAGCTGCTGACTCAGGAAAAACTGGGCCAGCATGAAAATCGACAGCAGGAAGATGATGACCAGCAACAGCGTTGCCATCGCATCCACAAACCCGGGCCAGTAATCTGTCCCCTGGTTCCGGCGCCTGGCTCGCAATCCTGCCATCCGTTAGTCCTTCGCGCGGTCAAAAGCCGCTGAAATCGAAGTCAGCAGCGTTTCTATCCGCTTTTGTTGCTCGGTCTGGCCTTCAGCCCAATCGCGCATCATTTGCTGTTCCGAGCGAACGTGTTTGACCAGACCCTGAATGCCTTCAGCAAGGTTAGCCATGGCTTGTGTCGCTTTTTGGGTGCCGCCTTCCTCGAAGGATTTTTGCAACTGTGCAATGGACGCCTGAATGCGGTCCGTGCTGTCAGCCGGTGCCGCGAGAACGGATGCATCTTCCGGTTCGATATCGGTGACCGTTGACAGCCAGTCTTCCAGCTCTGTGTAGAAGCGATTCTGAGCTTGTCCTGCCTGCAGATCGAGAAAACCGAGGATCAGCGATCCGGTCAGACCGAACAGGGAGGATGAAAAGGCAGTGCCCATGCCGGACAGCGGTGCTTCAAGACCTGCCTTCAAATCCTCGAAGATCACGTTGGCGTCACCTGAGCCGACGTCCAGGGACTGAATCGTCGCGCCAACTGCGCTGACGGTTTGCAGCAGGCCCCAGAAGGTTCCCAGCAGACCCAGGAAGACAAGCAGGCCGGTGAGGTACCGCGATATCTCGCGAGATTCCTCCAACCGCATTCCAATGGAATCGAGGATCGATCTTGCTGTTGTTGGCGTCAAGGTCATTTCCCCGACCTTGTTGCCCAGCAATGTGGCCATTGGAGCAAGCAGCACCGGTGAACGTGTGTCGAGGCCGGGATCCCCAATCCTGAAATTGTTCACCCAGGAGATTTCCGGGAATAGCCGGATAACCCGGCCAAACAAGAGCAAGATGCCGAAGACGCCAACCATGACAATCAGGCCGTTCAAACCCGGATTGCTCATGAAGGCGATGGAAATCTGCCGGTAGAGGATGAATGCAATAAATGCGACGATCACCAGAAAGATGATCATAAACGACAAGTATGCCCGTGGACTGGACAGACTATAAGGATCAAAATCACGTGCCATAGGTTATCAAATAGCCGCCAAATGATGGTGACTGATTGATAGCGTGATTTTCTGACTATTGAAAACCGTTAATCGTCCGTGATGAACGCATTAATCATGGTTCAACGGGCAGAGGCCGTTGGCCTGCATCGTCACTTGGGGCAATGTTTGGACGGAAAACCCGGAATATTTGCGAGCTATTCGGCGTTTTTCAGGAGACGGAGAAGATGCTTGTGCGCAAATTCATTGCCGGCAACGACATCACCGCTATCGAGCATTTTATCCTTGCCGGAAAGGTCGGAGACATAGCCGCCGGCTTCCTTGACCATCAAAATGCCTGCAGCAATATCCCAGGAATTCAGGCCCCGTTCCCAATAACCGTCCATTCTGCCGGCTGCAGTCCATGCCAAATCGAGTGCAGCAGCGCCGCAACGGCGGACACCGGCAACTTCCGGCATGATGTGGCGCAATTCCTTCAGTGTCCGGCCATGGTCGCCCTTGCCGATAAACGGCAGGCCTGTGGCAAAAACCATCTCCGGAAGGTCCGCTCTTCCAGCAACGCGCAGGCGGCGGTCGTTCATGAAGGCACCGCGGCCGCGCTCGGCTGTATAGAGCTCATCCATCACCGGATTGTAGATCACGGCGGCCACGATCTGCCCCTGGCGCTCCAGCGCGATTGATGTTGCAAAAATCGGAATGCCGTGCAGGAAGTTTGTCGTCCCGTCCAGCGGATCAATGTGCCAGCGGTGCTGGCCATCGGTGCCCTCAACTTCTCCGCTTTCTTCCATGACAAGGCCGTATGTCGGGCGGGCCTTGGTGAGCTCGGCCCTGACGATTTCTTCAGCACGGCGGTCAGCGGCAGACACGAAGTCGCCCGGCCCCTTGCGCGAAACTTGAAGATTTTCGGCTTCGCCAAAATCGCGGACGAGGCCGCGGCCCGCCTTCATGGCGGCCTGAACCATAACGTTGAGAAGGGCTGTGCGCGCCATTTTTTATTTTGCCGGTAATTGGGCGCGCTGCAGCTTAAACAGCGCGCCTTGGAAATGGGAGGCGGTTTTAGTCCGCGCGGCGGACATATTCAAGGGTGCCAGTATCGACGATGATTTTTTCGCCAGCAGTAATGAATGGCGGAACCATCACGCGGACACCGTTTTCCATCAGCGCAGGCTTGTAGGAAGACGACTGGGTCTGTCCTTTGACAACCGCATCTGCTTCGGTGATTTCAAGCGTGACGTGCTGAGGCAAGGTGATGCCGATCGGACGTTCTTCATGCAGTTCCACGGTCACCATCATGCCATCTTGTAGGAAGGCAGCGCGGTCACCGACAAATTCGGCCTGCAGTTCAAGCTGTTCGTAGGTCTCCGTATCCATGAAGATCAGCATGTCGTCCTGGGTGTAAAGGTACTGAAAGTCCTTCTGTTCCAGGCGAACACGCTCGACTTTGTCTTCCGAGCGGAAACGTTCGTTGAGTTTGCGGCCGTCCAGGAGGTTCTTCATTTCGACCTGGGCGAAGGCACCGCCCTTGCCGGGCTTCACGTGCTGGACCTTGACGACAGCCCAGAGTGTGTCCTGATGCTGCAAGACGTTGCCAGGCTTGATTTCGTTACCGTTGATCTTCATGAAACGACCGATTTCAGTGATTGATGGAAGCGATGTTGGTGCGGGGCGCGGCTAAGTCGGCCAACGAACCCGATGTGGGGCCTGTCCACCACAAATACCGCTCGGATTCAAGGAAAAAAGCCGAAAATCGTTACCGCGAAGGTCTTGCCTTCTAGGGAGATGGCTTCGCAGGGTCTTCAGACGGCGAGAACACCGTTGGTGTGTATTGTTCGGCAAACTTGCGCGCTTTCGAAGTTGCTGCAGCGTCCAGCGAAGCGATAAAACCATCGAGTTTGAGATCGGAAACGCCCAGGGAGCGGGCCGCATAGTGCCATCCCGCGGCAGCAATTGGATCCTGCTCCCTGCCTCGCCCAAAAGCATAAATGCGGGCGAGCCGGTTCATGGCAACGGGGTTGCCCGCCGTTGCTGCGCGCTCAAACCAGTCGGCTGCTTCGGTCTCATTGGGATCTACACCCTTTCCCTGGAAACGGAGGATGCCGTAGTAGATCTGTGCCGAAACATGGCCACGGCGGGCAGCCCGGCCGAGCCAGAACGCGCCCTGGCCCGGGTCACTGACGCCGCCGTAGCTTTCCAGATAGGACAGGCCGAGCGCATATTGCGCCTCAGGGTCATTTAGCTCGGCGGCCTCGCGAAGCAGAACACGGGCCTTGTCTTCACTGTAGGGTCGGCCGGTCCCTTCCTGATAAATCAAGGCGAGGTTGTATTTGGCCGACGGGTTCCCGGCTTTTGCTGCGATTTCGAATAAATCTGCAGCGCGCTTTTTGTCCTCACGTACTCCTTTGCCAAGCAGGTAAAGCTGGGCCAGTTGAAACGCGGCGCCTGGATCCTTTTTCTCTGCTGCGAGCTCATACCACTGCGCAGCCTTGCCGATATCCTGAATGATGCCAGACCCGGATTCGAACAGGACACCGATAAGGGTTTGAGCGGCGGTGTCTCCTTGTTCGGCTAGAGGTGTCGCAGCTGCTAGGGCTGACAGATACCACCCTCTCTGGAAAAGACTGTAGGCGTAGGCTGCAGTCGGTGCTTCTCCTTCCGCAAGAAGCGGCGGAGCGGTGGAGATTGTACTTTCAAGGGTAGGCTCTGGCGGTGCAGCCTCGGTTTCTTCTTCCGTGGCTGTTTCCTGCGCCAAGCTTGCTCCGGCCCAAAACCAGGCGGCAAGCACGACGAACCCGAAACTGTGTTTGGATCGAAACCGGGGGTATCGGCTTGTCATCCGTAATGCCTTTGTCCGTGGGCGGTTAGGTCTAAAGTTATTCTTCGTCCTCAAACGGGTACTGTTCCAGGATCGCATTGGCCTCGGCGACTGCTGCGGCTGGTCCGTCCCCATGCTGCCAAACAGCATCTTTAAGAGCAACGAAATCTGCTCCTGTCTCAGCTGCGTCTGCGACCGATGCAATTTTATTGCCTGCCAGCGCTACGCACGGCGTCTCAAACAGCTCGGCCCACCAGCCGGCCCGGGCAAGCGTTTTACGGTGCGGATCGGCATTTTCTTCAAGATCCAGCCGGCCATAAAACAGGTAGTCGATGCCTGTTTCCGCCCATTCCATATCTTCGTGTTTGAGCTTGGTACCGCCCGCGCCGACGATTTTGGCCGGATGCAGGCTTTCCACTGCGAGCTTAACGTCTTCCAGGCTGGTGTCGCTATGAACACCATCGGCGCCACTTCGCCCGGCGACCTGGGTGTCACGATAGATGATGGCTGCGGCACCGCCCTGCTGGATTACCGGGACGAGAGCTTCCGCAGCCGACTGGAGTGCCTTGCCGTCCGCATCGGGCATGTAGATCATCACGGATGCAATATCACCGCCTGAGAATGCGGATTCCAATTTCGCTGCCAGGGTTTCCGGATCGAATGCAGGTGGCGTTACGAGAAAGAGGCGGGGACGGTTCACGGGTAAATCCGTTCTAAATCGGTGCGAAGCAAATTGGTGTCTTTTGTTGTCCCTAAAGACGGCGAAAGAGGGACGCAAGGCCCCTCTTTCAATAAATGACAATAGAAGGCGCGTTAGCTGCCTTCAAATATACTAGCCGACCTTCGGGTCCAGACTGCCGTTTTTGTAGTTTGCAGCCATTTCGGACAGGGTCGCGATCCGGTCGATTTTGGACGCCTGGCCAGCTGTGTTGAAGGCTTCCAGGCGGGAGACGCAGAGCTTTTCCATCGCTTCGCGTGCCGGCTTTAGGTATTTGCGCGGATCGAATTCACCCGGGTTTTCAGCAAGAACCTTACGGATCTGACCAGTCAGTGCCATGCGGTTGTCGGTGTCGATGTTGATCTTGCGGACACCGTTCTTGATACCGCGCTGGATTTCTTCGACCGGAACGCCCCAGGTCTGGGGCATTTCACCACCGTACTGGTTGATGATGTCCTGCAGGTCCTGCGGCACGGACGAGGAACCGTGCATGACCAGATGCGTCTCCGGCAGGCGGCGGTGAATTTCCTCAATCACATGCATGGCAAGGATGTCGCCATCGGGCTTGCGGGTAAACTTGTAGGCACCGTGAGATGTGCCCATGGCGATCGCCAGAGCATCCACCTTGGTTTCCTGAACGAACTTCACAGCTTCTTCCGGGTCGGTCAGAAGTTGGTCTTCAGTCAGCTTGCCTTCCGCGCCGTGGCCGTCTTCCTTGTCGCCCATGCCGGTTTCGAGGGATCCAAGAACGCCGAGTTCACCCTCAACAGAAATGCCGCCAAGATGGGCCATGTCGGTGACGGTCTTGGTGACGCCGACATTGTAGTCCCAGTCGCCCGGCGTTTTGCCGTCAGCTTCAAGGGATCCGTCCATCATCACGGACGTGAAGCCGGCCTGAATGGCAGTCATGCAGGTGCCCGGCTCATTACCATGGTCCAGGTGAACGCAGACGGGGATATGCGGATAGATTTCAACAACGGCGTCCATCATGTGCTTGAGCATGACGTCATGTGCATAGGCCCGGGCGCCGCGGGAAGCCTGGATGATTACCGGAGAATCGGTCTTGTCGGCTGCGGCCATGATAGCCAGTGCCTGCTCCATATTGTTGATGTTGAACGCGGGGACTCCGTAATCGTGTTCAGCAGCATGATCGAGCAGTTGGCGAAGGGTAATGCGAGCCATGAAATTCTCCCGTAGTTCGCAAGCCGCACCGGTTTATGAGGAAGATCATTACCGGCTCGTTGCGATGCATCATGTGGGTGGGTTCTATCAAAAACTGACAGGAATGGGAGCCGAAGCTTTCGTCTTTAAATCAATTAAATTGCCGATATTCGTGGGTTTCATCGTTTTAATTTAATTCGGCGCGCAAATTAAACCTGCGCCCGTGGCACCCGGGCGCAGATTGTTTACGTAAGCTTAGCCATTTAGCGCGGCAACGCCCGGCAGTTCCTTGCCTTCCAGCCATTCAAGAAACGCACCGCCGGCGGTCGAGACATAGGAAAAATCGTCTCCGGCTCCCGCGTGGTTGAGGGCTGCAACCGTGTCGCCGCCACCGGCAACCGAGTTCAGCTTTCCAGCCTTGGTATTTTCAGCCGCATGGCGGGCTGCAGCAACGGTCGCCTTGTCGAACGGCTCGATTTCGAATGCTCCCAGCGGTCCGTTCCAGACCAGAGTAGCTGCCGCGTCGATTTTGGTTCGGACGTTGGCGATAGAGGCGGCCCCAACATCGAGGATCATGCCGTCGGAAGGGACGGCATCGAGAGAAACAGTCTCGTTCTCTGCCCCGGCCTTGAATTCCTTGGCGACGACGGCGTCAGCTGGCAAGACAATTTCGCAGTTGGCCGTATCAGCTGCAGACATGATTTTCCGGGCAGTGTCGGCAAGGTCGTGTTCGCAAAGCGATTTGCCCACATCAATGCCTTTGGCAGCCAGGAACGTATTGGCCATGCCGCCGCCGATTACCAGCATATCGACCTTTGAAACGAGGTTTTCCAGAAGGTCGATCTTGGATGAGACCTTGGCTCCGCCAACAACCGCCAGTACCGGGCGCTTTGGCTCGCCGAGGGCTGATCCGAGGGCCTCCAGTTCCGCCTGCATCGTGCGCCCGGCGTAAGCGGGCAGCAACCGGGCAATCCCTTCTGTCGACCCGTGAGCCCTGTGGGCTGCGGAGAAGGCGTCGTTTACATAAATGTCGCCGTTGGCAGCCAGGGCCTTGGCAAAATCCGTGTCGTTCTTTTCTTCACCCTTGTGATAGCGGGTGTTTTCGAGCAGCAGCACATCGCCGTTGGATAGTTCAGCAATGGCATCTTCCGCAGCCGTGCCTATGCAGTCGTCAGCGAAATCGACGGGCGCGAGAAGCAGATCCGCCAACGGCTGGGCGACCGGTTCCAGCGACATTTCAGGAACCCGTTCTCCCTTCGGGCGGCCGAAGTGAGCCAGCAGGATCACCTTTGCGCCTTTGCCG
This sequence comes from Roseibium sp., assembly GCA_965230705.1. GTDB lineage: Bacteria > Pseudomonadota > Alphaproteobacteria > Rhizobiales > Stappiaceae > Roseibium. Next base: position 1,689,657 of record CBDDLN010000002.1, on the reverse strand, counting down.
GACAGTTCCCGGATTGTCTGGATTATTCGTTCGATACGCGTTGTGTCCGTCACCTTGCCGGCGTCCATCGGTACATTGAGGTCGACACGGACTAGCACGCGCTTTCCGGCAGTATCTGTGAGGTCATCGAGAGTTTTGAAGGTCATTGCAGAGCTCCAGGAATGTTAAGGGCGGGAGGAATTGGTCGAGATGGCGATGCCAATGCCGAAAAGAGTTAGGAGCACCCCGAAGGTGCGTTCCATCCAGAGCTTCAGGCGCGCAAAGGCCTGGCGGATCGGGTCGAGCGTGAAGAAAAAAGTGACCAGCACAAACCACGCGAACACACCGGTGGCCATGATCACGCCATAGCCGATCTGAGTCCAGAGTGGGGTCTCGGGCGATGTCACCTGCAGGAACACGCTCATGGCGAACATGGTCGCTTTGGGATTGGTGACGTTGGTCAGGAAACCCCAGCGCAGGGCTTTCATCGGAAGCATACCGGCGCTTTTGACATCAGCCGGCATTTCTCGAGATGCCGTCCGGTACATGGTGATGCCAAGAAACACCAGATAGGCCGCGCCGATCAGTTTCAGGATGTTGAACAGCAGAATGGACTGCGACACCAACAGCCCGATGCCGGCAAGCGCGTAGGTAATATGCACTGCGAGTGCCAGGCCGATTCCGAACGCTGTCATAACGCCTGCCAAGCGGCCACCTACAAGAGCGTTTCTCAGAACCACTGCGAAATCCGGACCGGGGATGATGGCCACGACTATGGTCAGGGAAATAACGGTGAAGAGTTCAAGCAAACGGGTATTCCTAGGTCACATAAGATAAAAAGGCGGATGCAGTTTGTCTGCACCCGCCTTGTTTCATGGATGAGAACTCATCCGGTAAGCCAACTTAAATGAGCTTTGCCATGGCGACCGCAGTGTCGGACATGCGGTTGGAGAAGCCCCACTCGTTGTCGTACCAGGTGAGGATGCGGACGAAGGTTCCGTCCATGATCTTGGTCTGGTCCATATGGAAAATGGACGAGTGGCTGTTGTGATTGAGGTCAACCGATACCAGAGGTTCATCGGTGTAGCCCAGGACGCCCTTCAGCTTGCCATTAGCTGCTTCCTTAATCGCCGCATTGACTTCCTCAACAGAAGTCTCACGGCTGGCAATGAAGTTGAGATCAACGGCGGAGACATTTGGGGTTGGGACACGGATGGCAACACCGTCCAGCTTGCCGTTCAGCTCAGGCAACACCAGGCCAACAGCCTTTGCCGCGCCGGTCGAAGTCGGGATCATGGACATGGCCGCTGCGCGTGCACGGTAGAGATCCTTGTGCATGGTATCGAGCGTCGGCTGATCACCCGTGTAGGAGTGGATCGTGGTCATGAAGCCCTTTTCGATGCCGACAGTCTCGTTGAGGACGTAGGCAACCGGTGACAGGCAGTTGGTGGTGCAGGATGCGTTGGAAACCACCAGGTCATCAGCGGTAAGGTCGCCGTCGTTGACACCGAATACGATGGTTTTGTCCGCCCCGGAAGCTGGAGCGGAAACCAGAACGCGCTTTGCGCCTGCGTCAAGGTGAGCGGACGCCTTTTCTTTGGAAGCGAAAATGCCGGTGCATTCCATCGCGACGTCGACGCCAAGATCGCTCCACGGTAGATCCTTCGGATCTCGGACCGCAGTAACCTTGATCGGTTTGCCGCCGCCAACGGAGATGGTGTCGCCCTCTACGGCCACGTTAGCCGGGACCCGGCCATGCACGGAATCATAGCGCAACAGGTGAGCGTTGGTCTCTACCGGACCCAGGTCATTAATGCCCACTACTTCGATGTCTGTGCGGCCGGATTCCACGATCGCCCGCAGAACATTGCGGCCAATGCGTCCAAATCCGTTAATTGCTACCTTGGTAACCATTAAAAACTCCCGATTTTGTGTGCATCCCCTGCAATACAATTTTTTGGCTGATCGCCCTCTGAGATCCGGTCTTCAAATATTGTGTCACGCCCGGATTGGCCGCGCATGGGAAGGTACGCGGCCACTTTTTTAGTTAAATTCGTTACTTTGCTTCCAACTTGGCTTTGGCTGCGGAGATGACCGCGTCGCTGGTGATGCCGAAGTGCTCGTAAAGCGCCTTGTAAGGACCGCTCGCTCCGAAGCCGTTCATGCCGACGAACGTGCCATCGTTGCCGATGAAGCGGTCCCAACCCATGCGAACACCAGCTTCAACTGCGATCTTGACCGGGCTGTTGCCAATGATGTCGGCCTTGTAGTCGTCGGACTGGTTCTCGAACAACTCGAAGCAGGGAACTGAAACAACGCGTGTTGCGACACCGTCGGCTGCCAGCGCTTCGTGGGTTGCCACAGCGATCTCGACTTCCGAACCGGATGCAAAGATGGTGACCGCCGCATCATCATCACTGTCGATGAGAACATAGGCACCGCGGGCGCAGCGGTTTTCTTCTTCATACGACTTGCGTTGAGGGGCAAGGTTCTGACGGGTCAACGCCAGGACGGAAGGCCGGTCCTTGGCTTCCAGAGCCAGCTGCCAGCATTCCAGCGTTTCGGTCACATCAGCCGGGCGGAAAAATGCCAAATTCGGAATCGCCCGCAAGGACGCAAAGTGCTCCACGGGCTGGTGGGTCGGTCCGTCTTCGCCGAGCCCGATGGAATCATGCGTCATCACATGGATAACACGCTGATTCATCAAGGCCGCAAGGCGGATCGAAGGGCGGCAGTAGTCTGAGAAGATCAAGAAACCGCCGGAGTAAGGGATCATTCCGCCGTGCAGCGCCATGCCGTTCATCGCTGCAGCCATACCGTGTTCACGGATACCCCAATGGATGTAGCGGCCGGAGAAGTCGTCCGGGGTGACAGGCAGTGTTTGCTTGGTCTTGGTGTTGTTGGAACCGGTCAGATCAGCGGAGCCGCCGATCGTTTCAGGGATCACTTCGTTCAATACGCCAAGTACCGCTTCCGAGGCCTTGCGTGTCGCCATGGTCGGCTTGTCTTCAGCAAGCTGCTTCTTGTAGTTCTGAACAGCTGCCTCGAACCCGGCAGGAAGATCGCCGCGGTTCCGTCGTTCGAACTCGGCGCGAGTTTCGCTGTCTGTATCCGCGAAACGCTTCTCCCAGTCCTTGTGGGCATGGGCAGAGCGCAGACCGGCAATGCGCCAGGCGTCCAGAATGTCGCTCGGCACTTCAAACGGCTCATGAGACCAGTTCAGCGCCTCGCGGGTTGCAGCCACTTCTTCACCGCCAAGCGGGGCGCCGTGAACGCCACTGGTGCCGGCCTTCTTCGGGGACCCGAAACCGATGGTGGTCTTTGCCGCAATCATGGTCGGTTTGTCGCTTTCCTGCGCTTGCTTGATCGCATCAGCGATTGCTGCAGGGTCATGTCCGTCGATGGAAATCGTGTTCCAGCCGGATGCTTCGAAACGGGCAACCTGGTTGGTGCTGTCAGTGATGGAGACGGCACCGTCGATGGAAATGCCGTTGTCGTCCCAGACTACAATCAGTTTGTTCAGCTTGAGGTGGCCAGCAAGGGACAGCGCTTCCTGGCTGATACCTTCCATGAGGCAGCCGTCACCGGCCAGCACATAAGTGTAGTGGTCAACGATGTCGTTGCCGAAACGGGACGCCTGAAGCTTCTCAGCGATTGCCATGCCGACTGCGTTGGCAAGGCCCTGGCCAAGGGGACCTGTCGTGGTTTCTATGCCTGCGCCATGGCCGTATTCCGGGTGGCCCGCGGTCAAGGCGCCGATCTGACGGAAGTTCTTCAACTCGTCCAGCGTGAAATCTTCATAGCCGAGCAGATAAAGCAGGCTGTAGAGCAGCATGGAGCCGTGGCCGGCGGACAGAACGAAACGGTCCCTGTCGGCCCAGTTCGGCGCAGTTGGATCGAACTTCAAAAACTGTGTGAACAGAACGGTCGCGATATCCGCGGCGCCCATTGGCAGGCCCGGGTGCCCGGATTTCGCCTTCTCAACGGCATCAATGGCAAGGAAGCGGATTGCGTTTGCCATTCGCTGGTGTTTTTCAAGATCGGTCATATTCATTCCGTAGCTTGCGACGGCGCGGGCCGGTTTGACAGTTGGCGCTCATTCCGGACGTTGTTGTCTGCCGCAAAAAATCCGCTGCTGTATGATGTGGGCAGCGGTTTTAGGGGCACGGGGCCGAAAGGCGCCCGACAAATATCAGGAACCCTGTCCGAGTCAATAAAATGAGAGGGATTGGATTCGCTTGTCGTGTGTTGTTACTGGTGAGCGAATTGAGGATTCTGCCTAGGCTGGCATTGACTGACTTGCCGTCAGACGCCTAATCTCCGGGTGATCGAGAATACTGATGCTCCGGCCTTGTCAATGGTGTCAGAGTATTGGAATGACTTGTTCGCAAGTCACTTCAACTATTCGGTGTTTTGGTGTTAATCCGCACGGGTTCTTGGCGCATTGTAAGAAGTGCATATTATCGCGCTCGCCGTCAGCAGGCGCAGATGAAAGCAATTGAATGTCGGAAACGGTGACACAGTCTGGTCAGAAACTCGATTCAGCCATAAACCGCTTGCAACAGGCGCTTGGCAGTCTTGAGGTCTCCATTCAGCGCCGTATTGAGGCCGATAGCTCGTTGAATGCACTGCAGGAAGATCTGCAACGGCTTGGGGAGGACCGCTCGCAGCTGGCCTCCGGCCTGGACAAGTCCGAAGCCCGTGCCGCCCGGCTCGAAGAAGCGAACCGTGAGGTGTCGCGGCGCCTCGTCTCGGCAATGGAATCGATTCGATCGGTTCTGGATGCACACGGAGGCTGACGGCTGATGGCTCAAATTAACGTGACCATCAATGGGCGCTCTTTCCGCATGGCTTGTGATGACGGAGAAGAGGAGCGGCTGATCGGCCTGGCTAAGCGTTTCGATGGCTGGATAGATGAGCTGCGCGAAGCTTTTGGTGAAATAGGCGACCAGCGCCTGACAGTCATGGCTGGCATCATGGCGACAGACCAGCTGGCCGAGATGGAGAATCGTCTCAAACGCCTGGAGACGGAACTTGCGACGGCCAATGAGGCGCGCCTGATTGCGGTGGATGCGCTGAACCGGCGCGAATCGGAAACCGTGTCAGCCATTGAGGCGGCATCAGAAAAAATCGAAGGCCTGGCGGAAAGCCTGACCAAGAGCCTGAAGCCTGAATAGGTTTAGTCGGTAATATCTGGAAGCCAAACATCGCCCACTGGTATTGTGAGCCTCCCGCCGCTATATGGGGAAAGCGTGGCTGCGCGTTCCGTCAGGAAATACTATCCCCGGGGCCTTACGCATTCCTTCGGGAGCTGTCCCTGCTTCGGTCCGTGGACTGTTGCATCACGGCGCCCACCTACTTTGTAGGTTCTCCGGGATTGCAAATTCCAACGACCGGGCGGCTGCGCACCAGTTTTTCTTCTTTAAAGCAACATCTTGCGACCCTTATGTCACAAACCGGCATTTCCCTCGTCGAAGCAAAATCGGCAGTTCGGCAAGCAGCGCTTGAGCGGCGCGCGGCCCTTGATCCGGTCCAGCGCGTCGAAGGCTCGCTGGCAATTGCCGAGTTTGTGGATGATCTGAAACTACCGGCGGGAGCCGTTGTCGCAGGCTTTCTACCAATCCGTGAGGAAATCGATCCGCGGCCCTTGCTGGATGTCCTCAGGGCGCGTGGGCATCAGCTATGTCTGCCGATTGTTGCCAAGCCACATCTGATTTTCCGGTCCTTTGACCGGGACACGGTGTTCGTGCCTGCCGGTTTCGGCACGGTCGCGCCCGGTCCGGATGCGCCTGAAGTCCAGCCGGATGTTTTGTTGATGCCACTTGCCGCCTTTGACAAGTCAGGCAATAGGGCCGGATATGGCAAAGGGCATTACGATACGGCCATCTTGGCACTTCAGAAGCAGGGGCCTTTGACCTGTATAGGTCTAGCCTTTGAAGCGCAGCAAGCCGTCCATGTGCCGACAGAACCACATGATCAGCGCCTGGACGGAATTCTGACCGAAACCGGTTACCGAGCGTTTTCACCCAACAATTCCTAACTTATTCAGCGGGGCACAATGCGGCTTCTATTTCTCGGAGATCTTGTTGGCCGCTCCGGCCGCACAGCGGTTATTGACCAGCTTCCTGGCCTTGTTGAAGAGCATCAACTCGATTTCGTTATCGTCAACGGTGAGAATTCAGCGTCCGGTTTCGGGATTACCGAAGCGATCCTGCAAGATGTTCTGGATGCAGGTGCAGACGTCGTAACCACCGGCAATCACGTCTGGGATCAGAAGGATACGCTGGTCTATATCGAACGCCAGGACCGGCTGCTGCGCCCAGCAAATTATCCCGCCGGAACGCCGGGGCGCGGCGCGCATCTTTATACCGCCCGAAACGGCGCGCAGGTCATGGTCGCCAACGTCATGGGACGGATCTATATGGACGCGCTGGATGATCCCTTCGCCGTTATCGATCGCGTTGTCGGCGATTGTCCGCTAGGCCAGGTTGCGGACGCCATCGTCGTCGACATGCATGCCGAAGCCACCAGTGAAAAACAGGCGATGGGTCATTTTCTGGATGGCAGGGTCAGCCTTGTGGTCGGCACGCATACCCATGTTCCAACAGCAGACCATCAGATCCTGGAGGGCGGTACGGCTTATATGTCTGATGCCGGAATGTGTGGCGCCTATGACAGCGTCCTGGGCATGGACAAGGAAGAGCCGGTCAACCGCTTTATGCGCAAAATTCCAGGCGGCCGGTTCACACCGGCATCCGGGGAAGCGACGATTTCTGGTGTTGCGGTGGAAATCGACGATAGCACCGGATTGGCATCCGCCGTCTCGCCCGTCCGCATTGGCGGGCGGCTGGAGCCGGTGTTGCCGCCGTTCTGGCAATAGTCTGATAGCAGAGCTCGTGGCAGCCGCTGGATTTTGCGACCAGCTTTGCCTATAAGCGTGCGAGTTTTTATCCAAACAATCCGATAAAGAGCCGAGTAGAGCCATGGCAGGCCATTCAAAATTCAAGAACATCATGCACCGCAAAGGCCGCCAGGATGCGGTCCGCTCCAAGATGTTCTCCAAGCTGTCCAAGGAAATTACCGTCGCCGCAAAGATGGGCGACCCTGACCCGGACTCAAATCCGCGCTTACGTCTGGCCGTCAACAACGCCAAGGCACAGTCGATGCCGAAGGACAACATCCAGCGTGCGATCAACAAATCGCAGGCGGGTGATGCGGACACTTATGAGGAGATCCGCTACGAGGGATATGGCCCGGCTGGTGTCGCAGTTGTCGTTGAAGCTTTGACCGACAACCGCAACCGTTCTGCTTCGAACGTCCGATCCTATTTCACAAAATGCGGTGGTTCTCTCGGTGAAACCGGGTCGGTCTCCTTCATGTTCGACCGGGTAGGCGAGATTGTTTACAAGCCGGAAGCCGGTGAAGCGGACGCGGTCCTTGAGGCGGCGATCGAAGCAGGTGCTGAAGATGTGCAGTCCGACGAAAGCGGGCACACGATCTATACGGCTTTTGAAGATCTGAACGATGTTGCCAAGGCATTGGAGGAAGCGCTGGGCGAGGCCGATTCCACCAAGATCATCTGGAAGCCCCAGAACCTGACACCGGTCGATGCCGAAAAGGCCGGGACGCTGATGAAGCTGATCGACATGCTTGAAGACGATGATGACGTTCAAAACGTCTATGCGAACTTCGACATTGATGAAGAGACGATGGCGTCTCTGTCCTGATCAGGAATTCGCAGATTGCTAATTAAGCCCCGGTCGACAGACCGGGGTTTTTCTTTTGAACCACCCTGTTGCAAGAGAGGGAGAATAGTGCCTGCTTCAGGTTGTGTGTGCTTTGGGTCCATGGCCTAGCGTCGCCGCAATCCCTACTGTCAAAACCGATTGTCATTTGATCTCAACCAGTGAATTATCGCAGCTGATAATGCATGGAGAGAAGTGATGTCGTGGTTGCCGAGTCTACTGACGGATACACCCGAGGAAGGGTATGAGCTTGCGATCAAACTTTCGCGTATGGCGGTGAAGAAGACGCAACCAGACGACGCTGCTCGGGAGAAAATGCGCTCTGATTACGCGAATAATGCCGACAGCCTTACAAATGTTTCGCAGGTCGTCGCGACGAATTTTCAGACCATTGCCCAGGCGAATGACTATTGGCGCCGTTGAACCCGATTGCCTTACTGGCGCAAAATTGTATCCAGGGCTGGCATGCCAGTAAGGGCGGCTAGGGCTATTAGGACATAAGCCGCATAGCGGTAATGTGCCGGCTTGGCCTGGCTGAACAGCCGGGAGCCGGCAAACAGGCCAAATGCGTAGCTTGGCACGCCGATGACCAGGAATTGAAACACCTGGGTCGTAAAGAATCCCAGCGCGATATAGGCAATGAATGTTCCCACGCTGGCGAGCGCAAAAAAGACGATGAGATTGGCGCGGACCACTTCCGGCTCTTTGGAACTCGACAGCCAGAAAGCGGCAACCGGCGGGGCAGAGACCTGACTTATTCCGCCAAGAAAGCCCGAAGTGGCACCAACGCCGAAAGACACGGGCCGGCTTGGCTGCGTGTTGTAGCGCCAGCCGGACATTAAAAGAGCGAGAAGCCCGGCCACGATCGCAAAGATTATCCAGCGCAGCAGCAAGACTTCGGTGTTGGCCAGTAGCCAGGCCCCTGCATGGACTGCCAAGAGTGCACCTGCTGCGGCCGGCAGAACCGTACCCCAGTCGCAGTGGCGCAGCGCACGTTTCAGCAAAGGAAGCGTGACGACACTGTCCATGAATAAAAAACTGGCCGCGGCGACTGAAGGAAAAATGAGGCTCGACGCTACCGGCATGAAGATCATGCCCGCGCCAAATCCTGAAAACCCGCGCACCATTCCAGCAATCAGAACCACAGCGGCCAGGAACGCCAGGACTTTCGGATCAAAGGTTGAAAGAGGTTCGAGCATGGAACAGCGGCAGGATCGAGGGGAAAAGTCGCAAGGATCTTTGGTAGGAACCGCTTTTACTGGCGTCAAGGATCAAGTTTTGTTACCGCTTTGTTCCATGAAGCATCCGATTCGAGTGCTCGGGGTCGATCCGGGCTTGCGGCGAACTGGTTGGGGCGTGATTGAGGCGCTCGGCAACCGTTTGACATTTATTGCCTCTGGCACAGTCACATCAGACAACAAACGGGATCTTGCCTCCCGGCTGGTACAGTTGCACGACGGGCTTGCGAAGGTCGTAGAAGGGCAAAGCCCTCACGAGGCAGCGGTAGAGCACACGTTTGTGAACAAGGATGCCGGAGCAACGCTCAAGTTGGGCCAGGCGAGGGGCGTCGCTCTGTTGGTGCCCGCTTTGGCTGGTCTGGAGGTTGCCGAGTACGCTCCCAACCTGGTCAAAAAGACTGTTGTCGGGACCGGGCATGCGGAGAAAGAACAGATTCGTGCGATGGTAAAGGTCCTGATGCCAAGGGCTGTCTTCGACACCGATGACGCCGCCGATGCTCTGGCAATAGCAATTTGCCATGCACACCACCGGGGAACCGCGTCCGGGCGTTTGGCGCAGATGGGGGCCGTATGATCGGAAAACTGAAAGGGATCGTCGACAGCTACGGCGAAGATTATGTCATCCTCGATGTCCAGGGTGTCGGTTATCAGGTCCACTGTCCGTCGCGTATATTGCAAACCCTTCCAAGGGCCGGCGAAGCTGCAGTGCTGTCCATTGAGACGCTTGTCCGTGAGGACATGATCCGTCTTTTCGGATTTTCTGATGATTCCGAGCGCGAGTGGTTCCGGCTTCTGATGACGGTTCAGGGCGTTGGAGCCAAGGTAGCTCTCGCCATTCTTGGCATCTTGAAAGCGGGGGAAATTGCAAATGCGATCGCCCTTGGCGACAAGGCGACCGTATCCCGGGCGCCGGGCGTTGGCAAGCGTGTTGCCGAACGCATATTGACCGAACTGAAAGACAAGGCCCCGGCCTTTGCCAGTGTTGATGCAGAAACGATCTCGGTCTCCCAAACGGTTCAGGAAAATATCGCGGCAAGGCCAGTTGCGGAAGCCGTGTCAGCACTGACGAACCTTGGTTATGGGCAGCCGCAAGCCAGTGCGGCGGTAGCAAAGGCAATGCAGTCGGCAGGCGAAGATGCCTCGACTGAAACTCTTATCCGCCTTGGTTTGAAGGAGCTGGCCGGATGACAATGCTTGTATTTGGTCTGATCGCGGTCGTCTTTTTTATCCTTGGGCTCGGCGGCATGATGTATATCGACCATCAGTTTGCGATTGCGGTGGATGGCCGGAACTATGCGGTCAAGGGCCGTAAGGTCGAGACGGACGACCCTTTCGTGAAGAAGCAGTTCCGCAAGTTCTACGCCATTCGGGTTGCCTATTCGGTCTTCCTGCTGGTGATGTTGGTGGTGGTCGCAAGCAATGTCGGATGACAGCCGTATCGTAACGCCGGAGATTCGCGGCGATGAGATCGACAGTTCCATGCGCCCTCAGGTGCTCGATGACTTTGTCGGTCAGGCACAGGCGCGCGCCAACCTCAAGATCTTCATTGAAGCGGCCAAGACCCGGAATGAGGCGCTGGACCATGTGTTGTTCGTCGGCCCTCCAGGACTAGGGAAAACGACGCTCGCACAAATCATGGCACGCGAGCTTGGCGTGAATTTCCGGGCGACATCGGGCCCGGTGATCGCCAAGGCTGGTGATCTGGCTGCGCTCCTGACCAATCTGGAAGAGCGCGATGTCCTGTTCATCGACGAGATTCACCGGCTCAATCCTGCAGTTGAAGAAGTTCTCTATCCAGCGATGGAGGATTACCAGCTCGATCTGATCATTGGTGAGGGACCGGCTGCCCGCTCGGTGAAGATCGATTTGGCCAAGTTTACGCTGGTTGCGGCAACGACCCGTCTTGGTTTGCTCACAACCCCGCTGCGGGACCGGTTCGGAATTCCGGTCCGCTTGCAGTTCTACACGGTGGAAGAGCTGGAACATATCGTCAATCGTGGTGCGCGGCTTTTGGGCATTGGCATGGCGCCGGACGGCGCCCATGAAATCGCCAAGCGGTCACGTGGTACACCGCGTATTGCCGGACGCCTTTTGCGCCGGGTGCGGGACTTCGCAGTCGTGGCTGGTCTGGAACAGGTCGATCGGGGGCTTGCTGACAAGGCGCTATTGCAGCTTGAGGTGGATGGTGCCGGACTTGATAGCCTGGATAGGCGCTACCTCAATCAGATAGCTGTCAATTTCGGCGGTGGACCGGTTGGCATAGAAACGATTGCAGCGGCACTTTCCGAACCACGCGACGCGATTGAGGAAATCGTGGAGCCGTATTTGATTCAAAACGGCTTTCTACAGCGAACCCCGCGAGGGCGGATTTTGACTCCGCAGGCCTTTTCCCACCTGGGGTTGGCAGTCCCAGCAAATAATTCCATGCCTCAACTTGGATTGTTTGCCGATCAAGATGGTGATGAACAGCTCGGCTAAAGAGTTATTCATCCCGTTAAAGGTTTATTTGCCGTCTTTCGGCAGAATTCCCCGCACTTGGAAGTGGGGGGTATCGATGATACGCAAACGTCTATCAACAAAACTGGCACTGATGTTTCTCGCCGGAACAACAGTAATGTGCCTGGCAATCGTGCTGGTCACATCATATCTGGCAAGCGGTGTTGCAAACAATCAGGCCGACAAGGCGTTGCAGAGTGCGACCAAGGGTAAGCAAAAGTCCCTGGAGCTGGTGCTGGCGCAGATTACGGATAGTGCACGTTTCTTCGTTTCGCTCGAAGAAGCGAAAGACAGCCTGATGAAATCAATGGTCGGCTGGAAAAATCTGAAAGAAGGGCAGACCGAGACCCTTCGGCGGATTTTCGTAGACAACAATCCGCACGCGCCGCACGAGCGTCATCTGTTGGTCGAACCAGAAGAAAAGAATTACTACGTTCAAAACCATCAGATCGTTCACGAGATTTATGGCGGAATCATCCAGCAAGGCCTGTTCTCGGATGCTGCGCTCCTGAGCAAGGATGGAAACATCGCCTATTCCTATGGGAAAGGCCCCGAGTTCGGGCGGAATATTGACGCAGCCGAGATTTCAAACCATCCCGTTCAAATTGCACTTGGCCAAATTGTTGACGCGAACACAGCCGGTACTCTTGAAGCTGGGCAAATCTACACATCTGGCTTCACGACGCTTGGTGATGGTCAGGTTTCTCTCGTTCTCGCTGCACCGGTCATGTACCTCGGCAACTATTTTGGTGCCGTCGCCTTTTCCGCGAACATGGAGCGCATTGCGGCGCTGCTGAATGATGCGTCCGGCATTGGTGAGACCGAAAGAGTCTTCCTGGTGGACGCAATCGGCCAGTTGGTCGGGTTGGGGCAGAACGGCAGCGGGACAACCGTGTTCAAGCTAAGTGACATTTCCTCTGGCGAGGGCCAACTTGCCATTGACGGGATCGACTACCGCTTCGCACAGTCCGGCGGTGAAATTTTCGGATCAAACTTCGGCCTCGTGGAAGCTGTCCAGCAGACTGAGCTGTCCGCTGCGGCGAACAAGATTACACTCGGTGTGATCCTTGCCGGTGTTTTGTGCATGTTGCCAGTGGTTGGCATCATCTGGTGGCTGACTGGACGGATGTTCGCACCTTTGCAGACGCTGTCTGTCGCTGCCCGTCAAATCGCCGATGGCGATCTTGAGATCGAGGTTCACGCAACCGAGCGGCGCGATGAGATCGGCCGGATGGCCAGGTGCATCGAGGTCTTCAAGGAAAACTCCCTTGAGCGCGAACGCCTGTCTGAAGAACGCAAGGTCGGTCACATCGCCCGGGAAAAGCGTGAGCAGCTCATCGACTCACTGATCAACTCCTTCCGCTCAGAAGCGCAGGAGGTTCTGGGTGTCGTTGAAGAAAACATCATTCGTGTTGAGGAACTCGCGGGCGTCTTGAGTGACCGCTCCGGTGTTGCAGCTGGCCGTGGTGCTGAGGCGGTTGCGGATTCGGAAAACGCGTCTGCCAACGTTCAGGCGGTTGCGTCTGCGACCGAAGAACTGAATGCGTCAATTTCCGAGATTTCCCGGCAAGTGGGCACGGCTGCCGAGATTGTCGAGCAGACGACAACCAGTGCCCAGGTCTCCAATCAGAAGATCGAGGGGCTGGCTGAAGCCGCGAACAAGATCGGCGATGTTGTCTCCCTGATTTCCGATATTGCGGAACAGACCAACCTTCTCGCATTGAACGCAACAATCGAGGCAGCCCGTGCCGGTGAAGCCGGCAAGGGTTTTGCGGTTGTCGCATCGGAAGTGAAGTCGCTTGCGGAGCAAACCGCCAAGGCAACAGAGGACATTTCCTCTCAGATCGCCGCAATCCAGGCATCCACGACTGATGCGGTTCAGGAGATCTCGACGGTTTCCAGCTCGATGGAAGAGGTCAACAACTACACGCTGACCATCTCTGACGCGGTTCAGCAGCAGGGTGCAGCGACCTCGGAAATCTCTCACAATGTGGCGCAAGCTGCGGACGGAACACTTAAAGTGTCTGGTGCCGTATCCAGCCTGAACAATGATGTGGTCGAGAATTCCAATTCCGTCGAGCAAATGCGCGAAGCTGCGGAACAGATGCGCGAGCGTGCCACCCAAATGCGGCGGTCGGTCGAGAGCTTCCTGTCAGAGGTAGCCGCCGCCTGATCCAATTGATTTGTGCAAATTTGAAGGCCCCGCCGGATATGGTCCGTTGCGGGGCCTTCTGCTATTTGGACAGGGACTAATATTTAGGGGAGCTCGGAAGTGAGTACTTGGCCGGATCTGGCGGGGCGTCTTGAAGGCAGCAAACATGTTTTGCCTGTCCGCGTGTATTACGAAGACACCGATTTTACCGGGATTGTTTATCACGGCGCCTATGTCCGGTTTTTCGAACGGGGCCGGTCCGATTTTCTCAGGTTGCTGGGTATTCACCACGCTGAATTGAAAGCAGGCGCTGACGGACAGTCGCTTGCCTTCGCTGTCCGCACAATGTCGCTGGACTTTCGCAAACCGGCGACGATTGACGACATGCTCGAAGTCAAGACGCAACTTGTTGAGCAAAAAGGAGCGCGGATCGTCTTGTCGCAGGAGATCAATCGTGGCCCGGATTTGCTTGTCAGGGCGGAAGTTGTTGTGGCTGTGATTACTTCAGAAGGCCGGGCGACCCGGCTGCCGGGCCATTTAGCCGAGCGCTTGTCCCAGACCGGTTGAGGACACTGGTTGAATCTAGTGCTTTCGCTAAATTGACCGGAAGTGTAAATCTTTTGCTGATGTTTTAATTAAGCAGTAACCATAATTGTATCCTTTGGTCCTGTATCAAAGTCTTTGTCACAGTCGAAGTTTCGCCAAATTCAGCCGTCACAGAGGCGGGCATAAGAATGCCACCGGCTGCTAAGCGGTGAATGAAGAAAATTCTGGCGCATTTGGCGCCGGCACACTCCACGGCCAAGAGGTCTTACGTTTCATGGATGAACTGGTTCAGTCGACACTGGCGGCGCAAGAAGGCGGCATATCCTTTTTTGCCTTGTTCTGGCAGGCCCATATCGTCGTCAAGGTAGTGATGGTTGGTCTAATGCTGGCATCAGTCTGGTGCTGGGCAATCATTGTCGACAAGATCTTCCTGATTGGCCGGACCCGCAGGCAAATGAACCGGTTTGAGACGGTGTTCTGGTCAGGGCAGTCACTGGAAGAGCTTTACAATACGCTGCAGAACCGGACCAACCACGCAATGTCGGCCTTGTTCGTCGCGGCTATGCGTGAGTGGAAAAGAAGCCACGAGGGCGCAAGGCCGGCGATCGGAAGCTTGCAGCAGAGAATTGACCGGGTGATGGATGTGACCATCCAGCGCGAAGCGGAACGTCTTGAAAACCGGCTGCTCATCCTCGCAACGGTCGGCTCGGCAGCGCCGTTTATCGGTCTTTTCGGAACTGTCTGGGGCATCATGACGGCATTTCAGGCAATCGCTGCATCTGAAAGCACAAACCTTGCGGTTGTTGCGCCGGGTATCGCGGAAGCCCTCTTTGCGACGGCGCTAGGCCTTTTAGCCGCTATTCCTGCTGTCATCGCCTACAACAAGTTTGCTTCTGACGTCGGCAAGGCCGTTGTGCGGATGGAAGGTTTTGCTGACGAGTTTTCGGCGATCCTGTCCCGCCAGATCGACGAGAGGTCCTAGGTCATGGGCATGCAGGTCGGTGGCGGGCAGGGATCAGGCGGAGGCCGCAGACGGCGGAAACGCTCCTATCAGCCGATGAGTGAAATCAATGTCACGCCCTTTGTGGACGTGATGCTCGTGCTTTTGATCATTTTCATGGTCGCGGCACCTTTACTGACCGTTGGTGTGCCGATCGATTTGCCGGAAACACGCGCCAAAGCCCTTGAAGGCGACACGGAACCCTTGACGGTGTCGATCAACTCTACGGGACAGATCTTTTTGCAGGATACGGAAATCGCGCTTGAGGAAGTCGTACCAAAACTGGAGGCCATTGCTGCCAATGGATACGATGAGCGCATTTATGTCCGTGGTGATCAGGATGCCGACTACGGCACAATGATGAAGGTGATGGGCCGCATCAATGCGGCAGGATTTAAAAGGCTTGGTCTGGTAACGCTCGAAGAACGGGACTCGTAACTCCACTATGCGCGTAGGTCTCTTCGCGTCTTTGGCCGGTCATGCGGCCGTGCTCGTCTGGGGTTTGATTGCCTTGCCGGACGCTGAGACCTTTTCTGTGTCCCCTGTTGAATCCCTGCCGGTGGATCTGGTGCCGATTGAGGATCTGACCCGTCTGCAAAAAGGCGAACAGGACGCGGAAATCCGGGAAGTTGCGTCGGTTACCCCAACCGAAACACAAGTCGAAGAGATCGAAGAGGTCGCCGAAACCGAAGGGGAAGCACGTAGCGAGCCCACGCCACCGGCGCCTGAGCCCACGCCAGCGCCCGAGCCGGAACCGGTTGCAGCACCTGAACCTGAGCCGGAACCAGAGCCCGCTGCACCTCCGCCCGTCGAGGCAAAACCGGAACCAGCTCCTGAACCGGCGCCCGAACCTGCAGCGGAACCGGAGCCCGAGCCGATCATCGCCAATGTTGTTCCGCGGACGAAACCCAAACCACCAAGACGGGATCAGGCAAAGGATAAAAGTTTCGATTCCAAACAGATTGCGGCACTCCTGAACAAGGTGGAGCCAGAAGGTGGTGCAAGATCGAATTCCCAGGATCCGGCATCGCTGGGAACCCGGCGGGGGGCGGATAGTGTCCGCATGTCCCAATCGGAGCTTGATGCTTTACGCAGTCAGGTTGCACAATGCTGGAGCCCTCCGGCAGGCGCCATCGGGGCAGAGAATCTGAAAGTGCGGGTGCAATTTGATCTGGCCCGCTCCGGGGAGGTTGCGGGAAGTCCGGAAGTCTTGAATTCCAGCTCAAATCCGGCGTTTAGGGCCGCGGCCAGCAGCGCGGTTCGTGCGATCATGCGATGCGCACCCTATTCGTTGCCTGCTGCGAAATATGAGGCCTGGCAACAGGTGATAATCAATTTCGATCCGCGTGAATTGCTTGGCGGATAACGAACAAATGAGGAAACAGGGAGCCCTATCGCCCATGCGCGACAAGACCATTGCAAAACGTTTCCTGTCCCGCTTGACGGCGGTGGCAGCGGCAGGCTTCGCTTCGCTTGCGATATTGCTTGCCGCCGGTCCTGCCAATGCCATCATCGAAATTGATGTGACACAAGGCAACATCGAGCCGTTGCCCATCGCGTTGCCAGCCTTTCTGGCGGAAGGCGGAGATCCCAAACTGGCTTCCGATATGACTTCGGTCATTGCTGCCGATCTGAAACGATCCGGTTTGTTCCGGCCGATGGATCCGGCGAGTTTCATCCAGAAAAACATGGGCGTGAACTCAACACCCCGTTTTGGCGACTGGCGCACCATCGGAGCGCAGGCTCTGGTGAGTGGCTCGGTCGCGAAACAGCCGGATGGCCGGCTCCGCGCGGAATTCAGGCTATGGGACGTCTTTGCGTCGGAGCAGATGCTAGGGCAGCAATTTTACACGACACCTGAAAACTGGCGCCGCCTGGCACACATCATTGCAGACGCGATCTATGAACGGTTGACCGGGGAAAAGGGGTATTTCGACACGCGGGTCGTCTTCGTCGACGAGACGGGCCCCAAGGACAAGCGGGTCAAGCGGCTGGCGATTATGGATCAGGACGGTGCGAATGTCCGGTATTTGACCCGGGGCCAGGATCTGGTTCTGACACCGCGTTTCTCCCCAACCAGCCAGGAAATCACCTATATGTCCTATGATGGCGCTGATCCGAGCGTCTATCTCTTGAACATCGAAACCGGTCAACGTGAGATTGTCGGCAATTTCCCGGGCATGACGTTTGCGCCCCGCTTTTCGCCGGATGGACAACGCGTGATCATGAGCCTGCAACAGGGAAGCAATGCCAACATTTTCACCATGGACTTGCGCTCCCGCAGAACCACACGGCTGACCAATTCTGCTGCCATTGATACAAGCCCGTCGTATGCGCCGGATGGACGCCAGATCGTTTTTGAATCTGATCGTGGCGGCGCGCAGCAGCTCTATGTGATGGATGCAAATGGTGGGAACGCCCGTAGGATTTCTTTCGGGCCGGGCCGTTATTCCACGCCAGTCTGGTCGCCGCGTGGTGATTTGATTGCCTTCACCAAGCAGCATCAGGGCCGTTTCATGATCGGCGTGATGAAGCCGGACGGCAAGGGCGAACGGATCCTGACAGAGGGATATCACAATGAAGGCCCGGCTTGGTCACCAAATGGCCGTGTTCTGGTGTTCTTCCGCGACACGCCGGGCGCCAACGGCGGACCTCAGGTCTGGACCGTTGACCTGACCGGCTACAATGAACAGCAGATCAATACGCCCGCTTTTGCATCTGATCCATCCTGGTCGCCGTTGCTGGACTGAGCCTCTTTGGCGTTGGATTGATAAGAAAGTGTTTACCAGTTTTGCCAAGACCGCTTTAACCAGCTTTGGCTACAAAGTGTTCACCCTGTCGGGGCCGGTGGGGATAGGAGAACGAGAATGTTGGAAATGGGGATGATGGCACGAGGCGCGAAGCGCGCTGCCGTGATCGGCACCATGCTGCTGGTCGCAGCTTGTGCGCAAACGCAGCCGGATGGCTTGAAAGGCAATGTCAAGCCAGGTTCCGGTCAGGACTTTGTCGTCAATGTAGGGGACCGTGTCTTCTTCGAAGAGGACAAATCCACACTGAACGCCCAGGCACAGGGAACGCTCGACAAGCAGGCCAAGTGGCTGACCGGCTATGCCCAGTACACGATTACCATTGAAGGCCACGCGGATGAGCGCGGCACGCGGCAGTACAATATTGCACTTGGCGCACGCCGGGCGACAGCTGCCCGCGACTACCTTGTGTCCCGTGGAATTGCAGCATCGCGGATCAAGACGATTTCCTACGGCAAGGAACGTCCGGTCGCTGTCTGTAACGACAACAGCTGCTGGTCTCAGAACCGGCGTGCGGTAACGGTGCTCAATAACGCAACCAACTAGGTATGGCGTTGGCCATTGAAATCATGTGATGCCGAAGGCCGGGCGATTGCCCGGCCTTTGACGTTTTTGAGTAGCGCCGGACGACCGGTTGAGCAAAAAATCCCATCTAACGCCAAAATTTGGCCGAACTCGGCGCGCCCTGTGGTATCCAGCTTTGGGTCATAGGGACGTCCATGACCTGATTTGGGAATAGTTGGGAGTCCCATGGGTCAGACCGGGGGTACGGAATGGTAACACACAGACTTCTGGCGGCATTTGCTGTGATCGTGCTGGCGCTTACGCTGGCAAGTCCGTCGCACGCGCAATTGTTCGGCCGCAAGAACAACGAGTCCAATGTGCGGCTCAACGAAATGGAAGAGCGGCTGCGCATACTGACAGGGCACATTGAACAGTTGACCTATCAGCTGCGCGAAACCCAGGATCAGCTGCGCCGCATGCAGGAAGACAACGAATATCGTTTCCAGCAGCTCGAAGGTGGCGGCAAGCCGGGAAAACGTTCCGACAACAGAACGCCCCAGACCAACCAGGGTGGAGGTCAGTTGACCGACAGTGTTCAGACACTTGGCACTTTGCCGGCCGGTGGCTCCGGTGACGCTGACTGGGCTGCGTCTGGTGGTTATCAGAATGACGGTGCCGGGAACCTTCCCGGCAATGGCCCAATAGACCTGTCGGCGCTTGCCGGCGGAACTGCGACAGCTCCTCTTGGCACACCGCCTGCCGCTTCCATTCCTGGAAATGATCCTGGAACGGCAGCGTCAGGCGATGCGATGGCCGGGCTGATTACCAGCAGCGGCGATCCGCGGGCGGATTACGATCAGGCCTATAGCCTTGCAGTCAATGGTGATTACGGCGCTGCAGAAAATGCATTCAAGACGTTTATCAGCACCTATCCTGACCATCGTCTTGCGGCCAATGCTCAGTACTGGCTCGGCGAAAGCCTGTTGGCGCAACGCAATTACCGTGCGGCGGCGGATGCATTTTTGAAAACCTATACAGATCATCCGGGGAACAACAAAAGTCCTGACAGTCTGCTGAAGCTCGGGCTTGCGTTGAACGGGCTGGGGGAGAACGACGCTGCTTGCGCGACGTTTACCGAACTTCTTGCAAAATACCCGAACGCGGCGCCGGCTGTGTTGGATCAAGCGCGCAGCGAGCAACGCCGTGGCCAGTGCTCATGATCCGGATTCTCACGCCAGTCCTCTAAGCGACGATGAGGCCGACGCATGTTTTAGCTGTCTGGCCGATATCAATTCCGTTGCCCTTGGTGTTTCCGGCGGACCCGATTCCCTTGCACTTCTTTATCTCTTCAACGAATGGAAGATCCGATCCGGGTGGGCTGGCCGTTCTCTGGTCATCACGGTCGACCACCAGCTTCGTCCGGAGAGTTCTGATGAAGCTGAAGAGGTGGCGCGTCATTGCGCGATGCTTGGTCTTGCCCTTGAGACCCTGGCCTGGACCGATCCAAAGCCGGCATCCAACCTGCAAGCAGCTGCCAGAGACGCGCGGTACCGATTGATCGCTGAGGCTCTTCAGGAAATGCAGATAGACTGTCTTGTGCTGGCGCATCATCAGGACGATCAGGCAGAAACCTTTTTGGACAGATTAAGCCGCGGTAGCGGCGTCTATGGCTTGGGAGCCATGGCGCGGGACACATCAAGTGGACCCCATGGTCTGCGGCTGGTGAGGCCTCTTCTGGATGTCCCCAAAATGCGGCTTTTGGCCGAACTGTTAAAGCGTGGGCTCACATGGGCTGACGATCCTTCCAATTACAATACCGACTACAAACGGGTTCGGCTGCGCGCCATTGCCGAGCATCTTTCAAGCGAAGGGCTTGATGCCGGACGGCTGTCTGGAACAGCTGCGCGGTTGCGGCGCGCGGCGGAGGCCATAGATGTCTGGGTTGGGCGCTTTTGGGATGAGAATGTTGTTGAGCATCCAGCAGGCCCGTTGAAACTGGATTTTCACTCCTATGAGGATCTGCCTGAAGAAGTGCGTCTGCGCTTGTTGTCACGACTGATCATGCGGGCCACTGGCCGCGCGATGCCTTTGAGGCTGTCCCAACTTGAACATGTGGCCGGCCTGATCGCCGGTAAGGAAGCTCAATCAACTATAGCCGGTGCCGTTGTTTTCAGGCGTGATGAACAAGTGTTTGTTTGGCGGGAAGCCGGCCGCACACCGCCTCCCAGTTGGGGGTTGCCCCTAAAGTCCAGTGCGATCTGGGACGGGCGTTTCTTAGTGGAGGCGAACCATGGACGGCCTGGTTTGACCGGTTCCGAAACTTTTTTGGGCCCGCTGATTTCAGCTCCGGTAAAACCCGGAAAAGCCGATTGGCCGCATGACTGGCCCAAAGCGTGTTTTTCCTGTGCACCAGCGATATGGCGTGGTGATGACCTGGTTTATGTCCCCGGTTTTAGTCCTAATTCCGAAGAGGATGAAGGTCTGCCTGTAAAAATACGGCTCTTGCCAATGGGGCTGCCTATCGGGTAAAGCGCGGGAACCCGCGCGAACCTTGGTCCTTTTGACGATGTTGCAGCCGCGAAAGAGCTGCTAAACACAGATCTTTAAGGAAAAAGTCAGAGCGCGCGTGCAACATTGGCTTACCGCCTTGGCAGAGGGCCATCTGCGACCTATCTTGGAAGGTAAGTACAAACCCCGCGCATCTTACCGCGTGCGGCGGTAAAGGGATCGAAATGAACGCACATTTTCGTAATTTCGCACTTTGGGTGATCATCGCACTCTTGCTGATCGCCTTGTTCCAGCTGTTTCAGAGCCCTGGCCAGCGGACGGCATCCAATGAGATCGCCTTCTCCCAGTTTCTGAACAATGCGGAACAGGGAGAGATCAGGGACGTCACCATCCAGGATCAAAAGATCACAGGCCACTATAACAGTGGCGGGGCTTTCCAGACCTATGCGCCGGCTGATGCGCAATACGTGGAACTTCTGCGCAAGAAGGACGTCCTGATCAACGCTCAGCCGCCAACGGAAAGCTTCTCGCTACTAGGTGCTCTGATTTCCTGGTTCCCGATGCTGATCATTCTGGGCATCTGGATTTTCGTGATGCGCCAGATGCAGGGCTCCGGTGGCAAGGCGATGGGCTTTGGCAAGTCCAAGGCGAAGCTGCTGACCGAGGCCCATGGCCGCGTGACATTTGAAGATGTTGCCGGCATCGATGAAGCCAAGGAAGATCTTCAGGAGATTGTTGAGTTCCTGCGCGACCCGCAGAAATTCCAGCGTCTCGGCGGACGTATTCCGCGCGGCGTGCTGCTGGTTGGTCCTCCAGGTACCGGTAAGACCCTGACCGCCCGTGCGGTGGCTGGCGAAGCGAACGTGCCGTTCTTCACCATTTCCGGTTCCGACTTTGTGGAAATGTTTGTCGGTGTCGGTGCAAGCCGTGTCCGCGACATGTTCGAGCAGGCGAAGAAAAACGCACCCTGCATCATCTTTATCGATGAGATCGACGCTGTTGGTCGGCATCGTGGCGCAGGCCTTGGCGGCGGCAACGACGAACGCGAACAGACCTTGAACCAGTTGCTGGTTGAGATGGATGGTTTTGAGGCCAACGAAGGCGTCATTATCATCGCGGCGACCAACCGTCCGGACGTTCTGGATCCGGCGCTGCTGCGTCCGGGCCGTTTCGACCGTCAGATTGTCGTGCCGAATCCGGATGTCACTGGCCGCGAAAAAATTCTCAAGGTTCACATGCGCAAGGTTCCGCTGGCGCCGGACGTCAATGTCCGCACCCTGGCGCGTGGCACCCCCGGCTTCTCCGGTGCCGACCTGATGAACCTCGTCAATGAGGCCGCTCTTCTTGCTGCACGGCGCTCCAAGCGTCTGGTGACGATGGCCGAATTCGAGGATGCCAAGGACAAGGTCATGATGGGCGCCGAACGCCGGACCCTGGTCATGACCGAGGAAGAAAAGAAGCTGACTGCTTATCACGAAGCCGGTCATGCTCTGGTTGCTCTTCATCAGCCTGCTTCCGATCCGATCCACAAGGCGACGATCATTCCGCGTGGTCGGGCACTCGGTATGGTGATGCGGCTACCGGAAAAGGATCAGGTTTCGCTAACACGCGCCAAGTGCAAGGCCGACCTTGCCGTTGCCATGGGTGGACGTGTCGCAGAAGAGATGATTTTCGGCTACGAAAAGGTTACCTCTGGCGCCTCCGGTGATATCCAGATGGCAACAAAACTTGCTCGCGCCATGGCGACCCAGTTCGGCATGTCCGACAAGTTGGGTCCGCTGCTTTATGGCGAGAACCAGGAAGAAGTCTTCCTTGGGCATTCTGTTGCCAAGAACCAGCACGTTTCCGATGAAACCCAGAAGATCGTCGACGCTGAGATCAAGTCCTTCGTCAATCAGGGCTATGAAACGGCGAAAAAAGTTCTTGGGGATCACGAAGACCAGCTTCATACCATCGCCAAAGGGCTGCTTGAATACGAAACCCTCTCCGGGGATGAGATCAAGGATCTGCTCGATGGCAAGCCGCCAGTGCGTGACACGGACGACGATCAGCCGGTTGGTAAGTCCTCCGCTGTTCCGACCGCCGGCGTGAAACGTGGTGGGGACGAGGCAAGCGGCGGAATGGAGCCACAGCCCCAGGCGTAAGGCTTTCGTTTAGGCTAGAATTGAATGCCCGGCCCCGCCGGGCATTTTTCTTTGTGCGCGTAACAGTTGCTCATAATTTTTGAACCGTTTCTAGCCATATTCCACGCTATAACGATCACGCAGAGATTTTGAACGGGCAGCAGCTACATGCGTAAGTTTTTCGGCACCGACGGTATCCGCGGTAAAGCCAACACCTTTCCGATGACCGCTGAAATGGCGCTTAAAGTCGGAATGGCAGCAGGCACTGTTTTCAAAAATGGCGGTCACCGGCACCGTGTTGTTATCGGTAAGGATACCCGGCTTTCCGGATACATGATCGAAAACGCACTTGTCGCAGGGTTCACATCTGTGGGCATGGACGTATTTCTCCTTGGTCCAATGCCAACACCTTCTGTCGCGATGCTGACACGCTCCTTGAGGGCTGACCTCGGCGTGATGATCTCTGCCTCACACAATCCGTATTATGACAACGGCATCAAGTTTTTCGGACCGGACGGTTTCAAACTGAGCGACGAGAGCGAGCTGGAAATTGAACGGCTGGCTGAAAGCGACCTAGAATCGCGCTTGGCCGCATCGACCGAACTCGGCCGAGCCAAGCGCATTGACGGTGCGCAGCAGCGATACATTGAGTTTGCCAAACGCACCCTGCCACGAGAAATGAGCCTGGAAGGTCTTCGCGTTGCGATCGATTGTGCCAATGGTGCCGCCTATAAGGTTGCCCCTGAGGCTCTTTGGGAACTTGGTGCAGAAGTGTTTACACTCGGCGTGTCGCCTGATGGCTACAACATCAATAAGGAATGCGGGTCAACCTCCACGGATGCTCTGATCCGAAAGGTGCATGAAGTCCGCGCGGATATCGGTATTGCCCTGGACGGCGATGCGGACCGGGTCATCGTTGTGGATGAGAGCGGCAAGGTGATCGACGGGGATCAGCTCATGGCCGTCGTTGCGCAATCCTGGCAGGCGCGCAACCGGCTTTCAGCGCCTGGGATCGTGGCGACTGTCATGTCCAACTTGGGTTTGGAACGATATCTGGGCGGCCTTGGTCTGAGCCTGGCCCGCACGAAGGTCGGCGACCGCTATGTTGTCGAGAAGATGCGCGCCGACGGTTTCAATGTTGGCGGCGAGCAGTCCGGACACATTGTTCTGTCTGATTTTGCCACGACCGGTGACGGCCTGATCGCAGCTCTTCAGGTCATGGCGTGCGTGAAAGACCTTGATCGCCCGGTGTCTGAAGTCTGCCGGCGCTTCGATCCTGTTCCACAGGTTCTGAAAAACGTTCGATACGGTGGTGGCAAACCACTGGAAGAAGAAGCTGTAAAGACCGCGATCGAAGCTGGCGAGGGCCGCCTCGGTTCATCCGGACGGCTGGTTATCCGGGCATCTGGTACCGAACCCCTGATCCGAGTCATGGCGGAGGGTGATGATGCCGATCTGGTCAATCAGGTGGTTAATGACATTGCGGATGTGGTGGCCAAATCGGCTGCCTGACCGTTTCCAGACTGACAACCTGAATTTTTTGAGCGCTGCCACGAGAGTGGTGGCGCTCTTTTCTTTATGAATCATAAGCAAGAATCGCTCTGTTAAAGCTTTGTTAAGGTAAAAAGACACGGTTAAAGAACAGGGTTAAGTGACCTTTAATGAATTTCCTAGATGCTGTGGCCATGATTAAAGCACGTGCCGCAATCAACCGTGCGGACGGCTGAAGTAGAGGACTAGGACATGGTCATGTATTTTAAGCGATTGTCTTTGGCTGGGGCTGCGGTTGTTATGTCAACTGCAGGCTACGCCGCCGATCTTCCGGCGCCGGTCATTGAGCACATCCCCGAAGTTCCAGCTGCTGGCGGTTGGTATCTCCGTGGTGACATCGGCTACAAGCTGTACGGCGATCCGGGCGGCAGTTTCAACGATCCGGTTATCGGTGATCTGAGGTTCCAGCGCGAAAGCATGGATGACGCCTGGATGATCGGCGTCGGTGTTGGTTACAAATTTACCGACTATTTCCGTGCTGATGTGACAGTCGACTACGAAACACCGGCCAAAGTCAAAGGTTATGCAGTCTGCGGTGGCTGTACCGGTGGCTTCTCTGAAGAATCAGCAGATATCGATGTCTGGACCGTGATGTTCAACGGTTATGTTGACATTGGAACCTGGAACAACATCACGCCTTATGTTGGTGCCGGTCTGGGTGCAGCCTGGGTCAACACCAGTGGCGCGACGGCAGTAAATCCTGGCGGCGTTACCACGAATTATGACGGGTCCAACAGCGAATGGAATCTGGCATGGGCCCTGATGGCCGGTGCATCATACGCCTTCACTCCGAACTGGAGCATGGACGCTGGCTACCGGTACAAGAACCTCGGCGACGCCAAGACGGTTCGTTACTACAATGCCGGCACCGGCGGAACCCGTGTCAAATGGGAAGACCTGACAGCTCATGAGTTCCGCCTCGGTGTTCGTTATCAGTTTGACAGCGGCGCTCCAGCTTACTACCCGCCGCAGCCGATCCAGAGCAATTTCTGATCGAACGGAAATAATCGTAAAGGGGCCGCTCATTTGGGCGGCCCTTTTTATTTCCGGCGATGATTTCGATTTCCGTTGACCTTCAGCGGATTCGGACCTATCCCCATCAGTGGGCCACCCCTCCCCAACGAGGGGCTCCTATCTGTGAGGGTAGATTACATGACTAATCTGACTGCCAAGCCGGACATGCGTCCGGCAAACCCCAATTTTTCGTCCGGACCTTGCTCCAAGCGCCCTGGTTGGTCGCTTGAAGGACTCGCTGATGCGCCGCTTGGGCGTTCCCACCGTGCGAAGGTCGGCAAGGCCAAATTGGCCGAAGCCATTGACCTGACGCGTGAGGTTCTGAAGGTTCCAGCTGACTACCGTATTGGTATCGTTCCGGCTTCAGACACCGGCGCTGTCGAAATGGCGCTTTGGTCGCTGCTCGGCGCTCGCCCGGTCGACATGCTGGCCTGGGAAAGCTTCGGCTCTGGCTGGGTTACCGACGTGGTCAAGCAGTTGAAGCTGGCCGATGCCCGGAAGATTGACGCCCCATATGGCGAACTTCCCGATCTTGGTCAGGTCGATTTCAGCCATGATGTCGTCTTCACCTGGAATGGCACCACTTCCGGTGTGCGTGTACCTAATGGCGACTGGATCCCGTCCGACCGTGATGGTCTTACCATCTGCGATGCGACATCGGCTGCGTTCGCTCAAGACCTTGCTTTCGACAAGCTCGATGTTGTGACTTTCTCCTGGCAGAAGGTGCTTGGCGGGGAAGCCGCTCATGGCGTGCTGATCCTGAGCCCGCGTGCTGTCGAACGCCTTGAAACTTATACCCCGGCGTGGCCACTGCCGAAAATCTTCCGCCTGACAAAGGGCGGCAAACTGATTGAAGGTGTTTTCCGGGGTGAAACCATCAACACGCCGTCCATGCTCTGTGTGGAAGACTATCTGGATGCGCTGAAGTGGGCAAAGTCCGAAGGCGGGCTTGAGGGTTTGATTGGCCGTGCTGACAGCAATCTTGGTGTTCTGACAGACTGGGTCGAAAAGACCGATTGGGTCGATTTTCTTGCCGTTGATCCGGCGACACGATCCAACACTTCGGTATGTCTGAAGGTCGTTGATCCAAAGGTGGGCGAGCTGCCTGCCGATCAGCAGGCCGCCTTTGCAAAAGCAATGGTATCGCTGCTGGACGCGGAAGGTGTTGCTTATGATATCGGCGCTTACCGTGATGCTCCATCCGGTCTTCGGATTTGGGCCGGTGCTACGATTGAAAAAAGCGACCTCCAGGCCCTGACTGGCTGGCTCGACTGGGCCTTTGCGACGGAAGCTGCGCGGCTCACCCAAGCTGCTTGAGCTTAACTCCCCTAATCAAAATCTTTCCGGCCAGCATGTCTGGCCGGTCGTTATCCCTGATTCTCAAGGAGGCCGCTGATGGCTCCGAAAGTTCTCATTTCTGACAAACTGTCCCCTGCCGCCGTTCAAATCTTCAAAGACCGCGGGATTGATGTCGACTTCCAGCCTGACGTGGGCAAGGACAAGGACAAACTGCGCGAGATCATTGGCGCCTATGACGGGCTTGCCATCCGTTCCGCAACAAAAGTAACGGAAAAGATCATCGAGGCTGCTGAAAACCTGAAGGTGGTGGCACGAGCCGGGATCGGTGTCGACAACGTCGATATCCCGAAGGCGACGGCCCGGGGCATCATTGTGATGAACACACCCTTCGGCAATGCGATCACCACGGCAGAACATGCGATTGCCATGATGTTTGCTGCTGCACGCCAAATTCCTGCAGCTGACGTCTCGACCCAGGCTGGCAAGTGGGAAAAATCCAAGTTTATGGGTACGGAGATCACCTCCAAGACCTTGGGGCTGATCGGCTGCGGCAACATCGGATCCATTGTCGCTGAGCGTGCTATCGGCCTTAAGATGAAAGTGGTAGCGTTTGATCCGTTCCTGTCGCCTGAGCGTGCATCGTCGCTAGGTGTTGAGAAGGTGGATTTGGATGAGCTGCTGCGGCGCGCAGATTTCCTCACCCTGCACACTCCGCTGACCGACAAGACGCGCAATATTATCGATGCGGCAGCAATCGCCAAAATGAAGGACGGCGCGTTTCTGGTGAATTGCGCCCGTGGTGGTCTCGTCGACGAACAGGCCGTCCGGGAAGCTCTGGACAGCGGCAAACTTGGTGGCGCGGCTTTTGACGTCTTTGTCGAGGAACCGGCCAAGGAGAACGTGCTCTTCGGTGCCAAGAACTTCGTTTCGACACCGCATCTCGGCGCATCCACGAGCGAAGCTCAAGAGAATGTTGCGCTCCAGGTTGCTGAGCAGATGTGCGACTACCTTCTCGATGGCGCAGTTACCAACGCACTCAATATGCCGTCAATCACTGCGGAAGAAGCGCCGAAGCTGGCACCCTTTGTCCGTCTTGCGGAGCAGCTTGGCTCCTTTGCCGGTCAGTTGACGGAAACCGGCATTGAAGCCATTCGCCTTGAATATGCGGGCGCGGTTGCAGATCTGAACACCAAGGCAATGACATCGGCAGCCCTGTCCGGTCTGCTGACACCGCTTCTGCAAACGGTGAACATGGTTTCAGCACCAACTGTTGCGAAAGAACGTGGCATCGACGTTGAAGAGGTCCGGCGCGAGAAAAAGGGCGCTTACGAAACCTACATTCGCCTGACCGTTGTTACCGAACGCCAGGAGCGGTCCGTTGCCGGAACCGTCTTTGCCGACGGCAAACCGCGCATCATCCAGGTTAAGGGCATCAACATGGAGGCTGAACTCGGCCCGCACATGCTCTACATCACCAACGAAGACAAGCCAGGTTTCATCGGCCATCTTGGTATGGAGCTCGGAGGAAGTGGCGTGAATATCGCAACTTTCAATCTTGGCCGTACTGCAGCCGGCCAGGATGCGATTTGCCTGATTGAAGTTGATGAGGCCGTGCCCAACGATGTCATGGACCGCTTGTTGGCGGTTTCACATGTGAAGCAGGTCAAGGCGCTCCGTTTCTAGGGTGTTGGACTACTGCACAATCCGTCTTGACGGCACCAGTCTGCCGTCAAGCACGACCAGCCCGACAAGCAGGATTGCAAATCCTGCCAGCTGTACCTCGTTCAGGCGTTCTCCCAGCAAGAGATAACCGAAGATTATCGCGCTCGCCGGCACCAGAAAAGTGACGAGAGAAGCATTTGTCGCACCTGCGTCCGCAAGCAGGCGGAAATAGATCAGGTAAGCAAAGGCCGTTGCGCCAATTCCAAGGGCGAGCACATTCAGCCACACATGGCCGGACGTCTCGAATGCCGACCAGGAACCTGCGATCCAGATGGCGACGGGCAACATGATCAGGCTTGAGCCGGTCAGTTGTCCTGTTGCCGAGACTATCGGCGGAATATCCTTGAACGTCCGGGCATAGGCTGCAGCCAAAGCGTAAGAGAATGCCGCACCAAGGCACGCCAGCTGCGCCCACAATGGGTCTTCTGAAAGCCCGTTGACACTTGGTGACAGCATCACAAGTACGCCGGCAAAACCGATAGCGACGCCAAACATGCGGTGAAGCTTTACCTGTTCCTGCCCGAGTGCTACTGCGGCGACAACGAAGGTGAAAATCGGCGTTGTGGCGTTCAAAATGGACGCCAGTCCCGCCGAAATTTCCGTTTGCCCCCAAAACAGAAGAGAAAACGGAATGGCGTTGTTCAACAAGCCCATCATGAGAAACGCGCCAAACAACCGTATTTCACGGGGGAACCTGTGCGCGGTGAAGCGCAGAACGATGTGGAGCGTCACGCAGGCAATGGCCACTCGTAGAAACACGAGCATCAACGGTGGGATTTCAGCAACGGCAACTTTGGCAAACAGGAATGAGCCGCCCCAAATGGCGCCAAGGGTCAGCAGCAGTATCCAGTTACGAAGAGACATTTTTGTTCGCCGATATCGGGTAGGGACAAAACCTGATTATCATGCAGGAATAGGGGCGGACACCCGAAAACCGAGCGAAGTCGTTCGGCCAGCTAACAGCACAAATGGGATTGCAGGGAATGAGTGACCGCGCGGCGGCTCCGCAAGTAACGCCTGTGACAGGGCGCATTTCTCCGTTGCTGGCAGCCGCAGCCTGTTTGCTTGGTGCAAATGGTCTCTCCTTGACCATGATCGCTGTCCGAGCCCGTACCGAAGGCCTGCCCGATGCCAGTATCGGCCTTTTGGGATCAGCTTATTACGCCGGGATGATCCTGGGTGTCTTGGTCACGCCAATTCTTATCGC
Source organism: Roseibium sp. (assembly GCA_965230705.1). GTDB lineage: Bacteria > Pseudomonadota > Alphaproteobacteria > Rhizobiales > Stappiaceae > Roseibium. The sequence goes on along the minus strand of CBDDLN010000002.1, from coordinate 1,659,766 downwards.
CCGCGCCGGCCATATTAGGGTGTTCGCGGCGCTTGCTTCCATCAGTGCGATATCTGTTCTTGCTGTTGCATTTCTTCCGGCTGGTTGGCCGTGGATGGCCGCGAGGTTCGTAAGTGGTGCCGCGTTTTGCGGTACGGCGATGGTTCTGGAAAGCTGGCTGAATTCCATTGCTTCCAATGCCTCCAGGGGGCGCGTTCTGTCCATTTACAGAATTGTGGATTTGGCAGCCAATATGGGAGGCCAATTCCTTTTGCCGGTATTTGGAGTGCTTGGTCCTGATATACTGATGGTGCTTGCTATCCTGTTTTGCTTTGCGCTCTTGCCGATTTCCCTGTCAAAAAATGGCAATCCTCCCGCTCCAGCGAGCCGGTTGGTGAACCCGGCATTCCTTTGGCGGGTGTCGCCGGTGGCGATGGTTGGTGTCTTCACGATCGGCCTCACCAATGGCGCATTCCGGATGATTGGACCGGTTTACGCGGAAACAATTGGACTTGGGCTCGATACGGTAGCTGTGTTCATAGCACTCTGGGTTTTCGCCGGAGCACTGTTTCAATATCCGGCAGGCTGGATCTCGGACCGGATCGACCGCCGTTTGATCTTGATCGCATTTACTGCCGCTGCAGGCCTGTCCTGCCTGTACATCGCCAATTCGGCGACAGAGACAGACCTTTTTATTGGGGTTTTTCTTTTTGGCGGTTTTGCCTTGCCTCTCTATTCGCTTTCGGTGGCTCATGCCAATGACCATGCAAAGCCGGGACAATTCATCGATATTGCCGCAGGCCTGACGCTGGCATTCGGTGGTGGCGCCATGGTTGGCCCCTTTATCGCATCGATATTGATGGAGGCCTATGGTCCAGCCGCATTCTTCGTTTATACGGCCAGCTTGCATCTGGCGCTGGTTGTCTTTGTGATCATCCGTATGTCACGCAGGGCTGCCGTCCCTGCCAGTCAGCGGCGGCGGTTTGTATGGCTGTTGCGCACTTCGCCTATGATTTTCCGTCTTGCCAGAGGCGAGAAAGGCGAAGGGCGTGATGGCCCTTCGGGCTAGGCGTTGTAAGCCTCGCAGCAGTTAGTTCGAAAGAGTAAGTGAAACGGTCAAAAAATTTGCCAGCCAAGACTCGCATGGCCACCGTTTCATGGCTATAGTCCGCCGCGTTTGCCCCGGATGGTTCGTCCGGGGCTTGTCGTGTTTGCGCCTTTTTTGGAGGTGCCGTAAAATTCCGCCTCAGGAGGGCGTTAGTGAATGGCCAATGTGGTTGTCGTCGGATCGCAATGGGGGGACGAAGGCAAGGGCAAAATCGTCGACTGGCTGTCAGAACAGGCTGACGTAATTGTCCGGTTCCAAGGCGGGCACAATGCCGGCCATACACTCGTGATCGATGGTGTCAGCTACAAGCTGTCCTTGCTGCCTTCAGGTGTCGCCCGTCCAGGCAAATTGTCCGTTATCGGCAATGGCGTTGTCCTGGACCCGCATGCATTGGCTGAAGAAGTCGAGCGCCTGGCTGCGCAGGATGTGGTAGTTACTCCTGAGAACCTGCGTATTGCGGAAAACGCCACTTTGATCCTGTCCTTGCACCGCGAGTTGGATGCGCTGCGTGAAAACTCCAACACGGGTACCCGGATCGGCACGACCAAGCGCGGAATTGGCCCGGCTTATGAGGACAAGGTCGGACGCCGTGCGATCCGCCTTATGGACTTGAAAAACCTGTCCACTCTGCCGGCAAAGATTGACCGCATGCTGGTGCACCACAACGCCTTGCGCCGTGGCCTTGGTCAGGACGAGATTTCGGCACAAGCCATCTATGACGAACTGGCAAGCGTTGCCGGTAAGGTCCTTCCATACATGGACTCCGTCTGGAACCTGCTCGACAGGTTGCGCCGTGACGGCAAACGTATTCTGTTTGAAGGCGCTCAAGGGGCTCTTCTTGACATTGACCACGGTACCTATCCGTTCGTGACGTCGTCCAATACGGTTGCCGGACAGGCTGCAACGGGCTGTGGCATGGGGCCGGGGGCCGTTGATTATGTACTCGGCATCACCAAGGCCTACACGACCCGCGTAGGCGAAGGACCGTTCCCGACCGAACAGGAAAATGAGGTTGGCGAGTTTCTTGGAACCCGCGGTCATGAATTCGGCACGGTGACCGGGCGCCGCCGGCGTTGTGGCTGGTTCGATGCCGTTCTCGTGCGCCAGACGGTTTGCACATCCGGTATCAACGGTATCGCGCTGACCAAGCTGGACGTGCTCGACGGACTGGAAGAGATCAAAATCTGCGTCGGTTACGAACTCGATGGTGAGCGAATCGATTACCTCCCGGCTTCCCAAGGCGCCCAGGAGCGTGTCGTCCCGATTTATGAATCGCTGCCTGGATGGAAAGAATCCACAGAAGGTGCACGCACCTGGGGCGAGCTGCCAGCGCAGGCTGTGAAGTATGTCCGGCACGTTGAGGAGCTGATCGGCGCGCCCGTTTCCATACTGTCCACCAGCCCTGAGCGGGAAGACACAATCCTCGTTCAAAATCCGTTCCAGGACTGAGACACACGGAAACGCCTTAAAAACCGCCTTATTTCGGGATTACCGGCAGGTGCGGGTGTTAGGCTTGACGATGATCTGAACTGGCTTCCGAAAATTGGAGCGGGAGCCAGACAGGATCGAATGTCAGATTCGTTCGGTTGGGCCGTGCAGGCCAAACGGATTTTGGTTGCCAAACAGGGGTTCGCGCACGGCGGAACTTGGTATAAGCCTTTTAAGGTTCGAACTCGGAACTGAGATTTTTTGGCGGTTGAAGTAGGACGGCTATCAGCCGGCAAACAGACAGATGGCTGACTATTACTCGATATTGAAGAAGACAATCGCGTCGCTTCCAGAGAGCAATGGCGCGGCACGGCGCAGCGTATACAGCCGCGCCAGGAATGCGATTGTCAGCCAACTCAAGGCCTATGAACCGCCTCTTTCGCCATCGGAAATCACAGCAGAGCAGCTTCGTCTTGAAGAAGCGATCCGCAAGGTTGAGGCCGAAGCGGCCCGTGAAAGTCTGGGGCTGGGGCCAACTGCGCCATCCGTAGCGCCGCCGCAGACTGCGAAACCAGCTCCGAAAGAAGAACCCGCGCCGACGGCGCCGCCCAAGGAAGAAAAAGCACCCGAGAGCAAGCCCGAGCTGGAAGCGCCGGAACCGGCACCCTCTACAGGACCCTTGACCGAAACCGTCGCGGCCGCTGAGAAGCTCGGCGCGGCGTCTCACAGTGCAGTGCAATCCACCAAGGAAGCTGTTGCTTCGACCGAGGGGGAAACAGCTCCTCAAAGACAGGAACCTCAGTTTGCCGCTGCCGATGAAGCGACCAGCGGCGCAGAGGTGTTCGCAGATCATGCTCCGGCGCCCGGTGTCACGGAACCGGCTGTTGAAACTCCATCGCCTGCTGCCGACGGTTCAAAAGACAAGGCTCCGAAAGTTGCCGGTGGTAAAAAAACGGCTAAAAAACCGCGCATCGGCCGGGCTGAAGGGCGGATTTCCGACATTTTCAAGCGTTCCGAGGGCAAGTTCTCGGCGACTTCCCTGGCGCTTGTTGGAGTACTGATCCTCATTGTTCTCGGTATTGCGGGAATTGTTTATTCCCAAAGGGACATGGTTTCGGAAATCGTGGCTGGCGGGCCCGCTGCTACCGATGAAAAGCCGGCCGACGGTAAACCGGAAGAAACCAAGACCGCAGAAGTTGCGCCAACTTCGTCTGTTGTCGAGACCGATGACAAGTCTGGCAAGAACACAGACCGCCTGCTGGACGAGAACGGGGAACCGGCAGCTGCTCCTGACGCACGAACGGTAACCACGACGACGATCACGCCTGGTGTTGTGGAACAAACAACTGCTCCCGATAGTGACAGCACGACTGTAACGACCACTCCGGTGACACCGGCCGATCCGGCACCAACGGAGCCGGCACCGGTAACGCCAGCGCCAGATGAGAGTTCGGAGCCAACCGTCGCGGCTGTGGACCCACCTACTGAAACGCCGGCGCCCGCCCCAGAGCAGACGATCGCTGTTGCCCAACGTTCTATTCTTTACGAAGAGGGAACAGGCAGTGGCGGCGCTGGAACCGCCTCCCAGGGCGAAGTGGTCTGGTCGGTAAATGAGGAAACCGCTCTGGACGGCGCCAAGGAAACCATTCTCACGGCAGCGATCAGAATCCCGGAACGTGATGTAACCGTGGACCTCAAGATCAAGCCGAATGACGATGCGTCGCTCCCTGCCAGCCATCTGGTTGAGATCAAATATGGTCTGCCAGAGAATTTCTCATCAGGTGACGTCCAAAATGTTCCTGGCCTCGTGATGAAGCCGACGGAAGAAGCACGCGGCGATGCATTGTTAGGTGCGTCTGTGAAGGTTTCTCCCGGCTACTTCTGGATCGCTCTTTCGAGCATCAGCAGTGAAAAGGAACGCAACATGGGTCTGTTGCGTGAGCGCGGCTGGATTGACATCCCGATGCTTTACGACAATGGCAAGCGCGGGATTCTGACGCTTGAAAAAGGTTCTGCCGGCGAGCAGGCGGTCGAGCAAGCCGTCCGGGCCTGGCAGGCCGGGTGATTGCCTGAAGTATTTTCAAATCTGAAAGCCTGAAAAACGGTCTCTTGCGTTTTTGCGCGAGGACGTGCATGTTCGCGTTCGGTCCGAGGGGTGTTTCCAAACGGAAACTGAGATGGCTTTGCCGAACCCTTAGAACCTGATCCGGGTCATGCCGGCGAAGGGACGGAAGCCTTTAGCCATATCCCGGGTCTCCATTGTCACGTTCGGCGTTGCCGAAGGCGGGAGATCCTGTTGTGTTGTTATCACTAAGCGCCTTGAGGCGCCTGATTGAGCGTGTTGCAAGGATCCTTATCGGAATCTTTGTTGCGCTGCTTGCCTGGGAAGGCTTGGTTCGCCTTCTCGACATCCCACCATTTATGCTGCCCGGTCCAGCGCGTGTCGCTGTCGCTTTCCAGGAACGCGGCGGGTTCTTGTTAGAGCATGCTGCCATCACCGCCTATGAGACGCTTCTGGGATTTGCCATAGGCGTCATTTGCGGAGCTTGCCTTGCCATTCTCATGTGGGTGTCTCCAATCGCCCGTCGGGCAATGCTGCCTGTCATTCTGGTCACCCAGGCTCTCCCTGTGTTCGCAATCGCGCCGATATTGGTGCTTTGGCTCGGATTTGGCCTTGGCTCAAAGATTGTCATGGCTGTTCTCGTCATCTTCTTTGCCGTGACGTCGACTTTTTTCGATGGCCTTCGTCGGGCAGATGCCGGATTGGCCGATCTTGCGCGTCTCTATCGCGTGTCTCGTTTCAAGGAACTTCTGTATTTCCGAATTCCTGCCGGTCTGCCGGCTCTTGCTTCGGGCATTCGGATCGCCGCCGTGTTTGCCCCGATCGGCGCCATTGTCGGCGAGTGGGTCGGGGCCAAGGGCGGCCTTGCCTTCATCATGCTTCAGAGCAATGCGCGCATGCAGACCGATGTCATGTTCGCCGCATTGATCCTGCTGGCAGTCATGGTGCTCACCCTGCGTTTCACTGTTGACCATCTGACCCGGCGCCTCGTGCCGTGGCAGGTGGAAGATTGAACAATTTCAAATCCATAAAGGAGGATAGAATGAAAAAAACGGCCATCTGGTCTCTGGCTGCCATGCTGCTTACAGCCGCACCTGTACAAGCTGCCGACAAGTTGACGGTGCTGCTCGACTGGTTCACCAACCCGGATCATGCACCCGTCATTACCGCGCAAGCGAAGGGCTTTTTTGCCGCTGAAGGGCTGGATGTCGAGCTGATCGAACCTGCCGATCCTGCGATGCCGCCGAAACTCGTTGCGGCGGGGCAGGGGGATATCGCGATTTCCTATCAGCCGACGTTGCATGCCCAAATTGACGAAGGCATGCCGCTGAAGCGCATTGGGACGCTGGTGGAAACACCGCTGAACTCCCTGATTGTACTGAAGGGCGGTCCGATCAAGTCCCTGGAAGATCTGAAAGGCAAGAAGATCGGCTTTTCCGTTTCCGGTTTTGAAGATGCAATGCTCGGCCAGATGCTGAAGTCGGTTGGCTTGACGGTAAACGACGTTGAGCTGATCAACGTCAACTTCGCGCTTTCACCGGCGCTGATGTCCGGGCAGGTCGATGCGGTCATTGGAGCGTACCGCAACTTTGAGCTGACCCAGATCCAGATCGAGGGCAAGGAAGGCAAGGCATTCTTCCCGGAAGAAAACGGCGTGCCGATCTTTGATGAACTGATCTATGTGGTTCACAAGGATCAGATTGAAGACGACCGCTACGCGCGGTTCATTGCTGCGATTGAAGCGGCCACCATCTATCTGACCAACCATCCTGACGAGGCCTGGGCCGCATTTATCGAAGCCTATCCGAACCTGGACGACGAGCTGAACAAGCGGGCCTGGGCGGATACGCTACCGCGTTTTGCCAAACGCCCGGCAGCCCTGGACAAGGGCCGTTATGAACGTTTTGCCGCGTTCATGCATGAAAACGGCCTGATCAAGGAGCCGGTTGCCGTAGAAACCTACGCCGCTGAAATCCGCTAAACACTTCGAGCAGGCAGCGTGGCTTGTTATTCAGCTGCGCTGCCAGTTTCAGGCACCTGTTTCTGCAGGTCTGCAACACGATCCGCGAAGCGGTCGTAGAAGGCAGCAAGCCGGTCTGGCGCTGCAATGCGGCACCTCTCCAGTTCCTTTTTCGCCGCCAGGATGTCATTCGTGCGATAGGCGGCGATCAGCTTTCCATGCAGCTGGCTCAAATTCTCAAATTCACGGCTCGCGCGGGTTTTCTCGTCGCCGATCAGGGCGAACAGCTTGACCGGTTCCGATTTCCCCTTGAGCGGAATTTCACCTGCTTCCAGATAGGCAAAATCCGGAGCCTCCTGCCGTGTTTCATCGGAAACAAGAAGTTCCGCCCCAACCGCCTTGCAGCTGGATTCAATCCGCGAGGCCACATTCACCGCATCGCCGATGACGGAATAGTTGAAGCGGCGGCTCGATCCCATGTTGCCGACACAAGCTTCGCCGCTGTTCAGGCCAATTCCGATCTGTACCGTTTGTGTCTTGAGCTTTCTTTCCTTGAAACCAAAGGCGTCCGCCTCGTTCAAGCGGTCTACGGTGGCGATCATTTCCAAGGCTGCGCGGCAGGCATGGGCCGCGTGCGCCTCGATTGTCACCGGCGCATTCCAGAAGGCCATGATGCTGTCGCCGATGTATTTGTCGATCGTGCCCTGTTCGGCCTGAATGGCATCAGAGAGTGGCGAGAGGAGCGTATTGAGGAAACTCACCAATTCGGTCGGTGTGAGCTGCTCGGAAATCGGTGTGAAGCCGCGGATATCCATGAAGAGGATGGTCATCGGCCTCATTTCGCCCCCCAGGACCAATTGATCGGGGGATTCTTCAAGCTGATGCACAAGGTCAGGAGACAGGTACTGGCTGAAAGCCTGCCGGACGAAGCGTTTCTCGCGATCGGTGAGGAAATAAAGCAGGGCGGTGGACACGGCGAAAACCGCGAAGGACGCGATACTGGGATAAATGGGATCGATGAGCAGCCCATCATTTATAAACAGATAATATGATCCGCCAATCATTCCACCGGCAATCACAGCTCCAAGCAGTGCCGTGGCCAGACTGCCGATAGCGGGCAGGGCTATGACAAGCAACCCGCCAACGGCAAATGTCGCGATCACCTCCGCACCATTCGCCCAATCAGGCCGGCGTAAATAGTGCCCGGCGATAATCTGCTCCGCGATTTGTGCATGAACGGAAACACCCGGCACCAGGTCGCCAAGTGGTGTGGCCCGGATGTCCTGCAAAACAGCGGCCGATGTGCCGATGAATATGATCTGCCCTTCAATCAAGGGGGCCACATCCGCCTGTTTCGCTGGATTTAAAACATCACGAACAGACACATACCTGTCTGGCCGGTCATTGTTGAAATAAACCCAGATCTCCGCTTCAGAAGTTGTTGGTACCGAGAAGGCGCCGATCTTGATGTCTGTCACGGCCGGGATACCGGTATCGGCCTGGCCGCTGGCGCCGGTCGATCTCACCAGAATTCCGCTGGCGCCTTGGGCAACCCTTAGTGCTTCTGCCGATAGACCGGGAAACAATTGGCCGCCGTCGGAGAAAAGCAGTGGTACTCGGCGGACAATCCCGGTTCGGTCTCTGGAAGAAAGGGAGATGCCGCCAGCTCCGACCGTGTTTTGCTCAAAAAGCGCAAGGCTGGTTAGCGCTGATGGAAAGGCAGGGAGGATTTTGACCGGATCGGTGCCTCCAAAGGCAAAGCCGGCTTTGGGGTCTGGAGTCCGGCCGTCTTCATCACGGCGTACTGCAAACGCCATGATGGAAGGGGATTGGGCCAATATCTCAGCAAAGCTCCTGTCGTTGTCCGGAAGCCGCTTCAACAATTCACTCAGCGCTTCGGGATCTTCGACGCCCTTCAGATCCAGAGTTTGGCCTAGAAGGGCAGGGGATGTCCGGTCGGGTTCGCTGAAGACAATATCAAAGGCGATTGCCGCTGCCCCGAGATTGGTCAGAGTTGCAACCAGTTCAGCAAGCCGTGTGCGAGGCCATGGCCATTGGCCGAATTCGGCAATCGAGGCATCATCAATATCGACGATCCGGACGGGTGCAGGTTCATCGGGACGTGGGCTGAAACGTTGATAGTAGTCAAACGTCAGTTCACGGACAGAAGACAAAAAGACCGGGTCGTATGCGCGGGCAATGGTGAGCAGAAGGAGGACAATACTCGCACTCAGAACGACCAGAGAGCGTTTTCCGGTCAGTTTTTTAGCCCATCTCGGCATTCGCTGCCTCCCAGCGTGACGTTGGAGGCAAGTTAGGGGCGGGGATCAATCACTGCAAGGCCGGGTTCGCAGCTTGAGATCATTGCCAGTCGGTGCGCAATAAAAAAGCACCGGAGCGATTTGCTCCGGTGCTCATATTCTTCGGATGGCTTGTGCCGTCGTTAGGCTGGTGCCGCTTCAAGCGATTTTGCACTGTTGCGTACGGCCTTTTGAACCTTTTCAAAGGCCCGCACCTCGATCTGGCGAACTCGTTCGCGGCTGACGCCGAATTCACCGGAAAGGTCTTCCAATGTAATCGGGTCTTCCGAAAGACGGCGCGCTTCGAAGATGCGGCGCTCGCGTTCATTCAGAACGTCCATGGCGTTGCTCAGGAGTTTGCGGCGCATGTCCAGCTCCTCCTGATTGGCAAGCAGCGTTTCCTGGCTTTCGCTTTCATCGACCAGCCAGTCTTGCCACTCACCTGCCTCGGCTTCAGCGCGGACGGGTGCGTTCAGGCTGGCATCGCCACCGAGCCGGCGGTTCATCGAAATGACTTCGTCCTCGCTGACGCCAAGCGTGGTGGCAATCTGCTCGACCTGATGCGGCTTCAGATCACCTTCATCGAGGGCCTGGATCTTGCCTTTCAGGCGGCGCAGGTTGAAGAACAGGCGCTTCTGGTTGGCCGTGGTGCCCATTTTCACGAGCGACCAGGACCTCAGGATGTATTCCTGAATAGCTGCCTTGATCCACCACATTGCGTAGGTCGCGAGGCGGAAGCCCTTGTCCGGCTCAAACCGCTTGACGGCCTGCATCAGGCCGACATTGCCTTCCGAAACGACTTCACCGATCGGCAAGCCATAGCCGCGATAGCCCATGGCAATCTTGGCCACGAGGCGCAAATGTGAATTAACGAGGCGTTCGGCCGCGGCCGGATCATCATGCTCTTTATACCGTTTGGCGAGCATGTATTCTTCCTGCGGCTGAAGCATAGGAAACTTGCGGATTTCATCCAGGTAGCGGCTCAGGCCACCTTCCCCGGCTGTAAGCGTAGGTACGTTCTGGGCCATTGAATGCGCCCCCTTTCTCCCGTAGCTGCGTTTCCCATTCAGGCAGGCTGCGAGCAGACCTCCTGCTGCGCGAGCCTCCAAAATTAAAGGCAAACGCTTCTGCCAGGCACCCGGATCCCGGCGTGCCAGCTATTCTAATATAAGTAGGATTATGCCGATTACATGGCCTGGCCTTGGAAACTCATTCTAAAATTTTCGTAATGTTGATAAAAGATCATTGTAATCAGCGGGATAGTCGCACTCAAATCGCATAGTTTCTCCGGTCGCCGGATGGGCGAAAGCCAGTAATCCGGCATGGAGGGCCTGCCTCGGAAAGGCTGCTATGGCCGATTTCAATGGCTCTTCCAGGCGATTAATTTTCGTTTTGAAGCCTGCGCCATAGTCATTATCGCCAATCAGGGGGTGCCCAATGTGGGCCATATGAACGCGAATTTGATGGGTGCGGCCGGTCTCCAAACGGCATTCCATGAGACTTGCGATGGCAGGAGCGTCTTCAGGTCCAAAGCGTTCCTTGACTTGCCAATGCGTAATTGCATGGCGGCCGCTGGTTTTGACGACGGCAATTTTCTGCCGGTTTGATTGTGATCTGGCGAGATTGGCGTCAATGGTGCCCTTGAGGATGGAAGGAGCACCCCAAACGATTGCGGAATAGGCCCGCTCGAGAGGTCCAGTCTTGCCGTGATCCGCAAATTGTGCGGATAGCCCCTGATGGGCCTGGTCTGTTTTGGCTACAACCAGCAGACCGCTTGTGTCCTTGTCAATCCGGTGGACGATGCCTGGGCGCTTGACGCCGCCGATCCCGGAGAGGGTGTCGCCGCAATGATGAATAAGGGCGTTCACCAGAGTGCCAGTCCAGTTTCCGGCTCCCGGATGCACCACAAGTCCGGCCGGTTTGTCGACGACGATCAGATGCTCGTCTTCAAAAACGATGGTCAGCGGAATGTCTTCGCCCTGGGGTTCGGGGTCTTCTGCTTCCGGAATCGCAAGGATAAGCACCTCTCCTGCGTTGACCCGGTATTTCGGCTCCACTACTTTGCGCCCGCCTGCGGTAACCTCGCCGGACTTGATGAGCGCCTGAACGCGGTTCCGGCTCAGAGTGTCCAGCTTGCTTGCCAAAACGGCATCAAGGCGCTTGCCGGCGTCATCGGCATCAACTTCATATGTGAAATCCGAGCTGACTTCGGCCGGATCTTCCTGGGTATCGGTATTCATGACTCAACCTGAGTTCAAAGACCAAGATAACGACGAAAAGCCGCTGGACCCTGCTGTCGAGCAGGTGCAGCTTAAATTGAAACGCCTTTTGGCGGGCTCGTCCCTGGTCATGCTTGCGGGCTTCATTGCCGTCTTCGCAGCAATTTTCTACAAGATCAACTCTTCCGGCTCTGGCGCGTCTTCGGCAGTCCTGCCAGCGACGATCGCAATTGGCGAAGGCCGGGCCATTGAAAACGTCACGTGGGTCGATGGAAACCTGTTCGTTTTGGCCAAGGAAAACGATTCGAAGGTGCTCCTGCAGATCGATCCGGATTCGGGCCGCATCTTAGGTCAGACGTTGTTTGTGGCGAAGTAATCCCCCGGGTTTTGTGGGAACTGTTTCTGACGTGATAAAAAGGGCTTGCGTGGCAAGAAAAGGGCCCTTATATGCTCGCTTCTCGGTTTGCCAATGTGTCGGCAGATCTTGTGCGCCCATCGTCTAGCGGTTAGGACGCCGCCCTTTCACGGCGGAAACAGGGGTTCGATTCCCCTTGGGCGTGCCAAATTCCCAAATTTTACGACGACGCTTCAACTTGGGCCGCAATAGCCCTAATCGGCTTGCTCCCGGTCGGTTTCTATAACCGTAACGTCTGAATCCCGGGCCATGCTGAGGATCTCTTCCGAAGGGCACTGATCAGTGACAAAAGTGTCTATCTGGGAAAGATGGGCGACACGAACCGGTGCGGTACGTTCGAATTTGGTGCTGTCGGCTGCCAGGATAACATGCCGGGCATTCTCCATAATGGTCTTTGTGACCTTGACCTCGCGATAGTCGTAGTCCAGCAGTGATCCGTCCGGATCGATCGCGGATGTCCCGACAATTGCAAAGTCCACCTTGAACTGCCGCATGAAATCCACGGCAGCTTCACCGACAATTCCGCCATCGGAATGCCGCAAAACACCACCGGCAATCACGACCTCGATCTGGGAGTAGCCGCGCATCAAGGTCGCGACGTTGATGTTGTTGGTGATCACCATCAAACCACGGTGCTGCAGCAAAGCCTTGGCAACTGCTTCTGTTGTCGTTCCAATGTTGACGAACAATGAAGCGTTGTCCGGCACCAGACTTGCGACCTGCTCGGCAATCTCGGTTTTTTCTTCGCTGGAAATATAGGTACGGGCTTCGTAACCGACATTTTCTGTCCCGGAGGACAATAGGGCTCCGCCATGTGTTCTGGCGAGCAGGCGCCGGTCGCAAAGTTCATTCAGATCCTTGCGAATGGTTTGGTGGCTGACGTTGAAGCGTTTTGCCAGATCATCAACACTTACGCCGCCATGCTGGCGGGCAATTTCAAGTATTTCGTTGTGACGGCCAATCATCATGGGATTTCATATCTGCCAAATACTTTTCAAATGGGCAGATACCCTTTTGCCGCATCTTTGTCTATGCGACATCCCGCTTCTTGTCTTTGGATGCAGGAGAGGTTTTGCCTTCGGCGTCTGTCGAAACTGCCGATACATCTGTGTTCGCCTGACTGGATTTGACGATCCGGTCGACCAGTGTGCTGACAGGTGTCGGTTTTGCGGCTTCGGAGCTGGTGTCTTTTGAAGCGTCTTTGGTTTTTCCAGCCTGTTTTCTTGTTGTTTTGGCCGATGGCTTTGTGGCCTTTGCCGAAGATGCCTTTGCCGGTTTTTTTCGCTTGCTCGCAGGTTGGGCCGAACTGGCTGCTACCTTTTCTCCCACAGAAAGGAGTTCCTGACGGAGTTCAGCCATTTCCGGCGCTGACTTCAAATCCTGCCTGAGACGCCTAATTTGGCTGCTGGCGCGTACCAAAGCCCGTTCCCGTTCGAGGGTGAGTGCTGTGAGCCGGGCCTTTTCCGCTTCAGCCCATTTCAGATCGCGTTCAACGCGCTCCAGAGTTTCATCCCGTGGTTCGTCAGTCAGATCTGCCTGAAGGGTGAAGCGGGTCACTTCCGCCTGTGCTGAAATATATTTTGTTTCCACATCAACGAGCTGGCCTTCAAGGGCCTTGACCAGCGCTTTCAGGCCATCAGCATCATCGGGGACCGTCTCATCAGATGATCCTAGTTCGCCCGCCTCATACTTCGCCAATTGAGCTTTCAGAGTGGCGATTTGCGACTCCATACCGGTAATGGTTGCCAATGCCATGGTGTCTTCGGCTGGCATCCAGTTCGGGATGTCGGCTGAATTGGCCTTGAGCACATCGATTTCCGCATGGGCCGCAGCCAGTGCCTGCTCTGTTTCGGCCAGCTTTTCACGAGCTTTGTTCAATTCGGTTGCAAGCTTGGCCCGTTTGCTTTTCCCGGTTTCATTCTCGGATTTGCTGTTTTCAAGCTCCGTCTGCTCGGCTTCAAATCGTACCTGTTGTTTTATGAGCTCCGCTCTCAATTCACCGGCTTTTGTTTTGCTGGCAGTAGCCTCCTCGCGCGCTTCTTCAAGAGCTCGTTCAACTTTCCTGATTGCCAGGGCGTGCTGTGCCCGTTCGTAGTCCTGCGCGCTTCGAACCTCCGCATAGGTTGTTGGATTGACGGCTTTCATGGCTTCTTGCGTCAAACGGACAGCGCGCTTGTATATCGCGGGAATAATGGCAAGGCTCAGCAGGACTGCGAGAAAAAAGCCGAGTGCAATATACATCGCTGCTTCGATCACAACCGGCTCCCGGAGCTTCCGCAGGGTTTTAAACGAACGTCAATCAATAAACGAGCCTCTGTTCCAGAGCAACGCCTTGTATTTTACAAGGCTTTTTGAAATCGGCCAGACTCCTAAAACGGATTCCAAGTCGGCTTGTCTGTAAATTTGAGATATCCGATGTTGACGCCAAGCCTCGCCCCAACACCAGCTCGTACTGGCACGACATAGGTGGTGCGGTTGGACAAGACCGTCATTCCAACGCCGCCAACCAGATAGGCAGATCCGTTGACACCGGCAAACCGGGTGTACATCGCATCAATCGACGGCAAATTGTAGATCAGCATCATCACCCTGGCGCCGTCGCCTCCAAAGTCCCAGCCAAGCGATGGACCTTGCCAGAAAATCTTATGAGTGCCGGCGTTGCGGGTGTAGAGATGCCCTTCGCCATAGCGGGCTCCTGCGACGAGAGCACCGGCACCTTCTTCACCAAGGATGTACCCATTCGGCTCGCCGTATTTGCTAAATGCTCGTTCAACCACCGACGCCAGTCCGCCGGAAACCGAACCAAAGAATTGATGGCCGGTGGCAACCACCTGATCCTGGCTATAGGTTTGCGGCGGCGTTTGGCTCTGTGCATCTGCGCCCGGCTGGTGCGCCATCAGTACTCCCCCTGCCAAAACAAGGGAGGCTGCAAGGCGCCTGACAAGGCTCATAGATGGCATTGGAAACATGGAGGAAGTTCTCCTGAAAGAAAGCTGATGCATGGCAATTGGCGGTGTTCACGGGAACCGAATTCACTTCCTTGGGTGCTATAGTGCGCTTCAGGAAGATGATTCGCCAGTTCGACAGCCAAACGCATAGTCCGAAGAAATGCAAAATTGGAGCGGAAATAGGACAAGTGTGTGGCTCGCCTTTATTGGAAGCCTCTTTGTAGTGTTATGGGCTGGTCCCAGTGATGTGCGTTCTCAAACGTTTGTTCCCGATCCCATTGCAGGCTATGCGCTGGGCGGCCATGATCCTGTTTCCTACTTTGTCGACCGTAAGCCGCGGCCGGGTAACCGGAAATTCGAGTATGCCTGGGGCGGGGCGGAATGGATTTTCGTCAACAAGGGCAACATGGCTGCTTTCAAGAAAAATCCCGAAACCTATGCGCCCCTGTTTGCAGGTTGCGGCGGCTTTGCGCTTGCCGAAGGGTTCGTGACCGGAGGAAATCCTCTCATTTTTGCAGTTGTGGACAAAAAACTGATTTTTTTCCATTCAACGATCAACCGCTTCTTATTTTTGGTCAATGCAAAGCAGATGATGGCCGCCGCGACGGCAAATGCACAGAAAACTGGCTGTATTCCTGACCTTTGAATTTGTCTGCGGCTTGGCAGGACAGACCTCGGTGTGTATCCCTTGCAAATGTCTGCTGCGAATCGTTTTTGCAGTCTTTTGCCGATAGAGCCGTGAACAGTTATGTCCGAACTAAAAGATATTACATCGCTTGATCTCGCTGCGCTGGTAGCAAGCCGCGTATGCCACGACATCATCAGCCCTGTTGGTGCGATTACCAATGGGTTGGAAGTTCTGGACGAGGAAGGATCGGAGGACATGCGCGATTTTGCCATGGACTTGATCCGCAAGAGCGCGCGCCAGGCTTCTGCAAAACTTCAATTCGCCCGGCTGGCTTTCGGCGCTGCTGGTTCGGCGGGCGCGGAAATTGACCTGGGCGATGCGCAGGCAGTCGCGACCGGGTTCATGGAAAATGAAAAATCAGACCTGACCTGGGACGTGCCCCGGCATTTGATGCCGAAGAATTTTGTAAAGTTGCTTTTGAATCTCATCTTGATCGCCAACCAATGTGTACCGCGTGGTGGTGAGATCAAAGTAACCATGGAAGGAGAACCTTCCGCGCCTATTTTCACATTGACCGCACAAGGTCTGAATCCGCGTATTCCTCTTGGGATGAAAGAAATATTGTCTGGTGAAGAACCGGAACGTGTTGATGCACATTCAGTGCAGCCGATCTATGCAGTTCTTCTGGCGAGAGAGAGTGGAATGACACTTGATATCTCGAAAGAAGAAGACCTTGTAAGAATTGTCACCTCTTTGGAAACTTAAAAAACTCTGAAGAAAATCTCTTCAGATGCTTCAGCGTATCTTAACTGTTTCGGCTCAACCTCACTGACATGGACATAACGGTCCAGCCGCCTTTTTCAGGCGCGGAACCAGTAACCAGTCGGGTGAGAGCAGGCCATGGACGACCTCCTCAGGGAATTTATTACCGAGACCAACGAGAGTCTCGATGTCGTGGACGTTGAACTTGTAAAGTTCGAGCAAGAACCGAATAACGCGACAATTCTCGATAACATTTTTCGCCTCGTGCATACCATCAAGGGCACGTGCGGCTTTCTTGGCCTCCCCCGGCTAGAAGGTATAGCTCACGCAGCCGAAACGCTGATGGGCAAATTCCGTGAGGGGGCGCCGGTTACGCCGGAAGCTGTTTCGATTATTCTGAATTCGATTGATCGGATTAAAGATATCCTTGGCGAGCTTGAAGCAGCCGAGGGCGATGAACCGCAAGGTGACGATAGCGATCTGATTTCCGAAATGGAGCGCCTGTCCAACAGCGCCGAGGCAGCCAAGAATGGCGGCGGCGAAGTCGAGGCTGCTGTAGAGGAAGTTGTCGAAGAACCCGAAGAGGCTGAGACGCCTGAGCAGGCCCTTGAGCGCCCGTTGCGTCTTGGTGAAGTATCGCTGGACGAACTGGAGCGTGCGTTCCAGGAAACGGAAGTCGAAGTTGAAATTGCCGAAGCTCCGGCCGAAGCAGTTACCAAGCCGGTGGAGGCACCTACTCCGCCACCTGCACCTGCAGAAGCGAAAGCACCTGCCAAGCCGGCGAAAAAGGCTGACAACGGTGAGAAGAAAGCTGCCAGCGGTGGTGCTTCTGTCTCCAATCAGTCAATTCGTGTCGCAGTAGATACTCTGGAACATCTGATGACGATGGTTTCGGAACTGGTGCTGACGCGCAACCAGCTCCTGGAAATCGTTCGCCGTCACGAAGACAGTGAATTCAAAGTTCCGCTGCAACGTCTTTCCAACGTCACTGCTGAACTGCAAGAAGGCGTCATGGCGACCCGGATGCAGCCGATCGGCAACGCATGGCAGAAGCTGCCGCGTATTGTTCGCGACCTTAGCCAGGAACTGGAAAAGCCGATCGAACTGGAAATGATCGGTGCTGACACAGAACTGGATCGCCAGGTTCTTGAGATGATCAAGGATCCGCTGACCCATATGGTTCGCAACTCGGCTGACCACGGCCTGGAAATGCCGGTTGACCGGCGTACTGCCGGTAAGCCGGACAAGGGAACGATTACCCTTGCTGCCTATCATGAAGGTGGCCACATCATCATCGAAGTTCGCGACGATGGTAAGGGCCTGGATGTCGAGAAGATCAAGTCGAAGGTTCTGGAGCGCGGTCTGGCGACCGAAGCCGAATTCGACAAGATGACGGACGCGCAAATCCACAAGTTCATCTTCGCAGCCGGTTTCTCGACCGCAGCGGAAGTGACCAGCGTGTCCGGCCGCGGCGTCGGCATGGATGTTGTGCGCAACAACATTGAGTTGATTGGTGGTACCGTTGATCTCCGCTCCACTATGGGCAAGGGGACGACATTCACCATCAAGATCCCGCTGACCCTTGCGATTGTGTCGACACTGATTGTCGAGGCAAGCGGTGACCGCTTCGCAATTCCGCAGTTGTCAGTCGTGGAACTGGTGCGTGTTCAGACGAATTCTGAACACCGTATTGAGCGGATCAAGGACACACCGGTCCTGCGCTTGCGCAACAAGCTCTTGCCACTCGTGCACCTGTCTCAGTTGCTCGGAATTTACACCGGCGAAGATGTTGAGCATGCTATTGACGAGGACAACGGTTTCATCGTTGTCATGCAGGTCGGCAGCCAGACATTCGGTGTTGTCGTAGATGGTGTCTTCCATACCGAAGAAATTGTCGTAAAGCCGATGTCGACGATGCTTCGCAATCTGACCATGTTCTCAGGCAATACCATTCTCGGTGATGGTTCGGTGATCATGATTATCGATCCGAACGGGGTGGCCAGTGCCATGGCAAGCCACGCCTCCAGCGCGGTTGCAGAACAGTCTGAAGACGATTCTGAAGAGCTCGCCCGCCGGGCACAGACCAGCCAGTCGGCGATCTCGCTTCTGCTGTTCCGCGCCGGTGCACCCGAACCCAAGGCCGTGCCGCTCTCGCTGGTCACGCGCCTTGAAGAGTTCGAGGTCTCGAAGATCGAGCGCTCAAACGGCAGGGACCTGGTTCAGTACCGCGGTTCGCTCATGCCTCTGGTCTACGTCAACGATGGCGATCAGCACAAAACCGAGGGTACGCAGCCAATGCTTGTGTTCTCGGATGCGGGCCGGTCCATGGGTCTCGTGGTCGACGAAATCGTCGATATCGTCGAAGACCGCATGAACATCGAGGTGGGTTCAGAACGCCCGGGCATTCTCGGTTCGGCAGTCGTCAAGGAACGCGCAACAGAGATCATCGATCTGGGCTACTACTTGCCGCAGGCCTTTGAAGACTGGTTCATGCGCAAGGAAATGGACATCCAGGCTCTCACGAAGAAGGTCCTGTTTGTCGATGACTCTGCCTTCTTCCGCAACATGCTGACCCCGGTTCTCAAAGCTGCTGGCTACGATGTCACGACCTGTAACGGTCCGGCGCAAGCATATGAGCTGCTCGAGAATGGCGCACAGTTCCATGCTGTCGTCAGTGATATCGAAATGCCTGAAATCAACGGCTTCGAGTTCTGCGAGGCGCTGCGCCGTGATCAACGGTTCCGGAACATTCCGATCCTGGCCTTGTCGGCCATGGTGACGCCGGCCTCAATCGAACGCGGACGTCAAGCCGGATTTGATGACTATGTCGCCAAGTTCGACCGTCCGGGTCTTATCGCGGCCTTGAAAGATGTCTTTTCCGGTGAAATGGGAGTTGCAGCATGAGTGTGCTGGAAAACAATGTCGCCGCTGGCAGTGACATGATCCAATATGTCACTGTGCTCATTGGAGGCCAGTTGTTTGGCTTGCCGATTTCACAGGTCCACGATGTCTTCGTTCCTGAGAGTGTGACGCGGGTCCCGCTTTCAGCGCCCGAAGTTGCTGGCGTCCTGAACCTCCGCGGGCGGATCGTGACTGCTATCGACATGCGGCGGCGCCTTCATTTGCCGCCGTTGGAGGACGGGCAGATGATGGCAGTCGGGATCGAGTACAAGCACGAAAGCTACGGTCTGATGATAGACACGGTTGGCGAAGTTCTGACTTTGCCTGCCCACACAGCTGAAGCAAATCCAAGCAACCTCGACAAACGTTGGGCGGAAATATCCGGCGGCGTACACCGGCTTGACGGCAAGCTGATGGTGATCCTGGACGTCGATCGTCTGCTTGGAACCATGTTTACAGAACAGCCAATGGTAGCGGCATAACAAAGCAATCAGGGCGGCCTGATAAAAACTGGAGTGGTACCCGATGAAACAGTGCCTCGTCGTTGACGATTCAAGCGTCATCCGCAAGGTTGCGCGCCGGATTCTCGAAGATCTGAGTTTTGAGATCACAGAAGCTGAGGACGGTCAAAAGGCGCTTGATGAATGCCGAAAGACCATGCCGGACGCGATCCTTCTGGATTGGAACATGCCGGTTATGGACGGGCTTGAGTTCCTCACCAGCTTGCGTGGCGAGAACGGCGGGGAAAAGCCGGTCGTTGTTTTCTGCACCACCGAAAATGATGTTGCGCATATCGCCAGGGCAATCCGGGCCGGGGCCAATGAGTACATTATGAAACCCTTTGACCGTGAAATCGTCGAAGCCAAGTTTCAGGAAGTCGGCCTGATCTAAGATCACATTGGATTACTTTAATGGCAATTGCGCAAACTAGTACCTTGGCTAGCCAAAGCCCGGCAACGGACCCGATACGTGTAATGGTCGTGGACGATGCTGTTGTTATCCGAGGTTTGCTCACAAGATGGTTGAATGAAGCACCGGGGGTGACCGTTGTCGGGGCTCACCGCAACGGCAAACTTGCCGTCGACGACATTCTGAAGAGCGACCCGGACGTGGTCGTTCTTGATATCGAAATGCCGGAAATGGACGGCATGACGGCGCTGCCGCTCATGCTCGCCAAAAAGCGGGATCTGGTCGTGATAATGGCCTCGACTCTGACCCGCCGGAATGCCGAAATCAGTTTGAAAGCCCTGTCATTGGGGGCTTCGGATTACGTTCCCAAACCGGAATCCACATCGGAAGTTACCACATCTGTCGACTTCCGGCGTGAGCTGCTGGAGAAAGTCAAGGCGCTCGGCCAAAGGGCTCGCAGGCTGCGTGGTCCGGGCAAAACGATGCGCGCTGCGACTGCAGCTGGCCGAACAGCGTCTCAGGCACCCGTTAGCAAACTGCAGAACGCACCTCGCGGCGCACTTCGCACCGCCCGCCCGGCTGCAGCGGAACAAAAGCTTAGGCCATATTCAGCTGTCCGCCCCCGTATCTTGGCGATTGGATCATCGACAGGAGGACCTCAAGCTCTTCAAGAGGTCATGAAGGCCATCGGGACTTCCATTCATGATGTGCCGGTTGTGATTACACAGCATATGCCGCCGACGTTTACGTCGATCCTGGCGGAACATGTCGGCAAGGCCGCGTTAAGGCCTGCAGCGGAGGGGCAGGACGGAGAAGTCCTGAAACCAGGTCAAATTTATGTCGCGCCTGGCGGCAAGCATATGGTCCTGGAAAAAGACGCAGGAGCAGTCAAAATCCGTTTGAACGATGATGCCCCGGTGAACTTCTGCAAGCCCGCCGTTGATCCGTTGTTTGACAGTGTTGCCAAGGTCTACGGTTCGGCGTGTCTGGGTCTCATCCTGACCGGGATGGGTCACGACGGTGCCAGTGGCGTGAAAACCATAGCGGCGGGTGGTGGAAGTATCATTACCCAAGACGAAGCTACCAGCGTTGTGTGGGGAATGCCCGGCGCAGCGGCGAATACCGGCATGTGCAGCGACATCCTGCCGCTTTCGGAGATTGGTCCGAAAGTCGCCCGCGTACTCAAAGGGAATACCAGATGACACCGGGCGAGTTTGAGTTTCTGAAAACGTTTTTGAAGGACCGTTCCGGGCTGGTTCTTTCGAATGACAAGCAGTATCTGGTTGAAAGCCGGATCATTCCGGTGGCGCGTGAGGCAAAGCTCGAAACGCTGAGTGCCGTTGTGGCCGCGATCAAGAAAGGTGGTCATCGGAAGCTGGAAACGGACGTTGTCGAGGCAATGACAACGAATGAATCCTTCTTTTTCCGTGACAAGACACCATTTGATCACTTCAACGAGACAATGCTTCCGTCCCTGCTGGAAGCCCGGGCAAAAACCCGTTCGCTCAAAATATGGTGTGCAGCTGCCTCGACCGGGCAGGAACCCTATTCTTTGGGGATCTGCTTGAAAGAGGCCCAGTCCAAACTGACCGGCTGGAGAACACGTATCCTTGGTACTGACCTCTCAAATGAGGTCCTGGACAAGGCAAAAGCGGGGATCTACAGCCAGTTTGAAGTCCAGCGCGGGCTTCCGATCCAGATGCTGTTGAAGTACTTCGAGCAGCAAGGCGAGATGTGGCAGATCAACGCTGCCATGCGAGCGATGATTGAGTGGAAAAAGTTCAATCTTCTGGACAGCTTTACCCACTTGGGCGAGTTCGACATCATTTTCTGCCGGAACGTCCTGATTTATTTCGACCAGGAAACCAAGTCGGAAATCCTGGACCGGATGTCCAAGAGCCTGCCTGACGATGGGTATCTTGTTCTGGGGGCGGCAGAAACCGTTGTTGGCTTGACCGGCTCTTTTGCGCCGGTACCTGGCAAACGGGGTTTGTTCCAAAGGAAAACCGCAGCGAAAAGCACTGGGGCTGCTACGCCGAGAGCGTTTGCTTCCATTGGTGGGCGGCGTTAGCAACCGGCCTGGATCCTGAGAAGATACGAATGCACACATGGCGGCCGAAGGGCTGCCATTTTGCTATTTGCTGACGGGTTGTTTGTCGAAACGATCCCTGAACGCCCTTTGCGCGTCGGGTGCATATTTCCGGCTAACTGGTACGATAGCACCGTCCGAACTTTCCAGTTTCAGATTGGTCCCGTCCCGGAAGATGCGGACGACCGCGTCATAGGCGGTCCAGTGACTGCGATGGACCTGCATGCCGGCTTCCTCGGGCAACTCGTGTAAAATATCGTTGAAGCGGTAAAGCACCATTCGGCTTTCGCGTTCGCCGACCAGCCTGACATAGTGTTCCTGGGCTTCCGCGCGCAGCAGTTTTCCGTGAAAGGGTGGTTCAAGCCGTTTCAGAAATCCTGGTAACGGGCTCCCTTGATCTGCTCCAGCTTCTTGTTCTTCTGAAGGTTTTGGTTCTTGCGTGACGCCAAGAGCGGCCATCTCCGCGAATTCCCCGGCATCACTGGTCCGGCGGCCAAAAATTACTGGAGTGCACACTAGAAAACTAAGGAAGAGGTGGTTGTCGAGCAGGTAACCCAGCTCCCAGAGAAAGGCGGTTATTTTTGCTCTGGATCCGTCTTGCACATGCGGCACCAGATTTCCGGATTGGTCGAGCTCCGGAAGTCCCAGGACGATGTCGAGGGCAGTCACGGCCAAAACAAACGGGATAAAGCTGGCGAGCGATGCCACGGCAACGAGCCGGAACGGAGACACCCTTAACACCGGCAGCGGGCAAAGAAGCTGGACGGTAGCAATGATCAGGCCTGCTTCGATCAGAATTCGCCCTACCCAATAGATGTAAATGTGGGCAACGCCCCAATCCGGTGGTCTGGAAATGTCGGTCGCGGCCAGGAGTAAGGCAGCGAATACCGCGAGAAAGCTCATCTCTGATACCGGAATCTGCCGCATTTTTGTTCCTTCTTCCAGACGATCTAACCTTACCATTGATGCTTCATGAATGGGAGGGCAGCATAATTATCTGAAAATAAACACGAAAAATTTGAATTCAAGAAATGATGAAAAATGATGAACCAGCCATGGGTTGCCCCTTTCCCTCAATGCCCGCCGCATCATCTTATTGGCACGGCGGTTTAGGATGATGCCCGATGCGGCACCCGCGACAGGCACGTCCGAAACAAACGCCAACAGGCATTCTTGTGCGAAGGAGGAGCTCAAGCACCGGCAGGCCCAAAACCGATTAGCGAATCGGCGTCTAACGAAATTCGTTTTCAAGCCTGTAGTCCCGCGCACTTACATCCAGGAGAATATAGATGGGTGAGTTGAAAGTAGAGATTTCACGACGAACAGCGCTCTTGGGTGCTGGAGGATTGGCAGCTGCTGCCGGCATGAGTGGTACGGCCCCAGTCTTTGCAGCGGCGGAAAAACAGGGCGCGCTACCAGCTCCCATTGCACGCTACACCGTAGGTGATTTCGAAGTCACGACGTTGCTGGATGGCGCCGTTTCCGTCGGCGACCCCCAAAAGACTTTCGGTATGAATGTTGGTGCGGATGAGTTTGCTGCAAAATCTGCAGAAAATTTTCTGCCCGCTGACAAGTTCAAGGCCTATTTCACACCCACTCTCGTAAACACCGGATCGGAACTGATCTTGTTTGACACGGGCGTTGGCGAAGGCGGCCGCCCCGCACGCGGCAACATGCGTGCAGCCCTCCAAAGCGCAGGCTATAGCCCGGAGCAAGTCGATGTTGTTGTCCTTACCCACATGCACCCGGACCACATCGGCGGCCTCATGGAGGGTGGGGCGGCCGCTTTCGCCAACGCCCGCTACGTAACCGGCGCCAAGGAATATGACTTCTGGTCGAAAATGGACCCGGGCGCGAATGGTGTTACCAAACTTCTGGCCAAAAACGTTACACCGCTCGCCGACAAGACGACTTTCCTGGACGATGGCGGATCAGTCGCCTCCGGAATTACTGCAGTCGCGGCTACCGGTCATACGCCAGGCCATATGACCTACATGCTGGAAAGCGGCGGACAACAGCTCTTGCTGGCCGCTGATACCGCCAACCACTTTGTCTGGTCGCTGGCGTTCCCGGACTGGGAAGTTCGCTTCGATATGGACAAGGAAAAGGCTGCTACGACACGGCGTGAGGTCTTTGGAATGCTCGCTGGCGATCGTATCCCCTTTGTTGGATACCATATGCCCTTCCCGGCAGTCGGGTACGTGGAGACGGCCGGAAACGGCTTCCGCTATGTCCCGGCTTCCTATCAGCTCAGCCTCTAGGCACGGGCCCCAATCCTGAATTAGAGGCGAGAAGCGGCCGGATACTGTTCCGGCCGTTTTTTTGTCAAAAAAAACCCGCCACGCGGGCGGGATTTTTTCGAACTTGAAATGTGAAAAGGCTGCGCTTTAAGCGGCAGCCTCTACTTCCGGTTCACGCAGCACGTAGCCACGGCCCCAGACTGTTTCAATGTAGTTCTTGCCAGACGTGGCAGCTGCAAGCTTCTTGCGCAGCTTACAGATGAAGACGTCGATGATTTTCAGTTCCGGCTCGTCCATGCCGCCGTAGAGATGGTTCAGGAACATCTCCTTGGTGAGCGTGGTCCCTTTGCGAAGGGAGAGAAGCTCGAGCATCTGGTACTCCTTGCCGGTCAGATGGACCCGCTGTCCGCCGACTTCGACGGTCTTGGTGTCCAGATTGACCTTCAGGTCGCCAGTAACGATGACCGACTGCGCATGTCCCTTGGAGCGGCGGACGATCGCATGAATGCGAGCGACCAGCTCGTCCTTATGGAACGGCTTGGTCATGTAGTCATCGGCTCCAAAGCCGAGACCGCGCACCTTGTCTTCAATGCCGGCATTGCCGGATAGAATCAAAATCGGCGTCTTAACTTTTGAAACGCGAAGTGTGCGGAGAACCTCATATCCGGACATGTCCGGAAGGTTTAGGTCCAACATGATAATGTCGTAATCGTACAGCTTGCCGAGGTCGATTCCTTCCTCGCCAAGATCTGTCGTGTAGACGTTGAAGTTCTCGGACTTCAGCATCAACTCGATGCTTTGCGCTGTCGCGCTATCATCCTCAATCAACAATACACGCATGCCAATCCCCTTTTGTTGCCTTTCCTGGGCAAGTCGCAACGGCCTCTGTCGGTGCGTGCTACGAAGGACTGTCTTAACCCCGACTCAAAGCTAGAGCCTTATGGTTAACAAATTCTGATTCGTAGCGGCAAGCTCCGCAAAAACGAATCTGTGAAAAACAACCAAGATCTTGAATCCCCAAAAATATCAGGAATTCTCCCGGTTAATGTTTTACTTTAGGAAATCGGAATACCCGACTCCAACCAGACTCATTTCCAGAAACCCACTGGACTTTGAAATGGCGCTCGCCTCGCGGCGTTCCAATCGTTAACATTAACCAGAGACGTAAACGATCGGTTACCAAATCCGTTAACTTCGGAAAGGAATTGGTGTTGAAGTCGCTTTTTGCCGATATTGATTCGCTCATGCCTACGGAAATTTACGGGCGTGTTGTCGCCGTACAGGGGCTGCTTGTGGAAATCGCAGGGCCGATCCACGAGATGAGTGTCGGCTCGCGACTCATGATCGACAGTGGGGAAGAAAACCCCAAGGTTCCCGCTGAGGTTGTTGGGTTCCGGGATCACCACGCCTTGTGTATGCCATTTTCAGGCTTAGAAGGCGTCCGTATGGGCTGCAAGGCCGTCATCAGCGCAAGAGACAGTGTCGTACATCCGGCCAATTCGTGGCTGGGCCGTGTCATCAACGCGATGGGTGAGCCGATAGACAACAAGGGAGAGATCGCTGGTGGCGAAACGCCTCGCAAATTGCGAAGTTCACCGCCTCCAGCATCCGAGCGGGCCCGTGTCGGCCCGCCTCTTGATCTGGGCGTACGCGCCCTTAATACATTTGTGACCTGCTGCGAAGGTCAGCGAATGGGTATTTTTGCCGGTTCGGGCGTCGGTAAATCGGTGCTCATGTCGATGCTGGCCCGCAATACAAATTGTGATGTCGCAGTTATTGGCCTGATTGGCGAGCGTGGCCGCGAGGTTCAGGAGTTCATAGAAGACGATCTCGGTGAAGAGGGCCTTGCGCGGTCGGTGGTGATCGTCGCGACGTCGGACGAGAGCGTCTTGATGCGCCGTCAGGCTGCTTATTTGACAATGACCGTGGCGGAACATTTTCGTGATGAGGGTGCGAATGTGCTCTGCATGATGGATTCTGTGACCCGTTTTGCCATGGCACAGCGCGAAATCGGGCTGTCCATTGGTGAGCCGCCAACCTCAAAAGGGTACACGCCAACCGTCTTTACCGAGTTGCCACGGCTCCTGGAACGGGCGGGCCCAGGCCGGACTGGGGGCGGATCCATTACGGGGCTTTTTACGGTCCTCGTTGAAGGCGACAATCACAATGAGCCGGTTGCTGATGCGGTGCGCGGAATTCTCGACGGCCACGTTGTCATGGAACGCGGAATTGCGGAGCGGGGCCGCTATCCGGCTATTAATGTTTTGAAGTCGGTTTCAAGAACGATGCCCCGCTGTGTGCCAGATCAATATCTACCTGTTTTGAGGAAAGCGCGTCAGCTCCTGTCCACCTACACGGATATGGAGGAATTGATCCGTCTTGGGGCGTACCGAAAAGGTTCGGATCCCAATGTGGATGAGGCTATAATGCGTTTCGATGCCCTGGAATCGTTCCTGAACCAACAAAAAAACGAACATACCTCATTAGAAGATGGATATTTGCAGCTTGCCAACCTTTTGGAAATGACTCTGGGGTAGCATGCTCCAGTTAGGGAGTATTGAGTAATGAAAACCCGAGACAGTCTCATTCGCCTGAAGCGGTTTCAGGTCGATGATAAAAGGCGGCAATTGGCGCAGATTGAGTCAATGATCGCCGAATTCAACCGAATGGCCGACGAACTGGATGACCAGATTCGGACCGAGCAGGAACGTGTCGGCATCACCGACGTGACCCACTTTGCCTATCCGACGTTTGCCAAGGCAGCGGCAACACGGCGCGACAATCTCAAGAATTCCGCTCTGGAACTCGATGAGCAATTGGAGCGTGCGCGTGACGAGCTGTCCGAAGCGATCGAAGAGCTGAAGAAATTCGAGCAGCTTGAGGAGAGGGATCATTTGCGGGAGCGCACGGCTCAGGAACTGGCCGAGCAGGATGAGCTCGACGAGATTGCTGCGCGGGCGCGGGCTCGCTGATCTGGTCACGCGGTCGATAGTTTCTTTTTGGTATTGTTCAGACCTGCCAGCATTTTGGTGCGCTGGCGGGACGTGGCGGCACACATATTGCTGAAAAATCGCGCTCGTCGGATTTTGACTTATTGAGTGATGGGCGCGCTTTCCAGAGCCTGATTTGCAACAGCCCCGGATGACTCTTGCCGGAATGGGCTCGCCTAGACGCGGACTCAGGTTCCTTGCCGGTTGGTTGTCCTGGTTTTCGTGCGGAGGGTGAGGATGCGGTAAAAAGTGCGATTTGATCTGGACGTTGGGCGAGGCACGGTATTTTATCGCGTCCGGTCCGCCCTCATTGCATCATGTGATCCATGCGTCTTTTTATCGCCCTGCTCTTACCTGTCTCAACTTTTTCCTTCGCCCTGGGACTGACCCTGCCCTTGATGCGTTTCGAACGCCTCTATTTCCTTGAGGACAAACCATCGCTGATAGAGGTCGTCTTGACGCTGTGGGCAGATGAAGAGCCACTGCTGGCCTTATTGATCGGTTTGTTTTCGATTGGATTGCCGGGACTTAAAATCCTGTTGACCCATGTTGCCGCTATCACCGGCGGGCGGGGGCGTTCGCTGTCTCTTTTGTCAGCCGTAAGCAAATGGTCGATGCTTGATGTGATGCTGGTCGCTTTGGTGCTGTTTGCAGCCAAGACCAGCGGCCTTGCCGATGCTGCAGTTCTACCAGGGTTATGGTTTTACGGGGCTGCAGCTTTGTCTGCGGCTTTGGCTGCCAACTTGTGTTTTCGGATCAGATAGCTGCCAGGCGTTGTTGGCGGTTGGGGCCGTTCCGGCGCTGCTTTGCAGCTTCCCTCCGGCCTCTGCTGGCTGCGAAAGCGGAACTGTTCTTGTTGGCACGCCGCCAGCGGTCTGGGGATGAATTCAGAAAAGTTTTCACCCATTCGTCCGCCTGGCTTTCGGGAATGCCCAAGTGCCGGCATCGAACAACAGAAAGAAGCGTGAAAGTCTTGGGTTTGATTTCCAGCTGATTTGCTGCTGCGGCTATCACCTCTGCACCGCCTTTATAAATAGCATGGCGCAATTCGCTTACAGACTTCTGGCTCAAGTAGGCCACAAGTTCGATAACGTGCGGAAGCCGATCGTCCTCGAGCAGCAGCGTGATGAGCTCATCCAGAGTTACTCCCGCGTTTTGCGCCAGCTTCCAAAGTTTGCGCATGTTCAGCGTGTCGAGAGACGGTCCGAAGTCGCGGCGCAATTGTTTGAAGCGCGCAATTTGTTCCCGGTCATCGGCCGATAGGGATCCGGACAGAATGCCGCGAAGCTTTTTCTGTGTCGTTTCATCGACAAATGTGAGCATTCTTTCGCAAAGCCGGGGAGTGAGGTCAGGTCGCAAGACCAGATCTTCGCGCAAGACAACATCTTCCTCGGAGTTTTTGACCAGCGCTTGAAGGGCAAGGCGCGACAGGCGAATGTCGCGATTGCTCGCCAAAATCCTGCGGATTGTTTTTGTGCCGCGCTTGATCAGTTCGTCGGAAACCTTGGTATCTATATCCCGCCGGCATGCAACGAATTCCAGATGTTTCTTACTGACTCTCTGAACAAGTTCCACCAGGTCCTCCTGGCTAAAACATGCTCCATGGGTCAGCATCGGCCTCGCAATATCTTCTTCATCTTCCGCCAGTTTCATGGCGAGCTGAACCGGGGCCCGTTGCTGGCTGGCCATCTGCCGGGAAAGTTCGATACGGCTTTCGGTTGGCAGGGTGGCGTAGAGCAGAAGAGATATTTCGGAGAACAGGTTCAGCTCGGTGTCGGACGCGGAATCGACATTCCTGAAAATGATTTCAGAAATCCCAACTACCAACTCCGCGAGGGCCTCCGGAGTTTTCTGTCTGGCCAAGTCTAACAGTGCCTGCGTCATGTTTTCCTCTTCAGCAGACAGAATGCCTCAAGGAGGCTTAGGACTAGGTTACAAAAGTTCATGAATAGAAAGTAAAACCACTGCTGTAATTGCCAAGGAATGCAATTTCCAATTGGCGTGGTCGTCTGGTGAACTGGTTTGCCAACGAACACATGCTGGAGTTCTTGAGAAGAAGATGCGGAATTGGAACCGGGTCGGCCGCGGGCGCAGTCTTTCCATGGCAGGAAGGGGCGTACTTTCGGCTTGTAAGATTGCGAAGGCGCATTAGGATTCGGCCGTGGGCGGCTGGTGATTTGCGGCTGACCTCCGTTGGAAACGAAGTGTGACCGGAATTGAAGATGACCGCTCTTTTGCGCATCTGTGCGATGCTCCTGTTTTGTTTGATAACCGTCAATGCCTTTGCTCAGGAGGCAGGAGCGCAGAATGAGCCGATTCAATACTCGGTCCCGGAAGCCAGCGAAGCGCTTATCCGTTTGTTGGAAGATCCGAAGGGCCGGGAAGCGCTGATCGAGCAACTCCGCACACTGGAAGCAAGCGGAAGCGGACAGGAAAGCGCGGGAGCGGGAAGTACTGCCGCTTCCAAGGCTTCCAGCTCAAACCAAACAACCTCCTCTGAAAGAACACCTTCACCGCATCAAGAAGGGAGTTCGGTCCCGTCTACAGCCGGCCAATCTACTCAATCCGCCGAGTCAGCTGCAGAAAAGAGTATGCCGGCAACGCAGACGTTTGCTGTCCGGTTAGGCGAATACACCCGTGTCCTGGCGCTTGATGCAGGCCTCATTGTTGAACGTATGAACCATTCGTTGAAGGGCGTGCGTTTGTTGCTGGACGGTTCCCTGAAGGTTCGTTGGGAAAAGCTCAATCAGGCCATTCTGGAAGTGTTGCTGGTGCTTGCAGTTGCCATTGCGTTCTACTTTCTGGGCCAACGATTCGTCGCAGTCGCCCATCGGCGTCTGGATCTCAAAGCCCGATATGGAGGCTGGACGCTGCGGACGCTTATCCTGGTTTTCACGACAGGGCTGGATGCTGGCACGGTTCTGATTGGGTGGGGCGGCGGATATGCGGTGGCGCTTTCAAGCTTTGGAGGACTTGAGACCGGCGTATCGCTACTTGAAAGCCTGACGCTGAATGCGTTTTTGGTAACGGGTTTGGCAAAGGTCGGTCTGAGGTTCGTCTTCGCACCTTCCAGACCCTATTTGCGCCTTTTGCCATTTAAAGACGAAGCTTCAATCTACTGGACCCGATGGCTGGGATTTGTTTTTGCGTGGTTGATTTACGGGCTCATGCTCGCGGTACCCGTCGCCAATCAGGCGATCTCCTTTGTTATTGGCAACGGGGTGCGTTTTCTGGTGGTTCTGACGGGAGCGGTCATCATGACCGTGCTCGTGTATCGCAACCGCGATCGTGTTGCTTCGGGGATCAGGGATTATGCCGAGCGGTTTTCCGGGGCACTTACGAAACGGTCGGTGTTTTTGTTCGCCCGCTTGTGGCATCTGGGTGCCTATTTCTACATTTTCATGGTGTTCATGGTCTGGCTGTTCAGACCATTCAATGCCATGGCGATCATCTTCAGATCGACTGGCTTGTCGATCCTTACGATCATGGGCGGTGTTCTGCTTTCCCTCATGATGACGCGGGCGATTACGGGTGGAATTAGACTGCCTGAGAGTTTTCAGCGAAACTTACCGGCTCTTCAGAGCAGGCTAAATGCCTTTGTTCCACGAATCCTGAAAGTCCTCCGCTTTGCCGTCTTCCTCACGACGGTGCTGATATTGCTTGATATCTGGGAAATCGTAAGTTTCCTGGACTGGCTGAAAAGTGCGCAGGGTTTGAGCATAGTCAGCCGGTACAGTTCGGCTTTGTTTGTTCTGATGGCCGCTTTTGCGATTTGGCTGGCGATCATGTCCTGGGTGGATCTGCGCCTGCGCGATCGCGCTGGTTACATGGTGACTGCACGGGAACGGACGCTTTTTCAGCTGTTCCGCAACGCCTTTACCGTGGTGATTATCGTGATGGCTTCGCTGCTGGCACTGTCTGAAGTTGGTATCAACATCGGGCCGCTGATCGCAGGTGCTGGTGTCGTTGGTCTGGCGATTTCCTTTGGTGCACAGACACTGGTTAAGGACATCATTACCGGGGCTTTCATTCAGATCGAAAACGCGATGAATGAAGGGGATGTGGTCACCGTGGCCGGGATAACAGGCACGGTCGAACGGTTGACAGTGCGGTCCGTCAGATTGCGCGACCTGGAGGGGACTACACATGTGGTGCCGTTCTCATCCGTCGACATGGTATCAAATTTCATGCGCGGCTTTTCCTATCACGTCGGCATCATCGGCGTGTCTTACGATACAGACATCAAGACAGCGAAGAAGGCGCTGCAAGAGGCATTCGACCGCCTC
This sequence comes from Roseibium sp., assembly GCA_965230705.1. GTDB lineage: Bacteria > Pseudomonadota > Alphaproteobacteria > Rhizobiales > Stappiaceae > Roseibium. The sequence goes on along the minus strand of CBDDLN010000002.1, from coordinate 1,628,542 downwards.
AAGGAGACCGAGTACGGTTCGCGGATCATTGGTGATTTTGAAATTCACGGTGTCACCCAATTCGCAGATAGTTCGGTCAATATTCGGGTCCGGATCAAGACGACACCCGGGGATCAATGGTCGGTCGGGCGGGCTTTCAATGAGTGCGTCAAGGAAGTGTTCGATGAACAGGGTATTGAGATCCCGTTCCCGCAAATCACCTACCACGCCGCTCCGCCCCCAGTTGTGGCCTCTGGTGAAGCAGATGCCGTCAAATAAGGTGACAGGGACCATATCGGTGGAGGGAGATGGCGGAGATCGCCTTCATTCAACCTGTTCGATACATGCCGCTGGATAGTCGTTCGAATATGCGGTGTTTGACTGATTGAGTTTCAATTTGGTTTTGTTTAGTTTCGAATTCATTGCGAATTAGGTTCGTTTTGCGCCTGGAGTGCGTTGCGGGCCCGCAAATGAAACAAGGGACTGTTAGGCTCCGGCCTGGCCAGAAAATCAAGACAGCGCTTAACTGCGCCGAAGAAAAAGTTTGACTGGGAGAATTGCAATGGCGGGCGTGGTGCTGTCCATCGATCAGGGAACAACATCCAGCCGGGCTATACTGTTTGGTCCGGATTTCACCCCGCTCAGCGTTGGCCAACAGGAGTTTCCGCAACATTTTCCCAAATCCGGATGGGTCGAACATGACGCCGCCGACATCTGGAGCAGCACTGTTGCTGTCTGCAAAGAGGCGCTGGAGAACTCCGAACACACCGTGCAGGACATCGCAGCGATTGGGATCACCAATCAGCGTGAGACCACGCTTGTCTGGGACCGGGCAACCGGTGAACCAGTCTATAACGCTATTGTCTGGCAAGATCGCAGGACCTCGGATTTCTGCGCGAAAATGAGAGAAGCTGGACACGAGGCCGTTTTTTCCAAAAAGACCGGCCTTTTGATGGATCCATATTTTTCCGGAACCAAGATTGCCTGGGTGCTGGACAACGTGGACGGTGCAAGAGCCCGGGCAGAACGTGGTGACCTTGTATTTGGAACGATTGACACTTGGTTGATCTGGAACCTCACCGGCGGCAAACAGCACGTGACGGATGCCACCAATGCATCCAGAACTCTCATCTATAATATTCACGACAACGCCTGGGACGAGGAGCTTTGCGGCCTTCTTGGAATCCCGATGTCGATGTTGCCGGAAGTCAAGGACAGCGCGGATGATTTCGGCTGGACAGACGAAGCGCTTTTCGGCCGATCTTTGCCGATCTATGGCGTTGCTGGTGATCAGCAGGCGGCGGCTCTCGGGCAAGCATGTTTCGAGCCGGGCATGGTCAAGTCGACCTACGGAACCGGGTGTTTTGCGCTGATGAACACTGGAGCGGATGCTGTTCCTTCCAAAAACCGGCTCCTGACGACCATCGCCTACCGGTTGAATGGTGAGACAACCTACGCACTTGAAGGCTCGATTTTTGTTGCTGGTGCTGCGGTTCAATGGATGCGGGACAGCCTTGGTATCATTAGTGACGCGTCAGAAAGCCAGAAGTTGGCAGAGGAGGCGGATCCGGGGCAGCAGGTCTATGTGGTTCCTGCTTTTGTTGGGCTGGGAGCACCATATTGGGACGCGGATGCCAGAGGTGCCATGTTTGGTCTGACTCGCTCAACGGGACCGCGGGAAATTGCCAAGGCCGTTCTGGAGAGTGTCGGTTTTCAAACGTGTGATCTCCTTGAAGCCAAGCATGCCGATTGGAACCCCGGCGATGAAACGGTTTTGCGGGTTGATGGTGGAATGACTGCTTCCGATTGGACCATGCAGTTTCTGGCGGACATTTTGGGTGCGCCTGTCGATCGGCCCAAGGTTATCGAAACAACAGCGCTTGGCGCCGCCTGGCTCGCCGGATCGAGAGCCGACGTTTGGCCTGACAAGGATGAATTTGCCGCACGATGGCAGTTGGACAAGAGATTTTCTCCTCAAATGGATGCTGAAACGAGAAAAATACTTCTGACCGGCTGGCGGGATGCGGTTAATAGAACACGGTCTGATTACAGTTTTTGAGATGTGCAATTTTTTGTTGGTTGGGGCCGGGTTGTAGTAATTTCAATAGCTTGCCGGATTGATGTTGGGGTTCCCTTTGGGAATGTGATTGCGTATGTCAGGTCATTTTAGGTCGAATGTTACGGCAGTAATGCTTACCTAGTAAAATTATTTCAATTTAGGCTCAAAATTAGAAATGTTTTGGCGGTTGATTTCGCGCCAAAAACCGGCCTTATTTTTGCCTTCAGCGGACCAGCTTGTTTCGCACGTCCAATAGCTGCGAGGTCCGCCTAATCATTTAGGGGAGTATAATTCCATGAACATCAGCAAATCCCTGAAGGTCAGCCTTCTGGGCGCAAGCATTGCGGTGATGGCTGCGTCCGCCGTTTCCGCCAAGACGCTTGTCTATTGCTCTGAAGGATCACCGGAAGGCTTTGACACCGCCCTCTATACCGCGGGCACGACATTCGATGCGTCCTCAAAACCACTCTACAACCGTCTGGTCGAATTCAAACTCGGCACAACAGATGTAGAGCCGGGTCTGGCTGAAAGCTGGGACGTATCTGAAGATGGTCTGGAATTCACTTTCAAGCTGCGCAAGGGTGTCAAGTTCCACACGACGCCGTTCTTCACACCGACCCGTGATTTCAACGCCGATGATGTTGTCTTTTCCTTTGAGCGTCAGCTTAAGAAAGATCATGCCTGGCACGAGTACACACCGGGCACCGCCTGGGAATACTTCAACGGCATGTCCATGCCAGATCTCATCAAGGAAATCGTGAAAGTCGACGACCACACCGTTAAGTTCGTTTTGAACCGTCCGGAAGCGCCGATGATTGCAAACCTTGCCATGGACTTTGCTTCTGTTGTGTCTGCGGAATATGCAGCAAAACTGGAAGCAGACGGTAAGAAGGAGCAATTGAACCAGCAGCCGATCGGAACGGGTCCTTTCTCCTTTGTCGGGTATCAGAAGGATGCAGTCATCCGTTATGCTGCGCATCCTGACTATTGGGCCGGCAAGGAAGCGATCGACAACCTGATCTTCGCAATCACCCCGGATGCTGCTGTTCGTTTGCAGAAGCTGAAAGCTGGCGAATGCCATGTCATGCCTTATCCGGCACCGGCAGATATCGCCGACATCAAGGCGGACAGCAAACTGACGCTCATGGAGCAGCAGGGCCTTAACGTTGGTTATCTCGCCTACAACACCAAAGTGGCTCCGTTCGACAAGAAGGAAGTCCGTAAGGCGCTGAACCACGCGATTAACAAGCAGGCGATCCTCGATGCTGTTTTCCAGGGTTCTGGTCAGGCAGCAAAGAACCCGATCCCGCCGACCATGTGGTCCTACAACAACGCCATCAAGGACGATGCTTACGATCCGGAGCTGGCGAAGAAAATGCTGGCCGATGCCGGTGTGTCCGACCTTTCCATGAAGGTCTGGGCGATGCCTGTTCAACGTCCGTACAACCCGAATGCACGCCGTATGGCTGAAGTCATTCAGGCCGACTTCGACAAGGTGGGCGTCAAGGTTGAAATCGTTTCCTACGAATGGGGTGAGTACCTGTCCCGCTCCAAGGATGTCGAACGCGACGGCGCCGTTCTGCTCGGCTGGACCGGTGACAACGGTGACCCTGACAACTTCCTTGCCGTTCTTCTCGGCTGTGACGGTGTCGGTGGCTCCAACCGTGCACAATGGTGCAACGACGAGTTCGAAGCGTTGGTCCAGAAAGCAAAGGTCGTTTCTGACAAGGCCGAGCGCACCAAGCTCTATGAAGAAGCTCAGGTTGTGTTCAAGCGTGAAGCTCCTTGGGCAACCATCGCGCACTCCGTCGTGCATATGCCGATGTCTGCCAAGGTCTCTGGCTATGTGATGGACCCGCTGGGTGGTCACTGGTTCAAGGGCGTGGATATCGCTGAGTAATCAAAAATTGGAAAATGCCGGTGCCATACACCGGCATTTTCTGTAAATCGGCCGGCGTGATTGGTCTGACAACGGACCGGACACGTCGGTTCGTCTTATCTGGACACATGTTATGCTCCGCTTCCTCCTAGGCCGTCTTGGCTTGTTGATACCGACCTTCTTTGGTGTCACGCTCGTCGCCTTCTCCTTTATCCGTCTGCTTCCTGGGGACCCGGCCGAACTGCTCGCCGGTGAGCGCGGGATTACGCCGGAACGCAAACTTGAGGTCATGCGCCAGCTTGGTTTCGACAAGCCCTATTGGCAGCAGTATCTCGACTACATCTTCGGAATTTTCCAGGGCGATCTCGGCACATCATTTGCCTCGAAGAAACCTGTTTTGGATGAGTTTTTGACGCTATTTCCGGCAACTGCTGAATTGGCGCTTTGTGCGATCATTTTAGCGGTCTCGATCGGTATTCCAGCAGGTATCTTTGCCGCTGTGAAGCGCGGATCGTTTTGGGACCAAACAATCATGGGCACTGCCCTGGTCGGTTATTCGATGCCAATTTTCTGGTGGGGGCTGCTGCTGATCATCCTGTTTTCAGGGGTTCTCCAGTGGACACCGGTAACGGGCCGGATCTCCTTGCTCTATTTCTTCCCGCAAGTAACCGGCTTCATGCTGATCGACAGTTGGTTGTCTGGTGAGAAGGGGGCATTTCTTTCTGCCGTCCGGCACCTGATCCTGCCATCGATCGTTCTCGCAACGATCCCCCTTGCCGTGATTGCACGCCAGACCCGGTCTGCAATGCTGGAGGTCTTGGGGGAGGACTATGTCCGAACGGCACGGGCCAAAGGTCTTTCGCCTTCGCGGGTGATCGGTCTGCATGCACTCAGAAATGCACTTATTCCGGTGATCACGACCATTGGCCTGCAGGTTGGTGTTCTTCTAGGCGGAGCGATCCTGACGGAGACCATTTTCTCCTGGCCCGGGATCGGCAAGTGGATGCTCGACAGCATTTCGCGGCGTGACTATTTCGTCGTCCAGGGCGGCCTGTTGCTGATTGCCGGGATCGTCATGCTCGTCAATCTATCGGTTGACGTGCTGTACGGACTCATCAATCCGCGCATTCGCCACAATTGAGCCGGAGGAAAACGATATGAAAAAGACTTCTCCGGTTACCGGAAATGTGGCCGACCAAATCGAAATGGAAAGCCGGAATGCTACCTGGGCTGCTTTCCGCGAGTTCTGGTACTATTTCTCGCAAAACAAAGGCGCCGTTATCGGGTTGGCTGTGTTTGTTCTGCTGGTGCTTCTCGCGATCTTTGCACCATTGGTCGCCCCGCACGACCCGGGCTTCCAGTACCGCGACAGTTTCCTGACACCACCGTTCTGGGAGGAGGGAGGCTCAACCAGCTTTCTGCTCGGCACAGATGCCGTTGGAAGAGACATTCTGTCCCGGCTGATCTTTGGCGCGCGCTTTTCTCTTTTCATCGGTGTTCTGGTTGTTGTTGTTTCCCTTAGCGGCGGCATCATTCTGGGTCTGATTGCGGGCTACATGCGCGGGCCGGTGGATACGATGATCATGCGGTTGATGGACATCATCCTGTCCTTCCCCGCCCTTCTGCTTGCGCTGGTTCTGGTTGCTATTCTTGGTCCTGGTTTGATCAACGCGATGATTGCAATCGCAATCGTTCTTCAGCCGCACTTCGTGCGGTTGACCCGCGCAGCCGTTCTAGCTGAGCGTTCCCGTGATTACGTAGTTGCGGCCAAGGTGGCGGGCGCGGGGCATTTTCGGTTGATGTTCAAGACGATCCTGCCCAACTGTCTGGCACCCTTGATCGTGCAGGCGACCTTGTCGTTCTCAAATGCGATCCTCGATGCAGCAGCGCTGGGCTTTCTGGGAATGGGCGCGCAGCCGCCAACGCCGGAGTGGGGCACGATGCTCTCCGAAGCTCGGGAATTCATTCTGAGCGCCTGGTGGGTTGTGACTTTCCCGGGGCTTGCGATCCTGATCACCGTGCTTGCAATCAACCTGGTCGGTGACGGCCTACGCGATGCGCTCGATCCGAAACTGAAGAGGAGCTAACAAGATGTCTCTTCTTGAAATCAGAAACCTTCAGGTCGAGTTTGATACGGCCAAAGGCCCGTTCCGGGCGCTGGATGGGGTCGATTACACGGTCGATGCCGGTGAAGTTCTCGCAATTGTCGGGGAATCGGGATCGGGAAAATCCGTTGCCATGCTGGCAATGATGGGCTTGTTGCCTGATACGGCAACAATCACAGCGGACAAGATGGCGTTTGAAGACCTGGACCTGCAGACATTATCGCCAAAGGACCGTCGGAAGGTTATCGGCAGGGAAATCTCGATGATCTTCCAGGAGCCTATTGCCAGCCTCAATCCGTGTTTCACCGTTGGTTTCCAGCTTGGCGAAACGCTGAAGACGCACACAAACCTTAAGGGCCGCCAGATCAAGGACCGCGTTATTGAACTGATGCACGCGGTTGGGCTGCCGGATCCGGAAGGACGCTACAGTGCTTTCCCGCACCAAATGTCCGGCGGACAATGCCAGCGCGTCATGATCGCAATGGCGATTGCTTGTTCTCCAAAACTCCTGATCGCGGATGAGCCAACCACTGCGCTTGACGTGACAATCCAGAAACAGATCCTGGATCTTTTGGTGAAATTGCAACAGGACAGCGGCATGGGACTGATAATGATCACCCATGACATGGGTGTGGTTGCAGAAACCGCGGATCGGGTGATCGTTCAATATCAGGGACGAAAAATGGAAGAGGCAGGCGTTCTGTCCCTCTTTGAGAAACCGCAAAGTCCATACACCAAAGCGCTCCTGTCTGCCTTGCCTGAGAATGCAACTGGCGATCGTCTGCCGACGGTCAGTGACTTTGCCGAAGCTGGAGGATTCTGATGGCTGATACGATCCTCAAGGTCCGCGATCTTTATCGCACCTACGACATCAAAGGAGGAATGTTCAAACCGGCCAGTACGCTTACCGCGGTCAAGGATGTTTCCTTTGATGTCGAGCGCGGCTCTACATTGGCCGTCGTTGGCGAAAGCGGTTGCGGTAAGTCAACGCTGGCCCGCATGCTGACCATGATCGATGCGCAATCCTCTGGGACCATCGAAGTCGATGGCCTGCCGATCGACATCTCCAAGACCGGGATTTCGCAGGACATGCGCCAGAAAGTGCAAATCGTCTTTCAAAACCCTTATGGCTCTTTGAACCCGCGTCAGAAAATTGGTCACGTTCTGGAGGAGCCGCTGCTTCTCAACACAGACATGCCGGCTGCTGAGCGGCGGGACATGGCGCTTGAGATGCTCAAAAAGGTCGGCCTGCAACCCGAACATTACGGCCGGTATCCGCATATGTTCTCCGGGGGGCAGCGTCAGCGCGTTGCGATTGCCCGGGCCATCATGTTGAAGCCTAAACTGCTGGTTCTGGATGAGCCGGTCTCTGCCCTTGATTTGTCTGTTCAGGCGCAGATCCTCAACCTACTCAAAGACTTGCAAGATGAAATGGGGCTCACCTTTGTCTTTATCAGTCACGATTTGTCGGTGGTGCGCTATCTCGCAGACAAGGTGATGGTGATGTACTTCGGTGAAGTGGTGGAATACGGTACCCGCGACGAGGTGTTCGAGAATCCGCAACACGACTACACAAAGACGCTGTTTGCCGCGACACCGCGGGCAGATGTTGAAAGCATCCGGAAGCGGCTAGCCGCCAAAGCAGCCTAAGCCGGGGTGTCATCAAAAAGCGGAATTGCATTGGGAGCGGCGGCTAAAGGGCTGCCGCTTCATTGTCTTGGGTATTAGAAAGACTTGGCCTTCTCTGTAGCCTTGTTTGGTTTTGAGCGGGTTTTTCGGTTGTGATAGTTCGATAATTCGGCTAATTTCGAATTATGAACAAGGATAACGCACTTGATGCGCTCGCAGCGCTTGGCCAGGAAACGCGCCTTGATGTCTTTCGCCTGTTGGTGAAGGCGGGAAAGGAAGGCATGACTGCCGGAGCTGTCTCAGATGCACTTGATGTAAAACCGAATACCCTGTCGACGCATTTGGGCGTTTTGTCCCGCTCCGGTCTTGTGCACGCCGAACGGGACGGGCGTTCAATCATCTATTCATCCGACCTCACGGCAATGCAAAGCCTGGTGACTTATCTGCTGCAGGACTGCTGTGGCGGGAATCCGGAACTTTGCGCGCCGTTTTTGTCCATCCTTTCGCCGGAAGCTGAGAAGGAATCCAGTCTTAGCTAAGGCACATCCTTCCGATTTGGGATCTTTACATCGATGCGTAACGTCTTGTTCGTGTGCACCGCCAATTCTGCGCGGTCGGTTCTGGGAGAGGCAATCTTGCGTCACCTGGGCCAGGGTGACTATGCAACCTTTTCTGCCGGATCGACTCCGCGCGGAATGATCAATCCCGATGCACTCACCTGCCTTGAACGGCATGGCCTGCCAACGGAGGGGTTCCGCTCAAAGAGCTGGGAGGAATTCTCCGGCGCAGACGCCCCGAAAATGGACCTAATCGTGACCGTCTGCGACAGCGCGGCTGGCGAAGCCTGCCCAATCTGGCCGGGACATCCAATGGTGGTGCATTGGGGGATCCCAGATCCTGCATCCGTTGACGGCAATGATGCTGAACGGGGCGCGGCGTTTGATTTGGCCTACGAGCGGATGCAGCGGCGGATCGAACGGTTTTTATCGCTGCCCGACGACGCTCTCAGTTCAAGTGATGCGAAGTCCAAGATTTCAGCCATTGGCAACATCGAAGATTAATTGGCGGAGTAGATCATGGGTACCTATTCAATAGACCGCCGGTTGGTCGCTGAGGCTTTAGGCACTGCGATGCTGGTTGGAACCGTTGTCGGCTCCGGTATCATGGCGGACCGCTTGTCCGATGACGTTGCGGTCTCGCTGCTTGGAAATACGATTCCAACAGGTGCTATTCTGGTGGTTCTGATCACCATGCTGGGGCCAATTTCCGGTGCGCATTTCAACCCGGCGGTAACAGTCGTTTTTGCGCTGAGGCGTGAGATCCCGATCGCAATTGCCGGGGCCTATATCCTGGTTCAAATCCTAGGTGGGATCTTTGGTTCAATCGTCGCTCACATGATGTTTGAATTGCCGCTTTTACAGACGTCGGCAACGGTGCGAACAGGTGCAGGGCAATGGGTGGCCGAAGTTGTCGCAACTTTCGGTCTCGTTGCATCAATCCTTGCCGGTATCCGTTTTCGTGAAGCTGCGGTTCCCTGGCTCGTCGGGCTTTATATCACGGCAGCCTATTGGTTTACGGCTTCGACCTCCTTCGCAAATCCTGCAGTTGCGATCTCCCGAAGCTTCACCGATACGTTTTCAGGCATTCGGCCAATCGATCTGCCGGGCTTTATCTTCTGCGAATTGGCGGGCGCCGTGCTGGCGCTGATCCTGTTCACCTGGCTGCTTAAGGCAGACGCGCCAACGCCCGCAAAATAGTCACACAGGCAGCAGTGCGGCCAAGGTCACGTCCTCATTTGTGAGGCGTGGCCTAAAGGCTTACAAGTGCAGCTGCCTGGCGCCTCAGATATTGCATGAGCTCATCGGCCTTTTCCGATGCACCTTTTTCATCCCCCGCCTCGATCGCCTGCATCAGCTCAAGGTGGTTCCAGGCAGCAGCGTTCAGATCGCTTTCGCCGAAATAACGGAACCAGAAGCGGCGGCTGAGCGTTTGCAGTGGCGCGACCGCCTTTGCCGCGAACGGATTGCAGGAAGCCTTTGCAACGATCTCGTCGAAGCGTTTGTCCAGCCTCAGAAAATTCTCGACATCGTGATTTGAAGCTGCCGTTCGCATTTGGTCGGCGCAAGCGTGCAGGGCAGTGCGTTCGTTCTTGCTGGCCAGCCGCGCTGATGACCCTGCGAGCAGCATTTCCAGCGCGTGACGCGCATCAAGCACGCGGGTGAAATCGCCTGGATGAATGTCCGCGACCACGACACCAAGGCGCGGCCGGATTGCGATCAACCCTTCCCAGCTGAGCCGCTGAATGGCTTCCCGGATTGGAGTCCGGCCCATGTCCAGTTCCTGAGCCAGTCTATTTTCAGTCAGCGCTTCGCCCGGTTTCAGCTTCAGCGTGACGATATCTTCCTCCAAACGCCTGTAGGCTGTTTGGGACAGGCTTTCTTCTTCTGCCATCAGACCTCCAATTCCTAGCCGAGGCTTTTACAGTATGAAATTCGTGTACACTTGATATATCAGTTGTTGACAAATTGAAAGCCCCGGCGCATTGTCCGCCTCAACATTGAACTTGAAAGAGGGTTTGGCCATGTGGCGTGGGGTGTTTCCTGCAGTAACGAGCAAGTTTACCGAGGATGATCAGCTTGATTTGAAGGAAATGGCGCGTTGCTTTGCGCTGCAGATTGAAGCTGGCTGCGACGGATTGATCGTGTGTGGTTCCTTGGGTGAGGCCATGACTCTGGAGCCGGAGGAGAAACTGGATTCTCTGAGGCTTGCGATGGATGCTTGCAATGGCAAACCAGCTTTGATGACGGTTTGTGAAAGCTCGACCAAGCGCGCGGCCAAAGCGGCGGAAGCTGCTGCCAAGGCCGGAGCATCCGGCCTTATGGTTCTGCCGGGTGTGCCCTACAAATCCGCCCCGCATGAAACAGTGGCCCATCTCAAAACGGTTACCCGGGCTGCCGGCCTCCCGGTGATGATCTACAACAACCCGGTCGCCTATGGCGTTGACGTCTCACTCGACATGTTCGAGGAGCTCGCCGAAGAGCCGCTCGTGGTTGCCATGAAAGAGTCCACCGACGACATTCGCCGGGTGACCGAAGTGATCAACCGGTTCGGTGATCGGTTCGATGTTTTCACCGGGGTCGACAATCTGGCGCTGGAAAGCCTGATGGTCGGTGCTGTCGGCTGGGTGGCTGGTCTTGTAGTCGCCTTCCCGAAGGAGACCGTTGCCATTTACAAACTGGCGCAAGCCGGCCGCTATCAGGAGGCCCTGGACATCTATCGCTGGTTCCGTCCGCTTCTTGATCTCGATGTCTCAACAAATCTGGTTCAGAACATCAAGCTGGCTGAGGTACATGCCATTGGCTCCACCGACCGGTGCCGGGCCCCGCGGCTTGCTCTTTCTGGAGCAGAGCGTGACAGGGTGGAAACAGTGATCAAAGAAGCACTTGCAAAGCGGCCCGAATTGCCGAATTGCTAATGCAATGACATGTCCAAAAATCCACATCGTTGGCGCTGGTATCATTGGTCTCTCGGCTGCATCTGTTCTCGTCAGCCGGGGTTGCGAAGTCACAATCTTTGACAAGGAAGGCCCTGCTGCGGGCGCCAGTCAGGGCAATGCCGGCGGCATTGCCTGGACAGATGTTGCGCCGCTGGCGTCTCCCGGCGTTTGGAAACAGGCGCTCAAGTGGATGGCAGATCCACTTGGGCCGCTGGCTATCCGGCCCGCCTATGCCTTCAAGATACTGCCCTGGATGCTGAGGTTTTTGGCCGCTTCCAGTCCATCGCGGGTTCAGGCTAGCACTGAAGCCCTTGCTGCGCTCAATGGCGGTGCACTTGAAGCCTGGGAGCGGGTCTGGAGACTGACCGGAACTCACAATCAGGTTCGCTACAATGGCTGCCTTGAAATCTTTGACAATACGGCGAAACTGAACAGCTATCAGGACACATGGGCCCAGCGGCGCCGTTACGGCATCGAAGTTACAGAAGTTTCTGGCGATGAACTCCGTGATCTTGAGCCGGAACTCGGCCCTTCCATCATCGGGGGCGCGCTGACGCCTGCCTGGGCGCAGATGGATGATCCGAAGAAGCTCTGCCTGTCGATTGCTGATTGGCTGAGGCATCAGGGTGTAACCTTCCGCACAGGGAGCGTTCAATCCGTGTCACCGACTTCTGGTGGGGCTGAACTGCGACTGGAAGACGGCACAATTGAAACTTCGGACAAGCTGATTGTTGCCTGCGGTGCCTGGTCAAAGGAACTCTGCGCCCAACTTGGGGACAAGGTGCCGCTCGATACGGAGCGCGGTTACAACATTACGGTTCCAGAGCCCGGTATCGACATCAAGCATTTCTTCTTGTTGCCCGGGCACGGGTTTGCGGTATCGAAGCTGGAAACGGGCCTGCGGGTCGGTGGTGCGGTTGAATTTGGAGGCCTAAACCTCCCTGAGAATTGGCGCCGGGTAGATGCCATGGTCACGAAGGCAAAGAGGATTTTCCCGGGGCTTAAGGCCGATACCGGCAAGCGCTGGATGGGTTTCCGCCCATCCCTGCCGGACAGTTTACCAGTCATTGGACCGTCTTCTGCAAGTCGCGATATCATCTACGGATTTGGCCACGCCCATCACGGCTTGACCGAAGCGGCAACTACCGCCGAGCTTATGTCAGCGCTCGTATTGGGCGAAGAGCCGGCAATTGATCTATCACCCTTCAGTGCGGCACGATTTTAGCGGAGCTTTTATGGCGCATCATACGTTCTTTTGTATCGATGGACATACATGCGGCAATCCGGTGCGTTTGGTCGCTGGGGGTGGGCCCCGTATTGCGGCCGCGGACATGTTTGAGCGTAGGCAAAAGTTTGTCGCCGACTACGATTGGATCCGCACTGGCCTGATGTTCGAGCCGCGCGGTCACGACATGATGTCCGGGAGTATTCTTTATCCGCCATCCTCGGATGATTTTGATGTTGGCGTACTCTACATCGAGACTTCCGGTTGCCTGCCGATGTGCGGGCATGGAACCATCGGCACGGTGACAATGGCGATCGAGGAAGGGTTGTTGACGCCTGCCACCCCCGGTGTTGCGCGCCTGGAAACTCCAGCTGGATTGGTCCTTGCCGAATACGAAATGGACGGTCCGCATGTCGCCTCGGTGAAACTTACCAACGTGCCTTCGTTTCTGGCGGCCGAAGGGCTGGAAATCGATTGCCCCGAGTTCGGCCGTCTGACACTGGACGTCGCTTACGGCGGTAATTTCTATGCCATCATAGAGCCGCAGGAGAACTTCGCCGGTGTCGGCCAAGTGCCGGTTGACCAACTGATCGCGGTCAGCCCCAAGCTACGCGATGCGCTCAACGAGGCTTTCGAGATCGTTCATCCGGTAAATCCGGCTATCAAACGAATTACCCACATCCAATGGACCGGCCCTGCAGTCGATCCGAAGGCCGATGCGCGCAATGCGGTCTTTTATGGTGACAAGGCGATAGACCGCAGCCCTTGCGGAACAGGTACCTCTGCGCGCATGGCGCAGCTTTACGCCAACGGACACCTGAAGGCCGGTGACAGTTTCGTCCATGAAAGCGTGATCGGTTCCCTCTTTGCCGGAGGTGTCAAAGAGGCCGTAGATGTTGGCGGGAAACCAGGCATCGTTCCAACGGTAGAAGGTTGGGCGGTCAAGACCGGCACCAGCACAATCACTCTTGATGAGCGTGACCCCTATATGACCGGGTTCTCGGTCACCGGTACAGGTGTGAAACGTTACCCGCGGCCATGACGCCCAGTTGAGGTCAGTGCTATTTCGAGCCCGGATCAGATTTCATAAGAAGTTGCGTGACGTCATCTGCCGGCATAGGACGGGCGTAATAAAACCCCTGAAGTTCGTCACATTCCAGTTCCAGAATCTTTTTGTCAGCTTCCGCTGTTTCGATGCCCTCGGCAACAATCGTCACATTCATCATGCGGCACATGGCAACGACGATTTTGAGCAAACCTTCCGTGTCTGGAAGTCCGAGAACCAGGCTGCGATCGATTTTTATGCAATCAACGGCCATATCGTTGAGCCGTGCAAAGTTTGAGTAACCCGTTCCAAAATCATCGATTGCGACACGAACGCCCATTTGACGAACGCGTTCTATATTGGTGTGTACCGTTTCGCTGCCTTCCACGACCAGTGTTTCGGTCATTTCCAGTTCAAGATACTTGCCCTCACATCCGCAATTGCAAATCACCTGCTCCACATCTTCTGCGAAGTCCTCAGTATTCAACTGCCTTTGTGAAACGTTGACTGCAACCGTGATGCAATGGCCTTGCTTGCGCCATTTTCTGTGCTGCTTGATCGCAGTTTGAAGAACGAATGCCCCAAGTTTTTTAATCAGGCCTGACTTTTCGCACAGTGGAATAAAGTCTGCTGGATACACCAGACCGCGTTTTGGATGATGCCAGCGTGCAAGAGCCTCAACCGCTGTGATTTTCTTCGTCTTTGCGTCAAGACGGGGCTGGTAGTGAACTTCGAACTGTCCAGCATCCAGCCCTTCGCGCAATTCGGTTAGTAGCTCCAGCTCGTTCTTGTGGCTTTCATTCATCCAGGGTTCGAAGAAACAATACTGGTTCCGCCCGGCCGCTTTTGCTTCGTACATTGCAAGATCGGCGAACTTCATCAGGCCGTGAATGTTTTCCGTGTCATACGGCCAGCGTGCAATTCCAATACTTGGTGTGACGTTTAGCCGGCGGCCGTCAGAGCTGACGGGATGAGAAAGCTTGCCAAGCAACTCTTCCGCCCGCCGGGACAATTGTTCGATGTTCGATGCTGGAGCCATCGCCAGATAAAGGAATTCGTCTCCGCCGATCCGAACGGCGGCATCGTCGGGGCCGCAAATGCCTCGCAAGGTGTCAGCAATATGGACCAGCAACGTGTCACCGTGAACATGGCCAAGCGTGTCATTGATGTTTTTAAACTGATCCAGATCGATGAAGTAGACGCCAATGATTGTGTTGTTGCGCTCAGCCTCAATCACCATGTGGTTGAAAATCGCAGGCAATCCCAATCTGTTCGGCAGATTGGTGAGAGGATCCGTAAGCGCCTGGGTTTTGGCATGCGCTTCAGCGGCCTTCAGGTCACTGACGTCAGATTGGCTCACCAGAACTGAAGGTTGCCCGGACACGGGATCGAAGCATCTTCGTGCAGTCAGTTCATGCCACTTGTGTCCGGTGGCTGTGGACATCTGCGCAATCAGCGAGGTTTCGCCATCGGAGCCGACGGCTTCCATTACTTTTCGATAGTCGTTCTGATTGGCGAACCGATCCGCCAGGGCGTTGTTGTTGCTGTCGAACGTTGCCCGTGCCGCCGGGTTTAGATACAGCGTGTCGCCTTCTTCCGTGTGCAAAGAAATCATTAGCCTGGTGTGCAACAGTGCATCAGCGCTCCTGAGCGCTTCAGGCTGTGTTTGAGCACCTGGCCGCCCCTCGCATAGCATTGCGATGCGGCCATCATCCAGCGGAAATCCGGAAAACTGAATCCAGACCGGAATCGGCTTGCCTTGTGGATAAAGCGTCCACATTTCAGTGAAGATTGCGTCGGACTTTTCGAAATCGGCCTGATACTGCCGTAGCCGCTGTTCGATTGCTGGCGACATGTCTGATTTCAGGTCGCGTGCTTGCAGTTCTTGAATACTCGCTGCAGCCCATATTTCCAACCCGGCGCGGTTCGCCCAGACGACCTCGCTGTTGTCGACATCAAACACCCAAAGTGCTGTGTCGAGCCTGTTCAGGAACGTTTCAATTTCCTTGGAAAATGGGAGTAATGGTTTGTTTGAATAAGCTTTTGGGGTGGCAGAACTGGAGACGCTGGACTTGTGTTCTGATTGCCTTTCGCCGCCCGTTTTGCTCTTGGCCATCAAGTTTAAATTATTGCGCTCGAGTGTCATGTTTTTCTCTTAGCTGCAATGTCCTGTCGTTTTATAATCTATGTAATAATAAGCGATTCATTTCTTTGTCAGTATATCCGATTTCCTAATTTTAAACATTAACAAGGCCGAATTTATTTTGAACCATTGGTATAAATGACAGTTTTATTATTAAGGTTTGCCTTTTCGTCGTCGGGATGCCTGAAAAGTTCCGCACTTGGCGCTGAGGGATAATTCAGGCTATGCAGGTTGCCGGAGAACGAAACGGGAATCACTTCATGGTCTGGTCACCGGAGCAGGACAAGGCGCTTGCGGAAACAGCAAGCTGGCTGAGGCGTGGAGACCGCCAGGTTTTTCGCTTGTTCGGGTATGCCGGCACCGGCAAAACAACGCTGGCAAGGCATTTGGCTGAAGGCATCGACGGTGACGTTTGTTTCGGCGCATTTACAGGGAAGGCCGCCCATGTCTTGCGTCAAAAGGGTTGCGAGGACGCAGGGACCATCCACTCTTTGATTTACCGTCCAAGGTCCGCCAAGGAAGAGGAGGAGACCGAGGACGATGAAGAGGATGCTGGTCCGCAATTTGCCATCAAACGGGACAGTGCGGCAGCAACTGCCAAACTGATCGTCATCGACGAGTGCTCCATGGTGGATGAGGAGCTTGGCAAGGATCTTCTATCCTTCGGTACGCCGGTTCTGGTTCTCGGTGATCCGGCGCAATTGCCGCCTGTCAAAGGCGGAGGCTACTTCACTGAAGCCGAGCCGGATGTGATGCTGACAGAAGTACACCGCCAGGCGCAGGACAATCCGATTGTCCGCATGTCCATGGATATCCGCGAAGGCGGCAAACTTGAGTACGGTGATTTTGGTGAGAGTAAGGTTATTCACCGCCGGGACATCGACAAGGCGCAAATCCTTGCTTCCGATCAGGTCCTGGTTGGCACCAACAAAACCCGTCGGCTCTACAACGGCCGCATTCGGGAACTGAAAGACTTTACAACGCCAATGCCGGCCGTCGGTGACAAACTCGTGTGTTTGCGCAATGACAAGACCAAAGGCCTCCTCAACGGAGGGCTTTGGACGGTCAAACGTTTGCGGCCGCCACGTGGAAACACTCTTCGGTTTGATGTGATCCCGGAAGACGACATTGGGGCGCGGCAAACAGTGAAGGTCAAAGTGTTGCCCGCCATGTTTGAGGATGGCGCGGAGCAAATTCCCTATGCCATTCGGCGAAAGGCGGATGAATTTGACTATGGCTATGCACTTACCGTGCATAAGGCACAGGGATCGCAGTGGGACGATGTGGTCCTCTTCGATGAAAGCTGGGCCTTTCGCGAACACAAGGACCGATGGCTATATACGGCAGTCACCCGGGCAGCGGAGCGAATTACCGTCGTTCGCTAGGTAGTACCTTTAAGGCGATTTCAACCATCGCTTCCAGTTCTTCCAGGCTGGCACCGGAATGGGCCATGGCAGCCAGGGCGGCGGACTGGCCTGCAAAAAAGTCCGCAAGCACCTGTGTGTCGGCGCCAAGTGGAAGTTGCCCTTTGGTCTGTGCCTTTGCCAACAAGGTGCGAAAGGCGTCCCGGCGGGCAAGATTGTAGGACTTTGACAGCTCTTTCAGGCTGTCTTCCGCGTTGCTGCAGTCAAAGGCACTGTTGACTATGAAACACCCCTTCGGCGTGCCGTTTCCCGTGACGGAATGCGCCACTGCTGTCAGAAAACGGCGTAAAGTCACCGCAAGCGGATCTTGTGAGGCAATCAGCTCTTCAATAAGCGGTATTCCCAATTCGCAGTAATAATGCGTCAGGGCCTTTTTATAGAGTGCTTCCTTGTCGCCGAAATTAGCGTAAAGGCCCGGCTTTGCATAACCGGTGGCCGCAGACAGGTCCGCCATGGATGTGGCTGCATATCCTTTTTCCCAAAAGAGATGCATTGCAGCTTCCAGTGCTTTTTCCGGGTCTGTTTTTCGGGGACGTCCGCGCGGCATTGCGTTTGTTTTCGCTAAAATTTCAAATTTTGTACCGATAGGTAATTTAATCTCTTGAAACCGCACCGCAAGCACTTATTAAAATAACGATCGGTAATTAATTCGAATTCCGACCTGACAGAGGACGTGTTTCAGTGAGTAAGATTGTAGGTAAAACAGCGCTGGTGACCGGCGCGAACCGGGGCATTGGCCGGGCATTTGTAGCAGGGCTTCTGGAAGCAGGCGCGGCCAAGGTTTATGCCACTGCCCGCAAACCGGAGACGCTCAAGGATCTGGTGGCAGAGGCAGGTGGCAGAGTTGAAGCGCTGGCTCTCGACGTGACAAAGCCGGAAATGATTGCAGCAGTTGCAAAGAAGAGCGACGTCGCACTTCTAGTCAACAATGCGGGGATCGCCGGATTTGCGAGTTTCCTGAATGCCCCGTCAATTGACGGGGCCCGAGCGGAAATGGAAACTAACTATATTGCGCCGTTAAATATGGCGCGTGCCTTTGCGCCCGTTCTCAAGGCAAACGGCGGTGGCGCTATCATCAACATTTCCTCAATCGCCGGGCATGTGAATTTCCCGGTTCTTGGTACCTACAGCGCATCAAAGGCTGCGGTTCACTCGCTAACACAGGGCCTGCGGGCAGAGCTTGCTGAGCAGGGCACCCAGGTGGTCGGCGTTTATCCAGGGCCAGTCGATACAGACATGGCTGCACAGTTCGATGCCGACAAGGTCGCTCCGCTGGAGGTTGTCAAAACAATCCTGGCGGCTTTGGAAAAGGGCGAAGAAAGCGTCTACCCTGACCCGGTGTCAGAACAAATTTATGGTCAGATTCTTGCTGATCCGCTCGCGGTGGAAAAGATGATCGGCCAGACCTACTTGCCAGGCTAAGGGACGAATTTCATTCCAGAAAAATGGGCCGGAAACATCTTCCGGCCCTAGTCTGATTACAAGAATGCCAATCCACCGGGAAGCCTCATCCTGAGGAGGGTCGGAGACCCGTCTCGAAGGATGGGCAACCAATTCAGAAGTTTGCGACCCATCCTTCGAGACAGCGCTCCACGCTTCCTCAGGATGAGGTGGAATTGGCTGGTTTTTCAGTCGTGTGGGGACAGAACCACCTTACGGCCCACTCCCCGTCTGATAGCCAATCAGGCAGTTTCGACTTTGTAACCTGCACGCGGGAAATGAACGTTGAGGTTGCCTGCTTCAGGGTCAGTCCGGCTAATGGTCAACGTTTCAGCATTTGCCGCTGCAACGATGCCTTCCACCGGCTGTTCGCCGCCATCAACGTCCGGTGACACAACAACAGCCATGCCGGCTTTCAGACCTTGTGGATCATTCTCGATCGTAGCTTCAACAGAAACCGGTTCTGATTGGGCTGCCAGTGTGATTGCGTCCTCTGCAGACATTTCAGTGCTGGTCCCGTGACCAAGCGCCAGGATGTTCTTTTCCCAACGTTCCAGTTCCGGGAACTCAGACAGAAACTCTGGGCCACGTTCCCAGCGTCCACGCACAAACCAGATGACATGATAAAACTGCGCGTCAATGGCGGCGGGTTTTTCGCCAAGCAGGTAAGGGCGGTGATCGGATAGTTGGCGTTCGAGCCAGGCCAATGGCGCCCGAACTTGTGAGACGAGATGAGGCAATTCCGTATTGGCTGCTTTCAGTGCATCAGCCCAATCTGGCCCCAGGTAAAGCCGGCCACGGTCCTCGGCAAAGTCCGCAGGCAGGGCGTCAACGGCAGATCCCAATACCAGCTTGACGCCGAGGCTGAAGAATTCGCCATCTGTCCAGCGGCTAAGTGCCCACATCAGGCCTTCGTCGGCTGTGGGAAAGAAGCTTGGCGAGGGATTGCGACGCTCCAGCTCCCGCATGATTGCTTGGCTGTCGCAATAGATGTCCGCGCCAATTTGCATCACGGGCGTGCGGCGGTATCCGCCTGTGAGCTTGGTCAGCATGGGTTTTGGTGGTAGGCGCGGGATTTCAACCGACCGCCAGCTCAACTCCTTGATCCCGAACCCGACGCGGACTTTCTCCGCAACCGGGGACTGAGGATAATTGTGCAGAATGATTTCGGGTTCAGAGCCGGGCATTTTTTGTCTCCCAATCGCCAATGTTCAGCGTTGCATTATCGTATAAGGCTGAACGCTTCATACGAATTTTATTGCATTTCGTACAATTGTTCACCATTCGCTGACCGGTCGAGGGCGCATAACTCCAAGTGATTTGATGTTTTTCAGCACTTGTTTGGTTTGCCCATTGGCTCCAACTCGCCTCGAAATTTCCTCGTGGATCGCGCCTGTGGTCTCTTTATTGCCGTGAAAACCAGCACTATCGTCGCCTGCCGTTCTTATGTACTGGATTTGCTCCTATGTCCGACCTGCCTTCTGCCTCCGCCACGCCCGATGTCGCCCTGCGCATTGCGGCAAGGATCGCCAACGAAATCGTTTGCCAGCCAGGGCAGGTGAACGCGGCCGTGCAGATGCTGGATGCAGGTTCGACCGTTCCCTTCATCGCCCGCTACCGCAAGGAAGCCACTGGTGGGCTCGACGACAGCCAGCTGCGCAAACTGGAAGAACGGCTGATTTATCTGCGGGAACTGGAGGACCGCCGGGCCGCAATTGCAAAGTCCATCGATGAACAGGGAAAGCTGACGGCGGAATTGTCGAAGAGCATCGCCTCGGCCGACACCAAGTCCGCGCTTGAGGACCTTTACCTGCCGTTTAAGAAAAAGCGCCGTACCAAGGCACAGATCGCCCGGGAGGCCGGATTAGAGCCATTGGCTGATCTTTTGCTCGGCGACCCGATGAAGCACCCGGAAACCGAAGCCGCGGCCTTTGTTGATGCGAACAAGGGATTCGCTGATACCAAGGCTGTCCTCGACGGGGCGCGGCAGATCCTGATGGAGCGCTTTGCCGAGAACGCAGCTCTGGTTGGGCGTTTGCGTACTTACGTAAGCGAGCGCGGTGTCGTCCAATCAAAAGTTATCGACGGGCAAGCAGACAAGGGCGCAAAGTTCGCCGACTATTTTGATTATCAGGAACCGCTTTCCAAAATTCCGAGCCACCGGGCATTGGCCTTGTTCCGCGGCCGGAACGAGGGCGTTCTGTCGGTTGATTTGACCGTTGATGCGGATGATGTTTCGCCGGTCGCACCAGCTGTGCGCATGGTCGCCGATACGTTCGGGATTTCTGACAAGGGCCGACCGGCCGACAAATGGCTGATGGATGCCGCGCGCTGGGCTTGGAAGGTCAAACTGGCGTTGCACCTTGAATTGGACCTTATGAGAGACTTGCGGGACCGGGCGGAAGAAGAGGCCATTCAGGTTTTTGGCAAGAATCTGAAGGACCTGCTCCTGGCCGCGCCTGCAGGTGCCAAGGCAACGCTTGGTCTTGATCCGGGCATCCGTACTGGCGTCAAGGTCGCGGTTGTAGATGAAACCGGGAAGCTTGTTGATACGGCAACGATATACCCGTTCCAGCCGAGGAACGATGTGGCCGGATCCCGCGCGGCATTGCTGGCGCTGATTGCCAAGCACAAGGTGGGCTTGATCGCTATTGGCAACGGAACGGCGAGCCGGGAAACGGACCGGTTGGCTGCAGACGTGCTTGGCGACATTCCTGCCGGCAGCCGTCCGGTCAAGGTGATCGTCAACGAAGCCGGTGCATCCGTCTATTCGGCTTCGGAGCTGGCGGCCAAGGAGATGCCTGATATCGATGTGTCACTCAGGGGCGCGGCGTCGATTGCCCGCCGTTTGCAGGATCCGCTCGCAGAGCTGGTCAAGATCGAGCCGAAGTCCATCGGCGTTGGCCAATACCAGCATGACGTCAACCAGACCAAACTTGCCCGTGCTCTCGATGGCGTTGTCGAGGATGCGGTGAATGCGGTTGGTGTTGATCTCAACATGGCATCACCCGCGTTGCTGACGCGGATTTCTGGCCTTTCTGACAGCCTTGCAAAAGCCGTGGTTGAACACCGCGAAGCGATCGGAAAGTTCACCAGCCGCAAACAGCTCAAGGATGTGCCGCGCCTTGGGGCGAAGGCATTTGAACTATGCGCGGGCTTTCTGCGTATTCCTGATGGGGATGACCCGCTGGATGCATCCTCGGTGCACCCGGAGGCCTATCCTCTGGCCAAGCGTATCGTCAAGGCATGCGGCCGTGATGTGCGCAAGCTGATGGGGGACAGCACCTTGTTACGGGGGCTTGACCCCGCCGAGTTCACCGACGAGCGGTTTGGTCTTCCCACGGTAAAAGACATTCTGGGGGAAC
Source organism: Roseibium sp. (assembly GCA_965230705.1). Classification (GTDB taxonomy): domain Bacteria; phylum Pseudomonadota; class Alphaproteobacteria; order Rhizobiales; family Stappiaceae; genus Roseibium. Next base: position 1,606,753 of record CBDDLN010000002.1, on the reverse strand, counting down.
TGGAAAAGCCGGGGCGGGATCCGCGCCCGGAATTCAAGACCGCAGCCCTACAGGACGGGATCGAGGAGATATCCGATCTGAAACCCGGCATGAAGCTGGAAGGAACGGTGACCAACGTCACCAATTTTGGTGCTTTCGTTGACGTCGGGGTGCACCAGGATGGTTTGGTTCATGTCTCTCAGCTGGCCGACCGGTTCGTCGATGACCCGCACAAGGTGGTCAAGGCTGGAGATATCGTAAAAGTTACAATCCTGGACGTGGATGTGCCGCGCAAGCGGATCTCCATGTCGATGAAGGCGCAGGTTGATTATCAGGAGCAAAAGGAACGCAAGCGCGAAGAACGCTCGTCCAGGCCAGCAAACCCCAGAGGCGGTGCTCCGCGTGGAAAGGGCCCTTCTGGCGGCGACAGGTCTGGTCGCGATACCTCTGGTGGCGGAAACAACGCCATGGCAGCAGCTTTGGCTGCAGCGATGAACAAGAGGCGCAAGTAGTCTCGGTTTTGTGGTCCAGCTCAGTGTGTAAGGGTTGGCCTGAATGCAAAAAAATCCCGCAGCTCCATTTCCGGACTGCGGGATTTTTTCGTTTCAAACAAGCTCCAGCAAAGAGCTGAAAAATGTTACTTGCGGCCCTTTTGGATCTCTTTGGTCCGGAGGGTCTGATTCATGCGGCCGATCTGCGAAGCGGAGTGGCTGGAAACCACACCTACGAGGGTCGTGCCGAGGATCTGTGCAAGATAGGTCATGGCGTTTCCAATCTTGAATTTGTGGTGGTGGTTACGGTCCCTCGACATGGTTTTGGGGCCGGTTGATCTCCATATGGGGCCAAACCTGTTTTCAATCAAACGAAAAGAATTTAAGATATCGATCAAAATTTTTGAACTGAATGTCGGGAGTTCAAATCCATGGACAATCTGCCAAGTCCGGGTACGCAGCTGATTGATATGGAGCTGTACCGCACGTTTCTAACGATCGCGGAAACGTCAAGTTTTTCAAAAGCTTCTGAGTTGGTAGGCCGCACACCCTCTGCGGTCTCCATGCAGATTAAGAAATTGGAAACCATACTGGGTGTTTCGGTTTTTTCACGCGAAGGGCGTCAGGTTCGCATGACCCCTGAAGGAGAAGCATTGCTGGGTTACGCCAGACGCATACTTATGCTCAACGAAGAGGCCGTTGGATTGTTCGTGGCGCCATCGGTGGAAGGTGAAGTCCGCTTCGGAGCGCCATCTGATTTTGGCACCCGTTTCCTGCCAAATTTCCTGGCCCGCTTTGCCCGCTCACACCCTGGCGTCAACGTGGATGTGAGCCTGGAAGGAAGCCCGGGGCTGGCACAGAAAATGAAAAACGGCGAACTGGACCTGGTGCTTTACACGGCCCGTCCGGACAGCGATCTCGTCAAGCGGGGTGAGATCGTTTTTACCGAGCCTCTTGTCTGGGTCGGGCTGGAAGGAGGCGTTGCGTACGATCGTGATCCACTGCCGCTTGCCGTCTCGACATCAGGCTGCCCGTGGCGCCGCGCGGCGCGCATTGCACTCGACAATGCCCAAAAACCTTACCGTATCTCCTACACGAGCTTTCACAGCGCCGGGCAGGAAGCGGCCCTGCTCGCGGATCTTGCGGTTGCGCCGTTCCCGGCAAGCGTTGTCGAGCCACCGCTGCAGATCCTGGACGAGCGCCACGACCTGCCTGATATCGGCAATTACCACATCATTCTCAGCCAAAGCCCGCGCGCGGGAAAGGCAACGCACGCATTTGCCGATCACGTGGAAGAGTGCTTCCGGGAAATGGCACTGGGTCTTGCCGGCGCTGTTGTGTAAATTCCTAACTTATCCAGAGTCTACAGTCATTTTTTCGAGAAAATTGTGAATGTCTTTATCCAATAGCAAGTCATTCAGTTTATGTATTGCTTTTATTCCAAAGCAGATTACCTTTTTATCTTCTTTGTTGTTAAAAAATTTCTTAGATAATTCTTGAAGGTAACGGGGTTCAGGGATCGAAAAATTCTTTTTGTTTTTGTCCACACATTTAAATAGAGCGTGGGCGACCAGACCAGCTAGCGGAAGTAGTTCATTTTCGCTTTTCTTTTGAGTTTCAATATTTCCTGCATGAATATTTTTTAGATATTCGGCTCTAGGATTTAGTGGCTTGGTTTGGCATGCCCTTACGTAATTTCGGAGGCTCGGGTAATCGAAATTACCTTCTTCGAAAATGATTTTTATTCGTGACTGTTTGATTCCTGCCTCATTTGCAAAGTGTCCTAGATTCTCCAGAAGATAACCAGCGCACTTATTATAGTATAGCTTGCTATTTTAATCTATTATTTGTTTATAATCTCCTAGTGTTTTCTTTCTCGAAATAACTTCAAATAATAGTATTTTCTCTTTAGAAGTTTCTCTGCTGAAATACACCTTTTGATTGTGGTCGAGCGTCGAGCAATGTAGCTCCTTTCCAATCTCTTTTTTTATTATTGAGGTGTTCTTTTTGATTTTCTCCAAATGAGTGTCAGAAATTAGGACGCCTCCCAAAGTCATGTATGGAGATGCGCCAGGATTCTGCTTTGAGCGTATTTTATTGATGCCAGCTTCACCGCTTTCATCAACTAAAAATGTATAGAACATGGCAGTATAAAAATCTTAGCTTGAGTGTCTGCGATTTCAGTTTGAATACAATTTAATATAGCAACATGTTGCTGTGCAATTTATAATATTGACGTTGTCGAACGTAGAGGTTGCAATTTTTGTTTCGTTTATTTCCTTCGCCCTCACGCGAGTGTGATGCCGGGCCTATAGGTTCCGTAAGGTCCTTTGGGTAATCTCATCTCATGTTCCGGATCTTGCTCATCATCGGACTTCTTTTCAGCTGTGCGCAGCAAGGTCTTGCTCGCGGCAAGGTCGATCTGTCTGCTCAGAAACTGCCGGTGGTCCTCGCGGTCGACGCTGTTTCGGGCATAGAATGCTGCGGCGAAAACACGGTGCCAGCGCCCAAACGCCCGCATTGCATTTCCGATTGCAAGGCGGTGATCGCTGTTTCTTCTGCCGAACCTCCCAATGCGGACCAGGACCTTGACGGCGCTTTTTCCGTAAAACCACCATCGATCCTTCATCGGCTGGAGCCCCGGCCGCCCAAATCCTGATTTTCGTTCGCGCGATGGCCCGAGATGGCCATCGAGTAAACTCATGAATATCAGGAGAAATCTCATGTTTACGAAGAGAGAACTGGTTTTTGGCGGTGCAGCCGCATTGGCCTTTGCAAGGCCGGAAGACGCCGCCGCGCATCACACGACAAAATTCAAGAAGTCATTCAAACTGAATCCGGTCTATGAACCGCAGCGGGTGATGTATTCCCTGTCCTACGCGCCGGGCACAATCGTGGTCGATCCCAGGAACCACTTCCTCTATCTGATGGAACGATGGGGCCGGGCGCGCCGGTACGGCGTTGGTGTTGGCCGCGCCGGGTTGGCGTTTAAAGGTGGAGCTAAGGTCGGCCGCAAGGCTGAGTGGCCCAGCTGGACGCCGACCAAAAACATGATCCGGCGAGAGCCTCAGAAATACGCGCGCTATGCGAACGGGGTTCCAGGCGGTATCAACAATCCGCTCGGTGCCAGAGCGCTCTACCTCTATCGCAGTGGGCGGGACACCTACTACCGCATTCACGGAACGACGCAGCCTTCTTCAATTGGCAGGTCCGTCTCCAACGGGTGTATCCGCATGATCAATGACCATGTGATTGATCTTTACGAGCGTGTGCCCTTGGGAACGCAGGTGGTGGTGCTTTAGCGCCACTACGGAACCCGAAGTCGCCGCCGCATTCGCGGCCATCCTCATTTTTTGCAGATCGCTGGCAGCCTGCTGAAAGCAGCAGCGCCAGCTCGATCTCGCATGATTTTGCGAGCACTATCATGAAGAAGCACAGAAAACAGGGCAAAGGGACCAACCGGAAAAACCAGAACCGGGAGCAGACTACTCAAGAAGACACGGCAGCGGCGGGCAGGCGGCGGTTCTTGCGGCTTGCGCGCAATCTGGCGATCGCCGGGCTGGTGGTCGGCGGCTCAGGCTATGCGCTGACGCAAAATGTCATGAGTGCCATTCACGAACACGATCTCACCCGCATTGGCAACGGCAAACCGACGATCGTCCAAATACACGATCCCAATTGTTCCATGTGCCGGGCCCTGCAGCGGGAAACACGCTCTGCGCTTGGCCAATTGGACGGTGATGCGTTTGACTATGTGATCGCAAACATCAAATCCCAAAAGGGGCGAAGTTTTGCCAACAGGTATGGCGTGCAGCACGTAACATTGCTGCTGTTCGATAGCGAGGGCAGGTTGAAGGATATTCTGGAAGGACAACGCAGATCATCTGAGCTGAAACGGGCTTTTCAGCAGCTGATCATCAGATAGTGGACTTTGCGTGGTGTAGATTGGGGTCGGTAAATTCGCGTCGTAATTGTCCTGTCACAGTCGATGCTTAGATCAGCCGGTCATGACAATTCGCGTGTCTTCCGTAACAAAGATCTTTGGTGCCCACGCTGCCCTGAATGATGTATCCCTGACTGTCGAAGCCGGGGAGTTTTTTGTCGTTCTGGGGCCGTCCGGATGTGGTAAGTCGACCCTTTTACGGGCGATTGCTGGGCTCGAACAGATCGATAGCGGAACAATCTCTCTTGGCAGGGATGAGGTTGCAGGACAAAAACTTCATGTGGTGCCCGAGGAACGCAACGTCGGCGTGGTTTTCCAGTCCTATGCGCTTTGGCCACACATGTCGGTTGCCGGGAATGTTGGCTTTCCCCTCGAAACTTCCGGTCTTTCGCGTCGGGAGGTAAAGGCTCGGGCGGCGGAGTGCCTGGACACAGTGGCGCTCTCTTCCTTTGCAGAGCGCCGCCCAGCAGATCTCTCTGGCGGCCAACGTCAGCGGGTGGCGCTCGCCCGGTGTTTAGCTCAATCAGCCAAAACCATTTTGATGGATGAACCTCTTGCCAATCTCGATCCGCATTTGCGCAGTGCGATGGAGGAAGAACTCGCCGACTTTCACAAGCGCAGCGGTGCGACGACGCTCTTCATTACGCATGATCAGCGCGAAGCGATGGCTCTCGCGGATAAAGTCGCTGTCATGTGGGACGGTCAGATCCTGCAGGTAGACGCGCCGGATGCCCTTTATCGGCGGCCAAATTCGGAAAGGGTGGCCGGTTTCATCGGTCGCAGTAGCCTGCCGGAGGTACATGTGGATCATGTAAACGGCAATAAGGCGCGGGTGTTACTTGGCACACACATGCTTGAAGTCGATTGTTTAGACGGCACGGAAGCTGGACCGGCAGTCTTGTTACTCCGCCCCGAGCACATGGTGCCCTCAGCTAGCGGTGAAGGGATTGAGGCAATTGTTGAGCGCACGATTTACCGCGGCGGTTTCTGGGAAGCGTTTGTTTCCATCGAGGGATTGGACAGGCCTTTGATGACCATACTGAACCACAGGGTCAAACCGGGCGAGACCTTGTCACTCAATGTTGCGGCTGGCTGGGTATTGCCGAAGTAACGGTTTCAGACAAGTTGCTTGCGCATGGCGCAGCGGTGTTCCGGAACCGGCACGCCGCTAGAAATTTCCTCCGCCAGGATACCAGCAAGTCGAGGGCCGTAGGCTTCCGGTGTTAGAATGCAGAATCCGAGCTCTTCATAAAAGGGAGCATTCCAGGGCACATGGCGGTAGGTGGTAAGTGTCATACCCGCCAAGCCAAGGGACTTTGCATGCTCTTCGGCATGAGCCATCAAAGACCGGCCGATGCCCCGCTTTTGGTAATCGAGGTGGACTGAAATTTCATAGATGTGGAGCGTGCCTTCCTCTGGAATGGCAGCCAAGAAGCCAACAGGTTTTCCATCTCCGGTTTCTGCGAGCCAACTGGTTTCGGGTTCGATCGCCGAGAGATGTTGTTCTTTTGTGGCGCAATTGTCATCGGCGAAAGCGGCCAGTCCTTCGATTGAAAGAAAGGCCTTGCTCGCTGAAATTTCTACGGCTTGAAGAGCTTTGATATCTGACTTTTTCGTTGGGCGAATTTTCACTTCCGCAAATTCCATTCCTTGCATGTGCCTCAATCCCGCCAGGGGATCGTGCCGGCCGGGACGCGTTTCGTCAGAACATTCATGGCGACCATGATTACTACAGTGGCCAAGACGACGATCACGGACATGGCAGCAGCGAGCGTGGTATAGCCGCCATCCTCATAGTTGAAGATGGTCGTGCCAATGGTTTCATTGCCAGTCGACCAGAGCAGGGCGGAGACCGTGACCTCGTTAAAGGCGGTCAGAAACACAAGGATTGCGCCTGACGCGGCAGCCGGCGCAGCCAATGGCGCAAAGATCCGCCGCATACGCCGTCCGAAGCCGGCGCCCGATACCCGTGCCGCGTCTTCAAGGCTCATGTCCATCTGCAGAAATGCAGCCGCAACAGGTTTAAGCCCAACGGTCAGAAACACGGAGATATAGGCGATAAGAATTATCCAAAGCGTACCGTAGAGCGAGATGTCGATGACCGGCAGCGGGCGGATAAATGCAAGAATAAAAGCGATCGACATGACAAGGCCCGGGACAGCAAAGGCAACTTCGGCCTGGCCTGCGGCAAGACTTGCCAGTCGCCGTCTGCCTGACCATTTGTGCGCAAGGAAGTAAGCAAGTGGAAGGCTGATGGCTGCGATGGCGAGGGCGGCAATTGCGGCTATGGCGGTGGAGTTGGCAAAGGCGCGCAGGGTCACCGACTGGCGCCAGAGAATTTCCGCGAAATTCGAAAGTGTCAACGTGTCCCAAGACAGCGGCAGGCCGTAGGTGGTCACCAGTGCTGTTGCCACCAGCGAAGCCGCGGGAAAAACGAGCACCGTTCCGATGAAAAGCCAGAGCACTGTTTCGACAGGTAACCGGTTCCGGCCAAGGGTAATGGATAGCGGATCCTGCGGCAGGCCGATCAAGACCGTCTTCATCCGCCTTTGCAAAAGACTTTGAACCAGAATGGCCAGAAGCGTTGCCAAGGCGAGGACAACGGAAATCACCGCCACATTGGGGAGGACATCCGGCCCGAAGCTGGCAAGGCGCCGCCAAACCAGAACCGGCAGAGTGGTGTAGCGGGCCGGGATCCCGATGAGTGCGTTGATCCCGAAGTTGCCGAGCGCCGCTATGAAGGCAAGTGCGAAGCCGGCCAATAGTGCAGGTGATAGAAGCGGTAGCGTGATCCGCCAAAGCAACCTAGCTGCCCCAGCACCTGAAGCCCTGGCAGCGTCGGAAAGTTCGCGTGGAAAGGAACGAAGGGCCGCGCGTACCAGCAAAAAAACCAAGGGGCTGTGCTGCAGGGATAGCAGCATGACAAGGCCTTCGCGCGAATAAAGCGGATGGGGAGCGCCGGGTTCAGGCGCCAGGTCAAACCAGCGCAGTACGGGGCTTGCGGGTCCAAGGGTTTGAATCCAGGCAATCGCGGTTACGTGGGGCGGGATCATCATCGGCAAAAGGATGAGGAACACCAGCAAGCCTTTGCGGCGCACGTCTGTCAGCCCGATCACCAAAGCCAGAATGGTGCCAAGCACTGTTGCGCATATGGCCGAAAGGAAACTGCTTTCCAGGGAGTGCCAAAGGGCCTTTTGGACCGACCGGCTTCCCAACGCGTCCAGGAGCGGCGCAATGTTGAACGCGCCTTCTACAGAAAGTCCTACCTTGAAAAGCAGGAGCAGCGGCAGACCGCATATCACGGTTATTCCAGCGACAAGAACGGCGAGAGAGAGTCTCTCGCCATTCAGGAGTTCTCCGAATGTTGGTTTGGTAAGCAGGGTTCAACCGCCGAAAATCTCGGCGAATTTCATTTTGTTGGCCTGGTCGGTTTCCAGGGCCTTTGCCGGGTCGAAGTCCATCAACTTGATGGCGTCACGCGCCGGGAAGCCTTCCGGAGCCTGAACAGCCGGGTGAGCAGGCAGGTATCCCTGAGCGGAAGCCATTTTCTGTCCTTCCTCGGAGATGAGGAAGTCAACAAAGGCTTTGGCCGCATCCGGATTTTGAGCAGTCGAGAGGATCGCGACCGGCTCGGTTACCGCGGAGACGCCTTCTTCCGGAAACACGAACTCAACCGGGGCGCCTTTCAGCTTGTTGCGGATCGGCAGGAAGTCGACAACAAAACCGTAGAGCTTCTCGCCGCCTGCGACTGCCTTGTAAGTGCCGCCGTTGCCGCCTTTCGGGTTTGCTCCCTGATCGGCGAGGCCTTCATAAAGTGCCCAACCCAGATCGGGATTGGAAGTCAGAGCAGCCATGTGGATCGTCGCGGCACCGGAAGTCAGCGGCGAAGGCATTGCGATCTTGCCTTTGGCTTCGGCCTTGAGGAGGTCCTTATAGGACGCCGGCTTCATTGGTGCATTGGTGTTGTAGACGATACCGGTGGTGATCAGCTTGGTGGAAAAGTAGGTCTTTTCTGCGTCCATGATCGCCGGGTCATAGGCGGAAACATCCGCACCCTTGTGGGCCATCAAACGCCCTTCCTTCTTCAGGCCTTCCATGGTGACCATGTCTGCAATCAAGAGGACGTCCGGCTTTGGAGCGCCTGCTTCGAATTCGGCGCGCAATTTTGCCATTACTTTTGTAGTGCCGTCGCGAACCCACTCGACTTCGACGCCAGGATGTTTGGCAGTAAACGCATCAACAGTTGCCCGAGCGTCCTTGTTTGGTTGGGAGGTGTAGAGGACCAGTTTTCCGGAAACGTCGGCAGCGAATGCCTGACCAGCGACGAGCAGCGCTGCGCCTGCGATAAGAAGCTTTTTCATTGTTAGACCCTTGTCATGAAATGCCGCAGTAGTGGAGTGCGGCCTCGTTAGGCTTATCAGCGCTTCATGACAGTTTTCCGTAGCTTGGCCCGATGTGCAGCCTGGCTATTGTGCAAGGCCAAGCTCGCGGAGATAGGCAATAGAGGCCGCGATCCCCGAGGCCTCTCGCAATTCGATAATCAGACGCGGCTCGCTGTCGAGTTTGCCAAGTGCTTCAAAGACTGAATGCCAATTGATACTGCCATGTCCAAGCGTCCAGTGCCGGTCGGCATGCCCGTCGGCATCCTGCAGGTGGATGTGGCGAAGCCGGTTTCCTGCGGCCTTGACGTAATAATCAACTGGCGGAGCTCCGGTCGCACCATGCGCATAGTGGGCATGGCCGGTATCGATCGAGACCGCGACGGCCTTGGAGTCGAAACTGTCGGCCAGCCGGACCCGGTCAAGTGGATCCTTATCTTCGATGTTTTCTATGACCAGCTCGCAGCCGATATCTTCGGCTCGTTTGATCGCATCCGCCATAGACTGACGGCAGGCCTCGATCTTGCGTTCACGGCCATTTGGATAGTTGTCGAGGTTATAGTAATCCCACGTGGTGTATGGGCTGTGCACCACCATGTGGGTTCCACCCAAGGCCTCGCATACCTCCAGGCCTTGCAAAAGCCGTTTGCGTACGATTTCGCGAACTTCATGATCTGCGGCGTCAATGGTGAAGCCGAAGAAAGGTCCGTGTATGCCTACGCGGCCCGTGTGCCCGTCCAGGAGGGCTTTGGCGTGATCGACGGCGGCCTGCCAGTCTCCGTTCAACAACTCTGCACTGATGAAATCCTGCAGTTCCAGATCACGCTGCTTTTCCAGCAAGAGATCGCGGTGAACTTCAAGTTCTTTCAGCGCCATGGCTGCGCCGAGTACAGGGAGTTCGGTCATGGTGGCCCTACGAGCAGATGAGACTTATCGATCAGCTCTTAGGCAGCAAAAATAACAGCAGTGCGACAGTTGAAGCAGGCTCGTATTAGTAGCCGCGTTGCCTGTCGACACATGGCGGGATGTTGCCCGTTTCCAGATATGTTTTGATGTTGCTCGCAACTACGCGGACGGCAGTGCTTACGATTGTCGGCGCGGAGATGTGCGGCAAGACCGTTACGCTCGGATGGCTCCAGTAAGGGTGTTCTGAAGGGAGAGGTTCGATCGCAAAAACGTCGAGAACGGCATGGCCGATCTGTCCTTTGTCGACGGCTTTCAAAAGTGCTTCATCGTCAATAATCGGACCTCTGGCAAAGTTGATGATGGAAGCACCCTGCGGCATTTGGGTTAGAGCCTCTTCGTTCAAAAGGCTTCGGGTTTCTGCCGTAAGCGGCACCAGGATGACGAGAATGTCAGAAACCGATAACACAGCCTGAAATCCGTCAGGCCCGTGGTAAGTCTCAATACCTTCGATCTGCGCTGGGCTCCGGCTCCAGCCTTTCACGTTAAAGCCGTTCACTGAGAGCCGCTTCGCCGCTTTGGAGCCGAGATTGCCAAGACCTAGCATGCCAACCGTGCGTTCAGCTGGCGTTTTCAAGGGAAGTTCCTGCCAGGTTTTCTCTTGCTGCAGTCGAGCATAGCGCGGCATGTCACGGTGCAGGTAGAGCGTCCAGGCAAGGACGGCTTCGGACATGGTGGCCGCCATTTGCGGATCTGTCATACGAACAATCCCGGGCCCGTCCATGGGCAACTCAGCGGCCAGCCGCTCCACTCCCGCCCATAAACTCTGCATCCAAACCAGGTTCGGTAGGGCTGCAATATCCTTGGGGTCTGGATTCGCGACGATCGCCATTGTTGCGCTTTCACGCTCGGCTTTAGTCAGTTCCGGAAACAATTTCACATTACAGAGATGACCCAAGACGTCGTCCAGAGCGTTCATCCATCTCGCGGTTTCTGCTTCTCCGGCACGGAATAGCAAAGGAAGGGTCGGTTGCATGAGGTCAAATTCTCCGGCGCACGCGGTGCAAATGTCTGAATCTGTGGTGTCGGAATTGAGATCGCATTTTGCTTGAGAAAACGGAACTATCAAATTCCGAAACATGCGCTCTTCCTATCCAGGCCTTGCGTATTTCGCACGTTTTTATGTGGCAATCGCTGTCTTGTGATGGCCAAAACTGCGAATCTCTAGCCAAGAGCTGCGTAAGAAAGATGCGAAACGTGACGCAATAACGCACGATTATGTCGCACTTCGACATGTGCTTAGAAGATTGCATCTCAAGTTCAATTAATTGCGCCAATGTGGTTGTTTCTGCTGCTTCATAATGCAATGCTTATCGGCGCTAGATCCGGTGTTTGGCGGTGAAATATTTCTCCACCTGGGTCGGTTCGATCACTGTCGATCGAATAGAAACGGCTTGAGTAAGAAGTGAGTTAATGCGTCAACTGAGCGCGACGTCAGGGGCCTTAATTCAGGATGACATCTATGTCATGGCTGGCCGGTATCTCTCGAAATCTATGAAGATAAAAGTTTTTGCGGGCGAATACTCTATTTGGGTAGGGCGCCACGCATAAATACGGGTTCAAAAATAATAGGGCTGTACAGGAGAACTCTCATGAAAAAACTAATGGTCTCGGTTGCGACCGCAACACTTTGTTTTGCCGCATCGTCGGCAATGGCAGAAGAGTGCGGCACTGTCACCGTTGCTGAAATGAACTGGGCCTCAGCAGGTGCGATCGCACAGATCGACAAGATCATTCTTGAAAACGGCTACGGCTGTAATGTTGAGCTGGTCACCGGCGACACCATGCCGACGTTCACATCCATGAACGAAAAGGGCGAGCCGGACATGGCTCCCGAGCTCTGGATTAATGCCGTTCGTGAACCGCTCGACAAGGCTGTTGCCGAAGGCACGCTCATCATTGGCGGTGAAATCCTCAATGAAGGTGGTGTCGAGGGCTTCTGGATTCCGACAGCGGTCTCCGAAAAGCACAACATCACAACTGTTAAACAGGCACTGGCTCATCCGGAACTTTTCCCGGGCGCTGAAGACGACAGCAAGGGCGGCTTCTTCACCTGCCCGACTGGCTGGAACTGCCGTATCACGACCGGTAACCTTTTCCGCGCATTCGGCGGCGAAGAAGCAGGCTTTGAACTTGTGGATCCGGGCTCTGCTGCAGGTCTCGACGGTTCACTGGCCCGTGCAAACGAGCGCGGCGAAGGCTGGCTCGGTTACTACTGGGCACCGACCGCCATTCTCGGCAAGTACGACATGACCCCGCTGGACTTTGAAGTTCCGCATGACAAGGCTGAGTGGGACAAATGTACTGTTGTCGAAGATTGTCCGGATCCGAAGCCGAATGCATGGGTGAAGTCTGAAGTCTTCACCGTCGTCACGGACGACTTTGCCAAAAAGGCTGGTCCGACGATGGACTACGTCAAAGGCCGGACCTGGGACAACCGCACAGCCGGTAAGGTTCTTGCCTGGATGAGCGAAAACCAGGCTACCAACGAAGACGGTGCCTACTACTTCCTCGAAAACTTTGAGGACGTATGGTCCAAGTGGGTTAGCCCGGAAGTAGCTGAAAAAGTGAAAGCTGCTCTCTAAGCCGTTGATAAGACATAAAAGAGCCCGCGCAAATGCGCGGGCTCATTAATGAGGGGCGCAACAACGGGACGAGAATGATGGAGTGGCTGCAAGAATTTCCCGCCATGAGCCGGGGCAATCTACGCGATATGCGTCAGGCAATTGACGGAGCTTTCAAGGACTTTACGCGCGCTTATGGTGACGCGATTGAAAGTGCCTTTGACCCGATCAAGGATTTCCTGATCTTTCTGGAACATTTGCTGATCAATTCGCCTTGGCCAATCATCCTGGCCGTACTTGTTGGTATCGTTTACCTCATGAGCCGGAATGCCAAGATCACCATTGGCTCGCTTGTCGCCCTGTGCGTGATTGGCTATCTGGGCATGTGGGAAGACACGATGCGCACGATCGCCATGGTGACCGTCTGTACGATGATGGCTATCGTTCTCGGAATTCCGATTGGCATCTTGATGGCCCGTTCAGAACGGGTGCAAGGCGTTGTGAATCCGGTCCTCGACCTGATGCAGACAATGCCAAGCTTCGTTTATCTCATTCCGGTTGTCATGATCTTCGGCCTTGGCAAGGTGCCGGGCATGATAGCGGTTGTGATCTATGCGATCCCGCCAATGATCCGATTGACCAATCTTGGCATTCGGCTGGTAGATACGGATGTGCTGGAGGCCGCTGACGCCTTCGGATCGAATTCCTGGCAAAAACTGACCAATGTTCAGCTGCCCTTGGCTTTGCCAACGATCATGGCAGGCGTCAACCAAACCATCATGATGGCTCTGGCCATGGTTGTTGTTGCAGCTCTGATCGGTGTGAAAGGACTCGGCCAGCCGGTCTTGAACGCAATTGCCAATCAGTATCTCACGATGGGTGTGATGAACGGTCTCGCGATCGTTGCAATCGCCATCATTTTCGACCGCGCGACCCAGGCCTACGGCAAGCGCCTTCAGAAGCACTCGGAGGTGATCCATGGCTGAGGCAACGGGAATTGAGATCAAGAATCTCTACAAGATCTTCGGGCCAAACGGAAAGGCAATGGTCAAGCTCGTGCAAGACGGTATGTCCAAGGCCGAGCTCAACGAGAAGCACAATCATGTCCTTGGCCTGAATGACATCAACATCTCCATGCCTGGCGGCAAAATCGAGGTGGTGATGGGGCTTTCCGGCTCCGGTAAGTCAACGCTTATCCGGCATATTAACCGGCTGATCGATCCGACAGCCGGGGAGGTGCTCTACGGCAATGATGATGTCTGCAAGATGTCTCAAGGAGAACTTCGGGAATTCCGCCGGCACAAAACGGCAATGGTGTTTCAGAAGTTTGCATTGTTGCCGCACCGGACGGTGATGAAGAACACCGTCTATGGCCTGGAAATACAGGGCGTCTCCATGAAGGAAGCCGAAGAGCGGGCTGCGCGCTGGATTGCGCGTGTTGGTCTGGAAGGGTTTGAAGATCATTATCCAAACCAGCTTTCGGGCGGCATGCAGCAGCGCGTTGGCCTTGCCCGGGCGCTGACCAATGATGCGGACATTCTCTTGATGGATGAGGCGTTCTCTGCGCTTGATCCGTTGATTCGGATGGACATGCAGACCGTTTTGCTCGACTTGCAGGAAGAGCTGCACAAGACAATTGTGTTCATCACCCACGACCTTGATGAAGCGCTGCGTCTTGGCGATAAAATTGCCATTCTCCGCGATGGAGCAGTGGTCCAGCAGGGAACGGGGCAGGAAATCGTCCTCAATCCTGCAGACGCCTATATCTCCGACTTCGTCAAGGAAGTGAACCGTGGCCGGGTGATCAAGGTCGACACGGTTATGGAGGCAGGCAAGTCCAACGATGGCGGCCCTTCAGTTCCTAGCGGCTCAATGCTGGAAGAGGCAGCCAAGGTGTTGGCCGATTCCGGTGTCAGCTCCATGAACGTCGTCAATGGAGGCGGAGCGCCAATCGGTACGATCAGTATCCACGATACGATCACCGCAATGGTGACACCAGCCAGTCACTAGCAGTCCGGTTTTCCGGAGAATGACAAAAGCCCCGAAGCGCTGCTTTGGGGTTTTTTTCTGCCTAGGTATTGTTTCAGGTCTTGCTGATGGATGAAGACCGGTGCGGGCCGAACAGGCAGGCCAGAGCGAGAAGCACCCCTGATACGGCCGCAATCATTCCGGCGGCGCTGACCGCATGATCGGAGCCAAACCACAACGGGCCATAGCCGGCAAAGACGTAACCCAGAACTGCGGACATGATCGCGAAGGCTATGGACCAGGCAATCTGGGTTTCCAGGCTGTTGGTCATGAGACGGGCGGCCGCGGGCGGGCAAATGAACATGGCGATCACGATAATCGATCCGATGGCGTCAAAGGCAGCGACGGCGGCGATTGCAGCCGTTACGACCAGTCCGAAGCCAATTGCCGTGGTTGGAAGCCCGAGAGCCTGGGCAAAGCCTTCGTCAAAGGTCGAGATTTTCAACCAGCGCCAAAAGACGGCTGTCAATGCGATTACTACCGCACAGACAATCGCTATGCGTCCAAGCTCCTCGGGGAGACCCGCGAGAGCCTGCGGATCAAGCAGCGAATGCCAGCCTTTGGCCTTAAACCAGATCAGGCTTTCAAGGTTGCCCATCAGTGCGTGTTCTACATCCAGGTGCACGGTGGATGTGTCGGATTGTTCCAGCAGAAGCACGCCAGCTGCGAAAAGCGAAGTAAAGGTCACGCCCATCGCCGCACCGGGTTCAATTCGGCCAAGCCGTTTGATTGCTTCAATCAGGATAACGGCGGCAAGTGCAGCGCCGGCGGCACCAAACAGCATGGGCATTGCTGTAACCGTACCGGTCAGAAGAAACGCGACTACAATGCCTGGCAAAACTACGTGGCTAATTGCATCCCCGATCAGAGCCTGGCGGCGGAGGACCAGGAAGTTTCCAGGAAGCGCGCAGGCCACTGAGGCCAGGACCCCAATCAGGATGGGCGTTAAGGAGAACTGGACAAATTCAGAACCCATCAGGCGCTCCCCACTACCGATACCGGGCCACCGATGACCTGATCAAAAGCTGCGATTTCGTCCTTGGTGAAGACCTGCTCGATTGGCGTCAGTCCGTCATAACGGCCTGTCAGGCCGGTATCCTGATGAATTTCACGGGCAACATCCCAACGGCGTTCATCCCGCGCAATTTTGGCGGCCTGGGCACGCCCGGTTTCCGTCGCCACACCATCTGCTCGTATCAGACCTTCTGACTGCAGCACCTTTAAAGTTAGACGGTCCAGGATAGGTTCCGATCTTGCCAGCGACAGTAAGCCCTGGCGCCGGTGAACCATCTTCTGAAACCGGCGATGACGCAGAACTGCCGCAGCTACTCCGCGCGCGGGCGCAAAGAACAGGGAGAACAGAAACAGGGCTGCGGCCACAAGGACAATGATTGGACCGGTTGGCAACGCTGGGGCGGACGCAGAAAGTGCCGCGCCGACGTAGCCGGAAATACCACCAAGTGCACCGGAATACCAGATCACGCGGTCGCTCTTCTCCGCCCAGAAACGAGCCGTCACCGGTGGAATGATCAGCATGGCGACAATGAGGATCAGGCCAACGATCTTCAGGCCGATCACAGTGACGGCCATCACCAGACCCATCATGATCAGGTCTATCTGTCGGACATTGAAACCTGAAGCCGCCGCATACTCAGGATCAAACGCGACCAGGGTCATAGGGCGGCGTAACAGGAATGTCGCCAGAACCGCCAGCGACCCGCCGATGGCAACGACGATTGCATCCTGAAACAGCATTCCAGCGGTTGATCCCAGCAGAAAGCCCTCAAGACCTGCCTGCCGTCCGGCGCTCATGGTTTGGATGACGGTAAGAAGGACAACACCAATGCCGAAGAAAGAAGACAGTACCGCGCCAATCGCGGCGTCTTCGGACAGACGGGTTCTTCTGGCCATCCATTCGACCACGACAAGTCCGATCCAGGCCGTTAGCGCCGAGCCGGCGAGAAGGCCAACAAGGTTGCGGCCATCGCCGCCGAGAGCGACCATCAAGATGAAAGCCAGGCCGACGCCAGGCAGGGTCGCGTGTGCGACGGCATCAGATACCAGAGCGCGTTTCCGCAAAAACAGGAAGGTGCCAGCGGCACCGGCAGCAAAACCCAAAAGAGCTGCGCCTATGCCAACCAGACTTGCGTTGTAGCCGGCATTCAGCAGGAGTGCGTCAAGGAACGCGTTCATGCTGACGGGCCGCTGAGATTGAGCTGGTCGATGTGGGTCGTAGCCAGGCGGCCACCGTATGTCGCGTGGAGGTTTTCGGCATTGAAGGTTGCGGCGACCGGACCTTCTGCAATCTTGCGGACGTTGATCAAGAAGACATGATCGAAATAGCTGGCAACGGTTGCCAGGTCGTGATGCACGCAGATGACGGCCTTTGCTTCTGTCTTCAGTGATTTCAAGACGTCGATGATGGCCTTTTCTGTTGCCGCATCAACACCGGCGAAAGGTTCGTCGAGAAGATAGAGGTCCGCGTCCTGCGCAAGCGCACGTGCCAGAAATACACGTTGCTGCTGCCCGCCCGACAACTGACCGATTTGCCGGTGTGCAAAGTCGGCCATGCTGACCCGGTCCAGACACTCCATCGCCTTGGCTTTGTGGACGCCCGTTAGGCGGCCAAGTAGTCCGACACGCCGGTAAAGGCCCATCAGAACCACATCAATGACCGTCGTTGGGAAGTCCCAGTCCACCGATGCGCGCTGGGGAACGTAAGCGATACGGTCGCGTGCTTTGCCGATAGGCTGACCAAAAACGGTCACCTCACCGGAGAGGCGGGGAATAACGTCCAGAGAAGCCTTGAGGAGCGTTGATTTGCCGGCCCCGTTCGGGCCGATGATGGCCGTCATTGCTTCCGGTTTGAATGTGGCGTCGACGGAAAAGACCGCTGGCTTTTCGCCATAAGAGACCGTCAGGCCACGGACGGCCAGCGGTGCGTCCGCCGGCGCAAGCACGGGGTTGGTTGCTTGCCCTTTTTCAGCGGCGACGGAAAGTTCAGCAGAACAGGGCATATGGCCAATTCCTAGTTCATCTTCAGGTGGCCCGACATGCCACCTTCGGGTACATCGCCACCCAAGGCTCCGGAGATTACGGAGGCGTTGTGGTCAATCATGCCAAGGTAGGTGCCTTCGTAGGTGCCATCCTCGCCCATGGCGTCAGAGAAAAGCTCGCCACCAATCTTTACCTCATGGCCTTCGGCCGCAGCGCCTTCAATCAAGGCTCTGATGTTTCGGTCGGACACGGAAGATTCCACGAAGACCGCCTTGATATTGCGGTCTACCAGCATGGTGACCAGTTCGGAGATCCGCTTCAACCCGGCTTCGGATTCTGTAGAAATGCCCTGGATACCCAAGACCTCAAACCCGTAGGCTGAACCGAAGTAGTTAAATGCATCGTGGGCAGTCAGAAGCACGCGGCTGTCAGCGGGGACTGAAGACAGGACTCGAGTCGCATATTGAGCGAGTTCGGTTAGTTCTTCCAGATGCCTGTCCGCGTTAGCCCGGAAGACAGCTTCCTGTTCCGGCAAGACCTTGATGAGTGCATCACGGACATTCAAAACCACGCGGCTCCACAAATTGGGGTTCATCCAGACATGCGGATCATGTTTGTCTGCATAGTCATCATGACTGATCAACAGGTTCCGCGGCAGGCTCTCTGCGACTGCTACGACATTGCCGTCTTCTTCCAGCCCGCGCATGAAGTCTTCCATCTGGGCTTCAAGATAAAGGCCATGCCACAGAACCAGGTCCGCATTTGCCATTGCGACGATATCTGACCGGGTTTGCCTGTAGGCGTGCGGGTCTACGCCCGGTCCCATAAGTGCGCGCACTTCCACGTTGTCGCCCCCAACCTGCCTGGCCGCATCTGCAATCATGCCGGTGGTCGCGACGACATTAAGCTTTTCTGTCGCTTGAGCAGGTTGCAATGCCGCCATGGAGAGCGCTGCAATTGACAGTGCAACGGCTTGGCAAATGAAGCGGTGGAAGGGCAGTTTTTTTGACATGGTCTGTACGGGCTTTATTGCAGTTGCGAATGATTTGCATTTTTAGAGCTTTTAAGAATGATTTGCAACAAGTGAATTTTGAAAATCACATCGCGCCTGCACTTTCGGCAAAAAAGGCTGGTTTGTGTTTGGCGAACTTTCGACGGTTTTTGAGGTGTGTATGATCAGGAATTGTCCCACAGACTTGTTGGGGAGCATGTCTATGGGCGTGCTGTTTTCCAGATGGGGTCGGGAACCTTCTTCTATTGTTCAAAATACATAACTATTTCCTCGCATCGTAAAAAATGCCGATACTACTCTAAAATTCTGAAATATTTGAAGAAACGTCGAGTGTGTGGCACTGCGCTGTGAATTGTCCTAAAATTCAATTCGAATTTCCTCATCCGAATTAATCAGACTTATCAACTTCAACGTCAGAAGAAGGCTGACTATCTACAAACGCAGTTCGAGGAAATGGGCCTCTCACAGGTGTCGCCACAAGTTCTCTGCCGCGCTTTTCAAACAGGGCCGATTGCGTAAATGCGAACCAAATCAAAAAGCACGCGGGTCGATGACGCCTATGATCGTCTGAAAGCAGAAATACTACGCTCTGCACTGCCGCCCGGTTTTCAGGCGCCGGAGCCTGATATAGCAAAACGGCTTGGCATGAGCCGGACGCCGGTCCGCGAGGCATTGATCCGTTTGGAAGGCGAGGGTCTCGTCCGCCTCATCCCCCGCCGTGGTGTCCGTGTCCTTGGCACGACTGCTGAAGATCTGGAGGAGGTCTTTGCGCTTCTTTGTGCCCTTGAGCCGATGGCAGCAGCAGGCCTCGCCGAGCGCAACCTGGCCGCCAAGCATCTGGAAGACCTGGAAAGCTTTGTACAGGAAATGGAAGTGAAGATTGCAAGCAGCGACCTTGCCGGATTTGCGCAGTCGAAAATTGCGTTTGACCGCTTCCTTATAGCTCTCAATGGCAACCAGAGAATGGAGCGGATTGTTCGAAAGCTTCAAGACCAGATAATGCGAGCGCGAACGGTTCTTCTACATCTGCGAAGCGCGCCTGTCTGTTCGGTGCAGGATCACCGGGATCTTCTTGCTGCTATTGTTAGCGGCGATCCGCAGAGGGCCCACGCACTCTCGGAGGATTGCCATAGGAGGGAATTGGACGCCTTTCGCGAGCTATTTGCAGCCAGCAAGCTTTCCCATATCTAACAGGCATTGCCAATTTCGGGCTCCGGTTGGACGTGCATGACACCGGAGCTTGTTACTTCCCAGGCGCGAGGCTAGTTGAAGCCGCAGTGCTGTTTTCCTGCGTTCAAGTCACTTTCTAACTGATCAGCCTACCGTTCCAGTCTCGCTGCTGAATTTGTACTGGACGGGTGCGCGCTGCCCTATCACATAAGATTTCATCTTTTTGATAAACGCTTGCCGTAGAGAGCCTCAATCTCGTCGAGCTGTCTTTGTTGGTGCTCATGGCACCAAATGGATGTTCGCCCGACCGGCCATCTCGAGATTGTTCTTACCAAACTTGTCATATCATGTTCATATGAGCGTCTAATAACGTTCATATGAACTTTGTAATCAGCGAACTGCGCGATGCAGCTGTGCTTTGTACGTCAGCGTCACGCAATGACAATGATTGGGATCGCAATGCTCGGCAGGGTGGACATAACAACGCGGCAGGCGGAAATCGCCAACCTGGTGCAAAAGGCGGGGTTCGCGTCAGTTGAGGAACTTGCCGAACGTTTCGAAGTAACCACGCAAACGATCCGCCGGGACGTGAACGGGTTGTGCGAGCTTGGCATCTTGCGGCGGACGCATGGCGGTGTTGAGCCACCGGCACCGGTATCCAACATTCACTACAGCACCAGGCAAATTCTCAACTTGCCCCAGAAAAAGCGCATTGCCGATCTGGTCGCAAAGGAAATTGGGTCAGGCCAATCTCTGGCGTTTTCGATCGGGACCACGCCTGAAATCGTGATGCAGGCGCTGGTGAACCACGAGCGACTGAACGTCTTCACAAACAATCTGAATGTCGCTTTCACTGCGTCAGCCAACCCGACTTTTCAGGTCACGATTGCCGGTGGCCGCTTGCGACATGGCGACCGGGACATTCTCGGCTCGTCTGCACAAGAGTTTTTCGCGAACTACAAGGTAGATGTCGGGATCTTTGGTGTCGCAGGTGTGGATGAAGATGGCACTCTGCTGGATTTCCATGAAGACGAAGTCGCCGCACGCCAATCCATTCTCGCCAACTGCCGCAAGTCGTTTTTGGTACTGGATCACAGCAAGTTTGGCCGCAGTGCCCATGTACGCGGCGGGCATATCAGCGACCTCAGCGGCATTTTTTCTGACAAGCCGGTGCCGGTTTCCATCCGTGCGCTCTTGTCTGGGACCACAACGCGTGTGGTTACGGCTGACAAGGAGGGCCTGTGATGAAACGCATGGCCCCCCCGGGGTTCGCCGGTAAGGCGATCAAGCTCAGCAGCGTCTCAAAAATCTGGGACGGAAACCGCGCCGTTGATGCTCTTTCGATCGATGTACCTGCAGGATCGTTCACGGCACTCCTTGGTCCGTCAGGGTGTGGCAAGTCCACGACCTTGCGGATGATCGCCGGTCTGGAAACCGCAAACGAGGGGCGGATTCAGATCGGCGACGAGGAGGTAACCCATCGTGCGCCATCCAAACGCGACCTTTCAATGGTCTTCCAATCCTATGCGCTTTTCCCGCATTTGAGCGTTGCGGAAAACATAATCTTCGGCCTCAAGGTGCGGAAAGTGCCCCGTGCGGATCGCGAAGCACGGCTGAAACGGGTCGCCGAGCTGCTTGGCCTGACGCCCTATCTGGAACGGAAACCGGCTCAACTTTCCGGCGGTCAGCAGCAAAGGGTGGCGCTTGGACGGGCGATCATTGGCGAAAAGCCTGTGTGCCTGATGGACGAACCGCTTTCGAACCTGGATGCAAAGCTTCGCCACGAAATGCGGGTCGAGATACGCGCACTTCAGCAGCAGCTGGGTTTTACGATGGTTTACGTGACCCACGACCAGGTTGAGGCCATCACAATGGCAGACCAGGTGGTGCTGCTGAATGAGGGACGCCTGGAGCAGGCTGCGGCGCCGCGAGAACTTTACGAAAAACCGGCAACACCGTTTGCGGCCCGCTTTATCGGAACGCCGCCCATGAACCTGTTCCCCGCGGAAATATTCGAGCCGCTTGCCGGTTCTGAAAATCTTCTGCTCGGATTGCGGCCCGAAGCTTTAAAGGTCGATCCGAAGGGTGCCATCAAATCGCAGGTTCGGACCGTCGAATATATGGGAGCTGATACCCTGGCTGACTGTGTTTTCAGTGATAGCCCTTTCCAGGTCCGTCTTTCCGGTACCAGCCACATTGTAGCGGGCGATGAACTCGCCCTCGGATTTGATCCCTCGGACCTGCATGTATTCGACACAAGTACCGGCCGCCGCCGGGATGACCTGATCTCCGAAATCGGAATGCAGCTGCATTCCCCCGAACTGTGCTGAGGAGCGCAGACCAACCGCGTTGTCGCGGAGGCTCAAACCAAGGAAGATTACAGATGTTGAAATCAACTCTCTTGAAAGCCGTCGCTGCGACGGCGATTTCGCTCAGCACCTGGGCCTCTGCCCAGGCTGTTGACCTTCAGTTCTATTTCCCGGTCGCTGTTGGCGGCAAGGCGGCCGACACGATCCAGGAGCTGACAGCCGAATATGTTGCAGCCAATCCAGATGTGAAGATCGATGCGGTCTACGCTGGTTCCTATCAGGACACCGTTGCCAAGGCGATTACCGCGTCCCGAGGCGGCAATCCTCCGCAGCTTTCCGTGATCCTTTCTGTCGATATGTTCACGCTGATCGACGAAGATCTGATCACCCCGTTCGATGACTACCTCACCACCGACGAAGACAAGAAATGGGTCGACGGCTTCTATCCGGCGTTCATGGAAAACAGCCAGACCGGCGGCAAGACCTACGGCATCCCCTTCCAGCGATCGACGCCAGTTCTCTACTGGAACAAGGAAGCGTTCAAGGAAGCTGGCCTGGATCCGGAAGTTGCACCGGCGACCTGGGAAGAAATGGTTGAATTCGGCAAGAAGCTGACCAAAACAGATGCTTCCGGCAACACCACTCAGTGGGGTGTTCGCATCCCGTCTTCCGGTTTCCCTTATTGGCTATTCCAGGGTTTGACGACTGAAAATGACGTCATCCTTGCCAACTCGGAAGGCAATGAGACCAATTTTGACGATCCGAAGGTCGTTGAAGCGCTCCAGTACCTGATCGATCTGTCACAGAAGCACAAGGTCATGGCGCCGGGCATCATTGAGTGGGGTGCAACGCCAAAGGCGTTTTTTGAAGGCCAGACCGCAATGATGTGGACCTCTACCGGCAACCTGACCAACGTCCGCAACAATGCGCCGTTTGATTTCGGCGTCGCCATGCTGCCGGCCAATAAGCGCCGCGGTGCACCGACCGGTGGCGGTAACTTCTACCTTTTCAAAGGGGCATCTGAAGAACAGTCCAAAGCTGCTGTTGAATTCGTGAAGTGGATTACCGCTCCAGAACAGGCTGCCAAGTGGACCATCGCAACTGGCTACGTTGCACCTCGTCCGGCGACTTGGGAAACTGAAACCATGAAGGCCTACACGGCTGACTTTGCTCCTGCTCTGGTTGCCCGCGATCAGCTCGAATTCGCTGTCGCTGAATTGTCCACCTATCAGAACCAGCGCGTAACCGGCATCTTCAACGATGCTCTGGCGGCTGCGATTACTGGTCAGAAAGACGCTGCTACGGCTCTTAAGGAAGCTCAGACTCAGGCCGACGCGATCCTGGCGGAATACCGCTAATCACATCCAGGCCGGGCGGTGTGACCACCGCCCGGCTTTTTCCTAAATCTCCCAGGCGCTGATTGAAACTGCCGGGAGCAACAACAATCAGGGACCGTGGTTGGAATGCGGGGAACTTTAATAAAGCGGGAATGGATACACGGTTGGCTGCTGTTGTTGCCGGCCATGTTCTTTTTATTCGCCTTCACGCACATTCCGGCCATTACCACACTGATCAACAGTTTCTTTTCAACGCCGCGCGGCCGGAGGCCGGCAAAGTTCCTGGGATTTGGAAACTATGAGCGTCTGCTGGACGATGCGGTGTTCTGGAAGGTGCTCTGGAATAACTTGTGGTTTGCGCTCGGCACTATTCCGGTTTCAATCGCCCTGGCGATCGCAATGGCGCTATGGGTGAATGACAAGCTTGCAGGACGAAGTTTTGTCCGCATGGCCTATTTCACTCCGACCGTTTTGCCGCTGATCGCCGTTGCCAATATCTGGTTGTTTTTCTACACGCCCGGCTTTGGTCTCTTTGACCAGATTACCGGGTTCCTGTTCGGCTGGCCTGCTTCCAATTACCTTGGCGATCCGAAAACCGCTCTGAATGCGGTCATTGTCGTGACCGTTTGGAAGGAAGCCGGTTTCTTCATGATCTTTTACTTGGCTGCACTGCAGTCAATTCCGCTGTCTCTCAAAGAGGCTGCTCAAATCGAGGGGGCTGGCCGGTGGACGGTCTTTTGGCGGATCACCTTCCCTCTGCTAATGCCGACAACCCTGTTTGTGTCGATCAACGCCGTGATTAATTCCTTCCGGCTCGTCGATCACATTTTCATTCTGACAGATGGGGGGCCGGACAATGCTTCTTCGCTGCTCCTGTTTTACATCTATGAAACGGCGTTCCGGTTCTGGGAAACCGGATATGCAGCAACGCTGACTGTGGTTCTTCTGCTGCTTTTGTCGGCTCTGGCCATTGGCCAGTTCTTCCTCTTTGACCGGAAGGTGCACTACAAATGAGCCGTCCTGCATTTTCGTTTGATACGCTTTTGAACACACTGGCCGCCTGGGCGCTCGCGCTGCTCTGGTTTCTGCCGTTGGCTTATGCGATCTGGACGGCATTTCATCCGGCCGCCTATGAAGCGCGGTTTGTCCTGACCGCTCCGCTGACCCTGGAGAATTTTGAAAAGGCCTGGCAGGCGGCGCCTTTTGCCCGGTATTTTCTGAACACATTCATCCTCGTAACGATGATCCTGGCCTGTCAGTTCTTCTTGTGCACACTGGCAGCTTATGCTTTTGCCCGGTTTCAGTTTCCCGGCAGGTCAGTCCTATTCTCACTGGTTCTCCTGCAGCTTCTCGTGATGCCCGACATCCTGATTGTCGAGAACTACAAGACCATGCGCCTGCTGGATCTGGTCGATACTATTCCAGCGATTGCTTTGCCCTATATCGCCTCGGGATTTGGTATTTTTCTACTTCGTCAGACATTCATGACGGTTCCCAAGGAATTGGATGAAGCCGCGCGTATTGAAGGTGCTTCGTTTCTGGGTGTTTTGTGGAAGGTCTATATTCCGCTCGCCAAACCTACCTATCTTGCGTACGGGCTTGTCTCCGTCAGCCACCACTGGAACAACTTTCTGTGGCCACTGATCGTAACCAACTCCGTTGATACGCGTCCAGTCACCGTCGGGCTGAGCATATTTTCAGCGATCGATTCCGGTATCGAATGGTCCGTCATCAATGCGGCCACCTTGATGACATCCGGTCCGTTGCTGATTGCATTTCTTTTGTTCCAGCGGCAGTTCGTGCAAAGCTTCATGCGTGCCGGGATCAAGTGAACCGTTTTCCAGCTGAGGTGAACACAAAAAACCGCAACTGCCCTTGTGCCGCTATGGTCTTCCCGCTAGCTGAGTTCCAAAAGCGTTTGGGAGGGCAAACATGATCGTGAAACCGGAAGACTTTTTACGCAGCTTGTTTGAAAGGGCTGTTGAAGTTGCCGACCCGATCCGCAGTCTGGCGGCCTTCCTTCCGGAAAAACCGAAAGGCCGTCTCATCGTCATAGGGGCGGGGAAGGCTTCTGCAAGAATGGCAGAGGCCGTTGAAGCAGCCTGGGGCCCGTGCGAAGGCCTCGTCATTACCAGATACGGATATGGTCGCCCGTGCACGGGCATCGAGATCGTTGAAGCTGCGCATCCGGTTCCAGATGAAGCCGGTGCTGTTGCGACACGCCGGATGCTGGAACTTGTTGAAGGTCTCGGCGAAGATGATTTCGTATTGGCGTTGATTTCAGGCGGGGCATCTGCGCTCCTGAGTGCACCGACGGCACCAGTCACCCTTGCGGAAAAACAGGCAGTCAATGAAGCCCTCCTGGCTTCCGGGGCGCCCATCGGGCAAATGAATATTGTCCGCAAACACTTGAGCGATGTGAAAGGCGGGCAACTGGCCGCAGCAACCTATCCGGCTCAGATACTGTCCTTGTTGATCTCTGATGTGCCAGGAGATGATCCTGCATTCATCGGATCAGGTCCTACGGTAGGTGATGCGAGCTCTATCGCGGATGCGCGGTCTGTTCTGGATGAATGGAAGATTGATGTTCCTGCTTCTGTCCGGTCCGTTCTCGCCGGCAAAAGCGGTGTCCTGCCCAATGATGCCAGAGAGTTGCAAAAGGCCGAGTCCGTGATTTTTGCTGCTCCGTCCCAGTCATTGGATGCGGCTTCTGAATTGGCGCGCGAACAGGGCTGTACCGTTGAGATTTTGGGCGACGCGCTGGAAGGTGAGGCCCGTGATGTCGCAAGGTCTCATGCGGAAGCTGCGAAAGCGCGCCAGAGCGGTATGGCTCAAGATGACAAGCCGCTTCTTTTGTTGTCAGGCGGAGAACTTACCGTCACCAGACGTGGAGACGGTGTGGGTGGGCCAAACGCGGAATATGCTCTGGCTCTGGCAATTGCTTTGGAAGGGAAGAAGGGTATCCACGCAATAGCTTGTGATACAGATGGTGTTGACGGTGCTGCCGAGGTGGCCGGGGCGATTGTAGGCCCTGATACGCTGGACCGGGCACTTGCCAAGGGTGCGGCGCCTGACGAGTACCTGGCTCGCAACGATGCGCATACTTTTTTTGCTGGAATTGGCGATCAGGTCATTCCCGGGCCAACACTCACCAACGTCAATGATTTCCGCGCAATCCTGATTGAGCCCTGTTCATAAGAACTACGCATTGCATCCTGTGCCGGAAGTTTTCGGCACAAGCTCTCTGCGCATTTTGCATGTGGCCTGAATTTCAGTTTCTGATTGATGCTCCACATGGTTTGCAGAATATGAGCCGGCAAACCAACCGGTGTGGCGATTGTCGTGGCTAGTGACTTTGGTTGCTCAGCATCGGTGTTGAGTAATCGTACAAAGAATCGCATAAGTTGCAATAGTCTATCGAAATTACAAGAATTGTCTTTGAGAGGTCATTTCAATTTTAAATAGCTGTTTCTTGGCGGGAAGATGTTTTGTCCGGCAAATCCCTAGTTTTCATGTATGCTATAAATAGAATTGCCCGTAATGGGTGAAAATTTCGATAAATTTCGCGGAAAAACCGGTCATTGACCCAAATTACTAAGAATATACTTGATTTTTATTTAAGTATATTTTGACATTGTATAAAATTACAATGTATAATCACTTTGTATTAACCATATGTAAACTATGTGATGCTGTACTGCTCTATATCACTCTAGGTAAGATAGTAATTTTTACCTAGTGAGTATTTGCGGGTTGCGCGCTGAATATTGGCGAGCGGTCGCGCTGGTATGGGGTGGGGATATGAGCAGCCGAAATGCGAACGATGCGCCCGTCTTCAAACTGCCCGAAATCCTGGATGTCGGGGCAGCTGATACGCTCAAGCAAGACCTGTCTGAAGTGTTCTCGGATTCGGGACAAGTTATCATTGATGGCTGTCAGGTCGAGCGCATTGCGACACCCGCGGTTCAGCTGCTGCTAGCAGTTGCAAATGACTGCGATGTTCAGGACCGTTCATTCGCTCTCAAAAATCCGTCCCAATCCGTGATTTGTGCCTTTGAAGATCTTGGTCTTTCAAAGCAATTGCAGCGGTGGAGCTCTTGTTAAATGGCGAAAAGAATCCTCACGGTGGATGACTCAAAGACCATGCGGGACATGGTCAGTTTCACGCTCAAAGGCGCAGGTTTTGATGTGCTTGAGGCGGAAGATGGAATGGACGCCCTATCAGTTCTGGAGCGGAATTCAGTGGACCTGATTATCACGGACATCAACATGCCGAATATGGACGGTGTCACCTTGGTAAAGCGGGTCCGCGGCGGTGGCGCACATCGGTCAATTCCAATCCTCGTTCTGACCACAGAAGGTGGTGAGCAGAAAAAGGCCGACGGCCGGGCGGCCGGTGCGACCGGCTGGATCGTCAAGCCGTTCACACCCGACAAACTTGTAAAGGTCGTGAACAAGGTCTGCCCCTAATAGGAACTGGATGAGACGTCATGAGCGGCGACAAGATAACCGGTGATGAGTTTGCCCAGTTCCGGCAAACGTTTTTCGACGAGTGCGACGAGCTGCTAACGGACCTGGACGAGCGGCTGACGCGGCTTCAAGAGGAAGTGGCGGACAGCGAAGCGCTGAATTCGATATTCCGGGCTGTTCATTCGATCAAGGCCGGCGCTGGTGCGTTCAATTTCACCAATCTGGTGACCTTCTCCCACAAATATGAAGCGCTGCTGGATTGCCTTCGGGACGGACGTGTTCAGCAAAACGATCGCGTGGTCTCAATTTTGATAAGTGCCGGAGACGTTCTTGCGTCACTGGTTGAGGCGGCGCGGCAAGAGCAGCCGCTAGAGGACGACTACGGCGCGGATGTTTTGGCCGACCTTGAGTCTGTTCTGAACGAAGAAAGTGGCTCAGATACCCCTGCCGCGTCTTCAGACAGCAATAAGGACGATGGTGAAGACAGTCAGAATAGTGATGAGCCGGTACAGTATTCGATTTCATTCAAGCCCTATGCGGAGCTCTTCCGTCATGCAAACGAGCCCCTTCTTCTCATCCGCGAACTGAAACGGCTCGGGGATGTGTCCCTGACGTGCGATACCTCCGGTCTGCCGAAACTTGGCGCTTTGGAACCTGAAGATTCCTATCTGTCATGGTCAATGACCGTGACCACGAACAAGCCGTACGAAGACGTTGCTGAGGTGTTTGAGTTCGTTGAGGACGACTGCGATCTTTCAATAAAAGCCATCGAGTTGTCAGACGCTCAGGAACTGCAAGTATCATCTGATACGCCTGCCCCATCGACAGCAGATAGCGGCTCTGAGAACATTAAAGACGCAGAGGATCGAAAGCCGGAAGCGGAAAAAGCTACCAACGAACCTGCTCCTGCGCCTGCCAAGGCAATACCTGCTGCTGGAAGCAACGTCGTTCCAGCTCCGAAAAACAAGGCGGTGAAAAAGAAGCCCGGAGGGCAAGCGTCTGGTGCCACCTCCATTCGCGTTGACCTTGATCGTGTGGACCGGCTTGTGAACGTGGTTGGCGAATTGGTCATTACACAATCCATGCTGGCGCAGCAGTCTGCGGAAACGGCCGATCTTGGTGGGTTTCAGGCGGCTCAGGGGCATGAGGAGATGCAGACCCTTATCCGGGAGCTGCAGGAATGCGTAATGGCGATCCGCATGCAGCCCGTCAAATCAGTGTTTGCGCGCATGCCCCGCCTGGTGCGGGAAGTCTCGTCGAAAGTTGGTAAGCAGGTTCGTTTGCTCATGACTGGAGAGCAGACTGAAGTCGACAAGACGGTGATTGAGGAGCTGGCCGATCCGCTCACCCACATGATCAGAAATGCGATTGATCACGGGCTGGAAGAGGCCGAAGTCCGCCAGCAAAAGGGCAAGGCGCCGGTTGGTACTATCAAGCTCGCGGCCAAGCATGCGGGCGGCAACATCCTGATACAGGTGACCGATGATGGAGCTGGTCTTGACCGAAAGCGGCTCTTGGAGAAAGCCATCGAAAAGGACGTGGTTCCGGCTGATGCGAAGCTGACTGACGAGGAAATTGATGACCTCATCTTTGCACCAGGGTTCTCCACTGCAGCAGCCGTGACTGACGTCTCCGGGCGTGGGGTTGGTATGGATGTGGTGCGCCGGAACATCAACAACCTGGGTGGACGCATCAGTGTTCAGTCAGTTCAAGGCAAGGGCACCCGGTTTACCCTGACAATTCCGCTCACTTTGGCGGTTCTGGACGGCATGCTCGTCGCGGTCGGAAAAGAAAAATACATTCTTCCGCTAACCAGCATCGTTGAGAGTTTTCAGCCAGAAAAGGCGCAAGTTCGGGCGCTGGCTGGCGGTGGTGAAGTCGTCTCTATCCGCGGAGAGTTTATCCGGCTCATCTATCTCAACAAGCTTTTCAGCGTTCCCGAAGCGATCCGGGAACCATGGAATGGACTTGTGGTCCTGGTGGAGACGGCTAACGGCGGAAAAATCGGTGTTGTTGTCGATGAGCTGATCGGACAGCAGCAAGTCGTGATCAAGAGCCTTCAAGAGAATTTTGACCCGGTGGAAGGCGTGTCTGGGGCGACAATCCTGGGCAATGGCAGGGTCGCGCTCATTTTGGATATTGAGCAACTCAAATCCATGGGGCCTGGCGGCGACCGGCAGAATGCGTTGGCGAAACAAAGCCAGCTTCATTCTGCTGGAAACGGAAAGGATGCATCCGGCCAGCCAGACAATTCCCAGATTGCCCAGGCAGGGTAAAGGAGAAGCATATGGACGAACAAGTTGAAGCGGTCGAGCAGGAATCTGAATCCTCAGAGATGCAGGTTCACAATGTTTCGATGCGTCAATTCATAAGTTTCCGTGTTGGTGAGGAAGAGTTCGCCATCGACATCATGGCGGTGCGGGAGATCAAGGGCTGGACCGAAACCGCCCCGCTTCCAAATCAACCTGAGTACAATCTTGGAGTAATGAACCTGCGTGGAACGATCGTGCCGACGTTCGATCTGCGGTGCAGGTTTGGGATGGGGGGCACCAAGGCTACCCCTTACCATGTGGTTATTATCGCCACTGTTCAGGAGCGGACGATTGGGCTTCTGGTTGATGCCGTCTCCGACATTCTGACAATCAATGAAGATCAAATTCGTCCGGTCCCGGATATGGAGCGGATCGCTGCGGCGGAGTTCCTGTCGGGGATCATCACCGTCGAAGAAAACATGGTTGTTCTGCTTTCCCTCGAAAAACTGTTCCAGCGCGGAGAAATCTCCGCTGCGGCTGAAATAGCAGCCTGACAGAAGTCGGGCTCTTCAGACGAACGCTTCCAGAAAGGAAATGAGATGAAATTGTCGTCCCTAAAGATAAGTCACAAACTCGCCCTGGGTTTTGGCGCTGTTGGCCTGCTGCTGCCGGTTGCGGTTGTCTTTGGTATCATGCAAAGCAAGATGATTGAAAAAGACGTTGGCGACATCGCGAAGGTCAAGGCGCCAATAACGCTTGCCAGCGGTGAAATTTCGGCGGACGTCTATAAATCCGTTTCCTTGCTGAGGGCCTATGTTCTCAACCCGACGGTCGAGAACAAGACTGCACACGACGTTGCCTGGAAAAGCCTTGATCACGAGCTTATGGCTTTCGATGAATTGGCAACCGCTCTGCCAGCGGAAATCCAGGCAGAATGGCAGGGTGTCAAGAATACCTTTCGGGAGTTTCGTCAGGCGCAGAATGACATCGCAAACCTTGCCGGAACACCGGATGCCTATCCCGCAATTCAGCTGATGGATAAAGAAGCATTGCCACGAGCGAAAAAGCTCTTTTCCGCTATCACTGCAATGATTGACAACGAACAGGGGCAAATTGCGACGCCCGATCGCAAGAACCTCTTGAAAATCATGGCTGATGTCCGGGGCAACCTGGCCAATTCGATTGGCAACATGAAGCTCTACCTGGTCTCGGGCAATGCTTCGGCAAAAGAGGATTTTCTGAAACGCTGGAACACGATGCCGGAGCGGGTTGTGGGGCTTGGTGGCCAGTCCGGGCTCTTCAGTTCGCAGCAAACATCAGCATTTGCCGAATTCAAGCAGATTTTCTCCGAATTTGAAGCCATCCCTGCGCAGCTCTTCAAAATCCGTGAATCTGAATCCTGGAATCTGGCGGTTTACCGTCTGCGAAAGGACGTGGTTCCTCTTCAGAACACCATCCTTGACTTCATTGATGGCGCGGTTGGTGAAGACGGTTCACGGTCCGGCGGGCTGAAAGAAGTTCAGTCTGCTGAACTCGTTGCCGAAGCTCATCATGCCTATTCCTCTTTGGAAACGATGATCTACCTGCTGGTGGGGCTACTGGTCGCTGGTGTCGCGATCGGTGCTGTGCTGTCAGTGATCATAAGCCGCAGTATCACCAATCCGTTGGCACGTATCGGTGGGCAATTGGTAGACGTATCCGATGGCAGTTTCGATATTGAGATTGATGGCACTGGTCGCGGTGATGAAATCGGCGATATGGCACGCTGCCTGGAAGTTCTTAGGGACAAATCGGAAGCAGCCTACAAGAGCGCACGCGAAAACACCCGTATCCGGAGTGCGCTGGACAGCTGTTTGACGAACGTGATGGTCGCCGATGACAATTACAACGTTGTCTATCTCAACCAGTCCCTGGGTGACATGCTAGGTGAAGCCGAGGCGGAACTACGAACCGAGTTGCCAAAGTTCGATTCCAAGAAACTCCTCGGTGAAAACATTGATGTGTTCCACAAGAACCCGTCACACCAGCGCAATCTGCTGGACAGCCTGCGTGCGCCCTACAAAACGACGCTCAACATCGGCAATCTCATCTTCGACCTGGTGACTACACCTGTCTTCGATGATGCCGGAAGCCGGATAGGCACCGTTGTCGAGTGGACAGACCGGACGAAGGAAGAAGCGCAAGAACGCGAGATGAAGAAAGCGCTTGCGGACAACACCCGGATCAAGGTCGCGCTGGACAACTGCTCGACCAATGTGATGGTCGCCGACAACGACTACAACATCGTCTACATGAACGACAGCGTCACGGACATGATGAAAACTGCGGAGAGCGACCTCCGCCAGGAACTGCCGCAATTCGACTCCAACAAGCTGGTTGGGTCCAATATCGACGTGTTCCACAAGAACCCGGCGCATCAAAGGTCCATGCTGGAGCGCCTCTCTTCAACCTATAACACCAGTATCTCGGTCGCCGGGCGGACCTTTGATCTGATCGCCAATCCGGTCATGGACGCTGACGGCCAACGGTTGGGCTCAGTGGTTGAATGGCGGGATGTTACACAGGAGCGTTCAGTCGAAAGCGAAATCGACACGATGGTGAATGCGGCCGTGAATGGTGACTTTGCCAAGCGCATAGGCCTTGAAGGCAAAACTGGATTTATGCGCAATCTCGCAGAAGCCATGAACCGGTTGTGTGATACCACCGGGGCAGCACTCGATGATGTGAACCGCAACCTTGAATCGATTGCAGAGGGTGATCTTACAAAGCGGATTACCAATTCCTACAGCGGCCGTTTCGACGACTTGAAGAACCGGCTCAACCAAACTGCAGAACAACTCAGCGAGATCGTTCTGGAAGTCACTGTCAGTGCAAATGAAGTAACCAACGCATCGTCTGAAATCACCTCCGGTACGAACGACCTGTCTCAGAGGACTGAGCAGCAGGCGTCGAACCTCCAAGAAACTGCAGCATCGATGGAGGAGATTGCCTCCACGATCAAGCAGAACGCTGACAATGCGCAGCAGGCAAATCAGCTGGCAATCAGTGCAAGAACCGTTGCATCCGACGGTGGAGATGTTGTCGGGAAGGCGGTAACGGCCATGTCCCAGATTGAGGATTCTTCGCAGAAGATTTCGGACATCACAGGAGTAATCGATGAGATTGCTTTCCAGACAAATCTTCTGGCCTTGAATGCGGCTGTCGAAGCGGCGCGGGCAGGCGACGCCGGCAAAGGCTTCGCGGTGGTTGCGTCCGAGGTTCGGTCGCTGGCGCAGCGGTCTTCTGAAGCTGCGAAGGACATCAAGGCATTGATCGTCGAAAGCGGCTCGCAAGTGAAAGACGGGGTGACGCTTGTCAACAATGCAGGGACGTCACTCACCGACATTGTGGATTCGGTCAAACGGGTCACGGATATCGTTTCTGAAATCGCTGCCGCAAGCCGGGAGCAGGCAACCGGTGTTGAGGAAATCAACAAGGCAATCAGCCAGATGGATGAAATGACCCAGCAGAACTCTGCGCTGGTCGAGGAAAATGCGGCTGCTTGCCGGATGCTGCAGGAGCAAGCCGGCAGCATGCACAACCGGATGTCATTCTTCCGTGCAGGGAATGCGGGCGAAGGTGCGGGCAAGCATGTCCCCCGGAGTATGCCCGCTTCACGGCCAGTAGTGGCCGAGCCGGCGCAAGTCGTACGGGCTGCGGGCGGCGGCGGCTCAGTCGCCACAATGCAGGCAGACATTCAGACCGCATTCCATGAGGACGACGACTGGAAAGAGTTCTGATCAAAGGGCCATTTGTGTAGCCCCCTGTCCATATGGGCAGGGGGAATTTGAGTGGAGTTCTGAATGTCCGCAGTGGTGGCAAAAAACGATAGCAAGAATTCAGAGTTTTCCCTGGGTGATGAAGATTTTAATTATATCTCTTCAAGCATTTACGAGAAAACAGGAATCGTTCTCAAAGACCATAAGAAGAATATGGTCTATTCCCGGCTTTCCCGCCGGTTGCGTGAGTTGGGTGTCCCTACCTTTTCGTCCTATTGCGACCTTCTGAAAAGTCCGGAAGGGGCGGGGGAAGTTGGTTACCTGATCAATGCCATAACCACCAATCTCACCAAGTTCTTCAGGGAAAGTCATCATTTCGAGCATTTGGCTGATGTGTTTGTTCCCGAAATGACTCATCTGTTCAAGGCGCGGGGAAGCAACCGGTTGCGCATCTGGTCGGCAGGCTGTTCTTCCGGCGAAGAGCCCTATTCAATCGCGATGACGCTCGCCCAGGCGATGCCCAGCCTTAAGACCTATGATGTCAAAATACTGGCCACAGACCTTGACACCAGCATGGTCGCGAAAGGCAAGGCCGGTCTCTATTCAAGTGAAGCTATCGAGAACGTGTCGGGAGGTCTGCGGACCCGATTTTTCACGCGTGCCAGCGGTGGCAGTCAGTTCCAGGCTTCTGACGACATGAAGAGCCTGATTGTGTTCAAACAGCTCAACTTGCTTGGGCAATGGCCGATGAGCGGACCATTTGATGCAATCTTTTGCCGGAATGTGATGATCTATTTTGATGAGGCGACGAAGGCCAAATTGATTGCGCGCTTCGGGAAACTGCTGAGACCGGGTGGCTGGCTGTATATCGGGCATTCCGAGACACTTCTCGACACCCAAAGCAAATTTCAATTGCACGGCCGGACAACTTATGTGCGGAGGGACTCATGAGTGCTCTCACTGCGCTGAAACAGGAATTCGAGCTTCCTGCTGATAGGCCGGAGCCGGATGCCCCGCCAGTCGTTCGTACCTTTGACCGCCATAGTCAAAAACACTTCGTGAGGGTCTTGCCGGGCGCCTTTTATGTGACAGGTGCCAGCGATGAACTGATCATCACGATACTGGGCTCATGTGTCGCTGCGTGCGTGCGCAATCCCATTACGGGTTTTGGCGGTTTGAACCATTTCATGCTGCCCGACAGTGTGTCCGCTGACTGGAATGGAGTTTCCGCTGCTCTGCGTTACGGCAATTTCGCCATGGAGGCGTTGCTTAACGAGGTGATGAAGTCGGGCTGCCGCCGTGAGGAACTGGAAGTCAAACTCTTTGGCGGCGCGAACATGACCGGCGGACCAACACTGATCGGCGACCAAAACGCTGAGTTTGCATTGAATTACGTCACGCAGGAAGGGCTCAATCTGGTCGCGCACGATCTGGGCGGAAAACGCGGCAGACGTATTCATTACTGCCCGAAGACCGGTTCCGTAAGACGGCTCCTTCAAAAGCCCGCAGTCGAGCAAAAAGTGATGCGGGAAGAGGGGCGGTACGTCTCCAGCCTGCAAACCAAGCCAGTCGAAGGCGAAATCGAACTGTTTACTTGAGGAGATGCCAGAATGGCTCGCAATCCGATACGGGTTCTAATAGTCGACGATTCAGCCCTTATCAGGCAAATGCTGACCGAGATGCTGTCCAGCGATCCCGAGATCGAGGTGCTGGACGCTGTGCCCGACCCTTATGTTGCCCGTCAGAAGATCAAGCAACTCAATCCCGATGTGATCACGCTGGATATTGAGATGCCGCGTATGGACGGCATCGAGTTCCTGCGGAAAATCATGACCCTAAGGCCAATGCCGGTTGTGATGGTGTCCAGCCTTACCCAGCATGGTGCCGATGCAACACTGCATGCTCTCGAGATCGGAGCCATCGATTATGTCGCCAAACCGACGCACGATATCCAGGCGGGTATGGAGGAGAAGCGCGCGGAACTGATTTCCAAGGTCAAAACGGCTGCCTCTGCCAAAATCGGCGGTCACGGAACGGTTTCGGCAGAGCCGGCAAAGCGACTGACAGCCGGACCTGGATATTCGTCTACCGAAAAGATTGTCGCTATTGGAGCTTCGACAGGAGGGGTGGAGGCTTTGACAGCCGTACTTTCCAAAATGCCGGCAAACAGCCCTGCGATCTTGATCACCCAACATATGCCGGCAAGTTTCACCTCAACGTTTGCCAAGCGCCTCGACCGGGTATGCGCGATCCAGGTTTCAGAAGCCCGCGATGGCGTGCGAGTGTTGCCTGGGCATGCGTATATCGCTCCAGGAGATCAGCATCTCCGGTTGGCCCGCAGCGGTGCAAACTATGTCTGCAATATCGGAGGGCAGGATCGAGTGTCGGGACACTGTCCGTCCGTCGATGTGCTTTTCGGCTCCGTGGCCGAATGCGCCGGGGCGAATGCCGTTGGCGTGATTTTGACCGGCATGGGAAAAGACGGAGCTCTGGGGATGAAAGAGATGCGTTCTGCGGGAAGCCGAACGCTCGGACAGGACGAAAACTCCAGCGTCGTCTACGGAATGCCCCGTGTTGCGTTTGAAATGGGGTCTGTCGAAGAACAGGTGTCCCTTTCAAGTATGGCAGAATCTATCGTAAGTAATTGCTCCATTGATAGTATGATCAATGTAAGAGTATAGAATTGGATATTAATTTCTAACGTAGCGTTATATATACCAAATATAAATAGAAATACTCTACTTTAAGTTATGTTCTTACGAGAGGGTTCTGATTTGTTGGAGCAAGACGAGAGTATTGAACTCCTATCTGAGGACGCCCCGCCCATGGATGGGCAGGCGGCGGAAAAAACTGCCGCGTCTGGCGGTTCCCAGGGAAACTTGTCCTCTGACAACCTGTCCATTCTTGAGCAATGGCTGGGATTCTCGGAAGCCCAAAAGCGCGGGCTGCGCGCCCTTGTCTCCGAAATCGACCGGACCTGTGAAATCGTTGATGACAACATCACGGATGTGACGGGCCGTTTTCAGAATATTGCCGTGCGGTCGCGGGAGCAGAGCGCGACAGTTCAAAACCTTGCCACGATCGCCCAGAGCGTCGAGATCGACGGCGAAAAAATCACCTTGTCCGAGCTGGCCAAAACACTGAACGACATTCTGTCGGATCTGATTGAAAAGGTAATTCAGCTTTCCTCCAGAGGCATGTCAATGGTCTACAAACTCAACGACATGACCGGTGAGCTCGACCATGTCCAGGGCAGTATCGACAAGATCGAGAAGATCAACAGCCAGACTAACTTGTTGGCTCTAAACGCAAAAATTGAAGCAGCAAGAGCTGGTGAGGCCGGTCGTGGATTTGCAGTGGTTGCAGATGAAGTCCGTGAGCTGGCCAAGACGGTCGATAATTTGTCGACGGATCTGAAGGTCCAGATCGGAGGGATTTCCGAGGGCCTTCA
Organism: Roseibium sp.; assembly: GCA_965230705.1. Taxonomy (GTDB): domain Bacteria; phylum Pseudomonadota; class Alphaproteobacteria; order Rhizobiales; family Stappiaceae; genus Roseibium. The sequence continues at coordinate 1,569,650 of CBDDLN010000002.1, read as the reverse complement.
AGGTGCACATGTGCTGGTGAAAGAGATCGCCATGATGGACCTTGCAAACGAGAACCTGGAGGTCAATTCAGGCTTCACGAAAATGGTGGACTGCCTGGTACGTCAGAACACCGAGCTTTCTGAAGTGCTGCAGACCACAGTCGAATCCACAGATCAGATCACCAACGACATTTCCGCGGCGGTTGTTGGTTTGCAATTTCATGATCGCACCAAACAGTGTCTGGAGAATGCGTCCTGGGCTCTGGATGAATTTGCAGCCGTTGGTGGCGAACTGCAGCAAAAAACCGAAGAAACTCAGGCAATCGATAATGAGCAGACAGAAGCCGCTGCTGTCGAAATCAGTAACCGCATCCTGGAGCGCTTCACACTCGGCGATGTGCGTCAGAGGGTCAGGCAGGAGCTTCTCCCGAACGCACCGCTGGAACATTCGGAAGACACGGAAACTGCAATGGCCACCGATGCAGCAGAGGATGATGATGATGACATCGAATTGTTCTAACCGAAGGAGGCGGGCATGCGACTAAACACCTGTCTGCAAGGAAGCACGTTTACGGCAAAAATCAGCGAGCGGATGGAGTTTTCCGACCATACCGCCTTTCGCACATTGCTTGATGATGTGAGCGGATCGGGAGCCAATCAGTGTGTGTTTGATCTCTCCGAATTGCACTCCATCGATTCATCGGGTCTTGGAATGTTCATGGTTGCCCATGAAACAGCAACAAACAATGGTTGGTCCCTTTGTCTCAAGGGCCCTCAGGGTCACGTTAAAGCTCTGATTGAACTGGGCAAATTCGACAAGATTCTGGAAGTGGTGGAATAGGATTTGTTGGTGCAGGCATCGGAAGAGACGCTTATGTCAAATGCGCAGGAGACATCGGAGTTCCGCCTGATATCTCCCAATCGCCTGGCGGGATCCAAGATCCTGATCGTGGATGACAGCCGCTTGATGCTGAATACGATCGAACGTCATTTGCGCAATCATGGTTTCAGTGAGGTCTTGACAGCTACGGACGGACAGGAGGGGCTCAGGATTGCGGCCGACTTCCGTCCCGATCTTGTGCTGACCGACCTTCAAATGCCGAATATGGATGGCTACGAACTGTGCCAGCGGATGCGCGCAGATGCAGCGCTTGCAGAGGTGCCGATTTTGGTGATGGCCTCGATGGAGCGGACGACGGACAGATCCATTGTATTCTCCGCAGGTGCCACTGATTTGCTAGCCAAACCGATTGACCGTCTTGAGCTCATTGGACGGATGCGTGTTCATCTGGACCGCCGCAGCCTGATCTTGCGCCTGTCCGAGTATCAAAGATGCATGGACACCGATCTTCAGCTCGCCCGCTCCATGCAGGAAACCTTGATGCCTTCGGAAGAGGTTGTCGCGCAATACGAAGCGGCGATGCCCGTCGAAATCGGGGCGCATTATGAAGCATCGCAGGGTCTTGGCGGGGACCTTTGGGGACTTATTCCACTTGCCGACGGCAAACTGAAGATCTACAGCGCGGACTTTACCGGTCACGGTGTAGGCTCGGCTCTCAATACGTTTCGGTTACATACGTTTATCTCCAACCATACCGGTCTGGCGGATTTTCCAGCGGCTTGGCTTGGTCAGTTGAACAGCTATTTGTGTTCGGTATTGTCGACGGGACAGTTTGCGACAATGTTTTGTGCGGTCGTGGATTTTGAAGCTTGCGAATTGCGGTATGCTTCGGCCGGTGCGCCTCCCCAGTTGCTGCAAAACAGAAGGAACGGAGCCGGCTACAGGCTTCTGGATGGAACTGGTTTTCCACTCGGTCTAATCGAGCAAGCCACTTTCGAAGAGCATTGCGAACGATTTGATCCTGGATGCGGTCTTCTTCTTTACAGCGACGCCCTCGTGGAAACGCCGGATCCGCCTGAGGAAGTTTTTACGCCGAAAGGCTTGAGTGAATACCTCAATTCACAATGTGCGGGCGCTGGTGCGAAAGCCATTCCGGCCTGCATTGTGAACCACTTGAAAAAAGAGGCCGGGCACAAGCTCGCCGATGATCTCACTGTGATTTCCCTTCGTCACGTCAACAAACCGGAATGCGAGAGACGACTCTTTCAAGCGGGATGGGAATTGATCGATGCCTAACGTCGTAAAGAATTTGGACGTTGCCGAAGTCGAGACGAAGCCAAGCCCGGTTGAGGCGATTCAGCAATATGTTGCTGAGAACAAGCCTGCAATCGGACGGTTGTTGTCAGGTGAATTTGAAATTTCGACAATGGTGGAGGCTGAAAAGCTTTCGACCATGCTTGCCGCCCATACGCCATGTCCGGACAGATCGTCCATGGGGTTCTGGGAATTGCTCGCGAATGCAGTCGAGCATGGAAACCTGGAAATCGACTACGACACGAAGTCGGCATTGCTGCTCAATGGGCAAATTGAGGACGAGATCGAGCGCCGGTTGGGAATGGAGCCGTACCGGTCACGGGTCGTAAACGTGAAATTCAAATGCACAAAAGAACATGTCTGGTTGCGCGTGACGGACCAGGGCGCGGGGTTCGATTTCAAAGCTGCCCTTGACGCCGAAATGCCAATGGATCGACCCAATGGCAGGGGGATACTTGTCGCCCGGAATTTGTGCTTTGACACTTTGACCTATGAAGGCAACGGCAACAGGGTTGAAGCGACGATCAATCTCTAGGCGGGCAGTTCTAGTTCGCACACGGCACATTGACTGGGCCTGGCCGGCGAAGATCTGGACAGCGCTTCTCTGGCTGTCAATCTTGCCGCCGCATGTCTCGAAGATGTGAGATCTGTTGGCAACCAGGCGTCGAACCAGTTTCCTTCTGACAGCATTATTCTCTTCAACAGGTTGGCTCTGCCTGCCCATGGAGTTTTGTGCGGCCCACTGGCGGATGGGTGGGCTCAAGGTGTAACGTGAGCATGTTGAGGGGCGGGAAGCTGCAAAAAAAGCGCCCTCAAAAAACGACTTGCCAAGGATTTCCGTTATTCAATGAGTGAACCAAACCTTGCCGTCACAAGTGACCAGAGCGGCACAGTGACGTCCGCGATCGCCGAATTTACCGTTTCTACGCCGCCGGACAGCATTCCGGAAAGCGCGCGGCACGTGATGCGGTTGTCTCTTCTGGATTGGGTCGCTGTCGGACTGGCTGGGCGTGAAGAGCCGGTAAGCCGTATTGTCCGGGAGATGGTCGCCAGTGAGGGTGGAGCGCCGCAAGCTGGTGTTTTTGGCCTGGAAGCCAAGCTTCCCGCCAGAGCTGCCGCTCTTGCAAATGGTACGATTTCCCATGCGCTTGACTATGACGACACGCATTTCCTTCATGTGGGGCATCCCAGTGTTGCGGTCCTGCCGGCAGCCCTGGCAATTGCGGAGAAGGTCGGGGCGAGCGAGGCCGATTTTCTGGATGCTGCCCTCATTGGCGCTGAATGTTCCTGCAGGATCGGTGCCTGGTTGGGGCGTCAGCATTATCAAACCGGTTTCCACCAGACCGCTACGGCCGGTTGTTTCGGCGCGGCGATGGCAGCAGCTCGGCTGCTTGGTGTGAATGCGGAACGTGCCTCTTATGCGCTTGGCCTTGCAACCACGCGAGCATCAGGTTTGAAATCGCAATTCGGCACCATGGGTAAACCATACAATGCCGGAATGGCGGCGGCGAGCGGTGTTGAAGTGGCCCTTCTGGCCGCTTCCGGGTTTGAGTCCCGGGCCGACGGGCTGGAGTGCGCGCAAGGCTTCGGCGAGACACATGCTGGAGAAAATGTGCCCGCCGATGACGTGCTTTCCGGGATAGGCGTGTCTTATGTGTTCGAGGAGGTGCAGCATAAGTTCCACGCCTGTTGCCACGGTTTGCATGCGGCTTTGGAGGCGCTCCTGGAACTGAAATCCAGGCATGCGCTAAAAGCAGACGACATCACATCCATCAAGCTGAATGTGAATCCGAGATGGCTGAAGGTGTGCAACATTGCAGAGCCGGAAACCGGTCTGGAAGCGAAATTCAGCTATAGGCTAACCGCAGCCATGGCCCTTTGCGGCTACGATACGAGCGCGCTTTCAACCTATACATCTGAGAACTGCGACGATCCGGATCTGAACAGGTTGAGGGATCGGGTCTTCGTCGTAGCAGACGAGGCCGTGTCGGATACTGCTGCCCGGGTTGAGGTCAGGACAACCGGAAGTGAGGTGTTTCAAGGATTTCACGATTTGGCTTTGCCACTTCCGCTGGACGTTCGTGAACAAAAAGTCAGATCAAAGGCTGCAGTCTTGTTGGGAAATGAGCTGGCTGAATTTGTTTGGGGCCGGGTGGCAGTCTTGTCCGGATCAACAGCTCCAATACAAAGCCATTCGCTGTTTTCCAAAACATGATTGGTGTTGCGTGGCGCGGCCTTTGCGATGCCAATTGCCGGAGGTGTAGCGATTGAAGCTGCAGCATGTTGAAACACTGATAGCTATCGAACGGGCAGGAAGCATTCGGTCTGCCGCGGAGCTGCTTGGCAAGAGCCAGCCGGCTTTGACGAAAACCTTGCGCCAGGCAGAAGAAGCGCTCGGCTTTTCAGTCTTTCAAAGAACCTCGCGCGGCGTCACACCGACCGTGTTGGGTGAAACCGTGCTTGCGCGGGCCAAAGTCATCCACACGGAGCTTCAACGGCTGAACGAAGAGGTCCGGCAGCTACAGGGTGAGGACTTCGGAACGCTTCACGTTTGTCTCTCTCCGTTGGCTGCTGTGCAGATCATACCTGCGGCGCTGCGCATGTTCCGGCAAAGATATCCGAAGGTTCATGTTCAACTTTCCAGCGGTCTTTTTCCGGCTGCCTTGACGCCGTTGCATCAAGGCACAACGGACATGGTCATAGGCCCTGAACCGCCAGCCTCCCTGATGAATGGTCTCAGAGCCCAGCCGTTGTTGAAGACAACTATTTCGGTGCTTGCAGGCAAGACATCAAAATACCGTCACGCAAAATATCTTGATGAACTGGCAAATGCCTCCTGGATCATGATTGGCCCGAGGGAGCGCCCAGGGATGTATGCCAAGCTGTTTTCCGAAAATGGGCTTACGCCGCCCGTCGCGCTGACTACCTCGGAATCCTACATGGGAGCGTTGGCAATTGTCGAAAGCGGTGATGCAATTTGCACCTTCCCATCGCGTCTTCTGGAAAAGGTGGAGGCTGCTTGGGACATCGTTCGTGTGCCTATTGCAGAAACCGTTGATCCTCTTCAGATCTCGCTGATCACACGGGCCCAGCATCCTTTGACGCCGGCTGCCCGTGAGTTGGTCAATTGCATCGAGCGCAGCGTCGTGTCGGCAACACGGGATGATGCCTGATAGCGTGATATCTTCAGGTTATCGCAATTCGTTTTTTGATCTTGATTGTTATTGCGTGCAGTCGCTAGCCTGCGGAGATGGATGTAAGTATAACCACGAGGTGCGTGAAGCCTCGTGGCGTTTGAGACAGGGATCGTCGGCCACGTGAATATCTTTTTCGTCATGTATGATCAGTTGCGGTTCGACTATCTGAGCTGTGCCGGACATCCGCATCTTGAAACGCCCAATTTCGACCGTGTTGCACGGATGGGAGTGCGTTTCACCAACGCGTATTGCCAATCGCCGATATGCGGCGCGTCGCGCATGAGTTTCTATACCGGGCGTTATCCTTCCAGTCATGGCGCGCAGTGGAACGGCTTTCCCTTGCGGGTTGGTGAAATGACAATGGGAGATCACCTGCGCAAGCTGGGCATGGACTGCTGGCTGATCGGCAAAACCCATATGGTTGCGGACAAGGAGGGCATGGCGAGGCTCGGCCTTAGTGCCGACAACGTAATTGGCGCACGTCAGAGCGAATGCGGATTTGATGCCTGGGTTAGAGATGATGGATTGTGGGGGCAGGGGCCGGACGGGTTTTACGATCACAAACGGTCGCCCTACAACGAATACCTGAAATCAAAGGGCTACGACGGTGAGAACCCTTGGGCGGATTATGCCAATGCGGGCATGGAAGATGACCAGATAGCGTCCGGCTGGATATTCAAGAACGCGGACAAGCCTGCAAACATTCGCGAGCAAGACAGCGAAACACCCTGGCTCACCAGCGAAACGATCCGGTTTCTGGAGCAGGCGGAAGGCAATTGGTGCGCGCATGTCAGCTATATCAAACCGCACTGGCCCTACATCGTTCCTGCCCCCTATCATGACATGTTTGGCGCCAACCACGTTCCGGTGCCAACCCGAGATGCATCTGAGCAGATTGATGCCCATCCGGTCTACGCCGCCTACATGGGGGGTAAAGTCGCGCAGGCTTTTCAAAAAGAGGAAGTCCGCCAGAAGGTTATCCCTGCCTACATGGGGCTGATAAAGCAGTGTGACGATCAGCTGGGCCGCCTGCTCGACTACCTGGAGGAAACCGGGCGGATGAAGGACACGATGATTGTCCTGACGTCCGATCACGGCGATTATCTTGGCGATCATTGGCTTGGTGAGAAAGATCTGTTCCACGAGCCATCGGTCAAGATACCGCTCATCATCTATGATCCCCGTTCGGAAGCAGATGGCGCTCGCGGTTCGGCATGTGATGCCCTGGTTGAAAGCATTGACCTGGCAGCGACATTTGTCGAAGCGGCTGGCGGAGATGTTCCGGACCACATAATCGAGGGGCGCTCCCTGATGCCCTGGTTGCGCGGGGAGGAGCCAGAATGGCGGTCTTACGCGATCAGCGAATACGACTACTCGGTCACACCGCAATGCGCAGCGCTCGGGCTTTCAAGCCGGGACGCAAGGCTCTTTATGGTTTTCGATGGCCGATACAAAATGATCCATGCCGAAGGTGGTTTCCGGTCAATGCTGTTTGATCTGGAGGCCGACCCGGAGGAATTCCAGGACCTTGGAAAAGGGACCAGCCATCAGGCAGAGATCGACCGGCTTTATGGATGTTTATCCGAGTGGGGTCTGCGAATGTCGCAAAGAGTGACGCGGTCAGAGGCGGATATCAAGGCCATGCGCGGCGCGTCGGCACGAAGAGGAATTCTTCCGTTCCTGGCTGACGGCAGTGAGGTTCCCTTAGAATTGACCGAAAAATATCGCGGTCCTGTTCGCCAGAAACATACGGGGTCGTGATGCCCAACGCCGACCTGATTGCCTACACAAGAGCGCAGCTGAGAAAAGACGTTATTGAGCTGGCCCCCGGGATGCACTGCGCGGTCGGATTTGCTGCCTCAAATGCGCATATGATCGAAGGCAACGAAACCCTGACGATCATAGACACGACGGAGTCGACCAGCGCTGCGGAAAACATTCTGACCGAGTTCCGCAAGCTGTCGGATAAGCCGGTTGGCCGGATAATCTACACCCATAGCCATCGCGATCACATTTCCGGCGCCACGGTGTTCTCCGACGGTTTCACGCCCATATATGCAAGCCATCTGTTTCAGTCAGACCTGATCGGGGTAGATGAAACCAGGATCGCTCCGAACAAGGCGCTTGCCAGGCGCACGCAGGCGCAATTTGGCATTGGCCTCACGCCGGATGAGCGCATCAGTCTTGGGTGCGGCCCGGGCGACCGTCCGATGCAAGGGCTGGGAGCTGGCTATTTACCGCCTTCGCAGCTGATTGCAGAAGACCAGGAGATAGTTCTGGATGGCGTGGCGGCGCAGTTCCTACTTTGTGGCGGAGAAACTTCTGACCATATGGCGGTCTGGCTACCGCAACATAAAGTCCTCTTTTGCGGCGACAACTGGTATCACGCGTTCCCTAATCTCTACGCGATCCGCGGAACGCCCTACCGGGACTACGAAGTCTGGGCGGACATTCTTGATCGTCTAAGCGCACTCGAAGCGGAAGTTCTGGTTCCCGGACATACCAGGCCGGTCTTTGGTAAGGACGCGGTCCGGCAAGTTCTGGAAACGACACGGGATGCGATCTTGCATGTCATGCGCTTTACTGCCGAAGCCATGAACGCCGGGATGTCACCAGAAGAAATTGCTTCCAGGATTGAGCTTCCTTCTGAGCTCAGGGATTTGCCTTGGTTGCAGGAGTATTATGGCAAAGTCGGCTGGTCCGCCCGCGCTTACGCCGCCGGAACGCTGGGTTGGTACGACGGCAATCCGACGAACCTCGGGACCCTGACAGAAGAGGTTCGTGCGCGTCATTTATCTGAACTGGCGGGCGGAGAAGAGGCTTTGCTTCAGGCCGCGCATTCTGCAGACGATCCGCAATGGCGGCTGGAATTGTGCGACACTTTACTCGCATTGGGCTGGCCGGCCGCTGGCCTGAAGGCAAAGACGTTGAGGGAACTTGCTGAAACCGAGGTCAATGCGACCGCGCGCAATACATATTTGTTTGAGGCCGGAAAGCTCGATCAGCAAGGTGAATGATTTCACTATCCGGATAGGATTGCCGTTGTTCCGGCGATTTAGGTTTGGACCTATAAATGAACGACCGTGAAGCTGAAAAACCGGCTGCGCCGGATAGCAAGGCAAATGTTACAGACCGCATGATCGCGGACTTCATTGCTGTCTGCTTCGTTGTCGTTATTCTGGTCTTTGCCGCTGCCGGTCCGATGGCCGAATTCGTGCGGTGGTTTATTGAAACCACAACAGCCGGATTTGAGGAATTGTCCCGCCGCGACCAGCGGCTTCTGCTTCGCGAGCATTGGCTTGGAAGCGCGCATCGCGGTTTCGAAAGGGCGTTCCTGCTGCCGACGGGCCTTATACTCGGACTGCCAATTCTGCTGTCGTTTGCCATTACCTATCTGACGCTTTTTTCGTCTCCGCGTCTCAGATGGTTGAATTGGCTTCTCGCGCTGGTGTCCGTGTTCACGTTCTCCATGTGGATTGCCAATCTGTTTGCCATCGATGGAGGTGTTCTTCCCGCTGCCCGGCCCATTGATTTTATCCTGTTCCCGTTGGCGACAGTCCTGACGCTTTACCTGACCTACCGGTTTTTTGGCACCTTCATTGTCGGCTTCTGCCTGTTCTGGATCATCTACTTTTTCGTGCGCGGGTATCTGCCCGACTGGACCGGTATTTTTGCCGGATCTGAATCAACGCTTGCACAAAGCATGCGGGCAATGGTGCTGAACTTCTGGGCGCAAACTGGTGGAATGTTCGGACAGCCGATCCAGGTGGTGTCCGGCAATGTGCTTATTTTTATCGTTTTCGGCGCTGTGCTGATGGCTTCCGGTGCCGGTGATCTCTTGATGAAGATCGCCAACCGCTTGACCGGTGGTTTTACCGGAGGCGCAGCACATGCGGCCGTCGCAAGTTCAGCGCTATTTGGCACCCTTTCGGGTGCGGCCATTTCCAATGTTGTTTCAACCGGGGTAATGACGATCCCGGTGATCAAGAAGTCGGGCTTCAGGCCAGCTTTTGCCGGTGCTGTTGAAGCGGCGGCTTCTACTGGTGGTCAGGTGATGCCGCCGGTCATGGGTGTTGTTGCCTTTTTCGTCGCCGGTCAGATCGGATTGGAATACCGGTACATCGTTGTTGCGGCGATCATCCCGGCAATCTTTTTCTACCTTGGCGTTTTCCTGACGGTCTATTTCGAGGCGCGCCGGATCGGTGTCGGGCCGCTTCCTGCAGAAGAACGGCCAAAGCTGACCCGGCATGAGTTGGTGCAATGCCTTGTTTTCATTTTGCCGCTTGGTGTCTTGTCGACAATGCTTTTCATTCAGCCTTCCGTCCCCAAGGCCGGGCTATATGGCTTTGTTGTTGCCTTGGTGGCGTCGCTGGTTCTGTTCAAAGATTTCCGCTCATGGAAAAAGATCTATAAGGCGTTCGTCGCGGCAGGAACGATGTCGGCATCGATCATCCTTATCGTCACCACAATCGGCTTGATTGTCGGGCTCATTCAGGTCTCGGGCTTCAGCGGGCGCTTGTCCCTGCTGCTTGCGACTGTCGCAAACGGCCCTTTGTTTAGCGTTCTGATCATCGTCGCACTTGGCGCGATAGTTCTGGGTATGGGACTGCCTCCCGGTGCGACCTATTTCATTATCGTCATTGCCTTGTCGTCTGGCATTGATGCAGTCGGGATCGCCCCCCTTACACTGCACCTGTTTGTGGTGTTCTTTGCCGTCATATCGACTGTCACACCACCGGTGGCGCTTGCTGCATTTGCGGCAGCTCCAATTGCCGGTGCGGATCCGGTCAAGACCGGCTTCCAAGCCGCCCGGCTGGCGATAGCCGGGTTCATCATTCCCTTCGTTTTCGTCTATCACCCGGCGGTCCTTTACAAGTTGCAGGTCCTGTTTGAGTGGTTCGGCGCCGAGCCGGCCAGATCGCGGGCCATGATCGATATTTCAACGGTCGGATGGGGTGATCTTGGCTGGATCGTGCTCGCCTTCGCGACGTCCATGTGGCTCCTGGCCTCTGCACTGGCCGGGCATGACAAGAACCGCTTAACTGTGACGGAACGCATCCTGCGGGGAGGCGTTGCATTGGCCGTTCTTGTACCCGACTTCACCATAGCCTTGCCGGCTTTTGCCGCTGCATTGGTGTTGATTGCCGTTCACCGTTTTCTCAAGGGAGACCACTCGCCTGCCGACGAAATCTCGGCGTGAAAAAATCGTATTTTTGGGAGGAATGCACATGCGTAGTTTCTATTGGGCCCTAGCAGCCGCGACCTGCCTGGCCTGGCCAGCTCAGGCGGACACCACGAAGCTGAAGATGGCGACTATTGCGCCCAGCCTTGGGCAGGCAATCACGATGTCTACATTCGCCAATGTGGTTTCAAGCAACCTTGATGATGTTGAGGTGGAGGTTTCAGGAGGCGGCGCGGCGACCTTGCACATGATGGAAACTGCCAAGGGCAATCTCGACATGTCGATGACGTCGCCAGTGATTTACAATTTGATGTCGGCGGGCAAGGCAATGTATGCCAAGTCGCCGGATGCACCGGAGTTGGCGAAGAACTACCGGCTGCTGATGTGGTTCCCCTATGGCCAGTATCACTTTGCTGTCCGTGCCGACTCTGACATCCAGACGCTGGATGATATCGAAGGTGCGTCCGTTTTCCTTGGGCCGGTTGGCGGCGGAGCTTTTAACGCGGCCAAGGGCTGGGTGGAGGCTACCACCGGGCTTGCCGCCAATGACGACTACGAAGCGATCAAGGCGAACTGGGCGACCGGATATCAGGCTTTTCTTGATGGAACCGTCGATGTCTATGTCAATGGCTGTCTGGATCCGTGCGGTCAATTCATCCAGTTCACGGAAACGGAAAAACTGCGTTTTATCGGGCCGGAGAGCAGTGAAGGAGAGCACGTGGACAAATGGCTCGGCAAGTACCGTTATCGCGAAGATATAGGTCCAGGTCTTTACGAGGGGCAGGTAAACGAAGGGGCGGTTACGTCCTTCAGTACAGCTGTAGGTATTGGGGTTCGTGCGGATCTCGATGAAGAGACCGTCTACAAAATCACCAAGGCATTTTGGGACAACATCAATCAGGTAACGTCGCAGGCGCCTTGGGCAAAGGCCTTGAACCTTAAATACTCAGCGGAGCAACGCGGCTTGTTAAAGCTGCACCCGGGTGCCGAACGCTATTACAAGGAAGCCGGGGCCCTCTGATCTGTATGGGGAATAGGCGCGGGGTGAACACTCCGCGCCAAGAACTGCTTCCAGTACTAACTTTGCGGATAATGCCATTTGTCCGCGCTCCTGTGTCGCGGGTGTTGTTTACGGGTTTACACCTACCTGCAAATTGCTGCAGGCTGTCTTTGTTGATGCCGAACCAGATCGCCGGACCATCCGACAAACGCTGTGCGCCCCCGTGTCAAATTGACATAATGACTTTATGAATTTTCAGCTATTTGTCCCGGAAGTGTTCTGTTCCTTGTGATCCGGTTCGGCGATTGCCAACCGGCGAACATGTTTCCTCAAGACCCGTTGTGGTCTGGACTCAGGAGCTGCAATCGATGGACTTTGATGTAGTTGAGCTGTCGCGATTTCAATTCGCCATGACTGCACTGTACCACTTCCTTTTTGTTCCGTTGACCCTGGGTCTGGCAGTCATCGTTGCGATCATGGAAACGGTCTACGTGATGACCAATCGCCTGATCTGGCGGCAGATGACCAGGTTTTGGGGAACACTGTTCGGAATCAACTTCGTTCTCGGGGTCGCGACTGGCATCACCATGGAGTTTCAGTTCGGCATGAACTGGAGCTACTACAGCCACTATGTCGGCGACGTATTTGGAGCACCGCTCGCGCTTGAAGGCCTCATGGCATTTTTCCTGGAGGCTACGTTTGTCGGACTGTTTTTCTTCGGATGGGACAAGCTGTCGAAGGTCGCCCATCTCGCCGTAGCCTGGCTTGTCGCGATCGGATCGAATTTCTCTGCACTCTGGATCCTGATCGCAAATGGCTGGATGCAAAATCCGGTCGGTGCTGCCTTCAATCCGCAAACCATGCGGATGGAGATGGTCAGCTTTTATGATGTTCTTTTCAATGAAGTGGCCCAGGCAAAGTTCGTTCATACGGTCTCGGCCGGTTATGTCACCGCCTCCGTATTCGTTCTGGGCGTTTCCTCCTGGTATTTGTTGAAGCAGCGCCACATTGAACTGGCGCGCCGCTCAATCGCCGTTGCTGCCAGTTTCGGCTTGGCGGCCTCGCTGTCAGTTGTCGTTCTGGGTGATGAGTCCGGCTATTCAGTTTCGCACTCGCAGAAAATGAAAATGGCGGCAATCGAGGCCATGTGGGAGACGGAACCCGCCCCAGCCTCCTTCACGCTTTTTGGCTTTCCTGATCAGGAAGCGCGTGAAACGCGCTACGCCATTCATATCCCTTACGTGATGGGGTTGATCGGCACCCGATCTCTAAACACGGAAATCCCCGGGATCAACGAGCTGGTCGAAGAAGCGGAACGGCGCGTGCGGTCGGGTATCGTCGCATATGACGCTTTGCAAAAAATCCGCACCCAGGGAGACGCTGCGCCTGGGAATGTTACAAAGACCTTCGAGGAACATAGCCAGGACCTTGGCTTTGGGATGCTTCTGAAACGATACGTTGAGGATCCCCGGCAGGCGACAGATGCCCAGATCGCTCAGGCAGCGGAAGACACTATTCCAACCGTGTTTCCAATATTCTGGGCTTTCCGGATCATGGTCGGTCTCGGCTTCACCTTCATCGCGATGATGACCTATTTCTTCTTCATGGCGAGTTTCAAGGGAATGCGCTTTCCCAGGCCTGCGCTGGTGTTTGCGGTTGTGATGATCCCGGCACCCTGGATAGCAGCTGAACTCGGCTGGATCGTGGCCGAGTTCGGCCGGCAGCCCTGGACAGTGGATGGCGTCTTGCCAACGGCTCTGTCGGTCTCTCATCTCAGCGTGTCTCAAGTTCTCTTCACGCTGTTTGGGTTTATGGCGATTTACAGTGTGTTGTTCGTGATCGAGATGGGGCTGATGCTGAAGTACATCCGGAAAGGCCCATATCTTGATGTCCCAGATGCCGAGGCGAATGCTCCGGCGCAAAAGAGCGGCAAGCTTGATGCCGGTGCCACCGTTCAGCCTGCGGAGTAAGCATCATGATTTTGCACGAACTCATCGAATTCGAATTGCTGCGCGTGATCTGGTGGGGCTTGCTCGGCGTTCTGCTGATTGGTTTTGCCATGACCGATGGTTTCGACATGGGCGTTGGGGCTTTGTTGCCGTTCATCGCCAAGACCGAAACCGAACGCCAAATCGTACTCCACACGGTTGAGCCGGTATGGGAGGGAAACCAGGTCTGGTTCATTCTCGGAGGCGGTGCGATTTTCGCAGCCTGGCCGCCGCTTTATGCGGTGAGCTTTTCGGGTTTCTATCTGGCCATGTTCCTGATCCTGGTTGCACTGATCCTGCGGCCCGTCGGTTTCAAATACCGTTCCAAAAGGCAAAGCGCTGCTTGGAAGAAAGGCTGGGAGTGGGCCCTTTTTGTCGGTGGTGCAGTTCCGGCACTCATCTTCGGTGTTGCTGTCGGCAATGTTCTTCAGGGCGTTCCCTTCCGGTTTAATGAAGACCTCCGAATCTTCTATGAAGGCAGCTTCGTCGGTCTTCTCAATCCGTTTGCGCTTCTGACCGGTCTGACGTCGCTTTCCCTGCTGGTCATGCATGGGGGGGCTTGGCTGTCACTCAAAACAGAAGGTGTCGTGGCCGAACGGGCGCGCATGTATGGCAGTGTTGCAGCGCTGGCGGCGTTCGGTGGGTACGTTCTTGCCGGAATCTGGCTCGCACTTGGCATTTCAGGCTATCAGTTGGTTGGGACGGTTGTTCCTGACGGACCATCCAATCCATTGCTGACTGAGGTTGCCCGTACCTCTTCCTGGCTCGCCGCCTATGGCGAACGGCCCTGGATTGTGATTGCGCCTCTGCTTGGATTTGGTGGGCTTGTCCTCACGTTCCTTGGCTTGAGGGCGGGACGGGAAGTCAGCACGCTTCTCGCTTCCAAGGCAGCCATTTTGGGAATGATCTCATCAGTCGGACTGACCATGTTCCCGTTCATTTTGCCGTCGTCGATCGACCCGAGATCCTCGCTGACCGTGTGGGACAGCTCGTCTTCTCATTTGACGCTCTTCATCATGCTGGTAGGCGCCGCGATCTTCATGCCGATTATCCTGCTTTACACCGCCTGGGTGTATCGCGTGCTGTGGGGCAAGGTGACCGAAAAAGACGTTGGAGACGGTCAGGACCACGCTTACTGAGGACTAAAAACCATGTGGTATTTCGCTTGGGTACTGGGACTTTTTGCAGCCGCGATTTTTGCCGTCGTCAATGCGATTTGGCTCGAGTTGCAGGAAGACGACAAGCTGCTTCAAGGGGCTGACCGGGACGCGGCTAAAAGCCAGTCTGAATCGGGCTGATGGAGGCCAAATGTATTTGGTTATGTCGAGTTTGCCCCACCGGCAGGTGTAATGGCAAGGCTTCGTGCCTCATCCCATATCCGGCACAAGCTCTGGAAGCGGGACGCCATATCGGCAATTGCTTCCTCATCAGTCAACTCTCCTGCCAGCCAGCGTCTGGCGGCGTTGGAGAAGATTGTTCTTCCGATCGCAAAGCCTTTGACCAGGTCATGACGTGCCGCTTGCAGGAAGCTGGCCGCCAGATCCTTTTCTGACGCATCCAGGCCCAGCACGACGATGCCACGTGTGTTTGGGTCATTTTGGTTGATGGCATTGCAGGCGTTGGCCCAGGCTTGCTCGGTGGTCATCGGCTCCAGTTTCCACCAATCCGGATAGAGCCCGATATCATACATCCGCTGGATGACTGTTGCTGTCGTCATCTCGTCTGTGGGGCCCATCTTGGAAGGTATGATTTCCAAAAGAAATTCCAGCCGGTTGCGACGGGCGGCGGCAAACAGGCGGCGCAATGTGGCTTCCTGTCGCGCTTTGAGCTCTTCATCGTCGTCTGGGTGGTAAAAGCAAAGCACTTTGACAACATGTTCCGCCGGCCATTCGGAAAGGCCTCCAAAATCCGGTCCGATTTCGGGTTCAAGCATCAAAGGCCGTGAAGCCGGCCACTCGACTGGGCGACCTATCCACAGGCCTGTTCCTGCGGCTTTGTACAGAGCGTCACGGCCAAGCCGACTGTCACACAATATGCCGTATCCGGGCTCTCCATTGGCCGTTTCCAATGCAGCCTTGAGACACAGGCTTTTGAAATCTCCGATACGCTTGTTGCTGGCACCGGCTTCTGCTGCCATCTCTTCCAACTGGATACGGTGATCAAACGCGAACACACGCAAAGTGGACCAATCGCCGTTGCGGTTGGTTGCCCAGTGAATTTGCTCCAGTTCAGTATCCTTACGCAGCGCTTTTGCCTCGACGCCGCGTTTCAGAAAAAACTGAAGCTCCTGCCAGCTTGGGTAAGCCGGGGTGCAGCCGTGGCGGGAAACCGCAAATGCGCCGCATGCATTGGCGTAGGTAAGGCTGGCAACCCAACTCTTGTCTGTCATCCAGCCTTTCAGCAGCCCGGACATGAAACCGTCACCTGCGCCCAGAACGTTAAAAACCTCGATTGGAAAACCGGGTCCTGAAATGCCTTCATCCAGCGTGTCTGGAATTGTGTTTTCGAATGCGGCGGCACCCATGGGACCACGTTTGCAGACGAGCGTGGCTTGGGTTAGTTCGCGGACGTTGCGCAAAGCCTCAAGCGTGTTGGTTGAACCGCCGGCGATGTGGAATTCTTCTTCCGTGCCAACGATCAGGTCGAAGAGATGCAGACTGGATTGCAGTTTCTTCGTGACGTCCTCGGACGCGATGAAGCGGTTCTCGCCGTCTCCGTGGCCGGAAAGTCCCCAAAGGTTGGGGCGAAAATCAATGTCGAGTGCTGTGCGTGCACCGGTCTCTCTGGCAAGCCGCAGGGCTTTTAGCACTGCCGCTTCCGTCTGCGGGTGGCTCAGGTGAGTACCCGTTGCCACCACGGCTTTGGCCGAAGCAATGAAGTCTGGATCGATATCATCTTCACAAAGGGCCATATCGGCGCAGTTTTCCCGGTAGAATATCAGCGGAAACTGCTCTTGATCCCGAATTCCGAGCAGGACGAGCGCGGTCAGGCGGTCCGGATCGGTCTTAATCCCTTCAACGTTGACACCTTCGCGAACCAGCTGCTCCCGGATGAAACGGCCCATGTGTTCGTCACCTACCCGTGTGATCAGGGCAGACTTCAGACCGAGCCGTGCTGTTCCGGCTGCGATGTTTGTCGGCGAACCTCCAATGTATTTGTTGAAGGAAGCCATGTCCTCCAGTCGGCCGCCCACTTGCGCCCCGTAGAGATCAACCGAAGACCGGCCGATCGTGATGACATCGAGTTCTTTCACGCTGGTCTCACTCTGCATGACGAAATGATACGCCAGAACGCACGGCGCCTCTATTCAGAATAAATATTCTATAATTTACCAAAAGAAAAAATCTATTTCAAATTAGAGGCGGTCTCGTTCTGCACCGACCGAAACTGCCAGGGAAGTTGCAAGGGACACGCTGGCTGACAATGCGCGGAAAGCACCGACTTCCTGTTCGGCCACGAGGAGGGATGCATCTGCGAGGCGGACATGCGGGCTGGTGACCAAATCCGTAATTGCCACCAGCGAGGCTCCTTCCCGTCTGGCGACTTGGGCAATTTCAATGGTTCGTTCGGTGTAAGGCGCAAAAGAGATGGCGATAACCGCATCTTGAGGCCGAATCATACGGTCCTGGATCATGTGCGCCATATCGGAATGCAAAATGGCAGGAATGGCCATTTTTTCAAAGGCATAGGCGAGGTAGGTTGCAACTGGAAATGCTCTGCGGAAACCGGCAAGGTGAATGGTGTCGGCACTTGCTAGATGATCGACCGCCTGACCCAGTGCCTCCGGTTCGATCGATGTGAGCAGGTTTTCAAGGGACGCCCGTCCGACATCTACGAATTCCGCCAGAAGGGCAGACGGCGTTTCGGTGCCCTGTTGCCGAAGTTTTTGCAGGCGCATGGAATAGTCAGGCCATCTTTGCGAGTAATCTGACCGGAACAGCTTCTGCATCTGCGAAAAGCCTGAAAAACCCAGCTCCTGGCAAAACCGCATGAATGCAGATGGCTGAACGTCCGCCGCCTCAGCCAGTTCTGCGATTGTTGAGACAGCAACACGGTCGGGATTGGCGGCGATGTAGTCGGCGCATTGCTTCAGCCGTTTCGGGAAATGTTCCGCCATGAGGCCCAGGCGGTCAAAAAAATCTTCGGTTGAAGACGGGGCTGTGCTTTCGGTCACGCGTGATCTTTTCGTTCTTGACTCATTCCATTGAATTTGATTTTGGAATTTTTGTTCCAAATAGGCAAGCGTCGCTGGATTGGCGTGGTAAATTGCCGCTTGCCGGTTCGAATACAAGAGCGTTGTAGATGGCGGACTGTCGGCGACGGGGGACATGCATTGCAACGTTTGAGGCCAGGAGACAGATATGAATGCAGAGCCAGGTTCGATCGGTATCGGGCTTATTGGAACCGGCTTTATGGGCAAGTGTCATGCACTGGCCTATGGCTCGGTCAAGGCCGTCTTTGGTGACGTGTTGCGCCCACGGCTGGAGGTACTTTGTGATGTGCCAGCGGAAAAGGCATCGCGTTCTGCCGGGCAATTCGGCTTTTCCCGCGCAACAGATGATTGGCTAAGTCTCGTTGAGGATCCGGCAGTCGACATCGTCTGTATCACCACACCCAACAAGGCCCACAAGGAAATGGCGATGGCGGCTCTCAAAGCCGGGAAACATGTGCATCTTGAAAAGCCGATGGCTCTGACATTGAGCGACGCGCTGGAAATTGCCGATCTCGCCGCAAATAGCCAGCTCAAAACCATCGTGGGATACAACTATCTCCACAATCCGGCCCTTACCCATGCACGCAAACTCATTGATGAAGGAGCGATTGGCAGGATCGTGCATTTTCGCGGCTCTGTTGATGAGGACTATCAGGCAGATCCGGATCTGTCCTGGACCTGGCGGGCGACAAAGGCGGATGCGGGACTCGGCACACTTGGGGATTTGGGATGTCATTTGGTGAGTCTTGCAACCTATCTGGTCGGTCCCGTGGTGAGCCTGATTGCCGATATCAGGACGGTTCACGCAACCAGGCCGCTCGGAGACGGGACGGATGAACGGCGTCCGGTTGAAAATGAAGATGTGGCCTCCGCAATCTTGAATTTTGAGAACGGTGTGCAGGGGCTCGTTTCCACCTCGCGCAGTGCGTGGGGGCGCAAGAGCTACATTGGTTTCGAGGTTCATGGCACTGAGGGCATGCTGACATTCGATCAGGAGCGGATGAACGAATTGCGTCTCTATCAAAACAGGGGGAATTCGGCCGAACAGGGTTTCAAGACCATTTTGACTGGTCCCGACCATCCTCCCTACGGCCAGTTTGTTCCAGCCGCCGGACATCAGCTTGGTTTCAATGATCTGAAGGTCATTGAAGTGCATGAATTCCTGAGGGCGATTGCCGAGGATCGTCCGGCTTTTCCGGCATTTGATGATGCGTTGCATTTTGAGCAGGTCATTCATGCAATTGCAGAGGCAAGTGCAGCAGGCTCCTGGATCAAGCTTCAACACTAGCAAAACGGAGCTTTAGCCAAGGCAGTATCTTTTTTGCCTAGGCGAATTCGGCCCGTTGGCGTGGACAAGCCCAATTCCTACGAATATACGAGGCTGAGGGGCTTTTAAACGATTGAGTGCTGTCAAAAAATCGATATTATTGCTTTATGCGCATGAACACCACGACACCCGCCGGCCCGGAAGGCCCTCAGGAAACCTCGGCAACCCAGCGGGCTTACGTTGCGCTGCGGCGAATGATCCTCATCGGTGAACTGCCTCCGGGGGAGAAGCTCAAGATAGAGCGGTTGCGGACTTTGCTGGATATGGGCGGGTCGCCAATTCGCGAGGCACTGAGCCTCCTGGTATCTGATCAGTTGGTTGAACGGCTGGATCAGCGTGGTTTCCGGACGGCAGAGATCAGCCCGGCGAATTTTGCGGAAATTCTGAAACTCCGGTGTTGGCTAGAAGAAAATGCCTTGCGCGAGAGCATTGCAAATGCCGACGAGGCCTGGGAAGAAGCGCTGGTTCTCAGTCACCATCGGATGATGCGGGAGCCGCGGGAAAACGTGGAGGAGTTCGAAGCCCTTCACAAAACCTTTCATCTGACCTTGCTGCAGAACTGCAATTCGCCTGTTCTCCTCAAATTCTGCAATCAGCTCTACGACTTGAACATCCGTTACCGGTACCTTGCAGGCCGGATGCTGGAGTATTCCAAGAGGGATATCAGCAAGGAACACACTGATATTCTCAATGCAGCGGTTGACCGGGATGCTGATCTGGCATGTTCGCTGCTGCTTGCCCACTACAGGAATACCGGAGCATTTCTGGAACGCTATTTCACTGCTGCCGCCGCCGAATAACGGCCGCCGCGCTCTTCTTCGAAATTGCAGAAACAAAAAACGCCCGGAATTTCCGGGCGTTTCGCGTTTAGGGCCTAAACCCAGGAGTTATGCGCTTTCGCGTGACAAAACGAGGTCGAAGTCTGCCCTGAGATAGGGGGCATTGACCTTTCCAGACAGTGCAAAGCCATCCGGGAATGTTTCTGCCGGATGTTCGACGTAGGTCATGACCAGGTCCTTGCGGACGCCGAAAACGGTATCCTCGTCCAGGTAAGGATCGTCATCCGGGAAGATCTCTGTGACCAATGGGCGGAAACCGTCGGCCTTGATGATGTAGTGCAGATGGGATGGCCGCCACGGATGCCGGCCGCTTGCCCTCAGAATATCTCCAACCGGGCCGTCTGAGGGAACCGTGTAGCTCACGGGTTTGACAGTCGTGAAGGCATACCGGCCGTCTTTTCCGGTCGTTTGAATGCCGTGGAACGAATACGTGTCCTGATCCGGATCCTGGCTGGAATAAAGGCCGTTTGGCGCTGTTTGCCAAATGTCGACCTCTGCACCTTCGATCGGATTGCCGTCGGTGTCCTTGACGACACCCTCGGCCAGTACAACCTGCTCGGTGAATTTGCCGCGCAAGTCGGCTCCAATCGGTATGGCTGGTGCGCCGCTGATATGGAATGGCCCCAGAACGCTGGAAGATGTTCCCCCTGGCGATGAATGAAGCATGTCGACGAGGGACGACAGCCCGAGCACATCGGACAGCAGGACAAACTCATGCCGTTCCTTGTCGGAGATTTGACCGGCCCGTTCCAGGAACTCGATGCCCACCTGCCATTCGGCGTGGGTGAGATTGATGTCCTTTGCAAATGCATGCAGGTGGGTCACCAGGCTCTGCAGAATTTCCTTCACGCGCGGATCGGTATCCGGCCCGAAATAGTTCATGAAGACTTCGGTTATGTTGTCTTTGTTGACGTCGCGCACGCGTGTGCTCCTCAGTTTAGGATCGCAAGGCTCAGCGACGGGAACCGGATCAGCGCGATAAGGACGATCAGCATCACGAGTGCGAACGGAAACGCACCGATGAAGACATCCTTAAGGCTTATCCGGTCGTCATTGAGCGTTGCCTTGATGACAAAACAGGAAATTCCAAGGGGCGGGGTCAAAAGCCCGATTTCTGCGCCGACCACGGTGACAATTCCAAACCAAACCAGCGACAGGCCCATAGGTTCGATCAAAGGCAGGAAAAGCGGAACCACAATCAGGATGATTGAGGCCGTGTCGAGCAAGGTCCCCAGGAAGATCATCAGCAGGACATAGACGACCATGATCCAGAAGAAGTCGAGCTGCGTTGCTGTCAGCACATCTCCGAGCTGGTTCGGCAATCCGGCAAGGCCAAGCATACGGCTGTAGATAGACGCTGCTGTAATGAGGAACAGGATAGAGGCCGTGATGTGTCCGGTTTCGAGCAACGTTTCCCAAAGGATCTTGGGAGTCATTTTCCTACGGAAAACCGCGATGACGATGCCGAACAGCGCACCGGTGGCGCCAGCTTCTACCGGGGTGAGCCATCCAGCGTAGATACCCCCAAGTACCAGTAGGATCAAAAGAAGTGTTGGGAGTGTCTTGTCAGCGATTTCGCCCCAGGACATCCACTCTTTTTCTGTCGAGATCCGGCCGCCGAGATAATTGGGTGCAAAACGGCCCAAGCCCCAAATCAGCGCTATATAGGCGATTGCCAACAGGATGCCTGGAACAACACCTGCCAGGAACATCTCGCCAACAGACTGTTCTGCCACAAAAGAGTAGATGATTAGCATTGCGGACGGCGGAATGATCATTCCCAGAACCGAGGACCCTGCGACAACGCCGACTGCAAATCGAGGATTGTAGTCAAAGGCCATCATCTGTGGCACGGAGACCTTGGAGAAGACCGAAGCCGAAGCAATTGACGAGCCGGTCACAGCGGCGAAGACTGCATTTGCACCGACTGTCGCCATGCCAATGCCACCTTTTACGCGCTTGAAACCCGAATTCATGACTTGATAGACGTCAGCCCCCAAGCCGGCCTTTGAGACAACGAGCCCCATGAACGTAAAAAGAGGGACTGTCGCGAAGGCATATTCCATCGCGCTATCGCCAATAGCGATCTTCAAGAGGTTCATGGCCAGGTCAAAATTGTCTCTCATCAGATAGATGGAGACAAATGAGACAACGCCGAGAGCGATCGGAATATATACTCCTAGATAGACGAGGAGTACGATTGCAATGACGGATATCGTTCCAATTTCAAGAGGGGTCACGATTCATCCTCTGGGTGTTCGCTTAGACGCACGGTATCGACCTTGTGGTCAGGCAGGATGACCTTGAGCCCAAAAATAATCAGGCACAGAACGGCGCTGGCAAAGATCGTCAGTTTCATCGGCCACCATGGGGCCGTAAAGACGCCGGGAATTCCGAAGTAATCGTCTGACTCCCACATCTCGACAAACTCGGGCCAGATCGCTACGGCGACCAGGAACATAAAAACTGCGGATATGAAGTTGATTGTTTGGCGGATGGTACCGCTGAGCATCGGACGGCGCATGCCGAGAACGGTCAAAAATCCGTCTGACCGGGTCAAACGGTTGACACGTACGACATCTGGCAATTGCAGAAAAACGATCAGGACCATTGAGAACTGAACGACTTCCACGGCTCCCTGAAAAGGGGCGTTGAGCAAACCTCGTGCAAACACGTCGTAATTTACGACGAGAACCAGGGCCAGAACGATTAAAGTGCCAACGGCATTGGCGATAATCGCAATGCCGTTGAACAGTTTGGATAGGGCGCGAACGCCGGACATGATCAGGTGCATGAATCAGCGCTCCCGCACTTCTGTTTAGTTGCTTAGGTCAGCAGTCCAGTCGCGAACCGGCGTAAAGCCAGCTTCTTTCAGCTTGCCAACGTAGGCCTTAAGCATTTCCGCACCGGGCTCCCCCTTCTTTTCAAGAGAGGCCACCCAGCTTGCCGCAATATTCGGCATGGCGTTTGCCCATGCTTCACGGTCGGCGGGGTCGATTTCGACAACGGTTCCACCTGCCGCAACATAAGCATCATAGCTCTCTTGTGCGCGGTCCATGGCGACTTTCGCGACGTGATCACGATAGTCGACTGCAACTTCTCTCAGAACGTTCTGAACTTCTTCTGGAAGTTTGTCCCAGTAATCCTTGTTCACGGTGATCGTTTTGGAGTTGATCGCACCGAGATCGGCTTTCAGCATGTAAGGCGCGACTTCGGCGATCTTGAACGTCTTGGCAGCTTCCGGCCAAAGGATTGCACTGTCTACCAGACCGGTCTGAAGCATGTTGTAGAAATCAGTCAGTCCGCCGCGAACCCCTGCAGCACCTTCGATACCTTCCAGATAGCGAAGGTTCATGCCAGAGCCGGCGATTTTTCCACCTTCAAGATCCTTCGGACCCTTGATCGGGTTCTTGGAGAATACCTGGTAGGTATCAAGAACGACGCCTGTTGCCAGATAGACCTGGTTCTGTTTTGCCAGTTCGTTGGCCATGGTGGGGTAGTCTTTGGCGATTTCGTCAACTGCCTTGGCTACAGCAGGAGCGTTTGGCGCAATGAATGGCGTTACCGCTGCAATTGCCTGGCTGGGCAATTTGGATGAATGGAAGACCGTCGTTACGATTCCAATGTCACCGAGACCAAGTTTGATTCCTTCCAGAACACCCTTAGGCTTGACGATTGTACCGCCGTAGCTTTCTTGCCAATCGATCTTGTAGTTGCCGGTCTCAGCAAGGCGCTTGTTTACTTCCGGAATGAAGAAACCGGAAAATTCCTTCACCCACATTGCCCGCTCAGGATAGCCATCGATCGCAACTGCTTTGATCGTTTCGGTCGCGGATGCAGGCAGCACTGTCGTACCTGCAAGAACCAGCGCCAGGGCAGTTCGTCTGGTAAGTGTCTTTAGCATTCTATTCTCCTCCCAAGGAAAAAGAGAGTTTCTAGCCTCGCTGCCAGATCGTCTCCATGGTTGTCCCCGCTTGCTCAAAAAGCTTGGAAAGGGGACAAAATTTTGCAACTTCGGTAGCGACCCGCCGCAAGTCTTCGTCAGAGGCCGGTCCGTTGCTGGTTACAACCTGCCGCAGCCCGACAAATGGCGTGTCAATTTCCTCCTCCAGGGTGACACCTCGCCTGTCGAATTCGCAGGTGACTTGAATATCCAGATGTCCAATGTCGACACCTAGCTTGTCGGCACATTTGTGTCCGATGACGTTGGTGCATCCGGTCAGAGCTGCCAGCGCCATTTCGGTTGGCGTGGCGCCAGCGTTCGTGCCGCCGCGCGCTTCGGGTTCATCAATCGCAAATTCCAGATCCCGGATCGTTATTTCCGTCTTCGAATGGCTAGTCCCGCGGCCTCTGCTCCGCAGTTTGACAACCGTTTTTGGTTTCATGACCGCCATTCAGTCACCTCACAGAATTTTGCAGGCTCTATCAAACGGAAGACGAGGCAGCTTCTGGAACAAAGCTGTTTCGTCGGCGTATCCAAAGTTGACCAGGAAATTCGATTTCAATGTCGTTCCGGCAAAGAATTCCTTGTCGACGATTTCATTTGAGAAGCCAGACATGGCACCGACATCGAGACCAAGGGCCCTTGCCGCGATCATGAAGTAGGCGCCTTGAAGAGAACCATTGCGGAACGCGGTAGTTTCGCTGTGTTCAGGCTTGCCTTCAAAATGCGGCCTGCGGTCCTCATGAGGGAACAAGAACGGCAGTTCACGCCAGAACTCTACATCATGC
The DNA here is from genome assembly GCA_965230705.1 of Roseibium sp. Classification (GTDB taxonomy): domain Bacteria; phylum Pseudomonadota; class Alphaproteobacteria; order Rhizobiales; family Stappiaceae; genus Roseibium. Next base: position 1,545,039 of record CBDDLN010000002.1, on the reverse strand, counting down.
GCGATGATTACGGTCGCCGGCGCGGACATCATTTTGTCGATGTTTTTGTCTTTCAAAGACTTGGCCAACCGTTCCTTGGCTTCAGGCGACATGACGAAGATAAAGCGTGCCGGGCAGCTGTTCATGCTTGTCGCGCCAGCAGCTGTTATCTCGTAAAGGGCATCGAGAACGTCCCGCGGCACCGGTTTGTCCTGCCACGCGTAGTGGGACCGTGCCTTGCGCAAAATTAGATCGATTTCAGGATCACTCAGGGAGCCGATTTGCTCCCTGAGATCCCGAACTTCCGCCTGAGCTTCGGCGCGAAGCTTAGCCAGCGCCTCTCCGGTCGGCGCATTGCCTGTCGGTGCGTTCACTCAGCAGCCTCCGTTGCGTTGAGGTCTTCTTCAGCCACGATCGGGCTGGCGCAAATGCCGATACCTTCGATCTCGACCTCGACCGTCTCGCCGGGACGAAGCCATCTCGGCGGTTTCTTTGCATGGCCAACACCTGGAGGCGTTCCCATCGCAATCAGGTCACCAGGCTCCAGCGTCGCGTATTCGGCGATTGTTGCAATGGTGCGCTTTACGCTCCAAAGCATATCCGAAGTCGTGGCGCTTTGAAGGATTTCCTCGCCAACCCTGGATTCGATCTTGAGCCCTTCAGCGCCTTCAGGCAATTCATCCGGGGTAACCGTCACCGGGCCGATGGCGCCAGTGCCGTCAAAATTCTTGCCGGGCGTCCACTGGTGGGTTTTGCGCTGATAGTCGCGCACAGAACCATCATTGAAAATCGTATACCCAAAGACATGCGCCAGGGCGTCGTCCTCGGAAATGTGCTTACCGCCTTTACCGACAATCAGCATGAGCTCTGCTTCGTAGTCGAGCTTTTCCGAGCAGGTCGGCCGAATCATTGGTGCATCTGCTGGCATGATCGAGTTCTGGCCGCGCATGAACAGCGCCGGATAATCAGGAACGTCGTATCCACCTTCCTTGATATGGTCGACGTAGTTGAGGCCAAGGCAGATGATTTTGCCAGGCCGTGCGACCGGAAGATCAGGCTTGATGGCTGAAACACTTTCTTCTGGTGCGGACGCAAGATTGCCCTTGAGCTCGTCGACGCTAACGGTTCCGTCAATTAGGGCCATCAGGTCGTTGCCGACCCGAGAATCGAGTGCCGTTAGATTTCGAGCCTTGCTGCCCTCAACAAGAAATACACCGTGGCCGGAATTCCCCGTGCCCACCAAGAACCGCATACTGTCCTCCCGCGATTGATCATTGACTTGATTTTGACGATAATAGAATTGAATGTCAAATAATATCGATATTTTTAAATTGCAATAGGAGAGAAATGTGCCGGCATGGTCTGAATACAAAAAAATCGCGAAGGAGCGGGGCGCGCTAGCTCTCGAGTTTTATGTCGTGCAATCAACGCCCGCAGCGGGTCCGGAGAAACTTCAGGAACTTTTGCCTGACCATCTGGCCTATCAAGGTCAGCTGGAAAAGGCTGGGAAGTTGGCCTTTGCGGGGCCCATGTCTGATGCCACGGGTGAGATGTTGCAGGGAGAGGGTATGATCATCTACCGGGCTGAAACCCTGGAAGAGGCTCGTGCTCTTGCTGAAGCCGATCCCATGCATGCAGAAGGCGGGCGGACATTCACTATCCGGCGCTGGCTGATTAACGAGGGCAGTTTCACCGTGTCCGTTGGACTATCCACCAACCAAGTGAACCTTGCCTGAACCTTCTGGTAAAAAGCGAACTTCAAACAAAAAAGGACACACCGGAATGGCGTGTCCTTTTTTTGTCAGCATCCCCGACAGCTACAGCATCACCGAAGGAAGCCAGTTGGCGAGCCAGGGCTGAAACAGCACGATGAAAGCTGCCAGCAGAATGAGCAGGAAGTACGGCGTTGATCCGGCGAAGATTTTCGTAAGGCTGGCTGTCTGGTCTGGAACCGCCGCTTTTACCGTGTAGACAAGCAGGCCGAAGGGCGGTGTCAAAAGCCCGGCCTCGATCACAAGAATTCCGAAGATTGCGAACGCCAGCGGATCGACCCCCACGCTCAAGCCTAGCGGGACAAAGATCGGCACTGTCAGCAAAATGATCGAGATGCTGTCGATTAGCATTCCAAGAACGATCCAGATCAGGGTGATGAGCAGGATCATCATCCATGGCTCCAGTCCGGCTCCCAAGAATAGTCCTTGGATCGTGTTTACGGCACCTCCAAGCGCAAGCAGCCTGGAATACATTTGCGCGGAAATGAGCAGGAACATGATCGGTGCGGTTGTGCGTCCGGCCTGAATAATAGCCTCAAGGATGGCCTTGCGGTCGAGGCCCTTGGCGACCGCGATAGCCAGCCCACCAAGTGTTCCAAAGCCTGCTGCTTCTGTTGGTGTAAAAAATCCGCTCCAGATGCCGCCAATCACCAGCATAATGAGGAACACAATCCCAAGCCCGCCGATCAGCTCTGATCGGCGCATGTCTTCATCGTCGTGGCCGGTGTTGTTGTCAAAGCCCGGGGCAATCGATGGCTTTCTCAAAACCGCTATGATCACAAAGGCGGCGAAGAGGCCGGCAAGCAGCAATCCCGGCAAAATACCTGCGATAAAGAGCGCGCCAACACTCATTTCTGTCAGGATCGCCCAGACGATCAGCAAAACTGAAGGCGGAATGAGCATGCCGAGGCACGATGAGCCGGCCACAGCACCCAAGGCAAAGGTTTGCTTGTAGCCTGCTCGCTTCATTTCCGGATAGGCGATGCGGGAAAAGGCGGCTGCGGCAGCAATCGAAACGCCGGTAACTGCCGCGAAAACCGTATTGCCTGCGATTGTCGCGATGGCAAGGCGGCCCGGCAACCGCCTCAGCGTGCGGTCGCAAATCCGGTACAAATCCCCGGCCGCGCCGGAGCGGGAGACAAAATCCCCCATCAGAACGAACAACGGAATGACGACAAACACATCTTTCCGGATTGCCTCGTAAGCCGTGTTGCTCAGAATCGATACAGCGATGTCGAAACTGCCGAACATCAGCCAGACCCCGATGGCAGAGCAAAGGGCGAGCGCGATTGCGATGTGGGTTCCAAGAAAAATCAGAATGACCAGAAGGCCAAGCATCCAAAGAACGATATCTCCGCCCATTGGTCAGGCCTCCTTGTTGCCAGTGTGCCGGGGTATTCCCGGTGCTGTTTCTTCGGCGACGAGTTGACCGGTCCAGTCGAAATAGATCATCGACAGATAGGCAAATGCACTGAATGCCGATGTCACCAGGAGAGCGCCCCGGACGGGCCAGGTTGGCACCCTTAAAGCACCTTCACCTTCGTATTCGCCGATCTGATACGCCTCCAGGAAAGATGGCCATGCTGACCACATCAGCCCCATGAAGACGGCAAAGCCGAGTATCATTGAGAAAGTGCGCAAGAGCTTTCTGATCGGAATTGAGCAAGCGTCAGCAAAGATGCTGGTCCGCAGCATTGAACCGGAATAGACGGCAAGCGGAATTTGCAGAAAGGCGATGGAGACAACCGAATTCTGAAGCAATTCCTTTGTTCCGGGAATCGGGCTGCTGAATAGAATCCGGCCTGCAACATCTCCAAAAATCAACAATGCAAGCATCAAAGTCCAGAACGCTGAAATCAGGTGCAGCGCTCTGGCAAGCCGTATCGGACCGCCCATTATTTTTCCTCCAGGATCGAGGCCTATATGGGGCCGCGATCGTTATTTCCGAGATGATAATCACGGCGGTCGAACGCAGGTCAAGAAGATTTATCGATTGATAAATAAAGGCGTGCGCGTATAGTTTTTCTGCTCATGTTGGCACGAAATGAAGAAAATACGGGTTGGAAAACAGCCTTCTGAGTGCATCCAAGGTCGACGCAAGCAATGGAGATACGGCTGGCGTCAAGGGAGGAAAATCAATGGTAATCAAGACATTTGTGCGCACGCTGAGCGCTTGTGCAATCGCGAGCGCGGCCGGGCTTTCATCTGCTTATGCGGATACATTCACTTTGCGCATTGGATCCGGCCACCCCAACGGACCTGCCGTATATGTGACTGATATGGCGAAATACTTTGTCCCTGAAGTTAAGCGTCGGGTGGCAGAGGAAACCGAACATAAGATCGAATTCGTCGAAGGCTACGGAGGTGCAATTGCGAGTGTCGCGGAGACGCTGGAAGCGGTTCAAAACGGCATTTTGGACATTGGCGGCTATTGCGTTTGCTTCGAGCCGGCAAAACTGTTTCTCCATAACTTCCCATATTACGCACCTTTCGGACCGCAGGAGAGTTCCCAGCAGCTCGATGCGGCGCGCCTTGTTTACAAGAAGGTGCCTTGGTTGAAAGATCAGTACTCTGAGAAGTATGGGCAGCGCCTTCTCGCGCTTCATGGTTGGGATAACTATCATCTTGGCACCAAGATGCCCTGGAAAAACGTGGAGGACTTGAAAGGGGTCAAGATTGGCGGCGCTGGTCCCAACCTTCCCTGGCTGGAATATGCAGGCGCAATTCCGGTGCAGTCCTCATTGCCGGAAGGTTATCTGGCACTGTCCACCGGCGTTTATGATGGCTGGCTGATGTTCCCGTCGGCGTACCTCGGCTTCAAATACTATGAGCCGGCTCCATATTACACACTTGTCGGCTTTGGTGCGGTAGGCGTGGTGGCAATCACCATGAACGAGCGCAGCTACGACCGCCTTCCCTCTGATGTTCAAAAGATCATCGATGAAGTCAGTGCGGAGTTCGAGAAACGGGCCGGCACCCGCCTTGATAACCAGCAAGCCAAGGGTCTTGAGGGCCTGAAAGAAAAGGGTGCAACCATCACCGTTCTGGACGCGGAAGCGCGTGCCGACTGGGCAAAATCACTATCTGATTTTCCGCGTAAACAGGCTAAAGAAGGCGATGGCCGCGGGATGCCTGGCACCGAAGTCATGGGAGCATATCTGACTGCGGTGGAAGAAGTTGGATACGACTGGCCTTACAAGTACAGCGTTAAGTGATGTTGTTGGGGCGGTTCAGCCGCCCCTTCAATCTGCTTGGGCGTTCAGTCGCCGGTGATGCCGGCCAATTGACTCAGAAACCCATCAATTGCCTGGCTGGCGACGAACTCGATCCGCTCCGGGTGGGTGCCGAAATACACGACCTCTCGCATGCCGTGGTAGTAGATGGCACCGTGCATGATCCAGGCAATGTCGATTTCCTCCTGCGTGGGTGCGCGCGGATCCAACCCTCGTTCTGCTCTGAATTCGGTAATCATGGGGACCAGTAGACGGGTCTCGACCCGGGATAAATAGTCCCGGTTCAACTCCATTCCCTTCAGGCCCGCAAACAGGAATATCCGTACCCAATCCCTGTCAAAAGCAACGCCGGAATAGGCGAGGTAGAACTGCCGGATCCGCTCTTTTAACGGTGATGTCCGGTCGAGAATGATCCAGTCCCAATCATCGCCCCAGCGTTTCAGGTAAACCGATTGGTAAACTTCGGAAATCAACTCGTCTTTCGACTTAAAATACCGGTAGAGCAGGGGCTGGGTGATGCCCAGTTTGTCGGCAAGGTCCCGGGTGGAGATATCAAACCCTTCCGAGGCAAAATACTGCACTGCGTTTCTGATAATTTCCGCACGGCGTTCCTCTGAGGAAAGCCGCCTGCGTTTTTTCTCCGGGGGAAATTGATCGGCCAAGCTGTCTGCTCTGTGATTTCAGAAACTGTATTCAAAACGAACTATATGTCCCGTATCTGCAAAGCGTCTACTTGATACGAGTTTGGTCGCTTTATTTCAGTTGATTGCTGGTCGTGCACGACGACGCAATTAGACCTTTGGGCCAGACCGGAAAGCGAAAAGACATGCGGTTCAATCGGAGATTTTCTAGTCACGAGTGAGTTGTTCGACTAGCGTGCGGCCAAATTCAGCAATCGCTGCATTTCGTATCTTCATTGGTGTTTTCCCGCGGGCCTGAAGATAGATTGCAACGACAACTGCGGACTTTTGAGGTGGCCAGATGACGGCCAAAAGTGAACGGGTGCTCTGACGGTTGGCGCCTGACCGGTCTCCAATAATCCAACCCTGAGGAAGATCCTTACGTATGAGTGCCTTGGCAGTCGTATTGCCTTTTAGCCAGGTCAAGAGTTGCTCTTTGGAGGCATTGGAAAGGACGTCTCCCAGTACGGTTTTTTGAAAACTTGCCAGCACCGCCTCTGGGGTTGTGGTGTCGCGCTGATCACCCTTTTTCAGCCGATTACTGTCCGGCTCGTATCTGTCTATCCGCGTTTCGTGATCACCCAGAGATCGGAAGAAGGCGGTCAGGCCTGCCGGCCCCCCAACAGCTTTCAAAACGAAGTTGGCAGCAGTGTTGTCGCTATAGGTCATAGTCGCGGTGCAGAGCTCGAAGAGGCTCATGCCTTCCCCACCGACTCTGTGCTTCGTAACCGGTGACCAGGTGACAATATCGCTGGCTCGTATCTGTCGTGAGCTCTGCAGATCGATTTGTCCGGCATCCGATTTTGCCAGGAGGGCGGCGCAGGCAAAGACCTTGAAAGTGCTGTTTAGTGGAAAGCGCTCGGCCTGCCGGTGCTGATAAGACCTGCCGGTTTGCGTGTCCAGAACAGTAACGCCCAACCGGGCGTTGAGCTGCCTTTCAATCTCGGCCGCCTTTTGATCGAGTAACTTGGCATCCAACGCGTGGGCCTGCATGGCCGTGAATGAGGCGGTAACCAACAGCAAAAGGGCCTGAAGGAGGGGCTTGATCAGGCGGTTCAATTCATATCTCCCGGAAACAGCGCGCAAGAATTTCGTTGTAAACTCGGCGCAAGCTATCAGGGGTTGCTGAATCGGCCCAGAAAAAAGGGCAGCCCCTGGCCGCCCTTTTCCATTTTTGCTGCCTTGCTGCGTTTAGCCGATGATGCCGTTCAACGTTGCGCTTGGACGCATGACCGTGTCGACCTTGTTCTGCGGGGCGTGGTAGTAGCCACCCGTATCCGCAGCCGCGCCCTGAACTGCAGCCAATTCACCGACGATCTTGTCTTCGTTTGAAGACAGAGCTTCAGCGATCGGAGAGAAGTGGGCTTTCAGCTCAGCATCCTTGTCCTGAGCAGCCAGTGCCTGGGCCCAGTAAAGGGCGATGTAGAAGTGGCTGCCGCGGTTATCCAGGCCGCCGACCTTACGGGCAGGCGACTTGTTGTTGTCGAGCAGCGCTTCGATGGCAGTGTCCAATGCGTCAGCAAGGACAGCCGCCTTGGCGTTGTCTTTGGCGTTGGCCAAGTGCTCCAGCGAAGCACCAAGGGCGCAGAATTCGCCAAGGGAATCCCACCGAAGGTAGTTTTCTTCCTGCAGCTGCTGCACGTGCTTGGGAGCGGAACCACCGGCACCGGTTTCAAACAGGCCGCCGCCGTTCATCAGCGGCACGATTGAAAGCATCTTGGCTGAGGTGCCAACTTCCAGGATCGGGTAAAGGTCGGTGAGATAATCTCTCAGAACGTTACCAGTGATGGAAATTGTGTCTTCTCCACGCGCTATCCGCTCCGTGGAGTATTTGGCCGCATCAGCTGGTGCCATGATCTGAAGGTCAAGACCGCTAGTGTCGTGATCCGGAAGATAGGCTTCGACCTTCTTGATCAGCTCAGCATCGTGTGCGCGATCCTTGTTCAGCCAGAATATGCCAGGTGTTCCGGACAGGCGGGCACGGGTTACGCCAAGCTTGACCCAATCGCGGATCGGAGCATCCTTGGTCCGGCAGGCGCGCCAGATGTCGCCTTCTTCAACTTCGTGCTCAATGAGGGTGTTTCCGGCGGCATCGACGATGCGGATGGTGCCGTCAGCAGGTGCCTTGAAGGTCTGCGGATGCGAGCCGTATTCCTCTGCCTTTTGGGCCATCAGACCGACATTCGGCACTGTACCCATCTTGGATGGATCCAGGGCGCCGTTCTTTTTGCAGAATTCGATAACCGCATCGTAGACGCCCGCATAGGAGCTGTCCGGAATGACGCACTTGGTATCGGCTTCCTTGCCATCCGGGCCCCAGCCCTTGCCGCCTGCGCGGATAAGAGCCGGCATGGAGGCATCGATGATTACGTCAGAAGAAACATGAAGGTTGGTGAGACCCTTGTCGGAGTTCACCATGTACATTGCTGGGCCGTTGTCGAGTGCTGCCTTGATGTCGGCTTCGACTTCTGCGCGCTTGCCTTCCGGAAGAGTGGCCACCTTGGCTTCCATGTCGCCAAGACCGAGATCCGGATCAATGCCGAGCTCGGCAAAGGTTGCGCCGTGCTTGGCATAAACGTCCTTCAGGAACGCGCGAACACAATGGCCGAAGATGATCGGGTCGGAGACCTTCATCATCGTGGCCTTCAGGTGAATGGAGAACAGGATGCCTTGGTCTTTCGCTTCCTGGATTTCCTTTTCCAGGAAGACACCAAGCGCCTTCACGCTCATGTAGGTGGAGTCAATCACGTCACCGTTTTCGAGAGGCCAGTCGCCCTTCAGTACGGTCGCCGCGCCGTCTTTGGCGACAAACTCGATTTTGGCATTGCCTGCCTGAGCGGCCGAAACCGTCACCGACTTTTCATTGGACCGGAAATCGTTCTGGCCCATGGTGGAAACGTGGGTCTTGGACGAAGAAACCCATTCGCCCATGCGGTGCGGGTTCTTCTTGGCGTATTCCTTGACGGCCTTCGGTGCGCGGCGGTCGGAATTGCCTTCGCGCAGGACTGGGTTCACGGCAGAACCCTTGATCGCGTCATACTTGGCCTTGATGGCCTTTTCTTCATCGGTTGCCGGATTTTCCGGGTAAGCCGGAACCTTGTAGCCCTGCTCATTCAGCTCCTTGATGGTGCCGTTGAGCTGCGGGATAGAGGCGGAGATGTTCGGCAGCTTGATAACGTTGGCATCAGGCTGTTTGACCAGTTCACCAAGAAGCGCCAGGTCGTCCGACTGTTTCTGCTCATCAGTCAGAAACTCCGGGAAGGTGGCCAGGACGCGGCCAGCGAGGGAAATGTCCTTCGTGCCGATAGAAATGCCGGCTTCCTTCGTGAAAGCGCGAATGATCGGCAAAAACGAAGCACTGGCAAGTTCCGGTGCTTCGTCAACCTTGGTGTAGATGATGTCTGGACGGGCGGTGTCGGCCATGTCTATCCCTGCTCCTAAAGCTTGGTGGATTGTCAGGTTAAGAATACGGGGCAGTCAGCTTTCCGATGGGCGTAATGCCAAGAGGCAAATTCCGGCGTTTGATTGCGCGCAATTCATACGCCACACTTGTGTCTGATGCCATAGCCACTTTCGGCTGGTTCAAATCGTGTACGCTTGTATTCAATTTGCGCGCGGATGGCAACCGCGGGGCCAATAGAGTTTTGGAATAATCAGAAGTGACCTAGATGTCGCCGCCGGGCCAAAGAGTTTCATAGACAGCAAGTGAAAAACCGATGTGCTCGCTTAAAAGCGAATCTGCGGCGGTTTTGTCCCGAGCCAGCGCCGCATCCATCAGCTTGGTGTGATGTGAAATGCCCAGTGTTTTTTCGAAAACCTGGATTACTCGTGTTTTGTCAGTGCTTTTCAGCCGTTGGGCAACGTCTGGGCCATTCAGAATATAACGGTGATGGCGGTGTAACTGATCCCCGGTTTGCCGGCACAAATGTTCCAGCCAAGGCGCTTCGGCCGCTGCCAGTAGGCTTGCATGGAAAGCATTATGGCGTTTTTCCCAGATCAATCCGGCTTTGGTGATCGCGCCGGGAGTGGGGGCTGGAGCTTGCGACAGGAGATGGTGGGTAGCAACGATGTTTGCTTCCCAGGCATCGTCTCCCCGCTCAATTGACCTAAGAAGCAGAGTTGTTTCGATCGCATTGCGGGCAACCTGCAGGTCCTTCAAACCATTAACAGAGGCAGGTGAGACCCTGTACCCCTTGTTCGGCTGCATTCGGACGAGCTGTTCGGCTTCCAGGCGCGAAAGGGCTTCGCGAAGTGGTGTCCAGCCAAAACCAAATTTGGTCTTCAGAGCGGAAATGGTCAGCGATGTGTCCGGAGCAAGGTCGCAGTCCAAAATGGCCCGGCGCAAAACTTCGTAAGCTGTACTTGTCTGGGACATGCCGTCGCCGAACCTTCAAATTATATCTGATAAGATAAATTATATATAATCTGTTGAGCTGCGTCATCTGTTTTGTTACGGTCATGGCTGTTGAGCCAGTCTGCGAAAGGCGCAGATGAGCAAGTTGACGACGTGAAGGTGGGAAATGACGTCTGCGCAAGAACTCGATGAAAAAGATCCGCTGGCAGGTAAATGCCGCGCATTCAATATTCCTGATGATGTCATCTATCTTGACGGCAATTCCCTTGGTGTACTGCCAGCGCATGTTTCAGCACGTCTGCAAAAAACGGTAGAGAAGGAGTGGGGACAAAACCTTATCCGGGCCTGGAATGCGGATGGCTGGATCGATCTCCCGCAAAGGGTTGGGGATCGTATTGGCCGCCTTGTTGGGGCTCGGCCTGGGACGGTCGTTGCGGCGGACAGCACTTCGATCAATGTTTTCAAGGTGCTGAGCGCTGCACTCGCACTGCGGCCAGACAGAAAGGTGATCCTGTCCGACAATGGGAATTTTCCGACCGATCTTTATGTTGCAAGCGGATTGAAGGATCTGCTTGGCCAGGGGCATGAATTGAGGATCGTTGCGCCTGAGGAGGTAGAGGTAGCAATCGGAGATGATGTTGCTGTCGTGATGCTGACGGAGGTCGACTACCGAACCGGCCGCCGCCACGACATGAAAACCCTGACCGCAAAGGCGCATTCAGTCGGTGCGCTCGCAATGTGGGACCTTGCGCACTCCGCAGGCGCATTCCCCGTAGATCTTTCCGGGACGCAAGCCGACTTTGCCGTCGGTTGTGGTTATAAATACTTGAACGGCGGACCGGGCGCGCCGGCATTTCTTTATGTGGCGCCGGAGCACCAGGGTGTCATAAAGCCGCCTCTCACTGGCTGGATGGGCCATGAGGCTCCATTTGCTTTTGATCTCGACTACCGCCCCGCAGAAGGTGTCGATCGTATGCGGGTGGGGACGCCTCCGGTCTTGTCCTTGTCTGCCCTAGATGCTGCGCTTGATGTTTTCGATGATGTCGAGATGGCAGACGTCCGGGCCAAGTCAGTGTCCTTGTGCGAGTTCTTCATCAAAAACGTCGAAGCCAATTGTCCCGAATTGCAGCTGGTGTCTCCAAGAGACGCGGATATGCGCGGTAGCCAGGTGTCTTTCCGTTTTGCAGATGGCTATGCGCTTATGCAGGCGCTCATTGCCCGTGGCGTAATCGGCGACTTCAGGGCGCCAGATATCGTCCGTTTCGGTTTTACGCCTCTTTATATCTCTCATCAGGATGTTGCCCGTGCGGTGGAAATTCTCGCGGAGATTCTAAACGGCAAGCTGTGGGACCGGGAAGAATACAAAAAACGGCAGAAGGTAACCTGACAATGTCCGACCAGTACTCTGCTTACGATCCGGCGGCCGATGGCGCACAGATGACATTTGATGGACGAATGTCCTACGGAGATTATCTGGCTCTCGGCAAGGTTCTGTCCGCGCAAACGCCGTTGTCTGATGCGCATGACGAGTTGCTGTTCATCATCCAGCATCAAACGTCAGAGCTCTGGATGAAACTGGCTCTGCACGAGATGACCGCGGCCAAGATCTCCATCTCAGAAGGCAAGGTGCAGCCCGCCTTCAAGATGCTGACCCGCACTGCGCGTATCTTTGACCAGCTGAACTCAGCCTGGGATGTGCTGCGGACCATGACGCCGAGCGAATACACTCGGTTCCGCGAAGCGCTGGGCCAGTCCTCCGGTTTCCAGTCCTATCAATACCGGGCCATTGAATTCCTGGCCGGTAACAAGAATGCTGCCATGCTGCGTCCGCATGCTCATGTGCAGAACGTTCATGATTGGCTGGTGCGCCTGCAGGGAGAAACAAGCCTCTATGACGAAGCCATTATCCTGCTGAGCAAGAGTGGTTTTGCGATCGATGACGATCACCTGCAACGGGATCTGGCAAAACCATATCCAGCCAATGAAAGCGTTCGCTCTGCCTGGATGAAGGTCTATGAAGAGCCTGAAAAATACTGGTCGCTTTATGAGCTTGCCGAGAAACTGGTCGACTTTGAAGATTACTTCCGCCGCTGGCGATTCAATCACGTGACGACGGTAGAACGCGTCATCGGTTTCAAGCGAGGTACCGGCGGCACGAGCGGAGTTTCCTATTTGCGCCGCATGCTGGATGTGGTTCTCTTTCCTGAACTATGGTCGCTCAGGGCAGACTTGTGACGCAGCTTATAGACATTACGCCTCCGGTACGCGCCGGAATGGCGGTCTTTCCCGGGGACGCGCCCTGCATGGTTGGCCAGACCTTTGCAATCGGACCGGAGTGTCCGGTCAATGTCACGGAAATTTCCTTTTCGACCCACTGCGGCGCTCATGCGGATGCGCCACTTCATTACGATGCGGATGGCAAGTCCATCGACCAGCTGCCCTTGTCCGATTTCATTGGTCCGGCCCGCTTGATTGATGCGCGTGGTGAGAGCCCCCTGTGTCAGCCGGATGAGATTGCAGATGCGCTGATGGGAGCGCCACAACGCGTCCTGTTGCGGCTGATGGATCAGATTGATCCAATGGTCTGGCCGGAAGCGTTCCGGACACTGGCTCCGGAAACCATGGCCTATCTCGCCGAAAAAGGTGTGCGGTTGATTGGCGTCGATGTTCCCTCTGTTGATCCGGAAACATCGAAAGAATTGCCATCGCACATGACCGCACGGCAATTTGACATGCGTATCTTGGAAAATCTGGTGCTTTTTGGGGTTGAACCGGGCGATTATGAGTTGATTGCGCTGCCAATGAAGCTAGAAGGGCTCGACGCTGCACCTGTACGGGCGGTGCTGCGTAGGGAATAAGATGCCGGCAAACGGCAGAAACAATGAAAAGCCGCACAAAACAGGCGGCAGGGGGAGCCGATATGCTGGAACTTGACCAGCTTGTCATGGACTTTAGCGGCTTTAAAGCCGTGAACGAGTGCACGTTCAAGGTCGAAGAAGGCAGCATAACCGGCCTTATCGGGCCAAACGGCGCGGGCAAGACGACCCTTTTCAATCTGATTGCGGGTGCCTTGCATCCCACCAGCGGCAGCATCAAGTTCCTAGGGGAGGACGTTACGGGCCTTTCCAGTGATGCCCTGTTCCACAAGGGGTTGGTCAGAACCTTTCAGATCCCCCACGAATTTCACAGGCTGACGGCGCTTGAGAACCTGATGATGGTGCCGCCCAATCAGCTTGGTGAGGGCCTGTTTTCTAATTGGTTGTCTTGGGGCAAAGTGAAGGCCAGAGAAGCTGAAGTCGAGCGCAAAGCCTATGAAACGCTGGAATTTCTTGAGCTAACTCATGTTGCCCATGAACGGGCCGGAAACTTGTCCGGCGGGCAGAAGAAACTGCTGGAACTTGGCCGGACGATGATGACCGATGCAAAGCTGGTTCTGCTGGACGAGCCCGCTGCCGGGGTCAACCGGACCTTGTTGCGCAAGCTGGAAGAAAAGATCCAGATCCTGAACAAGGAACGCAGCTACACCTTCATCCTGATAGAGCACGATATGGAAATGATCGAGAAGCTTTGTCATCCGGTCATCTGCATGGCCGAAGGCTCGGTTCTGATCGAAGGTGATTTCCAAACAGTTCGTTCCGATGCCCGGGTGCTCGAAGCCTATCTCGGCGAAACCACCGGGGAGGCAGCATGACTGCGCTTATGAACTTGCAGGATGTGACAGGCGGTTATGGGGACGCCGACATTCTGCAAAACGTCTCCATGCATGTGGACGAGAAGGAGATCGTCGTGATCGTCGGCCCGAACGGGGCTGGAAAATCGACGGCGATGAAGGCGGTTTTCGGTCTGCTGAAAGTACGTGGCGGCAACATCATTTTTGATGGAGATGACATTACCCGCTGGAAGCCGAACCGGATCGTGCAGAGGGGCATTTGTTATGTGCCTCAGGTGGACAACATCTTCCGCGAAATGTCGATCCACGAGAATCTGGAGATGGGCGCATTCCTCAAGACCGGCGATCTGTCGGCTGCCTATGACCGGGTCTACGACTTGTTTCCGGACCTGAAGGAACGCCGGAAGACCCTAGCGGGCAGCCTGTCTGGCGGACAGCGCCAAATGGTGGCAATGGGCCGGGCGTTGATGCTGGATCCGAAGTTGCTTCTGCTCGATGAGCCGACTGCCGGATTGTCGCCGAAGTACATGGAGCAGATCTTTCAGATTTGCCGGGATGTCAGGGATGCGGGTGTCGCCATCTTGCTGGTTGAACAACATGCCAAGCAGGCCTTGGCTTTCGCTGACCGCGGCTATGTGCTTGCCGCAGGTCAAAACCGGCACCATGGCACGGGCGCGGATCTTCTCGCTGACCGTGAAGTCGCCGAAATGTTCCTCGGCGGGTGAGGCAGGACGATGGGTTTTCTTGAACTAATAAACTTCTACATCGTTCCGGGCATCATCCTCGGTTCGATTTATGCCCTTGGTGCGGTAGGCATCACGCTGCTTTTTGCGATTTTGCGCTATGCGCATTTGGCGCATGGGGATCTTGCGACGCTCGGAGCTTTCCTGGCGTTTGCAATCGTGACAACCGCCGGAATGCCCCCGCTCGCGGCTCTGCCGCTGGCGATGATCGCTACCGCAGCCGTAGCGGTTGGGATCGACAAGATGTTTTACGAACATCTGCGGGAACGGCCGAAAATCATCACGGTGATGGCCTCTCTTGGCGTGGCCTTGATGGTGCGCTCGGTCGTCCAGGTCATCTGGGGTGTCGATTCTGAGAGCTATGTGCGCGGCATTGTCCGGCCGGAAAACTACTTCGGCCTCCGGATCAAGGACCGCGAGATCTACACCGTTCTATTCATGATCGGTCTGGTCGGTGCGCTGCAGCTCTTCCTAATGCGTTCCAAGTGGGGGAAGGCGATGCGGGCCATGTCCGACAATCCAAACCTCGCGCTGTTGTCCGGGATCGATAACCGCAAGGTCGTTATGCTGACCTGGATCATCGCGGGCGGTCTTTGCGCGGCATCCGGCGTGTTTTTAGGCATCAACACCGAATTGAAGTCGATGATGGGTTGGCACATGCTGCTGCCGATGTTCGCGGCTGCAATTCTTGGAGGCGTCGGCCGTGTCGAAGGCGCAGTGCTTGGTGGCTTGATTGTAGGTCTGGTCGAAGAGCTTTCGGTGCTCGTGCTGCCAAGTGAGTACAAGGCGGCCATGGCCTTCGCGATTCTGTTGTTTATGCTGCTGGTACGCCCGACCGGGCTGCTGCGCGGCAAGGTTCTGTAGGAGGCGGGTTCATGGAATTGATTGGACTTGCCAATTATGCGCTCTTCATGGGCATCTTCATCGGCATCTATGCGCTTCTTGCGCTGGGCCTGAATATCCAGTGGGGTTTCGCTGGCCTGTTCAATGCCGGGATTGCGGGATTTTTCGCGGTGGGTGCCTATACTTCCGCGATCCTGACAAGCCCTCATGCGGATGGTCGTCTGGGCGGATTTGACCTGCCGTTCTATCTGGGCTGGGCAGGGGCGATGGTGGCTGCCGCTGCGATCGCCTGGCCGATCGGAAAGATCTGCTTGCGCTTTCGCTCCGACTATCTTGCAATCGCCACGATTGGTGTCGCCGAGATCATCCGCCTGGTCATCAAGTCGGAAGAAACGCTGACCAACAGTGCGCGGGGAATTACCAAGATTCCACGCCCGGCCGGCGACCTGGCGTATTTCGAATCCCAGGCAGCTTATCTCGCGATTGTCATTGGCGTGCTCGCCGTGGCCTATCTGATGGTCGAGCGTCAGTTCAATGCGCCGTGGGGGCGTATGATGCGCGCGATCCGCGACAATGAGCTGGCGGCCCGCGCTATGGGAAAGAACATCGAATACAGGCGGCTGGAAGCGTTTATTTTCGGCGCGGCGCTCATGGGTCTTGGGGGTGCTCTGTTTGCCCATTTCAACCGGTCGATCACGCCGGAGGCCATTGATCCGATGGTGGCAACGTTCCTTGTCTGGATCATGCTGATCCTGGGTGGTTCGGGCAATAACCGGGGGGCGATCCTGGGGGCTGCCGTCGTTTGGATCATCTGGTCCGTTTCAGAGATTGCAACCGATCAGCTTCCGCACGAATATGCAGTCAAGGCGAAGTACATTCGCCTGTTCCTGATCGGTCTCATGCTTCAGCTGGTCTTGCGGTTCCGTCCGGAAGGTCTGCTGCCGGAGCCTCTGCGCGGAGACGCGCGGCAAACGGAAAACGGCACGGGGCGGCATTGACCGGCCTGGCACAAATCTCAACCGGGAAAGATCCCGGATAAAAGTGGAGGTACATACCATGAAAAAAACAATTCTTGCTCTCGCTGGCGGTCTGCTTGCCGCGACGGCCTTGGCAAGCACGTCTGCGAAAGCCGACGTCAAACTCGGCCTGCTCGGTGGCGTGTCCGGCCCGATCGCGGCAATGGCACCTGCCATGATCGATTCCGCCAAGCTGGCGATCGACCAGGTGAATGCACAAGGTGGTATTCTCGATGGCCAGAAAATCGTTGGCGTCGTTGGAGATGCGGCCTGTAATCCGCAAGGCGGTACCGACGCAGCCACCAAGGCCGTCAACATCGAGGGTGTGACCGCTATCGTTGGCCCGCATTGCTCGGGCGCTGTATTGGCCGCGACAGGTTCTGTGACCATTCCTGCTGGTATCGTGGTCGTTACGCCGTCTGGAACTTCGCCGGAAATCACAGGCCTGGACGACAAAGACACTGTTTTCCGTACGGTGCCTTCTGATGACTTCCAGGGCCGTGCCCTTGCCCGTACTCTCAAGGAGCAGGGTTATGAAAAGGTCGCTGTTGCCTATATCAACAACGACTACGGCACCGGTCTTGCCAACGCATTCAAGGCTGAGTTTGAAATGCAGGGCGGCGCCATTGCCGGATTTGCCGCGCATGAAGATGGCAAGGCTTCCTACCGTTCCAACCTGGCTGAGCTGTCATCTGGTGGGGCTGACACGCTGGTGATTTTTGACTACGGAGACGGCACTGGTCTCACCATCTTGCGTCAGGCCCTTGAGAACGGTTTCTTTGAGAAGTTCGTCGGGGGTGACGGCATGAAGTCCGATGCTCCGATCAAGGAACTGGGCGCAGAAAACCTGGCTACTTTCGTAGCGTCCTCTCCGGTCGGCGAAAAATCCGCTTCTCTGGATGTCTTCAATGCTGCCTTCAAGGATGCTGGCGGTGATCCGGATGCGATTTTTGTGACCACTTCCTATGATGCAGCATTCCTGCTTGCGCTGGCGATCGAAAAGGCTGGTGGCGACAAGGCGGGCGTATCTGCCGCTCTGCGTGAAGTTTCAAACGGTGAAGGCGAAGCCATCATGCCGGGCGAATGGAAGAAGGCCAAGGAACTGATCGCAGCCAGCAAGGCCATCGATTACAAGGGCGCTGCTGGCGACCATAACTTTGATGCAAAGGGTGACGTACCCGGCACCTATGCTCTCTTCGAAGTTGGCGCCAACGGCTTTGAAGTTCTGACAGAAATGAAGTGATTGTCTGCTGACAATCCGTTTTGTCTATTGAACCGGCGGTCCCTTGGGCCGCCGGTTTTTTCATTCGGCAAGAAGAGAAGGAAAGACCGTCATATACCGAACCTGTCCCTTAACCGGTAAACCAGCACGGATGGAGCCAGAAACCAGGGATTGCCCGTGTAAAGTGACCGCGTCGGGAAACTGATTTCGTCGAAGGCAGATGGAGTTGTCTCCATGCCGCTTGCCTTTTGGCCAATACGCATGCCGAGGTAACTGGCCATTCCGACACCCGACCCGCAGTAGCCCATTGCGTGAAAGAGCCCCTTGTCCTCACCACAGTGGGCGAGCGTGTCGAAGGTGTAGCCGACAAATCCCATCCACGAGTGGCTGACTTTCACTGTCTTCAATTCTGGAAACAGGGCGACCATGTCCTGGTGGAGCTTTACTGCGCTTTTTTTCGGATCGGTTTCCCGCAAGGAAACGCGTCCGCCAAACAGGATACGTTTCCGGTCAGGTGACAGCCGGTAGTAATAGACCAGTTTACGTGTGTCGGAGAGAACCCTGTCTGTCGGAAAAAATCGGTCAATGACGTCAGAGGGAATTTCTTCCGTTGCGATTACATAGGACCCGATCGGAATTACGCGCCGTTGATGATGGCGGGAAAGCGGACCGGAGTATCCGTTGGTGGCCAGGATTACTTTGCCTGCGGTGACTGGTCCTGCATCGGTCAACACAATGAAGCCCGCGTCCTTTCGTTCAAGGGAAACCACTTTGCAGTGGCTCTTGATCTTGGCGCCTGCTTCCAGAACCCGGGTTACCAATGCCGGATGGTATTTGCCAACATCGATGCTGCAGTGATGCGGATACACAATGCCACCATGATAGGCGTCTGTACCAAGCTCGCTCGCCATCTCGGACTTTGAGACCATGAAGGTGTCAGACTTCCAGACCGGATGCCCGGCTTCGCATTCCTGCGCCAGTTTGTCATAGAGATGGGGAAGGTGTGCTCCGTGAAAGCGGCCAACTTCCTTGAAACCGCAGTCCAGGTCCTCGTCGCGTACGAGCGCATGCATGTAGTCAAGCGAAGCCTGCCCTTCTTGTAAAATCGCGGTCGCGGTTTTCGTGCCATAGCGGCGCTCAAGAACGGCAAAGGATGGCTTGATACTTGTGGACACCTGTCCGCCGTTGCGCGTGCTGCATCCCCAACCCGCAGCTTCAGCATCAACTACAAGCGTGGACATCCCGGCGCGGGCCGTCTGCAGGGCCGCGTTCAGACCAGTGTAACCGGCGCCGACAACAACCACATCCGCTTCTGCAGGAAGGCCATCGTCAGGTATTTCCACCATTTGGCTGGTATCCCACCAAAAGGGTGTCGGTTTGAAATCGCCAGAAAAGAGACCAGTCTCAGACATCTGTCACCCTCTTGCAGATTGATGATCCTCAAGGATCATATCCGCCCCCTTTTCGCCAACCATGATCGCGGGGGCATTTGTGTTGCCGGAGGTCACAGTCGGGAAAACGGACGCATCCACGACCCGCAATCCCTGCACGCCGTAGACCCTCAAGCGCGCATCGACCACGTCGGTAGTCGGATCAGGTCCCATGCGGCAGGTGCTGACAGGATGGAAGACTGTAGAGCAGCGTTCGCGCACGTCTTCCAGCATCTCTTCATCGCTTTGGATGTTAGGGCCAGGGGTGATTTCAGTTTCGATCACTTCTTGCAATGCGGGCGCAGACGCGATTTTCCGCATCAGCTTGCAGCCCTCCACCATTTCCACCAGGTCATGATTGGTGCTGAGCGAATTTGGATGAATTTCCGGTGTGTCCATTGGATCTTTCGACCTCAACCCAATATGGCCGCGGCTGGTAGGTCGTGTTGGCTGGATGCCAAGCAGGAAGCCGGGGAACGGATCCGGGTTCATGAGCGGCCGTTTGCCCTTTGGTGCCTTGGTGTAGCTGACCGGTGAGAAATAGAGCTGCATGTTTGGCCGCGGACTGTCCGAACCGGCTTTTACAAATCCTCCGGCCTGGTTCACGCTGAGCGAGAGCGGACCGCCCCGAGTGAGGACGTAACGGATGCCCTGAAGCAGTTTTCCCCACGAGGGATAAAGCTGCTGGTTCAGGGTCGGAACTTTCGAGCGGTAGAGATAATCCAGCCCCAGATGATCCTGAAGGTTTTGGCCAACACCGGCCCGCTCAATAGTGACGTCGATCCCCTTGGCCTTGAGCTCTTCCGGACGGCCGATGCCGGAGAGCATGAGGATTTGCGGAGAGTTGACAGCTCCGGCACTCAAGATGACTTCGCGCCTGGCCTTGACCGTCTTTTCCGTCCCGCCCTTTTTGTAGACAACTCCCACGGCTCGGCTTCCAACCATGAGAAGCCGGGTAGTCTGAGCATGGGTGAAGACAGTGAGATTGGTGCGTTTGCGTGCGCGTGCCAGATAAGCTCGTGCGGTGGACATGCGGAAGCCGTCTTTGGCAGTTATCTGATACGTGCCAACGCCCTCCTGACCCGAACCATTGAAATCCGCGTTCCGGCTAAAACCGGCTTGCTCGCAGGCGTCCAAAAATGTGCCGCAAAGAGGATGGAGATCGCGTTTGGGGCTGGACACATGGATCGGGCCGTTGCCGCCACGGAGGGTGGAGGCGCCGGCTTCATTGGTTTCGCTACGCTTGAAATAGGGAAGGACATCGTCCCAGCCCCAGCCGGGGTTCCCCAATGCTTCCCAATCGTTGAAATCATCATGCTGGCCGCGGATGTAGACCATGGCATTGATCGAACTGGAACCGCCCAGAACCTTGCCCCGCGGCCAGTAGCCCTGCCGGCCGTTGAGACCCGGATCGGCTTCCGTCTGGTACATCCAGTTGATCTTGCGATTATAGAAGGCCTTGCCGTAGCCGATCGGCATCCAGATCCAGAAGTTCAGATCCGATCCACCTGCCTCCAGAACGCACACGGTGTATTTGCCGTTTTCTGAAAGTCGGTCGGCAAGCACGCAGCCGGCGGACCCTGCGCCAACGACAACGAAGTCGAATTCACTCATCTGGAAACCTACTTGGCGGTCTTGTCACGCTGGACAAGGATCGACACGAGCGCCAGTCCGGCTGACCCGACCATGAGGAAGAACGACACCGCATTTAGAACCGGGGTGGACCCGACCTTGGCCATGCGGTCGTACATCGTGATGGTCAGCGGGGCTTCCGACCCAACCAGGAACAGCGTGGTATTGAAGTTCTCGAACGAGACCAGGAAAGCAACAATACCCGCGGCGATCATGGCCGGCCGCAAGAACGGCAGCGTGATGGTGCGCAGCACACGGGCGCGGCTGGCGCCGAGGTTGAGCGCTGCTTCTTCCATTGTGTCATCGAACTTCTTCAGCCGGGCCGTGATCACCAGGGATGTGATTGTGGTGATGAAGGAAAACTGCCCCATCACGACCAGGAATATCCCGGGGCGCAAAAACTCCAGTTCCAGATTTATGGCGTCTTCCAGATAGTTCGCTGTGTCGCTGGCCAGGACCAGGATGGAAATACCGAGGATCACACCCGGAATGACCAGGGGAACAACCATAAGAATGTAGAAGAAGTTCTTGCCGTGAAACTCGCCGCGGACGAAGAGGAACGCATTCGTTGTGCCGACAAAGACCGAAAGCGCGGACACAAAGACTGCGATCACGAAGGAGTAATAGAGACCGCGCAAGAGCCGCCGGTCATGAAACATGCCCAGCTTGGGTTCTGTATCATTGAAAAACCAGTCGAGCGTGAACCCTTGCCAAGGTAAGGCCGGGAATAGACTGTCGTTGAAAGCGAAGGCCCCGGCCGCAATCAAAGGTGCGGCCAGAAAGACGAAGAAAGCAGCCACGTAGAGGCGGAAACCCCACATAAACGGCGTAGCTTTGTTTGTTGCGAGCACCGGCCGTTCCTCCTCAGCTCTTTGCGACTGTGTTTGCCAGCGTCTGGCCGCTTAATCTCAGCCCGAGCCAGATGACAATCGATGTGAAGAGGAGCAGCAGCATTCCAAATGCTGCACCGGCTTCCCAGTTAAACCGGGTGATGAACTGATTGTAGATCTGTTCGGTAAACCAGCTCGAGTTTTTGCCGCCAAGCAGGATCGGTGTCAGGTAAGATCCTGCCGTCAGCATGAATACCACGATGCAGCCGGACACGATGCCGGGCATGGCGTAGGGGACTATGATCCTGCGGAGGACCGTAAAGCCATTGCCACCAAGATTGTAACCAGCCTCGATCATGGAATTGTCCATGCCGTCAAGCGTGGAAACCAGTGGGACAATCATGAACAGCATGACGGTATAAACCAGGCCGATAATTACAGTGATGTCGTTGTAGAGGAACTCGATCGGTCCACTTGCGGCACCTGTCCATTGCAGGAACGTCGACAACACACCGGTTTCCCGCAGCAGCAGGATCCAGCCGAAAGCGCGGATGAGGTCACTGACCCAAAGCGGGATCAGGCACAGCAGGAACAGCGCGCCGCGAGTCCGGTTTCCGGCAAGTTTTGCGATGTAATAGGCAATGGGAAAACCGATCAGCAGAGCAAGTGCAGTCACGAGAAGCGACATGGAACCAGTGCGCAGCAACGTGTTCCAGTAGATCGGTTCATTCAGGAAATCGAGGTAGTTGCCGAAGCCAAACTCATAGACACGGGGTGCAACCTTTTCCCGCAGCGAAAGCATAACCATGCCGATATGCGGTAGGATTATGAGCAGGGCGATCCAGAGCGCAAAGGGAGCGAACAACAGGATCAGCGCAAGGCGTCTGAAGTCCTTCTGCAGCATCACGCCGCTCCCGTCTTCGGAAAGCACATGGCCTGTTTCGAGGACCAGTACAGGCTGACATCTTCACCGGTTCTCAAATCATTGTGCCCCGTGAGCGTAACATCTGCCTCGATGAGCTCGCCTTGGGAGCTTCTCACCAGAATTCGGCTGTTGGCGCCATTGAACAACAGGCTGTCAACGACACCGTCCATCCGGTTGTCCGCATTTTCTGCTTCAGCATCTGATTTGCGTTTTGCGTGAATAAACTCTGGACGGACAAAAATGTCGACGCCGCCGCCTTCGGAAATTGTCTGATTGTCAGCGGCAGTGAATGCCATTTGCAGGCCCTGTTCCGTTTCGACCTTACCACCTGTGCCGTCGCTCGAGGTCACCTTGCCGGACCAACGGTTGCTGTCGCCAACGAAGCTGGCGACAAACGACGTTTTGGGACGGTGATACAGTTCTTGAGGCGTGCCGATTTGCTCGAAGTAGCCCTCGTTCATGATGGCAACGTTATCGGACATCACCAGGGCTTCAGACTGGTCATGGGTGATGTAAATGAAGGTCGTGTTGAACTGATGTTGCAGTAGTTTCAGCTCGATCTTCATCGCCTCGCGCAGCTTTAGGTCAAGCGCACCCAGCGGTTCATCGAGCAGCAGGACATCAGGGTCCAGTACCATGCAGCGGGCAATGGCGATCCGTTGTTTCTGACCGCCTGATAGCTGGTGGATTTCCCGGTTGGCAACGTCTGGCAGGGCGATCCGTTCCAGAACGTCATGCACCTTGCGCTTGATTTCCTCGTTGCTGACGCCGTTGCAGCGTAGGCCATAGGCAATGTTCTCATAGACGTTCATCATCGGGAACAGAGCCAGATGCTGAAATACCATCTTGACGTTCCGGCGGTTCGGCGGCGTGCCGAGCACTGACTTTCCCTTGATCTTGATGTCGCCGCTGGTTGGCTCTTCAAAGCCGGCAATCATCCGCATCAATGTTGTCTTACCGCAGCCAGATGGTCCGAGAATGGAAAAGAAGGAGCCGCTGGGGATTGTGAAGGATACGTCACCGACCGCACGGACCGAACCAAAGGATTTGGCGATGTTGGTGCATTCGAGATCAAACAGCTGAGAATTCGTCATAAGGGAGTGCCGTCAAGAGCTGGACAATTGGTTGGGATTCGCTTTGGCGGTGTCCCATTGTTGTTGGCGCGTCATTGTTGCAAGTCGCGCTCGCCAACAGAGCCCCGGATGGCCGGGGCTCTGCCGATTGGTGTTAGGAAAAGCTAGGAGCGTCTTAACCGCCGGTTGCTGCCTTGATTTTTTCCAGGGTACGGCCTTCCATGTCTTCCACGCCCGGAGGAATGTTGGCGAAGAACTTCAGGTTGGAGATATCTGCGTCAGTGAATGCCGCGTTCACCGCAGCCTTCTTGTCCGCAGGCAGGAGGTCCTTCGCGCCCTTGACGGAGGCGATAGCGCCCGTGTTGGAGGACATGATGGTGACGTTTTCCGGACGGAGCACGAAGTTGATCCACTTGTAAGCAGCGTCATCTGCCTTGCCCTTGCGAGGAATGGCAAAGGTGTCGATCCATGCAAGCGCGCCGGTTTTCGGAGGAACGAACACGATGTTCTTGTTCTGGTCAAAAAGTTTGTAGGCAGTCGAGTCCCAGGTCTCGGAAGCGACAATTTCGCCAGACAACATCATGGCCGATAGATCGTCACCGCTGTTCCAGTAAGCCTTGATGTTGGCCTTGCACTCGATCAGCTTGTCCGCGACCTTGTCCAGGATACCCTGATATTTTTCCAGATCGGAATAGGCTTCAAACGGGTTTTCACCCATGGCGAATGCGGTACCAAGCAGGATGGTCCGCTTCAGGCGCATCGAAGTCTTGCCCTTGTATTTGGGATCACAAAGGTCATCCCAGCCAGCAAAATCCGGTGCCTTGCTCTTGTCGGCCATCAGGCCTGAGGTGCCCCACTGATGCGGGACCGCATAAACTTCGCCTTCAATGGTGGTGTTTGCTTTCACACCGTCCAGCAGGCCGGCTTCCATGACGCTTGTGTCGATCTTGGAAAGATCAAGCGGCTTGTAGATGTCATATTCGAGCTGTGCTGCATAAATACGGTCATGGCTCGGCTGGGCGAGGTCGTAGCCAGCACCGCCAGTGGCGCGGAGCTTCGCGATCATTTCCTCGTTGTTGGAAAATGTCACCTCGACTTCAATACCGGGGTTCTCTTCCTCAAACTTCTGTATCAGCGCTTCTGGAGCATAAGAGCCCCATGTCAGCAGTCGAAGCGTTTCTGCCTGTGCGCTGCCAGCACCGGCGAGCATAGTCGCGGCTAATAGCCCGGCAATCGTTGTCTTGATTTGCATTGAAACCACCTCCAAAAGAAACCCAATTTGTTTTTTTACGTAGGCAAAAAGACTAGGAGGCGATTGGTCTGCGAAATATATCCATTGAAAATAATTTGCCAGACCAATTAGCTAGCAAACAAGGCTCTCCAGCGTTTTGACCCCTCTGCGAATTTCGTCTGGTGGGCTGCTGCCGAAGCCCAGAATGATGCCGCTTTCCTTGATCGGGGCCAAAGCGTACCGGTTCAGAGGCGTTGTTTCGATGCCTTTCTCCCTGGCGCGCTCGACAATCTCCACTTCAAGCAAATCGTCGGCCAGCCGGCCTGTGGTATGGAACCCGCTGCCGGTTGGGATCACATCGATGCGGCCTTTCAGGGATTGCGAGGCATCGATTAGCGTGTCGTGGCGGTCTTTGTAGAGCTGCCGCATTGTCCGGATGTGGGTTGCAAACATACCCTCATCCATGAAATCGGCGGCTATGGCCTGTGTGGCCGTCGGCACGCCACTTAGCCACGTTTTGCAGATCCGCTCAAAACTCTCGACCAACCGTTCTGGAGCAAGGATGAAGCCGAGCCGGAGGGATGGAAACAGCGATTTGGAAAAGGTGCCGACGTAGATCACCCTGCCATGGGTATCGATGCTCTTCAGGGTGGGAGGAGGTTGATCGCCATAATAAAAATCACCGTCATAGTCGTCTTCCACGATCATTGCGTCGGCGTCGCTGGCAGCCTTAAGAAGTGCAAGGCGCCGCGACAGGGACATGACATGTCCTAGTGGCTGCTGATGCGATGGAGTTGTGAATGCAAGTCGGAAATGCGGTGCCTTTGCCAGTCCGTCTTCGACGCACATGCCCTCCTGGTCGACATTGACCGGAACCGGGTTGGCGCCGATTGCAATAAACGCATTCCGGGCACCAATTGCACCGGGGTTCTCGAACCAGATCGGTTCCCCCGGGTTGACCAGCATTCCACCGACAAGAGAAAACGCGCGTTGCGCACCATTGGTAATAAAGACCTGCTCGGGATCGCATTTGATGCCACGGGCTGCATTGAGGTGGCGCGAAATAGCTGCCCGCAGTCGGGGGTAGCCATAAGGTTCGCCATACCCGGTTATCTGATCCCGGTTCTGGCGCCAATGCCGGGCCGAGAACTTCGCCCATTGCGCCATCGGGAATGCATCAAGTGCAGGCAGTCCGCTTACAAAGGCCTTCGATTCGTGGGGCAACCGGTTTCTGACCGTGAAATCTGGAACAGCGTGGATCGCTGCGTGGGAGAGCCTCGGCTCGGCCTTGGTTCCGGCTTCCTGATTGGGTTCGGGCTTCGGCACAATGCGTGCTTTCAGGGCATCGCTGACGTATGTCCCTGCACCGACCCGTGCTTCAAGCAAACCTTCTGATATCAACCGGTCGATTGCGTCGATCACCGTCGTGCGCGACACGCCAATCTCCGTGGCGAGTGTCCGTGTTGCTGGCAGCCGGTCGCCAGGCGTCAGAATGCCGGATAGGAGAAGGTCCCTCAGCGCCATGTACAATTGAATGGAGATTTTGCGATCCGCGTTCTTGTCGATGCGGATTGAAGACAGGATCGCGCCGCCGTGACGTTTCATTGTTTTCTCCTAATTGGTATGGAAGTTTGCCCATAGCGGACCTTCTTTCAAGTCCAATTCCGACTAGCTTGGCGGCAATCTGCCGTTTTGGGCGGCGCAGCTTCTCCAGACAGGATTGCAATAGCCAAGATGAAAATCCGCTCGATTGAAACCTTCACCGACGAGTTTGTCTGTTTCGTTCGCGTGACTTCCGACACGGGCGCACAAGGGTGGGGTCAGGTTGCTCCCTACTACGCCGACATAACGGCTGAGGTTGTTCATCGCCAGGTCGCGCCATACTCGCTCGGTGAAGATGCGTTCGATATCGCAAGATTGATGGATATCATTCCGGACCGTGAGCATAAGTTTCCAGGGTCCTACCTGCGCCGCGCCATGTGTGGATTGGACACCGCACTGTTCGATTTGCGCGGTAAGCTGGAAGGCAAACCCGTGTGCGAATTGCTCGGCGGTACGCCCGGCAAGGTACGGGCTTATGGCTCGTCAATGAAACGGGACATCACCCCGCAGGACGAAGCCGACCGGCTCAAAAGGCAGCAGGATAAATTTGGTTTTACCGCGTTCAAGTTCCGCATCGGGGCCGAGTGTGGCCGCGATCAGGATGAGTGGCCGGGACGGACCGAAGAGATTGTACCAACAATGCGCAAGGCATTCGGCGATGAAACGTCTTTGCTGGTCGATGCGAACTCCTGCTATTCACCACATAAGGCCATCGAAGTCGGCAAGTTCCTGCAGGACAATGGAATTTCGCATTTCGAGGAGCCATGCCCCTATTGGCACTACGACCAGACCAAGCAGGTAACTGACGCACTGGACATTGATGTCACGGGCGGTGAACAGGACTGCTCCTTGGTCGACTGGCAACGAATGATTGACGACCGGGTGGTTGATATCATTCAGCCGGACGTATGTTATCTCGGCGGTATGCTGCGTACGCTGAAGGTGGCGGAAATGGCGCATCAAGCGGGTATTCCATGCACCCCCCATGCAGCCAATCTCTCGCTTGTTACGCTGTTTACAATGCACCTGCTTCGCGTGATTCCGAACGCTGGAAAGTACCTGGAATTCTCGATCGAGCAGGAAGATTACTATCCCTGGCAATATGATTTGTTTTCCTCTTCACCGTTCGATATTACCGACGGCCACGCGACGGTAACCGGCGCGCCGGGGTGGGGCGTTGAAATCAATCCGGAATGGCTTGCCCGGTCTACCTATAAAATCAGCGAAGTTGAGGCTTGAGATGTCAACTGCGGAGAAGCTCGCAGCCGAGGTGCTGCAGACCGGTGTCTTGCCGGGTTTGCCTGAGGGCCATTTCATTGATGGTGGGTTTTCCAAGCCCTCTCACAACCGGACAATGGACAGTTTCGATCCGGGGGGGGGCGAAGTCTTTGCCAACTTTACGGCTGGAACATCTGAGGATGTGGATGCGGCTGTTGCGAGTGCGAAAGCGGCTTTCGAAAACGTTTGGCGTGACACGCCTGCAATCGAGCGTGCCCGGATCCTGCAACGGGCTGCCGCGCTCACTCTGGAAAACATCGATAGGCTCGCCATTGCGGAAAGCCTGGATAGCGGTAAGCGGCTGAACGAAGCCCTTGGCGATGTGCGGGGAGTCGCCCGGACGTTCGAATATTACGCTGGCGCCTGCGACAAGCTCCAGGGCGACAGCTTCCCGATTGGCCCTGACTATATTGGGTATTCGGTCTATGAGCCGGTTGGCGTAACGGCCCATATCATACCCTGGAACTATCCGATTTCGACCGCTGCGCGCGGTTTTGCACCTGCCTTGGCAGCCGGATGTACGGTCGTTGCAAAACCTGCCGAACAAACACCGTTTTCCGCTCTGATGCTTGCCGATATCCTGTCCCAGGCAGGCCTGCCGGATGGGGTCTGTAACGTGGTGACCGGTACCGGTATTGATGTCGGGGCGCCTTTAACACAACACGCAGATGTTGATCACATCACGTTCACCGGATCGGTTCAAACAGGCCGGGCTGTCATGAAAGCCGCGGCCGATGATATTACCCGGGTGGTTCTTGAGCTTGGCGGTAAGTCTCCCGTTGTGGTGCTGAACGACTGCGATCGTGAGCGCGCGCTTGCCGATGTCATGGGCGCGATCTATGAAAACGCAGGTCAGATTTGTTCTGCCGGGTCCAGGCTTGTTATTGAACGGGATCTTCACGCCGGATTTGTTGAAGAGCTGGCTGAACGCACGAAAAAACTCAAGCTCGGCCATGGCCTCCGGCAGCCTGATGTCGGGCCGGTGAACTCTGCCGAGCATCTCGGCAAGATCGCAGGCTTTATCGACCGCGCCAAAGCGGCGGGCGCCGAGATTGCTGCCGGTGGTTCGGTGACAACAGATCCTGAAACAGGCAAGGGTTGGTTCTTTGAACCGACAATCATCGACAAGGCCGCGCAGACCGACGAAGTGGTTCAAGAAGAAATCTTCGGTCCGGTGCTGACCGTCCAGGTGGCAGATGATGCCGAACATGCTCTGGCACTGGCGAATGATACCCAGTTTGGCCTGGTTGCCGGAATCTACACATCAAATTTCGCAAAGGCCAATCAATTGGCGCGCAAGATTGATGCTGGCCAGATCTACATCAACGAGTATTTCGCAGCTGGTATCGAAGTGCCTTTTGGCGGAAACAAGAAGTCCGGCTTTGGCCGTGAAAAGGGCATTGAAGGGCTGAAGTCCTACACCAAGATCAAAAGCATCACCGCAAAGATTGCCTGATTTTCGGGGGCACCAAGCCCCTGCACTGACTCCCCATTTGGGTTTGCCGCCAAAGACCTGTGCACCTTTGGCGGCATTTTTTTGTCTGATTCGGTAAGCCAGAAAATAAAAAAGGGCGGCAATCCGGATAAGGAATGCCGCCCTTGGTTTTCGTGGTTCGGCGCTGGTTCAGGCGCCGAACCAGTTTGCTGGTAATTACACGAGGTCGTAACGATCCGCGTTCATGACCTTGGTCCAGGCAGCTACGAAGTCGTTGACGAACTTCTCGGCACTGTCGTCCTGGGCGTATACTTCAGCGTAGGAGCGCAGGATGGAATTTGAACCGAAGACAAGATCCATACGGGTCGCCGTGTATTTGACGGCATCAGTCTTGCGATCGCGGATCTCGTAAGATCCTTCCTCCGTCGGAACCCACTTGTAGGCCATGTCGGTCAGAGTGACGAAGAAATCAGTCGTTAGCGCACCCTCACGCTCTGTGAAAACGCCATGCTTGGTACCACCGTGGTTGGTCCCGATGACACGCATCCCGCCGACCAGAACGGTCATTTCGTTTGCGGTCAGACCCATCAACTGGGTGCGGTCGAGCATCATCTCTTCCGCGCTGACGACATAGTCTTTCTTCAGCCAATTGCGGTAGCCATCGGCAAGCGGTTCCAAAACATCAAAGGATGCTGCATCGGTCATTTCGTCCGTGGCATCGCCCCGGCCAGGTGCGAATGGAACCGACACGTCAAAACCTGCAGCCTTGGCTGCCTGCTCAACACCCACGTTGCCTGCAAGAACGATCACGTCGGCAATGCTTGCACCGGCTTCGGCTGCGATCGGTTCAAGAACAGACAGAACCTTGGCAAGACGGGCCGGCTCGTTGCCTTCCCAGTCCTTTTGCGGAGCAAGACGGATGCGGGCACCATTGGCACCACCACGCAAATCCGAACCACGGAATGTGCGGGCGCTGTCCCAGGCAGTTGAGACCATCTCGTTCATGCTCAGGCCACTGGCCGCAATTTTTGCTTTGACAGCATCAACATCGTAGCTGGTGGAACCTGCCGGTACCGGATCTTGCCAAACCAGTTCTTCGGACGGAACATCTGGTCCGATGTAACGGGCCCGCGGACCCATGTCGCGGTGGGTCAGCTTGAACCAGGCGCGGGCAAAGGTATCGCGGAAATACTCCGGATCGGCCATGAACTTCTGGCAGATCTCCTTGTAGATCGGGTCGAAGCGCATCGCCATATCGGCATCGGTCATGATCGGCATCCGGCGGATAGACGGGTCGGTAGCATCGACCGGCATGTCTTCTTCCTTGATGTTGATCGGCTCCCACTGGATGGCACCGGCAGGCGACTTTTGCAGCCACCAATCATATCCAAACAGAAGTTCGAAATAGCCCATGTCAAATTTGGTCGGGTTGGTCGTCCAGGCACCTTCGATGCCGGAAGACACCGCGTTGGCTGCCTTGCCACCTTGATGTGGGTTCATCCAGCCAAGACCCTGGTCTTCAATTCCGGCGCCCTCGGGCTCCGCACCAAGTGCTCCTGCATCGCCATTGCCGTGGGTCTTGCCAACAGTGTGGCCTCCACATGTCAAGGCAGCGGTTTCCTCGTCGTTCATTGCCATGCGGGCAAATGTCTCGCGAACCTGGGCACCGGTCTTGATCGGATCGGGAACGCCGTTGACGCCCTCCGGGTTCACGTAAATCAGACCCATCTGCACAGCTGCCAGCGGGTTTTCCATGGTGTCAGGTTTGCTGACATCTCCATAACGCTCATCGGACGGCGCCAGCCATTCCTTTTCTGCGCCCCAATAAGTATCGATTTCCGGATGCCAGATATCCTCGCGGCCAAAACCGAAGCCGAATGTCTTCAGACCCATGTTTTCATAAGCAATGGTGCCGGCCAGGATGATCAAATCGGCCCACGAAACAGAGTTGCCGTACTTCTTCTTCAGCGGCCACAGCAGGCGCTTTGCCTTGTCGAGGCTGACGTTGTCCGGCCAGGAGTTCAGGGGCGCAAAACGAATGTTGCCGCCGCCGCCGCCACCACGTCCATCCGCGAGGCGGTAGGAACCGGCCGAGTGCCATGCAAGGCGGATCATCAGGCCACCATAGTGACCGTAGTCCGCGGGCCACCAGTCCTGACTGTCGGTCAACAGCGCGTGCATGTCTTTCTTCAAAGCGTCGACGTCGAGCTTCTTCAACTCTTCACGGTAGTTGAAGTCCTTACCAAGGGGATTGGTCTTGGTGTCATGTTGATGAAGGATGTCCAGGTTCAAGGACTTCGGCCACCAATCCATGACCGATGTACCGGTCTCGGTATTTGCGCCGTGCATGACCGGGCAACCACCTGTTTTTTCGACTTTTGCGTCCATCTTTCTCTCCAATCGTGTTCTGCGAACTTCTGGTTATTGTTTAAAGGCTTCAGGAGCTGTTTCGTGCCAAGCGCCTGTATGTGATTGATAAAAAAGCGTTTCCTCTAGGTAGTCGGAATTGCTTTCTGGCTAGATTGAAATCAAACAATGCGGCGCGTTGATAGTCGCGACAGATTAATCTGCGCGTATATCCAAGCGATGACCTCTCCTCCGTTTCGGCTGAAAGGAAGATAACAACTGTCTTCAATCAGGTGAATTTTATATTGCTGATTTCTGTAATAAGAAAAACTTATTGCGAGGCGGCGCTTCCAAATTTCTGGCATGTTGGGTGCCGGATTGCAGTGTAAAGGCGGCATTGATGGAGGCGATTGAAACGAAAAAAAAAGCCCGGCAGAGCGGCTGCCGGGCCATTGTATTTGTGGGGCTCAGCCCAAAGGAAATGCTGAAGGCTCAGAAGGTCAACGCCCGGTCTCCGTCAGCGTCCTTGATGCGAGTCGGAAGTCCGATCCGGTTCAAGATGCCAAGGAAGGGTTTGGGCGGAAGCTCCTCAACATTTGCCATTCGCTGCACGTCCCATTCACCTGAAGCGATCAGCATGGCTGCCGCTACCGGCGGGACGCCGGCGGTATAGGATATGCCCTGACTGCCGACTTCCTCATAGGCTTCCTTGTGGTCGGCGACGTTGTAGATGAATACCTCGTGTTCCTTGCCGTCCTTGGTACCTTTCACAAAGTCGCCGATACAGGTCTTGCCTTCATAGTCAGGCGCCAGCGAGGCTGGATCGGGCAGACAGGCCTTGACCACCTTGAGCGGAACGACTTCGAGCCCTTCAGCGGTCTTGACCGGGTGTTCGGACAGGAGGCCAATGTTCTTCAAAACGGTGAAAACGTTGATGTAGTGCTCGCCAAAGCCCATCCAGAACCGGACGTCCGCGCCCTCCATGTTCTTGGCGAGGGAATGCACCTCGTCGTGGCCGCACAGATAGGCCATGCGTTTGCCAACTACCGGCAGGTCGTATTCCTTGCCGATCTCGAACATCTTGTTTTCCTGCCATTCCCCTTTTTGCCAGGAATAGACGGTCCCGGTGAACTCGCGGAAGTTGATCTCCGGGTCGAAGTTTGTTGCGAAATAGCGGTTATGGCTGCCAGCGTTGATGTCTACGATATCGACATCCGTGACTTTGTCGAGGTAGTCATCCTTGGCCAGTTTGGCATAGGCGTTGACGACGCCTGGATCAAAGCCGGCGCCGAGAATAGCGGTTACACCCTTTTCGGCACACTCATCCGCACGTTTCCATTCGTAGTTTGCGTACCAGGGCGGCGATTCACAGATCTTGCCCGGCTCTTCATGGATGGCCGTATCGATATAAGCGGCGCCCGTCTCAAGGCAGGCGCTGAGAACGGACATGTTGAGAAAAGCGGTGCCGACGTTGATGACAATTTCGGAGCTGGTCTTGCGGATGAGATCCGCAGTTGCTGCGACATCCATGGCGTCCAGCTGGTGTCCTTCAAGAACACCGGGTTGTTTCAAGGCGCCCTTGTCTTGAACGCTGTTGATGATGCCGTCGCATTTCGCCTTTGTGCGGGAGGCTATGTGAATATCACCAAGCACATCGTTGTTCTGCGCGCACTTGTGCGCCACCACCTGTGCAACGCCGCCTGCGCCGATGATAAGAACATTTTTTTTCATCTTCAGTTGTCGCCTTCTCTGGACCCCATGGTCGAAACTTATCTAGCTTCAGCAATCAGGACAAACTCTGTTCAAAGTCCTGATATGAAAATTCACGGACCGTACGGACCGTACCATCCAATTCCCGGATCGCAATGGCCGGCATCTTCACGCCGTTGAACCAGTTCTTCTTGACCATTGTATATCCGGCTGCGTCTTGAATGGAGACGCGGTCGCCGATCTTGAGTTCGTTCGGGAAATCAAATTCGCCAAAAATATCACCGGCAAGGCAGGACTTGCCACAGATCATGTACCGATGGCTGCCGGCATCCGGCTCGACCTTTGCCGTCTCGCGGTAGATCAGCAGGTCAAGCATATGCGCTTCGATGGAGGAATCTACCACGGCAAGGTGTTTGCCGTTGTAGAGGGTATCGAGAATGGTCGTTTCAAGGGTCGTGGAGTTGGTGATCGAAGCTTCACCCGGTTCCAGATAAACCTGAACGCCGAAGGTCTCAGAAAATCTCTTCAACCTGTCGGCAAAACTGTCGATCGGATATCCATCACCCGTAAAATGAATGCCGCCGCCGAGGCTCACCCACTCGACTTTCTTCAACAGGTCGCCGAACTTATCTTCGATTTCTCCGAGCATTTGATCAAACAGATCGAAATCCGCGTTCTCGCAGTTGTTGTGGATCATGAAACCGCTGATTTGATCGATTACCGTTTCAATCCTGGCCGGATCCCATTCGCCCAAACGGGAATAGGGACGTGCGGGATCTGCCAGATCGAAGCTCGATGAGCTGATGTTTGGATTTAGGCGCAAGCCGCGGACGATTTCGGATGCTTTATCGCCAAAGCGCTCAAGCTGGCTGATCGAGTTGAAAATGATCTTGTCCGCGTGCGAGATCACTTCCTCGATTTCATAATCGGCATAGGCGACGGAGTAGGCATGCGTCTCGCCGCCGAACCGCTCGTTTCCCAGGCGAACTTCGTTCAGCGATGAAGACGTAGTGCCGTCCATGTATTCGCGCATCAGATCGAAGACAGACCACGTTGCAAAGCACTTCAGAGCCAGCAACGCCTTTGCGCCCGACCGTTCGCGTACGTATTTGATCTTCTCCATGTTCTGAAGAAGCTTCGCCTTGTCGATCAAGTAATAGGGCGTCTGAAGCATTGAGGTGTAGCCTTTGTCCTACGTCGGCTGTGTATCGCGCACGCGCAACAGCGTGCAGCGTTAAAACACCAGCGCGCCATCGCAATCAAGCAGAGTTGCGACTTGAAGCAAAAATATTGCGGCACCCAGCGTTTATTGGTGTTCCTTTTGCAGTGAAGAGGCATTCCGCCAAGTCTCTTGGCCACCTGGATCGATAGGGCTTGACCAACACTGTTTCAAAGGAAAAAAGGGTTACATCAACTGCGCAATTGAGCCGCCCAAAAATGTACGGCTCGGCTGGAGTTTTGAGATGCCGGAAAGCCTCTACTTAACGCCTTTGACCGGAACGTTGCTGGTTCTGATAGTCGTTGCCTGTGGCCACCTGTACCGTCAGAACTGGAAAAACGAGGCTGGATACAGGCGAAGCCTAGCCTGGATTTATGGCGTACCCGCAGGCCTTGGATTGTTGGCCTTGGCGTTTATTCCGCTGAAATTCTGACTATCATTCCCGTAAGAAAAAACCGGCGGAAATCCGCCGGTTCTTTTTGGTCAGCCACCGAAGTCATCGAGCATGATGTCTTCGCGGTCAACGCCCATTTCAAGCAGCATGTTGATAACGGACGAGTTCATGATGGGAGGACCACACATGTAGAACTCGCAGTCCTCTGGCGCCGGGTGATCCTTCAGATACTCGTTGAAGAGCACGTTGTGAATGAAGCCGGTGTAGCCGCTCCAATCGTCGTCCGGCAGCGGGTCTGACAGGGCCACATGCCATTCGAAGTTCGGGTTTTCCTTCGCGAGCATGTCGAAGTCTTCAACAAAGAACATCTCGCGCTTCGAACGGGCGCCATACCAGAAGGAAATCTTGCGTTTTGATTTCAGACGCTTGAGCTGATCGAAGATGTGGCTACGCATCGGTGCCATACCTGCACCGCCGCCAATGAAGACCATTTCCTTGTCGGTATCGCGGGCGAAGAATTCGCCAAACGGACCGGAGATCGTGACCTTGTCGCCAGGTTTCAGGTTGAAGATGTACGAGGACATCTGACCTGGAGGAATGCCTTCGGAACCAGGAGGTGGAGAGGCAACCCGGACGTTGAGCATGATCATGCCCCTTTCTTCCGGGTAGTTGGCCATGGAATAGGCGCGCTCTACCGGAACGTCCACGATGGACTTGTACTGCCACAGATTGAACTTGTCCCAGTCCTCGCGGTATTCCTCTTCCACGTCGAAATCGGTGTAAGCGAGGCTGTGGGCCGGTGCTTCGATCTGGATGTAACCGCCCGCGCGGAAGTTGACGTCTTCGCCTTCCGGCAGGTCGAGAATGAGGGCCTTGATGAAGGTGGCGACATTCTCGTTGGAACGCACGGTGCATTCCCACTTTTTGACGCCGAACACCTCTTCGGGGACTTCAATGTCCATGTCCTGCTTGACCGAGACCTGGCAGGACAGACGTTCGCCGCACGCAGCCTCGCGCTTTGTGATGTGGCTTTCTTCGGTCGGCAGGATAGAGCCGCCGCCGGAATGGACCTTGACCTTGCACTGAGCGCACGTGCCACCGCCGCCGCAGGCGGACGGGACGAACAGTTTCTGTTCTGCAAGCGTCTGCAGCAGTTTCCCGCCTGCAGGAACCGAAATGGTTTTCTCGCCGTTGATGGTGATTTGGACATCACCGGTCGACACCAGTTGGCTGCGGGCTGCCAAAATGATGGCAACCAGTGCAAGCACGATCAGGGTGAAAAGGATGACGCCGAGGCTGAATGTTTCCATGCCTATCGTTTCCTTTAGAGCTTGACGCCGCTGAACGACATGAAGGCAAGCGCCATCAATCCAGCGGTGATGAAGGTGATGCCGAGGCCTTGCAGGCCATCAGGAACATCGGAATATTTCAGCTTCTCGCGCACACCAGCCATCGCCGTGATTGCCAGGGCCCAGCCAAATCCGGAGGAAATGCCGTAGGTCGTGGCTTCAGCAAAGTTGTAGTTACGCTCAACCATGAACAGGGAACCGCCGAGGATGGCGCAGTTTACGGTGATCAGCGGCAGGAAGATGCCGAGGGCGTTGTAGAGTGGCGGAAAGAACTTATCGAGGATCATCTCCAGGATCTGAACCATTGCCGCAATCACGCCAATGTAGGAAATCAGACCCAGGAACGTCAGATCCACGTCCGGAAAACCTGCCCAGGCAAGCGCGCCCGGCTTCAGGAGATAGCTCAGCAGCAGATTGTTGGTCGGGACCGTGATCGCCTGGACGATCATTACCGAAATGCCGAGGCCGAGTGCGGTTGAGATTTTCTTCGAAACGGCGATGAAGGTACACATGCCGAGGAAGAACGAGAGCGCAAGGTTCTCAACAAAGACCGCTTTTACGGCAAGGGATATCAAGCCTTCCATCAGTGGGCCTCTGCGGTTTGGATCTTGTATTCACGTTCTTCGACCTGTTCCGGCTTCCAGGAGCGGAACGCCCAGATCAAAAGTCCGATGACGAAGAACGCGGATGGTGGCAGCAGGAGCAAGCCGTTGGGCACATACCAGCCGCCATTGTTGACGGTCTCAAGAATGGTAACGCCGAACAGGGATCCCGCTCCAAAGAGCTCACGGATGATACCGACCAGCATCAGGATCAAGCCGTAGCCGAGTCCATTGCCGACACCGTCAATGAAGGATGCCACTGGCGGGTTCTTCATGGCGAATGCTTCCGCCCGGCCCATGACGATACAGTTGGTGATGATCAGGCCGACAAAGACGGAAAGGGTCTTTGAGATCTCATAGGCGTAGGCCTTGAGGATCTGATCCACCAGGATCACCAATGAGGCGATGATCACCATCTGCACGATAATCCGGATTGAGCTCGGAATATGATTACGCAGGATGGAGATGAACATGGAGGAAAAGGCCGTCACAAAAATCACGGCCAGTGACATCACGAAAGCAACCTTCAAAGAAGACGTGACGGCGAGCGCCGAACAGATGCCCAGCACCTGCAGCGTGATCGGATTGTTGTCGACAAGCGGGTCGACAAGGAGTTCCTTGCGCGTTTGTGCCATCAAATCTCTCCAGATTGCAGATTGGCAAGGAACGGTGCGTATCCTTCCTGGCCCATCCAGAATTTGACCATGTTGTCTACACCGCGGGACGTCAGTGTCGCCCCTGCGATCGCGTCAACATGGAAGTCGATGCCGGCAGCCGGCGCTGTTTTGTCGACGGTGATCTGCAGGTCCCCACTATCATCCCGCAGTTTTTTCCCGCTCCAGAGTGCTTTCCAGCGTGGATTGTCCACTTCACCGCCGAGGCCCGGCGTTTCGGCGTGGTCGTAGAACTGAAGGCCGAAAATGTCATTGCCGTTGGCTTCCACGGCGATAAAGCCATAAAGTGTTGACCAAAGACCGTAACCGTGAACCGGCAGGATCACCTTGTCGATTGCACCGCTGTCATCGCGAAGCAGGTAGACCGTCTTGAAGTTGGACTGCCGGCCGATACCTGCAGGGTCATTTGTCAGAGCCCGGCTGATTGCACGATCATCGGAAGCAGCGCGGTCATCGAACGTCTGCGCGTCGAACTCTTCGGTGAATTTCCCGCTCTTAAGATCCAGCACGTGCGGTTCGAACGCCTTGAAGGCTTCACTAACGTTTTTGTTCGGATCATAGACACCGGCGACCTGAAGAATGTTGATCTGCTTGTCGCGCAGCTTGTTTTCTTCCTGAAGCGGACGGAGCGAAACAGCGGCCATGGAGACAACCATGGATGCAAACAGGCAGACCGTTGTCGCGACAAACAAGGTTTTGGGGATCGAGTCAGCCGGCATGTCCAGGAACCGCCCGAGCAATCCCTTGCTTTGACCAGAATTTGGAGTGTTGTCAGCCATACCGGCGCATCCTCCGTTTGATGTTTGCCTGGACTACGAAGTAATCGATGAGCGGTGCGAACACGTTGGCAAACAGGATTGCCAGCATCATGCCTTCCGGGAACGCCGGATTGATGACGCGGATCAGAACCACCATCACACCGACCAGGGCGCCGTAGAAATAGCGGCCCATGTT
Organism: Roseibium sp.; assembly: GCA_965230705.1. GTDB lineage: Bacteria > Pseudomonadota > Alphaproteobacteria > Rhizobiales > Stappiaceae > Roseibium. Next base: position 1,506,843 of record CBDDLN010000002.1, on the reverse strand, counting down.
GGTGTGCGATGCCGAGACCGGCTCGGTGACCATGAAGGCCAGGCCAAATGCGTAGCCGCCGATAACCAAATGCCAGTACCAGGGCATAGCAAACATCGGGTTTGTGCTGGAGCCGATCATGTTCAACAGCAGCGAAAATCCGATCATGCCTGCAAGGCAGCCGACAACAAGACGCCAGTTTGCGATCTTGGTAATCAGCAGGAACGCAAGCCCGATGAGACATGCAAGTGTCGATGTTTCGCCAAGGCTGCCCTGAATGGTTCCGATGAAGGCATCCATCCATGTAATCCCGGCATCTGCCAGATACTCATAGCCTTGCGAAGCGGTAACGGACAGCGCAGTCGCACCAGAAAACCCGTCAACCGGTGTCCAGATCGCATCGCCCGACATATAGGCAGGATAGGCGAAGTAGAGGAACGCGCGGCCGGTCAGAGCCGGGTTCAGAAAGTTCTTCCCGGTTCCGCCAAACACTTCCTTGCCGATGACCACACCGAAGGAAATGCCAAGGGCGACCTGCCACAATGGTGTCGATGCCGGCAGGATCAGCGTGTAGAGCATCGAGGTGACGAGGAAGCCTTCGTTGACCTCATGGCGCCTGATTGTTGCGAAGAGCACTTCCCAGATACCACCGGCAACCAGCGTGACGATGTAGATCGGGAAGAAATAGAGCGCGCCGTGAACGAGACCGGCGAAGATATTGTCCGGGTTTAGCCCGATCCCGAAGAAGTGCAGGATCCAGATCCGCCAGCCTGTTTCTGCCTGAGGGCCAAGAGCAGCAAGAGCCGTATTGGCTTGCAGGCCGGTGTTGTAGAAAGCGAACAGGATGCAGGGGATCGTTGCAATGACCACATAGGTCATGATCCGCTTCATATCGACATAGCTGCGCACATGCGGCGCATTCGTCGTTACGGTTTTCGGAGTGTAGATGAACGACTCCACCATCTCATAGATGGGGAAGTAGCGCTCGTATTTGCCGCCTTTTTCGAACAGGGGTTCGATACGGTCAAAGAAACTGCGGAGACCCAACGGATCAGCCCTCCTTCTCGATTTTCTCAAGGCACTCGCGGAGGGCCAGGCCATATTCATATTTGGCGGGGCATGCGAAGCCAACGAGACCTAGGTCTTCTTCGTCGAGTTCGAGTGCGCCGAGCGCCTGTGCAGAATCTGTATCTTTCACCAGCAGGGCTCTCAGAAGCTGGGTCGGCAGGAAGTCCTGCGGCATCAACTCTTCAAATGTACCGGTAGGCACCATTGCCCGGCGTCCGCCATTGAGGTTGCTGGTGAGCGCATAAAGCTTCTTGCTGAAGGCGGAACCCAGCACCGGCTGAATGGCATACTTGCCCGGCATTGGCCGGATCCATCCAAGCGGGATCTGCTTGTTGTCTTCTTCAATTAGCGACACCTGACGGTGATAACGGCCGAGGTAGGCGAGGGGGCCATCTGCGCCGCGGCCGCTCAGAACGGATCCAGATACCATGCGTACAGGAGCATCGCCCTGCGTTTCGCCTTCGGTTAGATCTTCAAGGGACGCGCCGAAGATGGTCTTTACCAGCCGAGGCTGTTTTGCAGCCGGGCCGCCCATTGCAACAACGATGGAAGGATCCAGATGTCCGGTCCGGAAAAGTGCGCCGATTGCCAGAACATCGTGATAACCGATCGTCCATACCGGCTTTTCTGCTGCAGGCGGCGTCAGGAAATGCATGTGCGTTCCTGCCAGGCCAGCCGGATGAGGTCCGGAGAAAGCGGTTGCTGTTACACCGGGAACCTTGGAGACATCAAAATTCAGTTTCGGTGACTGGCATAGGTGCGTCGGCCCATCGGTCAATTTGGCGACAGCAGCAAGGCCGGCTTCAAAATCCTCAAGGCGGCTTTCGATGGCCACATCAGCATCTGCCGACAGTGGCTCACTGTCGAGAGCCGTGACATAGATGGCGATCGGCCGTGTCGTATGATGCGGGACCTTGGAGTATGGCCGGGTCCTGAACGCAGGCCAAAGACCTGCTGCGCAGATCTTTTCCGCTACACCATCTGCCGTATCGCCGTTGCCGATGTCCTGGAAGCTTTTCCCTTTGTCGTCGGCATCATCAACCTCAATGACCACGCTTTGCAAAACGCGGCGGGCACCACGGTTGATTGCGCGCACCCGGCCAGTCACCGGGGAAACGATGACGGCGTCCGGATCGTCCTTGTGATGGAACAGGGGAGTGCCGCGCACGACCGAAGCCTGCTCCTCAATGAGCATCTTCGGTTTCAACCCGACGATATCCGGACCGAGGAGGCCGACAGACCGTACTTTGGGTCCATCGCTAATGGTTTGTTCTGGGGCGCCCTTGATCGGCAGGTCCAGGCCTTTTTTAATTTCTATTGTGTCCATCGCAAAAACCAACGCGGCAAGATCAGAGGGCCGCGGTTTGTTAGCGTGAGAATGTCAAGGCGAGATCGTCTGGCTGTTAGAACATAGCTGGCGATCAACGGAAGCCGCCGGTCAATCGTCTATGGTACTTTCGCATGAAAAACAACTGGCATTTAGGCTTAGGAAACAGTAATAGCGCGGCAATCTGAGGCTTGCCTTCCATCTGATCCGGTTTTGTAGTCAAGTTTGGTCATTCGTGCCCTTCTTCGATTTCGAGGACGGCAGCACAGGTCTTGTTGAGAAGAAAGACATCATGCGGATATCAATCGCCCTCGCAGCAGCTTTGTTTTTGGTTGCCTGTTCGCCTGACGAGACCTCCAAGGTTCTTCGTCTGTCTGGGAAAACGATGGGAACCACCTACTCAATTACCGCAGTCGATGCCAGTGGTGAGCTTTCTGAAGAATCACTCTCCGCGGAAGTCGAAGCCGTCCTTGCGGATGTGAATTCAAAACTCTCAAACTGGGACAAGAACTCCGAAGTCTCACAGTTCAATGCGTCAACGGAAACCGCGCCGGTCAAAGTCTCGGCGGACTTTATAACGGTAATGTCTGCCGCAAATTCGGTTCATGGTCTGAGCGAAGGGAAGTTTGATGTCACGCTTGGACCTTTGATTGAACTTTGGGGTTTTGGACCTCGCAAACCGGAAGACCCGGTTCCATCAGAGGGACAGATCGAGCAGGCTCTGGCATTCGTAGGTCAGGCTGAGCGGCTCAGCATAGATGAAGGTGCGTCCACGATTGCCAAGACCGCACCGGAGATCGGTATCAATCTGTCGGCGATTGCAAAAGGTTATGGGATTGATGCGGTTGCCAGGAAATTGAAGGCTCTGGGTGTCGGTAGCTATATGGTCGAAATCGGCGGCGACCTGGTGACTGCGGGCAAGAACGACAAGGGCGAGGCCTGGAAAATTGGCATAGAGAAACCGGAGCCGGGCGAGAAGGCGATTGAGCTGATTGTCGCCGTTGAGGACCGGGGACTGGCAACTTCCGGCGACTATCGGAACTTTGTCGAATATGATGGTGTGCGCTACTCGCATATCATTGATCCGACAACTGGGCGTCCAATCACCCACAGAACCACGTCAGTCAGTGTAATTGCCGAAGATGCGATGCTGGCAGATGCGTGGGCGACTGCGATGCTGGCTCTTGGTGCTGAAAAGGGTCTTGAAATAGCCGAGGCAAACAATCTCGCAGCCTATTTCATTTCCAGGGGTGAAAATGGCACTGCGGAGCAATATGTAACGTCCGCAAGCAGCGCGTTTGAAGCCCTGCAGGCGAAACAGTAATCTGAATTGGCGGTATCGGACCGGAATCTACGATGACTACATTTCTATTCGCATTCGCAATTCTGGGGCTGGTCGTGATTGGCATGTCACTTGGCGTCATGCTGATGGGCAAGACCATCAAGGGTAGCTGCGGTGGATTGAATGCAATCTCCGGCGCAGACAAATGTGTGGTTTGTCAAAAGGACATCGATCCAGACAGCCCGCTGCGCGACAAACTACAGTGCCCGCGTGCCAAGAAGCGGATGGAAGAAGCACAAAGGCGTGCGACTGCTGCTTAGCAGAGCCCTCAATACTCCTGAATATTTGATAGTTTAGTCCTGGGCTTTTAGCGGAAGGGCGTAACCCGTTTTCACCCTGTCCATAACGGCGCTGGTGCGGAAGCGCTTGACGTTGTCTTCGGCAAAGAAATGGCGGCGGGTGAATGCTTCATAGTCTGCCATGTTGCGGGCTGACAGAATCATGATGAAATCCGAATTGCCAGTCACGTAGTAGCACTGCATGACTTCAGGTGCGGCCAGCATTCTTTCCTTGAAACGGTCCAGGTCGTCCGGGCGTTCGCTGTCCAATGTCACTTCGACGATCAACAACAAATCCCGCCCCAATTTCTCAGGCGAGAGAATTGCAATATCGGCTTCCACATAACCGTCAGCGCGCAGCCGGTTGACACGTTTGCGGCAAGCATCCGGTGACAGACCGGCCTTTTGTGACAGTTCTTCAGCGGTCAGCCGGTTGTTGTGCTGAATGGCATCAAGAATGAGAGCGTCGAACTTATCCATTCTCCCTTTAGATCAGAAATCCGGATCGAAAGGCACTGTTTTCAATCTGTTCGGCGTATTTTGCGATGAAGTATTCGGTTTTGGTCCGTTTTCCGGCGCAATCGGTTGCCAGATTTCCGGGAAGGCGGGTGCCGTGTCCGGTTATCTTTCCGTATGAACTGCGGGAGACAAACTTGCCTGAATTCCTGGAAAACACCTACCGGCATGCGGGTTTGAGCGGACTGGATTTGTTTCCGAACGCTCAGCCGGAAACAGTCACCAATTTGCTGACGCAATGTCCGGCTTATGAGCCGACAGCACTCTTGAACCTGCCGGAGCTCGCAAGCCAGTGCGGTATCGCAAAGCTGTGGGTGAAAGATGAGCGCACCAGGATGGGGCTTGGCAGCTTCAAGGCCCTAGGTGCGGCCTATGCGATTGCCCGCGATGCCGCCATGGTGGCAGGGCAAAACGGCAATTGGTCTCATGCGCTCAAAGGCCGGAGTTATGTCACGGCCAGTGCCGGAAACCATGGGCTATCGGTCGCCGCTGGCGCGCAATTGTTTGGGGCCCGGGCAATTGTCTATTTGGCGGAGACCGTTCCTGACGCGTTTGCGGGCCGGCTTGTAGCGAAGGGTGCCCAAGTCCGGCGAGCGGGTGCGAACTACGAAGAAAGCATGGCTGCCGCTGAGGCTGCGGCCGAGGCAAACGGCTGGACGCTGCTGTCCGACAGCACTTGGCCCGGATACACTGAGATGCCGCTTCGCGTCATGGAGGGCTATCTGCAACTGTCGGCAGAGGTAGCTGAAGAGCTGAAAGAAGCGCCGACTCATATCCTGTTGCAAGCTGGCGTTGGTGGAATGGCGGCCGCCATTGCAGCCCACGCCAGATCTGTCTGGGGGGACGGGCCGGTCATCATAGTTGTGGAACCGGACGCAGCTCCGGCACTCACGGAAAGCATTCGCGCTGGCAGATTGTTGACGGCTGACGGACCTGTCTCGTCCATGGGGCGGCTCGATTGCAAAACGCCGTCGTTGGTTGCATTGGCCGGACTGGCAAGGGATGCTGATTTGTTCGTGACAATTTCCGAAGAGGAAGCGGCGCGGGGCGTTCGGATCTTGAAAGATCATAACCTTGGCACAACCCCTTCAGGTGCCGCTGGACTGGCCGCCCTTCTGGCGGGACTGCCCAGTATCGGCAAGGACAGCCGGGTTCTGGCGATCCTGAGCGAGTGCGAAGAAGATGCATGACCGGTCGTTGATTTTCCCATCAACTGAATACCAACGCCGGCTGTCGGCCTTGCAGACAGCAATGGACGAGGCTGGTTTCAGCGCGCTTCTGCTGACTACGCCTCCGGATGTTTTTTATGTGACCGGTTTTTTGACCCGGTTTTGGGAAAGCCCGGCCCGTCCATGGTTTGTCATTGTTCCGGAAAAGGGAAAGCTAATTGCTGTCATTCCGTCGATTGGAGCGGAGCTGATGGGGCGGACATGGATTGATGACATCCGGACCTGGGATGCCCCGGACCCTCATGATGATGGTGTCAGTCTGCTTGCCGATACGCTTTGCGCTGTTGTGCCTGAGGTCGGGCGGATTGGTGTGCCCAAAGGTCTGGAAACGCATCTGCGCATGCCTCTGAAAGACTATTCCCGGGTTTCGGAAATGGTCGCTCCCCGCCAATTTGGTGATGCAACTTCAGTCGTGCAACGTGTCAGGGAAATCAAGTCGGACGCAGAAATTGAAAAGATCCGGGCATGCTGTTCAATCGCCGATGCGGCCTTCGATCGGGTGCCGCTGATTGCCGGCGAAGGTGTTCCCCTTGACCAGGTTTTCCGCGAGTTTCAGATAGAGTTGCTGAAAGCCGGCGCTGATTGGGTGAGTTATGTTGCTGGCGGTGCGGGTCAGGGTGGCTATGGCGACGTGATTTCGCCGGCTGACAAGGCTCCCTTAAAGAGCGGGGATCTGCTGATGCTCGACACTGGGGCGGTTCGCGACGGATATTTTTGCGATTTTGACCGGAATTATGCGATTGGTCAGGCGTGCGATGAAGTTCGCCGTGCATATGCTGCTCTCCATGCAGCGACTGATTCCGCTATGGCGCAGTTGAGGCCGGGTATGAAGGCCTGTGAGCTTCATCAAGTACTTGTTGAAGGATTAAAGGCCCATGGCGCCACCCCGGGAGGAGGCCGTTTGGGTCACGGCCTTGGTCTTTCGCTGACCGAGTGGCCATCGTTGACGCCGAAAGACGAAACCGTTCTGCGGGAAGGCATGGTGATGACGCTTGAGCCCGGCGTCGAAATCGCGCCGGGACGGATCATGGTGCATGAGGAAAATATTGTCATGCGTGCTGACGGCCCGGAACTCTTGTCCCGCCGGGCGCCAGCCGACCTGCCGGTGATCGGCTCATGACGAGTTTTCCTTATACTTTGACCAGCTCCATCGGCGATGGGGGGACGCTAGGGCTGATTGTGCTGCAGGTCGATGAGACCATTGAACATGATTTCAGACGGATTTTTTCCTCACCTGATGTCGCGCTATACATCACGCGGATCCCTTCTGGCGCTGAGCTAAATCCGGACACGATCGCTCAAATGGGGTTGGATCTGCCAGCAGCAGCATCCCTTTTACCGCCAGCAGCGGAATTCGATGCGGTTGGATATGCCTGCACCTCCGGCACTACACTGATTGGGCCGGATAAGGTGGCCGATCTGATCAAGAGCGTCTGCAAGACCAGGTTTGCCGCAAATCCGCTTACTGCCGCATTCGATGCCATGCGTGCGCTGAATGTGCATTCGTTTGGCTTGGTCTCTCCCTATATCGAAGCGGTTGCCGGCAGCATGAAAACCGTCTTCGAGCAGGAAGGGTTTTCCGTACCTGCCTCTGTCTCATTCGGTGAGGAGGTCGAGGCGCGGGTTGCGCGGATCGATCCGGTTTCAATTCGAAAAGCAGCGATACATGTAAGCCAACAGCCCGGAGTAGAGGCGATCTTCTTGTCATGTACCAACCTGCGGACGCTCGATCTGATGGAGGATCTTGAGCAGGAACTGGACATGCCGGTTATCAGCAGCAATCTGGCGCTCGCCTGGCAAATGGCGAGTATGGCGGGCATTGGCAGTCGTGCATGCGCACCGGGCCGATTGTTCCGGACAGTTGTTGGACTTGATTGAACGGTCCGCCGGGCCCAAGAGGCCCGGCGGTTGTTGTCCTTAAAAATTATCTTTTTGGAATGATGTTGTGTTCAGGCCCGAAGGGGAAGCCGGTGATGTTTTCCGCGCCGTCTTCGCCGACGATCAAAATGTCATGTTCGCGGTATCCGCCTGCGCCCGGTTTGCCTTCCGGAATCATGATCATCGGCTCCATGGAGACAACCATGCCCGGCTGCAGAACGGTATCCACGTCCTCGCGCAGCTCCACTGAGGCTTCGCGGCCGTAATAATGGCTGAGCACGCCGAAGGAGTGGCCATAACCAAAACTCCGGTACTGCAGCAGGTCATGACTGCGGTAGATGTCGTTGAGCTCTGCAGCAATCTCTGAGCACTTGGCACCAGGTTTGATCAGCTTCAGCCCCTCTCGGTGGACATGACAGTTGACTTCCCAAAGGCGCAGATGTTCATCCGAAGCATGTTCACAAAACAGGGTACGTTCCAGGGCGGTGTAATAACCGAAGATCATCGGGAAGCAGTTGAGGCTCAGGATGTCACCGGCTTCAACCACCTTGTTGGTGACCGGATTGTGTGCGCCATCGGTGTTGATGCCGGACTGGAACCAGGTCCAGGTGTCCATCAGCTCCACGAACGGAAAGGATTTGGCGATTTCACGGATCATGGCATTTGTGGAGGCTATGGCAACTTCGTGCTCCGCTACGCCCGCTTGTACTGCATCCACCAGGGCTGCTCCGCCCAAATCACCAATGCGGGTGCTTTCGCGGATAAGTTTGTGTTCTTCAGCACTCTTGATCGTCCGCTGTGCCATCGCATCGGCAGCCACATCGACGAGCTCGACACCTGGCAATGCGGCCTCGAGGAGTTTGAGGAGGTCCAGTGATACATGGTCAAACTCTATGCCGATGCGGCGGATGTTCGCATTCGGCAATCCGAGTAGTTGTTGGATCGCATGGAAATAATTGTCCCGGCGCCAGTCGGTGTAGATCACCGTATCGCCATGGGTGCGGCGCCAGGGCTGGCCGCCGTCGATCCCGGCGGCAATTGTCGTTGCCTTGTCTTGGGTGACGAGGAAACCGTATTTCCGGCCGAAGTAGCAATAGAGGAAGCCGGAGTAGTAGCAGATGTTGTGATAGGAGGTGAACAGGCAAGCGTCGATGTCACGATCTGCCATGAGCTTTCTAAGATTTGCCTGACGGGTGTCCATCTCTTCAGGTGAGAACGGCGAGAAGGCTTTTTCGCCATTGTTCATTTCATAAATGCGGATCATGTCGTCGCTCATGGCGGTCCCCTTTGTCACGTCGTTACCAACATTGACCTGGAAAAAAGAAAACGGGCCGGCTTCTTTTCAGAAACCGGCCCGCCAGGCCCAAACCAAATTGTCTTGCTGCCGGGACGGGTGTCCGTCCGCCCGGTGACTGGCGTTCCGCCACCGGTCTTTTTGGAAACAGCTCATGAGGAGAATACCGCAGGTTGGCACTCAGCGATACGCTCATTTGCGTCATGGAGTGCGCAATTCCAGACGAATTGCGTCCAATGTTTAGCCTGGGCTTAATCCCCTCAAGCGTTCGGATCGGCGCCGCAGCAGTTCCAAGACCGTTAGCAGCGCGATTGAGATCGCCACCATCAGGGAAGCCACGGCCAGAATGGTTGGCGAGATCTGCTCGCGCAATCCGGTGAACATCTGCCACGGCAAGGTCTTCTGTCCGGCCGAACCAAGGAACAGAACCACGACCACTTCATCGAAAGACGTGATGAAGGCGAACAAAGCGCCGGAGACAACACCTGGAATAATCAGAGGCATCTGCACTTTGAAGAAGGTGGTCACCGGATTGGCGCCCATACTTGCAGCCGCCCGGACAAGACTGTTGTCGAAACCAACCAGCGTCGCCGTCACTGTGATGATGACGAATGGTGTTCCAAGCGCTGCGTGGGCTAGAACCACACCCCAGTACGTGCCCTGAAGGCCGATGCGGGAGTAGAAGAAGTACATGCCGGCTGCGGAAATGATCAGCGGTACGATCATCGGCGAAATCAGGATCGCCATAATCGCCGGCTTATAGGGCACGTGGCTCTGCGAAAGGCCAATGGCCGCAAGAGTTCCGAAGCCTGTCGCCAAAATGGTCGCAACCGGGGCAATCAGCACAGAGTTGGTCAGCGCCTGCTGCCAGTCCGGATTGGTGAAGAAGTCATTGTAGTGCTTGAAGGAGTAGCCTTCAGGGCTCAATGACAGCATTTCCTTTGTGAAGGTGAAAAAGTCCTGGGCATTGAAGCTCAAGGGCAGGATCACCAGGATCGGAAAGATCAGGAAGAAGAAGATCAGTCCGCACAGGATCCGGAAGGTGTAATACCACGTCCGTTGCAGGGGGGACGCATAGGGAGGAAGTGCACTCATATCGTCCTATCCCAGTTTGACGTTGTCGATGCCGACTATGCGGTCGTAGACCACAAAGAGAACGAGAACTGCGGCCAGCAGCAAGGTTCCAAGCGCTGCTGCCAATCCCCAGTTCAGCGACGAGGAGATGTGGTAGGCGATCCGGTTGGAAATGAAGATCCCGGAGGTGCCGCCGACAAGTTCCGGCGTGATGTAGTAGCCGATCGAGAGAATGAAGACGAGCACAGCGCCTGCGCCGATGCCGGGAACCGACTGAGGAAAGTAGACCCGCCAGAAGGCAATCCAGTCATTGGCGCCCAGGCTCTTCGCCGCGCGGACATACGACGGCGATATCGTCTTCATGACCGAAAAGAGCGGCAGGATCATGAAGGGCAGCAGAATATGCGTCATGGCGATGATCGTGCCGGTCTGATTGTTGATCATCACCAGCCGGTTGGCATCGCCGACTATCCCTACCCAGACCAAGAAGTCATTGATTACCCCCTGTTGCTGCAACAGCACTTTCCAGGCGGAGGTGCGCACCAGTAGCGAGGTCCAGAAGGGCAGAAGTACAAGGATCATCAAAAGGTTTGAAGTTCGAAGCGGAAGCGCTGCCAGCAGAAAAGCAATCGGATATCCCAGCAACAAACAGGACAGGGTAATGACGATGGAGAGGAACAGGGTCCGGCCGAACAGGAACATGTAGATGCGTTCATCGGCGGGTTTCAGCTCAATGCCCTCCGCCGTGCGATGCGCATCTACGGAATTCAGAAAATAGCCGTCGGTATAACGCGGCGAGAATTGCTTCAGAACCTGCCAGGTTTCCACCTGACCCCATTTCTTGTCGGCCTTGACGAACTGATCCATGAAAGGCCCGGCTTCGTCCATCCGCTTGATCCGGCGGCCGGTCTTCCTGAACAGGCTCGAAATACCACTCTCTTCATAATTGAGGCGGGAACCGAGACGGGTATGGGTTTTTTCCTCTACGGCGACGACCATGTCGCCATAAAGCGCGGCAAAGACGGTTTCATCGGGAACGTTTCCGCTCTCCGGATCCCACTCCTGCAGGGCGATCACGGTTCGTGGCAACGTATCAGCCACGATCCCGTTTTCGACGGAGCGGAACAGCATGTCGGCAATCGGTGCGACGAATGTGATTACAACGAAAATCAGCAAAGGTGCAATCAGCATCAATGCCCGCAGTTTTTCCCGGCGTAGCGCCTTGGCAAGCGCGGCCTTTAACGGTTTGCCGTCTTGCGTCGTGAGAACTTCACCGGCAGTGGAATCGCTCATGAAACTGTCTTCCGAAACTCAATGGTGAGTTCCAGGCGGGATGCCCCGCCTGGAACGAAGGCTAACCTGGCTTACTTGGCAAGCCACGCCTGGAATTTCGCGTCGATGTCGTCGCGGTAATCCGCCCACCACTCGTAGTTATAGAGGAAGGTGTTTTTGGCGTTGTTCGGGTCGGTCGGCATGTGCGGGGCCATGTCGATGCCGAGGGAAGCGTGCTTGCCGACGAGCGGCGCAGAGGACTTACGTGCCGGGCCATAGGAGATGTACTTGGCCTGGTCGGCAAGGCGCTGCGTGTCGGTTGCGAACATCACATAGTCTTTGACGCGCGCAAGGCGCTCGTCGGACAGACCAGCCGGAATGATCCAGCCATCAAGGTCGAACACCTGAGCGTCCCAAAGCATTTTTACCGGCTGCTTCTGTTCTTCGATCAGAGCAAACAGACGGCCGTTGTAGGTGGAGCCGATCACGACTTCCTTGTCGGCAAGCAGCTGCGGCGTTTCTGCACCGGCAGACCACCAGATGACGTCGTCTTTGATCGTGCCGAGTTTAGCAAGCGCACGGTTGAGGCCTTCTTCGGTCTCAAGAACGCTATAAACGTCTTCTTTCGGCACGCCATCACACAGAAGAGCCCATTCGACGTTGTTGATCGGACGCTTTTCCAGGGACCGCTTTCCAGGGAATGTTGCGGTGTCGAAGATTGCACAAATGTCTGTCGGCTCCTTGCCGCCCCACTCAGCGACGTCTGACCGGTAGCCGAAGGTGGTGGAGTAAACGATCTGCGGAATGAAGCACTCGGAAACCAGGAGGTCGCCAAAGTCGTCTGCAGCAGATGTTCCGTCAGGAGCAGCGGCCAGGTCTTTTGCCGGGTCGATTTCCAGTGCCAGACCTTCGTCACACAGGCGGATGGCATCGGAAGCCACTACATCGACAAGATCCCAGGTGATGTTGCCCGCTTCGTTCATTGCACGAAGTTTGGCCACAGCCTCAGCGGACGATTCATCGTTGATGATGTTAACGCCCGGATTCTTTTCCATATAGGGCTTGTGATAGGCGTTGTTCTGAGATGCCGAATAGGCGCCACCCCAAGAAACAATCGTCATGTCTTCTGCAAGCGCAACGCCGCCTGCAAAGGCCATGGCAGTACCTGCAAGAACCAAAGTCTTGAGCTTCATTTTATATAGCTCCCTCTTTTAGGAATTAACGGATTTATCTCCGTTGATTTCGCTGACGGCCGATCGCCGGCCGCCTTGCGACTTTAGACAACAGCGTCGAGCGCTTTACAGTCATTCAGCGCCCAGCCCACAGGGACTGTTTCGCCAACATGCAGTTTGCGCTTCTCTCCGCGGTTGCGAACTTTAACGATGAACTCATCGTTGCCAGCCACGTTCATGCGAACGCGGATGTGGTCTCCTAGATAGATGAGTTCCTCGATCCGGCCATTGACAAGATTGTCCATCTGGTCGTGGGTATCGAACTCCACGCGCTCGGGACGCAATGACAAGGTGGTTCTGTCTCCGACAGCCGACACATTGACCCTGTCGGCCTTCAGCTGTGTGCCGTCATCCAGCTGCACCATGCATTCTTCACCCTGGATATCGGTGACCTTGCCGTTGAGCTTGTTGTTCTCACCGATGAACTGGGCGACGAAGGAGTTCTGCGGATCTTCATAAAGATCGTCGGGTGTCGACAGCTGTTGAATAATGCCATCATTGAACACGGCGACCCGATCAGACATGGTCAAAGCCTCTGTCTGGTCATGGGTCACATAGACGACGGTGACACCCAGGTTTTCGTGGATGTGCTTGATCTCATATTGCATTTGCTCGCGCAGCTGCTTGTCGAGGGCGCCCAGCGGCTCGTCCATAAGGACCAGCTCCGGGTCGAACACCAAAGCACGGGCCACAGCGACACGCTGCTGCTGACCACCGGACAGCTGAGCCGGGCGGCGGTTGCCAAACGCTCCAAGCTCCACCATGTCCAGCGCCCGCTGCACTTTTTCCTGCTGCTCGGCCTTATTGACGTTGCGCACCTGAAGAGGGAACGCAAGATTTTCGGCAACCGTCATGTGCGGGAACAGAGCGTAGTTCTGAAACACCATGCCAATGCCGCGCTTGTGGGGCGGAACATTGTTGATCGGCCGGTCGTTCAGGTAGATCTCGCCATGGGTTGCCGGCTCAAATCCCGCAAGCATCATAAGGCAGGTGGTCTTGCCAGACCCGGAAGGGCCAAGCATCGTCAAGAACTCGCCCGGAGGGATATCCAGATTTAGGTTCTTTACGACAAGGCTTTCGCCATCATAGCTTTTTTGAACGCTATCATACTTAACAGCAGCACCCCGATTGCTAGCCATTGCTTCCCCGTATTCTGGTAATCAATTTTCTATTTTTATTCAGCCAAATAGGAACAACGCCCAATAGCCTGATCCACGGTGGCACCATCTTTTTTGATTGGGCTTAGGTAAGCAAAATTATTTATCCTTGGGAAGGGGCGTCGGCTGAAAAAGTGATTAAAAATCAACCTTCGGCAGCGCAATATTTGGTCTCGCCAATCTGGTGGCAATAAAAATATCCAGCACAAAACCCAAGGCGCAGAATTTCGCTGCGTCTTGCCTTTGTCGCAATGTCCAAGAAGGCTTGAACGATTTCGCCGTTCTTTTCAGAGTAACCCTGCGAGGCCTGTCCGGATGCTAAAGAACGGCGTCGGTTGCTCTAATTGCGGCAGATATGATCGTGTCTATCTCCTTTTCGGTGATACATAGCGGAGGCGCAAATCCCAGGATGTCACCCTGAGGCATGGCACGTCCGATCACGCCTTCCTTCAGCAGTGCTGCAGCCACCTGCGGCCCAATCTTCTGATTGGCATCAAAGAAAGTCCGCGTATTCTTGTCTGAAACGAATTCGACCGCACACAATAGGCCTTCACCGCGTATGTCGCCGACGTTGGGATGATCCGCCAATGCGTCTATCAGAGAAGCCTTGAAGTAAGTGCCCATCTTTCGCGCATTTTCAACAAGGCCGAGTTCGTCAATCAGCTTCAAATTGGCAACGCCAGCCGCAGCGCCTATGGGGTGGGCCGAATAGGTCCAACCGTGCCCAATCGGGCCGTTCTCATCCGTTCCCTGCTCCAAGACCGACCAGACCTTGTCTGAGACAATCGAGCCGGACAGGGGCGCATAGGCGGATGTCAGGCCTTTTGCGATGGTTATGAAGTCGGGTTTCAGGCCGTAGTGCGTGGAGCCGAACATGGTGCCGAGCCGGCCGAACCCGGACACGACTTCGTCGGCGATCAGCAGAATGTCGTGCTTGTCGAGGATGGACTGAATTGCCTGCCAATAGCCGGCAGGAGGCGGGACGATGCCTCCGGTTCCAAGTGCGGGCTCTCCGATAAAAGCCGCGATGGTATCGGCGCCCTCGCGTGCAATCAGCGCTTCAAGTTCCGCAGCGCAATATGCGACGAAATCAGCTTCCGACATCGAAAGGTCTTCGCGGCGGAAGTAGTCCGGCGCAACAGTGTGGTGCACCGTTTCAAAAGGCAGATCGAACTTGCGGTGAAACAGTTCCAATCCTGTGAGCGAGCCGGTCATCAGGCCAGAGCCGTGGTAGCCGCGCCAGCGGGAAATTATCTTCTTCTTTTCCGGTCGCCCAAGGATGTTGTTGTAGTACCAAACCAGTTTGATGTTGGTTTCGTTGGCATCGGAGCCACCAAGTCCGAAATAGACTTTCGACATGTGCTCTGGCGCGCGTTCCATAACCATTTTGGCAAGGGTGATGGAAGCTTCCGAGCCGTGTCCGACATAGGCATGATAATAGGCCAGTTCCCTTGCCTGTTCGGCAATGGCATCTGCAATTTCAGGGCGGCCATAGCCGACATTGACGCAGTACAGCCCGGCGAAAGCGTCGAGCAATTTTTGTCCGTCCCTGTCCTCGGTGTAGACGCCGTTGCCACCGGTCACGATCCGGTTCGGGCTCTCGCCCCGCGCATGCTGGGCCAGATGGGTGGACGGGTGGAAAAAGTGGTTCCGGTCCCAAGCGTCGAGCTGGTCATTCTTCAGCATGTTCAAGTTCCTTTTGGCGTCAGGTCCGGATTTTGGTGCCGATGTCTTTGTTCTTGATGCGGTTCAGGGCGAGCGATGCGATTGCGGTGTCCTGAACGCCGGTGCCGGTCAGATCGCAGATCGTGATCTGATCGTCGCTGGTTCGGCCTGGTGTGTTCCCGCTGACCAGTTCAGCGATTTCGACTACGGAGGCGGTGTTGGCGAGGGCGCCTGTTTCTAGTGCGGATCGCAGCTCGCCCAGTACTTCGCATTGGGAAATCCTGTCGCAAACAACGAGATCTGCCTGTGCAAGGACGGCTGGTTCTATCTCATTCTTGCTTTCCTGATCAGACCCCATTGCCGTAATGTGCAGGCCGGGATGAATTGAGCGAGCTGAGAAGAGCGGTTTGGTCGCTGCTGTTGTTGTGATGACGAGCTGGCTGCCCGCGACTACCAGGTCGGCGTTATCTGCGGCTACTGTCGCAATGCCCAACTCGCCTGCCATTTCTTCGGCGAATTGCATGGCCTTACGCGGTTCCCGGCCCCAAACCAGGACTTTCTCAAAAGACCTGACCTTTGATGCTGCAAGCAGCTGCAGGCGGGCCTGGACACCTGTGCCCAGGATGCCGACGGTTCGAACTGACTTGGGCGCAAGGTGCCTGGCAGCGACAGCACCGGCAGCTGCCGTGCGAACATCGGTGAGATAGCCGTTGTCGAGAAACACTGCCAGAACCTGACCGGTCTTGGCGGAGAGCAGCACCATCAACCCATTGAGGCTCGGAAGTCCGAGGGAGGGATTGTTGAAGAAGCCTGGACTGACCTTGATGGCGAACCCCTCAAGTCCCGGAACGTAGGCGGTCTTTATATCGACCTCGGCATTAACTTCCTTCAGTGCCATTGAAAGGACAGGCGGCATGATGACCTTGCTGGTTGCGAATTGGGCGAAAGCATTCTCGATGCAGTCAATGATTTCTCCGTTCAGTTGAACGGTTTCGCGCAGGTCGGTCTCGGTCGCCAAGAGGATTTCATGCGGCATAAGACGAACCTCCCAGCCGGAGCGAACCAAGCTGAATGCTTTGGCCTGCAATCACGTTTGTGAACTGGTCCATGTCGACGTTGCGGCCCGTGATCAGCGCTGCCGTTGGTCCCTTCAATCTGCCGAGTTTGCCTGCCAGAAGCGCAGCAATGCCGACCACGCTGGCGCCCTCGGCCACAAGGCCTTCTTCAAAATAGAGCATCTGCATGGCGCGGTAGATTTCACCCTCAGACACAACGATGACCTCATCGAGCAATTCACGGCACATTTGAAAGGAGAGCCGGTTTGACAAACCAATGCCGCCGCCAAGGGAATCTGCCAAGCTGGGAACTTCTGTCACTTCAACCGGATGTCCGGCATCCAGGGATGCTTTCATGGCCGCGCCGCGATCCATCGACAGCCCGATGACCTCAATCTGCGGATTGATGGCTTTGGCAGCCAGTGCAACGCCGGAGGCCAAGCCCCCACCAGACAGCGGTACGAGAAGGGTTTTCAGGTCCGGGACGTCTTCCAGGATTTCAAGGCCGATGGTGCCCTGGCCCGCTATGACATGCGGATCATCGAATGGTGAAATCTCGGCAATGTTGTTGCGCCGGGCCATGTTCTGACATTCGGCGAGCGCATCATCCTGGCTGTTGCCGATAATCCTGACTTCGGCTCCCAAGGCGGTAATGCCGTCAATCTTGGTTTGCGGAACCAGTGACGACATGCATACGATGGCCTTTAACCCCAGTTTATGTGCTGCAAAGGCGACACCCCGGCCATGGTTTCCGGTGGAGCAGCATGTCAGTGCGTCAATGTCAGCTCCCGCATGTGCGGCGGCGTTGGTCGCGCCGCGCAGCTTGAATGCGCCGGTCGGCTGCATGCTTTCCATCTTCAGGAAAAAGGGCGCGCCGGACCGTGCCGTCAAGGCATGGCAAGGGAGTAAGGGGGTGCGGATGACGCTGCCGGAAATGGTTGTGCGGGCGGCCAGAACGTCGCTTAATGCAAGCTCCACTTTGCGATCTCCGGCTCTTGTTCTTCGTTGAGTTGCGTTCATCAGCTGACTTTAATGTGTACAATACCTGCTTCAAAACGCTTTTCAATCGGAAATTATCCCGAAAAATATTGCTATTTTTCCAGCTTGATATGAGTGTTGTGTACAATTGATTTTGAGGGAGATGTTTATGCCTGGCGCAGACCTGCCATTTAGCACTTCGGAATATCAACGCCGGCTGTCGCTTGTCCGGGCGCAAATGGCTGCCCGTGATATCGATGCTCTCTTTGTGGAAGATCCGTCCAATATGGCCTGGTTGACCGGTTATGATGGCTGGTCGTTCTATGTCCACCAGGGCGTCATCATATTTCATGATGAAGACCCGGTGTGGTGGGGACGGTCCCAGGACGCAAACGGCGCGCTCAGAACAGTCTGGATGCCGGATGACCGGGTGGTGAAATATGCAGATCATTACATCCAGTCGAACGAACGCCATCCGATGCAAGACCTGGCCGGCCATTTAAAGGCCAGAGGGTATGAGGACAAGCGGATCGGCGTTGAACTGGAGAACTATTACTTCTCTGCCAAGGCCTATCTGACGCTCCAGCAAGAGTTGCCTGATGCGGCATTCATCGATGCAAGCGGGCTCGTCAATTGGCAAAGAGCCGTGAAATCCGATGAGGAACTTGGTTTCATGCGCAAGGCTGCAAGGATTTCGGAAAAGGTGATGGATGGGATCTATCAGCGGATTGAGCCGGGCATGCGGAAAGTCGACCTCGTCGCGGAAATCTATGCGGATGCGATACGCGGTACCGAAGACGCATGGGGGGACTACCCGGCAATCGTTCCGTTGCTGCCAAGCGGCGCAGATGCATCTGCACCGCATCTGACCTGGGACGGGCGGCAGCTTGAGAAGGAAGAGGCGACGTTCTTTGAGATTTCCGGCTGCTACCGTCGCTACCATGCACCGCTATGCCGGACTGTCTTTCTTGGAACGCCGCCGCAGTATCTGCTGGACGCAGAAAAGGCACTGGTCGAAGGCCTCGAAGCCGGGCTGGACGCAGCAAGAAGCGGCAATACGGCAGGGAATATTGCGCGGGCGCTGGCAAAACCGCTCGAGGCTGCGGGCATTTCCAGAGGTGCCCGTGCCGGTTATCCGATTGGTGTCTCCTATCCTCCGGACTGGGGGGAGAGGACAATTTCCATCCGCGATGAAGACAATACTGTTTTGGAGCCGGGGATGACCTTTCATTTCATGCCAGGTCTCTGGATGGACGGTTGGGGACTGGAAATAACTGAAAGCATTCTGATTAAGGAAAGCGGTGCAGCAGAATGCCTGTGCGATCGCCCGCGTGCCTTGTTCGTCAAGGATTGAGTGGCCAGAGATGAGCAGCCTGACCGAGACGATTGCCATTCTGGACCGGTTGATCGCTTATCCGACAGTGTCGGCAGACAGCAATCTGGAACTGATTGCCTACGCGGCAGAGTTGCTTGGAAAATGCGGTGCGCAGATAACCCTCCACCAGGACCCGGGCGGCAGCAAGGCAAACCTTTTTGCGACACTAGGGCATGGCGCGGAAGGTGGCATTTTGCTGTCCGGACACACGGATGTTGTTCCTGCAAATCCTTCTGATTGGACGTCCGATCCCTTTGACCTGCGGCGGGAAAACGGCAAGCTTTACGGCCGTGGAAGCTGTGACATGAAGGGATTTGTTGCCGCAGTCCTGGCCATGGTTCCTTACTATTCCAGCCTCGATTTGAAGCGGCCGCTCCACATTGCGCTGACGTATGATGAAGAGGTGGGTTGCCTTGGTGCCCGTCATCTTGTGGATCAATTGAGGCAAGAGGGGATTCGGCCTTCAATGGCATTCATTGGCGAGCCGACGGGCATGCGGGTGATTGAGGGACACAAGGGGTGCTGCGAATACACCACGACGTTTTACGGTACCAACGGACATGGATCGGAACCGGACAAGGGTGTCAACGCCATCCATTTCGCAAACAAATACATCAGCCGCCTTTTGCAGATCGGTCAGAACCTCAAGAATGAACCACCCGAGGGAGGCGCCCGGTTTTCTCCCCCGTGGACAACGGTGCAGGTTGGCCGGATCGACGGTGGCTCAGCACGGAATGTGATTGCCGGAAAATGCGATGTGGAATGGGAAATGCGGCCGGTTCGTCCCGATGACGCCCAGTTGGTAAAAGCGGAGCTTGAATCCTATTGCCGGGATGTGCTGCAGCCCGAAATGCGGAACATCCACCCCGAGGCCGATATCGTAACAGAGGTCGTTGGAGAGGTTGAAGGTCTTGCGGTTTCGACGGAAAACGAAGCGCGGGATATTGCGCTTACCTTGACCGGTTCAAACCTCTCCGATGTTGTCGCCTTTGGTACGGAAGCGGGCCTCTATCAATCACTAGGCACGTCGGTCGTGGTCTGCGGCCCCGGTTCTATTGAGCAAGCCCATCAACCGGATGAATTTGTCACAGCTGAACAGCTGCAGTCTTGCCTCGATATGCTAAAAGGTCTGGGCAGGATATTGGAGACCAAGCCTTGACCGGCACAGACGCAGAAGATCCGGCGGGCATCGCCTCCAGGCTAGAAAACGCAGGCAGTTCGCAAAAACGCTTCGAAATCATGTATTCGACGTTGCGGGATCGGATCAGCATGCTGGTCTACCCACCAGCAATGCAGCTTAGCGAGGAAGTCCTGGCGGCCGAATTTGGCGTGAGCCGCTCGCCCCTGCGCAAGGCCCTGAAGATTCTGGAAGCAGATGGATTGCTGCGGTCGCAGCAAGGGGTCGGCACCCTGGTGACAGATGTGGATCTGGACGCGCTTGCCCAAGTCTATCAATTGCGTATGGAACTCAATGAGCTGACTGGCCGGTTGTCTCCATGTGAACTTGATGGAGATCTTCGCAACCGGTTTGAAACAATGCGGGGAAGAGCGCTCGAGCTTAGAGAAATACCTGATATACAGGCCTTTGCCCGGCTCAATATTGATTTCTTTCATGTGTTTCAGGACCTCACCCTCAACCAACCGCTGCGCAGCGTTTCGGAACGGCTTTTCTACCAGACAAGCAGGATTTGGCTGACGCATATCCCAGAGCAAGATCTCGCAGAAGAAGTGAGCGTGTTTTGCGGTGAGATTCTGGAAATCTGCGACGCGATCGGAGTTGGTGACATCCATGCAGCAGCTCTCATACGCAGGGCACATCTTTCCATGGGGTATACGCGTTTGAAGGCCTATTCGCGATAACGCCTGGCCTGGGTCATGCCCTGAGTTTTGCTTGACACCTAGTAGCGTACGCCGAACCGCTTGGCATCGTAAATTGCAGCGTGAATGTTACGGCAGGAAACGGCATCGCCAATCCGGTAGAGATTGAAACTGCCGGACGGGTTGCGGCACGGAAACAGGTCTCCATCTCCGGAGATGAGGGCGTCGTAGTCCACTTCGCCCAAATTGTAGGCCTGTGGCTTCAGTTCGAAATATAAGTCGTCCATCGGCGTGATGCCGCGGTTGACCACAATCTGATCATGGGATTGTTCCGTTGTGGCGGTGCCGTAGTCGGAGCCTATTTGGGCAGACAATCTGTTGCCATCCTGCCTGACGCTGTCCAACCGGCATGTGACGGTAAACCGTGCTCCAATTGTTTGTAGATTGCGGACGTAGGGGACGAGATTCATTCCCATTACTTCCGGTGCAAAGGACCTGTCGGCGGTCATGATTTCGACCGAAGCGCCGGCCTCGCCAACCAACTCGGCAGCTTGTAGGGCGACATGGTCCCCAGCCTCGTCATAGATCAGAACATCCCGTCCGGGCTTCACGTCACCTGAGAGAATGTCCCAGGCCGAAACGACCAATTCATCGCCACTCTTCAGGCCATCCACTTTGGGAATACCACCGGTGGCAACGACGACAACATCCGGGTTCTCAGCCAGTACTATTTCCTTTTCAGCCCAAGTGTTGAAGTGAAAACTGACGCCAAGTCCGCTGCATTGTTCAAAGCTCCAGTCGATTATACCGATCAATTCAGACCGGCGCTTGGACTGTGCGAGAAGACGGACCTGCCCACCCGGATTACCGGCAGCTTCAAAGACTGTGACCGTGTGTCCGCGTTCGGCGGCAACGCGGGCCGCTTCCAGGCCGCCAGGACCTGCACCAATGATCACCACGTGCTTTGGCGAACTCGTTTTCGCAACTGAATGCGGAAGTTCAATTTCCCGACCCGTCGAAACATTATGGACGCAATGTGCCATCCCGCCCTGGTAGATCCGGTCCAGGCAATAGTTGGCCCCAACGCACGGGCGGATGTTGTGTTCGCGCCCTTCCAATACCTTCTTAACAACATGAGGGTCTGCCATATGCGCGCGGGTCATGCCGACCATGTCGAGCTTGCCTTCCGTGATCGCATGGCGGGCTGTTGCAACATCGGCTATGCGTGCCGCATGAAACACCGGTATGTCGGTGGCCTTGCGGACATCGCTTGCGAAGTCGAGGTGCGGAGCAGATTTCATGCCGTGAATGGGGATGACATCGGTCAATCCAGGGTCGGTATCGATATGACCGCGGATGATGTTGAGGAAATCAACCATACCTGAGGCCTTGAGGCGGCGGCAGATTTCAATACCTTCTTCACGGGTGATGCCGCCTTCAAGGTCTTCATCGGCGACACAGCGAAGGCCGACGATGAAGTCCGGTCCCACCTGTTCCCGAATGGCGGTGAGGACTTCATAGGTAAATGCCAAGCGTGCCTCAAGATCGCCGCCATAGGGCGCGTCCAGATGATTGAGACTTGGCGACCAGAACTGGTCCATCAAATGGCCATAGGCCTGCAACTCGATACCATCGAGGCCTGCAGCCTTCATCCGTTCGGCAGCCGCGGCATAGTCGCGGACGATACGCTTGATATCCCAGTCTTCGATTTTCTTGGTGAAGCCACGGTGAGCGGTTTCGCGCACATAGGCAGGCGATACAGACGGCAACCAGTCGCCCTTGTCCCAACGGGTGCGCCGGCCAAGGTGGGTCAACTGGATCATGACCGCTGTGCCGTATTCATGGCACTCGTCAGCCAGTTGTTTCATCCAGGGAACAACCTCGTCTTTCCAGGCAAGGATGTTGTTGAAGACGGGCGGAGAGTCCCGGCTGACAGCGGCTGAACCAGCGGTCATCGTCAGGGCAATGCCGCCCTTCGCCCGTTCAACATGATAGGCGCGGTACCGTTCTTTCGGCATTCCGTCTTCAGGGTAGGCCGGTTCGTGACTGGTCGTCATGATGCGGTTGCGGAGCGTGAGATGCTTGAGCTGGAAGGGCTGAAGGAGCGGGTCGTTGCGCATGGTGTTCGTGCTTTTCAGTTCAGCGGCAAAGTGCGGTGCCGGCCATTGCCATTCGGATCATGGAAGTGGCTCATCGGGCCATGTTCTTCAAAGTGTGCCGCCCAGTGTCTCATGGCATCCGGGTCGAGTTCCACACCAAGACCTGGGCCTTCTGGGACGGCAATCACGTCGTTGGTTTGACGGAACGGGCCATTCTGGATCACATCACCGATTTGCCAGCGGAATAGGGATTGCGAGGCTTCCGAGATGAGCGGTGAAGCTGCAGACACATGCAGATAGGCCGCTGTCATAATGCCCAGGTCGTTGGAATAGCACCAAAAGCCCTTGCCCATGGCCTCGCAGGCGGCAATGAATTTCATGGATTTGGAGATACCGCCGAGCGCTGCGAAATTGCAGACAAAATTGTCCGGAGCACCAAGCGCAACGGCGCGTTTCAGGTCGGGCACATGGGTGGAAAACGGAATAATGCTGTGCCGGCGCAGTTCCGCCATTTCCTCAAAGGTGGCGACCGGATCTTCGTAATTGCGGATATTGTAGGGCTCCAGTTCGCGCAGTAGCCATCGGGCTGTTGTCAGCGAGTACTGCATATTGGAGTCCAGCTTGATCTGCGCGTCCGGTCCAAGCGTCTCGCGCAGCATTTGGACGGTTCTTATTTCCAGCTGCGGATCTCCAAGGATCAGCTTGCCTTCGAAAATGGTAGAGCCGTGTTCGTCACGCATTTTTTCGCAATAGGCACAGATAGCCTCTGGGCTCATTTCACCCCCGGCGCCTTCGTGTTCCGGCCGGAAGGAGAAGTATTCGGAGAACTTAATCTGTTTGCGGACGGCTCCTCCCAGGAGCTTGTATAGCGGCATGTTGAAGACCTTGCCGCGGATGTCCCAAAGAGCAAGTTCAACAGCGCCAAAGGCAACAGATGCCGCACCTTCTCCGGTGTTTGCCGTAATTTGCCAGGGAGGTACACACCGGCTTTCGCAATCTGCCAAATCGAGCGGGTCAGCGCCGATCAAAGCAGGTGCGATTTCAGCCTTGATCACCTCGCCGAAATGATACCAGGGGGCTTCACCAAGGCCGGTGATCCCTTCATCGGTTTCCACTTCAATGATGGACTTCGATGCGCCCGGATAAAGACCACCGGTCCACCAGAATGGGGCATCGAAGGGGACGTTGACATGGGTGACGCGAATGTTCGTGATTTTCATTGTCGTAGCCCTCAGTACCAGCAGTCTTCTGAAGCTGCTTTCTTGCGGGCAACAAAATCCTCCAGCGCCTGCCGGATCCCTGGATCGAGCTCCGGTGCTTCAAATGTAGCAAGCGTTTCCTTCCAGGCTTTGTTAGCCCGGGTTGCTGCGTCGACGGAGCCGGCTTCTTCCCATTTTTCAAAGGGCTCGTTGTCGGAAAGGGCGCTATCAAAAAACGCGGTTTCATAGTTGCGCATGGTGTGATCGCAGCCAAAGAAGTGACTGCCCGGATCAACCTCCCGGAAGGCATCAAGCGCAAGGGCATTGTCGTCGACAGAGACGCCATCCAGATAGGTATGAAGAGCACCGCAGAAGTCGGCGTCCATCATGAACTTCTCGTAGGACATTGATAAGAGGCCATCTAGGAAACCGGCGGAATGGAGAATGAAATTGGCGCCGCAGTGGATGGCCGAAAGCATCGACATCGTGCCTTCATTCATGGCGTGGGCATCCGGCAATTTGGATGTGGTGAAATTGCCGGCGCAGCGCAGTGGCAGCTTCTGTCTGCGTGCCAGCTGTCCGACTACAAGTGACCCTTTTGCAGGTTCAGGTGTGCCGAACGTTGGTGAGCCGGAGCGGAGGCTCATGGATGAAAGAAAATTGCCGTAGACCACCGGCGCGCCTGGACGTTCAAGCTGGGCCAGCGCGCAGCCTGCAAGCGTTTCTGCATGAGCCTGGGCAATGGCACCGGCTGTCGTCACTGGCCCCATGGCGCCTCCCAGAATGAATGGCACCAAAACCACTCCTTGATTGGCTCGCGCATAGGAGCGCAGAACCCGTGTCGCCGTTCCGTCCCAGACCAATGGGGAATTCACATTGATATTGCCCATGATCACGCAATTCTGGTCGGTGAATTCAGTCCCGAAAAGCAGGCGGGCCATCTCGATAGAATCTTCGGCGCGGTCCTCCGCGGTGACGGATCCGAGAAACGGGCGATCTGACAAGGTGATATGGGCCAGCACCATATCCAGGTGCCGTTTGTTGACCGGCACATCAACGGGTTCGCAAATGGTTCCGCCGGAATGGTGCAACCATGGCGAGGACTGGGCGAGCTTGATGAAGTTGCGGAAGTCCTCAATCGTGCCGTACCGCCGACCCTGGTCGAGATCCATGACAAACGGGCTGCCATAGGCCGGCGCAAACACAACGTTCGAGCCACCGATTTCTATGTTGTTCTTGGGATTTCGGGCGTGCTTGGTAAATTGGGAGGGAGCCGTTTTCAGGACCTCATGTATCAATCCCTTGGGAAACCGGACCCTAAAACCATTGATTTCAGCCCCTGCCGATCGCCACAGCTCAAGGGAAGCAGGATCATCGCGAAACTCGATACCAATTTCAGCAAGTATCGTATCAGCAGTAGCTTCGATCTTGAGCAGGCTTTCTTCTGAAAGAATGTCGTAAGGTGGTAGGTTGCGATGAATATATGGTCTGCCGATCGCTGCCTTGGTGATTGAGCGCTTGGCCCGGCGTCCCGCGCGGCCACCCGTTCTGGCCGCCGGCCTGACCACTGTAGCATCGTTATCGGTTGCAACATCTAAAACGCCGGACATGTTCCCCTCCCAACGGCATTGCATTTTTTGATGCTAGTTCTGTTTTCTTTTGTTGTGATGCTTGAAAATTGTCATGCTTCACATGAGTATTGTTCATGACAAATCTCCGGCGCCTTCTTCCGTCCATGCGAGGTCTGATTGCCTTTGAGGCAGCGGGCCGGCTGGGATCATTCACGAGAGCCGGCCAGGAATTGGGGATGTCACAATCGGCAGTCTCCTACGCGATCAAGGCTTTGGAAGACGAGGTTGGCCAACCGTTGTTCGAACGCGGGCACCGGCAGGTTACTTTCACCGGTGCAGGCAGCCGGTTGCATGGGGATGTAGCGCGAGGCCTCTATCAGTTGGCGCAAGGCGTGAATGCGGTTCGAACCAAGCCAGCCGACAATGTCGTAACGCTCTCGGTGTCAACTGCGTTCGCGACACTTTGGATTGCACCAAGATTGCAGCGTATGCGTACCGACCTGCCGGATGTTGAAATTCGTTTGCACACTTCTGACCGCGACCTGGATCTGGTTGCAGAAGATATTCCGCTGGGAATCCGGGGAGGGCGCCCCGGGAGCTGGCCGGCATACGAGAGCGCTCAGTTTGAAGTGGAAGAAATTATCGCTGTTGCGTCGCCTGACTACCTTGAAGTCCATGGCATGCCGGAACAGCCTGCGGATTTGCTGAAACATCACCTCGCGCACCTGGACGAGCCGTATCGTAAAGCTGCGACCTGGAAGGACTGGCTTCGATCGGCCGGCGTTTCATCTGCAGATCCCAAAGGTGGGACACGTGCCAATGAATATGTCGCCGTGTTGCAAATGGCCCTGGATGGTGATGCGATTGCCCTGGGCTGGCGGCATCTGGTTGAGGTTTTTCTGGAAAACGACCGCCTCAGGACGGTGACCAATCATAGCTACGAGACCACCAACGGGTATTATCTCATCTGGCCAAAGCACAAGGTTCTTACCAGCTCTTGTCAGGCCGTTCGCGACTGGATCCTAAGTCCCGCCAAAAATCTTTAAGTGGCCGGACTACTTTCATGCATTTCGTTGACTGAATACGGTTTCCTTTTCCGCAGAAGGCGGTCGTGCCTTGCATTGGGGCCGGAGCCGGAATTTGTCGTCGCTTTATCGGGTTTCATTATCGATAATTACCGCAAAGGTAGCCCTTGCCCTGCGTTCCGGCAACTTAGGGTAAAATAAAGTAGAAATAATTCAACTTTGAGAAAAAATTCCATTAATTCCGAATTAACAAACCAACGGTATGTATTCGCCATCTGGATTGTCTATCAATTTTGCAAGAAAATCTAATAAGTAAATTATAAAATATGCAATCATGGATAGTAAATCCTTGTCTTGGCTTGTTTAAGCCGTGTGGGCTAGATGGGGGATAATATGAAACAAAAAAATATTGTGACCGGTGTTGAGCAGTTTTTCGGCAATGATGAACTCATTGTCAGCAAGACGGACCTGAAGGGCCGGATTACATATTGCAACGATGTATTTCTACGTATAGCAGGATATACGGAAAAAGAATGTCTCGGCCAGCCGCACTCTATGATCCGGCATCCGGATATGCCTCGTTGTATTTTTGGACTGCTTTGGGAAACCATTCAGGATGGGCGTGAGATCTTCGCCTACGTCATCAACAGATGCAAAAATGGCGATCATTACTGGGTTCAGGCTCATGTAACGCCGAGCAAGGACCGGGCTGGCAATATCCTGGGCTATCACTCCAACCGCCGCGTTCCTGATCGCAACGTCCTGGAAAAAGCGATCATCCCTTTGTACCGGGATCTACTTGATGAAGAACGCAAGCATGCTGACCGCAAGAGCGGGTTGCGGGCGTCGCAGGAGTTAATTTCATCGATGCTGGCTGAAAGCGAAGTTCATTACGATGAATATCTCGCCAAGCTGCAAGCTTCCATCTCGGCCCATTGATTTCCGGCTTTCGCCGTTACCTGGAGAATAAATTCATGTTGTTCAATGACAACCGGGCAGCCATTTCGAAAGCGCTTGCAGTTTGTGAAGCTGCTGCCAATGGCGATTTTGAAGCGCGTGTTATCAACATTACCGAAGGCGGCGAAGCTGGAAGGCTGCTGCATGCCATTAACCGGCTGATCGACCGGTCTGATGCCTACGTTCGTGAATCCAAGGCATCGCTGGAGTATGTTGCAGACAACAAGTACTTCAGATTGATCTCGCAAAACGGCATGTGCGGCGCGTTTGGCGAGGCCAGTCAGACAATCAACAACGCCATGAAAGTCATGGAAGGCCGAGTGTCCAATTTCAGCGGTGTTGTCGGGAGCTTTGAAGCCAAGATGAATGAGGTTGTCAGCGCTGTTGCATCTGCTGCAACGGAACTTGAAGCTTCGGCGCAGTCCATGAACCTTTCATCTGCAACGTCAAACGACCAGGCTGTGGCCGTTTCATCTGCGGCTGAAGAGGCCTCACGCAATGTTGGTGCCGTTGCCGCTGCAACTGAGGAAATGACCCAGTCTGTCAACGAGATCAATCAGCGGGTTGCCCAATCGGCGGAAGTTGCCGAACACGCGGTGAAAGAAGTCGAGCAGGCCAACTATGATATCAGCGAACTGTCGGAAGCATCAGAAAAAATCGGCCAGGTCGTTGCCTTGATTACCGATATTGCCAATCAGACAAACCTGCTTGCGCTGAATGCAACGATTGAGGCTGCTCGAGCCGGAGAAATGGGCAAGGGCTTCGCTGTTGTCGCCGCTGAGGTCAAGGAGCTTGCCGGCCAGACAGCCAAGGCGACTGACGAAATTGGCTCCCAAATCGGGGCCATTCAAACGGCAAGCAATCAGGCGATCAATTCAATCCGGTCTATCGGCGCTACTATCTCGAACATCAACGAGAGCTCGTCCGCCATTTCTTCTGCTGTACAGCAGCAGGGAGCGGCGACCTCGGAAATTGCCGAAAACATCAATCAGGCAGCCGTGGGAACCTCGGAAGTCAGCTCCAATATAGCTACAATCAGCGAGTCCGTTGGAGAAACCAGTGCTGCGGCTAGTGGCGTACTGGATGCCTCGAGCGAGCTGGCTGAAAAGGGCGAAGTCCTCCGCAATGAGGTTTCCAGCTTCCTGAGCGAAGTCCGCAAGGTTGTCTAGTGAACCGCGTAACTTCTCTCAACGATCAATGACTTTGGACGGGTGAGTTCTTCAGATTGATCTCATTTCCAGACTAGGTCACGCCCTCATGAATGAGGACGTGACCTAGTCCCATAATAAGGCAGGTCTGCCGCTCTTCCGCATCTTGCGGACCTTGAAACTGACAACATTCCAAGTCAAATCTGCCTTTGGCATAGATTGCCTTACTGATCATCCCATCCATTTGGCGGCAGGTACTCTTACCGCCTGCAACGAGCCCACTTGCCAAACTGCAAAGCAACATGGTGAATCTAGGGTAATTGGTAATATTTTTATGCTATTGACTGACGGCAGTCGTTGTCGTCAGCGGTTTTTCGGGCTCGGTTGGTGTGAGTACAGTTCGGCATTGCAGATCGCTGGGACGCGGGCAGGGGATTTCACCACTCCTGACCGGCTGCAAGACGCTGTTGCTATTTTCCATGCTCTGCTTTGGTCTGCTGGCTTCTCCGCCAGCAAAAGCCATCGAGTTCCTCGGGTTCAAGTTTTTTGAAAGCGAGGACAGTGAACCCGCTGTTGAAGTTCCTGATCCTTTGCCCTACGAGGCCCATCTAACCGTTTCTGGTGCAGATGAGGATCTGAAGGCAGCGTTATCGGAAACGTCCCGTTTGGTGAGCGACCAGGCCTCTCCGCCATCTGGCAAACCTGGCCTTATCGCCAGAGCACTTGGTGACCAACAGCTCTTGATCGCGCGGCTATACCAAAGCGGTTACTATGGCGGCACGGTTGATATTACCATCGCCGGGCGGTCCCTGGCTCAAGTCACGGAAACCGGGGACTTTCCAGGCCGTGCAGGATCTTTGGTGCCCGTACAGGTTCGGGTGCATTCCGGGCCTCTCTTCACATTTGGCGCTACACGTGTCTCGATCCGGCCGCCTGTTTCTGATCCAAACGATGCCCTCACACCTGCGGCATTGGGTTTGGAAAGCGGATCACCCGCCCGATCAGGTAACATCCTGTCTGCTGAACAGAGGATCGTCGCAGATCTGCGTGCACAGGGTTATCCGCTTGCCCGGATTGCAAACAGGTCTGTGGTCGCTGATCACGCAACACGGCAACTTGACGTTTCCATTTCAGCAGATGCCGGGCCACAGGGCCGCTTTGGCCATGTCAGTGTTATTGGGACCGACAGAACAGATCCGAATTTTGTCATTTCCCAGGCGAGGATCGAGCAGGGCACACCGTACAGTCCAGAAACGTTGCGCCGGGCAAGCAACCGGCTACGGGACCTTGGCATCTTCAATACCATTCGCGTCCGGGAAGCAGAGCGGCTGGATTCAAATGGCGAACTGCCGATCGTCATTGAAGTTTCTGAGCGCAAGCTGAACGTGATTGGAGGCGGCGCGACCATCTCGAGCGTTGATGGCATGGGCATTGAAGCCTATTGGCGCCGGCGGAACCTTTTCGGCCGGGGAGAAACCCTGAGCCTTGAAGGAAACATCGATCGGATCGGGGCCAATGCGATTGAGGATCAAGAGTATGCGGCCAGGGTCGTTTTTACAAAACCAGGTGTGTTCGGTCCTCTGACGAATTTTACCGCGACCCTGGGGGCGAAGCGGGAAAACCCGGATCCGTATGAGGCCCGCTCCGTTTATGGCAAATTCAGGCTGTCCAAACAGCAGACCGATGCTTTTGAGTATGGCGGTGGAGCGGAATTCGCTTACAGCCGTGAAGAAGACGCCATTGGCGTCAGCCACAGTTCGTTGTTCGGCGTGTTTGGTGATGTGGCCTACGACACGCGCGATGATTTATTAGATCCAACCAAAGGTATCCGGGCAACCGCGTTCATCGAACCAGCCTTTGACTTCGAGACAAGCACGGCGATGCTGTTCAGCAAGGCCAGCCTTTCAGCTTACCGTGCATTGGATGAAGTTGGCAGAATTGTACTGGCGGGCCGGGTATCGACCGGCAGTATCCTGGGGGCGAGCTTGCTCTCAATTCCGCCATCCCGACGGTACTATGTTGGTGGAGGCGGTTCTGTTCGCGGGTATGCCTACCGCAATATTGGTCCGCGAGTGAACGGTGAGGTGATCGGAGGCCGTAGCTTCCTGGAAGGATCTGGAGAGGTGCGTGTCAAGGTCAGCGAAACCTTTGGGGTCGTTGGTTTCGTGGATGCCGGTGCAGCTTACCGGGATGAATTTCCGGATTTCTCAGAGGACATGAAGGTCGGTGTCGGTGCCGGGCTCAGATACTACTCGCCAATTGGACCGTTGCGTCTTGATGTGGCAGTGCCGCTTTCTCCGGAGTCCGGGGATCCGGACTTTGCCATCTACGTCGGTCTGAGCCAGGCTTTTTAGATAGTTCATACTCAGTGCCGCTTTTCATCCGCAATTGCGGGGCTAACATGGTGTCATGCGCCGAATCCTGAAAATCCTTGCTTACGCACTAGCAAGCCTCTCGCTGGGCCTGATCCTGGTCATCGCCGGGCTGCATACCGGTGCAGGTTCTGCAGTGCTGGCCGGCATTCTGAACTCAATGCTGTCGAATGATGCGAGCAAGGTTGAGGTGACATCGCTTCAACTTCACTGGCCAGGGCGGATCACGGCCGAGCGGCTAAAGATTTCAGACAACCAGGGCGAATGGCTTGAAATCGAGAACGCCAAGGTTCTCTGGTCTCCAAGCGCATTGTTGGCCGGGGAAGTTGATATTGAGAAGCTGACAGTCGCTGCAATCCGCATAGACCGCAAACCTGTCTCGCAGCAGACAGAAGACTCTGAAAATTCAGCATCAGGTGTTTCCTTGCCGCTTGCAGTGCGTGTCGCGTCCGCGAAGATGCAGGAGATTGCGCTTGGAAAAGAGGTGGCAGGTATTCCGGTCCGCCTGCGGGCCGAAGCCAGCCTGGATCTAAAGGGTCTGCCCGGTCCCGCCAAAGCGTCCGTCAGGATTGATCGGGACGACGATATCGCGGGCCATCTTAATGCCGATTTTTCCTATCTGATGGAAAGCGCCGGGTTGAAGTTCGGCCTGAGTGCCAGTGAACCTGCTGGCGGGTTGATATCACGGCTGCTGGAGATAGCGAATTTCCCCTCAATTGACGTTGCGCTTCATGGCGAGGGCGATTTTGATAACCTTGATGCCGAATTGGCGGTCGCTCTGGATGGAATCGAGGCCGTTGCCGGCTCGGCATCGATCCAGCCGGTTGGAGGTGAAGGAAGGCGGCTATTGCTTGATCTCGATGGTGAGGTCGGCCGGTTGGTGCCGAGGGAACTGCGGCCGCTCTTGGCCGGCAAGACCAAAGCGGTTGGCCAATTCGACTTCGATCAGGACTACGCCTTCACAAATGCGGTTCTTGATACCAGTACGGCGAGCCTAAAGCTGAGCGCGAATGGATCTTATAGCCAAGGTCAGCTGGACGGTACCCTTGCTGCAGATCTTCTGAAGCCGCTTCAATTGGCAGTCAGTGGTGCAGAATACGGTGCATCCGGTCTTTCCGTGACTGCCAGCGCAAAGGGACAGCTCGACAACCTGACTTGGCAAACTCAGGTAAGTGGATCCGATGTGTCGACGCCGGAAGGAACGGTTGCGGAACTGGCTTTCTCTGCCAACGGTGCGCAAGCGCGCCTTGCGAGCGCGGATTTGCATATTCCTGTCAGCTTCCACTTCGAAACGGATGTTCTTGAAACTTCAGATGAACGGTTGGCGTTTCTGGCTGGCAAGTCAAATGCTTCAGGAGTGCTGACTGTTCAGTCCCGTTCGTCGATCGAGGTCCAATCCTTCAATTTCGAAAATACCACCCTGAAGGCGGCGCTTGCAGGAACAGCTTCGCCGGATGCCGCTGAAGCGAATGGCAGCATTATTGCCTCGGATCTTTCCGCGTTTTCTGCGATTGCAGGACAGCCTCTTGGTGGCGTAGCGCAATTGGAGTTTACGGCAAATGGTGACCCGGGGGCGAAAACCGGAACGCTCGAAATCTCTATTGATGCCAAAGACCTGACTGCAGATGTGGCGCAGCTTGACCGGCTCCTGGAAGGGGCGTCTCGGTTCTCCGGAAGTCTAAGTGTTGCGGACGGAAACCGCTTTTCGATCGATGAGGGAGTGCTCACTACCCCTGGCATTGCGTTGACGTTGGATGGTGCAGGCGACTTGGATTCTTTGGAGAAGGCCTCGGCAACAGGGCGGATCAAGGATCTTTCGCGCATCGAGGAAGCCGCGTCCGGCGAATTGGGCTTCAAGCTTAGTGCCAGCGGTTCTTTTCAGGCTCTGGATGTCGATGCCGGGCTGACTTCAGACAAGATTATCCTGAACCGTGAACCTCTGGAAAATCTGAACTTCCAGGCCAAGGTTCGCGCTTCGGTTCTTGAGCCTCAAGGTGCGCTCAAACTGACTGCCAGCGTACGAAACCAGCCAGTTGTAGCAAAGGCAAATTTGTCCACGGACCCAAAGGGCATGCGCTGGCTTGAAGATATTGAGTTGGTGAGTGGCGACACCAAATTGACCGGACGCGCTGGGCTGGATGCCGGCAATCAGCCGCAGGGCAAGGTTCGTTTCGCGTCGCCCGATCTTTCAGCGCTTGAGCCCTTCATCGGGCGCAAGCTAGCGGGTCAGCTGGAAGGGAATGCCGAGTACCAGAAAGCGGACGGCAAGCCGGTTCTGGACGTTGATGTTTCCGGAGCAGGGCTGGGGCTGGATGGAATTGTTGTTGGCTCTGCAAATCTCACGGCCAGGGCAACCGATCCGTTGAATGTGCCAGACGTAACCGGCCGCCTGCTAATCAAGAATGCCCAAGTAAATGAAACGCTTGTGCCGTCGGTGAGTGTCGAAGCCTCAGGGACAGGCACTGGTGCCGGATTTACGGTCAAAGCCGAACTTGACGACGGTAGTCTTGATCTGACCGGTCAGGTGGCCAAGACCGTCGAAGGTGTTCAAATTGGGGTCGAGCACGGTCAGGGAACTTATAAGGGAGCCAGCCTTCAACTTTCAGAGCCTCTCAGCGTCCTGATTGGCAGTGATGGTAAAAACCAGATTCAAACTGCCCGGTTCAAGGCCGGAGGCGGTGAAGTCATTGTGGCTGGACGTGTGGGGGATGATCTTGACGTCCACGTGGATTTGGTTTCTCTGCCTGCTTCTCTAGCAAACTCAATAGCACCGGAGCTGGGCCTAGGCGGCACGCTGAATGGCAAAATCGATGTGAGTGGTCCGGTCTCGGATCCCGTGGCTCAATGGTCCGCCCGTTGGAATGGTGTTCAGGCAACAGCGCTTTCGGCGCTGGGCAATCCAAAGATCAGTGTTGATAGTACGGGGCAGTATCAGGCCAAAGCCGTCCGGCACGAGACAGACATCGCGCTTGGGCAGGAGAGCCTGCTCAAGGTCAGTGGGATGGCTTCCATAAGCGGCGCGCTCGATATGGCGGTTACGGGCAAGATTGCCTACGGGCTGATCCAGCCACGATTGACGGAGGCGGGGCTGCGGCTGGATGGGGCAGCATCAGTCAATCTCAAGGTTGCTGGGACTGCAAAAGCACCGGCGATTTCGGGGAAAATCGC
Organism: Roseibium sp.; assembly: GCA_965230705.1. Classification (GTDB taxonomy): domain Bacteria; phylum Pseudomonadota; class Alphaproteobacteria; order Rhizobiales; family Stappiaceae; genus Roseibium. The sequence goes on along the minus strand of CBDDLN010000002.1, from coordinate 1,472,767 downwards.
CACGGCGAATGCCTCCCTTGTCAGCTTGAACACCGGCCTTGTTATCAAAGAACTTGCGGCGACAGCTAACCTTTCCTCAAACCAGGTGTCCATCACCAGCCTTACTGGCGCAATTGGCGAGGGTAGGCTGTCGGGGTCCGGAAAGATCGGGCTGGCAGCGCCTTTTCCCGCTGACATAAAAATCAAGGTGGTTGATGGTGTTTACAGTGATGGCCGGATCGTCACGGCCCGTTTGAATGCGGATCTAAACGTGACGGGATCACTTGCGCAGCAACCAAAGCTGGCCGGTCTCATTGTGCTTCAGCGCGCCGATATCACCATTCCGCAGACGCTGGGTACGACACTTACGACGTTGGACGTCAAACATGTGAACGCACCAAGCGCCGTTGTCCGCCAGTCCGCGGGCCTCAATAGCCGTGAACGGGAGGAAACCTCCGGAGGAATAGGGCTGGACCTTGAATTGCGTGCGCCAGGTCAGATCTATGTTCGCGGCCGCGGTGTCCAGGCCGAGCTTGGCGGCCAGATCAAGATTACCGGTTCATCGTCTGATCCGGCGTCCACCGGGGCATTTGAGTTGCGGCGGGGAACGTTGACGTTCCTGACGCGGGTTTTGACCTTCACCAAGGGCCGGATTTATTTCGTCGGCAATTTCGATCCCTTGCTTGATTTCGCCGCGACAACGACCGCTCAATCGACCGCGATAACAGTCTCGCTCACCGGCAATGCCTCCGACCCGAAAGTCGAGTTTTCCTCTTCGCCCGACTATCCGCAGGAGGAAATTCTTGCGCTGCTGTTGTTCAATCAGAACCTGTCCAACCTGTCTGGCGTTCAAATTGCCCAGCTTGCAAGCGCGGTTGCGAGCCTGGGAGGTGCGGATCCGCTGGATAATTTGCGCAAGGCGCTGGGCGTGGACATGATCAATCTCACCACAGACGATGAGAACAATGCTTCTATTGAGCTGCGCAAGAAACTCAACGAGCGGGTAGATGTTGGCGTGCAGCGAGGTAGCAAGGAAGGGAGCGGCCGGGTAACCGTCGATATCGATCTGACAAATAACCTCCGCGCCCGTGGAGAGGTCGGTGCGGATGGATCTTCGAAAGCCGGTGTCTTCTTTGAAAAGGAATTTTAGCCGGTGTTGCTCATATATTGAGGCAAGAGGCAACAGCTTCTTTGGTGGTGGATCAGGCAACAAGTGAATTCGTTGCTGCCTGACCTCAAAATACTGTTCGAAGCGTTGGCCTCCAGGGGCCTGCGTTGCCTTTACCGGAGGTCGCCCATTGCGACGAAGTCCATGTCGGTAAAGTCCTGGTTGTCGCCGGCCATTGACCAGATGAAGCTATAACGGCCTGTGCCAGCGCCGCTGTGGATCGACCAGCCAGGCGACAGAACAGCTTCCTCTGTAGACATTACCAAGTGACGTGTTTCCTGGGGCTCGCCCATGAAATGGAATACCCGCGTGTCCTCTTTCATATCAAAATACAGGTAGACTTCTGAACGGCGGTCATGGGTGTGGCAAGGCATGGTGTTCCAGACGCTACCGTCTAGAATGGTGGTGATGCCCATGACCAGCTGACAGCTTTTGCAAACGTCTGGATGGATGTACTGACGCAAGATACGGATGTTCGCGTCCGATGTTTCACCAAGATCAAGACGGTTGGCATCAGCTTCGGCAATCTTCTTGGCCGGGTAGGCGTGATGCGCTGGCGTGCTGATAAAATAAAAGCGGGCCGGGTCGGAGGCGCTCTTGCTTGCGAAAGAAACGTTTACGGTACCTTTGGGCAGATAGAGACACTCACGTGACGCCAATTCATGGCTAGTTCCGTCCGCCTCAACCGTTCCTGCAGCTCCAATGTTGATGATGCCGATTTCCCGGCGGTCAAGGAAGTTCTCAGAACCGATTTGCTTGTTGGACTGAAGCTGGATTGCATTGCCTGCAGGAACTGCACCACCGACGACGGTCCGGTCTAGGTGACTGTAGGCCATAGCTATTTTGCCGGAGGCAAAGAGGTTGCTAACAAGATAGTTGGCCCGCAATTGCTCGGTATCAAACCCCTTGGTTTCCTTGGGGCTGCACACCTGACGAATGTCCATTGTCTAGAAGACTCCATTTTTGAAATGCTATGGGGGCCGCCTGATGCGGCGGATCAGATCTTCAACAGGTCGCTCGGATCCATGTCGTAGATGAAATAGTTCGGATGGGCGCTCACGACCGTTTCGACGTGCAGCTGCAACCCTGACAAATGGGTCTCGATTGCGGCCATTGCGGCATCTGGATCATTGGCCTCAATTGCATCTGCAACGGCAGTGTGTTCGGCGATGACAAGGTCCATCCGGCCTTCTTCCGGCAACGTCAGACGCCGAAACCGGTCTAGCTGCAGTTTCACCTGCTGTACCAGACGCCACAAGCCGGGCAGCTGGCCAACGACTGCGACCTGCTCATGAAACCTCTCATCCGATTTGTGGAATTTCTCCCGCTCTCCCCTCAGCGCCAGTTCCTTGTGCTCTTCCAAAATGGCACGCAGCGACAGCTCCTGACTCTTTGTTGCAAGTGTTGCTGCGGCCCGGGCAGTCATGCCCTCAAGCGCACGCCTTGCAATCAGAGCTTCCGGTAGAGCCGAGACCGGGATACGGGCTACGAAGGTGCCGGACTTTGGAACCACTTCGACAAGGCCCTCGCGTGCGAGCTGTTGTACTGCCTCGCGAACCGGTGTTCTGCTGACGCCGGCTTCAGCCGCAAGATCGGTTTCAGATATCGCGGACCCGGGCGGTAGCGTCATCGATGTTATGCGCTCAAGAAGCTCCTGATATTGAATCTGGGCAAGCGTTCGTGCGCTGCCAGTCGGGTAGCGGAGCGGTGTGGACGGCGGTGCGTTTGGTGCGCGTTTCCTGCGCCCATTGGCCTTCGACTGCGTACTTTCTTCAGTCATGACACCTCATTGCCAATCCTCCTCCTCGGCTGAAATCCCCCATTCTCTTTAGAATTTTCATGGGGGGTTGCCAAACTTCATAACTTGTATATTAGATATTCTAGTTGAGATCAACGGCAGGCATGGCCCGATCTTGTTTTTCCGGTTCGCCGGAGTTTTGGGAGGAAAATGAAATGTCACTTAAGAAAATCGCTTCAGCGATTGCGGTGAGTGTTGCCGCGCTTGCAGCAGGTGCGGCGCAGGCGGCGACCCTTAAATGGGCGCATGTTTACGAGACCGGATCCGGCTATCATCAGGTAGCGGAATGGGCGGCTGAAGAGGTTGCCAAGCGCACGGCCGGCCGTGTTGAGATCAAGGTCTTCCCGGCGTCGTCGCTCGGCAAGGAAGTCGAGATCAACGAGGGACTTGGCATTGGTGCGGTGGATATCATTTATACCGGCCCGAGCTTCGTTGAGCGGTACTACGGTCCGATCGCCATTTCAGACTATCCGTTCATCATGCGCGGCTGGGATCACTGGCTGAACTACCGCAAGAGCGATCTCTTCAAGGAGTTGTCTGCCGGATACAATGAAGCGACAGGCAATCATGTTCTTGGTCTCGTTTATTATGGCCAGCGCCACGTGACCTCCAATAAGCCGATCCTCAGCCCGGCTGATATGGAAGGGCTCAAGATCCGCGTGCCGAACTCGCCCTTGATGCTGATGTTCCCGAATGCGGTTGGTGCGAATCCGACACCGATGGCTTTCTCGGAAGTTTACCTTGCTCTTCAGCAGGGTGTGGTCGATGCGCAGGAAAACCCGTTGCCGACCATCAAGTTCAAGAAGTTCTATGAAGTTCAGTCCAACATCAACCTGACCGGCCATATCCTGAACTCCTTGCTGGTCATTGCATCCGATTCAGCGCTTTCTGGCCTGGGCGATGACCAGGCTGTTGTCCGTGAGGTCTTGGATACCGCTGCGATGAAGGTTTCCGAAGAGATCTATCAGTCCGAACAGGACCTTGTCGCCTGGTTCGAAGAGCAGGGTATCAAGGTGAACAAGGTTGACCAAAAGCCGTTTCAGGATGCTGTCCGTCCTCTGCTGACGGGTGACGAAGTGCCTTATACGATGGAGCACTTTGAGCGCCTCGGCGCGCTGTGATGCCTGCAATCCGGAGTTTTGGATAATGGACAAGTCCCGACATGGGGGAGGGGGCGCCGACAAGGCGCCTCCTTCGATCGACTTTTCCGATGAAACGGCAAATGTCTCTGATTTTGGATTTGTAGACCTCGCCGGTCTGATCGCCCTTTGGGTACTGGCCGGAATCGTCTTTCTGCAGTTTTTTACCCGCTATGTCCTGAATGACAGCCTGGCCTGGACGGAGGAAATAGCCCGTTACATGCTCATAGTGGTCGGGTTCTTCGGCGGGATCTCTGTTACCCGAAAGGGAACGCATATCTTTTTGGAGTTTTTCTACCGCTACCTGACACCGAAAGCCGGCAAGTGGCTGGCAGTTGCCATGGAGCTGCTATCGTTCCTCTTCTTTGGTTACATGGCTTATCTCGCCGTCCTTCTGGCGAACAAGACTCGCACAAAAATGGCGTCGGTCGAGATCCCGAAAAGTCTTCTTTACTGGTGTGTCTGCGGCGCACTTGCAGTCATGGCTTTTTATTCGCTGGTTTGGCTGGTGCGGAAAATCCGCCAAGCGCCGGAAGACGTTGTCCGGGAGCTGGAAGAACACTCCCTTCACGAAGCTATTGATTCAAACAGGGATGCGGCCTGAGATGAGTCTGATAATTCTGTTTGTGCTGCTCTTTGCAATGTTGATTGCAGGAGCTCCTGTCGCTGTTGCGCTGGGTGTTTCGTCTCTGGTGTTCATCATGATTTCGGGACTGCCTGATGTCGTGGTGCTTCACAACATGGTCAATGGCATCAATTCATTTCCTCTGATTGCGGTGCCCTTTTTCATTATGGCCGGACACTTGATGAATTCGGCCGGGATCACGTCACGGATCTTTGCGTTTGCTCGAGCCACCGTTGGCTGGATGTATGGCGGTCTTGGACATGTGAATGTCGGCGCCAGTGTGGTTTTTGCCGGTATGTCAGGTGCTGCTGTGGCCGATGCAGGCGGGCTTGGCAATATTGAAATCAAGGCGATGCGCGAAGCTGGATACGACACTGATTTTTCAGTGGGCGTTACAGCGGCTTCGTCGACCATTGGACCGATCATTCCGCCATCCCTGCCACTGGTCGTTTATGGTGTGATATCCGATACATCGATCGGCCAGTTGTTTGCCGCAGGCCTCATTCCCGGCTTGATCATGGCCATGGCGCTGATGGTCATGGTGGCTGTTTACGCCAAAATCCGAAACTACCCGCGTGATGAACGGTTTCAAGTCCGTGCGTTTTTGTCAGCTCTCTGGAAAGCTCTTCTGCCTCTGTTTACGCCGCTGATCATTGTTGGCGGGATCCTGACCGGCGTCTTCACACCGACCGAAGCTGCGATCGCTGCAGTGGCCTATTCAGCGTTCTTGGGGTTCGTTGTCTACAGGACCCTCGATGGCAAGAGGTTTTTGCGTGTGTCGATGGACACGGTCGAAACCACTGCGTCAATCATGCTGATCGTTGCAGCTTCCGCGATCTTTGCCTGGATCCTGACAGCTAATCAGGTCGCTCAAATGTTCGCCCAGCATCTGCTTGCCTTTGTGGATGGCAAAATCGCAATCCTACTGATCATCATGTTGATCGTACTGGTTGTCGGCTGCTTCATGGAGACCCTCGCGGCCATCACGATCCTGACACCGGTGCTTCTTCCCGTAGCGATGGAAGTGGGTGTCGACCCCGTTCACTTTGGCATCATCCTGATCCTAAACCTGATGATCGGGTTGCTAACCCCACCGGTCGGACTGGTTCTCTATGTGCTGTCTAAAGTGTCGGACGTTCCGTTTGAACGTTGCGTCTCGGCGACCGCGCCTTTCCTCATTCCGCTTGTCCTGGTCTTGCTGATGCTGACCTTCGTGCCGGAACTCTCAATGTGGCTTCCGACAGCTGTCTATAGATAGGTGTCCCCGCTAAAACAGGTTTGACTTCAATGACACATGCTTCGTTCGACTTGTCGGGCAAGACCGCCCTCGTATCCGGATGCAAACGCGGTCTTGGCAAGGCGATGGCCGTCGCCCTTGCCCAAGCTGGCGCAGATATCATTGGCGTCAGTGCTTCTTTGGAGCCGCAAGGAAGCGCGGTGCAGAATGACGTGGAGGCGCTTGGCCGGAGGTTCACAAGTTTCCAATGCGATTTTGCGGACAAGGCTGCGGTGCTGGGCTTTGCCAAAAAGGTTCGTGCGGAAATTGGCCAAGTAGATATCCTGGTCAACAATTCAGGCACCATCAAACGGGCACCTGCGGTTGAGCATACTGATGCTGATTGGGACGAAGTCATAGAGGTCAACTTGTCTTCGCAGTTCCGGCTTACCCGCGAAATCGGAAAAGACATGGTCGCCCGGGGGGGCGGGAAGATTATTTTCATCGCATCTCTGCTGAGTTTTCAAGGCGGTATTACGGTGCCGGGGTATGCGGCATCCAAAGGCGGGATAGCGCAGCTGACCAAGGCGTTCTCCAATGAGTGGGCGGCGCACGGTGTGAATGTAAATGCGATTGCGCCGGGTTACATTGCCACCGATAACACTCAGGCTCTGCGTGAAGATGCGGTTCGATCCAAATCGATTCTGGAACGTATTCCCGCTGGCCGTTGGGGAGCGCCGGAAGATTTCGCTGGTCCGGTGGTCTTTCTTTCTTCCACCGCATCCGACTATGTCCACGGCACGGTCCTGACCGTGGATGGCGGCTGGATGGGCAGATAAAGCAAATCTCAGAAGTATTATCTCGCTTGATGTAGGGGCTTTTCGGGCGGAGAATCCCGAAAAATTCACTCACCAAGTGACTTGATTTTGCCTTGATGAAGTCAAATTCCCTTTAAAAATGAATGCATTCAAAAAAATGAAACGTTTCATATTGACGTTTCGCCACACTCATGATTTCATTCTTTCAGCCGAGGTTGCTTCGGATCTTGAAGTGGCAACACAAGGTAAATCGGGAGGAAAATCATGAAGTTATTTAAAATCGCCGCCGCCGCGGCGACCGGTCTCGCTTTGCTTGCAGGAACCGCGCAAGCCGATGACAAGCCAGTCGTCGGCCTCATCATGAAGTCACTCGCCAATGAGTTCTTTCAAAACATGATGGTGGGTGCGCAAGAGCATGAGAAAAAGCGCGGCGACTACAAACTGCTCGCTGTTGGAATGCAGAATGAAACTGACTTTGAGTCTCAGATCAACGCAGTTGAGAACTTCATCACCCAAGGCGTTGATGCGATTGTCGTCGCACCGGCAGATTCCCGCGCCATGGTTCGGCCTCTGAAAAAAGCAATGGCCGCAGGTATCGTTGTGGTGAACTTTGACGTCGCGCTGGATGAAGAGGCCAAGAAACAGCAAGGTGTTGAGCTTGCTTTTGTCGGTCCGGACAACCGTGGCGGCGCTAAACTCGCCGGGGATGCACTTGGCAAGAAGCTGGGTGAGGGTGCGAAAGTTGTCATCATTGAAGGCAATCCGGGCGCGGATAATGCCAATCAGCGCCGGATGGGATTTGAGGATTCCGTCGCCGAATACAAGCTTGACCTGCTTGATAGCCGGACTGCGCACTGGGAGACGGAAGAAGCCAATACGGTGTTCTCCAACATGCTGACAGCTCATCCGGATGTTCAAGGGGTCATGGCCGCAAATGACTCCATGGCAATCGGAGTTGTGAAGGCGCTTGAAAGTGCGGGCCGCAAAGACATTCTTGTGGTCGGTTTCGACAATATCCCTGCAGTCGGGCCGATGATTGAAGATGGGCGTCTGCTGGCAACAGTTGATCAGTTCGGCACAGACATGGCGGCCAACTCCATTGATCTTGCTCTTGACGTGGTCAAGGGCGGAGCTCCCCTCAAGGGTTGGGTCAAGACGCCGATCGAGCTGGTCGCTGCTCAGTAGCCCGCGCACCCTGGTACTCCTGCCTGTTCAGCCTGCAGGCGGGAGTTCTCTGTTTTCAGACATACGACTGGACGTAACATGGCGACTGCCCGGCCTCTTGCTGAGCATGCCCAGGCGCATGCTGCTCCCTTCCTCGCCGTTGAGGGGGTGAAGAAACACTTCGGAGGTGTGAAAGCACTTGATGGCGTGAGTTTCTCATTGGATCAGAGCGAGGTTCATGCCCTGGTCGGAGAAAATGGGGCCGGAAAGTCGACCCTTATCAAGATCCTTTCAGGTGTGTTTCCCTACGATGCCGGCAGCATCATCCTCGCAGGAGAACGCTACCGACCAGCAAGTCCGCATGAGGCCAAGGAAAGCGGCGTTCAGGTTGTGCACCAGGAATTCAACCTTCTGGATCACCTGAGCATTGCGGAAAACATTTCGGTCGAAAAGATGCCCAAGACCCGGTTTGGCCTCCTCGACAGGCGGGAAATGAACCGGCGTGCCCGGCAGGCGTTGGATGCGATCGGACTAACCGACATCGACGTTAGGGCACCAGTTAGCTCGCTTGGAATAGCGCACCGCCAGTTGGTCGAAATAGCCAGGGCACTCCAAACCAAAAGCCGGATACTGATCCTCGACGAACCGACTGCGACGCTGACTGAGCGGGAGACCAGGCGGCTGTTCGATATTGTGGCGGGTATCAAGGCGGATGGTGTTACCGTTGTCTTTGTTTCACACCATCTTGAAGAGGTTTTTGCCAATTGCGACCGGGTGACCGTGTTTCGAAATGGAAAAACCATTGCAACGGACATGATCTCGGACACAACGCCCGATGGTGTTGTGCAACGAATGGTCGGCAGCCAGCTGGCATCGACAGCCACTGATGACGCAAGACCAGCCGCTTTTGGCGGGTCGGCCCTGCGGGTCGAAAAGCTTGTCACGACGGCGAACCCGGGCAACGACGGGGTTACGTTTGATCTGAATTACGGCGAGATTGTCGGCATTGCAGGCCTGGTGGGAGCGGGCCGGACGGAGTTGTTGCGCGGCATCTTCGGGATAGACCCAATCAAATCCGGCAGGGTTTATCGCGACCACAGTGAAGTCCGGTTCAAAGGCCCGCGGGACGCCATTGCGGGCGGAATCGGTTTCGTCACAGAAGACCGCAAGGACGAAGGTTTGATCCTGGACATGCCGATCGCGGCAAACGTCTCGCTTGCCAACCTGCGTGCGGTCTCAAAATCGGGTCTTTTGAGGTTCTCGGCAGAAAACCGGATGGCCCGGGAAAATGGCTCCAATCTCAAACTCAAGTACGGCAAGATTTCCGATGCGGCCTCAAGTCTCTCCGGCGGCAATCAGCAAAAGGTTGTTTTGGCAAAATGGCTTGCCCGGAACCCGAAAGTGCTTCTGCTTGATGAGCCGACGCGTGGCGTCGATGTCGGCGCCAAGGCTGAAATTTACGCGATCTTGAAAGGCCTCGCCCGGCAGGGGGTTGCCCTGCTCGTGGTGTCTTCGGAGATGCCTGAGCTGATGACACTGGCAGACCGAATTCTGGTCCTGGCCGAACACGAGATCCAGGGAGAACTTCAGCAGGCGGAGTTCTCCGAAGAACAAATTCTAAGACTGGCCTATGGGCAAGCCCGGCCGGCGGGAGGGCAGATCCAATGACATCCCAATTTCTCAGCGAAACCGCGCCAGCCCCGGGGAAGTTTTCCGTCCGCTCTGTCGTCAACAACGCAGGGATTGGACTCGCCCTGCTGGCGCTGATTTTGTTCTTTTCCGTATTTACGGAGCATTTTCTGACTGCGAACAACATTACCAACATCCTGACCCAGATCACCATCAACCTGGTTCTCGCCGTTGGAATGACCTTCGTCATTCTGATCGGAGGAATTGATCTATCCGTGGGATCGGTCATGGCCTTTGCGGCGGTTGTCGCAGGTAAGGCAATCACTCTACCTGGTTTCGGCCCGGCGGAAGCCATCGCGCTTGCAATTGTGGCGGCAACCATGACCGGTGTTGTCTGTGGTGTCTTTAACGGTGTCGTCAGCGCCTATTGGTCTTTGCCGTCTTTCATCATCACGCTGGGCATGCTCAATATTGCGCGCGGCGCTGCGCTGCAGGTATCTGAGGCCCAGACGATCTATTCTTTTCCTTATGCCTTCGAAGAGTTTGGGTCCGCTATGATCTACGGCGTGCCGGTCGTTTTTCTAGTAGCTCTTTTCCTCGTCGTCGTGGCCTGGTTCATATTGAACTTCACGGTGTTCGGACGCCTTCTTTATGGCATAGGCAACAATGAAGAAGCAGTCCGTCTCGCAGGCCACTCCGTCTACTGGTACAAGGTCGCTGCCTTCACAATATGTGGCCTGACTGCGGGGATCGCTGCGATCGTCTACATGGCCCGGTTGAACATCTCCAGCCCGATTGCCGGGATTGGATTTGAACTGAACGCAATTGCTGCGGTGATCATCGGTGGGACCAGTCTGAGCGGCGGGCGCGGTTCGGTAATTGGCACTCTCCTAGGCGCCTTTATCATCGGAGTTCTCGCCAATGGCCTCATTTTGATTGGACTAAGCGACTTCATGCGCCAGATGATTACTGGAGTCGTGATCGTCGTAGCTGTTATCCTTGATCACTACCGGGCGAGATACGCAGCGAAATGAAACGGACAGTGCTTTTAAATCGCCATCTGAGTGCACTCGTAGCCTCTCTGGGGCATCTGGACGAAATCGTCATTGCGGATGCCGGACTGCCGGTGCCGAAAGGCGTTGACGTGATTGATCTGGCGGTCTCTCCCGGAGTTCCCGGTTTTTTCGAGGTTCTGAATGCCTTGCGTTCCGAACTCGTCATTGAAGCGGTGGTCTGGGCTGAAGAGGCAGCTTTGGACGTTTCCGCTACCATGCAGGGGGAAATTGACGACTGGTCTACCCAGACCAAAAAGCAGATTGTTGTCTCGAAAGTACTGCATGAAGATTTTAAGAAACGTACGGAACAGGCCCGTGCCGTGATCCGTACTGGAGAGGTCGTGCCCTATTCGAACATCATTCTTGTGAGTGGGGTTCCATTTTGAAGCCGGTTACCGTTGTTGGAAGCATCAATATAGACCTGACGAGTTACCTCGATCGCTGGCCGAAAATCGGGGAGACTGTTGCTGTCCGCCAAACGTCAATTTCACTCGGCGGGAAGGGCGCCAACCAAGCCGTCGCTGCCACCCGCCTTGGCTCCAAGACATACTTGATAGGCGCAATCGGTAAGGATGGATTTGGGCAGGACGCAGTCCGGCAGCTTCATGACTTTGGTGTTGATGCGTGGCTCGTGGAGCTCACCGGTACCGCAACCGGAATGGCTTTTATCGATGTCGGACCGGACGGCGCAAACATGATCCGGCTATCCAGCGGTGCGAACGGTCTGTTTCAGCCTGATCATGTGCTTTCCCACTCCGGTGTCATTCAGTCCAGCAGTGTTGTTCTCCTTCAAAACGAGGTTGATCTCTCAGCGTCGTTGGCGGCCGCGAAGGCTGCGCGGCAGGCAGGCGCCCTGGTCGTAATGGACCCTGCACCCGCACCCGAACCAGATTGGGGGAGGGAAGTTTTTTCTTCCTTTGATCTTCTGACGCCCAATGCGCATGAAGCTGGAAGGATCGTTGGGCAGGAGCCGAAAACCTTGAACGAGGCTCGGGAAGCCTCCATGCAATTGCGGGAACTTGGATTGCGTGGCGCAATTGTGACTATGGGCGAACTTGGTGTTGCCTGGTCCTTTGACAGCGGTGAGGGCGTACTTCCAGCGCCATGCGTAGATGCGATAGACACTGTTGCAGCAGGTGACTGTTTCAACGGCGCCCTAGCCACAAAACTGGCTCAAGGAGAAGCCTTCCATAACGCGGTTGCCTTTGCCATACGCGCGGCTTCGATGGCAACCACACGCAAGGGTGCCGCATCCTCCCTGCCGTTGCTCGAGGAACTGGAACAAGTTCTCACCTCCGTCGAAACCTGAACCCAAGCTTCTGCTTGATCGGATTGTTCAGGAGTGGTTCAAGAGCAGCGGTGATTTCAAGGAGGCGCACCGAACATGCCAACGATCAAAGACGTTGCCAGGAAAGCCGGCGTGTCCGTTGGTACTGTTTCACGAGTTCTGGCCAAGAACGAGGCCGTCAAGCATCCGCTGAAACTGCGGGTAGAAGCCGCGATGAAAGAGCTCGATTACAAGCCTAATCTGGCGGCACGGGCGCTTCGTACCAACAGCATCGATGTCATTGGTCTGGTGGTTCCAGATATTACCAATCCGTTTTTTGCCCAGCTCGCCAAGAACGTGGAAATGGAAGCGGCAAAACGTGGTCATTCGGTCATGCTGGCTAACTCGCATGACGACCCGCAGGCGGAGAAGACTCAGATTGCAGCGCTTCTCGACAGGGCCGTCCGTGGGGTGATTGTGGTTGCAACGTCTGACGGAGGGATGCCTCATAAGGCGGATGTTCCCATCGTTTCGCTTGACCGCCGCTTTGCGGATCAGCCTCTGGTTGCCACTGACCATTTTGATGGTTCGGGACAGGTTGCGGATCACCTCTATCGACTCGGTCACCGGCGGATCGCCTACATAGCAGGCCCGCAGAATATGGAAGTTGCGCGGCAGCGGCAGGATGGTTTCGTGTCTCGGATCAAGGCCCTGTCCTCTGACGGGGATCCGATCGAATTGATCGTACTCGAAGGCCAGTTCGATTATGAAAGCGGCGAGGAGCTTGGCCGCAAGCTGCTCAATCCGGGGCAACAAGCCTTGCGCCCTACGGCCATTGCGGCGGCGAGTGACCAGCAAGCAATTGGCGTTCTGCGCAGCGCACAGGATTTGAAGCTCAATATCCCGGAAGATCTGTCGGTTGCCGGTTTCGACGATATCTCACTTGCATCACTCGTCGTGCCGCGGTTGACAACAGTGCGCCAGCCAATTGAAGAGCTGGCCGCATCTTCTGTGAGCAGGATTTTTGAAGAGGGACTTGCCGGTAGCGATATCGCGATTGCTGGTGAAATAATTGCGCGGGAATCCACCGCTCCCGCGGGAACCGGAAACCACTAAGCCCCGAAATCCCAAACTTAGGTTTTCACCCACTGCAAGACGGAATGTCTGTGGTCTTTGTGATCTGTGAACGCTCAGTTCCTTGCGGTAGGACAACCTTTCTAAACTGATTTGATAAATGAACGAAATGAAGGGAAGCAGAGAGAATGATTGAACGGATCGAAACCGGCCAGCGCATGAGCAAGATCGTCAAGCACAATGGCGTAGCCTATTTGTGTGGCCAGGTTGGTGCGGGCGAAACCGTTGCCGACCAGACGCGGGACTGCCTGGCGCGGGTCGACGCGCTGTTGGAGAAAGCGGGCTCTTCGCGTGACCAGATGCTGCAGGTAATCATCTGGCTCGCTGATATGTCGGATTTTGCTGAAATGAATGAAGTTTGGGACGCTTGGGTGCCGGAGGGCCATGCACCTGCGCGAGCGTGTGGTGAGGCGAAACTGGCGCGCTCTGAACTCAAAGTCGAAATCATAGTGACAACGGCCTATTGATCGGCCGTAGAACATTGAGTGAGACCGGCAAGAGCGCAAGCCCTTGCGCCGGTCTCCTCAAGGCATGGCTTCAGCCGGGATAATGGCGCCCCGGTATTGAATGACAACTCCGGCCAGCGCGTTTCCTGCGCGGCCCGCTTCAACCGGATCGTGGCCTGTCATCCTTGCGGCAAGATATCCCGCATTAAAGGAATCTCCGGCCGAGGTCGTATCCACGGGCCGTTCAATGACCTTCTCCACCGCCACCAGTGTTTCGCCGGCCTCATCAAAAATCAGGCAGCCCTTGTGGTCCAGTTTGATCGCACCTTCGATGACGCCTGCCTGCCTCAATCGGGCAAGCGTTTCCTCCGGTTTGCTATCACCGTGCAGAGCTTGCTCATCTTCGAATGTGACAAGGGCGATGTCCGATGTACTCAGGGCCGCATTGAAGGCGTTTTGGGCGGTTGTGAGATCCGGCCATGATTGAGGCCTGTAATTGCCGTCAAAAATGACTTTCTTTCCAGCATTCTGCGCGTTTGCCAGTGCAATCATCAAATCCGTGCGTTGCTGTTGGTCCAAAACTGACAGTGTGATGCCGGTGAAATAGATCCAGTCAAAGCCGGTAAGCGACCTTAGGGTTGTCTGACCAGTTGGGCCCTTGAACATGTCGCGGGCTGCAGCTTCCGAACGATAATAGTGAAAGCTGCGTTCTCCGACATCATTGGTCTCAATGAAGTACAGTCCGGGCATTCGCCCTTCCAGCCGTCCGCTATGATTGAGCCCTACATTTTCGGCCGCCAGAAAGGCGCGCATCTGATCGCTGTAGGGATCATCGCCCAGGGCGGTGATGTATTCGACCTTATGAGCTGTGCCCGCAAGCAACCGGGCCGCATATATGGCGGTGTTTGCACTATCTCCGCCAAAGCCCATTTCGAAACTGGCCGGCCCCGTCTTGCGCATCTCAATCATGCATTCGCCAATGCTGGCCAAGCGCAAATCGGTCATTGTCGGTCTCCGGGTCAATAAACTTTCGATGAAGATCCGGAGTTGGGAATACAAGCGGTCTCTGAACCAGTTGCACTGGTCGTAAGTATTTTGAAAAGCCGATGAAAATTACGGCCGTTGCTTGAACTCTTCACCGGGCAGGATCGTCGGAAAAAGATATATTTCGGACTGGAAGGAGGCGCAACCTGTTCCGGTCCTTGTTTTTGATTCCGCTTGTAAAAGTGGCTCAGGTTAGATCCATAGGTTTGCGGAGATGATCTGTTTCAATTTGCCTGACGATGGCGCTCCTTGATGCTGCTTGGAGTATACTCAGCACCACATGCGGCCGGTTCAGAACCTGGTTTGAGTGCTTAGACTGCAGCACCAACGGAGCGAATGAGAAACGCGTCTTTGAACCGAACGCGGCATGATTTGAGTAAGGGTACCCTATGGCAATTTTGTTGATCCATACCGGCGGCACAATTGGAATGAAAAGGACCGCGGATGGTTTTGCGCCGCGTGAAGGTGTCCTTGAACGGGCCATCGACGAGTTACAAGAAAACCAGGCAGTCACGGGCGCGGTCGACATCATAACGCTGGCTCCGCTGATCGACAGCGCGCGGTCGACACCGCTGGACTGGCATCGCATTGCATCGACGGTTCACGAAAACTATCACCAGTACGACGGCTTTGTGATCATTCATGGCACTGACACGCTGGCCTACACGGCCGGAGCCATGTGCATCGCGCTGTCCGGACTAAATAAGCCGGTCGTGATTACCGGAGCCATGTTGCCGCTGACTGTTGAAGGCACTGATGGCACGGCAAACTTGCGCGACGCATTCCAGGCGGCGAAAACCGCACCAGCCGGCGTATGGGTTCAGTTCGCCGGACAATGTCTGCACGGCGCGCGGGTCCGTAAATCCCACTCCCGCGCATTTGATGCGTTTGAAGCTGAGGAGTGGATGATTGCACCGGCCATTCCGGCCGACGTGTTTTCCCTAAATCCAGTAAGCGAACACCAGGTTGGTGTGGTGTCGGTTACGCCGGGGGTGTTCACTGATCTTGTGGCTTTTGCCGTTGAGCAAAGCGACGGGTTATTGCTCAGGTGCTACGGATCGGGAACCGCACCGGACACTCCAGAGATACGCGCTGCACTGAATAGGGCTTTCGAGCGTCAAGTGCCGGTCATCGCGGTCAGCCAGTGCCCAGAAGGGGGAATGGAACTGGGCACTTATGCTGCTGGAAAAGTCATGCGGGACACAGGTGTGATCGATGGCCGCGATATGACACTGGAAATGGCCTACGCAAAGCTGCAGTTTTGCCTAACGAATTGCGAGACCTTCGAGGAACAGCGTGCTTTCTTGAGCACCAGTCTGTGCGGTGAATTCACACTCTGACGAGTTTGTGGCATTTCATGGAAGCGGTGCTTCCATCAATCGGCTTCCCTGGCGCATGCCGGTGGATAACATTCCTTGAACATCAGCAGGAATTTCAGAGTCTCCAGGCTCGAAAAGGCCGCACAACCTCAGGGTTTTGCGCAAGTCCAGGTTTTCGCCAAGATACTGAAAGACAATTTGCGCCGCTGAAGGGGGGCGGGGAGCACGTGCCGCGACGCCAGAGACCACGCCGGTCAGATAGCGAATGCGATTGTTGTAGCTCGGGTAAAGGATGATCTGCATCACCTCGTTACGGGTCAGCATTTCCATGACTGTAATGAATATCCGGTCTCCAAGCACGAAACACGCACCTTCGTATTTGCAGGTAAAATGCCTCGCGCCTGGTTGGCCGATGGTTTCGATGCTTTTGACATTAACGCCAAAAGGTGTGCGGTAGATGCGGGTTAAAGACCGTAGGATCATTCCCGGATGGGACATCGAGTTATAGTAGGTGAAGTAATAACCGACATAAGGGTCGAGCGCTGCCCGTGACCCGATCCGGACATCTTCTCCGATCGCCGTTATGATATTTTTTTCGGCCCGGGCCGCCGCCTCATTTGGTTTCAGGCGCACCAGTTCCGTGAACTGGCCGTGCGGCATGAGAAGTTCAGATTCTTCAACTCCGAAGAAGTCGCACATTCTCTGCATCAGTCTGAGCGAGGGAAAGCTTTTGCCGTTCAGATACCGATTGAACTGCGAGCGGTTAACGCCGAGCTGCCGGCAAACGTCAGCGATTGACTTGTGATAGCTGCAAAGCAAGCGAAGGTTTTGAGGCAGGTCGCGAGACAATCAATTGGCCTTCTCTAGTTGATGCTATTCTTGTACCTGTTCGCCCCAACTGCACGCAACCTAGGCAAATGGAAAAACGCCGCTCGCTACCTATTGTGCTCGCCTGGTCGCGGTGAGGTCCGCACAATTTAAGGAGGAGTGGAATGGAATTTCTGGAGCTGATCTTCGGGAAGATCGGCGACTTGACTTGGGGCTGGTCGCTAATTCCGATTTTGGTCGTTTTCGGGGTGTTTATCACTCTGGCGACGGGTTTCGTTCAGTTTGAATATTTTGGGCGCATGTTCCGCGTATTGAGGAACGACAACAATTCCGCGGACCCGAACAAGATTTCAGCCCGGGAAGCTCTGCTGGTTTCCGTTGGCGGGCGCGTTGGTGGCGGCAACATCGCCGGCGTTGCAGTTGCCATCACACTGGGTGGTCCCGGTGCCGTGTTCTGGATGTGGGCAACAGCTCTTCTTGGAATGGCAACCAGCTTCGTGGAATGTTCACTTGCCCAGCTCTACAAACGTAAAGTTGGCGAAAACGACTATCGGGGCGGGCCTGCCCGCGCGATCATCTATGGTCTCGGTGCTGAATACAAATGGCTTGCCGTTGTTTATGCGATCTGCCTGATTGCTGCCTTTGGTTTTGGTTTTAACGCATTCCAGGGCAACACTGTTGCGGGTGCGATTGAAGACAGTCTTGGTATCGAACGCCTGTGGTCTGGCCTTCTTCTTGCCGCTGTCGCAGGTGTCATCATTTTCGGTGGTATTCACCGCATCGCGAAAACCGCTGATGTGGTCGTTCCGGTCATGGCTGTTGGCTACATCCTCATGGCGTTGATCGTTATCGTGCTGAACATCACCGAGGTTCCGGCAATCTTCATGTCGATCGTAAAGAATGCGTTCGGCTTTGAAGAAGTTGTCGGTGGCGGCATGGGCGCTGCCATTGCTCAGGGGCTGCGCCGCGGGCTGTTTTCCAATGAAGCTGGTCTTGGCTCAGCTCCAAACGTGGCGGCGACTGCTGAAGTGCGCCATCCGATCAGCCAGGGCATTACGCAGGCGTTTTCGGTCTTTATCGACACGATCATCATTTGCTCCTGTACGGCTTTTGTAATCCTGCTGGGCGACGTTTATGTCCCAGGCGCAGAAGGCATTGATGGTGTCGCACTGACTCAGCAATCCATGGTGTTCCACCTTGGTTCCTGGGCACAGTATTTCCTGACCGCAGCCATCCTGCTGTTTGCCTTCTCATCGATCATTTACAACTATTATCTCGGTGAAAATGCGCTCACGGTTCTGACCGACAACAAGATGTCGCTCAATGTACTGCGGGTGCTGATTATGGGTGTTGTGTTTCTGGGGGCGGTCGCTCCTGGTGCAACGGCCGTGTTCTTCTTCTCAGATCCGATGATGGGTATTCTGGCACTGGTGAACCTGCTGGCCATCATGATGCTGTTCCCGACGGCGATGCGGTTGCTGCGCGATTTCCGCAACCAGCTTAAGGCGGGTATTGCCCGTCCGGTATTGAACCCGGACGACTATGCTGATCTGAACATTGACCGCAGCGCCTGGTCTGCTCCGGTTGAGACCGCACCACTCAAAAGCGTAGCAGAATAAACCAAGGATGGGTCGCCTCTGGGTGACTCGGGAACTGCTGGCGAAGTTTGCGAAATCCTCTGGTCCCGCCCTCCTGATCACGCGGCGGGACCAAAGCGGAAGCTATGGGCTGCAATAGCTGAGTTCGCGCCTGAACAAACAGAAAGCTCCGGCCTTCCGCTGCACAATGTCCGGGGCAAGTCAGGTACTTTCCAGCCAACTTGAGGGCCGCCTGAGCGCGGCCCTTTTTTCGTTCTCTTTGGAAGCCCTATTTATAGATACTCAGGCGTTTTCCATCACCGCGGATTTTCTTGGCTTCGTCAATCCCGGTGGGCGTTACCCCGGTGTCGCGAACATTGATGGACGAGACGATTTCAAGGCCGGCCAGGTGTTTCACCGATGCGTCTGTCACAGCGGTTTCATCCAGATTGACACTGCGCAGGTTTTTGCCCTTCAGTGCCGTTATTCCGGCGTCGGAAACTGCCGTTTTGGACAATGTCACGTAGGAAAGGGATCCGTGATCGGCAAAGGCCTTCAGGCCTTCATCCGTCGTTTTTGTTTCCCCTAGTGACAGGTTCGTCAGGCTGATGATTTTGGCGGCTTCTGCGACCGTTGCATCGCCCACGCGGTTTCGGGTCAGATTCAGCTCTTCGAGTTGCGTCAGCTTGCCGATGTCTGCTGCGCTGGCGTCTGTCACACTGGCGCGCTGTAGATGCAGTTTTTTCAGCAGCGGCGCTTCGGCCAAGGCTGCGAAAGACGTCCCGGTAATGATGGTGTTGTTGAGATACAGTTCGCTTAACCTGGGAATAGAAGCGAGATGCTTGATGCCTTCATCCGTGATGGTATCAACGCTGTTCAAATTGAGACTTTTCAGAGATGCATGCCCTGCAAAGGCTTCCAGCGCGGCATCGTCCACGAAGAGATGACTGACTTCCAGGTTGTGCAGGCGCGGAAGCTTGGCAAGCGCTGCAACGCCAGTTGGGGTTACACCCTTTGTGCGGGAGATATTGAGCCTTTCCAACCGCTCCATGGTGGACAGAATTTCCAGGGCAGCATCGCCAACGGACATATTGGTTAAAAAGAGTTTTTCAACGCCGGGGGACGCTGACAACGCCTTGAAACCGCTCAGGGTAATCCCTTTGACGTTGGTGAAGTTGATGTTGTTCAAGCTTGGCATCTTGCTGATCGCAGCGACTGACCTGTCGGAGATCTGCAGTCCGCTGAGGGCCAGAGTACGTATCGACGGTGAGTTGCCAATAGCGGAAAGTCCGTCGGGAGTCAGATCAAACTGGGCCGTGATTGTCAGGCCTTCCAGTTTTGGCAGTTCGGTTACGGCCTTCAGATCGTCATCGCTAAAGCCTGCCGCATCGTAGGGAATGGACAGGTACTTCAGCGTGGACAGGGAAGCTGCAGTTGCCGGCTTGTTTTGAACCTTGATTTCAAGGGTCTGAAACCGGGAAGCAAGCACTTCCAGGTCGACTGCGAGTGCGGATGTCGGGAAGAAAGTGACGGCTGTCAACAGCAGCGCAGCAGCCGTGCCGATTTTCAAGTTGAACGCGGGCATTGGAAAATTCCTGTTTTTATGAATGAAGCCAAGGGTATTCAAAAGGGAATTCTCCCGCATCCGACACATGTCCGATGCATGTGCGATAGGCTTTGCCTATCGTTTCACCGCTCGGCGGAACGAAGGCCTCAGCGCAGGCCGTTGAAATTCTGTTATAAGCAAGTGGCAATGGGAAGCGCAGGAAGTCCAAAATGTTTCATATCTCCTTGAGCGGAAACAACTGGCTGCTGCGCACCCGGGACGGCAAGCGGGAAGCATCCTGGCGGATGTGGCTGCTGATTTTCATTACGCCAGGATTGTTCGCTGCTGCTGTCGTCTACCTGACGTTCCAGAGCCTTCACATTGACGCCAGTGGCGTGAGGACGATGGGGACGGTCGTGCGGGTCTATGATTGGGAAGACTGGACCCCGTGGGACGGAGACACCACCATCTACAGTCCGGTCTTCGAGTACGAGTTTTCCGACGGCTCACTGACCCAGGCAAGCACCGGTCAATCGTCGCCCAACTGGAATTTTCCGGTCGGGTCGTCTCACGAGATCCTCTTTTATCCGGACCGGAAACAGGACGTGAAACTCAACAATTTCGAGACGCTCTGGGCCGTACCGCTGATCATTGCAGCAATCGCCTTGGCAACCTTGATTCCGGCGCTCCTAGCGGCCTGGATCCTGTTGCGCTGGCTGAAGGGCGAGGCGGCTGCGGAGGGTGTCGCCTAGTCGACTGCGGGAAATACCGCAGTCTTCTTCACAGTTCCATAGACGAAACTGGTGTCGATTGAGGCAATGCCTCCGATGGGGTGGATCCGATTGCGGATAAATTCTTCGTAGGTGTCCAGCCCGGAAACGACCACGCGCAATTGATAATCCATGGCGCCGGTCAGGACATGGCACTCCAGCACTTCGTCAATGTGCTGGATTCGGCTTTCGAAATTTCTGACATCTTCCTCGTTGTGCCTCTCAAGGCGAATGCGGACGAAAACCGTGATGGGCAGCCCATAGGCTTCCGGATCAACTTCGACCGAATAGCCGCTGATTGCGCCCGAAGCTTCGAGGTTCCGCAATCTCCGCAGGCAAGGCGATGGTGACAGATTGACCGCGTCAGCCAGGTCCTGATTTGTCATTCGGCCATTTTTCTGCAAGGCGCGTATGATTTGACGGTCTTTTGAGTCCATAGAGCGGTTGTGTTGGCATAATCTGCTAATATCAATTTTCAAATTAGCATAATTTGAAATCTTCTGCGCTTCAAGTTCCAGTAAATTGCTCTCGTTGTATTTAAGGAGACAGCCAATGAGCAACACTCGGGGATTTGCCAGCCGCGCCATTCACCACGCCTATGAGCCGGAGTTGAATGAGAATGCTCTGACACCGCCGCTTCATCTGACCTCGACTTTCGTATTCGCTACTGCGGAAGCAGGCGGTGAAATGTTCGCAGGTGAGCGCAGCGGCCATATCTACAGCCGCATTTCCAATCCGACGCTCGATTTGCTGGAACGCCGTATTGCCGAACTCGAAGGCGCGGAAGCCGGTCTCGCGCTTTCATCGGGAATGGGTGCGATCACGTCGGTGTTGTGGACACTGCTCGCACCTGGCGATGAGGTCATCGTCGATAAGACGCTGTATGGCTGCACCTTTGCCTACATGCGGCACGGTCTTGCCAAATTCGGCATCAAGATCTCTCATGTCGACATGACAGATCCGGAGAACTTGTGGGGATCCATTTCCGACAAGACTCGTGTTGTCTATTTTGAAACGCCAGCCAATCCCAACATGCGCCTCGTAGACATCGCCAGTATCTCAGAAATTGCCCATGAGGCGGGGGCAACCGTGGTGGTCGACAATACTTATGCGACCCCTTACCTGACGCGCCCGATCGAAATGGGCGCGGACTTAGTGTTGCACTCTGCAACGAAGTACCTCGGTGGACATGGTGATGTGGTCGCCGGTTTGGTCGTCGGCAAAGCAGAGCAGATTGGTGAAATTCGCCTGGTTGGCATGAAGGACATGACGGGTGCTGTCATGGCCCCGTTCAATGCGCACCTGATCCTGCGTGGGCTTAAAACGCTTGCGTTGCGTATGGACCGCCATTGCGTATCCGCGCAGAAGGTCGCTGAATGGCTCGAAGCGCATCCTTCTGTTTCAAAAGTCCATTATCCGGGTCTTGAAAGCTTCGAACAGCATGAGCTGGCAGGGCGTCAAATGTCCCAACCAGGTGGCATGATTGCATTTGAACTCAAGGGCGGGCTTCAAGCAGGCATCGACATGATGAATGCCCTTGAGATGATCCATCGGGCCGTTTCGCTGGGCGATACGGAGACGCTTATCCAGCATCCGGCGTCCATGACCCATTCCACCTATACGCCGGAAGAGCGGGCCGAACATGGCATCAGCGACGGTCTTGTAAGACTCTCGGTCGGGCTGGAAGATCTGGACGATATTCTGGCGGATTTGAGCCAAGCGATGCCGACCGAGCCCTTGGCCAAGGC
Organism: Roseibium sp.; assembly: GCA_965230705.1. Classification (GTDB taxonomy): domain Bacteria; phylum Pseudomonadota; class Alphaproteobacteria; order Rhizobiales; family Stappiaceae; genus Roseibium. Next base: position 1,450,497 of record CBDDLN010000002.1, on the reverse strand, counting down.
GGCATAGGTGGGCATGACCTAAGGCGTTCGTGCGACGCCGGACTTCACCCGCCTCAGCGGGATTGAACTCTCCAGGTTGGCAACACCGGGAACCTTGGTCAGTTTTCCTGTCAAGAACGTCTCGAAGGCGGCAAGTCCTGTCGTTGCCACACGAAGCAGGTAGTCGCGGTTGCCTGTCATCAGCCAGCAGTCAACCACTTCGGGAAATGCCTGAATGGCTGCTTCGAACTGGTCCAGCGAGATATCGATTTGCTTGTCGAGTTGGACGGAGACGAAGACCGAAACTTCATATCCCAGTGCCACCTCATCAATCAGGGCGCAATAGCCGGTGATGATGCCACGGTCTTCCAGATGGCGGAGCCTGCGGGCGGCAGGCGTCGGGCTAAGGCCGATGCGGTCGGATAACTCCTGTATTGAAATCCGGCCGTCGCGGCGCAGTTCGCGCAGGATCTGGATATCAAAAGCGTCTAGTTTGTCTGATGTCACTCAATAATACCTGTTTGGTAGAGGATTTCTCCAAGATTAAGCCGGAAGGGCGCTTAATTAGCAAGAAACCCGTCTTGCGCGGGTGCTAAATTGAACGGGCAACGGTAGCCACAGGAACTGAGACATGAGCACTGCGCATTTGAAAACCATCGAGCAACGGTTGTTGTGGCTCTCTCACTGGATGATCCATCACGCCAATCATGTCCGCCCGAAGGCTGATGGCATCAAGATTGGCGGGCACCAGGCAAGTTCAGCTTCCATGGTGTCGATCATGACCGCGCTTTATTTTTCAGCGCTCCGCCCGGAAGACCGGGTTGCCGTAAAACCGCATGCCTCGCCGGTGTTCCATGCGATGCAGTATTTGATGGGCAATCTCTCCCGCGAGAAGATGGAAAGGTTCCGCGGTTTTGGCGGAGTCCAATCTTATCCGTCCCGGACCAAGAATGTCGACGACGTCGATTTTTCAACCGGATCCGTCGGGCTGGGTGTGGCTATCACGTCCTTCGCCTCTCTGATCCAGGATTACATTCAGGCAAAGTCCTGGTCAGCTGATGCTCCACTCGGCCGGATGGTTGCGCTGGTCGGCGATGCGGAGTTGGATGAAGGCAATATCTATGAGGCCCTTCAGGAGGGTTGGAAAAACGATCTGAGAAACTGCTGGTGGATTGTCGACTATAACCGGCAGTCGCTCGACGGGATCGTTCGCGAAGGTCTGTTCGACCGGGTCGAAAAGGTCTTTGATGCCTTCGGCTGGGACGTGGTCCGGGTCAAATATGGAGCCTTGCAAAGGGCAGCTTTTGAGGAGCCGGGCGGCGACCGCCTGCGGCAATGGATCGACGCCTGTTCCAACCAGGAGTACTCGGCACTGACGTTTATGGGCGGTTCCGTATGGCGCAAGCGGCTCATGAATGACCTTGGAGATCAAGGGGACGTCACGGCTCTCATCGACAGGCGCAGCGACGACGAGCTGGCTGAGCTGATGGAAAACCTCGGTGGCAATTGCACCGAGACAATGGCGGCGGCCTTTGACGCCATCGACCACGATCGGCCGACCTGTTTTCTTGCCTATACGATCAAGGGGTGGGGTACTCCGATCGCCGGCCACAAGGACAACCATGGCGGACTGATGAACAGCACGCAGATGTCTGCCTGGCAAAAACACATGGGTGTAAGCGAAGGGGAAGAGTGGGAGCCGTTTGCGACAGTGAACGATGTTCCAGCGCTCAAGGAATTTCTCTCAAATGTTCCGTTTTTCGCAAAGGGCGCCCGCCGGTATACGGATGCCAAGATCGAGGTGCCAGCAGTAGACCTGCAGACGGACCGGGATCTGTCGACCCAAATGGCGTTTGGCAAGGTGCTGGATGACCTGTCCAAAGGAGATAGCAAACTTGCCGAACGGATCGTCACCACGTCCCCGGATGTAACGGGAACCACCAACCTTGGCCCGTGGGTCAACCGCCGAAAGCTTTTTGCGCGCCACGCCATGGCCGACGCCTTCATCGAGCACCGGATCCCTTCGACTGCGAAATGGGAATTTACGCCCGAAGGTCAGCATATCGAACTTGGTATTGCAGAGATGAACCTGTTTCTGCTGCTCGGCGCAGCAGGCCTATCGCATTCCCTGTTTGGAAAGCGCCTCATTCCCATCGGTACGGTCTATGATCCGTTTGTCTGCCGGGGCCTCGATGCGTTGAACTATGCCTGTTACCAGGATGCGCGGTTTATCATTGCCGGCACACCGTCAGGTGTCACACTGGCGCCGGAAGGCGGCGCCCACCAGTCAATCGGCACGCCGCTCATCGGCATGAGCCAGGACGGGCTTGCAGCCTTCGAACCGGCCTTTGCCGATGAGTTGGCGGTCATCATGGAATGGGCCTTCGACTACCTGCAACGTGATGGCGAGGGAGACCCTGACGAGCGCACCTGGCTGCGGGATGAGACCGGCGGTTCTGTTTATCTTCGCCTGTCGACCAATCCGATTGAACAGCCGGTGAAACGCGCGGACGATGATTTCCGCCAGGGCGCAATCGACGGAGCCTACTGGTTACGCAAACCCGGGCCAAACTGCGAGGCGGTGATTGCGTATCAGGGGGTGGTTGCGCCCGAAGCGATCAAGGCTGCGGGACAACTGGCGGGCAACCGGCGCGACATTGGTGTTTTGGCGGTGACTTCCGCTGACCGGTTGAATGCGGGCTGGACGGCGGCGCAACGGGCGCGGTCGCGCGGCAACCAAGCGGCCGTTTCACACATAGAACGGTTGATGGAAGGACTGCCCGCCCATTGCAAACTGGTCACGGTAATTGACGGTCATCCGGCGACGCTGGCCTGGCTTGGCAGTGTGGCGGGTCATCAGACGATCCCGCTGGGCGTTGAGCATTTTGGCCAGACCGGAACCATTGGCGACCTCTACCGGCATTTTGGGATTGATGCCGCCTCGATCGTTCAGAAGATCAATGGACTAACGCCTGGCAGGCCGACCTGATCGCAACTGCTAGCGTTTGCTTTGAGTTCCGTGATGTCCCGACAACCGGGCGAGCAGCACCGCAACGTTCTTGACCTGAAACTTCTTCAGCAACCTCGCTCGGACATCTTCCACCGTGCGGGGGGAGAGAGTCAGCTCAAGGGCGATTTCCTTGCTGGTTTGGCCTTTGGAGAGGTAGAGAAGCACTTCACGCTCTCTTGGGGTGAGTTTGGGGCCACTGTCGGTGTCCTCGATCAAAGCGAAACTCAGTACGACCCGTGCCATCGGGTTTTGCGGTGTTAGTGTTCGTGCGCGAAACCGGCACCAGAACATGGACCCATCCGACCGGCGCATCAGGCGCTCGTCGGTATAGGGCAGGGACTTGCGCAAGGGTTCCAGGCCTATGTCCCGAATCTGGTGAAACTCCTGGTCCGATCCATAGAGCTTTCGGAAGCTCTCTCCAATCAATGCACGTTTCTCGTACCCGAACATCTGCGCGAACGTCTCGTTGCAGGTCTTGATGACGCGGTTTTCCGTCAGGGTTAGTCCCATGGGGGCGTTATCAAATGCGAGTTCATCGAAGTTGGTCATAGCACCGTGATCCTACGGTATTGGCACCGTAGTCTGAAGGTAGCATAATTCTTGGTATTTTAGCCAATTACGGAAGTTTCTGAATGTCTTTGGCCGACCAGCTTATTCGGGAAATTGAGGGAAGGCGCGATGATCTGATCGCCCTGACGCAGGAACTGTTGCGCATCCCAACGCTCAATCCGCCGGGTGAGAATTATCGCGAAATTTGCGAGTATCTGGGCAAACGTCTGGGCGGAAAGGGCTTTGAAATCGAGTTGATCCGGGCCCATGGCACGCCAGGGGACTGTGAGAAGTATCCGCGCTGGAATGTGATTGCCCGGCGCGAAGGCAGGCAATCAGGTGAGTGCGTTCACTTCAACAGCCATATCGATGTGGTTGATGTTGGTCACGGCTGGACAACAGATCCCTTTGGCGGTGAGTTGATTGACGGCAAGATTTACGGCCGCGGCGCTTGCGACATGAAGGGCGGTCTTGCCGCAAGTATTGTTGCCGCCGAAGCCTTTCTGGCCGTTTGTCCGGACTTCTCGGGCGCGATCGAAATTAGCGGCACAGCGGATGAGGAATCCGGCGGCTACGGCGGCGTCGCCTACCTGGCTCAAAAAGGCTATTTCGATCCGGACCGGGTGCATCACGTGATTATCCCGGAACCACTCAACAAAGACCGTATTTGCCTTGGTCACCGCGGCGTCTGGTGGGCAGAGGTGGAGACCTATGGCGAGATTGCCCACGGGTCGATGCCGTTTCTAGGGGATTGTGCTGTCCGCCACATGGGCGCTGTCCTCAATGAGATGGAAGAAAGCTTGTTCCCGGCCCTGGCGAAAAAACGCACCGAAATGCCGGTTGTTCCAGAGGGCGCGCGTCAGTCCACCTTGAACATCAATTCGATCCATGGCGGCCAGGCGGAAGGGGACGAAGACTTCACCGGTTTGCCGAGCCCATGCGTTCCCGACAGTTGCCGGGTTGTTCTCGACCGGCGTTTCCTGATGGAAGAAAACATTGAAGATGTTCAGGCGGAAGTCATGGATGTCTTGAAAACCGTCGAAAGCCGCAGGGAAGATTTCCGCTACGATGTGCGCGAGTTGCACCGGGTGTTGCCAACCATGACCGACAAGGATGCGCCTGTGGTCAAGACAGTTGCCAACGCCATCGAAGAAACCATGGGCAAACAGGCGGAATATGTCGTTAGCCCAGGCACATACGATCAAAAGCATATTGACCGGATCGGCAAACTCAAAAATTGTATCGCCTATGGACCCGGCATTCTGGATCTGGCGCACAAACCGGATGAGTATGTCGGCGTGGAAGACATGCTCGATTCCGCGAAGGTCATGGGACGATCGCTGATCGAGCTCTTGGCAAAGCCGCAATAAGCGAATGGCAAAAGGGGAGAAGCTATGCGTTTGGGAAAACTAGGAACCAGCTTGATCAGTGTCCTGGCGCTGACTGCCAGCATGGGGCTGGCACATGCGAAAAGCGACATCACCGTGGCCATGCAGCTGGAGCCGCCGCATCTCGATCCGACCAGCGCTGCGGCCGGGGCAATTGACTCCGTGCTTTACTCCAATGTCTTTGAAGGCCTCACCCGCTTTGGCCCGGATGGGTCGGTTAATCCAGGGCTTGCTGAAAGCTGGACCATTTCAGACGACGGCAAAACTTATACCTTCAAGCTGCATTCCGGCGTGAAATTTCACGATGGCACTGACATGACCGCCGAGGACGTGAAGTTCAGCCTCGACCGGGCCAGGTCCGATGACAGTCAGAACGCACAAAAAGCACTGTTTGCTGGTATTGAATCTATCGAAGCCGTTGATCCGCAAACCGTGAAGGTCACGCTCAAGGCGCCAAACGGCAGTTTCCTGTTCAATATGGCATGGGGCGATGCGGTGATAGTCGCGCCCGAAACAATCGAAAACATCAAGACCAATCCGGTCGGGACAGGTGCTTTCAAATTCTCCAACTGGGTGCAGGGTGACCGGATCGATCTGGAAAGGAACGCGGACTATTGGGGCACGCCGGCAAAGCTGGACAATGTCACCTTCAAGTTCATTTCCGATCCAACCGCGGCCTTCGCAGCCGTGATGGCAGAAGACGTCAATGCCTTTGTCGGGTTCCCGGCTCCAGAAAACCTGCCGCAGTTTGAGGCCGATCCGCGTTTCCAGGTGCTGGTCGGATCGACGGAAGGTGAAACAATCCTGTCGACCAACAACAAACAGCCGCCTCTGGATGATGTGAAGGTCCGCAAGGCGATTGCGCATGCAATCGACCGGCAGGCGATTATCGACGGTGCCATGTTTGGTTACGGCACGCCCATCGGCACCCATTTCGCACCGCATAATCCGGACTATGTCGATCTGACCGGAAACAGTGCCTACGATCCGGAAATGTCTAAAAAGCTGCTCGCCGAAGCGGGCCATGCGGATGGCTTCAAGACGACCATGAAACTGCCGCCACCGTCTTATGCCCGCCGGGGCGGAGAAATCATTGCTGCACAGCTTCGTGCTGTTGGCATTGAAACCGAGATATCCAATCTGGAATGGGCGCAATGGCTGGAGCAGGTGTTCAAGGGCAAGGATTATGGCCTGACGATCGTCAGCCACACCGAGCCGATGGATATCGGTATCTATGCCCGCCCGGACTACTATTTCCAGTATGACAACAAGGACTTCCAAAAACTGATGGAAGATCTGACGGCGGAAAACGATCCGGAAAAACGGTCGGCACTGCTCAAGCAGGCGCAGGAGACAATCTCCAACGACTATGTCAACGGCTACCTGTTCCAGTTGGCGTATCCGACGGTCGCAAACGCCAAGATCCAGGGGCTTTGGAAGAACCAGCCGACCCAGGCGACAGACCTGACTGCGGTCCACTGGGAAGATTGATGTGTAATGGCTGACCGGTTTTCTGCTGGTCAGCCCTAAATTTAGCCTCGTCAATACGTGCTGAAGCTTGAGGTGCAGCCGCTGCGGTCTGGCGGGCGCCTGACTGAAGGTCCATGCTCCATTATTTCCTGAAACGACTGCTGTCACTTGCATTGAGCCTGGTTGCGGCTTCCGCCGTGATCTTTCTGGCGCTCGAAGTCGTGCCGGGCGATCCGGCCGCCTATATGCTCGGCCTCAATGCTCAGGAAGATACGCTTGCAGCGCTGCGCGAGGAACTGGGGCTGAATGGTACGGTTTTGGAGCGGTATTTGTCTTGGGCCGGTGGACTTCTGACCGGTGACTTCGGTATCTCCTATACCTATAGGACACCTGTCGCGGAGATGATTGGCGACCGGCTCTGGGTCTCTTTGCCGCTTGCGCTTTATGCGCTCACATTAAGCACGCTGATCGCCTTTCCAGCCGGGATTTGGGCGGCGTCCCGCCGGGGCTCTGCAGTCGATGCCACGGTCATGGGGGTCACCCAGCTCGGGGTCGCAATTCCTAACTTCTGGTTCGCCATGCTGATGGTGCTGGTGTTCGCAATTAATCTGCGTTGGTTTTCAGCTGGTGGTTTTCCGGGGTGGGACGCTGGAGTTTTTGCCGGCATGAAAGCACTAACACTTCCGGCAATTGCCCTGGCCCTGCCGCAAGCCAGCATTCTCACCCGTGTGATGCGCTCCAGCCTACTGGATACGCTTGGTGAAGATTTCATCCGGACTGCACGGGCAAAGGGGCTCACCAAAGGGCAGGCCCTATGGCGCCACGCGGTGCGCAACGCGCTGATCCCTGTGCTGACCATCCTCGGTCTGCAGTTTTCCTTTCTGCTCGCCGGTGCGATCATCATTGAAAATGTGTTCTTCCTGCCGGGTCTTGGCCGCCTTGTGTTCCAGTCGATCAGCGCCCGCGATCTCATTGTCGTTGAGAGCGTGGTGATGCTGCTGGTGTTTGCCGTCATCGTCGTCAACTTCGCGGTCGACATGGCCTATGCCTGGGTCGATCCGCGTCTGAGGCGGCGGCGCTGATGGGTATTTTCCTTCACAGCCGGACGTTGCTTCCCGGCTTGATCCTGACCGTTTTATTTGCCAGTGCAGCGCTCATCAGTTTCATCTGGGTGCCTTACGACACCACGGTTCTAAACATCGCCAACCGGATGAAAGTGCCGAACTTGGATCATTGGCTCGGTACCGACCAGTTCGGCCGCGATATCTTGAGCATGATTATGGTCGGCGCGCGCACGTCCATTGCCGTTGCACTGGTTGCCGTTGGTATAGGTATGACAATTGGCGTGCCGCTTGGTCTTGCCGCCGCCGCCCGCAAAGGCGGGCTGCTTGATGAAGTGATCATGCGGGCCAATGATCTGGTGTTCGCCTTCCCAAGCCTATTGATTGCCGTCATGATCACGGCCGTTTTTGGGGCATCCGCACTCAACGCCATTATCGCGATCGGCATCTTCAACATTCCGGTGTTTGCCCGGCTGACCCGAGGGGCTGCCCTGTCGCTCTGGAACCGGGATTACATTCTGGCGGCCCGGGTTGCCGGAAAGGGACCGGCGAGGATTTCGATTGAGCATATCCTGCCGAATGTTGCGAACTTGCTGATCGTTCAAGGAACGATCCAGTTTTCTCTCGGTATCCTGGCGGAAGCGGGCCTTAGTTATGTTGGTCTTGGCGCGCAGCCGCCAACCGCCAGTTGGGGCCGGATGCTGGCCGACAGCCAAACGATGATTTCGTTGGCGCCGCATCTCGCACTGTTTCCGGGCCTTGCAATTCTTCTAACCGTACTTGGTCTCAATCTGATGGGTGACGGTCTGCGCGATCTTCTCGATCCGAAACTCAGGAGGGCACGCACGTGAGCCTTCTGTCGATCGAGAACCTGTCGCTTTCCATCCATGGAATACCGGTTCTGAAAGATGTCTCCATGCAAGTGGCGCCAGGCCGGATTCTGGGTGTCATCGGCGAAAGCGGTTCTGGCAAATCCATGTCAGCCTTCAGCGCCTTGCAGCTTCTTCCCAACGGTGCCGCGTGTTCGGGCAAGATCACGCTGGATAGCAAGGATATTCTAGCGCTCAGTGAGGTAGATCTGTGCCGGGTCCGCGGCCGCGATGTCGGCATGGTGTTTCAGGAACCAATGACCGCGCTCAATCCACTGAAAACCATTGGGGCACAGGTTGCTGAAACCATTCTGGTTCATGAGAAGGTCTCCAAGTCAGAAGCGATGACGCGGGCTGCGGAAGCCTTGCGCCGGGCGGAACTGCCACAAGCCAATTTCCCGCTAAGCCGCTATCCGCACGAGCTGTCTGGCGGGCAGCGCCAGCGTGTCGTGATCGCCATGGCGATTGCCTTGAGGCCGAAGCTGCTGATCGCCGATGAGCCGACGACTGCACTTGATGTCACCACTCAGGCACAGATCCTGGATCTCTTGAAAAAACTGGTGTCAGAAGACGGTATGGGCCTGATGCTGATCAGCCATGACCTGGCAGTGGTTGCCGATCTCGCCGATGATCTGGTGATCATGAAAGATGGTGAGGTGGTTGAGGCTGGGCCAGCGGAAACTCTTTTCCGCACCATGCAGCACCCATATTCGAAGGCGCTTTTGGAAGCCTCCGGACACGTGCCGGACCGGGAAGGATTGGTTCAGGACGCTCCATTGCTGAAGGTCCAGAACGTGGTGCGCGAATATGCCACCCATTCTCACGGCTGGTGGGGCAAGACGGTCCACTTCCGGGCGGTGAACAACGTCAGTTTCGAGATCAAGAAAGGCGAGAGTCTTGGCCTTGTAGGGGAATCGGGCTGCGGCAAATCCACATTGACCCGCGCCATCCTGGGCCTGGAGGAAGTCCAGGACGGTGAGATCCTGTTCGACGGCCAGCCGGTCTTTACCCATCATCACGCGAATATCGCGGTACGCCGGCGCATGCAGGTGGTGTTTCAGGATCCTTATGGCAGCTTCAATCCGCGCTGGAAGGTTGAGCGGCTGGTCACCGAGCCGTTCCATCTGCTGGAAACACCGCCGAAAGGTGCGGCACGGGAGGCCGCTGTTTCTGAGGCGCTTGAAAGCGTTGGCCTCAGCGCAGGCGACCGGCATAAATACATTCACGAGTTTAGTGGCGGGCAGCGCCAACGGATCGCGATTGCCCGTGCACTGATCATCAAGCCTGATCTGATCATTCTGGACGAGGCCGTTTCGGCACTCGATGTGTCTGTCAGGGCACAGGTTCTGGATCTGCTCGCGGATTTGAGCGACCGCTTTGATCTGACTTACCTCTTCATCAGCCATGACTTGTCCGTCGTCCGCTCAATCACTGACCGGGTGCTGGTCATGAAGGCAGGCGAAATCGTTGAGCAAGGTCCGACGGGCACGGTCTTTGATGCTCCCAAACACAATTACACCAAACAATTGATCGCCGCCGCGCCGGTTCTGCCAAGCGATATCACTGCGGCTTAAGGAGAAATGATGCGCCAGGAATTGGATCTTTGGTTCGATCCGGCCAAGTGCCTGATCAACGGTAAGTGGACTGTTCCGGCAGGCGGCGGCACTCTGCCGCTGTTCAACCCATCGACAGGCGCCGAAATTGGGGCGATCGCACGTGGCACACCGGAAGATATTGATGCGGCAGTTGCGGCTGCCGAAGCCGCTCGAAACGGCGTTTGGGGCAGAACGACGGCAGTTGAACGCGGGCGGATCCTGTTCAAGCTCAGGGAGCTGGTGCTGGAAAGGGTGGAGGATCTCGCGCGCATTGAGGCGATCGATGTCGGCAAACCGCTGAAACAAGCGCGCGCCGATGCAATCGCTCTTGCGCGTTACTTGGAGTTTTACGGCGGCGCGGCGGACAAGCTGCACGGCGAAACCATCCCCTATCTGGATGGCTATACGGTCTACACCTTGCGCGAACCGCATGGGGTCACCGGTCACATCGTACCGTGGAACTATCCGATGCAGATCATCGGCCGGTCGATTGGCGCGGCGCTGGCGACAGGCAATGCCTGTGTTTTGAAACCGGCCGAGGACGCGTGCCTGACCGCCCTTGCGTTTGCCGACCTTGCCAAAGCTGCAGGCCTGCCGGACGGGGTGTTGAATGTTGTGCCGGGCCTTGGCGCCGAAGCCGGAGCAGCGCTCTCCGCGCATCCGGGCATTCATCACGTCAGCTTTACAGGGTCCGTGGCGACAGGCGTACATGTCCAGACGGCCGCGGCAAAGAACGTCATTCCGGTGACGCTGGAACTCGGCGGAAAGTCCCCGCAGCTTGTCTTTGACGATGCCGATCTCGATGCGGCCCTGCCGTTTCTTGTCAACGCGGGCATCCAGAATGCGGGCCAGACCTGTTCGGCCTCTTCGCGCATTCTCGTTCAGCGTGGGCTCTATGATCAGGTGGTTGCGCGCATGGCGGGCCGGTACCGCGAGCTCAAAGTGGGGCAGGCGTTGTCTGACCTTGATGTCGGGCCGCTGATATCTGCCAAGCAGCAAGGTTTGGTCTCCGGATTTCTCGACCGCGGTGGCGATCTGGAAAAAGCAGCTGAAGGCGTTTTGCATGAGGCGCCGGAGGGCGGCTGCTATGTGAAGCCGACGTTGTTTGCCGGCGTCACGCCGGATCATGAGCTTGCACGGGACGAGATCTTCGGGCCGGTCCAGGTGGTTATTCCCTTCGACGATGAAGATGAAGCGGTCGCGATCGCCAATGGCACTGACTACGGCCTTGTTGCCAGCATCTGGAGCCGGGATGGTGCCCGCCAGATGCGGCTTGCGAAGAAGATCCGCACCGGCCAGGTCTTCGTAAACAACTACGGCGCGGGCGGCGGTGTGGAGCTGCCCTTTGGCGGCATGGGCAAATCCGGCCATGGCCGGGAAAAGGGCTTTGAGGCGCTCTACGGCTTCACCACGCTCAAGACCGTCGCTGCCTATCACGGCTGATTTTCAAAAACAAAAAAACGGATGTTTAGAAGGAGGAATTTATGAGATTGCAGGGCAAGACGGCGATTGTCACTGGTGGCGCGTCCGGTTTTGGAGCGGGTATTGTGCGCAAGTTCGCGGCAGAAGGTGCCAAGGTCCTGATCGCAGACCTCAACATGGAGCTCGCCGAACAAGTCGCAGCAGATATCGGCGGCATACCGGCAAAGACTGATGTTGTCAGCAATGACAGCGTTGCCGAACTGGCCGAGTTTGCCGCATCAAAACTCGGCGGCGTCGATATTCTGGTCAACAACGCCGGCATCACGCATTTGCCGAAACTGATGCAGGACGTCACTGAAGACGAATTCGACAAGGTGATGACCGTGAACTGCAAGTCGGTCTATCTGACCGCGAAGCATTTCGTTCCGGGAATGATCGAAAAAGGCGCCGGTACGATCCTGAACGTTGCCTCTACCGCTGGCCTCAGCCCGCGCCCGAAGCTGAACTGGTACAATGCGTCCAAGGGTTGGATGATCACGGCGACCAAAACCATGGCTGTTGAATTGGCGCCGAATGGCGTTCGCGTCAATGCACTTTGCCCTGTGGCCGGTGAAACCCCGCTTCTTAAAAGTTTCATGGGTGAGGACACGCCGGAAATGCGGGCGAAATTCCTGTCCACTATCCCGATTGGCCGGTTTTCGACTCCGGAAGACATGGGCAATGCTGCCTGTTACCTGTGCTCAGATGAAGCCGGCATGATCACCGGTGTCGCCATGGAAGTCGATGGCGGGCGATGTATCTAGGAAGGGTTGTATTCTTCGGCAGGCAGACAAGAAGGGCACGTTCATTCTTTGCCTAAATTGTTTGCATATGACACTTTTTTGAACTTGGGCCTTTACAAGACGGCCTATCTATAAATTCAATGTATGCAGTCGTACACGGAATTCCGGCTTGGAGAGGAGGCTGGTTTGAAACCGACCAATACCAACGACCCTGAGTATTATCATCGGGTCGTAGACTGCCAATACGCTTGTCCGGCCCATACGCCGGTTCCGGAATACATCCGTTTGATCGCTCAGCAGCGGTATTCCGATGCTTACATGCTCAATTGGGAAAGCAATGTCTTTCCTGGTGTACTGGGCCGGACTTGCGACCGGCCTTGCGAGCCAGCATGCAGGCGCGGCCGCGTCGAGGAAGAGCCTGTAGCTATTTGCCGGCTCAAGCGGGTGGCTGCAGATCATAAGGACGATATCACAGCCAGGCTTCCGAAGGCCGGCAAGCCGAATGGCAAGAAGATCGCCCTGATCGGCGGCGGTCCGGCGTCCCTGACAGTGGCGCGTGATCTGGCACCCCTTGGCTATGAGATGCATCTCTTCGATGCCCAGGCCAAGGGCGGTGGCTTTATGAGATCGGAAATTCCGTCTTTCCGCCTTCCTGAGTCGGTGCTCGATGAAGAGGTGGGCTATGTGCTCGATCTTGGGATCAAGGCGACATTCAACAAGTATGTCGATAGCCTGCAGGAAATCCTTGATCAGGACTACGATGCCGTGTTTGTCGGCAGTGGAGCACCGCGTGGCAGGGATCTGCCCAAATTGCCGGGCCGCGAGGCGGGGGCCAAGAATATCCACATAGGTCTGGACTGGCTTTCCAACGTCGCCTTCGAACACATCAAGAAAATTGGCAAGAAGGTCATTGTGCTTGGAGGCGGCAATACGGCAATGGACTGCTGCCGGACCTCGCGCCGGCTGGGCGGCGAAGATGTGAAGGTCATTGTCCGTTCGCCGTTTGAGGACATGAAAGCCAGCCCGTGGGAAAAAGAAGACGCCATCCACGAGGGCATCCCCATTTTGGACAATCACGTACCCAAGGAGTTCGTGGTTGAAAATGGCAAACTGACCGGCATGACCTTTGAGAAGGTTGAAGCCGTCTATCATGAAGACGGCAGCCGGGAACTTGTTCCAACCGGAGAAGAACCGGCCTTCTATCCCTGCGATGATGTTCTGATTGCTATTGGTCAGGAAAATGCCTTTCCCTGGATCGAGAAATCCACCGGCGTCCGTTTCACCAGCTGGGGAACGCCAATCATCAACGACGATGAGACTTTTCAATCCACCCGCAAGGAAGTGTTTTTCGGCGGTGATTCCGCCTTCGGGCCATCGAACATCATCACCGCGGTAGCACATGGCCACAAGGCAGCTGTTTCGATTGATCTGTTTTGTCAGGGCAAGGATCTGAGCATTCGCCCGGCTCCTCATGTGAATCTCGTGAGCCAGAAAATGGGCATTCACGAATGGAGCTATGACAGCGAGCCGGTCGATGACAAGCGCGAGGCAGTTCCGCTGGTTGAGCTGGAGCAGGCGCTCAAGGACCGTGCGCTGGAAGTGGAGCTGGGCTTTGATCTTGAAGCCGCATTCACTCAAGCCGAACGATGTCTGAATTGCGATGCGCAAACGGTGTTCACCGCCGACAATTGCATCGAGTGCGACGCCTGCGCTGACATTTGTCCGACCAGTTGCATCAGTTTCGTACAAAATGGCTCTGAAGAAGAATTACGGCAAACACTGCTCGTGCCAGCAGCCAACCTGGAGCAGCCGCTCTACGTTTCTGACACGCTCAATACAGGCAAAGTTTTGGTGAAAGACGAGGATGTCTGCCTGCATTGTGGTCTGTGCGCTGAACGTTGCCCGACTGCTGCATGGGATATGCAGATGTTCTGTTACAACACGCCCAAAGCGGCACCCATTCTGGGAGACGCAAGATGAAAAAGATCAAGGGCGTCAATGATTTTGTCGTCAAGTTCGCCAATGTGAACGGCACAGGGTCGGCTTCGGCCAACCACCTGTTTGCCAAGGCGATCTTCCGGATGGGTATTCCGGTGAGCCCGCGCAATATTTTCCCTTCCAACATTCAGGGGCTGCCGACCTGGTATGAAGTCAGGGTCAGTGCTCGTGGCTATCTGGGACGGCGCGGTGGCGTGGATCTGATGGTATGCGTCAATCCGCAAAGCATGGAAAAGGACATCCAGAGTATCGAGCCGGGTGGTTATTTTGTTTATGACAATACCAAGCCGCTTGCCCAGCACCTCATCCGGGATGACGTCCACTACTTCGGAGTTCCTTTTACCGAAATGTGCATGCGGGAATTCAGTGTTCCCCGTCTGCAGCAGCTTTTGAAGAACGTCGTATATGTAGGAACTCTGGCCGCTCTTCTGGACATCGATTTTGCGGTTTTGAAGGGCCTGATCAAGGACCAGTTCAAGGGCAAGGAAAAGCTGATCTCTTCCAACGTTCATGCATTGGAAATGGGCTATCAGTACGCAATGGATAATTTCAAATGTCCGTTGCCGATCCGATTGAAGAAAGACGGCAACATAGCGCCGCACATCCTTGAAGCGCCGCATATCCTGATGAACGGCAATACAGCTTCGGCACTTGGTGCCATTTATGGTGGAGCGACCGTTGCGGCCTGGTATCCGATCACCCCATCAACATCGGTGGTGGATGCTTTTGCGAAATACGCCAAGCGGATGCGGATTGATCCGGGAAGTGGCAAGAAGAATTACGCGATCGTACAGGCCGAAGATGAGCTCGCAGCTATGGGAATGGTTGTCGGCGCCGGCTGGAATGGTGCACGGGCCTTTACGGCAACATCCGGGCCGGGCCTGTCGCTGATGAGCGAGTTTCTGGGCCTGGCCTATTTTGCTGAAATTCCGGTCGTCCTAATTGATGTCCAGCGGTCGGGACCATCGACCGGAATGCCGACACGCAGCCAGCAATCGGACATTCTGGCGGCCGCTTACGCCAGCCATGGTGACACGAAACAGGTGCTTCTGTTCCCGGCGACACCGCGTGAGTGTTTTGACATGACCGTTGAGGCCTTCGATTTGGCGGAGCGTCTCCAGACTCCGGTCATCATGATGTCTGATCTGGATCTTGGCATGAATGACTGGATGTCACCGCCGCTGGAATGGGACGACAACTATCAAATGGACCGCGGCAAGGTCTTGGATGCCGAGGCGCTTGACCGTGCCGAGGAATGGGGCCGCTACAAGGATGTAGACGGCGATGGCATCTGTTACCGGACCTTGCCTGGCACCCATCCCGACAAAGGGGCGTTCTTCACCCGGGGTTCGTCGAAGAACGAGTCTGCGGTGTATTCCGAGAGCGGTGAGGACTACGTCCAGAACGTAGACCGCCTATTGCGCAAGTTCGAAACGGCAAAAGAATGCGTGCCTCGCCCGAAAACGCATCCGCCGATCGAGGTCAAGAAACCGAAGACCAAACTTAAACTCGGTGCCCTGTTTTTCGGGACGAGCGCCTCGCCCAGCTATGAAGCTGTGGAGATGCTTGCCGAGGAAGGATACCCGATCAATACAATGCGGATCCGGGCATTTCCGTTCCATGAAAGCCTTGACCAGTTCATTGACGAACATGATTTGTCTTTCGTGATTGAACAGAACCGCGATGGCCAAATGCGTCAGTTGATCATGAATGAGTGTGAAGTGCCCCGGAACAAACTGATTTCGGTTTTGAATTACTCCGGGACACCGATTACGGCGCGTACAATCGCCGATCAGATTCGCCAGTCATTGAACACCAAAAGTGCCGAGGTGGTGCAGCTGCACCCGGAGACTGCCTGATGTCCTATATCAAACCAAGTTTTCGTCATCCGCGCCTTCCCAAGAATGCGCTTGGATATACTGTTGCTGACTATGATGGCTCAATCTCAACGCTTTGTGCGGGATGTGGCCACGACAGTATTTCGGCTGCGATCCGTAATGCCTGTTTCTTGTCTGCCATCCCGCCGCACCGGATAGCAAAAGTGTCGGGCATTGGCTGTTCCTCGAAGATGCCGACCTACTTCCTGGGTAAGTCCCACGGGTTCAACTCGGTACATGGGCGGATGCCATCTGTGGCAACCGGCGCCAGTCTTGCCAACCGAAGCCTCACCTATATCGGCGTGTCTGGAGATGGTGATACAGCCTCCATTGGCATGGGGCAGTTCGTCCATCTGGTCCGGCGCAACGTCAATATGACTTACATCGTCGCCAACAACGGCTGTTACGGGCTGACCAAAGGCCAGGACAGCGCAACGGCTGATCTGGGATCGGTGAGCAAATACGGGGATGTAAATCCGTTCGACGGGATTGACCTGGCGAGCCTTGCGCTGTTGCAGGGGGCGAGTTTTGTTGCACGCAGTTTCTCGGGCGATAAGGAACAGCTGGAGCCCCTTATCCGAGCGGCCATGGCCCACAATGGCTTTGCGTTTATTGATGTGGTTTCGCCGTGCGTGACCTTCAACAATCACGCCGGTTCGACCAAGAGCTACGCGGAAACCAGAGAACATCTAGACATGATGCCGCTGGATTTTGTCCCCATGCGCGAAGAAATCCGCACGCAGTATTCGGAAGGCACGACCCAGAACGTCACGCTGCATGACGGATCTGTCATTCATCTGCATAAGGCGGAAACAGGCTTTGCGACAGATGACCGGACCGGGTCGCTGAACGCTATTCAGAAGTCAATTTCCGATGGGCGGATCCTGACCGGGCTTTTGTTCCTTGATCCAAACACCCAAAACTTGAACAGCAATCTGGATATCGCTACCCGGCCGCTGAATGAACTCGGCAAGGATGAACTCTGCCCTGGCAGCAAGGTTCTGAACAGTATCAACGAAGGCTTGCGCTAGTCTGATCTGCCTTCGTGCAGGCTTAACGCCGACGAGACAGCTCTACCCGAAAAAGGGTGCGTAGGAACGGTCCCTGACGGACCGCAGGTGGGTTCGCATGGCTTCTGCAGCGCTTTCGGCATCCCGGTCGACGATCGCTTCATAGATCTGGTCGTGCTCCAGGAAGCTGCGGTGGTCTTTGGGCGGTAATTCGGTAGACCTAGACTGCCCCCAGACTGCTGACCGGCGGACGATATTGAGCGTATCGAATAGGCTCATTAACAGCTTGTTGCAGGTCGCAGTCGCGATTGCCTGATGGAAATTGTTGTCCCAGGATTCATAGACCCGCCAATCCTTCGCAGCCCGGCAGAGCCTGACACAACGCCGCATTTCGGCGAAGTTGGATGCTGTTCCGTGTAGCGCAGCCAGTTTTGCCATTTGTGGCTCGATGGCCATGCGCGCTTCAATAACCTCCATAGGGCGGCATTGTTCGCTCAGGTATTCGACTTCCCCCAGGTTCAAGACGGGGCGGGGGCCGAAAAAAGTACCGCGTCCGACGTGTCTCCAGATTTGTCCTTCGGCTTCCAACTGGGCCAGAGCCTTGCGCAATTTTCCCCGGGACATTCCCAATTCTTCGCAGAGTGTCCGTTCAGGCGGTAGACGGCCATTGAGCGTCAATTCCTGATTGCTCAGGAAATTTCTCAGCGTTTCCAAATTATTAGTTGCATCTTGTTTTTTCTGAACCATTACGAACCATTTTGGAAATTGGGTTAAAAAATAGGGTTCTTCCATCCCGATGTTCATGTTTTCATAAATCAATAAGCACTGGCTATGCAACGTTCCATTTGGTCAATATGCCGATTTAACCAATTTGTGATTGGTCAAAATTGGCCCGGCTTTTGGGGTGTGAGCCAGTAAAAAATGCCGCGAAAAACGAAATCGTTGCGGTGGATGGGAGGCGGAACATGCGCTTGGCAAGTTTTAGGTGCGGCCGGGGTGACCACATCGGTGCATTCATTGATGCAAATGTACTGCTCGATCTCACCGTTGCGGTTCAGCTTGCGCGCAAGGCCGGTCTCGTCGATCCCTATGTGCCAGCTTTTGACAGCATTCTGGACCTGATCGCGGCGGGCCCTGACTACTTGGACATTTGCCGGAGACTGGTGGGTGACAGCGGGAAAGCCTTGGCGCCCGCTAGATTGGCGGTCTCGGATGTCGAACTCTTGGCGCCTATCCCGCGCCCAACCAAGAACGTATTTTGCGTTGGCAGCAATTACCGTGCGCATGTCACGGAAGCCA
The DNA here is from genome assembly GCA_965230705.1 of Roseibium sp. GTDB lineage: Bacteria > Pseudomonadota > Alphaproteobacteria > Rhizobiales > Stappiaceae > Roseibium. The sequence continues at coordinate 1,432,188 of CBDDLN010000002.1, read as the reverse complement.
GCCGAGCACAAGCCAAAAAGGATGAAACTCCAAAACTGCCTGTGTTCTTCACCAAACCGCCAACCGCGGTAGTTGGTCCTGCTGGCGAGGTCCGTCATGACCCGTCGGTGTCCGACAAGATGGACTATGAGGTGGAGCTTGGTGTGGTTATCGGCAAGCCAGGCCGCAATATCAAGATAGCCGACGCCTTGGACCATATCTTCGGCTTTACCATCATCAACGACGTCACGGCCCGCGATCTTCAACGTGCCCATGGTGGGCAATTCTTGAAGGGCAAAGGGCTTGATACGACCTGCCCGATGGGTCCGTGTATCGTGACCTTTGATGAGCTTCCAAATTTTGAAGATCTGCGAATTTCACTGTCAGTGAATGGGGAATTGCGCCAGGACGGCAACACCGGGAACATGATTTTCCCGATCCCCCGGCTACTTGAATCTTTGTCAGAAGGATTGACCCTCGAACCAGGGGATGTCCTCGCCACCGGCACGCCGTCAGGCGTCGGTTATGCGATGGATCCTCCGGTCTTCCTGAAAGATGGCGATGAAGTTACCTGCGAAATCGAGGGCATTGGTCAGCTGACCAACACAGTTCGCAGCGCGGAAGCTGAGGCTGCAGCAGCATAAAAAGCATCGAAATGTGAACTGCGTAGCTCTGAAGTGGATGACTTAGGGAGGAAAAAGTCATGAAACTGCAATTCATCAAGCGAATGGCAATCGTATCTGGTCTGGCCTTGGGGGCCGGGCTGGCTAGCCTCAGTGGTGCAGCCGCTGAAGGCAAAGGGTCAATGACCGTGGCATTCGGCGACGTGCCGGGTGGCGAAATGACGAATTTCATGATCGCCGTGGCGCGGGCAGAGGAACGCGGCGTTGACGTCAAAACAGTGTTCTTGAAGTCAGAAGATCTTGCTGCCCAAGCCATTGTGAGCGGTGACGCCGATATTGGTGTCGGCACACCCTATGGCCTTATCCAGCGGGTCAACGCCCCGATCCGCATGTTCTATCAGCTCTCAATGCTGCGCTTCTATCCCGTTGTTAACGGAGACAAGTACAAGGCTTGGACAGACCTCGATGGTGCAGATGTTGCGGTTCACGGACGTGGATCGGGCACTGAAGCGATCATGCAATGGATGGCCAAGGAAAATGGCGTTGAATACAACAACGTCAGCTATGTCCCAGGTTCCGGCGTGCGCGCAGGTGCATTGCTCCAGGGCCGGATCGACGTTTCCATCGTTGACTATGAGCGCAAGCGTTTGCTGGAGCGTGAGGCTCCGGGCAAGTTCGTATTCCTGGACATGCCTGAAATCAAGGCTACGGATGAAGCGCTTTATGCCAACACCAATTGGCTGCAGGAAGAAGAAGAAGCGGTTGCAATCCTTGTTGAAGAGCTGATCCGTACCTGGCGCGAAATCAACGAAGATCCGTCGGCAGTCGTTACCCTGCGCGAGAAGTACAATGTCCTGCCTGACATTGAGAAGGTGGAAGTGGAAGAGATGCTGCCCGCATTTACGCAGGGCGTGTCAATCGACCTTTACCCGAACAACGGTGGAACCGCGGAATCGGTGAGCGAAGACTTTAATTTCTTCACGACCTCGGGTTCTCTTGAAGGCGATCCGGCTGAACTGAAAGTCGAGGACTACTGGTACCTCGGACCGGTTACGGCTGCAGCTGCAAAACTTGACGGAAACTAAGCCGATACAACGGCCGCCAATCGAATTTGGCGGCCGTCATTTAGTCTTGCAATCTCATTCAAAGGTCACCTGATAATCATGAATGCAAGTCCCGACACTCCTGATGGTACGGCTGGTGCCCTATCAGGTTTTGGCGAACAATCCGCCGGGTTCCAGTTTCGATTTTCCGATTTGCAGCTGCGGTTGCTTTCAATCGTAGCGTTCTTCGCGGCCTGGGAAATCGCCGGTCTTGTGCCGATCAGTCCAGCCTTCCCGACATTCAGCTCCACCATGGTTGCCATGTTCGAAATGACCATCGATGGCAGCTTGTTTGCAGCTTATCTGGAGACCCTAAAGCCGCTGGCTTTGGGCGTTGGCATATCAGCAGTCTTTGGCGTTGCCATCGGGGTGTCCATGGGTCTCTACCATAGCTCACGTTGGCTGTGGGAGCCTATCTTCGTTGTCCTGCAGGCTTCGCCTGTTGCAGCGCTCATTCCGCTTATCACTTATGCCTATGGCATTGGTCTTACTGCCAAAACTGTTGCGGTTATCATCCTGGCTTCTCCCATTATCGTCCTGAACACCTACAAGGCGGTTGGAAATGCGAGCCCGGTTCTCATTCAGATGTGCCGCGTCTTTCAGGGAAATCGGCTTCAGGAAATCTGGAAAGTCATCATTCCAAACGCGGCGCCGGTGATTTTCGCCGGCCTTCGGCTCGGCGTTGCCGCCGGCTTCATCGGCGTCATTCTTGCCGAACTTCTGATCACACCAACCGGCATCGGCGACATCATCTCCTACAACCGGTCCATCGCCAATTATCCAGCCATGTACGCCGCGGTCCTTTCGATCATCGTCTTCTCGGCAGTGATGGTCAGTCTGCTGGAAAAGGCTGAGGTCAAATACTTCCGCCCGGAAAAGAAACGAGGTCACTAATGAACAAGGCTGTTCACCTGCCGTTGATCGACGAGGCAGCACCTGCAAATCCCAATAGCAATATCGTCGCAGTCCGGGGCATTACGAAGTATTACGGTTCCGATGTTCATGCGTTGGAAAACGTCAATCTGGATTTCCCGACGGGTCAGATGACCACGCTTCTGGGGCCTTCCGGGTGCGGAAAAACCACGCTCCTGAAAATCATTGCCGGTTTGCTGGAGGCGACTTCCGGGGAGGTTTTTGTCAAGGGAAAGCCGATCAAGGGTACCGGCCCGGAACGTGCGTTCGTTTTCCAGGATTTTGCACTTTTGCCGTGGGCGAGCGTCATCCGGAACGTGGCTTTTGGTCTGGAATTGACCGGAACGCCGGTAAAGGAGCGCGAGGATGTCGCGCGCGGTTACATTGAGAAAGTCGGACTGGCGGGTTTTGAGGAAAAATACCCGCATGAGCTTTCGGGCGGTATGCGCCAGAGGGTTGGCCTTGCAAGGGCCCTTGCCGTCGATGCGGATGTCCTATTGATGGACGAGCCGTTCTCAGCTGTCGATGAACAAAACCGGCGCAAATTCCAGGAAGACCTGCTGCGTCTGCTTTCCGTTGACAACAAGACAGTGATCTTCGTGACCCACTCAATTGAGGAAGCGGTCTACGTGTCGGATCAGATTGTCCTTCTGTCACCACGTCCTGGACGCATTCATTCGATTATCCGTCCCGAACTGGACCGGACCGAAAGCCCGGACGATATCCGCAGGGACAAGGTCTATCTCGACACAGTCGAGGAGATCTGGAGCAACATCCGCGAATACCTGGAGTGAATCCAAATCATGGAAGCTAAAAGCAGCATAAATATCCCTCCAGTGTTCTCGCTCCTGATCTGGATCGGACTATGGGAAGTGGCTGGCCGGCTGGATCTGGCCTTCATCCTGCCGCCGTTTTCGGACGTCATTAGAGAACTGACGGTATTGATCGTGCGGCCGGACTTCCTGGCAGCAGCCTGGCAAACACTACAGGCATTTGCGATCGGCATGTTCTTTGCCATCACAGGCGGCATCATTCTCGGCTTCGTCATGGGAACCAACAAGAGGGCGAACGCCGTGTTGGGCATGTGGGTCAACATTCTGGCCAGCGCACCCTTGTCGTCGCTGGTCCCGGTTCTGATGCTTCTGTTCGGACTAGGGCAGTTGACGGTTGTTATTATCGTGGCGTTGTTCTCGATCTGGATCATCACGCTCGATACCTATGCCGGCGTTGCCCATACACCTCATTCGCTCAAGGAAATGGGCAGATCCTTTGGTGCCAGCAAGTGGCAATTGCTCACCAAGATCTTGTTCTGGTCAGCTCTGCCGGAAATCCTTGCGGGCGTCCGCCTTGGGTTGATCCGCGCAGTCAAGGGCATCGTGATCGGGCAATTGCTCCTGTCTGTTGTTGCGCTTGGCCGGATGTTCCGGACCTTCTCGGACAATTTCCAGTTCACGGAATTCTGGGCTCTGACCCTGATCCTGTTCGTCTTTGCACTGCTGTTTTCTACCCTGATCGGCATGCTTGAGAAAAAGGTTGAATACTATGCAGGTACCCGGACCTGACGCAGCAATAGGGAGCCGCTGCGCGTGACCGAACAAGCGACAAAGTACCGGGCGCAAGACCTCACCGCATTTCTGTCCTCAGCATTTCGGGCGCTGGATGTGCCCGAAGAGGATGCGGTGGTTGTCGCCCGCCTTATGACACAGGCAGACCTTCTGGGCTACGACACGCACGGTTCTTTCAGGCTGCGCCAGTACGTGAACAGACTGCGAGATGGCGGCAACAAGCCCCGGCCGAACATAAGTGTCGTGTCGGATACAGCGGCGACGGCAATTGTTGACGGTGACAATGGCCTTGGACATTTGGCCATGAACCGCGCCGTTGAACTGGCGATTGAAAAAGCCGGGCAGACAGGAATTGGCTGGGTTGGTGTGCGCAACGGCAATCATGCTGGTCCTGCTTCGCTTTATGTCAACATGGTTGCCGAGGCCGACATGATTGGCCTGATGGCAGCAGTTGGCAGTGCAAACCATGTTGCTCCTTTCGGCGGCCTGGATCTGCTTCTTGGAACCAATCCGCTGGCTATTGCCGTACCCGCTGGATCGTCTCCGCCATTTGTACTGGACATGGCAACGACCGCAGCCGCTGCGGGCAAGATCAAGGTCCTGGCTCAGCGGGGGGAGGCAATGCCAGAGGGCTGGATGGTGGACCGGCAAGGTGAACCTTTGACTGACCCTGCCCGTCAAGCTGAAGGATTGCTGCTGCCCATAGGAGGCGCAAAGGGCTATGGCCTGGCAATGGCAATCGGGTTGATGGCCGGGACGCTGAACGGTGCAGCCTTTGGTTCGGATGTGGTGAACTTCACCAAGGAAACGGCTGCACCGACAAACACCGGTCAGTTTGTTGCAGCGATTTCTGTTTCTGCATTTGGCGGCGTGGAGGCATTCAAGGCTTCAACGGACCGTATTTTTGCCGAAATGCGGTCTTCAGAACCTTTGCCGGGACACGATCCAGTCCGCATTCCCGGGCAGGACCGGCCTGATACGCTGAAGCAACGGCAGACCGAGGGCATCCCATTGCACCCGAACCTGGTCAAGGTGTTGGGTGAAATTGCTCAAGAGCTTGGAATTGAGGAACTGTCTGTATCTCAGACCTCTGTCGCTTAACCAGTCGGACTACGTAAAACAACAATCGCAAAAAACAGCAGGTCGCCATTGGCGGCCTGTTTTGCGTTCGGGTCTGTCTGAACGTGTTTGAAAGACCGGCTACATACCTTTGCGGTCCAGAAAATAGTGCACTGTTGGCAGCCGCGGAGGAGTAGTCCATTTCGCTATGAAACACAAAAAGTTGATCCGGCGAAATTACACTGCAAACCAAGCGTTAAGTGTGCTGAAATTTTCTTGCAAATTACCCCGGTAGTTTTCCGGTAGTACAACTATAATTTGATCACGATGCGTTTTCAGTTTTTGACATTTGAGCTTGATACAAATCAGCGTGAGCTGTTGAACCTTGGGGTGCCTGTTGCGGTGTCGCCCAAGGTGTTTGATGTCCTTTCTTATCTTGTCGAACACAGAGAGCGCATGGTTCCGAAAACGGAACTCCTGGACAACTTCTGGCCTTCCAATGTGACCGAGGCAGCTCTTCAAAAAACCATCAGCCAAATCCGCAAGGCGGTTTTATCGGGCACCCCCGACCAGCCTATCATCAAGACCTACCATGGGCTTGGAGTGCGATTTGTTGCCCCTGTATCTCAGCAAGAGGAAGAGGCGACAGAAGCTGGAGCGGAGGAAATACCAGTGCCATTCGTGCTCAAGGAGCAAAGATCTGTATCCGTCCTGTGTGTGCACCTCGGAGCGAATAACGCTTCTGAAGCACCAAAAAAGCAGGATGACGCCGCAACTTGTACATATCTGAAAACCGCAAAAAATATCGTCGAACAGCACCAGGGCTCTCTCCTTCATATGTTGATGGATGGCTTCACTGCGGTCTTTGGCATGATGCCTCAAAGTGAGGATAGTGCCCGGTGCGCGGTGCATTGCGCTGCTGCGCTTGCAGAGGAGGCAAGCCATGCGGGTCTTGGCGACAGTTGCCCAGTCTTCGGCATCGACAGCGGTCAAGTCGAGGTTGATGAGGACAATCCGGCACAAAACTGGGCTATGCCCGGTCTCATAGAAAGGGGTGCAACGGCCTTGGCAGAAATGGGCCGGCCTGGTGACATCTACCTGACCACCGCAACGCGAGAGCAATTGCACGATGAGGTTGATACAGCCGAAGCTGACACCGGTTTCCGTCTGATATCGGTCATCAGAAAGCATGCCGGAATTCCGGTCCGGGCTGTGAACAAATTGTCTGCATTTGTCGGCCGTTCAGTCGAGATCGCCTTCCTGGATGCACATCTGGAGAGGATTTGTAATGGCGATGGGCAGGCCGTGATTCTAGAAGGCCCAGCCGGGATCGGAAAAACCCGCCTCGTGACTGAGTTTCTTGATGCGCTGGATAGGAACACCTATCGTCTGGCGAAACTGCAGTGCTTGCCTAGCCTTCGAAATACCCCGCTTTTTCTTGTGCGAGAGTTGTGCGCTGAATTGTTCTCCAGAATGCCCGAAGGGGTTGTCGCGGATGAAATAGACGCAGCTCTCTTTCAGGAGCTGTTGGATGAAAAGGCCATCGACGGATCGATCTTGAAGGGCCTATCGGAACATCAGCGCAAACAGAGAAGCTTTGCTCTGTTTCGCAAGCTGCTCTGCGCCACTTGCAAAGACCGCCCGCATGTCGTCGTTCTGGAAGATGTTCATTGGATAGATGCGACGTCCCGCGAGTATCTTGAGGCGTTGTTCAAACATATAGACCGCACACGCCTGATGCTGGTTATGACAACACGGCCGGATCAATCGCCATCCTTCACCGAAACGGTCCTTCAACTTTCCCCACTTGGATGGGGAGACAGCCTGGCTCTTGTGAACGGTATTTGTGAATCTGGGCAGATTGGACAGAAAGCGGCTGAAACCCTGGTTCAAAGGGCGGGGGGCAATCCTTTCTTCGTTGAGGAGCTGGCATTGGCGGCACAAGCGGGAGGAAATCCCACCGGGGATTTGCCGGAGACGGTTCAAGCCGTCATCGCTGCCAGAATAGGCACCCTGGATCCCGCCTCGCGGAACCTGCTTTACATCGTCGCTATTGCAGGGCCACCAGCTGCGCCCGAGTTGATTGCTCATCTGACAAACCAAGATCCGGACAGAGTTGAAAACGGAATGCGTTTGTTGATGCTGCAAGGCTTTATTCAAATCGAGCCATCGGGCTACAGCTTCCGGCACATGCTCATCAACGACACCGCCTATGCCATGGTGGCATCAGATGAACGCAGACATCAGCACGCCGAGATCGCCCGTTACCTGGAAAGCGGGAAGCGTCCCGAGGAAGCGCGGCCTGAAGAGCTTGCTTGGCACTATCAGCAAGCTGGCCAGACAGGCCAGGCGATAAACTACTGGACCGCGGCAAGCCGGGCAGCGCTTTATCGATCTGCGCGGCATGAGGTGATTACCTTTGCTGAAAACGGTTTGGCGCTGATTGATGGCAGTACCGAAAAGGCAGCAAGAACAGAATTGGATCTCCAGCTGTGCCGGGCATCCGCACTCACAGCTTTGCGCGGTTTTGGTGCAAAGGAAGCAGGAGCGGCTTATTACCGGGCTCAACAGCTTAGCAATCAGGTAGGGACGGTAAAAACCGAAATCCGGGTGCTGGTCGGTCTTTGGATCCACACCTGGGTTCGCGGGCAGCTGACACAATCCCTGAAACATGCGGGAAAGCTTCTGGAACTGGCCGAAAAGGTGAAAGATCCGGAATTGAGTCTGCAGGCACATGCCAGTGCGGGGCAGGTTCTGCTTCACACGGGAGATCTTGAGAACGCGCTAAGTCATTTGACCGAAGGGCTGGCGGCGATTGATGGAGCTGCCCCGACATCAATGCCCGCTCAAAACTCCGCCGTCTCTTGTGCGGCCTATGCTGCCTGGACCGCAAGCATGCTGGGCCGTCCTGACGAGGTCGCACGTTTTCTCGAGCGGTCAAAAGGTCTTTGCTCGACGTATGCCAATCCATTTGCCGATGCCATTCACTATGCGCTTGGGGCAGAACCGTTCATGTTCCTGGGCGATGTTGAAGGGTGTCTGAACTATGCCAATCGTGCCGTTGAACTCAGCCGGGAGCATGATTTCGTTTTCTGGCTGGCAACAGGCCTGGTTATGAAAAGCTGGGCGTTGAGCCAAAAGGGCGAGACCGGCGAAGCCATTGCAGCAGTCGATGAAGGAATTGCAATCTTCGAAGCAACCGGTGCAGGTGTTCAGTTGTCGAATTGGTATGGACTGAAGGCAGAAGTGCTGCTCGCTGCAAGGGAAAACGAACTTGCCCTCAAAGCCGCCGACCATGCATTGGCCTGCGCCAAACGGGCTGAAGACATGTACTTCGTGCCACGAATTCACGCGGTTTGTGCGAAGCTGCAGCGTATTTCTGGCGATGAGCAAGCTGCGATCCGGCACTTTGGCCAGGCAGAAAAAATGGCTGCAAAGTTCGGGATTTCACCCAAAGTCATCAGCATAGGACGGCCGCGCTGACCATGTGAAATCCTGATAGTCAGGATTTGGTCAGGATTTGGTCAGGATTTTTGTTCTTTCCGCGAATAGCGTGAAGGTTGACGGCAGGTGCTGTCCAGTGACCACCCGGAGCGTTTTATGCTTCGCGTTTACTGGATTGCCGTTACTGCGCCATTGCCTTGGATTTTAAGCAACGCCGCAGATGCATTTCCACCCGTTCGTTGGCAGGCGAACCGAGAAGGCCATGGTGGCCGATGTCAATTTATCGGGGCTTGGGAGCGCTGGTTCGTCAGCGATTTGAGGCATAGGGAATGATCGATTTTCCATATAGTGCAGAATATGTTCCGCAGCACAGTGATGTGCTCAGCAGCCAGAAACATGCGGCGCGGTTTTTCTATTCGCCGCGCCAGAGGTATCTGGTCTGGCTCTATCTGGTTCCGATCGGTGTCGCTGTTTTTGGGGTAGTCGGTTTTCTGTATGGCGAGTCAGTCCAGGCATTTTTAGCGACGTATATCGGTGGACTTGGTGCGCAACTGGTTCCGCTGTTTCTCGTGCTGCTGGGTCTGAAACTCGGCGCAAACAGGCTCACGCGCTGGAACCAGAAACGGTGCACTGATCTCCTGGAGAAACAGGCGCAATACCCGAAAGTGAAACTGACGGTCTCCGAGACGCAGCTGCAGTGGGAAAGTGCCAATTCCGGTTCGTGGTTCTCCTATGCCGCCATTGAGCGTTTGTTTCTTACGCCGACGACACTTGGGGTTGTCTTGGGCGGCTCAGTCGTTGCCATTCCGCGTAGTGCGATTGGTAGCAACAGCGATTTGCGGGAACTGATCGAAATTCTTTTTGAACATCTGAGCATGGAGGCTCAACGGCTGAGCGGTGCTGACAGCGCAATTCAGTCCTTAATGATTGAACAAAGGGGAAGGGGGAAATCAAATATCCAGACAGATGAGAATGAAAAATGAATTCAATATCTTATAGTCGAAAGTGCTTTAACAGTACCGTTATGGCGATGATCGCTGGTGCGGTTTTTACAACTTACCTCCCACAAGCCTCAGCTGAGGATAATGCGCCTTTGAAAAAGGGTGGATTTCAGCTGAACGTATCGCCTGAGCTTGAATATTCGACGGTTACCATCAACACCAGTCCGGACGGCTCTGGCGGAGAAATTTTGCCGTCTACGATCGTTCTCAACCTGGACGGAAAGATCGATTTCAAGTGGGGAAACGGCTTTGTCGAGCGGGCAGGATTGTTCGCCGGGCATTGCAAACGGACAGACTGCGGACCGATCCACAAGCTCCTTTGGTTTCGTTCAAAATATGAATCCGAAAGCAGCGATGGCGGCGGCCTGCCGGAAAACGACTGGCATTTTGATCACCCAATCGTCACGACGCCGGAACGTATGATCTTGCCAACAGACCAGATCGACCTCATTCAGCGTTGCGGCGAACTTGGCGAAGATGAGTTTTATGCTCAGGCGACCGTGACCTTGAGTGCCAACACCAAAACTGACGACGTGCAGTTGGGGACCGAGTTTATCGGACCTCATCCGTTCGTTCCGCTAGATGAAGTCGACTTTAATGGTGGTGATCAAAGCAGGCATGCCAGTTTTGACTATAAAGTCGTGTGTACGCAGGAACCTCTTGAAGTTGCTGAAGACAAGCCAGCGGCGCCAGAGCCGGGGGGAAATCAGGCGCTTAAATTCGACCACGGCTCTATGCAGGTCGACGGCATCAAGATGACATTGACCACCTATTCCAACGCTTATAGCGAGCCGACACCCGGCACTCAGTGCAAGATGGCCCATCTGCGCGTCACAATGGACACCAATCAGGAGGGGCTCGTTTCCTTCCGGCTTTGGCAGCAGCGCGGCGACGGCAGTGTCGAAAGTGAGGACGTCATTGTTGGCGCCCACCATGATGGCGGCCTTTACAAAGCGGTTCACGAACGGTGGATCGAGGTTGATGAAACCACCAACATTCAGTTCAACGCCCGTGACCTGGTCAATGAGACCTTCAATCAGGAAACTGGCTGGAAGGATATTACCCTTCATTGCACAGGCGCAGGTGGGGGTGGATTGGTCGCGCCCGAGAGCGATTCCGACGACGATGCTCCAAGCTTTGTTGAGTTCAAAGGGAACTTTCAGCTGATTGATCAGGCGGGAGCAGCCGGCAACAACTCCTGCCCTCGGAATGCCAAGGCTCTGGTCTGGTTCAATTCACCCAATGACAGCAACATTCACTACTCGCTGGACTGTGGGGGACTTGGAAACTTCTCCGGAGTCATTCAGACCGAAAAGATTGGCAACAGCCACTATCGTGGCGCCAAACTGATCACTTACGGCCTGGATGAAACCATAGAAGCGGGATGTACGCTTCGCACTGTCAGCCCCGGTCAGCCGCGTGATCATGCGCAGGAAACAAAGCTGTTCCAGTGCGTCAGCACAAACTTCGATGGTGGTCCTGGCGGATTGGCGGTTGCTCCCGTTCCGCTCCCGATGCCGACACCGGAGCCTGAGACACCGGTAGTTGGAACAAAGATCCTGCCGGTACCCTTGCCGCAGCCAAAGACGCCGGCTGGTGGATCGCCGATCCTGCCTGCAGTCTGTAAGGGCGGCAAGATCCGCTATGGCGTGTGCGTGTGCCCGAATGGCAAGAACCTGAAGCAGATCAGCAGTTTTGAGTATATCTGCAAGTCAGCAAAGCCGAAGCGCACCAACCCGGGCAAGGCCGAGCCGAAACGTACCAACCCTGACCAAGCCTCGCCAAAGCGGACAAACCCGGCGAAACCGAAACTTGTCTGCCGCAATGGCAAGGTGAAAGGTGGCAGTTGCCGTTGTGGTTCAAGTGCGACCCGGGTAAAGCTTGGCGCGAATGCGTATCAGTGCAAGCCGAAAGCAAAACGCACCAATCCGAAGAGTGCTGGCTCGAAGCGGAAGAACCCGGACAAAGCGGTTCCAACACGTACAAATCCGTCCAAGTCCAAACCGAAACGCACCAATTCAAAGAAGACGAAGCTGATCTGCCACGGTGGCTCGGTGCGGGGCGGCAAATGCCGGTGTGCCAGCAGTACGACCCGGGTGAAGCTCGGTGCCAAGACCTATCAGTGCAGGCCAAAGGCAAAGCGTGTGAACCCGAAAAACTCAGGCGCGAAACGAACCAACCCGTCCAGGAAGCAGATCGTCTGCCGGGGCGGCCGGGTGCAAGCGAACCAATGCCGCTGCGCCAAAGGCAAAAAGCGCATGAAGACTGGTGCGAACAGATACCAGTGCGTCCGTAGAACCAGTTAGCGCTCCCGAAACTCGCAGGGATGGACACAACAGCATCCGTGCCCGCGGTTTGGCTCCGAACCTTCGGAACCGGCCGCGGGGCGGCCCCTCCACCAACGCTCCCCAAGGCGGTCAGCGACTACGCTTGAGGCCGGTGGCGTCGATCAATAATTTAGCTGCGGAGACAGCACATGCCGGAGTATTCAGATCTTTTCTCGAGCAATCAGCTCTCAACAACCGGACTGCATGCCTATTTTGATTTCAACGAAGGAACCGCTTGGCGGAGCGAAAGCAGTCTTGGATCTTCTTCGGCCACAATCAGTACCAAGCATTGGGATCAAGTCCAGATCGGTGCCGGCCGAAATGCCCTGCAGTTCGATGGCTCCAGTACGATCCGCCACATCTGGTCAGACGACTACCTGAACAAGGTGGCTCCTGATGGGAAATCGATTTCGGTGCAGTTCCGTGCTGACGATGTTCCCGAAGACCGCACGCAAATCCTCCTGGAAACCGGAGATGGGCGTAATGGTTTGAACATCTACCTGCAGGGGGATCAGCTGGTGGTCGGCGCTTGGCAAAAGGGCGTCTGGAACAGTTTTTTGACCCGGGATATGCCAACAGATGGCGGCTGGCATCAGGTCGGCTTTTCATACGAAATTGAAAACGGCAACGGGATGCTGCGGGCCTATCTCGATGGCAATGAGTTTGGTGAAAGCGCTGTCGGGGCATTCGGTGCCTTTTCCCAGTACATCACGCTCGGGGGTACGTCAGGCGGAACCAAGATCCTTGGCGGCCAGCTTCCCGGCAGCAATCGGTTTGCGGGTGAGATTGGAGAAATTGCCGTTTATGACCGCGCCGTTACTGCAAGTGAAATGGCGGTGATGGCAACAGCTACCACTCAGACCATAATCGGAACGCCGGATGACGATCAGCTGGAAGGCACGGGCGCTGATGAATTCATCAGCGCGCTTGACGGCAACGATTGGGTCCTGGCCGGTGGCGGCGATGACGCCGTGGAAGGTGATGCCGGTAATGACCGGCTGGAAGGGGGCGATGGCCGTGATCTGCTGCAAGGCGGTCTGGGCAACGATCACCTCCTGGGCGGGAATGAAAGCGATCAATTGGAAGGTGGCGAAGGATACGACATTTTGCGCGGGCAAAATGGTGATGACCTTCTTATTGGCGGCGCGGCATCCGACCGGCTTTTTGGCGGCAGCGGCAGTGATCAGCTTGAAGGTGGTGAGGACAATGATGCCCTGATTGGGGATGGTGGTGACGACACGCTAGATGGTGGAGCAGGAGACGCCGACACGGCTTACTATTCCGGTGAGATGGAGCTTTACGAGCTTGGAATGGAGGGTGATACAACCTTCATATATGCGCTCGGAACGGATGAGGGTACCGACACCCTCATCAACGTGGAGCGAATTGAATTCGCCGATGGCGCCATCAATTTCAATGCGATGAGCGGTCAATGGGAAAAGGAAGAAGATCCCTCTGATCCCGGCGAAGAACCAGACCCGGATCCGGAGCCAGAACCCATTGAAGGGGCGAGCCCGTCTGTTGGGATCAACCTGGCCAATATCAATGACTACAATGGCCAGGGAGCTTTTCTCAACCTCATGCAGACTGCCCGGGATTGGGGGTCCATCGACAACAGTTACCAGCGGAACAACGGCGACCAGACTGGGATTCTGAGCTTTGATGAGAACGGTTGGGTCACGTCAATCGATGATCCTGATGTCATTGCCTATTACACACCGATCATGACTGAGCTGGCCGGTAATGGGGCGTCATTCGAGGCCGGTCGTTATGTGGTGAGGTACGAAGGCGAGGGCACGCTCGGCATTGATGCTTCCTTCGGTGGCGGACCGGGGTCAGCGGTTGTAGTTGAGAGTGAACCTGGCCGGATGGTGTTTGACTATACGCCCGGCGATGGAACGGTGCGCCTGTATGTAGCGGATCTCTCGGATGATCCTGCTGACTACGTTCGTAATATCGAAGTCGTGTATGAACCGTATGAGCCGCTGCTTGATCAGGGTGAGATCTTTGCGCCAGCCTTTTTGGAGAGCCTTTCCGGTTTCAACAGTATCCGCTTCATGAACTGGATGAACGTCAATCATGAAACCGGAAACTGGTACAGTGAGGGCGCGGAGTTCCATACTGTCGATGTCGACGACATCCTTTTGCCGGATCACTACACCTTCAGCCGGGCAGCGCTTGATCATGGCATCGAAGGCATCCCGGTCGAGCTTATGGTCGAGCTTGCGAACAAGACCGGCACCGATCCCTGGTTCACCATCCCGTTTGGCGCGACGAATGAGTACATCGAGGCATTCGGCAGTTATGTCCGGGACAATCTGGAACCGAACCTCAAGGCCTACTTTGAGTATGGCAATGAAGTCTGGAACCTGGGTTTTTCCTCCACCTATGAAGCGATTGCGCTTGGGCAGGAACTGTTTGGCGAAGACACCTGGAACGCCGGGCAACAGTACTATGCGATTGATGCCGCACGTATGTCGCAAATCCTTCAAACGCTATGGGGCGATGATCCAGATGACCAGTTGATCACGGTCCTGAGCAAGCAAACCACTGATAATCAAGCATTGCTCGATTGGATGATGCAGGCGCCGAATTTTGTCGCGCTGGGCGAAGATGTTCCCGAACAGTTTGCGGCAATTGCCGGTTTGTCGCCGCATGAGGTGGGCTTCGATGCCCTTGGGATTACATCTTATTTTCACACTGATTTCCGCGACAATCAGGAGGAAGTCATGGCCATGGTTCCAAATGGGACCGATGAAGAATGGGCCGCCGTTATCGACCGGATGATCAACGGCGAAAACGGAATGATGGAGCGTGCGGAAATCTGGGCTGCTATTGCAGAGGATGCGGGCAGCTATGGCCTGCAGATTGTCGGGTATGAAGGCAATCAGCATATCGGTCCGACAGATGGCAACACCGATTATCAGGCGTTTCTCGATGAACTCTTTGCGCGGCCTGAAATGGGCGATGTCCTTTCACTGATGCTGGAGACCTGGCAGTCAATTGGCGGTGGCCAGATGGAAGTCTTCCAGGATGTCGGCATCTCCAGTGCCGGGCGGTGGGGCCTCAGGGCTCATCAGTTTGATGAAAATACAGCTCAGCTTGATGCGGTGACCGAGTTCAGCGAGACCAATGGTATGTGGTGGGGCGATGATCGGGACGCAGCGGTGTTCGAGGATGCCCTTGTTGTCGTTTCCGAAGAAGGTGATGCCGTACTGGAAGGCGGCGGCCGGGATGATCTGTTCTTGCTGCGCAACACCAGTGTGGAGTTCATCGAGGCAGGAGCTGGCAACGACACCGTCATTGTTGATGGCACGTCATCTGAGTTCACATTTTCCACGGCTGAACTTGAAGGAAACGGATATCAGGTGAACCTCTCCGGAGTGGAGCAGCTCGTTTTTGCTGATACGGCGATCTCACTTCCGGATGAAACCCTTCTCTAAGGGGAGCTGTGATTGTTACCAGGCCCGATGCCGTGTGAAGGCACGGGTCTGGTCGCAACAAACACTGAGAACCGGCGGAGAAATCCGCCGTGGTCGGACGTTCGTCGTACGCTTTCTGACCGGTTCCACCCTATAGTTCCCATCACTGGCATTCACTGGACGTAGTTTGAGTGAATTGAATGACCTGCACTCTGGGCGATCTTCATCACTCCGAAAAAGTGATTGTTTCGAAAATTTTCGATTTTTTGATAGGAGCGAATTATGACCGACGAGAATTGCAAGAAAGAGCCGGAAGAGCTCAAGAGTGAAGAGCTTGATCAGGTTCAAGGCGGCAACACCATTAGCGTCCAAATCTGCCACCAGGTTGTCGGACAGGCGCCGGCAAAGACGCAGGAGCGTGACCTGAAGGAAAAGCCAAAGTCTGACTATAGCGTCTGGCTCGGCGGCTCCTGACAACGTTCGTCTCTTGCGGCATTGCTGCCGCAAAGTTGAAGGGCGCCCAGTCAGGCCGATCTTCTGCGATCACCTCGATTGTTTTAGGTTTTATCAGTCTGCCTTCGCTGAACTGCAACCTGCTTTCATCTGAGGGAGCTCTTTGGCCCGTCAGCCGGATGCAGCAGCGCTTTCCGGGTCGATCTCCTGCAGGAGCCGGATGAAGGCCTTCATTGGCTCTGTCAGTTGTGTAGACGTGCGGTATGCATACCCAGCAGTTGTTTCCCAAATTGTTTGCTTCAGTTTGATTTCCTGCAAACCCGTCATGTGTGCCAGAGGGAGCATTTGTGCCGGAATATGTGCGATGTAGCTACCGCTTTTCACACCCTGAAGAAGGCTGTGAATGGACGTGGTTTCAAAGGCAATTTTGGGTGGTTCAAGGCCGTTCGTCGCGAAGAAAGACGAAATGCGTTCGGTGCCCACGTAGTCGCTTTTCAGAACCATCCAGGGGTATTGGTGAATAAGAGGTGCGTCGACTTCCGTTTCACTGGCGAGCGGGTGGCTGGGATCGGCAATCAGTACGTGATGAATGTCGAACAGCTTTTGTTTGACGATCTCTGACCGGTTCGGGAAATCGAGCGAAACGCAGATAAGGTCAAGCTCACCATTAATAAGCTCGGGTACCAGCGTATCGATCACGCCGCCAATGAGGGAAATGCTGACGCCGGGCTGTTGCCTATGAAGTTCGGCAACGATTGGCGGCAGAATGCTGACAAGCCAAACCGGCCCGGCACCGATGCGAAGTGCGCCTGTTCGTCCATCCCTAAGCTCTTCAATACGTGCAACGGCATGACGGTATTCATTCTCCATGACCTTGGCGTGGTGGAAGAGAATTTCACCGAATTTTGTCAGCCGCATTCCCGCCGACACGCGATCGAACAGCTGCACATCAAGTTCTTCTTCCAGGCGCATGATGCTTTTTGTAAGGGCCGGCTGGCTGATGTGGAGAACTTCGGCAGCTTTCGTAATGCTGCTTTTTTCTGCAACGACCACAAAATTGCGCAGGAGCCGCGAATGCATGAATTGTCTCCCTGGCATTTCCGCGAAAGCCGGAGCTGCTTAATTCGGTTTGGTTATAAAGGGTTTCACATCTTCTCGTCGCTTACAAGTTAGCCAGCGGATACTATTGGCCTCAACCAGTATGATTTCTTCTCCGAGCACCATTGAAATTGCCGCAGTTGGTGCAAATCCGGCGAGAATCGCTGTTTAGTTGTGGTGCGGTCGTTGGACTCGGGAGCATTCCCATTCCAACGATTTATGGCTCTTGCTCCAAAAGAGGTCGCAAGTACCTCAGGTATGCCCAAAACGTACCGATGGTATAACCAAATTCTATGCAGATCGGTCCATATCTTATTGGACCACCTCCAATCCTTTGCCTCAGTATGTTTGCCAATGAGGCCACGTGGCCCAAGAGCAGTTTTGCGGGCCGCAGCCCGTTTCAGGGATGACGGGAGTAGAGCCATGTCCGGCTTCACCGAGGCGCAAAGCGGCCTTGTATTCCATGAACTCAGTCATGAATGGGGACATGGCGCGCCATCGTTGCCGGGGTTTGACGATGTCGTGATGTATCGAAGTGTGAAACACGGGCAGCACGGGGTCATGGCGCATCGGATGCGTATGGTCATGCATTCCGGGACACACTTGAACGCGCCAATCCACCTCATTCAACGTGGCATCGGTGTTGGCGACATTGCGCTGGAACGTCTTGTTGGCAATGGCGTTATAGTTTCCATTCCGAAAGACCGTTGGGAGCTGGTGACACCTGCCGATCTGGAGGCCGCAACGCCTGAAATAAACGAGGGTGATCTCGTCGTCCTCGTGACAGGCTGGCACAAGAAGTACTCCGATAGCCTTGAGTATTTTGGCGACTCGCCGGGGCTCTCCCTTGAGGCCGCCGAGTGGCTGGTTGCTAAGGGTGTCGGACTGGTCGCCATGGATACGCCGCAGATCGATCATCCGTTGGCGACGTCGCTCGGGCCGCATCGTGGTGGCCCTTTGATGAACAGGCTGATCGCGAAGTATCAGGACGCGACGGGACTAGACCCACGCAAAGAGTACCCTGTCTGGAACGGTGCACACAAGGTGCTTCTCGGTGCCGGAATTCCAACGATTGAGCAGGTCGGCGGCGATGTCGAAGACATGCTTGGCAAATCCGCTTTCCTGCATGCGGCACCTTGGTACTGGGCAGAAGGCGATGCCTGTCCGGTGCGGCTTGTTGCGATCTGCGATCCAAGCGGGAGCTATCGAATTGATGCAGGCGTAGAGGCGTAACGGGTAAGTATCATGGCTGAAACGAACACAAGAAACGGTCTGCGCTACTACAACCTCTCCCATCGCTGGGGGCATGGCATGCCGGAATGGCCGTCCACGCCGGGCATCAATGTCGGCGTGAAGAAATTCCACGCCAAAGACGGTCTCTATGTGACCGAATTTGAAGGGATCATGCACCGGGGTACACATGTTGATGCTCCGCTTCATGTCACCGAGAACACGCCGACGCTGACAGGTTATCCGATAAGCACGTTCTTCGGCACAGGTGTTGCCGTCTCCATTCCCAAAAAGAAATGGGAAGTGATAACGGCCGAAGATCTGGAAAACGCAACGCCCAAGATCCGCAAGGGCGACATCGTGATGATCAACACCGGCATGCATCACAAGATGGCTGACACCGATGAGTATTACGCCTATTCGCCGGGTCTTTATGCCGAAGGTGCAGAGTGGCTGGTCGAAAAAGGGGTGAAGATGGTCGGGGTCGACGTCCAGGCCAATGACCATCCGATGGCGACGAAAATGGTCGATCATGGGCTTGGTCCGACCCACCCGCATCTCATCGACGAATATAAGGAATACACCGGACGGGACGTGAAAGACGACTTCCCGCATTGGGAAGCCGCGCACAAGATCCTGATGGTCAAAGGTGGCATCCCCGGAATTGAAAACGTTGGTGGTGAACTGGACCTCGTCACAGGAAAACGGTGCACGTTCATGGCATTCCCCTGGCGCTGGCCGGAAGGGGAAGGCTGCGGAGTCCGTGTCATGGCCGTGATTGACCCGGACCAGAAGTTCCGCATTCCGACAGGCGCCTAGGAGACAGTGACATGAGTGAGATAACACCGACCTTGCGCGACCCGTTGTCGATGTTCAATGTCAAGGACAAGGTTGCGATCATCACTGGTGCATCAGGCGCTTTTGGCCGGGCCTGCGCTCTCACACTTGGTGCTCTTGGCAACAAGCTGGTTCTGGTATCCGGTTCTCAAAGCGAACTGGATGACGTCCTCGCAGAGGTAGAGGAAGTTGGTGGCGAAGCCGTTACCATCAACCGGCGCCCCAACTCGCTGGACGATGCCGAAGCAATTCGTGACTTTGCGCTCAAAACCTATGGCAAGATCGACCAGCTGGTAATCGCTTCCGGTTACAACAAGGCAGGCTTCATCCAGGATATGGACTATGAGGATTGGCAGGCCGTCATGGATGCCAATGTCCGCGGTGCGTGGTTCATGGCGAAGGCTGTCGGGACCTATTGGATCGAAAACAAGGTCAAGGGAAAGATGCTGATGATGTCGTCCGTGCGTGGACGGCATGGCAACATTTCCGGTTACACCGCCTATTGCACGTCCAAGGGGGGCTCAGATGCGTTGACCCGGGTTCTGGCCACCGAATGGGGGCAGTACGGCATAACGGTCAACTCAATTGCACCGACGGTGTTCCGTTCCAAACTGACGGCCTGGATGTGGAGTGACGACCCGGTCGGGCAGGCCACAAGGGAGCGGTCCTTGGCCAGAATTCCGCTCAAGCGGTTAGGCGAAGCGGAAGACTTGATGGGTATGGCACTCTACCTGCTGTCTCCGGCTTCCGATTTCTGCACAGGCCAGATCATGTATGTCGATGGCGGATTTACCGCCGGATAGGGGAAGGTGCCGGATGAGCCAGAGGGCGAAAATCACGATCGTTGGCGCCGGTCTCATGGGGCATGGCATTGCTTATGTATTCGCGGCAGCCGGCCACACGGTGCGCGTCTTTGACCGGTCTGAGGAAGCATTGGTAACCTTGCCGGAACGTCTCGCAAGGATTGCGGATCTCTTCGGGCATGAGCATTCAGCACTCCAAAACATTTCCTCTCATGCGGATCTCGCTACTGCGGCCGAGGGCGCCGAGTTCGTCGTCGAGGCTGCGGCTGAGAACCTTGAAATCAAGCAATTTATCGTTGCCAGCCTGGAGGCAATCGTCTCTCAGCGAACGATCATTGCGTCAAACACGTCGGCCCTGCCGATAACATCCATTGCCGAAAAGGCCTTTAATCCCGAGCGGGTTGTCGGGGCCCACTTCTGGAACCCGCCGCATCTGGTGAACCTGGTGGAAGTGGTACAGGCCGAAAAGACAAGCCTTGAGACTGTCGATGCGACCATCGCGTTGCTTTCGGGTGTGGGGCATCACGCGGTCCATGTCAAAAAAGACATACCGGGTTTTATCGGCAACCGCTTGCAGCATGCGCTGAAGCGTGAGGCCATTGCTTTGGTCGCTGACGGCGTATGCGACGCAAAAACGGTTGATGATGTTGTCAAATATGGATTTGGCAAACGGCTCGCTGTTTTGGGCCCGCTGGAGCAATCAGATCTTGTCGGGCTCAATTTGACCAAGGCGATCCATGCGACCTTGATGCCTGATCTCGACCGTACCAACAAAGTCCATCCGTTCCTGGAGAAGAAAATAGCTAAAGGCCACCTCGGGATGGCCACCGGCGAAGGTTTCCGGAGTTGGTCAAAAAAGGAGGCCAGCGCGTTGCGGAAACGGCTGGACAAGTTTCTGGTCGAACAGGCCCAGGCAGCCAACAACGATACGGTTTGAAGAAACAAAAGTGCACGTGCCCCAGTTCCGGAGCGGGAGTTGAAAGACAGTGTTGCAAGTTACACGGTTCAATGATGCGAAACCCTATGACGCAAAAAAACACTTCGGCATGACCGCCATGCGGCTTCAAGGAGGAGGCGTGTCGGATCTCGAAGACTATTGGGTGGGGTTTTCGACTTTTTTGCCGGGTGGAGGAGCCGAAAAATCTTCTGCGCCAACTGCAAAGGTGTATGTGGTTCTTGACGGAGAGATCACGGTCACCACCGCCGAAGGCGACACGGTTCTTGGCAAATTTGACTCCTGTTATCTGCCGCCAAATACCGAACGATCCATTGAAAACAAAACCAATAACGCTGTGCAGATGCTGGTGATTTCCCCGAATTGATTCACTGCATCACGAAATTGCAGGCAGCTTCAGACAACAGGAGCGAGCCGGCAGAACAATCAGGGAGGACGTTGTGAAAAGATCGATTCTAAAGCGTACAGGCCATTTGGCACTGGGGAGCATTCTAGCATTGGGAAGCATGGCCCTTAGTAGCGGGACATCCGCCCAGGCCACCGACCTGAAACTCGCCCATTTTCTGCCGACCGCCAACGGGATGCACAAGGATTTCATGGAGCCTTGGGCTCGTGAACTGGAAAAGTGCACTGACGGTGAGGTGAAGGTCACGATTTATCCAGGAGGAACCCAACTCGGGAACCCGGTGAAGCTCTACGATGCGGTCCGTGCCGGAGCAGTTGATATTGCCCATGGGCTAAGTGGCCTGCCCGGTGGCCGTTTTGAACGTACCCGGATTGCAGAATTGCCGTTCATCTTCGACAGCGCGGATGAAGCGACCCGGACAATTTGGTCTGTATTCCCGGATCATCTTGAGAAGGAATTCCCGGGGGTCAAAATCCTGGCCATTCATGCGCACAATCCTGGCCAGGTGCACACGACCAACAAGCAGGTAAAGACGACCGCTGATCTTCAAGGCCTGCGTTTGCGGTTCCCGACAGCTGCTGCCAAGTCGATGATTGCGGCCTTGGGCGGCAATCCGGTTGGTCTGCCGCCGGGGGCTGTTTATGAAAATGCCGAGAAAGGTGTGATCGACGGCGCCGTATTTACCTGGGACACCATGTCCTCATTCAACCTTGCTGAAGTGATGAAGTATCACCTGGATGCAAGTGCCTACGTGACGACGTTCTGGTTTGGCATCAATCAAAAGACCTACGATGGTTTGCCGGACAAGGCGAAAGCCTGCATCGATGCCCAGTCCGGTGACGCTTTGATCGCCAAGTTCGGTGACTGGTGGAACGAATGGGACAAAGCGGGTTACGATCGTGTGTCCGCTGAAGGCCATGTCATCACCAAGCTGTCGGATGAAGAGCGTAGCGAATGGAACAAACAGCTCGAACCTATGATCGCCGACTTCATTGCGGACCTGGAAAGCAAGGGCATTGATGATGCCAAGGAAGTCTACAACAAGATGAAAGCCATGGCGGATGGCAACTAGTGCCCCAGACGATGCCGATCAGGCGTCCAATACAACATCAGACATGCGCTCATTTGAGCGCATGTTTGTTGATGTAATCGTGTTTTTGTCGTTTGCCGCGATTGCGCTGTCCATGATGATGACGGTCGCAGATATCGTGATGCGTTCGGCAGCCAGCGTGATGTCATTGTTTGTCGGAACCCGGCCCAAGTGGGGCATTTTCGGGCTTGTGGACCTGACACAACTGGCGGTCATGACCGCTGTTCCACTGGCAATCGCTGCCACCTTCTTTGCCAACGCTCATATCCGCATTGATTTGATTTTCAACATAATGAGCCTCACCTGGC
Source organism: Roseibium sp. (assembly GCA_965230705.1). Taxonomy (GTDB): domain Bacteria; phylum Pseudomonadota; class Alphaproteobacteria; order Rhizobiales; family Stappiaceae; genus Roseibium. Next base: position 1,409,573 of record CBDDLN010000002.1, on the reverse strand, counting down.
GGCGCTTCTCACTGCTTCTGTCAGCCTTTGTTGGCTTCCTGGTGATGGGCATATGTCTTTGGACCGCCTGGCAGGAAATGCGGGGGCAGTTGGAGTTCACAACCACTTCGGCCACGCTAGGTCTTCCCTACACGTGGTATTGGGCACCGCTCATTGCGGGTCTTGCCTTGTCGTCCCTGGCTTGTTTGGTGGGAATTGTTAAAGCCTTGGCCTCGAAACCGGCTGCCTCCGTGGATGACGAACATGCCTGATTCAGTTGTAGGCCTTCTGGGGTTCGGTATTTCCCTGGGCCTGATTGCTTTCGGCGTTCCCGTTGCCTTGGCGTTGGGGGTGGTCGGAGTTGCCGGCTACGCGTATCTCAATGGAATCTCCGGGGCCTTGTTTGTCATCGGTTCCGGGCCGTTTGAAGCAATCTTCCCCTACTCCCTTTCTGTCATTCCCCTGTTCCTGATGATGGGGGTGTTCTCTTCGCAGTGCGGGCTGTCGACCGACCTTTTTCAGGCCGCCAATGCGCTTGTTGGTCGGTTTCGGGGCGGTTTGGCGATGGCAACCATCTGCGCATGTGCCGGATTTGGTGCGATTTGCGGGTCCTCACTTGCGACCGTGGCAACCATTGGGCGTGTCGCTTTACCGGAAATGCGACGTGCGGGATATGATGACCGCTTGTCTTCGGCCAGCATTGCCGCAGGCGGGACATTGGGGGTGATGATTCCGCCCAGCATCCTGCTGATCATCTATGGTTTGTTGACGGAACAGTCGATAGGAAAGCTCTTTTCCGCAGCCATTATTCCCGGTCTTCTGGCAACCGGTCTTTATGCCGCATGTGTTGCAATCATGGTGCGGCTTAATCCCAATCTGGTTGGTGGCTTTACACCGGCATCCTCCCGGGCACGCTGGCGAACCATCCGGAAAGCCTGGCCGGTGGCAGGCATGTTTGCGGTGGTGATCGGCGGCATTCAAGCAGGGATATTTTCACCAACGGAAGCTGCTGCGGTGGGGGCGGCCGGTGCCGTCTTGCTTGCCGTGGCACGAAGGTCACTGGACCGGAATTCGCTGTTGTCGGCAATGCGGGAAACCGTTCAGCTCACCGGCATGATCTTCTTCATCATTATCGGTGCGGCGCTGTTTAATTTCTTCATCGAAACGACAGGCCTACCGCAATATCTGATCGGCACAGTTGAGGCGAGTGGCGTTCCTGCGTTTGGCATCCTGCTGCTGATTATTCTGTTCTATCTGGTGCTTGGATGTTTCATGGATTCCATGTCCATGATCATGCTGACGATTCCATTTGTCTTCCCTCTGATTTCGGCACTTGGTTTCGACCCGATCTGGTTCGGGATCCTGGTGGTTACTGTGTCAGAGCTCGGTCTGATCACCCCACCTGTCGGTATGAACCTCTTTGTCATGCAGGGCGTGTCGAGCGATTTGACATCGGCAACCATTATGCGCGGAATCGTGCCGTTCATTGTTGCCGATGCAGTCCGGCTTGCCCTACTCATCTTCATACCTGCCCTGACGCTTTATTTGCCGTCCCTTCTTTAAACAAAGGAACTCAAGTGCCTGACGTTTCTCTCACTGACCCTTGGGGCTTGGCTGTGATCGCGCTTGCACTCCTGTTGGGCGGTATTTTGAAAGGGGCGACCGGCGCCGGGATGCCCATTCTCGCAGTGCCGGTAATTGCCGCTGTTTTCGACGTTCGCCTCGCGGTAATCATTCTGGTCATTCCAAACTTCCTGACCAATCTCTGGCAGGTCATCAAGTACCGCGACTCGGAGCTGGAACGCAGTTTCACCTTGAGTTTTGCGCTTTCCGGTGCAGCCGGTGCGGGATTGGGAACGGTTTTCCTGGTGTGGCTGCCGGTCTCCCTGCTCAATTTGCTGATGACCGGCGTGATTGTCTTCTATATCGCGCTGCGGTTGGCCAAACCGTCGTTCCATGTCCCTCTTGAACAGGCACGCAAAATTGCGTGGATCGCCGGAGGGGTCGGGGGCGTCCTGCAGGGTTCTCTCGGAATATCAGCGCCCGCTGCGATAACATTTCTCAACGCAGTCAAACTTCCCCGCCCAAACTTCATTTTCACCGTCTCGGTGTTTTTCGCGACTATGTGCCTGACGCAATTCCCGATGCAGCTCTACTATGGCCTGATCGACTGGAATATCGTCATCCTGGGGATTCTGGCACTTGGGCCCTTGCTTATTGGTCTTCCCATCGGGGAGTGGATTGGCAAACACATGACACCGGTGATCTTCGATCGTGTGATCCTGACAATGCTTGCAGTTCTGGCGCTCAGCCAGATCTGGAAGGCCATAGTTGCTTGAAACATGGCCGGTCTTATCTGCGCGCAACATGCAGAAAAGTTATACAGATCGGTGCAGATGATATTGGACGCCCCGGTGGCGCCTTCCTACGTTCAGCTAGCGATCAGCTCAATGGAACCTCAAGCATGAGTTTATTTGCAGCCCAGGTCACGGACACATAAATGCGATTGAAATGGCGCCAGAAACGGCAAAGATCTGCAAAGAAAATCGCGACAAGCGGGCTGGTTGCCCGGTTGAGCGGATTGATGCAGCAGATCGAAGCCCGTTTTGGTGTCGCTTCACGATCGGATGAATTCGTCCGGCAACAACGTTGCAAGCCTTTGAAAACCGGTAGGTTTCCTGCACGCTTGCGCCTTGTTTCCGCACGAATTCATCTCCACCATTTCAATCGCATTTATGAGTCCGTGACCAAAACTTCCAAGGGGCGCCGATGCACTAAGGCGCCCCGCTTTTTTGGGCCTATCGCTCACTTTGGACCAGCCGACATAACATCGGCCGCTAAGGCTCCTAAAACGCGTTTCATCGCTCCATGAAGCGCATCGAAAGCTTTACTGCGCTGCGATCTGACCGGTTCCAGATATTGAAGATATTAGTGTTTTGGTAATCGCTTGCGTCCCCATGTCACCACCGAATTCCATGGGACGGAGCATGTTTTCTTTAAAGCCCGCTTCAACGGCCTCATTGATCAGATCGGCTGCATCGGAAAAAGCTAGTTGATCCTGCTTCTCCGCCAGATAGTCCAGCATCAAGGCACCGCTTAAGATTGCAGCGAGTGGATTGGCCTGATCCAGCCCCATAATATCCGGGGCGCTGCCGTGCGCCGGTTGGAACAGACCATTGTTGTCGCCAATCTCCGCACAAGCCGCCATCCCCATGCCGCCGACGAGGCCGCCGGCGAGATCCGACAGAATATCGCCGAACATGTTTTCCGTGACTAGCACGTCAAACTCCCAGGGTTTGCGCACCAGATCCAGCGCTTGGGCGTCGACATAGTTATAGCCGATCGGTACATCGGGATTGTTCTTGCTGACTTCGTCGAAAATCTGACGGAAGAAGGCGAGGGAGGTGAATACATTGGCCTTGTCGACGCAGGTGAGTGTTCCGGCGGTTCCCTTCTCCTTGCGCCTTCGGGCCAGGTTGAACGCAAATTCATGTAGTTTTGTGGTCGTCTTGCGGGTAATGCGCAGGACGTCCCGAACTTCGTCGTCGTTCGCCAGCAAGGTCCGGTTATGGGTTGCGGCGGAATAGAACAGGCCCTCCGTAGACTCCCGCAAAATGACGAGATCAATTTGCGCCGCGCGCGGGTCAGCCAGGCGCTGGGGAGCGTTCGGGTAAGCTTTTACCGGGCGGACACCGGCATAAAGTTCGAACCGGTCACGAAGGCGCAAGTGCGGGGATATTTCTGTGCCATCGGCATGCCGTATTGCAGGTAAACCAATTGCACCAAGGAAAATCGCGTCAGCGGCCGCCGCCCGGTCTTCACCATCTGGCTCGATGTCGCGTCCGGTCTCTTCAAAGTAGCCTGCGCCGGCCAGAATCTCGTCGTAGTGCAGCCTTGGTTGTCCGGTCTTGGCGAGCGCAGCTTCAACAACAGCTATTGCCGCTTCGGCCACATCTACGCCGATCCCGTCACCTTTGATTAGGGCAATTCTCATGGCCGGTCCTTAAGTCCAATCTACATCAAATCGTTCAACTACCCGGGAAATCTGACCCGGGCTGAGGGCAGTTGCGGGTATGCCATGCAATAGAATGGCAAGCCGTGCGTTGGCTTCCAGTTCTTCCATCGCATTTGCAGCAGCATCCAAATCCTTGCCGGCGACGACTGGGCCATGATTTGCAAGAAGCACGGCAGAGCGTTTGCCCGCCAGTCCGCGTACCGCGTTTCCCATTTCCGGATCGCCTGGAACAAAAAATGGCAGCAGCTTCACCTTGCCAAGCTGCATGATCCCATAGGCTGTCAGCGGTGGCAGCACATTGTCTGGGTCAATATCCGGCAAAAGGGACAGAGCGACTGAATGGCAGGAATGAAGATGCACCACGGCCCCGGTGCCGGCCCGGGTGTCATAAAACGCCGAATGCAACGGCATCTCCTTTGTCGGCTTGTCCCCGGACAAAAGCGTGCCGTCCTCCGAGACGTGGCTTATCTGTGCCGGGTCCAGATAGCCCATGGAAGATCCGGTTGGTGTCACAAGCAGACTTCCGTCGCTGAGGCGAAGGGAAATGTTGCCTGTCGAGCCATGGGTGAGGCCACGGTCAAACATCGACTTGGCCATACAAGTGATTTTCTCGCGCGCCTGTGCAATCTCACTCATGCACCGCGCTCCAGAACATCGAGGGCTTCTGAAAAGAAGTCGGGCCCGCCAAAGTTTCCGGATTTGAGCGCAAGGGCAAGCGGCCGCCCGGAGACTTTCAAGGCCGGAACGCCAGCCGCAATTCTGGGGCCGATTTCCAGAGCTTTTGCATTAAGCCCGGCAACGACAGCGCCGGATGTTTCCCCACCCGCAACAACAATCCGTTTGACGCCGGCCTCAGAGAGGGCAGTCGCCAACTCCTGAAACAGGCCTTCGATCGCAAAGGCACTTTCTTCCCGGCCGTGTTTTTGTTGCGCAGCTTTCACGACTTCTGGATCAGCGGAGGTGTAAAGTAGAGGCGGGTTGTCTTGCTGTAACGTCCATTCCACGATCTCGGAAGTGTTTGCACTGCCGGTCATGATGTCGTCGGCAGTGAGTTCCCGATGAGGCGCTTTGGCCTTGTAGTTTTCTACCTGCTCCTGCGTTGCGGTTGAACAGGAACCGGATAGCACGGCGGCCTTACCTCGATATCCCAGCCAGTTGTTTGGTGTGGATACTGAACTGCTTTTTTGAGCCAGACCAAGGGCAACGCCCGATCCTCCGGCGACGAGTTTGCGGTGTGCAGCAGCCTGCCCGATTGCAACAAGGTCATCATCGCAAATTGCGTCGGCGATAAACATCCGCTTTTCAGAGCTGGTGATCTTGTGACCAATCGCATCGGAACCCGACTGAACGACAGCATGAGCGATGTGGCCAACCTCCCAGCTGGTTTGCCGGGCAAGCACGCGGCGAATGTCGGGATCCGTCATCGGCGTCAGCGGGTGATGCTGCATTCCGCTCTCGCTGAGGAGTTTGTCGTGAACGAACAAATGCCCCTGATAGACCGTCCGTCCGTTTTCCGGAAATGCGGGGCAGACGATGACAGACGTCTCTCCCAGTCGATCGGCAAGGGCTTCTGCAACTTGCCCTATGTTGCCATCGTCCGTGGAATCGAAGGTGGAACAGAATTTGAAGACAATCTGCTCGCAGCCTTGGGCCATCAACCAGTCACAGGCTTCCAGAGACTGTTCGACGGCTTCGCTGGCCGGGATTGTCCGCGACTTCAAACTGACAACGCCAGCACTGTCGCCTGTGCCTGCCGAATGTTCCGGTACGCCAACGTACTGAACTGTCTGCATTCCAGCCTCCGATATCATCAATGCGATATCCGAAGCGCCAGTAAAGTCATCTGCTATGACGCCTAGCTTCATGTTGCGAGCCCTTTCACTGGGCCTTGGTCCAGCCGGACAATGTGGTCTTGCCCATGAACCGGGAACAGCTCACGCACCAGCGGATCATGACCTGGAATTACAAGATCGACGGAACTGGCAAGGGTTTGGATGGTCTGAAATCCGTTCAGCATTTCCTTAAGGTCGGCGACGATCGGGAACGGTTTTCCTTCCCGGAAATTCTCATAGAAATGGGACGCATCCGAGGCGAGGCAAAGCCAGCCGGAAGCGGTCATGACTTGAACTGCCTGCAAGCCCTTGCTGTGTCCGCCAATCCGGTGGACCAGAACGCCTTCACGAACTTCCGCGCTGCCGTCATGGAAAATGACACGTCCCGAGTAGAGCCGCTGGACGGCTTCGCAAATATGGTCAGCTGTAAAAGGATGCCTCAGGGCATCGTGGCACATGCAAGAACCTGTTGCATAAGCCATCTCCGTTTCCTGAAGGTGGATCGTGGCGTTCGGGAAGTGTTTCAGTCCGCCGGCATGGTCATAATGAGGATGCGTAACGATGATGGTCGACACGGTTTCCGGGGTAATCCCGAGCGGGGCCAGTGCCTCGGCCGGATTCATTAGGACCGGCCGGTCGCGCAAGTCTCCTTCTTCATGGTCGTATCCGGTATCGACCAGAAGCACTTCACCTTCTCTCTTTAGGACCCAAATGAAATAATCCATTGGGTGCGGAGCGTCATGATTGTCTTCGAAGATGAAGCTGTCTTTGCGCAGGCGTGCATTTCTATCTGCGTATTTGACTGCATAGACTTCCCAGGGCTTCATTGAGCTACCTTTTTGAATGTCCGCACGTCCTTTTGGGCGATCATGGAAGATGTCATCGCGTCGAACGATTTGAAATGGGGCGTTTGCAAGTGCGCCGCGAAAGCCTCTTCGTCGTCATAGAGTTCATAAAGGAAAACCTGCTGCGGACGGTCTGTGTCAGTGCAAACATCAAATTGTCTGCAGCCCGGCTCTTCGGTCAATGAAGCTTTTGCATTGGCAACCATGAGCGGCAGGAAATTGCCGATATGTGGCTCCTCGATTTCAAAGAACACCGTGACTGCAAACATTGATGAGTTCTCCTTCATCGGAACAAGTGCACCATAGACATCGAGATGAACGGAAAATAGGTCACTGCCAGAAGAGCGGCGATGGCGGCGACGTAGAGTGAAGCCATATTGCGGGCAATTGACAAGACACCGACACCGGAAATCCGGGAGGCAACATAGAGTGTTGCACCGACCGGAGGGGTGAACAACCCAACGGCCACGTTACAGGTCATGATCACCCCAAGATGTACCGGGTCTACCCCAAAGGCTTTTGCAGTTGGCAGGAACAGCGGTGCCGTCAGCAGGATGGCCGGAACAGGATCCAGCACAAGGCCCAGTACCAGCAGCACGACGTTCACCAGCAGCAGGAACATCCACGGGCTGGATGAGAAGTCCTGAACAAAACCGACCAGGATCTGGGGCATTTGCTCCAGGGTGATCAACCAGCCGAGAACCGTGGTTGCGCCGATGACAACCATGACCACCGCGCTGGTTACGAAAGAGTCGATCATCAACCGGGGAAGATCGCGCAGCTTGAAATCCCGGTAAATCACAGTTGTCACAAACAGACCGTACACAACGGCCAGGGCTGCCGCTTCTGTCGGGGTTACCCAGCCTGTGAAAATGCCGCCGAGAATGAGGATGGGCATAAAGAGCGCAGGGGCCGTGCCGACAAAGGAAGTGCCAAGTTCCTTGAGTGTCGTTCTTCGACCGCCCGGATCGCATTTGGTGGATTTGCCGACGTAGTAACAAACGCCCATGAACATGGCGCCAAACAGGATGCCCGGGATCATGCCGGCCAGAAAAAGATCGGCGACAGAAACGCTGCCGACAAAACCGTAAATCAGCATTGGGATGGAAGGCGGGATGATGATGCCGATTGTTCCGGCAGCTGCCACCAGCCCAGCGGCAAAGGCGGTGTTGTAACCCTCCCGTGACATGTTCTTGATCATGACCGAGCCGATGGCGGCAGAATCTGCAATGGCAGAGCCGGAAATACCGCCGAAAATCATGGATGCGCCTACCACGACCATGCCGAGACCCCCAGCCATGAAACCGAATGCAGCGCGGGCAAAGCCAATTATGCGCAGGCCGACGCCGCCCCGGCTCATCATTTCACCGGCGACGATAAAGAGCGGAATTGCCAGGAAGTGGTTCGGTTCCACACCGCCGATGAAATTCAGGAACAGCGCCTGAAGGGGATAGCCCAGATCAAAGACGAAGATCGGCAAGACAGCGGTGAGTAGGATCGCCCAGACAAGCGGAATGCCCAGGAAGACGGTGGTTAGAAAGACCGCGACAACGAAGAGAAGGATCATGTGACTGCCTCGCCGCCGTCAGAATGGGTTGCATGGGGCACGACCGGATTGCGCAGGTCATACGTCATGTTGAACAGGTGAAAGACCAGGCTGACCGTCATGCCGGCCGGCATTGACGCGTAGAGCAGACCAACCGGCCAATAGAGCACTGTGGTCTTTTGAGCCCATGTATGCACTGAGATGTTATAGCCGGTTACAATCAGGCTTATCAGCAAGGCCGCGATAATCACGTCGATGAGAATCGACAGACCGCGTTGGGCTTTCAATGGAAGCAGCTTCTCGACAATTTCTGTCACTCGCATATGGGCCCCCCGGGCGATGGCAGCCGCGCAGCCCATGAACGTGCTCCAGAGCAGGAGGAAGCTGGTCACTTCAAGAGACCAGGCCAGGTCGAACCCGGCAAAACCTCTGAGTGAAGCGTTGCAGAAAACAAGGGTGATGATCGCTATGCCGCCAAGCGCCAGGCAAAAATCGACCAGATGGCTGAGCCAACGCAGCGCAGCCGGATAGTGATCTCGGTAGTCCAAGGAATTTCTCTTTCAAGAAAAGACCGGAACCTTATCAGCATGATGCCAAGGTTCCGGTACAGTTAGGCCCAAATCCGATTAGTTCTGGGCTGGGAGAGCTTCCCGGATGGCAGCCGCGTCAGCCAGGATCTTGTCGACTGCTTCTGCGCCATAGACGTCCTTTGCTTTCGCGTAGACAGGTTGAACTGCTTTGCGGAACGGACCAATTTCAGGGACGCTGACTTTCGCGCCGTCTTCCTGCATTTCAGTCAGCTGGCTATCAACCGAGCTCTTGACGAGGTTCCGGCTGAAGGCCGCCGATTCCGCAGCCGCTTTCTGGATGGCTGCCTGATCTTCGGCTGAGAAGGATGCCCAAGTTTTTTCTGCTACGGTCAGCGGCAACGGGCTGTAGACGTGCCGGGTCAATGTGATATTCGGCGCAACTTCATAGAAGCGCAGAGACTTGATGGTATCGACCGGGTTCTCCTGGCCATTAACGATGCCCTGCTGGATGGACAGGTAAACATCGGTAATCGGCATGACGACGGTCTGGAAGCCGATTGCTTCCATGGACCAGCGGATCATGTCGTTCGGGAACACACGCATCTTCATGGATTCTGCATCTTTGGGAGATGCAAGCGGCTCGTTGGTCGTGAAACTGCGAAAACCGGCTTCCCAGGTGGATAGGACCCGAAAACCTTTTTCAGGAAGTTTGTCGAACTCGCCCTGCAGCCATTCTGACTTGTCATAGAGCTCCCAGCCTTGCTCATAGGTATCTACGAGGAACGGCATGGCCGTCAGGTTCAGCGACGGCAGGTGTGTCGCGTAGCTGCCGGTAGCTGAGACGGTGAAGTCGATACCGCCAAGTTGAAGCATTTCAATCGCCTTTGGATCGTTGGCCAGCTGCCCAGACGGGAAGATCTGCACCTCGTAGCGGCCGGCGGTGTATTCGGCGACCTTTTCGGCGAACAGTTCAGCAGCTGCCTGGCGTGAACCACCCGGATTGTCCGTATGGCTGAAACGCAGCTTTTCTGCAGCCAAAGCACCGCTCATGCCAACAGCGAGCATTGTAGCTCCGGCCAAAAGACGGCCAAGGGATTTCCTATCAAGCATTTTAATCTCCTCCCACGGCCCAATAGCCGTATTGATTTGCACATTCGATTGCGTATACGTAATTCAATCCCTTGTCAACGGCGGTCGGGTCGACTATCAAGATTCACCATCAAGATGAGCGGTCTTTCATTGATTGGGGCTGCTATTGACCAGAGCTGGCAATGCGCGCTTGTTTGCGGGCGGGAGGTTGAAAAATGAGCAAAGACGCCGGGCTACTGCGCGTTGCCTGTTTGGGTGCGGGATATTTCGCAGGATTTCACTACGAGGCCTGGCGAAGGATTGATCGTGTGCGTTTGGTCGGGGCTTGTGATCAGGATCGCGAAAAGGCTGTGGCCACTGGCCTGGCGGCATTCACGGACCTTGAAGCGATGCTTGCCATGGCGCGGCCAGATCTTCTGGACATCATCACCCCGCCGCCGACCCATGACCGTGCTATCCGGCTTGCGATTGAACATGGCGTGAAGAACATCATCTGCCAGAAGCCGTTTTGCCGGTCGCTTGAAGAAGCGGAAGCGGTCACAAGACTTGCGAAAGAAGCCGGCGTTACACTAGTCGTCCACGAAAACTTCCGTTTCCAGCCGTGGTACAGGACCATCAAGCAAGCGTTGGATTCAAAGCTCATCGGTGATGTTCTGCAGCTGACTTTCCGCCTGAGAACGGGGGATGGGCAGGGGCCTGAAGCGTATCTTGACCGGCAGCCCTATTTTCAGGACATGCCCAAACTGCTGATCCATGAAACGGGGGTGCACTGGATCGACACCTTCCTGTTTCTCTTGGGAGAGCCTTCAGCGGTCTACGCGGACTTGCGGAAGATGAACCCGGTCATCAAGGGCGAGGACGCCGGATATTTCGTCTTTGATTATGACAACGGTGTCCGGGCTCTTTTCGATGGCAACAGGCTGCTGGATCATGCCGCGGAAAACTGCCGCACGACACTTGGAGAAGCGCTGGTTGAGGGAAGCGACGGCACCTTGACGCTGTCAGGCGACGGCTCGGTCAAACATCGGCGCTTCGGCGAGCAGGAGGAGGCCGTGTTGCTGGCAGCGCAAAACTGGGAGGGTTTTGCCGGAGACTGCGTAAGACGGTTGATCCAGCATGTTGTCGAAGGCGTTTTGGACGGCACACCACTTGAGAATCGGGCAGAAGACTATTTGAAGGTTATTGCCATCGAACAGGCTATCTACGCCTCAGACCGTGAAGAGCGGAAGATCCAGGAATTTGTCCATGCTTGAGACGCCGAAACCAAAAACCATCACGACGCAGGCGATGGAAAAGATCCGCCAGCTCATATTTGATGGCGAGTTGGCGGCCGGATCCGATCATCTTGAAAGCGAGCTGGCTGAGCGTTTGGGGATGTCTCGTACCCCTGTCCGGGAAGCGACCTTGATGCTTGCTCAGCAGGGATTGTTGGAGGTCCGCCCGCGCAAGGGCGTACGCATTGTAACCCTGTCCCTCCGCGACATGGAGGAGATCTATTCGGTTCTGACCGAACTGGAGAGCCTTGCAGCGGAAGAGGCGGCAGGCCGGGGTTACGGGGATGAAGAACTGGTCCAGCTTGAGGAAGCCATTGATGCAATGGAACAAGCGCTCGCGAACGAGGACCGGGAGGCCTGGGCATTGGCGGATGAGGCGTTTCACACCGAGCTTGTTCGGCTCGGAGGAAATTCCAGGATCCAGTCAATAGTGTCGATGATGGCCAACCAGGTGCGCCGGGCGCGTGCCATGACGCTTTACATCCGGCCGTTGCCGCTCAAATCCAATGAAGACCACCGGGCGGTCTTCGACGCCATCCGCAGGGGAGATGCGACACAGGCGCGGGAGCGTCATCGCAGCCACCGCCAGCATGCCCGCGAAGTGCTGATCGAACTTTTGAAAAAGCACAAGCTGTTTCAGCTTTAGGTCACGGCCCCCTAAATGAGGCTGAAATGGCGCCAGAAACGGCAAGGATCGGCAAGGAAAACCGCGAAAAGCGGGCTCGCTGCCCGGTTGAGCGGTTTGACGCTGCCGATCGAAGCCATTTTGGCGTCGCTTCGCGATGGGATGAATTGGCCCGGCAACAGCGTTGCAAGCCTTTGAAAATCGGAAGGTTTCCTGCACGCTTGCGCCTTGTATCCGCGCAAATTCATCTCCACCATTTCTGTCGCATTTATGGGTCCGTGACCTAGGCTGGACCAATTAATCAGCCTTCAAATATGCGCTTGCGGGCATTTTCCACGTGATCACGCATTGCCGTGCGGGCGGCTTCCCCGTCGCGCTTTTCGATCGCATTGTAGATGTCATAGTGCTCGGCTTGCACCAGTTCCAGGCGATCTTGCGGTTTGGTGAGGGAAAGGTTCCGGGTCAGGTTCATCCCGGTAAGGATATTGGACTTCATAGAGGCCCTTGCAGCCACGAAGTATTTGTTGTCGGAAGCGTTGCAAACGGCCACATGAAACACTTCGTCCGCGTTAACGCCCAACTCTCCGGCCGCGATGCACCGCTCCAGTTCCTCAAGCGCGTCTCGCAATGCCTTTAGGTCTGAATCCGTACGCCGCTCCGCAGCAAGACATGCCGCCTCACCTTCAACAGCTGCTCTAAATTCGAACGTGCGCTGGATGTCGGCAATCGAACCGACGGGTGCGAAGTCCAGAACAGCACCTTCTGGCCGCCGCTTGACGTATGAACCCGAACCCTGCCGGGAAACGATTACACCATCTTCGCGGAGCTGCTTCAGAGCCTGGCGCAGGATAGGCCTGGACACTCCCAGTTCTTCAGACAAGGTCTGTTCTGTGGGAAGCTTGCCGCCAACGACAATGTCGCCGTCCATGATTTTCGACAGAATGCTCTCATACGCGCGATCCGATAGGGATCGGTCGCGATTTTGGCGGTCGGCCGCGGAGAGCTGTGTTACCTGCCTTTTTCCTGTCGCCACTCTTTAAACCTGTCTTTTGTCGACGGATCCGTCGGGGGGTAGAGCCCAATCGTAGAGGCGCCGTTCTGCACCATTTCCATAACGAAATCTTCAAAGACCGTCATTTCAGAGGCCTCTTCCGCTACTTCATCTGCCATATGAAGCGGTATGCATACAACTCCTTCATTGTCGCCAACGATGATATCGCCCGGAAACACTGGAACACCGCCGCAGGCGACCGGGTCATTAACAGCCACTGCATGATGCTTCGTCAGGTTGGTTGGGGCGCTGGGCCTTGTATGATAGGCAGGCATCGCCAGCTGCGCAATTTCCGGCGTGTCCCGAAAGCCGCCATCCGTAACGATCCCATGGCAACCAAGTTTTTGGAGGCGCGCAGCAAGAATACTTCCGGCAGAAGCTGCACTTGCATCAGCGCGGGAGTCGATTACAAACACGGCCCCCTCGGGGCATTCTTCCACCCCCTTGCGTTGCGCATTGAACGGATCTGCAAATGATTCCAGATCGTCCAAGTCTTCACGTGCAGGAATGTAACGAAGGGTGTGCGCAGGCCCAACCATGTTTTCACCCGCGCGCAGGCGTTGTGGACCCTGAAGGAAAATGTTTTTCAACCCACGCTTGAACATTACGGTTGTCAGCGTTGCTGTGCTTACCTCCAACAGCTTGGTGCGTGTTTTATCGCTTAATCCGGCCATCAGGTATGCTCCACTTGAAATGATGCGCTGCGAATTGAATCGCCTTATCAGATTGATTAGTTCTGCCAGCGAAATTTGTCAATAATTTGTAATTTTAGAAACTGGAGAGCTGAGGGTTTTTGTTGACCTGATAGACGTGAAAGATGCAGAAAATCTGCTTTTCAGCCAATTTTCCCTTGAAATAAGGTGGATTTTGTTAACAGTCGTCGCATTTGACGCACTTTTTCGGGCGCGTGATTTATATTTGTAAAAATTTGTATTGATCAATCGCTGGCGATTGTTATAACTGTTACCCTGCTGGCCGTAAAGAGTAAGGGGTGGGCCGTCAATTTCTTTTCTGCCGTTCCCGGAATCATCCGGATATGAAGGTAGCTGGGATGAATTCAGGTTAGAGTCGTTAAAAAACAACATCTTGCTTGACTTCGGACTTCGTCTTTTGCGGCAAGATGTTGGAGCGCAGGACGGTTTGCCAATGGGGGATCAGCCTGTCTGCGCCAGAAGGGTAAGGAAGCGGTTCAAATTTGTAAATTAGGGTGAGTATTCGCCTGTTGACGGGCAACTGCTTCGGCTCAAAAAGCCAAACATAATCGAAATCTGAAATGCAGTTTTAGGGAAGCTATCAATGGACCTTAAGGGCAAAACCGCGGTTGTAACAGGCGGTGGTCGCGATATTGGCCGGGCGTGCGTTATGGCGCTTGCAAATGCCGGCGCAAACGTCGCGATCAACTATTTTAGCAGCAGTGCCGGCGCGGAAAGCGCTGTGTCCGAAATTAAGACGGCTGGTGGCAGCGCTTTTGCCTTGCAGGGCGATATGACCAATCAGGATGATGTCGCCAAGCTTGTGGATGCCGCGGTATCGGAGTTCGGCGGTATCGATGTTGTGGTCACGGTGTCTGGAGGGTTGATTTCCCGCAAGACGATTGCGGAAATGTCCGTAGAGCACTGGCAGAGGGTATTTGACCTCAACACGACATCTGCGTTCATGACGATCAAGGCGGCGCTGCCGCATATCAGAAAAGGCGGTTCTATAGTCAATCTGGCTTCTCAGGCCGGCCGGGATGGTGGCGGTGGTGGTGCAATCGCCTATGCCACTTCCAAGGGTGCAGTCATGACCATGACCAGAGGCATGGCGAAAGAGTTTGGGCCGGATATCAGGGTCAACGCGATCTGCCCAGGCATGATCGATACTGATTTCCATAACATTTTCACCAAGCCGGAAGTTCGCCAACATGTCGCTGGGATAACTCCGCTCAAGCGTGAAGGTACCTCAGAGGATGTTGCCGACCTTGCGGTCTTCCTCGCCTCTGACCAGTCAGCCTTTATGACCGGGGCCTGTGTCGACATTAATGGTGGCCTGTATTTCTCGTGATCTTTTGCCGAGGCCCTGCCAAGGGTCTCGGCGTTCTTTGCCGTAAGTGGTGGATTTGTTCACTGTAAAGTAGGCAAGGGGGCTTGGGCGCAAACTTCAGGAGTTATTTCTAATAAATATCAGTAGGTTAACTTAAAATGTCCGAAAAATTTGTCTAATTGATTTTTAAACTTGTAAAAATTTGTAATTTGAATATCGTGCAGTTGTCAAATGGGAGGAACTCATGACGTTCTCGAAATCTACGAAAGTCGGCGCGCTGCTTGGTTCAGTTGTTGCCGCATCCATCGCATTCGCTACCACGCAGGCTGTTTCCGCCGAATGGCGTGGCTGGAACATTCATGTTGAGGACTATCCGGTCTCTCACGGCATGGAAGCGTTTGTGAAAGAAGTTTCTGAAAAGACCAACGGCGAGCTCGGCGGTAAAGTCTTCCACTCAGGTGTTCTTGGTTCGCAGCCAGACGCTATCGAGCAGACCCGTCTCGGTATTATTGACTTTGGCGTATTCAGCCTTGGACCGATGGGTCAGGTTGTTCCGGAAGCCAATGTTGTTTCCCTGCCGTTCATCTTCAAAAGCGTTCCGAAGATGTATGAGCTGATGGACGGCGAGCCGGGCGAGGCTCTGTCCAAGGGGCTTGAGGCAAAGGGTCTCGTTGCTCTTGGCTTCTATGATGCTGGTGCTCGTTCCTTCTATACGTCAAAGCGTCCGATCAACGAGCCGAAGGACGTCGGCAGCCTGAAGATCCGTGTTATGAACAATGATCTGTTCGTTGGTATGGTCGACTCCATGGGCGGAAACGCAACACCAATGGCTTTTGCTGAGGTTTATCAGGCAATCAAGACAGGCGTGGTTGATGGCGCGGAGAACAATCCGCCGTCCTACGAGTCCACCAACCACTTTGAAGTTGCCAAGTTTTACTCCTTGACCCAGCACCTGATCATTCCCGAATGCCTGTGCATGAGCAAAAAGTCGTTCGATGCGCTGACGCCGGAGCAACAGAAGATCGTCAAGGAAGCGGGCCGCAACAGCACTGAGTTGCAGCGCAAGCTCTGGCAGGAGCGTGAAGCAGCCAGCATGAAGAAAGTTGAAGCTGGTGGCGTGGCCGTGAATTCTGTCGAAGACAAGGGCGCATTCCAGGCAGCGATGGCACCGGTCTATGACCAGTTCCTGTCGCAGAACCCTGACCTTGCTCCGCTGGTCGACAAGTTCCGCAACGCTCAATAACATCTAAGTCGGGCCGGGCCTTGATTGAAGGTGCGGCCCGATTTGTATCTGGGAGGAATTGGATGTCGAAGCCGGAGAGTTTTACAGTCCAGATCGAAACGGGGTTGACCTGGCTGAAGCGGGTCTGTGTGTTTTTCGGGTCCGTAGCGCTGGTTGTCCTGGTTGCGACCTTCGGGTGGCTGGTTTTCGGCAGGTATGTTCTCAACGAGACGCCCACCTGGGTTGAACAACTCGCTCTCCTCCTGATCTGCTACATAACGTTTCTAGGTGCCGCGGTCGGAATTCATGAACAGTCGCATCTTGGTGTCACGCTCCTTCGTGACGCTCTCCCACCAAAACTCAGGCAATTGTTGTTCTTGCTGACGGATCTGGTTCTGGCTGTGTTTGGTGCAGTCATGCTGATCGCCAGCCTGGAGCTGTTTGAATTTGGCTGGTCGACATTGCTTCCGATGCTGAACATTCCAGAGAGCATCCGGACCGCATCTGCCGTGGCATGCGGTGGTTTGATGGTCATTTTCGCCGGCACACGGTTTGTCTTGCGCGGCCTAAGCGCACTACGCGGCGAGATCCGCGAATATGAAGAAGTGGTCTGAACTATGGGTCTCGCAATACTGCTTGGCGTCTTCGGAATAAGTGTCATTTTCGGAGTTCCAGTGGCCTTTGCCATGGGTATCTCCGCTGCTGCGGCGTTCTGGTACGAAGGCTTTCCGCTGCTAATTACCTTCCAGCGGGCAATTTCCGGGATTTCCACTTTTTCGCTGCTGGCGATCCCGTTCTTTGTCTTTGCCGGTGAACTTATGCTTCACGGTGGGATCGCTGTTCGCCTGGTTCGGTTCGCATCGGCTCTGGTCGGGCATGTCAGGGGTGGCCTCGCATCGGTTAACATTTTCTCCAGCATGCTGTTCGGCGGCATATCCGGGTCTGCCATTGCCGATATTTCTGCGCTTGGTTCGCTTCTCATTCCGGTCATGAAGGAAAAGGGCTACCGGCCGGACTATGCCGTCAACGTCACGGTGACGTCCTCGATCGCTGGCATCGTCATTCCGCCAAGCCACAACATGATCATTTTTGTTGTTGCCGCTGGTGGCGGTATCTCGATTTCCAAATTGTTTCTCGCCGGAGTTATCCCGGGAATCTTGATGTGCCTGTGCCTTGCGATAGCCGCTTACTTTGTCGCCCTCAAACACAACTACGGTTCTGAACCTTTTCCTGGCTGGAGCGTGGTCGCGCAGACAGCAATCAGTGCAATACCGGGTCTGATTACCGCAGTGATCATCGTCGGCGGCGTCCTGTCCGGGATCTTCACTGTCACTGAATCTGGAGCCTTTGGTGCCATCTATGCTCTAGCCTTGACCGCGATCGTCTACAAGACGCTTGGCTGGGAGGAGTTCAAAACTTCGGTGACATCCGCCCTGCGCACGACTGCAATGGTGATGATCCTCATCGGCTTTGCCAGCTCTTTCGCGTACTTGCTGGCGCTCTATCAGGTTCCCTCAAAACTGAGCGATTTCCTCGTTGGCATTTCAGAGAACAAGATTGCCATCCTGCTGATGATCAACCTGATGCTGCTGATCCTTGGCATGATCATGGATATGGCGGCGCTCATCCTGATCTGCACACCGATCTTCCTGCCGATTGCCAGAGATCTTGGCATGGACCCTGTGCAATTCGGTATCATGATGCTGGTCAATCTGGGGCTGGGTCTTTGTACCCCGCCTGTAGGCACCTGCCTGTTTGTCGGCTGTGCGGTTGGCAAGATCAAAATCGAGGAAGCCCTGAAGTCCATCTGGCCGTTCTATTTGGCTTTGTTCGCAGCCCTCATGCTGGTCACCTACGTGCCGTCCATCTCCATGTTCCTGCCGTCGCTGTTTGATTGATGGTCGAGGGCGTAGCGGAAGCGGTTTGGAGAAAGCGATGACCAACCGGTTGCTGGTGATCGGGGAGTGCATGATCGAGCTCTCTGCTGAAGGTGAAACCACGTGTTCTATCGGTTTTGCAGGGGACACATTCAACACGGCTTGGTATGCACGCCAGCTAACACGAGCTGAAAGTCTCGAAGTAGCCTATTTTACGGCAGTCGGCGACGACAAGATGTCCGGCAAAATGCTTGAGTTTATCCATCATGCCGGAATTGAAGCGCATGTGGTCACCATCGGAGGTGCGAGCCCGGGCCTCTACATGATCCATCTCAACGGTGGAGAGCGGAGTTTTCAGTATTGGCGCTCCGCTTCTGCAGCACGGCACCTTGCAGATGATCTGGACAGGTTGCCAACCGTCAGTCCAGGGGACACGGTTTATTTTTCAGGCATCACGATTGCAATTCTTCCAGAACATCGCAGGTCAGCTTTCCTGAACCGGATTTCTAAACTGAGAGCCACGGGAGCGAAGACCGTTTTTGATCCGAACTTGCGGCCGCATCTCTGGCCTGATCAGAAAAGCATGCTTTCCTGGATTACGAGATCAGCGCAAGTATCCAGCGTTGTTTTGCCTTCTTTTGAGGATGAAGCTGTGCATTTTAGTGATGAAAGCCCAAAAGCGACGGCGAAGCGGTATCTGGATTCTGGAGCAAGTTTGGTTGTCGTAAAAAACGGTCCTGGTCCTGTCTATGTACGGGAGCTTGACGGTGACCAGTTTTCGGTCACACCGGCAGCGATTGACCGTGTTGTTGACACGACTGCGGCAGGGGATGCATTCAACGCCGCATTTCTTGTTGGCTATCTGGAACAGCAGCGCCTTCGGGAGGCGGTTCTTGCCGGCTGTACGCTGGCTCGACACGTTGTCGGTCAAAAAGGTGCATTGGTTTCCGTCTCCTATACGGACTAGTCAACCGATACACCGAGCCATGTTCTGAAGCGTTGGGCATCAGTAGCCCCATTGCAAAATGCACTGCCTTTTTTTAATAGCCCCCGCAGATCTGAAGAGCTGCAGAATTGAATTTAAACTTCGGAATTATATGGGATTTTGCTGTTATCCAGCAGCGGGAAGCTCCGCGGTCCTAGAGAAAGAAACGCAATGCTGCTCAAGTTCAAAATGGTGATGTGGGCAATGGGCTAGGCTGCCCAGGTGAAACTATGCGCTAAAGCTTTATATAAAAATACTTATAGAAAATATCGAAAATGATATTGGAAATTATATCAAGAGTAGTGAGACCCTTCCTTGTGCCGATGACAAGAAACCGCGCGGAGTTCGCAGTATTTGCTGCGGCCGTTACTGACGCGGACGCACGGCACTCGCAAAACTTGGGAGGAAGTCAATGCACTTTGAAAGAGTTTTTCTATCCGCGTTAGCAGGTGTATCCATAGTGGCCATTACCTTTGCCGGTCCGGCCCATGCAGACGTCAGCGACGCAGCCAAGGCCTTCTTGAGCGAAGGAGGTATTCCGGCAGAATTGATCGAGCAAGCGGGCGCGGCAACGGCGACCGAACTTGCGATCCCGCAGGAGTGGATCGACAAGGCAAAGGCGGAAGGTCCCATCAATATGGGAACCAATGACACCGCTGAGCATGTTGCAAAGTGGTTGCCCATTTTCAATGCGCGGTATCCGGATATTCAGTTGGACGCCACCGAGACTTCGGGTGCAGCGCGCGCAGTGCAGCCGCTGCTGGCCTTCAAGTCTGGTAAGCTGGTACGTCATATTGTGAACAGCTTCGAGGGGTCTTTGCCGGACTACATCGAGGCAGACGCACTCGAAAAGATTGATGACCTGCCGGCGCTGGCGGGTGTGCCTGAAGACCGTCGTGACCCGGAAGGGCACTACACAGGCATGCAGAACACGACCTGGTGCCTTGGCTACAACAAGGACAATGTTTCCGCAGACGAACTGCCAGCAACCTGGGCCGAATTGATGGCCGAGGGCACGCCTTTGACCGGTGGCCGTGTTGGGGCTGCCAACCGTGCACAGCTTTGGGCCATCAATCTGTGGACGCACAAGGACTATGGTCCTGAGCGGATGGAAAAAGAAATCCTTCCGGGGTTCTTCAACAACCTGAAACCACAGCTCCGCAAGGAAGGAATTGGCGGCATCTCCAATCTTCTGCTTGCCGGAGAGTTCGATGTGGCTCTGCCGGTTCCGAATGATGAAACCTACGAGATGATGCAAACGGGCGCGCCGGTTTCGTTCCACTGCCCGGAACCAGTGGCGCAGTACTTCAGTCTCATCGGAATGTTCAAGAATTCGCCGACACACTATTCCTCCAAGATCCTGATCAACTGGATGCTTAGCCAGGAGGGGCAACTTGCCCGGTACGTCGCCGGTCTTGACGGTCCGATCCACAAAGACCTTCAGACTGCCAATTCCACGGCATTGGGGGAGGCCTTTGAGGGCAAGGACATTGCTCTGCGGACGCTCAAGGGTATGACGGAAGAGCTACCGAACCTCTACAATGTCTACAACCCGATGTGGACGGATGCTGGCGGGCCTGCACGCTAAGGCCCCGGCGTATTGAAGAAGTGCAGCAGCCCAGAAGCGGGCTGCTGCCAGCCCAAACGGCATCACGTCACTATCGCGGAACTCAAGAGTATGATGAGAGACACGGCTGCGCCGCAACCGAAAGCCTTCGGCTTGCCTATGGGATGGCTTTCCAGCTTCTTTCCCTGGCTGGTACTGGCCATTGTTGTTCTGATGACGATCGTGCCGATCTTTTCTCTGGTCGCCGGTTCATTCAGCCTGTCCCGGCTGCCCAACGAATTCTCGCTCGATAATCTCGGATTTGCGAACTACTACGCCGTTTGGGTTGAGCAGCGCATAGACAGGGTGCTCTGGAACACGGCCATTTATGTAATCGGCTCAACCGTCTTTGGCATTGCAGTTGCTGTGATCCTGGCCTGGCTTGTCGAGCGTACAGACATGCCTGGAAAAATGTGGGTCTACGCTGGAGTGCCTTTGGCCATCGCGGTTCCCGGTATCCTGCATTCAATCACCTGGGTGCTGCTGATGAGCCCGCGGTCCG
Source organism: Roseibium sp. (assembly GCA_965230705.1). Taxonomy (GTDB): domain Bacteria; phylum Pseudomonadota; class Alphaproteobacteria; order Rhizobiales; family Stappiaceae; genus Roseibium. The sequence goes on along the minus strand of CBDDLN010000002.1, from coordinate 1,388,573 downwards.
GCTTCATCAATCGGGCCTGGATGGGGCTTCTTGAGACGCGCGAACCGCTTTTCGACATTTACACGATGGGCGGGCTGATCTTTGCCGAAGGACTACGGTTGGTTCCGGTTGCGTTCCTCATGCTGGTTCCGCTCTTCCGGTCCATGGATCCATCGCTTGAGGAAGCCGCGGCCACCAATGGGGCGAGCCCGCTTCGGGCAACGCGGCGTGTAACGCTGATGCTGATGCTGCCGGGCCTCGCCGCGATCACGATCTTCCAGGCAATCACGGCGCTGGAGAACTTCGAGATTCCCGGCATTTTGGGCATGCCGGTCAATATTCACGTCTTCTCGACTCGTGTCTTCAACATCATCGACAACGTTGGAACCATTCCGGCCTTCGGACAGGCGAATGCGGCTGCGATCTTTTACCTTGCGATCGCCCTGATTGCGTCGTTTGTCTACATCCGCCTGGTCAGGCATTCAGAGCGCTATGCCGTCATCACCGGCAAGGGCTACACGCCGCGGCAGGTTCGTCTGCGCCGCTGGCGTTACATCGCCCTCAGTGGAGCGTTGCTGTTCCTCTTCCTGACCATCGTCCTTCCGTTCCTGGTGATGCTTTACGTGTCGCTGATCAATTACATGCGCCAGCCCAGCTGGGAAGCGGTGCAGAGCTTTTCCTTCCAGCATTATGAGAAGGTCATAAATCAGCCCCGGGCACATAAGGTTCTTTGGAACACGCTCTACATGACGGTCTTGACCGCGACAGCGGTAACGGGGCTTTCGTTTGTCATTGCCTACATCGTTGTCCGGACTCGGTTCGTGGCGCGCTATGTGCTGGATATGCTGGCATTCCTGCCGCATTCAATCCCGGGCATCGTCCTTGGTCTGGCCCTGTTCTGGTTGCTGCTGCAATTCGACATCCTGACGGGTGCGAGCACTTTCGGGTCGCTCTATGCCCTGGTGTTCGGCTTTACCGTTCTCTTTATCGCTTATGGAGTGCGCGCAATGAGCACCGCGCTCCTGCAAATCCACCCGGATCTTGAAGATGCCGCAAAGCTTTGCGGCGCCCCGCCGACGCGCGTTGCGTTGCGTGTCTTCGTACCACTTCTTTTGCCCACCATCGTCGGTATCTGGATCTACTGCGCCTTGCTCAGTGTCCGCTTCATCAGTCTGCCTCTGATCTTGTCGCAAGGCGGCGACAACGAAGTGCTCGGGGTGATGATTTGGTACCTCTGGGACAATGGCAACATCAGCTCGGTTGGCGCCATCGGCGTCGGCTTGATGCTTTTCATGTTCCTTCTGGCCCTTGTTCTCCGGTTCGTCGGCTTCGGGCGTCAACGCAACATTGGAGCTGCTTTATGATCGTTATTGAAGACCTTCGCGTGACGTTCCAGACGGACGAAGGCGAGGTCCATGCTGTCAAGAACATCTCCATAAATGTGGCTGAGGGCGAGTTTTACACCCTTCTCGGGCCGAGCGGCTGCGGCAAGACAACCACTTTGCGCTGCCTGGCTGGCCTGGAGCAGCCAACAAGTGGCCGGATCTTAATGGACGGCAAACCGGTCTACGATTCCGAAAGCCGCATCGTCGTGCCAACCCACCAGCGTGATATTGCGATGGTGTTCCAATCCTACGCAATCTGGCCACATCTGACTGTCTTTGAGAATGTGGCATTCCCGCTGCGCGAGATGAGGCCGAAAATCAAGGAAGCGGAAATTCGCGAGCGTGTTTCGCGGGCGCTCGAGATCGTGCAGCTTGTCGGTTACGATCAGCGCCCCGCGCCGTTCCTGTCCGGTGGACAGCAACAGCGTCTTGCTCTGGCCAGGGCTATTTGCCGTGAATCTCCGGTCATTCTTCTTGATGAACCGCTCAGCAATCTGGATGCGAAACTGCGCGCAGAAACGCGGCTGGAGCTTCGCAACCTGGTTAAGCGTCTCAACATGACGGCCGTCTATGTGACGCATGACCAAACGGAAGCGCTGACGATGGCGGATCGTGTCGCGGTTATGAAGGCTGGCGAAATTGTTCAGGAGTCGCCTCCAACGGAAATTTACCAGAAGCCGAATTCAAGGTTTGTTGCCAGCTTTATTGGCCAGATCAATTTCCTGGACGGAAAAATTGCAGCGCCCGGTGTCGTTGAAACCGCGGTTGGCAACCTTCAGTTTTCGCAGTCTTCGCCTGTCGCTGAGGGGACCAAGGTGACCGTGGCGATCCGGCCTGAAAACCTTCATCCGCATTCAGCTGAAAAGTCCAGTGGCGACGAGAACGTATTCGAAGCGGAAGTGCAGGACGTCGTTTTCCTGGGGGGCTCGTTGGAGTGCACGGTAGAGGCGGGCGATGCCAGCCTAGCTGTGCAGCTGCATCCGTCTCACCGGGCTGCTGCAGGCGATCAGATGCAAATCGCTGTGCGGCCTGAAGATGTGAACATTTTGACTGAATAGCGCGTTGCTGGTTGCCAATTTTGCAAGAGACTAGGGAAAGCCATGAAAGAGCATGTCCTGATCATGAATTCCGATGCGGAGTGGTTCGCCAATCAGCTGTCTGTTGCGTGCCCGGGGTTCCGCTATTCAACCGCTGCAGGGGTGGAGGAGGCTATGGCACATGCGTCAGCCGCTGACATTCTGATCGGTCTGGCACCTGCTATTTCAGAGCCGCTAATCGAAACAGCTTCGAGCTTGAAATGGGTTCACGCCCTTACGACCGGCGTGGACAATCTTCTCAATTCGCAGGCCCTCTCGCCAAATGTAGCGCTTTCAAACAGCAGCGGGTTTCATGGACCACAGATGGCGGAACTGGCGGTGCTTTTGATGCTGAGCATCCTTCGCGACTTTCCCCGCATGCTCGACAACCAAAAGGCCAGGCGTTGGGAGCGATGGCCGCAGCCTCTTCTGCAAGGCAAGTCAGTTTGCGTGATCGGCGTTGGATCCATCGCTGAAACACTTGCAGCGCGTTTGAATGCCTTTGGCATGACCGTGACCGGGGTATCGGACGGCCGTTCAGACGCGCCAGGATTTGCCGCCCTTCATCGGAGGAGCGCTATCGGTGAGGCAGTTGGCAGTGTTGATTTCGTAATTGTGCTCACGCCTTACACGGCACAGACACACCATATCGTCGGCGATGCCGTTTTGAGCGCCATGGATGAGGGCGCAATCCTGATCAACCTGTCGCGCGGCGGATGCGTCGACGAGGAGGCAGTTGTTTCACATCTGAGGCGCGGCTCTATTCGTGCGGCCGCGCTTGATGTCTTTGGAACAGAACCATTGCCGCCCGAAAGCCCCATTTGGGAAACATCAGGCGTAACGATCACGCCCCATATCGGCGGTGTCAGCGACAATTATCGCGAGCAGGTCTTGCCTGTCGTAATCGAGAATTTGAATGCCTGGGCGAGCGGCGGCGCTGCTGCGCTGCCCAACCGCATTGAACGGGAGTGAGCAGGATGCAAGCCACAGAACTGATTTCCAATACCAGTCTTGCTGAACTGGAACGGCGGTGGGCTGCCGTACGCACCATTATGCGGGACGCGGGGCTTGATGCGCTTGTCATGCAGGGGCGTGATGACTGGCTGGGCGGTTATGTCCGCTGGTTCACGGACATCTGGGCGGTAAACGGATATCCACGGACGGTCATATTCTATGCAAATCGTCCGATGACGATTGTTGAAATGGGTCCCTTCGATGGACGGATAGATGTTGTCAGTGACGATCCGATCAACCGCGGCGTTGAACGCATACTTACAACACCGTCGTTTTTCTCCGTTGGCTATTCACCGCGTTACGACGCTGAATTGGTCGTCGGTGACCTAAAAGCCAATGGCGTCAAACGAGTTGGTCTCCTGACGCCAGATAGCCTACCGGTCAGCCTGGTGCGCGGAATCGAAACAATCGATGGTCTGGAAATCGCAGACGCGACCGACAGCATCGATATGGTCAAGGCGGTGAAAAGCCCGGAAGAGCTGGAACAGGTCCGCGCGGCCTGTGTGATGCAGGACAAGATATTTGAAGCGGTTTGCGGATACATCAAACCGGGATTGCGCGATCTGGACGTGATCAATTTCGCTCAGGCCGAGGCGCACCGGCTCGGGTCAGACAACGGCCTCTTTTTGGGGTCGTCTGCCCCACTTGGAATGGCGGCGCGTTTCAAATCGCGTCAGCAGCAAGGGAAAGTAATAGAGAAAGGCGAGCACTTCTCCATCCTGATTGAAGTGAACGGCCCCGGCAGCATGTATGCGGAAGTAGCCCGGACCATTGTCCTCGGCAAGGCGACCAGCGAATTGAAAGATCATTTTTCGAACGTCAAGGAAGCGCAGGACCATACTCTGTCACTTATCAAGCCTGGTGTCAGGGCAGCGGATATTGCAATCGCACATGATGCCTGGATGACAAGCCGGGGACTGCCAGCGGAAAAACGGCTTTATGCGCACGGGCAAGGCTACGATCTCGTGGAACGTCCTCTGATCCGAGCAGATGAGACGATGAGCCTGGCAGCAAACATGAACCTCGCCGTCCATCCCGGATACAATGACGGGACCGTCTTTGCAGTTATCTGCGACAATTACCTCGTCACAGATGACGGTGTCAGCGAGTGCCTGCATCAAACGCCCAAGCAGATTTTTGAGCTCGGGTAGAGTCGGCCAGTAGCGGGGCTCACAATAGCGGTTAAGCAGGCAGAGAATATACGGGACCATTAGGTCCTGCGCGCTGGTCATGTGTCTATTGCGTTCCGTCTTATTCTGCCGCGTCGTCACACTGAAACGCGTGTGCAAAACCAATTTTTTGTGAAAGATGGTCATGGTGCCGGTTCATGACCAGTTTGGATGTGGTGCTACATACGTGCCCCTCTCATGAGACAATTTTCTTTCTAGCAGGTGCTTCATTTGGTGTTGGAAACGTTCTAAAAGCTCGGCCAGTAGCAGAGCCCCTCTTGAGAGATTGCGCTGGCGTCGCGATGCCGCGCGGCGCTTGGCGGCATTGTGGGTGCTTCGAGTTCAAGTCATCATCTGGCAACCGCTTGGCGGGGCGATGGCGCCTTGAACAGGTGCGCGCACCATAGCGGCGGTTTCAATCCTGTTCGGGATGTGCGGTTCTGCTACTGGAGAAAGATCGGATTAACGGTGCAATAGGGGTGGCATCCGTCTAATTGATACCCATTTAAGGGGATGGAAACATATTGCATACCATTGTATACTGAACTAAACAGCGGTCAGCTAGCTTTTCCCGGCGCGCCACCTCCGTCTGCGACCGGACGTTAAAGCTACACCAATCAAAAGGACGCCGGGATCATCATGAGCTTGTACACAGACTACCTGAATGAGATTGAAACTCGCAAAGGCCAGGGGCTGCACCCCAAGCCGATCGATGATGGCGCACTGACCAAAGAGATCATTGCGCAGATCAAAGACGCCGGGAATGAGCATCGGGAAGACTCGCTCAAGTTCTTTATCTACAACACACTGCCAGGCACAACGAGCGCTGCGGGTGAGAAGGCGAAGTTCCTCAAGGAAATCATTCTCGGCGAAGCAACCGTTGAGGAAATCGCACCGGCGTTTGCCTTTGAATTGCTGTCGCACATGAAGGGTGGTCCGTCTGTTGAGGTCTTGCTTGACCTTGCCCTGGGTGACGACGCATCAAACGCCCAGCAGGCTGCGGATGTCCTAAAAACACAAGTGTTCCTCTATGAGGCCGACACGGACCGCCTGAAAGCGGCATTCGAAGCTGGCAACGCTATCGCCAAGGATATTCTGGAAAGCTACGCGAAGGCTGAGTTCTTTACCAAGCTTCCGGATGTTGAAGAAGACATCAAGGTCGTCACCTTTATCGCTGGTGAAGGCGATATTTCTACCGACCTGTTGTCGCCGGGCAACCAGGCACACTCCCGTTCCGACCGTGAGCTGCACGGCAAGTGCATGATCTCCGAAAAGGCGCAGAAAGAGATTGAGGCGCTGAAGCTGCAGCACCCAGGCAAGCGCGTCATGCTGATCGCCGAAAAAGGCACCATGGGCGTCGGCTCGTCCCGTATGTCCGGCGTCAACAACGTTGCGCTTTGGACCGGCAAGCAGGCAAGCCCCTATGTTCCGTTCGTGAACATTGCTCCGGTTGTTGCCGGCACAAACGGTATCTCTCCGATCTTCCTGACCACTGTTGGCGTGACCGGCGGTATCGGTATCGATCTGAAAAACTGGGTCAAGAAACTTGGTCCCGACGGTAACCCGATCATGAACAATGACGGTAACCCGGTTCTGGAACAGAAGTACTCGGTTGAGACCGGAACGGTTCTGACCATCAATTCCAAGACCATGAAACTCACCAATGAAGACGGCAGCGAGGAGTTTGCTGATGTCTCCTCGGCTTTTACGCCGCAAAAGGTTGAGTTCATGAAGGCTGGCGGTTCTTACGCTGTTGTCTTCGGCAAGAAGCTGCAGACGATGGCGGCTGAAACACTCGGTATTGAAGCTCCGCTGGTGTTCGCACCATCCAAGGAGATTTCCCACGAGGGTCAGGGACTGACCGCCGTTGAAAAGATCTTCAACAAGAATGCTGTCGGTACAACACCGGGCAAGACCCTGCATGCCGGCTCTGATGTCCGCGTGAAAGTGAACATTGTTGGTTCCCAGGACACCACGGGCCTGATGACCTCCCAGGAGCTGGAAGCAATGGCTGCGACCGTCATTTCGCCGACGGTTGATGGCGCTTATCAGTCCGGTTGTCACACCGCATCAGTCTGGGATTTGAAGGCACAGGCAAACACGCCGAAACTGATGGCCTTCATGCACAAATTCGGCCTGATCACTGGCCGTGACCCCAAGGGCGTTTATCACTCCATGACGGACGTGATTCACAAGGTTCTTAACGACATCACCGTTGACGACTGGGACATCATCATCGGCGGCGACAGCCACACCCGCATGTCCAAGGGCGTTGCCTTTGGCGCCGACTCCGGTACCGTTGCGCTCGCTCTGGCAACCGGTGAAGCGACCATGCCGATCCCAGAGTCCGTCAAGGTTACCTTCAAGGGTTCCATGAAGGACCACATGGACTTCCGCGACGTAGTGCACGCCACACAGCTGCAGATGCTTGAACAGCACGGCGACAACGTCTTCCAGGGCCGCGTGATTGAGGTGCACATCGGCACCTTGCTGGCCGATCAGGCCTTCACCTTCACCGATTGGACGGCAGAGATGAAGGCAAAAGCTTCGATCTGTATCTCCAACGACGAAACGCTGATCGGATCTCTGGAACTGGCCAAGCACCGTATTCAGGTGATGATCGACAAGGGTATGGATAACGATACCCAGGTCCTTCAGGGCCTGATCAACAAGGCTGATCGGCGCATTGCCGAGATCAAATCAGGTGACAAACCGGCTTTGACACCAGATGACAACGCCAAGTACTTCGCAGAGGTTGTTGTCGACCTGGATGAAATCGATGAACCGATGATCGCCGACCCGGATGTCAACAATGCGGATGTTTCCAAGCGTTACACCCACGACACCATCCGGCCGGTTTCCTACTACCATGGCGACAAGAAGGTCGACCTCGGCTTCGTTGGGTCCTGCATGGTGCACAAGGGCGATATCAAGATCGTTGCCCAGATGCTCAAGAACCTGGAAAAGGCTCAAGGCAAAGTCGAGTTCAAGGCACCGCTTGTTGTTGCCGCTCCGACCTACAACATCATCGATGAGTTGAAGGAAGAAGGCGACTGGGAGACTTTGGAGAAATACTCCGGCTTCGAATTTGACGATACGGCTCCGAAAACCACAGCTCGTACGGAATACGAGAACATTCTGTATCTGGAGCGTCCGGGCTGTAACCTTTGCATGGGTAACCAGGAAAAGGCCGCTAAAGGTGACACGGTTCTGGCAACCTCCACGCGGTTGTTCCAGGGCCGGGTCGTTGCGGATTCTGAAACCAAGAAGGGCGAATCTCTTCTGGCGTCGACGCCGGTTGTGGTGCTCTCAGCGATCCTCGGCCGTACGCCGACGATGGACGAGTACAAGACCGCTGTGGAAGGCATCAACTTGACCAAGTTCGCGCCGCCGCTGCAAAAGCCGCTCGATAGCCGGTCCGTACACTTCTAAGAGTTATCGGCTATAAAATTTGATGGCCGCTGGCATGCTATCTGCCTTTTCCCATTGGAAGACAGATACGCTGTGCCAGCGGCCATCGCCTTTTTAGGGGCTCATAAGCCGGTGCTTTTTTAGAAGATCGACCGATCCAATTGCTCTGCTGCCCAAGTCGCGCCAAAAGCGCCGGGAACTGACCTCATTGGTGAGGTGGCTTTGGTTGGGAAGTGATCTTTATCGTGATGGCAGGTCGAGCGTTTCCGGCCTCAACTCATTGCGGCTTGGTTCTAATTTGGAATGAAGAATACCACTCCGCGCTTTGCCTGATGTCTTCATCGCTCATGTCTGCAGCGATTTCAGACATGATGTCGTCTGAACGCTTGCCCAGGCGAAAAGCCTTAAGCTGTGTCGCGATGTATATGGCGGATTCGCCGGCCAAATGAGGTGCTATTTCAAGCTCTGACACCCCATTCCGGCCATGGCAGCTGACGCATTTTTCCGGCTCGGGTGCCTTCGCGGGCCTTTTGGGATCAGTCACAACGATCTGCTGCGAAGCATACCAGGACGCAACGTCTTTAATGTCCTGCTCCTCAAGTCCGCCTACGACAACCGTCATCATCTCGTGTTCACGCGAGCCATCCTTAAACGCCTGCAGCTGTTTGATAATGTATTCCGCGGTTTCGCCTCCGATGTGCGGAGCGATGGGGATTTTTGCGATACCGTCTTTCCCGTGGCAGGTCCTGCAGGATCTTGAGATTTTCTTGCCTGCTTCAATGTCGCCTGGGAGGTCGGATGCCTGAGGTGACTGGGTGGACAAAAGTCCACCCAGAAAGGCGCATAACATGAGCCTGATCATCAATTACCCTCATACCAGATGCGGTAAATTGCACCGGCAAGGTCATCAGATACCAAAATGGATCCATCTCGCAGCTGGGCGACATCGACAGGTCTGCCGAGGTATTCCTCGTTTTCGTCAATCCAGCCTTCAGCAAATGGTTCGGTCTTGGCGTTGCCCTCTTCATCGATGAAAGTCACCATCACCCTGGCACCGACCGGCGTCGTCCGGTTCCATGATCCGTGCTGTGCGGAGAAGATGGCGTTCTTGTATTTTTCCGGGAACATCTTGCCGGTGTAAAAGGCCATACCCAGATCGGCGGCGTGAGCAACGGTCTCTGAAGCCGGCATGACAACGTCTACCGGAACCTCATCATCCTTGTATTCGTTGGTCCTGACCGAGCCACCGCCATACCAGGGGTGGCCAAAATGCTGGCCTGCTGCAGTCTGGCGATTGATTTCTCCAGGAGGAATGTCATCGCCCATGCCGTCAACCTGGTTGTCCGTCCACCACAATTCGCCGGTAACCGGATGGAAGTCATGGCCAACTGAATTGCGGACGCCATAGGTATAGACTTCGCGGTCGCTACCATCCCGGTTCATGCGGATGATGCCGCCAATTCCCCACTTGTCATAAAGCTCAAGTTTGTCCTTGGGAGCCACGTTGAACGGCTGACCGAGGGAAATGTAGATCTTGTCGTCCGGCCCGATCTTACAAACGCGGGCGGTGTGGTTGTAGCTTTCTTCTTCCACCGGAATGAGCTTGCCTTTTGCGACCAGATTGAACGCTGCGACGTCCGGGCTCTCGTAGAAGAACTCAGCTGCGGGAAACAGCAGGACGCGGTTCTGTTCTGCGATGTAAAGGAACCCGTCCTTGGAAAAGCAGGGGCCGTTCGGGATCGAGAATGTTAATGACGGTGCAAAGTCTTTTACCTCATCTGCGACCCGATCCTTGTTGCGGTCCGTGACTGACCAGACCTTGTCCTTGCGTGTTCCGACAAACGTCACGATCCCTTGCGGCCCGACTGCCATATGGCGGGCGTCCGGGACAACGGCATAGAGTCCGATCTTGAAGCCTTCCGGCAGAGTGATGCCTTCGAGAGTTTTCTTGATGCCATCTGCGAATTCGCCCTTTTGCTCTACGGTCGTAAACTCCGTTGTGCCGGTAGATTTGAAACTGGACAATTTCTCCAGGTTGTCTGGGGCCTGCGCGCCTTGGGCGTAGGCCAATCCGCAAGACAGCGTCATTGCTGCTATGGATGTGAGAAGAGTGTTCCTATTCATGTCTTTAGTTTCCCCCAATGATTTTGAGTTGTGGCCGTGGGTGAGTTGAGGCCAGTCTCCATTGCCGATTGGCAAAGGAATATCGCTCCCGGACGTGGGCCCAGGTTGAATTCGTTTGTTTTTCAATAACCTGCGTTAAATCAGATAGTCGTGAGCAGGGCGCCAGAAGCCATTTGGATTGCTATTCCAGAGACACTCCATGCCGGTAAACCGTATTGCGCGATATGTTTAGGCGGCGCGCAGTCAGGCTGATGTTTCCATTGAGGTCACGCAGGGTTTTCCTGATCGTCAGGCACTTTTCTTCTTTTGTCGGGAAGCCCGTGCAATGCACACACGGCACAAGCTTGTCTCCGTTTTGACCGGCTGAAAGGAAGCGCATGTCTTGCGGCCTGATCACCTTGCCGGTCTTCTTCTCTGATGCCTGAAGAAGAATTTTCGATAGTTTGGTGAAGCTGAGTTCATCACCAAGACCGCGAAGCCGTTCAATCGCATCGCGGGACAACCGGAAGGTCGGCGCGATTTGGTTCAGGATCAAATTGCAGATCTTTCCAAAATCTGATCGCGAAGCCAGGTTCGGAATCGCCACGCAATAGGCCCATAGAGTGTCTTCATAAAGAACAGTTGGGTTTTCCGAACTCCCCAATTTTGCGCTCGCAAGGATTGCCCATTGTCTTTGCCCGTCTTCGAATTCAAGCGGATTTTGGCAATGTTCCGTGATCCAGCTGATCAGGGGCAGCCATTGGGTATTCACCCTGTCAAAGAACAAGGTGCCAGCTGCGGGCTCTGATGGGCCAGCTTCAGTTGTGGTGTCGGAACTGCTTTTTGACAAAAGAACGGTTCGCATCAGCCATTGCTTGATCTGACCGGGATCAGAAAGCTCACAATTGATGCTGTAGAAATTGGCGTCCTGATGGAGTTGCCTGTGGATCTCCTTTGCCAGTTCGCTGGCACCCTGATTGGGCCGCCCATGAAGCAGCACGGGTAACCCGATCCGGCAGGTTCTGGTGGACAGGCGGATGTGTTGCCGCAAGCATTCGTCGTCGAATATGGGGCCGTCTTTGTTCGAGTTTGTAATTTCTGGCCGGCTTTTCGCCGCCGGATACAGAAACAGGTAGTTGCTGTTGGCATCAGAAGCAGCCTGTGGGCTTGGTCTGGTCAATCTGAGGCGGGCAAAAAGGGCCGACCGCATCCAATCGGTCAGGCGAATTGTTTCCCCCCGAAGCAAGGCCGTGAAACTGTCACCGAACCGCTCGTAAAAGATCTGTTCAAACTGGGATTGTGATGTTCTCAATCCCGGTAGCAGCTGAAAGGCATTCGGATTTGCCCCGGTCAGCTTTCCATCTGTATCGAAAGCCAGCATCGCTGCGCTTTGGGTGGTCAAATATTCCGTTCTCGGATGGACCTGGATGATCAGATCGTCCCGGTGCTCTTCAACAAACAGCCGGTTGGAAATGTTCATGCAGGCCAGGTTGACCAGGGCGCTGGTGTGGTACTGGCGCTCTTCAATCTGGGAAGTCGCATCCAGCAGGCCAACAATCTGCTGTTGGGAGTTAAATATCGGACTGCTTGCGCAGGAAATGCCGGAGTGCGCCTCAAGAAAGTGTTCTGCTCCCGTCACCAGTGCGGATTGCCTGGTCTTCAGGGATAGTCCGAGCGCATTTGTTCCCCTGTGGTCTTCGTCCCAGCTCGATCCTAATACGACTGCGCCTGCGGCATTGGCCTCGTCCAGCTCCGTATCAATGATGCGGTCGAGCACGACACCATCGATATCGCTGAATGCAACAAGATAGTTGGGCCCGGCAACCTGCGAACCTAGCAACTCAAGTTCCGGACGTACCAGTTGCCGCAATCGATCAAGACGCTCCTGCCGTTCACGGAGTTCTGGAAATTCGACGACAACTTCTTCCGACGGTTTGTCCGGGTCTATCCCGGCCGTAACGCAACGCTTCCAACTCTCGGCGATTTCATTTCTGATCGGTTGGTGCAAAGCCGCTGCTTTACTGCGCAAGAAATCGTCTTTCAAAGACGTATTTTTTTGCATCGGACCTCCCACTTCCTTTGCATGGAGGAGCTAGCCACCGTCTTCATTGTGAGTCTAGGGAAATCGCACAACTGTTCATTTTCTGAGCAGCTTTTCTTCGGCTTCTGGTTTTATTTGGTTTTGCTTTCAGACTGCTCACGTTTTTTCGGCCGGGATCAAGAATGCCTGGACAGAAACTTTTGTAGCGGCGGCCTCCGAGATCGGAGGTAAAGCTCGCGATATCGCGTGTCGAAGCAGACAACGGTTACCAATACCAACAGTGACGGCCATCACTTGCACGGCAACCGTGGCAGTATACACTCATTTTCCTGGAGCTAAGCCTTTGGATTTGGAGATTGACGATGACCGACAAGAAGCCTGAGGAATTGGATTCCGAAAGTCTGGAAAAAGTGCAGGGAGGCATCACCCTGGACAATGGCTTAAAAAGTAAAGTTAGGAATTTGCAGGGCGACACGAACAAGCCGCTTTCGCCAAACACTGGCAACATTACGCTGGATAACGGCATCAAGAGAAGCTAGCGCAGGTTTCCTATGACCGGGCCGGTCTTCTGGCCGGCCTTTCTTTTTGTTGTTCCAGCGGGTGTCTTCATATTGGCGTACAGATATGACGTCTTTCCCTATCCCGCGAGAGACCCTGAGGACGAGCGCGACCGGCTCCTGACTGGCTCTCCGTCCGATCTTCGTGAAATCGATCATTACATTTATGATGGATGCCGGGACTGGTCGAAGCCTTTTCGTGTTTTGATTGCCGGCGGGGGAACAGGTGATGGGCTCGTGATGCTCGCCCAACAGCTTCACGATGCGAATACCGACCATGAAATTGTGTATGTCGACCGCTCTGAAAAGAGCGCTGAGGTCGCCCGCCAGCGTCTGAATATCCGCGGTTTGAAGTCTGTGGACTTTATCGTCGGCGATTTTCTCAACCTGGATGACCGGAGCGGTTTTGACTATGTAGATTGCTGCGGTGTCCTGCATCATTTGCCGGATCCGCAGGTCGGATTTGCGAAAATCGCGAGCCTGATCAGACCGGACGGCGGAATGGGCGGCATGGTCTACGCACCGTTGGGCCGCACTGGTGTTTACCCCTTGCAATCAGCATTTGGAAAGCTGTTGGGCGACCTTGACCCGGAAACACGGGTGGCTTCTGCAAAGGAAATTTTCAATCAGCTGCCGCAAACGAACTGGATCCTTCAAAATCCGTTTCTGAATGATCACAGGATCGGTGATGCCGGATTTTTCGATTTGCTCCTGCATGTTCATGACAGGCCGTTTTGGGCTGACGAAATATGCGCCGCGCTGGCATCGTGCTGTTTGACGCTCGCGTCCTTCATTGAACCCATCCGCTATGATCCAAGCGAATATGTTCCGGAGGAATACCGGCCACAAATCGACAAGCTGCCTCCGGAGCAAAAATACCGTTTGGCCGAAGAACTCAGCGGCTCAATGAAGACCCACGTGTTCTACGCAAGAGCCCGTCCCAATCCAGGAACGACGGAACACTGTGCATATGATCTCTCTCTCACGCCCCAGCCCATGGGCGTGGATTTCGAGTCTGCTTTTGCAACGAAAGACGACGGCAGGAACTTTACGGTGACGCTGGATGGAAACCAATACAGCCGGCATTTTTCAAATGCGTCGCTTGCCTGTCTTCAAAGGATTGATGGCTCCAAGACACTCGGCGAAATCGCAGAAGAGATCGATCCTGCGCTCTGGAAATCGACGATTGAGCCGGATCTGGATTTTCTCGTGCGGTGCGGCTGTGTTGTAATGTCATCGCTCCGTTTCTAGAGCTATCCTGCCTCTACTTCAGTGCCCCAAAACGCCAGCCTTGATGGCCCGTAGCGGTTCGATTGGGGTGTTGACCCCATACGCCTGACCCACGTGCTCAGGCACCTTTCCTTCATCGAAAGACAGATGAACACCGCTCTTAAAGAGCGCAGAACTGGAAAGGAATACCCTATGTCACTCTTCGCCAAAACCGCTGCTGCTGCTGCCGTCCTTGCTGTTGCAGGCATTGCTTCCGTTGCACCGATCAATGAAGCCGCTGCAGGCTTTGACATCTGCAAGAAGGTCAAGATCACCGTACAGAACAGCACTGGTGCCCCGATCCGGCTTTATGACCTCGACTACCGTGACCTAGGGTCGAACCGTTGGCGCTCTGAAAACATCTCGAACCGCGTCATTCCCAACGGCGCCAGCTATAGCGTGAAGCGCAATCTGGAAGGCGTGAACAAGGCAAAGACCTTCGTTCGGGTTCAATTCCAAAAACTGAAGTCCAATGGCAAGTGGAACGTCCTGAACACCTGGTACGCGGACTCCAGCACCTTCACCTGTTCGAGGGGAAAAAAGATCCGGGTCAACTTCCGCTGACTTTGCAAAGTGCTGCGATGCCTTCCCCCAAAGCCACGCAGCGCCTCCTCATCCTCAGAGATAATTACAGCCATTGGATGGACGCCTTTAGCGTCTGTCCAAAAGGGCTGAGAAAGGACACCTCATGATAGGCAACCATCTCCTCAAATCTGTCCTGATAGGTTCGGCGTCCATCGTCACGCTCGCCTTTGTAGCCGTCGCAGCACACACCGTGGACTGGTCGAACCTGGGCGAACGCTTGAAGCAACTTTCACAACCGGAGCAAGTGGAAACAGTTGCCCCGGCGCCAGCTGAAAAGGCTGCTGAAAGCCAGAAATTCACCCGTGGCCAATCCAAGCAGCTTAGTGCCGCGCCATTTAGAAGTGACCAAAGAGGCCTGGTTGGGGTCATGAGCATGTACTCAGGCGACAGCGCGGGGAGCAATCAGAAGCATCTGGTAAGTAAACCGGCACCGGTCGCTTCCCGGTCGCAACAGCAAAGCCGGGACCGGTTCACCTCTGTGGATGCCAATCCCCTGAAGAACGTCAGCGCGGCGCCGGTTTCAACGTTTTCAATTGATGTCGACACGGCATCTTATTCCTACGTGCGCCGGTCCTTTACGAATGGGCAGTTTCCAAGCACCGATGCCGTCCGGGTTGAGGAGATGCTGAATTACTTCGATTACAATTACCCTGTCCCTAAAGCTGGCGGCGCGCCGTTTTCGACCAATGTGTCCATCGTCGAAACGCCGTGGAACAAAGACACCAAGTTGATGCAGATCGGCATCCAGGGCCACAAGATCCCTATCGCCGAGCTGCCGCCACAGAATCTGGTGTTCCTGATCGACACTTCTGGCTCGATGAGACGTGACGACAAGCTCAAGCTTTTGCAGCAGTCCTTCCGTCTTTTGCTAACCTCTTTGAGGGACGAGGACGAGGTGGCCATTGTGACTTATGCCGGAAATGCCGGCGTCTTGCTTCAGCCGACCAGGGTTTCTGACAAGCAGCTCATTCTGGAAAAGATCGATGCCTTGACCGCCGGCGGTTCAACCGCAGGCCATGAAGGCTTGAAGGGAGCGTATAAACTTGCGGAGAAAATGACAGGTGAGGGCGAGCAGACCCGCGTTATTCTTGCGACCGACGGCGATTTCAATGTCGGACTATCCGATAGCGATAGTCTGAAGAATTACATCTCAGCCAAGAGAAAACAGGGAACTGCGCTCTCGGTTCTGGGCTTCGGTCATGGCAACTACAATGACGAGCTCATGCAGGCGCTGGCCCAAAATGGCCAGGGTGTGGCGGCCTACATCGACACGGTGGCGGAAGCCCGCAAGGTTCTGGTCGATCAGGTTGTCAGCTCGATCTCGATGATCGCGCAGGACGTCAAGATCCAGGTCGAGTTTAATCCGCAAACCGTCGCTGAATACCGGTTGATCGGCTATGAGACACGCGCCCTGAAAACAGAGGACTTCAAGAACGACAAGGTCGACGCCGGGGATATCGGAGCAGGCCACAACGTCACGGCGCTTTATGAGATCACACCGGTCGGATCTCCCGCAGTCAAATTCCCCGACAGCCGGTATGGCGCCAAAGAAAACAAGCCGGCTGGTGTCAGCGAAACCTATTCTGGCGAATTGGCATTCGTGAAACTCCGGTACAAGGCACCGGGGGAGGATAACAGCCATCTGATTGAAACTCCGGTAAAGAGTACAGACCAGGATATTCCTGTCTCCGAAACATTCTTTGCTGCCTCAGTGGCAGGTTTCGGCCAGTTGCTGAAAGGCGCGGACTATCTGGGCGACTGGAGCTTTGAAAAGAGCGAAAAGCTAGCCAGGGAAAACATAGGTGCCGATCGCTTTGGGTACCGGTCCGAATTCCTGACCGTCTTGCGGCTGGCACAAACGGCCAAACTGTACGAATAAGCCAAAAGAAAAACGGCGGGCCTTGAGCCCGCCGGTTTTTGAATGAACTGGAATGAGTTCTTCGAAATTCAAATCAAAAAGGCGCTTCGGCCAGCGTCAGGGTTTGGTCGGGCTTGGCATCCTGCCGCAAAGAGTAAGTGCCGTGAGGCACATCCCGGAAAACCAGGTTGTAGGTTTTCGTCTTGCGGCAATCCTTCGTCTGAATTTTCGACGAGACAGAGTACCAAAAAGCACCTTCTACACGAATGACCTGTGCTTTCCTGTCGAGCGAGATCTTCACCAGGTCGGCCAAATCTCCCGCTGTCGTCTGCAAGCATCCGGTCGAAATGGTCAATTTCAGTATTCCACTTTCCGGAGACCACCGGACTGTCACTTTCGGTGGCCGCTGAACCCAGCGACCATTGTGCCGCTGGTTATGGCTGCGAATGCCCGGCGTATAGGACTGCAAAGGGTCCAATGACAGGATCGTGTTTCCCTCAAATTTCACAAAAGCATCTCTCAGCCCGAAAGCGGTGGCTGCACCGGAACTCAAAAGCACAGCGGCAAGAGACAAAGCTGCCGTGGTGTGTTTTGCGGAGATGTGCATGGCTTATCCTTTCCCTTATGTCGGTAAGGAAAAAGGTACCGTTCTCACTCTCGGGCAGGCATGGGGCCAACACCCCATTCGGAAGAAGGACGCTAGTGATCCCGTAGCCAGTCCAGTGTGACCATCGTCCCGTCGGAATCGTTCAAGTCCAATCGGCTGGAAAGAGTGAGGGCAAGTTCCCCGTCTTCCTTGGCCTTCCAGAAGAACAGCATCTGGCGGGTCGGTTCGAACCTGGCGCAGGTTGTTTCACCAACTTCGGCGACATAACGCGGAAGCCCGTTGCGGCGAATATCAAAACCTTTGGCTCCCTGCGCAGTTTCCGGATTGCTCAGGCAGATGGTGACGAGCCGGATATCAATGTCGTCATCGAGTTTTTCCGGTTTTGCTTCCACCAGCGCCTCTGGTTGTAAACGGCTAACCCCGATCTTCGCGCTCGGGCTTGGTGCGGCCATTTCCTTCGGAGCAGGCGGTTGTACTGGGGCTACCGTCGACAAGCTATCTGCAGCTGGTGCTGTAGCGGATGGAGCCGCGGTGGCAGTTGTCCTCGCCGGCGCCATGACCCGTTTCATGGGCTTTGCCTTGTCTGCCGTCGAGGATTGCGCCCGTTGGGAGATCTCTGGTGTCGGCACTCCGCCTTTTTGAAACCGGATAAGATCGTTGCTGCCGCTCTGCAAAAACGATGGTGCAGGTTTTTCTGCTGCCAGAACTGGCCCGGTAATGGCAAAGCTGACCGCAGCGGAGGCCACGGCCAGACAGGTCCAGATAAATAACGGCGCTATCGTTTGTTGGTGGGGCATGTGGCGTTTGGTATTTTCCCAGGGTTGGGACTCATAACTGAGATGATTTTGGCGGAGAATTGGCGAAACATCGCGAGGAAGCGTCCGCAGGGCGGGCTTGTGCCCGGTCAAGGGCGCTGACACTGCGAGGTGATGCAAATTCGCCGTCCTTCGGATTTGATCTGGAAAGCCCAACTCCGGCGTCGCGAAAGGTTTGAAAATACGCAGCATTTCCTTCACTTCCGCTCCTGGCATTTGAGCTTTCCAGATCAAACCAAAACAACCTCATTTATGGGTCCGAACCCTAGTTCACTGCTTGAAGATAACCTGTGTGTGCCCAACCGGAAACATTTCCCGCGCTAATTTGGCACCACGATCCGTTGCAGTTGTTCGAAACCGCAACACCACAGTCGCCGCGGGCGAGCGCACCTACGATTGGATAGCGTGCTCCAGGACCTTTTCTAACATTCAAGGCGTCGTTCTTGGCAACTATCACACAGTGCAGCGGGTCACTGTGATTGACACCTGCGGATAGGAACATGGCCGGCGGTGCTTTCTTCGGTGTGCTCTTGCAATAGGCATCGACATTCTGGCCACGGGCACAAATCGGTTTTACGAACATGGTCAAGAGTTCCCATTGTCCAGCGCTTGTCCGGATAACGTGGCCCCGGTAATGATTGCCTGCGAGGACATCGTCGAGATAACCGGTCTGGATAATATCGACGGAAAATCCGGCGCCTGTTTTCCTGACCTTCATATCCAGACTGGCATTTCCCTCTTCGCTTTCCGGATGCCCACGCAGGAACGGCAACAGGACATCGAGGAAGTCGTCCCCGACCGCATGGCCTGGCGCCACTTTCAACTTTCGAAAGCCTTCCATCGAAGATCCGGCCGCCTGCGCGTTTGCGATCGTTGTTGCGACTATGGCCAGGATAAGAATGGCGGTGCAAAACGCGATTTTTCCGACGATGAGTAAGCCCTTGTGCATCACATTTCCTTTCCGGTGTAACTGCACTGAAGCTTACGCCTGCGGTGATCTCGAACCATGGGGCCAACACCCCAATCGGCTTTTCATCTGATCAATGAGGAGACTCCTTAAAGTTCCTTTGAAGGATCGATCATGCCTTCCTTCAGCGCCTTTGCCATGAGTTGGGGAACGGAATGTACGTTCAGCTTCTGCATCAGGCTGGTCCGGTGTTTGTCGACTGTCTTGATGCTAATCCCCAGGCCTTCGGCGATCTCCTTGTTGGACCGTCCGGCCAGGATCATGTTGAGTGTTTGGCGTTCGCGGTCGGTCAATACCGGTGGCTTGGGCGTTTCTTCAAGAATGTTCAGAAAATACTCAGAAATATGACGCTGGCCGCGCAGAATGCCGGGCAGTTTTTGATAAAATTCACTGTTGTCGGAAGCTTTTGAAAACAGGCCGTCCACCCCTGTTTCAACGAGGTCCGAAACTAGCCCGACTGCGGAGACACCGGTTAAGACGACTACCTTCGTATCACGCGACCAGCGCCTTGCTTCCACGAGAACCTCAACGCCTCCCGCCATTGGCATGGACACGTCCAGCAGTAGCAAGCTCGGCCTGTGCTTGCGGACTTCGGCTATGGCGCTCAGGCCGTCGCCTGCTTCAGCGACAACGTTGATCCCTTCCGGCTCTATCAGACCGGGTTTTTCCAGAGCATCCTTGAGACCCGCGCGGACAATTGCGTGATCATCTGCAATTATTGCATTGTATCTTTGTTCGTTCACAGCTCACTATCCATTCAGTGGCGGTTCCGTAAAATTGACATGCCCGTGAAATTGACATGCCCTTAACAAAATGACCAGAACTCTGAACCTGTTGGTAGTGTTGTTTTTGGGCGTTTTGCTGAGCGGGGCGGCTCTTGCGGAGACCGTGAACCTTCAGCCGGGCCGGGGGGCAGCCGACCTCAAGAAAAGCCTGACCTATTTGAGCGATCCTTCGGCATCGCTTGGTGAAATCCTGAAGCGTTTTCGCGATGGGCAGTTTGAGCGCAGCTTGAATGCGTCTGCGCTGGAGACGAATTATGCGGCTGAAGCCTGGGCAGGTGTCCGCATTTTCAACGCCACGCTTGACGACGGACGTGCGCCAGATCCATTTGTTCTGACAATCGACCTGCCATTGGTCAGCGAAGTCGATGCCTACGTCATCCGCAACAGTGGCTTTACCGAGAACCTGATCAACTATTCGATTTTCGAGCCGTTCGTTCCTGAAGACCATTCGGTTACCAGGCTCCGAACTCCGGTCTTTGAAATTGCGCCGCAAGAAGAGATCATATTGCTGGTCAACTTCAAGTTCGGACCGTTCCAGTCTTTTGACATGGCGTTGGAAACCCCGGTTGAACTCGAAGCATCCGCCTTTGCGTCAGGCATAACCCACACGGCATTTTATGCATTCGTCATTTCCTGCCTCGTGTTCTTTTTCGGCTTTCATCTGGCCATGAAGAACTGGATCGGCTTGCTCTATGCCCTTCAGTTCAGTGTTGGCCTCGGCTTCATTGCCTACATTGACGGCCTTTGGTTCCGGTTTTTCTTTCCGGACAATCCGGACCTTCAGTCTCCTGTTGGCTTTTTCCTGCTGTTTGCGCTTTCCGGAACCGGGTTCCTGATTTCCGGTAGGTCAGTCGTTGTAGACGGCAAGGAGACCAAACTTTCAATCGCTCTGACCTTGTTTGCCGGACTGTCGGTCCTCGGCTTTGTCGTGTCCCTTTTTTCGCCTGGCACCTATGCCGCATTCTTTGGCTACGTGCTTTTGGCCGCGATGTTTGTTTCCATGTTTTTTGCAGGCGGCAGCTGGCGCCGACACGAAGGTGCGATCCATATTACGGCCCTAGTAATTTCCGCGCTTGGCTCGCTCCTCGTAGCGGGGCTGATTGTCGTGATGGTCTTGGGCAGCAGGGCAGAGATCATTCCGGTTTCCACGGCGGTGAAAGGAATTTTCTCCGTTCTTCTGATTGCCACCATGACCGGCCTTACGGCCCACATCATCAATCTTCGCAGAAAACATGCCGAAGCCGTTCGTGCCGAACTGGAGGCCCTTGAGGCAGAGGCAAAACGCAGTCAGGAACTGCTGGAGACCGAGCGTAATTATTCCAGAGCCCGCGAACTGGCAAGCCTGCGGCAGCGGCAGCTGGCAACGGCGTCTCATGACCTGAAGCAGCCTATCACCTCCCTCAGGATGAACATTGACAGTCTCTCCAATTACCTGGATCCGCAGGTGAAACAAAGGTTGACCGAAGCCTTCGATTACATGGAAGCACTGTCGAATGACTATTTGCGGGAAACAACACCGGATCAGGAGGATGGCGACCCTGCGGAGGAAAAGGCCGAGGAAGCAACCGTACCAAACTCAAGTTCGTCACAGGCCAATGAAACTCTGCAGGAAGCTTATGAGGTGTCTCTGGTACTCGATACGGTGCACGAGATGTTCAAGGAAGAAGCCATCTCGAAGGGACTTCAGCTTCGCAAGGTCGGTTCATCGAAGACCATCTCTGTTCCGCCGCTGATTGTCATGCGTATCGTCAGCAATCTTGTCTCAAACGCCGTCAAATATACCGAGCAAGGCACCATTCTGATCGGTGTTCGCGGCAACGGGAACAGTATGGACCTATGTGTGTTCGACACTGGGCCGGGCATGAATGAAGATGAAGTCCGCACCTTTTCAAAAGCTTACAACAAGGGAGAGAACTCCAGCGGCCACGGCTTGGGCCTTTCGGTGTGTTTCGAGCTTTCCAAGGAAAACGGCATGGACCTGACCTGCGAGACGCGCAAATCCGAGGGAACTCGGTTCACCCTTAAGATCCCTCTTGCAGCCTGATCGCAGTACCCGATCCAGCTGGTATGCCGTGCGAAGGCTATCAAAAGAATCCAGCTATCTTTGCGCAGTTACCGTGGGTAAACTCTCACGGGTAAATGGAGGGGATTACATGCGGATACGGAGACTGACTGTTGTCTCTTTGCTGCTGTTTCTAAGCACAGCGGCGGTTGCGCCTGTTTGGGCTGCAAAGGATTTGAAACCGAAAAAGACTGAGATTACGGCGTTCTTGAAGGCTGACGCGAATAAAGATCGCGTTCTTTCCAGAAAGGAATTCAAGACCTTCGTTCAGGTGATGGCCAAATTCGGCCAGT
This sequence comes from Roseibium sp., assembly GCA_965230705.1. Lineage (GTDB taxonomy): Bacteria > Pseudomonadota > Alphaproteobacteria > Rhizobiales > Stappiaceae > Roseibium. The sequence goes on along the minus strand of CBDDLN010000002.1, from coordinate 1,366,597 downwards.
CTACGGCCCGGCAGATCAGGTTTTTCCGGGCCTATGGATTTGCGTTCAAGATCGTTGACAAAAACAAGGACGGTATTGTTACGCCGCACGAAATGCGCGCGGCGGATGATGATTTCAGAGCCGGGAAAATGGGGAAGCTGAAAGCCCTTTCCGTGCGGCCGTAACGTTACTCCATAGCCGCTTCAGCGCGGGGGCATGCAGTAGCAATATCGCGGAGGCTTCAAATCTTCGTTTTCAGCTTTTTTGGCAAAGTTCGCCGATCGGTTGATCTTGGTTTTGCTGATCCGAATAGATCCCGTTACGCGATGTGCCTTGACACCAAACTTCGACAGTCTGTTCTGTAGGGCCCTCAAGTGCGGGGCTTTCTTTTTGTGAAGGTATGCTGCTGACTTTGAACCTGCAGCTATCTTTAATGGCTTTTTACCAAGCTCGATTTCCCAGAGCAGCTTGCCATCACGAAAGACTTCATATTTGCCCTGAGCCAGGTCCTTAAGTTTGATTTCCTTTGTTCTTGAACCCATGCAATCTGCGGAACCGATGCGCCTTTGGACTGCCGGCGGTTGGTAGAGGTAACTGCCGTTTATCTTGAGCCGTTTGTTGTCTTGATCCAGATTGACTGAAATATTATCGGAAAGCCTGCTGCCGCTGTGGGCAGACCGGCAGCCGGTTGAAAAACGGAGAGTTGCCGAGGAGACCTCTGGCTTCCGTTCCAGGCTGACGGATGTCCGGGTCTTCTTGAAACCGCTTGCTGTGCCTTCGTCTCCGGCAAATGCGCCTGTCGCAAGACCAGATCCCATTGCGGCAAGGGCGAAACCAACTGCAATTACGAGCTTCTTCATCAACTTATCCTTTCAAGTTTTTCTGAGTTGAAACTAAGTCTCGGGCGAGGGCGGCTCTATGGGGTCAGTCCCCCAAATCGGCTGGCAGCCGAGGCTTTGAAAAACAAAAAAACCGACCGGGATTTCCTCCGATCGGTTTTTTGGGGGATGTGTCGGTGTTTGCTTACATCGGTGCAAACAGACGGACGCCCTGGCGTGCACCCTTGCAGAACCGGCCGCCGCACTTGCCGAAGGCCCGGTTGATCGCCTGGTCCTGACGCTGCTTGACATTGCGCCATGCGTTCTTGGCAGACCGGCCGACCTTTGATTTGTTCAGGAACTTGTTGGTGCCTCTGGAGACATTGCGGACACCCTTGTTGATGCCTTTTCCGGATTTTTTGAAACCCTTGCCGGTGTTCTTCAAGATGCCGCCGACGTGCTTGCCGATGCCGCGTTTCGCCTGTGCCTTGCGGCCGGCTTTTTCAAGAAAACCGCCAACCTTGCCAAGTCCCTTGCCGAGAAACTGTACTTTCTTTTTCGCGCCGGCTTCGGCGATTGAGGGATCAAAGGTTTCGACTGCGCCGTAGGACATTGCGGCAGCGACCATAACCATTGTGACGGTCTTGGCGGCTTTTTTGAGAATGGTCAGTGCAAACATTGTTTCGTTCCTTCATCTGGGCGGTGTGTTCCGCTGTTTCGATGAAAGAAAGATGCCCGCTCGATCCGTCCGGCCCCATGGGGTCGATCCCCCATATGAGCCGGGTTGGAACGTTTTTTAATCAAGGTTGGCTGACGAAGAACCGGTGCAATAATGCAGGTAACGCAGCAAAAAACGGACAAAGAAGCAGGTCCGGACCGCCGGCGCGAAGCCTATGACAGTTTGGCCAAGATGGGTTCTTCTGGGGTGGAATGACGCCGGCGAAAGTCCGGTTTTCAATACGGTGCCGTGAAGGTTGTGACCTTGCATTGGGGCGTGGACGCCGCTGCGATATCCCCTTGTGGAGTCAAGCTATGCGGGTAGGCTACGCCACGTAGCCGGCGCGCAATTCCCGCTTCAAGATCTTGCCTATGGCGTTGCGTGGCAGGCTGGCTCGGATTTCAATTGCTGAAAGCCTTTGGGTTTTGCCGAGCTGATTGTTGGCAAATCCCAGCAGCAAATCTGCATTCGTATCTGCCCCATCGCGCAGCACCACAAGGCCGAGGGGCGTTTCTCCCCAGCGTTCGCTCGGAACGCCGATCACGGCTGCTTCCGCCACATCCTCATGGGCGAGCAGAGCCTGTTCCAGGTCCGCAGCGTAGATGTTGAAACCGCCAGATATGATCATGTCCTTGCGCCGGTCCAGCAGGATCAAAAAGCCGTCAGCATCAAGACGGCCCATATCGCCGGTGCGCATATAATAGTTGCCTTCAGGACTTTTCCAGAGGGCTTCTCGCGTCTTTTCCGGCGCATCCCTGTAGCCTGTCATGATGGTGTTGGAGCGGCCGGCGATTTCTCCGATCTCACCTGCCGGGATATCCTTGCCGTCTTCGCCGATGATACGGAGCTCAGTGCCTTCAGATGCCTTTCCGACAGTATGCAATTTGTCCGGATAGGCGCCACAGTCCAGGATGGTGGCGAGTCCCCCTTCGGTCATACCGTAGAGATTGATCAGTTTGCCGGGCCAGCGGGCCAGTATGTCCCGGACCAGAGGAGCAGGCAGGGGCGCACTGGTCGACAGTTTGACCTTGAAGGACGAAAGGTCAAAATTGTCGAATTCCGGATACGCCAGCAATCGCTGGTATTGCACGGGCACCAGCATGATGTGGGACACCCGGTATTGTTCGGCCAGCTCCAGAAAAGCCCGTTCTTCGAACTTGCGCATCATAATTACGGTGCCGCCGAATGCCAGCACTGGCAGTATGCCCGCAAGTGTCGTGTTGGAATAGAGCGGTGTGGAAACGATCGACACGGCGCCGGCGCGGAAGCCCATCCGCAGCATCCGGGTCATTTGCCTGTCCCGGAAACGGCAATCATGATGAATGCCCTTGGGGGTGCCGGTCGTGCCGGAGCTGTAGATGATGTCGAACAGGCTGGTTGGCTCGATTGCTTGAGGCTCGATTGGTTGAAATTCCTGAGCCCTAGGCCGGAGTGTTTCCAGCGATGCCAATTGAGTTCCGCCAAGGTTTTTGGCGACATCCAGATTGGCCTGGTCTGCAAACAGCAGCTTCGGAGTGCAGTTGCGGATCATCTCGGCAAGTGCATTTGGATGGGCCGTCACCGGCAGCGGAACCATACAGGCGCCTGCCGCCAGGACACCAAGATAAAGCGCGACATGATCTGCGCTGTTTCCCGCGAGGCTGGCGACCCGGTCGCCTGGTTGAATGCCTTCGGCAACAAGAGAGGCCGCAATCCGGTCCATCAGGTCGCCGAAATTTGCCCAGTCTATCTTGTCATCACCATCGACTATGGCAATTGCTTCGCCTTGGGTGCGGGCTGCCTGGCGCACATGGGCAGGCATATCCTGGAACACTTCTCCAGGAACAGGTATCGGGTCTATCCGCGGCATTGTGGACGCTGGGTCCGTTTCTGGTGAATTCTCCTGATAAGGCAAATTGATCCTCCCTAACTTATTAATTGTTCGCATGCGAATAATTTTTCTGCAAGAAGAATTTCCTGACTAACTGCCAACCTCTCCTCTTTCCTCGAAAGGTGTCATTCCCTAACCGGGATTGATGTATAGGCAACCCCGAAGGAGCTGAAAAACTCTTCAACCCCGCTTCATTTCGGCGCAAAAGAACTTCAAGGTGACTGGACGCTCTGGTGTTTCATAGGTCAATCGGCAGGTGTTGCCCTTCCTCGAAACTTGCACCGAAGCCAGCACGGGTTCGGCCTCTAACCACAAGTCTCGGAGCGCCTGCCGGTCACTTGCCTGATAATTGGATCCGCCCAGTGAGACACCGTCCATCACAGCCTGATGAAGCACGTCTAAGTCAATGCGAATGATACCGTTGATGACATGAACAGGGAGGTCCGTCCGGCCTTCGCAGGGATCTGCATGGTCGACATCCCAAATCAACCATTTCCGGCCAAAGCGCTCTTCGATATGGAGGCTCCCCCAAATTTCTATTCGCGGGCGCGTTGTGTTTGCAACAAAAGGGTGAGCCGTGAGGGGCTGAGCCCAATCAATTTCCAAATGTTCACCACTGGACTGCCTGCCAGGGCTATCCGACTGCGGGCTGAGTGTTTCAACTGTCCACTCGGACAAGAGTCCAAGGCCGCGGATGTCTGAAAGTTTGCGCATGAAGGACTGTACGGGTGTCGTTGCCGCAGTCCGTTCTGCTTGTCTGGCCAGCTCGCAATTTAAGCCCTTGGCCGCAACTGGCGTTGAGACAAAGAAAAGCGCAATCAGCCCATAAGTAAGGACGCGCATAGTGGCTCCGAGGGTTTCTATCATTTTCGGCTTTCTCCACCTAAAGACCCGAATTGCCCAGAAAGTTCGCCCTCAGGGAACATCCGCATTTCCCCCGAAACACCCCTATTCAGTTCGCCATCCACGCCTTGAGTGCGTGCTGTGATAGCGGCCCGAAGGCTCCATCAAGCGCGCCGGTGTAAAGTCCGTTGCGGCGAAGGATTCTCTGAATTTCAACGCGTGTCTGGCCTGTCAGCTTTTGCGGATTCTGCAGCAACAGCTTCTTTGCCTGCGGGGCACCCTTGGACAAACCCTTCATGAGATTGCGGGCCGCCTTGCCGGGATCATAGGGCACGCCTTCTCCGTTGTCGTAAAGGATGCCCAGATTGGTAAAGGCATTCCTGTTTCCCATCTTGGCAGCTGTTTGATACCACCTGGCGGCCGCTTGCGGATAGTAAGGCACCCCTTGTGCGTGCAAGTGCATCGCCGCAGCAAAATGCATTCCCGTCACATTGCGCTCGTGGCCTGCCTTTTCGAACCACTTTAAGGCTTCGCTTGCATTTTTGGGCACGCCTCGTCCGGACTTGTACATCGAGCCGACAGTCGCCATCGCCTGGCCGCTCCCCATTCGGGCACCGGTCTTGGCCGCTTCCAGTGCTTTTGGGAACATTCCGGCTTTGTGATAACCCCGCGCGATCTGCGCATAAAACCGCCGTGTATCCGGCCATTTCGCAATATCTTTTAGACACGAGGAAATGACCCTTTGCGGATCAAGATCCGCATATCTGATTTTCAGCTTAAGGTCCGGACGATCGGGATCACCTGGGGTCGCCGCCAAACGGTCGCAGTCCTGTACGGTGTAGATCACTTTGGGCCTTTGGTCCGCACTTTCCGGCAGAACGGGCGCGGTCGAGGGTTCCGGGGTGGTTTCCGCATGGGCGGTCTTTCCGTCACCGGTGTAGCATTCCCAACTGCTGAGGCAGCGAGGATCTCGAGCATAATCCAAGGAAGGTGAGGCCGTTCGAGCAGCATCTGCCCACTTTTTTGCAGCGTTGACCGCCTCACCTTCATAGAACTCGGCAAGCGCCTTCATTGCTCCAGCGTGCCCCGCGTTGGCAGCTGCCAACCAATGGTCTTCCGCCTTGTGAACGTCCTTTGGAATGAGTCCGTCCTCACCTTCTAGATAGATGTGGCCGAGAATGAACATGGATTCCGCGTGACCTGCGCCGGCAGCTGTCTCCAGCCATTTCACCATTTCAATCAGACTGCTGGGAACGCCGTCGCCATCCTCGTAAAGCATTGCCAGAACGAACATTGCATGGGAATTGCCACTATCTGCAGCTGCCCGAATATGGTCTGCTGCCTTTCCAGCGTCCACAGGAAGGCCCCGTCCGGAAAGATGGATCAGGCCAAGTCTGAGCATTCCCGTTGGGCTTCCAAGCTGAGCAGCCCGCCCTTGCCAATCAACCGCTGTGGCATCATCCCGTTTGACACCACGGCCAAAACTGTATTGCGCCCCAAGTGCAGACATTGCTTCAGGATGATCCATGCCCGCAGCTTGCCGGTACAAATCTGTTGCCTCCGCAATTTTTGACGGAGATGCGGAATTTGCCAGATCTTCTGCGGCCAAATAGAGATTCTGAGCCTCCGGTGAGGGCGCCGCCGCATTGGTGCCGGTTGCAAAGAGATCTATTGGCTGGCTGCTCCCGGACATGGCGGGCTCTGCGGCCAAGGATGAGTCGGCTTGTGTATCAATTCGCGCGAGATATCCGACCTGCGGCGTACCCGAGGGCGTCTCTACCGGTACTGCAGTTGCCGTCCCGGCCTTTGTCCCGATCACCTTCCAAAGAGTGGTAATTGGTACAGCTCCCACACCGGGTACTTCTGCTAGCACTTGCACACTGTCGCCTTCTGTGACCCGTTTCCCATCAGGCAGATTGATTTGCAGCAGCCATTCGGATGTTACAGCTGCGACTGTGCCTTCAACAATTTCGGCCCGTGCGTAGCCGGCAAACATCAAAAGAAGGGCAAACCACAGGGTTGCAGTCCGGTAAAACATCGTGGGGACCTTTCTAATAATGGCGCTTTGTCCTTCCTCCGCGTGCGCAGAAAGGTGTTGGCCCAAGGAACACGGCGCAATTCCAATCGCCCATCCTTATTCCCTAACGCAGCTGAAATGGATTGTTACGGGGCCTTTTTTCGGGTCGTTCGCAGATAGACGGCACTTGTTCCCGCTACGCGCAATTTCGAGGGTCCGGATGATCTGGACAAAAACGCTGGCTGACTTCTCGAGGGCTTGCTCAATGGCGCCGGCATTCGGGTTTTTCTTGAGTTCTTCCTCCGCCAGTTTTCTTAGCAGTTGAGGCGACGCCCGCAGGACATCGTTTTCATCCGCCAACATAGGAAGCTTCAGGAATTCCTTGTATTCACCATCTCTCAGCGGCATCCACTTCATCAGCAGATTGTCCTCGGCCGCGGAGATATCCAGCATTCCAACGAGTTTGGTGGTCTTCCCCTTGTTCGCGAATTCGCCGGCGACCTTCCAGCGTCCTATCCAGCTATCGTCATCGCCTTCCGATGGCTCAATGCCGGTCTTGGCTTCTTCCGGATCCGGTTCTTCCGGAGGTGGTGCCGTATAGACAAACAGCTGGACTGGACTGCCCCTTAAGCCGACCGATCCGGCGGCTGGCGCTGAATACTGCACGGTTCCAGGGACCTGACTATTCTGGGCAACATCGCCATCCTTTGCCTCTGGCACAGCGAAAAAGTCATCTTCTCCACGCAAAAGGCCGGCGGCCTGACCGGCTGGCATACCGATGATCTCGGCCGGAATTATCCGAGTGTTGCCAATTTCATCTCCAACCGGCGGATAAAAATACAACGTGACCTTGGTGCCGGCTGGAACAGGTTTGCCTGCACCCGGCACGCTGTAGTGCACCTGGCCTAGAACAGACCCTTCGGGGCGGTCCTTACTTAAGGCAACGTCCCCATAGACAAAATGATCCCCATGCGCCGCCATCAATCCGACGGCTTCACCCAGGTTCAGGTTTTTCATCGCGGGAACGGGAATGAGGGTGACCTCCACCGGACCGTAAATGACCGGGCTTACAGGTGTGAACATTTCCCGTTTGCTCGGGTGGGCCGGGTTGCTGCTGTAGGCCATGCCAACGTCATCGGGCGTAGGTGCAGGTTTGCCAACGGAGGGGTCCGCAGCGACGAACCCGGCGCCTTGCAATATTTCTTTGGCCCGAAGAGCTGTCTGATTTGCAACCGATGGCACTTCGACCATTGGCCGGTTTCCATAAGTGGACAGAGTCACCATCGTCCCCTTGGGGAGCTCATCCTCTGTGGCTGCGCCGGCGGCATAGACATAACCGGGCTTTTTCTCCAGTTTGTCGGCTGCTGCTTTCGGCACAATTTCCGCATTCAGACCGGCGCCGCGCACAAGGTTGGCCGCTTTTTCACCTTCCAGTCCGAGCACCTCCGGCATTTTTACCAGCTCAACCGCAGGCGCTGGTTTGACAACGGTCAGCTTGACCCCGGTCCATACCCGAACGGATTTTCCAGGTTCTGGATCACTTGCAATCACGGTATTTGGTGTCTGGCCTTCTTGCCAGTCAACTCGCACCAACTCACCTACGAAAAGCTTCGCATCTTCCAGAATTGTATCCGCATCGGACAACGTTGCACCCAGCAAGTCTCTGGGCACCGTAGTATCTTCGCAGTGGGCGGGTTTTCTCAGACCGTCCAGAGCAGCCATCAAATGGGGCTGGTCCACCGGTCCGCACCGGTCGCCTGTGCGCACTTGCACCGGATTGCTCAGCACATCGCTGCGGAGCTTGGAAGCCTTGGCAGCGCCTTGATCAATATTGCAGGTCCGGTACAGCCGTTTGATTTCGTCAAGCCGGTCCCACCAGCCGGTCACCCGCTGACGTGCGGCATTCGCCATTTCATATTCAACGTCCTCCGGCAAAGCCAGGCCATCGGAGCGCAACCGTCTTAAAAACTGCCTGTGACACTCGCCTGAGAGATTTTGCAAAGTGTTGCGCAGTTCACCAATCGCAAAGCAAGCTGCGGGCTGGTCCAAGACCGCGCGGGTACGGCCTAACTGCTCGGCATAGCGGTTTTGTTCTTTTTGTACCGCCTTTTCGTCTCTTTCCAGCTCCGAGCTGAGATCCTCGATTTTCTTGAAGGTAGCCGAGAATTCTTTCAGATCAGCTGCCGCATCCTTCGCTGTACGCCGGTAACTCTTGATGGTGTTATTGACGATGACCCGGGCGTTATCCAAATTGTTGCGCGTGACGTAATGGCGGGCAATGTAGTTGTTTAGCTTGGTATCCCAATGACTGTATTCAGCAGCATAAGCCTTGCATTCGTTCTGCGCCGCTGAAAGGGCCCGGTTCAGGCTGGCGCGCGCCGCACGGTAATCACAGCCTTCCCGTAGACGCTTAACATGGCCGAGAAGTGTATCGGTTTCACCGTAAATATAGGTATTGACGGCGTCCTGGCCTCCCTGCACGGCACCAGCCACCAGTCCAGCAAAATCACCCAGCTCAGTGCCTCGTTCCCATGCCCCGAACCCATCGCGTATTGCGCCTCCGATTGCCTGTAGTTTTCCCCCTTCAGCGAGTGACGGTGCGGATTTGGTAAATTCCTGCCAATCCAAAACGGAGAAACCGGCCATTGCGCGGGTTTTCCATTTTGACTTCCAGGCCGCACCCTCGTCGCTTGCCTCGATGATCGCCCGCACGACGCATTTTGCGCCGTCTGACTTCAGCTCCTTCAGCGTTGCTGCAGACAAGAAAGCCGTTGCCGGATGGGCTTGCAGAGCAAAGGAGCCCGCGGTCACTCCGACAAGCGAAACGTATTTGGCTGCGTTGAAGAATGTCAGGTTTTCGCTGACACATTCATTGCCAAGCGCCATCACCAGTTTGTAAGCGTAATTGTCCTTTGAGACTTGTGCAGCAGACGGCCTGCAGGACGGATCAATAGATTCCATTTCACTCGAAAACCTGGCGCGTTCGCTCGTATCTGCAGCTATGATCTGAGCATTTGGCTGGTTGGCTGATAAGGGTGACAACAACGTCGCAGACGTCAGCGCCAAGCCAAGTGAGGCACGTTTTACCGATAGCCAGAATGAAGAACGAGTTCGCACAATTGTTCCTTCCAGCGCATTTGGGGCGACAGTTCGCATCCGCCTTGGGGTCTTTTCAGGATGCAACATTGACCGGCCTGCACACTGATGTGTGTCAAACTCTGGCGGAATATCGGTAAGCCAATCCTCAGCGGCAAAAAGCGACTGCAACAGACCGTTCTGGCCGCACTTTCCTGCCAACGTCCTGGGAACTTGTTGATGCACGTCAAAGACCGCTGCTCTCCATATGCGACGATCACGCAACAGCAGCGCCGCAGGCAGAGTAAAAGCTGTTGCGGACACGGTGAGGGCAAAGGGCAATTTCGCGGAGTTTTTCAACGCATGAAACGCCAGACGACTTGTGTGGCTATTACAGCCTTTGTGGTTACAGCCGTATCTGCCAATGCAGCAGAGATTTGCGCGCAAATGGGAGCAACAGAGCTGGTTGAGAGTGAGCTCTATTGTGTGTCATCCGTCTTGGCTTCCCAATCTGGCAACCGGTACGGCCCCGGAAATTTATTTGACGGAAACAATCGCACTGCGTGGTGTGAAGGTGTGCCGGGTAATGGTGAAGGGGAGAGGATCTACATCCGCATTGAAGACGGTGCGCCCTTTCAACGCCTACTAATAACGAACGGATACGCGAAATCTACCAGCACTTTCCGCAACAACGGACGCGCCCGCACGCTTAACATCACGACCGATCGGGGAGATCGAATTCGGACCGTATTACCCGACACCCGAAGTGACGTCGCCGTGCAATTGCCGGGCCCTGTTCAGTACCGTGAACTAACGATCAAGATAGTGGATACCTATCCAGGAGCGAAATACCAGGACACCTGCATAACGTTTCTGTCTCCAGACTTCGAATACGATCGATAGGCCCGAATTCGAGAATTTGCGAAGGACTCCGTGCCTGGACGCTCTGTGTGCTCGCTCATGTCAATTGTCGAGGGCAGCTCTTGTTTTTGCACTCGGCGCTGAGCCGGAGAATACGATCTCGACGCTGGAAAGTGGCCAGCAGCCGACATTGAATTCCACGGGGGTGCCTGACAGGTCACTGTTGATGGCAACGACCTCAAGCACCGGAGTTCTGGGGCTAAGCTTTAATCCGTCAGATTGCTGAACGCTGGAGAAACCGCCGGTGATACGTGTCTCGGCTCTTTCATATCGCTGGATGCCATGAGCGTTGTAAACAGCGGTCACGGATCCTGTTTCTTCATAGATGGCTTCAAACTCGGGAAATCGCCTTGCCGGAAACTCCTTTGCCGTCAGATAGATCGGTTCGCCATCGAGAATACGCCGGCGTAGCAAGCGAATAACTTCACTGCCGATCGGAATGTTCAGCGCCTCGCTGCCTTCATACGATACCCTGCCGCGGGAGAGTTCCAGTGTCTGAGTGGTAATACGCTCGCTGGCGACTTTAAAGCCATCGGCAAAACGCATGTTGCTTTCGACTTCATAACGCTCCGGCCTCTGGCGGACAAAAATGCCGACACCTTTACGGGCCTGCAAATGACCTTCCTGCTGCAGCTTGGAAAGCGCGCGGCGCATCGTGATACGGCTGACGCCAAACACGTCAGCCAAATGGATTTCGCCGGGAAGCTTGGAGCCCGGAGTCAGCTTCCCGTTTTCACAAGCAGCTTGCAGACGGTCGCAGATCTGAAGCCATATGGCTCTTTGGCTCTTGGCCTGATAGGGCTTCCGCGCAAGGGTATTAAATAGATCCAGATCAGTCACGGTAGACACGGTTGCTTTGTTGCTTCTATTTGTAGGTATATTTGACCTGTCCCTTTGTAATGACTGCGCGGACGTTGCGTGTGTCCTTTTCAACAAGAATGATATCAGCGCGCATACCTTCACGGATTTCTCCGCGATCAGAGAGATTTGCCGCTGCAGCCGCATTTTTGGAGATCAGGTACCATGCCTTTTCCAGGGGAAGCACGCCTTCATCGGCCAGCTTGAAGACCGCGGCGAGGGGGGCTGGATAGTAATAGTCCGATGCCAGAACTGAGCAGTGCCCATCCTCAATGGCTTCGCGCGCATCAATGGCGTTGTTCTGGGAACCGCCACGAACAACATTTGGCGCGCCCAAAACAACATGTTCATTCAACGATGCGGCGCATTTTGCCGTTTCAACTGTCATCGGAAATTCGGAAACTCTGACACCAAGGCTGCGGTGTTCAGCACGCATATCCGGAGTGAGTTCGTCGTGGGCGAAAATGGCACACCCGGCCGAGTTGGCACCGGCGCAGACGGTCGCGATAGCGGCCGGAACTTCATGTCTGTGCTCCCATGTCTTTCCCAGAAGCGTCTGGCATTCAGCCTCGGAAAGTCCGGTGCGTCCAGCCATTCGGCTGATCTTTGAAGAGCCCTTGGGAAGGCTGAGATAAGAAGTCGTGTGGTCATTGAGCGAGAAGATGGATCTGGGATCGTCTTCGAGCCACTCGATCATGTGCGGAACAAAACCGATCGCGAATGTTTCCCAGCGAATGTTCAGGTGCATATCGCAGGCAAAACCTGCGCGCAGTGTTTTGAGCTGGCGTCTGAAAGCCTGAGCCGCGTCGTAGCTGCGCAACCCCGGTTCCCAGGAGACAGTCAGGCCGTGATATGCGGTGGTAATGCCATTTGCGATTAGCTGACGGTCGACGTCCTTCAATGCGAGGGCAACAGGAAAATTCACATTGGGGCGTGGTTGTATCGACCGTTCGAAAGCATCTCCATGAACATCCACAATACCTGGAAGCACATAACAATCACTGGCATCAATAATTTTGGTCTGATTGCTGATTTCATCAACAATTACATCGGATTTTATATTAACCGGCTTACTAGTGAATTCTCCGTCAACTAGCGCATGACCGCCTTGTATACCAAGCATACTCAATTTGACCCTCGCGAATATTATTGAACTGACGCATGCGCGTCATGAAACCGTTACTGAATGGGAGGTATAGAAAAACCGTATGACACTCCTGTGTACACAGGAAAGCCATTTGGAGATTTCAAAAATGCTACGCTCTGCCATTGCTGCTGCTGCAATGTTTTTCGCCCTGCCAGTTGCGGCAGAACCGGTTCGCTTGGCTGTAACCGACATTGAAGGACTGGAAGCTCTGCAGCAGGAGTTTTCCGCTTTCGAAAAAGCGCTGGAAGACAAGACCGGTCTGGAAATTGAACTCTTCCCGGTAAGTTCGCGTACCTCTGCAGTTGAATCCATGAACCAGCAGAAAGTTGATTTGGTTCTGACGGGTCCTGCTGAATACGTGGTGATGAAAGAACTCACCGACGCAGAAATCGTCGTGGCGTGGCAGCGCCCGAACTACTTCGCTCAAATCGTCGTCATGGCGGAGGGCGAAGTTGATGGGCCACAGGACCTGAAGGGCAAAATTGTTACCTTCGGCAGCGTTGGTTCAACCTCTCAGCATCTTGGCCCTGCGCAGGTTCTCGCCGACTTCGGTCTTGCCTACGGCTCTGACTATGATGCGAAGATCATTTCCCGCAACGTAGCGGTGGAAGCACTGATCCGCGGCGATGTACAGGCCGTTGGTATGAATGAAGGACACCTTCGCCGGATCCGCAAAGCCTTCCCAACTCAGGCTTTCAAGGTTATTGCCCGCGGCCGCGACTTGCCGAATGACATCCTGGTTGCCCGTCCGGGAATGGACAAAGGCGCCCTTGAGAAAATCAAAGGCGCTTTCATTGAAAACAGCGGCTCGCTGATGGAGGGAGTGCTGAAGGGTGAAGACAATCAGAAATATGCCGGTGGTTTCTTTCTGACTGGCGTGAATGACGAAAACTACAACTACGTTCGCGACATGTACAAAACAATCGGCGTGGATACGTCTTCGTTCGTCGGTGACTAACACTCTTGCTGAAATGCCAAAGGAGCGCGGCAGCGGCCGCGCTCCCTTTTGCGTTTTCGAAAATCCTTCAACTGACGCTCACACCAAGACAATTAAATTGAGGACGGCCCGGTGCTCCATTCTCCACTCACGGCCAGATGCGACGCGGCAATTGCGACAACGGCACTGAAAAAATCCTACCACAATGGCCGCACACCGGTTCTTCATGGCGTCGATTTGTCTATCGGGCACGGAGAGCGTGTTGCACTGATTGGTTCCAACGGCAGCGGCAAGTCAACTTTGCTGAGATGCCTGATCGGACTGCATCCGATAAATGAAGGCACCGTGCAAACACTGGGTGAAACATTCGACCGGGTGCCAACCACGGCCCAGAGGACGCGCCTGCGCAAACAAACCGGTTTTGTCTTCCAAAAGCACTGTCTTGTTAAACGGCACTCGGTTCTGACCAACGTTGTCCACGGTATGCTGGGTTTACAAGGTAGCTGGCGCGGTTTCACCCAGGCCACGGCTCCGGGTGAATGGAGGCGGAAGGCGCTCTCTGCTCTTGAAGACGTCAATCTTGGCGATAAGGCGAAAAGCAGGGCCGATAATCTGTCCGGAGGCCAGCAACAACGTGTGGCCATTGCCAGGGCGATTGTGCGGGCCCCCAAGCTGGTTATCGCGGATGAACCGGCTGCCAGCCTCGATCCGGTGTCCAGTAGAGAGGTGATGGACCTCTTTTCAAACCTTGCGCGCACCCACGGAATTACGCTGCTGTTTACCAGCCACGACATGGACCATGCCATGGCTTATTCGGATCGCATTATCGCGCTGAAAGCGGGCCGGATCCTGTTTGACAAGGCCTCCCTTGATGTCAGCGAAAGCGATTTGGAGGAGACGTTCAAATGAATACGTTAAGCAGCGCCTCCCATTCCCGGTTTTCAGGCTCATCTTCGATCAATTTCGTTCTGCTTGTTGTGGTGGGTGCGGTCATCTTGAGTTCGATCACATCGGTTGCGCCCTCGGTCGGCCAACTCGCCGACGGGTTGCCGAGTATGGTCAACCTGCTCGACCGTATGTGGCCACCCAACATGGAAACCAATTTCATGCAGCGCGTTGGGCTGCGCATCATCGAAACCTTCCAGATTGCCCTGGCCGGTGCGGCTATCGGTATTGTTTTGAGCCTTCCTATCGGCTGGCTTGCGGCCAAGAGGGTGTCGCCCATCGGCCCCATGTCCTGGCTGGTTAAAGCTTTCGTGTCTTTGCTTCGCACCGTCCCCGATCTTGTATGGGCGCTTCTTTTCGTTGTGACTGTCGGGCTGGGCGCAGTCGCAGGCACCATGACCATTCTCGTGGATACGATCGGTTTCTGTGGACGGTTTTTTGCTGAGGCCATGGAGGACGCAGACAAGGAGCCGCAGGAAGCCTTGTCGGCTATTGGCGCCAACAAAGTGTCCATTTTGGTCGGGGCGATATTGCCGGACGCGGCGCCGTCCATAATTAACACGGCGCTTTTCGCGCTTGAAAAGGCGGTGCGGTCGTCGGTAGTTTTGGGGCTTGTCGGGGCAGGCGGCATTGGTCAGGAATTGAAAGCCGCCTTTGACCTGTTTCAATACAAAAACGCCTCTGCGATTATCCTGGTGATTTTCGTGATCGTTCTCATGATGGAATACGTCACAGACTGGCTGCGCTCCAAGCTACAGTAGCCCGCGACCTTGTGCCAAAACCAAACCCGAGACTTACCGGAGTTGCCTGACAGACGGCATTTGGTACTCAGAGGCCTTGCTTTAGTTTCTTGTCGCGCCCAAGTTGCCGCACAACGTTACGACCGGGATTTTCTGGCCCAAGAATGGAGAAGCACATGGACGTCGATGGAAAAAAAGCAGTGGTTTTCGGCGGCACCTCCGGCATTGGGCTCGCCACTGCGAGAATGCTTGCTGCAAAAGGAGCGGTCGTTACGGCTGTCGGCCGCGACCCGGCCAAAGCGCAGGAGCTACCCGAAGGCGCTGCGTTCAAGGTCTGTGACACGACTGACAGCGGTGCGGTTGAAGCATTGCTGGCCGAAGAGGCGCCGTACGATATCCTCGTCTCTGCGGCGACCGGCGGCGCACGTGCAATGGGGCCGTTTCTCGAGATGGATATGGAGGGCTACAAGGGATCCTTCGCCAAGCTTTGGGGATATGCCAATGTGGTTCGCTATGGTGCGCAGCACTTGAACGACGGCGGCTCGATCACCCTTGTTTCCGGCGCTCCGGCGCGAAATATGAAACCGGGCCAGGTCGCTCTTTCTTCCGTGGGGGGCGCGGTGGAAGCTCTGGTTCGCGCAGTTGCGCGCGAGATTTCGCCTTCCCGGCGGATTAATGTGGTCTCGCCCGGCATGATCGACACGCCAATGATGCCAGCGCAAGGAGCTGAACGTGAGGCGCTTTATGAAAAGATGACCGCGGGCCATCTTATTCCGCGCGCCGGAACCGCGGAAGAATGCGCAGCAGGCCTGATGTTTGTCATTGAAAACGACTTCGTTACTGGCACCACTGTTGATGTCGATGGCGGTTGGCTGCAGGGCAACGTCGGCTGGTAATGATGCGGAGCGGCCTGACGAACGTTTGGGCCGCTTCATGCATTGCGAATGAGACTTCCTGCTTTTAGCTGTTTTCGGCCAATGCTCGGCTGCGTTTTGTTGCGGCTGAAATGGTCGCGGTCATGAGTGCTTCCAGATTGAAATCCCGGTCTTGCAGGATATTCAGCGCAGCGGCAGTCGTTCCGTTCGGAGACGTTACAGCCTCCCGCAAGTCCGATGGCGGCGATGAAAGCTCGGACATAAGCATGCCGGCACCTTTTATCGTCTGAATGGCAAGCCTGCGGGCCAATTCGCCCGGCAAACCTTCTGCGCGGCCAGCAGCTTCCATGGCTTCCGCCATTGCAAACACATAGGCAGGCCCTGACCCTGAAAGGCCCGTGACGGCATGCATCTGATCTTCGTTGTCCAGAACTTCGACCGCTCCGACAGCGCTCATCAGCTTTCCGCTGAGAGCAAGCGCCTTATGTGTGTCGACACCATTGGATACCAAACAGGTCATCCCCTGGCCTATTTCCGCAGGAGTGTTCGGCATCGCCCTTACAACAGCGGCTTCGCGGCCAAGTGCGGTTTCTATCTGCTCCAGTGAAACGCCCGCAGCGACAGACAGAATGACAGCACTGTGCGTGTTGTTCGGCGCCAAGCTTTCCAAGGCACTTGCGATAAACTGAGGTTTCGTCGCCACAACGATGATCTCATATGTCCTCAATCCTTCAGGATTTAACCGTAGTCCTTGAGCCACATATGGCTGCAGCCAATCAGGTTCCGAAGGATCTTTGACATCTATATTGACGGGCGCAAGTCCCTTGGCGAACCAGCCTTTCAGGAGGGCAGAACCCATCTTACCGCAGCCAATCAGAAGCAGCCGCAAGTTCGCGAAATCATGATTACGACGCACAATGCTTTCCTTTGAGACGGTATGTTTTCCGCAAACAACGGGCTTCGCCGTACTGACTAACTCAGTGTTTCACCGACGGAGTAGTGAGTCAGCTTGTCAGGATCGACCTGGACGCCTAGACCAGGCCCTTGAGGCACATGCACGCGTCCATGGCGGACCGGGAAGGCTTCGGTCAGAATGTCGTCTTCGGCATAATAGGTCGCCATGTAGAACTCGCATTGCAAAAGCAAGTCCGGCACTGCCGCCATCAGATGCGTGCCGGCTGCGTGGGCCAGCCCGGTTTCGAACATGCAACCACCGTAGATTTCGATACCAGCGGCACGCGCAATCGCTGCCACCTCCAATGCGCGGCGTATCCCCCCGGACTTCATGATCTTGAGAGAAAAGATATCGGCAATCCGGAATTGAGCGCCGTAGAGGGCGCCGCGCGGGTCAAACACGCTTTCGTCTGCCATGATCGGGGTGTCGATCACATGGGAAATGTGGGCCAGGGTTTCCCGCTCATGCATCTTGACCGGCTGTTCGACAAAGGTTGGCCGGAAGGCTTCCAGATCACGTATGCAGCGAACGGCGTCATAGGCTGGTAAACCTTGATTGTAGTCGATCCGGATGTCAGCCTCATCGCCAAAGATCTTGCGCATTTTCTCAAGCCGCATGAGATCAAATTTGTGGTCGGCAAAACCAGTCTTGAACTTGAAGATCCGGACCCCGTCCTCCCACATGGCGGCGATGTCTGTTAGATCAGCGTCAAAATCCGGATTTGCGACGGAAAAACTCATCCCCATGTCGTCGCGCAACTTGCCGCCGACCAGTTCGCAAACAGACAGGCCGCTAATCTGGCCAGTAATGTCGAGAAGTGCCATTTCCAAAGCTGCCTTGGCCTCTGGATGGCCAACCACCACCTTTTCGGCCATGGACATATGCTTTTCAACCTGCACTGGATCCTGGCCGATCAGGTGTGGGCGGAGATGAACATGCAATGCGGCAGCGCAACCTTCTGCGGTGCCGGTAAAGACTGGCCAGGGAGACGCTTCCCCCCATCCGGTCAGTCCCGTGTCGGTCACGATTTCCAGAATGGCCACATTGATACCGGCGACATCACCGCTGCCATGCGAGTGAACGGCTTTTGCAGGAATTAGGATCCGGTGGACGCGGATTTGTTCGATTTTGTGATCGCTCACGAAGGCCTCCGGAGCATTTAGGCGATATTGATTTTGGGTGTGGTTATTCCGGCCTGACAACAAGGACGCTGCATGCTGCGTGGCGGGCAACTCGAGCCGCGTTAGGACCAATAAACAGATCGGACACGCTCGGTTTGTTGGCGCCAATCACAATGAAGCGGGCGGAAACGGTGTCGGCGTGCTTGATCAGGGTCTCGTAGACAACGCCCCGCAGTACGTTCTCTGATCGGGAAATGCCTTGCCAGTCAAACGTGTCAGCATAGGCCTTGAGATCCTTGGCAGCATCGACGTTGACCTGGTCTCGCATTTCAGTCGGGATGTATTCCTGAACATAAGAATTCTGCTGGTCAGGAATGACAAACACCAGCTCAATATCCGCCTTGTGGGTCTTCGCGAGCAGGATGGCTTCCTTCACCACATGGGTGTCCCAGTCCTTATGGCTCAAATCAACGGCTGCAATGATCTTGTTGTTGGGCATGAAGCAAACCTCAAACAGCATTTAATCATGAGAGGAGCGCGCTGCCCTCATGCAGCCAGCTGGTTACATGAGGGCAGAAGGCAAAGCTGGATCAACCTGGCCGGTTGCGCATGTTGTCCGGCAGGAAGGTTGCCAATTCCGGGAACATGATCATGACAAAAACCATGAAGACCATGACCAGGAACAACGGGAGGGCGGTCTTGGCGATGTAGCCCATCTCGTGTTTGGTAATTCCCTGCATGACAAAAAGGTTGAAACCGATTGGCGGGGTGATCTGCGCCATTTCGACAACGATCACAATGAAGATTCCGAACCAGATCAGGTCGATCCCGGCGCCAACGACCATTGGCTGAACAATTGCCATGGTCAGGACAACCGAGGAAATCCCGTCAAGGAACATGCCCAGGATTATGTAGAAAATCATCAGTGCCATCAGCAGTGAAAACTTCGACAACTGCAGACTTTCAATGAATTCCGCCAAGGCTCGCGGGAGACCGGTGAATCCCATCGCAAGTGTCAACGCGGTCGCCCCCATGAGAATGAGCGCAATCATGGCTGACGTGCGGGTCGCACCAAGCAGGCTTTCGATAAAGGCCTGTTTGGTCAGTGATCCCTGAGATCCGGCCAACACGAGCGCCCCTATCACACCGATGGAGGCCGCTTCTGTTGCGGTTGCCCAGCCGCCATACATGGAGCCGATTACAACGAGGATCAGCATGATGATGGGGATCAGGAACC
Source organism: Roseibium sp. (assembly GCA_965230705.1). Lineage (GTDB taxonomy): Bacteria > Pseudomonadota > Alphaproteobacteria > Rhizobiales > Stappiaceae > Roseibium. The sequence continues at coordinate 1,347,541 of CBDDLN010000002.1, read as the reverse complement.
GGCTTTCGTCAAGCTTTTCGCGGAACGACATGCGGTTTGCAATGACAGGAACCTCGCTTGGGCGGACAACCGACCAGCCGGCGACATAGGCCATGAACAGGCCTGCCAAGACGATGCCGGGAAGAATGCCCGCCATGAAGAGCTTGGAAATCGACTGTTCAACAGCTACGCCATAGACGATAAGCGTCAGCGACGGCGGGATCATCAGGCCAAGCGTCGCCGCCCCCGTCAGCGTCCCAATCGTCATGTATTCCGGGTAGCCGCGCTTGCGCAGCTCGGGAATAGACATCTTGCCAACAGTCGTCAGCGTTGCCGCTGATGAGCCGGAAACGGCCGCAAAAATCGTGCAGCCAACGATGTTTACATGGACCAGGCCGCCCGGAAGTCTCTGCATCCAAGGGCTGAGGCCGCGGAACATGTCCTGAGACAACCTGCTTCTGAACAGGATTTCCCCCATCCAAATGAACAAGGGGAGCGCAGTGAGTGTCCAGCTGGATGAACCGGTCCAGATCCGGCTCAACATTGCATCTCCCGCTGGCCGGGTCGTGAACATTTCCAGCCCGAGATAGGCAACGCCGAACAAGGCCAATCCAACCCATACGCCAGTTCCCAACAGCAGGAACAGGGCGAATAGGAAGATCGAAACAAGGTAGAACTCTTCCATTGCCTAGTCTCCGTGCGGATTGGAACCGAGGGGTTTTATATTGTCCCGTCCGGTAAAGAGGGTGGAGACGAGATTGTCGAATGCGCAAATGGCCAGCAGGACCGTGCCAATTGTCATCGAGACCTGCGGTATCCAGATTGGCCATGCATCCTGCCCCTGACTGATGTCATTGAAGCGGTAGCTTTCGTAGGTCATCTTGATGGCATAGCGGGCGAAGAGGAACGTCAGGTAGCTGGCAATGGCCCAGCACCAGATTTCGCCGATCTTGCGATAGCGGCCCATGGCATTGAGCAAAAGGCTCACGCGGATATGCGCACCACCATTCAAGGCATAAGGCAGGGCGAGAAATGAGGCCGCAGCCATACAGTAGCCGGTAAAGTCAGGCGCGCCTGCAATTAGCTCGCCCGCCCAGCGTCCGACCATTTGAAGGGCAACAAAAAAAAGGATCAAAATTAAAAAGCACGCAGCCAGATAGCCGGCGCCTTTGTAAAGAGCATCGAGACTGATGCGCAACATCCGGAACATGGACACAACCGCAACTCCTTCCGTTCAAGATGTACCCGGCGCGAAGCACCGGGCACATCTCTCATGGTCTCAAATTACTGCTGAGTTGCCTTGAATGCATCCACGATCGCTTTGCCCTGATCACCGGCTTTTTCCAACCATTCTGCAGTCATGGTTTCACCGATTGCACGCAATTCGGCAGCCATCGTATCGGACACACGCCCGGTGGTCATACCGTTCTTGCCCAATTCGTTCACAGTGAACTCGTTGTATTGGATGGAACGCCAGTCGCCGGCATATTCTGCAAGGGCTGCACAGCCGTTGAGGACATTTTTGGTGCTGTCGTCAAGGCCATCCCAGCTGTCCTTGTTCACCATAACGTAGTTCCGCGGCAGCCAGGCGTCTGCGGAGTAATAGTGGGAGAGGCTTTCCCAGATTTTCCGGTCATATCCCGTTGAGCCGGAAGACACCATGCCTTGAGCAATCCCGGTTGCGAACGCCTGACTGATTTCAGCCGCCTCAATCTGCACCGGCTGCATGCCGGCCAGTTCTGCCATCCTGGCACTGGCAGTGTTGTAGGTGCGGAATTTCAGACCTTTGACGTCAGCCAGGGAGTTTACTTCCCGGTCGAAATACAATCCCTGTGCCGGCCAAGGCACCGAATAAAGAAGATGCAGGTTCTGATCTTCCAGGACCTTGGTCAGAGGCTCCTTTGCCACTTCCCATAGTTTCTCGGAGTCCTCGAAGGAAGTCGCAAGAAACGGAACTGAATCAAAGCCAAAGAGTGCGTTCTCGTTTTGATGGCCTGACAGCAACCGCTCACCGATTGGCACCTGGCCAGTCTGAATTGCGCGTTTGATTTCCGCGCCGGAAAAGAGCGAACCGCCCGGGTGGGTGCGGATTTCAAGTGCTCCTGCGGTGCCTTTGGTTACGCACTCTGCAAACTTCTCACCGGTCGCGGAATGGAAGTTGGTAGCCGAGTACGCCATCGGCATGTCCCATACTTCGGCGGCGGCACCACTGACTCCCAACAGGCAAGCTGTCGCACCGAGAAGAGCTGACTTGATTGAAGATTTCATCTTGTTCTCCATTCTGGTTAGGTTCTTTTGTTTTTCTTATTTTTTTGGATTCTGGGCCTAGCTGGCAAACCGGTTCGGGTCGTAGGGTGCCAGGTCCAAATTGGTTCTGCTTTGGCAAAGCATGTCTGCAACGAGACGGCCGGTTTTCGGGCCACATGTCAGTCCGACATGGTGATGCCCGAAAGCGGTGAAAACACCTGTGTTTCTGACGTTGCCAATCAAAGGCAGACTGTCAGAAGGGGCAGGGCGGTGACCCAGCCACGAACTCGCCAGCTTCAGCTTCAAGGATGGAAATGTACTGCGAACTGTCCGCTGAAGCAGCTTGAGCGGCTTCCTGGACGCTTCAGCCTCGAGGCCGCCAAACTCTACAACGCCTGCACAGCGCAGACCGCCTGCCATCGGCGTTGCAACAAATTTTCCTGCAGTGACCATCACCGGAGCCTTGAGTTTTTTCTCTTCCGGCTCGAATTCGATATGGTAGCCGCGTTCGGTCTCCAGCGGGATCGATATGTTCAGTTTGTTAGAAAGCGCTTTCGACCAGGCACCCGTTGCCAGGACGAGCGACGTGCAATCAACCCGCCCCTGGTCAGTCAGCACCGCCGTGACCTTGTCATCAGTCAGCTCAATATCATTGACGTCTGTCTTGAGAAGTTTCCCGCCCAGCTTCAGGACTTCCCGGCTGAGCGCTTTGACATATTCTCCTGGCGAGCGGACGAAACCGTGGTCACGCATGACGGCGAGGAGATTGATGTGCTTGCCAAGCAGCGGCTCCGCTTCGCGAACCGCTTCGCCCTCTAAAAGGTCAGGTTCAAAACCGGCATTTCTCCGCAGGGCCCAGGTAAAGGAGTCCGCCTCGAAAGCGGCCTTGTCCAGATAAGCGAAAGAATAATCCGTTGTTTTGACCCATTCCGCAGCGTCGGTGTTTCCCGCAAGGCTTGCGTGTTGGTCAACACTGTCTGCAGTCAAAGGCGCCAGGCCTTCGGAAATACGAATCGTATCTTTTGCGTTGGCATGCCCCAGATATTTAATCAGCCAGGGCGTCAGTTTGGGCAGGTAGCTCCAGCGCAAAAACAATGGAAAATCTGGATCCATCAGCATTTTGGGCGCTTTGAGGATCATTCCCGGCGCAGTCACTGGAGCAACTGAACAGCTTGCCAGAATACCTGCATTACCAAAGGAAGCGCCTTCGCCCGGATCTTGCCGGTCAATAAGGGTAACACTCTTGCCGGCCCGCAGCAGCCAAATCGCTGTGGAGACGCCAACTATGCCGGCCCCTACGATGACTGTGTGATCCGAAATTTCCGTAGCCATAACCGCAATTCTGTCTGCAACTTTACTATATATTGATCTGTATACAGTTTGGTATAGTGTTATGTCCACAAAGAAATTGACTTTTCTGGCCAATGGTCGGAAAAAGCTCTGAACCGGGAGAAGCAGAGCGCAATGACAACAAGTGTTCACCAAGTTTATGAGCAAGTTCGCCAAATGGCGGCCAACTTTGAGTTCAAACCTGATGAGCGAATAAACGAAAGCGAGCTTTCCAAAAAACTGGGTGCCAGCCGGACACCGTTACGCGAAGCGATGAACCGTCTTGTGGCCGAAGGATTGCTTGTTTTCGAAGGCGGACGCGGTTTCTTCTGCCAGTCTTTGAATCCAGAGTTGGTCGTCAATCTCTACGAACTCCGCGAGGCGCTGGAGATTGGTGCCATACGACATGTGGTTGAACGTGCCACGGATGCAGAGCTTGAGGACTTGCGCTTGTTTCTTGAAGAAACCAGCGAAGTTTACACGGACAAGGCCCGGGCCAGGGAGATCGTTTCTATCGACGAGGCCTTTCACCTGAAACTCGCGAAGTTGGCAAAAAATCCAGAGCTGCTGAAATCAGTGGAGCTGGTTTACGAGCGCATTCGCTACGTTCGATGGATTGCCATGCGCGAAAAGGTCGACATCACCTACACCGCGCATATGCACATTCTTGAAGCGGTCCTGCTGCGTGATGAGAAACTGGCCGCTAACAGGATGCGTGATCACATCAAAACCAGTGTCGAAGAAGCGACCGAAACGGTCAAAAAAGCCTATTCGCAACTCTATGTGCCGCAGTTTTAATATGCTCAAATCAGGAAAACACTGAACATGTCTGTGGTGTATGGTGGAAAGTCTGTTTACGGAGCGACCTTGGGTATTTTGATGCTTGAGGCCCGGTTCCCGCGCATTCATGGTGATATTGGGAATGCCAACACTTGGCCATTCCCGGTTCAATACAGGGTGGTGAAAGGGGCCAGCCCCGACAAGATCGTACGCCATGACCCGATGGAACTCGTCGATCGGTTTATCGAGTCTGCCAAAGAGTTGGTCGAGGCAGGTTGCGACGGCATCACCACCAACTGCGGCTTCCTTGCGCTCACTCAAGATCGCATTTCAAGCGCGCTGTCGGTTCCAGTCGCGACATCATCGCTGATGCAAATTCCCATGGTGCAGTCAATTCTGCCCGTGGGCAAAAAGGTTGCTGTGCTGACGATTTCAAAGGCGACGCTCACTTTAGAGCATTTACGGGCAGCGGGGGTACAGGACCCTGAGCGCGTTCCAATCTTTGGAACGGATGGTGGCAGGGCGTTCACGACAGGCATCCTGGATGATCATGAAAGCATCAACTTCGAGGACTGCCGGCTGGATATGCTAGATGCCGCTCGGGAGATTGTTGAAACGGACCGGGATGTCGGTGCCATTGTCCTGGAATGCACAAACATGACTCCCTATGCCTACGACGTGCGGCGGGCGACCGGATTGCCGGTGTTTTCGATTTATTCTTTCTTGAAGTGGTTTCACGAAAGCTTGGTTCCCGACCGTTTCCAACTGGAACTGGATGATCCGAGAGCTGGGCTTTATTGACATCCAAGGCCTAGGAAGCCCGACCGCTGGCAACGCCCCCGCGGCTAAGCGTTTTTGAAAAAAAAACCTCTCCACCGGAAGATGGAGAGGGCTGCAAGTTTCTCCTAGGGGAGCTTGGGATTATTCGAAGTAAGGCAGGTTTTTTTCCTTCGCGGCCCTCACCCAGTTCGGAACAAAGGGCACAATCTTGTCTTGGGATGGAACCATCATTTCAATGAAGTTGGGGCCATGATTGTTGATGGCCTCACTGAGAGTGGCATCGATCTGGTCTTCAGACGTGATCCGCGCTGTCTTAAAACCGAAGGCTTCTGCAACCTTGATATAGTCGACCGCGCCAAAGTCTGTTGACCACGGCTCGTCTACATCATCGAGCAGGATTGCTTCGCCGCGGATCCAGCCGAAGGTGTCGTTCCGGCACAAGATTATTGTCACATTCTTGTTGCTCCGCCGGATTGTCTCCATGTCGCCAATGACAAAGCCAAAGGAGCCATCGCCAGTAAAGGAGATGACCGGACCGTCAGCCGCATAGGCCGCGCCAAGTCCTGCCGGCACCGAATACCCAAGGGCACCCATCGAATAATTGGTAATGTAACGTCGGCCGGGCTCCTTAATCGTCAAAAGGGCAGAGGGGTAAATTGCGCTGACGCCGGGTTCAGATGTGACAATGGCGTTTTCCGGCAGAAGCTTGTCGAGCGCTTCGGTCAGTTTTACTGGCGAAACCGTCCCCTCTGGCATTGGAATGTTGGACTTGAAGACCTTGTCCAGAGCCGCGGACTTGATTGGGTTGAGGTCGACTTTGGGGCGTTGCAGGTCAGGATGTTCGCTCTTGAGGAGCTCGACCATATACTCAAGGCTCGCCCGGGCATCGCCGACCATTCCCACTTCAACCGGAAAATTGTTGCCGATATGAGCTTCGGCAATATCCAGATGAAGGAACGTTTTGGTTTTTGGGTCGCCGTATAGCTTCCAGTGATCGGTCGCCGCGCTATCCGTATTGGAACCCACAAAGAAGATGGTGTCGGCTTCTAAAACATATCGGTTGGAATATTCCATTCCGCCGCGTCCGCCGACAACACGAAGCGCAAGCGGGTGGTCCTCAGGTATTGTGCCCTTACCCGGCGTAGTTGTCGCAACCGGGATCTGAAGAAGTTCGGCTAATTCGAGAACCACTTCAGACGCCTTGGAAATCAATCCCCCCTGACCGCAAACGATGGCCGGTTTGCTGGCCTTCAGGAGAACATTGATTGCTTTGCGGATCTTGCCGTGATCGGCAACTGGGCGATGCGCCGGATAGACGCTGTATTCGCTTTCCGCGTAAAGGTCATCAATTACAGCTTCTTCGTGGAAGACGTTGATTGGAACACGGATGTGCACCGGCGCTGGACGGCCGGATGTCGCAACCCTGAATGCCCGGCGCATCAGGAAGGGGATTTCCTTTGCATTCGTGAGCACATAGGATTCCTTGGAAATACTGTCGTAAAGGGCAGTTTGGTCTACACCAGTCAGGCCATGTTTTTTATCCTGATTGATCGGGATATCCGAGCTGAAATAAATCACTGGAACAGAGCTCAGGTACGCCTCTGTGATGCCAGGTGTGCAATGGGTAACGCCGGGACTCGGGGCTTCCAGCACACACGGGCGGCCGGTGATTTTCGCATAAGCTTCAGCAGCATAGGAGGCGGTCCGCTCATCGCGGGTCAAAACGTATTCAATTTTCGAATGTTGTTGCCATTCCTTGTACCAGCCAATTGTGGTTTCGCCGGGCAGTCCGAAGACATGTTTGACGCCATGGAGCTCCAGCATCTTTAGGATGATCTGTGCACCGTTCATGGTGACTGTGTCTGCGCTGCTCACTCAATTCGCCTTTCCAATACAAAAGCAATCATGCCAATCTGTATACAGAAATATATACCAATATGGCTACGGATCAATATTCAATTGAAAAGCGGAATGTTGGCGGCACCAATCTCGGCAACGGAAGCGGTTTATCTGGCGCAGGAGTTCCTTGAGGTGAATGGCTTGGAAAGGGCTGGAAAATTTGTTGCGATTTGTCATTCATGACAGGGTGAATGCCCAAACCCAGGTCAAGGCGTTAGGGGTCTTGCCGCCGGAGGTGCGAACGTATTTCCCGTTTTGTGCAAATACGAAATCAAAACAAGCGGCTTCATGGACCTCCATTTCTTCTTTGCAGGTCGCATGAAGCCGTCAAGCGGTGTCATTAAAGTGTCAGGGAAAGACCACCTTAAGCGTCCACTGGCTTAAGTTGGTGTGAAAGCCTGCTTGCCAATGCGTTTGCCTCAGCGTGGGCATCGTTTACGGACTTGGTGTGACGACTGTCGCCGAACTCCTGGTACTCTGCATTAATTTCGAAGACTTCGTCGACGCCGAGATATCCCTTGAGAGTGTTGATGTGGGGCCCCAAGTGGTTCCATTTTTCTCTTATGCCGCCTGGGCCAAAGCCAAATTCGCCGCTCGACGTAATGAGAACCAGTTTCTTTCCGGACAGGATCGGCTCCAGCGGATAGTCGCCTCGGTTCAAGTCGAACGAGAAGGTTTTGTTGACCCGAACAACCTGATCGAACCAGGCCTTGAGCACAGCAGGCATGCCGTAGTTGTACATCGGTGTGGACATGACGATTATGTCAGCTTGTTCCAACTCCCCAATCAGCGTGTCCGACAGGGCAACAAGGGATCGCTGTTCTTCGGTCAGCTTGTCCTCCGGAGTGAAAACTGCGGCGACCCAATCCTGACTGATGTGCGAAGGCGGGTTCATGCCCACATCTCTCAAAATGACGCGGTGGCCTTTATTCAAGCGTTGCCACTTGTCCATAAATGTAGAAGCAATTCCGCGCGAAATGGAGTTGTAATCAGGGACTTCATTGTCGGCTCTTCTGATGCTGGCATCAATTCGCAAAACGGTTTTCATGTTATCTCCAGTGGCATTGAATCATGTCTTTCAAGGAGATTGTTGTGTGACCCGCCGGGCGACAAATGATTACTATTTTGAGCACGCCTGAAGTTATCTCAGGCGTAACAATTTCGCTTTCATCCGATCGACCTAAAATCTCAGCCGACAGATGAAATCAATTGGATTGTTGTGACCTATCGCCTCCCTCAGTTTCCGTAGATCTGCGCAGGGAGGATCAATTGGACGCGTCGATTTTAGAACTGGTTGATGTCCGGAAGAATTTCGGAAAGGTTACAGCGCTAGATGGCGTTTCATTCAGGATAGATGCGGGAAAGTGCGTAGCAATCCTGGGAGAAAACGGCGCTGGAAAAACCAGCTTGGCAAGTGTTCTCATCGGCCTGTATCAGCCTACGAGCGGAGCGATAAAGCTCCGCGGCAAGGAAGTCGTTTTTCACAGCCCGCGGGACTCGCTCGCGGCTGGAATTGGCATGATTCATCAGCATTTCAGCCTCGTTGAGCGGATGAACGCCATTGAGAACATTCTGATTGGACTTCCTGCAGAAAAACGACAATCCCACGCCAGCGACAAAATCCGGGAACTGGGTCAGGAGTTTGGCTTCGAAATCGACTATGGCATCGAAGTTGGAAACATGCCTGTGGGCATGCGGCAGCGCGTTGAGATCCTGAAAGCGCTCTATCGCGACGTGAGTATATTGATACTCGATGAACCAACCAGCGTTCTTGCTCCCAACGAAGTTGAGCCTTTCCTGAGAGGGATCCGGCAGCTGGTCGCCGCGGGCCGGACTGTGTTTTTCATTACCCACAAGCTTGAAGAGATTATGCAGGCTGCGGATCGAGTTCTGGTGATGCGTCACGGCCGGATCGAAGGCGATGTTCTGACCAAAGAAACCAATCCTTCCGAGTTGTCAGAGCGGATGATGGGTGGCCGGAACACGGCAACGATTGTCGAGCTCAAGCGCAACAAGGCGGTTCTGGGCGAGACCGTCCTCTCACTCGAAAATGTCTGTGCTTTATCGTCAGACGGAAAGACGTTGCTGAATGATGTCTCGTTGACGATCAGTGCCGGAGAGGTGCTCGGCATAGCCGGTATAGATGGCAACGGTCAGAGAGAGTTATCCGAGGTCATCGGTGGTTTAATGCAATCGTCCGATGGCAGCGTCTTCCTTGATGGGCTCAATATCAATGAATTGAGCGTCTCGGGCAGATTGGCAGCCGGAATTGGGTTTGTTCCGGAAGACCGCCATGCAGAAGGCCTTGTTCTGTCCCTGAGTGTTGCTGAAAACCTTGCGTTCCGTTCCATATCCGAGCCGCCCTATGCACGTGGAGGCCGGATTGATCGAGCTGCAATTGCGGCCGTTGCGGACGAGGTGGCAGATGCTTTCGACATCCGTCCGCGTGATACGAGTTTGCCAGTTGCAGGGCTTTCAGGCGGCAATCAGCAGAAGGTCGCCTTGGCTCGGGAAATTGCAGCTGCGACGAAACTCCTTGTCGTCGTTCAACCGACAAAGGGGCTCGACGTTGGAGCGACAGAATTTGTGCAAGCGCAGATCCGGGCTGCAGCAGAGCGGGGTGTCGCGGTTCTCTACATATCGACTGAACTGGAACATGTGCTGGCCGTTTCGGACCGTTTGGCGGTGATGGCTTTTGGCCGAATTACTGGTTACGCCGATCCGGCAAAAGCTGATCTGGAGCACATTGGCCTGTTGATGACCGCAGCGAGTGGAGCTGCCGCATGACCGCTTCCAGCCTTCAGCTCAGAGTGTTCGCGGCAATCTCGCTGGCCCTCGCCATCGGAGCAATCCTCATCCTCTTTGAAGGTTCGAACCCCATCGAAGCCTACAGAGTTCTGTTTACAGATTCATTCTTCGACTATTGGGGCCTGTCCAACACGCTGGTCGATGCATCGCCGATGCTGCTTGCCGGCCTGGCGGTCATTTTGCCGCTGCGTGCTGGCCTGTTCAACATTGGAGGTGAGGGGCAGATCTACATGGGTGGCTTGTTTGGCGCCCTTGTTGCGCTGGCACTGCCCGATCTTCCTGGATTGATAGGCATTCCGCTAATTCTGCTGTGCGCTGCAATTGGTGGCGGTCTTTGGGCAGCTATTCCCGCTTATCTCAGAGCTTACCGTGACATCAATGAAGTCATTGTCACGCTGCTCATGAACTTCATTGCCATTCATGTTGTTAGTTTTGCGGTTGCCGGTCCGCTGCTCGCCGAAGGGGCCCCTTATCCCTATTCGGAAGAGGTGGCTCCGCAATACCGGTTACCGATCTTGCTTGAAAGAACCGATGCCCACATTGGCATATTGATCGGTGCCACTTGCGCCATCCTGCTGCACTATTGGCTGCGATCGACCCCATCCGGTTTCAAGCTGGACCTGGTTGGACGCAATAGAGACGCCGCCAGATATGCGGGCGTCAACACCAAGCGGCAAATCATGATCGCGATGATCGCAGGCGGCATGTTTGCAGGGATTGCTGGCGCCATAGAAGTCATTGGGCTCAAATACCGGCTCTTCCATCTTTTCAGTGACGGGTATGGCTACCAGGGAATTATCGTCGCGTTCCTTGCGACCCTGAATCCTCTCCTTGCACCAATCTCAGCCTTTTTCCTCGCCGGTTTGTCCGCCGGCGCGGGAACCATGCAACGGGCGGTCGGTGTTGAAGGGTCGATCATTGAAGTCATTGAGGGGCTGGTTGTCCTGTTTGTCGCCGCCGCGATTGTGCCAAGAGCAACAGGTGGAAAGGTGTCAATTGGCACCTTCTTGAAAGAACTGATCGGTAAGAGCAGAAGGCGGAAATCATGGAATTTCTTCTAAATCCGGCAACCCTCGGTGATGCGCTGGCGTCCAGTGTCCGTCTTGGAATTCCAATTGCATTTGCCGCGTTGGGTGGTGTCTTCGCCGAGCGCAGCGGAACCTATAATATCGGCCTTGAAGGCATGCTTCTGGCAGGTGCACTGGGGGCCGCAGCCGGGTCATTTGCGACCGGATCTCCCATTGTCGGAGTGGGGGCAGGCATAATCTGCGGAGCCATATCTGGAGTGCTGCTTGGCGTTCTTGCAATTCACTACAAGGTAAACCAGCTTGTTGCAGGAATAGCGATCAACCTTCTCTTGGCGGGCTTGACGGCGTTTCTTTCGCGTCTCGTTTTCGGCGATATGGCCGGCGGTGCGCGTGTTGAAGGGTTTGGTGCACTCGATCTTGGGATGCTGTCGGATATTCCTGTTTTTGGTCCGGCATTGTTTTCGCAAGATCCGCTTTTCTACATCCTGGTCCTGTTGGCGATCGGCGGATGGTATTGGCTGTTTCGCACCAACTCTGGTCTCGACCTAAGGGCTGTTGGAGAAAACCCGCGCGCTGCTGATGTCGCCGGTGTTCCCGTGTTTTCTTATCGCTACACCGCAATTGCGGCGAGTGGTGCCGTCGCCGCGCTGGGCGGTGTTCATTTGGTGCTGGCTCAGGTGTACCTCTTTGCCGAAGGGATGAGTGCAGGCAAAGGATTCATTGCTCTTGCGGCAATCATTTTGGGGCGCTGGTCACCGATTGGCGCAATACTGGCCGCATTCTTTTTCGGGTTTTGCGATGCGCTGCAGCTCAGGCTGCAATTCAGCAACCCTGACATTTCCTATCAGGTGTTTCTGATCATTCCCTATGTGGCTTCCTTGGTCGCTCTGATCGGTTTCGTCGGCAAGGTCCGGGCCCCTGCTGCTGTCGGCCTTCAGTATGACCGGGAGAAACGGTGACTTTTCATCCGTCGCCTGAGAAATGCTCAGTTTCGGCTCCGGCTGCCAAAAGTAAGTATTGCGAAAAACAAAAGCGAACCGACCAATAGGGAAACTGAAATGATATCACGTCGTATGCTTATTGCGGCTGCTGTTGCAGTCATCGCCTTTGCCAGCCCCACACATGCCGATGGCATCAAAAGTGCTGCCATCGTCATGCCTGGCTCCATTTCCGACAATGGCTGGAACCAGGCTGGTTATGAAGGTCTCAAGACGGCTGGGGAAGAACTTGGTTTCGATACGGCCTACAGTGAAAGTGTCCATCAACCGGACCAGATTGAAGTTCTCAGCGACTATGCGCGCCGAGGTTATGACCTTGTGATTGGTCATGGCGGTGAATTCCAAGATGCTGTTGTTCGGGTTGCGCAACGCTTTCCCGAAACCATGTTCATGGTGAACAATGGACTGGGAACCGGTGAGAATGTCGCAAACGCCGATTTTTACTTCAGTCAGCTTGGATACCTAATGGGGTATACAGCCGCCCGCGTGTCCAAGACTGGCACCATTGGCGTCATTGCCGCACAGAAATTCAAATTCACGAACGACACGGTTGCCAGTTACGAGAACGGTGCAAAGGACGCCAATCCGGATATCAAGGTTCTTGTGACCTGGACCGGAGACTGGGATGATGTTGCGAAGGGCAAGGAAGCCGCATTGAACCAGATTGAGCAAGGGGCCGATGTGGTCTGGCCGACAATGGACAGTGCAACGCTTGGCTCCATGCAAGCTGTGCAGGAGAAAGGCGTTTACGGCATTGGCATCTACCGGGACGCTATCAACGAATGGCCCGAAATTCTGCAATCCGCCATTCTCGATGTACGCGGAAATATGCGCTCCTACCTTGAGCTGGCAGCAAATGGGGAGCTGAAAGGCAAGTCTTACAAAGGTGATCTGAACAATGCTCAGGCAATGCGGATCGGGACTTATCATCCAGATATCCCCGGCGAGGTTGTTGCCGAAATTGATGGCCTGGTACAGCGCATGCAGTCCGGTGATCTGGCTCCGGAGCCCCGTTGACTTCTGATAACCTCCCCAAACTTGACCGGAGCAGGGCACGCCTTGCTCCGTTTTTTGCTATACCAGATGCGATTAGAACTGGCGTTGAGTGATAGGCCGATACGCAAGACGCTTGCGTCAAAGGAAAACGGCAATCCAATCGAGTCTTGATTGGATTTCTATCGGGAGTAAATAAACAACATGTCCCGAATTCCATCGCTAAAAAGCATTCAAGCCTTTGAAGCTGTTGCTCGAAACATGAGCTTCAAAGCGGCCGCAGATGAATTATGCGTTACACCGACCGCAGTCAGTCATCAGGTCAAAAGCCTTGAGGAGTTCTTCGGAGTACAGCTTTTCCATCGGCTTACGCGTTCGCTGCGCTTCACCACTGAGGGGGCAGCATACGCGCCGCTGGTCATTGAAGCGTTTGAAAAACTTTCCGAAGCATCGGATGCCATTTTGGGCGATGAGCTCGAAGGCGTATTGACGATCTCGACAACCGGCTCGTTTGCGTCGAATTGGCTGAGCCCGCGACTGAAACGTTTTACCGATCGCTACCCGCAGTTTGCAGTCCGTGTTCAAAGTTCAGATGAGGTAATCGACTTCAAAAAAGATGAAGTTGATGTCGCCATAAGATACGGCAATGGCGCGTATGAGGACCTTCATGCGGCCTGGGTTCTAGATGACTATGTGTCTGCTGTTTGTGCACCCAACCTTCTTTCCGCAAAACCAGACCTTGAGGCGTTACAACGTGCGCAGTTGATTCAATATGAATGGGCTGGTTTTTCAGGCGAAGACCCAAGTTGGGATCGATGGTTTGAACAAAACGGAGATGCAGGCAGCGTAATAAAACCGTTTGTCACTTACTCCGAAGAACACATGTGTATTTCTGCGGCGGCTAACGGGCATGGCGTTGCGCTGGTCAGCCTGATAGCTGCCGCGCAGGGCCTTGAGAACGGCAGTCTCGTAGCTCCGTTTGACGATCGAATAAAAAACAAATCCTATTTTCTTGTCTGTCCGAAGTCGGCGGCGAACCGGACGAAAATCAAGCTATTTCAAGACTGGTTGCTTGAAGAAGCAGATATGTTTCGCGACACCCCGGTAGGACAGCGCTTCTTTGAAGTCGAAGGCTTATAATCCGGGCTGACGCCAGCTTCAAAATGTCATCTGTGGCCTGAAAAATACTCAGTTTCAATTCGGATACGCGTGTGCACTTTTTGAGTTAGCACAACTCTGGAAAGGCACGCTATGCAAACATCTTTTGATGCAGGGCAACCGGACGGCGAAAATCAAAGTCTGTCGCTTGCAATTTCGGCAGATGGAACACCGGAGTTGGGTAAGCGCTACACCGTGCAGGCAAGATGCGGCATTGCCGTAAAGATCAAGCAGGGGCAAACCCTGTCGATCGAAAACACCCAAGGTACCCAGGTTTGCGATTTTTGGGCCTTCAGTGCCGAGAATATCGAAGAATATCTTTCGATGGAGCACCTGCACACCTCGCTGAATTCCACTATTCCTAAAGTTGGTGACAGTTTGGCCTCTAATACCCGGCGGCCGCTGCTGACAATCACCGAGGACACGTCTCCCGGAATCCACGATACTATCGTTGCAGCGTGTGATCATCACCGCTATCAGCAGCTTGGCTGTACGGAATATCACGACAACTGCACCGATAACCTTCGTATGGCTCTGATGGCGATTGGTCTGAGAGCACCGGCGATCCCAGCTCCATTCAATCTCTGGATGAATGTCCCGGTTGCCCGTGATGGCACTATCCAGTGGCTCGCACCGGTTTCCAAACCGGGGGATCGAATGAAATTTCGAGCCGAAACAGACACCATCGCTGTCATGTCGGCCTGCCCTCAGGACATTACTCCTGTAAATGGAGAGGGTTGCGAACCGGTAGAGCTGCATTTTTGCGTCGAGGCCGCCTAGCGTGCTGGAACCCTTTATTCTAACCGGGCGTTGGGTTTTCCAGTCAGCAGATCTGATCCGCTCAGATGCAAGCGTGTTTGTAAAAGATGGGCTGGTGGTGGAAGTCGGGCCTCGCGAGATACTTCGAAACCGCTACGACGGTGTTCAGGAGTTTGGTGGTCCCGACGTTGCCGTCTTACCCGGCTTTATTAACGCTCATCACCATTGCTACGGTGTCGAACTTTCCAACCAGGGTGTTGCGGACGATTTTTTGGAACCGTGGATGTTTGCTGGACTTGGAATGCCTGCAATTAGCCAGCGTCTCTCTACGCTGTACAGTGCCGTTCGTCTGCTAAAGTCAGGCGTTACGAGTGTCGTCGACATGTGCAGCGCGGGGCCAAGCCTTGAGGCGGCCGTTGCTGCCGTTTCCGAAAAGGCTGACGCCTATCGGCAAGCAGGAATGAGGGCCGCAATTGCACCAGGGGAACGTTGGCAAAACCATCTGGTTCATGCTGATGGAGAAGACCGCCATTTTCTGCAAAGCCTGCCGCCGGACCTTCGCGAGCGCATGTTACGGGTTCAGGAACGAAGAAGCCGGCTGTCTCCGGAGGCCTATGTGTCGGCTGTTTCCGGGTTGGCCGCGGACTTTGCCCGGGATGAGTTGATATCAGTCTGGTTTGGCCCGACAGGGCCGCAATGGACGCCTGAGCCGGTCCTGCGTGAGATAGTCAGAGCCGCCGAACTCAAGGATACCCGAATTCAGACACATGTTCTGGAATCCTATTACGAAAGCCTTGAAAGCTCGCGCAGCCGTTCAGAACGTTTGTTGCCGTATCTGAACAACATAGGTTTGTTGAGCGAACGCGTCTCACTGGCACACATGGTGTGGGCAGACCCTCAGGATTTTGAACTTCTAGTCGAAAGCCGTGTCCAGATCTGCTGCAATCCAAGTTCCAATTTGCGCCTTCGTTCCGGTGTCGTACCAGCGGCCCGCTATCGGGATGCAGGGATCCCTGTAGCTGTAGGCATGGATGGAACAACTCTTGCCGATGACGAAGACATGTTTGCCGAGATGCGGCTTGCATTGAATCTTAACCGGCCTCCCCACCAAAAGAGTGCGGCCCTGTCGGGTGCGGATGTTTTTTCCATGGCGACCGCTGGCGGTGCTGCGCTCCTTGGGCGCGGCACAGATTTGGGCCAGCTAAAGCCCGGATATCGCGCGGATGCGGTACTGATTGACATCAAACGCATGACGACACCATGGGCTGACCCGGATGTTGATCCGCTAGTCTTGATTTTTGCGCGGGGCCGCCGGGATGACGTGCAAGATGTCTTCGTAGGCGGGCGCCAAAAGGTCAGATCGGGAAGAGTGCTCGGCGTAGATGAACGCGCGCTTTGCGATGAAATCGCAGAGGCCCTTAGTGCTAGCGGGCAGAAATCAGAAGAACGCGCTCTTTGCCGTGATCTGAGGCCATTCCTAATGGATTGGTACTCGAAGTGGGACGATGCAGCCAATAGGACCCACCCACCAGTTTACGCCTATGGCCGTGATCTTCAGTGATCGGCTAGGATTGAAAGGACAGCTCGATGATCGGTAAGCCAATCAAGTGGCCGAATGGTGCAAGATGCGCCTGTGCGATCACTTTCGACGTAGATGCCGACAGCCTCATTCATATTTCGAAGCCCAAGGATGGACATGACCGCCTGTATCCGATCACGATGGGACGCTATGGGCCAACCGTCGCAGTACCCAGAATTCTCGAAACCTACAAGCGGTTCGGCTTGAAGCAATCATTTTTCGTGCCTGGCTGGGTCGTTGAAAACTATCCCGAAACCATGGAGGCGATTCTTGAGGGTGGTCATGAGATTGGTCATCATGGCCATCTTCATGAAGACCCGACAGAGCACTCTGCTTCAGAGCAACGGTATTGGTTCGAACGGGCTTTGGATTCGCATCAGCGGGTGACCGGGCAAAAGCCCAAGGGGTATCGGGCTCCGGTTTACAACGTGAACCAAACAGTCATCGATTTGCTGATAGAACACGGCTTTTCCTATGACAGCTCTCTCATGGCTGATGACATTCCGTATTTGATGAAAACGGAAGAGGGTAGCCTTGTCGAGTTGCCTGTTCATTGGGGCACGGATGATTGGCCTTCCTTCGCGCACTATTCTGAAATCGGCTACATGATGCCGGTGGCTGGGCCCCGTGCAGGTGTGCAACCCTTCTTCGAGGAATTCGAGGCGCAGTACGAGGCGGGGGGCTTCTGGATCGCGATCTGGCATCCTTTCCTGACCGGCCGCCTGGCCCGATGGCGTCAGGTTGAACTCTGGCTCGAGAACGTACTTGATAGAGGTGATGTCTGGTTTGCTTCTTTAAGCGAGATTGCTGAACACGTCCGCAATGAGGCTCACGCCGACGCCGATGCAATCCGCATTGAAAAACTCCCCTATTACGATAGGCCTGTAGCACTGTGATCAATGCAGAAAAAACTGCTTTGACCATTAGCTCGGCTCTGGAACGGGCGTAAAGCTCGACCGCTGCCTCGGCCTTTGTCGGGTTCGATAGTCCACGCACAAAACGGGAGCTGGAAGAAACCAAGATCCGGTATGCGGAAGATCGGGTGCTTGGTCCTCTTGATGGGCGTCCAATTGCCATCAAGACAAATGTAGATCTTGCGGGGCGGCGCACCCACGCAGGGCCGGTTGCTTATCACCCGGCACCAGCGAAGCAGGATGCTGAAATCGTACAGCAGCTTAGTAGGGCCGGTGCGGTGGTGCTCGGACACACCAATATGCCGGAGTTCGCATTCTCCGGACTGGGTCTCAATCCGCATTTTGGAACCACGGCATACGGCATGGAACACGGCAAACAGCTTGTGCCGGTGGTTTCATCTGCCGATTGAATTGTGAGTGCGCGGGCTTGTGTCGAGGGTTGGTTTTCCAATTATAACCATCTGAAATATTTAGGCTAAACCGAGTGCGGCGAGTTGGCCGGGTTGCCGCTGTAGACAACCTCAACAATCGAACGCAGCTGAGCGGATTGTGACTGTGGGCTTTGTTCCTGACTGAGCTAACAAATTGGTGCCGCTCGCAAGTGTGGATCGGAAAGCCTGTCAAAAGCGGAGTGTTGGTATACATGTGTATGCCGAATTAGATTCTCCGAAAGGTAATCCCTTGTTTCGCAAGTTGGACACAGCGGCTTTGCAGCGCACTTTGACCACACTGGTGATTTCCGGACTGGGTGCGGCAGTGTTCTGGGCGCTTGAATTACCGCTGCCTTTCCTGTTTGGCCCCATGTTCGCCAGCCTGATGGCCGCACTGGCGGGCATGAAATTACGGGGAGCAGGGCATATTTCCGTTGGGGCCAGGACGATCCTGGGGGTAGCGGTCGGCGCCTCAATCACTCCGGTTGTTCTTGGGCAGGTGCCGAGCATGCTGGCATCGATTGCCCTGGTGCCGGTTTACCTTCTGGCGATTGCGGCGATCGGCGTGCCGTTCTTCTATAAAGTCTGCAAGTTCGACAAGGTCACGGCCTATTACGCCGCGATGCCTGGTGGCTTGCAGGACATGGTCATTTTTGGACAGGAAGCTGGAGGCGATGTTCGTGCGCTTTCGCTGGTCCACGCAACCCGAATACTGGTTATCGTAAGCTTGGCGCCGCTTATCCTGACCCAGGCGATGGGCATTGGGCTGGACAATCCAGTCGGAGAGCCGGCATCCACCCTGCCACCATTCGAATTGGCCCTGATGGTGGTCGCAGCGCTTGTGGGATGGAAAGGTGGCGAAAGGTTAGGCCTGTTTGGAGCCTCGATCCTTGGTCCTATGATCACGACGGCGGCGCTTTCATTGACGGGATTGGTTCAACACCGGCCGCCGGCGGAAGCAATTTTGTGCGCACAGTTTTTCATCGGGATGGGAATTGGTGTCGGGTATGTCGGCATCACGGTAAAAGAGCTGCGCCAATTCGTGGCCTCCGGTGTCGCCTATGTTCTTATGCTGGCAGCATTGGCGTTGGTCTTTACTGAAATCGTCGTCATCGCTGGCCTAGCGGCCCCCTTGGAAGGGCTGCTCGCATTTTCGCCAGGCGGCCAGGCTGAAATGACGGTTCTTGCAATCATTGCTGGGGCGGATCTTGGGTACGTAATCCTCCATCATCTAACCCGGCTCGTTTTTGTCATTACGGGCGCGCCGCTCATCGCCAAGGTATTGAGAATCAAAAATGCGGACCGTGCAGACAACAACAAACGTTAGAGCATCTCACACCTCATACCGTTGTGGGTAAGAGCTGTGGCCTGTTCTTGAATTCGAACCTTGAAGTCACTGACAAACGCCTGCGACAGCTGGGACTGTGTAGCAAATTTTGGCAGTGCGAGAGCAAGCGTGAGTTCGACGTTTGGTTCGAACGGGATTGCAACCACATCAGGTTCATCGATGCTGAGCACAAAGGGATGGGCCAACGCAACGCCAATGCCTTTTTTGACCATCGGCAGCGCCACGCCCGACTGGTTCACCTCCACGACAATAAGATCGGAAATTCCGAATTGATCGAATGTGTCGCGAAGCACAAATCCGGGAGGCGTTTCCGGCCCCTGGGCCATAACAGTTTCACCGCGCAACAACTCCGGGGTAATGACGGGTCTTTCCTGTAGGTTGTGGCCCTTAGGGAGCAGGCAAACCATTTCGGTTCTTAGCAGCGGTTGAAGATCCAGTCCGTTTCCGTTGACCGGAAGAAATGTCAGCCCTACGTCTGCGTTTTCAAGCCGTACCTGATGCGCCACGTCCGATGCAGTCATCGATGTTATTCGCAGCCGCACATTGGGCCGGTCCTTTCTGAACTCCAGGATGGCATCGGGAATGAGATTGTTGATCATGGTCGGGACACTTGCGATCGACAGATGGCCAGCCTTGGCGTCACGAAGTCCTTCAACCTGATTCCGCAATGCTCCCATTTGGGCAATGAGCTTGGTGATCTCCGGTAAAATCGCCTTGGCTTCGGCAGTTAGTGTCAATGTCCGGCCAACGCGTTTGTAGAGGGTCAAACCCAAAAGTGTTTCCAGATCCCGCAGGATTTGGCTAACCGCCGGTTGCGAAATGCGCACCAGCCTAGCGGTTTCGGTAACGTTTTGAGTCAACGCAAAGATTCGGAAAATTTCCAGGTTTCTGAGCTTGGGATCCAAATGCCTCTCCCTTAATCGATAAGTATATACTTATATCAAAATCAAAAACTTGTATTGGACCTGATGGAATAAAATTGCGATCCATGGCCTCAACGTCACTGGCACGTGGCGGGATGACAAATTCTATGAGGTCAGGAAACGAGAATGAGCGACATACCCAGGCTAAACGGAGCGATTAGAGCTTTTGAAAATGGATCAATAGCGCTCACGGCTTTTTCTGTTGCAGAAATCACTGCTGCACAGGCGATCGACGCCGCTGGATATGACGCTGTGGTTTTCGAAATGGAACACAATCCGTTCAATGTGAATGTGCTCCGGGACTGCATGCAATACATGATCGACCGGCGCCGCGTAGCACGCTCCGGCAGCCTCGCCCCTTCGGTCACACCAATGGTGCGCTTGCCTGCAAATGGGGTTGAGCGCAATCAATGGATGGCAAAACAGGTTCTGGACATGGGGGTTTACGGTGTCCTGTGGCCGCATGTGTGCACGGTAGAAGATGCGAAAGCCGCTGTGGCTGCATGCCGTTATTCACGACCTGTCGGATCACCAAACTTCGAACCGCATGGACAACGAGGTGACGGGCCGGGTATTGCGGCAAAATACTGGGGCCTGACGCAGCAGGAATACTACTCTCGTGCAGATGTCTGGCCAATCGACCCTAAAGGCGAAATCCTCGTCGGAATGATGTGTGAAAAAGTTGAGGCCTGGAAAAACCTTCCGGACATTCTCGACCAGGTCCCAGGGATCGGTTTGGTTATCATCGGAGAGGGCGACCTTTCCCAGGATCTGGGCTTTCCGCGGCAATATGATCACCCCAAGGTCGTTGAGGCGATGAACGATATCCTCCGGATTTGTAAGGAAAAGGGTGTTGTTTGCGGTCATCCCCACGTCAATCCGAACAACATCGATGGACTAATGGATCAGGGATACCGCTGGCTTATGGCCTCGCCCACACGTTCCTTTGCTGCGCTTGAAAAAGGCCGCGCACGCCTTGCCGCCGAAGCTGCTGATTAAAGCAATTCATCCGTCAGCTGGATCGGTGCCTAGCGGCAATTCGACTGGGCGCCGGCCAGCAAGAAAACGGGTACTCATCGGCACAACATAGTTGAGCCAATCACCAACGCTGACTGCGGGGTTGATTGGCGAACAACACAAACCGTATTTGCAATGGGAGGAGAAAACCATGAGCATTTTTGGACTGTCTGGAATTGGAAAAATCGCCAGAACTGTGGGTGTTGCAGCTGCAATGTCTTCCGTTCTAGCAGCAGGTAGCCCTGCAATGGCGGAATACCCGGAAGAAAACATCCAGCTGATTATTCCGTTTGGCGTTGGTGGTGGCAGTGACACTCTCGCACGCACTATTGGAAATGTGATTGAAGAATTAGACCTGCTGCCAGTCGATATTCAGCCGGAAAATCGTCCCGGTGGAAGTGGCGCAATTGGCTACACTTCTGTTGCTGGCGAAAAAGGCAATCCGAATGTCATTGCGACAGTCAGCGTGAGCTTCTTCACCACTCCGCTTCGTGGCGCATCTCCAGTAAGTTACCGCGATTTTACGCCGCTCGCTGCGATTTCGATCTCTCCATACATCATGGCGGTTTCCAAGGATTCTCCCATCAAATCGCTTGATGATGTCAAGGCTGCTGGCCGGTTGACCACTGCGACCGTTGGCGTTGTGTCAGATCCGGCTTTGTTGGCCGCGCTGACCTCAAAAGAATTGGGTGTAAAAATCGATCCTGTTCCTTTTGATGGTGAAGGTGAAGCTTTGGCGGCTGCTCTTGGTGGTCATGTTGACTTCGTCTTCATGAACCCGAGTGAGGTTCTCCAGCAGATCCAGACCGGCGAAATGCGGGCTCTGGCAGTGAGTACATCCAAACGGATTTCAGCCCTTCCCGATACTCCTACTTTCCAGGAACTGGGATACGATATCGAACACGCACAGCTTCGCGGATTGGTAATGCCGGCTGATGTTCCGGCAGAGGCGGTCGCCTATTGGGAAGGCCTCCTGAAAAAGGTCGCGGAAAGCGAAGAATGGCGGACGCAATACATCGATCGTTATCTCGATGAGGCAGCCTTCTTGCCGAGCGCCGAGTACAAGAAGAAAATCGAGGATACCAACGCGCGCTATAAGGCCCTTATGGAAGAACTAGGTCTTTTGTAAGCGTATGCTCGGGCGAAGTTCATGCTTCGCCCGAAGCTCCCGGTGTCGGCTTCGGTGTCTATGACAAACAAGGAAACAACCTAATGGTCACCAACAGGGTCGATCAACTGTTCGCAGCGTTCTTGATATTCCTGGGCTGTTACATCGTCTGGACTGGACTTGACTACGGATACATGAAGGGCACAACGCCGGGCTCCGGCTTTTTCCCCGTCATCGTGGGGGGCGTGATCGTTGTCCTGAGTGTCGTAAATCTTCTCCGCAGCCTTGCTGGAGCTGAGACTTTTAAGGACAGCATGAAGCTTCCTGAAATGGTCAAAATTTCCGGCATTACCCTCGGCTTGCTGGCTGTGATTTTCCTTACCCCATATCTGGGGCTCGCGTTATCGGTATCTCTGTTGATGCTGGTCGTTGGTTTTACGATCAAACCATCTCTTGAACGCGGTTTTCTTCTGCGTTTGCTCCCAACCTGCGTCCTACTCCCTGTGTTCCTGAAACTGTGTTTCGGAAATCTTCTGGGTGTTCCGGTGCCTGTCGGGATTTTCGGCTACTGACTGCCGAAACCAATCTGAAAAACGAACTAAGTCACTAAAGGACCCTGGAATGGAAATCTTTTCGCTGCTTCTGGATGGAATAGCGCAGGCAGCTCAGCCCGCGACTCTGGGCGCGACGATGTTCGGGGTTATTATCGGGCTAATTATTGGCGCACTGCCAGGCCTTGGCCCAACCGCTGGTGTCGCCATCATGCTTCCGGTTGCAATTGGTTTTGGAGGTGTGCCAGCCCTCGCGTGTTTGGCCGGCGTTTACTACGGTGCCATGTTCGGTGGCGCCGTCACCTCGATACTTCTGGGAATACCTGGTGACGCCCCCTCGGTAATGACGGTTATTGACGGCTATCCCTTGGCCAAAAAGGGAGAAGCGGGCCGCGCCTTGGGCATGAGCGTCTTTGCGTCCTTTTTTGGTGGCATGATTGGCCTGCTTGGTCTGGTGGTCCTGTCCATTCCAATCGCAAACGCGGCGCTTGCATTCGGTCCAACAGAAATGACCGCCCTGATGTGCCTGGCACTGTCGCTTGCCAGCGTACTGGGTGGACGAAATCCGTTTAAAGCGTTTGTGGCGCTTGGATTGGGCTTCTGGCTTGGCATGGTCGGACTTGATCCGATTGCGGGCCCGATCCGTTTTAACTTCGGCTTTATCGAACTGTTTGACGGCCTGGATTTCCCGATAATTGCAGTCGGTCTGTTTGGATTGACCGCAATGTATACGAGCCTTGGTTCAGACGTGAAAAGCGAGTTGGTGAGTTTCAAGTTCTCCAATTTGTTTCCAAGGCTCAAGGACGCAATCCAAACCCGGTGGGCATTGCTTCAGGGCGCGGTCATTGGTGTGTTTGTCGGTGTGCTGCCAGGGGTCGGTGCAACGTCGGCAACGATGATGTCCTATGCACTTGCCAAGCGGACGTCCAAGAATGCCAGCAAGTTTGGAACCGGTGCGCTCGAAGGGATCGCAGCTCCTGAATCTGCAAACAACAGCGCTTCTTATTCATCCATGATTCCGCTCTTTACGCTCGGAATTCCTGGATCGGCGACAACGGCGGTCATGATGGGTGGTTTGCTGATGCTGGGGCTTCAACCCGGACCGCTTCTGTTCACCAACAATGGCGACTTTATCTGGACGGTGTTTGGCAGCTTCTGGATTGGAAACCTGATGCTGGTGTTTCTCACGCTGATTTTGACACCTTTGCTGGCCAGTATTCTGTTCATCTCGACCGCGCTTTTATATCCGGCTGTGATTGCAACAGTGATCTTCGGTGTGTTTGCGATCGAATACTCGATGAGCGCGGTTTTCATCATGATCCTGGCAGGCACATTTGGCCTGATCTTGCTGAAGCTTGAATACCCGCCCGTGCCGCTGATCCTTGGCCTGATCATTGGTCCGATGCTGGAGCGGAATATCCGCAGAACCATGATCCAGTCGGAAGGCGATCTGCTTGTCTTCATTGAACGCCCAATCGCGCTGGTACTGTTCATCCTGACAGCCGTAGTCGTTTTGCTGCCGCTCTTGAGCAAGCTCTTCCGGAGAAAACCTGAAGTGGCGTAGCGCCTTCCGGTTCAAAAACTTCAATTCCATCAGACAACAAAGGCGGACGATTCATGCGTGCGACTGGGCATCATTTTCTTCAAATTCCGGGACCAAGCGCGGTTCCCGAACGAATTCTGCAGGCAATCGCGATGCAGACGATCGACCATCGCGGGCCGGATTTTGCGAAGGTTGGCCTGAAGGCGCTTGAAGGGCTCAAGGGTATTTTTCAGACAAAATCCAAGGTCTTTATCTACCCCTCTTCCGGTACGGGAGCGTGGGAAGCAGCGCTCGTAAATACCCTTTCTCCTGGCGATAAGGTCGTCATGTTCGAAACAGGCCATTTTGCGATGCTATGGCAGAAGTTGGCGCAAAAGATCGGGTTGGAGACTGAGGTCATCGAAGGCGACTGGCGAGGTGGCGCAGATCCGCAGCTCATTGAAGAACGGCTGAGGGCGGATACCAAGGGCGAGATAAAGGCTGTTTGTGTTGTTCACAACGAAACCTCCACCGGTTCTGTGTCTCCTATTGCCGACATTCGCCGGGCTATTGATGCCGCCGGTCATCCGGCCCTGTTCCTAGTGGACACGATTTCCGGCCTTGCATCGCTTGATTTCCGTTTTGACGAGTGGGGCGTAGACGTTTGCGTTTCCGGTTCTCAAAAAGGTTTGATGCTCCCGCCGGGGCTGTCATTCAATGCTGTCAGTTCAAGGGCACTAGAACAGAATGCTTCTGCCAGGCTCCAGCGTTCTTATTGGGACTGGCAGGAGATGATCGGTCCGAACGAAACCGGTTACTTTCCCTATACACCGGCGACGAACCTTCTCTATGGCTTGAATGTCGCAATCGACATGTTGAACGAAGAGGGACTGCCGAATGTGTTTGCCCGTCATGCCCGGCATGGCCAGGCAACGCGGGCAGCGGTTCGGGCTTGGGGGCTTGACGTCTTGTGTAACCGGCAGGGCGATGAAAGTGGTGTGCTGACAGCAGTCGTAATGCCGGAAGGGCATAGCGCTGATGCCTTTAGAGCCACCGCTCTCAAGAACTACAATATTTCTTTGGGTAATGGGCTTTCCAAAGTCGCAGATCGCGTTTTCCGGATTGGACACCTTGGAGATTTCAATGACTTGATGCTCACCGGAACACTAACCGGTGTGGAAATGGCATTGAAGAAAGCTGGGATTCCACACGAAAAAGGCGGTGCGGATGCAGCCATGGAGTATCTCGTCGCCAATTAACAGTTGATGCAGCTAGAAAACTGACGGTTGCCGCGGCCATTGGCATTTGTTGGCCGCGGCTGTTTGTCAGCAGTACCGCTCAGGCCCGATCCATTGGGCAGCCGAGTAGCGGTCTCCGTGAGCCCAGCCAACAGGCAGCACGGCTTCAATTCGTTGAAGGTCAGTTTCAGTCAACTCCAAATCCGCGCCCGAGATGCATTCGTGCAGGTGATCTACGGACCGCGTACCCGGGATCGGGATCACATGTGGTCCACGGCTCAGCAGCCAGGCATTTGCCAGTCCAGCTGCTGATGTTCCCATTTCTGCTGCGAGTTTGCGGAAGCCCTCTGCAATGCGCAGGTTTTCAGTCAGATTAGGTTCCATGAAACGCGGATTTCCGGCAAGGAACGGCAGATCGGCGATCCGCTCGCGCGGGATCGGATTATCCGTCAGCAGCGAGCGTCCCACCGGCGAGAATGCGACCATTGCTACGCCGAGCTCGGCGCAAGTCTGCACCAGCCCAAGGTCCGGAAATCGCGTGGAAAGCGAATACTCGGACTGAACCGCGGCGATTGGGCATACCGTCATGGCGCGCCGCAATGTCGATGGGGCTATTTCGGAAAGGCCGATCGCGCGGGTCTTGCCCTTTTCCACGAGCCTGCCAAGATTGGCTGCCGTTTCTTCCGGTGTGAAGCGCGGATCGCGGCGATGAGCATAAAACAGGTCCACACACTCCACACCGAGCCTCTGTAAAGACTTGTCCAGTTCGGCCTCAAGATGCTCTGCCGAATTGTCAAAGGAGCGGTTGCCATCCGGATCGCGAGTAATGGTTGCCTTGGTCGCGATAATGAACTCGTCTCGCGCGCCTTGGTTGGCTTTCAAATAGGTCCCTATTGCGTTTTCAGATTTCCCCATGCCGTAGACATTTGCAGTGTCCAGATGCGTGACACCCAGGTCTCGGCAGGCATCCAGGATTGCATGGCTCGCAGCGTCATTCGTCGGGCCATACATGTCAGTGAAGGACATAGCACCATAACCGATTGCCCCGATTTCCGGCCCATTGGCGCCAAGCTTGCGTGATTTCATTGTTTTCCATCCGTTTGGAAGCCCGAAGAGCTCTTTAGTGGTCAATTGTTTGGATCGCCAAAAGCGCTGATGTCAATGGCGTATCTGATAGCGTTTCATCCGCCCCCGTCACTCCGGTTTCTGAATTCACTTTCGTGCCGCCTGTGTGCACACTTCGGTACGTTTGCTCTTAGAACAACAGGGGTGGTGCAATGCGCAATGAGCCTTACTTCAGGGTGTCCCGAACGCCATTAAAAAACGTATCGACAGCGCTACGGACTGCGCGGGGGACATCAATGTCCACATCTAGATTGTAAACGAATTTGCGGATGGCGATGTAGAAGATGCCGCCGTGGAGCCCCCAGAACAGTTCCAGTTCCTGCTCAGTCACGGGTGTCTGATCATCCTCAGGGTCTTTCTCGTGGCGCAGTTCGAGTGCTGCTGGGACGATGACCTTCTCCCGGATCAGCGTCAGATATCTTTGTGTCAGGTCGTAGGATTTTAGACCGGACGAGACGAAAATCCGCACCCAGTCATAGTCAAAGACACGCTCTGCATATTCCAGGTAAAACTGTGTCAGCCGATCCTGTAAAGAGCGGTTTCTGTCATGCAGCAGGATCTCCCAGTCCGGGTTCCAGCGCCGAAGATAAATGTGTTCGTAGACCCGTTCTATTAAAGCGTCTTTGCTCTCAAAATGCTTGTAAATCACTGCATGGGAAACCCCCATGCGTTTTGCCAGTTCCCGCGTCTGGCCCTCAAAACCGCATTCCGCAAAAAACCGGACCGCCTCGGCAACAATTTGTTTTTCACGATCCTCCGCACGCATGTTTTTCCGGCGCCTGCTGCCAGCGGGTTTTTGCGGATTTGATAACGGCATTCTTTCCTCGGATCTAAGCATCTGTTTTCTAGCAACTAAAACAGAAATAACCAAGCGGTCACTTTTTTCTTGATCATTTGACAATTGGTTAGTACAAAAGTGACCAGTTGGTTACTTTTTGTGGTGGAAGCCACATCCGGGGAGGAATAATGAAGCCGCCAGCGTTCGATTATCTGCGCGTCGAAACTGTCGCTGACGCTTTTGCTGCGTTTCAGTCACAAGATGGCGATGCCGTCTATCTTGCTGGCGGGCACAGTGTTGTGCCGTCCCTGAACCTGCGTTTGCAGGCCCCGTCGCTGTTGATCGATGTGTCAGCGATTGACGAACTTTCAGGAATATCGCTCCAGGACGGTTGGTTGCGTGTCGGGGCAATGACCCGTCACGTGGACGTGCTTAAAGATCCTCAGATTTCGGCCTATGCCCCGCTTCTTCAGGCAGCCGCGCCGTTTGTCGCTCATCCCGCCATCCGTAATCGGGGAACAATCGGCGGAAGTTTATCGCTGGCGGATCCTGCCTCTGAATTCCCTGCAGCTGTGCTGGCATTGCGGGCAGAAATGGAAATCGTCTGTGCCGATGGCGTGCGCCGTGTACCGGCGGATGAGTTTTTTGTCGACCTATTTGAAACGGCCATGGCGCCGGGCGAAATCCTGAAAGCGATCTGGATCCCACCCATGCAGCCGGGACAGGTCCATGCCTTTGATGAACTTGCACGCCGCCAGGGTGACTACGCGATGGTTGGCGTCGCGGTCCACGGCATTCTGGAAGCGGACCGTCTTTCCGACATTAGCGTCGCTTTCTTTTCTGTAGGCAACAAACCAACCCGGGCATCCGCTGTGGAAGCGGCCTTGAACGGCAATGCTGTCAATCCGGCGGTGATTTCATCGGCGCAACAGGCGCTCGACCAGGATCTGTATCCACCTGACGATCCGCAACTTCCTGCGGCTGCGCGCAAGCATATGGCGCGGGTTCTTTTGGGCCGGACACTTACAAAATTAGGGGCGGCAGCGTGACCACGGAAATCAGTCTGAAAGTCAATGGTGAGCCGGTCCGTGCCTTTGTCGAACCGCGCATGAGCCTTGCAGACTTTCTCCGGGACAGCTTGCAGCTCACCGGAACGCATCTTGGCTGCGAAATGGGATCGTGTGGCGCCTGTCTGGTTCTGTTGTCAGGAAGGCCGGTGCATGCCTGTCTTGCTCTTGCGGTGCAGGCTGCAGGGGAAACGGTGGAGACTATTGAAGGACTAAGCGAGCGCGGGGCCATTGAAGACCTGCAGGACTGCTTTCATGACCGCAATGCCTTGCAGTGCGGTTATTGCACCACCGGAATGATTATGAGCGCCCATGCACTGCTAGAGGAAAACAATGCACCCAAGCGCGAAGATATCCGCGACGCGCTATCGGGCAACTACTGCCGGTGTACCGGGTATGAGGCGATCGTGGACGCTATCGCTGCAACGGCAGAGCGGCGTCAAATTCAGGCGGAGGCAGCCGAATGAACGCGCCTTTCGCAACCGATGGCCAGATTGGCAAGTCACAGCGCCGCTTGAATGCTCAGCGTCATCTTGCTGGCCGCGGCAAGTTCGTCACGGACCTGGTGCTACCGCGCATGGTTCATGCTGCCTTTGTCCGCAGTCCGATGGCGAAGGGCCGGATCACCGAGCTCGATGTCAGCGCGGCGGAAGAGGCGCCCGGTGTTCTGAGGGTCTTTACAGCCCGAGATCTGAACAGTTTGTGCGAACCCTGGTCAGGCCGGCTCGACCATTTTGAGCCAATGGTCAGTCCGCCCCAAAACGTGCTGGCCGATCAGCATGTGCATTGGGCCGGGCATCCGGTCGCAATGGTTTTGGCGCGAACACGGGCCGAAGCGGAAGACGCCTGTGAATTGGTGATGCTCGATATCGAAGATGAGCTGCCAAGCGTTGACGGGCAAACAGCGTTGCAGGCCGATGCGCCCAAAGCAGTTGACGCCCTGGACAGCAATCTGTGTTTTCAAACGGTGCTGGAAACTGATGCTGTAGACGATTGTTTCTCTGCTGCAACGCATATTGTCGAAGGAGAGTTCACGTTCGGCCGGCACACGGCTGTAACTCTTGAGCCCAGAGCAATCGTCGCGGACTATGATCCCTCCTGCGGCCAACTCACGGTCCACCACGCCACCCAGACTCCCTATCAGTTCCAGGACGTTTATGCCCGGCACTTTGGTTTGCCGGAGGGCCGGGTCAGGGTCGTAGCTCCGGATGTCGGCGGTTCGTTCGGGATGAAACTGCACGTCTACAACGAAGAAATGGCGGCAGTTGCTGCAAGCATCAAGCTGGGCCGGCCGGTTCGCTTTGTTGCGGACCGTCTGGAAAGCTTTGTCTCCGACATTCACGCACGCGATCACACGGTCACGGCGCGTATGGCCGTTGCAGAAGATGGCGCCATCCTGGCGATGGATGTGCAGGATCGGACGCAGATCGGGCCGTATTCGACATATCCACGCACCAGCGTTGTTGAAGGCAATCAGGTGATCCGCCTGATGGGCGCGCCCTACAAAATGGCCGATTACCGTGGCCAGCTGCAGGTGGTTTTTCAAAACAAGGTGCAGACAAGCCAGTACCGGGCGGTTGGCCACCCGATTGCCTGTGCAGTGACGGAAGCCTTGGTCGATCGGGCTGCCGATGCGGTTGGCCTGGATGTGTTCGAGATGCGTGCCCGAAATCTGATACCCGACACGTCCTATCCGCATGTGTCTGCAACCGGATATCAGTTTGAAAAACTCTCGCACGAGGCATGTCTGGCGAAACTCAGGCAGCTTATGGATTACGATGCCTTGCGTGCGGACCAAGAGGCTTTGCGGGAAGATGGAATCTATCGCGGGATCGGTATTGCTCCGTTCGTGGAAATTACAAATCCTGGCGCCGCTTTTTACGGTGTTGGTGGAGCGCGCATCTCGGCTCAGGATGGTGCGATTGTAAGACTGACGCCGTCCGGTGAGGTTCAATGCGCTATTTCGGTCACCGAGCAGGGGCAGGGAACGGAAACGATCATTGCTCAGGTGGTTGCTGAGCAGCTCGGCGTTGATGCCGATACAGTCAAGGTCACCACTGGTGATACCGACACAACACCGAGTGGCGGCGCGACATGGGCCTGCAGGGGCGCCGGCATCGGTGGTGAAACCGCTTTGCGCGCTGGCCGTAAACTCAGAGATCAGATCCTGTCTCTTGCCGGGCAGATCCTGCAAGCTGACCCTGATACTTTGGCGCTTGCCGAGGGGGGCGTCGTCGATCTTGCGTCTGGCAATGAGCGGATATCGCTCGCCGAAGTTGGACGCATTGCGACTTACCGGCCCGATACTCTTCCAGCCGGTGCAGACAATTCCCTGACTGCCGCACACCACTTTGCGCCTACGGGCTACCCGTTCGATTTTACCAATGGCATTCAGGCAAGCCACGTGGAGGTGGACACCGAGACTGGAGTGGTCCGGCTCCTAAAGCACTGGGTCGTGGAGGATTGTGGCCGGATCATCAATCCGCTTCTTGTGGACGAGCAAATCCGGGGCGGTGTAGTTCAAGGCCTCGGCGCGGCACTGTTTGAAGAGTGCCTCTACGATGACGCGGGACAGCTGACCAACGGATCGCTCGCCGACTACCTCGTTCCGATGGCCGGTGAAATGCCGGACATTGTAATCGGGCATGTGGAAACACCCACCCAGGACACGCTTCTAGGTGCCAAGGGTGTGGGCGAGGCCGGGACAGCTGCTGCCGGGGCGGCGGTGATAAATGCCGTTAACGATGCTCTGAAACCGCATGGAGCTTCCATTAGCCAGACACCGATGACGCCGTACCGCATCTTGAAGGCGCTCGGCCATGTTTGATCCGCTTTTGTTAAAGGACACCTGTTATGGAACTTGAAGGGATACAGACCCTGCCGGCTGATGCAGAAACTGTTTGGGCAGCCCTGTTTGACCGGGCAGTTCTGGAGCGGGCAATCCCGGGCTGCGAGAGCCTGGAACAAACCAGCGATACATCTTTTGCGGCTGTGGTGAAGCTCAAGATTGGTCCGGTGTCGGCGCGCTTTAAGGGTGATGTCGAGATCAGCGATATTCAGCCCCTGAAAGGATGCACCTTGTCCGGAAAGGGAACCGGGGGCATCGCGGGTTTTGCGAAGGGCAGCGCCCGTGTGTCGCTGGAATCCAAATTCAACGAAACCCAATTGACCTACACCGCAGAAGCGTCTGTGGGCGGCAAACTGGCTGCGCTCGGCAGCCGTCTCATCAAATCGACAGCACAAAAGCTGGCCGGTGAGTTTTTCGCCGCATTCGAAGAAATCTTGTCAGAGGACTGTGCCGCCGAAACCGTGGAAAAACCCGCGGCCTGATTTGGCATGAAATCCAGCGGCTGGCGCAAGGGCGGGAGGGCTTGAGTGCAAACACCGCTGAAATCGAGGGAGGAAGTGATGAAACTGACACGCAGAGGCTTTTTGGCCGGAACAACCGTGGCGCTTGCAACACCTTATTTGAACACGCGCTCCATTGCGGCTGAAACCATCAGTGTTCAAATCGGGTCCAGTCATCCGACGAACAACATCTGGGTTTACGCTATGCAGGATACCCTGCAGCCAGCGCTTGACAAATTGCTGGCGGATGCAGGCGGCGACTACGTCGTGAACTGGGGAGAGAACTACGGCGGCACGCTTTACAAGTTCAAGGACACCCGTGCGGCCGTGCGTGATGGGATCGTCGATATCGGTATGGTTGGTACCGTTTGGGAAGGCTCTTCCATGCCTTTGCAAAATGTGACCTACTTTACGCCGTTCGCCAATTCGGACCACAATGTGGTCATCGATATCTTTGACAATCTGACCGACAATCTTCCAGAATTGCGGGCAGGCTGGACCGACCAGAATATGGTCCATTTGTCGTCTCTCGTGACGGACAATTATGACGTCTACTCCAACTTTGAGATCAATTCGGTTGAAGACATTGCAAACCGCCGCCTGAATGCGCCGGGTACCTCTGCGAACTGGCTGAAAGACACTGGCTGCACGCCGGTCAACGGCGCCCTGACGACCTATTACACCGACATTCAAACGGGTGTTTCCGAAGGCGCTCTGTCATTTGCCAGCGGCATCCAGCCGACCCGTGTTTTTGAAGTGGCTCCGCGTCTGACCCGTGTCGGCTTCGGATCCATGTATTTCGGTGGAATTGCGGTCAATAAACAGTTCTTTGACAGCATGCCGGCGGCGGTGCAAACCGCCCTGCGTGAGGCCGGCCGGATTACGTCACGCAGCCATGGCGACTATGTGACCGAACGCTCAACCAATGCCATGAAGGAAATGGTGGCGGCGGGACTGCAGGTCACAGAAATGGCGCAGTCAGAACGCGAAAAATGGGCCGCAACCTTGCCGAATGTTGCCAAGCCTTGGCTTGACGCCAACGGCCCGGCAGCGGCAACAGTCCTTAAGGCTTACTTCGACGCCCTGAAGGAGCGCGAAATCACACCGGCGCGCGATTGGGCGGCTGAAATCTAAACAATACCCATCGTTCAATAATGAACGCGGCGGCGGAGACAGGAATGCTGCAAGACACGACATTTGTGCCTGAAAGAAGCCGGCCCTGGCGTATCTTGCAGGGTGTACTGAATACCGTCGCCGCGATCGGAACCATCTGGATTGTCGCCATCATGTTTTTGATCGTGGCGGATGTGTTTGGCCGGAACTTTCTGGCAATGCCGATCATTGGTGTTGCCGAGATCGCAGCCCGGTCCGTTGTTGCCATCGTTTTTCTGATGTTGCCGGCAGCGGCGCTGAACGGCGTGCTGATCAGGGCGGATTTTCTTCAGCGCGGCTTACGCTATCTCGCTCCGGGCAGCATCATGGCTCTTGAAGCTGTTTTTGCGCTTGTTGGCGCAGCGGTGTTTCTTCTGGTCGCTATCGCGGCCTGGCCCGACACAGCCCGTTCCCTGCAGAGCGCTGAATTTTTCGGGGTGAGGGGTGTGTGGACACTTCCGACATTCCCGTTCCGGCTGATTGTCGTCCTGGGATCTTTCGGGACCTCGCTGGCTTTCGCTGTGACGGCCTTGAGCTGCCTGGTCAATATGCGCAGGTCAAAGGCCTCATGATATGACGAATATATCCATCGGTTTGATCCTGATCGCCGTTCTGTTTGTGCTTGTCTTATTGGGCATGCGGATCGCTGTGGCCTTGATGGCGGTTGCTTTTGCCGGCGTCTGGATCATGCGGGATAATTTTGATCTCGCCATGAGGCTGATGTCGATTGCGGCCTACAACGGCGTTGCCAACTATCTCTTTGCCACGATCCCCTTGTTCGTTTTGATGGGGCATCTGGTCAATGTTTCCAACGTTGGCAAGGATACCTTTGACGTCGCCGAGAGCTTGTTGCGCCGCTTGCGCGGAGGTCTTGGTGTTGCGACGGTTTCCGCAAACACGGTGTTTGCCGCCGTCACAGGCGTTTCCATTGCTTCGGCAGCTGTCTTTACCAAGGTGGCTGTGCCGGAAATGAGCCGTCACGGCTACCGGCCATCGTTCTCGGCGGGTACTGTTGCCGGTAGTTCGGTTCTCGGGATGCTTATTCCGCCGAGCCTGCTGTTGATCATCTATGGCGTCCTGGCTGAGCAGTCCATTGGACGGATGTTCATTGCCGGTCTCATCCCAG
Organism: Roseibium sp.; assembly: GCA_965230705.1. Taxonomy (GTDB): domain Bacteria; phylum Pseudomonadota; class Alphaproteobacteria; order Rhizobiales; family Stappiaceae; genus Roseibium. The sequence goes on along the minus strand of CBDDLN010000002.1, from coordinate 1,313,556 downwards.
GTGCGCTTCTGGCTGGCGGTTTTGTTGCGGTGATCCTGTTACTTGCCAAGTTCGCACCCGGATTTGTATTCACCAAGGAGCGAAAGGCATTTCTGGCTTCAGAGACAGCCCCGGCCGCGCCGATGCCCGGCAAGGAGATGCTGCTAAAACTGCTGCCGCTTGTGGTCCTGGTCACGTGCGTGCTTGGCGGCCTCTATAGCGGTTTCTTCACCCCTACAGAGGCGGGCGGCGTCGGGGCATTTGCAGCTCTAATTGTCGCGCTCCTGCGCCGTAGCCTGACGCTTCAAAGGACCTGGGCCGTCATGACCCAGACCGGCACGATTTCGGTCGGTATCCTCGTTCTTCTCGTGGCTGCCGGTTTTTACAGTCAGATGCTGGCCGTCGCCGGTATCCCAAATGCCATCGCCGGTTTTGTTCAAGGCAGCGGCTTCGGTGCAACCGGATTTCTGATTGTTTATGTTCTCTTGGTGCTGCTGCTCGGGATGATCTTGGACAGCAGCTCGATCCTGTTGATCGTGGTTCCGATTGCCGCGCCGATCGCACAAGGCCTTGGCTTCGATCTGGTACATTTTGGCATCATCACCGTGATCGCAGTCGAAGTCGGCCTTCTAACCCCGCCTTTCGGGATCTCCATTTTCACGGTTCATGCAACGCTTGCAGATCGCAGCACCAAACTGGAATCCATTTTCGCCGGGGCCCTGCCGTTTGTCGGCGTGATGCTGGCCGTCCTGGCCCTGATCGCTGCCTTCCCGCAATTGATCATATGACCCCGCAGGAGCGGCTCGATTGTGCTTGATGTCACGTTCCTGGAGCCTGCTGCGTTCGAGTGGCAGGGAATATCTTGTTGTCTTTGTTGGTTTATTTGCGATCCGCCGCGCGCCGCACGCTTTCGCAGGCCGTAGCACCACCACGCCCCAGACCGTGGTAGGCAAACTTTCCATGCAGGAAAGCTATTCAATAACCTGTCAGTGTAGATTCAGATCTGGCCTAAAGGCTCCCAAAACCAAACTGTGTTTGGTTCGGTTGCAAGGGGCTAGACCATGTTTAGCCCCTTGCGGGTTTGTTGAAGTAAGTATCACTCAGGCACTGTCGGGTATTTCATGCCGGCGACTTCTTGCATCAGGCGGATGACCTGGGTGCTGTATCCGGCTTCATTGTCATACCAGACGTAAAGAACGAGGCGGTTGCCGTCGACGATCGTGGCCTGGCTGTCGACAACGCCGGCATGGGTGGAGCCGACCAGATCAGATGAGACCAACTCGGTTGACGCTGTGTAGTCGATTTGGTCCTGCATCGGGGATTGCACGGAAACGCCCCGCAGGTAGTCGTTCATTTCTGAGTCCGTCGTCTCGCGCTTGAGATTCAGGTTCAGGATGGCCATGGAGACATTGGGGATCGGCACCCGGACCGCATTGCCGGTCAATTTTCCCTTCATTTCGGGCAAGCACTTTGCCACAGCACTTGCCGCGCCTGTACTGGTCAGCACCATGTTGAGCGGTGCGGAGCGGCCCCGGCGGTCGCCCTTATGGTAGTTGTCGATCAGGTTCTGGTCGTTGGTGAAGGCGTGGATGGTTTCCACGTGGCCGTTCTCGATCCCGAACTCATCGTTGATCACCTTCAGCACCGGCGTGATCGCGTTGGTGGTGCAGGAGGCGGCGCTCAAGATGTTGTCGTCCTCGGTAATGTCCCCTTGGTTGACGCCATAAACGACATTCTTGATAGAACCTTTGCCCGGTGCGGTCAGGATGACCTTTGAGGCGCCCGGACATTTCAAATGCTGGCCAAGCCCTTTCTCGTCACGCCAAATTCCGGTGTTGTCCACGACCAGGGCATTGTTGATGCCGTATTTGGTGTAATCCACCTCAGCTGGCGAGCTGGCGTAAATCACCTGAATGTAGTTGCCATTGGCGATGATCGCGTTCTTTTCTTCATCGACCGTGATCGATCCGCTGAATGCGCCATGGACGGAGTCCCGCCGCAGCAGGCTGGAGCGTTTCTTGAGGTCTCCCTCCTTGCCACCGCGCACGACAATGGCCCGCAGGCGCATTTTGTTGCCGGCGCCGACACGTTCCACCAGCATGCGGGCGAGGAGACGGCCAATGCGCCCGAAACCGTAAAGGACGACGTCCTGCGGTTCTTGCAGGATGGAGGTCTTGCCGGTGTTGATGCTGGCAAGTTGTTCTTTCACGAAGCTCGACGCATCACCGCCCTGTTCCATGAAGCGGTGGCAGAGCTTGCCGAGGTCAACGCGGGCAGCGGCAAGATCCATCTCCAGCATCGCCTTGACGATTTCAAGGCTCTTGGAAACGTCCAGCTCCTGACCGGTGATCTGCAAGGCATAGCGGTGGGCCTTAATGATCTCTATTGCGGAGTTGTTCAGCAGCCGGCGTCCAAAAATCCGGATATTGATGCCGTAATCACGGTAGAGGTGGCCAACCAGAGGGATCATCTGCTCGGCGGCGGACTGTTGTTCCTTCCAGTTATCGAAGTGATTATCCATAGCCGCCATGCCGACGAACTCCCTTTGGGTAATTAACGCACAATGATCGGCAGGTTTTCCCACCTGCGCGCGGTTTAGCGCCAGTCCAAATGTAATGTCCAGACCCACTTTTTGTTTAATCGATTAGATGGAGTGGCAGCGTTGTTGGTAACACCTTATTCGCCTGCAAGGTCAATTCAGCAGCCTTACCGGCAATCAGAAATGGACATGGAGATACCTGGCCTGATCGCAAAAAACACCAGCATCGATATTGACCGGTCGTGGGGATTGGTTGCCGTCAGCGCATCCCAGATGCCTTACATTCCACACATTCAGGCCGTGACTCATGAAAGCAGTTGTTCTTGAAACCAGACCTATTTGTTGCTCAACGCAAACCCCAATCCGGAATGACGAGGCAGCTCTGAATGTGAGTTCTGAATTTGGGGCAAGGAAATAGAACCTAGTTCCCAAAATAAGGGGGCCTCATCGTACTGATGTTCGAGTATCGACAGGTTCTCAATGACTGCCGCGGCATGTAAGCTGGCCAAGTGTGCAACGGGCCCACTGGGGTTGTGTGGAGAGAATGTTACTTGGTTCTCAGCAGCCAGTTCGGAAATTTGCAAAAGCCTTCTAATCCCACCGACATATTTAACGTCCGGCATGATGATGTCGTAGCAACCTTCGTTGAGAATTCGGGAAAAATACGAGAGACTTGTTCCCTGTTCGCCCCCAGCGACAGTGATGCCTGCGGAATTGCACTCAGATCTATAGCGGACCAAATCGGATATGTTCATCTGCGCTTCGGGCAGGGCGCATTCTATCCAGCCGAGATCTAACTCTGCTGCGAGTTTGAGTAAGTCCATGGCGCAATCCATGCTGAGGCGCCAATGGCAATCCACCATAAGCGTGCCGTGCCCGTCCATAGCATCATGAGCAACGCGTATCCGTTCCAGGCCAGCCTTGTACAAGGAGCAATCGGCTCCGCTCTCAGGTGAAACATTATCGAAAGGGGCTATTTTAAACTTTGTAAAGCCGTCCCTTCGAGCATCCTGAATGCTTCGTTCAAATCCCTTAGGCGATCTCTCCAAGGTTCGGCGGTTCACGTTTGCGTAGAGTGGAATGTGATAGTGTGCTGTGGAGCCCAAGAGCGCATGGACTGGTAGGTCGGACAACTTACCGCTTATATCCCAACACGCATGCTCAATAGCACTCATCACTGCCCATTCGGCTAGGCCGCTTTCATCTGAAAACAGGCCAATTTGAAAAGCTGACGAGAGTGGCGAACCAATTAATCGGTCGTTTGCCGCCGAGACAATATCAGGGAACTGATGGGAACCGCGAAAATAAGTGGCCTCTCCTACGCCGCTTATCCCATCGGTAGTTTCCACTTCGACAAGCGCCCATGTAGTTTTCGAATTAACTCTGATAGGTCTGTAGCTGATCCGTTGAATGCAAAGGATCTCAAGTTCGCTGGATATTGAATGAGCGAGAGCCATTTATCCCGGTCTACTGTTGGGAATGCGCTGGCGCATCGGCTCCAAAGCCGATCAAATCTGAAAACAATGTTTCCAGCCGCTCAATGTCCGCAGAGGGCAACGCAGGGCGAAGCAACGATTCAATGTTAGCTTCCAGATGCTCCGGATCGCTGGTGCCAAATAGAATTACGTCAGTGCACTCCTTGTGCCTAACATAGCGATAGGCCGCATCTATAATGCTTGCAGCCCCATTTGGGTGCAGTAGAAACTCCAGGGGGTTCTCCGTTTCCGACATCCATTGCGGCAGCTCGCCTGCGGCAACTAGCTGATCTACATCGTGCTTCAAACGCCCCGGGACACTAAAAACGGCCCGGACTGCAAACATGATCATTGACCCGATGCCATTTTGGGCGCATCGCGGCAAAATTTCGCGGTGTGCTGACTGGTTCATCATGTTGTACGCGAGCGCAATTACCTCAAATGGGCAATTTGGCACTGCGCGGGCCAGCATTTTATGTTCATGATCGCGTGGCCCGGACTCCGTTGCTCCGAGAAAGCGTATCTTGCCCTTTTCCCTTTCGCGCAAAAGCACCGGGACAATCTGGTCGACAACGTCGTCGTATTCTGCAATCCCGAGTGAATGTAGGTTGAACACGTCAATATAGTCGGTCTGCAGGGCCCGCAACGACATGTCCACCGACTCGACGACTTCCTTACCGGACAACAATTTGCCGTCCGGCATAGCTTTCATTTTTGTTGAAATGACCAATTGATCACGCGGTAGTTGCGCAACTGCTTTTCCGACGATTGGCTCGGTACCGTATGCCTGAGCCGTGTCAAACAATGTGACCCCCAGGTCGAACGCCTTGAGGACCAGGGCAATTGAGTGATCTTCGCTTTTTCCGCGGCCCGCTCCCAACCGGCTGCTGCCACCGCATCCGAGCCCTGCCACACTAACGGTGAGTCCGGTTCGGCCAAAAGGTATGTAATCCACGAGACTACTCCATTAGAGTGCCTTAACGTTGCCGCCGTCGACCCGCCAATTGGAGCCGGTACAATAGGCTGCCAAGTCACTCGATAAATAGGCAATCAGCGAACCATATTCTTCAGGTTTGCCGAATCGTCCGGACGGCAAATTAGCCTCCCGGGCAGCAAGTTCTTCTTCTGGTGTGACACCTTTCTTCTCTGCATTTTTTGCAGCCATATCTCGTGTGCGGTCAGTGAGTACGGTCATTGGGGAGACCACATTTACGGTTACGCCCGATTTCACGACTTCATTGGCTAACGTCTTGCAATATTGTGCCAGGGCATTGCGAAACATGTTGGACAGAACGTTATTCGGGATCGGTTGTGATACCGCTGAGGCACCGACCATAAAAATGCGGCCCCAACCACGTTCTACCATGCCGGAAACGAGTGCTTGTGCGACTGCCACTTGACTCATCACCATCATGTTTACCTGAGAGGCCATATGATCTTGGCTGACTTCGACCGCGCTTTGCATTGGCGGGCCGCCATGATTCAGCAACACTATATCGATTTCTCCGCCGAGTTCACGTTTGGCGTTTGCTATCAATACAGCCATGTTTGAAGGAGCGGACAAATCGCCCAGTAGGCCCACAGCGAGATTGCCGGTTTCTGCCGATATTTCTGCGGCGGCGACCTGAGCACGCTCAAGATTGGAGCTGCTGACGGCGACTGAAACACCCTCCCGCGATAGCGCTAATGCCGATGCTTTACCAAGTCCACCGCTTGCCGCCAGCAGGAGTGCCCGCTTTCCCTTAATTCCAAAATCCATTGCGGTGAGCCTTTCTTTCATTGGGCGCAGCCTAAAGCAAGTTTCAGGAGTGAACAGGCGAAAGCCGTTTCATTGCCAAAGGTTTGTATGCGCGCCGAATTTGATCACCGACAACTTAATGATGGATAGAACTGTATAGGAAATACTAATTCATTCTATTTTCCATAATCAAATCCGATGGCTTTCAAGTCGCTTAACAGCTTCGAATTGCCCAGCTCCAACGCGAGAACCTAAGGCCTATCGAAAGGTCCAATTTCGTGACTAGCGATCAGGATATTTCTAGCCGCCCTTGGAGAATTCCTTCAGCATGGGATTGAATGACTACTTCGCGTAGTGCATCACGCACAGCACGTACACGCTCACTCAGCAATCCCTGTTTCTGCCACGCGATTGTAAGCGGGCGGGGGAATTCTGGATTGACGACCTTCTTAACGAAGAAGCCGCCTTTCTTGAAATTGGCATAAAAGGACGGCCAGGTAAGAACCGAATATCCGATCCCGTCCGCAAGAAGACTTTGAAGCAATCGTCCTGATGATTGCTCGGCTATGATGTTGAGTTCATATCCGTGATCAAATGCTGAGTGTTCCAACGTGCCGCGAACAAAGTTTGGCTTCACCGGCAATATCAAGGGATAGCTGCAAACTTCGGCGAAATCGACCTCGCCAGTTCCACTCAAATGTCCGGTCTCAAGACCGCCAAAGTGTAGGGATTCGATGAGTACGGTTTCTGCTTCAACTTCTTGTAGCAGGTGACCATTCGGAACAAGAGCCAGGTCTGCATGGCCTTTGGTGATTAGCTCTGAGGTGCGGCCGCTCATGGATTCAGTGACCGACAGCGTTATGTCTGGATAATTCTCAGCGATTTTTTTGATCAGCCGGCCTGCCAACATTGCTGCTGACGCAGACGGAAGGGCCACAATGACTTCACCACTGGCTCCTTCATTCAAATTGCGGATTTCCGAGGTTGCTCTATCAACCTGCCTCAGGATTGTCCGCGCGTAGTCCATGAGGATCTTACCCTGATGGGTGGGAGTAACTCCTTTAGAGCTGCGCGTAAAAAGCTTGGATTGGAAATGGTGTTCGAGATTGGCGATGTTTTGGCTGATGGCAGGCTGAGCCACTCCCAGAAGTGAAGCAGCCTTTGATATGCTGCCCTCTTCTGCAACACAGAGGAAATATTTGAGTTGATGGAGCTTGACCGAGGACATCATGATATTCCGAGTTACTGTGCCCCAGTCTAAGGGCTGGGAAGGGGCGAGGTCGACCCTAAAGGCTTCCGCCTTGCAGCCTTTTGAACGGAATTGGTTGAAGCTGTTCAGATGTCACAGCTGAATTTGGTAAGTGCTGACAAATTCGGAGCGACACCTAGTCCCGGTTCTTGAGGGACCCTGAGTTTGCCGTCAGAGAGAATGGGAAAGGGATGTGCCAATAGAGTTCGAAGTATGTTCGGCGTCGCATCGAGTTCGAGCAATCCATCTCCTCCGGCTGCAGCGAGCAGATGAGCCGTTGCCACCAAGCCAATGCCACCACCCAGGTAGTGCGGGCAGTATCGACGATTATCTCGAAGGGCGTCTTTGGCCACCATCAGGCAGCCAGTAATGCCGCCCCATTTGATGATGTCAGGCTGAATTACCGACACCTTTCCGGTTGTCATGATGCTGGAAAAACCATCATAGCTGCGGACATTTTCGCCTGCCGCTATCGGGATGCCGAGGGATGCGAGTTCCGCAAAGTCCTCGCTGTTATGATCAGCGGGTATTGGCTCCTCAACCCAGTCGAGATTGAATTCGCGGAATGAGGGAATTATTTGCCGTGCGGTTTCCAAATCCCATTTCTGGTTGGCATCGACCATGAGAACCGCATCGAAACCAATGACTTCTCGCAAAGCTGCAAGTGATGCTAGATCCTCTTTCGCCCCCCAGCCAACTTTGCTTTTAAAAGCTCTAGTGCCAATTTCGAGTTCTTTTTTTGCTATCTGGTTCGCCTGGTTCGGGGAGAGCCCGCTGGCATAATAAGGTACGCTAGCGACATCGCTCTGTCCTCCGAGAACTCTGTATAGAGGTTCGCCTGCCTTACGGGCAGCCAGGTCCCAAGCGGCAATGTCGACGGCAGCGATTGATTGATCAAATGGTCCGGGTTCATCTGCCTGAATGCGGAGGATTCTAAATTCGGCGTTCAAATGGTTTGTCAAATCAGCCGGGCAGGTAAACTTCTTGTCCTTCAACCTTGGGGCAATTAATTCAGTGAGTATTCGATAGCGGTGTTCTGCGGCAAAAGAAGGCCAGTTGCAGAAACACTCGCCCCATCCCTCTGCCCCGTCATTGTCTATCAGGCGAACGATCAAAGCCGTCCTATGGGTCATGGTTCCAAAGGAATTGATGCGCGGCGTTTTCAGAGGAACCCGGAAAACTAAAGTCTCCAGCCGATTGATCGGAGCTCTCAGTGCCGGTCGCGGCAATGTGCTTATGATGTTTGTCATTCCTGCCGCTTCCACTAGACGTCAACTCGGATCGTTACGGGATGGATGAGGGCTGTCGGATCCGCGATTTCGTGATCGGGTCTTGAATAACGAAACCAGCTGAAAAACGATGACCAGCGCCGTCAGGAGGATAAATGCAAGTGCGATCGGTCGGTCTAGAACATCTGCGGGTGTATCGCCAAACAACACAATAAACCGGATGATCTCTTCATCGAGCTGTCGACCTAGAAATAAGCCAATCATGAAGCTTACGAGAGCGAAATTGTACCGGCGGAAAAACCAGCCGATCATCCCGAAGAAATAAAGCAGGAATACATCAAAAACAAAGTTGCGCAGGCTGTAAGCGCCCAAGCTTACAATAATGATCAAAACGGGTACCAGCACGCTCGAAGGGATGACAACAACACGTGCGACGTTATAGGCGACCAAAAGGGCAAAGCCGCCGAGAAACAGCATTTGCAGGATATTGCTCAAGATCAAGCCATAGACCAACGGGCCGTTGTTCAAAAAGAGATTTCCGCCTGGCACGAGACCGTGCAACATGAATGCGCCTAGAATAACTGCCGTTGCTGCGCTGCCCGGAATGCCCAGTGCTAGCAAAATAGCCATAGCGCCACCTTCCGACGCATTGTTTGCACTCTCAGCTGCCACTACTGCTTCCGGCTCTCCTTGTCCGAATTTCTGGTCTGGCGTTGCAGTTTTTTGTGCCAACGCATAGCTCAACAAAGAGGCCAGTGTTGCACCCGCGGCTGGCAATAGACCCACAAAGATCCCGATAAATGATCCCCGCAGCCAGGTGCGCCGGAATCCGAAGGCCTGGCGAGCACCATCAAACAAGCGATGGAGATCGTGCGATTTGTCGACATCCGAACCTGCAATCGACTTGCGGGTAATGATCGAAATCATCTCCGGAATGGCAAACATTCCAATTATGCACAGGATCAGTGGGAGGCCATCGATGAGTTCATCAAAACCATATGTTCCGCGCTCCAGACCACTTGATGTACTTGTGCCGATGGTAGACATCATCAAGCCTAGTAACCCGGCAAACAAAGATCGTTCAGGATGGCTTTCCTGCAGTGCCGCAATAACAACCAGGACAAAAATGGTCAGAAAAAGCATTTCGGACGGGCCGAACTCCAGAGCCAGTTTTGTCATTGGCTGAATAAACAGCAAGAGCACTATGTAGCTTAAGGTTCCGCCAATTACAGATGCCGCTATCTGCAGACCTAAGGCCTCATTGTGCAGCCCTTTTTTGGTCATGGGATAGCCATCAAACGTCGTGGCCACTGCTCCCGGTGTTCCTGGTGTATTGATCAAAATTGCGAGGATACCCCCGCCGGTCAAACTGCCGGTGTAGACCGAAGTCATCAAAACAAGGGCGGTGAGGGCATTCATCTGGAAAGTCAGTGGCAGTATTACCGCGAGTCCAAGTGCTGCTGTCATTCCCGGAATGACGCCGATTACCAGCCCAAGCAGCATTCCGCCAAAAACAGCCAGCAAGATCTGCCAGTTCAGGAGGATAGAAAATCCATCTGCGAGACTCAGCCAATCAATCACAATAGAATCCTACCAAGTTATGCCGCGGGGCCACAGCGGCAGGGGTACCGACATAAGGTGCGAGAAGCCGAGCCATATAACAGCTACAATCAGGCTGCAGATTCCTATCAACATGATTGGATTTTTGACGCCAAGGATTGGCAGTAGCAGAGAGACGAAAGCGACCGATGCAAGGACAAAGCCGCCATAAACAATTGCAATACCATAAAGGGGTAACGATAGGATCAGGATGAGACGACGGTAGTCGGAAAGCCCAACCGGTGCTTCAGGGGCAGAGTCGCGAAGAGATCTCAGTCCTACAAGTAGTGCGGAGGCGATAAGGGGCCAAATCAAGAAGTTGATGAAAAGAACAGTATCCTGATCACCATACGAGTTTTGGTTCGTGTGCCAAACGTAGTGAATGGCCCAAACCGAACCCAAAGCAGCGACAACTACCGGAACCCATTTGGCTGAAATTCCAGGGCCGCGATACTTTTGCGGCCCTGAATTGTTTTCTTTGGCGGTGGTCACTTCCAAGCCTCGTCGATGATTTTGTAGAACCTGGCATCGACTTCGGAGACTAATTTCTGAGATGCTTCAGGTCCCAGCCATTCGCGGCGTATGTTGGAGCTGTCGGTAAACTCTTTGAATGACTCGTTATCGACCGTAGTTTGCTTGAACGCATCTACCAGTGCTTGGAAGCGTTCTGGATAGTTTTCCTTCACATCCTTATGAACGGCATGAAAGCGGTATGCTGCCGCTGTTGGAACGTTGATACCATATTCCTCCAGTTGAGCATTTACGGTTTGACCTCCTGGCCATTCCGGAACGGGTTCATCCCAAAATACGCCGAGAATGTTGGCATCTTCAGAGACAGGAACCATTCCATGATTGCCGCCGGCAATCATATCAACATGGCCTCCTTTGAATGCAGCTCTAGTCTTGCCGCCACCCTTGTAGGGCACGATTTTCACATCTAAACCCAGCTTATCAAACAAGATCCCAGACATAATAGGCCCGGCTGACCCTTTGCCTGAGCTGCCAAAGGAATATTTTCCAGGATTGGCCTTTACGTCCTCAATCATGTCTTTGAGTGATGTCCAGCCGGTTTCCTTGCGGGCAACTAAAACGACTTCGTCGGCCCATTGCATGTTGATGATCGCAAAATCATCATTCTCAAAGATCTTCGGATCTTGGTAACGCACGACTGTTGTCGCAGGAGCAAAAGCAGTCAGCACCGTGTAGCCATCTCTCGGAGCTTCCATGAATTTGAGGATGCCGATCTTCCCCCCGGCTCCGGGATGATTTTCAACCACAACAGATTGGCCAAGCGCATCGGGTAGGAATCGCTGTACAGAACGCGCTGTAAGATCAACGCCGCCGCCTGCGCCGTAGTTTACTATGATCTTAACCGGTTTTTCGGGGAATTCTTCCGCAAACGCAGGGGAGTCAGCCCCTAATACGAGTGCGAGACTCGCTGCAATTCCCATTTTCTTGATATTCAGCATTTCTCACTCCTCCCAGAGATATTTTGCCGTGTCGTTCCTGCTCAAAAGCGTTGCGTTGTGTTGTAGGCCAACACCTAGACAATGCTCTTCAACAAACCTCCATCGACCCGCCAGTTGCTGCCGGTGCAATATCCTCCAAATCGACTGCTTAAAAACGCCACCAATGCGCCGAAGTCTTCGACGTCTCCAAAGCGGCCTGACGGCAAAGCTGCCTCTTGTTTTTTGATGTATTCTTCCGGTGTCGTCCCAGCTCGCGAAGCTCGAGCGACTGCTCCAGTGCGTGTGCGGTCTGTCAATATTTGCGAAGGCGACACCACATTGACGGTAACGCCGTCTTTGATGACTTCGTTAGCCAGGGTCTTCATGTAATACGCGGTGGCAATCCGAAGTGTATTGGAAAGCACCATATTCGCGTTCGGCTGAACCAGTCCGGCAGATCCAACCGTAAGAATTCTACCCCATTTCTGGGCGACCATCTCTTTGGCGCAAAGATCGGTAAGACGGATAATACTAACCACCATCTTCTGGAATTCATCGACAAGTTCGGCCTCATCAAGTTCCAGTGCGGGGCCGATTGCCGCGCCGCCGTGGTTGTTCAACAGAATGTCGATGGGGCCGCCTAAAGCTGCCTTAGCATTGGCGTGCAGGACGTTCATGTTGTCGGCTGCTGAGACATCTCCAACAACGGGTATAACCTTTCCGCCTGTTTCTGTTGATATTTTAACAGCGGCGGCCTCTGCCCGTTCAATACTCGAACTGCTAACTACAACGTCCACACCTTCTGCAGACAGTGCCTTGGCGCATGCGTACCCGAGACCCTTGCTTGCTCCTAAGATCAGCGCTCGTTTGCCACTGATTCCGAGATCCATTGTAACTCCCTGTCCCTCCCAACTCTGCTGTACGTGTCTTGGTGGTTGGTTTGGAGGAAGCTTGAGCGCTGTTGTTATCTCCGTGCCAACCACTGTCGATGGGGCTGTCCGTTGCCGTTTTTTCGGCTCTGAGGACATTCACGCTGCCAGAAAAAGAAAAAATCAAATGATCTTGGAGCTATACTTATGTAAAAAAATATTTTTTGTTCTGATATTGATGTGTATTATTAGTTATCTGCTTCCTCGTTCAGAAGATTTCTGTTTAACTTTAGAAATCTGTAATTTTTCTTGATATTCAACATGAAAGCAATATTAAGTCGCTTTCGTGAGATATAGCCAATACTGATTTGGTCTATTTGATATAAGAAAATCTTTTGGCGTAGTTTCGCCTACACAATGTTTGTTGAGTTGTTTCAGAGAAAATGATCCACAAGAAGAGAGCGTGACTGAAGTCAGGATGAAGATGTTGGGGTTATCTAGGAGGTAAGTCTGATTATAAAATAATAATCTAAGTAAATTTTGGTATGATATCTCATTCTTGCGGTGAATAAATCTTTGTTTTGGGCGTAACATCTATGTAGCGAGGTCGAGGGGAATTTTTTGCATGGAAAAAAATTAAATACTTACTCTCGTCGCCGTTCAGTTTTGTGAAAGTCTGATTGATACGTGGGTGAGTTTTTACATCGCGTGGTTAGTTCAGAAGGCGTATCGGGTCGCCTTCTTGCCAGGAAAGGATGTTTTCAAGAGCTTGCCCATAAGCAAGTTCAAACATTTCCTTTATCACATAGCCTGTGTGTCCAGTTAGAATGACATTGTCCAATCGACGGAACGGATGGTCTGTTGGTAGAGGTTCAACGTCGAATACGTCCAGGCCGGCACCGGCGATCGAACCGCTTGTCAGTGCTGCGATGAGTGCCTTTTCATTGACCAGCGGGCCTCGCGACGTATTCACAAGATATGCGCTTGGTTTCATGAGGCCGAGCTCACTAGCCCCGACCAAATCACGGGTGGTTTCACTGAGAACCATATGAATCGTTAAGAAGTCCGCCTGCCGAAACAGCTCGTCCCTATTGACGCATTGTGCTCCATGTTCTGCAGCACGTTCGGCTGTGAGATTGGGGCTCCATGCGATGACATTCATTCCGAATGCCTTAGCAACACGCGCTGACATTGAGCCGAGCTTGCCCAGTCCAAGGACACCGAGGGTTTTTCCACTTAGCCCTACGCCGCTGAAGTTTTGCCATCCTCCATTTCGCATGGAGGTGTGTTCGGCTGGAACCTGCTTTGCCAGGCACATGATCAAGGCCCAGCTATGTTCAAAGGCAGCGTAGGGCGGCATTTGGGTGCCACAAACATCGATGCCTGCGGCACGGGCCGCAGCCATGTCGATGCTGGAATTACGCATGCCTGTGGTGACCAATAACTTCAACTGATCTAATTTAGCGAGGGTTGACGCCGGAAATGCGGTCCGCTCCCGCATAGCAACAATCACATCGTATGGCCTGAGTGCGAAAATCCGGTCTTCGTCGGTCAACATCAGCGATGTATTTACCGTATCAACTTCCGCAGTATTGAGCTTGCTCCATTTTGCAGCTTCTTTGGCGGCAGCGGTGTAGTCATCCAGAATTGCAACGCGGATCATGGTAGCTCCTGCAAGACCTTTGGTCTCGTTATCTGTATTTGTTCAGTGATGAACATGCGGTACAAGATCAGGCATTCCCTCAGAATGCAGTCCGATTGGAATGGCGGGTTGATCGCGGAAAATAGAAAAAGCTATGCCCGTCTAGCCAATATTTTTTTCGTCTGGGCTGCATAAGCAAAGCTGAGAGTGCGTCTGAATGGCATCCGGCCTTCGGCCAAGCCATGGTGCTTGTCGAACAGGAGACAAGTTCACATCGGCAGTTCAGCTCAGTGCCAAACATAAACATGCCTTACTTTTTTTCTGCACCCATTTCTATCAGGAAGCGATGCAGTACTTCGTAGGGCTGGGCACCGACAAGGCCTTGGCCGTTGCTGACGAAGGTTGGCACGCCGGTAACGCCATATTGATGAGACTTCTCCCAGTCCGCATCGACCGCATCTTTGAAAAGCCGCACTTCGATGACTTTACGGGCTTCATCGACATCGAGACCAACGGACTTCACAACGTCGAGGATTACACCAATGTCGCCCACGTTCCGGCGATCGACAAAGTAAGCTTGAAAAAATCTATCGTGGATTGCTTTTCCGCTTGGCTGCGTGTCGGCCCATGTGCCCACTTCTTGCGCGAGGCGGCTGTTGTAGGTGTGGCTGCGCTCTGAATAGGGTAGGCCTTCAGCGTCCATCAGCCCCTTCATTCGCGTGTTTTTGACCACAATTTCTTCTGGCCCGCAGTGAAATAGATCCTGCAGTGTGCGGCCTTCTGTAGGCGTTTCCGGATGCAACGGGAAATGCACGAGCTTGATTTCAATATCGAAGTTCTCTTTGATCTTCTTCAATCTGTTGTCTCCCAGGTAACACCAAGGGCAGACGTAGTCGGAAAAGACTTCAAGGACGACAGGTTCAGACATTGGATCATTCCGTTTCAGCTATTTGCCCCGTTAAACAATTTCGTATTGGCTGAGGCAATCGCTAACTGGCGTTCGCGTTGCAACGCTCTGTTGCGAGAGTGGAATTACGGGTGAGTGGTAATCAAATCTTCGGCCCAAGTCCGGAATGTCCCAAACGCATTGCCCATCTGTGACCTCAGAACCCTGATTGAGAGCTACCAAGGACATAAGAACATGCATCTGAGGTCGGAAAAGTGGTAACGCGGTCAACTTCTACAAGTTCGGCAATTCAGCTGGCAGCCAGCAATGCCTTAGTTCGCTCTCTAACGTCTTTGACGCTCCAGCCTGCTGCAATCCGTGCGTGATAGCAGGTGAGGGACTCGGACCTCCGGCTTGCGAATTATAATTTCTACGGAGCGATGTGATATGAGCGCTGGGTTGCTCTTTCCAAAACATCGCGCTTGCAGCGTTTGAGCCAAGCCTGGCAAGCGTCGGAAATCATCATCGGTAAACTCATCAAAACCTCAGTTGCCTTCAATGGGCATTGTTGTTAGAGACCCGGAATGACCTGCCGTGCAGCTTTCCAGTCGGAACGAGGAAGTACGCTTGCAGATCAGATGCTTGGAGCTGATTTTCTGGGAAACCCGTATCCACATGGTAGGGGCGGCTAACGAGCTGGCAGTTATGCGGACTACCAATCCTTGGAACGCTGGTGATCAAGGGCTGCCTAACAACTAGTCCAACAAGCGAAATGAGGTGGAAAGAGATTGGTGGCTCGCGAATTGTCACTCGAACGAGCGACATGCCCATGCTGTCAAGCTATTGTTCTGCTGTTTGGGATTGAGCTCTCCTGTTGGCCCGAAGCATTGCGAGAACAGCAACCATTGCTCCAGCAATCAGAAGTGCCGAGATCGGGCGTTCGAAGAAGATCATCGGATTATCGTGTGACATGATGAGCGAGCGGCGCAGGTTTTGTTCTGCCAGTGTGCCCAGAACAATTCCCAGCAGCAACGGAGATAGCGGAATCCGGATCTTCTCCAGCAAGAATCCGATCGCGCCAATGGCAAGTGTCAGCCACATGTCGAACAGGGAGTAGCGAACCGAATATGCTCCCATCATGCACAGGAACAGGATCGCCGGTATCATGATCCTCTGATCGGTCCGGATAAGGCGTGCAAACACACGTGCAAGCGACAAACCAAGTATTAACAGAACGAACTGAGTGGCTATAACGCCAGCGAACAGGACATTGATCAGATCAATATTGTTCACAAAAAACACGGGGCCGGGTTCAAAACCGTGTATCGTCAAGGCGCCAAGCAGTACCGCTGTGACCGCATCGCCCGGTACGCCAAGAGACAGCATCGGGATCAGTGCTCCAGCGGTACCAGCGTTGTTGGCCGCTTCGGGGGCAACGATGCCTTCTGGTATTCCCTTACCGAACTCGCCAGGGTGTTGAGAGGAGCGTTTGGCTTCTGAATAGGCTGCATAGGCGGCAATGTCGCAACCGGCACCAGGCACCGAGCCGATAAAGACGCCAATCAATGCGGATTTGCACATCGTCCAGCGTGTTTTGACCAGGTCTGACAGTCGCGGTAGCAGCCCACCTGCCGTATCTCCATCCGAAAACTGAAGCAGCTTTTCCGCCCGAGCCAAAACTTGCGCAACACCAAATAGGCCAATCAATACCGGGATTAGTTCTATTCCTCCGAGAAGTTCACGTGTGCCGAATGTGAACCGTGCTTGTGCTGAGATGGGATCAAAGCCGATTGTTGTTACAAGCAAGCCGAGTGCTGCTGCCAGGGCGCCGCGTCGCAGGTTGTTTCCAGATACCGCTATGATCATTGCCAGTCCGAATAGCGTCAGGGCAAAGAACTCAGGAGGGCCAAAAGCCAGTCCGGCGCGCGCAATCCAGGGCGCAAGCAGTGTCATTACGATGGCACCGATTGTCCCCCCAGCAAAGGACGCGACAGTAGCAAGCCCGATTGCACGACCGGCCTCTCCACGCTCGGACATCGGAAACCCGTCCAGCATCGTCGCCGCGGCGGCGGGAGTTCCAGGCGTTCGCAGGAGTATCGCTGCGATGGATCCGCCATATATTCCGCCGCAGAAAACCCCGACAAGCATCAGCAATCCCTGTAAGGGGTCGTGTCCAAAGGTAAAGGGCAACAGGAGTGCACAGCCGGTTGTAGCCGTTAAGCCCGGCAATGCCCCCACGAATATTCCGGCGGCAACACCAAACGCGATATAGAGAAAAATCCAAGGATCGCCGGCCAGAGCGGCGAAACCTTCAAGTATTGGAATTGACATCAGAGGATTTCTCCCAGCACTCCGAGTGGCGGCGGAGCATGTGCGAGCTTATCAAGCAAGAACCAGGCAATTGCCGGAAGGGAAATTCCTGTCAGCACCAGTATCAACGGATTGCGCAGCCCAAGGATGAACATCAGACCAATCAACCAAGCCGGTGCGACGAGCGGATATCCGACAATCGGCATGGCCAATAAAAACAAGGCCGTGAATCCAAAGAACACCAAGGTTTTCCAGCCAAAGGCGTTCCCGGTTTCTTCGGCACCGCGGTCAAACAGCATGGTAACTGCTAGAAGCGCTACGGCGCCTCCACACATTAACGGCAACAGATGTCCGCCGTGGGCGGTTCCATCGCTGTATTGCATGCCGATGAAGATCGCGCCCACCCCGATCAAGGCAAGCGCGACCAACAGGCAGCGTTCAAGCAAAATGCTCAAGGCCAATCTACTTTGTCTGGAGGTTCTATTTGCTCAAAAGCCCTATGGAATCAAGCGCGGGTCTAAGTGAAGAATCCATGCCTTTGAGAAAATCGGCAAACCCGTCTGGATCAGCGTATACTAACGGAAGACCACGTTCCTTTGCCAGCTTTTGAAATGCTTCACTGTCAAAACAGGCTTTAACACCCGAAACGAGTTTGGCTTTCACATCAGCTGGCAACCCTTTCGGAGCTGCAACACCGCGCCAATCATAGATCGGTGCTTCCAGTGCATAACCGGCCTCGGCGACGGTTGGAGTATCAGGAAACGCAGGTACCCTCTCTGTCGCGTTGACTGCGAGGATCTTGACCTCACCAGCGTCCGCCAATTGCTTGACTTCGTCAGCGCCGGTCGCCGCGACGGCAACATGACGGCCAAGCAATGCAGTGCGAACTTTTGCCGATCCATCAAAGGGGACATAATTGAACGACGCCCCATGCGCTTGGGCCAGTGTCGCGGCTGATAAATGCCATGAACCACCTGTGCCAGAGTGCCCAACGGTCACAACTCCGGGGTTCTCTTGCGCAAACTTCATCAGGTCGTCCAGCGTCTCCCACTCACTGTCGGCAGCAACGCTGATTGCTCCCGGACTTTGGTTGATGAGTTGGATCAGATCAAAGTCTTTCGGGCTTAGATCCACCATGCCCATTGGCTCATAGGCCGACAGTTGAAATGTCACCAATCCGATCGTGTATCCGTCAGGTCTAGCCGCGGCGGTGGCCCCCATTCCGGTTGCACCGACAGCTCCAGTCTTGTTGACGACGTTCACGTTCGTTCCGAGGCAGTTTTCAGCGTCTGCTACCAAGGTCCTTGCGATCGTATCGGTGCCGCCGCCAGCTGACCAAGGCACGATCAAGGTTATGTCCTTCTCGGGGAATTCCGCAAGTGCTGGAGTTGCAAAAAGTGCTGTTAATACAGCAAGATAAGTTGCTTTCATGGTTCCCTCCCATGCCGGGTTAAGATACAATAGTCATCACGCCGCCCGGTCGGCGCTGATTTCTTTTTCGTGCCCTGAAAGGCCTTCTCATGATTGTTCGTATTGCCGTCTTTAAAGGGCGTGTCCAAGACCTTCGCCAAGCCGAGTTCGAAGCCCATGTCACCAGTAAAATGCTACCTTTGATTGCGTCATTTCCGGGAATTTCTTCAGTGAAAGTATTGAAGACTGACGGTGGTGATGGCGTGCTTGCCGATGCCTGCCTTGCTTTGGAAATGTGCTATCCGGATTTCTCTGCGATGGAGCGCGCTTTGGCTTCACCAGAGCGCGCACAAAACGCGAAGGAGACCGAAGTATTGCTGACTATGGTAGATGGCCCGAGTGTCAGCCACGCAGTATTCGAGATTATCGGTCAGGGCTAAACGTGCTGATGGTTTCCTGGAACTTCAAAAAACGAAGCAGGCGTCAGGATCGTGTTCTGCTGACTGATCAAATACCCGGCGTCTGCGCTAATCTTTAGGTATGCTTGCCAGTCCGGATCCGCTGCCAGCGCGGCTCTTTTTGCTGCACGGTCAGCGGCATTTTCATAGACCCAAACATGCACATATGAGTTTACATTGCCGGTCTCAACCGCCCCATACAAAACAGGCTGGCCCAGATGTTTGGACTGCACAGCCCAGCCGTTTTCTTCATAGAGTTTCATATGTTTTTTGATTGTGCCGGGCCGGCAAGTGTAAGTCCGATGATCAAAGATCATTTGTAAGTCTCCTTTGAAGAATTGAAACCGGATAGAAGCCGGATGAGATCCGCGATCGAATAAATCAACATCACGCCGCCAGAGAGTGGGATCACCACGTAGAACAGGGATGTTGGAAGTTTTAAGATCGGGGTGAGTGCGTTGGCTTTTCTCGTCAGATCAAAACCGTATTTGGTCATAACGCCAAGAAAACAGATGGCGAGAATGCAGGTAACGACGCGCAACCCGCGGTTTGCTAGTGGCGGTAGTGCGGCTGGAAGCCAGTCTACCTGGAAGTGATCCTTCTCGCGCCACAGGGCAGCTGCCCCGACAAACACCATCCATGCAAACAGTCCTTGAACGATTTCATCGAACCAGGAAAATCCGGCTAACTGAAATGTTCGCGCTACAACGTTGATGAACAGCAGTGCGAACAGAAGAGCCAGGCAGGCAATCGGTAACGCCCGCAGGACAAGCCCGGCAAGGCGGTCGATTTTTTTGAGCAATGTCATTGTCCCAGCACCAAATTGGGGAGCCAGGTTGAAATTGCCGGAATTGCGACAACTGCAAGCAAGACAAGAAATAGCCCGACGAGATATGGCAGAAGAGCTTTGGACAGCCGCGCCACGCTCAATCGGGCGATTGATGAAACCGCGAACAAGACCATGCCCACCGGTGGCGTCAGCAGTCCGACCATGGAACACATGATCATGATCACGCCGAACTGAACCGGATCAACTCCGATTTTCGCCATTACTGGCATAAAGAGCGGAACGGTTAGGACAATCACCGCGATCCCCTCCAGGAACATCCCCAGAATAAGGAGGATCGTGACGACTATTGCCAGGATAACGGCTGGGTTGTCCGAAAACCCGATGAGCGCATTGACTAGCTGGTTGGGTACGCGCTGATGGATAAGCAACCAGCCGAAAAAACCCGCTGCCGCGATCACAAACATGACGCGGATCGTGTGCTGCAAGGTTTCCCATAGAATTTTGGGTAAGTCCCGAACCGTGATTTCACGATACACGAACATTGACAACACAAGCGCATAGGCGCTGGCGGCAACGCCTGCTTCTGTTGGCGTGACAATGCCACCGAAAATACCGGCAATGATAATTACGGGTGTGAGCAGGGAAAATGCCGCACCAAGAAAGCTCTGTCCAATTTCCAACCAATCGATGCCGTGTTTCTTGGGCATCTTGGTGCGATGGGCCACGATCCACACGGCTCCCATCAGGGCCAAAGCCATGAGAACGCCTGGGACAACCCCCGCCAGGAAGAGTTTTGCTACCGAGACACCAGTAATTGACGAGTACAGTACAAACGGAATGGACGGCGGAAACACGGGGCCGATAGTGGATGAAGCGGCGGTTATCGCGGCCGAGAAGTCGCGGTCGTAGCCCTTGTCGTCCATGGCCTTGAGTTCTACCTGGCCCAATCCGGCTGCATCCGCGACGGCGGCACCTGACATGCCGGAAAAGAAAAGAGACGCCAAAACATTTACTTGCCCCAACCCACCTCGGATATGCCCAACGCAGGCATCGGCAAAACGGAAAATGCGTTCAGTGATGCCGCCTGTATTCATCAGGTTGCCCGCCAGAATGAAGAACGGTATGGCCAGTAGCGTAAATCCGGTGGTGGCGGAAAACATTCGCTGGGGCACCATTGCCAGGATGCGAAAATCTCCCTGCAAGGCATAAAAGCCTACCGCGGTCAGCCCTAGGGAAACGGCAACTGGAAGTCCCATTGCAATGAGAATGACCAACGCCGTCAAAATCAGAAAAGTTGTCATAGATCGCCCCGAGATCACCGCCCTTCATGATCAGAAGGGCGGTGAACCGTTTGATTAGTCGAGGAAGCCGAGGAATGTGCTCATGTTCTCAGAGCCACTGTATTCGGCGACCCGGTCGCGAGCAGGGCCCATTTTTGCAGCGAACGGAGCGAGATCTGGTCGCGTCACTTTCATGCCCTTGGCTTCGAGCGCCGCTATTTCCTCTTCCTCTTGCGCGATGACGGCTGCACGCATCATGTCGCCGGCAGCCTTGCTCTCCTCTCGCAGAACCGCCTGCTGCTCAGCAGTCAGCCCGTCAAACACATCCTTGTTGATGACATGAACCATCGAGTTGTAGACGTGGCGTGTAAGCGCCAGGTTTTCTTGGAAGTCGTTCAGTTTATAGTGATAAATCACACCGATCGGGTTTTCCTGACCGTCGACGACGCCCTGGTTCAGTGCATTGGGCAGTTCCGGAAAGGCAATCTGGGTTGTCGCTGCACCCAGGCCTTCAAGAGCCGCAACAATCTGAAGCTCTGGCGGAGTGCGCAGTTTCAAGCCTTCAACATCTTCCGGCTTTTCGATGGGGCGCACTGAATTGGTAATGTTACGAAAGCCATATTCCCAATTGGAAAGCATGACCAGGCCCTGGTCTTCCAGTTTTGGGGCGGCCCACTCCATGAAGGGCCCATCCAATATCTCGTGGGCGTTCTCGTAAGACGAGAAGGCAAATGGGGTCATAACCGTGCCGAATGCTTTCTCGTACTTGTCGAGTCCACCCTGTGTCGGGAGGTTCATCTCGATTGCGCCGAGGATTGTCTGCTCAAGCTGTTCTGGAGGTGAGCCGAGCTCGTTTGCCGGATAGAGCTCAACTTCGATCGCGCCATTCGTGCGCTTCTTCACATTATCTGCGAACTGAATTGCAGCGAGATGACCGGGATGTGTTTCGGCGGCAAAATGTGCTAAGCGCAAAGTAACGTCTTGTGCCAAGGCACTCGACGCTAGCGACAGGCCCGCAAAGGTAGCAAGTAGTGTAGTTCTGAGCATCGTTGGTTCCTCCCTGGTGATGCCAAAAGGTCCGTACAGGCAACGATCGAGTGCCGAGTGACGGAATCAGTCTTCGGATTTGGGCGGGAGCATTGCTTCCACCCCGGAAAATTCCTCGTAAGGTTTGATCACTGCTGTGCAGCCCTCGTCTGAGTGCCCCATGATGGAAGCCAGCGCGTAGGTTTGATGAACAGAATCGGCCATGAAACCGGGCATGCCAGCTGAAGCTAGCCACTCAGCGTAGTACCTGACATCTTTCTGGGCATTTGCCAGCGACATGTGAGGCGTGAAATCGCGGCGCAGGGTCATTTCTCCGTAGAGGTCCATCATCCCTGACTTGCCGCCAGCAGCGGAGATGATGCCAATGACCTTGGTCATGTCGAGGCCCTCCTTTGCCGCGAGCGCAAAGCCTTCACAGAAGCTCGCAACGTTGGCAAAGGCGATATAGTTGTGAATGAGTTTCAGCCGTATTGCGTGACCCGCTGGCCCGACATGAAAAATGTTCTCCGCATAGGTATCGAAGATTGGCCGAAGACGCTTTAGAAGCTGATCGCTGCCGCCAAAGAGAATGTTGACTTCGCCCCGGTCTGCATGAAACGGCGTTCTCGTCATAGGCGCTTCAGCATAGTGGATGCCGCGCTCTTCGCAGGCCTTGCGCATCTTGTCGACATGCTCCACCGAAACGGTCGTGTGATCCAGAAATACACTTCCTGGCTTCATTGCCGCCAAAGCCCCGTCTGGGCCCAGAGCCAATGCCTGAACTGCCTCTGCAGTTGTAATGCAAACAGCAAAGACATCCGCGTTTCGCGCCATATCAACCGCTGAAACGCCTTCCTTTGCACCTTGCGAAGCAGCGTGTTCAACGGCGCCGGTATCCAAGTCTAAAACTGTCAGATCCAATCCGGACAGAAGCATGTTTTTGGCCAGTCCCCGGCCCATGCCACCCAGCCCAAGCAATGCAATACGTTCCGCGGCCATGCGCTCCTCCGTGTTTTTTATAAGAAAACATAAAAGCAGTTGTCAGACAACAGGTTTTCTGTTTTTATATTTGTGTTGGCTCTTGCGATGAATTGCACTACGAAAATATGCGAGCCAGCTGGAGCGCAAATATGAACGAAACCACCTCCCTGTTCGATCGAATTGACCGCCCACGTCGCCTGCCAGACGAAGTCGCGGTTTCGATCAGCAATGCCATCGAAAGTGGGCAGCTGAAGCCAGGTGACCGACTTCCGACAGAAGCTGAGCTATCCGAACGGTTTGGCGTCGCGAGAACAGTGGTCAGAGAAGCCATATCTTTTCTGCGATACAACGGCGTGGTCGATTCCAGGCGCGGGGTTGGGGCATTTGTTGCTGATCCCAGCAAGCGAAGCGCATTCCGCATCAGCCCGGCATGTTTTGAAATAAGAAAGCAGATTGTCCAGTTGCTACAGTTGCGCACTGGAGTGCAGGCAGGTGCCTCCGCGATTGCTGCAGAATCGCGAACGGACGAACAAATGGCTGAAATTGAAGGCATCTTCAAAAAGATGGAAGCCGCGGACCTGCTTGGTCCTGAGGCCGCTCTTGAAGAACGGGTAGATCTAGAGTTGCTGCTCTATCGGAAAATTACCGTGGCATCAGGCAACCCCTACTATGTGGATGTTGTTTCAATGATCGAAACGAATATCCAGAATAATCTGCGATCGGCATTCCTTAAAAACGCAGCGGCGTCTGAATTCGGAACTGAAATCCTGGACGAGCACCGTGCTGTGATTGTGGCTTTGGCGGCTGGAGACGCAGAGGCGGCGAGGCTGGCAACGCGCCAACGCTTTGAGCGTGCTGCCGAGCGGCTCGCTGCGCGCGAAGACTTCGCCTGACTAACACCTGAGGTGACATCGTGAGTGAATGTACAACGTGCCATGGCGGCGCGCTCCTGACCGACTGTCTCGTTGCACAGGGGGTCGAACGTGTTTTCTGCATTCCAGGAGAGAGCTTTCTTGCTGCTCTTGATGGTCTGAGAGATTCGGAAATTGACGTCATCGTAGCTCGCCAGGAGGGTGGTGCGGCTATGATGGCAGAAGCTGCCGGCAAGCTGACTGGCGAGCCCGGTGTGGCTTTCGTAACCCGAGGGCCTGGTGCGACCAACGCTAGCGCTGGCGTCCATATAGCGTTCCAGGATTCAACGCCTATGATCCTGTTTGTAGGACAGGTTGCAAGTGATCAGCGAGACCGCGAAGCCTTTCAGGAAGTTGACTACCGAGCCATGTTCGGTCCGCTGGCTAAGTGGGTGGCCGAGATTGACCGGGCGGATCGAATACCGGAATACGTGTCCCACGCCTTTCATGTTGCTCAAACTGGGCGGCCTGGCCCTGTTGTTCTAGCGCTTCCAGAAGATATGTTATCAGGCCCGGCAGTTGGCGAAGCCGCGCCCAAGGCGGTTTTGCCGTCTGGCATGGCGCCTAAAGAAGACATTGTTGCCGTCATTGATCGATTGAAAAAGGCGCAGGATCCGATGGTTATCGTCGGTGGAGGTGGGTGGTCAAGCGAGGCCTGTTCAGCGCTTGCTGAATTTGCCAGCAACCTTGATCTTCCCGTTGGTGCTTCCTTCCGCTGCCAGGACTATTTGGACAATCGCCATCCGAATTACATTGGCGATGTGGGGATCGGTATCAATCCTGCTTTGGCAGAACGCGTCCGTAATGCTGATGTCATTCTTGCGCTTGGAGCTCGCCTGGGCGAGATGACAACTTCCGGGTACACTCTTTTGAAGTCACCTGTGCCTGACCAGAGTCTCATTCATATTCATTCGGACCCCTCGGAAATTGGCCGTGTATACCGCCCGGACTTTGCGGTCGTCGCTCAACCCGGTCCTGCATGTATCCAGCTTGCTAAGGCTGCATCGGCTTCCGCGCTCCGGCCTAGAACGAAAGAAGCGCGATTGGACTATGTAGCCTGGCAGAAATTGCAGGAAACGCCCGGTGCGCTGAAAATGGAGAAGGTGATCGACCATCTAAATTCCGCTCTTGGTGATGACGCCATCCTTACCAATGGCGCTGGAAACTATTCCGCTTGGCTTCACAGATACTATCGATACCGTGGGTGGCGGACGCAGCTGGCTCCAACCTCCGGATCAATGGGTTATGGGCTTCCAGCCGCTATTGCTGCTAAACTCCAACACCCAGACAGGGACGTTGTCTGCCTGGCCGGCGACGGCTGTTTTCAGATGGTTAGCCAGGAATTCGGTACGGCCTGTGAGCAAAATGCAAATGTTGTCGTTCTCATTAGCGACAACGGCATGTACGGAACAATCCGCATGCACCAGCAGCGGAACTACCCATTGCGCCCCTCAGGTACCAAGCTGACTAATCCTGATTTTGCGGTTCTAGCGGAGAGCTATGGAGGCCTGGGTATTAGGGTAACCAGAGATGAAGATTTTCCGGACGCATTTGCTCGCGCTCGTCAGGCTTCGGTTCCCAGTATCATTCATTTGAAACTTGACCCCACTGCGTTGTCACCAAGATTGGAACTGGAAGCTGCGGACTGACGGCAAGCACGTCGCGCTGAGCTGAGGTGGAAAAGGAGCGCAATTGCTCTTTCCTCGCATCGTGTCCGCTGTTGGAGCTGTGTTTCCTGGCGTCCAATGAGCGGAATCAAGTGCGAAGCAGATAAAGTTATCCGGACTAGTATCAAAGATACAGCCATTCCGGTTTCGCAATGCTCTCGAGAAATTCCCGCGAGCTGTAAATTGGTAGGGAGGCTGTTCCAGTGCATTAATTTCCGAGTATTCAAAACAACAGGGGCAATTACGACAGGGCTTACCGAAATTGCCGGTATATTTGTCCAAGCAAAGATCAGGCCGGTTGTATGTTCGAATCTGGATAATACGAAGGGGTGATTGTGATGCGAGCAATCTTAGCGGTGCCCCAAATCTCTTCCATCTACCCCAGTCCATAAGCCTCAAGAGCGTTATCGCACCAAATACGGTGTTTTTCTTCTGCCGTTAGGCCTGACAAAAGTTGCTCGGATGCCAGATACCATTCGTCATACGTTGCAGCTAGTGTGCAAACGGGCCAGTCGCTGCCCCAAATCAGGCGTTGGGGCCCAAACACTTCCAGCAAATGATCCACGTAGGGTTTCAGCTCATCTACTGTCCAGTTTTTGGATGCCTCGGTCACCAAGCCAGATAGTTTGCAATAGGCGGATGTGTTCTGCGCGATCGCGTCGAGATCCTTTGCCCAGGTATCGAAGGCACCTTCGCTGATCTCTGGCTTCGACCCATGATCGACAACAACTCTTAAGTCCGGGTGCTGGCGCAAGAGTTTGAGCAGATGACCAAGGTGCCGGGGCAGGGTTAGCGCATCAAAGGTAAGATCGGCCCGGGTCATCTCTCCCAAGCAATTGGAGACGGATGGTGTGAGCATCCATTGATCGTCTTCGATGTCCTGGATCATCGGCCTTAGTCCGACGAGTTTGGGGTGAGAACAAAGCTCCAAGATGCGTTGGGGAGCCTGCTGGCTATCAAAATCAGCCCAACCGACTACCCCCAATATGATGTCATGTGTTTCCGCAAGTGACAGCATGAACGCAGTTTCTGCTTCCGTCGGCGCAGCCTGAACAAGAATGGTTCCAAAAACCCCATGCGCCTTCAGTAGGGGGGC
This sequence comes from Roseibium sp., assembly GCA_965230705.1. Lineage (GTDB taxonomy): Bacteria > Pseudomonadota > Alphaproteobacteria > Rhizobiales > Stappiaceae > Roseibium. The sequence goes on along the minus strand of CBDDLN010000002.1, from coordinate 1,286,974 downwards.
CAGATGCTCTGGCTCAAAGTCACGATAAAGCGGTCCAAGATCAGATGTTAGCCAGCCATAATCTCCCCGATCCACTTTCCAAAAGTGCTGGTGTGCATCGATACGCTGGGCGGGACCGGTCACGGAGTTACCACTCCCTTTTTCAGAATAATGTTGCCGTAAAGCCGGGTTTCGCCAGTCTGCACGATGGCAAAAGCACGCTCCGCACGGCTGTAGAAAGCATATCGCTCAAGGGGGGTGATGATTGCAGGCGTGTCGGCAGTCTGTTCAATGATCTCTTGAAATTCAGATACAATGGGGGGCGTATTATCCGGGTCTCCAACGACTTCCATCGTAAGAGCGGGTGCGGGATCAAATGTGTCAAGCGGCAGCACCTGGAGGATGGCTTCAAGCGTGTCCGTCGCAGTAACCCCGTCCAGGCGGACCAGGAATTCAGCTTTACTTTCGGCCGGAAAGTTAGCGTCAACGATCACAATTTCGTCGCCATGCCCCATCGCTCTAAGTGCGTAGAGTAGATTGGGCGAGAGAAGGGGGGGCAGACCAAGCAGCATTATTTCTCCTCCGGCACCGGTGCATCATCTCGTATGAGGCCCGCTGATTTGATGTCCCGCCAAAAGGCTGCCGGAATTGGCATGCTCATGAGGGCGGCGTTCGCTTCAACCTCGCGGGCGTTGACTGCGCCCGGTATCACCGTCTTCACACATGGATGTCCGAGAACAAACTGAAGCGCGGCCCCAATCAGCTTGACATCGTGATCTTTGCAAATTTGTTCGATCCGCCGCACCCGATCCAGGATGGTTGGCGGGGCATCGGCATAATTGTACTTTGCACCTTCAACGGCCCCTGTAGCCAGAATTCCGGAGTTGTAGGGACCACCGAGTATGATGGCAACGTCCCTTTTCTCGCAAAGAGGTAAGAAACTTTCCAGTGCATCCTGTTCCAGTAGCGTATAGCGCCCGGCCAGCAAAAAGCAGTCGAACTCAGACAGGCCAAGCAGTTTCTCGCAAACTTGCCATTCATTCACGCCAGCACCGATGGCTTTAATCTCTCCAGATGCCTTGAGTTCGGTGAGCGCACGGTAGCCGCCAAGGTCATACAGTTCGCGAACCCTTTGATCGCTCATTTCCTGAGAGCCCTGGGAAAATGCGCAGACGTCATGAATGAAAAGGATGTCTGCCTTCTCAACCTTCAGCCGGGCCTTGCTTGCCTCGTAACTGCGCATGACGCCGTCATAACTGTAATCAAACACGATCCGCTTTTGCGGAACATCGGTAAAGGCTTCCGGCGTGACCTCTTCTGGCTTGCAGTCGAGCAAGAGACGGCCGATCTTGGTGGAGAGTATGATGTTCTCCCGGCCAAACCGCTCAATTGCCCGCGAAAACCGTTCCTCCGAGCGGCCAAGTCCATACTGCGGGGCCGTGTCAAAGAAGCGGATCCCCAAGTCGAAGGCTGTTTGAAGAGCTGCCTGCGCATCGTCTTCTGAGACCTTGCGATAGAGATTGCCCAGTGGTGCTCCACCAAATCCCATTTCGGTAAGTGGGAGCGTTTCCTTGTTGCGACCCTTCATTGGGCGCTTGGAGAGCGTGGGCATTTTAATGTTCCCGTTCTTTGGTTTTCCGATCATCCGGTCAGTCAAACAAATCCGGACGTTCCCGGGACAGTGGTTCCAGTCTGGTGACAAGCTCACTCAAGTGTCTTTCCATGGCAATGCGTGCCGCCTGCGGATCTGCCGCGTCGATCGCCTTCAGAATGGCCTCATGCTCCCTGAATGCGCTTTCCGCCCGTTCCGGCAGCGGCAACAAGAGCTGCCGGGCGCGGTTCACCTGAATCCAACCTGTGGCTGAGAGCGAACTGAGCTTCGGATATCCGGTGAACTCCAAAATCAGCTCATGAAAACGCTCGTCTTCACGGTAAAAACCGGTCTCGTCCCCTTCCTCAATGCACATTGCCTGAAGGCGCATGTTCCGCTTCAGCTCCGTAAGCTGACCACTGGTACGCTCCGCTGCGACCTTGGCGACGGCGGCGAGTTCAATTGCTTCGCGTAGGAACGCGCCTTCACGGATTTCTGGCATAGAAAACTTGGTTACCCGCGAGCCAGACTGAGGAATGACCTCGACGAGACCTTCAGCAGCCAAACGCGTGATTGCCTCGGTCACCGGTGATCGGGAGACGCCAAGCTGTTCGCAAATCACCTGTTTTCTCAGCATGGTACCTGGAGGCAGGTGGAGAGCCAGAATAGCTTCGCGCAGGACTGCGTGCACACGGTGTGCCAGCGAGCCACTCATTTTTGCGATGTCTGAGAGCCGGTATTTGTCTTCGGTTGGCTCGGTCGCTGGAATCATGACTTCCTCATATTGAATACTAACATGTTAGTTGACACAGTCGTTGTGTCAAGTTATCGGTTGGGCAAGAACGCGCTGCCAAAAAGCTGCTTCGGGGAGAGAATTTGTGCTTAAAAGCCGCGCCAACGCAATTTTGTTACATGCTGACGACAATGTTGTCATCGCGCTGAATGATCTTCGGCCGGGTGATAACGTGCGGCATGTTGGTGTGGCGCTGACCGAGCCAATTGACAGGGGCCACAAGATTGCGCGCTTTGGGATTTCCAAAGGGTCGTTCGTCATCCGCTATGGCCAGATCATCGGCCAGGCGAAAGTGGGCATTGCTGCAGGGGCCCATGTTCATTCCCATAACCTTGCCATGGGCGACCATATACAGGACTACAGCTATGCCGAGGCCAATATGGCACTCGAGCCGATTTCGGAAGATCGAACTTTTCAAGGCTATGTCCGTCCGAACGGTAGGGTCGGTACACGAAACTACATTGGCATCCTGACCTCGGTGAATTGCTCTGGATCGGTGGCGCGTTTCATAGCCGAGGCTGCAGAAAAAAACGGATTTCTAGACGACTACCCGAACATCGACGGGATCGTACCCATAGTTCACGGCACCGGTTGCGGCATGTCTGCCAAGGATGAAGGCTACGCAACCTTGTTCCGGACGTTATCCGGCTACGCGCAACACCCTAATTTTGGAGCAATTCTTCTTGTCGGGCTTGGTTGCGAAGTCATGCAGATTGCCGATCTGGTTGGCCGGCAGGCGCTGAAGCCGGGTAGTGATTTCCGATATATGACTATCCAGCAATCGGGCGGAACACGCAGAACAGTTGAGACTGGGCTTGAAGAGCTGCGCGTCTTGGCGGAAAGCGCCAATCAGGCAGAACGTAGCCAGGCGCCGGTGTCTGAAATAATGGTTGGCATGCAGTGCGGAGGTTCGGACGGTTATTCGGGGATCACCGCCAATCCCGCTCTGGGGATTGCCTCTGATCTTTTGGTTCGGCACGGCGGTACGACCATTCTTTCGGAAACTTCCGAAATTTACGGTGCGGAGCATCTGCTCACACGGCGTGCGGTCTCAGTGGAAGTTGGCAAAAAGCTCATTGAACGCGTGCGTTGGTGGGAAGACTACACGGCGCGAAACGGAGGGGAGATGGACAACAACCCATCTCCTGGAAACAAGCGTGGCGGATTGACGACTATCCTCGAAAAGTCATTGGGGGCCACGGCAAAGGGCGGATCGGCTCCTCTTAATGAAGTCTACAGGTTCGGTGAAAAGATCGACAAAAAGGGATTTGTCTTTATGGACAGTCCTGGCTTCGATCCGTGTTCTGTAACCGGTCAGATTGCGTCTGGAGCCAATATCATTGTCTTCACGACTGGCCGCGGGTCCGTGTCTGGCTATCAGCCGACGCCATGTATCAAGCTTGCTACGAATTCGGAAATGTATGGGCGCATGTCTGAAGACATGGACATCAACTGCGGTAACGTTGTCACGGATGCTGTCAGTCTGGAGGACAAGGGCGCCGAGATTTTCGATGCCATTGTTCGTGTTGCCTCAGGTGAAAAGACCAAGAGTGAAGAACTTGGCTTCGGTGGGGTCGAATTTGTTCCGTGGCAGATCGGAGCGGTGATGTAACTCGGTTTGGTCCTTAACGGACACCGAATAGCTGTTGCCATGCTGGATGGCTAAATTATCGGGAGGCTGCGTTTCAATGCGGTTGGCTGGAAAGACAATTCTAATCACTGCGGCAGGCCAGGGAATGGGCCGTGCGGCCGCGATCGCCTGCGCCAAGGAAGGCGCAAAGGTGTTTGCCGCAGATATCAATGAAAACACTTTGGCTACTTTGGCCGGTGAAAATCCTGGTATTGGCACTCGTATCCTGGATGTCCGGGATCGTGAGGCTGCCGACATTCTTGCAGGCGAACTGCCGCCTTTGGACGGGTTGTTTAACTGCGCAGGTGTGGTTCACAACGGTACGATCCTTGATGTGACCGAAGAAGACTGGGCATTCGGTGTTGACCTGAATGTTTCCTCCATGGTTCGGATGAATCGCGCATTTTTGCCAAAGATGCTTGAACGCGCAAAGGCGACCGGGAGCTGTTCGATTTTGAACATGTCGTCCATGGCATCTTCGATCAAAGGGTTCACGAACCGGACGATCTATGGCGCAACCAAAGCTGCGGTTCTGGGGCTAACAAAAGCCATCGCGGCAGATTTCGTGGGCCAGGGTATCCGGTGCAACGCACTGTGCCCGGGAACGGTCGACACTCCATCCTTGAGGGGTCGGATCGAAAGTGCCCCCGATCCTGTGCAAGCGGAAAAAGACTTCATCGCGCGTCAACCGATTGGAAGGCTCGCCACTGTCGACGATATGTCCCCATTGATTGTCTACCTGCTTTCAGATGAGAGCAGTTATGTCACGGGACAGGGCTTTCTGGTCGACGGAGGCGTGACGATCTAGCGAGTGTTTTTCTTGCGGCTTGGGAGGGCCGTCAATATGACCACTCTGGTCACCATGACAGGGATCGAGAAGCGGTTTCCGGGCGTCTACGCTCTGAAATCGGTGAACTTTGAGCTGAAAAGCGGTGAGGTCCACGCCCTGATGGGTGAGAACGGCGCTGGAAAATCCACGCTCATGAAGATCCTGTCCGGTATCTACGAAAAAGATAGTGGCAGTCTCCAGGTATTGGGGGAAGAAACAGAGCTTGATGGTCCGCGGGCCGCCCAGGATCTCGGCATTGGCATCATTCATCAGGAGCTCAGCTTGATGAATGACCTGACTGTTGCGCAAAACATATTTATCGGCCGCGAGCCCCGCAAAACGTTTGGCCGTCTTGATGAAACAGCTCTCAACCGGAAAACGGAAGAGATTTTTTCGTCGATGAATCTCACGCTTGATCCCAAGACAGTGGTGGGCGAGCTGACAATCGCCAAGCAGCAGATGGTGGAGATCGCCAAGGCGCTTTCATACAAGTCGCGGATCCTGATTATGGATGAGCCGACAGCTGCCTTGAACGATGCCGAGATCGCCGAGCTGTTCGAAATAATTCACCAGCTCAAATCAGATGGCGTCGGTGTCATCTATATCAGTCACAAAATGGATGAGTTGAAGAAGATTGCGGACCGGGTAACGGTCATGCGCGATGGTGCATATGTCGGAACCGTTCAAGCTGCAGATACACCAGTCTCCAAAATCATTTCGATGATGGTTGGTCGAGAGCTTTCGAATGAAGCTGTAGAAGTTCCGGACCTGTCGAAGGCGGAAACGGTTCTGGACGTGAATGGTCTCAATCGGGGTCGGGAAATCCAAGATGTCAGTTTTTCGGTCAAAAAAGGCGAGATACTGGGATTTGCGGGCCTCATGGGGGCTGGCCGTACAGAAGTTGCCCGGGCGATTTTTGGGGCAGACCCGCGCGATAGCGGAGAAATCCGTGTTCACGGAAAGACTTGCGCCATTTCAAAACCGGCCGACGCGGTTAAAGCCGGAATTGGATACTTGTCCGAAGACCGGAAGCATTTTGGCCTGGCGACCGGTATGGATGTTCGCACAAATATCGCGCTTGCAAGCCTTGACCGCTTTTCGGGCCGGTCCGGGGTATTGCGTGAGGATGACATGCGCCGGACGGCCCAAGCGTATATCCAAAAACTTGAGATTAGAACGCCTTCGGACCGGCAGGAAGTTCGTCTCCTTTCCGGTGGGAACCAGCAAAAAGTCGTGATTGCCAAGTGGCTCTACAGAGATTGCGACATTCTCATTTTTGATGAACCGACGCGGGGCATAGATGTTGGCGCCAAATCCGAAATCTACAAGCTGCTGAAGAAACTGGCGTCAGAGGGCAGGGCGATCATCGTGATCTCGTCGGAACTGCCGGAAATCATGCGTCTGAGCCACCGGATTGCGGTCATGTGTGAAGGCCGGCTGACCGGCATTTTGCCCGGTGGAGAGAAAACTACACAAGAAGAAATAATGCATTTGGCTACGCTTCGGCAGCCAGCCATGCAGCCAGGGAGGCATTTCCAATGACCATGGCCAATCCGTCTGAGAGCCAATCTGTCTTCACGAAGCTTGTCGATACCGGTGCCCACCAGAAATTGCTCGCTTTTGCCAGTCTAATCATCCTTTTGATTGGGTTCTCGATCGCCTCCTCAAACTTTATGCAGACTTCCAACATGATCGCCATCCTGCAGGCGACGTCGGTAAATGGAGTGCTGGCCGTCGCCGCAACTTTGGTCATCATAACAGGCGGGATCGACCTTTCCGTCGGTACCATGATGACCTTTTGTGCGGTGATCGCGGGTGTTGTTCTAACCAATATGGGCCTGCCATTGCCGGTAGGTATCGTGGCAGCCATCGCAGCGGGTGCGTTCTGTGGGCTCTGTTCAGGCACCTTCGTCGCCAAGATGAAAATACCGCCGTTCATAGCCACGTTGGGGATGATGCTGATTTTGAAAGGCCTTGCGCTAGTCATTTCAGGCACCCGTCCAATCTATTTCAATAACACGCCGGGTTTTGATGCCATTTCTCTTGGTTCAGTCATCGGTGATGTTTTTCCTGCTCTTCCAATACCGAACGGAGTTCTCATCCTATTCCTGGTGGCAGGTGGAACTGCGTGGATTCTGAACCGGACAGTTCTGGGCCGATATTGCTTTGCGTTGGGAAGCAACGAGGAAGCCGTACGCCTTTCAGGTGTCAATACAGATCGATGGAAGATTGCGATTTACGCGATGGCAGGGGCGATCGTCGGAATCGGAGGGCTTGTCATTGCGTCCCGATTGAATTCGGCACAACCCGCCCTCGGCCTTGGGTATGAACTGGAAGCCATTGCCGCGGTTGTAATCGGTGGGACATCGCTGTCTGGTGGACGCGGCACGATCGTGGGCACACTCATTGGTGCATTGATCATGGCTGTATTGACCAACGGATTGCGGATCTTGTCGGTCGCCCAGGAGTGGCAGACGGTTGTTACAGGAACAATCATCATTCTCGCGGTTTACGCCGACATGGTTCGCCGCAGGAAAGCGGCTTGAGAATAACAAGAGGGGCGGTTCGCGTCCTCAATCAACTATCCGAACGTATGTGACTTAACGATGGGAGATGAAAATGATATGCAGACGCATACTACTCGGCACTTTGGTATCCGCCACTTTGATATCAGGAAGCACCTTGGCAATTGCCGCGGATAAACCCTATGTGCCGCTTATTTCAAAAGGCTTTTCCCACCAGTTCTGGCAGGCCGTGAAAATCGGCGCCGAAAAGGCAGGAGAAGAATTCAACGTTGAGATTACGTTCGAGGGGCCAGACAATGAAGGTCAGGTCGACCGGCAAATAGACATGCTGGCAGCAGCCTTGGCGAAGGAGCCTGCGGCTATAGGGTTTGCGGCAGTTGATAGCCAGGCATCCATTCCAATGCTCCGCAAAATCGAAAAAGCCGGAGTTCCTGTGATCGCCTTTGACAGCGGTGTGGACAGTGAGATCCCTGTTACGACGACCACAACCGACAATGTGGCTGCTGCAGCTCTTGCGGCTGATAAAATGGCTGAAGCGATCGGGAGCGCCGGGAATGTTGCTGTGATATCTCACGATCAAACCAGCCGCACAGGTATTGACCGGGTGGATGGATTTGTTAATCGGATCGCCGAGAAGTATCCGGACATCAAAGTCGTGTCGGTTCAGTATGGTGGTGGTGACCACCTGAAGTCGACTGAAATAACCAAATCTATCCTGACGGCAAATCCGGACCTCAAAGGTATCTTTGGTGCCAATGAAGGATCGGCAATCGGCGTTGTAAACGGCGTAAAGGAAGCAAATGCTGATATCGTGATAATTGGCTTTGATAGTGGTGCGGCTCAGAAAGAAGCCGTGCGTTCGGGGCTTATGGCCGGGGCTATCACTCAGAATCCCGTTGGAATTGGCTATGAAACCGTCAAAGCCGCTGTCATGACCATGAAAGGTGAAAAGGTTCCGCCGATCATCGATACCGGATTCTATTACTACGACGCTTCGAATATGGACGACCCAAAAATCGCGGCCGTTCTGTACGATTGACCCCATCTTCACCGGGCCTGCGGCAAAAACCGCAGGTCCATCGCTTTCCAGGGTATGATTTATGAAACTATTGCGCCATGGCGCACCGGCCGCCGAAAGGCCGGGCCTATTGGATGAACAAGGTATTGTTCGAGACTTGTCTGGGGTCGTTCCAGATATTGCCGGTGCAGTTCTGACTGATGCCGGTTTGTCTGCCTTGCGCGGGATTGATACCCAAAGCCTTCCTGAAGTTGGTCCGGACACGCGCCTTGGGCCGCCCATTGCGGGTACAGGAAAATTTATCTGCATTGGCCTAAACTATGCCGATCATGCCGCCGAAAGCGGTATGGATGTTCCGCCTGAACCGGTAATGTTCATGAAGGCAACAAGCGCCATCTGTGGTCCGAATGATCCGATTGTGATCCCGTGCGGTAGTACAAAAACCGATTGGGAAGTTGAACTTGCCGTCATAATTGGTTCCCCGGCCAAATATGTTTCCGAAGCGGACGCGATGAAACATGTTGCCGGCTATTCGGTTACCAACGATGTCTCTGAACGAGAGTTCCAGATCGAACGAGCGGGGCAGTGGACTAAGGGAAAGTCCTGTGACAATTTCGGTCAGATTGGCCCTTGGCTGGTTACGCGTGACGAGATTGAAGATCCGCAAAATCTGAAGATGTGGCTGACGGTAAACGGCGAGAAAGTTCAAGACGGCACGACACAGACCATGGTCTACGGGGTCGGCCATCTCGTTTCTTATCTCAGTAAGTTTATGACGCTGCATCCCGGCGACGTAATATCAACTGGCACTCCTCCAGGCGTTGGCATGGGTATGAAACCGCCACGCTATTTGAAAGCCGGAGATGTCGTGGAACTCGGCATCGATGGCCTTGGCCAGCAGAGGCAAAGCGTTATTGCCGACTAATGGAAGCGAGGGGGCCAAAGACCGCGCGGTTAAATCCTCCGCTTTCCTGAACATAGCGGTGGACCGCCTTATTGGCGGAGGATCAGGCTGAGGGTGATGCCACGTATGTAGCCAGCAAGTCGGATACTGCCGTCAATCTGAGATGAGAGGCGGATGCAGACGCAGCTGAAGATGTGGAAGCTACCGAAACCCGACCCGCCTGCCTCAATCACGACCTCCCAGGCAAAGCAGAATACAAACAACCGTTTTCTTGTGCGTTGTCGTACCGACACGTGTTTTCTAGGAAAAGTGGTAGCGGGAGAGGGATTTGTAAATTTCGAGCATAAGTAATTGATTAAATTGTATTTATATTTTGGTCAAGTGTACCTTTGTGTACCACCTTGGTTGAGCAGTTCGCTAGGCCTGATAACTCCACCCGAGCGTAGCCTCAATTGCACGTCTGTATGCGGTGTCGATTTGAGGCGGAGCGCTTCGAATGTAGTTTTCTGCATTGTTGCGTGATTTGCCCCGGAGTGATTGGAGGTAGCCAAGAACTTCGGCTTCGGACGGTGTCTTGTCGTTTTGCTGATCGAATTTTGGCGGTAGTGCAGTCCATACAGCCGCATTGATGCCGTGAGCTTTGGCCCAACCGGATAATCCAGAAATGAGGCTTGGATCGTCGTCCCCTTCAACCCATCGGCCAATATGATGTTCGATGTTTTTCTTGAGGATGCCCTCTCGTGCTCGCAATGCTTCTGCTGCCAGCTTAACGTCAGTGCAATCGAGCAATGCCCACAGAGATCTCACACGAGCAGCGTTTCCGTCCAAAACAAGTGTGACCCGTCCATCCTGAGACTGCCGAGAAAACTCTACTGGTAGCAATGGGCCATCGTCGTACCAACGTCCTCTAATCGGCAAATCACGTGGATCCCAAATCAGCGAACCCCAACCAATGCAGGCAATGTTCATGGTGCGTCCTCAACAAAAATATCCAGTAGAATACGGTATGATAGCTCGTAATTTAAAGCTTAGAGTTGATGGCCTCGATGTTGTCATGCCTTCTTTTGACCTGAGCTTTTATTAGATTGAATTGTTCGAGATCCACAGCTTGTAAAACTGGTTCAGTTTCAGGCCAATCGAAAGGTTTAGGGCTTTTGAACCAACTCCTAAGTGCATCTCCTGATCCCGAAATGCGGTCTAGAAGTTTAGCCATTTGTGACAAAGTCATTTGCTCATCGAACATCATCACAACACCTGTCTGTACACCGCCATCATTTTTTCCAGGCATCCCGTATCGGTAGAGGTTGCTTAGATGTGTCGGGCGCATAGTCAGAACACAGGATACATCATTCGCATCAACCTTCAGTCCTTCACGGATAGCGTGCCACATACACTTCTCTAGATCATGACTGATTACTTTCTGAAGCTTCTTGTCACTATAACCACGCCCCGATAGGAAAGCCTTAAGCCCAACTTCTGCAGACATAGATAATAGATGTCCAACAGGCTCCATATATTCGACTGGTCTAATCTGATTGCTAACTATGAGGTGAGCAGCCCTCCAGTATCGAAGGGCAATGGCTAAACGATAACTTTCAATTGGTTTCATCAAAATCACTTGGCGTTAAGTGCTCGGTAGACAGAAGCTCTGCCTACGCCGAGTTGTTTTGCAATGGCTGACGCACCAAGGCCTTGTTCCTTAAGCGCTTGAATTTCGTCCGCCCGGTTCCGAACAGTCGGCTTTCTGCCTTTGTACTTGCCTTCGGCCTTTGCCTTGGCAATCCCTTCGCGCTGGCGCTCCAGCATGATCTCACGTTCGAACTGAGCCATTGCCGCGAACATGGTCAACATCAGCTTGCCGGTAGGGGATTTGGTATCCACGGCGCTGCCACCAAAATCCAAGATGCGAAGACTGACCTTCTTTTGGTCCAGATGATCAATGACCTTCAGGAGGTCGGCTGTTGAGCGTGCAAGACGGTCCAGTTTTGTGATGACCAGCGTGTCTCCCTCCCGCACATAGTCAAGTGCATTCGTGAGTTCGTCTCGTTGCCCAATCGAAGATACTTTTTCACTGTAGATCTTCTCGACGCCAGCATTGCTAAGGTCACGCAATTGGGCCTCAAAGCCAGCTTCCTGATCAGCGGTCGATGTTCGGGCATATCCAATTAGCATGTCTAAAACCGTAGTGTCTCATTAGGGTCTAGACATTTTACCAGTCTGTCTCATAAAGGCAATTATAATGTTATTGAGACACAATTGGTTCTGTTCAGAGATGTCTCATTACAGCGGGCCTGTGCGATACACTTTGAGTTTTTTGCCGTACGAGGTTTTTTTGGTGATTTCAGTTGTTGGGAATGTTATTTGCAATGGACGATTGCGGCTTAATCGCTATTTTTAGCCTATGGCTGAGAATACTTTATACATTGAGCGCCTTGTATCCATTAAAGGCCGCTTGGAAGAAGAAAAAAGTCTCCTTGACGGTCCTCGGGTCACCATTTTGCTAGCAAGCCCAGGTGCTGGCAAGACCGAATTAATGAAGAGGCTCGCCGCTGAATACGGGGTTCACCGGATCCGGGCTAGTCAATTCCGTCACAAAACTAACTTTCCTCAAAATCAGGTGCTTGTGCTTGATGGCCTCGATGAAGTTGCCAAGATAGATCAGTCTGCAATCGACCAGCTTATTATCAAGGCAGAAGAGCTGAACCCCCCTCGTGTTTATCTTGCCAGTAGGTCTTTTGAATGGGAGTACGCACGTACCAGAACGGTGGAAGAGGTATTCAGAGCAACCCCAAGAATAGCTTATTTGCATCAGTTAAATGAAGATGAGCAAAGAAGACTTTACACAGGATATAAGCCAGATAGTGATTTTGAGTTTTTTTCAAATAATCTAGCGCGCTTGGATGTTGCCCCTCTTCTGGGTAATCCTCAGATGCTTAAGATTTTTGCTGATGCATTCGAGCACAACGATGGCATTTTTACTACTAAGCGGGAAGTTTTTAAGCGAGCTATTGAGAAACTTGGCAGCGAACTAAATGAAGATATCCCTCAATCTAGTCGGTTTCCAGCATCTCATTTTGTATCACAAGCTGAGGAGATGTTCTGCAAAATTCTGTTGAGTGGTGCAATAGGTGTTGCCGCAACTGAAATCAACGCAGATCGGGATTTCCCCTATCATGGGAGTTTAACTGATGTTCAGGCTGGGGTTGCGGCAATTGCCACCGGATTGTTCAGCCCAACAGAGGATGCAGACCATCACGAGCCAATTCATCGCATTGTCGCAGAATTTGGGGCTGCAAGCTATCTTACCTCCCGATTAGACAATCCCGCTGACCCGCTTTCTGTTAGGCGGATTTATTCCATTATTGCTCCCAACAGTACTGTCCGTGATGAGCTTCGAGGTATGCTGGCCTGGATGGCAATTGAGGGTGGGCCTTCCATCGAACGTGCAGTCATTGAACTTGATCCATATACAATAATTTCAAATGGTGACCCATCTCTACTATCTTCGCCGAGCAAGCTATTGCTTTTGAAAGCCTTATCTGAGCTGGCGGATTTGAACCCAAATTTTCGTGGTGCAGATGAGTGGCGTGAATTTAGCGCCGATGGGTTCTTTACTGATGAAGTCGTTCTCTTTGTTCAGCAAATGCTGAGTGACGGCGCTGGTTCTGATAGTGTTAAATCACTGCTATTGGAGTTATTGAAAGGAACAAGGGCAGCAGAAAAGCTTACTGACGTAGTAAGTGATTTGTTGTTGGACCCCGCAAAAGGTGAGGGGCAAAGGTTATTGGCATTACGGGTCTTGGTGGATAATCCAAAATTCGACAGAAATACGGTTTTTCGTAAATTGCTTGTTCAAAGCGAGTATACTTCTTCGATGCTGGCAGCCAATCTTTTCGAGAAATTTTATCCCAGCCAAATGTCTTTTATAGACGGGTTGCAACTACTTCGAGTAATAGAAACGACATGTTATCCAGGCGGTCGGGAGGTCGAAATTGATCGGCCGTCAAGGTATTTTATCACGTTATTAGTAAGTGTCTTTAACTACCAAGATACTATTGCTCTTCTCAATGCTTTGAGTGAAGATTTATCTTGTGATTGCCCACGATCACACCTTTACGACTGCTTCTGTCGCTACGGCCGTAGTTGCTTGGTCGGGAAACTTCTTGATCATCTTTTCGAGTTAGATGAACAGATGCCAACAGCATCTCAAATATGGTGCTGGTTAAAGAACGTGAGGTATCCTCGTGCAAAGGCTAGTAGAGGTTCTTCTGCGGTATTTGCATTGCAAAATAACGATCTAATTCGCCAGGAAATTCATCAACTCGCTTTCGGAGAGTTGAAAGACTGGGAAGATATTTCCGATCTCAACTATGCCCTTCAGACTGGTCTTGGACATTCTGGACTTGCGTTTAAAGAAGCAGACTATAGAGCCCTAATAGACTTCGCTTTCGAAAACGATAATGATCTGTTGTGGTCAGTTTATATTCCGCGCCATCGTGTTAACGAAAAAGGGCCTTTCGAAATTCCGCTCCGATCACACATGCGGGCCCAAGCTATGGAAAAACGTGCCTTTCTCCACCGCTGGGCTCTCAAGCATAAATCCGTCAAGGAGCAGAATAAACAATCTAGAACTTGGTTGTCCAAGCGCTCGGCCAATGAGCGTAAGCGAGAGCGACGCATGCAGAAAACACGCTCACAGAACCAAAAAAACTTCATTAAAAATCGCGCTCAAATAGAGGCTGGTAGGCATTGGGGTTGGTTGGAGTTTTTTGCTAATGGCTATTTACGCGACGATTACAGTGATTTTCCAGAAACTGGTGATGAACACTTTCATATCAAGGCGTTGTGCAATTGTTTTGAGTTGTTAAGCCAACATATTCAGTCACTCGAGGATATTGCTGTCGAACCCGGAACATTCAAAATAGTAATCGTTGCGCATGCTGCATGCTTAGCACATTTCCGCCAAGACGGTTCACTTTCGGGAATTGATAAAAAGATACTGGAAGCTGTCAGAACCGAAGCTGACGTTCATTATTTTGGCAGTGAGCATAAAGACAAAGATGCTTTCATAAAGGAGATTGAAACTCAAATTTGGTCGACAAGCGAAAATGCTGAAAGCTTCTTGAGGCGATATATTGAACCACTTTTATCTGACCCAACACGTCAACATCCACCTGTTCACTGGCTCAACGAAAAGCCGCAGTTCAAGGAATTCCAACATCGTTTAGCTTGGGATTGGATGCAGAAATATCCGATGATGCATTTATCTCCAATGAGCGCTTTATTCGACATAGTTGCAAATTCTGATACCTGTGATGAGATACTGCAATATATTGATCGTCGAATTGCTGAGCTCGAGGGTGTTGAGCCGACTGAAGATGAAAAAGAAAAATGGTCTGCCGCAAGAGACTTCTGGTTCCTCAGAAAATTTCTTTTTTCTGATCATTGCGACGAGGCAATGTTGGGCTGGCTCGGCGAAAGCAGAGAGAAGTTACTCTTGATCAATGGAGTGATAGACCGATTTGGCGATACTCGCCAAAAACCTTGGGTCAATCTTTCCGCTGAAAAAATCGAAGTAATCCTTAGTACATTCATAGACAAATGGCCGAAGGTTTTTTTGCCGAACCATTGGGGAACAGGCGATCCGCCGGAGCAGACTGCATATCGCTGCTTAAATGATTTGGTGCTAGATATACGTCATAGTAAACCAAATTCGGCACTCTCAGTGCTCGAGGCCCTGTTGATGGACCGTCGTTTTTCGGACTTCCAACAGCCGCTGAAGGCGCAAAAAGCTGGCATCTTAAAGAAGCTTGCGTTGCAGGACTTTGAACCGCCTTCACCTCGCCAGGTCGTGCAAATGCTTGATAATCAGGAAATAGCTTCTGTCGAGGATCTACGTGCTCTTCTAATAGAATTGTTGGAAGAGATGAAAAGCTGGTTACGAGGAGCCGAGACAGATCCGGTATACCTATTCTACGACCGCCAGAGAGATGGCAGTTATGAACGAAAAGATGAAAACGCAACTACGAAAATTGTCGCTGATCGTCTGCAGCTGCGTTGTACATCTCTCGGTTTAACGGTGGGCATTGAACTCCATCAACGTGATGATAAACGAGTTGATTTGGCAATAAGAACAAATGTCGATGGGCGAGACATTCTGCTTGTTGTTGAGGCGAAGGGGCAATGGCATCGTGAGCTTTTTGTTGCTGCTGCCGAGCAGTTAGACAAAAGATATGCAATCCACCCGAGTGCGGCTATGCAAGGTATTTACCTCGTTTATTGGTATGGACCCGATGAAAGCGTTGCCGGGATCGTAAAACACGGGATCGAGACGGCGGATCAATTAAGGGCAAAAATTCTTGAGACTATGCCGACGGATCTCAAATCGAGAATAGATGTTTATGTACTTGACTTCTCTCGTTGATCAAAGCGTGTTGATCTCCAACCTATATTGAACGCATTATCATTCTTGAAACGTTTCGGCTCTGTGCACGGCAAAGCCGATTGAAAGTACGTCGATAGCTCTTCCCAGTTCTGGTATTCGCCCAATCCATCGTTGAAGGCTGGTATGACGATGCAAGCGGACGCTCCGCTGCGGCCATGGTCATCCAAGTGATCCCAGATATGCGCAGCGTAATTCTTCTTATTGCTGGCGCATTTCAGGCCCATTCGGTGGCCGAATTCATTCAGGCGCGCAGACCTAAAACCAGACCGGATAACTATTGGGCCGAACTCGGCAACGATGGGCTCAAGGATCGTTTCGCAAAGACAGGTTCCGGTCTCAATCGCGAGGGCTGGGTTGTTGGGAATATTCGGAATGTTGAAAGCCGTGGCAATCTCAGAGTGAAGGAACTGCCGGAAATAGAAGTGCTGGGACAGGCGGACCCGTCCGAGCTTCTCCAGCTCCCAGAACAATGACTTCCCGGTTGTTCTGTTCGACAAGGGGTGTATTGCACCGGGGTTCATTTCAGCTTCCATATTTGAAGAAGCTGCAAGCCATGAGGCCTATGCCATCGGGCTTGATGTCAACCTCTGTTCCCGTGACCTCAAGCTTGACCCGCCCGGTTTGACCGGCGCTGTAGAATGCTCCCTCTATAACCTCGGCGGCGAAGCCGAGATTTGAACCGGACAGGGCGCTCAGGACTGCTGAACAGAGTTCCCTGTAGCGGCTTTGAGGTGCTTGGGTCGTGGTTTCGATTTCAGCGATCCCAGCCCCATACACGTCGATCTTGAAATCACCTGCATAGAGCGTGCAGAAGCCATGTGGCTGACAGAAGGTTGGATTGTTGCCGAGTGGACGCGGTTCGATGCTGTAGTGCATACGAAGCTTTTCAGCGATGCTGTCGGCCATCTGGGAAACCTTCGCCACGTTCTTGGCCTTATGAGCATCCTTTGCAGCCTGTTCAGAGGCTTGCCGGTCGGCTTCTTTCTGAGCCTGTTCTACTTTGGTCACCTTTGCGGCTTCTACGCGCTGACGGGCTTCTTCAGCGGCGCGTTGTTCAGCCGCTGCAAGGTCCGCTTGCCGCTTTTCTCTCTGCTCAGCAAGAACCTTTGTGCGATCCCTGTTCCATTCTTCCGCCGAGGCATAGCCAGCCTTTTCAGCAAGCTTCTTGTCTGCGACGTTGAGATATCCTTCGGAAGTTGCATTCCACTGCTCGACCTGAGGCATCGCCACTCCGAACACCACAAGCGCCAGGAACGAAATGGCAGATACTTTCAATCCCAGCTTTCGACGCTTCTTAAACAACAGCATCACCAGACCAACAGGCAATGCGAACAGCGCAGGCAATCCGACAAGGACAAGAATAATTTCCACAGCTCAACTCCCAAATAAAAATTGACGACCACCAGAGTTTCCTCTGGTGATCGGGGAGTTCGTAAGCCGCCCGTAGACAGCCGCTACGGCCTTTAAGCCGAGGCTCTGGAC
Organism: Roseibium sp.; assembly: GCA_965230705.1. Lineage (GTDB taxonomy): Bacteria > Pseudomonadota > Alphaproteobacteria > Rhizobiales > Stappiaceae > Roseibium. The sequence continues at coordinate 1,269,778 of CBDDLN010000002.1, read as the reverse complement.
ATACGCCGCAGCCTCCCCGACCATAAAGGTTGAGGAGGTGGCATTACGGCTGACACCAGCCGCTACGGGAGGGGTTACGACGCCCCGAGACCGCGTCATTTTACGCAGTCCTGACAATAATTTACCCTTTACCCGTGAAGGGCTCAAGGGCAATCACAGGTCATGCTCAGGGAATGTTTAGGTGCGATTGGCGGCGGAGAAAAGCAGACGCGTAGTCACTCAAGACAATTGCGGACATGGGACGGACATCAGAGACATCAATGCAAATTAAGGTAAAACCTGAGCTCAGATCTAGTCCACTTCATTGGTGTGCCCTGTACCGCCTCGACTGTTGTGCTGCTCAGCAAGAAGTACCCGCCGTGCTTGTTGGTAACGTGGGGCAAGGGCGCGGACATGGCCGCTGTTGGGTGGTAATAGTACACGGCGTCTTTGGAGACGCGCCACGGCCCTTTTGAGCCGCTCCTGTGGCATTGGTGCGCAGCCATTGCGAACGATGATCAGGCTAATCAGAAGATCTTGTTCATGGGCAATTCTGCGACGGTTCTGTGCGTTATCTGCCAAATCGCGGAACTCATGGTTTACTGCCCGCATGATCTCTCTCACAAGCTCATAGGGAGCCGCCTGGTTGACTTCTTGCCCTTGGGGGCCGGGAAGCCCCGGTCGCAATACATCGAGCGCCTGATTGACGTATGTGGCAGCATCTTCAGCGGTTGCATCTACTAGATTGAGGATGTCGTCGAGGCTATTTGCGGTCTGTCTTGTGAACGGGAAATTTCGATTTTTCGATCGTTCGGAAAGATCGGTTCGAGCCTCGATACGAATGCGTTGGCTGGTTTTTGCGTAGATAGCCAATTCCAACCCTTGAGCCAGATCGGCGCGATAGCCGATTTCATTCCCCTCGATGTAATCAGATTGAGACCAATCCCTGACGCGGAGATTGCGGACGCGCTGGCTCAAAGTGCGCATGTACGGGCGCAGGTTCTCCATCACCTGCAAAGGGTTCTCACACTGGAATTCGTGATAGTTTTCGACATATGACAGGCTGAAACGTGGATCAAAAAAGAGCTGATCAGGTATGTCGGGATCTGCGAGATGTGTCCGAATGCGCTGATTAATGAAATCGAACCACGCTTGAAAATATCGGTTCCGCATTGATCGGTAATGGGGAGGCAGTGACATTTGGTGAATACGTACGTTACCAATCACGTTGTCATGATTGGCGAGGGTTATCTCACCTTCCGTATGGCCGTAGTTGAGCCCTCGCCTTGAAGTCAGGAGTTCGATTTCTGGATAGATGAACCCCGGTTCATTGCGCCGGGCCGCTGCCGTATGAACATCCTGATGATTGATCATACGGGTCGGATTGAGATTAAGCTGTGCGTCTATGAGGTAGGGCGTTGGCTGAAAGTCAGACGGATTGATCGGCTCTTCCTCGTCAAAGACTTCACCGGCTTGTTCGGCACGCTGCTGTCGTTCGAGATATTGTTCGCGTTCACGGCGTTGCCTTGCCAACTCAGCCTCCGGAAAAGGCATACCTCCAATCCGGTCGTGGCATTTGAAATTTATGGTTCCACGCGCAAGCGGCAGTCCGTGAAGCGGCCCGTCTTCATCGTTGATACGTTGTTCGGTAAGCTGAATTGACTGGCTCCGATACCCGAAGTTGCGTGGAGTATTGAAGATGCGCCTTGTAGCCCCACTACGGTTTCCGGGAATGGGATGCTCTTCTTCTGCAATTGAGTTAGCAGCATGAAGGGCTTCGCCCTCTATGTCGAGAAAGTGCCAGTTGCCAAAGGACACACGTATTCTGTCCTGTCTGGCAGTATCGGCACTTACCTGAATATCACTATCAAAGATCGGTAGACGTCTATAGCTCATTGCTTCAACGACTACAGCAGTGTGATTATTGAGAAAAGCGTAAATCTGGCGTGGTTTAGAAGAGAACCCTGTCTCGTATCTACCCGCTAAGCTGCTTGAATTGGGATGCTCAAAGAGGTGGCGAAGACCTTAGATCCACAAGAAATTACACTATCAGATCAGGAGGTGAATATCAAGTTGATATATGATTAGGCTTGTGATTTAAAATAAAATTATCATTCTTTTTGTAGTTTTATCTGCTCAATAAATTTATATTTTCTTTCTATGATCCTCTGGATAGAGGTGTGTCATATCTAAGTTCTTGTACGAGACCCGCGATACTTCATCGTGAAGCTTTTTGATGACGTGGCCATGGCCGTACCGGTTGTCCATCTTCTTATAATCCACCCAGCCCATGATCTGCTCTCGGTATTCAAGCCGCACATCGGCAGTGCGCAGGGCGTCGTTGAAAGCATTTCGGAAGCTATGAAATACCTTTCTTCTGGGAACCCAAATACCGGTCGGCTTTAGAAAGGTTCTGAACTTCTTGGAAAACTGGTCAGACATTTTTGGGGCATCGCCCTTGGGCATATCGGGAAATAGCCACTCCCGTTCCGCATTCTCGGCGTAGTCGAGAATGCCGATCTTGATTAGTTCCGGATGTATGGGAACCTTTCGTAGGGAGTTTCGGGTCTTGAGCCGCTTAACATATTCACCTTGAACATAATCCTTTCCGGTTGGGCGGTCGTTGACGTCAAAATAGTAGATGCCGTCAATCTCACGGATGTCTGAGCGCTCCAACTGCAATATTTCCTGCATTCGTAGTCCTGAGAACGCGGAAATCAGAGGAACCCAAAAACGGCTTCGCCTTGGGTGGGCAAGGCCGGGTTTATTGACGCCGTATTCGTCGTCCTGGCATCCTGTGTATAACGGTTGATGGAAAATTGTAGACAGCTCGTCGGCAGTGAAGGGCTCGTATCCCTCTTCGTGTTCCGTAAAACTGGAAGGGCGGGCGGGTTTCAAAATCTTCACCCGTTGTACAGGATTGGTTGTAATCCAATCTCTGTCTATTGCGAATTCAAAAATCTCCCGAAGAACGGCTAGGTTTTTGTCTGCTTCTTTATAGCGCTGGGCGGGCGCGCCGTTCTTGATTGCGTGTTTCTCAGCAGCCCTCCGCAAGCCGAGGTTCTTGTAATGACGTGTTGCGTACGGAGGGATTATGACGAAGAGATCGGCAAGAGCTTGGCATTGTTCGCGGGTGATTTTTGAAACGGGATAGTTGCTGCCAATCTCTTCCTTCAAAGCTCTACAAGCCGTCAGAAGCTGATCATAGCGTGATTTCCCGACCTGCTGCTTGCGCTGCCTAAGATAAGTTTCCGTTAGTTGCTGGATGCGGATTTCTTTGTGAGGCTGGATCTGTGCATTCGGGTCAAGTGCTGGTGAGAATGCTGGGTTCTGTAAAGATGGGTAGCGATGCTCAGCAACGGCCTCAAGTTTTCGGCGTGCTATTTCCGCGTTCGCAGCTGCCAATCTATCAGCCAATCGTTGGAATTGAGGATTGCAGCGCAGATCCTTGCTTACCTTAAAACGTGTAACTAATTTTGAGGTTCGGCCCCGCTTGCGTTGGTAGGTCTCCTCAAAGTCATCTCTTGCCAGAAAATTGTATTTGATGAGCTGTTGGAGCGCAGTCAGGTGGAAAGCCGTTTCAACATTCCTGTCGGGATGGCGTCGGTCGCGGCTTTCATCACCAACGTCAATAGCGTCGGCTTCTTCGTAGGCTTCGCTAAGCTCTATGAGGATGTCATTGCGATTACTATTGGTGACGCCTTTCCGGTAGCCGCCTTTTTTCTGGATCACTTGCTCAAGTTCGTCGAAGTAGGCAATAGCGATCCGGTCTATTTCGTGGTCCGTGAGATCAAATTTGAACCCCGGTTCATCTGATCCGGGTGCTTCAATTTTTTGCGGAGAGCTGTTTTTTAACGCTGCTTCAAAGCGTCTGATTTCTGCATCTGTTTTGACGCCGAACGTCTTCGCCTTCTCGCAAGCTTCTCGAAAGCTGATGCCGGATATCCGTTCCACCCACTGGGTCTTGCCAATGAGTTTTTGCAGCTTGTCAGGTACGCGGCGGCGAAGCTTCCAGCCTTTGTCATCACGGCTCAAATACTGCTGCTTAGGCATGTCTTGCATGCCCGTTGTGTACCACTGATGTGTACCACTTTTCAACGAAAAGCCCTTGGAACGTATGGCTTTTCAGAAATATCAGCAGTTTAGGAGAGTTGTGGTAGCGGGAGAGGGACTCGAACCCCCGACACGCGGATTATGATTCCGCTGCTCTAACCACCTGAGCTACCCCGCCACGGTCCGCTTGGCGCCACCGGCGCTGCGAATGTGGAGTGCTTATAGTGAGGCAGGCGCCACGCTGTCAAGCGGACAATGCGCGGCCTTGCCAGAGTTTTCAAAAGGCTTTTTATCCGGCTGCTGACAGGGCTGTGTCCTTCTGGGTATCATCCAGCTTCCAGGTGCCGTCCTTCACGGTGCGGTCGATCCAGCCGCCGCCCAAAACCCGGGCTTCGTCCGTGTCGCTGTCAAAGAAAACACAGGCCTGTCCCGGTGCGACGCCGGTCTCGCCGCTGGCCAGTTCCACAGTCACCTGGCCGTTCTCCTGCCGCAAGATCGCCGGGGCCGGTGGCCGGGTTGAGCGGACCTTTGCATAAAGATCAATCCCCGTGCCGTCTTCCAGCGGCATGTCGCCGATCCAGTTGACTTCGCGCAGAATGATTTTCCGGGTGGCGAGCGCTTCGCGCGGGCCGACCACGACCCGTCGGGTGTCTGCATCCAGGCGGACCACATAGAGCGGATCTCCGGTGGCGACGCCAAGGCCGCGGCGCTGGCCGATCGTGTAGTGGATAATGCCGTCGTGGCTGCCAAGGACCTGGCCGTCGATATGAACGATCTCGCCAGGCTCCGCCGCATTCGGCCGGAGCTTGCGGATCACATCGGCGTAGTTGCCGTTTGGAACGAAGCAGATGTCCTGGCTGTCCGGCTTGTCGGCGACTGCAAGACCGTATTTATGGGCGAGCGCACGGACGTCCGACTTCGGCAGCCCGCCGAGCGGAAACCGCAGGAAGTCCAGCTGCTCCTGTGTGGTTGCGAACAGAAAGTAGCTCTGATCCCGGTCCAGATCCTTCGGCCGGTACATGGCGCGCTTGTTGCCGTTCTGGCGCGAGCGGACATAGTGCCCGGTGACCAGAACGTCGGCGCCAAGGTCCTTGGCTGTCTTCAAAAGGTCGTTGAACTTGACAGTCTGATTGCAGGAAACGCAGGGGATTGGTGTCTCGCCGGCGATGTAGCTATCGGCGAACCGGTCCATCACCTGTTCCTTGAAGCGGCTTTCATAGTCCAGCACATAGTGCGGAATGCCGATTGTCTCCGCGGCGCGGCGGGCATCGTGAATGTCCTGTCCGGCACAGCAGGACTTGGCCCGGTGCACTGCTGCCCCATGGTCATAAAGCTGCAGCGTGACGCCAACCACATCGTAGCCGTCTTCTTTCATCATGGCGGCAACGACAGAGCTGTCGACGCCACCGGACATGGCAACGACAACACGTGTGTCTTCTGGACGGCCGGGAAGGCCGAGACTGTTCTGCATCGGTTTCATTCACCCAGATATCGTTCGTCTGCGAGCGGCAGCGGCAAAAGCAGTTTCTTTCAGGGATCTCTGCTTCGCCTGTCCCTGACACCGGGCCGGTAACACGGGCGGCGGCAATCATGACGTTCGGCGGTGCGTCGCAAAAAGTTGAGCGCACTATACATATAATGCCCTGAATTGCCAATTGCAGGACGTGGCAACCCGGCAAGGATTGCCGCCTGGGCATCAGATTCCGGGCCCTGACGATCGTAGTTGTTGATGTCCTCCTCTAACGGCATGAAATTAAAGAGAAAAATTCTTCGGCGAAACTGGCGCGCGGTTTGCTTTCCTCTCCGGTGACGAATAATGCCCGGTTGGGCGCGATGCTGGGGGCGAACTTGCTGCCATTTGGATTGTTTTCAGGCGTTTCTGCAGATGCTCTTGGGGCCGGAATGGGGCTCCCGGGAGCAGGAGCTGCAGGAGGTGCGGCTGCTGCAGGGTTCTCTGCCGTGCTGGATGGATATGCTTCCGCCGGCGGTTCGAAGGCTTTGGAGCCTGCCTCTCACCCGGAAGGTGCTGATCTGATATCCGGCGAAGGGCATCCGGGCTTTTCTTTCGGGGAAGAAGCTCCGGCGCCCGTGTTGCCAGTCTCCGATTTTGTTGCTCAGCCCGGCGTGGGATTGGCAGGTGGTCAATCCGAAGCAGGGCAGGTCTCAGGCTTTGTGGATGCTGAGCCGGTGCCGGGAGTGCCTGTGTCTGATGCAGGCGCCGATGACGGCGTTGCGCCGGTTGCTGGTGGGCAATCGCAAAATGGCGCGGATGCAGTTCAACCGAAGCTATCCGGTCAGGCGCCTGCCGTTTCGCCTGAAGCAAGCCTGCCAGGAGTGCCAGAAGCGGCGAAAAGCAATGTGGTTACAGGTGCGGCAAACGGGCAATTATTGCCCGCCGGGTCTGCGGCAGTTGCCCCGACTGTAGAGGGCGCTGCGGGAAGGGGCGGCTCCATTTCTGAAGCGCAGGGCTCGGCAAAAGATCCCGCTCAAGCCGCAAAACAAAACGGGCAAGCTTCAGGTGGAGCGACGCCGGCAGTTGACGCATCCGCTGCCAAAACCGTTGAGGCAGGCGAGGGAAATGGCGCTGTAGCCGGAGCTGGCAAGGTGGCTGGCAGCGGGGCCGTCGGGCCAGCTGATGCGCAGACCGATACTTCAATAGTAAAATCCGCTGGAGCAGGTGGCGGGTCTGAAGCACCTCTGGCCGCAGACGTTGAGCGCGGCGCGCCGAAAGCTGCTGACAATGTGCTTCCAGCCGAACCGGTGCGTCAGCGCCGCTGGCAATCGGACTTGCCGGAAGTTTTGCGCGCTTCAGCCTCACCGGCTGTTTCAAGGCCAGAGGCGGCCGCTGGGCCACTTGCTCAGGCGGCTGATGATGCGGTCAAGCCGTTCGGTGGCGTATATTCCGAAGGCGGTGCGGACAGGGTCTCTCAGCAAGCGTCGCAATCTGGAAGCCAGCCCACTATTGCCGGGCAAGCTCCCAACGGACTTCTGGCAGATGTTTCTGCTGATCTGGCGGATGCTGAAATCCTTCCCAACGAAGCCGCTCGTGCCCGCCCGGCGTTGAATGGTGCTGCCCAGTCTTCTGGCCAAGGCGTTGCTGTCAACACTTCTGCGGAAAACCCAACGGCTGAACTCGTCTCAGTCGTAGGGGGCAGCAGGCGTCCCGAGACCGGGGGGCTTTTTGATGCTTCGAGGCAGGCGGCAAGTGCGCGCCGTGGAAACGCGGCTCCCGTCCGGGAGAGTGTGAATGCAGCGCCAGCCACGAACGCCGGCGCAGCGCCGGTGGAGGGTGATGTTGTCTCCCTTGTTAATCCGGCAGGCGCCGGGGATAACCTGGTCGATCCCGGTGAGCTAGTTCCAAGCAATGGCGCAGCCAAACTCGCAGGGTCGGAGGCATCAGCGAATGCCAGCCAGCCTGCCAACACAGCAGGCAATGACAGGCAGTTTGCCGGCCTTGCGGCTGCTGTACCTGCTGCAGCCTATTCCACTGCGGAGTTCGTTGACGTCGACGGCGAGCCTGATGGCGAATTGACGCTGGCGCTGAACACGCGGGTGGTTGGGCAGGCGGGTGACGTTTCCGCTGCCCGAATGGATGCCTCACAAACACCGACCCAGGCGCAGTCAGGGCAAGTGGCAACCCAGGTGGCCGCCGAGATCGCCCGAAACCTGCGCAATGGTGAAACGCGGTTCCAGATGCGGTTCGACCCGCCTGAGCTAGGTAAGGTCAATGTTAGCATGAAAGTCGCTCCGGATGGCAGCGTGCAGGCACATCTGATTGTAGAGCGGCCTGAAACGCTCGACATGTTCATGCGTGATCAGCGCGGTTTGGAGCGGGCGCTGGAAGCTGCTGGCTTGAATGCGGACAGCGAGAACCTGAAGTTCTCCTTGAGCGACAATGGAAATCAGCAGTCAGCGTTCTCACAGGATGACGAAGCCGGCGGAAATGGCGGACCGAACCGTGATGGTGCTTCCGACGCTGAAGAGCAGATGATTGATCCGCAAGAGTTGCAGATGGCTTATCGCGCGCAAAATGGCGGATTGGATATCCGGATATAGCTGGCAGGCAAGCTCAGCCCTATCCGAACATTGGGAGTAAAGAGTAGTGACCGAAGTAGCATCGACAACCTCCTCGACGAGTTCGGGAACCACAGCGGCCTCGCAGGCGCTCTCGGGCAACTACGAGCTTTTCCTGAGTTTGCTGACAACGCAGGTGCAGAATCAGGATCCGCTCGATCCTCTGGATTCGGCCGAGTACACCAATCAGCTGGTTCAATACTCATCTGTCGAGCAGGCCATCCAAACCAACCAGTATCTTGAAGACATGTTGGCTGCCTTGTCGTCCAATCAGGCATCAAGTTATGTGAACTACCTTGGGGCGCAAGTCACCGCGGCCGGCGACACGACAATGCTTGAAAGCGGGAATGCCAGCTGGTCCTATTCCCTTTCTGAAGCTGCGTCTGGAACCGTAGAGGTTCGCAATTCCTCAGGAACACTCGTCTTTTCCGAAGATGTTGAATTGGCCGGCGGTAGCGGGACCTATCGGTGGGACGGTACCGGCACGTCCGGCTCAAGTCAGGCAGAAGGGGCCTATACCATCAGCTTCGATCTCAATGATGCTGCTGGCAACGCAGAGCCGGTCCAGACGGAAATCACAGGTGTTGTCGATGAAGTCGACCTGTCAACCGGCGAGCCTTATCTGCAAATCGGCCCGGTTCGAGTTCCTGTCTCTGCTGTCCAATCTGTTTCTACAGTCTGACGCCGACTTGTTTTGAAAAATGTTTGTCTAGCGGTTTGGCGCCATGCCGGAATTTTGCATTCTGCAATGCAGATAAACCATGGTTAACGGAATTGCCGTTCTGGTTAAGAAAGTACTTCAAATTTATCTTAATTCCTTAAGTATCATTTATGTTTTCGGCCCTTTATAGTTAATAATATCTCTATGGCGGCTTAGGTAAATTTTAAGCAGCTGGTCTTATTCTCATAACAACCTTGGTCATGGTTAGTGTGAGAGTACAATGACCGAACAAATTCGTTCGCGTGTAAAATACGTTATTGGGCCCGATGGGAGCCCGCTAACAATTTCGGATCTTCCGCCTACTAGTACGAGGCGGTGGGTGATACGCCGGAAGGCGGAAGTCGTCGCTGCTGTTCGCGGTGGACTTTTATCCCTTGAAGAAGCTTGTCAAAGGTACACTTTGACAGTCGAAGAATTTCTGTCCTGGCAGAGTTCGATCGAAAAGCACGGTCTTGCCGGTTTGCGCGCAACGCGCATTCAGCAATATCGCAATTAGGTCTTTCAGCGAAGACCGGCCCGCGAGCGGGTATTGGAAGGGCGCCTGAGCTGCGCCCAAAGAGGCCGGTTTTGCCGGCCTTTTGTTTTGCGTTGCGCCCATCGTCGATCTTTGGTGGATAAATAGTTAACGCACCCGGCAGTTTTTCCCCACGTCAATTGCAAAATGCATCCCTCTAAATGGCGGAAAACCGCCAATGCGCACTTGCGTATTAACACTCGTTAACCACTCGTTAACCTTCTGCGCGGCAAATTTTGCCTATTGGTCGAAGTGAGAACCGGTCAAAATCCCAATTCAAGGGAAGATTCGGTTCGGGGAAAAGCGGGCGGGCATTCGTGAACGGATTAGTCGAATTTGTAAAAACTCTGGGTCCGGCCCGTATTGCGGCTATGGGCGCAGTTGCCGCAAGTTTGATCGGCGTCTTTGCGTTCATCATTTTCCGGGTAACTGCGCCTCAAATGACGACGCTGTATTCCGAACTTACTCTCGAAGATTCCAGTGCGATTGTCAGCCAGCTGGAAGGTTCCGGTATTGATTTCCAGCTCAAGCGCGATGGAACCACGATCCTTGTGCCGAAAGAGCAGGTCGCCCGGCTCCGCATGCGACTCGCCGAAGACGGGCTGCCGACAGGTGGTTCGATCGGCTACGAGATCTTCGACCGCAGCGACACCCTTGGTGCTACGAGCTTCGTTCAGAACATCAATCATCTGCGGGCGCTTGAAGGTGAGCTTGCCCGGTCAATCAGCGGAATTGACCGGATCAAGTCAGCACGGGTTCATCTCGTCATCCCGGAAAGGCAGCTTTTCCAGCGTGATCAGCGGCCGCCATCTGCGTCGATTGTCTTGAAAGTCCGTGGTTCCCTGGGACCTGGTGAAATCCGCGGCGTTCAGCACCTTGTGGCAACCGCCGTTGAAGGGCTGAACCCAGAGCGAGTATCCATCGTTGATGAAACGGGCCGGCTTCTTGCCTCTGGCGCTGACAACGACGCGACCGGAATGGTTTCATCCAGCCTTCAGGAGCGGGTGCACGGAATTGAAGCCAACTTGCGCAATCAGGTGGAAGAGATCCTGAGCAGCATTGTCGGACCGGGCCGGGCTCGGGTTCGGGTGGCTGCAGAAGTTGATTTCAACAGGACGACCGAAACGACCGAGACCTTCGATCCGGATGGGCAGGTTGTTCGCTCCACCCAAACCAAGGAAGAAGAAACCTCGAGCGTAGACCAGCAGGGCGAGGTCACCGTCGGCAACCAGCTTCCGAATGCAGAAGAAAACAACGGCCAGGGCGCTGACCGCGATGACACAAGCCTGACCGAGGAAGTCGTCAATTACGAAATCTCCAAATCCACACGGACCGAGATTGTAGAAGCGGGCCGTGTCAAACGCCTGTCTGTTGCTGTTCTGGTGGATGGAACCTATCAGCCCAATGCAGACGGCGAGGATGTTTACACGCCGCGTAGCCAGGAAGAGCTGGACCGGATTGCTGTTCTAGTGCGCTCGGCCGTTGGGTTTGACGAGGCTCGCGGCGATGTTGTCGAGGTTATCAATCTCCAGTTTGCCTTGCCGCCTCCACCTGACCTTACCGGAGAGCCGGATGGTCTGTTCGACTTCACACGGGACGATATTGTTCGGTTTGCCGAGCTGGGTGTCCTTCTTCTGATCTCGCTGCTGCTGCTGTTGTTCGTTGTTCGTCCTCTGCTGCGCCGGATCGTAACCCCGGAAGAGCAGCAGCCGCAGGAACTGATCATCGGGCCTGATGGAACCCTGGTCGCAGAAGCTGAAGTTCCAGCCGAAGAGCTGGAAGAGGAAGATGACTTCAGAATTGAGTGGCTGGAAGAGGCAAAGGCCGAAGGTGCGATGCAGGCAAGCTCGATCGCAAAAGTAGGCGACATGATCTCCGATTACCCAACCGAAGCCGTGACGATTGTGCGCGGTTGGCTAGATGAGGCTGCGTAAACATGGTTGCTGACGCACTCCAGAAACAGCTTACCGTAAGTGAAGACGAAGAAGATCGCGAGCTCAAGGGTGCGGAACGCGCAGCCGTTCTGCTGCTTGCCCTTGGTGAGGATCATGGCAAGCCGATCTGGGAAAAGCTGGATGAAATTGAAGTGCGGCAGGTGTCTGCGGCCATGGCCAACCTCGGCCCGGTTACGCCCACGATGTTGGAAGCACTTTTTGTCGACTTCGTTCGCAAAATCAGTTCCAAGGGCTCATTGACCGGCAACGTGGATGCGACGGAGCGGCTTCTCACTTCGTTCCTGCCGGATGACCGCGTCAATATCATCATGGAAGAAATTCGCGGACCGGCCGGCCGGAACATGTGGGAGAAACTGTCAAACGTTCAAGAAAACGTTCTGGCCAACTACCTGAAGAACGAATACCCGCAGACGGTCGCGGTGGTCCTGTCAAAGATCAATTCAGATCATGCGGCTCGTGTGCTCGGCATCTTGCCGGAAGAGTTGGCACTTGAAGTCGTCAGCCGCATGCTGCGCATGGACGCGGTTCAAAAAGAGGTGCTGGAGAAGGTCGAGCAGACGCTTCGCGTTGAGTTCATGTCGAACCTGACAAACACCTCTCGGCGCGACAGCCACGAAATGATGGCGGATATCTTCAACAACTTCGACCGCCAGACCGAAGCACGTTTCCTTGCGGCGCTGGAAGAAGAAAACCGCGAAGCGGCAGATCGCATCAAGACGCTGATGTTCACCTTCGATGATCTGTTGAAGCTCGATGCGGCCAGCTGCCAGACCCTGCTGCGCAGCGTGGAAAAAGACCGTTTGGCTATCGCGCTCAAGGGTTCCACCGACGCGGCGCGGGAATTCTTCTTTGGCAACATGTCGTCACGTGCAGCGAAGTTGCTGGAGGACGATATGGAGGCGCTCGGACCTGTGCGGTTGCGTGATGTGGACGAAGCGCAAACCGGAATGGTGAATACGGCCAAGGACCTCGCGGCCAAGGGCGAAATCATGATTTCGAAATCCAAGTCCGATGACGAGATCATTTACTGATGCAAGCAGGTACGCAACGAAATCCAATGGGCAGCATGACAAACCCTTCCAAATTCCTGTTTGAACTCGATTTTTCGGCTCCCGAAGAGCCGGAAATCGTCGAGCCGCCCAAACCGGAAATTCCGATGATTCCGGTTAGCGAGCATGAAGCCTTACTGGAAGCTGCCCGCAAGCAGGCATTTGAGGAAGGCCGGGCAGAAGCCGCAAAGACCCATCAGGGTGCACAGGAAAAACTGCTGACCGAAGAAGTAGGCCGGCTTGTCGGGGCTGTAGAAGGCACTTTGAATACACTCGACGAAATGGAAGTGGTGCGCGAAAAGGATGCGACCAGCCTCGCGTTTTTGATCGCCCGGCGGCTCTGTGCCCATCTGATTGCCCGTCAGCCGCTGTCAGAAACGGTGGCACTGGTTGCCGAGTGCCTGGGACCCCTGCGCCAGGCACCTCACCTGGTGATCCGGGTTGCGGAGAGGGATGTCGAGGCGCTCAAGAAGCGGGTTGATCCGATCGTTCACGAAAAAGGATTTGAGGGACGGCTGGTCATCCTGGGTGAACCGGATATCGCCCGGGGCGATTGCCACATCGAATGGGCGGACGGCGGCATTTTGCGTGACCGCAAGGCGCTCGAACGTGAAGTTGACACGAGTATCAAGGCCTATCTGAAGGCGCGCGCTGACAGTGCAGCAGCCCACAAGGCCAAACTGAAACAAACTGCGGATAAGGAAACGGACGCATGAGCGACGAGCAAGATGCAGGCATTCCGCTGAACGAACTGGAAGCGCCAGAGCGCAGCGACATTTCCGAAGGCGAAGGCTCCAACCCGCAATCTGCGGCCGACCTTGAAGCTGTGTTTGATGTGCCGGTTCGCATTTCGGCGGTTCTTGGCCATTCGAAGATGCATGTCTCGGACCTGTTGAAACTGGCCTCTGGGACCGTTCTTGAGCTGGACCGGAAGGTCGGTGAGGCCATCGACATTTACGTGAATGACCGGCTGGTCGCCCGTGGCGAGGTCGTCCTGGTTGAAGACAAACTCGGCGTCACCATGACGGAAATTATCAAGACTGACCGGTAGGGTCGGAAAAGGAGATACCCATGCGGCTCTTGATTGTTGGCACCTTGGGCGGACAGCTGACCACAGCGTCTCAGATCGCAATGAAACGCGGTGCCAAGGTCACCCAGGCCAATGACGTTGAAAGCGCCCTGAAGGTCTTGCGCTCCGGACAGGGTGCTGATCTGCTCATGGTTGATGTAAACCTCGACATCGCGGGTTTACTGCAGAAACTTCAGGACGAACGCCTTCATGTGCCGGTCGTCGCCTGCGGTGTTGAGACCGATGCGCAGGCCGCTGTGTCCGCGATCCGGGCAGGCGCGAAGGAATACATCCCGCTGCCGCCGGATCCTGAGATGATCGCGGCAGTGCTGTCTGCTGTTGCGCAGGAACGCGGTGATCTCATCTACCGTGACGATGCCATGGCGGCTGTCGTCAAGCTGGCTGAACAGGTTGCCCCCTCCGACGCGTCCGTGCTGATCACCGGCGAATCTGGAACGGGTAAGGAAGTGATCGCCCGGCACCTTCACAAGTGTTCCAACCGGTCATCCAAACCGTTCATTTCCATCAACTGCGCAGCGATTCCGGAACATCTCCTGGAGTCAGAGTTGTTCGGGCACGAAAAAGGCGCGTTCACCGGTGCTGTTGCCCGCCGGATCGGGAAATTCGAAGAAGCTGACGGCGGAACGCTGCTGCTCGACGAAATCTCGGAAATGGATGTCCGGCTGCAGGCCAAGCTTCTGCGGGCCATTCAGGAGCGGGTAATCGACAGGGTCGGCGGCACACGTCCTGTGCCGGTCAACATTCGTATCCTGGCCACATCCAACAGAGATCTTGCAGAGAGTGTTCGGCAGGGTTCGTTCAGGGAAGATCTGCTCTTCCGCTTGAATGTGGTCAACTTGAAGCTTCCGGCCTTGCGGGAGCGTCCGGCTGACATTCTCGAATTGGCTAAGTTCTTCATCAACCACTATTCGGAAGCCAATGGTGTACCGGTGCGCGAATTGTCCCGCGAAGCCCGTCAGGCGCTGAATACCAATCCGTGGCCGGGCAATGTGCGTGAGCTGGAGAACACCATGCACCGGGCGATCCTTCTTGCAAGCGGCGAGGAGATCGGTGTCGAAGCAATCCGGATGCCTGATGGTAGCCCAATCGTTGCCAGTGCCGGACCGGCGGAACGTGCTGCGCAGGCTGCCGAAGCCGTCACCCGCTCATTCGTGGGCAGGACGGTTGCCGATGTCGAAAAGGACCTGATCCTCGATACCCTGGATCACTGTCTGGGCAACCGAACCCATGCAGCGAAAATCCTAGGCATCTCCATCCGTACCCTTCGCAACAAGCTGAACCAATACACCGATGAGGGTGTGCGGGTACCTGGCCCCGGCGAAGTCCGGATGGCCTGACAATAATAAGAAACTGGCCCCGGATAGCGGCTCCGGGAAGTGATTTGAAAGCGTAAGTTAAGGCACCACATGGCGGACACCACAGCAGAACAGGGGACACAACAGCCAGCAGTTGCACCTGCGGAGGCGGGTGGCGCTGCTGTTCAGACTGGCGCTGCTGCTGGTGGCGGAATGCCGATTGCCCTGACTGAACTCTGGCAGACGCTGAAGCGAGGCGACATTGGCCTTGCGATGGGCATTCTCGTCATCCTGACGCTGCTCATTCTGCCGATGCCGCCAATGATGCTCGACATGTTCCTGGCGGTGTCGATCATCTTTTCCGTGCTTGTCCTGATGACGGGACTGTTCATTCAAAAGCCGCTTGAATTTTCGTCCTTTCCGACCGTTCTCCTGATTGCGACAATGTTGCGCCTCGGGTTGAACATCGCCTCCACGCGCTTGATCCTGTCAAATGGTCATGAAGGAACAGCTGCTGCGGGCAATGTGATCCAGTCCTTTGGCAATCTCGTCATGGGCGGGAACTTTGTCATTGGGATCATCGTCTTTGCGATCCTGGTGATCGTGAACTTCATCGTTATCACCAAGGGTTCAGGCCGTATTGCCGAAGTCGCAGCCCGCTTCACTCTTGACGCGATGCCGGGCAAGCAAATGGCCATTGATGCGGACTTGTCTGCAGGCCTGATTGATGAGGCGGAAGCGCGGTCACGTCGGAAAAACCTGGAAGATGAAAGCTCGTTCTTTGGGGCGATGGATGGTGCTTCCAAGTTCGTCCGCGGGGATGCCATCGCAGGTCTGTTGATTACATTCATCAACATCCTGGGCGGAATTTTTATCGGCGTTGCCCAGATGGAACTGTCGTTCTCCGAGGCTGCCAACAACTACACTTTGCTGACGATTGGTGACGGGCTGGTCTCCCAGATCCCGGCTCTAATCGTATCAACGGCTGCGGGTCTTCTTGTCTCCAAGGCCGGCGTTCAAGGCGCGGCCGACAAGGCACTCGCCAGCCAGTTCACCGGTTATCCGAAAGCACTCGGCATGTCAGCTGCCGTCATGGTGGTGCTGGCCTTGCTGCCGGGAATGCCGATGGTGCCGTTCATGGCGCTGGCAGGGATCGCCGGATATCTGGCCTATAGGGTTGGAGCGAACAAGAAGGTCGTAGAGCAGAAAGCTGCCGCGGAAAAAGCGGTGGCTGAAGCGCCAGCTCCGCCGCCCGAGCCACCCATCACCGATGCGCTCAAGATGGACGAGCTTCGGATCGAGCTTGGATATGCGCTGCTGCCGCTGATTAACGGCAAGGAACAGACCGGTGATCAGTTGACGGAACAGATAAAGGCGTTGCGCCGTCAGATTGCCGGCGATCTTGGTGTAATCATGCCGCCTGTGCGTATTCTCGACAATATCCAGCTTGGTGCGAACGACTATGTCATCAAGGTGAAGGAAGTCGAGGCCGGCCGCGGCATTCTTTATCCGAACCACTTCATGGTGATGGATCCGGCTGGTGGCCAGGTCAAGCTACCTGGCACCCAAACTACTGAACCCACCTTCGGGCTGCCTGCAACCTGGGTCGAAGCCCAGTACCGCGAAGATGCTTCCCTGCGCGGTTATACGGTTGTTGATCCAGCGACTGTTCTCTCGACCCATCTGACCGAAACCATCAAGAACAACGTCAGCGACCTGCTGACTTATGGCGATGTTCAAAAGCTGCTGAAGGAACTGAAGGGCGAACAGGCGAAACTGGTCGACGACATTATTCCAACGCAGATCACGGTCTCTGGTATCCAGCGTGTCTTGCAAGCGTTGTTGGATGAGCGGGTTTCCGTACGTGATCTGGGCACGATCCTGGAGGGGGTCTCGGAGGCTGTCGGCATGACACGCAATACCAACATGATTGCAGAGCATGTGCGTACCCGCCTTGGCCGTCAGATCTGTGCCGCCAATCTGTCTCCTGGTGGGTATCTGCCGCTGATTGCCTTGTCACCACAATGGGAGCAGGCCTTCATTGAATCCATCGTTGGTGAAGGCGAAGACAGGCAGTTGGCCATGCAGCCGACCAAGCTGCAGGAGTTTGTTGGTGTCGTTCGCGATCGTTTTGAAGCCGCTGCGCAGGAAGGCGAGGTGCCGGTTCTTTTGACATCACCGCAAACCCGGTCTTTTGTCCGGTCGATTGTTGAACGGTTCCGCGCACATACGACCGTGATGAGTCAGGGTGAAATTCACCCGCGCGTCAAATTGAAGACGATCAGCTCCGTCTGATTTGGTCGTGGTTGCCTGATTTGCAGGGTGGTATCAGATCAGCATGTTGACGCGGGCACTGACCGCAGTCGAATTTGCAAAGGTGGCTTGCCGTGAGTAGGTGTTCTGCAGTGTGTTGTAGGCTTGCTGCTGAACCATCGTTGTGCTGATGGTGGTAACCGCGTTGGAAAGCTGGTTGCGTAGCGCCTGGCCCTTTTGAATTGAGCTCGAGCGTTTGCTGCCCCAGGCCTTGTTGTAGTCAGACCAGGTCGACGTGTGGTTGCGGCTGTTGTAGCTCCGCTGGACGTAATTCCCCACCTTTGGCATGAGAACCATCGTGACCAATTATGGTTAACGGTGTCTTAACCGATGGCTGACCCAAAAACCGAACACCGTCATCTGGCGTATTGAGGAGCACAAGGCACAGTGTTAGCAGAGGCTTTGAAAGGATGTCGCATGCCTCAAATGCCACTGGATCTGGACGGTTATACTGATTTGCCGGCGGGCAAGATTGCTTTCGTCGTTACGTTTCTGGAAATGCTGGAGCGGCCTTCAAGTTCGCAAACGGCCCAAAGGCATGATGTGGAACTGGTTCCATGGGAAAAACCTGACCCCAAGGGTTACAAGGCACTCTTTCGGCAAATTGGCGAAGACTGGCTGTGGTTTGGCAGATTGACCGCTGAGGATGCAGATCTTGCGAACCTTCTAGAGGAACCAGGACGGGAATTGTTTCTTCCACAAGTCGATGGCGAGCCGGTTGGCCTTCTGGAGATCGACTACACAGACAAAAGCAATCCGGAACTTGCCTATTTCGGATTGGTTCCTGGTGCCGTCGGTACAGGTCTTGGCCGTTGGCTTATGGGCCAGGCGGTCGACATGGTCTGGTCGCGCCCTGAAACCAAGCGTTTTTGGGTGCACACTTGTACCGGCGACAGCCCGCAGGCTCTTGGGTTTTACAGGGCAAGTGGCTTTCAGCCCTACAAGCTTGCGATTGAAGTTGCCGACGATCCAAGGGCCGCCGGCCTTTTGCCAACAGACAAAGGTCCGCACGTTCCGTTTCTGGCGAAATAAAGCGGGCGAGCCTTTGATTAGGCCGATTTCAGCACCCGTTCAGGGAAAGCCTTTGCGATGGACTGGCGGTTCGGCTCCAGGACACCGCGTTCGGTAATCAAACCCGTGACCAGCCGTGCCGGCGTGACGTCGAACGCGGGATTCGCCACGTCGGAACCATCTGCAACAATTTCGATGGTTTCAATCGCCCCGGAGCCCGTGCGGCCAGTCATCCGGTTCACCTCTTCAGCCGCCCGTTCTTCAATCGGAATTTCACGAACGCCATCGGACAGAGCAAAATCGATCGTTGTCGAGGGAAGGGCAACATAGAACGGGATACCGTTATCCTTTGCGGCGAGGGCCTTCAGATAGGTGCCGATCTTGTTGCATACGTCGCCGGTTGCCGTCGTTCGGTCGGTGCCGGTGATGACCAGGTCGACTTCACCATGTTGCATCAGGTGCCCACCGGCGTTGTCAACGATCACAGTATGAGGAACGCCATGGTGCCCCAGTTCCCACGCGGTTAGAAAGGCGCCTTGGTTTCGCGGCCGGGTCTCATCGACCCAGACATGAACCGGAATATTTGAATCATGGGCCATATAGACGGGTGCTGTGGCTGTGCCCCAGTCGACGGTTGCAAGCCAGCCGGCGTTGCAATGGGTCAGGATATTGACCGGTTCACCGGGTGCTTTGGTCTTGGCGATTTCGGCGATGATTTCCATGCCGTGCATTCCGATGGACATGCAGGTGGCGATATCTTCGTCGCATACCTGGGCGGCGAGAGCATAGGCCGCGGCAACCCGGCTTTCCTGTGGCAGTTGCATCAATGTCCGGCGCGCCAGATCGAGTGCCCAATGAAGATTGACTGCCGTTGGGCGCGTTTCCAGGAGCGCCTGGCAGGCACTGTCGAGGGCGTCGTCTGACGCATCAACCCGCATCGCAAGCGCAACACCATAGGCCGCGGTTGCGCCGATAAGTGGAGCACCGCGTACCTGCATGACCCGGATGGCGTGAGCGGCATCTTCCATTGTGTACAGCGTGGCCGTTTCAAACACATATGGAAACTTCGTCTGATCGATGATCTCGACGGTTTGCCCGTCATCTGCGAGCCAGATTGTCCGGTATTTCTGCCCGTCTACATTCATCGCGCCTGTCCTTCATGAGAGCCCGAAACCGAAAGCATATTTCATGCATAGCTGATCGCAGGCCGGGCTGCTATCCGCTCCAACTGGTAAAAGTGCCTAAAATAGCTTAATGCTTGTTAACCATATTTGTTGCAAAGCCAGTGGAAGTTGGGGGAAGTCCCGCGTATCCGGCTTTTATGCAGGTAAGATTTGGTTAAGATTAAACTCAAGTGAGCGGCAAGCCCTAGTACGGAGCCGGATAGGCCATGTCTGAAATGCAAGATAATGTAGTGCCACACACGCGCGTGCGATCATTGCGTGAGGCAATCCGCAAGGTTCAGCTCGGCGAGGTGGAGCGGTCCGACGTGGTGGTCGAGCTGCAGGATACCGAGCGCGCCCGCCTTGAGATGCTCTCTGAGGAGATGAAGGACGTCTTCAAGGAAATTCCGGAAGACGACGACCAGTTCACCTTGCAGATCGCTGCGGGATCGACGCCCCGTTTCTGGGTCGACGCCACAAGTCATGTGGTTATCGCAGGTGACCGCCGAACCTACCGGTTCCTGAAGGACACCCGGCTTGGACGCGTGGTTGTACTTGAAACCGCTGAAATCGATGACATGGCAGATTGCCTGACCGAGTACATCGCAGAGCGGATCCTTGAACGGGAAAAAGCCATCGAAGGTGACTGGCTTAACAGTCGGCTTCGCGAGGTCGCTGCACATTCCGGTGAAGGCGGCAAAGACAAGAGCCGGTTCTCTTGGGTGACCTTTGCAATCTCCTTCCTGGCAGGCGGTGCCGTCGGCGTTGCGGCGCTTATCGGTTACGCCTGGTTTGCCAACCCGCTCTGATTGCCATTTGTCGCGGAGTTAGGGATCTCCAACTCAATGTTCAGGAGATCCTTGATCGGCTCGTCGGATTCTTCAAACCCGCGCTCTGTCATCTGACATTGCCAGCCCGAGTCCACTTTTGAAATTGAAAACAGGTTGTAGCGGGCGGCAGGCTTCTTCCCGCCCGGTGCGTTGGTTGCCGACGAAACCCCGATCACGGGGATTGGACCGGCAGGGCCTTCGACGCTGGACCTTGTGTTGACGTGGGTATGCCCGTGCAGAACCAGTTCTGCGCCAGCCTGTTTTAAAACGGCCCGCACTCTGGATGCATCCGACAGGCGTTTGTGCCAGTGGGTGGCGTTCTTGAAGGGAGGATGATGGATCATTACGACCCGGAAGAGCCCTTTGTCACCCAGAGACGACAGAAGATCCCTCAGTTGCCGGGCTTGCCGGCTCCCTACTCGACCGGTCGCAAACCATGGGCCGCTGGCGCGCGCCGTCGACACGCCTACAATTGCAATCTCACCTCGGATCCTGACATAGGGAAAAACCGCATCGGGTGTTTCCTGCAGCTGGGTGTTTCCGTCGCCCGACATATACGGTTGCCAGGCTGCGGTGGCCTTCTTTATCGCTCCGGGCACATAGGCGTCGTGGTTTCCTGGAACCACTGAAACGTTTTCCGGTTCGCCAACCTCTTCCAGCCATTGCCGGGCACCGATGATTTCAAGCGGCAGAGCAATGTTCACCAGATCGCCCGTCACCGCGATATGGTCAGGTTCCTGAGCCCTGAGGTCGGCAACCAGATCACCAAGCGTATCCCCGCCCATGAACTTTGCCCGATTCCGCTGCCAATTCAGATATCCAAGGATCCTCTTGGAAAACAGCTGCAGCAGTTTGGGGTCGGGCAGGGGACCGAGATGCGGGTCGGATAGGTGGGCGAGCTTGATCATCGGTCCGCATCATTAAAACAAACGGCGCCGCGTCAAGAGAAAACGCAGCGCCGTTTTGAAAGACATATTTTTTCAGCTTTTGGGTAAAGCTGAATGCCCGACTGTTAGTTGGTCGGGAAAGTCGTCAGGATCGATGCAATCCGCGGATTGGTCAGATCAACAGCCGGCTTCCACTGATAAGCAGGGCGACGGCGACGAGAAAACAGGGAGTTCAGCATGATGCGTCCTCTTGCGTTCGTGATTGTGTGGAATTCGGAGTGTCGTAAACGGGCCGCTGCCCATTTCTTAATCTCTGTGCGCTGAAAATAGTCATTCCCGAAAGAATGAGTAGTCCGGATTATCGAGAACCTGCCCTGCGCTGACTGCATAGGTTAATGCTTGGTAAAACCGGCAATTTCTGGCGCCTCTTTGAGTCAAACGATGATTTTGAACGTATTTTCCAGATTTCCGAAAAGGATAACAAGGCGGTTGGTGCAAACCGCGGGGCTGCTGCGCAATCCCTATACTGTGGGGGTGCGCATAATCGTGGTGAATGACAACCGGCAAGTGCTTCTTGTCCGGCACAGTTACCTCCAAGGCTGGTATTTGCCAGGAGGCGGTGTCGACAAGGGGGAGATCATGAGTGAGGCCGTGCGCCGAGAGTTGCTGGAAGAGGCGGGGATTGCGGCGAAGGGAAATCCGAAGCTGCTCGGTGTTTTCCTCAACCGGAAAGGCCTCGGCCGGGATCACATCGGCCTTTTCGAAGTGACAGATTGGGCGCCTTCGGAGACTTATCTGCAATCCAATACGGAAATCGCGGAGGCACGGTTCTACAGTTTAGATGATCTGCCGGAAGATACGACCCGGGCAACCAGCGCCCGGATCAGAGAATACGTGGGTGCCGGTGGAGTCACTGGGTCCAAGACCGGCGAGTGGTGATGATACCTGCCGGTATCAGGCCGCGATCAATTGCTCTCGATTGTGCGGCCGCTCGAAATCCAGAAGCGGGCCTAACGGCACTATGCCCGTCGGATTGACCGATTTCTGGGAGCCATAATAATGGGTCTTGATGGTCGCCATATCCACGGTTTCAGATACGCCAGGTACCTGATAAAGCTCACGAAGGTAATTCGACAGGTTTGGATAGTCCTCTATCCGTTTCAAATTGCATTTGAAGTGGCCGTAATAAACAGCGTCAGACCTGATGAGTGTTGTGAACAGGCGCCAATCGGCCTCGGTCAGGCGGTCTCCTGCGAGATACCTCCGCCCTGCTAGCAGCTCTTCCAGTTTATCAAGCGTTTTGAACACGCCGGAAGACGCTTCATCATAGGCCTCCTGGGACGTGGCAAAACCCGCCTTGTAAACGCCATTGTTGACGGTCTCGTAGATCTTGGCATTGAGCTGATCGATCTCGTTTCTGAGTTCAACTGGATAATAGTCGGTGGTTGATCCGGTCAGTTCGTCAAAAGCGTTGTTGAACATGCGGATGATTTCAGAAGATTCGTTGCTGACGATCGTCTTCTGTTTCTTGTCCCACAAAATCGGAACGGTCGCCCGACCGCTATAGCGCGGATCGGCCTTCACATAAACCTGCCAAGCATAACTCGCGCCGGTTTCCGGCTCCGGCTCTGCGAAGGTCCAGCCGTTTTCCAGCATCATCGGCTCGACCTTGCTCACGGTAATGAGATCTTCAAGGCCCTTGAGTTTCCGGAAAACAAGCGTTCTGTGAGCCCAGGGGCAGGCATAGGACACCATGAGATGATATCGGCCTGCTTCGGCCTTGAACCCGCCATCACCGGAGGGGCCGGGACTGCCATCGGCGGTAATCCAGTTTCGGAAGGCTGCATCCTTGCGAACGAACCGTCCACCGGTGGACTTGGTGTCGTACCATTGATCTGTCCATTTTCCGTCGACCAGAAGGCCCATCTTTCTCTCCGGAACGCTGTTTCGTCTCTGTGTTGCAAATGGCGCAAACTCGGGCAATTACAACATCATGGATAGTGTGTTTCTGTGGGGTGAACAGCTGCGCACATCTGCTTATGCCCTTGTTGGGCCGGTCAGCGGCAAGTTTTTTCTGGACCATTGTCAGCAATGCGTGCTATCGGCGTCTCCTCCAGGCGGAAACCGCCAGATCAGAAGCGATCCGATTAATGACGACCGGGCTGACATTGCGACGACGAAGCATCCGACGAGAAATCTCTCGTCTGCATCGTCGCGGCTGACTGGTCCCCTGCTTCAAATCTGAGAAATGGCAGGACGTAAGGCAGACGCGGACCCAAGTTTGCCTGTCAGGACACGTCCAATGAAATCCGAAAACTGGTTTATCCGTCTCGAAGAAGCTGCCGATCAGGCGGAAATCGACTCTATCCAGGCCGCTGCCTTCGGCCCCGGGCGTTTTGCAAGGACGGCCTTCCGGATCCGTGAAGGCGTACCGCACTTGCCTCATTTGAGCTTTGTTGGCCTCTCCGGCGATAAAGTGGCCGGTTCGGTGCGGTTGACGCCAATTACAATCGGAGCAACTCCGGCGCTTCTGCTGGGGCCGCTGACTGTTGCACCGGAATTCAAAAACCGCGGTCTTGGCAAACTCCTGCTGAGAACATCTATCGATGCTGCGAAAGCAGAGGGTGAGACGGCGATCCTGCTGGTTGGCGATGCACCCTACTATGGCCCGCTCGGCTTCAAGGCAGTTCCATTCGGATCTGTCCAGTTGCCCGGACCGGTCGATCTGGCAAGGGTGCTGATTGCACCGTTGAATGGAGCGGACATGCCGACTGGTGCAGCCCGCGGTGGCCGCCTCTAACCGCTATTACCTCTCTTTGATTACCGGCCTTCCCGATACCAGGTGAGCGACAAGGCGCCAAGCAGGATGGCAAGGCCCAGAAGCCCGAGGAACAGCGGATAGCGGTCAATGCCGTTCAAAACGCTGGCCTTCGTGGTTTTAAGGCCGATCCAGCCGGAACCGGAATAGGTCGCGGCCTGGCGCAAGGGAACAAGGCGCGGGATTTCCGTATTGCCGCCAAGATCTGTCAGTCTGCGTGCGACGCCACCGGTTGCCTCCGCGGTGGCGGCAAGAAGCTGTGCCGTTGACAGGACATCGGTGTATTCACGCGGATTTTGCGGTCCAGCATGAACCAGCGCCGTCTTGGTTCCGTCTGTTACCGAGAAAAGACCGGTTTCGGAAGCCGGCAGCGTTCCGCGCCACAAACCGGGCTCGCCCTCGGTCATCGCAATGACAGTCTTTTTTTCCGACGGGGACGTGACGGTTACTTCATTGATGGTTTCTTCTAGCGTTTGCCGTTCGATCACCAACTCGGGACCGCGCATGGAGACCCGCAAGGCTTCTTCCTCAAGGTCCGGCTCCTGCATCAGCCAGTGGCCCAGTCTGCGCAACAAAGGCACATGAGGGCCGCCGCCTTCAAATCCGCGCGCCCAAAGCCAGACATGGTCTGACATGAGCATGGCGACCCGGCCTTCCTCTTCCCGGTTGAGGACCAAAAGCGGCTTGTCATAAGGGCCGGTCATCAGCGTCTGGCCGGCATCAAGCTCCGTTTCCACAAGACGGAACCAGCGGCTCCAGTTGGGCGGCTCGACCCGGGCACCGGGAAGGCCACGTGTGACCGGGTGACGGCTGCCGAGATCGGCGACAGTTGCGTGATAGGGTTGTTCAATGATCGAGCCGGTGGGACGCGCCGGCAAAATGGGCGCAAGCGGCGTTCTGTAGAGGCTGCCGCTTTCCGCGTAGTCCGGGCCACCGGCCAGTAGCACCGCGCCGCCTGCCCGGACGTACCGCGCGATATTGTCGAAATAGAGCATCGGCAATACGCCGCGCCGGACATAGCGGTCGAAGATGATCAGGTCGAACTCATCAATCTTGACGGAAAACAGTTCGCGGGTGGGAAACGCAATCAGGGACAGCTGATTGATCGGCGTTCCATCCTGTTTTTCCGGCGGGCGCAGGATTGTGAAATGCACCAGATCGACTGACGCATCGGATTTCAGCAAGTTCCGCCAAGTCCGTTCACCGGAGTGTGGTGATCCTGACACCAGAAGTACGCGGAGATTTTCGCGAATTCCGTCGATTGTCACGACGGCACGGTTGTTCAAGGTGGTCAGCTCGCCATCAAGCGTTTCGGCTTCGAACTCGAAGATATTGCCGCCGCCGTGCGCGATTTCGACGGGAATGTCGATTGTTTCGCCCAGAGAGGCCGGCCGTTCGCTGATCAGATTTCCGTCACGGCGAATGCTGATTTTGACTCGCCCGGCATGGGTGATGCCGCGTCCGCTGTCGATCACCCTGAGGGAGATAACCTGCTCGGAGCC
Organism: Roseibium sp.; assembly: GCA_965230705.1. Classification (GTDB taxonomy): domain Bacteria; phylum Pseudomonadota; class Alphaproteobacteria; order Rhizobiales; family Stappiaceae; genus Roseibium. Next base: position 1,244,524 of record CBDDLN010000002.1, on the reverse strand, counting down.
GACCAGGCCGAATCGGGGTGCCTTGTGGAGGACAAGGCGCCGGTCCTTCTCGTCAGAGGTCCCTGTGATCAGGCCATGCACCGGGGCATCGAAACCGAGAGCTCCTGCGTTTGCGGGAATATCATGCACTTGACCGTCGGTTACCATGATGGCGCCACCGACCCGGTTGGGCGGGACATCAGACAAGCCGTCTGCCATGGCCTGGAACAAGGCGGTTCCGTCGCCATTTCCCGAGTTCTTCGCATTAATCACCCGGGCTTCAAAACCCGGCAGGGCCTCCAGTCGGCTCTGGAGTTCTGCCACTACGGTGTCCGTCAATTCTGCGCGGTCCGCGAGCGCCTGGCTCTGGCTTTCATCTATCACTAGTGCCACGACGCTCGATAACGGCTCGCGGTCTTCCCGTTCGATTGCCGGATTGGCAAGGGCGAGGGCCACAAGACACATGGTGATGAACCGGAGGAACCAACCTCTCAGGTTCATCAGTCCGGTCACAACAGCGATCAGCGCGATAACAAGTGCCGCGCTTATCAGTACCCAAACGGGGACCAGTGGGTCGAAGGAAACGGACCAGATCATGTGCAGCGCCCCGTCATTGGCCAAGCCTTTCCAGAAGGGCCGGGATGTGGACCTGATCGGCCTTGTAATTGCCGGTGAAGCTGTACATCACAATATTGACGCCCGCGCGGAACGCATAATCGCGCTGGCCTGAATTGTTCGGCACTGTCGGATAGAGGAACTCGCCGGTGCTATCGATCGCCCATGCCGCGGCAAAGTCATTTCCGGTTATGAGCACAGGCGACACGCCATCTCCGGCGCGCACAGGCCGGTCGCTCGACCCTGCCGCATTTTCCAGGGTTTCAACCCAAAGCGGGCCGGTGGCATAGCGGCCGGGGAAACTGTCGAGAAGATAAAATGCCTTGGTCAGCACGTGGTCCGGCGGGACAGGTTCCAGCGGCGGGACATCAAGATCTTCCAGGATTTCCCGCAGTTTCAACGTGGCGGGAGTAGAGGAAAACCCGGTTGTTGGCGCGGTAATCTGATCGCGGGTGTCGAACAGTATTGTGCCACCATTGCGCATGAAGGTGTCGATGCGCGCCATGGTGCGGTCACTCGGCTTGTCGGTCGCCGGATCGATCGGCCAGTAAAGCAGGGAATAGAAGGCCAGTTCGTCGCGTGCGATATCAACCCCAACTGGGTCGCCCGGTTCCAGAGCAGTGCGTTCCGACAAAAACTGTGTCAGGCCATAAAGACCGGCCGCGCTGGCATCATCGATTTCAGGTGCGCCTGTAATGACATAGGCCAGCCGTGTTTCAATGGTCGCCTCCAACGCCCTGACATCATCCGTTGCCGATTGCGCAAAGGCACTTTGGGGCAGGAATGGATTTGCGGCAGCTGCTGTGAGGATTGCAGCCGCGGTAATCCCCGCGGTTGCCCGATGCAGCCGCAAGCGGCTCAGACCGCCGGCCAAAAGAATGACCGCAAGTGCGTCTGCTAGCAAAAGCAGGAAGGCCAGGACAAAGAACGTTGCGCGCATGTCCACCGGTTTTGAGGATGGATAGGCAGTAACAGTCACTTCCGGTCCGAGTGGGGCGGTTTCCAGCGGGGAGAGGACGTCGTCAGGACGCAGCAGGTTGAGAGCCCGGAACCCGTCCTCGGTCCCGTAGAGACCGGGCGGAACCTTGCGGCTGGCCTGGGCGTCGCGGAACGCGGAGGCAGTGACCGGTGTCACATCTGGAGGCGGCGCTGAGAAATGGCCATAGCCGTTTAACAGCCGCAGCGGTGGCAGAACACTTTGAACAGCATCGCCGTCGGCGCCTGATCCCGATTGTACGGACGCATTGGAGATTGACAGAATCCGGCGCAGCATGTCGAGGAACACACCAGAAAGCGGCAGGTTCGACCAGGAAGAGTCGCCGGTTACATGAAATAGTACGATGGTGCCCTTTCCGCGTGTGTCGGCCGTGACCAGAGGTGTTCCGTCTTCCAGCATCGCCCAGGTCTTTTCCGGAAGCTCTGACGTTGGCTCGGCAAGAACCTGACGTGAGACCGTTACTTCGCCTGGAACCTTCAGGCCGGCGAAGGGCGAGTCTGAGGTAAAATCTGCCAAGCGTTGCGGTTGTTTCCAGGAGAGGCTGCCGCCGAGCGACCGGTCGCCCTCTCGCAAGGCCACGGGGATCAACTCGTCGGTGCCGCCGGCGGTGCGGGGCCCTGCAAAGCGGACCAGCATTCCGCCACCGGAAATCCAGTCTTCGAGATCCGCAACAACGGTGTCGGGCAACCGGCCAACGTCGGCCAGAACCAGAACGGAAATGCCCTGATCGAGAAGCGCCGGTATGGAGATGGCAAGATCCGTTTCGCGGGGAACCCGAATGTCCGAAAACGGCGTAAGAGCTCGCTGGAGATAATAAAGAGGCGACAGCAGAGGCTGTGCGAGATCCGCCGATTGCCCTGAAATCAGGCCAACTGTCCGCCGGCGCCAACTGTCGTCAATAAGCTGCACTGCGCCCGCTGAGTTCTCTCCGGAGATTTCGACACGGGCGATGTCATTGCGCAGTTCACTCGGCAGTTCAAACCGGGCTTCCGTTTCGGTGTTGTCCCCTTCGAAGACGGCGGTTGTTTCACCAAGAACGAGGCCTTTCAGATCAAGTGCGCGCAAGGTCGCTGAATTGCTGCTGTCTTCCGGATGGCGAACAACCGTCATCGACATGGCATCGGCATCGTTGGAAAGCGACTTCAATCCCTTTGGTGTTTGCAATCCGTTCAGAACGGTGATTGCGGCTCCACCGGAAATCTCGGCCAGATCCTTGGCGAAAGGCGAGAGCGCGCCCGATTGGGTACCATCGGAGAGCCAAATGATGGCACCTGGTGGGGTTTCTTGCGCGGCCTTTCGCATGCCCAGGATCAGTTCGGCGCGAACAGGTGTCCAGGCTCGCGGTTCCAAAGCGCGAAGGCGCTCCAGTGCCGTCGCCGCGTTCGTTGGCACCAGCGGCTGCGATGGGCCCTCAGCTGTTGCGGCAAACAACACCGGCTGGCCCCTGGTTTCCGCCATTTCGAGGATACGTTCAGCTGAAGCAACCTGGGTGTTCCACTCCTTGGCAGAAGTCCAGCCATTGTCCAGGACGAGCCACAGCACACCATCACCGCTGTCAAAATCTTCCGCCGGCCGCCAGATCGGGCCTGCAAGGGCTATGATCAAAAGCGCAGCAAGTGTCAGACGTAGAAGAGTGAGCCACCATGGGCTTCGCTGCGGCGTTTCTTCATGCTGATCGATATCCAGCAACAGCCTCGTGGGTGGGAACGTGACTTCCCTTGGCCTTGGCGGCGTCAACCGCAGCAACCACCAGATAACCGGCAACAGGGCAAGAGCAGTAAGGATCCACGGTGCGGCAAAGGCAAGCGGCAGGCCAGCAAACATCTCAGCGTCCCCCTTGCGAAATGGCTTCGGCGGCGCCGGAAAGGGAGCTATGCAGCACGAGCAGGGGCTCTGCGGCAGGCCTGTCAGTGTGATGCACCACGTAGGTCCAGCCAGCCCGGCGGGCGATATCCCGAATTTCCGCCCGGTGTGCCTCCAGACGGTTGTGATAAGCTTCGCGCCAGCTTTCAGCGCGTCCCGTAGTCAGCCGGGTATTCAATTCCGGATCATGGAATTCGATCCGGCCGTCAAAAGGAAAGGTTTCTTCTATGGGATCCAGAACCTGGACGAGATGACCTTTTGCACCGGTGCCGGCAACCTTGGAAATCCAGTTTGCGATGTCCTCGACCGGATCAAGCATGTCCGCGATCAGGACGACATCCGAGAACCGTTTTATGGACATTGTGTCCGGCAAGGCTGCCGGTTTTGCCAAATGCGTCAGCGCATCGGCCAACCGTTCCGCCGCTCTTCTGTCCGAAAAGGCCCGGGTTACGCCCGGGATACCGATACGTTCGCCGGTATCGGCCAGCATGTCGGCGAGCGCCAGCATCAATACGATTGCCCGGTCACGCTTGGAGACTTGCGAGAGTTTCGATTGGAACAGCATGGACGGAGACAGATCTGCCCACAGCCAGACCGTATGCGCTGCCTCCCACTCGCGTTCACGCACATAAAGATGGTCATCGCGGGCAGACCGGCGCCAGTCAATGCGTTTGGCTGGCTCCCCCATATTGAAGGGGCGGAACTGCCAGAAGCTTTCGCCCGGACCAGCGCGGCGGCGGCCATGCCAGCCTGCAATGATGGAACTGGCAACATGGCTGGCTTCGACCAGAAGATCCGGTAGAGCCTCGGCAACGGAACGGGCCTCGCCGATAATATTCGGCCAGGTCGATTGATCTATTACGCTGTCGCCGTGTTTGCTGGCCATGCCCCCAGCCTTAGTCGAGTGTTGCTTTCACGCGGGAAATCACGTCGCGCACCGTATGCCCGTCGGCCCGCGCGGCGAAGGTCAATGCCATCCGGTGTTGCAGGATCGGTTCGGCCAGCGCCATCACATCATCAATGGATGGCGCAAGCCGGCCATCGACGAGCGCTCTTGCGCGAACGGTCAGCATGAGGGCCTGACTTGCGCGCGGGCCGGGACCCCAGGCAATCAGGTCTGTAATCGGATTACTGGTACCGTCATCTGCAGGGCGGGCCGCACGAACCAGTTTCAGGATTGCTTCAATAACCGATTCACCGACCGGCATTCGCCTGACCAGCTGCTGATAGCCGGCTAGTTCTTCTGCGGTCATTGCCGTTTGCGCTTCGGTCTGATCAGCGCCGGTGGTTTCCAGAAGAATCCGCCGTTCCGCATCGAGATCCGGATAGTAAACATCAATCTGCATCAGGAAACGGTCGAGCTGAGCTTCAGGAAGCGGATAGGTACCTTCCTGCTCGAGCGGGTTTTGCGTCGCAAGTACATGGAACGGCCGTGGCAGATCATGCGGATGGCCGGCAACGGTTACATGATACTCCTGCATCGCCTGAAGCAGCGCGGATTGTGTTCTGGGGCTAGCCCGGTTGATTTCGTCGGCCATAAGGAGCTGGGAAAAGACCGGTCCTGGAATAAAGCGGAAGGAGCGGTTGCCATCCTGACTTTGTTCCATGACCTCCGATCCGAGAATGTCGGAAGGCATCAAATCCGGCGTGAACTGAATTCTGCGGGCGTTCAGGCCCAGCACTGTTCCCAGCGTTTCCACGAGTTTTGTTTTGGCCAGGCCTGGAACCCCAACGAGAAGTCCATGACCGCCTGCTAAAATGGTGACCAGTGTTTGCTCGACAACCGTTTGCTGACCAAAAATGATACGCGAAATATCAGCCTTGGCTTCCGTGATGCGTGCGACGGCTTTTTCCGCGGTTTCCGCAATTGCCTCAAGATCGGCGTCAGAGGTGCCAGATTGGGGTGGGGTCATTACGCTCATAAATCACCTTCTTCTCTTGTGGCTATCAAAGCCAGCCGGCCGGCGCAGCGTTGCTTGTCTTCCCTTACGCTTGTTTCAGCTTATTGTGTCGCGACTCACTCAGTCTGACACCATATTAACCTTTAAATAAGCCGCAAATTCTAGCGAGACAGTGGCAGCGGAAAAGAAACCCGTGATTTTTCCGGGGACTTGAAGTGCATCTGCCCAAAAAACGGTCTCATAGAAAGCGGGGAAACACCAGACGGACTCAGGAAATTTGCCATTGTCGGATGTAGACTTGAAAAAAATGCCACCAGGACTGGCGGAGCTGATGCGCAGGGCGGGTGGAAAAGACAAGAGCCCGCCCCCGGTGGAGCGCTGGAATCCGCCATTTTGCGGCGATCTGGACATTCGTATCGCCGCGGATGGAACCTGGTCCTACATGGGAAGCCCGATTCAGCGGGAACCACTGGTCCGTTTGTTTGCAAGCGTTTTACGCAAAGACGAGGATGGCCGTCACTATCTCGTGACACCGGTGGAGAAAATCGGCATTTTCGTCGAGGACGCGCCATTCATTGGCGTAGAACTACATGTGGATGGAGACGGTGAAACGCAAATTCTGACCGTTCGCACCAACACTGGTGATGTGGTTCAGGTTGGTCCGGAACATCCCTTGAGGTTTGAAAGCCATGCTGACAATGACGGTTTGAAACCCTATCTCCTTGTGAGAGGGCGTCTTGAAGCCTTGTTGTCGCGGGCACTGCTTTATGAGCTCGCCGAGTTGTTTGTGGAGCGTGAAATCGATGGAAATGCGCAATTCGGTGTTTGGAGCTCAGAGGTCTTTTATGGCGTTGAGCAGGGATAATATGTTGGCAACAACCGGCGGAGTAACGTCAGACCTTCGAATGGGAAATGTTTAACGTATGAATGACGCTCAGACGTCCATAGTGAAGCCAGGTTCGCACTTCTTGCGCGACATTCGGGATAGCCTCCACAATGTCCAGGCCAGCCAGATAGACCGGGAAACGGGTGATCATATCCTCAATCCGGATCTCGGGCCTTATGCGCGCTGGAAAGGCCCACCCCGCGATGCGGCGGTCCTCATACCAATCGTCGAACGGCAGGATGAGCCGACGGTGATATTCACTGTCCGCACCGCGCATTTGTCATCTCATGCGGGTCAAGTCGCCTTTCCCGGCGGCAAGATAGACCGGGAAGACAGCGGGCCGACGGCGGCAGCCTTGCGGGAGGCGGAAGAGGAAATCGGTCTTAATCCCAACTGGATCAGAACCATTGGCTCGTTATCACCGTATCTGACAGGTTCTGGATATAAAGTCGTTCCAGTGGTGGCCGAGGTCTCCGCGGATCACCATGTCATACCCAACCCGCATGAGGTTGAGGACGTTTTCGAGGTGCCGCTGTCGTTCTTGATGAATCCGGCCAACCACCAAAAACGCAGCCGGAACTGGGAAGGCCGTGACCGGTTTTTTTATGCAATGCCTTACGGCGAGCGGCATATTTGGGGTGTGACGGCGGGTATCGTACGGTCACTATACGAAACGGTGTATTTCTGATGCTGCGGGTCATTCTCACGCAACTTGTGTTGTTCTTGCTGCCGTTCATTGGCTATGCGGTTTGGCTGTGGCTGAACAACAAGGCTCATGCCTCAAAACGGTGGCGCGACGGGCCAATGGGATGGCTTGCGTTAACTGGAATTGCTTTTGCCATGATCGGCCTCGGGGTCATGGCGTCGTTCAAACAGGCGCCGGAAGGGGCTGAATACCGTCCGGCTCACATGAAGGATGGCGTGTTCGTTCCCGGCAGATACGAGGCGATTGATGACTAGCCTGGAGCATGCGCCCTGGCTGCGGTCCGATGCAATTCAGAAGGTGTTCCGGGCAATTGAGCAGGAAGGTGATCAGGCACGCGCCGTTGGAGGCTCAGTCCGCAACACTCTGCTGAACGTGCCAGTAACCGATGTGGACATCGCAACGACCGCCTTGCCCAGCGATGTCGCTGCGCGCGCCGAAGCTGCCGGTCTGAAAGCCATCCCAACGGGGATCGATCATGGAACGATCACGATCATCAGCGGCGGAACACCTTATGAGGTGACGACGCTGCGCAAGGACGTGGAAACCTTTGGCCGTCAGGCAAAGGTGGTGTTCGGTACTGATTGGACAGAAGATGCCCGGCGCCGGGATTTCACCCTGAATGCGCTATACGCGGACCGAAATGGCCGTATCTATGACCCCCTCGGCGGGTTGGACGATTGCCTTGCCGGACATGTGCGTTTCATCGGTACGGCAGAGCACCGGATCAAAGAAGACTATCTGCGGATCCTGCGTTTTTTCAGAATTCATGCTGCCTACGGCCAGGGCAGGTTGGACCAGGAAGGCCTGCACGCCTGCATTCAGCAGCGGGACGGTTTGCGCCACCTGTCTGCCGAGCGCATCGGAATGGAAATGAAGAAGCTGGTGGCGACACCTCTGGCTGCTGATTGCTTGGCACTGATGGAAGACAGCGGCTTGCTGGAAATCACCACTGGCGGTGTGTCGCGAATCGCTGATTTCAGAGCGCTTCGATCGTTGGATGAGTTTGCAGAAGAAACACGGCACCCGCCTTTGGGTTTTGCGGTTCTATCCGGCTTTGTCGATGAGGATGTCGACCGGATCGCAGACCGTTTCCGCTTGTCCAACACCGACCGCAAGCGGATGCATAAGGCGCTTGCGGTTGCCAGAGCCACTGAACCTCAGAACGAGGGGTTCTGCGCGCAAACGACCCTCTACCACCATGGCAGAGCCGGAGCGATAGATGGCTTGATATGGCTCTGGGCCCAAACCAGGGCGAGAGGAGGGGATCAGGCACAAGATGCGAAGCTTGCGGCAAGGCTCAAAGAGTGCCGGGAGGCAGAGATCCCGGCGTTTCCGCTGAAAGGCTCCGACCTCCTTCTGAATGGGCTAAAGCCCGGCCCTCAGGTTGGTGAGGTTATGGCCGAGATGGAGAGGTGCTGGATACAGTCAGGATTTATTCTGAAAAAGACTGAATTGTTGAAGCTTGCTAGACAATTTTCACTAGATTGACTGCACTAAATAATACTCTTGAGATTTTTTACGGCCGTGTGTGGGATTTTATTAATAAAATTGGAGAAAACTCGATTTTATTAGTGAGTTTTCTCCGGAATGCCATATGGAAATTTTGCTGATCTCTGCTGGTCCCTTGTCAAAAGGAACAATGGCTTCAAAGGTGCCGTTGTTTTTTCCAGCAAGACCTTATTTGATGAAGAAAGTCACTTCCGATTTTCTTGTGAAGGCCGATCTTGTCGTCATCGAATTGGCCGGAGCCGACGGCGACTCACTCAATGTGCTGAAAGCTGCGCTTGCGGAAGTGCCTGAACAGCGCGTGCTGTGCCTGATTTCAAAATTTTCACGACGGGAAATCGTTCAGGCAAAAGTTCTGGGCAACGTCCGGCTTTTTGATCGCGACGGTGATTGGGAAGTGTTGGTCCGTGAAATCCGCGGATTGCTGTCGGACAAGACGAAGGTTGAATTTGGAGATGATGCGCCTGCGGAACTGCAGGCTTCTTTTAAAAGCGCTGCGTCTGCGTTGGATCAAATGTCCCAGGCAGCGATTTCAGGAGCTCCGCTACCGGTAAAGGCGATGGAAAAAACGGCGGGCGCCATTTGCGATACATTGTCGAAATATGGTCTTGCTAAGTGGCTGGATACCGTTCAGCTGCATCACAGCCACACTTATTCCCATTCCATGATGGTCGCAGGCGTTGCGAGCGCATTTGCCAGCGGTCTTGGGTGGACGTCCAAAGAATGTGAGCAGATCACGGTAGCCGGACTGGTCCATGACATTGGCAAGACGAAAATCCCGCTTGCCATTCTGGACAAACCAGGCCGCCTAACGGACGAGGAGATGGCGATCATTCGCAAACATCCCGTCTTCAGCCGCAAGCTATTGGAAAACAGGACTGAAATTTCCGCCGCCATTAAGGAAATGGCTGCTCATCACCATGAATTCCTGGATGGTAGCGGATATCCCGACGGACTGTCTGGCGATCAGATTTCGCCTATTGTCCGTCTGATGACCATCAGCGACATCTATTCAGCATTGACCGAGAAGCGATCCTACAAGGAGGCGTTTACTCCCCGTGCTGCTTATGCGGAATTGGTTGCCATGGGCGACAAATTGGATCAGAAATTCGTCCGGTCATTCCGGTCTATCGTGGTCAATTCCGGTTTCTGCACAGTCAATCGTACTGCTGACACAGGCAAGGTAAAAGTGGCCGCTGGTTGAACCGGCGGCCTCAAGGCCATTTGACCACGGGTGGCATGGAAGACAGGATCGACGCTACGTTGCCGCCGGTCTTCAGTCCAAATATCGTACCGCGATCGTATAGGAGATTGTACTCCACGTAGCGGCCCCGCCGGATCAACTGCTCCTCCCGTTCCGCATCGTTCCAAGGCTTCAGGAAGTTCTTGCACACCAGGTCCGGATAGATTTCTGCAAAGGCGGTTCCCACATTCTGGGTGAAGGCGAAGTCTGCCTCCCAATTGCCGCTGTTGAGGTAATCATAGAAGATGCCGCCGATGCCGCGCGGCTCATCGCGGTGCTTGAGATAGAAGTATTCGTCACACCAACCCTTGTACCGGTCATAGTCGGCGACAGAGTGCGCATTACACGCCGATTGCATCGCGTTGTGAAAGGCTAGGGTGTCCGGGTCTTTCTGCGTGCGCCGGGCGTCAAGAACGGGCGTCAGGTCCGCGCCGCCACCGAACCACTGGCGTGTGGTGACCACCATACGGGTGTTCATGTGAACGGCCGGCACATGGGGGTTCTGCGGATGTGCAATCAGGCTGATACCGGAAGCCCAAAACCGCGGATCTTCACTCGCACCGGGAATTTGCCCCCTGAATTCAGGTGAAAACTCGCCATGAACCGTAGAAACGTGGACGCCCACTTTCTCGAAAACACGGCCATGCATCATGGACATGACGCCGCCGCCACCTTTTACGCTAGTGGAGTCGGTGCGTTCCCAGGGCGTTCTTTCAAACCTGCCAGCAGGCTGGTCGCTCAACGGTCCACCCTGGCCGCCAATTTCGTCTTCAAGCGCCTCGAAACTGGAACAAATCCTGTCGCGCAGTTCGGCAAACCACTTGGGCGCCGTGTCCTGTTTTGCTTCAATATCTGCAGGGATCGGACCGCCGCGTTGTTCTGGTGCAAATTTTGACATCAACTGTGTCCTTTCGTCAGCGGTCTAGGAATTACGGATTTCTTCGCGCACTTTTTGGAACAACGCTATTGCGAATTAGCATGGGTTCCAGGGAAACTTGATGTTTGCCGCAAGGCTTCGCCGAGCACCATGCCGGCCGAAACAGCGACATTGATGGAACGCATGCCGGCGGCCATTGGTATCGTCAACCGGCTGTCGGCAAGCTCGTGAATTTCATCCGGTACGCCTGAAGATTCCTGGCCAAGCAACAGGATATCGCTATCAACAAAGCCGAAGCCGGAATAGGCTTGGTCTGATTTGGTGGTAAGCAGAATCAATCGCCGGTTCGCCTTGCGCCGCCAAGCATCAAAGGCGTTGAAAGTGATGTGCCGCTCCAGGGCAGCCCGTTCGAGATAGTCCATGCCGGCCCGCTTGAGTGCACTGTCAGAAAGGGGAAAGCCGGCCGGTTCAATCAGGTGGACCTTGACGTCGAGACAGGCGGCCAACCGCAGGATTGTGCCGGTATTCTGCGGGATGTCCGGTTGATAAAGAGCGATATCGGGCATGGCATACTAAATTTGAGTTCTTGCGCCGCTGCATATCACTGCAAGAGGGCTGTGTCATTGTCCGTCTCGAAATCAGATCCGGCATGGCCTTATATTCATCTGAAAGACTGCATGGTGCGGTCGAGATTCGAAGGCGCTGCCTAGTGACACCGGTTTTCAAGATTTTCGAGGCCTGGATTAATCCATTCCGGCAAGTGCCGAGGGCATCCGCCTCAAACAGCGGGCTGGCGTTCTTGTTGTTTTTCATCGGCCAGACCCGCTGGCCGTTTTTTGCAATGCTGGTCATTGGCGGAGCGACGGCTGGAATTGAAGCGCTGATCTACACCTTCATCGGTACAATCGTCGATATGATGCAGACGGCGGAACGAGCAGCCTTTTTTGAAGTCCATGGCACTGTGCTTCTTGCCATGGCTTTCACGGTGCTCGTGCTGCGGGCAATTGCAGCTGTTCTGACAGCACTGGTGGAAGAACAGGCTATCGTTCCAGGTTTTTTCAATCTTGTCAGATGGCAGTCCCATCAAATGGTAATGGATCAGAGCCTTTCCTATTTTCACGACGAGATGTCCGGCAGGATCACCCAGAAGGTCTGGCAATCAGGACAGGCGGCCGGAGACTTCATGGTCTCCTTGCTTCAAGTCGTTTGGTACATCGCCATTTATGCCCTTGCGACCTTGCTTCTGATTGGTGATCTGGACTGGCGCCTCGGCGCGCTGGTTATCCTTTGGCTGGTCGGATTTGGTCTTGTCGCTCGCCACTTTGTTCCAAGAGTACGGGCCAGTGCAAAAGAGGTTGCTCACACAGCATCAGGTGTGACCGGCCGGTTCGTCGACACTTACAGCAACATCCAGACGGTCAAATTGTTTGGCTCGCGTGAAGAGGAAAACCGGGGCGTCAGTGCCGCCTACGATCTGTTTCTGAAACGGCTACGGTCGTTCACGCGGATACTGACGTCTGTACGTGCGACAATGACGCTGATGAACGGCGCGATGATCGTGATGATTTCGGCCGGCGCACTCTACCTCTGGCAGGTGCAGCTGATCACGGCCGGGGAAGTGGCCTTCACGCTTGCCTTGATCCTGCGGTTGAATTTCCTCCTGAACCGGATGTTGGGGCAACTAAATGGCTTGTTCCGGAATTTCGGCACAATACAGGATAGTGCGGAGACCATCGTCAGGCCGGTCGCGGTTCAGGACGTGCCAGATGCGCGAGACCTGGAGGTTTCCAAGGGGCGGATAGCCTTTGAAAACGTGAAATTTCATTACGGCAAGGCATCTGGCGTCATCAGCAATTTGAATTTGGTGATTGAACCGGGAGAGCGTGTTGGGCTTGTCGGGCCTTCGGGGGCAGGGAAAACAACGCTGACCAGCCTGCTGTTACGGTTTTACGATCCGGAGGCTGGTGTCATTCGGATTGACGGAACCGATGTAGCAGAAGTTTCTCAGGAATCCTTGCGCCGGAACATTGGCATGGTCACGCAGGATACTGCATTGCTGCATCGCTCGATCTCCGAGAACATCCGATATGGCCGGCCCTCCGCAAGCGAAGAGGAAGTACACCAAGCGGCTCGCAGAGCGCATGCTTATGAATTCATTCAAAGTCTGGAAGACCCACAAGGCAGGATGGGATTTGAGGCGCGGGTTGGGGAGCGGGGAGTAAAACTCTCCGGCGGTCAACGTCAACGCATTGCCATTGCACGGGTTTTGCTCAAAAACGCGCCAATCCTGGTGCTTGATGAAGCGACCTCCGCGCTAGATTCAGAGATTGAGGCAGCGATCCAGTCGAACTTGCAGGAGCTGATGAAGGGGAAAACGGTCATCGCGATTGCCCACCGCCTCTCGACGATTGCTGCGCTCGACCGGTTGATCGTGATGGAAAAGGGCGTGATTGTTCAACAGGGCAGCCATGATGTCCTGTTGCGCGACCGGGATGGTCTCTATGCCCAGCTCTGGCATCGTCAATCCGGCGGTTTTCTCTCCAGCGATGATAGCCAGCCATTTGAAGCCCAGACGCCGGGGATTCAAAATTCCAACCTTCGGGCCTGATCTGAAGCGTGTTTTGCGCCGTAGGATCAATACTCAACAACAGGCTAGGTCCATGCTCCAACACATTGTTGCTTACATCACGACGGCTGCCGTGTTTCTTGCGATCGATTACGTCTGGTTGTCGCATATCGCCAACAGGTTTTATTTTGACCGGCTTGGCCACCTGCTGATGGACAAGCCGAACATGGCGGCCGCAGGTGCGTTCTACCTGATGTATGTGGTTGGCATTGTCATTTTCGCAGTTACACCGGCTCTGAAGTCGGAGACCATGATGCCGGCGCTCGTCTTTGGCGCTTTGTTCGGGTTTTTCACCTATGCGACCTACGACATCACCAATTTTGCGACCCTCAAAGGCTGGCCGTTGATCGTTGTTGGGGTTGATGTCGCCTGGGGTACACTCTTGTCATCAGTTTCCGCAGTTTCAGGGTATTTTCTGACCAGGCTAATCTTGCAATAAGGCCCTCTTGTTTCTGCATTTCTGACAAGTGCGTAGTTGGCATCAGCCACTTCTGATGTCCTTGCGGAAATTGACGAGGGCGACTACTTTAATTTCGTTCCTAGTTACTTTTTTTTTACCAAGAAAGCGAACCATAGGTGGAGTACGCGGCCTGGGTCCAGTCCTTGGTTGCCAGCCCCGCGCTCGTATTCTTGAAACACAGGCCAACATACCGTGCAGCTTTCAATCAAAGGCCGTTTTATCGCAATGGTGCTGACCGCTGCGGTTATCATGACGGGTGGCACCGCTTACGCTTTTTACAGTTTCCGCCAAGCCTTGGTGGGCAAACTTGGAACCACGGAGAGTGCTGCCGCATTTCTCCAGGGAGATGTGTCCGGAAACCTGAACGGCCTCATTGTCGATCAGATGATGGTGATTGCTTTGGTATGTGCACCTGTTGGTGCTGCGTTTTTGGCCTTGGCATTTTCTCTGGCACTGGGATTGATCCGGCCACTCGGCCGGCTGCAGCGGGACCTTGACCGGCTGAAAGATGGTGAGCTGGAAATAGACATTGATGGTGCTGACCGTAAAGACGAGGTCGGGGCGATTGCCCGTTCCGTCACGAGCTTCAGAACAAAACTTGCCGAAAGGGCTGAAGAAGAGGTTGCGCGTCAGGCTGCCCAACAGACACAGCTTGAAAATGAACGCTGCGAGCTTATGCGGACGGTTGCTGAAGACTTCGAGCGATCTGTGATCAGTGTCGTTGAGAACCTTTCTGGGGCAACAGAGGTTGTTGGCAGCAACTCTAGTCGCCTTCGCGCGGCAATCGAAACCTGTTTGAAGGCTGTCGGCGAAGTCGAGACGGCAACCGGAGATGCGACCGGATCCATTCAATCCGTAACGGGTGCAGCTGGCAGCCTTACAGAATCCATCAATGACATTAGCCGGGATGCAGGCCAGGCCGCGGATATCGCGGACAATGCGGTCAAGGAGGCCCGCAAGACAGATGTTATCGTCGGACGCCTCTCAGAGACCGGCCGCGCAATCGGCGAGATTGTTGAACTGATCAGCCAGATTGCGAGCCAGACCAATCTGCTGGCGCTAAATGCGACGATCGAAGCTGCAAGGGCGGGTGAAGCTGGGCGCGGCTTTGCGGTTGTTGCGAATGAGGTCAAGGCTCTCGCAGAGCAGACCACCCGGGCAACGGAGGACATTTCCGCACAAGTGGCCTCTGTTCAGGAAGTTGCCGAGCAGTCCGAAGGCGCCATCAAGGCGATTGCCGCAACGATTGAAGAAGTCAGTTCTCTGTCTGGCGGTATCCGGCAGGCGGTTGAATATCAGGCAGCCGCTACGCAGGAAATCAGCGGCAGCGCAGATGGTGCCCGGTCAAGTTCGGAACGTGTTGCTGGTAACGTCGATCAGCTGGCAGCGGCAATGGGTGCCAGTGAAACCGCGACATCGGAAATGGATCGTGCGTCGCAGGACCTTTCTGACCTATCCGGCAGTCTTCAAGATCAAGTCCGACAGTTCCTCAATAGCATGCGCGCAGCCTGATTGAGCTAACCGCCGGTTCCTGTCTGTTGCCAACTGGCAACAGCAAAGGTTGAATTGAGGGTGGGCCTGCAATCGGACTAGGCAGATGCGTCCGATTGGAGTAGGACTAAGGGCATTGCGGTTCGCTTCAGATCCGCAGCTTAAAAAACGTCAGTTCAGGACTACGGCTATCGCAGCCGCAAGACACGGAGAGCATGCATGTTGACAGCGTATCCAATGCACAATCACAGCACCTCTCCATCCGCATTGCCGGATCTTGCGTGCTGGTGAGCACTTAGCGTAGCCATTTTCCCTTCAGCTTCCTGACGTCCGGCTTCAAGCCACAACATTGATTTCTCTTTGTGTGCTGCACGGCATTTGCCCGTGTTCTGCTGGTGTCGCCCGTTTTCAATTGCCGGAGACAATCCGATGCCTGCCCGTTATCCCAGGGGGCCGTCTGCCGAGACGGACCGGCCCGATGTTTATTTACCCGAACCGCTCCGGCGACGAAGCAACCGATTGCGCAGAGGCGTAACGTTGCTTACCTACGTTGGAGCCTATCTGCTCGCAATCGTACTGTTAGCAGTCCTGTTGTTCATTCCAGTGCTTGTAGTGGAAGTCGGCCGGATAGATGCCGTTGTGCTGGCGGAAGAGTTCCTTCCCGCAGGTGCATTTGCGGTCAAATTGGGCAGCTTGTTCCTGGGAACAGCCATCGTTGCGACCGCACTGGTCAGTTTCGTAGCTTGCGCCGCCCTGTCGGCTGGGTCACTCGAGGATAGAATTCCCGAAGATACTAAGGACGGGAAGAATCCAGAGCCCACATACAAAAGTGAAGGCGTGCGGACGTCCACAATGGAGGTATTCCGTGTTTAAGTGGTTTGAGGATCTCGTGGATCCGTTTGAGAACGATGATCTTGGAGTGCCGCCGAAAGGTTTTGTTGCCTTTTGCTGGTACTACACCAAACCGATCTGGCCCATCCTGCTTACGGTGTCGGTTCTGGGTGCAATTGTCGCAATCCTGGAAGTCTACATCTTCACCTATCTGGGCGATCTGGTGAATTGGCTGGAAGCAGAAGACAAGGCCACTTTCGTTCAGGACAATTGGCCGGCGCTGCTTGGCATGACCGTCGTCTTGCTTGTGGTGCGTCCGATTGTTGAGGCGATCTGGCAGCTTCTGTTTCATCAGGGTTTGATGGGTACCTATCCGATGTCGGTCCGGTGGCGGGTTCACCGCTACCTGCTGCGTCAAAGCGTGTCCTTTTATCAGGATGACTTTGCCGGGCGGATTGCCAACAAGCTAATGCAGACTGCGCTGGGCGTGCGCGAGGTGGTAACCCGGATCGTCGACATTCTGGTTTATGTAGCGGTTTACTTTACCGCCGCTCTGTTTGTCGTCAGTGAAGCCAACCTGTGGCTCGGTTTGCCGTTTGCCGTCTGGCTGGCAGCCTACATTGCCGTCAACCGGGTGATCATTCCCAAGTTGCGCGACGTATCCAAAAAACAGGCGGATGCGCGTTCCCTGATGACCGGCCATGTGGTGGATGCCTATACGAACATCGCCACGGTGAAGCTGTTTTCCCATGCAGACCGGGAAGAAGCCTACGCCAGGAAGTCGATGAGTGAATTCCTGCTCACTGTCTTCCGGCAAATGCGGCTGGTTACGGTTCTCAATATCATCCTGACAGCGATCAATATGCTGCTGCTGTTTTCGGTTGGCTGGCTCTCAATCGTCCTTTGGCAGCAGAACGCCGTTACGACGGGCGATATTGCGATCGCCATCGCGCTGGTACTGCGACTGCAAGGCATGGCCCATTGGATATTGTGGGAGCTGTCCGGCCTGTTCGAAAACGTCGGTACCGTGCAGGACGGCATTGCGACCATATCCCGCGACCGCGACGTTCAGGATATCCCCGGTGCCAAGGAGCTGATAGTCCCGAAAGGTGAGCTGAAGTTCTCAGACATCCGCTTCCATTATGGCAAAACGTCCGGGATCATTGAAAATCTGAACCTCGACATCAAGCCGGGTGAAAAAGTCGGTTTGATTGGACGCTCTGGCGCTGGCAAGTCGACACTCGTCAATCTGCTGCTTCGTTTCTACGATCTGGAAGGGGGACGGATCTTTATTGATGGGCAGGACATTGCGCAGGTACGCCAGGATGATCTGCGGGCAAACATTGGTGTCGTCACCCAGGATACGTCCCTGTTGCACCGGTCGATCTTTGAAAACGTTGCCTACGGTAAGCCCGACGTCAGCCGGGAAGCGGTGCAGGAGGCTCTTGAAAAGGCTCATGCACACGAGTTTGTAGGCGGCTTGAGCGATCAGGCTGGCCGCAAGGGGCTGGATGCGCATGTTGGCGAACGCGGGGTGAAACTCTCTGGCGGTCAGCGTCAGCGGATCGCAATCGCCCGGGTTCTTCTCAAAAACGCACCGATCCTGATACTCGATGAGGCAACGTCCGCGCTGGATTCGGAAGTTGAGATCGCGATCCAGGAAAGCCTGTTCAACCTTATGGAGGGTAAGACGGTGATTGCGATTGCGCACCGCTTGTCGACCATTGCGGCCATGGACCGGCTGATCGTCATGGATGGCGGGCGAATCATCGAAGAAGGCCGTCACGAGGACCTTTTGGAGAAAAAAGGCCTCTATGCCCAGTTCTGGTCACACCAGTCCGGCGGTTTTCTCGCGTCTGCCCAGGCGGCAGAATAAAGCCGGTTGGCAAATGGGCGCTGTGTTTTATTCACAGCGCCTCGCCCAGATTCAGAAAACAGGGGCGAAAAAGAGGCGCAGGGCACATTTTCTTACCACATTCGGCATTTGCTATGTTTGTCGAACTAGACAAGTCGATCCAAGGGTGCAAAAAGACAACCGCTTTGGCTGGTGCGGGCAGATGCCGCATGCGGCCCCTGTTGAGTCCTGCTGTGGTCCGCTTAGTTTCCCGAATGCTGGAAGCTGGCGTCTCACGGGCGGGCTTTTTGGTGCAAGTTGAACAGGTTTCGAGAGGACGCGACCTTGGCACATACGGATACGGCGGAACCGACCCGCCGCGATTTCCTCTATATTGCGACCGGTGCGATGGGCGCGGTTGGCGCGGGCGCACTGGTATGGCCGTTTGTCGACCAGATGAACCCAGATGCATCCGCACTGGCTCTGGCTTCGATTGAAGTCGACGTTTCTGCCGTGGAAGAGGGGCAGTCAATCACGGTCAAATGGCGTGGTAAGCCGGTATTCATCCGCTACCGCACGGCTGCGGAAGTTGAAGAGGCGGCGCAGGTGCCGATCGACGACCTTCCCGACCGGTTCGCCCGTAACGCCAATCTCCCGGCGGATGCGCAGGCAACCGATGTAAACCGCGCTGCGGAAGGCAAGGAACAGTGGCTGGTACAGGTAGGCATCTGTACACACCTTGGCTGCGTACCGCTCGGCGACGCCGGCGATTACAAAGGCTGGTTCTGCCCTTGTCACGGATCGCACTACGACACGGCTGGCCGTATCCGAAAGGGCCCGGCTCCGGAGAATTTGTTGATCCCGCCGTTCGAATTCGTCAGCGACTCGACGATCAAAATCGGCTAACGGCAAGGATTAGGGGACACAGCCATGGCTGGACATTCCAATTACGTACCGCAAAGCGCGGCGGCAAAGTGGCTTGAGAGCCGCCTGCCGGTTATCTCGCTTATGCGCGGTTCTTTCGTCGATTTTCCGACGCCCAAGAACCTGAATTACTGGTGGACCTTTGGCGGCATTCTTTTCTTCGTGCTGATTGCCCAGATCCTCACCGGTATCGTTCTGGTGATGCACTACACACCGCACACGCTTCTTGCCTTCGACAGCGTCGAGCACATCATGCGCGACGTGAACTTTGGCTGGATGCTGCGTTACCTGCACTCCAACGGCGCGTCGATGTTCTTCGTTGCCGTCTACATCCATATTTTCCGCGGTCTCTATTACGGTTCCTACAAGGCGCCGCGTGAGATTTCCTGGATCCTGGGTGTGATCATCTTTCTGATCATGATGGGTACGGCCTTCATGGGCTACGTTCTGCCCTGGGGTCAGATGTCTTTCTGGGGCGCCACCGTGATCACCAACCTCTTCTCGGCCATTCCGCTGGTCGGCGAGGCGATCAAGACCTGGCTGTGGGGTGGTTTTGCGGTTGATAATCCGACCCTGAACCGCTTCTTCTCGCTACACTATCTGCTGCCGTTCATGATTTTCGGCGTTGTGCTGCTGCACGTGTGGGCCTTCCACACCACCGGCAACAACAACCCGTCGGGCGTGCAGCCGAAGTCCAAGCAGGATACGCTTCCGTTCCACCCGTACTACACGATCAAGGATCTGTACGCGATTGTGGTGTTCATGATCGTCTTCGCGTGGTTCGCCTTCTATGTGCCGAACTACATGGGGCACCCGGACAACTACATCGAAGCGAATCCGCTGGTGACACCTGCGCACATCGTTCCTGAATGGTACTTCCTGCCGTTCTACGCGATCCTGCGTGCGGTGCCGGACAAGCTTGGCGGTGTTATTGCCATGTTTGGTGCGATCGCGATCCTGTTTGTCTTGCCATGGCTGGATACATCAAAGGTCCGTTCGGGTACTTACCGCCCACTGTTCAAGCAGTTTTTCTGGATCTTCGCCCTCAACTCAGTTGCTCTTGGCTACCTTGGAGCACTTCCGGCTGAAGGCATCTATGTCATCCTGTCCCGGATCTGCACGATCTATTACTTCGCTCACTTCCTGATCATTCTTCCGCTGCTCGGGTTTCTGGAAAAGCCATTGGCGCTTCCAGCCTCGATATCGGAAGCGGTGGTGAAGGGTGGTTCTGGAACCCCGGCCAGTGCGGCCGCGGCGCCGAACACCAAGTGACGTCGAACCGATCAGGAGTTTTTGGAAAAATGAGCACCATGATCAAAATGGTTCGTGCACTCACCGCGGTCGCAGCACTTGCGACCGCAGCGCCGGCATTCGCCGCTGGCGGCGAGGCACCGCATATCGACCGCTACCAGTGGTCGTTCTCTGGTCCGTTCGGGTCTTATGACCGCGGTCAGCTGCAGCGTGGTTTCAAGGTCTATCAGGAAGTTTGTGCGTCTTGTCACGGTCTTCGCTTGGTTGCTTTCCGTAACCTTGCTGAAGATGGCGGCCCGAGCTTCTCTGAAGCCCAGGCCAAGGCCATTGCAGCCGAATATACGGTTGAAGACGGCCCGAACGACGATGGCGACATGTATGAGCGGCCTGCCATTCTGGCGGACCGGTTCCCGTCTCCGTTCCCGAACGAGCAGGCAGCCCGTGCGTCCAACGGCGGCGCATATCCGCCGGACTTCTCACTGCTGGCAAAGGCGCGCGCAGCGCACCGCGGGTTCCCGTGGTTCGTGTTTGACGCCTTCACCCAGTATCAAGAGCAGGGCCCGGACTACATCGTCTCACTCTTGATGAACTACGTTGAAGATCCGGAAGGCGTTGAAGTGCCGGACGGCCAGTACTACAACGACTCGTTCCTGGCCGGTAAGTTCATCGGTATGGCGCCGCCGCTCTCTGATGAGCTGGTCGAATACACCGACGGCACGCCAATGACGACGGAGCAGTACTCCAAGGACGTCGCTGCGTTCATGATGTGGGCCGCTGAGCCGCATCTGGAAGAGCGCAAGAAGATCGGCTTCCGTGTGATGGTCTTCCTGATCGTCTTTGCCGGCCTCTTGTACTTCACCAAGCAGACCCTGTGGCGCAACGTCGACCACTAATAATAACTGTTCTCACGAACACGTTTCTCAAGGCCGCCGGTTTTCCGGCGGCCTTTTGTTTTGCGCAATTGACAAGAGGGCCATTGCTGGCCCAATTGATCTGAAAAAGATTTGGGGAGCCTCATGGCAAAATCAGTGCTCGGAGTGGTTGGCGGATCTGGGATTTACGATCTGCCCGGATTGGAAAACTCGGAATGGGTGAACGTCGAAAGCCCATGGGGGACGCCATCCGACAGTGTGCGTATCGGTTACATCGATGGCCTGAAGGTTGTCTTCATGCCGCGGCACGGGCGCGGGCACGTGTACGCGCCGAGCGATATCAACTTCCGCGCCAACATTGATGTTCTGAAGAGATGCGGCATTACTGATCTTGTATCCGTGTCAGCCTGCGGCTCACTGAAGGAAGAACTGGCTCCTGGTACATTTGTGCTGGTCGACCAGTTTATCGACCGGACATTCGCACGTGAGAAAAGTTTCTTCGGTGCAGGCTGTGTGGCGCATGTCTCCATGGCCTATCCGGTAAGCCCGAAACTCGTTGACTGCGTTGAAAAGGCGGCGCGGGCGGAAGACCTGAGCTACCGCCGGGGCGGGACTTATCTGGCCATGGAAGGGCCGCAGTTTTCGTCACTGGCGGAAAGCCATCTCTACCGCTCCTGGGGTTGCGATGTGATCGGCATGACCAACATGCCGGAAGCCAAGCTCGCCCGTGAGGCCGAGATTTGCTACGCAACAGTTGCCATGATCACCGACTATGACAGCTGGCATCCGGACCACGGTGAGGTTGATATTCAGACCATAATCAAGGTGCTGCACGAAAACGCGTCCAACGCACAGCAACTTGTTGCCCGGATTGCCCGTGAGCTTCCAAGGGAACATGAAGCATGTCCGATCGGGTCTGACACAGCTCTGGAATTTGCAATCATGACCGCCCCGGATGCCCGGGATCCGGAACTGGTTGCCAAGCTGGACGCGATTGCTGGCCGTGTTCTTAAAGCCTAGAAAACCGGCAACGCTTTCCGATTGATATGAATGACCTTACCTGCCGACCGGGCAACGCGAGCTGAAAGAAGACTTATAATGACCGAAAAAACCGCACAGGAAGAATTGCTGGATGCCATCCGGACAATTCCGGACTATCCGACGAAAGGAATTCTGTTCCGCGACATCACCACGCTGTTGGGTGATGCCCGCGCTTTCCGGCGTGCGGTGGATGCACTTGTCCAGCCTTGGGCCGGATCCAAAGTCGATCAGATCGCCGGTATCGAAGCGCGTGGTTTCATCCTTGGCGGTGCGGTTGCACACCAGCTTTCCGCCGGTTTCGTACCGATCCGCAAGAAGGGCAAGCTGCCCCACGAAACGGTGCGTATCGCCTACTCGCTGGAATACGGCCTGGACGAAATGGAAATGCACAAGGATGCAATCCAACCAGGAGACAAGGTGATCCTGGTGGACGACCTGATTGCGACTGGCGGCACGGCTGAAGCGGCGTGCAAGCTGCTCAAGTCGATTGGCGCCGACATCGTGGCGGCGGTCTTCATTATCGATCTGCCGGACTTGGGTGGGCGGAAGAAAATCGAAGCACTGGATGTACCTGTAAGAACCCTGGTTGAGTTTCCGGGGCACTAATGGGCGAAGGTGAGACGCCATCTGGTGGGTCCGCGCCGCCGGTTTTTGCACAGGATTTCAAGGAAGAGTTCGAGACGCTGCTTCGTTGGCGCCGGGATGTTCGCCGGTTCCGGACGGATCCGTTGCCTGACGGCCTGCTTGATAAGCTCCTGGGTTTGGCCGATCTGTCACCATCCGTTGGCAACAGCCAACCCTGGCGGATTGTGAAGGTTGAAGATGCGGAACGGCGGGCCGGGATTACGGCCGGCTTTGAAGCTGAAAACAAGCTCGCCCAGCAGGCGTATTCTGAAGACCGGGCAGCGGCTTACGCGCGGTTGAAACTGGCCGGGCTGCGGGAAGCGCCAATCCACCTTGCGGTCTTCTGCGATCCTGATCCGAAACAGGGCCATGGCGTTGGCCGGCGCACGATGCCGGAGACGCTAGCTTATTCGGTTGTCAGCATGATTCACACGTTCTGGCTTGCTGCCCGAACTGAGGGCGTTGGCGTTGGATGGGTTTCGATTTTGAATCCTCTGGACGTTGTCCGGACATTGGATGTTGACGAGCACTGGCAGCTCGTGGCTTATCTGTGCGTTGGATTTCCGGTTGAAGAGCATGTTGACCCGGAACTTGAGAGGGCAGGGTGGCAGGCTCGGACTTCCTGGAAAAACCGTCTGTTTATTCGTTAGGGACCAGTGCATGAGCGTTGTTATTCGAGCTACCAGGGAAGACGATCACAGCGCTGTTCGTGAGCTCCTCACCAACCGTTGGGCTGGTCCGGAAATGATGCTGGATGGCGAAACGGTGGATGCGTCCCAGTTGCCGGGATATGTCGCCTATGCCGGCACTGAACTTGTCGGGCTGGTAACCCTGATCAAGCGGGATGCGGAGTGGGAGATCTTGACGCTCGATTCTTTGAGCCGCTGGGGCGGGACCGGCACGCTCTTGTTGGATGCGGTTATCAGCGAAGCGCGCGCATCGGGGATCGGCCGGGTGACAGTGCGGACGTCAAACGACAATCTGGATGCGTTCCGCTTTTATCAGCGCCGGGGGTTCCGCCTGGAAAACATCAAGCAGGGCGTGATTGACCGCGAGCGCGAGCTTCATCCGGAAATACCGACTCGCGGTGATTATGGTATTGAAATCCACGACGAAGTGTTGTTCGCGCGCGAAGTCTGACTTAGTTGGATTGATCCCGCGTATCTATTCGTTAGCGGAGGTCCGCCGCTCGACAAAGACAGTGCTCTTGAAGGAAAATACGGTCTCGCCATCCTGGTTGATGCCGTAGTTTTGCCCGTGAACAAGGCCCCATTTCGGGCGGCTTTTGCTCTCGGTCTTTCCACTAACAACCCTTTTGTAGGTGATCGTATCGCCAGCAAAGACTGGCCGCAGCCACTTCAGGTCCTCAAAACCCGGAGAGGGACCAAAACGGGCCACAGGTTTGCCTTGCTGCCGTTTCAATTCGTCAAGTTCCTGGTTTTTCAGAACATTCAGTTTCATGTAGGCCGAGGCCGTATGCCAGCCGGAGGCACAGAGCCGGCCGAAATGGGTTTGTTGAGCCGCTTCCTCACTGAGATGAAACGGCTGCGGGTCGAACTTCTCGGCGAAACGGATGATGCCTTCGGCGGTGAAAGCGTGGCTGCCCAGGACGAGTTCCGAGCCGATTTCGATGTCTTCAAAATAGGCGCTCATGCTTTGGCTACCTCCGGTGCGGCAGACTTTTTGCCGAACAGAATCGGATTGACCTGGTTGAGTACCTCTGTGCCGTCTTGATTGACAGCTGAAATTTCGAACATAACCAAGCCGAGGTCAGGTTTCGACTTCAGCTCGCGCTGCTCCACGACCTTTGCCTGGGCATGCAGCGTGTCTCCGGGGAAGACAGGTTTGCGCCAGCCCAGCTTGTTTACGCCGGGGCTTCCCTGACAGGAAGACTTGTTCAGAAATCCCCGTGCCAGCAATCCCATGACCATGGAGGCAGTATGCCAGCCGGATGCCGACAGGGCACCAAGGATTGACGCGTTGCCGGCATCTTCATCGAGATGAAAGGGTTGAGGGTCGAATTCGGACGCGAATTCAATCACTTCTTCCTTGGAGACTTGTTTGGATCCCAAGTCGTAGACCTGTCCCGGGACAAGGTCTTCAAAATAAATTCTGTCATTCATAGCTGCAGCTTACGCTGTCAGACGTTCTCAGGCGAGGCTTCAGATGGCCTTTGGTCTCGTAACAGCCGATGCCGATGCCCGAATGCAACAATCAGGAGAACGCCTGGCTGGAAGCAGCCCGGCCAGGCGCCAAGATTTAATCGTAGTAGATTTCGTTGTCGTCCAGATAGACGTTGCTGGCTTCACAGATGTCGATGGAGATCGGTTCGTCCATGACTTCGCTACCATCCTGCCCGAGCCAGCCGATTTGAAAGACCTGTTCGCAGTTTCCGGTGTCGGCATGAAATTCAGCGGTTGCCTCGCCACCGGGCATCAGCTGATCGCCGAGCCAGTTCTGGCTCCAGCCGCTGCCATCGTTGGTGTAAAAGCCAACCGCCACATTGCCGGCGGTATTGTTGAAGATTTTGAAGTAACCTTCAGAGCCGGTGCCTGCTGCGAAGGCAGTTCCGCCGAGTAGGGTTAGCAAAGCCAGACTGCTGGCCGCATGTTTGAAGAATTTCATATTTCCCACGTCCCCTGTTTATATTTTTCAGGGGTATTAAGTCATAAGGCGTGTTTGCGGACCAGATAAAAATACCTGTTCGGACACGAAAACAATTCAATGCGGCTCTTGGTCTTTTCGTTGGATTGAAGTTGTTTGTGTCTTGGATGCGAAACCTATAGCGGCCAGAAGAACAGGACGGCGGGAACAGAAATGAAAAGAACCAGCAGTTCCAGGGGCAGTCCAAGGCGCCAATAGTCGCCAAACCGGTAGCCACCGGGTCCCATGATGATGGTATTGTTCTTGTGGCCGATCGGCGTCAGGAAAGCGCAGGAGGCGGCAACGGCTACACCCATTAGGAACGGGTCCGGATTGACGTTCAGCGCCTGGGCGATCTGCATGCCGATCGGGGCTGCGATGAGACAGGTCGCGACGTTGTTCAGAAAGTCAGACAGCGTCATGGTGACCGCCATCAGCACTGCCAGTGCCACCCAGACCGGATAGCCGTCTGTGAGGGAAACGATGCTGGAAGCAATCAGTTGCGCATTTCCGGAAGCTTCAAAGGCCTGCCCAAGCGGGATTAATGATCCGAGCAAGACGATCACTTTCCACTCGACCGCTTCATAGACTTCCGAACCGCTGATCAGCCCTGCGGCCGCATAGATGACGGCACAGGCCGCCAATGCGACCGGAAGATAGACCAGACCAGCAACGGCTGCAGCAATGGACAGGCCAAATGCGGCAATCGCAAGGATCGCCTTGTTGCGCTGGATAAGGTCGGTGTTGCGCCCTTCGAGCGACAAAACGCCGAGCCAATTGATACCTGCTTTCAACCGCTCGGCAGATCCGAGCAGCAGCAGAACGTCGCCTGGTTCGATCACCAGATGGCGGACGCGGGAATGAAAATGCCGGCCTTGGCGGGAAACACCAAGAAGCGTGACGCCATGGCCATGCAGAAGGCTGAGGTTGAATGCGCTGTGCCCTGCTATTCTGGCACCTTCCGGAACAATGGCTTCTTTCAGCGCAAGGCTGCCACCGGTCAGGCCTCCTTTATGCTTTTCAGAGCCGGCAAATTCCAACTTTGCAGCGCCCATGAACGATTCGATCGCTTTCGGATCGCCTTCTACGACGAGAAAATCTCCGGCAGAGAGTGGTTCGTTCCGGGCAAAGCCACGCAGGCGCCGGCCGTTGCGGACCAGACCGAGGATATTGACGTCCTTTTCGTCGGCCAGCGGATAAAGGTCTCCTACTGTTGTCTTGCTATCCTTTGCAGGCTCTCCGATCTTGAGTTCTGCCAGATAAAGGCTTTGCTCCGGATCTTCGTCTGTTGGCTGCTCATGGACACGCGCAGGCAAAAGGCGCCAGCCGATCAGCGCCACAAAAAGGATCCCGAAAACCGCGACCGTCAGCCCCACCGGTGTGAAGGCGAACATGGAAAAGGGTTCGCCAAGCGCATCTTGCCGGTATTGGGCCACAACAATATTTGGCGGGGTTCCGATTAGGGTGATCATGCCGCCAAGGATGGTGGCGAAAGACAGCGGCATTAGCGTCAGACCGGCTGATCTGCCTGCCTTTTTGGCGGCTTCAATGTCTATCGGCATTAAGAGAGCTAGCGCCGCCACGTTGTTGATGATTGCCGAAAGGCCGGCGCCGACCACCGACATCAATCCGATATGGCTGGATAGTTTATAAGAGGAGGACAGCAGCTTGCCTGCGGCCAATTCAATGGCGCCGGAATTCATCAAACCTCGCGAGACGATCAGGACCAGCGCAATGATGATCACTGCCGGATGCCCAAAACCGGAGAACACCTGATCTGTTGGCACCAATCCCATAATGGTTGCGAGTATCAGCGCGGCAAATGCCACCAGATCATACCGGATGCGGCCCCAGACGAGCAGAGTGAAGACCACCCCGAACAGAGCAAAAATGAGAGTTTGTTCAAGGGTCAAAGGGTGTTTGGCTCCCGTTTGTCTCCGCCGGACGATCGGCAGGGTATTGGTAGCCTATTCGCTTTCGCCTTTCAAAGATCATGCAAGGCCACGCGCTTGTTTGTCCGGGCGTGGCCTGACTATGTGAAGCTGGTTTGGAACCTGTTGCTCAAATCAACCGAGACACACGGTCAAATGCGCTGCCTAGCGCATGGCGGCCGGAACTTCGTCTGCGCGGGGCATGGCCTCAAAGCCTGGCAGGCTAGAATCCATCTTGTCCCAGGAGGCAGCCCGATCCGTATAAACAACCATTTGCGGTTTGAAATTTTCCAGATCTTCTAGGCTGGAAGCACGGACAAAAACCAATCCCTCCATGGAGGAGTTGGTCGAGTAGACGGGCGATCCGCAGTTTGGGCAGAAATAGCGCGACACCATATTGCCGCTGTCTGCCGGCTTGTCGAACTGGCGAACATCACCAGTCAATTTGAAACCGTCCTTGGGGACAATCATGTGCGAACAGTGACCTGTTCCGCTGGACTTGCGGCAATCAATGCAGTGGCAGTGGCCGCCTCCATGCTCTTCCTCACATTGATACTGAACGGATCCGCATAGACAACTTCCCAAAATCGGCATAATTTCCTCCCTGAATATCGCTTGCACTTTGCAAGTGATAGCGGAAATAGCTTGCTAATTGCAAGTGAAAAAGAGGCGCCATGACAAAGGCAGAAACTGGAGGCGGCGGAGTTTGTCCGATCGCTTACGCCCTGGAGATATTTGGTGACCGCTGGACGCTTCTCGTCCTGCGGGATGTGCTCCTGGAGAGCCGGTTTCGGTACAAGGAGATGCTTGGTGCCAATCCTGGCCTTGCGACCAATATCCTGACCGATCGGCTAAAACGGCTTGAAGGACGGGGGCTGTTACAGCGCCACAAAGATCCGGCTGATGGGCGGCAGTTCCTTTATCTGCCGTCCGAACGGGCGATAGGCCTGATACCGATGTTTCTGGAAATGGTGGTCTGGAGCAGCCATCAGGGGAGCGGGCCGCTGCCTGCTGGATTTGAGCAAAGGTTCAATACGCAGCGTGAGGAAATGATCTGCGAGTTGCAGCAGAAGGCGCGGCAGGCGGTGGATCTGATCTGATTCGCGAAAAGAGAGACGTGTTCTCGTGAAATTCAGAAGGATCTAAGGAAGCCCCCCGCTAGGCTGTCAGAGTTTGGCGGAGAGTCTCCGCCTTGCAATTTGCTGCCCAAGGCTTTGTATCAGCAATAAGCGTTTTTTAATTATAGACGGCCGGGATAAACCCGGCCATCAGGATGGATGGGGCCATCAGTATTTTCAATAGTTTGCGTCGGCCTGCAGAGCAGGCCGGCTGAATTTTCTTTAGACGACGGAAACGATCAGCGGATCAAAGCCAGCAACGCGGCCTTCGAGTTTGTCGCCGCGGACAACCGGGCCAACGCCAGCCGGAGTGCCGGTCTGGATAACGTCGCCGGCCTGAAGTTCGAAATAATCTGACAGATAGGAGATCATTTCAGGGATCTTCCAGATCATTTGATTGAGATCGCCTTCCTGCTTCAGGTCCCCATTCACCGCAAGCGTGACTGCGCCGCTGTCAGGGTGGCCGCATTCGGTTGCTGGAACCAGCGGGGTGGATGGAGCAGACCGCTCAAACGCTTTGCCGACTTCCCAAGGGCGGCCCATTTTCTTGGCCTGGCCCTGCAGGTCCCTGCGGGTCATATCCAGGGAAACGGAATAGCCATAAACATGGTTCAGAGCTTCGCTGACCGGGATGTTGCGGCCGCCTGATTTAAGGGCAACAGCCAGCTCGATTTCATGATGAACGTCAGAGGTGTTTTCCGGATAGGGGAATTCGCCCGAAGTATCGAGGTTGTTCGGATTTTTCTGGAAAAAGAACGGCGGCTCCTTGTCCGGATCGTGGCCCATTTCCACGGCATGGGCTGCGTAGTTGCGGCCAATGCAATAAACGCGCCGGACCGGGAACAAGGCGCTTGAACCCTTGATCGGGAGGGTGGGTTGCTTTGGGGGCTCAATTACATATTCGGACATCCAGAACCTCTGTCAGTTTTCTGCGTTTTGATGTGCGCTAGACCCTACTCATTTTTAGATCAATCGCAACCAATTAATTTATTTTGTCAAAAAGCCTTGCAAAACACGATTGATTCGAGATTAATTGGTTATTGATCAAAAATTGATCGATCAATTTGGTGGTGGGACAGGAGTTGAACTCCGCTAAGGCGTGGAAATAGTTGGGCGAATAGCAAGTAAAATAAATCGAAAAAAATATAGAATTATTTTTTTTATCGATTTTTCTTGCGTCCGAATTGTTTGTCACGTTTAACTAAAGTCGAAGTTCAACTCTACGTGAGTGAATGAGGAAGAAGCTGGTGCTGGTGAAACCTGATGCTGCAGAGCGTGAGAATGCCATCCGTACTTTTCGTGAGTTCATCAAGGAGAGCGGCTATGGCCCGGGCGACCGGCTGCCGCCCGAAAGGGAGCTGATCGGAAGGCTGGATATGGGCCGGACGACATTGCGCAAAGTGCTGGATACGCTGGAACGGGAAGGGACGATCTGGCGTCATGTCGGCAAGGGAACGTTCATTGCCAACCCAAGTGAAGCGCCCGATCTCGGCGGTCTTGCGGAAATTGCGCAACAGCTGACACCGGTGCGCATGATGCGGGCGCGTTTGTCCATTGAGCCGGCCATCGCCGGTGAAGCTGCTGTGAATGCATCGCGTGAAGCAGTCACACGCATCAAGCTAGCGAAAGACAGGGCGAAGCAGGCCCAGACCTGGGCTGAATATGAAGCCCAGGACGACCAGTTTCACCGTGCTGTCGCGGAGGCTGCTGACAACATTTTGCTGCTCTCGCTGTTTGAACAGATGAACAAGGTTCAACGGGCGGTCGCTGTCACGTCAGTGGTCCGGCAGACAGAACGTCCGCCGGAAAATCACTCAAGTTTCGAGGAACACGAACGCATTTGCGCTGCGATCGAGGCCAGGGATTCAAAGGCTGCCTACGACGCAATGCGCAAGCACATAGGCTCTGTTTCAGCCCGCCTTTTCGGGGAGGCCTGACAACAGCGTTCAGCGAACGGGCCGATGGAGGAGACCTGGGCCCTTTCACCACCACAGGACAAAAAGTCCGCTCCAAGGGAGGAAAAATATGAAGTCTTTGTTCCGTAAAATCGGCGCAACTTTGGCAGCTGTGCCGCTGGCCATCGGTCTTATGGCCGGTTCGGCAGATGCAGCTGGCAAAATCAAGATTGCTCTGGCGGAAACGCCGTCGGATGAACTCGCGGCATTCTTTGTTGCGCTTGATCGTGCAAAGGCAGCTGGCCTGGATTACGAATGGACCGCATTTTCTGACGAAGAACTGGCTATCCAGGCTGTTCTCAGCGGTCAGATGGACATCGGTTTCGGTACGCCTTATGCCGCCATGCAGCGCTCCAAGGCGCCGATCCGGATTGTCTTCCAGCTGTCCAAACTGAAATTCTTCCCGGTCACGTCCAAGAAATACGGCAAACTGGAAGACCTCAATGGCGAGCCGATCATGCTGCACTCACGTGGCGGCGGTACGGATTCCATCGCCAATGTGATCGAAGACAAAATGGGCATCAAGTTCGGCAAGCGGTCCTACGTTCCAGGTTCTTCGAACCGTGTGGCAGCCCTGATGGCCGGTCAAACCGAAGCGACGATTGTTGACCTTTCCAACAAGAACAAGGTCATGAAAATCGCTGGCGACAAGTTCAACGTCCTGCCGATGTTTGAGGTTGAAGCAAGTGATGAAGCCCTGTTCGCGAACCTCGACTGGATCAAGAACAACAAGGAAGACGTCGACATCTTCGTAAAGGCGCTCGTAAGCACCTGGCAGGATATGGCGAAAGATCCGACCATCATCAGCAAGGAAACCGATCCTGAAGGTCCGATCGGCCAGTTGCCGCCGGAAGTTCTTGGCAATCTGGATACCTTCTACACAGATGCGGTCGCTGGTGGCCTGTACTCTCCGGATGGCGGCGGACGTACCGCGGCCAAGGCAGACCTTGAATGGTACTCCAATGCCGGTCAGCTGGAAGGTGATCCGGCATCCCTGAACATCGATGACTTCTGGTACATGGCTCCGCTGGACGCTGCCACGAAGTAACCCGGTTCTGCAGCCGGCGGCGCTCCATGCCCGGCGGCTGCAGTTTCTACCGTTCATTCTAGGAAAATACAGATGTTGAGCCGTTCGCTCTGGTTGAAGTTCCTGTCAGCGGTGGTCGTTTTTGGCGCTTGGCAAATTGCCGGGATGATCCCCGTAAGTTACGCCTTTCCGACCTTCATTGAGTCCATGTCGGCACTTGCCCGCCTGGCCGTCGACGGAACCCTTTACACTGCATATGTCGAAACACTGAAGCCACTCGTCGTCGGGGTCGCAATCTCAGCCTTCTTCGGGATTGGCATCGGATTGTGGATCGGACTAAGCAAAAAATTCGAGTGGCTGTTCTCGCCGATCTTCATCGTCATGCAGTCCGCCCCTCTGGCCGCCCTGATCCCTCTTCTCGTCATGGCTTATGGTATTGGGCTTACATCAAAGGTCTTTGTTGTCTGCATCATGGCCATGCCGGTGATCGTGCTGAACACCGCAAGTGCGGTTCGGAATACGCCGTCTTCGATCAAGGAAATGGGCAAATCCTTCCTTGCGTCAGATCTTGAAATCATCCTGAAGATCATCATTCCGGCTGCATCGCCCGTGATCTTTTCAGGCTTGCGCCTCGGTGTTTCCGCCGGCTTCATTGGCGCGATCCTGGCAGAACTCAAAATTACGCCGACAGGTGTTGGAGACATCATCACCTACAGCCGTTCCATTGCGGATTACCCAAGCATGTACGCCGCAATCTTCTCAATCATCGTCTTGGCCATCGTGTTCCTGAACCTGCTGGAACGGCTTGAAGTGTATCTGTTTGAAGGAAATATCCGTGGTTATGCCTCAGATTAAAGAAGCTACCGATCAGGCGCAGACGCCTGAACCCGTCAATGCTGTGGTCGCTCGTGGGGTTTCCAAGAACTACGGCAAGACCGAAGCACTGAAGGACATGACCCTTGAATTTCCCAAGGGCCAGCTCACTTCCCTGCTTGGGCCTTCAGGTTGCGGGAAAACAACCCTCCTGAAGATCATAGGCGGTCTTCTTGAGCCAACGTCCGGTGAGATCGAAGTGAACGGGGCGCCGGTAAAAGGCCCAGGTCCTGACCGTGCGTTCGTTTTCCAGGACTTTGCGCTGATGCCCTGGTCGAATGTGTTGCGCAATGTCGCATTCGGCCTTGAGTTGCGCGGAGTTGCCAAGTCCGAACGGGAGGCGATTGCTGAAAAATACATCGCCGATGTAGGCCTGTCCGGCTTTGAAAAAAGCTATCCGCACGAGCTGTCTGGCGGGATGCGCCAGCGTGTTGGTCTCGCAAGAGCCTTGTCAGTTGATGCCGACGTTCTGCTCATGGATGAGCCGTTCTCTGCAGTTGATGAACAAACGCGCCGGAAGTTCCAGGAAGATCTGCTTCATCTGGTCCAGAACGAAAACAAGACATTTATCTTCGTCACGCACTCGATCGAGGAGGCGGTCTATGTGTCAGACCAAATCGCGATCTTGCTGCCGCGGCCGAGCCGCGTGTCGGAAATCATCCGTCCAAGCGTTCTGCGTGACAAGGATGTCGACAACATCCGCCGTGATCCGGAATACCTCGATATTGTCGACCGGATCTGGGCATCGCTGCGCAGCTATGTGGAGTAGGAGATAACATGACACTTTTCGGTTATCGCCTTCCGGCCATGTCGTCCCTGATCCTGTGGGGCCTGTTGTGGGAAGTTGTCGGCCTGTTGGATCTGACATTCTTCGTGCCACCGCTCTCAGAGGTCATTGTGACCCTGTTACAGGTTATCGGAACGGCGCCTTTCCTGAAGGCCCTGTCGGAAACCGCCTATGCCTTTGGCGCTGGTGTGTTCTTCGCTGTCGTGATTGGAATTCCGGTTGGAATTCTGATGGGCAAGAACCGGCTTGTTGACGAGCTGCTGTTGCCCTGGGTCAACATGTTCCTGAGTGCGCCGCTGACGGCTCTGGTACCGGTGTTGATGGTGCTGTTTGGCTTCGGCATGAAGTCGATCATCATTACGACGACGCTGTTTGCCATCTGGATCATCATCCTGAATGCCCGCGTTGGCGTCATGCAGATCAACCGGTCACTCGTGGAAATGGCGCACAGCTATGGCGCATCGCCACTGGAGGCCTTCTACAAGATCTACTTCTGGGCGGCGCTTCCGGAAATCATCGCCGGTGTACGGATTGGTGTGATCCGTGCGGTGAAAGGCGTGATTATCGGGCAGTTGCTGATTTCGATTGTCGGCTTTGGCGCCTTGTTCGAGCTTTACGCAAACAACTTCCTGATGGCCCATTTCTGGGCGGTGCTGGTGGTTCTGTTTGCCATGGCCTTTACGGTGTCGGAACTCCTTGCTTACCTCGAGCACAGAGTTTCCTTCTACGCCGCAAAGCGTTGATCCCACCACTCAACGCAAAATGAAGCACCCGGGCCGCAGGGCCCGGGTGTTTTCTTATGTATTGAACTTGAACAACAGGACGTCGCCATCCTTCACGATGTAGTCCTTGCCCTCGTCACGGGCCTTGCCGGCTTCCTTGGCCGGGGTTTCACCGCCAAGGCTGACATAATCGTCGTAGGCAATCGTCTGGGCGCGGATAAAACCGCGCTCGAAGTCGGTGTGGATCACGCCTGCCGCACCTGGTGCCTTGGTGCCTTCAGTGATTGTCCAGGCGCGGGTCTCCTTCGGGCCTGCCGTGAAATAGGTGATGAGACCGAGCAGGTCGTATCCGGCACGGATCAGCCGGTCGAGTCCTGGTTCCTCCAGGCCGATTGTCTCAAGAAATTCCTCCTGCTCTTCCTTGTCGAGCTGGGATATCTCCGCTTCGATTGCCGCTGAAATGACGACGGCACCGGCACCTTCCGACTTCGCCCTTTCCGCTACTTTTGCCGAAAGTGAATTGCCGTCGGCTGCCGAGCCTTCGTCGACGTTGCACACATAAAGCACAGGTTTGGAAGACAGCAGATTGAGCCCTTGCAGGATTTTCTGTTCTTCCGGATCAGTCAGGTCGAGTACGCGTGCCGGCTTTCCGTCCTGGAGCAGCTCGAGGGCCGCTTCCATGATCGGCAGTACCGCCTTGGCTTCCTTGTCACCGCCCGTCGCCTTTTTCTTCAAGGGCGAGATGCGGCGCTCCAGGCTTTCCATGTCCGCGACCATGAGTTCCGTTTCGACCGTCTCTGCATCAGCGAGCGGATCGATGGTGCCTTCGACGTGTGTGATGTCATCGTCTTCAAAACAACGAAGTACGTGCACGATCGCATCGACTTCCCGGATGTTGGCCAGGAACTGGTTACCTAGGCCTTCGCCCTTGGACGCTCCGCGCACCAGGCCCGCGATGTCGACGAAGGTAATCCGGGTCGGGATTATTTCCTTGCTGGCCGCGATCTTTGCAATTTCAGCAAGACGTGGATCGGGGACGCCCACTTCGCCGGTATTCGGCTCAATGGTGCAGAATGGATAATTCGCGGCCTGTGCCGCTGCAGTCTTTGTGAGCGCGTTGAAGAGCGTGGACTTGCCTACATTGGGCAGTCCGACAATGCCGCACTGGAAACCCATGGGGATCGCTTTCGGTTGGGACTTTGAAACGTTGCCGCTATGTGCCGGAAGGGATGGACAAGGTCAAGCTTTGACAGGCTTTGGACCGCATCTGGCTTGATATTGACGGCCGGACCCAATGAATTAGCAGCATTACCTAGATACATCTGGAAATAATTGGATATGTATGGGCAGCTCCTTCTTGGGGAGTAAAAGGGATGGGCAATAAGAGTTCATCGGGAAGACTTGGGCAGATGCGGGGAGGTGCTGGGGCACCATGATTTCTCAACCGGAAGAGTTTCAGCGGCAGCTAGCAGATTATGTCGCGGGCTATCAATACAGGGTACGCGAAGAAAACGGTCAGCAGGTGCTGGCTCTTGAGAACCATGTCGTCATGCCCTGGCAAGGCAAGAGAAAGCATCGTCTTTTCCAGGGGGAGGCCCCTTCATCCTTTCATTATGAGCCGGTTGCGACCGCTGTGCTGGACTATCTGCTCGATACACAGACGGTAACGCAATTTATGGACCTGGGTGCAGCGAACGGCTACTTCGCGCTCATTGCTGCCGGCCGAACGGATAAGGAGATCGAGGCCTTTGCATTCGACATGCAGCCATATGCATTTGAAGCGATGCAGAAACAGGCCGCCTCGCTCGGTATCGACCGCCTTCACCCACACCTGAGCGGCATGTCCGACAAGTACGAGGGCGAACAAAAGATCTGGTACTCGGTTACAAAGATGTTCCAGAGGGAACCGGACCCGTCCGAGTACCGGGACAATGTCTTCAAGCGGTTCAAGTTTTGGCTGAAAGGCCGGTCGGGCAGGGACGAGCTGAAGACGGCAATGGTGACGATCGACAGCATTGATCATTACTGCGCATCAAAATCCATTTCTCCTGAGGTCATCAAAATCGACGTTGATGGCTATGAGCAGAAGGTGATTGCGGGCGGGCTGGAGACTTTCCGCAAAAACTGGCCTTTCATCATGCTGGAAATTCACAAGATGACCCTGCTCGGACGTTTTGTGTCCAGCCGCCGCGACGTGGTCAAGCCGCTCTATGATCTGGGATACCGGTGCCTGTTCTTCGACAACCACCACTTTTTAGACAGGGCCAATCCAATTCTGGTGGATCTTGATCATCCCTTGTGGGATCGGGAGAGAACCGACTTCGTCCTGTTTTTCTAGAGCCATTCACGGCGCAAGCGTTGCGCGGTCAGATTGGTGATCGCGCAAATCCCATCCGCAGAAAACGGTAACGCCTACAGGTTTGGCAGTTTGGATTCAGTTGCTGTTTGTCTTGCCGAGCAGCTTGTTCAGCATTTCCGCCATAGGCCCGGACTTCGGCAGCTCCGGCGTTTTGGCCTGACGGGCCTGGCGGATATGGCTCTGCCCTTTTGGTTTGCTGGCACCGGTCCTGTCTGGTGACCGCTTTGCCTTTTCCGGTTCAAGCGCGAGCGTCAGTTTGTTGGCAAACTGGCTGTCTTTGCCTTCGGCCAACAGATCGGCGTTGTCGGCGACTTCGCGTAAGAGTGGATCGAGCCAGTCGCTGTCAGCCTTGGCGAAATCACCCAGCACGTAGTTGGAGACAAGCTTCTTGTCGCCCGGGTGGCCAATGCCGAGGCGCAGGCGCCGGTAATCTGCTCCAATGTGGGCGGTAATTGACCGCAGGCCATTGTGACCACCATGGCCTCCGCCGGATTTCATGCGAAATTTCGCTGGCGGCAAATCGAGTTCGTCATAAAGGACAACAATGTCCTCAGGCTCGATTTTGTAAAACCGTACTGCTTCGCTAACAGAACGGCCGGATTCATTCATGTAGGTGGATGGCTTGAGCAGCAGAACCTTCTGGCTGCCGATGCGGCCCTCGGAAACCTGTCCCTGAAACCGCGACCGCCAGGGCGCGAATGACGAATGAATACGGTGAATTTCATCGGCGGCCATAAAGCCGATGTTGTGCCGGTTGCGGGCGTACTTTGTTCCCGGATTACCCAGGCCCACGATCAGTTTCATGGGACGCTCCCCATTGGAACCAGCTGCAATCAAGTCCGGTCAATGATGACCGAAAATTCCGGAAGGCGGTAGAAGTCCGTCTCCCGGAACGATTTCACGAAGCTTATTCTTCGCTCGCCTCTTCTTCGCCTGCTTCCTCTTCGCCACCTTCGTCGGTGTCCTTGAGGCCTGCAGGTGCTGCAATCGTCGCGATCGTGAAGTCACGGTCGGTGATTGTTGGCTGGCAGCCCTCAGGCAGAGAAACAGCGGAAATGTGCAGGCTGTCGCCCAGGTTGGCGCTTGCAAGATCCACTACGAGCGCTTCCGGGATAGAATCTGCCGGAACGGTCATTTCGACGGTGTGACGAACAACGTTCAGAACGCCGCCCTTCTTGATGCCCGGGCAGGTTTCTTCGTTCTGGAAGTGAACCGGAATTTCCAGGGTCAGGGTCGCGCCCTTGGCAACGCGGAGGAAATCCACATGCAAGATATCATCACGAACCGGGTGCAACTGGTAGTCCTTGGCGATGACCTGGTGCTTTTCACCGTCAACGTCCACTGAACCGATCTGGGTCAGGAAGCCGCCCTTGTGCAGGGTCAGTGTGGTTTCCTTTACAGGAATGCTAATCGGCAGGGCCGGTTTTTTATCGCCGTAGATGACGGCAGGTAGAAGGCCTTCGCGACGCAGTGCCCGTGCGGCCCCCTTGCCCACCCGGTCCCGTGCCGATGCCTTCAGCTCATAGCTGGCAGCCATGACAAAACTCCTTTGGGTATAGAAACGGACTGGCGAACGTTCGCGCCTTCAAAGACCTGAATTGTTCGGAATCAGTCCATGTACGCCTCCTCCAGGGGTGCAGGCGCGAGCGCGATATACCTGAAAGCCTTCATACGCGCAAGATACAGCGCCGGAATTGCTAAAAAACGGTCTTTCTGGCGCACCGGAATTTTAACGCAGGGTAAAGCTGGGCGCCTGCTGGTGTTTGGTCGTGGGTAATTCCGGTGCGTCAAGGTATATACTTTGCTTCTAGGTAGTTCGCAGGTTGCAAATATATATCATGTAATTGCAAATCAATACGAAAATACAACCTAAAGTAATTAAAATTTTCACTATTTATTTAGCGATCGATCAGATCATTTACTTGTGATGATTTGGAGGAACCCATGAGAATACTTTCTTCTGCGGCATTGGCAATTATGCTTACTACTGGCGCCGCATATGCCAATGATTTTCAAAAAGAGCTGGAAGAGCTGGCCTCTGGTCGGATCGCTGAAATTGCAGGTTCGGCCGAAGTTATTGCGGCTGTGAATGCCCAGAACGGCAAAACCGCCGGATATGATCAGGCAAAAATCGATGAGTTGGACAAGACGTGGCGCGCTGAAGCGGACGCAACGGACCAGCCAATGATCGATGAAATTCTGGAGAATGACCTTTCCGGCTACCTGGCGGATGCTCAAAGTGCGAGCGACGGTCTCTTCACCGAGATTTTCGTGATGGACGGAAAAGGCCTGAATGTTGGCCAAAGCGATGTGACATCCGACTACTGGCAGGGTGATGAAGCCAAGTGGAAGGAAACCTTCCTGAAAGGCAAGGGGGCTGTCCACATCGGTGATCTGGAAGAAGACGAAAGCACGCAGCAGCTTCAAAGCCAGGTCAGCGTTTCTGTGACGGACCCGGCCAGCGGCGAGACTATCGGTGCGGTTACCTTCGGCGTAAACGTCGGAAATCTTTGAGAAAATGCGGAGGGCCGTTAGGCCCTTCGCATTCTTGTTTTCATCTTTTAAGGAGGCGCGGGCGGTGAAAGTCTCGACCAAACTCCCGGCTGTTGTGGTCGGACTCGCATTATTGTGTTCTGCTGGCGTTGGGGTTGCGAGTTATTTGTCAGGCGCGAGCATTGTGAACTCGCTGGCCGAAGAGCGCCTCATGGCAATTGCTGAAGGCCGCAAGGATACGCTTATTGATGCGCTTGCAGGCGTACAGGCCGGGCTTCTTTCCAATGCCGAAGGCAAGACGGTCCGGGCGGCGATCGCTGACTTTTCGAAGGGCTGGGCCAAGTATGGTGACAAGGCGCAGTCTGCGCTGGTCAAGACCTACATCACCGACAACCCGCATCCGGAAGAAGAGCGTGCCGAGTTGGTAAAAGCCGGTCGCAAACCGTACGACCGTTCGCATACCAAGTTTCACCCGGTAATGCGCCGGTACATTTCCGACAATGGTTACAAGGACCTCATGCTGATCAATACAGATGGGCAAGTTGTATATACAGTCGGAAAGCGCGGTGATTTTGCTGCTGACCTCAGGTCAGATGAATGGAAAGGTTCCAATCTTGCTGCAGCGTTTGAAAGCGCATTGGCTGGCGAGATGGGAACATCCCGCCTCTACGACCTTGATGCCTATCAGGCGAACAACAACCAGCCGATCGGTTTCATGGCTACGCCGATTGGCGTAGGCTCGAAAAAACTCGGCGTTCTTGTTTATCAGGTGCCGACGGCCAAGATCAGCTCACTTCTGGGCAAATATGCAGGTCTTGGTGAAACCGGCGATGTATTCCTGGTCAATCAGGATGGTCTTATCCAGAACGACAGTCCGCGTACGGCTGGAACCTCCGACCTCATGAGCACTGCATTAAAGCGCGATGAGGTGTTGAGCGCACTTGGTGGCAATTCCGCCTACCGGCAATTGGCGGATTTCCAGGGCGCTGAAGTTGATGCGGCAATCGTTCCGTTCTCATTCGCGGATCAGAACTATGCAATCGTAGCTGCCCAAAATGCGTCTGAGGTCCAGGCGCCTCTGGCAAGCCTGAGAAACCTTGTGCTCGGCATCGCTGCCATCAGTGCATTGGCGGCCGGCGCTGTAGGTGTGTATTTTGCGCGGGGCCTTTGTGGCCGGATCCGCAGGCTTTCTGAGGCCATGGGTCAACTTGCTGATGGCAATATGGAAGTGGACGTTCCAAGCAAGGATGGCGGTGACGAAATCGACGGGATGGCCCGGACGGTCGAAGTCTTCCGTATGAACGCGATTGAACGCCAGCAGCTTGAAGCTGATCAGCACGCAAGCAATGAGGCACGCGAGCATCAGGCTATCAAGGTGCGTGAGCTGATCGATGAATTCCGCTCGGATGTGTCGGGAATGCTGGATGCCGTGTCCAGCAACTCAGAACAGATGCGCACTGTGGCGGAAAATCTGAACGAAATTGCTGATGCAACAGCAGGTGAGGCTGGAGGTGCGTCCGCGGCCTCTGAGCAGGCCTCGGGCAATGTTCAAACCGTGGCTTCGGCTGCCGAAGAGCTGACTGCTTCCATCCAGGAGATCAGCCGGCAGGTATCAAGCACCACAACTATTGTCGAGAAAGCTGTCGTGGATGCCTCCCAGACAAATGACAAGATCGAAGGTCTGGCAGAAGCTGCACAGCGGATTGGTGATGTGGTTCAGCTTATCTCTGATATTGCCGAACAGACCAATTTGCTTGCCTTGAACGCAACCATTGAAGCGGCGCGGGCAGGTGAAGCCGGTCGGGGCTTTGCAGTGGTGGCCTCTGAGGTGAAGGAGCTTGCCACGCAGACCGCCAAGGCGACAGAAGAAATCGGATCTCAGATCACCGAAGTGCAAAACGCCACGAAAGAGGCTGTTGTTGCGATCCAGGGCATCACGGAGACCATGGGCGAGGTGAACTCCTATACAGGTTCCATTGCATCTGCTGTTGAACAGCAGGGAGCGGCAACCGGTGAAATCTCCTCCAATGTGCAGGAAGCTGCCCGAGGCACACAGCACGTGGCCCAAACGATGACAACGATATCGGACAAGGTCACCGATACCAGCGAGTCTGCAACGCAGGTCCTGGAATCTTCCAATGCTGTGACCAGCCGTACAGGAGATCTGCGGCAGACAGTCGACAAGTTCCTGGCGGACGTGTCCGCCGCATAAGAAATCGATCCGATCCACAATGTGAAGCCGGTCCGTTTGGGCCGGCTTTTCTTTTGGAAGAAGAGCGAATTCCTGTCTCACTGTTCCAAACGGATAAAGCATCCCGTTCTGGTGGAGGAGAGGCAACCGGGAAGGCGGCCCGTTACAGCGGTGTAGTCTGCTGCCTGATACCTAGTCGGTAATTGCGAGCAATCTGCTTTGTCACATATGCGGCCTTGCCCCAATGACGCCTTCATGGCGGCTAGGCCTCTTGCCGACCTCATTCAGCAAAAAGCTGTTCGATGACCCTGTTGTTGTCTGCTGGCAAGATGCCTGACCAGGATGAATTCCCATGGCGCTACTCGGCGGGTAGGGAGCACATCTCCAAAGTCCGCGATTTGTATCTATTTCGTCCCTGTTTCAAGAAAACGATTCGGAAAACTATATACTTTCATTTATTTGAAATTATATAGTTAATACTTTCAATGATAAAAGCTTTACGTAGAGGAATATTTGTTGCGCTGCGGGGTTAAAAAATTAAGGTTTTGCAGGCGGGATAATTACCAATGGTTGTGAAAATTACTGAAAAAGCTATCAAATCAGTGGGAAATACAATCTTTGATCGAAGGAATGGCAATCGATTGTTAAAATTTATTCCTTCTAATTATCGGGTCGAATAGCAAGGTTAGGTGAAATGAAAATCATCCCAACAACTTTCGCAATGCTTGTCATGAGCAGTGGGTTTGCCGGTGCTAACGATTTCCAAAAGGAACTTGAAGCGCTTGCAGCCGGGAAAATTTCTGAGATCGCAGGATCGGCGGAAGTCGTGACAGCTGTCAAAGCGCAGAATGGCGTAACAGCCGGATATGATCAGGCAAAGGTCGACGAGCTGGACAGAACCTGGCGTACCGAAGCAGAGGCTACGGACCAGCCGATGATCGATGCGATCCTTGAAAACGACCTGTCCGGTTTTCTGGCCGACGTTCAAGGGGGCAGTGACGGCCTTTTTACCGAGATATTCGTGATGGACGCGAAAGGTCTCAACGTGGGCCAAAGCGACGTGACCTCCGACTACTGGCAGGGTGACGAAGCAAAATGGAAGGAGACCTTCCTGAAGGGCAAGGGTGCCGTCCATATCGGCGAGCTGGAAGAAGATGACAGCACCCAGCAGCTGCAGAGCCAGGTCAGCATATCGGTTACTGATCCCGACAGCGGCGATACGATCGGTGCCGTCACGTTCGGTGTCAATGTCGGCAATCTTTAGGTCCGCGCAATTGCGTTGGAACCGCTAAATGCACAAGGGAGAACCCTGTGAGAGTTTCCAAGAAGCTACCGGTTGTAATCGTGGGCTTGGCCCTGTTCTGCTCGGCCGGCGTCGGCGCAGCAAGTTACCTCACGGGGGCGAGCATCGTGCGCTCGCAGGCCAAGGAGCGTTTGCTGGCAGTTGCTGAAAGCCGAAAGGAGACTCTGGTCGATGCCCTCACAGGGATTCGGGCCGCGTTGATTTCGAACGCAGAAAGCAAGACCGTCCGGGCAGCTTTGACTGATTTCAACAAAGGCTGGACGAAATATGGAGACAAGGCAGAAGCCGCACTCCTTAAAACCTATGTCTCCGACAACCCGCATCCGGCCGCAGAGCGGGCCGAGCTGACCAAGGCCGGGCGCAAACCCTACGACAGATCCCACTCGAAGTTCCATCCGGTTCTCCGCCGTTTTGTCCAGTCGAACGGATATCAGGACCTGATGATCATCAATACGGACGGACGGGTGGTCTACACGGTAAACAAGCAGGCGGACTTTGCGGCTGATCTTCGATCTGAACAGTGGAAAGAGACTGAAGTCGCCCAGGCTTTTACAGGTGCCATGGAGAGTGAAGCGGGATCAGCCTATCTGATTGACCTTCATGCCAGTGAGGCCAACGGCGGCAACGTCACCGGCTTGATCGCAACACCGATTGGTATTGGCAAAAAGAAAATCGGTGTGCTGGTTTATCAGCTTTCAGCTGACAAAATGAGCACTGTGCTAGGCAAATACGCAGGTCTAGGAGAGACCGGAAATGTGTTCCTGGTGAACCAGTCTGGTCTGGTTCAAAATGATAGCCTCAGGACCCCGGACACCGTCGAGTTGATGAGCGCTGACTTGAACCGCGAAGAAGTCATGACGTCGATGGGAGGAGGCACGCGTTTTGCCCACATCAAGAACCTGTCCGGAGTCGATGTGGAGGCAGCCATCGTTCCCTTCCGGTTTAC
Organism: Roseibium sp.; assembly: GCA_965230705.1. Classification (GTDB taxonomy): domain Bacteria; phylum Pseudomonadota; class Alphaproteobacteria; order Rhizobiales; family Stappiaceae; genus Roseibium. Next base: position 1,201,649 of record CBDDLN010000002.1, on the reverse strand, counting down.
CGGCAAAGACTACGCAGTCGTTGTGACGCAGGATATTGCCGAGGTTCAGGCACCGCTTGCGAACCTGAGAAACCTGATCCTTGGAATTGCCGCTTTGTGCGCCATCGTAGCTGGCGCGGTCGGGGTGTTTTTTGCGACCGGTCTCAGCGGGCGGATCCGGACGCTTTCAAAGGCCATGGTCCAATTGGCAAGTGGCAATGTGGATGCGTTAGTCCCGTCCAAGTCGGCCGGTGGCGATGAGATTGATGACATGGCGGAAACTGTCGTTGTGTTCAAGAGCAATGCCATCGAGCGGCAGAATTTGGAAGCTGACCAACAGGCAACGAGCGAGGCAAGCGCCCAGCAGGCCGCTCGCCTGCATTCTCTGATCGATACATTCCGTTCAGAAATCTCGGATCTCCTGGATGCAGTTTCTGAGAACTCTGAAGAAATGCGTTCAGTTGCGACGGACATGAACACGGTGGCCGATGCGACTGCGATGGAAGCCAATGGTGCATCTTCCGCGTCCGATCAGGCATCGGGCAATGTTCAAACTGTGGCTTTGGCGGCTGAGCAGCTGTCTGCTTCCATTCAGGAAATAGGGCAGCAGGTCAGGAGTACGACCGGAATCGTGGAACAGGCGGTCGGCAATGCCGCTCATACCAATGACAAGATTGAAGGCTTGGCCGAGGCTGCGCAACGGATTGGCGATGTCGTTCAGCTGATTTCTGATATTGCGGAACAGACCAATCTTTTGGCGCTAAATGCGACGATAGAGGCTGCCCGGGCCGGGGAAGCTGGCCGCGGATTTGCAGTTGTGGCATCTGAAGTGAAGGAACTGGCGACGCAAACGGCAAAGGCAACGGAAGAAATCGGATCGCAGATTAATGAAGTTCAAAATGCGACCAAGGATGCGGTTGTAGCCATTAAGGGCATCACGGAGACAATGAACGAAGTCAATTCTTGTACGGCAACAATTGCGGCTGCAGTGGAGCAGCAAGGCTTGGCGACAGGCGAGATCTCGCTCAATGTACAAGAAGCGGCGGACGGCACACGTCACGTCGCGCAAACCATGGGCAACATTTCCCAGAAGGTAAATGAAACCAGTGGTTCGGCAATCAAGGTGCTTGAATCCTCCTCTTCCGTGAGCGAACGGACTGGTGAACTGCGTAAGAGCGTGGACAAGTTCCTGGCGGATGTGTCTGCCGCTTAAGTTGTTTCCAGGAGGCTACCTGCCTTGCAAGCGCCGGGATGTGTCTTCGTTAAAATCTGGGCTTGCCTTCTTGGCAAAGGCAACCCGCCAAGGTTCTGCAAGCTCTGCCAATTCCGATAGGGCTTTCGCTATTTCAGGATCAAGGCGCGGGTTGAAGCGCGCCAGGATTACCTCGCGCAGGTTCCAACTGGGGCAGGGACGATCGTCAAGCGTCATGGAATCGCCAGCCTCGATTTTGCCAGTTTCCAGAACCCGGTAATACCAGCCTGTCTTGGCGGATTTCTGGAAGTTCGCCGCCATTGCGGGATTGCCGGTGTGAAGGTTCAATTTCCAGCAAGGCTGGCGGCCCTGGGAAATTTGGAGACGGGCTGTGCCGACGGCGAAAACATCACCAATGCACAAATCGTCTTCTGCAAATCCGACTGAGGATAGGTTTTCGCCAAATGTGCCCAGAGTATAGTCAAAAGCGTCCGTGCCAAAGGTGGCAGCCCAGCTTGCATAATGCTCGGACGGATAATGGTGCAATGCCTTTTCCGGACCGCCATGAACCTCCAGATCGGCCTGCTGATCTTCGGAAAAACCTGTCTTTGTAATGATCAGAGGTCCCTCGACGCGGCTTTTGCGGATGGCGGTCGGGGCTTTTTCGTCCCAACGCTGCTCGGGTTTGCCTGTATAAAGCCCTAAGATTTTGGCGGTTGCCGTCACAAGATTTCGTCCTGTTTGCGGGTGTGTTCATGGCAAATCTGGTCAGCTTCTTGCGCCTTTAGCGGCACGTCGAGCAATTGGCAGAATCCGCCTTCTGTGGTTTTCATATGGTGTCGGCACTCTCTGCACAGGCCGAAGGATTTGCCGCCACGCTGAGCGAGGATCTGAATAACAAGAGCGCTTAAACCTTCCTGCAGTGCGGATGTTTTTTGGGCAGAAAGGCTCTCGATCGCGCTGGTCATTGCTGAATGCGTGCCCAGCATGTCCTGGCCAGAAGGGGTCAGGTCATAGCGAATGCTGCGTTTGTCTTCCGCTAGCCGCGTTTCGGCAATCAACTCCTTGCGGGCGAGCGCCTTCAAGGTTTGGGATGCCGTACCGCGAGTCGTTGCCAAGTAGTCCGCGACATGGGAGGGGGCCCGGGAAAACCTGTTGGCGCGGCTGAGATAAGAAATGGCTGCATATTGGGATGGATTGAGTGGCCCACTCCACTCTTCAGCCGCATTCAGGCGGCCGAGCCGGTCAACTAGATCTGCGATCATGCGATTTCGAGGCGCTCCATCAATCATGCACTGTTTATAGCGAGTCGAAATTAAACTTGCAATAATAGCGACTCGCTATTATTAAGCTTCCGTCTTCAACAAGGAGAGAGCCGATGCTCAAGAAATATCTCGGAAGCCTCGCTATGGTCGCTGTTCCCCTCGCAGCGATGGCTGACGGTAATCACAGCAGTCACGCAATCCACCAGCAAGGGGCGGTCTTGTCGCCGGAAAGTGTTGAGATCAATCAGGATTACGACATCCTGGCTGCGCACGTGCACCGTAAGGGGCGGGTGGTTACGTTTCACATGACGGTGAAGGGGACCGCCGGAGAAACGGTACCCGATGCTGGCGGCGAGTTGGCTGGGGCGCCGGTCGAAGCCTATGTCTGGCCAACATCTTTAAAGCCGGAAACTGTCGGATTTGAAAGCAAGGATGGGATCTTGGCGCTGGCTGCCACATCCCATCCCGACTTTGATGACACGCCGTTGTTTGATGAGGATGGCGACGGTGATGTCGGGAATGATGGTGCCAAATGGCACTCGCACTGGGTTGTGCTGGTACCCAGTGAAGCGTGCGGGGCAGGGGCATTGTCTGTGAAGGATATTCCGGATGGCGCTTCACCAAAAATGCCAGCGACTTGGCCCGGTTTGCCTATCTACATCGATAGCCCCGGCTTTTCACCGGTGCTTTCAGGTGAGGAAATCACCATCAATGTCAGTTTTGATGACCCAGCGGTCGCCAGTGACATGTCTTATGACGGAGTTACATCCGCCTTGCGGGTCAACCAAAACATCCACGCCCCGTTGCTTTGTGTCGTCGATGTATTTGATGTCGCGTCCGGAGGTCTCAGCCTTCCGGGAAAGTTGGACTGACCGGTACAGGAAAGTTCCAAACAAAAAAGCGCCGGCAGGGCCGGCGCTTTGAAGTCTTCACTGCTCCAGAGACTTAGCTGAACAGGCTTGAGACTGATTTCTCCAGAGCTGTCCGGTTGATCGCTTCGCCGATCAAGGGCGCAATCGAGATTGCCCGGATGTTCGAGGCAGCGGTTATGGCCGCTGTCGGTTCAATCGAGTTGGTGATCACCAGCTCTTTCAGCTTGGAAGACGTCACGCGTGCAACAGCGCCGCCAGACAAAACGCCGTGGGTGATGTAGGCCGTTACCGACTTAGCTCCCTGAGCAAGGAGGGCATCGGCCGCGTTGCAAAGCGTTCCGCCACTGTCGACGATGTCATCGACCAGAATACAGTCGTATCCGTTGACGTCGCCGATGATGTTCATAACTTCCGATTCCCCAGGCTTGTCGCGGCGCTTGTCCACGATGGAGAGCGGGGCTTCAATCCGTTTTGCCAGTGCCCGGGCACGAACCACACCGCCGACATCAGGAGAAACCACCATGACATTGTCGGTGGCATAGCGTTCTTTGATGTCCCGGGTCATTACCGGGGCGGCAAAAAGGTTGTCGGTCGGAATATCGAAGAAACCCTGGATCTGGCCAGCGTGGAGATCCAGCGTCAGGATGCGGTCGGCGCCAGCTTCCGTAATCAGGTTTGCAACGAGTTTCGCTGAAATCGGGGTTCGGCCGGAGGCCCGGCGGTCCTGCCGGGCGTAGCCGAAGTAAGGAATCACTGCTGTAATCCGGCGCGCGGATGAACGGCGCAGGGCATCGATTATGATGAGCAGTTCCATCAAGTGATCATTTGCAGGATAGCTGGTCGGCTGGATGACGAATACGTCTTCACCGCGCACGTTTTCCTGTATTTCAACGAAAATTTCCTGGTCTGCAAACCGTCTGACCTGGCAAGAAGCCAACGGCACGTCCAGATATTTGGAAATCTCTTCCGCAAGGGCCCGGTTGGAGTTGCCCGCGACGATTTTCATGAGCCGCAAGTCCTTCTGGTGCGCAGCCGGGGCAGGTCTTGCGTTCCCGTCCCCCGGAATGGTCGTTGTTCCCGTGTGTCAGCAAGGGTCACTGATCACGCTGTCCGGCCTTTGGCCAGCGGCGGCGTTTTAACAACCGTGCACCCATCCGACAACCACGCGTGCGCGTTGTTTTGCGGTTTTGGATAATTTCTTCCCCAAAAGCTGGCGATGAGCTGGCAAAGTTGTCACTGGCGGTTGAGCCAGGCCTTCAATTCCACCACGGTCCGGTTCGCAATTCGCTCCAATGTGGTCGATTCGACCGCGACCCAAGGGTCGCCGGCAGTGCCGGCAACTGTCTCCGACCCGGTTATACGGGTCCGGCGGTTGCCTGATCCATCGACGACATCAAAAACATAGAACACCGTTGCCGACGATGGCTCACCGGTGGAGGTCAGATAACCATTGACGCGGTAGGTCGCACTTGCCCCGACCCGGCGGACGAGTGTGAGGCCCTGTTTTTGAGCTTCATTGCCGATCAAACGTGAAAGATCATCTGCAATGTTCCCCGGTGCGCCTGTGAAAGGTTCAAAAGCAAACGTTGCCTCGGACGGTGATGCCGGCGCCGAAAGCGACGTACCAGGACCCGTGTAAGGGCCCAGTGGTTCTGGCGGCTCTGGCAGTTGCTGACAGGCGCTGACCGCCACGGCGGCAAGCGCGGCCAGGGACCAGCGCAACAGGCGGGAGGCAACGGAAGGAAACTTTGGCAAGTTCAAGGCTCGCGAGCTGGGCAATTCGGGGTCTTCTTCATCTAATCAGAGAGTTCAGTGCCTGCGGTAGCATGCGAACTGACTTTCGTCACCAAGAGGTTTAGCCTGACTTCACCGGAAGGTCGAGTGGCAGGGCCGACAAGCATTCCGGCTGACCATTAGTCGTCAGATAGGTCTGGCCAAGGGTCATGGCGGTTTCGGTCACTGAATCCATCAAGATCATGTGGGTGAAGATAACCATATTGGGCACGACTGTCGCCGGGTTGCCTTTGTAGATCATCGGCATATCCATCCAGCTCGGTGTAAAGCGGGCGCCAAGGGAATAACCGCAGGCGTTAAGGCGATGGGCCATCATGCCATGGGCATCGACGGCGCCAGCATGCGCGTCGAACAATTCGCCAAAACTGGTGCCGGGCGTCAATTTGGCCTCAACTGCGGCCAGAGCCTCGTGGACAGCCTGGTACATTTCCTGATGCCGGGGCGTGGGCTCACCTACGACAACGGTTCGCATCAAGGCCGCGTGGTAGTGCCGGTAGGTACCCGCCCATTCGAGGGTTATCTGGTCATTTGCCGCAAGTGACCTGCGGCCGCTCTTGTACCTGCACAACAAGGCGTCCTGGCCTGAGCCGATGATGAACTCGTTGCCGGGGTAATCGCCGCCGCCTTCAAAAATGGCACCTTGCATGGCAGCCAGAATGCGGCCCTCATCGGCGCCGGGGCGAATTTCATCCATGGCCGCATGGTATGCGGCATCGCCCAACTCTGCGGCCTTGCGCACATAGTCGATCTCGGCCGGGCTTTTGACGGCCCGCAGTTGCGGGACCAGGGGCGACTGATCGGAGATATCGGCGAAACTGGTCAGGATTTCGTTGATTTCGACACCGATCTTGCCGGTCATGCCATGGGTGTCGAATTCAATTCCGATTCGGCTGCCCAAAAGATCCAGTTCAAACAGCAGCTCTTTGAGTTGGGTTACCGGGCTCGGATCCGGCCGGTCAATCCAAATCCGGATGTCGGAAATGTTGGAGGTGTGCTTTGCCTGGCGCTGGTCCGCCGAGCGGGTCAAGAGCACCTTCTTGCCGTCCGACGTGACCACAAGGCACTGGAAGAAGCAGAAACCGAAAGTGTCATAGCCGGTCAGCCAGTACATGCTCTCTTGCGCGAACAAGAGCATCGCATCAAGTTTCTGTTCCGCCATTTTCGTCTGCAGGCTGGCAAAACGGGCGTCGAACTCTTCAGGCTGAAAATGCAGTGCCATGCCTACTCCTGTGTTAGCGCGATGGCGGACATGAGCCGGCCGTAGTCAGGTTCATCGCGGTGTGTGGTTCTGCGATAGGAAAAAAACTTGTCTTCATTCTGGTAGGTGCACAAGCCCAGGCTCCGGCTTGCGGCAACGCCTGAAGTTTTCAGTGTGTCAACAATGAACGCCGGCAAGTCGAAGTAGTGATGGCCATCCCGGGAGGAAGGCCTGAAATAGCGGGTATTGGTTGCGGCTTGATCCAGAAAGCGTTCCTTGAATTCCGGCCCAACTTCATAGGCATCCTGCGAGATTGTTGGTCCCAGTACGGCAACAATGCGGCCTCGGTCGGCACCGACCGCTTCCATGGCAGCAACAGTGTTTTCAAGAATGCCGGAGACAGCACCTTTCCAGCCCGAATGCGCCGCGCCGATCACGCCTGCCGTTGCATCGGCAAAGAGAACCGGCCCGCAGTCGGCTGTCGCAATCCCGATCGCAAGGCCCGGCTGGCTGGTTACGAGTGCATCCGCCTTACGGTCATCGGTCTCCTGGAAGGGGGCACTCAGCGTAATGACATCCGCCGAGTGGATCTGATAGGGGGTCACCAGAAACTCCGGTGCCACGCCAAGGTTTCTCGAAACACGGGCGCGGTTTTCCCGCACCATCTCCTGGTCATCCTTGGAACCGTTTCCAATATTCAGGCTTTCATAAACGCCGCTGGAAACGCCGCCGTTACGGGTGAAATACCCATGGCGCAGCCCAGGTGTATTCAGTTCATCGGCCTGGATCATTCATTCCCTCCGCCGCCGGATAGTCCGGCAGATCCTTGCTGCGTTCTGACGCCGCTGTCAAACGGAGGAAGTGTACTGTTGGTGCTGGTAATTGCCATTACCTTGAAGAGTTGCCCCATCTGGTCCGGCGCTGCGAGCCGTTCGACTGCATCGCGGATGGCTTCCTGAGTGCTGGTGTCTTTGCCGGTTCCCAGAGATCCGGCACGCTCCAGCAGGCCAAGCCGCAGCAGAAATTCACCTTGCTCCAGAGGAGGTAAAACATTGGCTCCACCCTGAAGAGCAGCATGGGCCAGCGCTTCGAAATTTACGTGCGCTGTCAGATCACTCTCCCCCGGATGTGCCAGGACATCGTCATATTGATGCTTGTACAGCGCCTGCAATGTGTCACCGGACGCGGTCTTCAAATACCCGTAGTCGATGACAAGTGCGGCGCCATCGTGGCGGGCGATGCGGGCTGCAATGTCTTCCGCAATTGCGTTCGACGCAGGCTGTGTTTCCAGAAAGCTGCCATCGGGGGCATCTTGTGCAGAAGCGGGAGTATCTGCGTCCGGCAAACGGGCGGTGCCGAGGCCAAAACACAATTCACCCGCATCGTCGATACCGACCATCCTTTCGAGCCAGCCGGCCGGCGTCTTGACGAATTGATGGATTGGCAGTGCATCAAAGAACTCATTGGCGACCAAAATCAAAGGGCCTTCAGGAACGTCTTTGAAGTGATCACGAAACTCTGGGGTCAGAGGAGCATTTGCGAGGGTTTTTGCCTGAATGTCGCGCAGCCGGGGGCTCATTTCGACCAGCGACAACTCCGCCGCCTTGATGAAATCCCGGCGCAAGGACGCTGTGCGCAACAGGTCGGCCATCAAGGTGCCGCGGCCGGGGCCGAGTTCAACCAGCTGAAATTTGTCCGGTGAGCCGAGCTGCGCGAAGGCCTGCAGACAAAACGCGCCGATCAGTTCGCCGAACATCTGGCTGACCTCCGGGGCGGTGGTGAAATCGCCCTTTGTGCCGAACGGTTCCCGTGTCGTGTAGTATCCGGCCTGCGGGTCAGACAGGCATGCAGTCATGTAGTCGGCAAGCGTGATCGGACCGCTTGCACGGATTCGTGCGGTCAGCTTGTCCTTGAGGGCCGTCATGGCTGGGCTGCACCCGCAGAACGGCGGCTGGACCAGACCATTGCCGCGATACCGGCCAAAATCATCGGCAAGGACAAGAGGATGCCCATGGTCAGGAAGCCTCCAAGATATCCGATGTGGGCATCCGGGACCCGGTAGAATTCGGCAATTGTCCTGGCAATGCCGTAGCCGCAGGCAAAGGCTCCGGCAATGAAACCGGGCCGGCGCAGCAGTTTGTACCTGTGGCTGAGCAGCCGGATCACAAGAAACAGCAGGACACCTTCCAGGGCAGCCTCATAGAGCTGGCTGGGATGGCGCGGATTTGGACCGCCGGTCGGAAAGACGAACGCCCAGGGTACATCGGTGACCCGTCCCCAGAGTTCGCTGTTGATGAAATTCGCAACCCGGCCAAAGAACAGCCCGATTGGCGCTGCGCAGCCGGCAAGGTCGAACAGGGTCCAGATGGATACACCGCGCCTGTAGGCGAAAATCACCATGGCGATCACAGTGCCCGCAAAACCGCCATGGAAGGACATTCCACCAGTCCAGACCGCAAGAATTTCCGATGGATTAGCGAGGTAATAGGCCGGATTGTAGAACAGCACATAGCCCAGCCGTCCGCCAAGGATGATACCGACCGTGCCCCACAGCACGAAGTCATCGATATCCAAAGTTGCTGGCCGTGGAGTGCCATTCCACAAACGGTCATTCAACACCAGCCGCCGCATGTAACGCCAGGCGAGCAGAATTCCGGCAATGTAGGCCAGCGCATACCATCGCAGGGCAAATGGGCCGACCTCGATCAGCACGGGTTCGATGGCCGGGAAGGGGAGCACGAGGAGCGGCGTCAAGATGGTTTCCTGTGGGTGATCTGGGCACCAATCCGGTTTGTTCGGTGCGGGCTGACGCTTGCCCATTCCGGGCTGCCGCGTCAAGGGTCACTTGTGAGAATGCAGGATTTGCCGCGCGCGTCTTCCTGCCACCTTGAAGTTGCCCGCAATACCCCATAGGTGTGTGCTACGATTTAAGGGACTAACAGGAGCATGCCATGACCCAGGGTCCAAACCGCATCTTTGATGACTTTGCAAAGCTGATGACAGATGCTGCCGGCGTCGCTCAAGGTGCCCGGCGCGAAGTGGAAACCGCCTTCCGCGCCCAGGCCGAACGGTTCATGTCGGACATGGATTTCGTATCCCGGGAAGAGCATGAAGCGGTCAAGGAAATGGCCGTCAGGGCGCTTGATCGGGTGGAGGAACTTGAAGCCCGCCTTGAGGCACTGGAGAAAAAGCCGGCTAGCCGTGCCAAGGCCGCGCCGAAGGCCGCTGCAAAGGCCGAAAAGTGATATCACGCTGAATTGACTGGGTTTTCCAGCCCCAGGTTATTCGCAGGCCGCGGCGGTTTATACCGCGGCTTTTTTGTGACTGGCAAAATCGTCCACATCTTTGGACGTAGAAATTTCAACTGTCATATATCGTTTTAGACTCTCCTGCTTATATACTGAAACTTAACAGGGATTCGTTGGGGCATGATCGAACCGCCTAAACGGTCAGGATGCGCCAGCAAGCTTGGGACATACCCGGTGGCTTGGACCTGATATGTTTCTGGTCCGCGCAAAGCCCCGGCTCGAAAGGGGAGTTGGCTCATGAGCCTCATCGAAATTGACTTCGAGCGACCTGACAATCCCGTCGACACCATAGAAACAGTCGCAGCACTGAATGACTGGGCCTTCGAAAGATCGGGCGAGGACGAGATCACCATTTCCGTTGCCGGAAGCTGGTGTGACTATCACGTCTCGTTTTCCTGGATGGAGGACGTGGAAGCACTGCATCTGGCCTGTGCCTTCGATCTGAAGGTCTTGGAGCCCAGGAAAACCGAGATTGTCCGTCTTCTGGCGCTGGTGAACGAGCAGCTCTGGATGGGGCATTTCGACCTTTGGGACAAGGAAGGTGTCGTGATGTTCCGTCAATCGCTGCTGCTGGCAGGCGGCTCTGAGGCGACATCCGCCCAGATCGAGGCCATGCTGGCAAATGCGTTGGAAAACTGCGAGCGCTACTATCAGGGCTTCCAATTTGTTCTGTGGGCTGGCAAATCAGCGTCAGAAGCCCTTGCCACATCCCTATTCGAGACTGCAGGAGAAGCATGATTTTCTCAAAAGACCGGCCGTTCCTTCTTGTTGGTGCAGGAAAAATGGGCGGTGCCATGTTGTCCGGCTGGATGGCGGAGGGCGTTGATCCCTCCGCCATTGTCGTTTGCGATCCAAAACCCGCGCCGGAGATGGTGGCATCGCTTAGCCAGCATGGTGTCCGGCATGTAACGGAAGTGCCGTCAGAATTGGTGCCCGCGCTTGTGATGGTGGCAGTCAAGCCGCAGATGATGGATGTGGTCCTTCCCGGCCTTGCGCCTGTTGTTCAGGCAGACACACTGGTTCTGTCTGTTGCGGCCGGTACTCCGGTCAATAAATTCCAATCTGCATTTGGCGCCGTTCCAATCGTTCGAGCCATGCCAAATACCCCGGCAATGGTCGCGCGCGGTATCACCGCTGTCTTCGCCAACGAAGCTGTGTCTCATGCGCAGAAAGAAACCGTCTCAAATCTGCTGGCTGCTGTCGGCAAGGTGGTTTGGCTGGAAACAGAGGACCAGATTGACCTCGTGACCGGTGTCAGTGGCTCGGGTCCGGCCTATGTCTTCTGGCTGGCCGAATGCCTTGCCGAAGCGGGCAGGGCAGCCGGGTTGCCGGAAGAGCTTGCGCGCCAGCTGGCCGAGGCAACGGTTTCCGGCGCTGGCGAGCTGATGCACCTGTCGGACGACACGCCAACGACACTCCGGCAGAACGTCACCTCACCCAATGGCACGACTGCAGCTGCGCTGGATGTGCTGATGGCGGGTGACGGTCTTGAACCACTGATGACAAAGGCCGTTGCAGCCGCCGTCAACCGCGCGCGGGAACTGGCGGAGTAAACCAGGATAATTCTCTGGGTGAGGCCTTGTACAAACGTGGTTTGCACGGGCTTCCAATGCTTGTGCGTTGCCCATAGACTGCGATTGATTTTACCTATATGTTCACGTATTGTTCTCATTGAATTTGACGCGGCAGACAATGAGAGGGCTTGATCGTTGATCAAGGGAAGTTGTTGTTGTGGGACGGTAAGGTTTGAGCTTGTGGCCGAGCCGTCCATGTTAGGTACATGTCATTGTTCCAGGTGCCGCAAATTGGGTGCAAGCGCTATCGTCTTTGTTAAAAAGCAAGACTTGGTCTGGGTACAGGGCAAGGAACACGTCGCCCTCTATCAGCCTTCACCGCCTTATAAATATGGCAGGTGTTTCTGCAGGAACTGCGGAACGTCACTTGGGGAAATACTGTCTGATGAAAACAGTTTTCCAATAGCGGCGAACGCGCTCGATACCGAATTCAGCGTCAAAAACACGTTTCATGAATTTGTCTCGGAAAAACCGACCTGGTACGAGATCTGCGATGATGCAGAACAATTCGATGGCCATCCGCCATTGTCTTCCTAACGTGCTGTTACCTGCTTGTTTGATAGGTTGAGGTCATGAACAAGGGGTCAGGCAAACATGTCAAAGTTAGCCGCTACGTCCTAGCCCCGCCCTTTTCCTTGCCTTAATTCATTCCTATGTTCTTGAAGAACAACAGGAGATGACTTTATGGCTACTGCTAAAACCCGTCAGAAAATCCTGAAAGCCTTTATCGGGCTGCTGTCTGAGCATGCCTATGAAGAAGTGAGTCTGCCCTTGGTGGCGCGGACTGCTGACGTAAAACTTTCAACCTTGCGCGAGTGCTATTCGTCCAAGAAAGCCTTGGTCGAAGCCTTCGCTCAGATGATCGACACGGACGTGCTCGACGCGCTGGATACGGATATGGATGACCAGCCCGCGCGCGACCGGCTATTTGATGTTCTCATGTCGAGGATAGACCACCTGGCACCATACAAGGACGCCGTCCGGTCTGTCTCAAAGGCAGTTCGGGACAATCCTGCGCTTGCACTTGAATTCAACTCGATAGCAGTCCGCTCCCAGCGCTGGATGCTGATTGGTGCGGGAATTGAAGTTTCGGGGCTCAAGGGACGGTTCATGTCTCAGGGCCTGGCAGTCGCGTTTGGCCGGGTGGTTGAAACCTGGCTCGACGAAGACGATGAAGGCATGCCGCGAACCATGGCCAAGCTCGACAAGGAGCTGGATCGTGGCGAGGGATGGATGAAGAAACTGTCGCGTGCGCGCAAAATGACCCGCCCAATCTGGAAGGCTGGACGTAGGCGAAAAGATCGGAACAGGCAAGACCAGGCGGCGGATGGGTTTGATCAGGACGATGTCGCCTTTGGTGCCGGTTAGACACACTGCACCTGGGACTTGACTGAGTTCACCACTATTGCTTGCAAAACGCGTATCTCAAAAGGCATCTTGCCGACTGTTGAATAAAGACAGTGAGAGATACGCGTGAGTGAACAGATTTCCTTCGATGACTTTTTGAAAGTGGATGTCCGTGTCGGCAAGGTCGTGGCAGCCGAGGAGTTTCCAGAAGCCCGCAAGCCTGCCTACAAGATGAAGATCGATTTTGGCCCAGATATCGGCATCAAGAAGACTTCCGCGCAGATTACCAAACATTATACGCCGGATGATCTGGTCGGGCGTCTGGTGATGGCCGTGGTCAATTTTCCGCCGCGCCAGATCGGCCCGGTCATGTCTGAGGTTCTCACGCTCGGAGTTCCGGATGGGGATGGCGAAGTCGTTTTGCTTCAACCGGGCAAGGAAGTACCAATCGGCGGCCGTCTCTACTAGCTGTTGAGGCTCCACATCTAACCCGGAATACGCACCCGCGCTCTCAGTCCGCCCAAGGGGCTGTCTTCGAGGAAGAGATTGCCGCCATGGCCGCGCGCAATGTCGCGGGCGATGGCAAGACCCAAACCACTGCCGGGCTCATCCTGGTTCCGTGCCAGGTCCAGCCTGTGAAATGCCTTGAAGGCCAGTTCCCGCTGATCTTCCGGAATACCAGGGCCGTCATCGTCAATGAGGATGGTAAGCCAGCCGTTTTCCATCCGCCCCCGAACCTCGACACGCTTGCCGTATTTGGCGCCGTTCGTGACCAGGTTGGAGAGGCAGCGTTTGATCGCCAGGCGGCGGAGCTCAATCTCGGAGGGCCCCTCAAATGCTGCCGTGATGTCAATGCCGGAGATTTCGGCTTCTTCCTCCAGCTCCTCCAGCATCAGGGCCATATCTGTTGTCGAGGTGGCTTCATCGCCATCTCCGCGCGCGAATGCCAGATAGTCTTCCAGCATTGTGCTCATCTCGTTGACGTCCTTGCGCATACCTTCGCTCTCCGGGGTATCACCGAGAAGAGCCAGCTGCAGCCGCAAACGGGTGAGGATGGTTCGCAGGTCATGGCTGACGCCTGCAAGCATGGTCGTCCGCTGGTCGATCTGGCGTTCAATACGCCTGCGCATTTCTATAAACGCCTGGGCTGCCTGGCGAACCTCCCGGGCTCCGCTTGCGTGAAACCGGCCGATAGGACGGCCCTTGCCGAAACTTTCAGCCGCATTGGCCAGTCTGACGATCGGTTTGATCTGATTGCGTAGGAAGAGAACGGCAATCAGCACCAGAACCATTGACGTGGAAATCATCCACACCAGGAAAATATGGGAGTTGGACGCATAGGTCTGGCTGCGTCTTGCGAAGATACGCAGGATCGAATCCTGCAGCTGAATGCGGATTTCAACAAAACTCGACCGACCGACGGTATCAATCCAGTAGGGTTTGCCGATCCGGTCGCTGATTGCGCGGCTCAGTTCCTTGTCGATAACATCGAAGTAGGGTTTTGGTGTCGGAGCCGGCAATGGTTCCAGAGGCATTAGCGTCATTGCGAGGCCCAGGGCCTTGCTTGCCATTTCCTGGATTTTCTCGTGGCCCTCATCCTGCGGATAATGTTCCAGCACATAGACAATCGCGGCAATTTCTCGGACCACTGCGTCGGACATTCTGCGGGATACAAGCTCATAGTGCCGCTCCATAAAGACGAAAGCGAGCACAGACTGCAGGATGAAGATTGGAGCGACGATGATCAGCAGCGCCCGCGTAAACAGGCCTTTCGGCATGACCCGGTAGAGAAGTTGCGAAATGCGCCGGTAGCCCCGCACTATGGGCGCGGCGATCGCGGTTTCCTCGATAACTCGCAGTATGTTTTTTAGGTTGGCCATTCTCTACGCCATGCCCCTGCACCCTGGACCCATTGCATAGCCCAGTGTTCAGTCACATGCGAGCCGGTATCCAATGCCGCGCACTGTTTGCAGATAAAGCGGATTGCCTGGGTCTTTTTCAATTTTCCGGCGCAGCCGGTTGATCTGAACATCAACAGTCCGCTCTCCAAGGCCGCTGTCATCGCCGACAATCTTGTGCCTGGGGACAGTCGCGCCGGGTTGCTCGGCGAAGGTCCGGAGGATCTGTTTTTCACGATCAGTTAGGCGGACTGGTGCTTCGCCATTTTTCAGCTCCCCGCGTTTGGGGTCGTAAATGAATGGTCCAAACCGGATTTCGCTGACGGCTTCGGTCGTTCTGGGGCCGCCACGGCGCAGGATCGCCGATATGCGCAGCATGAGTTCGCGCGGCTCGAATGGTTTTGCCAGGTAATCGTCTACACCTGCCTCCAGTCCTGCGATTCTGTCGGATGCTTCTGAGCGTGCCGTCAGCATCAGGATTGGAACATTTGAGCTTTCCCTCAGCCAGGCCGCCAGTTCCAGTCCGGTTTCGCCGGGCATCATGACATCGAGAATGATCAGATCGAACAAAAGGCCAGACATGCAATGCCGCGCGTCAGCGGCATTGGCTGCGGTTGTCACCCGGTAGCCGTTGTCAACAAGAATACGTCCAAGCAGCTCGCGGATCCGGTTGTCATCATCAACCAGAAGGATGTGGCTGGCGTTGTCATTCACAGGAGCAGGCGTATTCACTGGTGTCTCCGAATTCCGCGGCCTAGTCAGCGCTGGAACGCCGCGGTGGCGATTGCTGGACAGACGCTCTCACCAGCTTTGCGACTTCAGGCCTCAGGTCTGGATCGATCATCTGAAAAAGAAACTGCCGAACCACATCGGCACCGCCATCTGGCAAACCTATTGTGGCGCGTTCAAGGCGTTTGGTCTGCAAACCCGCAAGCCGGACCGCCAAATCATGCCCCTTCTGCGTCGTGTGCAAGAGCCTTTGCCGCCGGTCCAGCGGTCCGGGCCGTTGCTCAATGAAACCCTCGTCTACAAGCTGCTTCAAAACCCGCCCAAGGCTTTGCTTTGTGATCCGCAAAATGTTCAGAAGGTCCGTGACCATGATGCCCGGATTGCGGTCCACGAAGTGCAAAACCCTGTGGTGCGCCCGGCCAAAATCGAACTGCGCCAGGGCTTCATCCGGGTCCGATGTGAACTCCCGATAAGCGAAAAAAAGCAATTCGATCAGGTCATAAGGCAAGTCATCAGCTTCCCCAGAGTGACTAATCTGGGAACTGGCAGGACGAGCGGATGCGGCAGGAGTCGACTCTTTTTTAAAATTTATGTCAGCCATATTGACTTATTTCTGGTCGATTGTTACAGAAAGGGTGCCTTGAACGAAATGATCGAACGATTTGGGTTGTTTTTTCGGCAAGTCCGTACAAAACGATTCCTTTTTGCAGATTTCGTCGCGGCAGAATACCGGGAGTTTGGATGGCGTGCAAAGCACAGTTAAGCGGGGATGCCTGCCCGTTTTGCAATGGCGTTGTTCAAGGCCGGTTCTAACAAAGATCAATTACGCCCGATGAGAGGCGGTGGGAGTTAGTAAGATGGCAGGTTTGCCTTTTGATCAGCGCGAGGGTGAAATCTGGTACGACGGATCGTTCGTGCCGTGGGCAGACGCCAAATTGCATGTGCTTAGCCATGGCCTGCACTACGCAAGCAGCGTATTTGAGGGCGAGCGGGCTTACGGCGGTCGGATTTTCAAGTCCGAAGAACATACCGCACGGCTGCATGCGTCTGCCAAGGTTCTTGGATTTGAAATTCCCTGGACCGAAGACCAGATCAACGCTGCGAAGGAAGAAGTTCTGGACCGGATGAATCTGGTTGATGCCTATTTGCGGCCGGTTGCCTGGCGCGGCAGCGAAATGATGGGTGTATCAGCGCAGCACAACACAATCCATCTGGCGATCGCAGCCTGGGAATGGCCGAGCTATTTTGCACCGGAAGAGCGCTTGAAGGGTATCCGCCTGGATATGGCGACTTACCGGCGTCCGGATCCGGCGACCGCGCCTTTCAAGTCGAAGGCCGCCGGCCTTTACATGATCTGCACACTGTCCAAGCATGAAGCCGAACGCAAAGGCTACGCCGATGCCATGATGCTTGACTGGCGTGGACAGGTTGCCGAGGCGACCGGAGCCAATGTTTTCTTCGTCAAGGATGGCAAGATCCATACGCCCAAGCCGGACTGCTTCCTGGATGGCATCACCCGTCGCACGGTGATCGGGCTTGCTGAAAAGCGCGGCCTGGAAGTTGTCGAGCGGGTCATCATGCCGGACGAAATGGAAGGCTTCGAGCAGTGTTTCCTGACCGGAACTGCGGCCGAGGTTACCCCGGTTTCTGAAATCGGGCCGTATAACTTCCTGGTTGGCGAGATCACTAAGACCCTGATGAATGACTATGATGCGGAAGTCAGGCCAGCAGAACCGGTTCTGCGAGCAGCAGCAGGCTAATCAGCCTCCATCGCATCAAGAAGTATCGAAGAGGCGGGCTTTCAACGGCTCGCCTTTTTTCTGTTTGGTTCTCTCAGGTCCGGTTCTGAGCGTTGAACATGCGCCCGCGTTCCGCATAGATGATGCTGGCGAGGGCCCCAAGGCCGTAAAGCGCGAAGGCCAGCCCGAGATACTGGGTGGTGCCATTGAACAGCTGACCCATCATGTAGCCGAGGATCGCCCCGCCCAGGGTGGTGATGAACCCGATTACCGATGATGCGGTACCGGCGATCTCACCCAAAGGCTCCATTGCCATGGCATTGAAATTCGCGCCGATGAAACCGAAACAGGCCATCAGCAATCCGGAAATCAGGGTGAATGTCCAAAAGTGCTCTATGCCCGCTGATGCGAGCGCGTAGAGAATGACACCGAGCGCTGTGAAAATGAGGATGGCGCCGTGAGACAAGCGCCTCATGCCAATGCGTTCCACCAGGCGGGCGTTTAAATAGGATGACACAGACATGGCAATCGCGATTGCCGCAAAAACAGCTGGAAACCAGACCCCAAGGCCGTAGATGCCGACAAAGATCTGCTGTGACATTGTTATAAAGGCAAATAGGCCTCCAAAAACGAAAGTCGTTGCAAGCGTGTACCCAAAACTCTCGCGCAGGCGGACCGTGGTCCAGTAAGCGGACGCAATTGCCGGAACGTTCATTGGCCGCCGGTCCTCGGGCGCCAGGGTTTCCCTAAGGCGAATGGCACACCAAAAAAGCATCACGACACCGGAAAACAGCAACATTGTAAAAATCCAACGCCAGTCAGCAACAAGCAGAATTGCCTGTCCGATCGACGGCGCAATGATTGGAACAGCCATGAAGATCATCATCACCAGGGACATCACGCGGCCCATCTGACGTCCGGAATAGCAATCACGGACGACCGAAATAGCAATGACCCGGGTTGCCGCACATCCAACACCTTGCAGAACACGGGCCAGTAACAGTTGGTCCAAGGTTTCCGAAAACAGAGAAAACACACTCGCGCCAGCGTATAGAAACAGGCCGCCAAGAAGCACGCTTCGCCGCCCATAGGCATCGGTCACCGGACCGAAAAAGATCTGAGCACCACCAAAGCCAATCAAATAGGCGATTAGAACCTGTTGGCGGTCATTTTCTTCAAGGATGTTCAGCGATGCGCCGATATCCGGCAAGGCCGGAAGCATGACATCCAGCGCCAGAGCGTTCAGTGCCATCAATGCCGCAATCATCACGACAAACTCGGCGAATGGTATGCCGGGATTGGACAGGGTCTCCGGCCGCGCGCCAGATGAGCTGGTCGACATCAAATAGCCTCGTGCCAAGAGGTGGGGGAATGGGCGGAAAAATTCTTCAAGCCAGGAATCCTGTTACTCGGGCAGAGTGAGGAAAGCAATCAGTGGTTTAAATGGAGTGAAATTTCAATAAGGCCGAATTGGCGACAGGGTCAACTAACTGCTGTCGACCGGAGAAATTGACCACCGTGCAGCATCTTCATCATCTGCTTGATTTGCTGCGACCCATGTATCGGATTGGCCGGTCTTGAAATGTTCTTTCTTCCAGAACGGCGCTTTGGTTTTGAGAAAGTCCATCAGGAAATCTGCTGCCTCGAAGGCCGCCCGCCGGTGGCCGGAAACGGCGACCACAAGAACAATATTCTGGCCAGCCGGAATTTTTCCGAATCTGTGAATGACGGTCAAACCTGTCAGGGGCCAACGTTCGCACGCCTGCTGAGCGATCCGGCTGATTTCTGCCTCGGCCATTCCCGGATAATGCTCAAGCTCCAGCGCTTCCAGCGTTCCGCCTTCGTCGCGGCAAAGTCCCGTGAAACTGACAACTGCGCCTACGTCCTGCCGTCCGGCGGTGAGCTTCTCCGTTTCGGCGGTAACGTCAAAATCTTCTGCCTGAACCAGGACCACTGGATTGCAAGACACCACTTAACCTCCCGTCATCGGAGGGAAAAACGCGATCTCACGGGCATTGCCGATTGGTGTGTCCTGTTCAACATGCATTTGGTCCAGGGCGACGCGAATTGTGTCCTGCTCTTCGAAAGCGGCTGCATGGTTGTCGTCCAGGGACTTCAAATGGGTCATCAAGTCGGCAACGGTGGTGACTGAAGCGGGCAGCTCAATGGCCTCTTCCTCGACACCCACCTTCTCACGTACCCAGGCAAAATATCGTATCTGCACTGCGATTCAGCTCCTTTGGATTCAGGCACTTAGTGGAAGGCTTAGCCTATTCCTCAATGAGGTGGCCGATCCCTGCCCGAAAGTAATCATAACCCGTATATAGCGTCAGCAGGGCGGCGAGCCAAAGGGCGACCAATCCAGCAAATGTTGTCCCTGGCAAAACTGTGTCTCCGGCGGGACCGGCGACCAGCAGCGCGATCGCAACAAGCTGAACGGCAGTCTTCCATTTTGCCAGCTGGGTCACCGGGACACTGACCTGGAGCTCTGCGAGAAACTCCCGCAGACCCGAGACCAGGATTTCCCTGCACAAAATGATGATCGCAGCAATCAGGGACCACTCTCCAATGGTATTGACCGCCGTGAGCATCAACAGGCAGACGGAGACCAGCAATTTGTCGGCAATTGGATCCAGCATCCGGCCGAGCGCAGATTGCTGTTGCCAGGCGCGGGCAAGGTAACCGTCAAAGAAATCGGAAATAGCCGCAAGACAGAACAGGGCGAGTCCAATCCAGCGCGGAGTGTTGCCGTCCAGATATATGCAAGCAGCCACCAATGGCACCGCGAGTATGCGCGCGTACGTCAGGAGGTTGGGAACGCTCAGAGCGGGGTTCTTTTGCTTCATAGAGGCTTTCAACTATGGAACCGGTAAGCCAGTTTCCGCGGAAACAAGCATGAGAGGTCCGGTGAGTCAACGCGTCAAAGCGCTGACTGTCAGAGACGGTAGTTTGTGGGTTATCAACCGCTCGATTGAACGGCAAGTTCCTTCAAACTCTCTGCATTTTCAATTGAAGATGCCGTCACCCTGCTGGTCGATCATGATCTTCGCCTTGCGCAGGGTGTGACTGGCAGCTTCCTCTTCGTTCGGCAACAGGTCAGCGCGAATGAAAATGTGGACCTTTCGTTCGCCGTCAATCTCTTTCTCTATGCGTCCGGCGACTTGCCATTGCCCGTTCTCGGACTTTGGTTCTGTTACGATTTCGAAGCCATCATACAATGTCGGCGGATTGGATTTGGCCTTTGATGGCCCTTCGCTGCCGCCAAACAGCTTCTTCATAAAACCGCCGATCATGTTCAGTTCCCCAATTATTTTGCGGTTGGCGCTTGCAGAAGATCTTGCGGGTACTTTCTGATCTTCGAGTACACGTCCTTCAGTCTGCAAGCTCTTCCAGTTGCCGTTTTGACCAGTGTTTACGGCAAAGAGAGACATATGTCTCCTCCCCACCGATGACCACCTGATCTCCCTCTTCGACAATTGCCCCCTTTGCGTCCAGCCGGGCAACCATGGTTGCCTTGCGGCCACACCAGCAAATCGTCTTGATTTCTTTCAAGTTGTCGGCAAGGGCCAGCAGAATTGCGCTGCCGGGAAACAGCTTTCCTTGAAAGTCGGTTCTAAGGCCAAAGCACATCACGGGGATCCTGAGATCATCGGCGACCTTTGCAAGCTGCCAAACCTGGGTTTCCGTCAGGAACTGCGCTTCATCTACGAAAATGGCGTCCAGAGCCGCAGTGGTGTTACGTGCTTCAACATGTTCGAACAAGTCGTCCTCTGGTTGATATATGTCCGCTTCCGCGGTCAACCCGATCCGCGAGGCGATGTTCCCCTTGCCGGCACGGTCGTCAACGGCGGCCGTCAGAAGCAAGGTCTGCATACCGCGCTCGAGATAATTGTAGGAAGCTTGCAGCAGGACCGTCGACTTGCCGGCGTTCATGGAGGAGAAGTTGAAGTACAGTTTTGCCATCTTGCTTGAGTGTAGGAGTAGCAATCGCAGGCTGGAATCGTGCCCATGTGTTTGCCAAGTGTTTCTCAACCTTGGCCGTAACTCAATCTCGGATGACTTTTTCCCGGATTAATTTTGATCGGCAGACGCTGGAGTCGGCAACAGGACATCCATTTGTAGCGGTAAATGGTCCGAACCGATATCCGGCCCGAGCCGGACATCGGCAAACTTTAGGCTGGGCGAGATAGCGACATGGTCAACAACAGCGCCAAGAAGCCAATGCAGGCGGTAGTCGAAGAAGAACCTGGTAGTTTGAGGAACCCCATTGGGAAACACCGTCGTCATGCCCAGGCGGTCAAAAAACTCGGCAAAGTGTGCTGACCAGGGAGAAAGGTTCCAGTCGCCGATGACAATTGTTCTGGCGTTTGGTCCGGTGCCGATTGCTTTGGTCACTTCCGCCAGAGTGTCCAGATAGGATTGCCGGGCAAGCCAGCGGCGTTCTGAACGTGGACTTGTCGGATGAATCGCAATCAGGTCAACTATCCGGCCTGAGACCGACAAGGACACAGTGACAATTTCCTTCAAGCCGTAACGGCCCCTGTTTGATGTGCCTTGGAGAACAATTGTCTTGGCTGCCGCGATCGGAAATTTCGAGTAGACGACAACATTGCCGAGCTCGCCAGCGTAAAGGTATTCAGGCAGCGGCGAGGTACCACCGTGGATGTCTTGCTCGCTCAACCGCTTCCGCTGCCACCACCATCCGGTTTCCTGAAAGACCAGCACATCCGGGCGGACACTTTCCAGATAGCGGGTAAGCGTTTCATCCTTGAGGTAGAGCTGTTCCAGGTTGATGGAGACTATCCGAATGGAAGTCGCAGACGCGCTTTCGGTGATAGCTGCCGTGAACTGGAATGTCCGCCAGGCCGTCAGTCCGGACAAGAGAAGAAAGCAAACGAGCAAGAAGCTTGCCGTGGTCTTGTAAAGCCGGGGCGCTCTGTGGGGAACACTAAAGCCGATCGCTGTTGCAATCAGCCCTGCAAGTCCAGCAGCCAGAAACTGCCGGATGAAAAAGCTCATGTTGTCTGCAAACCAGACATTTGGAGCCACAAAAGCTGTCAGGCCCAGCCCGCACACCGCGATTCCGCCAAGGCATCCAGACCATCCAATGAGTGAGCGGATCTGGCGGAATCGATAGGAGGTTTTCAATAATCAGTCTCTTTAGGTGCGGCCGCTGAAAATCCGAAGGTCACGCCGCCTTGTTATAATTCTCCGGCGCATGTTTACCCAAAGACTTTAACAGTGGTTGAATGTGCTCCTCGTGCTTTTTCCAGCGGCCGATTGATGACTGGTAGACCGGCTGCCGTACCTGCTGGTTTGACATTGTCAGCACTTGCTGGTCGCCGGCATGGGACTCCAGACAGATCGGATCCCAGTCCAGACCGGCATGATCGAGCAACTTCCGGCTTTCCGCCTCCTGATTGTAGACGAGGTCTTCATAGGATTGATGATGAATGCTGACCGGGAGAACTGCCTCCCAATGGTCCATCAGGTCCGCATATAGGCTGTAGTAGGTGCCGAGAGTTTCCTGATCGCGATTGTAGCTATGCCGTGCCCGCAGCGCAGTTGAATATATTGAGGTGCAGGTGTCGGCTGGTTGCCTGTGCACATGTATGATTTTGGCATTAGGAAACAGCAGTGCAATCAACCAGAGCATCTCGAAATTGTGCGGCATCTTGTCGACGATGCGTCTGGCTTTTTTGTCGTAGCCATCCAGTTCTGACAGATATCTGGAACCAATTCGCTTGTAGTGTTTTTTGTCGGTGCCGAGGGCCTTTTCAAACATGGCCGGCGTGGCGATTTCAGCACCGGACATCTCTTCCTGCTGCTTGATGAAGTAGTTTAGCTCGCCGACGCCGACAGCTTTCGGATGCCGCCCGATAATCTGCTCAACAAGAGTCGTGCCTGATCGCGGCATTCCAACCACAAATACAGGCCTTTCGCTTGCCAATCCGATGTCCTGACGGCTTTCGAAAAACTCCCGGGTGAAAACGCTTTTGCACGTCTCCAGATGCCATTGTCTCAGTTGAAGGTTGTATGGCCGGTACATGACTGACTTGTAGCGGTCGTAGAAATCGTATGCGGCGCCAAGATCGCCTTCGGCTTCGCTAATTTTGCCCGCTGCCTGGTTGAGGCGGGCAATGGTTTCGTTTGAAAAAGCCGGGTCTGGGTTCTCAATGTGTTTCAGAACAGCTGAGCGGATTGGCGGTTTGTTCCGGAAGGTGGGGTGTTCTGCAGCCTCCAGGAGGACAAGTTCGTTGTCTGGAGCAATTTCATAGGCCTTTGCCAGGTGCTCTTCTGCCTTTTTCATCTCGCCGACAGATGTGTCGAGTTTGTAAAGGCAGAGATGCCCGGCGACAGACTGAGGCGCAAGTTCCGTTGCTTTGGAATAAGCTTGCCTTGCCATGACCGGCTTGCGCAGAAAATAGTAGCTATGCCCCAGATTGATGTGCGCAGGTTCAGAGCGTTTGTTGATTGATACCGCTCGTCGTGCAGCCTCAAGCGCGGCCTTGTGATCGTCCAGATTGTTGTAAACATCAGTCAGGCGGACAAATAATTCTTCGTTTTTGGGCGCCGATTTCACCGCGACTTTAAAGTGATGTTCGGCAGCCACCAGATTGTTGATCTGACTGTAGAGAATACCGAGCAGCCGGTTGACCTGTGGATCTTTGGGGCTGGCGTCGCGCAGGTCCAGCAGTAGATGTTCCGCTTCCTGGTATTGGGATTTGTTCAGCAGGTCCGCTGCTTGTTCCAAACGGTGCGTATCCATGAGTCAATAGTCTCTCTTGACCGGCTTTCTCAGCATGGGTGCAGGTTAGTTGATTGATTTTTATGTGCTTTTGGCTGTGATCAGGTCGAAAAAGGGAGACTGATCACTGGCTGGTCGAAATTCTTAACCTAAAGTCATTTAGGCCAATTGCAGCAATTTTCAATTGTTTTGATGGTAAATTTTACGGGAGGCTAAAATTTGTGCAAGTGCAACAAAATAGCGCAGGCCTCCGTATCTTGTTTTGTTTTTGTTTGTTGTAGTAAATTTATAGTATAAAAATTGAAAGAAGATGTATTTCAAAATGCAAATTTGCCGCTGCCGGCCGGCGGAAAATAGATTGTTTTGTAGTTGTCGAGGCGTGTGAGGCGGCTTTCTAGCTGTCCGAAATGCTAGTGCGAATATCCTTCAGGGGCGCCGCCATGGTTGTGGAGTTTTATCTATTCCGCAAACGATTTTGACAGCGCAGTACATTGCCGATTGAGCCCCCGCACCTTCGGATGCGATCGTATTACTTTCCGCCCGAATTTGGCGCGTGTTTGCCCAAGGCATTCAGAAGCGGTTGGATGTGCGGCTCATACTTCTTCCACCGGCCAATGGAGGATTTGAACACGGGTTGACGGACCTGCTGATTTGAAAAGGTCAACACCTGCTCTTCGCCGGACTGGAAGTCGAGGCAAGCAGGATCCCAAGGCAAACCGATGAACTCCAGCAGCGCCCGGCTTTCTCCTTCCAGGTCTTCAACCAGCGCCTCGTAGGACTGATGGCGGATCTCGATCGGCAATACCGCGTCCCAATGCTCCATAAGTTCGGCATAGAGACCGTAGTAGGTGCCAAGTGTTTCCTGGTCGATGCTGTAGCTGTGAAATCGCTTCAAGGGAGTTGTGTAGATCGAAGAGCAGGTATCAGCTGGCTCCCGTTGCACATGAATGACCTTGGCATTAGGGAACAGCAGCGCGATCAGCCAGAGCATCTCGAAATTGTGCGGCATCTTGTCGATGGCGCGCCGGGATTTCCTATCCAGACCTTCCAATAACGTCAGGTATTTGCGGCCAATCCGTTTGTAGGTCTTGTTGTCCGTTGCAATGGCCTTTTGGAAGAGGCCAGGCGTGGCGATTTCCGCTTCGGCAAAGTCGGCTTCCATTTCAAGGAAATAGTTTAATTCGCCCGCTCCATAGGCTTTCGGGTGGCGTGCAAGGATCTGCTCAACCAGGGTCGTGCCGGACCGCGGCATGCCAACCACAAAGACCGGCCGGTCGCTTTCCAAGCCTACATCTTTCCGTGTCTCAAAAAACTCCGTTGTGAAAACGCCCTTCGCGGTTTCCAGAAACCATTTACGGAGGTTCAGATCGTAGGTGCGGTAAAGGCCGGTTCTGAAACTGGTGTAACGCTCGAAGGCTTTTCCAAGGTCGCCTTGCTTTTCCAGAAGCTTGCCAGCCGCCAATCCCAGTTTTCCGCGGATCTCTGGCGAAACATTGGCATTTGGATCATCTAGCATTTGCGTGATGGATGCCAGAACTTCAGGTTTCCCTGACAGTTCAGCATTATCAGCTGCCTCGAGTAAAATACGCGGATTGCCGGGCTCAAGTTCCAAAGCCTTGGCGAGATGTTCCGTCGCCGCCTTCAGATCGCCAAGCGAGGTTTCCAGGCGGCACAGGCATAGATGCGCGGCGCCGGACTGTGGGGCAACCTCGGCGGCTTGGCCGTAGGATTTGCGCGCCATGACTGGCTTGCGCAGGTAGTAATAAGCATCACCGAGGTTGATATGCGCATATTCAGACTGGCGGTTAAGGGAGACGGCCCGCCGTCCGGCCTCCAGCGCAGCCTGGTGATTGCCCAGATTATTCTGGACCTCTGCCAGGGTTGTGAATACGTCCGGTTGTTTCTTGGCAACAGAAGCTGCATCGGTCAGACACTGCATGGCCAGCCGTAGTTCACCGAAATGATTGTGAACCAGGCCAAGGCAATAGTTCACCCTCGGTTCTTGCGGAAATTGTTCATGCAGGTCGAGGAGCAATGGTGCCGCATCTGCAAACTGGTTTGCCTGAATGAGATTTACAGCGCGGAGAAACTGGGGATTTTCCATCGTGATTATTGCTCTTTAAACCTGATGCCGGTCTGGGCCTTCTGACGTATCAGGGCCATCCCTATCAGGTTCGCGGACACGTGCAAACCGGGGTTTGAAAGCATGCCTGCTGCTGCGGCTCCGGTTGGAGGTGTATGTCCCAACCTTCTTCAATGTGAGGTGTCCGGAAGTAAGCCGGTCTTGCAGAGAGCCTTCCATGCTCCCTCATTCATGAAAATGATCGTACACAAGTTTGGCGATGGCTTCGGAGATGCCCGGAACAGCGGCGAGGTCATCGATACCTGCTTTCGATACGGCCTTGGCCGTTCCGAAATGGCGTAGCAGTGCCCGTTTGCGGGTCGGGCCGATGCCGGAAATATCATCGAGCGGATTCTTGACGATATCCTTTTTGCGCCGGGCTCTGTGTGAGCCAATCGCAAACCTGTGGGCTTCGTCGCGCAGCCGCTGAACGAAGTAGAGCACCGGATCGCGCTCGGGCAGCATGAAGGACTGACGGCCGGTGATGAAGAACTTTTCGCGGCCCGCATCCCGGTCCGGACCTTTCGCGATCCCGACCAGCGGAACATTGGTGATGCCAAGTTCTTCCAGGGTTTCTCTGGCTGCAGTCAGCTGGCCTTGGCCACCGTCGATTAGCACAAGGTCGGGCCAAGCCGGCATTCCTGCAGCCAAGGCGTCTTCTGTCTCATCATTGCGATCGCCAGCAGCAGGTGGTGAGGACTGATCTGCCTCCGGTTCTAGCTGTTGTTCTTGCGCAGGCCGCTCATGCTCTTTCAGAAGGCGGGAGAAGCGTCGTGCCAGAACTTCCCGCATCATGCCGTAATCATCTCCCGGCACCAGGTCTTCGGACTTGATGTTGAATTTCCGGTAGTGCGCCTTGGCAAAGCCTTCAATCCCAGCGACAATCATCCCGCCAACCGCATTGGTGCCCATGATGTGGGAGTTGTCGTAGACTTCGATACGCCGTGGCGGTGAGCCAAGATCAAAAGCCTCTGCAACACCTTTAAGTAGACGGGCTTGGCTAGATGTTTCTGCCAGCCGGCGCCCAAGTGCCTCGCGGGCATTTGTCAGGGCGTGCTCGACCAGATCTTTCTTTTCGCCGCGCTTTGGTACTGCAAACTCGACCTTGCGGCCCATGCGTTCGCTGAGGGCTTCGCTCAAGAGGTCCTGTTCGGCAACCGCATGAGACAGGAGCACATGTTTTGGTGCAGGTTTGTCGTCGTAGAACTGGGCGAGAAAACTTTCCAGGACCGACGCTTCGTCCAGCGATTTGTCAGCCTTTGGAAAATAGGCGCGGTTACCCCAGTTCTGGCCGGTTCGGAAAAAGAAGACTTGGATGCAGGTCTGCCCGCCTTCCTGGTGGGCTGCGAAAACATCGGCTTCCTGCACGCTCTGCGGGTTAATCCCTTGATGGGATTGAACGTGCGACAGGGCGGCGAGGCGGTCGCGGTATATGGCAGCACGTTCAAAGTCCAGCTCAGCCGAAGCCGACTCCATGTGGGCGGCTAGCTCCTGTTTTACCAGCTGGCTGCGGCCGGACAGGAAGGCCTTGGCCTCGGTGACCAGTCCGGCGTAATCCTCCAGCGATATTTCACCGGTGCAAGGGCCAGAACACCTTTTGATCTGGAACAGGAGACAAGGCCGGGAGCGGTTCTCGTAATAGCTGTCTGAACAGTTGCGGATCAAGAACGCCTTTTGCAACGCATTGATCGTGCGGTCGACCGCGCCTGCAGAGGCAAAGGGACCGAAATAGTCGCCCTTCCGTTTGCGGGCGCCCCGGTGCTTTACGATCGAGGCGGCATCATGGTCGCCCGTAATCAGAATGTATGGGAAAGACTTGTCGTCGCGCAGAAGCACGTTGTAGCGTGGCCGCAGCCGCTTGATCAGGTTGGCTTCCAGAAGCAGGGCTTCGGCTTCTGTTTGTGTAACAACGAATTCCATGGCGGCGGTTGCCATGATCATTCGCATAATGCGGTTGGATTGACCTTGCAGTCGGGTATAGCTGGAAACCCGCTTCTTCAGGCTGCGGGCCTTGCCCACATAGAGCACATCCCCATTCTCATCGATCATGCGGTAAACGCCTGGCCCTAGCGGTAGGCGCTTTACATGATCGGCAATGATATCCGCCCCTTTGCGGACGGCTGGGGCTTCGTCGCTACCGGACGGTGAGGCCGCGCCACCTTGCGCCGAAGTGGGAGATGTTTCGTCTTGCATTGCACCTATTTAAGGCGCCTGCCGCGGCAGGCAAAGCAGGATTTCAGCTTCTGCTGCCTCTGGTGCGACTTTACCAGAGGTTATTCGCCAACATTCGTGACATCGGCGGTTTCCCAGGCCAGATGCTGGCCACCATCGATCGCGATCATCTGGCCCGTGATTGACGGGCTCTCCCAAAGAAACCGGATCGTCCGGCCAAATTCACCCCGCATCGGACCTTGGCCCAAAAGGACAGAGCGGTACTGCCGGTCGAATTCTTCCTGAGTTTGCCGTTCATTCTTGAAACTTGGTCCCGGACCGATGGCATTCACGCGGATGTTTGGCGCCAGTGCCTGAGCAAGGGTTTGCGTTGCTGTCCAAAGAGCCGACTTCGAGAGTGTGTAGGAGAGGGCCTGTGGCGTCAGCTTCCAAACACGTTGATCAATGACATTGACCACAAGACCCCGTCGGGAGGATGGCAGTTGGGCGGTAAACGCGTCAGTCAAGAAAACCGGTGCCCGAGTGTGGATGTTGAAATGCGCATCAAACCGCTCTGCTTCCAATGCGCCAATTCCATCATCTTCGAAAATGGAGGCATTGTTGATAAGCACGTCTGGAACACCGAAAGGCAAAGATGCGTGGGTCATGAAGGTGCTCAGATCACCAGTATCCGTCAGATCCGCAGTCAAGATCTCGGCTTGGCCTCCAGTGGACTGGATTTGTTCTGCCAGCGCCTGTGCCTTTTCCGGACGTTGATGGGCATGCAGAACAAGCGTCCAGCCCTTGTCCGCCAAGTCTTCCGCAATTGCAGCGCCTATGCGGCTGGCTCCGCCGGTGATAACTGCGATTGGACTATGTGCCATGGTTATTAGATTGCCTCCGTGTCATTTGAAGGCAATACGAGACCCGAGGGCATTCAGATCGTTGTGCCGAAGGAATAGACCACGAAAATATAAAGGCCGTAGGCTGCCGTCATGGCAAGACCTGCAATCCGGTTCAGGCATATCCTGAACACGGCGAGCGCCATCAAAAGCACTGCGCAGGCGAGCATTACCCAGATATCCAGGCCCAGAATCTGTGCTGGAACCTCGATCGGTACAACGGCGGTCGTGATGCCGATGATCGCAAGCAGATTGAAGATGTTGGAGCCGATCACATTACCAATGGCCACAGCGCCATGTTGCCGGATGGCAGCCATCATTGTGGTTGCCAGCTCGGGCAGGGAAGTGCCAAGTGCAATGACGGTGAGCGCGATTACTGCATCGCTAACGCCCCATGCGGTTGCAACAGCAGTCGCGCCGTCGATGGTAAAATGCGCGCCAAGCGGCAGACCGACCAGCCCTAGAACAATGTAGATTGCGGCCAGTCCAACGGAATCAGGAACCCCTTCCACTTCCTCAAGGCCGTCATCAACTGGCTCGTCATCCGGTTCTTCCTGTACCGTGTTCGCTGAAGCGGACTTGCACAGCCTGCGGTGCTTGATCGCCGTGACGGCGGAATTGCCAAGAAACAGGGCCAAGAGGGCCAACAGCACTACACTTGCCTGCCAGCCGAGCGGTGAAAAGAAACACAAGACCGTGAAGATGACGGAAATAGCGACCATGAACACCGCATTTCGGGTCGCACCGTCTTCGCCGCATGGGGTTGCCGCTATCAAGGCCGGCATTCCAAGGACAAGTAGAACGTTGGCAATGTTCGAACCGACCACGTTGCCGATTGCGATTCCACCGGATCCTTCAAGCGCTGCTTTAAGTGAAATCACGAGTTCGGGGGCAGACGTTCCGAACGCGACGATGGTCAGACCAATAACGAGATTCGGAATTCCAAGCCTTTGAGCAACACCCACAGACCCTCTGACAAGGACATCCCCGGCGATAATCAGTACAACAAGGCCACCGGCAAGGCTCAAATAGTCAAACAGCATAAATGGGGTCCGGTCCGGGCCAGGGTTAATATTGACTGCGTGTGCGTGAAGTTCCGGCGCATCATGCAGATACGGACCGAATACGCAATAGATTGCGATGCTTGCCCGGATTACAAGACGTGAACTTTGCCAATCAAGCCCAAAAACCAGATTTATGATTTGTTTACGCTGTCAAATGATGCCCGTCTTTGGCCACGAAAATTCCCAGATCTGAATTTGGAACTGCCACAAACGATCGCCATGTCTTGTCCGGGGTGAGATGAGGGCGGCCTGATGATCAGGTCCAAACTCATTGGGGCAAGTACCATGGAGTTAAATCACATGAAGGGTTTTGCCCACACAGGGATCGCCGCCGTTGCAATGTCGGCATTTGCGGCCCAGGCTTTTGCGGCAGATTTGCCCTATCCAGCAGATGCGGCACCGGCGGTTTCGGACCTGCCTCTGCAGGCTCCCACATTTGACTGGAACGGTGCCTATATAGGTGCCTCTCTTGGCTGGGGATTGGGAACGTTCACGACCCGGTCTGCCGTAACAGGCAAGTTCGATGACAATGCAGACGGCATTCTCGGCGGCGGTTTTGCCGGCTACAACTTCATGATTACGCCGAACATCGTTACAGGTGTTGAGGCGGATCTGCAGTTTTCCGATCTGAATGCCTCGTCGACAGTTGGCGGCGTTGCCTTTTCTGCAGGTTCCGACTGGAACTCGAATATCCGCGGGCGTATCGGTTACGCTTTCGACCGTTTCCTTATTTACGGAACGGGCGGCCTTGCGATAGCCGATCTCAATGTGAGCGCAAACGGTGTCAGCGACAGCACGACCGCGCTGGGCTGGACGCTTGGTGCCGGTCTGGAAAGCGCAATCACGGACAATGTTCTGGTCCGTCTTGACTACACCTACCAGGATTTTGCTCGGGAAGACTTTAACCTGGGTGGCACCAACTACTCCACGGACCTGGACAACAACATCATCCGTGCGGGCATCGCCTACAAGTTCTAGGAAGCTATTGTGCGGTTGAAATCGAAAAACCCGGGGCTGATTGCTCCGGGTTTTTCGTTACACTTTGATACAGGAAATTCTCCAATGATCTGAAGAAACTGGTAAAACGGAGATACCACCTTAGGTTCTGTAGCAATGGCAACCCGTCATTGCCTGACTGTCGCGACACCGGAAGCGGCTGTCGGGATGAGAACTTGATGATCCGGTAAGGACGCGGAATGAGGTTTCTTTTGCGGGGCCTGATTGGCCTTGTACTGTTTGCAGTGATGGTGACGGCGGTTGGTTTTGGCGCCTACCGGCTGCATCTTGCCATGCAGTCCGATGGCAACGATGGCCGCAGACCGCCGCGCGAGCGCAGTTATACTGTCAACGTCGCAACGCTCACCGCAGAAACCCTCCGACCGGTCACCACCGCCTACGGCCAGATCGAGAGCTGGCGCACCCTACAGATCCGGGCAAGTTCCGATGGCCGCCTAGTAGACGCAACACCGAAGTTCCGCGATGGGGCCTTTGTGCGCAAAGGCGATCTCCTGGTACGGATTGATCCGGCAGACGCGGAATTTGCTTTGCTTGATGCGGAAGCCGCCCTTGCGGATGCCGAAGCACAGAAAGCAGAGGCGGAAGAAGCCGTTGTTGGTGCAGAGCAGGAACTGGTTGCCGCGCGCAAGCAGCTAGACCTCAGAACTCAGGCACTCGGACGTCAGAAGCAGCTGCTTGGCAAGGGTTACTCGACCATGGTTCAGGTCGAGCAGGAAGAGCTTTCCGTGGCTGCGCTTGAACAGGCACTCAGCAATCGCCTGCAATCTGTCATTACAGCGCGCAAGCGGATCGAGCGGATGGACCTGACTGTGGCCCGTGCCAAGATTGCGGTCCAGGACGCTGAACGCACGCTGGCGGAGACAACAATTGCTGCGCCGTTTGACGGATACCTCGACAAGGTAGATGCAACGCTCGGCCGCCGTGTGACGCCGACAGAAACGCTTGCCGAACTCATTGACCCGATGGCGCTGGAAGCCCGGTTCACCTTGTCGACACGTGAGTTTTCGAGGTTTCTCGATACGTCCGGTAATCTTGTCGATGCGCCGGTGACCGTACGCCTTGAATTGGGTGAACGGGTGATTGAGGTGCCGGGTCATCTGGATCGCGCTGCAGCGGTTGTTGCGGAGGGCGATGCAGGACGAACACTGTTTGCCGGTCTTGATGTGGAAGCAGGAACTGCTTTGAGACCTGGCGACTTCATTACCGTTCGCGTCGAAGAGCCTGCCCTAGAGAATGTTGCCCGTGTGCCGGCGTCTGCCGTTGCTGAAGACGGCAGGATCCTGATCGTTGGTGAGGACGACCGCTTAACTGAGATAAAAGCCACAGTTTTGCGCCGTATGGCGGGCGAAACGCTGATTGCCGGCGTGCCATTTGGTTCAGATTATGTTCGTGAACGCCTGCCGCATTTGGGCACCGGTCTGAAAGTCCGGCCCAACAGGGTTGATGACAAGCCTGGCGAGGTGGGGGAGGCGGCTGGCAGAAAGCCGGATGAAGGTAAGCCCCGGCGGCGTGCGCCTCAGGCAGGCGGCGATCAGGAAATGGTCACACTGGAACCGGAACGCCGGGCGAAGCTGATCGATATCCTGGAAGGCAGTAACATTCCCGAACACCGCAAGGAACGGCTGCGCAAGCTGTTGAACGCCCCAAAGGTGCCGCTGTCGCTGGTCGAACGGATCGAGCGCCGTCAGGGCCGTAGCGGTTAGGAGGGGGAGGACCGGATGCGATCGCCAGGCGGCCAGCCACTCGCTAACCTTCTCGACTATATGGTGCGCCACAAGACTGCGGCGAACTTGTTGCTGGCGATCATGTTGATCGGCGGGATTGCTGCCGGTCTGAAGATCCGCACTCAATTCTTTCCCGACATTGTCCGCGATACGGTTCGGGTCACGGTGAATTGGCCCGGTGCAGGCCCGGAGGACATGGACCGCGCGGTTGTTGAAGTTCTGGGGCCACAGCTGTTGGCAATCAACGGCGTTGAGGAGGCGGGTTCTACGGCCCGTGAGGGAACTGCCACCATTGCTCTTGAATTTGAAACCGGCTGGGACATGGGGCGGGCGACCGATGATGTAAAGGCGTCCGTCGACTTGGCCCGGTCCAATCTACCCGATGGTGCAGAGGAGCCAGAAGTCGTTCGCGGCGTCTACCGGGACCGGGTCACCAATGTGGTGTTTTATGGGCCTGTAGATATCAATCAGCTCTCCCGATATGCGGAAGATTTGCAGACGCGCCTCTTCCGCCAGGGGGTGACACGGGTCGAGATCATGGGGGTCTCCGATCCAATCCTTCGCGTGACAGCTTCAGAAGCTGCACTCGTCCGGTACAATTTGACCCTGCGCGATATTGCCAGCGTGCTTCAGGCGGAGATGGAGACTACGCCTGCCGGCGAAGTAGCCGATGGCAGCGCCCGGCTGCGTACGGGCCAGACCCGCCGCAGCGAAAAGGAGCTGGGTGAAATTGTCCTGCGCTCTCCGGCGCAAGGCGAGAAGCTCACATTGCGCACGGTCACCAACATTCAGACGGAAGGTGTTGAATCGGGAAAAGCCTACTATCACAAGGGCCAGCCTGCCGTTCTGGTGCGTGTCGACAGGAGCGCTGAAGGCGACACGATCTCCATTCAAAAGACAGTTGAAGAGACCGTCGCAGATCTCCAGTCAACCTTGCCGTCAGGGGTCGTTGTGCGTTTGGTCCAGACCAGGTCGCAGGCGATAATCGACCGGCTGGACATTCTGATTTCGAACGGCGTCTACGGCCTTTGCCTCGTTCTTGGATTTCTGTTCCTGTTCTTGTCTTCCAGAACCGCGTTTTGGGTTGCGGCAGGCATTCCGGTTGCGATGGCGGCGACCATTGGGCTGATGTACGTATTCGGCTTTACGCTCAACATGATTTCCCTGTTCGCGCTGATCATCTGTCTTGGTATTGTGGTCGACGATGCGATCGTTGTTGGAGAGCATGCGGATTTCCTGAGCAAGCGTGGCTATAGCCCTGAAGAGGCAGCCAGCCTGGCAGCCAGGCGCATGACGGCGCCGGTCTTTAGTGCCTCGATTACGACGTTGATCGCCTTTGCCGGGCTGGTAGCGATTGGCGGCCGTTTCGGCAGCCTCATCTTGGAAATCCCGTTCACAGTCGGTGTCGTGCTGGTTGCCAGTCTGGTGGAATCCTTCCTGATCCTGCCTGCCCATATGCGCCATGCGCTGGCGGCAAACAAGAAAACCCACTGGTATGATCTGCCGAACCGGGTTTTCAACCGTGGTTTCGTGTGGTTCCGGGACAAGGTTTTCCGCAAGTTCATCCGCGCCGTGATTGTTCTGCGCTATCCGGCACTCGGTGTGTCGGTGATGATCCTGCTTTTGTCAGTCACGCTGTTTGTTGAAGGCAAGGTCCGCTGGCGGTTTTTCAACGCCCCAGAACGCGGGGTTATTTCGGCCAGTATTGCGATGCTGCCGGGCGCAACCCGGCAAGATACCAAGGCGATGATTGCCGAGATGGAGCGCGCGCTCGATGTGGTTGATCAGCGTTATACTCAGGAGTACGGGCAGCATGCCGTGGAGTTTGCTCTCGCCACTGTCGGTGCGACCGCGGGCAGGGGACTGCGTAGCGCTGATGGCAAGGACGCGGATCAGTTGGGCGGGCTTTCCATTGAGTTGATCGATCCGGATCTCAGGCCTTATTCCGCCTTTCAGTTCATTGGTGACTGGCGCCGGGAAATCCGCCGAAGTCCTCTTTTGGAAACACTTGCATTGCGGGGCGAAAGGTCAGGCCCGGGCGGAGATGCCATCGATGTGCGTCTCTACGGGCCGTCGATTGACGTCCTGAAGGCAGCGTCGGAGAGCCTGAAGCAGGCGCTCGAACCCATGGATGGTGTCAGTGCACTGGAAGACACGCTCGCCTATGACAAGACGGAAATCAGCCTGAAACTTACGCCGCGCGGCGAGGCGCTGGGCTTTACAACTGACAACGTGGCTTCCGTCCTGCGCGCGCGGCTTGAAGGAATTGAGGTCGCCGAGTTTCCGGTCGGGCGGCAAACGACCACGGTCAAGGTCAGCCTCCCGGATGAAGAAACCAACGCCTCTTTCATCTATGAGACCCGCCTGCGTACGCCTGCCGGCTCCTATGTTTCCCTAAGCGATATCGTCGAAGTGGAAAGCAGCCGTGGTTTTGCTTCAGTGCGCCGGGACAATGGGCTGCGCACATTGCGGGTCACAGGAGACATTTCCGAGGACAATGCGGAAGCCGCAGACAAGGTCATGGCGGCCCTGCAGGATGAGATTCTGCCGCAACTGAAGGCTGACTATGATGTCGAGAGTGAAGTTGCTGGCCTTGCCGAGCAGGAAAAGTCCTTCCTCAGCGATGCAATGATCGGCTTTTCGCTTTGCCTTGGCGGGATTTACCTGACGCTCTGCTGGATCTTTGCGTCATGGACCCGTCCGATCGTGATCATGCTGATCATCCCATTTGGTGCGATTGGCACTATCTGGGGGCACTATTTCCACCAGGTGCCACTGTCCATGTTCTCCGTTGTTGGCTTCATCGGAATGGCCGGCATCATCATCAACGACAGCATCGTTCTGGTCACCACGATTGACGAGTACGCCGAACGTAAACCGTTCAGGCAGGCTCTGATTGATGGCGTGTCGGACAGGTTGAGAGCGGTGGTATTGACCAGTGCGACGACTGTTTTCGGGCTGATGCCGCTGTTGTTTGAAACAAGCCGTCAGGCACAGTTCCTGATGCCGACGGTGATCACACTGGCCTATGGACTGGGCGTAGGCCTCTTCATAGTGCTGCTTGTGACGCCGGCGCTGTTGGCCGCCCAGCAAGACTTTGGCCGCTTTCTCAAGTCCGGACGGCGCCTTTACAGCCACGCAGTCAGACGCCGCAAACCGATGGGTATGGGTTAGAGCACCGGGCGTAAACGTGGAAACGTTAGATGGTTTTGTGCGGTTCGCCCGGCCAGGCGCATCCTGCAGCGCGATGCGGGGCATCGGGCAAGGGGGGTAACGCAGCCGGAGGGCCGCACAAGACCACCCAAAGGGCCACCTCTCATTGGCCCGCTGGACTATGTTGGGCTGCTCTTATGGTGCCTGCACCACCGCGAGCATCCCGCCTTGCCAGCAGACAAATGAGAGGGGTCAAACGCATCCACGTTTTCGCCCGGTGCTCTAAAGGGCAGCTTCTCAGGGCGGCCCTGAACCGCAAAACTCAGCGCAGCGGGGCTGCTTCATCCGGCACCGGTGCAGGCGGTAGTTTGGTGTCGGCAAAGGCCGGTACAGCGTTCTCGACGGCATCAATCCAGGCGGAAAGCTTTGGGTGATCTGCGCGCCAATCACCGCCGAACCTCAGATCCAGATAACCAAGTGCGCATGCAATGGTGATCGTCCCAACATCGAGATCATCGCTGGAATTCACTGGCGCTGGCGGGGCAGCTTCCCAAGCAGCCAGAACCCGTTTCACCTTTTCGGCCTGGTAATTGCTCCAGTCTGCAAAACGGTATTGCGCTGGACGGAAACGTTTTTCGTAAACCTGAAGGATAGCGGCATCCATGAGACCGTCGGCAAGTGCCTGGTTCCGCAAAGCTGCAAACCGGGCCTCTCCGGCCGGTATGATCTTGTTACCGCCTGCCAAATGGTCGAGGTATT
Source organism: Roseibium sp. (assembly GCA_965230705.1). GTDB lineage: Bacteria > Pseudomonadota > Alphaproteobacteria > Rhizobiales > Stappiaceae > Roseibium. Next base: position 1,165,114 of record CBDDLN010000002.1, on the reverse strand, counting down.
CCAGGATCACCCGGCTGTCGAACAAGGTGGTTCCATCGTCAAGAACCAGCGCGGGAATTTTGCCCAGCGGATTTTGTTGGCGGATGCTGTCGTCCGGACTGGCCGTATCGGTATTTTCAATTGTGATTGAGCCCTTCAACCCGAGAATCGCGGCAGCGATTTTGACCTTGCGGCCAAAAGGGGAGGGAGGTGCGGAACGAAGGATTGGCATTCGGTGCTCCTGATGAATTTGCCCGTTTACAGTGCATGTCCGGGCGCGCCGGACAAGTCGCAAGAAATTAATTTTCGATTTTTTTGCGCTGATTGCCGCGGAATTCTGCGGCCGGTCTTGTTTTCCGAAAATTCGAGATATTCCTGTTAAGGCTTGTTAAAGGGGCTTTTTTAGTCTGCCTGCCAACGGAACAAGGCGGTTGACGGGCATTGGCAGAATCTTCGAGCAAAAAACTGTTTCCACGTGGTGTGGCTGAGACCCTCCTGGTCGCTTTGTTTTTTCATAGCTATGGTGCGCCGATATTTGACCCTCTGCGTCCGGGATTTCTGGACCGCCCTCTCGCTGAATACCGTCATGCGATTTCGACCATCAGCAAGGGCCACCAGATCGGCATGGACAAGCCTCTCGTTGATGCGTTGGGTTCGGTCAAGGAAGCTGTGTACGTTGCCTTTGAACCGGTGCGGCGCAGCGCCGAGGACAATGCCCGGATGAGGTAACATTTCTGTTTCCGGAAGGAACTAGTTTCGCGCAGGTGGAGCCACGGTGACTTTGCGGGCACGGCATCCGCTACGATCGACTGCCCGGCAGGAGCGGAAGTTTAGATCCCGGTCAAGGCAGATCTGCACTTCCTTCAGGAAACCCTTTGTACAGGTGACAGCCATGGCAGCATCCTTAAGGCCGGGATTTGCCAACCGGAATGCCTTTTCCACGCCGTCAGGTGCGATTTTTCCAGGGCGATTAAGGGTATTGAACGCCGCCGGGATCTTTACACGCTCATAAGCACGCCGGGTCAGATCGAAATAGCCGTCGGGCGTCAATCCGGTACAGGTGCCGTGTTTTCGCCACTGATGGGCTGCAAGGCCGCGGCTCGGCATGATGTCCAGGATATCGGAAATCGTGTGGTAGCTTGGCCGTCTCATGTCTGTCCGGCAAAAATCCGGCCAGCCGCGCTCATATTGCGGCCAAAGGCCGTGAACTATGAAGCGGTGCGGTTTCGTCGCCTTGCATTGCAGCGGGTCGGCCCTTTTCCCTGCCGAGCGGCAGTAGGTCGGTGACCAAGACAAGGCGAGCACATAGTAGTCGAATTCGCCGGCCCGATCTTCGGCCCCGGCCATTTGACCTGGTGCCGTCAGCGCACAGGCGCCAAGGATCAGCGCGCTGATAACATGGCGAAACCGCTTGAACACTGGCTAGCGTGGACGCGTGGTGCTGCAATAGGCGCCGTATACCCGCCATTTGTCGAGTGGCGACAGACAGGCTTCTACGTTCCAGCTGACGCCTACGAAACCGGCATTTTCTTCCAGCAAGTAATGAACGGTCTTTACGCTGCCATCGCTGAGGCTTGCCGTGCCGCGGCAATACCGCCGTGCAAGCGGGCTGATGCCGTTCACCCGGTAAGCCACTTCGCGAACCCTATCAATGCGGGTAATGGTCCGGCCATCCGCATAATCAGCTTTCGCCCGTGCGAGGGTTCCCGCAACAGCGCTATGGACGGCCGCCGCGCTGCAGTCCGGAAGCCGCGGATCACTTGGATAAGAGAAATAGGCTTTGTTCTCGGTTGCGGCCGCGCCGGTGCCGAGAATTGACGTCAGAACAATGGCGGTGCCAACAAGCTTGGACAGGTACACGGGTAAACTCCGGACGGTACGGCTAGATGGAAGTGACGATGGGGGACGCAGCGTGCAGCGTCAAGTGCATTTCCTATTCAGCAATCAGTTGTTCTACGTTCCAGCCAGCCCCCGGGCCCTGATGCAGGATGTCAGCAAGGCACGGCAAAACGGTCTTCATCTCTTGGGCAAGCGTGAAAGGAGGGTTGATGATTGTCATTCCAGAGCCAAGCATCGATGTATCGGGGCCGCTTTTCCCGACGTTTAATTCAAGCGTCAGCACATCGCGGACACCCGCCTCGGAAAGTGCGTCATGAAACCGCATCAACCCCTTCCGGTCCTTGAGAGGGTACCAGACAGCGTAAATGCCGCTGGACCATTTCTTCCAGGCCTTGCACACATACCTGGCCAGGACGTCAAATTCGTCCGTGACTTCGAACGCCGGGTCGATGATGATCAGGCCACGTTTTTCTTTCGGTGGCAGGAAACTGCCAAGGGCGAGCCAACCGTCCAGATGAATGGCCTTGACCTGGTGATCTCCTTGAAACAGCGCCGCCAGCATCTCAAAGTCTTCAGGATGCAACTCGGTCAACGTTAGCCGGTCGATGCGCCGCATCAGTGCCCGGGCGAGGGCTGGCGATCCTGGATAGCTGGTGAGCAGGCCTTCACTGTTTTGCGCTTTCACAGCGTTAAGCCATGGTGCCATAATGTCGGAAACCTCTGCTGGCAGATCTGCGGCAATGACCTTGGCTATTCCTTGCTGCCATTCGCCGGTTTTTTGTGTTTCAACCGACGTCAGATCGTATTGCCCAATACCGGCATGGGTGTCGACGATCCGGAATGGCTTGTCCTTGCGCTGAAGATAAACGATCAGTCGTGCAAGGACAGTGTGCTTGAGAACGTCACCGATGTTTCCGGCATGATAGGCGTGGCGGTAATTCATTCAGTTGCTGGCTCAATCGTTCGGGCGTTCCATGTAAACCACGGCCTTTTCGCCGTGATCCTTGCGGCCGATCTCTGAAAAGCCCAGGCGGCTGTGAAATTTGACCGACCCTGGGTTTGGCGGGCGTTCATTGACTTCGCAGACAAAGCTGCGGCCGCTCCCGCGCTGGGCGTCGAACAGGGCTTCATAAAGCTTTTCACCGATCCGGTTTCCGCGTGCCTGTTCATCAACACAAATCCGGTCCGTATAGGCAAATCTTGGCCGGTGTTCACTAAGCCAGGTGTAGTTCTGGCTGTCGTAATTTTGCCCTTCAGATAGGCCGAGCAGAAAACCGGCAACCTTTCCCTCAAGTTCGGCTACAAAACAGCCAAGTGAAATCTCGACAAGCGCTTTCAGCTCTTCGGCAGTGAGTTCATTCACTGCAGGCACTGCAGCGTTATTGAGCTCCAGGAGCTGCTCGAGGTCAGATGACTTGAAAAGCCTGACGTTCACAGGTCGGGAATGGGTCATGAAAGTCGGTGGGCTGGAACTGGTTTTAGGAATTCGAAAAACAAACGACGGCCAATAGGCCGCCGTTCAAGCTTGCTAGGAACCGTTTCCGGTTCGATGAGATTACTCGTCGAAACCGCCTTGGTCACCATCGTCAGAAGGAGGTGCATCGTCGGATGCCGGCGCGCCATCTTCAGCGAGTTCCTGAAGGTTGACGGCCTTTGGTCCTTTGCCGCGGCGATCAGGTTCGGTTTCGAACGAAATCCGCTGACCGCTGTCGAGAGTGGTCATACCGGAGCGCTCTACGGCCGAGATGTGTACAAACACATCGGCTTCGCCTTCGTCCGGGGTAATAAAGCCAAAGCCCTTGTCGGTCTTGAAGAACTTGACCGTACCAGGTTGGCGTGGACCGCGTTCTGCCGGGGAGTCTTCGTAGCGCGGACGCCGTTGACGGAAACCATCACCGTCGCCATCACGGCCGCCGCCGTATCCACCACGACCGCCGCCGCCGCCACCGCCGTAGCGGTCACCGCCGCCGCCGCCGCCGCCATAGCCGCCGCGACCACCGCCACCGCCGCCATAGCCACCGCCGTCGCGTCCGCCACCGCCGTAACCGCCGCCGCGGCCACCACCGCCGCCGCCGTAGCCGCCACCGTCACGACCGCCGCCGCCACCACCGCCGTAGCGGTCACCGCCGCCACCGCCATAGCCGCCGCCACGGCCACCGCCGCCGCCATAACCACCACGGTCGCCGCCGCCACCGTAACCACCTTCGCGGCGTCCACCGCCGCCGTAGCCGCCATCACGTCCGCCGCCGTAACCGCGTCCGCCACCTTGATTGTCATCATCACGGCCGCCGTAACCGGAGTCACGTCCACCGCCATAACCACCGCCGTAATCACCGCCGCCAAAATCGCTGCCGAAGTCCTGCGGACCGCCGAACTCGCGCTTGCCGCCGCGCCTTCCACGCGAACGTCGGTCCGAATCGCCATCGTGCATTACTAGATCACCCTAATCTCGTGCCACTCGCCTAGGCACTTAACCAATTGAAAGTGCTTGCGAAATAGATCGCAAGCCGCTCGTTGCGGGAGCGGGCCACCGCCTCCGCCTATGCCACAGGATTGGGTTGTAACAAGGAAGCCGCATCCCTATCCATTCCGCTGCGAGATCATCATAAGGGCTTGCCGATGAAAATCGCAAGTGAATCCTTGGTGAAACTGCTAACGGGCTAACGCTGGGTTAGTCCAGGTAGAGGGCCATTCCGTGATAGGAGTTTCCTTGCCGTCGCAACCCTGGCGGGCAGCTTCCTCGGTCAAGGCGAACCCAGCTCCGGTCCAATTCCATTGATTCCAAATCCCGCATTCGCCGAGCCCGGAGCCCTTGAAAAGACTCTCAAGCTTCAACTCTGCCGGATACCATCTTGCATTGTATATAATGTCTGTTGCCACTGGTCCGTGCTCAGACATTCTGGCCACATAGAGGCGGGTAACGCTGCCATCAGGGGCGGCGAGAATAGCTGTGTACGGGGCGTTGTAGGCGCCGGGTGCGCCGCATGGCAGAATATAAAGGACCGACGTGTCGCCCAGAGGCATCGCGACAGCATCAAGACTTGCAAATATCGCTGGGTCAATGTCCGCGCATGAACGGCTCGTTCCCCAAACTGTACGGACTGCAGGGGGCAGCTCGTCGGGGCTGGTAACCGGGTCAGCGTGGGGGGCGTCGATGCTTTCCTCTGTCCCTGGATTGATGATTGCTGAGGTGGTGCCGTTCCGGGTCTGACGTTCATCTATCCAGGATAGCGCAGGCTTGAGGCCGGAAAGTGCGACGTCCACTTGTGTTTTTTCAGGAGCAATCGGCAATTCGATTGTCAACACAGCGCCCTTTGAGATCTTTTCCAGAAGCGCTCGTGTTGCCTGGCCTGTCGGATACCAAAAACCTTCACCGCCAATTGGACGGAAACCGGAAGGCGACGTAACGCTGGCCTGTATCTCCCGCAAATGCGCAATCGGCAGGGTGTCTTCCAGCTGGCCATCTACGCTCAACCGGATTTCCCCGTCGTCGGCGAGCGGCGTGTTTGTTGTTATTCGCAATAGTGGATCGGCATTGGCCTGCCAGTCGCGAACAACGCGAACATCGACCCATGTCGCTTGCCCGCGCACAAAGGTAGACGCAAAACAGATGCCCGAGTTGCCGCAGTCGACACTCCAGGTGTCCCAGGACGGCGGAATTCGAGCCGGGCTGGCGATCGCCGGAGAGCCGGTTAGCAGTGCCGCTGCGATTGCAAATAATTTGAATAATTTACGCGTCATATGGATCTGGCGCCTGCATTTAAGTTGCGGCCTGTTCAATCGGTAACTCTTCTTGTACGAAAAGCCGAAGGGAAGGTGAAGCGGCAAAGGTGATAAACCTGTCAGGTACGAGTTCGCCTTTCGATTGACCCTTAGCGACGGAGAGCGTTTTGTCCGAACCCAATCAGCCGCCTATCCAGATCATGGTGATCCCGGTTACCCAGTTTCAGCAGAATTGCTCCCTCGTTTGGGATCCGAAGACAATGGCCGGTGCGGTTGTTGACCCGGGGGGCGATGTGCCGATGCTGATGAAGGCGATCGAAGATCAGGGGGTAAAGGTCGAGAAGATTGTACTCACACACGGCCATATTGATCACATTGGCGGTGCAGCCGACCTTGCTGAAGCTCTGAAAGTCCCAGTGGAAGGCCCACATGAGGCTGACCGCCCTCTGATAGAGCGGGTCGCCGACCAAGCGCGGCAATTTGGCCTTGATGATGTGCGGACAGTTGAGCCTGATCTTTGGTTGAACGAGGGAGACAAGCTGGAAATGGCCGGACGGACATTCGATGTTCTGCACTGTCCTGGACACGCGCCCGGTCACGTCGTTTTCTTCGAGCCGGAACTGCGTTTTGCCATATCCGGAGATGTGCTGTTTGCCGGTTCGATTGGGCGGACGGATCTTCCGGGAGGCGATCACGACACTCTGATTGCGTCCATCAAGGACAAACTATTTCCGCTCGGCGACGATGTTTCGTTCCTTCCCGGGCACGGGCCGGCATCCAGCATTGGCCAGGAACGCGCAACCAACCCATTCCTGCGGTGACTTGAAAAAAAGCGAGAGGTGCGCGGTTACAAAATGCCGCGTAGGTCGTCTTCCCGGTCGTTTACCAGCCAGCCGTAATAATTTTCCTTCGGCCAGCGGGCGCCGCTGCGGCGGAATTTGGCTGCACGTGACCAGGGATCACCCAAATTATACAGCGTGGCGGTCAGGCCGGGGTTCTTCGAAATGTCCACCTTGCCGACGGACTTGTAGGCCTCGATTGCGTCCTGGATGACGGCTGCCATGTAATGCAGTGAGATATCCGGGTCCATCGTGGCCTTGTAGACGGCCTTGGCATTGGATGCGGAGAGCTTCCGTTTGCCGCTCTGCCGGTTGACCCGGTCCGTCATTTTCAGAACGGTCAACGGGCTCAACTGGCCAAGGCCAAAGCTTTGACCGGCAAACAGCGGCTGAAAAAATGTTTCGTTGAAATTGGTCTTCGGATAGCGGACGCCGTCGACCTTGCGGCCGCGGAAATAGGTGTTCCAGACCCGCTCATAGCAGGACCATCTTGTGTCGCTGTTCTTGGCTTTTTTGCCGGTGCTGCAGCGGTTGAACTGCTTGCGCTTTACAAATTCCTCGACGTGTTCGTCGTTGTACTCAAAGCTGATGTCGATACCGGCATAGGCAAGCGCCTTGATGTAGTAGGACTGGGCACTGTCGAGACTGTCGTAATTGTAGGTGTGTTCGCCGACGATGGCACCGATCATGTGGATCGGATCAATCTTGTAGCGTTTGGCGACGCGCTTGATTGAAGACAGAAGCCTTCGGTCGCGTTTCAAAACGGCCAGCACCTTCTCAAACTTCGCATCGTAAGACGATTTTGATGCTTTCGTACGCCGGGCTGAGGCATAGGGAATTCTCGGTTGATTGCGGTACCGGTTTCCGTCCGGAACGACACGTACCTTTGCAGCTGCGGCCTGGGTGCTTGAAGCGACAGTGGCTACACTGGCTATTGGCAATGCCAACCCAAGTGTCAGAACAGCCAGTGCTGCCTGTTTGGTGAGCCGGTTATGTAATAAATTTCCGATCATAGAGCGGTCTCCACAGCCGGACAGAAACGATGGTTTTGCTTTCCTGCCGGAGTGTATGGCTTTCGAATACACGCGATATCAACCTGATGATTAGGGCGAACCCCTGGGAATCAAAATCCTGTCCCACGCGGCCCGCACCTAAACATTACGTTACGCTGCGTGCAAGCAGTCATATTGACACGAGACTTGCCTTGACTGAAGAAGTTGGTTCCCAGCAAGGCCAATCAAGTGCCCGTCTTCAACACCTATGTGAATAGGTGAAAACAAGCGTATCCGTCTTGTAGCGGCCGGTGGGGCGGCAGCGGCTGTAGACTTCCCTGGTGCCTTGTACAGTCACCTGAAGTTGATCGCCACGAACCGGGCCTTCAACCGCATATTCCAACGGATTGCCCGGGCAGTATTTGGAAAAGATCCTGGCGGTTCCACTGTACCAGTTGCCGGATTTATACCCGTTGAACAATAGGGTTCCGCGTCTGACGCCGGCCGCGCGCAATTGCTGGCGGGGAACTTCATAGCTGAGCCAGCGCTGGTTTCCCTGCGCCTGGAGCCGCATTAGCGAACCATTGTGGTTCCAGCAGCTGTCTGCAAGTGCCGGTGTCGTCATGAAAGCGCCAGCCAGAGCAAGAGCCGATGCTCCGGTTCGAACTGTTTTGCCTGCCCACTTGGCTGGTGGAGCAATTGCTCTTTTTCTCTTCATGTTGAGATACCCCCTGAATACCTTGCCGGATATACGACTAGTCCTGTTCCCCGGCGCATTCTGTGACATAGAGCACGAAAATTCGATGTCATGCTGGTTGTCCGTCTTGAATATTGCTATCTGCTCAGATAGCGGGGGAGCATGACACGACTTACTGCAAATATGCTCCTTCTTCTGGCTGCCGCGATTTGGGGGTCGGCTTTCGTGGCCCAATCCACCGCGATGGACAGTATGGGCCCACTCGCTTTCACGGGGTTCCGGTTTTTGATTGCGGCCGCGGTGGTGCTGCCCTTTGCGATCCGCGAGCATGTTCTCGACCGCAGTGCCCCCTTGGGCTTGGAACATGTGGCACCTTTCACGTTGATTGGCGTGGTGTTCTTTTTCGGGATTGCGATCCAGCAGGTCGGGCTGGTTGTCACAACCGTGACGAACGCAGCCTTTCTGACCTCTATTTATGTGGTTCTCGTTCCCTTTCTCGGGCTATTCCTGTTTCGTGAGAGATTGCACCCCGTTGTCGTGCCAGCTGCCTTTGTCACTCTTTTCGGAATCTGGCTGTTGGGGGGAGGCGGCCTTGATGCGCTCAACTGGGGCGACGCTGCAATGGTCGTGTGCTCGGTGTTCTGGGCGCTGCACGTCGGCCTGATTGGCCGGATCGGTGCGAAAAGTGGCCGTCCGCTGGCTCTTTCATTCTGCCAGTTCCTGATCGTCGGGTTATTGGGGCTTGCTGGAGGCTTGATGTTTGAGGATGTCAGCGTGAGCGGACTGCAAGGCGCCTGGTTCGAGCTGTTCTATACGGCCGTGATTTCCGGAGGCCTGGCGTTCACGTTGCAGGTGGTGGCCCAGCGCTGGACCAAGGCAGCCGATGCGGCAATCCTGTTGTCATCGGAAGCCCTGTTCGGCGCGCTCTTTGGAGCCTTGTTGCTCGGCGAACGGCTTGGGCCTTCCGGCATTGCCGGATGCGTGCTGATTTTGGCTGCCATTCTGGCCGTCCAGCTTGTTCCGCTCATGAACCGGCGATCAAGAGTGGCCGCAGAATAATCCTATCCCGGTTTTTTGGCGATGACAGGCCCCATTTGCAGCCGAACTGCGCGGGGCACTTTCATGTGGTCAAAGAACTCCCTGTGGCGGGACAGGCCGCAAAGCTCCCGCTGGATGGTTACATGCCAGAGGGCTTCGCCTGCTTCTGCAAGCAGCCGGGACCTCTTTTCCGGAGGCAGTTCCTGCTCAATCGCTTCGCAATCAGGCAGGCGTGCGAGCGCTGCCTCCAGCTTGCGGTTCAACCGTGCAAGGGTGCTTGCCTTCTCGTTGAGGATTTCCTGTTCGAGCGCTGCTGCGACTGGGTCGGACGTCTGATTAGAAAAGGCTCGTGGCGGGCGTATACTCATTCAGGAAATCGTCATCCCATTAGACCAACAACAGGGTATCCACTGGCAATCAAGCGGGACCTCTTAAATGGGGCTGATCAGACCTCAGCAATTGCCTGTCGAACAACCAGTTCTTATTTCTGCTTTATTCTAGTATCATCAATAATGTGACGATTGTGAATACGATGATTTTGCATTGACGTAGAGATGGAGAGAAAAATGACTATTAAAAAAAATTTGACGAATGAAACTTCCAAGCCAGACCTTGAGAGCCTCAATGATGAAGAGCTGGATCAAGTCAATGGTGGGGTTGATCCCCTCGCTTTTGCTGGGAACCTTGCAAGCGCCGTTGGCATGGGTGCGAAAGAATTTGGATCGAAGATCGCAGGGCACATGGGAGAGGGAATTTCCAACGAAGCTCAAGGAAAGGCTGAAAGAATCGAAGGCTATGGCAACGATTTAACCGAGGCAGCGATCAAAGCCGGAAGCGGTACACCACTAGGAGACTGGTTGTTGCAGAACGGAGGCCGGACAGGAGGCGGCGACTCGAGCTAATCGTTGTTTTATGGCGATTTCATAGGAAAACTCTTAGGAACAGGCTGGAAGTATCAAGCATAAGGGAAGGTCTCGGCAGATGCTGCGTCCTTTCCTCATGTTAACCGGTTGCCTTTGCCGATCCCGCGACATCAATTGTCTCTGAGCTCAAGATTGAAGGCATGACCTAAGCACAAGAGCCAAAGCAATCCCAGAACCTTGAACCCACAAGGCAGGGCTGCATAGGCCAGGCTGAGCGTAATGCCAAGCTCAGGGTCCATGACTTCACCTGGTTGATAACCGGCAAGGCCAAGTATTGGCAGGGCGAGGCCTGTTGCGAGGGCCAGAGCTGCTTTGGAAAAGAAAGTCATCACCGAAAACAGACGGCCCGCTTCGCCTTGCTGATTTTCCGCGTCAATGTGATCGGCGAGAATGGCGGGTGGCAGGGCGAGGTCTGCACCGAGAGCCAGGCCAGACAGCGCACAGATCAGCCCGTAAGCCAGGACCTGACCCTCGCCGAGAAAGACCGCCCAAAGGAATGTCAGGATAGCGAGCGCCATGGACGCCGCCCAGGCCTGGACCTTGCCTGCGCGAGAGGAGAAGGTTTGCCAGAGCGGCATGGCCAGAACTCCAGACAGGAAATAGATCAACAGGAACAGACCTGTGAGTTCAGGCGCACCCAACCGGTCGCGAATGAAAAACAGCACCAAAACCGCCGGAATTGCACTGGCGAACGTATTTAGCAGGAAAATGCCAAAAAACTGACGCCGCCAGGGATGCCAGATGCGGTCTGACCAGCCGCCAAACCGCCATTTGTGGGACGGACTTTCCAGCCGGGTGGTTTTCAGCCATCGCAAAAGTAGCCAGGCTGCCAGCGCCAGGATCGGCAGATAGATCAGGGTGAGCCGGTCAAAGGCCAGGGTGGCATCGGTGTCCAAACCGAGCAATGCCGGCGTGCCCGCTGCGGTCAACAAGCCCAGAAGGCCAAAGGCTTCCCGCCAGCCGGTGATTTTGGTCCGGTCGTGTTCGCTAACCGGCCAGATGCCACCGAGCGCCTGGAGGTTGATTGAAACTATGGAAAATCCGGTTGTACAAATGAAAACCGAAAAAGCGAACCAGACCAAAGGCATCGAAGCAGCCGGATGGAACACCATCCAGAGGCCGCCGCCGAGCATGACAACGCCTGCCAAAATGATCAACTGACGGTGGTTTGAAAACCGGTCGCTCAGGCTGCCAATTAGCGGATCCTGAAACGCATCGATGAACCGTAGCCCAAGCAAGACAAAACCCAGCACAGTCAGGGACAGGCCAAGGCTGCTGGCGTAAAAATCAGGCGCGTGCAGGTAGACCGGCAGGCCCGCGAAAGCGAGCGGGAAGGCCATGAAGCCATATCCGGCGAGATCCCGCACCCGCGGCCTTAAAACTGTTCCGGTCATAAAACGCGCCGGTCCGGGTGCCGATTCCGCTTCAAGACGTGCGGCCAATCAACCTATTGCGCAGAGCCGGATCCTTGGTATTGGGGCCCAGCCAGATTGCAAAAAACCGGCGGGTGAATGCCTTGTCGGCGATTTTGCCGATCCGGCGCTGGCCAAGGTAGAACACCGTATGGCCTTTGCTGTCTCTGACGCCGGTAATCGACTGGCCGCGCGACACATTCGGGAAAATGGCGCGCATCTGTTTGTCCCAGCGGGCCAGCGTGGCTTTTTCGCGCATGCCCTGTCTGCGCATTTCCTTTATCGTGCTGTCTGTGATTGCCGCTCCCTTGAACGAGCGAAGGTAGGTCAATTTCAGCGCAAAGGGCGCGTTGGCTTTGTAGGTGCCATCGGCTGCATAGAGCTCCGCATCAAAGACCCTGAAGCCGAGGAAGGTCATCCGGCCTTCGCCGACCAGCGCGGCGGCAGGCACAATCTTCGCAGGTGCGCCGAGATCGGCATGGGCGGGTGCCAGGGTCTGCAAACTCAAGGCCGTGAAAAGTGCCGCGACAAGGCCGATTCCCCGAAGGCGGTCATTTTGAAGTTTTGGAATGATCATGATCTGCACCCCCCGTTGATGTGTTTTCTGCGAGGCTTACGCAGCGGCTGGTCATTTGGATCTGTGAGGTCGCGGGCTCACCGGAGTTATCCGGCCATGGACCTTTGTGCAGTGCGGTGCAATAATAGCGCCTGGCTGCGCGGAGTGATGTGACAATCCATCCTTGGGCCTAGGCCGACTTACAGACATTTGCAGTTCGCCCTCCCAAGTGGACAGCGCAGATATTTAATGGACGGACAGATGAGCGACAGCGATCTTAAGCCGGGGCTGAAGACGCGCAAGAAGTTGAAGCGCCCGAGCCTTTACCGTGTGGTGCTTTTGAATGATGACTTCACCCCACGCGATTTCGTGGTGCAGGTGCTTCGGTCCGAGTTCCGGCTCGATTCCTCTCAAGCCGAGGTGGTCATGCTGACAGCTCACCAAAAAGGTGCGTGCCTCGTTTCCGTCTATCCGAGGGATGTTGCTGAAACCAAGGCAACCCGCGCTATCGATGCGGCCCAGCGCGAGGGCTATCCGCTCCATTTCAACGTCGAACCGGATGAGTGAGGAGCGGTCCGCCCTGCGGATAAAACGCCAACGATTTGTCGTTTTAAGCGACGAACGCTCGAAACTCGCGCGGAGGAAAGTGGTCGTCTGCCACGATCCGCGCCAACGGGTAAGGAAAAATACCTAAAAACCGAGAAAAATCAGACTGCTGAGCGGGTGTAAAAGCTTTCAGGCAAGGGCGGGAATTAGAGCTTCCTTTAACTTGTAGTGGTAATTTTGACGGGATTTGCCACGACGGAGCGCCACATGAAGCTGTCCTTCCCGATTTTTCGAAAGACCAAAGAGCAGTCAGGCGCTCGTTCGAACAACCAGGCTTCCGGTCAAGCAAACCGGTTTTTGTTCTGGAACTGGCCGATCAAGACCCAATTGAGGATCGGCTTTGTCGTAATGCTTTTGTGTACCGTCGGTGTTGGTACCAGTGGGCTGATCGCATCCTCCAAGGTTCAAGTGTCGGTTACGACCGCCAAAACGTCGAGTGAACTTCTGGCGACGGTGCCCGAACTCCTCAACCGGACACAGAAATTTGGCAAGTCCGGCACATCGGATGCAGCGGATTCCGTTCGAGCCGAAATTGAGCTGATAGCAGCCCAAAGTGAACTCCTGGCAAAGGACCAGCCGGAGTCGGCAGGCGATTTGCCAAATCTGGTGGGAGACCTTGGGACGGCTTTCAATGATTTGGCGGCTTCGCGCTCGACGAGAGATCAGGCCGTTCTGGAGTTAAACAAGATAACTGCAGACTTGACCGCAACAACCAACCAGGCATTTGAAGACTACAAGGCACTCCAAGCCTACCGCGCAAGTTTGACCATCACCAATGAAGGCAAAATGACCAACCTGAACCATGTTGCACCGCGCATCAGCGAGATCCGGATTGCCAACATTGTCATCGAAAAGGAAGCCAAGGCATTTGCGATGGCGCCGACCAGTGACCTGGCCAAACAACTGATCAAGCAGATCAAGGATCTGGATAAGGATGCCAAAGCCGTCCGGCGAACGGTGAAAGACAAGGCTCTCAAGGCCAATGTGAAGAAGCTGACCAAGGCGAGCAAAAAGTTCGAAAAGCTGGTCAAGGCCCATGCGAAGGAGGGCCCGCCAGAGGATGGGGAAGCTGCCTGGTCCAAGACCTTTGAGCCTGCGGTTGAAAACCTGAATAAGCTCTCCAACGAAATCATCGCAGGTGCCGAAGCGCCGATTAAGGAACTGACTGCAACCCTCCGGGACTTCGACAAGGCAACTGCCCGTATCTCGCTTCTTTACAACAACACCCAGAGCGTGGCTTTGAGTATTGTTGGCGTGCGCAGCGCTTATGCCGAGTTTCTGACAACCGCCTCTGCGGAAGCCGCAACTTCGTTCAACGCTTATCTTGAGCAAGCGAAAACACAGCTTACGTCTCTTGAGGCGATACGGAATTCGGAAGTTGGACAAACCTCAGACAAGTCATTCCTGGACCTGTTGAACGGTCCGCTCAAGTCACTAGTTGAGGCAGGCACTGCAACACTGCCGAAGCTTGAAACTGCATTTGCTCAGGTTGAATCTGCGACCGAAGCCCAGCAAACCGGTGAGAGTGCATTTACAAGGACTGCGGCCGATCTCACCACACAGGTGGAAGCTATCAGCAAGGCATCTGGCCAGGTGGCAGAAGCTTCTGCCAGCGCAGCGCAAAACCAGATCATTATGGCGCTGCTGCTTGCCCTTGTTCTCGGCGTCACTTTGGTCGCCATTTTGACCCGTGCCATTCTTGCTCCGCTCCGTGTCCTGACGGGCTCCATGCTGGACCTTCAGGACGGCAAGACGGATCTGGATCTTTCTGCAACGCAGCGGACGGACGAGGTCGGGGACATGGCCCGTGCCGTCGGCACTTTCCGTGACCGCGAGGTGGAACGCGTCCGCCTGGAGGCAGAAACACGAGAAGCTGGAGAAGCAGTCCAGCGCCGTCAGGAAACCGTTGATGCTCTCGTTTCCGAGTTCCGCGTCGATATTGAAACAGCCCTGGCAAACGTCAGCGGCAACATGGCTCAGCTGGAAGAGACGGCAGAGCAGCTTTCCGGCATCGCCCGGACGACCACGGAAAGGAGCGAAGACGTTAGCCACGCGTCCAGTCAGACCAATGACAACGTTCAGACAATTGCCGCGGCAACAGAAGAGCTTACCGCGTCTGTGCAGGAAGTTGGCCGTCAGGTAGGTACCACATTGAACCGCGTGGAAGATGTGACCGGTGCAACCCGCACGTCGAATGAGCAGATCCGCAGCCTGTCTGTAGCGGCAGAGGCAATCGGCGAAGTCGTCAGCCTGATCCAGGCGATTGCGGAACAAACCAATCTCCTGGCCCTCAATGCCACGATTGAAGCCGCCCGCGCCGGCGAGGCGGGCAAAGGCTTTGCTGTTGTGGCGTCCGAGGTCAAATCTCTCGCCGGCCAGACCGCAAAGGCAACGGAAGAAATCTCCAGTCATGTGGCGGAAATCCAGCAATCAACCAACTCTGCGGTTGAAGCCATGGGCGAGATTCTGACGATGATCGAGGACGTGAATGAAACGGCTGCGGCCATGGCCACATCTGTCGAACAGCAGTCGGACGCAACGGCGGAGATTTCATCCGGCGTCTCCAAAGCTGCCAATCAGACGGCATCGGTCTCGGACAATATTGGCGACCTTTCAAAAGGTTCTGGAGAAACCAGTCAGTCCGCAAGGCAGGTCGAGGATATTGCTGACCAGGCAACCGGTCAGCTCGGCGACATCACCAAGCGGATTGACCGTTTCCTGAATGATGTGGCTGCAGCTTGATCTTCTGGCCGGCAATGGGCTGTTGATCTTTCAGCATAAATTGGGCGTTACACTGAACCATTGGGTCGGTGCGCCTGCGCTTTTCATCGGTAGTGGGCGTTTTCAGAAGGCCTGACGTCGGTTTTTGTTGATTTCTCAATCAACAAAAACTGCCTATATCTGTTCTAAATAGGCCAAAAGGCCTTTGCAGGTATGGGGGAACATATGACCAAGAAGAACATTCTGATCCTCATGGTGGATCAGTTGAACGGAACCCTGTTCCCGGATGGCCCTGCGGACTTCCTTCACACACCAAACCTGAAAAAACTGGCGGAACGGTCGGTCCGCTTTGAAAACACCTATACCGCGTCCCCGCTCTGTGCCCCGGGCCGGGCGAGTTTCATGTCCGGCCAATTGCCGCGCCGGACCGGCGTTTATGACAATGCCGCAGAATTTGCCTCCGACATTCCGACCTATGCCCATCATCTGCGACGCGCCGGCTACACCACATGCCTGTCTGGAAAAATGCATTTTGTCGGCCCGGATCAGATGCATGGTTTTGAAGAACGGCTGACCACCGACATTTACCCGGCCGATTTCGGCTGGACACCGGACTACCGCAAGCCCGGCGAGCGGATCGATTGGTGGTACCACAACATGGGATCTGTGACTGGCGCCGGTGTCGCGGAAATCTCCAACCAGATGGAATATGACGACGACGTTGCCTTTCAGGCTGTGCGCAAGATCTATGATTATGGCCGGGGCAAATACGATCGCCCCTTCTGCCTGACGGTCAGCTTTACCCACCCGCATGATCCTTATGTTGCCCGAAAGAAATATTGGGATCTTTACGAAGATTGCGAGCACCTTTTGCCGGAGGTTCCGGCCAAGGCCTATGAAGACCACGATCCGCACTCCAAACGGGTTTTCGATGCCAACGACTGGCGCAACTTCGACATCACCGAGGACAACATCCGCCGCTCGCGCCGGGCCTATTTCGCCAACATCTCCTATCTGGACGACAAGATCGGCGAGATCCTTCATGCGCTCGAAGCGATGGATCTGGCGGAGGACACGACCATCCTCTTCGTCTCAGACCACGGCGACATGCTCGGCGAACGTGGCCTCTGGTTCAAGATGACCTTCTTTGAGGGCTCGTCACGTGTGCCGTTGATGGTCGCCGACAAGGACCTGACGCCGTCCCGCATCTCAACGCCGGTCAGTACCCTTGATGTACTACCGACCACCTGTGATCTGGCTGGTATCGACATGAGCGAAATCATGCCCTGGACCGACGGCACAAGCCTGGTTCCGCTGGCAAAAGGCGACGCGCGCACCGTGCCGGTCCTGATGGAATACGCAGCCGAAGCCTCCTATGCCCCTCTGGTCGGCATCCGGGAAGGGGACTGGAAGTACATCCACTGCGAACTCGATCCGCCACAACTCTTCAACATGGCCGATGATCCCAACGAACTGACCAACCTTGCCGGGGATCCAGCCCATGTGGACACAGCCGCGTCTTTCGCTCAAATAGTCTCAGAACAATGGGACATGGCCGCCTTTGATGGGGAAGTCCGCCAATCCCAGGCCCGCCGCTGGATCGTCTATGAAGCCCTCAGAAACGGCGCCTATTTCCCCTGGGACTACCAGCCCCTGCAAAAAGCCTCCGAACGCTACATGCGCAACCATATGGATCTGAATGAAGTGGAGGAAGGACAAAGATATCCAAGAGGGGAGTGAGAGCAGTGCCAATCAGTGGAAGAAATTAGAACCAATATTTAGACTGAGCCTCCTGGTCTAAATGCCAGGAGAACTTTCTAAGAGCGTCTCTAAAATAACCATGCATGATAAATGTATTGGGGATTGACGCATGCTCATCAAAATTCACTACATGTACAGAGATGCATCAAACTATAAATTTCATGGGCATTTTATTGTCGATGGAGCGGTTAATAGGCAGGACCTTGAGCCATTCCTAATCGACGGTGAATATTTTGTTCCACACGAAGTTGGATTAGACCATCTATTGGATATGCCAATGAACGAGGATGATCATTATCTTCACACTCTTGAAAGATTTATCCCAACAAACAATAATTCAGCACTATGTTCAGCTATAGATTTGATTAATCGTTTTAAATCGGCATCAAAGAATGGCTGGTTTTCTTCATTCAGGTGATAGTTTTAGTGAAGCTTCCGCACAAAAATTGGAATGAATCAGAAATTGAACGAGCGATCGCGCTTTATATTGAAACCCCTTTTGGACGTCTCCACGCTAAAAACCCTGACGTAATTCGTCTAGCAAACGAGTTAGATCGAACGCCTGGGGCAGTCGCACTGAAACTTACCAATTTGGCAAGCATCGATGAGACTATTGATCGTAAAGGAATGGCGAACGCCAGCAAATTAGATCGAGCTGTCTGGGGACGTTTTTTTGAAGGGCTGCACAACGCGGCGGAATCTTCGGATGATCAAGCCAACAAGCTTACTGTCGGCTCTTTTATGGAAAACCCTCAAGCGCGATACACACCAAACGTAAGTGCAGGGTCGACAACAGAACGGATCACAAACGTCCGAAATGGACAAACAACGTTTAGGAAAATGATTCTCGCAAACTATGATCTGCGTTGCGCTATAACGGGCATCTCCCAAACGGAACTCCTTGTTGCAGGGCATATTCGTCCTTGGGCTGAAGATCTGGACAACCGTATGAATCCCAGCAACGGAATTTGTCTCAACCGCCTTCATGACAAGGCATTTGAAGACAGGTTTATTGCAATTGAAGACGATGGACGCGTCTTATACTCATCGCGGTTGAAAACAGATACCAGAGAGAAACTTCTGCAACTAAGTGATGGTGGACGTTTTAGACAACCTTCCAAATTTCTCCCTGACAAAGATTTCCTCGCGGAACATCGTGATCAGTTCCATTTTCTGGAAAAGACTTCCTGACAGCCTATTGTCAGGAGACTGGCAAGAAGTCTGAGAAACTGGAACAAAGCCGCAACGCAGGGGTTTTCTCGCGCGTGGACTCGGACCATATTGTGCCCCATGAGCAAGCGCGCCCCCAAATCCGCCCCAGACACATCTGACACGCAGCAGCCTGACGGCTTCGGCGAAGCGCCGCAGAAGCCGCTGGCCGGTGCGCCTATATCTGGCTCGATTTCCGATTGGGCTGCGGAAATTTCGGAAGAGGCCGACAAACCTGTTCCGAGCACGGGCAAAAGAAATCCGAAGCAAAGCGAAGGCAAGGCCGACCGGCCGCCATCCGGTCAGGATGCGCCCGCGCAGGCCGGCGCGAAAGCGCGCCGGGCCGTGAGCGAGAAAAAACCTAAGCCGACGAAGTCGGCGAGGGGCACCTCAATCGGAAAAGCGGAGAGCGCACGAGAGCGGGCCGCCGGCGGGCTGAACCCGGTCGCCGGGCTGGACATGTCTCTCGAAGAGGCCGAACAGCTTGAAGCCAGGCTGAAGCAGCACAAGAAGGACAACAAGAAGAAGTCCGCCGCCGATGGCCGCTTCGGCGATCTTGGTGGCAATCAGGGTGCGACGGCGACCGTGGAGGCCCTGTCGGCGCTGATTGAAAGCGGCAATCCGCTGCACAAGAATGGCGAAGCCTGGGTGCCCCACCGGCCCGAACGGCCGCCGAAATCGGAAGGTGGCGTGGAGATCGTTCTTGCCTCCGACTACGAACCCAAGGGCGACCAGCCTACGGCCATCGCCGAGCTGGTGGAAGGCATCGGGACCGGAGACCAGACCCAAGTGCTGCTTGGTGTTACCGGTTCCGGTAAGACGTATACGATGGCCCAGGTGATCTCCCGCACCCAGCGCCCGGCGCTGATCCTGGCGCCCAACAAGACGCTGGCGGCCCAGCTTTACGGCGAGTTCAAGAGCTTCTTTCCGGACAATGCGGTCGAGTATTTCGTGTCCTACTACGACTACTATCAGCCGGAGGCCTACGTCCCGCGCACGGACACCTATATCGAGAAGGAATCCTCGGTCAACGAACAGATCGATCGCATGCGCCACTCGGCCACCCGCGCGCTGCTGGAGCGCGACGACGTCATCATCGTCGCCTCGGTGTCCTGCATCTATGGTATCGGCTCGGTGGAAACCTAT
This sequence comes from Roseibium sp., assembly GCA_965230705.1. GTDB lineage: Bacteria > Pseudomonadota > Alphaproteobacteria > Rhizobiales > Stappiaceae > Roseibium. The sequence goes on along the minus strand of CBDDLN010000002.1, from coordinate 1,145,673 downwards.
ACGGCGATGACCTTCGCCATCGAGGTGGGCGAGCGCATCGACCAGCGCCAGCTGATCGCCGATCTGGTCGCCCTGCAGTACAAGCGCAATGACGCCGCCTTCCAGCGTGGCACGTTCCGCGTCCGCGGCGATACCATCGAGCTGTTTCCGGCGCACTATGAGGACCGGGCCTGGCGCATTTCCCTGTTTGGCGACGAGATCGAGCAGATCACCGAGTTCGACCCTTTGACCGGCCAGAAGTCGGGCGAGCTGAAGAGCGTCAAGATCTACGCCAACTCGCACTATGTGACGCCAAAGCCCACGCTGAACCAGGCGACCAAATCGATCAAGGAAGAGCTGAAGGCGCGGCTTGCGGAGCTGAACGCCCATGGCCGCCTGCTGGAAGCGCAGCGGCTGGAACAGCGCACCATGTTCGATCTGGAAATGCTGGAAGCGACCGGCTCCTGCGCCGGTATCGAGAACTATTCCCGCTACCTGACCGGCCGCGCGCCCGGCGAACCGCCGCCGACCCTGTTTGAATATCTGCCCGACAATGCGCTGGTCTTCGCCGATGAAAGCCATGTCACCATTCCGCAGATCGGCGCCATGTACAGGGGCGACTTCCGCCGCAAGGCGACGCTGGCCGAATACGGCTTCCGCCTGCCGTCCTGCATGGACAACCGGCCGCTGCGCTTTGAGGAATGGAACGCCATGCGGCCCCAGTCGGTCGCCGTCTCGGCCACGCCAGGGTCGTGGGAGATGGACCAGTCCGGCGGCGTTTTTGCCGAGCAGGTGATCCGCCCTACGGGCCTGATCGATCCGCCGGTGGACATTCGCCCAGCCACGTCCCAGGTGGATGATCTTCTGGGCGAGGTGCGCGAGGTTGCCCAAAAGGGCTACCGCACGCTGGTCACCACACTGACCAAACGCATGGCGGAGGACCTGACCGAATATCTGCACGAAAACGGCGTGCGCGTGCGCTACATGCACTCCGACATCGACACGCTGGAGCGGATCGAGATCCTGCGCGACCTGCGCCTTGGCGCCTTCGACGTGCTGGTGGGCATCAACCTCTTACGCGAGGGGCTGGACATTCCCGAGTGTGCGCTGGTGGCGATCCTGGATGCGGACAAGGAAGGTTTTTTGCGCTCCGAAACCTCGCTGATCCAGACCATTGGCCGCGCCGCGCGGAACGTGGATGGCAAGGTGATCCTCTATGCGGACAACATGACCGGCTCCATGGAGCGGGCGATCGCCGAGACCAACCGGCGGCGGGAAAAGCAGCTTGCCTATAACGAAGAGCACGGCATCACGCCGGAATCGGTCAAGCGCAACATCGCCGACATTCTCGACAGCGTCTACGAACAGGACCATGTGACCGTGGATGCGGGCTTCGCCGAGGATTCCGGCTCGCTTGTTGGCCACAATCTGGCGGCCCATATCGAGGATCTGGAACGGCAGATGCGCGAAGCCGCCGCCGATCTCGACTTCGAAAACGCCGCCCGCCTGCGCGACGAAATCAAGCGCCTCCAGGAGACCGAACTGGCGGTCGCCGACGACGCCATGGCGCGCCAGTCGGACGTAGACAGCAAGACCGGCGGCTACAAGGGCGACAAGAAATTCGGCGCCGGCGGCACCAAGGAAGGCGCCAGCGGCAAGAAGAGAGAAACGGCCAAGGGCAAGGCCAGGGCGGCGAAGGATCGGAATGCCGGAAAGGCAAATGCCCCTCACCCGTCCGCTGCGCGTCCACCCTCTCCCAGTGGGAGAGGGAAGGCGGCTGCGGAGCAGACGCAGGGTGAGGGGGCAGATCTGTCCGCATCATCCAGCCCTGCACCATCCAGCAAAGTCCGAAAAAATAGCTTGGACGAAATGACCGTCGGCCGCACGGAAGTGCCGCTGACAAAAGGCCCGATGCCGCAAAAACCGGCGCCGATCATCCAGGCAGACGACACTCCGCATCTTTCGCCGCGTGGCAAGATCGGCGTTGGGTCCTATGAGGATCCAGTGGACGAAAAGCGCAGACGTGGCAGGCCTAAAAAGAGCGGGCGGCCGGGGAGGTGATACATTATATCAACACATCAACTCGACGCATTCGACCCAGCACCATCCGCGTACTAAATGCCTTGTAACAATTCTTTAACGAATTTTAACTTTTGTTAAGTTGTTGAAAATACTGCATAGCTTGAAGCGCTGGGCAAAATTTACCCATTTGACCTATTCACATTCGAGGTCGAGTCAGCATATTATGTAGGTGTGATTTTGACAATCGCACCCTTAGGTGGCAATCCCTCTTAACGGCATGTTAAGAAAATCTTAATAAAATAAAAAGGGATGATATTAGGAGAATACCATGTCCGAAAAGCGTGACCATTTGGATAAGCTCATCCAACGCGCTAGGGCTCACAAAATGACTCCTGCTGAACGCAGAGAGCAGCGCGTAAGCCTTATTATGGGATTTCGCGGAAACGAGTCGACCTTAACACGTGAAAACGTTGAGAAAATTCTCGAAGACAATGAAGGTTACCAAACCAAGGCGGCTGGCTAAACTCATAGGTTGCGAAAACTTAGCATATTCAATTATCGTAGTGGCCCATTAGGGCCACTATTTTTTTGGACTGACCATGAAAGACGATAATTGGGAATTGATAAACGGACCTATAGCTCACGAAATCGAGGTTCTAAATTATTCAAACCAAGTAAACAATATTGAATGCCTAGTGAAGCTTCTAGTAGCAACCAGCGGCCTTGGAGAAAGCGGGTGTAAAGCAGCCCCAAACGACAGAGCGCTAAAAGAACTACATCGCACAGGAACCCTTTTCTTATTAAGAGAGCCTGGATCTTATAGAACTTCAGAGGTCCATGTCGCTAACGGAGATGAGGTTGTACATACTCCACCCACTTACGACAAAATCGAAGAACATATTGAGGAATTCTTCCGCCAACTAATGGGCAATTGGGCAAACTATGACCCAATTGAAGCATGTGCTTATTCACTCTGGCATATTAATTGGATTCACCCATTTGTAAACGGAAACGGCCGAACTGCTAGAGCATTTTCATATGCATGTTTGTGTCTGAAATTCGGATTTATTTTGCCCGGCACAACTACGGTAACCGACTTAATCATGGCTAATCGTGATCGTTTTTACGCTGCACTACAAAGCGCGGACACAAGTTATCAATCGGGAAATATAGACGTATCAGAGCTGTATAGTTTGCTTGAAGAGCTTTTGATAGCTCAACTCGAATCAATGCCAAGCTAAACTAAAATCTCGTCGAAAAACTGGAATCCAAACATCAGCGCGAGCGCCAGGGAGTACCGCTTTTCGGTTAGCAACGTCCTGCCCTTTCCCCTTAGCTCTGGCAACGAGTAGGCCCCGGACCTGATCCGGTATCCAATCCACCGAGCCGCATCGGCCAGAGCGCGGACATAGACTGCCGCCGAACCGCAGACGCACTGCCTCTTCCAGACGCTAAGGGTGCCAATGAATTCCCGCACGGAGGCGGGGGTGACGTCGGAGGATGTGGTTGCGCCCTACCCGCCTCCCCCATCATTCCGGACAGCGTGGCGCAAAGCGCCATCGTGCGATCCGGAACATATCCTCGGCTCGAACGGGTAGCCACCTGACAGAGCGAGCGTCAGCGAGCGCCTGAACTAAAGCGGTGTTTGCGGGATGGAAAAATGCCGCGCCGGTGGCGCGAAAGATTTCTGGATTCCAGATCAGGCCATGCGGCTTCGCCGCAGACCGTCTGGAATGACGGTGGCGTGTGTGAAGAGGTAGCGGTGTTATCGTCGCCCCCGCCTCCGCGCAGGGGCTAACGGCGATAAACAGGTCCGTGGTCAGGCCCGGGACGGCAGATCCGGCATAGCCTGCTCCAACATTGAAAAAACCTTATCCCTCCCCCCTGCCATCGCCCGTATACTTGCCCCGTGCCTGCTCAATGGGCTTTTCGGGGGACCGTCCCCCGAGAGGGTGCAGGCCGGGCGTGGGCTCACGGGCAGATGGTAACGCAATTTGTCCGGGGTCTGGCGTGGTTGGGCCGGCGGTGAACCTGCAGCGGTAACACCGGGAGCCTCCCGGATGGGTGTGCTGCGGAGCGGACAAGATCAGCGGGTGTCAAATCGGAACCGATTTCACATCCAATGCTGATCGCTCATTTGTGCTCGAGCAACTTTGGGCGTTTTCAATAAAACGCCCGATGCTCTCGCAATCCGTTTCCGAGCCTGTCCGGATCAGGTCCCACGGCACGCATAAAACAGCCCGGGCGGGGCCGGATGGCCAAGCCGAAGAAACGTTATAATATCTGTTGCGCAGGCAAGGCCTGACGCGCCCCGCCACTCCTGTGTCCAGCAGGAGGATTTTGGGCCAAACGCCGGAGGAATCCCTCGCGGCGCTTTTTGTGCTGGGTCCGGCTTTACCAAAGCTACCCGAACCATCCCTTTTCCCGATCCGGTGCCCCGGCCTGTTCTTCCCGAGCCTGCTGCCTCTCCCTCTCTCGCATTGACCTTGCACCCTTCAGCGGCCAGCTTTTCGAGAGGCCTGTTGCGACCGGCCGTTGTGTCAGGCGGTCGAGACTGCCGGTTACTAAGTCCCGTCGCCAAACAGGCCGAAGAATGTGGCGCACTGGATGACCAGGATGCCGTTCATGGTCTGGGCGTTCATGTCGATGACGATTTCTACGTAGTCGGTCTTGGAGCCGATGATGTAGCCGAGCTGCTGCTGGCAATCGTCCAGGTCACCGTCGGACTCCAGGACGATTTCCGCCGCCTGTCCGGGTGCCGGAGCCAGTTTCAGGGTTAGCGACGCCGGGTCTTCTTCGACGTGCTTTCCGGCAGTGACCGACTGGATGTCCTTGCCTGCGATGCGGAAGGTGACGAGGTGCTGATAGGCAAGGGCGCTCTGGGCGGCAAGAAGGCTGAGGGCGAGGGTCGTAACGGTCAAAATCGTGTGCATGGCTGGCTCCGGAAAAGGGTTTTGGGGCAATTCGTCCGGCTAACTTCGGCGCTAGGATGAGGCGCCGTCAACCTTTTATGCTCCGGGCGTTTGCGCAGCCGGATTTCCCCCTTCGCTGCAATCGGGCTAGGCTTTCCGAAACCGGGGAAGACAGGGAGGACAATGAATGCGGGCACTCGGCGCGATACTCGGGGCGCTGGCCGGAGGTGTTATCGGCTATTTTGCGGCCTTTGTCGCGGTCTATCCCATCCTTGTCGCGATCGAGGGCCGGGACATGAACGGCGGCATCGCCATGGGTGTGGCTGTCGGCGTCGGTCCGGTCATGGCCATCGGCGGGGCCGTTCTGTTCCTGATCTTGATCCTGCGCCTGACCCGCCCGAAACAGCAGAACGCCAAAGAAAAGGACCTACAGGAAGGCGAGGCCACTGCCAGCGTTGCCGAAGGCCTCAGCGACGAGCAGGCAGAATTTGAAGCTGCCTTCCGGCCGCCGGCAGGGGCCACGCGGACGGGCGGTGATCCGCAGGCGATGATTGCGGCCGCTGTGGTGATAGCGATCGTGATTGCCGGCGTGATGTGGCTGAACGGTTAGGCGTTGGGGCTCTTGCTATCTGAGTGGCCGAGGTCTTTTTCCGGCCAGACCTTGTCGCGCAGGCGCTGTTTTAAAACCTTGGCTTCTGGAAAGCCGCCGTCCATGGTGCGGTCCCATACCGTCTCGCCATCACAGGTGATGATGAATGTGCCGCCGGTCCCGGGCACCAGGGTCACGGCGCCGATGTCTTCTGAAAAGGTGGTGAGCACTTCCTGCGCCATCCAGGCAGAACGCAGCAGCCAGCCGCACTGGCGGCAATAGGTAATGGTGATATGCGGGGAGGGAAGGTCTTGCATTGGTGTGTCCAGGGCTTGGCTGAATGAAGGCGGCGGTGTTTTCGGAGACTACTGCGACAGGAAGGTTCGGGGGAACTTTCACATTTCCAATCCGTGTGTGCCCATGCCGTTGAGCTTTCTGCTGTTTGAGCAGGAAAACTGGTGCTGGGTTATGAGACGTTCAGCGTTTCGGTGCAATGCCTATGGTTAAGTGAGTATAAATAGAAAATATATTTATAAAAATATAATATAATTTTGTGAAAGTATAAATATTAAAGTAATAATGAATTAACCAAAGTAATTTTCTGCGCTAATTACAACTTACAATGATCTGTTGTTAAGATTATTCGCTTAGTGTGTCACCTAAAGTAAGACAAGCCGGACTGGGGAGTTGCGGCTTATCAAAAGACTGGGCGGGCAATGGCGTTGCAATTCGACAGTGCTGCTGGACATGATTTCAGGACGGGCGCAGCAGATCAAACGGAGTGGCCGAATGGCTGGATCCGTCTGATCACATTTTCGGTCCCGCTGACCTTTCTCGCGGTCGTTATAGGCCAGCCCTGGGTGGAAGCGAAGTGGATGTTTCTGGACCCATTGACGGCAGCCGAACTGAGCGGTGATTGCTGCCATTCCTACTATGGCTTCGTGTCAACGCTCGGTATCATGATGTGGGTCGTCACAGCGGCTGTGCTGCTGTTTTCAGCCCTTTTGTTCTGGTGCTCCAGGCGTGCGCCTGGGTTGGTGTTGTTTGCCGTGTCCGGTGGTCTTCTCACCGGCTGGCTGGCACTTGATGACGCCTTTTTGCTGCATGAAACGGTTCTTCCGGCATTTGGCGTTCCGCAGAATGCGGTGCTGGCAACCTATGTCCTTTTGGGCGTGTCCTATGTTGCCGGCAGCTGGCGTGTGATCTTGAAAAACGACTTCTGGATCTTGGCGGCCGGCATTGGTGCCCTGGCGCTTTCGATTGCCGTCGACACACTGTTTCACAGCCTGGTTCCCGCCATCGTTGATCTGGAAGACGGCGCCAAGTTCTTCGGCATGTTCTGCTGGATGTCTTTCCACGTGACGACAGCGGCCAGATACCTGATAGGAGCCGGAAAATGAGTGATCCAGCCCGCGCCATTCTCCTGCTTGGAAATTACCGGCCTGCTCTGACCCTGGCGCGCAACCTCAACAGCAAGGGCTGGCACGTGATCGTTGGCCGTCAGGGCTGTGACGGTGGCTGCGAGTTCAGCCGTGCGGTTGCAGAGATGTGGGATCACCCTGATCCGTCCCGCGGCAAGGCCGCCTTTTTCAAGGCTCTCAAGCAATTCGTCCTTGAACGCCCCGTGATCAAATCCGTATTCCCGGTTGCCGAGGAGTATGTGCGGCTGTTTTGCGAACACCCGGACGAGATGGATTGCCTTCCTTCCGTCGTGACTGTGGCGCCGGAGACCGTGAATACATGCCTCGACAAAATGGCGATGCTGAAACTGGCTGACGAAAGCCAGGTTCCAACAGCTGCCTATGCCGAAGCAAAGTCAGGCCCCGAACTCTATGGGGTGCTGGAGCGTATCGGCTACCCGTCAATCCTCAGATCGCTGGTCTCGACCGTCCGGCTGGACGGCAAAAAGGCAGTCACGGTGGGCAATGCCGAGGATGTCGCGAAACTTGAGATCAACTGGGCTGATCTGCCGTCCGGTGTTGTGGCACAGCAAAAATTCTCCGGCCGTAGGCACAATTTCTATTTCGCCGCCTATCAAGGCCAGCTCATCAGGCAGCTGCACGCGGTCATTCTCAGAACCGACCGCCCGGATGGATCCGGTCTCGCGGTGGAAGGTATAACCGTCGATCCTGATCCTGGCTTGAGACGTCAGACCGAGGCCTTGTTAAAGGGCTTGTCCTACTCAGGTATCGGCTGTGCCCAGTATCTGGTCGATGAGGAAACAGGAGCGACCAGCTTCCTGGAAATCAACCCGAGGATTGCCGGAAATCACGCAGTTCCAGATTTTGCCGGACTGGATCTTGAGGGGTTCTTGATGGATGTGAGTGCCGGCAAAGTGCCCGACCTGACACCGGTCACAGGCCGAAGCGCAATTCGTTATGCCTGGACGAACGCGGATCTTACAGCCGCAAAGGCCGGCTATCTGCGCGGCGAAACCTCGGCGCTTGGGGCATTGCGTCATGCCGCAACGGCGGTTTGGGCAGGGATAAGAGCTGATGTCCACATGGTGTTCACCTGGAAGGACATGAAGCCGGGTTTGCGGGCGCTTTGGTCCGTTGTTCCAAGAATAAACAGATGGCGCCGTCCTGCTGAACAGGCGGGCGCACCAGCGAATAGTCAGGGGTCCTATTCATGAACAGCGAAGCCGTCTTGAAAAATGCCGGGTTGGCCGGAGATGCAGACATGCGTCCGGCGACATCCCTTCGCGCCGGATTTGAAGCCCCTTCGCTGGGGCTGGCAAGACAGACCATGTTGCTCCAGCGCGAGCAGGTTGCGCCGGGCCAATTCGATCTGGAAATGCAGAACCTGGTTGATGTGCTTCCAGAGCAGACCGGGCAATTTAACAGTGCCTGGTGGGGGCACGAAATGATTGAATGCCAGGTCCTGCGGCGGAATGGTGCGATCGTGGCGGGCGCCAGCCTGATTACTCGAAAAATTCCGGTCGTTGGCTCTGGCATCGCCTTTGCCAGATGGGGACCCGCGTGGCGCAGGGGCGGGATGCCGGCAGATCCGGAAGACGCCAGGGCTTTCATCCGCGAAATGCAGCGGCATTACTGCGAGGAACGCGGATTTCATCTTACGATCATGCCGGCGGCGTTGCCGGGGCATGACGAAACATTGTGCCGTATTCTGGTGGAAGAAGGTTTTTCCGAAGGCGAGGGCTTCGCTGCGCCCGAGCGCTATTTGGTCAATACCGGCCAAGCCGCCGATGCAATGATTGCGAGCCTTGATCAGAAGTGGCGTTACAATCTGAAGAAGGCCAAGAAGCACGAATTCAAGATTGAATTTGTCGACGGCGATGAGGGCATCGATGCTTTCAATCACCTTTATGACCAAATGCACGACCGCAAGAAGTTCCTGGATTCGTCGGCCATCGATTGCCTGGGCATGTTGATGCGGACCGAAGCACCTGCATTCCGGCCACGGGTGGTTCTGGTTTCACACGAAGGGCGTGTCACCGCCGGCGGCGTGTTTGCCATCTCCGGTGAAATCGCAACGTATATGTTCGGTGCTACCGATGACCGCGCCCTGCGCCTGCGAGCAGGCTACGCCATGCATGGCTGGGTCGCAGAGCACCTGTGTGCAGATCCGGCAGTCAAATGGTACGACCTTGGCGGCAACGATTTGGACAAGGGCCTGCATCAATTCAAAAAAGGATTTGTCGGCAAGACTGGGCACATCCTGAACGCCCCGCCGAGATTTCACTTTGCAGGTGGGCTCAAGGCCAACCTGCTCGGCAGTGGCATCTTCAAGGCGCGGGACATGAAGGCGGCTCTCACGCGCAAACTGCACGCGTTGCGCGCAAAGCAAAAACCGTAAGAGACCCGGTATGTACAAGCCCCTTCTGGCGCTGTTTGGCAGGTTCTCCTCCCTCCTCGGTGCCCGGGTCGCCGGGGCAATATGCATGTTTGCCGTCAATCTGCTGGTTGCCCGCGTGTTCGGTCTGGAAGTTCTCGGCGTATTCGCGCTCTATCTGGCCGGTACCGGATTGCTGGCCGTTTTTCTGTCGGCTGGCTTTAATTCCGTCATCGTTTTTTTTGCAGCGGAATATGCGGCCCGGAAACAGCCCGGATTGATCAAGGGATTCCTAAAGGCTTCAGGTTGGCATGTGGCGGCTGGAACGGCACTTGTTTGTCTGGTTCTGGCAATTGGATTGCCTGCTGCCGGCGGGCAGCTGCCGGATTACGCCGCACACTTGGCTGTGCAAACCGTGCTTTCGGCGATAGCCTTGTCCGGCGTTCTCTTGAACGGCGGCCTGATGGTCGCCCTGAAACACCAGTTCAGAGGACTTGCACCCGAAACCCTGGTCAGGCCTGTCCTGTTGCTGGCCGCGGTGCTGATCTTGATTGTTGCCGCGCCGCAGGCCGGTCTGAACGCGGTCTTGTGGCTTGCAACCGGGGCCATGTGGGCTGGGCTGGTTGTGTCTCTGATCTGGTCCCGCCGCCTTTTGCAGCCAATACTGCAAGCCAAGGCAGATACGGAAAATGGAAGGTGGCGGCGGGCGGCCTATCCATGGATTCCGGTCTCCTTGCTCTGGGACTATTTGATTGACCTGATGATCCTGGCCGCAGGCCTCTTTGCAGGAGCTGAGGAAGTTGCCATTCTTCACATTTGCTTCCGCTTCCGGGTGCTTTCGGGCTTTGGTATGAGAGCGATTTATGCGCTGCTTATTCCCGAACTTGCGGAACTGAAAACGCAGGGAAAATACGCCAAGCTGCGTTTGCGTCTCGCTCAGGCCAATTGGGCAGCATTGGCCTATGCCTCTACGGTTCTTCTGTTTTTTGCTGTTGCCGGAGCTCAGCTTCTGTCTCTCTTTGGCAGAGATGCTGGTGAAGGCCACTTGATCTTGCTGATTATTTGCCTGACCTTGCCGGTGCGGGCGGTGTTCGGGCCGGCGCCTGCGATCCTGGCTTTGAACGACCAGTATATGGTCTCTGCAGTGGTCATGATTGCCGGATGCATGGCAGGTATGGTGCTGGCCGTTGCGCTTTATCCGCCATTTCAGGTCGCCGGATATGCCATTGGATACACGATGGCAAACCTCGCGGTATCAGCGGGTTTGTGGAAGGTGGTGCAACAGCAAACAGGAATGAATTGTTCCGTATTCCAGCGTGTTGATATTCGCGAAATTACTGCGGGCCGTGTACGCGGTCATCAGGAAACCTAGCTAAAGGCTGCGTTTAAATTGTCGAGTCGGCGCGGAGTTTCCTGAACTATTGCAGGACGGATTGCGGACTGTGAATGCGGATCCGCCTGTGTCACAAGCTTCTCAAGTCCATCGGTAGAAGAACAGATTGTGTCATTGAAAGCTTCTCTCAAATCTGACCTCGACATTGTGCAAACAGCGATGGCGGCGGAAACCGGATTGCAGTTGGCTTTGGGCGACGTCCTGTCAGCAGTTCCGTTGGCAGGTCTAAGCAACCGGGTCTTCCGGGTGGAAACCAGGAAAGGTGCCTTTGTTCTTCGCCTGCCGCACGAAGAGCGCGATGGTCTTGTGGACCGTACAGTGGAGTTCGCCAATCTGCATCACGCGGCCAATCTCGGGCTGGCGCCGGAACCGATCTATTCCAATCACCTGAGTGGTGTTCTTCTGACACGCGCTTTGGAGACAAAAGCGTGGGAGGCGGGCGTCCCGGATCCGGCAGAACTGGGCGGAGCGCTTCGTGGTTTGCATCTATCGGGGAATGAATTCAAAGGATATCGGGATCCAAGGGCGTGGGTCGAGGTTCTTGTCACACAGCTGGATCTGAATCAAGCCACCAAACACCGTATATCGTCACTGGTCACCTGTTTAAACGATCCATCGCTCGCTGACGTCTGGGCAGGCCGGAGTTATGTGCCCAGCCACTGGGATATAACGCTCTCCAATTGCCTAAGCGGGCCTGATGGACTGGTTTTAATCGACTGGGAGTTTTCGGCCATGGGACCGCGCGGTTGGGACCTTGCCTACGCGAGCCTGGAAATTGGCTACAGCAATGAGCAGCAGATTGCTTTGCTCGCAGCCTATGGAGCGGGGGAGGAGCAAGTACACCTTGTCCGTGAGGTCCAAATCATGAACGTCTGGTGCGACGTGATTTCCACGTTGTGGGCGTTGGGGCAGGCTTTGAAGGGAAACCCGGCAACCGACTTTGAGGCCTTTGCAAAGATCCGGTTAGAGCGTGCGGAAACTCATCTTAAGGCCTTGGCATGACCGGCATTGTATCCGGGTCTCTGCTGCACATGGTGTAGCGCGTATCTAGTTCCCGGCGTAGATCCTGGTTCTCAGGGTCTTGCAGCAGCGGCTGCCAAAGACTGTCATTTTGCAGGCTGAGAAGGGTGCAGGAACAGGCCTTGGTACATTGCGCTTCGTCCCCACGTGCTGCGGTGCAGTTTTGGGTGCAGCTTTCAAGAAACTGGATCGCTGTCCGGTCCGGCGCCAGGCCGGCCGCAGCCAAAGATGAGACCAGGCCGAACAAGACCGGTTGATGCAAGAGGTAGATAACCAGCGACCAGCGGCCACACAGAACCAGAAATCTGCCTGTCCAGTTGGAATAAGGACTGGTTCCTAGCCTCTTGGCGAAATCCTGGACATGAGGTGTTTTTGCGACGGCAACGCCTAGCAATGTGGCTGCTGTCCAAGGGGCGAGCGGTACATAGTCGACGCTGCCAAATGACGGTGTGCCGAGGCCGGTCCAAAGAAGCAGTTGACCATCAAAAGCCGGGGAAGCTGCCCATTTTGGCAAGGACCAGACAAAGAATGCTGCAGCGTAGGTCAGGATTGATGGAAACCGAACAAACGGCAGGGCGATCAGACTGCTGGCGGCAATAGCGTGCAATATGCCAAAGCGGACATAGGTTTCACCGAAGGTAAAATGGGTGGTGAGAGAGACACCGCCGGCAGCTGCCGTGATAATCAGGAACCGCTTGCCAAACGCCTGCCAGCGGACTTTCTCCGCGTGGGCCAGAGCCAGGCTGAAACCGGCGAGAAAGAGAAATGAAAAGGCGATTGATCCGGCAAACAACTGCCAACCAAGGCCTTCGGCCACAGGCCAGGAAACAAAGCCGAACCATGAGAGATCCCAGGACAGATGATAGACAATCATCGTCAGGATAGCGGCGCCCCGCAGAGCATCGATGCCGTAGAGACGCGGTGCTGTCATGCGGCGAAATAATGGTTGAAGGCGGAGCTAACTCCCAAAGGCCACAAAAAGGGCGCTTGCCAGAGCGGCCAATGCGATGATCGCGCCCACAAGGGGCCAAGGCGACGGTTTGTGAACGGTGAAGGTTTCACTGTCCGAATGATCCTGGAACATTATTGCCAAGCTCCCCGGTTCCACTCCTCGGTCGTGGTAGGAGGGTGAGGGAGCTGATGGCATTCGTGAAGCCGGTAAATCAATTGTTAACCGGGTTATCCAGAAGAAACAGGCGGAAATGTGAAAGGCGGTGGAAAACTATCAAAGCGCTTTACAGCTTGAGCGAATCCAGCCCGGCCTCCAGATAATCGGACAAAAGCGGCATTCCGAGCAGATAGTCCACCGTCGGGCCAACTGCGCGGTCCTTGGCTTCGCTAACAGCCTGCTCAAAGTCATCGGCGTCAAAATCTCCACGCCCGATCCAGGCAATGGCAACCAGTTCCGCTGATTCGTCGACATTGAGATCTTCAATCAGCTCCCGAAGCTCTTCATTCGACATGTCGTCGTTTTCTTCTTCGGCAAGGCCGTCGTGACTGTGCGTGTCGGTAAGGGTTGTCTCGTTGAACTCTATGTCGCCTTCGTGCCCGTCTTCAAAGGCATCCTTCATAGAAGTTGAGACCGCGCGTGCCTTTTGTGCAAGCATGCGGATGGTTTCTGCGGACAGGCTTAGATTGACGTCCATGACAAGCTCCAGTGTTCCCCTGCTATCTTTATCCAGCGCAGCCAGCATTTCGCAATGGACCAGGCGATTTTTTCATCTGGTCAAAAGCATGTGTCAGTATGGGTTACCTTTGAATCCCTATAAAGTCATCAGGATAACCACGGACGTGCGCAATAGACAGTGAAACATGAACTCCTCCGGAACAATCTGTATTCATTGGGCTTTCCGGAAGGTAGGAGGTTGCTCGGTTAGCGTTCCTCCGAGATTGCCGAAGGGCTGGCACCGACGGACTTTGGCACCCATGCAGCAGCGATGGTCAGGCTGAATGCTAGTGTGAGACCAACGGCGATGGCAAAAATGAGCGGACGTGCATCGTTGCCAGATGGGCGGGGTTTCCCTCTTATCTTCTGTTTACTCATTACCGGCCAAATTCCTTGGTGATCTGGCGTCCGTAATCCTGGCCCATGCTTTGTGCAAGAGCCGTCGTCGTGCCAACCATGAAGAGAAACGCGGCACACAGGAGACCAAGAGGGCTCTCCCATGGCAATGCCATCGCGATCATCAATGCCAGAAGTGCCAGCGTTGAAAATGCGAAGGCCTTTATTGGCAGTGTTCCAGATATTGCCCGGGAGTGTACCGGGCTGGTGCCAGCGGTCTTCAAGATCATGCTGCGATCCTCTTTCTTCTTTGATGCAGCATAAAATGGAAGAGGAATTGGCCCGTCCGCAGTCGGTATTTGGGCACTTCTTGTGTCATTTCATGACCGAAATGTGGCTCCGCCGCTGCAAGGTTTTTATCAATGATATCTAACCTTTAGGTTGCGATTTGGTAGTTCTCACAATGAGATAAATAATCAAAAATCCAAGGGATTTGCTTGGATTTTAGAGCTGGTTTTCATAACTTTTTTGTATTTCGTAGACATGCTCTCCGACGGACATCTTGGGTGTCAAACAGATGGGTAGGCAGGTGAATGGGCATGCAGGCTGCGCAAACTGAATTGGTGAAGCAGACAATCGACCGCGACGATGAAATGATCAGTGAAGCGCGGATCGTTGATGGTCCCGCGTTAACGCTGGCCGGACTGCAGTTTTTCATCGCCGATGTCAGCCGCAAAACGATCCTTTGGAACGAAAGCGGTTCGCAAAGTTTCAACAGCGAGGTCAAGGACCTTCAGGAAGCCCATTCAGCGGAAGCCTTCCGCCTGCTGACGACCGAGGATCGCAAGAATATTCTGCGTCTGATCCAGGGCGCTATCAAAGACGGCAAGGCAGGTCCGTTTGATGTTGGCGGCGGCGCGGACCACCGCATTCCCGGCATTCCGCTCATGGCCTACCGGTATGAATTGGAAGACGGCCGCCTGCTGGCAATCTGTTTTCCCTCACTTGGTGAGCAGGAAGAGAGCCCTGGCAATGTCGTGCGTGGCCTTGCGCCGATCCTGCAGCACTTCGTGGCCAGTTCGAATCGCTCGGTACTGCTGATCGACAATTTCGGCTATGTCCGTTTCGCCAGCGCCGGATTTTTGAAGAACTTTCAGATCGCCGACGAGAAGCTCATTTTGGGCCGGAACATTGCCCATATCCAGAAACGGGTTGGCCGGTCCCTGGTGTCCCTGTCGCTCGCAGCTCTAACCCGGCGGGCAAGCGCGACCGGCCGCGCCAAGTTTCTACTTGCGTCCAGCGATACGCTGGAACTGAGCTACGACGCCATGTATTTCCGCATCAGCGCGGGCGTCGGTGGTGTGCTGTTTTCAGCCGGTCACGCTTCCGGCGATGTGGACTTTTCCAAGGTGTTCGAGCTTTGCAGTGCTCCGATGATCGTGGTCAACACCAAGAACCGCATGATCCTGGCTGCCAACAAGTCGGCAATGAAAGCCTATCACTTGACCACGGAGGTCATGGATGACCGGCCGATTACGGAAACGCTGCTGCATCCGAAGGTTTACGGCCAATTGCTTGATGCTGCGCAGAAGAACGTTGATGTTCCCCAGTCCGTTGTCGTCAACTGCATGAACGGCCATTCCAAGAAAAAGCGTCTGAAATTGTCGCTTATTGACCGGGATGGAACGCCGAAGCTGGTGCTGGAAGCGCGGTCCTGATCCGCCCGTCAGAGTAACCGGGATCGTCCCGGTTGCCTTTTTGCCATTTATGCTCGCCTTTTTCTTGCGCCCGGCGTTCTTGAGGACTACGGTCCGCCGCGCTTGAAACACCCCGTTTCCCATGGAGGGCATTATGGGCTTTATCGCCGACTCGCTGGCTCGCGTTAAACCGTCAGCGACCATTGCAGTTACCAACAAGGCACGCGAATTGAAGGCCGCAGGCCGCGATGTCATCGGTCTTGGCGCCGGTGAACCGGATTTCGATACGCCGGACAACATCAAGGCAGCAGCAATAACGGCGATTAACGAAGGCAAGACCAAATACACCGCTGTTGATGGTATTCCCGAGCTGAAACAGGCCATTTGCGCCAAATTCAAGCGGGATAACGGCCTTGACTACGCACCGAACCAGATCACCGTTGGGACCGGCGGCAAGCAGGTTCTCTATAACGCCCTGATCGCGACCATTAACCCGGGTGACGAAGTTATCGTTCCAACCCCGTACTGGGTGAGCTACCCGGACATGGTACTGCTTGCAGGTGGTGAGCCGGTGATCGTTGAAGCGGACAAGTCCACTTTCAAGATCACGCCGGAGGCACTGGATGCCGCGATCACGAAGCGCACCAAGTGGCTGATCTTCAACTCACCCTCCAACCCGTCAGGTGCAGCCTATACGGAAGCGGAACTGAAGGCGCTCTGCGACGTCCTGGTTAAGCATCCGCATGTCTGGATCATGACCGATGACATGTATGAGCATCTTGTCTATGACGATTTCAACTTCACCACACCCGCTCAGGTCGAGCCGTCGCTTTATGAGCGCACGCTGACCGTCAACGGGGTTTCCAAGGCCTATTCCATGACCGGCTGGCGGATCGGCTACGCCGGCGGCCCGGTCGAGCTGATCAAGGCCATGGCCAAGGTGCAGTCGCAGTCGACGTCCAACCCGAGCTCGATCGCCCAGTGGGCTGCTGTGGAAGCATTGAACGGCACCCAGGATTTCATTTCGAAAAACAATGAAGTCTTCAAGGGCCGCCGGGATCTTGTCGTTTCCATGCTGAATCAGGCGAATGGCATCCATTGCCCTGTGCCGGAGGGCGCGTTCTACGTGTTCCCATCGTGTGCTGGCACCATCGGCAAGACCGCGCCGTCAGGCAAGGTGATTGAATCGGATGAGGACTTTGTGACCGAGCTTCTGGAAACGGAAGGCGTTGCCGTCGTGCAAGGTTCAGCCTTCGGCCTTGGTCCGAATTTCCGCATTTCCTACGCCACGTCCACGGAAGCCCTGGAAGAAGCCTGCACCCGCATCCAGCGCTTCTGCGGCAACCTCAAATAAGGTCTTTGAAAGACCAGCCGGACATCCCGGAAAGCACAAGGGCCGCCAATCTGGCGGCCCTATTTCATTCACAATTCACGCCGCAAGGCGGCGATCAGGACGCGATCTTGCCGCCGTCTTTCTTGGTGACAACCACGACCGACGGACGCGGAGGCATGCCTTCCTTGAAGTCCGGCCAGCGGGTGGCCGGGTCCTCGAAGGTAGAGGCCCGCTCAAAGCCCTTGAAGGCTTTGGTGCCGTCGGTGCCCGGATGCTGAACGGCCAGGAACAGGGTCTTCTGGTCACCGGTGAAATACGGTCCGCAAAGCTCACCGCCGACAGGGCAGCGGAAGAAGAGCTTGGAGGAGCCGCGCAGATCACCCTTGGTCTCGACAGCATAAAGACCATCGGATTTACCGGTTTTGCCCCATCCAGATCCCTGGTCAGTGGATACCCACAGACGGCCATCGGCATCGATCGCACAGTTGTCCGGAGAACCGAACCAGCCGTGCTCTGAGGTTTCCGGACCCCACTGGGCGCCGACTTCCTCAATCGCCGGATCGCCGCATTTGACCAGGATTTCCCAGGTCGATTTGGCGGCGGTGTGGTCGCCATCGGTTTCAGTGATCTCGATGATGTGGCCGAAGGAAGATTCCGGACGCGGATTGGCGGCGTTGAGCTGATCTGCCTTCCGCTTGGTGTTGTTGGTCAGCATGATGTAGACGCGCCCGTCCGGGTGCGGCTGGACATCTTCCGGACGATCCATCGGTGTGGCCCCAAGCAGATCTGCGGCTATCCGCGTGTCGATCAGAACATCGCCCTGGCTCGTGAAGCCGTTGGCTTCTGTCAGAGGGCCTTCGCCAAAGACAAGCGGCATCCAGTCAACGGAACCGTCGTCATTGAAACGGGCTACATAAAGCGTGCCTTCTGAAAGCAGTTTCATGTTGGCTGCCCGGTCATCGCCGACCGTGCCTTTGGAGACGAACTTGTAGACATAGTCGAACCGGTTGTCGTCGCCGGAATAGACCACGACCTGACCAGACTTGGCGGTGATGGATTCAGCGCCTTCGTGGCGGCAGCGGCCAAGCGCCGTCTGTTTGACTGGCTTGGAGTTCGGGTCCATCGGGTCGACTTCAACGATCCAGCCAAACCGGTTGGCTTCGTTCGGTTCCTTGTCGACGTTGAAGCGGTCGTCGAATTTGCCCCAGGCATACCAGCCGCCCGGAACGCCGTAGCGTTTCATTGACTTCGCTTGCGGGCCTTCCAGGATCGGCTTGCCGTCCTCGTTCTTGTTGTCGGTCCAGAAGTAGCCGTGGAAGTTTTCCTCGGCCATCAGGTAGGTGCCCCAGGGCGTGATGCCACCGGCACAATTGTTAAGCGTGCCGATGACATTCGTGCCTTCCGGGTCGGCACCTGTCTTCATTCGTTCGTGGCCGGCAGCCGGGCCGTCGATGGTCATTTCCGTGTTCAGCGGCTGGATCCGGCGGTTGTACTTGGAATCGAGCACAGGCGCCCATTTGCCGTCAGCACCGACTGCAATTTCGACCACGGTGCCGCCATGAGCGGCCTTTTCAATATCGACCAGCTCTTGCGTCATGCCCTTGAAGCCGGACCGGTCCTGACGTCCAAGGCCCGGGAACATGACCTCTTCGTTAGTGTATTCGTGGTTGACGCAAAGCAGGCCGCGGGTGTTGTCGTCGTTCAGCGGAACGAACCCGACGTAGTCATTGTTGTAGCCGAATTGTTTTAGCTGGCTTTCGGCAGTCTGGTTCTGCGGATCGAAGGCGGGAGCATCGGCAAAGATCGGATCGCCCCAGCGCAGCAGAACGTCCGCGTTGTAGCCCTCTGCGATATGGTGCTTTTCGTCGTTGCCGGAAGCAAGCTCAGTGAAATCGTAGCTTCCGCCGCCAGCAGCATGGGCCTGGCGGCCCGATGAAAGCGCGGTTGAGCCGAAGAGGGCGGTTGTCGCTGCAACACCCAGCATGCCGCGCATGACATCGCGCCGGCCATAGCGGCGGTTGATCACGTCGCCGATCGTGTTGCCGAGGTTGGGGTTGGTGGGAATATCGTCAAAGGCCTCAAAGGCTTCTGCCTTGTTGCAGAAACCGTCATCATGGGTTGTCATCTGGTCTCTCCCTCTTGGTCGCAAGGTGGTTTTCCGCACCCTTGCAGCCAAAGTTAAGCACACGCTCAAATTGTTGGCGATAAAATTCGCCGCCTAAAGAAGTTCGGGTTGCGCAATTCAGCTTATGAATGCCTCGTGTTGCAGAAAAATGACTTTGCAGAACCTGTCATGGGGAGTTTCCACGCTGACACGGAACTTTCTTGCTACCGTGGAAAGGGAATAAATATGGCTCCCAAAAGCGGGCGGCGAACGGATGTAATGAACTGCGTGCGAAGAATTGGCTTGGTTAGGCGGTGCTTGGCAGGAACTTGTTTGACTAAACGCCTTTCTGAGACGCCGCCTGTGGCCAGATACGGGGGAAAACCAGCCAGCCACCTGCAAAAAGAGCGCAATCTCCGAGGATGGTCACCACCCGGAACAGCGCCGCGGAGATAAGTACTGCGTTCTCCTGGTCCAGATGCCCTAAAAGCAGGACGAAGGCAGCTTCTCTGGTACCGAGGCCTCCTGGCGCGCCGGGCGTTAGAAAGCCGACCAGCCAGGCAATGATTGCGGCGCTTGCCAGCTCAAGAAATGGAGCGTTGGCCAGAAGACCAAAGCAGGCTGCATAGAGGCTGCCCAATGCCAGCATGAACAGGATGGACAGAAATACTGACGCCGAAAACGCCCTGATTTGCTGCTTGTTTGCAATTCCAGTCCGTTTGGCCAGCAGGGCAACAATCGCGACAAGAACGATCGCCAAAAACAACAGCGCGGTCCATGACTTGGCAGGGAGCCAGTCAAGCGATCCGGGCAAGGCGCCGATTACACCGGCAGCCAATATGCAGATGCATGCTGCTCCGGGGATCGATACCAGCTCTGCAATCGTCGCCTTAACGATTTGACCGTCTTTCAGGAGGCCGCCGCGCAAATAAACACCGCGGCCAAAAAGATGCGCGACATTGCCGGGCAGATACTTGGCGATTTGGGTCATCCCATAGGAGGGGTAGGTTCGTTTGCGTGCCTCGGGCCCGAATATGCTGATGATCTGGTGCCATCCCTCAACTAGTAAGGTGAGCGCAAGCCCGTAGAGCAAAGCCAAGCCAGCAATTGCGAGGAAGTCGGTTACATGCGGTTGCCAGCCGCGAGCGGACGACCAGTTCCGCTGAATTTCGAATGCCAGAAACACAAAGGACAGAGCAATCAGCGTACGGCCGCCCCAGCGAGCAAGCATTGATGAGTTCAGTCTGTCTTTGAGCGATCGGGTCACTTATCCGGTGCCCGCAAAAGGGTTGTTTCATCCCGGTAGGGGAGACTTGGAGCCAAACCGCGATAACGAACAGCCTCCAGTGCGGAATTTGCAATTCCTGCCGCATAGCGTTGGCGGCCCGAGTTATCAAAGACCACCATGCCACCGGGAGCGAGTTTTTCACTTGCATGAAGAAGACAGGCTTCCCGGGCGCGTCCGTCGACCACGATCAGATCAAAAACCCCTTCCTCATCGAGGATTGAGGTGGCATAGCGCGTAAAGTCGAGACCTTCATGACCGGGTTTTGAAGAAAGGTATGTTTCTTCCATGCCTTCCGATTTTGGTTCCGGCGCAATGAGCGTGTGGGTCACTTTTGAGAAGTTGCCGTCCTTCAGGCGCTCATGAACAATCGGATACCAACCGGCATCGTGCTCGACGCTTTTGACCTCTTTTGCCCTGTGGCCAAGCCAGATCGTGCTTGCGCCTGAACCGAATTCAAAGACGCGGGCCTCCGGCCGTTCGGAGAGAAACTGTTCGACTTCCTCGATGGCGTTATAGGTCCACCAGGGCACATCCAGATCGAGCAACCCATCAATGTCATGGATATAAAACAGGCTTCGTATCCAGTGAGCGGTTCTGCTCTGACTGCTTTTGCCCTTAAGCCAGGACAGCAGCCCGGTTTTGAGGGCGGCAACACGCAGGACCCGCATTGCGGCGACATAGGCCCGCTTGCCGGTCTGTTCCAAAGTTCCCAGTTTGATGGCGCTCATAGTCCACTCCGGGGCGGCCGGCAGATCCGGTCGGTGTCTTCATCGGAAAATCCCTTCTTGTCTGCCAGAGACTGGCAGAGTTCGAGGGACCAGGCCGGCGAGTAGCGGCTGTTCGTATGCAGGTTTTGATAGCGGACCGCCATAAAGGTGCTGGTCAACGTGCCAAACAGGAACAACACGGCAAACAGGGACCTGACCGGACTGGATATGCTTCCAAGGGAAAGCCGCGGCATCATGTTGTGCATGCCGATTAGCGCCAGAACGCTAACCAATGGCCAGATATCGATGCGGTACCGCATGGTTACGGTGCCATAGGAGACGGTCAGAACTGCGGTCGCCAAACCTGCCAAAAGCGGTGCTGACATCTGTTTGAGCGGCGTTACTCCGCCGAGGAATGCACAAGCAGCGAGCCCGAACCAAAGAGGCCAAAGAAAGACTATGCCGATCATGGGAGGCTCAACCCGAATGAAGCCAAGGCCGCTTGCAAAGCTTTGGCGAACCCATTCGCGGAAGGATGTGCCCAGCTGTTCCAGTCTTTCCCCGAAATCCGGCACGTCGAAGGCGTAAAGTGTCAGATTATGCGGGACTCGGCGCAAGTTGAACTTGCCGTGTTTGTTAAACGCCTGCGCCCGCTCGCTATTGGCATCCTCAATGCCCCAGAACACGAAGCCATACTGAACGTCTTCGCGTTCGAAACTCCCGTGGGTTTCCGTGGCCGAGCCAAATTTCAGCGCATTCAGTCCGAGATACCCCAGACCGCCTGCGCCAAGGATTGCTAAAGCAAACATGGCCCGCAGCCAGCTTTTCCTGAAGCCGGACCTCAAGATGAGAGCAATCGCTATAAGTGTGCCCAGGTAAAGACCTACGGCGACATTTGGCCTGGCATGGAGTGCGACAGCCGCGCAGGCCGCCATGGGGAGAAGTGCCTGGAGGGCAGTGATGTCCCTTCGCCAAACCAGGACTGCAAGCAGAATGAAACCACCGGCTGCTGCGTAGGCAACGGAGATAGGCTCATGGTAGATGGTCGCATTGGCCGCAGCCAAAATTCCCGGGCTGCCAAACCAGATTGCAATGCCGAGAAATCTCGAAATTGCCGTGCCGGTGTCATCGATTTTGCTGAGATAAGGCTCGGCGACTTTAAAGAATGCGATGTGATAGCAAACAGTGCCCAGGCACGCCCAGAACCAGATAGAGAAGCGTGCCATCTCAACGTGTTCAAAGGGCCAGACCCAGCCAAAAACGAACCGGGTCAGCAGTGGGGCGACACCATGGTACAGATAGGCTGTGCCGTCCGGCTTGTAATGCCCTTCAAGCCGGGCGATCCGCGCCGGAAGGTCGAGATGTCCGTCAATGATCGCCAGGAAGTACTGATCGTAGATGCTCAGACCCAAGGGATAGGCACCTGGGTCTAGCAATACGCCGGAAATCAGAACGCCGTATACAGCGGCGCCCACGAACGCGACTATCACGCTGTGCAGCGTCATTCTGGACGTGGTCCAGTTGCCAGTGGCGGTCTCAGTCCTCACCGGACCCTCCGCGCTTGCCGGCTTGACCATCCGACCGGAATTCCTGCTGGTTTTGTTCTATGCGGCGAACACGCTGAAGAACGGATTCAGTCAACCGCCTGTTGGTCGCCAGAGCATCGCTCAAGAAAGCGATAACGACGGTGATATAGCCTGCCAGGAGAAACATGCTGCCCAAGATGAGCGACTGGACTTTGCCGTCGCCTTCGCCGATTGCGTAGAAATAGAGAAACCGCAAAATCGGCAGGATGCCGATCGCAATCATGATCAGCCCGGCCATTAGAAAGGCGTTCAATGACCGGTACATGAAGTAGCTGCGCAGGATCGTCACGCCCTGCTTGCGCAGAAAACCCAACATGGAGCCGGCAAGCCGGGACGGGCGAGTGCTTGGATTTGTCTCGACCGGAACAGATTGAATGACCAACCCATGCTGGCCGGCGTGGATGAGAGTTTCCGTAGTGTAGCTGAAGCTCGTCATTACATTGATGCTGAGGGCCGCATCGCGGGAATAAGCCCTGAAGCCGGAAACCGCGTCAGTGACGGTCGTCTTTGACAAGTTCCTGACAACGCTGCTGCCAAACCGTTGGAGAAATCTCTTGGGCAACGAAAATTCCGGATTGGCACCCGGATTGCGGTCACCGACTACAATGTCGGCGCGTTTTTCAATGATCGGCTGAACGAGAGCAGGAATGGAGGCACCGCAATACTGATTGTCGCCATCTGTGTTGACGATGATATCGGCGCCCTTTTTGAGAGCAGCTTCCATGCCGGCTTGAAAGCTTCGCGCCAGCCCCTTGTTGCCGATGTTGCGGATAATGTGGTGTACGCCGCAGTTTTTGGCGATTTCGACGGTCTTGTCGCTGGAGCCATCATCAATCACCAGTAGCTCAATCTCATCGATCCCTTCGATCGAACGTGGAATTGCCGCGATCACATCCGGCAGGGTCTCTTCTTCGTTGTAGCAGGGGATCTGGATGATGAGCTTCATGAAAACTACAGGCTCGGTAAATGAAACAATGTGCCGGTATGGACAAAAGACTAAAAACGTTCCGATACGTTTAAGATCCAATAAATAATCATCGGAGAATTCCGCGCGGCCTGAAGCCGGCGTTCAATCGATTTTGCAGGCCTGAGCACATTGGAATAAAGCGTGCGTTCTTCGATAGTGGAGTTCAATTCCTGTTTGCACCGGCCGTTTCATTCGTCACAATGTCATCACAGACCCGGTCGAATTCCGTCATGTTTCGATCCTATGCCTGCCGGTGACCGGATTTCGATCCGGATGACATCCAGATTGGAGAGTTTCATGAAACGGATTTCACGTCTTGTCTGCGCCCTGGCTCTTTTGCCCGTAGGCACGGCCGCACTCGCCAGTGACACGGCGCCCGGCATTCAGGTTGGCGTGCTGACCTGCGCGGTAACGGGCGAAAGCAATTTCATTGTCGGATCGACCCATAGTCTTGGATGTAATTACAAGCCGACGGCAGGCGGCCCGGTGGAATACTACAAGGGCAAAGTCTCCGAATACGGCATTGACCTGGGCACAAAAATAGATGCAACGCTTGTCTGGGGCGTGCTGGCACCCAGTGCCAACATGAAACCGGGCGCCTTGGCCGGAACATATGGCGGAGTAGCAGCAGGCGTTAGCGTTGGTGCAGGCATTCAAGCAAATGCGCTCATCGGTGGTCTTGACCGGTCGATTGCGCTCAATCCATTCAGCCTGCAGACGGAAACCGGCACCAACATCACGCTTGGCGTCAGCAAGCTGAATCTTGAGCTGATCAACTAAGCTTCGTGTTGGTCTAATGCGGCGGGGCTTGGCACCCGCCAATCGCCTGCCTACTAGCCTCGGGATAAAGCCCGGGGCTATTTTGTTTTCTGGCACTTGTCCGGCGCAGACAGGCAGGGATCTGCCGTCCGGTCGACCGAGCGCTGATGAAGGTTTTGCTGCTGCAACCGGCGTTCAAGCTGATCAATCGATTGCCGGTTGGAAAAGGTCGACTGCTGTTTATTCTGAAACCGCTGTATCTGCTGTTCTGCTGAAGGCAGGTTTGATGCTGCGTTGTTGTTAAGACCGCGCAGCTGCAAAGACTGTGCAACGGCAGGACAACACAAAAGCGCGGCAAAAAGTCCCGCAACGGTAAGCTCAATGGTTGTTCCATGGCTGAACCACTTCGTGCGTTTAACTATATAGGGCACCGGTTCGCCTTTCTTTCTTGCGTTCTCAATGGCCATAAGAAGCGGGCTGGTGCGTTTTGTCCATGCTGCGGTGCGACATAGGAATCCCTTGCTTTGTGCCCCCAATCGGCGCGACGATGCAAGACCGCCCCATGGCGGGGCGGGGCGCGGACGGCCGCGTCCGTAAGAGATCCGGCCTTGTGCGCGCTGGTGAGGGAAACCCCCTTGTAACCAACGGGAGGCACACCATGGCGGAAGGCAGAAATGGTGGCCCGGACGGCAACGTCCGCGGCACCGCTAATACTAACAAGCCTGAAAATGGATCCGGATCACGCACCATCGCAATAGTTGGCCCCTTCGGCAGCGGCAAGACCAGCTTGCTGGAAGCGCTTTTGGCGCGGACAGAAGCAATTGCGCGCCAGGGCACGGTCAATGGCGCGAATATGGTAGGCGATGGCTCGCCTGAGGCCCGCGCTCATGGAATGAGCGTGGAAGTCAACATAGCCGAGACGGAGTATCTCGGAGACCGGTATGACTTTATCGACTGTCCCGGTTCCGTTGAATTCCTGACTGAAATGGAAGGCGCGCTGGAGGGCGTGGATTTAGCCATCGTCGTCGCGGAGGACGACGAGCGCAAGGTACCTGCCTTGCAGCTGATCCTGAAAAGCCTGGAAGCCCGCGCCGTCCCGCGGGTTTTGTTTTTGAACAAGATCGACAAGTCCAACCGGCGGGTTCGGGACGTGCTGAATATACTGCAGCCAGCGTCATCGGTGCCGATGGTCTTGCGTCAGATCCCGATCTGGGAAGATGGCAAAGCGACGGGTTACATCGATTTGGCGCTGGAACGGGCGCATGTCTACCACGAGCAGGAGGAAAGCACGCTCATAGACATGTCCGATGATGACAAGGCCCGTGAACTGGATGCCCGGTACTCCATGCTGGAAACACTGGCAGATCACGATGATGAGTTGATGGAAGCCCTTCTGGAGGACATTTCTCCCGACCCGGAACTGGTTTTTGCAGATCTTGCACGTGAAACCCGCGAAGGCCTCATATGCCCGGTATTCTTTGGCTCGGCAGAGCATGGGCATGGCATTGGCCGCCTGTTGAAAGCCATGCGGCATGAGGCGCCTGGAGTCGCCAATACTGCTGAACGTATCCAGGCAGAAGGAAGTGGGGCTGCCGTCCAGGTGGTCAAAACCCTGCACACGTTGCACGGCGGCAAACTCTCCATAGCCCGGATCCTCGACGGGCAGGTCAGTGATGGAGACAGCCTGTTCAGGACCAATGGCGACGAAGTCAAAGTGTCCGGATTGTTCACGATCTTCGGCCAGCAAGCGGTCAAGCGTGGCACGGCTTCAACCGGTGACCTTGTCGGGCTCGGCCGCCTTGAAGGTGTGCAGACCGGTGAACGGTTGTTGTTGTCAGCGGGGGATGCGTCAGGAGCCGGCGAGCCGGCAAAACTCGTCGGTCCCCAACCGGTCCTTTCGATCGCGGTTTCGGCGGCCAAAAGGCAGGACGAAGTACGCCTGTCATCAGCGCTAGCCAAACTGATTGAGGAAGATCCGGCCCTGCGTCTGTCCCAGAGCCAGGAAAGCAGTGAGACTCTGCTTGGCGGGCAGGGCGAAATGCATCTGCGTGTGGCCAAGGAGCGCCTGTCAGGCAAATATGGCTTGAGCATCGATACGGCAGATCCCCAGGTTCCCTATCAGGAAACCATCCGTGCAAGTACGTCCATTCGTGGCCGGCACAAGAAGCAATCGGGCGGGCATGGCCAGTTTGGTGATGTGGTCCTGGATATCAAACCGTTGCCTCGCGGCGAAGGTGTTCAGTTTAGCGACACGATCACTGGCGGTGTTGTTCCCAAGCAGTACATCCCGTCGGTGCGTGACGGTGTTCTTGATGCACTTCGCAATGGATCTCTGGGCTTTCCTGTTGTTGATGTCTCGATCTGCCTGACCGATGGATCTTATCACTCCGTCGACAGCTCCGATCAGGCCTTCAAGATGGCCGGAATAACTGCGATCAGAGAGGGGTTGCCTGAGTGCAAGCCGGTTCTTCTGGAGCCGATCAGCCGCGTTGCCATTGTTTGCCCCAATGATGCGACGGCGCGGATCAATGCGATCGTTTCGGCCAGGCGCGGACAACTGCTCGGGTTTGATGCCCGCCCCGGATGGGATGGCTGGGATGAGGTCAACGCGCTGATGCCCGCGTCTGAAATCAGTGACCTGATCGTTGAACTGCGCTCTGCGACTGCAGGTGTTGCCAGTTATACCAGCAGCTTCGATCATATGGCCGAATTGACTGGCAAGGCCGCTGAACAGGTGTTGCGCAAGCTGGGCGACAAGGCAGCCTGATCTGGCCTTTGCCTGTTGAAAATCGAGCCCCGCGTGCGAACAGCGCGCGGGGCATTTGTTTTTGTTGGATCACGAATGCGGTCACTTGGGCGTTATTTGCGTTTGAAGTGCGTCTTGCTGTTTTTTAGACACAGGAAAAGGAGCAAATGACGATGAACATCCTGCACAAGCGGTCCTGGGAGCTGCCCGAGCGCATGGCTACGGACGAAACCGTGTTCTGGAACCGGCGCAAGTTCCTGGCTGGTGTCGCAGGGGGCGGAGTGCTTCTTGGTTCAGGCATGACCGGGGGACCTGCTTTTGCAGAAGAGGATCCAAGTGCAGGGCTGTACCCGGTACCGCGCAACGAAGCTTATAAGCTTGACCGCGACCTGACAGAGGAATCCGTCGCATCCACCTACAACAATTTCTATGAGTTTGGCTCCCACAAGCAGATTGCATCGGCTGCCCAGAAGCTCCCAATCCGCCCCTGGACTGTGGCCCTGGATGGATTGATCGACAATCCGCAAACGCTGGACATTGACGACCTGCTTAAAAAGATGCCGTTGGAAGAGCGGCTGTACCGGTTCCGCTGTGTCGAAGCCTGGTCCATGTCGGTGCCCTGGTCCGGTTTTCCGCTTGCCGAATTGGTAAAGCTGGCCGGACCGAAACCGGAAGCGAAATACTTGCGTTTTGAGACCTTCAAGAATCCTGAGGTTGCCAGCGGGCAGAAACAGGATTGGTATCCGTGGCCCTATGTGGAAGGTGTCACTCTTGCGGAGGCAACAAACGAGCTCGCATTTATGGCGACGGGTGTCTACGGCAAGCCTCTTGCCAAGCAGTTTGGGGCGCCGATCAGGCTGGCTCTGCCATGGAAATACGGCTTCAAGTCAATCAAGTCGATTGTGCGTATCTCCTTCACCAGCGAGCGGCCGGTCAGTTTCTGGGAGGAAATCCAGGGCAAGGAATATGGTTTTTGGGCCAATGTTAATCCGCATGTTCCCCACCCGCGCTGGAGTCAGATGAATGAACGGATAATCGGCACCAACGAGCGTGTCCCCACTCTGATTTACAATGGATATGAAGAACAGGTCGCCGGTATCTACAAGGGGATCGAGGGCGAACGGCTGTTCATGTAGCGGATCAATATTGCTGCAATGCAAAATAAAACAGGGCCGGCATCTGGTGATGACCGGCCCTAAGTTTGTCAAAACCCGCAGGGGGATACGGGTCTTGGGGAGGGGACAGCAGACCATGTCTGATCTGCTAAACTTGAGATAGGGATTGTATGCGCCGTTTTCCAGAGGCTGCGACAACCTGTCCACTTCGGAGAAATTCTCGGAATTCGGCCAAAAAAAATGCCGGGTCAACGACCCGGCAGTTTGAATTGATTTCACTGCGCTTGGCAGCGGAATCACCTTCCAGAGGGGAACAGCTGGCAAAGTCAGCGTCGCTGGGAGGAAAGAGCAACGCCGGTTGACCAACAGTGATGCTTATATGCAGTGCACAAGCTGCTGAAACAAGAGGCAGTCACGCAGACCTGCTATGCAAAAATCGGGTAGCTTTATTAAGTTTTTGAAATAAATGGCAATATTTATATATAAGTATGAAAAAATTTCTGGTGCAGCTGTATCATTTTGTGGAAATTGCCGGTTTTTTGCTGCGATGGCGAGCATTTTTTCGAAAGGACTGCACAATTTGAGGCAATCCCCTCCATGATTCTGTCGGTGCGTCAGTAGATCCAGGTTTCAGCGTTCGCGACCAGGAAATCCCTGAAAACCTTGATCCGGGCAGTGTTCTTCAACTCGGATGGATACACAAAGTAGGTATCGAAGGTTGGAACCTTGTCTTCCAGGTCAGTCAGGATCTGCACCAATCCGCTGTCTTTGGCGATAATATAGTCTGGCAGCATCGCGACCCCGACGCCCGTCTGCACCGCGCGTTTGATTGCCACAAGGTTGTTGACCTTCAAGACCGGGATACGGGGATCATTGTCCGGACGTCCAGTGACCTCCAGCCAGTTCATGTCACGCAAATAGGACGGTGTCTGATCGCCATAGGTGATGATCCGATGCTCGTCGATGTCTTCGATCCGCTTCGGCGTGCCAAATCTTTTGAGATAAGCTGGTGACGCAAACACGTGAAAATGCACGGTAAACAGCTTACGCTGGATCAGGTCCGGCTGGGTCGGCTGGCGGAGACGGATCGCGATATCTGCTTCCCGCATGCCGAGATCCAGTTCGTCATCGGCAAAGATCATCTGAAGCTGAACATCCGGATAGAGATTTGTGAAATCATTGATCCGGCTTGCAAGCCAGGTTGAGCCGAGGCCAACTGTCGTTGTGACTTTCAAGACACCGGATGGTTTGTCCTTGCTGTCCGACAGGCGGCTCTGGACCGACTCCAGCTTCATAAGCACGTCGCTGGCGGTCCGGTAGAGCAAGTCACCCTGTTCGGTCAGCAAGAGGCCGCGCGCATGACGGTGGAACAGCGGGACGCCGAGGTCAGCTTCTAGCGAGCTGACCTGGCGGCTGACCGCCGATTGACTCATGTGCAGGGCCTCACCCGCATGGGTGAAGCTTCCCGCATGAGCCGCGGCGTGAAATATGCGCAGCTTGTCCCAGTCCATGTCGCGGCCCCTCTTTCGCCTGACAAACCTTGGTTATGTCACCGGCCTATTCTGCCGGCTCTTCGATCTTGACCTCATGTTCGGCCAGAAA
Source organism: Roseibium sp. (assembly GCA_965230705.1). Taxonomy (GTDB): domain Bacteria; phylum Pseudomonadota; class Alphaproteobacteria; order Rhizobiales; family Stappiaceae; genus Roseibium. The sequence continues at coordinate 1,116,057 of CBDDLN010000002.1, read as the reverse complement.
CCGTTCGGCTTCAAGCGCGGCCATGCAGCCCATGCCCGCAGCGGTGACGGCCTGACGATAAACATCGTCTGTGACATCACCTGCAGCATAGACGCCCGGGATCGCTGTTTTTGTGGAATCGGGAGCTGTCTCCAAATAGCCGGTTGGCTTCAGAGGCAGTTGGTCCTTGAAGAGCTCTACGGACGGGGCGTGGCCAATTGCAATGAAAACACCGTCTGCGGAGATTTCCTGGGTGCCACCGGTCTTCGTGTTTTTCAGGCGGACACCGGTCACAGCCTTGGGCATGCCGCCGCCGAGGATTTCATCAACCGCGTGGTCCCAGACAACTTCGATTTTCGGATTCTTGAACAGGCGCTCCTGCAGGATCTTTTCGGCACGCAGACTGTCCCGGCGATGAACGAGCGTGACCTTTGATGCAAGGTTGGCCAGGTAGAGCGCTTCTTCCACGGCAGTGTTGCCGCCGCCTACGACAACGACTTCCTTGCCGCGGTAGAAGAAACCGTCACAGGTTGCGCATGCTGATACGCCGGCACCCATGTATTCCTCTTCGGATGGCAGGCCAAGCCAGCGGGCCTGCGCGCCGGTGGCGATGACCAGAGCGTCGGCTGTGTAGGTGGTGCCGCTGTCGCCCTCCATACGGAATGGGCGCTGAGACAGGTCGACACTGGTTATGGTGTCGTAGATGAGTTTGGTGCCAACGTTCTCGGCTTGCTTTTGAAGCTGCTCCATCAGCCACGGGCCCTGGATCGGATCTGCAAAGCCGGGATAATTCTCAACTTCTGTGGTGATGGTCAGCTGACCGCCCGGCTGGATGCCAGCGACAAGGGTAGGCTCCATCATTGCACGTGCGCCATATATGGCTGCCGTATATCCGGCCGGACCGGACCCAATGATGAAAAGCTTGGAATGCTCGATGGTCATGAGAAGTGCACCTCGTTGTATTAGTCTGGCATTAAGCCCTCGGCCGCAGTCAGCGAGCCCCACCTCAGCAAACTGATCTACCAAATTTGTGCTGTGCGTACGCCTGACGGATTTTCGCTGCAATCAAAGGCGTGCTGTCCAGCGGCTCATAGGTAGTTTTTTTCAACGGCCCTGGGAAGGGGTGCAGAATGCCCATTTGCCGTAAACGCCCCAAAAAATGGTCTATTTTGGGGTGGCCACCATGTGGGGAAAACACATGGATTGGTTTTCCCGTAGCGGCAGCTTCGCCGATCATGTTGGTCGAATCGGCTGTAGCGACAATGGCGTCGGCGGACGCCAGATATGCCTTCAAGGGATTCTCGCCGCGTTCATTCCAAAGAATGCCGCGTCCGGAGGATATGATTTCTTCCACACGGCTTTTGAGCGCGGGGGGCGTCCGGCGTGAACATGTGGCCATAAAGCTGGCTCCGGTCGCTTCATGCATCGTCAGAAGTCCGCGGCAAAAAACCTCAACATCTTCTGTCAAAAACTTGTGATGCCGGCTGTCCCCGCCGATCAGGACGGCCACTTTCGGGTGGGGCAGGGAACTTATCTCGTCAGGGATTCGCTCCCGGGCGTCTGCCAAGGAAGCTGCAGAAAAGCGGTGGGGCGCCGTTGTTGTTACAAAGACATTGTCTCCGCGCAGCCGATCGTGTTCCGCCACCCAGATGAAATCGGCCGCGCCAATGCCGGTCCGTGGATCTTTCAGGCACACAGTGAAGGTTTGTCCCGAGGATATCTTCTTTAACCGCTTCAGATAGGCGATGGACCGGCGTCCTGAAGCAATTGCGATGTCCGGATAGGGCGGGGCAATCGGACTGCCTGGAACCGTTTCAGCTTCTCTTGGATCAATTGGCCCCCAGGGCATCAGCCAGGAAAACGGCGGTTTAGGCGAAACCTTGTGAATGCTGTAGGGAAGGCCGAGCGCCTCGGCGACACCAATACACTGCGCTTCGTCGCCTGCCTTGCCGTCTGTCAGAACCCAGCAGCTCGAAGGCTCCGGCCTTGAAAATTCTGACATGGGGGAGGCGGCTTTCCTGTTGAGATCTTTCTGAATCATGCGCAATTTTGTTATAGTCTTGCACAAACGCGCAAAAAATCATACTTCGGCGGTCGAGAATTGACCGGCGGATTCTGGCGTTGAACGAACTTGCCAGCCGGCGGGTGGTGATACCGGACACTGGGCGATCCCAAGCGCTTATACCGGCCCGATTTTGGAGACAAGAGTGAAAGCGCGGCTAGATAATATCGACTGGCACATTCTGAAGGAACTTCAGCAGGACGGCCGTATGACGAATGTCGAACTGGCCAAACGGGTTGGTATATCGGCACCGCCCTGCCTTCGCAGGGTCCGGGCACTGGAAGAAGCAGGCCTGATCCGCGGATACCGTACGCTGCTCGATGAAAAGCAGCTTGGCTTTGACGTAACTGCTTTCGCAATGGTTGGTCTGCACAGTCAAACCGAAGCGGATCTTATCGCTTTCGAACAGACGGTTCAGGCATGGCCTATAGTCCGTGAAAGCTTCATGCTGTCCGGGGAAGTCGACTTTCTGCTCAAGTGCGTGGCGTCGGATCTGCAAACGTTTCAGAGTTTTGTTATCAGCGAACTGACAGCTGCAGACAATGTGGCGAGCGTTCGGACCGCCCTTACGATCCGGCGGACGAAAGATGAACCTATCGTTCCGATAGAGGACTAGGATCCGAACCCCAAATCTGTTTCCGGAAAATGCTAGTTCATTTGGGACGAATATCTCAAACGGACGATTCAAAATCAGACTGACGCCTTATTTTTCTCCTGGGATCATAGTCTTGTTCCGGAGTGGAATAGATGCTCCCGGAGATACGTCTGTGTGGTTTGTTTAACGGAAAATCTAGTGAAACATCCCGTCGTTTTCCGAAAATCCATGTATTAAATTATACAAGTTATGTGAAGTTTTTCGAAAAAAATTATATAACTAACTTATATTAAATGACTATTAATTGGATTTGGTCGAATTTGAGATCAAATCAGATGGAAATTTGTCTTTCTCCCCGTAAAACTGTGGGTTTATTTGAAATTCTCTGTCTGGACATGAGCCGGTAGTGTATTTTTATTTCTTGGGGCGGAAGTGAAAAACGCTTTTAAGATGTTCATCAATGATTGCCCGGATGGAATTATTCTGTGCGACAAGCGCGGAACAATTCAGGTGGCGAATGACGCAGTGAACGATTGTTTTGGCTACCTGCCGGGTGAATTGATCGGTCAAAAGGTCGAGGTTCTGATCCCGGAGAGGTTCCGTTCGCATGAGAAGCTGCGACAGGATTTTATGCAGGATCCGGCTTCAAGGCCCATGGGAACGATCCAGCGGATATTCGGAAAGCGGAAAGACGGAACCGAAGTTCCTCTGGACATTGCTCTTAAAGTCCGTGAGGGCGGAGAAGGCATAATTTGCTTTGTCCGGGACATTTCCGAGCACTTCCAGCTTACCGAAGAGGTTCGTAAACTCGGCTACTTTGATCCCATTACCGGTGCTTTGAACAGACGTGCATTCAATGAGGATCTTGCCGAAAAACTGGCGGGTCTGGAAGAAGAGCAGTCCAGGTTTTGTGTGGCACTGTTCGATCTCGATCACTTCAAGGACGTGAATGACACGCTTGGCCACACGGTTGGCGATCAGCTGCTGGTTACTTTCTGCGAGCGGCTCCTTGAAGTCATGGACAAGGAAATGCGGCTCTACAGGGTAGGGGGTGACGAGTTTGCGCTGTTGATCCCCGACTGCTCAATGAATGACAACCCCGTGGCATTCGTTGAATCCGCCCTTTGGAATGTGCGGAAGTCGATCCGGATCAATGGACATGAAATCATCATTGGCTGCAGCGCTGGTGTCGTGGCCGCGCCGGAAAATGGCCGCACTCTCAATGAACTTCTGAGCAATGCCGACCTTGCACTTTACGAAGCAAAAAGGGTCAGGGGGCGTGTCTCACAATTTACTCCGAGTTTAAGGGCCGCGGCAGAAGAGCGGTTTAAACTTCTCTCGGAGCTTCAAGTTGCGGTTCAGGAAACTCAGTTCGAACTCTTTTATCAGCCACAGATCGATCTCCGCAGCGGCCGCATAGCTGGCGCGGAAGCCTTGTTACGCTGGCGCCACCCGGAACGCGGACTGATTGCTCCACAGGCCTTCATAGAACTTCTTGCAGAAAGCGACCTGTCAATCAGCGTTGGCCGGTGGGTATTGAATGAAGCTTGCCGGCAGGCGCGAATTTGGGAGAACGCGGCCCGGCGGCCGATCAGGATTGCGGTCAACCTGTTTCCGCGCCAAACCCATTCAAAATCCCTGGTAAATGACGTCATGCATGCGCTGAACGTAAGCAGACTGGACCCTGCAACGCTGGAGCTGGAGCTAACCGAAAACACCATAATGGATTCTGCGGCGGACTCTTTTGAAGTGCTGCAGTACTTGCGGGATCTTGGCGTTACCATCGCTCTGGATGATTTTGGAACCGGGTATGCATCGCTGAAAAGCCTGACGTCTTATCCAGTTGATACGATTAAGGTCGATCGAGGCTTTGTTTTTGATGCCAAGGACAAGAAGGAAAAGCGGGCCGTCCTGCAGGCGGTGATTATGCTGGCACGCGAGTTCGGTCTTGCGTCCGTTGCCGAAGGTGTTGAATCCGCGGAAGACGTGCTGATCGTGGAAAAGCTCGGCTTTGAGATGGCGCAGGGATATAGCTGGAGCAGACCGCTTTCAGCTTCGGATTTCCAGTCGTTCCTAAGCGATCAGGCCGCCTGACATTCTCTAGTTGGACCTAGCTCGATTTTTCTATCAGATTCTTCAGGCGCCTTTTCAGGCGGCTGAGGACGCTGATGTCATGGATAGCCTTCAAGACCAGGGTCAGGCTGATTGCAAGCAGCAGACAGGTCAAGATAATCACGAGCGGAAGGGATTGTTCGTAGAGGTAGGTGTCGATGTGCGGATCGACGCTATCAATTCCCGAATACAACCGGTTGCGGATTATGTCCCGGTACGATGACCCGATAATCCGCCCCTCCTTGATGAAAGACAGTCCATAGACCAGCCCGACAACTGAAGCGGCGAACGCGAGCAAAACAAGAAATGTGCGAAAGGCAAAGCCGATCGCGCTTTCCTGGCGCGCTGCGAGCCGTTTGAATATGGCTCTGGCTCGGGGTTCCAGCTTTGCAATCAGGTATTGCCGGCAGATCCATAGAGGGATTGCCGCTGCGAAAAGGAGCAAAACAATCGTATTAAAAACCAAGATGCTCTCCAATTACCGCCGAGCCGCCCGACCACAATAACCGGGTCTGGGCTCGCGTCAAACGGCAATGGAGGGTGTCCCAATACGGACTGGTTATACGAACTGGACTTCGACGATTTCGTAGGAGCGCGCTCCACCCGGCGCAGAAACTTCCACACTGTCGCCCACCGATTTTCCGATCAGGGCGCGCGCAATCGGAGACGAAATCGAGATCTTGTTCTGTTTGACGTCGGATTCCACGTCGCCGACGATCATGTAGTTTTTCTCTTCTTCAGTATCTTCATCGATCAACGAGACGGTTGCGCCGAACTTCACGACATCGCCGGAAAGTTTCGCCACTTCGATGACTTCTGCACGGCTGAGTTTGTCTTCCAGTTCCGCGATCCGGCCTTCGTTGTGGCTCTGAGCTTCCTTGGCAGCATGATATTCCGCGTTTTCCGACAAATCGCCATGTGCACGCGCTTCGGCAATCGCGTCCACGATTCGCGGGCGCTCAACCGACGTTCGCTGCTTCAATTCCTCCTGCAGCATCGCGTAACCGGCGGTGGTCATCGGAACTTTTTCCATCGATCGCAGACCTTTAACTACTGGGCCCCTTGTGCAGGACCTTCCATCATAAAAACAGCCCAGCCGGGAAAGGAAACCTTTCCCGGCCGGTATTGGACGATAATAGACTCAAGCGAAGTAAGATTGCAAAGGCCGGACTTCGAGGTTGCCATCCTTGTGAGCAACTATGCCTTTTGCGGCTGCAACCGAACCTGCAAGTGTCGTGTAGTAGGGCACTTTGTTCATCAGGGCGGCCTGGCGCATCGACCGGCTGTCAAGGAGCGCTTGAGCGCCTTCTGTCGTGTTGAAAACCAGCTGAACTTCACCATTCTTGATGGCATCGACGATATGGGGGCGCCCTTCCAATACCTTGTTGATTTTTTTACAGGAAATGCCGTTCTTTTCGAGGTGCTTCTGGGTGCCGCCGGTGGCTATCAAGTTAAATCCGGCCTTCTCCAGGCTACGGGCCGCTTCGACGACGCCTTCCTTGTCGATGTCCCGCACGGAAACAAACGCGGTGCCGCCCTCCGGAACGCCTGTACCGCAGGCAATCTGGGATTTTGCGAATGCGGTGGAGAATGCGCCGTTCAGGCCCATGACCTCTCCGGTCGAGCGCATCTCAGGGCCGAGAACCGTGTCAACACCAGCGAAACGGGCAAACGGGAACACGGCCTCTTTCACCGCGATGTGGTCGATGTTCTTTTCGGTCAAACCAAAGGAGGCAAGGCTCTCGCCAGCCATGATCCGGCTCGCGATTTTGGCGACGGGATCTCCGATCGTCTTTGCAACGAAGGGAACCGTACGCGATGCGCGCGGATTGACTTCGAGCACATAGATCTCGCCGTCCTTGATGGCATATTGAACATTCATCAAACCGCCGACTTGAAGTGCAAGCGCCAATGAGGTGGTCTGGCGCTTGAGTTCGGCCAGCATGTCCGCATCCAGCGAGAACGGGGGTAGGGAGCACGCGCTGTCACCTGAGTGAATGCCGGCTTCCTCGATGTGTTCCATGATGCCGCAAACGAAAACGTCCTTGCCATCACACAAAGCATCCACATCCACTTCGATCGCGCCCTCAAGGTAGCGGTCGAACAGCAGGGGATTGGTCCCGAGAACAGTGTTGATCTGCCCGGTCTTGTCGTTTGGGTACTTTGCACGGACATCAGCCGGCACGAGTTCGGGAAGCGTGCCCAGGAGATAGGAGTTAAGCGCCTCTTCGTCGCGAATGATCTGCATTGCCCGCCCGCCGAGGACGTAGGAAGGTCTGACGACAAGAGGCAGGCCTAGCTGACCGGCAATCAACCGGCCTTGCTCGACGGAATAGGCAATTCCGTTTTCCGGCTGCTTGAGATCGAGTTTGATCAGAAGTTTCTGGAACCGGTCACGATCTTCGGCAAGGTCGATCATGTCCGGGGAAGTGCCGAGGATCGGAACGTCGGCCTTGACCAGCGCCTGTGCCAGCTTGAGCGGCGTCTGGCCACCAAACTGGACGATGACACCGTGCAATGTGCCTTTGGACTGTTCAACCCGGATTACCTCAAGCACGTCTTCAGCCGTCAGAGGTTCGAAGTAGAGCCTGTCGGAGGTGTCGTAGTCGGTTGAGACCGTTTCCGGGTTACAGTTGACCATGATGGTCTCATACCCGGCGTCCTCTAGCGCGAAAGCTGCGTGACAGCAGCAATAGTCGAACTCGATTCCCTGTCCGATCCGGTTCGGGCCGCCTCCAAGGATGATCACTTTCTTGCGGCCGGATGGTTCAGCTTCGCATGCCAGCGCCCCCATGAACGGGGCTTCGTAAGTGGAGTACATGTAAGCGGTCGGCGACGCGAATTCTGCAGCGCAGGTGTCAATGCGCTTGTAGACCGGATGCACGTCGAGGTTTGTGCGCAACGCTGCAACATCGTTTGTGTCCATGCCGGCCAGTGATGCCAACCGGGTGTCCGAGAAACCCATGGATTTGAGTTTCCGCAGCATGGTGGCGTTTTGAGGAAGGCCGTGCTCGCGGATCTTGGCTTCCATCTCCACGATGCCCTCGATCTGCTCGAGGAACCATGGATTGATGGCGCAGGCGCCGTATATCTCCTCGTTGCTCATTCCAAGGCGCATAGCCTGGGCCACATTGAGAAGCCGCGTCGGGGTTGGTGTGGAAATGGCAGCGCGGATGGCGTTCTTGTCGCCACCCTGCTCAAATCCCGGGATTTCGGTCTCATCAAGGCCCGTCAGTCCCGTCTCCAGACCGCGCAGCGCCTTCTGCAGGCTTTCCTGGAAGTTCCGGCCGATTGCCATGACTTCACCAACTGACTTCATGGCAGTTGTCAGAGTTGGCTCTGAACCCGGGAACTTTTCGAAAGCGAACCGCGGGATCTTGGTGACGACATAGTCGATTGAAGGTTCGAAAGACGCCGGTGTTGCGCCGCCGGTGATGTCGTTTTCCAGTTCATCAAGCGTGTATCCAATCGCCAGCTTGGCCGCGATCTTGGCAATCGGGAAGCCGGTGGCCTTGGAAGCGAGAGCAGAAGACCGGGAAACCCTCGGGTTCATCTCGATGACAACCAGCCGTCCGTTGTCCGGGTTGACTGCGAACTGAACGTTTGAGCCGCCGGTTTCAACGCCGATCTCGCGCAGGACAGCAATCGAGGCGTCCCGCATGATCTGGTATTCTTTATCGGTAAGTGTCAGTGCCGGAGCGACCGTAATCGAATCGCCCGTGTGCACGCCCATCGGATCGACGTTCTCGATGGAGCAGATGATGATGCAGTTGTCCGCCTTATCGCGGACGACCTCCATCTCGTATTCCTTCCAGCCGAGCAGGCTTTCGTCGATTAGCACCTGGCCAACGGGTGACGCATCAATGCCTGAGCGGACGATGGCTTCGAATTCTTCCCGGTTATAGGCTACGCCGCCGCCTGTTCCACCGAGGGTGAAGGCTGGGCGGATGATTGCCGGCAGGCCAATTTCATCCAGAGCCTTAATGGCTTCTAGAATTCCGGTCGCACGGTCATAGCCGGTAATCTTGCCGTTTTCGTCGCGAATTGCAGGGGAGGATGCGATCGCGGCCCGTGGATTTTCCAATCCAATCGCATCCATGGCTGCCCGGAATTTCTCCCTGTCTTCCGCTTTGTCGATGACGTCTGCACGGGCGCCGATCATTTGAACGCCGAATTCTTCCAGAACTCCCATGCGTTCCAGGTCGAGCGCGCAGTTCAGCGCAGTCTGGCCACCCATGGTCGGCAATAGAGCGTCCGGGCGTTCCTTCTCGATGATCTTGGCAACAATTTCCGGTGTGATCGGCTCAATGTAAGTCGCATCGGCGAGATCCGGGTCCGTCATGATGGTCGCCGGGTTCGAATTCACCAGAATGATCCGGTAGCCCTCTTCTCGGAGGGCCTTGCAGGCCTGTGTCCCGGAGTAGTCAAATTCGCAGGCCTGGCCGATTACGATCGGGCCTGCGCCAATGATGAGAATGGAGGAGAGATCTGTGCGTTTTGGCATTCGTGCTCGCATCGGCCATTCCGCTCGGGAGGATATCCACGGCGGATCGGCGCGTTCATTCTGGGTGACAGTGTTGGCTGAGCGCGTCTTATAGGGAAAACTGTTGGTGCTGGGAACCCCGCGGGAGCTGCAAATATCGTTTTCATCCGCATAGAGATGAAAACAGGCGGGTTCTTGGCGTTTATTCCGTGGATGCTGGATAGCAGGGATTGTGGCGAGGGGCGGAAAAATGCCCTTTTAATTCAAAAAAGACGAATCTCGTTTCGTCGGCTTGGGTGCGTACAACTAGTTTTTCGACGAGCTGCCATCATTGCGCACGATCCGGTTCCCATCGAAATCGCCAATGCCCTTGGACAATGCATAACAGGCCAAGCGTATGGATTTGGGAATTTCCACCGGACGGCCGTCACGATTGCCTTTTTCATAATATTGGATCATCCGCTTTTTCAGGCCTAGTTTATCAGCGGCGTCTTTCTGTTTGAGACCGAGAGAGCGGCGCCAGTCACGAAACTGTTCGGGACTCATGATGGGATTGGCGTTTGAGTTTTTTGTATCAGCCATCTTTTCTGTCGCGGTTTTTGTCGAGCCGTTATTCTGGCTGTTGCCTGTTTTCATTTTCAAGTGCGTTCCCGGAGTTCACCAGATATTTTCGTGTTCTGGAATATACGGTGAAGAACTCTCCGTGTCCTTAACCGGTGAAGTTTTTTAGTAGCAATGGATACATCCATGATTAGAAAAGCTTCTTTCGGCCAAGTGAGTCAATCCGGAAGTGCACCATGTGCCACCCGCAGGCATGAGGTGTGCGGCCGTAGACGCAGCTTGTAGTCTTTTGAGTGCAAGGTTGCGACAGGCCGGCTACCACCAGGCAGTGTCATAGATCGAATTAGATGCGATCTTGGCAATGTGTTTGAATTTTTAAAACCGCAAAGGGCAAAGCTGGGTTGTGCCGAACCATGTCTGAAGAGTTCCAGGGTCTACTTTGACGGTTTTATGCGCCGGCGGACCGGCGGGCGGCATGCGGTTGCCGAGATTCGGCGAAGGAAGTTGGTGCAGGTGCCAGCTGCTGAAGGATAACCTTAGTTTATCGTCCGATAACCTAGCGTTATTATACTACGTAATGTTCATGTAAATATTATCGATAATTAATATATGGCCTGGTGGTTGGTGTCTAAGAAACCAGGAGAATTTGCATAAAATTCGTGAAATGCAGTTTATTCGATGTCAAAATTGCGATATTAATTAATGATATGCATGATTTTGGCAGCTGCGTGCAACTAGTCGAAAAATCGGCGCCGCTTAACAGTTGCTAAATAGTGTATCGGAAGTACATCAAAACTTATGTGCAACCGGTTCAGCCATTTGGCGTTCTGCCGGAGAGTACCCTGTGGCAGAGGGTGAGATGGCCGCGAGAGTTCGGCGTGTGGGACTGTTTAAACTCGAATGGTGGGTCGAGTTTAGAGAGTGCTGGGCCTCATCCGGTTCACCAAAATAAAGAGAAACTGTCGGGCAAGTTTTATGAACAACTTAGCAATGAATATGGTCGTGGTCCCGGATATTGCGGGACCGGTCGAAGATGCATCCGTGGAAACGCAGGCGCTGGCTATTTCGGAAATGTCTGAGCTGTACGGAGTTACGCTCAGAACGCTGCGTTTCTATGAAGAAAAAGGCTTGTTGAATCCGGTTCGCCGGGGTGCACGCCGGTTTTATGGATCAAGAGACGTTGCCCGGATGCGGGTTATTCTCCAGGCCAAGAAAATTGGTCTGACGCTTGCCGAAATCCGGCGCGTTATCAAGTTGGTCGAAAGCGACACACCCAAAATGGAACAATATGCTGAACTGCAGGCGATTTGCCAGGGCCAGCAGGAATTGCTCCATGAGCAAAAATCGCTGCTTGATGAGCAGGTTGCTGAGGTTGATGGCGTTCTTGACGCATTAAACAGCCTGGTCGCTAACGGCTGAGCAGGGCTGAGATCAGTTGCAAGCTCGCTAAATGCTGCTCAAGTAACAATGGTTGTTGAAAAGGCCGGGCTACCATCTCCAGCCTTTTCTCTACCGTGTCCATCTCTGTGTGAGGTTAGGCTTCAGCCTTGTCCGTGACTTTCTTGGACGCTCTCATGAGATCCGTGAAGCGTTTGAACAAATAGTGGCTGTCCTGCGGCCCGGGCGATGCTTCCGGGTGGTACTGCACGGAAAAGACTGGCTTTCCCTTCACCCGAATTCCGCAGTTCGAACCATCAAAGAGCGATACGTGTGTCTCCTCGACAGTGTCAGGCAGGCTGGCCGTATCGACTGCAAAGCCATGGTTCATTGAGGTGATTTCTACCTTGCCTGTCGTCCGGTCGAACACCGGGTGATTGGCGCCATGGTGGCCCTGGTGCATTTTCACCGTATTGCCGCCGAGTGCCAGAGCGAGCATCTGATGGCCAAGGCAAATCCCGAAGGTCGGGATGTCTTTCTCCAGCACGGCCTGGATCGTCGCAGAGGCGTATTCGCCTGTAGCAGCTGGATCACCCGGCCCGTTGGACAGGAAAACTCCATCAGGATTATGTGCCAGGACGTCTTCCGCGGCGGCGTTGGCAGGCAGGACCGTAACATCACATCCAGCGTCAGTCAGAAGACGCAGAATGTTGCGTTTGATGCCGAAATCCAGCGCGACGACCTTGAACACGGCCTTGTCTGCAGATCCGAAACCTTCGTTCCACTGCCAGGTTGTCTCTGACCAGGTGTGTGTTTGTGCAGTCGACACATCCTTGGCGAGATCCATGCCCACGAGGCCAGGCCAATCTGCAGCCCGCTTTTTCAGGGCGTCCAGATCAAATTTGCCGTCTGGCGAATGGGCGATGACAGCATTGGGAACGCCCTTTTCCCGGATGAGGGCCGTCAGGGCGCGGGTGTCGACACCCGAAATGCCGATGAGGCCGCGGGCCTTCAGCCACTCGTCAAGGCGGCGGGCGGAACGGTAATTTGCCGTTTCGGTCACGCTGGCATTGACCACACAGCCGCGGATGCCGCTTTCGGCCGCCATATTTACCGTTTCAATGTCTTCGTCGTTCGTTCCGACGTTGCCTATATGGGGAAAAGTGAAAGTGATGATTTGCCCGGCATAGGAGGGATCTGTCAGAATTTCCTGATAGCCGGTTATGGCCGTGTTGAAGCAGATTTCGCCAACAGCTTCTCCAGTTGCTCCAAGGCCTTCGCCTTCAATCACGCTGCCATCAGCGAGTACGAGCAGGGCGGTCGCCGGCTTCGTGGACCATGCGTCTGCGGTCATCATGTCTTGCGTTCCAGGTATTGTTGGTGACATCATGGCTGCAGGTAGGGCGTCGAGCGCACGGGCACAGCCCGTCAGGTTGCCATCTGCATTAAGCGCGGGACTCTAGGCGAAGCGAGTGCAATCGTCAACAGAGATGCGGTGAAAATAAGGCTATATTTTTCAATCACTTAAACTTATATGGGTGGCGGGTGAGCCTTTTGGGCGCTACCTGATGCATGCCAGCAGGCAGAGGCAGGACAGCAATATGCGCGAGAAAATCAGTGCCGCACTCAAAGAGGCGCAGGAAGCCGGATCCAAACGCCGGATAGCAACGCTTCGGTTGATTCAGACGGCAATCAAGGACCGTGAAGTTGCGGCACGCGAGGGCGGGCGTGATGGTGTTCCCGACGAAAGTGTTGTCGACATTTTGGAAAAAATGGTCCGCCAGCGGGACCTGTCGGCCAAGGAATTCGAAGAGAGCGGTCAGCTTGATCTGGCTGAACAGGAAAGACAGGAAAGCATTATCATTCGCGAGTTCCTGCCAGACCAGATGGACGAGGAAGCCATCAAGGCCATTTGCGAAGAAACGGTGCGCGACATTGATGCGCATGGTTTGCGGGACATCGGCAGATGCATGTCGGAGCTGAAAGCCCGGTATCCGGGAAAAATGAATTTCGTTCAGGCTTCATGCGTAGTTCGGGATCTGTTGCGTGAAAACGGTGCAAACCGGCCGAGTGAAAATCCGAACCCGGAATAACTGGCGTTCAAACCCAGGTTAGATGAGGCTCGGGACTCTCGACAACGGTTATACCCATGATTAGGCACAGATACCGTCAAGCACGCTGGGTGACTCGCGCTATCGCGAAATAGTTCCTATCTTACGCTCCTGAATTCAAATCACGCGGCTCTCAAAGAGTTGCGAACATCGGAATGCCTTCGGCTGCCACAATGCGCTTCGACAATCGCCTTCTTGACGAAATTAGAGCCCGGATCACCTTGTCCGATCTCGTCGGCCGGCGTGTCACCTGGGACCGGCGCAAGACGCAGCCTGGCAAGGGGGATTATTGGGCTTGTTGCCCGTTCCATCAGGAAAAGAGCCCAAGTTTCCATGTTGATGACCGCCGCAATCGCTATAAATGTTTCGGCTGCGGCGCATCGGGAGACCACTTCCGGTTCCTGACTGAAACCGAAGGTCTGAATTTCCCGGAAGCTGTCGAACGCTTAGCCGAGCAGGCCGGGGTCGCCTTGCCGGCACCAGATCCGCAGGCGGCAAGGCGTGAAAAAAAGCGTGCCAGCCTGGCCGACGTCTGCGAAATGGCGAGCCGGTTCTTTGAGGCCGAGTTCAGAGCCCCGCGCGGCGAACATGCGCGGGCCTACACCGCAAAGCGCGGCCTGGCACCGGCGACCTTGTCAGAATTCCGGTTTGGCTATGCTCCAGATACCCGCGATGCGCTCAAGCGCCACCTGATCGGCAAGGGCGTTCCTGAAGACATGATTGCCGAGGCGGGGCTTATCATTCGTCCGGATGACGGGCGCCCGGCTTATGACCGGTTTCGTGGCCGGTTGATGATTCCGATCCAGGACGACCGCGGCCGTGTGGTTGCCTTTGGTGGCAGGACCCTGAGCCCGGATGGTCAGCCGAAATACCTGAACTCCCCAGAGACGCCGCTTTTTCACAAGGGCGTCATGCTGTTCAACGCTCACCGTGCGCGCGAGCCTGCTTTCAAGGCAGGCCAGGCCGTTGTCGTTGAAGGATATCTGGATGCGATCGCGCTCTGGCAGGCAGGCGTCACCCATGTCGTGGCGACGCTTGGTACGGCCTTCACTGAAGATCAGGTCATGCGCCTGTGGAAGTTTGCTGCAGAACCGGTCGTTTGTTTTGACGGGGATGCGGCCGGTGTATCAGCCGCGCATCGGGCGATCGACCGGATTTTTCCCGTCCTCAAAAGCGGATATTCGTTTCAATTCTGCTTTTTGCCGGACGGTATGGACCCGGATGATCTGATCAAGTCGCGGGGCATCGCGGGTTTCGAAGAGGAAATCAAAAGCGCCCGGCCATTGTTTGACGTGGTTTGGGACAGGGAAGTTTCCGTCTCCCGTCTAGACACGCCGGAACGCAAGGCGGCGCTGGAAAAGCGAATTGATGATCTCATCAATACCATCCAGGATCAGAGGGTCCGGCGTCGTTATCAGTTGGACATCAAGTTCAAACTTTCCAACCTGTTTTTTGAACAGGCTCGTAAAGGACGCGGAGGAGGCAAGGCCGACAAGGGCGAGTCGCTGTCCTCTGGAGGACTTGGAAATGTTGGGACGCCTTCAGGGGCATATTTTGGCACAGAGCGGTTAGTGTTGGGTCTTTGCATGCGCTATCCGTTCCTACTTGATAGAGCGTTCGAACGTTTAGCTGGATTGTTTTTTACAGATGAACTTCATCGCCGGTTTCGAGATGTTCTTTGCCAAATTGTTGATGAATTGGAAGCCACGCCGATCACTGACCTTACCGCAAATTATGATGGGCCGCTAAGAGATATCATGTACGAGATGATGCTTGAGTCTATTGGCTTTCAAGAGCAGAAAGACTCAAATTTTTCTATTCTAAATCATCGTTTTCCCTTGTTGAAAACAGCTCCTCCTGACGATTTCATTGAGGCGGCATTCTTCCATTTTCTTGATGTCTTAGAGCTCGGAGCACTTGAGCAGGAGTTGGATATCGATCTCAAAAGTGCTGACGATAATTTGGATGAAACCAGCTGGGAACGAATACGTGCTGTGACGCAAGATCTACAACGCCGCAGAGAAGAGTGCGCCCGCGACGAGGCGGACCTTGCCGAACGGGCCAAGAAAATCCGGGTAATGCAGGTTGCGCGGCCGGATTCCGCCGCAGCACCGGCTGGATGAGTGACATATTCGCCCTAAATTGCATTTTTTTTGCGAAACTCATTGACCAGCAGCGAATCACACTTGCGAATCGCAAACGTCGAGCTAAATAAGACATCTGCAGCATCACAGCGTCGCGGTATGGCAACAGGCCCCCGGCAATATTCTTATTAAGCTGCAAATATCCGGGTCGATCAATCCCGGGCGGACCTCATGGCCGCCGGGGATGAATATGTGTGCATAGGCAATCTGGCCTGAACCGCCAGATCCGGTGCCACGGTTAATTGGGACTTAAGGGACACGGTTTACAACCCGATTCGACAAACAAGTGCAGCGGGCTGCGCCACCAGCGTGTGAGCGCGCCGGATACTTGGTCGGGGTAAACGGAATTCGGATGCAGCGCAGCTTCCCGTCGGAAGGTGCGATTCTGGAGCAAAATATGGTAGCTAAGGCAACGCAGACAGACGACACCCAAGAGACATCAGCGGAAGGGTCAGATGGCCCCTTGCTCGATCTGTCGGATGCCGCAGTCAAAAAGATGATCAAGGCCGCCAAGAAACGCGGCTATGTCACCTACGACGAACTGAACGAGGTCCTGCCTTCCGATCAGAACTCTTCTGAGAAGATCGAAGACATCATGTCCATGCTGTCCGATATGGGTATCAATGTGGTCGAAGCGGAAGAGGCGGAAGAAGCGAACGCTGAGGAAGTGGAAGGCGGAGATCTGGTTGCCGCCGGAACAACCGCTGTCGCGAAGACCACGACCACGAAAGAACCGACGGACCGCACTGACGATCCGGTGCGCATGTACCTGCGCGAGATGGGGTCGGTTGAACTCCTGTCCCGTGAAGGCGAAATCGCGATCGCCAAGCGTATCGAGGCTGGCCGCGAGGCCATGATCGCAGGCCTTTGCGAAAGCCCGCTGACCTTCCAGGCCATCATCATTTGGCGCGACGAGCTCAACGAGGGCCAGGTCCTTCTGCGTGACATTATCGATCTGGAAGCAACCTATGCCGGCCCTGATGCCAAGGCGGGCCCGGCTAGCGCCAATGATGACGAAGCGCCGGACGAAGAAGGGGGCGACTCTGCTGCTCCCGGAGCACCTGCAGCGCCAGGCGCTGAAGCCAAGGATGGTACTGAAGAAAACACCGAAGGCGAGGGTGAGGGCGAAGGCGAGGATGACGACGAGTTTGAGGCCAATGTCTCCTTGTCGGCAATGGAAGCTGAGCTGAAGCCTGCTGTCCTTGAAACCTTCGACCGCATTGCCGACAGCTACAAGAAGCTGCGCCGCCTGCAGGATCAGCTGGTTGAAAACAAGCTGGCCAACAAGACCCTGTCTCCAAGCCAGGAGCGCCGTTACAAGAAGCTGAAGGAAGAGATCGTCGTAGACGTAAAGAGCCTGTCGCTCAACCAGAACCGTATCGATGCCCTGGTTGCCCAGCTCTATGACATCAACAAGCGCCTGATGGGATATGAAGGTCGCCTTCTGCGCCTGGCCGACAGCTACAGCGTCGACCGTACCGACTTCCTGAAACAGTATCAGGGCGCAGAACTCGATCCGAACTGGCTGCGCAAGGTGGCAAACCTGTCCACTCGCGGCTGGAAGAATTTCATCGCCAAGGAAAAGGAAAACGTCCGCGAGCTGCGTCAGGAAATCCAGACACTGGCGACCGAGACCGGCCTTGAGATCACAGAATTCCGCCGCATCGTTGCGATGGTGCAAAAAGGTGAGCGCGAAGCACGTATCGCCAAGAAGGAAATGGTCGAGGCGAACCTGCGTCTCGTGATCTCCATTGCCAAGAAATACACCAACCGCGGCCTGCAATTCCTCGACCTCATTCAGGAAGGCAATATCGGCCTGATGAAGGCGGTCGACAAGTTCGAATACCGCCGCGGCTATAAATTCTCCACCTATGCGACTTGGTGGATCCGGCAGGCAATCACCCGTTCGATCGCCGACCAGGCCCGGACCATCCGTATTCCGGTGCACATGATCGAGACGATCAACAAGATCGTCCGGACTTCGCGCCAGATGCTGCATGAAATCGGCCGCGAGCCGACGCCGGAAGAGCTGGCTGAAAAGCTTCAAATGCCGCTTGAGAAAGTCCGCAAGGTTCTGAAGATCGCCAAAGAGCCGATCTCCCTCGAAACGCCGATCGGCGATGAGGAAGATTCGCATCTCGGCGACTTCATTGAAGACAAGAATGCGGTCCTGCCGATCGACGCAGCCATCCAGTCGAACCTGCGCGAAACCACCACCCGCGTTCTGGCGTCCCTGACACCGCGCGAAGAGCGTGTTCTTCGCATGCGCTTTGGTATCGGCATGAACACCGACCACACGCTGGAAGAAGTTGGCCAGCAGTTCTCGGTCACCCGTGAACGTATCCGTCAGATCGAGGCCAAGGCGCTGCGCAAGCTGAAGCACCCGAGCCGCTCGCGCAAACTGCGGTCGTTCCTCGACAGCTAGGCTTGTGCCTTGAAATCAACATCAATGACGATAAAAACCCGGCAGACGTGCCGGGTTTTTTATTGATACGGTCATAACCGGAAATTGACCGCCAATTCCGTTTCAGGGGCATTCTTTTGGCCTTAATCGCAGATATGGACAGACCCATGGAAAAGGGTCACTCAGCCGATCAGCGATTTCTGGCAACGGGGCTTTTGGTCTCCGTGGCGCTGCATGCCTTTGCCGGCTGGATGCTGGTGGAAGATGTTGATCCGTTTAAAACGCCGCCAGGGCCGGAGGCGGTTGAGGTGGAGCTGGTGCCACCGCCCGAAGTGGTGGTGCCCGAGCCGCCGGAACAAGCTGAAGAACCTGAAGAGGAAGAACCCGAAGAACGTCCCGAGGCCGCTGAAACCGAACCGGAAGAAGAGCCGGTCGAACCTGAATCTGAGCAAGAACCGGAGGAAGAGCAGGTGGCGTCTCTGCCACAGCTAGAAGAGCAAGAAATCCGGGTGCTGCAGCCTGTTGTCGAGTTTGGCGAAGAAGACAGCGGCCCGTCCGACAGCGAAGACGGCGCCCCCCAACAGGCAGAAGACGAAACAGAGACAGATGAGCCGGAGGAAGAGCCGGAGCCCGAAACTGTTTCTGAAGAACCGGAAGAGGCTGACGAACCGCTGACGGCTGAAGAGGAACCGGCCGAAGAGCCCGTTGATGAACCCGAGATTGTGGAACCAACGGACGAGACGGAGCCCTCGGAAGAAAGTCCGGCTGAGCAACAGACCGCCGAAGACCAGCCTCAGGAGATCCCGTCGGAAACCCCTGAGGTTATTGCTGGCGAAACGCCGTTGGAACCTGAACTGGTAGAACCAGAGCCAGAGCCGGTGGTACCGGAGCCTGCAGAAGAGGCGGCCGGGGAAGAGACCGGGCCTGAGGATTTTGGAACCGTCGGAAAAATCGTGACATCCGCAACACCGGTCGCCAAACCGAAGCGAACAACAGCAGAGCGCAGCGGGTCCTCCAGAAGGATGGTGCAGGCTCGCCAGTTCTTTTCAGATGACCTGGCTTCCAATCCCCGGGTGCGGACCGCCATGGCCGGAATGGGGCAGAGCGAGCGCTTGAACCTGCTTTGCATGACGGAGCTCAGGGGTCAGTTGACCGCTGCCAATCCACCGATGTTTGCCGATCTGATGCCAAGCTTCCGCCCGCCGCCCGGAACAGTCCTGGAGCCTCGCAACGCCGCCGTGCGCAGCTTCGGTCAATGGTTCGACATCGATTTCCGCTGCGAAGTCGACCACAGCGTGACCCGGGTGGTGAGTTTTGAATACCGCATCGGCCCAGAAATCCCCCGCTCCCAATGGAAACAACGCGGTTTTCCAGGGTGATTCTTGTTTAGTGGCCGCTTAGCTGGCAATGAACCGTCTGTATAAAAGGCGGCCTCGGTCCTGGTGTTTTTTGGCATGGTGCATTTTATGGGGGCGTCAGAATCCAAGCGATCAAAACACGAAGCTGTCGGCGGTCACATCGCTCAGGATCGTATTCCAGAGTGTGTCTACTGCACTTAGCTGTCCATAAGTTTGTCGAGCGCCGGATAGAGCCGGGTGAAATCCTCTTCTTCCATGCCCGCATCCACTGCCGCTTGCAACCAAGCAAGCGTTTGGTGGCCGAGCCGCATGGGGCTGCCAAGTTCTTCGGACAACGCAACAGCCATGCCGACATCTTTGCGCAGATTGAATATCCGGGACCGGCCGTCCCAGGTTTCAGACAATATGTGATCCGGAAAGCGGCGTTCGGAAATGAAGCTCCGCGCGTTTCCAGCGTTGAAAACGCGGATCATGTCGGCCAGGTCAATCCCGGCTGCCTCTGCCAGGCGTCCGGCCTCTGAGCACGCCAAGAAGTTGGTATGCGTAATCAGATTGTGCACCACCTTCATTGTGTGTCCGGCTCCAGAAGGGCCCAAGTGAATCAGTTCTTTCGCACATGCCTGCAAGACCGGGCGCGAGCGCTCAAGCACCTCCTCCGCTCCGCCAATCATAAGCGTCATTGTGCCTTCATCAGCGCCCTTGGCACCGCCGCCTGTCATCCCGGCATCCATGTAGGGCACACCGGCTTCAGCTGCCTGTGCTGCCAGACGCTTGGTATGGACTGGGTCGGATGTGGTGAAATCCCAAAAAATCAACCCGGGTTGCGCTGCCTTCAGCATTGATGGCAGCATCTGCTCGATCTGAGCTGAACCGGGTACGACGAATATCACCACGTCGGCTTCGGTAGCCATCTTCTCCGGGGGGACTATGCGGGCTTTGCCGGCAAACGATGCGCGGGCACTTTCCTCAACATCCCAAATCAGCAGGGTATGGCCTGCATTTGCGAGGTTTTTGGCAATGCCACGGCCCATATTGCCAATTCCGATGACGCCTACAACTTGTCCCATCTGGCAATCTTCCTAACCGGTTTCTTGTGTCACAGGGTGAGCAGGCAAGAGTAGGTTGTGAAGGGAATTGCCGGCAAGAAGGTCTGTGATTGAAACAGATATGCACCGCGTATGAGAAACTGGCGGCAATGGCCTGCCTTCAGCGATTATGCCAGTGATGCTTCTTCAAAGAAACGCGAAGTCGCCGGCGCTTAGGGCGGTGTGGTCGGTGTCGAGGAAGACGATGGTGGCGCTGGCGAAGCTGACTTCGGCGTTGTTGCCACTGTCTGTTACCGACAACTGGTCAAACGTGGAATAGCCCTGACCGATGGTGACAACATCCGTGCCGATTTCAAAATCGGTGATTGTGTCCGTACCCCAGCCGGCAAGAAAGAAGAAGGAGTCGCTTCCTGATCCGCCAGTCAGAACGTCATTGCCATTCCAGTCCTTGAAAATGTCATCGCCTGCACCGCCGTCGAGCGCGTCATTGCCCCAGGCGCCATTTAGGAAATTGTCGCCGCTGTTGCCGGTGATTTCATTTGCAAGGCCGTTGCCGCTGCCGTTGATGTCGGCAGAGCCGGTCAGCGTCAGGTCTTCGACGAATTTGCCATTCTCGCGCAGTGCAAAGCTTGCGGCACTGAAGATATGATCCGAGCCCTGGTTGCTTGCTTCGACAACGCTGTCACCGGAGCTGTCGACATAATAGATGTCGTTGCCTGCACCGCCCTTCAGCGTGTCGGTGCCGCCGCCGCCGTCGAGCACATCATTGCCCCAGGCCCCGGTCAGAACGTTGTCGCCGCTGTTGCCGGTGAGTTTGTTTGCCAATCCATTGCCGGTGCCGTTGATGTCGGCAGATCCCGTGAGCGTCAGGTCTTCTACGAACTTGCCATTGGTGCGCAAGGAAAACGTCGAGGAGCTGAACACAGCATCTGTTCCATTGCCGCTGGTTTCGACAATGCTGTCAGCAGAGCTGTCGACGAAATAGATGTCGTTGCCAGCGCTGCCTTCCAGGATATCCGTGCCCGAGCCACCGTCCAGCGTATTGTCGAGGTCGTTGCCTGTCAGCGTGTCGTTACCACCACCGCTGACCGCATTTTCGATATCGGTGCCTCGGGCAATGCTCACGTTGCCAGTGTAACCACGGACGCTTGAAATCCCTTCCTGGGCAAGATTGATTGCCTGGTCATAGGACGAGCTGCTGAAATCAAGCGTATCGATGCCGCCATCGTCGACGATGGTGAAGGCGATGTAGCTGTTGAGGCTGGAGATCGCCTCCATCAGGTCACCTGAATTTGCATTGTCACCGTAGGTGGTGTTGCCAATCCGGGTGGTGCCGGCTGTGCCATAGAGGTTCTGGATCGCGATGATATCCGCGATCATGGGTGTGATGGCGTATGCGCCGCTGGCGTCAACCGATGTGTTTTCAATCTGGTTGAAATAGGACATCACCGTCGCTTGCCAGGAATCATTGGCATAGTGGTTGTCGGTGCCGTATTCAGCCGATCCATTGTAGTTGCCGGCGTGCCCCAGCCCCAGGGCGTGGCCGATTTCGTGAATGTAGGTCTGGAACGAATAGGTGTTCAGGCCAGAGCCGTAATAAGAGACCCAGTCTTCCGAGACGTTGACGACGGAAAGGGACGTATTGGATCCGACCAAATAGGAGTAGCTGTAGGCTCCGCTGCTGTCATCTTCGAATACGATTTGCGCACCGCTGGAAACATGAACGAACTCCAGACCCGTCGCATCGGACCACAGATCGAGGGCATTTTGTGCAAGTGTCTGGCCATCAGCGGAAAGGGCGCTGATGTTTACAGAGATCTGGCCGCCTGTGTTGACGTCAAAGGATCTCGCGGTCGTGGAGAAATTCTCCCAAAAATCATTGGTAAGCTGGTGGGCAATCTGATCATAGGTGTAGGTTGGCGTGCTGCTTTCAGCAGAAGACGTCGAAACACCTTGTTGAGCATTGCTGCAACTGAATCCGGCGGCAACAGGCAAATCCGGATCCCGGTATGTGGCAGAGCATAGATTGCACATGACGCTCTCTTGCGAGTTTCCCTGTTATATTGCCTTAGATTAAAATTCTATTTTGTTTTATTTAAAATAAGGCAAGTAATCTCATGGAAAATGCTGCCATTTCGAGATTGAAATCCGGTAAAAAACTATGCTTTATTTGTATTAATCACTTTGCTGGAGCGATGCTTTTCGATTCACAGTTAATCGTCGGTGTCGAACTTGTCGCAGGCTTGACATTTATCAAGTGAATGCGAAATGGCGCATGCTACCCGGCAAGGACGATGACCCATTCTACGTCCCCCTCTTTTGGCTCAGGGCCGGGCAATTTGCCGGGCCGGCCTGGGTTTCCGATGCCGCTGTTCATGCTGCAACCGGTTCTGTCCTATATAGTGCGGAAAGTGGCCGCGGAAATGCCGTCCGTCTTCAACCGTTTGGGACCGCACAAACAGGCGTGCTTTGTGATCGACCCGATCAATCTGCCGTTTGTTCTTGAACTCAAGCCTGATCCAGACAACCTTTCCTTCCGGGCATGTGCCCGAAATGCCGTACCTGAATGCGACGCGCGTATTTCCGGAAAGTTCTTTGACCTACTCCAGCTGATCGACTGCGATCAGGATGGCGATGCCATGTTCTTTTCCCGGGGGCTCGACATTGCCGGGGACACGGAAGCTGTTGTGAGTTTGCGTAACGCACTCGACGACATAGATGGCTCCCTGGCGGCAAGGGTGGCGGAAATGTTCGGCCCGCCCGGCCGGATGATGCTGTCAGCCCTCCGGCGCGGTGCCGGTTACACTCCCGCAACACCATGAGTGAGGTACCCATGCGACCGGAGCTGATTTGTCCAGCCGGGACGCCTGCTTCCCTTCGCACGGCTGTCGATGCCGGCGCGGACGCAGTCTATTGCGGATTTCAGAACGCGACCAACGCCCGAAACTTTCCGGGGCTTAACTTCACGGTCGATGAACTGGAGCAATCCGTCGGCTATGCCCATGCACGCGGCGCCAAGGTTTTGCTTGCAATCAACACCTTTCCTCCGGCAGGCAAGTTTGATCTGTGGGAAGAGGCGATCGACACGGGCGCCCGCCTGGGCGTTGATGCGTTTATCGTGGCCGATGTCGGCGTAGCCGCCTATGCGGCTGAAACCCATCCGCACATGCGCCTGCATCTGTCGGTTCAGGCTGCTGCTTCCAGTCCCGAAGCGATCCGGTATTATTGCCGCGAATTCGGCGTTAAGCGGGTGGTTCTTCCGCGCATTCTGACGGTGCCGGAAATCAAGTCGCTGTCGGATGAAATTCCGTGCGAGATCGAAACCTTCATTTTTGGCAATCACGGCCTGATGGTCGAGGGCCGCTGCAGCCTGACCAATTATGTGACCGGGCTGTCGACCAACATGGATGGCGTGTGTTCGCCCGCCGCCCAGGTTCAGTATGTGCGGGATGCAGAAGGCAACATGTCCAGCAAGCTCGCCGATTTCACCATTGACTGTTTCTCCTGCAATGACAAAGCCGGGTATCCGACCATCTGTAAAGGGCGGTACCTGACCGATTGTCGGGAAGGGGGCTATTATGCCTTTGAAGAGCCGATCAGTCTTAATTCGTCGCCGTTGCTGCCTGAATTGATTGCTGCTGGCGTGCATGCCTTCAAGATTGAAGGGCGGCAGCGCTCGCGCGCTTATGTCAAATCGGTTGTCGGCGCGTTCAGGCAGGCCGTGGATGCAGTCATGTCCGGCGGCGAACCAAATATTGCGGATCTGGTCGCCCTGACGGAGGGGCAAAAGCAGACCGAAGGTGCATTCAAGACCAAGAAGTGGCGGTAGGACGATGGCTGACAAATTGACACTTGGGCCAATCCTTTTTCATTGGCCTGCCGAGCAGAAACTCGATTTTTACGCCCGGATCGCCGATGAAGCGCCAATTGATACCGTCTATCTTGGCGAAGTAATTTGCTCAAAGCGCGCACCGTTTTTTGAGCAGCACTATGATCAGGTAGCGGATCGTCTTGAACGCGGTGGCAAGAAGGTCGTGTTTTCCTCACTCTGCGAAGTGGTGCTGAAGCGGGAACGCAAAGCGATTGAAGGCTTTTGCGAGCTCGACAGCCATGAGATCGAGGTCAATAACTCGTCGGCCCTGTTGCATATGAACGGACGGGCGCACCGGGTCGGGCCAATGATGAACGTCTACAACGAAACCACCATGGCCTATTTGGCAAAGGGCGGTGCAACCCATTTCAGCTTGCCGGTTGAACTGCCGCGGGTGTCTGCGGAAATCCTTGCGCACAAGGCTGCCGAACTCGGTGCCGGTGTGGAAGTTCAGGTTTTTGGACGTGCTTCACTCGCCGTATCCGCCCGCTGTTACCATGCGCGCGCCCATGGCCGGACCAAGGACAACTGCCAGTTTGTCTGCGAGGATGATCCGGACGGCATGCCGCTGAAAACGCTGGACGGCAAGCCGTTTTTGGCGGTGAACGGCATTCAGACCCTGTCGCAGACCTATCTGAATTATCTTGGCGAACTGACCGATCTGCAGTCGGTGGGTATCAACCATTTCCGGCTATCTCCCCAGTCACAGGATATGGTGGCGGTCGCTCGGGCGTTCAGGGATGTACTGGACAGCAAGGCTGAGGCGGATGAGGCCGAAGCCGGTCTCACCGCTGCGATTGGCAGTATTCCGTTCTCCAACGGTTTCTGGCATGGGAAGCCGGGCCATATGCGGGTTTGATTTGCACTTTCCTGCACTGTCATATTTCTTGGGACAGTCCAACGTTACAAACTGGAGTTTCCGGCTGCGCAAAGGATGTTCTGTGCTGCCGGGGCGCCCAGTCCCAAGACGGTAATACGCATGCCTCAGAACCAGTCCCGAATTTTGCTCGATACCTATTTTGCTGCCTTCATTGCCGGAGATACAGGAAAGATGGAGGCTCTTGTCGCCGACGATCTGGCCCATGATGTCAATCAGGGCACCCGCCGGACAGGCAAGGACCAGTTCTGGGCATTCAATGTTCATATGACCCGCTGTTACAAGGAGCGGCTGTCCGACATTCATTTGCTGGTTTCAGATGATGGCAGCCGGGCATCTGCAGAGTTCATGGTCACCGGTACCTATCTCGATACGGATGAAGGTCTTCCCGAAGCAACCGGCCAGACCTACCGGCTGCCTGCCGGCAGTTTCTTTGAAATCCGTGACGGCAAGATTGCCCGGATCACCACCTACTACAATCTCAAGGACTGGATTTCCCAGATCGAGGTCACATCCAGCTGAGCTGACCTGAACCAGGTTGCTGCGCGGAAATTTGCGGATTCCCTTTGACAGCGCTTAAAATAACTATATAACTAGAAATATAGTTATATGGGAAATCAGGATGAAACTTGTTGAGGCAGCGCAGGGTTTTGCAGCCCTTGGGTCGGAATCACGATTGCAGGTCGTTCTAACTCTGGTGAAAGCAGGGCGAGGTGGCCTGACTGTTGGCGACATTCAGACACGGACGGGAATGGCCGCTTCCACACTGGCGCATCATCTGAAGTTTTTGGCGTCTGCCGGTCTGGTCACCCAGGAAAAGGCAGGACGCTCCGTGATCAACCGGGCCGAATTCGACAATCTTGAATGGCTTGCTGGATACATCCTGAACGAATGCTGCGTTGATGAAGGTGAAGGCAACACCGCAGATACCAGCAGCGCAAGTGAGGACAAAGTCACATGAGTGAAATCGACATGTCTCCGGCAAGCACTGGATGCTGTTCTGCCGGGAAAAATGATGCGCCCACTCCGCAGGTAAAACGGGACTGGCGGATCAAGGAGCGGTTGTTGACGCCCTGGACCATTGTCATCCTGGCGCCCTTGCTGGTTCTGATCCTCGACCAAGGCCAATTCCAGAATGTGGTCACCATTGCCATCAAGGCGTTCATGGGAACCTTGCCCTATATCGCTTTTGCGGTTCTGCTGATTGCCTGGCTCAAGGCGGCGGGCGCAGAGAGTTACGTTGGCCGCGCGTTCCAGGGCCGGGAGACTCAAGCGATCCTGCTGGCCGCTCTGTTCGGTGGGCTGGCGCCTTTTTGTTCCTGCGAAGTCATTCCTTTCATTGCAGGCCTTCTGGCTGTGGGTGCGCCGCTTTCGGCCATCATGGCATTCTGGCTGTCTTCACCTTTGATCGATCCGCCGACGCTGCTGATTACGGCGGCAGCGCTGGGCTGGCCGTTCGCGATAGGTAAGGCAGTCTTTGCCGTGGCACTCGGTCTGTTTGGTGGGTTCATGGTCAAGGCGTTGCTGACGGGGGGAGCATTTTCCAATCCGGTCAAGCAGGTCTCCGTCAGCAGTTGCGGCTGTGGACCGTCGCCTTTCACCGGCAAGCCGGTCTGGAAATTCTGGTCGCAGGCAGAGCGTGGAGGTGTCTTCCGCACCGAGCTCAAGGCCAACGCCCTGTTTCTGGTCAAATGGCTGGCACTTGCCTATGTGCTGGAAGCCTTGCTCATTGTTTACGTTCCTGCAGACCTTATCGCCAGTTTGGTTGGCGGCAATGGCCCTGTCCCGGTTGTCATTGCGGCGCTGGTCGGCATGCCGGCCTATCTAAACAGCTACGTTGCACCGCCGCTCCTGGCCGGCCTGACCGAGCAAGGCATGAGCGCAGGGGCAGCCATGTCCTTCATGATTGCTGGCGCGGTGAGTTCCATTCCTGCCATGGCGGCGGTCTGGTCCCTGGTCAAACCCGGTGTCTTTGCCACCTATCTCAGCCTTGGTTTTGTCGGCGCGGTGATATCCGGCCTCGTCTTCCAGTTGGTAGTTTAAGGAAACATCATGCTGACAACTGTGACGGTTTCGGTCGAACCGGTTTCAGACAAAGAGCAGCGTCTCGTGGTGCCGTTGGGCTTGCCGACACCCCACCAGATGCCTGTCGATTTTTCGGTATCTGGCGGGACCATGGCCGTGAGCGGCGAAGTTACAACTGGCCAGATGGTTGCGGTGGTCATCCCTGATGGAACAGGGCCAGTCAGGATCCGTTATGTGTTTCAAGATGGCGGGTGTGGCTATCCGGACAGCATGTTCGTGCCGCGTTCCAACAGGTACACAAAGGCGGCGCAGGACCTGGTCCGGGATGCCATCCAGACAGCTGAAACTGCGCCGGACGGCCATGCGGCAATTCAGGCGCTGGCGCATGCCGCCGCCGAGAAGTTCCGCTATGCCCACCCGGACGTCCGGTTCAATGACGGCTGCGACGAGGTCCCTTATCTGTCATGCGGGCTGACTGAGGGATCTTGTGTCGACATCAACACCTATCTGATTGCCTCCTTGCGGGCGGCCGGGTTCGAGGCTGGCTACATTTACGGCTACTTTTTTCCGGAAGAGAAAAACGGCAGCTGCGTTGATGGCCACTGCTGGGTGGTTACGCGCCAAAATGGCGTCGTTCTTGAATGGGATATCGCCCATCATCTGAAACTGGGCACCAGAGACGTTTGTTGCGGACTCAATCCCAAGGCGGGTCACAGGGTGGCCGTTGCCCATTCCATGGGGCTCAGTTTTCCCTCTCTTGGCATTACTGAGACGAAACTGATTGGGGAGCCCATGTGGGTGACTGCTGATGGCCAGTTGGGACAGGCAATCCTCACGATCCGCTGTGAAAAACAGAAAAAGGTTGTTGCCGCCTAAATGGCGGCCTGCGCTGCTAATCCAGAACGGATTCGGCTTTTGGAGGGTGGTTTGCAGTGGCTGCAACCAGCTGGATAGTGTTTCTTGATCGCGTGTGATACAATTACTTGCAACTAATGGTAATTTCCCGGTTGTGAGTTGAGTGTCATGGACGCAATCTTTCAGAACATTACCGCAATCCTCGGCTTTGGGTTTCTCGGCCTGTCAGCGATTTTCGTGATCCTTGCCTATTCCAATGTTCAGCAGGTCACCGCGCAGGAAAATCCCAATCAGAGTAAGGTCAGCCTGAGCAAATTCTTCATGACCACCGCCCTGGTCTTCATGGTGTTTTCCGGACCGCTGCAATGGGCCTCGATCTATATCGAGTCCACGCTTGGCGAAAAGGAAGTCAAGATACACATCACCATGACCCACCCGGAGTGGGAGGAGACATTTGGTGAGGTGCTGCTGGTTGAAAAAGGCGAGGCGATCCCGCTGGTCAACAAGCCCTATACAGGCACCTTCGGTGATGACGACGAGATCCAGATAAATGCGTCAAAGGTGGCTTCAGCCATCCGCAAGATTCGGGCACAGCTGACCGCAACCACGTCCACCCTGCCGCCGGCCCGCCGGACGCTGCCGTCAGATCCGGAGGTTCCGGCGCCAAATCTGATCACACGCGGGGTTCTGGAGGGGGGATGATTTATATGAAGCAATTTGTTGCCGCGCTGATTTTCCCGGTTGTCTTTCTGATGTCACTGGCAATGGGCCCGGCGGCGGCCGATAAATTCGGCCAGGACGTTCCGGCCCCGCTCGAAGAGGCAGTTGCCAAGGCGCGCGCGCAGCGGCTGCCCTATTCGGAAAACTATGATCCGGCCCAGGCGGCAAAAACCCTTGAAGCGGTATTGAAGCGCAAGCCTGACTACTACCGCGCTCTCTTCAATCTCGGGCTCGCCTATCATGAACTTGGCGATTACAAGGCGTCGACAGCAGCCTTCGACCGGGCTTTTACCGTGCGGGCAAAAGAACGGATTAATGATGCGAGCCTGCTCAATACGGCAGGCTGGGTTGCCATGAAGAACAATGACTTCGGCCGGGCGGAAAAACTTTTGAAGCAGGCAGAAAAGGCGACATCAGGCGATGGCAGCTTTACCGAAAAGGCCGTC
The DNA here is from genome assembly GCA_965230705.1 of Roseibium sp. Lineage (GTDB taxonomy): Bacteria > Pseudomonadota > Alphaproteobacteria > Rhizobiales > Stappiaceae > Roseibium. Next base: position 1,087,031 of record CBDDLN010000002.1, on the reverse strand, counting down.
GTCAGCAATCTGGGCGAACTCTACTTCCTGACCCAGCGGCTCGATGAATCCCGCGACTATTTCCAGGCCTACAAATCCAAATATGGCGGTGAATCTGTCGATTATTATCTCGAGATCATCGATAAATCCCAACAGCTACAGCGCAAGATCAAGTAGGTTTTGGGGTCGGCTGGGAGAACAGTTGGAGCCTGCTACGGAACGGGTTAGGTAAGCACCGTGATGTATTCGGACGGGACGTGATCTATCAGCCAGACACCGTTGGTTGAAAGATAGAAGGTATGGCCGTCAGTGGCCATTCTTCCACTCTCGATATGCAGAATGATAGGCTTTCCCCTTCGAACACCAACCTGCGCTGCAGTTACTTGGTCATGCGATAAATGAACGTATTGCCGAGCCATTGGTTTGAGGCCCTCAGACAAGATTGATGGCAAAAATCTCTCGACAGTTCCGTGGAAAAGTATCTGTGGTGGCTCTGCCGGACTAAGCTGCAAGTCTACTGCTATGGAGTGTCCTTGACGCGCCCGAATGAATTCACCGTCATCAGACAATTCGAACCTCTTTTTGTCGCTGGTTTTGACAACAGTTTCCAGGATGTCCAATTCGCTAGGCAGGCCGGCGTTATCCAGTGCGTTCAAAACTGCAGTGGTCTTTGCCCAACCTTCTTGACTGAGGTGCAGCCCGCCCACTTCCGGTTTATGGCGCAGCCAGTATGACAGCGTTTTTGAAATTCTTGTGGCGTTGGTTTTCATGGATGCTGTTTCCCTAAATGAAACGGCGCGGGAGTTGCCTCCCGCGCCGCTGTTTTTCGGCCTCAGCCTGACGTCTCGTCGCGCAAGCGGACAAGGTCGTGCATGAGGCCGCCGGTGCCGTTGTGAACGGTCAGACGATCCACCTTGCCGGAGATGGATTCAAGTGCCTCCAGTTCCTTCAGCCGCAGCATGACCGGGTTTTCGGCCATGACCTTGGCTGTGTTCAAAAGCGAACGGGTTGCGTTCGTTTCTTCACGGCGCCGGATCACGTTGGCCTCGGCTTCCTTTTCCGCCTGGACCACCATGTTGAGGATCTCGCGCATTTCTCCCGGCAGGATCACGTCCTTCAGGGTGATTTCGGAGACCTCGATCCCGATCTTCGCCATGTCGGCCCGAACCTTTTCCGCCGCGTCCGCGTTGACCTCGCCCTTTTTCTCAAGGATCTGGTCAAGCTTCATGGCGCCGAGCGTCTTGCGATAGGCAACCTGCAAGGCCCGGTACAGTGCGTCGGCAAAGTCCTTCACCTCGTGGGCGGCCTTCACAGCATCAACGACACGGTAGTCAGCCGAGATGTTGATCCGGATCGTGACCCGGTCAAGGGTCAGGACTTCCTGGCCCGTGACGTCAAGGTTCTGGCGCTTAAGGTCGACAACCTTTTGTGTGACGCTACGCCCGGCTTTCCAATATGCATGGACACCGGGCTGCAGAACCGCGGTCATGACACCGTCCATGTAGACCAGTGCAACCTGGCCAACAGCCACCTGAACGATCACAAATTGCTGCGTCTGACCGGCATCCCCTAGGCGGCGCAGCAATTTTGCCGGCAGTGCCGGATCGGCCTGCGTGTCGATCACGGTCGAGGCCCACGGTCCAGCAGCAGTCCACACCACCAGTTTCCGGTCTGGACCCAGCACGGTGTGAATACGGCCATCGCGCTCGATGACAGCGACTTCACCTTGTCCGGTTTTGACAACCGTCAGATGCTCAGCGGCAACCTCGGGGAGCTTGTCGAAGAGCGCCTTCTCGTATTGGGACCGGAAGTCAGCGGCCGAAAGGTTGTGACGTTCTGTTACCAGCGAACCGCGGCCATTTGGCAGCAGGTATTCACCTGGTGTCAAAATGCCTTGCAGTTCCCCCTTCACAAGGTGGAGGGCCCGTTCGTTTTCCGAGACCAGGACGCGGGTGCGGCCCAGTATTTTTTCGAGAATTCGCATCATTTTTCAAACCCCTTCCATCGCGCTAAGGCACTTTGGTTGTCCTTTCTGTTTGTCAGTTTCGTTTCATTTCCGGGTCCGCAAAACGGGAGATCCGAAGGGAGCGCCGGGGCTTTTGCCGGGCCGGAAGCAAGGGGACCTTGCGGCGAGCATGCAGAGCGTGCCGGTTCGAAAACAGGCAGTTTCGGCAGGTTCGCGGCGTGGCCATTGCAACAAACCGGGCAGAAGCGCCGGGCGTCGGCAAACCGTTCCCGCGCGCACGAAGGCGGCAGGTTTTGCTTGAGTCAGCAAGCTCCCTTCAAATCCCGCAAGATGGAACAGCACCCAAAGCTGTTGGCTTTGCAGGCCAATTGTGGAGCGGGAGTTGAACCCGCGACATTCGACGTGAAGGTCGACGCTCTACCCAACTGAGCTATCCGTGGTACATGGACAGGAATCGAACCTGCTACCCCCGGGCGGCAATGGCCCGGCGCTCTACCTATGAGCTACACATGTGATTTTCCGATCCCGGGGCAGTGTCCTTACATGAACAGGCAGGGCCAGATCATGCGGGTGGCCGTCGCAAGGCCGAACCGTTGACATCCGCGCCGGTGCGGCGACCGGTGGTTGTGAGATACGCCAAGGACCCGCCGATCCGCAAGCGCGAAAATTACAATGTGGCAACATGGTAACAGTGTGTTGCTATATTGCAACATTTGCTGGACGTGAGGTTGGCTTGCGAGTTGATGAAGTTCCGAAGCCATCTTGCGCCCCTGACGGGCTGGAGTAAGGTCTTGGTGTGACCTTTCTGGATGGATTTTCATGAACGTTATCGTTGTCGGGGCCGGGATCTCCGGGCTTTGCACTGCCTGGGCGCTGGTGAAGAGTGGTGCTCGTGTAACCTTGCTTGAACAGGGATCACTCCCCAATCCGCTGTCCGCTTCGGGCGACCAGCACCGTATCATCCGCCGGGCCTATGGCGGGCAGGGCGGATACCAGCGGCGGATCAGCGCTGCCTATGACGCTTGGGACCAATTGTGGAACGACCTTGGTCAGAAGCATCTGGTAGACACCGGGTTTCTGCTGCTGTCTCAAGAGCCAGGCGACGAAGGCGAGCGCTACCGGGGCAGCCTGCGAGACGCCGGGTATCCTGTTGAAAACCTTAGCCCGGAAGCCACTGCGGAACGGTATCCCTTTATCGATGGTTCCACGATCCGCTTCGGTGCCTTCAGTGCGGAAGGCGGGGTGCTGTTGTGCCAGAAGATTGCTGGCGGATTGCGGAATTGGCTTCGGAGCGCAGGCGCCGATGTTCGGGAAAACTGCAAGGCTGTTTCCATCGAAGACGTGGCTGGTGCTGTTGAATTGGAAAACGGTGAACGGCTGACCACCGACCGTATTGTTGTCACGGCCGGTGCCTGGGTGCTCGGCCTTTTGCCGGGCCTTGGCAGCTCGCTGACCACCTACCGGACCGCCGTTGCCTACCTGACACCGCCAGAAGATTTGCGGGCCCATTGGGAGCAGGCGCCGGTCATCCTGGATGTTGGCGGCAAGGTGGATGGTTATGTGCTGCCACCTGTCGCCGGTACAGGGCTCAAGGTTGGTGCCGGTATTCACAAGGTGAAGAGCAGGCCGGATGACAATCGGGATCCAGCGCCTGGAGAAGGGATGAGTTTACGGAACTATTTCTCTCCGCCGTTCGCCCGAATTGGCGAGTATGGTGTTTCTGACGTGGTTACCTGTGCCTATACCTTCACAGCTGACGAGCATTTCTTTCTGGCTGAACGGGGCAAAATCGTCGCGGTGTCAGCCTGCTCTGGCCATGGCTACAAGTTCGGTGCGGTCGTTGGTCAGAAAGTCGCCGCCGGCGTGCTCTCCGGCGGCGTGGATGAAGCGCGGATCTGGCTGGAAGCGCGGGACTAGACCGTTTTCCCGGAGGAAACCATTCGGCGCATCAGGCCGTCTTTCAGAGCAAATTGGTGCCACAGCGCGCCGGCAACATGGACGCCGATCAGGACGATCAGGACAGGTTTCGTGAAATGATGGATCTCACCGGCGGGGCGTATCTGGAAGAACCAGGCAGCTATTCCGGTTACAGGCGCTGCAATCAACACCAGATAAAACAGGCCATGGACCGCTTTTGCAGCCATGTCCTGCAGTTTTGGGGCAGCAACCGGAGCAGGTGTGCCATGGCTAAAACGCAGGCCAATGCGGGCAAACATCAGCACCAGGACGGCGATCCCAGCCCAGACATGGCCCATGCCCAATAGGTAGGTGGTGATGTCGGGTGTCTGGCCATTACGAATGGCATCGCCGTAAACGTCGATACCTTCTGCAAAAACGATCTGAAACACAACGAGCGCGGCGATTAGCCAGTGCAATGTGATTTGTGTGCGGGAATAACTGCCGGGTTGGCTGCGGGGCATGGCTCACCTCTGCAAATTGGGACAAGGTCGCGCTTTGCGTGACTGCGCGCGAGTCTAAGACCCAGTTGTCGCAGCGGTTTGCCGGACTTGTCGCAAAGTGTAACAGCGCAGGCATTAGCTCCGGCTCAGCGGACCATGGTCGCCGGGCAGCTTTCTTTCTGTGCGTGCCGGTCATGACGGTCGAATTCCGGCAGGAAGGTATAGCCTGTGCGATCTTCCAGATTGAGCACAGAAACCCGCCAAAGCTTCAGATACGCCTCGGTTGAGGTGCCCCTTTCCGACTTGGATGGATGATCGATATTGGGAAGCAGATAGGCATTTACACGGCCGATTGAGGGATCAACGATGATCTTGTACAGCCCGGCTGGAATGGCAACGCCGTCTTTTTCATCACACTCAAGAGTCGGACCTTCGCCCTTTACCCCACCGCAGACATATTTGCGCTCAAGGGCAGGCAATGTAATTTCCCTGCCGCAGGGATTCTGACTTTCCGGTACAACGATGTCCTTACCGGCAAGGTTCTGATAGACCGGTCCGGTAATCACATAGACCTCGCCACGCTCTTCTGCCAGATCGCGGACGCGGCCCTCGAACTGGCTCCAGATAGATGAGTTGAACCCGGAACTCTCTTGCGGGACGGAATTGCTGAAATAGAATGTATTTATCATCAGTTGCTTGTCTGACTTGAAGTCAGCAGATGCGGCCTGGTGCCCGCGCGCATAGCCAGATCTGAGGTAGGTCGTGTCGTCATCAACACGGGCATTCTCCGGAACGGCCGGTTCGGGTCTGAAGTCCACATGCGGCCGCTTGTTGGTTCCGGTCACCAGGTCGCGTGTCAGGCGTTCTATCACCCAGTCCGGGATTTTTGCTGCATGATTGCGGCGGACCAGATAGTCCGGATAACAGTAGGTGCCGTATTCGCCGGCGCGTTCATCCTTGTTCGACACCGGCTCACCAATATGTTCGATCAGGTGCTTGCAGGCGGTGAGGTCCAGGGTGACGCTTTCCGGCGCTGCTGCGGAGGGACGCGAGCTTGCGGTCATAAGAACGAAGGCCACAGCAACGGTTCGCATCGAGGTGTTTGAGTATCCAAACCGGGTATCCATCACGTTGTTCCCGTTTTAGCTAAATGGTGGATTTGGGGCGCGGCTTATTTGCCGTCATCGCCCCCGCCATCGCCTCCGTTTCCGTTTCCGTCGCCGGACTTGCCGTCTTTTTTCGGCAGGCCAACGGACTTTGAAACGATGAAACCACCACCGCTGATACCCAAAAGGCCGAGCACATTGGCTGGGATCTCAACAAAGGCACCGGTTTCGATGCAAAGCATCAAGAACAATCCGGCGACGACGAAAGTGAAAATCAGAAACTGGAAACGGGAGAGGCTTGCCTTGCCGTAAGGCCCCTTTTCGCCCGGCTGCAGCGGCTCTGAAATCAAACCGCCAAGCTTCATTTTTCCGGTTGCCAGCTGCCAAAGGACGGCGGCTGCAAACGCCAGGATGATGATTGAAAAGGCGATAAACCCAAGAACAGCGATGTCCTTTGGCTGGACTTTGTAATGGAAAGCCACAGCGCTAATTGCAACAATGGCCAGCACGAAGGCCCCGGTGAACAACAAGGCGTTTTGATTTTGGTTGGTATCGTCTCCGTTAGCGCCATTTGCCATTTCAATTCCCCCCCTGATTTCGAATGATTTTGCCGCCCAAATAGATGCTGTTGGTGCCGCCGAGCAGAACCAGCAGGGCTTCAGGGATGTCAGGCATGTGATAGCTGTTTGTTGCCGGCACGTAGATCGCGCCGGTTTCAAAGGCCTGCAGCAGGTAAGCTCCGGCGGCGAAGAGGGTTGTGCCCATGATGGCAACCCGTTCTGGATCAATTTCACCACTTGAATGGGACCTGAGCAGGCCTTTGGTGTTTATGTCGCCGCGCAGGATTTGAAGCGCGACGGCCGCAAAGAACAGCAACAGCCACGGCAGAATGGCGTATTGAATGATGGAACCAACGTCGCCAGGTGTCATGCTCACATCTCGTCAGTCTGACCCGTAAGAATGGTAGCAAGGGTTAGCAACCAAGGATAGTGAAAAATCAGAATTCGCGTTTCTGTGTGCCCGATTGGAAGCGGGCGGTGTTTCGGCTAGTTTGCGGGACGGCTGCCAATGTTGCCGGTCATCTCAGGAATATCCATGCCTCAAATTGAAATCAAAGTACTTACGGGCAATGCACTGAATGGCGCGCTGAAGGCGCTTGCGCAGTTGCGGATTTCCGTCTTCAGGGAGTGGCCGTATCTTTATGACGGTTCCCTGGAATATGAAGCGGAATATCTGTCGCGGTATGTGGCCGCTGATGGTGCGGTGATCGTTGGAGCGTTCGACGATGATAAGCTTGTTGGAGCCGCTACAGGAGAGCCGATGGCGCATGAGGTCGAAGCAATCCGCATGCCTTTTGAGGCAAAGGGATATGACCTCTCAAATCTGTTCTATTTTGCTGAATCGGTTCTCGACCCGGCCTATCGTGGACAGGGTATTGGCCACCGATTTTTTGATGAGAGGGAAAAACATGCGCGGGCGCTTGGGTTTTCGCAAGCCGCGTTTTGCGCCGTGATCCGGCCAGAGGACCACCCCTTGCGGCCAGAGAGTTACCGGGCCCTGGATGGTTTTTGGGAAAGCCGCGGCTACCGGAAAGTCCCCGGCGCAAAGGTCCATTTTCCCTGGCAGGACATTGGCGAGAAAGAAGAGAGCGAAAAGCCGTTGCAGATCTGGATTGGAGACCTCTGAACCGCAACGGCTCACCAGTGTTCCTGCAGGTCTATTGGGTTAGTTCCCACACAATGGTGACACTGGCAGACATGGTCTGGGAGCCGGCCTTGACCGGAACTGGGGCCGCCGACAGCGCCATTACCTTTTCCATTCTTCCGCCGTATGGCGAGGGAGCAGATATGCCGCCTTCGGAGACCGACATGATTGGGCCGAGTTTGACCCCAAGAGCCTGCGCATAAAGATCAGCTTTGTGCTTTGCATCGGTGACTGCAGCTTTGCGGGCTTCATCCAAAACTTTCGCCGGATCACTGACATCAAAGCGGATGTTATCAATGGAGTTTGCGCCTGAAGACACGACTGTCTCCAGGATGGTGCCGAGTTTTGACAGGTCGCGAATGCGCACAGTTACACCGTTGGAAACCTCGTAACCGACAATCTTCGGCTCCTGGCCCCGGCGGTCTTCGCGGTGGTCATATCGCGGGTGGATGGAAAATCCGCTGGTCTGAATGTCTTTCTCGTCAACACCCGCGGCCTCTATATCGGCGATCACCTTCGTCATGGTTTCGGTGTTGCGGTTGAGAGTGTCAGAGGCCTTTTTCCCGGCCGAGACGACGCGCGTTGTCACGATTGCCATATCCGGCGTGACCGAGACTTCGCCGCGGCCCTGCAGCGAAATTCTAGCCTTTGCGGCAGCATCTTCGGCGACGGCGGGAAGGGGGGGAAGGAGGAATGCACCGGCGATTGCAAGGCAGGCTGCAATGCGAACCGGAAGGGAATGGCTCGTTGGCCAGGAGGAACGGGATAAAATACGCATAAAGCCTCTCAATCTCATTTACGAGTCCGTGACCTGGCGAAACCTGCGCGGCGATTGAGGCGTTGGAATGGCAGGTGTGTTCATCTGCCCTTCAGATCGACCCGGTCAGTCCGCCTGCTGTTCCGCCGCGGGCGCAGGCAAATCTGCTATGGCGCCATTTCGGGACAAAAGAACCGCGACCGGCCTGGAACTGGGGAACTTTGAACAGATAATCATGGTCAGGACAGTCAAGGGAACGCAGAGGACCATTCCAACGGCGCCCCAGATTGCCCCCCAAAACGTCAGGGAAAGCATGATCACCAAGCCGGACAGGTTCAGGCTGGAGCCCATGAGTTTAGGTTCGATCAGGTTGCCGATGCAAAACTGGATGAAGCCGAGCCCCGCTGCGATGATTATAAACGGCCCCAGTGTGTCGAAATAGACGATGGCCAGCATGCTTGGGAAGATCACACTGATGAGCGACCCTATGGTCGGAATATAATTGAGAATAAATGCGATGAAGCCGAACAGAGCCGCATAGGGCAGCCCCATCAACGTCAGGATCAGACTGGTCAACAGCCCGGTTGCGATGCTGACCGCGGTCTTGATGCCGAAATAGTGCAGGATGCTCTTGTTGATTTCTTCCCGCAGTGCAAAGGCCGTTTTTGCCTTTTCTGGGTCGGTAAAGAGGCGCCGCAGTTTTTCGTCAAACGTCGATTGTTCCAGCAACAGGAACAGTGTGTAGATGAAGACAAGCGAGGCGGAACCGGCGACCGTCGTGATGAAGCCCGCACCGGCAGTCACCATCCGCGATACGATGCCCTCAGGCAGCAGGTCCTGCAGCTCGATCGGATCGTGCAGCTTGATCAGGCTGGTGACCTGATTGAACACCTGCTCCAGCCGCGCCTGATAGACCGGGGCATCGCTTGCAAGCTGCGCCAGGTTGATCGCCACCAGGTCGAAGACGAAGGTTCCGACCGAGAAGAAGGTGGCCAGGGAGAGCGGGAATGCCAACCAGCCCGGCAAACGGCGGCCGCGAAACGAGACTTTCTGGAACCCCAGTGACAGGGCATTGATCAGATACCATACGATTAGCGAGATCACGAAGGGAAGAAGAAGCGAACGGCCCGCAACCAGAAGCCAGCCAACGATGAATATCAGGATGACACTCAAGGTGACGGTCAAGAGGGATGAGCGCATGTTTGCTCCTGCGGCCGCGGGTCTGCAATACGATACGCCTACACTGTCAATTGAGAGTTTGAAAGGTTTCCTGTTCTCAAGGATGGGGCGAAGCCCTGCTGCATGGTCACAACTTGCGGCTGGAAAGTCGGGTGGGAGGACGAATTATCCATTTTCCTGCCTTGCAGCCCCCAGCTTCTTATGTGTCTGTTGGGACTGGGTTATTGGGGAGCTAAAATGAAAGCAAACAGATTTCTTGCCGGTGCTGGCCTGGCATCCGCATTGGTGCTGGCCGGATGCCAGAGCGACACCTCTGGAACGGCCGGGACGGCATATCCTTCGACGCCTGTTGCGCAAACAACTGCATCAACGCCGCCGGTGTTGATGCCGGCCGCTGCCCCTGTTGGGCGGACAAGAACCAGCACATCCACCAAGTCCTGGACCTCTGCAGACGGAACACAGCACACCAGAACCACGTCGACTTCTGCAGGTGTTTCGGTTGATCCCAATGCTGCCGGCGCGTTGGTTGCGGGTCTGCTCGGTGGAACAAGTACCGGCACTGGCGCTGGCGGTGTGGCTGCGGCTCAACCGGCGAATTATGCCGGCAAATGGAATGTGTCGGCGGCTGGACGGAACTGCAGCATGACCTTGCGTGCACCGGTTGCCGGCGGTAGCGCCATGGCATCGACATTCGGTTGTTTCGGTTCGGACTTGATGCGGGTGTCGAGCTGGTCTTTGCGCGGCTATGAGGTGGTTCTGACTGGTTTCGGCCAGCAGGTCGCGTCCATGAGAGTGACCCAGCCAAACAGGATGGACGGCAAATTGGCGGAAGGCGGGGCGATTAGCGCCTGGCGCTGATCTTTCCAGACCTTACTGCAGTCAATGCACAATGGATGGATTTGGGCCCTTGCGGCGCAAACCGGCAATGGTGTAGGTAGCTCTGGCGTCATCTCATGGCGCCGTGGGCCTGTAGCTCAACTGGTTAGAGCCGTCCGCTCATAACGGATTGGTTGGGGGTTCGAGTCCCTCCGGGCCCACCATTTTTCTTATTTTTTTCGCGCATACGCTGCAGCCAAGCTGTAGCTCGCCACCCGAAACTGGAATTTTTGACGGGCCGATCTGGAATTTTCAGTTTTTGGAGCGGTTTCCGGCGCGCTGGGCGGCATAGGGGCTCAAACCTTGGCTTTTTGATAGCTTCTAGCGCGTTTCAGGCCGTCTTTTGAACAGCGCTTGAAGACCCTTTAAACCCCTTAAAATCGCCGTTTTTTTCGTTACCGGTATCCCCTAGAATGCACGCAGGCAGATCAACTTGATGAGGATGTCGGCCGATGAAAATCAACGGCGAATGCCACTGCGGAGCAATTGCATTTGAAGCTGAGCTTGAACTTGAAAATGTAGGCATCTGTCATTGCACAGATTGCCAAGCACTTTCAGCATCCGCTTTTAGAACCATCGCCGTTGTTCCCGGAAATGCATTTAGGATCACCAAGGGTACGCCTAAACAATATGTGAAGGTCGGGGATAGTGGGAATAGGCGAGTGCAAGCGTTCTGCGGCGATTGCGGTTCAGGATTGTATTCAGCTGATGCTGGTGACAACCCCAAAGCCTACAGCATCAGGGTTGGTACTGTGGCGCAGCGTCATGACCTTGCCCCGAAATTTGAACTCTGGCGCCAATCATCGCTGGCATGGCTGCCCGAAGTCAGGACAACAAAGAAGTTTGACAGGAATCCGGCGTAAACGGGATGACATGTTGTCTTTTCCAAACTGTCTTCTGAGCCTGGATCCCGCATTGGAAACCCCTTAAGACCGCCATTTATGGCGACATTCGCGTTGCCGTCAGCATCTTTCAGGTATGTGCCGCAGTCAGGTTGAGCACGCCGTTACGGTGTGAATGGGATCGGTCCACTCGATTGGCCACTCTAGGACTCAGTCTGAGAAGTGCCGGTTGAAGGTCACAATTGGGCGGGGAGCCGACTTTCGCTGCAAGATGCACCAACGGCGGCTGAGCGGACTTTTCCGCCGTTCAACTTTCGAGTTTCATTGGCCGCAGCCAGCCCGAAACGGACGTTCAATAGGCGGCCTCACTCTTTCTGGGCTGCGGACAAGTCGGCGAGCCAGCGCACGAAACCATAGCCCTGCGACACCATTAGGATGGCGATTGCCTCAGTTGGTTGCACGGTCTCGGCTTCACCGGGTGCATGACGATAGACGTGGCATGCAGCAGCCCAATCCTCGAAAGCGTTTAGTATTTTGTTCACGGCGACGTTCAGTTTGCCGTCTTGCGGAATATCCTGCAAAGCTACGGAGGCGAGTTCTTGTCGCACATGTCCGTTGGTGATGTTTTGCTTGCCTGTGATGCGTTTGAACAGATTTTCAGCCGCGTCATAGACGGCTCGTATCGCTGCACGCCCGTCAAGTGGGTTGGCAAGCAGCGCGGTTTCCGACAGTGCTATGAAATCTGCTTCGTGCCGAAATCTTTCACTGTTCAGGATGCGTACAATTGAGGTGCGCGAGCGCTCGAATTCTTCGTCAAACGCCGGATGAAACCCCATTTCCTCATCTACAGAGAAGCCGATCGCTTCTTCCGCGAAAATTCGGGTGATGTTGTTTCTGAAATTGTCGCGGCCCCTGCCGTCGACGTTGCGCCAAAGCATGGTCAAGATGTTCAACAGATCACTGACCGACAGTTCTCGTCGCACAAGGCTTTCCCACGAGACATATGGTGGATTATATCCACCTGAACTGACAATCTCGATGCCGAGTTCTCCTTCAACGACGGCACCGAAATCCGTGCCTCGCCGGCGTTCGGGGATATGTTGCTTAATCGCACGCGCAACCCTCATCCGCATCCGCGCACTATCGCGCACGGTTTCAGTGGGCTGCAAATAGATGCGCGAGTAAAGCTGTCCTTTTGGCTTGTTTTCTTTCGGCATGCACCCAACGTGGCTTATTATTGAACGGGTTGCAACATTGCTGCGCATCGGCACAAGTGCCTATAAATATTCATAATTGCAATGTCAGGTTTCTGCGCACTGCAGTCATTGGCGCAAAGCTCAGCATCAGTCACTCTGGGCTCGGAGTGTGAATTCGCTGCAGCGAGTACTAACGACCGGTTTGGGCCGAAACCGGCGTTGTCACCCTTGCGGCACCACCGGCAGCATGTAATGCAACGCGACCTTTACGGTCCCTGCCGTAAAACTCCCCCCATTTGCCGTCAGCCGTACCGCCATATCCGAGTAGAAAGCCTGCGGATCGATCACACCAGCATTTGTTGAACCAGCCGCGATCCCGAGCGTTCCTCCAAAATTCGAAGTGTCGCCCGACATCCCGCAATCGTATGAGCTGTCGCCCGTGATGGTCGTCGTGGTCCGGGTAGAAACGCCAAAGACGATGGCCCGGTTAGGGATGACGATGGAGATGTCGATGGTGGCTCCTGACAACCCGGTCAGTTCTTCCTCGATAGTCCCAATCCGGCTTTCAGCCCTGGAAGAAGTCCGCGCTATAGCGGCTGAAACTTGGGTCTCAGGTCAAAAGCAGAACAGCCAAAACATCCTGCTTTTGCGTTACGCGACAAAAGACTTCACATCCGCTGCGTCAACGACATGGCAGTAGATCATGTTGATGATTTCCAGCTCATGTTTATGCAGTTCTTCGGTGGCAGCAGCGCAGCAGTCTTCGACGACAAGAACGCTAAAACTTTCATCGCAAAGCGAGCGAACGGTCGAACTCACGCATTGGTCGGTAAAAATGCCGGCAACCACAACATCCTTGATCCCCATGTTTGAAAGCATTAGCCGCAGGTTCGTGCCGGTCAGCGCGCTGTCAGTGGTCTTGGTGACCACGATCTCGTCTTCCGCCGGCTCCAGTTCAGGGACGATTTGGCTATCTTCGCGGTTCTTCGGCAAGAGCAGGTAGTTGAAGCCGGGTTTCTTCTGACTGAGCGACCGATCGCGGCCGTCGGTTTTCTGGCAGGCAATGCGGGCAAACATGACTTCTATGCCGGTAGAACGGGCCCAGGCAATCAGGTCGGCCGTGTTGGGGATGACCTTGGTGTTCATCCGGCCAAGGAATGGTTGCCAGCGCTGTGCTTCTGCAGGGTCGTCAGGTACTTCGAGGTAGGTGTTTTGAATGTCGATAACCAGCAGCGCTGTGGTCCGCGGATGAAGCGTGATGTCGTCCGGTTCTGCTGCGTGTTCGTAGTAAAAACTGCGAAGGGCTGTTTTCCAGTTCATGTCAGCCGGTCCATCCATTCCTGCCCCAACCGGGCCGTCGTTGCGGCAAATCCGGCTGCAAGCGCCTGGGGTTCGGGCGCTTCGATATGGCTGCCGATCCAGGCCAGTAATGCCATACGCCGAAGCATGACGAAGGTGTCAATCTCGGCGAGGTCGGCGTCGCTTAGCGGCCGCACCGACTGATAGCCTTTGATCCAGGCTGACTTGCAGTCGGGAACGCGCGGATCATCTTCGATAAAGCTGATGGCAGCGGCAAAATCGTACATGTACCAGCCAAACCCGCAGTCATCGAAATCGATCAAACGCGTGCCGCTGCTGTCGACAAGTAGATTGGCCAACCGCATGTCAGCATGGATCAGATTGTACCTCTCGGCACCTTTGCCATAGGCACCAAGACGAGCGCGGACCGTCGCCTCAACCTGCTCCAGAACGTCACGAACCTGAGGCGTAACCTCGGGCGCATCGCGCCAGTTTCCCCATGTCGGAGTTGCACCGAACACTGTCTCGACGTCCCAGGTCAGACGTTCAAAAGGCTCGGGCTTTTTCCAGTCAATCACATGGTTGTGGCAGCGGGCGGCGATGGCTCCCAGCTCTTCAAAGCCTGCGCTCAGGTCTCCATTTTCATCAGGCGCAGTCCCCTCGACAAATTCGAACAAAACCACAAAACGCGGATCAGGCAGGCCGTGCGCCGTTACCTCCTGGATGGCTGAATCGTTCTTGCCCTTGTAGTAGCCGGGTGTTTCCACAACACCGGCGGCGCCCAATGCATCGAGCCAAAGCAGTTCACATTCGATTGCCCGGCGCGTGTGATAGGCCTCGCGGTGAACGCGCAGGATTGAACGGTGCCCTCCACGGGCTTCGACCAGATATGTCGCATTCTCGGAAACATTTATCAGGCGGGCTGATGCACCCTCCGGCAGATCCCAAAGTGCCAGCGCATCATTTGCCAGCCCGTTCAGATGGCCGAGCAATTCTTCCAGCGGCATATCCGATCCATCCATTGTGCGTTCCCCTTTTATATTTCTTCGATGGCTTCCAGGGATTCTGGAATGATTTGTCCGCCGTCGACCACGATCTGCTGGCCGGTGATGTAGCCCGCCTCGTCGGAGGCAAAGAACAGTGCCGCGTTGCCGATGTCCTCGACATCTCCCAGGCGCTTCAGGGGGATTGAGGCAGCCATGGTGTCCAGGTACTCCTGCCCGAGGTCCTGCAACCCTTCCGTATAGATATTGCCCGGCATGACCGCGTTGATCGTCGTGTTGTAACGGGACAGTTCCATCGCGGCGGTTTTCAAAAAGCCGAGTTGCCCCGCCTTGGACGCGCCGTAGTGGGCCCAGCCTGGAAAGCCAGTCACCGGGCCAGTGATCGAAGACGTTAGAACCACCCGGCCTTTGCCAGCCTTTTCAAAATGTGGAATTGCCGCTTTGACGGCAAGGAAGGAAGAGCGCAGGTTGGTCGCCATAACGCCGTCCCATTCTTCCGGGTCCATGTCGATAATCTTGGTCTGAGGAAAAGCGCCCGCGTTGGCACAGACCACGTCGAGCCCATTTTGTGCGCTCGCAGTGCTGTCAACCATGGCTTTGACGGCACCCCAATCCGAAACGTCGCAGACCTCGTAACGGACGTCTCCTGCAATTTCTTCGGCGGCGGTCTGCAGTTCGGTCTCATTGCGGGCAACAATTGTCACCTTCGCCCCTTGCCGGGCGAACACCGTTGCAATCCCCCGGCCTATCCCTTTGGAACCGCCGGTCACGATGATGGATTTTCCCTTCAGCGAAGTCAGCATGGAATTCTCCTTGTTGGTCAGCTTTATGCTGTGCGGCTGTCTTTGATTGATCTGAATAGCCAGGACAGAGCGAAGGCGGTGAGGATCAGTACAAACGAACCTACGACCGACAAGATCCCCAATGTTGGTACCAGTGGCGAGTACCCAGAAACCATCTTGGCGTAGAGCCATTCAGGTAGGGTCGAATCCGCACCGGTGGTGAACAAAGACAGTGGGAAATTGCCCCAGCTCAGCAGGAAGGCAAACAAGCCTGCCGACACCAGTCCCGGCATCAGCAAGGGCAAAGTGATCTCGCGCAGGATTGTGGGGGTGTTTGCGCCCATATCCCTTGCAGCTTCTTCCAACGCCGGATCGAAGCTGTACGCCCGGATTGCAACGATCAGTGTTGCGATCGGTGCGATCCAGACCAGATGTGCCACCACGGCGGTCTTCCATGACGGGATGACGCCAAGTGCGTTGAACCACATCAGCAAGGCCAGCCCCAGGACAGTTTGCGGGAAGAAGATTGGCAGCAGTATCAGTTTCTGAAAGGTCGAGCGGTACCGCCAGTCATAGCGGGCAAAAGCCAGCGCCCCGAAAAAGGCAATCACAACTGACAGGATCGTCACAATTACCGCAACTGAAAGCGAGGTCAGCAACAAATCCCGGACCGTGCCGCTTTCCAACACCTCGCCATACCACTTGTAGGAATAGCGTTTGATCGGAAAGCTCAGATACCGGGCACGCGATACCGAGGCAAAGCCGACGGACACCAGCGGCAGATACAAAAGGCCAATGACCAGAATACCGTAGAAGAAAAGGGCGATGCGGGTAGATCGGGAAGTGGGCATTACCGTTTCCTTCCCATGATTTGGTCCAGATCGACGCGTGAGACGCCGAAGAGCGCCAATGAACCGATGATGACGATCAAAATGACCGACAGGGCTGACCCGAGCGGCCAGTCCTGACCGAAGGTGAATGCAGTTTCAATGTCGTCAGCGATCGTTATTACGGCCTGTCCGCCCAGGATCTTGGCTTCAGCCACCGCACCTGCGGCCAGAACAAAGCTCAGCAGACAGCCGACGACAATACCGGGTGCGGCCAGAGGAAGATCGATATGCGTGAAAATCTGCCACCGTGTGGCTCCCAGATCGGCGGCGGCCTGGCGCGCATCGTCGGGCACCATGGAAATCCCCTGCGCCAGCGGGAACAGCATGAAGGGCAAATAAACATAGACAAGCCCGGCAACAATGATTGGAACGCCGTAAAGCGGGCTGTCGAAGCCAACGCCGGTCCAGGCCCGGAAATGCCCTTCGATCAGGCCACCCTTCATTAAAGTTAAAACCCAGCCAAACAGCCGGATATTCTCCGATACAAACAGGCTCATCACCACGGCGATGGTCAGGACTAAGGTGAACTTCTTGAACACTTTGGCCATGCCAAATGCCAACGGCCAGCAGATGATCAGCAGGATGACGGTCGATGCCAGTGCCATGCCCAGCGACCAGATCAACGACTTGTAGTAGCCCTGCTTGAAAAACACCGAATAAGCCGAGAAGTCGGGGGCGTTGGCCAAGCTGAAAACCTTGGGCGGCATGATGGAAAACAGCGCGACGACGACCAGCGGTGCAAAGAACGCGATTGCGAAGACAGCCATCATTGGCAATGAGGATTGATATCCCAGTTTGTTGTTCAGCGTCTTCATCAGTGCTCGACGATCAAATGAGTGTTTGCGGCATCGAACCCGAGCGTGACTTCGGTTCCGATCTTGGCGGTTGCGCGGTCTTCGCGCAGTTTTTCGACCGTGATGATTTGCCCGCCTGCGACTTCTATTTCGTATTGGATGCGTGAGCCCAAGGCGTATTCTTCCAGCAACCGTCCGGACACCGTGTAATCAAAGCTGTCGCCGTCGCCGCCAAAGCGCACGTATTCAGGGCGCACCATCAACAGGCCCTTTTCTCCCTCAGGCAAGTCTGTCTGGGTAACCTCGGGACCAACTGTAAGCCCTTGCCCTGATAGTGATCCTTGGGCCGCAGTCACATTGAAGAGGTTTACCTCACCCATGAATTCGGCAACGAAGCGGCTGTAGGGCCTGCTGTAGATTTCATCGGCAACAGCGATTTGTTCAAACCGGCCGTCTTTCATGATCGCGATCCGGTCCGACATCACCATCGCCTCCTCAAGCGAGTGGGTGATGTAGACAAAGGTCTTGCCAGTGCGGTGGTGAAGGTCTTTCAGCTCTTTTTCCAGCGTTTTGCGGAGCCGGTAGTCAAGGGCTGACAGGGGTTCATCAAAAAACAGGATCTCAGGATCGAACGCCAGCGCACGTGCCAGTGCAACACGCTGCCGCTCCCCACCTGAACATTGAGAAATGCGTTTGTCGTAATAGTCACGTGGCAGACGAAGAAGGTCCAAAAGCTCCAGAGCCCGGGCCTTGCGCTTTTCCGCCGGAACTTTCCTGAGTTTTAGGGGAAACTCGATGTTGTGGCCGACGCTCATATGCGGGAACAACGCCAGCGATTGAAACACCATGCAAGTTGGCCGTTCGTTCGCCGGCGTGTGGTCGATCCGATTGCCACGCAACCAGATCGCCCCTTCTGTGATTTCATCCATCCCGACGAGCAGGCGGATCATGGTTGACTTGCCACTGCCGGATGGACCGACGATGGTGAAAAACTCGCCCTCGTGAATGTCGAGGTTGACGCCATGCAAGGCGGTGAATTCGCCAAATTTTTTAACAACGCCTTGAAGGCGCAGGAGGGCGTCTGAAGTCATGGAGTCTCTCATTTGTCAGCGCGCGGCATCAGTTTGATGCACTGCGCGCTTTTACAAGGTCATCAGGAACGACGGGCCTGTGTGTAGATGTCGATCAGGGTGTCGTAAGATGCCACGACCTCATAATCCAGCGAACGGGACATCTCTTCAGCCAAGCTGTCCATCTGGATCGCGTCCAACTCTTCCGCATCAAACAGGGCCATGACTTCCGGATTGCCCATTTGGCTGACCGGATTGTACGTGCCTTCGGTGAAAGCAACTGTTTTGGATGCTTCGGCACCTTGAACGTAGTCCAGGAAGTCTTCGGCAAGACTGCTTGGGTCGGGATTGTTGACCGCCGAAGTCAGTTCGATCCAGACAACGCCGCCTTTACCATCGACGGGGGCCGGAGTTTGGCGTGATCGCACGGACGTTTGTTGCACCGTCAAATCGCGCAGGCGATGCGGTGTAGGTGCCGCCGGTGAAATAGGCGTCGATTTCTCCGTTGATCAATGCGGTGTTCATTGCCACCAGATCGTCCGTCAGAAGCTTGGCGCCGCCAAAGATTGCTTCGGCTGTGGACTTGAACTTGGTGACATCTTCCCCTTCAACCGGAGCAAACGGATTCAGACCCGCCGTCAGGCACATATGGATCACGTTCCAGTTGTCATAGGTCAGAACCCCGTAACGGTCCTTCATCGCCGGGTCGAGGAACAAGTTCCATCCCTCATCTTCAGCCATCTTGCGGCTGATGACATCCGTGTTCACCACAAAGCTGAACGGGCCGTACCGCTGGGGCATGCCGATCAGTTCTCCGTCATCGGCAAATGCGAGCGGGTAGTTCTTGAACTCGGGCAGCATCTTTTCAAAGTGCGGCATGAACCGCTCTTTGTTCAAAGGCTTGATCAGACCTTCCGGATACAGCTGATCGCGAGCCCAGGGCTGGTTGACATTGATCAGGTCCCAGACGCTGGTTTCGCCGGCCCGCAACTTGTTGATCATGTCCGGGTCGGATGTGCCGCTTTCGGCCCGTACCGTAGAACCCGCTTTTGCTGCTCGAAACGGATCAAGCAGCGCGTCGGAATTGTAGCCTTCCCAACACAGGATGTTCAGTTGATCATTGCGGCTGGCAAAAGCCGGACTAGCCAGTGGCCCAAGAGCGGCAACCCCGCCAAGGGCTGCTGTGTGACTTAGAAATTTCCGCCTCGAAAGACTCATGTTCTATTCTCCTCTGATGGTTAGGCTTGGGCTGGTTTCCTCTTTTATTTTCAGCCTTTTCGTCCCTTGATTTTGCTTAGGACCTCCGTGATGCGGTCGCGGGCGATGGTCATTTGCTGGACCGTTCCGGACATGAAGATGCGCCCCGTTGCACCCATCATCTGCACGTCGTTGATTGTCAGGCCCGGCGCTGCCTTTTCCGCTTCGTTCGCCGCGACACAGGCAAACAGCGCAGGCGCCATTTCGTAAATCAGCAACGCTACACCGGGTACGAGGATCGATCCGTCACGTGAGCGGTTCAGGATGATCGCGTGCTGGTCAGACAAATCCTCGATAATGTCGTGATAGAGCACCGTTGGAGCGAGTTGATCGCTGGCCTTTGCGCCAATGCCTTTCAGGATTGCTTTGCCAGCGGCATCCAGATCTTCCATCCTGTCAGCATGTAGCTCCAGAAGCCCGAATTGCCGTTCAGTGAACAGAATGCCCGGCTCCATATCTGGCGCCTCTTTCAGCGCCAGATCCGCGATGCGATGAATGCTTAGCGCTGGGGCCACCTCAATGATCAGAGAGTTCTGCCCCTTGAATGGTGGATAGGCCCGAGCGCGGGTCGGCGACGACAGATAGGCCGCAAACTGCGGCTGAAGATCAGCGATCGGGAGGTAAACGCGAAGTTCAGTCATATCTCATCGCCACCAAGCTTTGCCGTTCACTTCACTGCTTCGAAGTGTTTTCCAAGATCCGCATGAGGACGGGGAATGACGTGTACCGCGGTCACATCGCCGACAGAGCTCGCGGCCTGTGCCCCTGCTTCCGTGGCTGCCTTGACTGCGCCCACATCGCCTTTGACCACGACCGATACAAGGCCGCCGCCCACTTCGTTGCGGGCCACGATCTCGACATTGGCGGCTTTCACCATCGCGTCGGCTGCGGACAATGCGGGCACGTAGCCCTTTGTTTCGATCATTCCGATTGCAAGATTCGCCATGGGTTTTCCCTTTCCAAAACTATTTTTTTGATGTCTCGTCGATGGATCCGATGATCAGCGCATCCACCGGCGCGGTACGGCCGTTGAAATACGCGGCGGCCACCGAACCTTGGGTGATCAGCACTGCTTCGTCGGTTGCGCATCCAAGCGGATCGAAGGCAATCAGCCGGCCGCCGCCATCAATTTCCACTTCAAGCAACGCGCCGCCAGGCAGTGTGTCGACACGTCTCGAAGACCAGATTTTTCCCGTCACACGCCCTTTGATCATCCATCAATCCTTTCGATCCGAATGCCCTTGCGCCGCGCTTCGTCTTTGGCCAGCGGCGTCATGCGTGCCTGCGTTGGCACCTGCAGGGTTCCCGGCCCAAAGGCTGCGAGATCCGCCTCGGTGATGAGTTTCTTGTCGAGCAGGGGAGCCTTTGGTTTCGGCGCGGCGCCAACCAAGGCTGGTGCAGCGGGAATTGCGCGCTGCTGCATGACCGGGCTTGATCGCTCTAGAACAAACCGAAGCGAGCCGTTTTGAACCCTGTCCGCAAAGCCCGGTTCCGAGGCTTGCTCCATCAAACGCCGGGCAAAGGCGTTCAAGTCGTCCGAAGTTTCGATCCTCACGGTTTCCGTCTGTGTGCCGGAATGCTCGGACAAAATAGTGGACAGTTCCTCGCGCAAAATCGCGCGGATTTCGTCGCGTATTGCTGACATCAAACCGCCCCTGCATCACGTAAAGCCTGTTCTGCAGCATTGCGCGCGTTGCGCACATCGGCCTCGGTTCCAGCAAGATAAACACGGCCATTTGCGCCGATCATCCGCATGTCGATCACTTTGATGTCTGCTTCCTTCTCAGCTTCATTGCAGGCAAGAATGGCGTAGGCAGCTGATTGGCACTCCAGCAGATAAATGCTGTCTCCACCGATCACCATCGATCCCAGTTTGTTGCGGTTCATCAAGAAAGCGTGTTGGTCATCGACGTTCGTGACCAGTTTCGACGCCAGGATTTTGGGCCGAGCCACGTCATCCATTGTTTGGCCAAGCGCTTCTAGAATTGCGGCTGCACCGGAATGCACTTCTGCCGTCGAATGAGAGTGGAATTGCAGGGTTCCAAACTGACGTTCGACCACCAGCAATCCCGCGCGGACCTCGGCGCTTTTCAGGACAATGTCAGTCAGCGCCTCAATATCCAGACCCGGCGCAATTTCAACGATTTGCGCGGCCATGCGAAGCCGGGGCAGGGTGCCTCGCATCCATGTCGAAATGTAAGCAAGCGTCTGCGGCTGCAACTGATCAATAAAGATCGAGGCGCGGAGGTCGGTCATTCGGAAGCGCCTTTCAAGCTGCGAAGTTCTTCGAGGATCATGGCGCGCAAGACATCCTTGGTCAGTTCAGGTTCGGGCGGGTTGGTGATAGGCGCTGCCACGTCCGGTGCAGGGTTTTTTGAAAGCGCGTCGAAATCCAGCGAGGAAAGGTCGGCGGGCACGTCGCGGCCAAATGCCACCTTGGTCCAGTGGACCAGATGCTGCGGTCCAACATTTTCTCCAACCGAAGACCGGCCAGAATACCCGGTACCAATCATGAAGGACGGCGGCAGGTGAGTCGCAAAGCCGGCGGCTCCCTGACTGCAGGGGGCGTTGACCACGACCCGGTTCACCGGCATTGCGCTGGAAAATGCAATCAGCCGGTGATGATTTTCTCCGTGAAACGCCGCTGAATGTCCCGCGCCACGTTTCGCCGCCTGGGCCGCAAAGGTCACGGCCTGATCAAAATCAATGGCAGCCGTCAGGGTCAGAACGGGGCATAGCTTTTCCTTGAACAGCACATCATCCAGTCCCGGGCGTTCAACGACGGGCACCAGTATCTTCGCGGAATCGTTCACACGAATGCCGGCTTCTTTTGCGATCCAGACCGCTGATTTCCCGATGGCCTCCAAGTTGAACTTGCCGTCGGTCCAGAGGTAATCGCGCAGTCTGTCCGTGTCTTCCGCGTTGCAGATGTGAGCGCCGGCAGTGCGCAGCGCGCGTTCCATATTCCCACGGTTCTGTTCAAGAGTTAGGCAGATGCTCTCGTTGGTGCACAGGATCGAATTATCGAAACTTTTGCTGTCAACCAGACATCGTGCGGCGGTATCAACGGCAGCGGAAGGATCGACATAGGCAACGGCATTGCCTGGTCCGACACCCAAAGCTGGATTGCCTGACGAGTAGGCGGCCCGCACCATCGCGTTGCCGCCGGTGGCCATAATGACGTTGACTTTTTCAGAAGACATGATGTCTTCAACCAGCGAAACCGAGGGCTGTTCGACACACTGGATCAAACCGGATGGCGCACCGGCTGCTTCTGCCGCTTCGGCCAAATGGCGCGCGGCTTCACCGGAGCAGTCCTTTGCAAGGGGGTGCGGGCTCAGCACGATGGCGTTGCGGCTCAAAATGGCCAGCATCGCCTTGTAGTAGACTGTTGCAACCGGGTTCGTGACCGGAGCTAGAGCAAAGACAACACCTGCAGGAGAGGGAATTTCGATAATCTTGCGTTCGGTATCGACACGGGGCGAAACCAGATCAAGACCGCGGTAGTAGTCCAGCAATTCGTGTGTGCACAGCTGGTTCTTAAGGGTCTTGTGCGCGACCACGCCATAGCCGGTTTCCTGGACTGCCTGTTCGGCGAAATAGCTTGCTTTTTCGTAACCAGCCTTGGCGACGGCTTCGGCTATGCGCAACACGGCGTCCCGGTCGAATTTGCGATAGTACTTCGCCGCCCAGGCTGCCCGGATCACTTTCATTCGGGCAGACGACAAATCCCGATCGGGGACATTCAGCAACGCGCCATCCATTACCACGAACTCCCCATTTTGCTGAGCAACTGACGGGCACGCGGCATCGCGGCATCAAAGCGGTCCATGATTTCCTGGCACAGCTCGACATCCTTAAGAACGCCGGGTTTGAATTGCAGAACCCTTTTGTCGAGCGACGAGAAGATCGCCCAAACTCCGTTTTCATAAAGCGCTCTGGACACGGCAACTGCGCCTTCGGGGTGATCAAATTCGAGACCCAGCACGACGCCACGCTGACGCACGCCGCAGAAGATGTCACTGTGGCGGGCCATCATCTCAGCCATTGACTGGGCAAAGAATTGAGCCACGAAGTCGATGTTCGATATGATCTCGGGCCGTTGCAGCATCTCAATTACATGATGCCCAACCAGACAGCCCAATTCGGATCCGCCCGCGGTCGAAATATGCGCAGCACCATCCTCGACCTGCCACTGACCGCACTCTTCGGTCACCATGCAGGCGCTGATCGGATAGATGCCGCCGCCCAGGCCCTTGCCACAGACGAAGATATCCGGTTGCAGGCCATATCCCTGCCAGCCCCACATCACGCCTGTGCGCATCAACCCGGTCTGCACTTCATCCGAGATGAACTTGGCACCGTATTTCCGGCACAGGTCCTGGCAAGTCTTCAGATAGCCGTCTTCCGGCAAGGGAAAGCCGTAAGTTGCCGGGATTGTCTCGATGATAAAGGCAGCTACATCGCCCTTTTTAAGCTCACGTTCCAGCGCGTCCGGTTCGTTGAACGGAACCTGGATGAATTCTTCCGGGCGATCGGCGAGGAAGATCTTGGTAAACCGTTC
This sequence comes from Roseibium sp., assembly GCA_965230705.1. GTDB lineage: Bacteria > Pseudomonadota > Alphaproteobacteria > Rhizobiales > Stappiaceae > Roseibium. Next base: position 1,063,367 of record CBDDLN010000002.1, on the reverse strand, counting down.
ATCCCCGGTCGCAACCGACAGGCCGGAGTGGCCGTGGTATCCTTTGATGATCGAAATGATCTTCTTGCGTTTGGTCGCATAGCGCGCGGTCTTGATCGCGACTTCAACAGCCTCGGCTCCACCTGCGCCAAAGATGGCATATTTCATATGCGGCGCGGTCTTGACTAACTTTTCCGCAAATGCCGCCCGGGCCACTGAAGGGAACCAATGGTTTCCCATGTCAAAATAATCGAGGCCTGATTTCAGCACCTCCACCAGCTCTGGGTGCCGATGCCCGAAGTTGTAGGTGCCGCCGTTCAGGTGCAGGTCGATCAAGGTTTTGCCCGACATGTCATGCAGCCGGTAGCCCTCACGGCGGTCAATCACCATGGGTGTTCCGGCCTCTTGCCAGAAATTGACCTTGCCCGGATTCCAATATTCGGCCGCCTTGCTCAGCAGCTCTTCTTTGGATGTGAAAGAGAAATAGCCGTAATTGAACACGCGACCCTCACTGAAGTTGGGCATAATAAACCACTCAAAATGACTAAGTGCAAACATATTTTGTAGGAAGACGGGCAAAAAAATGATCGATCGCGTCGAAATTTCCGGTATTTTGATGAAAGGAGGTGCATTGTGCCCAAGAAACAGTCAAAAAAAACGCGCCGGCACGAGCGGATTTTGGATGTGCTCGGGCTCGACCCTGCCAAACGTGTGAACGAGCTGGCCTATGAATTGGGGGTCTCTGCAGAAACCATACGCAGGGATCTGGCGGAGCTTGATGCAGATGGACGTATCCGCCGCACCTACGGCGGTGCTGTGCGCAAGTCCAATTTGGAGCCCGCGTTGTCCGAGCGCCTCAAACTCTTTGTTGCCGAGCGCGAACGGATAGCCAAAACCACGGTTGAGTTACTGGACGATGTCGAGAGCCTTTACGTCGGCGGTGGTGCCACGACGTTACTGTTGGCGCGCGCGCTAAAATCGATCGACAGGCACATGACCATTTTGACGGCATCGTTTCAGGTCGCAGTGGAGCTGGCTTCGAATCCGCAGTTTGACGTGATTTCGCTGCCTGGCAACGTTGAGCTTCAGGAGCGGCTGGTGCATGGCCCAGAAACTTTGCGCTTCATCAACGAGTACAATGTTCACTGTACAATTATCGGCGCATCTGCCGTCGATGAGATCGGCGTAAGTGAAGCCCTGCCTTCCGCGGCCGGTGTCTATACGGCCATGATAGGTCAGGCCCAGCAGACGATTGTCGTTGCGGATCACTCCAAGCTGGGAACGCAGTCGCTCAAGCGTATTTTGCGCTGGAACGAAAACACGACGCTGGTGACGGATGTTTCTCCGTCAAGCTCGATCCTGCAAAGTCTGACCGCCAAAGGTGCGCGTGTAAAAATTGTTGAATGAGGTCGCGGGACAGCGTTTGGCGGATTCGCGGCACGACGAGTGAGCAGATGTCTGGTTTTGCCGTTTGGTCGGCCATGCCAACGATACGGGTACGCCATTCTGCGAGTTGAAGGCAAAAACTTGCTCACGTAAACTCTGCTCAACGCGGATTGTTGAAGGGTGACTGATGATAACCAAATCGATCGGAGAGATATTGGCCGGGCGTCCCCTGATCAGCATTTCAAAACAGGCCTCGATCCGCGAAGCGGCCAACGTGATGATGGAAAACAGCGTGGGTGCTGTTGCCGTAATTGATGACGGGAAGTTGGCTGGCATCTTGACGGAGCGGGATATCGTGTTCCGCGGAGTGGGCAAAAACCTGTCGATGGATGACGCGACTGCGGGCGACATCATGACACCGGATCCTGTAACGGTGCAAAGCAAGGACGCGATTTCAGACGCACTCGCGGTCAAATTGGGTGACCGTTTCCGGCATTTGCCCGTCATTGAAGGCGAAGCTGTTGTGGGTATCATCTCCTTTAGAGATATACCCGCGGAATACCTTTCGATGTTTGAAAGGTTCCGCGAAATGTCGGCTTCCCGTACGAATTGACATCGAATGGTCAATTGAGGATCTGCGTTCAGCGTTTTTCAACAGAGCCTGACGAGATCGTATTTCAATCAGCTCGCTGGTCAGCTAGCGCAGACTATCCGGTTCCGTTAACGCACTGAGCATCAATCAGCGTCCTGGCGATGGTTTTTGCGATTTGGGCTGCCTCCGGCATGCCTCTGACATGGGCGGTGGAAATGGCGCCTTCTTTCAAAAGCGCCAGTTTCTCCGCGAGGTCGTGAGCGTCATCGGCGCCAGCCTCGGCGCAGAGCCTTTCAAGATGATCGACAATCCGGTTCTTGTGCTCTGCGGCCGTTTGGTGAGCGGCATGTTTGAGGTCGCCGAACTCGCTTGCCGCATTGATGAATGCGCAGCCGTTGAATCCGAGTGGTTTGAACGCCTTGCCATTGAACCAGCTCTCAAGCGCGTCAAACATTGCCAGCAGTTGGTGGCGCGGATCCGGTCCGGCCTGTTCCATCTCCGTAAAGAGCCAGGTGCAGAACTGCTCATCCCGGTACTCTAGCACCGCCAGGATCAGGTCGTCTTTAGAAGGGAAGTGCTTGTAGAGCGTCATTTTGGCAACGCCCGCCTCTGCCAGGATCTTGTCGATGCCCGTTGCATTGAAGCCGCCCTTATAGAAAAGGCGGAAGGCTGTTTTGATGAGGTGGTCCCGACGTGACTTCAGTTTTTTGCTCCATTAGTCAGACAGTTCTGTCTTCTTAAAAGCAGATTTAGCTACAATTTCAATAACTTTCAAGTTCACGATTTGCTGATCTGAATGTGCGCTTGACAAATAGACAGACCTGTCTGTATAGAATTTGGCGTCACTTGTAGACATCAAGACAACTCGATCACTCAGATCCGAACCAACGGAAGGTTCTCATGCCCAAGATTTATCAGTCCGCGTCCGCCGGAGCCTTCCCCGCCGTTTTTCGTTTCCCAAATCAATCTGGCCTCTCTGGCGTCAAACCATAAGACCAGCGGGACATGCGCCACTGCTCGAACCGTGCCGCAACCGCTTTCGAAGCCTTTTCTTGAAAGGACCATGACATGCATACCGAACAGATCATCCATCAAGGCTCCGGTCCGGCTGAAATCGCTGCCTTGCATCAACTCAACGGCGAACTGGGGATCCCTAGACGCAAGAAGGATGACCCGGATGCCTTCGGGAATGCCCTCTCAATTGTGGCGCATGACCTGAAGGGGCCTCTCTCCAATCTGGCGCTTCTCGTTGAGGATATTTCGCGTGGAGCAGAAGATGGCAGGCAGCCCGATATAGCGCGCAAGGCGGAGAGAGCGGATCAAATCATCGGCCGTATGTCACAAATGCTCAGCGCTGTCATGGAGCGCGCGCGTAGCGGACGCGATCCGCTCTCTGGTACGATGACGACCGTCAATCTGGTTGAAGTTTTGCAGATGGTTTTTACCATCAACCAGCCTGCCGCCCGGCGCAAATCAATCGCCTTCCGTTGCCTGGCCATAGATCCGGTGCTTGTCCTGGGTGATCAGGAACTACTGTTCGAAGCCTTTGACAATCTGATCGGCAACGCCCTCAAACACTCTCCAGAAGGTGGCACGATTACTTGCAAGATCAGCGCGGCAGATGATGGCAGCATCCAGGTTTGCATCGGCGATGATGGCCCGGGTTTCGGCGCGGCAGATTTGCTACGGGCCTTCCGTCCGCTGGGTGGCTCGCCCTTGGCTCCTTCCGGCAAGAGAGGCTCCAGCGGTCTCGGGCTCTGGATCACGCGTGTGATCGCTGAACGCCATGGCGGACGGGTTTTGGCCCGCAATCAACCAAATGGCAGCGGTGCCCTGCTAACCGTCCGCCTTCCCGCGGCCGAGCCAGATAGCGTTACACGTAAACCTATGACCAGCCTTTGAATTTTGGCGCCGCCTGAACGGCGCCAATCCCCAAGGAAAGCGGACGAATTACCTCAATCAGCACGGCCAGAGATTGTCCGTGAACGGGAGGGCTATGCCTCCTGAAGAGGGATGCGGTGCCGCCGACCTGGCCGTGACCTACGACTTGCGCGGCCCAACACTTGAAAGGAGAACCGACATGAAAACCAAGCATGACCATGAACATGAAAAAGACCATGAGTGCGGCTGCGGAGTTACGCAGGAAAGAGTGGACCTTGCCCGCCGCCGTCTGCTTGCCGGTGCCGCTGGCGCAGCAACCTTGAGTGCTGCGGGTCTCGCAACGGGAGAAGCTGTAGCCGCAACTGAAGAAGCGCGTGCCCATTATGCCGATCCGGAAAAGCCGGGCCTACCGCAAATCGATATGGAAATTGTTCCCGGCCGCACTGCGCTGGTCGTAACCGATCCGCAAATCGATTTCCTGTCAGAAGATGGTGTGACCTGGGGCGTTGTTGGCGAAAGCGTGACTGAACAAGGCACCGTCGACAACATCGAACGCCTGTTCAAGGCTGCCAAGGCTTCCGGCATGCCGGTGTTCATCTCTCCGCACTACTACTACCCGCACGATCACAAATGGCAATTTGAAGGCACGCTAGAAAAGACCATGCACTCAATTGGCATGTTCGACCGGCTCGGCCCCTTGTCGCTGGAAAACTTCGAAGGCTCCGGTGCCGACTGGATGCCGCAGTACAAGAAATACATCGAGGATGGCGAAACCATCGTTTGTTCGCCGCACAAGGTCTATAGCCCGGCGCAGAACGACCTCAATCTCCAAATGCGCAAGCGCGGTATCGACAAGGTCATTCTTGCCGGCATGTCCGCCAACCTTTGTACCCAAGCACACCTCTACGACCTTCTTGAGCTCGGCTACGAGGTCGCTGTTGTCCGTGATGCGACCGCCGGCGCGAAGGTTCCCGAAGGCGACGGTTACCTCGCTGCAATCATCAACTTCCGCATGGTCGCCAACGGTGTGTGGTGGACCGACGACGCGGTTGAACGCATCACCCGCTCCGCTTGAGCTCAAAACAATTCCCTGAAATGAAGAGGACCAAAACGATGAAACAGAAATTTGCCCTGACCACGCTCGCAACCGCCATTGCGCTGACGCTTTCCACCGCTGCGTTTGCAGTAGACGAGTACAACGTCAACAACGGATTGACACTCACCGGCAAACCGCTGGGCATGCACGGTGTTGATCCAGTTTCAATGTTCGAAAGCGAAGCTCCGGGTGCCGGCAATGCTGTCTTCACCTCCGCACACGATGGCGTCGATTACTACTTCGCCAATGCGGCGACCCAGAAGAAGTTTGAAGCCAACCCGGATGCCTACCTGCCCCAGTTCGGCGGCTTCTGTGCCTTTGGCGTCTTTGTCGGCAAAAAACTTGATGGTGATGTCCGCTATGCAGACATTGTCGATGGCAAATTGTACCTGTTCGTCAATGCCACCATTTTCGAGAAGTACCTTGAAAAGCGGGACGAAGTGATTTCTGGCGCTTTCTCCAAATGGCCAGAGATCCGTTCAACCGCAGTGCGTGACCTCTGATCCGTTGTGCGAGCAATGGGCGAGCCTCTCCTTATTAGAGGCTCGCCAGTTAGGCAGATTTATCGCGAATAAGATCAGAGGCTTTCTCGCCGATCATGATTGCCGGAGCATTGGTGTTGCCGGACACGATTTCAGGCATGATTGAACAATCGGCGACGCGTAGGCCTTCAATGCCATGCACCCGAAGGCGTGAGTCGACAACGGCATCCTCGCCGGTCCCCATCTTGCACGTCCCGGTCGGATGGTAGATTGAGACGCTGTTCTGGCGAGCCCAATCCAGCGTGCCTTCATAATCTTCCATATCCAGGCTGGATGTAGGCCGGAACTCCTCAGAGATTTTTGATGTCAAAGGGGCGTTTCTGGCAATGCGCCTGGCGATTTTTACGGCATCGACGATTGTATTGCAGTCCGTCTCCGTCGATAGGTATCGAGGGATGATTTTCGGATAGCGCTTCGGGTCAGCACCGGTAAGACGGATTTCGCCACGGCTTTCGGGCCGTAGCTGGCAGACCGACATTGTAAAGGCGGAAAAGGGGTGGACACCTTCGCCGGGACTGTCGGCGGACCAGGGTTGTACATGAAACTGGATGTCGGGTGTTTCCAGTTCCGGCCTAGTTTTCAGAAAACCTGTTGCCAGGCTTGCTGCCATCGTCATCGGGCCGGCCCTGAAGAGCGCATACTTCAAGGCAATCTTCGCTTTGTTGAAGAGACTACGCACTTCATCGTTCAGCGTTGGTTCGTTGCACTTGTAGACTAGCCGTGCCTGCAGATGGTCCTGAAGACCGCGCCCGACACCGGGCAGCTCATGAACCGGGTCTACGCCATGATCTTTCAAGTGCTCCGGATCACCAATGCCGGACAACATCAAAACCTGAGGGGAATTGATGGCCCCGCCGGATAGTATGACTTCGCGCCGGATGGTGATTGTCTGCTCAACACCAGATTTGTCCAGGTAGCGGACGCCGGTCACTTTCTTACCGTCTAGGACGATCTTGCTGACGAGCGCATTGGTGACGATTTGCAGGTTCTCGCGGCTACGCGCCGGTTTCAGGTAAGCGACGGCAGCGCTGCATCTGCGGCCGTTCTTGGTCGTCAGCTGGAAGTAACCGACACCTTCCTGGGACGCACCGTTGTAATCCGGATTGAAGGGATAACCTGCCGTCTGTGCTGCTGCGACCCAGGCATCACATATTGGACGCTGAATGCGCATGTTCGACACCGAAAGTGGACCGCCGGTGCCATGGTAGTCATCGGCTCCGCGTTCCTGATCTTCCGAGCGCTTGAACAGCGGGAGAACATCGTCCCAGCTCCAGCCTTCATTGCCCATCTGGCGCCAGCGGTCATAGTCTTCCTTTTGCCCGCGCACATATAGCAGGCCGTTGAGCGACGATGATCCGCCAAGCACTTTTCCGCGCGGCCAGTCGATCGAACGACCATTCAGGCCGGGATCAGGTTCGGTCTTGTAACACCAGTCGACAGACGGGTTGTGCATTGTCTTGAAATAGCCAACCGGCACGTGGATCCAGGGGTTCAGATCTCTTCCGCCGGCTTCAAGGAGGACAACCTTGTTGGACGGATTCTCACTCAGGCGATTTGCGATGACGCAGCCCGATGATCCCGCGCCGATCACGACAAAATCAGCCTCCATTTTTGGTCCTCCCGTTTATTTCTGAAAAAGACCCTATGCAAAAAGCGCAAAATAAACTAGCATTTTTTGAAACGAAATGTCTCAAAAATTTGCAAAAGGGAGGAAGCGATGAATTTGGGAAGCAAATTGGACAGGATTTCGCGGCGCGATTTGTTCCGTGTTGCAGGTGCATACGGGATGAGTTCTACGCTGCTGGCGGCGGGAACTTTTGGTGGTGCCATGAGCCTTGCCAACCTCGCATCGGCTGCGGAATCGACCTATGAGAAGCGGTTTTCCAAACCGGCGAAACACACCCTAAAGTTTGGTGCTGCGGGTTTTAATGCACGCAATCTGCTGATTGAACGTGCGGGTGCGCTTGAATTCGCCCGTGATCTGGAAGCCCGGACGGACGGGGAAATCCGGATCGAGTTTATTGGCGACAACCAGATCTGCGGCCAGCTCTCCTGTGTTGAGAAAACCCAGCAGGGCATTGTCGACATCTACGCAGCCTCTACCCAGAATTCGGCTGGCGGCGCGCCTTACCTCAATGTACTGGACTATGCCTTCATGTTCCCGGGCAGAGCATCTCAGTACCATTTCCTGTACAGCCCGGAATCGCAGCGTATCCTGCGTGATCCGCTGGAAAAGCGCCACGGCCTGAAGTTCCTCTTCAGCCATTGTGAACTGCGCGGAATTCAATTGGGCCTTGGCTGGGCAGACCGTCCGACCGTAACCAAACTGGAACAGCTGTTTGGGACCAAAAACCGCGTGACGGGCACCCAGCTCGGACGTATTGCGATGAAGGCGCTGAACCTCAATCCTGTCCCCGTGGCCTGGGAAGAAACTCTTGACGGTCTGAAGCAGGGCTTGATTGATGGCGCTGAAACATGGGCAAGCGCGGTGGCTTACGCAAACATGTCGCCAGTTGTCAGTCAGTCCGTTGATCTGAAGTTCTTCTGCGGCACCGAGCATACATCCATGTCGGCAAGCGTATTCGACAGCCTGGATGGTGCCCTGCAGGACGCAGTCCTGGAGTCAGCTTATTGGGCACAGGCGCATGTACAGGCTGCCAACGAAGCGGCGCTGGTAAAAACGGTCGGCTTCTCTGATCCGCAGCTTCCAGGCACGATTTTTGTCGAGAATGATGTGCGCTGCGCATTCCTGCCGGACAGTGAAGTCAAAATGGCTGAGGAAATGTGCTCGCCGGAATTCCAGCCGCAGCTTTGGCAGGAATGGCGTGACCGGCTGAACGGCTGGGCCGGCGGCATAGATACCTACCAGGAAATCTATGACATTGCCCGTCAGGTGCCCAAAGACATGAAGCCTGAGAATGTCGAGCCGCGCCGCTGGTGGAAGTCCTAGTTACAACTTAAGCTGATTGGGCCGGCGCGAAGGAGGTCGCGCCGGCCTCTATTATCTTGGACTGGCAATACCGGAAGATCGGGGAGGGGCCTTATGGCAATCTGGTCGGATCTTGGGGCGATCCTAAGTGCGTTCGCATCGCAGGACAGTTGGGAAATTCGCAATGCCCTTAAGACTGAAGCTGCTTGGGTACTAGGCACGTTTGCAACAGCAATTGGCGGCCTGCTTATTCTGTTCGTCTACCGCCTGGTTCCACTCTTGGACCGGCACCTGGAACGCACCATCATGGTGTGGAGCTATTTGGCCATCGCCTTCATCATTTTCTGGGGCGTGATCGACCGCTTCGTCTTTAAGAACCAGGAGCCGTGGTCCACGACTATTCCGCCGCTTCTCTTCATGATCATGGCCTGGTTTGGTGCTGCCTTTAACGTGCGCCTTCGCACACATCTCAGTTTTTCCGAGTTCAGATCCGTCATGCCCCGTTGGGCGCAGATGACCTGTCTGTGCCTTGATGCGGCTCTGTGGTTCATCTTCGCGGTTATCGTGATGGTGACAACGACGCGGATGACGGCCTTGTCAGCATCCAACTTCCAGATTGTTCTGGGCACAGACAATGTCATGCAGTGGTGGTTCCTGATAACCGCCCCCCTGTCTTTCGTCATGCTGGCTGCCAGGGTTTTCGAAAATCTTGCCGATGACATCAGCAATTGGCGGCAGCGCCGGCCACTTATCAATCAGGCAGTTATCGGGGAGGACACGTAATGGCCGATGCAACCTGGGTCACGTTGATCTCCATTGGTGTCACCTTCCTGTTCATGATTGGTGTGCCGGTCTTGCTCGTAATCGCCTACTGGGTGATCGGCTGTTCCTTTGTCCTGGGCCTGACACTCGATAATCTTGGCGCCGAGCTGCTGAATGTCTTTAACAAGGGCTTTGCGCTTCTTGCCATGCCGCTGTTCATTTTGACCGGAGATCTGATCAACCGGTCGGGAATTGCGCGCAGGCTTTCCGATTTTGCCTATGCATTGCTAGGCTGGATACGTGGCGGGCTGGCGATGGCTTCCCTGGGAGCGTGCGGTCTGTTTGCGGCAATTTCCGGATCAAATTCTGCAACCACCGCAACGATCGGATCAATGCTTCATCCGGAAATGGTCAAGGGCGGATATGATGAGCGGTTTTCCGCCGCCACGGCAGCGGCCGGCGGAACGGTCGGCATTATCATCCCGCCGTCGATCATTTTCATCGTCTATGGCTTCCTGATGAACCTGCCGATTTCCGACCTGTTTGTCGCTGGTATCATCCCGGGTTCCTTGATGGTGATTGGCATGCAGGTCGCCTGCTGGATCATCTGCCGGATTAATGGTTGGGGTTACCTTATCCCTCTGCAATTGAACCGTATCCTGAAGACCGCGTTTGGTGCGTGGCTTGGTTTCTTTGCCATCGGCCTGGTGCTTTGGGGTATTTACACCGGCAAGTTCTCTCCAACCGAGGCAGCTGGTGTCACCGTCGGCTTCTGCATGCTGGCGGGTTTTGTCAGCTATCCGCTGAACAAGATTATGGGCGCTCGCGGTGAGCGCCCTGCCGTCGAAAAGAGCTATGCCGAAATGCTGGTGGTTCAGGGCTTTACGGTTAGGGAAGTTCCGTCCATCGTCATTCGTTCAGCGCAGATTACCGGCATCCTCGCACCGCTGATCGCAATATCGGTCGTCATGCAGCAAATCCTGTCGCTCCTCGGTGCACAGCAGACCATCGGTGACTTTGTGACCTCCATGGGCGGGTATCATGCGGTTCTGTTCACATCCATGGTGATTGTCTTCATGTCCGGCATGGTGCTGGAGAGCTTGCCGGTGACAATTATCCTTGCGCCGATCCTCGCCCCAATCGCTGCGTCAGTCGGCGTGGATCCGATCCATTTCTCGGTGATTTTCCTGGTTGGCGCATCAATTGGCTTCATAACACCACCCTATGGATTGAATCTTTATGTCGCATCGGGGGTCACGGGAGTTCCCTATTTCAGGCTCCTTCGCTATACGGTGCCCTACCTTGTAGCGTTGATCGGGGTTTGGCTGGTCGTATCACTGACTCCCGAATTGGCGCTGATGCTGCTGCCGGACAGATAAATGTTGAAGATGCCAGAAGACCGCGAGACAGAAGAAGCAGGAAAAATTCCGACAAACCTGCGATTGCTGGTCATTCTGGAGGAAGTCGCCAGGGCCGGGGTACCTGTTGCTCCGTCCTCTCTCTGCGAGTTGCTGGGCTTGCCGAAGCCGACCGTGCATCGTCTGCTGCAAACAGCTGAAACCGAGGGCTTCCTGCAGCGCAGCCTTGACGGCCGGTCCTACGGTCCGGGCAAACGGATGCGCAAACTTGCGACGAATACGCTGTCGTCACAGCGTATCCGGACCGAACGGCTGCGGATCATGCGCGATCTTGCGGCTGATGTCGGTGAGACATGCAATCTTGCTGCTCCGGGCCGGGACGGTATGGTGTATCTGGATCGTGTCGAAACCCATTGGCCGTTGCGCATTCAGCTTCCGGTTGGGACACAAGTTCCGTTCCATTGCACGGCAAGTGGCAAGATGTACCTGTCTTCCTTGCCGGGCAACAAACTCGACCGGCTGCTGTCCTCCGTCCAATTGGAAAAGCGGACGGGCAAGACCCTGATAGATCCGGATGAGCTGAAGCATGAGCTGGCGGAAACAAAATCCCGCCGGTTTTCGGTCGACAACGAAGAGTTCATGGATGGCATGACGGCTATTGCCGTCGGCATTCGCGATGATCAGGCGCGGCTCCTGACGACCCTGTCAATTCATGCGCCGAAACAGCGCTGTGATATCGACAGCCTGATCTCCAAGCTTCCCAAACTTCAGGATGCCGCGGCACGCCTAGAAGAAATTGCCCTTGATTAGGGATCAGGTTTTCTGGGCAATCTGAGGGTTGTGGCGGGAGCGCCAAAACCCGCTTTGCGTCAAATCAAGGTGCCCTACTAAAGTGTCTGAAACACTTCCTTATGAATTGGAAGCGTGAGAGCATGATTTTGGAAGATGGAAAATCATGTTTTCAACGACCCGGGAATATCAATGGGAGTTTCAGCCATGTATAAAAACATCCTTATCCCAGTTGTCTTTGATGAGCAGCATGACACGCAAGCTTCATTTCTTGTGGCACGTGCACTTGCAGCCGATGATGCGAAGTTCACGGTGATGCATGTCGTCGAAGCTATACCGGATTTCATCGTAAATCAGATCCCCAGTGAGCTACTGGCCAACACCCGCAGTGAAAGCGAAAAAACTCTAAAAGAAGCCGCGTCGGCTTTGCCAGGAGCGAAAACCTGTCTTTTGTCCGGGCATCCGGGGCACTCAATCAATGACTATGCAAGTGCGAATGGGATCGATTGCATAATCCTAGCGTCGCACAGACCTGGGCTGGAAGACGTTTTCCTTGGTTCCACGGCGGCTAGGGTTGTCCGCCACGCCAATTGTGCGGTCCATGTGATCAGATAAGCTGCTGTTTGCTAAACAATGCCGCCCGGAGAAATGCGGGCGGCGAACTTTTTAGCTGGGCAGTTTGTGTTGATGTTGTTCGATATTGTGCGGCTGGAAGCTCTGCACGGGCCCGGACAATAACGAGAACGGGTTGTATCCGGTCTGCGTGTTTATCCTTATCTTTGCATGCCGGGCTGCGGCGTCTATTAGTCTTTTCAAATCTCTCCCCAAAATCTCATAAAGCGCACGTCCGGTACTGATGACCCAGAAACGATCCGAATTGCTGATGCCTGCGGGCAATCTGCGCAAGCTTAAGATGGCGATCCTTTATGGGGCGGATGCGGTTTATCTCGGCACGCCGGACATGTCCCTGCGCACCAAGTCCGAGTTTTCGCTGGAGGAAGTGATCGAGGGGGTCGAGTTCTGCCATCGCCATGGCAAGCGGGCCTATCTGACGCTCAATCTCTTTTCGCACAACAAGGACATCCCGAAGCTCGATGAATACATCGACACGGTGCGCAAGGTAAAACCAGATGGCCTGATCGTCGCCGATCCGGGTGTCTTTCAATATGTGCATGAACGGGCTCCCGAACTACCGCTGCACATCTCGACTCAGGCGAACATCTGTTCCTGGTTGTCGGTGAAATTCTGGCAGCAGCAGGGCGCCGAGCTTGTGGTTCTTGCCCGCGAAGTCTCCTATCCGGAGCTGGTGGAAATCCGCGAAAAATGTCCGGATATCAAGCTGGAAGCCTTTGTGCATGGCGCCATGTGCATGACCTATTCCGGCAGGTGCCTCTTGTCGAATTTCATGGCGGAACGTGGCGCCAATCAAGGCAATTGCGCAAACTCCTGCCGCTGGAACTACACCTTCCGCATGCGGCTCAAGGACGGCACGGTGCAGGATCTGAAGGTCACCGAAGAAAATGCGGAGATGTTTGAATTCCTGCTGGAAGAAGGATGCCGTCCAGGCGAGTTGATGCCGATCCAGGAGGATGCGCGCGGGTCCTACATCCTGAATTCCAAAGACCTGTGCATCATGCCGAAGCTGGATGAATATCTGAAAATCGGTGTCGACAGCCTCAAGGTCGAGGGCCGTGGCAAGTCGGAATACTATTGCGCGATCGTCGCGCGCGCTTACCGCATGGCAATCGATGACTATTACAAGGATCCGGAAAACTGGGATCCCAAGCCCTATATGCGCGAGCTGGAAGCGGTCGGAAACCGGGGCTATACGCTCGCGTTTCACGAGGGACGGCTGACCAATTATGCTCATGATTATGAGCACACGGCCTCGCTGGCTCAGTGGGAATATGCAGGTGTTGTCACGGATGTGACCGAAGACGCCTTTATCGTTGAGGTGAAGAACAAGCTGGTTGCCGGCGAAGTTCTGGAGTTTGTCTCCCCGATCGCAACCGAGACCGTCTTGCTTCGGGTCTATGACTTTGAAAAAGCCGCCACCGGCGAGCGTGTGGACGTGGTTCAAGGCGGTGCCAAGACCCGGATTCGTCTGCCATTCACGTTGTTCGATCACGAAGACCTCGACGAGTTGCGGGCCCGGTTCCCTGCGTTTTCCGTGCTGCGCAAGGAACGTGCGCTCACTGACGAACAATGGAAACGCGTCCGCTTCGACAAGCTCACGCAAGGACTTGAGATTTCCGGCAAGGACAATCTGGCAGCTTACGAGAAACGGCGTGACGCCCTTGTCGACAGTATCGGCGAACAGGCGAGCGAGCGCCGCTTCAAGACCAACAGGGTGGGTACTGAAGGCTGTTGTGGCCGAGGGTGTAACGGCTGCCTGATCTTCTGGCAGGATGACCAGTACGCCCGTGCGCGTGAAGTATTATTGAAGCGCAAACAAGGCGAACAGCTGAGCCGGGCGGAAGCCTCTGAACTCAAGCTCGTCTCACAGGCGTCCTGATTCCGGGCTCGCCGACGCTGCAATCCGCATCGGCGATACTGTGAGTACCGTTGGCCTGCCTTTGCCCAGAGCTGTGGTGTCAGTTGAGATCTTCCAGCAATCGGCCGTGCTTGCGCGTTTGCTCAATCACGTCGCCGAATGTCCTGTAGCCCTTTGAGGACAGTATTGGCAGCAGTTTGCAAAGGGCTTCGGCAGTCGCCTGCGCATCGCCAAGCGCCGTGTGCCGCAGCTCGGGCGGAATGGTAATATCCAGGCGCTCGCATAAGGCATCCAGAGTGTGCTTCTCGTTTGTGCCAAACACCACTGCGGACAGTAGAACGGTGTCGAGGATCGGGTGGTTCCAGGCCTGCCCGGATGTTTTTCCGTGACGATGAAGGAAAGCCATGTCGAAGGGCGCGTTATGCGCGACGATGACAGAATCCCGCGCAAAGGAATGAAACTGTTCCACGGCCGTCCGCGCATCTGGTGCATCTGAAACCATGTCATCGGAGATACCGTGAACCTTTGTCGAGGCAGGCGGGATCGCCCGGCCCGGGTTGACCAGCTGATCTACAGATTCGCCGGGAACGATCCGGCCATTGACCACCCGAACGGCGCCAATCTGGACGATCTCGTCCTTGTTCGGCATCAGGCCTGTTGTTTCCGTGTCGAAGACGACGAAGTTCAGTTCCTGAATCGGTCGATTTTCCAGCGCGTGCTCGGCGTCCCGCTCTGACAAATCAAAGTCATAGATCAGTGGCCGGGCAGCGTCCGGGGCAATTCGCGCGTGTGCGCTGTCAACGAGGATCATGTAGCCTGGGGCTTGTTTGAGCTTTTTCAAGCGCAGTTCGAAACTCAGATTGCCGCGGGTTCCTCGGGCTTCGGCAGTCACTTCGGTACGCTGATCAGACAGTTGAGAGTGTGCGTTGCGGACATCTTCTTCCATGAAGTAATCAAAGATGTAGGCGTTAAGCCGGGGTACGTGGACCTGGCCCAAAACAGCCGCTGCTTGCCCGTCATAAAGCGTGATTTGGTGGTTGGGGCCGATCATTACGATCGCGACGGGTATCTCTGTCAAAAGTGCAGCCAAATAGGCACGTTCAGCCTTCAGGCGTGCTGTTTCTGCGGCAACGATTTCTTCTGCGTCAGCCGATATTTTTGACAATTGACCAGCGACAGCATCGACTGCTGGTGCAAGGTCGCCGAGATAGCGGGCCTGATGCATGTCCATCGAAGCTTCTACATCGGCATGGGCCTGCGTCCGCATGGCAGACGCAATCCGCTCAATTGGTTTGGCGACGTTCTCGTCAAATAGAAACCAGATGCCAGCAGAGATCGCCAGAATTCCGAATACGGACAGGATCCCTGCAAAAAGGAAAGCAGATTCCGTCCCTGTTTCAGGTGCCCGGAGAAAACCAGCATATATCGATGCCCCGACCGCTAAAGCTCCAGCCACGGCAACAGCCAGAAACAAGAGGAAGATACGCAAACGCAGGCTCAGCGAGGTCAACATCAGCTTTCTCCGCAAATCGTGGTTACGATTGGGTCTCCTTCGGGAACTCCTATCCAGTCAGCACCTTTGACGGTGCCGCCATCTTCGAATGTGATCCCGTCGATAAGGGCAGCCCGTTTACTACCCGGGCAGTCAGCCAGCACTGGTAATTTGTTCACGGGGGACCATCTGCCGAAAAAATAGACTTCCGCCAGTTTCACGCCCGGCTGTTCGGGATGAGTGCGGATTGTTGCCTTGTCGACGGCGACAAAACGCTCGATGAACGGCCATACGTAGGTCCAGGGCCGGTAAAATGTTTTGCTTTCAACGGTTTCAGCAACCACCACGTCTTCGGGCAGGGCATTGGTGGTGCGGGAATACCAGCCGTATTCGCTTGAGATGGTGGTCAGGATCATGGCCGCCCCAGCGGCCACGGGGGCGAACCAGCGTGGTAGCCGACCGCCCAGAGCCTTGTTGACCAGCATGACCAGACCAGCTCCGGCAATGCCTGCAACCAGAGTGGCTACCAGTTCCAGAAACATGTCTCTCTCCTCCTAGAGCATTTTTGAACAATACGAAGCCGCTTGATCCGCTTTTCGGGTCTGTTGACAAGGCGCAGCCAGTGCCGTGGCCTGGATGGCCACAAACCGGTTGCAACACTGTTCAACGGGCCTGAAATGCGGACCTTCGGTGGGCCAAATCTGCACAGCTGCAGCGTTGCGGATTTCGCCCGATACCCCGTATCGCGCTGCAATCCGCGTCTTGCATCTGTACAGATTTGGCTCCATCAAGTGACTCCGTATTGATCAAAAGTGCTCTAACCAGATGCGGCGGCGATCCTCCCTGCCAATCCGCACCCGAAAAAATCAGCTCAGCATTCCGCGCCCGTGCCCAATAGACGATTGCATGGTCTTGACCACGACAAAGGCATCGCGCAAGTGGCTGCGTTCGAAATCCGACAAAATGGACGGTTGCAGGAAGTTGTCAGGCGTCTGTCCCTGCTTGACCAGGTTCGCCTGGTGAATGAGGCGAGTTTCCGCAATCAAATCATAGGCGTCCAGAAGGTCGCTGGCGCCGGATTGGCTGAGTTGCTCCTTCTCTCTTGCCTCAACCAACCGCGCCCTGGTGTTAACTGCGCCGATCTGGCCCTGCAAGGCGTAAATCCGCGCCAGGTCGACGACCGGAACCACGCCGTTGTGTTTCATGTCCAGCGCATTCTTGTGTTCGCCCGAGCGGATCGTGGCCAGCCCGCGCAACAGGCTCAAAGGCGGGGTGTGCTTGAGTGAGTTGCTGACCATATGGGCGACAAAAATCGAGTTTTTGGCAGCCGCTTCCAGAGTGCCGTCTTGAAGGTTTTCAAAGAGCGCGGTGTGGCCGCCGATCGGACGCAGGTCGAACATGACCGAACTCAGCATCTGGGCCATCGGATCGGGTTTGTTGATCCAGCCTTCGAAGTAGCTCTTCCACACACTGACGGGTTGGCACCAGCGCGGGTTCGTCGCCATCATGTCGCCTGGGCAATAGATATAGCCACAGGTGTCCAGACCGTCGCAGACGAATTTCGCGAGTTCCGCGAAGTAACCTTCGCGGTCTGTGTCGCTCACGCTGTCGTCCAAAAACAGACAATTGTCCTGATCGCTGACACCGGTCTGCTCCTGCCGGCCCTGAGATCCGCAGGCAAGCCACAAATAGGGCACTGGCGGCGGGCCGAGATTTTCTTCAGCAAGCGCCAATAGACGGCGCGTGGCCGTGTCGGCAATATCAGTAATCAACCGGGTAATGACATCGTGCCGGCTGCCGCCAGCAACAAGCTGGACAAGCAGCTTCGGAATGCGGGCCGTCACCTTGGCCATTTCTTCCGCGGTATTGGCGCGGGCGATCTCACTGACGAGCTCAGCGGAACTCACGGCCTGGAACCTGGTCAAATCGGTCTGTGTGACAATGCCCACAAGCCGGTTGCCTTCTGCGATCGGCACATGGCCAATGCGCCGTTCCATCATAAGGTGCAACACGTCCGAACCAATGGCAGAGGGCGACAGGGTTATTGGATTGGCTGTCATGACCTCCGTCACCAGGGTGTTCAGAGGCAGGCCTTCCGCCAGGACCTTTCCGGACAGGTCCCGTACGGTGACAATGCCCATCAGGCCCTCGTCCGGCCGTTTCACGCAAAGCGAGGACACGTGCTTGTCGCGCATTGTGCGTGCGGCATCCTGAACAGTCGTTTCAGGAGGACAGGTAATCGGATTGGGCGCCATCAGCGTTTCGACACGGCTGGTCGCCAGGTCCTTGCCCTTGGGCTGCGGTTTGCGTGCACGGTCGAAGAAGCGTGCGACGGATTCGTGTTTATCGATCAGTTCATGGAACACTGCGGGAGGCAGCATCAAGAGAATGGAGTTTTCGTCAGCGCGCGCCGACGTTACCGCGGTGCCGTCGCGCAGCAGTCCTCGTTCTCCAAATGAATTCCGCGTTCCCAGATGGCTGACGACGACATCATTTTCATCCCGGACTTCAACGGCTCCATCGTAAATTATGAACAGTCCGGGCAGCGTGTCGCCCTTCTTGTAGATGCCGGATCCGCGTTCGGTATTCCAGACATCAACTTGCGGCGCCAGAGATTCCTGCACCTCCGGTGTCAGGGCATCATATGGATGCACGGATTTCAAAAAATGCAGGATCTGTTCCGGGTTCAGCGACATGAAAGAGGCCTTGTTAAAACAATAAAGTCCCGCCCGATATGCACCGGACAGGACAGGATCGTAAGGGGGCGGGTCGCCGCAGGGCGGCCACCCGCCAGGGTATTAGTGACCCTGTGCTGCTCCGGCTCCGCGCGGGATACGGACGCTTTCGACCAGCTCTTCGATCTCGGCAGGGATCGGATCAGAGGCCTTGGAGACGAAGTAGGCAACCACGAAGTTCACCATGGCGCCTACAGCACCGAAGGATGTGGACTTGATGGTGCCAAGCAGCGGATCTGCATCCGTGAAGGAGTTGGTGCCCGGAATGAACAGCCAGCCCTTATGCAGGAAGATGTAGATCAGGGTGACGGTGATGCCCGCGATCATACCCGCAACTGCACCACGGCTGTTCACCTTGGTGAAGATACCCATCATCAGGGCCGGGAAGATCGAGGCTGCTGCAAGTCCGAAGGCCAAGGCCACCGTTTGCGCCGCAAATCCTGGAGGATTGAGACCCAAATAGGTTGCCACGACAATCGCGACCGCCATGGCAATCCGGGCGGACAGCAGTTCTCCCTTTTCCGAGATCCGCGGGTTGTAGGCGCCCTTGATCAAGTCGTGCGACACCGCTGACGAGATCGCCAGCAACAAGCCGGCCGCTGTTGACAGCGCGGCGGCAAGACCACCGGCAGCCACAAGACCGATCACCCAACCAGGCAGGTTGGCGATTTCCGGGTTAGCCAGAACAAGGATGTCGCGGTTGAACTTGGTCAGCTCGTTACCGGCCCAACCCTTTTCTTCAGCGACAGTCTGCATGGCAGCATTCTTGTCGTTGTAGTACTGGATTTTGCCGTCGCCGTTCTTGTCTTCCCAATTCAGAAGACCGGTCTTCTGCCAGGTTGCCATCCAGTCATAGCGCGGCTCTTTCTCGATCTGCTCGACCGTAACAGCACCACCATTGATACCACCGTTAGGCCACATCATGTCAGTGATGTTCAAGCGGGCCATCGCACCAACAGCAGGAGCCGTGATGTAGAGCAGGGCAATGAACACCAGCGCCCAACCAGCGGACCAGCGCGCATCAGCCACTTTCGGAACGGTGAAGAAGCGCATGATGACGTGCGGCAAGCCAGCCGTACCGATCATCAGGGACAAGGTGAACAGAACCATGTTGAACGTGTCAGCATGATGCGAAGTGTAGGAGTTGAAGCCGAGCTCGGTAACCACCTGGTCCAGCTTGGTCAGCAGCGGCTCACCGCTGGCTACATCCGTACCGAAGAGACCAAGACCCGGGATCGGGTTGCCAGTCAGCTGCAGCGAGATAAAGATTGCCGGAATGGTGTAGGCGGTGATTAGAACCACGTACTGAGCAACCTGCGTGTAGGTCACGCCTTTCATGCCGCCGAAAACCGCATAGGCGAAAACGACACAGGCGCCGATCAGCAGACCGGTGGTGTTGTCGACTTCCAGGAAGCGGCCGAACGCAACGCCCACACCGGTCATCTGACCGATAACGTAGGTAGTGGATGCAACGATCAGGCAGATAACGGCCACGATACGGGCTGTCTGGCTGTAGAAGCGATCACCGATGAATTCGGAAACGGTGAACTTACCGAACTTACGCAGGTAAGGAGCAAGCAGCAGAGCCAGCAGCACGTAGCCACCGGTCCAGCCCATCAGGAACGATGAGTTGTCGTAACCGGTAAAGGCGATGAGGCCAGCCATGGAGATGAAGGATGCGGCCGACATCCAGTCAGCAGCAGTCGCCATGCCGTTGGTGACCGGGTGAACACCGCGGCCGGCTGCGTAAAATTCAGATGTAGAGCCTGCACGGGCCCAGATTGCGATGCCAATGTAAAGCGCAAACGACGCGCCCACAAACAGCAGGTTGATTGTAAACTGATCCATCGGTCCCTGCCGTCCTTATTCTTCTTCGACGCCGTGTTCACGGTCGAGTTTGTTCATCCGCCAGGCGTAGAAAAAGATGATTGCCAGGAAGACCAGGATCGACCCTTGCTGGGCGAACCAGAAACCGAGGTCAGTGCCACCAACGGCGATGCCGCTCAGCATTGGGCGCAGCAGAATGCCAAACCCGAAAGAGACCAGCGCCCAAATTATGAGGCTGACCACGATGATACGCTTATTGGCGGACCAATACGCGTTATTGGAAGAATTGTCGGACATAGGGTCTCCTCTACCTAATTACCTATTCCTGTTGTGCCCAAAGGCCGCGGTTTCCCGGCAGCCCTCTTTTTCCCTTTCACGCCGCAACCAGCACGGTCTTGACGTTCAGATTTTCGGTTTCAACGCCGCCGCCTTAAATGGAGCCGCAGTGGCGTCAAAAAGCCCTGTGGGCGAGAGAAAAGGTGCAGAAACGGTCACTACGGGCGAAGGTAAATCTCTGGCCTTCGCTATGGTGTTTCCTGCAAGCTTTAATAACGAGATGCGATTTCAATTCAGCTGTGCGCAGGTCTCAATAACCTGGCCGGCTGCACCCAATTTCTTCAGTTCCCAGCGCAGTTTAGTATCAACGCCTGACTTGTATTCAAGGCTACTTAGGTATGGACTACTTAGGTATGGACGACTTAGGTATTAGGCCGCTTAGATATATTTCGACTTAGGTATGGTAATACTTGAGTATTATGCCCGGGCGCATCCTTGCGAACGTTGGGTCATTTGATGTTACAAAGCTGTCTGCCCGGTAAGGCGCGCAGTGCAACTCGATGCGGTGCATAGGACAAGCGGTGAAGGACGCAGCCGATGGGCTGTTTTCCAGCACCAGAAGACCAGGCACTTTCTCTTCCTGACTGTGTTGGCATTCTCTTGCGGAAAGCCACATCCCCGTACGCAAGCCACTTTCCGGTGACTTGTCGTCTGAAAACTGGTCCGATTTTTAGATGGAAATTTCCAATTATGCGCCCGGTTGCGGGATGTACAATCCAAGTTCTCAATAGATGCCTTGACGATATCTGTACCCCCACAGCCTTTCTACGCTGCGAAGCGGATAGTGCTCTGCGTTGCGGATAGATGCCTGCCGGATGTTGGGATCGTGCAAGATGGCATGAGTGCCTAGCTTGCGGCGCAACAGGATCACGAAATCATCTTCGTAGAATTTCTCTTTATAGTTGATTTCTCCCATAGGTAAATCAAATCTGGGTAGATTTTCCGTTCAATATGTCTTTTGCAAGAGAGGCGTGGGGTTGGGCCAAGTAAAAATGGTTCTGGACTTACTACTGAGAGGGCGTCAACATGAGCATCGGTGTCATAAAATCCGTCCTGAACTGAAAACAGATGCGTGAGTTCGACGAATATTCCCATTGATAATTTTGGGATTACGCAAAGGTACCTGACCCTCCACGTTCTCTTAAAACCGTGAGAGGCGCAACTAATTGATACTGCTGAATTAATTTTAAGCTGCTCTCTAAAATAAAAGGAATATAGCTGTGGCAATCCTCGTCGAAACAACAGATGCTTCACCATCAATCAGTACGACTTACACGATTGTACCTTCGTCTGAGGATATCCGTGGAACTTCGTTTGCAGGGCTTATTGAATTAGCCGGTGATAATGATTGGGTGTCAGTCACGTTAACAGCTAACCATCAATACGAAATAAGTGCGCATGGTGTGACGCTGGATGACACATATCTGCGGCTTTACGACAGCTTTGGAGCTTTGATAAGCCAAAATGATGACAGCGGCGGAAGTGAAGACAGCGAAATAGTTTATACGCCCTCGTCTAGCGGAACCTACTATGTAAGTGGAAGCTCTTTAGGTTCAGGGCCGGAAGATGTCGGTTTCTATGAAATCTCCGTTGCAGATACGACGACGCCATTTGTTGCCCCTGATCAAGCTGCTGCGATAACCGGGACAGCCGATCAGATGGCCACTTATTTGACCACCGGCTTCCTGGCTGCGAACGGTCTTCCCCCCAATCTTGGGTTTGATACTTCGGAAAGCAATTCAATCTCGGTGGATATCAGTCGATTGACCAGCGATGGCCAACAGTTGGCCCGGTGGGCGTTCGAAGCTTGGGAAATGGTTGCCAATGTCGATTTTATTGAAGTCTCGGGCAATGGCTATGGCAGTGCACTGATCACCTTCGACGATCAAAATGAAGGCGGCGAAGCCTCAATTTCAACAACCGCGGGCCGGGCTGGGCCAACAGGAGTGAACATTGGGCTGGAACAGTTAGCCGCAATGACGACACCCTCCGGCGACCTCGAAGAGGGGTCTGGAACGACGATCGACAGCAACGGGTTCCAAACCTATGTGCATGAAATTGGTCATGCTCTTGGATTGGGGCACATGGGTTTTTACAACTTCGATGCCGTCTACCCTGGAAATGCGCATTTTATAAATGACAGTTGGCAGATGTCTGTGATGTCGTATTTCAATCAAGACGAAAATACGACCGTAAATGCCTCTTACGGGCGCCCTACGACAGCCATGATGGCCGATATCCTTGCCGTTCAATCATTGTATGGCGCTGCAGGAGCCAGTTCAGCCACTGCGGGAAACACGACCTGGGGAAAGGGAAGTGATCTCGGCAACTACCTGGATAATCTCTTTTCAGCCTTATTCGCAGTTACCACAAACAGTTATTATGCAGGGAACGCATTCGCGTTCACAATTTCTGATGCATCGGGAATAGATACGCTCGACCTCAGCCCTGATGGCAATAACCAGAAGATTGACCTGAACGCGGAACAGTTCTCGGACTGGGGCGGGGGAATAGGAAATATTGCAATTGCCAAAGGTACAGTCATCGAGAATTTCATGGCTGGATCGGGTTCCGACAGCGTAACCGGAAACGCTGCAGACAATACTCTGCATGGCAACGGAGGCTCAGATACGCTTAGAGGTGAAGCGGGTGATGATTATTTGCTTGGTGGCTCAGGAACCGACGTGCTGGTCGGCGGTTTGGGCAGCGACAGCTTAGACGCAGGTGATGGCAACGACTCCGTTTGGGCAGGGCCGGGCGACGAAGGCAATGACACCATTTCCGGGGGGGCGGGCAATGATGTCATGGCTGGCAGCGCCGGTGATGACAGTATCATTGGCGGCGAGGGAAATGACACTGCTTTTGGTGGCCTTGGCGCAGATACATTTGACCTTGGCTCTGGCCAAGATGTTGGATGGCTCGGTGCGGGCAATGACTCCGTCAACGCAGGGGATGGAAACGACACATTCGGCGGCGGCGATGGCAACGATACGCTATATGGTGAGCTGGGTAGCGACACCGTTTACGCAGCCTCTGGCACCGACATGCTCCAGGGAGAGAGTGGCAACGATGTTCTATTTGGTGGTGCCGGCAAAGACACCATCTATGGTGGCGCTGGAAACGACCAAATGTATGGCGGAGCCGGTGACGACGACTATGTTTTTGAGCTCAGTCACGGTAGCGACTCAGTCGGTGGTTTTTTTGGAAATGGCGATGATGTCCTCGACATACGCCTGCTGTCCGTGAGCAGTTTTTCTGACCTGACGATTACTCAGTCGGGGCGGATACGCTAATCGACACCGGGCACGGAACCATACTTCTGTGGAACACCAATGCAACTGACATCACGGTTGAAGACTTCTGGATGTAACCAATCTCAACAGATCATAGTTCTTGTCCCGAATGGTCCTGCATCAAGCCACGTGATGGAGCGATGGACTCAGGCTTCTCCTCCTGGTCCACCTTCCATTCTTGGTAGTTCCGTTAATCGGAATGGGTAATTCGCCTCAGACCTTTACTCGCTCGGACTTCGGATCATACATCGGCTTCAAGGACGCTTCGGCAGAATGGCGTACTCCGGCAACCTCGATTTCGTAATTTGAAGCCAGCACGTCAGCTGCGCTTTCACCTGCACATGGAACGTATCCAAGGCCGATGGCTCCGCCGAGTGTGTGGCCGTAGTTGCCTGATGTCAGATAGCCAACAACCTCTCCATCGCGCAGGACCGGTTCAGCGTGGTACAGCAGAGGCTCCGAGTCCGTCAGGCGGAATTGCAACATGCGGGACTGCGGTCCTTCTTCCTTCCGCCGGAGAACTGCGTCACGACCGATGAAGTCCGGTTTTGCGGTCTTGACGGCGAAACCGAGGCCTGCGTCGACCGGGTTGTCCTCGCTGGTGATGTCGTGACCGAAATGGCGGAAGCCTTTTTCGATCCGGCAGCTGTCCATCATGTGAAGGCCGCAAAGCTTCAGGTCCACATCGGCGCCTGCTTCAACGAGCGTTTCAAACACATGTCCGGCAAATTCGCTGGGCACATAAAGCTCCCAGCCAAGTTCGCCGACGTAAGTCACGCGGTGAGCCCGGGCGAGGGCCATGCCGAGTTCGATTTCGCGCGCCGTACCGAAGGGGTGCGTTTCGTTGGAAAAATCGTCGGGCGAGACTTTTTTCAAAAGCTCCCGGGTGTTTGGCCCCATGACTGCTAGCACCGCTTCAGCGCTTGTCAGGTCCGTCAGAACCGCCCGAAAATCTCCCAGATGACGGCTCAACCAGGTTTGATCTGCCAGCCTAGTCGCGGCCGGAGTCACAACGATATAGGCGGTTTCGGAAAGACGGGTCACGGTCACATCCGCCTCGATGCCACCCTGGGTGTTGAGGAATTGGGTGTAGACAATCTTGCCGACGGGAACGGACATGTCGCCGCCGCAGACGTGGTTCAGGAAGGCTTCGGCGTCCGGGCCTTCTACGCGGATCTTGCCGAAAGAACTCATGTCGTAAAGGCCGACATTCTCCCGGATGGCCTTGTGTTCGCGGGCCGCGTTCTCAAACCAGTTCTGACGCTTCCAGGAATATTTGTAAGCGGCTTCCTGGCCCTTGTCCGCGAACCAGTTGGCACGCTCCCATCCGGCGAGTTCACCCATGACCGCGCCATGTGCGAGCAATTGATGGTGCAATGGTGATCTGCGAATTCCGCGCGCCGTCGCCTTCTGCCGGTAGGGGAAGTGGTCCGCATAGAGCAGGCCGAGCGTCTCTTTTGAGCGTTCGAACAGGTAGTGTTTGTTGCCCTGGAACGGCTGCATGCGGGAAATGTCGACATCGCCGAGATCAAACGGTTTTTCGCCGCTTTCCATCCATTGGGCAAGCGCCATGCCGGCACCGCCTGCCGACTGAATGCCGATGGAGTTAAATCCGGCCGCCACCCAGACGTTGTCCATCTCCGGGGCGAGGCCGAGGTGATAGGCGTCATCAGGTGTGAAGCTTTCCGGGCCGTTGAAGAACGTGTGTATTCCAGCTTCTGCCAGATCCGGCATCCGGTTTACGGCCGCTTCGAGGATGGGCTCAAAGTGATCGAAGTCCTCCGGCAGTTGATCGAATTCGAACTGCTCCGGAATGCCGTTCATGCCCCATGGTTTGGCATTGGGTTCAAAGGCGCCAAGCAGGATCTTTCCGGCATCTTCCTTGTAATAGGCGCACTCGTCCGGAACGCGGAGGACGGGCAGTTGCTCCAGCCCGCTGATGTTTGCCGTCACGATGTAGAAATGCTCACACGCGTGCAGCGGGACGTTCACTCCTGTCATTCTGCCGAGCTCGTGGCCCCACATGCCGCCGCAGTTGACCACCATGTCGGCTTCAATAACGCCTTGGCCGTCGGCTGATTGCCATTTGACAGCGGTGATACGGCGGCCGGACTTCTGAAATCCGGTGACCTTGGTGCGTTCAAACACACGGGCGCCGTTCTGCCGGGCACCCTTGGCAAGGGCAAGGGCAATGTTGGCCGGGTCGCCCTGGCCGTCCTTGGGAAGGTAGACGCCTGCAACAACATCTTCGGTGTTCAGGCGCGGATAGCGGCGTTTGACTTCATCGGGATCGATTTCCTCAACCTCGACGCCAAACGCCCGTGCCATGGAAGCCTGACGGAAGATCTCTTCCTTTCGTTCCTCCGTCAGTGCGACCGTGATTGAGCCGCAGCGCCGGAAGCCGGTGGAAAGGCTGGTTTCCTCTTCCAGCGAGCCGTAGAGCTCCTGGCTGTATTTTGCCAGCTTGGTCATGTTCTTGGTGGCGCGCAGCTGTGCGATCAGGCCAGCAGCGTGCCATGTGGTCCCAGAGGTCAGCTGCTTGCGTTCCAGGAGAACGATGTCCTGCCATCCAAGCTTTGCCAGGTGATAGGCGACCGAACACCCGACCACACCGCCACCGACGATGACAACACGGGCTTTGTTTGGAATGCCGGACATTGCGCGCTCCGATCAATAAACAGGGGGAGAGATGACCCAGACCGCGACGGCGGGCTGGCGGTAAGGATTGGCCCAGCGGAATTCCTGGGCCCTGATGCGGAAGGAATCGCCAGCCTTGATGGTGAACTTTTGGCCATCGATCCAAAGATCAAGCTTGCCGCTGATCAGATAGGCGAGTTCCTGGGTTTGACGGATGACGGCTTCGCCGCTGGATCCGCCTGGCTGGAATGTCGAGTGGACGACTTCGAAGCTGTCGGTGAGATCCGGTGAAAGCAGTTCTTCAACAAGGCCGCTGGAGGTTTCTCCGATGATCCGCCTGGAACCGGCCCGGACAATGAGGCCGCTTTCCGCGTCTTCTGTCTGCGCCGGTTTCAGGAACAGCGACATGGGCACGTCGAAAATCTCGGCGAACGTCCTGAGGTCGGAGATTTCGGGTGTTGAAATGTCCCGCTCAACCTGGCTCAGCCATCCAACCGATTTCCCGCACCGTTCGGCAAGGTCTGTAAGCGTAATCTTTCTTGATTTGCGCAAGGCACGCAGATCCGCCCCCAAACTGCCGGTGTCCGGAGTTGGCTTGTCGTTATCTTGCGGGGCAGGCGTTTCAGTCATTGAAATCACACCGTGAAATTTTCAATGATAATTTCATATTGAAATAAAAAAATCAAAGAAAATTTCACGATGTGAGGTCGTTACGTACGTCCGTAGTAGAGCCTGACAACATGTTCGGCTTCCGCAAAGAAGAGCCATCTGGACGCCATGGCGCCGGTAAGGTGCAGCAGCACTGCAATCACGGCAGCCGGCAGGCTGGCGCTCGCGAACATGATCACGGCCGGCAGCACACTCATAAGGGTGATTGCGATGATCCTGAGCTTTTGGGCATGCTTGCGCCCGACTACGTAGACCATCTCGTCGAGCAGGTAGTTGCTGCCAGTGTGCGGTGGCTCGAACAGGCGGACGGAACCGATTGATCCAAGTCCGGTTGCCGCTTCGATCGAGGCAGTTCTCTGGAATTTACCGTTGCCATCGTGCCAGGCCCACAATTGAACAGCTCCAGTCAGCAGAAACAGTGCCGCGGATATCGCTCCGCCGCCTGCGACTGCGCTTCCTCCGGCGACCGCCAGGGTCAGAAAGAGGACGCTGGTTGTCTGACTGTTCCATCGGGGAATGGATTTCAGCTGGGCGTAAATCATCGATGTCGAATAGACGGTCGCGAGGCAAAGTGCGGCACCAAGCCAGCCGAGAACAGTAATCTGGGTATCCGCAAAGATGGCGAAAAGCGCGTAGATGCCCATGACTACCAGCGCAGTCACGGACAACCACGCCTCGCGGCTGAGCCAGCTGGTGCGCCACTGGCTGAAGGATTTAATGGCGTTCTTGGGATTGGCCAGATGGAAGGCGGCGGCAAGCAAACCGCCGCAGGCCGCTGCGAAGGCAACCAGAAATGCAAAGAAGGCCTGCCATCCGGTCAGGTTCGGCATGCCAAGGCCAAGCCAGGCGAGTAACCCAAAACCGAAACCGGAAAAAACGGTGAAGAAGATAATGGACGGAGCCGGGTGCATCAGATGGCCTCCAGGGCTTTATCGAGCCATTTGAGGAAGCCTTTGGGTTCCGAGGCCACAGATGCCGGAGTCTCCGCGCCTTCGCTCCAGCTTTCCCAAGTGTCCTTGGGTCTTGGCGGCAAATAACGGTTCACAGGCTTGGTGCCTTGGTCCGGCATCAACTCAAACCCGCCGCGTTCTGCCGCAAGCTGGCTTACAGCACTGTTTGGGTCAGCAAAGTCCCCAAAATGGCGCGCACCGGCAGGACAGGTCCGCACGCAGGCCGGGACCCTGTCTTCCTCAGGCAGGTTCTCGTTGTAGATCCGGTCGACGCAGAGCGTGCACTTCTTCATGACACCAGCGGCAAGGTCCAGTTCCCGGGCGCCATAGGGACACGCCCAGGCGCAAAGGCCACATCCCATGCAGGCGTCTTCATTGACGAGCACAATTCCGTCTTCCGCGCGCTTGTAGCTTGCGCCCGTGGGGCAGACCGTCACGCAAGGTGCATCTTCGCAATGGAGGCAGGACTTGGGGAAATGAACCGTTTGCGCGCATCCCTGCTCGGGCTGAACTTCGTAGCTGTGCACACGGTTCAGAAATGTGCCGGCAGGGTCCGCGCCATAAGGGTCACTATCGCTGAGCGGTACACCATAGTTTTCCGTGTTCCAGCCCTTACAGGCGGTCACGCAGGCATGACAGCCGACACAAGTGTCCAGGTCGATCAGAAGACCCAGCTTCTTGGAGGTGGTTTCAGGCAATTGCGTCATTGTCCCACCTTCCATGCCAATTGGCTTGGCCCCTGACCCACAGGAGACTTGATCGGCCTGTAGGCAGGTTCTGCTTCTTCGGGTGGTGCCTGAACCTTTTCAATCTTCACCATCAGGTCGAACCAGGCCGCCTGTCCGGTAATCGGATCGGAATTTGACCAGCGCAGGCCGTCGCCTTTTGGCGGGTGCAGTTCGTTGATCAGGTGGTTCAGAAGAAAGCCCTTGGTAGCTTCCGGGGCCTGATCATCAAGCGCCCAAGCGCCCTTGCGTTTGCCAATCGCATTCCATGTCCAGACGGTATTGTTGTTGAGCGCTGCCATATGGGCGACTGGCACGACAATCGTCCCGTGACGGGAGCTGACCCTTGCCCAATCGCCGTCTTCAAAGCCGTTTGCTTCCCAGATTTTGGTGGGCACATAGAGCGGATTGCGGCCATGGATTTGCCGTAGCCAGGCGTTCTGGCTGCCCCAACTGTGATATATCGCCATTGGCCGCTGGGTCAGAGCATGGACCGAGAAGCCCTCGGCTTCGTTGGCTACGGTGTCGGTGCTGTCTGTCCAGCTGGGTAGGGGATCCATAGCGCGGGCCACCTGATCCCGCAAATGCTCGGGCGGCTGCCGCTCGCCGATGCCTTCCGCGGCCCTTTGGAACTTGCGCATGGGTTCCGACCAGAGCGAAAACAGGTAGGGCTGCGGCTTGTCGTAAAGCCCCATGTCGACGGCCCAGGATTGATAGGCTTCATTCCAAGGCTTGTAGAATTGCGCCTCTTCCGAGATGTGCTCAATAAAGAAACCACCGTTTTCGATGTATTTTTGAAGCTGATCCGGATTGCTTTCGCCCCGGCCGGTTTGCGTGCCGTTGCCCCTGAAACCGAACAAGGGGCCGATGCCGGGCCGCCGCTGGTGTTTGACGATGTAGTCGGCGTAATCGGTGTAAAGCGCATTGCCGTTGGCATCGACAAAGTTTGGCAGTTTCATCCGGTTTGCCAGATCGATCAGCACGGACTGGAAACCACGGACTTCCCGATCCGGCTCAATCACCGGCCAGCGGATGGCATCGGCGGCGGCTTCGGCTTCGCAAATGGGCCGGTCCAGCAACGAGATACAATCATGCCGCTCCAGATAGGTGGTATCGGGCAGGATCAGATCTGCATAGGCGACCATCTCCGACGAATAGGCATCGGAGTAGATGATGTATGGGATGACGTAGTCGCCGTTTTCGTCCTTGTCGGTGAGCATGTTCATCACGCCGCCGGAATTCATGGACGAATTCCAGGACATGTTGGCCATGTAGAGAAACAGGGTGTCGATCTTGTATGGGTCGCCGGCATGGGCATTGGAAATGACCATATGCATCAGCCCGTGCGCAGACATGGGATTTTCCCAGGTGAAGGCCTTGTCGATGCGCGCTGGGCTGCCGTCGTCCTTTAAAGCCAGATGCTCGGGCCCGTGGACAAAGCCGAGATGCGGTCCGTCCAGCGGGCAATCCGCCTTGGATTTGCAATGTGGTGTCGGATGGGCTTCCGGCGGTTTGGGGTAGGGTGGCTTGAACCGGAAACCGCCCGGCACTTCCACTGTCCCGAGCAGGATCTGGAGAATGTGAAGCGCTCGGCAGGTCTGAAACCCGTTGGCGTGGGCCGAGATGCCACGCATGGCATGAAAAGAGACCGGACGCCCGGTCATCTTCTCGTGACGCTCGCCCCTGAAATCCGTCCAGGGCTGGTCAATTTCGAAGGCTTCCTCGAATGCGACACGGGCGAGTTCTGCCGCAATGGCGCGAATGCGTTCTGCCGGGATCCCGCACCGGTCAGATATGGCTTCCGGGGCGTAGTCCGGCGAGAGATAGCGTTCGAACAAGGAATGGAACACCGCGCGATGTTGAATGCCGTTTTCCTCAAAAACGCCGGTGAGGTCCGGTTGGACGCCAGGCTGGTCGAATGGGGTGGGTTTCCCGGTCCGGCGGTCGATGACCAGCATCTTGCCGTCATCGTCACGCAGGAACAGGCCCCGATCGTCGGACTTCGGGTCGCTGTTTAACAAGACAGGGGCATTGGTGTAACGGGCAAGGTAATTGAGGTCGATTTTGCCGGTGCGCAACAGCTCGTGTACCAGTGCCAGGATAAAGAGACCATCGGTACCCGGCGTAATGCCAATCCATTCATCGGCAACCGCATTGTAGCCGGACCGGATCGGATTGACGCCAATCACCTTTGCGCCGCGCTTCTTCAGTTTTCCCAATCCTATCTTGATCGGATTGCTGTCGTGATCTTCCGCGACCCCGAACAGCATGAACAGTTTTGTCCGGTCCCAGTCCGGTTGGCCAAACTCCCAAAAGGCACCGCCAATGGTATAGATGCCGGCGGTGGCCATGTTCACCGAACAGAATCCGCCATGAGCAGCATAATTCGGAGTGCCGAAAGCCTGTGCCCAGAAGCTGGTGAAAGACTGCGACTGATCTCTGCCGGTGAAGAAAGCCAGCTTTTCCGGATTGTCCTTGCGGATCTTTCCCAAGCGGTCCGTGGCAAGCGTGAGGGCTTCTTCCCAGCTGATTTCCTTAAACTCGCCTGACCCTCTCGGTCCCACGCGCTTAAGCGGTGCCCGCAGCCGTGAAGGGGCGTTGACCTGCATGATGCCGGACGCGCCCTTTGCGCATAAAACGCCCTTGTTGACCGGGTGGTCCCGGTTGCCTTCGATATAGGCAACCTTGCCGTCCTTCATGTGAACATTGATGCCACAGCGGCAGGCACACATGTAGCATGTGGTCTGACGGATCTCGTCCGAGACTGGTGGCGATGTGTCCACCTCAGGCTGACTGAACAAGTTGTTTCCCCTCCCGAAACCGTGTTCGAAAACTTATTGCGTTGCCGGCACACGTCCAGCCGGTTGCTTTGTGTTTGCTGTTTGCCGGTTTCTTCCCAATTGAGCAGCAGGGCTGGTGTAATGTATGAAATCAGGCATGGCCGGCCTGCAGACAGGTAACTGCGATCATCTCCGTGACGTCTTCTGCCGTGCAGCCCCGAGACAAATCGTTTGCCGGTTTGGCCAGTCCCTGCAGGACTGGGCCGATCGCGGAATAGCCGCCCAAACGCTGGGTGATCTTGTAGCCAATGTTGCCGGCATCAAGGTTTGGGAAGATCATCACATTTGCCTGGCCGGCCACCTCCGATCCCTTTGCCTTCAGTTCTCCGATCGAGGCAACAAATGCCGCGTCAAATTGCATTTCGCCGTCAGCGTCCAGATCCGGCGCATCCTTTTTCAGGATCTCCAACCCTCTTGAAACCTTACTGACGGAGGTGTGGTTGGCGCTTCCTTGCGTTGAAAATGACAGCATTGCGATTTTCGGATGCGTCCGCAGCAATGCCTTGCAGGAAGCGGCCGATGCCTTGGCGATTTCGGCCAGCTCTGCCGGAGTGGGATCAATTACAAGCCCACAGTCGGAATAAAGCATCGGCCGGGCTTCCGGCGTTGCCCCTTCGGGCGGATACATCAGGAAAAAACTGGAGACCATCGGCGTTTCCTCCGCTACGCCGATAACCTGAATGGCAGTCCGTACGATTTCACCAGTGGTGTGAACGGCACCTCCAAGGGTACCGCAGGCATGGCCCAGCCGGACCAGCATTGCGGCATAAACAACAGGCGAGAGAACGGCTTCCAGCGCAGCCCGCTGATCAACACCCTTGTGCTGGCGCAAACGAAGATAGGCTGCAGCGAACTCCCTGGTTAAAGGCGATGTCTTGGGATCATGAAACTCGATCCCGTCGCCTGCGGTGCCACTTTGGCGGGCGAGTTCGGCGCGACCAGCTTCTTCATCGCCTACGAGGATCACGTTCGCCAACCCGGCTCCGTGGGCGGCAAGCGCACCAGCGACTATGCGGGGGTCGTTACCCTCGCATAGGGAAATCACCGGCCTTGTGGCAGGAGCCACTTCTCTCAGCAGCTCGCGCGGCAAAAGAGACATGGGTCGCGTCCTCTGTTGCCTGGATTATTGCGGACGCATGTCGCTGTCGCTGACACCGGCCACTGCAACAGGCTTCTTCATTGCATCCCGGCGGAACGGTTCGCCAAGCTCCTGGTTGATCATGGCCTCAATCAGGGTGGTGACACCGTTTTTCTGGTCTTCGACCGCCTCATGCAGAGCCGCTGTCAGCTCATCCATCGTCCGTGCGACGACACCCTTGAGGCCACAGGCCTGCGCGATACCGGCGTAAGATACGTTGGTGTCCAGCTCGGTGCCGACGAAGTTGTCATCGAACCAGAGCGTGGAATTACGCTTCTCCGCGCCCCACTGATAGTTGCGGAAGACGATCTGGGTGATCGCGGGCCATTCATTGCGGCCAATTGCTGTCAGCTCGTTGACGGCAATGCCAAATGCGCCGTCACCGGCAAATCCGACCACTGGCACATCCGGACGGCCGATCTTCGCGCCCATGATTGCCGGCAACCCGTAGCCGCAGGGGCCGAACAGGCCTGGTGCCAGGTATTTGCGGCCCTCTTCGAACGAGGGATAGGCATTGCCGATGGCGCAGTTGTTGCCGATATCGGAGGAAATGATGGCTTCCTTGGGCAGTGCTGACTGGATCGCCCGCCACGCCATGCGCGGAGACATCCAGTCCGGCTTGGCGGCCCGGGCACGCTCATTCCATGTGGTGCCCGGATCATCGTCCTCGTGATCCATGGAAGACAGTTGCTGGGCCCAGCGGGACTTGTACTGAGCGATCCGGTGTTTGCGCTCGATCCGGCCCGTATCACCAGCCGTATCGGACAGCTGGGCCAGGATGCCATTGGCGACCTTTGCGGCATCACCAATAATGCCGACCGAGACGGTCTTGGTCAGCCCGATACGGTCAGGATTGATATCGACCTGGATGATTTTGGCATCCTTGGGCCAATACTCCATGCCGTATCCCGGCAGGGTGGAGAACGGGTTGAGGCGGGTGCCGAGGCACAACACCACATCGGCTTCGCTGATCAGTTCCATTCCGGCCTTGGAGCCGTTGTAGCCCAGCGGGCCAGCAAACAGCGGATGCGAACCGGGGAAGGCGTCGTTGTGCTGGTATCCAACGCAAACCGGTGCATCCAGCCGTTCAGCAAGCGCCTGCGAGGCTGCAATGCCACCTTCGGAGAGAACGACACCTGCACCGTTCAGGATGACCGGGTTTTTGGCGTTGGACAGCAGCTCTGCTGCCTGGGCGAGGGCGGTTTCGCCGCCAGCCGGGCGTTCGAATTCAACAATGGCTGGCAGCGCAATGTCGATCACCTGGGTCCACATGTCCCGCGGGATGTTGAGTTGGGCCGGAGCAGAAGCGCGTTTTGCCTGCATGATCACCCGGTTCAAAACTTCGCAGACACGGGTCGGATCTCTGACTTCTTCCTGATAGGCGACCATGTCCTCAAACAGTTTCATCTGTTCGACTTCCTGGAAGCCGCCCTGTCCGATTGTCTTGTTTGCGGCTTGCGGTGTAACCAGCAGCAGCGGGGTGTGGTTCCAGTAGGCTGTCTTGACCGCAGTGACGAAATTGGTGATGCCCGGGCCATTCTGGGCGATCATCATTGACATATTGCCGGTGGCGCGGGTGTAGCCGTCCGCCATCATGCCGGCAGAGCCTTCATGTGCGCAGTCCCAGAACCGGATTCCGGCCTTGGGGAATAAATCTGATATAGGCATCATGGCAGACCCGATGATGCCAAATGCATGTTCGATTCCATGCATTTGCAGCACTTTAACGAATGCTTCTTCTGTCGTCATTTTCATGATTAGGGCGCTCCCACAAAACAAAAGGCCGTATAAAGACCGGCCATTGAACTGGTCTGAAATTAAGCGTTTGCTTGGGGGAGGTCTTAGGGCCAGATGGCTCCGCTCAATATAGCCAGATTGACCGGTTGGACTTAGTCGCTGGAGATTGCCGCGGCAATTCTGCTGATTCCCTCCGCAATGCGGGCTGACGGGATCGATGAGTAGGCAAGCCGGTAGAACTGATGGTTGTCGTCGGTGCGGTTGAAAAACGCGCGGCCTTGGTCAATCACGACACCTGCATCGCGTAGTTTGACGGCAAGTTTACTGGTGTTTACCCCGTCCGGCGCCCGCATCCAGAAGCTCGACCCGCCATTGCTGCCCGGCCCGACAATCTGCAGACCATGTTCGCGGATAGCCTTTTCCATCGTCGTTCGCCGCCGCCGGAAAGCCTGTCCCATGCGATTGATCATGGTGTCATGGTAGCCAAGTGACAGGAAATAAGCAGTTGTCCGCTGAATATGACCAGGCGGATGGCGCAGGATCAGGGAACGGAGGGCACGGGCCTCCTGAATGAAATCGGGCGCTGCAACGATGTATCCGAGCCTGAGGCCCGGAAACAGGGATTTTGAGAATGAACCAACGTGAATGACGGTGCCGGCCCGGTCCAGTGACTTCAGAGCTGGTGTTGGGGCGTTCTGGAAGGCCATCTCGAATTCATAGTCATCTTCGACTATGACGAAGCCTTTCTCGACCGAAAGATTGAGCAACTCGCGCCGCCGGTCCAGCGGCATTGTTGTGTTGGTCGGGCACTGATGGCTCGCGGTCGTGAATACCAGGTCGACGCGATCCGGCAAGTCTCCTGGCGGCAGGCCATTGTCGTCAACATCGACTTGAACAATACGGCAGTTGGCTTCGTCCAGAACATCGCGCAACCCTGGATAGCAGGGATTTTCAATGGCAGCCACGCGGTCCGGATTGAGAAGAAGGTGGGCGCACAGCCAGATCGCATTCTGGGCACCCAGGGTGATCAGAACCTCATCCTGCTGAGCAGATATGCCCCGACGTGGCAGAATGTTCCGGACGATGTATTCGATCAGTTTCGGATCATCCCGTTCATACGGGTCGGTCGTCATGATCTCGAAGTTCTTCCGCCCCAATGCTTCCAGAGCACAGCGGCGCCAGTTGTCGTGATCGAACAGGCGGGCATCGGGCTGGCCATAGTTGAAAGGGTAGGGGTATCCCTGCCAATCCTGAGGCCGGTCGAGCGTCGTGCGATGTGAAAAATGCTTGTTGAAGATTTTCTTCCAGTCGACCCCATCCTGCGTGCCGCGGTCTGAAAGATTGACGAGTGGCGGCGGCGGTGCATTTTCCGAAACGAAGTAGCCGGAGCGCCCGCGGGAGCTCAAATAGTCATTTGAAACCAGCTCGGCATAAGAAAGGGTGACCGTGATGCGGCTGATTCCAAGATGTTCAGCCAATTTGCGGCTTGACGGCATGCGCTCGCCTGGCAAAAAACGCCCGGACAGAATACCCTGGCTCACCAGCTGAATGATTTGCTGCTGCAGCGTGCCTTCAAATTGCGGGTCCAGATAAAACTGTTCAGCCTTGATTGCCATAACTGGCCTTATAAGAGAGTCAAACTGGACCCATCCTAAAGGGGGGCGAACGGCTGCCGCAAGTCGAATGCGCGGCAGCCAATCAGCGTCAGCTTTGCCCGAAGACCGAAGTCAGGGCGCCGTCAATCGCGCTTGTGATGTGGTCAATATCGTCAGCGGTTGCGATCAGGGCGGGTGCCAGACACAGGGTGTTGTTCAATCCAGGCAGGGCCTTGCTTGTCATGCCGATGATCACACCTTCAGCCATGCAGTGACCGACGACTGCCTGAACCTTGGCTTCTTCTGCTGGTTCGCGGGTGTCAGGATCTGAAACCAGTTCCAGACCCTGGAACAGGCCCTTGCCTCTGACATCGCCAACAACGCGATGTTTGTCCATAAGTGCCAGCAGGTTACCTTGGAGCCGCTCACCCATGTCGCGGGTGTTTTGAAGCAGGTTTTCATCCTCAATGATGCGCATGTTTTCCAGTGCCGCCGCGGGACCTGCCGCACAGCCGGCATAGGTTGAAATATCCCGGAAGTGGCCGAGGGGATCAGAGGCGTCATCCTTGAAGAGGTTGAATATCTCTTCAGTTGTCACGGTACAGGAAATGGCGGCGTAACCGGAGGCAACGCCTTTGGCCATTGTTACGAAATCAGGTTTGATGCCGTAGTGCTGGTAACCGAACCAGGTGCCGGTGCGGCCGACACCACATACGACTTCGTCCAGATGGATCAGGATGCTGTGGCGGGTGCAAATGTCCTGAAGACGCTCCCAATAGCCTTTGGGCGGAGTAATGACGCCGCCGCCAGCGGTAATCGGCTCAAGACAAATCGCACCGATCGTGTCGGGCCCTTCACGCAGGATAACCGCTTCAATGGCATCAGCAGCCTGCTCCCCGTAGTTTTCCGAGGAGTTGTACTGGTTCCGGTACTCCAGGCAATGTGGGACTTCGATGAAGCCGGGCGTATAGGGCCCATAATGCGCGGCGCGCTCCGGCTGCCCGCCTGCGGACAAGGCGGCAATCGTTGTTCCGTGATAGTCGCGCTCGCGGAAGAGGATCTTGTTCTTGCGACCGCCATGGTGCCGGTGCGAAATCTGACGCACCATCTTGAAGACCTTTTCGTTGGCCTCCGATCCAGAGTTCGAGTAGAAAACGCGGCTCATTCCCGGCATTTTCTCAATCAGCTTTTCAGCGAACATTGCGCCAGGGATTGATCCTAAGGTGTTGGCAAAATAGTTCATTTTTACCAACTGGTCGCGGACTGCATCGGCTATGCTTGTGCGGCCATAGCCAACATTGACTGTCCAGACGCCGCCAGATACGGCGTCAAGGTGTTCCTTGCCGGTAGCGTCCCAGACGCGCATGCCCTTGCCCTCCACGATCAATCGCGGATCGGCGGTTTCGAACATTTTGTGTTGCGTGAGATGGTGCCAAACGTGGGCCTTGTCGGAAGCTACAACGTTTGTGATGTCATTCTTTTCCAGCAGAGCTTCCATAACAGGTGTCCTTTCCTGTCTCGTGTGCACAAGATGCGTGCAGCAATGTTTGAACTGAAGGCAAATGTGCATGAGGGTCGAATGCTAAATAGGGCCAGTTGAGAGATGGCGTTAAGTCCAGATGTCCTGATCTCTTGTGCGCCTGAAGAATGCCCCGTAGTTTTTTTACGTACTGCCAAATAATGGCTGCCTCCGGCGCTTCAGCGTGCAGATGCGCTGTTCCCGAGGAGCAAAAAATGCCGGGAGGAAAACTATTCGGCAAACAACGGCATCAGAAAAACACGGAGAGGGAATATGTCTTTCAAAACTAAACTCGGCAGCGCGGTCGCGGGTCTTGCTCTGCTTTCGGGTGTAACGGCAGCTTCGGCCGAAGAGCTAACAGTTGCGTATTTTCTTGAGTGGCCCATGCCATTCCAATACGCCAAGGCCACCGGCAAATATGATGAAGCCCTGGGCATGAAAGTGAACTGGGTGTCCTTTGATGCTGGAACTGCAATGTCCGCAGCAATGGCATCAGGTGACGTGCAGATCTCGGTCAGTCAGGGTGTTCCGCCCTTCGTCGTCGCGACGTCTGCCGGTCAGGACCTGCAGGTGGTTGATGTCGCCGTCAGCTATGCAGACAATGACAATTGCGTTGTTGCCGAGAGACTGGAAATCGACAAGGAGAACGCCAAGGAGCTGGAAGGCAAGAAGGTCGGCGTGCCGATCGGAACGGCAGCTCACTACGGCTTCCTGAAGCAGATGGCGCATTTCGGTGTTGATATCAACACGATGGACGTTGTCGATATGGCTCCGCCCGATGGCGCTGCCGCTTTTGCTCAGGGTAGCCTCGACATGGTTTGCGGCTGGGGCGGTGCGCTGCGCCGCATGGTCGAACATGGTAATGTGCTGCTTACCGGTGCGGAAAAGGAAGAACTCGGGATTCTCGTTTTTGATGTCACGTCGGCGCCGGCCAGCTTCGTTGCTGACGAAAGCGAACTTGTTGCCAAGTTCTTGAAAGTGACAGCCGAGATGAACGACATGTGGAACAGCGGCAAGCACACGGCTGAAATGCTGCCCGTGATTGCCAAGGACGCCGGCATGTCTGAAAAGGACACCGCTGACACCATGGCGACATTCGTTTTCCCGAGTGTTGACGAACAGCTCAGCGCCAAATGGCTCGGCGGCGGATCTCAGGACTTCATGAAAGGTGTCGCGAAGGTTTTCGTTGATGCCGGAAGCATTCCCTCCGCACGTGACACTTACGACGGCGCCGTGAACGCTTCTGCCCTGACTGCAGTCAAAAACCAATAACGATACCTGGTTTGCAGGCTTTCGAGGCGCGGATTCCTTAGATCAATCCGCGCCTCATGCGCTTGGACATGTGACGTGAGGGGCGTACCTTGGGATTATCAATCGAAAAAATATCCATGCGTTTTGACTTGCCGAATGGCACGTCAATTCAGGCTTTGAAAGATGTTTCACTGACGTTGAAGGATGGCGAACTTCTGTCAGTCCTCGGGCCCTCCGGGTGCGGCAAGACAACGTTGCTAAATATTCTGGCCGGTTTTCTTGCGCCGACAGAAGGGCAGATTGTTCTCAACGGTCACACGGTCACGGGCCCGGATCCGGAACGTGGCATGGTCTTCCAGAAGG
The DNA here is from genome assembly GCA_965230705.1 of Roseibium sp. Classification (GTDB taxonomy): domain Bacteria; phylum Pseudomonadota; class Alphaproteobacteria; order Rhizobiales; family Stappiaceae; genus Roseibium. The sequence goes on along the minus strand of CBDDLN010000002.1, from coordinate 1,024,452 downwards.
GCGCGCTGTTCGAGTGGATGGATGTGCGTTCAAATGTGGATTTTGGTCCACGGATGAAAGGCATGCCGAAGAAACAGCGGGATGAAATCACCGACCACTTGCTGGAAGTCGTTGGGCTGCAGGATTTCAAGGAGAAGGCGGTATACGAGCTCTCCGGTGGAATGCAGCAACGTGTTGCCTTGGCACGGTGCCTGGCGAACGAGCCGGACGTCATCTTGATGGATGAACCGCTTGGCGCGCTGGACGCATTGACCCGGGAAAAGATGCAGGGCCTTGTGCTCAAGCTCTGGAAGGAAACCGGCAAAACCGTCATCCTGATCACGCACTCCGTGGAAGAAGCCCTGCTTTTGGGTGAGAGATTGCTGGTAATGGCGCCGCGACCTGGGCGGATCCACAAGGAGTATAGTCTTCCCTTTGCAGACAGTGCCGTGAATGCGGACTTGCGGGATATCAAGAAACAGAGCGGTTTCTCCGAAACCCGCGATGAGATCCTCGCCATGATCTGGGAAATGGAAGAGGAAATCATGGGCCGTACGGAGGGCGCAGCATGACTCTTCTTCTCACCTATGTCGTCATCTTCGTTGTTTCCTATTTTGCTGTCACTTTCGTATCGCGTTTAAGTGCCGTAAAATCCGATTTTACCAGTCTGAAGACTGTCACCTTTGGTGATGAAAGCGCCGTGACGCCCAACCGCATTGCGTCCGTGATTTCAATCATCGCGATTTTTCTGATCTGGGGTGCGTTTACCGGCTCCAAATTGACGCCGTTTCATGTACCGGGACCGTTTATCGGCGAAACCAGTTTTACCTATACTGCGCGCAATGCGGCCGGGGAAACGGATGATGGTAAGGTTACGGTTCTGGTACACAAAATCGGTGAGGATGTATCCAAACCCGAGGTGGAGCCGGGCGAGGGATTTGCCAAGAACGATACCGGCACCATCGGCGCCTGGCGGAGCGGGCTGATCAAGGTCAATCGGAACGACGAGGGTTACAAGGAAGACGGTTATGAGATCGTGGCTGTGGACGGTCAGCCGATTTCGGTCGGGAACCCAGTGCAGGTCACGGATGGTTCGGTAAGCATTACGCCAAAAGGCTCGCTGAACTTTTCGCCAGACAAGGGCATGCAGATGGAACCGATCTGGATGCCATCGCCAGAGGCTGTGTGGCACCGCTTTGTCGAGATCTTCGGGGACGGCTATCAGGGCATCACACTTGTTGAACATCTTGGCTGGTCGCTAGTGCGGGTGTTTGCTGGATTTGCAGTTGGCAGCCTCGTTGGCATTCCGCTTGGATATGCCATGGGATTGTCCGGCTGGTTCCGCGGTTGGTTTGACCCGATTGTCGAATTCATGCGTCCCGTGCCGCCGCTGGCCTTGATCCCTCTGGTGATCATCTGGTTCGGTATTGGCGAAACCGGCAAGATCATCCTGTTGTTCCTTGCCGCCTTGTGGATCATGACAATTGCTGCCCGGGCGGGCGTCTCGGGGGTCAATATCTCCAAGGTACATGCCGCGTATTCATTGGGTGCATCGAAGTCCCAATTGTTGTGGCACGTGATCGTTCCCAATTCCCTGCCGGAGATCTTTACCGGTGCACGGGTCTCCATGGGTGTCTGTTGGGGCACGGTCGTTGCCGCCGAACTTGTCGCTGCTGAAAAAGGCGCAGGCAAGATGATCGTCGCGGCGTCTAAGTTCCAGCTAACGGACATCGTGATCATGGGGATTATCCTGATCGGCGTGATCGGATTTGCGATCGATATCCTGATGCGCCGGGCAGAAACCTGGCTGGTGCCCTGGAAAGGCCGGAGCTAGACGCATCGCCGAAACTAAAATCGAACCAAACTTGCCGTCCGGGGGAATTCCCTCCCTTCCCTGGGCGGCTTTCTTTTGGCTGTCGTGGATATTTGTCTCAAGTCAGCGGAAGCATGACGTGGGTTTGGTAAAATTGTCTGTCCGCAAGGCGTTGCCACCAGGCCTTTAACGCCGAAAGATCCGGTCTTTCAAAATCCATGGAATGCCAACGGTAGGCAGAGCAGCCCAGCGGAATATCCGCCATGCTTGGCTGGCCGCCCAAAATGTAGTCCCGGTCTTCCAGGTGCCGGTCGAGCATCTCCCAAAAAGACGCGCCGGTCTTGACGGCGGTCTCAATGGCGACCGTATCCCTGTCTTCCGGCTTGGTCCGGATCAACTGCCAAAACAGTGTTGTCATAGGGGGATGGAGGGTCGTGAGATACCAATCCATCCACTGGTTGGCATGGCCACGTTTTTCGGCGGTTTCAGGAAACCATGGCGATCCGGTTCCATACTGGTCACAAAGATACCGCACGATTGCATTGGATTCCCAAAGCACAAAGTCCCCGTCCAGCAATGTTGGCACCCTGCCATTGGGGTTTTTGGCCAGGTACTCCGGCTCGTTGTTGCCGCCGAACTGGCCGCCGATATCTATCCGTTCAACATCAAGGTTCAATTCCGCCGCGCACCACATGACTTTTTGAACGTTGACCGAATTCGGCCGCCCCAGAACCTTGATTCCCATGGTGTCTCTTTCATTTGTTTTTCATTCATTCGCAAACGTATTGAAAATCGCCCAAGCCCGAGAATCAGTGCGCCCACTGCTACGCGCGTTCACATTACACTCAGCACAGCCGGTTGGTTTGGTAATCGTGTTGAAAGTCTTTGTTTGCAAGAAGGACTATTGCGGCGGCAATCAATGGTAACCGCACAAAATCATCATGACTTCGAGCCGGGGTCTTCACCCTGCTGTTGGCTATCATCTTGGGACTTGTAGCTGATTATAAAGGTCCAAAGCGCGTAAACGGCGATGGCCAGTGTTATCAAGGCCCAAGTCGGATTGCCCTGGGAATACTCAAAACCGCTCCAGCTGAAACAGAAGACAACGATCAGGATGCGGCGCCATAGCGGCTTGAAGAACGGATGATCAGTGTCCTTTTGCATGTCATGAATCCGTGCTTGTTTCTACGCAGCCATTGGTAAGGCGTTGTTGCGGGAAATGCACGCTGGCAATTGCCGGTATTGCCAGCGTGCGGACCCAGACCAGTATCTTCATTGGCGGCTACCAGCCATGCAAGGAAAACCCGGCCAGAGCGCTGATATAGTATTCGGGATTAAACACGGAATGAGGCTTGCCGCTATTTCACCGTGATGTCGTAGGTATCAGTGATGTGCTTCATGCGGGATCCTTCCGTATAGCGCATCATTGTGAAGCTGACGGAGAACTTGTCGTTTCCGCGATATCCGCGATTGGGCGTATAAAACACTGCAGTCCCCTTGACCCTTTTGCCTGCGCAAGATCCGGCCCGTTCGCTGAGCTTGAAGTATTCGGTTCTGAATTCGACCTTTCCGTGTGATGGTTTCTTTCTAATCCTCATTTGCGGAATACTCATGGGATCGCACATCCCCTCTGAATAGGTCGCTGCCCCGCCAACGAATGTTTTCTTGTTTTTCGGAACGGTTTTAGAGACCCGGTCCGCCATGGCAGATGTTGTAGAAGCAACGGCGATTGCCGCAGCTAGAAGCATTCGAATCATTCCCAACCTCTTGTTGTAATATTCCCGCAATCAGAGCTTTACGTGAATCTGCATTCAGAAGTGGAGTTGTAGCCGTGTAGAACGTGGGTTTGTCAATGGAAAATTCGTTAAACTTATTGATTTTATTGATGTTTTATAGATTTTAAGCTTACGTAGCGGTAGTCGGTTATGACTATTCCGAAACAAGAAATTCAGGGGCTGGGCGCGTGAGTCTGTAGTTGTAATTTCATTTGACTTCCCGTCACAAAAGTCATTAGCCGTCATTTGTTTGACGCAGGTCATCGTCAAACCAGTTGAGTCAGCCAATGGTCACCAGGTCGGACTGTTTGCTGTTTCCAATGTGTGTCCGGTGAGATGAAGGATGGTCCATGAGCGGCTTCTGGCTCGCGATTCTCTATTTGGGGGTGGTCTTGACCCCGCTGACACTTGCAATCGTGTCAGGAAGACCGCCGCGCCCCATTATGGATGAACTGGCATCTGGTGCTGGTATGTTGGCATTCGCCATTCTGCTCGCGGAATTTCTGCTGTCAGGACGCTTCCGCGTAATTTCCGGCGGCGTGGGCATGGATGTCACAATGCGGTTTCACCAGTTGCTGGCCCGGACCGCTCTTGTTCTCGCGCTGGTTCATCCCTTTCTCTATGTGTCTCCTTTCGCGCCACAGATGCCGTTTGACACGACCCGTTCGCTGACCCTGATTGAACCAGGTAGCGTGTTAGTTACCGGAGCGATTGCCTGGGTTTTCCTGCCTGCCTTTGTATTGATTTCCATCGCCCGGGTTAAACTCTTCAAGACCTATGAAGTCTGGCGCTGGGGCCATGGTTTGGGCGCTGCTTTGATTGCCGGCTTCGCCTGGCATCATACTGTACATGTTGGGCGGTACGCGGAAGATCCAGTGCTGAAGGCGGTATGGACCGGACTGCTGATCATTGCCCTTTTGTCGTTGGCGTCGGTTTATTTGATCCGGCCGCTCAAGCGTATGTTCCGGCCCTGGAAGGTGGCAACTGTCACCAAGGCAGCGGATCGGACATGGGAGGTGATCCTGAAACCCGATGGCCACCCCGGTCTCGATTATCGGGCAGGACAATTCGCCTGGATCAATATCGGAAACAGTCCATTTTCGATCTCTGAAAACCCGTTTTCGATCGCTTCAGCCCCCTCTGAACAAAACCAGCTGCGGTTTGTCATCAAGGAGCTTGGCGACTTTACCTCGACTTTGGGAAGTATCGCTCCAGGCACACCTGCTTATGTGGATGGTCCCTATGGGAACTTGATGATTGACCGGTTCGAAGCGACGGGTGTTGGTTTGATCGCAGGCGGCGTAGGTGTTGCGCCCATGCTTTCGATCTTGCGCGAGATGGCCGCAAGTGGAGACGACCGGCCTTTCAAGCTGATCTATGGCAACCGCCATGAAGGGCAGGTTGCATCTGGCGGAGAACTGGAAGCTCTGTCTGCAGAGGCCGGGAAGGACGTCATCCACGTTTTCCAGGAGCCGAGTGCAAGCTGGTCTGGCGAAACAGGCCTGATCGATCGTGCGCTGATCCGCCGGCACTTCGGAGACGAAGCGCATCGTGGATGGATTTATGTGCTCTGCGGACCTTCGGCCATGATGACGGTTGTGGAGGAAACCTTGATCGAGCTCGGAGTACCTCCGGGACAGATTTTGTCGGAGCGGTTCAGCTATGACTGACAACAAAGCACAACACGGCAATCCGCCTGCCACCCATGCAAGACGTCTAACAAAGACCTGGTGGGTGCTCAATCTCATCGTTTTCGTAGTGTTGATCGTCTATGCTTTGCGCGCTCTTCTCATTGACGGCTAGGTGGAAAACGCCGTTACCTACAGCTTCCAATTCGGTCACGGGTTGCAATCCCGAACAAAGGCATGAAGTCTGCAAAGATCCAGTTGGTGGTTCGCACAGTTTCGCCAGCCCATCTTGCAGGGACGTGCCGTAGATTTACATGCTGAATTCCCTTGACCTTCTGACCGCAAACGACAGAAAAGGCGAACACCCGTCGTCCTATTATACCGCGACGGCCAACCGCCAAACGCAGCATCCGGCGCTGAAGGGCGATTTGTCTTGCGATGTTTGCATCGTCGGCGGGGGATATACCGGTCTCTCCAGCGCGCTTTATCTCGCTGAACGTGGCTACAATGTCGTGCTCCTTGAAGCCAACCGTGTCGGATGGGGCGCTTCGGGCCGCAACGGTGGGCAGGTCGGATCCGGGCAGCGCACTGACCAGGAAGTCCTGGAACAGCGTCATGGACTGTCCCACGCCAAGATGCTCTGGGATCTGGCGGAAGCATCCAAGCAGACGGTCGCGGAGTTGATCACCAAATACCAGGTCGATTGCGATTATACGCCGGGTATCTTGCACGCGGATCACCGAAAGTCCTTTGTGCACGAGAGCGAGGATTACGTTGAGCACCTTCGCCTGCGCTACGGCTATGACAAGATCCGTTTTGTTGGCGGAGATGAAATCTCGGAGATGGTGGGCAGTCCCGCCTACCACGGCGGGTCGCTGGATACTGGTGCCGGGCACCTTCATCCCTTGAATTTTGCTCTTGGAATTGCTGCCGCCGCAGAAGCAAAAGGTGTCCGGATATTTGAAGAGACGAAGGTTCTCTCCTATTCCAAAGGCAGCACCGTCAGGGTCACAGCCGAGGGTGGAACGGTAACGGCGAAATTCCTGGTTCTGGGATGCAATGGCTACCTTGGTCGGCTGGATCGGCAAACGGCGGCCCACGTCATGCCGATCAACAACTTCATCATTGCCACGGAACCTTTTTCGGAAGCAGAGGCAAAATGCCTGATCCGGGATAATGTTGCGGTCGCGGACAGCAAGTTTGTCATCAACTATTTCCGCCTGTCCGCTGACCGCCGGCTGCTCTTTGGGGGCGGCGAGAACTACGGCTATAACTTTCCCGACGACATCAAGTCCTTCGTGTCGAAACCGATGCTGGAGATATTCCCGCAACTCGCAGGCGTGAGGATCGACTACGGTTGGGGCGGAACCCTCGCAATTACCACCAAGCGCATGCCGTACTTCGCTCATGTAGAGCCTAACATTCTGACGGCAACTGGATATTCGGGCCATGGTGTTGCCATGGCGGCCCTTGCCGGAAAAGTCATTGCCGAAGCCATCGATGGCACTGCGACGCGGTTTGATGTGTTTGAAAAGCTCAACGTCCCTGCATTTCCCGGTGGCGACCGGCTACGCTTCCCGCTCCTTGTTTTGGCAATGACCTGGTTTTCCTTGCGGGACAAATTGGGCTTTTGAAGACTGTGACCAGGCCTGACGAAAAAGAGCCTTCTTGCGAGATCGGCAGCTACTGGGAAGCCACGGCTGGCGAAAGGCCCGAGGATCCCGCTTTTGCCGGTGATGCCCAGTTCGATGCGGCGGTCATCGGGGCCGGATACGCGGGCCTGAGTGCTGCGCTGCGCCTGGCACGGGAGGGGCTCTCCGTCTGTGTTTTAGACGCAAAACAGGTTGGCTGGGGCGCGTCGGGGCGCAACGGCGGATTTTGCTGTTTCGGAGGGAGCAAATTATCGGAACCGGAACTGGTTACGCGATTTGGCCTTTCCGAGGCCCAGCGGTTTGTCCGCTACCAGATCGAGGCGATTGATGCGGTGGCAGAACGCCTGGACAGCTGGGGGCTGGATGCCGACCGTCATTCCGATGGCGAGATTATCCTGGCGCACCGCGCATCTGACTTCGAAAGCTTTCAGGAAGGCGCGGACTACCTGGCGCAGAATTTTGGCTATCGGCCAAAGGTGCTAACGCGGGAGGAGCTCATAGGGGAGGGGATTTCAGGTCCGGAATTCTTTGGCGGATTCCACTTGCCGCACGGATTTGCTCTTCACCCGATGAAGTATGTTCAACGCCTCGCTGTAGAAGTTCGAAAGGCGGGTGTACGCATATTTGGCCGATCGCCAGTAACGAAACTTGAGCGAGAACGGCGCAGTTGGCGCCTGCATTTGCCGGAGAGTTCGCTCAAGGCGAAGAAGGTATTCCTTGCCGGCAATGGATACACGGACGAAACCATTTCCCCCTGGCTGCGTGGGCGTACTCTGCCAGTCATGTCTTCTGTGTTTGTTACCCGTCCCCTGAGCGATGATGAACTTGCGGCACAGGGCTGGACATCAAACCTGATGGCCGCTGACACGCGCATTTTGCTGCATTACTTCCGCCTGCTGCCTGACCGCCGATTTTTGTTCGGTACGCGTGGCGGAATTTTCGAGAGCCCCTCTTCGCTGAAAGCCATGTACCAGCACGGACGGGCGGATTTCGACCGGATGTTCCCTGCTTGGAAAGGCGTTGAAACGGACTATGCCTGGTACGGCCATGTCTGCCTGGCGCGGAACCTGACGGCCTTTGTCGGTGCTGTTCCAGAGATGGAGGGTGTTTATGCCGCCATGGCCTGGCACGGCAGCGGGATTGCCATGGCATCCCACTCTGGGGAGAAAGTGGCGGAACTGGCGCTTGGGAAAATAGCCCGAGAAGATCTGCCAGCCGCCATTACAGTCCCCCTTAAAACGTTTCCTCTTCCCGCGCTCAGGAATGCCTATCTTCAGAGCGCCTATTGGCTCTATGGCTGGATGGACCGGTAAAAATGCCTGCGCATTCAAAGGATGAACTGCTCGCCATATCTGAAAAGGAGTTTTCAAAGCTGAGGACGCTTCTGGATACCATTCCGGAGAGCCTGCAGCTGGAGAAGGATGCTGAGGAAACGTCACCGAAGGACATTGTTGACCATCGAGCACACTGGATTGATTTGTTTCTTGGATGGTACCGGGACGGTTTGGCGGGCAGGGAAGTCCATTTCCCGGCTGCAGGCTACAAATGGAATGAACTGAAGCGATACAATGCGGATCTTCGGGAGAAACAAATAGATCTCTCATGGGAAGACGCCCGCGTTCTGCTTGAGAGCCGCCACACCGCCTTGATGGATTTGATCGGTTCAGCCAGCAACGAGGCGCTTTACGATGGGCCGATGAAAGGTGCCAGGAACGACTGGACCACAGGAAGATGGGCCGAAGCTTCAGGGCCCAGTCACTACCGGTCGGCCGCCAAATATCTGCGTCAACGCTTGAAAGCCCATAACAGCTGACGCCCAATTTTCCTGTTTCGATTTCTGGATTGAAATGCGGTTCTTGAGTCCCCAACTGAAAGACTGCGCCATGCCGCTTGTTTCAGGGCAAAACGAAAAGGGGACTTGTTCATGGCTCACGGAGACTTTGTCTGGTGCGACTTGTCGACCTTTCGGCCTGGCACAACAAAGGCGTTTTATTCCGGCCTCTTTGGTTGGGGTTATTCAGATGCATCACAGCCGGATGGATCTTGCTATCACATTGCGGCAGCAGACTCCGGCGAGCGGGCAGGCGTATTCGAAATGCCCGAGAAATTCCGCAAGATCGGCCTGCCGAGTTTCTGGATGTCTTACATCGAAGTTGATGATGTGGATGCGGCTATTGAGACCGCGCAGCTGCTCGGCGGCAAGATTGAATTGGGTCCGGTACCCTTCAGCGAACCTGCACGGCTGGCACTGATCCGTGACCCGCTTGGAGCGGGCTTTACGGTTTGTGAAAGTGCCGGTCTGCCCGCGCGGTCGCCTGCGCCTGAACCCGGGGAAATGGCCTGGAACGCGCTTTACGTATCAAACGCTTCCAAGGTCATCGACTTCTACAGCGCCCTGTTCGGCTGGCAGATTTCACCTGTCCCCAACCAGCCGGGCACCTGGCATGCCCGTACGGACCAGGGGGATGTCGTCTCGGAAATCCAGCAGTTGCCGGAAGCGGTGAGGGGAAAGTACGAATTCTGGGGAGTTCATTTTGCTGTCGCCGATCATTCTGCAGCCAAAACCTTTGTGACCGGCCGTGGCGGCAGAATTCTATATGAAGACCGCTCATCGCTGCTGGCTGAAGACCCGGACGGTGCAGCCTTCTTTCTCGTGCCGGCTGATGAATTCCGCCATCACGCCTGACCGTGCTGCTCTTTAACGGCGTGTGACGACGCCGACCTGCATTTCGCATCGAAGCTCGAACCCAAGGCGCTTGTAGATTTCGATTGCGACATCATTGTCGGCATAAGCGTGCAAAAAAGGTGTTTCACCGCGATCGGATATCCGCCCGGCCATAAACGTTGAAAGCGCTGCAGCAAGGCCTTTTCCGCGAAAGTCCGGGTGGGTGCAAACACCGCTTACCTCCGTGAAGCCGGGAACCTTGAGCCTCTCGCCCGCCATAGCCGCCAGGCGCCCTTCGATCTTGACGCCCCAATATTCACCCATCTCAAACGTCCGTTTCAGGAATGGTCCGGGTTTGGTGAGTTCCGTCAGTTCCAGCATGGCCGGAATATCGCCTGTGGTCAGCCGCGCTATACGCTCCTGGATTTTCCGGGCTTCAACAGGACGGCGTTTGACCATCTGTACGCCTGCAACGACCTTTTCTGCTGCCAATCTGTCCGGCAGGAGGATCGGATGCCGTTGCACCATAAAGACGGTATCGTTTTCATTGATGAGATCAGCGAGTGCGGTTAGGCAAGGCGTGCTGTCGTCCTTTGCTGCGGCGAACAGGGCAACCTCCGGGTCAAACCGGCGGGCCTTATCCTCGCCAAGCGCGAACTTCTCGTGCCGGGTTGTCAGCGCAGACCAAATGGGGTGATCAAGCAGGTTTTCCATCAATTCGCCTCTGCAATCTCAATAAGTTTAAAAATATGAGGGCGTACCTTAGCGAGCCCGTACCCGTACCTTAACCCTTTTGCGAAGCGGTTTTTGATCAAGAGCCCTTTCAAGCTGAGCAAGTTGGTCCAGCAGTGGACCGTCAAGGCTCGCACAGGCATCCGCCACTGACGCCTCGACCGCCGGCCACAGGGTTTCCTTCAAATGCCTGGTCAACGCCGCACCTTTTTCAGTGAGGGTTATGACCGATACCCGGCGGTCTTGTGGGGCAGGCCGCGTTTCGACCAGTCCGGATTCCTTCATCCTGCCCACCATGCGGGTCACGCCGGGTTGGCTTTGCCCAAGGGCCGCGGCTAGATCGCCGATACTCATGGAACCATACCGGTCCAAAGCGGCAAGGACCGGATTATGCGGCACCGGCAAGTTGCTCTCGGCAAGGAGCTCTGTCAGCTCCTGCGTATCCGCCTGCAACCGCTCACCAATCCGTTTCATGCGGCTGCCGAGGGTGGCAAACCCCAATGCCCTCAGAATGTCCTGACTCATAAATCACACTTTCAATATCTAGTTATATAACTAGTAATGTAAAATGAATTGTCAAGTGTGGAACTTCAGGGTCGCCGGAAGGGTGGATGAAAAGGGAGCAGAAAAAAGCCCTGGCCAGGTGGCCAGGGCTGAGATGTGTAGGTTAGGCCGCCACGCGTGAATGGGCGTGGCGGCTGCTGCCATCACATGAGAGAACGCGAGGCCTCGCGGACGTTCTGCGTCGCGGTATCTATCTGCGCCGTTGAAGAGGAGATCGAACGCATGCTCGTGGTAATGGAATCCACGCCCTGCGATGCTGATTGCATGTTGGAGGAGATGTCGTTGGTCACAGACGTCTGCTGCTCAACAGCAGAAGAGATGTTCGTGGCGATCTCGCCAATGTCCTTGATTACAGCCATGATGGACTCAATCGCTTTCACCGCATGTTCGGTGGTTTCCTGAACCGAACTGACCTGTGCTGAGATCTCCTCCGTCGCCTTGCTGGTTTGCGAGGCCAGGCTTTTGACCTCGGAGGCGACGACAGCGAAGCCTTTGCCGGCTTCCCCTGCGCGCGCTGCTTCGATCGTTGCGTTCAAGGCAAGCAGATTGGTCTGGTCCGCAATGCCGTCAATCAGCTCGATCACCGATCCGATGGTCTTTGCATCCTCAGACAGTCCGGACATGATTTCGCTTGAGCGTTCCGCCTCTCCGGCGGCACTTTGGGAAACCTCAAGGGCGGATTGCACCTGACGGCTGATTTCCCGGATAGAGGCCACCAGTTCTTCAGCAGCCGCAGCGACTGTTTGAACGCTGGCGGAGGTTTGTTCGGAAGCCGATGCGGAATTGGTTGCCTGATCTGCAGCCTCTGAAATCGAGTGTGCGATTTCCGAAAGATCGCTGTCAATTTTGCTCTGAACGGTCCTGCGTCTCTGACGCTCCTCAACCTGCTCGGTAATGTCTGTGGCGAATTTTACGACCTTGAATGGCCGCCCGGCAGCATCCAGAATCGGATTGTAGGTCGCCTGGATCCAGATCTCGCGCCCACCCTTGGCGAGGCGCTTGAATTCATCCGCCTTGAATTTTCCGGCGGCCAGATCCTCCCAGAACTGACGGTAGTCGCTGCTCGCTCCATACTCAGGATCGACAAACATCCGGTGATGCTGGCCTTTTATTTCTTTCAGGCTGTAGCCCACGGCACCGAGAAAATTCTCATTGGCGTCAATGATCGTGCCGTCGAGTTCAAAGTGAATAACCGCCTGGGACCGGTTGATGGCCGCCACTTGGCCTTCGTTGTCCGCGTTGCGCTTTTTCTGATCAGTAATGTCGGAGGCGATCTTGACCACCTTGACGGTCTTGCCGGCACTGTTCAGTACCGGATTGTAGGAGGCCTGGATCCAGACTTCGTTGCCGGCTTTGTCGAAACGTAGAAACTCTGCCGCGCTGAATTCACCCTTAGCCAGATTTCGCCAGAATTCTGCGTACTCCTGGCTTGCGCCATAGTCCCGCTCGACGAACATCCGGTGGTGCTGCCCCTTGATTTCATCAAGGCTGTATCCCATCGCGCCGAGGAAATTCTCGTTTGCGGTCAGGATCGTCCCATCAGGGGTAAATTCAATCATTGCCTGTGAACGGCTGAAGGCGTCCAGGACCGCCTTCGCTGAGCTGCCCTTAAAAAGCGACATGTGTTGCTCCGAAGTTATACATTTCGTCTACTGCGTAAACTGTCAGAGAAATAAGTTAAATATTCTATATTGATTGTATAGATTGAGACTAAAGATCTATTTTATTGTGGTTGAGTTTTTTGTTCTTATATCGGAATAATTGTCAATGCTTCAAAACGCAGGGTTGAATATTTCCGAGATTTTCAAGAGCTGCGACTATTATGCCTTTCTTTGAAAGTTCCGCTTCGTCAGGTTCTTAGCGGGGCGATCTGGTTCACTCATCGGGTTGCATGCCTGGTTGTGCTCGGATTTCGAAACGAGGCAAGAAGTAATTCAGTGGGACTGGCATCGGGTAGCCGGTGTCATTCCTGAGACACGTTCTTTTAGTGCCGCGGAAGCGCGTTCGTAGGCCGGTTGGACCCATTCAGAGTTCCAGAACCAGAGATAAAGGCCACGGTCGACTTCATGCTGAATCACACAGGTTCCATCCTTGTCCGGCTTCAATAGCCAGCGGTGATCAAAAGTGATGATGCCTGGGGGGCCGCCAGACTGCCTCAATTCTGTATTGGGAACAAAAGCTTGGATCACCGCATTGATTATCATGGGGCCGTGCGGAGAATTTACCGTGTTGATGACCTTCGCACCTTCTTCATAGCTTCCTTGAACCTGCACAAAGGTCGGATTCCATTCAGGGTATTTGGCTGTGTCCATCAGGACCTGCCAGATCTCCTCAGGTGGGGCGGGAATGTAAACTTCTGCATAGAAAGTTTTTTTGGTTGTGACCGCTAGGATGGCAAACACAATTGCCAGGACAAGAACGGCGCTTGCAGCAATTTTGATGAAAGAGATCATGGGAGTTGCCTTCACAAAAACCGGTCGAACCAGCTCATCACCTTTTCAGGGGCGCGGCCGATGTAGTCGTAAGCGGCAAACCGGTTTTTCTCGATATCCAACAGCTGCATGTCCTTTTCGCATGTCAAGCCGTCGTAGTAGGCCTTTACCATGCTGAGATCGGTCCAAGGGTCGTTTCTGTTTTGAACGACGAGCGTTGGTACGTTGATCTTGCCTGTATCCGTCAAAAAGGAGCGGTCTCCCAGCTCATATCCGATGCGGTCCCTGCTGACCTTTCCACCTGCGTTGCGCAGGAATCCAGGCATGCCGAAAGCATCAAGAAAGTAATCGTATAGCAGCGGCTGAACCGCGATCATTGCCTTGACGTTCGGCCTATTCGCCAGGCCATCTTCAAGGCCATAGGCGTAGGTGGTGGATGCTGCTCCCATGCAGATCGAAAGAAGGCCGATGCTGGCAGTCTTGTACTCTTCGCGCGCAGCGATGTAGTCAACTGCAGCAATCACATCCTTGGCTTCTTCCGGGCCCCATGTGACCCAAGGGATGGGGCCAGTGTCACTTTCGCCATGGCCGCGCAAATCGTACATCAGGACTGAATAGCCTTTGTCCGCCAGGTATTTCGCCTGGCGGAGGAAGGAGATGTTTTCTTTCCATGGTTTGATGAGGCCCTTACCCTTTGGGTAATAGCCAGCCCGGTTGCACTGAACTCCAAAGTGGCTCTGAACAATGACGCGGTCTGTGCCGCCCTTGATCAGCCAGCCGCGCAAAGTGACGCCGTCAGAGGTCTTGAACTCCACATCTTCATAGTCGAGCCCATAATTTGCCGGGTCATCGAACAACGGCGACTGATACGGTTTGACCATCATGTCGGAAATCATCTTGCCGAACATTGCAGTACTCCTAGCTTTCCAATCCGCTGAAATCAGTTCTTAGGCAGCAGCATTGCTGTAATCTGATCCAGGAATGCCTGGCGAGAACCGGCAGACTGGATCATGTTTTCAAGCATCTCGGCGTCTGAACCTGTCGGATTGTGGATCGGCATGTTTGGATCGGTTGCACAGGCATATATCTTGTCGGCCACTTCCTGTGGATCGGCAAGCGAACCGCCCTGCTGGGCCATCTGCTGTCCGATCGCCTCGATATGGGAACGAAGGGCACGTGAATAATCTGCCAGCTGTTCATCACCGGCAGCCAAATAGTCATCGGTGCTGGCATTGAACCGTGTTGTCGGGTAGGCGCCCGGCTCAACCAGGTGAACCCGGATGCCGAAGACCTTGCTCTCCAGCGCCATTCCTTCCGACAATCCGTTCAGGGCAAACTTACTGGCCGAATAAAACGCATGTCCGGGTAAGCCAACGAGCCCGGCCATTGACGAAACGTTTACGATCACACCGTGTTTTTGGGCCCGCATGATCGGCATGACGGCACGCATCGTGTTGACTGGTCCGAAGACGTTCGTGTCGAACATACGCTGCATTGCAGCGTTATCGAACTGCTCAAACAGGGCATTGCCGCCATATCCGGCATTGTTTACCAGGCAATCGATCCGGCCAAACTGCTCAAAGGTCTCATCGACCGTCTTTTGAATGCTGTCCGGATCGGTGACGTCGAGTTGTCCAAGTACAACGCCGGGCAGGGTTTTCAGCTCGGTGTCCTTTTCCGGTGATCGCATGGTCGCCATCACGTTCCACCCATTTGCGCTGAAAGTCTTGGCGGCCAATTTGCCAAAGCCGCTGGAACAACCGGTGATCAATACGGTTTGGGACATCAAGATACTCCTTGTCGATATGATAATTTATGTCCATATTAAATTTACATTAAAACTGAAAATGTCAAGTTGTAGGTCAGGAAAAAGTTTACAAACCGGGCGAAAGTGTCTAGTTGATGGGTGGAAGGCATTGAAAAGGTTGGCATGTCGGAAACGGAAAAAAAGATAATCGAAGCGGCAATCCGCGTGTTTGTCCGCTATGGCGCACGCAAGGCCACAATGGCCGACATTGCCTCGGAAGCTTCTGTTTCCAGGCAAACTCTGTATGCGTCCTTTGGCGGAAAGGACGATCTGATCCGGGCTTCTATTCGCTTTATTACGGCGGTGAATTTAAACCAGGTGAGCAAACGTCTTCCGGAGTGCACATCA
The DNA here is from genome assembly GCA_965230705.1 of Roseibium sp. Lineage (GTDB taxonomy): Bacteria > Pseudomonadota > Alphaproteobacteria > Rhizobiales > Stappiaceae > Roseibium. Next base: position 1,009,057 of record CBDDLN010000002.1, on the reverse strand, counting down.
CTGGCGGAGCAGCTGGATGTCTATTTTGCCGAAACGATTATAAAGTCGTTCGAGCTTCTGCAGTCGTCTTCGGATGCGGCAGATCTTGTGTCCGGGCACAATGAAGCGGGCCGGGAAGAGATAGAGGCATCGCACAAGCAGCACGCAGATCTGGTGGCTGGTTTGCTGGTGCCTTATACCAAGGACATTGGCGCAACCGGTCAGTCCCCAGCCGGCCTGGCCCGGTTCATCGTCGCTTCCGTGATGGGCTTCAAATACCAAGCTAAATCCCGCGAAGAGCTCGACCAGCTTCTGGCGTCACTCAAGATCGCGGTTCTGATGGTTGCCGAGCGCAAGGCTTCCTGACTTCATAACGTTTGACCGTTCCGCTTCCGACCAATCAGCCGTACTTTTGAGCGAGGTCACGGAATGGATTGTCGGATCAATGTCCGGCAATGACGAGGCAAGGGGCAACGGATAAACGGCTTGTCCCGGGTTTTGGCTGAATTGCCTTATTCTCCCCATTGCGTCCCCCCTCAAAAACCCCTAAAACACGCCGCAGTTTTTAAGAAGAATCCCGACATTCCAACTTGCGGAGACGACGAGCCCCATGGCGCGCCAGTTCATCTATCACATGCATGGCCTGTCAAAGGCCTATAACGACAAGAAGGTCCTCGACAACATCCACCTGTCGTTCTACCCGGATGCGAAAATCGGTATCCTGGGACCGAACGGTGCCGGTAAGTCGACGCTTTTAAAGATCATGGCCGGGCTCGACACGGAATACTCCGGCGAGGCCTGGGCGGCAGAGGGCGCCAAGGTCGGTTATCTGCCGCAGGAACCTCAGCTGGACGAGAGCAAGACCGTGATGGAAAACGTCATGGAAGGCGTTGCCCACAAGCAGGCCAAGCTCGACCGCTACAACGAGCTGATGATGAACTATTCCGAAGAGACCGCGGACGAAGGCGCCGCTCTTCAGGACGAGATCGACGCGCAGGACCTGTGGAACCTGGAAAGCCAGGTGGAAATGGCGATGGAGGCTCTGCGCTGCCCGCCATCCGACAGCTCCGTTGAAAACCTCTCCGGTGGTGAGCGCCGCCGTGTTGCGCTTTGCCAGCTGTTGCTCTCCGAGCCGGATCTCCTGCTGCTCGATGAACCGACCAACCACCTGGACGCGGAAACGGTCCACTGGCTGGAACGGCACCTGCGCGAGTTCAAGGGCTCCGTTCTGATCATTACCCACGACCGCTATTTCCTGGACAATGTCACCGGCTGGATCCTGGAGCTCGACCGCGGTCAGGGCATCCCGTACGAAGGCAACTACTCGGTCTATCTGGAAAAGAAGGCCAAGCGCATGCAGCAGGAGGGGCGTGAAAACATGGCCCGCTCCAAGGCGATCGACCGCGAGCGCGAGTGGATGGGTATGTCGCCCAAAGGCCGCCAGACCAAGTCGAAGGCCCGTATCAAGGCCTATCAGGATCTGGTTGCCATGCAGGAAGAGCGTCTGCCGACCATCGAGCAGATCCTTATTCCGGTGGGCGAGCGCCTTGGCGCCAACGTCATCGAGCTCGATGGTGTGTCCAAGGGCTTTGAAGACCGCCTCTTGATCGAAGATCTTTCCTTCAAGCTGCCGCGCGGCGGCATCGTCGGTGTCATCGGTCCGAACGGCGCCGGCAAAACGACACTCTTCAAGATGCTGACCGGTCAGGAAACACCGGACAATGGCAAGGTGGTTGTCGGGGACAGTGTGCATCTTGGCTACGTTGACCAGTCCCGTGACAAGCTCGACCCGGACAAGACGGTCTGGGAAGAGATTTCCGACGGCAACGAGATCATTTATCTCGACGGCAAGGAGATCAACTCCCGCGCTTACTGCTCGTCCTTCAACTTCAAGGGTCCGGCTCAGCAGGCGAAGGTGGGCAATCTCTCCGGTGGTCAGCGTAACCGCGTGCACCTGGCGAAGGTCCTGAAAAAGGGCGCCAACGTTCTCTTGCTCGATGAGCCGACCAATGACCTCGACACCGAGACACTGGCCGCGCTCGAAGACGCGCTGGAAAACTACGCCGGCTGCGCTGTGGTCATCTCGCACGATCGTATGTTCCTCGACCGCCTGGCCACACACATGCTCGCCTTTGAAGGCGACAGCCATGTTGAGTGGTTTGAAGGCAACTTCGAGGACTATGAGAAGGACAAGGTCCGCCGCCTCGGCGCCCACGCCGCCGACCCGCGCCGCATCAAGTACAAACCGCTGACGCGGTAAGTTCTGAACTCATTGGGCGATTTGAAAAGGCGGGGCTTTGCTCCGCCTTTTTTTGTTTGAGAGAGAGGCGTTTTGCGTACTCGGCCTTGCCTCTGCCTCGTCATGCCCGGACTTGATCCGGGCATCCATGCCGTTTCATTGCCCCACGCACCGTCGGGTGAAAATAAGGAGGAGCGGTATGGATTACCCGGTCAAGCCGGGTAATGACGAAAGAGTGGTAAACTGATTTCGTAATGAACCTAAAAGGCGGTCCAATGGGCCGCCTTTTTTGTTTGGAGTGCGGCCCTGAAAATACAACTCTTGAATGCATTTTCGGCTTCGATACAGTGTCTTGGTGTCGTCATTTCTATCAAGCTGAGCATTCCATGAGCCTCGAAACAGACCCCGCCAAACCATCTCTTAAAGTAAAAGAACCGGTTCTGAACCTAATGAAAGCCGCTGGGGAAGCAGCGTTTCTCAATGGCGGTGGGGTGATCTCCAATGTCATTGATGCTGCCGGAGCCATAGGCCGCAAAGACCAGACTGGAGGCCAGGCCGCGCACAGTTTTTGGCGGGCGGTGCTGGCCTATGCAGTGATGGATGTCATCGGGCGTAATAAACTCGCGGATCTCAAAACGGAAAGCGGCCGTCTGGTCAAAGTAGCTGACCAGTTCGGCGAGGTTCTGGACAAGGCTGCGGACTATGGGCCGGCATGTTTGGAAGAGCCGACAGGTTTCGAGCCGTATCAGGTTTTAAGGAAAGACATTTTCGGCCTTGCGAAGGCGATCGACAAGGATTTCGAGATCGATCGGGACCAATTGGAACACCAGCTCGACAACGGCTTGCGCGAAGGGATTTGGAAGGTCTGGTCGGACGAAAAATCCGCGGCGTTCCGGGAGTATGCCAACAGCGTTCTGACCGGACCGGTCGCTGATGGTTTTGCCCGGCGCCAAGCATGGCAGCAGCACTATAGCTGGATCGACCGCCGCCTCAGCAAAGAACCGGTGTTTGGGCAGGAAGAAACGGGCATCACCCTGCGCGACGTCTATGTACCCTTGCGGAGCAACTATCATACAGACGTGCCGATAGAGGATGATGACGAGGAGGACGCGGCAGCGCCAGTTCGTGGACGGTACGATAAGAAGACACGCCGGATAGCCAATGTCGGTTGGCTGCAGGAGACGGTTGAGATTTGGCTCGACGGGCTCCAGAAACAAGGCCAAAAAACGGACTTACGGGACACCTTGCGGATCGTGGCTGGCCCGCCGGGCAGCGGTAAGTCGGTGTTTTCCCGAGTGATCGCACACGATGTCGCTATGGCTGGCCGATGGAATGTTGCCTACGCCGAATTGCAGCACATGCGGTTCAAGGAAGACTTCAAGGACCGGATAAGAGACTACTTCCAACCCGCAGACGATGGCATTGGGCTCGGGGACGATGTTTTCGAAATGCAGAGTGTCTCTGGTACACCTCCGCTATTGTTCGTGTTTGATGGTCTCGACGAGCTCTCGCACAGCGACGAAGCGGCAAAACAGGTCACGCGGAAGTTCATAAAAAACGTGAAGGACCTTTTGTCAGACCTCAATCGCCCGGGACTACGTGCTGCCGCCATTGTTCTTGGACGGTCTGTGGCGGTGAAAGATGCACTGGATGATCAGCAGCTTAACGTCTCAACAATGTTGCATGTCATGCCGCTCAAAAGGCTTGATGAGAAGGTTTTGGAGGTTGGCAACTGGCAGCCTCAATCAGATCCTGACGAGGCCGATATCGAAGATCCTCTAACGCTATGGGAACGTGAAGATCGGAAGAAATTCTGGGAGACCTGGCTGAAAGCATCCGGGAAACCTTTTGAAACGAAAGCGGAAGCTTTGGAAAACTCTGCTTTGGACGACCTCACTGCAGAGCCCTTGTTGTTTTATCTCCTGATCGTGTCCGGCTATGCGGACAAGAATGCTGCGCAGGCTGCGGACAATCGAAATCGCGTCTACCAGAAAATTTTCTCAGAAGTCCACAGGCGTGACAAGGGAGAAGCACATCGGGGAAAATCCAAAACTCACCCGTCAAGCGACAAAATGGATGAAAGTTGCTTCTTTCATTTGATGGAATGTCTGGGTCTTGCAATATGGCAGGGCGGCGGCAGGACGGGTTCCAAGAAAGACTTTGAAAATTTTCGGTCTCTCCATGGCTATGATCGTGAAGAACTGTTCCAGGAAGAAAAATTTGCGGGTCTTGAGAATGTTGCCCTGCAATTCTATACGCGAGCGGTTGAAGACACCGATCAAGGCTATGAGTTCGTACACAAGAGTTTTGGAGAGTACCTTTCTGGCTGTACGTTGGTCCGGGCGGCGGAAGAGCTTTCTGGTCAGTACAGAAAGTCTGCGGAATTTTGCCGGAACTGGCTGGATCTTTTTGGAGCGCAACCGGTTACGCCTGAGATCCTTGGTTTTCTGAAAGATGAGTTCCGCCTGCAAGATGGCGAAAACTTCAGGGATTTAAAAACCAAACTCACCAAACACGTGAACTGGGTGCTGATGGATGGTTTTCCTGCAAACAGGGACAGCTATGGCTCCTGGCGTATTGCCGAAACCCATCAGAGGAATGCCACAGGAGCTCTTCTGGCTGTCTTGAACGCCCTGGCATCGGCAAAGGGCGAAGGTCTGTTGCTGGAAAGCCTGAAAAACAAACCTGGCGATGAAACCGACGGCACTATAGAGAAGCTCCAAGACGATCTTCAGAAGGTGCGGATTCGGCTCGATTGGCCAGATAGCAACGCGCCTCGGAAACTGATTGAAGCGTTGAACATCACTCATGACAGAACAACCGCCCATCATCTTCTCCTTGGATGGCTGGACCTGTCATGGGGCAAAGGACAAAGCAATTTCCTGGGGCTTCTGAACCTGTATAGGGCAGACCTGAACAGGGCGGACCTGAGCGAGGCGAACCTGTATAGGGCGAACCTGGTAGAGGCGGACCTGAGCGGGGCGAACCTGAGCGGGGCAAACCTGTACAGAGCGGACCTGAGCGGGGTGTACCTGTACAGGGTGAACCTGTACAGGGCGTACCTGAGCGGTGCGTACCTGAGCGATGCGGACCTGAGCGGGGCGAACCTGAACAGGGCGAACCTGAACGGGGCGTATACCATCGGCGCCAGTTTTTCTGGCTCGCTCCTGGTTTCCGCTGATTTGAGTGTCAATGAAGAAATTACACAGGAGCAAATCAATTCCGCGTATGGCGATGCCGGCACGAAACTGCCGGACCGGTTGGACCGTCCGGGCCATTGGCCAGGCAAAAGGCTTGAACCGGTTGAGATGTATTTGAAATGGCAAGAGTGGCTGGCAGGCAGGGCAGATGATTGATCTCGTGCCGCCGACCCCCGCCGCATCATATACAAGCCTTTGACGCGGTAGGGGCTAACCGTCCACCGTCATGCCATGACTTGATCATGGCATCCATTCCGTTTCATTGCCCCAAGTACTTTCGGGTAAAAGGGAAGGGGAACGGAATGGACTACCCGGTCGAGCCGGGTAATGACGAAAGGCAGTCAATTGAATTCGTCATAAATCTAAAAGGCGGTCCACTGGGCCGCTTTTTTTAGTGATACGGCAATAGGCTCTCCACCGTCATCCTCGGGCTTGACTCGAGGGTCCAAGCCGTTCCGTTTCTACTTATTCAGCCGTGCATTTAGGCAAGGTTACGGAATGGATTGCCGGGTCAAGCCCGGCAATGACGAAGCGGAGGAACGGGAGTATGTCACGCACTAAAGTGTTGCTGCATGATAGGTTGAATCCTCGGAAAAGCCCATGATGATCACTTGAGTTATGCTGCTAAATGGGCGTATCTCCAGCTCCTTTCCGGGATGGCAAAACAATTGGATTTACAGGTAATCCAGCGCGGTCCACTAGGCCGCCTTTTTTTGTTCGGCCTATTGAACCGGCGGTGTTGGCCAGAGCAGGGGGAGGATAACAAATACGAGGGCAATCAGGATCAACACGGCCCAGACCAGAAACACCTTCCACTTGAACCAGCGCCATTTGGCAAACGCCGATTGAATGAAGTCCGGCTTCTCTTCTTTGGCCATGACACTGCATCCTCCCGCATATCGAAGCTATTGCCAGGTGCATTCCGGCGGGCCCATGTCCGCGCGCCACTTGGTAACCGGCACAGGCTTGAAGCGGGTGCGGATTGGTTTGTCATCCTTTTCGCCCTTGCCGGTCAAAAGGTTCAGGTCGCAGAAGCCGGTGACGACCTCGCCCTTCTCATCGACTTCCAGCGTGTCATAAAAGGAGTAGGTGTAGCCGCCGACAACGAAGCGGCCGCCGCGATGGACAATCGTCAATGTTTGCTTCCAGCGGTGGCGGCCGATAGCGATGTTTTCAGACTTGACCTGCAGTGCTCCCGTTTCCGTGGTGCTCAGCGATGCATCCGTGCCGCCGATATCGGTATAGGCAATACCAGGGGCAAAAGCTTCCAGCTGCATTTCCCAATTGTCCCGGCTGAAAATATAGAGGTTGGCATCGTCTTCGCTGTTTACCAGCACCGCCCGGTAATAGTCGCTGTTCTGATAGCCGCTGACGGCGGACAGCACATCCCCGGCGTTGACTGTGAGATCTTCGCCTTGAGCGGTAACGCCCGAAATAACAAGGCAAGCAGCGCCCAGCATGGATCTAATTGCCATCCATCGGCCTGGTGTAGTGCTGGCCTTGTGTTTGTCGCATCGGGACGCAAGAGTAGCCCGCAACAACTGTTGTGTTTTAGCTGAAGACCGCTTCATTTGCGCACCGCCCGGTGGTTATGGGAAGTGGCAGTGTCGCGTTTTTTGACGGAATATCCAAGGTCTCTTGGCTGGTGAATTCCAGTATCGATGATCAAAATGAGGACCCATGCGTGATAGTTGAGTTTTTCAAAATTGTTCTTGGTTTTGTTTGCGCGTTTCCTGGCCCAGTAATTGAGGAGAATACACTATGGGCGATAGGTTTTCGGAAATGTCCGGCCGGCATCAGGACTTTGTTTCCCGCCAACATGTTTTTTTTACAGCGACAGCCGCACCAACAGGCCGTGTGAATGTTTCTCCGCGGCCAACTACCGCTCTAAAGATCATTTCACCGACAAGGGTTGTCTATATGGACCGGATTGGCAGCGGCAATGAGACGGCAGCGCATCTGAAACAGTCGGACCGTATGACCATCATGTTCTGTGCTGTCGATGGGCCGCCGCAAATCATGCGCCTTTATGGTAAGGGACGGATCATCCATCGCGGTACACCCGAGTATGCCGAACTGTTGGAAGCCAGTTACGACGGTGAGGAAATCTGGGGCACCCGGCAGTTGGTGCTGCTGGATATTGATCTTGTGCAGACGTCCTGCGGTTTTGGTGTGCCGCTTTTTGACTATCAAGGAGAGCGGCAATCGCTCGACCGGTGGGCCGAGAACAAAAGCGCAGATGACCTGAAAGCCTACCAGCAGGAACGGAACATGCTGTCCATTGACGGTTTCCCGACGGGCCTTTTTGAAGACACCTGACCTGGTAATGTTCCCGGCTGGTTTTGAGGACCAGCCGGGAGGACTGCTATTTCCAAGGGCCGATTGCCAGCTCCACTGTGCCCGATGAAACGTTGAAGGGGGTTTTGGAAGGAACATTCTTTACCGTGGTGGGCAAGCCGCTCGGGTTTTCGTCCATGGAAAAGCCATAAGCTGCGCCGCCCTGCATGATCGGCGGCTTGCCGCTGATGCGTGAATCATTGCCGTCCGCATCGCTGCAATGCAGGAATTTTGCATAGAAATGGCAGGCCTTTGCGGACGGGTACCAGTTTTTCCAGTTTATCCAGGCTTTGGTGCTGAACCCGTCATTGTCCTGAACGCCACTCCTGATGCCATCAAGCGCAACGCCGCGGCAAATGGCCTCTACAAGGTTGTTCTGAAGTTGAGACAGAACTGGTGTGTCGCCCTGTCCGTAGTCCGGGGTCGTGAAGCCGTCCTGTTTGAAGACGAACCGGGCGGTTTGCAGATCTGGTTGTGGGCAAAAGATGTATTTTTTCTCTGTGCCAATGGGAAACTCAAAGGCTAATGGCGTGCAATTTGTGGGTGGGGTCGGTGGTGGATTTAGGCTTCTGGTGTCCACGACAAGGCCCGGATAGGAAGTGCTTCCCAACGTTATACTAACTTTATTGCCCGGCTTAAAAACACCTTTGACCGTTTCGTCCCAAAAATTCGCCAGCGGATCATCCGTCTTTTGGGAATAGCCAGAACTCTTGGCTGTAAGCATGTCATTGGGGTCACAGATTGCGAAATACTCATCCTCGATCATTGGCGGCATGTAGGTGGTTCCGGGCAGGGCCTTTTTGTAAAGCAGCTCCGCATAATTGCCTGCAGCAGAATAGCTTTTCTCTTCCCTGGCGATAAAGGCTTGATAGGCAGCGCCAATTTGAGCACGGCTCACATTGCTTTCCATGCCGAAGTGCTGGAGTACTCTTGTGTCTGGATCCTGTGCGGAAAATCTTAAATTAAGGCCAAAACCGCTCACCGCGGTCACGTTGAACTGGGCGTTCATGCCGAATTCGAATACATCGAAAGGGCCTGCCGGCTGTACGTTATCCCCTGGTTCTACCGCATAGGGGTACTGCGCGTATTGGATCGGACTGGCGTTGTCGATATTGAGTGGGTCAGGCTGGTTTTTGGCAACGACAAACAGGAGCCGGTCGTCGCCGTTCGTCGGCTCATTGAGCGCAATCGACGCTACATCAGGCAGGTGATGGAAGGGCAGTTTGGACGTTCCTCCGGAGTCTTCGAACGTGCCGCCGCTTTTTAGTAGTTTGAATTTGGAATCATTGCTGCCGCCGTTGATCCAGCCAGCCACCCAAACGGCTGCCGTGCCGCTGTCCAGTCCCGTGTCATCGGTCAAATTGATTGTAATCGTCATCGCCGCCTCTTTTTGAACTCTGTTGAAAATTCAATTCTCGGTAGAGTTCAGAAGGACGATTGGTCGACAAAAACTGTGAAGATGTTTTGCCAGTTTCAGTTATATGTCGCCCGGCTGCGGGCTACTGGTTTGCGAAGATAAACAAGGAGGAGAGGGGTGGCTGGCGTTCTTGCTCCGCCGTGGTGCTTCACCATGCCTTAAGTGCGGCCTCATAAAGCAGAAAGTCCGCAGAATGTTCCTGTTCAAGGAATTTTTGTACCCTGGGGCTTTCGAAAATCTCGGCATCAAACCGGTATCTGTTGGTATTGAGCCGGGAAACTTCCAATGTCTCGCCTGTGATCCGTTCAATCACACGATGAACTGTGTCTTCTGTGCCGATCATCTCATAATGATCGAGAGATTTCTTGATTGTCCTTGCCGAAACGATGGCGCCACGGTTGAGCATGGCGACACGGCTTTGAAAATTCAGAAACATATCGGCATGATTTTGAAGGTTTCGAATGACCGCGTCAGGGCAGTTGTTATCGCTGGAAATCAGTGCTTCATGAGCTTTCTGAATTCGTTCCGGACTTGTTTCATAAGCACCTCTTTCCGCTAGGCTAAGTACCCAATTGTAATGGGAGCGGATCTGGTCGACTGGGTTACGGATACAAGTGAAGAATCGGATGTTTCTATCCGTGTGCTTTTGAATCACTCTTTGCATATGCCGAACGTTGACGTGGCCCGACAACCAGTCGGATTCTCTGGCCGCGCGCCGCATTTTCTGGTCTAGGCGCATGATCGATTGGCAATGCGCCCGCCCGTTGTTCGACCATTGCAGCAAATGGGCATTTACGGAGGTCCCGAGCGATTTGGGAATATGAACAAAAAAGACCAATGGTTCGGCATTGGTTCTTTGTAAATTGAAGATCTTCATTTCAGTGCTTTTAGGCTAAAGGTCAACCGAATTCAACTCGGCTATCTTATTGATAAAATGATTGTTCTTCGACTTTCTTGTTGCGTTTTGGTTGTTGTGTGATTGCCGCACTATAGAAATTGACATTGTGTGCCCCCCTCCATTTCCTTCACCCTGCCAGTCTGTGGGACTAAACCGTAATACTCAATCGCCTCAATTCACCGCAATTTCGTGTTGTACATCACAAAATGGGATCAACCCCTGTGCAATTGTTTGAGGCAAGGGGCAGATTTCCGGCGCGATATCAAGGAGGACGGGAATGAACCGATCAGGATATATTGCGGCTGTCTTATTCGGGTGCCTGGCATCCGTCTCCGCACAAGCAGAAGAAGCAACTGTCCATGGTGGCAATCCAGCGCCACCGCCGGACTACGACTTTGTTCAGCAAGCAGGCGAAATGTCATTCGATGGCAAGCAAATGACACTGTCGTCACTCGGGGCTGGAACCCTCTTCTTCAGCGAGCGGCCATACCGGCTCGGCGGCCAGCTCGACAATGCCGACTTTGCCGGGCTGTGGTCGCAGCAGGGAACGGACAGTTTTTCTGCCGATCCGCCAAATGCCGTCGTCAGCATTCTGGCAGACAGGGGCAAGGTTCCGCCGCTTGTTGAACTGACGTCTGCCAAGGTCGACGGCAGTTCCATCGTGTACGGCGTGAAAGTCCTGCGCGGCGAGCTACCTGAAAAGGCTGAGAACATTGCCCTTTTCATCGATCACGGTCCGCGCGGTTTTCACCGGGGAGCAGGGTCGCAGCCACGGCACGCAACAGCAGCTGCGCCACGCCATGCCCGGGCCCCGCAAGCACAACATGGCGGGACTGTCGGGTTTGAGCCCTATGGCCCTTATTGCTATCACGCTCCGCAGGATCCAAGGTGCCGGGCTTGGCATCACCCCTATCATCCATACTACCCGCCGTATCCGCCCTATGGTCCCTATTATCACCCGGGCGCGGCCTATGCGGCTGGTGTGGCTACCGGTGCTGCGATCGCCAATGCGAACAAGCCGACCTACTATTACTACCCGCTGCCGACAGGTTCCCTGCCGCCAAATTGCTGGATCAATTCCCAGCACACGCAAATGGTTTGCACGGTGCCTTTGACCTAAGCCTTGCGGCTCATTCGCAGGCGGGATGGCCGCGACCGGCCGGAAAGAACGCGGCCATATTGGCCTGTGAATTGATAAAGCCCCGGTTCCAGTAACCGGGGCTTTTGATTGAGATCTCTAGTCTTAGGCGTCAGGCAGGCTCCAGGTACTTCATGATTTCCTCAGAGCTCTTCGTGATATCGACAGAAATCTGCTTTATCTCGTCGGTCAGAGCGCCAAACTCCATGCCATGGGGGCCGGCCCGATTGGCTGATATCTTGGCATTGAGCGCAATCATGCGGGAAAACTTCGACGCCTTTTGAATGTCCTGGATTGCGGCCATGACCCGGACGGTTTCGTGGTCACGCCTTTCCTGACGTTGGATCATTTCCGCTTCAAAAGCCTGTTCAAGTGCAGTGACGATCTGCTGCAGCACGCCCAGCACTTCGGTCAGCACGAATTCGGAAAAGTCAGCCGCATCTTTTTCTGGCTGCGGACTATCGGTTTCAATGCTTTCCAGGATTGCCTTCGTTTCCACGAGAAACCGTTCGATAATATTGCGCCCGGATTTCCCGTCATCGCCACTTAGAATGGCCTGCACTTCCGGCGGCTCCCAATGGGGCAGGTTGTTTTCAGCGTCACCGGCCTGAAGGATTTGATAGCCCACCGCGAAATCACTTGCTGCGGACTTCAGCATGTTGACGAATTTCCCAGGCAGCGTTTCGCGCCTATTGGACGCTGTATTGAGGACTGCGGAAAGGAAGCCAATACGCTGAGACAGCATTCTTTGCCGTCCGGCAATGGTGATCAGTTTCGCAAACGTGCTTTCGCTGAAATTGCATCCCGTCATTGCTGTTGCCCGCAAGCTTACCAAGTTGGCAGTATTTTACGCAGGCGGGTTGTTTTCAATAAAGAAAAAATATTATGCAGGTTGCATAAATTTTGGTGTCCAAAATTTGGTTTTACTTTCTATTAATCTATTATTTTCTTCTGAGATAAGGTGCGCGTTGCTTTTACGGTGCTTGTTCTGACCATACGGCGAGTTCCGTGCCGTTCGGGTCGGTGAAATGAAAACGCCGTCCACCCGGGAAATCATAAATGTCGTTCACGATGGGCCTGCCCGCATCGGCTACGCTTTGGCGGGTCGCTTCCAGGTCCTTTGCGAAAAGCACCACAAGTACGCCCGGTGTTGTCACCGGTGTCCCGTCGACTCCGTTAAAGCCGCCTTCGACACCAGCTCCTGAAAAGCTGATGTAGCTGTCGCCCCATTCCTGAAACGTCCAGCCGAAGACTCTGCTGAAAAACGTCATCGTGGCCGCTTTGTCGACGAGCGGAAACTCGATGTAGTTGATGGACTTGTCGATATTATTGGGCATGTCGCGTTTCTCCCAACCGGCCGGATTTCCTGTCAGCATGCCTTTGCAGTTGGAACATTACAAGAACATTCTTTCGTTCGGTGCCGATTGTTCAACCAATGAGCCGTCTGATTTCCCCGGTTCGCCGAAGTAATTGTCCAGATGGTAGTCGTTCATCAACCGGCCTTATCAATTCATCATCAGGTTTCATTTGTCGGCGGTGCTTTGGGGCCTTTAGTCTGTCGTGAGGCAGTGAAATTGAGGATGGACCATGCCGGCAGACCTTTTTGGCGCGGAAGATATTGAGCCTGAACACCTGACGAGGGCGCGAAAGGTTCCCGGATCGGTATCGTCGGTACTGAAATCGGTGACGGAAGACGACTTTCCAACCCAGCAGGTGGACGCGCTGGAGGTCATGTTTCAGGGCATTCCCGGCGATAGGCACGGTGGATTTACAAGACGGTCAGGCGGGCGGGAGCCCTGGTATGAGCGCGGAACGGAAATGTGCAACGAGCGTCAGATTTCCATCCTTTCGGTTGAGGAACTGAGGCTGATTGCAAGGCGCATGGAGATCGCTGACCTCAATCCGGCCTGGATTGGTGCCAACATCGTTGTCTCCGGTATTCCGAACTTCAGTCTGGTTCCGCCGCGCACGCGTCTGGTTTTTGAAGGTGGCGCTGTGATCCGTGTCGATGGCGACAATGCCCCGTGCCGGGTTGCGGGCAAAAAGATCGCTGATAACGTTCCAGGACGGGAAGGGCTGGACCTTCTGTTCCCGAAAATGGCGCAGCGGCTTCGTGGTCTCGTCGGATTTGTCGAAAAGCCGGGGCGCATTCTGCCGGGCGAAGCGGTAACGGCGCATATCCCGGAACAGTGGATCTACAATCCGGACTGATCTTTTTCGGCACTTTCCAATGATGAAAAGGCCGCTGGCTAACCAGCAATCTGCGTTTAGAGAAAGGTTCGATACATGCTGCCGCTTCACCATATGATTGATGCCGGGCCAAGGCCTGTAGCGCCGTTTTCCCATGCGGTTGAAGCCGATGGCTGGGTGTTTGTGACCGGGCAGATGCCAACCGACCCGCAAGCGCCGGATGCTGCGCTGCCTGAGGGTGTTGAAGCGCAGACTGCCCGTGTAATGGAAAACCTGAAGATTGTCTTGTCCGGACTTGAGCTCGGGCTTGAACATGTCACTTTTGCCCGGGTGTACCTGACCGAATTCGACCGGGACTACGGCGGCATGAACAGGACATATCAAGGCTTTTTCGAACCGGGGAAGTTGCCGGCCCGCACGTGTATCGGCGTCACCGGGCTTGCGGTCGGCGCACTGGTGGAAATCGATTTGATTGCGCGGCGCCCGGATGCAAGCTGACCGGTAGTCTTTTGCAACTGCCCAAACATTAGCTTTCGCTATCCTCATCCGGGTCGATCCGCCTGGCACATCCCCAGTCTTCAAGCACTTGGTTTATCTCGTCGATAACGAAGAACCGGGCCGCATCGCGGTCATAGCCATCCTTCAGCAATCCGTCATAGTCGGTGAGGGCGTGGCGGGTGTAGCTGGTTGTGGCCTGCCACAGGGCGATTGAGGGTGGCAGGTGGCGCAGATGACCGGCGAGCGCTTTGGATAGGATTGCCTCACTGTCTGCCATGGGCACCCGGGGCAGCAACTGCCGGAGCGCCTTGCGCATGTCTTTTTGCCGCTTTGTGCCGCCCGTCACCGGTTCGTGCTCTTGTTAGCCATGAATGTGCCTGTTCCTTGCGTGAGCAAACGCGGTGGCACATGATCTTGTCAATCGAGCAATGCAGCCGAATCCAATTAGGCGAACCGGAATGTTGAGAGACTTCAGGCAGATCATCCTCACCTTGGGTTTTGTCCTGGTGGTTTTTGCGCCCGGATTTGATTTTGCCTTGGCGCAAGGGGCGTTGGCGGACAGCGAAAAAGAACAGGCACAGGAAACCGCCGATAGCGCTGTTACTGAAAGCCCCAAAGAAACGGAGCCGCAGGAGGAGCAGGCTGACGGTGCAACAGATGGCAACGTATTATCTGAGGAGCAGGAACTGGACCCGGAGGCACTCATCAAGGAGCTGCAAACTGCCCTGAACAATCATGGCTGCAATGCCGGACGGGCCGACGGGATTTGGGGCCGTCAGAGCCTGCGGGCACTGGAACGGTTTGCCCGGCATGCCGGGCTGGTAATGAAAACGGATCCGTCGCCGGAGGTCCTGGCCGCGGTGAAGGCAGAGCCCGAACCAGTCTGCCCGCCCGTTTGCGGACCTCAATATGCGATGAGGGGCGGCAAATGCGTTCCAAGAGGTTGTCCGGTGGGACAAAGTCCTGACCGGCGGGGCCGTTGTATCGACACGCTCCGGATTTGCAGTGCCGATTGCCGCCGGAAAAGCTGCGGCCCCTATATCGAGGGTTGGGACTGCAAGGAAAATGGTATCAGTTGCCTCGTAACCAGGTGCAAACTCTCCAATCAGGCTGCGGATTGGCATTTTCACAATATCTGGGTCCCGATCCTGAACCGGTAGCCAAGGTTACTAGGGTTCGGACTTATAACTGAGATGATTTTGGCGGAGAATTGGCGAAACATCGCGAGGAAGTGCTCGCAGGGCGGGCTTGTGCCCGGTCAAGGGCGCTGACACTGCGAGGTGATGCAAATTCGCCGCCCTTCGGATTTGATCTGGAAAGCCCAACTCCGGCGTCGCGAAAGGTTCGAAAATTCGCCGCATTTCCTTCACTTCCGCTCCTGGCATTTGAGCTTTCCAGATCAAACCAAAACAACCTCAGTTATAAGTCCGAACCCTTGTGTCGTCGCCATTTTACGGCTGCTTTCGAGGCGTTTCGTTGAGCCAGTTCCCGCTCGAGGTCACCCGGATTACGCAAAACATCCCGCAGCAATTCATCCGGAATTTTGGAGAGGGACGCATACCGCTGCCTGTTTGCCCAGTTTACGGCGAAGCGCCGCTGGAGCGCCGCCCAAAGCCTTGGAAGCAATGCGATGCGGTGACGAATGATCATAGTACTCTCCAATAAAGAAAGAAAATACTTTCTTTATTATGAGCGCGTGGCAGGGGAGATGCAATAAGAAAGGAAAATCTTTTTTTAATCGGCGGCCCATGATAGGGTCTGCGCATGTCAGACCGCACCAGAAACCGTTTATTACAGGCCTTGAAGGTCTCCGGCCCGCAGACCGCCGCCGACCTCTCAAAAGGCCTCGATGTCACGCCAGTGGCGGTGCGCCAACATCTGGATGGGCTGCTCTCTGAAGCGCTTGTTGAATATGAGGATAGCCGGCAAGGCGGCGTGGGCCGGCCCAAGCGTGTCTGGTCGCTGACCCAAAAGGGCCATGGCCAATTTCCCGACAATCATTCTGGCCTGATCTTAGGGCTCTTGTCAGGACTTAAAGACCTTTACGGGACCGAGGGCATCGACAAGCTGATTTCCCACCGTCAGGCTGCAGCCAAAGAGGCCTATCAGAAAGAACTGCAGTCTGCCTCCACCTTAAAGAGCCGCCTTGATGTTCTTGCCGACCTTAGAAGTCGGGAAGGCTACATGGCGCAGGTGGAGACGGATGGCTCGGAATATTTGCTGATCGAGAACCACTGTTCGATCTGTGCAGCCGCAACCGCCTGCCAGGGATTTTGCCGGTCGGAAATGGATCTGTTTCAGGAGCTTTTGGGGGCAAATGTTGCGCTTACCCGCGAGGAGCATTTGCTTTCCGGAGGCCGCCGGTGCGTCTACCGGGTGCGCGAAGTGGCGTGAGCGGCTTCCGTTAGTTTGCCTTGATCACCCACTGCTTCTGGGAAGGCGCCGATGAGGCGCAATCGACTAGCAACAAATCCCGGGACATAAATGGCCCTGCCGACCGGCTAGTGCTGGGACTTGCAAGACAGAGGTTCGAACTTCCGGCAGGCCGGATTTCCATTGATGCAGCGTCATAATCGAATTTCTGCAGGCCGTCTTCCGTACATGGCACCAAGGCAAGTTTTACTCCATCAGCGGCAGGCTGCATCAGCTGTGCACAAAGATTGTCGAACGCGGCCGAGGCGATCTGGCCTGTGGTCGTGTTGTGGCGGAATTGCACATCACCGCCTTGCGGTTTGCACGAATGAGCATGAAGGCGGTCGGAAAGGCCGCGCCCAACCGTATCAATGCAAAAGCCGAGGTTGTCTTTTTCGTCCAGATTATCGGCAAGATAGATAACCGGTGCCGGGGTCTTCAGCTCCGGAGCTTCCGCCAATGCGGCAGACGCTGAGCCGATCACCAAAGCGGCTGTCAGGATTTTTGTGAGGCCCGGATTTCGCATTGGCAGCTCCCGTCTTGGATGTTCGCAAAAACCTAGCGGGTGCCGGAACTGCGGACAACGCTGCGGGCCTGGAAAAAGTGTAACGGTTTGTCGCGAACGGCCGGATTGGTCCTGCAAAGCGGCGATGCACTTGCCGCTGTTTTTACCCCGCCAGCCGGCATCCCGCTTTTTCGACCGTATGCCGCAACGTCTCCACCAGGAACTCAAAGTCTCCCTTGCGCGGTGAGGACTTTCGCCACACCAGGCCGACGGTCCGGGCGGGTTGGGGGTCTTGAAAACGCAACAGATCAACCCTGTCGTCCCGCACTTCCACATCTGCGCAGATCTCCGGCAGCAGCGTCACTCCATAACCGGCCGACACCATTTGCATCACCGTGGCAAGGCTGGTTGCCCCCAGTGAGGATGCGTTCGGCGCGGGCAGGTTCTGACAATAATTCAGTGCCTGTTCGCGAAGGCAGTGGCCTTCTTCCAGAAGCAGGATGTTTTCAGATTCGAGCTCAGATGGCGCGACCTTGTGACGAAGGTCGGAGTCCGGATCCTTATGCCGGGCAAGCAGGAACCGGTCTATGAAAATCGGCGCACTTTCAAGCGCCTGATTGTCCACTGGCAGTGCGATGACGATTGCATCCAACCTGCCGGCGACCAGTTCCTCGGTTAGTGTTGCTGTCAATGTCTCCCGGACAGTCAACTTGAGGTCGGGATGGAGCCGGGCGAGTTCGGGAAGGATCTTTGGAAGAAGATAGGGTGCAATAGACGGAATGATCCCCAGCCGAAGAGGTCCTGTCAGCGGCTGCGAGAGTTGCTGGGCAAAATCCTTGAGGTCCTGGACATCTGTGAGGATCTTTCTCGCTCGAACAACAACCTCTTCGCCCTCCGGCGTTAGCCGGATAGCGGTCGGCAAGCGTTCGACCAGCTTGATCCCGAGGTCCTCTTCAAGATCCTTGATCTGCATCGACAGGGCAGGTTGGGAGACCGCCGCAGCTTCTGCCGCCTTGCGGAAGTGCAAGTGGGTGGCAAGGGCATCAAGGTATCTGAGTTGGCGAAGGGAAATCATTGTTGATCAGAATAACTGATGGAAAGTAGAAATCAATCCTATTGGACCTGATGAAGATTGCGGTGCTACATTTTGGGACGTACCCGCAGCCAACCCGTTGGGTATCACTTGAGGGGCGGTCTGACCGCCCCTTCTTCTTTTCCCGAATGTGTTCAGGTTTGGATCTAGAAATCAGTCGAACGGCGGTTTGGGTGGGTCCGCTCCTGATGCCAGCCGACAGTTGCCTCGGGTATTGAGTCGTTTTTAGCGAAATAGGGTTTGATGTCGATCAGCGGGGTTCCGTTCAGGCAATCCAGGCCGCGAACACGCAAAACCGCGTCTTTGCATTCAATTAGTTCCACGGCCGACAAGGATACCGGGTTCGGCCGGACCGGCGAGCGCAGCGAAAAACAGCCATGGGTCGTGCTGTCGAATGCCGGAGCCTGTACAATAAGATCCCGTCTTGCATTGTGCATCCAGTAGAGCACGATCAGATGGCTGCAGCTTTCAATGGATTTCAGTCCCGCTGCGTATTCGGGTGAAAGGTGAATTTCGCAAATCTCGTTTGAACCGCCACCGCTGCGCGGGCATTCATGCCGGCTTGTCCAGGGCGTCTGAATATGGCCGATGAACACAAGCCCAGCATCGGGTGTCTGATTGCCGGGATCTTTCTCCAGCGCAATCTCTCCAGGTCTTTGGGTGTCCGGCATTGGGGCTCTCCTCGGTTCTCTGGCCTAGCTATGAAAAAAATATCTTCGAAAAACCAGAAAACTTTTGGCTGTTGTTTGCCCGCCTGCGAATAGCTGGAGACGAGCAATTATTAATGAAATCAGAACGATATGGCAGATTGCGTCAATGCACATCGTTTTTGTGAAAATTTTTAACTAAATCCGTCTCGATTTGAGGTTTTCCGGTTTTTTTCTTCTTTAAGGCTCCTTGGCATCGTGGTGTCAGATGCAGTTGTCAATCGGAATAGAACCATGTCTGAAGCGTTGAAAACCGAGCTGGTGAATTTCTCAGAGCTGACCGGCGAAGCAGCAGGAGCCCGCCGCGCCGAACTTGCCCGTCACGTGGCGACCTTGTTCGCTCTAACGTCTGACCGGTGCTCAGATGAGCAGGTTGATATCTACGATTCAGTCCTGATCCGTCTTGTCGGCATGGTGGAAACTGAAGTCCGCAGATTTGTGGCAGAACAAATGGCGGGTCTGCGCCGGGGTCCGGAAGAGACAATCCGCAGGCTGGCAGAAGATCAAATCGAAGTCGCAGGACCGATTTTGAAGCAGAGCACGGTTTTGCGCGACACCGATCTGATGAAAATTGCAGACAGCAGCGGCAACTGCCACCGTCTTGCGATCGCCGACCGGGACGTGCTTTCTGAAAAGGTGACCGATGTTCTGGTCCGGCGCGGCGATCTCAGGGTCAAGCGGAAGGTCGCTGGAAACGAAGGGGCAATCCTGTCCGAAGAGTCCATGACTATGCTGATCAGCGATGCGGCGTCGGATGCCACCCTTCAGGCCTATTTGAGTGATCGCGATGATCTGGTCGATAGCCACATCATGTCACTTGTGGCGATCGCGAGTGATGAAATCCGCCAGAAGCTTTTGATCCGCGGCAGCAAGGCCGAAGCGGAAAGGATCGATGAAGCTGCGCAACTGGCCGCAATGCGTATGTCCAACCAGTACTGGCTAGGCCGGTATGACTTCGAGACAGCCCGCAGCCGGGTGCTGGCTCTTGCGAAACGCGGAGCACTTAACGAAAAGACACTTCGCAAACTTGCATCGGAAGACCGGTTCCCGGAGGCCGTTGCAGCCTACTCTCTGATGACGAATTGCGGATTTGAAGAAGTGAGCCACTGGATGGTCCGTCCAGACCCGGAGCCGTTCCTTATTTCCGCCCGTGCCCATGAGATGTCGTCCATCACCGTGAGCGCACTGCTTGCCATTGGGCCCTGGCGTCATCGTCTTTCTCTATCCGAGCGTGCAAAGGCAATGCGGACGTTCCAGATGATGTCGGTCGCCGATGCCAAGCGCAAAATGGCCCATTGGAACCATCAGACCCTGAATTGAAATTATTGCTCCTCCTGTAGCCAACTAAAGCCCGGAAAATCTGTCCGGGCTTTTTCTTTGCCGGAATCTGCTTAGCGACAGCACCAATTACTATGATTGAGTTGGTTGATTTGAGTTTGTCCGGATACGAGACGCGGATGTGTGCGGCCCAGGGCTGGTAGCCGTCAAAATGGGGTTCCCCCGCGTGAAAAACCATGTTCTACAGAAAGGGTTGGAAACCGGTATTCGGCGCTGGGGGTGAGTTATGGATCGGCTTGGTTGGGTGCTCAAAGGTGGGCTTTGGAATCAACAGGCACTCTTGCGCCGGTTGGCGGCGATCACGTTATTTGCAGTATTCGCCGGGCTTGCCGGTCTGGCAAATAGCCAGGACGCAAATGCGCAAGGTGCCTTGAGCCTGATCACTGCGCAATCGGCATCGGGAGACGATGCTGACGCTGAGGCTCCGCAGACTACGGTGGAAGACAAAAGTCTCGCCACGGATGAAGCGGAAAGCCTGAAAAGCTTGGATGACTATGTGAATGACGTCATTCGAGCTCGGAACATTCTGCGATCAACTATCGAGGGGTTGCCGCACTTTCACGAAACTGCGCTGGAGACGCTGCGCAATCACGGGGAAAACAAAGACCTCAGCTGGTTGCCGTCGACCTTGATCAAGACCCTGATCTCCCTCGCATTCGGTATCGCCGCAATGCAGTTGGTGGCCAGATGGGGGCGCCAGAAATTCGTCTATCTATACAAGCCCGATGTTTATCACCGGGCAGACAAGCTGTCGTACCTGTTCTTGCGGGCGCTTTTGATGTCGGCCGGGCTGATCGTCTTTTTCGGCGTATCCGCAGTTGTTTTCCTTGCCATCGGCGGCGGCATGAGAGCTGCGAACCAGACAGCGCTGGTCATTTTGTCCGTGACCACCTTGTTCTTTTTTCTGCGGATCATTTTCTTCAATTTGCTGGCACCCGACTCGCCAAACCACCGCCTGGTGAAGCTAACGGATGACGAAGCCTACGGTCTCTACCGGTCGCTGATCGCAGGAACAGCGATTTCCGCCTTCGTGTTCGGCCTTTGCATGTGGATGGAACGCCTTGGCCTGCCGCCGGAGCCACACAAGCTCGCCCTCATATTCGGAGCGTTTTTGTCGGCCCTCATTTTGAGCGGCATTGCTATCGCCTACAGGTCTGTGATTGCCCGTTTGATTCGGGGTGACAGCGAGGATGGTGAGGCCGAAGTGTCAATGTGGCGCAAGGTGCTGGCCTACAGCTGGCATTTGATCGCTGTTGGATATTTCTTCATCGCCTGGGCGATCTCCGCATTTCGGATATTGCTGGACGTGCCGGACGCGACCGGTCTTGTAGCCGCTCCGCTTCAGGTTCTGATCCTGGGCATGGCAGCCTATGGCCTGCTGCTTCTGATCATCGACCGGGTGCTGTTGCCTCGACTTGACACGGCGGACGTTCAAGACGCGATTGCAGAAGACATTCGCCGCACGGAAGAAGCGGAAGGCGTTGACGAGGAACAGGATCCGCAAAGCGTTGTTGCGCAGGCACGGGCAGAGGCAGCCGATCGGGAGGCGCAACGCCTGCCTTTCCGGGGCCTGCTCGATCGAGGCGCCGCCATTGTTGTCATCTTCGGCGCCGTCGATTTGCTCACAAGCCTTTGGGGACTGCCGGTGGCAGGCAGCGGGTCCATTATCGGATCCTTCGTCGATATCTTACTGGTCATCTTCCTGGGTTACATGGCCTATGAGGCGGTCAAGATTGTTATCGACCAGCAGATCGCCAAGGAAGAGCCTGAGGAAGAAGAAGAGGAAGTGGAAATCGGCGGCGCCGGCCAAAGCCGGATTGCAACGCTCTTGCCGATCTTCCGGAATTTCCTTTTGATCACCATCGTCGTCATCGGTGGCATGGTGGTGCTGTCGGAACTCGGCGTGAATATCGCGCCGATCTTTGCTGGTGCCGGTGTGGTCGGTCTGGCCATCGGATTTGGTGCTCAAACACTGATCCGGGATATTTTCTCCGGTGCGTTCTATCTGATCGACGATGCCTTCCGGAAAGGCGAATACATCGACATCGGGTCGGCCAAGGGTACGGTCGAGAAAATCTCGATCCGCTCCATGCAGCTGCGCCACCATCGCGGCGCGCTGACAACCATCCCCTTCGGCGAAATTCAGGTCGTGGAGAACTTCTCCCGAGACTGGGCCATGATGAAACTTGCGTTCCGGGTGACTTACGACACGGACGTCGAAAAGATGCGCAAGATCATCAAGAAATATGGTCAGAGGCTGATGGAGGACGAAGAATATGGTCCTATGTTCCTGCAGCCGCTGAAGTCGCAAGGCATCCTCTCCATGGAAGATTCTGCCATGGTCGCCCGGGTCAAATTCATGACCAAACCTGGCAAGCAGTTCATCCTGCGCAAGGTGGTTTACGCCGGGCTGCAAGATCTCTTCCGCGAAAACGGCATCAAGTTCGCTCACCGTCAGGTCACGGTTCATGTGGCGTCTGACCAGGAAGGTGAGGGAGGCGACAAGCCAAACAGCGATGCCCTGGCCAAGGCGGCCGCCGCTGGTGCAGCAGCATCCGGCATGATGGAAGCTGAGGCCGAAGCGGCCGCAGCAGCCGGTGACGGCGGTAATCCGGAAGACATGCAGTAAGTCCGGCGGTCCCAAAGTTGCCTCGGGCTGATTGTGCAGGTCGTGCACAATCAGCCCGAGATCCTACTCCAGCCAAAATGGTTTTCTGATTTCCCTCATCAGTTCTGCTCGTGAAAAGCCTGCATCCTGGAGCACTGAATCTGGAGCGGTAAGGAGGTCGCGTGCAAGTTCCCGGCGCTGTGTCCATCGCTGATACCATCTTAGGAAGAGCCCCAATCGGGCAGGCTTCTGGAGGGTTGTGTGAGTATTGGGGTCGGATCTTGCGGGGAACTGCAAGACGGTCGCTGTCGATGAGGGCTTGAGATCTATCGGTGTAGCTTCAGTTGGAAGCTGACATAAAACTTTGCTTTTCATAATGTTTCTTGCTCCCGTTGGAGCCGCAATCTAGTAGAGATTGCAAAGGCGGAAAAACGAATTGTCCTCTTCAATTCGTGAGCAAAAGGAACATGGTGATGGTGCGGAAATTACCGCCGCTGACTTCGTTGCCGGCATTTGAGGCAACGGCCCGCCTTGGCTCCATGAAAGCTGCGGGGGAAGAGCTGGGGCGCACTCATGGGGCCATCAGCAAGCAGATCGGCATACTGACTGAGGATCTGGGGTTTTCCCTGTTTGAAAAAAAGGGCGTTGGTGTTGAGCTTACGCCGGATGGCCGCGAACTTGCTGAAGCGGTCGGCGCCGCTTTGGATCAGATGGATGAGGCCTGTAAGCGGCTGCGGCTCAAACACCGGGGTTTGGGACTTGTGATCGCTGTCAGCTCGACCTTCGCCATGCGGTGGCTGATGCCGCGCCTGAGCGGGTTCTATCAGCAGGTGCCGGGAGTGGAAATCAGTTTCAAGATGCACGGGCGGCATCGGCCAGCCGAAAGTGACGTGGACATAATTCTGACCTGGGACCGGCTTCAATGGGAATTTGATGATAATCCGAAACTCCAAAAGCTGGCGGATGTAGCTTTTGGCCCTGTTCATGCGCCGGGGATCAAAGTGACTGGCAGTGACGGAGTTTATGAGTGCGAAACGCGATTTCTGCAGGAGATTGCGCCTCATACCTGGACGATCTGGGAGCAGTTGTCCGGTATTCGTCTGACCTCCGGTCGGTTAACGCAATACCCGCACACCTTTCTGGCAATAGAGGCTGCGGTTGCGGGCCATGGTCTTGCGTTGGTCGAGCGGCGGCTGGTCGAGGCAGATCTCGCCTCCGGCAAGCTGGAAGCTCCCTTTGGCTTCGCTGCGGTCAAGGACGGTTTTGGTGCAATTGTTCCCGACCACGCCCGCAAACGCGCGATCGTGGCGGACTTCCTCGACTGGATCGCCAAAGAGGCGAGAGCCGGGTGAGAGCTTTGTTCTAGTCTTTCTTGCAAAAATAGAGGGCGATATAGGGGGGCATATTGTTGTGGGGCTGATTGCCACCAATTTTACCCATAAAATCAGGATGTTGTGTTGGGGCCCATATTTTGGTCGGTTGAACCGATGGGTCGTACTCCGGGCGTAAGCCATGATGGTTTGGAGAGCCGCCAAATCCATCATGAATATCTGTGCCATGCGGAGAAGACGTAATGGGGTGATTGTGCGCTGGCATTTCATCAATGTTGATAAAAGCCTTTTCGCTGCCCCCAATTGCCTGAGTGTTGTCTTCGGCGAAAGATGGGTACTTGGTTAATCCGTTCTCATGCTGCCCGGCCCCCACAATAAACCGCCCGCCTGCAGGTGAAAACAATTTCCAACCTTTTGGGCAGGTTTTCCCAATTTCGCGATCGCGATCAAATGCAACCACCGCGCCGTTTGGAAGGATGCGCGCTATTAGTTCGTCGGTGGTAAGATTTTGATACTCGGCCGCAGCTTTATCAATTTTTTCTTTCAGTCCGTCATTTAGTAGGGCGTTGACTTGATTTTCTACTGCTCCTGATATCGTTTTTATTGCATTATTTCGTGCGTTATTTGCGTGTATATTTATGGTTTCTTTGGTATTTGCTTGTGCTGTGGTGATTTCCTTTTCTACAATAATCTCCACTTGGGCTTTTGCTAATCTTGAAGCCTCAGGAGCGACAAATGATCGAATAACTTCTTGATCTACCCGACTACCTACGACAAACGTCATTGCAGCTGCTGCAATCAATATGACACCAAAAAAACCGCCGACGACCCATCTCGTGTTGCCAATCAGGAAATCACGCTGATCTTTCAAAGTTGTAATAAGTGCCTTTTCGCGTTCTGCATCGATCGAGCCGAGAACTCTACGTACTTCTAGTTCGATGAGTTGCTTGCTGGTTTGCGAAAGCTCGCTATCCTTTTCAGTTTCCGCCATTCTGAGCTCACTGAGAGAAAGAAATTGCTACATAGACTTTCAAGCATATATATTCAATTTATAATAGAAAAAATATACGTATTCTAGTCCCCTTCTATTTCGTCTGCGCGTCTTTGAGATCGGGAGCCGATCTTACTTTGGTCGCAATTCGTAATCTCGAGCGAAGTGTTGAAGGCTATTTGCCCCTTCAGTTGGCGCACCTCATAGATACGAGATCAAAAGGTTTGTCCGCATGCAATAGGATGTGGAGGGGAGTTAGGTCTGTGCAAGTTGGGTTTAAATTCTGTCGCTTACGATCATCCCGAAATTCAAGCTCCCATTGGCTTCCCGCATTCACTCCAAACCTTCCGCCCTTGCCAAATTTCGACTTTCGGTATAAAGATATCTTTATATCCAATTATCTGATCTGGCGAAGCTGATGACTGAGGACCGGACATTGTCGGTAGATGCGACCCTGAACGCGCTGAGAGCGATCGGGGAGGCGACGCGTTTGCGCTTGATTGCGCTCCTGGCTGAGAGTGAGTTGACGGTCAAAGATGCCACGGAAATCTTGCGTCAAAGTCAGCCTCGTATTTCCCGTCATTTGAAGCTGCTGGCCGAGGCTGGCCTGATCCGCCGGTTTCCGGAAGGGTCCTGGGTCTATTACCGCCTGGCCGATGGCCCGGCTGGTGATGTGGCCCGCGATCTGGTTGCAAAAATGTCGGCTAAAGATCCGATTCTGACTGCTGATCAGGAGCGGTTCAAGGCCATCCGGAAAGCAAAGGCGGAAGAAGCGGCAGCTTATTTTGCCGCCAAGGCTCTAACCTGGGATCAGGAGCGGTCGCTGCATGCCGCGGATGAGGACGTTGAAAAGGCCATGGCCGCCGCGCTGGGCGACACGCCGTTTCAGTCCTATCTCGACCTTGGAACCGGCACTGGCCGTCTTCTGGAGCTGTTTAGTGACAAATACGTCTCTGCCCTCGGGATCGATGCCTCCCATGACATGCTTTCCGTTGCGCGGGCGAACCTGTCGCGCAGCAAGCTGAACCAGGCACAGGTCCGCCACGGCGACATTTACGCCCTTAACGTCCCGCCCCGTTCCTTCGACGTGGTGACGATCCACCAGGTTCTGCATTTTCTGGATGATCCGGCCCGCGCACTCGCGGAAGCTGCCCGCGCTCTGCGCCCTGGCGGTCGTTTGATGATCATCGACTTTGCGCCGCATGAGCTGGAATTCCTCCGGGATACCCATGCCCACCGGCGCCTTGGTTTCAGCCATGAACAAATGGCCCGCTGGCTCGACGGACTTGAGCTCGACCTGGAGCAGGTCACCGACCTTGCACCGCAAGAAAACGACGAAACAAAACTCACTGTGACACTTTGGCTTGCTAAGGATCGGCGTATCGTGACCGATCTTCCAGTGGCCGATCCGACCCGAGAGGTTGCCTGAATTATGACCGATACTTTGCCGACCCGGCGCTCCCGCCAAAAGGTTTCTTCGCCGATTACGGCATCTTTTGAATTCTTCCCGCCCAAGTCGGACAAGATGGCAGACTCCTTGTGGGCGTCGGTCAAGCGGCTGGAGCCGCTTCGTCCGTCTTTTGTTTCGGTCACCTACGGTGCTGGCGGTTCGACCCGGGAACGGACACACAAGACGGTTGAGCGGCTGCTCAAGGAAACGGACCTCTGTCCGGCTGCGCATCTGACCTGCGTTGCCGCTTCCCGTGCGGATGTGGACGAGATTGTTCGAGATTATTGGGAACTGGGTGTCCGCAATCTCGTAGCGCTGCGTGGTGACCCGATCGAAGGCCTGGGCGCGCGCTATGTGCCTCATGAAGACGGTTATGCCTATGCATCTGATCTGGTGGAAGGCATCAAGAAGATCGGCGATTTTGATGTGTCTGTGTCCGGGTATCCGGAGCGGCATCCGGAGAGCGATGGCTGGCAAACGGAAATCGACAACCTGAAGCGCAAGGTCGATGCAGGCGCCGACCGGATCATCACCCAATACTTTTTCGACAATGAATTGTTCGAAGAGTATCTGGAGCGCATCACCAAGGCCGGAATCACCATTCCGGTTGTTCCGGGCATTCTGCCGATCCATAACTTCGAACAGACAATGGTGTTTTCCGCCAAGTGCGGTACGACAGTTCCCGATTGGGTCGCGCGGCGGTTTACCGGCCTTCACAACGATCCGGAAACACGCAAGCTGATCGGCGCTGCGATCGCTGCAGAACAGGTCATGGATCTGGTCGACCGTGGCATCTCCGATTTCCATTTCTACACGATGAACCGTGCGGATCTTACTTACGCGATCTGCCATATGCTCGGCATGGGCAACCACGAGCCTGAGAAAAAGGCCGCCTGAGGAAATCGCCTCATCGCCGTCCCGGCCTTGAGCTGGACCCAATCCTTTTGAACGGCGATGCCCCGGATTGCCCCGGGGCGGCGCTCACAAACATTCCGTGGCCTTTGAGGCCTGTGGTCGAAAGTTAGGAAGCCCTGTGATCAAATCAGACGCCTTTGAGCGCCTTCAAGACGTTGCCAAAAGCCGGATTCTCATCCTGGACGGGGCGATGGGCACCGAAATCCAGCAGCTGAAGTTCGATGAGGCGGCTTACAGAGGCAGCCGTTTCGCCGATTGGCCCTCGGATGTGAAGGGCAACAACGACCTACTGAGCCTGACGCAGCCCGATGCAATCCGCCAGATCCACGTGGACTACCTCCACGCCGGCGCCGATATCGTGGCAACCAACACCTTTTCATCGACCACCATCGCTCAGGCCGACTATGGCATGGAAGAGCTGGCTTACGAGCTGAACGAAGTCAGCGCGCGGCTTGCCCGTGAAGCTTGTGACAAGGTGCAGGCCGAAGACCCGTCCCGCCCCCGGTTCGTGGCCGGTGCGCTCGGACCGACCAACCGGACCGCTTCTATCTCGCCGGATGTCAACAACCCCGGCTTCAGGGCCGTCACGTTTGATGACCTGCGTATTGCCTATGCGGAAGCTGCAAGAGGACTGATTGCAGGCGGTGCAGATATTCTGCTGGTCGAAACCATCTTCGATACGCTCAACGCAAAGGCTGCGCTCTTTGCCATTGATGAGGTTTTTGAGGAACTCGGAAAATCACTTCCGGTCATGGTGTCGGGCACGATCACCGATCTCTCTGGCCGGACGCTCTCTGGTCAAACGCCGGAGGCTTTCTGGAACTCTGTAAGCCATGCCAGCCCCTTGAGCATAGGACTGAACTGTGCCCTTGGTGCAAAGGAGATGCGCGCCCACGTAGCCGAGCTCTCCCGGATTTCCGGCACGCTGGTTTGTGCCTACCCGAACGCAGGCCTTCCCAATGAGTTCGGTGAGTACGACGAAAGCCCGGAACATATGGCAGGGCTTTTGGAGGAATTTGCCGAGGCCGGACTGCTCAACATTGCTGGTGGCTGTTGCGGCACCACGCCCGCACACATCAAGGCAATCTCCACGGCTCTTGCCGGAAAAGCACCACGGGCAATCCCTGAGGTGCCGGTCCACATGCGCCTTTCCGGGCTTGAGCCGTTCACGGTGACGCCGGAAGTCAACTTCGTCAACGTTGGCGAGCGGACAAATGTCACCGGCTCGGCGCGCTTCCGCAAGCTGATCAAGAACGGTGATTATTCAACGGCGTTGGATGTTGCGCGCAGCCAGGTGGAAAACGGCGCGCAGATCATCGACATCAACATGGATGAGGGGCTTCTGGATTCTGAAGAAGCCATGGTGACCTTCCTCAACCTGATCGCCGCCGAACCGGATATCGCCCGCGTTCCGATCATGATCGACAGTTCCAAGTGGAGCGTCATTGAAGCGGGCCTGAAGTGCATCCAGGGCAAGGGAGTCGTCAACTCGATTTCGTTGAAAGAAGGTGAAGACGCCTTCATCGCCCAGGCAAGGCTCGTCCGCCGCTATGGTGCAGCCGTCGTTGTGATGGCCTTCGATGAAAAGGGTCAGGCTGACACCTTTGAGCGCAAGACCGAAATCTGCGAACGCTCCTATAAGGTGCTGACGGAGAAAGTCGGCTTCCCGCCCGAAGACATCATTTTCGATCCCAACGTCTTTGCCGTGGCAACCGGCATTGAGGAACACAACAACTACGGGGTGGACTTTATCGAGGCGACGGGCTGGATCCGGGAAAACCTGCCGCACGCTCATGTCTCTGGTGGCGTTTCAAACCTGTCATTCTCGTTCCGTGGCAATGAGGGCGTGCGCGAAGCGATGCACTCCGTCTTCCTCTATCATGCCATTGCCAAGGGCATGGACATGGGGATTGTCAATGCCGGGCAGCTCGCTGTCTATGACAAGCTTGAGGCTGAACTGCGTGAACTCTGCGAAGATGTGGTTTTGAACCGCTTTCCGGAAGCCACCGACAAGCTTCTTGACGCGGCTGAGCGCTGGAAGGGCGAGGGCGGCAAAAAGAAAGAAGCCGATCTGACCTGGCGGACGCTGGATGTTTCAAAACGTCTGGAACATGCACTGGTCAACGGTATTGATGATTATGTAGTCGAGGACACCGAGGAAGCCCGCCAAAGCGTTGAACGTCCCCTGCATGTGATCGAAGGTCCGCTTATGGACGGCATGAACGTCGTTGGCGACCTGTTCGGGTCCGGCCAGATGTTCCTGCCGCAGGTGGTGAAGTCAGCCCGGGTGATGAAAAAGGCGGTCGCCTACCTGATGCCCTTCATGGAGAAGGAAAAGGAAGAGCAGGGGCTGACCGGTCAATCGTCCGCCGGCAAGATCCTGATGGCAACGGTGAAAGGCGACGTCCACGATATCGGCAAGAACATCGTAGGCGTCGTGCTTCAGTGCAACAACTTCGAGGTCATCGATCTCGGTGTCATGGTGCCTGCCTCAAAGATCCTAGAGACGGCCAAGGAAGAGAATGTCGATATCATCGGCCTCTCAGGCCTGATCACGCCGTCGCTTGATGAAATGTGCCATATCGCGGGCGAACTGGAACGCGAAGGCATGGATCTGCCGCTTCTGATTGGTGGCGCCACGACCAGCCGTATCCACACGGCCGTCAAGATCGATCCGAACTACAACCGTGGCCAAGCGATCTATGTGACCGATGCGGGCCGGGCTGTCGGTGTCGCCTCGCGCTTAATGAGCGAAGGCCAGCGGGCTCCCTATTTTGCGGAAGTGCGTGAGGAATACACCAAGATCGCGGAAGACCACGCTAACAGCCGGGGAGGCGCAAAACGCGTTTCCATTGAAGCTGCGCGGGACAATCGTTTGCAGCCGGACTTCGCTGCGAACCCGCCTGCCAAACCGAATCTGCTGGGCACAAAGACCTTCGAGGACTTCCCGCTTGAGGAACTGGTTCCCGTCATTGACTGGACGCCATTCTTTGCGACTTGGGAAATCAAGGGCCAGTACCCGGCCGTTCTTCGTGACAACCGGTACGGCCCGGCGGCAACGGCGCTCTACAATGACGCCCGGCGGATGCTGGACGAGATCGTCGAGAAGAAGCTGCTGACGGCCCGCGGCGTTGCAGGCATCTGGCCCGCGGCAAGCCGGGGCGATGACATTGTCGTCTTCAAAGGCGAGGAGCGTGCTTCCGAGGAAGCCACATTCTACAGTCTTCGCCAGCAGATGGCGCGGACGAGGGGCGGTCGGGCGAATCTCGCGCTGTCCGACTTTGTGGCGCCTGAAAGCAGCGGGATTGCCGATTACATCGGCGGATTTGCCGTCACAGCCGGTCATGGTGAAGACGCGCTGGCTGCGCGCTATGCCAGCGAAGGGGATGATTACAACAAGATCCTCTCTCAGGCATTGGCTGACCGTCTGGCTGAGGCCTTCGCTGAAAAGCTGCATCAGATCGTCCGCACCGATCTTTGGGGATACGCAAGCGGCGAAAATCTGACGAATGAGGATCTGATTGCGGAGAAGTATCAGGGGATCCGTCCGGCACCGGGGTATCCGGCCCAGCCGGACCACACCGAAAAGGAAACCCTGTTCCGTCTGCTCGGAGCTGACGAGGCAACAGGCATTCGCCTGACGGAGAGCTTTGCCATGGCGCCGGGGTCATCGGTTTCCGGGCTCTATTTCTCGCATCCGGAAAGCCATTATTTCGGTGTTGGCAAGATCGAGCGGGATCAGGTGGCCGACTATGCGGTTCGCAAGGGTTGGGATCTGGCGCTCGCCGAGCGTTGGCTGGCTCCGATCCTCAACTATGACCCGGCTCGTATGGAAGCTGCCGAATAATCGTCCGTGGATTGGCGTCGCTCAAGCTTCGTCAGCTGCAAGTTCCAAAGGCTGGTCGGCAGTACAACAGATTGCCGGTCAAGCTAACGGACTGTGTACAGCTGTATGGAAACAATATTTGTGAGAGGAAAAACCTCTCCTCAGGGCGGATGGCCCTTTGGATTTTGGGGTTTTACCCTTTCCCACCGCTCCTTGATCAATCGTTGACCAGGCGGATGGGTATCCGTTCAGCCGTCAAACGATTCCGACGACGATCGCTGCCAGAAATGCAAAGGCGACAACAAAAGCAATCAAATTCAGGTTGCGAGTGAGTGTCATTATGGCCTCCCGACTATCTTCTCGGACTGGTAAACTCTAGGTGAGAAGGCATCAGAAGCGAAGCAAAAAAGTTGCTGCACTGCAATAGTTTGGGAAAAAATGCTACTCGCCATACAAGAATTCCGCTCTTTTTAGGGCATTCATAGCTTTAATTTTTGTAGGTAAAATAATGTACTGCCAGTCCACATTTTAGTACATAATGTAGACTTATCGATATTTTTAATCTGCGTATTAATTCGTATCTGTACGTATTACTCGCTGTATAAATTTAGAATTATACTATTTTTTCAACATTGGTAGCGGCCTGTTAACAGTGTTTGTCCATTCTGGTGTTTCAGGAATGTAGTTCGCTAGGAAGAAACCATGCTGAGCCTCGCAGAGTTTACTCAGCTTGCAAAAGACAACAGCAAGGATGGGCGCGTCAACTTGGTGGCGGCTCTGACTGATCTTTTCGTGTCTGCCGATGATCAGCAAGCTGAGCAAGTCAGCCTCATCTTTGGTGACATCGTTCTTTGCATATTGGGACAGCTGGAAGCCGATGCGCGCCAGGACCTGGCGAACAGAGTGGGCGCGCATAATGCCGCACCCCACAATCTGTTGCTGGAACTGGCTCAGGATGAGATTGAAGTCGCACAGACTGTTCTGGAAAACTCGAAGGTTCTTTCTGCCGATGATTTGGCGCGTGTAGCCTCTTTTGGTTCCATGGAGCACCTGCGCGTTCTTGCAGGCCGCGAGGAAGTTGACGAACAGGTCGCCAAAGTGATTGTGGTTCGCGGCGACGATGCAGTACTGGCGAAAGTTACCGAGAATCCCGGCGCAAATTTCGATGAGAGCACGTTCCTGCGGCTGGTGGATCGTTCCCGGCTTTATCAGGCCATTCAGGAAGCCTTGCTCACACGCAGCGACTTGCCGCCCGAAGCTGCGCGTATGCTGTTGCCCCTGCTTTCCAAGGAAGTGGCCGCGCGAATCAAGGCAGATGGTCCGGACAGTCCGCTTGCCAAGGCGATGGCCGACAAGGCGGCCGAAGATGAAGCCGACCGCGCGAAACGCGCAGAGGCAGCCCGGGAGAAAGCGGACAAACTCATCAGCGACGTGAAAGCCGGAAAGGCGAAGATTGATGACGTTGTCCAGAATTTTGCTCGAGGCGACAAGGCGGAGGAGCTGGGTTGTCTGCTTGCCAGCATGGGTGAACTGCCTCTGTCCTCTGTGAAAAACCTTGTTTATGGCAAATCCGACAAACCGCTGGTCATCATATGCAAGGCAGTTGATGTTGGACCTGAAGCCTTCAAGAGCATTTTGACAATGCGCGCCCGGCGGCTTGGTTTGAGCGGCACAGCGCTCAACGAGGCCATTTTGCGATATACGAATTTCTCCAAGGATGCTGCGCTTCGCTCCCTAGCTGCTATCCGCGAATCCGTCGAGCAGCCGAACAAACCCCAAGACCCGGGAGCACCAGCCAAATCGAACATCGCCTTTGGTGTTCGGCGTTGATACCAGGTCTGACTGCTTTCGCCGGTGCTCTAGTTTGAACTGCGTTGCAGGGTCGCGGTCATGACTGCTGCGGACATCAGGAAACCGCCACCAATACGATTGATCAGCCGGACAAGCGATGGCGATCGCATCCGCGCGCCGATTTCAGAAGCTGCATAAGCGTAGATGGCGGCATTCAACACCCCAAGGACCACGAAGGTAACACCAAGCAAAGCCAGCTGCGGAACGATTGGCGCATCGGCAACGACAAAATGCGGCAGGAATGCCATGAAGAACACGATGCCCTTGGGATTTAAAGCGGTGACGATATAGGCGTGCCAGAAGACCTTGCGCCCTGGAACGTTTGCGACTGCCACAGTTTCCAGACTGTTTGCCCGGGCGCGCCACATCTTTACACCAATCCAGAATAGATAGATCGCACCAACCCATTTCAGCACGCTGAACAGTGTTGCCGAGGCCGCGAGCACGGCGCCGAGGCCCAGCAGAGAAGCTGTCGCTGCGGTCGCATCACCAAGGGCAACACCGAGAACGCTTGCTGATGCGGATTTTCGACCTTGCGCGAGCGCATAACTCACCACAAGCATGATTGTTGGGCCGGGAATGGCCAGTACGATCAAGGTTGCGACAACGTAGGCTGTATAGATTTCGAGTGTCATGGTTGGATCTCGGTTGCCCGTGATTGCGGATTAGATGCTGCGAAACTTGGTCTTGCTGGGATACGCTTATCCGGAGACAGAGCGGAATGAAAACAGATAGTGGAATGGTATGCAAACAGCGAAGCACTACATTCTGTCGCTAATTGGTGCCGCAACCGGACTTTCGGTTTTGGTAGGCGCTGAAACGGCAACTTCCCAATCCACGTTGCCCGTACCGCGGCAAAAGCCGGTCAGCAGCACGGAGAGGTCAATTGTTCCACAAGCCAAGCCGGGAAATCCGCAATCGGAGGCGGCAGAGAAGAGTGCGGAAGCCAAAGTGTCAAAGCAGGTGGAAGCTTCAGTTCCTTGCAAAGGCATAGATGGAAAATTCGTTGAAGTGCCGCCGGTTGTTGGAGAAAACGGCTGCGGTTTTGCAACGGCCGTACGCCTGGAGGCTGCAGGCCAGGGGGCGCCGATCCGGTTGCCGGCAAATCCCGTGCTGCGTTGTCACTTTGCCGGACAACTGACGAATTGGATCGCGGTTGACGTTGCTGCAGCCGCCAGTGAAATTGCCGGAGAAGCACTCAAATTGATCCGTACCGGACCAGGCTATCAGTGCCGCCGGCGTAACAACAAGCCAGATGGCAAGTTGTCGGAACATGCGGTTGGAGACGCCATTGATATTGCCGCTTTTGAATTTGAGTCCGGCAAGATCATTTCGATCGAAGACGGATGGGGTGCTCGTGATGACGAGGACCCAAGTGTTCAGGCCAGGTTTCTAAGGGCCATTCATGCGGCAGCCTGCGAGCGGTTCACCACGGTTCTTGGACCTGAAGCGGATGAGTACCATCAGAGTCATTTTCATTTGGACAGCGGCTGCCATGGAAAGACGTGTACATACCAGATCTGCCAGTAGCGGCGGTATGGCCAGGAGCCAGTGCTTTGATGAACAAAACCGCGTCAAACCGGCGGGCGGATGGCCAGTTCAGCTGACCTGTCGCGCGTCCGGTTTGCGCCGCTGGTGCCGGCCAACGGATTTTGTTTTTGCTGCTTACGAGGCGGCTGCCGTTACCCAATTACCGGCAGAAACGCTGGGTTCCACGGTAAGTGGTGTAAGTGCCAGTGGCCGGATTAAACGACCGGAACTTTCGTGAGCAGTAGCGGTACCAGGCCGGGCTCCAGGGCTGCAGGCCGTAACCTGGACCATGCACCACCCGTCCGGGATACGGCGCTGGCGGATAATAGTTCCGCGGAGGAGGTGGTGGTGCCGCGTAGCTCGGGCGGCTGGTGGCTCCCAGCAAGATGGCGCCTGCCGCCAGTCCGATGATGCCTGCGGCAACAGCAGCGCCAGCATGGTTGTGCTTTTTGTGGTGATGACGGCCCGGGCGGTGCGGGCGATGGTGGCCGTGGCCGCCGTGATGGCCGCGCCACCCGTGTTTCGGTCCTGCTTCTGCAGCGGTGATACCTGGCGCCAGAAGAGCGCCTGCCATGATGACTGCAAGGATACGCTTGGTTGCGGTGGTCATTGTGTCTGCTCCCTTGGGGCACCATGCCGGTGCCGTGATCTGATGGGACCAATATGGAGGGCAGCCACTGAACTGATCCTGAGATCGCCGTTCATCTGCCGTTCAGGTTAGGGCCTTGTGAGTTTCAGGTTTCGGGCATGGCGCGACGTGCATTTGGCCGCTGAAAAGGAAGATGGGCCGCCGTGGAGTAATCTCCACAAGGAACCGCTGACGCCTTCAGTGGCCGAATTCACCGCGTCCCGGAAGGGATATGGCGAAAATCACCCGGCTCCATGGCGCAAAGCCTGGAAAAGGGGTGGCCTTTCTTGCGGCATTGCTACTCGATCCGAGCGATTTTCGCTCATACCATGCTCCAAATCGTGAAACTCAGCAGACCCTAGAAGGACTTCTCCAGATGCGGCATTTGCCGGCTTTTCAGATGCAGGGGGACCGACTAGGATTCGGACCCAAACTTCCGCCTGATCGAACAAGCATCGGCGTGGTCCACCGTCCGGCTCGTTATAACAAAGGCCGCCATTGAAGGAGACGCCATGACTGCTGCGAACCAGGATCCGGACAAGAAGGACGTCTTGCGGGAAACCGATGATGATGCGCGCCGATTGGCGAAGGAGTTGATGCGGTCTGCGCGTTTTGGATCGCTCGCGGCTCTGGAACCTGAAACCGGGCATCCCCTCGCAAGCCGCGTCGGACTGGCAACGGACGTTGATGGAACGCCTGTCATGCTGGCTTCGACATTATCCGGGCATACGGCAGCAATTCTGGCAGATACCCGTTCTTCTCTTCTGGTCGGAGAGGTTGGGAAGGGAGACCCGCTCGCCCATGCGAGAATTACGTTGTTCACACATGCCAACCGGATAGAGCGTGCGAGCGAGACCCATCAGAGACTGCGCCGCCGGTACTTGTCGCGCCATCCAAAAGCGGAGCTTTATGCCGATTTCGGGGACTTTGCCTTTTTCCGTCTGGAGGTAGAGCGGGCCAGCCTCAACGGAGGTTTTGGCAAGGCTTATGCGTTGAGTTCGGATGATCTCATTCTTGGAACAGGGTGGGAAAAAATCGCTGACATGGAAGATGGTGCGGTCGAACACATGAACGCTGACCACAGAGACGCCATCAAACTATATGCCGAAACCCTGTGTGGAGCCGACGCAGCGAACTGGCGGCTTGCAACACTTGATCCGGAAGGAATGGAATTGGCCGCGGGAGATGCTGTTGCCCGGCTCTGGTTCGATGAGCCGGTCAAAAGCCCGGAGGAATTGCGCGGTGTGCTGGTTGATCTGGCGAAAAAGGCCAGATCTGCGCGTGACCAGCGATAGGCGACTACGCAGCGTGTCGGAAGTATGCCGGTCTTGCGAACGGAATGCGGAAAAGCTCTATGCCGCCCGGATGTTCGCCAGGAAGTGATCGAGTTCCTGCTTGAGGTGCGCCGTCTGATTGCCCAGTTCATCCACCGTGTTCAATACCTGTTGTGCGCCTGCGCTTGAATCCGTTGCCCCGCAACTGACATCGCCGATACTGTCGGCAATGTTGCTGCTGCCAGTTGCGACTTCAGAAACGCTTCTTGAGATTTCGGCCGCTGCCGCATTTTGCTCTTCCACTGCGGACGCAATTCCAGTGATTTGCTGGTCAATGTTGGAGATTGCACTGACAACGCTGTTGATTGCCTGAGCCGTATCGTTGGCGCCGGTCTGCATCTCACGGACTTGCTGACTGATATTCTCGGTTGCCTTGCTGGTCTGGTTCGCCAGAGCCTTGACTTCGGAGGCGACGACGGCAAACCCTTTTCCGGCTTCTCCCGCCCGGGCTGCTTCAATGGTTGCATTTAACGCTAGCAGGTTCGTCTGATCAGCAATGTCATTGATCAACTGCACGACGTCGTCGATGCTTTGAGCGGCATTGGAAAGGCCCTCTACGGTCTTGCTGGATGTTGTTGCCTGGGTGCTGGTCGTTGTGGTGATTTGCATCGCGGAGTTGGTCTGGCGGCTGATTTCCTGGATAGAGGCAACGAGTTCCTCTGTCGATGCTGCCACGGCCTGAACGCCTGAAGAGGATTGTTCGGCGGCGCCTGCAACGCTGCTGGCCCGGTCAGAGGTTTTTTCCGCCGTCGACGCCATTCTTTTTGCTGTTTGCGCCAGTTCTTCAACCGCCTCGGCAATGCGGTTGGATACGCCGATAACCGTGTTTTCCAGCTCATCGGCCATGCGCAAGGTAACTTCCCTTTTTTCCTGTTCCAGCCGCTCTTCCTCTTCGCGCGCCTCTGCCTGCAGGCGTTTGATTTCGATGGTCTTCTCGCGGAAATTGGCGAAAGTCCGGGCCAGTTGGCCGATCTCGTCTGCTCCACCCATCTTGAGCTCGATGGAGGTGTCGTCTTCGGCGAGCCGGTTGAGGGCATGGGTTACTGAAATCAGCGGGCTGCTGATGCTCTTGCGCGCAACCAGAACAGATAGTCCCACACCGATTAGGATGGAAAAAAAGGAGACCAGGCTCAGTTGGACAATGGCGGATTTTTCGTGCTCAGTGGCACGACCCGCGGCTTCAGCTGTGAATGCTTCCAGATCTTCCAGGAGGGCGATCAGTTCATGATCGAGTTGTTCTTCTTCCAGCTCGATTTTTTCCGCCAGCACTCCTGCTTCATCCATCTGACCGTTCCGAATAAGGTCTGCGACCTGAAACACATGTTCATCGAACGTGGTGTGTTCGGTTTCGATCTTCTTCAACTTCTTGAGAACTGACTCGAATTTTACAGCCATTTCTTGAGAGTGTGCATGGGTTGAACCATGCTCGGCGAGTTCTTCCGCCGTGAGTATTTCCTTGTCGACACGATGTGCGAGTTTTTCAAACTTGACGACAGTTTCTTCGAAGTGCTTTTGGGCGTTTTCTTTTTTGACGCCGCCGTACCGGAGCATCCGTTCCAGAAGAATCGCTTGCTCAAGTTGGTGGGCAGTCACTTTGCTGACAGCTTCAGTGAGCGGAATATCTTCTTCAGATATCGCTTCCAATTCGCTGCCAATGAGGACCATCTGATAGACCCCGACGCTAGCGACGGTTACAAGCGCTAAACTTAACAGACCAACCAGCGATAATATCTTGGAGGATACACTGCGAAATTCGAAAGCGTTGCGAATTTTTTTCATAATGACTTTACCCTTCGCCGATTGATCTTCCAAATCTCCCAAATATATTTCATTTTAACTCCGGAAACCTAAGTATTATTTTCCGTATTTTTTATTTAAATTTATAATTCCTTTAGGTAATTTTTTGGATATCGACCATTTGTTGTGCTGGTGATTTCTATATAACCAACGATTATGCTTTCGATTTGGTTAACAGTTGCATGCCGGCAAATGCCTGCACACTTTTGGTGTGGATGAATGGTGGAGGTGCGAGGATGCTGGCGCGTGGCCGCTGGTGATTTCCCGCTTCCAGCTTCAGAAGAACGCCAATGGGGTTTGGCTACTGTCCCGAGGCGAGGGAAGGCGTCACTATCTGTGTTTGATGCAGATGTACTCTGTTACGGCCGCTCTTTTTGGCCATATAGAGCGCAGAATCCGCCAGGTCGATCGTCTCGCTTACTGTCAGATCTGACCTGATGCCAACGACCCCAAAAGAGGCGGTAATGAAAAAATCATCGCCGCTCCCAGATTTGAAATCGAGTGTGGAAATTGCTGTTCGGATGCGATCTGCGATCTGCGATCTCGATGATTTTTTCCCGGTCGACATCGCTGATGCACAGAAGGAACTCTTCGCCGCCGTATCTGAAGAAGAGATCGTTGTTGCGTATCAAGGCCCGGACCTTGGTGGCGACACCGGCAAGTACAGTGTCTCCTGTAGAGTGGCCGTAAGTGTCATTGACCTTCTTGAAGTGATCCAGATCCATCATCATGAACCAGGTGTTTGGTTCACTCGAGACGGCCTGTGTCAATTTTTTCTGGAGGCGCGCCTGCATGGTCTGCCGTGTCTCCGCCCCCGTGAGCGGGTCAGTTTGAGCTATGTCGGTGTACAACTCCATTCGAGTCGTTTCGATCGTCTCGCGCAACTTGGTTTGGCTGTCCAGAAATTGGTCGTAGGCTTGCTCAGATATTTTCTGGCCCTTGATTGCCGTTTTGGCCAGATCCCTAGCGTGACCATGCATTTCCTCATGGACCTGGACGATAAATTCGAAATTGGGATGTTTGCCGAACAGTGTTTTCCCGTTGCCGGTCAGCCAGCGGCCAAGTTTGCAGCGGCAGTGCGCATCTTCGCGCAGCGTGTCATCTGAAGGCGGTGTGCCGCAGATCAGGGTCCGGTTCAGGTTGAACGCCCAGTTGAAATGGTGAGTGATGTTTTCCTGGAGCTCATCGAGCGCATGGATTTTCTCGTCGGAAGTGAAATATTCCATGTTGCGTTGCCACGCTTTATTTTGTTTTTTGCAGATTAAATCAAAAAGTATTTCGAAATTGTTCACAAGATCAATATCCGTGAAATTACTATTTATATTTTTGAATTGTAGGAAAGCTTTGTTGCTACTTTTAAGGATGAGTCCTTACGTAATCCTATAAGTTGTATTCTTTGAACTTTCTCGTTTCCCCGAATTGACCTGTAAGCGTGATGGAAACCGACGCTATTTGCCGAAACCGGGGGGCAGAGGGTTATCGGCGTAAATGTATAGTCATTGAATATGCATTGAATATGCATTAGGTTCCGACGGGAAGTGAGGCCGAAATGGGCGACAAGCAGGCGAAATCGAAGAAATCAAAAAAGGACAGCCAGCTGGTAATCCGGATCAGTAGTGATGAGCGGGACCAGTTTGTTGAGTTGTGTGATGAACTCGACACGAGCGCGGCACGGGAAATCCGCGGATTTATCCGTGAGTTTCTTCAAAAGAACAAAAACGGTGGCTGAAGCTTCAAACCAGCAGCTGCCTCTTAACGGGAGATCGAATGATGCCCAAAAAAGCGAAAATCAAAGACTTGAAAAAAGAAATCAAAAGCCGGACGGCCAAGGTAGCTAAGCAGGAGGCCAAACTGAAGAAGGCCAAAAAAGCTTTGAAAAAGGCGGACTGATCCCGGGTTTCGAGCTGGCGCCGGGGACATGACCATCTGCGGTCGCCGATTAAGTGTCTAATTCAAAACAAACGTCTTTTGAAAGGATAATAGAATGCCAACTATCCTTGATATCAAGGGGGTCGGACCTGCATTGGCGGAAACGCTGGCAGGCAAAGGCGTAAAGACCCCCGAACAGCTGGCCAGCATGCCATTGGATGATTTGTTGTCCATTCCCAGAATTGGTGAAGCACGTGCCAAGGCCCTGATTGCTGAGGCAAAGAAGGCGGCCAAACCTGCCGCTGCTGCGCGGCCAGCTTCCAAACCAGCAGCACGCCGGACTGCTGCGCCAAAAGCAAAGCCGGCTGCAGCGCGGACAACGGCAGCCAAGAGCAAGCCTGCCACTGTACGCAAAGCAGCGGCCAAGGCGAAACCAGCAGCGGCCAAGGCGAAGCCCGCTGCCGCTACAGCGGCATCAGCCAAGGCCAAACCGGCGCCTGCCGCCAAACCTGCACCCAAAGCCAAGCCCGCCGCAACAAGAGCAAGCGCGGCCAAGGCAAAACCCGCAGCACCGCGCGCAGCAGCTCCCAAGGCCAAGCCGGCGGTCGTTCGCGCGGCTACGCCAAAGGCCCAGCCGGCAAAACCTGCAGCACCGGTAGCCCCGCCAAAGCCTGCTCCAAGGCCCGAGCCTGCGAAAACGGAAGTGACAGTTTCAGCAAAAGCAGTTTCTTCTGAGCCAAAGGCGGCAAAAAAGAAGAGTGCCAAGAAGGCTGCTGCAAAGAAGAGCGGCAAGGGAAAACCGGCCAAGGCCTCGGGCAGTGAAGTATTGAAGGCACTGCGCAAGGAAGTGAAGAAAAGGCGGGCTTCGCTGGAAAAACACAAGGCGAAACTGAAAAAAGCCGTGAAAGCCCTCAAAAAGCTGATTTGACGGGCCACGCCGCGCCCTTTCTGGTTCACAAGGGCTATGACCTGAATACGAATGAAAAATGCCGGGACGATGGTCCCGGCATTTTTGCTTTCAACTTGGCAGTTATGCCTTGCCCCAGCCTCCGGCGGTCGGGGTGATGACGGTGACGGCTTCGCCGGCTTCCAGAATGGTCTGGTCGCAGCCTTCCAGGACTTCGATGTTCCCGCCCAGCCGCCGGACCTCGGTACGTCCAACCAAGCCGTCTTCTCCACCTTCCATGCCCTTGGGCGCATGGATGCGATGGGAGCCCAGGATGGAGCAATCCATCTTTTCGAGGAACCTGAGAGTTCTGCGTGTACCGTCGCCAGCTGACCATTTGCCTTTGCCGCCCGATCCCTTGCGGATGTGGAAGTCCTCAAGCATTACCGGGAAGCGGAACTCCAGAACTTCCGGATCGGTCAGACGGGAATTGGTCATATGCACATGGACGCCGTCCGTGCCATTGAAACCGGGGCCGGCCGGTGATCCGGAGCAAATGGTTTCATAGTATTGGTACTCGTCGTTGCCAAAGGTCAGGTTGTTCATCGATCCTTGGCTGTTGGCCATGGCGCCAAGCGCCCCGAAGAGTGCATTGGTAACGTGCTGGGAGGTTTCCACATTGCCAGCAACAACCGCGGCCGGGTAGGACGGGCGCAGCATGCACTCTTCGGGAACAACGATGTCGATCGGTTTCAGACAACCGGCGTTCATCGGGATGTCGCCCTCGACCATGACCCGGAAACAGTAGAGTACCGCAGCTCTGGTAACCGGTTCGGGTGCGTTGAAGTTGTTCGGTTTCACACCGGTGGTTCCGGTGAAATCGACCTTTGCTTCGCGCTTGTCCTTGTCGACCGTGATCTTGACCCGGATGAAGGAGCCCTGGTCGGTCGGGTACTCGAACTCGCTGTCCTTGAGCGCGGAAATCACCCGGCGGACGCTTTCTTCTGCGTTGTCCTGTACGTGCCCCATGTAGGCCTGAACCACATCAAGGCCGAAATGGGTGACCATTTTCTTCAGTTCCTGGATGCCCTTCTCGTTTGCAGCGATCTGGGCTTTCAGGTCTGCGACGTTCTGGTGTGGATTTCGGGCCGGGTAGGCGTGATCGGTCAGGAGATTGACCAGCTCGGCCTCGCAGAAGCGGCCCTGATCGACTATCTTGAAGTTGTCGAACAGAACGCCTTCCTCATTCACGTTGGTCGCCCTGGGTGTCATGGAGCCCGGAGCAGAACCACCGACGTCTGCGTGGTGACCGCGCGATGCCGACCAGAACAGGATCTCTTCGTTGTTATCGTCGAAGATCGGCGAGACAACGGTGATATCGGGCAGGTGTGTGCCGCCGTTGTAGGGCGCATTCAACGCGAACACGTCGCCCGGTTTGATCTTGCCCTTGTTGAGCGTGATGATCGTTTCAACTGACCTGTCCATGGACCCAAGGTGCACCGGCATATGCGGAGCATTGGCAACCAGGGCGCCATTCGCATCAAAGACGGCGCAGGAAAAGTCGAGGCGCTCCTTGATGTTTACCGAATAGGCTGTGTTTTGCAGGGTGACGCCCATCTGTTCGGCGATCGACATGAAGAGGTTGTTGAAGACCTCCAGCATGACCGGATCAGCGTGGGTGCCGATGGCTTCGGTCCGTTTGAGCGGAACGACGCGTTTCAGGATGACATGATCTTTGGCGTTGATTTCCGCCTGCCAGCCGTCTTCGACTGCGATGGTTGCATGCGGTTCCATGATAATGGCCGGACCCGGGACCTTTATGCCCGGCTTCAAATCTGACCTCAGATAGATGCCGGCATCATGCCATTGGCCGTCGGAAAACAGGCGGGTCGACTGAACCGCGTTCGGGGCACCTGAGGTCAGGGTCAGATCGGGTTCGAGAAGACCGGCGCCGCCGCCAGCCGTTTCCACTTCCATGGCCTCAACAACAACTGGCTTGTCGTCATAGGCAAATCCGAATTGCTTTTTATGTGCGCTTTCAAAGACCGCGCGCATCTCACCAACGGCGCCAAATGGCACGGGAAGGGGCGTGTCGGTGCCATCATAGCGCAGGTGTGCTGTTGCCCGTGTTGTTCGGTCTTCGGCCGGGATAGCCTGTTTTTCCAATTCGGCTTCGGTCTCAGCTGCCAGTTCATCGCGCAGTTTTTCAAGTTCGGGGATCAGATCCTCGTTGAGCGTTTTGACAACGGCTTTCTGGCGGTCTGCCCTAATGTCGGCAAGACCCATGCCATAGGCGGAAAGAATGCCGGAGAAGGGATGGAGAATGACAGTCGTCATGCCCAATGTGTCGGCGACGCTGCAGCCTGTCTGGCCGCCGGCGCCGCCGAAACACGTCAGGGCATATTCGGTCACGTCATAACCACGTTGCACAGATATTTTCTTGATTGCGTTGGCCATGTTCGCAACGGCGATCTTCAAAAAGCCGTCTGCGACCTCCTCCGGGCTGCGGCCGTCGCCGATTTCCTCGGCAAGGGCGGCAAACTTGGAACGCACCACCGCTTCATCCAGTGGTTCGTCTCTGTTTGGTCCGAAAATTTTTGGGAAGAACTCGGGCGCCAGTTTGCCGGTCATCAAATTGGCGTCTGTCACTGTCAGCGGTCCGCCGCGGCGGTAACATGCCGGACCTGGGTTGGCGCCAGCAGAATCTGGTCCAACCTGGAAACGGCCGTCCTTGTAGTGAAGGATCGAACCGCCGCCAGCGGCCACCGTGTGGATCATCATCATTGGTGCGCGCATGCGCACACCTGCGACTTCCGTTTCGAAAGCACGTTCGTAGTCGCCGTCGTAGTGGCACACATCTGTCGATGTTCCGCCCATATCGAAGCCGATGATCTTCTCATAACCGGCCATTTTGGATGTCTCGACCGCACCAACGACACCGCCTGCCGGACCCGACAGGATCGCGTCCTTGCCCTGGAACAGGTTTGCAGCTGTCAGGCCACCCGATGATTGCATGAACATCAGGCGCGGACCTTCGCCCAACT
The DNA here is from genome assembly GCA_965230705.1 of Roseibium sp. Classification (GTDB taxonomy): domain Bacteria; phylum Pseudomonadota; class Alphaproteobacteria; order Rhizobiales; family Stappiaceae; genus Roseibium. Next base: position 965,046 of record CBDDLN010000002.1, on the reverse strand, counting down.
CTTCCTGCACCTGATTGACGTACCGCCGAAGAATTGGCGAAAGGTATGCGTCAACCACGGTGGTATCGCCGCGGCCAACGAGTTTCATCAGTGGTGAAACTTCATGGGAAACGGAGATCTGCGGGAAGCCGATCTCATTGGCAATGGCTGTTGCTGCTTTCTCGTGGGCCGGGAACGCATAGGCATGCATAAACACGATGGCGATGGAGCGGATGCCGTCATCAAATGCAGCCTGCATTTGAGAGCGCAGCTCCGCTTCGTCTAGCGGAAGTTCCAGCGAGCCGTCGGTGCGGACGCGCTCGGTGACTTCATGCACGCTCTCGTAAAGCAGTTCCGGCTTTATGATTTCTTTGGCGAAAATATCGGGGCGGGCCTGATAGCCAATTTCCAGGGCATCACGAAAGCCCTTGGTGATGAACAACGCAGTCCGCTCACCCTTGCGCTCCAGAAGCGCATTGGTTGCAACCGTTGTCCCCATCTTGACTGTGTTGATCTGGCCAGCAGGAATTTTTCCGCCGGCTTCAACGCCCATCAACTCACGAATGCCCTGAATAGCTGCATCACGGTAGGCTTCGGGATTCTCGGACAGCACCTTGTGCGGGTGCAATGTTCCGTCGGGTGCCCGGCCAACCACATCCGTGAAGGTGCCGCCACGATCGATCCAGAAATCCCACTTGCCCGTCATTTTCCCATCCTTGATTTTGCCGGCTTAAAGCCAAAGGCACTGATGTTGCAATTTGTTGATTAATGTTTGCATTTTATCGATAAAATGTCAATAAAAATCAGTTGTTTTTACGGGTGGGAGATTGGTGCGCTGCGGTAAGGTGCTGTGGTGTCAAGGGGAAATCGAAATCTGAAACGGTTTGATTATTTGTGCTCAGAAATCAAGGGAATGCGAAAGTAAGGTGGGGATTTCGGGTATTGACTCTCAATGAGAATTTATCGACAAATTATTGACGTTTTGCGTGGAAGGTGCTAGTGTTCCGATTACTGGGCGTGCGGCCGGGTTATCTAATGGATGAACGGTAGTGTTTCCGGGCAAAACGAGGACAAAGTCCCACTTCCTAGAGGAGAGTACTATGCATTTATCTGATCGTATTTCCGGCGCTGCCGTGCGCCTGGCTACTGCCGCGGCCATCGGCCTTGCTGGTGTCGTATCCGCCGCTGCGGAGACCAAATGGGATATGCCGACGCCCTATGGTGATGGCAACTTCCACACCATGAACATTTCCGAGTTTGCAAAGGATGTTTCCGGCAAGACGAACGGTTCGCTCAACATTCAGGTGCATTCCGCTGGCTCCCTGGTCAAGCATCCGGAAATCAAGAACGCTGTCCGCCGCGGTCTTGTGCCGATCGGTGAATTGCTGGTTTCGCGTCTTGCAAATGAGAACCCGGTTTTCGGCGTCGATTCCGTTCCGTTCCTGGCTGACTCTTACGATTCCGCCTGGAAGCTCTACCAGGCGTCCAAGCCGGCTCTGGAAGAGAAGCTCGGCGAGCAAGGCCTTCAGCTGCTGTTTGCTGTGCCGTGGCCGCCTCAGGGTGTCTACGCTAAGAAAGACGTCAATACGATTGATGACCTGAAAGGCCTGCGGTTCCGCGCCTACAATGCAAGCACCGAACGCCTTGCTCAATTGGCCGGTGCCGTGCCGACACAGATCGAGGTGCCGGACATTCCGACTGCGTTCTCAACTGGCCGGGTTGATGCGATGATTACATCACCTTCAACTGGAGCTAACTCCAAGGCCTGGGATTTCCTGACACATTACTATGACACACAGGCCTGGTTGCCGAAGAACATGGTAATCGTCAACAAGAAGGCATTCGACGGTCTTTCCGATGCCGAAAAACAGGCAGTGCTGGATGCAGCGGCTACTGCTGAAACCCGCGGCTGGGAAGCTTCTAAGGCTGAAACAGCAACCAAGACCAAGATTCTGTCCGACAACGGTATCAAGGTCAGCGCTCCGTCGGCAGAACTCAAAGGTTCCCTGAAGCAAATCGGAGCCACCATGGTGACCGAATGGCAGGAAAACGCCGGTTCTGACGGCGCCGCCATTGTGGAAGCCTACTCCAAATAAAAACTGCTCAGGGCCAGTCCAACAGGACTGGCCCTTGTCTTTGAAACCGGTGTTTGTGGCTGATTGCCGGGTTTTCCGGAAGGCGGCGTGTTGTCCGTTTCTGTGAAGCCGGCAGGACGGGGCCATCTGTAGCCGGTTTTTGCACACGGGAGTGGGGGAACTCCGCATGCGTACAGCTCTAAATTCACTCTACCGACTGTCAGGCATACTGGCTGCAGCCTGCCTTGTTGTGATTGCGCTCATGGTGATTGCACAGGTACTCGGCAGGATAATCGATGGAATATTGAAAACCGCAGGATTTCAGCCGATTGGCTTGCTGGTTCCATCGCTTGCTGAGTTTGCCGGCTTCTTTTTGGTGGGAGCGTCGTTTCTGGCGCTGGCCTCCACGCTGCGTATGGGAGACCACATTCGGGTTTCCATCCTTCTGCACATGCTGCCAAAAAACATCGCCAAGTTTTTCGAAATCTGGTGCCTCGGTGTGGCTTTGGCTCTCGGATGCTATTTCACCTGGCACGCCGCGCTGTTGGCTCAGGACAGCTACATCTACAATGAAAGCTCCTATGGCATCATTCCCGTGCCCTTGTGGATCCCGCAGACGGTGATGACGCTTGGTCTGTTCTGCTTCACCGTTTCACTGCTGGATGATTTTGCGCAGGCCCTGGCAGGCAAAAGCACGAGCTATGCCGAGGCCAAGCGCAACGATGTGATCGAGGGAGTTGAATAATGGACTTGTCTCTCGTTTCAATCGGCCTTGGCGCCGGGATGCTGTTTGCCCTTGCGACCGGCCTTTGGGTCGCTGTTTCCCTCTTTGCGGTGGCTCTGGTTGCCATGGCGTTGCTCGTTTCTGCGCCAACAGGGCCTGTGCTTGCAACAACGGTCTGGGGCGCTGCCAATTCCTGGGATCTGACGGCACTGCCGATGTTCATCTGGATGGGGGAAATCCTCTTCCGGTCGCGCTTGTCGGAGGACATGTTTGCTGGTCTTTCGCCCTGGATGCGTAACCTGCCTGGACGGCTTCTGCATGTGAACATCCTCGGCTGCGGGATATTTGCGGCCGTCTCCGGGTCTTCAGCAGCAACCACAGCGACAATCGGGAAAATGTCTCTGCCTGAGCTGAAACAGCGCGGGTATGATGAACAGATTGCCATCGGAACTCTGGCCGGTTCGGGTACACTTGGCCTTTTAATCCCGCCGTCGATCATCCTGATTGTCTATGGAGCAGCAACGGAGCAGTCGATCGCGCGCCTGTTCGTTGCTGGTGTGCTGCCAGGAGCGATGCTGTGTGCATTGTTCATGGGTTACGTTGCGATCTGGGCAGTCCTGAACCGTTCGAAAATGCCGGAGAAGGAAGCGCCTATTCCGATTGTCGAGCGGTTGATGGCAACGCGCCGTCTGTTCCCTGTTATAGCGCTGATTGCCGGTGTGGTGGGGTCGATCTATGCAGGCCTGGCTTCGCCGACCGAGGCCGCTGTAATTGGTGTTGCCTTGTCGCTGCTGCTGTCGTGGGCGTCCGGTACCTTGTCAAAGGAAAGTTTCACTGGTGCTCTGATGGGGGCAACACGCACGTCCTGCATGATTGCCTTCATTCTGGCTGGTGCAGCCTTCCTGACCGTTGCCATGGGTTTTACCGGCATTCCCCGTGAGCTCGCGAGCTGGATCGGGTCGATGAACCTGACACCGCTGCAGTTGCTGGCGGCACTCACGCTGTTCTTCGTGGTGCTTGGATGTTTTCTGGACGGAATTTCGGTTGTCGTGCTGACAACTTCGGTGATCCTGCCAATGGTTGAGCAGGCTGGTTTCGATCTGATCTGGTTCGGTATTTATCTGGTGCTCGTTGTGGAGATGAGCCAGATCACGCCGCCGGTCGGTTTTAATCTGTTCGTTCTGCAGGCAATGACAGGCCGCAATATCTTCACGGTGGCACGCATGGCATTGCCGTTCTTCATGCTCATGATTGTCGCTGTTGTTTTGATTGTTGCCTTCCCGGGCCTGGCTCTGTGGTTGCCTGGAGGCATGCACTCGAACTAGAAGCATGTAGGAGACAATAAAATCCAGGGCTGCCCTCAACACGAGGGCATGCCCGGAGTTCGGACAGATTAAGAGGAGCTGAGATGACACGGAAAACCAAGGACCCTGGATCTGGGATTGGCCCCGTCGTTTCATCCGCTCATTTGGCGTCCGGCGCAATGCCGGCCCTGTCCGAAGTCGAGTTTGCGGTCACCATGATGGTCAATGCGTATCATCGCTGGATGGTCAGATGCATGGCTGCAGGCGGAACAGACGGCTTGAGTCCTTTGGATGTTCTCGTCCTGCATTCGGTCAATCACCGGGGGAGGTCAAAGACGCTCTCGGACATATGTCTGGTCCTGAACATCGAGGATACCTACACCGTTACTTACGCGCTGAAGAAGCTTGAAAAGGCCGGATTGATCCGTTCTGGACGGCGTGGCAAGGAAAAGACTGCGGAGATCACCGAAACCGGTGAAAAGGCCTGCCTTGAATACCGGGAACTCCGCGAAGCGTTGCTGGTCCGGCCGATGAAAGCCCTCGGCCTCGACGAAGAAGAGTTGTCACGGCTTGCGGCTACGCTCCGCCTGGTATCCGGCAACTACGATCAGGCAGCCCGCGCGGCGGCGGCAATGTAATCCGTCTTTCCTCTATCATTTGGGTCTGCGGCATCTGGTGCGGGCAGGTCACACTTATTTCTTTTTGAATTATCCAAGATTTCTTGTAATGTCGAAATATGAAAGAAGCAGATGCCATTTCAGCGCTTGGCGCGCTTGCTCAGGAAGACCGCTTGGCGGCCTTCCGCCTTCTTGTAAAGGCCGGGCCTGAAGGAATGGCGTCTGGTAACATTGCCGACGCACTGAACGTGCAACCTACCCGAATGTCTTTCCATCTCTCAGGTCTGGAACGTGCGCGCCTGGTTCGGACCCGAAGAGAGGGAAGGCGGATCCTCTATGCAGCGGACTTCTCGCAGATGCGCGGTCTGTTGAGTTTTCTTACCGAAGACTGCTGCTGCAACCTTCCTGAAATATGTGGCCAGCCGGCCGCAACGCCTTGAATAGGACAGCCTGACCCAATGACGATCACCATCTACCACAATCCCAAATGCGGGACGTCTCGCAACACACTCGCCATGATCCGCGAAACCGGTGAAGAGCCGGACGTTATTGAATATCTCAAGACACCGCCGAGCCGGGAAGAATTGGTGGGCCTTATCGAGCGGATGGAAATTGCTGCACGTGATCTGCTACGCCAAAAAGGCACCCCATACGACGAACTGGGGCTTGGTGAGGACAAGTGGTCCGATGATGAACTGATTGATTTCATGATGGAACATCCGATCCTGATCAACCGGCCGATCGTCGTGACTGAGAAGGGCGTGCGCTTGTGCCGGCCGTCCGAGAAAGTTCTGGATCTCCTGCCAAAAGACATCGGCGCCTTCACCAAGGAAGACGGCGAAACGGTAAAGGCAGGCAAGTAACGTGAGTGAGAACAGTCCTGCGATCCTCGACCTTCCCAACGTCGAAGCTGACCATTTCAAGAAAATTGACCGCGAAAGACTGGAGCAACCGGCAGACTTGTCCCATCCTCCGCGGATCCTTCTTCTATATGGATCCTTGCGTGAACGGTCTTACAGCAGGCTTCTGGTAGAAGAAGCGGAACGGTTGCTGGTGGCCTTTGGTGCCGAAACACGGGTATTCGACCCGTCGGGCTTGCCCTTGCCGGATGATGCGGAACCCGACCACCCGAAAGTCACTGAACTGCGCGAACTCTGTGCCTGGTCAGAGGCGCAGGTCTGGTGCTCGCCAGAGCGTCATGGCGCGATGACCGGGATCATGAAGACCCAGATCGACTGGATCCCCTTGAGCCTTGGGGCGGTCCGCCCGACCCAGGGAAAAGTCCTTGCCCTGATGCAGGTGTCTGGAGGATCGCAATCCTTCAACGCGCTCAATCAGATGCGCGTGCTGGGTCGCTGGATGCGGATGTTCACAATCCCCAACCAGTCATCGGTACCAAAGGCGTTCCAGCAATTTGATGATGATGGCCGGATGAAACCGTCCGGGCTTTACGACCGGGTCGCCGACGTGATGGAGGAATTGGTCAAATTCACGCTCCTCTTGCGTGACAGAAAAGACTATCTGGTTGACCGGTATTCGGAACGCAAGGAAAGCGGCGAAGCTCTCATCGCCCGGGTGAACGCGACTGCGCCGCGTTGACCCAGGTCACAGACCCATAAATGCGATTGAAATGGTGGAGATGAATTTGTGCGGATACAAGGCGCAGGCGTGCAGGAAACCTTCCGGTTTTCAAACGCTTGCAACGCTGTTGCCGGGCCAATTCATCCCATCGCGAAGCGACGCCAAAACGGCTTCGATCTGCAGCGTCAAACCGCTCAACCGGGCAACCAGCCCGCTTTTCGCGCTTTGCCTTGCCAACCCTTGCCGTTTATGGCGCCATATCAGCCCCATTTATGGGTCCGTGACCTAACCCGCTGCGCTATAGGATGGTGCGGTTTCCGGAACCGCGCCACTTCCTTCACTATCGTGCCGGACCATTGGAGGATCCATGGAAAGGCGAGGGTCGTTGCGTGCCATGAAGGCTGCATGGTCCTCAACCGACCCCGGCCGCCCAAAGAGGAAACCTTGAACCAGGTTACAGCCGGCTGCGCGCAGCAAGGTCACCTGTTCCTGGTTTTCCACGCCTTCAGCGGTAATCGTGACATCAAGAGACCGGCCAAGGCCAATGATCGAAGTAACGATCGCGTCTGTGCCGGCATCCTTGCCGAGATTGTGAATGAAGGTGCGGTCGATCTTGATCTTGTCGAAGGGGAACCGGCTCAGGTAGCTGAGCGAGGAGTATCCTGTGCCGAAGTCATCCATTGCGATGGAGACGCCCATGGCCCGGATCTCGTTCAGTGTCTCAACGACAGCATCCGTGTTGGAAATCAGCAGACTTTCCGTGATTTCAATTTCCAGGCGTGATGGATCCAGACCGGACTGCTGAAGGGCCTGCGCAACCTTCTTGTGTGTTTCGCCGGCTGCAAACTGGGCGCCGGAAACATTGACCGCAACGCGCAGGCTCTTGTCTTCCCAGGTCGCTGCTTCCATGCAAGCCCGCATCAGCACCCACTCACCGATGGCCTGGATCAAACCGCTGTCTTCGGCAACAGGGATGAAAATTTCGGGAGAGATCAGGCCTTTTGTTGGATGCTCCCAACGGATCAGGGATTCATACCCTTTGAGCTGATTGTCGATGAGTGAATACTGAGGCTGATAGACCAGCTGGAACTGGTCAAATTTCAATGCCTTGACCAGTCCGGCCTCGACTTCCTTCCGCTTTTGGGCGTCGGAATCCATATCCGGTGTGTACCAGGCAAACGTAGACCGGCCGGAGTGTTTGGCGCGGTACAACGCGAGGTCCGCGCAATGGAGCAGGCGCGAAGCCCGCCAGCTGCCGTCGCTTGCCCGGGCAACACCGATAGAGAGGGAAATCTTTATCTCCTTGCCGTCGATGACGCAGGGGTGGTTGGTGGCGGCCTGCATATCAGAGGCCAGCTTCGTCAAACGGGCAACATCCGAGACGGATTGGGTCATTACGGCAAATTCGTCGCCGGAAAGCCGGGAAACCAGGTGTTCACCAAATACCGAACGGAGCCGGTCGGCGATGATCTGCAGAAAGATGTCGCCGGTGCCATGTCCGTAGGTGTCGTTGATTTCCTTGAACTTGTCGACATCGATCAGCATGACGCCGATGTTGCTGGCCTTGGCTTGCGCAAGGCGCAGGGCCTCATTCAGCTTTGCATTGAACACGGCGCGGTTCGGCAATCCGGTCAAGGCATCGTGGTGCGCGAGAAATTCGATGTCCCGGTTGGTTTTTACCTGCTCGTGGAAGCGCAAGTACAGCAGGAAGGCTGCAAACAGGAAGGATGCCAGACACAGCGTGGCAATGATGCCGCTTGAAACAAGCGTGATGAAAGAAAGGCTGTCAATCCGTTTGGTGTTGTCGATCAGAAGTACCCAGGCCCCTTGCAGGCCGTTGTCACTCAGGATCGGAAAAACCAGGAAAGAGCACTGATCCAGCTCGCCGGTCCAGGTCAGCGTCACATCTGTAAAGGGCGTTTTTTCCTTGCCAAGACGGGCCAGCATACGTTGCAGGAGTGCGCTGTCTTGGTGGGATTTGACTGTGTACCCGAGTGCATCTGCAAGGGCTTTTGCAAACTTCGGCCCCTGTTCGATTTCCGAAGCCGTAATGAACCGGTTGGAAAGAATGTCAGAAGGCTGCATTGCTGCAGCGGCCAAGGACAGCAGCCGCTCCGGCATTTGCTTTTCGGATATTTCTACCGGTTGTTTGGCCTGTGAGGCAGGCGCTTCAGCAGCTGTAAGCCTGAGACCGGCAGACGGCGCAGGTGCTTTTGTGCTCTGGAGATAAAACTCGCCGGCCATTCCTGCAGTATCAATCGCCATCGGGATTTGCGCGGCGGTCTGCTCAATATTCCGAACCAAAAGCCAATGCGTCAAAAGCCTGTTGCTGCCATAGACGCCCAGGGCGAGCATCAGCACCAGGCCCATCGTAATTGAGAACACGGCAATACTTTTTGAAGAGGCGTTCTTCATTCGGGCGCATACTCTTTTTAAAACATGTCCCTCAAGAGTAACCCTGATAGGTTTAACCATCGTGAATCCTGGCAGATTCGATAATTATCGATCGATCACAGTGCTTTAGCCGGAACTTGTCATATTTGCCGAGGGTTTTGGCAGTCCAGATCGCTGTGTTCTTTCCATCCTGCCAGCCAACCGATATGTTCGCATTTACCGCTCAGATTCTGCGCTATGGTCACGCCGCGCCGGACATAGCGGCAGGTGCGGTATTCTTGTTTGCGTGGCTTGAAGGCGAGAGCGGCTGTGAGCGTTTGGAGCAGTTTGGGAACCATTGTTGGCGCCATCCAAAGTGGTGGCGCGCAGATCGTGGACCGGCTGGTGCAATTGGTTCTGGCCCGGCCAGAGGGGGCGCATAGTGTCGGTTTTACCGTCGCGATGATTGCGCTCTCAGCGAAAATGGCGAAGGCCGACGGTGTCGTAACGACCGACGAAGTTCTTGCCTTTCACTCCTTGTTCGACATTCCGCCAGGCGAGGAACGCAATGTCGTACGCCTGTTCGATTTGGCTCAGCAGGATGTTGCGGGTTTTGAAGTTTACGCCAAAAAGCTGGCGGATCTTTTTCCCTATGACCACAAGACATTGCAGGACATCCTCGATGGCCTTTTCCATATCGCCAAGGCTGACGGGGTGGTTCATCAGGATGAGATCAGCTACCTGGCACGAGTCGCTGAGCTATTCGGACTGGATGACCGGGAGTTCTCAAAGGTGCTCGCCCGTCATGTCCGGGAAAACGGCAATCCCTATGAAGTGCTTGGTTTGAGCGTTGAGGCAAGCGACAGCGAGATCAAAACCGCCTACAGGCGCGAAGTTCAGGAAACACATCCGGACCGGCTGATCGCGCGGGGTGTGCCTGAAGAGTTTGTGCGGATTGCTAACGATCGTTTGGCAGCACTGAATGCGGCCTGGGCCCAGATCCGGGCGGAAAGAGGATTATGAGCGTTCAGACCGATACAGGCGTAAAAGCACGCGTACACCCTTCTCCAAATCACAGCGCGCGTGCTGAAGGTGCGCCGATTGACATGCTGATCCTGCATTATACCGGTATGGAGGACGCTCAAACTGCGCTGCAGAGATTGTGCGATCCGCGCGCGGAAGTATCGGCTCATTATCTGGTCTATGAGGACGGACGCATTCTTCAATGCGTGCCGGAATCCCGCCGTGCTTGGCACGCGGGCAAGAGCTATTGGAAGGGAGAGCGGGACATAAACTCCCGTTCCATCGGGATCGAAATCGTCAATCCGGGGCATGATGGTGGTTATCCAGACTTCCCTAACGTTCAGATCGACGCGGTCATTGAATTGTCGAAAGACATCTGCGGCCGGCATTCGATCCAGCCATGGATGGTTCTTGCCCATTCCGATGTCGCTCCAGACCGGAAGATGGATCCGGGAGAAAAGTTTCCCTGGGACCGCCTGGGCTCTCAGGGGGTCGGCCATTTCCGCGAGGCTGCGCCCATCACTACCGGCTTGTTCATGCAGGAGGGAGAGCAAGGGCAGCCGGTTGAGGCCGTCCAGTCGATGCTTGCGCTCTATGGCTACGACATCGATGTCAGCGGTCAATTTGACTGCCGCACCACCGAAGCCGTTACTGCATTTCAACGGCATTTCCGTCAGGACAAGGTTGATGGTGTGGTGGATCAGTCGACGGTCGAAACCCTGCACCGCCTGCTTGCCGCATTGCCTTCTTTGAGTACCTAAGGTCAAAAAAGCGATTTGAGGCCAGCTGAGATTTCTGCCGGTGTTTTGCCGGAATTCGCCTTGCAGACGTCACAAAGTGGGCATGGTTCGCAAGGATTACCTATAAACCGGCCTCTTGGGCGTCGGTAGACATGGATTTTTTGTAACATTTCGTGATCGGTGCGGACTGATTTTTGTCGCACTGCACAATCATTTCTCTGTGCCGAAATAACCCCCATCCATCGGTTACAACAACAAAGGGCTCGACACTATGTTGCGGTCTATGACGACACTTGGCGGAGCGCTGTGCTTTTTTGCCTCCGCAGTAATTTTGCACGGCCAGGCGGCCGCTGCCGGCAAACCGGAAATCACCAACCGGTTCATCGCTGGCGACTTTTCCAATTCGGGAAGTGACGACACGAAGAAGACAGCCAGTTCGGCCAAGAAAAAGACAGGCAAGGTCCAAAAAGCCAGCGCTGCGTCCAAGCGCAAGACCAGTCCCAGCCCCAAAAGCAAAAAGAACTATGCAAAGCTGGTCAAGACCGTAGCCAAGAAGCATGGCGTACCAACCAAGATTGCAATGGCCGTGGTTCAGGTCGAGAGCAACTTCAACCCGCGCGCTCGCGGTAGCGCCGGTGAAGTTGGCCTCATGCAGATCAAGCCGGCAACCGCCCGTGGCATGGGATACCGTGGATCGACCAAGGCTCTCTACGATCCCAAAACCAACCTGGAATGGGGAATGAAGTATCTCGCGGGCGCCCATCAGCGCGCATCCGGAGACGTTTGCGGAACAATCCTTCGATATAACGCCGGCCACTACGCGAAGCGGATGAATCCGATCAGCCGCCGGTACTGCAACAAGGTCAAGCGGATCCTGTCCACGACTTAGGGTTCAGACCCATAACTGAGCTGGTTTTGGCGGCGAATTGGCATCACCTTGCAGTGTCAGCGTCCTTGACCGAGCCTATTGCCGACTGCTCCCCGGTTCTGCCTGAACCGGGGATTTTTGTTTTTGGGCGCCGTTCTCAGGCAAATTTCTTTTTGGCGAGGCCAACAGAAGGTGGAACCTCAACGCCAGGTTTGACCCGTTCGTCAGCATGAGGCTGGCCGAGAGCGGTCACGACCGGAACGACGCCAGCCCAAAATTCCAGCTCATAATCTTCGTCTTCATCGACCGGCGGGCCTGTTCGTGCCTTGGTGGTGACATGCTCAATGTCCATGACGATGACGCCAGTTGCCTTCCTTTCCTTGGCTGACATGGGGCGGCATTCGTCCCACCTGCCGGGCAGAAGGTGATCGGTGATGGCCGTGAGCGCCATGAGCAACTCATCCTCGTCCGTAACTTCCCGGGCTGTGCCATGGGCAATGGCGCAGCGATAGTTGACGGAGTGATGGAATGCCGACCTGCCAGCGACTATGCCGTCCAGCAGGGTGACGGTCATGGTCATCGGCGTTCCTTCCGAATTGTTCTTGATGATCCGCGTCTTACTGGCTCCATGCAGATAGAGCTTGGTGCCGCACCGAGCATACGCCATGGGAAGGACCATGGGCCGGCCGTCAGCAATAAAACCGACATGCCCTACCAGGCCGGTATCGAGAATGGGCCAAGCTGCATCCTGGTCGTAACTGCTGTGCTTATTGGTTTTACGGATCTTGGCGTATCCGGGGACATCGGGCTTTTCGTGTTTCATCGTCTCGACCTTGGGAAAGCATGTTCTTGTCGTCTGCGTTTTTTGTGCTAAATACTGGTTCTGTCAAAGCTCCGGTTTAGTAAATATGAAAGTACCAGTTCTGCCAGAAGGCGTGTTGGATCTTGATAGGGATGGCCCCGTTCCCTTGAGCCAGCAGGTTTATCGCTCAATAAGAAATGCTGTACGTGCAGGTGTTCTCAAGCCCGCCATGCAGCTGCCGTCGTCGCGCGGGCTTGCCTCTGCCCACCAGATTTCGCGCAACACTGTCAACGCCGCCTATGATCTTCTGCAGGCGGAGATGATCGTTGAAGTCCGCCCGGGTGCTGCGCCTGTGGTTTCGCAGGACCTGACCATTGAAGGAGCCACTTTTCAGACCGGCAAGGCAAAAGAGCCGAAGCGGTTGTCGAAACGCGGGGCTCTTCTTGCGGATAACCTGAGGGGAGAAGCCTGGGCACGGCAGTATGGCAAACTTCAGCCCGGCGCGCCCGCACTCGACACTTTTCCATACGAACTTTGGGCCCGGTCTTTACGCCGGGCCGCCCGTCAGTCTCAGGGAGCTGAGCTGTTGTACGGGCATGTGGGAGGCCACCCCGAACTCAAACAGGTTTTGGCGGAATATCTCGCCGGTGCCCGGGGAGTGAAGGCACGGCCAGAACAGATCCTGATCACCAGCTCCATGCAAGCGGCCCTGGCCACGCTGGCACAGGGGCTGGCTGATCCCGGAGACCTCGCCTGGATAGAAAACCCAGGCTATCTTGGCGCCCGAACCGCGTTTCATGGCGCCGGTCTCAAGATCGCAGGCTTGGAGGTTGACGGGGAGGGTGCACAGGTTGCGCAATGGTCTCCGGATGCACCGCCAAAGCTGATCTACCTGACGCCGTCGCATCAGTTCCCGTTGGGCGTGCGGATGTCATTGGCCCGGCGCCTTGCCATGATCGAAGCGGCTTCTGAAGCCGGGGCTTTGATCCTGGAAGATGACTACGACAGCGAGTTCCTGTTTGAAGGAAGGCCAACGGCTGCCCTCCAGGGACTGGCGGTCAACGATGAAGTCATTTATTTGGGCACCTTATCGAAGAGCCTGCTGCCCGGGTTGCGCCTTGCCTATTGCGTTGTGCCGGAGCCTTTGGTCGGGCCGGTGACGGCCTTGTTCCGTAACCTCGGCCAGCTCGCCAATGTGCACTCCCAGATTGCCTTGGCCGACTTTATCGAGTCCGGCCACTACCGCGCTCACCTGAAGCGGATCAGGACACTCTACCAGCAGCGCGGCAAGGCCCTGGTTGCCGCGATCCGGCAGCATTTTGGCAATCAGGTTGAGGTTGAGGAACCAACCGGCAATGTCCAGGTCGTCGTCCGGTTCCGTGATCCGGTTGACGATGAAAAGATCGCGCTGGCCATGCAGGCCAAGGGATTTGCCCTGTCGCCCTATAGTCCCTGCTTCCTGGGAAATGCCGCAGAGACCGGCCTGATCATGGGGTTCGCATCAGCCACGGAAGCTGACATTTCCGGCTGCGTTGCGGCTTTGCACGATGTGCTGCGGAAAGCCGGCTGACGTCACTGGCCGCAGCTTCCTCTTCAGATCTGCATTGCAGTAACGTCGTCCGGAATGATCAATTCCGCCTCGGTGGCGGCAATGATGTCTTCAATCGTGGCATCTGGTCCCGTTTCCCTGAGCACCAGACCGGCTTCCGTCGGTTCGATGACGGCCATTTCGGTCACGATCAGGCTGATCCGCCGGGCCGCGGTCAAGGGAAGGGTGCATTCAGGAACAATTTTTGCGTTTCCCTTAGCTGCGTGAACCATGGCGACAACAACCCTGTTGGCTCCAGCCACCAGATCCATGGCGCCGCCCATGCCGGGAACCATCTTGCCCGGAACCATCCAGTTGGCGAGATAGCCTCTGGCGTCGACCTGAAGGCCACCCAGAACGGTCATATCAAGATGGCCGCCGCGAATGAGGCCAAAGCTCATGGCACTGTCGATTGAAGCTGCGCCCGGCACCGCGGTGACAAAACCGCCGCCGGCATCTGTCAGATCCGGATCCTCCATGCCTTCTGGCGGTCGGGCACCAAGTCCGATGACGCCGTTCTCCGCCTGGAAGAAGACATGGACATCCTTCGGCAGGTAGTTGGCGACCATGCTTGGAAGGCCGATGCCGAGGTTGACCAGCATTTCCGGCTTGATTTCCTTGGCGACACGGCGGGCGATGATTTCCTTGGCATCCATTATGCGGCCCTTTCCAGAAGGTGGTCGACCAGAACACCCGGTGTTTTGACTGCGTCCGGTGGGATGACGCCGACGGGAACGATCACCTGTGGTTCGGCGATAACGGTGTCGGCGGCCATGGCCATGATTGGATTGAAATTATGGGCTGTCAGCGAATAGTCGAGATTGCCGACGTAATCGGCCTGATGAGATGCAATCAGGGAAATGTCGGCATGGAGCGGCGTTTCCAGCAGGTAGGTTTTGCCATCCACCTCCACCTTCTGCTTGCCTTCTTCGACGGGCGTGCCGATCCCGGTTGCCGTCAATACGCCGCCGAGACCCACGCCGCCGGCGCGGATGCGCTCAACCAGGGTGCCTTGAGGCACCAGCTCGACATCGATCTCGCCCGCGATCATTTTCTGCTGTGTTTCCGGATTGAGGCCGATATGGGAGACAATTGCCTTTGAAACCAATCCAGCCGTAATCAATTTACCGATGCCGACGCCTTGCTGCGCCGTATCGTTGGCCACGATGGTCAAATTCCGGGGCGCGCGGTCCACCAATGCATCTATCAAGCGGTGCGGGGAGCCAACTCCCATAAAGCCGCCGATCATGAGGGTTGATCCGTCAGGAACCAGTTCCGCCGCCTCGTGCGGCTTGAGCGCATGCTTCATTCTTCAACTCCGTGTGGCCCGGAAGGAATACCTCCACATTAGCCAGCAGCCGGTGGCAGTAAAGTGAAGTTATTGCAAAGCCCAAAGCGATGCCCTTTTCATGCGGTTTCATATTTGGCATTGTTTGAAACAAGTTCTATCTGATTGTTTTCGTTAAGGTGCTGGAGATCCTCATGAATGTCGCAGAGTGGCTGCATCGCACCGCGCTGAGAATGCCTGACCAACCGGCAATTTATCGGGGTAGCCGCCTGATCGCGGAGTATGGTCAGCTTGCCCGTGCCGTATGCCGGCTGGCTGGCGGTCTACGGCACGGTTATGGAATTCAACCGGGCGTGAGAATTGGCATTTATATGCCCAACTGCCCTGAGTACCTGGAGCTGCTTTACGCAGCATGGCATGTTGGCGCTGCCGTTGTCCCGATCAACTACAAGCTTCACCCCAAGGAAGCGGCCTTCATCCTGTCGGACGCGGATGCCCGGCTTGTATTCGTTGCAAGCGACGAGGTGGCGGAAGACCTGACGTCTGCGCTCCAGGCCGACGGAAGCGCCATCGATACGGTCGCGCTTGAGAGCACGGAATTTGAGGAGTTTGGCAATTACCAGGGCGTGGATGAACCGGCCCCGCGAGGGCGTGATGATCTGGCCTGGTTGTTTTACACGTCCGGAACCACCGGACGCCCCAAAGGCGTGATGATCACACACGGCAACATCCATGCAATGAGTTTTGCCTATTTCGTCGATGTGGATGATGTCCATTCCACCGACGTCGCGCTTTATGCCGCGCCAATGTCCCATGGTGCCGGGCTTTACAATTTCATGCATGTCTTGCGCGGCGCGGCGCATGCAGTTCCTGAAAGCCGTGGTTTCGATCCGGCGGAAATTCTGGAGCTGGGCCACGACCTTAAAAGCATTCATATGTTTGCTGCTCCCACCATGGTGCGGCGGCTGGTGGATTGCGCACAGGAGCAGGGCGTGCCCGGCGATGGCCTGCGCACCATCGTTTACGGCGGCGGGCCCATGTATGTTGCCGACATTGAGGACGCCGTAAAAACCATGGGCTCCCGATTCGTGCAGATCTACGGGCAGGGTGAATGCCCCATGGCGATCTCGGCGCTGCCACGGCATCTGGTTGCAGACCGGAGTGATCGACGCTGGCAGGAAAGGCTTGGTTCGGTTGGCTTTGCCCAATCTTGTGGTGAAGTGGCCATTCGCAGGGAAGACGGATCAAGATGTGCTGCCGGGGAGGATGGCGAAATCACCGTCCGTGGCGCTGCAGTCATGGCCGGCTACTGGAACAACCCGGACGCCACGGCAAAATCTCTCCGCGATGGCTGGCTTTGGACCGGAGATGTTGGCCGCATGGATGAAGACGGTTTTGTCACGCTGACGGACCGCTCGAAAGACGTGATCATCTCTGGCGGCACCAACGTCTATCCCCGGGAAGTGGAAGAGGTTCTGCTGCAACTAAGCGGCGTGGCTGAAGTTTCCGTCATCGGAAAGCCGGATGAGGAGTGGGGCGAAGTCATTGTTGCCTTTGTTGTTTTGCGCAGTGAGGGAGCGTTGACAGAACAAGACCTCGATCAACATTGCCTTGCCAATATGGCGCGGTTCAAGCGGCCAAAGCAGTATGCTTTCGTTCCGGAACTGCCCAAGAACACCTATGGCAAGGTACTCAAGACCGAGTTGCGGAAAAGGATCCCGCAGGATTGAAACGGACGTTTCGGGAGAAGAGATGGTGGATGAGTTTCTAAAGGGTAAGACAGCGGTCATTACCGGGTCGGTGCAGGGTATTGGCCTTGCAATTGCGAAAGTTCTGGCGGGCGCTGGTATGCGCATAGGCCTTCATGGATTGGCGGATCAGGTGCAGATTGACCAGGCACGCTCCGATGTTTCCGAGGCCGGGGCGGCCGAAGCCCGGTTCTTTGCTGCTGATCTGCGTATCTCTGCTGAGATCGATGCCATGATGAACAGTGTTGAGGACTGGGGCGGGGCAGATGTACTGGTCAACAATGCCGGAATGCAGATAACTGCACCGCTCGCTGAAATGCCGGCCGAAACATGGGATGCCATTTTGGCCGTCAATCTTTCAGCCGCTTTTCACACCATGCGCAGGGCATTGCCCGTGATGGCAGGGCGGGGCTATGGCCGGGTCGTCAATATCGCGTCGGTTCATGGATTGGTGGCCTCGGTCAACAAGGCACCTTACGTGGCTTCGAAGTTCGGCCTGGTTGGAATGTCTCGCGTCGCCGCGCTCGAGTATGCGGCATCAGGTTCAGGCGAGACTGGGGGTGTTACCGTCAACTGCATTTGCCCGGGCTGGACGGAAACGGAGCTGATTGAGCCTCAGGTGCAAGCGCGGGCCGCTGAGTTTTCCGGTGACCGAACGGCGGGAATAGCAAGCCTGTTGTCGGAGAAACAGCCGAGCCAGCGGATGTCGAAACCGGCAGAAATTGGCAGTGCGGTTCTTTGGCTATCCAGTCCGATGGCCCATAACGTCACCGGAATTGCACTTCCAATCGATGGCGGGTGGACGGCGCAATAGGGCGGATCAGGGTTAGGATTCTAAGCCGTTTCCAGAAAACTGGCGGCTGTGTCGGCGGCAGACAGGATTGCACCTGGATCGCTGCCGACCCTGGCCATGGCATTCAAGCCATGCAGCACAGACAGGACATAGTCCCGTATGGTTTCGCCATCTTCGAGGGACTTGACGCTGTGACTGTCGATGGTCTCCTGCGCTTTTTCCATGATTTTGCAGGAAAGAAATTGCGCAATCTGGTCCAATTGAGCCCCATGTTCTGGGGCAAGCTGAGGTTTTTCAACAACTGAAGACAGAAACAGGCAGCCACGGCCCGTGTGTGTGGCCATGAATGCACCGACCTGGCGAATAAGACCGCACAGGCCTTGTTTTGGGTCTTCTGCGTCGTCGACCGAAGCGACAACTGGCTTGGTGATAGAGTCCGCATACCGTTGAAGCGCTGCGGCAAAGGCGGCTTCCTTGTTGCCGAAACTGGAATAGAAACTTCCGCGATTGATACCGACCGCGGTCTGCAGCGCGTCGATGGATGTTTCATTGTAGCCGTTGGCCCAAAACACCTCGACAAAGGCATCGATCGCTTTGTTCTCATCGAATGTTTTTGGTCGGCCAACCATCATTTGCTCCTAGGGGTGGTCAAGCGGTGGGCACACAGCAGTTCGCTTTGCCTATATAGTCTGCCTGCAAATTATTTCAGGCAGACGAAGCTATTCCGCCAAAACCTGACCAAAGCCTAATCGAAAACCCAAATTGTATGCAATATACTAGATGGTGTATTGGGTTATGTACAATTCCCGGTGATTATGTTCGGAAGTTCGAAAGTAGTCTCTGATTTTCGCTAACCAGCGGGAAGTTGTCACTCTTGGCTTCACACTGCAAGTGAACAATAATTTATTATCCCGTTACGGGAACACAGGCATTTCATTCATTGTGGTGTCGTGTTTCCTTTTTGCGCAACTTATTGATGCATTGCGACCGATGGTGATAGGCCTTGCTTGACCTGATGCGCATTCCCAAATAAGGCAGCAGAACCAGTCGGCCGGACAGCCGCTGCCGCAAGAGCCGAAAGGCTGCGGGGGAGGAAAGTCCGGGCTCCATGGAAACACGGTGCCGGGTAACGCCCGGCGAGGGCGACCTCAGGGAAAGTGCCACAGAGAGCAAACCGCCGCGGCCCCGCCGTGGTAAGGGTGAAAGGGTGGAGTAAGAGCCCACCGCGTCGCCGGTAACGGAGACGGCATGGTAAACCCCACCGGGAGCAAGACCGAATAGGGACAACGCGGGCCATTGGCCCAGGCCGGTTTCCAGGCTGGTTGTCCGGGTAGGTTGCGAGAGGCGTCTGGCAACAGGCGTCCCAGATGAATGGCTGTCGCGTGTCCGGCTCAGCCGGATGCCATACCGAACCCGGCTTACAGGCCGACTGGTATTTTTTCCTTCAGAATTTTCGAACCCCTGCGGCCCTCAATTCGCTCAAAATCCGATTCCATTTCAGTGTCAAGCCTTCATTAAGCTTAAAAAAGTAGGCTTCGAACGTTCGCCTGAATCCGGTCCGAAGTGCGGTTGAAACCATGGGATTCCATTGACGTCCCATGATGTCCCATGATATCCCATAATGACCCGGATTTAGTGGGCGGAACCGGAAATTGTGTTGGCCAAGTAGGCGCCGTGAAGCCGAAACAGGCCAAGTGATTGGGTTTCTGTCTCTAATTGCGGATGTTCTTGGGCTTTGCAGGGCCGGATGGTCCGCATAGAGGGGGCCGATGGCCGGTTTCGTTTCGCATTTTACCAACCGGCTGGACGCCAAGGGTCGCGTATCGATCCCGGCTCCATTCCGTGCGGTGCTGGCGCGTGACGGGTTCGAGGGCCTTTATTCAATTGCTTCGCCGCACTGTGCTGCGATCGATGCTGGTGGAAATGCGTTGCTGACCGAAATCCAGACACGTCTTGATGCATTCGCAAAGCTCTCTCCGGACCATGACGCTCTGGCAATGGCTCTCTTTGGAGCGAGCGAAACACCCAAGATTGATGCGGATGGCCGGATGATGATCTCCGACATGGTGCGGGAGCACACCGGCATTACCGATCAGGTCACATTCGCAGGCCTTGGCTACAAGTTTCAGATCTGGCAGCCCGAAAAGTTTCGTGAGCATCGCGCGGAGGCCCAAAAGCGCGCGCTTGCCATGTTGTCGGGGCAGGTTCCCCCGGCGGCCTCTCAAGGAGAACCGGCATGATGGCGCGCAGCGGACAAAGCGCAGCTTCGGATGCTGGCGGACCCGTGCCTCATGTGCCGGTTCTCCTGGACGAGGTGCTGAAGTACCTGGATCCCAAGCCAGGCGATGTCATGATCGACGGTACCTTAGGTGCCGGAGGATATAGCCGTGCATTGCTTGCTGCTGGCTCGCAGGTCGTCGGTGTAGACCGGGACCCCGATGCGATTTCTGCCGGGCAAACACTTGTTGCAGAGTCTGAAGGGCGGCTAACCCTTGTACCGGGCCAATTCGCCGATCTTGATGCGCATGCCAAGGGTGCCGGATACGATGGTGTAGACGGTGTTGTGCTAGACCTCGGCGTTTCCTCTATGCAGCTGGATCAGGCCGAGCGCGGCTTTTCCTTCCTGCGGGACGGACCGCTCGACATGCGCATGGAGCAGGCCGGACCATCAGCTGCCGACGTGGTCAACACGCTGCCGGTCAAGGATCTGATCCGCATTATAGGCCTCTTGGGTGAGGAAAAGCGCGCAACGACCGTGGCGCATGCCATTGATACGGCCCGCAAGGAAAAGCCGTTCAGCCGTACGATTGAGCTTGCCAACCTGGTCGAGAAGGTGCTGGGCCGGTCACCAAAAAAGGCGCAGATCCATCCCGCGACGAGAACTTTCCAGGCCCTCAGAATTTACGTGAATGGTGAACTTCACCAGGCAGCACGGGCGCTGGGCGCGGCCGAGCGGGTCCTCAATGCCGGTGGGCGTCTGGTTGTGGTCAGCTTTCACAGCCTGGAAGACCGCATTGTGAAGCGGTTCCTGCAGGATCGTACCAAAACACGCGGCGGCGGTTCCCGGCACATGCCGGAAGAAGACGTGCCGCCACCGACGTTTGAGCCGCTCACGCGCAAGGCTATTGAGGCCGGCGACGCGGAAACCTCTGGCAACCCGAGGGCGCGGTCCGCGCGTCTTCGTGCGGGGCGGAGGACCAGCGCACCAGCACGCGAGCTCGATATTCATGCCGCCGGCGTTCCGCGCCTGGCTCAGTTTGACGGACTAGGGGGCTGACTGTGGGCCGTTATCTGAACATTCTGTTTGTACTGGCCGTGGTGATCGGGGCTGCGGCTGTCTATGACATGAAGCTTGCCGCCAAAAAATCCGCATCGCACGTAGCTGATCTGCAGCGGCAGATTGATGAAGAGCGTGAAACCATCCGGCACTTGAAAGCCGAATGGAGCCTCCTCAACCAGCCGGAGCGTCTGCAACGTTTGGTGGAGCGCTACAACTCCTATCTGGAACTGCAGCCGCTTGAAGTCCGGCAGATTGTCTTGCCCGAAGAACTGCCGGCGCGTCCGGTGATGCTTGAACCGATTGGCGGAGCCGACCCAATGGGCGGATATGCCGGTTCGTCCGGTGTGTTGAGGTGAGGGCCCTGCGATGACCATGACGCATGACTTCACATCCATCTTGCAGGTGCGGCGGGCCCGTCCGCGTCCGGCCCATGGATCTGTATCTTCCAGCGCCGTCAAGTCGCGGGTCTACCTTGCGATGGCTGCCTTTGCCTTCATCTATCTGATGATTGGCGGGCGTCTCATTCTGCTTGCTCAAATGGACGAGGCGCCATCTTCTGCCTGGATTTCAGCGCAAGATTCAGTGGCCGCATCGCGTCCCGATCTTTTGGACCGCAATGGCGAAATACTGGCAACCGATATCAAGACGGCTTCCCTCTATGCCGAGCCGCGCCGGGTTCAGGATGTTGATGAGTCTTTGGAAGGTCTCCTGAGCGTCCTGCCAGATCTCGATCCGGTTGTTGTCCGCCGCAGGCTGGAAAGCCGGGCCGGATTTGTCTGGCTGAAGCGCGAACTCAAGCCGGGTCAGGCAGACAAGATCCACAATCTCGGACTGCCGGGAATTGGCTTGTTGACAGAGAGTCAGCGGTTTTACCCGGGCGGTCCGACAGCCGGCCACGTGATTGGCTCGGTCAACGTGGACAACCAGGGCCTCGCCGGGATCGAGAAATACGTCGATGATCAGTGGCTCCGTGATTTGCAATCGCTTGGATTTGCGTCTGACCGCCCGATGGAGCCGATGCGTCTTTCGGTCGATCTGCGCGTTCAGCACGTTGTGCGTGACGAGCTGGTCAAGGCGATGGAGCGTTACCGGTCTGTCGCAGCCGCTGGCATTGTCCTCGATGCCAAATCCGGTGAAGTGGTCGCCATGTCCTCGCTGCCGGACTACGATCCCAACGACCGGGCGCAGGCTCTGGAAAAGGATAGATTGAACCGGGCAACCGGCGGTGTCTTCGAAATGGGGTCCGTCTTCAAGGCGTTCACAACCGCCATGGCCCTCGATTCGGGCAAGGTCTCAATCGACGACAGCTTCGATGCAACACGGCCAATTCGGGCTGCCGGGCGGACGATCAATGATTTCCACGGGAAAAATCGCATCCTGTCGGTCCCGGAAATCTTCATCTATTCATCCAATATTGGCACTGCGAAAATGATGCTGGCCACCGGCATTCAACGTCAGCAGGAGTTCATGAAACGGCTCGGCTTTACCGAGCGTTTGAAGACGGAACTGCCGGAAAACGCCGCGCCCTTGCTGCCGCCGAAATGGAATGAATTGGCGGCCATGACGATTTCCTTTGGTCACGGAATTTCGGTAACACCGATGCAGACTGCTGTCGCAGCCGCGGCGCTCCTGAACAACGGTGTGCACTTGCCGCCGACGTTCCTTCCCCGGTCTCAAGACCAAGTTAAGACATTGGGGAAACAGGTAATCTCTCCGGATGTAAGCCGTATCATGCGGTACCTTTTCCGCCTGAATGTTCTGTCTGGCTCCGGCCGCCGTGCAGATGTTCCAGGCTACACTGTCGGTGGAAAAACGGGTACGGCCGAGAAAATCGAAAACGGCAAATACGTCTCCAACAAACGACGCAATTCGTTCCTGTCGGCGTTCCCGATGGATGATCCGCGCTACGTTGTTCTGGTGGTCGTGGACGAGCCGAAGCCCGAGCGCGAAGGTATCGGCGCGACTGCAGGTTTGAACGCGGCCCCGACCGCCGGAGCGATTATTCGCCGGGCCGCACCGATGCTGGGCGTAATGCCGCGCTTCAGTCAGGGAGAAGAACCGATCGAAATATCCTATTAAGGCGGGAAGGACCGGCGGGGTCGCAGCCGATACCGGTTCTTTCGAAGCCTATTTGACGACGCACAAATAAAACCGATGACATGCAAATTGACCAACTTGCGCATGGCCTAGCCGAACTCAACGGTGGCAATGCGGCCAATATTTCAGGATTAACTGCTGACAGCCGGTCAGTTGAGCCCGGCTTTTTGTTTGCGGCCCTAAAGGGCGCGGCAACAGATGGCGTGCGTTTTTCTCGCAATGCCGTAGAAGCTGGTGCCACTGCAATCCTCTGCGCCAGCGATGCCGTTGACGAAGTGAGAGCCCAGGTGGGCGGCAATGTCTCAATTCTGACCAGCGACGAGCCGCGCCGTGCTTTCGCCTTGATGGCCGCCCGTTTCCATGGTGATCAGCCAAAAACCATGGTGGCGGTCACGGGAACGAGCGGCAAAACCTCCGTTGCGCATTTCGTACGTCAGATTTTTCACGCGGCCGGACACTCCGCAGCCAGCCTCGGTACATTGGGCACAGTCACGGATGCCGGGCTGGTCTATGGCGGCTTGACGACACCGGATCCGGTCTCCCTTCACAAGGAACTGGCGCGCCTTTCGGCAGAAAAGATCACCCATGCCGCACTTGAGGCGTCCAGCCATGGGCTGGATCAGCATCGGCTGGATGGTGTGCGGCTGGTTGCGGCAGGTTTCACAAACCTTGGCCGCGATCACATGGACTACCATCCAACGGTCGAGGACTATCTGGCTGCCAAATTGCGCCTGTTTGAAGACCTGTTGCCAGCCGGTGGCACTGTTGTTGTGGACCCAGGCGAAGAATATGCGGACCGGGTTTTGGCTATCGCCGAAAGACGAAATCTGCCGGTGATCACCGTTGGCGAGACCGGAAAGGATCTGAAACTCAGAAGCCTTTCTCCGACCTCAGGCGGACAGGTCTTGACGATTGAAACGCCGCGCGGCGAGTACACGGTGACCTTGCCTCTGATTGGACGCTTTCAGGTGTCCAATGCCCTGATTGCCACGGGTTTGACCATTGCCGCAGGAGAGGAAGTTGGAAAGGCACTTCGTGCACTTGAAGACCTGAAGGGGGCTCCAGGCAGGCTTGAATTCGCTGGCCGGACCGCAACCGGCGGCACGGTCTATATCGACTATGCCCACAAGCCGGATGCCCTTGAAAACGCTCTTGCCGCGCTTCGCCCCTTCGCCGAAGGACGATTGGCCGTGGTGATTGGTGCTGGCGGCGATCGGGATCCCGGCAAGCGCGAACTGATGGGCAGGGCTGCGCAAGAGAAGGCCGACCTTGTCATCGTGACGGACGACAATCCAAGGACAGAGGACCCGGCGAAGATCCGGCAGGCGGTTCTTGCTGGTGCACCTGACGCGAAGGAGATCGCTGACCGCATGGAAGCCATTCGCGAGGGCGTTCGGAGCCTGGAAGCGGGCGATATTCTGTGTGTTGCCGGAAAAGGCCATGAAACGGGCCAGATTGTTGGCAACACGGTACTCCCGTTTTCTGATCACGAGGCTGTTGCGATGGCCATTTCCGAGGGAGAGACCGCATGACCGAACCGCTTTGGACCCGCGATGCATTTGTCGAGGCGACCGGCGGTGAGTTGTCAGGCGACGTCTTTGAAGAAATCTCCGGAATCTCGATTGACAGCCGGACGCTCCAGCCGGGTGAAGCCTTTGTCGCAATCAAGGGAGACCGGTTTGACGGGCATGACTTTTTTGAAAAGGCACTGGAAGCAGGCGCCTCGCTTGCCCTTGTCGCAAAGGAACGTCAACCGGATTTACCGGAAGGTGGCCGCTATGTCTTTGTCGAGGATCCGTTAGAGGCGCTGCGTCAGTTGGGTATCGCTGCCCGCGCCCGGACAAACGCACGGATCGTTGCCGTCACAGGTTCTGTCGGCAAGACCGGCAGCAAGGAAGCTCTGAGACTGACACTGGAGCCGTCGGGCAAGGTTCATGCCTCTGTTGCGTCCTTCAACAATCACTGGGGTGTACCTCTGACGCTGGCGCGGATGCCAATCGATACGGAATTCGGAATTTTCGAAATCGGAA
The DNA here is from genome assembly GCA_965230705.1 of Roseibium sp. Classification (GTDB taxonomy): domain Bacteria; phylum Pseudomonadota; class Alphaproteobacteria; order Rhizobiales; family Stappiaceae; genus Roseibium. The sequence continues at coordinate 940,136 of CBDDLN010000002.1, read as the reverse complement.
TGAACCACGCCGGCGAAATAACGCCGCTGGTAAAGATGGTGCGGCCCCATGTGGCGGTGATTACCACGGTACAGGCGGTACATCTGGAATTTTTCGGATCGGTGGAAAAGATCGCAAAGGCCAAGGCCGAGATCTTTTCCGGCTTGGAACCCGGTGGCACGGCGATCCTGAACAGGGACAATGGGCAATACGATCTGCTCTCCTTTCTCGCCCACACTGCAGGTGTTCAGAACATTCGGACTTTTGGTGAAAGTGCCGACGCCGATTCGAGAGTTGAGAAGGTCAGCCGGCAAGCCGATGGATCAAGCGTTCAGGCATCGATCTTGGGGCAGGAACTTACCTACAAGATCGGTGCGCCTGGCCAGCACCATGTCAAAAACAGCCTTGCCGTTCTGACGGCTGTCGTGGAGCTTGGCGGTGATCTTGCGCTGGCAGGGCTTGCCTTGGCCGAGATGCAGGCGCCAAAGGGCAGAGGTGAAGTGACCCGCCTTCGGATTTCCGGAGGTGAGTTCAATCTTATCGACGAAAGCTACAACGCCAATCCGGCTTCCATGCGGGCGGCTCTGAAACTGCTAGGCGAAGCTCCGGTCTCCCGGCCGGGCCGCCGGATTGCCGTGCTGGGTGATATGCGCGAGCTTGGTGAGCAGGCAGACGACCTGCATGCGGCCTTGCTTGATACCGTGAACTCTTCGGGGATTGACGCGGTCTATTGCTCCGGACCTCACATGCATGCGCTTTGGGAGCAATTGCCGCATCAAATGCGCGCGCTTTACGCTGAAGAAGCTGCCGGGCTCAATGAGCGGCTTTTGGAAGATATGCGCTCCGGAGACGTCGTCATGATCAAGGGATCGCTAGGATCCAGGATGGGGCCTCTTGTTGAGGCGTTGAAAAAGGAATATCCGCCTGCGGAGGAAACCGTAGCGGCTTGAGGGCAACTGAATGTTTTATTTCCTCGGCGAATTCGCCGATCAGATTTCTGCATTGAACGTATTCCGGTACATCACGTTCCGGACCGGCGGCGCGATCATGACGGCGCTGGTTTTTGTGTTTTTGTTCGGTCCGAAAATCATCAACAGCCTCAGACTGCGCCAGGGGCACGGCCAGCCGATCCGCGAAGACGGGCCGGAGGGTCACCTTTTGAGCAAAAAGGGCACGCCCACCATGGGCGGCCTGATGATCCTGTCCGGCGCGCTTGTCGCTGCGCTGCTATGGGCTGATCTTTCCAATCCCTATGTCTGGATCGTCATCGGAGTCACTGTCGGTTTCGGTCTGATCGGTTTTTATGATGACTTCCTGAAGGTCACGAAATCATCCCACAAGGGGTTCGGCGGCAAGGCCCGGCTGGGGTTTGAATTCGCAATTGCCATCGCTGCCGCCTATGCGGTGACCGTGCTCGACAATCCGCCGTTTTCCACCTCCATCGGCTTTCCGTTCCTCAAGGACCTGGCCCTGAACCTCGGGATTGTGTTCATCCCCTTTGCCGCCTTTGTCATTGTCGGCGCTGGCAACGCGGTCAACCTGACTGACGGTCTTGATGGTCTCGCAATTGTTCCGGTCATGATCGCCTGCGCGTCCTTTGCTTTGATCGCCTATCTCACCGGTAACGCCGTTTTTGCCGATTACCTTCAGATCCATCATGTGCGCGGCACGGGTGAGCTTGCCGTGATCTGCGGTGCCGTAATTGGTGCCGGCCTCGGATTTCTGTGGTTCAACGCACCGCCGGCCGCCATTTTCATGGGCGACACCGGTTCCCTTGCCCTGGGTGGTATGATCGGTGCGATCGCCGTTGCCACAAAACATGAAATCGTCCTTGCCATCATCGGTGGACTGTTTGTTTTGGAAGCCGTTTCGGTGATTGTTCAGGTGATCTCGTTCAAGCTGACCGGCAAGCGGGTATTCCGGATGGCACCGATCCATCACCACTTCGAATACCTTGGCTGGACAGAGTCCCAGATCGTGATCCGTTTCTGGATCATCGCCGTGGTTCTGGCCCTGATCGGCCTTGCAACCCTGAAGCTGAGGTAAGCCATGATCCCGGTCACCTCATTTAGCGGCAAAAACGTTGCACTGTTCGGTCTCGGTGGGTCCGGGATGGTCACAGCGCGCGCGCTTGAGGCAGGCGGGGCAAAGGTTACGGTTTGGGACGATGCGCCTGCGCGGGTGGAGGCCGCCCGCGCCGAAGGTTTGACGGCCATAGATCTGAAAACGGCAGACTGGCGCGCCTTCGAGGCGCTTGTGCTGGCGCCGGGTGTTCCCTTGACCCACCCGCTGCCGCACTGGACCGTGGACAGGGCGCGGGATGCAGGCATTGAAGTTATCGGCGACGTCGAACTTTTCTGCCGCGAACGGCGCAAATGCTGTCCGGATGCGCCACTGATCGCGATCACAGGCACCAACGGAAAGTCCACAACAACGGCGTTGATTGCGCACCTGCTGAAAACCTTGGGCTATGACACCCAGATGGGCGGCAATATCGGTGTCCCGCTGCTCGATTTGGAGCCTCCAGCCCCCGGCCGCCACTTTGTCATTGAGTGCTCCTCCTATCAGATCGATCTGGCCCCGACGCTTGATCCTACGGTGGGCATTCACATGAACCTGTCACCGGATCATCTGGATCGGCACGGAACCCTGGAAAACTACGCCGCGATCAAGGAACGCCTTGTTGCGGGCAGCGGCACTGCGGTTGTTGGTGTCGATGACCGCCTGTCCGCAGCAATTGCCGACCGTCTTGAACTCACCGAGAAAGAGGTGGTGCGCATTGCCGGCGAACGGGAACTGCCAGACGGGGTCTATGCAAACCACGGCCGGCTTGTTGAAGCCCATGATGGGGCGCAGTCCGTTGCCGCAAGCCTTGGCGGGATCGACAGCCTTAGGGGCGATCACAACGGCCAGAATGCTGCGGCGGCATTTGCAGCGCTGCGGGTTCTTGATGTTCCGGCCGAAAAAATTGCCGACGCGTTCAAAAGTTTCCCCGGGCTCCATCACCGCATGGAGATTGTCGCGCGCTCCGGCCGCATCCTGTTTGTCAACGACAGCAAGGCGACCAATGCGGATGCCACGGCACGGGCACTTTCTAGCTTTGATCGGATCTACTGGATAGCAGGTGGACGGGCAAAATCGGGCGGCATCGCGCCGCTTGACGAATTCTTCCCACGCATAGCCAAAGCCTATCTCATCGGAGAGGCCGCAGAGGACTTCGGCAATACCCTCGATGGCGACGTTCCCTATGAAATCACGGGAACGCTGGAGGCGGCTGTTGCTCGAGCCGCAGCTGACGCGGCGCAGGATCCGGCTGCTGAAATGGCGGTGCTGCTGTCGCCTGCCTGCGCGTCGTTCGATCAATATGCGAATTTCGAACTTCGCGGCCAGGCCTTCACCAAGGCGGTGCGAGCCCTTGAAATGGTGACCACCAGTCAGGAGGTTGCCTGATGGTTAGCCGCGCCGACCGAAGCCGATTTGCCGAATGGCTCTGGACCGTGGACCACTATCTGCTGGCCGCGTTCATTCTGCTTATGGTTGGCGGCGTGGTGCTTTCCTTTGCCGCAAGCCCTCCCGTTGCCGAACGGCTGGGTGTAGAGACCTTCTTCTTCGTCAAACGCCAAGCACTGTTTCTGATCCCTGCGCTTGCGATCATGCTCGCCGGGTCTTTGATGACACCGCGCATGGTCCGCCGCATGGCGCTTCTGGTCTTTGTTGGCTCGATCGTCATGCTGGTGGCGACGCTGTTTTTCGGACTGGAGGCCAAGGGCTCCAAACGCTGGATCTACATTGCAGGCTTCTCTTTACAGCCCTCGGAGTTTCTGAAACCGGCGTTTGTCGTGCTGGTGGCGTTTCTCCTGTCGGAATCCGGCCGCCGCCGGGAAGTGCCCGGTGTGCTCTTTGCCATGCTGCTGTTCTTCATTTGCGCAGCGCTGCTGATTGCCCAGCCGGATTTTGGCCAGACCATGCTGATAGGAGCTGTCTGGGCCGGGCTCTTCTTCCTGAATGGGTTGCCCTGGTTTCTGATCGCCGGGCTCGGCGTGGTTGGGGTCGCTGGGCTCTTTGCCGCTTACGCGTTCCTGCCGCATGTGACCGACCGAGTTGACCGGTTCATCGATCCAAGCTCCGGTGACACTTATCAGATCGATACGGCGATGGACTCCTTTTTGTCTGGGGGCTGGTTCGGCCGGGGGCCGGGCGAGGGCACCGTCAAGCGAATACTGCCTGACAGCCACACCGATTTCATTTTTGCGGTCGTCGCCGAAGAATTCGGCATCATTGTCTGTCTCTTCCTTGTTGCCGTCTTTGCCTTTGTGGTTATCCGGGGTCTGTTGCATGCCTCGAAGGATCAGGACGCCTTCGGACGTCTGGCAACAGCCGGGCTTGTGGTCTTGTTCGGTCTCCAGGCGACAATCAATCTTGCGGTCAATCTCAACCTCATGCCGCCGAAGGGCATGACGCTGCCATTCATTTCCTATGGCGGATCCTCGCTTCTTGCATCGGCCATGACAGCCGGAGCCATTCTTGCGCTGACCCGCCGGCGTCCGAGACCCGCCCACGGCGATGTGGTCACGGTCAGCCGCCTTTCGCCTTCCAGCCTCATGTGAGGAGCTGCGCCTTTTTCAATGAGTAAATCTATTCTTCTGACAGCTGGCGGCACGGGAGGGCATTTGTTCCCGGCGCAGGCGCTCGCCAGCGAACTTGGCCGCCGAGGCTGGACCGTGGAACTGGCGACAGACGAGCGGGCCGACAAATACGGTCAGGCTTTTCCCTCGCGAAAAGTGCACATCATCTCGTCCGAGACACTGCGTGGAAAGAATCCTGTCGCGCTGGCCAAGACTGCTCTTAGCCTGGTGCGAGGCACGCTACAGGCCAGAAAGGTTATCAAGGAGATTGAGCCAGCCGCCGTGGTCGGGTTCGGAGGATATCCAACCTTTCCGCCGATGTTCGCCGCACGGGTCACTGGAACTCCGTCCATCCTGCACGAAGCAAATGGCGTCATGGGACGGGCAAACAAGATGCTCGCCGGTGGGGTGACCGCGATTGCGACCAGCGTGGCCCTAACAGGCCTTCCTGATGAGCTTGCCTCCAAGGTTGTCGAAACTGGAAATCCGGTGCGGGATGCAGTCATTGCGGCTTCCGGCAAACCTTATATTCCGCCAGCGCCAGATGGCGAGCTTCGGCTTCTGGTATTCGGCGGATCGCAAGGTGCACGCTTCTTTTCCGATCTGCTGCCAGATGCGTTGAAACTGGCATCTGACGACGTCCGCAATCGGCTGAAACTGGTTCAGCAATGCCGTCCGGAAGATCTGGACCGGGTGTCCGATGAATATCAGAAACTAGGGATCAATGCGGAACTGAATACGTTCTTTCAGGACATTCCCGAACGTATCGCCGCGGCCCATTTGGTGCTCTGCCGGTCAGGTGCCTCGTCTGTTAGTGAACTGGCGGTTCTAGGGCGCCCATCCATTCTTGTTCCCTTCCCGCATGCGCTCGACCAGGATCAAAGTGCAAATGCGAAAGCGCTGGAAGGGGCTGGCGGTGCTTGGCCGATCCGCCAGGTCGATATGGTGCCGCAGCGCCTTGCCAAGGAGCTGGAGCGATTTCTCGATGCGCCGGACCTGCTTGCCCAAGCAGCCGAACGGGCACGGATCCAGGGGAAACCTGATGCGGTGCAGCGGTTGGCAGATCTGGTTGAACAAATTGCCGAAAACAAGACATTGAAGACAGGAGACGGCGCATGAAGATGCCGCAGGATATTGGCCCGGTGCATTTCGTCGGGATCGGGGGCATCGGCATGAGCGGCATCGCCGAAGTGTTGAAGACACTCGGCTATACGGTGCAGGGCTCGGACATGGCCGAAAACGCCAATGTGAAGCGCCTGCGGGAAAACGGTATCACCGTAATGGTTGGCCACGCCGCCGAAAACCTGGGTGACGCGGAAGTCCTGGTGGTCTCCTCCGCGATCAAGCAGGACAATCCGGAGCTGATCGCTGCGCGGGAAAAGCTGATCCCTGTGGTCCGCAGGGCGGAAATGCTGGCAGAATTGATGCGCTTCAAGCAGGCGATCGCAGTTGGCGGCACCCACGGCAAAACGACAACCACATCCATGATTTCAGCGCTGCTGGATGCCGGTGGTCTTGATCCGACGGTCATCAACGGCGGCATCATCAATGCCTATGGCACCAACGCGCGCATGGGCGGCGGCGACTGGATGGTGGTCGAGGCCGATGAAAGCGATGGCACCTTCGTAAAGCTTCCTGCTGACATTGCCATCGTCACCAACATCGATCCGGAGCATCTGGATCACTACGGTGATTTCTCCGGCGTTCAGGCAGCTTTCCGGCAATTCGTGGAGAACGTCCCGTTTTACGGTTTTGCGGTCATGTGCCTGGATCACCCGGAGGTGCAAACCCTGATCGGGCAGATCGAGGACCGGCGGATCGTCACCTATGGTTCCAACCCGCAAGCAGATGTGCGGTTCACCGATGTGTCCATGGGCGGCGGCAAGTCGCGCTTTTCAGTCGCCATCCGGGACCGGCGCAGCGGTGAGGTCACGGAACTAGAAGATCTCGTGTTGCCCATGCCCGGCCTCCACAACGTCTCCAACGCCACGGCGGCAATCGCGGTCGCAGCGCAGCTCGGAGTGAGCGCGGATGATTTGCGCAAGGGAATTGCCGGCTTCGGCGGTGTGAAGCGGCGCTTTACCCACACCGGTTCGGCTGGGGGAATCGAAGTCTTCGACGACTACGCCCATCACCCGGTGGAAATCCGTGCCGTTCTGCATGCGGCACGCGAGTCCACCAAAGGCAAGGTCATCGCGGTGGTCCAGCCACATCGCTACACGCGACTGCAAAGCCTGTTTGATGAGTTTTCCAGCTGTTTCAATGATGCAGACAGCGTGGTGGTCGCGCCGGTCTATCCAGCTGGTGAGCAGCCGATTGAAGGCGCAGAGCATCAGGACCTGGTTTCCGGGCTGAAGACCCGAGGGCATAGGTCTGTTCACTCCATCGACGGCCCGGAGCAACTGGCTGCACAGGTTGCCGAGCTGGCCGAACCTGGCGACTACGTTATCTGCCTGGGCGCCGGGAACATAACGCAATGGGCCTACGCCCTGCCTGATGGATTGAAGCGGTCGAAAGGGGATGGTGCGTGAGCTTTCCCGACCTCTTGGAACAAAATCCGGACCTTGCCGATGGGATCCGCGGGAAACTGACCGCAAACCAGCCGCTGTCCGCCGTGACCTGGTTCCGCACAGGAGGCCCTGCGCAGCTGCTTTTTCAACCGGCCGATGAAGCGGACCTCTCCGCTTTCCTGAAAAAGCTGCCTTCCGACATACCAGTGTTGCCAATCGGGCTTGGGTCGAACCTGTTGATCCGCGATGGCGGCATAAAAGGCGTGGTGATCCGGCTGAGCGCAAAGGGCTTTGGCGCTGTCGAAGAGATCGGCGACAATCGTCTGCGGGCAGGGGCTGCGGTCCCCGACAAGCGCCTGGCTGAGGCTGCCGCCAAAGCAGGACTTGGCGGATTTGCGTTTTACACTGGAATTCCGGGTGGACTAGGCGGTGCGTTGCGCATGAACGCCGGTGCACACGGCACGGAAACCTGCCAGCGGATGGTGGAACTTGTCGCCATTGACCGTAAGGGCGAACGCCACGTCTTGAGTAATGCCGAGATGGGCTACGCCTATCGTCATTCGGGCGCTTCCAAGGGGCTGATTTTTACCGAAGCCGTATTTGAAGGCATTCCGCAGGACGAAGATGCCATCCGGGCGGAAATGGCCGATGTGGTCGCGCACAGGGAAAAGGCACAGCCGATCAGGGAGAAGACTGGCGGGTCGACCTTCAAGAATCCTGAAGGGACCTCTGCCTGGAAGGTGGTGGATGCTGCCGGATGTCGGGGCCTGAGGATCGGCGGCGCTCAAATGTCCGAAATGCACTGCAATTTCATGATCAACACCGGAACCGCATCGGGCCACGATCTGGAGCTTTTGGGCGAAACCGTGCGTGCACGTGCACTCGCCAACTCCGGTATTCGCCTTGAGTGGGAAATCAAGCGGCTCGGAGAATTTGGCCCTGAAGGGGCTATCGAACCGATTCTCGGACAAATGAAGGAGGCCGGGTGATGGCTCAAAAACATGTTGCCGTACTCATGGGCGGCTGGGTCAACGAACGTCCGGTCAGCCTGTCGAGCGGGACGGAATGTGCAAAGGCACTTGAAGAAGCCGGATACAGGGTCTCCCGTATCGACGTGGACCGGAATATCGCCGCGGTTTTGAAGGAGCTGAAGCCGGATGTCGCCTTTAACGCCCTTCACGGGCCGTTCGGCGAAGACGGATGCATTCAGGGTGTCCTGGAATTTCTGGAGATCCCTTACACGCATTCCGGTGTGATGGGCTCCGCGCTTGCGATGAACAAGGTCAAGGCTAAGGCGGTCATGCAGGCAGCCGGCGTACCGGTTACCGAACACCTGATTGTGAACCGGGCTGAAATTGGCAACAAGCACCCGATGAAACCGCCCTACGTGATCAAGCCGATTAACGAAGGCTCAAGTTTTGGAGTCCTGATCGTTAAGGAAGATCAGGAGTATCCTCCACAGGAGCTAACCCGTGAGGATTGGCCCTATCCGGACGTGCTGATGTGTGAGCGTTTCATAGCAGGACGCGAGCTAACCTGCGCGGTTATGGGCGACAAGGCCTTCGGAGTTATTGATATCGTTCCGTTAGGTCATGGATTCTACGATTACGACGCAAAATATGAACAAGGCGGTTCAAAACACATTCTTCCTGCAAAAATTTCACCGATTGTTTACCAAAAAATACAGACACTGAGCATTAAGGCGCATCAGGCCCTGGGCTGCCGCGGTGTTTCCCGCGCGGATTTCAGGTTCAACGAACGTGAAGACGGGTCCGGCGAACTGATTTGCCTTGAGGTGAATACGCAACCAGGCATGACGCCGACATCCCTAGTGCCGGAAATGGCCGCGCATGAAGGATGGAGTTTCAAGGATCTGGTAAGTTGGATGGTAGAGGACGCAAGTTGCTGTCGCTAAGGCGAAAATCAGAGCAGAATGACCTTTCCCCGATGGAAGCCGACCTGGCGCCGAAGGGGCGGGGAGTTGCACGCCTGCACCGCCAGCCAATCTGGCGGGCCGGAGGACGGCTAACTGATCTGCCGCAATGGTCCGGATCTGCCGCTGCGCTTGGCTTCCTCGCGGTGACCATTGCCTATGGAATCGTTTTGGGTGGCCACGGCCGCGAGGTGTCTGATGCACTCTTGTCGGCCGCAGGCCTGGAAATTGAAGCTGTTAAGCTTTCCGGTCAGGTCGAAACCAACGAATTTCAGATCCTCGAGGCGCTGGAAATCGAGGAAGGCTCGTCTCTGGCACTGTTTGACGCTGATGCTGCCCGCGAACGCCTGACCGATATTGCTTGGATCAAACACGCTTCGGTAATGAAGCTTTACCCAGGGACGTTGCAGGTCACACTGGAAGAACGCGTTCCTTACGCGCTTTGGCAGCGCGGCGATGTGGTCTCGATCATTAACGAAGCCGGCGATGTCATTACCGATGAAGTTGATGGCCGTTATGCCAACCTTCTGCTGGTGGTGAATCATGGTGCGCAACGCCGCGCTGGTGAAATCATGGCAGCACTCGACAAGGTGCCCGAGCTGCGCCCGCGTGTACGCGCCGCGTTTCTTGTCGGCCAGCGCCGTTGGGATTTGATGTTGGAAAACGGCATCTCGATCCGCTTGCCTGAAGACAGCTACGATGCCGCCTTGGCAGATGTCGTGACAATGGACGCCCAAAACGGGCTGCTGTCGCGCGATATCGTGGCCGTGGATATGCGGCTAGCCGACCGGGTCGTGGTTCGATTGTCCGATGAAGCCGCAGAAAGGCGACAATCACCAACAAGCGGTGATGAACGTCTTGCAGCAGCTAGGGGGCGGGATACATGAGCCGCTCCGGATCCTCTCTTTACCTGCCGCGCATGCGCCCCCTTCCGGGGCGTAGAGCCGTTGTAATGTCCGTGCTTGATGTTGGCTCGACCAAGATCTGCTGTCTTATCGCCAAACTGACGCCGCGCGACGATGGTGCGATCCTTTCCGGCCGCTCCCATTCTGTGGAAGTGCTCGGCTACGGCTATCAACGGTCACGAGGCGTCAAATCGGGCGTAATCGTCGATATGGACGCTGCAGAACATGCAATCCGCCTTGCGGTCGATTCCGCTGAGCGCATGGCTGGCGTTACAGTCGAATCCCTGATTGCGAACGTCAGCTGCGGCCGGCTGCAGAGTGAGATCTTCAGCGCCAGCGTACCGCTTTCCGGTGATGCGGTTGCCGAATCCGATATCCAGCGGGTTCTGTCGGCGGGATCGTCGCACTCGGTTACCGAAGGCCGCGCCGTTACGCACGCTTTGCCGATTTCCTATTCGCTGGACGGCAGCCGCGGGATCCGGGATCCGCGCGGCATGATGGGCCATACGCTTGGTGTCGACATGCAGGTTGTGACCGCGGAAGTTCCGCCGGTACGCAATCTGGAACTCTGCATCAACCGCGGCCATCTGCATGTGGAGACCTTGGTTGCCACACCATTTGCCAGCGGCCTGTCGACATTGGTCGACGATGAAACCGAACTTGGAGTTGCCTGCATCGATATGGGCGGGGGCACAACCACCCTGTCCGTCTTCGTTGAAGGTCAGATGGTGCACCTTGATGCCATCGCCGTTGGCGGTCAGCATGTGACCACCGACATCGCGCGGGCTTTCGCAACCCGCTTGCAGGATGCGGAGCGCCTGAAAACACTTCATGGATCGCCGCTTGCCAGCAGCTCAGATGACCGCGACATGCTCACGGTTCCGGCGCTGGAAAGCGACAGCGATCTGCCAAACCAAATCCCCCGTTCGGCTTTGACGCGTGTCATCCGCCCGCGGGTGGAAGAAATACTCGAACTTGTGCGGGACCGTTTGACGGCCTCCGGCTTTGCCGGCCGGGTTGGCAAGCAAATCGTGCTGACCGGCGGTGCCAGTCAGCTCACAGGTTTGGGTGAAGTTGCGCGCCGTGTCCTAGGGCGCAACGTTCGTCTCGGTCGGCCCTTGGGCGTCGCCGGCCTTCCTGAGGCAGCCAAAGGTCCGGCATTTGCCGCCGCGGTGGGCCTCCTCATTTATCCTCAAGTCGCGCAAATCGAGCAGTTCGAACACAAGAACCGCCGCGTCAGCTGGGGAGGTCACACGGGTTATCTGGCCCGGGTTGGCCAATGGATTAGGGAAAGCTTTTGACGAGATGAGCCAAGGACGCACACCGCCGGAGACGGCTGACAACATTAGGGAAGAAGACGGAGCTCCAGAAACGGCAGCTCCCGAGGGTCGCGAGGATAATATGACCATCAACCTGAAGATGCCTGACATTCAGGAGCTCAAGCCGAGGATTACTGTCTTCGGTGTGGGCGGTGCCGGCGGTAACGCCGTCAACAACATGATCACAGCTGGACTCCAGGGGTGCGATTTCGTTGTCGCAAACACGGATGCCCAGGCGCTTGCCATGAACCACTCCGAGCGTCTGGTTCAAATGGGCGTTGCTGTAACGGAAGGACTGGGAGCCGGGTCGCAGCCGGAAGTTGGTTCAGCTGCAGCAGAAGAAGTGATCGACGAGATCAATGACCATTTGACCGGGTCGCATATGGTGTTCATCACTGCCGGTATGGGCGGTGGCACCGGAACAGGCGCAGCGCCGGTTATTGCCCGCGCAGCCCGCGAACAGGGTATCCTGACGGTCGGTGTGGTCACCAAACCGTTCCAGTTCGAAGGTGCCCGGCGCATGCGGGTTGCCGATTCCGGCATCGAGGAACTGCAAAAGAACGTTGATACGCTGATTGTGATCCCGAACCAGAACCTGTTCCGGATCGCAAATGCGCAAACGACCTTCGCCGACGCCTTCGCAATGGCTGACCAGGTCCTTTATTCTGGTGTTGCCTGCATCACCGACCTGATGGTCAAGGAAGGCCTGATCAACCTTGACTTTGCCGACGTCCGTTCCGTCATGCGCGGCATGGGCAAGGCGATGATGGGAACCGGAGAGGCAAGCGGCGAAAACCGCGCGCAATTGGCTGCCGAAGCTGCTATCGCCAATCCGCTGCTGGATGAATCATCGATGAAGGGGGCCAAAGGCCTTCTGATTTCGATCACCGGCGGCAATGATCTGACGCTGTTTGAGGTTGATGAAGCCGCGACGCGTATCCGCGAGGAAGTCGACAGCGACGCCAACATCATTCTTGGCGCTACGTTTGATGAAAGCCTCGACGGCATTATTCGCGTGTCAGTCGTTGCGACCGGCATTGACCGTGAAGCGGATGCAGGCCTTCTTGCAGAACAGGAAGCAGCGCCGGCAATCGCTGCACCGGCGAAAACCGAAGTTGCTCCAGTTCAGCCGAAGGCGGCTCTTGATGATGCCGCACAGAAGGCTGTTGCCAACCTGGAACGCGAGCTTGCTATTCCCGATGCGCCGAGCGTGACCGCAGCTAGCGATCCTGCAGTTGTGATCAAGCCATTCCAGCCGGCACCACAGATCCTTGAAGACAAGGCTCCGGCCGTTGAGTTCGAGGAAGAAGCGCCGATCTTCGAAGCCGAGGAAGAGTCGGTCAGCAAGCCTTATATTCCGCCGGTGGCGGAACAGCATGTTCCTTCGCCGCGCATGCCGCGCGTCGAAGACTTCCCGCCTATTGCGCAACGCGAGTATGAGGCCAAGCAGGCTCCAGAGGGACCTTCTGCACCTGCGCAACCAGCAATGGATACTGCTCCGTCTGTGGAAGAAGCTGCTGCGCATGAACATGACATGCACCATGGTGATGCTGACGATGAACGGCGTCCAATGGGGCTTCTGCGCCGTCTTGCAAGCGGACTTGGCCGCCATAGTGAAGAAGAAGAGCATCACGACGAGCCGAAGGCAGAACCTCTGGCGGCACCGGCAGCCGTTTCTGTTCAGCCTGCACCGGCACGTCCTGCCCAACCACGTCCTAACGCCCAGGGCGCGGCTGGTCAGCTGGATGCAACTGGCCGTCCGACACCTAAACCGGTGGCTGTGGCTGATGACGAGCAGCTTGAAATTCCGGCGTTCTTGCGCCGTCAATCCAACTGATCGTCACGACTTTCTTCTTCCCGAAGAGGACGGCCCGGAGCTCAGCTCCGGGCCGTTTCCGTTAGGGAAGGAAACGTCTATAAAATTCAGAGGCTTGCGCGGAGTCATTTGCGTTACAAAACGTAATAAAGCTTTATTTCGCAAATGCGGGAGGACTCGCGTATGTTCCGGTCTCAAGCAAGATCGTTAACGGTTCGTAACGCAAAACTGCGGTTTGCGGCCCTATCGGTTGAGCGCGATGCTGAAGGGCCGGGGCTAATATGACAAACGCTATTGATCGCCAGACCACACTTGCTGAGCAAGTCACTCTTACTGGCATTGGCGTTCATTCCGGCAAACCCGCCAGCATTACCTTACTTCCCGCTGATGCCGGTACAGGCGTTGTTTTCCAGCGCACAGATTCAGATGATGCCGCCGAAATTCCGGCACTTTGGGACAAAGTCTCCGCAACGTCCCTTTGCACCGTTCTGGCTGACCCGGCAAAGGACGGTATTTCAACCGTTGAACATTTGATGGCTGCCTTGTTCGGGCTGGGTATCGACAACGCGATTGTCGAGATCGACGGTCCCGAAATGCCGATCATGGACGGTAGCAGCGTTGAATTCGTGAACGCGATTGATCAGGTTGGATTGAAGTATCTCGACCGTGGCCGCCGCTATTTGAAGATCAAAAAGTCTGTCCGCGTCGACAATGGCAGCGCCTGGTGCGAACTAAAGCCTTACAATGGCACGAAATTCGACATCACGATTGACTTCGAAACGCCGCTAATTGGCCGTCAGAAGTTCTCAGCTGACATGACACCGGATGTGTTCCGCAAAGAGCTTTGCCGCGCACGGACCTTTGGCAACGTAAAGGACGTTGAGCAGCTCTGGAAGATGGGCTTTGCCCTTGGCTCGTCCCTGGAAAACTCCGTGGCGATCTCCGAAGACAAGGTGCTCAATCCGGAGGGAACGCGCTGGCCGGATGAATTTGCCCGTCACAAGGCTCTGGATGCAGTTGGCGATCTCGCGCTTGCCGGTCTTCCAATCGTTGGCCTGTACCGCTCCTACAAGGGCGGACACAAGATGAACCACTCGATCCTGGTCAAACTGTTCGAAGACAAGTCCGCCTACGAAATTGTCGAAGCGCCTGTCTTTCGCGAAATCGGACATGCGGAAAACGCTGGTCTGGCTGCTGCAGCTTTCGGTCCGGACGTTTCGTAAACCCAATTTACCAGTTGAATAAGCCACTGCTTGGGCGCGGAAATTAATCTTCCGCCACAAAAAAGCTCAAAAAAAACGACAGATAAGGCGTTTGATACGTGACGCGGGCGGCATGAATCCGCTAAAGACTGCCGTCACGTGGAGATAAAGCTTGCCCGGACTGTCACATTCGAAGTGGTTCGTTGGGTTATTCCGGAGAAGGAGTGCGAGAGTGAATCGGAAGGACATTTGTCCGGCAAAGGCGGGCGGCCAGTGGGCTGCGACTCTCCTTAAGGTTTCCGTTCTTGGAATGGTGCTAACGCTAGCTGCATGTGCGTCAAAAGAAGACACTGATGATCTCGCGCTGAATGAAACGCCGCCTGAAGTGCTCTACAACGAAGGCCTTGCACTCAGAGCTCAAGGCAGATTGACACAGGCCGGAAAGAAGTTTTCCGAACTGGACCGCCTGTACCCCTATTCGGAATACGCCAAGAAATCACTCGTCAATCTTGCCTTTTTGCATTTCAGCACCGGTAAGTATCCCGAAGCTGTCGTTGCAGCCAAACGGTTCCTGACGCTCTATCCAGGCAGTGAAGACGCTGCCTACGCCCTCTATATAATCGGCCAGAGCTATTACCGCCAGATTCCGAACATTGACCGGGACCAAGAAGTAACTGAGAAGGCCCGGTCTGCGTTTAACGAGCTTATCCAGCGGTATCCGGACTCAGAATATGTCGCCGACGCCCAGGCGAAGCTCTTGATGGCAGACGACCAGGTAGCAGGCAAGGAAATGGAAGTGGGCCGCTACTACCTGAAGAAGCGGAACTACATTGCCGGGATCAACCGCTTCAAGAATGTTGTCATCCATTTCCAGACGACCCGTCACGTGGAAGAGGCACTGTTCCGTCTGACCGAATCCTACTATGCGCTTGGTGTTGTCAACGAGGCGCAGACTGCAGCAGCAGTTCTCGGGCACAACTTCCCGGAAAGCCGCTGGTACAAGGATTCCCATTCTCTGCTGGTAAAGGGTGGTTATGAACCATCAGAAGACAGTGGCAGCTGGATCAGTAAGGCATTCAAGGGTATCAACGTCTTCTGATCGCTTCGCTTCAGGAGAATCACTGCCATGCTGGTCAGGTTGTCCATCCGTGACATCGTACTGATCGACCGTCTGGATCTCGACTTTACCGAGGGAATGTCCGTATTGACCGGGGAAACCGGCGCGGGCAAGTCGATCCTTTTGGATTCCTTGTCGCTTGCGATTGGCGGCCGGGGGGATGCGGATCTGGTCCGTCACGGAGAGTCCCAGGGCCAAGTGACGGCCGTTTTTGACGTGCCCGCAGGCCACGCCGTTCGCTTGCTTTTCAAGGAAAATGATATTGAGGATGACGGCGACATCATCCTGAGGCGGGTTCAGACCGCCGATGGCCGGACCCGTGCATTTGTCAACGATCAGCCGGTCAGCGTCGGGCTGATGCGCCAGGCAGGTGCCTTGCTTGTCGAAATTCATGGCCAGCATGACGACAGGGCACTGGTCGATCCGGAGACACACAGGCTGCTCATCGATTCTTTTGGAAATCACGGATCGGATCTGGATGGAGTTGCTGCTGCTTATTCGGCCCACAGGTCGGCAGAAAAGGCGGTTCGGGAGCATCAGGCGCGCATAGAAACGGCACGCAAGGAAGCAGACTATCTTGGCAGTTCAGTTGAGGAGCTGAAAGCGCTTGCGCCCCAGCCGGGCGAAGAAGAAGATTTGGCCACTCGGCGGACCACCATGATGCAGGTGGAAAAGATTGCCGGCGATCTGAACGATGCATTTGAAAGCTTGAACGGCGGAGCCTCTCCTATTCCCGAACTTGCCAGCCTGTTGCGGCGCCTTGAAAGAAAATCCGACCAGGCGCCAGAGCTGTTGAGCGCGCCGACGCAATCGCTCGCCCATGCTCTGGATCATCTTGAAGATGCACGTGGTGGGCTTGAGGCGGCCGTACGTGACACGGATTTCGATCCTAAGGAACTGGAGAGTGTTGAGGAGCGGTTGTTTGCCCTGCGCGCCGCATCACGGAAATATTCGGTTCCCGTCGAGGAATTGCCGGCTCTATGCGCCCGCATGACGGCGGATCTTGCCGACCTTGATGCAGGTGAAGAAAAACTGGCCGCACTGAAGGAGGCCAGCCGTAAGGCGCTCGAAGCCTACGACCGGAAAGCGGCCGCGCTTTCCAGTAAACGCACCAAGGCTGCTCGGGCGCTGGAAAAGGCTGTGGCAGCAGAACTGCCGGCTTTGAAGTTGGAGCGGGCAAAATTCATTGCCGAAATCGCAATCGATCCGGATAACCGGCAGCGCAGTGGCATCGACCAGATCGAGTTTTATGTGCAGACAAATCCCGGAACCAAGCCGGGGCCAATGATGAAGGTGGCCTCTGGTGGCGAGCTGTCGCGCTTTCTGCTCGCCTTGAAAGTCTCTCTGGCGGACAAGGGCTCAGCTCCCACGCTGGTTTTTGACGAAATCGACACCGGTGTTGGTGGTGCGGTCGCAGAAGCGATCGGTGTGCGCCTGGCACGGCTTGCGGCCAACGTTCAGGTTCTGACGGTAACGCATGCGCCTCAGGTCGCGGCGCGGGCCTTGGGTCACTTTCTCATTGCCAAGGAGGAAGCGCATCCGGAACGGGTGGCGACACGGGTGCGCAGGATCGATGATGACCATCGGCGTGAGGAGATTGCCCGTATGCTCGCAGGCAGTACGATCACCGAAGAAGCCCGCGCGGCGGCTGGAAAACTGATCACCGAAGCTGCAAATTGATGTTTGATTGCCGAGCCGCGCGCTCAAACCGTATTCCGGGCCCTGATATCGACCATGACTGATACCCAAGACACCTCTGCCGACCTTTCTGTTGACGCTCTGACGCCAGAGCAGGCGGGCGGAGAACTTGAGCGGCTGGCTGCGGAAATCGCGGACCACGACCAGCGTTACCATGGCGAAGACGCACCGGCGATTTCAGATGCGGATTATGACGCATTGCGCCGCCGGAATGATGCGATTGAGGCGCGGTTTCCCGAGCTGGTACGGGCCGATAGTCCATCAAAGCGTGTTGGCGCGGAACCGGCGTCAGGCTTCGGCAAGATCACCCATGCGGTTCCGATGCTGTCCTTGGACAATGCATTCGACGA
This sequence comes from Roseibium sp., assembly GCA_965230705.1. Lineage (GTDB taxonomy): Bacteria > Pseudomonadota > Alphaproteobacteria > Rhizobiales > Stappiaceae > Roseibium. Next base: position 922,682 of record CBDDLN010000002.1, on the reverse strand, counting down.
CACGGATGTTCGCGACTTTGCCGGACGGGTGCGCCGCTTCCTGAAATTCGACCCCTTGATGGGTGCGCTTGCGCTGACTGCTGAACCCAAGATCGACGGTCTGTCTCTGTCGCTCAGGTATGAAAATGGCAAGCTGGTGAGCGCGGCGACGCGAGGTGATGGCACGGTCGGCGAAAATGTCACCGCCAACGCCCGCACCATTTCAGATATTCCGGCAAGCCTTTCCGGTGACGTGCCGGAGATTGTGGAGGTGCGTGGCGAAGTCTACATGGCTCATGCCGACTTTCAGGCACTGAATGCCAGGATGGAAGCCAATGGCGGCAAGGTCTTTGCCAATCCCCGCAACGCCGCTGCGGGTTCTCTCCGCCAACTGAACCCGGGCATAACCGCCTCCAGGCCGCTGCGTTTCTTTGCCTATGCCTGGGGCGAAATGTCGGCCATGCCGGCGGACACGCAAATGGGAATGGTCGAGGCCTTTCAGAGTTGGGGCTTTACGGTCAATCCGAAGATGCAGCGCTGTGAGACTGTAGAAGAGCTGATTGCTGTCTATCACGGCATTGAGGAAGACCGGGCCACACTCGGATACGACATAGATGGTGTTGTCTATAAGGTGGACCGGCTGGATCTCCAGGAACGGCTGGGGTTTGTCTCCCGTTCGCCCCGCTGGGCAATTGCCCATAAGTTCCCCGCCGAGCAGGCCTTTACCGTTCTGAATGACATTGAAATTCAGGTTGGGCGGACTGGTGCCCTGACGCCAGTGGCCAAGCTGGAGCCGGTTACCGTCGGCGGTGTTGTGGTTTCCAACGCGACCTTGCACAACGAAGATTACATCAAGGGCATAGGTCAGGACGGAGAGCCGATCCGGAACGGCAAGGACCTGCGCATTGGCGATACGGTCAGGATCCAACGGGCGGGCGACGTCATTCCGCAGATTGTCGATGTTGATGTCGCCAAACGGGCGGAGGGTGCACCCGAGTTTGTGTTTCCGGAAGTTTGTCCTGCGTGCGGAAGTCATGCGGTCCGGGAGGCAAATGCAAAAACCGGGCGTCTTGACGCGATCCGCCGATGTACCGGCGGTTTGATTTGCCCGGCACAGGCAACGGAAAAACTGAAGCATTTCGTTTCCCGCAATGCCTTCGATATTGAGGGTTTCGGCGACAAGCAGGTGGACGCATTCTATGCCGATGGCCTTGTGATGGCACCAGCCGACATCTTTACCCTGGAAGAACGGGACCGCAGGGCGCTGACCAAGCTGCGGAACCGGGAAGGCTGGGGCGCGGTCTCAGCGCGCAATCTGTTCGAGGCGATCAACCAGCGCCGCGCGATCGATCTGCACCGGTTCATCTTTGCTCTGGGAATCCGCCATGTGGGGGAAGGGAACGCCAAGCTGCTGGCGCGAGCCTATGGATCCTGGGATGCCTTTTCACAGGCAATGACCGGCGCCCTTGATCATGAAAGCGAGGCCTGGGAAGAGCTGAACAACATTGACGGCATCGGTTCCATAGTTGCCGAGGCAGTGACCGAGTTTTTCGGCGAGAGCCACAACAGGGACCAGCTGGAGGCACTGCTGGCGGAAGTGAATCCGCGCGATACAGAGAAAATCACCGCGGACGGTTCGCCGGTGGCGGGCAAAACTGTCGTCTTCACTGGCTCGCTTGAACGTATGACCCGGGATGAGGCGAAGGCGATGGCCGAGCGTTTGGGCGCCAAAGTCTCGGGTTCTGTGTCCAAGAAAACGGATCTGGTGGTGGCTGGCCCGGGCGCAGGGTCGAAGTTGAAGAAGGCTGCTGAACACAATGTCGAGGTGATCAGCGAAGACGATTGGTTTGCGCTTGTTGGCGAATCGTAAGCGCTTTCATTCTCTGATTTTCGCAGGGCAAGGATGTACGTAGAGGTACGTGCAATTTCTATGATGTATAGAGGCTTGTGAAAAATTACGATGCCGCAGAACAAATTTCATTTTTAATATATAAAAGTGGTCACTGTTAATCTCCGGGTAAGGCAGTTTTTCCACTTTGGAGGCAATTCAATTTGCCTGGAGGGGCTTGGCTATGTTCAAGCGTATTAAGATACAGGTTGTTATTCTTGCAACCCTGCCAATGATTGCAGTAATTGGCTTTGCAGCACTTTCTGTCTACGAAAAAGTGGTTGAATTGTCGCATCATGAATACATGATGCCACTGACGCGCATTGCCGAAGATGCGGGCAACGTTGTGCATGAGCTCCAAAAAGAACGCGGCATGACTGTAGGTTGGGTCAAAACCGGTTTCTCTACTGCGGACCGGTCCAAAATAGACGATCAGAGGTCCAGAACCGACGCAGCCATCAAAATATTTGATGATCATGTCGCAGCCGCCAACCTGAACAACAAGCACCTCATGGATGAAATCCTCCATGTGGCTGAAGCTGTTCACAAGATCGACGGAATCAGAGCTGATGTCGACAAGCAGTGGCTGGATGCGACTGGAGTCGTGAAAGAATACTCCTATGAAATCAAGGAGCTAATTCACCTTATCGGGGTTTCGGTCGAAGCAAGCCCGTCCCAGGAGATTTCAGCACAACTGTTTCCATATCTTGCCTTGGTTGGAGCCATGGAATCAGGCGGTCTCGAGCGGGCATTGGGTGCCAGCTTGTTGACCGAGTTTACTTCCACTGGCCAGGTTAACCACAAGACCTTTTTGAGTTTTGTTTCGAAGTTTGGCGGCGAACAGGCGTTTCTGCAGGAGTTCGATTCTATTGCGCTGCCGGCTCAAAAAGCTCTGTTCAAGGAGATGGTTTCCGGCCCGGACGTTGAGAAGGTAGAAAACTGGCGGGTCGTAATTCAGAACCTCCCGGAAAACAAGCACGCACAGGGCATCACAGGCCCCGAGTGGTTTGCATCGGCAACAAAACGCCTATTGCTGATCAAGGCGGTTTCTGACGATCTGATCCACAAAGCTGAGGCGGCGGCTGATGCGGATAGCGGTTCGCTGCAAAATCAGATTTTCTGGCTGACGGTGCTGGCAGTTGTCGTAACCCTGGTGAGCGGCGGCGTAGTCGTAACCCAGGTTCTCGCGATTTCGCGGGTTCTTCAAAAACAGCGGGATACGATCACCAGCCTTGCCGAAGGCGATGTGGACATTCATGTGCCCTATACAGATCGCCCGGATGAAATTGGCGATATTGCCCGCTCGGCGGAAGTGTTCCGCAACAACCTGATCAACCAGCGGAAACTTGAGGAAGAGGCCGAGGCCGGACGGGCGGCCCGCCAACGGCGCAGCCTGCAGCTGGAAGAAGCGATCAAGTATTTCGAGGAAACGGTGACTGCGGTCCAAAGCCAGCTGACCGGTGAAACGGAAGCAGTTGGCAGCGCGGCCGGGGACATGGTCGACATCGCACACGAGGCCGACCGTCAAGCGCAGGCTGCAGCTTCTGCCACGGAGGAAGCAACCACCAACGTTCAATCCGTTGCATCCGCGGCGGCAGAGCTTTCCGCCTCAATCAGTGAAATTGCCCGGCAGGCGAATACGGCCACGACCACCGCATCTGCAGCAGCCGAAACGGCGCAAAGCACAGACCGGGATGTGGAAGCGCTGGCCGATGCGGCCGATCAGATCGGCGAAGTGGTTGAGATGATCCGGGCGATTGCGGAGCAAACAAACCTGCTTGCCCTCAATGCGACCATTGAAGCCGCGCGCGCCGGCGAAGCTGGCAAGGGCTTTGCTGTCGTGGCCGCCGAGGTGAAAGAGCTTTCCACCCAGACAGCCAAGGCGACCGACGAAATCGCAAGCCAGATTACCGGTGTTCAGGGCTCCACCCGCAAGGCCGTGGAATCGATCCGCAGCATTGTGGAGCGCATTGAAGAGGTTCAGTCCGTCTCCAGCGCTATTGCTACGGCAGTAGAAGAGCAGGAAGCGGCCACCGGCGAAATCACCCAAAGCATCACCTTTGCCTCTGATGGCAGCCGTGCAGCGGCCGGAAATGTGAGCGGTGTCTCGGCTTCCATCGAGCAGACCCGGTTGCAGACGGAGACCATGAACCAGTCCGCTGACCGCCTGGGAGGCGTTGCCTCCGACCTTTCCGAGGCCGTCAGAAGGTTCCTTGATGATGTCCGCGAGGATGAGGCTGCGTAAGGCAGATACGCGCAAAACCAGCAGTTCAAAGGGCAGGGGGCATTCCCCTGCCTTTTTAGTTGGTATCGGCTCGCAACTCTTGCGCAATTGGTGCCGCTTGACCGCCCTCCCGGTCAAGCGCAGCGCGAACCGGGACCAATCTTTCAAGGCACGGTTTTCAGCGGGGCGTACTGGTCCCGGATCACGTCCGGGACGGCGGTGGAATGTTTTTTGGGACAAGGCGACAATGTTCCCGTGATAACTATTGAGAGGATCGCCATGGCGGACCTTGTTTTCCCCGAACAATCCGGTTTTCAGCCTCGCGCCTGCCACTTTTGTTGCTATATTGTTCCGTGCACTCCAACGCAGACGCGCGGTAAAACATGACTGACCCGGACGGGTACGACGATCCCTTTGACGATCCTTTTCAGCCCATCGGTACACGGACCGAAGCGCCTAGGCCTGCACCGCCTGCAGGAGGCGGAGGGATTGCCGCGCGGGCGATGGCGGCGCGGCAGGCGCCGACCTATCTCGATGGCCTGAATCCGGAGCAAAGGCTTGCCGTTGAGACCATCAACGGTCCGGTGCTGGTGCTGGCAGGGGCCGGCACGGGCAAGACACGGGTGCTGACAACCCGCATTGCCCACATTCTGGCGACCGGTGCTGCCCGCCCATCCGAGATCCTGGCGGTTACCTTTACCAACAAGGCCGCGCGGGAAATGAAGGAACGCATATCCGGTTTCATCGGCGGCAATGTGGAGGGCATGGCCTGGCTCGGCACGTTTCACTCCATTTGCGTGAAGATCCTGCGCAAGCATGCCGAACTGGTTGGGCTGAAGTCGGGTTTTTCAATTCTCGATACGGACGACCAGTTGCGCCTGATCAAGCAGATCATTCAGGCCGAGGGGCTGGACGACAAGCGCTGGACCGCGCGGGCCTTTGCCTCCATGCTCGATGGCTGGAAAAACCGGGCGATGACACCCAGCGAAGTGCCGGAAGGCGAGGCGCGCGCCTTTGCAAATGGCAAGGGCCGCAAGCTTTACGAGGAATATCAGGAGCGCCTGTCGATCCTCAATGCCGCAGACTTTGGCGACCTGCTCTTGCATGTGATCACCCTGTTCAAAACCCAGCCGGATGTGCTGAAGGAGTATCAGCGCCGGTTCCGCTTCATGCTGGTGGATGAGTATCAGGACACCAACATTGCCCAGTATCTATGGCTCCGGTTGCTGGCGCAGGCAAATCCCAATGTGTGCTGCGTTGGCGATGACGATCAGTCGATCTACGGCTGGCGCGGGGCGGAAGTCGACAACATCTTGCGCTTTGAACACGACTTCAAAGGTGCAACGGTCATCCGCCTTGAGCGGAACTACCGCTCTACCAGCCACATTCTGGCGGCGGCCTCGCATCTGATTGCACACAACGAGGGGCGTTTGGGCAAGACGCTGTTTACAGACCACGAGGATCCGGAACACGATCTGGTCTCGGTTGCCTCGTGCTGGGATTCTGAGGAAGAGGCCCGGTCGACCGGCGACGAGATTGAAGCGCTGCAGACCAAGGGGCATGCGCTTAACGACATTGCCATTTTGGTGCGGGCGTCGTTCCAGATGCGGGAGTTCGAAGACCGCTTTGTCACGCTTGGGCTGAACTACCGGGTAATCGGCGGGCCGCGCTTTTATGAGCGCATGGAAATCCGCGATGCCATGGCCTATTTCCGCTGCGTGGTGCAGCCGGCCGATGATCTGGCCTTCGAGAGGATCGTCAATACGCCCAAGCGCGGGCTGGGCGAAGCGACGCTGAAGATTGTTCATGGGCTCGCCCGGGCTGAACGCATTCCGCTGATGCAGGCTGCAACCCAGCTCTGCCAGACCGAGGAATTGCGGCCCAAGGCACGGACCGCACTCGGCGGCCTGCTTGGCGACATGGACCGCTGGCGGGCGCAGCTGAACGCCCTGCCGCACACGGAGCTGGCGGAAATCATCCTGGACGAGAGCGGCTACACTGCGATGTGGCGCCAGGACCGGTCTGCCGAAGCTCCGGGCCGTCTGGACAACCTGAAGGAATTGATCCGCTCCATGGAAGAGTTTGAATCCATGGCCGGATTCCTGGAGCACGTTTCGCTTGTGATGGACCGCGACAGCGGTGAAAACAATGATGCGGTCTCGATCATGACCCTGCACTCGGCCAAGGGGCTTGAGTTTGACACCGTGTTTCTTCCCGGCTGGGAAGAAGGGCTCTTCCCGCACCAGCGCGCGCTGGACGAAAGCGGCCGTGCCGGACTGGAAGAAGAACGCCGCCTGGCCTATGTCGGGATTACACGGGCCAAGAAGCGGGCCAAATTGTTCTTTGCCTCCAACCGGCGCATTCATGGCCTTTGGCAATCGACCGTGCCGTCCCGGTTTCTCGATGAGTTGCCGGAAGCACATGTAGAGATCGCCGAACCGTCAACCAGCTATGGCGGCTACGGAGGTGGCGGATATGGCGCGTCCCGGTTCGATACCAGCGATCCGTTCCAGAGCGGCAGCTATTCCACACCGGGCTGGCAGCGGGCTCAGCGGGCAAAACAGGCGCATGCAGAGGCAACCAGCCGCAATGACTACCGCTCCAGTCGGACCAAACAACAAGGTCCGCTCACGATTGAGGGTGAATTGGTGGCCAAGTCGGTCAGCGACACGCCCTCGGAGTTCTCTCTGGGCGAGCGGGTTTTCCATATCAAGTTCGGCTACGGGGCGATTGCATCGATTGAAGGCAACAAGCTGACAATCGACTTTGAAAAGGCTGGCCGGAAGAAGGTGATCGACAGCTTCGTCGAACGGCACTGAACACCTGGTTCTCCTCAGCCTACTTGCAGCGCCCGATTTCCTTCAGCCCCACTTGTGCGCCGTATTTGTTCAGCTTGATCCGCAGGTGTTTCTTCTTGTCGCAGACATCAACGTAATAATGCGTCAGGCCGAAGCCCCGCTGTTTCATGTCTTTACCGATCGCATCGAACGTCGGTGATTGGCATAGGTCGACGACGGTCTTCTTTTGAAGCTGGCCGGCGGCATTGAGGGTCATTGCGACCCGCTTTTCCGCTTCGCAGGCATAGACCAAGTAGCCCGTGTCAGTCTTTTGCTGGATGTGGACGCGGCTGAAACCCTCGTTGCCCAGTTTGCGGTAAATCCCGCGGGCATCCAGATGCTTGGCGCAAAGTCCGATTTTTTCAGCTTTAACGATCCCGCGGAAGGAACCGATCGTCAGCTTGAAATGATCCCGGCCCTTGCAGGCCTCGGCCCTGTAAGGAGCGGACGAATTCAGCAGCTTGATCCGGCGGTAGCCTTTCTTCTTGAGAAATGCGGTTACCTGACCTGGCTGCAAAGCCGGTTCACAGATTCCAGACCGCTGTTCCCGCCAAATCCGGCCATCAGCGGCAACGATCAGATCGACGCGGTGGGCACCCTTGCATGCAGAGACGATGAACGGTGGCGGAGGATAATCCTCGAATTTGATGCGATCATAGCCTTGCCGCCGCAGGTCCTGGTGCACGCTGTCTTTCGTGACCGGTTTTCCGCAGCCGCCGATGGTGCCGATTTCGCGGATATGGCCAGTGCTGGAAACGGAAACAGAAGACCTTGTTCCGTTTTTGCATGCTGCGCCCCGGAAACCGCCGGGCGCCGGATTGAGGATGATGTCGGAGTATCCGGACCGGCGCAGGATTTTACGGGCCTGATGGATGTCGACGAGCTGGCCGCAAGTCCCGATCTGCTTTTGCCGGATAATCTGGCCGTTGTGTGCGATGTCCATTTCAAGGCGTGTGCTGCCCCTGCAGGCTTCGACACGGGTACGGGTGATCTTCTGATTGATGATCGTGATGTCGCGATAGCCCTGGCGGTGCAGATGCCCGACGATGGTCCGGGCATCAGGACCAAATTGCAGCTGTACTTGAGCCATCTGGATTTTTTGCTCCTGGCCAGCGGCCTTTGCGTCCTCGTTTGGCAACAAGGCGGCAAGAGCGATCAAGGGAAGCGAGAGTATCAAAGGGCGGCAAATTGAAAATCGGGCAGTCGTCATGGCGAACCGTCAAACAGGAGCAAAAGACAAGAAGCACATTCTATCTGGCCGAATGTGACTATTTGTGGTCGCACTGGCATATCCCTGCCAAGCGCAATTCGATCCTAAGCCTTGTCAGCGGTGATTGACAATGAAGACCTAAAGGTCCTGACCTTTTGGCTGAACCAACATGTGCCGTTCCTTCAGGAAGGGGTGAATTTCGACTGCTTGGCGTAGTGCATTCTGGCTGAGCTGAATCCGGCCCTGCTGAAGCAGGATCAGCGCCTTTCCAGCCAGCGCTCCAAAATGCCGCGGTTCAAGCTCCAGCGCTTGGTCCACGTCCTCCAGTGAGGCGTCAAGATTGCCCTTCAGAAACAGGACAAAGGCCCGCTGGTTCCAGGCTTCCGCGTAGTTCGGGTACAATTCGACTGCTTCGTTGAGTGACTTGAGGGCACCATCCAGATCGTAGACTTTGCGGCGGCTCATCCCAGTGTCGACAAGCTCCCTGCTTTTTGCGTCGGGCGCTTCATCAAGCCAGGTTAGCCAGATTTCGTTTTCGATTTCGCGCGCAGCGTCCTCAGTCGGGGCAGACTTCAAGGCTTGAAACAGCGCCTCCTTGTCCGCGGCCATGCTTGCGCTGGCTGAGACAATGACGGTCACTGTAATCCAGAAAAAAGCTGCGACGCTGATGAGCCTGTCTGCCACGGCCTGGTCCTCTCGCAAACTACCGGCGGTACGGCGCCGGTAGTAAAGTCACATGGGGCAGAAGAGCTATTCGTCCATGAAAAAACCGGCCATTGGGGTAATGGCCGGTCTTGGTTCCGGACAGTTTGATGATAGGGGAACTGCCCGGTCTGGCAACAGAAGGGAATTGAATTTCCTAAGCCGTATAGTCGACGATCAAGGCTTCCGCCTCGCTGGACGAACTGTCTCCGGTTTCATCGTAGCCCGAACCGCTTTGAAGCTCTTCCAATATGGCAGACAGAAGCTGATCGGTTTGTGAGCCGGCACCAGATGCTTGACCACCAGGAGGCGGCGGAGGTGGCGGCGGACCGCCCATTTCGCCACTTTCGAACATGCCAAGCAGCTCATCGGCCTGGTCCTGTGTCAAGGTTCCCGCGTCAACCTGGTCCGACAACATGGTTTCCATATTGGCCAGCATCTCGTCTTTCGACGGAGGTTTTGATCCCGGCTCAGGCGGGCCGGCTTCCTGGCGTTCTGCATGGATGGCGTCCAGCGCCGCCATCATGGCATCTTGATCTTCGGTGGTGATTTCGCCTGCTTCGACTTGTTCATCCAATGCCTGGACAGCCGACTCCCTGCTCATCCCCGGCGGAGGGGGGGGCGGCGGCATGGATCCGATGGACATCATGGCTTTGCTCCTTAGGCTGTTTTCCAGCAGATCCACACTTGCGGCCAAGGAGTTAACGGCTTGTTAAGGATATGTTTCCTGATTTTTTACTAATATTTCGCGGCCCGAATTCAGAAACACTCAGATAAAAAACTCTTCATTTTCTTCGGGAAAGCCCGCATTTTGCGGGATGCTTTTTGTGTAAATTGCCGCCATATGAAAACCATGAACCGAACCGCCCACATCCTGATTGTTGAAGACGATCCTGAGATCGGAACGCTGATGCAGCGTCACCTGACTGCCAACGACTGGCGGGTTAGTGTTGCGCGAAATGGGTCGGCTATGGACAGGCAGCTGGCAAGTTCAAGAGTTGATTTGGTCATTTTGGATATCATGCTTCCGGGCGAGGACGGGATCAGCATTTGCCGCCGGTTGCGGTCCGCCGGCACCATGCCGATCATCATCGTTTCGGCAAAGAATGATGACGTTGACCGGGTGGTCGGGCTGGAGATCGGCGCGGATGACTATTTGGCAAAGCCGTTCAATCCGCGGGAATTGATTGCACGGGTCCGCGCGATGTTGCGCCGGGTTGAGATGGCTGCCACAGCGCCGTCTGCCGAAGGCAAGGAGCTGTCGTTTGAAGGCTGGACGATGGACCTGATGATGCGCACGCTGAAAAACCCGGATGGGGCGCTCACAATCCTGACGCCAAGGGAATTCGATCTGCTTCGGGTCTTGTGCGAACGCTTTGGCCGTGTCTTGAACCGGGATCAGCTGATCGATCTGACCCAGGGACAGATTGGGCCGTCCAATGGACGTAACATTGATATCCTGATCAGCCGTCTGCGGTCCAAATTGGAAGCAGGTGGCGCCACGTATCAATTCATTCGGACGGTCCGCTCCGGCGGTTATGAATTCATCCCGGCGGTAACATCGTCCTAGTGCTTCGATGGATATTCTCAAACCCAAAGGCATTGCCTTCCAGATCCTGATGCTTCTGGGGCTTGCGCTCTTTTGCATGACGGTTCTGTTCATAGCTGCCCTTTGGTTGCTCCGGGGACCTCCGCCGTCTGATGCATCAGCGACAATAGCCTTGAAGCAAAACACCGTAGTGGCTGAGCTTAACCGCCTGCCGAACGGCGAAAGGCAGCCTTTCCTTGAAAAAGTGAAATCTGAAGATCCAGAACTCGACATAAGCCTGCTTGCAGATGATGAGATGCCGGCGGGACCAGCCCGACGGCTTCCACCAGACTGGCCGTTCCGGACCGGGGAGATCGGGTTTGGCATCCAGCTCGTTGCAGCCATTCCAGGTGAAATGGTTGATGGCCGTCCCGGCCCACCAGAGCTCTATTTCCGCCTTGCGGACGGAGCCTTAGTCAAAACGATAGCCAGCAAAAGACGCGGGCCACCCAAACCGTTCCGGGATCTGATGATTTTTCTGGCCGGGTTTTGGTTGCTCAGTTTTGGCTTGCTGCTCTTTTGGGCCATGCGAAGGATTATTCAACCGCTGGAAAACCTGTCCCGATCCGCATCTACTTTCGGATTGAAATCCGTTGACCCAGTCCCGGTGGCTGAGACCGGGCCTGCGGAGGTACAGGAAGCTGCGCGGGCCTTTAACCGTATGCAGAGCCGTACAAACCAGTTTGTTGAGCGCCGGACAAGGATGCTGGCTGCGATCTCACACGACCTTCGCACCCCGCTCACACGTCTTCGGTTGCGTCTAGAGCTGACAGGTGATGATGAGATGAAGGAGCGCAATCTCGCAGACTTGACCCTTATGGAAACACAGCTTCAAAGCGCTCTCAATTTCCTGAAAGACGGCCGGACCTCAGAACAGAAAAGCAAAATCGATATCGCCAGCTTCCTGCAGAGCCTTTCCGACCAATATGAGGATGCCGGCCATATGATCGGGGTGACGTGCCCGGTAGGTCAGCAAGCCTTTGCGCGTCCGGTTGAATTGTCCAGGGCAGTTTCCAACCTGATCGACAACGCACTTCGTTATGCTGGCGGCGCCTCTTTGGAAGCCAATGTGGCTGGTGATGGCATCTATATTGATGTGATCGATCAGGGACCTGGTATTCCCGAAGAAGACCGGGAACGGCTTTTGGAGCCGTTTGAACGCGGTGATGCAGCGCGGCAGGTGGAAGAGGGCACCGGCTTCGGCCTCGGCCTTGCCACCAGCAAGGGCATTGTTGAAAACCAAGGCGGCAGCCTGTTGCTCCTTGAAACCAAGGGCGGTGGCCTGACGGCACGTATTGTGTTGCCGCGGAACTGATCCCGCATACACCGCAGATAGCGAGAACCCACTGGCAGGAAGTGCGCCCGGCGGCTATACCCCGCTTTCGACTTGCTATTGTTTGCCAGTATGGCGCTGCGAAAGGGAATTCATGAAAACGATCAGGGTCCGGATTACGGCCGAAGAAATCGAAGCGAAACGGATCGCCGATATTCTGGAGCTGGCGTTCGAAGACGAAGGCAATCCGGTCACGATTTATGAAGCGTCACCAGATGGCAGGATCTGGTCGGCGGAAATCCTCCTGTTCGACATGGAACCGGACGAGGCTTGCAAGGAAGTCAGCAACCGGGTCGGCTCAGATGCCTTCGCAGCTCCTCTTGAAGCCGAAGAACTCCCCGACATCAATTGGGTCGAAAAGAGCCTTGAAGGGTTGAAGCCGGTAAAAGCAGGCCGGTTTGTTGTTCATGGTGCCCATGACCGTGACAAGGTTCCAGCTGGCGTCATTGGACTTGAAATCGAGGCTGCGCTCGCGTTCGGAACTGGACATCACGGCACGACGGCTGGCTGTCTTGAGGAAATTGACCGCCTGCTATCGATGCGCAGTTACCGCAGCATTCTCGATCTAGGTACCGGAACCGGTGTTCTGGCCATTGCGGCCGCGCGCCTGTCACGCCAGCAGATCCTGGCCACGGATATTGATCCGGTTGCGACTGAGACCGCTGCTGAAAATGCCCGTTTGAACGGCGCTGGTAATCTGGTGCGGACCTTCACTGCCAATGGCATGGAAGACCGCCGGTTTGGCGAGTTCGGGCCGTTTGATCTTGTCATTGCCAATATTCTGGCACGGCCGTTGATGCATATGGCCAAATCCATTGGGGCCCAATGCGCGCCGGTCGCGACGCTGATCCTGTCAGGTCTGAGGATCGAGGATGGCCCGCGGATCCTGTTCGCCTATGGTTGTCAGGGATTTCACCTGTCCAGATCCCGGCAAAAGGACGGCTGGCTAACCCTGACGCTGGTAAGGGGCCAGAAAGAGGCCTGAAGACGCCATTGCACCAGACAAAAAAAGAGCGCGGTGGCCAATAAGGCCATCGCGCTTCTTTTGTGATGGTCGGTGGAACCTTGCTTAGAAGATCGCGACCGAAGAGCCTTCACGCTCGAGCTCGGCACGGTCATAGCCGTGGGAAGCGAGTGTGGCGTCGTCCAGGGTCAGGAGGTAACCGTTGACGTAACGGCGGGCCTGACGGGAACGGGCTTCGATCATGCGGTCAAAAGTGCGGCGCAAAACATTGCTGGAAGAGCTGCCGGCACCGGTGAAGGTTGTTGTCATGGTTGCCATGGGGATCTCCGTGCTTGTGTGACAGACGCTTCCTCCGGGGAAACGCTTATTTCTTTGTTGTACCGAATATGAGGGGCGAGGCAGCAAAGAACCAGAGCAAATTCTGCATGTCTGACTTGCGTTTACCGCATATGCGAAATTGATGCTGCGTCGCAATGACGTCAAAATTCACTCAAAAGCATCGGTAAAACGGATTTATTATCCAGCTTGATCGGGCCGCCGGGACGACATAGCTTTTTGCCATGTTTCAGACCTTTGACGATCTCTCCGATCCTTCCTGTGGAGCGCCGCATGCGGCCCTTCTCAGAGCCGAACTCGCCCGCCAGGGACTTGACGGTTTTCTGATCCCCAGAGCCGATGCTCATCAGGGGGAATATGTGCCGCCGTCTGATTGTAGACTACAGTGGCTGACTGGCTTTTCAGGATCTGCTGGCATGGCGGCGGTGCTTGGTGAGGAAGCTGCCGTGTTTGTGGACGGCCGCTATACCATCCAGGTACGCGAGCAGGTTGACATGGATGTCTTTCCGGCCCGCCATCTCATCAACGAACCGGTTACCGAGTGGCTGTCGGAACGTTTGAAAGCTGGCCAGAAACTCGGGTTTGATGCCATGCTTCACACCGTCCGTGAGGTGCGCAAACTGCGCAAAGTCTGCGCTGAAGCAGGTGCTGAACTGGTGGCACTGGATGACAATCCGGTTGATGCCGTTTGGGCGGACCGCCCCGAAAAACCGGTTGGCGCAGTTTCGCTGCATTCCGAAGCGCTTGCGGGCAAGTCGGCAGTTGACAAGATCGCTGAGATTCAAAAGGCAATTGCAGAGAAAAAGGCAGATGCCTGTGTGTTGACGCAGCCCGATTCCATTGCCTGGCTGTTCAACATTCGCGGCTCGGACGTCAGCCATACACCGCTACCGCTCTCGTTTGCGACAGTCCCAACGCAAGGGCGTCCGGCGCTCTATATCGATGGACGAAAGCTTTCCAATGCGGTTCGCGATGCACTTGAGGATTTATGCGACCTTCAGGAACCCGAGCTGTTCAACGTTGGATTGGCCGTTCTGGGCGCTGCAGGGAAGAAGGTGCTGATCGATCCCGGGCTTGCAGGCGAAGGAATCGCCAAGGCTATAACCGACACCGGCGGTTCGCTGGTCGAAGCCTCCGATCCGGTTTTGCTTCCCAAAGCGATCAAGAACGAAACGGAGATTGCCGGTGCACGGGCGGCGCATTTGCGTGATGCGGCCGCCTATGTCCGCTTCTTGTGCTGGTTTGACGAGATGGCACCGACTGGAACTCTCGATGAAATCGGGGCAGCCAAGAAACTGGAAGAGTTCCGGCGCGAGACGGGTGTGCTCAAGGATATTTCCTTTGATACCATTTCCGGTGCGGGGCCAAATGGCGCGATCTGCCACTACCGGGTTAGTGAGAAAAGCAATTTGCCAATCCCGGTAGGCAAGCCGTTCTTGATCGATAGCGGCGCCCAATACGAGGACGGCACCACTGACATTACGCGCACGCTTGCCGTTGGTGAGATGTCCGCGGACATGAAACGGCACTTCACCCTGGTCCTGAAAGGTCATATTGCCATTTCCATGGCCAGATTTCCGGAAGGCACGACCGGAGCACAGCTCGATACTCTGGCGCGGATAGACCTATGGAAGGCCGGATTGGACTTCGATCATGGTACTGGGCACGGGGTCGGCTCCTATCTGTCTGTTCATGAGGGGCCGCAGCGGATCGCCAAGACAGGTGTTGTTCCACTGAAACCCGGAATGATCCTCTCAAATGAGCCAGGATATTACCCGGCCGGAGAATACGGCATCCGGATCGAAAACCTCGAACTGGTGACCGAGGCCACGCCGATAGAAGGCGGCGAACGTGTCATGCTCGGCTTCGAAACGCTAACGCTCGCGCCCATGGACCTTCGGCTTGTCGACCGGTCGCTTTTGACCGATGAGGAAATTGACTGGCTGAATGGCTATCACAAGAAGGTCTTTGATAGTGTCAGCCCGCTTTTGGATGGCACGCCGAAGGACTGGCTTGCCGCCGCGACAGCCGCAATCTAGGCTGCTGAGCCTGAAACTTCGACAGGATGTTTGGCAGCTTCAGCTGCCAAACTTACTGAGGTATTGATAAGCGAACCCGTGGACTGAGGGCATTTCATGCGGGCGTTGGATATTTTGAAATCACCGATTTGGGCGGCCGAACTTGCGACCGGTGCCAAATCCTTTTGCGACAATCCGATTATCGGCAGCCAGCGGCTCAATGAGCGTGGCCTGCATGTGAAGCGCATGCGGCTCGCCGAGCGCATGAGCGACTGGCGGAGAAAACGTCTCACCCATCTGGTGAGTGAGGAAGACCGTATTCACTTTGAAGAAAACGGCTTTATCAAGCGGTCAGACGTGTTGTCAGCAGAGGATCTTGCCGGGCTGCGGCAGGAGGTCGAGTCGAATACGTTCCACGCTTGGGACATGCGTCAGGGCAATGCGGTTACCCGGTTTATTCCGCTTCCCCCCGAAGTCTTGCGCGGATTGCCTCATCTTGATGCCTTTGTGAACAGCGATCTGTTCCAAAACAGCTTGCGCTACGCGGCTTCAACCAACGCAGAGCCAATCGTTTACCTTCATATCGTCTTGACGCGGCCAAAGGCAGGCCAGCCGGACCCGCAGACAAGTTTTCATTCAGACACGTTTCAACCGACGGCCAAATCCTGGTTTTTCCTTTATGACGTGGCTCTGGAGGACGGGCCCTTCAACTATGTTCCAGGTTCTCACAGGCTCACACCGGAACGGGAAGCTTGGGAACAGCGCCAGAGCGAAGAGGCGGCTTCATCGGCCAACCGGTTGCATGCGCGCGGGTCTTTCCGGCTGAGTGCAGAAAAACTTGATGAGCTCGGTTATCCGAAACCGGTCAGCTTCGACGTTCCTGGAAACTCTTTGGTGGTTGCAGATACGCACGGGTTTCATGCCCGCGGGCGCAGTTCAAGGCCTTCGGTTCGGGTCGGCATCTATGGATCGCTGCGGCGTAATCCGTTCTTGCCGTTTACCGGCCTTGATCCCTTCCTCTTGCCCGGGATCAAGGGCCGTCAGGGCTTGCTGCATATGAAAGAAAAGGAGTGGGTCTCGCGGCTGCTGGGAAAAAACAACTCCCATCAATACGCCGGGAAGATTTCTCCGACAGCGCCGCCAAAACGTTTCCAGAAAAAGGGCCAGAACGCTTCAAGTTAGCCGTGGCCTAACGGTGTTCTTCTTCCGCCGCCTTGATCAGGGCTGAATTGAAATAGCTGAGCGCACGCACGTGCCAGGCAATGCCGATGATCCGGGTCGGATTTTCCGGATCGACAACCGGAAGGTACCCGGATCCGGATTCATCGAATGTCTTGAGCGCACTTTCCAGAGAATTGCCCGGATGCAAATAGGCGCCGTCCTTTCCAGGATTAAAGACCAGTGCGTCTTCGGCCTCCGGCGGCGGGTCCATGAAGTCCTTGACCTTGACCGACGTGCACAGGAACTGGTGCGCCCCTTCATGAAGCGAGACGCCGCGCATGCCGAGTTGCCAGTGGAAATAGGATTTCCCGTGAATTGCCTGGGTCAATCCAGTGGCGATCGAAACCGCAAGCAGCAATGCGATCGACAGCGCATAGCCGCCGGTCAGCTCAAAGACGATCATCGTCGTTGAAACCGGGGCGCCAAGAACAGCCGCCGCGACAGCCCCCATCCCGAGAATCGCATAGAGGCCGTGACTTGAGGCCATCTCGGGGAAAACCGATGCCGCGATCAGACCGAAGGCTCCACCGGTCATGGCGCCGAGATAAAGCGCAGGCGAGAATATCCCACCGCCAAAGCGCGAGGCGAGCGTGATCGATGTTGCTGCCGTTTTGGCAACCAGAAGCGCTAGCAAGGTGGTTATCGTAAGCTGGTGTTTGAGCGCGGCATCCGTCGCTTCATAGCCAACACCCAGGACGCCGGGAAATGCCAGGGCAATGGCGCCGACGGCAAATCCGCCAACAACCGGCCGCAGCCAAAGCGGCATCTTGACATTGCGGGCGGCCCAGTCGGTACCAATCAGACAGAACTGGAAGATAATGGCAACCGCCGCGCAGGTCAGGCCGAGCAGGGCGAAGGCTGGGATCTCAAGATAGGACGTGATCTCGTAGTGGGGGATCACGAAGGCTGCGACGTCACCAAACCAAAGGCGGGACATCAAGGTTCCCATTGCCGATGCAAGAACGATTGGTACGAAGGCCGATACGGCGTAGTGGCCGAGTATCACTTCATGGGCAAAGAGAACGCCGGCAATTGGGGCATTAAACGAGGCGGATACGGCACTTGCGACACCGCAGGCCAGCAGAATACGTCTTGCGGAATCGGGTAAGTGGAACAGCCGGCAGAGCGCCGTTCCAATGGTTGCGCCAAGGTGTACCACCGGCCCCTCACGGCCGGCACTGGCACCAAATCCAAGGGATATTGTCGTGATCAATGCAGAACGCAGGCCGGAAATCAGCGGCAATCCACGGCCGCCAAGGGCACGCGCCTCAATGACGTCGGCGACGCCTCCGGCCCGTTGTTTGGGCTGATACTTTTGCAAGATCCAGCCGACAATCAGACCGCCGACCGCCGGTGCGCACAATATGACCCACCACGGCTGTCCGAGCGCTGCCGTTATGACGGTTTCTTCCGTCGTTCCAAGCCAAGGCCATTGAAACAGGCCGATCGCGGTCCTGAAAGCGATGGCGGCGATTGAAACGGAGAAACCGATGGCAATCGCAAGGCCCCACACCACCGGCAGCCGGTTGGTCCTGAACAGCCTGATGTTGGGCGCAATCCAGCTGGCGAGTATTTGCGGAAGCTTGCGGATTGTATCGACGAAGTGGATCATATATCGCGTCGTGAACAGAAGATGTCAGACTCCCACCAAGTCCTCATCATCATTTGGGAAATTCTACTCCGGAGTATTCCACGTCTTGAGCGAGTCGGGAACTACACGGCTGCGTTATCTGAATAATTCATCCGGCTGCCGGTTTTCGTTTGATCTCAACATGGCGGCCCGCCCGCTCAGGTTTGGGCAATCCCTTGTGTGCCTGTCCCAAAGCATCAATCTGCACCATGATATCATCGGGCCAGGGGACAACCTTGCGGGCTCCCAGATCAACATGCAGGCAAAGCTGTTCACTGGTGGCCGATAGCCAGCCTTCTTCGGCGTGATACATTTCCTGGTAGAAATGGCAGCGCTTGCTGTCGTGGTCGATCAGCTGCATTTTTACCGTTACAGGCATGCCTGCTGACAGTTCGCGGACGTAGCAGACATGGGCTTCTGCAGTGAAAAAGGAGGCATTGCGTTCTTTGACGTAGTCAGGTCCGAGACCCAGTCTGATAAAAACGTCATCTGTGGCTGTGTCAAAAAGCACGTTGTAATAGGCCATATTCAGATGCCCATTGTAATCCATCCACTCGTCTTTGACGGTCATTTTAGAAGACGGAACCATCTGAACGGGCCAATTTGTAGCCATTTTTCCTCCAACCGGCATTCCGCGATGCATATATCTCGAGAATCTTGACTTTCCTTGTTACAAACTGGCCTAACATGTTTGAACCAGTTTGCGAAAACGCAGAGAAGAATAAGAGCGAGGAATAATCTGAAATGTCGTTGGCCGCCATGCAGTTGCACGTTGAACGGAACGAAGAAAAAAACAAACTCGTGGCAGACCTTCTGGTGCAGAGATTTGGTGAGCGCTGTTCCCGATCTCCGTCCGTTTGCGAACAACATGGACACACAACAACCTGGCTGCCGAACCAGGCGCCCGATGCCGTCGTTTTTGCCGAGAACACGGAAGAAGTGGCCGAGATTGTCCGCATCTGCGCTGAACACAAGGTTCCGGTAGTTCCGTTCGGAACAGGCACCTCGCTGGAAGGTCACATCAATGCGCCAGGTGGCGGGGTTTCGATTGATTTGTCGCGCATGAACCAGATCGTGGCCGTCAATTCGGAGGATCTCGACTGCCAGGTTCAGCCCGGCGTTACCCGGAAGCAGCTCAACAGCCACCTCCGGGATACAGGCCTCTTTTTTCCGATTGATCCCGGTGCGGATGCGAGCCTTGGAGGCATGGCGGCAACGCGCGCTTCCGGAACCAACGCAGTCCGCTATGGCACCATGAAAGACGCGGTGCTCGGCATGACGGTTGTCACCGCAAGCGGCGAGATCATTCATACAGGCGGGCGCGCGCGCAAATCGTCAGCCGGCTATGATCTGACCCGGTTGATGGTTGGTTCCGAAGGCACATTGGGTATCGTCACCGAACTGACCCTGCGGCTTCACGGTCAGCCGGAAGCAATTTCCGGCGGCGTCTGTCCGTTCCCGAGCATCGAGGCAGCGTGCAACGCGGTCATTTCGACAATCCAGTGCGGAATTCCGGTCGCGCGTATTGAACTTCTCGATGAGCTGCAGGTGCGGGCCTGCAACACCTACTCCAAGCTGGACTTCGCGGAAACGCCAACACTGTTCCTGGAATTTCATGGCAGCGAGGCTGGTGTCAAAGAGCAGTCAGAGCTGTTTGGCTCCATTGCGGAGGAATACGGCGGCGGGCCGTTCAGTTGGGCGACGAAACCTGAAGAGAGAACCAACCTTTGGGCCGCCCGGCACGATGCCTATTGGGCCGCATTCACGCTCCGCCCCGGGGCCAAGGTTGTGGCGAGCGATGTGTGTGTCCCCATTTCACGGCTGGCCGAATGTGTAAGCGCAACCAAGAAGGATATTGAAGCCGAAGGCCTGGTTGCGCCGATTGTCGGGCATGTGGGGGATGGCAATTTCCATGTTCAGGTCCTTGTTGACGAGAACAGTGCGGACGAAATTGCAGCGGCCGAGGATTTTGTGGAACGTTTGAATTGGCGCGCTATTGAAATGGATGGAACCTGCACCGGCGAACATGGCGTTGGACAGGGCAAGATGAAATATCTGAATAAAGAGCATGGCAAAGCCATGGATATGATGGCGGCCATAAAACGGGCGCTTGATCCGGACAATATTCTCAATCCGGGCAAGATCGTTCAGATGTCATGATACGGTTTCGTATTGCTGGTTGATGAAGCCGCGGGTTTTGGCGGGAATTGAAGCGGGAAGGCCGGTCTGGCGATAGGCGGACGGCAAACAAGGAGAATTGGATCTGAATTCCGTTTTCATCACGTTGGGGGTGGCGGTCATACTGGTGCTGATTACCGCACTGGTCGGGCCGTTTTTTGTCGACTGGACGGTCTACCGGTCAACTTTCGAAAAATATGCCGAAAGGGTCCTGGGGCACAATGTAACTGTTCTGGGCGATGCGGACATCCGCCTTTTGCCGTCTCCTGCAGTGACCTTTACCGACGTTAGGGTTGGAGAAGCCGAAGATCCGCTGCTTGTTGTCTCCCGGTTTCAGATGCGGATCGAACTGCCGCCGCTGATGAAGGGTGAGGTTCGTGTGCTCGATATGGAAATGGAGCGCCCGCATCTCAGTTTGTCGCTGGACGAAAATGGCCGCCTCGACTGGTTGACCGCGATCACAACCGACGGCGTTCTGGCGGCTCTGCCTGCCGAAGATGTTGCCTTCGAGCGGATATCCATTACGGACGGAGCTGTATCGATCATCGATGCGCGCTCGGGGCAAACGCACCGGTTTGACGATGGCAATCTTCAGGTCAGCGCGAGGACGCTGGATGGTCCGTTCCGGGTTGATGGCAGTCTGACTTATGACGGCAAGCCTTACAGCGTGCAGTTGGCAACAGGCCGCAAGCGCCCAGAAGGCGGGATCCGCGTAAAAGGCCAGGTCACACCTTCCAATTGGCCGCTCAACGTCGCTTTTGACGGAATGCTGGCCCACGAGGACGCGGCCCCAGGATTTGCCGGCACGTTCGATCTGGAATCCATTCAGGATGACAGCGAAGCGGACAAGGCCTGGCGTGCAGATGGAGAGTTTTCCGTCGATGTCAGCCGTCTGGCCATCCCGACTTTTGAGTACCGGCATGGTCCTGAGGACAAGTTGTTTGGTCTGGATGGCGAAGCCGAGATTGTCCACTCAGGTGAGCGGCGGTTTGAAATCCGGGCCCGGTCAAAACAGGTGGACCTTGACCGGCTGTTCGGCGGGGGGCCGCAAGCCCCCGTCTCTTTTGATGACGCTGCACCCAAGCTGATTGCAACGCTGAAGCGGGTGCCGATCCCGGATATGAGCGGGGTCGTGGCTCTGGATTTCCCGGCCGTGGTCATGGGGGGAAGCCTGGCGCAGGATGTGCGTCTTGACCTTGAAACGACCTTGGGCGGCTGGCGGATCGCGCGCCTTGCCGGCCGGGCGCCGGGCCGGACGATCGTTGCCACGCAAGGCGATTTGGCCATTCATCCCGAGCTGACCTACCGCGGAAGCGTGTCGGTTGCCACGGAGCAGCCGGGCGTATTCGCTGCCTGGTGGCGGCAGTCGGGCAAGGGGTCTTCGGCCATTCAGCCTGTATCGGTTGAGGGGCGGCTGAATGTGGTCCCGACGGGTGCTGCTCTCGACAACCTGCGTCTTGAGCTTGCCGGCGCAGAGGCAACGGGGGCCTTGTCCTACCGGAAACCGAAATCCGGCAACGCGGTTTTCTCGCTCAGCCTGGATGCCGACAAGCTGGACCTTGATCAGATTGAAACGCTCGCCGGGATATTTGAACGGCCCGATGACGGTCTCAAAGATCTGGATGTGTCCCTGCGGGTCCTGGCGCGTGAAATCAGCATACGCGAACTGGATGGCAAGGGTCTGGCGCTGGAAGCCGAATATTCCAACAACGGGCTTCGGATCGATAGGCTCTACGCCGAAGATCTTGCCGGAGCCGAGCTGGACGTTGGTGGGCGTGTCGACAACATCTTGACCGCGCCTGAGGGCTTGCTGTCCGGAACGCTGAATGCTGAGAACCTGACAGGACTGGTTGCCCTCACTTCAAGCCTGTTACCGGAGAGCGCAATCCTGGACCGGCTGGAACGCGCTGCTTCGTTCCTTGTTCCGGCGAAATTTCAGGCTGAATTGCAAGCCTCTGCCCGTGACGGGATCAGCGAGGCGAAGTTCCAGCTTACCGGCAATGCAGGTGGTGCGACCACTGAAATCGGCATCGGCTTCAATGGCCGGGTTGACGAATGGCGCAAGGCCGAAATCGCCTTGGGTTTGACGCTGGAAGGGCCAGATGGCGGTCAGATTCTGCGGCAGCTCGGTTTTGACATTCTGCCGGTTGGAGAATTGGGGGCCGGCAAACTCAACCTGACCACGAATGGCAAGGCAGAGGATGGATTGGAAATCGTTCTTGATGCCTCAACCGGTCAGGGAAAGATCGGAATTGACGGTCAGTTGCAGCTTCAAGAGGGCGAGGAACCGGATTACCGGTTTGCGGTTTCAGCGTCTGCGCCGGATGTATCGCCCTTCGCTCTGCTGGCTGGGCGGGTCCTGCCGGTGATGGCTGGCAATATCGATGCAGATCTCGTTTTCAATCTGGCAGGGCAGGGGACCAAGTTCACGGTCGATGGGCTTCAAGGCACTGTTGCGGGCGTCGCTCTGGATGGTCAGATTTTCGGCGACATGGTTCCGGTGCCTGGAGAAACAAACAGACGCGTGAAAGGAAAAATGAGGCTGGGGTCCCTCGACCTCCGGTTCCTGTCCGAAGCAATCCTTGGTCCGGACCAATGGTTCTCAGCCGGTGACGGATCCAGCATCTGGCCGAACGGCCCATTTGGTGCACCGCTGTTCGACAGCACCGATCTGACCCTCGATCTGCAAACAGACCGGCTAATCATCGACGAAGTGAATGTGGTGCGCGGTGTCCGTTCGGAACTGCGGCTGACACCGATGATGATGCGTCTCGACGGCCTCAATGGTGTCTATGCCAGCGGCAAGCTCAACGGGACAATGGCCATCCGGAGATCCGGTGCGGAAGGAGCTGTCTCCGGCACCTTGAAGCTGGAAGATGCAGCGCTGCGCGATCTGATCTGGTTGCGCGATAGCCGGCCGGTTGCGACCGGGACACTTGACCTCTTCCTGGAATATGAGGGGGCGGGCCGCTCGATTTCAGGGCTGGTTGCGGGGCTATCTGGTGGCGGCACCTTCTCGGTCGAAAAGGGCGAACTTAGGGGCATAAATCCGCAGGCGTTTCCGTTGGTCATGCGGGCCGTTGATGCCGGTCTTGAACTTGAAGACGACCGGATCCGTGAAGTCTTTGTCAGCCATATGGGCGCAGGCAATCTCGATTTTCAGAAAATGGAAGGTGCGGTCACGCTCATCGGCGGCCGCTTGAGTGCCCGCAACATCGTGGTGGATTCAGAGCGCGCCGACCTCTTCGGGTCTGCGGAAATCAATCTGAACTCCTGGACCCTGGAGGGTGATTTCTCCATGGAGGTTGATCCCGGCGAGAATGCGGTTACTGGCGCAGAACCTCAGGTCGGCATGCTGTTCAGCGGGCCGGTTGATACACCGCTGCGGTCCATCGACATTGCACCGTTCAGTGCGTTTTTGACCCTCAGGGCATTTGAGCAGGAAGTCGAGCGGGTTGAGAAGCTACAGGCGGAAATTCTCGAACGTGACCGGCTGCTGCGCGAAATGAAGCGTCAGAAGCAAGACCGGGAGCGCCGGAAACGGGAGGCCGAAGAGGCCGCCGAGGCTGCACGGCTGGCTGCGGAGGCTGCTGCACAAGCGGAAGCGGACGCACAAAACAATGCAAATGAGACGCCGGCCGCCAATGGAGCCGACACTGAAAGTGCTCCGGTCGAGCAGGACCAGAGCCAGGCACCGGTTCCGCCTAGCCCCGCTGAAAACCCGCGCGCCTCGGCATCAACAGGAAGTACTGATTTCGCAGACCGGATCCGTGCGCTCATTGATGAAAACGACAGCGCGACAGGCGGCCCACTTGTGTTGCAGCCTGCAGATCCCGTTACGCAGTCAGGCGGCACCGGGGATGACGTGGAGCTTAAGCCACTGGGCCCGCCACGAGTGATTGAAGATCTCCTTGCCCGGGAGATCGGTATTCCGGCCCATCTGCTCGATGCCGCGCCTGATCCCTTGATCAACGGCGGCGTGCGCCGCTGATCCTTTTTGCCACGTGTGCTTCAGACAGTTTCAAGAATACGGTCTATCTGCTGCGCAAGGCTCGGGCTGGCCGCGGTCATAGGCAACCGGACTTCAGGACTGCTGATAAGGCCTTGGCGCCAAAGACAGTATTTGTGAGCTGCCGGGCTCGGCTCGGAAAACAGCATTTGTGTCAAGCGGTACAATTTGCGCCAGATAGTTCGGGCTTCAGTCAATTCTCCCTGCAAAAGATGCTGCCGGATTTGGGCGAATTCAGCGGTGTGGACGTGGGCCGCTGACAAGATGGCGCCGTTCATTCCCAGGCAGAGCGCGTTGAAGAAGGAAAGATCCTCACCGGTCATTACCGAGAATCCGTTCGGGCGCTCACTCAGCAATTCAAACGCCTGATGCGGATCGGTGGAGCAGTCCTTCAATCCAACTATGTTTTTCCGTTCCGCGAGCTTCAGCAGACTGTCATTTGAGAGGTTCACGCCTGTCCGGTAGGGAATGTTGTAAATGACAATGGGCCTATCCGTGCTGTCGGCAACCTTTGAAAAGTGTCCGCACAAGCCTTCCTGGGAAGGGCGGGTGTAATAGGGACAGCAGACCAGATACCCGTCTACCGGCCAGCCGGAGATATCTGAAAGAGCCTTGCTCATTTTCCGGGTGTCGCTTCCCGAAATCCCCAGTAACACGGGCATCTCACGTCCAATGGCCGCGAGTTCGGACCTGGTTTCCTGAACGATCTCCTCGGTTTCACTGGCGCTCAGGGTCATTGCTTCCCCGGTCGTTCCAGCTAGCACCAGACCGTCAACAGGTTGTGCCGCGTAATGGCTGACGATGCGGCGCTGTGAAGCGGTGTCGACTTCGCCGTCTTGAAACGGCGTGACGAGGGGCAGCCATAGCCCCTGCAAGGTAAAGTCGGTTTGGGTCATATTGTCTCCATTGGAGCCGGAGACGGGCAAAACAAAACCCCGTCGGAACCGGCGGGGTTGAGGTCAAACTATGTCTGCTAGTTTCTAACGCGCATAGTGGTTCGCTCCCCCGGGTGAGCAGGGTTTTTTCAGCGATTTGGACTGTTGTGCGGCTACAAACATGCCAACAAAGAAGCCGCAAATGGCTGGACAGTCAAGGCATTGCTCTCGTCTCAATCGTTATTGCATGGTCCTGAATGAGTCCGAATCCTAGGTCGCAACCGGCTTGAAACACTCAATTCCTCTTGAACAAAGTGGCCACTCAATCCTGCTTTTGTGTGGTCAGATCCAAAAATCTCTCTGCGTTGCCACCTTCCACTTTCACGTCCACACTGGGAGTCGTAACCGACGAATTGGTTGAAGAAGTTGAAGCTTTAGAGCCACTTGCTTCGTTGCCGCTACTGCTTGAGCCCTTGCCTTTTTTGCCGCCGGCGGACGAGGAAGATCCGGTATCGGGATAGGGAAAGTTGCCTCCCACCACTTGATCGAGGTCGTCATTGTTGAGTTCTTCGATTTCAGCACTTCCGCTGTTGGATGCCTGGTCTTTGCTATCACTGTTCGTCATTGGAATTTCTCCCGTCTCTTTCGTGCCGCGCCGAACCATTCCGTCGCCCGCGCTTTTCAAGATGGGATGAGAATACGCCAAACTGAGTGTTTGTGGTCACACAACTGACGTTTGAAGAGCGGCAAGACTCGATATTGCCGTTTTCCGCGATGGTGAGGGAAACTCTAAGGCTGCTTACACTGCAGCGCTGACAGGCAATCCCGTCAACTTGCTGCAAGCACTCTGGCTCCAGCGCCAAGCTGGTACGGTGGCTGAATAGAGATCAAGCCGCTATCCGCCAGATGGCCAGGTATCGCTGAGCCGGTAGCCGCTTGGCCAGGGATCGAGAGGGTCGAGCATGATTTGATGGGTGCCCGTGATATAGGCCGTCCCGGCAATCGATGGAATTATGCCCTTCCTGGTGCCGACCATCGTTTCTTTCAGGATTTTTCCCTCAAACTGCGAACCAATAATTGAAGTTGAGAGATAGGATTGCCCCGCAGCGAACTGACCCTTGGCGTTCAAAACGGCCATCCGGGCGCATGTTCCCGTGCCGCAAGGAGATCTGTCCAGTTTGGCGGGCTTGATTGCAACCGTGTTTGCGCCTTTGAGCCCACCCTGGATTTCCTCGGTTGGCCAGGTGAATTGGCAAAACGAAATGTGCTTCCAGTCGGGAAGCCCGGGATGGGCAAAGCCGAGTTGCTGATTGGCTGCGTCGGTGATTTTGGCGCCAAGCTGTGCGAACAGGCGGGCGTTTTCTGGCTCAAGCTCCAAATTCAGCTGTGCTGCGTCGACGAGAACAAAGCTGTCGCCGCCAAACGCAGTGTCGACGATCAGTTCGCCAATTCCTTCAACCTTCAAGGTCGCGTCTAGTTTGTCTGCAAAGGCCGGCAGATTAACAACGCTGACGCGCTCAACCTTGCCATTGCGGCACTCTGCCGTAACCTTGACTAGGCCGCCGGGCGCTTCCAGGGTGAGCTCCGTTACGGGCTCTTCCATCGGAAGGATGCCGGTTTCCAGCAGAACAGTGGAAACGCACATGGAATTTGAGCCCGACATGGGCGGTGTGTCTTCCGGCTCCATGATGATCCACGCTGCGTCAGCGTCCGGGTTGACCGGCGGCACGAGCAGGTTCACATGACGGAAAACGCCGCCACGCGGTTCATTCAAAACGAAATTGCGCAACGTCTCGTCTGTGGCGATCCAGCGGCTTTTTTCCCAAAGCGTTTCGCCGGGTGGAGTGGCGACGCCGCCGACAATGACATCACCAACTTCGCCCGCCGCATGGGCGCTGACAACGTGGATAAGTTTCGAGCTGCGCATGGGGGAGCCTCATTCGGTTCGTGTCGGGGAGTATCTGCGATTAGACCGTGCAATTTGCGATACAACGCGACACAGGTGCGGCTTTCAAGGCCGTTTTGCTTTGAGAGCGATCCACGGACAGCCAGTTCGAACAAATTGGGATAACAATAGCTTCGCAGCGCGCTGACAGACCGCCAGGAAGCAGTCCTTCTTTTAGCTGTCTTGGCGTTCCAACACCGATTTGAGAACCCAGACGCGAACTGAAGATGACAGGGCATCATCCGGGTCCCGGTTGTCATCAATCTCGGCAATCAGGGCCGCGAGCGAGCGATTGCGCTGACGGGCAATACCGTCAACTTGCTGCCAGAACTCAGGTTCCAGTGCCAGGCTGGTGCGGTGGCCATGAAGGGAAATGGAGCGCTTGACAAGCGGCATGAGTTTAATCGCCTGGCGCTTTCGGCAGGTCTTCTGATTGAGATCCGTCCGACAGCCTGTGCCCGTCAACCTTGCGTTTCAGGCCGGACCGCTCGCGGTCAGCGGCCTGCTTTTCTTCCTTGGTGCGGCCGTGCTTGCGCCGGTTGTTTTCCGTCTCGGCCTCCCGATCGGATCGCGCCTTGCGTTTTCGGGCCATGCGCAGGTTGACGATCTCGGCGCTCATGACAGGATCCGGTCAGGTTTTCTTCCGGAAAGCATCCAGCGACACGACCTGTCCGCTGGCATCGTCCTGTTCTGCCTTTTCCGGAGCCTTGGTGTCGTCTTGCTCGGCTTCACCAGATTTGTCGCCAGCCTCAGCAGCTTCGCCGGATTGTTCTGCGGCCGCCGCGGCTTCTTCGGCCTGTTCTACCTTGGCCAGTTCCTCAACGGCTTCCAGAAGCTCTTCGGGCAATTCTTCGGCTGTTTTGCCGGGATCGAATTCCAGCGCAAACTGGACCGATGGATCAAAAAAGCCCTTGATCGCGGAATAGGGGACCAGAAGTTTTTCAGCCACGCCGCCAAATGACAGGCCAACCTCGAAGGCATGCTCGCCGATTGCCAGGTCCCAGAACTGATGCTGGAGAACAATCGTCATTTCTTGCGGGTAACGTTCTTTCAGGCGGCTGGAGATGCGCACGCCCGGCGCTGTGGTGTCGAAGGCGATGTAGAAATGGTGTTCGCCTGGAAGTCCGGTGCGTCCGACCTCGGCTAGAATTTTCTTAACTGCGCCGCGCAGCGCGTCCTGAATCAGGATGTCGTATCTGAGAAGGTCTTCTGACATCGGGCCTTTGCCGGTCTTTGGATTCGTTCGTTAAAGGATGTTAGGTCATGGACTCATAAATGAGGCCGAAATGGCGTCAGAAACGGCGATGATCGGCAAGGAAAACCGCGAAAATCGGGCTCACTGCCCGGTTGAGCGGTTTGACGCTGCAGATCGAAGCCGTTTTGGCGTCGCTTCGCGATGGGATGAATTTGCCCGGCAACAGCGTTGCAAGCCTTTAAAACCGGAAGGTTTCCTGCACGCTTGCGCCTTGTATCCGAACAAATTCACTTCCACCATTTCAACCTCATTTATGTGTCCATGACCTAGAACCAATTTGACGCTTGAGCGCGCAAAAGGAAAGTCCCCATTTGCGCGGCTAACGGGTTTATTTAGGGCTGCAGTGGAGGAAAGTGGAGGCTTCTGTTGCCAGGTGCCTCCGAACCCCGCCTACCGGTGCTACCCAGCAGGGCTTGAGTGGACTACCGGTACTGCGTTACGCAGCAACAGCCATGTCCGAAGCATAGTTGTCATTTGCAACTATAAAAGTAGCCCGATAACGGTGGTACAATGCCGAGCAAAAACACAGTCTTTACGCCCTCGTCGATCCTATTTCGCCCCCGCCGAAACACATCCGAGACCTTGGTTAAGTCCTTGATGCGCTTGGGTGGAGGCGCCGGGTACCGCCCCCGGGTCCGATAGGTTTATTTCACTGGCCATTTATTGCCGTAGCCGGAGAACCGGCACGACTGATATAGGCTGTTATGCGGGTAAATAAAAGGGGACTGAGCGGATTTGGCGCGGCTGCTGTTGACAATCTGGCCCCCCGCCTTGAATCGCGGGAGGCCTGAGCATAGGTCAGAGTACTTGGGTTCGAACCGGCGAATCTGACACAGTACCGGAACCGCGATCCGGCAAGCTAGGGGCAAGAACGTGCAGCAATATCTCGATCTCATGCAGAGGATCCTGGACGAGGGTGTGGACCGGGAAGACCGGACCGGCACGGGAACGCGGTCTGTCTTTGGCCACCAGATGCGGTTCGATCTTTCGGAAGGTTTTCCGCTGGTCACCACCAAGAAGCTGCACCTGAAATCGATCATTCATGAACTGTTGTGGTTTCTTGCCGGCGATACCAACGTCAGATATCTGCAGGAAAACGGCGTCAAGATCTGGGACGACTGGGCGGACGAAGACGGCGAGCTTGGCCCAGTTTACGGCTACCAATGGCGGTCCTGGCCGGCACCTGATGGCCGGTCGATTGATCAGATCACCAATCTTCTGCGCATGATCAAGGAAACGCCGGAGTCGCGCCGGCTGATTGTGTCTGCCTGGAACCCGGCGCTGGTGGATGACATGGCTCTGCCGCCTTGCCACTCACTGTTCCAATTTTATGTGGCGGACGGGAAACTGTCTTGCCAGCTCTATCAGCGCTCTGCCGATGTCTTTTTGGGCGTGCCGTTTAACATCGCCTCCTATGCCTTGCTCACCATGATGGTGGCGCAGGTAACCGGCCTCAAACCCGGTGATTTTGTGCACACGTTCGGTGATGCGCATCTCTACATGAACCATTTTGACCAGGCGCGGGAACAGCTCACCCGCACGCCTCGCGCCCTTCCGGTGATGACGCTCAATCCGGATGTGACAGACCTCTTTGCCTTCAAGTATGAGGACTTTGAGCTGTCAGGCTATGACCCTCATCCCCACATCAAAGCGCCGATTGCTGTGTGATGCCGGAACTCTTTCTGATAGCTGCAGTGGCGCGCAACGGTGTCATTGGCGCTGACAACGACATGCCCTGGCGGTTGCCGACGGATCTGAAGCATTTCAAGGCAAAGACACTGGGCAAGCCGATGATCATGGGACGCAAGACGTTTCAGTCCTTGCCCGGATTGCTGCCCGGGCGGCCACATATTGTGATTACCAGGGACTCGAGGTTTCATGCGGAGGGCGCAGAGACGGCCGTCTCCCTGGATGCCGCGATTGAACGGGCGGCAACACTGGCAATGGAAGCTGGCGTTGAGGAGATCGCGGTAATTGGTGGCGGCCAGGTTTACGGGCTTGCGATGGCGCGCGCTGAGCGGCTGGAAATCACGGAAGTGCAGGCGGAGCCCGATGGCGATACCAGGTTTCCCGAAATTGATCCGCTGGTCTGGGGCGAAGTCGCTCGCGAACGGGTGCCGAAATCCGAACGTGACAGCGATGCGGTCGAATTCGTGACCTATGAACGCATCATTCCGCTGACATGATGCGGAACGGCCAATCCTCCTTGCGATAGAGCAATTCCCATTTTGCCGGATCATCTTATGCTTTGCGACAAGAGTAGATCCGGGGCCGCGGAAGACCCTGGAAGTAGAAGCCGCAAATACTGGATAAACGCCCATGTCCTACAAAACCGTTCTGGCCGTAGTCGATATCGCCAGCGATCTGAAAAAGAGCCTTGCCGGTGCGGTGGAAGTCGCCCGCTGGCAAAAGGCTCATCTGGCCGTTCTGCTTGTCAGCGAAAGCGAATCTCTGCCGTTTTATGGCTACGGCGGTGCCGGTTACACTGAGATCTGGCTGAAAGAAGGAGAGGCGAGGGCGGCCGCATTGAAAGAAATGGCGGATGCGGCGGATGCCTATCTGTCAGGTGAGGACCTTTCTTTTGATGTCCGGGCGCACCAGGCAATTGCCACCCGGCAGGACAATCTGGTTGCGCGCCATGCCATTTATTCGGACCTGACCGTGATTTACCGGGCGGAAAAGGATGACCTGAGCACGGTCGAAAGCCAGGCGATCGATGGCGCACTGTTTGATTCCGGCCGGCCTTTGCTGTTTGTCCCAGATGGAGCGAGTTCCGGACTGCCCGGCAAGAATGTGCTGATTGCCTGGAACTCCCGGGCAGAGGCGGCAGAAGCCGTCAAGGACGCCGTGCCGATCCTGAAGGATGCGGAACAGGTGACACTTCTTGTGGTCGATCCGGTAACCGGACCTGATGATCACGGAGAGGAGCCCGGCGCCGATATGGCACTGGTTCTGGCCCGGCACATGATCAAGGTATCGGTTCGGCCGGTCGTTTCAGAAGGCAAAGATATCTCGCAGGTCATACAGTCAGAAGCCGAACAGACCGGGGCAGATCTGATTGTCATGGGAGCCTACGGGCATTCCCGGGTCCGGCAGAATATCCTTGGTGGTACTACACGCCATATGCTGGAAAATTGCTCGATTCCACTGTTCCTGGCGCATTGATCTTGGAAAGGCAATGACATGACGTCTACTGGTGAAACCGGGTTCTCCGGCGAATGGCTCCGGTTTGACGAGATGGACGGGGCCACTGTGCACGGCCTTTTGAAGCTGCGCCAGGATGTGTTCGTTGTGGAGCAGATGTGCGTTTACGCAGATATCGATGGCAAGGATCCGCAAGCCTTGCACTATCTGGTGCGCGAGACCGGAACGGGCGATCTGGCCGGAGCTGTGCGTTTGTTCATTGCAGACGAGGAACGCGGATCTGCGCGGATAGGCCGGGTGGTGACTGCGCCGGGTTTTCGAGGAAACGGGCAGGGCCGGCAACTGATGCTGGCTGCACTGTCCAAGGCGCAAGAATTGGCACCGGGTACCGGGATCGAATTATCGGCGCAGGCCTATCTGGTGAAGTTCTATGCAGGATTTGGCTTTAAACCGGTTTCAGCCGAATACCTTGAAGACGGCATTCCCCATGTGGATATGGCGCTGGGACGGTAACCATTTCACACAATGGAAAAAACCGGGCCCTTGAAAGCTTGAACACGGTGCCCCACCTGCCATTTGACAGATTCTGCGGTTTTCCGGAACAGGTAGGGGGGTTTGCGTTGAAAGCCCGCCGTAACCTTCTTATAACCCCCGGTGAGTCAGAACAGGCGGATTGTAATCCGGCGGCCCATATCGGGTTTAAAGCCGGGCACCTTGGAAAAAGGAAGTTTTGATGCCCTGGAGCAATCAATCAGGCGGTGGCGGCGGTGGCCCTTGGAAGGGCGGCGGCAATAACGGCGGTCCATGGGGCGGCGGCGGTGGCGGCGGAAACAACGGCGGCCCTTGGGGCGGCGGTCCGAGCCGCGGCGGCGGAAATCAGCCACCGGATCTTGAAGAGCTGCTGAAGCGTACACAGGATCGGATGAAAACCGTATTGCCAGGTGGCGGCAGCGGCGGTTTTGGGGCGCTGGGCATCCTCATCATCATCGGCCTAGCCGTTGTCGGCTGGATGCTTACCGGCATTTATATTGTCGACGAAGGTAAGGGTGAGGTTGGCGTAGAGCTGGTGCTCGGCAAGGTTGCCGACCAGACCGGCGCCGGTTTCAACTACAATTGGCCCTATCCGATCGGCGAAGTTTACAAGCCGCAGGTCGAACTTCAGCGCGAATTGACGGTTGGGGTAGAGGAGTTCGTCACCGGCGGTTCGATCCGTTCGCGTGATGTGCCTCAGGAAAGCCTCATGCTGACAGGCGATGAAAACATCGTTGACGTTGGCTTCAAGGTGCAGTGGCGTATCAAGAACACCCGTGAAGGTATCGCGAACTACCTGTTCAACATCCAGAACCCTGAAGGTACGGTGAAAGCCGTCGCCGAAAGCGCGATGCGTGAAGTTGTCGGCAACTCCAACATTGACGCCATCCTGACGGAAAACCGGGTATCGATCCAGAACGCGGTCGACAAGCTGATGCAGGACACGCTGGATTCCTACCGAGCCGGTATCGAGATTACCGAAGTGCAGATGCAGAAGGTTGACCCGCCTGCGCAGGTTATCGACTCCTTCCGTGATGTTCAGGCGGCCCGTGCCGACCAGGAGCGTATTCAGAACGAAGCGCAAGCCTATGCCAACCGGCGCGTTCCGGAAGCACGTGGTGAAGCGGCCAGAGTTCTGGAAGCTGCCAATGCGTACCGCGAGCAGGCAATCGCCGAGGCAACCGGTCAGTCGCAGCGTTTCACCAAGATTTACGAGCAATACAAGAACGCTCCGGATGTAACGCGTGAGCGGCTCTATCTGGAAACCCTTGAAAAGGTTCTTGGTTCGAACTCGAAAATCATCATCGACAGCAAATCATCTGGCCAGGGCGTATTGCCTTACCTGCCGCTGAATGAGCTTGGCTCACGTGGCGCGACACAAAGTGGCCGGACCGGAGGAACCCAATAATGCGCAGCGGATTTTTCGGAATTCTGGTCGCCATTGTGGCGTTTCTCGCCTACATGTCGGTCTTCATCGTAAACCCAGCCCAGCAGGCTCTGGTCCTGCAGCTTGGCCGTGTTGAAAACGTCGTCCAGGATCCTGGTGTCCAGTTCAAGTATCCGTTCATTCAGAACGTGGTGTATCTGGACAAGCGGATTCTGGATTTGAACATGCCGCCTCAGGAGGTCATTGCCTCCGACAAAAAGCGACTCGTCGTGGACGCCTTTGCCCGCTACCGGATTTCCAACCCGGTGCTGTTCTACCAGCGTGTGAACAACATCCCGCGTGCAAACCAGCGTCTGTCAACGTTCCTGCAGTCTTCGCTGCGTTCGGAGCTGGCGAAGGCCTCCTTTACCGCCGTTGTGCGCGATGACCGTGCCGGCCTGATGGAAAGCATCCGGAAGGACGTCAGCAGCAGCGCCGCCGATCTCGGTATTGAAGTTGTTGACGTGAAAATCCGCCGTGCGGATCTTCCGGAAGCCAACTCCCAGGCCATTTTCGCCCGGATGCAGACGGAACGTCAGCGGGAAGCGACCGAGCTTCGTGCGCAAGGTGAGGAACAGGCCCGCCGTATCCGCTCCCGTGCCGACCGTGATGCAACGGTCCTGGTTGCGGAAGCCAAGCGTGATTCTGAAATCACCCGCGGTGACGGGGATGCGGAGCGGAACCGGATTTTTGCTGAAGCCTTCGGTGCTGACCCGGACTTCTTCGCGTTTTACCGGTCCATGCAGGCATATGAAGAAGGTTTGCGTCAGGGAGACACCAGTCTTGTTCTGTCTCCTGACTCCAGCTTCTTCCGCTATTTCAACGATCCGATGGGCGCATCTCCGTCCTCAGAGGGAGCTTCCGGTCAACGGCCGGCCGCACCTTCTGCTCAATGAACGATCTGATCGTTGCAATTGGACTTGTTCTGGCGCTTGAGGGCACTCTCTATGCCCTGGCGCCAGGCGGCATGAAGAATATGATGCGCAGTGCGCTTAATATTCCGGACCAAACATTGCGGATTACCGGCCTTGTTGCTCTCGCTCTGGGAGTGCTGATTGTCTGGGTAATCCGGGGATAACGCAATTTTGCAGGGCGGGGGAACGACAAGTCTCCCGCCCGCTCTATTCTTGTATATTGTAAAATACAGACCACGGTCACTGACCGATAGACATTCCGAATCCGATGGAGGAGAAGCCCCGATGGCCCCCGGTTTCTATCAACGCAGTCTGAAGTTGGCCAAGGCGCTGGCCGCCGGTGTGGTGCTGGGCGGCATGGTCGCCGTTCAACCGCTGTCAAATGCGCATGCCCATGGCGACGGCGGTCCCGCCTCTGTTGCAGATCTTGCCGAAAAGCTTGCCGATGCAGTTGTCAATATTTCGACGGCGCAGACCGTGCAGAGCCAGCGTTCGGTTCCATTGCCGCAAGTGCCTGATGGTTCACCGTTTCAGGAGTTCTTCGAAGAGTTCTTCAACAAGCAGAACCGGGACAAGGACCGTCCGCGAAAGGTGCAATCCCTTGGATCGGGTTTTGTCATCGACGGTACTGAAGGCATCATCATCACCAACAATCACGTGATTGAAGGTGCTGACGAGATCACCGCGAATTTCAATGATGGCACCAAACTCAAGGCCGAATTGATCGGTACCGACGAGAAAACCGATATTGCGGTTTTGAAAGTGACTCCGGAGTCGCCTCTGCCTGAGGTCAACTTTGGTGATTCGGAACAAATCCGCGTGGGTGACTGGGTCATGGCGATCGGTAACCCGTTCGGCCTTGGCGGTACGGTGACCGTCGGGATCGTCTCGGCCCGGAACCGGGACATCAACTCCGGTCCTTATGACAACTTCATCCAAACCGATGCCTCGATCAACCGCGGCAACTCCGGCGGTCCATTGTTTGACATGCATGGCCAGGTGGTCGGGATCAATACGGCAATTATCTCCCCTTCCGGTGGATCTATTGGCATCGGCTTCGCAGTGCCGGCTAAAACCGCGACGCGCGTGATCGCCCAGCTCCGGGAGTTTGGTGAAACCCGCCGTGGCTGGCTTGGTGTCCGGATCCAGGAAGTGACTGAGGAAATTGCTGAAAGCCTTGGCATGGACGATGCCATGGGCGCCCTGGTTGCAGGTGTATCGGACGACGGTCCGGCAGCCGCCGCGAAGATCGAACCGGGTGATGTCATTCTGGAGTTTGATGGCAAGCCGGTCGAGACGATGCGTGAACTGCCACGTATGGTGGCGGAAACCGCGATCGGTAAGGCGGTGGATGTCCTCGTTCTGCGCAAGGGCGACAAAGTCACTTTGCAGGTAACACTCGGACGTCTCGAAGAAGCCTCGGAAGAAAGCGACGAGGACGGCAGCAAATCCAAGGATGATCCTGCTGACAAGCCTGCCGAAAAGGAAGTGCTCGGTATGGTCCTGTCAAAGCTGGACGATGATGGACGCTCGAAATTCGACATCGAAGCCGATGTGGAAGGCGTCTTGGTCATAGAAGTCAAGCCGGACAGTGCGGCAGCTGAAAAGCGGGTTCAGGCCGGCGATGTCATCAAGGAAGTGGCGCAGCAGCCAGTCGCAACACCTGAGGATGTCATTGCCGAAGTGGAGAAGGTCAAGGAAGCGGGACGGCGCTCGGCTTTGTTGCTTCTGTCCAATCCGACTGGCGAACTGAGGTTTGTCCCCGTGCGGATTGAAGACTGATCCTGCTGGCATTCAACAATCGAAAACACTGTCAAAGGCCGCCTTGTGCGGCCTTTGGTTTTTGTAAACCTGGATGCGCGTTCAGGCGGCAGGCTCAGGAGATGGTACGTGCATTCATCGAGCATGCGCGAATGAAGATATTGTGCGTTGCAAAACTCTCTGTTATGCCTGTGGTTCAAGAAGGGCGCCGTTCAAGGTCGCCATTCATGAGGCTGTTTTGAATAACGAATACAAATTGTTGGAACTTATTTAGAGTAATTCTAATGCGGCAATTTTACCCGTTGCGAAAGCCATTCTGGCCGGCCACTTCTTGAACTGAGCAGTTGCAGCATTCCTCGCGGAAATCTCACTGCGAACCTGTTTCGCCAGCCCGCCTGGCACCACCACCTGTCTCTTTCCGGCCGCCTTCAAACCGGATGCGGCCCATACAGCACAAACAAGGAGCAAACCGGATGATTGGCAAAAGAATCCCGGAGGTCACATTCCGCACCCGCGTCCGTGACGAATCGATCGAAGGCCCGAACCCTTTCCGCTGGGAGCCGAAGTCGAGCGCGGATTTCTTCGCTGGCAAGCGCGTAGTCCTGTTTTCCCTGCCTGGCGCTTTCACGCCGACCTGCTCAACCTTCCAATTGCCTGACTTTGAAAAACTCTATGAAGAGTTTCAGGAGCAGGGCATCGACGAGATATATTGCGTATCCGTCAATGATGCGTTTGTAATGAACGCTTGGGCAAAAGCTCAGGGCGTTGAAAACGTCAAGGTCATCCCGGACGGCTCAGGCGAATTTACGCGCAAGATGGGCATGCTTGTAGCCAAGGACAATCTCGGCTTTGGCATGCGTTCCTGGCGCTACGGCGCCGTGATCAACGATGGCGTTGTTGAGCGCTGGTTTGAGGAAGAAGGTTTCTCGGACAACTGTGACAGCGACCCTTATGGCGCGTCTTCTCCGCAGAACATCCTGGAAGATCTCAAGGCCAAGCCGTCCAAGGCTGCCTGATTTTCAAGCCAAGTGCAGCGGGGAGCATACGCTTCCCGCTGGTATTCTTTATCTTTAGGTTGCAGCGCTCAGCTCAGCGCAAATTCGTCTGCAGAATAGCCCTGCAGGTACAATAGCGCGGTTAGATCTCCGTGCTCTACCCGCAGATCTGCAGCAGCGCCAACGGCCGGCTTTGCCCGGTAGGCGACACCGACCCCGGCCCGCTCGATCATCGCCAGATCATTTGCGCCGTCACCAACTGCCAGCGTTTCTGAAAAATCTATCTTGAGTTCGCGGGTAAGGGCTTCCAGCCGTTCACGTTTGGCGTCCCTTCCAAGGATCGGCTCCTGCACCAGTCCTGAGAGCGAGCCGTTTTCTTCCAGAAGCAGATTGGCCCGGTTTTCATCGAAGCCGATCATGGCGGCAATGGCTTTTGTGAAGTGGGTGAAACCGCCCGACACCAGCGCACAATAGGCGCCATTGGCTTTCATGGTCTGCACCAGCGTTCTGCCGCCTGGCATCAGGTGAATGCGTGTACCAAGTACGGTTTCGATCGCGGCGACCGGAAGGCCTTTCAATAGGGCAACGCGTTCGCGAAGTGCCGGTTCGAAGTCGATTTCGCCACGCATAGCGCGTTCGGTGATGCCTGCGATCTTGTCTTTCAGGCCAAGCTCGGCCGCAAGTTCGTCGATGCATTCCTGGCGGATCATGGTGGAATCCATGTCTGCGATCAGCAGGCGCTTGCGCCGGCCCGCAGCTGGCTGCACAAAGACATCCGCTGGCGTATCCCCCAGCACGCCACGGATCGCTGCGTCGGCTTCTGATGGCTCCGGACCGTCGAAGGTAATTTCTGCGGCTACGTCATCGTTCAGCACGACAACTGGCGACGGTGTCTTGAGGATCCCAGCCACACGCGCCATAAGGTCGGCACTGACGGCAGGTCTGTTCGGGTTTGAAACGAGAGTGGCAACGTAAGACATGAATGCGGCTTTGTTTAACGAGCAGGAACGGACGGACACGGAGCACCGTGCAATTCTGATAGCCGGACCTACGGCCAGCGGCAAGTCAGCATTGGCAATTGAAGTCGCCGAGGCGCTGGATGGCGTCATTGTGAACGCAGATTCCATGCAGCTCTACAGCGAGCTGTCCGTCGTCACCGCCCGTCCGCCCCAGGCGGACCTTGAGCGCGTTCCCCATCGTCTTTACGGCGTTCTTCCGGCAGAACGGGCCTTTTCGACTGGCGACTGGTTACGGCTGGTCGAGCAGCAACTGGCTGAAATTCAGGCAGAAGGAAAAGTGCCGGTGTTTGTTGGCGGCACCGGACTTTATTTCAAGGCGCTGACAGAAGGTTTTGCCGAACTGCCCGATATTGTTCCGGATGTGCGCGCCGGGTGCCGGCGTCTGGCCGAAGAAGGGGGGATTGATGCCGTCAGAACGGAAATCAGGCCGCTGGACCCAGAGGCTGCCGACGCGCTGCAGGACTTGCAAAGGCTCACCAGGGCACTTGAGGTAGTAAAGTCAACGGGACGGACGCTTGCTTCGTGGCAAGAAGAGGCTCATGGAGCACCGCTGTTGTCAGCAGATCAGGCGGTTCGGTTTGTGCTGGCACCACCACGGCCCTGGCTCCATGAAAGAATTGCCTTGCGGGCGTCCTTGATGCTGCAGGGAGGGGCCATTGAAGAGGTCAGACAGCTCCTGGATCTGAGGTTGCCGACAGAACTGCCTGCAATGCGGGCCATCGGCGTGAAAGAAGTCGCTGCACTTTTGGCAGGAGATGTTGACAAGGCAGAAGCTGAACGCCTTCTGACTGTTGCCACCCGGCAATATGCCAAACGCCAGGAGACCTGGTTCCGCAACCAGATGGCGGACTGGACGCGGATCGACCCGTCGGCAGATACACCGCATCGTCTGTCTCGCCAGGTTATTGAGAGCTTCGAACGGTGATGCGGCCCATACCTGCCGAGACTGATAAAATTGCCAGGCAGCTTGAAGCGGAGCAGATTGCCGGTGAGGCGAATGCGGAAACGCTCCCGGCATTGCCTGGAACTTACGGGTTGCTGTTCAGGCTGAGTAAACCGATTCGGGTCTCAATAGCCCGGCTGGGAAATCCCGAGTTACCCGAGGGGCTTTATGTCTATTGCGGCAGTGCAAAAGGACCGGGTGGCGTTCGTGCGCGCCTTGGCCGGCATTTGCGCTGCGAAAAGACCATCCGATGGCATGTCGATCATCTCAGTTTGGCTGCTACGGAAGTTGCCGGCCTTGTTGTGCGGCACGACAGTGAGTGTGAACTGCGGGCCAGAATTCAGCGCGGCTTCGAAACACTTGTACCGGTTCCCGGATTCGGTTCATCCGATTGCCGCCAGTGTCCGGCCCACCTCATCTATTTGCCCGAATTCTGAGTAGCACCGCCGGATTGACTTCGGCGATTGCTTTAGGGGTTTATATACCCTAAAAGGGCGCTGGAGCGATGCGCAATCATGAATTGTGTTTAAGATATGACAAATGTTGCTTAAAAATTGAACTAATTTATATTATTTAGACTGGTATTTGGAATTATTGATTAGATTTAGTGCAGGTGCCTTAACGTTAGAAAATAATTTTCGTATATATTTTTACCATCCAGACGAAACTTATTGTGCAGTGCATTCTTTTAGAAGCTTTATAAACTCTCCGTATAATTCCCACTAGACATTTTCGGTCATCGGATCTATTTAAGCGCCATTGTATTGGCGTATTTTATTGCTAGCCACCTTGGCTGGCGCACTTGGGGATTTGCTCCGCCAAGGGGATAAGGTGCGCAAGGGAGGCCATGTTGCAAAATGTAATCCTGGAATGCGGCTCTGTCCGTCTCGTTCCCTTTTCACAGGCCGATCTCAATGCGGTCAGGGAACTTCATTCCGACAAGGATGTTGTCGACTGTTTGGTGGACGAAGGTCAGCCGAAAGCCTCCAATTTTGCCAGCCGGTTTCTGGCTGACGCGGAAGAAAGCACCCGCAAGCACGGCTTCAGCCGGTGGAAGGCACTTACCAGCGACGGGCTTTTTGTCGGCTGGGCAGGATTCTCCGCATTCGAGGAAACATCGGAAATTGGCCTTTGCTATTGCTATGAGGCCGAGGCCATCAAGGAGACGCCTGAGCTGCCGGCCCAAATGTGCAAGGCACTGGCAAATTGGTTCTTCGAAAACACCTATTTCTCGCATCTCGTAGCGATGGTGCGCACTGACAACAAATCAGCGCGCGACAACCTCCATGCCTCTGGTTTCGGCTACCGGGAAAGCCGTCAGATCTCCGGCA
This sequence comes from Roseibium sp., assembly GCA_965230705.1. GTDB lineage: Bacteria > Pseudomonadota > Alphaproteobacteria > Rhizobiales > Stappiaceae > Roseibium. The sequence goes on along the minus strand of CBDDLN010000002.1, from coordinate 882,426 downwards.
TGCCCTGCGATCTGTTCCAGCTGTTCAGCCCATCGATGCAGACATACGTCCTGTCAGCCTGACGATCGGCTGGAATTGAACCAAGCTTAAACGGAAAAGGGGCCGCAGATGATGCGGCCCCTTACGTTTGTTTGTGTGCTGCTGCGCGGTGGTCAGACCGCCTGCAGGGCGCCCGGGTTTCCGGTCTGCTGGCGCATCATCAATTTGTTCAGAGCCGCAACATAGGCCCGCGCGGACGCAACCAGGGTGTCGGTGTCTGCGCCCTTGCCGGTGGCTTCCTGCTCTTCAAATCATGGTCATCCCAAAGTGGGCTATTAAAATTTGTTTTCTATCAAAACTCAATTTAAGGTTTTATTATTTGAAGATCAGGGGAGAAGTTATGGATTTCATACGTATTGTCATTTCTGCTTGTTTGTTATGGATTGCCATCTCCGTAACGCCAACGGTCGCGGCGGGACTCACCAACCAACAAGCCACTGCAGGTCAGCCGAGCGTGCTGTATCCATTGGATGGCAGTGAATTCAGCGAAAAAGCCGTGCTTTCTGCCCCTGTGGTGCAGCGGGAAGGGGATGCCGTTTCTGTGAGCAAAAATGGGCGTTTCCTCCTTTATGTTCCTAAGGTTGATGCCACGGATCCGACAACAATAACGGTCAAGGTAAAAGACGGGAGCAATCCGGAGATTTCCCATTCATTTCTTGTTGAACTTAAAAAATCTGCGACACAAATCGAGTTAACAGATGAGCAGCTTAAGGTAATTGGTGCACAACTCCTGCTCTTGTTGGTGCTTTCAATTCTTTTGGAATCTGGCTTGTCGGTTTTGTTCAATTACCGTTATTTCCTAGTATTCTTGGATGGACGAGGTTGGAAAACACCAATCTCATTTATCGTCTCGCTAATTTTTGTTTTCGGTTTTGGTATTAACACCGTTGGCGAAGTATTGAAGGCGTTTGGCCTCGTTCATAAAGATGATTTGGAATGGCCTTCTCAATTTGTTACTGCGCTCATCCTCACTGGTGGTAGCAGTCTGATATTTCAATTGTTCGAGATGTTCGGCTTAAGATCTCCATTGCGCCGACGGGCGGAAAGCGACGAAGTACGTAGCAAAGCACGCTTAAAAATCCGCTTGACCCGCCAGAAGGTGTCGCCAGATCGAGAGGTCTTGATATCTGTAGATGGCAAGGCGCTTGCCTGTGTTGAAGCCCGGGAGGCAGATGCACCAAGGAACCGGTTTCATCCAGGCTACCTAGTCGAAGCCGGGACTAGGAAGATAACCCTTACCGGCTACAAGGCAGTGAATGTCCAAAAGAGAAACGCAGTAAGTGGGGCTTTAGAATTTGAAGCGAACGGTGAACCTAAGTGGGAACGCGATGAGAAAGAAAACATCGTTACCCGATTGGAGAAAGTCGAGGAGACACTTGAGCACGGTTTCGCGCCAGGAGTTAGCGTTCCAATGCGCTTTATTCTTTAGTCGGGTTTGCACCGAGCCCTACTAAGTTGCCTCACCGTGACCAAAAGGTGGGAATGCGCATACTTCCAAAACCAGATGACCGCGGGCGCCTATTTGGCGCCCGCGGTTGTAGCGCGAATGAATTTTCACGAGGCCTATCAGACCGCCTGCAGGGCGCCCGGGTTCCCGGTTTGCTGGCGCATCATCAATTTGTTCAGCGCCGCAACATAGGCCCGTGCGGAAGCAACCAGTGTGTCGGTGTCCGCGCCCTTGCCGGTTGCGATCCGTCCGTTTGCTTCCAGCCGGACAGAGACTTCTGCCTGGGCATCGGTGCCTTCGGTCACTGCATGCACCTGGTAGAGCGACAGGGTGGCGTCGTGCGGGATGATGTCCTTGATCGCATTGAAGGTAGCGTCCACAGGGCCGTCGCCGGTTGCTTCCCGGGTTTCGTGGCGGCCATTGACGTCCATGGTCAGGATCGCTTTCTGCGGGCCGCCGGTGCCGGCAATGACGGTCAGCGCGATCACCTTGGTGGTTTCACCGGCGATTGCGATCTCGTCCTCAACCAGGGCTTCGATGTCTTCGTCATAAACATGCTTTTTGCGGTCGGCCAGGTCCTTGAACCGGCGGAAAGCTTCCTGCAAGGCGTTGTCGCCCAGCTCGTAACCCAGATCGCGCAGCTTGTCCTTGAACGCATGGCGGCCGGAATGCTTGCCCATGACCAAAGAGGTTGCCTTCACCCCAACGTCTTCGGGACGCATGATCTCGTAGGTTTCGGCATTCTTCAGCATGCCGTCCTGGTGAATACCGCTTTCGTGGGCAAAGGCGTTCTTGCCGACGATCGCCTTGTTGTACTGGACCGTGAAGCCGGATGCACCGGAGACCATTTTCGACGCACGCATCATGTAATGCGGGTCGACCTGGCAGGTGTAGGGCAGAATGTCGCCACGGGTGCGGATCGCCATGACGATTTCTTCCAGCGCCGCGTTGCCGGCCCGTTCGCCCAGGCCGTTGATGGTGCACTCGACCTGCCGCGCGCCGCCGGCGACACCGGCCAGCGAATTGGCAACGGCCAGCCCCAGGTCATTGTGGCAGTGGACGGAGAAGATGGCCTTGTCCGCGTTCGGCACGCGGTTGCGGATGTCGATGAACATCTGCTTGTACTCATCCGGTGTGGCGTAGCCCACCGTGTCCGGCAGGTTGATGGTGGTGGCGCCGCAGCGGATCGCCTCTTCCACGCAGGCACACAGATAGTCGATCGGTGTGCGGGTTGCGTCCATTGCGGACCATTCCACGTTGTCGATCAGGTTGCGTGAGCGGGTCACCGTATCGGTGATGATGTCCAGAACCTCTTCCTGCGTCTTGTTCATCTGGAATTGCAGATGGATCGGCGAGGTGGAAACAAACGTGTGGATCCGGCCTTTTTCCGCATGTTTGACCGCTTCGCCGCAGCGGTCGATGTCGGCATGAATTGCCCGGGCCAGACCGGCAATCACGGAGTTCTTGGAGCGTTTGGCAATCTCGCTGACGGCTTCAAAGTCGCCATTGGAGGCAATCGGGAAGCCGGCTTCGATGATGTCGACGCCCATGTCGTCCAGGATTTCGGCGATCTGCAGCTTTTCCTCCAGCGTCATGGAGGCGCCGGGCGACTGTTCGCCGTCGCGCAAGGTGGTGTCGAAGATAAAGACCTGGTCTGTGCCGCTGGCGGTCATTTTGGTTTTCCTTCCCTTCGATCGGCGGCCTTGAAGTGCTGAAAAATGATAAGGCTCTGGCGCGACCGGTAACAATTGATCTGGTGAAGTGCGCTTTATCCCCTAAGTGTCCGTCCGCTTGACCGCGGATCAGCCGACGCTCAGGGGCATCTAAGGAGGAGGTCGCCAAGTAGAATGAGGCCGCCGCGCAGGGCCTGCGCGTCGTGGAAGGAACCGGTCATGGGGCGCGTTGCGCTCATCGGTGTCTTCGGGCCTTTACATTCTGGTCATTAACCTTTCCACCAGCTTGGCGGAAACAAGTGACCGGGGCGTTAACAGTCTTTCGCGTTCTACGGGATTGGCAGAGAATGCGCAAGGGGGCAGGTTGTAGGTTGCTTCGCCAATGAAACATGCCTAGCGTTTGATCCATGGCGGCCCGCTCATCCAGAAAAGCGCTCTTGTTCGGTATCGTGGCAGCGATGTTGTTCGGCACGCACAGCGTGATCGCCCGGTATCTGACAAGCGACATGCATGGGCTTCAAATTGCCGTTTTCCGGCTCTGGATCGCATGCGCGGCTATTTATCTGATCTTGCGCATCGGCAGGCAGGCAGCATTTCGCTTTACGTTCGACCACTCCATTCTTCTGGCGATTACCGGTTTCACGCTTAATTATGCGGTGTTCCACATTGGTCTGGAGCAGACGACAGCAACCAATGCGATGGTGCTTGAAAACACGGCGCCGTTTTTTGTTCTGGTCCTGCTTGCGGTCGCTCGTGTGGAGCGAATTCGGAGTGTAGATGTGATCGCAACCGGACTGGCTCTGACTGGTGTTTATTTCACCGTGCGTCACGATTTTGATCCAGGCGCGGCTGGTGGCCGTGGCGACCTTTTGGAACTGGCCGCCGGGCTGTGCTGGGCCCTGTTTATTATCGGCAGCTCACAGGCAGTGAAAAAGACCGAGACGCCATTGGAGCGGTTAGCTGTATTGTTTCAGATCTTGTTTTGCAGCGCCATCCTGTTGAGCCTAGGCCTCTTCCTCTATCCCCTGACAGCAACCGCAACAGATTTCTTCTGGCTGTTTTTCCTCGCAATCGTACCGACGGCGCTAGGATATTACTTGTGGTACGAAGCGATGGCGGGCGTCTCGACGGTAACGGCCGCCCTTCTGTTTGTTTTGTCGGTCGTTTTCACCTTCATCAATGCGTCGGTGTTTCTCGGTGAGGCGATGACCGCTAGCATGTTGATAGGCGGCGGGCTGATTATCCTTGGAGTGATTTTGCCCAACCTGATCCGGAAGCCTGAGACCTCATCGGCAGAAGATAGCCTGAATGAACAGGAATGAATTCCCGGGTGTGAAATACTGACCAGCGCAAATCCCGCCGCAAGGCAGGCCTCCGGCGTTTCTTTAAAAACTGGCCCGTTCACAAATCAAAACGGGATGGCAGGCGCCCGGTCGCTTGCCGGGAGCAGTTGGGAGAAAGGGGTGTGTGACAAGGCCAAGCGCCTGCCCGGATCCTGTTTCCCAAACGGGCCGCTGATGCGCTTCCGCCTTTCCTGCGTGCCGGACGTGGTGTGAGGCGTCCGGTTTGCCAGACGTAAAGCGTGCCCGGCCGGTTCCGCGCGCCTGAACCTGCGCGAAAAATAACCGGTTTGCGGTCCGCCGGCCCCTTCCGGCGTTCCGTTAATCCGCCAGAGCGGGCCTCAAGACCCGGTTCCTGCCACCGCGAACGGACGGCCCGCATACGGCCCCGTGATGACAGGAACAAATGGATTATACCCCAGGGTTCTAGGGTAGGGGATAAGTTCGTTTTGCCGGGAACGGTGTGTTTGTATCACTGCCTTGTCTTCGTGCGAAATTCACGCTTGGCAACAGGCATTGCACCTTGCTCCGTTCAATTGCTCTGCAAGGAATAGAGCCGTCATGAATGCGCCGAAACGCTCGCCAAAGGCACCAAGTTACCTCTCCCGTTGGGAGAGGTCGGCGCTCGCGCCGGGTGAGGGGCGCCGACCCATCGTGAAACTTCAGACTTTTGCTCCCTCACCCCTGCCCTCTCCCATGGGGAGAGGGAGCATTGCCTGGCAAATGCGGTTGCCCGCCCGAGAACGGAGACGGGTGCGTGCTGCCAGGCTCCGTCATTCCAGACCAGTTAGGCGTGGCCGACCGCCGATCTGGAATCCGGGTTCATTCGCGCCGGAGGCGCGTCCTCAGCTTTTTTGCAAGCAGCACGATTTGTATCGGGGCTCGCACTGATGCGCTGGATTCCAGATCAGCGCGCAGCCGTGCTGCGCTTGTCTGGAATGACGAGCTGATTCCGCTGCCCCGGACTTGATCCGGGGCCTGTTTCATCTCAAACAGCAATTCTTCTCTAGGTAGTGCGCCGTTCTGAAAGTGATTACCTCACTCGCCCAGGGCAATGCCTTCACGCCTCGGATCGGCGCCGCCCTGAAGGTCTGAGCCGATGGCGATGGCGTGGAGGCCGGAGGTGAGGGCGCGGGCGTTGACCTTGTAACCCAGATCTTCCAGCGATTTGGTCAGATCCGTTGCTGCTGTGCCTTCTTCCACATCATAGGTGCCGAACCGGTTCACCAGGTGCGGCAGGCTGATGGCGGCCTGAACGTTTAGCCCCCAGTCCAGATGGGCGATGATTGCAGTGGCGACATAACCGATGATGCGGCTGCCGCCCGGGCTGCCAATGACCAGTTCCGGCTTGCCGTCTTTCATCACGATGGTCGGGGCCATGGAGGACCGCGGCCGCTTGCCCGGCTCCAGCCGGTTTGCAATCGGCACGCCGTTCTTCTGGGTGCGGAAGGAGAAATCTGTCAGCTCATTGTTGAGCAAAAACCCGTTGACGAACAGCCTCGAACCGAAGCCGTTTTCGATGGTCGTTGTCATGGAAAGCGCATTGCCATCCGCATCAACAATGGAAATGTGGGACGTCGACGGCAGTTCCAGGCTTTCGTCATCAGCGAGAAGCAGGGCGTGGTCCCAGGGCGGTGTGCCCGGAGCCACTTCAGGCAGCGCATCATCGCCTTTCAGAAGGTCTGACCGGGTTTTGAGGTAAGCCGGATCCACAAGGCCCTTGGTCGGCATCGGCACGAAATCGCTGTCGGCCATGTAACGTCCGCGGTCGGCAAAAGCGAGGCGCGAGGCATCGCCGATCAGGCGCCAGCTTTCAGCGTCTTTGGGGCCGAGGGCTGCAAGATCATACGGCTCAAGGGCACCCAGGATCTGTCCGACGGTGAGTGCGCCGGAGGAGGGCGGTCCCATGCCGCATATCTCGCGGCCGCGGTAGGCCGCACAAACAGGTCTGCGCTCCTTTACCTCGTAGATCGCAAGGTCGGTTTCGGAAAGTACGCCAGGATTTCCTTTGGCAGTCTGTACCGTCTCGACTATGGCCGTCGCCATCACACCTTCATAAAAAGCCTTGGCTCCATTTAGCGAAATCGTTGAGAGGGTCGCCGCATAGTCGGGGTTCTTGAGGGTGTCGCCGGCCTTGATCGGGGTGTCGTCGGGTAAGAAATACGCGCGGGTCTGATCGAAACGCGACAGCCGCTCGGCATCTCTAGCCACCAGTCCGGCGAGGCGCGGGGAAACGATGAAGCCCTCTTCAGCCAAAGAGATGCCGTCGGTAAATAGCGTATTCCATTCCAGTTTGCCCCAGCGCTTGTGCGCTGCTTCCATGAGTTTCACCGTGCCGGGCGTGCCGACCGAGCGGCCGCCGACAACGGCATCGAAGAACTTAAGCGGTTCGCCGTTTTCATCCTGAAACAGGGTTGGTGTGGCCGCCAGCGGTGCCGTTTCCCGGCCATCCAGGGTGGTGAGTGTTTTGCTCGCAGCATCGTACCAGACGAGGAACGCACCGCCGCCAAGGCCCGAAGACTGCGGTTCGACCAGGCCGAGCACGGTTTGAACCGCTACCATCGCATCTGCTGCAGTTCCGCCCTTTTGCAGGACCTTGGCGCCAGCTTCAACGGCCAACGGATTGGCAGCAGCAATCATCCAGTTCTGCGCCGTAACCGGCTTGCCGGCATTCTTGTCTGCAAGCGCGGCGCTGGCAGCCGGTGTCAGGTTTTGAAATGCTGCAGGGGCTTGCGAGCGCGTTTCTGGTTCAACGCTGTCAGCTGCCTGCTGCGCATAACCGGGACTTCCAAGCCCCAGAACCAGAAGACCAGCGGCGAGTGCCGTTAAGCGGTGGTGACGGTCAAACGGCATGAAAAACCCCTTTTGATTGCAAATGATCAAAAATCAACCGAACTATAGCCGGAAACATAAGCTTGCACGAGATGCTGTGCGGGCCCGCAATGCCTTGGAGCTGCCGTCAGATATACAGCTCGCCCCGGGCGATCAGCGTTGCCTGACCACCAATGCGCACGGCATGCATCTCGCCATTGGCGATGTCGATTTCCAGGTCGATCAGCGACGGACGGTTCATCACATAACCCTGTTCGATCCGGATGAAATGGGTGCCATTGGGCAATTCGTCAAAAAACTGGATCGCGCCGGCAAAAGCGGCGGCTGCCGAACCGGTGGCCGGGTCTTCCGTCACACCCATGGACGGTGCAAACACCCGTGCATGAAACGCACTGTCATGTGCCCGTGTCTGCCGGCAGTAGACAAAGGCGTCATTGTGATTGTGGCTGCCAAAGGCGGCATCCCACTGCGCGGTGACCGGATTTGCCCGGGCAAGGACATCCATGTCCCGTACGGGAACAAATGTGAAAGGCGCGCCGGCCTCATAAATAGCCGGACGATGATTTTCGAAGCCGATTTCCCGCGGTTCCAGCCCGAGCGCACTGGCAATCAGTTCCTTCTCGGCAGCCGGTGCAACGGAAGACGGCAATTTCGGCGCATCAAACTCGGCAAACCCGGCGGCATTTTCCTTCAGAACCACGCCGCAACGGACCGAGCCTATTTTCTCTTCCAGAACCACCATTGCGTCCTGTTCGCCCTGGATGTCACCAAACCGTTCCATGCCGAGCAGAATAGCCGTGCCGACAGTCGGATGCCCGGCAAAGGGCAATTCGTAGTTCGGTGTGAAAATCCGGATGCGTGCGCTGTGGGCCGGCTTTTCAGCCGGCAGAACGAAGACCGTTTCCGAAAGGTTGAACTCCCGGGTAATGGCCTGCATCTGCTCGTCACTCAACCCCTCTGCATCAAGGACAACAGCCAGCGGATTTCCAGCTAAAGCCTTGTTTGTAAACACATCGAGGATGGCGTATCGACGGGCCATTGGCGGCTTCTCCTAAGGGGTCCATTCAATGGAAAACTATTGCAACATCAGCGACTATTGCACGAGTGCGCGCCTGTCTCCAGCCCGTTCCTTTCGAACATGGTCAATAAATCATTGATGCTTTCAATTGCCGGATTTGACCTAGGGTCCGAACCCTAGCTGGCGCAAAGGAGAGCAGTTCCAATGTCCCGGGCATAGGGAACGATATCCGGTGTCATAAGGTCTTCGCCAGAGCGCAAGATCCTGACATCCGACAGTTCCTGCTCTTGCGAGGCAACAGAGTGGGACAGGATTTTCTCCCGCAGAGCATTGGCCTCGACCGGAAGATCGATAACGAGTGCAAAGGATATGCGCGGCCCATCCAGGACAACATACATGGGTCCGGCCGTGCCATCGCTAGGCGTTAATCCGGTTTCTTCTTCCAGTTCCCGATAGATCGCACGAACAATGTCGACCTGGCCGTCTTCGTTGACATCTTCCGGGTCCAGATTGCCGCCGGGCGGATAGACTTTGCCGGAGTTGGCGGTCTTCTCTGACATCACACCGAACAAAAGGGCGCCGTCAGATGACCGCAGAACCGCTGAACCAAAAGCATTCCATGTTGCAAGATCAGGCGCTCCCCAATCCCGCCAGGCCAGAAAGGCTGAAAACGAGCATTCGTGGCAGGTGCCGGAAAAACGGCCGTCTTCAAGCGTGAAGTCCACCAGTTTCAGCGTTCGTCCGTTCCATAGATTGGGATTCTGACGGCAGGCATTGCCCCAGTGAATGTTGATCTCGCTCTGCCGCCGGACCTCGAATTCCCAGACCTTGCCGGTTTCCACCTGAAGGACCACGTCGTCGATCCGGTGCACTGATGGAACGAGCTGCTTCTCCATCAGCGGGATGACACCGCTGGGAGACATTTGGCTTGGCCTCTCCGAAAGGACCTCAAATCCATTGGCCTCATAGAAGCCCCGGGCATGGTGATCGCTTTCCAGGAGTAGTCGGCTTTTACCGGCCGATCGGGCCCTGTCGGTCATGCGTTGGAGCAGCAGGCTTCCCAACCCTTTGCCGATAACCTCCGGCGCGACAAACAGAAACTCGATGTAAAGGCAATCCGACTGGGGATACCCTCCGGCAAAACCTACAGGACGCCCATTGTCTGCAGCCACCAGAACGTTTTGCGCATTCAAGGTAGCCTGGCTGATCCGGTATTCGGTCCGGAAAGCCTCCATCTTGGTGCTACCGTAGCCCCAGTGGCTTTTTGCCCGGTGCAAAATATCCGTCAAGGTGCCAGTGTCGCCAGCGTGCGCTTCGCGAAGTCTCAAACCCATCTTGCGCGTTTCCGGTTTTACGGTTCCAGAGCATCAAGCCGTTCAAAGGGTAGAATGACTTTGAAGTCCGGGCATGCGCAAGCCTGACATGGGTAAATTTTCAGCTAGCGGTGCCCGGACCCGTAACCGAGTTTACATTGCAAGCATGTCAGTGCCAGTAAGCTACTGGCTGATGAAGGTTCCGTTGTTGAGTTCGGTAAATGCGCGCACCAGTTCTTCCCGCGTGTTCATGACGATCGGCCCATGCCAGGCAATGGGCTCACGGATCGGAGCGCCGGAGACAAGCAGGAAACGAATGCCGTTGTCGCCGGCCTGAACCACGACTTCATCACCCGTCCCGAAAACGACCAGGGAACGGTCGCCGGTCTGGTCACGGATATAAAGCTCCTCGCCGTCAAACTCCTTTTCGGTCAGGGCGCCAAAGGGATCAGAGGCGCCTTCAAAGGTTCCGCTGCCTTCGAAAACATAGGCAAAGGTCTGTTTGTAGGTGTCGACTTTCAGGCGCTTCTTGTGTCCGGCAGGGACATGGATATCCAGGTATTGCGGTTCCGCCGCCGTGCCATCAACCGGCCCGGTTTTGCCCCAGAAGCTGCCGCTGATGACCCGTGCGCTGGAACCGTCGTCATCAACCACGACAGGAATGTCCTTGGCGCTGAAATCCTGATATCGCGGCGCGGTCATTTTCTCGGCCGATGGCAGATTGGCCCAGAGCTGAAAGCCGTGCATGCGTCCGTTCGCGTCGCCCTTCGGCATCTCCTGATGCATGATGCCGCGTCCGGCGGTCATCCACTGCACATCGCCGGCACCAATCGTGCCGCTGTTACCCAGGCTGTCGCCATGGTCCACGGTTCCGGCGAGCACATAAGTAATGGTTTCAATCCCCCGGTGGGGATGCCAGGGGAACCCGGCCATGTAGTCCTCCGGCCGATCATTGCGGAAGTCGTCCAGCAGCAGGAACGGGTCCAGCAAGTCAGGGTTCTGGAAACCGAACGCGCGGTCCAGCCTGACGCCTGCGCCTTCGCGGGTCGGTTGAGCCTGACTGATATGTTTGACCGGACGAACGGACATGGGAAATCTCCTTGTTTCAGGCCCTGGAGATAGCGCTTTCATCTGAAAATGGGAGTGGTGGCGCGCGGACGGTGCGTTCAATCGGGCGAAACAATCGGTTGATCGAATGCTCCAGTTTTCGTCCGGCTATCATTTCTTGGCGGTATCTGGCAGTGTGCCGGTCCCATTTCATTTGCCTTCAGATGGACATTGACCCATCTAAGATGAGTCCGTCCCCCGGACACACCTCTGATTGGCCTGCAAATTCAGGATGTTCATGTCCGCCATCATTTCCGTTCAAGACCTGGTCAAAACCTATGACGACGGGTTTCAGGCATTGAAGTCTGTTTCGCTCGACATTCGAGAAGGAGAAGTGTTTGCGCTGCTCGGCCCGAACGGTGCCGGCAAAACGACCATGATCAGTATCATTTGCGGTCTGGTTCAGCCGACCTCTGGCCGGATTACCGTGGGTGGGCACGATTCAATCCAGGACTACCGGGCTGCCCGCAAGCTGATTGGTCTGGTGCCACAGGAAATGCCGATCGCACCGTTTGAAAAGGTGATTGATACGGTGTCTTTCACCCGGGGGCTTTTTGGCCTGCCCTCCAACAAACAACTGGTGGAACAGATCCTGAAAGATCTCACCTTGTGGGACAAACGGAACAACCAGCTAATGGAGCTCTCCGGCGGCATGAAACGCCGGATGCTGGTGGCCAAGGCCCTGGCACACGAGCCCAAGGTACTGTTTCTCGATGAGCCGACCGCGGGTGTCGACGTGGAGTTGCGCCGCGACATGTGGCGGGTTGTCGAGGAGTTGAAGGCGCGCGGAGTGACCATCATCCTGACAACGCATTACATCGAGGAAGCCGAGGAAATGGCGGACCGGGTCGGTGTGATCAACAAGGGCGAGATCATTCTCGTTGAGGAGAAAAAAGAGCTGATGCGCAAGCTGGGGCGCAAGGAACTGGTTCTCCAGTTACATGAACCCATTTCGGAACTTCCCTCTGGACTTGCGGACTATGACCTCAAAATCGGCGACGAAGGACGGTCTTTGATCTATTCCTACGACACTAAGAGCGCGCGCACGGGGATTACGGCCCTGCTGACCGATTTGGGGGACGCCGGCGTGCGGTTCCATGATTTGCAAACATCACAGAGTTCGCTGGAAGACATCTTTGTCGACCTGGTGAACACCCATTGACCGGCAGTTTTGGGGGAACCGGGAATTGACTGCTGGCTATATAATTCGCAAGGCGGAATTGGGCGACCGGGAGGCATTGACCCGCCTGTGCATGCTGTCAAAACAATCCAACGGCTATGATGATGCCTTCATGGCTCAGTGCGCAGACGAATTGCGAGTCCGGGACAGCTGGATAGTAGACGATGGCTTTTGGCTTGCCGCAACGCCAGACGGGGAATTGTGCGGGTGTATCCGGTTGATCGCAGATCCAGACGACACAGCGGGTGAAGTCGGAACCTGCTTTGTGCATCCCGACTGGCAGGGCAGGGGTGTCGGCAAGGCATTGTTTGCACAGCTTCTCGAAGCGGCCGGCGAATGCGGCATGACCTCTTTGGGCCTTGATTCAGATCCGGATGCCGAACCATTTTATGAAAACATTGGTTTCCGGACGGTGGGGCGTTCACCATCGGGATCAATCCCCGGGCGGTTTCTGCCGCGCATGGAGTTGAATTTGAAAACTGTTCAAAGCGGAGCTCGTGGATGAACCTGCAGGCAGTCAAGGCCATTTACATGTTTGAAATGGCCCGTACCGGACGGACTCTGATGCAGAGCATTTTTTCTCCGGTCATTTCAACGGTCCTTTATTTTGTTGTTTTCGGCGCCGCCATAGGTTCCCGGATCAGCGAAGTCGGCGGTGTTTCCTACGGCGCCTTCATTGTGCCGGGGCTGATCATGATGTCCCTGATGACCCAAAGTCTGACCAATGCGTCTTTTGGGATCTATTTTCCGCGCTTTACCGGCACCGTGTTCGAAATCCTGTCGGCGCCCGTGTCCTTTTTCGAGATCACGGTGGCCTATGTCGGTGCAGCGGCTACCAAGTCCATTCTGGTCGGCGTAATCATCCTGATCACCGCCACGTTCTTTGTGCCGATCGAGATTCAACATCCTGTTTGGATGGTGGCGTTTTTCCTGCTGACGGCAATAACCTTCGCGCTGCTGGGATTCATTATCGGAATTTGGGCCGACAATTTCGAGAAATTGAATTTCGTTCCGATGCTGGTGATCACGCCGCTGGCCTTTTTGGGCGGCAGTTTTTATTCCATCAGCATGCTGCCTGACGTGTGGCAAAAGGTTACCTTGCTCAATCCGGTGGTTTATCTGATTTCAGGTTTCCGCTGGAGCTTCTATGGTCAGGCGGATGTAAGCCTGTGGCTGTCTCTCTTGATGACCTTCGTGTTTTTGACGGTGTGCCTTGCCGTTGTTCACTGGATCTTCAAGACCGGTTATAGGCTCAAATCTTAAGCTGTAGTCTGGTACGAGCTGCCGAAGGGGGCGTGAAATAATGTATCGTTGGGTGAAACCTCGATGGCTGGTCATGGTCGCCGGATTGCTTCTGGCCTCCTGCCAGACAGCGTCCGGGCCCGTGTCTACGGCAGCAGTTACTCCGCAAGCCAGCGCACCACAAACAGCGAGCCTTGTTTCCTATGCGCCGTCGACAGCTGTTCCGCGGGGGCACTCCGTTCTGGTTCTCGATGCAGCCTCGGGCAGGGAGCTCCATGCGGTCAATGCGGATGAAGCACGGTTTCCCGCGTCGCTCACCAAGATGATGACCCTCTATTTGTTGTTTGAGGAAGTTTCAGCTGGCCGAAAATCCCTCAGCAGTCCGCTTTCGGTATCAGCCAACGCAGCACGCCAACCACCGGCGAAGATTGGCCTTAAGGCCGGTACAACAATCTCGGTGGAACAGGCTGCGCGCGCATTGGCAGTGAAATCCGCAAATGATGTGGCAGTTGCAGTTGCGGAGAATATTTCGGGAAGTGAAGCAGCTTTTGCCCGCAAAATGACGTCCAAGGCCCGGTTGCTGGGTCTGCGTAAAACCCGCTTCGTCAATGCCAGCGGATTGCCTGACACGGCTCAGGTCACCACCGCACGGGACATGGCAAAGCTGGGAAGGGCGCTGAAATCCAGATTTCCGCAATATGCCAGTTATTTCCGGGCCCGGTCCTTCACCTACAATGGCCGGTCTTTCCGGGCGACCAACAATCTCCTCGGCAAGGTGCAGGGGGTTGATGGGCTGAAGACCGGCTATATCGGCTTGTCCGGATACAACCTTGTCGCAACGGCGCAGCGCGGTGGCAAGAAGCGGCTGGTCGTCGTGATGGGCGGCAAAAGCGAGTCCTCCAGAGACCGGGAAGTGACCCAGCTTCTGGAAAGCCATTTCTAGAGCATGTCGCGACACGCGTTAGCTTGCCCGCAAAAAAATTACGGGCAAGCTTCAAGTCGGAGTTGAGTGGCCAGTGATCAATAAAAATCGAAGTCTTCGGCGGTCAAATCAGCCGTTGTAAGGTTGTAGAACAGGATCGTTCCCATTTTGGTGTCCACCGACACGTTGTTTCCGGCCTGCGTTATGACCAGATCGTCGAAGTCAGCGACATCAGCCGTGCTGGGAAGCTGCACAATGTCATTGCCATCCGCGTCGAAACCGCCAATCGTGTCGTTCCCATTGCCTTCGTCTGTCGGTGTTACCTGGTTGTAGACGAAGTTGAAAAAGTCATTGCCGGCACCGCCATACATTTCGTCGTCGCCGTCACCACCGGTGATCGTGTCGTCGCCTGCGCCACCGAAAATCTGATCGTCGCCCCAACTGCCATCTACATTGTCGGCTTCACTTCCGCCGTAGAGGGTGTCATTGCCGTCACCGCCATCGATGGCATCTTCTCCGGCTCCGCCGCCGATGATGTCATTGCCGTCATTGCCGCTGCACTGGTCCAGACCCTCGCCGGCCCAGATGGTGTCATCGCCAATGCCACCGAACATGTTGTCGGTGCCGCCACCTCCGAACAGGAGATCATCGCTGCCGTACGCCGAATAGGTCTCGAAAAAATCGCCAAAAATACTGTCGTCACCGGTACCGCCACCAATAGTGTCGTTGCCGTTCTCACCGTAGAAGTAGTCATTGCTATACGGACCTATCGCATCACCGCTGCCGGCCCATATCTGATCATTACCTGGGCCTGCATAAACCGTATCCTGGCCATTGCCTCCAATCAGCACGTCATCACCGGCCAGTCCCTCAATACTGTCGTGACCGTCGTTGCCATCGAGCGTATCAGTCCCGGTGGAACCGGTCATGATGTCATCATCTGCTGTGCCGGTTTGCACGATGCGTTGAACGGGCTGGAAGACATTCAATAAATTTGCCATTTCATTTCCTTTGGGTTGAAAGGCCTCTTTAAAAAGGTTGAGGCAGCTGCTGGTTGTTTCCCGGAAAAATGTTTCCGGGCGTTTTGTTATTGCAAGAGACGGCGAAGGCCCATCGACGCAGTGAACTGGTTTATGCGGGTGCCAGGCAGGGGCGGTGTGGCATGTTGGAAGTTGTTGTGATGTAATTTTCGGTTGTCGGTTTTGTGTTATGAGTGTGGTTTCAAATTTTTACTCTGTTTTATTTAATTCTATTAATATATCTAAATTGAATCGATAATATATGTGCTGATTTTATGGGTTATATCTTGTATTCAACATGCAGTTTGGACGAGCTATTCACACACGAAGAAGCAATCTCAACGAGGGGGAGCCGCTGGCTGCCTGCGCGCAATGAAATGAGGGCTCCGAAGGCACAATGGTCCTGCCAGTGCGCAATCGTCGTTCATGAAGCTTTGAAAGGTGAAGCCGGAAATTGAATGCGAGCAACTTGAAAACCTAGAATATGCTAGAAAAACGATAATAATCTCAGTGAGATCAACGGTAACTTCGCAAAATTTCTAAGTCAATATAGTGCCCGTAGACTGCGCTCGACGCGGCACCAGGCAATGGATCAGCGAAAGCCCTTTCCACCAATCTCATTTATGGGTCTGAACCATAATCCAGACGCTTTGACCTGCTTTGGTCTTGGTAGTTGCTTGTTATTCTTCAGTTAACCAAGCTGGTACTGATAATTTTAACAAAAATCGCGGAGACTATCCTCAAGGAAAATTTGAGGATTATTAGATGCAACTCGGCGGCAAAGATCAACCGGTCCAGGAATGGTCTCTTCTCGATTGGGGTTATCAGTACGCGGCCGCTGCCGCTTATGGGTTACGGCCAAAGCGGATCAAGGACTTCGTTCCTTCGCTGCGTGCCGCAATTGCTCACCGCATTATGCCGGAAGAATTTAAGCACGCCGTCCCAAATGGACTGTCCGCCTTGCAGCCGGACGGTTTTGCGGGCGTGTGTCCAGATCTTAGCGTTGATACTCTGATGGCCGGGTATCATGCAGGGCTCTATCAAACATCTCATGCAGGGCCTTACAAGTGGTGGGCACCTGAAGAGCGCATGGTCCTCTTTATGGACAAGCTGAAGCTGGAGAAAAATCTCCGGCGCAAGCTTCGTCAGGGAAAATACAAAATTACGTTTGATACTGCTTTCAACACGGTTGTTGCCTCTTGCGCGGGGCCGCGGGAGCAAAGGCGCATCCAACTGACCTGGATCACTCCGCCGGTACAGGAAGCCTTTGAACGCCTTCATGCAGCGGGCCATGCCCACTCGGTGGAGGTGTGGGACGAAAATGGCACGCTGGCTGGAGGCTTGTTCGGTGTCGGCTATGGCCATGTGTTCGCCACAGAATCCCAGTTTGCGATTCAGCGCGATGCTTCAAAGATTGCGTTCAGCGTTCTTAACCGCCACCTGCAGTCCTGGGGTTATGTCGCAAATGACCTTCGCCGTTGGACGCCGCATCTTGAGAAATTCGGTGGCGCAACAATCCCGCATGGAACATTCCGATCGATTGTTTCCCACTTTGGATCATCCCCTGCCCGTGCCGAGGATTGGGTCGTCAATCCGGACCTCTGCACCGGAAACTGGGAGGCGGACAAAGAACAGGGCTGGGCTGAAGAAGATGTTATGGATGCGCTGGTCATGGCCGAGGAACTGCGCGCAGAACATTCGGCTTCGGCGTTCTTTGAGCATCGCGAGGCTGCAAATGCCACGGATGCCACAACTGACAGCGAGCCAATACGCGAAGCCAGCTGATGAATATATACCAGCCACCTCACATTCGAGCAGAAGCGGCCGCATTGCCAAGGACCGAACCGGTTCTTGCGGTTACGGTCCCGCTCGGGCGGCTTAGGTGTGTCTTGTTCGCTGCTTCGGCACTGGTCATTCTTGCCGGTATCTGCCGTGAGCTGGCAGTCGCGGTGATTGGGACCGATACGGTTCTGCAGGATCTCAGGCATTTCGCTCTGGATGCAGAGCGGAACCTTGGAGCCTGGTATTCCTCTGCGCTTATGGTTCTTGCTGCAGCTCTATTGTTTTGCTGTGGCCGGCACGACAAGGCAGACCGCCGCCGGGGTTATTGGAACTGGTATGTTCTTGCCTCTTTGTTTGTCCTGATGTCGCTCGACGAGACAGTCAGCTTCCACGAAGTTCTGATTTCACCGCTGCGCAACGCCTTTGATACCAGCGGCGTGCTCTTTTTTGCCTGGGTGATTCCCGGCAGCCTGTTCGTTATCGGCGCATTTGTATTTTTCTTGCCGTTTTTGAGGTCTCTTCCCGTCAGGACCGCGCTCGGATTTTGCGCAGCAGGCGGTGTCTACGTTGGCGGTGCGCTCGGCCTGGAGTTTGTTGGCGGCGCTCTGGTTTCGTCACAAGGTTGGGAGTCCACCGCCTATATTGCGGTAGCGATTGTCGAGGAAAGTTTAGAAATACTTGGCCTTACGATGTTTGTTGCTTTTATTATCGCTCATTTGCTGGACCGGCAGAGGTTCTGGCAGATTATTTGACCCTCCGGATAAAACAGGCATTGGCTGAATGATGCGTCTTGACGCCTTCAGTCACCCAAAGCCGTCAGGCCGCATCTGCGATTGAAACCCGGTTGCGGCCGCCGTTCTTGGCCCGGTAGAGACCCTCATCAACCTTGCGCATCAATTCCTTGTGGCTGAGATTGGCGCCGGTTCCATGGTACACGCCTGCAGAAATGGTGAGGTGGAAACCGTCTAATGCGAAGTCGAGCGGCGTATCGGCAATCGTTGCACGAATGGATTCCGCGATCGCCAATGAATCGTCCAGCGTGATGCCGGGAAGCAGAGCTGCAAATTCTTCTCCGCCCAGTCTCGCCAGGCAGCTCTCTTTGGGCAGGCGCCATTTCATAAGGTCGGCGCACAGTTGCAGCGCTTCGTCCCCCGCCACATGGCCAAACCGGTCATTCACCTGTTTGAAATGGTCAAGATCGAATTGCAGGATCGCGAAAATGCTGCGGTCTTTCTTTGACAGCAGGGCTTTCAGGCGCAGTTCGAATTCGCGGCGGTTGTAGACGCCCGTGAGAGGATCGCGATGAGCCGCCTCGCGTTGTTCGGCAACAGCCCGTTCGAATGCGATGGCAAGCGAGAATGCGCCACTGGCGCTGACGAAGACAAGAGCCACTATCAGGTGAAAGGTTAGCAACAGATCGTCCGGTAGGCCAATGCCCATATCGCTGCCGACGGTCACTCCTTGAAGGATGCGGACGCTGAACGACACACCTATCAGACCGTAGGCGAAGGCAAGGCCATACCGCGAAGACAGCCGGTGCTGCTGCATCCGGACGTATTCCCAGGCCGTCGCAAAGGCCAAAACGGACAGCATGATGTTTGTGACCGTGAAGGTCATGCCGTAGTTGCTGGTTACAATTGCCGGAAGCCCTGTCAAAGCCAATGCCAGTAGTGGCAGCCAGAGGCTGTGGCGGACCGCAGGCGCCCCTTCAAACATTCGTGCGGCTTCCCAGTGCAGCGCAAAGCCGATCAGAAGCAACCCGTTTGGCACCAGGAAAACGACTGGCGCGGGGAGACCTGCCTCGAAAATATAGACGAGCAGCGCTGCAGCAAGAACCAGATTGGCTGCTGCCCAGGTGCGCCAGTAGCGCGCCCGTTTCATGCCGTGGAATGCGGCAGCATAGGACACGGAAAACACGGTCAAGATAACCGCGTTTGCCGCCAAGAGTGTGAATTTGTCCACGGCGGGCCTTTCCTCTGAGAAAGACTGGGTTTGTTTCAGGTGATGGCGCGCAAGCTACGCAGGTCGGATTGCGGCGGCGTTAATGGATTAGATAAAAGTTTCACGACTTTGAGCACCCGTTGCCGATGCAGCGGCATAGTCTTAAACCTGTCCCCGCAAGGCCGTTGAAATTCCGTGGGAATCGTCGGTCGTGTGCCAAATATCATTGCGAAAAATTACAGCATAATTTTTTGGTTGAGGCTTTTCCAAGTTCATACTTCTTGTGGATCGGAAGCGGTAGTTCACGGTTCCCTGTAGGGTCGCCTTAGAATGTATTTTCGGATTGGTCGTCCGGATTTCTATCCACTCCGGCTGCCTGGCCCATGGAAGCGCAGACCGCAGCCGCATCCAGATGCCCAAGACCCTGGGCCACCGCGGCATAGTAGGACTGCAATGCTACGTGATAGATCGGTGTTGGCACCTGAAGCTGATGGGCGTGATCAGAAATGAACCGCGAGTCCTTGATAGGCACGGAGAAATTCATGCCCTCGTGGTCGTAGTTGTTGTTGGCCATCATCGCGCCGCGTACCTCGAACATGGACGAGCTGGAGCCGGAACCGCTGATGACTTCATGGATCACTTTCGGGTCCAGTCCGGATTTCATGCCCAGCACCATGACTTCAGCAGCAACGGCGTTGTGCACCAGATTGAGGATGTTGCCGCAGAACTTCATTTTCATGCCGTTGCCGAAGGGGCCGACATAAAAGGTGCGGCCGGCAAATCCCTGAAGCACGGCTTCGATCTCGTGATAGGCGTCTTCTTCACCGCTGCAAAAGGCAGTCAGTTTCTTCTGCTTGGCAAGCACCCGGTTGCCGCTGACCGGACAGTCAAGCATCACCTTGCCGGAGGCCTCGATCAATGCGCGGGCCTCTTCCTTGACGGCGACCGGAAAAGTGCTGGTTTCTATGACGATCTGTCCCGGCCGTTCGGACTTGTCCAACCCGTCTTCACCGCCATAGACCGCCTTTAGCGCATCAATCGTCGGCAAGCATGTGACGACCACGTCGCTCTGTTCTGAAAGCGCGCGCACCGAGGGAGCCGTACGGAAACCGGGGCCTGCCAGTTTATCCAATGCCTCATGGCGCGGGTCGTATCCAATGACCTCAAAGCCGGCATCAATCAGATTGGGCGCCATTGCGGAGCCGAGGACCCCAAGACCGATAAATCCTACAACCTTCGTCATTCCGTCCTCCTAACCCTGGCCGGAACCTAGAGAAGCTGAAGAACAGTCTTCAAATTCGGAATTGGACTGCACTTATGCTTTTGAGGAATTGGGGTGGGGGCTGTTGCGAGAAGACGGACGCGCCGCAATGGGAAATGGAACATCCTCAATACTAGTTGATAAATGCCATGTCCGACAAAAAAGCCCCGCTGTTTCCAGCGGGGCCATAAACATTTCAAGTCGAAAGTGACTTAGTTCTTGGTTTTGTCGACCAAGGCGTTGGACTTGATCCCACGCGTTTCGCCTTTGGCGAACGCTTGAGGGTTATCCAGTCATGGACAAGTCCAACGCGCGCAAGGCCTTAGTTCTTGGTTTTATCAACCAATGCGTTGGACTTGATCCACGGCATCATGCCGCGCAGCTTTTCGCCAACTTCCTCGATCTGGTGCGCGTCGTTCAGGCGGCGGGTTGCCTTGAACTTCGCAGCGCCTGCGCGGTATTCCTGCATCCAGTCTGACGTGAACTTGCCGGTCTGAATGTCGGTCAGAACGCGCTTCATCTCTGCCTTGGTTTCAGATGTCACGATGCGCGGACCCGTGACATACTCACCCCACTCAGCGGTGTTGGAGATGGAGTAGTTCATGTTGGCGATGCCGCCTTCGTAGATCAGGTCGACGATCAGCTTCACTTCGTGCAGGCACTCGAAGTAGGCCATTTCCGGAGCGTAACCGCCTTCAACCAGGGTCTCGAAGCCAGCACGGATCAGTTCAACCAAACCGCCGCAGAGAACGGCCTGTTCACCGAAGAGGTCGGTTTCACACTCTTCCTTGAAGGTTGTCTCGATGATGCCGGAACGGCCGCCGCCAACGCCACACGCATAAGACAGGCCAAGGTCCTGTGCATTACCGGTTGCGTCCTGGTGAACAGCGATCAGGCACGGTACACCGCCGCCTTTCATGTATTCGCCGCGAACCGTGTGGCCCGGGCCCTTCGGTGCAACCATCAGGACGTCAATGGTGTCCTTCGGCTCGATCAGGCCGAAGTGAACGTTGAGGCCGTGGGCAAACGCAATTGCTGCGCCGTCACGGATGTTGCCGGCGATGTGGTCCTTGTAGATGTCGGCCTGCAGCTCATCCGGAGTTGCCATCATCATCAGGTCGGCCCAGCTAGCTGCATCTGCAACGGTCATGACTTTGAAACCGTCTGCTTCTGCCTTCAGAGCAGTGGTGGAGCCTTCACGCAGGGCGACAGCGATTTCCTTCTGGCCGCTGTCTTTCAGGTTCATGGCATGGGCGCGGCCCTGGGAACCATAACCGATGATGGCGACTTTCTTGGACTTGATCAGGTTCAGATCGGCATCGCGATCGTAATAAACACGCATGGGTTTTCCTTTCTCCCGTTAAATCTGGGGCCGGTGGTTTCGCGTTGCCGGTCCCCGGTATTTCTAAATTCCTCTTTTTGCAGCGCCGGTTCAGGCGCCGAAAAGCTTGTAAAACCGGTCGACAGCGATACGCGCCTGACCAGCCAGATCCCGTTCTTCTTCGCTGGCCTTTTCGCCCAGAAGCAGACGGATGTGAACATCACGAATGGCCAGGCCGTATAGCACCTGATAGGCCTCTTCGGCGTCGTCGAATTTCAGGTAGTTTCGATGGCGGCCTGCCTCCAGAAGCGCACGGGCTTTTGCCGAGATCATGTGCTTGCCGCGTACCAGGAGCAGCCGACCAAGGCGGTTGTCTTCCCGGTTGGACTGGCCGATCGACAGGCGGTTGAGCGCCACCGAGGTTTCGCCAAACAATACTGCCAGAAGTTCGGTTGCGAAGGCCTCCAGGTGGCTGCGGAAAGTGTCTGCGTCCGAAGTCGCGCCGCTTTCGGGCGGAAAATGCACCTTGCTCGCCTGGTAGGCGACGACGGCAGCCAAAAGCCCGTCCCGGTCGCCAAACCACTTGTAGAGACTTTCCTTTGAGCAGTTGGCAGTACGGGCAAGACCAGCTGTTGTCAGCGCTTTCTCGCCGCCTTCGACCAGAAGACCCAGCGCGCATTCCAGCACCGCTTCCTGGCGCGGTGTGAAGGCAATGTCTTCAAATTCGTGGTCAGTGGCAGAAAGGGACATGGTCGAATGCGGCTTTCCCTAGTGTTTGCGGACCTCAACAAGGACTGATCGTGGATCAGTTCCGTATATCTTGTACCGTACGGTACGGTTCGGCTTATCGCATCGCAAACGGCTGGGGTCAAGCAAAAGTGGCTTGGGACGGCGCGAAAATGCCCGTCCTCTCTCCGCAGGGAAGCCGGCTCGGCCGCCTCTATACTGGGCTGAACCTTCTTTCTGACCTGTGTATCAGAAACCTGCCGGGCAGTTCTGCGCGCCTTGCTTGGCGATATCTTGAAATAGCTGCATCAGCCAGTATTTTCGGAGCTTCCCCCTATAATCATACCTTGTTGTTTTTCGCTAATACTCATTTCCGGGATGATCCTGCCTGGTTTCGATTGTAACTGTTCGCCAGCTGGAAAAGCGCTGATTCCTAAGGACGGCTCCCAGAAACGGGGGCGGAGTTTCGGTAATGCGTTCCGCTACCTGCCACGGCAGAAACGCCTCGTGCCGTGATGACTGGCACCGCAGTCGCGAATTTCCGCTGATGTGATTTTTGGCCGAACGCTCCGGACCGCCCATCCCACTTCTTCGGGGTATCTGGATACATGCGGCCCCCTGCCTGAGAATTGTTTCACTCCTCAGGCAGGGCCTTTTATTCAAAACCGGTTTCCCGTTTATGTGCGGCGCTTCCTCTGTTGTGGAGACTTCTTGCAGCAACGGTTCTGCTGAGCCACATGAGCGGGTCTGTCTTTATCTATGCGAAGCAAAAATTCCTTGTAGTAACCGCCTAATACCCGCTGCCGCGGGTTGCTTGTTACGCTTCTCTCATCGCTGACAGGCCATGGGAGGAAAGCATGAGCGCGAAGAAGATATTGATGATCACCGGGGATTTCACCGAAGACTACGAGACCATGGTGCCGTTCCAGGCACTTATGGCCATGGGACATGAGGTGGATGCAGTTTGCCCGGGGAAAAAGGCTGGCGAGACAGTCGCCACCTCAATCCACGATTTTGAGGGTGATCAAACATATACAGAGAAGCGCGGCCACAATTTCGCGCTTAACGCAACTTTCGCTGATATTGATCTGGCCGCGTATGATGCCTTGATCATTCCTGGAGGCCGGGCTCCGGAATATCTCCGCCTCGATGGTGAGGTGATTGCCGCAGTGAAGCATTTTTTTGACGCGAATAAACCCGTTGCCGCGATTTGCCATGGCGCACAAATCCTCACCGCTGCACAGGTCATAGAGGGGCGCAACGTCTCTGCCTATCCGGCTTGCCGGCCCGAAGTGGAGCTGGCCGGAGCCAGTTATGCTGAAATCGCAATTGATGCGGCCGTAACAGACGGCAACCTGGTGACAGCACCAGCCTGGCCGGCGCATCCGGCTTGGCTTTCACAGTTCAACGCCGTGCTGTCTGAAAATTCGGAAAAGGCCGCTGCCTAGAGGCTATTAAACTCGGCCGAAACTTCGGATTGCCGTCCCATTCATTGGGCGCCCGAATGTATCCGGCAACCTGCCTGGGACTTCGTTGGACCCAGGCGGGTTCTTTTCAGAATTCCACGCCCCCGCTATTCTTTACCGGCAGATCCTGCAAGGAGACACCTGTGTGCAAGCTCTTCATTGAAGCAAACCCGGCCCTTTGGGAAAGCCAGACCAAATCCATGCGCATTGACGGAATGGTCACCAGCGTGCGGCTGGAAAATTTCTTCTGGTCCACGCTTGAGGAGATTGGCGCCCGCGATGGCATGACCATCATCCAGCTGATCACCAAATTGCACCATGAATCGATCGACGCCGGGCACGATCTTGGCAACTTCACCAGCTTCCTGCGCGTTTGTTGCGGCCGGTATCTGGCACTTCAGCTTTCCGGCGATGTGCCCGCCGACAAACGCCTGCCGATCGCCGGCCTCGACGCCGACGGCATTCTGGAGGCCGAAAGCAGCCGGATGCATTGACCGGTAGGGCGGTAAAGCCGCAGTAGCCCAAGTGTCCAGTGCTGGTAGAAGACTACGGAATGGACCGCAAACCGGACTGGCTGGCTGTTACCGGCTTGCAGACGCGAGGGCCGCGCCAAAACTGACGAACAGGCCGCCTGTGACCCTGCGCACATAGGTCATGCGTTTGGGCGCCATCAGGAAGCCGCGCAGCTGGTTTCCGGCGATGGCAATTGCCGCGTGGTTGAGGAAACACAGCGCCGCGTAGGTCCACGAAAGAATGCTGATATGCAGCAGATTGACCTGGCCGCCCGCCATGAACTGCGGGAACAGCGCCGTAATCACCAAAATGGCCTTCGGATTTGTGATTGAAACCAAAAATGCCTGGCCGAACAGGGCCCGGTGGCTCTTCCTTGCCGCCATGCATCCGTCCAGCGAGTTGAAGCTGGTCTTGTCGCGCCAGATCTTGATGCCGAGATAGATCAGATAGGCAGCGCCGGCGAACTTGAGCACGGTGAAGGCAAGCGCCGAAGTCGCCATGATGGCGCCGAAACCGAAGGCGACTGCGTAACCGATAAGAATCAATCCCAGAGTATTGCCGCTGGCAGAGGCCAGGGTGGCATTGCGCCCGAAACGCAGCGTGTTGCTGATCGCCAACAGCACCCCGGGACCAGGACTGATGGCCGGAACAAGGGAAACGGCAACAAAGAGCAACCAGGTTTCAAGCGTCATCGCGTTGTCAGGTCCATATGTTCCACGCGCCCATGCGCACCCTTGAGTGCGCCGTTGCTGCAATGGTCGGTTGTTGACTGTTTTGCAGGGCGGTGTGCCCCGTCAATCGTATGGGAAGCTTCAAGCCGGGCGGGCGGCAATTGCCCGATCTCCTGGCCAGCAGCTGTAGAAGGCTGGATTTACCCATGATCCTTTAGCTGATGCAAGCCCTGTTCTTACGGAATTGCGCTTAAGAAGACGTTGATTGCATATCTAGGAAATCTAAACCTATGATACCGGCCACTCACGGTGAAACGGGGGATTTCATGCCGGGTGTACAAGACGAGGATCGTGAGGGCAGCGAGGAACTGGCTACGGTACAGGAAGTCTTGCCGGAAATTCCACCGGACATCCAAAGTAAGCTCAAGCATATCGAGGAAATCTCGAAAAACGCCCGGGGAACCTGGCTGTCACTGATTGCAGTTTTGCTGTTCTCCGCAATCGCGGTCGCTGGCGTGAAGGATTCGGACTATTTCATCTATGGCGCTGGGCTGGTGCTGCCGGTGATCAATGTCGCCGTGCCGGTGAAGTCCTTCTTCTATGCCGGCCCGCTGATCATCCTCGGACTCTACACCTATCTGCATCTTTATCTTCTGAAGCTCTGGCGCGCGCTGGCGGAAACCGGCGCGGAACCGGTGCCGGGCCTCAGGCTCGACGATCTGGTGTTTCCCTGGCTGATTTCCGACGCGGCGATTTCCCTCATGCCAGACGCCAGAGGGCGGCCCTTCGGATGGTTGATCCAGGCTGTTTCCTTTGTATTTCTGTGGCTCGCCGCGCCTATGATTCTGATCCTTTTTTGGCTTCGAAGTTTTCCGCCGCACGATGTGTTTTTGACTTCATGGATTGGATTTCTCATCTCGCTGGCATTTGCAGGCGGACAAATCAGCTACGGACTGTCGCGCGCAATTCTTCGAAGCCAGTCAACAGCGGGAAGCAGGGAGCCGGTAACCAGCCTGCCTTGGATTGTCAGAATTGGTTTGGTGGTTTTATGTATCGGGTACTTGTTTGTTGGCTGGGATGTGACCAGCAAGTTTTACCCCGTGAGACTTAACGACAAGATCGCGGCGTTTGGCGTAGACGATGATGTCCGCTGGCACAATGTGATGGATTGGCAGGAATTTGATGACGGTGGTTGGCTGCCCGTCTATTCTGCCAATCTTTACCGCGCCGAACTGGTGGAGCGTCCATCTAATTGGCTGCCCCGCGAAGAGGCCCTTGAGGAATTCAAGGCGCGGTACAGCGGGGAAAAACGCAAGGCCTTTCAGGCGGAGGGCTATGAGAACACAGGTTGGATCAGACATGCAGAAGAGGCGTTCCAGAAACAACGGGACAGCCTGCTGACGCGATTGCGGGCGCTGGACTTTCCAGGAGCAAGTTTTCGTAAAGTAAATCTTGAACAGGCCTTTTTGCCCGGGTTGGACCTGAAAGGGGCGGATCTGCGCGCGGCGAATTTGGCGCGAGCAACGCTTGAGGGTGCAGACCTGATGGGCGCGAACCTGCAAGATGCAGACCTGAGGGACGCGAACCTGCAAGACGCAGTCCTGAGGGGCGCGAAGCTGCAAAACGCAGAGCTGTGGAACGCGAACCTGCAAGACGCAGAGATGCTGGGCGCGAAGCTGCAAGACGCAGACCTGTGGAACGCGAACCTGCAAGACGCAGACCTGAGGCGCGAACCTGCAAGACGCAAAGATGTTGGTCGCGAAGCTGCAAAACGCAGACCTGAGGCGCGCGAACCTGCAAGACGCAGAGATGTTGGGCGCGAACCTGCAAGACGCAGACCTGAGGGGCGCAGATGCCAGCAATGCGTCTTTCCAATTTGCGCTACTGGCATCTGTTGATTTGAGTGATGTCAAGAATCTCACACAAGCGCAAATCGATTCCGCTTACGGTGATGGCAGCACAAAGATGCCGGAGGGATGGGACCGGCCGGCCCATTGGCCAGAGCGGAAACTGAAACCTGAAGAAGTCGAGGTCTACTGGCTCGAATGGCTACGATCCTTCAAGGCAGAGGATACGCCTGCGCCGTGAGCTGGGGAAAGAATTGCCCCAACCTCCGCGCCGCCCCGAAAATCGATCCGGGGCCTTTCTGTCGCCAACCAGCCTCAAGAAACTCTCCGTTCATCATCCCGGGCGAACATCGTGAGACCCGGGATCGGAGAGCCGGAAGCCTGTCGTTAAGAGAGCAAGAACACCGGCAGCACCTTTGGCTCACCGGCCCCGGATCTCCGCTGCGCTGCGTCCGGGTTGATGTGTGGAGGGGCAGCGAGTTTATTCAGTCTTGGGGTCTTTGGGCTACGCAAAAGGTCCCGGATCAGGTCCGGGACGGCGCGAAGCGGTGAGGGGATGATGTGATCCAATGCGCGGGCAGAGGCGTCGTGTCCCTCACACCTCTCCCATGGCCCGCCGGAACCGCATCACGCTTTCTGCAAAGCCGTAAACCAATGCGTCGGCTGTGAAGCCGTGGCCGATGGACATTTCGCGGATGAATGGCGCACGGGAAAGCAGGGTAGGGATGTTGTCGACTGTCAGGTCATGGCCGGCATTGACGCCCAAACCGGCATCGCTGGCAGCTTCCGCCGTTGCGACGATCTTCTGAAGTTCCTTTTCCGCGCGGCCCGGTTCGTCAAAACAGGCGCCATAGGGGCCGGTGTAGATCTCGATCCGTTCCGCGCCAAGGCGGGCGGCATGGGCCGGGACTTCCGGGTCCGGATCACAGAACAGCGAAACGGTGACAGCCCAGTCCTTCGCCGAAGCAATTGCGTCCTCCAGGGCGGACGTGTCGCCGGTAAAATCCCAGCCATGGTCGGAGGTGGACTGCTCCGGATCATCGGGCACAAACAGCACCTGATCGGGCCGTGCTTCCTCGACAAGCTTCATGAACTCTGGCGCCGGATAGCCTTCCAGGCACAGTTCCTTGTTGGGATAGCGTTCCTCGATCAGCTCGGCGAGATCGAAAACGTCCGTCTTGCGGATGTGGCGTTCGTCCGGGCGCGGGTGCACGGTGATTCCCTTGGCGCCCGCATCCATCGCGACCGCGGCCAGCCCTGTCACGCTTGGCCACGGCAGGTCGCGGCGGTTGCGCAACATGGCGATGGCGTTGACATTCACGGAAAGGCGCGAGGCAGTCATGGTCTTGTGTCCAGTGGAGTTGAGTCGGGGCGCTGGCAACTGTACAGCGCTCAAACATAGATTTATCCAAAAGCCTTTGAAGTCAAACGGGAAATTGTCCCTAGAGACAATTATAGAAACAACCGTTGCGATTGAGTCTTCTGGATATTTTATACTTAAAGATTGCACCCTCAGACTTTTGATGGCCTAATAAATCGACCAGCCGGTCTATTATTATTTCGGGAGGGGCCGGCAGGTGGAGAGGGAGTTTTTGGCTATGCATTTCAATTTGAAATCGATTGCCCTGGCCGGTGTCATGGCAATGGGAAGTGCCGGGATTGCGGCAGCTGACGGGCATCCGCTGGATGGCTTAAACGCGGAGGAAATCTCCTCAGTCACGAAAATTCTGAACGAGGCCGGTACCGCCAATGGTGAGACGCTTTATCCGCTGATTGAACTGCTGGAGCCGCCCAAGGCGGATGTGCTGGCAGGCAAGGCAACAGACCGCAAGGCCACCGTTCATCTGTTCAAGGACGGCACTTTCCACGAAGCGACCGTCAATATTTCCAAGGGCTCCGTTGAAAGCTCCAGCGCGCTGGATGGTCAGCCGATGGTGCTGTTTGCTGAATTCATCAAGGCCATGGAAACGGCGCTGGGCGATGAGCGGATGGCTGCAGGCCTGAAAAAACGCGGCCTGACACCAGACGACGTTTTCTGCCTGCCGCTGACGGCCGGCAACTTCTTCACCGATGCGGAACAGGGCAAACGCCTGATGAAGGTTCCGTGCTACGTCAATCCGACCGGATCGAATTTCTACGCCAAGCCGATCGAAGGCCTGTTTGCGGTGGTGGATCTTGCCGCTGGCGAAGTGCTTGATGTGGTCGATGAGGAGCCGATCGCAAAGCCGGAAGACGCCTGGGGCTATACCGACGAGGAAATCGCGGCCCGGGTGCCGCTTCGCGAGGACCGCAAGACGGCTGGTGTCAGCGGCGAAGCCGGTTCAGGTGTCACCATCGACGGCAGCCAGATTTCCTGGGACATCTGGCAGATGCGCTACAGGACCGACAAACGGCCGGGTGTCGTTCTGTCCGAGATCAACGTACGCGACGGAGACCGCTGGCGCTCCGTCCTTTACCAGGCACATTTGTCTGAGGTGTTCGTGCCTTACATGGATCCGACCTCGGGCTGGTACTGGCGGACCTATATGGACAGCGGCGAATATGGCTTTGGCCTGTTCTTGACGCCTTTGCGCAAGGGCGTTGATTGCCCGGAGTATGCTTCGTTCCTGCCAGCCGTCATTCACGACGACAACGGCAATCCGCTGGAAATCCCGGATGCAATCTGTGTGTTTGAGCGGAGTATTGGCGATCCGGCCTGGCGGCACTTTGAAGTGTTTGCCCAGTCGGAAGACCAATTCGTTCCAACTGAAGGCCGGCCGGAAACCGAGCTGGTGGTCCGCTCCGCCTCTGAAGTTGGCAACTATGACTATCTGATTGATTACCGGTTCAAGCAGAACGGCGAGCTTTATATCAAGATCGGCGCGACCGGGCTGGATGCGGTTAAGGGTGTGGCTTCAACAAGTCTCAATGATGCAACCGCGGCAGAAGACACCAAGTATGGACGCTTGATCGCGCCGCATCTGGTTGCGCCCTATCATGACCATTACTTCAACTTCCGGCTCGACTTCGACATCGACGGCCCGGAAAACACGATGATGGTCAGCAATATTGTTCCTGGTGAAGCCCCGGAAGGCAGCCCGCGCAAGTCGTTCTGGACCGTACGCAACGATCCGGTGAAAAGCGAACTGGGCGGCCGCTTTCAGCTCAGCGCGTTCAAGCCGAAATACTTCCACATCATGAACGGCAACAAGGACGGCTATCTGGGCTACAAGCCGGGTTACATGCTGCATCACGGCAGCATCGCCTATGGACCGTTTGACTTCGAAAACGACCCGCCGATGATGCGTAACCGCTACATCGAACACAGCGTCTGGAACACCGAATATGATCCGAATGAACGCTATGCAGGCGGCAAGCTGGCCTTTGCCTCTGACGGCAGCGATGGTCTGGCCAAATGGGTGGAAGATGATGCGGACCTGATGAACAAGGATATCGTCACCTGGTTCACTGCCGGTTTTCATCACATCCCGCGTATGGAGGACTGGCCGGTCATGTCGACCGAGTGGAAGACCGTGCACATGATGCCGATGAATTTCTTCCCGATGAACCCGGCCATCACCATTCGCACGCCAAAAGCGACCAATTGATTTTGGATTTGATTTGAAAGACAGCCCGCGCCTTGCGGCGCGGGCTGTGACTGCCAGGAATTATATGGGGCGTGTTTCGTCCACAGCCCCGAATCTGTCTGGGCCGCTCTTCACGAAGGGTGCGCGGCTGTACAG
Organism: Roseibium sp.; assembly: GCA_965230705.1. Classification (GTDB taxonomy): domain Bacteria; phylum Pseudomonadota; class Alphaproteobacteria; order Rhizobiales; family Stappiaceae; genus Roseibium. The sequence continues at coordinate 852,044 of CBDDLN010000002.1, read as the reverse complement.
CACCAGCGACTGTTTCCTCAAAAAACCAACGCCTTATTGAGTTATCGGGCCGGGAACAGCTCATGCCTGGCCTCCTTGTTGTATCTGGCTGGCTGATGAAAAGCCTTGCCAATCCTGACTTGTTGGCGTTATGAGAATTGTAATGTAATAACATAACGTCTCGGAGCGCCAATGTCTGACACCCGATTGCCCGTCACCATTCTGTCCGGTTTTCTTGGAGCCGGTAAAACCACTCTGCTCAATCGCGTGCTGAACAACCGTGATGGCCTCAAGGTGGCCGTCATTGTCAACGACATGTCCGAGGTCAACATTGATGCGGACCTGGTGCGCTCTGGCGGGGCGGAACTGAGCCACACCGATGAAACGCTGGTGGAAATGTCGAACGGCTGCATTTGCTGCACATTGCGTGATGACCTGTTGAACGAAGTCCGCCGGATCGCCGAGGAAGGGCGGTTTGATTACCTGCTGATTGAATCGACGGGGATCTCCGAGCCGCTACCGGTTGCTGCAACCTTCGAGTTTCGCGATGAAGCCGGTGAGAGCCTTTCCGATGTCGCACGTCTCGACACCATGGTGACCGTGGTGGATGCGGTGAACCTGCTGAAGGACTTCTCGAGCCACGACTTTCTCAGTGACCGCGGCGAGACACTGGGCGAGGAGGACGAGCGTACGCTGGTCCATCTCCTGACAGACCAGATTGAATTTTCAGACATTGTTGTCCTCAACAAGGTTAGCACCGCAAATGCCGGCCAGGTGGATGCCGCCCGCAAAATCATCCGCAGCCTGAATGCCGACGCACGGATTCTTGAAGCTGATTATGCCGAAGTCGCACTCGCTGACATTCTCAACACCGGTCTGTTTGATTTTGAGAAGGCGCATGAACATCCAATGTGGGCCAAGGAGCTCTACGGATTTGCCGATCACGTGCCGGAAACCGAAGAATACAGCGTTGTTTCCTATGTCTATCGGGCCCGCCGGCCTTTTGATCCGGCCAAGATCCATTCGGTGCTGAATGGGCCTCTACCGGGCGTCATTCGGGCGAAGGGCCATTTCTGGATCGGCAGCCGTCCGGACTATGTTCTGGAATTTTCACTGGCCGGAGCCCTTTCCAGCATCACGCCGCTTGGTACCTGGTGGGCCTCAATGCCATCCCATCAATGGCCACAGGATGAGCGTGTCCAGGCTTATGCGCGCACCCATTGGGCTGAGCCGTTCGGTGACCGCCGCCAGGAGATCGTGGTTATTGGGTCCGACATCGACTGGCCGGCCCTAAGGGACAGGCTGGATGATTGTCTGATCCCGCAGGATGCAGGAGACAACCTGGCGGCGTTCAAGTCGCTTCCTGATCCGTTCCCTGCCTTTCAACGACGGGAGACAGCCGCATGAGCTTGGCCCATGACCACTCCGGCCAGTCAGTGGCGGCGGATGTCTTCATGTCGCGGGATGCGGATATCCTGGGCGAAATTATTTCGCCAGGCATTGCAGCTGCCGTTTGGCAACGGACCCCGGAACCAGCCTTCCAGTCCTGGATTGATCAGTTAAAGAGGGAAGAATTGCCGGAGCTTCGAACCGTCGTGCCGGTCCATCTGGCGGAGGCTGCGGTTATTGCAGCTTGCGAGACAGCAGGCACGCAAGCGTGTGCACACCGCGATGTTCTGGCGAGCGATATTGCGGCCCTCGCCGTTATGATGGCGCGTATCATGAATATTCGGCATGTCCGGCTTCGCCTGGATGTTGCCGACGAGGTGATGTGCCCCAAATTCCACATTGATCATGTTCCCGCGCGCTTGTTGTGCACCTATCGAGGTCCGGGAACGCAATATGTGCCAACGGCATCTGAACTTGATCCGAGCCGTATCCGGCAATTGAACACGGGCGCTGTCGCAATTTTCCGTGGTGGTTTGTGGGACACAGGCGAAGTCACCGGCATCAAGCACCGGTCACCGGACATTCTGCCAGGCGAAAAGAGCCGTATTCTGCTGGTCATTGATCCGGTTGATTGATCAGCTCGATTGAACCGGTGCCCGTGGTGTTGGGAGCATCGGCATGGATAGACCTCGGCAATTCGTCATCCCGCACGCAGCGAAGCGAAGATGCGGGATCGGAGAGTCTCGGTCTATCTAGCAGGGTTCGGATGGACTTTTTGAAAGCGCAGTAGCCCGCCGGTCCCGGCTCGCGCTGAGCTTGGCCGGGATGACAACGGATGGGCTTGCCTGTGCCTTCAGACCTCAAACCCGGTTGAGCAACCTTGCCCGGATGGTGTTGGGCAGTTCGCGGATCTCTTCCAGGATCTTCACCGGATCCTCAACCGGCGTATCGACGTCCAGAACCACGTAACCCACGTCTTTGACCGACTGCATGTGCTGGGCAAAGATATTGAGGTCGTAGCGCGAGAACAGGTCGTTCAGCGTGCGCATGGCGCCAGGTGCATTGTGGTGAACCTGAATGAACCTGGTCGCATCCGTGCCCTTGGTGAGCTGAACAGACGGGAAGTTGACCGCGCCGATGGTGGAGCCGACATCGGAATACTCCACCAGACGTTTGGAGACTTCCTCGCCAATGCGGGCCTGGGCCTCTTCCGTGGAGCCACCGACGTGAGGGGTCAGGATCACATTGTTCAGGCCGCGAAGCGGGCTGATGAACTCGTCGGAGTTGGACTTCGGCTCGACCGGGAAGACGTCGATCGCCGCGCCGGCCAGGTGGCCGCTTTTCAGCGCAGCGGCCAATGCATCAATGTCGATGACCTTGCCGCGTGCATTGTTGATGAGGAAGGCGCCCTTCTTCATCTTTGCGATTTCGGCCGCCGTGATCATGTTGCGGGTGGCCGGCGTATCCGGCACATGCAGAGACACGACATCCGACTGTTCAAGGACCGCATCGAGGCTCTCGGTGGGCATCACGTTGCCGTGCTGCAGCTTGTCGGTCATGTCAAAGAAGATGACCCGCATGCCCATGGTCTCGCCAAGGTTGGCAAGCTGGGTGCCGATGTTGCCGTAGCCGACAATGCCTAGCGTCTTGCCGCGTACTTCGTGCGAACCGGTGGCTGTCTTCAGCCACTTGCCTTCATGAGCAGCACTGGACTTGGGAAAGATGCCGCGCATCAGCATCACGATTTCGGCAATCGTCAGCTCGGCGACCGAACGGGTATTGGAAAACGGGGCGTTGAACACCGGAACGCCGCGCACCAAAGTGGCATCCAGGTCGACCTGATTGGTGCCGACAGAAAAACAGCCGACGGCGACCAGTGTCTTGGCCGCTTCCAGGATTTCTTCCGTTACCTGGGTGCGGGAGCGGATACCGAGCACATGAACGTTCTGGACTTTCTCAATAAGCGCATCCCGGTCGAGAGCGGAGGGAAGCACCTCGACGTTTGAGTAGCCGTTCTTTTCCAGAACCGCCTGCGCGGTCGGGGAAATCCCCTCCAGCAGCAGCCAGCGGATCTGGTTTTTCGGCCGGGAGAGACCGTGAATCATTGGAGGAGGCCCTTGTTTATAGGTCGCGTCAGGTGTTGGGCTCGCAGCTGCCTTTAGGCAGCGCAGTGCGCCGCTGTCCTATACGCGCTCCGCTTTGCTGCGTCCAGTAAGGCAGGCAAAGCATCAACTGGCTATGTCAGGCTTTTTGAGCAATCGCAGTGGCGAAAGGCAGGAAGCCGTATAACTGGCCGTTGTTGCCGCGGCGGGTCTGTTCGTTCAAAAGCGCCTTTGCAAGTTCCTGTCCGATGCCGCCGTGCTCAGCCATTCTTCTGGTTGCGCTCTCCACCCAGGGGAGCATCTGTGTGTTGTTTGTCGCCACGCGGCTTTCGAAATTGAAGTGAATAATGTCGAGGCCAGCGCCGGCAAGGAGCTGTTTGAGCTTGGCGACCACGTGGGGATCGGTCACAAATTCGCGTACAAACTCCCGGGCGCAAGCATCCAGCGGGTCATTGGGAAAGTTGCTCAATGTGGCTTTGGAAAAATCTGCATCGCAGATGACAAGCTTGCCGCCGTTTTTTAAAACGCGCCGGGCTTCTGCGATCAACCTGGCTGGCCCCGGAACATGGGTCAGTACCGTGTGCAGGATCACGTGATCTGCTGAGTTGTCCTCAAGCGGCAGATCTGTACCATTGGCAACTTCAAAGGTGAGGTTGGGCAGGCCGGTAACCCTTTGGCGCGCTTCTTCCACGAAGCCGACAGAAGGTTCGTAGCCGATGACCTTCGCGGGAGCTGCCCGGGCCGCAATACGGCGGCTGATTGCGCCCGCGCCCGCGCCGACTTCGATGGTAAGGCACTCTTCTGCGAAGGTCAGCAGGCCCAGGTAATCGGCAACAATCTTCTCCATTGCCGGTTCCGATTGCCTTGCGTCCATGACGTCAGCAAAGGTTTTAATGAACTCAGGCCCGGCAGCATCTACATTCTGGAAAGGATCGGCCATTTCTCAATTCCCTAAGTAGGTCTTTTGATCCAAATTCTTCAAAGAAAAACAAAAGCAGGCATTCTCTTGGGTGAGCTTAACGTGGGAAATCGGGATCGTTCAATTCATTTCGCGCAAGATTTCTATTTGCGGATATTCGAATTTAAAAAACTATAACTCTGCAAAAACTTGTAGAGAGTCCACGCTGAAGCGATGCTGTCAGTAAAAACGTAGCGAAAGCTTTTCAGGGCTCGTCGAGGCACTGCTAAGGATTTTGTGATGTTAGAAGGTCCGCCGCCTTTTCGGCGATCATATACGCTGGGGCATTCGGGTGGCCGGTATTCATGGTCGGCATGATCGAAACATCGGCAATGCGCAATCCCGACAAGCCTCTGACACGAAGCTGCGGATCAACGACTGCCATATCATCGACACCCATCTTGCAGCTTCCGACCGGGTGATAAGATGTGGAAGAAACGGAACGGATGTCGTCCATGAGGTCTTCATCCGTCTGGTTCTTGGCGCCAGGGCAAACTTCAAGACCCCTGACGGCATCGAATTTCCGGGAGGCAACGATGTCCCTGGTCCTCTTTACGATTTCCAGCATCATCCGCATGTCCTCCGGTTCAGTGAGATAACGTGGATCAATCATCGGCCTGTCCAGCGGGTCGCCTGATAGGATAGAAACCTTGCCGCGGCTGTGCGGGCGGGTCGGGAAGCCGGAAATCGTGATCCCGTGCCGGTCTGGCGGGCGCAATTCGGGAGCTGCGGGACTGACGAAAAACGGGATCATCAGGAGCTCCAGATCCGGAGCAGCCAACCCACCTCTGGATGACAGAAAGGCCCCGGATTCAAAGTGGTTCGTCGTCAACGGACCTGATTTTTCGGCGTTATATTGCTGTTGAACTGCCGCGCCTTGATCCGCACTGCGCCCATAAAACGTCAGCGGTTTCGTGATCTCCCAGCGGGACCGGTAGTGCAGGTGGTCCTGAAGGTTCTCGCCAACACCGGGAAGGTCATGAACCACCTCGACGCCTGCAGCCCTCAGGACTTCAGCTGGCCCAACCCCGGATAATTGCAGGATCTGGGGTGACCCGATCGCGCCAGCGCACAGGACGACTTCGGCGCCGGCGTGAGCGCGTAGGCTTTGTCCGTGCCGCAGGTAATCCACACATGTGGCGCGGCCGTTCTCGATTGCAATCCGCAACACGGTTGCGCTGCTCAGAACAGTGAGGTTTTTACGCGATATGGCTGGCTGTAAATAGGCAACTGCGGAGCTGCACCGTTCGTTGTTTTTGAGCGTGGCTGGAAAATACCCGCAGCCATCCAGATGGGAGCCATTCAAGTCATCATTGAACGGAATGCCGGTATCCTGGCAGGCTTCCAGAAATATGTCTGTCAGCTCGTTGAGTTCAGACTGCCGGTCAACAACTATCGGACCATCCTGCCCGTGCAGATCATCAACATGCGTGCGGTTGTCTTCCGAGCGTTTGAAGTACGGCAGGACATCATTCCAGGACCAACCTTCGCAACCCAATTGTCGCCACTGGTCATAATCGGACGGGTGACCGCGCAGATAGATCATGTAATTGATGGCACCCGTGCCACCGATGGCGCGGCCTCGCGGGAAGTAGATTTGCCGGTTGTGAAGCTCGGTCTGCGGGGCTGTGCGGAACCCCCAGTCAAACCTGGTGTTCACGAGCGAACCGAATGCGGCAGGCGTCCGGATCCGCGGGTCATCGCCGTCGCCACCGGCCTCCAGCAGCAACACCGAGACATCCGGGTTTTCCGACAAACGCGCCGCAACGGCGCATCCGGCAGAGCCTGAACCGATAACGATATAGTCGAAGCCGTCCTTCATCTATCGAAGTTAACGACGGCATTGCTGCAATGTAAAGTGGTGGGGCTACCCCGTCACCGAAGCAGGTTCAGCTCTCCGTGCTTGCCTAATGCTTACCCTCAAGCCGGTTCCAGAGGATTTCCATAGTTTGCGCGTCATATTTGAGCCCCATGTCTTCAGTCATGAAGGTGGTGAGCGCGGCAAGGCTGGCGATTTCGGCGGTTCGGTCGCCACTGGCAGTTACATAACGGGCCTGGCCGTTCAAAAAGCTGATGCGGCCGTCTGTGGTCAACCGGTAGAACTTCAGGTTTGACGGAAAGGACGATTCCGGCCAAGTCGCGCAAAGATAGTTCGCGCCATCTATGTCTGCCGCCGTGGGCGGAACCCGGTCAAAACCGTAGAGAGGAAACCAGCCGTCATTTGTCTGGCGTTCCAGTACCCGTTCTCCAACCCGCTGATCTGAGCGGATGCGATAGGCCTGACTGCCAACATCCTGTGGGGCTTCAGTATCGAGACGCAGCGGCTCGGCGGGGGCCTGTCCGCCGAAACCGGCGTCCACCAGCCATTCGACGCCGTCGAGCGTCACCACAAAGGCCAGGTGGTTCCGTATGCCGCCTTCGTCCGCGCCCATGCGTACCCGGGCCAGGACCGGGCGGAAAGCGTAGTTCAACACCTCAAGAGCCTGGCCAAGCAGCGTATTCAGTTCAAAGCAGTATCCGCCACAGCACCGTGCAATCAGTTTGTCCCACACGGCCCTCTTGGTGACATCCGGTATCTGCCCGGAAAACGGCAACACGTTTTCAAACGGGATCGCCGAGATCTGGTGCCGCTGAAGGGATTTCAGGCCGCCAAGGCCTGTCAGGCTTTCTTCAAGGTCAATGCGGGTGAGATAGGCGGGGAGATCAAAGGTCATCATCTGGAGATATTGATGGCGGCCGGTTTGTGCAAGCTTGAATGGCAGTTTGAGGTTGAGAGGCGTTGCGTAGTTCATTCAAGTCAATAAAGCGGGATTGTGCGAACGATAGTGTTGATGCTGTTTTCATATTGTATGTTTTCGTATTTTCCCGCAGGGTGAATTGGAAGAGAGTTAACCTGTTGTTTTAATAAGAATAAAGCCCTTTGGTTTTTGGCGTCTACTGTTTGTGTGAATAAGCGCAAGCGTGGATCGGGTGGCAATTTTTGACGACGCTTTTCTTGAAAAGGAATTGATTGGAATGAGGTCTTTTGCAAAAGTTTTTCTGGTTTTCTTGGCTTCCCTAGGCGCGGCCAATCAGGCGCAGGCCAATTGGGTCTATTCTGAAACAGCCGACAGAAAAGTCGTGAGTGTTCGCTCGTGTGATCCAGACAAACCGCAGTTTTGCGTCGGCCTGAAATGTGTGGCGTTTGGCAAACCCGCTCTCTACTGGACAGTTGATGCCCCCGACAACGGCAGTACGATCATGTCCACCATCTCACTTTGGATAATCGACAGTGCCGCATTTGTGCTGGAGATGGACAAGGCCGGGCCTCCCGAAAATGGCAATCAGCATTTTGAGGACAAATTTGTGCCCGGTGACGTTCAGTTTTTCAACGGTATGAAATCCGGGAAAAAACTGGCAATCAAAAGCGACACGATCGGGAGATTCAAAGTGCCCCTGAGTGGATCTGGAGTTGGTATTTCGGCGGTGACCGAAGCGTGTGAAAGCGCCAAGGCTGCCACTGCGCAATCTGCTCCGGACAGGGACAGTCCTTCCGAGATAGTGCGCCGGGTATTTGAGAATAACAGCTGCTTTGCCACCGAGAGTCAGCTGTTTGACGCTCTCAGTTCCCGCTTAGGTGTTTCTTTGGCCAACAAAGCTGTCGTCGAACTTGCAAATTCAGATCAGGTAACTGTGATCTCTAGATCACCGCATACATATCGTTATTCGGGAAATGGCGTTTGCAAAGTGAAGGGACAGGCCAAACCCGGAGTTGGAAAGTCAGATTTCATGGACAACCGCTTTGATGAACTGAAATCTCAGATCTTTGGCGAAGTGCGGGAACAGTGCAAAAGCGGTTCCAAAATAACCTATGCAGATTCAGCTTTTTCGGTCACTGAAAAGGCCACGGTTCTTGTGCGTCTGGGTCATTTTGATTGTGACTGGTTGTACACCACTAACTATTTTTGCGGGGCGAAGGCCTGCACTGTCCGGGAGTATGAAGTGGACGGTTCAAGTCACGCTTTGGTCCGTGAATTCCTGCAATAGATTGGTCTGTTTCCTGAAGTCTGCGGCAAGGCCTTGTCCGAAGCGATTAAGGCATCGGCAGTAAGACTGAAAGGTAGCAGCCAGGGCAACCAGCTCTGATCCTTCGCGCCGCCCCGGACTTGATCCGGGGCCTGACCATAAGGGCTTTCAGGGGAGGTCCCGGCTCAAGGCCGGGACGGCCATTGTTTTCCTGATCGGATTAAAGCCCCTCAGCGCCCCGCTGAACGGCTGCGACGCCGGTGCGGGAGACTTCGACCAGGCCAAGCGGCTTTAGGATCGAGATGAATTGCTCGATCTTGTTGGTGCGGCCGGTGATCTCGAACACGAAGTGGTCGGTGGTGGCATCAATTACGGTGGCACGGAAGGCATCGCCGAGGCGCAGCGCTTCCAGACGCTTGTCGCCGACACCGGCGACTTTCACCAGCGCCAGTTCCCGCTCCAGCGGTTTGTCCTGGTTGGCCATGCGGGCAGCGACTGTCAGGTCGGTCACCCGGTGAACGGGCACCAGACGGTCCAGCTGATTGCGGATCTGTTCAATCACCATCGGCGTTCCGGTAGTCACGATGGTGATGCGTGACAGATGCCGCTCGTGCTCGGTCTCCGACACGGTCAGGCTGTCGATGTTGTAACCGCGGCCTGAAAACAGGCCGATTACGCGGGCAAGCACGCCCGGCTCGTTGTCCACCAGCACCGAGAGGGTGTGGGTCTCGTCCTTGTCGCTGACTTCCGCCATGAAATAGGCCGATAGGGCGGACGGATTTTGCTGTGCGTTCATTGGTCTTGTCCTTTCCATCGGGCCTTAAACGAGGGATTTGCCTTCAGCGGAAATCGCGTTGGCGATCGCTTCATCGTTGGCTTCATCGGGAAGCAGCATTTCGTTGTGTGCCTTGCCTGACGGGATCATCGGGAAGCAGTTGGCCAGGTTGGCAACCCGGCAGTCGAACAGCACCGGCTTGTCGACGGCGATCATTTCCTCAATCGCACCGTCAAGATCGGCCGGCTTTTCCACCCGGAAGCCGACGCCGCCATAGGCCTCGGCCAGTTTGACGAAGTCGGGCAGGCTGTCGGTATAGGAATGCGACAGGCGGTTGCCATGCAACAGCTGCTGCCACTGGCGCACCATGCCCATGTACTGGTTGTTCAATACGAAGACCTTAACCGGCAGGCCGTATTGGACGGCGGTCGACATCTCCTGAATGTTCATCAGGATCGAGGCGTCGCCAGCGATATCCACGCACAGCGCGTCCCGGTGGGCGACCTGGGCGCCGATACAGGCCGGCAGGCCATAGCCCATTGTGCCGAGGCCGCCAGATGTCAGCCAGTGGTTCGGCTCTTCAAAACCAAAGAATTGCGCTGCCCACATCTGGTGCTGGCCAACCTCGGTGGAAATGAAGGTCTTGCGGCCCTTGGTCAGCTCATGCAGCCGCTGAATGGCGTATTGCGGCATGATGACGTCGTTGTTCGGCGTATAGGCCAGCGAATTGCGCGCGCGCCAGGTGTCAATCTGTCCCCACCAGCTTTTCAGCGCGGCAGGGTCAGCCTTCAGCGAGGAAGAGCGCCAGATCCGGACCAGGTCTTCCAGAACATGGCCGACGTCGCCGATAATCGGCAGGTCGACCTTGACCGTCTTGTTGACCGATGAAGGGTCGATGTCGATGTGGATCTTGGTGGCGTTGGGTGCAAAGGCATCAATGCGGCCGGTAATGCGGTCGTCGAACCGTGCGCCGATGCAGACCATGACATCACAGTCGTGCATGGTCATGTTGGCTTCATAGGTGCCGTGCATGCCCAGCATGCCAAGCCAATTCTTGCCGGAGGCCGGATAGGCGCCCAGACCCATCAGGGTCGACGTGATCGGGAAACCGGTCAGCTCGACCAGTTCGCGCAGCAACTGGGATGCCTGGGGGCCGGAGTTGATGACACCGCCGCCGGTATAGAAGACCGGCTTCTTTGCCTTGGCCATCAAGTCTGCGGCAATGCGGATTGCCTGGGCATCACCCTTGACCTGAGGCCGGTAGCTCTTGTGTGCGGCAGCCGGATTGTTGCTCGGCCCCTGGTAGGTGCCGGTCGCAAACTGGACGTCCTTTGGAACATCAACCACGACCGGACCCGGGCGGCCGGACGTTGCGACGTAAAATGCCTCGTGCAGGACGCGCGCCAGGTCATCAACATCGCGCACCAGCCAGTTGTGCTTGGTGCATGGGCGGGTGATGCCCACCGTGTCACACTCCTGGAAGGCGTCATTGCCGATGAGGTTGGTCGGAACCTGACCGGTGATGCAGACCAGCGGGATGGAATCCATCATGGCGTCGGCGAGCGCGGTGACCATGTTGGTTGCGCCGGGACCGGAGGTGACCAGCACGACGCCCGGCTTGCCGGTTGCGCGTGCATAGCCTTCCGCCGCATGGCCTGCGCCCTGTTCGTGACGCACAAGGAAATGCTCGACGCTGTCCTGCTGAATGATCTCGTCGTAAATGGGAAGCACTGCGCCGCCGGGGTAGCCGAAAACGGTGTCAACTCCCTGGTCTTTCAGCGCCTGCAAAACCATTTCAGCGCCGGTCATCTCCCGTGTCATTCGTCTCAATCCTTGCATTTGGCCGTTTGGCAGCCGGCCTGTCGTTTCGGTCTTCGTCGTTTTGTTCAAACCATGGGCATGATCGGCCGGGAGGCCGGCCGGAACGGGGAGACACAAAAAAAGGCCCCTTCGGGACCTCAGCGCGCGCCTGCCTGTTCCGGACGGGTTAACCCGTCCTGGCGGCGCGCTTTCCTACCACTAGAATGAGAGACGCCATGATGCGGTCTTCCCCGGTTCAAACAGTCCAACTTGTCAAGACAGGTCGCCCCGCGCTTGATGCGGCGCACACTAGTCATCAGCGCAAACAGGGTCAAGAGGGTAAATTGCATATATTGCGCAAGCTTGGCGGCTTTTTTTTGAAAATTTCATCCATGCCCTTCCGGGAGGAACGGGGGCAGGTTGTCTCACATTTGGCCGAGGCGCTAACTGTAGTGGTGTTGAATTCGCGTTGGAGCGCTATCGGGGGAAGCTTTGAAGTTCCGTCCACAGTGTCAAAAAAATGTCGTACGAGGGATTGTGCGCAAGGGCCGCCGGCTTTATATACCCGCCATCTGCAGCGCCTCTTGAGCGCGCGATGGGTGTATAGCTCAGTTGGTAGAGCATCTGACTCTTAATCAGACGGTCCCGGGTTCGAATCCCTGTGCACCCACCAATCTTTTCAATTTCTTAGCTGGTTTTGCGACTGATCGTGCTGCGCCTCGCAGTCATTTGCCAAGCGCCGATGATCAGGCTTCCGGCAAGGCCTGTACTGGCAATTTGCCAAATCGAGGGCTGGTGAGTAACAGGTAGTGCCAAAGTACAATTCTCGACATGCGAGAATTATGCTACCTGCGGAACACTTCATAAATAAATGCACTAACTCCATCGACAGAAGCGCTGCCCCATATCCGGCGGCGCTTCAACTTTCCTGTTTCCAATGAGAAGCAGTTTTTTCTATCCCTATCTACAACTGAGCTTGTAACGTCGGTCCGGTCTGCCGAAGTTTGACGCGAGTCCCAAGATCCATTGATTTCCTATCTCATGCCGACAAATCAAAAAAGACCTGCCTGCCTGGGGGATTTTCAGACCGTTACGCTCCCTCCCGGAGCAACGGTATTCCGCGCCGGTGATCCTTGCCGGAATTTCTACCTGATCGAGAAAGGTTCCATCCGCGTCGATCTCATCAACGCTCAGGGCAAATCCATTCTGCTCTATCGTATCGCGGAAAACGAGACCTGTGTGCTGACGACATCCTGTCTGCTGTCCCACGAGGACTACAGCGCCGAGGCGGTGACCGAAACCGAAGTGGTCGCCGTTGTGGTGCCAAAATCAGAGTTTGAGGACCGTCTGGTCACCTCGCAGGAGTTCCGTGACCTGGTGTTCCGCTCCTTCTCCGCCCGTTTGTCGAAATTGATGGCCAAGATTGATGAAGTGTCCTTTTCTTCCCTGAACAGACGCCTGGCCGTAAGGCTTTTGGAGCTTGCAAAGGGAGGCGATACCGTTGCCGCAACCCATGAACAGCTTGCGCAGGACCTTGGATCGGCACGGGAAGTTATCGGGCGAAAGCTCAACGCCTGGGAGAAGCAGGGGCTGATCAGCCGGAACAGAGGCAGCATTGATATTCTTTCGCAGCCCGCGCTGGCCATATTGTGCCATCAGGGTGACTAAGTCACGGACAGGCACGCAAGACGGGTCTAAGTCTCCGGCATAACCGAAACAGGAGACCCAAGATGAGTATTGCAAACGTCGGTTCTCTAGACCGTATCATCCGGATTGTCGTTGGCGCTGCCTTGATCCTGGCGCCGCTGCTTGGCTTGGTCGCAAGCGCTTCGTCCACGCTTGGCATCATTATGATTGCCGTTGGAGCAGTTCTGCTGGGAACCGGCTTTGTCAGTTTCTGCCCGCTCTACCGGATCATTGGAGCCAGCACACGGTCTGAATAGAACCACCCAATGATGTTGTTAGAACTGCTCGGCCTTTGGCCCAGAATAGAAAAACTCTCGCCTCGTGACGCCTATGAGGGCGCTGAGCGGGGCGAGGTCGTAATCGTTGACGTTCGTACGCCCGGCGAATGGGCCAACACAGGCTGTCCGCGCAGCAGCCACCGGATAACGCTCAAGGATGCAAAGCTGATCGACAGCGTGCGCGGCCTGCTTGCGCAGAAACCGGAGGCTATCGTGGCGTTGAGCTGTCTTTCCGGACACCGGGCCAAAAGTGCTGCGCGGAAGCTGAAGAAATCCGGAGTTGAAAACCTGCGGATCGTCGAGGGCGGGATTATCGGCTGGAGAAAATCCGGACTTCCGATGGATAGTTGATCCCAGCACACCATCAGAAATTTTCAAGCAACGCCTTTTTCAACAGCCGGATGACCCGGCTGTTGAACTGCTTTGTGCCGATGTGCCGGGTGACTATTCTCAACGCCGGACGATCATATAACTTCAGAAAAGGAAGTCACCGGCCGTTACGTCACCGGTACTGGTGTTCCAGAGGGTGATTGTGCCTTGGCCGGTGTCGATCACCACATCGGCTCCGGATTGCGAAATGCCAAGCGCGCCGAAGCCGGAGACGTTTAGGGCCGACAGGTCAATGGTATTGTCGCCCTTGGTCTCGAAGGCGCCGACAAAATCATCGCCATGGCCGGTTCCGAAGATGAGCGTATCGTTTCCGCTGCCGCCGAATATGCTGTCGTTGCCGGCACCACCGGTCAGCGTGTCACCACCGTCACCACCATAGATCTCGTCATTGCCGCCTGATCCATCGACAACATCGGTTCCCGCAGCGCCGTAAATCGTGTCATTACCGGAGCCGCCCACAAGGGAATCCGCACCGCCGCCGCCACCGAAGATATCTGCATTGCCCTCGCCAAGAATGGTGTCGTTGCCATTGCCTGACCAGGCGGTGTCGTCGCCTGAACCGCCACTGAGGTAATCGCCGCCGGTTCCCCCATAAAGGACGTCGTTGCCGGTTTCTCCATAGAGGGAGTCGCTGCCTGCACCGGACCCAAGGGTGTCGTTGCCGTCGCCGCCGTAATATGTGTCATTTCCAGTGTCGCCGCTGCCGGCCCAAACCGCATCAGCCCCGTCGGCAGCATTGACACTGTCGGCGCCATTGCCGCCGGTAATTGTATCGGCGAAGTCTGTGCCAAGTATGCTGTCAGCGGCGCCGGTTCCATTGATCGTGGGCGCTCCAGCCGGGTCCGTGGAGGCGCCAAACCAGACGTGATAAATGTTGCCACCGTAGGTGCTCACACTGGAATCCTGGCCCACCCCGACCCCTATTGCGGAATAAGTAACGCCTGCCCAGATGTCTGAATTGGTGATTACGTTGTCATGGCCAGGGGACCCCTGCCAGCCGGTCAGGGCTTGCGAGATTGTGCTGTACCCTGCTGCAGAAATTTCATATCCGGCCGACGGATAGTCTATGCCGATCCTTGCCGGCGCATACCACATGTTTTCCGGGACGCTGTGGTCACCGTAGTAGTAGGCATCGCTCCAGCTGTGAAGATTGGCGCCGTCGGGAAGCGTCACGCCTGCGTCCCAGATATTGTACAAGGTATCATCTGCATGCCGGCCGGCCGTGGCCGTCAGGGCCGTCGACAGGGGAATCGGGTCTAGGCCAAGGCTGTCCCGGTAGTCCATCAGCATGTGATACAAGCTGAGTTCAGTCAGGCTCAGTGCATCATTGGGGCGCGTATCAGTTAGTGTGAACGTGTTTGACATAATGAACCTTGCCTATTCGGCTTGCTTGAAAAATTGGTGATCGAAGAATTGGATTATACCACCCACAGGCTCGCTACGAACTATGCTGAAAAGAAGGCATATCCGGCAATCTTCGCTTCTTTTTCGGTCCTATATGCCTTGCGGCATAGCTTAACTGGAAAAAAGCGTAGAGCTTTAATTGCTGCAGGTTCGGGATTCGAACGCTAACCGCCGTTCATCGGACCACGTTTCAGTTCAGCCCACATAGCGATCCGCCGTAGTTTGAACGAACTTCTGGCCTCCATTTCGGAGCATCTTGTTTTCATAGGGTATTTTCGAAAGCCAAAATCATCAGCTTTCAGAACAGGGCAAATAGTAGATCTGATCCTTAATTTATGTTCTATTTGTATTCAATTGTATGTGGGCTTGCCGGGAGAAAAGAATTTGCAAGTCGATACTGTATTAGAAGTTGTTAATTCCATTTATGGTGCCGCTGTTTCGGAGAATAGCTGGCACAAGGTTCTTGTTGATCTGGCTGATCTGGCTGGAATGGAAAATGCTGCACTCGTTGTTACCGACACCCGCGCTGCCTATTCATCTGTCGTTACGCCGCGCAGCCGTCCGGAAATTGTCGACCAGTATCTGACCACATGGTGGCAAAAGGACGTGACAGCCCATGCCACCGCGACGAAACCGGTCGGCATGCTCACCACGTTGGAAGACACGGGACGTGAGACTTTTTTCTCCAGCGAATTCTACAACGATTTCTGGCGGACATCGGGCCTTGGCGCGGAAAGGGTAGCGGCAAACCTGATGGTTGATGATGGCGCTTTTGCCAGCCTTGTGCTTCAGGCGTCATGCAAGAACGACGAAATCACAAGTGAAGCAGCTGGCGTGTTCCGATGCCTGGTACCGCACTTCGTCAGGGCGGTCGCAATCCAGCGCAAAAGGTTCCGTCTGCAAAGCCAGCGCGATCTGGCGATCGCGGTTGGCGGGCGGACAGACACCGGTGCGATGCTGTTGTGCCGTGATGGATGCCTTGTTGCGGCCGACGATTTTGTGGAAGAGCTTTTGCGGCAGCCGGCCGGCATGAAGCTGGACCAGGGCGCGATCTGCCTTGCCAATCTTGAAGACACGCACAAATTGACCGGTCTGGTCCGCTCTTGTGCGGAAATCACTTCCGGGAGTGTTCAGGGTGGCGTGCTGGAAGCGCGGGCCGCAGACGGTGGGCATGTCCTCCGTCTCGATGTCATGCCGTACAAGGGGCAGGCGGCCGGATTTGATTTTCATGGCAACCTTGGGGCGGCTCCGGTTGCCATCGTCCTGGTCGAACGATTTGACGAGTGTCTGGCAAATGCACCGAAAGCCTTGAACTGGATGTTCGGACTAACGCCTGCCGAGGCACTGCTGGCGCTGGAAATCGCCAAGGGGGACGGCCGCCAGGCGGCGGCGAACCGGCTCGGCATTTCCGTTTCCACGGTTCGGACGCATCTCACCCGGGTATTTGAGAAAACCGGGGCCACTCGGCAGGCGGAGCTGGTGCGGTTGTTATCCGAAAAAGGCTTTGATGTTTGAGCAGTTGGCCTTGTTCTAAGACCGGTCGCTATCTGTCGGACACATGTCCGATGCGCGTCTAAACAATTGTCCATATTTCTGGAATTGAGCGTGGGCCGGCCCCAGGGCATTTCTGGGCAAATTCATATATTGCGAGAAAAACATGGCGACTTTGACCGGCACTAATGCTTCTGAAACGATAAATGGCACCACGTCTGCCGACACGATTTCCGGTTTGGATGGAGATGATCTGATCAATGGTTTTGATGGGGCAGATCACATTACTGGCGGTTCCGGTGACGATACCATCCGCGGTGGACTGGGAAATGACACGATTACCGGCAGCGCCGATGGCAATGACAGCCTGATCGGCGGTGACGGCGATGATCTCTTTTCAGTCGGGACAGAGTACGGCAGCGACACGATCAATGGCGCTTCGGGCCATGATGAAATCCGGCTGTTCGGCGACGTCGACACCATATTCACCGTTTATATGAATACGGGGGAGATATCGACGTCCTCCACGGCCGGAACCTACGTGGAGTATTCCTCTATTGAAGAGGTCACGGGCGCGGAGGGGAAAGACCTGATGTTCGGCACCAGTGGTGCCAATACCATCAATGGCGGCCTTGGGGATGACACTATCTATGGGCATGGGGGCAACGATTATCTGACCTCCGACGGCGGGGCAGCCAAACTCTATGGCGGAAACGGCAAAGATACGCTGGTAGGCAGCGGAGACGCAGGGGAAGAACTGTTCGGGCAGAGCGGCAATGACTTCTTCCTGATCACCGACGAGGTGGGTTTTCACGCCAGCACTTATGATGGCGGTGACGGAACCGACACTTTCTACATTCAAAAAACCGATGGCGGGGCCGTCAGTTTTGCCGGGGCGGAGTTTACCTCTGTTGAGGCGATTACCTTTGCCCCGATTGAGAGCGGGGTCACAATCTCGCAGTTCTCCATGAGCCTTCTTGAGGAGGCCTTGTCGGATCCAATGGTCGTGACCAACAACAATGGCGGTGTGGCCAACTTTACGATTGGTTTTCTTCAGGCTTCGGTCGGAATTACCCAAAGCCTGTCCGACTGGACCTTCGTGGACAACGGTTCGCTGTTGCAGATCTACCTCAAGGGGTCGGCCAACAACGATACGCTGACGGGAAACTCCGAAGCGACGGATATCAATGGCATGGACGGCAATGACGTTCTGAACGGACGTTTCGGCGATGATACGATCAGGGGCGGCGCCGGGGATGACTCAATCGGCGGTCTCGATGGAGATGACCAGATCTTTGCCAACGACGGCGATGACTATGTGCTCGGCGACAGCGGCGACGATGAAGTCTGGGCCGGGTCGGATGACACCGGCAATGACACGCTGTTCGGCGGCCTCGGAAATGACATCATGGGCGGCGGTCAGGGCGATGATGAACTCTCAGGTGATGAGGGCGCGGACACGCTCTATGGGGGTGTCGGCAACGACACGCTCAGCGGCGGCGACGGCAACGACGAGATCTGGGCCGGAACGCTTTCAGATACGGTAACTGGTGATGATGGTAACGATGTCATCGGGGGTGGCGGTGGTGCTGACAGCATCGCGGCAGGTGCCGGAGATGATACAATTTATGCTTCGCTCGGCAGTGACACTCTTGAAGGCGGTGCTGGCACCGATGAAATTTTTGGCGGTTCCGGAAATGACTATTTCGTTGATGGCACCGGCAATGACACCATGTATGGCGGCGACGACGATGACACTTATGTGTTCCATGCCGTGCATGGAGACGACAACATCGGCGGCTTCAAGAACAAGGGCGACAATCTGATCGATGTGTCGAACCTGGGTCTATCTGGCTTCAATGCACTTGGAATCAGCCAGTCCGGTTTAGACGTGGTTGTCGATACCGGCGAGGGGACGATCACGCTCTGGAACACCGTTGTTGCCGAAATCTCGGCCTCTGACTTTGTTTTCTAGCCGGGATTCTACAAGGACCGCATTTCAAGCCCTTTGAACTGTGTTGCACCAGGCTTGTGGCCATCCAAGGCCACGGCACCGGCCGCGCTTTATCAACAGAACCGAACAAGCGGATCAAGCGGCTTCGTATTGGTCATAAGTGGCTAGCAGTAAGCCTGCGTCAAACCGTCCTATCTGGAAGAGTACTAATAAAATTCAGTAATTCCCCTACCTATTTTCTTAGGTGTAGCGGAGTAAATTTGGCGTTATCATAAATAATTCCAAGTATTAACTTCGCTATTTGTTGGTGTCTTTTTCTCCTGTTAGGGCAAGGAGGTTTAGCGTGGCAGATCCAGTGAAATGGGGAAGTGAATTCCTGGTAAATACGACCACTTCTGGAGCGCAGTTTGAGCCAGGGGTTGCAGCTTTAAGTAATGGCGGTTTTGTCGTCACATGGACTGATCTCAGCTTATCAGCCGATGATTCCAGCGGACGGGCGGTCCGGGCACAGATTTTCGGTGAGGACGGCAAGGCTATTGGCGGCGAGTTTCTTGTGAATACGTCAACGACTGACAATCAGGAAGATCCCGTGGTCGCGGGCCTTGCCAATGGCGGTTTCGTCATTGCCTGGGTTGGGCCGGGGACGAGCAACTCATCCGACGTTTATTTCCAGCTCTATGATGGCAGTGGCACTCCGGTCGGAGGTCAGACCAAAGCACATGAAGACCTGGGCTCGAACCAGTGGCCAGGTGATGTCGTTGGGCTTGCGGATGGCAAGTTTGTCGTTGTCTGGAACGATACGCGCGATTATGGCGCGAGCCCCGGCGATTCACAAACCGATGTTTTCGGCCGCGTATTCAATGCTGACGGAACGGCCGCATCTGCAGATTTCCGCGTCAATACCGACTTCGACGAGTATCAGGATACACCATCCATTTCTGCCTTGACCGGTGGCGGGTTTGTCGTTGTCTGGGATGAGTGGTCTGACGGAAATAACGCGATCCTTGCGCAGCACTACACAAGCAGTGGCGCGGCCTCCGGTGGTGAAATTGAAGTTGCTGGCGGCGACTCTACGACCATGGGCGATCCTTCTGTCGCCGCTCTGACCGGTGGCGGTTACGTCGTTGTCTGGGAGGATGAAACCAATCCGCCGGATGATGACAGTGCCCGTACCGTAATGGGCCAACTGCTTTCCGAAACCGGCGCCAAAATCGGGGATGCCTTCTTTATCGACGATCCAGGCAGTGGCAACCAATACGATCCGGCCGTAACGGCGCTCGAGAGCGGTGGTTTTATGGTTTCCTGGCACGGGGGCAGCTACAACAACGAATACAATCTCGGGGACATGTCGGGCGGCGCCGTTCACGCGCAAGAGTTCGATGCCAACGGCGATGCCGTGAGTGATCGCTTTCTTGTCAACACGACCACGGAGTCCACCCAAAAGGCTCCCACGATTGCGACGCTGGAAGACGGGAGAGTGGTTGTTGCCTGGCAGGATTATTATGGTCAATCGACCGGGCTGGGTGATGACACGAGCTGGGAGGCCATTCGGGCGCAATTCATCGATCCGCGTGGCACCGTGATTGCCGGCACCAACGATGATGAAACCCTGTTTGGCAATTCCCTGGGCAACACCATCAACGGCATGAGCGGCGATGACTCGATTCTCGGCTACGGTGGCAACGATGTCGTTTATGGCGCTGCCGGTAACGACACGGTTGACGCAGGCGGTGGCAACGACTTTGTGACGACCGCCGATGGCGATGACAATGTTACCGGCGGCTGGGGCAACGATCAGATTTTCGCAGGTGATGGTGCCGATTCAATCTATGGCGCTGGCGGTGCCGACGAACTCGGCGCGGGCAGCGGCGATGACCTTGTTTTCGGGGCTGCCGGCAATGACACCGTTTACGGCGGATCGGGCAATGATGAGCTCAGCGCCGGTACCCAAAATGACGTTGTCTGGGCCGGAAGCGGTGTTGACACAATCTACGGCGGCGACGGCAATGACGTTCTCGGTGGCGGGCTGAACGGCGATGAGTTGTTTGCCGGAGCCGGAAATGATGTCATCTATTCGGGAAGTGATGCCAGCAGCGACATGCTTTACGGCGGTTCCGGTGCTGACGAGATGTTTGGCGGTAAAGGCAACGACATCCTTTCCGGCGGAACAGGGAACGATGAATTGTTCGGCGGTTCTGGAAACGATACCTTCGTCTGCGAGGCCGGTTTCGGTGATGACTCGATCGGTGGTTTTGCGTCGCTGGGGTCAAATACCATCGATCTATCGGCGTTGGGCTTGTCTGGCTTCGGAGCGCTCGATGTCTCCCAATCCGGCGTTGATGTGATTGTCGATACGGGCGAGGGAGCGATTACGCTCTGGAATACCTCCGTCGGTGATATCTCAGCTTCTGACTTTGTTTTTTAAGTAGGTCACGGACCCATAAATCCGATTGAAATGGTGGAGATGAATTTGTGCGGATACAAGGCGCAAGCGTGCAGGAAACCTTCCGGTTTTCAAAAGCTTGCAACGCCGTTGCCGGGCCAATTCATCCCATCGCGCAGCGACGCCAAAACGGCTTCGATCTGCTGCGTCAATCCGCTCAACCGGGCAACCAGCCCGCTTGTCGCGCTTTTCCTTGCAGATCCTTGCCGTTTCTGACGCCATTTCAGCCTCATTTATGGGTCCGTGACCTAAAGTCCGCTGCGCATTTTTTGGTGGCGGCTACGAAAAGTGGCCGCCATTGAACGCCTCCTTGCTTGAAGCAATGACCAGGCTCCGATAGGTCTTAAAATATCGATATTTTGAGGAGGCCATCGTGAGCGCTGAAAAACCTGTCATTGGCCTGTTGGGCATCGGCGAAATGGGCGCAAATGTCGGCCGCGAGCTGGTGAGGGCCGGCTTCCAGGTCAATTGCGTTCTGAATGGCCGTAGTCAGGAGAGTATTGAGCGGGCAAGAGACGCAGGCCTCTCCGGCTCGCCAGATCTTGTCGGGCTGGTTGCGGCTTCCGATATCCTGTTTTCCATTTTGCCGCCCGCGGCCGCAGAGCAGGAAGCGGCACTGGTTGCAGAGTGTCTCGGCGCCAAGCCCAAGGCACTGACATTTGTGGAAGCCAACGCAATCTCGCCGCAGCTGGCAGAGAAGATCGCCGGGCGGTTTGAAAAAACACAAGCGGTGTTTGTTGACGGCGGCATTGTCGGCTCGCCACCCGGGGGCGGGCGGAAGCCGCGCCTCTACCTGTCCGGCGCCAATCCGCAGCCCGTAGTGGAGGTGGGAAGAGCAGCCTTCGACATTGTTGCGCTCGGGCGCCGCATCGGCGCGGCTTCGGGTTTCAAGATGATCTATGCCTCGCAAACAAAAGGCGGCAATGCGTTATTGACTGCCGGCCTGCTGGCTGCAGAGCGCATGGGGCTTCTGGAAGCCTATGTTGCCGAGCTTGCAACGAGCCAGCCGGCCCTGCTCAAGCGGGCGGAGACCGCTGTTCCGCGTTTGCCGGCCGATGCCGGCCGTTGGACCCGTGAGATGGAAGAAATCCGCGACACCTTCCAAAGCCTCGGGCTGCCTGGCGGATTTCATCAGGGAGCGGCAGATATCATGACGTTGCTTTCCCAGTCGCCTTTTGGCCGGGAAACCCGGCGGACGCGCGACAAGTCGCGGACAATGGCCGACACTATCCGGGCAGTTTGCCTGCAGACCGCCAATGACAATTGATGCCAGACCCTGTCGTGGTCTGTTTGTTGCCACCGGTCTTTCGGCCCACCTTGCAGTATGCCGGCCAACAGGCATCCGGGAACAGTCCTGAACGGATTCTCAGTCTAGATGCCATTCTCTTCAAACGGGCCAGGTTGATCAGAAAACGCATTCGGGCGCGTTCGCAACGCCGGTCTGCCGCATGGGACAGTTCGTCACCCTGCAATCCGGATCAGGTGTGCTAATAATTTCATAATTGCGAAAGTTAGCAATTAAGCGCCGCTGATCACCCCTGGCGTCAATTGACGTCAGTTCCAAGGGCACAGGAAGGTATCGCGGACATGCAGCTTTCAAAGGCACTGCCTTGTTAGGGAGGCGTTTGGCCGGCTTGTCCAGCAACTGTCAGGTCCGGCCAAACAGATGAGGAAAGATATTCATGCTGGATCGCAGACAGTTCCTGGCCCTTACAGCAGCCGGCGGGGCTGCTACCGGGCTCTCCACCCAGTCCGAAGTGGCTGAGGCCGCGCCCGTTTCAACAAAGGCGCGTATCGTGATTGTCGGCGCGGGCGCCGCCGGAACGGCCCTTGCCAACCGTCTGGTCAGGCGGCTCGATGGGGCGCAGATCACCATCATCGATCCGCGCCGCAACCACCTTTACCAGCCTGGCCTGACACTCGTCGCCACCGGGCTAAAACCCGCAGATTATGTGGTTTCAGATACGGCGGACTGGCTGCCCTCCGGCGTCAACTGGGTTGCCGAGAAAGTGGCCGCAGTCGATGCTGCTACCAAGACCGTCTCGACCGAAGGCGGGCAGACATTCGACTATGACTGGCTGGTACTGGCGCCAGGGTTGGTGCTTGATCATGATGCCGTTGACGGCTTCTCGCTTGATATGGTTGGCAAGAACGGTATCGGTGCGCTTTATGCCGGTCCTGAATATGCTGCCCGCACCTGGCAGGCGGCTTCGCGGTTTACCGATGAAGGCGGCACGGGGCTCTTCACCCGTCCGGGTACCGAGATGAAATGCGCCGGTGCGCCGCTCAAACACACGTTCCTGATCGACGACATTGCCCGCCGCGCCGGTAATGCGGGCAAGATGAACATTGTCTATGCGGCCAACAACAAGAGCCTGTTCGGCGTGCCCATTGTGGCGGAAAAGGTGCGCATGCTGTTCCAGGACCGGGGGATTGATCCGATATACTCCCATGTTCTGAAATCGCTTGATGCGGGAGCAAAACGGGCGGTCTTCACCACGCCGGATGGCGACAAGGAAATGGATTATGACTACATCCACGTGATCCCGCCGCAGCGGGCCCCCGACTTCGTGCGCCAGTCAGGCCTCGCGTGGGCGGACCGCTGGACGGATCAAGGCTGGGTAGAGGTCGACCCAAAAACCTTGCGCCACCGCCGCTATCCTGAAATTTTCGCGCTGGGCGACGTGGCTGGGGTGCCAAAAGGCAAGACTGCGGCCAGTGCGAAATGGCAGGTTCCTGTGGTCGAGGATCATCTGGTCGCTGCAATCGACGGCAAATCCGGATCAGAGATCTACAACGGCTACACGTCCTGCCCGCTGATCACCCGTATCGGCCGGGCGATGCTGATCGAGTTCGACTACCAGAACAACCTCACGCCGTCCTTCCCGGGCATCATCGCCCCGCTGGAGGAATTGTGGATCAGCTGGCTGATGAAGGAGGTGGCCTTGAAAGCCACCTATAACGCCATGCTACGCGGTAGCGCCTGACGAGGAGACGACATCATGAAGGAACTCACCCTTGAAACCCTGATCGCCGTCTTTGAAGAGGTGTTCGGCCGTGGCTTGTTCTGGCTGCTGGTCGCTGTGGCGGGCCTGATTACCCTTGCTTATGTTTATGTACTGATCCGCGACCGGTCCGTTAGCTGGCGCAAATTCTTGCTCGCCCAGCTTTCAATGCCGTTCGGCGCGATCGCTGCGGTTCTCTTTGTTCAGTACATGACCCATTCGGCCTTTTCCGACATTGGAGGCCCGATTGACGTGATCGTCCTTCTGGGGGTGGCCGTTGTGGGTGCCATCGGCATGGCAATCCTGGTTTATACGGTCGAAGCCTTTGTCGGCAGCAAACGGACAACCGGCACGGACGGAGGCTGAAGGCAGGCCGAGCCGTGCCTTGGTACTTCCGGCGTTTCGGCGCTGGAAGCGTTCATCCGGTCAATCTGCAACCCGCCAATGACGAGAGGCTGAGAAACGCCTGCCACTAGGTTCGCTTGCATCTGAATTGACCAAAATCGGCTGTTTTGCTTGAATTTGGCCGCCTAAAATCGTTACAATTCGTCTTACGCACTTTGCGGACTTGCCAGATTGACGTCGAGCTAAGCCGGGAGCGGAATATGTCGAAGGAAAAGTTTCACCTGTTCCTCATTCGGCCGACGAAATACGACGACGATGGCTATCCCATCCGCTGGATGCAAACCACCATCCCTGCAAATACGCTCGCATGCCTTCACGGGATTGCTCAGGATAGCGAGGATCGCGGAGTGCTCGGGCCTGACGTGGAGCTGTCGATCAAGACGATCGATGAAGGCAACACCCGGGTCCGCCCGGACAGGATAGTCCAGCAAATCAAGCAGGATGGCGGGCGGGGCATGGTTTGCCTTGTCGGTGTCCAGTCGAACCAGTTTCCGCGTGCAATCGATTTGGCCCGGCCGTTCTGCGAGGCAGGCATTCCTGTCGGTTTGGGTGGATTTCACGTGACCGGCTGCGTCGCCATGCTGACGGACATGCCGCAGGAAATGGTCGACGCTCAGGAGATGGGGATCAGTTTCTTCCTTGGTGAGGCTGAGGGCGGGCATTTTGATGAGGTGCTGCGCGATGGCTATGCGGGTAAACTGAAGCCGATTTACAATCATTTGCGAAGCTTGCCGCAACTGGAGGGCATGCCGCTGCCAAAGATCGACAAGGTGGCTCTCGACAGGTCCACCATCGGTTACGGCAGCATCGACCTTGGCCGGGGGTGTCCGTTTGAGTGCACGTTCTGCTGCATTATCAATGTTCAGGGGCGCAGCAGCCGTTTCCGCAGTTCAGGCGATCTGGAGACGATGATCCGGACCAGTCTGGAGATGGGCGTCAACAAGTTCTTCATCACCGATGACAACTTTGCCCGCAACCGGAACTGGGAGGCTTTCCTCGATCGGCTGATCCACCTACGCGAGACTGAAAAGCTCAAATTCACCTTTATCATTCAGGTCGACACTCTGTGTCACAAGATCCCGAACTTCATCGACAAATGCGTACGGGCAGGTGTGGACCAGGTGTTTATCGGTCTTGAGAACATCAATCCGGACAATCTGGCGTCCAGCAAGAAACGGCAGAACAAGATTACCGATTACCGGGACATGTTCCTGGCCTGGAAGAAACACCCGGTGGTGCTGACGGCCGGTTACATCATCGGATTTCCGAACGACACGCGCGACTCCATTCTCAATGACATTGATGTTTTAAAGCGTGAATTGCCGGTGGACATTCTGTCCTTGAGTGTTTTGACGCCTTTACCGGGATCGGAAGATCACAAGCATGCGGTTGCCAACGGGACCTGGATGGATCCGGACCTGAACAAGTACGACCTGACCCATGCGGTTATCCGCCATCCGAATTTCAAGGAAGGCGAACTGGATCAGGTTTACCGCGAAGCCTGGGGGCGGTTCTACTCGCCTGAACACTGCACCACGGTGCTTCGGCGGGCGGCCGCGCTGGGCAGCGACAAGAAGATCACCACCGCGAACCGCCTGTTGCTCTACGGCCTTGGAAACCGGCTTTACAGGATTTATTCCC
Source organism: Roseibium sp. (assembly GCA_965230705.1). Classification (GTDB taxonomy): domain Bacteria; phylum Pseudomonadota; class Alphaproteobacteria; order Rhizobiales; family Stappiaceae; genus Roseibium. The sequence continues at coordinate 826,339 of CBDDLN010000002.1, read as the reverse complement.
TGGATGCCGGTTACTTCCGCCTGAAAAGCCGGGATGAGCGCCGGCCTGGACTGCCGATGGAAAACTGGCTGTCTTTTCATCTCAAGCACTGGCCGAAAACCGTTTACAATGCTGCCGCCTTGGCCCTTGGCAAATGGCAATATTTGCGCCTGACCAAAAAACTGTGGCGGGATCCGGCAAAGCTTGAATACCGCGACCGGGCGATCAGCGACAAGGGAGAGGAGGAACTGGAATCCCTTGAGCTCTTCACCAAGACCCGCGGCGGGATGGAAGCTGTTGCGAAAGCGAAGAAGCTTCAGCAAATCACCGTAAAGGCCAAACGAAAGGCAGCTGCCGTTTGAGCGGACCGCAATTCCGGTAATGTCGTCTCATTCTTGAAACCGTCATTAGACGGTTGATGGCGCTTTTTATTTCGCCATTAGATTGTATTTGACTAAATTCCCCTTATAATTGCATTTGAGTTGCATTCATTCCTTTCCTAGGTGTGTGCGGTTCTGTTCCCATAAGTATCTGATTTGGCAGTTTTAAATCCCGAATGAAGTGACAAAACTGTCCTGAAAATTAGTTTCTTCAAAAAAATAACGAGAAAATAATCACACGTATAAGTTCCTAACGTCCTTTGGTTGAGAGAACAAAAAGGGTTCAAAAACGGAGGGCCGGGTGTCCACAAGTGATGGCATTGGAGAAGCCGGAAATTTGCCTTCGGCAGGGATCTGGATGAGCTGGATCGATGACGGACCTGTCCTGCGGCGCCGGGCCATGCGTTTGACGCGTGGCAACCGGGAGGAGGCTGAAGACCTGTTGTCCTCCACGTTGATCAAAGCCGTTAGTCACGTGGAGCGTCATGCGACCGATGTGCGCGAACCAAGGGCCTTTCTGCTGTTTGCCATGCGCAACGAGTACATCAGTGGCCTGCGCCGCCGAACCTCAGAGGGCCAAGTCCGGGATTTCCAGGCCGATGTCTATCAGGACCATACGGCGGGCCTTGCCGATATCCGGCCGGACCAGGAGAACCTCTTAAGGCATCAAGATGCCCTGCGGCAGGTGGTGCATGTGGTCAATGGCCTCTCCCCGGAGTTCCGGCAGGTGTTCAAGCTGAGGTTTTGCGAAGACTGCAGCTACCGAGAAATTGCCGGGAAGCTGGATATTTCGGAGCCACTGGCACGCAAACGGGTGCAGCACCTCCGTGCACATCTGAGAGGTGTTCTGACTGATTTCGGAGGGGAGCTGCAAGGTGAAAAACATGCCAGGAAACCGCTGTCACAGGTGACTGGCTGAAGCGTCTTTGAATTTGACCAGGCGGCAGTTATGCAGCGCTGTTCCGGACAAAACCCCAAACCGGACGTGATTGAGACAGGAAGAAATCATGGCTGACAACGTCAATGCGCAAATAACCGACGCCGTCACGCAGACCAATGTGAAGGTTGTTGCGGAGTCGCCCGCACAGGCGATTGCCAGCCTTTACCAGGTTGCCAGCCACGCTTCCGGCCTGTCGATCCAAAACGCCGTCCACAGCCAGCAGGCGATGAACCAGATTACCACTGCGGTTGTCTCCAAAGCGTGCCAGCTGATCATGGACATTGGCGAATAGCAGATCAAATAGGGATGCCCGGCTGGCCTGCGGGCCGGTAAAGCAGGAGAGGTCTCATGTGGCTAGATAGCTTGTTCGGCAAAGAGCGGGGAGACGACTCCGGCAAGGCCAAGTCCGGGGGCGATCCGAAATTCCGGCGCGGTGCGAACGGCTTGCTGGAACCCGATAATGGTGATGAAGAGCTGGATGATATCGTGGAGGCAAAGAAGAAACCGTCGGCAAAACGCAAGCAGGCCTCCGATCCTCCCGCGCCGTCATCTTCTAAAACACCACCGGACACATCGGCGCTGAACCAGCAGGTTGTTCAGGCAGTACAGTTCTCAAACTTCGAGACGGCAGATTATGCGCCCGAGCTCGTAACCACTCCGCCGGAACTCATGGTTGGTACGACAACCGGTATCGCGGTTCAGGATGCGGCCAGCTACATGAACGGCATCATGCAGATTGCATTGGCGGCCCAGGCTGTTGCGATCAAAAAGGCTGCAGAAGGGCCAGTCGAAGCGCTGGAGGAAATTCCGCTCCTGGCGGAAATCCAGAAAATGGTCGATGCGGCGGTCACGGTCTACGGCGATGTCAGCACAACTGCCGGGGAGTCCGCCAAAACAGTGATCGGCGATCTGAAGTCGGGCTGATGAAGAAGGGGCAAGCGATGGAATGCTTGGTTTCTGAACAACTGGCAACAGGTTCACTGGCCGGCCGGGAGTACGCAGGAATTCTTGTGTCCGGCGATGAGGATGACGCAGACGGAAACGGCCCGGGCGGCCGGAACCAGAGCGAGGACCAGTATGAGCCTGCGAAAGATCAAGGCGATGACGGTGAAGCCGATGACGGAGACGCCGATGATGGAGACGCAAGGGCGACATTGTTGCAGGTCTTTGACGGTCTGGATCCGGCAGAGCAGGACGAACTTCTGGAGCTGGTCATTCAAATTCTCGGCGGGCCAGGCGCGAAGAAGAAGTAGCGGATCTGGAACTTCAGCTTTCAAGTGTGGCGGCACAGGCGCCGCGGTGTAACGGTGGTCAGGAGAGTGATGATGGCACGGGATTTCGAAGGTTTGTGTGGTGAACTGGACAACGTTCTTGTTCGCAGCCTGGATCAATGGAAAGAGGACCTGGAGAACCCAGAGGGGCCTGCGGACGGACAGAGCCTTTATTGCCTCTATCCGCAGCTTGTTGCGCAGATTGCCTGGGCACGCGGTACGTTGTCAGCCGTAAACAGCACAATGACAGCAATCCAAAAACGGTATGAGGCCGATCCTGGTGAGCTGGATGCTGCCGGACCCAATAGCGCTGCGGCAGCTGCCTGCTGTTGCCCGTGTTGCGGTTCACATTCACCGTCGGTCCTGACGTCCGCCGCGCATGCTCCGAACGCGGGATGCACCTGCCGGGAGGGTTCGTCCCGCAATGGTGACCGTCACAGTTCGCGCGACAGCGATCGTGAAGAGGATCCGAAGTCCGCCTCGCGTGACGGTGAGGACGAAGTCACGGAAACCCGGATTTACGAAGAAACCATCATCGAGGAGACCAGCAATGGCCGAGGCAAAGAAGCCAGCAAACCCCGCCGGCGCCGGAGATAAGGCCGAGGGATCTGCCGCCGAGCTCCTCAAAAACCTGATTTCCGGATATCTGGAAACTGCAAACCTTCAAAGCGATTACCAGTCACTTTACCGGTCTCTTCCGGGGGTGTTTGAGGTCGCCGGCGAAATTCTGAAACGGAAGGAAGCTGGCGATGATGCGCTTGAAGAGGGGCTGAGTGTTGTCGAGAAAATGCTGACCGATGCCAGCGAGAAAGCGGACAAACTGTCCGATGCCCTTCAATCACAACACGCGACCTTGCAGAAAATCCTGGCGAACAAAACCCATCTGCAGGATGTGTTGCGCGCAGGAAAGAAGGGGATGTCCGAAGCAGGGCAAGGCTCGGCTACCGGCTCGCCCGGTGTGCCGCCGGGCGGAGGGGTGGGCGCTGGGCCCGGGGGGCTGGCCGGACTTTCCGATCCCAGGCTGGCCAACCAGTTGAACCTGGTGTTGAACAACATACCGGCGATGGTGTCGAAGGAAGTCGAAAGGCACATCGCCGAACTCCGCGTGCAGGTGGAGCAGGTTCTTCAATCAAAGAAATAGCACCTTTGCAGCGCGGGTCAGTTCCGCGCTGCATTTTTGTAAGTTTTTGAAATTAATTGCTAAATTCTAGTCACGCGACCAATTCCACAACGTCCCTAGAAGTGCCTGAGGCCGGTACAGTTGCCGGTAAGAGACTAAGGAGTACGGACAATGGTTGAATTGGTAAATCCGATGGTGACGGACGCGGTCACGCAGTCGAATGTGAAAGTTGTCGGTGAATCGCCAGCCATGGCGATCAGCACGTTGTATCAATCCCTGGCGCATTCAACGGGCGTGTTGTTTGAAAATGCGGTCGCCGCCCAGCAGCAGCAGACCATCCTTGCACAGGCTGCAGTGAACCAGGGCGTGATGCAGATCTACAGCCTGGATACAACAGCAGCTGCCGGCGCCAGCGAAAAGGTCGCCCAGACAGGGGTGGCGGACAATCTGACCAGTCTGTTGAGTGTATTGCAGGCGTTCAGCAATCCTCAACGTTAGACCGGATCGGCTACAAGATATCAAAAACCAACACTCTGCTTCGTTCCGCACTGCCGGAACGGAGCTTTTTCTATTTTGGGGCATGAACGAAAAATTAACAACTTTAAGTGGTATTAGTGCTCACTGCTCGGCAGTTCCATCTTGTTGGGTTGATAAGCCGGACTGCCGGGGACTTCGATCTCCGGCAGAGAAATACACGCAGTGCAGGGAAGGCATGGTTTGACCTTGTCCGGGAGTATCCTGGATAACCAAAGGAAACATCACATGCCATCACTCAAGGATGCCATTGAAGACGTTGGTGAAATTGGCGAGCTGGTCCTCGGCCTCTCGCCCGCAGTTGCTGCATCAGCAGTTTATTGTTCTCTCGCGCAGTCCACGGGAATTATGTACGAAAACGCTGTGTCGGCGCAAAAGCGCCAAACACTGGCAGCAGACGTCCTTACGCTCGGCGCTGTTTTAACGTCGCTGGCAATGTCTGTTGAAGACATCAAGATTCTCGAAAAGACCTCTGATCCCGATGCGGAACTGGTCAAATTGCTGAAGGCTCTGGAAAAGCTGCACTGAGCAACCGCCGCTGGTGAGGGCGGGATAACCGAGAGTTCCGAAAACACGTGGGGTTCTCAATCCGGGTGCGGCCGCTGTATAAGCGGCGCATCCGGCCAGCCTGCCATCACCCTTGCGAATGAACCACATGTCGATACCAAATTCGAACCGCTATCTGATTGCCGCCCTCTACAAGTTCGCACCATTGGACGATTTTGAAGCAATGCGCGACCCGCTGAAAGCTTTTTGCCAAGCGCGGGACATACGCGGCAGTTTGCTTTTGGCAAGTGAAGGTATCAATGGCACCGTATGCGGACTTGAAAAGGGTATCCGGGAACTACTGGATCATTTGCGGGCCGACGTGCGCCTTGCCGGTCTTGAACACAAGGAGGCCTGGAGCCACCGGCATGTGTTCAAACGGATCAAGGTGCGCCTGAAGCAGGAGATTGTCCGGCTTGCTGTCGACGGGATCGACCCGAACGAACAAGTCGGAACCTATGTGAAGCCGGAGGACTGGAACGATCTGATCAGTGATCCCGATGTTGTGGTGATCGACACCCGCAACGACTATGAATTTGCCTTTGGCACCTTTGACCGGGCGCTCAACCCGAAAACCCAGGCCTTCAGAGAGTTTCCCGAATGGATCAAGGAAACCGAGGAGCTGAAGAAGAAGCCCAAGATCGCCATGTTCTGTACCGGCGGCATCCGCTGCGAGAAAGCATCGTCATTGATGCTGCGCGAAGGTTTTGAAGAGGTATACCACCTGGAAGGCGGTATTCTGAATTACCTGGAAAAGGTGCCGGAGGAGAAGAGCCTTTGGAAAGGTGAGTGTTTTGTATTCGACGACCGGGTCTCCGTCGATCATCAGCTAAAGCCGCGCTGGGGAGAGTGGGTACCTGACGAGGCCAAGCACATTATCAACGAAGACACGGACTACGACGACGAGTGATCCTGCCTGGCAGGTAAGGGGATATTACGCGGCGAGCGTGCGGAAGAGCACAACACTTGCCAGACCTGCCCCCACACTGATGACCATCGAATAACGGAGCGCGAGCAAGCCGCAAATGCCGACTGCTGCAGCTTCAGACAAGCTGTCGGAGGCCACGGACGGTGCGACGAGGGCGGCAAGCACGGCGACCGGCACGGCATCGAGAGCCGCCGCCGCCCGGTGATGCAGCAGACCAAACCGCGAAAGCAGAAGATGGCCTCCAGTGCGTGTCAGATAGGTGGCGGCCGCGCACAGCAGGATCAGAAGTACGGTGTCATTCATCTCCGGTCTCCTCCTTCGGGCGGCTGAGCGCAGCGGCGGCAACCAGTCCGGCCAGTCCGCCCAGCGTTATGTGCCAGGGGCTGCCGATCGTGAAATAGGCAGCGAGCGAAGTGCCGGCGCTCACTATCAAAACCGCGATGAAGTTTGGACGCTGGTGAAAACCGGCGATCAGGCCGGTAAAATACAGCGGCAAGATAAGGTCGATGCCGTAGGCAGCCGGATCTTCGATCAGTGAACCGAAGGCCGCGCCCAGAATATTGGACGAGATCCAGGTGACATAGACGCAAAGCGCGTAGGTGAAATAGTAGGCCGGACGCAACTCTTGCCGCGCTGCACGCCTTTCACAGGCCGCGAATTGCGGGTCTGTCAGAAAGAAGAATGCAAGCGGTTTTTGGAGCGCCGAAAACCCCCGCATGTGGCGCCCGGTCGACGCGGAATAGAGCAAATGGCGGAAATTGACCGCGAAGACTGCCAGGACGATCGACCACGCTGGTACACCCTGGCCCATGAGATCCACCATCACGTATTGGCTGGCGGCCGCGTAAATGGTCATTGAGGTCAGCAGTAGTTCTGCGAAACTCAGGCCGCTTTTCAGGGCTATTGCGCCAAAAACAGCTGCAAATGGAACCATGGCAAAAAGGACAGGAATGGAATCCTTCGCGCCGTCCAGTATGTCGGAGCGGAAGCCGGTGTTTCTCTGTGATGCTGGAGCTGAAAGCCCGCTGCAATTGCCCATTGTGCAATCTCTTGGCTGTGGAGGCGATGCGACTCCATCCCTTGCCCAACGGCAGGGGAAGTGGTATCTAATCGAACGTTGTTCATCTAAATGAACGAAGTCGACTTGTTTGTCAAATCGAACTATTGATTGATAAAACGAACGAATGCGCTTCATTGAAGAGTGAAAATGACCCCGATTGCCTTGATTGCCCGTGCCATCCAGCGGGAACGTACAAAAGCCGGAATGAGCCTGTCGGCCTTGGCGAAACAGGCCGGTTTGGCAAAATCAACCTTGTCGCAACTGGAAGCCGGGCACGGAAATCCAAGTGTTGAAACCCTCTGGGCGATTGCCAGTGCGTTGGGGATTCCGTTCAGCTTCCTGTTTGAAACAGCCTCGCAAGACACAGCGCTTATCCGCGCGGGCGAGGGCACACCTGTTTCCTCTGACAACGCATCCTTTTGTGCCGTTCTGCTGGCAAATTGCCCGCCCGCACGCCGCCGCGATCTCTATCGTGCCGAGCTGGAAGGCGGCTCGATCCGCAAGGCCGACCCTCACCCGCAGGGAACCGTTGAGCACATCTTTGTGGCCGAAGGCAGCGTTCGGGTTGGGCCGCTGGAGCATGCCGAAGACCTGAAGGCGGGAGACTACTTCCGGTTTGCCGGTGACATCGCCCATAGCTACGAAGCCCTGTCTGACAAGGCGCTGATTCTGATCGTTATGGAAAGCCAGACTTGAGACGCAAAACGACCTCAATTGCGGAGCCGCACCTCACCGAACATTGATCATTAACCTTTTGTTCACTTTTTGCTAAGCTTTCCCGGTAGGCCAGCAATTGGGCGGCCAAGACGGGGGAAGTGTTATGCGTAGAACCTTTGTCAGCGCAGGTTTAACCGCGGCTCTAGTTCTTTCCTTTTCACAAGCAGGTTATGCCGGGGGACAGGCTCTTTCCTGTTATGAGCAAGCGGTTGTTCCGGCCGTCTATCAGACGGTTCAGGAACGGGTTCTGGTGCAAAAGGCCAGCAAGCAACGGGTGACGGTACCGGCCGTTTATGGTGTGCAGGCCAAGCGCGTCGTTTTGCAGCCGGAACGGGTCAGCTACCGGACGATTGCCCCGATCTACTCCGTTCAAAGCCGCCGTGTCATGGTGCGCCCTGCGTCCTATGGCTGGGAGTACCAGATGCGCAAGGGCAAGAAGGTCTTGTGCAAGGTGAAGCATCCTGCCGTTTACTCGACGGTGAAGGAGCGGGTCTTGGTCAAGCCGGGCGGCCGGGTCGCAGTCCGTCAGCCAGCCATTTACGGAACCGTGAATGAGCGGGTTATCGTCCGCGCAGCCACGACCCGTGTTGTCCACCAGCCTGCAGTTTACAAGACCGTATCGCGTACTGTGAAAGTCCGGGATGCCCAAACCGTATGGAAGCCGGTAGACCTGCGTTGTAAGCGATAGTTTTGGATTTCGGCAGTCAGGTGAAGTGCCAAAGCCGGACGGCATTCCGGCGGAATGGCTACGCTTTCCCTTTTTGCGTCCTCAATGTTTTGGGCGGTACACCGAACCAGATTTTGACGGCACGGGAGAATGCGCTGATTTCGGAGTAGCCAAGCAGATAGGCAACCTGGCTGATCTGGAGATCTTCTTCTACCAGATACCGCTCGGCCAGAGATTTCCTTACGTCTTCGGTCAGTTTGCGATAGCTGGTGCCCTCGCTTTCCAAAACGCGCTGCAGTGTGCGTTTTGACATGGCCAGTTCTCTTGACACTGTCTCAAGGGATGCGTCACCGGATTTCAGAGATTCCGAGATCTGGCTACTGATCTTATGGACGCCGTCATGCTGGTCCTCAAGTTTCGATAGTGCACGGAGTGCAGCATCTTCGATGATTTTCTTCAGATGAGGTTCATGATTAGGTGGTCTGAGCGTCAGACAGGAACTGGGGATGAATTGCTGATCGAATTCGCACCCGAAGGCGATGTCCTCGCCCAGCAATTTCCTAAATTGCGCCATGTTGTTGGGCGCCGGATGTGAAAATTCAGCCCGGTAGGTAAGGTTGGGATCCTGTGTCATCAGCCGTAAGCGCGAGACGCCATAACCTAGGGCCAAATCTACGTATTGCGCTCGGGGGCCGAAATGGTCGGAAATAATATACCTGCAACGTAAAAAGGCTCTGGCGTTCTCGAATTCCAAGGTCCAGGCATTTGTCGCCAACCGTTGGAACCGGGCCCAGTTCTTAATGCCTTCTTCGACGGTGGCGGCGGTAATGGTTACGTAGTCGGCAAAGTCGCCCTGACCTATCGATGCATAGTATCCGGCGTTCAGACCAAAGGCGTCGTCACCGCACGCAAGGGCACATTCCTCGCAAAAGCGCAAAACGGCTTCGAATGGCAGAAAGTCATCTGGCTCCGGCCGTACAGCTGATAATCCGGCTTTAAGGGCAGCGTCTTTCCATGGAATCTCAAGATGTTCCATTCGATCAATTACGGCCAGACACACCGCACCAAAGGTCACAGCACCGGTATTTATTGGTTCTGTTGACATGTCTAGCTCGCTGACCGCTCTATGAAGGCTGGTCGTGTAGCCTAGCGGGTATCAATATTGAGTGTCGATTTAGTAATATTGATTATAACGCAGAGGTAGGCGAAAAAACATTGGGCCAAAATGCGAACTTCAACTGGTTTTTGTTTTGAACCGGTCCGCTTTTACACCGGTTAAACCGTGACCTTCGACGAGATAGAGCCCGCCGGAAACACCGTCATCGGTATCAGGTGAAGCCTTGAGGCTGGTTACGACCAGTTGATCCAGTTCTGGTCCGCAAAAACAAGGCATTGTGGGTTTGGGGCAGGGGAGATCAATTGCCTGTTTAAGGCTGCCGTCAGGTGCGAAACAATTCAGGACACCGGCTGAAACTCCGGCACTCCAGTAGTTGCCTGATGCGTCGACAGTAGCGCCATCCGGGCGGCCAGCTTCATCGGTTTGTTGGGCGAACAGCATTTTGGCGCCCAGGTTGCCTGCCCCCGGTTCAAATACATAGGCCTCTATCCAGCCTGGGGAACTGTCAGCATGGTACATGATGGTACCGTCCGGTGACCACGCAAGGCCGTTGGAGACTTTGAGACCGTCGCGGATTTGGGCGACATCACCGCTTGCATCCACGCGGTAAAGACCTCCGATTGCCTCGCGGGGGCTGGAGGTGTCCATGGTGCCGACCCAAAAGGCGCCGTCAGGCCCGACTTTTCCGTCGTTCAACCGGGTCTGCGGAAGATCGCTCTCGATTTCCGCCAGAACGGATTTGCTGCCATTTTGAGGATTGAAAAGGACTACCTTGTCCCAAACGGCCACCACAAGCCGGCCATCATCGGTCAACCCGAACGACCCGACTTCCTTGTCAAAGTCATAGGACGTGATGGTCCTTGTATTCCAATCCATCGAATGGATTGTTTTCCCCTGAATGTCGGTCCAAAGCAGCCGTCCGGTTGTCTCGTCCCAGGTTGGGCATTCGGCAAGCCTATATGAGGGCTCGACGAGGCGGGATATCTTTGTCGACACCCTTGTTTTCCTCACTCATGATTCAGGGACCGCGACTATAGCCCGCACTCCGGAGGCCGTCGACTGCATTGTTTCCCGGAAGACTGATGGGCTTCAGGGAGTGCCGGTGTCCATCGGAAAGGCGGTCTTGCGCACGATCGGGCGGATGGCAAATGAGGACTTCATCCGCAGGACTCCAGGAAGGCGGGCCAACTCCTCGCGGTGAATACGCTCAAAGTCCAGCGGGTCGGCAGCGGTTACCCGCAACAGGTAATCCGCATCGCCTGCCATCAAAAAGCATTCCATGATTTCATCGGAGCGTGCGACGGCACGCTCGAAGTTCTCCAGCACCTCGTTTGACTGGCCCGACAGGGCAATCTCGACAAACACATCCATCCGGCGGCCCAGCTTTCGCTGATCGAGCAGGGCGACGTATTTGTCGATGATGCCGACCTCTTCCAGAGCCCGCATGCGGCGCAGGCAGGCAGAGGGGGAAAGGCCAACTTTGTCTGCAAGGTCAGCATTGGCGATCCTGCCGTCTGATTGCAGTTCGTCGAGGATGCGGCGGTCCAGGCGGTCGAGTTTCATCGGGGTTTCACGCGTTCACGGCATAATCTGCGAATAAATATCCAACAAACGATTGAATATTGCAAGAAAGAGCTTTCCTGCGCCGTATATCGCAGCAAATTCGAGTGTTTTTGATCTAACCTTTTGGAAGATAGTCAGACGGCCAAAGACAATAGAGCCAGAGAGGAAAAGTCATGCGCATCGGTGTTCCAAAGGAAATCAAAAACCATGAGTACCGTGTCGGTCTAACGCCGGACAGCGTTGTAGAAATGGTGGCCCATGGCCACGAAGTGTTTGTCGAAACCAATGCAGGTGCGGGCATCCGCGCCGACGACGCAGCTTATGAAGCTGCAGGGGCAAAGGTTCTGCCAACTGCAGCGGATGTCTTCCAGCAAGCGGAAATGATCGTGAAGGTGAAGGAACCTCAGGCGGTCGAGCGCGCCATGCTGCGTCCGGATCATATTCTTTTCACCTACCTCCACCTGGCTCCGGATGCGCCGCAGACGGAAGACCTGGTCAAGTCCGGCGCTACTTGTATCGCGTATGAAACCGTTGCTGGTGCTGATGGCGGCTTGCCGCTGCTGGCGCCAATGTCCCAGGTAGCCGGCCGGCTTTCCGTAACTGCTGGCGCAAGTGCGCTGGAACGTGAAAACGGCGGGTCGGGTATCCTGCTCGGCGGTGTTCCGGGCGTTGCGCCTGCAAAGGTCGTTGTCATTGGCGGCGGTGTTGTCGGGTCACACGCAATTACCATGGCGCTTGGCCTTGGCGCCGATGTGACCGTTCTTGACCGCAATGTCGGTGTTCTGGCCGATCTGTCCCAAACCTTCGGTTCGGCATTGAAAACGATCTACTCTACCAAGGCTGCACTCGAGCAGCATGTTCTGGAGGCAGATCTCGTCGTTGGTGCAGTCCTTGTCGCCGGTGCAGAAGCTCCGAAACTGGTCACTGCAGACATGATCAGCCGGATGAAGCCGGGTTCGGTACTCGTCGACGTTGCCATCGACCAGGGCGGGTGTTTTGAAACGTCCAAAGCAACCACCCACTCCGATCCGACTTACATAATCGATGAAGTGGTTCACTATTGCGTTGCCAATATGCCGGGTGCTGTTCCGCGGACATCAACCTATGCATTGAACAACGCGACGCTTCCGTTCGCCTTGGCTCTGGCCAACAAGGGCGCCAAGGCTGCTCTTCTGGAAGACCCGCTGTTCTTGCCCGGTTTGAACGTTCATGCCGGCATGGTGACCTGCGAGGCTGTTGCCGATGCACTTGGTTACGACTATGTCGATCCGAAGACCGCGCTGGACACCAAGGTAACCCAGGCTGCCTGACGCTTGGCAGACTGAAAACTGAAAAGGGCAGGTGCCAGAAGCACCTGCCCTTTTTGTTTGCTCAAATGTCAAAGGCGCGGTCCGCTGCGTTCAAATCCTAGCGCCGGCCGTTTGTTGCCAATGAACTTTGCGGCGTCTTACGGACAAGCAACCCGGTAAGGACGGCCATAGCGGTCATAGGCAACGCAGTTTTTCGGTGTTGTTGCGCTGCCGACAATTGCGCCGCCTGCACCACCGATTACGCCACCTACGATGGCTCCGCCAACATCACCGGTTGCCGCGCCGCCAATGATGGCGCCGGTGGCTGCGCCAAGGCCGCCGCCCACGAGGGCCCGGTCACGCTGGCTGTCAGATTGGCACCCGGCAAGAAACAGGGTAGCGGCACCGATTAGCAGGATCTTTTTCATTAGAAGACCTCGATTGTCTTTATTTTCAGAACGATAGTTGCAGCTTACGGACATGCGACACGATAGGGGCGTCCATAGCGGTCGTAGGCCACACAGTTTTTCGGTGTAGTGGCTGCGCCGATCACACCGCCGCCGACAGCACCGATGGCCGCACCGGCAACCGCTGCGCCTGCGCCGCCACCAGTCGCAGCACCAATTGCCGCGCCCGTTGCCGCACCAAGACCGCCGCCGATAAGTGCGCGGTCGCGCTGGCTGTCAGATTGGCAAGCTGCCAGGAGCAGGCCGCTTGCGGCGATAATAATCAGTTTTTTCATGTCGCAGATCTCCGATTCAGTCGACAACTTGTAAAAATAATGCACAAAAGCAACTGGATGGCCATGAGTTATGTCATCCGTTTCCCGTATAAACCAAGGCTTGTGGATACGTTAAAGGGCTTTTGCGGCGACAGCAATTGTTCCTTGATGTTCTTTCTTCGCCCACGGCACACGGGCCCGGAAGACCTGCAGGCCTAACTGTTAAATCGGGACTGAAGTGTGGCAAGGAGACCTTGCGTCGAACTGTCCTTGGTTTGGGCAGAGATCTCGCCGCGCACCATGGGCAGCAGCGTTGTCGCCAGCTCCTTGCCAAGTTCAACGCCCCACTGGTCAAAGGAATTGATGTTCCAAATCACACCTTCAACGAAGACGCGGTGTTCGTAGAGCGCAATCAGCCGGCCGAGTGCAAATGGGGTCAGCTGATCATGGACAATGGTGAGGGAAGGGCGGTTGCCGGGGAACACCTTGTGCGGTGCCAGACGCTCTACGTCCGCTTGACTGTATCCAGCTTCTGTCAGCAGGGCTTTTGCTTCCTCAATTGTCCGCCCTGTCATCAGGGCTTCGGATTGCGCCAGACAGTTCGCGACAAGAAGCTGATGATGATGGGCTTTTTCAGGTTCATGGCCGTTTGCCGCAACGATAAATTCGCAAGGGATCACATCGGTGCCTTGATGCAGCAATTGATAGAATGCGTGCTGGCCGTTGGTACCCGGTTCTCCCCAAACCAGAGGGCCCGTGCGCTGGTTGGCTGGCGAGCCATCCAGTTGCACGCTTTTCCCGTTTGACTCCATATCAAGCTGCTGCAGATAGGCAGGCAACCGGGCAAGGCGCTGGTCATAGGGCAGGACAGCGCGGGCCGGGTAGCCGAGGATATCCCGGTTCCAGATACCGACCAGGGCCAGAAGGACCGGCAGGTTTTTCTCCAGGGGAGTTTCCTGGAAATGGCGGTCCAGTGCGTGGGCGCCTTCAAGAAAGTCTGCGAAGGCATCGGCTCCTATGGCTATCATCAATGGCAGGCCAATCGCAGACCAGATTGAATAGCGTCCGCCAACCCAGTCCCAGAAGCCGAATACCCGGTCTTCCTGAATGCCGAATTCGTCCACTTTCTCCAGCGCGGTGGAGATTGCAGCAAAGTGTTGCCCGACGGCTGCTTCGCCGAGATGGTCGCAAATCCAGCTTCGCGCAGTCTTCGCGTTGGTCATCGTCTCGATTGTGGTGAAGGTCTTGGATGCGACCAGGATCAACGTGGTTGCCGGATCAAGGTCCTTCAGCGTGTCGGTGATATGGGCTGCGTCCACGTTGGAGACAAAATGAAGCCGCGGGCCAGAGTGGTAAGGCGCGAGGGCCAGCGTGCACATTGCCGGGCCAAGATCTGACCCGCCAATGCCGATATTGATGACATCTGTAAACGGCTGGCCGTTGGCCGCGGTCAGGTCTCCGGCCCGAATGCTGTCTGCAAAGTCGGCCATTTGCGCCAGGACGGTGTTGATGCCGGGCATGACGTCCTCACCATCGACATACACTGGTTCCCCGGATCTGTTGCGCAAAGCCGTGTGCAAAACAGCTCGATTTTCGGTCTGGTTGATCCTCTCGCCTGCAAACATGGCGTCCCGGCGTGCCTCGACACCGGCATCGCGGGCCAAGTCAACAAGAAGCTGCAGCGTGCCGGGATCCAGCTGGCATTTCGACAAGTCCATGAGGAGATTGCCGCTGGAAAACGAGAGTTTTCCGTACCGGTTCGGATCATCCTGGAACAGGTCACGGAGTGACTTCTCTTCAAAACGGCTCGCATGTGAAATCAGCTTTTGGAAATTTTCAGCACGGGCCATAGGTCTCGTCTCCAGACAGGGAATTTAAATCGTTTTAAATAACTGTTTTCTCACATTGTCATCAAGTGGGGCATAACACGGGGAAAGCGGAAATGGGAGAAAAATCGCATACGGCTTAGCGCCGTGAAAGGCGCTGGGAACAGGCTCCGTGAACCTGGTCTCCACGGCAGTGTTTTTGAGCGCACAGACAAAGTTTCACAGCTGAAACTACCTATGCTGTCGTGAAAGCTGCATCGTAAGAAACCGCACTATCAAGAAGTGATGCGAATGGACAAGGTGCCGGAAAAGTGGCGAGCCGCGTCCCCGCAAAGGACATTATACCAATGCAGGAGAAGGTTTTTTCAGCGTTTTAAGTGATCAGAAACCGTTGTTGCGTATTCTCCTAGTGCTAGTTTTGGAGTTGGTTATGCACGGTCTGGCGCATCTTCTTGATCACGATGATAAGTCGGAAAATGTATTGGTCATTGATTTCGACAACCTCACCTGCATCAAGGCGGTTGTTTCCAATGTAAGTGAATGGGGTTGCCGGTTGTCCTCGCAGGACGTTGGTGAACTGCACAAGAACATTGGAATCCGTGTTGGCGAAAACGGAAATCTGACGAAAGCACAGATTACTGCTGTTAAAGGCACCAATGCGTCGGTCGTGTTCCCGAAGAACGACGGCAAGATCACCGACAAACGCCGGGAACGCCGGAACACCGTATCAATTCCCGTGACGATCGCCGACAAGGACGGAAAGTCCGAGATTACAGGTACGATTGTTGATGCAGGGCCGAACGGTTGTCGTATCGTAGCCAATGGCCTGGGCGAGTTTCCCGATGAGGTCATGTTGAACATCAAAAAGTTTGGCAAGCCGGTGCTTGCCGAATTTGCATGGCGGCGCGAGGGTGCTGCGGGACTGCGCCTCCATTGGGATACTGCTGATTCCTCAAGCGAACAACAAGTTGTAGAGCAGGCCTAAACTGCCGCTATTGACACTCATCCGGTCAGCTGCGACGCGGTGCGGGCCCGTTCCTCAATGCCGGCCCAGTCTTCCACATTGATGGCCTCAGCGGACGCAATCCACGAACCACCAACACAGAGCACGTTCGGCAGTTTCAGATAGTCGGCTGCGTTCTTCGGGCTCACTCCTCCAGTCGGGCAGAACTTGATCGCGCCGAGTGGAGAGGAAAGAGACTTCAGATAGGCGCTCCCGCCAGCCTGTTCTGCCGGGAAAAACTTCAATCGGGAATAACCGCGCTCCAGAAGGCGCATTGCTTCGGACGCGGTTGCTGCGCCGGGCAAAAGCGGGACTGCGTGTTCATCGGCAGCATCAAGAAGCTTTTCCGTAGCCCCAGGCGAGACAACGAACCGGGCACCGGCTGATACCGCCGCATCATACTGTTTGCTGTCGAGTACTGTGCCGGCGCCGACGATCGCACCTTCCACATGCTCGTTCACGGCATCGATTGCCTCCAGCGCATGAGCAGTGCGGAGGGTAATTTCAATTGCCGGCAACCCGCCCCTGACAAGCGCCTGTGCCATTGGAACTGCTTTCCTGGGATCCTCGACGATCAAAACAGGAATAACTGGTGCAGCGCACATGACCTGTTCGATACGGGCGATATCCTGAGACATATGTTCTCCTTCGGCACTTCTCGTTTTCAGTCGAAATTCGGTTCAAATACAGTTAGGCGCCAAAAACATGGGCGCCGGTGTCGGCACTGCCGACGTTGCTCCGGAAGGCGGCAAACAGATCGCGGCCAACACCAGTAGCGTGTGCGCTCAGATCCTGAGTAGCCGGAACCCGCGCGTCAAACACATCTGCATCCACGAGCACATTCAACTCACCTGAGACGGCGTCGACCCGGATGATGTCACCATCGCGGATCTTGGCAATTGGCCCACCGTCCACTGCTTCCGGCGTCACGTGAATGGCCGCTGGCACCTTGCCGCTGGCGCCAGACATCCGTCCGTCGGTGATCAGGGCCACTCTCTGGCCCCGGTCTTGAAGAATGCCAAGCGACGGGGTCAGTTTGTGCAGTTCCGGCATGCCGCAGGCCTTGGGACCCATGAAGCGGACGACGGCAGCAACGTCGCCGGTCAGCTCCTTGTTTGAAAACGCTGCCAGGAAATCCTCTTGCGAATGGAACACTCGGGCCGGCGCTTCGATGACATGACGTTCCTCGGCAACCGCTGAAATCTTGATGACAGCCTTGCCCAGATTTCCAGTCAGCATCTTCAGGCCGCCTGTCGGCTGAAATGCCTTTTCAAAAGGAGCCACCACGTTTTCGTCGCCGGACGTTTTGGCGACCGGTTCTCGCATGACGTTGCCTTCTGCGTCCAGTTTGGCTTCAACGGTATAACCGGACAGATCGGTTCCATTGACCGTTTTTACATCCTGATGAAGGTAGCCATTTGCGAGCAGTTCCCGGATCAGGAAGCCCAGACCACCAGCCGCTTGGAAATGGTTCACGTCCGCTTTGCCGTTGGGATAAACACGGGCAAGCAGGGGCACCACATCGGACAGTTCTGAAATGTCATCCCAGGTCAGGCGAATGCCCGCAGCAGCCGCCATGGCTACCAGATGCATGGTGTGATTGGTTGAACCACCGGTCGCATGCAGGCCGATGACGCCGTTGACGATCGCCTTTTCGTCAATCACCTCACCGGCAGGAGTGAACTCATTGCCAAGTGCGGTGATTGCCAGCGCACGTTTTGCCGCTTCGCGGGTCAGAGCATCGCGCAAGGGGGTGCCTGGATTGACAAAGGATGCGCCTGGCATGTGCAGGCCCATGATCTCCATCAGCATCTGGTTGGAATTGGCCGTGCCGTAGAAGGTGCAGGTGCCGGGGGAGTGATAGGCCTTGGATTCTGATTCCAGCAGCGCGGCGCGGCCAACCTTTCCCTCTGCATATAGCTGACGGACCTTGGCTTTTTCATCATTGGAAATCCCGGTCGTCATCGGACCCGCCGGCACAAACACGGCAGGCAAATGTCCGAAGGACAGGGCAGCGATCACCAGGCCCGGCACGATCTTGTCGCAAATCCCCAAGAACACCGCGGCATCGAACATCTGGTGCGACAGCCCAACAGCCGCAGACATGGCAATCACGTCGCGGGAGAAGAGCGACAGTTCCATGCCGTCCTGGCCCTGGGTGACACCATCGCACATGGCCGGAACGCCTCCGGCAACCTGGGCGACCGCCCCGGCTTCATGTGCGGCGTCGCGGATCAGGTTGGGAAAGTGCTCATACGGCTGGTGCGCGGACAGCATGTCATTGTAGGCGGTGATGATGCCGAGGTTAGGGACGATATCTCCTGACAGGGCTGTCTTGTCAGAAAGGCCACATGCAGCAAAGCCGTGGGCAAGGTTGCCACAGGACAAACGGGAGCGCTGCGGCCCTTTGTCTGCAGCTGCGCGGATGCGGTCCAGATAGGCAGACCGGCTGTCGTGGCTTCGTTTGACGATGCGTTCCGTGACGTCGCCGATCCGGGAATGAAGGGTCATGGCGTGTGTCCTTGATCGCTGGATTCAGTTGGCTTTTGGCTGCCGATCGTAGAGTTCCTTAAAGACCGTCTTCGGCCCAGGTCCGGCCATCGCGCTCAACCAGAGCAATGGAGGCCGATGGTCCCCAGGTTCCGGCGGTGTAGCCGCGCGGAGTGTCTTTCGAATTGCTCCAGGCCTGCAGGATCGGATCGACCCAGGCCCAGGCGGCATCCACCTCGTCACGGCGCATGAACAGGGTCTGGTTGCCGCGGATGACATCCATGAGCAGCCGCTCATAAGCATCTGGATTGCGGACCTTGAAAGCATCGGCAAAGCTCATGTCGAGCGGAACCTGGCGCAGCCGCATGCCGCCGGGGCCGGGGTCCTTGATCATCACTTTCATCTGTACGCCTTCATCGGGCTGCAGGCGGATGATCAGGCGGTTGGCGCTGATGGTGCCCGCCTCGTCATCAAAGATGGAGTGCGGGATTGGCTGGAACTGAACGACAATTTCCGACACGCGCTGGGCAAGTCTCTTGCCGGTGCGCAAATAGAACGGCACGCCCGCCCACCGCCAGTTCGCGATTTCCGCTTTCAGGGCGACGAATGTCTCAGTCGTGCTGTTCTCATCACCGAGCTCTTCCAGATATCCTGGAACCGCGCCGCCTGCTGATGCGCCTGCACGGTATTGACCGCGTACTGTGGTCTTTTCGGCATTTTGCTCTGTGATTGGAGCGAGGGCCTTCAGCACTTTAAGCTTTTCATCGCGGACGCTGTCCGCGTTCATGGACTCAGGCGGTTCCATCGCTACCAGGCACAGGAGCTGCAGCAGGTGGTTTTGCACCATGTCGCGAAGTGCACCGGCCGTATCATAGTATCCGGCGCGTCCGCCGACTCCGAGGGCTTCGGCGACGGTGATCTGCACGTGGTCGATGTGTGCGGCGTTCCAGAGCGGCTCAAATAGAGCGTTCGCAAACCGCAGCGCCATCAGGTTCTGCACCGTCTCCTTGCCGAGGTAATGGTCAATACGGAAGATCTGGTGTTCGTCGAATACAGCGCCAACAGTGTCGTTAAGGGCTTGCGCGGATGCGCCATCCTTTCCGATCGGCTTTTCGATTACGACCCGCGTCTGGCTGGTGACCAGTCCGGCCTTGCCAATCTGTTCACAAATGGCGCCGAAGAGGTCCGGCCCGACGGCCAGGTAAAACGCCCGGACCGCGTCGATCCGGCCATCGAGGATCTTCTTGAGCGCATCAAACCCTTCGCCAGTGCCAATATCAATCTTGACGTAGTGAATGCGTGCCAGAAACCGATCGAGTTTGATTTCGTCCAGGTCGGCGACATGTTCCTTGAGTGCCAGGCTCGCCCATTCCCGGTAATCATCGTCGGAGTAGTCACGCCGTGCGCTGCAGATGATCCGGGCATCGGGGGGCAACTGACCATCGCTGTCCCGGTGGTAAAGGGCGGGAAGCAGCTTGCGGTGGGCAAGATCACCAGACGCTCCAAAGACAACAAGATCGAACTCTTCGACCTCAATGACGCGTGTCACCATATTTCGATCCTTCGGGATGAATTCGGGAGGGTTTTAAATCGATTTAAAACGCCTGTCAGCCCCCTAGAGGTAAATTTCTTCTCATTCGTTTTCCGGCGTCCGTTCGCCGTTGTTTCCGCCAGGATCCGAGATGATCCAGACGCTGTCCATAAAGCCGGTTCATGAAGGTTTGACTGTCCTGCATTCATCCGGCGGGCCTTCATGCATTTTGTGTCGCCGGGGGAGCCATGGCACCCGTCATGATCGCTACGGCATCAGACATCGAATGATCTTCCGGTTTGATGACCGCTGCACGCCTGCCCAGCCGGTGGATATGGATGCGGTCGGCGACTTCAAAGACATGCGGCATGTTGTGGCTGATCAGGATGATCGGCAGGCCGCGGGCCTTTACATCCTTGATCAGGTCCAAAACGCGGCGGCTTTCCTTGACACCCAGCGCCGCTGTCGGTTCATCCATGATGACTACCTTCGATCCGAAGGCGGCGGCACGGGCCACCGCAACACCCTGTCTTTGGCCGCCGGAAAGGGTTTCAACGGCCTGATTGATGTTCTGAATGGTCATCAGGCCGAGTTCGGAGAGTTTTTCACGGGCAATCCGTTCCATCTTCTTGCGGTCAAGCTGGCGGAACAACTTGCCCCGGAAGCCCGGCTTGCGAAGCTCGCGGCCCATGAACATGTTGTCGGCAATTGACAGGGCAGGAGACATGGCCAGTGTCTGATAGACGGTCTCGATCCCTGCGTCCCGGCCCTGGATCGGTGAGGTGAAGTGGATCTTCTCGCCGTCCAGCCAAATGCCTCCCTCGTCGGGTACGACCGCGCCGGAGATAGCCTTGATCAGAGTGCTTTTGCCGGCCCCATTGTCACCAATCACAGCCAGGATTTCCCCGGGCATCAGATCGAAGTCGCAGTTGTCGAGAGCCGTGACACGGCCGTAGCGCTTGATCAGGCCGCGGCCTTTGAGAACGGGTTCCATCAGACCGATACCTTTCTGATCCACTGGTCGACAGCAACAGCGGCGATAATCAGAACGCCAATGAGCAGGTAGGTCCACTGCGCGTCAGCGCCGAGAAGGCGCAGGCCCAGTGTGAATACGCCAACAATCAATGCTCCGAACAAGGTGCCGAGGATGGACCCCCGGCCGCCGAACAGGGATATGCCGCCGATCACCACGGCTGTGATGGATTCAATATTGGCAAGCTGTCCGGACGTCGGTGAGACGGAGCCGATCCGGCCGATCAGGGCCCAGCCCGCAAAGGCGCAGATAAGCCCGGATAGGACATATACGGATATCAAGGTGCGGTTGACCTGAACGCCGGAGAGCTCGGCCGCTTCCGGATCGTCGCCGACAGCATAGACATGTCGGCCCCATGCCGTGTGGCGCAGGCAGTAGGCAAGAACCAGAACCAGAAGAACCAGAAAGATCACGCCATAGGTGAAGATTGCACCGCCGATATTCATCTTGTTGCCGAAGAACTGCAGCAGCGGAGCATGTTTGGCGATGTCCTGCGAGCGGATTGTCTCGTTGGCCGAATAGAGGAAGTTGGTCGCCAGAATGATCTGCCACATGCCGAGGGTCACGATGAAGGGAGGCAGTTTCATCCGGGCAACGAGCCAGCCATTGATGAAGCCGCAGAATGAACCGCAGAGCAGTCCGCAAACGACCGCAAGCTCGACCGGCAGTCCATATCGGAAGGTGAACTGTCCCATAACGACAGACGACAGAACCATGATCGCACCGACCGACAGATCGATCCCGGCGGTGAGGATAACAATGCTTTGAGCAGCTGCCACAATGCCGACGATCTGAACTTGTTGCAGGATCAGCGTCAGGGCGAACGGTGAAAAGAATTTCGAGCCGAGCAGAATTCCGAATATGGCGATCGACAGGATCAGCACGATCAGTGGCACCAGCGAAGGCGTCGTGTGCAGGGCATGCTGGATCTTGTGCATCAGCCCATGCCGGTGATCGTCAAATGCGGCGAGGCTTTGCGGCCCTGATGCCGCAGCCTGTTCGTATGGCGCGGGTTCGGTTGCTGCCTGACTGTCTGAGGCCATGCCCCATTCCTCCTCCGGTTCCAGCCGGTCTTGTTGTTAGGAGGGGCGGCATCACCGCCCCTCCAATTACCTCATCACAACAGTAAGGTGTGGCTCAACCCCAGCACAGGTTGGTGCCTTCAGTGGTATCGATGGATTCCACACCGTCGACAGGTTTGTCGGTGACAAGGGCTACGCCGGTGTCGAAGAATTCCTTGCCAGGGCTCGGCTCGGGTTTGGCGCCTGTGTCGGCAAAGGCCTTGATCGCCTCAATGCCGAGAGAAGCCATTAGAAGTGGGTACTGCTGCGACGTGGCGCCGATGATACCGTCCTTTACATTGGCGACGCCCGGGCAACCGCCATCAACGGAAACGATCAGCACGTCATTTTCACGGCCGATTGCCTTCAGTGCTTCATAGGCACCAGCCGCCGCGGGCTCGTTGATGGTATAGACAACATTGATCATGGGATCTGTTGCAAGCAGATTTTCCATGGCCCTGCGTCCGCCTTCTTCATTGCCTGCGGTCACGTCATTGCCGACAATTCGCGGATCGGTTTCATCGCCCCACTTGCCCGGGTCGCCAAGGTCGATGCCGAAGCCCTTGAGAAAGCCCTGGTCGCGCAAAACACCGACGGACGGCTGGCTGACGGCAAGGTCAAGCATGCCAATCTTGGCGTTTTTCGCCTCGTCTCCCAAGGTCGCGGCCGCCCAGGCGCCGATCAGCTCACCGGCCTTGAAGTTGTCGGTTGCGAAGGTCGCGTCAGCAGAATTGATAGGTTCGAGCGGCGTATCCAGGGCAATCACCAGAAGGCCGGCTTCGCGGGCCTGGGTGACCGACGACACGATGGACGAGGTGTCCGAAGCGGTCAGGAGAATGCCTTTCGCGCCATCGGCAATACAGGTTTCGATGGCGGCCACTTGTGTCTCATGGTCGCCGTCAATCTTGCCGGCAAAGGACTTCAATTCGATGCCAAGTTCCTTTGCCTTGGCTGTCGCCCCTTCCTTCATTTTTACGAAGAAGGGATTGGTATCGGTCTTGGTAATCAGGCACGCTGAGATGTCGGCGGCGGCAGCCGGGGCTGCGGCCATTGCCGCGAGGATCGAGCCTGTCGCGAGTAGCTTGCGGATCATTGTCATTTCCTCCCTGGCCATGTGATTGATTTGTACGGTTCGGATGTGGCCAGACCGGATCCGAACCGTATTTGTTAGGCTGTCGCGTGGGCTTTGCCTTCCCGGACAGCCGATCTTGTTGCAGTGCTTTCCCTGCCGCCGGTCAGGATGGCGGCACGGGGTGAGAAATTGAAAAACATGGGCAGGCTCGCCGCGCCGATGGCGCCTGCGTCTTGGCTGAAGCTGCCAAAGAGGACGCAGGGCGGATCCCGCGCTTCAGGTGCAGCTTCCACCAGAGCAGTCTGGAGGCTCTCGACCAGCCGTTCTGCAAACAAACCTTCCAGATCACTGTCGATGATCACCAGCGGCATATCGAGCAGTGCGTAAGCTGAACTCAGGGACGGTGCCAGGGCATCGATGCAATCGGCCATCCATTCGGTTGCTGCCGGATCGCCCTGTTCGACCGCTTTCTGGAGGTCCATGCGGCTCAATTTGGCAAAATCATCAGGAGAAAGATGCCGTGCGAGCGAAACTAGGGAGGCTCGGGAAAGAAGCAGGCTCCAGGGCTTGCCGGACTTGGGGGCGGTGCTCAGCTTGCTTGGCGGCACAGGCATCATGGCAACATCACCTGCGTTTCCGGAGTTGCCCCGGACCACATCGCCGCCAAGAACCAGGCCACCGCCGATTGCAGACCCTAGAAACAGGTACAGGAAATCGTCATTGTGGCGTCCATGCCCATAGAAAAGCTCGGCAACGGCTGCGGCGGTGCCGTCATTTTCGTGAAAGACGGGAAGGCCAGTCGCTGTTTCCAGGGCTTTGGTGATGTCAAAACTGTCCCATTCCCTAAAGCTTGCTGGGGGCAGGCCGAGTTCGTCTAGCCAGGCGCCAAGATTAAATGGTTGCGCGACACCTATGCCGGTAATGCGACTTTGCTCTTCTGGGCTTAAGAGGGACTTCAGGCTTTCCAGATCCCGCAGTACGATCTCCAGCGTCTGTGCCGGCGAAGGCAGGATCATGTCGTAGACGCGGCTTCCAATCAGGTTGCCTTCAAAATCGAGCAAGACGATTTCAAGATTGGTCCGGTCAATCCGAACGCCGAAGCCGAAAGCGCCGCGCGGCGCCAGCTTCAATATGGTGGCGGGCTGGCCGCGGCCACCGTCGTGACGCTTACCGGTGGCCATGATGAGGCCGTCGTCCATCAGGGCCTGGATGATGCCGCCGACAGCCGCGCTGGTGAGTTTGGCAGCGCGGGCGAGGTCGGCCTTCGACGCAGCTTCAGACCTGCGCAGGATTTGCAGCACGATGCGTTCGTTGTAGCGGCGCAGCTTGGCAGAGTTCGAGCCGCGTCCGGTCTGGTTCTCCTGTGCCACCGTTCCCTCCCAAACAGGCTTGTTGCTGATCTGACGGCTTGACGCTGCTATTAAGTAATTTTGATTTAATTAATCATAAGCGGCTTGTTTCTGTCAATAATCGGCGCCTATTCAATGGCGAAAACATAATAATGCAATGCGGTAAGTGATTATGACTCCTCCCGGTTTCGAAAGGAAAATTTCTCTGCGACACCGCCCTCAGCGAACCTTTCGGCAGGGAAAAGCTTTCATCCAGGCGTAGCAAATAGGGCGAAATACACTTAAGTGAAGGTGTTGCAGAAGCAGCTCACTCGATTGGCTGAGAAGCGGTTACTCCGGTAAGCTCGTGGCTGTGTGAGTCGCTGGCTCAGTATTCAACGGAGATTTTGATGAACCCGAACGAGACAACGATGGCGTTTTTGGACAGGGCCATTGCCGCCGGAGCCGGAGAGCGCCCGGCTGACCTTGTTCTCAAGAACGTCCGGATATTCAGTGTTCTCGACGGGTCGTTTACCGAAAGCGATATCGCGATATGCGGCGACCGGATCGTCGGCACGCATGGGGCTTATAGTGGTGAGAAGGAAATTGACGCCGGCGGGCGTGTAGCTGTCCCCGGCTTTATCGACACACATCTTCATGTGGAATCGTCGCTCGTTACTCCCTTTGAGTTCGATCGCTGTGTTCTGCCCCACGGGGTTACGACGGCGATTTGCGATCCGCATGAGATTGCAAATGTGCTGGGCGTTGAGGGTATCCGTTATTTCCTCGACAGCTCCCTAGAAACGGTGATGGACCTGAGGGTCAACCTGTCGTCCTGTGTTCCGGCAACCCGGTTCGAAACCGCAGGTGCCTGTCTTGAGATAGAAGACCTTCTGCCGCTCAGAGACCATCCGAAGGTCATCGGTCTGGCGGAGTTCATGAATTTCCCAGGCGTTTTGGCGCGCGACCCAAAGGTGCTGGCGAAGCTGGCGGCCTTTCAGGACGGCCACATCGATGGCCACGCACCGCTGCTCTCCGGCATTCCCCTGAACGGCTATCTGGCGGCCGGGATCCGCACAGATCACGAGGCAACCACCGCCGAAGAGGCGATGGAGAAACTTGCCAAGGGCATGACCATCTTGATGCGCGAAGGTTCGGTTTCAAAAGACCTGGACGCGCTCTCTCCGATCCTTCAGCCGGATGTCTCCAGCTTCATTGCTCTTTGCACAGATGACCGGAACCCGCTGGATATTGCCGAAGAAGGGCACCTGGACAGCATGATCCGGCGGCTGATCGGCAAAGGACTGCGGCCGCTCGATGCCTATCGGGCGGCCAGCTGGTCCGCGGCCAATGCCTTCGGCCTGAAGGACCGGGGCGTCATCGCGCCGGGCAAGCGGGCGGATGTTGTCCTGCTCGACGATTTTGAGGACTGCCGCGCGGCAATGGTGTTCAGCGGCGGTGTTCTGGCCGGCGATGAGGCTTTTGGCAAAAGGTCAATCGTTGCACCGGTCGGACTGGACAGCGTGCATGTTCAGCCGGTTAAGCCGTCAGCGTTCGACAGTCCGGCGCGCAACAGTGAAGCTGATGTGATTGGCGTGGTGCCTGGGCGCATCATCACCGAACACCTGAAACGCAAACTGCCGGTTTCAGGCGGCAAGACGCAGGTGGATCTTGAACAGGACGTGCTCAAGGTGGCTGTTGTGGAACGGCACAAGGGTACCGGCAACATTGGTCTGGGGTTTGTTAACGGCTTTGGCATGACGCGGGGTGCGATTGCCTCATCTGTTGGCCATGACAGCCACAACATCTGTGTCGTGGGTGCAAGTGAGGCCGCAATGGCCCATGCGGTCAACCGGGTTATTGCCCTGAAAGGCGGGTTTGTTGTGGCCGATGACAGCGGTGTGACAGCTGAACTGGCCCTGCCGCTGGCCGGACTCATGAGCTTGGAGCCATTTGAAACCGTCCGGCATGATCTTGAGGGATTGCGTGCGGCGGCAAAGGAACTTGGCTGCACTCTGCCCGAACCATTCCTGCAGGTCGCCTTCCTGCCGCTTCCGGTAATTCCGCATCTGAAAATTACCGATCTTGGTGTCTTCGACGTCAACAAGTTCGAACTGATCGACGGCTGACGATGATCCTGACCCTAGCAGTTTCCGGATACCGCTCACTGCGTGATCTCGTGCTGCCGCTGGACCGGATCACGGTGGTGACCGGCGCCAACGGCAGTGGCAAGTCGAGCCTGTACCGTGCGATCCGGCTTCTGGGTGATGTGGCGCAGGGAAGGGCTATTGCGTCGCTTGCGCGCGAGGGCGGTCTTCAATCGACGCTTTGGGCAGGGCCGGAAACAATTTCACGAGCGATGAAGCGCGGCGAGGTTCCCGTTCAGGGAACCCGGCGCAAAAATCTGGTCAGCCTGAAACTCGGATTTGCCGATGAAGACTATGGTTATGCCATCGACCTTGGTCTGCCGGTCGGCGACAGCACATCGTTCTTCAATCACGATCCGGAGATAAAGGCGGAAGCCTTGTGGGCAGGTGAAAGCCTGTCGCGCTCCAATGAAATCGCAGGGCGCGCCGGGCCGACGATCCGTGTTCTGGACCGGAACGGACACCGGATACCCGTTGTCCAGAACCTTGCCAGCTTTGACAGCATGATGACCCATGCAGCCGATCCGAAGGATGCGCTGGAGCTTCTGGTCATGCGCGAGCGCATGCGGGATTGGCGGTTTTATGATCACCTGCGCACTGACATAGAGGCACCGGCGCGCATGCCGAGGATTGGAACGCGCACAACCGCCCTCTCGGGCGACGGCGCAGATCTGGCTGCCGCTTTGCGGACGATCCAGGAGATCGGCAATCCGGAGCTGCTGAATGAAGCCGTGGACGACGCGTTTCCCGGATCCGAGATCGAGATCCAGGTAACGGATGGCCTCTTTGAAGTGCTGATGTACCAGCGCGGGCTCTTGCGTCCGCTCAGGGCTAGCGAATTGTCGGACGGGACCTTGCGGTATTTGCTGTTGACGGCGGTCCTTCTGACGCCGCGCCCGCCACCGCTTCTGGTTCTGAACGAACCAGAGACAAGCCTGCACCCCCGATTGCTTGAGCCGCTGGCCCGGCTGATCGCCCGGGCAGCGGAAAAGACCCAGGTAATCGTTGTTTCCCACGCTGACACATTGGTTGAGCCAATCTCGCATCTGGACGGATGCGTCCGTTATGAACTGCGCAAGGAGCTTGGCGAAACAGTGATCGATAGCGGTGAGCCGCCACCGTGGAATTGGCCGAAGCGTTAAGTCAAATTAGGCCGCTTTCTTGCGGGTTTCCCCTGCGTACCCGTAGAATGTGCGATAACGCAACGGAGCCTTAAAAAGTTTAGCCACATGACGTTCGGTCATAGGTTGACGTGTACGGAAGCTTGTGGCCATTCTTGCCACTAGAAGCCTGCGACGGTTCACTGTCTGAAAGATGTATTGCAGCGGCATGCGGAGGGGATAGCAGTAAAAACTGCCGGAATGCCGCCCTATATGTTCAGACAGGATCCGTTGAAGAAGCAAAACAAGAATGGTTTGGAGTTCATAATGACGGCTGCGGAGGAGTGGGCCAAGGCGTTTGAGCCTCGCCCGGTGTATCAGTATCTCGACGACACGATTGCGGAGTTCGGCAACAATCCGGCGATCGACTTTCTTGGAAAGGGCTGGACCTATTCCGAAGTCGGTGAGCTTGTCAATAAAACGGCTGCCGCCTTGCAGGCAATTGGCGTCAAGCCGGACGTAAAAGTGGGGCTGTGCCTGCCGAATGTTCCTTATTACACGGTCTTCTATTTCGCGATCCTGAAGGCCGGCGGAACGGTCGTGAACTTCAATCCGCTTTATGTTGAGCGGGAGATTGCCAGCCAGGCGGCCGATGCAGATGTGCGCATCATGGTGACAATGGACCTGAAGGCAATTTTCAATACGGTTGAGGCTGTCCGGGCAAGCGGCGGGCTGGACACAATCATTGTCTGCTCAATGACCGATTGCCTGCCGGTGACAAAGAAGGTGCTGTTCTCCCTGTTTAAACGCAAGGAGCTCGCGGCTATTCCGGATGGTCCTGCACATATCTCGTTTGATGCGCTGCTGCAAAAGGCCAGGACGTTCCAACCTGTCGAGGTGGATCCGGAAAATAGCATCGCGGTGCTTCAATACACCGGTGGTACCACTGGAATTCCGAAAGGGGCGATGCTGTCTCACCGGAACCTGGCTGCAAACATCGAACAAATGCGCTGCGTATTTGAGAGGGCGGAAAAGGGCAAAGAGAAGATGCTCTGTGTTCTTCCCTTCTTTCACGTGTTTGCCATGACCGTCGGGCAGAACCTGTCGGTCATTCTGGGCGCGGAAATGGTCCTTCAGCCCCGCTTTGAGTTGAAGTCCCTGCTCGCTGCGATCAAGCGCAAGAAAGTGACTTTGTTCCCCGGTGTGCCGACAATCTATACCGCGATCAACAACTCGCCGACGACCAACGCCGAAGATTTGAAAAGTATCCGGCTCTGCCTTTCCGGAGGCGCGCCGCTTCCAGTCGAAATCAAGGAAAAATTTGAGAAACTCACCGGCTGTTTCCTGGTCGAAGGTTATGGATTGACCGAAACCTCTCCAGTTGCGGCGGTGAATCCGCTTGACGGCACGGCGCGTGCCGGATCAATCGGGAAACTGGTTCCAGGTACTGAAGCCCGTTTTGTCAGCATCGAGGATCGCAAAACGGTCGTCGGACAAGGTGAAAAAGGTGAGTTGTGCCTTCGCGGGCCGCAGGTCATGGTCGGCTATTGGAAACGTCCAGATGCAACGGCTGACACCATTGAGGAAGACGGTTTTCTGCACACCGGGGATGTGGGCTATATCGACGAAGACGGCTACATCTACCTGGTCGACCGGATCAAGGACCTGATCTTGTGTTCCGGCTTCAACGTCTATCCGCGCGTGATTGAGGAAGCGATCTATCTGCACGAAGCGGTGGAAGAGACGATTGTCATCGGTATTCCCGATGCCTACCGCGGACAGACGCCGAAAGCATTTGTGAAGCTGAAGGAAGGTGCCAGCCTTTCCGAAGAAGATCTGGCTGAGTTTCTGAAAGGCCATCTTTCGACGATCGAACTGCCGCGTGCGTTTGAATTCCGCGACGAACTTCCGAAAACCATGGTTGGCAAATTGTCGAAAAAGGAGCTGGTCGAGGAGGAAGCCAAAAAGCAGGCGGAACTGGCCGAATAGGGGCTGGGAGACGCGGCCTGACCGTGTCTTTGCATCCTGCCACATGGTTTCTGCTGCATTGCCTTGCCATACGGCGGTCTTCAGGCTACCGACAACAGGTGTTTGAAGATGGACAGTGACGCATGATCGAAGACTTGCCGGCCTACCTGACAACCCGCGAACTGGCCGACCTGATCCGGGTCAAGGAACGGAAGGTTTATGACCTGGTCGCTGCTGGAGATGTTCCGTGCAGCAGGGCAACCGGCAAGCTTCTGTTTCCCCGTGACGCTGTTCTGGCCTGGATAGACCGGGCAGGGGAAAATGCGGACGAAGTCCGGGAACGTCCACCGGTGGTCCTTGGCAGCCATGATCCATTGCTGGAGTGGGCCTTGCGCGAGTCGGGCTGCGGGCTGGCGAGCCTATTTGACGGTTCACTGGACGGAGTCGAGCGCCTGGAGGCCCGGGAAGGGATAGCAGCCGGAATTCATGTGCCCAACAGCGAAGGTGCTGGTTGGAACACGGAGATTGCGGCCAAGCGCTTTGCCTTCAAACCCGTTGTGCTGATCGAGTGGGCAGTGCGTAGACGCGGGCTCATCTTGCCGCCCGGAAATCCCGGGCAAGTCGCCAGCCTGGCTGACCTTGCAGGGAAACGCCTGGCCAAACGCCAGCAGGCCGCGGGCAGCCATGTGCTCCTGAAGAAGCTGATGGCCGAGACCGATCCGGATCTGGCCGATGCTGTTCTGGATGGGCCATCCGTACGTGATGAGCGGGATGCCGCCCAGGCTGTGTTCTCCGGCGAGGCGGATGTGGCATTCGGACTTGAGACGGCAGCACGGCAAAGCCGCCTTGAATTCGTTCCCGTTTGCACCGAGCGGTTCGACCTTCTGGTTCACCGCCGGGACTATTTTGAAGCCGCGTTTCAAAAGCTCTTGAAGTTCAGCCGGACGCCGGAGTTTGCAGCAAAGGCTGATCAGTTGGCGGGCTACGACATTTCCGGGCTCGGTACGGTGCATTTCAACGGCTATTGAGGCAGCAGTACGGTGCTGCCTCAATTGTTGTAGCCGCGCCCTTCGGCTGTCCGAGCGAGCTGGCGTCCGCGAATGGCTTCACGTCTAACGGTGTAAAGCGAGGCGGCGATGATGATGGCAGCCCCAACAAGTGTTTCAACGCTTGGCCACTGACTGAAGACGATAACGCCGATAATGGTTGCGTAGATCAGGCGGGAGTAATCCAGCGAGGCAATTGCAGTTGCTTCACCAGCCCGGAAGGCCTGGATGTTGGACAACTGCGCAGCCCAGGACACAATGCCGATCAGGACAAGAAGTCCCCATTGGCCAAGTGTCGGATCTTGCCAGGTCATTATCGCGGGTATGATCATCAAAAAACCCACGAAAAGGGCCTGATACGTCAGGATTGTCACCGGGGGGTCGGTCTTGGTCAGGATGCGCAGGATGACCATCACCATGCCTGCACATGCTGCCCCGCCAATGGCCATCAGGGCGTAAGGGTCCACCACGCCACTACCTTCCGGACGCAGCATCAGCAACACGCCCAGAAAGCCAACGATCGTCGCACCCCAACGGTGAATGCCGACCGTCTCGCCCAGGATGATGATGGCGAAGATGGTGATAAAGAAGGTCTTGGAAAAGCTCAGCGCGGTAAAGTCGGCAAGTGGAAGCTCGACCACGGCGGTAAAACCGCAAAGCATTGCCGTCGTGGCAAACACCACGCGGGCAGCTTGAAGGCCAGGGCGTTTTGTGTGCAGCGAGCTTGGCAGACCGCGCAATATTTTGGGTGCAACGATCAAAACCATCACGAATTGGCGGACGACCAGGATCTGAAACACCGACAGGCTTTCACCTGCCAGCTTGATCATGGTCGTCATGATGGTGAACAGAAAAGCCGCTTGCAGGATCCAGAGCGCACCGATGGTATTGGGCGGCAGTTTCTTCACTGCCTCTGTGATCCGGCCGGCAATGCCAGCCGGCGGCGGTGGGGTATGAAACTGGCCGCTGGACAGCGCCGTCTTGTCCTCTGGAGCCTTGCCCATGAGTGTTTCCTGTCAGATCGAACGAAAGACCGCATGACTGCCGGTTTTCGGAGTCCGGCAGGAAAAAATCGATAAAACGGCCATTGAGTGGCTTGAACATAGTCCATTTGGTCAAAATGGAAAGGGCTGGTTGCAAATAGAACCAATTCAGCCCCGAATTCCCGGTAACAGTGTGTTCACAGCCATAGGTATTGTCCCGATGGCTGTCGATATCCAGATTGCCGGAAAGCAACGGGAAGGAAACGAGCATGCGGAAGATACAGACCCAAGGAGTGCATCACATCACGCTGGTGGGCGCCGACCGTCAAACGTCAATCGCGTTTTGGGAAGGCCTTCTCGGAATGCCCTTCGTTTTCGAGCAACCCAACCTGGACAACCCCAACCAGAGCCATCTTTATTTTGATCCGGGAGATGGCCGTCTGATTACCATCTTTACCAATGAAGACCGGGTGGTTGATTCAGAACCCGCGCCGCAGGATATCGGCTGTGTGCATCATTTGGCATTGTCCGTTTCGCAGGCCACGTTCCGCCAGATCGTGGAGCGCCTGGATGAAAGAGCCGTTGAGCACAGCGGGCCGAAAGACCGTGGATTTATGGATTCAATTTACTTCCGTGACCCGTTGGGGCTGCTGATCGAGCTTGCGTCCTACCGGTTTGAACCACCGGCTGGATGTTCCATTGGCGACGTCATGCTGGAAGCCCACAAGCTTCGCGTCGCGCGCGGAGATTACAACATCCAGGAAATTCACCTTGCCGATGCCATTGAAAATCTCACGCAAAGCAGTAGGGGCAGCTTGTCCGTCGATCGGTCACCGCAAGATCCATATGGTCAGTCATAGCGGGTCAGACGGATCGGGTTCCACGGCAGGAATGGCCCTACGAATCGCGGCTATTTCAAATCCAGTTTGGGGGAGAGCGAGCCGCCGGCAACCATGTCAAGCAGGACCAATTGCCAGTTGGTCCGCCTGCATCCGCCACAGGTAGCGGCAATCGCCAATGAGTGGAGAACTGCAGAACCCGGCCACTCGAGGGGCACGCGATGGCTGGGTCCAGTGTTTGTGTTTTTACTTGACCTTTATGAACGCGCACGTGAACCTTGGAATATCTCAAAAAGCAGAAGTTCGGGAGGTTTTACATGTGCCAGATATTCGCTGGGCAAGACCCGGCGGACTATGAGCCGCAAACACGGCGTCTCAGACTGAACGGTCAAAGCACGAGCATTCGTCTTGAAAGGTCTTTTTGGCAGATCGTCGACGAGATCGCAGCAAGTGAAGGGCTAACCACGCCTGCTTTTGTTTCCAAACTGCATTCGGAAGTTCTTGAATTGCGGGGGGAAGCTCCCAACTTCACGTCGCTCTTGCGCTGTGCCTGCATCCTGCGTGTCCGGCAGACGGCAGTAGCTGTTGAGATGGTTGCGGCCGAATAAAAAACCGCTGTAGTACCTTGATACTACCTGAGGCCTAAAGAAGCCTGCCAATCTTTCCTTGTGATCGTAAAGACGATCTTTTGGGAGGATAAATTGGCAAAAGCTATTCATGCGATGTTTCGCGTGATCGATGAAGTGCGGTCTGTGGCGTTTTACAAGGCTGCATTCGATTTGGATGTGGCAGACCGTCTGGATTTCGACAGTTTTACCCTTGTTTACTTGCGAAACGCTTCTGCGGATTTCGAAGTCGAGTTGACAGTAAACAAAGGCAGGGTCGAGCCGTATGATCTGGGTGACGGTTACGGCCACATGGCGTTCTGTGTCGATGACCTCGACGGCGAACATGCCCGAATGGAAGCTGCCGGCCTTTCCCCCCGAAAAATCGTTGAGTTTGAGCGTGATGGTTCGTTGCTCGCACGATTCTTCTTCGTGCAAGACCCGGACGGGTACCAGATCGAGGTCCTGCAACGGCATGGCCGCTACACCTGAAAGCGATCACGGCAATTGAGGGAGAGAGAGATGACAAAGACCTCCGGCCGCCATGGCAAGCGCCATGGAATGACACGGCGAGAGTTGTTGACCCGAAGTGCGGTCTTGAGCGCGGCCTTTGTGGTAGGCCCCGGTTTTGTTGCCGGGTCGAGTGCTGCCTGGGCCATGGATGTTAAACACATCAAGCCCGGAACCATGGCGACCTTGATCCAGATGGCTCGCGATATCTATCCGCACGATCATGTTGCGGACGAGTTCTACGCCGCGGCGGTCAAGGGATACGACAACGCCGATCAGGCCGCGTTCGTTGAAGAGGGTATTGCCGCACTGGATGCGGCGGCAGTGGGTGCCGGAAACCCAAGTTACCTCGGCACAGGCTGGGAGCGCGACCGTGTGGATATTTTGAGGGGAATGGACAGCAGTCCTTTCTTCCAGACGATCCGTGGTGGCCTGATCACCGGCCTTTACAATCAAAAAGCTGTTTGGCCGCTCTTTGGATATGAGGGCGAAAGCTACTCCAAGGGTGGCTACATCGACCGCGGCTTTGACGATATCAACTGGATCTGAGAGGGGCGCGGACCATGACTGCACCATTTGATCTCAACGATGACACGGTTGTTGTCGTTATTGGAACTGGCGCCGGGGGCGGCGTTCTGTCGAATGAACTGGCCCAAAAGGGTGTGAGCGTTGTCGCTCTGGAAGCTGGCGGACGCTACCTGCCTGACGACTACATCAATGATGAGTGGGAGAGTTTCGGACAGCTAGCCTGGCTGGACAAGCGGACGACTTCGGGTGATTGGCGGGTTGCCAATGATTTCTCCGGCCTGCCTGCCTGGATCGTGAAAGCCGTTGGCGGAACGACGACCCACTGGGCGGGAGCCTCGCTGCGTTTCCAGGAGCACGAGTTCAAGACAAAGACCAACTATGGAGACGTGCCGGGGGCAAATCTCCTTGATTGGCCGATCGATCTTGCCGAAATGGAACCCTGGTACGAAAAGGCCGAAGCCAAGCTCGGTGTGACCCGTACCGGCGACCGGGCTGGTCTTCCCGGCAACAACAACTTCAAGGTCTTTGAAGCCGGTGCCAAGGCGCTCGGCTACAAGGATGTTCACACCGGCCGCATGGCCATCAACAGCGCGGAATATGACGAGCGGCAAGCTTGCCAGCAGACCGGCTTTTGTTTCCAGGGCTGTAAGTGGGGCGCAAAGTGGTCTGCCGCCTACACGGACATCCCGCGTGGCGAGGCCACGGGAAATCTCGAGGTTCGCGAGCATGCGCATGTTCTGAAAATCGAGCATGATGCAAACGGCAAGGCGACCGGCGTTCTTTACGCAGACAAGGACGGCAATCAGCATCTGCAGAAAGCCCGTGTTGTCTGTGTGGCCGGCAACTCCATTGAAAGCCCGCGGCTGCTGCTCAACTCCGCGTCTTCAATGTTCCCGGACGGGCTCGCCAATTCGTCCGGTCAAGTGGGGCGGAATTACATGCGCCACATGACCGGTTCGGTCTATGCGGTCTTTGACAAGCCTGTTCGCATGTGGCGCGGAACAACCATGGCAGGGATCATCCAGGATGAATCCCGTCATGATCCCTCACGTGGGTTTGTTGGGGGCTATGAGCTGGAGACGCTCGGCCTTGGCCTGCCGTTCATGGCAGCCTTCCTCGATCCGGGAGCCTGGGGGCGTGAGTTCACTACCGCGCTCGACGGCTATGAAAACATGGCGGGTATGTGGATCGTGGGCGAGGACATGCCGCAGGAGACCAACCGCATAACGCTCAACACGGATGCGAAGGACCAATTCGGGCTGCCGGCACCGAATGTGCATTTTGATGATCACCCGAATGACATCGCCATGCGCAACCATGCCTACAAGCAGGGGATGGCCGTCTATGATGCGGTCGGGGCAACACGAACGTTCCCGACACCGCCATATCCTTCAACCCACAATCTCGGAACCAATCGCATGTCCGAGAAGCCAAGGGATGGTGTGGTCAACCGGTGGGGCAGGACGCACGATATCGCCAATCTCTATATTTCGGACGGTAGCCAGTTTACCACCGGCGCTGCCGAAAATCCGACCCTGACGATCGTCGCGCTTGCCATCCGGCAGGCCGATCATATCGCGGGTGAACTGAGCAAGGGCAATCTGTAGCAGCCGCCAGAGTGACCTTTGTATTGCACGGGGCGGTCCTTGTTTGGGCCGCCCCGTTGTGCTTTCGCGCAGCTCCCGCAAAATTGGCTTTACGCGATGATGCGCAGTGCGATGTAGGGAACCAGATTGAAGACGAAGATCAGGATCTTGTAGTGCGCGAGGAAGGTGACATAGAGCTTGTTCAGCTCTGCTTCGTCCAGATGCAGAAGGCGGGCATGCAGCTTGCGTATTCCAGATCCGCCAAACATCAGTGTGACTGAGCTGACTGTCAGCAGGACGACATTGATCAGCGTGCACCATCCAAGAAATGCTGTCAGTTGTGCCAAAGTCATGATGGAATGCCTTTCCATTTGCAGCACGGTGCCTGCAATTCTAGCCAGTTAGCGGATATTCATTCCAGCTGGAATTGTTCCTCGATACAAAAAATACAAGTAGACCCCCTAGTTTACTTTTTACCCAGACGTTATGTGTTGAGAAACGTTCCTCAGTGCCATTCCGGCATTTTGATCAAGGCATTTCCCAGATTAGGAGCAGGTTTGGTTCCATGAATCAGATGGTTACACCGAAGTTTGGCATTGGCGCCCCTGTGCGGCGCAAGGAAGACGCATCACTGATTACCGGGAAGGGGACCTACACCGGTGACTACACGCCAGACGGATGCCTGCACGCATTCGTGCTGCGGTCCTCCATGGCCCATGCCAAGATTTCCCTGTCAGGTGTCGAGGATGCCCGAGCGTACCCTGGGGTCGCCCTGGTCTTGACCGCCGATGACATCACTGACCTCAAGCCCATGCCGACGAAGCTGAGCTTCCCGCAGGTTGACGGCAGCAAGCACCCGTGTCCGCCGCAGCCGGTTTTGTGCAGCGATACGGTCAGATATGTCGGTGATGCGATCGCCTTTGTCGTCGCCGATAGCGTGAATGCAGCAAAGTCGGCCGCTGAGCAAATCATGGTTGACTACGAACCGCTCGACGTCACGCTCGGTATCGAGGAATCACTTGCGGACGACGCACCTCTGGTCTGGCCTGAGTACGGCACCAACTCGGCTTTCACCTATGGCCAGGGCGATCAGGAAAAATGCGAAGCTGCATTTGAGAAGGCGGATAAAACGGTCTCAATCAAGGTGATTAACAACCGCCTTGTCGCCAACTACATGGAAGCGCGCGGCTGTGTTGCTGAATATGATGCGGAGGCCGACCGCTTTACTCTCACCGCCGGAACCCAGGGTGGCCACGGAATGCGCGGCATTCTGTGCGACGACATTCTTGGCATCGAGCAGGACAAACTGCGGATTGTGACACCGGAAGTTGGTGGCGGCTTTGGCACAAAGCTGTTCACCTACCGGGAATATCCGCTGTCGCTGACTGCGGCCAAGCGGCTTGGAAAACCGGTGAAGTGGACCGGCGAGCGCATGGACCACTTTGTGACTGATGCCCATGGGCGGGACAATGTCACCACTGCCGATCTGGCGCTGGATGCGGACAACAAGATCCTGGGTCTTAGGATCAACGTGCTGGCGTCAATGGGAGCGTACCTGCACCAGTATGGACCGCTCATTCCGTTTATTGGTGTATCGATGTCGTCCGGACTTTACGACATCCCGGCTCTGTGGGTCTCTGCCATCGGCGTCTATGAACACAAGGTGCCGACGGATGCCTACCGGGGCGCTGGGCGCCCGGAAGCGGCCTATCTGATCGAACGGCTGGTTGAAAAGGCTGGACTGGAGACCGGTCTCGGGTCCGCTGAGTTTCGCCGCCTCAATTTCATTCCGTCCGAAAAACTGCCCTACACGACCCAGACGGGCCGCATGTATGATACCGGCGACTTTGCCGGCCACATGGACAAGGCTATGGATGAAGCCGACTGGGCTGGATTCAAGGCGCGGCAGGAAGAAAGCGCCGCAAACGGCAAGTTCCGCGGCATCGGCATGTGCAGCTATATCGAAGCCTGCGCCTTTGCCGGAAGTGAGGAAGCAACGGTCGAACTCAATGAGAACGGCACTGTCACGCTGCTGATCGGTACCCAGACAAACGGGCAGGGCCATGCCACTGCCTATGGGCAGGTCATCGCCGAACAGCTCGGTCTTGAGATGGACAATATCGAAGTCATCCAGGGTGACACCGACCGGGTGCGCAAGGGCGGCGGGACTGGCGGCTCGCGCTCCATTCCGATTGGTTTGCCGTCTGTCAACGAAGCCTCCAAGGTACTGGTCCGGAAAATCAAGGAGCAGGCAGCTCAGAAGCTCGAAGCAGGCGCTGAGGATCTTGAGCTGGTAGACGGTTTGGTCCGGGTTGTTGGCACCGACCAGCAGGTTACGCTGGCCGAAATTGCTGCACAGGCTCCGGAAAAATTGACGGGTCAGGAAGAGGTCAAGCAGGCCGAGGCGACCTATCCCAACGGCACTCACATCGCCGAGGTGGAAGTCGATCCGGAAACGGGTGACATTGCCATTGAGAACTACGTGATTGTTGATGATTTCGGTGTTACCGTGAATCCAATCCTGCTGGAAGGGCAGGTGCATGGCGGTGTTGCTCAGGCGATCAGCCAGGCGATTTGCGAGCACACCGTCTATGACGAGGATGGTCAGCTGCTGACCGCATCGCTGCTGGACTACCGGTTGATCCGGGCGGCGGACCTGCCGGACTTCAATTTTCAGACCCGGAATGTTCCTTCAACCACCAATGCGCTGGGCATCAAGGGGGCCGGAGAAGCCGGCACCATCGGCGGCTGCGCCTCGATCATGAACGCGGTGCAAATGGCGCTGAGTGTAGGTGCAGGTGTCGGGCACTTCGATATGCCGGCAACGCCCAACAGGGTCTGGGAGGCAATTGAGGCCGCCAAGGGCTGAGTTGGCGGAGTTAATACTTCTTCTAAACGCCGCGGGAGACCGCGGCGTTTTTGTGTGTGCAGGAAAACCTACTCCGCCGGCATCTCAACCGGTGTTCCGCCATTGCGTTCGTATTCCCAGATGTTGGCCTCAAAGGCGCGCAGGCGCTTGTAGACCGAGATCAGCTCGACGATGGTCGTCCAGGCATTGACCAGGTACTGGAACGAGCTTTCCACCCGGTTGAAGGCCCGCACGATCTGCTGCATGACGCCGAGTGTTATTGCACCGCTAACGATGGTTGGTCCAAGGGCAATGTAGGGAACCAGAACGGTGGCCTGTAGATAAGACCACTTGGCAACGTCAAAATAGAGATAGTGGAAGAACAGGCGAAAATAGTTCTTCCGGACATGGCCAAACAGTTCGACCACTGTTGGTGGATCCGCGCGTTTTTCATTGTCTTCACCGTAGACAAGTTCCTTGCGGTATGCGGCCTCCACCTTCTGGTTCTGGAACTCCAGCCCGGGCAACTTAAAGCCAACCACAGCCAGCAGTACGGTGCCTGATGCCGCCGACAGAATGGCCACATAGACAAGGGAATGAGAAACCGGTCCGATCCACGGCAGCTCGGTTACCTTTTCCGAGAGGGTCCAGAGCAACGGCAGGAAGGCAATCAGAGTCATGACCGACCGCATGAAGGAGACGCCAAGACCTTCCATGATCCGGGCAAACCGCATTGTGTCTTCCTGAACACGCTGAGAGGCGCCCTCAATGTGCCGGACTGCTTGCCAGTGCGACATGTAATAATTGTTCATCGCCGTGCGCCAGCGGAAGATGAAGTGCTTGATGAAGAAATCCAGAATGACGGCAATGACAATATAAAGCCCCGCGATCTCGAAGAAGGTCATCATCTCCTTCATGTAGTCGGGGAAGGGAACGCTGCCGGGCTCGCCAAGGGCCTTTTGCACGATGTCGTAGAAGGAGCCGAACCACTCATTGATCCTGACATCAAGCTGGACCTTGTACCAGGTCACCCAGAGAATCAGAACGGAACCGACCCAGGCCCATAGGAACCACTGCCGGCTTTTAAAGAAGGAACGAAACATTCAATGCGCCTTTCGATTCGTCTTTGCGCGAGTATATCGGCCAATAGGGCGGGAAAACGCCGGGCGAAAGGGTTATCCGCCGTTTGTGAAGAGCTTTTGAGCTGGCAGGACAGGGGATGCCGGTTTGATGCCCGCTATCGTCTCCGTTCAGGAGACGGGCGTTGATTTATTGTGCTACTTTAGATTAACGTTGCTCATAGCTGCTTTTCGCAGTCACCCGCCCAATTGTTTTCAATTTGTCTTTCCGAACCGCCATGACCGGCTGTTCGGTTTTCTATTTGGGTCGCGCCAAACTGGCGCAAACGACAGAGTGGCCCGCCTGGGCCCGGCGCCCCGCTCTGCCAGTTATCACCGCGCCGGACCCTCAAGTTTGCAGATATGGCTAACGCCACCCCTTCGTCCGCTCCTGGAATGATCAGATCCGCGCCCTTGCTCGGGATTTCGCTCAAACTGCTCTCAACCATCGCCTTTTCCATGATGATGGTGCTGGTGAAAAGCGTGGCCGACCGGGTGCCGATTGGTGAGATCGTATTTGCCCGCAATTTCTTTGGGCTTTTCCCCGTGCTGATCATGGTGACGCTGCGCGGCGAGCTCGGCATGGCGTTCAAGACACAAAATCCGCTCGGGCACTTGGGGCGCTCCGGCGTCGGTATCAGCGCGATGATCTTCTCATTTGCCTCTTTCATCCTTCTTCCGCTGCCGGATGCAACGGCCATTGGTTTTGCCACGCCGCTGATCGTTGTCGTTCTGGCCTGGCTTGTTCTAGGTGAAACGGTCCGGCTCTACCGCTGGAGTGCCGTCATCGTCGGCTTTGTCGGGATCGTGATCATTCTCTCGCCGCATCTTGGGGCAAGCGGACTGGAGGGCAACCAGACACTTGGTGCCATTTGTGGCGCGGCGGCTGCCCTATGTGCGGCAACCGCGATGATGTTTGTGCGCCGGCTGTGCGAAACCGAGCGCACATCAACGATTGTCACCTGGTTCTCGGGATCGGCGACTTTGCTCTCACTGGTGACCTTGCCCATCGGGTTTTTGATACCCGGCCAAGCGTGGATCCTGCCGGATCTGATGACAGCACTGTTTCTGGTGCTTATTGGGCTGATCGGCGGCGTTGGTCAGATCCTGATGACCCAGAGCTATCGTTTTGCCGACGCGTCTACTATCGCGCCATTTGACTATGCCAACATGATTTGGGCAGTCGTATTTGGCTACTTCCTGTTTGCAGAAGTACCGGTACCCGAAGTGCTGATCGGGGCGGCCATCGTCATCAGTGCGGGCGTCTTTGTGATTTTCCGCGAACACTGGCTGGGGCTGGACCGGACCAAGGCCCGCCGGGCATCTACGCCATCAAAAGCATAGGCCGGGCTTTTCTTGCTGAAGATTGTCAAAGGCACGTTTGTTAAGATCGCAGCGCGCGGCGACGACAGCCTTGTCCTGCAGAAAGGACAAGCCGCACGTCCAGCCGCGCGTTTCAACCGGCAGGGCGAGGATGCCCTCTACTTGAGCCCTGACGAGCTGAGCGCCCGTGTTGCCATTGGACAATATGTAACCGAGCACACTCGCGAGCGGCAGCTGCTGACCTACGATATTGGCGAGGGCCGTCTTTGCGACCTGAGGCACCCGGATGCGGCCAGCCTCTATGAGCTTGCCCGTCAGCCTTGGCTGGGAGATCTGGCAGCAGGCAACAGCCCAGCTTCCTGGACTGCGGCCGACCGCATTCGCGAGGACGGGTACGATGGCTTGATTGATCCGTCCCGGCGCCGGCCAGGCCTTTGGCACATCACTTTGTTTCGCTGGAACGAACAAAACGCACCTGAAGTCACTCTACCGGTCCGCTTCAGTCAGTGACGCTGGAGCTGGATTTCCGCTGAGAACTAGAAGGCCTTGAAGGTCTAGAACGCCTTGAAGGTAATGATCGTCTTGGTGTCCTGGATGCCTGCGATCGGGTGGACCTTTTCGTTGACGAAGTGGCCGATGTCGGCCCCGTCATCGACATAGAATTTCACCATCAGGTCATAGTCGCCGCTGGTGGAATAGATCTCGGAGGCAATTTCCGCATCGGCGATGGAATTGGCGACCTGATAGGTCTCGCCGAGCTTACATTTGATCATCACAAAAAACGGGGTCATGGAGGCCTCCGGGCAAAAACTGAAATCGTGTAGCCCTTGGACATGACCTATCTGGGCGGCTCAGTCAATCGGCAGCCGGATGCCGAATTTCGGAAAGCGCCAAGCTTGCATTTCCCTCCGCTGCTTGATAGCAGTCGAACCATCTCATGGGGGTGCCTGGCGTAACGGACCGGGCTGAGAGGCGAACGGCCAACTCCTTGAACCTGATCCGGCTGGTACCGGCGGAGGGATTTGAGATGGAACGTCATCAAGCCAAGACCGATTCCCGGCAATTGAATTCGATCAGCACTCCCGGTTGCGGCCGCGCGTGCGGAGCTTGTGTATCCGCATATTCCGCTCGCGAGTGGGCCGGATCAGCCATTCAATCTGAAAAAACAAAGAGGCACCCATGACAGCGATTGCCGTAACCATTGCAGGGTCGGACTCTGGCGGCGGAGCGGGCATTCAGGCGGACCTGAAGAGCTTTTCTGCAAACGGTGTCTATGGCGCAAGCGTGCTCACCGCCTTGACGGCACAGAACACTTTGGGCGTTACCGCTATCCACGATGTGCCGACCGATTTCATCCGGGCGCAGATCGATGCGGTCTATTCGGACCTTTCTGTGTCCGCGACGAAGATCGGCATGCTGTCCCAGCCCGATGTCATCGTCGCTGTTGGCGCGGGGCTTGATGCCCATGAAACCGGGCCGGTGGTGCTTGACCCGGTCATGGTGGCCGCTTCTGGCGATCCTCTCCTAGCTGACGAGGCCGTATCCGTGCTGATGGAGGTGCTTCTGCCGAAAGCGGACCTGATCACGCCCAACCTTCTTGAAGCAGGCCGGATGCTAAGCTGTGAGCCCGCGAAAAATGAAGCAGAGATGACGGTTCAGGCCGAACAACTCATGAAGAAGGGCGCAAAGGCTGTGCTGCTCAAGGGCGGGCATGGCACGGGATCAGATAGCGAAGACCTACTGCTGGACGCACAAGGCGCCACATGGCTCCGCGCAAAGCGTCATGAAACGTCAAACACCCATGGTACGGGATGCACGCTCTCATCAGCGATCGCCGCGGGTCTTGCCAAGGGGCAGCCGCTTGCGAAAGCCGCGGATCATGCCAAGCGCTATATCACCGCCGCGATACAGGCGGCGGACAACCTCGAAATCGGCAAAGGGCACGGACCGGTGCATCACTTCCACCAATTTTGGAAGCAGGGCACCAGTGCCTGATCGGACGGCTTAGGCCGCCACGATCTTTTGACGCTGTTCGCCAATGCCGTTGATGCCGAGGTGGACTTCGTCGCCGACTTGCAGGAACTTCTGCGGCTTCATGCCCATGCCAACGCCGGGAGGTGTTCCAGTGGTGATGACGTCGCCCGGTTCCAGGCGCATGATTGTCGATAGATAGGCGATGATGGTTTTCACGGGGAAGATCATCGTCGAGGTATTGCCGGTCTGGCACCGTTCTCCGTTTACATTGAGGAAGAGGTCCAAAGCTTGCGGGTCTGGAATTTCATCGGCCGTGACCAGAACCGGGCCAAGCGGGCCGAAGGTTGGTGCGCTTTTGCCCTTGATCCATTGACCGGTGCCCTCGATCTGCCAGGCGCGTTCTGACACATCATTGCAAACGGTGTATCCGGCGACATGGTCGAGTGCCTCGTCTTCGGAGACCTGCCAGGTGGTCTTTGAAATGATGAAGGCCAGCTCGACTTCCCAATCAAGTTTGGATGCGCCTTTGGGATAGGTGACCGGATCGTTGGGGCCATTGAGGCAGCTTGGTGCCTTGGAGAATACCAGCGGCTCGGAAGGAATCGGCAATCCTGCTTCCTTGGCGTGGTCAACATAGTTCAGCCCAATTGCAATGAAGTGGCCCGTACGGGAGATCGGGGCACCATAGCGAACAGGATCAGTGACGACCGGCAGATCGGCCGCATTCACCGCTTTAAGGCGTTCAAGATCTGTGTGCTCGTAAACTTGAGGATCGAGGTCTTTACAGACAGGGGAAAGATCCCGCAGCTGTCCGTTCTGGTCCAAGAGGCCGGGCTTTTCCGTGCCCGGGTCGCCATAGCGTACGAGTTTCATGATTACCCCATTGCTTTGCCATTTTGCCTGACATGCTGCCTATTCAGACATGGAGCGCAAGGTTCATTTTCGGTAAATCGTCCACTTGCTGGTTTTAACAATCCACCGGGTTGTTCCGGTCCCTGATCATCCACATTCCCCTAGGTCACGTGAGGCCTTTTTGCAACGCGCCTATCTAAAACGCTGGGCATCGAGGGAAGGGGTCTTTTTTGCCCAAAATTTGGGCAATCTGCACGAAGTGTGACGGACCGGTGACAAAACGTATTTGTATCGAAGAAAACTGAAGGGGTGACGTAAGGTCGCCTCAAGGTGCTTCGGCGCTTTTCCGCCGTGATCACGATTTTTTCAAAGTAGATGTTTGGAAGCCTCCCGGTTTTTCAAGTTGAAATTACTAAAAGAAAGGTCACCCTGACGCTAACGGAAATCAATTCTGCCTGTGCAATGGGAGGCTATGGCGTGGAAAGAAAAATCTTGTCCGCAAGTGGCGGGCTAATACTGACAGCAGTACTGTTGTCCTCGTCATTTATTACAAGTGAGGCCGACGCGGGTGGCTTTGCTTTGCGGGAACAGAGTGCGTACTATCAAGGGTTGTCATTTGCCGGGAATGGCACAACCAGTAATTCGATCTCCTCGATCTTCTGGAATCCGGCGACAATTACCGGCGCCAGAGACGGCTTGACTGTTGAGGCGCATAACTCCTTCATCATTCCGCGGTCCGAGATCAACGTCGGAGCCGGTTCGACGCTTGCAGCTTACGGCGACAGTGGCGATATCGCTTCCGACGCATGGGTCGGGTCAAGCTATGCATCCTACAAGATCAACGACGATCTCTATCTCGGTATTGCACTGAATGCGCCTTTTGGCCTGTCCACCAAGCCGGAATACACTTGGGCCGGCCAGGTTTACAACCGCTCCTCGAAGGTGTTTTCGATCAACGCCAATCCGATCATCGGCTACAAGATCAATGAAATGATCTCGATCGCGGCCGGTGTTCAGGTTCAGTATTTCGACGTCAAGTTGAAGGCGGCGTCAGGTGCTGCTATCGGTGCTCCATCAAACTCTCTTGAAGGTGATGATGTCGGCTTTGGTGTGACCGCAGGTGTTACCATCAAACCTTTCAAGGGTACGGAGATCGGCCTCGGGTATCGGTCAGGCGTCGGGCAGAACCTGGAAGGGGATCTGTATACTCCAACGGCAATTGGCCTGCTTCCTGCCGGCACCTATGGCATAGCGGTCGACATGATCACGCCG
The DNA here is from genome assembly GCA_965230705.1 of Roseibium sp. GTDB lineage: Bacteria > Pseudomonadota > Alphaproteobacteria > Rhizobiales > Stappiaceae > Roseibium. The sequence continues at coordinate 781,464 of CBDDLN010000002.1, read as the reverse complement.
GACATGGTGACATTGTCCGCGAAGCAGGAGGTCACCGACGACATCCGTCTTCTGGCGACTTTCGAGTGGGCAAACTGGAGCCGTCTCAAGGCGCCTGCTGTTGAGCTCGCTGCGACGGGAACCACGATTACCAATCTGGAGTTTAACTACAACGACGGCTATTTCCTGGCGCTTGGCGGTGAGTACGATTTCAACGACAAGCTCACCTTGCGGGCCGGGGCGGCATATGAATGGTCGCCGATCGATACGGAAATTCGTTCTGCACGCCTTCCGGACAACAACCGTATTTGGCTGAGTGCGGGCGCCAGCTACAGCTACAATGAGCATCTGTCATTTGATCTTGGCTACACCCACATCATCGGTTCGGACACCGACCTGGATGTTTCCGCAGGCCACCAGGATTTCAACGGTATTACGCTGGTTGGCGATGTGGACTCTTCCGTCGATATCCTGACGGCTTCCGTCCGCTACACGTTCTAACGACGTCTCAAAATCAGCAAACACGAGCCGGGATGCTGAAGCGTCCCGGCTTTTTCTTGGCGGCGCGCAGAAACCCCTTGGACTGGTTGACTAACCATCCATGGGGTCGCGTCACTTCTTCCGTAAGGTGATCTTGAAAATCGTTCGGGCAATACCTTGCGCAAAAGGTTGTGCAGGCAGCTGTCATAATAGTGATACCTGAATCGCGTCTATAGCGCTCCAGAAGCGAACTGGAGTGAAAGTCATGTCAGCGCCAAATACGCCGCGGCATTACAGATCGTTGTTCCTGTCAGATATTCACCTTGGCACCCGCGGATGCCAGGCGGATCTTCTTTTGGACTTTCTGAAACACAATGACGCTGAGACGGTTTATCTGGTTGGTGACATTGTTGACGGATGGCGGCTGAAACGGACCTGGCACTGGCCGCAAGCTCACAACGACGTGGTTCAGAAGATCCTCCGCAAGGGCCGCAAGGGCGCGCGGATTGTCTATATCCCCGGCAACCATGATGAATTCCTGCGGGACTTCCTCGGAACACACTTCGGCGGCGTAGAAGTTGCTGACAGCTTCATTCACGAAACGGCTGATAACCGCAAATATCTTGTCATTCACGGAGATCAGTTCGACGTTGTGATCCGCCATGCCAAATGGCTGGCGTTTTTCGGTGACAAGGCCTATGTGACCGCGCTTGGTTTGAACACCTGGGTCAACATCATGCGGCGGCGGATGGGCCTGACCTATTGGTCTCTTTCGGCCTGGGCCAAACTTAAAGTCAAGAACGCTGTCAGTTTCATCGGCCGGTTCGAAGAAACCCTGTCAGACGAGGCGCGGCGGCAGAAGGTGGATGGCGTGATCTGCGGTCATATCCATCATGCAGCAGACCGCAGGTTTGACGGTATCCACTACATCAATACCGGTGACTGGGTCGAAAGCTGCACAGCAGTTGCTGAACATCACGATGGAACCTTTGAGGTAATCAAATGGGTCAAACCGGCTCAAGCCGAAGCCGTACCGGCGCCGGCGAAGGGGCGCCCGGTCGCTGCATGACATCCATTCTTACTGTGACGGATGCCTGGCATCCACAAATCAACGGTGTTGTGCGATCGCTGGAGCGGACGGCGGCCGAGTTGGTTGCCATGGGAATTCGGATGGAATTCCTGGCGCCGCAGGCGTTCAAAACCCTGCCGTGTCCCACGTATCCGGAAATCCGCCTTTCTTTGACTCACATCGGTGCAGTACGCCGGATGATCACCGGCTTTGGCTGTGATCATCTTCATATTGCCACCGAAGGGCCGTTGGGGCTGATGGCCGCCGCCGCGGCGCGGAAATTGGGCGTGCCCTATACCACCAGCTACCACACCCGGTTTCCGGAATACGTTTCTGCGCGGCTGCCGATCCCGCTTTCATGGTCCTATGGCTGGCTGCGGCGGTTTCATAATGGCGGTGCCGGATGCATGGTTGCGACCCGCTCGCTAGAAGACGATCTTCGCGCACGGGGTTTTAATAACCTGATGCGCTGGTCCCGCGGCGTGGACGAGGACGTTTTCAAACCAAATGCGATTTCGGTTCTGCCGGACAATTTGCCCCGGCCGTATTTCATGAATGTGGGCCGGGTCGCTGTTGAAAAGAACATCAAGGCCTTTCTGGACCTGGAGCTGCCGGGCACGAAGGTTGTTGTGGGTGACGGCCCTCAGCTTGAAGCCCTGAAGCGGGAATACCCTGACGTACACTTTACCGGCGCCAAGGTTGGCGAAGATCTGGCACGCCACTATGCGTCAGCGGATGTTTTTGTGTTCCCTTCGCTGACGGACACTTTTGGCAATGTCCTGCTGGAGTCGCTTGCCTCCGGCGTTCCGGTCGCCGCCTACCCGGTCATGGGGCCGCTAGATGTCATTGGCGACACGGGCGCGGGTGTCCTGTCGGAAAACCTGCAGGAGGCGGCTCTGGCGGCCCTGGATATTCCGCGTGACCATTGCCGGAAAATGGCGCTCAACTACACCTGGGCCGCAAGTGCACAGCAATTTCTCGACAATGCCTGCATCGCCCGTGAGCGCACCAAACTGGCGAAAGCTGCTTGAATTCTTCCTAGGGTACGAACCCTAGCCAGGCGGCCCATTCAGTAACAATTGTGGCTCCTGCACGGATAGGTTAGGTAAGATGAGGCGGCCTGTTTTCGGGGCGCTTTTTTGCTGGCCTCTCAAACAGGGAACAAATTCATGTCCGACTGCATAACGCGGGGCGAAATCGACGCTGCCAGGAAAAGACTGGACGGATATGCGGTCAAAACGCCGTTGATGCGTCACCCGGCACTGGATGCGGCAACGGGCGGGACAATCCTGATAAAGCCGGAATGTCTGCAGAGAACCGGCTCATTCAAGTTCCGGGGGGCTTTCAATCGGCTGAGCCAAATACCCGAGAGTGATAGATCACCCGGTGTCGTTGCCTGTTCTTCCGGCAATCACGCTCAAGGCGTTGCTGAGAGCGCGCGTATTCTCGGTATTCCCGCGACAATCGTGATGCCGGAGAATGCGCCGACCATCAAATTGCGGCGCACCCGTGAGTTCGGGGCCAAAGTAGTAACCTATGATAGAGCGACAGAGGATCGGGAGGCAATCGCTGCCAATTTGTGCGAACAAAGTGGCGCAACTTTTGTTCATCCGTTCAACGATCCGCAAATCATTGCCGGGCAGGGGACAGCAGGAGCGGAAATTGCCGAGCAGGCCAAGGCACTTGGCCTTCGGCCCGACGTTGTTCTGGCGTGTACGGGCGGCGGCGGATTATCCAGCGGGATTGCGCTGGCTTTGGAGAGCGATCTTCCAGAAACCATATTTCATACTGTCGAGCCGGAGGGGTTTGATGACTATGCACGCTCTCTGGCTATTGGGAAGCGGGTCGAGAATGCCCAGAAAACCGGCTCCATTTGCGATGCGCTCTTGTCCGAACTGCCTGGTGAGAACGGGTTTAATATCCTCAAGAGGCTGGGTGTCTCCGGTTTGACGGTAAGCGATGAAGAAGCTCTGGCGGCCGTAGCGTTTGCGTTCCGCGAGCTGAAGCTGGTCGTGGAGCCGGGAGGGGCGGTTGCGCTGGCGGCGATCCTCTCCGGCAAGATCGAGACGGAAGGCAAAACGATCGCTGTTGTTTTGACCGGCGGCAATATAGATGAAGAGATGATGCAGCGGGCGCTCGGCAACTGACAGCACGCGGTTTGCCGAAAAGAAAAAGGGCGCTGCAGCTGCTACGCCCTTGTGATTCTTGATGCCGGTTTCTGATCAGTTGAACAGAGCCTGGCGTTCTGCCTCGGAAAGTTCGGTCAGCGGGTCCTTGCCTTCGGCGGCAATCGCCTCTTCTTCCGTCTGCTCCCAGTCCATGTCTGCTTCAGCTTCGGCAGCATCTGCTTCTTCAGCACTGGTTTCGTCGCATTCGGCATCGAACAGCTTGTCGATTGCTGCTTCGTCCAGAACGGTTTCGTCACCGCTAAATTCGGCTTCTTCGGTAGCACAGGCATCCGCAGTTTCAACCGGCGGAATGTCGTCGTCCGCAGCCGCTTCTGCCATGGATACATCATCCAGTTCGGCAGGTGCCGCGGCGAACATATCGTCGATTGCGGCAGCATCCATGACTTCGCCGTCTTCGGCGGCCATCAGCTCATCAATATCGTCATTAGAAGCGATGGCATCATCGGCAGGTGCGGAGGTTTCCTCCGTACCGTCTTGCGCATCGGCTGACCCGGACGTCTCTGCAATTGCCGCGTCCAGCACATCACCGGAGACAGACATCAATTCGTCAATGTTGCTTTGACTTACTGCCGGGCCGTTGAGCTGAGGGCCATTCAGCAAATGGGCGTCGGGCCGGGCGTCTACAGGACCAGCCGTATCGTCGGCTTCCATTTCTTCAATGCCCCAAATGCCGATCATCAAATTGATGCGGCTTTCAAGGTACCGAAGAACCTGAACGACCTTCGTGGTCCGCTGTCCGGTCAAATCCTGGAACGAACACGCCATGAAGATTTCGGTCGCCTTGGCATCGATAGTGTCGCAGACTTCATCGGCGGCACCATTTTCACGCAGTGTCCAGGCTTGTTCCTGGATCTGCTCGGCAGCTTCCAGGATGGTCTGAGTCGCACCCTCGGTCTGGTTTACGATCTGATCGAGCTCATGGGATGCGTCGGTAAAGCGGTTGGACTGATCATCCTCTTGCTTGATGTTCGCAATTTCCAGCTTTGTCCGCTCAATCGCGTCATGCATTTCTGCAATGTCCAGGCGGATCTGGTCCAGATTGGGGACCTTCTTCTGGCGCGTCATATTGGCTTCAAGACGCTGAATCGCGGAGAGAATCTCCTTTGTCTCCGGCGTCTTGTGCCGTTTGACGAATTCGTTGAGGAACCTTCGGCCCCTATCAGATTCCAACAGAGTCTGCTCTAGCGTTTTATACTCGAGCTCTCCGATGGCTTCCGGCTCTTCTACTGCTTCGTTATTCTGCATCTGAACCGTTTCTCAACTTGCCTTTAGGGTCCGAATAGCCGTAACTCAGACGGCATTCCAAGTAATCTAAAGCCAAAAACGTTAACATCCCTTTAGGCAGCCGCGGACGTCCAACATGCCTCTATCCAGAACCGGGCTTTCCGCCCGGGTCGGCGGATTGTTCGCCAGTCACTTTCTCGGTTTCGGCCTGTTTTTACCGTTCTTTCCGCTGGTTCTGGAAGCGCGTGGATTGAGCGTTGACGAAATCGGGTTTGTATTGGGTTTGGGAACCATCGTGCGGATTGGTTCCAGTCCGGTGCTTGCCAATCTGTCAGACCGAAGTGGCAAAAGACGGCTCTCGATTTTCGTCTATTCCCTGTGCGCCGGCGGGTTTCTGGGCGCCTTCGCAGCGAGCAGCGGTGTCACCAGCGCCTGGATTACCATTGCGGGCCTGATGATCTTCTGGGCGCCGATCGTTCCCCTCAGTGATGCTTATGCATTGGATGTCCAGCGCAACACGGGTGCGGATTATGCGCGCATGCGCTTGTGGGGGTCTGTAGGGTTTGTCGTCGCCAATATCGGTGGTGGATGGCTGGCTTCTGCCGGAAGTGATCAGCTCATTGTAGTGGCTCTGGTCGTTAGCGTGTTGTCGACCGGTTTTGTCGCTATCCTTCTTCCGCGTCAGGAAAAGGAACCTTCCGCCGCAGATGGGCTTCCAGTCTCGTCAGGAAAGGTCTTTCGGGAAGGCTGGTTCCTGGCTGCGTTGGTCATTGGTGGTTTGCTGCAAGCGACCCATGCTGCATTTTATGGCTTCGGGACCCTGTTTTGGGTGAATGCCGGTATCAATGAATTCGCCATCGGAGGTTTGTGGGCGATCGGCGTTGTGGCCGAGATTGGCCTGTTTTTCGTGGCCAAACGTTTGAGCCTGAAAGCCGGTCCTCTGCAATTCATGATGATTGCGGCGGCAGGTTCAATCCTGCGCTGGGTGATATTCCCGTTTGCGACGGAGCTTTGGCAGGCAGCCGCGCTGCAAGTGCTGCATGGACTGTCCTTTGGGGCGGCTCACCTCGGCTCGGTTGCTTTCCTGGCCAAGGTTGTGCCGCAGAAGTGGTCAGCGACTGGGCAGGGGCTCTTGTCGACGTCCAGCGGTATACTGCTGGCCATCGGTCTCGCGGTTTGTGGCCCGCTGTATGAGCTCGATCCGGCCTATCCGTTCTGGGTGATGGCCTTGCTGGCGCTGATTGCACTCTTGGCGTTGGCCGCAATGCGGCCAGTGCTCGCGAGCAAGCTGTCCCACGCCGCGGTCTGATGATGGCAGCAGATTATCCCCAAAGCTCCGGAGTAGGGGGATGAAGCAGGCTGCCCTCAAACGACAAACCGGGATCCCGGTCCTTGGTCAGCAGAAGTGGTCCGTCAAGGTCGACAAAGTCTGCATCCTGTCCCAAGAGCACGGCAGGAGCCATGGCAAGGGAAGTGCCGAGCATGCAGCCGATCATGACCTTGAAATCCAGTGCCCGTGCGGCCTTCAGGATCGCGAGGGCTTCGGTTAGCCCACCGGCCTTGTCGAGCTTGATGTTGACCGCGTCATAGCGGGTGCGCAGGGCCTCAAGGTCTTGCCGGGTGTGCAGGCTTTCGTCGGCGCAGACCGTCACCGGTCTGTCAATTTGGGCAAGCAGCGCATCATTGGACGCGGGAAGCGGCTGTTCGATCAAGGCCACTCCAGCTGCAAGGCAAGCCTTCATGTTTTCCTCGAAACAATCGGCGTCCCAGGCTTCATTGGCATCAACGATCAGTTCGGCGTCCGGAGCATTGGCGCGCACGGCCTGAATCCGGTCCGCATCACCCATTCCGCCCAATTTGACTTTAAGCAGCGGGCGGTCTTTTGCCTTTAGTGCTGCCTCGGCCATGGAGTCTGGCGTGCCGACGCTCAAAGTATAGGCCGTTGTCAAAGTCCGCAGATTGCCCAGTCCGGCCAGAGTTGCCGCCGGTGTGCCGCTCTGTTTGGCCTCAAGATCCCATAAGGCACAATCGAGTGCATTGCGTGCAGCGCCTGCAGGCATCGCCTTCTGCAGTTCCTGCCTGGTCAGGCCGCCTTCGATTTTGCTGGCCAGCTCCCGGATCTGGGCAGCCACGCTTTCAAGGCTCTCGCCATAACGTGCATAGGGCACGCACTCGCCGCGGCCTGAAATCGCACCCTCCCGGATCGTCGCCACCAGCACATTTGCATGGGTTCTGCTGCCGCGGGATATTGCAAAGCCACCGGCAATTTCAAAACTCTCCGTGGCAAGTTCGATAGACCGGCTCATGGCGCGCCGAATTCCGAAACAACCTGATCTACAAGCGGGTCCATTCCAAAGCGGACCGGATCAGTCGCGGGAAGACCGTGCTCCTCTCCGATTTTCGCCAGATAGCCCCAGGCTTCCGACTCGCTCAAGGCAGACGTGTTGACCGCGATGCCGATGCAGCGGATGTCCGGATTGGTGAGTTTGCCGCACTGAATGGTAAGATCGATCACCTGGCGGACCGTCGGCAGCGGTGTATCCACACCGCGCATGGTTGTCCGGGTCGGTTCATGGCAGACGATGAAGGCGTCTGGCTGAGAGCCGTGAAGCAGCCCAAGCGTGACACCGGCAAAGGAGGGATGGAACAGGGACCCCTGGCCTTCAACGACCTGCCAGTGGTCTTCATCAGTTGCGGGTGACAGCCATTCAGCGGCTCCGGAAATGAAGTCCGCAACGACGGCGTCCAGCGACGTGCCACGTCCGGAAATGAAAATGCCGGTTTGGCCTGTTGCGCAGAAGGAACTCTTGAAGCCCCGCTCGGTCATGGCCCGGTCCATGGCGAGGGCTGCGTATTTTTTGCCGACGGAACAGTCGGTGCCGACAGCCAGGATGCGTTTCCCGCTTCGCTTGGTTCCCTTGCCAGTTGGAAAGGTTTCGTTGCTGTGGCGGACATCAAAGAGCTGGCGGCCATTGCGCTCGGCGGCTTTCTGGATGGCATCGATGCTGGCGAGCCGGACATGAAGACCGCTGGCAACATCCATGCCTGCATCAAGGGCCGCAACAATTGATGAGACCCAGTGATCTGGCAGGCGGCCACCGGCGTTGACAGCGCCGACAATCATGGTTTTTGCGCCTTGCTGTGCCGCATCGGGAATGCTCAGATCAGGCAGACCGGTATCAGCCGCACATCCTTCGAGGCGGTTCTGGCCCAGGCACCAGTCCCGGCGCCAATCCACAATACCGGCCGCGGTCTTGGCGGCGAGCGCATCTGGCACATCGCCGAGGAACAGAAGGTAAGGATGAGCAATTTCCATGTTGCACCATTTCCATTTGGTCCAGGCATCGATGGCTGGACGTTGAACTCAGCTCTCAGGTATATGGTTAGAGCACTTTTGATCAATACGAAGTCACTTGATGGAGCCAAATCTGCTCAGATGCAAGGCGAGGATTGATGCGCGATACGGGGTATCGGGTGAAATCCGCAACGCAGCAGGTGTGCAGATTTGGCCCACCGGAGGTCCGCTTTTCAGGCCCGTTGAACTTTGTTGCGTCCGGCTTGTGGCCATCCAGGCCACCGCACCGGCCACGCCTTGTCAACTGGCCTGAAAAGTGAATCAAGCCGCTCCGTATTGTTCAAAAGTGCTCTAGGTGCAATCAGGCGACAAGAGGGTGATCCGCCCACAATGGCATTCATTGAAAAAAACACCCCTCCGGCATACCGGATAGATACTTCGGTGCCAGGACGCCGGACGCTGGCCCTCAGCGGCGACTGGACGGTCAATACGTCCGGGGAGGCGGAAGAACTCCTGGAACAATTGCGGGCGGACGAAGCGGATCTGACCTGCATCAACACCGCCGATATCGGCAATCTGGATACCAGCGGTGCCTGGCTGGTGCACAGGTTCCGCGGTGTGATTGAGTTCGGCGGCCGACGGGCGGATATCTTTGGTCTCGATGAAAAGCGCCGGCTGCTGTTCGCGGAAATCGAAAAACACCATCCTCCGGCCTTTAAACCGGAAAAACACCGGCCGTCGATCGTTGGCTTTTTGGAGGCAACCGGACGGCAGGTCGTCGACGTCGGTAAGGACGGCCTTGCGGTTCTGCATATCCTTGGTTCGTTGGGCGTCGTTCTGGCGACGGTCTTGCTGCAGCCGAAGCGGTTGCGCGGCATTGCCATTGCGGTGCAATTCGACCGGTCCTGCATCGGGGCTGTTCCGATCGTTGCCCTCATGAGCTTCCTGATCGGCGCAATTATTGCGCAGCAGGGCGGTTTCTATCTCAAGCAATTTGGCGCCGAGATATTTGTGGTCGATCTGGCCGGTATTCTGGTGCTGCGGGAAATCGGTGTCATTCTAACGGCCATTATGGTTGCTGGTCGCTCCGGTTCGGCATTTACAGCCGAACTCGGGGCCATGCGCATGCAGGAAGAGGTTGATGCGCTCCATGTGATCGGTCTCAGCGTTACTGAAGTGCTGGTCTTGCCGCGTATCCTGGCGCTGATGGTTGCCCTGCCGATCCTGACATTTGTGTCTGATATTGCGGCCCTGTTTGGCTCCGGTCTGGTGACCTGGATGTATCTGGATATCCCGCCTGCTGCCTATATCGTCCAGCTCAGGGCGGCAATCACCGCCGACACGCTTATGGTCGGGCTTGTCAAAGCGCCGTTCATGGCCCTGATCGTCGGACTGATTGCCTGCGTGGAAGGTCTCAAGGTCGAAGGCTCTTCAGAGTCGCTAGGCCGCCACACCACGATGTCGGTTGTGAAAGCGATTTTTCTGGTTATCGTCGTCGATGGGCTTTTCGCGATGTTCTTCGCCGCAATCGGGGTCTAGTTAAAGTATGTCAGTAGCCGAGCAAGCGATTGAAGAACCAGTCAGAACCGCGCCGGCGCCCGGTGAGGACTTCATCCTCTCGGCACGCGGTGTGACGGTTGGCTTTGGCGAGAAGATTATCCTGCAGGATCTCGACCTTGACGTCCGCCGCGGTGAGATTCTTGGCTTTGTCGGCGGGTCAGGTACCGGCAAGTCCGTATTAATGCGGGCAATCCTGGGTCTGACCCCTAAACGGGCCGGCGGGATCTGGGTATTTGGTCACAATCTTACGACCATTAGCGAGAAGGACCGCAAGTCTGTTGAACGCAGGTGGGGTGTTCTGTTTCAGCAGGGGGCGCTGTTTTCCTCGCTGACGGTCAAACAGAACATTCAGGTGCCGATGCGTGAACACCTGGACTTGTCGCCCCGGCTGATGGACGAACTGGCATTGCTGAAGCTGGAGCTGGTTGGATTGCCGCAGGATGCGGCCGACAAACTGCCCGCTGAACTATCGGGCGGCATGGTGAAACGGGCGAGCCTGGCGCGGGCGCTTGCACTTGATCCGGATTTGGTGTTTCTGGACGAGCCGACTTCCGGGCTGGATCCGATCGGGGCGGCTGCATTTGACGCGTTGATTGCCAATTTGAGCGAGACGTTGGGACTGACGGTCTATATGGTCACCCACGACCTCGACAGTTTGCATTCGATATGTGACCGCATCGCTGTTTTGGCAGAGAAGAAGGTTCTGGCTATCGGAACCATGGACGACATGATGAAAAACGACCATCCCTGGATCAAATCCTATTTTCAGGGAACCCGCGCGTTGAAGCGGATGTAAAGGCTGCCAGATGGAAACCCGCGCAAATTACATCATCATCGGCGGCTTCGTGATGGCTGTATTGCTGGGCGCCTTCATGTTCGTCTATTGGCTCGCAGTGACCGCCGAGTCGCGGGAAAACGTATTCATCAAGATCATCTTTCCGGCCCCGGTTACGGGCTTGCCGATTGGCGGTCAGGTCCTGTTCAACGGTATTCCGATCGGAAACGTCAGCGCGCTTGATTTTGACCCGGAAAATCCAAAGGTTGTGGTGGCGAACGTAAGGGTCAAACCAAAAACGCCACTGCGGACGGATACCAAGGCATCCTTGAATTTCCAGGGCCTGACCGGTGTTGCCTATGTGGATTTGAACGGCGGCAGCCTAAAAGCCCCCTTGCTGATCCAACCCGACTCCGAAGTTGTTCCGGTGATGCATGCGGAACGATCCCTGTTTGACGACATTGTTGATGGCGCCAGGGACGTTTTGACAAAAGCCGATTCGACCATGGGAACGATTGATGACTTCCTGAAGGAGAACAGCCCGACCGTCACCAAGACGCTTCAAAATGTCGAGACGTTTTCCGAGGCCCTGGCGGCCAACTCCGACGGGGTGAAGGACTTCATGGCGAGCATATCCTCCGCCTCGCAATCCTTCACGAACCTGTCGACGCGTCTGGAAAAGCTGGTTGACGAAGGCGAGCGGATTCTTGGTGCTGTCCCGGACGACAAGGTTACGGAAATTGTAGACAACTTTGCCAAGTTCTCGGAGAGCATGGGCAACGTGAGTAAAGGCATCGATGAGATTGTCGATGACGCCAAGCTGGCCGCCAAGGAGCTTCATACGTTTACGGCGGACCTGAACCGTGGCCTTGAGGACATCGAGAAAATCCTCGAAGCCGTTGATCCGGATGACATCAAGAAGGTTGTTGCCGGCGCCGGGGCGATTGGCGAGGTGCTGGACAAACGCGCACCTGAGATCGATGGCTTGATCAGCTCCAGTTCGTCGGCCATGGACAACATCAATGCGATCACGGAGACAATCCGCTCCGAAAAGGAAGCGATTGCGGAAGTCATCGAGGACAGCCGGACGGTCCTTGGCAAGGTGGATACGATCGTGAGCCGGGGTGTGGAGATAGCCGAGGCTGTTCAGCCCGGGCAAGTTTCCACGATTGTGAGCAATGTGGAAACCCTGAGCACGGGCTTGAATTCCACCTTGTCCTCCGTCGATGAGATCGTGGCGAAGATCGATCCTGAGAAGGTTGGTGCGACAGTCGATAACGCGGCGGCCTTCGTATCCAACATTCAGGCGCAGGAAACGCAGATCAACGAGATCATAGCCTCGACGAAATCTGCGGTGCAGAATTTTGAAGCGGTTACGGCGACGATCCGTGGTGAAGATGACCGGATTGTGGCGCTGGTGGACGATGTCCGTGAAGCGGCCAACGCCTTCACCACGACGCTCAATGATGCCGACACCATCTTGAAGGCAGTCAAGCCGGACCAAGTGACGAAGATTGTCGATTCCGTTGCCGATGTTACTGGCGGTCTGTCGGATCAGAAGGAAAGCATCGATGCAATGATCGCCTCGGCGCGCAATGCTGCGGCGAATGTTGAGAAGATGTCGGAAGACCTGAGCAAGCGTACGCCAGATGTCGACCAGATCATTACCGATGCTAAGCAGATGACGGCGACGCTGAATGCGACGTCAGTGCGGGTTCAAAGCATTGTCGATCAGGTTGGCACCATGGTCGATGGTGATGGGGAAGGCCTGATCAAGGAAGCGACCAAGGCAGCGACGGCAATCCGCAAAGTCGCCGAAGCCTTTGAATCGCGGGCCGGAAGCATCGCAAATGGTCTCTCCAAGTTTGCCAACCAGGGCTCGTCGGATTTCTCGGCAGCCATGAGCCAGGTTAATCGGACGCTGGTTTCCATCCAGCGGGCCGTAGAGAGTTTCGACCGGGATCCGAGCCGGGTTATCTTTGGTGGCGATAACGTGCCGACCTATTCAGGTGGACGCAGGCGGTAGCCGGTTGGGAGAGTATGACGTGACAGGTGTCGCCAGAGTAACGGCAGGGGAATGCGGGGCATGAGTAGCGGAACGCCGAAAGTCAGCCGGCGCCGGATGTTGGAGGTCCTGGGCGCAGGTGCCCTCCTTGCCGGATGTGCCAGCTCAGGTCCGTCTGCGCTTTACGGGATTGATGCTGCGGATGTTGGCACTGCCAGTGGCCGGCGGAAGGGCGCACAGGTTCTGGTGCCTCGTCCGAGGGCCCTGAAAGCACTGGATACCGACAACATTGCAGTCGTCGACAGAGGCCCTGTTTACAGCTATTTCCCCAACGCGGCCTGGGCGGATACGCTGCCAAGCGTCGTGCAGACGAAGTTGGTGCAAACCCTGCAGAATACCAACAGGCTGCGCGGTGTCGGGTTCCCGGGCGATGGCCTGCTGATTGATTACCAGCTTCAAACGGAACTCAGGGCCTTTGAACTGCGCGTCGATGGTTCAAACCGCGGTGTGGTTGAAATTGCCGCCAAGCTGGTCAACGACCGCAATGGCCGCACGATTTCCAACCGCGTATTCCGCGCTGAATCCCTGTCTGGCGGCAATTCGGTCGACAAGGCTGTTGAGGCGCTGAACCGGGCCGCTGATCAGGTCTTTGCAGAAATGGCCCAGTGGATCCTGGCGCGGGTGTGATCGGGTAAGAATGTAGACATAAAAAAAGCCGCCGGATCGCCGGCGGCTTTTTTGTTTGTTTTGCCTGTCTACAATATCAGCATCAAGGACAGGCTGGGCACGGCGATGAGAAGCGCCAGCCGGAAGAGGTCAGCCACCCAGAACGGGATGATGCCGGCAAACATGGTGCGCAGCGACACGTCCGGAAGGACCGAGCGCAAGACGAAGACATTGAGGCCGATCGGCGGGGAGATCAGGCTGATCTCGGTGACGACGACAACGATAATACCGAACCAGATTGTCACGGCGTCAGGATCTGAGAGAAGGCCGGTGCCAAAATCCAGTGACGTGACCATCGGATAGAAGATCGGCACGGTCAGCAGGATCATCGAGAGGCTTTCCAGGACCGCTCCGAGCACGACGTAGATCAGCACAAGCACCAGCATGACCACATAGGCGTTGACCTCAAGGTCGAGCACCCATTCCAGAATCGCATCCGGTAGCCCTGCGTAGCTGACGAAATTGGAAAACACTTCCGCGCCGATGATGATGGTGAAGATCATCGCCGTGGTTCGTGCGCAATCAACACCGGCAGTAAACAGCTTGTTCCAGGTCAGGCCGCCCATTGCGAGCGCTATGACCAGGGCGGTGCCGGCGCCAATACCGGCTGCTTCGGTGGGTGTGAAGAAGCCGCCATAGATACCGATCATGATCACGGCAAACAGGCCGACGACTGCAAGGACGCCCCAGAAATCCCGCTGTGTCAGTGGATGGTCTTCTGCATCGGCTGGTGCCAGTGACGGTTTCAGGCGAACAACGACAAAAACGGCGGCGAGATAGAAGAGAACGCCGATAAATCCGGGAATGATACCGGCGACAAACAGGTTGCCGATGTCGGCTTCCGTGATCAGGCCGTAGATGATGAGAATGACGCTTGGCGGGATCAAAATGCCGAGCGTGCCGCCAGCGGCGATGGAGCCGGTAGCCAGGCTATCGGCATAGCCGACCTTGCGCATGGACGGCATCGCCACTTTCGACATGGTTGCTGCGGTGGCAAGGGACGAACCACAGACCGCGCTAAAGCCGCCACAGGCAACGATACTGGCCATGGCAAGCCCGCCACGCAACCGGTAGAGCGCCCGGTGTGCGGCGGAAAACAGGGAGCCGCTGACGCCGGAGATGGTCAGCAGATTGCCCATGAGGATGAACAGCGGGATCACCGACAAGGTGAAAGACATTCCCGTATCAAGAGCGGTGCCACCGAGAATGTTCAGCGCAGCATGCCAGTTCCGCAGCATGGCAAAACCTGCCGTGCCAACCATGATCATTGCGATCGCGATCGGCACCCTGAGCAGAACCAGGACAAACAGGATGGCAAATCCAAGGAGAGATTCGAACAAGGCTGGTCTCTTTACAGGCGGCGGGTTTCGGTCAGGATGATGAGAAGCGCGCTTGCAGCACAGGAAGCGGCGGCAAGAAATCCGACCATTGCGACCGGCAATTCAAGAGAATCAGTCACTTGGCCACGTTCGGCCAGCTTCTGGGCGTGCAGCCAGAGCTCGTATGAGATGACTGAAAATACCCCGGCAACACTAACCGTGGCCACCACGGAGGAAACGGACGCCAGAAACCGGTTCTTCATTCCGTCCAGTAGTTCGACCTCGATGTGCTCTTTGGCTTGCGTGGTCAGCGGCAGGGCAAGAAAAATAAGGGTGGCCAGCAGGATCTCGGTCAGCTCGTAAGCGCCGGTCACCGGGCTGTTGAAGGCGTAGCGGGCGACAACGTCCACACACGTAAGTCCGATCAGGCTGACCAGCACCAGAACGCAGGCAAGCCCGAGGAGCATTTTGGCGCCAAGCCAGATCTTTCCGATCCGGCTTGGCTGTTTCTGGTCGGCTTGACGGCTCATGGTCAGTTGGAGATGCCGGTCTGGTTGCGCATCTCGGCCAGTGCAGCAGCACCATCGTGACCGGTTGCCTTGACCTGGGAAATCCATTCAGCTTCACGCCGTGCGGCGATGGTCTTGATCGCGTCAAGGACGGCCGGGGAGGCGTCGTGGGTCTCGATGTCCGTGTCGGCGACGAAGGCCGCGCCCTTGGCATCAGAGGCATCCCACGCCTTGCCGGCAAGCTCAGCAAATGCAAGCCCGGAAACTTCTTCAATGGCTTTCTGGTCTTCAGCAGACAGGCCGTTCCACTTGTCGCCGTTCATGACCAGGAACCAGGAGGTGTTGTAGATGCCGCCCGGGATTTTCATGGAGTATTTCAGGTGGCCGGTCAGCTTGAACGCCTTCAGGGCTTCGACCGGGAAGGTCACACCATCAATAACGCCGCGGGAAAGCTTCTCGTAAACTTCACCCGGGCCCATGAACTGGGTGGTAACACCGAGGTCCTTGGCGAGATTGGCGATGTAACCGCCCGGTGTGCGGATCTTCAGGCCGGCAAAATCTTCAGGCTTTTCGATCTTGCGCTGGTTGTTGTTGAAGAGGCCCGGGCCATGAACGAAGAGGCCGAGAAGTTTCGTTCCCTTGTGCTCTTCCTGGGCGTTCATGGTGCCGCCGTAGACGTTCCAATAGGCCTTGGAGCCAGCCTCTGCGGTGTCGGCGATAAAGGAGAACTGGCCGATGCGCGAACGCAGGAAGCGGTCGTCCTTGGTGAAGGAGTGCAGGCCGTAGGTGATGTCCGCAACACCATCGGCAGCAAGGTCATAATGCGCCGGAGGCGGGCCGAGCGGCTTTGGCAGGATCCGGACGGTCACACGGCCATCGGTTGCCTTTTTCACGGCGCGAGCCCAAGGTTTCATGATGTTGGTTACAACTGCATGCTTTGGCGGCAGCCAAGAGGACATGACCAATTCTTCTGCTGCTGCAAAAGACGTGCTCAATGCCGCAATTGAAGTGATGCCAAGTACAGCTGAAAGACGCTTAAACGAAATCACGCTCCATCCTCCCTTTGGTGGGCTGCCGCAAAGCGCTGGTGGATATTTGCGCCGGGCAGTGCTTATTTCGATGGAGGGACTTTAGTTTCATTTGAAACTAAGTCAATAGTAAAGCTAATATGAGAGCACTACACAGATAGTCGCATAGGGTCCGGAGGAGAAAGTGTCATTGAAACAAGAAGTTAAGGGAAATTCCTCCGAGGAGGCAGGCGCCGTTGAGTTCGATCTGCAGGCATTTCTTCCTTACCAGATCCGTGTTTTTTACACCGATGTGACGACGGCGCTGTCTGATATTTACACCCAGGACCATCAGCTCGTGCCCTCCGAATGGCGTACCATGGCCATCCTCGGGTTGAACGGAAACATGCCCGCTGCGGAAATCGTGGAACGGTCGAGTATGGACAAGGTTTCGGTCAGCCGCGCGGTCAAGAAGATGTACCAGCGTGGGCTTCTGACCAAGACCGACAATGCGGAAGACGGCCGCAGTTCCCTCTTGAGTCTGTCACAAACCGGCCGGGAAGTTTATCTGGATCTGGTGCCGAAAATTCTGGCTGCGGAAAAAAGAATGTTCGCCGGCATGACCAATGAGGATATTGCCGCTTTTGTTGCGGCCATGGAGAAGGTCAGGCAGAACCTGCAGGACTGATCGAGGTATCAGTCATGCGCAGTTATGTGTGACGGCAGACTGAACTGCTCCCAAAGGTGCCGGGGGATCTTTTTGCCAACCTTGAATTCGAACGCTGAAACCGACTCCAGGTCGGAGGCGGCCTGACAGCGGTACTTGATCTCCAGCCAGTTGTTGCCGGAATGGAGGGCTCCGCCGTCAACTTCGAGCCATGATCCGGCAAACCGGACTTCTTTTCGCGCATATGCAACAAGGTAGTCAGGCTTGAGCTTCTCGTCCCATCGGGCGATTTGTTCAAGCGCTTCCAGATTGCAGAGCTGGATTATCCGGTCTTCAGATACCAGCATCCGTAATCGTGTTCGGGCCCGGCGGCTTCGGGGGTCGGCCAGAGCTGTTGCTGCATAAAGGGTTTGCGCTTTTATCATTCCAGGCGCGGAGGGAGCTTCAGGTTGCCGTGGGGTAGCGGTTGCCGGGCGTTTTATCTCAGTTTTGGATGACTTGGGCGGCACGACCGGCGGCGGCTGGGGCGCCGCAGGCACGCGGGTGATTATCTCCACGGCAATGTCCCTGATCGCCTGCGGCTGCTGCAATTGCCAATCTGGCAGCCGGTCGAGGGCAAAAATGGCTGCTAAATGCATTAAAAACGCCGCGCCAGCGGCAATCCAGATCGTCCGGTCGTGTTGATCCGTAACGATTGCGTTCAAAACCGTGCATCCCTGCCCGGCAGAGGATGCCTGGTTTCAACATGATGTCGCATCTGTTGCCCCGTTTGCCGGACCAGCCTGCGGGTAGTCCGTTGGTTTGACACGTTCTGGTGTTTACGAAGGCAACGGTTCGAAATCATGGCAGTAATGACACTGCCGTTTGGAAGGTGTAGCCGACAAAGCTGCTTGTTGGCCGTCCCGGACGCTGCAAAGCGGAGATCCGGGACCGGAAAAAGGTCGCTTTTTTTAGTTAGTAGACCGTTACCAATAGGTCCCGGCTCGCACTTTTGTTTGGCCGGGACGGCAAAGGTTGAATTTCAGTCTTATCAAAAGGAAGAGGCGGCCAATCGGCCGCCTCGGTTTCTTGTGTCGAAGTCTTCGGACGTGCGTGGTCTTAGTCGAACCGGCCGCTCGCGTGGGCCAGCATGGTGTAGACCTTGCCGGTGTCCGATGTCAGGTACGTCTGTCCCAGCATATTGTCCCGGTCATTGCGGGAGACCTGTGTCAGCAACTGCTCGAAATCGGCCACATACCGTTCAACAGCTGTCCGGAACTCCTGGTCGCGGGCGTACTTCTGACGGATCTCGTCAAACGTCTGCTGACCTTGCAGCGTGTAGAGACGGCGGGTGAAGACATGCCGTTCGCCACGCTTGTAGCGGTCCCAGAGATCGATGAAGGTCTCGTGGTCAATCGCGCGTGCGATATCGACCGACAGCGAATTCAGGCTTTCCACGGAATGGAGAGGAGCCCGGCCCTGTTCGGCCTGTGCTGCTGGTTCGTCATCACGGGAGGCGCGACGGAGCAGATCCGACACCCAGCCTTTGCCAGCGCCTTGTGCATCCGCAGCAGGTGCGGCGCGGCGTGGCTGTTCGGCCTGACGGGCGGGGGCCGCCTGGCGGACTTCGGGCTGGCCAGGTGCCGGGGCTGCCCGGTTCGGAGCCGCGTAAGCTGCCGGAGTAGCCGCCGGCTGAGGGGCGGGGGCCTGAGGCGCTGCTGCCGGAGCAGCAGATGCCGTGGCCACGCGCTCCTGCGGACGCGAGATATCAAGCGAGTTCGACTGCTTGGCAACGATTTCCGACAGTTCCGTCAGTGCACGGATCTGCTCGTTGACCACCTTGCGCAGAGCTGCTGAGGATTCCTCGGCTTCGTCCGGCAGGTTCAGAACGCCCTGCTTGAGTTCGTTCCGGGTCGCCTCGAGTTCGCGATGGACATCACGGGCAGTGTCGCGCATGCGGTTGGCCGCTTCGTTGAAGCGTTCGGATGCATCGGAGACCGTACGTGACATCTCTGACATGATGTCGTCCTGGGCGCTGCGGATGGCATCGCGGGCTTTTTGCCCTTCCATACCGGCCGTCAGGCGCATGGATTCGAACTGCTCGCTGACCTGCTTGCTTGCAGCTTCTGCTGCGGCGCCCAGCATGCCCGCTGCCTCGCGGGCCTTGTCGTCCGCCGTTTCCAGTGTCTGGGACAGAGTATCGGTAAACGACCGCATGAGCTTGTCGACTGCATCCGTCTTGGCCAGCAGCGTATCCGCCACGTCCTCGATAGCCGTGCGTCGTTCGGAAACGCGGCTTTCCACCGAGCGGTTCGTATCTTCCAGATACCGTGCCGCGGACGTCAGCTCTTCGGTTTGACTGCTGAACTTGTCGGTCAGGGTCCGGACATCAGCGAGCGTGGTCATGATGACATCGCGCAGCGCGTCCGTCTGGTCGCCAATAAGCCCGGTGGTTGCCGTCGTGTCCGTGACAGCGCGCTCGACAGCAAGCCTGAACTCGCCGGCACGGCGGCCAAGGTTTGCTTCGATTTCACCAAGGTTGGTACCGGCAGCCGTAACCACGGTCTGAACTTCGGTGTTCGTTGCTTCCAGCTTTTGCAGGATTTCAGATACATCCGCTTCCAGCTGCTTCTTGGTCTGGAGCAAGGTCTGGTTCGCGACCAGGCTGCGGTCGTTGATGCTGGCGACGATCTGGTCCCCGGCATCCACCAGTTGCTGCTTGGTCTGCAGCAGCGCCTCGTTGGCAACCTGGCTGCGGTCGTTGATGCCGGTGATGATCCGGTCGCCGGCGTCCACCAGCGAACGGGTTGCATCGAGGCCATTCTGGGCGAAGGTATCCGCCAGATCCTTACCCTTGACGTTGATCGCATCGAGGATCGCAGTGTGGATCTCGCCAATCCGGCCGGTGAGGTCGTTTGCCCGAGCCTCAATGGCTGCAACCAGGTCGTTCCCATCGGTCCCGATCAGCTTGGCCAGCTCGCCGGAACGTTCGCCGAAGGCCTCATTGAGGGTTGATGCCTTCTCAAGCAGCTCGGTGGCAACGGAGTTGCCGCGACGGACCAGAAGGTCGGAGGCTTCCTGAACAGCGCCCTGGACGCTGACCCGGACTGCGTCTGCTTCGCCAGACATCTGGCCGCGGATATCTTCCAGCGTCTTGCCGAGGGTCTGACGTGCCTGCTCGCTTTCGGCGGCCAGGTTGCCGGAGATTTCTGCAATGGTCCGCGCCATGTCGTTACGGACTTTCTCGCTTTCGTCCGTCAGGGAACCGCTGAAGTCTGCCAGTGTGCCGACATAGAGTGCACGGGCCTTTTCGCTTTCCGCTGCAAGCGAGCGGGCTGCATCGCCGACAGCTGCCAGCACCAGTTCACGCAACTTGTCGCCTTCGCCGGACATTTTCTGTGCGGCCTCGGTGACCGAGCCGCCGACAATGTCGACAGTACGGGTGCGTTCTGCTGCCAGTGTCTCGACAGCCTGGGACACAGCTTCTTTGACCATGTCGCGCATCCGGGTGCTTTCGCCCGAGAGCGTGTTGCCTGCATCCGAGATCACCTCGGTGATCATGTCGCGGGCTTTCTCGCTTTCGCTGTTCAGCGTACCGGAAATGCTTTCCAGACGTTCGTTAAGGACGTTTTCCAGCTGGCCCGCGCGGGTGTCGAGTGTCTCCGCGACCTCAAATACCTTGGCGCCCAGCGAAACGTTGATTTCGGCAATCCGCTCCGACAGGGTTTCTGTCAGTTCGGCGCTCTGACGCGTCAGAACACTGCCAGCTTCCGCAAGGCTGTTGTCGAGCGCACTGGTCATTTCAGTCTGACCGTCGACGAAGGCCTTGGCGATTTCCTTGGTCCGGCTGATCAGGGTTTCACTGATCTGGCGAGCCCGGTTGTCGAGGGTTTCGTCAATCCGGTCGGTGCCAGCGGTCATGGTTGCTGCCAGATGCTCGGCCTTTTCAGCCATGGATCCGGTTGCAAGGTCGACCCGGTCGCTGAGCGCCTTGCCGATTTCCTCTGCGCGGTCCGCGAGGGTCGTGCCGGCCGCTTCCACACGCTGTCCAAGCTGGACGGTGATCGCATCGGAGCGGTCTGCCAGAACGTCGCTGACGTTGCGGGTTTTTTCTTCCAGCGCTTCACTGATGCCGAGGGTTCGCTGTTCGATCGCGTCCGACAGGATAGCGGTGCGCGATTCAAGCGCAGCTTCGAAGGCCGCTGTGCGCTGGTCCAGAGTCAGATCCAACGTGTTGATACGGCTGCCGAGCGACGCATCCATCGTGTCGATCCGGCCGCTGAGGGACGAATCCATGGTGTCGATGCGGGTCGCGAAGGTTGTGTCCAGCGTCTGCAGGCGCGAATCCAGCGTTTCGGACAGGATAAGCGTCTTGGTGCCAAATGCATCCACCAGCTGTCCGCCACGCTCGCCGATAAGACCTTCCAGCTCGGTGAGACGGCCGGAGAGGCTCTCGTCGAGCAGTTGGCCGCGTACCTCGATTGTTTCGGAAATGGAGGAGCTGACCTGCGTGATGTCGTTGACGATACGCGCACCACGGCCGCTGATGAGCTCGGCCAGCTGAGTTCCGGTTTCCGCCAGCTTCTCCGTCAAACCAGAGCTCTGGGAGTTCATGGCTTCAGAGATGTCAGCAGCAACAGTGCCCAGCGTGTTTTGGAAGTTGACAGCCTGCTGTTCCATGGTGGCAGCGAACTCGGCGCCACGGCCTGCAAGACGTTCGTCCAGTTCAGTGCCGTTGATGGAGATCGCGCTGTAGATGCGATCGGAGATGCTGCCAAGTTTTTCGGCCAGTTCCGTTCCGCGGACAGAGATTGTCTCGGTGAGCGAGCCCGCTGTTTCATCCAGCTTGGAGGCAATTTCGCCACCGCGGAGCGACAGGTCGACAACAATCGACTCGCCGGTTCCACGAAGGATTTCAGCAACTTCGGTGCTGCGCTCGGACAGGGTTCCGACAATTTCCGCACCCTTGACGGAAATGGTGTTGGTGACTTCCTGACCTTGTTCGGAAATGCTTTCGACAACCCGGTCGCCGGTTTGGGCGAGGGAGGCGTCGAGGTTGGTCACCCGCTCGTCGACCGTGCCCAGCAGTTCTGCTGTCCGGGTGGTGATCGTGTCGATCAGGCGGCCGCTTGTCAAAGACAGGTTCGCATTGATCTCTTCGCCGCGCTGGGTGATTGCTTCGCCCACTTCGCCGCCGGTGTTTTCCAGGGATGCCCGGAACTCGTCGGTTTTCTGCGAAATCGTGGCAACGACGAGACTGCTGGATGTTGCCAGCGTGTCGTTGATCTCTGCGCCGCGTTGCGAGATCGTCTCGCTGACGTTGGTGCCCGTGCTTTCCAGGGATGCCCGGAATTCTTCGGTCTTCCGGGAAATCGTTTCGACGACATTGTTGCTGGAGGTTGACAGCGTGTCGTTGATTTCCGTGCTCTTTACAGACAGAGCGTCAACAAAGGAGTTTGCGGTTTCTGCAAATTGCTCGTTGACCTCGGTGCCCCGGCTGGACAGCGTTTCCCACATCTGAGTGCCGGTTGCGGACAGATTATCGACCATGTCCTGCCCGGTTGTGCTCAACTGGGTTACATAGTCATCTGCGCGAGCCGTCAGGCTGGAAACCATGTCATCGGCACGGTTGGAGAGTGCAGACACCATATCATCGGCACGACTGGACAGCGCCTCGACCATACGCTCGGTCGCCGCATCAACTGTCGTGCCCAGCTGGTCGGAAGTGGACGAAAGCTGTGACGAGAAGTTTTCGTGCGCACCGGAGATGGTCTCGCGAACCCGCTCGGCGTTCAAGGAAATGGATTCGCGCTGGCTTACAAGTTCTTCGATCAGCGAACGGATTTTCAGTTCGTTCTCATTATAAGAGCGCTCGAGTGAGGAAACCTCATTGTGAACAAGCACTTCTAGCTCGCTCGCACGAGCAATTGCACGCTCGATACCGTCTCCCATGGCTGAGACTTCACGGCGGATGGCCTGGCCGACACTGAGGATGGATTCCTTGGCCATGCTTTCCGGCTCGGCAAGCCGCAGGGCAACTTCCGTCATGCCGCGGGCGACAATGCGCATTTCCTGCGCACGCCAGATCATCATGGCCATGACGAAGAAGAAAATGATCGGAACGACGAGCGCGACACCTGCAAGAAGCAGAGTCGGCGAATTGGCAATGGAACCAAAGTCGGTGAGGGCGCCAAGTTCGTCGCCGAATGAAGAGGCAATCAGGCTGGTGCCAACACCACCCCACAGCAGGCTGAGTGCGAGGGCGCCCCAGAACGGTGCCGAAGACGGACGGCGCTGCAGGGCGTAGATGAGGCTACCGATGTTACGGCGGTCGTCGTTGGCTGCCGGCGGGCGGCTTCCCCGTCCGCGGCGCCGTCCGGCGCGGGTCTCTTCCCGGCTGCTGGGCGCTTCGGTTTCGTCGGCTTTCTTTTCAGCGGTCGCTGCACCGACAGCGCTGCTATCTGCAGCGTCTGATACTTCGGCAGCATCGCCGTCTGCAGCTTCCGGTCCACCAAAATCAAGTTTCAGGGCTTCTTCGACAGCAGACAATGCTGCTTCCGCCGGGTCCTGAACTTTTGGTGCCGGGTCTTTAACCTTCGGGGGGTTTGCCATGTTTGGATCGCCTCACGTCCGTACTCAATACACATCGGTAAACTCGGTTGGCCGAGTGGTCTACCGAACGCATTGACCCGGGAAGCGTCAATCGCGATATCAAACATGATGCTTCCCGTGGCCTGGCCTGATTGGGGGGCCGCCGCTGACCGGCTGGCAATTTATTTATTGCTCAGCCTTTACCCCATCTTGCCGCATCGCGTTACCTAATGGCACACTCTCTCCTAATGAACAAGAAACAGCAATGGTGATAACAACCTAGGGGCGGCCGCGAATGCCAAATATGGTCTCTGACGACGGTTTGAAGAAGGCCGGGAAATTATCTTCAAGAGCTCGATCCAAAGCTCCAAAACCGACTGCCGCGCAAAAGCGCTGGCTTGCCAACGGGCTCAAACAGCCGGGTGGAAAGTTGCCGCTTTTTGATGAATTGGGTCGTGAGGTTCCGGCGCGAACAATCCGCGCCTGTATCGACGCAGGGTGGGCAGAGCCTTGGTTTTCCAACCCAATCAAGCCTGACTGGCTTGTATGCAAGCTCACCGACAAGGGGACGAAAGTGGTTTCGGCAATCGGAAATCGTGAAAAAAGTTAACGCGATTTCGATGTTCCAAAACTCGTCCTGTTCGTGAAAACCCTCATGTGAAAAGGACTTCGCCCGATTTTAGGCCGGGCACCTCCTAAGGGTGCATTAACCATTTTTTCAGTTTTTTGGGGATCTCGCGTCCAAAATCGGCTTTTGGCGCTGTCTTAACCAGTTGTTGGCCTGTCCGCCTGCAAGATGAGTCCGTCACGGCCAGGCCCGTCGTGAAACAGCGGGACTGGACGAATGCTCCAACCAGCGGAAGAAATGAAATGGCTACGGCTTCTATTTCACGCCTGCCGGATCAGCCTCAGTATGAGGCACCGATAGATCTCGTCCGGCTTGCTGCCAACACACTGGGGAACCGGGACCTGGAAATTCAGGTGTTGCGGCTGTTCATGACTCAAAGCGCATCAGCAATGAGCAGACTTGCCACGGAAAATGACTCGGATGTCCTGAAGGATATCGTGCACACCCTCAAGGGGTCTGCGCGTGCTGTCGGGGCCGGTGCCGTTGCCGCTTGCTGCGAGCGGCTCGAAGGATCTGGCCAGGCTGGCGTAGATGCGGACTTCAACGGTCTGCATGAAGCGGTCGATCAGGCCAATGCATATATAGATGACTTGTTAAGCGCATAGAGCCACCCTTTAGGGACGGCATTCTGGTGCTGCGTTGTATTTTTTGTCTTTTTCCGGGCGGCTTTTATGCGCCGCGCGCATTCATGAGCTTGACCTTTCTCCGCGAACCTTTATGTCGGGTTGAGGGTTATCACCCGATGTCTTCCATCCTCTCTTGATCAGACGCGGATCATGCCGAAAATTACATATATTACTGCCGACGGTGCCAAAACCGAGGTCGATGCCGCTGACGGTTCGACCGTTATGGAAAATGCCATCAAGAACATGGTCCAGGGCATTGAAGCCGAATGCGGCGGCGCCTGCGCCTGCGCCACGTGCCATGTCTATGTAGATGAAGCCTGGGCCGGCAAGGTCGGACATCCCGAGCCGATGGAAGAGGACATGCTCGATTTCGCATATGATGTGAAGCCGACGTCCCGCTTGTCGTGTCAGATCAAGGTGACCGGCGAGCTGGATGGGCTGGTAGTGCACGTTCCCGAGCGCCAGGCCTGATCCGGCAATTCACTGCCGGTTTGGTTATCAGACATATTGGGGCTACTGCCCCTTCGGATGCAGCAAGGTGTAGGTCCGCGGCCAAAACTGCGGAAGCCTGCAATTAGCGCTGCAATTGCAGTCGCAGCGCTGGTGACTATGCGAGTTCCGGCTTGTACCTCACGTGACCATGTCGGTAGATACTGGGATCACCATCCAGGATGACCTGCCACGGAACTGTTATTCGGCAGGTTCAGGCACCGCTGACGAACGGTAGATGGTTGCTTCGTTCCCGGGAGCGGGTGTTTCGGGGATCAGCATCGCCAGAACGAGACTGACACCTGCCATGGCTGCACCAGCCAGGAAAACCGCCGTTGGCGAATAGAGCCAAACCAGTCCGAACACGATTGGAATGAAAACCGCGGCAATGTGATTGATCGTGAAGGCGACCCCGGCAGTTGGGGCGATATCGGCCGGGTCTGCGATTTTCTGGAAATACGTCTTGATCGCGATCGCGATTGCGAAGAATGCGTGATCGATCACATAGAGTGCTGCGGCCACATTGGCGTTGGTCACGAAAGCGTAGCAGACAAAAACGCCAATCAGACCGATGTATTCAAACACCAGGGCCTTCCGCTCGCCAAAGCGGACGATCAACTGTCCAATCTTCGGCGCCAGCATCATGTTGAAGACGCCGTTGAGCAGGAACAAGCCTGCGACTTCGTGAACGTCGTAGCCGAACCTTTCGACCATCAGGAAACCGGCAAACACTGTAAAGATCTGCCTGCGGGCGCCGGCCATAAAGGTTAGGGCGTAATAGAGCCAATACCGTTTGCGCAGGATAATCTTCTTGTGTTGCGGGACGCCTTCGCGAATGCTTGGGTAGGCGATCAGCAGAAACAGCAGCACGACAAGTGTGAGTCCGCCAGCCAGCAGGAACACAAACTCGAAGGAGAGGTCGAACATCTTCCAGCAGACAAAGATCAAGCCATAGGCGATCAACTGGGCGAAGGCGGCGACCGAGATGATTTTGCCCATGTCGGCAGCAGCCGTCTTTTTCGGCAGCCACTGCAGCGACAGGGATTGGGCCATCGTCTCGTAGTAGTGGAAGCCGATCGACATGATCAGCGTCGTTACGTAAAAGCCCCAGGCAGACGGGAAATAGCCGGTAACTGCGACGCCAATGCCCAAAAAGGCCAGCGACACATAAGCAAGCGTCTGTTCCCGCATCACCAAGAGCAGATAGATGGCTGCAAAGCTCAAGAACCCGGGAATTTCGCGGATTGTCTGCTGAATGCCAATTTCACGACCGGTGAAGCCCAGTTCCTGGACGGCGAAATTGTTCATCAGGTTCCACCAGCCGGCGAAAGACAACTGCATGGCGCCAGCCATGATCATCAGCAACACGACAGGGGAACGCCAACCGGTCATTGCGGCCGGGTCAGCGCTACGGGTGAAGTAGCTCATCAAGGATCCTGTAGATCAAATGGGTCTTTGAAAGCGGTTTAGACCGAAATGCTGCTTGCGTGTTAGCGCTGTTTTGTCATCATATGTCGCTCATTCGCCAAATTGGTTGGTGGAGGTTGGGACTACTTCGAAAATGACCAGTCATCCAGAGCTAACAGAATTTCCGAAAACCCCGGTGGAGTCGGATATCATCGGATTGGCAAATTGTTTGCCGCCAGGCTCTGTCACCAGCTGGCATGCGCATGACGAGGCGCAGCTGTTTCATGTCATCAAGGGATCGCTCGCCGTCGACACGGAGTGCGGCACTTATTTCGTACCGCCGGAGCGCGCGGTCTGGCTGCCGGCACGTGTTGCCCATGAAAGCAGATATCTGACGGATACCGAATTCCGATTTTTGTACTTCAAGGGCAGCGCGGCCGAGGAACTGCCAAAAGAACCGCAAGTTCTGCAAGTCACCCCGCTACTGCGGGAGCTGATTGGCGCGTTCATGTCCTACCGGCGGAGCGAAACGGCCAGCGGCCCGGCTGCGCGGATTGGGGCGGTCATTGTTGATCAGTTGAAGATGCTGCCGGCTACACCGCTGCAGTTGCCAATGCCAGAGGACACCCGCCTGCGCCGCGTATGTGAAGGGATAATCCGCTGCCCGGCCGAAATTCCCAGCCTTTCAACGGCAAGCGAGTCTGCTGCCATGTCCGTCAGATCCTTTGAACGGCGGATCAGGGAGGAAACCGGAATGAACTACCGGACCTGGTGCCGGCAGGTCAGATTGTTCCGGGCGCTTGAATTGCTTGCGGCGGGGCGGTCAGTCTCGGACGTATCGCACAAGCTTGGTTATGAAGGGCCGAGCGCCTTCGTTGCGACCTTTAAAAAGGCCTTTGGCGTTACGCCGGGCCGCTATTTCGCGACCTAGCTACAGGCTGAAGGCTTCGACCTTTGATTGATCTGGCTCATGGCGTGAGCACGGTCAAATCGTAAAAGTTTGCCCAGCTGACCGGCTTCAGGTGGAACGAATCCGTTTCTGACTGGAAGTGGGTGAGAACTAGCACAGCAAGCGGTTTGGGACGGTTCAGTAGCCGTACTATGCGCTGTGAAAATTGGGGTAAAAAATGTTCAAGAAAATTCTGCTGCCGATTGATCCGGGCGAAACGAGCTTTGCTGAAGAGGCCCTGTCAAAAGCGGCACTCTTTGCCAAGGACTACGGGGCAAAGCTGCATTTGGTTGCCGTTTGTCCGGAAGTTCAGAGTTTTGTCGCCAGCCAGCTTCCGGCGGACTTTCAGGACCGCGAAATCGACGAAACCCAGAAGATCCTGGATGAAGTTGTCGCCAAGCACGGGATACCGGCAGATCAAGTGTCCACTGAAGTCCGCATGGGGACTGTCTATCATGAAGTGATCGAAGCTGCTCAGAGCAGTGGGTCCGATCTGGTGCTGATCCACTCGCACAAACCCGGTTTTGCTACCTACTTCATCGGGTCAAATGCTGCACACATCGTGCGTCATGCGCCGTGTGCGGTTTTGGTCCTGCGCGACTAGGTGTCAAATATCCCGATCGTATTTCAAGAGATGCGATCGGGATCCCCTGCGTTACAAATGCGTCAATTCGCGGGTGTTTTGAGCCTCGTGAAA
Organism: Roseibium sp.; assembly: GCA_965230705.1. Classification (GTDB taxonomy): domain Bacteria; phylum Pseudomonadota; class Alphaproteobacteria; order Rhizobiales; family Stappiaceae; genus Roseibium. Next base: position 753,294 of record CBDDLN010000002.1, on the reverse strand, counting down.
TTTGCCATGTCCATTTTTATAGTTACCGAATTGTGTCGTACGTATTTCCAATAACGGGCAATTTTTATTTTTCTAATCAATAATTTACGTTCTTGTGTGACCCTGCGTGAAGTTGCGTAGGAGTCCGTCATGCAAGCCTCGTCTACCTTTCGTTATACGGTAATGGGCAAGTTCCTGACCATTGTGTCAGTTTGCATCCTGTTTGTAGTGGCAGCATCCGCGGTGGGGATCTACCAGATCCGCAAGATTACCGAGGAAATTGAGTTCATCGCCGAAGCGGATGTTCCGCTTTCCGAGGCCATCAGCCATGTGACAACCCATCGTCTGGAGCAATCAGTCCTGACTGAACGGCTGTTGAGGATGAGTCTGATGCAGCGGCAGGACGAAGCGGTGCGCGTTCCCGAATACGAGGCCCGGTTCAGCTACTTGACCACCAAGATTTCGGAAGATTTTGCTGAAGCGATAGAAATTGCCCGCAAGGCCATACGCATGGCGCAGACGTCCGAACAGGCGGAAGAATTCGGAAACATCTTGCGTGCCCTTGTCCGGATCAATGAAGAAGATCAAACCTATTCCAAGGCAGCTAAAGAGGCGCTCAGCCTAGTCAGATCAGGAAGTACGCTGGCTGCAGCAGAATTGCTCGGCGAAGTACAAAAGGAACACAACGCGTTCAATCTCCAACTTGAAGGCTTGCTGTTCGAGATCCAGGACTTTTCGGAAAAGGCAGCCTTGACCGCGGTTGAACATGAGAAGAACGCAATCCAGTTTACCATCCTCATTTCGTTGGGGGCCGTGGTTCTTGCGGTTGTTCTCGCGGTTTGGCTGGGCCGCAAGAGCATCGCCAAGCCCATGTCGCAGATCGTTTCGGCGCTTCAGAAAATGTCGCGAAACGATTATGGCGCGGACCTGCCTTTGGAACGAAATGACGAAATCGGCGATATCGGCCGGGCTTTGGCCGACTTCAAGGCGCACATGATCCAAATTCAGGAGCAGGAAAAGCGGGAAATTCAGCGCCAACAGGCCTTGAACCGGGAAGTGAAGCTACTGTCTGAACTCAATGAATGGCTTCAGTCGAGCAACTCTCTGGATGAGCTCTTCACGATGGTCAGCAAGTTTTTGACCATGCTGCTGCCAGGTTGCGGCGGAGCCATCTACGTGTATTCCAACTCCCGTGACGTCCTGGACGGTGCCTGCTCCTGGAACGGGGCAAGCCTTCAAGACCATATCCGGCCGGATTCCTGCTGGGGCTTGCGCCGCGGCCGGCCCTATGTCCACGGCGACCACATGGTCAGCTTTCAATGTGAGCACGTGGATAAGCAGGAGGACCACGCCTACATCTGCCTGCCTATCCTTGCTCATGGCGAAACGGTTGGCTTGATGCATCTGACCCCCTCTGAAGGTAGCGACCAGGAAGCGTTCTTCAAGCAGCGCAAGCTGGCGCAGATGGCCGCCGAACAGGTCAGCCTTGCAATCGCGAACACCCGGATGCGTGACGAGCTTCACAATCAGTCGATCCGCGATCCGCTGACCGGTCTGTTCAATCGTCGCCACTTCATCGAAATGCTGCGCCGGAATATCGAACGCTCGAACCAGACAGGCCAGCCGGTCAGCCTGGTTTCGATCGACGTGGACCATTTCAAGAAGTTCAATGACAATCACGGCCATGATGCCGGGGACATGGTTCTGCGCGCCGTCGGGTCTGCTCTGGAACAAGCGTGTGACGGTGATCAGTTGCCATGCCGGCTCGGCGGTGAGGAGTTTATGGTCCTGCTGCCCGAATGCACGATTGATGCGGCGTTGGAAATTGCCGAGAAATTGCGCGAAACGGTGGAGGCGATCCACGTCCGTTATGGCGATAAGACATTGCCACGCATAACCATTTCCGCCGGCGTCGCCGGGTTCCCGATGCACGGTGCTATGCCGCAAGACCTGATGAAGTCAGCCGACGATGCACTCTATGCGTCAAAGGCAGGCGGCCGGAACATGGTTACGATCGCAGGCAGCGAAACCGGATTGGTCGAAATCTCTGCCGATGCTGCCGCTGAGGATGCCGACCTGAAGGCTTTCGAGGCTGACACTGCTGCAGAAGCGGACGCTGAAGAGAGTTCAAGCAGCGCGGAAAGCCCGGAAACGGACGTCGCCTGATTGGCGGCTTTAGCTACCTTTCTTTGTCAGAAGGGTAGCGACGGCGGTGTAGCGGAACGGGTAGGTGTCCGGGCTTGCCTTGAGCAACTCTTCAGCCCGTTGGTAGATGGCTTCAACCAGAGTTTCCAGGTCCGGGCGCGGGGCCAGGGCCATTCTCAATACCGCTTCGGTGAAAGCCCGGAAGAAGTCCACATAAGCCTTTGCGTAATTGCCGAGATCGCCGTCCGTCTTAAAGGCTTCTACGAACGGCACAGGCACTTCATATGATGCGGCTTGATCAATCTGGAACAGATCTGAAACCGGGCTCCCATCTTTGAGTGGCGACACGAGTTCATCCAGAGATCTGAAATAGACCGGCTGATAATACCGCCGGTAAATGTCCGGATCGATGTCGCCCTTTTCAACGAAGTCCAGGACCGCATCGTTCAAGAGGTCATAAATGCCATCGCAGGTTCTGGCCACTTCATTGGCGCCGAACACCTGGAGCATGACCTTGCCACCAGGTCGAAGTTCGCTGGCCCGTGCCCTAAGAAATGCGGCGACATCATCTTTCGCCTGTTTTGCGAAAGTGGCCTGATCGGCTTCGCTGACCGAACCGCGTCCTCGGATCTTGCTAGGGCCATTCGGCAACAGGTAGTCTGGCAAGACCTCGACCGGCCGACCAGACAGAAAACCTATAGCGTTGAAGGTAAAGGCGAAATCCAGTGATTCTGGTGGAAATAGCTGGTCAAACATGGAACCGGGCACAGCAGCCGAATAGACACTCCTGTCTTCGAACACCGAGTGCCCCTTTGTCCGAAGGGCTCGCATCAGGTTTGAAAAATCATTGGTTGGCAGATCGCTGTGCAGCGTCTGTATGGGCTGGCTGGTGCGCTTGCGAAGGTCGGAGATCGCGTGGCGCATGACGTCAATTGAGTTGCGGCCTTCCGAACAGCCGAAATCGGCAAGTGCAATGGTCTGGGAAGCTGCAGGCAAGTCCAATTCGGCCAATGCCTTGCTGATCCAGGGGAGAACGGCGGTAATTGCCGACATCTGCGGCGCGGAGTTGGCATCGTAAAATCCGCCGCCAACCATTCCGGTTGTGGAGCTGTGGGCACTTGCCGATGCCATCGGCCCTGGGGGCTGTTCAGATTTGGAACTCACACCGGATCCCTTCCAACATTTGCAGGCGGTAGAAGGGCAGGTCCGGTTTTACCGGGCGAGTTCCTTCATCGCCTCTGTCAAACCTTCCACGGTGAGCGGATACATCCGCCCCTCCATCAACTCATTGATCATCTTGATGGAATGGGTGTAGCCCCAATGCTGTTCGCGGACCGGATTGAGCCAAACAGCGCTCTTGTAAAGAGCGGTCATCCGATTGACCCAGGCACTGCCCGGTTCTTCGTTCCAGTGCTCGACCGAGCCGCCCGCATAGGCGATTTCGTAGGGGCTCATGGAGGCGTCGCCGACGAAAATCACCTTGTAGTCCGACGGATACTTGTGGAGCACATCCATGGTGTCGATACGCTCGGCGTGGCGTCTGCGGTTTTCCTTCCAGACAAACTCGTAAAGGCAATTGTGGAAGTAGAAATGCTCCATGACCTTGAATTCGCCGCGTGCGGCGGAAAACAATTCCTCGCACACGCGAATGTGGTCATCCATGGAGCCGCCAATATCGAAGAAGAGCAGCACCTTGACCGCATTGTGCCGTTCGGGGCGCATCTTGATATCAAGCAGCCCCTTGTGGGCGGTGGCCCTAATGGTGTCGTCGAGATCAAGCTCATCGGCTGCGCCGGTACGGGCAAAGTTGCGAAGGCGTTTCAGCGCGACCTGAATATTGCGGGTGCCAAGCAGCTGTGTGTCGTCCAGGTCCTTGAATTCGCGTTTGTCCCAGACTTTGACCGCGCGCCGGTGGCGGCTTTCCTTCTGTCCGATACGCACACCTTCCGGGTTATAGCCGTAAGCCCCGAATGGCGACGTGCCAGCGGTGCCGATCCATTTGCTGCCGCCCTGGTGGCGCTTTTCCTGCTCTTTCAAGCGCTCCCGGAGGGTTTCCATCAGCTTCTCAAATCCGCCCAGGGCTTCGATTTGTGCTTTTTCCTCTTCGCTAAGGTGTTTTTCGGCAAGTTTTCTCAGCCACTCTTCAGGAATTTCGGTCGCGGGAACGTCACTGAGCAGATCCAGGCCCTTGAAAACCTGACCAAAGACGCGGTCAAAGCGGTCGAGGTTGCTTTCGTCCTTCACCAGCGCAGTTCTGGCGAGGTAGTAGAAGTCCTCGACCCGGCGTTCAGCAAGGTCCTGTTTGAGGGCTTCCATCAGCGACAGGTACTCACGCAACGACACCGGCACGCCGGCACTTTTGAGTTCGGTGAAAAAGTCTATGAACATGGCGCGAGGTTAGTCCGAACCGTCCGTGATGTCGACGGTGGATCTGACAGATAAAGGCGCGTGCCGTTCGGACATAACGCACAAATGGCAAGGGCTGCGATAGGCAGCCCTTGTATTGTTGTTGGTTCGTTTTCTTGCCGATGGGACGCTTGCTATTTCACTTCGCCAGATGGCCGCGGTGTGGACGCTGTTTCCGGCGGCAGTTCCGGATAAACCACAGGCGGCACTTTGCCTGTCAGCGAAGCCAGGAACGAAACGATCTGGTCCGCTTCTTTATCGGTAAGGTCTTCGCCCAACTGCGATTCGGCCATGATTTGGACTGCAACTTTCAGGTCCCAGACCTTGCCGGAATGGAAGTAGGGGGCAGTGACAGAGATATTGCGCAGCGGAGCTGCCCGGAAAACATACTCGTCGTCAGCAGTTTCGGTAACGGCAAACCGTCCGCGATCGCCTTCCGGCAGGATGTCGGATCCAGGTTTTTCTATTAGCCCAAACGGGTAATAGTCATGACCGCCAACGTTTACGCCGTTGTGGCAAGCAGAACATCCCTTGTCCATGAACAGCTGCATACCGGCTTTCTGTTCATCGCTGAGCGCCGAATTGTTGCCATTCAGATAGGCGTCAAAAGGTGATGGCGTGATCAGCGTTGCCTCAAAAGCTTCAATTGCCTTGGCGAAATTATCGAAGGTGACCGGATCTTCCTCATCCGGGAAGGAGGCCTTGAACCACTCGACGTATTTCGGCATGGAGTTGAGGGTCGCGATGACGTTGTCCGGAGTGTTCGCCATCTCGACACCGGCCTGGACTGGCCCTTTGGCCTGGGCCTTCAAGTCCGCTGCACGCCCATCCCAGAACTGTGCTTCATTGAACACGGCATTGAGCGCAGTGGGAGAATTCCGCGGCCCCTTTTGCCAGCCATGGCCAATTGATGTTTCAAGATTGTCGTCGCCGCCGGTTGCCAGGTTGTGGCAAGAGTTGCAGGAGAACACGCCTGATGCCGACATGCGTGGGTCAAAGAACAACGCTTTCCCAAGTTCAATTTTCTCAGGTGTGATTGGGTTGTTGGTCATTTCGGGGATTGTCGATGGCAACGGCTTGAAGCTTTCAAGCGCGGTTTCCCTCAATTCATCAGCTTGCGCCATGCCTACCAAACAGGCGAGCGCCACCGAGCCGCTGAAGACGGATTTCAAAAGACTGCCCATAATTCACCTCGTCGGAAAAACTCCGCATTCGACTGATGCGGATAAGAATAATTCTAATGTAGAATAGTTCGAAAGTAATTGAGTTAGATCAAAAGACGAGTGCGGCAACCTGTCTGATTTGTATATAACTATATGAAAATAATGAGAAAAACGGTTTCTTTCAGAACTTTGCCTGTCGTTGGCTCATGTGCGGACGACTGGCCGAGCTTTGCTAGATGATTTGCCAGGTAATCAACTGGGTCGATCATGGTGGAAGGGTGCTAAAACAAAAAACTGGACCAACGGGTGGGACCGTTGATCCAGCTGTTTTTTTTAAGTTCGTGCAATGGGACCGAGGTCCCGGCCTCTTTAGGCGGCCGCTTCGCCGTTTCTTTTGCTCTTGATTTCAGGATGAAGGGTCTTGCCCAGGATGTGAGCGTCTTGGCCAATCACATGATGGCCGGAACCGACAATCAGCGGATCAGGTGCGCCGACGATCCGAGTGTCCTTGTCCGGATACGGCAGGGAATGAAGGAAGTGCTCAAGGCAGTTGAGCCGGGCTCGTTTCTTGTCGTCCGACTTAACGATCGTCCAGGGGGCGTCCGCGGTGTCGGTGTAGAAGAACATGGCCTCCTTGGCCTCGGTGTAGTCGTCCCACTTGTTGAGCGACGCCATGTCGATCGGAGACAGTTTCCACTGCTTCAGTGGATCTGTCTTGCGGCAATCAAACCGGCGCTTCTGCTCTTTCTGGCTAACTGAAAACCAGTATTTGAACATAAGCACGCCATCGCGCACCAGCATCCGCTCGAAGTCAGGGCACTGACGCATGAACTCCAGATACTGGTTCGGGGAACAAAAACCCATGACCCGCTCGACACCGGCCCGGTTGTACCAGGAGCGGTCAAACAGGACCATTTCACCGGCAGACGGCAGATGCTCGATATAACGCTGGAAGTACCACTGGGACTGCTCGCGTTCGCTCGGCTTTTGCAAGGCAACGACGCTTGCCCCACGTGGATTGAGATGCTCCATGAAGCGTTTGATGGTGCCGCCCTTGCCAGCGGCATCCCGCCCTTCAAACAGAAGGACCACGCGCTGGCCGGTGTCCTGGATCCATTTCTGGGCCTTTAAAAGCTCTGCCTGAAGCTTTGCTTTGCGCTTTTCATAGGCTGGACGCCGGATCTTTGTGGCGTAAGGGTACTGGCCGTTTTCAAAGACCTGATGGATTGCCTCCGGATCGTGGCGCATTTCGGCAAGATGGTGCAACGCTTCACCGGTCTTGGACACTTGCTCTGTATTCTGAGCTGGTTTGGCTGCAGGCGCCTGCGCTTTGGTCTGAGCTGGATTGGCCGCAGATACTTTCGGTGTTTTTGATGAGACCCTGGGCTTTGTTCCGGCCTGATCTGCGGTCTTGGTCCCGTTTGCCGACTTTGTGTCCAACTGCTGTGAAGCCATGTATATATCCCTCGCTTTCGTCCTGAGGGCTTGGTATCACGAAAGTGAAACTAAGAAATTGACGTGGCGCAACGTTTAAGGGATTTTACTTATAATTTTATTCGAATACATTGCGTTACTATTAATCAATACTTTAAATTAATCAGGCCGTTTGGACTCTTTGCTCTCAGCGCCTGAGATCTTCACAAGTTCTCCCATGAAATCCGATACGCTTGGTCCGTTAGTGTCGACGAAAGGAGCCGGTCGGCAGACGGCAATCGCTGCAATGCCGATGCGGGCCGTGAGCAGTCCATTGATGACACCTTCACCGAGCCTTGCGGACAGGCGGGCAGCTAATCCGTGACCAAGAACCTGTGAGGCGAGGCTGTCTCCTGCGGCCATACCTCCGGTCAAAGCAAGGTGTGTGATCACCTGTTTTGCCAGCCGCACGAACCCGAGTGTTCCCGGACGCCCGCCATAAAGTGCAGAAAGACGGCGGATAATCCGCAAGTTTTCAAACAGGACAGCTAGGAGATCGACAACAGCGCGCGGGCTCACTGCGGTGACCAGCGAGACGCGTTTGGCACTGTTCATGACGATGTTGCGGGCTTCGGCGTCAAGAGACGCCAGGAGGTCGCGTTCGGCCAGAATTACAAGATCCCTGCCATCTATGACCTCACGCATATGCGCCGACAGGGCCTTGCGCCCCCGGGCCGTTTCAGGATGATCCTGGTACAGATCGACCAGCTCCTTAAGGTGTCGCTGTGCGAGCCTGGCGTCATCGTTTTCAACGGCAGTCTCCAGGCCCTCCCGCAGGTGATCGATCTTGCGCAGCCGCAATAGGCCCAGGATCTCGCGCAAAATGAGACCAAGGAGGCCCAGAGCCGCCAAAGCGGCCAAGCCAACACCAAACCAGCCCAGCCAGTCTGTTCGTGAGAACAGGTCCCTGATTAGCGCATCTATCGAGAGTCCAATAGCCAGGCTGACAAGGCCGCCAAAGCCGACAGCAACCCACTTGCCAAACCTGAAGCCCTTTTGCGGCGTGCTGGCCGAACGGGGCAGGCGTGGAGTTTCAGAAGTCTCATCAAGGGCGGCAACAAACGCTTCATTCGCTGCGGGTTCTGACGCAAAGTCTTCCGTCAGCCGGACGTTTCCGTCATCGAGGCGGAAAGCAGCCGGTCTGCGGCCGGAGCCACGCGGAGTTGAACTGGAAGTAGTCGGACGGTCGTTCACGCGAGACGGTCTCCAAGCAGGAATTCAAGTGCCCGGTCAAGGCGGATATGGGGCAGCGACAAGGTCAATCCCTCCGCAGTGGTATCGAGACTGGGCGGCCGGAAGCGCAAGAATTTCAATTCTTCTTCGCGGTTGTTTCTGCGGGCTTTCACCGCCGGAACGCTCGTGGAATTCGGGGTGTTTGAAGTTGCGTTCGGCGGTGCAAAGACCGCATCCGGATCATCCGGCAGATCGCCTGGGAACATGGCTATTTCCGTCTTGCCGTCGTAGCACTCCCGGCCTATGCGCTCGCCGGGGAGGGGGGTGCCGAGGATGGCCGGCAATTCCTCTCCGCCATGTTTGACAAGTGCCTCACGGGTTGCCCGGACTGCTGCCATGGCGAGGACTTCGACATCAGCTCCCTTGAACCTGGCGCGCTCAATGCCGCGTGCCACCAGTCTTTCCAGGATAGCTTCAAGCCTGTCATGATCGTCCCGGTGCAGGTGATCGGCCTTGGTTGCGGCAAACAGGATACGGTCAATGCGGCGGGTCAGGATGGACGCAAGCCAGCTGCGCCGCCCTGGCCGGAAGGACTTCAAGACCTCACCCAGCGCGACTTCCAGGTCGCTCAGCGCATTTGGTCCGGCATTGAGTGCGTGCAGTACATCGACCAGAACGATCTGCCGGTCCAGGCGGGCAAAATGGTCCCGGAAAAACGGCCTGATAACGTGTGTTTTATAGGCTTCGTAGCGCCGTTCCATCATCGCCCGGAGTGTGCCCGTCCGGGCCGGGCTGGCGTCAGCGGGAATGTCCAGCGGCGCGAATGTCAGGGCTGGAGAACCATCCAGATCGCCAGGCATCAAAAACCGTCCGGGCGGTAGCATGGAAAGGGCGTGGGCATCTTGGCGGCAATCAGCGAGATAGGTCTTGAACGCGTCTGACAAACGCTGCGCATCGCTTTCGGTCTCTGGGGCACCGGGATCAATCCCGGACAGTATCTCCAGCCAGGGAGCAGCAATCTTTTGCCTGCTGTCAGCGCGCGCGAGTTTCAACGCCTCGGCAGAGAACTCGGCATAGGTCTTGTTGAGCAGGGGAAGGTCAAGGAGCCATTCGCCCGGATAGTCGATCAAGTCGAGATGCAGTTTCCCCCGGCCGAACTTCCTTGCAAAATAGGAGGCGCTCTCAAATTCAAGGGTAAGGCGCAGTTCGGAGACCTGGCGGGTCGATTGCGGCCAGATCCGTTCGTTCACCAAGGCTGCGACATGGCTTTCATAGTCAAACCGCGGCACGGCATCATCAGGCTGAGGCTGCAGGGTGGCCTGCGACAGCCGTCCGCCGGAAGCAGCCCTGAAAACCGGCAGGCGACCGCCGTGCACCAGATTGTGGACGAGGGCAGTAATGAAGACGGTCTTGCCGGACCGGGCAAGTCCGGTGACGCCAAGCCGCAAACTCGGCACCGCCAGGTCGCTGGCAGCGTCCGTAAGGTTTGCGAATGTCAGCAGAGCTTCTTCGGTAAGGGATTGAAAAGACGTCAATGCGGTTTCTCCGCTGTTGATGTAGGCGCTCTACTGCGTCTTCGCAATCCGCCGTTTGGCAAACGGGCGTCAACTACCGGATAAATCGAGATCCCTCGGTTTGACAAACCGCTCCAGGCGGCCGCTGCCCGCTGCCACTTCCTTCCAGGACTCAATGGCGAAATCGATAACCGTGAGCGCCGCTGTGGGATACTTCGTGGTCAGATCCCTCAGGGCGTCTTCCGGTCCGGATCCGATCAGTTCGTGAGCGGTGCCCTCGGTCGCCGGATTGTGGCCGATGATCATCAGGCTTTGGACGGATCCTCCACCGGTCCGTATAGCTGTCGAATAGACATCGTCACCCTGCCAGTAGAGGTCCCGGCGCAGGCGAATGTCGGTCTCCCGGTTCAAATGCGGAATAAGGCGGGAGAGTGTTTCCCGGGTTCTGAGGGCGGTAGAGCACAAGATGAGGTCGGGCAGAAGTTTTTCGCTGGCGATATAGCCGGCCATTGCCCTTGCGGCCGCCCGTCCGCGGCTGTTGAGGGGGCGGTCAATATCATCAAGGGACGCATCGGCCCAATCCGACTTGGCGTGCCTGTATAAAAGCAGACGGAGCACGTTACTTCCTCCCGGTCTCTGCGTTGTCAGATCAAGTCGATTCTAATGGTCTGACAGCGGGCAATTATATGCCGCCCTTTAGTTCTGACGGTTCAATGTTTCGACGAAAGCAGCCACAGCTGGCCCGACCTCGGCTTCCTGGCCGGGCAAGGAGTAGGTGAGCCACAACGTGTAATCGGCCTTCTTGCCGCTGAAGTGCCACAAGGTTTCACAAAGTTTCGAAGGTGTCCACGAACGGGTGATGTAGGAGATGCCTGACTGAGCGACGCCGGTCAGCGCAGCTTTGGAGAAGCCTGAGGCTTTATAAGCCTCGAGAAAATCCTTGGCGACATCGGCGCCGGTTCCAGACAAATGCTGGCGCAAAACAGCAGCCAGCCCGTTGTCGCCGGTATAGATGCACCCTGCCATCCGGTCAGAATCCGCCGACAGTACCTTGCTCCTGTAGAAGCCGCCGACCATGTCCGGACAGCGCAGACCGGAAAAATGCCGCAAGCCGATGATGTCATTGACCCAGCCGGCTTCCCGATCCCTCGCGAGGGACGTCCCCGCGCCAAGGCTGACCAGCAACCCGGCTGCTGCGAGAACATGAACTACCCGTCTCAATGATTTCATAAGCGCCATTGCTGGCTCTCCGGCTTCAGGTGCGCTCCCGCCGTGTCATGAAGGCCAAACGTTCGAAGAGATGCACATCCTGTTCATTCTTCAACAGCGCGCCATGTAACGGCGGTATCAGTTTCGCCGGATCACCTTGACGAAGGGTTTCCACATCAATGTCCTCGTTGACCAGGAGTTTGATCCAGTCGATCAGTTCGGATGTGGACGGCTTCTTTTTAAGGCCTGGTACATCCCGGACATCGTAGAACAGGTTAAGTGCTTCGCGTAGAAGCATCTGTTTAAGTCCGGGGAAGTGGACATCGACGATGTCAGACATCGTTTCCTTGTCCGGAAACTTGATGAAGTGGAAGAAGCAGCGCCGGAGAAAGGCATCAGGAAGGTCTTTCTCGTTGTTGGAGGTGATAATCACGATTGGCCGCTGCTGGGCCTTCACCGTCTCTCCAGTCTCATAGACATGGAACTCCATCCGGTCGAGTTCCAAAAGCAGATCGTTTGGAAACTCGATGTCGGCCTTGTCGATTTCGTCAATCAGGAGAACCGGCCGGGTTGGGGAAACGAAGGCTTCCCACATTTTTCCCTTGCGGATGTAGTTGTTGATGTCCTTGACGCGTTCATCGCCGAGCTGGCTGTCCCGCAACCTCGACACGGCATCATATTCATAAAGACCCTGCTGTGCCTTTGTCGTCGACTTAACATGCCATTCAATCAACGGGGCATTGAGTGCCAGGGCGACTTGCTGGGCCAGGATGGTTTTACCGGTTCCAGGCTCACCTTTGACCAGAAGCGGGCGTTCCAGGGCAACTGCCGCGTTGACCGCAATCCGCAAATCCTCAGTGGCAATATAACTATCGGTACCTTCAAAACGCATCGGCATGTCCATCATTGATTTCGTGGCCCGACAGTAGGCGGGGGATACACGTGGTGCAAGCGTACTTTTTGGACGATGGCGTCTCCCATTGCAGGGCCGGAATTGCCGCTTTGGCCCGGAATAATTTGCCGCTCGTGCCATATGTGCCGGGCAATCTGCTGTTCGATCGCTAAAATTTTAATGAATTAAGTAATTGAAATTAAATGTGAAAAATATCCCTCATTTGGTTTGGCACAGTGTTTGCGAAAACATGCTCCGAACCACGGGCATTCGATCCCGACCTTAATGAGGATGTGACATGGGTATCTACGGGGCTATCAATTCGGCCGTATCTGGCCTGGCCGCACAGGCGCAGGCATTGGAGAATATTTCCGGTAACGTCGCCAACTCACAAACAACCGGTTACAAACGGCTGGACACTAGTTTCTCGGATCTCGTTTCCAGCGGCGGGTCCACGCAGGCGACCCAGGTATCCGGTACGACGTATGCCACATCGCGGGCAACTAACACTGTCCAGGGCGATATTTCGGCATCTGATGTCGATACCTACATGGCGATCAGCGGTGAAGGGTACTTCGTTGTGACCTCGGCGGCTGATGTGGTTGACGGTCAGACGACCTTCGAAGACACATCCTATTACACCCGGGCCGGTGATTTCGAGCTTGATGAAAACAACTACATGGTCAATGCGTCCGGCTACTTCCTGATGGGTTTCGAGCTGGATGAGGATACGGGCAACGCAGTCGGAGATTCGCCGACGGTTATCCAGATCAGCGATCAGCCACTTGCTGCCGAAGCAACAGAGAACATCGACTATCAGGCCAACCTGCCGCGTGTTCCCGATACTGTGAATTATGACGGTTCCGATGAAGATACGGCGCTTTTGACCGCCGGTCTGCAAGGTGCCGATATCGCGGTTGCCGATGAAACGACTTTCGAGGCCGAGTCGATCTCCGGCGGTTCAACGACCATCTACAACCAGAATGGTACTGCGATGGATGTCGAGATCCGCTGGGCCAAGCTGTTGAACGAAGATGCCGGCGTTCCGCAAGACGACACTTGGGGCGTCTACTTCTCCAGTGGTGGCAACGACCCGGCATGGCTGGAAATCGGGACCCTGACATTTGATAGTGCCGGCGACATGGGCACACTCACGGCTGGTACCAACGGCGCCGTGAACGGCACTGGCGACGGGTTCACGATCGCGTCGCTTACTGTAGGTGATGTGACAACGACCGGCCTTGAACTGTCATTTGCCGGTGGTTCGCTGACCCAGTATTCCGACCCGAACGGTGTGGCGACCTCTGTCAACGTTGAGCAGGATGGCTATGCGGCTGGTGAGCTGGAAGGTATCTCCATCGACAGCTCAGGCCGGATCAACGCCAGCTACTCCAACAACCAGACCCGCAGCCTTTACGAAATTCCGTTGGCGACTTTCGACGCTGAGCAGAACCTGAAGCGTGTGGATGGTGCAGCCTTTGCGGCAACGCCGACCTCGGGTGATGCAGATTTGACCGGCGGCGGTTCGATTACAGCCAAGTCGCTGGAGCTTTCCAACGCGGATATCGCGGCGGAGTTCTCCAAGTTGATCGTGACCCAGCAGGCCTATTCGGCCAACTCGCGAATGGTCACCTCAGCGGACGAGATGCTCGACGACGCCCTCAATATGATCCGTTGATTTCTAGACAGAGTTCTGGCGGGACGATGGTTCCGCCAGTTCCCCAAGTGAATTGATTGTGCAGGAGGCACAGCTATGGGGTTAACAGCGGCCCTGAATACGGCGCTTTTCGGTGTTCAGTATAACCAAAAGCAGATCGACGTTACGGCGGCGAATATCGCCAATGCCGACACTGCGGGGTACTCCGCAAAGACCGTATCGGTCGACGTATTCTTCGATAGCGAAGGCAACGTCTCCGGTCTCCAGTCAACCAACGTCGTCCGGGTTATCGACGAGAAAATCCAGGCCTCCTATTTCAATTCGCTCGCAGAAACCAACTATGCGGCCGAAATTGCCTCCTACACTTCCCGCCTTGATGAGATCATCGGGACTGTCGACGATGGCTCCGGCATGGCCTATCTGGTCACCGACCTGTCGAACAAGCTGTCTTCCCTGACCAATGATCCTGGCAGTTATGCGGGGCAGCTGGAAGTTGTCTCGGCTGCCGAAAGTCTGGCCAGGGAACTCAACTCCTCCTACGGGCAGATCCAGGAGATGCGCCAACAGGCGGACTCGGATTTGGCCTCCCAGGCCGAAACAGTCGGCGACCTTCTGTCCAGTATCGAGGAAATCGACCTCGCGATCCTTGAATCGCACGCAAATGGTGTCTCCACCGCAGACCTGCTCGACCAGCGGGACCGATATGTGGAGCAGCTTTCCAGCCTTATCGATGTAAAGATAACGGATCAGGGCGGCGGTAGCCTTCTCATCCGGACCAGCAACGGCCAGCAGCTCTATGCCAACAACAAGGCGTCAACAATATCCTTCAACCAGACCGGGATGTTGCAGCCAGGAGAACCGGGCAACGAGATCATCGTTACAACGCCCGGCGGAACAACGTTTGGCCTGATCGCTGCAACCGATTCCGGATCGATTGCCGCCCTTGCCGAGTTGCGGGATGAAGTCCTGGTCGAGGCGCAAAAGCAGCTGGATACGATTGCTGCAGAGGTGTCCCTGGCGTTCTCCAATGTCACAGTCGATAGCACAGCAACGACCGTTGGTTTGGAAAGCGGATATACGCTGGATCTGTCCGCACTGCAGGCCGGCAATACAGTCTCGCTGAGCTACGTGGATTCCGGTGGTGATACTCAGGAAGTAACCTTTGTTGCCGTAACCGATGCAACGCTCCTGCCGTTGGACAACACGGCCACCGCGCGGTCTGATGACACGGTCTACGGAATTGATATTTCGACCGGCGCGACGTCAGACTACATCACGCAGATCATTGCGGCGTTGGCTGCGACTGATCTTGATGTCAGCAATGACGGTTCAGACAACCTGCAAATCCTGGGCGATACGGCAACCAACACGACAGTTGAAAGCCTGACAGCAGACGTGACAGTCACTGCCTCGTCGGATCAGGGGCTTGGTCTTGCCATTTTCGTAGATCAGACAGAAGGATCGGAGCTCTTTACCGATGCGCTCGAAGATGGCGGTCAAAGGGTTGGTTATGCCTGGGGCATAGCGGTCAACCCGGATCTTGTCAGCGACAGTTCCCAATTGGTGACCTATCAGACGACGCCTTCCACCAATTCAACGAATGACTCTTCTCGTGCAGAGTATCTGCTGAATGCGCTGACCGTCGATACGGTGGCCTTCGACTCAAGCGCCGGTATCGGCAGCCAGAACAGCCCGTTTCAAGGCAATGTTCTTGAATACATCAATCAGGTGACAGCCTATCAGGGCAATCAGGCGCAGGATGCGGAGACCTACAGCAACGCCCGGCAAACCATAACGACGAATTATGCTCAACGGTATGAAGAAAGTTACGCGGTCGATGTCGACGCGGAACTGGCATTTCTGATTGAACTGGAAAACGCATATGCGGCCAGCGCCAGAGTGATGCAAACCGTCAACGAGCTTTATGAAACTCTGTTGAACGCGGTGTAGGTGTCTTATGTCGGTTAACAACACTGTCACAACGTCCCGGACATATATGTCCATGCAGCTGACAAGTCTGAACAAGACCCTGGCTGAGAAAACCTCACAGCTGGCGTCCGGGAAGGTTTCCACGACCTATGGCGGATTGGGCGACAACCGCTTGCTTGATTTGGAACTGAAACAGAAGGTCAGTCAGATAGATTCCTATCAGGAGACGATGGCGCGGGTGAACTTGCACATCGAAACCATGAACCTATCGCTGGGGCGGCTTGAGGAACTGCGGATCGACGCCAAGGCCGCGTATGATGCCAACAATTATGTTCTGCAAAATGACGGACAGACGCAAACCCAGGCAACGGCCGAGGTTCTGCTGCTTGAAGCCGTCAACCTGCTGAATACCGAAGTCGCCGGCTATTATCTGTTTGGCGGATCCGACACGGTTACGCCGCCGGTTGCCACCGTTGATGCCATTTTGAATGGCGCGGATGGCCTTGATGGCTTGAGTACGGTGATGGAGGAATATGCCGCTGCGAATCTCGGAGCCAATAACAATGGCCGTCTGGATATCTCGGCACTGACCACCAATTATGCGGGCGCAGTTCCAACGGATTCGACCTTCACGATAGCAGAAGATGGTGCCCACGATTTTGGCTTCGACATCTCGTCAGTTACCAACAACTTGAGCAATGTCGCGATCACTGGGCCTTTGGGCGGTGATCCAGATAGCTTTGATGTTGCCTTTACCGGGCAACCTGCAATCCAGGAAACAATTGAACTGGAGTTCACGCTTCCGCCCGATCACAGCGAAACCTATACCCTGGAACTGACCGCCGTAGATGATGTGGCAGGTGAGGGCGAGTTTCTGATCGGCGCTGACCTTGAAGAGACGGCGCAGAACCTGCGGGACGCGATTTCAACTGCTCTGGAAGAAGAAGCGCAGACCAACTTGAAAGCAATTTCCGATGCATGGGCGGCCGATGAGTTCTTTGGAACCTACAATGGCGAAATTCCGCAGCGGATAGATGGCCCGCCGTATGACACGGCTACGGCACTGGTTGATGGCGATGCGACCACTGTTGCCTGGTACACGGGCGAGAACACGACAACAACCAATCCGCGGGAAGACAAGTCTGCCATCATCGACAGGAACCTCACAGTCAATTATGGCGCCCGGGCAAATGAAGAAGGTCTGACCGACCTGATCAAATCGCTCGCAGCTTTCGTTGCTGCTGATTTCTCCGGCGGTACGTCCACGGATCAGAACTACTACACAGCAGTTGCAGGGGAGATGCGTGGTATCGTTCAGCCGGAGGGCTCCCATCTGTCGGGGATTACCGATATTTCAACTGAAATATCAATTGCCTACAGCACGGTTCAGCAGACTGATGATCGCCATACCCAGATGAAGGCCAGCTTTGAGGATACCATCGGCGAAATAGAGGGCGTTGACGACGACCTTCTTGCCGTGGAGATCCTGCAGCTCCAGACAAACATTCAAGCCTCTTATCAGGCGTCTTCAATCGTATTCCAGCTGAGCCTGACCAACTTCATCTAGAACTGCAGGTGCTCAAATGCACCGCAGGGCACTTTGAATATGCGAAAAGCCGGAACGCAGTCAGCGTTCCGGCTTTTTCGTTGAATGGTGTGCTGTAGTTCCCGAATTACTCGGGCTTCGTCCTAAGACCTTCAGCGATGCTCCGGTTGATGGAGATCATGACGGTGAGTTTTTCAGGGTCAGGATTGGCCATGACAGCCATCGTCTGCTTGAAAATAAACACGCCCAGAGACGCCAGGTTATTCTTAACCTGCTGCGGAAGTTCACTTTCCGCGCTGGTGACAGAAGTTACCAGGACCGTCCAAAGTTTCCGGTTGTAATTGAGCGCTTCATCTTTGTCGGCGAATGGCGTTTCGTCCCACTCATCCTTAATCAGCTGTAGCCGAGCTGCCGCCTTCATGAGAAGGTTGGCTTCCAGTTCCCTCGGCGACACCGCCACTTGGCTCGTTTTCTGGTAAGCCTGCGCTGCCTGTTTGTACATTGCCGATCAGCGTCCTCTCGTACTCGATAAGCTTACGTGCTTCTTTCAGTGCTTTATAGAAGGCGCCGGATATGATCGAATTACTGACCCTGGTTACATACGGGATCGTACTCGGCGCTGCTTTCACGATGTCGTTCACGAGTGTGAAGTAGTTCTCCTGAATTTTCTCCACATCTGTGGACAGATACATAAGCTGAACTGCCAGATAGACACGTTTAGCCGGTGTATCCGCGGTGGCGGGCGTCAGAATGTCCTTTTCGCGAAGAATGGGTGCCTGGCCTTCGATAAATAATCGGGTCCGCTGGTTGTCATTGGTAATCACACTGTCGCCAATGATAATACGTTCGCCCGGCTTTAACTCGACCTTGAGCGCCATTCCTTGCCCTCCACAAAAGAGTATGGGGTTGAAACGCTAACCAAATGGTTAACAGCCCAAGCCAATACTTTAACGAATTCCCACCTGTAAGTTAACCAAAGAGACTTAGGACACTTTGCTCGGCCTGGTTCGCAAGCGACAGGGCCGTAGACGACAGCTGTTGCCGGGTTTGCAAGGCCAGCATGTTCGCCCCTTCCTCGTTCATGTCCGCAATCGTGAGCGCTCCGGCACCAACTTCCAGCGTATTGATCAGTTCTTCGGTAAAGTCTGTCCTGATTTCAACTGTGGACAGGCTCGCGCCGAAGGAACTTGCCGAAGATCGGAGTTCTTCCAGTGCTGCATTGATTGACTGAAGTATCCGCTCGATATCAGTGTCAGCTTTGAAACCCGAGTCGGTGGCTGTGAGTGACACCGTGCCGTTCGTCGTTGCGAAGGCGTCGATGTTGAAATCGTTGCTGTCGCTGCTGATCTCAAAGGAAACGTCGCCGATCAGGCTGATGCTTCCGGCCGCGAACGTTGCTTCCAGGCCTTTGACACCGTCAACCAGGTCAACCAGATCCTGTACCGTTGTGTCTTCGTCAATTTCCAATGACGCGGTTTCGTAGCCGTTGCCGTCGTTGATGTAGAGAATGTCGCCAGCTTCGAAACCACCGGAACTGATCAAAGTCGCCGTTGCGCTCATGGCGGTGGTTGTCAATGGCGTCAAGGATGTGGTTGCCGTGAGGCCACCATCCGTCGCCGCGCCGCCACCGGTTGCATCTTTGGAGATTTGAAGCGTAACGCCCGTACTGAGGCCGGATGTTACCGTGATCTGGTCGGTATCCTCATCAAATGAGGCTTTTAGTCCGCCGAGATCGTTGAGTGCATTGACGTAGTCCTGAACGGTGGTGATGTCCGTACCGACAGTATAGGTGTTGGACGTGGTGCCATCGGAAACGGTGATTATGTTTCCGGCCGCCCAGTCTGCGCTGAGGTCTTCAAGGTTGGACGAAGCTTGCAATCCGGTCAGATCCAGGACGACTGAACCGCTTGCGACGCTGAACGAAGAAGTCGCACCAAGACCCTCTTCCAGATCGCTCAGATTGAGGCCGTCTTCGAGCGTGGTATCGGTGAAATCCACTGGGTTCACCGTCAAATTGGACGTGCTGTCCTCATTGAAGATGACTTCAAGTTCGTTGCCCGCGCCAGCGAGAAGGTTTTTGCCCTTGTAGTCAGAGTCGCGTGCTAGGTCCTCGATCTGGCCCAGAATGTCATTGTACTGCTCGGAGTAGACCTTGCGTTGATATTCGCTTTGGGTCTGCAGCGCCTGGTTGGCAATCGCCTTCGCCGATTCCACCAGTTTGGTGATGGCGTTGATACCGTCTTCAGCCGCGCGGATCGTCTGGACGCCCTGGCCCATGTTGTCCAGAAGGTTGGACAGATCGCTGGCGCGGTCATTGAGGCCGGCTGCCGTAAAATAGGAATTCGGATTATCAAGCGCCGAATTCACCTTGAGACCCGTCGCCAGGCGCGTTTGCGTTTGGGACTGGAGGTCCGCAGTGTTTTTCAGCGAAAGAAGATTATCCCGGACGGCACTGGTAAGGACAATATCGCTCATTGTGGTTCACCGCATTCATTCAAGGCACATCAAATAAAACCTTCGCCAGGAAGGTAGTTCGCCCTGAGTGTAAATGGAAAGTTAATGAGCGGTGCACCTGTTAATGGTTTTGAAAGAGAGGTTACCAAAAGATTTCTTTTAAGTGTTTGAATCCGCTTCGGAATATTTTTGACAGTTTTCATGAATAGCGCCGAAAAACAAAAAAACGGCGGGAAATTCCCGCCGTTTCTGATTGTCAGGGTGTGAGTCGTGCGCCTGACTGATTCTCTTCTTCTTAGAAGAGTGACAGAACTGTCTGGTCCGCCTGCGACGCGAACGACAGCGATGTGGAAGCAAGCTGCTGGCGAGTCTGAAGCGCCAGGAGGTTTGCACCTTCCTCGTTGGTATCAGCCAGGGTGAGTTTGCCGGCACCTTCCTGGAGCGTGTTGATCATGGACTTGGTGTAGTCCTGTCTGATTTCCACGGTGGAAAGGCTGGTACCAAACTCGGATGCCTGTGATCGCAGGTTGCCAAGAGCGTTGTTCAGCCGGTCGATGACCTTGTTGATGGCCGTATCGGTTGCAAAACCGGAGTCCTGTGCCGCGTCAATGACCACACCATCTGAGTCGGCGGTGAATGTGGTTGCATTAAAGTCCGCATTGTCGCTGGTCAGGGTGAGGTCGGTATCACTTTCGATGGTGATCTTGCCGGTGCCTGTGTTGAAGTTGGCGGAAACGCCATTGAAGTCGTCAATGAAATCTTCCAAGTCTTCAACAGTGGTATCGTCTTCGATCTCCAGGGAACCAAGCTCATAACCGTTTCCGTCTTCCAGGGTCAGCGTATCGCCAGCCTGAAAGGAACCGGAATTCGCGAGAAGCTGAGTGCCGGCGGTGTAGTTTGAAGCTGTGGCGCTTACCAGGTCTGTGGCAGCAGTACCACCAGTACCATCGTTGTGGAGGTAAACGGTATCATTTGAAATGATGCTCAGTTCGCCGGTGCTTTCATCGAATTCGGCGCGGACACCGGCAACCGCATCAATGGAATCCACCAGGTCCTGAACGGTTGTTCCGGCCGTGATTGTCAGGGTGGACTGGGCTGCACCAGCTGCCGCTGCGGTATCTTCAAGTGAAACAACGTCGCCGATCACAAAACCGCCCGCATCAGTGAGCAGGGATCCTGAGCCAAGGGCATCGGAACTGGAGTCGGTGAGTGTGATGGAGGATTTGCCGCCTTCCAGCTGGAAAGATGCAGCGCCGCCTTCTGCTGTGTTAAGGTCTGCGAGGCTCAAGCCGGTAGACAGGGTGGTATCGGTGTAGTCGACCGCATCAATCGTCAGCTTTGAGGTGTTGTCCTCGTTGAAGATCGTGGTCAGATCGTTGCCTTCACCAGCGAGCAAATTCTTGCCTTTGTAGGAAGAATCCTTAGCAACATCTTCGATCTGTTCCAGCAGATCATTGTATTGCTGGGTGAATTGGGCCCGCTCGTACTGGCTCTGGGTCTGAAGTGCCTGGTTGGCTTTTGCTTTTGCTGATTCCACCAAGTCCGTGATGGTGGAAATACCTTCATCAGCTGCCTTGATGGTCTGCAGCGATTGGCCCATGTCTTCCAGAAGATTGCCCAGGTCACTGGCGCGGGCGTTCAGGCCCGAAGCAGTGAAGAAGGAATTTGGATTATCAAGCGCCGAGTTCACTTTCTGACCAGTCGCCAGTTTGTTCTGGACGCTGGACATCAGATCAGCAGTTGATTGAAGGGTGAGGAGGTTCTGCCGCACGGCAGCTGACAGTGTAATGTCGGACATCTGTTTATCCCTTTCCTGGGTCACATGCACTGCTGCTCGTCCTGAGCAGGTTGATTAGGATCATCTTCTGTTAACCCTAACCAACAGTTAATGGATCGCTTTTTAGGGTTAACAGGTCCTTAACGCGCTGAGTAACAGGGGAATTCAGGAAGAGGGGGAGCAGGATCGGGCGCAGATTTCGGCGGTTTGTCCGCCTGTGCAAATTCCCAACAAAAAAGCGGCGGGCAAATTGCCCGCCGCTTCAATTTTCAGATTGAGGTGTTCTGCCTTAGAACAGACGCAACACGTTCTGGTCAGCCTGGGATGCCAGGGACAAGGAAGTTGAGGCGAGGGACTGCTGCGTTTGCAGAGCCAGCAAGTTCGCGCCTTCCTGGTTGGTGTCGGCCAGGGTCAGCTTGCCCGCACCTTCTTCCAGCGTGTTGATCATGGCGTTGGTGAAATCCTGACGGCCTTCCACGATCGATAGGTTGGTACCAAATGTCGATGCCTGAGACCGCAGGGTATTCAGTGCCGAAGTCAGATTGCTCAATACCGAGTCGATGTCATCGTCATCCGCCAATCCCGAATTGACCGCAGAAGAGGTCTCGCTGGTGTAGCTACCACTACCTGCCTGGTCGTTGGTGATTGTGAATTTGAATGACGAAGACACGGCAACATGCGACGTGCTGTTAAAGTCGGCTTCGATGTCATCCACACCGTCCACAAAGTCGATCAGATCACCGACAGTTGTGGTTGCGGTAACTTCAAATGAACCGAGTTCCGTTCCATTCACATCGGTGAGGGTCAGCGTGTCACCCGCACCATAGTTGGCAGAATCGGTCAACAGGTCAGTTGTTACCGACATGGTCGAGGAGATGCCGAGCGAAGCGCTCCCGGAAGAACCTGTTGCAAGGCTGGAAAGATTAAGTCCAGTAGAGCTGGACGCATCCGTGTAGTCGATTGCCGAAATAGCAAGTGACGACGTACCATCTTCATTGAAGGTAACAGACAAGTCGTTACCCGCACCGCCCAGAAGATTTTTGCCCTTGTAACCGGAATCCTTGGCCAGATCCTCGATCTGGGTCAGCAACTCATTATATTCGCTGACGTACTGGCTTCTTTCCGTCTGGTCCGAAGTCTGCGCAGCCTGGTTTGCCTTCGCTTTTGCAGCGTCGACCAGATCAGAGATCGCGGAGATACCTTCGTCAGCTGCTTTCAGCGTTTGAACCGATTGGCCCATGTCATCAAGCAGGGTGGACAGGTCGCTTGCGCGGTTTTCCAGGCCCTTTGCTGTGAAGAAGGAATTCGGATTGTCCAGAGCGGAATTGACCTTCTTTCCTGTCGCCAGCCGTTCTTGCACCTGGCTCATCATGTTGGATGTGGACTGAAGGGCATTGAGGTTTGAGCGCACTGCGCTCGAAATGGTGATATCACCCATAACTATTTCCTTTCTAGGAATACGCTTTACAGATCCGTCCTGGATCCGGGGCTATGAGAGCGCCTGTTTAGGAAACAACTTGTAAAATTATATGGTTAGCGGAAGTTAACCTTAACGGGATCTTACTAGGGCCAGGAACTGCGGATGGGATCCTCACGGTTTCTGCCTCTAGGACTAGGGGATCTGACAAGTGCCGTCTGACCCATGCAAGAGCGGGTAGGACCTGCTTTCGAGAAAAGATGGCAGATTTGGATCGAGATATTTGAAAACGGTCATAAAAAACGGCGGGCCAATGACCCGCCGTTTTCGATCCTGATTTAAGTTCGGTCTGATTAGAACAGACGCAATACGTTCTGGTCAGCCTGTGCTGCAAGGGACAGCGACGTTGAGGCGAGGGTTTGCTGGGTCTGCAGAGCCAGCAGGTTCGCGCCTTCTTCGTTGGTGTCGGCCAGAGTCAGCTTCCCAGCACCTTCTTCCAGCGTATTGATCATGGCATTGGTGAAGTCCTGACGGCCTTCCACAATCGACAGGTTGGTACCAAATGTCGATGCCTGAGACCGCAAGGTATTCAGTGCGGAGGTCAGGTCGCCCAAAACGGAGTCGATGTCATCGTCATCCGCTAATCCCGAATTGACCGCAGAAGAGGTCTCGCTGGTGTAGCTACCACTACCTGCCTGGTCGTTGGTGATTGTGAACTTGAAAGACGAGGAGACGGCAACGTGCGATGTGCTGTTGAAATCGGCGTCGATGTCATCCACACCGTCAACAAAGTCGATCAGATCACCGACAGTTGTTGTATCGGTCACTTCGAAAGAGCCGAGTTCCGTTCCGTTGACATCGGTCAGCGTCAGCGTGTCGCCTGCGCCGTAATTAGCGGAATCGGTCAGCAGGTCAGTTGTGACCGACATGGTGGAGGAAATGCCGAGAGAGGCACTGCCCGAGGATCCCGTGGCCAGATTGGACAGGTTTAGACCCGTCGAACTTGCCGCGTCCGTGTAGTCGACAGCGGAAATAGAAAGGGAAGACGTGCCATCTTCATTGAAGGTAACGGACAGGTCATTACCTGTACCGCCGAGCAGGTTCTTGCCGTTGTATCCGGAGTCCTTGGCCAGATCCTCGATTTGGCCGAGCAGTTCATTATATTCGCTGACGTATTGACTTCTTTCCGTCTGGTCCGAGGTCTGCGCAGCCTGGTTGGCCTTTGCTTTCGCAGATTCAACCAAATCAGTAATCGCGGAAATACCTTTGTCAGCCGCTTTCAACGTCTGAACACCCTGACCCATGTCGTCAAGCAGGGTGCCAAGATCACCGGCGCGGTTTTCCAGGCCTTGTGCTGTGAAGAATGAGTTCGGGTTGTCAAGTGCTGAGTTGACCTTCTTACCGGTCGAAAGTCGTTCCTGAATCTGGCTCATCATGTTGGATGTAGCCTGCAGCGAGCTCAAGTTTGTGCGCACTGCGCTTGAAATAGTAATGTCGCCCATAACAGAGTTCCTTCTGTCCTGTTGTAAGTCATTCTTTCTGAATGATGAGAGAACTCTGCCAGTTATATTTATAGCGTTTGCTAAGAATATTGGTTACTGCGTTTTAAGTTTAAGTATAAGTGAAATTCTATGCTTAATTTTATTGGTTAATAGGTATTTATCGCGATTCTCGTTTCATTAACTATGAGTAATTAGACTGTCGAATGTTTGGGGATTCGCAAAAGAAAAGGCCAGCTTCCTTAAATGGAAGCGGCCTCTTATGCTGGGTGGTGGAGCTAAGTTAGGCGGTGCGCTCGATGTGTTTTTCGGCTGGTACGGCTTGCTGCTCGGAAGTTGACTGAGCGTAGGCACGTAATCTGCGCAACGTTTCGCTGGGGACCTGGCGGACAACTTCGCCGGTATCACTGTTGGTCGCGACAAAAATGACACTCTTGCTTTCCGCGTCCACAATGTTCTTGCGCTCGAGCTGCGGCTGGAGCTTGTCCAACATCTTCTCGTGTTTGCTTTCGTGCTCGGTGGCCTGGCGGCTGTTGCTGCTCTCGGCTGCCGGATTAACCGCGCGCGATGCGGGCAGGTCGGTTTTGGTTGCCGGCTCGTTGCGGTCCGGTGCGCGTGTGACCGGCGTGATCGCCGTATAAGACGGCAATGGCGGCCGGGCTGATCCCGTATCCATCGTCTTATCCTTCCCGGGTATTGAGTACATTTCCCGTGATGGAAAGAGAATAACGTGTGGAAATGAATCCTCCGTTAACGGAAAGGTTAGAATTGCCGAAGCGGGCACGATTCGTGTTTTTGGGTTACCGCAACGGCATCAGCTGCTTGACAATGAGGAGACGGTCGCCCCGCGCTACGACAGGGAAGGCAAATCGGATGCGAACGCAAATCTGGACGAAAAAAGGCCGGGCTTCCTGTTGAAAGCCCAGCTCGCAAATACGTTAGGTGTTGGATTGTCCGAACCCTAAAGCGATCTGTTGATCGCGATGCCCTGAGCCGATTGTGGTCCGGTAGGTGCTGCACCCGTACGGCCATAGGTGGTCGTCTGTTGAGGTCGTTCAGCACCAGCAGCTTTGGCAGCAGTGGATACTATTTCACCAGCGACTTCGCGTGCAGTGGAAAGGACTGCCAGATTAATCCGCAGAACGGGCTGAAATTCGGAGTGCTTTCGGCGCAGGCTTTGGGTTGCGGCCGGTGAGAGGTTGCCCAAGGCTACTGCATGATCCTTTGCGCACATCATTCCGCGGGTGTATTCGTGGATCAAGGTAGCCTTTTCCGGCTGAAGGACACTGGCGTCTTTTAACTTGCCACTGCGCACCAGTTCCGTCTCGGCCTCTATCACATTCAGCAGCTCTTCCATGGTCTGGACCATGGAAGAGCAGAACTGTTCGGCTTCTGCCGGGCTGGTGGGACGTTCCACTGAGAATCTCAGTTTTGCGGCCGGCGTTTCAGCATTCATTTTTTGCCCTCCTGAAGAGCCAGCAGCTCGCGCTCGACAACATCGGCAATTCCGATCCCGCCAGCTTCGGTGATTGATTTTGCATATTCGTCGATCATGAAGCCCTGCCAGGCATCGGCGCCTTGTCCGCTGCCCCAAGTTCCACCTTCTTCTAGTCCGGTAAACATGGATTGCAGCATGGTGTTCAGGAAGACGGTCTCGAAGCCTTCCGCGGCCTGCCGGACATTGGGTCTGCTGCCGCTGTCAAATCCGGTCAGCAGCGCTCTGGGATCGGCCTGGGCAGAGATGGTTGGTACTGGAGTGTTCATCACAGGACTTCGATTTCGGCCTGAAGTGCACCGGACGCCTTGATCGCCTGCAGGATAGAGATCATGTCACGCGGACCGATCCCGAGTGC
This sequence comes from Roseibium sp., assembly GCA_965230705.1. GTDB lineage: Bacteria > Pseudomonadota > Alphaproteobacteria > Rhizobiales > Stappiaceae > Roseibium. Next base: position 727,208 of record CBDDLN010000002.1, on the reverse strand, counting down.
GTTCAGTCCGTCGACCAGCTGTTTCAAGGTGACCGTGCCCGGAACGATTGCGAGTTTTGCATCCGGATCGTCATTCACGACCAGCTCCGAACGCGGCACCACCGTCGTTTCCCCGTTGGCGAACGGTAGAGGCTGGGATACCTGCGGCGTTTCGGAAATCGTGACCGTCAGATTTCCTTGTGCGACCGCGACCATAGAGACCTTGACGTCCTGGCCCATGACGATGATGCCCGAGTTTTCGTCGATTACGACGCGGGCGGTCAGGTCAGGTTCGATCAGCAGCTGCTCGATATCAGTCAAGAGGTCCACGATGTTGCCGTCGTAGCGCTGTGGCAGATCGATACGGACGGTGCCCGGGTCAAGCGGCTCGGCGGTTGGCAGGCCAATGAGTTCGTTGACTGACAAGGCAATACGGCGCGCAGTTGTGAGGTCCGGATTGCGAAGAGCCAGGCGCAGCGTTGTCAGGGAGGCCAGCTTGAACTCGATTTCGCGCTCAACCAGGCCGCCGTTTGCAATGCGGCCCGCGGTGGGCACTCCCCGGACGACCGAGGCCGCATCAGCCTGCGCCGAAAACCCGCCGATGGCGACGGATCCCTGGGCGATGGAATAAACTTCACCATCTGCGCCGACAAGCGGCGTCACCAGAAGGGTGCCGCCTTGAAGCGATGTTGCGTTGCCAAGTGCACTGACACTGACATCAATCCGGGTGCCCTGGGTCGCAAATGGCGGCAGGTTTGCAGTGACCATAACGGCGGCCACGGTATTGGTGTTCAGATCCACATCCCGCGTGTTTACGCCCAACCGTTCCAGCATGGCCTGCAAGCTTTGCCGGGTGAAAGGAGCGTTCCGAAGCGCGTCGCCTGTACCATTCAGGCCAACCACCAGGCCGTAACCAATGAGTTGGTTTTCCCGGATGCCTTCAAAGTCGGCAATGTCCTTGATGCGGGACGCTGCGTTTGCCGGTGTGGCAAGCAGGGTCAGCCCAAATACCAGAAAACAAAATCTTGAAAGCAGGCCCATCGGTCTTTGTTCGCTCTGTCGGTTTGAAACTGTCGGCAGAGCGGTTTTCCGCTTCTTTCGCCGACAGCCGGTTGTTTGCCCCCACCTACAAGCGAACGCCGTGCCAACTTGAGCAAGATCCTGTATGATTGGAAAAACTGCCGGATTCCTGCGCTTTAGGGCCGCCCGATCGCGGCATTTGCAGGTGGAACAAGAAAGAATGGTGCGAAACTCCCGGCAAATATTGCCCAGGCAGCCCGGACTCATTTACCTTCTGTCAGGAATTTCCCTAAGCTGTGTGGACGAATTTGAGGCTTAATTCATGACGCAAGGGTTGAAAAATGGCGTTGAAAGGCCTGCAGAGCGTATCGGCGTGATGCATCTCTAATTCGTCGGCGCGGCCAGGAACCCGGTCGCTTGTAACAGGTAGCTAATAATGCGGATTACAGGAAACAAACCGATTACCAACGTCCAGGGGCGCGGCGCGAAGAAAAACACGCAGCCGGATGGTGGCGGGTTTGTGCCTGACTTTGGGGAAGAGGCGCCCAAGACGAGCGCAGTGTCCACTGGCAGCTCGATCCAGGGCATTGATGCGCTCCTGTCTTTGCAGGAAATTCACGATGAGCCCGATGACAAAGAGCGCGCCACCAAGCGCGGCCATTCACTTTTGGATGGACTTGAGGCAATGCGGGCCGAACTGCTCACGGGGCAGGTTTCTCAAGACCGGCTGGAATCGCTTGCCCGTGAAGTTTCTGACCACGAGTCGAGTGGTGATTCGGACGTCGATGCGGTCATTGAGGAAATCGAGCTTCGCGTGAAAGTGGAGTTGGCGAAACTCGGCAAATTTGTCGATTAATTGGCGGCCAGAGATTTGCCCGATTTGCCTAGAAATCGGTCAAAGTTGATTAACTAATTGAAAAAATTCTTGTTTTTTTGAATGCATTTTTGGGGATTGGACCGTTGTCGGTTTGATCGGTCGGGGATATATTGCCCGCGACCTTACGGTAATCCGGAGCTATCGATGACGGTTGAACTTGAGTCTGAATATCGACCCTCGGAAAACGAGCCGTTTATGAATGACAGGCAGCGGGAATATTTCAAAAACAAGTTGCTGGCCTGGAAAGACGACATCATCAAAGAGAGCAAAGAGACCCTCGCAAACCTTCAGGAGGAAAGCCAGAATCATCCGGACTTTGCGGATCGGGCTTCCTCGGAAACAGACCGGTCTATTGAGCTTCGTGCCCGTGACCGTCAGCGGAAACTGATTGCCAAAATCGATGCGGCAATCGAACGTATCGTTGATGGCAGTTACGGTTATTGCGAAGAAACGGGAGAGCCGATTAGTCTGCGCCGTCTGGAGGCCAGGCCCATCGCAACCCTCTCGATTGAGGCGCAGGAAGCTCACGAGCGCCGCGAAAAGGTTTACCGCGACGACTAGGTGTCACATTGCTTTGCTTCTAAACCGGTGACGTTCCGAATATCAAAAAAGCCGTCCATGCATTTGGGCGGCTTTTTTGTATTCAACAGTCTGTTTGCAGATGCGTTGTTCATCAGAAAGCGAAAACGGGTACGGTGCTCGGGGAGCGACACACCGTACCCGTTGTCGGCTGTTGAAATTGGCTTCTAGAACACCTTTTCCAACAGCCTGGGGAGCTCATACAAGCGTCAGTAAAACTGCGCTCCCGATCTAGAACGGCAGAAGAATGTCCATCACCTGGCTGCCATAGCGTGGCTGCTGCACGTCGGTGATCTGACCCCGGCCGCCGTAGCCGATCCGGGCTTCTGCAATTTTCTCGCTTGCGATTCTGTTGTCGGAAGTGATGTCTTCCGGACGAACAATGCCGGCGACGACAAGTTCGCGGACTTCGAAGTTCACCCGAACTTCCTGCCGTCCTTCGATCACGAGATTGCCGTTGGGCAAGACCTGAAGGACGACTGCTGCGATGCTGGTTTCCAGAACTTCCTCTCGATCAACAGTGCCTTCGCCTGAGAAATTGTTGTTGCTGTCGATGGTGGCGAGCGCGCTCGCCGAGCTGCCAGCCGGCAGGAAAATGGTGTCGATGGCGTTTCCAAGTGCGCCACCGGCGCCTGTCGAACTTGAATCGGTGCGGCTGCGTTCCGTCTTGTTGTCGATTTCCGCCTTGTCCGAAATGGTTACGACAACGGTCAGAATATCGCCGACCACTTTTGCACGCTGGTCTTCAAAGAAAGCCCTGTTTCCGGACCGCCAAAGGGAATTTGGATTGTAATGCGCCTTTTGCGGTTCGGGCATCGGCATTTGAACAGGCCGGTAGCCAGCCGTTGTCGTTGGGTCCTGGATCGCGTTCAGTACCGGCTGCTGTCCGACTTGGGAAAGCTTGTCTGCCGTTCCGCACCCAGCGGTGATGGACGCAATTGCGACGCTCGCGAGAAGAACGCGGCTTGTTTTGGTGATCATTGCTGCGCCCTTTCGCTCAGGCTTGCGACGAGAGGTGTTGTGGGTTCAATCCGGACCTGCCCGCGGGCAACTACGGTTCCGGTAACGATTTGGCGTGACTGCAGGTTCATGATGTCGATCACGTCTCCCTTTGCGCCGTTGTCCATCGCCTGGCCACGTGTCGTGAGCTTCATGCCGGGCAGCTGATAGGTGATGGTGACCTTCTCGCCCCTTGGAATGATTGTCGGGCGCTCGAAGTCGTTCCGTGTCAACGGCGACTTGGCGCGCAGGTGGTTGCGTGCAGAGAGGCCGACAATATCCGAGACATCATGCAACGCGCGCGCCGGAACACTGTTGCGAGGCAGGCGGACAGTTGTGATGTCTTCCGGCTTCAGGATCGCTCCGCGCCGAAGTGGCTGGAGGAGGGCGGCAACTTCCACCATTTCCCGGGCAAGTCCCATCACCTTGTAAGACCGGATCCCCCGTTGGCCGGTAACGTTGAGCTGAATGCTGAAACGGCCATTGGTGCGGGACCACAGGATGCGTTCGATACGGACTGGTGCCTCGGCACCTGGGTCGGCCTGAACGGAAGATGGCGACTGGAAATTTGTGATTTCGATATCACGCGGCGTTAGTGAGGCGTCCTGACCGGCCAAAGCATTGCGGGCCATGATCTTGAGCGCGTCCGCATCATAGGTTTCCGCCTGCCGGTGAACCGTGACCTTGTAGAGGCCATCAGTTCCAGCTCCAATCAAACCGGCTGCTTCGGCCCGTTTGGCAACAACCTTCGCAGGGACGTCGCCAGAGGTGCCAAGGTCCGGTGAGCGGAACAACGGCACATCGGCGATTGACCCGGCATTGGAGTAAAAGTCTCCAACAGTTACGATTTCCGACAGGGTGCGGACTTCCGATCTCAGCACAGGAGCATCGGCGGCAGAAGCGGCATGGGGCCAGCCCATGACTGCACTGACTGCCAGGGCAATTGCGAACAAGCGTTTCATGATCTGCTGCCCCTTACCTGATGTTCGTTGTGGTGGAGTACATTTCGTCAGCGGCCTGGATGATCTTGGAGTTCATCTCGTAGGCGCGCTGTGCGGAGATCAAATCCGAGATTTCGGTCACCGCATCGACGTTCGCCATTTCCAGGAAGTACTGGACCACATCGCCCATTCCGCTGGAGCCCGGGCTTTCTGTGGTCGGCGAACCACTTGCTTCCGTTTCCAGGAACAGGTTGTCGCCAATTGCCTCAAGGCCGGACTTGTTGACGAACCGGGCCAACTCAAGCTGACCGAGGTTCAGTGTGGCGCCGTTCTCATCGACAGCCTGAACGGTGCCGTCTGCCGAGATTGTGAGGTCACGGGCATTTTCCGGAATGTCGATGCCCGGATTGACCGTATAACCATCGACCGTAACCATCGTCCCGTCGGCGTCGCGTTCAAAGGAACCATCGCGGGTATAGGCGGTCGTGCCATCAGGCATCTGAATCTGGAAGAAACCTTCGCCGCGGATTGCGACATCCAGCTCTTTGCCGGTGTTCTCCAGCGACCCTTGCGACATGATCCGTGTTGTGGACGCGGTCTTTACCCCGGACCCGACCTGAATGCCGGTCGGGACAATCGTTCCGGCAGTGGATGTCTCCGTGCCCATGCGGCGCAGGTTTTGATAGAGCAGATCCTGGAAATCGGCCCGCTGCTTCTTGAAACCTGTCGTGCGCATGTTGGCGACGTTGTTGGATATGACTTCGACATTCAGCTCTTGCGCCTTCATGCCGGTTGCCGCGATATGCAATGCTTTCATCTTTACGGTCCTTTGGCGCTATCAGGCTTCAAGTCTGCCGAGTGTCGAAATGGCCTGCTGGCGCAGGTCGTCGTAGTCCTTCATCAGCTTGCTGACTGACTCATATGCCCGGGTGATTTCAATGACCCGCGTCATCTCATCAACGCCATGAACATTGGACTGTTCGAGCGCGCCCTGAATGACACCGGGATTGGCCGCCGCTTGGGCGTTTTCACCGGTGAACATGGTTGCTGTTGATTGGATCAGTTGCTGGGAGTTTTCGAACTCGACCACCCGCATGCGTCCACGCACCCCGTTTTGGGTGGCGATCGTGCCGTCACGGGCGATTTCGATCCTGCCGTCTTCCTGGGTGAAGGTAATCGGACCGCCATCGGTGAGGACCGGGTGGCCCTCGGCAGTTACCAGCTGTCCGGTGTTGTCCAGATGAAAAGCGCCGGCGCGGGTATAGGCCTCGCTGCCGTCGGCCATTTGAACAACAAAGAAGCCATTGCCTTCGATCGCCATGTCCAGCTCATTGCCGGACAGATTGATGCTGCCTTCCTGGAAGTTCGTCAGCGTACCGTAGTCGTGAACGTAGGACAGATCATGGTCCGGTTCGGTAAACTCGGTCGCCTCCGCCACCGGCATGACGAACTCTTCAAATAGCAGCCTCTGCGCCTTGAACCCTGTCGTGTTGATGTTGGCCATGTTGTTGGCAACAACGCTCAACTGATTCCGCAAAGCGGCCTGACGCGACAAGGCAATGAGTTGCGCATTCTCCATGTTAACAGTTCCCCTTGCTCCCCGAAGAGCCTCAGAACTCCCCAGTTCGTTGGCTCGCAGCACTACTTGCACGCACCGTGCCAAAATCTAAGAGATTGAAAATTCTGGGTAAAAGCAGAAATTGCCAAGTGCATGGGGCAAAGGTTTCCGGCAGAAATTAACCAATTGGCAATTATTGCCGGGTGGTCTGCGTTAACCATTTGGTAACCACTCGTTAACCATTAACACTTTAGAAACAATATGCGCGCGTGCGCGCTGTCTGGAGCAAGTTGCATATGGCGGACGAAGCAGCAGATGCCGTTGATGAGGTGGAAGCCGAAGAAGGCGGTGGTGGCAAAAAGAAGAAGCTGATCCTGTTTGGCGGGATTGGTCTCGTTGTTTTGCTTGCGGCGGGTGCCGGTGCGTATTTCTTCCTCCTTGGCGGTGATCCGGCGCCTTCTTCTGCGCCCGGTGAGGCCGGTGTGGAGCAGGAAGTCCAAAAGCCGGTAGTGTTCTACGACTTGCCGGAGATGACCGTTAACCTCGCGACAGACGGCCGGACGACGTATCTGAAGGTCCGCATCGCGCTTGAAGTTGAAAACCGGGACATGATCGAGCAGATCCAGCCGTTCCTGCCCCGCATTCTGGATGCTTTCCAGATTTATCTGAGAGAGCTTCGTCCCGCAGATCTAGAAGGGTCTGCCGGTTTGTTCCGTCTGAAGGAAGAATTGCTCAGGCGCATCAATTTGTCGGTGTATCCGGCGAGGGTTGAAGGGGTCCTGTTCAAGGAAATCCTTGTGCAATGATGGTGCGATATGGCTGACGAAGACGACGATCTTGCCGAAGAGGATATGGCCGATGCCTGGGGGGCGGCACTTGCCGAACAGGGCGCGTCTGACTCTGAAGATGATGACTTAGCCGCGGCTTGGGGCGCTGCTCTTGAGGAGCAGGGAGCCGGGACCTCTGACGATATGGCAGCCCAATGGGCGGCGATGATCGACGATACCGAGCCGGACCTGGACAATGCGACCCGGGGCGCCGACCGTGTGCTCAACCAGGAGGAAATCGATAACCTCCTGGGCTTTGACATTGACGACACGATTGCCGGCGACCAAAGCGGGATCCGCGCGCTCATCAACTCGGCGATGGTGTCCTACGAACGCCTGCCGATGCTGGAAATCGTGTTCGACAGGCTGGTGCGCCTGACGACCACGTCTTTGCGGAACTTTACCTCGGACAACGTTGAAGTCTCATTGGATTCAATTAGTTCCGTGAGATTTGGCGATTATCTGAATTCCATTCCGCTGCCGGCAATTCTTGGCGTATTCAAGGCCGAGGAGTGGGACGGCTTCGGCATGATCACGGTTGAGTCCAGCCTGATCTATTCGATCATTGATGTTCTGCTTGGCGGTGGTCGGGGAACCACCGGCGTCCGGGTTGAAGGGCGTCCTTATACGACCATTGAAATGAACCTTGTCCAGCAGATGGTGGAGATCATCATGCAGGACGCGGAGCAGGCGTTCGCGCCGCTATCCCCAGTTCATTTCAATCTGGAGCGCCTGGAAACAAATCCGAGGTTTGCAGCAATCTCCCGGCCTGCCAATGCGGCAATCCTGGTCGAATTGCGTATCGATATGGAAGATCGCGGCGGTACCGTCGAGATCATGATGCCCTATGCAACGCTGGAGCCGATTCGCGATCTGCTGCTTCAGATGTTCATGGGCGAGAAATTCGGCCGCGATCCGATCTGGGAAGGGCACCTGGCAACGGAAATTCACGCTGCGGAAGTAGAGGTTGATGCAGTCCTTTACGAGACCCATCTGCCGCTGGGCCGGGTTCTGAGTCTGGATGTTGGGCAAACCTTGATATTCGATATTGAACCGGCGGACCCCGTTACCATTAAATGTGGCAACATCCCGCTGACAGAAGGTACGCTGGGTAAGGTCGAAGATTCGATTTCCATCTGTGTCAGCAAGAATCTTCGCAAGCCGAAAATGACCTTGGCCGCCTTCGAGCGCGCCATGCAGAACGAAATGGAGGCACCATGAGTACCCTGCCGATCGGAATGATCATCGAAGGTCTTGTGGCATTCTTGCTGCTGGTGACCATTGCGTATTGCTGGATCCTGAATTCCAGGCTGCAGCGCCTGCGGGCGGATGAAGAAACGCTCAGAGCAACGATCTCGGAATTGATGACCGCGACAGAAATTGCAGAGCGGGCGATTCTTGGTCTTAAGACCACAGCAAATGATGCGGACCAGTCTCTGGGCAAGCGTCTGACGGAAGCGGAAGAGATGTCCAATTCCCTGTCCGAGCAGGTCGTTCGGGGTGAGGAAGTGTTCTCGAGAATCAGCCGGATCGCGGACGCCGCCAGGAACGCGACTGAAAACCGTGATGCTGCGGTTCGGGCACCAGGTGAGGGGCGGCCTCAAGCGCGCCATGCAGCACCAGCTGTGGCCGTTGAGCCAGCACGTGCCCGTCATTCCAGAACTGACGACATTCGCAGCGCCGCAGCGGAAGCGACGGCCCGGCTTGAGCGGTTCCGCAACCGGACCGGGGGCGCAGCTGCATGAACCTTCGTTTGCTTCCTTTGCTCGGAATTTCTGCCACAGCTTTGTTGGGGCTGAAGCTGCTCGGCCTTGCGGTCGGGACAGAGACTGCTGTTTTGCCTGTCAATGTGGCTGTTGCGCAGGAAGCTGGAGCTGAAGGTGGCGGAGCCGAAGTGCCAGTAGCGGATCCTGCGGACGCACCGCAAGACGGGCCGCCGGAATCAGATGATGTGATTGGAGTTTTGCCTGAATCGCTCGAAATTGGCGGTTCTGCTGCCGAACGTGCCGTGCTGGAAAGCCTTGGCAAGCGGCGGGAGGTTCTTCAGAACCAGGAAGGCCAGCTGGATTTGCGTGAAAAGCTTCTGCAGGCCACCGAAGAGAGAATCCAAAAACGGGTAGATGAGCTGAAGGAACTCGAAAAGCGGATCGAAGGTGTAGTTGAAGAAAAACGGAAGCAGGAAGAAAGTGAAGTTGCGGGCCTGGTGACCATGTATGAAAACATGAAACCGAAGGACGCGGCGCGGATCTTCAACCGGTTGAACATGCCGGTGTTGTTGAAGGTTGTCCGCCAGATGAAGCCGCGAAAAATGGCTGTGATTCTTGGCAAGATGTCTCCAGAGGCTGCCGAGCGCCTGACCGTGGCAATTGCGGGTGTTGAAACCACTGAACAACCGGTTCCGCCGCAAGCTCAGGCGGAATTGCCGAAAATCCGCTCAAATTGACCGATTCCATCCGTATTTCATCAACCACCGTAAGGGCGCGTTAACGCGGTCTACATAAGACTGGGGAATTGGCGGCATCCAAAGGGAAGTCCTCGTGCTGAAGTGCATCAGGAGCATCAAAAGGATCCGGACAAATGTCCGGAACTTGGGACGTCAGGCCTCGCGTCTGACGGCTGTGCTTTTGTGCGCACTCGTACTCTCGGGGGCAGGCGCCATTGGTCATCGGGCTGAAGCGCAAACACTGGATGCGGTGGAATTGCAGGCTGCGCCTCAGAAAGGCTATGGCCGGCTGGTCCTGACCTTCAAGGACCGCAGATTGCTGCCAGTCTACGATGCGGTGATCACCGGCGGCGTGCTCCGGATTTCCTTTGAAGGCCCGATTGATGTCAATGTCGACGACGTCCCGCTTGATCTTGGCGACTATATCGCGATTGCCCGCCGGGATCCTGATGGTAGCGCCATCCGGTTTGCGTTGAAGGATCAGTTCCGGATCAACACGCTTGAGGCGGGCGAAAAGCTGTTCGTCGATATTTTGCCACTCAACTGGCAAGGGTTGCCGCCCGGTCTGCCAGACGATGTTGTTCGCGAGCTCGCGAAACGGGCCGAAACCGCGATGCGCAAGGTGCGGGCGCTGGAGCAGGCCCGCCTGAAAGCCAAGGAAGGTCCGCAGGTGACCCTTCGGATTGGCGAGCACCCGACCTTCACCCGCCTCGTTTTTGATTGGTCAATCAGGTTCGATACCGCATTCGTGCGTGAAGACGACATCGTCAAGGTGACCTTCAATCATCCGGCGCAGCTTGATATTTCAGACCTGCGTGCGCATTTGCCGCCAGGCGTCGTCGATGCCACCTCTTTCCTGGACAAGGGAAAGCTGAAGTTTCTGATGCGGATAGATCCGACCGTTGACATTCGGGCGTTCCGCGAAGACGAAACTTACGTCATCGATATCACTCCGGAGAAAATGGTTCCGACTGATCGGGCAAATCAACAGATCAATGATGAGCTGAATGCTGGCGCGACGTCGACCGGCACGGAAATGATTTCAGCGCCAGGTGTACGTAACGTTCGCGATAATGGGCAGAATGCCCCGACCTCCGCGCCTGTACCGACTGCGCAGCCAACAGCGCCACCAGTCGCCGATGAGGCCGCGCTGGCGATGGTACCCTTTGGCGAGGAAAGCGGATTGGGGCTTCCTGCTGTCCCTCCGCCACCGGCAAATGCAAGCGGCCTTCCACCTGTGAACGCTGCAGACATTCCCGCGTTTCAGGGAGGTCAGCCGATCACGCCAGCCGCGCCAGCAACTTCCTTGCCGCCAGTTGAATCGAAGCCGCAAACGGCAGAGACACAGGGGGATGGGCAGCCCAGAGCCAAGCCGGGAGCACTGGCGGCCACACCTCCTGCCACTTCACCGGCTAATCCACCTGTTGGACCAATGGCGGCACAACCAAATCCGGTAGTCCCCGCACCAATACCTGATCTTCAGCCGAGAACGGCGCCTGCACCTTCCAACGGTGTACCTCCAGCTCTGGTGTTGAAAGAAAACCAGGGCGGCAATGATGCATGGCGTGCAGGCGGCAATGTCATTCCCAATTCTCCGGAAAGGCCACCAGAAAGCTTTGGAGCTGCTGCACGGAATTTTGTTTCTGCTGAAGCGCGCCGCATCGGAAATACCGTTCGGGTTGTTTTCCCGTTTGTCGAACCGGTTTCCAGCGCGGTCTTCCGGCGTCATGACAGTATCTGGCTGATTTTCGATACCGATGCCACGATCGACACCCGGGGCATGGTTTCGGCGCTCGCAGAAACCGCGGATGTAATTGAGGCCAGCCAGCAGGATGGATATCAGATCTTGCGGCTTGATTTGAATGATCCGGTTCTGGCGACAGTTGGTGTTGATGGCAATGCCTGGAGCCTGGTGATTGGCGACATGATCCTGGAACCGTCGGTTCCGCTCAAGCTGGAGCGCAACGTACGCGGCGACGGCGGGTCCGTTCTCCGTGTGCTTTACAAGGATCCGCAGCACATCCGTCAGATCGAAGATCCGTTTGTTGGCGACAAGATATCAATCGTGACCGGCTTTGGTCCGCCACGCGGCCTGTTAAAGGCCCAGAATTTCGTGGATCTGGAAGCGCTCAGCTCGGCCCAAGGGATTGCAGTTGCCGAACGTTCCGACGGGGTCAGCGTCAAGCTTCTTGGTGATGACGTCATAATCGAGAAGGACGGGGGGCTTGCCCTGTCGAACCGGCACTTGAAGGGTGGGACTGGTGTCTTTAACTCAATCGCCGACCCCAATGAGCCGGGTTACGTGGAATTCGTTTCTCTGACGACTGCAGGGCCGGAAACATATCGTGGACGTCTGCTGAGCTTGCAGCGGGCCGTCAGCAAATCGCCAGAGGGGCGCAGGCGGAAAGCCCTGATGGACCTGGCCCGGTTTTACCTGGCCCACCAGTTCGCCCATGAAGCGCTGGGGTTGATGGAGCTGGCTCTGGAAGAAGATCCGGCTCTGGCGCAAGAGAGTTCCTTCAATTTGATGATGGGCGCTGCCCGGGCAATGGCCGGTCACTATGAGGAGGCCTTTACCCATCTGAGCCGCCCGGATCTGAAAAACAGCCCGGACGCGGCAGTGTGGCAAACCATTGTTGACGTTGCCCTGCGTGACTGGACACCTGCCAGGATTGCGATGCCCCGGGGTAGGGCCGTTGTCGGCAATTATCCGAAGACCATTCAGGCTGAGTTCAATTTGGCGGCCGCTCAGGCAATGGTCGAAGCCAATGACTTTGGCATTGCGAATTCAATTCTCGCAGAAATCGAGCCGAGCGAAGTCTCCGGCTCGCAGGCTGCGCGCTACGATATCTTGCGCGGGCGGGTCGCCGATGCCTCTGGCAGATCGCAGGAAGCTCTGACCGCTTTTGACTTTGTGGCGAAATCGCAAGACAGGCCACGGGCCGCGGAAGCCGAATACCGTGCGCTGCGCATCCGTCACAGGGACGGGGAAATCGATACTGAAGAGGCCATTGACCAACTCGCCGCGCTTGCAACCTCCTGGCGTGGTGATGAAGTTGAACTGAAGACATTGCGTTTTCTGTCCCAGCTGCATGCGGAACAGGGGCAATACCGTGAAGCCTTCGAAGCAATGAAGTCTGCGGTTCAGGCTAACGCCGATTCCGATACGACGCGCTTGCTTCAGGAGGAGATGAACGGCTTGTTTGTCTCCCTGTTCCTGGATGGCAAGGCAGACGAGATGCCCCCGGTGAAGGCGCTGGCGCTCTACTACGACTTCAGGGAAATGACGCCGATTGGCAGGCAGGGCGATGAAATGGTCCGCCTGCTGACAAAGCGTCTGGTTGAGGTCGACTTGCTGGACCAGGCCATTGAGCTGCTTCGCCACCAGGTCGACAACCGGTTGAAGGGCGCCGCACGTGCGCAGATCGCTGCCGATTTGAGTGCACTTTACCTGATGGATCGCAAACCGGAACAGGCGCTGCGGGTCCTCAACGTCACGCGGCAGGCAAGTCTACCGGCAACACTCACACGGCAACGCAATATTGTTGAAGCGAGGGCACTGACTGCGGGCGGACGCCCGGATCTGGCGCTTGAACTGGTACGGAACATGCGCGGCACTGATGTTGATCGCTTGCGTGCCGACACCTTTTGGGCAGCTCAAAGCTGGCGGGAAGCCGGAGAGCAGCTGGAAGCAATGCATGGTTCCCGCTGGTCCGATTCCATTGCTTTGGACGAAACCGAGCGGCGGGATATCCTGAAAGCGGGGATCGCCTATTCGCTCGCCAGCGATCAGCTCAGCCTCAACCGGTTGCAGACCAAGTACATTACCAAGATGGCCGACAGCCCCGAGGCACTGGCGTTTGAAGTTGTAACCAGGCCGATCGAAAATCAGGGTGTAGAATTCCTGGAAGTGGCCAACAGGCTGGCAGATACCGATACGCTCGAGACTTTTATGGATGAGTATCGCCGCCAGTACATGACGCCGAAGTCAAACGGCAGTCAGGCAGCCGCGGACGCACAAACCGGCAACGGTTAAATAATCTGAAATTGCAGAGATTTGCAGCAGTGAGGCGTCAGGCCTGCAGGACGATTTTCTTGCGCTGCTTCTTGCGCAATTCCGTCTTGTAACGCCGTGTGAGGTCCGGAATCGAGCGCGTGCTTCGATCCAGCCAGGCGCAACGCGCCTTCAGGAAATCACGATAGGTATGCTCATCGATGCCCGTTTGAAGCATCAGCATAAGAATGGCGCCGTCGGCATCCGACTTGAGCGTGTCGCAAACAACCACGTCCGTCAGATTTACCTGCCGTGCGATCAGCCAGATAGCGGCATCCATCCGCTCCTGTTCGAACAACGTCCGCAGGATTGAATCGAATGACAGTTCGCCATTGGCGATCTTGACGCTGGCCTCGTGACGGCAAAACGTTGCACCGTCCAGTTCTATATCGCCATCGCGCCCCGTGGCCTCAATGGTGGCTGCAAGCCGTTCCAGCTCACCCTTTTCAATGGCCCGCTTCAACGGGACCGGAAGGAGGGGGCATTCGTTCTCAGATACATGCTTCAGGGTGTCGAGGAAATCCTCATCCTTGAGTGCCCTGTTGGCTATGCTTGCCAGCGTATCAGCTTCCGTATTGGCGTAGATCAGAAGCGCAAGAGTGGCCTTGATGGAGATCGGTGCCAGCAGGTTTGCCAGAAGCGCATGCACCACGTTGCGCGGGCTCTGCGCGATCAACGTGTTGGTGATGTTTTCCGACAGGTCGACACGGGACGCCGCGCATAGCCGCTTTCTATCACTGGACCCCCGGGCAAGTTCCATCAGGGCCTTCTGGCTGATGGCAGGTGATCCTTCAATTACCGGTTCTGACAGCTCAAAATCTTCTTGTGCCAGCCTGTCCGCCAAATCGGAGCTGATCCGGTCGGTTTTTGCCAGCCGAACAACAAGCTCGTAGCGTGCGGAGCGGTCAAGCTGGTCGAAAACGGACAGGACGATGGCTGAAAACAACTCTCGTTCAACCGCAGATGGTTCAGCTTCCGTGGAGCGGGCGTATTCCCCCACCAGTGTCCGGATCAAGCGTGACCGGGCCTGAGGTTCCTTAATACGGGCAAGCTGTTCAAGTTGATCTCTAAGCACAATAAATCCAAAACATTACGCAGGGGAACTTCCTCCGCGTTGATCTGGTAATAATTACGTGGCTATCTTAATTTTCCTCTACTTTTAGGAAAATGTCAGAAACAATGCATTCATTGCGATATCTGTCGAGGATCTAGCCGCCGCCGAAGCTCTTGACGAGTGATCCGGCAACCAGGTTCCAGCCGTCTACAAGAACGAAAAAGATCAATTTGAACGGCAAAGAGATAACCACTGGCGGCAGCATCATCATACCCATGGACATCAGGACCGATGCGATGACCAGGTCGATGATCAAGAAGGGCAAATAAAGAAGAAATCCGATTTCGAAGGCCCGCCTAAGTTCACTGATCATGAAGGCGGGAACCAATGTACTCATGGCCAGGTCTTCAGGTGCTTCCGGCGTATCCTGTCCGGAGAGTTCCTGAAAAAGCATCAGATCCTTTTCCCGGACCTGGCTGAGCATGAATGTTCGGAATGGGCCAGACGTTCGCTCAAAGGCCTGATCAAATTCAATGTCGCCCTCGATCAGGGGTTCAATGCCTTCCGAATAGGCGTTCTGCAAGGTTGGCGCCATGATGAAAGCACTCAAGAAGAGCGCAAGGCTTACCATCACCATGTTCGGTGGCGCCGTTTGGAGGCCAATCGCCGACCTCAGAAGCGACAGAACCACAACGATACGGGTAAAGCTGGTCACCATCACGAGGATCGACGGCGCGAGCGAGAGAACCGTCAGCAGTGCAACAAGCTGAACTGCGCGTTCCGTCAGGCTCGCGTCATCGGGAAAGCCCAGGGTGACTTCCTGGGCCATCGCAGGCCCCGCGAAAAACGCGATCGCGGCGATCGTTGTTGCAACAGTGATCAGGGCCGGCTGGAATTGGCGCCGGCCACGATTGATGGTCATGCTTTTTGGGTTCCGTGGATCTCGTCCAGTAACTTGGCCATTTCATCTTCTATTGGATTGAGTTCGGCCATTGCGGGCGTGTCGTTCGCAACCGCCGGTTTTTCCGGTGGTTTCACCAGCTTGGAAGTGCTGTTGGTCTTTGCTGCCGCCAACGCCCGTCCGGCGAAATCTGTAACGCGTGCTTCTGTTGCCGGGATTACGGGTGCCTTGTTGGCAGTTGGTGACTTTTCATCCGGCCGAACCGGCTGGACTGCAGCAAATCCATTGGAATTGGAAGTTGCTTCAGCCGGTTTGGCCGGTGTTGCGGCCTCTCCAGATGTGACCGGGGTTATCGATGTGTCGGGAGATGCCACCGGATTGGCCTTTTCCAGACTTTTTGTGTCGGCAGTTATTGTCGACGGTGTTGGGGTTTTTGTGGCCGGTTCCGATGCGACGGAACTTGACGGGCCGGGATTTGCTGCAACGGCCGTAATTGCTCCAGGGTCCGAAGATGGTGTGTCTGTTTCCGCGGCAGGTTCTTTGCGGGTCTCCGGATGGAATGCTGTTGTCGCTTTTGCGCCAGGTCCGGAGGAAGGCGGCGTGACCCGCCGTGGCATAGCCGGTTCAGGCGCAGCTGCTTTTTTCGGAGTGGTAAGCTTACGCACCAGCTCGGAGACGTTTTCCTTGCTCTTGGTGTCGCTGTTACTCGTTGAAGCGATCGAGAAGCCCGGCGTGGGCTCAGGTGCAATTTCCGCTACAGGCGGCGGAATTTCATCGGGCTCCGAGGGGACTGAGTTTCCGGCAGGGGAAACGGAAGCAGGATTTGCGGCGGTGGCAACGGGAGTTGGAACGGCGACCTTTGGCTGTTCAGGATTTGCCGGTGCAGACTTCTTTTTGAAAAACCTGCGCGGTTCGGTTTCTGTTTTTTCAGCCGCGGCTTCCGGTTTTGAGGATCCAGGCGTTGCCGACTTTTTCAGCTCCGCAAGCCGTGCACGCAGAGACGGAGTTGCGCTTTTTGTCTCTTCAGTTGCAGGTTGTGGAGGCGAGGCGGAAGGAGGGCTGCTCTCTTTCAACGCCGGTTTGGCAGCGGCAACAACCTGCTTGGCCCGAGGTTCGTCTTGTGGCACTTCCTCTTCGATCTGTTCGCCAACAGGTAGGGAGCTTGCCAGGTTGCCGGCTGGCAAGGCCGGGTTGTCAGCCACGGGAATTTGACCGGTGACAGCTTGCATCACCGGCTGGGGACGGGGCAGGGCGGTGCCGACGGGTGCGCCGCGAATGATGCCCTGTTCGACGACCACATCGGCAGGCCCGCCGATCAGCAGCAGATGCTCAATGTTGTCCCGTCTTATCAGGACCAGTCTGCGCCGGGTGTCGATGCTCGTGGTGTCCATAACGGCAAGGCGCGGTTGCCGGCTGCGGACCGATGCCACACGGCCGCCTGCGAGGCGTTTCACGATGAAGACGAACAGGGCAAACAAGGCCAGTACAACCGCCAGGGAAATCGCGAAGGCCAATCCGCGTGCCAGGCCATCTCCAATTCCAAAGGTATTTTCGATCCAAGTGTACATACGTTCCTCGTCTGCCCCGCCCCGCGCAGTTTCTGCGCACCGCATTGTGTTTCGCGGTCTTCTTTTGTGATCGCCCGTTTTTCGGTGCCGGCTGCCGGTGGTCCGCTGACGCCGAATCTCAGTCCGTCTAAGTTAACAGAGATGGGAAAATTCTGCCTGCTGGAGGCTGGGCCATTTTCGCAAATTGCGAGGCTATAAGCCGCTCTTCCACGGATTTTTGCGGAAGCTGCTGGGTGGGTCGTCCTACGCGTTAACTTTTCGTTAACCTTCTGAGCGGCAATGTTTGCCTAGTTTGTTAACGAATGGTGACTCGCATGTCCCTCACAGACCTATCCCTGTTTCAGGCGTTGAAGTCGAAAATGCAATGGCATCAGGTCCGGCAGTCTGCCTTGGCGGAGAATGTCGCCAATGCTGATACGCCGTCATATCGGGCCAAGGAAATCGAATCCTACAGTTTTGCCGACCATCTCGGCCGCCAGAACTTCGGCCTGGAGACCACCCGGACCAAAGCTGGCCACCTGTCAGGTGCGATGGCGGGCGGTACGGGCAAGCTCGAAGAAAAGGACATGTTCGAGATTACGCCCAGCGGCAACAACGTGGTTCTTGAAGAGCAGATGATGAAGGTGACCGAGAACCAGATGGATTTTCAGGCCGCTTCTACACTCTACTCGCGCGGGCTTGGTTTGATCCGGACCGCCCTTGCCAAAAACGCCTGACCGGGCTGAACGCTTAGGAAACTAGCCATGGATTTGATTAAATCGCTGTTCATTTCGGCGTCTGGCCTGAAGGCCCAAAACGGCCGGATGCGGGTTATCGCAGAAAACATCGCCAACGCCGATTCAACTGGCCGGACGCCCGATGAAGATCCCTACCGCCGGAAGATTCCGACCTTCAAAGCGCACTTCGAAAAGGAAGTCGGCGCGGATCTGGTGAAACTCGGAAAAGTGGAAGAGGACACTTCGCCGTTTCTGGAGAGGTATGAGCCAGGCCACCCGGCGGCCAACGAACTGGGCTTCGTCAAGGAGCCGAATGTGAACACGCTGGTCGAAACGGTCGACATGCGGGAAGCGCAGCGGTCCTACGAGGCAAACCTGAATGTCATTCAGGCGACCCGCCGTATGGTCCAGAAAACCATCGATATTCTTCGGGCCTGAGCCCGGCTTTTCGCCAACGATCAGATGAAGGACTGATTCTCCATGTCCACCTCGGCTATTGCAAATAATGCCTATCAGATGGCGTCCAAGCTGGCACAGCAGACCTCCGGCGCTGGCGATGTGAATCAAGACCGCAGCGGCGTCAATTTCGGTCAAATGGTTCAAGAAGCAGTGGAAACGGTCGTCGACAAGGGGCGGGAGACCGATCAGAAGACAATAGGTCTTGTGGAAGGAAAAACCGACGTTGTTGACGTGGTAACAGCAATCGCCGAAACCGAAGTAGCCCTTGAGACGATGGTGACCGTTCGTAACCGTGTCATCTCGGCCTACGAGGAAATCATGCGTATGCCGATCTAATTGGGTCGGGAGAGGCAATCATGACCGGCGGAGAAGTGCTCGATATTGCCCGGGAAGGCGTCTGGACCATGATCCTCGTGGCAGGCCCGGTCATGATTATCGGTTTGCTTGTCGGCGTCGTGATTGCCTTGTTCCAGGCTCTGACGCAAATCCAGGAAATGACGCTGGTGTTCGTGCCGAAGATACTGGCAATTTTTGTGACGCTGATCGTTACGCTCCCTTTCATGGGCCAGTTGCTGGCCGCGTATATGGCGCGGGTTGCCGAACTGATCCTGGCAACGTCCTGACGTGAGCGCGTTTCATGACGCTGCAACTCTCATATCTTCCCGAGATCGCAGCCGTCTTTATGCTCATGTTCGCCAGATTGGGCACCATGGTGATGATCCTGCCTGCGCTCGGGGAAACTTCCATTCCCATGCGCATCCGCCTGACCATCGCCTTGATGTTGACCCTGGTGCTGTATCCGGTCGGCTCTGCGCTATACCCGGACAATCTATTGGATAGTCCAACGGGGCTGATGTTCCTGTTCGGCGGCGAAATGCTGACGGGGGCTGCCATCGGCCTGTGCGCAAAACTGATCACGTTCACGCTGCAAACGGCCGGTGTGATCATGGCGAGCCAGTCGGGCATGGCGTTCGCTCTGGGGACGGATATCGGCAATGCGGGGCAGCAGGGGGCGCTTTACGGCAACTACCTGTCAATCCTTGGAATGACCTTGGTGTTCGTAACGGACGCCCACTACCTGGTAATTGCGGCCATGCATGACAGTTTCACATTGTTTCCGCCTGGCCGCTGGCTGCCATGGGAGGATTTTGCAGCAATGGCAACCGATACGGTTGCTCACATGTTTTCCATCGCGACGCGCATGAGCGCGCCGTTCATCGTGGTCGGCATCGTGTTTTATTTCGGCCTCGGCTTGCTCAACAAGCTGATGCCGCAGATGCAGATCTTCTTTATCGCCATGCCTGTGAATATCGCGATCGGGCTGGCTCTGCTTCTCGTCCTGCTCGGCACCCTGATGACCTTCTACATGGATCATTTCAATCAGGCGCTGGGCAAGTTTACGGCCGGGTAAGGGGGTAATATGGCCGACGATACCGATGATGCAGAAAAAACAGAGGAACCCACGCAAAAGCGCTTAAAGGAAGCGCATGACAAGGGGGACGTACCGAAATCGCAGGAAGTGAGCACCTGGTTTGCCTTGGCGGGAACCACGCTGATGATCGCGATCTTTGCGCCGGGTGTCGCGTCATCGCTGGGAGGGCTCTTGAAAGGCTTCATGGAGCACGCGCACCAGATCCCGATGGATGGCTATGCGCTGAGAGCCCTGTGGCGGGACACCGGACAATCCGTTGGCCTGATTGTCGGCCTGCCGCTGATTGCCCTGGTACTGATGGCCGTTGCCGGCAATCTGGTGCAGCACCAGGCGGTGTTCACGGCAGAAACGATTAAGCCGAAGCTGTCGAAGGTGTCGCCGCTGTCCGGCTTCAAGCGGCTGTTTTCTGCCGACAGCCTGGTGAACTTTGCCAAGGGCATGGCCAAGATCACGATCGTCGGTGCTGTCATGGTTGCGGTTCTTTGGCCGCACCGTGATGAAGCGGACATCATGATCTTCGCCGATCCGACGATATTGCTGGAAGAAGTGCGGGTTCTCGTGCTGCAGGTCCTGGCGGCGATTTTGGCAGTTATGACCGTGGTCGCCGGTGCTGATTTGCTCTATCAGCGCAACAAATGGCACAAGAAACAGAAGATGTCGCTGCGCGAAGTGAAGGAAGAATACAAGCAGACGGAAGGCGATCCACAGGTAAAAGGCAAGATCCGGCAGTTGCGCATGGAGCGCAGCCGCAAGCGCATGATGGCGGCTGTTCCGGAAGCCACAGTGGTTGTTACCAACCCGACCCACTATGCGGTGGCTCTGAAATACGACGAGGGTATGGGCGCCCCCTTGTGCCTGGCCAAAGGGGTAGACGCAGTGGCCCTAAAGATGAGGGAAGTGGCCAAAGGGCACGATATTCCGGTGGTCGAAAATCCGCCGCTGGCGCGTGCGCTTTATGCAACCGTGGAAATAGATCAGGAAGTGCCGGAAGTGCACTACAAGGCTGTCGCGGAGGTGATCGGCTTTGTCTTCCGGATGCGCAAACAGAAGAGCTGGCGGTCAAATTAGTCGTGACGATGACCTTCAGGCAGTTGAAAATAGCTGACAAGCACAGAATGCTGGAGTCGGTCCGGCAATACGATTCGGGCCGGGGAGTAACAGGATGAATGATCTGGACGGGATGCCGCCGGAACCAGTAATCGACCGGCCGGAGCGGACCGGCAACATGTGGCTGTTGATGGCGCTCGCCGTCGCCCTTGTTGGTGCCGCTGTCGGCTTTGCCCTGATGGACCGGGCCCATGCGCAGCCGTTCGTTCTAGGACTGCTGGGCGTGCTGTCGGTTGTCGGCGTGTTCTGCCTGTTTGCCGGTGCTATCGGTTTTCTTCGTCTGGCTTCCCGCCAGGGCGGCAATCCGATTGCGTCTGCGTTTCTTGATACCCTCGATGAAGGGGCTCTGGTCACGGACACCGATGGACGGCTGATCTACGCCAATCAGGCCTATGCGGATTTGACCGGCGCCAAGACTGCGGCCGATGTGCGCGTCATGGAACGGGTCTTCTCCAGTGATCCGGATGCGGCCGATGCGGTTTTCCGCTTGTCCCAGGCGATGCGCGACGGGCGCCGTGCCCAAGAAGAAATCAGGATGCCATTTCCGCTCGGCCGGGCGGAAGGCGCTGCGCGCTGGTACCGGGTTTCGATCCGCCCGCTGGTCGTCAGCCCGAAGGAAGGTGGCAGTGGCCGCAAGCTTACGGTCTGGCATTTGGCCGACATCTCCCGCGACAGGGCGGAGCAGGAAGATTCGTTCCAGGAACTGCAGCGGGTCATCAATTTCCTCGATCATGCACCTGCCGGATTCTTTTCCTGTGATGGAGACAGCCGGATCGTCTATCTGAACGCAACGCTGGCCGATTGGCTTGGCTATGATCTGGCGCAATTTGAAATTGGCGGACTTGATCTAGGCGCGATCGTCAGCGGCGACGGCGCGGAACTTATCCGCTCGGTCAAGGGACAGGCCGGTGAGGTCAAGTCCGAAACCTTCGACCTTGATTTCGTAACGCGCAATGGCCGCGGTCTTCCGGTCCGTCTGCTGCACCGGGTTCCCTTTGGCGAAAATGGTCAGCCCGGCGACAGCCGTACGCTGGTGCTGAACCGGTCAAAAGGCGAGGAAGCGTCTGAGGCCTTGCGGGCTGCAGAAGTGCGGTTTGCCCGTTTCTTCAACAACACGCCGATTGCAATTGCCTCGCTCGACAAGGAAGGCCGCGTTCTAAGAACCAATGCACCGTTCCTGCGCCTGTTCGGCGCCGTCGACATGGACGAGGAATCTCCGAAACTCGAGGCCTATGTCGCCGAGCGCGGGCGCGAGGATCTGGCAAAGGCGCTCAGCGCGGCCGCAGATGACATCGGCGAAATCGCGCCGGTCGACATTCCGCTTGTGGAAGGCAATGATCCAAGGTCGGCAACCTTCTACGTCTCCGCCGTTCAGGAAGGCGAGGGCGACGGTGAAGCGGCCATTGTTTACGCGCTGGAGACCACGAAACAGCGGGCGCTGGAGGCCCAGTTTGCCCAGAGCCAGAAAATGCAGGCCATCGGCCAGCTTGCTGGCGGTGTTGCCCACGATTTCAACAACGTCCTGACTGCGATCATCGGTTTCTCGGATCTGCTACTTGCCAGCCACCGGCCCACTGATCCGTCGTTCCAGGACATCATGAACATCAAGCAAAACGCCAACCGGGCCGCTGGCCTCGTCCGGCAGCTGCTGGCGTTCTCCCGCCGCCAAACCTTGCGGCCGCAACAGCTTGAGCTGAACGACGTGCTGGCGGATCTGTCGATCCTGCTGGACCGCCTTCTCGGCGAAAAGGTGGAACTCAAGGTCATTCACGGCCGCGATCTGTGGCCTGTGATGGCTGACCTCAATCAGCTGGAGCAGGTGATTGTCAATCTGGCGGTGAATGCGGGCGATGCCATGTCCGATGGTGGCCGTCTGACGATCCGGACGAGGAACGTGTCGGAAGCAGAATCCACCCAGTTTGAGAACACCCGCGGCATGCAGGCTGGCGAGTACACGCTGGTAGAAGTGGAAGACACCGGTCACGGGATGCCGCCGGACGTCATGGAGAAGATCTTCGATCCGTTCTTCTCCACCAAGGAAGTTGGCAAGGGTACTGGCCTTGGCCTTTCCACGGTCTACGGCATCGTCAAGCAGACGGGCGGCTTCATCTTCTGCACCTCCGAAGTGGATGCAGGCACGACCTTCCGCCTGTTCCTGCCGCGCCATATTCCAGCCGTTGAGGAAGAAAAGACCGACGAGCCACAGGCAGAACCTGAAAAGGTCGCCGATCTGACCGGTTCTGCCTCGATCCTGCTGGTGGAAGACGAAGAAGCAGTCCGCGCTTTTGCGGCGAGGGCTCTGACGTCACGCGGCTATACGGTGCATGAAGCCGGATCGGGCACGGAAGCGCTAGAGGTGATGGAAGAAACCGAAGGGGCAGTCGATCTGGTCGTTTCCGATGTGGTCATGCCGGAAATGGATGGGCCGTCCCTGCTGGTAGAGCTTCGCAAGACCCGGCCGGACCTGAAGATCATTTTCGTTTCCGGCTATGCGGAAGACGCCTTTGAAGAAAACCTGCCGGAAAACGAGAAGTTCTTCTTCCTGCCCAAGCCCTTCACCCTTAAGCAGCTGGCCACAACCGTGAAGGAAGTGCTGGGGAGCTGAGCGATACTGTCCATTGTAGGATTAAAGCCTTCCGATTATTGTTCGTTATCTGTTTTCGAGGCCTAAACAGATCATGAAACGCAAAAACCGGAAGTCAGTAGCTCAACTCAAAGAACTATTTGAAAAATGCGATCATTTCCATGATTGGGTGATTTGGAATGTATCGATCACGCCCGAGTGTGCATCGGAAATCCAAGCGGGAGTTCAACCAATCTATTGCGCGGACTTGACGCTTATCGATCCTTATGTCCGTTCGTCAACCGATCGGGTCACTTTTGATTTTTTTGCCGTTCAAACTTTGAAAATTGATGGACTATGCACAACGCAAAGCGAATTGTCTGGTCTAATACTTCGCCAATCTTCAAGCGGGGTCTGTCTCACCGCAGATTGCGGTGATGACCTCATAATTGTTGCAAAAGAGATTTTCGTTGTGGAAGGCGGCTCGTCACCGGATTTAGCGGCTACTTGAAGACGTTCTATCTCTCAATCGGAACGCCGACGATGCTGCCCCATTCGGTCCAGGAGCCGTCGTAGACGCGGACGTTTTCAAATCCGAGGAGTTCCGTCATGGCGAAACTTGCGAGCGTCGCCCGGTGGGAGAGCCGGCAATAGGAGATGATGTTCCGCGACTTGTCCCTGGTGTGCCGGCCAACGATCTCCTCAATCTCTGCCGCGGTCTTGAACGTCGTATCCCCATTCAGCAGCGAGTCGAAGGGGAGGTGGACCGCGCCCGGGATGCGGCCGTAACGCTCTGCGCCGGTGTCCGGTTTGCCGGGCAGCCCGACGCGTTCTCCCGAGTATTCCTCATAAGAGCGATGATCGAGGATCAAGCAGTCCGGATTGTTCAACTCCTGCAAGACATCGTCTCTTCCAGCCCGGATTGCTGGTTTGGGCGCTGAGAGTTCATAAGAGACAGATTGAACGTCGGGTATTTCCAGAGAGACCGGACGGTCCTCCTGTAGCCATTTGACCTTGCCACCATCCAGGATCCTGACGTCGGCATGGCCCATCAGTTTGAACACCCACCAGGCATAAGTGCCGAACTGGACCGGCTCGCCATAAAAGACGACGGTCGTGTTTGAGGTAATTCCCGCCAGGCCCAAACGCCGGCAGAACTCATTCTCCTTAGGGAACTGGCGGTCATATGGATCCCAAAGCGCCTGTTTCCAGTTCCAGCCGAGGGCACTGGGGATGTGTCCGGCTTCGTAGGACGCCAGCCCGTCCCAGTCGATTTCCACCAGGCGCACATTCGGATCGGCGATGTGGTCCGCGATCCAATCTGTCGTGACCAGAGATGACATGAAAAGAGCCCCAAGATTTCAACGAATGATCAAAATGATGTTTGTGGCCGCAACTATGGCATGTTCAGTGGCACTTCAGAATAGTGCTTTGACAACCAACTCCTTTACCGGGTGCCAATCTGGTGTATGGGTAGGGGCGGGCGGTGGTTTCCGCTCCTGCTTGTTGAGGGATGCAGAACATGAATTTTCCAGAATTTATTCGCAAGTTTCCAGCGCTTGACGTGCCGTTTCCCGATGATGTGGTGAAGTCCTATGCGGTGCAGTCTGAAGCCGGACTGGTGGTGTTTTTTGAATTTGTGCAAGACATGGTGCTGCCGCCGCACTCTCATCTGGCGCAATGGGGCACGGTTCTGGATGGGGAAATCGAGTTCACCATTGGAAGCGAGACCCGCACAATGACCTCTGGTGCGATTTACGACATCCCGAGCGGGGTAGAGCACGGAGCTTTGATCAAGGCCGGAACCAAGGTGATCGATGTCTTTGAAGAACCCTACCGCTATGCGCTTCGCAGCAAGTAGCAGGGCGAAATTACCAGCCGACAGCCTTGAAGTAGAAAAAATAGAACGCTGCCCAGATGACCACTGTGACAGCAAGTTTGCTCCGAACGGACAAACGGCTGCCGACAAGGCATGACAGAGCCCAGGCAAGGGCAGACAGAGCTAAGAACCTCGGCAGGCGTGCTGCCGGGGAGAGGACGGCAAAGGTGATCGGATTTAGGTCTGCTGATCCGGCTTCCGCTGCAAAAACCTTGAAGGGAACGCCGAGAAAGGCGCCCGTCAGCATGCCGAGATAAATCCCTTGATCCATCAACGATTTGACGGTTTCGAAGGTCGCGTTTGAAACGCCGGGAACCATGAGTAGAACGGCAAATGTTCTGTCAGGGGCGGCATTGGCGAGTGACCAAATAACGAGACCGCCAATCGTGGCGCCAAGCGCTGCGAACAGAGCACATTGAAATGCCCGCATTCCGGATTTCAGAGCGAGGAAGGTCAGCAGGACATCCGGGACGATGAAGAAAAGCGTAGCCTCTGCAAAACCCCATGCAGTTGCCGCGGCTGCTGCGGCCTTATTCCCAGGGCGCAAAGTTCTTTTCCGATGAGAGGGCGGCAAACCGGTCCTGCAGGGTGCTCATGAAGCCGGTCCGGTCTCCTTCCCAGGAGATCGGCTCTCCGACAAACACATCGCAGAAAAACGGTACAAGCAGGAACGAGCCTTTCGGCAAGGCCTTGCCAAGGCCATGGGTGAAGACCGGCACAACAGGCGCTGACGGGCATTTCTCCGCCAGGAAAGAGATACCTTTTTTCAGTTCCGTCATTTGTTCCGGTTCGCCGCGTGAGCCTTCCGGAAATAGGATCAGAACCTGGTTGTTTTCCAGTGCTTCATAGCAGCCCTGAAGCGGGTCGGAGGTGCGGTCCTTGCCCTTGCGCTCTACCGGGATGATGCCGAGCACGTGTTCGGAAAACCAGGCCTTCCTTGGCGATGAAAAGAAATAGTCGGCTGCTGCAACCGGTTTGATGTCCTTCAGTCTCGACAGGGGCATTAAGGCCATCAGTACCATTGTGTCCAGATGGCTGTTGTGGTTGGCGACGATGATGGCCGGACCACTTGAGGGCAGCAGCTCCTTGCGCCGCACGTTCAGGCCGAGCAGGAACAAAACCGCGATCTTGATGAAAATGTAAAAGGCCTTCTGCAGCATGGATTAGGGTTCCTTCTGCCGGCGCGTTGCCCGGAAATGCTTAAAGGTCATCCGGTCCCAAGTAACCTCTCCCATTGGGAGAGGTCGGCGCAACGCGCCGGATGAGGGGGCAGAGGTTTCCATCTCCCGAGAGGTTTGAACCCTCACCCCAGCCCTCTCCCACGGGGAGAGGGGGCTTTCGGGATGGCAATGGCGGAAAACCTGCATCATCGCTCTCAGTAATAAAAATAGCGGGTGAAGTGGAAGAACAGCGGGGCGGTGAAGGTCAGGCTGTCGATCCGGTCGAGGATGCCGCCGTGGCCGGGAATGAGGCTGCCGGTGTCCTTGACTCCAAGGTCGCGTTTCAGCGCCGATACGGTGACATCGCCAATGAAGCCTGCCACAGGTATCAACAGGCCGGCGGCGGCGGCATGTGCCAGGCTGAACGGTGTCACCAGGGGAGCTGTGGCGAGGGCCATAACGAATGTGGTGCCGACACCGCCCAAAAAACCTTCCCAGGTTTTGTTCGGGCTAACGCCTGGAATGATTTTACGGCGGCCGAACATCTTGCCCCAGGTGTATTGGGCAACGTCGTTGAACTGGGTGAGGAAGACCAGGAAAAGCAGAAGCCCGGCGCCACCGGCCGAACTGCCTTCTACCGGTGGCAAAATCAGCAGAAAGGCTGCGTGGCTGATGGAAAAGACACAGAGCATCAGGCCCCAGTTCAGCGTGCCGACGGATTTCAGAAAGCCGTCGGTCTGCTGCGACAGCAGGCTGGCGAAAGGCAGAAACAGGAACATGTAGACTGGGATGAAGACCGCGAACATGCCGTAGTAGTGATCGTAGACCCAGAAATATTGCACCGGGATTGCGAGATACGCCCAAAACAGCACCCGCCGGTCGGTCCGCCGGGTCGGGATCATCGAGAAATATTCCTTGAGGGCGAGAAAGCTTATTAGCGCAAAGACGATGATCGAGATCGTGTTGCTGACCAGAAAGGCTAGGGTGAAGATGGCCACCATCACCCACCAGCTCTGAGTTCTTTGAACCAGTTCGCTCATGTCCTTTTCAGAACACCGTGACAGACCATAGACAACCACGCTTGCAGCGGCGAGCAGGCCCCAGATGCCGATCAGGGCCCAGTGGATGGCTTGAAGTGTCATTCGGTTTCAAGCTCCTTCAAGGCTCCGCGCGCCCGGTTCCAGATGGTAACGGCAGACAGGAGCACTGCGATGGCAAACAGCACCTGGTAAAAGAGGGCGGAGGTCAGACCTACCGCGATCAGAAAACCGCAAAGGCCAAAGAGAACAGCCCGGTCGCTTTTCCCAAAAGGCCCGTCGTAGCGGCGGCTGGCGCCGATTTGGACGCCGATCACGCCTGTCATTTCACCGATGAGTGCCAGCACGACCAGCAGCACGATCAGTTCGGCAGACAGAAAGGGCAGGGCGGCAAATGGCAGGTAGAGCGCTGCGTCGGAGAGGACGTCGCCAAGCTCATTCAGGATTGCGCCGAGATTTGACTTCTGGCCGTGTTCCCGTGCCAGCATGCCGTCTATTGCATTCAGCCCCATGCGGATTAACAGGATCAACGGCAGTAGTAAAAGGGGCAGGATGTGGCCTGGAAACAGCCAAAGGGCTGCGCCTTCACAAACCGAGATTACAAGCGCTGTCAGTGTGACTTGATTGGCCGTGATACCGGCATCAGCGAGCCGCTGACAAAGGGGGCGCAAAAGGTCCTGAAACCGGGATTTCAATTGATAAACGGATGGCATTGAATAGTCCGGCGCTGAAATGATGCCAGATCATGGGCCGGTCCATTGGACCATGCAAGGTCTATCCGTTGTTTTTACAGGGTACGCCGACGCAGTCAGGTGTTGGCAGCCGTACGAATGTGCCCGGCCAGCACGTCACTGTGCTGGAACACCCGACTGCGCACATCTCTTCCGTTTCAAGCGGTGCTGTTTTTGCCACAATAGAAAGGCGCGGTAGAAGACCCCGGCTGCTTGACGTAGCGCGGGCGCTTTGAAGGTCCAGGAAAAATGGCGAAAGCCCGGGAGCTCGCGCCAGATCGCAGCAAACGCATCAACACCGATTACCCAGGCACCGTTGCGGTTTTGAACATGAAAGATCCCTAAGAGGTCTTCCCGGTTCTTGCCCTCCGGTATCTCAGCATCAGTCAGAGCGCCAATATCGATCCAGGAGACCCTGTTCGCCTTGTCTATGCGGCGATAATAGCCAACTTCCATGACGCACACAGGGCAGCCGCCGTCAAAATAGACTGTCAGCTGCTCAGGTGCGGTCCCATCCGGTGACCGGCAGATGGAGGCAGACGAAGGACGCATGTTTAAGAACCGCTGCCAGTCTGGGCCATATCTGGAGGGAGGGTGTCTTCTATGGCGCGCGCGAGCTTATTGGATTGCGGTTCTGTGAAGGTGGAGAACCATCCGGCCATCTTCCCGTCCGGTCCTATCAGGTATTTATGGAAGTTCCAGCGAACCTTGCCCATCACGCCGGCTTCGTTCTGCGCCCATTGATAGAACGGCTCGCTGTCCTGACCCTTGATTCTCACCTTGGAAGCGATTGGGAACTCGACGCTGAATTTGTCTTCCGCAAACTCCACGATCTCTGCGTTGGACCCAGGTTCCTGGCCGCCAAAATCATTTGAGGGAACCGCAATAACTGTGAAGCCGCGATCCTTGTACTTTTCATAAAGTGCCTGAAGCGGACCATATTGGCGGGTGAAGCTGCAATGCGAAGCAGTGTTGACCACTAGAACAGTCTGTCCTGCATACCGGCTAAGATCCAGCTTGGAACCGTCCGCCATCTCAAATGAGTAATCATGTGCAGAGCTGTTTTTACCGTCATTGGCTGCTGCTGGGCCTAGAAAGGACAGTGCAGACGCGATAACGCCGAACATCAGTGTTTTCCTCACAATGCTCACCCTCAAAATTTTCATACTGAACTGAGTACGTAAATCAACCAAAGCTGGATTACCGGGGGCTCATAGGGCGATTTGGCGGATCAATCCGCCTTCTGCAAGATACTCTGCAATAACAGTCTTGTTGCGGTTTCATAGGCCTGCCGGTCACCGCCATTTGCGATTGCCAGGGCGGCGCGGTCGAAGGCCGAAGACAGAAGCTCTGCCAAAGGCTCAAGAGGCACGCCTTCCAGGTAACCGTGCTTTGCGCTGTGCCGTAATCCTTCAAGCAAAGTTGCCCCGCCAGTTTCCGCATCGAGTTCAGCCATTTCGGCAAGACCGAGCACGGCCGGCCCTTCAAGCAGAATGATCTTTGCCCGGCCAGGACAAGACATGGCGGAGAAATAGGCGACAGCGCCGGCCATGAATGCGTCTGCGGGTTTTTGGTCCACGCTTGTGTTCAAATCGATGCCGTCTGCTACAGCCTGGGCTTCCTGACGGACCAGGGCACGCATCAGATCCGCTTTGTCTGTGAAGTGATGGTAAAGCGCGCCCCGGGTTACCTTGGCGGCTTTCACGATCTCCGGCGTCCCGGTCTCCGCATATCCCTTTTCCACAAAAAGAGCGCGTGCGGCCGTTAGTAGGGCTTTGCGTGTTTCAGCCCGGCGTTCGGCCTGGCTCCGTCTTGTTGAACCTTCTTGCATACATGCAGCCTGTATGTTAATTGATATTTACATACATACTGTATGTCTATTTGTGTGAGGAGGGAAGTCATGAAATGCACCCAGTTTTATCCGGTCGTGATGACCAGTAAGGTCGTCGAAACAGCGCGGTTTTATCAACAGCACTTCCGTTTCAAGACGGTTTTCGAGGCAGGCTGGTACATCCACCTTCAGTCGGAGGAGGATGAGAAGGTCAATCTAGCCATCCTTCTTCAGACACACGAGACGATACCGCTCAAGGGCCGGGACCGGTCTGCTGCGGGCTTGTTGCTGAATTTTGAAGTTGAAGATGTGGATGCGGTCTATGACCGGGTGGTCCAGGACGGACTGCCGGTGCTTCTGGAACTGCGTGATGAGCCCTTTGGCCAGCGGCATTTCATTACCGAAGATCCAAATGGTGTACTGATTGATGTAATCAAACCCATACAGCCGGCGCCGGAGTTTCTTGAACAGTTCGCCCCGGAAGCCCTGC
This sequence comes from Roseibium sp., assembly GCA_965230705.1. Taxonomy (GTDB): domain Bacteria; phylum Pseudomonadota; class Alphaproteobacteria; order Rhizobiales; family Stappiaceae; genus Roseibium. Next base: position 697,003 of record CBDDLN010000002.1, on the reverse strand, counting down.
CGGCCTAAGATTTCTTATGAACTCAGGAAGAAAGCGCCGGACAGGAGCTGGCGCTTTCAGCCTTCGATTTCATGCCTTGAAGGCTTTGCATGGTGTTCGGATTGCCAGGAAGAACAAAGCTCTGCTCAAGCGCGGTCCGGGCGTTGTTGATGACTGCAAGATCCTGAACTGCAAGCGTCTTGCAGTTGCCGCCGGAAAAGCGAATGCGGATGCGGATGACACGGTCGCCATTGTCTGAAGGTCCGAATTCCGTATCCAGCGCCGGGTTTTCTCCGGTCATCTTGCGTTCCATGACGATCATGTTGGGTTCGTCCTGAACGACCGGAGTTCCCTTTTCGCGTGCGCTTGCAACCAGTGTTGACCTTACGGTGGCAGGGTCAGCGGCAATGGTCACACTTTGCGCACCCTGGGGCACGGTCAGCGTAGGCTGTTCCTTTGTCGGTGTGCTGGCCGGCTGGGATTGGCAGGCGGCAAGAGCCGAGAAGAGGGCCGGGATCAGGAGTTTGCGCATAAGGCAATCCTTCGTCATCAAACTGCGAATAGGCAAAGTGGCATATTCTAGAGACTAGGGTTTGGATACATAACAGAGATTATTTTGGCGGAAAATTGGCAATAGTTCGCGAGGAAGCGGCTGCAGGCCGGGCTGGTTGCCCGGTCAAAGGCGCTGACACTGCGGCGTGAAGCCAATTTTGCGTCCTGCGGATTTGATCGTGAAAGCCCAACTCCGGCGTCGCGAAAGGTTTGAAAATGCACCGCATTGCCTTCACTTCCACTCCTGGTATTTGGGTTTTCCCGATCAAACCAAAACAACCTCAGTTATGGATCCGAACCCTAACAATGGCTACAACTTGCCCGATCTTAGTTAACGATCTCTGAGGGGGGGTCTCAAAAGCTCGACATTCGTTGAGACCCTGCGGCAACTCCGAAGAGTTACGTAAGCAAGCATTCTTCTTTGGCCGGATCTAGAACGTATCGCCGGTTTTGAAACCACCGCCGCCAAAACCGCCGCCGCTTTTGAACCCGCCACCGGCAAATCCCCCGGAGCCGAACCCGCCACTGCCCCGGTCGCCGCCGAGGCCACGGCCACTGAAACCACCGCCCATGGACTTTGGCAAACCACGCCCATGCTTGAAGCCGACACGTCCGCCGCGGGGTTTGCGCCGCTTGTGGCTGCGTTTCGCCCGGGCCCAATAGTCCGCACCGCTGATGGCGCCCTTGACCAGTTCGCCCAGCAAAACCGTCGTCAAGCGATCGTCGGAGAAGGTTGAGTCCCAATTGTCATAGCCACTGCGCCGGAAGTTCTGTGTCACTTCCATCAGCTCGGCGCGGCGGCGGGATATGTCACGTTGCAACTCCCGGTCCTGCCGGATATCCCGGCTATGCCGTTCAGCCCGCTCAATCAGGTCTTCAATCCGCCGGACGATTTTTTCATCGTCCGGGGAGGGGGTCTCAAGCGCCTGGCGCCACAGGTCACGCAGATCATCGGCCTTGAGTGATCTTGAAAGTGCCTCTTCTGCTTTCAGATAGCCGTCATCTTCGCCCTTGGCATATTCCTGAAGGGCGCTGGAGACGGTGTCGACTGACCGATCCAGACCGTCAAGTTCTGCGTCCAGGGAAACGATCTGATCAGCGATATCATCAATCTTTCCAGCCAGATCCTCTCCTGCTGTTTGGGTCATGGCCTTCCGGCTCATGCTGGACAGTTTTTCTGCTTCGACAACAGCTTTTTCTGCACACCGCTCCGCGTGTTTGGCCATGCGTTCAGGAATGCTGGTCAGCATGGCGTAATTTGCCCGCGCGTCATGATAACCGATCAAGCCGGCAACCCAGCGGTCCAGGGAGCGGATGATGCCGCGCTTGTCATAGGCCGGTGTGCCGAAACCGCGTTGCCACAGGTATATAAACAGGCGGTCGTCTTCGTAGGCCTTACCCTTTTCAAGGCGGTCCTCTTCGGAAGTCGCTGCCTTTGCAGCAGCTGCCTCGGCTGTCTGTTCCGCTGCATCGACAATCCGTTTTTGTTGCAGAAATTCAGCGTCTGCTTCCAGCATGGTGTCGACGGTTTCCATCAACTCATCCATGCGGGTTGCCGCGTCATCCTGCTCTGCGGCTAGCGTATTACGTTTGCGCTGTGTTTCTGAACGTGCGGTTTCCCGTTCACGCAGTTGTTCAGTCAGCACTTTGTAGTCGTTGCCGCGCTTATCAAGAAGCCGTTTGGCCTCACGCGCCGCCTTGTCAAGCCGGGTGTCGAGTGTTTCGGCGGCGTGGTTTTCAAGACGAAACCGCGCCAGTTCCTTGTAGGCATCGCTCTGCTGCGTTTGCAGATCGGCCTGGGCGCGGGTCGCACGGTCGATCCGGTTGCCCAGTTCGGCTTCCTCGCGGCGCAGGTCACCAAGCGCCTGTTCGATTGACCCAAGGGTCTGGCGTCCGGTCAACATGACAATTGGCTCCTGTCAAACAGGAAAGGGGAGCGGCCTACCATTCCGTGATGGCTCCTTCTTCCACAGCCCGGGTCCATTCAACGTCCCGCGTTCCGGCATTCTTTTGCCCGAGCAGGTTCTTTTGAACGATACCATCGGCAGCCTTGTCCTTGCGCACGGCATCAAAGGTGGATTTGGATACGCGCTGAGCCCAGATCGCGACGGTTTTGGCCTTGCCGTCTTCCTCCGAGGTAATTTCGCGTTCCATGACCGAACCGTCAGGGCCAACCGCTTCGACAACAAGGTAATAGTTGCGTGTGTTGGGATTGGCTTCCGGAATTCGGGTAACACCCGTTGGCGTACCCGGCCTGGAAACGATACGAACCTCAAAAACGGCTGCCAGCTCGGACGCCAGTGCGCGCAGATCGCTTACCGCTTTGCGTGCTGTTGCAGCCTCTTTGTCCTCAGCCGCAATCCGGCCGGCAGCGGCAAGGCGTTGAGCCTCAGCAAGAATATCGGGTTCAGAGCTGAGCCCTGTAATGCGTTCCGACAGGCTTGTGAGAGCGGCCGGGATTTCTTCAGTCAGTTCTACCTGAAGGGCTTCAGCAGCCCGTTCGCGCGGTGCGACGACAAGAAATTGCCAGCCGGCAGTCAGGATGACCACGGCCAGAACAGCGGCTGCAAGCCACTTCGACCAGGTCAGGCGGCTGACGTACATCAGCGCGAGGGTGCGTGAGAAGCCAGTGGCAGGCGGTGCGTAGACAAAGCGGTCCTGTTTCAGCCCTTCAACACCAGCTTCCAGGATGTGATCGGGGACATCAATTCCCTGCGCCGCATAGATTTCCCGCAACCGGCCGATCATGCGCTGGTCGCGGTCTGCAGCTCCCAGTTCCTTGGTGACCAGGGCCTCGTCGTGGCGCAACGTGTCCACGACATCCATTGCCATCATCAGGTCGTCGAGGGGTGCGTCAGATTTTTCCGCCATTCAATCTCTGTCTCCACGGAACTGCCGGGCAGACAAGGCCCGCCCGGCAGCAACCGTCAGCTCATCAGCGAGTTGCCTTCCGCTGCCAGCTTTGCAAGCCGGCGCTTCCCGTCTTCGACCGCAGTGCGGATCTCTTCGGAGTTCTTGGTCGACATGTCGCGCATTTCATTGATGATTTCGCGCGACTGCACCTGAAAATTAATCACCGAGTCCACGAGCATTTTAACAGAAGCTGCCTGGACCGTGGGACCATAACCAGCCTTCAGCGCTTCTTTTTGAACCGCGTCGCCGATTTCGGCCAGTGTTTCCAGGCTCTTGTTCACGCCTTCCTTCATCGCGTTCAAGGTTTCGGTCGATTCATGCAGCCCCTGCAGCCCGGTGAAGGATGCATTGAGCGCGGTCAGGACCGATTCATTGGTGGAGAAGAAGCTGACGGACTGGGCGTAGACCCGCTCCTTGGCATTTGTCGTCTGCATCAGGCGCGCCATGATGATTTCCGACGTATTGTAGCCAATGGTCAGATTGTCAGAGAGGTCCTTGGCGACCTGGTATCGCTTTTCTTCCGCCTGCATTGCGCGGAGTTTTTCGTCGCGGGCCAGCTCCAGGCGGGCCTTTGCAGCCGGATCGTCACCGGTAAAGGCAGCAACTTCATTGGAAGCTGCTTCAAGAGCATTCTTGGCGGCATCCAGTTTTTCGGTTGCCGTTGTCAGGACTTCCAGAGCATGGACTTCTGCCTGTTTCAGCGCGCCCCGGAAATCACGATAGGATTCCAGAATGGTCTGTTCGCGCTCAATCTGATCCTTTGTTGCGCCGGCAACTTCCTTGTAAGTGCTGCGGATATCATCAAAGCGGTCAGAGATGGTGCCCCGGCGCATGTCACGCCACTTGTTGGACAGGTTCTCCGTGAAGGAGATCTTTCCGTCGGCGAGTTGATCCACGAGCGTCTTGGCATCGTCACGGATGGAATTGAAGGCTTCGGTGATCTCTTCGAAGCGTTCGCCGATATCCATCTGCTGGACCTGCGTGCGGACGACTTCGTTGAAATGGGAAGATTGGCCAAGGGTGCGGGTAATGATCAGAACCTTGTCGGGCGAAAGATCGGAAATCTGCTCCAAAAGCGCATTGATCGGTGCATCCGTTTCCGTTTCCGGGGTGATGCCCAGGTCGCGCAACATTCCAAGAGCGCGATCGAGATACTGCAGGGGCGTTACCGACCCCAAAGACGTTTGTGTACCATCACCTTTGTCCGTTGTCGGCGCATCCACCATCTGCAAGCCTCCTGTCTTTAACTGCTCGTTATGATCCAGCCGGTCTTCGGCAGATCCGCATTTCCATGTGGCAGCGCATCAAATAGGGCAGGCTGCCGTCGCTGTGTCAACGGATTTACCGTCGCAAGGGCAGCTTCCTGCCCGTCTGTTACCGCTATGCGACACCATCACGCACGTAGGGATTTCCTGTTCGATTTCAAAGAGCCGACGCGATTTGGGCGGCCAGGCGGGCATTATTGCGCACCAGTGCGATGTTGGTCTCCAGGCTTCTCCCTGCCGTAAGGTCCATAATGGCTGCCAGAACATAAGGAGTGACTTCCTTGCCCCGGATGTTGTTCAGGTTCGCCCTGGCAATGGCTGCGTCGATATAGGCAGCCATTTCTGCCTGGGGAATTTCGAACTCGGCTGGGACCGGATTTGTTACGAGAACGCCGCCGTGCCCGCCGAGAGCTTTCCGGGTGTGTAGCAGCTCTGCGATCTCGCTTGCCGTATCGACCCTGTAAGGGGCGGGAAGGCCGCTCTGGCGCGACCAGAAAGCCGGCAGCTCGTCTGTTTGATAGCCAATGACCGGTACGCCGCGCGTTTCCAGCACTTCCAGGGTCTTTTCAATGTCGAGTAGAGCCTTGGGGCCGGCTGCGACCACGCAAACCGGTGTTCGGCTGAGTTCATCTAGGTCGGCAGAAACGTCGAAGCTATCTTCCGCCCCCTGATGGACGCCACCTATGCCGCCGGTTGCGAAGACCTCAATTCCGGCTGCCTGTGCTGCCATCATCGTCGCCGCCACAGTGGTGGAGCCAAGGTGACCCCCGGACAGAGCAATGGCGAGGTCAGCGCGGGAACACTTCATGACGTTTGCTGCCGTTGCCAGCCGGTCAAGATCCGCATCCGGTAAGCCGACTCTGATCCGCTTGTCCATCACGGCGATGGTTGCCGGTACGGCGCCTTCTGCCCGGATATCATCTTCCACCATGCGGGCCGTTTCGACATTTCTTGGATACGGCATCCCATGGGTGATAATCGTCGATTCCAGAGCGACCACCGGTTGGCCTTGCTCAAGGGCCTCTTTGACTTCATCGGCAACGGCAATCAAATCATTTCGGATCACGGGATTTCTCATTGTTTCTTTTGGGGCATTTGCGGTCGTACACCACCGGACAAGCGGGCTCAACGAAGTTCGACAGCCGTAGTCGAGATTGCTGCAAAATCAATGTTGTGCGGAACGGCGCCCGTCGTTTGAACCGTAAGCCGGGCCGCTTCCAGGCCGCAACGGGCCGCGTCTATCAGCCGCCTGCAGCGGGCAAGGCCGGCCAGCGTTCCGGCGATCATTGCGTCACCGGCCCCGGTAACATCCCGGACAGCGGCTGGAAGAGGGGTGACAGCCGTCAGATCTTTCCCGTCCATGATTAGTGTCGGGTTGAGACCGTCTGTCAGGATGGCTTTTGAAAATCCCAATTCACCGAGGCGGTTCGCCAAGTCTGCCGAGGGAGTGTCAGGCGGTTTGCCTGTGAGGGCCGCGGCTTCCGCCCGGTTGCCAAACAGCAGTTCAATATAGCTGGCAATTTCACGCAGCCTGGAAGCCTTTGCCACCGAAACACAATCAGCAAAGAGGTGGCCCCGTGGCGTAAGCTCCGCCGCAAGCTTCAATACGCCCTCGGGCAAATTCGCATCAACAAACCAGAAAGCTGGCTGGTCATTTGTATCTGACAAGCGGTGCAGCAACGGCAGAAACAGCTCCGGCGCGGCTGTGCTCAGAACTCGGTCGTCGACGCAGGCTGCCGGCAGGCTGCCATCTGGATTGTGCATGGCAAGATATTGCGCTGTCGCAAATCCCTTCCGCTCGGCCAGAACAAGCTTCAGTTCCTCCTGGCCCAAAGCGGTGGTAAGCGACTTACCTGCCAGATCGTCGCCGATTACGCCGGCAAGCGTAACCTTTACACCCAGGAGGGAAAGTGCCCGCGCCACATTGGTGGCTACACCTCCGGGCTTTTGCAGAATTCGTGCGGGTGTTGACGTTTCCTGACTTATTGGCCGCACCGCATGGGCCAGACTGTCCCAATGAACCGCGCCAATGCACGTTACACAATTAAGCGCATCAGTACCCATGGCGCCCTTTCTCCGGCAAGGTGGCTGATTGGCGAGTTATCGTCTTTGCTGTCCGGACGCCTATCAGGCGCAGGCTGGCCCGGCAAGGATGGTGATTCTCCGGCATCCGTCATTGCTGAAATTTTCTTCCCTTACGTAATCTGCCGTTCCGTGAGTCCGGACAAATATAGAACATATTGAAATTTAACCTATAATTTCAATTTGTTGATTTCGGTTGTATTATTAGAACAAAAGAAGTACAACATCCGGGTTTGAAACGGCAGGTCCATCGTGGAATAAGGAGCGGAAGCCATGTCGCAGAGTTCACTTCGTCTCGTAGAAAGCAGCCAGATGGATAAGACCAAAGCGCTTGATGCAGCGCTGTCGCAAATCGAACGGGCCTTTGGCAAAGGGTCCATCATGAAAATGGGCCAGGGGCAGGCCGTTGAGGTGCAGTCGGTTTCGACCGGATCTCTCGGGCTGGATATTGCCCTTGGGATCGGCGGCTTGCCGCGCGGGCGGATTGTCGAGATCTACGGTCCCGAATCCTCCGGCAAGACGACGCTGGCGCTGCATACGGTGGCCGAAGCGCAAAAGACCGGTGGCATTTGTGCTTTCGTCGATGCTGAACATGCGCTGGATCCGATCTATGCCCGCAAGCTTGGCGTCAATATTGATGATTTGCTGATTTCACAGCCGGACGCCGGCGAACAGGCGCTGGAAATCGCCGATACGCTGGTGCGGTCGGGCGCCATTGATGTGCTGGTGATCGATTCCGTTGCCGCCCTGACGCCAAAGGCGGAGCTTGAGGGCGAAATGGGCGACAGCCTGCCGGGCTTGCAGGCGCGGTTGATGAGTCAGGCGCTGCGCAAGCTCACTGCATCGATTTCGAAATCCAATTGCATGGTGATCTTCATCAACCAGATCCGGATGAAGATCGGGGTGATGTTTGGTTCACCAGAAACCACGACCGGCGGGAATGCGTTGAAGTTCTATTCCTCCGTGCGCCTGGATATCCGCCGTATCGGGTCAATCAAGGACCGGGACGAGGTGGTCGGCAACCAGACCCGGGTGAAGGTGGTGAAGAACAAGCTCGCACCGCCGTTCCGCCAGGTCGAGTTTGATATCATCTATGGCGAAGGTGTTTCAAAAATGGGCGAACTGATTGACCTTGGCGTTACGGGCGGCATCGTTGAAAAGTCCGGTTCATGGTTCTCCTACAACAGCCAGCGCCTTGGGCAGGGGCGTGAAAATGCCAAGCAGTTCCTGCGTGAGAACGAGGAAATCGCTCAGGAGATCGAGCTGGCAATCCGCCAGAATGCAGGCCTGATTGCCGATGCCATTCTTGACCCCGATGGTGAGGAAAAGGCGGAAAAGGAATAGACCGTCCGCCGGCTAAAAGCTCCAAATTCCAGAAACCTCCGGAGGCAGCTTCGGAGGTTTTTTGTTTGTGCAGCTTTTTTCATGCCGCAAAGCGGTTGCAGGCCGCAGGCTTCTGGACAGAGGCAGGGGCGAAAGATAAAAGGCTGCTTCGACCGCGCTGCCCCGATTGCTGTGCGGTCCGGGCAATTCTGATCGGCTGAGCCCAAATGGGGCTGGCCGAAACTCAAGGCGAGACACCGTATGACCGGCGTGAATGAAATCAGATCTGCGTTCCTGGACTACTTTGCCAAGAATGATCACGAGGTGGTCGACAGTGGCCCGCTGGTCCCGCGCAATGATCCAACGTTGATGTTTGCCAACGCTGGCATGAACCAGTTCAAGAACGTGTTTACCGGCCTCGAAAGCCGCGACTATTCACGGGCCGTGACTGCGCAAAAATGTGTCCGCGCCGGCGGCAAACACAACGATCTGGACAACGTCGGTTATACCGCCCGCCACCACACCTTCTTTGAAATGCTGGGCAACTTCTCGTTCGGCGATTATTTCAAGGACCGGGCGATCGAACTTGCCTGGAACCTGATTACCAAGGAGTTCGGCCTTCCGGCGGAAAAGCTGCTGGTAACGGTCTATTCGGAAGATCAGGACGCCTATGATCTTTGGAAGAAGATTGCCGGTCTTTCCAACGACAAGATCATAAAGATCCCAACGTCCGACAATTTCTGGTCCATGGGCGATACCGGCCCGTGTGGTCCCTGTTCGGAAATCTTCTTCGATCACGGCGAACACATCTGGGGCGGTCCTCCGGGCTCGCCGGAAGAAGACGGCGACCGGTTTATCGAGATCTGGAACCTCGTCTTCATGCAATATGAGCAGACACCCGGAGAGCGGTTGAACCTGCCGCGGCCGTCGATCGATACCGGCATGGGCATCGAACGTATTGCTGCGGTCATGCAGGGCGTTCACGACAACTACGACATCGATCTGTTCCGCGCGCTGATTTCTGCCTCTGAAAATGCAACTGGCGTGGAAGCATCCGGAGATGCCGCCGGCAGCCACCGGGTCATTGCAGATCATCTGCGTTCCACAAGCTTTCTGATCGCAGATGGTGTCCTGCCGTCCAATGAAGGGCGGGGATATGTGCTGCGCCGGATTATGCGCCGCGGCATGCGCCATGCTCATCTGCTCGGGGCCCGTGAGCCCTTGATGTGGAAGCTGGTACCCGCACTGATCCGCGAAATGGGCCGCGCCTATCCGGAGCTCGGCCGGGCCGAGGCGCTCATCACAGAGACGCTGAAGCTGGAGGAAACCCGGTTCCGCAAGACGCTGGAGCGCGGTCTTGGTCTTCTGGATACGGCCACGTCCGATCTGGGCGAAGGCGGGGAGCTGGATGGTGAAACCGCCTTCAAGCTCTACGACACATACGGCTTTCCGCTCGATCTTACCCAGGACGCCCTGCGCGCCCGCGGGATTTCGGTCGATACCGATGGCTTTGGCACTGCAATGGAACGGCAAAAGGCGGAAGCCCGGGCTGCGTGGTCTGGTGCCGGGGGCGCGGCCACCGAAGCGGTCTGGTTCGCCCTGAAGGAAAAACACGGCGCCACCGACTTCCTGGGCTATGAAACGGAAGCAGCCGAGGGCGTTGTTCTGGCGCTGGTCGCCGATGAGGCAGAGGCAGACAGCCTGAAAGCGGGCCAGTCCGGTTATGTGATCTTGAACCAGACGCCGTTTTACGGCGAAAGCGGTGGCCAGGTCGGCGACACGGGCAGCATGAGCGCAGCCGGCATCAAGGTGCGGGTCACCGATACCCAGAAGAAGGCAGACGGATTGTTCGTTCATGCGGTAACGGTTGAGGAAGGCACACTCAGCCGGGATCTTGCGCTTGAACTGACCGTGGACCAGGCCCGGCGGACCGCTATCCGCTCGAACCACTCCGCGACACACCTGGTTCATGAGGCTCTGCGCGAAGTGCTGGGCTCCCATGTTGCCCAGAAAGGGTCGATGGTTTCACCGGACCGGCTGCGGTTTGACTTCTCGCACCCCAAGCCGATGAGTGATGACGAACTGAAGGTTGTTGAAACCTTTGCAAACGAAATCGTGCTGCAGAACGCACCGGTTGAGACCCGGCTCATGGGCGTTGATGACGCCATTGAAGCCGGTGCCATGGCACTCTTTGGCGAAAAATACGGTGAGGAAGTTCGTGTTGTTTCCATGGGCACGGCGCTTCATGGGGAAAAAGAGGGCAAGCCCTATTCACTGGAACTGTGCGGCGGGACCCACGTGCGCCGGACCGGAGACATCGGGCTGGTGACGCTGGTATCAGAAAGCGCGGTGGCGGCCGGTGTCCGCCGCCTTGAAGCGCTTACCGGAGCAGAGGCACGCGGCTATCTCGATGCCCAGGACAAGCGCATGCGCGAGGTCGCCGGTATCCTGAAAACCGGTGCTGACGATGTGCCTGCACGTGTTGCTCAATTGGTGGAAGACAGGAAGCGGCTGGAAAAGGAACTGGCCGACGCGAAGAAAAAACTGGCCATGGGCGGCGGGGCCGACGGCGGTTCTGCTGCCAAGGACGTTGGCGCCTTCAAAGTGATGGCGCGCACGGTTGAGGGCATCAACCCGAAAGACCTGAAAGGCATGGCGGATGAGGCCAAGGCGCAATTGGGATCCGGTGTTGTTGTACTGATCAACGTGGCAGAAGACGGCAAGGCGGCAATTGTCACCGGTGTGACCAAGGACCTCACGGACAAAGTCAGCGCTGTCGACCTGGTTCGGCTCGGCTCGGAAGCCCTTGGTGGCCGGGGCGGTGGCGGACGTCCGGACATGGCGCAGGCCGGTGGGCCTGACGGTTCAAAAGCCGATGCGGCAGTTGCTGCAATTGAGGCGCATTTGGCTGGCCTGTAACAGGGCGGCAGAGCGAAGACGAATACCAGGAAACAAAAAGGCGGGCGCATTGGCCCGCCTTTTTTGTGTTGGTCCCAAGGACCTGCTTCCGGCTATTGGATCGCAGCAACAAGAGCGAGGGCCGTAGCTGCAGTTGCCGTTGAAACGATAAGCATTGTCAAAACCACATGGTGCGTGGTGGTAACTGCTCCGCCGGCTTTGTCTGTCTCAAATGTCATTCTGTTCTCCTTTGTTGGATGGCCCACTCATTAGACATGGGGCGGGAGCCGCGGTTCCGCCAATCACGACCAGAGCGCGGAAAATCACGAAATCGGTAGAGTTTTGTGTTGCTGGCGAACGTGACCGGTGAATATCAGCGGCGTGTTCGGGTCTCCGCCTTGCGAAACATTCAAGATTGGGGAATGTTGAGTGTGTGAGCCAGAGCAGCATCAAACAGACGCTATATGACCTCCTGGAGGAGACCGGCAAGCATCGCATTGCCAGCCGGAGCCTGCACCACTTTCTTGTCACGCTTATTGTTGTCAATATCGTTTTTGCCGTCCTGGAAACAGTGCCGGCCATCCGGTCCTCCATCGGTGGCGTGCTGCAGATCCTGCAACTTGCTTCCGGTTTTGTGTTTCTGGCTGAATACCTTCTGCGGATCTTTGTTGCGGACCTTCATCCTCCGCTTCGGCGTTATGGATCGTTGTGGGCCCGGCTCCGTTATGCAGCGCAACCTGCGGCAATCATCGACCTGATCGCGGCTTTGCCGCTTTTGCTGGTCTTGATCCTGCCCAACAATGCCGTCACCGCAATCGTGCTTTTCCGCCTGTTGCGGTTCTTGAAACTCGCCCGGTATTCTCCAGCGCTTCGGTCCCTCCTGTCCGCGATCGCTTCTGAACGTCAGGCGCTGATTGGTTCCTTCGTGATTATTTGCGGCCTGGTTTTGATGTCGGCGACGCTGCTTTATCTGGTTGAATACGACAACCAGCCGGACAAGTTCGGCAGTATTCCGCATGCAATCTGGTGGTCGATTGCTACGATCACGACGGTCGGATACGGTGATGTTGTACCGATCAGCTCACTTGGCAAGATCATTGGTGGTGTCGTCATGCTGATGGGATACGGCATGATTGCACTGCCGGTCGGCATTATCGCCTCGGCCTTTGCCCACGAGATCCACAGCCGCGATTTTGTTGTCACCTGGTCGATGGTCGCGCGCGTACCGCTGTTTGAAGACCTGACGGCCGCAGAGGTCGCGGAAGTTGCCAAACTCCTCAAGGCGCAAAAGGTCAAGGCGGGTACCACCATTGCTCAAAAGGGCGAAGTCGCCGACAAGATGTATTTCATCGCAGATGGCGAGGTGGAGATTTTTCTGGGCCCGCAGAAAATCTATCTCGGCGAAGGCGAGTTTTTCGGCGAGCTTGCGCTGATCCACCAGCAGGTGCGAGAAGCGACCGTGTTTGCTTACCGTGATTGCGAGCTTCTGGTTCTGGAAGCCCTTGCCTTGCAGCAGTTGATGGACCGGGCGCCCAGTCTGGCAACAAAAATTCTGGAAGAGGCAGAGGAACGGGCCCGGGAAGGACGGCGGATACTGGGAGATCTGGCGGAAGAAGAACTGGCTATGGCCGATGTTTACCCGGCTGACGAAGCCAAGCCTGCCAGAGAACCAGAGCTGTTTCCAAACAAGAACCACGACAAGGACTAGGTCACGCTTAGACTGACAAGCGGCAAACACACGCAGTTGAGTTCCGCTGAGCGGGGGAAATGTGCAAGTTTGACGCCCGTCTGCCTGTCAAGAAAGGACGCGTGCGTATGGAACTACCGACACTGAAGATCTCAAGTATTTCAGCGACACCAGTGAATGTACCGCTCGTCCGGCCCATCACGACCGCTACTCACACGATCCCGACTGCACCATTGGTCCTGATCGAACTTGAGACGGACGCTAGGGTCAACGGCTGCGCCTATCTCTTTGGCTACACGAAAGCGGCCATAAAGCCGTTGGTCGCAATGCTGGACGAGCTCTCCGCAATGCTGTCCGGTAAGGCCGTCGCACCATTTGATATCATGAGAGAGCTGGAAAAGACTTTCCGATTGCTTGGCAAGCAAGGCATTCTTGGCATGGCAATCTCAGGCGTTGACATGGCGCTTTGGGATGCCATGGGAAAGGCAATGGATACCAGCGTTGCGGAGCTGCTGGGCGGCTCACTCGCACCTATCCCGGCCTATGACAGCTACGGCATTGTGGATCCTGAGCGGGACCGGCCTGAACTGGAAGCTTCGCTGGCCGCTGGCTTCAAAGCCATTAAGATCAAACTTGGAGCCGGGGATCTGGCTCTTGATGTGGCAACGCTTAAAGGCGTGCGGGAAATCATTGGGCCCGACATCCGGCTGATGGCCGACTTCAATCAGTCCTTGACCGTCCCGGAAGCCAAACGGCGGATTGCGAGGTTCACCGAGTTTGATCTGGACTGGATTGAAGAGCCGGTGCCAGCGGAAGACTTGGCGGGCCACGCAAGGGTGCGGGACGGATCGCCGATTCCTGTCCAGACTGGCGAAAACTGGTGGTTCCCTGAAGATGCGGCGCGCGCAGTACAGGCAGGGGCCTGCGACTTTGCCATGCCGGATTTGATGAAAATCGGCGGGATAACCGGCTGGGTGCAGGCTGCCGGCCATCTTGCGGGCGCATCACTTCCGGTATCGAGCCATATTTTTGTAGAAGCCAGTGCTCATGCGCTTGCCGTTACCAAAGGCGCACACCTGCTGGAATACCTCGATTTGGCGAGTGCGGTTCTAAAAGAGCCGTATATGGTGCAGGATGGAGAAGTCGCACCACGAGGCCCGGGTATCGGGATCGAGTTTGACCGCCTCGCCGTTGATACTTTCAAGGTCTAAAGAATGGCGATCCGGGCCTATTTGCCCGGACCGCCTTGAGCATTCTGCAAGTCACGACTTGATCAAGCCATCGCCTTTTGCAGGTTCTCGTCAATCTTGTCGAGGAAGCCGGTGGTCGTGAGCCAGGCCTGGTCAGGACCGACCAGCAGGGCCAGATCCTTGGTCATGTGGCCGCTCTCCACTGTATCGATACAGACCTGCTCAAGCGTTGCTGCGAATTTGGCCAGTTCAGCATTGTCATCAAGCTTTGCCCGGTGTGCCAGGCCGCGGGTCCAGGCGAAGATCGAGGCGATGGAGTTGGTCGAAGTGCTTTCACCCTGCTGGTGCATGCGGTAGTGGCGGGTAACTGTGCCGTGGGCAGCTTCCGCCTCCACCGTCTTGCCGTCCGGCGTCATCAGCACCGAAGTCATCAGGCCAAGAGACCCGAACCCTTGTGCCACAGTGTCGGACTGCACATCGCCGTCGTAGTTTTTGCAGGCCCAGACGTAACCGCCGGACCACTTCAGCGACGAAGCAACCATGTCATCGATCAGGCGGTGTTCGTACCAGATCTTCTTTTCTTCGTAGGCATCCTTGAACTCTGCATCAAAAATCTCCTGGAACAGGTCCTTGAAGCGGCCGTCATAGGCTTTCAGGATTGTGTTCTTTGTGGAGAGGTAGCAGGGGACGCCACGCTGCAGGGCGTAGTTCAAAGAGGCGCGGGCAAAGTCGCGGATTGAATCGTCGAGATTGTACATGGCCATGGCAACGCCGGAGGACGGGGCGTCAAACACATCCCGTTCGATTTCGGTGCCGTCTTCGCCAACAAATTTTAGTGTGAGCTTGCCCTTGCCGGGGAACAGGAAGTCCGTGGCACGGTATTGGTCGCCGAAAGCGTGACGGCCGACGATGATCGGCTGCGTCCAGCCGGGAACCAGCCGTGGAACGTTCTGCATGATGATGGGCTCACGGAAGATCACACCGCCCAGAATGTTCCGGATGGTGCCGTTCGGCGAGCGGTACATGCGCTTCAGGCCGAATTCTTCAACGCGCGCCTCATCAGGCGTGATGGTGGCGCATTTGACACCGACACCATGTTTCTTGATCGCTTCAGCCGCATCGACGGTGACCTTGTCGTCCGTCCGGTCACGCTCCTGGATCGATAGATCGTAATACTGAAGGTCGATGTCGAGATAGGGATGGATCAGCTTGTCCTTGATGAACTGCCATATGATGCGGGTCATCTCGTCGCCGTCGAGCTCGACGACCGGGTTCGCTACCTTGATTTTCGCCATGGAAAGGACCTCATCATTTGCGTGCCATACGGCAGGACGCTGTATGTTTCTCTGGAAACTCTAAATTGTGCGCAATCGTATACAATTAGTCTTCTGGCTGCGCAATAACGTCTTTCGGAGGGTGTAGCAGACGAAAGTGACGTTGGGGAGTGCGCCAGAGGCAAACGCATTGACAGTTCGGGTAGATGAACAACTTCGGCTGGGATTGCGACCCGAAGATCTCCGAAACCCCCTAAATTTTGGGAATTTATTTGCCTGCGGGCTCCCTGCTAAAATTAACAGGAGACTAATAAAAGCCGGAATGGGGAAACTGCCTGGAAGCGGGGGGTATCTGCTGCGCGCAGCTTTTTATATCGGTTTGATTTTGTTCGGCTAAAACACTTTGGGGATGCTTTATGTCACTTGAGCATGGGATCAATTTCTCATCATCACAAACATCGCTGGAAACGCTTCTCGGCGTCGCGCCCGATGGAAGTATTCAAATCAGTGTTTTTGAAGCAAATTTCTCAGATAGCGGATCAATATCGAATTTTGCGATCAATGCGGACTATGACTACGGTTTCGACATTGGTCTCGCGCTCGACTTGAGGGAGTCGACTCTCGGCGACGTTCAGATCGATTATCCGGTCAATCTGGAATTCGATACCCCCAGCGCTGTGGTCGGAGCCGAAAGCTTTACCATCGGCACCTACGATTTCACCGTATCGGGAGCCTCTCTGGATGCAAACTCTCTTGCCTTCGATGGCCTGGATCTGAATTTTCTTTTCAGCTCGGAACGGTCGGGTCTGAGCAATATTTCGTTCTTGAACACGTCCCTTGGCTCGGCTTTTGAGCTCGACAACAACCTTGTCATTGAAGCGTTTAATCCCGATCCGGTCACACTGTTTGGCTTTGATGGTGGCTCAGCCGACATTTCATTGCCTTTGGGCGCGACCTTCACTGTCGGGACACCGGAAGGAACAAATGTCACGGAGGAGCAGGAGGGGAGTGGTGCGTCAGGATCGCTGCCTGACCTTGGACTGGCGCTGACTGAAACCCTTGCTGAAATCACGATCAATCCGCTGGACTTCCTCTCCACGATCCCAGGGCTTCAGGTTCTTGGGGCAATGAGTGCGGAGTATGATTCCACCTTCAACGCACTAGGATCGGAAATTGTCGCATCTTTCGGCTACAGCATAGTCGAGCCGATCATTTCCGGTGGTTACGGACTAGTGCAGGAAATCACGTTCCGGCCGGATGCGGTTAACACGACTGTTGTGATTGAAGGTCAGGAAGTTAGCGGTGCGCTTGGAAACAATTTCGAATTTCAGGCCCCGGCACTAGGAGATGCGTCGGTACTAGACGGAACCTTGGATGGCACCGTCACCTACGAGCTCGCCGGCAGCTTGGTGGTCGATTACAAATTGGCCCCGATTGGGACAATTTCGCTGGACGTCCTTTCCGCCAACGGTTCACTTAGCATCGATGGCGAGGACGCAGTTGATCAATCCATCGGCCCGGCATTTGAGGGCAGCCTTACCGCCACCTCCGACCTTGGCTCGGTAAGCCTGTTTGATCCGGTGACGATTGACCTGCCAGTCGGCTTTTTTGAGCCGATCAGTTTCGACCTGTCGATCCCCTATATCAGCAACATCAATCAGGGAAGTGACGAGGGTGAGAGCTGGATTGCCGGTTCTCCTGAAAACCTGAATCCCGTTGCCTATTATGGAAACGGAGGCGACGACACGATCACCGGCGGATATGAAAACGACTATCTTTCCGGTGGAGACGGCAACGACAACATTAATGGTTTCCAGGGCGAGGACATTCTGATCGGCGGGGCCGGTAACGATACGCTTTACAGCGCTGCAGCTGCTGATTCCAATATGTTTGGTGGTGATGGGGATGACCGGCTCGACGCTTGGCACAACTCGAACTTCTTGTCAGGCGGTGCCGGCCATGACACGATTTTGGGTGGTTCTGGCGACGACATGATGAACGGCGGCACCGGGAACGACCAGCTCGATGGCCGCGGTCAAGGTGCCGACACCCTGCGCGGTGGTGCTGGAAATGACTCCCTGTCCGTCACCGGAGGCGACGATCTAATCGAGGCCGGGTCTGGCAATGACTCCGCAGTCTTCGGTTCTTCGGGAAACATTGCGTATCTTGGTGAGGGAAATGACTCTCTCGTAAGCTGGGAAGAGACAGTTTTCCAGACTGTTGATGGAACCAACATCGTTTATGGCGGTGGTGGCTCTGACACGGTACTCGCCCACGGCACTGAGGACAGCATTATCAACGGCGGCGGCGGCAACGATGACTTGACCTTGATCGGTACCGGCGAAGTTTTCGGCAAGGAAGGCAGCGATACTCTGAACGGATCCACCGTTTTCGGCGGTGAAGGGAACGACTATGTCCGTACGGGTGCTGCCGAGGGAACAGATTCCACCGTTGGTTACGGCGGCGGCGGCCACGATAGCGTTTATGGTGACGAAACCAACGACCTGCTCGGAGGCGGGGCCGGAAACGACACTGTTGGCGGCGGAGCGGCGAACGACACGCTCTTTGGCGGAACTGGCCGAGACAGCATATTCGGCAGTACCGGTGATGATGTTGGTTATGGTGGCGACGGCAACGACAACATGTTTGCCGGCGATGACAATGACACCTTTGGTGGTGGTGCCAACAAGGACACCATCGAC
This sequence comes from Roseibium sp., assembly GCA_965230705.1. Lineage (GTDB taxonomy): Bacteria > Pseudomonadota > Alphaproteobacteria > Rhizobiales > Stappiaceae > Roseibium. The sequence continues at coordinate 679,138 of CBDDLN010000002.1, read as the reverse complement.
GGCGGTGCAGGCAACGATACGATTTATGGCGGAACCGGCGATGATGAGATCAACGGCGGGGACGATGATGACGTGATCTATGGCGGCAGCGGCAACGACGTCCTGCAGGGCGGAGGCGGTGATGACTCGATCTATGGAGGATCCGGGTTTGATGTCATCCGGGTTGAGCGGGACTTCCAGGTTGGCACGCAAACGGTCTATGGGTTCAACGTCTCGCAGGACCAGTTGGACCTGACCGATTACACCAACTACTCCTACATCCTTGGCGATAATCCAACCCAGGAAGAGTATCAAACCGCGTTTCTGGAATCTTTCCAACAGGTGGGCAGCGACGCTGTTTCCGACCTGATCGACCTTCTTCCCGGCAGTCAGGTTGTTCTGGTTGGTGTGGATGTGAATTCGCTGTCGGAAGACAATTTCACCTTCGTGTCCCACACGAACACACTGCTTTGAGGGTACCTGACAAAGGGTGGGGCTGCAGACCCTTCTAGACGTGAAACAGTCCATATTTCAGGGCCCGGGCGACTGCCTGGGTCTGGTTGCGGGCGTTCAATTTCGCAATGCCCGACTTGAAATACTGGCGCACCGTGTGGACGCTGATGTCCTCGATGACCGCAATTTCCTCCGCGGTTTTGCCGAAAGCGGCCCACCTGAGGCACTCGACCTCGCGCGGTGCAAGTTTGGCGCGCCGGTCGGCGTTCGGCCGGTGGTAGAGCGTGTTGCGGACAATACCTCTGACGTCCGGGTCAGGATCCATGCCCGTCAGATAGGAATGGAAATAGGTCGCCAGCAGATGCACGACCCCCTTGTTTGCCGGTAGCATGCCGTGATTGTCCGGATCGGCGATGACGTGAACACCGCCAACAAACCCGGGTTTTGAAGTCGGAAACACCCATCCACGATGAAGCCGCGCCTCGGTCAGCGCCTCCCAGCGCGGGGCGGCTGATGGCAACGGATTGGCCCAGGCCTGTTCCACGTCGAATGGCAGGCGTTCTCCGGATGCAAGACGGGCAACAACCGGATCATCGGACCACCAGGGGGCTTCAAGGTCTAACGGTGTGAAGACTTCCGGCATGGAGGTGTAAAGCAACAGGTCCGAGCGTTCCTCATAGGAATAGTCGGCTGCGACAAATCCGATCGCGCCGAATTGGCTGATCTCAGCTACGAATGCATCAATCAGCGATGGAGCATCGGTGCAGGTTTCAAACAGCCGAATGGCGTTCTGAATCGTATCACTGATCATTGGCCTGCCTTTGGCGTGCGGAGACGTTGCGCAGAGTTCAAACCAAACGCTAAAGCGTTGCAAGTCCCAACCTTGTTATCTTCCGGCCGTTTGTCTCCTCTGCAACTGGCCAAAACAGACAGTAAGCAGTGAATGGGCTGTTCTGGCAGGACGAATACCAGGGGAAGATTCAATCCATCTGCGGATCCCAATACTCCCGTGCACCTGCGGGAAGGCGATCAAGCACAAGATCAAGCGCCCTTTCATCAATGGACGAGCGGCGAAGGGCCGCCGCGACATCTGAAATGGCGCTTTCCGGCGCCAGATTGTGGTCCCGGCGGATGGACTTCACTTCCGCAACAAGAGCCGTACGGTCCGGAAAGGGGACAGGACCTGTGTCCGCCAGTTTCCAGTCTTCCACGAAGATTGCCCTGGCAACCGCTGGCAAGACGCCCGCAAAATCAAGTGCATCTTGCGGTGAAAGGTGAGCCCTGAAGGTGTGCAGGACGGCGCGGAGCGTGTGATAGGCCTGATGGTGGGTTTGCAGCATGCAGGTGCCGCGCACATTTGAGATGAAGGCATCAAACTCCCTGGACGCCAGAAAATACGTCTGCGGCATTGGCATGGCCTGACAGCCTCTTAAAGGTCGCTTTGGTGGCAGGTCTTCCTAGCAAACCTGCGGGTGACCGGCCAGCCGGTCATCGCTTGTCGGGCCGACGATCGCTTATGAAGGGCTCGCCGGTGCTCCTGCGACGGGATTGCCTGCTAGTTAGGTCGTCATGCTGCTCAGAGGCGGTTTTGGGCCGCCTCTGCCAGTTTCTTCTTTGCCTAGGCTGCCTTGGGTGCTGCTGTGACTTCGCCGCGGCTCAGGACGCGGATCCGGCTGTCAAACTCGCCCCGGTCCACGTAACAGCCACGCAAATGGCGGAATCCGGTGGAGGGATCGAAAGCCGCGCGGCCATGCAGCACACGGCGATTGTCAAAGATCACCATTTCGCCGCCCTCAAGCCGGGTGGTCAAAACATAGGCGTCCGACCGGGTCATCTGCATCAGCTTGCGGTAGGCCCGGTAGTAGGCCTCCATTTCATCCGCCGGCAGATCGAAAATGCCGGCAAGGTGGGCGTTCATACGAAGTTCTGAGACGCGCCCGCGGTGATCAAGCTGGATGACAGTGTGGTGGCGGCGGATGTCGTAGTCGCCATCATGGAAGCGGAAAGGAACCGGAACCTCGGCCAGAAGACGGAAGGCCTCCGGATCTTCCTGCTTCAGATCTTCTGCGATCGCCACTCCGTCACAGAACGTCGATCCGCCGCCTTCCGCTTCATTGGCCAGGCAATGCAGGAACTGGAAGCCGGGCGGTAGTTCCTGGTTGGCGAGGTCCGTATGCAGTGGCAGGGCGTGGGAGGTGTAGGCGAGATTGTTCGGATCCGGCTTCGACATGACTTCAAACGTCACGCCGAAGTTGGTTTCCCGCAAAAAGCCGATGCGCTGGGCTACAGCAATGCCTGCTTCCGGGTCGTTGGGTAGATGGTCGACGATCGCAAGTCCGGTTCGTTTTGCCTCTTTCAGGAATTTGCCCAATGCAGTGTCGTCTTCCATGAGGGCCGGAGCAGAAGTACGTGGGATATCGGCTGGCTGGAAATCCGCCCGCCAGGCAGTGGCGCCCACATCTGCCGGATCGGCAAGGCCCAGGCCGGGGCGATGGGCATAAAGCCAATCGAGGGAATACCGGCTGAGATGGCTGTCGTGGTTCCAGTAAATTGTCAGTTCGCCATCGGCCAATTCGCAGGAAGTGGCAGCGATATCATCTGGCACACTTGTGAGGTCGAATTGCCGCTCCTGTGTTTGCGGATGAAAGCCGGAGGGGCAGTTGTCACGCAGCCATAGAAAAGGGAAGTCAGTGCTGGTGCCATCTGCCCAGCCGACAGAGATCACACGGCGGTCACCGCGCAGCATTGCAGTTGTCATTGAGAAATGTCCTTCAGGTTATAGGGAAACGGTTCGAGCCAATGGCTCGACAGTCACCTGCCTTCAGGAGGGGGCCACCACCAGTGCGCCTTTGCATGCGGAGATCCGGGATTGCGCCCGACAACAACAAGCATGGGTATTCCGTGAAATGCATGCGTTTCTGGTGAGGCCCCACGCCTCACCATGGAGCTGGGAAGCTACAAGAAAACTCTGGCGGCTCAAAGCGAAAATGTGTGCTGCCAGAAGAGGTTCCAGACCGTGCCTAGGACTGTTTGGCTGCGCGGGCTGCCAACGCCAGCGCAATGTAGCTCCAGCCGTTGAACATCACAGAAATTCCGGCAATCAGTCCAAGAGCCCAGGCTGCGGAAAAGGGAAGGTCAAACCAGATCATGATACCGGCAACAACCGAAACGGCACCTGCAATGGCAACCCAGAACCAACCTTCACGGGGACGGACCTTGAAGGCAAGCAAAAGCTGGCTAACCCCTTGAGCGATGAAGACCGCGGCAATGACCAGTGTCAGGGCAAATGTGCCGGCGAGCGGATTGGCGTAAATCACAATGCCACCGATCACAGCGATGATGCCGATCACCAGGCTCCAAAGAAACCCGGACGTTCCCCGGGCCTTGAATGCCTGATAAATCTGGACCAGGCCACCGACGAAGAGAACAGCTGCGATCAGCAAGGTGACCGCGATGGAGGATGCAAGGGGGGCAGCTATCAGAATCATGCCGCCAATGAGCAGGACGATACCCAGGACCAGAAACCAGCCCCAGTTTTCCTCAATCTTCTCAACGATGTCTTTTGCATTTCCAGAGACTCCAGCCAATTCAACCTCCTATTACAAATCCGTCGGATGACACGTTAGTCATTGTCGGCGAGATATAAAAGCGTGATGTCGAAGGGGTGGCAGATTGACATTTTGTGTATATGCACACAATTCTAGGCCATGGAGCAGGACGATTTTTCACTTTGCATGCTGAACAACGTGCGTCGTGCAGCGCGGGCAGTGAGCCGGCGCTACGAACGCCTTGTGCGGCATTTCGGGCTGAAGGCAGCGCAATTCTCAGTCCTGGTCCTCGTTCGTGAGAACCCGGGCAGGAATGCTGGCCAACTCGCTGAGCGGTTTTCGATCGACCGGACAACGCTGGTGCGAAATCTGGCGCTTTTGGAGAAAAACGGCCTGATCAAAGGAGACGCGAGTCAAGCTGAGCGGGGCCGGGCATTTGAGCTGACAAAAGACGGTCGGGAATTACTCGAGGCTGCCATACCGGTATGGCGCAAGGCGCAGGCTGACCTTGAGGCTGAGCTTGGGACTGACGAATTTCATCAGACGATCAGCGCCTTGCAGCGTTTGTCAAAGGTCTGAAGGCAGCCAGAATTGAATTTGTTTGAAGATAATGTGTAGATACACAGTTTGGAGATGAATATGCGGAAGGTTGTTGTCACTGGTATGGGTGTGGTGTCGCCGCTTGGCACTGGTCTTGAGGCTTTCTGGAGCAGGTTGGTCAAAGGCGAAAACGGCATCAGACGGATTAGTCATTTCGACCCATCTGATCTGGCTTGCCAGATCGCCGGCGAAGTTCCCGCCGCCGCTGAGGATGAGGCTGGATTTGATCCGGATCGGTATCTCGAACCACGCGAGCAAAAGCGCATGGACCGTTTCATTCATTTCGCGATCGCGGCTGCGGATGAGGCTTTGAAACAGGCGGGCTGGGCACCCAAGGCAGAAAAAGACCAGCATCGCACCGGTACGATCCTCGCAACGGGTGTCGGCGGTTTCCCCGCGATGACCGCCGCTTCCAGGCTTGTTGAGGAACGAGGCCCGCGCCGTGTGTCACCGTTTCTGGTACCGTCCTTTCTGGCCAATCTGGCTTCCGGACAGGTTTCCATCCGCCATGGCTTGAAAGGCCCGCTCGGAGCGCCGGTCACGGCCTGCGCGGCAAGCCTGCAGGCTATAGGTGACGCAGTACGGCTAATCCGATCAGGAGAAGCGGATGTGATGGTGGCCGGCGGCACGGAAGCCTGTATCGACAAGGTGTCCTATGCCGGATTTTCGGCCGCCAAAGCAATGTCGACCAAACGCAATGATGACCCAGCTGCCGCATCCCGTCCGTTTGACAGCGAACGGGACGGGTTTGTCATGGGAGAAGGCGCAGGCGTTCTGGTTTTGGAAGATGCTGAGCATGCCAAGGCGCGTGGAGCGACTTTGCTGGCTGAAGTCAGTGGTTATGGCACGTCTTCTGATGCCTATCATGTGACAGCATCGTCTCCGGACGGCGAAGGCGGCTTGAGAGCGATGAAACAGGCGCTAACGATGGCGCAACTGCGACCCGATGATATTGGCTATGTAAATGCGCATTCGACGTCCACCCCTGTAGGAGACGCCGCCGAAGTCGCCGGATTGACCACCTTATTTGGTGGGCGGGGCAAGAGCCTGGCCGTTTCCTCCAGCAAATCCATGTTCGGTCATCTTCTGGGAGCTGCCGGTGCCGTAGAAGCCATCGCCTGTATCAAGGCCTTGATGACCGGCCTTTTGCCACCCTCACGAAATCTGGTGACCCCGGATGCGGACCTCGCAAGCTTTGAATATATTCCGGGGCAGGCCTTGTCCCGCCAGGTGGATCACATCCTCTCAAATGGATTTGGTTTTGGCGGTGTAAATGCCAGCGCTGTTTTCTCGCGCGTGTAACGTAGGTCTTGGCTATTGCTACAATGTGAATTCCCGTTTATGAGATAATTTCTCATTAACGGGAATTTTATGCGGCATGCGTTTGAAGGATCCTTTGACAGACCGGCTTGTGGGATTGCGGGAGAGACGGGGCTGGAACCTGGAGACACTTGCTGTTCAGTCTGGAGTAAGCCGGGCGAGCCTCTCCCGGATTGAGCGCGGAGAAACTAGCCCGACTGCAGCGGTGCTCGGCAAGCTTTGCTCAGCCTATGAAATTCCGATGGCAGAGTTGTTTTCCGAATTGGATACGGCCGGTGAAGACCTTGTTCCCAAGGAAAAGCAGACAGACTGGCTTGATCAGCAATCGGGTTATCGTCGCCTAAATGTCTCGCCGTCGAGGCCGGGCTACAAGGGGTCGGTCATTCAAGGAAGGCTGCCTGCAGGTGCCTCTGTCAGCTATGCAGATACGCCGGTTGTTGGACTGGAACATCATCTGGTTTTGCAATCCGGGCGGCTGGAGGTGCGCGTTGGAGAAATCATTCACCAGCTCAATCCCGGTGACTGCCTGCGGTTTAAACTCAACGAGGGAAACTCGTACCGGGCGCTGGGCTCAGAGCCCGCGTCTTATCTGCTATGTGTGATTGCTCCATGATCAAGCCGGTTTTTTCTCCTGCGCCCCCCATTGTCCTCCTGACCGAAAAACAGGCCTCGGCCAAAATGACGGACCTGGGCGCCCTACTATGCGCCTGCGTTGAGGGCGGTGCCGGTATCGGATTTGTGCTGCCGTTCTCGCAATCTGAAGCCGAGGCATTCTGGCAAAGCCGGTTGGAGGGGATACGGTCTGGGGACCGCTATTTGCTGGTTGCCTTTCAAGAGGTGGGTATTGCGGGTACGGTGATGTTGGAACTGGCGCCGCAGGACAATGGCCGCCACCGGGCAGAAATCGCGAAGCTGATGGTCCACCCAAAGGCCAGGCGCCAAGGTTTGGCCCGCAAACTCCTAACGGCTGCAGAAGATTTGGCTCTGTCCCTTGGGCGAACGCTCCTGGTCCTTGACACGGTTACCGGTGATACGGCTGAAACCCTCTATCCGAAATGCGGATATCAGCGGGTTGGGGTCATCCCCGATTATGCCATGTCCGCAACTGACGGGATGGATTCCACAACGGTCTTTTACAAGCAGCTGGCGTAGAAGCTGTAGGCAAACAGAAAAGATCGGCCTTCCCATCTTCCCGCCCTTCGGCTACACCCCGGCTCATGACCAGAAATGCAAATATCCGCGATGAAGCACGGCAGGTTTCCGCCAAGCCGCCGGCTGTTATCCTGTGCGAACCGCAGTTGGGTGAGAATATTGGAACGGCGGCCCGCGCCATGGCAAACTTTGGGCTGACCGATCTCAGGATCGTCAATCCGCGCGATGGCTGGCCAAGCGAAAAGGCGCGTGCCGCTGCCAGCCGGGCCGATCACGTCATTGATAATGTGCAGGTGTTCGACAGTGTCGAGGCCGCTATAGCAGACCTCAGCTTTGTCTATGCGACCACAGCGCGCTCCCGGGAAGTGCCGAAGCCCGTACGGGGGCCGGATGAAGCGGCGCTGAAGGCAACGGAATTGGGTATCAAGGGTCTCGCTACTGGCTATCTCTTTGGAAGGGAGCGCTGGGGTCTGAACAACGATGAGGTGGCGCTGGCGGACGAAATTGTCACTCTGCCAGTCGATTCTGAATTTGCCTCCCTGAATATTGCCCAGGCCGTTCTGGTTTGCGCCTATGAATGGCGCAAGACGGCGACGGGCGGAGAACTGCCGTTCAATTTGAGCGAGGAAGACAATCCGCCGGCTTCCAAGGACGACCTGTTCCGTTTCTTTGAGCACCTTGAAGGGGCGCTCGATAACGTGATGTTCTTCCGCCCAAAGGAGCGGCGTCCGCACATGGTCAGAACGCTCCGGAACATTTTCCAGAAAGCGCATTTGTCGGTACAGGAAGTTCGGGCACTACGGGGCGTGGTTGCTGCCCTGGAAAGGCGCAAGACGCGTCCAAGGCCGGAGGATACGGTTGCGGATCCAAAGGAGCAGCCGGACACATGACGCAGCCAGACCAGCCCGTTCTCATCTTTGATTCCGGAATTGGCGGTCTTACGGTTCTGCGCGAAGTGCGTTTGTTGTTGCCTTATGAACGTCTCGTCTATGTGGCGGACGATGCAGGATTTTCTTATGGCGCCTGGAAAGAGGAGCCACTCAAGGCCCGTCTCCTGGATTTGTTTGACAAGCTGATCCGCAAGCACGATCCAAAAGCAATCATCATTGCCTGCAATACCGCTTTCACACTGGCAGGGGAGGCTTTGCGCGCAGCTTTTCCCAAATATTCGTTTGTCGGCACCGTTCCGGCAATCAAACCTGCCGCAGAGCAGACCCGGTCAGGCCTGGTGTCTGTATTGGCAACCCCCGGCACAGTGAAGCGAACCTATACCCGCAGCCTGATCGAGACATTTGCCAGCCAATGCCACGTCCGGCTTGTCGGATCGGATGTCCTATCTGAACATGCTGAGCGGCACGTCCGTGGCGAGACGGTCTCTGATGAGGACTTGCGGGCAGAGATTTCGGACTGTTTCCTCGAGCAGGACAACCGGCGAACCGATATTGTGGTGCTTGCCTGCACTCATTATCCGTTTCTGACCAACAGGTTCCGAAAAATAGCGCCATGGCCGGTGGACTGGCTTGACCCTGCCGAGGCTATTGCCCGGCAGGCAAAACGAGTATTGGCGGGAAAAACAAATATCAGTTCGTCGCATGAAGCTGACCATGCCTATTTGACGTCGGAAACAGCGCCGGTGGAGCTCAAGCGCTTGCTCGCGGGCTTTGGCCTGAACCTGTAACTGGCTGAGGGCTTACGGCACCGACACCGCGTTTACGGCCAGCCCGTCGTCTGACTTCTTCGCCGCCCGTTTCAATCTCGCCAGTTCGCTGTTCACATGATCTGTGTGGAACGCTGAGTTTTCCGGAAGTGACAGGATTGAGATTGAACAGTCCAGCAGAGGAAACTGGCGTTTCGTCCCGAACCGGTCCGTCGCCTCTAGATAACCGGCTTCTCTGTGCTCCGGTTCGTAAAAACTTTCAACGTCGGTTTTGAATGCCCGCTTGAGTGCCAGCATGCGGGCAGCAATATCGGTCTGGTCTCCAGACATGAAACCGGCAAAGAAATCATCGCCACCAATATGGCCTCTGAAGCTGCCCGAACCCGATACATGGCGCTGCAGGAGCTCGCCGAACAGGATAATCGCCCGGTCTCCCTGGCGGTAGCCATAGGTGTCGTTGAATGGTTTGAAGTTGTCGAAATCGAAGTAACACAGATGGCGGGTCGAGGTACGTGGGCGGGACGCCTTTGCAATGAACTTGTTGACCGCACCATTGCCGGGGAGGCGGGTCAAGGGATTCTGGTCCTGCGCTTCTTCCAGGTTCTTCTCGTGAATGATTTTCAACAGCGACGTTGCCGAGAGGAACCCGGCGTAGCGGAAATTCTGAGTGATCAGAATGCCGTCTGAGTTGATCGAAGATGCAAAAGTCACCAGCAGCATATCGGCATTTGAATCGATATCGGCGATCGGACACGCACGAACAAAACTGCGAAGCGGGAGATCAAGTGCGTCGTCATAGTCCTCATCATCTGCGCCGCCTGCATAGAGGTAGGGCTTCAGATCACGCTCATGGATCAGTCCGCGTGGTTCATTGTTGGAATCGACGACCGGAATGACGTTGATTTCCTGATTACTCATGAACAACGCCAGAAGTTCACTCATGGATGCATCAAAGGCAATGGTCGGCAGCTCAAGGAGTTCATTGCGGATCCGGTTCTCTTCTTCCTTGCGCCGGCTGTCGTACTCCGGTGCGCGCACGTGATCGAAAAAGAGCTTGGCCTTTGTCTTCTCCAAAAAGGGTTTGGCGACATAAAAACCTTGCACCAGGTCGCAGCCCGCATTCCTGCAAGCCTTGAATTCCTTATCGGTTTGCACCCCTTCTGCGATCACGCGGGCCCCAAGAACATGCGACAGGTTGGCAACCGTGGTTACGAACATTTTGCGCCGTGGATCCGTGTCGATGCCATTCAAGAAGAATCGGTCGATCTTGACGTAGTCCGGGCTCAAGTCGTGCAACAGGCGCAGATCGGAAAATCCACGGCCAAAGTCATCCAGACTGGTCAGAAAACCGGATTGGCGGAGTGTGTTCAGAGCGTGCTGGGTAATATCGCAAAACGCATCCTTGTGACGTTCGGAAAACTCCAGGCAAATCTGACTCGGCGAGAATCCCCGCTGATTGGCAATTTCTGCAAGCTCCATTCTCCGGTCATCGCCCTGGCCCAGCTCGCGGCCATCGAGATTGAAGAACAACTTGGTGCCCTTGGCTGTCAGCAGGCTGGAAAAGCGATCGAGCGCATAACCGAAAAGCCTCGGCTCCAATTCGGACAGGTAGCCGGCCTCGTGTGCATGGTCAAAAAGTTGCGCCGGGGCAGCAAAGCCTAGGGGTTCAAGATTTCGAATGAACGCTTCATAGGCATAAACCACGCCTGTTCCGAAATCGACAATTGGCTGAAAAGCATAGTCAATTGCCGACAAGACAGTTTCCGCCGTTTCCGCATGCGACTGGGCAGCAGGAAACAATACACAGTTATCAGACGGAGTATTTAGAACCGGCATTGGCTGGCTGTCTCCGGGCGAATCTGTCGTGGTGGAGGCTTTGAGCATCAATTTAGCCTCCGGAAAAATTACAGTGTGAACGTGAAGCTGGATACTGCCTCTGGGTACTTAACAATTTCTAAAAAAATGCATTAAATTTGCCGGCTGAATTGCTGTAAACACGCCGATTTCTCCCGGTTCAAGGCGAAATTGGGCCACTCCTTCGGGTTGAATTTTGTATGCAATTTTCATTGAGGTTGTGTTGCGGTTGAAAAATCGGGTTGTATGGCCATCGTGATTGACATCCGGTCCCGCTTTGGGTAGTAAGCGCCGGTCCGAAGGTTTTATGCTTCCGGACAACACGCACCCGTGGGCATCTGGCCGGCGCCGTCTAGCTGGATCCCTGTCGAACCTGAAGCTGCCTGTGCAGTGGCAGGTTAAAGGAGGGCGCGTTTCCTTGAAAAACTACAACGCGATATCAAAAAGGAAACCGCGATGTCGAAGCGCCATAGTGTAAAGCACAAACTTGACCGCCGTATGGGCGAAAACATTTGGGGCCGTCCGAAGAGCCCGGTCAACAAGCGTGAATATGGTCCGGGTCAGCACGGACAGCGCCGCAAAGGCAAAATGTCTGACTTTGGTGTGCAGCTGCGTGCCAAGCAGAAGCTGAAAGGCTACTACGGAAACATTTCCGAAAAGCAGTTCCGCAAGGTTTATGATGAAGCCTCCCGTATGAAGGGTGATACATCTGAAAACCTGATCGGCCTCCTGGAGCGCCGCCTGGACGCTATCATCTACCGCGCCAAGTTCGTTCCGACCGTCTTTGCCGCGCGTCAGTTCATCAACCACGGTCATGTGAAGGTCAACGGCAAGCGCGTCAACATCCCGAGCTACCGTGTCCGCCCGGGCGATCAGATCGAAGTGCGTGACCGTTCCAAGCAACTGGCTCTGGTTCTCGAAGCTGTCCAGTCCGCCGAGCGCGATGTTCCAGACTACATCGAGGCAGATCACGCCAAAATGACTGCGACCTACAGCCGGGTTCCGACCTTCTCCGATGTACCTTATCCGGTACAGATGGAACCGAACCTCGTGGTCGAGTTCTATTCGCGCTAATTGGCGCCGAATACATACCGTTTCGAAAGGGCTGCCTTATGGCGGCCCTTTTTCTTTTGGGCAAAGCTGTTGTCAGGTGGTCTGGCCCTTCAAGGGCGCGCAGGTCGCGATGCCGCGCACTGAACACCCTTTCGGGCAGGTGTCCTGAAAGGTCAGTGGTTACGGTCTAGGAAATCAGGCCGGAGCGAAAGGCTTGGGCGACCAGATGCGGCCTGTTGGCTGCGTTCAGTTTTCGGGCGGCTGAATTGAGATATCCAGCCACCGTGCTCTCTGCCAGCCCAAGGATGGTGGCGCATTCGGAGCTTGTCTTTCCACGGGCGGCCCACACGACGCAATCAAGTTCCCTCGGCGACAATTTGCTTTTCCTGTGCTCTACGGGATTGAGCGCAAGCTGCAGCTGACCAAACAGGAAATGGGATACGAGGTGCAGGTGGGCAATCTCGTGAGCCGCAGGCTGTGTCCTGTTCCCGTTGAAGGATACGGCGCCTTTCTGCCCGTTGGAGTCATACGTTGGCAAATACAAACCCATTGTCATTGAATGCCGGGCAAACAGATCCGAAACAACTGGACCCTCATCGTCTCCCCGCTTGTCGATGATCGACGGCAAGTCCCAATAGACTGGCCGGGGCGACGTCCTCAAGCTTTCAATGATCGGGCTGTTCTTTAAAAGCTCATGTCTGTCATAGTCGTGCAGCAGTGCCACCGGCCAATTGCTGGAAATGATGGCTGGCTGGAGCTTTTTCTCGTTCGTCTCCGGCAATGTGATTACGGAATAGAACGTAAAACCGAACTCAGCGCATAAATCGCGCAATGCATTGGCTGCAGGCCGCGCCGACTGCATGTCCTGGAGCGCTTCATATGCCTCCAGAATAACTGCTTCTTTCTCAGTACTCTGCATTTGGACCCACATGCGGATATCTGTTTCCCCAGGGGAATACTGTAACGTTTCTTCTATTTTATGTATATGAAATGTTAGGAATTCTTAACATGTTTTAATAGGTTAAGTAATTGAAATTACTTATGTGTTGCATTTTGGGGGCGCAGTCATAAGTGGCTCCATTTAATTAATGACCACTCAGGAACTTGTACTATTTTGGTGATGTCCAGTCATCCTCCGGCCGGTCGGTCGGCGGTGTAGAGATAATTGCCGTGAAAATCTGCAACCTCGCCAAGGGTGCTCAGTCAATTGCCAAAGCATCACAACAGAAGACGGTTGCCACGCTTCAGATTGCAAATAGCGTATAAGGCGCGCCGCAAAGGTTTGAGCGCATAGGCTGCTCGTCTGAACACCCAAGTCGCCGACTTCGCCCAACAAGTGCGGTGTATGTAATGGCCCAAGACGGGAGCCTGTCAGCACAGGCTCCTATCGTGTCAGGTCAGCGGAGATGTAAGACCTGTCATCGAAGGACCTAAGGTTTGGCCCAAGACCTTTGCATTGCATGTTTTCGCCGATGCACAAGGGATCTTTGTCCAGCATGGCGGTAAGTGAAGCCTCCGTTGCTTCCAGTGTGGGAAACAAGTTGGGATAACCGTCTGACGAGATCACCAGCCGTCTAGGCGCAGCGGGCATAGTCTCAACATATTCCGCCGGCACGCCGTCACCCATAACCGCACCAAAGCCGAGCTGTTCAGAAGGAACGTTGAGAAAACGTGCTTCGTACTCGAGCAGTTCGTCAATGAGGCTAGGATAGTCCGAGCCGGTCATGATTTCGTCGACTGACTGACCGTCATTCAGCTTTGACTGGATTATCATGGAACGGGCTGCAGCACAGATTTCCTCGGCCTTGAACATCGCCGCATTCTCAGTGCCACAGTTGTTGAACTTGCAATCGCCGACGCGCCAGATTTCGTTGTGATGCTGCGAATACAGGCAATAGACAAAGCCGCCTGTGCGTCTGAAGTCAGCTGTTCCTGCCGCAGTTTTGTGGTCTTTGCAGATCAGGTCCAGTTCTGCGGCCATTATCTCATGTGTGATATCAGCGGGCATGGACTGGAGATAGTCTCTGGCTGTGTCGAGAACGGACGTGATGATTTCCTTGCCAACATCCGCAGGGCCTCTGGATCCATCCAGCACGCCAAAATGGTTTTCAGACCGGATAATTCTGTCTTCTGTATAGCCGTCAGCGGATTTGCCTTCGCAAAACTGCTCCACAATTGAAAATGGCATGTAACAAGCTCTTCCTTGCCGATTGCTGCCCGCAACAATCAGGCGTTCGTCGCTGCAAGGGGTAGAGGTTATTGGAAACGCTTGAATATTTTGCGACAGCCTGTGCCTGATAATCTCAACACAACCTAGACATCTAGACTTCGGACTGATCGGCGATCCGGGCTGCGGGAAGGTCATAGTAGTCGCCTTTGGTGTCCGGATGGATCTGGGTGTCCATGACAAGTCCGGTATCGCCGTCAATCGTTCCTGCCATGACCGAGGTTCTTCCACTGCCGTTTCTTCGCCAGAAAAGCTGGCTGCCGCAGTGTTTGCAAAACCCTCTTTTGGCCTCCTCTGACGATGTAAACCAGTTGATGTTTTCCTCGCCCAGAAGTTCCAGGTGTTCATCTGCGACCTGTGTTGCCGCCACGTAGTGCCCAGAGGTCTTGCGGCACTGTATGCAATGACATGCAACCACCGTTCTTTTGGGTCCCTTGAGTTCATATTGAACCCGGCCGCACAAACAACTTCCCCGCATAGTCTCTTCCCTCCAAAGGAATGTCTTGAGGCCCCGCGCAAGTCAGGCCGGTCCCCTTGCCACTAGTCCCCCGAATCTGAAGTTCGTCTCATTGTTCACCAAAATAGTGTCGTTTTATTTGGCGTATCGTATTTGCAGATAAACGACACCTATTGTCTTTCGGTCGAAAACCCGCCGCTTTGTCTTGGCCTTGCGCCAGCGATCCGATATGTCAGCGAAAAGCCGGAAGTTTCACTCCTGCCTCAAGGCCTGATCTGATGAACGATATTGCCGCCAGCACAGATACAGACGTGCCCGCCCTGTTGCGGAATGCGCCGTCCAGCGTGGAGTTCAAAAAACTGCGCAAGCGGCTGTTACGCCAGGCGCGCGAGGCTATCGGCGATTTTGGCATGCTGCCTGAAGGCGCGTCTGAGGCGAAGCGGCCCAAATGGCTGGTCTGCCTTTCCGGCGGCAAGGACAGCTACACGCTGCTGGCCGTTCTAATTGAATTGAAATGGCGCGGTCTTCTGCCGGTCGATTTGATCGCCTGCAATCTTGATCAGGCTCAACCGGGTTTTCCGCCGGAGATCCTGCCGAAGTTCTTTGAAGACAACGGCATCGAGCACATCATCATTCGCGAGGATACGTATTCCATTGTCACCGACAAGATCCCGGAAAACAGGACTTATTGCTCGCTTTGCTCCCGTCTGCGGCGTGGGATCCTGTACCGGGTTGCGCGCGAGCAGGGTTGTGAAGCGATTGTCCTTGGCCACCACCGGGACGACATTCTCGAAACCTTTTTCATGAACCTGTTCCATGGCGGACGGCTGGCTTCCATGCCGCCAAAGCTGATCAATGATGAAGGCGATCTTCTTGTGCTGCGCCCGCTTGCCTATGCTGCGGAGCGTGACATTGAGAAGTTTTCCAACGGCATGCAGTTCCCTATCATTCCGTGCAATCTGTGTGGGTCGCAAGATGGTCTTCAGCGGGAAGAGGTCAAGCGCATGCTGCAGTCCTGGGAAAAGGAAAGCCCGGGCCGCTTAGGCGTCATGGCGCGGGCGCTGGGCCACACCCGGCCCTCACACCTTTTGGACCGGTCCCTTTATGACTTCGTGAACCTGCGGCCAGGCGTTTCTGCAGACGAGAGTGGAGAGGCGGAAGAGCCCTGCAATGCCTCACTGGCCATGACCGCGAAACTGTTCGCCGCGGAGTAAGTTCCTGCGTTTGGGCAGTAGAGTTTGCCGTGCAAGGCTCGAAGGTGTGATGAGCCTTCTAGCAGGCAAGTTTATTGAATTCCGCGCCAAACCCGTTAGCCTGACCGGAACTTTGTTTTTTCAGGTTCAAGGCTATTAAATGAAACCTATCAGGAAGTCGGTCTTTGGCATTGCCATGGCGGCACTCGTTGCAGCTGGTGCGAGTTCTATTGTCACCGGCTTGGAGGGCCCGGCGATTGCAGCGGATGGCCCGCGCATTGAGGGCAGAAACCTGAGCAAGGCGAAGCTGCAGGGAAAGAACTATTCCAATCACTCGCTGGAAAACATCAATTTCTCGGGCGCAAATCTGCAGGGCGCCGATTTCACTGGCGCCGACCTTAACAACATCAATTTTGCCGGAGCGAACTTGGCAGGAGCGTCTTTCCAGGGGGCACGCCTGACGAACGTCAACCTGATGAATACCGTGCTTGCGAATTCGAATTTCAGGTCGGTGTATGCCGAGGATACAAATCTGATTTCGGCGAACTTGAACAGCGCCTGCTTTGGGAATGCGGTCTTCAAACGCGTGGCGATGATGAATGCCGACATCAGCGGAGCCGGGGCGCCGGGCCTGCAAACGGAAGCGGTGGTGCCGGACGATATCGTTGCTGCTCTCAGTTCTGCCACTTGTGCCCAGTAGCAGGCGCTCGTCTGGCCGGGCCGCAGTAGTTTAGAGCAGATCCCCTTCGTTTTGTGACTTTGCCTAACCACGGGCGACGAGGTTCCATGTCTGCTTCTGGACAGGCAGGTAAAGTGCCCCTATCTCTCATTCATGAACATTGCTGTCCAGAAAACGTCGAACGACTATCAGATCCTGGTCGAACCGCTGGAAGGTGAGGTGGTCGCGCGCCGGGGAGGCCGGGTTGTTGCGCGCTCCGGCCGGGCAAAGGTGATGTACGAAACCCGTTTGCCGCCAGCGATCTATTTCCCGATCGAGGATGTTGAGGCCGGGTTGGTTCCGGTGACAGACCACCGGACTTTCTGCCCTTTCAAGGGCACAGCGTCCTACAGTCATGTTGAAATCGGCGGTGAAACGCTGGAGCTTGGTGCATGGTGTTATGACCACGCATTGCCTGAAGGCCGTGCGGTGGCCGGCTATGTTGCCTTCATGCCGGACGTGGTCAGCGACTACGACCTGAGTGGTGATAGCCTCGAGCCACCCAAGAGCGGCAATATTACCGGTCCCACCGTGGATTGGCTGTTGCGCGAAGCCTGGACGCTGGAGACGCCGGAGGAATTGACCGCCGCGATCGGGCGCCGGTTTGTTGAAGACGGTATTGCGGTTTCGCGCATCAGCATTTTGATCTGGTCGTTGCACCCCATGATCGCGGGCCGCCATTACATCTGGACCCGTGAGAGCGGAGAGGTCATCAGCCGCGCACCATCGCACGAAAAACTGATGAGCTCTCAGTTCGTCAACAGCCCTTTGCAGCATGTATCCGACGGTCTCGGCGGGATCCGCCAGAAGCTGGACGTCAATCCTGACGAGTTCAGTTTTCCGGTGATGGAGGACCTGAAGGCAGAAGGTGCGACCGACTATGTCGCAATGCCCCTGCCGTTTTCCGAAGGCCAGATCAACGTCATGACGCTTGCCAGCGACCATCCGGACGGCTTTACCACAGCGAACCTTGGCCTGATTTTTGAGTGTTCTCCGCTGATCAGCCGCCTGTTCGAGGTGTTTGCGCTCAGGTCCAATGCTGAAGTATTGCTGGAAACATACCTGGGCAAGCGGACCGGGGCCCGGGTGCTGGGTGGTGAGATCCGCCGTGGCGACGGCGACCTGATCGATGCGGCAATCCTGTTTTGCGATTTGAGGGGGTCAACCCGGCTTGCCGAGCAGCTTGGCAGGACCGCTTATGTAGATCTTCTGAACCGGTTTTTCGAGGTGACGACGGATATCGTCAACGCGCACGATGGAGAAGTGCTCAAATTCATCGGGGACGCTGTCCTTGCCATCTTCCCTGCTGGAAATGACCGGTCGGCCGCCTGCCGGGCGGCGGTCGAAAGCTCCAGGGAAATCGTGCGCCGGCTTGGCGAGCCCGCGTCCTTTGATGATGTGAAGGTGGACTGCGCGATTGGGATTGCGTTCGGCGAGGTCACCTATGGCAATGTGGGCTCACGCGAGCGGCTTGATTTTACGGTTATTGGAAATGCGGCGAATGTGGCGGCCCGTCTGGGAGATCACGGCAAGAAGGCGGGATATCCGATCGTCGCTGCACTGGGAGTTTGTGACGGAGCCCCAATCCCTGTTACGCCGCTGGGCGACTTGCGGCTACACAATGTCTCAGATCCGGTGGCCGCTGTTGGCTTGAGCGAGGAAGCAGCCAGGCAGGGTTCCTTACCTTAGCGTGGTCTGGCCGGTAAAGCCGCCCATGGGCTGGTTGCGGACCAGAATCACCAAGCCTTCAGAATTTGGCTCGGCATCAATTTTGGCAATGCCGCCGTATCCGCGGCACAGGTCCTTGTCCGATGAGCGGTTCTTGGGCGCAAAAACAGTCATTTCGTTGCAATCAACGCGCCGCAGATCCGAATCGCTCGCTTGCCCGGAGGCTG
Source organism: Roseibium sp. (assembly GCA_965230705.1). Taxonomy (GTDB): domain Bacteria; phylum Pseudomonadota; class Alphaproteobacteria; order Rhizobiales; family Stappiaceae; genus Roseibium. The sequence goes on along the minus strand of CBDDLN010000002.1, from coordinate 661,032 downwards.
CCTGATAAGCCGCGCCCGCAAGAAGAACCGCTGCTGTTGCAAATACTATTTTTTTCATTGTCCCCGTTTCCATGTCTCAGGCAATTAGCCGGTTTGTCATGTGGGGAGAATGGCCGAAGGCGACTGAACTGACCTTGAAACCGGCATTCACCTTGCGTTCAGGTTAGGAGATTCGGCAAAAATTGCCGAGTTGAAAACGAAAAAACGGCCGCGAAAAGCGGCCGCTTTTGGATAACCCGGACTTGGGTAACTTCTTATCAACACTCGCAAGTGCTAGGCGCTTTGCTGCACTTCGATTCCTTTGTCGGCAAGCGCAGTCTGTAGTTCCTTGTTCTGGAACATTTCGCGGACGATATCGCAGCCGCCGACGAATTCGCCCTTGATGTAGAGCTGGGGGACGGTTGGCCAGTTGGTGAAGTCCTTGATTCCCTGACGCAGCTGATCGTCTTCCAGAACGTTGATGCCCTTGTAGGAAACGCCAACGTAATCAAGGATTTGAACAACCTGTCCGGAGAATCCGCACTGCGGGAAGTTCGGTGTGCCTTTCATGAAAAGCACGACATCGTTGGTGTCGACTTCGTTCTTGATCCAGTCCTGGATGCTCATAATGTTCCGTCCTTTGTTCGTTGTCCGGTAAAACTGCGATAGCCGCGCGAAACCAGTCTCCACAGGGCACGCAAGACCCTGAAGTCCATGAACAATGCTGCTGCAATTGCCAGTGTGAGTAGGACCCAGACCATGGTTTCTTCCCGGTTTCCTTAGTCGGGCGCCGACGTTTGCAGCGCCAAAGCGTGCAATTCGCCGCCCATGTTGCCTTTCAGCGCCTTGTAGACAAGCTGGTGCTGCTGAACCCGGCTGATACCTCGAAACGCTTCCGAAACGACATTTGCGGCGTAGTGGTCGCCGTCACCGGCCAGATCGCGGATCTCGATCTTTGCATCGGGCAGGGCCGCCTTGATCAAGGCTTCGATCTCGTTCGCGTCCATTGGCATTGTGGGCTTGTCCTTCGCCTTATCTGTCTTTCACGCGGCAGTTTAAGACACTGCCATATATTCAGGGAACCAATTCTCGTGTGCATCGCCGAGCTTTGCAACGGATATGGTGAGGATACCTTCTACAGTCAAATCCTTACCGCCCGTGGTTCCAATGTGATGGGCTTCAATTCCCTGGTCAGAGGCATCCTGCATCACCCCGTCCAACTGGTCGGCAGCAACAGTCAGAACATAGCGTCCCTGATCTTCTCCGAAGAGTGCAGCGTGCGCGGGACCTTCGAGCTTAACAGATGCGCCAATGCCCGATGACATGGCCATTTCGGCAAGGGAGACACCAAGACCGCCGGACGAGATGTCATGAACACCTGTGACACGGCCGGAGCCGATGAACTGGCGGACGAGCTGTCCGTTGCGTTTTTCTGCTTGAAGGTCAACCGGAGGCGGGGCGCCGTCTTCACGGCCCAGAATGTCATAAAGATATTGTGAGGCACCCAGATGCGTTCCCTTACCGCCGATGGCGATGATGGCATCGCCTTCAGCATTAAAGCGGCTTGCGGCCCGGACACTCACATCCGGGAGAAGACCGACGCCTCCAATTGCCGGGGTCGGCAGGATCGCTTCGCCATGGGTCTCGTTGTAAAGGGAGACGTTGCCTGAGACGATCGGGAAATCGAGTTCGCGGCAGGCTTCGCCAATGCCTTTGATGCAGCCCACAAACTGGCCCATGATGTCAGGCTTTTCCGGATTGCCGAAATTCAGGTTATCGGTGGCTGCCAGCGGCTCGGAGCCGACGGCTGTCAGGTTGCGCCAGACTTCCGCAACTGCCTGCTTGCCGCCTTCATAAGGGTCTGCTTCGCAGTAGCGCGGTGTTACGTCGACCGAAAAGCTCAGGCCTTTCCGGCTTCCGTCAACGCGGATAACACCCGCATCACCGCCCGGTGTTGCAGCCGAGTTGCCCTGGATCAGCGTGTCGTATTGCTCATAGACCCAGCGGCGGGAACAGCCGTTTGCGCTGGAAACGAGTTTCAGCAAGGCATCCGCATAGTCGGTCGGCTCTGGAATCTCGTCAGCAGTGAGGACTGGACGTTTCTCCCACTCCACCCATGGGCGGTCGTATTCGGGTGCTTCGTCACCAAGTTCCTTGATCGGAAGGTCTGCAACAGTTTCGCCCTGGTGTTTGACGACAAAACGCAGCGTGTCGGTGGTCTTGCCAACAATGGCAAAGTCGAGGCCCCACTTTTTGAATATGGCTTCGGCTTCAGCTTCCTTTTCCGGGCGCAGAACCATGAGCATGCGCTCCTGGCTTTCCGAGAGCATCATCTCATAGGCACTCATGCGCTCCTCGCGCACTGGCACGGAGTCCAGATCCAGTTCGATGCCGAGATCGCCGCTGGCGCCCATTTCAACCGCTGAACAGGTCAGGCCTGCAGCACCCATGTCCTGAATGGCAATAACAGCGCCGGTTTCCATCAGCTCAAGGCAGGCTTCCAGCAGGCACTTCTCGGTAAACGGGTCTCCGACCTGAACGGTTGGGCGCTTTTCCTCGATCGTGTCGTCGAATTCAGCCGACGCCATGGTTGCACCGCCAACACCATCACGGCCGGTCTTGGCGCCGAGATAAACCACCGGCAGGCCGACGCCTTCGGCCTTTGCCAGGAAGATCTTGTCGCTGTCTGCAAGACCCGCGGCAAAGGCATTCACCAGGCAGTTGCCGTTGTAGCGGGCATGAAACTCGACTTCGCCGCCGACAGTCGGAACGCCAAACGAGTTGCCATAGCCGCCAACGCCTGAGACCACACCGGAGACGAGGTGTCTGGTGCGTGGATGGTCCGGTTCGCCAAAGCGCAGCGCGTTCATGGCAGCAACCGGGCGCGCGCCCATGGTGAATACGTCACGCAAGATCCCGCCAACGCCTGTAGCCGCGCCTTGATAGGGTTCGATGTAGGACGGGTGGTTGTGGCTTTCCATCTTGAAGACCACGGCCTGGCCATCGCCGATATCAACCACGCCTGCATTCTCGCCTGGCCCCTGGAGAACGCGTGGGCCCTCGGTCGGCAAAGTCTTCAGCCACTTCTTGGAAGACTTGTAGGAGCAGTGCTCGTTCCACATGGCGGAGAAGATGCCGAGCTCGGTAAATGATGGCTCCCGTCCAATCAGCTCCAGAATGCGATCATATTCGTCAGGCTTGAGGCCGTGGGAAGCGATGAGGTCGGGGGTGATCTTGATATCGTTCGGGATCATGTCTGTCCGGAATTTTGCGGCGCAGGCGCCTTGGGCCGATTTCGCGCCGGTTTACCAGATCATTTGCCGGAATGGGAGGGGGAATCGGGAAGTAAAGTCAGCGTTATTCCCGTGGCATATTCCCGCCCGTGAGAATTACTCAAAACTGTCGTAACAGGCGCCGCTGTCTTCAAGCAGGTTCTTGAGGGTTCCCAACCCTTTCAGGGTTTCAGCATGTGTCAGCGGATTGGTGAAACCCACCCGGACCCGGTGATGTACGTTTTCGGAGCGCCCCGATTTGAATTCGTCTTCATCATCGATCAGGACATTGGAGGCTGCGGCTGCCGCCTTGAAGGTGCCCGATAGCCAGGGTTCGGGAACCTTCAGCCAAAAGAATGGGGCGGTGGGTTCAGATCGAAGATCATATCCCCCCAGATACTTCAGGACTGACCGGTGGCGCGCAGCGATTTCTTCCAGGATTTTTTCACGAAAATCGTCGGCGGCACCAGACAGGACTAGGCGCGCGGATAGCTCGGACAATAGGAAGGACAACCCGCCTGTCAGCATCTTGTGGGCCGTGTAGATCCGCTGCGCATGAGACAGCGGGCTGGAAACCCAGCCACCGCGCACACCGGCAGTTACGGACTTCGACAGGGAACCGACGTGAAAGGTCCGTTCAGGTGCCAGAGCGGCTAGCGGCAGGTGAGGGGTATTGCGAAGCGAACCGTAGACTTCATCCTCTATGAGCCAAAGATTGTGTTGGCGCGCGATGGCGACAATCTCTTCCCGGCGCTTCGTTCCCATCAGCCCGGTCGTTGGATTGTGCGCGGTCGGCATCAGGAACAGAACACGTGGGTGTTTTTGCGCGCAAACGCGGGCCAGGTCCTCCGGCAGGGGGCCTTCTTCATCGCGTGCAATTTCGACGGGCCGCCGGCCGGACAAGGCCGAGCCCCTGGCAATTGACGAATAGGTTAGCCCCTCAAAGGCCACCAGGTCTCCCGGCGCCGTGGTGGCGGCGATGATGGCCATAATGGCGGCCTGGGCGCCCGTTGTCGGCACAATGCTGCCTACCGGCGGTTCCCAGCCGTTTCGCGAGAGCCAGCGTTGGCCGGCCTTGAGCCAGGTTTCCGGCACCACCCGCGTGTAACAGGCAATCTCGTGCGGCGCGTCGTAAGTGATTTGAGTGACAAGCTCCCGGATCACGTTTGCCTGTCCGATTTCCGGGGCCGATGTGCTGTCGAAGCGGATCGTTTCCGGTGCCGGAACCGGTGTGCGGGTCCCAGCAAACGTGGAATCTTCCGGAGCTGCCATTGCGCCATCGACCCATGATTGGGGTGCCGCCATGGACCTGGATCTCTTTGGGCCTGGCTGGGCTGGCCGCGAATCGAGCGCAAGATCGGGTTTGGGGGCTTCTTCAAGAGCGGGAACGGGGCCACTGCCCAGTACATAGGTTCCCCGGCCGACTTCGCCGGAAACAAGGCCCTGTTCTCTCACCCGGGCATAGGCCCGCCCGATCGTACCGACGGTCACCCCAAGATCATAGGCAAGATCGCGTTGCGGCGGCAGTTTGGCGCCGGCCGGCAAATCCCCGGACATGATGTCGTCTGCGATTTTCTGCGCGAGCCGCGCATACATCGGGCCTCGGCCGGCCGGGATGTCAGGAAGCCAATTTGTCATGGTGACAATTCTCTATCTTGCAACAATTCATGAGTCAATGCATATCAATAATCAGCACAATTGATCCAATTAGATGGAAATGTATCGAAAAAAGGTGCAATCATGAGCGCGATTGAAGCAGTATCGACAACGAGGATCAGGCAAGCAGCGCCTTTGGCGCATTGGACAGACCGGTTTGCGGCAGTGATCACGGGTTGGTTTCGGATTGCCCGGACACGCAAACAACTGGCGGGCCTTTCCGATGAAGCGCTGGCTGACATTGGTTTGACGCGGGACGCGGCATTGGCTGAGGCCATGCGCCCATTTTGGGATCAAACCCGCTTCAGAGCCTGACCCCAGTTCCAGACATTCTGATGACGTTTTGAAGTCTCCAGATGAATTGCAGCCCACTTGCCCCGCAGTGCCCCCAACTGCGGGGTCTTTTTATATGAAAGACGGAACAACGCTGTTGAAAGGCGTCCAATAGTTTCGAACGTTGGAAAGTGTTGATGCGCCTCAATTGCTCAGCTGCAGGAATAGGTTACTCTCTGCGCAACTCTCGAATTCCGTGAATGGGATGAAGGTGCAGAACATGTTTTCCAAACTCAATAAACTGATTGCAGCAGTGGCAATCGTGGTTGGGGTAGGCCTTGCCTCCGGAACGGCGCCAGCCAAGGCGCAGGGGCAATTGCTTGAAAGTTATGTCGCTTTCATTGGGCCCAATGACCACTTCAATTCCAAGGGTGGGCGGCTTACCGAGCCCTGGCAGATTATCCGGCAGGATCGTGCCAATTTCCACAAGTTCGGCATCCGCGACCGCGGCGATCAAGCGGACGGTTACTTCAATTCCATAAAGAATCGGGGACGGATGGAGCGGATGATCCGCAATGGCTATATCGAGCCCAATGCAGCCTGGCGGATTGTGAACCAGAACGTCTGGGTCCGTGTCGACATCTACCGCAATGCGGTCAATGTAACGGTCGATTAGGCCTTTGCAGACTGCCCGCAGCCAGAATTGGCCGCGGGCAATTTTTTAAGAGCTTAGACTGCGCCGGTGTATTCACCGCGGGCCGGATAGTCTTTTTCCTTCACGAAATCGAGTGCGCCGACCATTTCCTTGAAGTGCGGGCGGACGAACGGCATCGTCTGAATGGATGAGAAGTACAAGGTACCATCCGCGCGAACGAGGAATACGCCTGGCTCGGAAAAGAGGGCCGGCTCTTCAATGCCGATCGACGTGACGCCGCGGCTGGTGGAGATGAACAGGCCCCATTCTTTGGCGACAGGCAGCGGAAGCCCGTAGCCGAAACGCAGAGCACTGGCACCGACTTTGTCAGCCATCTGCTTGGTCCGGTCTTCCGTGTCGGAGGAAAGGGCAATCGTCTTGACGCCGCGTTCTTCGAATTCCGGTGTCAGGCGCTCCAGCTCCTTCAGATAGGTGGCGCAAATCGGGCAGTGCAAACCACGGTAAAAGACGACAAGGGTGGCAAAATCCGCGTTGTCGCTAGCGAGATCGAAAGTGCCATTGGCGAGCGTTTCGACCTTTAGGGACGGAACAGGTTGTCTTGGAACAAGCATTCATATTCTCCTTGGAGGATTCGACGGTTCAAGCTGAAGTTGTTAAGTGTGTGGATGTAGGATATTGAACTCAGAGCGACAGATTGTCCGGAATGCTTGATTTGGAGTACGGAAGTGAGCGGAATTGCGCGCGCCAAATTTGATGGAAGGCTCGATCGCCTCTCGTCCTTGATTGAACGGTTTCGCGTTTCGGCAGTTCTCGTCCGGCCAAGTATGTCGCAATTTCCGACGGCAAACTTTTTTGTCTTCAGAGGCAGCAATTCCGATTTGCGCCTTGTGTATCTGCCAAAGCGGCGGCCTGTGGATCCATGTTGCCGTGCCAAGGCGCGTCAGGAAGGGGAGCAGCTTGAGGTCGCCGCCCACATTGGAATTTCCGGTGCCGGTGATCATCTGACATCTGCACTTCCGGAATGCATCTCGGTCACTTTGACCAATGCGCCGTATCTTGAGGCAGTTGTTCTTCCCCTTGTGGAGGAAGTTACCAATCCCCGCTGTGGCGGATTGGCAGTGTTCCACCGTCTTTGCGAAGTCGTCGTTATCCGCCTTTTGCGTCACGAGCTGGAAAACGAAAACACCGATGTCGGATTGCTGGCCGGGCTGGCACATCCCAGGCTGGCGGCTGTGCTTGTTGCCTTGCACGAAGAGCCGCATGAGCAATGGACACTGGAAAAAATGGCGGCCAAGGCGGGGATGTCCCGCACACAGTTCGCTCTAACCTTCAAGGAAGTGGTTGGGACCACGCCCGGCGGATACCTCTCAAACTGGCGGCTGGGTATTGCAAGGGCAGAGCTTGAAAACGGCAGTCCGGTCAAAACCGTTGCACGGCTGTGCGGGTTTTCCAGTGCTGCAGCCTTTTCCAGAGCCTTCTCGCGCCGCTACGGCTATGCCCCGAAGATGGAGCGGAGCGACGTTGTCGTCTGAAATCCGCTTTCTTAAAGAGTTCTAGCGCAGATCCCTAAACGGCTTTTCGAGCGCATAAAACTCGTCAGTGACGTCTTCAAGTTTGCGGGTCAAAAGCGTTTGCGCATCGCGAACGCCGGAGTTGTAAAATAGCGGTCCGGCGGTTTTTGCAAAGAAATCGATAAGGAACTCAGCATCCATGTTGCCGATTTCCTGATCCAGTTCATCGCTGAAATGATCCTGAATGCGCGAAACGAGCCAGGTGCGCTCTTCCTTGGTCAAAGTGAGTTCAGGCAAGGCAATCTCCTTTATTAGGCTTGCCTGGCCATTTCACCTAAGGCCGCGACCTTAAGGTCAGGCAGCATTCAACAAGCTTTCGAACAACAGCCGGCCATCGGTGCCGCCATTAAATTCCTCAACCAGGTTTTCCGGATGCGGCATCATGCCAAGGACATTGCCTTCGGCGTTCATGACACCTGCGATGTCGTTGATCGAGCCGTTGGGATTGGTGCCGTTTGCATAGCGGAACACGACCTGGCCATTGTCTTCAATGGACTTGAGGGTCTCCGCATCTGCGAAGTAATTGCCGTCATGATGGGCGACCGGACACCGCCAGATCTGGCCCTTCTGGAACGCCTTGGAAAACCGGGTAGCGTCGTTGACGGTCTCCATGAGCACTTCCTTGCAGACGAAATGAAGGTCCGCATTGCGCATCAAGGCGCCAGGAAGGAGGCCGGCTTCAGTCAGGATCTGAAAGCCGTTGCACACACCCAGGACGGAAACGCCTGCATTGGCCTTGGCAACTAGGTCCTTCAGGATGGGAGACCGGGCTGCAATTGCGCCGGCACGCAGGTAGTCCCCGTAGGAAAAGCCACCCGGCACAATGACCAGGTCAACATCCGGCAAGGTTGTTTCCGTATGCCACACCGACTGAGGGCGCGTTCCGGTGATCAGCTCCAGCGCATGGAACATGTCTCGATCGCGGTTGGAACCAGGAAAGACAACGACGGCGGTTTTCATGGGGCTTTGGTCCGGATGTTGGCTTAAAGCATCAGATAGACGGTGGCGGCTGCAATGACGGCCGGCAAGAGGATAAAGATTGCCGCTTTGACTGCAACGAACTTGACGATTTGTGCGGTGTCGTCAGGCTTGTTGCGGTCCTCCGTGGTCATTCCACGATCTCTATCGCGTAGTTTTCGATCACGGTGTTGGCGAGCAGCTTTTCGCACATCTGAGTGAGTTCGTCTGTGGCTGCACTCCTGTCGGTGCCGCTCAGCTCCACGTCAAAGACCTTGCCCTGACGAACCGAATCGATGTCGCCAAATCCGAGACCGCCGAGCGCCCCTTCAATAGCCTTGCCCTGGGGGTCGAGAACGCCGTTCTTCAACGTGACGATCACGCGTGCCTTCATGATTTCACTCTCTCGTACATGCCGGATGTGAGACTGGCCGGTGCTTACACCAGCTCCGGCCAACAGAAAAGGGGGTGGGCGGGCAAGACAGCGATTTGCTGGATGCCCACCGGGATTTTGACAGGTTACTGCACCAGCGTCGGACCGGAGCCAACCGGCCGGTCGTTCTCGTTGAGAATGCCGAGACGCTTGGCAACTTCCTGATAGGCTTCCAGCATTCCGCCGAGATCGCGGCGGAAGCGGTCCTTGTCCATCTTCTCGTTGGTCTTGATGTCCCAAAGACGGCAGCTGTCAGGGGAGATTTCATCTGCGACAACAATGCGCATCATGTCGCCTTCGAACTGGCGGCCGCACTCGATCTTGAAATCGACCAGACGGATGCCAACGCCGAGGAACAGCCCGGACAGGAAGTCATTGACGCGGATGGCGAGCGCCATCATGTCGTCCAGCTCCTGAGGCGTTGCCCAGCCGAACGCGGTGACATGCTCTTCGGAGACCATCGGGTCGTCGAGCTCGTCGTTCTTGTAATAGAATTCGATGATCGAGCGGGGCAGCTGCGTGCCTTCTTCAATGCCGAGCCGTTTGGCAATGGAGCCTGCTGCGACATTGCGTACGACAATCTCCAGCGGAATGATCTCGACTTCACGGATCAACTGTTCGCGCATGTTCATGCGGCGCAGGAAGTGAGTCGGAATTCCGATGCTGTTCAGGTGGTTGAAGATGAACTCGGAGATCCGATTGTTCAACACGCCCTTGCCATCGACAATTTCGTGCTTCTTGGCGTTGAAGGCTGTGGCATCGTCCTTGAAATGCTGGATCAGCGTTCCAGGTTCCGGGCCTTCATAAAGGATCTTGGCTTTGCCTTCGTAGATGCGACGGCGGCGGTTCATGGGCACATACCGTGTGTGTTTGATGGAATCCATTAAGCGGGATCAGGTCCGTGATCTTGTGTTCATTCCTCCCAAGCATCAGCGGCTGACCTTATGGGAAGAAACTGACCAAGTACCCGCTTTTGCGGCGCGGAACTTAACCGAACGCAGGCAAAAGTACAATCGGTCAGCACCTGCGTTTTGGGCTCATTCTCATCCTTTTGCTGCAAAAGGCTGATCTTGCGTTGATTTGCCCCGCCTGCGGGGATATGGAAAAGACAAATTTGATCCTATATTCAGATCATGAAGCGATCCGCAGTTCAGGAGACACCAGCATGAGCACATTCGACAAGCGCGAAGAAGGTTTTGAAAGCAAGTTCGCGCATGACGAGGAGCTGAAGTTCAAGGCAAACGCACGGCGCAACAAATTGTTGGGCCTGTGGGCTGCGGAAATCCTCGGCATGGATGGCGACAAGGCTGAAGACTATGCCAAGGAAGTTGTCCGCTCCGACTTTGACGAGCCGGGCGATGAGGACGTATTCCGCAAGATTCGCGCAGACTTCGACGCAGCCAATGTTGAACAGTCAGATCATCAGATTCGCCGCACGATGGACGAGCTGATGCACAAGGCAATTGATCAGATCCAGAACGAAGGCTGAGACCTACCTTCATCGGATTTTGGAAATGCCCCTGCCTGCTGGCGGGGGCATTTTCGTTTTGAGCGTTGCCACCAGAACGCCTCGATAAATCTCCTGGTCCGGTGAGGCTCTTTTGCGCAAATGAGGCCTTGCGCATTAAAAGAAGCGCCGGTTTCATTGGGCGCACAATGATTTGAAAGGGATTTCCGGATGTCTGCCGATATGAGCCTTGCCGCCAAGCTGCGCGCTGACGAGAGTGTTGTGACCGCGTGGTTGTCGCTCGCGGTACCAATCGTCGCCGAACTGTTTGGCCGCAGCGGGTTTCTTGCCGTGACATTCGACTTGCAGCATGGCCAGCATGACATGGGAACGCTGCGGGACGGCCTTTCCTTCGCTGCCTTGTCCCGCGCGCACCGGATCGTGCGCATTCCGGTTGGCGACAACGGATCGGCGAGCCGCGCTTTAGACCTTGGCGCGGAAGCGGTGATCGCGCCGATGATTAACAGTGCAGATGATGCACGCGCCTTTGCCGAAGCGATGAAATATCCGCCAATTGGAAAGCGCAGCTGGGCGCCGCACCGGGCCGCGATGCTGAAAGGCCAGGAGCTGGGTGATTACCTCAAGACGGCCAATGCGGATACGCTTTCGCTCGCCATGATCGAAACACCAGAGGCCATCGAAGCGCTGGAAGATATTCTGGCCGTGCCGGGTATCGACGGCGTGTTTGTTGGGCCGAGCGATCTGTCTCTAACCCTGTCAAACGGTGCTGAACTGAACCCGACGAGCGCGGAAACGGCTAAAGTTGCAGCTGATATTGCTCGCCGGACACGGGCGGCAGGGAAAATCGCAGGCATCTTCTGCATGTCACCGGAGATGGTTCATCAGTCCCGTGAAGCCGGGTACCGGCTGATGGCCTATGGCTTTGATTCTGTCCTGCTGCAAAAAGCGGCTGCAGAAGCTGTAGAGGCCTGTACTTAATGTATAAATTGCCTCGAACTGAACTGGTGCGCCGCGGTTTGTCGTGGCCCCAATTGCCGGATATTGATGTCCGTCAATGCAATGAAATCAATAAAATGCGAATATACGAACATAGACTAGAGCTTTGATGGCGGGCCACCGGTCTGGCGTCAGAGGTTTTGGGTCGACTCAGCCTGGTAATATTCGGAGCCAGTCCTCATGTGGAAACTCGCAATTATTTTGTTCATCATTGTCGGACCGACATTCGCCGGTATCGGCGCATTGGTGCCGCTCACCCTTTATGGTGTCGGTGATTTCAACGCCCTTTACCTGATCGGCGCTGCCGCAGCTGGCGCCGTCATCGCAATCCCGGCCAGTGTTTTTCTCGGTAAGAAGATCAATGATTTGATCACGCCAAAAGGCGGCGTAACCGCCTGAGGTTGATGACAAGCCTATCCATAGGTTTTCCCGGACGCAGTAGAGCTGCGATCCGGGATCTTTTCTGAGTATAACTTACTGAAAAATATAAAATATCAGGTCTTGGAACCGGCTCAGGGCCGGTGCGGCACGAAATAGTTTGCGTAGATCAGAGATTGTCAGCAGTCGGAGACGGTGCGGCCGCCTGACTTATTGTCGGATGCCCGACTTATTGACGGGTGCCTGATCTATTGCCGGCTGATCGTGTAGTTGGCTGTCGCACTGACCGAAAATCGGGCAAAGGGATCACGGTTGTTTTGCTGATTAATCTTCAATGATTTGACCACGCAGGTGCCGGGCATGGCTTTAGTGATGATCCCGCACTCTGCAGCAGCCCGTTCATAAATCCGGCTTCGCAGGATTTCCCGGTCTTCTTCCGTGAGGACCGGCCGGTTGTCCTCGAAACTCTCGACAAATTGCACAGAGATGAGTGTCGGTGAGGAGCGGGCTTTTTGGGTTCGATAGGTCCGTTCCTGCATCTCGCGCAGTTCTTTCATGTTCCGAGGCGCTTGCGTTTGCGCTACTGCGGGAACCAGAAGCACTGCCGATAGGGCGGCGGCGGCAAGGCCTGCGAGGCAATTTTGCATGAAACTTCTCCAAATCCGAAGCAGCGGGCTGAAACTCAGTTCGCAACCTAGAGGCGTTGTTCTTCTGAGTCTCCTAACGAGATTGCTCAAAGTTTAGCTTTCTGAGCAGAACTTCAAAAACTAACCCAGCCGCTTCATGAAATAGGCAAAGGACATGAGGCCTTCCGGCCAGGGGCCGTGGCCACTTTCAACGTTGATATGGCCGGCTTCGCCGGCGTCCTGGAAGGTCGTGCCCCAGGATTTGGAGAATTCCTGTGCACGGCTGTAGTCGCAGTAAGGATCGTTGCGACTGGCGACAACATGGGCTTGGAAGGGCAGGGGATCGTGCGGAATCGGCTTGAAGTCGCCGCCATCGAATTCCTTCACCAGGCCGTCCCTATCCCAATCGGACGGGGCAACCAGATAGGCCCCCTTTACCTTGCCTTTGAGTGCATGGGCGCCATGGGCAACCAGAATGCAGCCGAGGGAATGAGCCACCAGAACCACCGGCTTTTCCGATGCTTCGACGGCCGTAACGAGCGTCTCCAGCCATTCCTTTTTGGTAGGCTGATGCAGCTCTTTTTGCTTTACGACACGGGCGGATACCATTTTGTCCTGCCAGCGCAGCAGCCAGTGCCCGGGCAGGATCTGGCCGTAGCCTGGAATCAGCAGAATGTCAGCTTCGGAAATTTTCATGCGATAGCCTTAGCGTATCTTCGCCCGGGAGTTAAGAAAGCGGGCCGTAAAAGCCATGCTTTAACGAACGGGCCCAGCCAGGTCTGCCGTTCTTTTCCGCCTGCTGCGAGGCGGCATCCCAATCATAGGGGAGGATTTTCTCCTGAAAGGCCCAGCCTTGCGCCGATTGGGTCATCAGGGCGTAACGGGCATGGGGGCTGCCGGCTTCCATTTTGTGCTTGTTCGGATGATCGTCCTCATAGGACGGCAGACCGACGCTCCCGGGATTGAGGATCGTTTGCCCGGTCTGATGCAGGTGGATCACGCGCGGGATATGGGTATGTCCGCAACAGATGATCGGCGCAGTCTCGCCCTTGAGGTCTGCGAGTAAGGCTTGTTCGTCGGGCAGATGGCCTTTTGGACCCTCGACTTTTTCGGTCAGATAACGGTTGTCGTTGTCCGGTGTGCCGTGACAAAGAAACACCTCTTCGTTCAGGCGGATGGTCGCCTGAGTGGTTTTCAGCCAGGCGACGCTGTCTGGTGACAGGCGTTCGGCGGCGAAGGCATCGGTCGGGCCGAGCTTTTCAACCGGATCCTCAATCAGGAACCGGTCGTGATTGCCGCGCACGGTCGGCCAACCTGTATCGCGCAGGATCGCCGCTGTTTCTTCTGGCCATAGCGGCCCTGAGACGCAGTCGCCGAGATTGACGATCACATCCGGCGCTTCCTGCTTGAGGTTAGCCAGCACCGCCTCCAGCGCCAGGACGTTGCCATGAATGTCGGAAACAACAGCGATTTTCATGGAAACCTCTGGGCAGGAGCGATCACAAGCTACCTCTCCCAGGGGGAGAGGTCGGTGCAACGCACCGGGTGAGGGGGGATGTCTGCGTTCCTTCAATGAAGTTTTGCGCCCTCACCCTAGCCATCTCCCACTGGGAGAGGGGATGTTTAGGGAGAAAGTGCTCAGCTTTTCCCGAACACCCGTTCAAAAATCACGTCAACGTTCTTGGTGTGATAGCCAAGGTCGAAGCGGTCTTTGATTTCGTCCTCAGAAAGGAACTTGCGCACGTCATCGTCGTTCAGGAGCTCGGTCAGGAAGTCGACGGAAGCCGAACCGGCGACCTGGTAACTGTCCCAGACCTTCATGGCGTTGCGCTGAACCAGGCGGTAGGCGTCTTCGCGTGAAGAGCCGGCCTGTGTCAGGGCGAGCAGGATACGCTGAGAATGCACCAGACCACCGAGACGGTCCATGTTGCCCATCATGCGCTCCGGATAGACGACCAGCTTGTCGATGACACCTGTCAGGCGCGCCAGCGCAAAGTCCAAGGTCACAGTGGTGTCCGGGCCGATCATGCGTTCAACGGAAGAGTGCGAAATGTCGCGCTCGTGCCAGAGGGCGACATTTTCCATGGCCGGAACCGTAGACATGCGCACGAGGCGGGCAAGACCGGTCAGGTTTTCCGTCAGAACCGGGTTGCGCTTGTGCGGCATCGCCGATGAGCCTTTCTGGCCCTTGGAGAAGAATTCTTCCGCTTCCAGAACTTCGGTACGCTGCAGGTGGCGGATTTCGGTTGCCAGACGCTCAATGGAAGACGCAATGACACCGAGGGTCGCGAAATACATGGCGTGGCGGTCACGCGGGATCACCTGGGTGGAGACCGGCTCGGCTTTCAGACCAAGCGCTTCGGCCACATGCTCCTCAACACGCGGATCGATGTTGGCGAAGGTTCCGACAGCGCCGGAGATTGCGCCAGTGGCGATTTCCTCGCGGGCGTTCACAAGACGGGCCTTGCACCGGTCGAACTCGGCATAGGCCTGGGCCATTTTCAGGCCGAAGGTGACCGGCTCGGCGTGAATGCCGTGGGAGCGGCCGATGGTGACTGTGTCCTTGTGCTCGTAAGCGCGGCGTTTGATCGCTTCCAGCAGCTTGTCCATGTCGTCCAGCAGAAGATCGGTCGCCTTGACCAGCTGAACATTGAAGCAGGTGTCCAGAACGTCGGAAGAGGTCATGCCCTGGTGCACGAAACGGGCGTCCGGGCCGACGATTTCCGCCAGATGGGTCAGAAAGGCGATGACGTCATGCTTGGTTTCGCGTTCAATCTCGTCGATGCGGTCGATGTCAAAAGTGGCTGCGCCGCCCTTTTCCCAGATGGTCTTGGCAGCTTCCTTCGGGATGACGCCGAGTTCGGCGAGCGCATCGCAGGCGTGGGCCTCGATCTCGAACCAGATACGGAACTTGGATTCAGGCGACCAGATGTCGACCATGTCTTGGCGGGAATAGCGCGGAATCATCGCGGGTCCTCGTTTTTTGGGAGACGTTGCGCGCGGTCTAGCAGACGCGCTGCCTGTTCTCAACATCAAGGCCGGAAATGAGCGCGGGTTTAGCGCTGGACGTCAGTCTTCCTCCCGCTCGCGGTCCAGATACTCGCGTATCTCCTGCAAATGCGGGATCAGGCTGGCAATATGCTCCAGCGGGAAAAGCTGTTTGAAGGGTTCGAAGTTTTCAGCGAGGCTGGCGATCGTCTGGTTTCGCAGAGACCGTCCGTCTTCGGTGAGCCAGACGCATTTGCTGCGCCCGTCCTTGGGATTGGGGCGCAGTTCCACCAGCCCACGCGCCGTCAATCCGGAGAGCGTGTGGGTCATTGTGGTTTTCGGTACCTGAAATGCACGGGCAAGCGCCAGCGGTGTCTGTCCGTCCTTTACCCTGATGAGATGGTTCAAAACGGTGAAATGGGGCGCGATAAGTCCGTCGGGCAGCTGCTTTTCAAGCCGTGCGCGGCTTAGCTGCTCAATAATGCCTATCTCATTGAAAAAAGCGAAATAGGTCGGAAGCCCGTCGTTATCCATGACTATCCATTGTAAATCCGGGTCTCCAGCGGCCAGCGGGGCGTGCGCGGCAGGGTCGGGCCATAGCCCAGGCGGCCAAGCATCTGTACCGTCTGACCGGGTGCCGCGAGCAGCTTGTGGACGGTCTGATAATGGTCGCGCATTTCAGGGTATTCCTGCAAGGCCTGACTGACCGGATGCAACGAAAGGCTCAGTTCGGTCGTTTTCAGGTTGAGCCGAAGCCACTTTCTCCCGGCGTCAATCTGATCTATGCGGCTGTTTCCATCCGTAACGATCGTCGCGTAGGCCGGCGTTTCGGTCATGATTGTTTCAAACATACCAAGCACCTGCTGGAAGGCGGAAGACTTGGTGTCGAGCTGGGCTTCGCGGGTCAGGATTCCGGCCATCATCAGCCCTTCAAGAAATGGACCGCCCAGATCGATCCCGTCCGGATTGGCATTGATCTCCGCTTTGCCCATGCGGGTGAGGTCAACGCTTTCTTTCAAAGTCCGGTGGGTGAGCAGCTCGACTTTCATTGCCTGCCACGTGAGCTGCCGCAATTCCGAAACGGCTTCTTCCGCTGTTGTGATGTTGGCAAATTCAGACAGTTCTGTTGCCAGTTGATCTGGAACGGGTGTTTTTTCAAATGGTTCCTTGCAGGACCTGCGGTTCATGATTTGCGCAAATAGCGGGTCTTTTGAAGCGCCTTCGGAAAACCGGGCAATGGCGACCGGGCCGTCTTCGCCTTCCGGGAAAAGATCCAGGTCGACCTTGTAGCCATCTTCTGCTGCCGCGATGGTCATCAGTTCCAGGAAACACCCAAGGCCGATGAATATCTGCCGGTTGTATGGATCTGTATGCGGCAAGTCCCTTTCAACATCCCGGTAAAGGACAACTGTTTCCGGCTGAGCAAGGTCAACCAGCCATGGCTGCCTGTTGTGAGGATTGGGGGCCAGAATGGCGTAGGAGAGCGCCCGGCGCCGTGGCTCGGTTTCCTGTCCCGCCTGATCCCAGGGAGCGAGGGCCTTGGTAGGGGTGCGTGTCAGAGCGAATGCGCCGGCACCCAGGCCTGCGGCTGCGATAAAGCCGCCACCAAGAACTGCCAGGGTTTGTCTGCGGGAAAGGGACATAGCAATCTCCATTAGTGCGATATCGAACTAAATAGTGCGAAGTCGAACTATATTCAAGAGTGCGTGCGAATTTATTTGGATGTATGCGGGGTGGGAATTCGAATGGCTTTACGAAGGGAAATCAGCGGCGAGTCAGGCTGGTCGACCAGGAACAGCGCAACGGGCAAAGCTCCAGGACGCTGCAAACAGCAGGACCAGCCCCCACGGCAAAAGCAGCTGGGCAGCCTCAACAGTCAAAATGTAGGTGGCGTGAGCGCTGGTGAAGATCATTTCGATCATCCAGTGGAAGGTGAAGGCATCGCTGTGGCCACTGGCGAAATAACTGCGGAACTGCAGGAAATGGATCAGCGCAGTCATGCCCAGGGTCCCGGCGCTCAAACCTATGAACATGGCAGCGAAGCGTGCGGTCGCTTGCGGGCGGAAACGTGACGCAAGAGAGGCAAAGCCCCGTGCGAGGAGTGCGCCGGAAAAGGCTCCGCCTGCGAAAATCGCCAGGACGGCAGCCGTGCGGGCGGTCAATCCCTGGTCCGTCAGGAACAGCTGCAGCGAAACCAGCCCGGCAACAAAAACGGTCCATTGCGCGGCAAACCACAGCGCTGGCCCTGGCCGGCGGCCAGTTCCTGCATTCGTTTTGCTGTATGGCAAACGTCTGGTTTGCACGTTCAATCACTCCGCCGCTTGTTCAGCGCGGAGAGACTGGCAGAAAAGGATTGAAAAAGAATGTGCGGCCAGCCGGGGCAAGCCGCTTTCAATCAGGCGCTGTCGGCGGCGCTGCGGATGGCGGTGATGTTATCCTTGTAGGCCTCAAACGAACCACCCTTGAAGACTGCAGAGCCGGCCACCAGCACGTTGGCACCTG
Source organism: Roseibium sp. (assembly GCA_965230705.1). Lineage (GTDB taxonomy): Bacteria > Pseudomonadota > Alphaproteobacteria > Rhizobiales > Stappiaceae > Roseibium. Next base: position 643,278 of record CBDDLN010000002.1, on the reverse strand, counting down.
CTGCGGCAACCAGCGGTGCCGTTTCCGGTGTCACGCCGCCGTCGATTTCAAGGTCGATTGGCCGGTCGCCGATCATCTGTTTGATCCGGGCCGTTTTTTCAACCATCGCCTCGATGAACTTCTGGCCGCCAAAGCCCGGGTTCACGGTCATCACCAGGATCATGTCCAGGCGGTCCATGACATATTCCAGGACGCTTTCAGGTGTTGCCGGGTTGAGCGATACGCCTGCTTTCTTGCCAAGCGCACGAATGGCCTGAAGCGAGCGGTCCAGATGGGTCGTGGCTTCAGCGTGAACCGTGATGATGTCCGACCCGGCCTTGGCGAAGGCTTCCAGATAGGGATCGCAAGGTTCGATCATCAAGTGCGTATCGAACACCTTGTCTGTATGCGGGCGCAGCTTGGCGATCACGTCCGGGCCAAAGGTGATGTTCGGAACGAAATGGCCATCCATGACATCCAAATGGATCCAGTCTGCCCCGGCCTCGACAACGTCACGGACTTCCTGACCGAGTTTGGAAAAGTCGGAAGCGAGAATCGAGGGGGCAATGAGGGTTTCGCGGCTCATTTGGAAGGCTCCATGGTGACGGGTTGTCCGGGCGCTATCACGGGCAGGAGACAAGGGCAAGGCCCGGTCCTCCTGCTTTACTGATTTAGTCCGAACTGGCCGTCAGATCCGTCCGGTTATCGCCAGAAAACGTCCGTCCGGTCCTTCAAATCCATAGCTCTCCATCAGGATGAGTGCTGCAAAGACAGCAGGCCGGCCAGCAGGATAAAAGGTCACGACGCGTTCAACCCGGTATCTGATCGGGCAGCCGCGGCTTTTGGGCAGTTTTTTATCCTCATTGATCACCCGGTCGATGCCTTCATGGCTGACGGTCAGGCGAAAGCCCTTAATGTCATCGCCATAGGCGCTGCACTCGCCCGACTGAAGCGGATATTCCTCCAGCATGAAGACCATGGGATTGTCGGCTGGTGGCACGATTAGGCGCGGATTGACCGCCATCTTGTGTGGATCTGCGCCAATCTCGGTAGGCGGGTTGTGCCCGACAGTGCGTCCTTCTCCGGAAATGCGGCTGTTGGCCAGGGTTTCTCGGGCAGCCTGCTGGTTTTCCTGCCTCAGATCATAAAGGTCCTGAGCCGGGTCCGGAAATTCATCCGCCTCTTTCTTGAGGCGGAAGGGAGAGCCCTGAACCCAGCTGTCCGTCTGTGTATCGATCACAAAAATATCGGAGTAGGGCGCCCCTGAACCACTTTCCAAACCAAATTGCTCGAAGGCGAAGCGGAAACCTTCGTCTGAAAATCCGTAGATTTCAACATTTGCATAGTCACCTGCATGTGCCGGGGCGGTCTGAAGGCTAATTCCTGCAATAGCGAAAAAAGGCACAAACAAAGCAGTAAAGAATTTCACGCACTCAACTCCCAAAAAGGCTCAATGACATGCAGCCTAGTCGGGCAACGCGTCTTTGTCAGCGGTTCAGGTGCTGCCGGATGACGAAAACCGGCCAGCGACCGGCTTGAGAATTAGAGGCAAGGTGTAAATAGGAAGCTGGCCTAGGGCGAACCAGAGCCAGGTAAACTCGGGAACCGTGCCGCCGAGAGCTGCCACCATCAGCCCCATGTTCCGGTTGCCGGCAGAATGGGCGATGACAAAAGCATCGGCCCGGGAAACTGGTGAGAACGCCAGTAGGGTCAGGCCGATCTGGGCGAAAGCGACCACAAACGTAAGGCCCGCGATTGCGAGCGTGAACAGGGGGCGGGCGGAGAAGGTTGCTGCCACATTGTCCATTGCTGCAACGGCGAAGAAAAACAGCACCAGCACATTCAGCCCATCGATTTGCGAGGTGTAGAGCTGAACCCGGCCACTGCCCATGAGCCAGCGGATCGCGCGCGCTACAACAAAGGCGCCTCCCAGGATCAGCAACAGACTAAGCCCCAGATCTATTGCATCTATTGGCATGGCACCGTCCAGGATCAGGGCGCCGACAAAGGGCACTGTGAGCGGTGTGATGACCGCGCTCGCCACCAGAAGCGACAGGCTGAGCGCGCCGTCCAGCCCCATAAGGTAGATGAAGGCAGGCGCCGACATGACAGATGGCCCGGCGGTCACGATGAAGACGGCTAGCATCACCTCCGGCCCAAGTTCGGTAAGTCCGAACAGCTTGAAAAGGAGCACCGCCAGTACTGGTAATGCCAAAAGCATCCAGCCGCTGGCCGCAACCAGAAGGGCTGGGCGCTTGAAGCGCGTGCGGACGGCATCGGTATCAACGCGCAGGAAAGCAAGAACTAGCAGGACGAACACAGCTTCCGTCAGCGAGGGCCGGGCATAGGCAGACCAGCTTGGCAGTGCCATGCCGACCAAAATGCTGGCGGCAACGGCCACAGTTCCCCGGCGGCCGATCCAGCCGAGTAGGTCCAACGGAAAGCGGATCATTTTCTGTATAGATTCCGTAATTGCAGGTGTGGCGGGTTGAAGTTGCTAGAAAATAAGGCTTTTCTGCATAGTCTCAGACGATACTACGGCATGAGCCGACTGCAGGAAAATACCAAGGGGTGAATTTGGATCACGTCGACGTCATTGTGCTCGGCGCAGGTATTGTGGGCGTTTCGACGGCAGTGCATTTGCGCCAGCGCGGCTTGGAAGTCGCACTGATCGACCGTCGGCATCCAGGTGAGGAAACCTCCTATGGCAATGCAGGAATAGTTCAGCGCAGCGGCTTTTGTCCAATCCCGATCCCAACGGACCCCGGATTTCTTCTCGACATGGCTCTGAAACAATCGTCTGCGGTTTCATACGACATCGGGACGATGATCAGGCTGTTGCCCTGGTTGCGCCAGTATCAGATCCATGGCCGGCCGGAAGCGGTGAAAAACTATGCCAATGTGATGGCGAGGCTAAAGGCACTCGCGCTGGAAGAACATCATGCGCTGGCCGAAATCTCCAATTCTGAACGTTTCTACCGCAAGAGCGGCTGGCTCCACATTTACCGGTCCAGGAAAAGCTATGATGCAGATGAATTGGAACGCAGATATGCGCGGGTCTTCGGCGTCAGGTATCAGGAGCTTGAAGGCGGTGACATCAATACCGTCGAGCCGGGGCTTCGAACGGAAGGGCTGTTCGGCGATTTCTGGCCGGAAACGGAATCGGTCTCCAATCCGGGTGCGGTGACAGACGCCGCCTGGCGCAGTTTCATTCAGGCAGGCGGCAAATACTACACAGGAGACGCGCTGAAGCTGGAACAGCAGCGGAAGGGCTGGTTCATCCGGGCCGAACGGGCGGAAATCAGTGCGCGTCAGGTTGTTGTTGCGTTGGGCCCCTGGTCCGGCGACCTTTTGGCGAAATATGGCGAGCGCTATCCACTTGCGGTCAAGCGAGGCTACCATTTGCACTTCCGGCCGGCGTCTGGTGCGTCTCTCTCACGCCCAGTTGTGGATCTTGACAACGGATTTGTTCTCACGCCGATGGATCAGGGCATCCGCCTCACCACTGGGGTGGAGTTTTCACCGCGGGATGCGCCACCCACACCGACCCAGTTGAAGCTGGCGCGCAAGCGGGCGGAGGAAATATTTCAGCTCGGCAACCCACTGGACGAGGAGCCGTGGATGGGAAGCAGGCCGTGCATGCCCGATTCCCTGCCGGTCGTTGGCGCGTCGCCGAAGAACCCTGGTTTATGGCTCAATTTCGGCCACGGACATGAAGGGTTCACAATCGCACCGCTGTGCGGGCGATTGCTGGCAGAGATGATGACCGGAGAACAGCCGTGCATTGAACCTACTGCGTTGGCGCCACAAAGGTTTCTTCGATGACCGAAATCCTTGCGGCCCTGCAGACTGCGATTTTACCGGTGTTCGCAGCCTTGGCGCTCGGTTATGCGCTGGGCTGGAAGGGCGTTCTGACGCGGGCGGACGCCACGTCGATCAACAAGTATGTGATCCTGGCAACCATTCCGGCCCTGCTTTTTGGCCTGGTTGCCAATGCCCCGTTGGAGGTCTTCAACGCGAAGATCGTCCTGATTTACCTCCTCAGTGAGGTGATGATCTACGGGCTCGGCTTTCTGCTGGCCTACCGGGTATTCAAACGCCCGCCGCTCGAAGCGTTGCTGCTGGGAATGGCGTGCTGTTTTGTCAATCACGTGTTTTTCGTGTTTCCGATCGCCGAGACGGCAATTGGGCCAGGAGCGGCCTTGCCCGTGGCAGCCGTCATGGCGATTGACGCAGTTGTCCTCTACGGAACAACAATCCTGTTGCTGGATGTGGTCAGCGCCGGAAGCGGTTCACTTGTAAAGATCGGCAAGCAGATCGGCAGCAATCCGTTGATTCTGTCTCTTGCCGCCGGTCTGGTGGTCAATCTCGCAGGCTTGGAGCTGCATCCAGGCCTGATGCGATACGTGGAGTTTGTTGGATCCGCGACAGCACCGACGGCCCTCTTTGCACTTGGTGTCATGTTGTCGGCGGTATCTCTCAAACGGGTGGAAGGCGTCGTTGGAATGGTCATTGGCCTCAACCTCCTGGTCCATCCGATTTTGTTTTACGGTCTGGTTCTGGTGTCCGGTACAGCTGATCCGGTTTGGCGGGATTCGGTTCTCCTGACAGCTGCCGGGCCTTGTGGCGCAATGCCATTTGTTCTGGCAATCCGCTATGGGATTGATCCGACCCTCTTGATGAAAGCCATTTTGGTTTCGACGGTTCTGTCCGTCTTTACGCTTTCCTTCCTGGTTTGACGGGAACGTCTTTTTGTAGGGGGGCATAAACCCGAAGAATCCGGTCATAAACCTTCGTTGATGGCCGGGTTTATAAGCCTTTGATCAATGGGAATTGGCAGTTGGCGGCCTCAGGTTTTGGCAACCGGCCGAGCTCTTCGGCGGGCAACCCAACACCGGAGTTTTCCCATGAGCAAATGGCAATCAAGCACACGAATCGTAACCGCCAGCATGGTGGCAGCAGGCATTTTAGCTGCAGCCGCGAGCGCTTCGGCCGCAGTTTCTGTCGGCGATGCGCTGGGCACATCTGAAGCCGAGGTTCGGGCTGCGCTCGAAGCCCAGGGGTACGTGGTTGAGGAAATTGAACTGAAGGCGGGAACCCTTGAGGTTGAGGCCGCCATGGACGACAAGGAAGTCGAATTCGTCGTTGGTCTGCAATCCGGTTCCGTCACCGAGGCAGAAACCGAAGACGCCGATGACGATGACGATGCCGACGACAGCGACGATGATGCCGATGACGGCGAAGATGATGCTGACGATGGTGACGACGACGCTGAAGACGGTGACGACAGCGATGATGGCGACGACGGCGACGACGACTAGCCCCTGACTTTCTTGTCTGCCCCGGCCGGCCGCCCCGCCTCTTAGGTGCCGGCCGGGGACCTTCCATTGACAGGGACGTGTCTTAAGTCGCAAAGCTTTGCGTATCGCAGAAAAAACCGGGGGCCGGTGTGGCTGATCATCAAACCGAAAAAACGATCGATGCATCCGATGCGGTGCGGGGCGCGTGGCCCTGGGTGCTGTTCGGACTTCAGGCTTTCTGCGTTGTCATGCTGCTGGCGGAAAGCCTGGCCGATCTCTTTGGCACGGATCACGGGATTGGAATTCAGGACAGCGACACGTTCGAATATGTGATTATCGCTGTACTGTCTGTCAGTCTGATTGCTTCAGGAATTGAGATCCGGAAGTCTTTTGGCAGGCAAAAACGCATGGAGCAGCAAATCCAGGCTGCCTCCGGTGAATTTGCAAAGCTGCTTGAAGACCATTTTGAGGAATGGCGGCTAACGCCGTCCGAGCGTGATGTGGCGCTCCTTGCGATCAAGGGTTTTACGATCAACGAAATTGCTGAACTGAGAGACACCCGCGACGGAACGGTGAAGGCCCAGTGCAATGCGATCTACCGCAAGGCCGGTGTTTCGGGGCGTCCACAATTGCTCAGCGTGTTCATTGATGAACTCATGCAGGGCGCCCTGCTATCGCGCGGTATGCCGGTATCTTCCAATTGATCAGTTTTCGCGCAGCGGTAGAGCAACGGTTTCCTTGACCGTGTTGACGACGATGCGTGACTGGACATCAGAGACGAGTGTATTGTCGAGCAGCTTCAATCTCAGAAAATTGTCATAAGTCTTGATATCGTCCGTGACGACCTTGATCAGGTAATCCACGGCTCCGGTAATGCGTTCGCAGGTCACGACCTCAGGCCAATTGTGAACAAGTCGGTCGAAAGTCTCCATGTTTTCCCGGCTTGGAACAGCCAATTTCACGAACGAATACGCCACAAATCCCAAGCCAACCGCCTCGCGGTCGATTATTGCGGTAATTTGGCGGATAATACCTTGTTCCTTGAGCTTCTTGATTCGGCGCCAGCACGGTGTTTGGCTCATTCCCGCTTCCTTTGCGATCTCCGCAATGGAAAGAGAAGCATCGCGCTGGAGGGCCTTTAGGACCCTAATGTCAGAAGGATCGAGAAGATATTGGTCGGTCATTGGTCAATTCGGGAAAATTTTCGCGCCAGTTGAGGATTTGAGGGGTACGATAGCACAGAATTTGCCGCCGAAAAGGATGATATTATCTTCATAACAGCTAAGGCCCGGGCGGGGCACGAAGCTTAGCCAGCTTTAGACAGAAGCAAAGCCAGCTCTTTGGAGGGAAACGGATGAATGTTCATGTGCCGTCAGTCACGTTGGAAGACAAATACATTGCCACGCGCGGGCAGGTCTATCTGACAGGCATACAGGCACTCGTCCGCCTGGCACTGGACAGGGCCCGCTTTGACCGTATGGCCGGATTGAAAACCGGTGGTTTTATTTCTGGCTACCGTGGTTCGCCGCTCGCAGGCTACGACACGGAGCTGGCACGGGCGCAACGCCATCTCGATCCCAACCACATTGTTTTCCAGCCGGGCGTCAACGAAGAGCTGGGCGCAACTGCCGTTTTCGGTAGCCAGAAGCTCAACGTCGGCGACCGCAAGTCTGACTATGACGGTGTGTTCGGCATCTGGTATGGCAAGGCTCCCGGTGTTGACCGGGCCGGGGATGCTCTGAAACAGGGCAATGCTGCCGGAACGGACCGTTATGGCGGCGTCCTGGCGCTTGCTGGCGACGATCACCTCGCGAAATCCTCGGTGCTACCGGCGCAAAGCGAGTTTTTCTTTGAACATGCCGAAATGCCGATCCTCAATCCTGCGGACATCCAGGAAGTACTGGACTATGGCCTGCATGGCTTCGAGATGTCCCGTTTCTCGGCGCTGTGGACGGCCTTCATCTGTATTGCCGACACAATGGATGCTTCTGCGACGATCAACGTCTCTGATGACAGGTTGACCTTCATTCGCCCGGAAGAGGGTGATCCGCGCATCGATTACCGGCAGAACCGCGATCTTCTCCTCGGCAACCGGCTGGAAACCGAAAGGTTGCTGCGTGAACTGCGCCTTCCTGCCGCCCAGGCTTATGTCAGGGCCAACCGTCTCGACCGGACTGCGTTCGGCGCGCAGAAACGCGTCAAACTCGGCCTTGTTGCAACAGGCAAGGCCTACCGCGATCTCCGCCAGGCGCTGGACCTGATGGGACTGTCGGAAGCACGGGCCCGGGAACTGGGCCTTGCGGTCTACAAGGTCGCAATGCCTTGGCCGTTGGAGCCGGAGGGGTTGAGCGAATTTGCTCGCGGCGCCGAACGCCTGTTGGTGGTTGAGCACAAGCGCCCGTTCCTGGAGCGGCAGATCAAGGAAATTTCCTATCATTGGCCTGCCGGTGCCCGGCCGGAAATCTGGGGTAAGCGCCGCCCGAATGGCGCACCGTTCCTGTCAGAGGTCCTGGAACTGTCGGTTGCCGAAATCATTCAGGCGTTGACCGCCTGGCTGCCGGAAGAGGCGGTCACACCGCAAATGCATGATGTCACCAACCGGATGACCAAACAGGTCATGTGGGCGCAAGGGCACGCGGAGCGTGCGGTCCGCACACCTTATTTCTGCTCCGGCTGCCCGCATTCAACCTCGACCGTCGCGCCGGAAGGTGCCCGGGTTATGCCGGGTATCGGCTGTCATGCCATGACGGAAGTTGCCGGCCGCAGCACCGATGGCCAGCTGGCCATGGGATCTGAAGGCATTTTGTGGGTCGGACAACAGGCCTTCTCCAGAGACAAGCATGTATTCGCCAACCTGGGTGACGGAACCTATTTCCACTCCGGGATCCTTGCCATCCGTCAGGCGATCGCCGCCAAGGCCTCAATCACCTACAAGATCCTCTACAATGACGCGGTCGCCATGACGGGCGGACAGCCGCACGATGGTCCGCTGACCGTGCCGCAGATTACCCAGCAGCTGGCCGCGGAAGGCGTTGGCCGGATTGCGGTAGTCAGCGAGAATCCGGAAACTTACGGTGGCTGGAGTGGTTTGGCCGATGCCACCAAGGTGCATCACCGCGATAACCTGTTGGACGTTCAAAAGGACTTCCAGACCTTCAAGGGCGTTTCGGCGATTGTCTATGACCAGACTTGTGCGGCGGAAAAGCGCCGCCGGCGCAAGCGTGGTTTGATGGCTGATCCGGACAAGCGGCTGTTTATCAATGACCGTGTTTGCGAAGGCTGCGGCGACTGTTCCGTCCAGTCCAATTGCCTTTCGGTTGAACCGCTGCACACTCCCTATGGCGAAAAGCGCCAGATCAATCAGTCCAGCTGCAACAAGGACTTTTCTTGCGTCAAAGGCTTCTGTCCGTCCTTCGTGGAAATCGAAGGCGCCGCTCTTAAAAAGGCAGAAAAGGCCGACGTTGATATCGACGCGATTGCGGCGCAGCTGGATCAGCCGGAATTGGCAAGCCTTGAGCGTACGGTGAACCTGCTGGTGGCCGGAATTGGCGGCATGGGCGTGACCACGATCAGCGCGATCCTGGCTATGGCGGCGCATTTGGACGGAAAACACGCTTCCACCCTCGACATGACGGGTCTTGCCCAAAAGGGCGGGCCTGTGACCTCGCATGTCCGCTTTGCCGCTGCCGACAAGACAATCGAAGGCCCGAAGGTGCCCACAGCCAGCATGGATGTTCTGTTGGCCAGCGACATGGTGGTCGCGACCAATGCCGAGCAGCTTGCACTTGCCAATCGCAATGGAACGCAGACGTTTGCCAACAGCCGGGTCGCCCCAACTGCGGAGTTCGTGATGCGCCAAACCCTGTCTTTCGACGACAGGCGGATGGACAATGCCCTGCGCGAGGCCTCGAAAGTCTATCTCGGCATGGATGTCGCCGGGATTGCGGAAAAGCTGCTTGGCGATGCGATTTACGCCAACATGATGCTGGTCGGCATGGCTTGGCAGTCAGGTGTCCTTCCAATTTCGGCTGAGGCAGTAGAAAACGCACTTCGGCTGAACAGGGCCGCCGTCGAGATGAATATCCAGGCGTTCCGCGCCGGCCGCATACTGGCGGCAAAGCCAGAGCAGATCCTTGAACATCTGCCACGTGAAAACAAAGTAGAAGTGCTGCCGCTCGACGAGCAGATCAAGGCCTATGCGGATGAGCTGACCGCCTATCAGGACAAGGCCTACGCCAACACCTTCTTGACGACGATTGCGGGCGTCAAGGCGGCTGACGAGGCCCATGGGCCGGGAACCATGCGGCTGACCGCGATGGCGGCCGATATGCTCTACAAGGTCATGGCCTATAAGGATGAGTATGAAGTCGCGCGGCTTTACTCTGATCCGGAATTCAAGAAGAAGGTCGCCGACCGGTTTGAGAACCCGCGCAAGCTGAAGGTCCATCTGGCGCCGCCGCTGATCGCACACCAGATTGATGCGCGTACCGGCCGTCCTGAGAAAATGGCCTTTGGCCCATGGATCTTCTCGGCCTTCAAGCTTTTGGCGTCCTTCAAAGGCGCGCGCGGAAAGTGGTACGATCCATTTGGCCGGACTGCGGAGCGCCGTGCGGAAAGAGCCCTGGTCCAGCAATACGCGGAAGACCTCCGCAACATAGCTTCCAAGGCGGAGACTGCATCCTACGGTTTGCTTGTGGAGCTGGCCCGGGTGCCCGACCTTGTGCGTGGATTTGGGCCCGTGAAGGAGAGCAATCTGGAAAAGGCCGCGGAAAAACGCGGGGTTCTTTTGGATCAGCTCGACCGCAATTCAGGTGGCACGGACGGGAAAAAGCCTGAGAAGCAGTTCCTGGAAGCAGCGGAGTAATCCGGTAGACTAGCCGCTGGCGGAGTTCTGTCCGTCAGCGGAATTTCGCCCGCCAGGCCGGGACCGGATCTCCTGCTGCAGCGTCAGCGTGAAAGACACCGCGGGCAATTGCCCGGGCAAGGCAGGAGGCTGCAGCGGCGCCGATTTGCACCATGTCCTCCAGCCCTCGCTCCAGTTTCTTCTGGCCGGTGGAGAGCGCAAAAACGAGGTCGCCGTCAAGTGGCGTATGGGCTGGCCACAGGGCACGCGCCAAACCGTCATGAGCCATGACAGCAAGGCGTTTGGCCTCCGATTTTGTCAAAACCGCATCGGTGGCAACTGCCGCAATTGTGGTGTTGGCGCCAGCTTTCAGGCCGTCCAGTTTGGTCCGCACGGCTGATGTTTCGGGCGGTAGCGGGTTTGGCAAGCCCAAACCGCCAAACTCTTCCCCGATTTCAAACGGGGCGGCCCAAAAATGCGCCGTGTCGCCGACCGTTGAATGCCCCAGCGCATTCACCGCTACGAGGGCGCCAACCGTGATCCCGTTGTCCAGAACAACCGATGCAGATCCAAGGCCGCCTTTCAGGTTGGCCGTTGTCGCGCCAGTGCCGGCACCAACAGAGCCCAGGGCAAAATCTTCACTCAGATTGTCAAGCGCAGCCCGGCCAAGATCACGGTAAGGAGCAGCTTCGCCCCATCCCTTGTCGCCGCCGTTCAGAAGGTCGAACAGGATTGCTGTGGGGACAATGGGCACACGGACCGGGCCAACGGCAAAGCCATGGCCAAGCTCGGCCAGCCGTCCCTGAACGCCTGCGCCCGCATCAAGTCCGAAGGCTGATCCGCCCGCGAGCACGATGGCGTCAATTTTTTCAACCGTTTGTTCCGGTTCAAGCAGTGCGATTTCGCGTGTCCCAGGAGCGCCGCCGTGAATCGCGACAGAGGTTACGGCCGGTTCGTCCGGCATCAAGACCGTCGCCCCGGACTTCAGCGCCGGATCCGAAGCATTTCCAACCTTCAATCCAGGGACATCTGTTATGAGATTGCGCTGTCCATGCATGGCCTTGATGGCTTCCTTCTATCTCCGGCCAGATAGACTGCCGGGATCAAACTAGATCAGGTGCAATCCGTAATTGCAACTATTTGGACACGCTATGGTATCCGCGCCGGATGTAGACCAGCGAGTGGTCAGGTTCGCTCATTCTGATGTCAATAACAGAACCGATAATCACCGAATGTGTTCCGATTTCCGTCGCTTTCAGGACTTCGCAGTCGATGCTCAGGCGGGCGTCCTCCATACCCGGGCAGCCGGTGGCCAGCTTGCGCCATGATCCCAGGGCAAATCGGGCATCGTCCTCCAGGTTTCCGCGTCCGGCAAATGCGTCCGACAGTTCCTGATGTCCAGGCTGAAGGGTGTTGACGCAAAAAACGTTGTTTTCGAGGATTGCGTCGTGAATTCGTGTTGAGCGGTTGACGCAAACCAGAATGCTGGGAGGGTCGTCGGAAACCGAACACATGGAGGACATGGTCGCACCAAGCCGCCCTGCAGGGCCATCTGTCGTGACAATATGGACGGCTGCAACAATCCGGCTCATTGCCTCGCGGAAATGAGGTGCATCGAGTGTTTCAAACTTTTCTGAATTATTGCTAGTCAATTCTGTCTCGCCCGTTTCCTTGCCACGCGAAGCTGGATCATCCGGTTTCGCAGTATCGGGAACAAACTGAAGTATCCCTGTTGTGAGCCGCCGGATTAAGCGGCATTGTTTGCAAAATCGCCTAAGGCTGTCCAGACTACAGCCAGATAGTCGCTGTGGACATGATTTGAAGCCGAAAGACACCGAAATATTATCGGGATCAATGTGAAAAATTTTCCTCTATTTGCCGGTTGCCGAAACGTTTGATCTTAATAATATGGAATTGGCTGAAGGAATTGTCTCTTTCAGTCCAGCTTGCTAATTGGTTTTCTCCAAGGGCGGAAAACGCTCAAAAATAAAAATTTCGAAGTTGCAGCCTCGGGGGGCACATAGACAACAATGGAATATTTCCTGCAACAGCTCATCAATGGTGTGACGCTGGGGTCGATTTATGGACTCATCGCCATCGGTTACACGATGGTCTACGGCATCATTGGTATGATCAACTTCGCCCACGGCGACATATTCATGGTCGGTGCGTTTATCTCGCTGATTCTGATTGTCGCATTGGGCATTACGGCTTCTCTGCCGGTGGTCCTCCTGATTCTGGCTTTGATTGGCGTCCTGATCGTAGCCATGGCATTGACTTCGGTCTGGGGCTGGACGGTTGAGCGGATTGCCTACCGGCCACTGCGGGGCTCCTTCCGCCTTGCTCCGCTGATCACCGCGATTGGTGCCTCCATTGCCCTGCAGAACTTCGTTCAGATTTCACAAGGTGCGCGCAACAAGCCACTGCAGCCCCTGATTTCCGGCGGCTTTACTTTGAGTGACGGCGGGGCTGACGGCAGCGGTTTCATCGTTCAGCTGTCTTATACCCAGATCCTGATCATCGTCGTCACCACGCTCCTGATGATCGGTTTCACGATGCTGATCCACCGGACGTCCTTGGGCCGGGCGCAGCGGGCCTGTGAGCAGGACCGGAAGATGGCATCCCTTCTGGGGATCAACGTCGACCGCACGATCTCACTGACCTTCGTCATGGGCGCCGCACTGGCTTCGGTGGCCGGTCTGATGTTCCTGCTCTACTACGGCGTGATTGACTTCTACATCGGCTTCCTCGCCGGGGTGAAAGCCTTTACCGCTGCGGTTCTTGGCGGGATCGGATCTCTGCCGGGCGCCATGCTTGGTGGGTTGCTGATCGGACTGATCGAGACTTTCTGGTCAGGCTATTTCTCCGTTGAATACAAGGACGTTGCCGCCTTCTCGATCCTCGCCATCGTCTTGATCTTCATGCCTGAGGGCCTCCTCGGCAAGCCGGAAGTGGAGAAGGTCTGATCGATGTCGGTAAAACCTGAAAATTCACTATCCGAAGCTTTAAAGGATTCAGCTGCCGCTGCGCTGATCGCTCTGGCGCTTTCCGCGCTCATGATCGGGATGAAGGCGGAAGTCGCAAGCGGACTTGGCGGGCAGCTTGGCATTGAATACCGCTGGGCGGCTGTAGCCATTGCGGTGGCGATTGTCTTTGTGGGCCGGTTGCTTTTGAACCTGTTCGTCTGGAAGACGGACAAACCGGTAACTTCGACCGTTGGCGCGCTCTTGCCAAAGGCGAGCAGTTTTGCCGGTCTTGGCAAATACGCCATGCCGGTCTTCCTCATTCTTGCAGTCGCCCTGCCGTTTCTGCTGCTCTCCGCTTATGGGGCGCGGGGCTCGCGGCAATATCTTGATCTGGCGATCCTGGTGACGACCTACGTCATGCTCGGCTGGGGGCTCAATATCGTGGTCGGCCTGGCTGGCCTGCTCGACCTTGGTTACGTGGCCTTTTATGCGGTAGGGGCATACTCCTACGCCCTCCTGGCGCAGTATTTCGGCTTTTCCTTCTGGATCTGCCTACCTCTCGCCGGCATTCTCGCGGCATTCTGGGGCATTATTCTGGGCTTCCCGGTTCTCAGGTTGCGGGGCGACTATCTGGCCATTGTCACGCTGGCCTTTGGGGAAATTATCCGGGTGGTGCTGCTGAATTGGTACGATTTCACCGGCGGCCCGGATGGACTTTCCGGTATTCCCCGCCCGAGCTTCTTCGGGATTGAGTTCTCCAGAGGGGAAGGCGGTTTCGCCGACACCTTCGGACTGAGTTACAGCTCGATCCATCGGATCATTTTCCTCTACTACCTCATTCTGATCATGGCGCTGATCACCAATTTCGTGACAATGCGGCTTCGAAAACTGCCGGTCGGACGGGCCTGGGAAGCCTTGCGGGAGGATGAAATCGCCTGCCGGTCACTCGGCATCAACACCACCAACACCAAGCTGACGGCCTTTGCCATCGGCGCAATGTTTGGCGGTTTTGCCGGTTCCTTCTTCGCCACGCGCCAGGGCTTTATCTCGCCGGAGAGTTTCACGTTCATCGAATCGGCGGTCATTCTTGCGATCGTTGTTCTCGGCGGGCTTGGCAGTCAGATAGGCGTTGTCATTGCGGCAATTGTCATGATTGGCGGTTTTGAGTTCTTCCGCGGGCTGGAAGAATACCGGATGCTTGTCTTCGGCCTGCTGATGGTCGGGATCATGGTCTGGAAACCACGTGGTTTGATATCGACCCGGACGCCTTCAATATCCTTGTCAGGTAAGGCCAAGGGTATCAGTGCGGATCTCGTACAGGAGGGCCACGGATGACCGCCTGGAACGAAAACCCTGTTTTGACACTCGAACACCTGACAATGCGCTTTGGCGGGTTGGTCGCTGTCGACGATTTGTCTTTCAACGTTGGGCGCGGTGACATTACCGCGTTGATCGGACCGAACGGTGCCGGCAAGACAACGGTCTTCAATTGCGCCACGGGCTTCTACAAGCCCACCGAGGGGCGCATTGTCATGAACCTCAAGGACGGCGGGCATTTCCTTCTGGAGCGCATGCCCGACTTCCAGATTTCGGCGAAGGCCAAAGTTGCACGCACATTCCAGAACATCCGCCTTTTTGGTGGCATGACGCTTCTGGAAAACCTGATGGTTGCCCAGCACAATCCGCTGATGCTTGCTTCCGGCTTTACGATTGGCGGCATATTCGGAATTTCGTCGTTCAAACATGCCGAACATGATGCTGTTGAACGATGCCGTTATTGGCTGGACAAGATCGGACTTGTTGACAGGGCAGATGCCCCGGCGGCTGACCTTCCATATGGCGACCAGCGGCGGCTGGAGATTGCCCGTGCCATGTGTTCGGGGCCGGAGCTGCTGTGCCTTGATGAGCCGGCAGCGGGCCTTAATCCGAAGGAAAGCGCGGATCTCAATGCGCTCCTGCAGTACATCCGCAAGGAGCACGAGACCTCGATCCTCCTCATTGAGCACGACATGAGCGTAGTGATGGAAATTTCCGACCACGTGGTGGTTCTGGATTATGGCGAAAAAATCTCTGACGGCACGCCGGAAGAGGTCAAGAATGATCCGAAGGTGATCGCAGCCTATCTCGGCGTTGCCGATGAGGAAGTCGACCAGGTGGAACAGGAGGTTGGCATATGACCAATAGCAATGTTCTCCTGAACGTTCAGAACGTTGAGACCCATTACGGCAAGATCATTGCCTTGCGGGGCGTCGACATGACCGTCAATCAGGGCGAGATCGTCACGCTGATCGGTGCCAATGGTGCCGGCAAATCCACGCTCATGATGACCATATGCGGCTCTCCGCGGGCAAGTTCCGGATCCGTTCATTATGACGGCGAAGACATTACCCGCATGCCGACCCATGAAATCATGCGCAAGTCCATTGCCCAGTCTCCGGAAGGGCGGCGGATTTTCCCACGCATGACCGTGATGGAGAACCTTGTCATGGGGGCCGAAACGGCTGGCAACCAGGACATGGATGAGAGCTTCAAGCGTGTCTTCGACCTGTTTCCCCGGCTCAAGGAGCGGCGCAACCAGCGGGGCGGCACTCTTTCGGGCGGTGAGCAGCAAATGTTGGCGATTGCCAGGGCATTGATGTCGAAGCCGCGGTTGCTGCTACTCGACGAACCCTCTCTCGGTCTTGCTCCGCTGATCGTGAAGCAGATCTTCGATGCGATCCGGGATCTGAACGAAAGCGACGGGCTTACGGTCTTCCTGGTTGAGCAGAATGCCTATCACGCATTGAAGCTCGCTCACCGGGGGTATGTGATGGTCAACGGCAAGATCACCATGGCCGGAACAGGTGCCGAGCTTCTTTCCCGTGAGGAAGTACAGGCGGCCTATCTTGAAGGTGGAGCGCACTAGGAGATGACAATGGGACTTCTTTATGCATCAAGCATCTGGGTGTTTCTGATCCTGGTTTGCATAATTGGTGGTGGCGCTGCCTGGATGACAGGACGTGCCGTGGCCATCACTTGGCGGCCGCTCTGGGTGCTGGCGTGGTTTGTATTTCTTTTGACCGTTGCTGTCCGGTTTTTGAGCTTCGCCCTGTTCGAGGAACCGCTGTTGTCGATCCAGTATCTGGTGGTTGATTACGCGGTGCTTGGGGTGATCGCGTTCGCTGGCTGGAGGTATTCGCGCGCAAAGCAGATGACCACGCAGTATGTCTGGCTCTACGAAAAAAGTGGGCCGTTTGGCTGGCGGCTTAGAGACGGTCAAACTGACCGCTTTGCCGCCGACTGACTGAATACCAGTGGCGCGCCAGCGCCAATGGGGAACCGGTCAACCGCTGGATGAAAAACAAAAAAAGCATCTAGCGGCTGATCAAACGGAGGCATACAGTCTCCAAACGAAGCATTAGCTTCGTCAAACATTTGGTCCAGAAATTTACCTGGAACCAGGGGAGTTAGATGATGAAAAAATACCTTTTAGCCAGTGTTGCAGCGGTTGCCGGCATGGCAGTTTCAAGCGCTGCTCTTGCCGATATTGTCATTGCGACGGCAGGTCCGATGACCGGTCAGTACGCGTCCTTCGGTGCTCAGATGAAAGCCGGCGCTGAACAGGCCGTGGCCGACATCAATGCAGCAGGCGGTATCAACGGCGAAAAGCTGGTCCTGGAAGTTGGCGATGACGCCTGTGACCCGAAACAGGCTGTTGCCGTGGCCAACCAGATGGTTGGTAAAGGCGTGGTGTTCATGGCCGGTCACTTCTGTTCCGGTTCGTCCATTCCGGCAAGCGCTGTCTATGCTGAAGAAGGCATTGTGCAGATCTCCCCGGCATCCACCAACCCGAAGTTCACTGATGAGCGTCCAGGACCTGGCGTCTACCGCGTCTGCGGCCGTGACGACCAGCAGGGCCTGACAGCAGGTACGTTCCTTGCTGAAGAGTTCGGCGGCAAAAACATCGCCGTCGTTCACGACAAGACCGCGTACGGCAAAGGTCTGGCCGATGCCACCAAGGCGGTAATGAACGACCTTGGTAAAAAAGAGACCCTCTACGAAGCCTACACAGCTGGTGAAAAGGACTACACCGCTCTGGTTTCCAAGCTGAAGTCTGAAAAAATCGATGTGCTATACGTCGGCGGTTATCATACGGAAGCTGGCCTGATGAAACGCCAGATGGTGGATCAGGGCATGGATACGCTCCTGGTTTCCGGCGATGCGCTTGTGACTGACGAGTATTGGTCGATTACTGGTCCGGCTGGTCAGGGTACCCTGATGACCTTCTCTCCGGATCCGCGCAAGAACCCGATCGCCAAGCCGGTTGTGGACGCTCTGGAAGCTGCCGGCAAGACGGCTGAAGGCTATGCGCTCTACACCTATGCAGCCATTCAGGCGTTCGCCGATGCCGCAAAAGCAGCCGGTTCCACCGACTATGACGCCCTCGTTAAGGCTCTCGACGCTGGTGAGTATGAAACGGTTCTCGGCAAGCTGTCCTTTGACGAAAAGGGTGACGTCAGCCTGCCAGGTTACGTTTGGTACGAGTGGAAAGACGGCAAATACGACTACAAATAAGCCGTATGAACTGATGATGTGAGGCGGCTTCGTCTCGCTAATCCCGCCCGGGAAACCGGGCGGGATTTTTTGTTGGCGGATGTCCAAGGCTGAAGAAGGGCAGGCAAACGCAGGTGGTTAGAAACTGAGTTAAGGCGTTAACCTTACGTTTAGAAATTCAGGCCGGGGCCATATACCTGCAGCGCTCATGAGTTACACTTTTTCGCATTCCATTTGTTTTGCGTAGGAATGTGTCTGTGAGAAAACAACTATTCGGCATCCTGGCGGTTGTGGCAGCCTGCCTGCTTCCTGCGGGATCTCCGGTGGCGGCCGAATTGGTCGGCTTTTCAGAACGCCAGTACCGTCCGGGCACTATTCTCATCAAGAATTCCGAGCGCCGTCTGTATCTCGTTCTGGGACGTGGACAGGCAATCCGCTACAAGGTTGCGGTTGGTAAGCGCGGAAAGGTCTGGACCGGATCGGCGCAAATTACTGCGAAATACGTCAAGCCTGACTGGATGCCGTCTGCAGAAGTTCGCCGGGATCATCCAAACCTGCCGCGTCTGATCAAGGGCGGTGCCTCCAACAATCCCATGGGGGTTGCGGCAATGACCCTCTCTAACGGTAACTACGCCATTCATGGCACCAACCGGCCAGGTTCAATCGGCCGTGCCGTTTCCTATGGCTGTATCCGTATGTCCAACCGGGACATTGCGGATTTGTACCAGCGGGTCGGAATACGTACGCCTGTTATCGCAATTCCGTAAAACCCGGTGGCCGCAAAGGTGCACCAGATGCCACAACGCGTTGCCCGAGTTGCCAAGATTTGAAAGGGAAATCGAATTTCACCCATCTGTGGTGGGTTTTAATAAATTCAAAAAATGCTAACAATATTAGCGCCTAAGATCGAAACGGACGAACAATTGGCGAACTGGTATTGTTCGCCTGTTCTGTTCTGTCAGATCTGTAACCTGGTGTTGCCTGAATGAAAATCGCAAGCACCTTGTCATTGCTTTACGCCGCGGCGATCGCTGGCGCCTTGACCATTGCGACTGTCCTCTATCTGTCTTGGGATGAGTTTGCATTGTTTGAGGAAACGCAGAAGTCTGCAATGCAGAAGTCTGTCAGGGCTGCCCATGGAAGTGTCGGCAAGCTGATTGCCGGGCAGGCTTTGTTGGTGGAGGCCTTCGCCGGTGAACATGGTGAGCTGCTTCAAGCAACGGTAGAGAATTCGACGAACCTGGCAAAACAGGTGCAGCTGATGCAACTTGTAGGCGCCTATTTTCCTGAACATTTGAACTATGCCGTTCGCAGTTCAAAAGGAGAGATCTATCTGGGCAAGCCCGAGCCGGATGCGCGCGAGAGCTGCCTCGTTGACATGGCATCACACGCGGATTTCCTGATCGAAAATGCAAGCCCGTCACAAGCGGCATACAAATCCGCACTGCGATATAGACCAGCCCTTCATTCCGTACCTGATAGCCATTTTTGCACCATGGCTTCCTGGCGTACAGATGAAGGGGGCAACGGCCTGTTGATGATCAGCTTTCCGCCAGAGCCTCTTGTTCGGACCCTGGAAGCCCATGAGGTATTTGGACACCAGCTGCTATTGTTGCGGACAGAGCCGGACAATCTGATTGAGGTGACCAGCAGGGGAACGCGAGAAAACATCCAGCGGGAAGGGTTTCTAAGCCCTGAAGAATTGCAGACACTGTTTGTGCGGCTTCCTGTCGAGGGATCCCGCTGGGACATCGCCTACCTGCCAGCCGCTTCCGTGTTTGAAGAGGAGACGCTCAAGGTCGTCCGGTTTGCGGCATCCATTCTCGCCCTGGTTCTGGTCCTGATTGGAGTGTTTGCCTGGTGGCACTTTGCTTCGGAGCGTGTCCGCAGAAAAATTCACAAGGAAAACATGGGTCTTCTGCAGCAGTCGGTGAGTGACAGAACGGCACTTAAGACACTGGTCGACCTGGTACCGGTTCCCATATTTCAAACCATTCGAGGGCAGTTTGTTGTGGTCAACAGTGCCTACGCGAGGCTCATTGGATCAACAGTCAACGCGATCCAGGGCAAGACAATGGAAGATATCTTTGGGAGCGTTGCTTCCGGCGAACTCCTGGAAATAGATGAGGATCTGCTGGCACGGCCGGGAACGACCAAGATTTATGAGCGCCATCTGAAGCCACTCGGTGAACAGACCGGGCGTGACGTTATTGTTTACAAGACCAGCATGCAGACCGACCATGATGACACGCCGTCCATTGTTGGCGCGGTTATCGACATGACAGAGGAAAAGGCGCTCAAGAAGAAGCTGGAAGTTCTGGCCATGACGGATCACCTCACCGGAATTGCCAACCGGCGCAAGTTTTTCGATGCATTGCGGTCCGAGTATCAACGGCACGTGCGGTATGGCCATACGCTCTCAATCGTTATGCTGGATATCGACCATTTCAAGGAAGTGAATGACACCTACGGCCATGAATTCGGCGATGAAGTCATCAAGGTAATCGCCAATACGCTGGAAAACAGCATTCGCGAGGATATTGATCTGGCCGCGCGTGTCGGCGGTGAGGAGTTTGCGCTTCTTCTTCCCGAGACGAATGGGGAAGGGGCGCTCGTTGCCACCGAACGCATCCGGAAAAGAATTGAAAACCGGCCAATCGCTCACAACGGCGACAAGGTGAATGTCACGATCAGCGCAGGCATTGCCGTGATGCTGAGGGATGAGGCGGCATTGGAACCGGATGCGTTGATCAACAATGCCGACAAGGCTCTCTACGATTCCAAAAACAACGGCCGCAATCAGACAACGATCTACAAAGCCGAATAACGCACATCCAATCGGTTCGAAGGCTCTTATTCTTGTCGTGAGGGCGGCCAGGTGCCTGTCACGTAGGACGCTTCATCGTCACCAGGCCAGGGCGGCATGGAAATGCAGATGAACTTCAGGTCCCTGGTGCCGGCATTACGGTATTGAAATTCTGTGTTTGCGGGAATGTCGATGGAAACGCCAGGCTCCAACGGCGTAATCCGCTCCTCCGTGGCATCCTTTCTCCAGATCTCGCCTTTGCCTTCCAAAATGTACCAAAACTCTGACACGGTCTTGTGCACCGTCGCGCGGTTGATCTGGCCGGGCGGCACTGTGCTGTGGATCATGTTTCCGGTCGGACCATCCATGATGTAGCGGATCTGGGCTCCGGCGGGAGACGTGGCATCGGGCTTAGGCGGCAGGGTGGTTTGCTTCATGCCGGTTCTTTCCTGATTTGGCTGGCCAACGACCATGATGGGCGGAGGTGGCGAGGTCAATAGTGCAGGGCACAGGTCCGGAATGCACGGTGGAGCGGCTGATTTGCCGCATTTACTTTCGCATTTGTGAATATAACTTATGTCATGGAAGCCGGGGTCGAATCCGCTTCCGATCTGGCCGCTTGCGGCCAAAAGACCCGCTCTGGTGTGGTTGCCCCAAGCCCCGCCAGAGCGGACCTTTCCCAGTTATCCTGTCTTGCCAATCAGCCGCGGCCGATTCACTCTTTGCGTATCGCAAATTGGGCCGATCGGGGGCAGCTACATGGTTTTCTATCTTACCCTCATATTCTCTTGTCAGCTTGCCGGAGAGTTATTGAAAGCTACGTTCGGCCTGCCGATTCCCGGGCCGGTTCTGGGCATGATGTTGCTGCTTGCCGGACTGATGATGCGTGGTGGTGTTCCACCTGGGCTTGCGAAAGTGGGGGACGCTTTTCTATCCAATCTTTCCTTAATGTTCGTGCCGGCAGGTGTCGGAGTAATGCTTCATGTCACCCTGATCGGTGACCAGGCTCTGGCAATTTCGATTGCGTTGGTCGGCAGCACCCTTGCGACAATTGCAGTTACGGCTTTGCTGATGCGCTTATTAACGCGCACCGGCGTAGATACGGACGAAGGGCGGACCGATGGGTGAGGGACTGCGCGATGTCTGGGTGTATCTGTCCGCCAGCCCCTTGCTGGCACTGACGTTAACGCTCGCGGCCTATCAGCTCGGCTTTTGGATATACCGGCGTGCGGGTTTCAATCCGCTCCTGAACCCGGTCCTCATCGCTGTCATCGTTCTGGTGACGGTTCTATTGGCAACCGGTACCAGCTACGCGACGTATTTCGAAGGCGCGCAATTCGTGCATTTTCTTCTCGGTCCGGCAACGGTCGCGCTGGCCCTGCCGCTCTACCGGCAGCTGGAGCGGGTTCGCAAATCTGCACTCGCGATTACGGTCAGCCTGCTGGCGGGATCGCTCACCGCAGTTCTGAGCGCAGCCAGCATCGCCTGGGCTTTGGGCGCAAGCCGGGACACGCTGGTGTCCCTGGCTCCAAAATCCGTCACCGCACCGGTCGCGATGGGAATCAGCGAGCAGCTCGGCGGCCTGCCTTCCCTGACAGCGGTTCTGGTCATCCTGACTGGAATTCTGGGCGCTTCGCTCGGTCCCTTGCTGCTGAACCTGATTGGCATCAAGGACATGGCGGCAAGGGGATTTGCCATAGGCACGGCATCCCATGGCATCGGCACCGCCCGGGCCCTTCAGGTCAGTGAGGTTGCCGGAGCCTTTGCGGGCCTCGCAATGGGGCTAAATGCCCTTGCGACGGCCATCCTGTTGCCACTTCTGTGGAAGTGGCTCTTCTAGGGGCGGAGCTTTGCATGCTGCAAAAATCCGTTTGGAACAAAAAGAAAGCCGCTGGGCTTGGAGGGCTGTCGGTTTTCGCTCCGCAGCCTACTTCCGCATTCGCGGAACGTCGTTCGGGTCCAGTTGGAGTTCGATCAGCAGCGGTTTGTCGCGTGTCTCGATTGCCTTGATTGCTACGTCCAGCACTTGCTCCGATTGCACCCGAATGCCCTGTCCTCCTAGCGCCGTCGCGACATCGGCAAAAGAAGGCCATTCAAACTGGGAGAGGCCCGGATCCATCTGCCGGTCCAGGAACTGGATGTGCTCGGCGCCATAGGCGGAATCATTGCAAACTATGACAATCAAATCCTGCTTGAGACGCACGGCGGTATTGAACTCGTTGACGCCGCCCATCATGAAACCGCCGTCACCGGTGAAAAGCACCACCGGTTTACCGGGTTCCGCCAGGCTGGCGCCAATTGCGACCTGCAGCCCGAGGCCGATCGATCCGAAATTGGTTGTCGCTACGAAGCTCTTCGGGCCGGGCGCCGAAATCCGGCACCAGACCTCTGTCATGAAACGCCCGCCGTCTGTGGTCAATATGCGGTCTTTTGGCAGAGCCGGTTCCAACCGGTCGAGTGCACGGACGTAGTTGACGAAACCGCTTTCTGCTTCCTTGGCATTCCCAAGCGGGTGGTGGGTTAGCTCCAAATCATCCAGTTCCTTGGTGAAGCCGCTGGCCGGGATTTCCGCTTCATCCAGCCAATAGACAATGTTGTCCGCAGTCATTCCCGCATCGGCCACAAGGGCGGCGTCCGGGTGGTAATTCCGGCCGATCTCGGCAACGTTGTTGTTGATCTGAACAATGCGCTTGTTCTTCATCAACGCGCCATTGTCCGTTGTGAAATGGTGCAGACTTGCGCCAAACGAAATGACGCAATCGCATTTGGCAATGACATCGTAAGCCGCAGGAGTGCTCAGTGTGCCGAATATGTCCATGTTGTAGGGATGTTCGTTGAACATCCCCTTTGCCTTGAGCGTCGTTGCCAGCGGTGCTTCCAGCCGGTCGGCAAGGCGGATGAGTTTCTCCCGGGCGCCCACTGCTCCGCCGCCAGCAAGAATGACCGGGCGTTTGGCAGAAGCAATGATGCCTATCGCCTCATCCAGATTGTCGCCCTCGGGCACATAAGACGGATTGTCGAATACCGGGAAGGTAATTTTCTCGTGCTGGACTTCCTGCCACATGAAGTCAGCAGGCATGTTGACTACGATGGGCCGTTTTTCCACGCGGGCGCGATAAAACGCATTGGCGATGTCATAAGCTGCTGTCCTTGGTGAGCGCATTTGCTCAAAACCAGCGCCCGTCACTTTTACCAGTTCACGCTGATCGGCGTTCTGCAGGTTCTGAGGATCCATAACCGGCGTGTCACCGCAAAGCAGGACCATCGGTATATGGCCGCGTGCACCTTCGGCAAGCGCCGTTATGCAGTTTGTCAGACCGGGTCCGTGGGTCACTGTCGCAACGCCTATTTTCCCCGAAACATGAGAATAAGCGAGTGCCATCAGAACCGAACTGCCTTCGAAGGCAACCGGCACAAATGTTCCTTTGCAATTGCGGACATAGTGATCGACCATGAAGAGGTTCGCATCACCCATGAGGCCGAACATGGTGTCTATGCCATGGTCCATGACTGAAGCGGCAATAGATTGATAAGTATAGCTTTTTGCGTCAGTCATTTCTTTTCGAACACCTTGTGTTGCCACTTGTCAGTTTGCCTGCAAGCCAACATAACCGCGGCACAAATGCAATGGGGTGCCGGCGCTGTAAATGGGGATTGTCCGCAGGCTTGGGATGAAACCGGTTTTATGGCCGATTTGCCTGTTTAGCCGGCCTCTTTGATCCACCGCCGCGGATCGGTTTCGGCTGTCACGCCGCCTCGGCCTGAAAGGGCGTCGACAAGGTCTTCCACGGCATCAAGCGAATGAACGGCGCGGAATTCATCCACGTGTGGCAGCATGGCGCGGATGCCCTTGGCCTTGGCCTGGAAACCGTCGAAACGCAAAAGCGGATTGAGCCAAATAAGGCGGCGGCAGGAGCGGTGCAGCCGGTCCATTTCCCGTTCCAGGTCCTCGTCGGAATCGCGCTCCAGACCGTCGGTAATCAGAAGCACAGTTGGGTTACCCGACAGGACACGGCGCGACCAGACGCGGTTGAACTCATGCAAGGCCGTTGCTATCCGGGTTCCGCCGGACCAGTCCTCCACGCCTCCGCTACAGGCCTCCAAGGCTTCATCTGGATCCTTCATGCGCAGCTGTCGGGTGACATTGGTCAGCCGAGTCCCGAACAGGAAGGTGTGAACGTCCCGCCGTTCCTCCGTGACGGCATGCAGGAAATGCAGCAACAAGCGGGAATACTGGCTCATGGACCCGGAAATGTCGCAAAGAGCGACAAGAGGGGGACGCTTTTCGAGCGGACGGCGGAATTTCATATCGATGATGTCACCGCCCGCTCTCATGGAGGCACGCAAGGTGCGGCGCGGATCGATCCGGCCCTTTGGGGCCCGTTGCAGCCGGCGTTGGCGGATTTTGTCCATCGGCAGGCGGAATTGCCGTATCGCCTGTTTCGTGGCGTCGATTTCCTCAGTGGTCATTTGCGCGAAGTCTTTGGACTGCAGTAGTTCCTTGCCCGAGACCGTAAACTTGGCGTCGACTTCCACCTGCGGCTTGGTTTCGCTGCTGACGCGCTCCTTGGCGGCCTGGAAGGCTTGCGAGACCCGTGTCTGACCTGCTTTCGGTTTTTCCGGTGCGCCCCGGGGTGGAGCAACCGGCGACAGGATCGCCAGCATCTTTTCAATCAGACCGCGGCTCTGCCAATAGATCCGGAAGGCTTCGTCGAACAAGACCCGGTGTTCGCGTTTGCGTACGAAAACCGAATGCAGCGTCCAATAAAGATCGTCGCGGCTGCCAATGCCTGCAATTTCTACCGCTCTGACGGCATCGACCACGGTCGCAGGTCCGGCGGGCATCCCTGCCTTGCGCAACGTTCGGGCAAAATGAACGATGTTGTCGACGATGCGGCCGTCTGCACCTTTGGGCAGGGAAGGCGTGGCGGAGGTCATGGGGTCAGGCCACCGGCATGGCCGGTGCTTGTGGCCGGCGCTCTTCCTTGCGGATTTCGTCGATAATCTGCCGCGTCTTGGAGCCGCGCACGCGCTCAATGTCGTCCTGGTACTTCAACAGAACGCCCAAAGTGTCGGAAGCTAGATCGGGATCGAGCGCGATTGCATCGAGTTCGGAGAGCGCCGTTGCCCAATCCAGTGTTTCGGCAACGCCGGGCTGCTTGAACAGGTCCTCATCGGCCCGCAAGGCCTGAACGAAGGCGACGACCTCCTCACTGAGTCTTTGGGCTGCACCCGGAACTTTCCGGCGGACGATTTCAAGTTCCCGCTCTGCATCGGGATAGTCCACCCAGTGGTAAAGACACCGGCGCTTCAGGGCGTCGTGGATTTCACGTGTCCGGTTGGTGGTTATGATGACGATGGGCGGCTCGGCAGCCGTAACAGTTCCGAGCTCGGGGATCGTTACCTGACTGTCGGCGAGCACCTCCAGCAGGAAGGCCTCAAACGCTTCGTCAGCCCTGTCCAGTTCATCAATCAGGAACACGGGAGGGCCGGACAGGTGCGGTTCCAGTGCCTGAAGGACAGGCCGCTTAATCAAAAAGCGTTCGTCAAAGATCGATTTGGACAGCTCCGAGTGCTCCGTGTCACCGCTGGCTTCCGAAACGCGAATTTCAACCATCTGGGCGGGGTAATTCCACTCATAGACGGCGGAGGCGACATCAAGGCCTTCGTAGCATTGCAGCCGGATCAGATCCCGGCCCAGCGTCTGTGACAGGACCTTCGCGATTTCCGTTTTGCCAACTCCAGCCTCTCCTTCCAGAAAAAGCGGGCGTTTCATCCTGAGTGCAAGGTGCAACACGGTCGCCAGGGACCGGTCTGCGACGTAGCCCGCGCTTTCCATAAGTGCCAGGGTGTCGTCAATTGAAGCCGGCAGCGAAGTGGCTTGGGTCATGTTTTGGCTCGCGTCGCTTTCTGAACAGTTTGCTTTGCCTACCATAGGTCAGGACAGCCTGTCTCGACATGGGTCAAAGGCACAGGTTGTCAATGCCTGTCAGGTCTGTACCGGCCCGTGTATCCGGTGCCTGAAACCTGCTCCTGTAGGCTGTTGGTGTAATCTGGAAGGCTTTGCGGAAGTGATGCCGGAAGTTGGTGGCGGATCCAAAACCTGTCAGTACGGCAATCTGGTCGATGCTTGTACTTGTTTCTTCCAGAAGAGTTCGAGCCTGCCGCAGGCGTTCCGTAGTCTGCCACCTTGACGGCGTTGTGCCTGTGGCTGCCTGAAAGCGGCGCAAGAACGTGCGTTCGCTCATTCCGGCAAGGCGTGCCAATTCGCGGATGGTTTTTGTATTCGCCAGGTTTGTCCGCAATTCATCGAATACGGGGCTGAGGCGGCTGCCTTCATAGGCTTCCGGAACCGCAACTTCCGCGAACTAGGCCTGCCCGCCGTCTCTGTGGGGCGGCACAACAAGTCTGCGGGCTACCGAGTTGGCGGCCTTTGCGCCAAAATCGCGCCGGACCAGATGAAGGCACAGATCTATCCCGGCCGCACTTCCAGCGGATGTCAGGATCTGGCCTTCGTCAACATAGAGGACGTTCGGGATAACGTTTAGCTCCGGATATCGGTCTTTCAAGATGTCCGCATATCGCCAATGGGTGGTAACGGATTTGCCGGATAGCAATCCTGCCGCGGCAAGAACAAAGACGCCGGAACATATGGTCAGGAGACGGGCGCCCCTCGCATGGGCCGATTGCAATGCCTTGATGAGATCTGGAGGCGCGGGCGCATCGGCGGAACGCCAGCCAGGGATGATGATGGTGCCTGCATTTTCAATCAACTCGAGCCCGCCATCGACAGAAACCGCAATGTTGCCGATCCCGGACCGGAGAGGTCCCGGTTCCGCCGCCGCGATGCCGAATTGATACCAGTTATCGCCCATCTCGGGACGCTGAAGGCCAAAGACCTCCGATGCGACGCCGAATTCAAACAGGCAAAGGCCATCGTAGGCAAGGACCGCCACGCGCGGATTTGATTGAGTAAAGTTTGGCATGATTTTTATGTTAGGTGGCAATCATGCCAGCGGTCAATGGAGAGTTGGACTGTTAGACATCTGCTTGAAACAAGTTGAAACCGGAGACCCATCATGAGCAGTGTCAGCGCCATCCCCGCAGCAAGTTCCGAAATGGCGATCGAACATTTTTCCCGCCGTCTGGCGCTGGAGACCGATTGTGCGGATGTTGCCGATGCCATGTCCAGGGATGAACAGGATTTTGTCTTGCTGCATGTCGTCGGGTCCCAAGCCACCTTTCACAACCGGCACGTCCCCGGCGCAATTCATCTGCCTCACAAGGAAATTGACGAAGCGCGAATGGCAGAATGGCCGATGGAAACCCTGTTCGTGACTTATTGCGCTGGTCCTCATTGCAATGGCGCTGACCGCGCAGCCCTGAAACTCGCCCGGCTTGGCCGTCCGGTCAAAATCATGATCGGTGGAATTACCGGCTGGGAAGACGAAGGTTTTGCCTTCGCCGAGAAAGCCTAGGGGCAGCTAGAGCGCCGGGCGTAAACGTGGAAACGTTAGATGGTTTTGTGCGGTTCGCTCGGCCAGGCGCATCCCGCAGCGCGATGCGGGGCATCGGGCAAGGGGGGCAACGCAGAAGGAGAGCCGCACAAGGCCACCCAAAGGGCCACCTCTCATTGGCCCGCTGGACTATGTTGGGCTGCTCTTATGGTGCCTGCACCACTGCGAGCATCCCGCCTTGCCAGCAGACAAATGAGAGGGGTCAAACGCTGCCACGATTTCGCCCGGCGCTCTAGCCGGGTGGTAATCATCCTTATGGTCTTGTTTAAATTCGGCTTCTATAGTCGGATCGAAGCAGGAGGGGGATGGAAAATGCGGACGGGTATTCTGGCATTGGCTGTTGTTGCCGGTATGTGCGGAACGGCTGCGGTACAGGCTGAAACCTATCCCACCGACCCGGTGGCGATTGCCACGGGGCTGGAGCTGGCGGAAATTCATTGCGCTGCCTGCCATGCGGTTGGCCGCGATGACACAAGCGCCCAAGCGAACGCGCCCGCATTCCGTGATCTGTCTGCCCTCTAT
Organism: Roseibium sp.; assembly: GCA_965230705.1. Classification (GTDB taxonomy): domain Bacteria; phylum Pseudomonadota; class Alphaproteobacteria; order Rhizobiales; family Stappiaceae; genus Roseibium. The sequence goes on along the minus strand of CBDDLN010000002.1, from coordinate 614,812 downwards.
CCAATCTCAAGCCTGGAAGAAAGCCTGGCTGAGGGGATTGTCACCGGACATGAGGGCATGCCGGAATTTGCGTTTCAGCCGGACGACATCGATGCGTTTCTAGGATACCTGTCGTCCATTCAGACCCGTTGAGGTGCTTGTCTGGCAGCACTCACTGATGCCTGCTGCTAACGCATTGATATTTATATCTAAATAGATTTCCGTTTAGGAATCGTTAAGCTGATTGCACTGACACTTTTGTATGGCAACGAAAGTGAGGCAATCATGAAGGTTGGTTCTGATTTTCAAAATCGCATATTGGGATATGGGCTGCTAACCGCCGAAATCCTGTACCGGATGCCGGACCATCCGAAGTTTCTGCAGAGTTTCCTGTGGCAAACGGAAGATCTGGCGCCGCATTTCCCGGAACTCAGCAAATTTCTCGACTTTTGGGAAAAGGAAATCGAAGGCCGGATCCATTCGGTCCGCGTCGCGCATCAAGACCTGCTGGAGCCGGTCGATTACCGCTATGCGGCGGGCGAGATCCGGATCCACTGAGGCACGAGACCACGTGACTTGAGATGGGATACTTCCCAAAAGTCATTTTCTGGCAGTCAGCCCAAGTCCCTTGCCCTCTCGCATGACACTGCGGGCAAGGTCGGTGAAGTCCGAACCGTTGCCCTCGTGCAAGACGAAGCCGGGCAGCAATTGCAGGGGCGCTTTACTGGCCCGGACGGCCCGAATCAGAATGCGGGTCGCAGCAGCATCTGCCCTTGGGCGCAGCGGAACAACGTCGATTGCACCGAAGCGGCCTGAGAACACATCCAGCAGCTCCTTAAGCCCGTCAGCGCGAAAGATCACGGTCAGGCTGCCGCCATCGCGCAATATGTCGGCCGCGGTTTTTACCCAGGGGTCCAGCCCGCGATCGTCCAGCATATGGGCACTGGCCCGCGCAGAAGCGGGAGAGGCACGAAACGTGCCGGCAGGGTAGTATGGCGGGTTCATGAGCACATGATCGGCGAAGCCCGGTTTCAAACCTGCCTTGTGGCGTTCCGATCCCTTTGCGGTCACGTCAGCCGGTAGAATGGAAATACGATCTGCGAAGGATGCATTGGAGGGATCTTGCAAGGCTGCGCGCGCAAGACCAATTACTGGCTGGTCAATTTCAACAAGGGATACGGTGATTTCGCCAAGCCGGGCAGCCGCGCAAAAGCCTGCGGTCCCGACACCGGCGCCGAGATCAATTACATGGCCTTTGGCCGAATCGGGCAGGGCTGCAGCCAGAAAAACAGCATCCGTTCCCGCCCTGTGACGGCCCTTCTTTGGCTGATGGACATGCACCAGCCCGCCAAGGAAGGCGTCCCGCGTCGTTTCCAGGACGTCCATTTGTGCCGCTGAGGCGGATTCGAGGTCGCTGGACATATTGGGACCGAACCCTATCTTTCCGTCGGTGTTTCCGGACGCAGTTCATGGGCGAGACCTGCGTCTGTCACCAGCCGGCGGGCTTTGGTGATCTGATCAGCATCGACCAGTACCCGGCGCGGAATCATCGCCAATGAGCCTTCCAGGATGCTCATATTGCCATCTGCGACAAAAAATTTGATGCCAGCTTCGTCAAGAAGTGATTCAAGGAAGGAAATCAGCACCGGATCGTTGGTTCGGACAAGTTCTTCCATGCGCATCCTGAGCGTTGGGTGAAAAGGGGGAGCGTTATCGCTCTCATAGGCCAACAAAACCTGCAGGTGAGCCTATTTCAAGGCGATGTCAACCGATTGGTCCCTTGCCCCCGGCTAAATGGCGCCATATTGTCCGCTCAACTTGTAAACAGGAGTGCCATTGGTGGCCGTGGTCGCATCTCTATCCGACAGTAAGTCTCTCCAGCCGAGCATCCAGTCCCTTGTCGACCTGGTTTCGGGCAACATGGAGCAGGTCAATCAGATCATCTTGTCGAAGGCCGGATCCAATGTGGATCTGATCCCCGAGATTGCCAAACATCTGATTTCCTCCGGCGGCAAACGGTTGCGTCCGATGCTGACACTCGCCTGTGCCGATATGTTTGGGTATGAGGGCACTGGGCACGTAACGCTGGCAGCCAGCGTTGAATTCATGCACACCGCGACACTTCTGCATGATGACGTTGTCGACGAGAGTGACATGCGGCGCGGAAAGCTTGCTGCCCGCAAGCTCTGGGGCAACCAGGCCAGTGTGCTGGTCGGCGACTATCTGCTGGGTCAGGCATTCAAGATGATGGTCGACGTCGGCTCGCTTGAAGCCCTGCGCATCCTTTCCGAAGCTTCTGCGATCATCGCAGAAGGCGAAGTGATGCAGCTCGGTGCAGCAAAGAACATCACCACGTCGGAAGCCGAGTACCTCAAGGTTGTTGAGGCAAAAACCGCAGCCCTGTTTGCGGCAGCAGCCGAAGTTGGTCCGGTCGTGGCCGGCGAAAGCGCGGAGATGAAAAAGGCGGCCCGTGCCTATGGCATGCAGCTGGGACTGGCCTTCCAGCTGGTTGATGATGCCCTGGACTACGGCGGATCAAGCGTCGACCTTGGCAAGGATGTCGGCGATGATTTCCGCGAAGGGAAAATCACGCTTCCGGTTGTCTTCGCCATTCAGCGCGGAACCGATGAGGACCGTGTCTTCTGGAAACGCTGCCTTGAAACCGACGGTATCGGCGATGGCGATCTGGAACACGCCATTGAGCTGATGGCAAAATACGATGCAATTAGCGATACGGTTGTCAGGGCCCGCACGTTTGGCGACAACGCGCTGAAAGCACTGGACAATTTGCCAGCCGGCGCGCATCAGGATGCGCTTGCCGAGGCGGTGGCTTTCTGTATTTCGCGCGTTAGCTAAAGCCGCCCGGCAGCAACCCACCAATCCGGGCGACGCGCACGAAGGTTGGAGGCGAGGTCTTGCTCTTGTCCAGGATCGCAAAGGGCAAAGCAGGTCGCGCCTGAACCAGACATGCGAGCGAAAAGGCAGCCTTTCTCAGCCTGAAGCATCGTCATGACTTCGGTTACGGCCGGACAAATCTCTTCGGCCGGTGTCTGCATATCGTTTCGGGCCGCCTTGAGATAGGCAATCAAACTGCTCAGGTTGCCGAAAACCTCCGGCATTTCCGTGAGTGGTGGATTGTCCCGTTTGTTCATAGCCTTGAACACTGAAGGCGTTTCCACTCCCACTCCTGGATTGACCAGGACAATACCGGCTTCTGGCATGGTGGGCGCTGGCTGGATGATTTCGCCGATCCCGGACATGCGGGCGGGCTTTTGTTGAAGACAGACGGGGACGTCTGCGCCCAGCGACAACGCGAGTTCTGCCATTTGTCTCGGTGATAGCGCCTTTCCCGAAATTTCCGCCATCAATCGTATCGCCGCGGCAGCATCAGCAGACCCGCCGCCAATCCCCGAAGCAACCGGCAGGTTCTTGGTGAGCCGTAGCCGGACATTCGATCCGATACCAGCGGCATTTGCGAAGCCAAGCACAGCTTTTGAAACGAGATTGTCGGGCGTATCACCGGTAAGAAGTCCGGCAAAAGGACCGTCAATTTCGAGCGTGAATTCTGGGGCTGGTTCGATCGACAGGATGTCGCCGATATCTGGAAACACCACCAGCGAATCAAGCAGGTGATAACCGTCGTCCCGTCTGCCGGTCACATGAAGGGCAAGATTGATTTTTGCGCGCGCCAGTTCAGTTCGGCCAGCGCTGCTCGTCTCGGAAATCATGACTTGGATCAGCCGCCGTTGCCATCCGATCCGGCGTTGGCTTCATCCGTTTTCTTTTCGCGCAATCCGTTCGCAATCTTGTCGAGGATTTTCGGTAATTCATCTTCTTCCGGATCAAGGTCGCGGGCATGGTTCCACTGGAACCGTGCTTCGTTTTTGCGTCCAACCTTCCAATAGGCATCGCCGAGATGATCATTGATGACCGGGTCTGACGGCCGGAGTTCGATCGCGCGTTCAAGCTCGGTGACCGCTTCGTCATAGCGGCCAAGGCGGTAATAAACCCAGCCGAGGCTGTCGACGATGTAGCCGTCAGACGGGCGCAACTTGACCGCCTTTTTGATCATGCCAAGGGCTTCGTCGAGCTTGAGGCCCTGATCGACCAGCGAATAACCGAGGTAGTTCAGAACCAGCGGCTGATCTTCGTAGAGTTCGAGGGCCTTTCTGAAGTCTGCCTCGGCAAGGTCCCATTTGTCCTGCCGTTCCCGGCAAATGCCACGGAAGTAAAAGAGCGTCCAGTGCGCCTTGCTGAACTTGTCATCCAGAGTGTTGATACCCTGCGTATATACATCTTCTGCTTCGTCGAATTTCTTGTGCGCACGCAAAACATTGCCAAGGGAGATAACCGCTTCCAACTCGCTTGGATCCTGGGCAATCAATGCGGAGAGATGGCTGCGAGATTCGTCAAGCTTTTCGAGCAGATTGTAATTCAGGCCAATTTGAATTTCGGCATCCCGTTTCAGGGCTGCTCCCTCTGGTACCATCTTCAGGATTTCAATAGCCCGTTGGGGCTGGTCCATCCGTTCAAAAAGGCCACTTAGGGAAATGGCCGCGAACTGGGCTTCCGGATCAAGATGAAGTGCCAATTGCAGCAGGGCTGATGAGAGCTCCTCGGCGCCGTCACGGCCAATTGCCGAACCAAGGCCGTAGAGAACTTCCGCCATGCCTTTAGCCGGTTCGGCTACCATTGGCGGAATTGAAGCTCCCGCGTCAATCAGAGCCTGGGTTTGAGCGAGGAGGGGGTGGCCGCGCAGCAGTTGATTGAATTCGGCCAGCACTTTGGTGGCATCTTCGCGCCGGCCGTTGGCAACCAGGACCCGTGCATAGGCGTCGGCGACCCGGATCGCACCCTGGTCGGCCTTGTATGCGGTTTCAATTTCCTCCAATGCCGTTTCGTTTCTGCCAGCCGCAAATGCGATCAGCGCCTTGTGGGTCGACTTGAAGACATCAAACCATTCAGGTCCGGAAAGAGCATCGATGGCCGCCAGGGCTTCGTCGACCTGGCCGGCGCCATAAAGCGCCCAAGCCCGTGATATCTCGGTTGAGAGTTCAGCCAGCGGGCCGCCGGGATTTTTTGCGAGCGCGTCGTTTGCTTCCTGATACGAGCCATTGAGCACCGCTTCGCCGCCCAAGGTCAGTTGAGCGAGAAAGTTCTGGTCGCCCAGCCTTGCAAGTTCCGATGCATAGTGGCCCGCTTCTTCAATATCGCCACTTGCGAGTTTGAGCAGAAACACGCGTTCGAGAAGTATGCTGTTGGACGGATCGGCTGCCAGGGCTTCTTCAAAGAATGCTGCCGCCTGGGCGAAATCCTTGTCTCCGCCTGCAAGACGGCCAGCCAGGTAGCTGCCTGACAGAGTGATCGGCAGATCTGGAGGTGTGCCATAAGTTGGTGCGGGCTCGGCACTTGTTTCAGCCATCGCATGGTTTCCGATGGCTGGCAGGATCATGAATGCGGCTGCGCCCGCCAGCGCTAGAAATGTGGTCCGGGCCGGGAATTTGCGGACCCTCGGACCCGCGCCGCTTTGAATTTTCATGGAGCCTCGCCTGCTTGCGAACGTTGACGGTGTATCCGTTTAGCTATTCTAGGGGCGACAATGGCGTCTTTAAGGCTTCCCGGCAAGTCAATCGCCCGAATGACCTTTGGATCACCGAAATTACCTGAACTGCGCAGGACTTCCGCTGCGGCGCTTTGGATCTTTGCCGTCTTAGGGAAAAAAAAGCTTGAGTCCGCCCCTCCACCATAGCAGTTATGTGCGGCGCAAAATACCGGGCGGCTGCAAGTGCGGCTGACGTTAGACGGAGATGATGAATGTCCAGATGGGTCTACAACTTCGGCAATGGATCTGCCGATGGCGCGGCGGGTATGAAGAATCTGCTTGGCGGTAAAGGCGCGAACCTTGCCGAGATGAGCAATCTGGGTTTGCCTGTTCCGCCAGGATTTACGATCACCACCGAAGTTTGCACCTGGTATTACGATCATGATCAGTCCTATCCGGGCGATCTGACAGCTCAGGTAGATGAGGCCCTGACGAAGGTTGGTGAAGCAACCGGCCGCAAATTTGGTGATAAAACCAATCCGCTTCTTGTTTCAGTGCGCTCAGGTGCCCGGGTATCGATGCCCGGCATGATGGACACCGTTTTGAACCTTGGCCTGAACGATGAAACCGTGCGGGCAATTGGCGCGGAAGCCGAGGACATGCGGTTTGCCTACGACAGTTACCGCCGGTTTATCCAGATGTATTCCGATGTAGTGCTTGGCGTAGATCACCATGATTTCGAAGAAATCCTGGAAGAGCACAAGGCGAACAATGGCCTAGAACTCGACACTGAAATCAGTGCGGATGACTGGGTCGGCATCATCGAAAAATTCAAGGCTCTCGTGGAAGACGCGCTCGGCAAACCCTTTCCGCAAGACCCTTCCGAACAGCTTTGGGGCGCAATTGGTGCCGTATTCGGGTCCTGGATGACCCACAGGGCACAAACCTACCGCCGTCTGCATGACATTCCTGGCAGCTGGGGAACAGCCGTCAACGTCCAGGCCATGGTCTTTGGCAACATGGGCGATACCTCGGCAACAGGCGTTGCCTTTACCCGTAATCCCTCGACTGGCGAAAAGGCGCTTTATGGCGAGTTTCTCGTTAATGCACAGGGCGAAGATGTGGTTGCCGGTATCCGGACGCCGCAGGACATCACCGAAAAGGCCCGTTTGGAAGCCGGTTCCTCAAAGGCGTCTCTTGAGCAGCTGATGCCGGAAGCTTTTGCTGAATTCCAAAACTATTGCGACAAGCTGGAAGGCCACTATCGCGATATGCAGGACCTGGAGTTTACGATTGAGCGCGGCAAGCTCTGGATGCTGCAAACAAGGTCGGGCAAGCGCACGGCGAAGGCGGCGCTGAAAATCGCGGTCGACATGGCCGATGAGGGGCTGCTGACCAAGGAAGAAGCCGTCACCCGCGTTGAACCTGGCGCTCTGGATCAGCTGCTGCACCCGACCATCGATCCGAAGGCTGAACGCGACGTTGTCGCAAGCGGGCTGCCTGCGTCACCTGGAGCGGCCTCCGGTCAGATCGTATTCACGTCCGATGAAGCGGAAGATGCACGGGCTGCCGGCCGCAAGGTCATTCTGGTGCGGGTTGAGACCAGCCCGGAAGACATTCACGGCATGCATGCGGCGGAAGGTATTCTCACCAGCCGTGGCGGCATGACCAGCCACGCTGCTGTTGTTGCACGCGGCATGGGTAAACCTTGCGTCGCGGGTGCCGGAATGGTGCGCATTGACTACCGCAAAGGCACCATCAGCGCTGCTGGCCGGGTCCTGAACAAGGGCGATGTCATCACAATTGACGGGGCCACTGGGCAAGTGCTTGCCGGTGAAGTTGCAATGCAGCAACCGGTTCTATCCGGTGATTTCGGAACACTCATGGGCTGGGCCGATAAAGTCCGCCGCATGAATGTGCGTACCAACGCCGAAACACCCGCCGATGCCAAGGTCGCCCGTGAATTCGGAGCCGAAGGGATCGGCCTGTGCCGGACAGAACATATGTTCTTTGAAGGTGAGCGCATCATTGCGGTTCGCGAAATGATCCTGGCGGATACTGAACAGGGACGCCGCTCGGCTCTGGACAAGCTCCTGCCGATGCAGCGGAAGGATTTCACGGACATCTTCGAAATCATGCAGGGGTTGCCGGTTACCATCCGCTTGCTGGATCCTCCGCTTCATGAGTTCCTGCCCAAAACGGATGAAGAGCTTGCTGACGTGGCCGAGGCCATGGAAGTGTCTGCCGACAAGCTGAAGGAACGTGCCTCGGCACTTGAAGAATTCAATCCCATGCTCGGTCATCGTGGTTGCCGCCTGCTGGTGTCCTATCCGGAAATCGCCGAAATGCAGGCGCGGGCCATTTTTGAAGCGGCCATAGAAGCTGGACGGCAGACTGGCGCACCGGTTGTTCCGGAAATCATGGTGCCTCTGGTTGGGCTCAAGGGTGAACTTGACCTGGTTCGTGCGACGATCGAAGCGACGGCGGAAGCGGTTCAAACTGAGACCGGCGAGACGTTGACCTACCAGATCGGGACCATGGTGGAATTGCCGCGTGCTGCTCTGCAAGCTGCAGAAATTGCGAAATCTGCCGAGTTCTTCTCTTTTGGTACCAACGATCTCACTCAGACAACGTTCGGGATCTCCCGTGACGATGCTGCATCATTCCTTGGCACATATCAGTCCAAGGGTTTGATCGAGCAGGATCCGTTTGTATCCCTTGATACTGATGGTGTCGGTGAGCTGGTCAAGATCGGCACAGAGCGGGGGCGTTCTACCCGAGAGGATATCAAGCTGGGTATCTGTGGTGAGCATGGCGGCGATCCGGCATCGATCCGTTTCTGTGAAACCGTCGGGCTCGATTATGTGTCCTGTTCACCGTTCCGGGTTCCAATTGCCCGTCTTGCCGCTGCGCAGGCTGCCTTGGCAGCTTCAAAGGGCTGAACCGGATCTATGGCAAGTGTGGTCAGATGGCCAGCAATAGCGGGGCGGGGAGCGTGACCGCCTCTCTGCCTTCCCTTGACGCGTTGCGCGCGGGCGGAAAGCTTGCGCTTGCGCGTGTGATCACCCGGCTGGAAACCGAAAGTGGCGCACAGGAGACTGCACAGTTTCTTGATGAAGCCTGTCAGCACGAAGGCGGGCATGTGCTGGGCCTGACAGGGCCGCCCGGTGTCGGCAAGTCGACCTTGACCGATGCGTTGATCAAGACCTTTCGCGCAGCCGGGGAGAGCGTTTCTGTTCTGGCAATTGATCCGTCTTCACAGTTCACCGGCGGGGCCTTGCTGGGAGACCGGACACGATTACAGACAGATCCGGATGATCTGAAGGTCTTCGTCCGATCCATGGCTGCACGCGACCGGCTGGGCGGCCTCTCCGACCACTCGATTGCCGCTATTGCCTTGCTTCGGGCGGTGAGCGACCGGGTGATCGTGGAATCCGTCGGTATCGGGCAATCGGAAAGCGATCTGGTGCAGGCTGTCGATACTGTCGTCCTATGTATCCAGCCAGGCTCCGGAGACAGCCTTCAATTCATGAAGGCTGGCGTGATGGAGCTTCCAGACCTGGTGGCAGTCACAAAGGCTGATATGGGCGCAGCTGCGCGCCGAGCCGCATCCGACGTGACAGGGGCCCTGTCTCTGGCACGGAACCGCGATGCGGGCTGGAAGGTTCCGGTTTTCGAACTGTCAGCGCGTACCGGCGAAGGCATTGATGCCCTTATCGCCGGCGTCGAGCAACACAGGGCCTTTCTGGCTGGTGAAGGCCGGCTTTCTGCCAAAAGAGAAGCGCAACAGAAGAACTGGTATCTGGACATGATCCGGACCCGTTTTGGAAGCGCCGGGCTGGCTGCAGCCGAAGCAATCCAGCCTTCAGGGGCAAATCTGGTCCAGAAACCCTTTGCAACCTATCAGCATGTCGCAAGGGAGATTGAGCAAAGGTTGGGGCTGTAGCCGTTCTTCAGGAGCAAAAGCTGCGGTGCGGCACAAGAACCCCAGCGGTCAGGATTTGAAGCTCAGGTTCCGACCGAAGCAAGAGGTGTGCAGGCTGTGGGCAACGTTTTATCTATGGCCTCAAACTCCTGATCTTGAAGAAACTCCACAAGGTCGGAAAGGCAAAGAGGCCGGGCGACGTAATAACCTTGTGTCCGGTCACAGCCCATGCCCTTCAGAAATTCCAATTGCACACGCTCCTCGACCCCTTCGCCAACCACCGTCATCCCCAGTGCGTTTCCGAGTTGAATGATGATCTTCAAGATCGCCTGAGCCTGCGCGCTGTCGTTCATGGACGAAACGAAATCGCGGTCGATTTTCAACGTGTCAAAGGGGAAGTGGCGCAGGTAGCTGAGGCTGGAATAGCCTGAGCCGAAATCATCCAGCGCGATGGTGATGCCCAGTTCTTTCAGCTTTTCAAGTGACTTCAGAGCGCGTTTGTCCTCGCCGACGAAGACGCTCTCGGTTACCTCGATCTCCAGCCGTCTCGGGTTAACGTCAAATTCTTCCAGTGTCGCAATGACGCTTTCGACGAAACGCGGATGCTTGAAATTGGTCGGCGATACGTTGACTGCAAAACTGAGTTCCGGCCACTGGTGGGAATCCCGGCAGGCGCGGCGCAGGACCCATAGGCCCAGGCTGTTGATCAGGCCGCACTCTTCCGCAATGGGGACGAAAGTGGACGGTGGCATGCTGCCAAATTTCGAGTTGGGCCAACGCACCAGCGCTTCCACTGCAACAACCCGCCCGGATGAATTTTCAAGTTGAGGCTGGTAGGCGATGTCCAGTTTGTCCCTTTCGATTGCAATGCGAAGCTCACGGGCAATTTCATCCTTGAGCTGAACGTCCTGCATCATGGAAGGGGAGAAGAACGACCAGCGGCCGCGGCCGCTTGCCTTGGCGTTGTAAAGCGCGATATCTGCCTTTCTCAGCAATTCGTCGGTCGTATCACCATCCACCGGTGCGAGGGCAACTCCCATTGAAAGGCCAACGTGAACGACATTTGAGCCAATCCGGACCGGTGGCCCCATTTTGTCCTGCAGGGATTTCAGAAAACGCTCGACTTCCTGTGTGTTGGCGCAGTTCTGCAGAAGAATGGCGAACTCATCGCCGCTAATTCGCGCCACGACTCCCTCAGTAGGCAAGACCGAGCCTATCCGGTTTGAAACGTCGCAAATCACTCGATCACCGGCTGCATGTCCCAGAGTGTCGTTAATGTCCTTGAACCGGTCCAGATCGATGTAAATCACAGCCATCGATCGGTTGTTCTGAATTCCATTGAGAAGCGCGTCGTCCGTAATGTCCTTGAACCGTTCCCGGTTCGGCAAGCCGGAAAGGGCGTCGTGCAAGGCTGTGTGAACAGCGGCGGCTTCGCTAACCGCCAGACGTTTTGTTGACTGCCGGACGTGGCTCATCACTCCAATGGCCAGACCAAGCAATCCGAGCAGCAGGAGGACAAGAACAGGGGTAATTCTGGCCTGCATATTGGTTCCGGGGCGCGCTGCGTCCCAGTAGAGATGACCAATGATGTTGCCGCCCGGATCCTCCAGTGCGAAAGAGGCTGTGTTGTTTTGCTTGGCGGTATTGGCGGAGAACGTGAGATTGACCAACCCGAACTCGCTGGCAATCTGGGCCAAGGCTGCTGTGTCCAGCTTCTTGAAACTGATCAAGATCGCCGGATTGGTCCGGTAGCTGGAGGTGTATTCGTTGCCTGGTATGATTGTTACGCTGGAGAAGATGTAAATTTCCGAGCCGGCCAGGATGAAGCCGGTTTCGGCTACTGGCCGCCGTTCTACTTCCAGATCGGCTTCTTTGGCAGACCGTCCGACAGGCGTTTCCAGCAGGGTCTCGACATAGTGCTTTCCCCGTGTCTTGCGGATTGCGGGTTTTAGCTGCTCAAGGATGTTTTCGGATGTCCAGTTTACTGCTTTGTGTTTGGAAAATGACCAGGGAACTTCAAAAGGGGCGACGATCAGCAGGCTGGCCTCAAAGCCGGATTTCTCAGACAATCTGCGGCCAATGTAATAATCCAGCAGGCCCGTCATGTAGGTCGGACCGTTGGTGAGGGGGTAGTACCGGCCGTTTCCAACGCTGTTGATCTGCTGGTTGATCAAGCGTTCGCTATGAACGTGGAGGGCCCCGGCAAGGACATGCATTTGCGCGGTTTCAGACGCGGTGTTGGACACTCTGGCAGACCACATCGTCAGCCCGATGATAAAGAGTGCACAAAGGGCAACCACCGCAAGCATCGGTGCGATCAGCGCGTTTGCAACCTTTTTATGTGATCTTCTGTATTCGTTTTTCATCACTGTGTCCGTATCCAGTGATTTGAATACTCGCTTAGATCGGTTAATAAAATCCGGACAATTTCTAGTTAATATTGCTTAATTCGGTTTTAGGGATTCAAATGTTTCAAGCGTAAATGTCCCTATATATTGTAGGAATTGACAGGTCTGATTATTACCGACCGCTATCAGATCAGTTGCAAACCGCGGAAACTGACCTCTCCAGCGCGCCCGACAATGATGTGATCATGAATTTCAATGCCCAGCGGCTTTGCAATATCGATGATTTGCCGCGTCATTTGAATATCGGCTCTGGACGGCGTTGGATCACCCGATGGGTGGTTGTGAACGAGAATGAGTGCGGTTGCTGCCAGCTCGAGGGCCCGCCGGATGACTTCGCGCGGATAGACCGGCGTGTGATCGACCGTTCCTGTCTGCTGAACTTCATCCGCAATTAATCCGTTCTTCTTGTCCAGAAACAGGACTCTGAATTCCTCCACGTCCGAAAACGCCATCGCGGAACGTATGTATTCAACCACCTGGGCCCAAGATGACAGCGGTTCACGCTCATTGACCTGTCCCTTGGCGTAGCGGATTGCGCTTGCCCGGGCGATTTTCAGGGTTTCTGATGCTCTGGGGCCTATTCCGGGAATTTCCCTCAGCCGTTTTTCAGAAGCGGCCAGGACAGCGGCAAAGGAGCCAAACCGTTTTATTAGTGCCTTTGCGATCGGTTTGGTGTCCTGGCGCGGGATCGCTGAAAACAACAGGAGTTCCAGCATTTCGTAGTCTTCAAAGTCGGCGCCGCCAGTTTTCCGGAACCGGCTTCTTAAACGATCACGGTGACCGGAATGGTCCGAGGAGAGCGTCTTTTCCTCAAACCCAGTCCGGTTATCGTCCATGTGCCGTTTCCTTGATGCTAGGGCATGCCCGGTTTGTGAAGGCCTGCAGGAGATGTCGTGAAAATCTCGCACCCGTCTTCGGTAATGCCGATTGAATGCTCAAACTGGGCGGAGAGGGAGCGGTCACGGGTAACGGCAGTCCAGCCGTCGCTCAGCACCTTAACGTGCGGGCGGCCAATATTGACCATCGGCTCGATGGTGAAAATCATGCCGGGCTTCAGTTCGATCCCTTCACCAGGACGGCCGTAGTGGAGAATATTGGGCGTGTCGTGAAACAGTTTTCCAACTCCATGACCGCAGAAATCACGCACGACTGAACAACGTTGACCTTCCACATAGGTCTGGATGGCATAACCAATGTCCCCAGTCGTATTGCCTGGTTTGGCTGCGGCAATGCCGAGCATCAGCGATTCATAGGTAACATCAATCAACCGTTCCGCTGCGCGCTTGATGGATCCGACCGGGTACATGCGGCTGGAATCTCCGTGCCACCCGTCAAGAATGAAGGTCACATCAATGTTGACGATGTCGCCATCCCGCAGAGGTTTCTCGTTCGGAATTCCGTGACACACCACATGGTTGATCGAGGTGCAGCTCGACTTTGTGTAGCCGCGATAGTTGAGAGTGGCAGGCAATGCTCCGTGCGCTTCGCCGAATTCGAATACGAAATCATCGATCTTTTGGGTGGTTACACCCGGCTCGATCAACGCGGCCAGTTCATCAAGGCATCTGGCGGTGAGCTGCCCGGCCTTGTGCATGCCTTCAAAGGCATCAGGGCCGTAGAGGCGGACCTGTCCGGTGTTTTTTAACGGGGCGTCTGCGGCGTCTATATATGTAACCATGGCGGCGTAGCGGGCTCTGGAATTTGGGAGGCGGCGTCCGAAATGACGCGGCTCGATACTAATGTCTTACGGTTGACATAACCCTGTCACCTGAAAATTTCCAGAGCAGAAGCAAAAGCGCTGAAAAAGGCAGTGTATGCGGCTTGCAGTATGCGCGGCCAGCGGCTAGGCATTTGTTGCAGATGCGGGCGTGGTGGAATTGGTAGACACAAGGGACTTAAAATCCCTCGGCCCTAGGCTGTACGGGTTCGAGTCCCGTCGCCCGCACCAAGAATCTCTATTTAAATAATTGATAACTAAGGCATTTGGTCGAATGCCTTGTTAAGGGGCATGCTTTGCTCCGGAAAAACCGCGCGATTGCCGAATTGGCTGCTGCTTTGTCGGATAAGAGGCCTACTAGAGGATCTGGCTCAGAAACTCCTTGGTTCGCGGATCCTTGGCGTTGTCAAAGAATGTTTCAGGCGGCCCATGCTCCACAATCACACCCTTGTCAGTGAAGTAGATATGATCGGCCACTTCGCGGGCAAAACCCATCTCGTGGGTCACGAGGATGCAGGTCATTCCCTCGGCAGCCAAATCCTTGATTGTCACGAGCACCTCCTTGACCGTTTCCGGGTCAAGGGCCGCGGTGACTTCATCAAAGAGCATGACATCCGGGTTCATTGCCAGGGAGCGGGCGATGGCAACGCGCTGCTGTTGCCCGCCTGATAGTTCGCCTGGGTAGCTGTTCTCCTTACCCTCCAGCCGGACTTTCTTGAGCAGATCGCGTGCGCGGATCTCGACTTCCCTTTTGTCCTGCTTGAGCACCTTCAGCGGTGCCATCATGACGTTTTCCAGCGCCGTCTTGTGCGGGAAGAGATTGTATTGCTGGAACACCATTCCGACTTTCTTGCGCAGTGCCAGCCGGTCAAGTTTGTCGTCATGTACTTCCTGTCCTTCGACCATGATCGACCCGCCCTGAATGTTGTTGAGGGCGTTTATGCAGCGGATCAGGGTAGACTTCCCGGACCCGGATGGGCCGATGATACAGATCACCTCACCCTTCATGATGTTCATGGAAACACCCTTTAGAACTTCGAAGGTGCCGAAGGACTTGTGCACATTGGTGAGGGCAACGATTGGCTGATCAGGAGTCCAGGTCATTTTCGTTCCTCTGTCTAAAGTTTCAAAGCGAACTTGCGCTCAAGCCGAATGGTCAGGCGGGCAATCGGGTAGCAGTAAAGAAAGAAGACCATCAGTACGAAGCCGTAGAAGGGGACCAGCAGTTCTGGCCGGTTGTTCTCTGCTTCAATTGCTTGACGGGTGAGGTTCAGAATTTCTTCGACGCCCAGGATCGAGACGATGGGCGTTGCCATGGTCAAAATCGCATACCAGTTCATCCATGGCGGGATCATCCGCTTGATGCACTGGGGCAGGATGATCTCGAAAAGCGTCTGACGGCGGGTGAAGGCAAGGCTTTCAGCAGCTTCCCACTGGGCAGAAGGCACCGAGGCAATCGCGCCGCGCACGATCTCCGAGATATTGGCCATTATCGGCAGGCTGAGGCCAAACACCGCTTTTGCCCAGTCCGGCACCGGGATCGTCACGCCGAACAATGTTATCTGAAACGGGAAGCTCAGCATCACGATGAACAACAAAACCAGCCACGGCGAATTTCGGAAGGTCTGGGTAATCCAGTAGCTGGCAATTCGGATCGGCCGAAACAGGGATACTTGTCCAAGGCCAAGAAAAACCCCGAGTACCGTGCCAAGGGCCATCGTGAGCACCGAGATGATCACAGTGAACACAAAGCCCCGCGTGAGCAGGAACGGTATCCAGCGCCAGAGAACCTCGAGCGGACTGTCATGAGCAGGCGTTGCTGATTGCGCGTAGGAGTACATGGGCCACACGAGTGCAGCTGCGAGAACCAGAACAGGCACCCATAGGGGAATAGAGGCCAGCCATTGGCTGAAGTTTAAAGTGCCCGTTTTATGGGGCGCCGCAGGCGGGCTCAACAGCACTGGCATGTCTGTTTGTGCCGAGGCCGTCAGGCCGGGGATATATCGGCTCATGTCAGGCTCCATATCCCGGGATGCGCATTGTGCGTTCCCATTTATTCATGCCGAGGACAAGGAAGCCAACCAGCGTCAGATAGGCGACAAACAGGAACAGCATCATCGGGTTCTGGGCGGAGGGGTAATCGTTCCAGATAGTGACTGACTGATACAGCAACTCCGGTACGGCGATCACAAAGGCCTGTGTGGTTGTTTTGACCAGATTGACCAGATTGTTGTTCAACGCGGGAATGGAAACCCGCAAGGCCAGTGGCAGGACGACATAGGAAAACGTCTGCAGGCGCGTAAATCCAAGTGCTTCACTTGCCTCCTGGGTCGATTTGGGAACCGCTTCGACACCGGCGCGGAAGATTTCGACGTTGAAGGCGCCCGCAAAGAACGACAAGGATATGATGGCCCAGCCCACATTGGAGATTATTGGCACCTCCAGCCAGCCGTCGGGACTGTACGTCGGTGTGAACCGGCCCAGTGCAAAGTAGAAAAAGAGCAACTGGACAAAAGGAGGGGTGTTGCGGAAGAACTGAATATAGCCCTGTACGACTGCGCGCAGGATCCGGCTGTGAGCCCCCTGCATTGCAGCTCCCACAATGCCGATGATCACGCTGAAAATGACGCAGACGACCGATAACTTGATCGTCATCCACAATCCGCCAACGACTTTGCCCCATTGCCGCTCTTCATAAAAAAATATGAAGTTCCATGTGGGGTAATCGGCAGCCAGCTGCCGGAAAAACTCCTGGATTGCTTCCAACATGCCGCCCCCTGATGTTGTCCTGCGAACCTACGCCCCGGGAAACGGGGCATAGGTATTTTTCAGTAGACAGTCAGGTCGGCTTAGTTGGCAAGCCAATCCTTGAAGTGTTCATTCTGCTTGGCCAGATAAGAGGTTGGCTGGATGCCCCACTTCTTCTCCAGTTCGACCAGAGTTCCGTCCTTGTGCCAGTTGTACTGCATGCCGGACATGAAGCGGCCGAAGACGCAGTTCTGTTCAGCTTTGGGTACAGCCAATGCCCAGGGGTTGTCGTCTTCGGTTGGCATTGGCATGCCGTAGCCGTTCCAATCACCGGATGCCAGGTCGGCCATGATCGAGCTGTCGTCATAAACAAAACCGACACACTTCTTGTCGCGCAGCGCCTGCTTGGCTTCAGCATTGCCTGTGAATGCGATGATTTCGGCGCCATAGCGCTCTTCGACGATCTGATTGTAGAAAGCGCCCTGTTTGCCGCAAACCGGCTTGCCACGGATCTGTTCCCATTCGGAGAATTTCAAGGCATCAGGTGCGAGAAGATTGGTGCCGGAGGTGTAGTAGTTGGGCCCAACAATGCCAATAATCTCGCGGCGGTCTTTCCGGTCGGACATGGTGGCGATCATGAGATCGATCTTGCCCTGCTCGAGAAATTGCATCCGGTTCGATGATTGAACAGGAACCAGTTCAAGCTCGACCCCCATGGTGTCGGCAACGTCCTGCGCCATATCGATTTCCATCCCGACCAGACTGCCGTCTGTATTGCGGTATCCCCAAGGTTTGTAGTCAGCTTTCACGCCTACAACGACCTTGCCGGAAGACATCACCTTCTTCCACGTATCGTTTGAGCATTCTGCAGCGCCGGCTGCGAAGGAGCTCAGGCCTGTCACCAATGCTGTAGTCACTGCGAGTATCGTCTTCATTCCAACCTCCTCTGGTACGTTCGGTCGCTCAGGCCGTTAGCCTGGCCAGTGTGGTGGCCGGGTTGTCTCCCAGCCTTGCTTCGATGTTCCCGTCCCGCCGTGCATAGGTGAGTGCGGTCTCGAATTTCGTAATCAGTTCACTGTCACTGAGCGGATTTGCGGGCATGCCATGTGCGATGCCGCAAAATCCGGATGCGCTGCGGCCATCTGTCAGTGTCAGCGTAAGTCTGGCACTTTCAGGGTTTTTGTCCCGCATCTCGTTTGTTGAAAGATCCCGGGCACTTTCAGCGTGCACCTTCGAGAAAAGCTCAAGTTTTTCTGGTGTCCGCAGGTTTTCCGGCAAAAGGTCTTCAAAACGCACCCGCCCATAGAGGGCAGCGCAGGCTAGTGCGTAAGGCAAACTGAACTGTGCCTGTTGCGGCGTTTCCGGGTCGGGGAAAACAAGGCTTTTAAAGACTAGCTCCGGAACTTCGGCATGGACGTGCGCAATGTCGTGTGCCCGGGCGTCCAGTTCCCTCATCAAGGCATTCATCTGATCTATGGCAGCATGAGCGGCAGAACAGACCGGATTGGTCTTGAAGAAGAGGCCCGGTTCAACAAGACGCCAGCGCTGGCCCAAGGAGTTCAGCGCTGACAGGTTCGACTTGCCATCGTTGAGAAGTTTCAGATACCCGCGGCTATCTTCAAAGACCTTGTCTGGTCCGGTTAGTCCGGCTTTCGCCATACGGGCGAAATTGATGGCCCGGCGCGCGGCTTCACCAACGAGAAGGGGTTTGCCATCCGTTCCAAACACGGACTTGCCGCCGCCGGATGCTGCAGCCGCCAGGCCTATCGCAGCAATCATTTGATCTTCTGTCAGCTCCAGCAGCACACCCGCGGCAGCAACGGCCCCGGTCAGGCCGAAGGTGACTGTGCTCCACCAGCCGTGGAAATAGTGATCATGGGTGCAAAGATCGGCAAGAACGTAGGCAATTTCAGACCCTGCCACAAAGGCATTGCGGATCAGGCTGGTACCTGCCTCTGTCTCCTGTGCAAGGCCAATCACGGCCGGAAGAATGACGGCCGACCCATGCATGATGCCGGTGTAGGACGTGTCGTCGATGTCCCAGACATGCGCCGCTATACCGTTGATATACGCGGCCGTTTCTGCATCAGAACTTCCGCCAGTCGCGAGCGGTGCCTTACCTGCTGTTCGGGAAAAAACTCCAGCGGCTGCCTGTGCCGTAGGGTGCGCTCCGCCGGCGGCGATCGCTCCAAGTGTATCCAGCATCGCCCGGTCTGCCGCATGCGCAACCGTTTCCGGGATATCCGGAAGGGCACATGCGAATTCGGCAAACTGACGGGCGATGGTTTTTGTCATGCAGCTCCCCTGACAGTCAGTCCGTGGGAGTAAGCATTTTCGACCAGCACTTCCCAGACGGAGACCGCCCACGTGCAAGGCACAAGTATCTCGAAGCTGTTATCACCTGTGCAATGAATGAGAACCCCGACTTGATGGATGCCGGTTTGAAGGAACTCGCCCAAACCAAAGGCATGGGCAGAGGTGTCGACGGGAATAACCTGGGCCAGCAGATCCCGGGCCGTTGGACCTTCCAATGCAATTGCCGTCCTGGAGTGGCTGAGATCCAGAACCATCAAATCCGGCGTTGTACGTGCGGATAGGTCGCCGCATCCTTTCAAGAGCAATTTGTCTGGGGCTATCCGGAAAGATGTGACGGTACCAGCGCTTTGGGATTGGCGGTAATTTCCCAAACCGCCAAGTCCCAAAGACATCAGGGCGGAAGCTGCAGCGTTTTCAAAGCCGTCCCAGCCGGCGATCTGCCAAAGGCTATCTATGGTGAAGGTGCCCAGGGTCACGCCAGCGTTTCCTGCAGCGCCGTGGCGCCCGCCAACACATTGCTTTTTCAGCGCCGATAGAGGCTCAACCATTTTGGCGCTCCCCTTCCGGATCAAAGAAATGTTGTGAGACTACCTTCGCGTTCAACGTCTCGTTGCCAAGGAAATTGACAACGCGGACCCTTTCGCCTCTGCGCGTTTTTCCGTTCTTCAAGAGACCGAGGGCAATGTTCTTGCCAAGCGCGGGAGAGTAGGTTGATGACGACACCCAGCCATCACCATGTCCTTTGGTTTCCCCGTTTATATTGAACAGGAGTGATCCCGGCTTTGCGCCCGATTCTCCTTCTATCTCCAGACCGACAAGCACGGGCCGTTCCGGGTCTTCCAGAACCGGCCGCTTGCGCAGTACTGATCCGACGAAGGGCTTCTTCCTGGAGGCAAAGCCATCCAGACCAAGATCTTTCAGGGTGGTACGGCCATCCAGTTCCGGCCCGGCTACATGCCCCTTTTCAATCCTGAGCGTGCCCATGCTTTCGGTGCCATAAGGGCGGAGGTTGAATGATTTTCCAGCAGCATGAAGCGTTTCCCAAACATGGTGCCCGTGACCTGCAGGGATATACACCTCGTAGGCCAGCTCTCCGGAATAGGACATCCGGTGGATGCGTCCCTCCACCCCGCCAATTACGGCCCCGGTAAAATGGTTGTTGGGCAAGGTATCCTTGCTTAGGTCCGAATTCGTCACCTCTTGCAGCAATGCCCGCGAATTTGGTCCGGCCACTGCAATGGCTGCCCATTGATCCGTTACGCTTGTGACGTGGACCTTCATGTCTTTCCATTCGGTCTGCAGCAGCTTTTCCGCGAAGGTCAGGACACGGGCTGCGTTGGCAGTCGTGGTGGACATGAAGTAGTCATGTTCGCCAAGCCGGGCAGTTGCGCCGTCATCCATGACAAACCCGTCCTCACGCAACATCACGCCATAGCGTAACCGGCCCACCTGAAGGGTTTTCCAGCCGTTGACGTAGAGCCTGTTGAGGAATTCCGCAGCGTCGGAGCCCTGAACGGCAATTTTGCCGAGAGTAGAGACATCCACCATGCCCACATGTTCGCGAACATGAGCCGCTTCGCGGATATAGGCCGCCTGCAGGTCCTCTCCGGTTTCCGGATAGTACCAGGGCCGCAACCACGCGCCGGCCTCAATCATCTTTGCGCCGTGTTCCAGGTGCCAATAGTGGATCGGCGACAGCCGGGTCGGCTGGAAGTGACGGCCGCGCTGGTGCCCTGCGATTGAACCCATTGAGACTGGTGTGAATGGGGGGCGGAAAGTGGTTGTGCCGACTTCAGGGATACTCTTGCCGCTCAGATCGGCCATTCGGGAGAGGGCATTGATATTGGCAAGTTTTCCCTGGTCGGTCGCCATGCCGAGCGTTGTGTAGCGTTTCAAGTGCTCGACAGATACATAGCCCTCAAGGTGGGCCTGATCGATGTCGCTGATTTTCACATCGTGCTGGAAATCAACGAAGGCCTTGCCCTGGCATTTGCCCTTGGCGTCGAAGGTTGCCCATAGCGGGGAGAGGTTTGCCTGCCAGAAAGGCCCGGTGGCAAACGTTGCTGGGGTCTCGCCTTTGTCTTCGGTTGCACCGGTGGCCCTGGCGGCTTCAACTCCGCGCTCAAATCCTTGAGAGATGGCTTCCTGGAGAGACCTTGCAGCGGCGGCCGTTCCTGCTGGCTGCATTGTACAATTCGGGTTTTCTTCAGGAACAAAGCCGGCTGAAGCCTGGTCAAAAACGGGCTTGCCATAGCGTTGTGACCAAAGATGAACACAAGGCGACCAGCCGCCCGAAACGGCGATCAGATCGGCGGGCAGGGACTTGTGAGGCCCGTTTGAGCGGCCGTTTTGATCGATCGGAACAAGGACAGCCTTTGTTACGCGCTTGCCGCCTTTCGCTTCCAGCACACCGTACCCGGTCAGCACAGAGATGCCGGTGTCTGCAACAAGGGCGGTAATTTCAGGGGCTACATGCGCTCGCATGTCGGCCACGGTCACTGAGGCGCCCGCGCGGACGATATCGGCGGCGGCCCCATAGGCACTGTCGTTGTTGGTCGCAATGACGACCTCTTGCCCCGCCAGAACCGCATAGCGGTTTACATAGGTCCGAACTGCACTTGCCAGCATGACGCCCGGTTTGTCATTGCCGCCAAAAACCAGCGGCCGTTCGAATGCCCCGGTTGCCAAAACAGACCTTTTTGCGTGAACCACCCAGTAGCGCTGGCGGACTTGGTCGTTCTCGGGCGTAGGCAGATGGTCGGAGACGCGTTCGATCAAGGCAAATGTGTCGTTATCGTATGCTCCAACCGCTGTTGTGCGGGTCAGAATCCGGACATTTTTCAGGTTGCGCAGTTCGCTGCGTACCTGCGCCAACCAGTCATCACCCGCGCTGCCAGGAGGATCAGAGAGCAAGGCGCCGCCGAGTTCGAAATCTTGCTCAACCAGAATGACCTGCGCGCCCATGCGGCCGGCAGCCAATGCTGCGGACAGTCCCGCAACGCCAGAGCCAATCACAAGTACATCACAGAATGAATTGCGCTTTTCATACCGGTCGGGATCTTCAAGATAGGTCGCCCGCCCCATCCCCGCAGCTTTTCGGATGAGCGCCTCGCACATCATCCAGAATTTGGTCGAGTGTTTGAACGGACCGATGAAGGTCTTGTAATAGAAGCCAGCGCTGAAGAAGGGGCTCAGATAGTTGTTCACCGCACCCACATCAAACTGCAGGCTGGGCCAGGCGTTCTGGCTCGTTGAAACCAAACCGTCAAAAACCTCGGTTACCGTGGCGCGGACATTGGGTTCATGGCGGTTCCCCTCGCGCAAGTGGACCATCGCACCGGGCTCTTCGACACCGGCTGAAAAGATGCCGCGCGGGCGGTGATACTTGAAGCTGCGTCCAACGAGGGAAACGCCCCCTGCCAGCATGGCCGAGCTTAAAGTGTCACCCTGAAAGGCAGGCAGCAATCGTCCGTCAAACTTCACAGAGAGAGGTCTGCTACGATCGATCCGGCCGCTGGTTGCCAATCGCTTCATTCCGCGGCCTCCGGTTCCTGGAGCGGACCTGAAACGTAGTCTCTGGCCAGCGTGCATGAGCCGGTTTCATGGGTAAGCGTATTACGCTCGACAACCAGCCACTGCCGGCACCCTTGGACGTGATGCCAATACTCCTTGTGCCATCCGCGCGGGTTGTCCCGATAAAAGACATAGTCCAGCCAAGCCTGGCTGTTTTGGTCTTCCATGGCGGGCCGTTTCACGGTTGCGTCCTCGCCGTAGACGAATTCGGTTTCGTTTCTTAAGCCGCAAACCGGACAGTCGATCCTGATCATATTTGAGCCTCAGTGTGCATTCGGCTTCGGGCCTGCGCCCTTTTCATCAATCTGGTAGCCGCGTTCGAAGCGGTCTAACGTGAACTCAGCGTTGTCTTCATGCGGTGCATCTCTTGCTATGGTGTGGGCAAAGCACCAGCCGGAAGCGGGGGTTGCCTTGAAACCGCCGTAACACCAGCCGCCGTTGAGATAGAGGCCATCCACCGGGGTTTTCGTGATGATGGGAGACCCGTCCATGGACATGTCCATCACGCCGGCCCAATGACGCAGCAGTTTCAAGCGGGAGATGCTGGGCATTAAGGCCTTGGCACTTGCCAGCGTGTGTTCCACAACCGGCAGTCCGCCGCGCTGCGCATAGGAGTTGTACATGTCCAGATCGCCGCCCAGCACCAGACCACCCTTGTCGGACTGGCTGATATAAAAATGCGCAGCACCAAAACTTATGACAGTGTCGACAAGCGGCTTGTACGGCTCGGTCACAAAGGCCTGAAGGCAATGAGTTTCAATGGGGAGCCGTAGCCCTGCCATTTGCGCCAGATGCCCGGAATGGCCGGCAACACAAAGGGCAACTTTCTTTGCGCGGACGTCGCCCCGGCTGGTTTGAACACCTGCAATCTTGCCGTTTTCCCACAGATATCCGGTGACTTCGCGTTTTTGAAGAATATCAACTCCGCGGCTGTCGGCGCCGCGGGCAAAGCCCCAGGCCACCGCATCATGGCGGGCTGTTCCGGCCCTGCTTTGAAAAATGGCACCGTGCACTGGGAAGCGGGCGTTTTCTGAATAGTCGAGATAAGGCAGGCGGCGCTTGACTTCTGCGCGGTCAAATAGCTCAGCGTCGATCCCGTTGGCCCGCATTATGTTGCCGCGCCGGCGTGCGGCGTCCATCTGTGCGGGCGAATGACAGACGTTGTATTGCCCGCGTTGGGACATCATCACATTAAAGTTCAGATCCTGGCTGAGGTTTTCCCAGAGCTGCATGGAGCGCTCATAAAACATCGTGTTGCCGGGCATCATGTAGTTGGAGCGCACGATCGTGGTGTTGCGGCCCGTATTGCCGCCACCAAGCCAGCCTTTTTCCACCACAGCCACATTCGTGATGCCGTGCTCCTTGGCAAGATAATAGGCCGTGGCAAGGCCATGGCCGCCGCCGCCAACGATCACAACGTCATAGGAGCCCTTTGGTTCCGGGTCGCGCCAGGCACGGCTCCAGCCGGTGTTTCCGCGCAAAGCGTTTTTGAAAACGGATATGGCTGAGTAGTGCGTCATTGGCCCCCGCAAGACAGATGCGGGAGGATATTGGTACCAAATGATATTTATTGAAAGAAAAAAATATCATTTGAGCAAAATTCGTTATTTTCGATGCTTGTGGCGACTCAAAAAATATCGTTTGGTACAAAAATGTATCGGAGGAACTGAATGAGTATTCTGTATGCGCTGCGTACGGCTTTGCCGGATTTGCCAAAAAAACTGGCGCAAGCGGCGCGCTACGCCCTAGATCATCCTGACCAGATGGCGTTGAACTCCATGCGAAGCACGGCAGGAGCTGTTGGAGTAACGTCAACGACGATGCTGCGTCTTGCACGGCATCTGGAATACGAAAGCTATGACGACTTTAGGGCCAGTTTTCAAAACGAGCTCGTACGCGGTGTCTTTGGAACGCGCGCAGATGCGCTGCATCAGCAACAAAATGCTTCCAAGGTGACCGAGCGTGACGGTTCGGATGCATTGTGCGACCGCATCATTTCGGCGGCCGAAACCAATATCGCCCAATTGCGCAACTCGCTAAGGCAAGAAGAACTTGAGGAAATCGCTGAACTGATCCGCAGAGCGCCTGACGTGTATCTGGTCGGTTCGGCAACACTGTTTTGTCTGGCTTCAGTGATGAAAATTACGGGTAACATGATCTTACCCAATCTGCGGCTGGTTGGGGCCGAGCATTCCGTGGCCGCTGAGGCGATGGGCAACCTGACGGAAGATGATGTGGTAATCGGCATCGGTTTGAACCCGCAGGCAAAGCGGACAATCGAAGCCATGCAGTTTGCGCGCACTCGCGGTGCCCACCTTGTGGTAATTACAGACCGCCCCAGCGCTCCGATCGCAGAGGCAGCGGAGTTTGTGCTTTATGGTGAAACATCCAGCCCGCATTTTTATCCATCTCTCACTCCAATCATGGTCATCATCGAGACGCTGCTTGCCACTGTCGTAGCAAGTGGAGACGGAGAAGAGCTTCGGCGCATCCAGGACTTCGAAGCGATCCGCAAAGAAAATGATCGCTACATCGAGTACTGAAGGCAAACGCGGCGAATGCGTTGGGCAATCAGGTTCGCGGGCCGCGGTTTCCGAACATGCTATCCGGCCTGATTGCTCTCCACGACCGGCTTGCGGGCAGGGCGGTAGACTGTGCCAAATACAATATCCCACAGCGGGGAGGTTACGCCGTAGTTTTTGGTGTCATCGCGAAAATGGTGCAGCATGTGCTGGCGCAAGAGGCGCCGGCCAATAGGTCCATCCATCCGGCATTTGTGAGTGCTGAAGTGAACCAGCTCGTAAGCCACATAGCCAAGAGCTGCGCCAAAGACGAAAGTAAAGGCGTAGGTCCATGGCATGTAGGGGCATAGGCCTATGGCCGCCAGAATGGCCAGAACCAATGGTTTCAATGGCTTTTCAATGATGGCGATTTCGTCATCGTCCGGCTTTTTGTGATGCGTTCGATGCGGAAGGAAGCTTTCAACCGCCTTGTCAATTTTTTGCGTCCAGCCGCTCCGGTGCATGACCCAGCGGTGGAGGACATACTCAACGAATGTCCACACAAACAGGCCAGACAGAATAGTGAGAATGAAGTTGAGGGGAGACAAGCCGCCCCAAACCACAACGAGGGGCACAAACAAAATGCTGAGCGGCACCCAGGTTTGGAAAAGCCAGCGGAAACGCTGATCCTGAAAGCCCTCGTGGAATAGGCCATGCTTTCTGGGCGCTTGCGAGGCCAATATCGGTTTCTGCGACGTCATTTGAGCCTCACCGTTTACTGCCCGGCAAACACTAATGATGAAAACGGCAATTATCTACGCTCTACAGAAGAAAAACTGAAAGCACCTCATTTGTTACCGCACGGAAGCGGATTGGTCTGGTTCGAGCGCTGCGAAGAGTTTTACTTGGTCCTGCCATTGGAATTGGGAGCAAAAACGGGTAGGGCATTGCCAACCACTGAAGGGTTTGTAAGGTTGGCGGCGTTTGAATCACCGATCGACCTGCGCCGGGAAGCAATTTTTTGATTTCGCTCAGACCAGTTCTCAACGTGCTCGGGTTCCTCTATGTCGGCCTTGCGACCGCCATGCTCATCCCGGCAATTGTTGATGTTGCGGCCAAGAACGCGGATTGGCAGGCATTTGTTTTTTCCGCTCTCCTGACGGGTCTGGTGGGCATGCTGCTGTCGATAGCCGTCGGCGGTTCGCTCAATGAAGGCCTCGATACGCGCCAGACATTCGTTTTGACGACCCTCGCCTGGGCGTCTCTGCCGGCCTTTGGTGCGCTTCCGTTTCTCTGGCTCGGGATCGGCTATGCAGATGCAGTGTTTGAGGCCGTCTCCGGCTTCACCACAACCGGCTCAACCGTGCTTTCCGGACTGGATGGCCTGCCGCCTGGGCTCCTGGTCTGGCGCTCGCTGATGCAATGGATGGGCGGCGTCGGCATTATCGTTATGGCGATCGTCCTTTTGCCGTTCCTGCGGATCGGCGGGATGCAGCTGTTTCAGAGCGAAAACTCGGATAGGTCGGAAAAGATCGTCAGCCGCTCGGTCGAGCTGATCAGGCTTTTGGGGCTCGCCTATCTGTTTCTGACGGTGCTCTGCATTGTCTGTTATCTGGCGACCGGTATCGAGCTGTTTGATGCTTTCAATCACGCTTTAACGACGATCGCGACTGGCGGGTACTCGACTCACGACCTGTCCTTTGCCTATTTCACCAATCCGGCGTCCGGTTGGGTGGCGATTACCTTCATGCTGATTGGGGCCTTGCCCTTTGTCTTAATCATTCAGGCGTTGCGCGGACAGCCGATGCTGCTATGGCGGGATCCTCAAGCCCGGGCGCTGATCGGGTTTCTGGCCATCGTCTCGCTGACGCTGACGGTCTATCTCGGCGTGAAGATGCGCTTTCCCTTCGATGAGGCTCTGTTGCGGGCAACGTTCAACGTGGTCTCGATCGTGACAGGAACCGGATACGCGCTGGGCGATTACACCGAGTGGGGGGCGCCGGTGATCGGCATCGCGTTGCTGTTGAAATTCGTCGGTGGCTGTACGGGGTCCACTACCGGAGGCATCAAGGTCTTCCGGTTTCTGGTGTTCTTCGGCACGGTCCGCGCTCACCTGCGGCGCATGGTCCGTCCGCACCGGGTGATGTCGGAAGAATATGGCGGCACACGGCTGACACCGGAACTGTCGTTTTCGGTTTTGGCGTTTCTGGTTGTTTATCTTGGATCAGTCGGCGTTATCACTGTTGCGCTCTCGTTCTTCGACCTCGATTTGATCACGGCAATTTCCGCAGCAGCGACATCTGTTGGCAACGTAGGGCCAGGCCTTGGTCCGGTCATTGGTCCTGCCGGTAATTTTGCGCCTCTGCCGGACGGTGCCAAGTGGCTGTTGTCTTTTGCCATGCTGCTTGGACGTCTTGAGCTATTCACGGTCATCGTCCTGCTCGATCCAGATTTCTGGTCCCGGTGACATTTTTCTTGTTTCTGTTTTGTTCTCGGGCTAAACGTCTCATATGAAGTTCTCTGCTCCCTTAGTCAGTGGCCGTCTGGTCAAACGCTACAAGCGGTTCCTTGCCGATGTCATCCTCGATGACGATGGCTCTGAAATCACGGCCCATTGCGCCAATCCGGGTTCCATGCTGGGCCTTAAAGAGCCAGGCTCCAGAGTGTGGTTGTCCCGCTCGGACAATCCGAAGCGCAAACTGAAGTTTTCCTGGGAAGTGATCGAAGCTGACGGGGCCATGGTTGGCATCAACACGGCCCATCCAAACAAGCTCGTGGAAGAGGCGATTGCCGAAGGCAAGATCGCCGAGCTGACAGGCTATGACACGCTCCGACGCGAGGTGAAATACGGCAAGAATTCCCGGATTGACATCCTGCTGGAAGGTCCTGGTGAAAAACGGACCTATGTGGAAATCAAGAATGTCCATCTGATGCGCGATGCAGGGCTCGCGGAGTTTCCCGATTCCGTCACCGCCCGGGGCGCCAAACACTTGGCGGAACTGGCCGATATGGTCGAAGAGGGCCATCGTGCTGCGATGGTGTTTCTGGTGCAGCGGCCGGACTGCGGGCGCTTGTCCCTTGCTCGGGATATCGATCCAACCTACGGCGCGGCATTCGACAAGGCGCGGGAGGCCGGGGTCGAAGCCTATGCTGTTGGATGCTCCGTCACACTTGAGGGCATTGAGGTCGACAAGCCCGTTGAAATTTTGGAATAGGCTTCAGCCTAAACCAGCCTCCACAAGCGGCCGGTAGTCTGCTTGCCTGTTTTCCAGTGTCACAAAACAGGCGTCTGCTATCGGGTTCCAACGCTTTGAATTGATTTCCAGAGGTTCAGAAACGATCGCGCATCCGCCCGAATCCAGATCATGGCCGATGTAGAGCGTCGGGCTGTGGCCATCGCTTGAATACCGGAACGCATAAATGCGTTCACCGTCAGAATAGGCGCAGGTGAGCCGGTTGACCGAACCCCGTCCTTCCTGGGCGGTCGTCACATCGCAGATGGTGCGTCGCGTCGCGTCAAAGGGGTCCTGGTCGAGCCCATTTGCCAGCATCAACAGGAAGAAAAGTTCTGAATCTGTTGTGCCACGGCGTTCCAGATAAAGCGCATCCGGCAACTTCGCTTCCAGTTTGCGGCGTATTTGCAAAAAGTCCCCTACAATGCCGTTGTGCATGAAGGCCCATCGTCCGGAGGTGAATGGATGGCAGTTGGAGCGCGAGGTCTCGCCGACCGTGGAAGCCCGGACGTGCGCCAGAAAGAGGCGGGCTTCTACCATCCTGCAGAGATTGGTCAAATTTCCGTCCGACCAGGCCGGCAAGACGTCACGGTAAAGTCCGGGCCGTTCCTGATGGGAATACCAAGCGACGCCAAAGCCATCTCCGTTGACGGCGAGTTTTGCCTCGGTTGCATTCTGGCTTTGGTCCAGTAGTGAATGGTTCGGGGTAACGATGATCCGTTCAAGAGGAATGGCGGGGCCTGCATAGGCCGCAATTCTGCACATCGATAGCTACCCTTATCCCAGCCTTGGAACCTGAAAACCGTTTCAGACCCTTCGAGCACGCAAGTGCACATTAGGTGATGCGCACCCGAATTATCGAAAACTTGCTATGAAACTATAGATGCTGGAACCCGGGAAATTGTCACATATTTCGTGTGAGTTGGCTGAATAGTTGGTGGTTTATCTCGCTGAAATCCAATCTTTTCGATAAATTTCCTGCCGAGCTAGACTTTGCGCGCTGATCTGTCTCGTCGACGACGCAAGGATGCCTCCAGGTGATCAGGCCTGTTTGACGACTATCTGGGTGCCGTTTGGAACACGGTTGTAGAGGTCAATCACATCCTGGTTCAACAATCGGACACAGCCAGAGGAAACCGCCCGGCCGATCGACCAGGTCTCGGCCGTGCCATGCAGCCGGTACAGCGTGTCCCGGTTTCCCTCGAAGATGTAGAGCGCACGGGCTCCAAGAGGGTTGTCCAGACCAGGAGCCATGCCATTGCGAAATTCTTCCAGTTCCGGCTCCCGCGCAATCATTTCGGCAGGCGGCGTCCATGTAGGCCAAGGCTTCTTGTAGGCAATGCGGGCACTTCCGCCCCAGGCAAAGCCCGCGCGGCCAATGCCGACGCCATAACGCATCGCCTTGCCGTGCTCCATGGTCAGGTAGAGGAACCGGTTCGGGGTATCCACGATGATCGTTCCGGTCGGTTCGGGGCTGTAATAATCTACCATCTGCCGGTAGTAGCGCGGATCGATCTTCGACAAATCGACCGCCGGCAGCGGAAACTTCTCTTCGGGCCGGGCGGCGTACATGGACAGGTATTCCGGCGCTATGCGCAGGGAAGGAGCCCCGTTCAGTGGCTGTTCTACCGGGGGAAGCCGAGTTGAACTTGTGCAGCCTGCAAGCGCTGCAGATCCGGCGCCGGCAAGAAAGGCGCGTCGGGTAAGTGTCATTTCATTCACCTGGTTTGGGCACTTGGTCCGCTGTTCGTTGACGGCGGAACAATTCGTCGGCCGGAGATTGGCCCCGGACCGGTTGTCGGATTAAAGTTTCAAAAAACCAAGTGTTTGGGAGGCGGTGATTGGATTTTCGGCCGTTGGCCCTGCATCGCGTGCCGGGAAAGGTCGAGGTCAATAAGGCTGGCATTGCGATGAACTGGCGGCAATATCTTGGTAAGGGAGAGCATGGGGTCCAGGCAAAGCCGTTGTTTGCAGGACGATGAGACTGAAGCGCTCTCCTGATCACCCGTAGCAGTCGCCTTTATTTCCAGCGGCTCTGTGATCGAGCTCGTCTGAACGGATTTGACCTCTTTCATGCCCGCAAGCGCAGGGCTTGCCGCGATCACGAAGACCACGGCAATCATCAGCAGCCGCGCTGCCAGCACATTCACGAGCTTGGTAAACCGATACATGACCACCGGTTTACAGATTAATGTGGCGGGAATTGGTAAACTCAGCCGTCAATTCCGCGTGATCGTATTCGGTAGCTGCTTATCCAGCGGTATCCTTGGAAAGCGGCGGCTGGAATTGCCACCCCATATCCCACGGGAAATAGATCCACGTGTCCTGGGAGACTTCGGTGATGAATGTATCGACCACCGGGCAGCCCACGGGTTTTGCATAAACGGTCGCAATGTGGGCTTTCGGCAGCATTTCGCGAACTACCTGAGCGGTTTTCCCGGTGTCCACGAGGTCATCGATGACCAGAACGCCGCTGCCTTCGCCTTCTTCCAGGTCAACGAGCTTGGGATCAACAGGCTTGATGACCTTCAGCTGACCCTGATTTTCGTAGTCATGATAGGATGCGATGCAGACCGTCTCGATCATTCTGATGCCTAGTTCCCGGGCCACAATTGCCGCTGGCACCAGACCGCCGCGGGTGATGCAGACAATCGCCTTCCACTCACCCTGGCTCGAAAGCCGCCATGCCAGTGCGCGGGCGTCCCGGTGAAACATATCCCAGGACACCGGAAAAGCCTTGTTTTGTTGATTGGTTTCCATGTGTCTTCCTTTGATGTCCATTCAGGCCTGCGCCTGGCGGAGGGCTTCCTCCACACTAGCGGCCGCCTTGTTCATTAAGTCTTCGTCGCGGGCGCGGATCACGATCTGGGTCGTGAAGCGGCCATCACTTGTTCTGGGGTAAGAGCCGATCAGCGTGTCCGGAAAGGCCTTTTGAATTTCGCCGATTCGTTCAGCAACGCGGCTCTCGGGCAGATCGGCGTCCAGTGTGCGCGACAGCATTTTTCTGCCGGTTTTCAGAGTCGGCACGATTGCATCCATCATCGCCTGCATGATGGAGGGGACACCCGCCATCACATGGACGTTTTCCATCCGGAAGCCCGGTGCCTTAGAAACCCGGTTTTCAATCAGGTCAGCGCCATCGGGTATGCGCGCCATGCGCAACCGTGCAGCAGTCAGTTCTCCAGGCGGGTAATGACCTTCCAGGATCGCTCTTGCCCGCGGATCAACATCGATACTGACGCCAAAGGCCGCGGCGATGCTGTCCGCAGTGATGTCGTCGTGGGTCGGCCCGATACCGCCTGAGGTGAAGACATAGGTGTAGCGGGAGCGCAGGTCATTGACGGCTTCGACAATCCGCTCCGTCACGTCGGGGACGATCCGGACCTCACACAGGTCAATGCCGATGGCCGTCAGATAGTCTGCGAGAAACCCGGTATTCTTGTCTTTGGTGCGGCCGGACAGAATCTCGTCGCCAATGACAAGAAATCCCGCTGTGACTTCGTCGTTTGCGGTGCCGTCCGCCATGCCAGACCTCCAGGAACAGGGTTGGAGGAAGCGTTTAGCTTAGACTGCCGCCGCGCTCAAGGTGCCGAAAGTGAATTTCAGGCCCGCTACTGCAGGTCGTCAGGCGTCCAGCCGTAAATCCAATCAAGGCGGCTTGCCAGCTTTTCAGGGCGCATGAGTTTCATGGTCATGTCCCGCCCAAGGGCAATCGGGCCGCTCAAATGATAGATCCGGCCGTTTTCAACAGCGGTCTTTTGAACCTTCACGACCCTGTCCTTGCGCGCCGTCTCATAGGTCTTCAAGGCGTGGGCGACATCATTCTCTTCTGGCGAAAGTTTGTTGGCCAGAACGGCGGCGTCTTCAATGGCCATGGCGGCGCCTTGGGCTGCAAAGGGCAACATGCCGTGTGCGGCATCGCCCAGAAGCGCAATCCGCCCATGGGTCCAGGAGCCGGCGCCGTCTACGCCGCACAAGGCCCACTTCAGCCAGGTGCCCGGTTGTGCGAGCAGGCTGCGGAGGCTAGGGGCCCACTTGCCGAAATGGCCAAGCAGCACCTGACGGTCGGCTTTGGCTGCCCAGCCTTCCTCTGTCCATTTTTCCGGAACGAGCGCCACCAGGTTGAAGGTGTCTCCGCCGCAGAGCGGGTAGTGGACGAGATGCGCATTCGGACCGAGCCAGAGGCCGGTGTTTTTAAGCAGTCCAGCACCAACCTGACTGGTAGGAATGGTCGCCCGATAGGCCGTCAGGCCGGAGTAGGCCGCCTCGCTGTGCCCGGGAACCTGCAGGCGGGTCTTGGACCAGACGCCATCGGCGCCTATCAGTGCGAGTGCACGGATTTCCTGCGTCTCCCCCTTGGCGTCAGCATGGCAAATCAAGGGGCCCTCGGCATCGTCTTCGGCTTTGTGGACGGTGGTGCCGAATTTAAAGGTGATTCCGCTGCGAACTTTTGCTGTCTGATACAGGGCCATCTGCAGATCAGCCCGGTGGACAACCAGGTAGGGGGCGCCATGTCGGGCTTCTATTTGATCCCCGAGCGGAATGCGGGTGATTTCAGCACCCTGCCGGGCGGATCCAATCACGATATGGTCGGGGCGGACGGCCTTGGAGCCGAGTGTATCCAGGACCTTAAGGTCTCTCAGGATCCGGGTCGCATTGGGAGACAATTGTAGTCCGGCACCGACTTCTTCCAGAGCCTCGGCACGTTCAATAACGGCTACTTCATGCCCGCGGGCATTGAGGGCAAGCGCGGCGGTCAGTCCGCCGATGCCTGCGCCGGCTACAACAACAGGATAAGTCATGGGCACACGCCCTGTATCGGCTTTGCGTCAGGCCGCTTCCGGTGTCCAGACACAATCGCTCGGAGATGTCTCATTCGGCTGCAAGGTCGCGTCGTATTTGTAACGGGTGGAACAATAGGGGCAAACGACGTCGTCGCTGTTTCCCATGTCCAGAAAGATGTGCGGATGATCGAACGGCGGATTTGCGCCAATGCACATGAATTTCCGTGCACCTATCGCGACGGAATCATGTCCGCTGCTGTTTTGAAAATGGGGGATGACTTTATCCGCCATGGTCTGGTCCAATCCGTTTCGAGTCTAAAAGCCGCGGGGACCATACTTCTTTGCCCGGCAAATGGGTAGAGGGCCAAAGAGCGAATTTCTGCAAGAAAACCCGCTGAATGCGTTGGGCGGCGCTGCCGCCTGAAAGATTTTGGAAGAAGCCTTTGCTAGTCAGGGCCACTTTTACTAAGCTAGGGTTCAAACTAGGTTCCCTTTACGTAAAGGTTATTAGATAATATGCCGCAGTTTCATTCGGACGGAGTGGACATCGCCTACCTGGACGAGGGCGCAGGTGATCCGATCCTGCTCATTCACGGATTTGCGTCCAACAAGATGATCAACTGGATGTATCCGGGCTGGGTGGACCTTCTGGTCAAGGATGGCCGGCGGGTGATTGCGATCGATAACCGTGGCCACGGCGAAAGCAGTAAGTTCTATGACCCGGAGGCCTATGGTGCGCCAGTCATGGCAGAAGATGCACGCAATCTGCTGGATCATCTGGGAATCGAACGAACTGATGTGATGGGCTACTCAATGGGGTCCCGGATCTCCGCCTTTCTCACTCTCAACCATCCGGACCGCATTGGCCGCGTCATCTTCGGCGGGCTGGGTTACGGCATGGTCGGCGGTGTCGGTGATCCCGAACCAATTGCCAGCGCGCTTGAAGCAGAGAGTTTGCAAGACGTGCCGGACAGGACAGGCCGGGCATTTCGGGCTTTCGCCGAGCAGACCGGGTCGGACCGCCTGGCGCTTGCCGCCTGCATGCGTTCCTCGCGGCAGAAGATCTCTGAAGCCGATGTTGGCCGGATCGACCGCCCGGTGCTCGTTGCAGTCGGAACGCGGGACGACATCGCCGGTTCGCCGCAAAAACTGGCAGACCTGATGCCGGATGCCCGCGTTCTGGAAATCCCAGGCCGGGACCATATGGTTGCTGTTGGTGACAAGGTCTACAAGCAAGGTGTTCTGGAGTTCCTGGCGGAGGTGCCGGCATGAGCGGTGTAAGGATCGAATTGCTCGGAAGTGAACAAAACCGCCTTGTCGGGGATGTTCACGGTGAGGCCGGGCAGCCGGTCGTTTTGCTTCACGGCGGTGGCCAGACCCGCTATTCCTGGGACGCAGCGGCGGAAAGCATCGCCCGCCAGGGGCATGTGGTCTATTGCCTGGATCAACGGGGACACGGTGAAAGCGAATGGGTTCCTTCCGGCAATTATGACTTTACCGACTATGCAAAGGACCTTGTTGCCGTTTCACAGCTGGTAGCCGAACGCCATGGTGTACAGCCGGTTCTCGTGGGGGCATCGCTCGGTGGTCTTGCAGGTATGACTGCCGAGGGAAGCATCAGTCCCGGCTGCCTTGCAGCTCTGGTTCTCGTGGATATCACGCCGCGCATGGATCTTGGGGGTGTCAACAAGATCCTCGGTTTCATGGCAGAACGTGTCGAGGACGGATTTGGCACGGTGGAGGAAGCAGCCGACGCCATTTCGCTCTACCTGCCAAACAGAAAGCGCCCAAGCGACTTGTCCGGACTGTCGAAAAACCTGAGGCTACACGATGACGGACGGTACCGGTGGCACTGGGATCCGAAGTTCATCACGTCAAAGCATGGGCGCGGGGACAGCAAGACGGAAGAAGCGCATCAGGTCCTATTGAAGGCTGCTGCAAATCTGAAGCTGCCGGTTCTGCTTGTCCGCGGCCGCAATTCGGAACTTGTCTCCAAGGAGCATGTGCAGGAGTTCATGGAACTGGTTCCCCACACCCGCTTCGCCGATATCAAGAACGCGGGCCATATGGTTGCCGGGGATCGCAATGACGTTTTTGCCGAAGCAGTCCAACTGTTTCTGGATGACCTGTTCGCGCACTCCCGCGCATCGTGAAAAATCTCCGGAATCAATGTGTTGGACGCCTGAATTGAAATTGTGATTCTGAATCAGGTCATTGAGACTGCGCTTCAAGCGGCCTGACCGCGCCTTGGCGCCCAACCGCCCGAACCGGTCTGTGAAACCTGGAGGTGTCCATCACTGGAACTGTCAATTTTTCCAGTGTTTTATATGCGAATGTGAACTGATTGAATCAATGCGTTGCCACATTGATTCAATCCGGAGCCGGATG
This sequence comes from Roseibium sp., assembly GCA_965230705.1. Lineage (GTDB taxonomy): Bacteria > Pseudomonadota > Alphaproteobacteria > Rhizobiales > Stappiaceae > Roseibium. The sequence continues at coordinate 579,698 of CBDDLN010000002.1, read as the reverse complement.
GCCTTCAAACCTTTCCGGCGGGGAGTGGGACTACGCTTTCCAGGCGTTGTGATGCTGTCTGAAAGCAGCGGAATTGGATCTATTCCGGAGATCCCTGATCTCGCGAAAAATTAACCCATCGTCATTTCCCGATAAGTTTGGCTTTGGATTTACGCCGAGGCGCCCTATCTTAAGGCAACCACTTTTTTCGGCTTGAGAAGGAGACAAGCCATGTCGAACCCGTCGCCCCGCCAAAATGCGGCCAGCCTGGCGCTACATGATCCGGTCTGGCGGCAGCTTCGCGAAGAAGCCGAGGCAATGGTTGTGTCTGAGCCGGCCCTGTCTTCGTTCGTCTATGAAACGGTGCTTAATCACGAGACGCTTGAGGAGGTCGTGGTCCACCGTCTCGGTGATCGGTTGGGACGGGACATCGTTTCCGCATCCCTGATCCGCCAGACCTATCTGGAAGCTCTGGCATCCGATCCGGAGATCGCCGAGATATTCAGGGTGGACATTGTTTCCGTCTACGACCGCGACCCGGCATGCTACCGGCTTCTGGAGCCGGTTCTCTACTTCAAGGGCTTCCATGCGCTGCAAACGCATCGTCTGGCCCATTGGCTCTGGAAACAGGGCAGGGAGGATTTTGCACTTTACCTGCAAAGCCGGGCTTCGGAAGTGTTCCAGATTGACATTCACCCAGCGGTTCCAGTTGGCCGCGGGATCTTTATCGATCATGGAACCGGTCTCGTCATCGGCGGCACAGCGGAAATCGGCGACGATGTCTCCATCCTGCAGGGCGTTACGCTTGGCGGAACCGGCAAGGAAGGCGGCGACCGGCACCCGAAAATCCGCAATGGCGTTTTGATTGGGGCGGGCGCGAAGGTGCTCGGCAATCTCGAAATCGGCCATTGCTCGAGGATTGCGGCAGGTTCCGTGGTCCTGGAGCCTGTGCCGCCCAACACGACGGTTGCCGGGGTTCCTGCCAAGATTGTTGGCCGTGCCGGATGTGCCGAGCCGTCTCGCTCCATGAACCAGCTGATATCGGATGATCCGGAAAACCGTTTCAACGGCAAGGAAGACGGGGAAAGCTGACACAGGTGGTTGGCTTGGGACAAAAGATCTGTAGGGTCCGCGTCTAAGCGAAGTTTATTGTCGATCAGGAGAAGCGACGTGAAACCCGATGAAATCCGAAATCTCGAAGCTTATTTGAAAAAGAAGTTCGAACTCGATCGGATTCAGGTCAGAGCCCGTCCGAAAAAGGACGATTCAGCTGAAGTCTACATTGGCGATGAGTTCATCGGCGTAATTTTCCGCGACGATGAAGACGAGGATCTGAGCTGGAGTTTCCAGATGGCGATCCTTGAAATCGATCTGGACGAAATCTAAACCGATCCTGCAGCGCTACCGGACTGGACCAGCGAGTGGACCAGATCGGTAACCTGCCGTTCAAGGCGTCCCCAGCTGGCCAGCAGCGGTTTTTCAAACCGGTATGTTGCCCCTAACCCCCCGTCTAATGTCAGTTGACCTGTGCAGATTGCGTTCAGGTCTCCTGGCACCTTGTGGCAGCGGGCGACAAATCCATCGGCGCCTGGCTCAAAGATGATCTGGTCAAGTTCATCGCCTGGGCGGGAAAGCGTCATTACTTGTAATCCAGCTGGTCCGCGGTGGTTGCCGCCGCGTGCCAGGCGCGAGTAAACCGGGCCCAACGTATCGCGCATTGTCTCTCCTGCTTTTATCTGCTCGATATCAACGACAACGATTTTACTGCCAGATCCCAAAGGGGCTGGCGGCGCAATTTTCTGCGACTTGAAGGCAGTCATTGAGGGCCACACTACAGCCAGTCTGAATGCAGCAATGGACTCGGCGTCAGCTGTCTGGAACAGGCTCTGCGGCGGCGACTGGATCATGTCCTTCGGAACATCGAAGGTTTGGCCGCCGGTGATAATCTTTCGAGATGTGTCTGCTGTGGTGATCTTGATGGCGGAGACCGCGTGTCCGCTCCAATGCGCGATGAGATATCCGAAGTAACACAGCGCCAGAACGGCAATCATGCCAGTTAGAAGCGTGAAATGCCGTGGGCGGATGCCACTTGCGGCCGGGAGAGTAACCGGTGTCATGAGGCAGCCTCCCGTGTCTTATTTTGGAGAGGCTGCCCGTCTGTGGCGTCCCGGTAGGGGACACTTGTCCCGGATCGGGAAGGGATCGTGCACATTGTTTTCGGCATATGCCTTGTTTTCTGTCCGGTTTGGGCCGGGACTCAAAACGGCACGGCACTTGCTTTTATCCGTTAACAAAACCTAAAACAGTTTCAGCGCTCGCTGGTTAACAAAAGGTTAATGCTGTGTGGACCGAACTTATCATCGCGCTATACATTGGATGCGCAGGCTTTGTGGCGGCTGGCGTTATTGGCAGCTTTTATCAGCTTGTCACGGACGAACCGCCCCGTTTCAGCTTTGCGGTGGATAGCATCTTTGGTGCGCTGGTATCCTTTGCGATCTGCCTGCTTGCCGGGCCTTTCATAATTATGCGCAACGCAATCCGTGGCCGTCGAATCGAAGGCCGTCCGATTGGATGGCTGGTTGCCTCTTCGACAATCGCAGGGATGTGGAGCGTTTGCTCCGGTCTGTTTGTGATGCAGTTCGCGCTCGGCCTTGCTGCCAATTTCTAAAACTCCTGGGAGGGAGGTATGCCGGTGTTTGAACTGGACAATGTAGGGCCGGAGTTTCCGGCCGATGGCCGATACTGGGTGGCGCCGAATGCCTGTGTCATTGGAAAAATCAGGCTGGATCAGGACGCTAGCGTCTGGTTTGGAGCCGTACTGCGCGGTGACAACGAATTGATCCACATCGGCGAGCGGTCAAACGTTCAAGACGGCTGTGTTTTTCACACCGATATGGGCTTTCCGCTGACGATCGGCGCAGACTGCACCATCGGCCACAAGGCGATCCTGCATGGCTGCACGATTGGCGACAACAGTCTTGTGGGCATGGGTGCGACCATCCTGAATGGCGCAATCATCGGCAAGAACTGCATCGTCGGTGCCAATGCCCTGATTGCCGAGGGCAAGGTCATTCCGGATAACTCTCTCGTCGTTGGAATGCCGGGCAAGGTCATCCGGCAACTCGATGAGGCGGCTGCAGAAGGAATTACCAAGTCGGCAGCAGGCTATGTACGGAATTCACAGCGGTACAAGGCCGGCTTGAAGCCGGTTTGAACTGACCTTCAATGATTTGAAAAACTCACCGTCCCTGAAATGGAAGGGGAGCCGGCCTGCGGGGGGCTGGCCGACTCCCTGGATCCGGTCGTGGTAGGGATGGGGAGGGTGGGGACGCGACCGGATCTTCCCTTGGCCCTATCTAAAGGGCGACCTCCAGATTATTTGCGGGCTAACGCCCAACACTGCTGACAGTTGTCACACGGGTATCTGAGATACCTGTCCACTTTGCTGGCGCACGGGTGGATTGCCGTTTAATGTAGCGGTAGGGCGTTGCGTACCAGGGCAGGACGGCCTCGACCTGATTGTCCAAAATCATGTCGCCCTGATCAGTTCGCACCGTTAGAACGGCGTGGCCCGCGTTTTTCACATCCTTGGCGACCGTGATTAGCAACGCGCTCTTGGGCCAGCCGGCTGCAATGAGTGCCCGTTGTTTTTCCAGAACGTATTCTTCGCAGTCTCCCGTGCCGTTGACGGGATAGGTCCAGTATTCCGGTCTGCCGAAGTTTACGTCATCCGTTACAGGCCTGATGCGGTTGTTGATCGTCTGATTGAGCGCAATGAGCTCGTTCCAGCGCGCTTCGGTCAGTTTGACGACAACCGGTGAATTCGTACTTCCTGAGCAGGCGCGCTGGTTTTCCTTGCAAAATTGCCGGTGCCCCACCGGGGCTTTTACGCTCTTCTCCATTTCCATGAACCGGCCCGGAGTAGCGTGAGCTGGTAAGGAAACAAGAGTTCCCAGAAGAAGTGTTGCTGTAAGACTAGTACGTTTCGAAAGTAATTTCATTGTGCTGCCCTCCCCAAGGCTGGCAACACATTGACATTCTGCTTTTTATTTCTTGAAAAAACAAATAGTAGAACTAAAGTAAATCTTGAATATATTTATATTATTACTTTAGATAAACTTGAATATTGTTTTAGATGTATTCGACGATAATTCGCATAAAATTGTTTCGATGTACGGTTATCTCTTTGAAAAGTATGAGGAAAGTCTCGCGGATGCCATAGGTTGGCCCATCGGTCCAACGGGAGAGAAACGGGATTGAGGGCGCACTTTGCAGAGGATTTGCGCACCAATTGCGTCGAATAAAAAGCGCAAATTTTTTTGAAAAAAAGCCGAATGCTTGCCCTAACGGCATTCGAACCGGTGCTATTTACCGTTCAAAAGGGAAGGAAATTGGTTTTCGCCAGGCACAATGAACACAGCAATGGTGTTCCTGCGCGGAACTATCAAATAGGCTTTTGGGGCAAAAAGTACGGGCGCGTTGCCGCAGACGCATTCACAAAGCCTTCGCGGGAGCGAAGGCGAGCCAAGACAGTTGGCTTAGGGTCTCGCCCCTAGCTTTCGGTGGAAATGTGCTGTTCCAGCAGGTCGCGGTTTTGAATTGCGGCGAATTCCACTGCAATGCCGCCTTCAATTTGACGGACGACCCGTGCCCGCATTTTGCCAAGAGCGATGCTGTCGCCGCGATCCGGGAGAACATCAGTCGCGATCGCCGCCCCGGACAGGGATACGTCGATAATACGGCCGACATGTTCCGTTCCGTCGGGCAAGATGATCTTGGTAATCGGGTTTTTCGGAACGAACCGGTCATGCCGGCGGTCTTCGGGAAGATTGAGTTCGTCCCGGTTTGCCAGCCATGTCAGAACATTTGCAATCTTGTCGCGTTTGCGCGGCGTGTTGCGCAACTCAACAGCAAAGCCGCCTTCGATATGCCTTGCTATGCGGCCTTCCACACGGCTCAGGTGATCAAGGTAGGCAACAACACGCTCGCCGACCCGGCCGGTGACCGGCGTAATCATGGCGACGCCACCTGGCGACATGTCGATGACCTGGCAAGGATACTCACGCCGGTCTTCCAGCATGAAGCGGCCGAGAATGTTCACGGACACGCGCTGATGCCGGCGCCGGTCTGTTGCATGAAGCGTTCTGCTACTTTCTGTTGCTGTAGCGATTCCAGCGCCCATACCTGAAATACCTGCTTGCCCCTGTGCTTTCTGCACGTTTGTAGCGAATATGCGCTTGCGCGCACGTGTTGAGGAATCTCAGTTTAGGGTGCCGGGGTTAATGATGTGTAAGGGCCGGGTGCACTCAGTCTATGATTTCCCGCCCGAGTAGACCGTCAAGTGGCCAACCTTGCGTTCTGCACCTTGCGGAAGTGCAGCGGTGGGCATGGCCATGCCTTCAGCCGTAAAGCGGGGAAGTATCGGATTGACGCCTTCTCCTTCAGCAAGGAAATACGGCCTCTCGTCCGGCCAGACCAGGCGCAGGCTGGAGATGGATTGACCCAAAATGGGATGTACACCAAGCCAGTAGGGACGCTCCATCGGAGTTGCGGCACCAAGAACACGAATACGGCCTTCGCCAGGGACGTTCAGCGGCAACAGCACCATCTCCATGGCGACCTGCTGTTTGCGCTCAGTGTGGCCGGCCACACCAATTACCGCAGCAGCCGCATCTTCGGTAATTGCGGCAATCAAGCTGGTGAGAGCCTCGCGGTCCTTGTCGTTCCAGCCGCGCAGGAAATTGCGGCCTTTCAGTTCCCGGCAATGCGTCGAGCACAGCCTGGTGCCGGCTAGACGGTAGCGAATGTCCTGGGGGGAATTGATTTCCAGGATAAAGGTGTCGCCAAGAAGTGACCGGATCTGACCCGGGTCAATTTCACTCCGGTTTGGAGCGGGGCGTCCGCCACGCAACTCGTCCCAGTACTTATAAAGAGTTTTGGTGACGCCGTTTTTCATAATTCCTCTGCCCCTTTCTGGAGCGGGGAGACCCAAATCTGCCGGTGTGGTCGACCTGTGCGAATTTGGGACACTGCCGCTCGGGTGTGCCTGTTAACGGGGTATTAAGCAGGAGGCGTGCCAAACGGGGCAAAGGCGAGAATTCTGCCAATTCAACGGCCAATTAAGGTTAACCAAACCTTGTCCTTGTCAGCCGCCACGAGTTTCCTCATGGTGATAAGGCGTTAACGAAGAGGCTTTGGGAGGTTTGGTCTCTTATTCCGGCAATGGTCTGGAGCAAACGCAGCGCGTGGGGACGCGACCAATCAGCGCTTGCTGCCTTTGGGCGGCAAGCGTTTTTCTTATCCGGATTTGGGACAGTCGTGGCCATGTCCGATGTGCCAGACCGAAAAGTGGTACGGGGGAGATGCCAGACCTTGTCATCACATCAAAACGCCGTACATCTTGGGCGCTGACATTGATACGGGACGAAAATGAGCCAATTCGACTTTGAACCACCACGGCCGGCAGCCCAACCCGCCTTCAATCTGCCGCCAGTAATTGTGTGGCTGGGCGGCATAATCGTCGCGATTTTCATCCTGCAGAATACGGTGCTTCCCACATCCTGGAACAACTGGATCATCATTCATTTCGCGTTCTGGCCCGTGCGGTATGAACCAGGCCTGTTCGCTACCGGGCTGGCTCCAGGTGGCCTTGCCGTCGACATTTGGAGTTTCGTCACCTACGCATTTTTGCACGGTGGCATTGGGCATTTGGTCTTCAACATGCTCTGGATGGCGATTTTCGGCAGCGCCGTGGCGCGCCGTTTTGGCACGCTCAGATTTCTGTTGCTGTCTGTCTTGTGCGCGATCGGTGGAGCGGTGGCCCATCTCCTGACCCATCCGGGGGAAACTGCCCCGATGATCGGAGCATCAGCAGCCATTTCCGGACACATGGCAGCCGCGCTCAGGTTTGTTTTTGAACTCGGCGGACCGCTTGGCGCGATTCGGCGTTCGGACCAGGCTGCGTATCATGTTCCAGCTGCGCCTTTGATAGCGTCCCTGGCAAATCGGCAAGTGGCCGGATTCATGGCCGTCTGGTTCGGATTAAATCTGGTTTTCGGGCTGATGAGCACACCATTGTCAGGAGAGGGCAGTTCCATTGCCTGGCAGGCCCATATCGGCGGATTTCTGGCGGGGCTTGCGCTTTTCCCTCTGCTGGATCCTGTTGCCCGGCGCAGGTTTTAAGTCTCGGGCGGAAGCTGGCCCAACATTCACCTTTTGAGAGACTTTGCCTTGGCCGCGATTTTTGCCATGATGACGTAACGGACACCGCATGCTTCGGTATGCAGTGGTGAGGCGAGAGGAGTTTGCAGATGACCGTTAGCGCTATCTTGTCGGGCAAAGGACGTGATGTCTTCCAGGAACGTGGAGACACCCCTTTGAGCGATATATGCACCGTACTGGCGGAGAAGGGTATCGGGGCCATTCTGATTACCGATGCGGATCAGCATATCGAAGGCATTATCTCTGAACGCGATGTTGTCAAAGCAATAGCGAAGAAAGGTGCCGCCGCACTGGACTTGCCCGTTTCCAGCGTCATGACGACTTCCGTCGTTACCTGTGAAGAGGGAGAGACGGTCGCCGAAGTGATGGCAAAGATGACATCAGGCCGTTTCCGCCACGTACCAGTGGTCAAGGATGGCAAGGTCGCTGGTGTTATCTCGATCGGCGATGTGGTCAAACACAAGATTGCACAGGTGGAGATGGAAGCCGAGCAGATGCGCAGCTACATCACCATGGCGTGATGCCGAACTGACAGGAAAAGTCATATTGGCGGGCGATCCATAGATATCGCCCGCTTTTCTTATTTTGAACCGTATACGTCCCTGGGATCGTAAACCGGTTCTTTTTCAACGCGTTCCAGGCATATTTCGCCGCTGTCACGCTTGTCGATCTTGCGGAAAAAGCAGGAATTGAAGCCGACATGGCACGTTGCTCCGTTGCCTGCGACACTGACCTTTATCCAGATTGCATCCTGATCACAATCGGTGCGGATTTCCTTGACGTGTTGAATCTGGCCGGAGGTTTCGCCCTTCTTCCAGAATTCCTGCCGTGACCGGCTCCAGTAACACGCTTCGCCGGTCTCAATGGTCCGATGCAGGGATTCAGCATTCATGTAGCCGACCATGAGCACATCGCCTGTCTCAAAATCGGTCACGACGGCAACAATCAGGCCGTCTGCATCAAACTTGGGTTGAAATGCCGTTCCGGTTTCGATCTCGGCCTTGCTGCCACGTTCGGCAAAATTGGAATCAGTCACGTTGGCCCCTGCCATTTTGTGGCAGGGCCTTGTTATGCCTTGCCGCGTACCATGGTCATGAACTTGGCCTGTTCGGCCGGCTCATCCTGGAAAATTCCGGTAAACTGGGTGGTAATCGTCGACACACCCTGTTTTTGCACGCCGCGCATGGTCATGCATTGATGTTCAGCTTCGATCATCACTGCAAGGCCCCTTGGGGCGAGCGTATCGTCAATGGCCGAAGCGACCTGCGCCGTCAAGTGCTCCTGGGTTTGAAGACGCTTGGCGAAAATGTCGACCACTCTTGCGAGTTTGGACAGGCCAACAACACCTTCAGCCGGGTAGTAGGCAATATGAGCTTCGCCAATGAACGGCAGCATATGGTGTTCGCAAAAGGAAGTGAACGGGATACCGCGGACCATAATGATGTCCTGGTAGCCGCCGACGTCTTCAAACACCCTCTCCAGATGCTCATAAGGATCTTCGAAATACCCGCCGTATAGTTGGGTAAAAGCCTTTACGACGCGTCGCGGTGTATCGAGAAGACCTTCTCGATCTGGATCGTCACCGGTCCAGGCAAGCAAAGTGCGTACAGCCGCTTCCGCTTCCTCGCGCGATGGGCGCTGAAGCTGCTCTGGAGACTTGCGTTCGAATTTCTTGCCAACTGGCTTGAGGACGGCGTCCATTTGGATCCTCGCTACTTTACCCTGTTCATTCGTCATACGACGCTCTCAATGGGACGGATCATGCGGCGGTTGCCTTCTTTGGTCGTCATTATTGTCAAAATTGGGACATCCCGCCTATGAACGCATGGTACTTCGGTCTTCTTTCGCCATTCTGAATCAGAATGTACACTGAAGGCAATAACTGCAAGAAGACGAACCCGCTTGCTGAAAACCGACAGCGCCTGATCTATATAGGGAAAGTCGGGTAGCCCGCAATGCGGTCTGTCTTCAACCGGTTTCACGATGAGGCGAGAATGCTGGACGATATCTATAACGCCAAGATCCTGGAATTCGCGGGGAATATCCCCCGGGTGGGCCGGCTTGAAAACCCGCAGGCAACTGCAAAGGCGCATTCCAAGCTATGCGGATCAACTGTTGTGGTGGATTTGTCCATGGAAGACGGCGTCGTGTCTGACTACGCCCATGACGTGAAAGCCTGTGCCCTTGGCCAGGCCTCATCTTCCATCATGGCCAGTCATGTCGTCGGGGCGACACCGGACGAATTGCGTGCGGTACGTGAGGCCATGCGGGCCATGCTGAAAGAGGGCGGCGAGCCGCCCAACGGCCGCTTTTCTGATCTGAAGTTCCTGGAGCCAGTGCGTGATTACAAGGCGCGCCATGCATCGACCATGCTGGTGTTTGACGCTGTTGTGGATGCAATTGGTCAGATCGAAGGCGGCGTTCCGGCGGACGATGCCGCAGCGCTGGCTTAGCACAGCAGGATGATTTGCAGGCATCATGTGCCAGCATAACAATCAAATTCATGAGCCTACATCCGGCAGTCCCAAACCCTCGCTCCCGGCGCGGTTCGGGCTGGGGATGATCTGGATTTACCGGCACTCGCTGTCGCTCTTCATGGGCCGGGGATGCAGGTATGCACCGACATGTTCGGAATATACCGAGCAGGCGATCCGCACTTACGGCCTGTGGGCCGGCAGTTGGATAGGGTTATCGCGCATATTGAGATGCAATCCCTTGGGCGCATCAGGATATGATCCGGTCCCCGAAGAACTGCCGACTACTGCCCGCTGGTACATGCCTTGGCGGTATGGCCATTGGACCGGGGCGCATATTGACGAAAAGAACCGGCTGTCTTGACCGCAAAGTAGCCCTGTAGCACCCGGAAAATTGACGTTAAGGCATCAGGCTGTCACTCTTCCTTCTGCCTTTGGGCAATCAGGGGAGGGCATGCGTGACTGACTTCCACTTTGTCATGATCAAGCCGACGCATTACGACGACGACGGCTATCCGATCCAATGGCTACGTTCGGCCATTCCATCCAATACGCTTGCCTGCCTGAACGGTCTTGCGGAAGCTGCCCGGGACCGTGGTGTTTTGGGCAAAAGCGTTCGCATTCATCTCCATACTTATGACGAGACGAACACGCGGATCCGTCCGAAAAAAATTGCGCGGATGGTGACCAGATCTGGCGGTAAAGCGCTTATTGGCCTGGTTGGCGTGCAGTCGAACCAGTTTCCCCGTGCTGTCGATCTGGCCCGCCGGTTTCTGGACGTAGGCCTTCAGGCGGCTATCGGTGGTTTCCATGTTTCCGGTTGCATGTCGATGCTGGACGAGATGCCTGCGGAAATGGTGGAGGCGCAAAAACTCGGCATTTCGTTTTTTGCAGGTGAAGCGGAAGACTTGCGGCTCGATGAAGTGTTTCAGCATGCCTATGCCGGTGAATTGAAGCCGCTCTACAATTACATGTCGGATTTGCCATCACTGGAGGGCGAACCGACACCGATCCTTCCCTCCAAGCACATTCAGTTTACCGCCGGGTCCCACTCCAGTTTCGATTTGGGACGCGGATGTCCCTATCAGTGTTCCTTCTGCACGATCATCAATGTGCAAGGCCGCAAGAGCCGCTTCCGGTCAGCCGATGATCTTGAGCAGATCATCCGGGACAATTTCGAGCAGGGGATCGACCGCTTTTTCATCACGGACGACAATTTCGCCCGCAACCGCCATTGGGAGGAGCTGTTCGACCGGCTGATCCATCTTCGGGAAGACAAAAAACTCGAAGCCAAGTTCATCATTCAGGTCGATACGCTTTGCCACCGCATTCCGAATTTTATCGAAAAGGCTACGCGGGCTGGCGTGAACCGGGTGTTTATCGGCCTGGAAAACATCAATCCGGACAATCTGCTGGCGGCGAAAAAACGCCAGAACAAGATCACCGAATACCGGGAAATGCTGCTTGCCTGGCGGGCCCATGGGGCCACCACTTATGCCGGTTACATCATCGGCTTTCCGGGAGACACCAAAGCCTCGATCCTGCACGACGTGGAAATCATCAAGAACGAACTGCCGCTCGATCTTCTGGAATTCTTCTACCTGACGCCGCTGCCGGGCTCGGAAGATCACAAGGTGCTTTTGAGCAAGGGCATCTGGATGGATCCCGACCTTAACAAGTACGATCTCAATCATAGAGTGACCCATCATCCGAAGATGCCGGATCAGGAATGGGAACAGGCCTATCGGGAAGCCTGGGACAGCTACTACAGCGAAGAACATGTCACGACGGTGCTGAGACGCGCAGCAGCCAGCCCGCGCGGACGGCCGGGAAACAAGCTCTTTCTGATGATGTGGTTCTATTTGATGGTGTGCTTTGAGGGTGTTCATCCACTTGAAGGCGGCTATTTCCGCATGAAAGCCCGCACCGAGCGCCGCGCCGGCCTGCCAATTGAAAGTCCGTTGGTCTTCTATCCGAAATTCGTTGCCGAAAGCATCGCCAAGCACTGGGGATATCTGACCACGGTGCTGCGCTTTTACAGGCACTACAAGGCGATCAAACGGTCTCCTGACCGCAAGGCCTATATGGATCTGGCTCTGACGCCGGTGGGGCAGGCGGAGGAAGACGAGCTTGCGTTGATCAGGGAGACACGTGGCGGCGTCGAGGCGGCGGCAAAGCGCGACAAGCATGATCGACTGGTGATGTCCGGCCGGGCACGTGTGGCTGCGGTGGAGTAGCGAGCGCTCCCTGGATGTCATTCCGGCCTGTTTTTAGGCTTGAGGGATGGTTGACGGATATTAGGCGACACAGCTGACATATATAATACTGAATTCAAGAATAGTTGCAGTTTAATGTATTTCAATCTAGAATAATCTATTCATTATCTGAAACACTCGAATATTGCAGGATCAATTATTGTAATGACAGAAGAACATTCAGAGCCTGGTGACTTGCGTGAACCTAAAGGAAAACCAACAACTTCATCAGAAGTAGCCATTCCAAAATCAGTTCTTTTTTAGAGTAATATGGCTGCGGTATTTGTTGTTTTGCTGTCCGTAGGTATTGTCTTTGGTATTTTGTACATCCTCTTCGGCCAAATTCAGAAAATAGAGGGGCCCGTAGTTCGCGCAGATTACAGTTTCGTTATTGGCGACAAACTCCCAACGGTGATCGATGATTTGGAACTCCTTACTCTTGTCGGGCAGCTTGTAATGGAATCGGACGCTCAATTCTATAGAACCGAACGTGCGCAGTCCTTGGCGGCTGCACGTTTGTTGGTGAATGTCGGCGCAGTGTTGGTCGGCTTGACGTTAGTCGTAATCGGCGGTGCGTTGATTCTGGCGAGGATTCGCGGATTTTCACGATTTCAGGTGCAGAGTAACAACGCGGACAAAGGAACATTCGATTTTATGTCCGAGCTTCCTGGTGTCCTGCTGTGCTTGCTTGGGGCGCTCGTGGTTTTCGTCACCTTGCATTATTCGGTGCAGGACAACGCGCTGACTAAAACACGAGACGCACCTTTGTTTTTTCCGTCAAGTCGGATGGAAATTCTAGAAAGAATAGGTTCTTTGTCAGAAGTAAGTAAAGCGCCAATTTCTCAAGAATTACAACAAAAAATTGATGAGGGATGTGTGAAAAATTTGGGTAAAGAGGCGTGTAGATAAAAAGAGGTTCGTGATGATTAAGAACTGCTTAGTATCTGTCTTTGTTTATTTGATTTTAGCGAATTATTCTTTCGCAGAGGGTGAGCGCAGTCGATATGAAGGGTGTGTAACTAAAGCCAAATCAGGTAACGAATACTGCCAAGGCTATCTCAAGGGGTACAACGATTATAAGATGTTGTACGACAATCGTATCCGTTTTGGTGTGCCCGGAATTTTCAGTGAAGGTGCTGGGACAGTGGGAGTTGACGTAGGCGACTTGGGTGAATCGAGTACGGAGTCGCGAGACGTTGAACAGATATTGCAAAGGCTTAAACGTTTGGAAAACAATCAAGAGATGTACCAAATTGCGCCGAAGTGACCTCAACTGATATCTAAAAGATAGCAGGTTGGCCTGCGCTCTTAGTTTGAAAGGTGACCCCAATTTCGCGCAAAGCGCACGAAGTGCCTCGCCATGGTTGTCGAGATACGCGGCGGTGTCGAGGCGGCAGCAAAATCTGCCAAGGATGCCGCTCTCATAAAAGCCGGGAAGACGCGGGCGCTGGTGACTTGAGGCCGTTCTCAGGCCTCTCGGTAATCCTTTGCCTTTGAACCAAACGGCAGGCGCCAGCCAAGTGTCATGCCAGCCGCAGCCATGAAGATAATGACTGCGCCCAGGATCTGCGGTGCGTCCAGCTTTTGACCCAACACAAAATAGTCGCTGGCGATTGCAACGGCTGGATAAAAAAAGGTGAGCGCGCCCTGGAGGTGGGTCGGCAGTTTTTGAACAGCGCGATACAAGACGGCATACATCAGTGCCGTGTGGACAAATCCCAAGGTGAGAAGCGCCGCCCAAGCGGAACTTGCTGCCGGAAGGCTTGAAAAATTCGCCAGAGGCGCAAGGAGGAAAGCACCGCTAGCGACTTGAATGAGAGCAATCAGGTGTGGCGGTACGTCCTTTAGGCGTTTGGTTACGACGACCGCAACGGCCCATAGAAATGCCGCCACAAGAGAGAGTGCAACTCCGACCGCAAAGCTTCCACTGGCATAACTGAGATCCGGCTTGGATTGCGCGATCAGGAGAACGCCGCCAAAGGCGAGCGCCAGCCAGCCTAGTTTTTTGCGGGTCAGTTGTTCGCCAAACAAGACCGCGCCGAAGCATACGAGCATGAACGGCTGGGTGTTGTAGATCGCGGTGGCAAGGGCAATGGACGCATGTCCATATGCCGTGAACAGCAAAGCCCAGTTGGTGGACAGCGCAATTCCGCCCAGAACTGCCAGCAAGAACTGGTTCAAGGAAATTTCGTATTTGAAGGCACCTTTGAACGCACAAATGGCTGTCAGGCCAATTGCGCCAAAAAGGCAGCGCCAGAAGGCGACATTTACCGGGCTTTCTCCGGTGAAAATCACAAAAATGCCCAGTGTGCCAATCAAGGTCATGGCGAAGGTCATTTCCAAAATGCCGCTGGTTCTTTCCGACATCAGTGCATCTCCTTTGAACATGCCTTCAAGGATCTGCCTGTATGTCTCCTGATTCCATATTTGAAATTAGGTCGAAGGGTGCTGTAACTTATCTTTGTTAGGTGAAATGACTTGTGTTGCTAAAAATGAAAGAACTTGACGATCAGGATCATGAAATCCTGAAGATGCTGATTGAGGATGCGCGCTGTTCCATCAAGGACATTGCCGCGGAAGTGGGGCTATCGTCTCCAAGTGTCTCGGAGCGGTTGCGCCGCCTGCAGGAGCGCGGCGTGATCCGCAGCTTCACTGTGGATATTGACCCAAGAGCCTTGGGGTATTCCCTGCAGGCCATCACACGAGTCCGTCCTCTGCCTGGAAAGCTGCACATTGTCAGGGAGTTGCTGCAGCAGATTCCCGAAGTCATCGAGTGCGACAAGGTCACGGGCGATGACTGCTTTGTCGTCCGGCTTGTGATCCGGGAGATCGAGGAGCTTGATGGTATTCTGGAACGCATCACTGACAAGGCCGAAACCAGCACATCGATCGTCAAATCACAGCCGGTCTCCCGCCGGTCGCCGCCTTTGGCCTGACACCAGCCAACCCATGTAGCCCGCCGACGCCGCATTGCTCCCATAATTGTCTTCCTGGAACAGGGCAGGATGTAAGGGCCATGCTTGGTTGGGCAAATACGCCCCATCCATTCGTTGACCGGGTTGCCCGCAGCGCACAAATCCCTTATTTGAAGCGCTCTTGAAACAACAACAGCTTACCTGCCTTGTCTGCAGGAGTGAGCAGGAGAAAACATATGATCCAGCTGACCTTTCCCGACAATTCCGCGCGCGAGTATGAACCTGGCACAACTGGGGCCGAAGTCGCTGCCGGAATTTCCAAATCCCTCGCCAAAAAAGCCGTCGCCATGACGCTCGACGGTGAGCTGCTGGACCTCTCCGATCCAATCCACACCAATGCAAACATCGAAATCGTCACCCGGGATGATCCGCGTGCTCTGGAATTGATCCGCCACGATGCCGCCCACGTTATGGCTGAGGCGGTTCAGGAGCTTTGGCCGGGTACCCAGGTAACGATTGGCCCGGTTATCGAGAACGGTTTTTATTACGATTTCAAGCGCATTCATCCAGATACCAAGGCAGACTGGCCGTTTACGCCGGAAGAGCTGCCGGTGATCGAAAAGAAAATGCGCGAAATCATTGCCCGTGGCGCCCAGTTTACCAAGGAAGTCTGGAGCCGCGAGGAAGCCAAGACCTATTTCTCTGCCAAGGGTGAAGAATACAAGGTCGAGCTGATCGACGCCATTCCGGAAGATCAGGACCTGAAGATCTACAAGCAAGGTGAATGGCTGGACCTTTGCCGCGGGCCTCACATGGCCAATACCCGGCAGATTGGCGATGCCTTCAAGCTGATGAAAGTGGCCGGCGCCTATTGGCGTGGTGACAGCAACAACGAGATGCTGACCCGCATTTACGCAACGGCGTGGCATGATCAAAAGGAGCTGAAAGCCTATCTTCACATGCTTGAGGAGGCTGAAAAGCGCGATCACCGCAAACTTGGCCGGGAAATGAACCTGTTTCATTTTCAGGAAGAGGGCCCAGGTGTCGTATTCTGGCATCCCAAAGGCTGGGATATGTTCCAGTCTCTTATTGCCTACAAGCGCCGCCGGTTGAAGGAAGACTACAAGGAGGTCAATGCGCCACAGGTGCTGCACACGTCCTTGTGGGAAACCTCTGGTCACTGGGCCTGGTACAAAGACAACATGTTCTCTGTTCAGTGCGCCGATCCGGAAAGTGAAGACGACCGCGTTTTCGCACTTAAGCCGATGAACTGCCCGGGACACGTGGAGATCTTCAAGCACGGCTTGAAATCCTACCGCGACTTGCCTTTGCGTATGGCCGAGTTCGGCGTGGTTCACCGCTATGAGCCCTCAGGCGCGATGCACGGTTTGATGCGCGTGCGCGGCTTCACCCAGGACGATGCCCATGTCTTCTGTACAGAAGAACAGATGGCTGAGGAGTGTCTGAAGATCAACGATCTGATCCTCTCCGTCTACAAGGACTTCGGCTTTGAAGAGATTGTCGTCAAATTGTCGACACGTCCGGAAAAGCGTGTTGGGTCGGATGAAGTTTGGGATCACGCCGAAGCGGTGATGACTGAAGTGCTGAAGACTATCGAAGAGCAGTCTGATGGGCGGATCAAGACCGACATTCTGCCGGGCGAAGGCGCGTTCTACGGGCCAAAGTTCGAATACACCCTGAAGGACGCCATCGGCCGGGACTGGCAGTGTGGTACCACACAGGTCGACTTCAACCTGCCTGAGCGGTTTGGGGCCTTCTATGTCGACAGCGATGGTGAGAAGAAAATTCCGGTGATGATCCACCGGGCCATTTGCGGCTCGATGGAGCGCTTCCTCGGCATCTTGATCGAGAACTACGCCGGACATTTCCCGCTGTGGTTCGCGCCGCTGCAGATTGTCGTCGCCACGATCACATCAGAGGCTGATGAATATGGCCAGGAAGTCGCAGACCTGTTGAAGGCCAAAGGCCTCAAGGTCGAAACCGACTTCCGCAATGAGAAGATCAACTACAAGGTTCGTGAGCATTCGCTAGCCAAAGTTCCGGTAATCCTGGTCTGCGGCATGCGGGAAGCTGAGGAGCGCACCGTCAACATTCGCCGGCTTGGTTCGAAGAACCAGACACCGATGGGGCTGGACGAGGCCGTTGCGGCCTTTGTTGAAGAGGCAACTCCGCCGGACTTGAAGTAACATCAGCAAAGCTTGGGGAAGACAGCACGCATTGCGGCAATCTTTCCCAGCTTCTTGTCCTTCGTCATTAAAGTGAAACAGTCCTGCTGTTACGGGTTCTGACCGCCATGCAGCCCGACACACTCTTGCCGACGGTTCCGCCTTGGACTACGCAGAATTCAGTTACGCCAATTCCGATCATCCGCCGCTCAAGCGCTGGCTGATCCGCTCGATTGAAGGGATCAGCGGACGGCGGAAGCTGCTTGATCTGTACGAAGTCTGGAAAACCTCAATGGTGGGGTCTTCCGACTATATTTGGAGCGATCTGCTCGGACTGATCAATTTGAACGTCTCTGTGGCGGATGGTGCCTGGCCGCCAAAGGACCTGCCAGATGGCCCGCTGGTCATGATCGCCAATCATCCCTATGGCATTGGTGACGGATTGGCAGTTCTTTCCCTTGCTGAACAGCTGGACCGTCCGTTCCGCATCATGATCAACAATGAATTGTTGAAGGTCCCCGAAGTGCGGCCGTTCTCGCTTCCCGTCGATTTCGAAGAAACCAAGGAAGCCTTGAAGACCAATATGAGAACCCGCCAGGAGGCGCTGAGGCTTCTCAAGGAAGGTGTCACGATCGTCGTGTTTCCAGGTGGCGGTGTTGCAACAGCGTCCAAACCGTTTGGCCGGGCAGAAGAGTTGCCCTGGAAGACTTTCACGGCAAAAATGATCAGGTCTTCAAAGGCGACGGTTCTGCCGCTCTATTTTGAGGGCCAGAACTCCTGGCTGTTTCATCTGGTCAGCCGGTTCTCATTGACCTTGAGGCTGGCGCTTTTGATCCGCGAGTTCCGCAAAATCCTCGGCACCGCTATCACCGCCCGGGCTGGTGACCCGATCCCTTATGAAACCCTGTCCGGTTTCAAGGATCAGAAGGAAGTCACGGATTTCCTTCAGGATCAGGTGATGCAGATGCGCTTGCCATCCGCGCGCCGGAAGTAACAGCCAGCATATTTTCGGCTTGGCAGATTTGAAAAATTAATTGTCCACGCTGGACTGCTGGCTCGGTGTTGCTTGGGCCAGAACCTCGACTTCCCCGTTTTCGCCGGACACAACAGTAAACTTGCGCTGAAAAAGCGTGCCGTTGTTACGGGCGATCACTTCGTACTCGCCGGCGGCCAGCACAAATCCCGGAAACGCGCCATTGGCTTCCACGACCACATCGCCGCCCGGGCTGAGCACAGACCAGGCTGTGTTGGCAATGGCCTCGCCACCTTCCTCGTTCACCAGCTTCAAGGTGATGTTGGCGGCGTCGTGGAACATGGTTGCTTCGGTCAACTTGCCCGGAATCACCTGAACATCGGCCCGCACAACCGCATTGGCGCCGCCGTAGCGGCTAACGACATGGTAGGTGTCCGAATTCAAGCGAACGATCGTGTCTGCCTTGACATCTTCAGCCAGCAATTCACGTTCGCCGCGTTCATTGAATTCCGTTGCGTAGATATCGAACTGGACGGGACCTGATTCAATTTCCTGGTCGTCAGTCAGCATGGCGCTCAGCTTGATTCCGCCTGCGTTCAGGATCACCATTTTGGAAAGTACATCTCGACCAATCACAATCCGGTTTGTCGCAGAAGCATGGCCATAGGCCGTGTGGATCAAATAGGAGCCGGGATCGAGACGGAACTCGGCATCACCGCCCTGGGATGTCGCCACCAGCTCAAGCCGGCCTTCTTCGTTGGTGGTTTCGCTGTAGATCCGCCAAATCAGGCCGCGCTCTAGTGGCAGCGTATCCCGTGTCAGCTTTGCCATCAGGTAAAGCGCACCCTGGCGGTCAGCGAATGAGACCGCATCCCCGGGTTGCTGGGTCGGCGCATAGGGAACCAATGTGTCGCTAAACAGCGGTTCCGGCGCTCGGTCGAGAAGGTTCTCAATTGGGGTCTCGGGCGGCGCGACCACAGCATTCGGGTCAGGCTTGCCCCGCGGCGGCATCGGCGCTGTTTGTGCGCTCGCGGTGTCCACGAGTGTTCCCGTCGAGAAAAGGGAAGGCATGCAGCCGAAGCCGACAACCGCGATCAGCCCAAAGAAAGCTGATCTGCAAGTTTGTCTCCAATGCCGCGTATTACCCATTTTCACTCCAGTTTCGCGCCCATGCTTATTGCGTGGCGGCCAGCGTTCCATGATTTCCGTCTTGTGTGCCAAAAAATCGGGCAAATTCAAGACCCATTCCACAGAAGTTGACAACTGCGGTCAATGAATTACGTCAAGGCTCACAAAGCAACCCGCCATAGGACAGGTATTTCTTTTCATGCCCGATTTTGCGCCAAAATCGCAAGAAGCTTTGGAGTTTTTACTCCGGCGCCGCTCGCACCCCTCTATTACAATGACTGAGCCGGCACCATCTGAAGATGAACTGACGGTTATACTTACAGCCGCAGCGCGTGTTCCTGACCATGGAAAACTCGCGCCGTGGCGCTTCATTGTCTACGGCAACGACCAGGGCAAGCGGATTGGGGAGCGGCTTCTGGCCATTCTCGAAGCGCGCCAGGACACGAGCATGGATGACGCGCAACGGCAGCAAGAGCTGACCCGATTTACCCGCGCACCCATTGTTGTTGGTGTTTTGAGTTGCGCGGCAGTTCATCCGAAAATTCCGATTTGGGAACAGGAACTGTCGGCGGGCGCCGTCTGCATGAACCTCGTCAATGCGGCGGCTGCGTCCGGGTTCGCGTCGCAATGGCTGACTGAATGGTACAGCTTTGACGAGGAAGCTGCCCAAATGCTCGGCGCAATGGACACTGAGCGGTTTGCCGGATTTGTTCACATCGGCACACCGACCCAGCCGCCGTCTGAGCGGCCACGTCCCGATTTATCTGAAATATGCAGCCAATGGATGGAGAGCTGACAACGTGTTTTACGAAACTGCCAAAAACGACCACGGCCTGCCGTTCAATCCCTTCAAGGCCATTGTGTCGCCCCGTCCGATCGGCTGGATCTCCACTGTGGACAAGGAAGGAAGGGCCAATCTGGCGCCCTACAGCTTCTTTAATGCCATTGGTGATACGCCTCCAATGGTGATGTTTTCATCGACCGGCTACAAGGACAGCTCCGCCAACATCGATGAAACAGGAGAGTTCGTCTGCAACATGGTTGGCTATGATCTGAAGGACCAAATGAACATCTCGTCTGCGTCATTACCTCATGGTCAGTCCGAATTCGAAAGTTCCGGTCTTGAGATGGCGGCCTCACGTCTTGTGAAGGCGCCCCGGGTTGCGAAAGCACTCACGGCTCTGGAGTGCAAACATCTGAAAACCGAGCGCCTTGTCGATCTGGATGGAAATGAGACGAATTCCTGGCTCGTGACCGGGCAGGTGGTTGCTGTTCACATTGACGAAAGCGTGCTGGCGGATGGCCGATTGGATATCACCCGCATTCGCCCGCTTTCACGGCTTGGTTACAAAGATTACGCAGTCGTTAACGAAGTTTTCGAGATGAACCGGCCTTCGGGGCAGCGATAACGAATCAAATTTTGTCAAATACAGACAATGCCGAATTCCTGCAATTGAAACTGAGCGATGCCCGGAAACCCTAGCGTTTTTGGGCATTGTCACCATCTGCTGCCGTGCGCAGCGCTGTTAATACAGGATAATTTCCAAGCGAAATTTCTATGATTGCCGCTTCCGCAGTCCCGTAAGGAGCGCAATCCACACCGTTAAGGTTTTGTTAACTATTTGGGCGCGTGATTAACCTATCAGTAACGGTTCCATCGGGGAGAAGGGATCATGCGTGTAGGTGACTCCGCCTCGGTCTCGTCTAGGATCGAGCTAGCATTTCAGTCTGCGAGTACATCAACAGGTACGTCATTTGACTACCTGGTTAAGACGGCCGCGCGGGAGTCGTCTTTTAATCCGGCTGCCAAGGCAAAAACGTCCAGCGCGACGGGTTTGTTTCAGTTTATCGAGTCCACGTGGCTGGAAACCATGAAAGAAGCCGGGCCCCAACACGGCCTGGAGAAATACGCCGATCAAATCAAGCGTGGCAAAAGCGGAAAGTACTACGTCAAAGATCCGGAAATGCGGCGCGAAATTATGGATCTGCGCAAGGATCCCGAGATCTCGTCGACCATGGCCGGAGCCTTGACGCAGAAAAACGCGGCCTATCTCGAACGGCGGATCGGAAGGGAGCCATCCGACGGTGAACTCTATATGGCGCACTTCCTCGGGGCTCATGGCGCCAGCAAGCTGATTGATGCCACGGCCGCCAATCCGGATATGCGTGCTGACAAGATGTTCTCGCGCCAGGCGCGGGCCAACAAGCCGATCTTCTATAATGGAAACGGCAGCGCCAGGTCGATGCAGGAAGTCTACGAGGTCATTGTTTCCAAGCATGATGCGGTCAGCAGGATCGCGGAAGCGAGCGGAAGGAAGAACCTTCGGACTTCGGGCGAACTCTTGAACGTGGCGACCCTGCCCAATTCCAAGCCGGTCTATCTGGGGCCTCAAATAAATCAGGATACGTTTGATCACCTTGCTGGAGACCCGGCAGCGGCGTTTGCCATGCGGTCCAAGCCACAGCCGCCGGCTCAAACCGCGTCCGCTCAGCCTGAAGCTGCTGACGCAAAGGCCTCTGTCGAGCAGATGGTTGAGGCCGGCGTTCCAGTTGCCAAGCCGGATGCTTCCATTGTGACTGCAGAGGCTGACGTGGACGAGGGGCTACCTGCGCCGACCAAGGCGAGGTTTGATCAGGCCTTCAACGTTGCCGCGCCGAGCAAGGAACGCTTTGACATGGCCTTTGCGGCCATTCCGGAGCCGAAAAACAATCCGTTTGCGGCACTAGAGCAGACGGCGGAGGCCAAAGTGCCGCCTCCGGCTCCTGTCGCTCCAGCAAAAACCGCTGGATCAATACAGGATCTGGATGAAGCTACAGAACGTGTGCTGGCAGCTTTCCAGGCATCGGAAACTGAAAATCCGTTTGAAGCCCTCTTCCGGAACGATGAGGGATCAAATCAGGCAGGCGTGAATCCCAGATTTACATCCGCTTTTGCCGCGGTTTCTGAAAACAGCTATTACAGCAGTGCATCGTCTCAGGTCGCGGTTCAGCAAATGGCCGTTCTTGGCGGAAACAATCCGCTTGACCTGACCCGCTTCCTACGTCTGAACGACGACAAGGAGCAAAAAGACTTGCTGCCACCGGCTTGATCGGGCAGGGCATTTTATTGCCCTGTCAAATTTATGGTGAACCGATCGTTAAGTCTTTGATGTCAGGCTGAGGCCATACCCTGACAAATGAGATTGAAATGGTTGAGTTGAATTTTCCTGGAAACGAGGCGCGAGATCGCAGGAAACCTTCTGGTTTTCAAGAGCTTGCAACGCTGTTGCCGGATAAATTCGTCCAATCGCGAAGCGACGCCAAAACAGCTTTGATCTGCAGCGTCAAACCGCTTAACCGGGCAATGAGCCCGTCTTTCGCGATTTTCCTAGCAGCTCTTTGCCGTTCCCGGCGCCATGTCAACCTCAGTTGTCAGGGTATGGCCTAATCCTGAACTAGAGGCCGGTTGTGCGTTGCCATGATTATTCGTGATTTTCTTGAATGGGTTGGAAATGCTGCCGATGAGCCGCGTGCCGCGGCTGCCGGAGCGCTTACCAGAGTTTGGCTTCATTCGGAGCTAACCGTCGAGGAACGTCAAATGGCGTCTGCAGCCATGACGTTCTTGCTGGATGACCCATGCCCTGACGTCCGCAAAGCCATGGCGGAGGGATTGTCAGATAGTCCGGATGCACCCCGCCACATCGTGTTAAGCCTTGCCGAAGATGTGGAGCAGGTCGCTGAAGTGATCCTGGAGACTTCACCGGTCCTCAGTGAGACCGAATTGGTGGATGCGCTCGCCAAGGGTTCGACCAGGATACAAACTGCAATCGCAGGACGGGAAAATCTGCCTGCCACCGTTGCCGCAGCGCTGGCGGAAGTCGGCGACATGGAACCTTGTCTGGCACTTCTGTCGAACACGAAAGCAAAAATCCTCAAATCCAGCCTTGCGCGCATTGGCGAACGCTATGGTGAGGACATGGGCGTTGCCGAAGCTCTCTTGAACCGGCCCGACCTTCCGTTGACATTGCGCCATCACCTGCTTGTTCAGTTGGCTGGCGGCCTTGAAGAGCATCCGATGTTTGCCGAAAAGGTACCGGCGCACCGGCGCAGCGAGTTTCTCGACGATGCAGTCGATAAAGTAACCCTGCGCTTGGCTCTGGATGCGACGGATGAGGAAATGCCGGTGTTTGCAGAGTACTTGCGTGCTGAAGGGCTGCTGACCACAAAACTCCTCCTAAGGGCCGTTTGTTGCGGGCGCCTCCGGTTTTTCGCTTGCGCCCTTTCGCTGCTTGGAAATGTGCCACAGGACCGGCTACGCCACATCCTGATGTCGGTGCGCATGTCTGCAATCAAGGCTATTCTTCGCAAGGCCGGATTACCTCTGCGCTCCCATCAGGCATTTCTCCTGGCAATCGAAATTACCCGCGGTGCGGAAGCCGATTTCACCCGGGATCTAAGCCTTGATCAGGCTAGGGAGCTGACGGAAAGCCTGCTGTCGGAGATTCAGGACGGTGTCCTGGGCGCGGATGAGGATGTCACAGCCTTCCTGCGCCGCTTCGCGGTCGACGTCGCACGCCTGGAAGCGCGTGCAATGGTCAAGGGCAATCACCAAAAGGCTCTTGCCGCGGCATAGGCCACGACTGCCCAAGTGGCTTCATCTTTGTCGGGAGACCTGCGGAACTCCTGTTACCCGCGCGATGCCTTGGCATCCAGGCTGGCGAGATACTCTTCGCTCACATCAGAGAGTTTTTTCAACAAGGCTGCGCCAATTGTATTGGCGGTATCGCGCGCATCTTCCGCAACCATCGCCCGGATTGCGTCGACATATTGCTCTGCAAGCGGTAATGGCAGCTTTTCCGGTGTGGGAACATGTTCGATCAAGCGGCAGAAGCTCGCCGCAACCTGACCTACGAGCGGATAGCCCAACGTGATCGCCTGGCCCTTGATGTTGTGGACGGCCTGAAAGAGCGTGTCCAGATTGCCTTCATTGACGCCTTCGGTCCGGATTGCGTCAAAGGCCGTGGCAAGATCCTCGGTCTCTTTCTGCATCCATCCATCGAATTTGCCGGACAGGCGGGATAATGCGGTTTCGGCCGCTTTGACAGGGTCAAACTTTGCCGCTTCCCGTTTGTTCAAAATCCGCACCTTCTTGCGCAGGTCAACCGGCGGAGTGAGCACTTCACCTGCCATGTCCATGAAGTTATCGGCGTGTTCGGCGGCCATGGTTTGGAGACCTTCACAAAATGTGTTTCGTCTGATCCTGGATCATGCGCCAACGGGAGAAAGCTCCCGCTACGGCCGCCGTGACCCGAGTCTTGAACAAAGTATGAAGAAATGTGCTTAAGAGTTTCTTTCGATGCCTAAGTTAAGCGCATCAATAACGGAACATTTCCGTCAAAATTCGTTCGTCCCAGCCATGTTCCCGGTCAAACATGATCAGGCCTTCGACATCGCTGGCTTCCCGGACCGAAACAGTTGCAACGTCGCGGATTTCCGTATGGTCTGCCGAGGCGCTGACGGGACGTTTTCCCGGATCAAGAATTTCAATATCCACTTGGACCCGGTTGGGCAAAAGGGCGCCACGCCATCGGCGCGGCCGGAAGGCGCTGATCGGTGTGAGGGCCAGAAGCGGGGAGGAAATCGGCAAAATCGGACCGTGAGCGGAGAGGTTGTAGGCGGTACTGCCCGCTGGCGTCGCGACAATGGTGCCATCGCAGATTAGCTCTTCGAGGCGCACACGGCCATCAACGGAGATGCGAAGACGGGCAGCCTGCGAGGTTTGCCGTAGCAAGGACACTTCGTTGATTGCCAGTGCCCGGTGGTGTTCTCCTGTAGTGTCGACCGCATCCATCTCCAGCGGATGGATCGGTGTCACATCTGCATTGGCAAGCCGCTGTTCCAGGTCCTCCTCATGATATTCATTCATCAGGAAGCCAACCGAGCCCCGGTTCATGCCGTAAATCGGTTTGCCGGTTCCCATGAAACGGTGAAGCGTTTGAAGCATCAATCCATCGCCGCCGAGCGCGATGATCACATCGGCGGCATCCGCGCCGACATCGCCGTACTTGTGCCGGAGCCGGTTTTTGGCGCTTTGGGATTCCACCGTTTCACTGGCAACAAAGGTCAGCTTGTCGGTTCTATCGAATGAAAGGTGCGGAGCAGGGGAACTGGTCATCGGATCTCACGGCATTTGGTGTCCGCACAAGTCTCACTCAAACTCGGGTGAAACGGCAGTTGCTAGAGCACTAATAACAGGAAGTATCTGATAGCCAAGGCTTTTTTTCTTGTGTTTGGCGCCAATCAATTCGCTGCAAGACCTCGTGGAGGCCAGGTTGCGAACAATAAGGAAAAGGCGGGCTTGATGGCCCGCCTCGTCCATTGATCTCTACCCGACAATCAACTGTTTCATTTGAAGGGCTTCATGTTCCAGCTCGTTGAGGCGGAAGTTCACCACGTCGCCGATTGTCACGATGCCGCAGAGCTCGCCATTTTCCAGGACCGGCATGTGCCGGAACCGGCCTTCGGTCATCTTGCGCAGGACGGAGACCATTGGATCTTCCGGTGTGCAGGTCGTGACCTCACGGGTCATCAGGCCTTCCACCTTCTGAGGCAGTGTCTGGCCCGGAGTTTC
Source organism: Roseibium sp. (assembly GCA_965230705.1). Lineage (GTDB taxonomy): Bacteria > Pseudomonadota > Alphaproteobacteria > Rhizobiales > Stappiaceae > Roseibium. The sequence continues at coordinate 553,957 of CBDDLN010000002.1, read as the reverse complement.
CGCCAATTTGCGAACGATATCGCGCTCAGACAGAATTCCCTGCATTGCACCGCCATCATCGGTCACCAAAAGGGCGCCGATGCGATTGTCCCGGAGGAGGCCAACAGCCGTCGCGATGGTGTCATCAGGCTTGACGGAAAAGACCGCCTTGCCTTTCTTCTCCAGCAATTTTGCCACCGTGCTGGTGCCGGAGCCGAGATTGGAGCCAACAGATTGGCTGACTGTCTTGGTTTTCTTGCTGTCGCCGCTCTTGGGTGCCTGATAGGAACTTGGGGCCATGGGCTCTCTCTCCTCGCCGGTATTGTGAAACGCGTTTCTTGAAGCTTATGCGCAGACACGGCGGGATGAAAATAGCAAACTTGGCTAATTCGGCATGGAGCTGAATTATTGTTTTGGAACCGCTGGCCGGGCAACGGCGGGAAGCCGCAGAATTTTAGGGTGGCCTGGTTCTAGATCTGCAGGGCCATGGGGCCAAATGCCGCTTGGTTTAGCAGAGTGGCCGCTTCAGCTGCCGTCACCCATCTGCGTTCCCGATGGCTTTCCTCCCATTTGTCAGATGGCAGCACATGCGTAACTTCCATCGCAAACACGGCGACATGACAGGTGGCTCCCCACTTCTCGTATTCGTAAGTCCCCAGCTGGGTATCGCCGATCTGTCCTTCAACACCGGCTTCTTCCCTTGCTTCCACCAAGGCGGAGGCCGCCGGTTTAAGTCCGGGTTCGACAATTCCCTTTGGCACCACCCAATGACGGCCCGAGCTGGAACCAACGATTAGGATTTCCGTCCCCTTGGCGGTCTTGCGATAGGGAATGACGGCTGACTGGGTGTAATAGTAGGCTGGCCGTTCCCGCAGCTCAGGTCCATTAGGCGATGGATATGGGAATAAATCAGGCAGCTCTTGCGGATCTATTCTGACGACAAGTTCCCATGTGCCTTGCTCTTGCGACAATTGGAGAAGGACACCCGGGCGGAGGTTCGGATCCAGTCCGATCCCGTGCACCAGTTTTTTCACAACGTCGGGGACCGCTATTATGAGTATTCGGTGCGCTTTTGGCAGATCTGGAAATTTGCCACTGGAGAGGTCGGGCGATCGCTGAATGTTATGTGCTGTCCAGCCTGCCGCCTTCAGCGCCTTTGCCGCAGTGGCCCGTGCGCGCAAACTGGAATCCGTCAGGACAATGTCGGGCCGCAATCCTTTCCGGCCCATCCATGCCCCGATTTTCTGAGCTTGCCGCTTGCCTTTGGTGCGCAAGGGACGGTCAGATTTTTTTCCCTCAAAGGATTTGTCGGCCGCCCCGGCACACAGGATCAGGACTTCCATGCCTGCCTCCGCGATGAGCGTCAAATGAACGACACCAGCGCCTCACATAATTTGCCCGGATCATATCGAAGCTTCGATCCGTTGTCACAAAGTGAAGTGGCAAGGCACGGTATCCCATGGGCTTTTTCAACAGCGCGCCTGGCGGATTTGCTGACCGCATCCTTGTCACAAAGAAGGCATGAAATGAGGCTCTCTGCCGGGCAGTCACGTCCGGCATCGGCACGAAGTGCCGCGATAATCGCTCCAGCCTGGTCTGACAAATCAAGGCCAGGGCATTCGGGATCAGGGCCAAGGCTTGGAACATAGATCTTCGGCACGTTCCGTGCGGCGACTGTCCTGCCAACCCCTTGGGGAAGCAGATTGGCGATCACGCTGGAATAGAGGCTGCCTGGCGAATAGCAGATCAGATCTGCCTGTTCGATCAGCCGGCGGTTTCTCTTGGGCAATGGATAATCTGCTGGCGTCGCCTCGCGGCCCATGCTGGCCAGGAACAGCCGTCTGATTGGTTGCGTGAGCGGCGGGACTTCTTTTCCAGATAGTTCGCGCTGCCCAATGACTCTGGTGCCATCGGCCAAGTCGGCCCCGATCTGGAGATTTGCGTCCACGATTGCACGGACCGTGCCTTGCACTTCCACCATTTTGGACATCAGGAACAACACAGGTTCCAAAGCCCGCCGGTTGGCGAAATAGCCTCCGGTCAAAATGAAATTGCCGATGCTGGCATGGCGGAAGTCGAAATCCTTTGGGCGGCGCGCGTCAAAGGCCGCCAGTTGGGTCAGGATCAGGTTTCGCATCGGCTGGGTGACCGCCTGCATCAGCGGATGCTTTCCGCTCAGCAGCGTCTGATATTCCTGAGCCAAATCCTTCTGATCGCCATCTTGAGGCAGGCGGTAGGAGAACAGCCGGAAAATGTCGGGCTGCCCAAGAACAGATTCGTCCGCCAGCGCCATCAGACGGCTGCGCAAATCGCCGACGGCAGGCATGTCAAAGGCTTGCCGCAGGACCTGACTGCTGCCACCGCTGTCGAAGGGGGTTATCAAGTGCACCGAATTGTGGGTGAAGGATTTCAGCCGGCGCGCGGTTTCATTTAACGCGCTGCCGCCGGAAAAAAACAGCATGCGTGTGCCGAGATTGGGCATTGCCCGAGCTCTGGCAACGCGCAATTCATCCGGTATTTCCACGTCCCGGCAGATTTTCAGGTCTGACATATGATAGGAGACTCCAACGGGCCGTGCCTGTTGTCACGTATTTTTATAACAGCATCTGTACACCGCCATGGAACAACTGCCGAATACATTTTTTTCTGCAATTCGACCGGTCGTGAGGGCGGTCATAATCCGGAACGGAGAACTGTTGGTGCAGGTGAGGGAAAAGGCTGGGGAAGCGTTGTACCTGACCCTGCCAGGGGGCAAGCAGGATCCAGGCGAAACGGCAATAGAAACCCTAAAGCGCGAATGCGCGGAGGAGGTTGCTGCCGATATTTCTGTCGGCCGGCTCCTGCATGTCGCCGAGATCTTCAAGCCCAAGGCGGGGGGAATACAGCACCAGCTTGAACTCCTGTTCGCCTGCGAGGTGCCGGAAGACTATGTAGCGGCCATGGGGTATCACCCGGATCCTTCGCAGACGGGCACCATCTGGGCTTCGCCGGTGACACGGGCAATGGATTTCCGTCCGGCCTATGCGGAATTTCTGACCCGCGACGCACCGCTCTATCTCGGAGTGCTAGATGGTTAAGCTGCCGCGGACCATTGATGAAAATCTGCATTTCCTGTGTGCCGAGATTGATGGCCAACTGGCGGGATTGCAGGGCTATTTCAAAGATCCGGGGCACACAGAGGCCCAAAAGGTGCTGTTGCGTGCCGGCTACTCCTACAATCTGGCAGCCAAGGTCAACAACGCCAGCATGCAGGGTCTGTCTCGCAAGAAGGTCAGTTACGAACGACAAAACTTGCTGCGCAACGTCCAGCTGGTGGCCCGCAATCTCGATCTTGTCAGCCGCCTGGCCCGGCGCAGTCTCACCCATGCTGAAAATGTGGAGCGAAAGGAGTACTTGCGCCCCGAGGCGCATGCCAAGATCGTCACGCATGTGCGGGCAAGCCTGAAACTGATCCAGCCGGCCCTGGCAAGGGCGGACAGCAAGACTGCCGTTCGCATTGGTCAGACCCGCGACAAGCTCGAGGATCTTTACGACCGGGTATTCCGGGCGCTCACGGCGGATATGCGCAAGTCCAAGCACACTGCCGATCTGGCCAACAGTCTTCTTGTTGCCAACGAAATGCGCAGGATGGGCGATGCGCTTCAGTCGATGTCTGAGGCCATTCTGTCGGTCAACATCGGTCAGCCGGTTCAGTTTGAGCGCTATTTCACCCTGAAAAGTCTGCTCCCAGACACTAAGGATGAAGATAAACCTGAGCTGGAACCCTTGGCCGAAACCCGCTCGGGCAGCGCGATTTCCTCTGTTCGTTCCCGCGATCCATCGGGCGAGGCCGTTAATGCGGTTTTCAAGGATGGTGAACTTCGGAAGGTGCGTGAAGAGCGGGCAGGTGTGAAAAGCTGGCACTCAATCTATCCAGGGCTCGCGCCGAAGATCCTGTCTTACGAAAAAAGAGGCCAGTCGGCAGCACTGCTGATCGAGCACTTGCCCGGATACACGTTTGAGCAACTTGTGCTGAGCGAACGGGGTGGCCTGTTGGCCGAAGCACAGAAAAAACTGGCCAAAACACTCCGAGATGTCTGGGCCAGCACAAGGATGGATGAACCTGCTGAAATATCTTCAATGCGGCAGTTGGAAGGGCGCCTGCCGGAGGTTTACCGGGTCCACCCCGAGTTCCGCACCGCGCCGCAACGGCTCGGGGGGCTGCAACTGGCCGGTTTCGACGATCTGGTTCGGTTGGCCGCAGCGCGCGAAGCTCGTCTGGCCGCTCCGTTTTCGGTGCACATCCATGGGGACTTCAACCTCGACAACGTGATCTACGATCCAGCCGAGAAGAAGATCCATTTCATCGATCTGCACCGTTCCCGCTACATGGACTACGTGCAGGACGTTTCGGTCTTCATGATCTCCAATTACCGGCTACAGGTTCAAGATATACCGGTTCGCCGCCGTCTTGCTGGTGTTGCCTGTGACGTTCATATGGTGGCTTCAAAATTTGCCCGGTCTCAAAACGACAAGACCTATGAATACCGGTTGGCGCTGGGCTTGGCACGCAGCTTTGCCTCGTCAACACGGTTCGTCTTCGACAAGTCCCACGCCAGGCGCATGTTCATCCGGGCCAGATTTCTCATGGAAACGGCGTTGAGTTGTCCTGAAGGACGGGAAGCACGTTTCAAACTACCCATCAGGGAGTTGTTCTTTGACTGAACTCATGATCGGGGTGGTCGGCATACCCGGCAAATGGTCCACCGAAGCTTTGGCAGATGCAGTTGAAGCCAGAACAGGCTTCCGGTTGGTAATTGATATGGCGGACGTTGCGCTCGAGCTGGAAAGCGGCGCGTTGATGCATCGGGGGCAGGATCTCTGTGTGCTCGACGGCTTGATAATCAAGAAAATCAGCGAAGTGTATAGTCCCCACGCTTTGGACCGGCTTGAATTGCTGCGTATGGCCGAAGCGCGTGGCGTGAAGGTTTTCTCCCGCCCTGAAGCGGTACTACGGTTGATTGACCGCCTTGCATGTACGGTCAGTTTGCGTGCTGCCGGAGCCCCAATGCCGGCCACAGTGGTGACCGAGAATGCGGAGGCTGCTCTTCAGGCTGTAGAGCGGTTTGGGGCAGCCGTCTTCAAGCCGCTCTATTCCACCAAAGCACGTGGCATGTGTGTGATCGAGGCTGGCGCGGGCGCGGAGCGTGCGATCGCGGATTTCGCGGCAGATCATCCGGTGATGTATATTCAGCAAAAGCTCGATCTGTCAGGCCAGGATCTGGGCATGGTATTCCTCGGAGGCGAGTACTTTTGCACCTACGCCCGGGTTGGTCAGTCTGGTAGCTGGAATACGACGATCCACAGCGGCGGCAAATATGCCCCCTATGAGCCAACGCCCGAGTTGATTGAACTTGGCAAGAACGCGCAGGCTCCGTTTGGGCTGGATTTTACGACAGTCGATGTTGCCTTGACAGGTGACGGACCGATCGTCTTTGAGGTGTCTGCATTTGGAGGTTTTCGCGGTGTGAAAGAAGGCTGCGGCCTGGATGCGGCCGCCGCACTTACCGATCACGTAATAGCCAAGGTGACCGCATGAACCGCGTTGCTGACGTTCTCGATCAACTGGACACATCGGGTCTGCCGGACACGCTTTACCTGGAGACCGGGCCGGTTCGGGTCGCTGTTCGCTGCAGTGTCGAAATCGCTAGGAAGCTGCGCCGGCATTTTGCCGATGCGCTGTCTGGCGCTGGGCCGGTAGCTGCCACCGTAGACGTTCTGGACGGGCAGGCGCTGGGTACAGAACCTACTTGGACGGATTGGGCGCGCGAGCCGGGCAAGACCGGGCGCAAGGATGCCTATTTCGACCTTGAGGACGGACGCCTGGTGCGCAAGATCCGCACTGGCATGACCTTTTTGCAATCACCTCAGGCCCTTGCCGCGTTCGGCCTGTGTGCTGCCTATCCCAATCAGGTGATCAATTTCGTCAACACCCAGATCCTGAACATCTGCGAGCGTGCTGGATGGGAAATCTGCCACGCTGCAGCTGTGACGGACGGCAGCTATGGGTTGGCGATTGCAGGCCTTTCTGGTGGCGGCAAGTCCACCGCGATCCTGCGGATGATGGATCTGGATACGACCTGCTTTGTCACTAATGACCGGCTGATGGTCCGCAGCACTGGTGATGGAGCGGAGGGACTGGGTATTCCGAAAAATCCCAGGATCAATCCCGGAACAATTTTGCACAATCCCCGCCTTGCACCGATGCTCAGCGAGACACGGCGGCAAGAACTTGCCGAAATGGCGCCGGAGGACCTCTGGCAACTGGAAGAAAAGCACGATCTCTTTGTTGGCGAGATTTATGGGCCCGGCCGTGTGCATTTCACTATGCCTTTGACCGAATTCTGGGTGTTGAATTGGAGCCGCACCAGTGACGCGCCAACCGCGCTGAGTGAAGTGGTTCTGGCCGATCGTCCGGATCTTTTAGGTGCGATCATGAAGAGTGCGGGTCCTTTCTATCAGAATGCCGAAGGGGTCTTTTTGCGCGACGACGACCCTCTGGTGCCGGCTGGCTATCTGGCCCAATTGCAGAATGTGAGGATACGCGAGGTTACCGGGGCCATCGATTTTGATGTCCTTGCCAGTGCTGGCCGGGAGTTCTTTGCTTGACCGGCTCGATTGCCGTCCTGATCCGGCATGGAGACTATTTTCAGCGCCCCGGCGTTCCAAGTGCGCTTCAGCCCTATCCATTGACACCGCTGGGGAAGACGCAGGCACGAGACTGTGGCGCCGAACTGGCTTCCCTTATTGCCGCCGAAGGCCTAACACTGGATCCGGTCTTGCATAGCTCTTGCCAGCTTCGGTCCTGGCAGACGGCGCAAATCGCCGGTGAGGTCTTGGCCGAACACGGACACGATATCCAGATCAATCAGACGCCGGCTTTGGCGGAACGCTCTGTCGGCAGCGCCGCTAATCTGACGATGGATCAGATCGAGGCAGTTCTGACGGACGACCCTCGGTTTTCGACTCCACCGCCGAACTGGAAATCAGACAGCGAATACTGCCTGCCGCTTGAAGGCGCTGAATCGATGATGATGGCAGGTACACGTGTCGCAGAGCACCTGCGGCAGGTGATGGCGAACAAGCCGCCAGGGACCGTCACGCTCTTCTTTGGCCACGGGGCATCTTTCCGGCATGCCGCTCATCTGTTGGGCGTGCTCACCTTTGACGAGATTGCCGGACTGAGCATGCATCACGCCCGGCCGTTACAGCTCTGTCACAATCGGGATGGTACATGGACCCATTCTGGCGGATCTTGGAAGATTCGGCCGAAAAGAGAGCAGGTACTGGACTAAGAGGACGCGCCATGGGCGGGTTGGCTGGTGACTTGCCGGGCGCAGCCCAATTGCTACCCCCGGTTTTTGACGACGCATGCGAATTGCCGGGCATTCCCCGTGACTTTGAAACCTGGCGTTTGGACGAGGATCATTCGGGCGGAAATCTGGCTGCGGTCCGTGACAGCCTGCTGGCGGCCGCTGCGCACGGCGCATGGAGCTGGTCGGCGCGGCCGGTTGTCTTCATATCCGACCCACATGCAGACGCCGACGGTTTCTTGCGTTCCCTGGTCGCAGCTGGTGTCGCCCGCCGGAGGGCAGGTGGCTTTTCTCTGACGTCATTTGGCCGTGACGCAAAGATTGTGATTGGAGGGGATTGCCTAGACAAGGGGCCGTCCAATCTGGATATGCTAGATGCGCTAAAGTCCCTGATCGACAGTGGCGCCGACCTGCACCTTCTGGCGGGGAACCATGATCTCCGGCTCCGGCTTGCGATCCGGGCCCTGATCCTGCCACGGGCACCGTTGACAGAGCACTTGTTTGTCCGCATGGGCCGGAAAATCCTGCCACTTCTGCGTGAGGTAAAGACGCGCTACGTCACCGCCGCCGACTTTTCCAATGTCCCTGATGAGGCAGCGTGCCGGTCGCGGATTTTCCCGTCGGAAGGATGGAGTGAAGCGTTCCCGGCTCTTGCGGCCCCGCATTTGACGCAGGCCGGAATCAAAAAGGAAACGCGCAAATTACGCAAGAAATCCCGGCAATTTGCCGAACAGGCCGTAGCTGAAGGGCTTTCCATGCGGGATATCTACGCGGCGGCTCTTCGCTGTAATGATCTGTTTCTGAATCCCGATGGCGCGTACGCCTGGTTCTACTCCTCCATGGATGTGGTCGCGCAAATCGGCTCGATCCTGTTCGTTCATGCCGGAATTGATGATGCCATGTGCGCCTTGCTGGCAGAGGGCGGCAGCAAGGCGGTCAATGACCGGTACCGCCAGGAAGCGGAAAAGGATCCATTTGCGTTCTATACCGGACCCGTCGCAAATCTGGTGCGCACAAAGTACCGGCCAGTAGACAAGCTCTTGACCAAAAAAGGGGTGCGTAAACTGCACAAGAGTGACGTCAAGATGGTGGTGCAGGGCCACGTAAACAATCACCGTGGGCAGCGGCTCTTAGCTAAGAATGGTCTTCTTCATCTGGAAGGCGACGTTACGCTTGATCGGTCCTCGCGGTTGCTTGAAGGACTGCCTGGGATTGGCGCCGGAGCGACACTTATTTTTCCAAGCGGTGATGTTGTGGGGTTGAGTTCCGACTATCCAAAGGCCAAACATTTCAAGCCGGAACAACATCCTTGGGAGAGGCAGCATGAATTCGGGTGAGGGCAGTTTCCGCCACGAGTCGATCCAGACCCGTAAATCCATCAAGGCGCTGCTCGAAGCGGTAACCAAGGGCATTGGCAAGGGGGAGCTGAGTTTGAGTGACGGCGAGGATGAGTTCATCATGGAGCCGGACGGGTTGATAACCCTGCGCGTTCGCGCCGAACGGTCGAATGGCTCCAACCGGATCGATCTGCGTTTGACCTGGAATGAAACCGCCGAAGTGCCACGCGGCAAGGGTGAGCTGAAAGTCCGCTGACAGAATCGACCGCCGTATTGTAGCCGGTTGCCGCAAACCGCTGATTTCTGGTGTCCGGAGAGGACCCTGGTTGAAAACGGCCATCGCGTCTTTATCCTGAGCGCTTTATAAGCACCCGCCGGAGCGCTCATGTTTATTGGCACCAATTTATTGTTGAAATGGATGGTTGTAGGGAACCAAATCCGGTTCTTCTGGCCTGATGGCACGCAATTATCACTATCATTTAATCAAGAAAATCAAGTAGATGCTCTTTTAAATGGCCTGGAGCGGATCTCCCATTTGCCGGAAACAAGAGAGCAACTGATTGCGGATTTGAAGTCACAAACATTTCCGGACGCAGGTGAGATTGTGAACACCTTGCTGTCCAAACAGGTATTGAGGCAAGCCGACGGTGGTACGGCAGCGGAGGCAAAGACATACCACGCATTCACCGAGAGCCAGCCCCTTAGGGGCGACCTTGAAGTGGAAGAGCAGATACGGTTGGTTTGTGATGCGTTTTGGGACGAATTGCCAGCCAGCGTCGCCCTGCCTGAACCTGATGCCCCAACTGAATTGAGCGGGCTCTTTTGTGGAGGGCGGACCAGCTACGAGTTCGACCAGAAACCGGTGACCGCACTTACGTTGTCGACTTTGCTCGCACTTGCCCACGGCAGGCACGGCTTTCTGGAAGATGGCCGCGATAATCTGGATGTGCGTGGTACCACCGGTTCTGCCGGAGGGTTTTATCCTCTGAAGCTGGTGATCAGCACCCAAAAGACGCTGAGCGGTCCATCTCCCTTTTGCTGGACTTATATCCGTTCAGAGCACGCGCTGGCACGAATTGACGTTGATGCAAATTCAGCCAAAGAGCTTGAAGCAATCAACAAGCACTTTTCTGTCTATGGCTTTCATCTGCTCATCACCATCATGATGGATCTAAAGTGGTCAGAGCTCAAATACGGGAATCATGCGTATCGCTTCGCGATGCTGGAAGCGGGAGCTGTCATGCAAAACATTCGCATCGTCTCGCGGCGTCTCGGTTTGGAGAACTGTCCGATCGGCATCCCCCTTGGCAATGACTTTGACGCAATACTTCCGTCGAACGGCAATCTCCTGCATGCATTGACGATCGGTCTTAGTACGTCCGCTGACAGATCAGACTGATAGTATTCCCGCGCGAAAGTTCAGAGCCTTGCTGCAGTCTCAAAGGGGGGATTCCATGTTCGAAATCTCCTCTTCCAATACAGGAGTGTCCCGCCAGCCGAGTTTGACGGGGATATCATAGAGACGTCCCGGCGCGAACTCTGGATAGGCATGACGAAGGCCGGGGATAATCACCTTGGCGACCGGTAATTCGACGTCGGGTTGGGTCAGGTCGGCTACCAGGAATTCAAGTCCGAGGCCGCGCATGTGTTCAACAGCCGCCTCTACGTCCTCTGCAATATCGGCGCGATTTTCAAAAGTGTAGTGGTCGAGCCGGGAGGGCGGCAGACTGGAAGCTGGACGAAGATGCTGGTCAAGTGCTTCCGACATGCGCGCGGCGGCAGGGGCGGGCCGATCGGCCCGCGGAACGAATTGACCGCTCACAGGCAATAGCTGGTTGAGTTCGGTCAAGGCTCTGGTTGCTGCCACATAAGGATCGCTGTGGGCGCCAAAGCCAAATCCGGTGGAGCCGCCGCCGGTTTCATCAACTGATATGCCGGCAAAAGAGGGTATTCCAAGGTCAGTCGTTATATCGAGAAGCCAAAAGTCCCGTCCGAGCGAACTTTGATAGTCGCGCATGGCGGCGAGGAAGTTCGGGTCGAGTCCGTCAAGCGCGACAGCTGGCCTGGCGGCCATGTTGTACCACCACAGAGCGACAGCATCGCGTTCGACCAGCTCGTTAAAGCCATGGATGATAGCATCCTCAAGACTTGTGCCCGCTGCGACACCATTGGAGTTTGCAGAAATGAACGGGCAGTTGAGTGACGAATTGCAAAAGGCTGCGGGGATATGAACCCAATCTTCCGCGGTCATCGACCAGACGGGGCGCCAATCGACCAGATGGTCCGGATCAAAGGGATCCGGAACGCGTTTGGGACGCGTTTCGCCTTTTGAAGCGGCATCTTGCGCTGCAGACAGCTGGTTTGCACTGAAGTGGGTAAGGTCTTCTGGAGACAGGACACGCTCATGGGCGCTCAACCTTGTGAACGTCTCCTCAGCGGTCTTGCAGTTGGGGGCTGCATCCATCGAGTACCACTCAAGCGTTTCCGCCAATGCGCTGGCCTTGGCCTGTGCCTCTGTCATGCCTTTTCCGGATGCATGTTCGTTGAGGGCGGATTGGAGATGGCTCCATGTGGCTGAGGTTTGAGCTGTGTAACGGCCGCCCTTGAATACGTGAATGCCAGGTGCATTCGACGTCTTTGTCAGGGCGGTTACCAGTCCTGTCACCGGGCTGACATGCTTGGCATACTTTCTCAGTGTTGCCTCCGCACCCGCATTTCGTAGGCCAATCCCGCGCTGATTATGGCCTGCGGTTCCACCTGCAGACCCTGTCTTGGGGGAGGGCAACAGCCGGACCGGTTGGGGGGCTGCGACTTCAGATGAGCCGCAGCTGGGGCATTGCGGGCGCCGGAGCACTGGATGACGAGTTAATTTCAGTTTGACCGGATCAAAGGCCGACAGTTGCTCGCGTATTGGTGAGGCGTCCGGGTCCTTCTGCCAGGAGGCAATTTGTGCGGCCGCCATTTCATAGGCGGTCGCGGCTGCGCCGATGGCCAGGTCCGACACTTTTGGCGGAATCTGGGAGCCACCGGTGTGATGCCAGATATGCTGCTCCACCCTCCGGTTCAGCCGCAATCGGTGCGCCAGGCATGCCCAGCAGGCGGTTTCACCGGGTATGAACAGCGGACCAATCCACATCTCATGGCCGTTTGGACCAAGCAAGAGCCAGGGTTTCCGTGCTCCCTTGTTGATGTCTTCAAGCTCAGGGCGAAGGTAGTGATCGGTCACAACGACATTGAAATCGGCTTCGTCCGGACTGTCTGCCGGCCGCAAGCCCGACCGCTGCAAAATCTCCGGAATGTTGCCTACCGGCATCGCGCCAAGCGTTTGAATGCCAACTCTCAAAGTGCCGGGACTGCGCTCAGTGCTGCTGCTGTTAGCACCTTTGACGGCATCATAAATGATGCGCCGTTTGGCCAGTTTCTCCAGACAGGCGACTGCTTTTTCCGGCGCGATTTCATCACTGATCTGTTCAAGGATTTCATCTGTTGTGAGTTCGCCATCGAGCAGGGGGACGAGCTGCATAAATAGCGTTTCTTCCAGGGAAAGGGCCGACGGGCCGAGGAGCAGGACCATGCTCTTCACATTCTTGTCGGGCGGCCTGTAGTACCAGACACCATCGTGCAATTTGGGGCGCTTCATTGATGTTGAGCCTTGGGACAGTGTCTCTGGCATTAATGAATATCCTTCATAGGAAGCTGGAAAGAATTTCGTCCGTAAAGGTAAGAAAAGTAAATCGGTAAGTGGTGCTGGCAGCAAAGTTTGCCTAGTCAAGGAACCATGTGATAACGTCTCTGCGGCTGTGCGTAAATACTAACGCCAGCTGGTTTGCAAAATTGAGTTTCGATTTATTTTTCTAGAAGTTTAGAGGGTTTGAGATGTCTAATGACAAGAAGGAAATTGATAATTCCGCTGAAGAACCGGTGAAAGACCTGGAAGTTCTGTCGGATGACGACCTTGATGGTGCATCTGGCGGGAGGTGTACGGCCTGTACGGGCTGTGTCGCATGTGTACAAGGCTGCACGAACAACGCCTGCAAATGCGGCGGCGGCGGCGGTTGCGGCTCGTGCAAGACCACCCACGAAGCGAATTTTAAACTGGATCCGAGCGGCAAGGGCGACTACGGCGATGTCGTGTTTGATCCGAAAAAGATGCCTAATCTTCCCAAAAAATAGCGGCCGCCGGCTACATATAAGAAAAGGCCAGCGACAGATTGGTCCAAAACTGTGTTTGAAACTTTTTCCTGAAGTTCGGAGGATACAAGATGCCTGAAGACAAGAAGGAAACTGGCAAATCAGCCGAAGAGCCGGTCAAAGACCTGGAAGTATTGTCAGACGAAGATCTTGAGAGCACTTCCGGCGGACGGTGCGGCGAACCGTGTATGGGGTGCGTCGCCTGTGTGAGCGGGTGCAATTGCGGCGGCGGTGGCGGTTGCGGAACATGCAAGACCACCCACGAAGCGAATTTCAAGCTGGATCCAAGCGGCAAAGGTGATTACGGCGACCGCGGCGATGTTGTGTTTGATCCAAAAAAGATGCCGGATCTTCCCGAAAAAAAGTAACCGGCTGGGACCCGCAGCTGCACTGACAAATTACATTGGCGGAAGGGCATGTTCCTTCCGCCATTTTTATTGCTGAGTAAGATTGAAGCTAATGGCAATACGAAGAGCGGCATCTCCTGCCTTTTCCGACAGGTTCGGTTCGACCGAGTGTGCAAGAAAGCCTGGAAACATCATCAGGGTTCCTTCAACAGGCTCATATTCAATTGTCAGGCTGGCTTCGGGCGGTGGCACAGCGCCCGGGCGGTGCTGGGCACAGAACATCACATTGCCGGGCCTGGGGTCAGAGAAGACCAGTGCGCCTGCGTTATCAGGCACTTGAACGTAATAGACACCGCTCCAGAGGGAATGTGGGTGCTGGTGATTGCGATTGAACGCGCCCGGCGGGTTTGCCATTGCCCACATCTGGTCGATCTTAAGTTTGGCGCCCGGGTGGTAGTCTAGGTTCGAGGCGATTGTCTCAGCGACGCTATGGATTGCATCGACCAAAGGCGCGAAGACTTCCTCCTTGTGCAAACTGTTGCGGCTGCGCCAGCCGCCCAGTGCGGCAACGTTTGAGGCTTGCAGACCCGCGCCGTCATTGGCCCGCTCTGCCAGAATGTACCGCAGGAGCGCAGGGTTTAGGGATGCGGAGTTGGCAAACTGGTGCCGGCAAACAAAACTTGGAAAATGGGCATCCATTGCAATGTCGGAAGATTGCATCTTTCAAAATTCACTTTCTTCATTTTTTGCAGCTACTGGAACCTGCTGCTGGCCAAACGGTAACGGATTGACCGTTCAAAGTCAGTGCGGATTGGGAATTCCGCATTCTTTCAATGCATGCGTGCAAGCACCAGATTGGGGCAGTCCGAACAGGGCCGGAGTGTAGGCGTTTGGCGATTATGTATTGTTGCGAAGATCTTCTAACCGTAGCCGGGAAGCACTTGGCATTCGCTCTTCGGGGCGTTTGGGGAAAGCTGCCGGTTTTCGATCGGCGCGTACGGGGCGCGGATAGAACGTCTCCACTGGGATAGGAGTACCGTCAGTGATGTGACCAGGCCGTTGTTGTTAGCTCGCAAGCCGGACTTTTGGGAGTCTTGGGTCCAGCTGTTCAAATAAGACAAAAATTTCATGTAAACATAATATTCAGAAATCTTTGACTAAAACACCTTGCGTAATTGCGCATCCTGTTTGGGGGGAGGGGCGTCTATTTCTATTCCAGCTATTATTGGCCATCAGAGTGAAGCGTTTGCGATCCAGCTGATGCGCGACATTATCGTGCCAACCTTTGTTTTGGATGCAACGGGCCGTGTAATCATTTGGAACAACGCATTGGCAAAATTGACTGGCGTCCCTGCGGATGAAGTTGCGGGAACGCGTGATCACTGGCGTGGTTTCTACCGGGAAAAACGGCCGTGTGCTGCCGACCTTTTGATTGCTGGTGATGATCACTTCGAAGAGCTCTACGAAGATATTGTGTCGTATTCTCAATCTGAGCGGCGGATTTCCGCAGAAAACTGGTGTCACTTTCCTCACGCACAAGAGCCGCGTTATTTGGCGATTGACGCTGGCCCCATATTTTCCGAATGCGGCACGCTGATCGCGGTCGTGGAGACGCTGCGCGATATCACTGTTCAAAAGAACGCCGAAACAGAGTTGCTTCGCCTGGCATCGGTCGACGGCCTTACGGGTATAGCCAACCGGCGGTCATTTGATCAGTTTATCGATGACAATTGGCAAATCGCAAAAGCTCAAAACAAAGAACTTAGCTTGCTATTGGTCGATATCGACAATTTCAAAAAGTACAACGACCGGTACGGGCATCAGGCCGGTGATGACTGTATCTGTAAAATTG
Source organism: Roseibium sp. (assembly GCA_965230705.1). Taxonomy (GTDB): domain Bacteria; phylum Pseudomonadota; class Alphaproteobacteria; order Rhizobiales; family Stappiaceae; genus Roseibium. The sequence goes on along the minus strand of CBDDLN010000002.1, from coordinate 538,899 downwards.
GACATCTTCTTGCGGAAACCTTGAAGTACTCCAATGGTCAGGTTGCCCGTTATGGCGGAGAAGAGTTTGCGGTCACTTTGCCGGATGTTGGGCTAGGTGGGGCTGTCGATACGGCTAATCGGATTTTGAAAGACATTTCCGAGCTTGGAATACCGCATCCGCTGCCGAACGGGCCGAAACACGTATCCGTAAGCATCGGTGTCGCCAGAGCCAATAAAAGCATGGGCTCCTTCTCTGATCTAATCGCCACAGCCGATGCTGCACTCTACGATGCAAAGCACAAGGGCCGGAACCGGCTGGCCGTACTGTGACGAAATCGGGTAGCTGCCTTTTGGTAGGCCAACCCTTCAATCTAGGCCACTAGATGTTTGTCTTTGGCCGCATTTCCGGATGCCAATTGCAAGAACGTCATCTGCCAAGCAAAGCTACGCGCTGCACGAAATGAGCCCTAAACAGGATCTGTGTTCCTTGGCCGGGAAGTCATAAGAAGCTGTTTTCTAAAAGAAAAGTGGTGCCGGCAGCAGGATTCGAACTCAAAATGAAAAACGTTTGAAATCGCCTCAAAAATGTAATTAAATTCAGTATCTTATGTAACATTATTTTTGCCAACCTAATTTCGTTCTGTACCTTTATGTTTCACAATATTCCAAGATAATGGTACCAAAAACGGCACCACAGCTATCGAGTTGATAATATGAAACTGACGGATTCACGCTGCAAGAAATACAAGGATGGTATGCATTCAGATGGCGGTGGGCTTTATCTCGAGGTTTTGAAGTCGGGCACTAAACGATTTCTATTCCGCTGGACAGATGCGACAGGAAAGCGGGCAAAAAAGGCTTTGGGTATATTCCCCGACCTTTCATTATTCGCCGCTCGTGAGAAAGCGACGGAAATGCGTAGGATCGTTGCAGAGGGCGGTGACCCTCGGCAGAGTCAGGTAACTCAAAAGACATTCGGTGAGTTTGCCAGAGAGTATATCGCTGACAATGAAAGCGGGTGGAAAAACGACGCGCATAAAAGACGTTGGAAGATGCAGCTACTAGGGCCGTCAAGGACCCCTCCTCGAGGTCGTCAAATGGCAGCGGATTACTGCGAATCACTTCGACCATTACCGATAAGTATTGTCGGCACGGCCGATATTCTGCGCGTTCTTAAGCCTGTATGGCTCGAGAAACAAGCCACGGCTGAGCGGCTTCGGATAAACCTTGAGTTGGTTCTAGATGCAGCTGCTGCAGCCGGCCTACGGTCAGGAGATAACCCAGCCAGGTGGCGAGGACATCTTAAGCATTTACTTCCTAAACAAAAAAAGGTTGTGCGACACCAGTTAGCTATGGACTACAAAGAGCTGCCTGCCTTTGTCGCACAATTGCAGCAGAAAGCCGGTGTAAGCCCTCGGGCGTTGGAAATGTGTATTTTGACAGGTGTCAGGTCGAAAGAAATTCGCGGAGCTCATTTGGCGGAATTTGATTTTAGAAGCTGCATTTGGACTATTCCCGCTGACAGGATGAAAAGACCAGCTGAACACCAAGTCCCATTGACGCCCCGAATGATCGAGATTGTAAAGATGCGAATTGATTCTGGGGCAAAGGATTACATTTTTGCCGGCACACGTTCAGGAAAGCCGATCACAGATGCAGCGCTGGCAAAACCATTGAAAGGACTTGCTGCAACTGTTCATGGAATGAGGTCGAGTTTTAGAGATTGGGTTGGTGAGGAAACGGAGTTCAATGATGCACTTGCGGAGCTGGCATTGCACCATGTCGTTGGCAACCGGACGGTACGGGCCTATAGGCGCGGCAGTGCTCTCGAACGCAGGAGAATGTTGATGAAAGCCTGGGAAGAACACTGTCTGTCAGAAACTGTTGAACGAAAAGACCGGGTGGTGTGACTAAGTGGCTGACATTAGGGAAATAGGAGCCCGGCAGCGACTTATCGAGGACAAGAGGGATGTTGGTGGCCTGATAGATATCCTCCGCTCTGACAGGCCGATTTCGAAAGGTGCTCGTGAATTGCTGGCAAGTATGCTGGAGGGTTCAGACTCAGACTTGCAGCTGGTGGTGAAGGAAAAACCGGGCGGCGCTGACAAGACTGTTATGATCCGCGCCGGACGCGCTGCAAAGGTGCGTTCTCTGATGGCTCAAGGATTCAACAAAACAGCCGCTATAGCGCAAGTTGCGGAAGCCGAAGGCGTATCGGACACAACAATAAAGAAGGCGCTTGACAGCATCGAGTTGTGATGCATCTGCAACAGGAACAGAGCTATGGGTGGCTCTGTTTCTATCGGCAGCGGAATTTATGTGAATATTAGGGGGCCTACTGAAACGAAACAGGAGGCATCCCCATGAAGTTACTTTCTCAAAAACAGGTATGTGAAGCGCTCGGCATTGGGCGCGTAACGTTGTGGCGCCTTCGCCGGAACAACGACTTCCCTCGGGCCATCCAGGTCAGCACGCGGCGCGTTGCGTTCCGTGCATCCGAAATTGAGGCCTATACCGCATCCCGTGAGTTGTGACCTTCACCCTAGAAGACCCGAGCCTAATTCTTGCCAAAGCTGAAATTGCCGCCGGATAGTCCGCCATGGTTTCGGGCTTTGGTGCCGTATTTGCCCGGTTCCGGGCTCGCCCTGCAGATTAATAAGATCGCACAAAAGAATAATGCCCAGCGCCGACCAAAACGCTGAGCCTTTTAATGAGTTCCTGACGACGCTTCCAACGTCTCAGGGGTGAGCCACCCACCCAAAGAGAAATCGAAGTGACTAACCGAATTAACGCCCAAAATGTGGGCACTAGTCAACCATCCCAAACAGATCAGACTCCCGATAAATCCTCGATAGATTCACCGTTTCGCGCGTCCGCTCCTGCGTTGTACGCGGTGGGCTACTGTGCCTTGCCGGTTGCGTATCGGGGCAAAGTCCCAGCGGTAGCCACCGGGGTAATCGTCAACGAAGCCGACCGCGAAGCAAAAGCAAAATACTATCCGCAGCTTGCCGAGTCCTTCGTTGTTGGCGAGCGCGCACCCAAGCCGCTAAAGGGCTGGCAACAAACCTCATTTGAAGAACTGAGTCAGTCCGGCGCTATCCGCGCATCATGGTCCGTATCCATGAACGTCGGACTCCGCCTTGGTCCGCAAGGTGACGACGATCAAACCCATCTATTCGCATTCGATCTGGACACAACTGACCCGGCAATCATCAGCGCGGTTGCCGAGGCGTTGGACTCTGTTGACGGTCCCATCATTCGCAAGGCCGCGCACAAGGGCTTCACGCAATTCTTTCGCATTGACCCCGCATATGCAGCAGCCCTTCCGGCGAAGCTGCGACTCAATGATCAGGGCATTGCCGATTGTCTCAGCGCTGGGCGCCAAACGGTCATGCCGCCGTCGCTGCATCCCAGCGGCTGTCGGTATCGCTGGACCACTGATGACATCCTGACTGACTACGAACCCGGAGACCTTCCGGAGTTCACGAAAGCTGCCCTGGACGCGATTTCCGAGGCGTTGAGCGCGTTCGGCGAAGTTTCTGAGACCGGCAGTGCTAGACGTGCGGGCAGGGGCGCAGGTGTCTATCCAGTGACGCATGGCCCTAGCATGCTGGATAATTTCGCCCTGCGATCTCCGGAAGCCATTGCCCACTGGATTTTCGATCTGGGCTTGGCGAACATCTCCAAAGGTGCCAACGGCTACTGGGCAACCAACACGACCCGAGGGTCAACGACCGGGCAACCGACTGCCCAGCGCAAGCAGAACCTCCTCCTCGATGATTGCGGCATCCACGATTTTGGAACAAGCCGCAGCTATTCCGCCGCTGGGCTGGTCGCCGCTGCGCTCAACCTTGAGTACACCGAGGCTGAAGATTGGCTGTTCGACAAATTCGCAGACCAGATTGCGGAAGAACTGCCGCCCTGGGAGCCGGGGGCGAAGGAAGAACCCAATCCGGAACCAGAGTCGCCGCAGCCCGTCAATCACGGCTGGCTGTCCCTTGACGATGCGCAGAAGGAAATCAGCAATACTGTCGCCAAGGTATTTGATGCGGCTGAGGAGGCGCGCAAGCAGCGGTGCGAAGCATGGGCAGAGGCGGGCGGCAACATCGACGCTTATGCCCGCACGGAAGCCCAAACACTGATCCGCGTTTCCGTAGGCGCTGGGAAGACTCATGCGATTGTTTCCAAGGCCATCGAGGCGATTTCCAAGAACCCGCATTTCAGGGTGCTTATCCGCATGCCGAACCACAAAATGGCGGATCAGTTGCGTGATGATCTGGAGACGGCTTTGATTCAGATGGAACGCAATCCCAGCGCTGATGTCCATGTGTGGCGGGGGACGGAAGCGCCGGACCCGAGGCCGGACTTGGATAAGGTGCGCGAGGATCAAAAGGCGTGCGCTATGCCGGAGCGGTTGCGCGAGGTCCGTAAAGCCGGGGGGAGCCAATCAGCGGCATGTAAGGACTGCCCGTTCAAGCCCACAGCTGGATCATCTGAAAAGCTTTCCTGCTACTACCAGCAACAGACATCACAGGTCATTACTGCCCAGATCGTCATCGTCGCTGGTGATGTCAGCCTGGGTAATCTTCCGAAGTCTATCCTGCGCAGGGAACTGACAACAGAAGAACGGTATGCAGGTCGGATCGAAAATCCCGACTTCGACCTGATCATCCTGGACGAAACAAAGCCCGCCGATCTGGTATCCGGAGCCGATGGCAATTCTTATGCGCCAGTGTCGTCATTGCGGGCGGACTTGGTTGCCTTGTACGCCGAGGCTGAATCTGGTGCTGTGGTAGACACTGACAAACTGCCATTTGATGCAGGTGATTATTACAAGAAACTCGATAAGCTGGCTGGTGTTTTGGAAGGCGCTAAGGATGGCGACGGCGTTTCCGTCGAGACCTTAAAATCGCAATGGATTTACAAGCAGGATCTGGAGCATTTGCGCTCGTTTGCGTGGAAGCACAAGGCGGTTGTGTCGTCAGACATGCTGGCATTCCTGTCTGACCAGCGCCTGAGTGACGAACTATTGCGCCGGGCGGAGGCGATCAATGGGCCGGTAAGGGACATCGTGAAAATCCTGAACGCTCTTATTCAGGGTTTTGAAGACGCGGAGAAGCACAAGCATTTCAATGTGCCGATTCCACAAGTCGAGCTGGCAAGCCGCAAAGTGGGTAAGGAATTTGAGTTATGCGCCGTCACGCGGACTCGAATGACCCTGGCAAAGCAGGTGCGGAATACGCCGGTTCTGATCATGGATGCAACAGCCGATGGCCAGATGCTGCAGCAATGGTTTCCGAACCTGGATCTCGCGGCTGACGTGCAGGTCGAAGATGGCGAGGGCGTGCGCCGGTTGCAGCTGATCGACAAGCGCATGTCATACACGCAGCTGGTGGCGCCGAAGTGGGACGATGATAATCCCGAGCCGACCGTCGAAGAGGTAAAGGCGTGGCGGAGTAAGTATGTCACCGGCAGGCGGAAACCCGCTAACAACGACGAGGAAGCCGAATACAAGCGCCTCAAGTGTATGGAGCGGACGATCACCGCCCGGAACAATGTCGCGCGTGTAGCGGCTCTGTATGAGCTTCTGGAGGCTACCCAGGGCGGCTCTGTCGGCTTGGTAGTGCCAAAGGGCATCCGTAAGGAACTGCAGGCGTTGGGCGTGCCTGATGACCGCATGATGCACTTCGGTGCCCTGCGTGGACAAAACGACTTTGAAGGCGTGGACTCGCTGGTAATCGTTGGTCGCCAGTCGCCGTCCGTTCGGGACTGTGAGCGGTTGGCCGCAGTGATTTTTGGTGAGCCGGTCGATGTTATCGCGCCGGATGATCAGGGGCGGGTTATGTTCCACCGGGAGAAGCGTGAAATAAAGCGCCGTGGAGGCGGAGGAGTCATCAAGGAGGCGGAGTGGCATCCGGACGAGCGTGTCGAGCGTGTCCGGCGCTCTATTTGCGAGAGCGAACTGATTCAGGCTGTCGGTAGGGCGCGCGGTGTGCGGCGTAGTGCTGACAACCCGGAGACTGAGATTATTCTGACGAATGTTCCGCTGGACAGGCCGGTTGACGGTTATCTGGATAGCGACTCGCTGAAAGCTATGACCGGCTGGCAGGGTGCTTTGTTGGCGCGAGGCGTGTGGCCACTGGAAGGCTATGGGGCTGGCGTGAGGCGGCGGGGCGTGTTGCGGAGTGTGCCGGATAGGTTGCCGGGCTTTGAGGCTGCGCTGGGGCTTACGGAAGCAACTGACAAGCAGATCGATCAGCACATCAATGAGGATAAGAAAAAACCGGCGACACGTGATCAGATCAGCAGGATTGATGCGGCCATGTCTGCCGGTGATGCATTCGACTTTCACGGGCTGCAGATCAATGGGGCGGATTTCCGTGAGAAAGAAGGCTTTGCGGTGTGGGCTGAGAGGGGTGGCGCTTATCTCCGCACTGAAAATGGGGATACCCCATTATATAATCTTAATAATGGGGTTTCCCAAGATTCGACTGCGGAGTTAAGGAATGGCCGTCATGACAAGGTCGACCGGTGCCTCGATGAATTAGGGCTCATAACCACAAGCATGACGCATGCCAGCGCTATTGCTCCGCATATCTGGCCGAGCGCCAAGTCAGCCGAGCGCCATGTCTCCGGACTAGAGCCCGGCCAAGGCGAGATCCGGATCACATACCGCTGGGGAACCAAGCGCAAGGTGAATGCGCAGGCAATCGTGCGTGCCGAGACTCATGAACAAGCCCAGCAGATCATCCTGGCAGCCATGCCGGGGGCTGAGATTGTTTGATATCGACCTAGGCTGAGCGGCTGCGTCCCAAAATCAGGTTCCTGGCCCGTCACTTTGCGGAATGAGTGTGTCTAACTCAACCTTATATCGGCCGGTAGCTTGCTCGTATAAAAAACCCTCGGCCTTCAGCGTTCGATGATCGAGCACCAGCCGCATCAATTTGTGATTATCCGGTCTGTCTCCAACTGTCCATGTCAATTCCAGATACATGTACAGATGGTGGTTGTCAGTTAAGAGTGAAATGGTTCCCTTTTCCTCACCTCCACCGCCTGGTGTGCCACCCAGCTGATGTATGGAATGCCAATTACCTTCGTTGAAATCAATGTCGATCTTCCAAGGGTCAGATATCTCATTTCCGTCCTTGTCTACTAGAACATATTTCCCCTTGGTGAACCTGTATGGAAATGGCGACATTTGTTTCGCTCCCCAAGCAATTACATCCGAGATTCATCTATCGTGATTTTTACCTATCCAAATGTCCGGCAGAAGAGGTGTGCTGTCAATACTCTTCACTTAATGCGTGTTGTTGACCCGCGATGTCCATCAGCAATTGGGAGGCAACGGAGCGAGGTACGGCGGTTGCAAACCAATCGGCAGAGCGACTCTTGCGCGCTATGGAGCTTGAATGCCTAGATGGTGAATCCAAGATTCAAACTTTGACCGATAGACTTACTCAATTGGACGCAGGGATGTCAGCCGAATTGAATTTAGTTCATGGTGCAGGTGCTTGAGCAAAAGCCGCCTAAGCATTGTCATCTTGACGCCAGAAAGCCCGGCCATTGTGCCGGTTTTTTTACATATATGTCGATACGAGTATAGTAGATGCGTGGCAAATAAAGTTAGTTCTAGATTGCCAAATCATCACTGCATTGCATCTTTTCAACGACTATCGATTTCGCTGAGACCGTCGAGGGTGCCCAGCAGATAATCCCAACAGCAATAACTTTGTGAGCCAAAAACCTTCCGAACGGTCCTGTTTGCAAAGCGTGGGTCCTCCTGAGTTCATTAAATGCCCGCGGGTGCCAAGGATCGCCAGATAAGCCTTGCGCATGTTGCTCGTGCCGGGATTGGCGGCCCATTTTTTCTGAAAAAAATTGCCGGCGCCCCTGGAGGGGGTTGTCTTGAATTTCTGCTTGCGATCAAAAACTGCGTACCCTCTCTTAGACACCTGAGCGAATTTTTTCGCTGTTGCCAGTTTGGAGTACGCATAGCGTCATCGAGCAGTGGCGCTCGATCGGTTGCGGCAGGCAATGCCCCTCCCGCTGCGCAGTTCTCTTCAGCTTCAAAAGCAATAGCCCGCTTGGCCTGAAGGTAGCTACTGCCCCGGTCGCGCATTTATGGGCCCTAAAGGCGGTCATAAACCAGGCATTGTCTAACTCCGCTTGCCCATTTCTCCCTTACAGATTGTCACCTGGTTGTGGGTGTCGTCAGTTACCCGACAGAAGTGCGAGTTTACCAAGTAGTTCTACCAGTTACTTCCGGCAAACCCATGCGTATCGATCAATGTCAAATTTCCATACAAAAATATCACCGCTTTTTGAAGATATTGGCGGCCATGAGAAGTAGGGCATGAAGATCTTTAGCCGGAATCTTCATGTCCTTTTCGTGCTTTTTACTATAAGTTATTGAAAAATATTACAAAATAACTTTGTTTTAACATTGACATTGGAATCGATATCTAGATAAAGATCGGAAGACTCTTCGGATTGACTAATGTCGATTGAGAAAACGTTTCTTGCAATGAAAGCGGGTTTCGAGATTGCCAGTGGTGATGCGACGGGCAGATTCCGCCGATGACGCTCTTGGGTCATTCGGCGGCGGAACGAGAGTTCTTGAAGGTGCGGTCAAGAGGTGGGTTGCCGATGGCAAGGTCACCTCACCTTTGATTGCTTGAATTTTTTAAGCGCTGAGGGCCGGTTGCCGGCTGAGTGGTGCAAACCTGGTCTGGCCAGGTGGCGGGAGATGGCTTGGCCGTGTCCTGGAAAGTTCAATGCCTGATGGAGCTCTATTGCTCTGAAAATCTGTCCAATCCGGTCCGAAGAAGTCGCAGGAAGTGTGATTGTAAAAAAGGTTTGGAGAATACTCTCATGGCGACTTTTAACGGTACGGCCGGTAACGATACCTATGCTGGCACAAGCGACGACGATTCAATTCTTGGTCTCGCGGGTGATGATGCGCTGAATGGTGCAGGTGGCAACGATACGATCGAAGGCGGTGACGACAACGATCTGATCACCGGCGGTGACGGCAATGACCTGCTGAATGGTGGTGACGGTGCTGACGACGTTTCTGGTGAAGATGGGGATGATACCCTTTACGGCTCCGACGGAAGTGATGTTCTTGACGGCGGTGATGACGACGACGAGTTGATCCTTGATGGTCTGCTCGCAACTGATGGCATTCTGGGCACTGCCTATCAGATCGCTGTTGGTGCTACGACAGATTTCACCGAGGTCACAAGCACGACCTCTGCCAGCGCGAACACCTCTTACACGCCGACAGATACTGCTGACCTGACGCAGGATGCGACTGGCGGGTACAACGACGGTGACGTAGCAACGAGCACAACGAGCGAACTGACAAATGCTGAAGGGTCAGATCTTGGCTCTGCAATTGCTGGATTCCAAGATGGTTCTGAAGCTAACTACGTAAGTGACAACATCACAACGCCGGCCGATTTGGTAACAGATTGGGGCGTTACCGACGGTACGCAGCAGGTTGTTGAAACTACAACCTTTACTTTAGCAACGGATGATGTTTTTCAGATTGATGTCAACGGGCAATCCGCGACTTTTATCACAGCTGATTATGCGACGATTGGTGCATTGGTCACTGCTATCAACAACAGTGATGTGGGCACAGAGCTGGTTGCTGATGTCAATGCTACTGAACTGCGCCTGACAGCCAACCAGAATGGCCCTGGCGCAATCACGGTTACAAATCCGGGTGGTATTGACGCAACAGATGATCTGGCTTTCGCTGAAACAACTGCCGGTGTTGCCGATGCTAATGACACGTTTGACATTACCCACGATGGTGACACTCATACGTTCACCATCGGTAATGATGCTGATGAAAGCAGCACGTTAACCGAGCTTGTTGGTGCAATAAATGCCGCATTCGGTTTCACCTTTGCCTCAGTAAGCGGCGTGGGCAGCGACGTGCTGGAGCTCAACTCAGCGCAGGATGACTTCACAAGCACGATCGTTGTCGACAACAACAATTTGGGAGCAAACGGGGTCGATGACCTAGACAATAACTCTACAACTACTGCCCCGCAGATTGAAGCCAACGATCAGCTTACTATTTCCATTGACGGCACCCCTAATACCTATGAGATCGGCGAAGACAGCTATGCCGGTGAAATAAATACACTGGGCGGCCTCATTGCTGCGATTAACGCTGACTTTGGCGCTGGTACGGCTGAAGCTGTCCTGAACGGTTCCAATTTCGACCTTACTCTCGAAGGAGAGGAGCAGGGTGGAAACATTAATACTACAGGTTCTGATGCTGCAGTTGAAACCGGCCTGTTTGGTGCGAATGTAGATGTGGACGGAACAGCAGAAAGCAATGCCGTTATCGAAATCAACGGCACTCCTATCGGAGAGCTGGGAACTGGTACTGGAGAAATCAATACGCTTGCCGATTTGGTTTCCGCAATCAATACTGCAGCCCTATCCGGTTTGACGGTCACCGACAACGGAACCAGCATTGACCTGGAGGATACTGACAGCGACATCCTCTTCACGGGTCAGACGCTCGGAATTGCCGATGGCATTTTTACGGCTGCTGCCCAAACCGCCACTGGCAATGACGAAACCACGTCGAATATCGAAATGGTAACCGCATCTAACGGCTCCCTGGACCTGACATCGGCAAGCGAGCAGTACCTGATTGGTTCGTCCCTTTCCGTTGATACATCACCGGATGGTGAGGAAATTCTCGATGTGGATGCCGCCAACGGTGTTATGAGCTTCGACGGAGCAACCATCACCGATGACTCTGGTGACGCCTGGCAGGTTGTTGGTCTTGGGTCGGACAGTCGCGACTATGGCGATGCAGGCGTGTTCACCACAACGCTCTCTGACGGCAGCACTGTTGCTTATGATCCGACAACCGGTTCATTGACCTACACACCGGCGGATGATTTGGAACTGCTGCAAAACGGTGAAGAGCATGATGGCGGCACCCTTGACGTTGTCTTTGAAGACGTCAACGGCGCGACTTTTACTGAAACCTTTGACTTCACGGTTACAGGCGATCAAACGATTGATCTCTTCGATGGCGGCAATTCCTTCACCGGTGGTGACGAAGACGAAGACGTAAACGGTACTGATGAGGCTGACACCGCAATCGGCAATGGTGGCGATGATAGCTTTGTTGGCGGCGATGGCAATGACACCTGGTGGGCAGGTCAGACCGATGACGGCGACGACTCTCTCAGCGGTGGCGTTGGTGACGACACCATGGGTGGCGGCACCGGTGACGACACGCTTCTCGGCGGCGAAGGCAACGACGAGCTGTTCGGCGGCGAAGGCGAAGACGACTTGTTCGGCGATGCTGGTGACGACACCATTTGGGCAGGCGACGATGACGACGACGTCAACGGCGGCGACGGAGACGATCTGCTTGGTGGTGGCCTCCTGGACGATGTCATTGATGGCGGAGCCGGCGACGATACCATTTACTCCGGTTCGGATGATGGTACCGACGCAATTACCGGCGGTGACGGCGATGACCTCATCTACGGCGGTGCCGGCGACAACGACAATGTTGATGGCGGCGACGGTGATGATGAGCTGTACAACGGCTCCGGCGACGATGATGTGATCGGCGGTGACGGTGAAGACACCCTTTGGGGTGGTGCCGGTGACGACAATCTGGACCTTGGCACCGACGGGTTCGACGATTTTGTCGGCTTCATTTCCGGCAATGGCAATGACACCGTCTTTGGTTTCGAGCTTGCAGCCGGATCCAACGGAACAATTGGTGATGTGGTTGACCTGACCGCGTTCAGCTTTGCCGATACCCAGGCCGTTATTGACGCCATGACCGATGATGGTGGTGATGCCGTGCTGGCGTTGGCTCCTGGTCAAACGGTTACCTTTGACAGCATGACTGTTTCGGAGTTCCAGTCTGCGACGGACGATTGGGTGCTTGTCTAAGTCAATTTCCCACCAAAAATGAAAAGGGGCCTCAGGGCCCCTTTTTTATGGCATTGCAAAGGCCGTTACGTTTCCTGCGAGAGGCATGGTGCTGTGCAAGTCGGCTGTAGCTGTCAGAAAAAGCCGATCGGTTCCAAATAGATTCTGGCATGGTCTACAGCAAGTGCGGGACGGTTCCTCCTCGAAGTTGAAAGCCCTTTTTTGGGGGGGCTTTCAGGGAGTTCGAGTGCGTTTGAAGCGGAGTGGCATGAGGTGGCTCAATCCTGTCCGGCAAATATCTGGCCGCCTATTCTGGCTTGGTTATACGGTTGGTCCGAACAAGTTGGGCCACGGCAAATTGTTGGGGTGCAGATATCCACCTTGAGACTGCTGGATTCAAAATTGGTTGGCCGTGAAGGTTTATGCCTGCATAACCTGCAACGGTTTTCTTCGTCCCCCAGATATTGAAATATAATCTTTTATAACTGTCATAAAAAATCTAAATATATAAATCAATTATATGAACTCATTCATGTAGCTGCGAATTTTTTATTTCACTTTGTAGATCTTTGTAAAATCAAACATTTTCTATATGAAAATTAGGGCATATCTGTTGACATATTTGCGATGCTAACTCTATGTATTCATTATTCGTTTTGGGCGAGTGGGTGATGGGGTAAGCGTGTCTTGAGAAAATATACAGTAATAACTGGTACTAGTACCAGCTTGCTACCAATTATTTCAGTACTTATTAGATATTACAGGTTGTGATTTTCGTTAGTTCGGATTGGTAATTTTACAGGCGGGGTATGGCTGCAGGGAGCTTTCTTTGCCGCCAGTTAATATTATGGGATCTATTCTGCAACAAGGTCGTTCCGAGGCGCTTGACGGTCTTCGGATAAAAGGTAATTACTTGCTTCCTCGGGGGGCCGAAGCGTGCCTTTCGGATGCAAGTGAAACCAACTTCGGTAAGCGCCATCAAGAGGTTGCACTGGCCCGAGAGCTGCATGACAATATACAGCAGCGATTGGCATTTGTTCGGTATGCGCTGGAGCAGCTGGCCCTAAGCGGCGATGAAATCGCGTCCGCCGATCTGAAGCCGTCCATGAACGAGATCGTGCAGATCAGCCAAGAGATATCCGATATTGTGGGGGACAAGCCCGAAACCGACACCGAAATGGTGAATGTGTCGGAAACAGTACGCGAAGCAATATCGGCTTGGAGTTGTTTGATCAGCTGCAAATTTGTAGCCGATTTCCCAGTGAAATTAATCCTGAGAACTACAGAAGTTCGCCAAATCTATAGAATTGTACAGGAGGCTGCACGTAACGCGGTTGTTCACGGGCAGGCCGACGAAGTAATCGTGTCGCATCGCAAGGGCAGAGGGCTGCATTCACTTGTAATCAAAGACAACGGCCGTGGATTTGATGCAGCATTGGTGACCGAGGGGGTTGGTCTTGGGTCAATGAGAATGCGGGCGTCTGCGTTGAATGGATCATTGGAGGTCAAGAGCCGCCCGGGGTACGGAACCACGGTAGAGGTCGTGTTTCCGGTCAAATGATTAGGATAGTAATCGTTGATGATCACGTGCTGATGCGTGATCTGCTCGCGCATGATTTAAATCGTGAAGAAGACATAGAAGTTATTGCAACCTTCGGAACTGGTGAAGAGGCGCTTGTACACAATGCGCACCTGCAACCAGACCTGCTCATATTGGACGTTTCCTTGCCAGGAAAGAGCGGCCTCGCAGTCTTGAGTGAACTGAGGGCACTTGGCCACCAAACGCCCATATTGATGCTTAGCATGCACATGAATGCCGCCGTTATGCAGCGGGCGATGCGATCTGGTGCTAACGGCTATGTGGTGAAGCAGGATTCCTTTGGCCAGTTGTTGAAGGCTGTTCGATCAGTGGCAAAGGGCGCTACGTCGGTCAGTTCCTATCTAAAAGGTGCACCCACAACGGTTGATGGTCATGATCAGGACGGTGAGATCTTGGCGCGTCTAACCGATAGGGAGCAGCAAGTTCTGGCGTTGATTGCAAACGGGTTTTCTTCCACTGAAATCGCAGAAAAACTCCGATTATCTGCTAGAACGGTCGATTTTCACCGGCGTAACATCATAACTAAAACCGGTCTAAGCAAGACCGCTCAACTTACGAAATTTGCCATACGTGTGGGATTGCCCGTGGATATGTGATCGGAAATTCGCTTGCAGAAGCATTGGTGCATCCGATTTCGTAGACCGGATTAAAATTAGCAGGCTCTCTAAGAGCCGATGTTTCTTGCATGGATATGCGAAATCTAGCACGTCGTGTTCTTGCGTGACTATCAGCCGATCATATTTGACAAACAGCGGCGGCTCGACTTTAGGTTAGAAGACGCGTCCGTGGAGCTGTCCTATGCTTTGTCCTTCAACTTATACCGTATGAATGGGAAGGGCCTCGTAGCTGGACATCAATTTCTATGGAAAGTTGGCACCACTATTGGCCCTCGAATTACTCGTCAATCTAAAAATACAAGTGATATCAAACAGCTAATGCGAAAAAGTGGTGCCGGCAGCAGGATTCGAACCCGCGACCCCCTGATTACAAATCAGATGCTCTACCAGCTGAGCTATACCGGCTAAAGGCACCTGGAAGCGATCCCTTCCAGCGCCGACACGCTCACTATACCGAAATGACCGGATGGGAAAGAGGCAATTTCAACGAATTGCCAATTTTTCACAACTGAGGCAGCATTGGCTGAAAAACAGCCTGTGCATCATTGTGTTTATGAGCAACCCGTATTTGGGAGACCATGCCCATGCTGTCGCTGTTTACTGCCAAAAAACAATTTGATGACCCCTGGATCGGCCATGCAGGGCTGAACAGGCATGGCCTGCACCAGCGGCGGATGGTTGTGGCCGAGGGCCTGAAGAAGTTCCGGCGCAGTATGGTGCCAAATCAACCGGCTCATCTGGAAGGCCATCTGGAGGCACTGGACCGGGACGGCTATGTCGCGATCAACGGCTTCCTGCCGGATGCTCAGCACAAGGGCCTCGTGGAGGAAACGGACCGTGCGGTTGACGCGGCCGAAAGGGAAGCCCCGGTGAAGGAAAACCTGGAGCAGGGATTTGGCGCCAAGAGGCCATTCAATGGCGGCTTCGACCGCTATGATGGTGGTACGCTCAACCGGTTCATCGATATCGACCCGCAGAAGATGCCGAATGTGGCCGCCTTCACACGCAACAAGGATCTCAGCGCTTTGACGCGGTCGATCGTCGGCCTTCCGCACCAGGCCCGCAAGACCAACATCTATTTCGTGCTTCACGGCAAGGAGGAGGCAAATCCGGACCTGCAGAAGGAAATGCACCGGGACACATTCTTTTCCGCCATGAAGTTCTGGTATTTTCCAAAGCCGGTTGAGGAGGCTGACGGCCCGTTTGTCTATGTGCCGGGCAGCCACAAGCTGGATGCCAAGCGGCTTGCCTGGGAGCAGGAAAACGCCAATGAGGCGATTGCCACCCACGCCCAGCCGAACATTGGCGGCTCGTTCCGTGTTCGTGAAGAAGATCTCGCCGGCCTCGGGCTGCCGGCGCCCGTCGCCGTCACCTGTCCGGGCAACACGCTGGTGATCGCCAATGTTCTGGGATTTCACCGCCGTGGCCATGCGGAAGCTGGCCGTAAACGCCTCTCGCTCTACGGCTGGCAGCGCCCGCATCCGTTTTCTCTGCTGGCGTTCTAACGGGAGGCCTCTGGCTCTCTGCTCCCGGGTTGCACTACATTTGCCCAGGATGAGGGCTGGTTGAGGTGCTATCGGCAGCAGTAAGGCACCGGATCAAGTCCGGCGCGGCGCGGGTGGTTCGGTTCGAGATGCACGTGCCGACCGTTTATCGCCGTCCCGGACTTGATCCGGGACCGCTTGAATGCAATTCCCTCCGCTAGTCACCGGGGACGCAGCGCAGCGGAGACCCGGGGCTGGGGAGCCCAAGTCCTAGCGGCTTTGATGCATCCTACCTGATGGCTTGTGGCTCTCCGATGCCAGTTACGGTAGTTGCTTTTCGTGGATGACGGCAGATAGGAATTGCCGTAAATATGAAAATTCCACTCAGGAATATTGCCGTCGGCTCTGTCCGAATGGCTGAAAACACAAGGAAAGCCGCCCATGTTTCTCGCAATGAACCGGTTCAAGGTGATCAAGGGTCAGGAAGAGGCCTTTGAGACGGTGTGGCGCAACCGGGATTCGCAGCTGGATCAACTGGAAGGTTTCAAGAGCTTTCATTTACTCAAGGGCCCGGAAGCAGAAGACGGTGAGACGGTGCTTTATGCCTCCCACACGATCTGGGAGACGAAAGAGAATTTCATTGCCTGGACCAGGTCCGAACAGTTCCGTAACGCCCACAAGAATGCCGGCAGCAACAAGAACTTCTACGCCGGCCCGCCGCAATTCGAAGGCTTCGAATCGGTCGTGAACGGCTAGTTTTTCGCAGCTTGTTCGTGCCCGGTCTCTTCGGCCGGTTTGGCCCATTCACGCAATTTGGCAATAGACGCATCATCCAATCCCTTCACGCCGGGGCAATCGTCCCGGCGACCCTCAGCTGCGTCCAACAGGTATTTGGCAAGTTGGGGGAGGTGGTTCGGGCCGACCTCTTCGAGGCGGGGACTAATATCTTCTGGGAAATAACCTTTGTGCCGGATAAGTCCTTTAGCGACATATGGTATGGCCTCTATGAGGCGATCTTCACATACCACGTGACGTAGGGACTGTGTAAGAACTGTCGATTTCAAAAAACTGAGGTTCTGAATAGAATTCTTATCCCAGACAAAACCGCTCTTGGTTTGCTGCGAGAGTTTCGAGAATTGGCTTTCCGGCATTCTTAGTTTCTGAAGGCGCAGACCGACATGTTCCCGAAGGGGATCGTCCTCAATGCCAACGAATGCTGTGTCTTCTACCTCTGAATACCAGTCTTTGTTGGGAGGAGATAAAACTGCGGAAGCCAGACTGATATCCTGCCCATCCCCCAAATATGGCTTTCCAGTCACACGCCATAGATATGCGCCTTCAAGTGATGCCGCCCTAAGGTCAGCATCGTCAAATTCAGCACCTTGAAGGCTGGCTTCGTTTAACGAGGCCCCTCTGAGGTCAGCAGAGCTGAATGCGGTTACTTGGCCATCAACGCCGATTAGCGATGCGCCTTGGAGCTTTGCTAGTTTTAGGGAAGCGCCAATTATATTGGCACTGTCCAGAATAGCTCCGTGCAGATTAGCATTCTCCAGTGATGCTCCCTGAAGGTTTGCTTGGAATAGATTGGCGCCTTGCAAGCTGGCTAGGTTCATGGATGCCCCTTGAAGCTTGGCGTATGCCAATTCTGCATCGCGAAGGTAGGTTCCAAATAGCGATGCTCCTTGCAGGTTTGCGCCAATAAGTGAAGCAGCGTCGAAATAGGAGCCGTCTAATATCGCTTGTTTGAGAATAGCCTCATCTAGTTTCGCCCCCTTCAGAAATGAGCCTTTTATTTGTGCGTCGCGAAGAAAGGCCTGTTTTAGAGAAGCTTCTTGTAAATTGGCCGTGTTCAGAAACGCATCTCTTAGGTTCGCAAAATGAAGATCGGCGCGTTGAAGGTTTGCCTCCCAGAAGGAGGCGCCTTGCAAGTTGGCTTCATGCAACTTCGCGTCTGCCAGTGTAGCGTTATCCAACACGGAATTGCGCAGATTTACGCGTGACATCGACGCCTTGCTCAAGTTTGCGCTGGCAAGTTTCGCTTCTTGTAGGTCAGCTGCCTCTAATGAAGCCTCACTGAGATCTGTGGCGATAAGATAGGTTCCGGTCAATACGGCGGAATTGAGTGACGAGCCGCTCAAATTAGTTAGCGATAGAATCGCACCTTGGAGTTTTGTCGCCTCCAAATCTAAGAGCCGAAGGTCGGATCGAGTAAACACCGCTCCACGCAGAGATCGATTTCGAAACGAAGCGACCCTTTCTGCACCTGACAACAAGGTATTGCTGTTTCTTCGATTGTGTCTTGAAACTGATTTTTCAATCTTGTCCAAGTCCAACAAATCAAACGCATCAGCTAGGTGTAAGGTTCGCGCGAACCCTGGCAAACCGTTTTGAAGTTTTGCCGAATTTTGTTCGGAAGGTATGACGCCGCCAAAAATCTTGTCCTTGATCCACCAACCCCGGCTGTCGGTGTGTTTGGCCCAATCCCGTGCATTCGGCCCACCGTCCGCAAATTCGCCGGGAAACGTCGCGATCAGGCAGACGAAAAACATCAGCCCGTAAACTGCAGTGCCCATCAGCCGGGGCTTTCTGACGGGCGTCCAATCCCCAGTCCGGATAGCTGGCCAGAAGATCCACAGAAGCAGAACATCAATCAGGATCGCAATGCGGTGCAGCCAGGTGATCAACTCGCTTTGGTAGGCCAGAAACTGCAGCTGGATCATCAGCAGCAGAACCAGGGGTGCAAGCACCAGGGTGATCAATGCGATGGATTTGAGAAACAGGCTGGTCCGTCCGGACGTTTCCTCATCCGTGCCGCCGAGCAATTGCACGACAACAAAACTGTCGAGTTTGCGCCGTTCCAAATCAGCCTGATCCTGTGGCAATGCTGCTTTTGCGAGCCTGTCATTGAATTCCCGGATCCGCCGGCTGAGGCCTTTAAGCTGCAAGAGCAGATAAAAATGGTTGATCAGAAAGAATAGCGGCGCGATGGCGAAAAAACCGGTGAGCGGCAGGCCGACATTCAGCACCGGCAAGGTTACCGGGGTTTGCAGCAACAGGTCCCGGTGGGTGACGGCGCCGACGGTAATGAACAGATAGGCGAGCAGGGCGATAAAACTCAGCCATAACCCGCGCGACCGCCCGGCCATTTCATTGACGGCATCGCGGCAGGTCTCAAGGGTCTTTTCCATATCCGGCTCTGCTGTACCGCTGGCTGCCATCCGTCTTCCCGTCCAGCTTGCAGTGCGAACTGTAACGTCGAAGGGTTGCGGTGTCACCCGGGGCAAAAATTGTAGAGCGTGACTTGCCTGTGGCCATCCTGGTCTAAGAGCCGGTACCCAATTGGAAGCAAACCTCCCCATTCGTCACCCCGGACGCAGCGAAGCGGAGATCCGGGGCCGGGGAGCCCCGGCGCTGGCGGTGTTCTACCGTGTTTACGGAGAAGCTTATGGCTCTCCGATCCCGGGTCGCACTGCGTTTGCCGGGATGACGGCTTGTGGAGTTGAGGGAGGTGATCGAAATGGCCCCGGTATCCAAGTCCGGGGCGGCACAACAATGGTTGAGGCGATCGGGATACGCCTTCATGGCCGCCGCGGGTGGGGCGTCTTTAAAGCCCCATCTTCTGCCGGGCCACATAAAGCGCCAGGACGGCGGCGTTGGAGACGTTGAGGGAGCGGATGGCGCCGGGCATGTCGAGCCGGGCAAGGCGGTCGCAGGCCTCGCGCACGCCCTGGCGGACGCCTTTGCCTTCCGAGCCGAGCACGAGAAGGGATTTGGGACCAAACTCGGTCTCTTCCAGACTGGCCGGGCCGTCGCTGTCGAGGGCGATTGCTGCAAACCCCTGGTCCCGCATTTCGGTGACAAAGCGGGCCATGTTCTTCACCCTCACATGTTTGATCATGTCGAGCGCGCCAGAGGCGGATTTGGCAAGCACCGAGCCTTCTTCCGGTGCGTGACGTTCGGTCGTCACTACGGCATCGGCATTGAGGGCAACTGCAGAGCGCAGGATGGCGCCGACATTGTGCGGGTCGGTTACCTGATCGAGCGCAAGCACCAATCGGGCGCCGCGCAATTCCTCCACCCCATAAAAGGGCAGGGGATCAGCTTCCAGGATGGCGCCCTGGTGCACCGCATCCCTTGTCACCATGCGGTCGAGTTCCTTCGGCCGTTTGGCTTCGACAGGGACATCGATTGCAACGCCCCGCTCAGTCAGGCGGCGCTGGGCATTTTCCGTTGCATAGAGTTTCAGCCGCTTGCGGTCCGGATTGGCAAAGGCGGCTTCCACCGTATGAAGCCCATAAAGAAGAACGGGCCCTTCTGGCGGCAGGCCGGGGCGGCGCGGCGCAGGTTTGCCCTTGGAGCGGGATTTCTGCCAGTTGCCGCGTGCCGAGCCGGAAGATTTTGGTCCGGGACGTTTGGGGCGGGGTGCGTCTGAAGTGTCGGTCATGACGCACTCCTATCCCCAAACTCCCAAGCGGGGAAGGGTTGTTTATGGAGAACACGCCTCTAGGGCTGGCTGGTTCAAGCTTCCAGCTTAAAGATCATGCAGGTCACTGTGCCGTGGGCGATCAGCTTGCCGCGCGCGTCCAGAAGTTTGCCCTCCGCCGTGGCAAGGCGGCTGCCGCGGTGAACCACATGGCCTTCACAGGTGGCGAGGCCGGTTCCGGGCATCAAGGGGCGCACCATGTTCACGGTGAGCGAAGTGGTTGTGTAGAACTCGCCGGGCTGAAGGTCCGTGTGAACGGCGCAGCTGAGGGCGGTATCCATAATGGTGGAAATCCAGCCGCCATGGATTGTGCCCTGGGGATTGAGGAAATCCTCCACAGGTGTGCCTTCGAAGAGGGCGCGGCCCTTGTCGACCTCGCGCAGCATGATGTTCATACTTTTCATGATGGGTGGCGCGGGCAGACGCCCGGCGAGCATTGCCTCAAAGGTCTCGACCCCGGTCATGGCGGAAATCGCGTCTCTCGGCAGGGCGCCCAGCTTTGCATCGGCCAGGGAAGGGGAATTGGCGGCAGTTGCGGTCTCACTCATAAAATACTCTCCAAACTATGCGGTCATGTTTTCGGGGCTGGCAGCATCCTCAGCGGCATGAACTGCGCGGCGCAGGGCTTTTAGATGCGCGCGCACGGCCTCGGCATCTGGTGCGTCGAGCTGGGCTGTGAGCGCGTCTTGCCCTTCCTGCCAGGCCGCATAAGCCTGCTTGAGGCGCGCGTGACCCAGGCTGGTTAGTTCGGGAACCATCCGTCTCCCTTCCGCCCGCCTTCGGAGAAGGCCGGCGTCTTCCAGCGGTTTCAGGTTCCGGGTCAAGGTGGAACGCTCAATTCCCACGAGCCGTGCCAGGGCGCTGGACGATTCGGCCTTACCCGATGCGATCAGCCCCAAAAGCACGGCCTGGGTCACTTCCAGGCCAAGCGGGGCCAGATAGCTATTGAAGTGCCGGGTGACCAGATTCGCGGTCCTGCGTGCTGCAAGCGCCAGGCAAATCCGTCCCATGCCTTCAATATCAATCGGTGTTGCGTCCGAGCTGGTCATTCGTTGTATATACAACATAAACTGTTGTAGATGCAACAATGCTGAAGACCCAACTCCATCAACGTCTGGAATTCGGCGGGAATCCGCTTATATGGAGGTCAATGGCGCGCGTATTGCAGATCTCCCGCCGCCGGTTGCGATCAAGGCGCAAGGGTTTCTTTTCCAACGTCCTTTGGACAGTTCAGAAAATTATCCAGTTCATTGCAAAATCGGCGTTGACACCAATGGTCGTCATCTGCATAACACGCGCCACGGGATTGCTCGTCCTTCCAGGGCGGGCTCTTCGTGAAGCCATCCTGACCGCTTCGGCGCGAAGTAGGACGAGATGGAGGAGTGCCCGAGTGGCTAAAGGGGACGGACTGTAAATCCGTTGGCTATGCCTACGTTGGTTCGAATCCAACCTCCTCCACCATCGTTCTGGTTTGTCCGTTGTGCGGGTGTAGCTCAATGGTAGAGCAGCAGCCTTCCAAGCTGACGACGAGGGTTCGATTCCCTTCACCCGCTCCATCACTGGGTGCTGATCGGAGTGTCCGGAACGAAGGTACTTTCGCCCGGAAAATCCTGAAGAAATAAACATACGGGAAGCAATTCGTCGCCATTCGGACGATGTCCAGTGCGCCGGAACGCGTCCCGCCTCGAGCCTTTATCGATTTAACCGCGTATTGGACAGAGAGCGACGCCGATGGCGAAGGAAAAATTTGAGCGTAACAAGCCGCACGTCAACATTGGCACGATTGGCCACGTTGACCATGGCAAGACGACGCTGACCGCTGCAATCACGATGACCCTTGCTGAGGCAGGTGGTGCAGAAGCTAAGGCCTATGATGAGATCGACGGCGCGCCTGAAGAAAAGGCCCGCGGCATCACCATCTCCACGGCCCACGTTGAGTATGAGACGGAAAACCGTCACTACGCGCACGTTGACTGCCCAGGTCACGCTGACTACGTGAAGAACATGATCACCGGTGCTGCCCAGATGGACGGCGCGATCCTGGTGTGTTCTGCTGCTGACGGCCCGATGCCGCAGACCCGCGAGCACATCCTGCTTGCCCGTCAGGTTGGTGTTCCGGCGCTTGTTGTATTCATGAACAAGGTTGACCAGGTCGACGACGAAGAGCTGCTTGAGCTCGTCGAAATGGAAATCCGTGAGCTTCTGTCTTCCTACGAGTTCCCGGGCGACGACATTCCGATCGTCAAGGGCTCTGCGCTGGCAGCTGTTGAAAACCGTGACGCAGAAATCGGCCGCGATGCAATCCGCGCGCTGATGGCTGAAGTTGACGAATACATCCCGACGCCTGAGCGTCCGAAGGATCAGCCGTTCCTGATGCCGATCGAAGACGTGTTCTCGATCTCCGGCCGCGGTACTGTTGTGACCGGCCGTGTTGAGCGCGGTGTGATCAACGTGGGTGAAGAAGTCGAGATCGTCGGCATCAAGGACACCCAGAAGACCACGGTTACCGGCGTTGAAATGTTCCGCAAGCTGCTGGACAGCGGTGAAGCAGGCGACAACATCGGTGCTCTGATCCGCGGCGTTGGCCGTGAAGAAGTTGAGCGTGGCCAGGTTCTTTGCAAGCCGGGTTCTGTTACCCCGCACACGAAGTTCAAGGCTGAGGCCTACATCCTGACGAAGGAAGAGGGTGGCCGTCACACGCCGTTCTTCACCAACTACCGTCCTCAGTTCTACTTCCGTACGACGGATGTGACGGGTGTTGTGCACCTTCCGGAAGGCACTGAAATGGTGATGCCGGGCGACAACGTGTCTGTTGACGTTGAGCTGATCGTGCCGATCGCTATGGAAGAAGGCCTGCGCTTCGCGATCCGCGAAGGCGGCCGTACCGTCGGTGCCGGCGTCGTCGCATCAATCATCGAGTAAGATGAACTTGAATGCCGGATAGGGTTTCTATCCGGCATTCATTTGTCTGAAAGCCTTGCAATCACAAGGCGTTCGGACTATCAGGAGCGGGACTGGCGGAGCCGGTCCACACTGAAGGGGTATAGCTCAGTTGGTAGAGCGACGGTCTCCAAAACCGTAGGTCGCGGGTTCGAACCCTGCTGCCCCTGCCATTTTTGCTCTTGATTAGTAGCCCCCGAGGGCTTAAAGAGGTTTCTCGGGTGAGGCGCGCGAAGAATTTCGCGCGCCCACTCGCATTTAACAGGCCGGAATCGGAATGGCGAAAACCAATCCCTTTAAATTCATCCAGGAAGTGCGCTCTGAAACTGCGAAGGTCACCTGGCC
This sequence comes from Roseibium sp., assembly GCA_965230705.1. Classification (GTDB taxonomy): domain Bacteria; phylum Pseudomonadota; class Alphaproteobacteria; order Rhizobiales; family Stappiaceae; genus Roseibium. Next base: position 515,521 of record CBDDLN010000002.1, on the reverse strand, counting down.
GACGCGGCGGGAGACGGCTGTGACCACTGTCATGGTTTTTGTGATGGTGACGATTGCAGCAATCTTTTTCCTGCTGGCTGATCAGTTGATGAGTTGGGGAATTGGCTTGCTGCTTGGAATCGGCAATTAATCTGCCGGTCCAAAGCGACGAAGCGGTTTAGAAGAATAAGAAACGGATCTTAGGGTTATGGCCAAGCGCTGGTACATTGTGCACGCCTATTCGAATTTCGAAAAGAAGGTGGCGGACGCCATTCGCGAGAAGGCCGAGCAAAAGGGTCTGTCCGACCTTTTTGAGGAAATCCTTGTTCCGATGGAAAAGGTCGTTGAAGTGCGCCGTGGCCGGAAGGTCGACGCTGAGCGCAAATTCTTTCCGGGCTACGTTCTGGTGAAGATGGATATGACCAACGAGGCGTTCCACCTGATCAAGGATACGCCAAAGGTAACCGGGTTCCTGGGCGCGGATCAAAAGCCGATGCCGATCCCGGAAAAGGAAGCGCTGCGGATTATCAACCAGGTGCAGGAAGGTGTCGACAGGCCGAAACCGACCGTCTCCTTTGAGGTTGGTGAGCAGGTGCGCGTTTCCGACGGACCGTTTGCGTCCTTCTCCGGTCTGGTGGAAGAAGTCGACGACGAGCGGGCGCGCCTCAAGGTGGCGGTGTCGATCTTTGGCCGCGCAACGCCGGTGGAATTGGAATTCGGTCAGGTCGACAAGCTCTGACCGTTTTGCGCCGTTTGGCGGCGCTGAAAGAAGGCTCCGGATCTGAAGGTTTGGAGCGGTTAACCGGTGGAAGGTCCAAGCGCTCATCGCCGGGCGCGGACAAGGGCTGTACCACCAACTCCTGCTGAGGCTCAGCCTCCGCGAATTTGGAGAGAGAAATGGCGAAGAAAATTGAAGGTTACCTGAAGCTGCAGGTGCCGGCCGGGTCCGCGACGCCGTCGCCGCCCATTGGTCCGGCTCTCGGTCAGCGCGGTCTCAACATCATGGAATTCTGTAAGGCGTTCAACGCCCAGACCCAGGATGTTGAAAAGGGTGCTCCGTGCCCGACCATCATCACGTATTTCACGGACAAGTCGTTCACATTTGAGGTCAAGACCGCTCCGGTGAGCTTCTTCCTCAAGAAGGCTGCCAAGCTCCAGAAGGGTCATTCGACCCCTGGCCGTGGTACCGCCGGATCCGTCAACAAGGCTCAGGTGCGCGAAATCGCCGAGGCCAAGATGAAAGATCTGAACGCCAACGACATCGAAGCAGCAATGCTGATGGTTGAAGGTTCCGCCCGTTCCATGGGCCTTGAGGTTACGGAGTAAGGTCATGGCGAAGGTAGGAAAGCGTATTCGTGCCGCACGCGAAGGCATCGACCGCAACAAGCTGTATTCCCTCGATGAAGCTGTAAGCCTCGTCAAGGGCGGTTCCAAGACCAAGTTCGACGAGACCATTGAAGTCGCGATCAACCTTGGTGTTGATCCGCGTCACGCAGACCAGATGGTCCGCGGCGTCTGTGTTCTGCCGAACGGAACCGGTAAAAACGTCAAGGTTGCCGTGTTTGCACGTGGTGACAAGGCGGAAGAAGCCAAAGCTGCTGGCGCTGACATTGTCGGTGCAGAAGAGCTGGTTCAGGAAGTTCAGGGCGGCAACATCGATTTCGACACCGTCATTGCGACCCCTGACATGATGCCGCTGGTTGGCCGTCTTGGTAAGGTTCTCGGCCCGCGCGGCCTGATGCCGAACCCGAAGGTTGGCACCGTGACCCCGGACGTATCCAAGGCGATCAACGACGCCAAGGGCGGTGCGGTTCAGTTCCGTGTTGAAAAGGCCGGTATCGTTCACGCTGGTGTTGGCAAGGTGTCCTTCTCTGAAGAGAAGATCTCCGAAAACGTCAAGGCTCTGATCGATGCCGTTCAGAAGGCCAAGCCGACAGGCGCCAAAGGCACTTACATGAAGCGCATTGCCGTGTCCTCCACCATGGGCCCGGGCGTCAAGATCGATCTGGCGAGCGTTGCTGAGTAATTCGATGCGGGGATAACCCGCATCTGAGAAATTCTGGCCGGGTGACCGGCCGGATAGATCCGGTGAATGCCGGATCGCCCTGTCCGAGACTGCAGGTGCCGGGAAACCGGTTTAAGCCACATGGGCCTGCATAGATGGGTGAGAACCGAATTTTCCCGATTAGGGGCATGAAGGTTCGAACCAGGCCTTGCCGCGCTGCTCGCGCGTGTAAGGGGACAGGACCCCTGAGCGTCGTTTGCGGACGTTCCCGGGTTCGGGAACCGGAAGCAGGCGGCAAAGGCAAACCGGCGGCGGAAACGCCGCCAAATGGAGTAGGCAAGTGGAAAGAGCGGAAAAGCACGAGTTCGTGACTGCCCTCAACAGCGAGCTGGGTAACACCGGCGTTGTGGTTGTCGCGCACTATGCGGGCCTTTCGGTTGCACAGATGACGGCACTTCGTTCGTCAGTTCGTGAAGCCGGCGGCTCTGTCAAAGTTGCAAAGAACCGCCTTGTGAAACTTGCCCTTCAAGGCACGGAACTGGAGCATATCTCCGACCTGTTTTCCGGCCCGACTGTGATCGCCTATTCGGAAGATCCGGTCGCAGCCCCGAAAGCTGTCGCTGATTTTGCCAAGGCTAACGACAAGCTCGTGATCCTTGGTGGTGCTCTCGGCTCCACCAACCTGAACCCGGAAGGGGTCAAGTCTCTGGCTACCATGCCGTCGCTCGACGAGCTGCGTGCAAAGCTGGTTGGCATGATCCAGACTCCGGCGACCAAGGTCGTACAGGTTGTCAACGCACCGGCCGGGCAGCTTGCCCGCGTCTTCGGCGCGTACGCCAAGAAGGACGAGGCCGCATAAGGCGACCGAAACAAACATTGTCTGTAACCAGATTTGGTTCGAACTTTAAGGTAGATGAAAAATGGCTGATCTCGAAAAGATCGTAGAAGACCTGTCCGCACTGACCGTCATGGAAGCTGCTGAACTCAGCAAGCTCCTTGAAGAAAAGTGGGGCGTATCCGCTGCCGCACCTGTTGCTGTTGCTGCTGTTGGCGGTGCTGGCGGCGAAGCTGCTGCTGCTGAAGAAAAGACCGAGTTTGACGTTGTTCTGTCCGCTGCTGGCGACAAGAAAATCAACGTCATCAAGGAAGTCCGCGCAATCACCGGTCTTGGCCTGAAGGAAGCTAAGGAACTCGTTGAGTCCGCTCCGAAGGCTGTCAAGGAAGGCGTTGCCAAGGACGAAGCTGAAGAGCTGAAGAAGAAGCTCGAAGAAGCTGGTGCTTCTGTAGAGCTGAAGTAATAGGGCTTAACGCCCATCGATGGTCCCGGCCCGTGCCGGGACCATTTTCTAGCCCCGGCGGGAGTTTCCCGTGTCCGGGGCAAACGTCCCAATAGGGGGGACGGTTTTCCGAAGCGCCTGGACCGGACGGTCCGATTGGAAAAGGGGCGTTTTGGCCAGCCGTTACCCGGCCGATACGAGGAGCCACGATGACCCAAACGTTCAACGGTCGAAAAAAGGTCAGGAAGTTTTTCGGTTCAATCCGCGATGTGGCGGATATGCCCAATCTCATTGAGGTTCAAAAGGCGTCTTACGACCAGTTTCTGCAAGTTGACGAAATGCCCGGTGGCGGCCGTGTCAATGAAGGTCTAGAGGCAGTATTCCAGTCTGTGTTCCCGATTTCCGATTTCGCGGGAACCTCTCTACTGGAATTCGTTTCCTACGAGTTTGAAGCACCCAAATACGATGTCGATGAGTGCCGTCAGCGCGGCATGACATTTTCAGCTCCGCTGAAGGTGACCCTGCGCCTGATCGTGTTCGATGTTGATGAAGACACCGGCGCCAAGTCCGTCAAGGACATCAAGGAGCAGGACGTCTACATGGGCGACATGCCGTTCATGACCAGCAACGGCACCTTTGTCGTGAATGGTACCGAGCGCGTTATCGTCTCCCAGATGCACCGCTCTCCGGGCGTGTTCTTCGACCACGACAAGGGTAAAACCCATTCTTCCGGCAAGCTGCTGTTTGCTGCCCGCGTTATTCCGTACCGCGGCTCCTGGCTGGATATCGAGTTCGACGCCAAGGACATTGTCCATGCGCGTATCGACCGCCGCCGCAAGATCCCGGTTACCTCGTTGCTCATGGCGCTTGGCCTGGACGGCGAAGAAATCCTCAACACGTTCTACAACCGGATCGAATACACCCGGACTGGCGAGAACACCTGGCGCATGCCGTTCGACGGTTCCCGTCTGAAAGGCACCAAGGCTCCGTATAACCTTGTCGATGCCGATAGCGGCGACGTTGTGGTTGAAAGCGGCCGCAAGATCACTGCACGCACCATCAAGCAGCTCGCTGAAAAGGGCGTCACCGCTCTGCAGGTGACCGACGAAGATCTTCATGGCCAGTATCTGGCTGAAGACATTGTCGACATGCAAACTGGTGAGATCTATTCCGAAGCCGGTGGCGAGATCACTGGCAAGGTTCTGGAAGAGCTGGTTGAGCGCGGCTATCACGACCTGCCGGTGCTCGACATCGACCACGTCAACACTGGTCCTTATGTTCGAAACACGCTGAACGTCGACAAGAACGAATCCCGTGAGGATGCGCTGTTCGATATCTACCGCGTCATGCGCCCGGGTGAGCCGCCCACCATCGATACTGCAGAAGCGATGTTCCAGTCGCTGTTCTTCGATGACGAGCGCTACGACCTGTCGGCTGTTGGCCGCGTGAAGATGAACATGCGTCTCGACCTTGAGTGCGAGGACACTGTCCGCGTGCTGCGCAAGGAAGACATCCTTGAAGTCATTCGGGTTCTTCTGGAACTGCGTGACGGCAAGGGCGACATCGACGACATCGATAACCTGGGCAACCGCCGTGTCCGCTCCGTTGGCGAGCTGATGGAAAACCAGTATCGCGTCGGTCTTCTGCGCATGGAACGTGCGATCAAGGAGCGTATGAGCTCTGTCGAGATCGATACGGTCATGCCGCAGGATCTGATCAACGCGAAGCCGGCTGCAGCAGCAGTCCGCGAGTTCTTCGGTTCTTCGCAGCTGTCGCAGTTCATGGACCAGACCAATCCGCTGTCTGAAGTCACCCACAAGCGCCGCCTTTCGGCTCTTGGCCCGGGCGGCCTGACCCGCGAGCGTGCAGGCTTCGAAGTACGCGACGTTCACCCGACGCACTACGGCCGTATCTGCCCGATTGAGACTCCGGAAGGTCCGAACATCGGTCTGATCAACTCGCTGGCAACCTTCGCCCGCGTGAACAAGTACGGCTTTATCGAAAGCCCGTACCGCAAGGTGAAAGACGGCGTTGTCACCAACGACGTTGTGTATCTGTCGGCCATGGAAGAAGCGAAACACTACGTCGCTCAGTCCAACGCCGAATATGATGCCGACGGCCGGTTCACCACCGAACTCATCACCTGCCGCCACGCTGGCGAAAACATGATGGTTCCGTCCGAGCGCGTTGATCTCATGGACGTGTCACCGAAACAGCTTGTTTCGGTTGCTGCGGCGCTGATCCCGTTCCTTGAGAACGATGACGCCAACCGCGCGCTGATGGGATCGAACATGCAGCGTCAGGCCGTGCCGCTGGTTCGTGCCGAGGCACCGTTTGTCGGTACTGGTATGGAAGCTGTTGTGGCCCGGGATTCCGGTGCTGCCATCGGCGCCCGCCGTGCCGGTGTTGTCGATCAGGTTGATGCAACGCGTATTGTTATCCGGGCGACGGAAGAACTCGATCCGGGCAAGTCCGGCGTCGATATCTACCGTTTGATGAAGTTCCAGCGTTCCAACCAGAACACCTGTATCAACCAGCGTCCGCTGGTTCGGGTCGGTGATCGGGTTCACAAGGGCGACATCATTGCTGACGGTCCGTCCACGGATCTCGGCGATCTGGCTCTTGGCCGGAACGTGCTGGTCGCGTTCATGCCCTGGAACGGCTACAACTTCGAGGATTCCATCCTACTGTCCGAGCGCATCGTGTCTGACGATGTCTTCACCTCCATCCACCTTGAAGAATTTGAGGTGATGGCGCGTGATACCAAGCTTGGTCCGGAAGAAATCACCCGCGATATTCCGAACGTTTCGGAAGAAGCGCTGAAGAACCTCGACGAAGCCGGTATCGTTTACATCGGTGCGGAACTGCATCCAGGCGACATTCTGGTCGGCAAGATCACGCCGAAGGGCGAAAGCCCGATGACGCCGGAAGAAAAGCTCCTGCGTGCGATCTTCGGTGAAAAGGCATCCGACGTTCGTGACACTTCCCTGCGCCTGCCGCCGGGTGTGTCCGGTACTGTTGTCGAAGTTCGTGTCTTCAACCGCCACGGCGTTGAAAAAGACGAACGCGCGATGGCGATCGAGCGCGAGGAAATCGAACGTCTCGCAAAAGACCGCGACGACGAACAGGCAATCCTCGACCGCAACGTCTATGGCCGTCTGGCAGAGATGCTGCTGGGCAAGGTCGCAATCGGTGGACCGAAGGGTTTCAAGAAGGACAGCCAGCTTGATGGTGACCTTCTGAACGAATACCCGCGGTCACAGTGGTGGCAGTTTGCCGTCGACGACGAAAAGTTCATGAGCGAAATCGAGGCTCTGCGCGGTCAGTATGACGACAGCCGCAAGCGTCTTGAGCAGCGGTTTATCGACAAGGTCGAGAAACTGCAGCGCGGTGATGAGCTGCCCCCGGGCGTCATGAAGATGGTCAAGGTCTTCGTTGCCGTGAAGCGCAAGCTTCAGCCGGGCGACAAGATGGCTGGCCGTCACGGCAACAAGGGTGTGGTTTCCAAGATCAACCCGTGTGAAGACATGCCGTTCCTGGAAGACGGAACCCATGTCGACATCGTGTTGAACCCGCTCGGCGTGCCATCGCGCATGAACGTTGGTCAGATTCTCGAAACGCACCTTGGCTGGGCCTGTTCCGGCATGGGCAAGCGGATCGGCGAGCTCTACGACCAATACCGCAAGTCTGGTGAGATCGATCAGCTCAAGGGCAAGATCGTTGAGATCTACGGTGACAACCTGAAGGGCGACAACGTCAAGGAATACGACGACGAAGGTGTCGTCCGCCTTGCCGAGCAGCTCAAGAAGGGCGTCTCCATCGCGACGCCGGTCTTTGACGGTGCGCGTGAGCCGGATGTTGTGGAAGCACTCAACATCGCCGGATACAAGCCGTCTGGTCAGTCAACCCTTTATGATGGCCGGACCGGCGAAGAGTTCGACCGCCAGGTTACCGTGGGCTACATTTACATGTTGAAGCTCCACCACCTGGTCGACGACAAGATCCACGCCCGTTCGATTGGGCCGTACTCGCTTGTTACCCAGCAGCCGCTGGGCGGTAAGGCACAGTTCGGTGGCCAGCGCTTCGGGGAAATGGAGGTCTGGGCACTTGAAGCCTACGGTGCAGCCTATACGCTGCAGGAAATGCTGACGGTCAAGTCGGATGACGTTGCCGGACGTACCAAGGTCTACGAGGCCATCGTACGCGGTGATGACACCTTCGAGGCGGGTATTCCGGAAAGCTTCAACGTGCTTGTGAAGGAAATGCGGTCTCTTGGCCTGAATGTTGAATTGCAACGGACAGACCAGCCCCAGATTGCGGAAGAGCCGGCTGCAGATGCAGCAGAGTAACGCTTTGGGTACGAAACAGACCGAATTTGGACTTGCAATGCCGGTAGCGGGGAGCAAGGCGGCGGATCCGCTCCCCGGCCGCGCATCGAAGGAGATAGACCATGAATCATGAGGTCATGAACCTGTTCAACCAACAGGCTCCGACGCAGACCTTCGACAATATCCGGATCTCGCTTGCGAGCCCGGAAAAGATCATGTCGTGGTCGTTTGGCGAAATCAAAAAGCCTGAAACGATCAACTACCGTACGTTCAAGCCTGAGCGTGACGGACTGTTCTGCGCGCGCATCTTTGGCCCGATCAAGGACTATGAATGTCTTTGCGGCAAATATAAGCGTATGAAATACAAAGGCGTTATCTGTGAAAAGTGTGGCGTTGAAGTCACCCTGTCGCGGGTCCGCCGTGAGCGCATGGGCCACATTGAGCTGGCTGCACCAGTTGCACACATCTGGTTCCTGAAGTCGCTGCCGAGCCGCATTGGTCTGCTGCTCGACATGACCTTGAAGGATCTGGAGCGGGTTCTCTACTTCGAGAACTACGTTGTTCTGGAGCCGGGCCTTACCCCGCTCAAGCAGCACCAGCTTCTGTCTGAAGAAGACTATGTCGCTGCTCAGGATGAATACGGCGAAGACGCTTTCACCGCCATGATTGGTGCGGAAGCGATCCGTGAAATCCTGATGAGCCTCGATCTGGAGCGCGAAAGCGAGAAGCTGCGCGTCGAGATTGCCGAAGCGACGACTGAACTGAAGCCGAAGAAACTTGCCAAGCGCCTGAAGGTCATTGAAGCCTTCATGGAATCTGGCAACCGTCCGGAATGGATGATCATGACCGTTGTTCCGGTCATTCCGCCGGATCTGCGCCCGCTGGTTCCGCTCGATGGTGGCCGGTTCGCGACGTCGGATCTGAACGATCTGTACCGCCGCGTGATCAACCGGAACAACCGTCTGCGCCGTCTGATGGAACTTCGCGCTCCGGACATCATCATCCGGAACGAGAAGCGCATGCTTCAGGAGTCCGTTGACGCCCTGTTCGACAACGGCCGCCGTGGCCGCGTCATCACCGGTGCCAACAAGCGTCCGCTGAAGTCCCTGTCCGACATGCTGAAGGGCAAGCAGGGCCGCTTCCGTCAGAACCTGCTTGGAAAGCGCGTCGACTATTCCGGCCGTTCGGTTATTACCGTGGGTCCGGAACTGAAGCTGCACCAGTGCGGCCTGCCGAAGAAGATGGCGCTCGAGCTGTTCAAGCCGTTTATCTATTCGCGCCTTGATGCCAAGGGCTTCTCCTCCACGGTCAAACAGGCCAAGAAACTGGTGGAGAAGGAGCGTCCGGAGGTCTGGGATATCCTGGATGAGGTGATCCGCGAGCACCCGGTTCTCTTGAACCGCGCGCCAACGCTTCACCGTCTCGGTATTCAGGCGTTCGAACCAACCCTGATTGAAGGCAAGGCGATCCAGCTGCACCCGCTCGTCTGTTCCGCGTTTAACGCTGACTTTGATGGCGACCAGATGGCTGTTCACGTTCCGCTTTCGCTGGAAGCCCAGCTGGAAGCGCGGACGCTAATGATGTCCACCAACAACATTCTGCATCCAGCAAACGGTGGTCCGATTATCGTTCCGTCGCAGGACATTGTTCTTGGTCTCTACTATCTGTCGATCATGGCAGAGAACGAGCCGGGCGAAGGCATGGCCTTCGGTGACATTGGCGAGATCCATCACGCGCTCGCCAACAAAGTCATCACCATGCACACGAAGATCAAGGGCCGGTTCAAGTCCGTCGACGCCGACGGCAACCCGACCAGCGATATCTTCGAGACAACGCCTGGCCGGATGCTGATAGGTGAACTTTTGCCGAAGCACTTCGAGGTTCCATTCGATGTCTGCAACAAGCTGATGACGAAGAAGGAAGTCTCCAAGATGATCGACACGGTTTACCGTGCTTGCGGTCAGAAAGAGACGGTTATCTTCTGTGACCGGATCATGCAGCTCGGCTTCAAGAACGCTTGTAGCGCGGGTATCTCGTTCGGCATGGACGACATGGTTATCCCGGACACCAAGCACAACCTTGTCGCCGAAACGGCGACGCTCGCAAAAGAATACGAGCAGCAGTACAACGACGGCCTGATCACTCAGGGCGAGAAGTACAACAAGGTCGTTGATGCCTGGGCGAAATGTACCGACAAGGTCGCCGACGAAATGATGGCCCGCATTAAGGCGGTTCAGGTCGACGACGAGTCCGGACGTCAAAAGCCGATGAACTCGGTTTACATGATGTCCCACTCCGGTGCCCGTGGTTCGCCTCAGCAGATGAAGCAGCTGGCTGGTATGCGCGGCCTGATGGCCAAGCCGTCCGGTGAGATTATCGAAAACCCGATTATCTCGAACTTCAAGGAAGGCCTGTCGGTTCTCGAATACTTCAACTCCACCCACGGTGCCCGTAAGGGTCTTGCCGATACGGCGTTGAAGACTGCGAACTCCGGTTACCTCACCCGCCGCCTGGTGGATGTGGCACAGGATTCCATCATCATCGAGCAGGACTGTGGATCTGAGCGCGGCATTACAGTTGCACCGATTGTCGATGCCGGTAACGTCATTGCTTCGCTTGGCATGCGCGTTCTTGGCCGGACAACGGCTGAAGACGTCTACAACCATGCCACCGGCGAGATCATCGTTCCGACCGGCACGTTGATCGACGAAAAAGACGTTGATGCGATTGAGGCTGCGAAGGTTCAGCAGATCAAGATCCGTTCGGTTCTGACCTGTGAAACCGAGACCGGTGTCTGTGCAACCTGCTACGGCCGTGACCTTGCCCGCGGTACACCTGTGAACATGGGTGAAGCTGTCGGCGTTATCGCTGCCCAGTCGATCGGTGAGCCTGGCACCCAGCTGACCATGCGTACCTTCCACATCGGTGGTACGGCGCAGGTTGTTGATAGCTCGTTCATCGAATCCAACGTTGATGGTTCCATCAAGATCCGTAACCGCAGTGTACAGCGCGACTCGGAAGGCAACCTCATTGCCATGGTCCGGAACATGTCGATTGTTGTTGTCGATAGTGACGGAAACGAACGCGCGGTTCACCGTGTAACCTACGGTTCCAAGCTGCATGTTGACGATGGTGACAAGGTCAAGCGCGGCCAGCGGATCGCCGAATGGGATCCGTATACCCGTCCGATGCTTGCCGAAGTTGACGGTGTTGTCGACTTTGAAGATCTGATGGATGGTGTTTCTGTTCAGGAAACGGCCGATGAGGCAACCGGTATCACCAAGCGTGTCGTTATCGACTGGCGTTCTTCCCAGCGTGGTGCGGATCTGAAGCCGGCCATCGTGACGAAGAACGACAAGGGCGAGATCTCCAAGACACAACGTGGCAGTGATGCCCGCGTGCTGCTCTCGGTTGACTCGATCCTGTCGGTGCAGCCAGGTGAACGGGTCAAGGCTGGTGACGTTCTTGCACGTATTCCTCTGGAAAGCGCCAAGACCAAGGACATCACCGGTGGTCTGCCGCGTGTTGCGGAACTGTTCGAAGCCCGCCGTCCGAAGGATCACGCGATTATCGCTGAGATCACTGGAACGATCCGGTTCGGCCGGGACTACAAGAACAAGCGCCGCATCATCATTGATCCGGCTGAGGAAGGGGCGGAACCCGTCGAATACCTCATCCCGAAAGGCAAGCACTTCCACCTTCAGGAAGGCGATGCCATTGAAAAAGGTGAGTATGTTCTCGACGGTAACCCGGCACCGCACGACATTCTGGCGGTTAAGGGCGTTGAAGCGCTTGCGGCCTACCTCGTCAACGAGATCCAGGAAGTCTACCGGTTGCAGGGTGTGACGATCAACGACAAGCACATCGAGGTGATTGTTCGCCAGATGCTGCAGAAGATCGAGATCACCGATGCTGGCGACACGGAATTCTTCCCGGGCGAACAGATCGACCGGATCGACTTCGAGGAAGCCAACGAAAAAGCGATCAACGAGGCGAGGGATCCTGCCAAGGGCAACCCGGTCCTTCTGGGTATCACCAAGGCATCCTTGCAGACCCGGTCGTTCTTCTCGGCAGCTTCGTTCCAGGAAACAACTCGTGTCCTGACCGATGCAGCCGTCAACGGCAAGGTCGACCCGCTTGTCGGTCTGAAGGAAAACGTGATCGTTGGACGCCTGATCCCGGCCGGTACCGGCGGTGTCATGAAGCGTATCCGGCAGATTGCGACACACCGGGACGACCTGATCCAGGAACAGCAGCGCAAGGAATCTTCCGACAGTGCTGCCGAAGGTCTCCTGGAAAACTTGAGCGGCGCAGCCGAATAAGCCGGCTCTGTTTATGTAATAAGGAAGGCCGCCTCCGGGCGGCCTTTCTGGTTTTTGGGCCAATGGCCAAACAAGGAGCCACGATATGAACGACAATGATGATCAGATGGAGCCCACTGTCTACGTGGTTGTGGGCCGGGTCTGGAATGATGAGGGCGGCAATCCGGATACGGCGATCCCGGTTCACGCCATGCTGACCGCAGCCGATGACGATGATGCGGTTCGCAAGACCCTCGAGGCTTTGGCAGGGCAGGGCTATGTTGAAGCGGAACTCGATCAGATCGGCGTCATCGATGGTGAGCCGGATGAGCCGGTCTATGAGGGGGCTTATCAGGATGCCCTTGCCGGTAATGTTGCGGTTATCGCCTTTAACAGCTGAGACACCATGGAATCAGGCACGAACAGGCCGGATTGTCAGAATTTGAATCAGTTGTTTAACACCTGATTCATTTCGCGAGCGCACCTGTCTTATGGGGTAATTACGAAAATTGCGCCACGGCGGCTTTGGCATTCAGGTTGTTGCGCAAGGGCCGCCATAAAGCACCAAGAATTGCCGGAAATTCGCGGAATTCATAGAATTTCGGTTTTTGAGACAAATCGCTTGACGCGTGAGTCACTTCTGAGTAGGTTCCGCGCATCCCGAAGGCAGGCGGTAAGAACGAAAGCGTCCAGCACAACAGGTGCAGGACCAGACGCTCTTAAACGCTGCCGGGTTCATATAGGCGAATACGCGTCGATTGCATGACCGCTGGTTTTTGACCGGTGGTCCTCTGGTTTTTCGCAGCGCCGGCCGCTCTTCCAGGAGCGTGCGGGCGCGATTCTGCATGTTCAGGGTCTGCGAAGACTGCAGTTGCATACGAATTTTTGGATGGACGAGGTAAAGGGCACAGAATGCCGACCATCAACCAGCTGATCCGCAAGCCGCGGAAAGATCCGCCGAAGCGGAACAAGGTGCCGGCCATGGAGGCCTGCCCGCAGAAACGTGGCGTTTGTACGCGCGTTTACACGACGACGCCGAAGAAGCCGAACTCGGCTCTGCGTAAGGTGGCAAAGATCCGCCTGACGAATGGCTTTGAAGTCATCGGCTACATCCCGGGTGAAGGTCACAACCTTCAGGAACACTCGGTGGTGATGATCCGCGGCGGCCGTGTGAAGGATTTGCCGGGTGTTCGTTATCACATCATCCGTGGTGTGCTCGATACCCAGGGCGTCAAGGATCGTAAACAGCGCCGGTCCAAGTACGGCGCCAAGCGGCCGAAGTAAGGAGCACATTAGATGTCCCGTCGTCACCGCGCAGAAAAACGCGAAATCAACCCGGATCCGAAATTCGGGGATGTTGTCGTCACCAAGTTCATGAATTCCATCATGTACGACGGCAAGAAGTCGACCGCCGAACGTATCGTTTACGGCGCATTCGACATTATCGAAAACAAGACCCGCGAGAACCCGATCGAAGTGTTCCACGCAGCTCTTGAGAACGTCATGCCGCAGGTAGAAGTGCGCTCCCGCCGTGTTGGTGGTGCGACCTACCAGGTTCCGGTTGAGGTTCGTACCGACCGCCGCCAGGCGCTCGCGATCCGCTGGCTGATTTCGGCAGCTCGCAACCGCAACGAAACCACGATGGTTGACCGCCTGTCCGGCGAAATGCTGGACGCTGCCAACAACCGTGGCACCGCTGTCAAGAAGCGCGAAGATACACACCGGATGGCTGACGCCAACCGCGCGTTCTCGCACTACCGCTGGTAATCGGATTTCTGAAGGGCTGACGTTATGTCGCGCACGCATAAAATCGAAGACTACCGCAACTTCGGCATCATGGCTCACATCGATGCAGGTAAGACCACCACGACCGAGCGGATCCTTTACTACACCGGTAAGAGCCACAAGATTGGCGAAGTCCATGACGGCGCTGCCACCATGGACTGGATGGAGCAGGAGCAGGAGCGTGGCATCACGATCACGTCCGCTGCAACCACTGCATTCTGGAATGACAAGCGCCTGAACATCATCGACACCCCGGGCCACGTTGACTTCACCATTGAAGTTGAACGCTCCCTGCGCGTTCTTGATGGCGCTGTTGCTCTTCTGGACGCCAACGCTGGCGTTGAGCCGCAGACCGAGACTGTTTGGCGTCAGGCCGACAAGTACAACGTCCCGCGGATGATCTTCGTCAACAAGATGGACAAGCTCGGCGCCGATTTCGATCGCTGCTGCGAAATGATCAAGACCCGCCTCGGTGCGAACGCTCTTGTCATGCAGCTGAACGTTGGCGCAGAAAACGAGTTCGCTGGTTGTATCGACCTTCTGAAAATGAAGGCTCTGATCTGGCAGGCTGAAAACCTCGGCGCTGCTTGGGACGAAGTCGAAATTCCGGACGATCTGAAGGATCGCGCCCAGGAAGCTCGCGACGCCCTGATCGAGTCCGCTGTCGAAATCGACGAAGAAGCCATGGAAGCTTACCTGGAAGGCGAAGAGCCCTCCATGGAGAAGCTGAAAGAGCTGATCCGCAAGGGCACCATTGCTGGTGACTTCGTTCCGGTTTTCTGTGGTTCTGCATTCAAGAACAAAGGCGTTCAGCCGCTTCTGGATGCTGTTGTCGATTACCTGCCAAGCCCGGTTGAAGTTCCGGCCATTAAGGGTATCGATCCGAAGACCGAAGAAGAAGCCGAGCGCAAGTCTTCTGATGAAGAGCCGCTCAGCCTTCTGGCCTTCAAGATCGCCAACGACCCGTTTGTCGGTTCGCTGACCTTCTGCCGCATCTATTCCGGTGTTCTCAACAAGGGCACGACCCTGCTGAACACGGTCAAGGAAAAGCGCGAGCGCGTTGGCCGGATGATGCAGATGCACTCCAACTCCCGTGAAGACATCGATGTAGCCTACGCTGGTGACATCGTTGCAATCGCGGGCCTCAAGGACACCACCACGGGTGACACGCTGTGTGACGCTCTCAAGCCGGTGATCCTGGAGCGCATGGAATTCCCTGAGCCGGTCATCGAGATCGCTGTTGAGCCGAAGACCAAGGCTGACCAGGAAAAGATGGGCCTTGCCCTGAACCGCCTGGCTGCCGAGGATCCGTCCTTCCGCGTGAAGACCGATGAAGAGTCCGGTCAGACCATCATCGCCGGCATGGGTGAATTGCACCTCGACATCATCGTCGACCGCATGAAGCGCGAGTTCAAGGTTGAGGCGAACATCGGTGCGCCGCAGGTTGCTTACCGCGAAACCATCACCAAGACCGCCGATGTGGATTACACCCACAAGAAGCAGTCCGGTGGTTCCGGTCAGTTCGCCCGCATCAAGCTCACCATCGAGCCGTCGGAGCCGAATGAAGGTTACGTCTTCGAGAGCAAGATCGTTGGCGGTAACGTTCCGAAGGAATACATCCCAGGTGTTACCAAGGGTATTGAGAGCGTCATGTCGTCTGGCCCGCTGGCCGGCTTCCCGATGCTCGACATCAAGGCGACCCTGACCGACGGTGCATACCACGACGTTGACTCCTCTGTTCTGGCCTTCGAAATCGCCGGCCGTGCCGGCTTCCGCGAAGCGATCCAGAAAGCTGGCCCGAAACTGCTCGAGCCGGTCATGAAGGTCGAGGTTGTTACCCCTGAAGATTACATGGGTGACGTGATTGGTGACCTGAACTCCCGCCGCGGCCAGATCGCGGGCACGGAGAACCGGGGCATCGTGACTGTCATCACCGCAATGGTTCCGCTGGCCAACATGTTTGGCTACGTGAACAACCTGCGTTCCATGTCTCAAGGCCGCGCGCAGTACTCGATGGTGTTCGATCACTATGAGCAGGTGCCGCAGGCTGTCGCCGAAGAGGTTCAGGCGAAATACGCCTAACCCCAACCTCTTGAAGTCAAAAAGAATTAGAGAAACGGAGTAATCCGATGGCGAAGGAAAAATTTGAGCGTAACAAGCCGCACGTCAACATTGGCACGATTGGCCACGTTGACCATGGCAAGACGACGCTGACCGCTGCAATCACGATGACCCTTGCTGAGGCAGGTGGTGCAGAAGCTAAGGCCTATGATGAGATCGACGGCGCGCCTGAAGAAAAGGCCCGCGGCATCACCATCTCCACGGCCCACGTTGAGTATGAGACGGAAAACCGTCACTACGCGCACGTTGACTGCCCAGGTCACGCTGACTACGTGAAGAACATGATCACCGGTGCTGCCCAGATGGACGGCGCGATCCTGGTGTGTTCTGCTGCTGACGGCCCGATGCCGCAGACCCGCGAGCACATCCTGCTTGCCCGTCAGGTTGGTGTTCCGGCGCTTGTTGTATTCATGAACAAGGTTGACCAGGTCGACGACGAAGAGCTGCTTGAGCTCGTCGAAATGGAAATCCGTGAGCTTCTGTCTTCCTACGAGTTCCCGGGCGACGACATTCCGATCGTCAAGGGCTCTGCGCTGGCAGCTGTTGAAAACCGTGACGCAGAAATCGGCCGCGATGCAATCCGCGCGCTGATGGCTGAAGTTGACGAATACATCCCGACGCCTGAGCGTCCGAAGGATCAGCCGTTCCTGATGCCGATCGAAGACGTGTTCTCGATCTCCGGCCGCGGTACTGTTGTGACCGGCCGTGTTGAGCGCGGTGTGATCAACGTGGGTGAAGAAGTCGAGATCGTCGGCATCAAGGACACCCAGAAGACCACGGTTACCGGCGTTGAAATGTTCCGCAAGCTGCTGGACAGCGGTGAAGCAGGCGACAACATCGGTGCTCTGATCCGCGGCGTTGGCCGTGAAGAAGTTGAGCGTGGCCAGGTTCTTTGCAAGCCGGGTTCTGTTACCCCGCACACGAAGTTCAAGGCTGAGGCCTACATCCTGACGAAGGAAGAGGGTGGCCGTCACACGCCGTTCTTCACCAACTACCGTCCTCAGTTCTACTTCCGTACGACGGATGTGACGGGTGTTGTGCACCTTCCGGAAGGCACTGAAATGGTGATGCCGGGCGACAACGTGTCTGTTGACGTTGAGCTGATCGTGCCGATCGCCATGGAAGAAGGCCTGCGCTTCGCGATCCGCGAAGGCGGCCGTACCGTCGGTGCCGGCGTCGTCGCATCAATCATCGAGTAATTGACGGCAGGGCCTGCTGCTTCCTCTTTTGAAACGCAGGCAGGCCCGCCTGTCTCATCGGGAACTCTGAAATGAACGGTCAGAATATCCGGATCCGCCTTAAGGCATTTGACCACCGTATTCTCGACGCCTCCACCAAGGAGATCGTCAATACGGCCAAGCGGACCGGTGCACAGGTACGGGGACCCGTACCGCTGCCGACGCGGATTGAGAAGTACACCGTACTTCGCGGCCCGCATATCGACAAGAAAAGCCGCGATCAGTTCGAGATGCGCACGCATAAGCGCCTGCTCGACATCGTTGATCCGACGCCCCAGACGGTTGACGCTCTTATGAAGCTCGATCTGGCCGCTGGTGTGGACGTCGAGATCAAGCTCTGAGGCGGATCGAAGGGGACACGTCAATGCGTTCTGGAGTGATCGCTCAGAAAGTGGGCATGACTCGTATCTATAACGATGCGGGCGAGCATGTTCCGGTCACAGTTCTGCGGCTGGAAAACTGCCAGGTGGTTGCCCACCGGACAGAAGAAAAGAACGGCTATACCGCGCTGCAAGTCGGTGCTGGCATGGCCAAGGTAAAGAACACGCCGAAAGCGCTGCGTGGCCACTTTGCTGTTGCAAAGGTTGAGCCGAAGCGGACGCTGGCCGAGTTCCGGGTGTCGTCTGACAACCTCATCGACGTTGGCGCGGAAATCACCGCAGACCACTATGTCGAAGGCCAGTTCGTCGACGTGACCGGCATCTCGATCGGTAAGGGTTTCGCCGGTGTCATGAAACGCCACAACTTCGGTGGTGGCCGCGCATCTCACGGTAACTCTATCTCGCACCGTTCCCACGGTTCGACCGGTCAGTGTCAGGATCCGGGCCGCGTGTTCAAGGGCAAGAAAATGGCCGGTCACATGGGCGATGTCCGCGTGACCACGCAAAACCTGAAGGTTGTGCGTACTGATGTTGAGCGTGGCCTGATCATGGTCGAGGGTTCTGTTCCGGGCGCCAAGGGCGGCTGGATCCAGGTCCGCGACGCGATCAAGAAGGCGCTGCCGGAAGGTGTTCCGGTACCAGGTGCATTCCGTGCTCCTGAAGCTGCCGAAGCCGCCGGGAAGGAGAGCGAGTGATGGAACTCCAGGTCAAAACCCTCGAAGGCGGGGCGGCCGGTTCGATCACGGTGTCTGACGAGATCTTTGGTCTCGAGCCGCGCACCGATCTGATCCACCGCGTGGTGCGTTGGCAGCTTGCCAAGCGCCAGGCCGGTACACACAAGTCGCTGCAGCGTTCGGAAGTTTCCGGCACGACGAAGAAATTCGTTCGCCAGAAAGGCTCCGGCGGTGCCCGTCATGGCAACAGGAAAGCTCCTCAGTTCCGCGGCGGTAGTAAGGCATTCGGTCCGCTTGTTCGTGATCATGGTCATGATCTGCCGAAGAAAGTGCGCGCTCTCGGGCTGAAGCACGTTCTGTCCGCAAAGGCCAAGGCTGACAGCATTGTCGTCGTTGAAGACGCAAAGGCTGCCGAAGCTAAGACCAAGGCGCTCAAGGCGCAGCTGGGTAACCTCGGCCTGACCAACGCCTTGATTATCGACGGTGCCGAAGTTGACAACAACTTCGCTCTTGCATCGCGCAACATCCCGCATGTGGATGTGCTGCCGGTACAGGGTATCAACGTTTACGACATCATGCGCGCCAACACCCTGGTGTTGACGAAGGCTGCGGTGTCCGCACTGGAGGAGCGCTTCAAATGAGCAAACTTCCTCACTACGACAAAATCGTTGGCCCGGTAATTACCGAAAAGGCCACGATGGCATCCGAAGAGAACAAAGTTGTCTTCAAGGTTGCTGGTGATGCGACGAAGCCGGAAATCAAGGCTGCAATCGAAGCGCTGTTTGGCGTGAAGGTTACTGCTGTGAACACTTTGGTCCGCAAGGGCAAGGTGAAGCGGTTCAAGGGACGTCTCGGTCGCCAGTCCGATTTCAAGAAGGCCGTCGTTACGCTGCAGGAAGGTCACGCAATCGACGTGACCACCGGGCTCTAAGGCGGGGACAGGTACATGGCACTTAAGACATTCAATCCGACCTCGCCGGGCCGCCGCCAGCTGGTTCAGGTAGACCGGTCCGATCTTTGGAAAGGCAAGCCGGTCAAGACCCTGACCGAAGGTCTTTCCAAGACCGGTGGCCGCAACAATACGGGCCGCCAGACGGCACGTAACGTTGGTGGTGGTCACAAGCGGTCTTACCGTCTGATCGACTTCAAGCGTCGCAAGTTCGACGTTCCGGCGACTGTTGAGCGCCTGGAATACGATCCGAACCGGACCGCATTCATCGCCCTCATCACGTATGAAGACGGTGAGCAGAGCTACATCCTGGCACCGCAACGCCTCGCCATTGGCGACACGGTTGTTGCTGGTAACAGCGTCGACGTGAAGCCGGGCAACGCTATGCCGCTCGCTTCCATTCCGGTCGGCACGATTGTTCACAACATCGAGCTGAAGCCGGGTAAGGGCGCTCAGCTGGCACGTTCTGCCGGCGCTTTCGTTCAGGTTGTTGGTCGTGACCAGGGCTACACGACGCTCCGTTTGATGTCAGGCGAGCAGCGCCGGGTACTTGGCACCTGCATGGCCTCCATCGGTGCCGTGTCCAACCCGGACCACAGCAACATCAACCTGGGTAAGGCTGGCCGGTCCCGCTGGTTGGGTATCCGCCCGCACACCCGCGGTGTTGTCATGAACCCGGTTGATCACCCGCATGGTGGTGGTGAAGGCCGGACATCTGGTGGTCGTCATCCGGTTACCCCTTGGGGTAAGCCGACTAAAGGTAAGCGCACACGGCGTAATAAGCAGACGGATAAGTACATTGTCCGTAGCCGCCACGCGCGCAAGAAATAAAGGGCTAGGATCGTGACACGTTCTGTCTGGAAAGGTCCGTTTGTCGACGGGTATCTGCTGACGAAAGCGGACAAGGTACGCGAGTCAGGCCGCAATGAGGTCATCAAGACCTGGAGCCGCCGCTCGACGATCCTGCCGCAATTCGTCGGTCTCACCTTCGGCGTCTACAACGGTCAAAAGCACGTTCCGGTGCTGGTGTCTGAGGAAATGATTGGTCACAAGTTCGGAGAGTTTTCCCCGACCCGGACCTATTATGGACACGGCGCCGACAAGAAGGCGAAGAGGAAGTAACGATGGGTAAGCCGAAGGGTGAGCGGACGCTCGCTGATAACGAGGCTCGGGCAATGACCCGCATGATACGCGTATCCCCGCGTAAATTGAACCTCGTTGCTGCTGCTATCCGTGGCAAGAAGGTCGGCACCGCGATTGCGGACCTGACCTTCTCCCGCAAGCGCATCGCGCAGGATGTCAAGAAGACCTTGATGTCTGCGGTTGCAAACGCGGAAAACAACCATGACCTGGATATCGACAACCTGGTGGTCGCCGAAGCTCATGTGGGCAAGGCGTTTGTCATCAAGCGGTTCCAGGCCCGTGCCCGTGGCCGTGTTGGCCGGATCGAGAAGCCGTTCTCGAACCTGACCATCGTCGTCCGCGAAGTCGAGGAGAGTGCCTGATGGGTCACAAAGTCAATCCGATCGGCATGCGCCTCGGGATCAACCGCACGTGGGATTCTCGCTGGTATGCCAACAAGGGTGAATATGGCGATCTTCTTCATGAAGATTTCCGTATCCGCGAGTATCTGCTCAACGAACTGAAGCAGGCAGCTGTTTCCAAGGTCGTTATCGAGCGCCCGCACCGCAAGTGCCGCGTGACCATCCACTCCGGCCGTCCGGGTGTGGTCATCGGTAAGAAGGGTGCTGACATCGAACGTCTTCGCAAGAAGATCGCCGACATCACCAAATCGGAAGTTCACATCAACATCGTTGAAGTGCGCAAGCCGGAAATCGACGCGACGCTGGTCGCCGCTTCGATCGCACAGCAGCTGGAACGCCGTGTTGCCTTCCGCCGCGCCATGAAGCGTTCCGTTCAGTCGGCGATGCGTCTTGGTGCCCAGGGCATCCGGATCAACTGTGGTGGCCGTCTCGGCGGCGCGGAAATCGCGCGTATCGAGTGGTACCGCGAAGGCCGCGTGCCGCTGCACACCCTGCGTGCCGACATCGATTACGGTGTTGCTTCCGCTCACACCGCCTACGGTGTTTGCGGCGTGAAGGTGTGGATCTTCAAGGGTGAAATCCTCGAGCATGACCCGATGGCGTCTGAGCGCCGTGCGACGTCCGGCTCGGATTCGAACCAGGGTGATCGCGGCGGACGCCGGGATCGGGGCCGCGAGCGCGCAGCCTAATCGGCTGCTAGCGTTCGTCAGATAACAGGAACGAGAGAAAAACGATGCTGCAACCGAAGCGAACTAAGTTCCGCAAGCAGCACAAGGGCCGCATCCACGGTCTGTCGAAGGGGGGGACTGACCTCAACTTCGGCAACTACGGTCTGAAGGCGTTGGAGCCTGAGCGGGTTACCGCTCGTCAGATCGAAGCTGCCCGTCGTGCCATGACCCGCCATATGAAGCGTGCGGGCCGTGTATGGATCCGCATCTTCCCGGACCTTCCGGTTTCAACGAAACCTGCCGAAGTCCGCATGGGTAAGGGTAAGGGTTCTCCGGATTACTGGGCTTGCCGCGTCAAGCCTGGCCGGATCATGTTCGAGATCGACGGTGTGCCGGAAGATATTGCTCGTGAAGCAATGCGTCTTGCCGCTGCCAAACTGCCGATCAAGTGCCGTTTCGTTCAGCGTATCGCCGACTAAGGTGATTTGAGGAGTTAAAGCCATGAAGGCGTCAGACGTAAGGGCCAAGAGCCTGGACGAGCTCCGCGCGGAACTCGAAAGCCTGAAGAAAGAGCAGTTCAACCTGCGCTTCCAGAAGGCGACCGGCCAGCTCGAAAACACCGGGCGTGTACGGCAGATCCGCCGTGATATCGCCCGCATTCAAACGATCATGCGCGAACAGCGCGTGACGGCAAGCGCGTAAGGATACGACCATGCCAAAGCGCATTTTGCAGGGCACCGTTGTCAGCAACGCGAATGACAAGACGGTAACGGTGAAGGTGGAGCGCCGCTTCACACACCCGCTGCTGAAGAAGACCGTGCGCCGGTCCAAGAAGTACCGCGCGCATGATGAAGCAAACAAGTACCAAATTGGCGACTCTGTTCAGATCGAAGAGTGTGCGCCGATTTCGAAAAACAAGCGGTGGACCGTGGTCAACTGACCACGCTCCTTGAGTGAGCATCAGGCGCCCGTGGCAGGTGCGCCAGACAGAGAACAAGGCAGCCAGTCATGATTCAGATGCAAACAAACCTCGACGTGGCGGATAATTCCGGCGCCCGTCGTGTCATGTGCATCAAAGTGCTCGGCGGCTCAAAGCGCAAATACGCTTCTGTTGGCGACATCATCGTCGTCAGCGTCAAGGAAGCTATTCCGCGGGGCCGCGTTAAAAAGGGCGACGTGATGAAAGCTGTTGTCGTGCGTACAGCGAAGGACATTCGCCGTGCCGACGGCAGCGTGATCCGCTTCGACCGCAATGCGGCCGTGCTGATCAACAACAGCAAGGAGCCGGTCGGCACCCGTATCTTCGGGCCAGTACCGCGTGAACTGCGTGCAAAGAACCACATGAAAATCATCTCGCTCGCGCCGGAGGTGCTCTGATGGCTGCGAAAATTAAAAAAGGCGACACGGTCATCGTGCTTACCGGTCGCGACAAGGGCAAGACCGGCGAAGTCATCAAGATGCTGCTGGACGACAACAAGGCCCTGGTTCGCGGTGTAAACATGGTCCGCCGTCACCAGAAGCAGACGCAAACGCAGGAAGCTGGGATTGTTGCCAAAGAGGCTCCGATCCATCTTTCCAACATCGCAATTACCGATCCGAAGGACGGCAAGGCGACCCGCGTTGGTTTCAAGGTGCAGGAAGACGGGACCAAGGTCCGTGTGGCCAAGCGTTCGGGAGACCTGATCGATGGCTGAGACCAATTACGTACCGCGCCTGAAAACGCACTATGAAGACGTTGTTCGCCAGCAGTTGCAGGACAAGTTCAACTACAAGAACCCTATGCAGGTTCCCAAGCTGGACAAGATCGTTCTGAACATCGGTGTTGGTGAAGCAGTCGGCGATTCCAAGAAGGCCCGTATCGCGGCTGAGGATCTTGCAGCGATTGCCGGTCAAAAGCCGGTTGTGACGCGCGCCAAGAAGTCGATCGCGACCTTCAAGGTGCGTGAAGACATGCCGCTCGGCACAAAGGTTACCTTGCGCCGTCAGCAGATGTTCGAATTCATGGACCGCCTGATCACCATCGCGCTGCCGCGTGTTCGTGACTTCCGCGGTTTGAACCCGAAGTCCTTTGACGGCCGTGGCAACTACGCCATGGGCATCAAGGAGCACATCGTGTTCCCGGAAATCGAGTACGACAAGGTCGATCAGATCTGGGGTATGGACGTGATCGTCTGCACCACAGCGCCGAACGATGACGAGGCGCGCGAGCTTCTGCGCGCGTTCAACTTCCCGTTCACGAAGTAACGGGCAAGGAAGGGAACGACGATGGCGAAGAAAAGCGCGGTCGAGAAAAACAAGCGTCGTGTGAAGCTTGTTGCAAAATACGCTGAGAAGCGCGCTGCCCTGAAGGCAATGGCTAAAGACGACAGCCTGTCCCCGGAAGAGCAGTTCAATGCACGCCTTAAGCTGGCAAAACTGCCGCGGAACTCCGCGCCGAACCGTGTTCGCAACCGTTGCGAAGTGTCCGGCCGTCCGCGCGGTTATTACCGCAAGCTGAAGATGTCGCGCATTGCGCTTCGTGAACTGGGTTCCCTGGGCAAGATCCCGGGCCTGGTCAAGTCGAGCTGGTAAGGAGAAACTCCGATGGCAATTTCAGATCCGTTGGGGGATATGCTGACTCGGATTCGCAACGCTCAACTGCGTCGCAAGGGTAAAGTCAGCTCACCAAATTCCAAATTGCGTGCACATGTACTTGATGTACTCGCAAAGGAAGGCTACATCCGTGGCTACACAACGGTCGACTACGAGGGCGGTAAGTCCGAGTTGGAGATCGAACTGAAGTATTTCGATGGCGAGCCGGTCATCCGCACGATTGAGCGGGTCTCCAAGCCGGGCCGCCGGGTTTATTCTTCGGTGAAGAACATCCCGCATGTCTCTAATGGCCTGGGCGTGTCGATCCTTTCGACTCCGCGCGGCGTCATGAGCGACCATCAGGCGCGGGACGAAAATGTAGGTGGCGAGGTTCTCTGCCGCGTCTTCTGATGCGGCATTCTCGCTGTTAAAAAAACGACAAGGTTGGTCAAATGTCTCGTATTGGCAAAAAGCCAGTCCCCGTGCCAAGCGGGGTAACGGCATCGATCGACGGTCAGACGGTTACGATCAAGGGCCCGAAAGGCGAAAAGTCTTTCGTGCTCAATGATCTTGTTCTGGCCGAAATGACTGATGACGGGATCAAAATCGATCCGCGCAACAACACCAAGCCGGCTCGCTCCATGTGGGGCATGAGCCGCACCATGGTTCTGAACCTGATCACCGGTGTAACCGACGGCTTCAAGAAAGACCTCGCGATCACTGGTGTTGGTTACCGTGCCCAGGTTCAAGGTCAGAACCTTCAGCTTGCACTCGGCTTCTCGCACGACGTTGTCTATCCGATCCCGGAAGGCATCGAGATCAAGTGCGCGAAACCGACGGAAATCAGCATTTCTGGTACCGACAAACAGCGTGTCGGCCAGGTAGCGGCTGAAATCCGCGAATTCCGCCCGCCGGAGCCGTACAAAGGCAAAGGCGTTCGTTATGCAGACGAGTTCATCGTCCGCAAAGAAGGCAAGAAGAAGTAACGGACCAGGATCATGGCGAACAGCAAACAAGCTTTCGAGCGCCGCCGCGATCGCGTGCGCCGTTCGATCAAGAAGGTGGCGAACGGACGTCCGCGGCTTTCTATCTTCCGCTCTTCAAAGCAGATCTACGCTCAGATCATCGACGACGGCAAGGGGCAGACCATCGCTTCTGCTTCTACGATCGAAAAGGATCTGAAAGGTGGCCTGAAGACAGGCGCCGACACCGCTGCAGCCGCAGCTGTCGGTAAACTTGTAGCCGAGCGTGCACTTGCCGCCGGTATCAAGCAGGTCGTGTTTGACCGGGGCGGGTACATGTATCATGGGCGCGTTAAGGCGCTCGCAGATGCTGCCCGCGAAGGCGGACTTGAATTCTGACCAGCGCCCTTTGGCGCTCCTAAGAACGGAAGACGTATAAAATGGCGAGACAGGATAATCGCGATCGCGAAGAGCGAGACAGCGAATTCGTCGACAAGCTGGTCCACATCAACCGTGTTGCCAAGGTGGTCAAGGGTGGCCGTCGTTTCGGCTTCGCTGCGCTGGTAGTGGTCGGCGATCAGAAGGGCCGCGTTGGCTTTGGCCACGGTAAGGCTCGCGAAGTGCCGGAAGCAATCCGCAAGGCAACTGAAGCTGCCAAGCGGACCATGATCCGTGTGCCGCTGCGCGAAGGCCGGACCCTCCACCACGACGTGGAAGGCCGTCACGGCGCAGGTAAGGTTCTGCTGCGTGCAGCACCCGCCGGTACCGGTATCATTGCTGGTGGCCCGATGCGTGCGGTGTTCGAGACGCTTGGCGTTCAGGACGTTGTTGCGAAGTCCCTGGGGACCTCCAACCCGTACAACATGGTTCGCGCTACATTCGCAGCTCTGACCAAAGAAGACAGCCCGCGTTCGGTCGCGGCACGCCGTGGCCTGAAGGTCTCGGTGCTGCAATCGCGCCGTCGTGATAAGGAAGACGCGGCACCGGCTGCTGCTGAGGCTTGATCTCAGCAGTACTGGTTCCCAGTTGAATGAGGGTACGTTCCATGGCGAACACCGAAAAGACTGTGACGGTCGAACAGATCGGCAGCCCGCTGCGCCGTCCTAAGGACCAGCGCGCGACGCTGATCGGTCTGGGCCTGAACAAGATGCACCGCCGTTCCACACTGAAGGATACTCCCGAAGTGCGCGGCATGATCAATAAGGTCCATCATCTCGTACGCGTCGTCGAAGACGCGTAACCGGGATCGGGAGAACAAAAATGAAGCTCAATGAACTCAGGGACAATCCCGGTTCTTCGCCGAGCCGCACCCGCGTAGGACGCGGTATCGGTTCAGGTAAGGGCAAGACCGGTGGCCGTGGCGTCAAGGGTCAGAAGTCCCGTTCCGGCGTTGCCATCAAGGGTTTTGAAGGCGGCCAGATGCCATTGCATCGCCGTCTGCCAAAGCGCGGTTTCAACAACATCTTCGCCAAGGACTACAACACTGTGTCCCTCGGCCGCGTTCAGCAGGCAATTGATGCCGGTAAGCTGGACGGTTCTGCAGATGTTACAGTTGAAGCGCTGAAAGCTGCCGGTGTCGTCAAGCGGGTTCGTGATGGCGTCCGCCTGGTAAGCGATGGCGAATTGAAGACTGCAGTCACCTTTGACGTTGCCGGCGCCTCCAAGGCCGCTGTCGCAGCTGTCGAAAAGGCTGGCGGCAAGGTCGTCGTTAAGGGAGCTCAGGCTTAACAGCCTGGGCTTTTCCCATTTTTCGGCAACGAACTGACCGGAGTAGGGCATGGCATCCGCCGCCGAGCAACTGGCGTCAAATCTAAATTTCTCAGCTTTCGCCAAAGCTGAAGAGCTTAAGAAGCGCATCTGGTTCACACTGGGGGCGCTTTTGGTTTATCGACTGGGGACCTATATTCCGCTCCCCGGCATTAACCCCGAAGCATTCGCGCAGGCCTTTAACCAGGCTCAATCCGGCATCATCGGCATGTTCAACATGTTTGCCGGTGGCGCAGTCGAACGCATGGCTATCTTTGCGCTCGGCATTATGCCCTACATTTCCGCTTCCATCATCATGCAGCTGATGACGACCGTTGTGCCGTCACTTGAGCAGATGAAGAAGGAAGGCGAGCAGGGCCGGAAAGTTATCAACCAGTACACCCGTTACGGGACGGTGATTCTGGCCGCATTCCAGGCTTACGGAATTGCCGTTGGCCTTGAAGGTGCCACGAACGTTGTCGCCGATCCGGGCTGGTTCTTCCGCGCCTCGACCGTGATTACGCTGGTCGGCGGTACGATGTTCCTGATGTGGCTTGGTGAACAGATCACCTCGCGCGGCATCGGTAACGGTATTTCACTGATCATTTTCGCAGGCATTGTCGCAGGTCTTCCAACCGCGATCGTCTCGACCCTTGAGCTCGGCCGTCAGGGCGCTCTGGCAACCTGGATCATCCTTGCAGTGATCATCCTCGCCATCGTCGTTATCGGCATCATCGTGTTCATGGAACGCGCTCAGCGCCGCCTGCTGATCCAGTATCCGAAACGCCAGATGGGCAACCGGATGTTTGAAGGCAACACGTCCTTCCTTCCGCTGAAGCTCAACACTGCCGGTGTTATTCCGCCGATCTTTGCTTCGTCGCTGCTGCTGGTTCCGGCCACGATTGCCGGCTTCTCAGGGCAGGATGGCGCCAGTGAATGGGTCACTTATGTCACAGCTCTGCTTGGCCACGGCCAGCCGCTGTACATGCTGTTCTACGCTGTGATGATCATCTTCTTCTGTTTCTTCTATACCGCGATTGTTTTCAACCCGTCGGATACGGCAGACAATCTGAAGAAGCATGGCGGGTATATTCCGGGCTACCGTCCAGGTGAGCGCACCGCGCAGTACATCGACTATGTGTTGACCCGCGTAACAGTGGTTGGTGCAATTTACATCACCCTCGTTTGTCTATTACCCGAATTCCTCATTTCCGCGACCGGCGTTCCGTTCTATTTCGGTGGAACCTCGTTGCTGATCGTCGTCAGCGTGACCATGGATACAGTTTCTCAGATCCAGGGCCACCTGCTTGCGCATCAGTACGAAGGCCTGGTTAAGAAATCGAAGCTTAGGGGGAAACGTCGATGAGGCTCATTCTGCTTGGACCTCCAGGTGCAGGGAAGGGAACGCAGGCGGCTCGTTTGGTAGCCAAATACGGTATTCCTCAACTGTCTACAGGGGACATGCTCCGCGCTGCAGTCGCGGCCGAAACACCGGTCGGGCTCAAGGCAAAGGAAGTCATGAACTCCGGTGGCCTGGTGTCGGATGAAATTGTTGTAGGTATCATCAAGGACCGGATTGCCGAGCCGGATGCCGAAAAAGGTTTCATCCTTGACGGTTTTCCGCGCACACTTGCTCAGGCTGAAGCTCTGGACAAGATGCTGGCGGAAAAGGATATCAAGCTGGGCTGTGCGCTGGAACTGCGTGTCGATCAGGGCAAGCTGGTCGACCGGATCGTCAATCGTGCGGCGGAAGCCAAGGCTGCCGGTCAGCCGGTTCGCAAGGATGACGACCCGGAAGTCTTCAAGCAACGCCTTGAAGCCTACAATCGCGACACGGCGATCGTGGCTCCATACTACGAGAAAAATGGCCTTTTGACGGTCGTCGACGGCATGAAGGCCATCGACGATGTAACAGCTGATATTGAAGCTGTTCTTTCCGGTCTTGACGAAAAGGTTTAGAGTCGGTAAAGCAGCCGCTCTATCTTGACATGATTTGTGCCGATTCCGTTTTGCGCGGGACCGGCACATTCTGTGCTTGGTGAACCCCAAGCAGTAAATGCCCTGCAAGGGCCGGCCTCCACCGGACGCAGGGATTGTTGTGAACGCGGTTACTTGTTGACCGCCCAAAATGGAGATGAGCGTGGCACGTATTGCTGGCGTCAACATTCCTACGAACAAGCGCGTCATTATTGCGCTTCAGTACATTCACGGCATCGGTGCGAAATTCGCGCAGGAAATCGTCGAAAAGAACAACATCGACGTCTCCCGCCGCGTCAACGAGCTGTCCGATGCGGAAGTTTTGTCCATCCGCGAGACAATCGACCGGGACTACATGGTGGAAGGTGACCTTCGCCGTGAGACCGCAATGAACATCAAGCGTCTGATGGACCTTGGCTGCTACCGCGGCCTGCGTCACCGCCGTGGCCTTCCGGTTCGCGGTCAGCGGACGCATACTAACGCTCGTACCCGTAAGGGTCCGGCGAAGCCGATCGCAGGTAAGAAGAAGTAATCTGCCAGGGATTGGCGGTGGAGCTGCCGGAGCTACGGCAGTGTAGAGATCGAAGCAAGGAACTAGAATGGCTAAAGACACAACTCGCGTGCGCCGCCGCGAACGCAAGAACATCTCATCCGGCGTTGCGCATGTGAACTCCACATTCAACAACACCATGATCACCATCACGGACGCACAGGGAAATGCCATTTCCTGGTCTTCCGCTGGTGCGCTCGGCTTCAAGGGCTCTCGTAAGTCCACGCCGTATGCTGCTCAGGTCGCTGCAGAAGATGCAGCCAAAAAGGCAGCTGAACACGGCATGCGTACTCTTGAGGTTGAAGTCCGTGGTCCTGGTTCGGGCCGTGAATCCGCGCTGCGTGCGCTGCAGGCTGCAGGCTTCCTCATCACTTCTATCCGTGATGTGACGCCGATCCCGCACAACGGTTGCCGTCCGCGCAAGCGCCGCCGCGTCTAAGGTCTGACACCTGACGTAAATGTTTCTCCAATGGCAAAGAATAGTCCGGACTTTCAAAGGACGGACGGGATAGCCGAAGGGGCAAGAACGTGACCATTCAAAAAAACTGGCAAGAACTGATCAAGCCTACCAAGCTCGAAATCAAGCCGGGTGAAGACCCCCGGTTCTTGGCGACTGTCGTCGCTGAGCCGCTTGAGCGTGGATATGGTTTGACACTTGGCAATGCGCTGCGCCGCATTCTGCTGTCTTCGCTTCAGGGCGCGGCAGTTACTGCAGTCCAGATCGACGGTGTTCTGCACGAATTCTCGTCAATCCCGGGCGTGCGGGAAGATGTCACCGACATCGTCCTCAACATCAAGGAAATCGCCATCCGCATGGAAGGTGAGGGCCCGAAGCGCATGGTCGTGCGCAAGCAGGGACCTGGTGTTGTGACCGCTGGTGATATCCAGACTGTTGGCGACGTGGAAGTGCTGAACCCGGAACTCGTCCTGTGCACGCTGGATGAGGGCGCGGAAATCCGCATGGAGTTCACCGTCAACACTGGCAAGGGCTACATGTCTTCCGACCGGAACCGTCCGGAAGATGCGCCGATCGGTCTTATCCCGGTCGACAGCCTTTATTCGCCGGTCAAGAAGGTGTCCTACAAGGTGGAGAACACCCGTGAGGGCCAGGTTCTTGACTATGACAAGCTGACACTGACCGTTGAGACCGACGGTTCTGTCAAGCCGGACGATGCGGTGGCATTTGCTGCCCGTATCCTTCAGGACCAGCTGTCCATCTTCGTCAACTTCGAAGAGCCTCAGCGCGAAGCTGCCGAGGAAGCTGTTCCGGAACTGGCATTCAATCCTGCTCTGCTGAAGAAGGTCGACGAACTGGAGCTTTCCGTGCGTTCGGCCAACTGCTTGAAGAACGACAATATCGTGTATATTGGCGATCTCATTCAGAAGACCGAAGCGGAAATGCTGCGGACACCGAATTTCGGCCGCAAGTCGCTCAACGAGATCAAGGAAGTTCTCGCCCAGATGGGTCTGCACCTTGGTATGGAGGTCGCCAACTGGCCGCCTGAGAACATCGAAGATCTCGCAAAGCGCTACGAAGACCATCAGTATTAAGGGACGCAAGCGTCCCTAGTGGATCAACTGGGCAAGTTCTGAAACAAGAAGACTGCCTGAAGGAAAAAGGAGAGGGCCATGCGCCACGGTAAATCCGGCCGCAAGCTCAACCGGACCTCTAGCCACCGCAAGGCTATGTTCGCGAACATGGCAGCGTCGCTGATCAAACACGAACAGATCGTCAC
Source organism: Roseibium sp. (assembly GCA_965230705.1). Taxonomy (GTDB): domain Bacteria; phylum Pseudomonadota; class Alphaproteobacteria; order Rhizobiales; family Stappiaceae; genus Roseibium. The sequence goes on along the minus strand of CBDDLN010000002.1, from coordinate 484,730 downwards.
GACCCTGCCTAAGGCCAAAGAGATGAAGCCGATCATCGACAAGCTCATCACCCTGGGCAAGCGCGGTGATCTTCACGCACGCCGCCAGGCAATTTCGCAAGTTCGCGATGTTGCAATGGTTCGCAAGCTGTTCGACACGCTTGGCGAGCGCTACAAGGAGCGTAGCGGCGGTTACAGCCGTGTCCTGAAAGCTGGTTTCCGCTATGGCGACAACGCGCCGATGGCAGTTATCGAGCTGGTTGACCGTGATCCGGAAGCACGTGGTTCAGAAGACCGCGCACGCGCAGAAGCTGAAACGGTCGAAGAAACAGCAGCTTGATAGTTTCCATTATTGGAATACTTGAAAGGCGGGCGTTTGCCCGCCTTTTTTGTTGGCCGTTTGCAGGTGGCCAACTTGCGGGTGCGCGAATAGCGTGCTCTCGGCATTTTTGACAATTATAAGAATGTTAACAAAAGCGCGGTCTATTCCCCTACGACTTTAGGAGTGGTAGTCGGGGGAAAGACGTTGGTGGATTCAACGCAGAAGAAGAGCAAGAAAAAGAGCGGGTTATTGCGACTGAAGGTCGTTGTTCCCATTCTTATGGTTGGTGTGACCTTTGCATCATGCGTCGCTGTCGGCATTGGAGGATTTCTCAATGCACGCGATGGCCTGCAAAAAGCTTCCAGCGGTGAACTCACCATGGTTGCACAAGCCCGAAAAGCACTCATTGAAGTGCGTTTGGGCGGAGCAGTCAGTTCCCTTTCAAACATCGCGTCGGGGGCAGGAACTGCTCTGGCATTGACGGATATGAATTCTGCCGCCGGAAACCTCGAATTTGAACGCGCCGAGCTGACTGCGTATTTTCAGCCAGAAGATGTCAGCGGCGCTGAACGGGCAGAAATTACCGGCAAAGACAACAAGACCATGTACAGCTGGCGCCACAGTGATGTTCATGGCAGCTTTTATTCCGAATGGAAGAATGGCGGGTATTCGGACATTTACGTCATCAACAAGGATGGGTTGATCATCTATACGGTGACGAAGTCAGGTGACTTTTTGAATTCAGTCACTGACGAAGGCATTCAGGGAACTGAGCTTGCCGCCGTTTACGAGCAGGCGATGCAGGGCGAGCAGGGGCAGCAGTTCTTCTCCCAGTTCAAGTCCTACTCTCCAGATGGATCACCCGGTGTTGCAACAATGTTCATTGCAGAGCCGGCTTATCTGACGAATTTCTCCGGAACAGAGCTTGGCGGCGTTGTCGCTATGCGGATCGATGCCACCTACCTGGAAGCAGTTGCAAATGACCGTAAAGGCTTGGGAGAAACGGGCCAGGTGTTCATGGTGGACCAGAACGGCACTTTGATCACCAATCAGCCTCTTGCGGCAGAACCGACAGTTCTGGCCAAGTCCATGGACGCCGACATCGTTCGTGCGGCTATTGGCGGTGCTGAAGCGAGCGGTATTGTGACAGGCGCTGATGGTGTCGACCGCTTGATGGTCGCCGAGCCGGTGTCCTTTGGCAATTCGAACTGGGCCTTGATTGCCGAACGTACGGTTGCTGAATCCATGGCCAGTGTCGTGGACATGCGCAATTCGATGATCTTGTCGACACTGATTACAGTTGCGATTGCCGGCATCATCGCCCTGTTCTTCTCCCGCTCAATTACGGGTCCGCTTAGCCGGCTTGCTACAGCTCTGGACGACATTGCTCAAGGCGATCATGGCGTTGACATTTCTGCTGCCCGCCGGGGTGACGAAATTGGCGATATCGGCCGGGCTGTTTTGAAAATCCGCGAAAACGCGGAAGAAGAGCAGGAGCGCCGGGCTTCGGAAGAAGCCGAGGAAGCCCAGAGACTGGCCGCTCAACGTCAGGAAATGCTTGCAGGTCTCGCTTCGGAGTTCGAAGCTTCTGTCGGCAAGGTTGTTGAGCATGTGAGCCAATCAGCAGCGACGCTCAGCGAGGCCGCTGGCGAAATGCAGCAGATGACAGAGCTGTCTGGTGATACATCCAACCGTGCGGCACAGGTGTCGTCCGAGGCAATGAATGAAGTGCAGTCGATCGCGACCGCTTCTGATCAGCTATCCAGCTCGATCCAGGAAATCTCCACCTTGATCGAAAGATCCTCAGGCGTTGCTCAAACAGCAACGGAACGGGCCGAATCGACCAACACGACTGTGCGTTCTCTGGCTGAAGCTGCCAATCGGATTGGCGAAGTGGTGACCCTGATCAGCGATATTGCCGATCAGACCAACCTGCTTGCCCTGAACGCTACCATTGAGGCAGCGCGCGCAGGCGAAGCTGGCAAGGGCTTTGCCGTGGTGGCATCGGAGGTCAAGGAGCTTGCGTCTCAGACTGGTAAGGCAACAGGTGAAATCCAGCAGCAAATCGATGCAATCCGCGGAGCAACCGACAACGCGGTGAAGGCAATTGGCGACATTCAGGAAACAATTGCCGAAATCACCAACTCGGTGACAGATGTTTCCGCAGCCGTGACAGAGCAAAGCTTCGCAACCCGGGGAATTGCCGAGAATACCCAACGCGCTGCAGAGGGGACCTCCCGCGTGACTGACGACATCATGAATGTCAGTGAAATGTCACAAAAATCGAACGATGCAGCGACCAACTTTTCTTCAAAAGTTGCCGAGCTGTCCGATCAGGCAAATCACCTGGATGCGGAAGTGCAGGGCTTCCTGGCTCAGGTTCGTTCCGCTTAGTCCCAAACAACCAGTAGAACTGCAGGACGGTCGTCTGGTTTCCAGGCGGCCGTTTGGCATTTTTGATTTGCCATTGCCTCTTTTTGCCCCCATCTGGCATGTATCAGATCCGGTTTGCAGTTGGATTCGGTGCGTGATGGGGAGTTATTCATGATCTTGGCCAAATTTTCGGCGCTTTTTCGAACAGGTGTATTGGTTTTGGCCGGGTTGACCTTAGGGTTCATCGCTGTGGACCAGGGTCAGGCATCGGAGCGCCAGGTGCCGCGGTCAGCGTCTGAATTGAAGCTCTCGTTCGCCCCGATCGTCAAGGATGTGGCTCCGGCTGTGGTCAACGTCTACGCCAGCCGGAAAGTTGTCCAACGCCGCCAGATTTCACCCTTCTTCAACGACCCGTTCTTCCGCCGTTTTTTCGGCAATCCGGGCCAGGGACAAAACCGGCCGCAGGAACGGGTCCAGTCCTCTCTTGGATCCGGGGTCATCATTTCAGAAAACGGGACGGTGATTACCAACCATCATGTGATCAAGGATGCTGATGAAGTCCGGGTCGCGCTTAACGACCGGCGCGAGTTCGACGCTGAAATTATTCTGATGGACGAACGCACCGACCTGGCTGTCTTGCAGATCAAGGATGACGGTCCTTTTGATTTCGTTGAATTTGCCGGATCAGATAGTCTTGAGGTCGGCGACATCGTGCTGGCGATCGGTAACCCGTTCGGGGTTGGCCAGACCGTGACCCAGGGGATCGTATCGGCGCTTGCCCGTACCCGCGTTGGCGTGACGGATTACCAGTTCTTCATTCAGACCGATGCGGCGATCAACCCGGGCAACTCCGGCGGTGCGCTTGTGGATATGTCTGGCCAGCTGGTCGGGATCAACACGGCGATTTTCTCACGCTCTGGCGGATCGAACGGCATCGGCTTTGCCATTCCTGCACATATGGTCCAGTTCGTCAGCACGGCTGCGACACAAGGCGGGAAAGTTCAGCGTCCATGGCTCGGCGCCACCGTCCAGCTTGTTTCGGCAGAGATTGCGGAAGCACTGTCCATGGACCGGCCGCGCGGTGTCATCGTGACCAACATCTATCCGGAATCTCCAGCCGAGCAGTCTGGCCTGGAGGTCGGAGACCTTATCTTGCAGGTCAATGGGAAAGAGGTGTTTGATCCGGATGCCTTCGGCTACCGCTTTGCCACGAAAAAGCTTGGTGAAGAGGCACAATTCCAGCTGAACCGCGGTGGGCGCATGTTCGAGATTTCCGTTTCGCTGGAGCCAGCGCCGGAAACGATCCCGCGTGATACCCGGACGATGAAGGATCACTCTCCCTTTGAGGGCGCGACTGTGATGAACATGTCGCCGGCGGTCTCAGAAGAGTTGAGGATCGATGGGTTCTCAGAAGGCGTCGTCATTGCGTCCATCGAACCGGGCAGCACAGCTGCACGCGTCGGCATGCGGCAGGGGGATATCATCCGGGCGATCAATGACACGGACGTGGAAAGCACACGCATGCTGGAAACCATGACCCGGACCGCGCCGCGGGTCTGGCGGCTTGAAATCGAGCGCGATGGCAAGATCAACAAGATTGCCTTGCGCAACTAGGGTCTGTTGAGCATCAGGATTTGGAGCATGGTATGAGCGAAAATCGTTCGGATCGAGAAGCAATGCCGCAGGAAAGGCCACCCCTTTTCAAGGCCTTGCGCCGTGGAGCCGGGCGATTTTCGCCATATCCCTGCCGGGACGCGGTGCATTCGGCCCCTGAAGGCGTCAGCGGGCCCTTGTGGAGGTTGCTCCACTGCGGCCCCTCTTCCTTTTCAGCGGCCGAATGCACGTCGCGCCATGCCCGAAACCTGATACTCAACAGACCCTAATCCAAAGGCAAAACCCCGGTGAGCGACCTTTTCGAAGCTTCGGGACTAGCATCCGATGTGGCCCGGCCACTTGCCGACCGGTTGCGGCCGGATCAGCTGAAGGATGTGGTTGGCCAAGATCATCTGCTCGGTGACGAGGGGACTTTGTCCCGGATGCTGAAGGGGCGGAGCCTGGGGTCCCTGATCTTCTGGGGACCTCCCGGTACCGGCAAGACGACGGTTGCCCGGCTGCTGGCAAACGAGACCGATCTGGCCTTTGAGCAAATCTCGGCAATCTTTTCCGGTGTGGCGGATCTGAAAAAGGTCTTTGATGCAGCCCGTGCAAGGCGCATGAGCGGCCGGGCGACGCTGCTTTTCGTGGACGAGATCCACCGGTTCAACCGGGCTCAACAGGACAGCTTTCTGCCCGTCATGGAAGACGGCACCATCACGCTGGTCGGTGCGACTACGGAAAACCCGTCGTTTGAACTGAACGCGGCACTCTTGTCCCGCTCTCACGTCATGGTCTTTCACTCGCTCAATCTGGAAGCACTTGGCCAGCTCCTGAACCGGGCAGAGGATGTGGAAGGCAGGCCGTTGCCGCTTGATGGCGAAGCCCGCGCAGTGCTTTTGCGGATGGCGGATGGTGATGGCCGCTCAGCCTTGACCCTTGCAGAAGATGTCTGGCGCGCAGCGGATGAGGGGGAGGTGTTTGACGCGGAGAGGCTGCAGGAAATTGTCCAGCGCCGTGCGCCGATCTACGACAAGAGCGCGGATGGTCATTACAATCTCATTTCGGCACTTCACAAGTCCGTTCGCGGGTCGGACCCTGACGCTTCGCTCTACTGGTTCTGCCGCATGCTGGACGGCGGCGAAGACCCACTCTACTTGGCGCGCCGGTTGATCCGCATGGCCGTCGAAGATATCGGACTTGCAGATCCGAATGCCCTTGTTCAGGCGAATGCCGCGCGCGATGCCTATCAGATGCTGGGATCGCCTGAGGGCGAGCTTGCGCTGGCACAGTCCGTCGTCTATCTGGCGACCGCGCCGAAATCGAACGGCGTCTATACGGCCTACAAGGCGGCTGTGCGGAGTGCGAAGACAAGCGGCTCGCTTCTGCCGCCCAAACACATTCTGAACGCGCCGACCAAGCTGATGAAGCAAGAGGGTTACGGCGACGGGTATCAGTATGACCATGATGCACCGGATGGTTTTTCCGGTCAGGATTATTTCCCGGAAGACCTCGGGCGTCAGACCTTTTACGATCCGCCAGAGCGGGGATTTGAACGGGATCTGCGCAAGCGGCTGGAATACTGGTCAAAACTGCGCAAGGAACGCGGTGGCGGGTAAATGGCTATCCGATCGCCGGTGGGGTCTGGTTTAGGTGTCACCTGGCTCCTTGACCCATTCGGGTGGGAAAGTGTCATAGATGGGCACGCCTTCAGGCAAAACTTCCCAGCACGCTTTTGATCCGGCAAAAATGTGCGCTTCGATTTCAATTCCGGCGTCATCATTCAGACACCCAAGTGCAATGCCATGGATTTCGCCGTCCATGACGCCACATAACGTTGAGGCACAGGTTTTGCAAAACTTCTTGGCAATTGGTCCTTCCGCCGGGAAGGTTGCCAATTCTTCCTCGCCCTGGGTCCAGGTAAGAGAACCCGGTTCGATCAGCGCATAACTGCTTGCCTGTGCGCTGAACGCCTTGCGGCATCTGGAGCAATGGCAGGACCTTGCCCCGAAAACAGGCCCTTCAATCTTGTATTTGACTGCGCCGCAAAAGCACTCGCCGGTCCGTCGTATGTTTGTCATTTTCGGCAAATTTCCCAAAGAATTACGGGTTGTACAAAGTGTCGTTGATGCGGGTAACTGGTGGGGGCGGTGAGATCAGTTTCGGACACTTCGGCCGGATCTTACACAGTTCAGCAGCCTCACGACTGCACTTCCTTGTGAAGGAACGTGCGTGGTTTGGCCTACCTTCGGTTCCCACATTTGATTTAGAGAGATCCGCAGATTGCGGACTCGTAACAAACTGTCAATTCGCTCTTAACCATAATCGGTTAGTTTTTGTTAACGGGAATTGTGGGGCCGAATCTCAAGGCACTCTGACATGAAGGAACTGGAACTCAGGCTTGCTCTTGTATTTTATGGCGGTGTTTCGCTGGCCATATACATGCATGGTGTCAGCCGGGAGGTTCTTCATCTCGTTCGGGCCTCCGCGGGCCGCAGCGCCCGGAACGGGCGGAAATTCGACACCTCCTGCAGTGACCGGCCTCTTTCCCCAACCGAGCAGGCTTACCAGGACCTTCTGGAACGGATCGGGCGCACAATAGATGTCCGGGTTGTGGCGGATGCTATCGCCGGTGCATCTGCTGGCGGCGTCAACGGCATCATGCTGGCGCGCGCGCTCGCCCATGATCTGCCGCTGGACAGCCACAAGGGGCTTTGGCTGAAGAACGCCGATGTCACCCGACTGGCGCGGCCTCAGAACGGCTTTTCGCGCTATTTGAAGACAAGCGTCGCCCCGGTTCTTGACCGGCTGATATCCCGGCAGCTGAAGAAGCAGATCGAAAACTCTGAAACCCGCGAAAAACTGCGCGTTTTCATGCAGTCACGCTGGTTCACGCCGCCGTTTTCAGGATCTCGCTACATCAGCTGGATGCTGGATGCCTGCAAGCAGATGGACGACCATCTGCAGGAAGGGGCAACCCTGATCCCGCGCGGACAGATGCTGGACCTGTTCGTAACGCTCACGGACTATTATGGCCAGAAGCGCCGCATAGATATCGACGACCCCAACTACATTGAGGAACTGGACCACCGCAGGATCCTGAACTTTCACGCAATGCACCGGGTTCGCGGGGAGTTGCGCAGCCAGTTTGGCTCCGAATGTATCCCTGAAATGGTTTTTGCCGCCCGGGCGACCTCTTCTTTCCCCGGAGCATTTGTACCGGCAACGATCCAGGAAATGGATCATGTTCTGAAAAAGCAGAGTTGGGCCTGGCCCAACCGGACTGCGTTCCTCGATAGGGGATTGGATCTACCCGGGAAGGCTGGCGAAAACCGGTATTTTGTCGACGGCAGCGTCGTCATGAACAAACCGTTCGGCCCGGTGATAGATGTTATCACACAGCGCCCGGCAGCCCGCGAAGTTGCCAGACGGCTGGTCTATATCGACCCGTCTCCCGGGGGTGTTGAAGAGCAGGCCGATGCAGAGTTTGAGGTGCCCGGATTTTTCCGCACCATCCTGGCGTCGATGGCCCATATCCCGCGCAACGAACCGATCGGTGACGAATTGCGCGATATCGAGGCCCGAAACCGCCGTGGCCGGTGGCTTTCAGAAACCATCGCAGCGGCCGATCCCGTTGTTGAAAAGGAAGTCCGGGCCCTTTTGCCAAGCCCGAAGGCGATTGATGCGGTGGCCATGACCAAATACCGCAAGCTCGCAAATGCAGCGGCCCATGAGCAGGCTGGATATGCATTCTTGAATTATCAGTCGCTGAAGCTTCATGCCGTTAGCGAGCGGCTAGCGGAACTGATTATCGCGCTGGCACGCACCAATGGACACGGCGCCCGGCAAGATGCACTGACGCGGCTGATCAATGACCGGTTCGCGGATTTGGCCAAGACGGGCGCAAATGGCCCGCCCAAGCCGGACGATCCTATTGTTGGCCTGTTGCGTGGTCTGGATGTGGACTACCGTATCCGCCGCATGCGGTTTGTTATTCGAAAACTCAATGCGCTTTACGCTACCCCTGTTGGTGATCCTGAAGAACCCAATCAGACTGACCGGCTGGATAACCTCAAGAGCCGTCTCTATCAGCAAATCGACAACCTGGCCTGGCGCTGGAAGGTTGATTTTTTCGGCGAGGACACCCGTAAGCTGGCCGAAGAGTTTTCTTTGTCTGTCGCGGCGCAATTGCCGCCCGAGATCGGAACAGACCGGACCGAGCTTCTGGACAACCTTCTGACAAAAATGACCGGACTGATGGGGCTTGAAGATCTCGACCGGATGCAGGACGAGATTTTCTCAGAACTGACCAGCAATGCGGATCTGGCCGAAGTCAGCCGGAAGCTGACGGAGGTCTATGTCGGCTTCTCCTTTTATGATCTGGTTATCTTCCCGGTTCTTCAACGTAATGATTTTTCGGAAGTCAGCGAGATCCTGGTAGACCGGATCAGTCCGCGCGATCCCGGGACGCTATCACCGGAAGGCTTCGAGCTGAAAGGGGAGGCGCTCAACTCCTTTGGCGCGTTCTTCAATCGCAGCTGGCGCGAGCACGACTATTTGTGGGGGCGTCTCAATGCGGCGGACCGGCTGGTCAGCATAGTGCTGTCAGCTGCAGGCCCGGACACGCTGACAGACGAGGAAGAGACGGCCTGCAGGCACAGGCTGTTCCGGGCTATTCTGGAAGAAGAGGAAGACGAACTTCTTGCCGATCCTTCCCTGGTTCCGCTTTTGAAGGCGAGGCTCGTATCGCCACGACCAGATGACGCGCCCGCCTGTGACGTCATGACCGAAGACTGTCTTTGAAACCGCTGCGCCGGTAGTCTATAGAAAAGGCAATCCTTTTTTGCCTTTGGCGGGTCTTGCACGTTTTGGTGGCGTGTTACCCGCAGACTTGGACTTCGGACATGAACCTTGTCGAACATGCGGTCTTGAACGGTGTTCTGGAATTTGTGCTTCTGGCGTTTGCGCTTTATCTGGCAAGCCTGACCATACTGTTTACGGTCGGTTTGACCATGACTGCGCTGAATGCCCGCCATCCGGAACGGCGCATTCAAAAGCGTGATCCGTCCCACCAGCCGCTCCGGGACATCAGGTCCTCCATGGGGCAGCTGTCCATCACGAGTGTGTGCCTGGCCATCGGACTATACGCCCAGCACAAGGGTTGGACCCTGTTTGCGCCGGTGGACCTGTCCTGGTGGTCCGTGCCGCTGTTTTTCGTGATCTCGCTTGTTTTGCACGATACATGGTTCTATTGGGGTCACCGCATCCTGCACACCAAAGCTTTCTACAGGTTCCACAAGCCGCACCACATGACCATCACACCAACGGTCTGGTCCAATGATGCCGGCTCCAGCGTCGACACCCTGTTCGCGCACAGCTACTACGCGTTGGTTCTGTTCGTGTTGCCAATGCCGCCCTTGGTTTTCCTCGCTCATCGGGTGTTCGACCAGGTGTCTGCTGCGATCGGCCATTGCGGTTTTGAGCATTTTGCCAGCCCGACGGCGCGTAAGCCCTGGCCGCTGCTGTGCACGCTTTACCACGATCAGCATCACCAGTATTTCGTCTACAACTACGCCAACTATTTCTCTTTCTGGGACCGGCTTTGCGGCACGATCCACCCGACCTATGACACACGGGTCCATGACTTCGAAGAGATTTACGCCGAGCAACGGAACTAGGCGGACATGCAGCTTATTTTCGACTACCTGATCACCTACGCCTGTATCTATGCGGCCATGCTGGCTGTTTATTTCGCGACAGGGTTCACGCTGATTGCTATCAACCGCAGGCATCCGGAGCGCCGGATTCAAAAGCACCGGGACGGCATGAAGCGTATGCGGGTCGAGATACTGGCGTCGCTCAAGGCGCTCGCAACGTCGTCGGTTCTGCTATCGGCAGGTTTCTTTGCGCAAATGCAGGGCTGGACCCTGGTGGACCCGCTCCCGCTGTCCTGGTGGTCATTCCCGCTGATGTTTGCCATGTGCTTCGTTTTGTTCGATGCCTGGTTCTACTGGGGGCACCGCATTCTGCATTGGCCATCGCTGTACAAGTTCCATGTCCCGCACCACCGCTCCGTTGCGCCGACCGTTTGGAGCAACGACAGCTCGACCACGGTCGATACGCTGATCGAGCATGGTTTTTATCTACTCGTCTGGTTTGTCCTGCCGGTCCCGGCGCTGTCGGTATTCGCGCTAAGACTGTTCGACCAGATCTCGGGCATGGTTGGCCATTCGGGTTTTGAGTATTTTGCGTCCAGGTCGTCTCGGTTCCCGTCGCCATTGATATGCACCACGTTTCATGATCTGCACCACTCGCAGTTCCACTACAACTACGGCAACTTCTTCTCCTTCTGGGACCGGATTTGCGGTACCGTTCATCCAAAATATGATGAATTGGTTCAGGAAATGGAGACGACAGGAGAAATTCCAGATACAAGTCTGGAACGGGCCCGGTAACGGGCACACGATGAAACGCTGACCTGATCGCCTCAAATGGGGCAATGGACTGAGCAATGCTTGCGCAAGCCTTTGACATTTTTGTTGAATTTCTGCCCTATTGGGCAGCCGTATACGCCATCAACCTGTTTCTTTATTTTGCGACGGGCTGGGTTCTTGTCGCCATCCAGAACCGGCACCCAGAGCGTCGGATCCAGCAGAACCGGCGCGGTGAGAAGCGGATGTGGAAAGAAATCCGGCAGAGTGTCTGGTCGCTGACAGCAACAGCCGGCTGCATGGCGGGCGGTATTTTCCTGTCGGTCAAGGGCTACACGCTCGTTGAACCGCTGGAACTCACCTGGTGGTCGGCCGCGTTGATGTTTGCTGTCTCTGTCGTGGCCTTTGATGCCTGGTTTTACTGGGGCCACCGCCTGATGCACACCAAGTGGCTCTACCGGTTCCATGCCGAGCATCACAGGTCTGTCGCGCCGACCGTCTGGAGTACCTATTCCGACGACTGGATCGATGCCTTCGTCATGCAGAGTTATTATCTGTGGGCCGTCGTCATCTTGCCCATTCCGGTGGAGGTGCTGATCGTTCACAGGCTTTGGGACCATTTCAATGGCACCATCGGCCATTCAGGCTTTGAGTTTTATGCCTCGCCCCTGTCGCGGATGCCGTCGCCCATGGTGTGCGTGACGTTTCATGACCAGCACCATTCGCGCTTCCGCTATAACTTCGCCAACTTCTTTTCCTTCTGGGACAGACTTTGCGGGACCATTGATCCGAAATACGATGAGACGGTGAAAAAGTTCGAGGCGATGGGGAAGGAAGAGGACAAGCCCGCTGCAGCGCAATAGTGGTTTTAGGTGCAGTCCTTGGATGCGATGGTCAATCTGATCGACAAGCTGCCGCTAACCGGTCTTGTGGTGTTCGCCGCAATCGTTGCGCTGGCACCGTTTGTGCCGGAGCCGCATTTGTTTGAAAAACTCCGGATGCTGGCCCAGGGCACGCTGACAAAGCCGCTCGATATCTTTGATCTGTTCTGGCACTCGTGGCCGATCCTTCTGATTGCGTTTAAGCTGCGGAGGATCAGCCAGGGAAAGGGACGGCTTTGAAACACTTGTTGCTTGTCATGCTTGGCGGCGGCTTTGGGGCTGGCGCCCGGCACCTGGTCAATCTGGCCACCTTGCGATTGCTCGGCCCGGGTTTTCCCTATGGTACGCTTACCGTCAACGTTGCCGGTTCTCTGATCATGGGTCTCTTCATCGGCTGGCTTTTACACCATGAGACCGGCAGCAATACCGAACTGCGGTATCTGGTCGCCACGGGTTTCCTCGGCGGTTTTACCACTTTCTCAGCATTCTCTCTGGATGTTGCACTGCTATGGGAGCGTGGCGATGTCCAGGCAGCGGGCTATTACATTCTCCTGTCTGTGGTTCTGTCCATCGTGGCCGTGTTCGCGGGCCTTTTCATAGTCCGGCAACTTACGGTTTGAAAAAGGCCATGTGCCATCCCATCTAGGTTTCATGGACTGGTTTGAGTTCGATTGTGCTTTGTCTCCAACATGATGGAGAAAACCATGCGTTCTGCTTTTCAAATGATCGGATTAGGTTTTTTGCTTTCAGTCCTGGCGGCGCCGGGAACAGCCTTTGGCGGCGAAGATACGCTTGGCGGCAAACTGAAGGCCGCCTTTGAAAACGGCGACTTTCCGGGGCTTCATGGCGTTTATGCAGAGCTAAAGGGCGAGCCCATTGCCGAAGTTTATTTCAAGGGAGAAGACGAGCGCTGGGGAGATCCTCTGGGAGAGCGGCTGCTTACAAGCACCGATCTTCATGACCTTCGGTCGGTAACCAAGTCGATTGTTGGATTGCTCTACGGAATTGCCTTGGGTGAAGGGAAAGTTCCTGCGCCCGACGCCGGTTTGCTCAAACAGTTTCCGCAATATGCTGACTTGGACAACGATCCCAGGCGGTCGGCCATACTGGTGCGTGATGTGCTGTCCATGAAGATGGGCACTGAGTGGAACGAGCAGCTTCCCTACACCGATCCGAAAAACAGTGAAATTGCGATGGAGCGCGCCAAGGACCGCTATCGTTTTGTGCTCGACCGGCCGATGACCGAAGTGCCCGGAACCTCCTGGACCTACAACGGCGGAGCAACCGCAATTGCGGCCAAACTGATCGCTGATGGCACCGGAATGGCGCTGGAAGACTACGCGGCGAAGGCTCTCTTTGCCCCATTGGGGATCACGGATTTCGAATGGGTCGGCGGAAGCGATGGTGTCGCGTCCGCAGCTTCGGGTTTGCGTTTGAACGCACCGGATCTGGCAAAAATTGGCCGTATGGTCGCCAATGATGGCAAGTATCAAGGCGCTCAGGTTGTGCCGGAAGATTGGCTCGCCGTTTCATTTGAGCCGCGTGCGACGGTCATGCCCGGATTGTCCTATGGCTACTTTTGGTGGCTCGACGGCAATTCGGAAAAACCCAGATGGGTTTCGGGATCCGGAAACGGCGGGCAGCGTCTTCACGTCGTGCCGGAAACCGGCTTGGTGCTCGTGGTTTTCGCGGGCAACTACAACCAGCCCGAAGCCTGGCGGATGCCGGTGAAAATCATCGCCGATTATGTTCTGCCGGAAGTTCGCAAGCGCATGGGCCGGAACTAAAGGGCAAAACGATAGCCCCGGAAAAGCGACCGGACTGGATCGCCCCTTTCAAAAAACATGAAAACCGCCTATACGCGGAGCAATCCTGAAACCGGCGCTGCGCCAAAAAAACGTTCCAGAACCCCACGGTTCTGGCCGAAGAGAACGACATGTCCGCTATCGAACAGAAAAAAGTAACCGCTGACGAAGCGGGCATGCGCCTCGACCGCTGGTTCAAGGCCCATTTTCCAGGTCTTGGATTTGGGCGCCTGCAAAAGCTGCTCCGGACCGGCCAGGTGCGGCTGGATGGCAAGCGCGCGGAAAGCTCGACACGCATTGCCAAGGGCCAGATCGTCCGTATTCCGCCGTTGGGTGTTGAACTGAAGGCCGATGACAAAAAGAATGCCAGGCCCAAGTCGACCAAGCTGATTGCTGACGACCGCAAGGCGATTGAGGACATGATGCTGTTCGAGGACGAGCAGGTCATGGTCATCAACAAGCCGGCCGGCCTGGCGGTACAGGGCGGATCCGGCCTCAAGCGGCATCTGGACGGCATGCTGGAGGCTTTCACGGACCGCAAGGGCAACAAGCCGAAGCTGGTCCATCGGCTCGACCGGGAAACATCCGGAATCATTCTGATCGCCAAGACCCGGAAAGCGGCGCAGGAGCTGACAAAGGCCTTCCGCCATCGCAACACCCGTAAAATCTACTGGGCCATGCTGGCTGGGGTTCCCAAGCCCAAGCAGGGGCGGATCTCAAACTTCCTTGCCCGGTCTGACGAAATGGAACGCATGAGTGTGGTGCGTCAGGGGGAGGGCGATGCCCAGCATGCGGTGTCGCTTTATTCCGTTGTTGAGCAGTCAGCGCAAAAACTGTCCTGGGTCTCCATGCGCCCGGTCACTGGCCGGACCCACCAGCTGCGTGCGCATGCGGCACACATTGGCCATCCGATCATCGGTGATGACAAGTATTTCAACATCGAAAACTGGGAGTTGCCCGGCGGTATTCAAAACCGTCTGCACCTGCTTGCACGGCGCATTGTCATTCCGCATCCCTCAGGCAACGGCTCTATCGACGTTTCCGCGCCATTGCCGCCGCACATGCAGCAGACCTGGAACCTGCTGGGCTTTGATGCCAGCGAATACGATCCGGAGATGAACGATCCAGAAGAACAGGGGCGATAAGCCGGTTTCGTGACCAGCGGGGTCAGTCTCTGCGCCGGGCCTCAACCAATCTGAAATAGCGCAACCAGTCCGACGGCGCCTGCGGTGAAAATCAAACCGCCAAGGGCCAGCTTCCACGCGTCCGAACGTTTCTTAAGGCCGGGCCAGCCAAGTGGCTTGATCACCTGGATTGCGGCGAGAAGCAAAAGGAAAAGCAGGACGGCTTTGGTCACGGAAACTCCGGGGATGAGTATTCTGTCTCAATAAAAGCAAAGGCTGGATGAGTCGAGAAGACGGGACGGAAAAACATTCGGTAGCGTTGATTTTCGATTGACCTGGATTTCTGACCATCGGCACGGTTTTAATCGCAGCCAGTTTCGATAGGTGAGCTGGCTTCGTTTTCCTCTGCCCCTTGACCGGGCTGGAAAAAAACGCCACATGCGGGGCTTCAATAGGTCCAGACGTAGATAAGCCACTCCATGTATCTTGTCATATTCGATTGCGACGGCACGCTTGTGGACAGTCAGGAGACAATCCTGCATGGGCTGGAAGTGGGGTTTGATGCAGCCGGACTTAAAATGCCGGACCGGCGTACCGCACTTTCCATTGTCGGCCTGTCGCTTGAACGGGCATTTCTGACGCTGGTCGGTGAGAAGAACGCCGGGCACGTCACCAAAATGGCCGATGCTTACCGGGCATCTAAAGTTGCCCGCCGTCAGCAAGGTCTTGATTTCGATCCGCTCTATCCCGGAACACGTGAAGTGCTGGATCGTCTGGCCGAGCGCGATGATATCCTCCTGGGGATCGCCACCGGCAAGGCCCGGCGCGGTGTCGACCACTTGCTCGAGGTACATGATCTGGGCGGACGTTTTGTGACCATCCAGACGGCTGATACGTCACCTTCCAAACCGCATCCGGACATGGTGTATCAGGCGATGGAAGAAACGGGCGCTGATGCCGGCAGCACGGTCGTGATCGGCGATACAAGCTTCGACATGGAAATGGCCGTGTCAGCAGGCGCACAAGGCGTTGGCGTTACCTGGGGCTATCATGACCGGGAGCGGCTGATAGCCGGGGGCGCTGCACATGTGATTGATCATTTCGATCAGCTGGATGCAGTGATTGGTTCGCTTTTTGATTTGGATAGGGAAACAGCCTGATGCGCGACCTTCTTGAAACCCTGGCAGATGACGCGGCCAAGGATCCGGAGCAGCGTGCGCGGGAGCTTTCTAAGCGCGAGTTGCCAAAGCGGTTCTACAAAACGGCCGAACACGCTGAAACCGAAGGCGGTTTTGTCATTCACCTGGACGGCCGTCCGGTCAAGACACCCGGCAAGGCGCTGTTGACGCTGCCAACCGAGGCAATCGCGAAAGCAGTCGCTGCGGAGTGGGCCGCGCAGGAAAAGCAAATCAATCCGGGCGCGATGCCGCTGACCCGTATTTCCAATTCTTCGATCGATGCGGTGGCCAAAGAGTACAACCAGGTTGCTGACGAGTTGGCCAGATATGCCGGAACCGACGCGCTCTGTTATCGTGCTGACGAGCCGGAAGGCCTGGTTGACCGACAAACCGCCACCTGGGATCCGGTGTTGAAATGGGCCGAGGATCTGCTCGGTGAGCGATTTGTTCTGATCGCCGGCTTGATTCATCAGGAACAGCCGGAACCACTGCTCAAGGCTTACCGTTCACGCCTTGATCGCTTGAGCCCGCTACAGCTCTCCGCGCTTCATACGGCGACGACCTTGGCCGGCTCCGCGGTGCTCGCGCTTGCCGTTTTTGAGGGGCATCTGGCTCCGGACGTAGCCTGGCAAGCAGCGCACATTGAAGAAGACTGGAATATTGAGCGCTGGGGGCAGGACGAGGAAGCTGCACAGGTCAGGGCCTACAAACGGCAAGAATTCGAAGCTGCAGCCCTGATTTTGAATGAGGCGTAATTCCTCCTTTCCGCAAATAGGTGTGTATGTCTGGTGCGGCTCAGCCCAGATAAAAAGCCGTTGCCATCAGGAAGAAAACCAGCACGCCGAGAACGTCATTTGCCGACGTGATGAACACTCCTGTGGCCATGGCTGGGTCGATGCCAAGCTTGTCCAGGATGATTGGAATTACCGCGCCAACCATGGCGGCGATCGTAGTGACGCACAGCAAGGAAAGGGACGTTGCCAGCGCCAGGTTCACGGGATCTTCCAGCGGCACGATCATTGAAGCACCCAGAACCAGTGCGGCCAGCACGCTGCCTGCAATCGCCCCGTTTGTGAGCGCGGCAAGCAACTCCTTGAACAAACGAAACGGGATGTCGCCTGACCAGAGCGCACCGGTTGCAATGCCTTGAACGGCGACAGCGGAGGCCTGAAGCCCTGCATTCCCGGCCATGGACATGGTCACCGGGATAAAGGCTGCAAGGATCGCCGCCTGGGCAAGCTGGTCCTCATAGGAACCGACAATAGTCGCGGCGATGCTTGCCCCTACAAGGCCGGCTAGAAGCCAGGGGAGGCGGCCCCGGATCATGCGCAGCACGGTGTCGTTGGGCTTGGCATCCGGCGACACGCCACTCATCAGGAGCATGTCTTCACCGGCCTCTTCGGCCGCAATCCGGGTGAGTTGTTTTGGCGTAACCCGGCCTATCAGTTGGCCATCCGCGTTGACCACCGGAACAGTGCGCATGTCCTTCTTGCGCGCAATGCGCAGGACTTCTTCCTGATCGGTATCAGAAGATACGGCGACGAAATCCGTGTTCATGATGCTGGCAAGCGTTACACGCGGATCTGCAAGGACCAAGCGGCTGACTTCAATGAAACCCGTCAGCCGGCCTTGGTCGTCTAGAACATAGACCGTGTAAATCTTGCGGATGCGGTCAGCTTCGGCGCGGATTTGGGCGATCGCTTGCTTGACGAGATGAGTTTCCGGCAGGGCAACGAATTTCCGGGCCATGACCTGGCCTGCGCTGTCTTCAGCATAGGACTGGCGGCTGGCAATTGACTCTACATCCGGCAACCGGGCGGCCAGTTCTTCCGCCATGTCATCGGGAAAGTCGTTGAGCAGCTCCGTGGCATCTTCCGGATCAAGCCCTGCAAGAATGTCGCGGAACTGGTCGAGGGTTGCCTCTTCCATCAGGAGCGAGCGGAACTCGGGCCGGAGTTCCGCGACGACCTTGATCGACGGATTTGCTGGTAGCCAGCGGAAAAGCTTGCGCGCCTGTTTCAGGCGGAGCCGCGTGAGCAGCTGCATGACATCCAGCGGGTCCCAGCGCTTGAGCGTATCCACCAGTGTAACCCGCTCACCGGACTTGATCAGATTGCGTACCTGGCGCAATGCCTCATCGTTTTCATTCAACGGCTCATTGGCGGGTTCTCGCTGCCAGACAAGGGGTTCGATCTCGGTGGCCTCGGTCATGAAACTGAATATCCGCTGTAATTTCAGAAGCGCGCACGAGTTTTCACGGCGCATGTCTAGCGGAAGCTAGCACGACTATATTGCGTTTCATCAACGAACGAAGCGCGGCCGGATCAGATTTCCAATTCGTCCATTTTGGCAAATGCGTCGCGCAGGCTTTCTGACCAGCCCTCAGACAGCTTCTGGAAATAGGGATCGTCCTGCTCCATCCGCATCTGACGCTCCGCGCTGAACGAGCCTGTGTTGTAGAGCAGAAGATCAATCGGCATGCCGACAGACAGGTTGGAACGCAATGTGGAATCGAATGAGAGCAAGACCATCTTTGCCGCTTCGCCAAGGCGCATATCGGACCGTGTCACCCGGTCCAGAATGGGCTTGCCGTATTTGTGTTCGCCGATTTGCAGAAACGGCGTGTCATCGCTGACCTCAATGAAGTTTCCTGCGGCATAAACCTGGAACAGTCGCGGCTCTTCGCCCTTGATTTGGCCGCCCAAAATGAAGGTCACGGAGAAACTGTCCGCTGTAGCCTGCAACGCTTCACCGTCGATTTCACGGACTTCCCGGACCGCGCTGCCGACCAGGCGTGCTGCCTGAAACATTGTGTCTGCGTTCATCAAGGTGGTGTGATGCTCGCTGGCAGCAACGATGTGTTCGCTCAGGATCGACACGACCGCCTGCGTAACCGCCAGATTTCCGGCTGAAAGCAGAACGATGACGCGGTCACCTTCCTCTTCCCAGACATGAAGCTTCTTGAAGGTGGAGATATTGTCGAGACCCGCATTGGTCCGTGTATCAGCGGCAAACACCAGGCCGCGATCCAGTTTTAGTCCCACGCAATAGGTCATGTAAGCGTATCTCGAAGATCCATGTCATACCGGCCAGTGGCAACGCTACTGTTGTTGTTGCTGGCTTGCGGCTTGCTCCACCTCTACCTCGACATCCATGTTTTCGTCCAATCCTCCAAACCGGATGCCGCGTATTGGAGCAGCGGAACGCGAATCGAGGCCTGTGGTCAAGCGGATATAGTGATCCGTTGGGCAGATACCGTTGGATATGTCAAAGCCGACCCAGCCAAGGTCCGGAACAAAAGCTTCCGCCCACGCATGATGGGCTTCAGAGGCCTGCTCGTCCTCCAGCAGCAGATATCCGGACACATAGCGTGCGGGCAAATTCACAGAGCGGCAAGCAGCTATGAAGATGTGAGCGTGATCCTGGCAAACGCCCACTCCATTGGCCAGCGAAGAGATCGCGGTCGCATGAGTTTCGGTGACGCCAACTTCATAATCCACCTTGTCGCGGATCGCGTGCATCAGCTCATGAAGGCCGGCCAGCTTGTCATCAGTTTCCGCCATTGCACCGAGGCGCCTGATTGCCTGGTTGGCTTTGGTCTGCGGGGTATAGCGCTGATAGATTCGCACCGGCGCCGCACCCTTTTCAAAGCCGGTGACGCCATTGTGATCCGTGGTCTCGACGGTTCCGGACGCGGTTATTTCAACTTCTTCTACCGTGGTGCGGGCCGATATCATGTGGACACGGTTGCCAAATGCATCCGTGTACTGGGTTGCCTTCTCCATGCCCGGTGCATCAATGGACCAGCTAATTGTTTTCTGGCCCGCGCCCTCGATGGGAGTGAGCCTTAGCTGCTGCATGGCATTTGCCACCGGCGCATCGTAACGGTAGTGGGTCTTGTGTCGGACGGTGATCTGCATCTGGTTTCCGGTCGCCTCTCGCGTCAGGCGAAGTTGTAGTCTTGGGAAAGCTGCTGCGAAAACGCATTGTTCTTGCCAATGAAATCGGTCAGGAATTCATGCAGGCCATGGTGGAAAACGGAGTTCATGTCCGTTGAGCCAAAGTCCCTGCAGATTTGCTGTCCCATCTCCAGGGAAGGATCACTGGCACCATAGAACCTACCCAAATCATCAACCGTTTCGTCGATCCAGTTGTAACAATGGGCAAGTGATCTCGGCATCTCTTTCCGGAGGATCAGGAATTCTGCGATGTTGAAGGCATTCAATTTGGCGTCGGAATAGGCAAAACGATAGCTTCGGTAGCCTGAAAGGGCGCGCAAAATGATCAGCCATTGGAATCGTTCTGTTGTGGCGCCACCGATAACGTCATTGTCCGGAAGCAAGACCCAATATTGTGTGTCGAGAATGCGGGCGGTGTTGTCAGCGCGCTCGACGAAATTACCAAGCTGGCTGAAGTAATAGCCATCATCGCGCAAGATGGTGTTCAACAGGGCGCCGCGGTAAAGGTGGGAACGCTGGCAAATCCAGGACAGGAACTCCGGCAATTTGTCCTGGGTGATGGACTGCGGGTTCACATCCGAAAATTCCAGCCAGGTGGTGTTGATGGCTTCCCAAAGCTCGGAAGTTATCCCAGTCCGCACCGCGCGGGCGTTGTTGCGCGCCGTTTCCAGACTGACCCGGACGCTCGCAGGATTGGACTTATCGAAGATCATGTAAGACGTGACGCCCCGGACCATGATCTCGTCAAACTTCTGCCGGTAGCCGTATTCGGACCCAGAGCTTGCCAGGGCAAATTGCCAATTGTCACTCACCGCGGTCGGAAATGCTAAAGCGGTCCGGTAGGCTGCTTCCATAAGCTTGGCGATGTTGTAGGCCCGTTCCTGATAACGTGACATCCAGAAAAGGGAGGCTGCAGTTCTTCCCAGCATGCTCAGTCCTCCAGTACCCAGGTGTCTTTGGTGCCGCCACCTTGACTGGAATTGACCACGAGAGACCCTTTCTTCAGCGCAACGCGGGTGAGCCCGCCAGGGGTAATCCTAACCTGATCGCCAATCAGCACGAATGGGCGCAGGTCGACGTGCCTTGGAGCAACGCCCGAAGACACATGAGTCGGGCAGGCGGACAGCGCTAGTGTCGGCTGCGCAATGTAATTGGATGGATTGGCGATCAGGATTTTGCGGAACTCAGCGATCTGGCGCTTTGAGGCTGTCGGCCCGATCAGCATGCCGTAACCCCCGGAGCCGTGGACTTCCTTGACGACAATGTCTGCAAGGTTGTCCAGCACATAGGCCAAATCGTCTTCGCGGGAACAGTTCCAGGTGGGAACGTTGTTCAGGATCGGCTTTTGGCCTGTATAGAACTCAATGATATCCGGAACATAAGCGTAGATCGCCTTGTCATCGGCAATCCCGGTTCCGGGCGCATTGCAGATCGTCACATTGCCGGCCCGGTAGGCATCAAACAACCCGGGAACGCCGAGCATGGAATCCGGGTTGAAGGTGAGGGGGTCGAGGAAAGCATCATCGATCCGCCGGTAAATCACGTCCACCTGCTTCGGATTGCGCGTTGTGCGCATGAAGACCTTGCCATCATCGACAAAAAGATCCCGGCCTTCGACCAATTCGACACCCATGGAATCGGCCAGGAAGGCATGTTCGAAATAGGCCGAATTGTAGATGCCCGGCGTCAGGACGCAGATCGTCGGTTCTGATTTGGAGGTGTCCGGGGCCACGCTTTCCAGGGTGCTGCGCAGGCTCTCTGGATATTTTTCCACCGGGGCCACCTGGTGCATCTCGAAGAGTTCGGGGAACATCCGCATCATGGTCTCCCGGTTTTCCATCATGTAGGAAACACCGGATGGGGTGCGGGTATTGTCTTCAAGAACGTAGAACTCATCCTCCGATACCCGAACCAGATCTGTGCCGATGATGTGCGAATAGACCTTACGAGCCGGGGTGAAGCCGACCATTTCGGGCAGAAAGGCTTCATTCTGGATAATCAGTTCGGCGGGTATTCGTCCCGCCCGTAGGATTTCCTGCCGGTGGTAGATGTCGTGCAAAAAGGCGTTCAGGGCCCTTACACGCTGATCAATCCCCGCGGAAAGCCGGCGCCACTCGGAAGCTGAAATAATCCGCGGGATCGGATCAAATGGGATCAACCGTTCTGTCGCTTCATCGGCCCCATAGACGGCAAAGGTAATGCCCAGCCTACGGAAGATCGTTTCAGCTTCTCGTGTTTTTCGGGACAAAAAATTCGGCGGTTTGTCTTCAAGCCAATTGGATAGTTTTGAATATGCCTGACGTGCGCTGCCAGCCGGATCCAACATTTCGTTGAAGTAAGTCCGCTCGTTGGTCATTGCCTATTCTGTTGTCCTTATCGTTTCATCTTGCAATCTTGACCGAAGGGAAGTGTGTGTCAAATTGTATTCTTTGGGCGGTGCTGCCTAAAAATTGTGCGGCGGCGCCGGAAAACCCGCTTTGTTCGCCGTTGGCCTATTCACCCTTGTGCTGACTAGGCGGCCAATTCGGCACATGGTAGGAAAACGCCAGATTGCATGTTGCGGAGAGACCGATGAAGGAAATCCTTGCCGAACTGGAAAGCCGCCGGGAAACGGCGCGACTGGGAGGCGGCCAGCGACGCATTGATGCCCAGCACAAGCGGGGCAAGCTGACGGCGCGCGAGCGAATTGAAATCCTGCTTGATGAGGGCTCGTTCGAAGAGTTCGATATGTTCAAGCAGCACCGCTGCACCGAATTTGGCATGGAAGACCAGCATATCCCCGGTGATGGTGTGGTTACGGGCTGGGGAACCGTTAACGGTCGGACAATTTACGTCTTCTCCAAGGACTTTACGGTATTCGGCGGCTCCTTGTCGGAGACACATGCCCAGAAAATTACCAAGCTGCAGGACATGGCCCTTCAGAACCGGGCGCCGATTATCGGACTGTTTGATGCCGGTGGTGCGCGTATTCAGGAAGGTGTCGCGGCGCTGGGCGGATACGGTGAAGTGTTCCAGCGCAATGTCTTGGCGTCTGGTGTCATTCCGCAGATCTCACTGATCATGGGTCCGTGTGCAGGTGGTGACGTTTATTCCCCGGCCATGACCGATTTCATCTTCATGGTGCGTGACACCTCCTACATGTTCGTCACCGGACCGGACGTTGTGAAAACCGTCACAAACGAAACCGTTACGGCCGAGGAACTCGGCGGTGCATCGATTCATACCACCAAGTCTTCGATCTCCGACGGCGCTTTTGACAACGACGTTGATGCGTTGACCGAGATGCGCCGGCTGATCGACTTCCTGCCGATGAACAATCAGGCCGAGTTGCCGGAACTTGAGTGCCATGATGATCCGGAACGGATTGACGAAAGCCTGGATACGCTTATCCCGGACAATCCGAACAAGCCCTACGACATGAAGGAACTGATCCTGAAGACCGTGGACGAGGGCGACTTCTACGAAATTCAGGAGAGCTTTGCAGGCAATATCATCACCGGATTTGGCCGTATGGAAGGCCGGACGGTTGGTATTGTAGCCAACCAGCCGATGGTTCTGGCTGGTGTTCTGGACTCAGATGCCAGCCGGAAGGCGGCCCGGTTCGTGCGCTTCTGCGACTGCTTCAACATTCCGATTGTCACCTATGTGGATGTTCCAGGCTTCTTGCCGGGGACTGCCCAGGAATATGGCGGGCTGATCAAACATGGTGCCAAGCTGCTGTTTGCTTATGCCGAAGCAACGGTTCCCAAGGTAACGCTGATCACCCGTAAGGCCTATGGCGGTGCCTATGACGTGATGAGCTCCAAGCATATCCGTGGTGATATCAACTATGCCTGGCCGACTGCTGAGATTGCAGTGATGGGTGCCAAGGGTGCAGTTGAGATCCTGTACCGGTCTGAACTCGATGATCCGGAAAAGATTGCACAGCGGACCAAGGATTACGAAGACCGCTTTGCCAATCCGTTCGTGGCAGCTGAACGCGGATACATCGATGATGTTATTCGCCCGCATTCAACCCGCCGCCGCATTTCGCGCGCGCTGGCGCTGCTGCGCTCCAAGGAATTGGAAAACCCCTGGAAGAAGCACGACAATATCCCGCTGTAACTGGCGGCATAAATGGAATTCCAATGGGCCGAGTGACCGGCCCATTTTTTGGGCACCCTCAAATTGATTGCCGGAGACTCAATCGCCGAGCAAAAACAGCCGCGGGTCCCGGCACTCATAACCGATCGGACAGTTGCGATTGTCCCGGGTAGGGACGTACTCCCTGAACGGTGCTTCACCAAGGTAACAAAATCTACCGTGAGACACGAAGCGTCCAAAGGTGTGCCGGCCTGTCGACATGACCACTGATCCGTGGCGTTGGACAAGTTGTTGCGCTTGACTGCAAGTCATTGTCCGGGTGTCTGGCCGGGCGTGCGCGACCTGGACTGCACAGGCAGCCAAAACGGCTGCCAAGGACGCTATTTTAAAGCTCTTTCGCATCTAAAACCTCCAGACGCTAATTTCTCAATAAAGATCGAGCGGCGCGTGTTTGACCGTAATATCACGCAATACGCTCCTGATGGTCTGCTTTCACAGTTGTCCGAGGCGTCAATCCCGGAGACCGGACAGCTACGCACCAAGCACCCCTGCGGATGTCCGGTCATGTTACTTTGTCCTGAGTGGTGGCCAAGTAATTCATTGCTGAAGTGGCACAAACGCGGCAAAGAAAAAAGTGTCAACATACTAAGCAAAGACGGTGACGGCTTTACGGCCGTCACCGTCTTTTGAAAGGAAGAACGCACGGGGCGTTCAAACCAAAATCAATTCCAGCTGGTTAGCGGCGGAAAGTCGGAGATTTGTGGTCGCGGCACTCGTAGCCAACTACGCACTGCAAGTTGTCACCGGCCGGTCCATAGACTGGAGCCATTCGCTGCCAGCTATCGCAATAACGACGGTTGGAGACATACCGTTTGTAGGTGTGCCGCCCAGTTGTGAAGACAACAGCTCCATACTGATAGACCATGTTTTGTGCCTGTGAACAGGACATCTGCCTCAAGTCCGGCCGTGCCTGGGCGGCTGCGGACAGGCTCACAACGGCGAGGGTTGTAATGGAAACAATCTTGGCAATCTTCTTCATCGTGTTCTCCCGGAACGTTTCGTCAAACTCACGATAAAGACTTAGTTCCCCGATCGCCGATTGCGAGGTCCCGAAACCCGGAAGCCGACATTCCGTGATGAAGATCACGCGCACCGTTCGCGGGTAATTTCCACGCTGACCTTGCCGGTTGATATCGGCAATGGGGCGCTGGGCTTGTGCACTTTAACACGTACTTTCTGGATACGCTGGTCAGCCTCGAAAACGGCGGCAACAATCTGCGCAGCAAGGCGTTCGATCAACTGAAAGCGCGTCGTTGTGACAGTATTTTCAACGGCCTTGACCAGGGCGCCGTAACAAATGGTGTCTTCGTAGGCGTCGCTTCTTCCAACCGGCTCCAGATCCAGCCAGCAGCTCAGATCAACGTGGAATCTTTGGCCCAGCCGGGCCTCCTCATCATAGAGGCCATGATAGGCGAAAAAGGCCAAATCTTCGAGGTGAATGGCATCCATGGGATAGGTCCGTCAGCGGCTGGAAAGCAGGAAATTGCGCCTGACGGATTTAGTGGCTGGATAGCGGAAAAGCTATCAAATAATTCGAAAGTTTGCTGGCCGGGAAACTCTGCAGTTGGCGACTTAATAATAGCTTGATGAAGATATTACGGCAGGCCGAATACCTTGCAGTCGCGAAATTCGCTATGGCAAAAATACCAATTTTCCTGGTTGCGTGCTTTTTTTTGAGTGTGTATCGATTGTGGCATTCAAATCGTGACTTTTTAAGGAAAAACCATGGCGAGTTTGATTGGTACCAGCGCAAACGACACAATCAACGGTACTTCAGAAACAGATTACATCGTGGGTGGTGATGGCAGCGATCTAGTTGATGCCGGATCAGGAAATGATGAAGTTTCTGGCGGAGTTGGCGATACCGGAGCGGATACACTTTACGGTCGCGCTGGTAGCGACACGCTTTCTGGCGGTGCAGGGGATGACTTCATAGTTGGTGGAACGGACGATGATTCCGTTTCAGCTGGCGATGGAGACGATTTGGTCTATGCCGGTGCGAACGATTACGGCGAAGATACGCTGTTTGGCGATGACGGGAACGATGTTCTCGGGGG
Source organism: Roseibium sp. (assembly GCA_965230705.1). Lineage (GTDB taxonomy): Bacteria > Pseudomonadota > Alphaproteobacteria > Rhizobiales > Stappiaceae > Roseibium. The sequence goes on along the minus strand of CBDDLN010000002.1, from coordinate 458,885 downwards.
GGGCGCTGGCGATGATTCAATAAATGGAGGAGAAGGGTCGGACACCATTTTTGGTGGCGCAGGCAACGACCGGATCTACACCTACTACAGTGGTTCCGAAGATGATGATGAAATGGTCTGGGCCGGCGACGGAGATGATGACGTTTATTCCGACGGTGGAGACGACGTGATCGGAGTAGGCGAAGGAGAAGACTACGTCTCCGCAGGTTCGGGAAACGACACCATTTATGCCGGTTCCGGTGAGGATCAGATCTACACAAGTTATGGCAATGATTTAATCTATGCTGGTGCTGATGATGATTATATCAACACTGGCAGTGATGATGACGAGATTTTTAGCGGCGGTGGCGATGATACAGTTTATGGATCGTACGGTTCCGACACGATTTGGGGCGGGGCCGGTGATGACTACTTCGATTTAGGTTCTGATTCTGACAACGATCTGGTTGTTATGTCTGAAGGAAACGGGCACGATATTGTCGATCACTTTGAAATGGATAGCGAAGATACTCTGGATGTTTCCGCTTTCGGATTTTCCTCGGTAGAAGACCTTCTTTCAAATGTCATTGCCACAGATAGCAACGGAGTGACCATACAGCTATCCGAAAGTACCTCAGTGGAACTTCGGCACGACTATTGGGGTACTGAGGTTACGCTGGAAAACCTCTTAGCCGCTGATCCGAGTTGGGTACTTTTGTAAAGCCGTGCTTTCTGCAGGTCGGTTATGTTGCCGTGAGCGGTATTAGTTCTTGTCAAAGTCTGCCGGACAAGCGTTGCCCGGCAGGACCTTGCGGGCTCCTGCGAGCGAAAAGACGGCGTACCGGTCATCGTAGAATTTGACGGCAAGCGATCGGGAAGACCTCAGCCGGTTCCAGACGATCCTGTAACTGTCCGCGCAGACAGCGCATTTGGTCCGGATGTAGCCCTTGTTGTCGGCAGGCAGCTTGATCATGTCGTTGTCGAGTACGATCCGGACACGTTTGTTCGCCGGAGCATTGGCGCCATCAATATCAATGTCGATGACTGTTCCCATGGTCTTCTTTTTGGGATTGCACCAGATGGTGAAGCGGGCGCCCGAATTGTTTTCGATCCAGTATTTCTGGAAGCCCTTGACCATTTCGCTGCGCCATTCGGCGTTTGTTATGGCGCCGGCCGGAGCCGATATCAGAAACGCGACAGTAAACGCGAGAAAAATACGGGCTTTCATGGTGTCCTCCGGCACAATTGGCGATGTATATGTCAGCAGTGATTAAATTTTCATTGATAATTCAATCTAGGTGACCCAGGCAGCGGTCGTTCGCTGCTGGTTTTGAGCGGCAGAAAACGGCCGGAATTGATGAGACTTCCCCAAAAGTTCAGGCCACCTTTTGGATAAGTTGCGCGACGCTCTGGCTGGGCCTACAAAAGTCCTGACAAAAGTGACTTGGGCCTATTGCGAATGTTCTCGAAAATCCTGATTGCAAACCGTGGTGAAATTGCCTGCCGTGTTATCAAAACAGCGCGGCGCATGGGCATTAAGACAGTAGCGGTTTATTCCGATGCCGACCGTGATGCCTTGCATGTCGAAATGGCTGATGAAGCCGTTCACATCGGGCCGGCTGCGGCTGCCGAATCCTATCTGCTTCCGGAAAAGATCATCGCTGCGTGCAAGCAAACCGGCGCAGAAGCTGTTCACCCTGGGTATGGGTTCCTGTCCGAGCGGGCGACATTCCCCGAGGCGCTGGCTGCCGAGGGTATCGTATTCATCGGCCCGACCCGGCGTCCCATTGAGGCAATGGGCGACAAGATCGAATCCAAAAAATTCGCCAACGAAGCCAAGGTCAGCACTGTTCCTGGTCATATCGGTGTCATCGATACCCCGGACGAAGCCGTCAAGATCGCCAGGGAAATCGGTTATCCGGTGATGATCAAGGCATCTGCCGGTGGCGGCGGCAAGGGCATGCGGATTGCCTGGAACGACGAAGAAGCCCGCGATGGCTATGTCCGCTCCAAATCAGAGGCGGCGTCCTCTTTTGGCGATGATCGCGTCTTCATTGAAAAATTCATCGAGAACCCGCGCCACATCGAAATTCAGGTGCTCGGCGATAAGCATGGCAATGTGATCTATCTGGGAGAGCGCGAGTGCTCGATCCAGCGACGGAACCAGAAGGTCATCGAAGAGGCACCATCGCCGCTGCTGGACGAAGAGACCCGGCGCAAGATGGGCGAACAGGCCGTCGCTCTCGCAAAGGCCGTGGACTATGACTCCGCAGGCACCGTTGAGTTCGTTGCGGGACAGGACAAGAGCTTCTTCTTCCTGGAAATGAATACCCGCCTTCAGGTGGAGCATCCGGTTACCGAATTGATCACCGGTGTCGATCTGGTTGAAGAGATGATCCGGTCAGCTGCCGGCGAACCGCTGTCGATTTCCCAGGACGACGTGATGTTGAACGGCTGGGCTGTCGAAAGCCGCATTTATGCAGAAGATCCTTACCGGAACTTCCTGCCGTCGATCGGCCGCCTTGTTCGCTACAATCCGCCTGAGGAAAGCACCGAGAACGGCATTACAGTGCGGAACGATACGGGTGTCGTCGAAGGGTCGGAAATCTCGATGTTCTACGACCCGATGATCGCCAAGCTGATCACCCATGCACCAACGCGCGGTGCGGCGATTGATGCCATGAGTGAGGCGCTGGATGCGTTCTATGTGGACGGGATCCAGCACAACGTGCCATTCCTGACGTCATTGATGAACCACCCGCGCTGGCGTTCCGGGCAGCTGGCTACCAGCTTCATCGCTGACGAATATCCTGACGGGTTTTCCCCAGCAGAACCTGATGCGGAAGCGCATCAGATCCTGGCGGCTGTTGCCCTTTCCATGGGGGCACTCAATCGCGAACGCCTGGATCATCTGCCGGGCCGCTTGCGGGCACATTCAGGCGCAATCCGCGAGGATTGGGTCGTCCGCCTGGATAAGACCTACATCCCGATCCGCCTTGCAGCTGGATATCCGGGCACCCCGGTTGAGCTGGACGTAGCGATTGGCGATGGACCGGTAATGACGGTTGAGTCCGATTGGGCGCCAGGTGACACGCTATGGACCGGCTCCGTGGGGGACCGGAACGTGACAGTTCAGGTGCGCACCGTACAGGGCGGTTACCGGCTGGACTGGCAAGGCTTCTCGGTTATTGCCAAGGTTCAGACACCGCGGATTGCCGAACTTGATGCCCTTATGCCGGAAAAACTGCCGCCGGACACTTCGAAGATGCTGCTGTGCCCAATGCCGGGTCTTGTGGTGTCTATCGCGGTGGCAGAAGGCCAGGAAGTCAAGGCTGGCGAGCAGCTTGCCGTTGTCGAGGCCATGAAGATGGAAAACGTTCTTCGCGCCGAGCGCGATTGTACGGTTTCGGCTATCAAGGCCGGTGTGGGCGAAAGCCTTGCCGTTGACGCGGTCATCATGGAGTTTTCCTGACCCAATTCCGGATTAACGCTCCGGAGTTCCACTAGACGTTAGTTCCGAACCGAACCGGGGGCGGTATGACCAATTCGCTTGTCGACGGGGCATGGCTGGAAAGCCGCCTCGCCGATCCGGATATCTGTGTTCTTGAAATCGACCGGAATCTTGATGCGTCCTATGGGGAGGGGCGCATTCCTGGTGCGCGCAGGTTCGACTGGAAGGCTTTCCTTTGGGACCCGCTAAAGCGGGAGTTCCCCAGTGAAGCGGAATTTGCCCGCAGGCTCGCCGCAGCAGGAATTTCCAACGGCACGACAATTGTCGTGTGCGGTACACCAGTCCAATACGGAACCTATGGATGGTGGGTACTCAAATTTTGCGGCCACGGCGATGTCCGGCTTCTGGATGGCGGAAAGGAGAAATGGCTGCGGGATGGCCGGCCGGTCACCAATGACCGTTTGATTCGCGCACCTGCCGTCTACGCACCCCAGAGACGATCTGTATCCATGCGGGCCACGCGGAATGAGGTTATGGCCGCACTTGACGACGGCTCCACACTGATTTTGGACCACCGTTCACCGGAGGAATACTCAGGTCAACGGGTGGCGCCACTTGGTATGGATGACCACGGAGCAGAGCGCCATGGCCGTATTCCTGGTGCCAAAAGCCTGCCTTTCGATACGCTGCTGAACGATGACGACACTTTCAAATCCCGAAAAGAGCTCCTGGAAATTCTGAAAGCACAAGGCGGCAGTCCGAGTGCCCGGATCATTTCCTATTGCCGGCTGAGCCATCGTGCGACTCTGGCTTGCTTTGCAATGAGAGAACTGCTTGGTTTCGCCAATGTCCGCACCTATGACGGTTCCTGGACAGAATGGGGCAGCCTGGTCGGTGTGCCTGTCGAACGGTAACAGGGTCTGTCAATGGCGGACCGGTGACGGCGCAATGAGTGGCACCTTTGAAAACAACACTTTTGTTCGATCTTGACGGGACGCTGACCGACCCGTTGGTTGGTATTACCCGTTCCATCCAATACGCGTTGGACAAAATGGGCGCAGCGGTTCCAGCCGCAGAAGATTTGCGGTGGTGTATTGGTCCGCCGCTCTGGGACAGTTTTTCGGTGCTTCTGGATACGAACGACAGGTCTGTACAGGACCAGGCTGTCGGCCATTACCGTGAGCGCTACACCGTCGAGGGGCTGTATGAAAACACGCTGATCGACGGCATTGTGCCTCTCTTGGAAGATCTCGTTGCACGCGGAATGAAACTGTTCGTCGCGACATCAAAACCGCATGCATATGCCGGAAAGATTGTTGATCACTTCGGGCTCGCACCGTCGTTCGGCAAGGTCTATGGCTCTGAACTGGACGGAACCCGGTCGGCGAAGACCGAACTTATCGCCCATATCCTTGCTGAAGAGGGCCTTCGGGCAGAAGAATGTGTGATGATCGGAGACCGCAAGCATGACCTGATAGGTGCCCATGCCAATCAGGTTGCCGGCCTGGGTGTCATGTGGGGCTACGGCACAAGGGAAGAACTGGAAGGTGAGGCGCCTGCACTGATTGCCGACAAGCCCTCGGACATTTCCAGATGGCTGGAGCAAAGCTGACTGAGTGGCCAAATTTCGGAAGCCGATGATGCCCGAAACAAAATCAATCAGGGTGATGATCTCGGGCCGGGTGCAGGGCGTCGGCTACCGCGCCTGGTGTTCCAAGCGCGCGGCCGCCCTTGGCCTGTCTGGCTGGGTGCGTAACCGGAAGTCCGGAGACGTTGAAGCGGTTCTAAGTGGTACTGCCGACGCCGTTGAGGCCATGGTGGCCGACCTCTGGGAGGGGCCATCTTTTTCAAGTGTGAGCGCGGTGAAAATCGTGGAAGAGGTCGCGCGCGTAACCGGTAGTTTTGAATTCCGTCCGACTGTTTGAATTAGCCCGCTGATCCGGCTAACTGGAACAATTTGCCAAAAAAGCGAAAATTGTCATTAAGATCGCTCGTTTTCTGGGTTACCCATGTAGATCAATATTTTTCAGGTCGGTTCCGGCCGTTGTTTGAGACATTAGGAGATTGAGGTGAAGATAGCTGTCCTTGGCGGAGACGGATTTGTCGGTTGGCCCACTTCCTTGCATTTGTCCGATCATGGGCACGAAGTTCATATCATCGACAATTTGAGCCGGCGCTGGATTGATACCGAGCTTGGAGTTCAATCCCTTACGCCAATGGACTCGATCCAGGAACGGACCCGCATCTGGAAGCAGGAAACCGGCCGTCAGATCCACTTTCACCTGATCGATATTGCCGAGGACTATGAAGTTTTCAAACGCTGGCTGGACGAAAACCGGCCAGATGCGATCATTCATTTTGCCGAACAGCGCGCTGCGCCGTATTCCATGAAGTCCGACCGGCACAAGAACTACACGGTCAACAACAACGTCAACGCCACGCATCATCTGCTCAATGCCATGGTGGAGCTGGATCTGGATGCTCATCTGGTGCACCTCGGCACCATGGGGGTCTATGGCTATTCGACCGTCGGGGCGGCAATTCCGGAGGGCTACTTGCCAGTCGGAATTGAAACAATGTCCGGGGAAACGGTCAGCCAGGAAATTCTCTATCCGGCCAATCCGGGCTCCATCTATCACATGACGAAGTGCCTGGATCAGCTGCTGTTCCAGTTCTACGCCAAGAACGATGGCCTGAGGATTACGGATCTCCACCAGGGCATTGTCTGGGGGACCAATACGGAGCAGACAAGCCGTCACGTTCAGCTGATCAACCGTTTCGACTATGACGGCGACTATGGCACGGTGCTCAACCGGTTTCTGATTCAGGCAGCCATTGATTACCCGCTCACGGTCCATGGCACCGGCGGCCAGACCCGGGCCTTCATCCACATACAGGATTCGGTCCGCTGCATCGAACTTGCGCTGACCAATCCGCCAGCGCGCGGCGATAAGGTCAAGGTTTTCAACCAGATGACGGAAACCCACCGGGTACGGGATCTGGCGGAACTTGTCTCAAAGATGACAGGTGCAAAAATCGCCTGGCTGCCGAACCCGCGCAAGGAAGCCCCGGAAAACGATCTGGTGGTGAAGAACGACAAGTTTCTGGAGCTGGGCCTGGAGCCAATTACGCTGGCCGAAGGGCTGTTGTCGGAAGTCGTTGATGTGGCGAAAAAATATGCCTACCGCGTTGATCGCAGCCGGGTTCCCGCCGTTTCCGCCTGGACGAAGGATATCGCCGAAGAGGTAGAGCACGATCCGGAGCATCCGCGGTTACGGTCGGTTTCCTGACCAATGACTAGCGATAATCAGCCAGTCCTCAGCGGACCGGCTTCAAGCCCGCATGCCTATGTCACCCTGGTAAGCAATCCGGATTATGTGACCGGGGCGGTGGCGCTGCTGCGGTCTCTCCGCATAACGGAGACAGCGGCAGATATTGTGGTGTTGCATACGCCAGGTGTCGAAGAAGCTGATCTCGATCGCCTGAGGATTTTCGAACCAAGATTTGCTGCTTGCGACCGGTTGCCGACCTCACACAGTTTCTATGAACGTCATGAGCGGGGACGGTTGCACTCGGCAGCTCCGTTCACAAAGGGCGGCAAACCGGTGTTTCACACACCGCTGGACAATTTCGTCAAGCTCCGGCTTTGGCAACTGACGGACTATGAAAGCGCTGTTTTCATTGATGCGGACGCGATTGTCCTGAAGTCATGCGACAAGCTGTTTGCCTATCCGGAGTTTTGTGCCGCCCCCAACGTCTACGAGAGCTTGTCCGATTTCCACCGCATGAACAGCGGCGTTTTTACCGCCCGCCCGTCTGAGGAAACCTTTCGCAGCATGATGGAACGTCTTGATCAGCCGGACGTTTTCTGGCGGCGGACGGACCAGACCTTCCTCGAAATGTTCTTTCCTGACTGGCATGGCCTGCCGGTCTATTACAACATGCTGCAGTACGTCTGGTTCAACCTGCCGGACCTGTGGAACTGGCCGGACATTCATATCCTGCACTATCAGTACGAAAAGCCGTGGCAGGCCGGTCACGCAAAGGCTGGTAAGCTGGCTCCTCTGATAAATCTGTGGCAGGCATTTTACAGTGGTGAGGGAATCGCGGAAAACCTGTCTTCATTGACGGAACCGGAACCAACGAACGGCTGACGCGAAATAATGCATATCTTGATGACTGGGGCGACAGGCCAGCTTGGCCGGTTCATCGCGCATGGACTTTTAAAGGAAGGCCATGAGTTGACCTTTCTTGGGTCCACCCGGCCAGATAACAGCAGCATCAGCTTTGTAGAGTGGGACCTTGCCAACAGCGATATGGTTTTGCCGTCCGCTGACGCTCTTATCCACTGCGCACTCAGCCATGAACCGGGCAAATACCGCGGCGGAGAGGGTGATGATCCGCAAAAATTCTGGACGCTGAATGCAGAAGGGACGGAGCGCCTGTTCAACGCTGCCAAGGCCGCCGGTATCAAGCATTGCGTCTTTTTGTCCAGCCGCGCGGTCTATACCGACAACAACCGCTGGGAAGTTTTGACCGAAGAAACGGAGACCAAGCCGGAAAGTCTGTATGGCGTGGTAAAACTGGCCGGTGAAATCGCCCTGGAAAACCTGTGCGATGAAGCTTTTGCCGGTACCGTTCTGCGTGCCACCGGAGTCTACGGGGTGCCGCCGGGAGCGGCCCGGCACAAGTGGTCGGATCTTTTTGCGGCCTTTGAAAATGGCGAGGACATTCCCCCACGGATTGGCACGGAGGTTCATGGCGAGGATCTGGCGGCAGCGGTCTCACTGGTGTTGAAGCGGGTCCACAGCCAGACGGCGGACCTGGAGTTCTACAACGTGTCGGACCTTCTGCTCGACCGTCACGACCTTTTAAAACTGCATGCCTCCGTTTCAGGGGTGTCTCAGCAACTACCGGCGAGGGCTGAAGGGCCGGTCGGCGTCATGGAGGCAGGCAAGCTCAAGGTGCTCGGTTGGAACCCGGGCGGCAAGGCGCGGCTGAATGCCTTCCTGATGGATGTTGCAATGAAGCAGGCCGGACGGCCTCACTGAGGCTCGCTTCTTTTAACCAGCTGCGTCTCTCCAAAGATTTTCTCAAATTCGGCTCGCAGCACGGAGTCGTTTTCCGCCATTGTTACCGGAATGCCGAGATCGACCAGACTGGTGACGCCGTGCTCTGAAATTCCGCAGGGCACGATACCGGAAAAATGCTCCAGTTCCGGTTCCACATTGAAGCTGATGCCGTGGAAGGTGACCCATTTACGAACCCGTATGCCGATTGCCGCGATCTTGTCTTCCACATTAGCACCACGGTCCGGGCGGCGCACCCAGACACCGACGCGGTCCTCCCGCCGTTCACCGCGGATGTGATAGTGCCAGAGGGTGTTGATCACCCAGGCTTCCAGAGCTGCGACAAAGGCACGGACGTCCTGCTGGCGCCGCTTCAGGTCGAGCATCACATAGGCGACCCGTTGGCCGGGCCCGTGATAGGTGTGCTGGCCGCCGCGCCCCGTCCGGTAGACCGGAAACCGGTCCGGCGCGATCAGATCGGCATCATTGGCGCTGGTGCCGGCCGTATATAGCGGGGGATGTTCCAGCAGCCAGACCCGTTCGGGCGCCGTTCCCTGGCTGATGCCATTCACGTGGGCTTCCATTTCAGCCAAAGCCGTCTCGTAATCCACCAGCGTGTCGGAAACGGTCCAATCCACAGGCGGACTGCCTGCAATGGGCCGAAAATCGTGGGCGAGGCTGTCGCGCTCAAGCGTGGTCATGGAATGTTAATCTGTTGTTAACCATTTACGCCGCGAATGGTTGGCTTAAGAATTTGTTAAAGTGCGGGCGACGCGATTCACCCAACACATATAGGCGGAAGGCTGTCATGGCCACCTTCGATGAAATCAAAGTCGACATATCTGTCGTCCTCGGGGCTTCCGAAATGCCAGTTCACCAGCTGCTGCGCATGGGCCGTGGTGCGGTGATCGATCTGGACGTTTCGGAAGACGACGATGTGGAAATCTATGCCAACAGCACGCTGGTGGCGCGCGGGCAGGTGGTTCTGCTGGGTGAGCGGATCGGCATCTCCATTACAGAGGTTCTGATGCGTGGTCCGGAAATGCGCCCAATGCGCACGGACGGGCCTCTCTAACGCTCTGATCAAACGGAAAAACCGCATTGTGAATTATTGTTCAATGCGCCCTTGCGCAGCAGAATCCGATTTGCTACATGGGGCGCCTCGACGCTGACAGGCGCCGGGAAACATATGCGGTCGTGGCGGAATTGGTAGACGCGCAGCGTTGAGGTCGCTGTGGGGTAAAACCCGTGGAAGTTCGAGTCTTCTCGACCGCACCATCAATCACACTACCAAGTGATTGACCTTAAAGAGAACCGGCCGCTGGCCGGTTTTTTGTTTGGTCTCACGCTTTTGCGGCAAGCATGTAGGGCCGCAGGCTTTCCCGGAAGTGCTCGATGAATTCCAAGGTGACAAGCGACGGCGTTTTCAGGATTGGGCGCACCAGTGACAGGGCGTGGGGCAGCCGGGGAACAAAGGGGCGGTAATTCAGCCCTTTTCCTGTGTAGTTCACGGCGTCCAGCTCACTGACGACCGCAACCCCGACTCCATTGCACACCAGCTCACATGCCGCCGTGAACTGCCGGATTTCGACATGGGAATTCAGTTCGACGTTGGCATCCTTGAAACGTTGGAACAACTGCATGAAAAACTCACTGTCCTTGCGGGTATGGATCAGCCGTTCATTGGTGATGTTTTCAGGCGAAACTTCATCCAGGGCTTCCAGGTCATGACCGGCGGGAAATACGCATACGGTTCGAACCTGAACATCCTGACGGTCAACGGCCGGATGTCCAAAGAAACCATCGGTGATGCCGAAATCATACTGCTCTCCTATCATCCACTCCAGGATCCGCTCTGGCCGATCGGGCTCGATTGTCATGCTGACGCCAGGCCTGTCCTTCAGAAAATCCGCCACCACGCGGGGCAAGTGGCTGGTTGCAAAGCCGGGCAGGCAAGCAATTCGAATGTGACCTGCCTTTCGTTTGGTGATGTCCTGACTGAGATCTGAAATCTGGCGCATTAATTCCAGCACCCGTTGAATGTCGGGTTGCAGGAGCCGGACTTCCTGTGAGGGTGTCATTTGCCCGTCACGTTTTTCAAAAAGTTGAAATCCGAACTCTTTTCCCAGGTCGGCGAGGAGGCGGCTTACGGCTGGTTGACTGATGCCAAGGTCTGCAGCGGCGGCTGTAATCGATCCGTTGACAGATACAGCCATCAAGGCTTCCAGCTGTCTTATTCTCAGTCTTCTTTCCAAGACGGTATTCTCCTGGGCGGCCTCGGTAGAGAGTGGTATAATATTGTGTTATGCGAAATACCCATTTCGAGTCTTTGAATTATAAATTGCTGGATGTAGCCTAGGAAATATCGGAAGTCCACTGTCCGGGTTTTGCCGCGGACCTAAATAATCCACCTTTCCGATACTTGGGAGGAATACATGAAAAAGTATCTGCTCGGCGCCATCGCCGCGACCACGATGCTGTCGCCTATCGCAGCATTGGCGCAGACTGAAGTTCAGTTCTGGCATGCATTTACAGGGCGCCTTGGTGAACTGGTCACCGCCCAGGTTAAAGAGTTCAATGCCAGCCAAGGCGACTATGTCGTTGTGGAAAGCCACAAGGGCAACTACTCAGAGACCCTGAACGCCGGAATCGCGGCCTTCCGTGCAAAGGAACAGCCGCACATCCTGATGGTGTTTGAGGTCGGTACGGCCACGATGATGGCCGCAGGCGGTGCAATCAAGCCGGTCTATGAAGTGATGGCTGAAAGCGGCGCAGAGTTTGACCCCGACGCCTATATCGGCGCCGTGAAGGGGTATTACACCACAACCGGCGGTGACATGCTGTCGCTGCCCTTCAACTCTTCCACTCCGGTTCTGTGGGTGAATCGGGATGCGTTCAAGGCTGCAGGTGTTGATCCTGATACCGATCTTTCGACCTGGGAAAATGTGGGCGCTGCGCTGGATGCACTGAAGGCTGGTGGTGAGGATTGTCCGCTCGTTACCGCCTGGCAGAGCTGGATCCACCTGGAAAACCTGTCAGCCTACCATGATGTGCCATTTGCAACGAAAGACAACGGATTTGCCGGTCTCGATACCGAGTTGGCGCTGAATGGCCCGACGCAGGTTGCGCATTTGAGCGCAATGGGTGAGTGGGCCAAGGACGGCAAGTTCATCTACACCGGGCGCCGCAATGAAGGTGGTGCAAACTTCCGGGCTGGCGAGTGTGCCCTCTTTACCGAAAGTTCGGCTGGTTACGCAGGTATCAGCTCCGAAGCAAAGTTTGACTTTGAGGTGCGTCCGCTTCCGTACTGGAAATCTGCGGTGACCGAGCCGCAAAACACCATCATCGGCGGCGCTTCTCTGTGGGTCATGTCGGGTCACGAATCCGATGAATACAAAGGTGTTGGCGAGTTTCTGAGCTTCCTGTCGACGTCTGACGTCCAGGCAGCTTGGCACCAGAACACGGGTTACCTCCCGATCACCAAGGCAGCCGGTGATGCAACCCGTGCGTCAGGTTTCTATGAGGAGAAACCTGGCACAGACGTCGCTGTCATCCAGATGACTTCAAAAGAGCCGACGGCGAATTCCAAGGGTCTGCGGCTCGGTTCCTTCGATCAGATCCGCGGGATCATCGACGAAGAGCTGGAAGCTATCTGGTCTGGCGACAAGACTGCCCAAGAAGCTATGGACAGTGCGAAAGAGCGGGGCGATGCACTGCTGCGCCGTTTCGAGCAAGCCAACCGCTAAAATCCAACCTAAGCGCGGGCTCTCCGGAGCCCGCATTTTTTTGCTGAGGCGTTGCCCAGATGGAAAAACGTGTCACTTTTCGCGGGTGGTTGCTGCCCCTGCTGTTGATCGCTCCGCAGGTCATCATCTCGGCGGTGTTCTTTTTTTACCCCGCAGCACAGGCTGTCTGGCAATCGCTCTTCATTCCTGACCCGTTTGGTTTGTCGGCGCAGTTTGTTGGTCTGGGGAATTTCGAGTTTCTGTTGAGCGACAAGTTCTACCGAGCGTCGTTTCTGACAACGGCCATTTTTTCTATCCTGGTGACACTCTGTTCGATGATCCCGGCCCTGTTCCTGGCGGTGATTGCGGACCGGCTGATCAAGGGCTCAGGCGTCTATCGTACCTTGCTAATCTGGCCATATGCCGTCGCGCCGGCTGTCGCGGGCGTGCTGTGGCTGTTCATGTTCAACACACGTGTGGGCGTGGTGTCCTGGTACCTGGGCCAGTTGGGTTATGACTGGAACCATGTGCTCAACGGTGGCGAAGCCATGGGTCTGGTGGTCGTGGCCTCTGCGTGGGGACGGATCAGCTACAATTTCCTGTTTTTCTTTGCGGCCCTTCAATCAGTACCCCGATCTGTGATCGAGGCTGCTGCCATCGATGGTGCGCATTTCTGGCGGCGGTTTTTCAACATCGTGCTGCCGCTACTGTCTCCCACGGCGTTCTTCCTGCTGGTCGTGAACGTGGTCTATGCCTTCTTTGAGACATTCGGCGTCATTCACACAATTACCGGTGGTGGCCCGCAGCAATCTACAACCATCCTTGTCTACAAGGTCTTCTCCGACGGCTTCGTTGGGCAGGATCTTGGATCTTCCTCCGCTCAATCGGTCATCCTTCTTCTGATCGTCGGCTTGCTGACGGTGATCCAGTTCAAATACGTCGAGAAAAGGGTGCATTACTGATGGCCCAGCAACAGGGAATGGTGGAGAAACGCGGCGCCGGGATCTGGCTCACCCATGCTTTCATGATCCTTGGCGTTTTGGTGATTTTCTTCCCGATCTGGCTGGCGTTTGTCGCTTCGACCGTCACCCAGCCAGAAATCGTCTCGCCGCCGATGCCGCTCCTGCCCGGCGATCACTTTTGGGAAAACTACAAGGCCGCCCTTTTCTCAGGTGTGAACGTGCCGGTGGCAACAATGCTGTTCAACAGCCTTGTGATGGCAATCGGTATCGCGGTCGGTAAAATCATCATCTCGCTCTTGAGCGCCTTTGCCATCGTCTACTTCCGCTTCCCAGGGCGCACGACATTTTTCTGGATGATCTTCATCACTCTGATGCTGCCTGTCGAGGTGCGCATCGTCCCCACGTTTGAAGTCGTGGCCGGTTTTGGCATGCTCAACAGCTATTCAGGGCTGATCTTCCCATTGATCGCCTCTGCCACGGCAACGTTTCTGTTCCGCCAGTTTTTCCTGACAATTCCGGACGAACTGGCAGAGGCAGCCCGGGTCGATGGTGCCCGCCCGATGCGGTTTTTCATCGATATCGTCGTGCCAATGAGCCGCACAAACATCGCGGCGCTGTTCGTCATCCTCTTCATATATGGCTGGAACCAGTACCTCTGGCCGCTGCTAATCACTACTGATCCCGAGATGAACACCATCGTGATGGGGATCAAGCAGATGTTCCCTTCCGGCGACGATGTGGCCGAATGGCCGGTGATCATGGCGACCTCGATCCTGGCAATGATCCCACCGGTCATCGTCGTGGTGTCGATGCAAAAACTCTTCGTCCGCGGCCTTGTCGATAGCGAGAAATAATTCATGGCAACTGTCACATTAGAGAACGTCAAGAAGAGCTTCGGCTCCGTGGATGTGATCCACGGGATCGACATGGCGATCGAGGACGGTGAGTTCATCGTTATCGTCGGCCCCTCCGGCTGCGGTAAATCCACATTGCTGCGCATGGTCGCAGGGCTGGAGACGGTCACTTCGGGTGACATTTCCATTGGCGGAGAGCGTGCGAATGACAAGGAGCCGATGGATCGCGACATCGCAATGGTCTTCCAGAACTATGCACTCTATCCGCATATGTCGGTGCGCCAGAACATGGGTTACGGGCTAAAGATCGCTGGTCTCCCGAAAGCTCAGATCGAGGCCAAGGTGCAGGAGGCTGCAAAACTGTTGCAGCTTGAACCGCTATTGGATCGTAAGCCCAGGCAGCTTTCGGGCGGGCAACGGCAACGGGTGGCAATGGGCCGGGCCATTGTGCGTCATCCTGCGGTGTTTCTCTTTGATGAGCCGCTCTCAAATCTCGATGCCAAATTACGGGTGCAAATGCGCCTGGAAATCCGCGAGCTGCAGGGAAAGCTGGGCATTACTTCACTCTATGTCACCCATGATCAGGTCGAGGCGATGACTATGGCTGACCGGATGATCGTGATGAATGGCGGTGTGGCCGAGCAGGTAGGAACACCATTGGAGGTTTACGAAACCCCGCGCACGCTTTTCGCCGCCCAATTCATCGGCAGTCCGGCAATGAATGTGTTTGATGCGGTTGCAGAGGGCGGCAAGGTCAGGATTGGAGAGACGATCATTGGGCCCGCATCGATAGCTGATGGCGCTGTCAAGCTGGGTGTCCGGCCAGAGCATCTCACTCAAGATGAGAACGGGCCTTTCGAGACGGAAATCCAGATGTCCGAACCACTTGGAGCGAATACGCTGCTGCACGGCCGGCTTTCGGCAGGTGGCGACGCCATAACCATCAGTTTGCCTGGAGTGCACCCAACAGATGACAAATCTGTAGCCAAGCGGTTTTCAGTCGAACCAGCCCACATCCACCTTTTTGATCCCACGAGTGGAAAAAGGCTGAATGGCTGATGTGTTTTCCCGTGGTTGAAGCATTTCGTGGTGGCCCAAGCCTGATCCGTGTGGTTGGCCATCGCGGCGCGCGCGGAATCCTGCCCGAAAACTCGATGATCGGCTTTGAGTTTGCAATGTCCACCGGTGCCCATTTACTGGAATTCGACGTTGTGCTGACCGGCGATGATGTGCCGGTCATTACCCATAATCATCGGCTGCATGCGCCAACCTTTCGGGAACCCGGCGGACTTTTCCTTCAAGGCAAAGAACCAAAGGTCGCTTCGCTTACGTGGGCGGAGATGCAGGCGTTTGAGATCGGGCGGATCGACGGGACCTCAGACTATGGGCAAAGGTTCCTGGACCAGGCACAGCTTAATGGAGTTCACGTCCCGCGGCTTCTGGATTTGCTGCGTCTGGTGGCGCTGCCGCAGTATGGTGCAGCTCAGCTGATGTTGGAGTTGAAGTCTGACCCGGATTTTGCACATGACGCAGACTACAGAAAACGGATCGTGGAAACCGTTGTCGGGGAGGTCCGATCAACGGGCCTTTCGGCGCGCACGCTTCTGCACAGTTTTGACTGGAAACTGCTGGCTGAATGTCAGGCCCAGGCACCTGATATTCCTACCTCTTTCTTGACCCAGCTGCCCGGCAACGCTGATGAAGTGGGAGAAGATACGTCCAAGTCCATCAGTCCCGACTTTTCCGGCCGAGAACGTCAAATTCCTGACATGGTGCGCGAAGCTGGGGGGAAGCTTTGGTGCCCCTATGTTCACGATGTCACACCCGTTGATATCGAGCGTGCCAAGAAATTGGGGCTTTGCATTGCCGTCTGGACTGTGAACGAGTTGGCCGACATCGACCGGATGATCGACCTTGAAATCGACGCTATCGTTTCCGACTATCCAGGCCGCGTTCAGCGGCGCTTGTCGGATCGCGGTTTCAGCTGGATTTCTGAAGCTGCTTCCGCCGGGCATCAGTCTCCAGCAGAGCAAGCAGCGACAACTCCCGCAGCTGCAAAGGTTTGACCCTTAAAGACAGCGGGCCACTGGCCGGTTTGTTTGGTCTAGAACCGTACCATTTGCCTCGCAGTTTACCCCCGCAGACGGGTAGAGGAGTGGTACTGCGTGATGAGGATCGGTATCTGAAACGCCACCAGTCATGTGTTTGGTGCTGCCAGCAATACATTCTGCGCGCGCCTTTCCAAGCGCGCGCAAGCAACGAAATGCGGATAATCGAGCTAAATCTTGGTCAGATCAGACCGTCGAAATGATTGTTGTCGACATACAAGATATCAATGTCGTCCACAAAGGTGGACGCAACACCCTCAATTGTAATCGTTTCGGTCGTGATGCCATCGGTGTTGGCAATTTCAACTGATACGTCTTCCGGACCTGCTGAGACATTCACATTGGTTTCATCAATGCCGATCAGGTAGATGCTGTCCCATGCTGTTTCAAAGTCCGTGATTGTATCGGTGCCGATTGAATCAAGGAAAAACAGGAACGAATCTGGCGATTCATCCGCAGTTGCAATCAGGGCGTTGTTGCCCGCAAGAACGTCATCTCCCAGCCCGCCGATGATGAAGTCAGAGCTTGTGCCCCCTTGTACCGTATCATCGCCGGAGCCGCCCCAAACGCGGTCGCTGCTCGTTCCGCCATCGACAAAGTCGTCACCGCCACCGCCAGCGACAAAGTCCGCTCCAGCCTGTCCTTGCAGGTGGTCGTTGTCGGAATACCCATAGATGGAATCGCCGCCGTCTCCGCCTTCGATGACATCGTTGGCTTTACCCCCAGACAGCTGGTCAGCACCAAGCCCTCCGTTTATGTGGTCAATTCCTGCGCCGCCATAAATGTAATCCTGTCCCGTGCCACCGTCGAGTGTGTCGATCCCTGCACCGCCACAAATAGTGTCAGATCCGGTTTCTCCTTCTATCAGATCGCGTCCGTTGCCGCCGGAGAGGTGGTCATTGTCTTCGCCGCCGCGAAGCACATCGTTGTCGTCGCCGCCATACAATGAATCGTCGCCAGCTTCTCCGTTAAGGGTATCATCGCCGTCGTCGCCGGTAATTGAATCGTTGCCATCTAGTCCCTGGAAGGTGTCCTGGCCACCGGCGCCCAGCAAGGTGTCATTAAACGACCCGCCAATGTAAAAGTCGTCGAAATCGTTGCCGTGATATTCCCATGTCAGCGGCACAAGGAGATTGTCGACAAAGTCGTTGTAAACGGCGGTGGTATTAATCGTGTCCAGGGATGTGTGGTAGCCTGTGACGGTCCAGGAGTTGTCATTCTGATCAGTGGCGACAAATCCCGTGACGATCCCTGTATACCGGCCTTCACTGGTAATACCGAACCCGCTTCCCTGGTAGACGACCGTGTAAGTGTTCTCGCCCTGGTGAAAACCGCCGGTAAAGCTCAAACTGGCTTCTGTGCCTTCCGCGTTAATCGTTAAAGTGACTTCATCAGTCTGCAATCCAAGCCCGCGAACAAAATCAGGCCCCAAAAAATCACCACTGCGGATTAGTACTGTAGCCATAAGTATCTCCATGAATTGATAGGATTATTTATTATGATTTCGCAAGTTTGAATGTGCGAATATATTCAATAGTTTGATTTTATTTTGTGTTTTTATTTATGGTGAAATCACAATGCGCTGGCAAAGTATCTGCGGGATCAAATATGATCTCATGAGTTGAACTTTAGATGCGGGCGCTACCCTGGTCCACTGCTTAAGCAGCTTGGGAAGCAATTTTATCAATGCCGGTTTTTATGTGCTGAAACGAGAGGGGCTGTTGTGCTTCTTCCAAGCCGCTTGCGCAGGATACTGAAGGCATTTCTTCTAAAGACCGGCTTTTAGACGGTTTTTTTGTGCAGTCTGAAAGGGAATTTCCAACGCATGCTGTTCTTCAAAAAACTCTCGCGGCTGTCCCTGATCCTCCCGCTTTTGGCATTGGCGGGGTTTGTCTCACCGGAGCAGGCGCGGAACATGCAGCGGGAGCCGTCGACCTTTGGCACCATGCTGTGCCGCCAGTTCTGGTACCTGGAAAACAAAATCCTGGCGGAGGGCCGTGTATGCCTTCGCTCAGACCGGGCTAGGCGGGCCTTCAAGTCGGCCAAACCCTGCATTTCAGATGACGAAAGGATCCTGCCGGAGCGGGTGCGCGACTACCTTCAAAAACTGCGCCGGGCTGAGGCGGACAAGGGCTGCCGAAGGTAGAAAACCGGCACAAAGCTTCCGTTTGGGCAGGGGGCTTTCCAATCAAACATAAAGCCTGTGGACCTGCCGCTGTTTTTAAGTGGCAAACCGGCGCTCTGGACGTTACTGGTGAAGTATCAATCGGGCTGGAATGCCTGCCGGGTTGCCGATTCTAACGCCGGACAAGGGGAGGTGCACGATGCAAGCCGACAGGCTCGACGATCCAGTGTTGGATGTACCTGAGCTTCCCATCCGTGACGAGGAAGAACGGCTCAATCCTGACTTCATTCTGGCAGTGGAAGCCGCCATTGAACGCGAGGACAGGAACGATCTTGTCGCGCTTGTTGGCGACCTGCATGAGGCAGACAGCGGCGATCTGCTTGAAGCGCTGAACGATGACGAACGCAGCAGCTATGTCCGGCTGCTCGGCGAGGAATTTGACTATACAGCGCTGACGGAAACCGACGAGGCGATCCGGGTAAAGCTGCTTGAGGATCTTCCGAACGAGGAAATCGCGGAAGGTCTAGGTGAACTCGATTCCGATGATGCGGTCTACATCCTTGAAGATCTGGATGAAGAAGACCAGGCCGCGATCCTGGAAGAGCTGCCATACGCGGATCGGGCGCAGCTGCGAAAGTCGCTGGATTATCCGGAAGAAAGCGCCGGCCGGCGCATGCAGACCGAATTCATCGCAGTCGCACCATTCTGGACCGTGGGCCAGACCATCGACTACATGCGTGAAGCCAAGGACTTGCCAGAGGATTTCTATGAAATCTATGTGGTTGATCCAGCGTTCAAGCTGCTCGGCTCCGTTCATCTGGACAAGATCCTGCGATCTGGGCGCGAAGAGGCTGTCACCTCCATCATGGCAGAGCGGCTTGATGCGGTGGAGGCGACCGAAGATCAGGAGGAAGTCGCCCGCCGGTTTGAGCGCTACAATCTGGTCTCTTCCGCGGTGGTTGATGAAAACGGCCGTCTCGTCGGCGTATTGACGGTCGATGACATCGTCGATGTCATCCAGGAAGAGGCGGAAGAGGACTTACGCGCGCTTGCCGGTGTGGGCGACGAAGAAATCTCCGACAGTGTGGTGACCATTGCCCGCTCACGCCTGACCTGGCTGGTGGTCAATCTGGCAACTGCGGTCCTCGCATCTGTTGTGATTGCCCTTTTTGAAGATACGATTGAAGCCATGGTGGCGCTCGCTGTGCTGATGCCGATCGTGGCTTCCATGGGCGGCAATGCGGGAACCCAGACAATGACCGTCGCCGTCCGCGGTATCGCGACCCAGGAACTCAGCGCGCGCAATCTCCTGCGGGTCCTGAACCGCGAGGTGCTAGTCAGTTTCGCCAATGGCATCGTCCTGGCCGTTCTGATCGGGGTGACTGCAGCTTTGTGGTTCTCAAGCACCGGGCTGGGCGTGGTGATCGGTGTTGCGATCATCATCAACATGCTGTTTGCCGGTCTGTCCGGGCTGCTGATCCCGATTGTGCTGGACCAGCTGGAAGTGGATCCAGCAATCGCATCTTCGGTGTTCGTGACAACGGTCACCGATGTTGTCGGCTTCTTCGCTTTCCTGGGGATCGCAGTGCTTTGGTTCGGCCTGCCGTTTTAGTCGGTTCCAGAAGGACTATTGAGCGCTTAGGCGGCTGCCTTTCTCAAATTGTCGCGCAGTTGAGCAATCTTCTTTTGAAGGTCGATCAGCTCGTCAACCTGAAGCCCGGTGGCAGAGACCACACAGGCAACGATGTCCTTGGTCTTCGTCTTCAGCGTCCGTCCCTTGTCAGTCAGAGTAATCCGGACTTGCCGTTCATCTGATTTGTCACGCACCCGTGTTACCAGCCCCATCGTCTCCAGACGTTTCAAGAGAGGGGTCAAAGTGCTCGATTCCAGGTGCAGGCGCTCGCAAAGGGTTCCGACCGGAATGCCGTCCTTTTCCCATAGCACAACCAGGGCCAGATACTGCGGATAGGTCAGCCCCAGCTCTGCAAGGAGCGGCTTGTAGACCCGGTTCATCGCGTGGTTCGCCGAATAGAGCGAAAAGCACACGAAATCTTCAAGGGGGATATCTGTAGCTGCCGCAGCGCCGCCGGTTCCCGGCGTATTGGATCTGGTCATATCGCGTCTTTCCTATGGTGCTCATAAAATAAATTGTGCGCGATTTAATCGCAAGGGGGTGCAAATTGTGGAGTGAGTGGCATAGATGGCTTATGCGATTATATCGTGTGCGATAAAATTGTGTGAGATGAAACTGAAAGGAATTCGAATGTCTGTTCAAGTTCTCTATACGACCAAAGCCGAGGCGACAGGTGGCCGGGACGGCAAGGCAAGAACGCTTGATGGTTCTTTGGGGCTAAAACTGGCGACGCCGAAGGAACTGGGCGGGGCAGGCGGTGAAGGAAACAATCCGGAAGAGCTATTTGCCGCCGGTTATGCTGCCTGTTTCATTGGCGCCATGAAGTTTGTTGCCGGACAGGACAAGATCGCCTTGCCCACTGACACATCGATCACATCGACGGTCGGCATAGGGCCGCGGTCGGAAGGTGGCTTCGGTCTTGAGGTGGGACTGGAAGTTTCTGTTCCCGGCGTTGAGAAGGATGTCGCAGACCAGCTGGTCGCCAAGGCCCACGAGGTTTGCCCTTATTCAAATGCCACCCGCAACAACATCGATGTAAGGCTGTCGGTGATCTAAAGCGAACTTGCCAGCCTGCTGGCCGCAACAGTATGGCTTTTGATGAAAACGGATTGGGCCCGCCGATGCAGCGGGCCTGAGGAGAAAAAACCAGGAACCCCAAATGGCTTTGATCCCGGAAAATGCACACTTGTTTGTGGTCGATCTCGATTATCTCGTGCCGCTGGAGCAGGTTGAACCATATATCGAGCCGCATATGGCCTTCATTGACCAACAATATGCGGCAAACCGGTTTCTGGCGTCCGGTCCGAAAGTGCCACGAACTGGCGGCATGATTATCGCCGTTGCGGACACGAAGGCGGAGGTCGAGCAGTTAATCCGCGATGATCCGTTCTTCCGGAACGACATCGCCCGCTACACGATTACGGAATTCAACCCGCGCACAACGGCGCCGGGGCTGAAATAGGCGTCCTTTTTCCGCCGGCAAGATTGCCTGCTAACTGCCGATCAGCCTATGTTTTGCTCCAGAGCAATGAAACTGCGGCAGGCGGGAAATGACCGGAATACCACCTATCGATGGGATCCTTGAAACCGCTGTCTATGTCGATGATATGGCGGCGGCGCATCAGTTCTATCATGGCGTGCTTGGCCTGAAGCGGATGGTCGCAGGCGACCGGCTCTACGCTTATGACGCTGGACCAGCTCAGACGCTGCTTGTTTTTCACCGGGGACATACGGGCGCGGATGTTGAGACGGCTGGCGGCATGGTTCCCGGGCATAACACGCAGGGCCATTCCCATTTTGCCTTCCGGATCAGCACGGAAAACCTGGAGGCCTGGCGGATTTACTTTGCTGAGGCCGATGTCGAGATAATCAGCGAGGTCACCTGGCCGGCAGGCGGGCAAAGCCTTTACTTTCGTGATCCCGATGGCAATGTTCTGGAACTGGCGGCTGCACCTTTGTGGCCGAATTTTCTGGCCTGAATTGGTAAGCCTGCGAGCACGTTATGGGTTTCCTGCAATCCTTTTTGAGAGTGTTGTTCTACATTGTCGTTGGCGGCGTGCTGTCGATTGTAGGAGCTGCGGTGTTTTTCATGAATTGGGAACCGGACCGGAACAAGTATCCTCTGCGCGGCGTCGACGTCTCTCATCATCAGGGCAAGATTGACTGGGCGCTGGTTGCACAAGACGACATCGCCTTTGCTTACCTCAAGGCGACCGAAGGCGGCGATTTTCAAGACAGTGCCTTTGAGGAAAACCGTCAGGGTGCGGCCGCAGCGGGCCTCGCCTGGGGGGCTTATCACTTTTTCAGCCTGTGCAAGGGCGGCGCTGAGCAGGCCGAAAACTACCTGAACGCACTGGCAGGCGGAAAGCCGGTTCTGGCACCGGTTCTGGACCTGGAATTTGAAGGCAATTGCGCCCGCCGGCCAAAGCGTGAATACGTGCTTGCCGAAATTTCAGCGTTTGTCGCAAGGGTCGAACAGGCGACTGGCCAATCGGTGATCCTTTACACGCCCGAAGAATTCTACAAGGCCTATCTGAAGGGGGAAGCCCTGAACCGGCGCCTATGGGCCCGCTCGATCTGGCGCTCGCCTTCCTATGCGAAAGACTGGAGCCTCTGGCAGTACCATCAGCGCGGCCTTGTCGAGGGCATTGAGGGGGATGTAGATCTAAATGTCGTTGCACAGAAGACCAAACTCGATGCGCTCATTAAATAGATGTAAGACTATATAATAAAAAGAAAAATTAGAATGTGTTGACTTTAACGTAAAAACGGCGGAGTGTCGCCCTGAAACGGAGGGCGCATGCAGCGGCTTTACACAATTACCCAGTTGACCCAGGAGTTCGATATTACGACCCGGACCCTGCGGTTTTATGAGACGCAGGGGCTGCTGACACCGCAAAGGCGGGGTCGCCAGCGGCTCTACAGTCCCGCCGACCGGACCCGTTTGAAACTGATCCTGCGCGGCAAACGGCTGGGCTTTTCCCTCGCGGACATCAGCGAAATCATCGAAATGTACGGCAAGGCTCCAGGCGAGGCCGGCCAGCTGAACATCATGATGACCAAGATCGCGAGCCGCCGTGCAGAGCTGCAGGAAAAACGCCGCGATATCGAACTGACTTTAAGCGAATTGGACGATGTGGAGGCTGGGTGCCGGCAGCGCATGCAAGAGCTTGGCATGCCGAAGAGATCCGAAGAAATTGAGGAAGAAGTCTGATGCAGCTGCGGCCCAAGGATCCCGATTGGGAAAACCGTGTGAGATCGAGTTTCGCCCGCCAGCCGTTCATGGAGCACCTGGGGGCGGAGCTTTCCCACCTTGCCCCGGGCGCTGTCGATATTGAGCTCAACTACCGGCCCGAACTGACGCAGCAGCATGGCTACTTCCATGCCGGGGGAACGTCGTCAGTTGCCGACTCTGCTGCCGGCTATGCGGCGCTGTCTCTGTTTCCTGCTGGGGTTGGCGTCTTGACCACCGAGTTCAAGATCAACCTGCTCAACCCTGCGCGCCAAAACAAGCTTGTTGCGCGCGGGCGTGTGCTGAAACCTGGACGGACGCTGACCATTTGCCGCGGCGATGTTTATGGCCTTGATGACAACGAGCAGGTCCATGTCGCAACCGGCCTGTTTTCCCTGATGTGTGTCGAAGGGCTGGACGATTGATGACTGAAACAACCATCCGTCCGATTGCTTTAAGTGACAAACCCGCCTGGCTGGAGATGTGGCGGGACTATCTGTCCTTCTACAAACAAGACCTTGGCCGGGAGGTGACAGACACCCTGTTCAACCGCCTCCTGGGTGACGGCGGGCACTTTGGTGTCGTGGCCGAGCAGGATGGCAAGCTGGTCGGTTTCGTTCACGCCTTGCCGCACGCCAGCACCTGGTCGATTGCGCCAACTTGTTACCTGGAAGACCTGTTCGTTGATGCCAATGTCCGTGGCGGCGGGGTAGGGCGGAAGCTGATTGAAGCTGTCTATGCCCGCGCTGAAAACCTCGGCTGCTCGAATGTCTACTGGCACACCGAAGAAACCAACGCCCGGGCCCGGCAGCTCTATGACCGGATCGGCGTCTTGAGTGATTTTGTCCGTTACACCCGGCCCTGAGGCCTGCCTTCATCTTTGGGAGGAGTTTACCCCATGATCCGCAACGATTTTCCGAACTTCAACTTCAACCTTGGTGAAACCGCCGACATGCTGCGCGACACGGTCCGCTCCTATTCGCAGGACCGGATTGCACCGCTGGCGGAAAGAATAGACCGGGAGGACTGGTTCCCGCGTGAGCTGTGGCCCGAAATGGGCGAACTCGGCCTTCACGGCATCACCGTGGAAGAAGAGTGGGGCGGCTCCGGTCTCGGTTATCTGGAACACTGCATCGCCATGGAAGAGGTCAGCCGGGCCTCTGCCTCGGTCGGTTTGAGCTACGGCGCCCACTCCAACCTCTGCGTCAACCAGCTGCGCCGCTGGGGTAATGAAGACCAAAAGAAGCGGTATCTGGGCAAGCTGATTTCCGGAGAACATCTTGGCGCGCTCGCCATGTCGGAACCGGGAGCAGGCTCCGACGTCGTGTCCATGAAGCTTCGGGCCGAAAAGAAGGGCGACAAATACGTTCTCAACGGCTCGAAAATGTGGATCACCAATGGCCCGACCGCCGACACGTTGATCATCTACGCCAAGACTGATCCGGATGCTGGCCCCAAGGGCATCACCGCCTTCCTGGTGGAACAGGACTTTGCTGGTTTCTCTGTTGCACAGAAACTCGACAAGCTCGGCATGCGCGGCTCCGACACTGGCGAGCTCGTCTTCCAGGACTGTGAGGTTCCGGAAGAAAACGTGCTTGGCGAAGTCGGCAAGGGCGTCAATGTGCTCATGTCTGGCCTTGATTACGAGCGCACGGTTCTGGCGGCCGGGTCTGTCGGTATCATGCAGGCAGCAATGGACGTCGTCATTCCTTACGTCCACGAACGCGAACAGTTCGGCAAGCCGATTGGCACCTTCCAGCTCGTTCAGGGCAAGGTCGCAGACATGTATGTCACCATGAACGCCACCAAATCCTACGTTTATATGGTTGCTCAAGCCTGTGACCGGGGCGAGACCACCCGCGAAGATGCGGCCGGAGCAATCCTCTATGCAGCTGAAAACGCGACCAAGGCAGCGCTCGACGCGATCCAGCTTCTTGGCGGTAACGGTTACATCAACGAGTACCCAACCGGCCGCCTGTTGCGCGACGCCAAGCTCTACGAAATCGGCGCCGGCACCTCAGAAATCCGCCGCATGCTGATCGGCCGGGAGCTGTTCAACAAGACGGCGTAACGCGGTCAATCTCAATCGAAAGAGCCCGGATGTTTCGTCCGGGCTTTTTTCTGTTTTCCCGGGTTTGCCTGCTATTCGGCCGTGCTGAAGTGCTGGCTGACCGGTCAGATATTTATTTTGTGCGTTGCAGCATCGCATGTTATCCCTGAACACGTCGATAGAAGTTTCCGGTATTCCGGGTGAGGGAAGCTCCGAACCCGTTTTTTATTTTTTATGGGGTGGTGTCCGTCGCCAGCCACGCCGGAACCTCAGATTTTCATTGGGGAGTCTGTGATGGACCTTGTGGCAATTCTGGTCGCGCTTGGGTTGTTGATGTTTTTGGCATTCAGGGGCGTGACAATTCTGATTGTTGCACCTCTCATGGCACTGTTGGCCGTGGCGATATCTGGCGCCTTGCCGCCCTTGGCGTCCTATACGCAGATCTTCATGAGCAACACCGGTGATTTCATCATCGACTTCTTCCCTTTGTTCCTGCTTGGAGCGGTATTCGGAAAGCTGATGGATGACAGCGGTGGTGCCGAGGCGATCGCCAAAGGCGTCATCAAGTGGCTGGGGCCTGATCATGCCATATTGGCCGTCGTGCTGTGCTGCGCCGTTCTCACCTTTGGCGGCGTGTCGTTGTTTGTTGTTGCATTTGCAGTCTATCCGATCGCAGCCTCGCTCTACCGGGACGCCGATATTCCGAAGCGCTTGATCCCGGGAACAGTTGCGCTTGGGGCATTCACTTTCACCATGTCAGCCTTGCCGGGCAGTCCGGCGATCCAGAACGCCATTCCAATGCCGTTCTTCGGCACGACTTCATTTGCAGCACCGGGCCTGGGAATAATCACCGCCGCAATCATGTTCGGCCTGGGAACCCTGTGGCTGAACCGGCGCCGGTCACTTGCTGTCGCTTCCGGGGAGGGCTACGGCCAGCACGAGGACAACGTCACAAAACCTGACATCGTAATGCGCGAGCAGGCTCAAGCCGAAGGGTTCGACATTGCAGAGATTGATGTTGGCGGGGACGGCACTGCAGATACTCGTGATCTGCCTTCCTTTGCGCTGGCAATAGCACCGGTAGTCGTGGTCGTGGCGGTCAACATGGGCTTTATCCAGTTTGTGGTGCCTATGCTGCAGGCGGATTTTTTGACACTACCGTTGTTTGGAGAGACCAATCTTGAAGCTGTACGCGGGTTGTGGGCTGTCATCATAGCGCTGTCGGTCGCGAGCCTTTTTGTCATTGTGATGAATTGGGCGCGGTTGGCGGACCTGAAAGCAAGCCTGAACAAGGGCGCAGATGCTGCGGTCCTGCCCATCTTCGCAACTGCAAGCCTCGTTGGTTTTGGAGCAGTGGTTGCGGCCCTGCCAGGCTTTCAGACCGTCACCGAAGCCCTGGTGGAATTGGGCAACTATGATCCGCTCATCGCGGTCGCTGTTTCGGTCGCCATTTTGTCGGGTCTTACCGGGTCCGCTTCAGGCGGAATGAGCATTGCGCTTGATGCAATGGGGGACACATTTGTGCAGATGGCCAACAGCACGGGTACGTCTCCGGAAGTCATGCACAGGGTGACCTCCGTCTCCTCAGGGGCGATGGACGCCTTGCCGCATAACGGTGCTGTCATCACGGTACTTGGCATCTGCAAACTCGGCCATAAAGAGGCGTATTTTGACGTATTCGTGGTTGCTGTCATCATCCCGATGATCTCATTGATTGCCTTGATCATTCTGGCAACTCTATTTGGCAGTTTTTGAGACAGGGATTTCAGTTTCTTACTGACTTCTGCCGGAGCAGGCCTTCAGATGGTGCCGCCAAAGTCCGGGCAAGCTAATCCTGTCGGCCCTGAGTTGCGTATTTAGGTCTGAACCACCGGTGAGGACCCATGACAGCAAATGCAGCGATTGTAATCGGCGCAACGGGCGGCATAGGAGCTGCGGTTGTTAAAGTGCTGGAAGCTAGCGGCCAGTATGACCGGGTTATCGGTTTAAGCCGGACATCTAATCCCCGGATCGATCTGCTTGACGAGGAGACGATCGAAACGGCGGCACGTTGGGCGGGCGAGCAAACAGACCGGATCGGTTTGATTGTCGATGCCACGGGCGCGTTGACGATCGGGGCGCGGAAGCCCGAAAAGAGCCTTCGCGAGCTGGACCCACAGGCACTGGCGGATGCCTTTGCCATCAACGCCATCGGACCGGCGCTTTTAATGAAACACTATTTGCCACTCCTGCCGAAAGACGGGAAGAGCGTGTTCGCCACGCTCTCGGCAAGGGTCGGTTCCATATCCGACAACCGGCTTGGTGGCTGGTATGGCTACCGCGCCTCAAAGGCTGCGCTGAACCAGCTGGTGCGTACCACCGCCATCGAAGTTTCCAGGCGCAAACCGGAGGCCATCTGCGTAGCATTCCATCCAGGCACCGTGCGAACGCCGCTTACGGAAGGATTTGCCAAGTCAGGACTGGAAGTGCAGCCGGCAGACCAGGCGGCGCAGCGGTTGCTCGCTGTTATTGACAAGCTCACACCGGCAGATACTGGTTGTTACTTCGATCATTTCGGCAAACCGATTCCCTGGTGAGATAGGATGTTGCTGGCATGAAGGACAGTTTGTTCGCATGAAGCACAGCAAGCGCGCGCCATCATTGTCCTAAATCCACGTTGCCAATAGGATTGGCGATTATTTGTTTTTGAAGGGATTTTCCGGGTGAATTCAGACATTGCCTTCGTATTTGCCCTTATCGGTGTTGCTGCCGTACTGATGGCCAGCAACCGGGTGCGTTACGATTTCGTCGCCTTGATTGTTGTCCTGGCGTTGATCCTTGGAAACATCCTGACCGTAGGCCAGGCCCTGTCCGGCTTTGGCAGTTCTGTCGTCATTCTGGTCGCAGGGCTTTTGGTTGTCGGAGAAATGCTGCAACGAACCGGAGTGGCACGCTCAGTCGGGGACCTGATCCTCAAGCATGGCGGCACGAATGAAACCCAGCTGTTGATCCTGCTGATGATCAGCGCCGGTTTTTTGGGCAGCGTCATGAGCTCGACAGCCGTCGTCGCGATTTTCATTCCGATCGTCTTGCGGATCGCGGCAGAAACAGGCCTCGACAAATCCCGGCTGCTATTGCCCATGTCCTATGCGGCTTTGATCAGCGGCATGCTGACCTTGATTGCAACGACGCCGAACCTAGTGGTCAGCGATGAATTGGTGGCACAAGGCTATCAGGCTCTTGGTTTCTTTTCGTTTTTTCCGATAGGCCTGATCGTCCTCGGTGTTACCATCGTCTACATGCTGGTCTGGGGGCGCAGTCTGCTGGGCGTCCGCAAAGTGGCGGAGCCTGCGAAAAGGAAACGTCCGGCCCGTGCTGCCGCAGATCTATGGAATGCCTACCAAATTGAGGGAGAGGCCTACGATTTCTGGGTCGGCGGACCGGTGACCCTGGCCGATATTCGGGACCTGAAGTTGCAAGGGGCCATGTTTGTTGCCCGGCGCCGGCGCGGCAGAAACCGGGAACGCGAGACCGTTCTGTTTCGTGACGGGATGGAGCTTCAGCGCGATGATCTTGTTCTTGTTCGCGGTCCAAAGGATGCCTTGGATGTGATCGCGTCTCGTTCGGATTTTACCCGCCGTGCCGCGCTGGGCGTCAGGACCGAAGACTGGCGGGATAGTCTGGGCCTTGCCGATATCATGGTGCATCCGGAGGCATCGATCCTTGGGGAAACCGCTGGCGAAGCGCTATCCCACGATGTCCGTGAACTTGATGCGCTCGGCATTCTCCGCAATGGCGAACCCGTGCGGGATATTGCTGGGACATCGCTGAAGGCCAGCGACCGGATACTGGTTCTCGGCCCATAGGATGAACTCGACAAGCTGGTGGACATGCCGGATGACTTTGTCCTGCTGGATTATCCCAACGAGCGGCAGGACGTGGTGCCGATGCTGTCGAAGTATGGAATCGCGATCGCGATTCTCGCCGGGATGGTCATCCTCAGTGCACTCAATCTAGTGCCTGTGACCGTGGCCGTCCTGTTGGCCGCTATCGCTGCGGTGTTGTTCCGCACCATGAGCGCAGAACAGGCCTACGAGACGATCAGCCTGCCAACGCTGGTCCTGATTGCCGGCATGCTGCCGCTGGCTAACGCGCTTGAGGAAACCGGCGGTTCTGCACTGATTGTCGATCATCTTTTGGAGGTTGTGGGTGAGGCCAATCCCCGGGTCATGATGGCAGCGCTGTTCCTGCTGACCGCCGCACTTGGGCTGGTTCTTTCAAACACAGCTTCTGCGGTTCTTGTCGCGCCGATTTCGATCACCGCAGCCGAGGCAATGGGCGTCTCACCCTATCCTCTGGCGATTTCTGTTCTAATCGCGGCTTCGGCGGCCTTCTCCACTCCGGTATCAACGCCTGTTGTCACACTGGTTGTCACGCCGGGCGGGTATTCTTTTGGCGATTTCCTGAAACTCGGTGTGCCACTGACATTGCTCGTCGGCCTAGTCACGATCATGGTGACACCGCTGTTTTTTCCCTATTGAGATTGGCTCTGCCGAGCTAGGCCCTGCTGAGTTTGATGAGAATCCTCTCCTTCGTCATCCCGGGCGAACATCGTGAGACCCGGGACCGGTGAGCCCAAGTCCATCGTGATCCATTTTATTGAAAACGATATGCTTTTGCCTCCCCGATCCCGGCTCGGGCTTCGCCCGGCCGGGATGACGATGGATAAGCTGAAAGGTTTCTAGAGCACCGGGCGAAGACGTGGAAACGTCTGATGGTTTTGCGCGGTTCTCCCGGCCAGGCGCATCCCGCAGCGCGATGCGGGGCATCGGGCAAGGGACGCAACACAGCCGGAGGGCCGCACAAAGCCACCCAAAGGGCCACCTCTCATTGGCCCGTTGGACTATGTTGGGCTGCTCTTATGGTGCCTTCACCACCGCGAGCATCCCGCCTTGCCAACAGACAAATGAGAGGGGTCAAATGCTTTCACGTCTTCGCCCGGTGCTCTAAGCGGTAAGCACAGGGCGACGCTTTCCCGTTTCCCTGAATAACCAGAAGAAACTTCTTGGTTAACAAAACCTTGTTGTGATGTACTGTCTTCAGGCCAGCGGTGGTGTTCTGCGGCGGAAAGACCTCGCGACTAATTTGCACGTTCAAAGGAGAGTGCGGATGCAAATTCTGACGAGGATATTGGGAAAACGCGGCCTGAGCGGCCTGGCAGCCTTGGGGTTGGTCAGCGCAGCGGGCATTGGTGCGGCACAGGCCGAAAGCGGAACCATCTGGATTGAGCAAGGCTATCCCTACGGTGCCATGATAACCCAGCAGGCGGGCGTCACCGTCTTCCGGGCCATGCCACCGATCAAGCGGGTGATTGTCAATCCAGGCGGCAAGACGCCGCTATCGCTGACGATCAACGAAATGCAGGTTACCGAGCAGACGACCGTGAACAACAACATCCGCGTGCCTGGGAACGGCGCCTGGAAACGGTCCCGCTACCGCCGGTATTGATTTTTCCGGACGAGATTTCTGCTCAACGGACCCTGAGTTTAGCGGCCGCGGCCGCTGAATTCAGGCGATATCTGAGTCCGCGCCGCGCGGGTGCCGGCAAGCTCAATTATTTCTGTTCTATCCATCGTTGAGATTTCCATTGCCAATTCCAACTGCCGCTGTGCAAACTCGGCTTTTCTAAATTTGCACAGACACAGATTTCATGACCGGCGAAAAAGATCTCAAGAACCTGATCGCACACATGCGTCCCATGGTGGACCCGGAACAGTATGTGTTTTGCACGTTTGCCGAACGGGACATGGCCAGCCTGTCTGCCTTTCGTCCTGTGGCGTTGATGGCGGAAACTGAGGGTGTCACAGCGGTGCTTCCCGCCAACGAGGCGCGAAAACTGGGCATTGAGGATGCGGACTGGTATCGCAGGATTACCCTGACTGTGCATTCCTCCCTTGAGGCTGTTGGCTTGACCGCCGCCGTCTCTAAGGCCTTGGCAGAAGCCGGTATTCCGGCCAACGTGGTTGCAGCTTATTTCCATGATCATGTCTTCGTTCCAGACAGCATGGCAGCAACTGCCATGGACAAATTGCGCCAACTGACGGAAAACGCAGCGGCTTCTGAGGATTGAGCGGCTCAAAAAGCGTGGCAAATTGATCTCTTCGTCAATAACCTGTTGCAATTAACAGGTGGGGTTCCCATTCCTATTTATGGGTAAAGCAGAGGATTGGGCATGCAGCGGGTCAAACGCCGTCTGGCCGCGATAATGTGCGCAGACGTCGCGCAGTATTCGCGGATGATGGAAGTGGATGAAGACGGAACTCTGGACCGGCTGAAATCCTATCGCGATGTCATGTCCGCGCTGACCGAGCGCCACAACGGGCGGATCGTCAACACGTGGGGCGATGCGGTCATCATCGAGTTCTCAAGTGTGATCGAGGCCGTGCAATGCGCAGTCGATATTCAGCAGGAATTGTCTGTCCGCAATTCCGAATTGCCTGATACCAGCAAAATGGAATTCCGGATTGGCATCAACCTGGGCGACGTCATGGTCGAGGGCGATGACATTTATGGCGATGGTGTCAATGTGGCTGCGCGCCTGCAGGAACTGTCTCCAAGAGGCGGCATCATGGTGTCCCAGTCGGTTTTCGATCAGGTTCACAGCAAACTTGCGCTTGGTTTTGATCCCATGGGGCGCCAGCAGGTGAAAAACGTGAGCGAGCCCGTCGGGATCTACGCGATCCGGATCGGCGGACGCAACGCGCCGCAGGAAGAGCCAGGTCTCGGGGCAGAATCAGGCCATCGTCCAGAGGCAGAATATCAAAGGGAAACGCGGGGCAGGGAATACGCCAGTCATGGCGCAAATTCACAGGGAGGTCTAGAGCCGCTCTTCCACGCGATCGAAACGGCGCGGGTCTGGCTTAGCGGCCAGCCCAAACGGGTGCGTAGCTGCGTTTTCATGATCGGCTTTTTCTTTCTGCTCAATCTGCTTACCTCTGGCCTGTCGACTCTCTGGTTCATCTGGCCGTCGTTGCCCTTCATTTTGGGAATTGTCTGGCATCTGATGGTCAAACGTAGCGGTCCGGACACACCGGAAAGACCGCGGTCACCGGATTAATACGGATCTTTTGTGATCGGCTGCGGCGATATGTTGCCGATCTGATAACTCTTTCGGGATATGTGTCCCTTTCGGATTTGCGAGCGCTCCCGTGTTCGCATACACATGGGACATGAACCTGCCGGGCGATTACCGGCAAAACGTCAACGGAGCTTATCCTGCGCATGAAAAACTACTCCACAACGGCTCCCGCCCGTCTGGATGATGACGACGACGATAAAGCCAAGAGCCAGCCGTCGATCCAGGTCGACAAGCACCTGTTCGAGGCCCGCACCGTTTTGATCACCGGTCCGGTTACCCAGGACATGGCCCGGGACGTCTGCGCACGCCTGCTGGCCCTGGCCCAGGTGTCCAATGATCCGATTACAGTGATCGTTTCCTCGCCGGGCGGCCATGTTGAATCTGGCGACATGATCCACGACACGATCAAATTCATTGCGCCAGAAGTCCGTATCCTCGGTATGGGCTGGGTCGCAAGCGCAGGCGCCCTGATCTATGTGTCAGTGCCCAAGGAACTTCGGTTCTGTACACCGAATACCCGCTTCCTGCTGCATCAACCGTCCGGTGGCGCTGGTGGTATGGCAACGGATATCGAAATCCAGGCCCGTGAAATGCTGAAAATGCGTGACCGCCTGAACCAGATCTTTGCAGAAGCGACTGGCCAGCCGCTGGACCGGATCGAAAAGGATACGGACCGCGATTACTGGATGAGCCCGGAAGAAGGCATCGAATACGGCCTTGTCGGAAAAATTGTTTCCAAGGTCGACGAGCTCGGCTGAGCCTGATTCAGAAAACTGGGCCGTATGCGGAAAATCGCGGGTACGGCCAAAGCTCAAGAAAAGCCCCGGCAGACAAAAGTCCACCGGGGCTTTCGCGTCGTGAGACCTTATTGCGCGTAAACGCCGGCTTCGCCTTGTGCCGGATGGCATGGCCGGCTCGGAGCATTGCTCACGACATGCGGGCGGATATGTTCCATGACAACACGCAATTCGGTTTCAGTCTGCGGGTTGTCCTGATCGGCAATCAAAATGTCCACAAGATGGCCAACAAACATTTCATAGCGTTTGTCGTCCGGGCAAAGCGGGCTCAGGATTTCTGCAATCGGCTGGCCGTCGTAAAATGGTGCTCCGCCGGATAGAAAAATGAGGAACTCACACAGATCATCGGTGTTCTGTAGAGATGCCCCCTGATTGCGGCGGTCAATTGCGCCATCAAACAGCATCCGGTTTTTGAGTTTCTGCACCGCGTTCTGGAAGGCGGGTCGGCCGCCGAGTTTCAAATAAAGTGTCATTTTTCTGCCCCTTGACTGTCTTTCATTACGACAGGCACAGGATGCGGCAGGAACTCGATTTCGCCTGTGACACGCGTCACGGATCCTTTGTTTTCTGAATATGTCTCGTTTTATGCTCGTTTCGGCGATCGCAGACCGTCGTGACGCGCGGGGCTAAAGAAGCCTGGTTTATAGAGGACGTGGCCTCGTGTTTTTTATCTTGTCCAAAATCGCATTTTTTCTGATCAGGCCATCCAACCTGCTTCTTTTCGTGGCCTGCATTGGTTTCTTGCTGCTTTTCAGCCGCTTCAGGAAGACGGCGAGGGGGTTGCTTGCTGTCTCGTTGCTTGGCCTTGCCGTTTGCGGGTTCTCACCAGCCGCAAACTTCATGCTTCTTCCACTGGAGGAACGTTTTCCGGTTCCCGGGAAGCTGGATGCTGTGGACGGGGTCATCATCCTGGGCGGAGCCGTCGATACGATCGTGACCAGTGCCCGGCCGGACACAGGCCTTACAACATCTGCAGAGCGGATCACCATTGCAGCCGAACTCGCTAGAACCTATCCGGATGCCAGGATCGTGCATACGGGTGGTGAAGGGCTGATTCTGTCATCCGGGACCAGTGAAGCGGATGGCGCAGAGCCATTGCTGTTGAGTTTTGGGATCTCGCCAGAACGGATAGTTCTTGAAACAAAAGCGCGTAACACCTTCGAAAACGCTGTGTTCACGAAAAAGTTGATCGATCCACAAGCGGGCCAAACCTGGCTGCTGGTGACGTCCGCCTACCACATGCCCCGGGCGATGGGCGTGTTCAGGGCTTCCGGATGGACAGGTGTGGTGGCCTATCCGGTCGACTTCCGGACAAGGGGCTGGGCGGACAAAAAACGTTGGTTTTCGGGCCTGTCTGACGGTTTGAAAAGATTCGACACAGCGTTCAAGGAGTGGATTGGACTTGCCGCCTACTGGATGTCGGGCCGCAGTTCCTCCCTGTTCCCGTCGCCTTGAAAACGGATGCGGAAAACCGCTCTTGCATAGCTGCCTTGCAAACCGCCCCTTTTACACTTGGCGGTTTACCCCCATATAGCAGTCAAAATGACATCTCGTGGGAAGTGGGCTGATGGCTCTAGAATCACCGCTTATTGCGGCCGACATCGTGCAATGGCTCTATACGGATGCCGTAGGGCACCAAGACAGCTTGAAATTGATCGAAGAGCTTGCGCAAAAGCTGCGCACGGGCGGGATTGCCGTGGACAGGATCACGACGGCAATCAGCCTGCTTCACCCCAATGTCCGTGCGGAATCCGCGATCTGGACCAGTGAGGGAGAACGGGAGCTACGGCGTGTCCAGGGCGGCGAAGAGTTTGATGAACGCTACGCCAACAGCCCGCTGAAGGTTGTCCACGATACTGAGAAGCCGGTTCGCATAAACATCCCGGCAGAGCGTGAAGATGGCGAGTTCGGTATTACAGATGACCTGCGCCAACAGGGATATACCGACTACATTGCCCTGCCGATGCGGTTTTCCGACAGTTCGATCAAGATCATGACGTTTGCCACGAAGGCGCCGTCGGGATTTTCGGCCGGGCACATTGGTGTGTTCGAATCAATCATGGGACCACTTGCGACCGTCTGCGAGCTTTACACGCTTCAGAGAACGGCGGCGACGTTGCTGGACACTTATGTCGGTCCTCGTGCGGGCGGGCGCGTGCTCAACGGTACGGTATCGCGCGGCGACGGCGAATGGATCTCCGCGGTGGTCAGTTTCGCCGATCTGCGTGGTTTCACCAAGATGTCGAACACCATGCCGGCGGACATGATCGTCAAGTTTCTGAACAAGTACTTTGGCGCCATGACCGCAGGTGTCGAAGCCAACGGCGGTGAGGTTCTGAAATTCATCGGTGACGAAGTCATGGCGATCTTTCCGTATGAAAACGAGGAAGAAGCCAGGGATGCAGCCAAGCGGGCGCTGATGGCGGCGGTTCAAACGATCCGGAACATTGAAGAAATCAACAGCGCCAACGACTGCGAACTGACGCCTGATATGAGTGTTGGCATTGCGCTTCATGCTGGCGATGTCTTTTTTGGCAATGTCGGCAGTCAGACACGGCTGGACTTCACAGTGATTGGGCCGGTGGTCAACCTCGCGGCCCGGATTGCGGAACTCGCAAAGGATCTGGATGCCCAGATCCTGGTCTCTGACAAGATCGCTGACATCATGGGGTGCCGCCAAGGATTGTTCGGCCAGTATCAGGTGAAGGGGTTTGACGATCCGGTCAATGTGTACTCGCCCTCGTCAGTCAGTCCCGATAGTACGAGCTGGTGCCCAGAGAGCGCCGCCTTGAGAGCTCTTGAAGAGAACTGACGGCGGACAAGGACAGCTAATACGGCAAATGTCAGGACGCAGAACACCAGTGGTCCTGCGAACCAGCCGAGGAATCCGATTGCGAAGAAAAACGCCCGTTGTCCGCGATTGAAGTGGCGGCCAGCCAGCACGTTAAGGTCACCAGCCTGTTCGGCAAGCCGCCGGATGAATTCCTTGTCCTTTGAGCCTGCTTCTGGAACTGCGCCCATTACGATGCTGGAATAATTGAACAGCCTGTAGGCCCAGCCGAATTTGAAAAACGCATAAGCGAAAATCATCATTAGACCCAGAACCTTGACTTCCCATAGCGCCCGGCTGGTCTCAACCGGTAAGGAAAGATCGGCTGCCACCTGAAGTATCGTGTCGGTCGAATTGAGAAGGGCAAAAGCACCACCAATTGCCAGCAGGGCAGTGGACGCAAAAAAGGCTGTTCCCTGCTGCAAACCGGCCATGATGGCCGTGTCCATGATGCGGACTTCGCGCATTGCCATGGCGACCATCCAATGCCGCCGGTAGTCGTCCATGGTACAGGACAAGGTTTTCTTCCGAATAGGGCTCACATCGACAACGAAACTGAAGCCGAACCAGGCGATCAGAAACCACGCGGCAGCGGCAAGATCGTATGTCGAAAGCACGTCCATTATTGCCAACCCCATTCGGCTTTGCTGTTGTTCACAGTGTTCAGGCTGTTTACCGCAGGTTTTTTCACAGCGCCACAAATAGCTAAGCCGCTGACTTTCCAACCTTGTTCGTTGCTCTGTGATCCGTGCAAGGCTGATGCCCGATTTTTGTGCTTGCGATTGTGTTAGGGATCCCTTAACTCCTCGCCTCAATGGAGCCACAATTCGCTACGGCGGGATGTGTGCAAACACTTGAAGGGTTTTCATGGACGAAAATGTGCAGAAGTCCTGTTGGGGTGTAACTGTCTGGACAGTTGTCGCTCTTGGAGGCGCACTTGCGTTGCTGGTGCTTTTTAATGACGTTGAAACCGCTCAACAGGCGGTAGCCGTCGCAAAGTAAGACAACAGCATGCAAATGAGACGGGCGCGGTATTTTCCGCGCCCTTTTTGTTTGCCGGACTGAACCCCTCGCTCTCCGCCTGTGTAAAATGTGGTCAATCATTGGCACCTGCTTGACCTGACCAGTCCGGCTGTTACCTCTACTGTTTATGGCTTTGCATCTCCTGAAATTATGTGTTGGCGCGGACAGCGTGGAAAGTCTCCAGGCGTGGATCGATTTCCGTGTCGAACAGAAACAGGCCGCAGGCGAGCCAACCGAGCAAATCCACATCACCCGGATGGTCCCGACCCGCAAGGCAGAGCTGCTTGATGGCGGCTCGCTCTACTGGGTCATCAAAGGCAAGATCCAGGTACGCCAGCCACTGGTTGATATCCGGCCCTTCACGGACAAGGCCGGTGTCAAACGGTGCGACCTGGTGATGGAGCCGCGGTTGATCCTGACCCAGTATCAGCCCAAACGGCCGTTTCAGGGCTGGCGGTATCTGAAAGGCGAGGATGCGCCCGCCGACATTCGCTCAACCGGTGCTGGAGCTTCAATGCCCGACGGCATGCGCCGCGACCTTGCAGAACTTTGCCTTATTTGATCCTCACCAGGATGCTGTAGGCTGCACCATGTTCATCATGCCTTGTCATTGCCATTTGGCGGGCCCAAATTCTAAGTTGCGGCTTAAAAGAATGCAGGAGCGATAAGATGGCAGGGCGCCCTCCCGTAAAGGACCTGAAGAAGAGCGGATTGGACGTTGAGGCCCAGTCGTCATCTTCGGATATAGAGGCGTTTTTGACCAAAGCCGCAGCCATGGCGCCGGGTTCTGGTACCCGAGGGCGTCTGGTCTTTGGCCTTGATGCCACCATGAGCCGTCAGCCAACCTGGGACCAGGCGTGTCATATTCAGTCGGAAATGTTTGCCGAAGCCGGGAAGATTTCCGGACTGGAAATAAAGCTTGTCTATTTCCGCGGGTTTAACGAGTGCCGCGCATCGCGCTGGTTTGCCAGCGGGAGCGAAATGGCGCAGGCCATGTCCCGAATTGACTGCCGGGGAGGGCGCACGCAAATCGGCAAGGTGCTGTCTGCAACGCTACAGGCCGCGAGAGAGGGCCAGGTCAGTGCGCTGGTCTATGTTGGCGATTGCATGGAAGAGAACGTTGATGAGCTGTGTGCCCGGGCTGGTGAACTTGGCTTGCTCGGCGTTCCGGTGTTCATGTTTCAGGAGGGGCGGGACAGCATTGGGGAACAGGCGTTCCGCGAGATTGCGCGGCTCTCAAAGGGGGCCTATTGCCCTTTCGATTCCGGATCTGCCCGGCAACTGGCGGAACTCCTGAAAGCGGTTGCCGTTTTCGCAGCAGGAGGCCACTCTGCCCTGAAGGCGCTGGAAAGTACCGGCGGCGCTGGAGCGAAACTCCTGATCGAGCAAATGAAGTAGCTGAATGTTCTACCTTCTCATTGGTATCTTGCTGCTGATCCTGCTGATTTATGTGGGACAGAATTTCGTACAGGCGAACCCGGCCGATCTGGCACGGCAACTGCGGACATCTGCCGGTGTTGCGCTTTTGATTCTTGCAGGCGTACTTACCCTTACAGGGCGCTTTGCCTTCGCAATTCCCGCTGCGGGTTTCGCCCTATCCCTACTGGGCTGGGGCAGGCTTGGCGGTTTTACGGGAAGCGGACGGTCTACGCCAGGACAGCGGTCCCGGGTAAGGGCAGCAATGCTGGAAATGGAATTGGACCATGATAGCGGTTCAATGACCGGCGTGATCTTGACAGGGCGTTTTGAGGGGCAAACCCTCGACGCACTTGATGGCGCCGAGTTAAAGGAATTTTGGGAAGAAACTGCGGCTGATGGTCAGAGCCGCGCCCTAGTCGAAGCTTATCTCGACCGCAGGCTTGCCGGCTGGCGTGAACACTTCCAGGCGGATGGAGCACAGGGGCAGGGAGGAGCGGCGCGCACGGGCCCCATGACAGATGAGGAGGCCTACCAGGTCCTGGGGCTTTCTCCCGGCGCCGGGGACGCGGAAATTCGAGCGGCGCACCGAAGGTTGATGAAGCGGCTCCATCCCGACCATGGAGGCAGCACCTTCCTGGCGGCGAAACTCAACGAGGCTAAAGACAGGCTTCTCAGACGACATTGACCACATCCGTTACGCAATTACTGATAGATGGCATAGCAGGCGAACTTCGCCCGCTTTAGGGTCTTGCAGGCGCTCAACGCGGCGGTTTTGGTTTCAAAACCGACAAAGCGGGCGCGGTAAAGAGTTTGACCGTTTGTTTTCACCGGTTCGGTGTACGGCACACGTTTCTTGAGTTTAGAACCGGTAGCTTCTGCTGCGCGCTTCAACATCTGGATCGCGTCGTTTTCGTTCTCAGCGGCAGCGATTTGAACCTGCCAGCCAGGTTCCTGTTCCTTGGCATCGCTGGTGGCGACGGTGACAGTTGTTTCGCCCGCCCGCTCCGGCATGGCCTGCGGTACCGGTGCAAGACCTGCAGCATTAAAGGCGCTTTCAAGCCTTTGCTTGACTTGCTTTGGCGGCAGGGGAATGGAACCCGTTGTCAGGGCAGGGGCCGAATCCGCCTTTGCTGGCGGTTTTGCCAGTGCGACAACAACCGGTTTTTTCGCTTTGGCTGCGACAACAGCGGTTGCGCCGGGTTTGCGCGCAGGCATGGGAACGGTTTTCAGCTTGGCGGCAACAAAGCGCTGCGTCTGCGGACGGGACACCAGCGCTGGTGCAGTCTTGCGTCCCTTGCTGGCGCGGCGCAGATACTTGTTGATCAGCTTGACCATTTGAGCATTGCGCGATTTGCCGGTGCGCCCGCCCATGACAACAGCAACAATGTGGCGGCCGTCCCGTTTGACGGAGGTCACCAGATTGAAGCCGGAAGCCCGGATATAGCCGGTCTTGATTCCATCTACGCCTTTCACGCGGCCGAGCAGCTTGTTGTGATTGCCATAGCGGCGCCCCTTGTAGGAATAGCTGCGTGTCTTGAAATAGCTGTAGTACTGCGGAAAGCGTTCCTGGATTGCTCGTCCCAGCGTTGCCATGTCGCGCGCAGTCGTGCGTTGCTTTGAGTTTGGCAGGCCGTGGGGATTGCGGAACGTTGTCTTTTTCATGCCGATCTGACGGGCAGTCCGTGTCATGCGTTCAGCGAATTTCTTCTCTGAACCGCCGATATTCTCAGCGACGACTGTGGCCACGTCATTGGCTGACTTTGTGACAAGTGCCAGGATCGCGTCTTTGACCTTGATGGTGGAGCCTGATTTCAGGGCGAGTTTGGAGGGTGGGCGTCCTGAGGCGTATTTTGACACCTTCAGTTTGGAGCTGAGTGACAGACGGCCAGCCTCAAGCTCTTCAAACACCAGGTATAGCGTCATGATTTTCGTCAGTGATGCAGGATACCGGTAGGCGTCAGCGGAGGAGGAGTAGAGCGTCTTGCCGGTCTTGGCGTCAACGACGATGCCGGCATATTTGGAGTTCGCATAGGCCGCCGCCGGTGCGCTCACCAGAAGCGCGGCCGCAACACCAGCTCTAACCAGATGCCCGAAGCTTCGTGCACCGCGATACAAACGCAAACCAAACACAGATACCATTCCCATTCTGGGTCACGTATTTCAAAGGAACTTTCGTTTGAGTAGGGCCACATGAACGTGGCGATACCGAGGTTCCCCAAATCAGTGGACTCTATTTGATGGAAACGCGGTTACGAATGTGTAAACCGAACTGGCTAATTCATGAAAAAAATTTAGAGAAAAATTAGTATTAACAGGTGGTTAATGGGACTGTTCTGTGTATTAAATTGTTTTATATTTGAATTATTTGGAAGAAATGCCATTATCAATGTTGTTCTTCTAATAATTCTGATTAAATTCGCTTTTATTCAGGTTTTATCTTTTGATTTTGATTGTCTTTTACAAGGGAAGGAGCAATTTTTATTTGTGGGCTTTTGGCGCGATCTCAATTTGGACTGGTGAGAAGGCAGGGTGCCCTCAAAAGTTCAAAAACTCATGTTGCGGCGCAAAAAATAATTGACAAAATTTGTGCGCCGCATATATTACGTTCAGTGAGTTAGCGGAATGCTTGGCGAGGCTTTGTGGTTCCGCATGCAATGTCGATGAGGGACAAAATGCTGAATAACTTTGATGAAGTACAAAAGCTGGGCAAAGAGAACGTGGACATCGCCATGGAGTCCCTGAACTCCATGAGCAAAGGCATGCAGGCAATCGCAGCAGAAGTTGCTGATTACCAGAAGAAAGCCTTTGAAGAAGGTTCCGCTGCTGTTGAGAAGGTTGTCGCCTCCAAGTCTCTGGACAAGGCATTTGAAGCTCAGGCTGACTACTTCAAGACCGCTTACGAAGGTTTTGTCGGTGAAGTTACCAAGCTCGGCGAAATGTACACCGATCTGTCCAAGGACGCCTACAAGCCGTACGAAGGCCTGATGGGCAAAGTTGGCAAATAAGGAGCCACGGCTCCCGGTGGTTTGCTGAAAAGCCGCCAAATCTTGAAGTTTTAGGTAACCCGGTCCTTGCGGCCGGGTTTCTTTTTGCTGTTTGCACAGCTTTCCGTTTGCGAACCCGCGAGCGTGGCCGGCTGGTGAAAAATTTCACCAGGCTCCCTTTAGGCCTGATCTTTTAAAAGATTTTCCCTAACCTACATACGAATTAAGAACCACAGTGGGCGGCGGTCAGGTAAAATCCCTGGCATCTTGCCCAAATCGACCATTGCGCCCGAGCGAGATGCGCGGCAGGATCACTAGATGTATGAGGCGGACTGGAATGGTTGAAGGTGGACCGGCTTGTTGATCGCGCCGCGGACGATGCAAGTTTCACTATTTGACCGGCTGCCGGTTCCGGCGGACTGTGAAAGGTCACGTATGACAGGCAATAGGCTTAGCTATGGCAGGCGGGTCTGATTTTGACGGCGGGGATGGCGATACAGGTACTGTCGTCGTCACCCGTACCAAACCCATCACCAGACGCCCGAACCTCTACCGGGTGCTGCTGTTGAATGACGACTACACTCCGATGGAATTTGTGATCCACGTCGTGGAGAGCTTTTTCCAGAAGAATCGGGAGGAAGCCACACGGATCATGCTTCATGTACATCATCATGGAGTGGGGGAGTGCGGTGTGTTTTCCTATGAAGTCGCCGAGACAAAAGTGACGCAGGTTATGGATTTTGCGCGAAAGCACCAACATCCGCTGCAGTGCGTCATGGAGAAAAAATGAAGGATATCACTTTTGCCATCATTCTCGCGTAGTCTCGAAAAGGCTCTCCACCAGGCTCTGGCGCTCGCCAACGAGCGGCAACAGGAATATGCCACGCTTGAGCACTTGCTTCTGGCGCTGCTGGATGATCAGGATGCTGCCGCTGTCATGAGAGCGTGCAACGTGGATCTGGATGCCATCCGGAGAAACCTGCTTGATTACATCGAAAACGAACTGGAAAATCTTGTCACGGACAGTGATGAGGACTCCAAGCCGACCGCCGGTTTTCAGCGTGTAATCCAGCGCGCGGTCATTCACGTTCAGTCATCGGGGCGTGAAGAAGTGACCGGTGCCAATGTGCTGGTTGCGATCTTCGCCGAACGCGAAAGCCATGCAGCCTATTTCCTGCAAGATCAGGACATGACCCGCTACGACGCGGTGAACTACATTTCTCACGGAATAGCAAAGCGCCCGGGGATGTCCGACCCGCGGCCCGTTGAAGGCGCGGAAGAAGACGAGCCAATCACCGGGGCGGGGTCTGGCGAGAAATCCTCAAAGGCGAAGACAGATGCGCTGGAGGCCTATTGCGTCAACCTCAACGAGAAGGCGGATAACGGCAAGATTGATCCGCTCATCGGCAGGGACGACGAGATTGCACGGACGATCCAGATCCTGTGCAGGCGTTCGAAAAACAATCCGCTGTTTGTAGGTGACCCTGGCGTCGGTAAAACGGCGATTGCAGAAGGGCTTGCCAGGCGGATTGTCAATGAAGATGTTCCTGCGGTCCTGCTGGACGCGACGATTTTCGCGCTGGATCTTGGAGCATTGCTTGCCGGGACACGTTACCGCGGTGATTTCGAGGAGCGCCTGAAGCAGGTGGTCAAGGAAATCGAGGAATACCCCGGCGCGGTCATGTTCATCGACGAGATCCATACGGTAATCGGGGCTGGGGCGACGTCCGGCGGTGCGATGGACGCATCCAACCTTTTGAAACCTGCACTGGCGTCCGGCGCGATTCGCTGCATTGGGTCGACCACCTACAAGGAGTACCGGCAGTTCTTTGAAAAGGACCGTGCGCTTGTCCGCCGGTTCCAGAAGATCGACGTCAACGAACCGACGATTCCGGACGCGATCGATATTCTGAAAGGCTTGAAGCCCTATTTCGAGGACTTCCACAAGGTCCGCTACACCAATGATGCTATCAAGGCGGCTGTCGAGCTGTCGGCCAAGTACATTGGCGACCGCAAGCTTCCCGACAAGGCGATCGATGTACTCGACGAGACCGGTGCATCGCAGATGCTTGTGCCTGAATCCCGGCGCCGCAAAACCATCAGCGTCAAGGAAATCGAAAATACCATTGCGACCATGGCCCGGATCCCGCCAAAGTCCGTTTCCAAGGACGATGCGGAAGTTCTATCGAACCTTGGAACAGAACTGAAGCGGGTTGTTTACGGTCAGGACAAGGCGATCGAAACGCTGGCGTCTGCCATCAAGCTGGCCCGTGCGGGCTTGCGCGAGCCAGACAAGCCGATCGGCAGCTATCTCTTCTCCGGACCGACCGGTGTTGGCAAGACAGAAGTCGCTCGCCAACTGGCATCGTCGCTGGGTGTGGAGCTGATCCGCTTCGACATGTCGGAATACATGGAACGGCACACCGTTTCCCGTCTGATTGGCGCGCCTCCGGGCTATGTCGGCTTTGACCAGGGCGGCCTCCTGACGGACGGTGTCGACCAGCATCCGCACTGCGTTCTTTTGCTCGACGAAATCGAAAAGGCGCATCCGGATCTGTTCAATATCCTTTTGCAGGTGATGGATCACGGCAAGCTGACCGACCACAACGGCAAGCAGGTAGACTTCCGCAATGTCATTTTGATCATGACGACCAACGCGGGTGCATCCGACATGGCGAAGGCTCCGGTCGGCTTCAACCGCGTCAAGCGGGAAGGCGATGACACGGAGGCGATCAACAAGCTGTTCACGCCGGAATTCCGTAACCGGCTTGATGCGATCATCGCTTTTGGCAATCTGCCGATGGAGGTGGTCTACAAGGTTGTCGAGAAATTCGTCATGCAGCTGGAGGTCCAGCTTGCCGACCGCGGAGTGACCTTCGAGCTGAC
Source organism: Roseibium sp. (assembly GCA_965230705.1). Classification (GTDB taxonomy): domain Bacteria; phylum Pseudomonadota; class Alphaproteobacteria; order Rhizobiales; family Stappiaceae; genus Roseibium. The sequence continues at coordinate 414,641 of CBDDLN010000002.1, read as the reverse complement.
GGAAGGGGCGACCAAGTGGCTGGCCGACAAGGGCTACGACGATCGCATGGGTGCCCGTCCGCTTGGCCGGATCATACAGGAGCACATCAAGCGGCCGCTGGCTGATGAAGTGCTGTTTGGCAAGCTCAAGAAGGGCGGCATGGTCAAGGTCTCCGTGTCCGAGGATGAGGCCGGGCTGCTTCTTGAAAGCATCGAGGACCGTCCTGCAGCTCCACCAAAATCGAAAGCCAAGGCAAAGACGGCTGCCAAGCCCAAACGGCGCCGGAAGCCAGCCGCCAAGGCCGCTGCCTCCAAACCGTCAAAGCCCTCAGGCAAGGGCGGTTCGTCCAAAAAGAGCCTGGTGCCGAAGGTGCCTCTGGCAGACTGAATGTACCCTTTCGAAAAGAGGCGCTTCGGCGCCTTTTTTTGTGCCCGCGCTCAGGCCGATTTCTTGTTTGATGGAGGGCTGTATGGGCGGCACACGTGCTGTTCAAAGGCCAAGAGGTCTGAAAGAGCACATTTCTGAAGTTTTGTTGATTTGAATGGCAATCAGCCCGGCGTTTTTGTTCCAAACGCCGGGCTTTTTGATGGGGTGGCTACACTTTCAGGTGGGGGATTTCGGGCGCCTTAGGTAATTCTGGCAGGGGGCAGAATTTCATTGCGCACGTTCTTGTTGTTTTCCCTTCCCCTTTGTAAACCTTGCACTTTTCTTTTTTTGCGCAGGCATTACCTGCAGCTTGAAACTATATTCGAAAATTAAAATATACTGGTCAAATCATTTATTATTATCATATCATATCAGTTCAGGTATGTGATTGTTGGGACGGATTGATGGCTCTCGATCTTCTTCGCCGTGGGCTGAAATTGTCGCATCTGCAGTTGCTGGCAGAACTCCTCCGGCAGTCAAAGCTCACCGATGCCGCTAGCGTGCTTGGTATCAGTCAGCCGGCCGCGTCACGCCTTATTGCGGAGGTGGAGCGGATCGTTGAAGCTGAAGTCTACGTTCGCAGCGGACGGGGCGTGGAGCTTACGGAAATTGGCCGTCATCTGGCCAGCCGCTGCACCAGAATCCTGCGGGAGTTTTCTGACGCAGGGCGGGACATTGAGCACTATAAGTTGGGGCAGAGTGGACAGGTTCGCATAGGTTCTGTCACCGGCCCGGCAATTGAGAACGTCCTGCCGATCGTCAGTCAGCTGCGAACCATTTTTCCGGAAATCTCGATTACATTGGAAGTCGGCCCAAGCAGCACTTTGGTTTCCATGCTTGGTGAGGGGAGGCTGGACTTTGCATTATGCCGCATCCCGGCGGGTGTGGATGCATATGCCTTTGAGGAGCGGCCTTTGACCCAAGAACCGGCGTGCCTGGTGGCGCGCATCGGTCATCCGTTGTCTCAAATCCCGGCTCCCATCTCCGCCAAACTCCTGTTGCACTATGACTGGGTTCTTCCGCCAGTGGGCGCTCCACTGCGAACATCCGTTGAGCGGGCGTTTCGCAGCCGGGGCCTGGAATTACCCAGCCAGATGCTGACGGTATCTTCCTTCCTGTTTTCGCTGGTGGCAATTCAAAGGACAAATACGCTAGTGCCGGTGGCGAGATCAGTTGCAAAAAGCTTTGCCCATACACCTGATGGCAGGGCAGGGACGTTGTCCATTTTGGAATGTGATCTTCAACTGTCACTGGAGACGTTTTCTTTTCTCACCCGCAAGGGGCAGATCCTGACACCGGCGGCAGAGCTCGTGGCCCAGCGGATCATTGAAACCATTGGCGGAAATGATCCTGAACCCGGGATTGCGGCGTCTGAAAACCAGCAATGACCGCCGCGTTTGTCTTTGGCGCCTCTCGGTCACGGACCCAAAAATGCGATAGAAATGGTGGAGATGAATTTATGCGGATACAAGGCGCAAGCCTGCAGGAAACCTAACGGTTTTCAAAGGCTTGCAACGCTGTTGCCGGACAAATTCATCCCATCGCGCAGCGACGCCAAAACGGCTTTGATCTGCAGCGTCAAACCGCTCAACCGGGCAACAAGCCCGCTTTTCGCGCTTTTCCTTGCGGATCCTTGCCGTTTCTGACGCCATTTCAACCTCATTTATGGGTCTGTGACCTATGCCGGTTCTTGGCGAAATTCGTTTGTTATCCAGCTGATAACGGCATTTCGGACAGCCTTGTCACCCGTCGTCCGCTTCGGAAATACCAGGTAATAACTCCGCAGGGTGTCTTCGCTGCCTGCTGCCCCATCCGAAGGAGGATCAAACAGGTCCGGAAGTGCAACCAGCCTATTTTGGGCTAAGTCCTGGTGCACAAGGAGTTCCGGGACCAGCGCGATGCCCTGTCCGTCAATTGCCGCTTCAATTGCAAGGCTGGAGTGGTTGAATGCCAGGACCTTGAACCTGTCGCGGACGCCGGGTTTTCCAAGATGGCGGTTCCAGGGTGAATGGCCATCCTCCAGAAGTCTCGAGCCGTAGAGATCCGATAGGTTTTCTATTCTCTCAAACTGACTAGCATAGGCAGGGGAGCACACAGGCAGCAGGTGAACACGACATAGAAACCGGCTTTCCAGTCCAGGAAAGGGCGGTGTGCCAAGGCGGATTGCCAAATCAATGCCGTCTGTCCGAAAGTCGGCAAGACGTTCGGTAGCGAGGGTCGCAATCTCAAGCCCCGGATTTTGGTCCTGAAATCCGGGCAAGCGCGGAACCAGCCATTTGACTGCAAGCGATGGAGGCAGGCTGAGCGTTATCCGCGGTGGGCTTGGTTTCAGCTTTTCCGTTGCCTCATCGATGATCGACAAGGCGCTGGAAACAGCATCGTGATACCGGCTTCCCGCATCTGTTAGCGCAAGACCGCGCGGCAGGCGGGTGAACAGTTTTATCTGCAAGTCCGCTTCAAGCCCCCGAACCTGCTGGGCCACCGCACCTTGGGTGACATTTTGTTCGTTGGCGGCAAGGCCGAAGTTGAGGTGCCGGGCAGCAGCATCAAACATTGCCAGCCGATTGAGATTGGGGCGGCGCATGAAAGCTCAAACTCCTGACAGTAGATATTCTATAGGATGCGGCCACAAGAGATGATTGGTCAAGGTCCGTTGCGTCGCCTATTTCTATCGGTAGAGACATGAATAGGGGTTTTGGACGATGACACAGTTGAAGACAGCTCTTGTGACAGCCGGCGGGTCAGGCATGGGCGCGGATGCAGCCCGGCGGCTGGCTGCAGATGGGTTTAAAGTGGCGATCCTGTCTTCCTCCGGCAAAGGGGAGGCTCTGGCAGAAGAACTGGGCGGTTTTGGTGTTACCGGGTCGAACCGGGAGCCTGCCGACCTTCAGCGGCTGGTCGAGGGGGCGCAGGAGCGCTGGGGCAGGATTGATGTTCTGCTAAATTCGGCAGGCCATGGCCCAAAGGGGCCGGTTCTGGAAATTTCGGACGATGATTGGCATCTGGGCATGGAAGTCTACCTGATGAATGTCATTCGTCCGGCCCGGCTTGTCGCTCCACTGATGATCGCCAAGGGCGGCGGGACAATCATCAACATCTCGACGTTTGCGACCTTTGAGCCAGATCCGTTGTTCCCGACTTCGGGCGTTTTCCGTTCCGCGCTTGCGGCTTTCACAAAACTGTTCACAGACAAATATGCTGCAGACAATGTGCGCATGAACAATGTTCTGCCGGGCTTTATCGACAGCCTTCCAGAAACCGAAGACCGGCGGGTGCGGGTCCCGATGGGCCGTTATGGCAAGGCGGAAGAAGTCTCGGCGCTTGTGTCCTATTTGTCATCAGAAGCTGCGGCCTATGTCACCGGGCAAAATATCCGGATAGATGGCGGTCTCACCCGGTCCGTCTAGCCACTTAGGGCTGGGGCCGGACATACAGCATTGTTCGGTCTTCAGCCGAGGGAATTGACAAGCCGGTAAGGGAGGTTTTTATAAGGGAACCTTCCTATTTTGCATTTTGTAGGCAATGCCGACACAGTCAGATCAATCAGACCCAGATGGGCCTGCAGGAGCTACGCCGGGTTATGTCTGGGCGCTCAAGGGCGCGCGGGCCGCGATTTCCATTCCCGCAATCATCCTGACTGCCGCTTTTATCGGGTTCGCAGGTCTTGCCCGTGAAAGCGGCATTTCGCTTGGCGAGACATTGATGATGGTGGGGCTGGTTTGGGCCTTGCCTTCGATGGTGGTGCTCACAGGAGGCATGACATCCGGATTGGGCCTGATACCCACGGCAATTGCCGTTGCGCTTGCGTCTGTACGGCTAACGCCCATGTCGATGGCACTGGTGCCGTTGCTCAAGGAAGAAGGACGCACAAAGCGCTGGCATTTGTTCATCGCCTCACACTTTGTTGCGGTGACGTCCTGGGTGTATGCCATGCGCCATCTGCCGGATTTGCCAAGGCGGGGCCGTTTGCCCTTTTACATCGGCTTTGCGGCAGCACTTTTGTGCTTCGTCTTCTCCATGACCGGGATTGCCTATCTCGTCGTTGAGCATTTGCCGCCACTGATGTCGGGCGCGCTTGTTCTGCTCACACCGGTTTATTTCATGTGTTCGTTGTGGGGTGCGGCCCGTTTGATCGCCGACAAGCTCGCCCTGATGATCGGTTTGGTGCTTGGACCCATCTTTTTTCTCAATCTTCCGGGTCTTGATCTGCTTTGGACCGGGCTGGCCGGTGGTACGTTGGCCTATGCGGTCAGCTGGTTTGTGAGAAGGGTGAGACCATGACCGATCCTTGGTGGTGGCCATATGTTATGATCCTGGTCGCCGGCTGGCTGGCGACGGATGTCTGGCGCTGGCTCGGGGTCTTTGCCGGTAACTTTCTGCGCGAAGATGGTGAACTTTTGATCTGGGTCCGTTGTGTGGCAACGGCACTGGTCGCAGGTGTGATTTCCAAGCTGATTTTATTTCCCGCTGGCGTGCTGGAAACATCGCCGGTGTGGTTGCGCATTCTGGCGGCGGGAGCTGGATTTGGCGCATTCCTTACCAGCCGCCAGAGGGTAATTGTTGGCGTGCTCACGGCCGAAGCCGTTCTGATCGGCGGCTGGCTGTTGCTTGGTGGTGTTGCCTAGGGGCTAAGCCCTAGGAATTCATCACCGTGCGAATCTTTTCTGCCTGAGCAGCAAGGACGTCATTGTCGGCCATGTCGCCGGTATGCGGGCGGAGCTTCACTTCGTTGAAGCGCGGGATCACGTGCACGTGGGTGTGAAACACCACCTGGCCACCAGCGGGTTCTGAAAACTGCTGGATCGTCGTGCCGTCGGCGTCGAAGGCCTCAACGACAGCCTTGGCCGTCTTCTTCACCGTCGCCATGACTGCAAACAGATCGGCTTCGGCGATGTCGAATATGTTGCGCGAAGCAGTCTTGGGAACCACCAGAACGTGACCGTCGCCACGCGGCATGATGTCCATGATCACCAGTGTCTTGTCATCTTCGTAGACTTTGTGGCACGGCAGTTCGCCGCGCAGGATTTTCGCAAACACATTCTGATCGTCGTAAGCTGGTGCGGACATGCCCCATCCTCTTTGATGTTCATTTTGACCGCGAGACTATCGATTGGTCTTCAGGTCCTGCAAGCCTGTTTTTCCGCAGAGTCAGCACGTTCACAAATTGATTCAAGTCTGCCTTGAGAAACTGACTCAATTCCGGCTTCAGAAAGTGATTCAAGTTCGTCTTCACAATCTGATTCAGGTTGGCTGTTTCCGTGTTGAGAAGTTGATTCAAGTTGGCGCGAAAACGTGAGTCGATTGAATAAGATGGCTCCAATTTTTGAGAAGTCGATTCGGGATCTTTTTAGCCGGAGACTTCTTCACTCAGGATGCAAGAGAACCTTTTTCCGTGCGCGGAGCAGAGCGTGACGCCGTCACGAGATCCGATCCAAGGTCAGCCAGCTGGTTCCGGTCCGGCTTGTAGAAAATCCAGTTTCCAATCCGTTTGCCTGTAACCAGCCGAGCGTCTGCCAGCTTCTTCATATGAGAGCTTACGGTGGGTTGGGTGAGGCCTGTCTTTTCGGTGATGAAACCGACGCATACGCCGTCATCCACGAGATCGCCGTCGGTTTGTTCGGGGAAATGGGCTCGGGGATCTAGCAGCCACAACAGGATCTGAAACCTGACAGGGCTGGCCAGCGCGGCCATTGCTTTGGTTCTTGACATGACATCTATATTGATATTCATCTATATAGAATTTCTTCAATATGGTGAGCAGGCATGGATTCCCAAGCTACCTCTCTTGCGCTTCAGGCGGAAGCGTTTTCCGATGGTGCCAGGCGCGGCGCCAACTATCTGCAGCAACTCCAGGACCGGTCTGTAGAAGCGGATTTGACTGGTCTTGCAGCCCTTGATCCGGAGCTTCCTGAAAATGGAGTCCCTGTGGCGACTATTCTGGATTTGATGGAACGAGAGGGAGGAAAGGGCACCGTAGCCTCTGCCGCTGGCCGATATTTTGGGTATGTCATCGGCGGGAGTTTACCTGCAGCTTCCGCTGCGCGTGTTCTTCTTTCTGCATGGGACCAGATCGCGGATGCATTGACCGGCCCTTCTGTTGTCAAGATGGAGGAAGTCGCGACCGCCTGGGTCGTGGATCTGTTGGGGTTGCCTTCCGGTACTGCCGGCGCTTTTACCAGTGGTGCCACCATGGCCAATATGGCGCTTATCGTGACCGCGCGGGATACGCTTCTGGACAGGCTTGGCCATCCAAGAGGGGCAGGGCTTACCGGTGCGCCGGCCTTGCGGATTGTCGCATCTGCAGAAATCCACGCAACGGTCCTGAAATCGGTTCGTATGGCGGGGCTGGCAACCAGTAGCACCGAATGGGTCAAGGTTGACGATCAGGGCCGGATGGACCTGGCGCATTTGCCAGAGCTGGATGACAGAACACTGGTCCTGGCTCAGGCGGGAAATGTCTGCACCAGTGCATTCGATCCGATAGGGGAATTGGCCGGCAGATGTGCGGCGGCGAATGCCTGGCTGCACGTCGATGGTGCTTTCGGCCTGTGGGCGAAGGCGGCAGGGCCGCTGGCCCCTGGTCTCGACGGATTGGAGGGGGCTGACAGCTGGGTTGTCGATTCACACAAGACGCTCAATACCCCATACGACGCCGGACTGGCTCTCTGCCGTCATCCCGAGCAGATGCGCGCATCAATGGCGATCGGCGCTGATTATCTGCCGGATGCGGCGCCCAATCCTGCAGACTTTGCGCCTGAATTCAGCCGGTCTGCGCGCGGAGCTGAAACCTGGGCTGCTCTTCTTTCACTAGGGCGGAGCGGGGTTTCAGAACTCGTGATGCGTTTGCACAGGCATGCAGTCCGTATCGCCGAGGAGCTGGAGCTTCTTGGTTTTTGTGTACCCCATGACATTCATTTCAATCAGGTGTTTGCGACCTGGCCCGGAGAGGAGGAGATGTGCAACCGCATTGCAGCGCACGTCCAGAACTCCGGAGAAGCCTGGTTTGGAACAGCAACTTGGCAGAATAGGAAGGGTTTTCGCATCAGCGTCTCAAACTGGGCGACGTCTGATAGCGATGTTGATCGTCTTATTGCGGCGATTGCGGATGCAAAAAGCAGCCTGTCAGGCTGAGTTTAGCCGCTCTTGCGGAATGGCGCGTGTTCAGCGAGCGCCTCGTTTTCCCGTTCCACAGCGATGCGTTCGTGCTGCAGATAGTCGGATACAGCATCGCGTAAGCCTTCATGCACGATCCAGTGGGCGGAATAGGTGGTCGTCGGCAAGTAGCCCCGGGCCAGCTTGTGGGCGCCCTGGGCGCCGGCTTCAACTCTTTGCAACTTGTTGCGGATGGCAAAGTCGATTGCCTGGTAGTAGCAGAGCTCAAAGTGCAGAAATGGGTGATGCTCGGTGCAGCCCCAGTTGCGACCGAACAGCGTGTCGGACCCAATGAAGTTGAGCGCGCCGGCAATATAGCGGCCGCTGCGCTTGGCCATGACAAGAAGGGTGCGGTCGGCGAGGCGTTCGTTGATGAGTGAAAAGAATTTGCGGTTCAGGTAAGGACGGCCCCACTTCCGCGCGCCGGTATCCTGATAAAACGCATAGAACGCGTCCCAATGGGCTTCGGTCAGGTCGTTGCCAGTGATCTGCTCGATTTCGAGGCCGGCGCTAACTGCCTCCCGCCTTTCCTTCTTGATCGCCTTGCGCTTGCGAGAAGTGAGAGCGGACAGGAAATCATCGAAGGTGGCATAGCCATCATTTTCCCAATGGAACTGCTGGTCGGTGCGTTGCAGATAGCCGATCCGGCCGAGTTCCTTCCACTCCGGTTTGGTGAGGAACGTCACATGGGCAGAGGATGCTCCGCTGCGCTGGCAAACTTCAACCAGCCCCGAAGCAAGGGCGTTGATGCCGGTGCGTTGATCTATTCCCCGTGATAGCAGAAATCGCCGTCCTGTCGCAGGGGTGAAAGGAACGGAAATCTGGAGTTTCGGATAGTATTCGCCGCCGGCGCGATAAAACGCATCCGCCCAGCCGTGATCGAACACATACTCGCCCTGGGAGTGGCTCTTCAAATAGGCAGGAACCGCGCCCCAGATTTCGCCGTCAGGTCCTTCCAGAACCAGGTGGCGTGGCAGCCAGCCGGTTGAGTTGGTGGCGCAACCAGCGTCTTCCAATGCGGATAAAAACTCGTGTGAAACGAATGGATTGAATGGGGCTTCTTGAGAAAGAGATTCGTGTGGTTCAGATAGTGATTCAATCAGCTCATTTTCTGATTCAAATGCCGGATCGCGGCCAAGGCGGCCGTCCGCACCAAGTTGCCAGCCCGGGTTAGCGACTGCATTCCACTCGGAAGCAGAAATGTCCGACATCCCGGAGAGAATGCGCAAGCGTGCGGTCTGGGTTTCGGATGGCGATTGCGCGGTCATCGCGTTACGCCCGGCTTTGAAAGCATCTCATGGACGGAAGTGTAGGTGTTCATCGCGCCGCTGCAAGGGGGCGAAACGGGTAACGGCCTTGCTACCTTTGTCACGAAGCGGTTCAATCTCACTAATGAGGGCGTGACCTAGGTGTTTGCATCCGGATCAAAACCCTCAAACACGATCTGGTCGGCGTACCGGGCCGCACGCTCTCTCTGCTCACGCGTACGCACGGTCCAGGTCATGACGGGCTTGTTAAAGATCCTGCGGAACAGCCGCGGTGCCAAGGCAGGCAGGTCATTGATCCCATAAGAAATAAAATGCGGCTGGGTGCGCGGGATGTGCATCAGGTGCCGCAATATGAAGCGCTCCATCCGCGTAAACCGAAGCATTTCGTCCTTCGGTGGAATTGCATCGGCGACGATGCCACGCAAAACAGCGGGATTTTGAGCCCGGGCGACGGAGAGCATGTCAGGGTCAAATGTCTTGATACAGGCCGGGCCATTGTAGGCCGCGACCTGGTCGACAACGTTTCTCACGAAGGCAGCTTGCGCGCCGGACCGCATCAGTGACTTGATCTCGATGACCAGAGGTACGTGGCCGTTCACCAGATCAAGCAGATCCTGCAATAGCCAAAGTTTATCGCCACCGGTCTTCATTTGGATCGCGGTCAGGGATGAGGTTGGCCTTTGGATAACAGCGCCGCGGGCTTCGGTCAGGCGATCGAGCGTGTAGTCATGATACACTAGGGCGTCGCCATCCGCAGTTTCCTGCAAATCGACTTCAATCGCGAAATCCTTGTTTAGGGCTGCAGTGATCGCCGATGGCGTATTTTCCATGATGCCAGCATCCGCATCATGATAGCCACGGTGGGCGATCGGGCGGGCCAGGATCTGCTCAATTTCAGTCAAGCTGATAAACCTTGCGCATGCGGGTCCGAAACTGGCCGCTTTCAGACAACTTCAAATATCGCTTCGATCTCAACGGCCGCGGCAAAAGGCAGGGAGCTGGCGCTGACAGCGGAGCGGGCGTGACGTCCGATGTCTCCCATGGCTTCAACGAGAAAATCGGATGCGCCGTTGATCACCTGCGGCTGTTCGGTGAAGTCGGCCGTGGAGTTTACGAATCCAACGATTTTCACCAGCCTTGCAATCTTCTGGAGGTCGCCAGTTGCGGCCTTGGCCTGTGCCAGCAGATTGATTGCGCACAATTTGGCTGCAGCCTGTCCGTCTTCCAGAGAAACATCCTCGCCGAGTTTGCCGGTGTATTTTAGCCCTCCGTCAGCCATAGGCAGCTGGCCTGAGATAAAGAGCTGCTTGCCCGAAAGAACAAACGGGACGTAATTGGCTGCAGGCGCTGCTGGCGAGGGCAATTCAATGCCAAGGTCTGCCAGGCGGGTTTCAATGGACTGCGACATGGGATACAGGCTCCGGTGAATTAGACCGGCCTTTACTGGCGTAATTCGATGCTGCCTGCAAGGACCAATCCTGCAAGGAATTGAGGCCAGTTCGCGGACTTGTATTTCGTCCCTCCAGGGTTGTAGAGACCGGCATCGCGGAAATGCGACCGCAACGCTCTGGCGAACAGAGACCGAACAGCCTATTGTCGGTTTGTTGTTGGGCCGCCGGTCTTCAGGCGGACAGGGTTTAGGGAATTTCAGATGCTGCGCATCCCCCGGGTGTATTTGAAAACAGCCGCTATTGCCGGCTGCTTTGGTCTGCCGATGGTTTTCATCGCGGAAACCGTATCTGCTACCACATTGGTTCCGCATCGTGCCGTCTACGACATGTCGCTTCTGGAGGCGAAAGATGGCTCGGGTATCTCGTCTCTCAGTGGCCTGATGGTCTATGAATTCACTGGTAGCGCTTGCGAGGGCTACAGCGTTTCGTTCCGGTTTGTCACAGAGTTCCAGGATACGGCCGGCGGTGCGCGAGTCACGGACCTACGCGCATCCTCTTTTGAGGACCCCAAGGCCCTGTCGTTTCAGTTCCTGAGCAAGACTTTCATCAACCAGAAGCTGGTTGAGAACACCCGCGGCAAAGCGCAGCGCAACAGCGACGCCAGCAAGGTGGAACTGGAAGAACCGGAAACCCGGGAGCTGTCCATCGCCCGGGAGACGATGTTTCCAACGGAGCACCTCCATAAGATCATTGAGAGTGCGCAGGCAGGCAATAACTTCGTTACTGCCGATGTATTCGACGGATCGGAAACCGGAGACAAGGTCTATGCAACGACCGCTGTGATTGGTGCTGTACGCACGGAAGCCGTACCAACAACCGACGAACCGGGCGCTCCAGCATCATCGGTCAAGAATGCGGACGTGTGGCCAGTGTCGATCGCCTATTTCGATTCCTCTGAAGAGAGCTCCGGCGAGCAGACCCCCGTCTATCAACTTGGCTTTTTGCTTTACGAAAACGGCATCAGCCGGAAAATAACGATGGACTACGGCGACTTTGCATTGTCCGGGAAGTTGCGCCAGCTGGAGATCCACGAAGACCCCGGTTGCACGAACTAGAAAATCTTTGCGAAACAAAGCATTCCTGATCGTGGCTGTGGCTTTCCGGTCGGACTACTCCTGCGGCGGATCCTTCTTCCGCCGGCTTTGTTTGGCCGAATGCACCAGGCCGAGTTCAACGCTGCCACGGCCGAACTTGTCGCGCAAACTGTCCATTGCCAATTCCGCTTTCTTCCGCCGGTCAGCTCCCTCATCCAGGAGGTCTCTGGGGTCGGCGAGTTTCAGGTCGACGAAATCACTGACGCCAATCCCGATTAGCCGGAACTGGCGGCCGTCGGCCTCCTTTTCCAGAAGGTCTTCTCCGGCGCGGTAAATGCGGTCGGCAAGCTGTGTAGGGTCCGGCAACTGGCGTGCCCTGGTCAGGATCTTGAAGTTTGCCGTTTTCAGTTTCAATGACACTGTCCGGCCTGCGAGTTCCGCCTTTTTCAAACGGGCCGAGACCTTTTCCGACAAGTCCCGAAGGATTGGCCGTAGCGTTTCAAAGCTGGATATGTCCCGGTGAAAGGTCGTTTCCGAACTGACGCTCTTGGCCCCTTGCGAAGGCGACACCTTGCGGCTGTCTCGGCCATTGCACAATTGCGCAAGCCGCAGGCCCATGGAGCCATAGCGCTGGGCGAGGTCTGAGGAATCCATCTCTTGCAGCTGGCCAATGGTCTTGATGCCGTCAGAGGCCAGCTTTTTCTGAAATACCTTACCAACGCCCCAGATCCGGCTGACCGGTTGTTCAGCGAGGAAGGACTTGGCTTCCGCTGCGCCGATGATTGAAAACCCGCGCGGTTTTTCAAGATCGGACGCAAGTTTTGCAAGAAATTTGTTCGGTGCCAGGCCTACTGATGCGCTGATGCCGATGTCATTTTCAAGGTCGCGGATAAAGGTCGTCAGCACTTCTGCAGCGCTCGCATGGTGCAGCTTTTCGGTTCCGGTTAGGTCCAGAAATGCCTCATCGATGGAGATCGGCTCAACGAGGGGGGTGAGGTTCTTCATCCGCTCCCGGATTTCCTTGCCGATTGCGGAATATTTTTTCATGTCCGGTTTGATGACGACTGCATCCGGGCAGGCCTTGAGCGCCTTGAACATGGGCATTGCGGAACGCACACCATAAATGCGGGCGATATAGCAACAGGTTGAGACGACACCGCGCTGGCCGCCGCCTACGATGACCGGCAGGTCGCGCAGCTCGGGATTGTCGCGTTTTTCCACGGCAGCATAAAAGGCATCGCAATCGATATGAGCGATTGAAAGCTGGTCGAGCTCCCGATGGTTCAGAAGCCGCGGACTGCCACATTCCGGGCAGCGTTGACGGGCAGAATCCGGGCGCGCTCCGCAGTCCCGGCACAGGGCCCGGGGCGAAGTGTCTGGAGGTCCTGAACTAGATACCACGGGGTTTTCGGCCATTGGGTGTGCCGGTTGAGTGAGTGCGTTAGCTGCCTTGCAGAATACCGCCTATGAACTGCCGTGTCTGGTCCCAATCGCCTGTGAACAGGTCAATGTGATCTTCCGGCGACATTTCAGCCCGGAATCTGTCATCGGCAATGAATTGGATCTGGATCGAAGCGGGAAGGGACGCGTTGACTGAGGCATGGTTGATCCCGCTGTCGTCAATAAATACCACCGGGCTTGGCCGGCCTGCAGCAAGGGCGGACACCGGTCCGCCCTTCGGGCCGGAGTTGGTGACGACAGGATAGGGAATGCCAAAACTATCCAGAAGACGTTCCCGGACCGGCTTGTTGTGCGCACCGGGGAGGTTGGTGAGAAGGATAACATCCCAATCCTCACTCAACATCAAGAGCGCTTCATCGGCGCCGGGCACCAGCTCCTGCCGGTGGGATTCTTCGTCAAAGAACTGGTTGATCAGACGGCGGACATCCTCTGAGCTGATTGGGACCGTTGAGCCTGTACGGGCAATGTTCCCCGTCAGACGATAAGAGTGGCTCAGGAAGACCAGATCCTGGGCCAGGAGAAACGTCTCAAAATGCGGAGCCATGTGAAGGATGACTTCATCGACATCGCAAACGATCAGCGGCCGGTCGGACTGGGGCAGGGCTGCAATCTGGTCCAGGACCTGGCGAGAGGCGGGGCGGGGCTCATGCATAGTCAGCCGGATCCCCCGCCAAAGCGAAGCGCGCCGCAGCAATCATGGTAGGGCGCAAGCCCGAGTTTTCGCAGAAAGTCAGCAACAGCGTCTCGTCAGCCATGTAGAATTCCAGAACGCCTGCAAGAAACCCCGGCTCTTCGGCTGCAAGGCGAATCGACTCCGGCCCAATTCCCGAAACAGCCAGAAAACGGCCGACCAGTTCAGGGTCACGGGCAAGCCCTAATAGGGCATCGGTGGCAATTTCATGAGCTTTCTCAAAGGTAGTATGCTTTCTATCGGCACCATGCATGGTGTTTTTTTGCCTTTCCGAAACGATTCCGCGCTAAAAGGAAACCTAATGCGAAGTGGTGGCTTGTTCCAGCCGCCAAGTCGTGTGCGAGCAGAGCAGCCTGATTTTGAGGCTGTTGGAATGGCAGATAAGGGCCTGGATATGGCAAAAACCGTGCTGATCGTTGAAGACAACGAGTTGAACATGAAACTGTTTCATGACCTGCTCGAAGCGCACGGATACGACACCCTGCAGACCCGGACTGGGATCGAGGCACTTGAACTTGCCCGCAATCACCACCCGGACCTGATCCTGATGGACATCCAGCTGCCGGAAGTGTCCGGTCTGGAAGTGACCAAGTGGATCAAGGAAGACGAGGATCTGGCTGCTATCCCTGTCATTGCCGTCACCGCCTTTGCCATGAAGGGCGATGAAGAGCGTATCCGGCAAGGCGGCTGTGAGGCCTATATCTCCAAGCCGATTTCAGTTGCCAAGTTTCTTGAAACCGTACGCTCCTTTCTCGGGGAGGCGTGACGCCAAGGGCGTCTAATGGCGTACCGTTGAATTCGTCCTCTGACGCGCCAGCTGCTGCGTTAAGGTTACGAATTTACTAAGATGTTATGTCGAATGCCCGAAATCGGTCGTTTTCATTGATTTCCCGGATCACTCAAGTAGTGTGGCGGCATGAAAGTCTGCCCTGCTGAAACGGCTTTGCTCTTTCAGACTTGGCATGAGGCCGACACTTGCTTTCATGCAACTATTGTTTCCCTACGGAGTGCTCAGGTCCGCCGCATCTCCTGGGTCCGTGGGGCCGGCCGGTACGGAAACGGGACGAAGAGTGGCCTCCTCGTTCACCTGTTTCCGGCCGGCCACCTTACTTGTTAGAATTATCAAGTTCTAAACAGTTGTTACGCAATTTTTGCATTGCAATATCTGCGACAAGAATACTTCCTTCTGGTATCTGAGCGTCATTTTGATGTTTATTTCTAGTTGTTTGCTAGATTTAGATTATTGTTAACAGTGCCTTTACGTGACGAAGCCATCCTAAGCGTTCTACGAAGCAACATCGCGTAGGGTGGGACGCAACATGAATTTCAAATTAGGCAACTTGAAAATTACCACGTCGATGGCGTTGGCGAGTGCCGGTTTTTTGACCCTTTCAATGGTGGTTATCGGTTTCATCGTCTTCAACGTATCTAGCAATCAAGCCAAAGAACTGGCTGTTGCCAAGCAGGACGTGAATCTCCGAGTCGCAGCGACCTTGTTCAATGAAAAGGTCGACGGTGTAAACGTCAGCTGGAGCAATGGCGGAAACGTCAGCCGTATTGAACTGGCTGAACTTCCGGAATTCACCTCCCACGACTTGATCGACAGCATCGGCCGGATGACCGGCGAGACCGCGACGGTGTTTGCCTGGGATCCGGAAACGAAGGATTTTTGGCGCAAGACCACCAACATCATCAAACCCGACGGCAAGCGTGCGGTTGGCACGCCTCTGGGCCAAAAAGGGGCGGTCTATCCGGTCGTCACCAAGGGTGAGACTTTCCACGGCGAGGCAACGATCCTCGGCAAGGACTACTACACGATTTATCAGCCGATCTTTACACTCAGAACGAGATCATCGGGATCTTGTATGCAGGCGTAGAAAAAGCTGCTGTTCAGGCAAACGTGTCTGAAATCATGAGCAAATTCTTCCTGCTTGCGGCTCCGGTCGTTCTGGGTGCTGTGGTGTTGACGGTCTTTATGATTGCCCGCCTGTTGCGTCCTATCACAACCTTGGCGAATATCACCGGCGAAATCTCAGAGGATCATTTGTCGGTGGATGTTCCGTTCACAGACAGGGCTGACCAGATTGGCCTGATGGCAAAGGCCGTCGAAAAACTGAAACAGAAGTCGAAAGAACGTCATGAACTTGCGGATGCGCAACGCAGCAATGACGATGAGCGTAACCAGCGGCAGACGCGCGTTCACGAGCTGATCGAGAATTTCCGCGCCAACGCCTCGAACCTGTTGTCTTCGGTTGCAGAGACCGCGTCAGGGATGGACCAGACAGCAGGGACGATGACATCCATCGCCCAGGAAAGTGCTCATAGGGCGAGCGAGACGCAGACTTCGTCGGACGATGCGACACGCAATGTGCAGACAGTCGCCAGCGCTGCTGAGGAATTGTCGGCATCCATTGGTGAGAATTCTAACCAGGTTGCACGAACCACGGAAGTTGTCGGGCGTGCGACTGAGGGAACCAGGGTAACCAATGAAAAAGTTGAAGGCTTGGCCGAATCCGCGGGTAAAATCGGTGAAGTTGTTACGCTGATTCAGGCAATTGCCGAACAGACCAACCTTCTGGCTCTCAATGCCACGATTGAGGCTGCCCGTGCCGGGGAGGCCGGGAAGGGCTTCGCTGTTGTGGCCGCGGAGGTCAAGGAGCTCGCGACACAAACCTCTAAGGCGACCGAGGAAATTGGGGCCCAGATTGCTGCAATCCAGGGTGCTACAAAGGAATCGGTGCAGGCGATCGCCGAAATCACGGAGATCATGGAGGAAGTCAACAACTACACCGGAACGATTGCTGCGGCTGTTCAGGAGCAAGGGGCCGCAACGTCGGAGATTTCCGAAAATGCAATGCGGGCTTCTGAAGGCACGACCTCGGTGTCCTCCAACATGTCCCAGCTGACAGAAGCGGTTGAACAGACATCTTCATCTGCTGAGATGGTGCTGTCTGCATCCGGTGACCTGTCCCACAAAACGGAAGAGTTGAAAGCAGAGGTCAACCGCTTCCTGGAAGGTGTGGCTGCGGCATAGATACGCTGAGATCAACCAACAAAGAAAAACCCGCCGGCGGACCGGCGGGTTTTTTGTTTCAGCACTGTTAGTTCTGTCGAACGGTGCTTACTTGATTTTTGCTTCTTTGAATTCCACGTGCTTTTTGGCAACCGGGTCGTACTTCCGCTTCACCATTTTCTCAGTCATGGTGCGGGAGTTCTTCTTCGTTACGTAAAAGAAGCCCGTGTCGGCCGTGGAGAGGAGCTTGATCTTGATGGTTGTCGCCTTGGCCATGGCCTTGGATCCTGTTTTGTTGGGTCGGGCAAACGGTTCTTGTGGCCAGTGCGCCTGGCGATCATTCTGCCCCAGTGTATGAAATCAGCGCGCAAAGTACTCAAGAAGACGTCAAAGTCAAGCTTTGCAAGCTAAGAGCGTTTCGATTTTCCGCAGTGTTCAGCCTTTTGGAACGCGATTGGTCCCTTTTGCCTTGGTTAAGTCAAAGATACTCGCGCTGGAACTCGCCTTTGCGGAAATGATAGAAGGGAACCTCAGTGTCTGGCGAAAGGTCCGGATCACTCGACAGCCGTCCTTCGAGATCAGACAGAATCTGCTTGGTGATGTTCGGCAGTTCTTTCTCGCGCGCCTCGTCCAGCGTCAGCCAGGCTACGTCCTGCAGCTCGCCGGAGGGCCCTGTACCGCTTTCAAGTTCTGAGGCAATGGAATCAGACCAGACCGCGAAAAATCTGGTGTCGAAGCGGCGTGGACGCTTCGGTGGCGTGATGGCGCGTGCCACCATGCGCAGCGGGCTGAGGTCGAGCGAAATATTGCGCTCTTCAAAAGCCTCGAAACCCCGGCCGAGCCTGTCCGTATGGTCTTCCTGACGGCCAACGAAAATCCCTGCCTCTTCGTAAGTTTCGCGAATCGCAGCGAGTGCCAGCGCACGAACCCTTGCAGCTGTTTTAGGACCTTTCAGCTGAGCCGAAAGCTTTGCCTCCACCACAGGGTGATAGCTTTCGCGGACTGAAATGCGGGAATCAGACACATCCAGCCGGCCGCCAGGAAAAACGAATTTTCCCGGCATGAAGGCGTGGCGCATATGCCGGCGGCCCATCAGAACCTTGACCGGGCCGTTGCCGGTCTTGTCCAGAATCAACAATGTGGACGCGTCCCGGGGCCGAATGTACGGGTGTTTTCCGGCTTGTTCGTCTTTCGAAAGCGTAATCACTGGGGGTGTTGTCATCTCATATTCGCCGCCGGATCCGGTTCCGGCAGGTCCTCCTCCGCATCGGGATCAAAGCCGTGCATGTAGAAAGCCCACTGCAGGCCGACGAGAGCGCCCTTGATCGGACGCAGAAAGCCCAAGGAAAGGATCACGGTCAACGGCAGCCAGATGGCCATGTGGATCCAGATTTCGGGGCGATAATAAACTTCAACCGCGAGCAGGGCAGGGATGATGATGTGTCCGACGAGAGTGATCGTGAAATAGGGCGGGGCATCATCCGCGCGGTGATGGTGGATTTCTTCCTTGCACGTATCGCAGGAATGCACCGTTTTCAGAAAACCTGAGAACAGGCTGCCATTGCCACAGCTCGGGCAGCGGTTGAAGAAACCGCGCATCATCGCATTGCCGACCGGGCGGTGCGCTTTCCGGGAGCTTGCTGCCTCTTCATGCGGCAAGTCAGTGGAGTACTGTACATTCATCGGCTTTTCTTTCCGCGTTTGGCTTTGGCCGATGATTTTGAGCCCCCTTTTCCGGCACGTAAACGCCCGGCCCGGGATTTGGTCCCAGGCTTACGTAGCGCTTTTTTTGTAGTCCGTCCGTCGGTCAGGAGTTCAAAACGCAAAGCGCCCGCAAATGGGGCTGCCTCGACCAGTTTGACTGTAACCTGATCCCCAAGCTGGTATGTTTCACCGGTTTTGTCACCAATTAAAGCATGCGACCCTTCGTCATACCGGTAGTAGTCGAGCCCGATTGTGGAGGCAGGCACAAAGCCGTCGGCACCCGATTCTGCCAGGCGGATGAACAGACCTGACTTCACGACACCTGCAATACGCCCCGGGAACTCGGCTCCGACTTTATCGGCCATCCACAAGGCAATCAGGCGGTCAATCGTGTCCCTTTCAGCCAGCATTGCCCGGCGTTCGGCCGCCGAGATTTCCGCGCCAATTGCGTCCAGTTTGGCTTCAATTCCATCTGGAAGACCGTCTTCTCCAAGGCCCAGAGCCCGGATCAAACCTCTGTGAACGATCAGGTCGGCATAGCGCCGGATAGGTGAGGTGAAATGCGCATACCGGCGCAGATTGAGGCCGAAGTGACCGATGTTTTGTGGCGAATACTCTGCTTGTGCCTGGCTGCGCAACACCACTTCGTTGACGAGGTGAGCTTCCGGCGTGTCTTTCACCTTGTCCAGGATGCCATTGAAAACGCCAGGCCTGAGACCGCCGCTGGACGGCAGCTTGATGCTCAGCGTTGACAGGAACTCCTTCAAGGCTTCCAGCTTTTCCGGGCTGGAGGCATCGTGGATCCGGTAGAGGAGGGGAGTTTTCTTTTTCTCAAGCGTTTCTGCGGCCGACACATTGGCCAGGATCATGAACTCTTCGATCAGCTTGTGGGCGTCGAGCCGCTCGGGAACATAGACGTGGCCTACCGTGCCATCATCCTTCAACTTGATCTTGCGTTCCGGCAGATCAAGCTCTAGCGGTTCGCGGGCCTCCCGTGCCCTTTTGACTGCCGCATAGGCCTCCCAAAGCGGCTGTAGAATACCCTCGACGAGCGTTTCCGTGGTTCTGTCCGTTGCGCCTTCAATCGCCTTTTGCGCCTGAATATAGGAGAGCTTGGCGGCAGAGCGCATCAGCACCCGGTGAAAACTGTGGCTGATCTTCCGGCCGTTCTTGTCAACGACCATGCGCACGGCCAGGGCCGGGCGGTCCTGCTTTTCCTTTAGCGAACAGAGTTCGTTTGAAATCCGCTCCGGGAGCATGGGGATAACCCGGTCCGGGAAATAGACCGAATTGCCGCGCTGATGCGCTTCCCGATCTAGAGCCGAGCCGGGGCGCACATAATGGGCGACATCGGCAATCGCCACGTAGATGACGTGGCCGCCAGCATTGTCTTCGCTCTCATCAGGTTCGGCATAGACCGCATCGTCATGGTCTTTTGCATCCGGCGGATCGATGGTGATCAGCGGCACCTTGCGCCAATCCTCGCGCTTGCCTATCGTCACTGGCTTGGCGGCTTCTGCCTCTTGCTCAACGGTTGCCGGGAAGACATGCCGGATGCCGTGGGAATGTAGGGCGATTTCCGAGACCGCCTTTTCCGACTTCATCGAGCCGAAACGCTCGACTATGGAAGCTCTAGGAGCGCCGTAGCGGCCGGTCCGCGTGACCTGGACACTTACAAGATCGCCGTCCTCGGCATCCTTCAGGTCACTGGTGTCAATGTCGAGTTCCCGCTGTTTACGATCGACTGGCTCCAGCCATGGGGACCGGTTGTCTGAACGGGTCCGGAATATCCCGAGGATCGCGTCCTGGCGTTTTTCAAGAACCTTGATGACACGGCCAGTATGATCTGCTTCGCCGCTGTCGCCTTCTGTCAGGCGTATGAGGGCCCGGTCGCCGATACCCGGTTGAGGGCCTTTGCCGCGGGCCGTGAGCACGAGAACCTTGGGAGATGGGCCGGTATCATCGTCCCAATCGATCGGTTCGCCAAGAAGCTCACCATCACCATCCCTGGCAACAAGATTGACGACAAAGACCGGCGGAAGATCACCGGGCCTCATGAGCCGCTTTTGCCGTTTTTCGATCAGCCCGGCATCGGACAATTCGCGCAGCATCCGTTTCAAGTGGATGCGTGCGGCCCCAACGATACCGAAATGGCGGGCGATCTCCCGCTTGCCGGCTTTTCCAGGATTGTCAGCGACGAATGCCAGAATATCGTCGCGCGACGGTAGGTCAGCCGGCGATTTGGCGGTCTTGTGCCGCCCGGGTTTGCGTTTTCCGATGCGCTTGGCGCTCAAGACGCATCATCCCACGGCACTTCTTCCGAGGAGGTATCCACCTCCACCTTTGGCTCGGCTTTCTTGGCAGTCGCCTTTTTGGTGGTTGTCTTCTTGGCAGCGGTTTTCTTTGTTGTGGTCTTTTTCGCGGCTGTTTTCTTGGCAGCGGACTTTTTCTTGGTTCCGCCCTTCGCCGCCTTTGCCGCGATTAGCTCTACCGCCTGTTCTAGCGTCACGGCTTTGGGATCCACGTCCTTGGGCAGCGTCGCGTTGATCTTGCCGTGTTTGACGTAAGGGCCATAACGGCCGTCATAAACGTTGACCGGTCCGCTTTCCGTCGGATGTTCACCCAGTTCCTTCAGCGGGGTCGCTGCTGCGCCGCGCCGTCCACCGCCCTTTGCACGTTTTTCCGCCAACGCATCCACTGCACGGTTGATGCCGACGGAAAACACCTCGTCCGGGGAGGACAGGTTGGCATATGTGCCTTCGTGCAGCACAAATGGGCCATATCGGCCAATTCCGGCGGTGATCATCTTGCCGTCTTCCGGATGCGGTCCAACTTCACGCGGCAGCGAGAGAAGCTGAAGCGCCTGGTCCAGATCCATATCGGCGGCGGACCAGCCTTTTGGCAGCGAGGAGCGTTTCGGCTTGGCTTCTTCACCAAGCTGGACATAGGGCCCAAAGCGGCCTGTGCGCAGGGAGACGTCCAGGCCAGTTTCCGGATCCTGCCCAAGAATTTTCGGGCCGTCTGCGGCTTCCGCTTCGCCGTCGCCATTCTTGGCGAGCTGGCGGGTGTAATTGCATTCCGGATAGTTCGAGCAGCCGATAAAGGCGCCGAAACGGCTGACTTTCAAGGAGAGCTTGCCATCTGAACAGGACGGGCAGGCACGTGGATCGGTTCCGTCTTCCTTTTCCGGGAAGATATGGGACGCCAGAAGGTCGTTGAGGGCATCGATGACTTCGGAAATCCGAAGGTCCTTGATTTCATCAACGGCGCCAGAGAACTCCGTCCAAAAGTCACGCAGCACCTGTTGCCAGGAGAGTTCGCCCGCTGATATCCGGTCAAGTTGCTCTTCGAGACTCGCAGTGAAGTCAAACTCCACATAGCGGTTGAAGAAGCTTTCCATGAAGGCGGTAACGATCCGTCCCTTGTCCTGAGGCACAAGCTGCTTCTTCTCCAGCTCCACATATTCGCGGTCACGAAGGGTCTGCAGAGTGGACGCGTAGGTCGACGGCCGGCCAATGCCGAGTTCTTCCATCTTCTTCACCAGGCTCGCCTCGGTGTAGCGCGGCGGCGGAGTGGTGAAGTGTTGGCCAGCTTCAATCGGTCCGGCTTTGCCGGTTGCCTCGCCAAGGCTGAGCGCAGCGCCGTTGTCTACGGCGGGGAGCCGCTTGGACGCTTCGTCGTCGTCGTCGTCCCGGCCTTCCTGATAAAGGGCGAGGAAGCCGTCGAACCGGACGACCGAGCCAGTTGCGCGCAAGGCGGCCTTTTTGCCGCTGCCATTTGCGGTGATGTCGATGGTCGTGCGTTCCAGAACAGCCGATTCCATCTGGCTGGCCATGGTCCGCTTCCAGATCAGCTCATAAAGCCGCGCCTGATCGGGATCGAGGAACTTTGCCACGTCCTTGGGGCGGCGGGAGAGATCGGTCGGACGGATCGCTTCGTGCGCTTCCTGGGCGTTTTTGGCCTTGGTTGCGTAGTGGCGTGGTTTTTCCGGGACGTATTTGTCGCCGAAGTCGGCGCCGATGACCTTGCGGGCGTCCGAAATGGCTTCACCGGCAATCTGCACGCCATCGGTACGCATATAGGTTATGAGACCGGAGGTCTCGCCGCCGATCGAGATGCCTTCATAAAGCTTTTGCGCTACCTGCATCGCCCGGGAGGCCGAGAAGCCAAGTTTGCGGGAAGCTTCCTGCTGCAGGGTCGAGGTGGTGAAAGGCGGGGAGGGATTGCGTTTGGCCGGTTTGGAGGCAACGCTCTCAACAGTGAATGCCGCCGAGGACAGCATAGATGTGATGGTCTTGGCCTCGTCCTCGGTCGTGATGTCGAGACGCCCGATCTTCTTGCCATCGTATCCGACGACTGATGCCTGGAAGGCAGAACCTGCCGGTGTTTTCAGGTTGGCAAGGATCGACCAGTATTCCTGCGGCTTGAAAACCTCGATTTCCATCTCCCGGTCGCAGATCAGCCGCAGAGCGACCGATTGGACCCGGCCGGCAGAGCGGGCACCGGGAAGCTTGCGCCACAGAACAGGCGAGATTGTGAATCCGACAAGATAATCCAGTGCACGACGGGCCAGGTAGGCCTCAACCAAAGGCGCATCCAGTTCGCGCGGCTGAGCCATTGCATCCAGGATCGCCTGCTTGGTGATGGCGTTGAAGACAACGCGTTCCACCGGCTTGTCCTTCAGCACCCGCTTTTTTTGCAGGACTTCCAGAACGTGCCAGGAAATGGCTTCCCCTTCGCGGTCGGGGTCAGTTGCGAGAATGAGGCGGTCGGCAGACTTTACTGCATTGGCGATCTCGCTGAGGCGTTTTTGGGATTTCGAATCAACTTGCCAGCTCATGGCAAAGTCTTCGTCAGGTTTGACGGAGCCGTCTTTGGGCGGCAGGTCGCGGACATGACCATAGGAGGCGAGGACATTGTAGTCCGAGCCAAGATACTTGTTTATCGTCTTGGCTTTAGCCGGCGATTCCACGATGACGATGTTCATCACTACCCAAATGCTTAGGTCCCGGGGCTGCTGTTTTCTGTGCACTGCAGTCCGGGAAATTATGAAATTCAGTTTGGCGACGATCACGGATCGAAAGCCGCCTGTCAAATGGACCTTTGCGTCTCCCGGGTCAAGCCATCCCTGCCTGGAGCCGGTTTTCTGCGCATCTCTTGTGTAATTGACATAAGGAGGGTGTGTATAGTCCGTCGATCAGCTTTTAAAATAAGTATCGTAGCGTCAGTATCTTTAGTTCTGATGCCTGATTCTAATATGAAATCCGCCATCGCTAATTTTTACAAATGGTTTTATTGGGTCAGGCTTGGCTCTGCGGATCGGGAGGGTGGGTATTGTCTTCAGATAAGTGCGTACTTTTAAAAAGGAATATTTGTTTTTGTTTATTTTTTCTATTTTGGGTTGAGAAAAACTTTGGCATTTCCGCCATTTTTTAACTTTTGCCCGACACCCTGAGGGCGGTGGGGTGCGTACAAAAGTGCGCATTACAGGCAATTTTTCCCTTGGGGGGACCAGATGAAGCTTACCGTCGGCAAAAAGATCGCCATACCGTTGTTCGGCCTGATCGGCCTGGTGGGTGTTGTGTCGCTCGTTGTCCAGACGATTAATGTAAAAGTCAGTGAAAGCGCAGCCACTGTTAAGGAAGTGGAGGTGCCTAAGGCGATCCTCACCCTGTCCATGCTGGACCGGCTTGGCTCGATGAACTCCAGTGTTCTTGAATACGCCAGCGGCGAAGTCGACGAACGCGAAGCATTTTCGGAAAACTACGAGCAATTCCAGAAATTTCTTGCAGACTTCCGGGCGATCGTCGGAGAGCAGGATGAAAGCGCAAAGCTTCTTGAAAGCAATATAGCGCTTTATAACCAGCGCGCCTTTGCAGAAGTCTTCGACCGTTTTGATCCGGCGAGTGAAATTGCCGCTCAGGGCATCGCCAGTGAGATGACTGAGGTCACCCTGGAGATGGAAAAAACACTCGACTACCTGAAAACCGCTGAAATCAGCGGTGCCGGCTTTGCCATGGACATGGACGAAATCCTCAACGATCGTTTGCCGAGCATGCAATACTATATGGAGATGATCGACGAGTCCGGCGACATGGTCTCCTCGTTGAATGCCTACATGCGCGGAGATGCCGAGGCGGCAAAGGCTTTTGACAAGTATTCGAATACCTTCGGCGGCTTTTTGAGCCTGTTTGATGTTCTGGAGACCACCAAGAAGGAGCAGGAGGATCTCAAGCTCATCGGTGAAATGCACCAGCAGATCGATGGCCTCGGCAAGAAAGTGTTTGAGATTTACAATCCGGACAACAAGCTGAAGGCAATTGCCTCCATCGATCAGATGGAACAGGAAATCTTCGCCGTCCTGGAGGCCGAAATCAAAACGCTTTCAGATCAAGCGATCACTGCCGAACGGCAGGCGCTGAGTGAGCTCCAGTCAAACATCGCCTTGTCGCGGAATACGGTTTGGGGCCTGCTTGTCCTGGCGGTCGCTACAGGGCTTGGCATAATGGCTCTGGTGAATCGCAGTGTGACCAGCCCACTGAAGTCGGTGAATGCCATCATGGGCCGCTTGTCTTCTGGTGATCTTTCGGTCGAAATCGAAGAGACCCGCCGCAAGGATGAAATTGGTGACATGATCCATGCGGTTCACATCTTCAAGGCAAATGCACTGGAAGTTGAGAACCTGCAGGAAGCTACCAAGGCCGCCGATGAGCGTGCTGCCCGTGAAAAGGCAGAAGCCATGGAGCGCCTCGCGCAGGACTTCGAGCAAGGTGTTGGTGCGATCGTGGAGCAGGTGTCACAATCCTCTATGGAAATGACGCACACCGCCGGCTCGCTCTCTGAGACAGCTGAACACTCAAGAGTGCAGGCAACGGGCGTTTCGAGTTCTGCTCAGCAGGCCTCCAACAATGTTCAAACAGTTGCGTCTGCAGCCGAAGAACTTGGAGCCTCGATCCAGGAGATCAGTTCCCAGGTGAACGAGCAGAACAACAAGACCGAGCAGGCGTTTAACGTGACCAAGCAGAGCCAGGAACGCATGCAGGATCTGTCCCGCAAGGTGGCCGACATTGGTGAAGTTCTGAACCTGATCACCGGCATTGCCGAGCAGACCAACCTGCTAGCACTCAATGCGACCATTGAGGCGGCACGGGCCGGTGAGGCCGGCAAGGGCTTTGCTGTCGTTGCCTCCGAGGTCAAGAGCTTGGCCAATCAGACTTCCAAGGCAACCGAGGACATCGCAGCGCAGATCAGCGCCGTCCAGCAGGAAACCAACGGCACCATGGCTGCGATCGAGGAGATTGCGACGGAAATCGAAACGGTGGCGGAAATCGCTTCTGCTATCGCCGCTTCTGTCGAGCAGCAGAACTCAGCAACCCATGAGATTGCCCAGAGCATCAGTCAGGCGGCATCAGGCACGGATGAAGTGACATCCACGATCGCCGATCTGACCGAAGGTGCGACCCGCACGGGAACCGCGGCCGGAGAAATGCTTGGCTCTGCCGAAGATCTCTCGGAAAAAGCGAAAACCTTGAGCTCCATGGTCTCGTCCTTCCTGTCGGAAGTGCGTGCTGCGTAAGCCGATTTCGTAAACATCAATCAGAAAGAGGCCGCTCATTTGGGCGGCCTTTTTCATGTGCCCATGATCAGGGACACCTGGTTTCCGCGGTGTCGTTCCAGGCGGCCTGCCAATTCCAGTTCCAGGAGGACAATCCGAACCTCCCGCGTCGTCGCGCCAGTGAACCGGATCAGCTCATCGATTTCCACTGGCGTCGGGCCCAGAGCCGAGATGATTTGCTCACGCGTTTTTTCGGCAGGTTCCGCCGGGTACGGGCAGTCGTCATGGTCGGGCTCTGAGATTTGCCCTTCGAACGGGAGGACAGGTTCTATCCGCCCCGCAAGGCTGTCGATCACATCCTTGGCGCAGGTGATCAGGGTCGCGCCCTGCTGGATCAGCCTGTTGGCGCCTTCAGAGCGCGGATCAAGCGGGGATCCGGGTACAGCAAAAATCTCCCGGTTCTGTTCCAGGGCGAAGCGGGCGGTGTGCAGGGACCCGGACGCCTTGGCGGCTTCGATCACCAGAACACCGAGGGATATTCCCGAAATCAGCCTGTTGCGCCGGGGAAAATCCCGGCCGCGGGGTTTCCAGCCAAAAGGCATTTCGCTGATTGCCGTTCCGCCAAGGCGGATGATTTCACTCAGCAAGGTACCGTGTTCGGGCGGGTAAAGCGTGTTGATGCCGCCTGCGAATACCGCAATTGTTCCGCCGCTGAGGGCTGCCTCATGGGCTGCCGCATCGATGCCCCTTGCCAGTCCGGACACGATTACAAACCCATCCGCAGATAACTCTTTTGTAATGCTGGCAGCTAGTTTGCGGCCGGAAAGCGAGGCATTGCGCGCGCCGACGACCGCCAGGGCTTTTTGCTGGGCAAGTGTCGCGCCGCTGCCCTTCACTGAGAGAAGCGGGGGAGGGCCGTCCATGTGCCGCAGATGAGGCGGGTAGTCCGGCTCACCCAAAGCAACGAGTCGGGCTCCCGATTGCTCATGAGCCGCGAGTTCCGCTTCCGCATCTTCAAGAGGACATATGCGCAAGGCGTTTTTGCCGCCCCGGCGCGACAGGCCGGGGAGGGCCTCCAGCGCCTTTTCGGCCGAACCATAGTGGTTAATCAGGTCGCGGAAGGTGCTTGGTCCGACATTTTCCGAACGTATTAAACGGAGCCATGCAAGTCTTTGGGCCGCAGAAAGGCGAGGTGTTTTATCTGCCTGCGGCCCGGGGCTCATGCCGCCCCGCTGCCGGGGTCAGGATCCGGTTCCGGTGCAGGTTTGGACTTGGCGCCAATCTTGGATTCAGCACCCGTTACCAGCCGGCGGATGTTTTCGTGATGCTTCAGCCAAAGCAGCAAGGACATCAGGCCGAACATCTCGGCCATTTGAACTTGCCCCAGAAAATAGAGAAGGACCGGTGTTGCAAGGCTTGCGGTCAGGGCCGACAGGGAGGAATAGCGGAACACGAAAGCTATCCCGACCCAGATCACAGCGAAAGCCAGCGCTACCAGCCAATTCAGGCCGAGCAGGATGCCAAGATAGGTGGCAACACCCTTGCCGCCCTTGAATTTGAGCCAGACAGGAAACAGGTGGCCCAGAAAAGCGCCAAGGCCAGTAATCAGGGCCATTTCGGTGCCATAGAGATGATTGACGATTACGACTGCCACCGTGCCCTTCAGCGCATCTCCGAGCAGGGTTGCCGCGGCAAGGGACCTGCGGCCAGTGCGTAGCACATTGGTCGTACCGATGTTGCCGGAGCCAATGTTGCGGATATCACCGAGGCCAGCAGCGCGTGTGATGACCAGACCAAATGGGATTGATCCGAGCACATAGCCGAAGGCAAGGGCGGCAAGGTAATACGGCCAGGCAAATTCCCAGCTGATCGGATCAGGCAATGTGATACTCCGCTAAATCCCGGTCAAGCGTACGTGTATACGGGCTTGCCCGCAACGATGGTATGCAAAACCCGTCCGGAAAATCTTGCGTCCTCGAATGGCGAGTTTTTTGAGCGGGAGCGGATCGCGGATTTTTCCAGGACCCAGGGCTTGTCAGGATCAAAGACGATAACGTCCGCCGGAGAGCCGGCAGTGAGGCGTCCGGCCTCCAGTCCCAGACGGTCTGCCGGATTGCTGGTCATGGTGGCCAGAAGCGGCAGTAATTCAATGTCGCCGGAATGATAGAGCCGGAGGGCCGCCGCCAGCAGCGTTTCCAGGCCGATTGCGCCGTCCTCGGCCTCCGCCCAGGGGTGCCGTTTGGTTTCAACGTCCTGCGGATCGTGATTGGAGACGATGATGTCGATGGTTCCATCGGCAAGCGCTGCGATCATCGCCTGACGGTCGTTCTCATCGCGCAGGGGAGGTGACATCTTGAAGAAGGTCCGGTAGGGGCCGATGTCGTTTTCGTTTTGCGTCAGGTGATTGATTGAAACACCTGCGGTGACGTCCAGCCCGCGTTTCTTGCCAACCCGGATGGCGTCGGCGCTGTCGGAGGTGGAAATCAGGTTGGCGTGGTAGCGGCCGTTGGACATGCCGACCAGCCGGAGATCGCGCTCGATCATGATGATCTCGGCTTCGCGCGGCACGCCTGAAAGGCCTTTCCAGCTGGCGTTCAGGCCCGAATTCATCACCCCGCCGCCGAGATCCGGATCTTCGGTGTGATGCACGACCAAAGCGCCGAAGTCGCGGGCGTAAGTCATGATCCGCCGCATGATCTGGGCGTTGGAGACGGACTTGTGGCCGTTTGAAAAGGCGACCGCGCCAGCTTCCTGAAGGAGGCCGATTTCCGTCATCTCCGTACCCGCCAGGCCCTTGGTAAGGGCGGCCATAGGACAAACGTTGACGATGGCCGTGTCGCGGGCGCGGCGGCGGATGAATTCCACCAGTGCCGGATCGTCGATTACCGGATCACTTTCCGGCATGGTGCAAATGGTGGTGATGCCGCCAGCCGCTGCTGCCTGGCTGGCGCTTGCCAGCGTCTCGCGGTGTTCAGCGCCCGGTTCGCCAACAGAAACGCACATGTCGATCAGGCCGGGCGCGGCGATGGCGCCAGCGCAGTCGATTATGTCTGCCCCATAGGGTGCGCCCTGATTAGCCGCTTCTGGACCGGCGGCCAGGATGGTTCTGTCGGCGATGATGACGGAGCCTGGAGCATCAAGGTCCCGGGCAGGATCAATCACCCTGGCGTTGGAAAGTACCAGTGGTTTGGGAGTGTCGGCAGCCACGTCGTTGATCCTCAGTGATTGGGCAAGTGAGCGGCAAGCGCTTCCAGAACGGCCATGCGGACGGCAACGCCCATTTCCACCTGTTCGCGGATCAGGCTTTGCGCGCCATCGGCTACCGCCGCGTCGATTTCAACGCCCCGGTTCATGGGTCCGGGGTGCATGACCAGCGCATCATCATTGGCGTAGGAGAGCTTTTCGGCATCCAGGCCATAGAAGCGGTAGTATTCACGCACGGAAGGTATAAAGGCACCACTCATGCGCTCGCGCTGCAGGCGGAGCATCATCACGATGTCCGCGCCCTTGAGACCCTCGCGCATGTCACGGAATACCTCGACACCCATCTGCGCAATGCCGCTGGGCAGAAGCGTTGACGGTGCGACCACACGGACGCGGGCGCCGAGCGCGTTCAGCAGGATGATGTTTGACCGGGCAACGCGGGAATGCAGGATATCGCCGCAAATCACCACCGTGAGCCGGGCAATCTTGCCCTTGTGCCGGCGGATGGTTAGGGCATCGAGCAGGGCCTGCGTCGGATGCTCATGCGGCCCGTCGCCAGCATTGACCACTGAACAACCAATCTTCCGCGCCAGCAAATGCACGGCCCCGGCCGCGTGATGGCGAACCACCAAGAGGTCCGGATGCATGGCGTTCAGCGTCGCGGCGGTGTCGATCAGGGTTTCGCCCTTCTTCACCGACGAGGAGGAAACAGCCATGTTCATCACATCGGCGCCGAGCCGCTTGCCGGCCAGCTCGAAGGAGGACTGTGTTCTGGTCGAGGCTTCGAAGAACAGGTTGATCTGGGTCCGGCCTCTGAGGACGGACTTCTTCTTTTCCACCTGGCGGCTCACCTCAACGGCTTCTTCCGCCCGGTCCAGAAGGCCCAGAATTTCGTGGGGTTGAAGCCCTTCAATCCCCAGCAAATGGCGATGGGGGAAAAGGCTAGCTCGATGGGGGTCTTGCGCGTTCATCGAGACCATGCCTATAGGCGGAATCGCACTCTCTTACAAGCGCCAGCAGGTAATCAGGCAAAACTGTCCACACAAGTCGGTGGATTGGAGAACGTGTAGTCGAAATAAGTGGCCGAGCTTGGTGAGGCAGGGAAATCAGGTCAGCACATAAAGCACAACCGGGATCGTTCCGATGGCCAGGATGCTTTGCAGCGTCAGGATTTCCGCCATCAACTTTGCATCGCCGCCCATTTGCTTGGCAAGGATGTAGGACGAACCGGCGGAGGGAACGGATGCGGCGATGATCATTGCGGCTTGCGCCGTGCCGGTCACGCCAAATACCCAGGCGAAACCAGCCGCGATCAAGGGCATGCCCAAAAGGCGGAGCAACGTTCCGGAGGAAAGGGCCGGGCCGGGCCGCCGCAGGGCGGAAAGATCAAGGCTTGCACCGACGCAGACAATGCCGACCGGCAGGGCCGCGCTGCCCACGATTTCCAGTGTTGTCCAGGCAAACTCCGGCAATGGAAAGCCGGACAGGTTGATCAAAATTGCGCAAGAGATGCTGATGATGAACGGGTTTTTGGCGACGTCCTGAACGATCTTTTTTGCGCTCGGGCGTGTGCCGCCTGCATAGCGGGCCAGGAACAGAATGCTCAAGGTGTTGAGAACCGGCACCATGACCACCATCGCGACGGCCAGCAGCGCGAGCCCCTCGTCACCAAAAAGACTGTCAGCAAGTGGCAGCGCGATGAAGGCATTCCAGCGCATGGTGCCCTGAAAGATCGAGGTAAAGCGGGTGCTGTTGATTGACCAGACAGCCTCAAACACTGGACGCAAGACAAGAAGGATTGCGCCCATTGTGAAAACGGAGGCCAACAGCGCACCGCCCATGGTCAGAGTTGGAAACTGTGTGAAGTCGACCCGGCCGATGATTTCGATGAGCACCGCAGGAAACAAGACGTAGTACGCGAGCTGCTCAATACCGCGCCATTGATCGCCGGTGATAATGCCGGTGCGCGAGACCGTGTGGCCAATCGCGATTACCAGAATGACCGGCAGCAGGGCGTTGATGGTTGTCAGCATGACAGGGCGGTCCGTTTGGTTGGCCCGTGAGTGGCCAATTCAATGTGTGCGTTTGTACAGTAGAACTTCAGAAAGACCGGTCTTCGGCGGTCATGTGGCCCAAGCGGTCCAGAAAACCTTGCAGGATGAAAGCTGCGGCCATCTTGTCGACGGCTT
Source organism: Roseibium sp. (assembly GCA_965230705.1). Taxonomy (GTDB): domain Bacteria; phylum Pseudomonadota; class Alphaproteobacteria; order Rhizobiales; family Stappiaceae; genus Roseibium. The sequence continues at coordinate 383,513 of CBDDLN010000002.1, read as the reverse complement.
CGGCGCGTTTCGCCCGGCTGGAGTCAGCCTCAAGCAAGGTCCGCGTAACCGCCGCAGTTGAGAGGCGCTCATCCCAAAGGGTCATCGGCAAATCGGTTTTTTGCGCCAGGTTACGGGTGAATGCCCGGGTGGCCTGAGAACGTGGGCCTTCCGATCCGTCCATATTGAGCGGCAGGCCCAAAACAATCCCGCCGACATCCTGTTCCTGGCAGATTTTCAAGAGTTTCTCTGCATCCAACGTGAATTTCTTCCGCTTGATCGTTTCCATGGGGGAGGCAATGCCACGGCCAATATCGGACAGGGCAAGGCCAATGGTCTTGGTGCCTAGGTCAAGGCCAATCAGGCGTTTGGCGGCAGGAACGGCCGCAATGAAATCGGTAATTGACAGGGTGTTGTCGGAAGCCATTGTCCGGCTTTAGCAACACCGGCCGAGCCACGCCAGACAAATCTTGTTTCTAGCCACCAATATGAGAACGATCGTCAAATCGCTTCCTTCAGCCGCTGATGATAGGCATGGACCGCGTTGTCAGCCTGGGTTTCGAACCAATCAATCAGGTTGGCGATCGGCATGCTGCGTGCGAAGTAATAGCCCTGCAGGCAATTGACTCCCAGGCGCGTTGCAAATTCTGCCTGCTGAAGCGTCTCAACACCCTCAGCCACCGTCCGGCAACCCAGGCTGCGGGCAAGAGCAACAGTCGTTTCCAAAATTGCCCGGGTGCGCCTGTCATCAAAGGCTCCAACGATGATGGAGCGGTCGATCTTGAGAAAGTCGACCGGCAGATGGGCAAGCCGGGCCATGTTGGAAAAGCCCTTGCCGAAGTCATCAATGGAAATCGGGAAACCGTGCGCGCTGAGTTCTTTTACAACGGCGAGGGCCCGTTCTTCCGATGAGAACAGGGCGTCCTCAGTCACTTCCAGTTCCAGTTTGCGCGCGTCAAAGCCCTGTTTTTTCTGTATTGCCGTCAACGTGTCCACGAAACCCGGCGAAATGAAATGCTTGGAGCCGATGTTGATGGAGACATGCAGGTCATGACCAGCACGTGCCAGCCGCTTCTGGTCGATCATCGCGCGTTCGATGACCCACTCTCCAAGGCGGCCCATGGCAGCTGAATCGTTGATTGCCGGGATCCAGAGGCTGGGCATGAGGCGCCCGTGTTCCGGATGGTCCCAGCGCACCAGCGCCTCAGCGCCATTGACGGTTTGACGGCGGGCGCAGACTTTCGGCTGGTATTCGAGGGTCAGATCGCCGGACTCGATCGCCAGCACCAGATCGTGGCGCATTTCCGCGGGCGTCAGAGCGCCAGACACTTTAGAGTAAAGCTCCGACTTGTTCTTGCCGCCGTTCTTTGCGTGATACATGGCAATGTCGGCGTGCTTGATCAGCTCTTCAACAGTCGTGCCATCCTTGGGATAGACCGCGCAGCCAATACTGGCGCTGCAGTTGGAAATGAAGGCCAGCTCCTCGGTGGGTTCGGACAGTTCTTTGCGCAATTGATCGAGAAAGAGGCTGATCGCGTGTTTGCCGGTCAGGCCCGGGACCATGATGATGAACTCATCACCACCAATCCGGGCTACCGTGGGTTCCCGGCTGCCATCTTCCAGATGCTGTATAAGCGTGAGGTTCGCCGCCGTGCCCGTGACTTTAAGCAGTTTAACAGCGCAGGCTTTCAGGAATTCATCACCAACATCGTGACCGTGCAGGTCGTTGATTTCCTTGAAATTGTCGATATCCACCAGGACCATGATACCGCCGGGATCATGTTTCCTGGCATCCTTCAGAATTGGGCGCGCAACGGCCTGAAGATGATCCCGGTTCGGCAGGCCTGTAATGGTATCGCTGTAGGCAAGGGTTTCGATCCGTTCACCTGCCTGGTTCACCCGCCTGACCATCACATTGTAGCTTGTCCGGAAATCATTGATTTCCGTGACGGGCATGAACCGGTTGTCAGATGTCAGCGGCTCCAACTTGCTATGCCGGGCGTTTTCGCGAATTGCACCCGCAAGGGCTTCTAGCGGGGCGGCAAACCTGCGGGCAAGCAGTAGGCCAAGGCAAAAGGTGATCGAGAGGCCCACGCCCAGTGCAAGGTAAACGGAAGACTGGTTCTCAGAGACCTTGTCGTGAATTTCGGACACGGGTTGGGGAACCATGACACCCCATCCGGGACCTGCCACGGTGGTTAATCCGGCGATCATGTTGCCTTTCAGGGCAGGGGAATAGAACTCGGCAATGCCCGTCTCACCGCGCATCATGCGCTGGACCGCGGTGACGGATGCCAGGTCTTTCCGGTTTGCTGTCCATTCTGGCATTGGGTGGGCCAGAACCCGCCCAAACTGATCGACAATAGCCGCATGGCCTTTCACACCAAATGAAATGCTGTTTCCCAGATCCCGGAAGTACTGGGTTCCTAAGCGTCCTATGGCCAGTTTGCCGTCCATGCGCCGGGCCAGATAGATGACATTTTCGCCTGTGGGCCCAGCAGTAACACCGGAAAAGACCGTGGTGTTTGCAGATACCAGCTTGTTCAGTTCTGAAAATACGGCCTGATTCAGAACAGGCGGTTGCCGCAAACTGCCATGATTGGTCTGCAGGAGAATTATGCCGGTTTGTGCGTCGGCGATCAGTACGCGCTGAAGGTTGAGTTGCTGCAGGAGCTGGTTGATGTTTGGCAGCCGCTCACCCAAGAGCAGGGATGTTGCCACGGTTTCAAAAGCTGCGACCACATCGGCCTGATAGCGGTCCAGGGTATACCCAAGGTTTTGGGCGATCAGCAGATGACGGTCTTTTACTTCCGCGAGTTCGCGCGTGACCCCATCGCGGTAGGACCAAACGCTGAAGAACAACGATGGCACCAGCGAGGAGATCAGGAATGAAAGTATCAGAAAACTTCTGATCCGCATTCGGCCGCGCCCTTTCGATAGGTACTAATTCCGTTGCGGCAATTGTACCTGATAATAATACCACCTGGCCTTCACACGCTTGGTAATTTTGACGGATCGGTAAACAGTATCTGAACCTTTTCATTCGGATTTCAGTTGAATTTTCTCTTCGCCCTTACTTCAGTAGGAAACAGAGGACGCGGCAATGAAGACTCGCTGCCGGCCAAGTACTCAACGGAGGATTTTGATTATGAAACTGACCTGGTACGGGCATTCCGCCTACAAGGTTGAATTTGCTGATGCTTCTATCCTGATTGATCCTTTTTTGACCGGAAATCCAAGTTTTCCGGAAACCTTGAGCGTTGATGAAGTCGCAGACGGGGTGACGCACCTGCTGCTCACCCATGGCCACGATGATCACATTGGCGATAGCATCGACATTTTGAAAAAAACCGGGGCGCAACTGACTGCAAACTACGAGATTTGCATGTGGGCGAACGGAAAAGGCGTTGAGAACATTAATCCGATGAACTCGGGCGGATGCGTTGATGTAGGCCCATTCAAGGTCGGATTGACGGTGGCCCATCATTCCTCTGCAAGCCAGTCGGACGGCAATGGACTGACGTACCTTGGAAACCCCCATGGGATCATCATCGATGCACCAGGCGAACCGGTGCTCTATCACATGGGCGACACGGATATTTTCAGCGATATGGCGCTGATCAACGAGCTTTATGCGCCCAAGGTCGGCATTGTCCCCATCGGTGACCGGTTCACCATGGGCGGAAAGGCAGCCGCGCTTGCCTGTAACCGGTATTTCGGTTTCGACAGCATTCTTCCCTGCCATTTCGGGACGTTCCCGATCCTGGACCAGACAGCAGATGCATTTCTGGAAGGGCTGGCTGACACTGCGTCAAAGGTTCGGCTGACGCAGCCTGGAGAAACCATCGAAGTCTGAGTGCGGCTCTCTGGAGGCAGGTGAAATGATCTGAAGACCAATCCCATTAATAGGCCGCACAGAAGCCCAGAAATCAAAACTCTCTATCGTCGTCCCGGAAAAGCGGAATGCTTTATCCGGGATCGGGGAGCCGAACCCTACTTTGTTTTCGATGTGAGATGGATAAACCTGTGCCGCGCCGATCCCGGCTCGCGCTTCGCTTGGCCGGGATGACCACTTATGAGAATGGTTTTACCAAAAACCAGGAAAGCCTGCCGGGGTGGCAGACTTTCAATCTTGGACGCGGATCAATCAGCGGATGATCGGATCTTTCAGGTCTTCCGGCTTTTTGTCCTTCACGATGTCCCAGTTCAGATCAGCGTGATTGATCAGCTCGGCGGTATTGCCTTCAAAGCGCTTTTGAACGGCCAGGCTGTTGTTGAGGTAGAGCTTGCCGTCGACAATCTTCCAGGCTTCCGGAACCACCGGGACCTTGAAGCCCTTGCTCAGGCCAAAGGCGCAAAACCCGCCATATTGCGGCGCGTATTTCGCCGGATCGGCTTTGAACTTGTCCCGGTTTTCAGCGGACGAGAACTTCCAGGTGACATCGTCATAAACAGCCGTGAATTCGTCTGACCCGGCAACCGGCTTGTTTTCGGTGAAATAGGCCACCGGATCTGTGCCACCGATCGCAGCATCGCCTTTGACGAACGTGGTGATTTCATCGGCAGAGGCTGCACCGGCCAGAACTGTCATGGAAAGGGCAGTCGCTGCCAGGGTGGATTTCAAAAAGAATTTCATCGCTAACGGGCTCCCAGAACTTTGGCGGCGGATTTCGCCGGTGCTCAACAGATGATGCGGACGGCTGAAAAACGCCAATCAAGCCTCTTCACGGCCGCGCTATCAGGGTGCGAGGAACGGATCTTCCGCCGGCGGTGCCGATAGTCCAAGGACCATGTAGAGTGCAGTGTCCAAAGGACTGGTGCGTCCGCGCTCCGCCCGGTGCCACAGCAGCGCGGACAGGAGAGCGATCCGGGTTTCCATGTCCGGTTCAAACATGGTTCCGACCAATGCCTGACGGAAGGCGAAGGTCATTTCGTCGTTCAGCCTGTCCGGTACAGAACGGAGTTGAACCACGCTGCGAACCTGCAGAACCGCCCGCCCTGTGTCGCTGGCGAATAGATCCTGTTCGTAAAACACCATCAGCCGGTGCAGGTCCGATGCGGCATTGGTTCGCTGCGGCGGCGGCGGTTGCAAGCGATCCAGCCCGTGAAGGAGCGCTTGGCGGACAAGGGTCAATTTGTCCGGCCAGCGGCGGTAGAGCGCCTGCTTACTGGTTTCGGCTGCTTGTGCAATCGCGTCGAGCCGCGTGCCCTCATAACCGGTTTCCGCCAGAAGGTGCCGTGTCTGGGCGAGAAGCCTTTCGGTCAGATGCTCGTTGGACGGCCGGCCGCGCGGCGCTGACATATTTTCGGTCCTCATGAGTTCCGGAATACCGATATTCCGGCATTCCGGCAAGCCTTGGGTCTTGCGGCGTGGAGACTGCCATCCGATACACGGGGCAACCGGCAATTCTGCCAAGATTTCCAAAGTGACATCGGAGACAACATGTCCGTCGATACAGACACGGTAAAACGCGTCGCCCGTCTGGCCCGTATCAAGGTCAGTGATGAAGGCGCAGAACGCATGACTGGCGAGCTCAACGCTATCCTTGGCTTTGTCGAGCAGCTTGACGAAGTCGACATTGAGGGCGTCGAGCCGATGACGTCCGTGGTCGAGCAGACCATGAAGAAGCGCAAAGACGGTGTGACCGACGGCAACAAGGCTGGCGACATCACGCTGAACGCACCGGCTTCTGAAGACAACTTCTTCATGGTGCCGAAAGTCGTCGAATAAGCGCCATTCCGCTGCTCTTCTTATGAAACTGGATTTTCAAAGTGACTGATCTGACCAAACTGACAATCGCGGATGCGCGGAAAAAGCTGGACGCCAAGGAATTCTCCTCACTTGAGCTGACAGAAGCCTTCATCGGCAACATTGAAGCCGCGAATTCCAAACTCAACGCCTATGTTGCCGTCACAGCCGACAAGGCGCGTGAAATGGCCAAGGCCTCTGATGAAAAACTTGCCAAGGGTGAGGGCGGTACGCTGGAAGGTATTCCGCTCGGCATCAAGGACCTGTTCGCTACCCAAGGCGTTCACACACAGGCCTGTTCACACATTCTGGACGGGTTCAAGCCGGCATATGAATCCACGGTTACGTCAAACCTTTGGGCGGACGGGGCTGTGATGCTTGGCAAGCTGAACATGGATGAGTTCGCCATGGGCTCGTCCAACGAGACCTCTTATTACGGCGATGTCATCAATCCGTGGCGCAAGAAGGGCTCCAATCAGGATCTGGTTCCGGGTGGTTCTTCCGGCGGGTCTGCGACGGCTGTTTCCGCACGCATGTGCATGGGTGCCACGGCGACGGACACTGGCGGATCGATCCGCCAGCCGGCCGCCTTTACCGGCACTGTCGGCATCAAGCCGACCTATGGCCGCTGCTCGCGTTGGGGCGTGGTTGCCTTTGCCTCCTCCCTGGACCAGGCTGGCCCAATCGCCCATACGGTTCGTGACAGCGCAATCCTGCTGAAATCCATGGCGTCCGTTGATCCGAAAGATACGACATCGGTCGATATTGAAGTGCCGGATTATGAAGCTGCTATCGGAAAGTCCGTGAAGGGTCTGAAGATCGGCATTCCGGCGGAATATCGTCTCGATGGCATGCCGGGCGAGATCGAGGAGCTTTGGCAAAAGGGCATCGCGTGGCTGAAGGATGCGGGCGCGGAAATCGTTGATATCGCGATGCCGCACACAAAATACGCCCTTCCGGCCTATTACATCGTTGCGCCCGCGGAAGCCTCGTCGAACCTCGCCCGTTATGACGGCGTACGCTATGGTCTGCGTGTTCCGGGCAAGGACATCGTTGAGATGTACGAAAACACCCGCGCGGAAGGCTTTGGCGATGAGGTTCAGCGCCGCATCCTGATCGGTACCTATGTGCTGTCTGCCGGTTACTACGACGCCTACTACCTGAAGGCTCAAAAGGTCCGCACGCTGATCAAACGCGACTTCGATCTGGCCTGGGCGAACGGTGTTGATGCCATCCTGACCCCGGCAACGCCATCGGCTGCCTTTGGTGTGGCAGATCAGGACCTTCATTCCGATCCGGTAAAAATGTACCTGAATGACATCTTCACGGTGACGGTGAACATGGCTGGCCTCCCTGGCATTGCCGTGCCTGCTGGCCTTAACAACGAAGGCCTGCCGCTTGGTCTGCAGCTGATCGGTAAACCGTTCGATGAATCGACCCTGTTCCAGCTAGGCCAGGTCATCGAGGACGCTGCGGGTTCCTTTGAGCCGGAAAACTGGTGGAGCTGAAGTCGCCAGGTTTTTACTGCAGATATCTTGCCGCTCCGGACATGATCCGGGCCACATCACAACAAAGCAGGTCCCGGCTCGCGGCCGGGACGGCAATGTCGTCTTCATAAAATCTTGCCGTTTGTCATCCCGGGCGAACATTTGTGAGACCCGGGAACGGGGAGCGGTCACCATCTCAATGGCTCACCGGTCCCGGATAAAGCCAAATGGCTTTTCCGGGATGACGATAACAAAGGCTGGCGAAGCGAATGCATGACATTGAAACCCTCGTCATCGGTGCCGGAGTTGTCGGGCTGGCTTGTGCCCGGGCGCTGGCGCTGACCGGCAGGGGAGTCATGGTGCTGGAACGCCACGACCTAATCGGATCGGAAACCAGCGCACGCAATTCCGAAGTCATTCATGCGGGCATCTATTATCCGACTGGCAGCCTGAAGGCCGAGCTGTGCGTACGCGGCAAGGAACTGCTCTACGACTTCTGCAAGGAAAATGGCGTCGGGCACAAGCGGACCGGCAAGCTGATTGTAGCGACCGATGAGGCTCAGGCTGACCGGCTGGAGCCCATTAAGCTCAAGGCAGCGGAAAACGGGGTCCGTGATCTGGTGCGCCTGAGCGCTGAGGAAGCCTCCCGGATGGAGCCGGAACTTGCCTGCCACGGTGCGCTGCTGTCGCCTTCAACCGGTATTGTTGACAGTCACGGTCTGATGCTTGCCCTTCAAGGGGAACTTGAAGCCAACGGCGGCCAGGTGGTGTTGAACACCGAGGTGACCGGAGTGGAGGTGCTCTCCGGCGGTGGTTTTAGAGTCATCATGGCCGGCGATGAACCGGATGGCAAAGACTACGCCATCACGTGCCGTGAGCTGATTATTGCCGCCGGTCACGGTGCGCCAGGGCTCGGGGGTCAGTTGCCGGGAACGCAGGCGCCGCGCGCTTACCTCGCCAAGGGCAACTACTTCAGGATCAACGGAAAATCTCCGTTTTCCACTCTGATCTATCCTGTGCCGACGACCAATTCGGGTTTGCTTGGCGTTCATGTCACCCTCGACCTGATGGGACAGGTCAAGTTCGGGCCGGACATGCAGTGGATCGAAACCTACGACTATGACGTCGATCCGGCGCGCGCCGATGTCTTTTACGAAGCCATCCGCCAGTACTGGCCGGGGCTTAAAGACGGAGCTTTGGAGCCTGACTACTGCGGCATCCGGCCGAAAATCCACGGACCTGATGAACCGGCGCCGGATTTCCGCATCGACGGCCCGGAATTCCACGGGCTTAACGGACTGGTCGCGCTCTACGGCATTGAATCGCCTGGCCTGACTTCCTCTCTGGCGATTGGAGATTATGTTGTAACGAAGTTGGCAGAAGCCGGTCCGCTCTGACCGGCCGGCTTCTTCATTGAGGGTCAATCTTCAGCGATTGTCCAGCTGAGACCTGACCCGCTGCAGGCCCAATTGGGTGATCCTGTAAGGGCCGCTGTTTCTGGAAGCGATGTAGCGCCGCCGTTTCAGCTTTTTGAACAGGGGCAGGGGGCAGCCGGACCAGTACCAGCCGTCCCGGGTGACTGTCCGATTGTTGATGATGCGCCCGCTCTCGTCCTTTTCCACGAGGATGCGGCCGCCTTGCGCCAGCAGGTGCAATACCCGCTGTTCGGCTTTCGATATGTCCATTGTCTTGGGAAGTCTTTGAAATTTGAATGCAGAAGTTCGTCACCTGCAGCGCTCGCATGCAGGCGCGGTGTTCGCATTGGGCCCGGTTATAAAGGAACCGGGCTTTACCGGGACTCGCTTAGTCCGCGCATAAAAACTCCGTTCAAAGACAGCCCGGAATTATCATCGGAATTCAGATGGTGCAAGTGGCCATATTGATCGGAAAATGCTTCAGCTGCGTTCTGCCGGCCAGAAACCGGTCGCCGGGTCTTTCCGAACTGCCAGAACTTCAACGTCGCCGGATCTACAGCGGGCACAGGTCAGTTTATCTGAGAGGCTTGCAAGTGTTTCCGTGTCATCGAACCGGCCGGCGTTCAGGTAGCGGAAGCGATTGCAGTGGCGGCAGTTCAGGCCCAGCCGCCCTCCGGTCTGCCGAAGCTGCTCAAGGGTTATGCGAGCAGGATCATCTGTTTCGTTTTCAAAGGTCAAGCGCAGGTCCACCTGAAAACAGGAATGTTAGGCAGGCAGTCTAGCTGGTTCTGTCGTCAGCGTCGCCTGTTCCGGTTTTGGGGTCGCATTTCCAGTCAAGGAGCGCTAAAGACGGGTCCATGTTGACGCTTTCGGACACATGGATGGATCTCTTCGGGCTCGCCGGGCTGATCAATCCGCTCGCCTTGATCATTGGCGCCGGTTTGGGGTGGCATGCCAACCAGACCTCGAAGATCTTTGTTGCCGGTTTTGCCGCAGCCGCCTTGTCGCTCATTTTGGAAACCGCATGGGGCTTTACCGGGCTGCCAAGCTGGTCGGCCCATGATGCAGGCGCCCTGGCGATGTTCCCGTTCCGCTTTGTCGGCGGCGCTGTTGCCGGGGCGATCGCCATGTTTGTCGCACGGCGGCGGTCTGCCTGAAGTCAGGCTTTGTGATCAAAGAGAACTGAACTCAGTTCTGGTTTGCTGTGGCGTCCCCGGCCCATCGGTGAAACAACGCCGCGTTGGGGCAAAGCTCTGGTGGTTCCAATGTGCCATCAGCATGATCATCCAGCCATTGACGGCAACTTTCCGCCTCGCCGCAAGTTTTGCAGCGGTCCATGGCTTCGCGCATCTCCGGGCCGGCAAACATGCCCTTGGAGACCCGGTCCATCGCACCGATGGTCTTGAGCATGCGCTGCATCAGCTCAGCGCGCTCATTCATTTCTTCAACCCAACGCATTCGCGCTACTCCTTTTGCACTAGATTGCAAAAAGCCCGAAGTGCTGGCTTTGATTAGTGTCAAACACGAAAGCAGCGTGCCCCTTAGGCTTTTCTGCTAGTCTCGTTACGTTTCTATTTGATCCTGTCCCAAGGTTCTGCCGATGGTTGGCGCGATTTCGCTGCTTACAGCCTCTTTGTCCGGAAAATCGGAAGCCGGTTCGATTCGCTTAGAACCGGGAACAGAGCTGCGCGCGAAGGTCGAGGCGAACCTGCCGAACAATGTGCTCCGCCTGTCTGTGGGCAAGGCGACCGTCGAAGTGCGAGCGTCTGCGCCCCTGCCGCAGGGATCAGAATTGACGCTGAAGGTTTCAGGCGATGCGGCCCGGCCGCAAATTCAGCTTCTGCCCGATGCAAAGGCGCAAGCACCATCAAGTCCGGCAGGCGGCACTGGAAACCCGCCGCAAGCAGCCACAAGCCCGGCGCCCCTACCAACCGGGGGAGCGCCAGCGGCCACAGTTGCTCCGCAGACGACGCAAAGCCTGCTGCAGACAGTCAGCCAAACCCTGCCGCAATCCGGCTCCTCGCAGGCGCCGGCCACTCCAACACCACTCGCCAGCTCTCCGCCGCCGCTGCCGCAAGCTGGCCAGTCCGTGCCGCAGGTTTCTTCAGCATCGCAGCCTTTGCCTTCGACCGCTGCAAACCCGCCACAGGCATCGGCGCAGCAGGCGCCATCAACACAGCCGGCGCCTTTACCGCAAACTGGAGCGCCTCCACCAACAGCACCCGCATCCGGTCAGCCGCTTCCTTCAGGATCTCCGCGAATTCTGGCAACGCAGTCCGCGCCGGTCCCAGGTTCAACACCGGTCACGGTGCCCGCCGGTACCGCCCCGCAACCAGCCAGCGGACCAGCTTCACCCGTACCAGCTCCACAGGCAGCTACCAGTGCGGTTGGGCAGCAGTCTCCTGCCGGGGGCGTGCAACCGCCTGCGCCTCCAGCTGGGCAGGCTGCGGCACAGCCTACGCCAACGAGCGGAAACGTGCCGGCTGGTTCTCCGCCCGGCGTGGCAGCGCCACCGCAAGCTGCAACCAATCCCGGCCAAGTGCTGCCTGCAAATCTGCAGGCACAGGCGCTGGGCTCTTCAAGTCCAATGCCAAGTCAGGCACCGCCATCGCCACAGGGAACGCCTCCTGCTGGAGCATCTACGGCTGTGCAATCAGGCGGAGCGGTGCAATCGGGTGGTCCGTTACAGGCACCTGCGGCTCCACCTCAAGCAGCCGGATCAACGGCTTTGCAAGGGCAGCCAGGCCCGATGTCTCGGGCTCCGGCCAACGCTCCGCAGGCCGGTTCCCCCGTGCCGCCGCCCGCAACGCAGCCCGCTTCCGGAAATCCGGCGGTTGGAGGGCAGGGAACACCTGCTGCTGCGCCTCAGTCACCGGCAAGTCAGGCGGCTCCTCCGCAAAGTTCCGGTGCTCCGCCATCGCTACCTGCAACAGGCCAAGCACTGGCAGCTGCTTCTGCCGGTCAAGCACCAACTGTTGCGAGCACTGCTGCGCAAGGAGCGCTGACATCGCCTCCCTCCGGCGGATCGTCCAATATCGCCGGATCGGCGGCCGGACAAAGTCAACCACCGCCTTCAGCTGCGGGATTGCCCACCAACTTGGCTGGCGCTGGCAGCCGGCCGGCACTTCCGGCAACGGCATATGCAGGCGCAAATCTTCCCGCATCAACTGGAGGAGTACCTTCGCAATCGGTGGCGCCGCAGCTGCAGTCTGCAGCAGATACCGTTTTGCCCAGGCTGACCGAGCAGCAAGCCGGGCTCTCGGCTGTTTTTGCGCAGATCGGCAGCGTTATGAACGTGAGTTCGGTGTCCAAGACGCCGCTTCCGGAACCAGTGAAACAGGTGATGCAGCAGATCCTGGGTTTGCGCCTGCAGCCTCAAGGCGACGGCTTTTCCGGCAAGTCCATCGAGGCCGCGGTCAAGAACTCCGGCCTCTTCCGCGAAGCGACGCTTTTAGGGGCCGGCAGACAGGCCCAGGGCGGCGATCTGAAGTCACTGCTTTTGAACCTCAAGTCGCTGCTCACGGACTTCGGCGCCAAGGCGGCTCCTTTTAAACCTCTGGTACAAACGCCGGTTCCCTCACTTAAGCGGTCCCCGCAAGGGGAAAGGCCGGCCAGCGCTGCTAGTAGCTCTGAGGCTGGCGATACCAAGGCGGCGCTCAATCGGCTTTTGCAGGACACGGACGCTGCTCTTTCCAGGATCCGGCTCGGCCAGATGGTAAGCCGCGGGCTTGGCGGCGATGATCCGGTGGTCCAAGGCCGGGCAATGGACGTCACGCTTGATCTGCCGCTTGCAGTTGGCGATCAGACAGCCGTTCTTCAAATGCAGATCGGCCGGGATCCGGAGCAGGATGACGCTGAGGACGAGGAGGGCGGTGCCTGGCGGCTTCGATTTGCCCTGGACCTGACGGAAACCGGGCCCATGGAAGCCGCAGTCAGCCTACGCGGCGGCGGCACCTATGTCAGCCTCTGGGTGGACCGGGGCGATACGCTTGAGAGGTTTTCTGAAAACCGCGAGAGCCTGGAGGCTACCTTTGCCCATGCCGGGCTTGATCTTCGCGAGTTGCGGTTCCTGCGCGGTCTGCCAAGGCGCACGGAAGCCCGGTTTGGCGCAGTGGTGGACAGGCAGTCATGAAACATCCAAAGACCGTGAAACCGCCAAAGCCTGGCGAAAAGATCGCTGTCGCGCTCAATTACGACAATGCATCCGCCCCGGTCGTAACCGCAAAGGGGGCCGGCACGGTTGCCGAGCGCATCGAAGACATCGCCAGGGAAAACGGCATTCCGATTGAAAACAACCCGATGATGGCCGAAGCCTTGTCGCAGATTGAGCTGGATGAAGAGATCCCGATTGAGCTCTATCAGGCCGTCGCGGTCCTCATCGGATTTGTTCTTCGTACCGGACAGGCGAAGAACCCGCCGGAGCAATAGGTAATTTCCTGCCGGTATTTGCGCTCTGCCTAAATCAAAGCCTTGCAGTTCACCCAATTCCCGACTAGGCATCAGTTCGGCTAATACCAGCGCTCCGGCTGTCCGGCCGTTACCCCCCAAGCGAGCGCTTTTGACGAAAACAGGATTGAACACCCCATGACACTTGTCGACGTACGCACACCCGACCCGAAGAAATTCATCAAGGGCGCGACCGGCGACTGGGAAATCGTGATCGGCATGGAAGTCCATGCCCAGGTCACTTCCGAAGCCAAGCTCTTTTCCGGTGCCTCGACCGAATTCGGCCAGGACCCGAACAACAACGTTTCCCTGGTTGATGCGGCGATGCCCGGCATGCTGCCGGTGATCAACGAGGAATGCGTGCGCCAGGCCATCCGCACCGGCCTTGGCATGAAAGCGGAAATCAATCTGAAGTCCGTCTTTGACCGCAAGAATTACTTCTATCCGGATCTGCCGCAGGGCTACCAGATTTCCCAGTTCAAACAGCCGATTGTTGGAGAGGGAAAGATCCTGCTCGACATGCCTGACGAGCAGGTTGAAATCGGCGTGGAACGCCTGCACCTGGAGCAGGACGCCGGCAAGTCACTGCACGACCAGCATCCGTCCATGTCCTTTGTCGACCTGAACCGCTCCGGCGTTGCGCTGATGGAAATCGTCTCCAAGCCGGACCTGCGGTCAGCGGACGAGGCCAAGGCCTATCTCACAAAGCTGCGCACCATCCTGCGGTACCTCGGCACCTGTGACGGCAACATGGACCAGGGCTCCATGCGCGCCGACGTCAACGTCTCCGTCCGCCGTCCGGGCGGTGAGTTCGGTACGCGCTGCGAGATCAAAAACGTCAACTCCATCCGCTTCGTCGGTCAGGCGATCGAATACGAAGCGCGCCGCCAGATGGCGATCCTGGAAGACGGTGGCGAGATCGATCAGGAGACCCGCCTGTTCGACAGTGTCAAGGGCGAGACCCGTTCCATGCGCTCCAAGGAAGAAGCGCACGACTACCGCTATTTCCCGGATCCGGACTTGCTGCCGCTGGAATTTACCCAGGAATTCGTTGACGAGCTGGCCAAAGGTTTGCCGGAGTTGCCGGACGACAAGAAGGCACGCTTCGTCAAGGACTTCGGTCTGACCGCTTATGATGCAGATGTTCTGGTTGCTGAAAAATCCTCTGCGGCCTTCTTTGAAGAGGTTGCTGGTGGTCGCGATGCCAAGCTTGCCGCCAACTGGGTGATCAACGAACTCTTCGGCCGCCTGAACAAGGAAGGCCTGGAGCTGTATACGTCACCGGTGTCGGCAGCGCAGCTCGGCGGCATTATTGACCTGATCAAAGCCGGCACGATTTCCGGCAAGATTGCCAAGGATCTGTTTGAAATTGTCTGGACCGAGGGTGGTGACCCGGCGCAGATCGTCGAAGACCGCGGCATGAAGCAGGTGACCGACCTTGGTGCAATCGAAGCCATCGTCGATGAAATCATTGCTGCCAATCCAGACAAGGTTGAACAGGCCAAGGCCAAACCAAACCTCGTCGGCTGGTTCGTCGGCCAGGTCATGAAAGCCTCCAAGGGCAAGGCCAACCCGCAGGCCGTCAACGATCTTCTGAAATCGAAGATTGGGGTAGAGTAGGAAGTACTTCGATTGGATGTACGGTCAAAACAAAAGGGGGGCCGTTTGGCCCCCCAATTCTGTTGATTTAAGATGGACATTTCTGCGAATTTTCTGATCCAGATAGATGATTTTGAGCTGTATTTGGAGGCCGTGCGAGCGCATTCGGATCTTTTGCGTGGGCATGAATTTGCGGCGGCGAGACAAGATCAAAAACTGACGGAGTATTCGTCCAAATTTACCCTTCTTGTTGGCACTAGGGCGAGCTTTTCTGTCAACGAAATTGGGTGGAAGGCTGAATGGGGAGCCATCAGCGGAGAAATGCTTTGGAATGAACCCTCTTTCAGCGGCCTAAATTGGAAGGGGAACCTTCTTTTAATCGCGGCCCAAGTTTACTGCTTTGTTCCGAGAAGAGCGCTGACTGTACCAAGCCATGAAATTGTAGATTTTGCCTGCGATCGGGCCATAGAGTGCGGCTAGATGTAGACTTCGGTGAGATCGCGAGTTGAGTATCGGCAATGTATAGTGCGCTAATGCCCGCTGCAATTTTTGAGCGTAGTCCGAGGATCCAAACCGCTTCGATTCCACACGGAGCGCCTTACTTGAGGCGCGGCAACGGTATGGATCCCATGGTCAAGCCATGGGATGACGGAGGATAGGGGCAGTGCCGTCTTGGTCCCCGAGCCGGGACCTGTCTTGAAGGCACGGCCTCACCAGGAGGCACCCCGGACGCAGCGGAGCGGGGATCCGGGACCGGGGAGCCGAAGCGCCGCCGGAACTGGTGTTCAATTCGAGAGGTATTGGGCTCTCCGATCCCGGGTCTCACGAAGTTTGCGCGGGATGACGAAGGATAGCGGAGTGTGCCGTCCCGGCCTCGGATCTTCGTTTCGCTGCGTGCGGGACGGTGTTTGCCGGCAATCGGCCGAAAGAACGGTCATTCCTCCAAAATTGCCACAGCCCGCGTAAATCCCGCAGAGGCGCCTTTGATTTTTACCGGGAAGCAGCTGACTGTGAAGCCGGTTGAAGGCAGGGCCTCGAGGTTGCTCAGCTTTTCAATGTGGCAATAGCCGATGTCCATGGAGGCCCGGTGGCCTTCCCAGATGATCGAGGGATCTTTGGTTTCCATCCAGCGTTGGGCCGTGTGGGAAAACGGTGCGTCCCAGGACCAGGCATCGGTGCCGGTCAGCCGTACACCACGCTCCAGCAGGTAAAGCGTTGCCTCGCGGCCCATACCGCAGCCCGACGCCAGATAGTTCGGCTGACCATATTTCTTTCCTGCAGACGTGTTGACCAGAACAATGTCAAGCGGCTGCAAGTCATGGCCGATCCGCTCAAGCTCGGCTTCAACTTCTGAAGCGCCGACCACATGGCCGTCGGGCAAATGGCGGAAGTCGAGTTTCACCCCCGGATTGAGGCACCAGTCCAGCGGTACTTCATCGATGGTAATCGCCCGCTCGCCGCCGTTCATGGTGGAATGGTGGTGATAAGGTGCATCCAGGTGGGTGCCGTTGTGGGTGGAGAGTTTCATCATCTCAACGGCCCAGCCTTCTCCCGCAG
Source organism: Roseibium sp. (assembly GCA_965230705.1). Lineage (GTDB taxonomy): Bacteria > Pseudomonadota > Alphaproteobacteria > Rhizobiales > Stappiaceae > Roseibium. Next base: position 367,281 of record CBDDLN010000002.1, on the reverse strand, counting down.
GCAGCTGCTCCTTGGAAAGGCCGGGAAAGAAACTGGTCATCTGGTCAACGGACGCCTGATGATCCAGATACTCGATCTCCGGCAGCATGATTGGCGGATCGGATGGGATCCCGGCTTCAATCGTGACAGAAATATCGACCAGGGTGCGTTTGCCGCTCATGCAGAACTCCGGAACACTTTTGAATGATTGTTCCGGCGAAATTGACAGGGCTGACGCTGTTCGGCAAGGCACAGTTGCGATCCGCGAGACTGTGCAAGAGCAGATTTCCCGGACCAGATCCGGCAATGCTCACATTTAGGGTCCTGGCTCAAGACCAGGACGGCGGAACAGGATTGCTTCCTTAGCGGGTCGGAACCGGGGCAACTCCGCGGTAGTCATAAAAACCGCGTTTGGTCTTGCGGCCGAGCCAGCCGGCTTCAACATATTTCACCAGAAGCGGGCAGGGGCGGTACTTGGTGTCGGCAAGTCCGGCATAGAGCACATTCATGATAGCAAGGCACGTATCAAGGCCGATGAAATCTGCCAGTTCAAGGGGCCCCATCGGATGGTTGGCGCCAAGGCGCATGGCAGTATCGATAGACTGAATGCCGCCGACACCTTCATAGAGCGTGTAACACGCCTCATTGATCATCGGGATCAGGATGCGGTTGACGATGAAGGCAGGGAAGTCTTCGGATACAGAGGCCGTTTTGCCGAGCATGTCGACAATTTTACGGCAGGCCTGGAAGGTTTCATCAGAGGTTTGAATACCGCGGATCAGCTCCACCAGCTGCATCAGCGGAACCGGGTTCATGAAATGAAAACCCATGAACCTTTCAGGCCGGTCGGAACATCCGGCAAGCCGGGTGATCGAGATTGACGAGGTGTTTGACGTCAGCACTGTCTGCGGCTTCAGGTATGGTTGCAGCCCGTTGAAGATCTTGAGCTTAACCTGTTCGTTTTCGGTCGCGGCTTCGATCACCAGGTCAACCTGTCCGGCTTTTTGCGGACTCAATGTGGTGACGATCCGGTCAAGGGCTGCCCGTTTGCCTTCTTCCGAATACATGCCTTTGGCGACCTGCCGGTCCATGTTTTTGGCAATACGGGCCATAGCCCCGTCAAGCTGGTCCTGCGAGACATCGTTGAGCACAACGTCATAGCCTGCCACGGCGAGAACATGGGCGATGCCATTGCCCATCTGGCCAGCGCCAATAACGCTGACGGAGGAGATATCCATTTTTTAGTCCTCAGGTATCAGGGGATCTGCGGGAAATGGCTTGATAGGGTATACCGGCCAGCCGTGCGGGCCGGCCGGTACCACGTTGGCAGAGCTATTCTGCAGGATTGGCGATGGTCTGCAGGCCCAGCCGCTCGCGCTGGCTGTCGCGGTAGATAGCCTTGATCAGCGAAACCCCCATCAGCACCATGACAAAGGAGAACGGGAGTGCCCCGATGACCATGGCCGTCTGGATTGCCGACAGGCCGCCGATCATCAACAGCGCCCCGACGACCAGCGACAGGGCAACACCCCAGAACAGGATGTGCGGGCGCGCTTTCGGTCCTTCATCGCCAGCCGCGTTGATGGTGTTGATGATCAGGACTGCAGAGTCGGCGGTGGTCACCAGATAAGTCAGCAGCAGCACCACGACGATTACCGAGAAGATCCAGGTCATCGGCCCGTTCAGCATGACGGCAAGCGTCGCAAACAGCTGGTCGGAAATGCCGGTGCCGATAATGGAATCGGCTGCCTGGCCGGAAAGCTCCAGATCGATCGCCGTGCCGCCGACAAGGGCGAACCAGGTGAAGCACATCATGGCCGGAACCAGCATGGCGCCAAGGACATATTCGCGGATGGTGCGTCCCTTGGAGATCCGGGCCAGGAACAGGCCGACGAAGGGGGCAAAGGCGATCCACCAGGCCCAGTAGAAGATGGTCCAGCCGCCTTGCCAGCCCTGAAGGGCCTTGCCGGTCTCCGTGCCATCGTCAGACCAGACGGTGAAGAGCACGCCCGGCAGGTTCAACAGATAGTCCCAGATGCCGGTCAGCAGCGCCTGAAGGCCGAAGAAGGTGGAGCCAAAGACAAGGAAGAACGCCAGCAGGAAAAAGCTGAGTCCCATGTTGATGTTTGAGAGCCACTTGATGCCCTTGCCAACGCCTGAGAGGGCGGAAAGGGTCGAGGCCCCCATGATGATCAACAGCGCAAAGATGATAGCTGGCTGTGTGGCCTGGCCATCGGCGTTCAGCAGCCAATCGCCGAGACCGATCCGGTGCATGCCGGCCACAAACTGATTCACGCCGAAACCGAGGGTTTGCGCCACTCCCAAAACTGTGGCGACAACCGCAACAATGTCCACCATGTGGCCGACCTTGCCCGAGAGTTTCTCGCCAAACAGCGGCGCCAGAGCGGAGCGGATGGTCAGCGGCAGACCGCGGCGGTAACTGAAATAGGCCAGTGCCAGCCCGGTCAAGGCATAGGATGCCCAGGCATTGAGGCCCCAGTGGTTGAACGACCAGACATAGGCGGAGCGCACGCTTTCCGCCGACTTGGCAGCAACGTCACCCATGATGATCGTCGGGTTATTTTGAAAGTGATAGATCGGTTCGGCTGTGGCATAGGTCAGCATCCCGATCCCGATCGCGGCGCCGAACATCATGGAAAACCAGGAGAAATTGGAAAATTCCGGCCGATCGTCCGGCTGTCCCAGCCGCAACCTGCCGGATGCTGGCACAATGGCAAGGCCGGCGCAGACGATCACGAAGAACGCCATTACATAGACATACCAGTAATTGAACGACGCCAGGATGATGCTGTTCAGTGCGCCGAGAACGGAAGACGCATTGTCGGGAAAGGCAATGGCCCAGACAACCAGTGCGCCGACCAGAATTTTGGCGGTGACGGTCACATCCCGGCTGAAACCGCGATAAAATCCGTTTTCTACTTTCTTGATCGGAAGTTCGGTCAAGGGTGGTTTGATAGACAATAGTTCCTCCCATTCGTCAGTTGGATTGGTGAGCCAGACGGATCTCTGGCGGTGCCCCCCAGGAGCTGTTTTTGTGCTTCTCCTGGGGGGTGGGATGGGGCCGGTTCTGCCAAACGCGCCCGGAAAAAAGGCGAAGGCAGATGGCACAGTTCTCCCGTCCACCGCAGCGCGCGGCGGGGCGGGAAACGTAAATGGATGGGGTTGGCGCCGGAATGCGCTCCGGCGCTTTTCAGATAGGGCTACATGGCCGCCAGCTTGCCTTTTTCCGGTTTGCCGGTCGGGGTCCGGGGCATTTCGTCCAGGAAGGCAATGTGTTTTGGCACCATGAACTTGGCCATCCGGCAGGCGCAGTGCTCACGCAGCATATCAGCATCCACCGATTGCCCTGCTTTCAGGGTGACAAAGGCCTTGATGTCTTCTTCGCCCATTTCTCCTGGAACCGCGATGACCGCACAGTCCTCGACGGCGCCATGGGCCAGAATGCCTTCCTCCACTTCGTAGCCGGAGACCATTTCGCCCTTGACGCGGATGCGTTCGCTAACCCGATGCAGGAAATAGAGACGGCCCTCCTCATCCATGCGGCAGATGTCACCGGTTTGGAACCAAAGGTTTTTCCGGCTCGACAAGGTGCGTTCGGGCATGCCGAAATAGCCGTCGGCCATGACGCCGGGCTCCCGTGGCCGGACCACCATATGGCCGGGCTTGCCGGCGGGCACCGGCTCGTCATTGTCGTCGTGGATTTCGACTTCAAAATGGGGAAGCACGATGCCGCCATGGTGGTCCCACTGCGGCACGGCCACCCAACCGGCATCGGTCGAACCGTAACCGCCGCCGGGGATCATGTGCAAGTTGAAGCGGGCGTCGAAGTTCTTCTTGGGAACTGGCGCCGGCGTGCCCCAGCACCGGGTGACCTTGTGTGTTTTTTCTTCTTCGCATGGCGCTTGCGCCCATAGAAGCTGCTGGACAGAGCCAAGCATCATGAACCAGGTCACGCCGTACTTGTGAATTTCCGGCCAGAAGTTGGACAGGCTGAACCGGTCCCGGAGGATAACCCGCCCACCGGTCATGATCATCGGCAGGATGTCGTAATAGGCGGCGCCGATATGCGACAGGGGATAAGGCGAATAGGAACAATCCTCTCCGGTGATGCGGAACGGGTCGATCATGTTTTCCGCCGTACGCACGGCATACCGGTGCGACAGCATGCAGCCCTTGGAGACGCCGGTGGTGCCGGAGGTGAAAAGAATGGTTGCCGTGTCCGTGTCCTTGGCGGGTGAGGAGATGTGAAGGGTTCTGTCGGAAAGCAACCTCTCAAAGGAAATGACGTTCAGCTCCGGGAACAACTCTTGGGCTTCTTCAGCCGCGTCCAGCATGATGAGCGTCTGCAAATGCGGAATATCAGCGCGGATCTGGTCGAGTGCTTCCAGATGCGCACCGGAAGTGAACAGAATTGGCGCTTCGGTCTGATCAATCATCCGCGCCAGCGGCGCGCCGCGCATCGCCCTGTTGATCGACACTTCCACTGTGTTGATCTTTTTCAAGGCGTAGGTAAGTGCCAGATATTCAAGGCAGTTTTCCAGAACAATTGCCATATAGGCCGGCTTGTCCGGGAAGTGTTCATTCATGCCGTGCGCAATCCGATTGGTCAGCGTTTCGAACTCGGCATAGGTGACGGTCTTGCCGGTTTCAGCAAGGGTTACAAACGGCCGGTCAGCATAGCGATTGGTGCAATCGCGCAGCAGATCTCCCAAGGTAATCTTGAGCGCCATCTTTTCCTCCAGATAATGATGACAGGATTTGATCTTGGAGATATCGCCATGTTTTATGGCAAAAAAGGCAGTGATTTTTCATCATAGCATTAGTATAAACTAATAGTATGTGGAATCGGATCCCATCCATCCAAGGCCTGAAACTGTTTGATGCGGTTGCGCGCCACAGCAGCATGACCCGCGCGGCTGCCGAGGCAGGTGTTTCGCAATCTGCGGTCAGCCAGGCGATCCGCCAGCTGGAAGATTTCGTTCAAACGCCGTTGCTGGACCGGTCGACACGGCCAATGGTGCTGACGGAGGCCGGCAACGAATTTCATCGGACGGTCGTCGAGACTTTCGGCCGGCTTGCATCGACCGTCGAAGACATGCGCAAGGCGGGCAGCAGCGAAACGAATGCCGTCATTGTGTCCTGCAATCTTGGCTGCGCCACTTATTGGCTGATGCCGCGGCTGAACTATTTCAGTGCGGCGCATCCGGACATTTCTGTCCATGTGATGGCAGCCTATCAGGGTGCCGCCGGTCTGCACGACGGTTCTGATATCGCCCTGCGCTACGGCGATGGCCAATGGCCGGACGGGCCCTGGGAACCATTGTTGAAGGAAACAATCGTTCCGGTTTGCTCGCCTCAATACCTGGAGCAGAACGGGCTAGCCAAGGATCTGACTGAACTCTCTTCCAGGCGGCTCATTCATGTGGCGGTGGATGACCCGGACTGGCTCGGCTGGGACAGCTATTTCAAGGCGCTGGGCCATCGAAGGCCCAGGGTCTCAGGCGACTTGCGCTTTGGCAATTATGTGCAGGCGGTTCAGTCGGCGCTGACAGGCGACGGCATCATGCTTGGCTGGCGGTCCGTAGTCGCCGATCAGATTGCCTCCAATCAATTGACAATCGCCTGTGAGCGGCCGGTTCACCTAATGAGCGGCTATTACGTCAACTCGGGCAACCCTTTGGATGAAGACGGCGACAAGGCGCAGTTCCTGGCTTGGCTGAGGCAGGAAGCGGAAAAGACGCCAGAGTTTTAAACAGATTGCTTTTGCCATTGGTACCATGACCGCTAATACGATCAAATAGTTATAAAGGAGGGAAAACTATGGGCGATAGCGGTTTTGCTGGGAAATAAAGGAAGCAAACAAAATGAGCGGGAGCTTTGAAAAGAACCTCAGCGTTCATCATAGGCTAAGACAATCCGTTGAAGTCCTCAGCGTTGGCAAAGGCCGACAATACGATCGTATAGAATTAGTATTAGGTTTTCTAAGGCCACTGAGAAAAGATGACTTTCCCGTCGAATTGCAAGGCGAGTGGGCGATAGTGGAGCGTTTCCGCGGACAGGAAGAAAAAGGCCGAAGGCCATCATTTAGGGAGTTCGCGTGCACCTTGGTGAAGCTGTATGGTGAGAGCTGCGCGAAACGTGGCCACACATAGTTTAAAAATTAGCGGCTACATTGATTGGTACGGCGCACCTAGTTTGCCGCAATCCGCGTCTTCAGCCCGTATTTCTCCGAGGTCGCATTGAATTTCCGCGCAACGGCCTCGCCAAGGTCGATGCCCATCAGGTCTGCAAGAAGATCCAGTGCGATGATGCTGTCGGCCATTTCCGAGGCGACATTGTCCAGTGTTGCGGTGGTGCCCTTGATGCCGCGCTGACCGCGCAGATATTTCTTCAGTGCTTCAGCAACCTCTCCGAACTCCCCGGCCACTTCCAACCCCCTGAAGGCTATGTCGGCCTGGTCATTGCCCGGCCATTCCTTCTGACGGGTGACGTTTGCGGCGCGCAGGTCGGAAAATTTCATCTCGTTGGCTCCCAGGCGGAAAGGTGAGTTTGGGGTATCAAAAACTGGCCCCGCTGAAGTCAGCTCATGTGGCTGGTGCAAAAGCGGATTGTCAATTTTCACGGGTGCGTTTACCTGCTACCAGCTATTTGAGAAATTTCAGCCGGATTCCAGTTCAATCATGCCAAAAATCGAAAAAGCCGCCGAAGAGCACCTGGCCGACATTGTGGCCATCATCAATGCCGGAGCGACAAGCGTTCGCAAGGATAAGGAATTTGCGGACTGGCGTTCGTATCTGCCGGCATTCGAAGCCATGCTGGCGGCGCCGGAGATGGATATTTATGTCGTCTTCAATGACGCCGGAGAGGTGGTTGGTACTTATCAGATCCATTTTCTGAAAGGGCTGGCATTTCAAGGCAGGCCAAGGGTGGAGCTGGAGAGCGTGCACGTACGCGCTGATCAGCGGGGGACCGGTATTGGCCGGTTGATGATAGACCATGCCGAACAGCTGGCGCGTGAGGTCAACGCCTGTCTGGTTCAGCTCACGTCCAACAGGGAGCGCGAGGGCTCGCACCATTTTTACAAACGCCTCGGCTATGACCAAAGCCATCTTGGCTACAAGAAGATGTTACCGGCGGAGTGACAGTTTTTCCGCGCTGGCGGTTGTGATCGGCCAACGCAGACCCTAATTTCATCGTCATATTACGATCAATAGGCAGTTTGCATGGCTGCCTGGGGCAACAGAGGGACGATAATGGCTGTCACCCAAACGAAACCGATTGAACTTTACTACTGGCCGACGCCGAACGGCTGGAAAATCTCCATTCTCCTGGAAGAGCTGGGTGTGCCTTACGAGGTGAATTACGTCGATATCGGCAAGGGGGAACAGTTCGAGCCGGACTTCCTCAAAATTGCGCCAAACAACCGCATGCCGGCGATCATTGATCCGGAGGGGCCGGATGGTGAGCCGATCTCGGTTTTTGAATCGGGCGCAATCCTGCAGTACCTCGGCCGCAAGTTCGGCCAGTTCTATCCGCAAGACGCGCGCAAACAGGTGGAAACCGAAGAGTGGCTAATGTGGCAAATGGGCGGCTTTGGCCCGATGCTCGGCCAGAACCATCATTTCCGCATCTATGCGCCGGAAAAACTGCCCTACGCCATGGACCGCTATCTGAACGAGACCCACCGGCTGTACGGCGTACTGAACAAGCGTCTGGAAGGCCGGGACTATGTTGCGGCAGGTGAATACACCATTGCCGACATGGCGATCATCGGCTGGGCACAAGGCTGGGAACGCCAGGGCATGGATCTCGACGAATTCCCGAATGTGAAAGCCTGGAAGGCCCGGCTGGAAGAGCGCGAAGCTGTCCAGAAAGGTCTGGCGATCGGCCGCGATGTCCGTGAAAAGAACGATATTGCCAAGAACAAGGACATCCAGAACGTCCTGTTCGGCCAGCGGGCACGATAATCCGGTTCGGTCATTTGCACCAAAGATGCCGCGCCATTGAGGCGCGGCATAAAGGCTATCGTTAGATCCTCCAGTCCATCCATCGTCATCCCGGCCAAACGAAGTGCGAGCCGGGATCGGGGAGGCATAGGCCTATCGGCTTTATTTTGGGTGGGTCACAATTGATCTGGGCTCACCGATATCCCAGGTCTCCGCTTGAGCACCGCCCGGGATGACCATGGAGAGGTTTGCCTTCAAGACCCGGAAATTAATGTCCGTCGTTACCTGGCCCGGCGCCAGGTTTCCTTTTCGCACATTTCAAACAGCACCCTGACACAGCCCTTTACGGTCAAGGTGCTGGCAGAACTCTGGGTGACGGTGGCTTTGGCGCTGATGCCGCGGCGCGGATCATAAACCCGGCCTGTGAGGCTGTTTCCGCTGTGCTTCATCCGGAACAGGACTTTCAGGCCCAGAACCTTGCGATTGCGCTTGGATTTGTCCCGATTGTTCAGATCCGGTGTCGACTTCATGGTGTAGCCGGGCGGGGGCGTGAAGCGGACTATCCGGCCACAGGGCTCCTTGCCACACTGGCGTATCCGCACCGTTGCACCATTCGGCGTCACCCAATCTCCCGCGAAATTGCCAAGGTCAGCGTGAGCCGGCGTTGTGGATCCAAGGCCGGCTGTTGCCAATAGTAGCGCGATGCTGGCCGCTGCTGCTGGCCGTTTTTTGAGTGAAGTGCCGTTCAGAATCATTTGCCGCCCTGACTGCTGTCCAAATCATGTCTGGCCGGATGTTGCCCGTCCAATTGTGACAAGGACAAGGCTCAAATGAAACGTGGGCCGATTTTCTTGAAGGTGCCCGGAAAAAAGATGGGGCAGGGCGATCTTGATCCCATTTGACTGGCGGCCTGCCAGGACGGCCGGGAAAGTGACGTATCAGCGGAAGGGTCTTGTATTTTGAGAGCCGGCGCTGCCCGTGAGAATCCATCTGCATGGTTTCTCACCGGGCAATGCGGTGGTGCCAACTCACCTCAGTTTGGCTCCCGGCATTTGATTTTGTTCTGCCCCGATCACTGGCCCTTTCTTGTCTCCATCAGCAGAGCCAGGCTCCGCCTTCACAGACTCAACCATGATCCAGCCCATAAATACGCCGGCTCCTTGAACCGCATCCAGTTCATCTTCTGTCAACTGGCTCAGGTCTGTTTCCGTTTGCGGCTTGTTCCGGTCGGTCATCTCTACACTCCTTGGTTGGTGGTGAAGAGATCTTATCGCTCCAAGGCGTGCGGGCGGTGACGGTCATCACACTTCATCGATTTGTGACTTTGTTTCCGTCCTTTCAGAACGCTCCAGGACAACGGCATGGTGTTTCCCCCCATGCAGTTGGCCGGAAGGGGCTCCTTGCTTCCATTCTTCGCAAATAAAAGATCCAAAATTCCGGCTTGGTGAACAAAACCTTGATTATCTGAATCAAAATTTCAGCGAATGCTGTTGAAATAAAAGATGAATTCGCCAGCAAATGGTTTCCTGAATCTGAATTTCAGACTTATTTAAAATTTTATTTGGATTGCGTTAAATCTACTTTTTAACGGGCCTTTTAAGCCCTCCTGATCAAGTAGGTATCAAGAAACGCGGGCAATAACCTCGACAAAACTTGTGTTTCTTGGACGTCTTACAGTTAGGGATAGGGGAGAGCATAATGGCTCGTTTTGAAATTCATTCCGCCGACATGGCGATCATGGGCAGCAAGCCTGAAAGCGCCGACATCTTGTTCCAGATGGGTCTGGACAGTGCCTGCGGCCGTCATGGCGCAACCGATCTTGTCAGTGCCCACAAGTGGTTCAACATCGCCGCCATGAAAGGCAGCACGGACGCCGCGCGTTACCGCAAGGAAATTTCCGGCGAAATGAGCCGGGACGAGATTGCCGCAGCTCAACGCTCTGCGCGCGAATGGCTGGCGATGCATTAATGGATCCCGTTTCGGCAGCTCTGCCGACGGATCAGAACCCGCATGTTATTTCGGCGCGGCAGGCGCCTGGCTGCCGCGCTTGAATTTTTTTTGAACTTTCTTTGCCAGTTTTACCGGCCGTCTGTATGGACGGCGTTTGTGAGCTTTCAACTTCGGCTTGAGTTTGCCTGATAGCCTTAAGGCTTGCGGCTTGGACTTGTCATGGCCCGGCCCAAAAGAGCTGTTGGACCACTTCCTCAAAACTTTCCGTAAGATCCACAACTTGGCCAATTAAAGGCCTTGCATTCGCGCCCATATACGCTATCAGGGGCGTTACCGGAGAGGTGGCCGAGTGGTCGAAGGCGCTCCCCTGCTAAGGGAGTAGGCGGGCAACCGTCTCGAGGGTTCGAATCCCTTCCTCTCCGCCACTTTCCCAGTTTCTGATTTTTTTCGATCTAACTGAGCGCGTTTCAATCGCGGTTTTTACGCGACTTCTATGCTCAGGTCTTACGATCTGCTGCTATTTGGTTGTCGTAGCTCTTCGCCGTTTTGAAAGTTCACGATAAAGCGCTTCCGGGGAAACACCGATTTCTGCTGCGATGTCCTTGATCGGTTTTTCCTGAGAAGCGCCGGAGTTGACTGTCAGCCAGAAATCAAGGCGGTCGGATACTTTTTTCAGGCCCCGGACTTCTGTGTTCAGACGCGCGCGTTGAACGGAATGGGCAAGGCTGGCCGCCCAGTTTTCAGCCCAGTCGCAATTGCTTGCCAGCCGGTCTTTGAAGTCTTCCGTCCCAAGTTCTGCGACCGTACTGCGACACCGGGCAATCGCGTCACAATGATAGATCTCAGAATAGACAGAGGCCTCGGCCAGAACGCTATGTCGGCCCGCGCTTTGGAGCACCATTTCATTTCCTGAAGGGGTGACTCGCACAAGATCGATCTGGCCGTTCACGATCAGAAAAACGCCGAAGATTTCATCACCGGTATGAAAGAGGCGCTCACCCTTTTCGAACGATTTCCGGACTGCAGCCGAGAATACCTTTAAAAGCCAATCAGACATGATTGCTATCATATGTGCACGTGTGTTTCTCGGGTAGACCCTCGAAATCAATTCAGGGAGAAGCCCGAATGAAACACCTTTTGCTGCTGCCTATCATAGCCATGGCACTTTTCAGTGGCTCGAGCCTCGCTGAGACATCAGCACACAATCATGCGGCGATGCATCAATATCTGGGCTCCCATGCTGCAACGCCGACTGAACCAGGTCAGGGTGCCTTTGCTTCTCTTCAGGAAATCGTGGAGCTCTTGCTCTCCGATCCGGAAACCAATTGGGAGCAGGTTGATCTGGAAGCTCTGCGGCTTCATCTGACTGACATGGACAATGTCACGCTCCGTTCAGCGGTTGCTGCGGAACGCCTCGCTGCCGGTGCCAGATTCACGGTTACATCCGGGCAGGAGGGTGTCCGTCAATCGATTAAAAACATGGTTCTTGCACACAGCCTCGAAATGTCTGGAACGTTCGGCTGGACTCTAAGTGCAAAAGAAGTTCCTGAAGGGGCTGTGTTGACGGTAACTGGACCCGCCGAAGACGCGTCCAAAATCCAGGGCCTGGGCTTCATCGGTGTCATGACGCTTGGCATGCATCATCAAAGCCATCACCTGGCAATCGCACGTGGCGACAACCCGCACTAGCTCTACGAACGCAAAGGCGAGCTGATCCGTATAATCTTCCGCACAAAGCTGGATTAGCTTGGTGCAAGTGGCGAGAGCTCATACCCGGCTGCCCGAATGACCTCGATGAAGTCATCAGCTGTCTGCGGGCCCGCGATATCGACTGTACGCTGCTCAAGATCGCACGAGACGATTGCCGAAGGCTCCTTTGACAACACCGCCTTCTCGATTGCCGCGACACAGTGCCCACAGCTCATGTCCGGAACGCTGAATTTCATGATTTGCCTCCTGTCGAAAGCTGTACCGCTTATGGAGGTTCTTGTAAGGGGAAGGTCAACATGTAGAACTACTTACAAAGATTTGTAAGTTTTGCTCTTGACGTTCCAGCGACTGGAAGCTCCATGTGAAGGACAACTGTTAAATTCACATTGGACCCTTCCATGTCCTCGAAACACAAATTGTCATTGTTCGTCCAGGGGATGTCCTGTGCGTCCTGCGTAGGGCGCGTGGAGCGCGGCCTTTCGGAGCTGGAAGGCACGACAGATGTTGCCGTGAACCTTGCGACAGAAACCGCACATCTGGCCGTTGAGAATTCAGAGCAAGCGGTCAGTGTGATCACAAAGCTCGGGCAGCTGGGTTATCCGGCGCGCACTCAAACAGTCACCTTGAACATTGGCTCGATGTCTTGTGCATCCTGCGTCGGCCGGGTTGATCGTGCTCTGAAGGCTGTACCCGGTGTTGTTGATGTGAACGTCAATCTTGCTTCGGAAACAGCCAGCATAACTTATGCTGAAGGTGCCGTAACACCAAAGGCATTAGTCGAGGCTTCGACAGCTGCCGGATATCCGGCAACGCTTGCTGAAGCCGGCGCAACGCGTGACCGCAGCGAGCGAAAGCAGGAGGAAGCGCAACATCTTTTCCGCAAGATGGCCGTCGCCGCGGCCTTTGCGCTTCCGGTCTTTATTGTCGAAATGGGAAGTCACATAATTCCCGGCATGCACCACTGGATCAATGCAACGGTTGGCCAGCAGACCAGTTGGGTCCTGCAGTTCATCTTGACCACCATTGTCCTGATAGGTCCAGGACGAAGCTTTTACACCATAGGCTTTCCGGCGCTGCTGAAGGGGGCTCCGGACATGAACAGCCTGGTCGCAGTCGGCACGGGCGCAGCCTATGCCTATTCGGTTGTTGCAACTTTCCTTCCAGCATTGATCCCGGACGAAGTTCGGGCGGTCTACTTTGAAGCTGCGGCCGTAATCGTGGTATTGATCCTGCTTGGACGGTTCCTGGAAGCCCGAGCCAAAGGGCGAACCGGTGCCGCAATTCAGAAACTTCTGGGTCTTCAGGCGAAGACGGCAAGGGTGTTGCGGGATGGCGAGCCGGTCGAGGTGCCAATCGATGCCCTCGCAATCGGCGATACGATTGTTGTCCGTCCAGGTGAGCGGATCGCCGTTGATGGCGATGTGATCGAGGGATCATCGCATGTCGATGAAAGCATGATTACCGGAGAGCCGGTTCCGGTTGAAAAGGCCGCGGGAGCGCAGGTCACCGGAGGCACGGTCAATGGCTCTGGCAGCTTGCAATATTCGGTAACCCGGGTTGGGGCTGACACGACGCTCTCGCAGATCATCCGCATGGTAGAGGAAGCACAGGGCGCAAAGCTCCCGATCCAGGGATTGGTCGACAAGATAACCCTTTGGTTCGTTCCAGCCGTGATGTTGGCCGCCGCTCTCACCGTTGCTGCATGGCTGATCCTTGGTCCGGAACCGGCGCTAACCTTTGCGCTTGTTGCCGGCGTATCGGTGCTGATCATTGCCTGCCCGTGTGCCATGGGCCTGGCAACACCTACGTCGATCATGGTCGGAACGGGACGGGCGGCAGAAATGGGTGTGTTGTTCCGCAAAGGTGATGCGCTTCAGCAACTGGCGGAAGTCAGTGTAGTCGCGCTCGACAAGACCGGAACGGTCACCGAAGGCCGGCCGGAACTGACCGATATGGTGCTCGCAGATGGTTTTGACCGGCAAAGCGTATTGGAAATGGTTGCCGCCGTTGAAAGCCGATCGGAACACCCGGTCGCAGAGGCGATTGTGCGCGCGGCTTCCCTGGAAAGTGAGAAACGCCTGAATGCAGAAGACTTCGTGTCGATCACCGGTCATGGCGTCAGCGGGGTGGTTTCGCAAAAGAGGGTTCTGGTTGGAGCCGATCGTCTCATGCTGAAGGAAGGCATTGAGATTGGTGATCTGCGAGCTCCGGAAGAAGACTTTGCGCGGCGTGGCCGGACAGCGCTCTTTGCCGCTATTGACGGCCAGATAGCGGCTGTGATCGGGGTATCCGATCCGGTCAAGCCCTCTAGCAGGGACGCCATCGCCGCCCTCCATGCGCAGGGTCTCAAGGTGGCGATGATCACCGGTGACAAACGGGAGACCGCCGAGGCGATCGCCGCGGAAACAGGAATTGACACCGTCGTCGCTGGCGTGCTGCCTGATGGCAAGGTCGCCGCATTGAACGATCTTCGCGGTGAGGGAAGCAAAATCGCCTTTGTCGGGGATGGTATCAATGATGCGCCCGCGTTGGCCCATGCGGACATTGGCATTGCCATTGGAACCGGAACCGACGTTGCGATTGAATCTGCCGATGTCGTCCTGATGTCGGGCGATCTTCGCGGCGTGGTCAATGCCCACGAAGTGTCAAAACGCACGATGCGCAACATCAGGGAAAACCTCTTCTGGGCTTTTGCGTATAACACTGCACTCATACCGGTGGCAGCAGGTGTGCTTTATCCTGCCCTTGGCGTTCTTCTTTCTCCGGTATTGGCGGCCGGCGCGATGGCGCTTTCCTCAGTCTTCGTCCTGACGAACGCCTTGCGGCTTCGTCGCATCAAGCCTTCCATGGACGAGAAGGATGTTTCAGCGCGGCCAGTGCGGACGCAAATCCCGGCGGCGGCGGAGTAGTTGAGGTGGCGAGAAACAAAGGACATGTTGCCCGATAGCCCGGCTTTCCTGCAAAGACGATCTGCTGCCATGACGGTCTCCGTATCGTCACACCCCCCGGGCAGAGAAAACGGAAACCGGTAGAGTTCGAATAAAATGCGCTCTGCCGAACTCCACAATAGGGCCTGGCGAAACCGCCAGGCGGGGTTTGGTGATGGGGCCTTCATATGCGGAGCGCCCTGCCGTCAGAGGTCAGCAGGCGCATGTTTTTTGCGAATTTCAGCCAGACGCCACGGTCCGGATGTCGCGCACCAGTTTTTTGATCACGATCAACAGCATGATCGCGCCGGTAATCGGGAAGAACACCTTGAGCGGATAAATTGGGATGGGAACGCTGGTTGGCGTCATCTGGTTCAATTTGATGGAAAGCATGGCGGCCTGATAGCCCTTCCACATCAAGACTGCGAGAAACAGGAATGTGAAGACAACCGTGATGATATCGCAAACTGCCTTTTTCCTTGCAGAGAAGTTTGCATAGAAGAGATCCAGTTTGACAAAGGCATTGTCATTCAGGGAATAGATGCCGCCGACGCACGCTAGCAGCACCATGGCAAATTGCAGGGTAGTTGAAATCCAAAGGGACGGCGAATTCAGAACGTACCGGAGGAAGACATCTGTCACGCCGAAGAACGTGCAATAGAGGATCAGTACCCAGCCGACGCGGCCCATCAACCCGGCGAGGAGGTCAACCCCTCGTTCAAACAAGCTCCATAGTTTTGTAACTGGCATTTGATCAACACTCTCTCATTTCGGTTTGATCTCAAAAGGTCAGGAACCGTGGCCTTTCCGATTTGTTTTCGTGCCTAACTCAACCCATAGCTTACGAACTATTTTAACAGTTCCGGCAGCCAGGTGGCGATTGACGGGAAGAGGAACACCAAGATCAAGCCTATGAACTGCAGCACGATGAAGGGTCCGACTGACTTGTAAATGTCGCCCATGGTGACGTCAGGCGGCATGACGCTCTTCAGCCAGAAGAGGACAAAGCCGAAGGGTGGTGTCAGATAGGCAATCTGAATGTTGACGATAAACAGAACGCCAAACCACAGCTTGTCGATCCCCAGCGTGTCGATGATCGGAATGAAGAGCGGCGTGCACAGCATGATGATTGCCCAATCATCCATGACCATGCCGAGCAGCAAGATGATGAACATCATCATCAGCAGGATGCCCATTTCTCCACCCGGCATGCTCAGAACCAGGGTCGTCACCAGCTTCTGGCTACCAAGAGAATTGAAGACGTTCAGATAGATGTTGGACGCAATCAATATCCAAAGACCCATGCCGGTCAGTTTCACCGTCGTAGTCAAAGATTCCCTAAGCACTTCCCAGGAAAGCCTACCGTAAATCAGGTTGATGACGAGGGCTCCGGTTGCTCCGAATGCAGCGGCCTCTGACGGTGTTGCTATTCCGCCCCAAATCGCGCCAAGCACAATGGCGATGAGCAGCATAAACGGCCAAATACTGACGAGAGCACTGAGTTTTTCAGCTCTGGTGAATTTCTCTTCGGCAGGGATTGCAGGTCCCATGTGCGGCTGAAGCCTGCACCGGATGCCGATGTAGGTCATATAGAATACGGCAAGCATCAAGCCCGGCAGCAATCCGCCCAAGAACAATCCGCCAATGGAAACTTTCGCCAGAAGGCCATAGAAAATGAAGGGAACACTTGGCGGGATGAGGGCCCCCAAGGCGCCGCCAGCGCCAATCGATCCAATGGCAATGTCCTTGCTGTAATGGTACTTGATCATGGATGGGTATGCTATTTGCCCCATCGTGATCGTCGCCGGTGGCGTAATCCCGGTTATGGCTGCAAAGATCGTACAGACCTTGACTGTGCCCATCGCCAGCCCGCCCGCGATATGGCCGATGATCTTGTACACCGCATCATAGGCAGCTTCGGCAATTCCCGAGAACCGTATGAGGCTTCCCATGAACAGGAACAGCGGAACTGTCACCAGCACATTGTTCCATGGGGTGGAGTAGAAAGCGCTTGGGACTGTGAGAAGAGCCCGCGGTTCAAAGATTGCGGCAAAGATAACGGCTGTGCCTCCAAGGCCAAAAGCCACGGGCAGGCCGAGAAACAAAGCGAAAAACAGAACCAGAAAGTAAAGCAGGGTAATAATTTCAATGCTCATGGTCGTCCATCTCTACTTTGATTGTTCATTTCAACGCTGACGAAAATTCAACACACTTCGATATGGCGGATGCGTTTTTCCGCAGAACGCCTCAATCCGAAAACATAAATGCTTTCATGGAGATCGCTTCGAAACTAAGTGATTTCCCCCTCCGTCTTCTCACTCGGGCCGGGACGTAAGCCGTGGCCCAATGTGGTGCCTTTCATTCGAGTTAAGGAAAGGCTGAGGCAGTAGGTACAATTGTCAATAAATATGGATACAGCTCCAACAAAGGCTTTTGCCTGTGTGCCGGCCGGTAAATGCCATTTCCAGGAACTATCTAAAGGGCGGTTACTTCGGCCCGTTCTGTAACCGTCA
Source organism: Roseibium sp. (assembly GCA_965230705.1). Lineage (GTDB taxonomy): Bacteria > Pseudomonadota > Alphaproteobacteria > Rhizobiales > Stappiaceae > Roseibium. Next base: position 350,235 of record CBDDLN010000002.1, on the reverse strand, counting down.
CTATCGGAAACTGTTACTTCTCAGTTTGGGTCCGTGGCAGCACCCTGTTTCGATGCAAGGCTCGCGATCAGCAGGCCGCAGTCAAAATTATGAAACATGGGAGATCAACGATGACCACCATCGGTCATTTTCTGTCGAACAAGCCCTGGTCGGGAAATTCTGATCGAACTGGTGACATTTTCAATCCCGCAACTGGCAAGGTAACGGGGCAGGTGCTGCTGGCATCGAGGCAGGATGTGGATGCCGTCGTTGATGTCGCTGCAGCAGCGCTTCCCGGCTGGGCTGCGACACCGGCCGCAAAACGCGCAACCGTGATGTTTGAGTTCCGGGACCTGCTGAAAAGCCACATGAACGAACTGGCCGAACTTCTTTCGGCAGAACACGGCAAAACGATTCCCGATGCAAAGGGGGAGATTGCGCGCGGTATTGAAGTGGTCGAGTTCGCTTGCGGTATCCCGCAACTCTTAAAAGGCGAGTATTCGGAGGCCGTGGCTGCCAACGTCGATAGCTTTTCTGTGCGTCAGCCGGTCGGGGTCGTTGCCGGGATCACGCCCTTTAATTTTCCGGCGATGGTCCCGTTGTGGATGTATCCCGTGGCGATCGCCTGCGGAAACACCTTTGTGCTGAAGCCGTCTGAAAAAGATCCAACGGTCGTGCTCAAAATTGCGGAACTTCTGGCGGAAGCAGGCCTGCCGGAAGGTGTGTTCAATGTTGTGAACGGCGACAAGGAAGCGGTCGATGCTTTGCTCGACAATCCGAAAGTGGAGGCGATCAGCTTCGTCGGCTCAACGCCGATCGGTCACTACATTTATTCACGTGGCACTGCGAACGGAAAACGGGTTCAGGCCTTGTGTGGCGCAAAGAACCACCTGGTCGTGATGCCTGACGCAAACATGGATCAGGTCACCGACGCGCTGATCGGTTCTGCTTACGGTTCGGCCGGCGAAAGATGCATGGCAATTTCGGTGGCTGTCCCAGTCGGTGAGGGAACAGCGGATCGGCTGGTCGAAGCGTTGGAACCCCGTGTGCGTACACTGAAGGTGGCCCCCTATACCGATCCGGCTTCAGAACTTGGGCCGGTCATTTCCAAGCAGAGCTACGACAAGATCAACACTCTGATCGACAAGGGTGTCGAGCAGGGTGCGAAGCTGGTCGTGGATGGACGGGATATTCGTCTTCAAGGGTATGAGGACGGCTATTTCATTGGCGGTTGTCTGTTCGACAATGTCACCACCGATATGTCGATCTACAAGGAAGAGATTTTTGGGCCGGTTCTGTCCGTCGTTCGCGCAGGCGGATATGAGGAGGCAGTTCAGATGATCAACGATCACGAATACGGCAACGGGACCGCGATCTTCACCCAGGACGGAGATGCAGCACGCGACTTCTGGGCGCGGGTACGCATCGGGATGGTTGGTGTCAACGTGCCGATACCGGTTCCCGTGGCCTATCACTCCTTCGGCGGGTGGAAACGGTCGTTGTTCGGAGACCACCATATCCACGGTATGGAAGGCGTCCGGTTCTACACACGGCTGAAGACAATGACATCGCGCTGGCCATCGGGCATCCGGACCGGAGCGGAATTCAACTTCACTGGTGGCAAGGACGTTTAGCGCCTTATCCAGATATCACGATTTGCTAGCCATATCACGTCAGGATCAGTGTCAGGTTCCTATAACAAGGGCTGGACACTGATCTTCAATGGGAGGTGCACGAAGCGCTGCGCAAATTGGCAACGGCTTTGGCCAACGCCTTGATTCCAGGTTCGATGGAGGCCGTCGGAATGGACGACATGCCCATCCGGAAATAAAGCTTCCCGATCTCATAATCGGAAAAACACGACGATATCTCTTCAACAACGACACCGCGTTTTTGGGCTCCTTGCACAATTGCTGAAGCGCTGAGTGTCTTGTTCTGATCGTTGAGCACAAAATTGGTTCCGCCATACTCACCCTTGACGTCGAAACCTGGCAAAAGCTGACGGATGATTTCGTTTGCGATGCCCCAACGGTCCATGTAGTCGCCGTGCAACCTGCGGAGATGACTTTCATAGTACCCGAACCGCAGGAAAGTAGCGGCGGTATGCTGCAGGATAATCGGCGGATGACGAAGCATGGTGCCGCGCATGTCCTGGGCCGCCTCAATAAACTCCGGCGCCGCTGCGAGATAACCAAGCCTTAGACCCGGCGAGAGACCCTTGGACAAGCTTCCAAGGTAGATGACACGTTCCTTTTTCTCGGAACTGCGCAGTGGAAAGGGCGTGAAGTTGCGATAGTCGACATCGCACTCGTAGTCATCTTCAACAATGAAGAAATCATACTCTTCAGCCGCTGCAATCAAGTCCTTTCGTCGGCGCTCGGACATTGTGACAGTGGTTGGAAATTGCCGGTTTGGTGTCGTGAAAACCAGCGTCGTGCCGCGAAGACGTTCGTCAACCACGATACCTTCGTCGTCGACCGGTTGAAACTGCACTTCGCCAAAGCTTGCCCGCAATATCTTGCGTGCGTCAGGGTAGCCGGGGTCCTCGATTGTTGCCGTTCGTTGACGCCCGCCAAGCAGTTGACTGGTTATATAGAGCCCGTTTTGACTGCCAATAGTCACCAAGACGGAATCGGTGGTTTCGAAGACACCGCGGCGCGGCAAAATCCGCGTGCAGACCTGTTCGAGCAGTTCTTGGCTATCGGAATACTGACTGTCGGCGGACCAAACCTTCAGGTCTTTCCTGTTCATGGCCAGCCGGGAACACTCCCGCCACTGCGATACGGGAAATCTGTCTTCGTCAATCTGGTTGCAAACAAAAGGGAATTCGTACTCGTACCAGTCTTCAGGCCGGCAGATGGGCCGCAAATCTTCGGAGCGCCTGCGCCAGTTCAACCGTCGCCACATTGTCGAAGCCGGCCGTCGTCCAAGATCGAGGGCGTCTGTTTTTCGTTCGCACGCACTTTCAGAGCCACTGACGAAGAAGCCCGATCGGGGCTTTGACTGGATCAAACCCTGGTCTTCCAAAATGCCATAGGCCGCGATTACCGTATTGATCGAAACGTCGAGTGAGTGAGAAAAATTCCGGTATGAGGGCAACCTCGAATTGGTCACGAGCACCCCTTGGAAGATTAGCCGGGAAATCTCGGCGACAATCTGATCCCTGAGCCCGACCTTTCCTGTTTTGTCAATCTCAATCCTGAACTGCATTTGGCAACGTCTTTGGTAGAGAGGCCGCGAGCGGTTTGACGCCTTTTGTTCTGTGCGACACAGGTCCTGCGCTTAAGCGGACGGGGAGGGTTTCACAACCAATGCACTCTGTGTGGCCGCCAACCATGGTCTCAGGCAATGCACGGCGCCCCTTCTGGCCATGGTAGCTGGAGGCGCCAACGACCGTGGATAGGCGCTTGCGATTGTTGCGAGATGTTACGTGGTGCAGACCACTCGAGACGGGGCCAATGGCGTTTTCACCGGTATGTGCTCGCGATTTCAGTTCCATCGGTAAATGCTGCCATTCATTGGTAATTTTCGCAATCAGTCTATAAGCGGCGCGGCTTACACGTAAAGAGCGTATCGGGCGGAGCCAGACTCGCTAAGCTGGGGAGGGTTTGACGCAGATACTCGGTCGCGCCCTCATGAATGAGATTGAAGAGGTGGAGATGAACTTACACGGGCATAGAGCGTAAATCCGCAGAAAGCCCTTTGGTTTTCATAAGGTTGCAAGGCGGTTGCCCGCCCGGTTCATCCCATCACGAAGCGGTGCCAAACGGCTTCGATTTGCCACGCCAGTCTGCTCAGCCGGGCAATAAGCCTGCTACTATGCGGCCTTTATTGCTGATCTTTGCCGAATTTGAGCTCATTTGTGAGCGCGTGAACTAGCGCAGCACATGGACGGCACAATTGGCATGGCGCACAACACGCGACGACGTTGAACCAAGGAAAAAATCCTCCAGCCCCGGCTTATGCGAACCAACGATGATACAGTCCGCCCCGCTCTTCTCAGCGTAGGCCGGAATCTCGCTGCCCGGGTGTCCAGTGAGGATTACAGTTTCAATTTGCTGCTCGTTGCTGAAGCGGTCAGCCATCATTCCCTTGATGGTTTCACGGCCCTTGCTTTTCGCTTCTTCGCTGACGAACGACTCCACGACATTGTTGACGGGCTCAATTACGTGCACGGCAACGATTTCGCCGTCATCTGACAGAAGCTTTTTTGCCGCTTGCGCTGCCTTTTGGGCAAATCCCTGATCCAGAGCGCTCGCAATTAAGATCTTCTTGTACATGTTTCCTCCGAAAGTGTGCCCGTCCTGGCGCAAACTGCAAACCACTTGCCGCCTTCGGGAATGTGGTTGTGCCGACTGGGAAATCGGCGTTGAACCGGACAAGACAGGCCCAATAATCTCTTGCTCGGGCCTGCCTCTCTAGATCAGCGCGTGTAGGTCGTCAGCAACGACCGTTACAGTTCCCCTTTGTCTTTCAGGAACTGCATCCAGATCTCTACGCCCTTGGCATTGCCTTCCGACCTTTCGGCAACCTGCGGCCAGACCTCTGCGATGGACTTGTCACGCATTCTCTTGATTTCTTCATCGGAGAACTGGATCACTTCACCGCCAGCATCAACGAGGGTCTGCAAGGCGTGTGCGACACCTTCCTCGTGCAGTTTGCTGGTTTCGAAATACGTGCTTTCGAAAACGCCTTCAATGCGGTCCCGCTGCCACTGTGTCAGCGCATTCCACTTTTCAAGGTTCACGAAGGTTTCCTGATGCTGGGCAGGGCACCAGCCAGGTTGTGCGGCGTATTTGATGACTTCATGGAAGGCCATGTCATCAATGCCACCGGTATCCCAGTAGGTGCCGTCGATGGTTCCCAACTTGATTGCGGTATAGATGTCGCCACCGCCCATGGAAACCGGTGCACCGCCCATGGCTTCATGGAACAGAGCCTGAGGTCCGCCGGCGCGCATTTTCTTGCCGGCCAAGTCTTCCATTTTGCGAACCGGGAACTTCGTAAACATGGCGTTGGGGCCTTGGTTGGTCCAGCCAACCCAGTGCAAATTGCGGTCATTGGCCGCTTGCTGAATCAGATCGCCGATGCGGTACTTGGGATTGCCCCACATGGCTTCCCATGCCTGTTCGGTGCTGCTGGCACCCATTGCCATGCCGAACGCCAGCATCCCCTCAGGCATATCGCCACTATAAACGGACCCCCAGCATGCGGTGCCATCGATCAGGCCAGCTGCCGTTGCACCGAATGCTTCCGAACCGCTGGTGATGGCTCCGGAAGGTTCCAGTTTGATTTTGACGGTGCCTTCGGTCGCTTCTTCAACAGCCTTGATCCATGGCACGACGCCGCTTCCCCAGCCGGCATCGGATGAGTCAAAACAGGGTTGAAACACCCATTCAGTAACCGTGTCCGGCTTTCCATCCTGCGCGGCGGCAATGCCAGTGAACATCGTCACGGCCCCCGCCAAAAGGGTTTTCAGAAATAGATGGTTGGTCTTCATAGTTTCTCCTCCGTTTTTTGGTTTGTTTTCGCGTACAACCGCCCGGGGGTGTTAGTCTCCGGGCTTTGAAAGGGATTTCCGCGGTGCCGGGGCCGGTCAGCAGATGGAAACGCTATCTATGCTGCCGTGTTTCTGCTTGTTGCGCATCCGCATCAAAAGAGCAGGCTTCCCGACCGTCGCTAACGACAGGCGTGCCTCTCTGCAGCTCGATTCCAAACCATTGCCATGCAATAATCTCTCTCCCGCGAAATCTTAAGCTGACGGTTAGCTTTTGCTGACGCACCGTTCTTCTTTGGTCGTATTGGAACGCGAGGAGAAAGAACCGGGACAGGTACAGTTGCTGATAAACGTGGATACAATTTGATTGGGCCACGTTTCAGTCAGACAGCTGCCCGGTTAGCTGTTTGGGGCTTAACTCTTCACAAGTGAGCAAAGGTTGGTATGCAGACCGGCTGGCAGCGAGCTGTCTGGTCCGGTTTATGCGCGGAAGCTCAGCAGTTCGTCCAAACGCTCTTTAGACCGCCCAATTCTGCCGATTGCCGCCCTAAAACGGCCGGGCGAAATATCTGCAGGTGCAGTTGGCTGGTCCGACAAGGTGTTCAGTGACGGGGCGCTGACAAATAACGATCTGAAGGCGATGCCGCCAAAGGCAACAGGAGCGATGATCTGGCTATTGATACCGGCGCAGGCACGATCACTCTGATTGGCTCAGGCCAGTCCGATGTACAATCTGGACTGGTTGTTTTGTTGTCGCTTGATACCAGATTTGCCATAGGACCGGGCATCCGTAGATTAGTGAGAAGCACTCACTTCCTTCATTTCAACCTTATAGCCCCAAAGTTTCTCGACGAACCCGATGGTGGCATCCCGGCTTTCCGGGTCGAGCGGAATACCATTACGTTGAACCGCTTGTAGATGCAGGCAGCGGTCGCCCATCAGATCCGCGTCGACAATCTGGATCTCCGGTTCTTGTGTCGCCATGTCGTGGTCGCGGGCAAGCACATCTCGCAGATGCCGGTATCCTTGTGTGTTGTGGATGCCGGTGACCGTGCAATAGGGATCCTTGGCATCGTCAGCCAGGGCAAACATTCTAAAGCGGCGCATTACGGTTGGTGAGAGAAACTGCTGTATGAAACTTTCATCCCGGTAGTTGGCCCAGGCGGATTTCAACACGCCCCGCCAGTCCTTCTTGCCCGCGATACCGGGGAACCACTCCTCGTCTTCAGCAGTAGGGTCCTCACAGATCCGGCGGATGTCCTGCATCATCGCGAAACCAAGCGCATAAGGATTGAAGCCGCCAAATCTCGGGTCATCAAAATCGGGCTGCGTCAGAACGCTGGAATGGCTGTGCAGGATTTCCAGCATCGCACCATCTGTCACCCGCCCTTGAGCATGGAGCTCGTTGAGGATGTAGTAATGAACGAAACAGGCGCAACCCTCGTTCATCACCTTCGTTTGTTTCTGCGGATAAAAGTACTGGCCGATGTTGCGGACGATCCTGAGGATTTCCCGCTGCCAGGACTGAAGAATGGGGCTGTACTGTTCCAGGAAATAGAGCAGGTTTTCCTCCGGCAGCTCCATTTCCCGCTTGCGTTCCTGAAGCGCGGCGTCCCGTTCGCTGTCATCGCCTGGCCGTGCCGGGATCGTGTTCCAGAGATAGTAGACGTTCTTCTCTGCCGCCTCGATGCGGCTTTGGCGCTGTTCCTCTGCCTCGCGAAGCGACAGCTGACGCGGCCGCCGGTGCCTGAAAACGCCATAATTCATCAGCGAGTGAGCCGCATCCAGAACCGTCTCAACCTCGGTCTGGCCATGCTTTTCCTCGCAGCCGGCAATGAAACGGCGGGCGTATTCCAGGTAATCGAGAATGCCCTCCGCGTCCGTCCACTGTTCAAACAGGTGATTGTTCTTGAAGAAGTGGTTATGGCCGAAGGCCGCATGGGCCATGACCAGGGCCTGAAGCGGCATGGTGTTCTCTTCAAGGCAGTAGCTGATGCAAGGGTCCGAGTTGATGACGATTTCATAGGCAAGGCCGCGCGCGCCCTTGCGGTAGAGCCGTTCATGGCCAAGGAAGTGTTTGCCAAAGGACCAGTGATGGTACATCAGCGGCATGCCGATGGACGAATAGGCGTCCAGCATCTGCTCGGATGAAATGATCTCGATCTGGTTGGGATAGACGTCCAGTTCCAAGTCGTTGCGGGCGACTTCCTCAATGGCATCGAATGTGCGCCGCAGGGTGTCGAAGTCCCAATCGGCCTGGTCGAACAGCAGATCTGATTTTGTCTTTGGTACGTGTTTACCCATTGCTCTTTTCTGCCTGACCCCGCGAGAAAAGTTCGCGGAAAACCGGATAGATATCTGCGATCGCGGCAACACGCTTTTGCGCAAAATTCGGGCAAGCCTCTGCGACCTGGCGATAGGCCTGCCAAAGTTCCATGCCGCTTGCCTCGCTGTTCATCAGTTCCGCTTCGGCTTCGCTGACGATTTCGACATAGGCAAAATACTGGCAGACCTTCATCAGCTCCTCAGACAGAAGCGCTGCGCATTTGGAAGAATCGCCGCTGAAGTTCTCGCCGTCTGAAGCTTGTGCCGCGTAGATGTTCCACTCCGAGGGCGGATAGCGGTCCTCGATGACCTCTTTCATCATCACCAGAGCCGTGCTCACAAACGTGCCGCCGGTTTGGGGTGAATAGAAAAACGTTTCCTCATCCACCTCCGAAGCATCGTGGGTGTGGCGGATGAATACGATCTCTGTTTTATCGTAGCGGCGGTCGAGGAACAGGTGCAGCAGCATGAAGAAGCGTTTTGCCAGATCCTTTTCCCGTTCGCCCATGGATGCGGATACATCCATCAAGCAGAACATCACCGCGTTTGCATTCGGTTCCGGCTGCTGTTCGAAATAGTTGTACCGGACATCCAGCGGATCGATGTAGGCAACCACCTTGCGCCGCCGTTCAAGCTCGTCCCGTTTTGCCTGCAAGGCGGTGAGTTCCTGCCGCTGTTCAGGGGTGAGGGCAGCGCCATCTTCCAGTTGCTGAATGCGGTCCAGAACCTGCAACAGTTCCTCTTGCTTTGGCCGCCGAAGTCCGATCCTGCGGCCAAAGGCATTGCGCATGGTGCGGGCCACATTGATGTTGGCCGGGGATCCGGAACTGGAAAACCCGGCCCGGTGCGGATGGGTTCGGGTAATCTCCTTCAGGCTCTGCTTGACCAGATCCGGCAATTCGAGGTCGTCGAAGAAGAAGTCGAGAAACTCCTCGCGCGAGAGCGCGAACAGGAAGTTGTCCTCACCTTCACCATCCGCTGATCCCTGCTTGCCAGCACCGCCCGCACCGCCGGAGGGCGGCTTTTTAATCTGATCTCCGGCCTGAAAGGACTTGTTGCCCGTAAAGACGCGTTCCCGCCGGCCCTTGCCCGACGCTTGCCGGAATGTGTGTTCGGCAACGCCCTGGGTTGGAACCGTTACATCCTTGGCCCGGTCGACATCAGCGATACCGCGCTCGCGCACGGCCTCTTCGACCGCCTTCTTGATCTGGGTCCGCACGCGCTTGAGAAACCGTCGCCGGTTGCTCAAGCTCTTGTCCTTTGGGTTCAGCCGGCGGTCGACGAAATGAGTCATGGTTCTCTCCGTCTTGCTGGCTGTTTATCCGGCCTTGTTCACGCGCATGTACCATTCGACCAGCCGGCGCACCTGCCGTTTGGTGTAGCCATGACTGGTCATCCGCTCGACAAACTCATGGTGCTTGGCGTCGGTTTTCTTGTCCCGTTTTGCGCCGAAGCTGATGACGGGCAGGAGTTCTTCGACCTTGCCGAACATGCGTTTTTCAATAACCTGACGCAGTTTTTCATACTGGCGCCAATCCGGATTCCGGCCGTGGTTTTCCGCACGGGCCCGCAGAACGAATTTCACCACTTCGTTGCGGAAGTCCTTGGGATTGACGACCCCGGTCGGTTTTTCGATTTTTTCCAGTTCCTTTTCCAGGATTTCCCGGTCGAAGATCTGTCCCGTGTCCGGATCCTTGTAATCCTGCTCTTCTATCCATGCGTCCGCATAAGCGATGTAGCGGTCAAACAGGTTCTGGCCATAGTCGGTGTAGGATTCCAGATAGGCTTTCTGGATCTCGTTGCCGATGAACTCCGCATAGTGGGACGCAAGCTCCGACTTGAGGAAATCCAGATACTTGGCTTCCGTATTGCCGTCGAACTGCTCGCGCCGGATGGCCTGTTCCAGAACATACATCAAGTGAACGGGATCGGCCGAAACTTCCTCCGTATCGTGATTGAATGTTTCGGACAGCACCTTGAAGGCAAAGCGGGTGGAAACACCGGTCATGCCTTCATCTACACCGGCAGAATCCTGGTATTCCTGCAAGGATTTTGCTTTCGGATCGGCATCCTTGAGCATGTCGCCGTCATAAACCCTAAGCTTGGAGTAAAGCGTTGAGTTTTCATGATCGTGGAGACGGGTCAGAACACTGAACTTGGCCAGGATCGGCAAAGTTTCAGGCGCACACGGCGCTTCTGAGAGTGCGCTCTGGCTGAGGAGTTTCTCGTAGATCTCCGTTTCTGCAGAACAGCGCAGGCAATAGGGCACCTTCACGACGCTGATACGGTCGAGAAACGCCTCATTGTTCTTGTTGTTCTTGAACTGCTGCCACTCGGATTCGTTCGAGTGCGCCAGAATAATACCCTGGAAGGGAAGGGCACCGATGTTCTCCGTTCCCACATATGAGCCTTCCTGGGTGGCTGTCAGGAGTGGATGCAGGACCTTGATCGGCGCCTTGAACATCTCGACGAATTCCATCAAGCCCTGGGTCGTCCGGTTCAATGCGCCGGAGAAGCTGTAGGCATCGGGATCGTTCTGGCTGAAGTCTTCCAGCTTGCGGATGTCGAGCTTGCCGACGAGGGCCGAGACATCCTGATTGTTTTCGTCACCCGGTTCGGTTTTTGTTACCCCGATCTGCCGCAGCCGCGAGGGGGAAAGCTTGACAATCGTGAACTTCGAGATGTCGCCGTCGAACGCATCGAGCCGTTTGGAAGCCCAGGGTGAAATCAGGCCTGTCAGCAGGCGCTTGGGCACATTGTACTTGTCTTCCAGAAGGCCGCCCATCCGGTCGGAGTTGAACAGGCCAAGCGGCGATTCATAAATCGGGCTGATTTCATCACCGGCCTTGAGCACATATATCGGCTCCTGTTCCATCAGCTTCTTCAGAATTTCGGCGATGCTGGATTTGCCGCCACCCACGGGGCCGAGCAGATAGAGGATCTGCTTGCGTTCCTCCAGGCCCTGGCTGGCGTGACGGAAGAAGCTGACGATCCGCTCGATCGTCGTTTCCATTCCAAACAGGTTTTTAAAGGGGGCGTAGCGCTTGATCGTCCGGTTCATGAAGATCCTGCCAAGGCGCTGGTCCTGGCTGGTATCTACGATTTCCGGTTCCCCTATCGCAGCCATCATTCGCTCGGCCGCGGTTGCGCGCATCAGGGGGTTGTCTCTGCATCCGAGCAGGTAGTCCTGGATCGATATCTCTTCCAGGCTGTTGTTTTTGTAGTCTTCGGCGAAACGTGTGTAGATCTCCATCTGATCATCCATTGTTAGGCGATACGAAGTCTCTGCCCTTAATGGTACATGGGATGGCAATCGGCCGAGGCAACTCAAACTTTCGGGATTGATAAAATAATTGACTTTTCAAAAGAAAGATTCATAAACCAGAGAAATCGATTCGGCGCAAGCTGTTGATTTTAACTAAGGTCTTGCTTCTTAGTGGCATTTGCACCGCTTGTATTGAATTCCGAATCCCTTTTCCCGATTTTGTTTTGACCACTCCGAACTGGCGTTGCCGAAAGGGAGCCATTCCATTCCCTCTTCCTGCGGTGGGGCGGGAACGCATCATTGCCGAACACTGTTTCAGTACCCCCAGCCGGTCAGCTTTTGCATGATCTTGAACAGCAGGATCATCGGTATGGCAGCAACGAACAGCAGAACCAGTGAGAAGAAGGCTTCGTTGAAGGAAAGCGTGGCGACTTGGGTCTGGATCGCCTTTTGTATTACCGCGGCAGCTCCCGCAGCAGCATGTCCCGGATCAAGACCACGGCCTTCCAGGAGCGTGGCCAGCGCTGCCTGATGGTTTTGAAAAGGCAGGTTTGCCGGATTGATGTTTTCGATCAAGATCCGCCTGTTGAGCGCGATCTGACTGTTCAGATAGCTATTGAGACACGAAATGCCGATGATGCCGCCCATCTGGCGGCCGAAATTGAACAGGGCAACGCCCGAAGCAACGTGATCCGGCCTGAGGCCTTTCAACGTTACCAATGTGATGGCGAGAAAGAGGAAGCCGAGCCCAAGGCCGCGCAAAGCGAGGCCCGGCCATAGATCATGTGCGCCGCTGCCGATGCCCGACCAGGACAGCATCCACATGGCCAGCATCACGAGACCAACGCCCAGGGGGACAAATTTCAGCGGATTGATGTTTTTCAGGCTGACCAGTGCCCCGGCCAAAATCAGGCCTGCCCCGACGAACAAGCTTGCCGGCAAAAGCAGGAGGCCCGCGTCCGAAGGGGGCAGGGACAGCGCGTTGAAGGCAAAGGCGGGGATCAGGAACGCGCTGCCGAAGAGTGCGAAGCCGGCGACGAAACTGACAAAGAAACCAAATGAAAAATGTCCATCTGTGAAGACTGTCCGGTCGAAGGTTTCCGAGCGGCCGCGCCGGGCAAAGCTCCAGGCGGCAGTCAGGATCAAGGAAAGACCGCCTGCCACGGCCCATGTGACGATGTGGTGGTCCTCCAGCCAGTTCCAGCGCGGTCCTTCAATCAGAACGTAGACCAGGGCGGTCATGGATAGTGAGAACAGGCTGAAGCCAATCCAGTCGAATGGGCGGATATTCCGGCGGCAGTCCGGCAGCAGGGATTGGAAAGGCAAAAGGCAAGACAGGGCCAGGGCAGCCAGGCCCAAGTTCAGCCAGAACACAAAGGTCCAGGAAAAGTCATCGGTAAACCAGCCTTGTATCGCAGGTGCCAGCGAAGTTGGCGCCATGACAGCACCTAGCGCGTACAACGCCTGCACCAGACCTTGACTGCGGCTATCAAACAGCCGGAACAAGATGGTCTGTGCCGTTACCAGAAGAATGGCTCCGGCTGCCCCCTGCAAAATACGGGCGGCAATGAATGTATTCAGTTCCAAGGGGAGGGCACACAGAAGCGAGGAGGCTGCAACAAGTGCCAGGGACCAGAATAAGGTCCTGGTTTCGCCAAATCGGTCTACGGCCCAGGCCGCTGCGGGAAGGCAGGCAACCTTGGCCATCAAGTAGGCGAGATTAAACCAGGCGACTTCATCAGGTGTCGCGCTGACATCTCCCATGATGTGCAGACGGGCGATAGTAAAGATGGTGCCGTTCAGCGCATCCATCAATATGGCGAGCGTCAGTCCGGTGGCGATAGTCCATCGGGCCACTGTAGTGATGGGCACAGAGCCGGAATTGAAGCCGCCGGGCGTCCGTTCTTGCCACAGGGTACACGTTGTGTCTGCGGCCAGAGCCGTCTGTTGAGGCGCGGCCGTCATCAGAGCGCGCCGGTGAGGTCTCTTTGCAGCTCCGCAAAGGCTGCCCTTGCAATGTCAAACAAAGAGGCGACTGGTGCTGCAGATTTGCCGCGTGTATCGATACTGACTGTGGCTGACATTCCTGGCCTCAGACCGGTCATCAGGGCCGTGTCTTCATTCAGCGTAACCTTCACCGGTATACGCTGGACAATACGAACAAAGTTGCCGGTGGCGTTGTCTGGCGGGAGCAGGCTGAATTCAGCGCCGCTTGCCGGCGCCAGGCTGTCAATCCGGCCAGAAATTTCCATGTCGCCAAAGGTATCCACACGCACCGATACTTCCTGGCCCGGGGTAATCTCTTTTAGTTGGGTTTCCTTGAAATTGGCGATGATCCAGATGTCATCAGATGCGACGATGGACAACAAGGGCGCACCCGGCCGCGCGTAGTGGCCAACTTCCACATGCCGGTTGCCCACGAAACCTGCAACAGGAGCCCTTACGACTGCGTTTTTCAGGGCAATTTCGGCAAGCCTCAACTGGGCTGCGGCCTGATCAATTGCGGCATCCAGGCGAACGGCTTCGGCGTCAATGACGATCAGGCGCTGGCGCCGGGCGGCGAGACCGGCATCAGCTTGTGCGACCAATGCTCTGGCCCGGGTTTCCGCGGCAATGGCCCCGTCATGGCGCTGGGCGGTTGTCCAGCCGTTGGCAATCAGATCTTCGACGCGTTTGCGATCACGTTCGGCCCGTGTTGCTTCTGCCTGAGCTGCGGCCAAACCCGCCTTTGCTTCCGCCACTAGCGCTTCCTGCAGAGCGCGTTCTTCAGCGAGGCTTGCCTTGGCGGCGCGGGCTGCGCTCAAACCGGCAGCGGCCTGCGCACGCCGTGCATCATAATCTTCCGGGTCAATCTTCAAGAGAATGTCACCGGCCTCTACCGGCTGGTTGTCCTTCACAGCAACGTCATAGACATAGCCTGGAACCTTCGGTGCAATAGCGACGATATCACCGCGTACGTATGCGTTGTCGGTTTCTTCCATGAACCGGCCGTTGGTCCAGTATTGATCTGCGTAATAGGCCGCTACGAGGCAAAGGGCAGTTGCTGTGCCAAGGCCCAACGTTACTTTCAAAAGCCGTTTGATCATCTCCGTCTCCCTTGCTGCCATCTGATGGTTTCAGGGAACGCGCCCGATGGGGTGTCGGGCTCAGGCGCGTTCCCAGCCCTGAGAAACAAGCGGACGCACCCGTTGCCTTCAGGAATGAAGCTGCGCCGTTAGCGTGTGCCGGTAGCCGTTTTTGTGTTGTGTCTGCTGATGATCTGCAGTCCACCAAGGAAGATCAGCGTCACTCCGATTACAGCATGGATCCAGAGCGCTGCAGGGTTTGACCAGAACCCGAGAACCGTTGGCGCGATGATCAGCCAGCCGCCGGTACCAGCAACAAGCCAGTCAATCCAAGCTGCCGGTTTAGCAAGGGCAACTGCGGAGCAGGCGGCAACCAGGGAGGCTGCCAACAGTGCATTCCAGATGGCGGTGGGCCTGTCTGAAAAAGCTGGTAGAAGCGGCGAAAGTGCCAGCATTCCTCCGAACATAAGGTTGGCCCAATCGAACGTCTTTCCGGGAGATGTCCTGGTCATAAGCGGTCTCCTGTTTTGAAGTGTCGTAGATACGGTACAGTACCGTACCATACCATACCTTGACATGTAGGGTACGGTGCCGTACCGGTCAAGTCTGCAAGTTGATTTTTGGAGGCGGACGGTGGACGCGGTGCTTGATGGTCACGACCGGCGGCAGGCAAAAAAGCGGGAGGAGATCCTAAGTATTGCGGCCGAAATCTTCCTCCACGAAGGCTATGGGCGGGCGAGCATGGATCAGGTTCATGCCAGGCTCGGCGGTTCCAAACGGACGCTCTACAAGTATTTCCCCAGCAAGGAGGCCATGTTCGAGGCGATTGTCGTCGCGGTGTCGGATCGGGTATTGGCTGCGCTGCGTCCGCCTCTCGATGCAGATGACCTGCAAGGGGCTCTTATTCGTATGGGCACCGGCTATCTGTCTGTGCTTGTCTCGCCGGAAGGGTTGTCCCTGTTTCGGGCCATGGTTTCAGAAGCCCCGCATTTTCCGGAGTTAGCACAGACGTTTTTTGAAAACGGGCCAGCGCGGGCAAGCCACCATCTTGCAGTCTTTTTCCGCGAGCAGAAGGCTAAGGGATTCCTTGATGTTGAAGATCCGCAGATAGCGGCGGAGCACTTTCTTGGCTCGGTGCGCGGCGATGTTCATCTGGCTGCGGTTCTTTCAACGCAGCCGCCTCCAAAACAGACGATAGAAGCAAGTGTTGTGCAGGCAGTCGAAACGTTCTTGCGCGGCGCTGGGTGGCGACAAGACAGCCGGAGCTGAGAGAAAGCCATGTCTGATCGCATTGTGGCGCCAGCCTTGACGGAATACGGCACTGTCACTATATGACGCGCTGGTTGCAGACACCGGCCGCTCGCAGGCGCACAGCCTGGGTGAAGTTCTGCACTTGATGATCTGTAGTCCTCCACGCGTTCCGCGCGGATGGTAATGCGAGCACCCATCCTCTTGATTTGCGGAACCTTGAAAGAGGAGTACGGGACTTGTCCAATACAATCCCATTCAGATTTGCAGGCCTGACCGGTTCAGGTGACTGCAATGATACCTTTTTGCCGCGCAGCTACGGGAAGGGGACGTTATGACCGCCATTCTACCGGCTCCTGCCGAAGCCAAGGCACAAGCAAAACGCATCCGTGAAAAGTTGGCGAGCCGCGGCACACAACTAAGCCACAGCGAGGCGCTGGAACTGGTTTCCCGGCAATATGGCTATCGCGACTGGAATACTTTTCTGGCTGCGATGGGGAACCAGCCCTCAGATATCTATCGTACCGGGGCTCGTGTGTCCGGGCGTTATCTGGGGCAGCCATTTCAAGCGACAGTGGTGGGAGCAGCGAGGCTTCAGCCGGGCTGGTTCCGCATCAGTCTTGATTTCGATGAAGCCGTCGATGTGGTCGCTTTTGACAGTTTTTCAAACTTCCGCAGCCGGATTAGCGGGATTGTTGGTCCGGCCGGCAAGTCGAAGGAAAAAACGTCCGACGGAGAGCCGCATCTGGTTCTCGATCTATGATGCCTCGAACTGGAAACTGCCTGTCTGGTTCGATCGGCAGATGCAGCAAAAGACCTGGCCGTTGTTGCGGCCAGGCTCATTGTTTCGGTTTTGTAGAAATTACTTCAAAATATCGATTTTTTATGCTTGTCAGCTCAAAATACTGATACACATTCTCCGCAGAGCAAATTGGGGCCCGGCAACAAACTGATTTTTGCAGGAAGGAGAACTGCGTGAAAAACGGTCTGATTTGTTTGTTTGCTGCGGGAGGGCTGGCAGTTAGTGGTCTTGCCACTGCAGCGGAAAAGCTGCCGATTGTCGATGCCCATATTCACTACAGCCATGATGCCTGGCAGATTTTCCCGCCGGAAGAGGCTGTCGGGATTCTGCGTGACGCAGGGCTGAAACACGCCTTTGTTTCAAGTTCCAGCGACGATGGCACGCAAATGCTTTATGAGGCCGCGCCGGATCTGATCGTTCCGGTATTGAGGCCCTACCGGCGCAGGGGCGAGACTCAGAGCTGGCTGAGCGACATCACCGTTCTCGATCATTTGCGCGACCGCCTGGAGAAGAACACCTACGAAGGTATTGGCGAGTTTCATGTTTACGGCGATGACGCGCAAAACGACGTCATGCAGGGTGTGATCAAGCTCGCGAAGAAATACGATCTGTTTCTCCATGCCCATTCGGACGCGGAAGCTGTCCGACTGATCTTCAAACAGTATCCGAAAGCCCGTGTTCTATGGGCGCACTCAGGTTTTGATAGCCCGGATGACGTGCGGGCCTTGCTCAAAGACTATGACAATCTGTGGGCCGATCTGGCGTTCCGGTCGGATCACGCCAGCGGCGGACAGCTGGATCCCGACTGGCGGGCATTGTTCGAGGAATTTCCCGACCGGTTCATGGTGGGTACGGATACCTACACGCCGGAGCGTTGGCCCTATGTTGCCGCCCATGCGGACTGGAGCCGCGAGTGGATGGCCGATCTGCCAGAAGAGCTAGCGCGGAATATTGCCCATGGCAATGCGGAGCGCCTGCTGGCGCGCAAGCGGCAATGAAGCGTCTGGCTCTTGTATCTGTCGGCTTTGTGATGTTCTCCGGTCATGCGATGGCCGGGGAAACCCTGTGCGGGGAAGGGCTAGCGAAGGCAATTGTTCTTGAGGGAAAGACGGCCACAGTTGCTGTTGCACCTGCAGGAAAAGGCATTCCCGTATCCGAACCTTTCTTTCTGGAAATTCAGATATGTGATGCACCTCAGGGAACCGAAGTTGTCCGGATGGATGCACGCATGCCTGCGCATGGCCATGGCATGACCTACAGGCCAGACCTGAAACAGCAGGAGAATGGGCATTACGTTGCTGAAAATGTCCTTTTGCACATGCCGGGAACCTGGGAGTTCATCATCGATACAAGAGGGCCGGATCAGTCAGAGCGGTTGAGGGCTGAGACCGTCGTCGGGCCATGACGGCGAAGCGTATTCAGACAGTCTTTGTATTTGGCCTGAGCCTCATCTCGGCATTCATGCCAGTTGGTTCGTCTGCCGAAGAGGTTGCGTTCACACCGTCAGAGCGCGCGCTCATCCTGTCTCACGGCCCCTGGCCGGTGGAAACAGCGGCTGACCCATCAAATCGCTTTTCGGGCCAGGCGGAGGTGGCCAACTTCGGAAAAAGCCTGTTCTCCGATCCTCGTCTTTCCCGTGACAACGACGTCTCCTGTCAGAGCTGTCACCTTCCGGAGCTGAGCTTTACCGATGGCTTGGCCCGCAGCGAAGGCATGGCACGGGTGGACCGCAATTCCATGTCCCTGGCGAATTTGCGGCTGAACCGCTGGTTCGGCTGGGATGGCAAATCGGACACCTTGTGGGCGCAAAGCATCCACCCGATCCTGGACGGCAAGGAAATGGGAGCGACTGCGGCCATGATCGCGGCACGCATTGCTGAACACCCGGACATGGCAAAGAGCTACCGCGCCTTGACTGGCCATGCTGCGTCTGAGGAACCAGCCGATACCGTCTTGGTGAATATCGGCAAGTTTTTGGCTGCCTATCAGGAAACGCTGGTTACACCGCGCACGAAATTCGATGCCTTCCGGGACGCTCTGGAAACAGGTGACAGCTACGGGATCAACGCCTATCCGGAGGCCGCAAAGCGGGGGCTCAAGCTTTTTACTGGCAGAGGTAACTGCGGCGTCTGCCACTTTGGCCCGAACTTCACCAACAAGGAGTTTCACAGCGTCGGGTTGGGGCATTTCACCGACAACAAGCGTGTCGATACCGGCCGTTATGGTGGCTTGAAGGCCTTCCGTGGAAGCCGCTTCAACCGCCTTGGGCCGTTCAGCGACGAGGATCAAGGCATTGCCGCACGGGCACCTACCAATTTCGCAGCATTCACCCACACCGACTGGGGTGCATATAGGGTGCCGTCCCTGCGAAATGCCTCTGCGACCGGCCCTTACATGCACAACGGCTCCTTGGAAACACTCGAGGACGTCGTCCGGCACTATTCAAAGCTTAACCTGGACCGGCTGCATGCCGACGGCGAAACTTTGCTTAAGCCGCTCAATCTCTCCGAGGGTGAAATCTCCGATCTAGTGGCATTTCTGGAGACGCTCTCCGGCCCACCAGCTGAGGTAAGTCCGAATGGCAAGTAAGACTACTTAGTTGAGCCACTCACGGGCGCGCAACGGTTGCTGAGCCCGCCTATACGCACTAAAAGCCGCATTATTCAAGCAGCGACAGGGGGTTACTCCCTTCCTTGTGAGTGAGGTATTCAGTGCGCAGTAGATTTCGCCGTATCATTGCCGGGTTTTTGGCCGCAACTGCCGGGCTGGTTATAAGCGCCGCCGCCGATGCCCAACCAGCGACCTTGGAGGCCTTGGGCGAAAAACTCTTTTTCGACGAAAACCTGTCACTGCAACGCACGCAATCCTGTTCCACTTGCCATGATCCCGATGTCGGTTTCGCGGATCCGCGTGGCATGGCGTCCATTGGTGACGATGGGCATTCTCTTGGCGACCGCAATGCACCGACTGCATCCTATGCGGCGTTCACGCCTCCGTTTCACCGGAACAAGGAAGGCAAGTGGGTTGGGGGGCAATTCTGGGACGGCCGGGCATCGACCCTGGAA
The DNA here is from genome assembly GCA_965230705.1 of Roseibium sp. Classification (GTDB taxonomy): domain Bacteria; phylum Pseudomonadota; class Alphaproteobacteria; order Rhizobiales; family Stappiaceae; genus Roseibium. Next base: position 330,989 of record CBDDLN010000002.1, on the reverse strand, counting down.
GATCAGGCAGGCGGACCTCCGCTCAATCCAGTGGAGATGGCAATGCCTGACAAGCAGTCGGTTGTTGACCGGCTCAAGGAGGATCCCGTCTATCTGGACAGTTTCGCCAACCTGTTCGACGACGACGTGCTTGAAAATGCCGAAACCGGCTACGCGGCTATGACCAAGGCTCTGGCAGCCTTTGAACGCACGGAAACTTTCGCGCCGTTTGATTCACGCTATGACCGTTTCCTGCGCGGCGAGATCAAGTTGACGAACGAGGAAGAGCTTGGCCGGGTGCTGTTTTTCTCGCAGCAATTCACCAACTGCAATCTTTGCCATCAGCTCAAATCCAGCGCGATCGATCCGCAAGAGACTTTCTCCAACTACGAGTATCACAACATCGGTACGCCGGAGAACGTGAGTTTGCGGGAGTTGAATGGAGTAGAGCAGGGCACTATTGATCCAGGTTTGATGGCAAACCCGGAGGCGGATGATCCCGAAAATCAGGGCAAGTTCAAAGTACCGACCCTGCGCAATGTCGCTGTGACCGGGCCTTACATGCACAACGGCGTCTTTGAGGACTTGCGCACCGTTATGCTGTTCTACAACAAGTACAATTCAAAATCCCAAGCCCGTCAGATTAACCCGGAAACTGGGAAAAAATTCGGACCGCCGCAGGTCACCGAGACGCTTTCCGTCAAGGAATTGACCCATGGCCCGGCATTGGATGACCGGCGGATCGATGCGCTTGTGGCCTTTATGAAAACCCTGACCGACGCACGCTACGAACACCTGCTGGAAGATTAATCGGTAGAATTAGAAAAGCGGCGGCCAATTTGACCGCTGCTTGTTTGTTTGCCCGCTATTTTTGTCGCGTTACCGGTCCGGGATGCCGCGGGCCTTGTCTGCCGGGGCGTCACGTGTGGTGACGCCGTCGACCAGAATAAACGCGATGATGCAGCTCTCTGTGCCGCGGTTCGACCAGGCGTGGTTGGTGCCGCGCTGAACGACCACGTCGCCAGCTTTCAAAAGCACTTCGGTGTCATCCATCAGCATGTAGATTTCACCCTTCAGGATGACCGCATAGTCGACGGAATCTGTCCGATGCATAAAGGGGTGGCGCGCGCCTTCAACGATGTTGGCGGCAGCTCCCATTTCGGCAAAGGCTGCCTTGCCGTCGAGCTTGGCCAAAACCTCCGGATCTTCCGGTTCGAACTCTACGGTCCGGAAGACAGAGCCATTCTTCGGTGGATGGAGAATGAAATCGCCTTCGCAGGTTTCTTCAGCGCCGTCGTATTCGGCTGGGGTGCCGTCGGATAGCCAGAAGTTGGTCAGCGTAACGCCCGGGCGATTTGGGCGTTGCAGGATTTGCGTGGCCGTTTGATCGGAGACGACTACGGCAACACCATTTTCATCATGCCCGGTAACGACGCGGCGGAAACTTTGAGCCATCTTTGGACCTCTGTTGTCTAATAAAATCAGGAAAGTGCGGGTTCGGCCTTGGCGCGCTGAAGCAGCCAAAGCCCGCCGAGAAGGATGGCGCCAGCCGCCGCGGTCAAAAGCCCCTGGAACAGAAGGAGCACACCGGCGAGCAGTGCCATCGCCCGAAGTGGCATGGACAGCGGTTTGTGCAGGCAGCCGACGATTGCAACGGCCACCGCGAATGTTCCCGCAGTACCGGTTACAATCGCAAGGACATTCTCCGCTAGGGTTCCCTGAAGCATCAGGCCGGGACCAAAGCAGAATGCGAACGGCAGCAGGTAGCTGGTGAGACCATAACTGGCAGCAGTCCAGCCTACCTTGTTGATGCCAGCGCCCGCAATTCCGGCCGCCACATAGGAGGCGAGTGCTACGGGTGGCGTGATCGTGGAAATACAGCCGTAGTAGAAGACGAAGAAATGGGCTGTCAGGATTGGCAGATCCATCTTGACCAGGGCAGGGGCGACCACCGTTGCCAATATTAGGTAGGCAGCGGTCGTCGGCAGGCCCATACCCAGAATGATCGCCGCGATCATCGTAAGCAGTAGTGCCAGCCATAAATGGCCGTTCGAGGCGACATCAATCAGGATGGCGATCTTGGGGCCAAGGCCACTGACGGCCAGCGTACCGGAGATGATGCCAGCTGCGGCACAGGCCGCGGAAATCGGTGCAACGTTTTTCGCCCCATCCGAAATACCTTTGGCGAGCCGTTTGACGAAGGAGAGGTTGAAGTCCCGTGTCCATAGGAGTTCACTGACGACCAGCAGGATAACCGCCCAGAACGAAGCCTTGAACGGCGAATAACCCCACAGCATCAGTCCCAGGAGAAGCGCAAAGGTGGCGATGAAACGCGAACCTTCAAGCAAAACCTGGCCGATGGTCCGGTCGTCTGTTTCATCCGGAACGGCGGGCTGGATGTCGCTCTTAACCGCCTGCAGATGAACGATGAAGAAGATTGAGCCAAAAAACAAAAGCGCGGGCAACAGACCGACGCCCATGATTTCGACATAGGGAACGCCGATGATTTCCGCCATAAGGAAGGCTGCTGCCCCCATGACCGGCGGCATCATCTGGCCACCTGTTGAAACGACGGCCTCGATTGAACCAGCTTGGTGCGGTTCATAGCCCTCACGTTTCATCATCGGGATTGTCAGCGTTCCTGTGACGGCGACGTTGCCGGCGGCAGAGCCAGATATCATGCCGATCAGCGTAGAGAACAGCACAGCCGTCTTTGCGCCTGCTGCCCGCATACCCATGGTCAGGCGGCGGGATATTTCGAAGAAGAAGTCACCGGCACCAAAGGACGACAGCAGCGACCCGAAAATCGTGAAGATGATGATGTAGGTGGCCGCAACGCCGATCGGGATGCCATAGACACCCTGGGTGTCCGTGGTCAGGAAAATGATAATCCGCTCAAAACTGTAGCCTCGGGCGTTCAGAAGTCCTGGCAGATAAGGGCTTACGAACGGATAGAGAAAGAAGATCAGTGTGATGCACGCAAGGATGAGACCAACACCGCGCCGTGCTGCCTCAAAGACGATGAGTACGATAATGGCGCCGGCATAGAAATCGCCGGGCTCGGTCAAACCGCCGCTGAATGCAATCGCTTTCCAGCGCGACAGCAGCCAGATACTTGCGCCCAGGATCGCCACAATAAGCCCGATGCTGATGACTGTGTCCGCCTTGGTGCCTTTCAGCCGGTCCATTGCAGGACGGGTCAGAAACAGCAGCGTGAAAGCCAGCATCACGTGCGTGAGGCGGATCTCCATTGTGGAGACGGCATATAGCCCCGACACGAGAAGCAGGTGATAAAGCCCCAGACCGAGCGCTACAGCGCCGATCAGGAGTTCCCGCTTCGACAGAGTGGTTTTTTCAATCTCGGACAAGGTCACACGTCTCTTGTGGTCTTGAAAGGAAATACGGCGGAAGCCAACCAGGGGCTCCCGCCGCAAACTGACTTGGCTGGGTTACTTCTTGAAGTAGCGGGCTGCGCCTTCATGAAGCGGAATTGCAAGGTTCAGCGAATCTTCCGGATTGATCTGACGGGCGTTGGCGTTTTCTTCCTTGAACTCGTCCAGGTGATCAAAGACGGCCTTGGTCACGTCATAGATGGTGTCCGCATCTGCAGAAGACGGCACGATCAGCATGTTGTTGACGCCAATCAGTGTGCCCGGGGCATCGGTGCTGTAAACATCTGCCGGAATTTCAACGGCCTTGAACGCGCCGTTCTTTCCAAGAGCCTCGTCCAGTTTGCCGTCAGAGAAGGAAATGAAGCGCAGCTTGTTGCCAGCCGCTGCCTGCATGACTGCGCCCGCCGGATAACCGGAGAGAGCGAAAGCAGCATCCACGTTACCATCGGACAACTGGCTGAAGCCGTCAGAATAGGACAGGAAGCTTGGCGTGAAGTCGTCCATGGACATGCCATGCAGCGGTAGCAGGAAGTTCAGGAAGCCCAGAGTGCCGCCACCTGCAGGGCCAACGGCAACGCGCTTGCCCTTGATGTCTTCAATGGTTTTGATGTCGGAACCGTCGAGCACGATCATGTGCAACACGCTCGGGTGAAGCGCGGCTACCGCCTTGATGTCGATTACACCGGTCTTATACGGGCCTTTGCCCTTGGTCGCCAGGACAGCAAGGTTGTTGTTGGTGATGGCCACATCAACTTCGCCGCTGCCGATCAGGCGGGGGTTCTGGACTGAACCGCCGGTCACGACAGGGACCATTGTCAGTCCCTTTTCTGAGTACTTGTTGACCAGGTTCGAGATGCCCTGACCAACCGGATAGAACGCGCCGCCAAGGCTTGCAGTTCCAACGCGAAGTTCTTCTGCTGCCGCTGCAAAACCCTGTACTGCGAGCAGGCCTGCTGCTGCGGCGGTAATCAGTAATTTTCTCATGACTAATCCTCCCTAGAAAACCCGATGGCTATAATATCGATATTTTTTATAATATCGATATTTTTCTTTTGGGAGGAGCCTATAAGCCTTTTTTATGGGATTTGCGCCGAATGTCGCTGAAATCAAAGTGGCAGCGCAGGCGCTCAGGTTCGCCAGTTAAGCAGGTGCCTTTCAATGATCCCGATGACCATGCTGACCAGAACACCGAGCAGGGAGAGGATGACGACACCGGCGAACAAACGTTCCAGGTCGTATAGCGATCCGGCCTCCAGAATGTAGGCGCCAATACCATATTCCGCGCCAAGCATTTCTGCGGCGACCAGAAGAATTATGGCAATGGCCAGGCTGATCCTGAGGCCGGACAGGATCCCCGGCATGGCACCTGGCAGAACGATCTTGCGCACGATCGACAACCAGGACAGGCCAAAACTCTGGCCCATTCGAATAAGGCTTCGGTCGACGTTGTCGACTGCGCCATAGGTCGCGACCACCGTTGGCGTAAAGGTGCCGAAGGCGATCAGGGCGTATTTCGATCCTTCATCAATGCCGAACCAGATAACGAAGAGCGGCAGAAGCGCGATCTTGGGGATCGGGAATATTGCGGCCACCAGCGGAACGAGGCCGGCCCGCACATAGGAAAACAGTCCGATCAAAACGCCAACGGCTATGCCGGCGCTTGCGCCAATCGCAGCCCCGACCACAAGCCGCGTAAGGGATGGGATCATGTGCTTGGCCAGCATGCCGGTGGTCCAAAGCTCGCCAAATGTCTCCAGGACGTCGGACGGCTTGGGCAAGGTGAGGGCGGAAATCCATCCGGCCCTTGTTCCCCATTCCACGATTGCAATTAAAACCACAAACACTGCGAGACCGATCCAGCGGCGGGATTTGGGGGTGAAGCCGCCACCACGAAACCGGACCTCCATTTGCTTGCCGCTGGTCTGTGATCCTGTGCCGGATGAGTGTGCGGGCGAGGCGTCAGACATCAATCAGCTCCTCATCCGCAGCACGAGCTTCTTCGCGCATGAGGTCCCACAAGAGGTCGTGTTTCTTCTGGCACACCGGATCGCCCCATCTCCGCTCCTGGATCGGTGTGTCGATTTCGATGACTTCCCGGATTCGGCCCGGCCGGCGTGAGAGAACAACAATCTGATGACCAAGCCGGACAGCTTCCTGAAGGTTGTGTGTCACATAGACTGCGGTAAACGGTGTCCGGGACCAAAGCGCGATCAGGTCGTCCATGAGGAGTTCGCGGGTTTGACTGTCGAGCGCAGACAGCGGCTCGTCCATCAACATAACGGCCGGGTTTACGGCCAGGGCCCGGGCAATAGCAACGCGTTGTTTCATGCCCCCTGAAAGCTGTTTGGGGAGCGCCTCGGCGAAATCAGACAGTTTGGTGCGCGCCAGAACATCCGAAATGATGGCATTGGCCCGTTTGCCGCGAATGCCGTGATCCTCCAGCACCAGCGAAATGTTGCCCTTCACCGTCCGCCAAGGCAGCAGTGCAAAATCCTGGAAAATATAGGTCAGTGGATTAAGGCACCCTTCTGGCGGGGCGCCATATTGCAGCACACGGCCGGATGCCGGGCGTTCCAGGCCGCCGATAAAGCGAAGAAGCGTCGATTTTCCGCAACCGGATGGCCCAATCAGGCAGACGATCCGGCCGGACGGAATGTCCAGCGAAATATCTGACAGAACTTCGGTTGTTCCATAGTTGTGACGGATGGAGTCCAGGCGGATATCCATTCGGGACTTTCTCTATTCGTGCCAATTTGGATCGGAATGACAGTATTTGGTCACGGACTCATAAATGAGGCTGAAATGGCGCCATAAACGGCGATGATCGGCAAGGAAAAGCGCGAAAAGCGGGCTGGTTGTCCGGTTAAGCGGTTTGACACTGCAGATCAAAGCCGTTTTGGCGTCGCTGCGCGATGGGAGGAATTGGCACGGCAACAGCGTTGCAAGCACTTGAAAACCGGCAGGTTTCCTGCACGCTTGCGCCTTGTATCCGCACAAATTCATCTCCACCATTTCAATCTCATTTATGAGTCCGTGACCTAGACCGGCGGCAAATGGGGATCTGCCGCCGGCGCATTTGGCTAGCTTTAGCCGCCGATGGTTTCGACGTAGCTTGTGTCGAGCAGCGTCTCCAGTGTGATCGACTTGTCGACAAGGTCTTCTGACTGGAACCATGCGAGCTGGTCTGCAACGGAGCTGACATTGAGCGCTGCGCCGGAATTCAGCCGCATGGTGCCATTGATAATGGAAGGTGCAGCCTTTTCACGCGGCCGGTCCGCATAGACATATTTGTGAATCAGATCGACCATCTCGTTGACGCCCGCATCGCCGCCGGCCTTATCGATCATCGTGCTGTTGTAGTCACCGACACCCTTTGAGAAGCCTGACAGGAACGCTTCTGTCATGTCGCGCTCATCGGAAGCGTTCTTGGAAGAGGTAAAGACCGTGGTGACCTGATAATCGGGCAGGTAGTCGGAAACATTGCCGATAATGTGGACAGCACCGGAGCCGGACAGCGGCTTTGCGATGTGCGGTACGATCGACCAGGCGTCGATCTGGCCGGATTTCAGCGCGCCAATGATCGCACCGACTTTCTGCAGCGGCTTGAATTTCATCGAGACGCCTTCAGCAGCGGCAATCTTTGATCCCATGTAGTGGAAGGAAGAGCCTGCGGTGGTCATACCGAAGGTTTTGCCATCGAGCGCTTTGGGAGCTGTGACACCGGCCTTGAAGGCAGCATCGGAGGCAAGGATTTTCTGGCCGTCGATGCCTTTTTCTTCCGACAGCGCGCCGCCGATCACCTTGATCGCGCCTTTGCCTGCCAGTGAGATCAAGCCGCCGGAGACTGCGGTGACGGCATAATCGACATCACCGGACGCAATGGCCACGGCCATTGGCTGCGCTGCCTGGAAAAACTTCAGCTCAACATCAAGACCTGCGTCGGCGAAATAGCCGCGTTCCAAGGCAATGAAACTGCCGGAGTGGCTGGTGAAGCGCAGCGCACCAACAGTCACCTTGCGGTTTGAGGCGATGGCCGGAGACGCGAGGCCAACAGCCGCCGCGGAGCCGAGCAAACCCAAAGTCTGCCGTCTGTTGAATTGTGCCATTTTTTCCTCCCTATGGCTCACAATCAAAATGTCCGCCTGGTTTGGCGGTCTACATGCCGAGATCGGCGTGAATGTCTTCCTCCAGCAGCTGCAGCGCTGTTTCGGTTTCCCGTCTTATGACCGCTTGTTGCAAATCAGTTTGCCGCTGCCTGCGTTTTTCAAAATCAATTCGGCCCTCGCGCAGGAGCGCGAGCCTGAACCGGCGGGACTGGTTGTAGAATTTTCCGGCCATACCGATCAGGCGAGGAGAGGCACAGGCCTCCAACAAGGCTGCAGAAAATGACCTGCAGGCCTCATCCCACTCCAGAGCGGTCAGATCGTTCGGATCCGCCCGAACCTGATCTTCGGCATGCCGCAAGGCGTGCAGGGCGGCGATGACCTGTGCTTCCCATTGGACCGAACCGCGTTCCATTGCTCTTTTCAAACCGAGCTTTTCAATTTCAAGGCGCATCAAAAGGATATCGCGCAGGTCGTCTTCGGTGGCGGATGTCACCCGGAAGCCTCGCTGGCTCGTGGCCTCGACCAGGCCCTCGGCGGTCAAAAGGCGCAAGGTTTCCCGCATGGAATGGTTTGATCCGCCATAGCGCTGGCGCAGGGCCTCAATCTTCAGCTTCTGGTCCGGTAGCAATGAGCCGAAGGAAATATCGCGGCGAAGCGCGGACGCCAGCATGGCCACCACCGTGGCATCTTCATCGGACCGGTCACGAAAGATCATTTTGTTGATCCATTTTCAAAACGTTGGATATTTTTAGGATCGTTCGATGGTTTAGGTCAATGGCCGATTCACGATCAGTTTGTTGCCGGAAAACGAATCCATTGCCGGAGTGCGCGAAGCGCGCTTATCGTGACCTTGGAGTTTCAAGAGGGACCGCGAAAAAAGCTGATGGAAATATAACAATCAGCCACGGTCCGGGAGGGGGAGACCGAATATGCAAGGCATGATGATGAACCGTCCGCTAAGGATCGCAGATATCCTTACCTACGCGGAGGATGTTCACAGCGGCGGCGAAATCGTTTCAGCGACGGTGGAAGGAAGTCTGCACAAGGCAAGCTACCGGCAAACTGCGCTGCGGTGCCGGCAGCTTGCACAGGCACTCTTGCGGATAGGAGTCAAGCCTGGAGACCGGATCGCAACCCTGGCCTGGAACGGTTATCGGCATTTCGAGCTTTATTACGCGATTTCGGGCATTGGAGCCGTCTGTCACACGATCAATCCGCGTTTGTCTGTTGAGCAGATGAGTTACATCATGGCGCATGCGGACGATCAGATCCTGTGCATAGATCTGACGTTTGTCCCGCTGGTGGAAGCCGTTCTGGACCATCTTCCGAAAGGCCTGCGGTTCATCATCATGACCGACCGGGCTCACATGCCAGAGACGAAACTGCCCGGCGCTCTATGTTTTGAGGAGCTCGTCGGCGCGGAAACCGGTGACTATGAATGGCCGGCGTTTCCAGAGGAGACGGCATCGAGCATCTGCTACACCTCCGGCACGACGGGACACCCAAAGGGCGCGCTTTATACGCACCGCTCCACCGTGCTTCATGCCTTGATGGCCGGAATTGCCTTTCAGAATTGTCTGCGCCCGGGCCGCCGCATTTTGCCCGTCGTTCCGCTGTTTCATGTCAATGCCTGGGGGTTGCCCTATTCGGCACCCTTAAGCGGCGCGTCGATTATCTTCCCCGGACCAAAACTCGATGGTGCCAGCCTGTTCGACCTTATGGATAGCCAGTCCGTGTTCTCGGCCTGGGGGGTGCCGACTGTCTGGCTGGGGCTATTGAAGGAGATCAAGGAGCGCGGACGCATACCGGAAGGTTTCGGCGAAGTGATCATCGGTGGTTCGGCCGCACCAAGGCCCATGATTGAAGCATTTGAGGACCTGGGCGTTTCGGTTTGCCACGCATGGGGCATGACGGAAATGAGCCCGATTGGCACTCAGGGATCGCTGGCGCCGCCGCTCACAGAGTTGCCGCGGGATAAGAGGATTGATCTGAAGGCGTCGCAAGGAAGGCGCACCTTTGGGGTGGAGCTGAAAATCGTCGACGCAGAGGGAAATCGGCAGCCCCACGACGGCATCGCAACCGGCGAGCTTTTCGTGCGCGGAAATACCGTTGTCTCAGGCTACTTCAACAACGAGGAGGCATCAGCGACGGTCTTTGACTCAGAAGGCTGGTTCCGCACTGGCGATGTTGCTTCGATCGATCCGAATGGCTTCATGACCATTACCGACAGGGCCAAGGATCTGATCAAGTCGGGCGGGGAGTGGATCAGTTCCATTGATCTGGAAAATCTGGCGATTGGCCATCCCGATATCGCAAATTGCGCTGTGATTGCAGTACCTCACCCCAAATGGGAGGAAAGGCCGGTGCTTATTGCAGTCCCGGCAGAAGGTGCGAACCCGGACAAGGCGGGTATTCTTGCCCATATGGCCGAGCATCTGGCGAAATGGCAGGTGCCCGATGATGTGATCTTTGCCGAGGAGCTGCCCCTGACTGCAACAGGTAAGGTTTCAAAGCTGACATTGCGCAAGATGCATGCGGACTATGCCTTGCCGGAGGAAAGCTGATCCGCTGAGCGATCAACCAGCAAAGTGCGCCTGAAGTCTGCGCCACAGCTCCGCCGGAGCTGTGGCCAGGACCAGGCCGGTCATGATCAGAACAAAACCGGTGAAGTGATACGGGTGCAGGGATTCGCCCAGGAACAGGACGGCCATCAGAACGCCGTAGGGCGGCATCAGGTACATGAACAGGCCGGTGATCGAGGGGCCAACGGTTTTGACGCCATACTGAAACAGCGAGAATGCCAGCAGCGAGGAAAACAGGATGATGCCGCCAATGGACGTCCAGGCTTCGGCAGTCACAGGGAATGTCTGTTTCGCTGCGGTCTCCCAAATCATGAACGGCAGCAGGGTGAGCGCGCCGGTTCCAGCCACAATCGCGAACAGGGAAAGGGTTGGGACCGGCGCCAGCGTGCTGCGCTTCAGCAAAACCGAATAACCTGCCCAGCTTAGAGCGCAAAAACCGATTATCAGGTCTCCCGGATTGAAGGAAAGTCCGAGCAGGACGTCCAGCCGCCCTTGCACGACAATCAGCACAATGCCGGCCAGAGCAAGCGTGACGCCAATGGTTTCACGGGCTCCGATTCGGCGGCCCCGAAAGGCCCATTCCAACAGCAGGATCAGGACCGGCGCGGAAGTATAGATCAAGGTGGCGTTCGTCGCGGTGGTGTGATGGAGCGCGTAATAGACCAGCGCGCCGCAGATCCACATTCCCAGGATCCCCAAAACACCAATGGTTTTCCACTCTGACATCAACAGCTTCTTGTGGCGTTTGAGGCCGGTCCAAGTGAAAGGCAGGAGGATCAGAAAGGCAAGCGTCCACCGGATAAAGGCCAGTGTCCAGGGTTCAACAGAGGCTGTCGCCGCGCGCCCAAAAATAATGTTGGTGGAGAAAAACAAGGGCATGAACAGGAGTGCCAGATAGGGCTTCCAGTCTCCGGACCGCTCATCGGTCATGCGTAAAGATCTCCAAAGTGAATGTATTCTCAAAGTCGGGCGGTAGAATGTCGATGCCGCTTGGCAAAGAGCTTTGCCCACGAGACAATCGAAACCCTTCTATAGGAATATTCGAATGTTTCGCATCCAGAATCTTTGGAAATTCAGCTTTTCGGAAATGAAATGCCTGTACCACTGCCCTTGACGGCTGGAACAACATCATGGATGCAGGCGCCAATGACTTGGCTGAAGACGTATCGCTGGTGGCTGGTTTAGAGAATGAGTGACACTGAAGAAATAGGCAGCCTGATTGCCCGGCTTTGGCCGGAGCCGCCCCGGGCAGCCGGTTTCATCGTGACCATCTACGGCGATGTGGTCGATCCAAGGGGTGGGGTCCTCTGGGTCGGTAATCTGATCGAAATCTGCCAGAATGTCGGCATCAGCGAGAGCCTGGTCCGCACCGCTGTCTCCCGCCTTGTTGCCGCTGACCAGCTTATAGGCGAGCGGGATGGGCGGCGGAGTTTTTACCGGCTGACCGACAAGGCGCGGATCGAATACCTTGCCGCTTCCAAACTGCTCTTTGCGCCCGAGCCAAGGCCCGAGGCTTGGCTGATTGCCCCTGATGCCCGGACCGAAGATGAAGAGCGCCTTCGCCAGCTAGGTTTCCGTTCGATCGGCGGTGTCTTGATTGGCCCTGACCGTGGTATCGCGGATCAGATACCGGGTCCTGTCTTCCGTGCCGACCTTGCTAGGGGGGTGAATGATCTGCCCGCTTTTGCGGAAAAAAACTGGGGCTTGAGCGCCATACAGGCCTCCTATCAGACCTTCTGCGATCGGTATTCGCCCCTTTCAGCAGCGCTTCTGGAAGGTCCCGTGATAGGTGGTGAGGAGGCGCTCGCGTTGCGGCTGATGCTGGTCCATGATTTCCGGGCCGTTCTGTTGCGCGATCCGCGCCTGCCACAGAACGCATTGCCTGCCGACTGGATGGGCAGGCAGGCGCGTGAACTCTTTGCTGATTTCTACAAGGGCCTGACGCCCGCCTGCGACCGGCATGTCTCAATGTGCCTTGCCAACGCGGACGGATTTTTGCCTGGCGAGACGGATGTTTCCAACCGGCGTTTGACAACAATTTCCGGATAATTAGTCTTAAAGTTCTCCGTTTTCTGAAACAGAAACGGCAGATATCTGCGCTTTTTTAGAAACATTACAAAAAATTCGATTAGATGCTTTTTTTGTGATGTTTTGTGCGCTATATTCATGACCGATCGGTCGACGAATTGGCTTCGCCGCACAAATTCCGCGGATAAAGTGGCCAGCTCGTCAGCACTGGTAGTAGAATTCTGTCCTTGCCCGGCTGGTGTGTTTTTTGAAAGCCCGCCGCGACGGGAAAAGGGCCGGGCTTTTAACCATGGAGGAGTGGTGAATGTACGCCCAGATGATCAAGACGGCGTCTGACGGTGTGAAAAACCGGAAGGAGATGTCTCCTGAAGAAACCGCCTTTCAGGACAAGATCGACGCGGACATCAAGATCGAGCCTCGCGACTGGATGCCGGAAGATTACCGGCGTACCCTGATCCGGCAGATCGGCCAGCATGCCCATTCGGAAGTTGTTGGTCAGCTTCCTGAAGGCAACTGGATTACCCGTGCGCCGAACCTGGAACGCAAGATGATCTTGCTAGCCAAGGTGCAGGATGAGGCTGGCCACGGTCTCTATCTTTATTCCGCCGCCGAAACCCTGGGTGTTAGCCGGGATGAGATGATCGAGCTCTTGCACGAAGGCAAGATGAAGTACTCGTCGATCTTCAATTACCCAACGCTGAACTGGGCAGACATCGGCGCTGTCGGCTGGCTGGTTGACGGGGCTGCAATCATCAATCAGGTGGCACTGCAGCGGACGTCCTATGGTCCCTACAGCCGGGCGATGATCCGGATCTGCAAGGAAGAAAGCTTCCATGCCCGCCAGGGCTATGCAGCCATCATGAAAATGGCCTTCGGCTCGCCTGAGCAGAAGAAGATGGCTCAGGATGCGGTCAACCGTCTCTGGTTCCCGGCCTTGATGATGTTTGGTCCGTCAGACAAGGATTCTGTTCACTCAGAACAGTCGATGGCCTGGAAAATCAAGGTAAAGACCAATGACGAGCTGCGCCAGCAGTTCGTCGACCAGACTGTCCCCCAGATCGAGTATCTGGGTCTCGACCTTCCGGATTCGAACATCAAGTGGAACGAAGAGCGCGGCCACTATGATTTCAGCGATCCGGACTGGAGCGAATTCTTCAACGTTATCAAGGGTAACGGCCCCTGCAACACTGACCGTATGAAAGATCGCGTGAAGGCGTGGGATGACGGTCAGTGGGTGCGTGACGGCCTTCTCGCCCATGCACGCAAGAAACAGGCCCGCACTGAGGCAGCCAAAGTCGCTGCCGAGTGACGAGAGACATTTGAGGAGAGGAAAATGAGTTCTGTCACCCCGTCGGCCTATCCCGACACTGACGACCAGGACAAGCCGAGCCGCTCCGAGTGGCCGCTCTGGGAAATTTTTATCCGCGGCCAGCACGGCATGAGCCATCGGCATGTCGGTTCGTTGCATGCGCCTGATGCTGCAATGGCGATCAAAAACGCCCGCGATGTTTACACCCGCCGCAACGAAGGCGTTTCGATCTGGGTCGTGGAAGCCAAGCACATCTCAGCAACGGCGCCGGGCGACAAGGGCCCGCTGTTCGAACCTTCCGAGAGCAAGGTTTACCGTCATCCGACCTTCTTCGACATTCCCGACGAAGTGGGGCACATGTAATGGCAGAGGTCGATCAAAAGGCCCTGTTCGAATTCCTGGTGAGGATGGGTGACAACACCCTGATCCTCGGGCACCGGGTATCCGAATGGTGCGGCCATGCGCCGATCCTGGAAGAGGATATCGCTCTGGCCAACACGGCACTGGACCTGCTGGGTCAAACCAAGATGTGGCTTGATTACGCCGGCAAGGTGCAGGGCGAATGCAAGTCTGCGGACGATCTGGCCTTCCTGCGCGACGCCTGGGATCTGCGCAACGCGCTGATCGCCGAGTTGCCAAATGGTGATTTCGGCCAGACGCTTCTGCGCCAGTTCCTGTTTGATGCGTACCACTCGATCATCCTGGGGCATCTTCTGAAGTCCAGTGACGAGGAAATCCGCGCGATAGCAGGCAAGGCCTCCAAGGAAGTGGCTTATCACCTGGAACGCTCCGCCGATACGGTGGTCGGGCTTGGTGACGGTACGCCGGAGAGCCATGAACGCATGCAGGCCGCGCTGAACTACCTGTGGCCCTATGTCGGTGAGCTGTTTGAAACCGACGACATTGACCGGACCATGGCCGCAGCCGGTGTTGCGCCGGAGCCATCCAGTCTACGCGTGGACTATGACGCGCTTGTCGGACGCGTTCTGGCCGAAGCTACGCTGACAATCCCTGCGGGCAAATACGTCCACAAGGGTGGCCGGAACGGTTACATGCATACCGAACACCTCGGTCATCTGCTTTGCGAAATGCAGTGGCTTCAGCGTGCCTATCCGGGCTGTGAGTGGTGAGCCTTTAAGTAGGCTGCAAAAGGGGCCGGACAATGTCTCATCCGTCAACGGACCAGGTTTGGGAATGGCTAGACGCCATTCCTGATCCGGAGATCCCTGTGATTACTCTGACCGACCTCGGCATCATCCGGGGGGTGGCGTGGGAGGATGATACCTGCGTGGTCACGGTAACACCGACCTATTCCGGATGCCCAGCGACCAGCATCATCAATCTCGATATCGAGACGGCGCTGCGGACCAAGGGACTGGAAAAGATCGAGCTCCGCAATCAGTTGAGCCCGGCCTGGACCACCGACTGGATGTCGGAAAAGGGCAGGGCAAAGCTTGAGGAATACGGCATTGCACCGCCCCAGCCGGCGGGTGGTCCCGAGCGATGCCCAAGGTGCCAAGGCACCAGACTGGAAAAACTGAGCCAGTTCGGCTCAACCCCGTGCAAGGCTCAGTGGCGTTGCCAGGAGTGCCTTGAGCCATTCGAATATTTCAAGTGCATCTGAGGGAGGAACCCATGGCGCGCTTTCATGATCTTCAAGTCGTCGACATTCAAAAGACGATCCGCGATGCGGTGGTAGTTACGCTGGAGCCTGCCAATGGCGCGGCGTCAGAATTCGATTTCATTCAGGGCCAATACCTGACTTTCCGCCGCGATTTTGACGGCGAAGAACTGCGCCGGTCCTATTCCATCTGCTCCGGCAAGGATGATGGCGTTCTTCAGGTCGGTATCAAGCGGGTCGAGGGTGGTGCGTTTTCCACCTGGGCCAATGAAGACCTGAAGGTCGGCGATACCCTGGAAGCCATGTCTCCCATGGGTGCGTTCCACACCGGCATCGAACCGGGTGCGGCAAAGCACTATCTCGGATTTGCCGGCGGATCCGGCATTACGCCTGTGCTGTCAATTCTCAGGACGACACTGGCCCGCGAACCAAGGTCAACCTTCACGCTGGTCTACGCCAACAAGGGCGTCAACACGATCATGTTCCGCGAGGAACTGGAAGACCTGAAAAACACCTACCTGGGCCGTTTCAATGTCATCCACGTCCTTGAAACGGACGCTCAGGAAATCGATCTCTTCACCGGTCTGGTGACCGAAGAAAAATGCGAGCAGCTGTTCAACTCCGGCTGGATCGACATTGAGACCATCGATACGGCGTTCATTTGCGGTCCCGAGCCGATGATGCTTGGTATTGCCGCCGCACTTCGCAAGGCAGGACTGGACGACCGTCAGATCAAATTCGAGCTGTTTGCCTCCGCACAGCCTGGCCGCGCCAAACGCAAGGCTGTTGCCAAGGACGGATCGAGCGCTGCCAACCACACCAAGGCAGCGATTACGCTCGACGGTGCCACCCAGACGATTGAGATGCCCAAGGACACCACGATCCTGGATGCTGCGATCAGCAACAAGATGGATGCGCCGTTTGCCTGCAAGGCCGGGGTTTGCTCCACCTGCCGCTGCCGCGTTCTGGAGGGCGAGGTCGACATGGTGTCCAACCATGCGCTTGAGGATTATGAGGTCGAGAAGGGCTATGTGCTCTCCTGTCAGGCCTACCCGGTCACCGACAATGTTGTTGTCGATTACGATCAATAAGGGGAGGCGGCTATGACAGAAGAAATGACTCTCGACGACTATCTGGCCCAAGGCGGTATTCTGACATCTCCGGGCAATGTGCCCGCCCGCTACCGCGGTGAATTGATGCGCCTGATGGCATCCTTCGTCGACAGCGAACTGGCCGGGTCCGCCGGGTTTGCCGATGTCATCAACGATGCGCCGGGCATCAAACAGCGCATTGCCGCTGCCCGCATCGTTCTGGAAAAGGCTGATCACGCTGAGCGCGTGCTTTCCATAATGGGCGAGTTTGGCGCGGATACAGCGCGCTACGCGGTCCATCATCCCTGGGCTGCCCGGATGGAGCGGAATGCGGATCTCGGCGCAAGCCGGCAGGGCGGCGACATGCGCCTTTCGGTGTTTCACTATCCGTTGCAAGGCTGGACCGACGCAGTCGTCATGAATGTGCTGATGGGCTTAGCCACTGGCGTTCAGCTGGCGGAACTGTCGAAAGTCTCCTACGGTCCGCTTGCGGCCGTGTTTCAGGACATCGCACCGCGCGAAGCCCGCCATGCGGAGCTCGGCCTGGAAGGCCTGGAACAGATCGCTGCGGATCCGGAATGCAGACGGACTGCGAAATCTGCCATAGAATACTGGCGTCCGCGGGTTGCTGCCACTTTCGGGGTTGCGGGATCTGCCCGGTTCGACACCTTGAAACGGTTCGGCCTGCGCCGCACGCCCAATGAAGACTTGCTCAATGCGTGGAACGGCCTTGTCGATGACAAGCTTGCTCCGCTGAAACTTGTCTGACGACAGAGAAATCAAAAAAGGAATTCTCCATGACCGTGATGGCCGCCAATCCCCGCCGTCTTGAAAGCTATGTCTGCGGGGCATGGCAACCGGGCGCCCGCGATGGCAACACAATCCTGAATGCTGCCACCGGCGAACCGGTTGCGACAATTGATTCCTCTGGCGTCGACTTCGGCGGTGCGCTCGCCTACGGCCGGGAAACGGCAGGACCGAAGCTCCGGGCCATGTCTTTCCATGAACGGGCCCTGATGCTGAAGGCGCTGGGCCTGGCGCTGATGGAGAAAAAGGAAGAGTTCTACGCCGAAAGCTTTGCCACCGGTGCTACCCGCATGGACGGCTGGGTCGACATTGAAGGCGGCATCGGCACCATGCTGTCTTACGCGTCGAAGGGGCGGCGGGAACTGCCGAACACCCGCACGATGGTCGACGGTGATGTGGAGCCGCTGTCCAAGGACGCAAGCTTTTCCGCCCAGCACATCTTGACGCCGCTGCATGGTGTTGCCGTTCATATCAATGCCTTCAACTTCCCCTGCTGGGGCATGCTGGAAAAACTGGCGCCGACGCTTCTTGCCGGTGTTCCGGCCCTGATCAAACCGGCCAGCCAGACGGCCTATCTGACCGAGTTGATGGTTCGCCGGATCATTGAAACCGGTATCCTGCCGGAAGGCGCGCTGCAGCTTGTCTCCGGTTCGGTTGGCGACATGCTGGACCATGTTACCTGTCAGGACGTGGTCACTTTCACAGGATCGGCCTCCACCGGCCGCATGCTGAAGACCCACCCGGCAATCATCGAGAACTCCACCCGCTTCACCATGGAAGCCGACAGCCTGAACGCGGCGATCCTTGGTCCGGACGCCGGGCCAGGAACGGAGGAGTTCGACCTCTTCGTCAAGGAAGTTGCCCGCGAAATGACGGTGAAGGCAGGTCAGAAATGTACC
The DNA here is from genome assembly GCA_965230705.1 of Roseibium sp. Lineage (GTDB taxonomy): Bacteria > Pseudomonadota > Alphaproteobacteria > Rhizobiales > Stappiaceae > Roseibium. The sequence goes on along the minus strand of CBDDLN010000002.1, from coordinate 313,175 downwards.
GCGATCCGCCGGGTAATTGCCCCGCGCGCCCATACGGATGCCTTCGTTGAGGCGCTTGGTGCCCGGCTTGGCAAAACGGCGGTCGGGGATCCGTCCGCCGAAACGACCCGCATGGGTGCGCTCGCGAGCCTCAACCAGCGCCAGGAAGTGCGTGACCGGATCAACGATCTTTCTGCGGATGCGGAAATCGTTGCCGGTGAGCCGGACAATGTACGGGTGGCTTCAGGCGACGCTGAAAAAGGCGCATTCCTGAACCCGGTGCTGCTTTATTGCGACAAACCATTCGAGGCCAAGGCCGTTCACGACGTGGAGGCCTTTGGACCGGTTTCGACGGTCATGCCGTACGACACGGTCGATGAGGCCGTTGCTTTGGCGCAGCGCGGCAAGGGGTCGCTGGTCGCTTCCGTCTTCACCAATGAGCCGTCCGTTGCCGAGGAAGTCGTCATCGGCATGGCACCGTTCCATGGCCGTGTGATGATCGGCAACCGCGCCAGCGCAAAGTCCTCGACCGGTCATGGATCGCCACTGCCAATGCTGGTTCATGGCGGACCGGGCCGTGCCGGCGGCGGTGAAGAACTGGGCGGCATGCGCGGTGTCAAACACTACATGCAGCGCACAGCCGTTCAGGGAACGCCCCGCCTTTTGTCTGCCGTCACCGGCCGCTGGATGGACGGCGCCGATGCGCAAATGGGCGGCACCCATCCGTTCCGCAAGTCGCTGGCGGAGTTGAAGATTGGCGATCAGCTGACGACCGCTTCCCGGGAAGTCACGCTTGAAGACATTGAGCACTTCGCCAAGTTCACTGGTGATACATTCTATGCACACATGGACGAGGAAAGCGCCAAAGCCAATCCGTTCTTTGAGGGCAGGGTGGCCCACGGTTATCTGATCGTTTCCTTTGCTGCCGGTCTCTTTGTCGATCCGGCTCCGGGTCCGGTTCTTGCCAACTACGGCGTGGACAACCTGCGCTTCCTGACGCCGGTCAATCCGGGTGATGCCCTGACGGTTCAGCTTACGGCCAAGGAAATCAATCCGCGCGAAAACGCCGACTACGGTGAAGTGCGCTGGGACTGCAAGGTCACCAACCAGGACGGCGACGCCGTCGCGCTCTATGACGTGCTCACCATCGTCGCCAAGACCTGGCCGCAGTAAGACGTTACTGCTTTTCAGATATTGGAAAAGGAAACGGGCCCCGCGGGGCCCGTTTTTTGTGCGCTATCGATGATGAGGAGGGATAGCCACACTATTCCGCAGGAACCTGGGCACCCTTGCCGACGAAGCGGTCGGGCAGAACAAAGGCAACAACAATGAAAACCAGGCCCAGTGCGATGCCGAGAAGGTCGCCGGGGAGACCAGTCAGAGCGTCATAGCCGGAACCAGGAACAGCGCCCAGGGTAACCTTGCCGCCTAGGATCGGCGCCAGCAAGCCAGTCGCCTTGATCGCCGGATAGGTTGCCATATAGGCGGCTGCGCCGAGGAGGCCACCTGCGATGAACACCAGCGCATCACGCCGGCCGGCACCGGCTGCGACAACACCCGTTCCCGGACAATATCCTGACAGGGCCCAGCCGAACCCGAGCAGGAGGCCACCTGCGAAGACGCCGATATAGGCGGTCTTGACCGACATGTGGCCAACATCAACCAGTCCTGTCATCTGACCGGCAAACATCAGCACAGACCCTGTGCCGATCGCCAGCAGGATGGTCTTCATCAGTTTGAGATTGGTTAGATTGAGCATGCGCCCGATGAAGTTCGGGTTGGAAGCGCCAATCCGATCGAGGACCGCGCCGAAAGCGGCGCCAATCAGGAGAGCAAGCAGGATCTTCATGGGTCAGGCCTCCTCGCGAAAGAACATCATGGCAGTGGGGACGGCTGCGGCGAAGGCGCCGGCAGCGAAGATGTAACCGGAGACGGCGGTTTGCATCATGCCGGACATCATGTGGCCCGACGTACAACCGCCCGCCAGCCGTGCGCCATAAATGACGATGAAGCCGCCGACAAACGCTGCCGCATACCGTTTGAGAGGACTGTCACCGAAATTTGCCCGCCAGAGTTCGGGGATCCGGCGTTCTGCCGCGCCAATACCGCCTCTAAGCCACGCGGATACCGCACCGCCGACAATCATGGCCAGCACAAAGATAAAGCTGTAGTTGACGGGATTTGCGACCGACTTGGCGTACTTGCCGCCGGATTTCGCCAGATAGGCGTTTGTTGAGGTGTATCCGTCGTCTGTTTGTGTCACCACCGCCGGATTGACCGCATCCCACAAGATCCCGTCCAGGATCACGAATTGGGTCGAGACCCCGATGGGTTTCACGAGCAAGACTGCAAGGAAAAAGACCAGACCCAGAGCCAGTCCCCCGGTTTTCCAATCAAGTGTCATTTACGCCTCCTTTATATTCATAAATTCGAATATAAAGGATTAATCGACGGTTTTCCATTGACTTTTGTCAACCATCGCGGGTTTTTGCCGTTGCAGATGATTTGCGGGGGACTCAAGCTAGGGAGGCGGTCATTTGTTGGCCGGTTGATTTGCTTGGGTTGGGCGGGCCTGCGCTTTCGCTTTTCCATCCCATTTATGATCAAACGATTGGAATTTTAGATGCCGTTAGGTAAGTCTGGTACCTTTGTTAATAGTTGGCATAAATACGTAAAATTCTGTTTTTTGTAATAAAAGGAGGAATTTTGACGTCGAGTTTCCAAAGTAATCGGCGTCTTGGTTAATTTTTCGTTCGGAGTTTCCTCCTATCGTTAATGACTACATGTCATTGATTTGGCCTTTGCTGGGGAAACACGCGATGCTTTCAGGAATGCGTTTGTCGAAGAAGATTCCAGCCCTTGTGGTTGGAGCTGCCGCGGTCGTTGGGATCGGGATCGGGGTATCAAGTTATTTGACTTCGGCAGCCAGTCTTGAAGAACTGACCAAGGATCGGCTGGCAGCCGCAACCAAGACCGGCGTTGACGAAGCAAAGACCTACCTGACAACGATTGAACACCAGCTTGTTCTGGTTGCCGAGCACCCGGGAACCGTTGCCGCAGTGACGGAGTTCACCTCGGTCTGGAATTTCTGGACCCAGTTTGGTGGTGATCCAACCGCAGAGCTGCATACAGCCTATATCTCGAACAACCCGCATCCGACGGGCGAAAAAGACAAGCTATATGATGCCGGGACGGGATCGGGTTACGACGCGGCGCATGCCAAATACCATCCCTGGTTCCACCAACTGCAGAAAGATGAGGGCTATTACGACGTCTTCCTGTTCGATACCGAAGGCAACCTCGTGTATTCGGTTTTCAAGGAGCTCGACTTCGCGACGAACTTTAAGGAAGGCAGCGGCGAGTGGGCCGGCACGGATCTTGGCGCGGTGTATCGCCGTGCAATGCAGATCACCGAGCACAAGGACGTGGCGTTCACCGACTTCGCGCCTTATGGGCCTAGCTATGATGCACCGGCCAGCTTTATGGCGCATCCGATCGTCAACAACGACGGAGTGACCGTTGGGGTTCTGGCTTTCCAGATGTCCGTTGACCGGATCAATGACCTGATGAACCATGATCTTGGCCTTGGTAAATCAGGTGAGTTGGCCCTCATTGGTGAAGACCGCCTGATGCGCAACAACACCGACTACACCGAGGAAAAGACAGACATTCTCTCAACCCGTCTCGACAGTCCGATCATCGATGAGGCCTTCGCCAAAGGGGAGGCCTTCGGCTACGACAAGATGCACCGCGGTGAGATGCTTAATGTGGAAGCCGTCAGCTTTGACTACCAGGGCCAAAAATACGCTCTGGTCGCCATGCAAGCCTCATCGGAGGCCTTTGCGCCGGTCATTGCCATGCGTAACAGGATGATTCTGGCCGGTGTTGTCCTGCTGGCAGTCGCCGGTATGGCTGGTTTCTTCGCTGCGAGAACGGTCATCCGCCCGATCAACAAGGTTGTCGGTGCTATGGACCAACTGGCCAATGGTGATGTCAAAGTTCAGCTGGATGGAGCGGAGCGCCCTGACGAGATCGGTGACATGGTAAAAGCCGTTGAGATCTTCAAGGACAACGCTATCCAGCGGGTCGAACTTGAAACCCGGGCCCGCAATGAGCGTGACAAGGAACGCCAGCGGCAGGCCCTTCTGGAAAAGCTGATCCATGATTTCAAAGCGGTCATGACGGACAAGCTGGCAACAGTCAGCGACCAGATGGCGTGCATGCAGAAAGCGGCTACCACATTGGACGAGCTTGCCGGAAATGCCAAATCGGAATCCGATCACGCCGGATCTGCCTCCTCCAATGCCTCTGACAACGTGGCAGCGGTTGCCGCCGCCACAGAAGAAATGACTGCAACGGTTCAGGAAATTGCCAATCAGACGGAAGCAACCATCCGGATTGTTGCTGAAACTGTCGAAGCGGCAGAGGCGACCAACTCGAACGTTCAAACGCTGTCGGAAGCTGCCGAGCACATCGGCAGCGTGGTCAATCTGATCCGGGACATTGCCGAGCAGACAAACCTGTTGGCGCTGAACGCGACCATTGAGGCGGCGAGGGCTGGCGAAGCCGGGCGCGGTTTTGCCGTAGTGGCATCTGAAGTCAAAGAACTTGCCGAACAGACCTCCAAGGCGACCGACGAGATTTCAAGCCAGATTTCCGGCATTCAGACCTCGGTACGCGACGCCGCTGGCGCAATTGGAAACATCACTGAAAAAGTCTCGGAAATCCGTGACCTCACCGGATCAGTCGCTGGTGCCATCGAGGAACAGCGGGCGGCGAACCAGGAGATTGCCCGTTCGGCGAAATCGGCGAGCGACAGTACGGAAAATGCAGCCGGTCGGATGTCTACGGTTTCCGGCGCTGTCATGCAGACCTCGGAAGAGGCAAGCTCGGTGAATTCGGCATCCGATCTTGTTTCCGAAGCAAGCCGCAGCCTGGCAGAGGAAGTTGAACTCTTCCTTGAAGGTGTGACGAAGGACGTTGAGGACCGTCGGCGGAATTCCCGGAAGGCCATTTCCGAAGATGTGGCAATTACGTTCCAGAATGGTCAGAGACGGACCGTGCAGCTGGTTGACGTCAGTGCAACGGGCGCCCAGATCCTGGATATCAGCGAGATTCCCATGGGCGAAAGGCTGACGCTGGAGTTCCTGGACGGAACACACATTCAAGGAAGTGTGGTCCGCCTGACTGACACCGGTGCGGGCGTCGAATTTAGCAAGCCGCTTTCAGAGGGCCACATCCTGCTTGCAGCCTGAATCGTGAAACTGCCCGAAGCTGTGCCCTTCCGGGGTGCAGCAGTTGGCTGCAGAGGTGGAGTGGTGAAGCGCCGGGCGCGGTTTACCGCACCGCTTTAATGCCTTCCAGGACCAGGGTGGTGGCGACGTCGGCGTAATCGTCGCGGCTGATCGGGCCGCCGTCCCGGAACCACATGTAGACCCAGTTGAGCATGCCGAAGAGCGACATGGTGACCGGCATCAAGAGCGGCTTGCCGTTCTTGTCCAGATCCGGATTGATGTCATTCAGCACCAGGGAAAAGCGTTTCACGATGCGCCTCTCCAGTGCCATGATTTCCGACTTTTGTTCTTCGTTCAGCACCTGGCCGGCGTTGAGCTGGACCTTGTGCTGGTTGTCGGCACCGCGGTAGTTCTCAAGAACTGCCCCCACCAGGCAGCGCAGCCGCTGTTCGGGCGGCAGGTCGGGCTGATCGCTGGCTTCTATATGCGCTTCCAGCTCCTCCAGATGACTGAGAATGATCTTGAAGATCAGCGCATCCTTGCTCGGGTAGTAGTGGTAGAGCAGGGACTTGGACACGCCGGCAAAATTGGCGATCTGGGACATGGATGCCTTGTCCATGCCCTGTTCAGCGAAGACGGTGGCGGCATTCAGAAGAATGCTGCGCTGTTTATCTTCAAAGTCGCTGGCGCGTGTGCGTGCCATGCTGTCTGATCACCTTTTTTCTGCCGGCCACCACCTGTTGGAGGCTGTCCTTACTCCTTCGGGCGGTTGTCGACAACCCGTTTGGCCTTGCCTTGCGAGCGTTCAACACCGCCGGGACCAGCCACATTGATGCGGGTGGACACGCCAATGACGCTCTTGATGTGGTGTGACAACTCTTTTGCGGAAGCCTCGCGGGCCGCATCGTCCGCGGCGTTCTCCGTACTTTCGACATGGACGGTCAGGTTGTCCATGCGGCCAGTCCGGGTGAGTTCGATCAGGAAATGCGGTGTCAAGCCACTGCATTTGAGGATCTGTTCTTCGATCTGGGTCGGGAAAATGTTGACGCCGCGCAGGATGATCATGTCGTCGCTGCGGCCGGTGATCTTTTCGATGCGGCGCATTGAGCGGGCTGTGCCAGGCAACAGGCGCGTCAGATCCCTGGTCCGGTAGCGGATGATCGGCAGGCCTTCCTTGGTAAGGGTGGTGAAGACCAACTCTCCCATTTCGCCATCCGGAAGGACTTCACCGGTCTCCGGGTTGATGATTTCCGGGTAAAAATGGTCTTCCCACAAATGGAGCCCGTCCTTGGTCTCAACGCATTCGTTGGCAACGCCCGGTCCCATGATTTCCGACAGGCCGTAGATGTCTACAGCATGCATGTCGAATGCCTGCTCGATTTCCTCGCGCATGGCATTTGTCCAGGGTTCGGCACCAAAGATGCCGACCGCCAGAGAGGTCTCGCGCGGATCGATGCCCTGGCGGCGGAATTCATCAAGAACCGCCAGCATGTAGGACGGTGTCACCATGATGATCCGCGGCTTGAAGTCGGTGATCAACGTAATCTGGCGCTCGGTCATGCCGCCGGAGACGGGAACGACGGAACAGCCGAGTTTTTCCGCTCCATAGTGGGCGCCAAGGCCACCGGTGAACAGGCCATAGCCATAGGCAATGTGGCAGATGTCACCCTTGCGGCCGCCGGACGCGCGGATCGAGCGGGCGACAAGGCTGGCCCATGTATCGATGTCCTTACGCGTGTAGCCCACCACTGTGGGCCTGCCAGTTGTGCCGGAGGAGGCATGCAGACGCACGATCTCCTCGCGCGGCACGGAGAACATGCCGAACGGGTAGCAGTCGCGCAGGTCTGTCTTGACCGTAAATGGAAACTTGGCAAGGTCCGCCAGCGTCTTCAGGTCATCGGGGTGAACGCCGTGATCGTCAAATTTTTTCCGGTAGAAGGCCGAATTTTCATAGGCGTGGCCCAAGGACCAGCGCATGCGCTCAAGTTGCAGCGCGGAGATCTCGTCACGCGATGCGGTTTCGATCGGCTCCAGATCGCCGGGGCGGGGCGACAGGTCTTCCATGATTTTCTCCCTTGATCAAGTAGGCCGGCCGGTGCCGGTTACTCCGGTAGATGTGTTCCTTTGACGGTAGCGGAATGGCCCGTGAACTGGGCGATATGCGCACCATCCTGATTTGTGATTTTGATCTCGTAGAGCCCGGTGCGCTTGCGCCGCGCTACTTCACGCGCGGTTGCGGTCAGGCGGTCGCCAAGCCGGCCCGGCGACAGGAACGAAATCGAGCAATGCTGGGCAACGGTCAGCTGATTATAGGTGTTGCAGGCAAACGCAAAGGCGCTGTCCGCCAGCGAAAAGATATAACCGCCGTGGCAGTTGCCCTGGCCGTTGGACATGTCCTGGGTGATGGTCATGGTAACGGTGGCTTCGCCCGGGGCAACCCGGTCGAGTGACATGCCCAGCTTTTGCGATGCGTGATCGCCTGCCCACATGGTCTTTGCGCAGGCTTCGGCCATTTCTTGCGGGGAAAGCGTCATTTGCCGGAGAACCTCGGTGCGCGTTTTTCCAGAAACGCAGCAACGCCTTCCGCATAGTCGGCGCTGAGGCCGGCTGCGCGCTGCGTGTCGCGCTCCAGATCAAGTTGCTGATCGAGCGAGTTGGTCGCTGCGAACTGGATCAGCTGTTTGGTTAGTCCGTGCCCGAAGGTCGGACCCGCAGCCAGCTTTTGCGCAAAGCCGGTTGCCTCTTCCATCAGCTTGTCGTCGTCGACGGCTTTCCAGATCAGGCCCCAATCTTCCGCCTTTTCCGCCATCAGCGGTTCGGCCGTCATGGCAAGGGCCTTGGCCCGGGCTTCGCCCAGCAGCCGGGTCAGGTTCCAGCTGCCGCCAGCATCGGGGATCAAGCCGATTTTGGAAAACGCCTGGATGAATTTGGCCGACCGGGCAGCCAGCACGATATCGCAAGCAATCGCAATGTTCGCGCCAGCACCGGCGGCTACGCCATTGACCGCGCAGACGACCGGCTTTTCCAGTGAACGGATCAGCCGCAGCAGGGGATTGTACAGTGTCTCGATCGTGTGGCCGAGATCGGGTGTGCTTTTGCGCGGATCCCGGTCGCCCAGATCCTGTCCGGCGCAAAATCCACGGCCGGCGCCCGTCAAGAGGACTGCACGGACACTGTCATCGTCGCGGGCCTTTTCGAATGCTGCGCGAAGGGCTGCATGCATCTCGTCGTTAAAGGAATTGAGTTTGTCCGGGCGATTCAGCGTCAGCGTCAGGACACCTTGATCCTCTGACACCAAAATGGTGGGTGACGCGTTCATTGCTTCCTCCCGATAGCGAACCTGCGTTGATGTGATTTTACATAGACCGAACGGTCAGTCAATTATTTTTCGATGGATTTTTGAGGGGACGAAAATAGTAGCTTAGCGGAAGGGCAAAGGCCAAACAACAAACCACCGGCCCCGAGCTTGCCAGGGCCGGTATTAGTTTCGTGTCAAGGGGAGATTTATTATTTTTTTCAGTGGTTTACGCGTAAAGTGAAGACCGAGAACAGGCCTTCGCCATCCTGATCCGCACCCGTAACTTGCCAACCGGCCGCTGATGCAATTTCTGTAAATGCCATATCGCTGTATTTGTGCGAGTTTTCCGTGTGGATCGTCTCACCCTTGGCGAAGACAATTGTCTGATCGGAAATATGGGCTGTCTGCTCAGACAATGCTTCCAAGTGCATCTCGATACGGCATTGGGCTGAATTCCAGATAGCGCGATGCCGGAAAGCACCCAGATCGAAGTCCGCTCCAAGCTCACGGTTGATCCGCTGCAGCAGGTTCTTATTGAAAGCGGCAGTCACACCGGCGGGATCATCATATGCGGTAATCAGTTGGCTGATATCCTTCGGCCGGTCTACGCCGATCACCAGAGTTGAATCGGGCATGGCAATACGGATGTTATCCAGGAGCTGGCGGGCGGCATCGGGTTCGAAATTCCCGATTGTCGAGCCTGGAAAAAACATCAGGACGGGCATATCACCCACCAGCGGCAAACCGTCGAGAGGTTGGGTGAAATCCGATGCTACAGGGATGACTGCAAGGTCGGGGTGAGCTCTTCTGACCCGCTCAGCGGCGTCCTTCAGATGGACATCCGAAATGTCGATCGGCATATAGGCACGAAGCCGGGAGAACGCGTCCAGCAGCAATCTGGTTTTCCGGCTTGAGCCGCTGCCAAGTTCGACCAGGATGCCGTCACTTCCTGGAAGCTGTGCGTATTTGGAAGCATTCCGCGTCAGTATTTCAAGCTCGGTGCGCGTCGGATAATAGGCATCCAGTTCCGTTATAGCCTCAAACAGATGCGATCCGACGTCGTCATAGAGCCACTTGCTGCTGATTGTTTTCCGGTTGGCGGTTAGACCTGCCAAAATGGACTTTTCAAATGTTTCTTCTTTGAAGGGGGAGAAATGTTTGGTCATGAATTTGCTGCCAATCTGAGACCCAGCATCTGCCAACGCTGGTGAGGATAGAAAAAGGTCCGGTAGGACGGACGCATCTGTGCTTTCGGCGTTGCGCAGGAACCTCCGCGCAGGACGAACTGGTTCACCATGAATTTGCCGTTGTATTCCCCGATCGCGCCTTCTGGCGGCATGAAGCCGGGGTATGGGGAAAACGGGCTTTGGGTCCATTGCCAGACATCGCCCCAAAGAGATGCGCTTCCAGCAAGAGGCATAAACGCCCGATTTTCCAGGAAGTTGCCCTCAATGCCGGTATTGTCGGCCGCTGCTTCCCACTCGGCTTCCAGGGGCAGCCGGTATCCCGCCCACCGGGCAAAGGCATCTGCCTCATAATAGCTGACATGGACCACGGGCGCCTTCCGCTCCACAGGCCTTGGGCCCTGGAGCGTAAAGGTCCACCATTCGCCGTCCTGACGCCACCAATAGAGCGGGCTGTCCCAGCCTTCCTGCTGGCGTTTTGCCCAACCGTCCATCAACCAGAGTGTCTGGGTATCGTAACCGCCATCGGCCATGAAGGCGATCCACTCGTCATTGGTGACCAGCGTGTCGCGCAATCTATAGGGCTCGAGCCAGACCTTGTGGCGTGGGCCTTCACAGTCAAAGGCAAAGCTGCCCCCGTCGTGGCCGATATCTGTCAATCCTCCGCTGAATGACAGCCACTGGGGCTCATGCGAAGGCCTGGTTGGAGATGACTGCGTTTCGTAGGCTTGGGGAAGAAGCGGATTGAAGGAGAGAGCGTGCAGCAGGTCGGTAACAAGCAGCTCCTGATGTTGCATTTCGTGATGGCACCCAAGCGTTAGGATGTGTTCAAGTGCAACACCGGGCAGATCGAATGCGTTCCGCTCCAGCCCTTCCAGGAGGTCCGTCTCGACCTGGTGGCGGTAAGCCAGAACTTCGGCGATTGACGGGCGGGACAAGAGCCCGCGTTTTGATCTGGTATGTCTTGGGCCTGCCTGGACGTAGTAGGAATTGAACAGAATGGCGAAGCGCTCGTCCCGGGGCTGATAACCGGGCAGGTAGGGCTTCAAAATGAACTCTTCAAAGAACCAGGTCGTGTGAGCCAGATGCCATTTCGGCGGACTGGCATCCTCCATAGATTGAAGCGCCAGGTCTTCTTCCTTCAGCGGTTCAATGAGCGCCAGGGTTTGAGAGCGGACCTTGCCAAAGAAATTCGGCGCTTTTGTTTGGCTGGACAAGCCGTCATGCGGATTGTCGATTAACGTCATCAGTTCCTCCCAGCATCGCACAAACATGCGTCCGTCCTGGCCAATGAGCCGAGACTGCGGGGTATGGCCCGCTAAGGACGGTGCGTAGGTAGGAAGGCCGATCAGAAATCCAATTGTGCGGCAGTGCACGGCACTCGTGCAAAAACGATCCGCTCACGCTTTTTGTGCGGGCTGCAGGAATTTAGCATTGGTGTTATTTGAGGTGGGAACCGATAGTGTATTGTGAGGTATTTCGTTTAATATATTGAAAAATAATGGAAAAATAGAAGAGTGGTATTTCTAGGTGCGTATAGGAAATCTCGTAAAAACTGACGAAGTGCCCTGATGTCAGGGATTGGCAGGAATACGGACCCCGCTGCCTTCACAACGGCGTTATTGAAGCTCTGAACGGTCGATTTTTGGAGAACCTGGATGGAAATCCCGAACGTATGTCGGCGCGTAAGGCAATACAAAACCATCCAGACCGGCCTGAGCCGGTCCGGAAACTCTTCACTCCAAATGTCTTACTGAACTCGGGGGAACAGGGCTTCGATTTCACCTAGCACAGTGCCGCCTGCCAATTTGTCCAGCTCAGGCGCCCATGGGGTAGCTGCTTCCGGTGCGTTGAGCATTCCCAGCGCCTTGTTGGCGGATCCTGGAATAACCTGGCGTAGTGCTTCAAACAGCACACGTTGACAGTCGAGAGTGACATAGAGCACGGTCGCGCAGCGCTCGCGGGTGTCTTCGCTCTTGAAGAGGGACCAGGGCGCCTGTTGGTCGATGTATTCGTTCATCGCGACTGCTGCATCGACGATGGACTGGGTTGCCGCCGGGATATTGGCGAGATCGATCCAGCTGGAAAAAGCCTTGCCGGCCTCCATAACGGTCTGGCGCAATGTTTCGTCTTCACCGGTCCACGCGCCGGGTACCGGCACCTTTCCATCGAAATTCTTGTTGGAGAATTTGGCGACGCGGGACAACAGGTTGCCGATCTTGTTGCCAAGTTCGGAGTTGTAGGTCTGCGTGATCAGCTCGACAGAAATCTGGCTGTCGCTGTCAGCGCGCATGTGCCGGGCGAGGTACCAGCGCAAGCCGTCGACGCCGAGCTTTTCCATGACCTCAATCGGATCAACCACATTGCCGATGGATTTGGACATCTTGACGCCGCCGGCACCTACCCAGTGGCTGTGCACGGAGAGCTTTTTCGGCAGCGGCAGGTCGGCGGCCATCAGCATCAACGGCCAGTAGACACCATGCGGTTTCAAAATGTCCTTGCCGATCATGTGCTCGCATTCCGCCCACCAGTCCTGGTAGCCTTCTTCCGGCCAGCCGATGTTGGTCAGGTAGTTGGCAAGAGCATCGAACCAGACATAGGTGACAAAGTCGGTATCAAATGGAAGGTCGACACCGAGCGTGACGCGTGATTTTGGCCGGGAGATACACAGATCTTCCAGCGGTTCGGCCAGCATCTGCTTCAGTTCGTTCTTGAACGGCTCCGGCTGCACGAAGTCCGGATTGTCGGCGATGTGCTTTAACAGCTGCTCGCGGAACGGCTCCATCTTCAAAAAGTAGTTGGTCTCTTCCGTTTGCTCCACCTGCATGGTCGGGTGCAGGGGGCACTGGCCGTCCTCGGTGAGATCGGATTCCTTCTTGAATTCCTCGCAGCCCTTGCAATAGGTGCCTGTGTAGTTCTTCTTGACGATCAGGCCCTTGTCGAAGATACGCTGTTCCATCTCCGCAACTGCAGACTTGTGGCCGTCGCGGCTGGTGCGCACGAAATAATCGAACTCCACACCAAGCTGCTCGAAAACGTCACGGAATTCCTTGCAGCGCATGTCGAGGTATTCGGTAACTGGCATGTCCAGTTCTTCAGCGGCTTCCTGGTTTTTCTGACCATGCTCGTCAACGCCGGTGGACAACATCAACTCGTACCCCAACGCCTGCCGGTTCCGCTTCAGGATATCAGCCATGATCGAAGTAAAGGCGTGGCCGATATGCGGAGATCCGTTGACGTAGTAGATCGGAGTGGTGATGTAGCTTTTCATCAACATGCTTTCGAAAGGTGGTTGGTAACCGTAAGTGCTATCAACTGCGGAGCTGAGTGCCTTTGCGGATTGGCGTTAGCTATATTTCACACTCGCCGGTTCATGGAAAGAGCAACTTTTATGAGTTAAATGCGATCGTTTTCGCAAATTGGCGAATTCATTGAATGCTTTGTGTGCAGATGACTTTCCAAATCCCGGGCAGCTTGGTCGGGAACTGTCATAGCAGATGCACATCCTTGTTGTTTTCAAGTGCCTTCAGTTCGGTCGAATACCGGATGTCGAGCAATTCTGAAATCTCAGAGTCCATTCGCGATCCCTTCGATTTGAGGATCTGCTCAAGAGGGGTCGTAAAGTACTTGCTGGTAAACCGGCCAGCGTCCCGCTGGCTCATGTTTGTTATTTGTCTGAGGACTTTATTGATCTGTTGTGCGCTGTTTACCAGCCGCATTGACGGGGATCTGTTTGCTTTTATTTGAAGCAGTTCATTACAAACTTCTGGGTCGAACCGCCCATCGAAAAATAAATTATTCAAGTGAAAACCGGGGCTTGAATAGAAACGGTCGAACGGAACAATTTTTACCTTGCCTGGAAAATTCTTTGAAAGAACAGAAATGATGGGCATCCAGCTTATTTTTTCAAAATCAAGTTGATTGCAAAAGCTCTCGAATGAAAGTGGACCGCCCTGACGTACGTATTGAACATAGTATGATTGTAAGAACTCAGAATATGCTCTTATGAAAAATATGAACTCAAATTCGAGATCATTGTCATTCAGAAAGTTACTGAATGTCCGTACTCTCATTCTGGCGGTCGGATAAAAGGCTCGGTTTGGGGAACCAATCGGATAACCGAACATATCTTCATTTGATAACAGGACTGTATGACAGTCCCGTTCGTCAAGAAGCTGTGCAATTCGCAACTTGAATTTGGACTTCAACTCATCCCGGTTTTGGATGCGACGCATTCGGGAGACAATTTGGTGAATCGGGTCGACCTGGTTGGATCTGATCAAACGCTTGGGACACGTAATTCCCAATTGATTGAGCCCATTTTCGTTGCGGTACAGCCATCTTTGTATGGAGGTTGATCCGGTTTTTTGCGCTCCAGCATGAAAAACAACTTTCATCTTTTGCCTATTGGTAAGCGAATTTCCAGCCGTGTTGCCAAACGGTGTTTCACTTTCGAAAAACCGGATACTCCGAGCGTAAACAGTTTTTTTTGAACTAAACAACCTAAGAAATGGACGCACGCAGACGGTCGGGTTGACGTCATGCCCGGATCAAGTCCGGGCATGACGGCATCTTGCGAAAATCATCCGATCAGCCAGATGCCGCCGAGGATAAATAGCGCCAGGAACACAGTCTGCGCCACCAGCAGGCCGATTGCCGGTCCGCCGACTTCCATGAGCTTCGGGATCGAGGTTTTCATGCCAACGGCTGCAATAGCAGTCAGGAGGGCCCAGCGGGACACCCCGTTTGCTGCTTCCTTGGCAAATTCCGGCAGGAGATCTGCGGAGTTGAGGCTGGCAAGCACCAGAAAGACCACGACAAAAGCGGGAACAATGGGCGGGCGCTTGGTGCCGGTCTCGTGATAGCGACGCAGGAACAGGGATGCGACTAGCACTACCGGCGCCAGCATCGTCACCCTGATCAGTTTGACCAGTGTTGCCAGATCGCCCGTCTCGTCCGAGATCGAATAACCTGCACCCACGACCTGAGCAACATCGTGGATGGTGCCGCCAATAAAGACGCCGGTTCCCAAAAGGTCCAGGTTCAGGTCGGATGCGATGATCGGATAGACGATCATGGCAAGTGTGGAGAGCACGGTCACCGAGATCACCGTGAAGACCAGGTCCCGTTCGCTGTTTTCACGCTTGGGCAGGATTGAGCCGATTGCCATGGCCGCAGAGGCGCCGCAAATGGCAACCGCTCCGCCAGACAACAAGGAAAACAGACGGTCACGGCCAAACAGGGAGCCGATCAAAAGCGAAAAGCCGATGGTCGCCACGACGCCCAGCACGGTCAGGGCGAGCAGGGGCGCGCCCAGGGCTTCGATCATGTCAATGCTGATGCGGACACCCAATAAGGCAACACCTATACGCAGCAGGCCTTTTGCGGAAAACTCGATCCCGGGCGCGGTCCGCTGTTCCTCCGACAAGAACTGAAGGGCAATGCCAAGCAGAATTGCCATTAGCATGGCGGGGGCGCCGTAATGCTCTGAAAGAAACTGCGCCGCGATGGCAACAAGGCCAGCCATGGCCAGTCCGGGAAGGTGCAGGTTTGCCCATTCCTTCAAAGCGGAAGTCATCAAATTTTTCCTTAGTCTATGGGCAAGCCGCTGGGAACGGCGTCAGGTATTCCAAAAGGCGGGTTTTCTAATGTCGTGCCAGTTAAGGCATTCAGAAAGGCAATGAGATCGGCAACTTCGGTGTCTTGAAGATCGATAGGCTGAATATCGCGCGCAGTCCGTTGCCGTTCCATCTCTCTGGTATCCTGATAAACCACGAAATCGATGTGTTGCAACCAGGGAGCGGGTGGCAAGGCGGCGTATTCGCGTTTCCACGCCTTCAATGCGCCGTCGGGGTCAAGATGGTGGCGAACAATTCCTTCCAGTGTCGGGTAGGTTCCGTTGTGGCCATATGGAGCGGTTTGGGCGACGTTCCGGAGCATTGGCGTGCGGAACCGGTAGGCGTCTTCCAACCGATCGCTTTCGCCCATGCGCCCGACGTCACGCACCATGGGATCAAATCGCCGGGTCCGGCCAGGGCCGATGGGCGGGAGTCCTAAGGCATGAAAATCCTGATCGCTCATCAGCGGACCGGAATGGCAAGTGGAGCAACGGGCCTTGCCGTAGAAGAGATCGAGACCACGCTTTTCTGACTTGTTGAGTGCAGCTTCGTCACCAGCCAGATACCGGTCGAACGGACTGTCGTTGCTTTTCCATTCGATTGCCATGAAGGCGGCGAGCGCGTTTGCGATCTCGGCTATGGTAACGTCTTCGGGCGACTTGATGTGATCAAAGGCAGCCACAAACCTTTCGCCGTAGGCCGGAATGATACGGACCCGTTTGGCCAGGATCGGCCAGGCGGCATCAATCCGGTCATAAACGGCGCCGGCGATCTCGTTTTCCCTCGGATTTCCGGCCATTTCAAACTGTGCCACCAGCGGGAAGATCGCTTGCGCGGCAAGCAGCGAGTTGAGGCCTTTGGGAAGCCATTCTTCCGCGGGTGAATTGAAGCCGTTTTCATAGGTGTCGGCCAATGACAGGCGCCCATCGTGGAACATGGTGTGGATTTCCGCAGCGCCCAGGTTCCACAGTGCCGGTGCATTGCGCGGAATGCGTTTTTTGATCCTGTCGGGGCCGGTACCGGCCGTCCGCTCCGGACCTAGGCCAGATCCGCCTTCGCCGATGCCAAGCGACAGGCCGTCAGAGGTGCCGAACTTCGGATGGTGGCAGGTGGCACAACTGATATTTCTGTTTCCGGACAGAATCCTGTCATAAAAAAGCAGTTGACCGAGCGCGGCCTGGTCCTGATCAAATCGCAGGAACGCATCGTCGGTGAGAGGCAGAGGCAGTTCAGCTGCGATGGCTGGGATGCCGAGACCGGCCAAGAGCAGGGCTTTGAAGAGGGACAAACGGAAACAATGAAGAAATTTGCCATTGCCATCCTGTTTGCTTGTTTTGCTCTGCCTGGACCGGTGCTTGCCGAGATCGAAGAAGCGCGCGACATGATGGAGGCAGGGCAGTATGAAGAGGCTCGCAAAGCGCTTTGGCCCGCTGCCAGATCCGGAAATGCCGATGCGGAGGAGCTGATCGGCGTCATGTACGCCATGGGACTTGGTGTTAAGCGAGACGACCAGCGGGCGTTTGAGTGGTACTTGCGCAGTGCCATGAAGGGACACCCCGGCGCGCAGTCCGGAGTTGGCTGGTACTATGAAATCGGCAGGGGTATGCCCGCTCCGGACCTTGTCCGCGCCTACACGTGGTACACGCTCTCGGCTATCGGCGGCGACCCGGATGCGGCGATCAGCCTGGAAGAGGTCGTGAAGAAAATGACCAAGGATGAGATCGATAAGGCGCATGTTCTGGTCAATGACTACAAGGTTTGGATGTACCCGTTCCGTTAGTCCACGCTTGTCAATTTCCGGTCAGACCATAGCGCGGAGTTCAGGCTCTTTGCCGTCTTTCATCATTCCTGATGGGTAACATTCGTGCTAGTGTAAATCAATCATGTATCAATTTTGGACTAGCCCTCGAATTCGTTGAAAATGGACCTTTCAAAGCCCAGCTCACTGCCGCTTTATGTTCAAATCAGTGAGCTTTTGATCAGGGATATCGCCGCCGGCCGGCTGATTGAAGGCGAGAGGTTGCCGCCTGAACGGGAAATGGCGGCCGGGCTCGGGGCCTCTGTCGGAACTTTGCGCAAGGCACTCGCCGATCTGGAAGGTAAGGGACTGCTGGAACGGATACACGGATCTGGAAACTACATCCGTCAGGCCGGTCCGGCTGCCAGCGTCTACGCCATGTTCCGGCTTGAACTTCCTTCCGGAGGAGGGCTGCCGCGGGCAGACATCCTGGATGTCCAGACAACTGAAAAACCGGAGGATCTACCGGATTTTGGTACCGCAGACTGGGCAACGCGCATCCGGCGGCTGCGTTATCTGAACGACATCGCCGTCGCGGTGGAAGAAATCTGGCTTGATGGCAGTGCGGGGGAGGTCGACCGCAGTTTGCTGCTGGATTCCCTTTACCGGTTTTACCAGAAACAGCTAGGCTTCTGGATTACCCGCGCTGAGGACCGGGTCGGGATTGGAGAAGTCCCAGGCTGGGCACCGGATGATTTTCAAAAACGGCCGGGAACGCTGGCCGGTTATATCGAGCGTTTCAGTTGGGCCGATGGACCGGAGGCGATCGAGTTCTCCAGAACCTGGTTCGATACAGACAAGGCGCTTTACATCCAGCGGCTGAAATAGAGTTCAAAACTAAAGAGACCGATGCGGTTTCCCGCACCGGTCAAGTTTGCTGCTCTTGGGAAAGTTATTGCAAGAGAGGAGCGTTAGGAGCCAAAGATGTCGGCGGTAATTCCTTCGTACCAACCGACGGATTCCTCGTAGGTCGCCTGCCTGGTGGCTGCATCTTCGCCAGTCTGGCTGATGAACTTTGAGGTCGACGCGATCTTTTCTTCGGTCGGGGCATACTGCGCACCAACCTTCACGCCGTCATCGGTTTCAATGAGGCTCCAGCAGGTGTTGGAATACTTCGCCGGGAAGACCCTTGTACCGGTCAGGTCGCCGCGCACGGCCATTGCGGCCACCTTGGCCTGGCTGTTGGCGGAGAAGCCGGATTTCGGCATGTCACCGGCAATCGATGCATCGCCGATGACGAAGATGTTTTCATCCGCCTTGGAACGCATTGATTTCGGATCGATCGGGCAGAAGCCACTGTCATTGGTCAGGCCCGCATTGGCTGCAATGCCTCCAGCCTTTTGCGCCGGAATGACATTGACCAGATCACCCTTGAAGGTGTCCAGATCGGTTTCCACTTCCCCGGTGGACGGGTCTACGCCGACAATGCCGCCATGCACGTCCGGACCGTACCATTCGACCATGCCCGGATAATGCTTGTCCCAACCTTCCTGGAAGAGAGCCTGTTTGGAGAACTTGGGTTTTGGATCAACAATGATGATCTTGTTGTCTGTGAAACCTTTTTCTTTCAGAACGTGAGCGAACATCGAAACCCGCTCATATGGTCCAGGAGGGCAGCGGTAAGGATTGGGCGGCGCGACCATGACGATCTGCTGACCTTTTTCGATTGCGTCGAGTTTGGCCTTCAGAAGCTGGGTTTGCGGACCGGCTTTCCAGGAATGCGGCATGATTTCAGCAGCCTCCTTGGAATATCCGGGAACGGAATCCCAGATCAGGTCGATCCCTGGTGCAACGATCAGCCGGTCAAATGGCACGGTTGAGCCGTCAGCCATGCGCACTGTCTTTGCATCACGGTCAACTGCTTCGGCAAAACCGTTGACGATCGTCACGCCGTAGTTGGATGCGAGCTTGTCGTATCCGTGGGTAATGGAATCAAACGTGCGGTATCCACCAAGATAAAGGTTGGAGAAGAAGCAGGTGGTGTATTGGGGATTGGCCTCGATCAGGGTGACATCCACATCGTCACCACCGTCTTTGGCTATATAGCGGGCCGCTGTTGCCCCGCCTGCGCCACCGCCAATAACGACGACCTTCGGTTTCCCTTGTGCCCGGGCGTAGAACGGCATTGCCAGGCTTGCTGCGCCGGCTCCGGCCAGCAGTCCAAATGAACGACGGGTAATCTTGGTCATTCCGTATCCTCCACTAAATATTACTTGGGTTCGATGGAGCCGAAATAGGCGGCAAGTGATGCGATTTCTTCGTTGCCCAGATTGGTGGTCATGTTTTGCATGACCAGGTGGCTGCGCACGTTTGTCTTGTATTCAAAAAGGGCCCGGATGAAGGCGTTTTTCGGCCAGCCGATGATGGATGGAATGCCGTCCGCCCGGCCCGAGACCTGGTGACAGGTAACGCATTCGCTCGACAGGTATTCGCCGTAGGCAGTATCTCCGCTCATACCCATGGCTATCGCGCCCATTTCAGCTCCTGCAGCCGATTCTGCAGTCGGATTTGCAGCTGGCAGTTCGCCGCTTACACTTTCCAGATACGCAATGACGTGAAGCCGGTCCTTGATCTTTCTCATACCACGGTAGGACATGCGCGTTCCGGGGACAAATGCCCGCGGTTTTTCCAGATAGGCGTCCAGCGTTTCCTTGTCCCAGACAAGGCCATCTGAACCGCGCTCCTTCATGGCGCTGGAGTACTTGAAGCCTTCCAGCGAACCGGCGGTCCGTCCGAACAATCCATCCAGATGAGGTCCGATTCCATTTGTCGCGTTTGAACCGACTTCGTGGCAGGACCTGCAAGCTTTGAAAACTTTCTTGCCCTTTGCGGGGTCTCCATCCTCTGCATGCACAGGCGAGCTGGCCAGGGAAATTGCACACAAAACCGAAGCCAATGCGGCAATCGGTAATGCCAGCCGGAAGGCAACGCCGTGCTTCCCTTCCTGCCCAAACCTGCGGCGGGCACTGCGAATTCCAAACATGTCTTCCCTCCGGTAGAAGGGTGCGGGCGTTTCTGCGCCGCCCGCACCGGAATGGCATTCTCAGCAGTTAGTCCACGGCACCAACGCCGGCGTTGTCATCGTCACCGCCTTCGGGCGTCACGTCCAGAATGCGGGCCCGCATGGTGACGCTAACTGCGTTTGCAGTACAGTCGCTCATGCAAGGTTCGCTCTTCTTGGCATAATGCGCTTCTTCCGTGCGATCGTCAGGGATGAAGTTTTGTTCGTTCGGCAGACGAATATCGAGGAAATTCTTGTCTGACAGTTCGAACTCTTCATCGTCTACCAGATCGTTCAGGTAGAGCAGGTAGGCGGTGATGGCGTAGACGTCGTCGTCGGACAGCGAACGGGCGTCACCGAAAGGCATAGCGCGCCGGACATAGTCATAAACAGTCGACAGATATGGCCAGTAGGAGCCGATGGTCTTTTCCGGGCGTTCCTCAGTCAAGGTGTCGTGGCCACCGGCCAAGACCGGCCAGCGGTCAACACCTTCACCGAAATCGCCGTGGCAGACTGCGCATTTTTCTGCAAACAGCTCTTCGCCAGCCATCACCGTTCCGGATCCTTTTGGCAGCCCCAGCCCATCCGGTCTTACGTCAATATCCCATGCTGCAATTTCGTCGGAAGTCGCAACCCGTCCAAGTCCAAAAACACCGCCTTCACGCGTCGCCGAAACCGGCGCAGCCGTTTGAGCTGCTGCCGTTTTCTCAGGCTTCGGAGTTTCCGCCGGAGCAGAAGATTCCTTCGCTGGCTCCGGCGCAGCCGCGGAGAACGTCGCCAGGTAGGCGATCACGTTGTCCAGGTCCTTGTCTTTCCTCAGGCCGGCAAAGGCCATTTTGGTGCCCTTGATCATCGCCTTTGGCTTGGCCAGGTAGGTCCGGACCGTGTCGGTTTCCCAAACGAGACCCTCGCCACCGGCCTTGATCATGGCCTTGGAGTACTTGAAGCCGTCAATTGTGCCAGCAGTCCGGCCAAAGAGATCGTTGAGGTGTGGCCCAACTTTGTTCTTTGCCTTTTCGCCAACCGCATGACAGGCCTTGCATTTCTTGAATACCTTTTCGCCCTTGGCCACATCGGCGGCATTGGCGCTGGAAAAGGCAAGTGGAGACAGAACGGCAGCAGTGACTGCGAGGGATTTAAGCAACTTCGACATTTTCAACCACCCCGTCTGCTTTGACATGCCAGGTCTGGATGCCGTTGTTGTGATAGATTGAGTTTTCACCACGCGCCGCGCGCAGCTCATTCTTGCTGGGCTGGTAAAATCCGTGTTCATCCATCGCGCGTGACTGGATCAGCATGTCCGAACCGTCCCAATCAATGTCGAGGTAGAACCGGTGCAGTGACTTCGACAGACTTGGGCCGTCGAGGCGTGCAGTTTTCCAGTTGCGCCCGCCGTCGATGGAAACGTCGACGCGGGTGATCTTGCCATTGCCAGACCAGGCAAGACCGGAAATGACCATCGGTCCCTTGCCATGGGTGACCGGCATCTGCGGGCTTGGGCTGGTAACCACAGATTTTGGTTCCATGACCCAGGTGAAGCGCCGCGCTTTGCCGCCTTCCAGAAGATCGGTGTATTTGGACGTCTCTTCACGGTGATGCCACGGCTGATCGCCCACTTCCAGGCGGCGCAGCCACTTGACCCACATGTTGCCTTCCCAGCCGGGGACGACCAGGCGCAGCGGATAACCCTGTTCGGGACGCAGGGCTTCGCCATTCATCTTCCAGGCGACCAGACAGTCATCCAGTGCCTTTTCCATCGGAATGGACCGGGTCATGTGGGACGCATCGGCGCCTTCCGGCAGCACCCACTTGCCATTGGTCTTCACGCCGGCTTCTTCAAGCAGCGTTTTCAGCTTGACTCCGGTGTACATGACGTTGTGCACCATGCCGTGGGTGAATTGGCAGCCGTTCAACTGGGAACCGCGCCATTCCATGCCACCGTTGGCCGCGCATTCCAGGAAAAAGACCCGGTTTTCACGCGGGAACCGCATCAGGTCCTGCATTGTGAAGACGAGAGGCGTGTCGACCAAGCCATTGATCATCAGACGGTGGTCTTGCGGGCGGATCTGGGCAACGCCGCCGTGATGGCGTTCAAAGCACAGGCCGTTTGGCGTGATGATACCATCCAGCTCATGCAGCGGCGTGAAGTTGATCGACGCAACGGCGTCAGCCGTCAACCAAGGCACGTTGCGGCGGACCACATGAGCCTCGAACTCCGATGGCAGGCCATAGGGCGCTGCATCCACGCCGTCACCGAGATAACGGTTCCAGTCCTGGATTTCGGTAATAAGCGGATCGCCGCCCGCTTGCGCGGAGCCGGCTAGTGCACCACCGGCAACAGCAGCTCCACCGGTGGCGAGGCCGGCCTTGAGAAGAGACCGGCGGTTCAATTTGGGGCCCTGATCTTGAGGGGGGTGTCCCGTAACCTTTGTGTCAGTCATTTTAAATCCTCGGGTTAAGGGCGGATTTCAAATTTAAAATTAGGTCAAAGACCTGCGGATTAGCCGGTGCGCTGCGGGGAGGTCACAGCGCACCTTTTAGCCGGCAAGCTTCACGGACTGATTGTCCGGCAGCTTGACAACGGGGTTCTTGGAAAGGTGGTTTTCAACGACATCCCAGATTGCCGGGCCTTCGGTGTCTTCATTGACCGAAGCCCAGCCTGCAACGACGTATTCCCTTGCCGTATCAATGGCTTCTCCGGTGGCAAGCAGGGTCATTCCGGAGATGCGTTCGCCAATTTCCTTGTTCGGATCGATGGTGTATCCCATGCCGCCGACGCGAACCATGTCGCCGCCTTGCTGGTAATAGGGATCCTTGTTGAACAAATTGTCGCCGACGTCTTCCAGGATGTCTTTGATCATCTGGCCGCTCATGGATGAGCGGTAGGCAGCCGGGTAGGTCATCGCACAGGCGTTGTGCAGGTCTTCAACAGTGATGTCCTGGCCGGGCAACAGGCTTGTGCCCCAGCGGAAGCCCGGTGACAGCGCAATCTGGGCGTCCCGTTCTTCCAGAAGAGCCTGGCAGATCAGATCGTCGAAGGTTCCGTTGAAGTTGCCCCGGCGATACAGCAGGCTTTCCGTCGTGCCGATTTTCCTGGCGAGTTCATCCGCATATGGCGCACGGACTTCGTCAATCAGTGCGGCCATCTCCGCATCAGGTGCGATGATGTCGGAGAAAATCGGGATCAGGCGGTAGCTGTAACCGGCAACCTTGCCATCCTTCACATCGAGATCCAGGCGCGAGACAAACTTCGCGTTGGAACCGGAGGCGATGACCAGTGTTTTTCCAACGATGACCGGTTCGGGCAGGGCGTCATGGGTGTGCCCCGTGAGGATGACGTCAATACCCTCCACGCGGGACGCGAGCTTGCGGTCGACATCGAAGCCGTTGTGGGAGAGGAGGACCACGACTTCTGCGCCTTCCGCACGTGCTTCCTCCACATGCTTGGCGATATCTTCCTCGCGAATGCCGAACGACCAGTCCGGGATCATCCAGCGCGGGTTGGCGATGGGGGTGTAGGGGAATGCCTGACCAATGACAGCGACTTTCGAGCCGCCGCGTTCGAACATCTTCCAGGGTTCGAATGCCGGTTCGTCCCATTCGGCATCATAGATGTTGGATCCGAGGAACGCGAAGGGGAGGGCGTCGATGACTTCCTGAACACGGTCGGTGCCATAGGTGAATTCCCAGTGACCGGTCATCGCGTCAGGCTGCAGCGCGTTCATGACAGTGATCATGTCTTCGCCGAGGGTTTTGTTGGCAGTGTAGGAACCTTGCCAGGTATCACCGCCGTCCAGCAGCAACATGTTGTCAGCACCGCGTTCTGAGCGGATCTGCTTGATAACGGTTGCTACCCGGTCCATTCCGCCCATGCGGCCATAAGTCTTGGCCAAAGATACAAAATCTTCCGAAGACAGCGCATAGGCGTCCGGTGAGCCGGGCTTGATGTCGTAGAGCTTCAGGAAGTCGGCGCCGGTGACGTGAGGAGGCTTGCCCTGGACTTCGCCAATCCCGAGATTGATCGAAGGCTCGCGGAAATAGAGTGGCTTCAGCTGGGCGTGGATGTCGGTGATATGCACGAGCGTCAAATTGCCGGTAGGCTCCATGGACAACAGCTGGTCCTGGGTGAGCGCCTGCTGCGCCATCAGCTTTGACCAGCTGCCGGCCATGCCGGAGCCAAGCAGCGCGCTGGTGGCTGTTGCTGCCATCAGGAATTCGCGTCGTGAAAACATTCATTTACTCCCAAATTCAGTGGAGGCGGGTGCCTCCATACAGCCAATGACGAAAGGCATAGTTCGTCTGTTGGCGTACGGTATCCCGTGCACCTTGATCGCTTCACCGACCGGTGTTGGTTAAATCAGTCGCCGCTTGTGCGGTTGGTTTGTCCAAGGGCGGCGCAGGGATCCGCCGCCCTTGGAATTTTCAAGTCGCCTTACTGGCGAACAGCAGGTGTCTCGACCGAAAGGCCGGTTCCACGCCAAGTTACATAGACTTCCAATGCCATCAGGTCGTCAGAGAAGGCCGCCGGGAATTCTGCACGGGTATCGCGGATACAGCCGCGGAAGCGGTTGTGCAGGGAGACCATCGCGCTCTGTTTCAGTCGGTAGGTCGGGAAGCCGTTGACGTTGCCCTGGCTGAGGTGATCTGCGCGAATGTAGTTGCCATTGTAGTCTTCGTGGCAGGTTGCGCAGGCCATGTTCAGCTGTCCGGTCCGCTTGTAGTAAAGGTCCTTGCCCTTGTCCCACCAGCTTTTCATGTCGCCCTGGGTCAAGTCGACCGAGACCGGCATGCCAATAGACTGGTGCTTGATGAACGTCGTCAGAGCTTTCTGATCGGCGGCATCAAACTTGTAGGGTTTGGCCTTCATGTTTGCTTCACGGCAGGCATTGATCTGCAGTTCAATGTTGATAGGGCGATTGTTGGCCGCATCCCATTTTGGATAGTTCGCTCCAAGTCCCTTCAGGAACTCCTCACTATCGCCATGGCAGGAAGCGCAAGACTTACCGGCTTCACCATCAGCGGTGTTCCAGATTTCCTCGCCGCGCTCCACATAGAGCATGCCTGGGTTTTGGAAACTGTCGGCTTCCAGTGCCCGGGTTTCCTCCGTACGGTAGTGCCATCCTGAAATCACTTCATCCAGAGGATGTCCCTCCGGAGCTGCAGTTTTTGTCGTGATTTCCAATTCGCCGTCGATGACCAGTTTGTCATCGGACGGCCCTCCTGCAAACGTTGCAGTGCTCCCGCCCAAGATAGCACCGGTAACTAGTACGGCTATATGTTTTATTGCTTTGGCCAAATCGTCTCCTCCCGATTTGTGCGGCTCAAATGGCCGCGGCCCTACTTTACCGCGATCTTCTTTTCGGTCGTGTAGACGCTTCCGTCATCGTCTACCCAAGTGAATTTGAACGTCCCGGCTTTATCGACCTTCGCGCTGAACTGCAGGTAAGGATTGGCTGATACAGCCGGATCCAAATCGCAGGAAAACACGACCTGACCGTCAAACTCGCAAGTGAACTTGTTGATGATCTTGCGCGGGATCAGTTCGCCCGATTTCTTGTCCTTGCGCTGACCGGACTCCATCGGATGGCTGATCAGCGTTTTGATCGTGATGACTTCGCCCTGTGACGCCTTTTTAGGCACCTTCACGCGGGGTTTTGGAGCTGCCATGTTCTTGTTCCTTTTCTCGCTTAGCCGCCGCAGCCGCCGATGGTGACTTTGACTTCTTTGCGGTCGATGAATGTTGAGCCGTCATTCATCTTCGCAACTGCGATGACGTTCTGTGTCTTCGCCAGACGAATGCGGGTTTTAGCTTCGGCTGCACCGCTCATTGCGGTGAAATGGAAGGTGGCAACGGCCGGGCTTGGGTTGCCATCGGCCAGGATCAGCACCGATTCAACGTAGTTGTCAGCGGTCATCGGGCTGTCGACACTGACGCCGACTGGCACGGTGTTACCGTTTTCCGCGATTTCAGGTGTGTCCAGAGACACGGTGCCTTCAGTCGGGGTTGCACCGCCGGTGAAGGCCTGAATAGCCGCATCTGTTTCCGCGGTGGCCGCGATGGACATCCGCGGTGCGACTGTCAAAAAGGCGGCTGCGCCTGCAGTCAGGCCCAACGCCTGACGTCGTGTGATGATCATCTCTTGCTCCTTGAGTCCCGAGATCAGTTTTCTTTCAGTGTCATGAGATAAGCGACGACATCTTCGACTTCCTGAGCCGAGAGGATTGTCTTGCCCTGGTGCTTTTCAGCTACATCCGCGCCGACTTTCATGGTGTAAAAGCCCGGCATGATGGACTGATCGCCAAAGACAGCCTTGCTGTTGACGACGATTGCCCGAAGCTCCTGTTCGCTCCAGCGGTCGCCAACCCCGTCAAGAACCGGGCCAACCTCACCGTGAAACAGTTGGTCGTTCAGGTCCGCATTCGCATGGCAAGCAAGGCAATTGCCGCGCTTCCGGTCTGCAAACGCTTCCCGTCCAGCGGTCGCATCACCAGATGCCCCGGTCAGGGAGACCTTTATGGCCATGTCTTCGATTGGAATGCTGTCCGGGGCCGCAATTTCTGCGGTTGCCGCGGATGCAGTCAACAGGGCCATGCCAGCCAAAGCAGCCGGGAGACGTTTTAATGTTGCGCCCTTTGTCATGTTATCGGCTTTCCTCCTCAGTGCGGGCACGCTCCACCGTGCCCTTGGTGAGCCCGGGTTCCGGGTCACCTGTCCTCCTCATATGTAAAGATATGATTTTTTGCATGTGTTGCCAATAGGCGTTTTCACGCAATTGTCATTGATGCAGTGTTTGTCCGATTTATCAGTTCCCTCCTAGTCGGCCTTCTTCACGTAACTCATTGATAATTCTGGCGTGATACTTTTGAAAGTGCTCATCGCCTTCATACCCTTTTTCTTTTACCCAGCGGAACATATTGAGAAATGTCCACTTGCCGAAGGCGCCTGGCATGGTTGCCACGGCAGCTTCACCGGCGGTTTTGCCCTCTGGTACGGACTCGGGTAGAAACACGATTGTCGGGGTGAAAACATAGCCCCATTTGCGGGCTGCGGTTTTCTCCGTGAGGGATTCGCCATCCAGGTCGATCACTTCCTCATCGCCAAACATGTTGTACTGAACCACCATGAAATTTTCTTTGATGAAGTCTGTAACCTCCGGGTCGGACAGCAGCTTTTCATGCATGGCGCGGCAGTAGATGCAGCCGCGCTGCTCAAAGATGATTGCGAGCCGTTTTCCATCGGCAGCGGCGTCCTGGATGTCTTCGCCAATATCGCGGAAGGTGGTGGCGAACCAGTCCTGCTTGTGGAGGCCGTCTTCGCCCACGGTCGCTGCGGCAGCAGGTGATGTAAGGCCAAGGAACAAAATTGCGATTAGGGCAAACTTCTTCATTGCAAACTCCCTGAATATCTGTGTCAGCCGATCTGGGTGAACGCCGGAAACGTATCGAGCAGCCAATAGGAAATCTTCGACATCTGGCCGGTCACGAACAAGATGCCGGTTAGCACCAGAAGGCCTCCCATGACCTTTTCAACGGTTCCCATATGTTTTCTGAAGCGCCCGGCCCAGGTGAGGAAACGGCTGGCGAAGGCGGCCGCGAGGATGAAGGGCAGGCCGATACCGAGTGCGTAAACGAGAAGCAGCAAGCTGCCGCGCATGACCGTGTCGGATGAACCGGCGACAAAGAGAATTGCTGCCAGTACGGGCCCCACGCAGGGGGTCCAGCCAAATGCAAAGGCCAATCCTATTATATAGGCGCCAACGAGACCGGCTGGTTTGCGTTCGACCTGAACACGGGCCTCGCGGAACAGCAGCCCAATCCTGAATACGCCCAGGAAATGCAAACCCATGATGATAATGATGACACCAGCGATCACGGCAAGGGTATCGAAATGCTGGGCAATCGATTGTCCAATGACACTTGCTGTTGCCCCGAGGGCGACAAATACGGTGGAAAAACCGAGCACGAAGGCGATTGAGGACAAAATGATCCGGCGGCTGGTTGCTGACGTTGTCGCTTCGCCTTTCAATTCGTCAACGCTGACACCCGCCAGATAACACAGATACGGCGGAACGATCGGAAGGACGCAAGGGGAGACAAACGACAGAAGACCGGCCAAAAAGGCCGCGCCTACCGATATATCAAGCATTGTTACCCTCCCCAGCAACGCATATTTTCAACGGCAGTTGATTTAAAGTATTCAAAAACTGATATATATTGCAATCAGGAATCTTGAGAGGTGTAGCGTGCGCGCGATTTGGATCGGCCTTTCGGCCCTGTTTTTGGTTCTCCCGGCTGCTGGCAATGCCTTTGCGGCGCAACTGATCATGGTTGAGCAGCAGGGGTGCTCCTGGTGCCAGATCTGGAATGAAGAAATCGGTGAGGCCTATCCAAAAACCGATGAAGGACAGATTGCGCCACTTAGGCGCATTGACCTGGGCGATGGATGGCCGGAGGATCTGAAAGACATTCCTCCAGAGCGGCTGACGCCTACCTTTATTCTCGTTGAAAATGGCGAGGAAATTGGCCGGTTGCGCGGCTACCCCGGCGAACACTTTTTTTGGCCAATGCTTGCAGAAATGCTAAAGAAGCTACCTGTGGCACAAAACTGAAACGGTGATAGCCTCATTGTACGACTTTTGTTTGATCGAAAACTCGTGTATCAGCTAGGCGCGTTACGGAAAATCAAGGACATTCGAAACTAGTGAAATGACCCTTCCGATCCTGAAAATAGGGGCAGACCCGGCAGAGATTGAGGAATTGTTCGAACAGGCCCGGAAAGCGAGCGACATGCTCAAGGCCCTGTCGCACGAAGTTCGTCTGCTGATCCTCTGTCTTTTGTCGGAGGGTGAGAAGTCCGTTTCGGAACTGGAAGATATCCTGACCATGCCGCAAGCTGCCGTGTCCCAGCAATTGGCGCGTCTTCGCATGGAGGGGCTGGTGACAACACGGCGCGAAGGCCGCATGATTTATTATGCCATCCGCGACGTTGAGGTGAGTGGGATTATTTCCGCACTCTATGACCTGTTCTGCAAGGAAGTCCGGTCACCAGATACCTGAGGTTCGTGTTCTAGGCGGCGCTGCGCTGCAGCATGCTCCGTCATTGCGGCACCAGGCGCGCATTGCTAACATTTTGCGAATGCCGCATTTTTCGCGGCTGGAAGCCACGCGGCGCAGACCGATTGTGTTTCGGGTAACGCCGCCAGCCGGACGTGTGACTTATGGGTGATTTCGAACCGCTGGTTCTACTTCCGCTTCTCGGCCTTGCTGCCGGTGCAGTCCTCGGTTTTGTCGCAAGGCTGAACCATTTCTGCACGCTGTCTTCATTGGAAAGATTTTGGTACGCCGGCGACAGCAGTGGCGTCAGAACCTGGGCGCTGGCGTCGGTCTCCGCGCTGATAGCCACACAGATACTTGTTGCGACAGGTATGGCAGCAGTTGACCAGTCTTTTTACCTTGCTCCTGAATTTGCCTGGACCGGCGCGATATTTGGCGGGATCATGTTTGGGATTGGCATGGCCTTGGTCGGCACCTGCGGGTTCGGCGCCGTGGTGCGCCTGGGCGGCGGCAGTTTGCGCGCCTTGGTGGTTTTGACCGTGATCGGGCTGGCAGCACTCGCTACTCAAAGGGGATTGCTGGGTCAAATCCGTATCCTGCTAGTCGACAATCTGGCCTTTGATTTCAGCTTTGCCGGTGACCAGTCCATTGGAAGCATTGCATCCTGGGCCGTGGGGACGGATGTTCGCACGCCGCTGGCTGTACTTGTTGGACTGGGTGGGCTGGCCTGGATTTTCTCGGCCCGCGATTACCGCCGTCAGCATACGCAAATTCTGACCGGACTTTTGATCGGGCTTGCGATTGCCTTTGGATGGTTGGCGACGACGTATGTCGCCAACGAGGCGTTCGCGCCCGTTCAGATCGAAGCCGGTTCCTTTGTTGTGCCGGTCGGTGACACCATCATGCAGGTGATTACCTACACCAACAGCCTGCCGGATTATGGGGTCGGGCTGATATGCGGCACGCTGGTTGGAGCAATCGCTGCAGCGCTTTGGAAAAAGGATATCCGCTGGGAAGCCTGCGATGACGCACGTGAATTGGGCCGGCATATCCTCGGCGCGACCCTGATGGGTGTCGGCGGTGTTGCAGCGATGGGCTGTACAGTCGGTCAGGGAATAACCGGGTTCTCAACCATGGCCATTTCGGCACCTGTGGTGCTGATTTCCATGGCGTTCGGCGCCCGGCTGGGGCTTGCCTGGCTGGTGGAAGGTTCGTTTATGGCGGCGTTTCAACGGAACCAGGGGTCTGGTCAGGCTGCCGAATAGTTTTGTTACTGACAGCCTGAACAGGTATCTAAATCAGCTTGCCGGGGCGAACCGGTAGGCTGCGCCTTTACGTTCTGCCATACCAAAACCGGGGTAGGGCAGGTGGTAGCCGATGATCCGGGATTTGTCGGCCGCCAGTCTATCGAGAAGCGCAAGGCGTGTCTGCGCGCCTTTTTCCCTGTCCTGATCCGAACCGGACCGCCATTCCGGCTTCTCGAATGAAATGACCGAATTGGTGATTGCGTCACCCAGTACCAGGACGCTCTCGCCGCCGCCGTGCAGCATGTACGACATATGCCCGGGTGTATGGCCCGATGTGTCAACGGCCTCCACGCCGGGCAGCACTTCCATTCCCGGTTTGATCATCTCCACCTGGTCTTCGATGGCCTCAAAGCGCGATTGGGCGCCGGCAACAAAGCTTTTCCGCTCCTCCGGCATGTTTGCCATCGTATCGTCTGCCCGCCAGTAGTCCCATTCGCCTTGAGGCACCCAGTATTGGGCCTCGGAAAACAGCGGGTCGTCGAATTCATCGAGCACGCCCCACAGGTGATCCGGGTGGGCATGGGTGAAGATCACATCGGTGACATCGCCTGGATCAACGCCGGCTTCTTCCAAATTCGTCAGTAGCTCGCCCGCCGTTGGCTGAAAGTTGGCGCCGGAGCCAATATCGAACAAGGCAAGCCTGTCACCACTGCGGAAGAGGGTGACGTTGCAATCCGGTGTAAGGGCTTCCGTTGACAGTCCATGCGGCTCAAGGAGGGCCTTGATTTCGTCCGCAGACTGTTCTGGCAGGACGAAATTGATCGGCAAGGTCAGATTCCCGTCGGAAAAGACCTGGACTTCAGCGTCACCGAGCTGGAATGCGTTGCCAGCGGCAAATGCCGGTCTGATGCCGCTGCCCGTGAGTGCCAGGAGCGCAGCGCTTCCAGCGAGCAGGTCACGGCGTGACAGTTGGATTGCGGGCGATTTTGGCATCTGGTCCTCCACACATATGCATAAATATGAATTTATCTATTCTTACTTGAGCAACGTCAATGCGCTTTGACGGAAAAGCACCAAAACTGGAGCGGCTTTAATGGGCAAAAGCGCTTAGCGTTGCCGAAGGACGCGGTAATGGACCTGACTTATTTTCTCGACCGGTACTCCGAACCCTGGATTCTCACCATAGGGGGTCTGCTGGTAGGCATACTGTTTGTGCGTTTGCCCAGCAAAGCCGGTTCTGTCTTCGCGCCGCTGCCCTTGATTTCTCCCGCGGTATCTTCGGTGTCCGGCTTTCGGTCTGGTTGATGACGTTTTCCGCTGCGGTACTCGGCACCCAGGTTCTTGTTGCCCTGGGCGAAGTTCAAGCCACGGAAGCCCGGCAGCTGGCATCCCCCCAAAGCCTGAGCGGTGCGGCGATCGGCGGTCTTTTGTTCGGCTGTGGTATGGTTTTGGCGCGCGGCTGTGCCAGCCGTCTTCTGGTGCTCTCGGCGACCGGGAACTTGAGGGCGCTTTTGTCCGGTCTGGTTTTCGCTGTTATCGCCCAGGCCAGCTTGCGCGGCATTTTGAAGCCAGCCCGGGAGTGGATCGCAGGCTGGTGGACGACCACGGATATTGGCGGCAACAACCTTATGGATTTCCTGTCCATGTCCTTCACGATCACCATTGGACTGTCGTGCATCTGGCTTATCGCCGGTTTCGTTGTTGCCATCAGAAGCCGTGCCCCGGTCTGGCAGATGACGGCAGCCCTGTTCACAGGAACGGCTATTCCTCTCGCCTGGTGGTTTACCTCTTCCATGGCCCGTCAGGCCTTTGAACCGGTGCAGGTTGAGGCCGTAACCTTTACCGGTCCGTCGGCGGATACCCTGATGCTGTTCCTGTCTCCTCCAGGATCCGCGCTTGATTTCGATATCGGGCTGGTTCCTGGCGTCTTCATCGGGTCCTTCCTGGCGGCTTTTTTGACCCGTGAACTCCTGCTTCAGGGATTTGAGGGCGGCAAGTCCATGGCTCGCTATATGACCGGGGCTGCGCTAATGGGCTTTGGCGGCATGCTGGCCGGCGGCTGTGCTGTTGGCGCAGGTGTTACTGGCGCATCTGTCGTTGCCTTGACCGCCTGGGTCACCCTGACGGCGATCTGGTTATCTGCAGCAGTTACCGACCGCCTGATTGCAAAGCCTGAACCGAAGCCGGCTGCCGAACCGGCTGGAGCGGGTGTCGACGGCGCTCAACCGGTTTCTTGAACCAAGAGGCCACCGAGTTCTAGCTTTTGATCCAGGCCCAGGCGTCGTCTATCTGGGCTTGATCGAAGTGCTTTTCCTCAATGCTCATCAGCTTGGCGAAGGTCGCATCTACTGCAACAAGCGCCGCCAGCAGTTTGCTGTCGGAGACGATGGCAAGCCGGCCGATCTTGTTCAAATGTGTCATGAGCCATTTCATGTCTGCAGCGGCAGCTTCAAATGACGCCCCGACATGCTCGCCCAGCACCACAAGAAAACTGATCTTCTCGTGGGTTTTCAGAAGCACTTCCGCCCGTTCGATCAGCTCTTTTTCCTGTTCGAGGGTCAGTTTTTCGGAGACTTTGATGCCCAAAACGGCGCCGTCGCTGCGCGGCAGGATCTCATACATGTGCTTCCTCCACCTGTGATCCAACTCAACAGCGAATTTCGCACAAAGACAAGATATCCCGTACGGCTCAGCCGCTTTCCCTGTCATTGCCCGTTTCAATCAGCTGGCGGGTCGTGTCGTCCACCACCTCGCGGATCTGGCGGGTGAGTGGAAACTTCTCAGTCCGCTCCACACCATAGGACAGATTGAACGCATGAAACGCGGCGTCTGCGCCGGGCATCAAGTGATGCTGCAACATGGTCTCCAGCTTGTCGAAAGCTTTTGCCAGTTGGGCTTCAGGTGTTTCAGCGGCTGCATACTCGTCCCACAGAGCCTGCATGTCCCGTGAAAGGTCTTCCGGTAGCGAGGCACACAGGGAGACAAAATCCCGCCGTTCTCGTTCCTCGCGATCATCATCCGCAGTTTGCAAGGGGGCTGGAATGTCGCCGGAAATTGCCTCTCCGAGGTCGTGAACCACGGCCAGTTTCATCAGCTTCAGGAAATTGATGCGGCCTAGATCCTTTTCAAAGGCCATCAGCATCAGGCAGAGCCGCCAGCAGTGTTCTGCCGTGCTTTCCCTGCGGTTCTGGCGGGTGGTTCCAGATCGCAAGGTGTCCTTGAGTTTCTCTGCTTCCTGCAAAAACGTCAGGATGCCGGACAAGCGTTCTTCGCTGATCGGCGGGGCAATGGCGTGTGTGTCTAGATCCGTCATGCCGGTATTTTACTGCGCCAGCGTTCCTGCTGCGAGGCGCTGAATAATTTATGCAGGAACTCCGGTATCATTGCGCACCAGGCGAACGAAGCGGCCGTCAGACAGCGGAAGCCGTGATATCCGGACCCGGCTTTCTGGAATTGTCAGTTCCGGGAATTCGGCCCGTTCGGTTTCAAAGACAATGTCGGGGCCTGAAGGTTCATACCAGCCGTTATCGGCGAGCTTCATTTCCGCTCTTTGGATGCGTCCGGAGGCAAAGCGCCATAGTGGCCTATCCATCAACTCCGATATGGGCACGTGCCAATCCAAAGCGCGGGCAGGGGAGACGGCCAAAAGCCGGTGCGTGATGTCACAGACCAGATGAACTGCCCCTGAGGATTGAGCAACCAGCATAAGCAGCGCCCTGTCGGCTGCCGTATTGGGTCTGGCGCCCAAAAGTGTGCTGATCCGTTGCAGATCCTTGCCCTCCGGCTGGGATCGCCCACTTTCCCATCTGGAGACCTTGGCCTGGGATACGCCAAGTTCAGCCGCAAGAGCTTGCTGCTTGATCCGGTTGAGCACCCTCCAGCGGCGCAAAGACGGGCCAATATTGTTGGCAAGAGTGGCGGTAATAGCGGACATGAGGGGGAGGTTAGTTTGTGATCGGCTGAAAGAGCAGAGGGAAATTTCTGAAACCGACCTGCAAAAACAGAAAGGGTGTTAGCTTTCACCAACACCCCCCTGTTCAGGTCAAGTTTTTTGAACTTATGCCTATGCCGAAACACCGGCAATGGTTCACCTTGATCTCAACGGAGCATCGGAATTCGGATGAAAACCGCTGCCAGCGAACCGGAAACCCGAAGGCCCCGAAGGTCCGCGCTGACCAAACAGATAACCCGCTGCTCGCCAGAACGCCGGGGCACTTTCCACGGAGCGCTCCGCTTAAAGTGCGTCTGGGTGCCTCACAGCTGATCCTCAGAAGTACCGCAGAGCGGATCCCTCGGGCTGTGCCCAGTCAGCAGTGGCAAAACCGTATTGTCCTGGTTGGCGTTCCTGAACAGGCCGTTGCCTTGCTGTTGAAGAGACTTCACCACACAGTTGCTCGGCTGTCGAATCAACCCTGTGCATGATTGTGACTTTAGTGGAAAGTTTTATTTGTCCTTGCTGAAAGCGAATAAAATGGCCCATCTATGCCGCTGAAACCTCAGATCTATTTGCTTTGCAACGAAAGATTTGCTTGCCCGGCAAATAAATAGGTCAGCGATACTTCTCTATAAAGGCGTCGATCTGCAAATTGCGGAAATCGGACAGCCGCGCCTTCATGGTTGCGTGGTCCCAATCCCACCATGCGATTTCCTGAAGGGCATCTGCCTGGGCCTCTGAGAAGCGCCGTTTGATCGGTTTTGCGGCTACACCGCCAACGACCGTGTAGGGTGCGACATCTTTTGCAATGACAGCGCCAGCTGCGAGGATCGCACCAGTCCCGACGGTGACGCCGGCCAGGACGGTCACTCCGTGCCCAATCCAAACGTCGTGGCCAATGGTCACCCAGTCCTTCTTGCGCCATTCAAAAAAGTCCGCGTCGTCGTCCCCCAAGTCGTAAGCTGCCGCCCGGTAGCTGAAGTGGTGCTGTGAAGCGCGCCAGGTTGGATGATTGCCGGGATTGAGCCGGACGCTTCTGGCTATCGAACAGAACTTTCCGATGGTTGTCCAAACCACATCGCCGTTTTGCACAATGTAGGAGAAATCGCCCATCTGGCTTTGACGCATTTCTGTATAGGCACCAACCTCTGTCCATAGTCCCAAATCGCAATCATGGACTTCGGCGAGTTCATGCACATTGGGCGCAGAGGCGAGGGAAGGTTTCTTGTCGGGAGATTTCATGCCGGTTGTCCTGTTTTACGAGAAATGCCAAGTCCCCTTACTGGTTTCTGCGCCCAGTAATCATGACGTTTCCATGACGATTGGATGAAATTTTAAAGAATAGGAGGTGGGTGAGTTGGGGCGTCTGCCTTGTATTAATTGATCGATCAGTCAGTAAGACGGCGAAATTCCTCGTATTTTTTAGCCTTTTTACAAGTGGCTCGGTTTTTGTTGTTGGCCGTTTGTTCGAAGTCTCGGGTCTTCATCCTGAAAAGTGTCATGTGTTTGTAAAAAAACCATGGCTCTTGTCCGTGAAATTACGAAACAACACGGACAGGGCTGCCGCGTGATCCAATTTGAACAGGTGACCAAAACCTTTGGTACTCGTACCGCTGTAGATGCGGTCAGCTTTGAGATCGAAAAACCGCAGATGATCGGTGTTATAGGCCGGTCCGGCGCGGGCAAGTCGACCCTGCTGCGCATGATCAATCGTCTGACACCGGCGACATCTGGCCGGATCATGTTCAAGGGTGAGGACATACTCAACCTGAAAGGGGCCACCAAACGCCGCTGGCAGCGTGACTGCGCCATGGTGTTTCAGCAGTTCAATCTGGTGCCCCGCCTTGATGTCGTGACCAATGTCATGCTTGGGCGCCTGAATGGCCACGGGACGCTCAAGAGCCTGTTCAATATTTTCAGCCAGGACGATGTCAACACCGCGCTGGCAGCGCTGGACCGTCTTGGCATTGTTCAGGAATCGCAGAAACGGGCAGAGGAGCTCTCAGGCGGCCAGCAGCAGCGGGTCGCAATCGCCCGGGCGCTGATGCAAGATCCTCACATGGTCCTGGCCGATGAGCCGATTGCCTCGCTGGATCCCATGAACGCAAAGATCGTCATGGATGCACTGCGTGAAATCCATGAGCGCGACAACAAGATCGTTCTTTGCAATCTGCATACGCTGGATACCGCGCGCAGCTATTGCGACCGCGTGATCGGCATGCGCGATGGCCAAATCGTGTTTGATGGTGCCCCGGACGGCCTTTCGACCGATGTGGCGCGCGAGATCTACGGCGCCGACGAAAGCTTCAACGAAGCGGCGACTTCAACCGCCATTGATGCCGGTCAAACCGGCGCAACAGAACCCGCCGGTGCGATGACCCCGGCGGCAGCTGCGGTTTAACCGCCAGCTTCCAAGTCAATCGTCATCAACAGTGAACTCTTAGGGGAAAATCCCAAATGAAACTGGTTTCCAAAGTTGCTGCGCTGGCTGCAGTCAGCATGATCGCTCTGAACGCAACAGCTGC
Source organism: Roseibium sp. (assembly GCA_965230705.1). Taxonomy (GTDB): domain Bacteria; phylum Pseudomonadota; class Alphaproteobacteria; order Rhizobiales; family Stappiaceae; genus Roseibium. The sequence continues at coordinate 276,303 of CBDDLN010000002.1, read as the reverse complement.
TGTTGCTGAAGAAATCTCTGAATTCCGCATCGGTATCCTCGGCGGCGAAAACGCTTCCGACCGTCTGCGCGCTTACGAGTGCCTGGAAGAGAAAACGGCTGACCTGCTCGGCGTACCGGTCAAGCTGTTCGCACCGGCTGACTACAACGGCGTCATCGAAGGCTTGCTTGGCGGCAACCTCGACCTGGCTTGGCTGGGCGCTTCAGGTTACGCAAAGGTATTCATCACCGACCCGGAAGCTGTTGATCCGGTTCTGGTCAAGGTCAACGTTGATGGCGGCTACGGCTATTACTCCATCGGCTTTGCCCGCAACGATGCCGAAATCAACTCCCTTGAAGACATGAAGGGCAAGGTCTTCGGTTTTGGTGACCCGAACTCCACCTCTGGCTACCTGATCCCGTCCATCGCCATCCCGCAGGAAGGTTATTCCATGACCCCGGGCGAATACTTCGGCGAAGTTAAGTTCACCGGCGGCCACGAGCAGACCATCATCGCTGTTTCCAACGGCGACATCGACGCTGGCGTTACCTGGGCGGATGGCCTGGGTGAGTGGGAAGACGGCTACAATTCCGGTGCCCTGCGCAAGGCTTCCGACGCTGGTCTCGTTGACATGACCGAACTGCGTGAAATCTGGCGCTCGCCGGTTATCCCGGAAGGTCCAATCGTTCTGTCCAAGAAGCTGCCGGAGGACGTCAAGATCAAGATGACCGGTCTGATTGCGTCCCTGAATTCGATGGATCCTGAGTGCGCCTACAACATCGCTGCAGGTGAAACCAAAGGCTTCATGCCGATTACTCACGAGGCTTACGTCAACATCGTTGAAGCCCGTAAGGCGAAGAACAAGAACTAATCGTTCTTTATGCAGAACGCGGGCCGGCCATCTCCGGCCCGCGTTTTCTATGAGACTCTTTAAGGACTTTGGACATGGCCGTCGCCGCCTTGGAGCAGGAAATCCTCTCCTTACGCAAACGCCGCCAGCTCTATTCCCTGATCGGATTGCTGCTGGTTGTTGCCGTTCTGGTTTCCGGATACTCGAAATCGAACGAGATGAATTCCGGCGGCTTCCTTCACGGGCTCGAGAAATTCTTTGATTATCCGGGCGAAATCGTTGTCGAGGCCTGGGAAGCCGGACCGACCTTTTTCGGCCTGATCATCAGATACATTCCTGCCATGCTGGAAACCTTGAACATTGCCGGTGTCGCGACGCTTCTAGGTGGCGCGATGGCAGTTATTCTGGCAATGGCCTCGACCCGCAATGTCGACAGCTACGGTCCGCTCATTCCCGTTGTCCGCCGCATGATGGACATCATGCGCGCATTCCCCGAACTGATCATTGCCCTGTTTTTGATTTTTGTTCTTGGCTCCAGTCCAGTCCCGGCGATGATTGCAGTCGCCTTTCACACGGCCGGTGCGCTGGGCAAACTGTTTTCCGAGGTCAACGAAAACATCGACCGCAAGCCGATTGAAGGCCTTTCCGCATGCGGTGCCAGCTGGCTGCAGCGCATTCGCTTCGCAGTGATGCCGCAGGTGGCGCCCAACTATCTCAGCTACTTTCTGCTGCGCCTTGAGATCAATGTACGCGCTTCGGCGATCCTTGGTTTCGTCGGAGCAGGGGGCATTGGCCAGGAACTGCGCCGGACGATTGGCTGGGGCAAGGGCGCTGGCGATGAAACCGCCGCGATTTTCGTGCTTCTGTTCGTCACAATCATGATCATCGACCAGGCATCGTCCTATCTCAGGGGCAAACTGGTCGGCTCCGGCCGGGCGCACTGAGGGATTTTGTTATTATGGCTACCGATACCCTCGAACCCGTTGTTACCCCGGATCAAGTCTGGAAGCAGGTCAGCAAGCGCGCATGGATGACGGTTCTCGTGCCGCTCATGATCCTGGGTTACCTCACTTACACCTGGTTCGCTTTTGGCGTTCCGGACCTTCTGGCGAAGGCCCAGCCGGAGCGCGCGGTTATTTTGGCGACAGATTCCGTTGCCTATAAGGTCCATGTCACCAAGCTGCTGCGCCGGGACATTCTGGAGGTCGCGATCGAAGGTGAACGCCGGGCTTCCTATGAAGCCGAAAACCTGCCGGACTGGGTCAATGTTGACGGGACGAATTCGGTCGTCGATCTCGGCGAGGGGTATCTGGTCGAAATCACCGGCAAACGGATGGATTTCACCATTCCCGGCTACGGTGTTGTCACGGCAACGGCGACAAATTCCGGTGTTAACACCCACCTGCCTGACGGCGATCAGCCGGAATGGCTCAAGGTCGGGCCGAAAAAGCTGGATGCAAGGCCAACGCTTGACCGTCGCGTCCAGGTCACCAAGACGAAAATCGAGGTGCACAACTACTTCGGCGGCTGGGAGAACTTTTGGTTCCCATTCCACTCTGAGCTCTATGGCATGTCCTTCAGCCAGCTTTGGGCCCTCGCCCTAAGCGCCGACCGGCTGGACCCGAATTATTCCAACATTTGGTTCATGGTGCATGAGTTTCTGGAAAATCCGGATTGGCAGCACGGCGAGATCTTTGTTGCGCTCTTTGAGACGATTATGATGGCGGTGCTCGGCACGCTGACCGCGGCTCTGTTCGGCCTGCCACTGGCCTTCCTGGCGGCGCGCAACTTCACGCCGTCGATGATCCTGCGGTTCGGTACTCGTCGCCTGTTCGACTTTCTGCGTGGCATCGATATGCTGATCTGGTCGCTGATTTTCATTCGCGCCTTTGGCCTCGGCCCGCTCACCGGGGCCCTGGCGATTGCCTTCACCGACACCGGTTCGCTGGGCAAGTTGTTCTCTGAGGCGCTGGAAAACATTGATAACAAGCAGGTCGAGGGCGTACGCGCCACAGGAGCCAACCAGATCCAGCGCTACCGGTTCGGCGTTATTCCGCAGATTCTGCCGGTCTTTGTCTCCCAGGTGCTCTACTACCTGGAATCCAACACCCGTTCTGCGACCGTGATCGGCGCGCTGGGCGCTGGCGGTATCGGCTTGATGCTGGTTGAAACCATGAAAACCTCCCGTGATTGGGAAAATACCAGTTACATCATCGTCATGACGATCGTGGTGGTGATCATCATGGACCAGACCTCCAGCTGGCTGCGCCGCAAACTGATCGAGGGCAGGTAAGTATTATCGGCCGTCCCGGCCTCGAGCCGGGACCAGTTGGCCGATTGTGGGCCCCGGTTCAAGGCCGGGGCTGCGTTTTTTTTTGTCGGCAGCTCAATAAATAAAAGCCTCATGCTGAGGAGGCGCGGAGTGCCGTCTCGAAGCATGGGCGGCAAGGGCCTACATCTGTGTTTACCGCCCATCTTTCGAGGCTTCGCATGCGCTACGCACCTCAAGATGAGGATGCTGGGAAGCGTATAGGCTTCAGGGACGGGCTGTGCCGCTTTTGCGGTCTGTCCAGCTAGTTTGGCAGTTGGTCGGCCATTTTCCCTTTTGATAAGGGCGAAGTTTTATTTCCTGCCCCATTTCCGTCGCGGTAGCGTGTCAGCGTTTGGATTGTGAATCAGCAGCTGGCGGGACGGGTTATGCGGCGGAGCTTATTTAAGACGGTTTCATTGGCGGTATTTGCCGCTTCACTGGGATTTGCAGGTTTTACAGGTTCCGCGGCAGCGATTGAAAGCTGTGTCGCTTCGCTGAAGAAGCAGGCGGTCAATGCTGGCGCCAATCCGCAAATTACGGAACGGATGCTTTCAGGTGCCAAATTCGACGAGAAGGTCGTGCGCTTTTCCACTTCCCAGCCGGAATACAAAACCCGGATCTGGGATTACATGGCGTTCCTGGTCGATGAAAAGCGGATCAAGGACGGCGAGGCCCGGCTGAAGAAACACCGCAGGACCCTGGATGCAGTTGAAAAACGTTATGGCGTCGACAAGCATGTCGTCTTGGCTGTCTGGGGAATTGAGAGCGACTACGGCCAGTTCCGGGGCGATTTTTATACGCCCCATGCATTGGCCAATCTTGTGTGCAGAGGCCCGAAAAAACGCCGGAAATACTTCCGCGGCGAGCTCATAAAAACCTTGCAGATCGCCTCACGCGGCGATGTAGCGGTCAACGATTTTCAGGGCTCCTGGGCCGGGGCGTTCGGCCAGACCCAATTCATGCCGTCAACTTACAACTCCCTGGCCGTCGATTTTGACGGTGATGGCCGCAAGGATCTTGTGAATTCCGTACCGGACGCGCTCGCTTCAACCGCGAATTTTCTTAAAAACGCCGGCTGGCGCAACAGCCGTCTCTGGGGTTTTGAGGTCAAGGTTCCAAAAGGGTACTCCGGCCCATCCGGCCGCAAGAAATATGCATCGATGGCGACCTGGACCAAACGCGGTCTGAGGAACATGGACGGCAGTAAATTCAGGAGCAAGAGTGAAACGGCCCTGATCCGCCCGGCCGGTGCAAATGGGCCTGCTTTTCTGGTGACGCGCAATTTCAGGGCGCTGCGGTCCTATAATGCTTCGACGTCCTATGGACTGGCGATCGCGCTTCTTTCTGAAATCCTGTCTGGCCGCGAGCCGTTCAAGACGCCATGGCCGACCAACAACCCGGGCCTGTCACGGGCACAGCGGCTCGAATTGCAGCACCTCTTGAACAAGAATGGCTTCAATGTTGGCAAGGCCGACGGCAAGGTCGGCCCGGCGACACGGGCAGGGATCAAGAAAGCGGAAGCAAAGTTCGGCATGCCGGTGACCGGCCGCCCCGCCTGGAACATCTACCAGGCTTTGGGCGGCAAAGGGTAACAAGCGGAGCCTACTGCTCCTCCAGACGGTCGTTTGCTGGCGGCGGGGTGCGGGACAGCGCGGAAATCTCCGAGCGTAAAAGATCCGTCATGTCGATCTCGACCGAGGCGAGGGACGGCGCCAGTTGTTCCGGATTTCTGGCGCCAATGATCGGCGCGGTAATTCCCTGGTGGCCGGCCACCCAGGCTACGGCCAGCGAGACAGGGTGAACGCCCATCTTGTCGGCCTGTACGGTGAACTTTTCAGCCACATCATAGACCCAGGCCTCGCCGTAGCGTGCCGCGTACATCTCGTTGTTGGCCAGCCGCGTTCCATCCGGCTTTTGACCGGGCCGGAATTTGCCTGAAAGCAAGCCGCCACCGACAGGGCTGTAGGAAATCACTCCAAGTCCTTCAGAGATGGCGAGCGGCAGGATTTCGGTCTCTGCCTGGCGTTTGACGAGATTGTACATGGGCTGCAACACGTCGAAGCGGGCCCAGCTTTCCTTTGCGCTGATGCCCAGGGCCTTGGCGACCTGCCAGGCGGCATAATTGCTGGCGCCGATATAGATCACCTTGCCGGCACGAACGATATCTTCCAGCCCGCGCAAGGTTTCTTCCAGTGGCGTTGCATGATCGAACTGGTGGACGAAATAGACATCAATCCGGTCGGTGTTCAGCCGTTTCAGGCTCGCCTCTACTGCACGGGCAACGTGGCGCCTGTTGGTGCCGCCGGAGTTTTCGTCCTTGCCCATCTTACCCTGGACCTTGGACGTGACCACAAGCTCGTCGCGTTCGTGTGCCATGAGCTTGCCGAGAATGGTCTCAGCCGCGCCAAGCCCATAAACGTCGGCGCAATCGAAGAAGTTGATACCGGCATTGCGGCAGGCGGCATATAGCTGGGCGGACGTTGCCTCATCCGCATCCCCGCCGAAAGACATGGTACCGAAGCAAAGCTCTGAAACGCTGATACCGGTTCTTCCCAATGGAACGTTTTTCAAGGGTTTGCCTTTCGTTGTTTCCGATACTTGAAACAATGACCGAGCGAACCTTCGCGGTCCAGTTGTTATGTTGGAACAAGTGTTGTCACGGTCGATATTGCAGTGCAATATACGGGCTAAGGAATATGGGCTAAGGAATACGGGCACTGGGTGGAACCTATATCATGACCGGCAAGATACTCACTGTCGCGCAGCAAAAGGGCGGATCGGGCAAAACTACCTTGGCGGCCCATCTTGCCGTCACGCTTTCAGGCCTGACAAAGGGCGGTGTGGCGATCCTGGATGTGGATCCGCAAGGATCGCTTGGAACCTGGTTCGAAGCCAGGGAAGGCGCACTTGGTGAAGACAATACTGGTCTGGAGTTTCGCACTGCTTCCGGGTGGGGTGCCCGGCGGGAAGCGCGGGCTCTCGCCCGGAACCATGACTACGTCATCGTTGATACGCCGCCCAAGACCGATGCGGATGCCAAACCGGCGATGGATGCGGCGGACTATGTGCTGGTTCCAATCCAGCCGACACCGGTTGATTTATGGGCGACCGGTCAGACGATCCAGCTCGCGGAGCGGGAAGACACACCTTCACTCTTGGTGATGAACCGTGTGCCGCCGCGCGCAGCCCTGACGGCTGAAATGTCGGAAGCGATCAAATCATCAGGGTTTGAGGCGCTACACGCCCGCCTTGGCAACCGGACAGGATTTGCCGCTTCCATGGGAAGCGGCCGCACGGTTGTTGAGATAACCCCGCGCAGCAAGGCCGCAGACGAGATCAATGCTCTGGTGGCTGAGCTCCTAAAGCGGATTTAGGCAGAAACATAGCAATCGCGCTTATTGCTCCTTTGCCTTGGCATTGTCATGATCTGATGGTCAGCTGACCTGACGAAAATGACAAGTGCCCGGCGGAGGAAGTGAAATGGCGTACCTGGAAGATCGCGCGAAGACCCTTTTCCGGAGCCTGATAGCACGGCGAATGCCGCTCGCGGCTGGTGCGCTTGCCTTGGCCTTTACCGATCCGTCTGCCGCTCAGGACCGCAAGATTGTCACGATCGAGGATGCGGATTTCTTTGGTGCCGATTACCGGACGGTCAAGGATGTCGATATTGACGGCTGCAAGGATGCCTGTTTGGCCGATGCCCAGTGCAAGGCCTTCACCTACAACACCTCCGCCAATTGGTGTTTCCTGAAATCAGACGCCGGACAATTGCAGAGTTTTGTGGGTGCGGTTGCCGGACAGGTGATCGTTTCGGCCAAACCACGCCAAACAGCGGAAGCCGACCGCAGGGCAGAACTTACCTTCCTAGAAAACCGCTATTTCGATGAGGCTGAAACGTACCGGCAGCGGCTTGCGCAGGCACAGCGCCCGCGTGGACAAAGTGCTGAAAGCCTGCGCCAGGCCGGGCAGACCGCCATTGGCAACAAGAACGGCGTTGAGGCTGAACGGAACTTCGCGGGCGTGGTGCGTCTCCAGCCCGATGATTTCGAAGCCTGGAGCCGGCTGGCCTTTGCGCTCCTGATGCAAAACCCCGAAGACTGGAACAAGCGCTACAAGAAACAGGCTGAAGCCACGCAGGCGTCCGTCAATGCCTATTTGAAAGCTGTAACTGACAGCGAGCGCGCATGGGCACTGGATTTGCTCGGAACGTCCTTTTCGCGCCAGCAGGTGTGGAAACCTGCGATCAAGTCGCTGCGCGCCTCGCTGGCGCTTCAGGACCGGTCCGGGTTGCGCCGCCGCTATGAAAAGATGGTTGCTGAACACGGCTTCCGTATTCTGAACCATCAGGTGGATGCAGACGGCGCTTCGCCGCGGATCTGCGTTGTCTTTTCCGATAGCCTGCCCAAGGGTGAAGATCTGTCGCCCTATGTCGCCGTTGAAGGCGAGGGCACGACATCAGTTGAAACCGAACAGGCGCAGGTCTGTGTCGACGGGGTCAAACACGGCGCGCGCTACCAGGTAACGCTCCGGTCCGGCCTGCCTGCGGCGGATGGGGAGAAACTGGAGCGGGCGTCAAAACTGTCGATTTATGTCCGTGACCGATCGCCGTCCGTGCATTTTGTCGGCCGGGCCTATGTTCTTCCAGCCGGTGGTGACCCGACGATCCCGATTGTCTCGGTCAACACGTCGAAGGTGGAAACCAAGATTTTCCGTATTGGCGACCGGGCGCTGGCCTCAGCAGTCCGTGACGAGAAATTCCTGCGCCAACTAGGTTCCTATCAGGCGGAAGACATTGCCGAGACGGCCGGAGAAGCAGTCTGGAGCGGTGTTGTGGAAACGGAAAACCGGCTGAATGAAGACATCACCACTGCGATCCCGATTTCAGATGCCGATCTCGACTTGAAGCCTGGCGTCTATGCGATGACCGCGCGTTCCGAGCTTGATACCAAGAACAGGTGGGGACCTCTGGCGACCCAATGGTTCATTGTTTCCGATCTCGGATTGACCTCCATGACGGGAACTGACGGCCTGACGGCCAACATCCGGTCGCTTACCAGCGCAAAGGCCGCGTCCGGCGTTAAGGTGCGCCTGGTTGCCATCAACAACGAGATTTTGGGCGAAGAAACCAGCGATGATCAGGGGTTCGCGCAATTCTCAGCAGGCCTGACACGCGGCAAGGGTGGCATGGCACCGGCTCTCTTGATCGCCGAAACCACCGATGGGGACTATTCGTTCCTGGATCTCAGGAAGCCGGCCTTCGATCTTTCCGATCGCGGTGTTGAGGGACGTCCAGCGCCAGGCCCCCTGGATGTGTTTGCCTGGACCGATCGGGGTATCTACAAGGCCGGGGAGACCGTCCATACGCAGGCCATGCTTCGCACGGCCAAGGCCAGTGCTCAGTCTGGCCTGCCACTGACATTTGTGATTGAGCGCCCGGACGGCGTGGAACATGAGCGCCATGTTGTGGCTGACAGTGGTCTTGGCGGGCATTTGCTTGATGTCGATTTGAGTTCTTCCGCTCAGCAGGGTGTCTGGTCCTGGCGGGTTTATGCAGACCCGAAGGGGGATGCTCTTGCCTCCAATACGTTCCTTGTTGAGGACTATCAGCCCGAACGGGTTGATTTTGAGCTTGAAACTGCTTCCGGCGGTTTTGAGGCACTCCGGCCGACAAAGGTCGATTTGACAGCCCGCTACCTTTACGGCTCGCCGGCGAGCAGCCAGTCCTTGGAAGGCGATATCATTGTCTCGCCGACACGAAAGCTTGCCTCTTATCCCGGTTATCAATTCGGGCTTCAGGACAGCGAGACTTATCCCTTGCGGGAAACTCTGCCGTCCGGTTTGAAAACAGACGCATCCGGCGCCCTGAGCTTCGATGTCTCCCTGCCGGAACTGCCGGAAACCACGGCGCTTTACAAAGGACTGCTGGTTTCACGTCTCGTGGAAGCCGGTGGCCGTTACGTTGAGCGGCGGCTGGAATTGCCGGTGCGGGCCGATGGTAACAGGATTGGTGTCAAACCGCTGTTTGAGGACGGAGTCAACGAGGGCGGCCCGGCACCGTTCAATGTCATCATGATTGACGCGGATGGGGCCCAGATCGATGCAGCGGACCTTTCGTGGACGCTGTCAAAAATCAACCGGCGCTATCAGTGGTACCGCTATGACGGGCGCTGGGCCTATGAACCCATTACCAGCACCGAACGGGTTGCGACCGGAAAAATAGACGCTAAGGCCGGTCAGGCTGCTGCACTGCCCTTGCCCGTCGAGTGGGGGCAATACCGGCTGGAGGTCTATTCCAGCGGCGCGGATCTGGTTGCGACCAGTGTCGAGTTTTCCGCTGGCTGGTATGTAGCGGACGCGACATCCGAAACGCCGGATTATCTGGACGTCGGCCTCGACAAGAAAAGCTACCGTCCCGGCGAAACCGCCGTTTTGCGCCTCAAACCGCAGTTTGACGGCGTCGCGGTGGTCAATGTGATTTCTGGCGGTGTCTTGTCCAGTCAGACCGTCGACGTTTCCGGCGGGGATACGGAAGTTAGTCTGCCGGTCACCGAGGACTGGGGGGCAGGGGCCTATGTGACGGCTAGCCTGTTCCGTCCGATGGACATTGCGCAAAAACGCATGCCTTCAAGGGCGATCGGTCTCAGCTGGCTGCAGGTTGAACCGGGTGACCGGAAGCTTGATGTTGCCCTGTCCGCGCCTGCAACACTCCGGCCGGACACCCGGCTGGAAGTTCCGGTCAAACTGGCGAATCTGGCACCAGGTTCCGAAGCCTATGTCACAGTTGCAGCTGTCGATCTCGGCATTCTCAATCTGACCGGTTTCAAGACACCTGCGCCGGAGAACTGGTACTTTGGCCAGCGGCGTCTCGGCTCAGAAGTCCGGGATCTTTATGGACAGCTCATCGACCGCATGACAGGAACGCGCGGCAAAGTCCGTTCGGGCGGCGATGCGATGGCCATGCGCCTTGAGGCACCACCGCCAGACGAAGAGCCGGTCGCGCTTTTCTCCGGTCTGGTGAAACTGGATGACAATGGCGAAGCGGTTATTGAGTTCGACGTTCCGGAATTCAATGGCACTTTGCGGCTGATGGCTGTTGCTTGGTCGAAAGAGGGCGTTGGCCATGGGGAACAGGACGTTGAGGTTCGCGCGCCGGTCGTAGTCACAGCAAACCTGCCAAGGTTCCTGGCGCCCGGTGACACCTCCCGCCTGCTGCTCGACATTGACAATGTGGAAGGGCCCGCCGGGACCTATGACCTTCTGGTCTCAAGCGAAGGGCCGGTTCAGATTGGTTCAGGTGAGGCGGATGTCCGGACAGTCGAGCTTGCAGCGAATGCCAAGGCGCAAATTATCCTGCCGGTTAGTGCGAGCGTCGCTGCCGGTACGGGGCAGATTTTTGCGACACTAACTGCTCCGGATGGATCGGAGACGATCAAACGCGCCCGTCTTGATGTGAGGGACAACCAGCCGGATATCGTCCGCCGGTCGGTGTTTGCGCTTGCTGGCGGCGACAGTCTGCTGCTGGATGCCAATACAATTGCCGGAATGAAGCGCGATACGGTCAGTATCAAGGTTTCTGCTGGTGGTGCGGCCCGCATTGATGTGGCCGGGCTGCTGGATGCCCTCGACCGGTATCCTTACGGCTGCACGGAACAAACGACCAGCCGTGCCTTGCCGCTGCTTTATCTCAACGAGGTGGCACAGGCCGCGGGACTTGGCGAGAGTGCGGAAATCCGGCAAAGGGTGACCAAAGCGATCCAGAGGGTTCTGGCCAATCAATCGTCCAGCGGATCATTTGGTTTGTGGAACAGCTATAGCCATACCGATACCTGGCTGGATGCATATGTTGTCGACTTCCTGACGCGGGCCCGCGAACAAGGCTATCAGGTGCCGGACCGTGCTTTTGAGAGTGCGCTGGACAATCTGGAAAACCGGCTTGCCTATGCGAGTGACGTTTCCGGTGGCGGCATGGACATAGCCTATGCCCTTTATGATCTCGCCCGCAACGGCCGGGCGTCCATGGGGGACCTGCGCTACTACATGGATGCCAAGCTGGCCTCATTCACAACACCGCTTGCAAAGGCACAGGTGGCCGCGAGTCTCGCCCTGTATGGCGAAGAGGAGCGGGCTTCCACGGGCTTTAAGGCCGCTGTTGATGAACTGTCCACTCGGGATGGCAAGGGATACCGGAGCGACTATGGCTCCCGTCTGCGCGATGGTGCCGGTGTCGTTAGCTATCTTGTTGCGGCATCCGCCAATCCGGATGAACGTGACCGCGCAACCGGCTTGCTTCAGCAATTCCAGGATCAAAGCCGCCATCACTCGACGCAGGATATGGCGTGGCTTTTGATGGCAGCGCAGGAGCTCAACAAGTCCGCAAAGGCGGCGGAGATTTCAATCAATGGCGCCCCGTCTGATGGTCAGCTTGTCTGGCCGTTCGAGGGGAAAGCTGTCGCGCAGTCACCGGTCAAGCTGGAAAACAGCGGCAGCGATGCAACGGACCTTCTGGTTTCCGTTGCCGGACAGCCGTTGGTGCCGGAACCGGCCGGGGGAACAGATTATTCGATTGAGCGTCAGGTGTATGACCTCAACGGCAACCTGATCGATCCGCAGGCGGTCCCGTTGAACACGCGTGTCGCGGTCGTCTTGACCGTCCGTGCGCTTAGCGAAGCTCCAGGACGGTTGATGGTGGTTGACCGGATCCCGGCAGGCCTTGCCATCGATAATCCGCGTCTGGTTCGTTCCGGCGATCTCGGCGGGCTTTCCTTCCTGGCGACCATCGATCAGCCGGACCACTCGGCTTTTTATGAAGACCGGTTCGAGGTTTCGGTCGATGAAACCCGGTTTGGCGGTGCAGAGCACACCTTCGCCTATCTTGCGCGGGCGGTAACGCCGGGCACTTATGCTCACCCGCCGGCTTCTGTTGAAGACATGTACCGGCCGGACCGCCGGGCGATCACCAGCACCGGCACGTTCAAGGTGCTCGGCCCGACCCGCTGATTTTGAAGCTGAGCGGATCGGATGCCGGAGGAAGTAGGAAACAGCGTAACGCGGAATTGGCGGCTTTGGCTCGCCGGTGCCGCTTTGGGCTGCGGCGCGGCCATGGTTTTTGCCGGAACGAAAGTTGCGTCAGACTATGCCGCACGGCCAGACGTTCCGAAAATCTCCAGCCTGTCGACCTCAAAGGTGGTGCTGGACCGAAACGACGTCCTGTTAAGGGCCTTTACCAGTCAGGATCAGAAATGGCGGCTACCGGTTACGCTCGACGCGGTAGATCCGCTCTATGTCAAAATGCTGGTTGCCTTCGAGGACAAGCGTTTCTTTAGCCATGACGGCGTGGACTTCAAAGCGTTGGCCCGGGCAGGATGGCAGGCGTTGACGACAGGACGGTTCGTATCCGGTGGATCAACCTTGACCATGCAGGTTGCCCGGCTGCTTCGTGAAAAGCCAACCAAAACGCTCAGCGCCAAATACCAGCAGCTTTTAAGGGCTCTGCAACTTGAGTCGTCGCTGACGAAAGACGACATCCTGCTGCTCTACATGCTGCGGGCGCCCTTTGGCGGCAATCTGGAGGGTGTGCGGGCTGCCAGCCTTGTCTGGTTTGGCAAGGAGCCAAAACGACTGACAGCTGCGGAAGCTGCTTTGCTTGTCGCGCTGCCTCAATCGCCCGAAGCGCGTCGGCCAGACCGATTTGCAGAGCGGGCGAGAAAGGCGCGCGACCGGGTTCTGGACCGGGCTGTCCGCGCAGGTGTTATAACTGATGATACCGCGGCCGCTGCCAAAAAGGATCCTGTCACAAGCGACAAGCGGCATATGCCGTTGCTTGCCGCGCACGCTGCACGGAACGCCGTAGAAATGGCGCCGGAAAAAACTGTCCACCGTTTGACACTGGATGCAGAGCTACAGCGTGGACTGGAATCATTGCTTAAGGCGCGGGTTCAGACCATGGGGCCGTACATTTCGGCGGCCGCAATCGTCGCAGACCATCGGACAGGCGAAATACTGGCATCGGTTGGCTCACCTGGCCTACTGCTTGAAAGCCGTCAGGGCCACATAGATATGACCAATGCAGTGCGTTCGCCCGGGTCCACCTTGAAGCCGCTGATCTACGGTTTGGCCTTTGAACAGGGCATCGCCCATCCGGAAAGCTTCATAGACGACCGCCCGATCGATATTGGCGGCTACAAGCCAACGAATTTTGACAAGGCCTATCAGGGAACGGTCACCGTTCGGGAGGCTCTGCAGCTTTCCTTAAATACACCGGCTGTTCAATTATTGGAGGCGGTTGGGCCCGCCCGCCTGATTGCCCGTTTGAAACGGGTAGGGGCGACGCCGGAGTTGGTTGGCCGGAAAGCACCTGGTCTTGCGATTGGACTTGGCGGGGTAGGGCTCACCTTAAAAGAACTCGTTTCCCTCTATGCGGCGCTTGCCCGGCAAGGAGAGCCGGTTTCTCTGAAGATCGAGAAAGACAGAAAAAACAGCGTCCGGTTGGAAACCAGCGTTCTGGAGCCGATTGCGTCCTGGCACATCGCTGACATCCTGTCAGGTTTGCCGCAACCGCAGTCGGCTGGTACTTTCGCGGTCGCCTATAAGACCGGGACCGCCTACGGCTACCGCGACAGTTGGGCCATCGGATTTGATGGACATCATGTGGTGGGCATTTGGGTAGGCCGCGCCGATGCAACACCCGTGCCCGGGGCAACTGGCGCAAAAGCGGCCGCACCGATCCTCTTTGAGGCCTTCCAGCGGCTTGGCAAGGAGAGGGTGCCACTTGCTGTCAAACCGAAAGGCACTTTGAGCCGCCCGACCGCAGCACTGCCTTTGCCACTGCGCCACGCCCGGCTTGGGGATGCTCATTCGAGAATTAGCGGATCAAAGGCGTTGCGCATTGCCTATCCGCCAAGCGGGGCTCTGGTGGATCTCGGTTTGGCAACAGGGAATCGCCAAACATTGGTGGTCAAGGTGCAAGGCGGTGTCAGGCCCTATACTGTTCTTATGAATGGAAGCCCGGTTTATCAGGCACTTTTCGACCGCCAGATTGTGTTCCGGCCAGAGGCTGCGGGATTTGCCGATGTGACGGTCGTCGATGCAGCAGGTGTCAGCGCACGGGTCAGCCTCCAAATCAAGTAGCCGGAAATTTTTTCGGAATCCTGCTGATTCCCATACGGCATTCTGATTCTGGTCCTGAGAGCAGAAAGGCATGCACTGGATGGCGATTCACGCTTTGGCTGCTTCGGTCCAGCTTGCGTAAAATGACAATCCGGCCCCCTTCAAGCGTGAAAAACGGGCGCAAATCCTAACGAAATATGAATCCCGACCCCGATTTTGTGACATTCAAGCAACACGGCTTTTGAAAGGACCCTCCAGCCGGCCCAGAACGGTGTTTCTCGGTTGAACCAAAAAGCGGGATGCGTATGGTCACTTCTGCGAGCGGCTTTCGAGCCACGCTGTTTTGCTCTTCACGGACATCCAACCTCCGGACAGTGCAAATACAGAAAATTTCGCGGGGAAATTGACTTTACACATTAAGGCTCCGGCCAGTGAAGTCATCGCTAACATGACTGATTTGGAGGTCAGATATGAACTTTAAGAGCCTTATGCTCGGCGCTGCTGCAGTTGCTACTGCAACCGGCGTTAACGCTGCCGATCTTCCGGTTGCTCCGGAGCCGGTAGACTACGTCCGCATCTGTGACGCTTACGGCGCACGCTTCTTCTACATCCCGGGCACTGACACCTGCCTGCGCGTTGGTGGCCGTGTCCGTGTTGACTACCGCTTCACCGACTTCGCAAGCGACAACGGCAACGGCTGGGACAGCAAAGCTGATAACTCCGTACAGTTCCGTTCACGTGCTTACATGCGCCTTGACTCCCGCACGCAGACTGAATTCGGTCTTCTGCGCACCTACACCGACCTGTGGTTCACATACACCACTGGCGGCAACGTAGCTGACGTTCCGGTTTACATGTGGGAAGCATTCGTACAGCTGGGTGGCTTCACCTTCGGTACGACCGGCTCCTTCTTCGACCACTGGACTGGTACCTCTTGGGGTTCTCAGCTTGGTCAGGGCCTCGACAGCCGCGCAACCGTTCTTGCTTACACTGCAGCATTCGGCAACGGCCTGTCCGCGTCTCTGTCTCTTGAAGACGTTACCTACCGTCGCGCAGCCATCTCTGGCGGCACCTACGGTGGTCAGACTTGGCCGGCTCTCGTAGCTAACATCACTGCTGAGCAGGGCTGGGGTTCTGCAGCACTGTCCGCAGTTGTTAAGCAGGTTCGTGAGAACACCTCTGTGGTAGACTCTGAGCTCGGCTGGGCAATCATGGGTGATGTTGAATTCAACCTGCCGATGATCTCTTCCGGTACCACTGTTGGCATCCGTGCTGCTTACTCTGACGGCGCTGTAGGCTACGTCAACACCAAGCTGGCAACCGACGCTACTCTGGTTGGCACCAACCTGAACACTGCGACCGCTTGGGGTATCGCAGCTGGCTTCAGCCACGACTTCACTCCGGCAGTGAACCTGGCTGTTACCGGTGTCTACAACTCTCTGGACGCATTCGGTACTGCACAGGATCAGGACCAGTGGTCACTTCACGGTACTCTGGCTTGGACTCCGGTCTCTGGCCTGGTTATCGGTACAGAAGTTGAATACGTCAGCGACGACTTCGGTGCTGGTGGCGTAGACGACGACGATCTGACTGCTACCTTCCGTGTACAGCGCACGTTCTAAGTCAATCCTTTCATAGGAATGACGGAAAGCCCGGCAGAGATGCCGGGCTTTTTTCATGTCTGCTGAGCAATGGCAGCATAGATCGGTGCGGGCGAAAGTTAGGTCAAAAGAGGTGCTGCGCGACTTGCGAAAATGAGTCCGCTTTCTTCTTTAAGGGTATGTTTTAATTGAGAGTTTCGATTCCGGTGCATATTGCATGCGTCGCCCTTTGCGGCAAACACATGGTTCACCGAACAGGAACGCTCTCCGATTGTAGCCTTCGCTAATTCGAAAGAGTTTTAGAGCCGATCGAGAAAGCCCGCAATTTTCGTTAGGGTAGGCTCATCCCACAACATCGGCGCGTGACCTTGGCCGGTCACGACCCAACTCTCAGCGCCGGGATGACGGGCAAGCATTTCGGCGCAGGTTTCCGCGCTCAGTAAATCCGACATCTCGCCGCGAATTGCGAGAACCGGTATGTTCTTTAGTCCGTCGTAAAGGGGCCACAGGTCCGGAAGTGGCGCAGCTTCGTCCGTAATTGCGAAGGCCCGGACAATCGCAGGGTCATAATCGAAGACAAATTTGCCGTCCTTATCGCTCGCGAGCTGATAAGTCAGTTTCAGCCAATCTGATGCGCCAAAATCTGGAAATTGGGTTTCCAGGACATGGGCCAGATAGCGGGCGAGGGTTTCGGCATCCGGATAAGTCATGTTCCGGCCGATACTGGCTGAGATTCGGTGAATTGCCTTCATCTCGATATGGGGCCCAATATCGTTGAGCACGACGCCAACGAATTGCTCCGGCGTATAGCGGTGTGACATGGCCATGGCGTGCAGGCCGCCGCGGGACGTTCCGATGATTGCAAATCGTTCAAGACCCAAATGAGAAATCGCATCATCAATGTCATGCCCTTCGATGGGAATCGAATAATTTTGCCAGACCGGGTCCCAGTCGCTTTTTCCGCGGCCTCGGTAGTCGAGGGCGATGACACGATAACCTTTTTCCTGAAGGAAAGTTGCTATATCTCTGAAATCTCTGGTGTTTCGAGAGAGGCCGGGAAGGCATAAAATCGTTGGCCTAGTAGTGTCTGTATTTGAACCCGGCAGCCATTCGCATCCCGAAAAGGTCAGTCCGTCCCGGCTTTGCCATTGAAACTCGCGACTGGGTTTCACTGCGGGTTGGCCTGACTGATCCTGGGCAGAATGGGGCTGGTTCATTTTTCCTCCTGAGCGGCCTTGGAGGCCATATTTTTCCGCGATTCTAGTCAGTCGGCCTGACGTTGCCAATTATAGATTGTGCGTATTTGGGGCGTAGATCATTCTCTGTCATTCCAATGACAAGTCTTATTGCTTGACCCCATTGCCCCCCGGCTAACAGGAGACTATTGTGCGCGTCCAATCAGTGCCTTGCTGATGTTTAGTGACAATTCCATGAGGACGTAAATATGTTTAGAGGATCGATTCCGGCGCTTGTGACACCGTTCAAGGACGGGGCGCTTGACGAGAAACGGTTCCAGGATTTCGTCGACTGGCAAATCAGCGAAGGCAGCAATGGCCTGGTTCCCGTGGGAACAACTGGTGAAAGCCCAACTCTGACCCATGATGAGCACAAACGCGTCGTGGAACTGTGTGTGGAAGTCGCCAACGGCCGCGTGCCGGTGATGGCCGGTGCGGGTTCGAACAATACGGCAGAAGCAATTGATCTGGCGGTCTTTGCGGAAAAGGCCGGTGCAGACGGTCTGCTAATCGTAACCCCTTATTACAACAAGCCCAATCAGGCAGGCTTGAAGGCGCATTACAAGGCGATTAACAGTGCCGTTGGAGTCCCGATTTTCATCTATAACATTCCGGGCCGTTCTATCATCGACATGACGCCTGAGACGATGGCCGAATTGCACAAGGGCTGCAAAAACATCGCAGGTGTAAAGGATGCGACGGCGAACCTTGCCCGTGCAAGCGAGCAACGGCAGCTGTGCGGACCTGATTTCGTTCAGCTTTCCGGTGAAGACATTACCGCGCTCGGCTTTAACGCCCATGGCGGCACCGGCTGTATCTCGGTGACTGCCAACATCGCGCCGCGCATGCTTGCCGATTTCCAGGCAGCTTGCCTTGCGAATGATTATGCATCCGCGCTTGCCATCCAGGACAAGCTGGCGCCCCTGCACAAGGCGCTGTTCCTGGAACCAAATCCGACAGGTGTGAAATACGCGCTGTCTCTCCTTGGCAAGATGGAAAATGAAGTCCGCATGCCGCTGGTCAAGATCTCGCCGGAAACGGAAGAAACAATCCGTGCGGCCATGATCCACGCCGGCCTGATAAACTAAGCGGACGAGAAGAAGGGCAGGGGCCGGATTTGGCCTTTGCCAGCAAAGGGTAATTGGCATGGCGCCGAAACGCGGAAGCCCCCCGGGCCGGACGATCATTTCTGACAATCGTAAAGCCCGGTTCAATTACGAAATCGAAGAAGTGTTTGAAGCCGGTTTCGAACTAAAGGGTACTGAAGTTAAGTCCCTTCGGACTGGCAAGGCGAACATTGCCGAATCCTATGCCGCCGAGCACAACGGCGAAATCTGGATCTACAACGTCTATATCCCTGAATACCTGCAAGGAAACCGGTTCAACCACGAGCCGCGCAGGCCGCGCAAACTGTTGCTGCACAAGCGCGAAATCAACAAGCTCGCCGGTGCTGTGCAGAAAGAGGGCAAGACGATCGTCCCGCTAAAGCTGTACTTCAATGAAGACGGCCGGGCAAAACTCGAGATTGCCCTCGCCAAGGGCAAGAAGGTTCACGACAAGCGTGAAACCGAGAAGAAGCGCGACTGGCAGCGGGAAAAAGCCCGGGTGATGAAAAACTATGGGTAACGTGTGAAAACCCTGTGGGCATCTTGTGGATAATTTGGCGCTGATTTCGTCAGACCCCATCTGCCAGAAGTTCTGAAAGTGCATCACGCAATGTACCGCTGATTGGGGAGGGACGCCGGGTTTCCCGGTCAACCAGAACATGCACGAAGCGCCCCTGGGCTGCTGCGGTGTCAATGCCAGGTTTGAAAAGTCCGACCGTGTAGATAACTGAAGATGAACCGACTTTCTCGATCCTGATGCCCGCGGATATGGTCTCCGGAAAGACCAGCTCGGCGAAATACTGACAGCCGGTTTCAACTACGAGAAAAATCTCTTTGGACTTTGCCGTATCGAGCAGGCCCTGATCCACGTACCAGGCATTCACGGCCGTATCGAAGAAGCTCAAATACTGCACGTTGTTGACGTGGCCATAGATATCCACATCCATCCATCTGGTCGGGATGTCGCGGAACGCTTTGAACTCCGAGCGCCGGAGCGGACTTGGTCTTTTGGCAGCTTGCGTGTTCATCAAAGCGCCGCTTGATAAATGGCCAGGGCGTCGGCTTCCGTGACAGGCCGTGGATTGTTCACCAACAGCCTTGTCTGTTTCATAGCATCCTTGGCCATTTTCGGCAGATCCTCGGCCGTAATTCCAACTTCACGGAGGGTCGATTGCAGACCTAATCTGTTTGATAGATGCGCCAGTTCATCGGCAAAGGCGCTGGCACGGGTCTCAGGGTCTTCAATGGCCGCGAGTTCCGGGAAGAGGCACGGCGCCAGGTCCGCGTAATCACCGGCAGCATCCGGTGCATTGAACCTGAGGACATGAGACAGGACCAGTGCGTTTGAAAGGCCGTGCGGAACATGAAATGTGCCACCGATCGGATAGGCGAGTGCATGAACTGCGGCGACCGGCGAATTGGCAAAGGCCATGCCGGCCAGCATCGATCCAAGCAACATGGCCCCTCGAGCAGCCTTGTCTTTGGGCTCAAACACAGCAGTTTCAATGTTGGTCCCAAGCAGCTTTAGGGCTTCCACCGCAAGCGCGCGTGAAACCGGATTGTTGTTGGCGTTTTTGGAGGCGTAGCCTTCGATCGCGTGAACCATGGCGTCGATACCGGTCGCTGCCGTCACATGTGCGGGCAATCCGAGTGTCAGCAAAGGGTCGAGGATCGCGAGATCCGGCAGCAGGATAGGCGAGACGACGCCCCGTTTTTCGTCGTCTTCCAGTGTGATGATGGAGATTGGCGTGACTTCGGATCCGGTGCCGGAAGTCGTTGGAACCAAAACGAGCGGCAAACGCGGACCTTTGGCATTGCCGACACCCCAGGCATCATCCAGGCTTTCCTCGCTGCGAGCCAGGAGAGCAACAAGCTTTGCAACATCCAGTGAAGACCCACCACCAAATCCAACTACGCTGGTTGCGCGGTGTTCCAGTGCCTTGCCGACAGCATCTTCGACAAGCTTGCGTGGCGGATCTGCTAGAACATCTTCATAAACAAGCACTTCACACCCTGCCTTTTGCAAGTCCTCGTGGGTCTCTTCCAAAAGGCCGGCGTTGATGATGCCTTTGTCAGTAACGATGACCGGACGTGCGCCCAAGAGGCTGGAGGCATGGTGCGCCAGGGACGCGGCACTGCCATCTTCGAATACGATCCGCTGGCTTGTGTTGAAAGCAAATGCCTCGATCATGCCTACCCCGATTCTCACTGCGAAATAACACGCAGAATGGCCGGAATAGGGGGGCAACGTCGAGGAAAAAGACAACTATGACCGAGTACCTGGTATCTGCTTGCGCTTCTTCGACTTAACTGGCGCTTCATGGATGCATTTTCGCGCCCTTTGTAATCTTGTCAGCAATCTTCTTGTCCGCACGAATTGCAATTCCGACGACCTTGGCATCATCCGGCCCGAATTCCGCAAACACAGTTCTGTTGGCAGCATCATGTCCTGTTGAGAACATCTCCTCGATATAGAGTGCGGAGGGGACATTGCGGCTGACGGCGCGTTTGTGGATGTTTGACAAGGTGTTGCCGTTTGCACTCAGGATGATCATGGGTTGCCCGCTCAATGGGTTATAGGAATTTCCATTTGCATCCTGATATGGAGCGCCGATAATTTCTGGATTGGCGGCAGCATGGCCGGTCGCCAAAAACGCTGTAACATTCAGCTTTTGCCAGGTTGCGAGATCTTCCCGGACAACAATGACAAGTTTGGTTTCGAACATGGATGGCAACTCTCTTCGCGGGTTGGAAAGGCAAGACAATTGCCGGAACCTAATGGTGAGCAAGGGCGGCAATCTTGAACGTTTGTGCGAGAGGGAGCGTGACGGCATCCGGGTCGCCCCGCCGCAGGCGGGAATCGAGAGGATCGAGGCCCAGTTCAAGGGCAATGGATTCTCACCCCACAGGCATGACACATATGCGGTCGGCCTGACCCTTCGCGGTGTTCAGACGTTCAGCTATCGCGGCAGCCTACGGTTTTCCATGCCGGGCCAAATCATTGTTCTGCACCCCGATGAACTCCATGATGGTGCAGCAGGGACGGAGACGGGTCTTCAGTACCGCATGACCTACATTCCTCCTGAGAAGATCCATGCAGCCCTCGACGGGATCATGGCCGGACTGCCGTTTGTTTCTGTGGCGATCCTGGATGATCCTACGTTCCGGACGTGCCTGGTTGATTTCCTTGAAGACCTGGATCAGGAAATCGAACCGCTCAAGATGGACAGCTTCACTTGTGCGCTGGCCGATTGCCTGCAGCGGCATGGGGATGCCAAAGGTGGCCGAAAAGCATCTGGGCTTCTCGATTGGGCGCGTCTGGACCGTTGCCGGGAGTTTCTTCGCACGCACGCCGGAGATCAGGTGCACTCCAGGGAATTGGAAGACATTGCCGGCATGGACCGGTTCGCCCTGGCACGGCAATTCCGGATTGCCTTCGGCACAAGCCCGCACCGCTATCAGGTTATGCGGCGCCTGGAGATGGTCAAAGTGCTGATATCAAGAGGCGAAAGCCTCGCCGGAGCGGCAATTGGCAGCGGCTTCTCCGATCAAAGCCACATGGCGCGCCATTTCAAAAAGGCTTTCGGCATGACGCCCGGCCACTGGCAGAAACTTTCAGCTGTTAACGCGGCTTAAGCTGGTCAAAGCTCGCGCGGACCGAACCGGTTGGACCGTGGGAAGCCGGTTGGCGGCAGGCGGCCGGCCTGGCCCCGTTCACCGCGCCAGTCCGCAAGGTCGTCCAGCGACCGGTTGAAGCTGCGGCCGGAGCTGTCGGTCCAGGTGAGCCCGTCTTCGCCTTTGAACACACGAATATCGGCAATGTGGCCATCGCGGTACCGCTGGAGACGGACGCCGCGGCCCCGGCCCATTTGCGGGATCTGCTCAAGCGGGAAGACCAGCAGCTTGCGATTCTGGCCGATAACGGCAACATGATCGCCATTTGCCGGAACACAGAGCGAGGCTTCCGCAGGCGCAGCAAGGTTCAGCACCTGCTTGCCTTTTCGGGTGTTGGCGATCACGTCGTCTTCAAGAACACGGAAACCGCGGGCTTCGTTGTTGGAGATGATCAGCGTGCGCCCGGGTTTATGAACAAAGGCGCTGACAACGTCTTGCGCTTCATCCATTTCGACCATCAGCCGGATCGGTTCACCGTGGCCCCGTCCGCCAGGCAGCTTGTCGGCTCCCAGCGTGTAGAACTTGCCGCCGGTCGAGAACACCAGCAGCTTGTCCGTGGTCTCGGCATGGAATGACAGTTTGAGCTTGTCGCCCTGTTTGAAGGACAGGTTGCCAAGTTCCGTCTGATGACCTTTCAGCGCGCGTATCCAGCCCTTTTCGGAAACGATCACCGTGATCGGTTCCTTTTCGATCATCGCCTGCTGGATGTCACCCAGATCGTGGTCTGGCGCATCGACGAGGCCTGTCCGGCGTTTCCCGAGTTCGGTCTCAGGACCGTAGACCTTTGATATCTCGCCAATTTCCTTGCTGATCCGGGTCCATTGGCGGGCATCGGATCCGATCAGTTTGGTCAGCTCGTCCTTTTCCTTTGTGAGCTTGTCATGCTCCTTGCGGATTTCCAGTTCTTCCAGTTTGCGCAAGGACCGCAAGCGCATGTTCAAAATGGCTTCCGCCTGAACATCGGTCAGCTCAAAGGTGCGGATCAACTCGCCCTTGGCATCATCTTCCTCGCGGATGATGCGGATGACCTCGTCCAGGTTCAGATAGGCAATCAGGTAGCCTTCCAGAACCTCAAGCCGGTGGTTGATCTGGGCAAGGCGGTATTCCGACCGGCGGACCAGCACTTCCTTGCGGTGGTCGAGCCATTCGCGCAGAACCTGCTTCAACCCCATGACCATGGGAACCTTGCCCTTGGAGAGCACGTTCATGTTCAGGGAAAAGCGGCTCTCCAGATCGGTCAGCTTGAACAGCGACTCCAGCAAAAGGGCTGGGTCGATATTGCGTGAGCGCGGCGCCAAGACTACGCGAATGTCTTCCGCACTTTCGTCCCGGATGTCGTCCAGCAAGGGCAACTTCTTGGCGATCAGCAGCTCGGCGATCTTTTCAATCAGCCGTGATTTTTGGACCTGGTAGGGGATTTCGGTGACCACAACGACCCATTGGCCGCGCCCGAGGTCTTCCACTTTCCAGCGCGCGCGGACCCGGAAACTGCCACTGCCACGTCCGGTGGCATAGGCCTCGCGGATCGCCGCTTCATCGGAGACCAGAAGACCGCCGGTTGGAAAGTCAGGTCCCTTGATGAACTGCAGCAGCTCGTCCGGTTCGCATTTGGGGTTCTTGATCAGATGCTGGCAGGCGCCGCACAGCTCATAGGCATTGTGCGGCGGGATCGAAGTCGCCATGCCAACGGCAATACCAGAAGAGCCATTTGCCAGCAGGTTTGGAAAGCCTCCGGGCAGAACAATTGGCTCTTTTTCCTCGCCATCGTAGGTTTCGCGGAAGTCGACGGCATTTTCGTCCAGGCCATCCAGAAGCCGTTTTGCCGTGTCGGTCAGGCGCGCCTCGGTGTATCGCATGGCGGCGGCATTGTCGCCGTCGACATTGCCGAAGTTTCCCTGACCCTCGATCAGCGGATAGCGTTGCGCGAATTCCTGGGCGAGGCGGACAAGGGCGTCATAAACGGCCTGGTCGCCGTGAGGGTGATACTTACCAATGACATCGCCGACCACACGGGCGCATTTCTTGAAACCGGCCCCCGGATCAAGTTTCAAAAGCCGCATGGCATAAAGCAGCCGGCGGTGAACCGGTTTCAGTCCGTCACGGACATCCGGCAAGGCACGGTGCATGATCGTCGAAAGCGCATAGGCGAGGTAACGCTCCTCGAGCGCTGCACGCAGTTCAATACCTTCAACACCGCTTGGCGGAATCAACTCACTTCCCATGGTTTACGAGTAACTATTTAGGCTGCTTGAAGCAATGATCAGCGCAGATTTCTGCCGGTTTCCATAGGGTTTTCCCCGGTTGGAGCGCGCTGGCGTATCGTCGGGCAGCAGGGCCAGGATCACAACGTGCAAGAAGAGCGTCAGTGTGATCCCATATTCAGGTCATGATTTATTCGATGTTGAATTAAATTCTCAGGAAATAACCAGATATTTATAGTTTTCGTCCCTAATCGGGCTGCGCTTCACCGTGCGTTAAAAAATTTGTCGCGATATATTGTTAAAAATAACTAGAGAGCGTTTCGTGATCCCCGCTGTTCTGAAAAAAATACTAACGGTCCCAAGTGGCGACGATGACCTTACCCTGGCCCAGTACCAGGCAAACACCCGCCAGCTTCCGATGATGTATGTGCTACTTCTGGTGAACACATGGGCGCTGATGGCCTCGTTTTGGCATGCGGCTCCGGATGTGCTGGTTCTCTACATCCCCGCCGGTCTGACTGCTCTGGCCGTTCTAAGGTTGGTGTATTGGCACAAAAAATCCCGCGATCGGGTAGAACCGGCAGACGCTCTTAAATCTCTGCAAAAAACAAATATTATCGGAGGCATCTTGGCTGCGTGTTTTGGAGCCTGGTGTCTTTCGTTGTTCCCTTATGGAGATCCGTATGCAAAGGGGCATGTGGCGTTCTATATGGGTATTACAGTTGTCAGTTGTATCTTCAGTTTGATGCATATCCGCTCAGCGGCAATCATCGTGACCGTGATCGTCAACGTTACTTTTGTTGGGTTCTTCGGTTTTTCGGGCAACCAGGTCTTTGTCGCGAAGGCATTGAATATTGCATTTGTATCCGTGGTGATGCTCGCCGCCCTTTGGGCGTACTACGAGCGGTTTGTGTCGCTGATATCTTCACAGCGGCAGCTGTTTGAACAGAAAGAGGCTCTGATCCAGAAACAGGCCGAAACTCTGGCTCTTTCAAATCGCAACTATCAGCTTGCCAACCGGGATAGCCTTACGAACCTGCCGAATAGGCGTTGTTTCTTTGCCGAATTTGAGCACCGAGTTCAGTCTGCCATTTCCGGAAAAGTACCTCTGGTTGTCGGCTTGATCGACCTGGATGGCTTCAAGGGTCTTAATGACATGTATGGCCACGCTGTTGGCGACAAGATATTGACACTCGTCGCCGAACGTTTTGAAAAAACATCCCAGGGCGAAATCTTTCTGTCCCGGCTAGGAGGTGACGAATTCGCCGTTTTAATTGATCTGGACGTTTCAGACGAGGAGTTGCTTCAAATAGGTGAAAACTTTTGTGCAGCGCTGGAAACGCCGTTTGTACTGGAAGAAGGCGATCTAAATATTTCAAGTTGTGCAGGGTTCGCCCGTTGCCTGGAAAACCATACCATGACGCAACTTTATGAAATGGCGGACTTTGCTCTGTATCGCGCCAAACGTGCTCGCGAGAAAAAAGTTGTTTTGTTCAACGACGACCACGAAAAGATCATCCGCCGCACCAAACAATTGGATACTGGCCTGCGTAGCCCTTCGATCGAGACTGAATTGTTGACAGTCTTTCAGCCTATGGTTGATGCGGCGACTGGTAAAGTCCTGGCGTTCGAAGCTCTGGCCCGCTGGACCAGTCCAGTCCTGGGGAATGTGTCACCGGCAGATTTTATTCCAGCTGCCGAGCGAAACGGATTTATCGGCCCGCTCACCCTTATTCTCTTCAGGAAAGCCCTGGCGGCTGCCAAGAACTGGCCGGCTTCTGTCCACCTGTCCTTCAATCTGTCGGCCAACAACATCACGTCCGAGGACTTTGTCGGGAAGGTCATTGAAGAAGTCAGCCGTTCGGAAGTGGACGCCACCCGGATCGAATTTGAAATTACCGAGACGGCTCTGATCCGCGACCATGATCAGGTGCAGGCTGCGATTGCCCGGTTCAAGGAGCTCGGCATTCTGATCTCACTTGACGACTTTGGCACCGGCTATTCCAGTTTGACACACCTGCATCAGTTTCCCTTGGACAAAATCAAAATTGACAGGTCATTTGTCAGTGGGATCGATGGCTGCAATCCCGCTGGCTATGGCATTGTGAAATCGATGCTGAACCTGTCGAAGGAAATGCAGATCGGCTGTGTCATCGAAGGCATTGAGACCGCAGGGGAACTGGCCATTGTCCGCAAACTCGGCGGAGAACTGGTGCAGGGGTATTACTACTCCAAACCGTTGATGGAGAAAGACGCCCTTCAGTATCTCGCCGAAGCTCCGAACGGCCCACGGGCTGAACTCTCTTACGCCTGACGGAACCTGCAAGCTCACCCGTCGAATACTCAATTTCCGCCTGCAAAGTTCCACGGCGTATGTGCCCTGTAACTCTTTTCAAGCGCTGAAATCAGGCTTTCGCGCATGGTTCCGTTGCGAATGTTGCGCGGTTCATAGACATTCCGGGCGAGGAAAAACGCCGTCAGGCGGAAACCGCCCTGAAGGTCCTGCCAGGTGATTTCACTGCCAGGCTGTCTTTGACCATCCGTGAGGAATGGAGGCAGGGGAAGCATCTTTTCATGATAGGGAGCGCCGGCTTCCCGGCTGACCGCCCGTGCCGATTTTGGAGAGACATAGGCAAGGTCTTCGGTTGTGCCAGTTGCCGCGCACGACGTGAGATCCAGACCGAAGCCAAGCTCCTCCAGCAGCGCAAGCTCAAAGCGGACGAGAAGGGGGCCTGCGACATCAAACCGATCCAGGTGATTGATCACGACCTTGAGCGCATCATAAAGGCCCGGATGGGGATCGCGTTCCGGAAACAAGCGCAACAGGGCCGCCAGGTGCTGGATCCCGTGAAGGCCGAGGGCGGATGTCATCAAATCAGCTGCCCGCAGATGGATCGGTTCGACCGAAAAAGTGCCAAGGTGATCGGCAAGCCTTGCCCGCCAGGTTACATGGACTTCGTTGCCAGGCTGTAGCGTCGGTTGCTGGCGGCGTGATCTGCCGCCGCGCACGAGACCCGCATGACGCCCGTGGTCCGGCGTCATCACTTCCAGAATGACATCGGCTTCGCTGTGCTTGCGGGTGCCGAGAATGATGGCGTCGCTGGTCCACTCCATGGCGGGAGTTTATCCGATTCCGGCTTAATGCGGAGATAGCGTCAGCGCGGAAACTCCAGACCCATTTCCCGGTAGCGTTCCGGATCATCGGCCCAGTTTTCGCGGACCTTCACAAACAGGAACAGATGCACGGGCGCATCCACGATTTCCGACAGTTCTTCGCGTGAAGTCTTGGAAATGGCCTTGATGGTCTGGCCCCTCTTGCCCAGAACGATGCTTTTCTGGCTGTCACGCTCCACATAGATCGTTTGCTCGATCCGGACAGAACCGTCCTTCTTCTCCTGCCAGCTTTCAGTTTCAACCGTTGAAATATAAGGCAGTTCCTGATGCAGCCGCTCGAACAGTTTCTCGCGGGTGATTTCCGCAGCCAGAATCCGCAACGGCAAGTCGGAAGGCTGGTCTTCCGGATAAAGCCATGGCCCCTCAGGCACAGCGTTTGCAAAGTAGGAGAGGATGGCTTCAACGCCGTCGCCATTTAGCGCGGATACCATAAAGGTTTCGTCGAAGGGAATGACTTCGTTGGCGGCTTTCGCCAGCTCCAAAAGTTTGTCCCGTTTGGCGACGTCGATCTTGTTCAGGATCAGGACCTTGGGGGTCTTGATGTCAGCAAGCCGGTTCATGATGGCTTCGGCTTCTTCGTCGATGCCCTTGCGGGCGTCGATCAAGAGTGCGGTTACATCCGCATCGCGAGCACCGCCCCAAGCCGTGTCGACCATTGCCCGGTCCAGCCTACGCTTGGGCTGGAAAATGCCCGGTGTATCGACGAAGACCAGCTGCGCCTTGTCGTGCATGGCAACACCGCGCACGATCGCTCTGGTCGTTTGAACCTTGTGCGTGACGATCGAAACCTTGGTGCCGACCAGCTGATTGATCAGGGTCGACTTGCCCGCGTTCGGTGCGCCAATCAGCGCAATGAAGCCTGCCCGCGTATCCTCTGGCATCGGTGCAGCCATGTCAGGCAGGGGCATGTCGAAACGAGGCGCTGCCTGCGGAATATCGTCTTCGTTGCTGTTATCGTCCGGGCTCAATTTGTTTCCTGTTCTTTCCAGACGCCTTCCCGGCGCAATACTGCTTCCGCGGCACTTTGCTCAGCGATCCGTTTAGAGCCGCCACGGCCTTCTCCAGCTTCCAGTCCCATCACGTTGACAGCGACGACGAACTTGGGGGCGTGATCGGGCCCATCACGGTTGACGACTTCGTATTTCGGGGTCGGCAAACCGCGGGATTGTGCCCATTCCTGCAATGTGGTCTTGGCATCGCGCAGCGGGCCGCTCCACGATAGCATACGCGGCTCCCAAAGGCGCTTTATGAAGCGTTCTGCAGCCGGATATCCGCCATCGAGAAAGATCGCGGCAATGACCGCCTCGCAGATATCTGCCAGGAGTGCCGTTTTTTTCCGGCCTCCGGTCTGGGCTTCGCTCTGGCCGATCCGCATGGCATCGCCGAGTTTGAGTTCGGCAGCGATTTCCGCACAAGTTTCCCGTTTGACCATGTGGTTGAAGCGCCGGGCCAGCTCGCCTTCGTCCGCATTTGGGAAATGACTGTGCATCATATGTGCGACCACCAGGCCAAGTACCCGGTCGCCGAGGAACTCTAGCCGCTGGTAGCTCTTGGTTACACTGTCCGACGGGTCCAGTGCGCTGGCGTGTGTCAGCGCAACCCGAAGAAGCGTGGGATCCTTGAAGTCATGCTTCAGACGGCTGACCAGATCGGTTTCGGCCTGTGAGCTGGCAGTGTTTGCCATGTATCATTCCAGTGCCGGTGTCAGGCCGGCGTCTCAAGTCTTCTAATATCAGAGGGTTCTGAACAGACGGTCCCAACGGACATCCCATGGCCAGCGCCAGATCATCCAGGCAGGTTGGCCATCCTTGATGGAGAAGAATAGAACTTCAGCCCGGCCAATCAGGTTTTCAAATGGTACATAGCCCACGGCAGAAAGAACCCGGCTGTCTGTCGAATTGTCCCGGTTGTCACCCATCATGAAATAGTGACCTTCGGGAACTTCATAGACGCGGGTGTTGTCAAACTGGCTGCGCGGTGAAATGTCGAGCGTGTCGTAGGAAACGCCGTTTGGAAGGGTTTCTCGGTACCGGGCGACCCTCTGGACGCCGCCAAAGCCGGTTTCCTCGATGTAATCGTCAATCCGTTCCCGTTTTACCGCTTCATCGTTGATGTAGACGACGCCGTCACGCACCTGGATCTTGTCACCGGGCAACCCGATCACGCGCTTGATGTAGTCGGTCGAGTTGTCACGCGGCAGCTTGAACACGGCGATGTCACCGCGCTCCGGTTCCGCGCTCCAGATCCGGCCGGAAAAAGGACCGAGGCCAAAGGGAAACGAATAACGGGAATAGCCGTAGCTGTATTTGGAGACGAAAAGATAGTCACCGATGAGAAGCGTGTCCTTCATGGATCCGGATGGGATATTGAAGGGCTGGAACAAGAAGGTCCGTACGATCAACGCCAGCAGGAGTGCTTGCACAATGATCTTGACGGTTTCATATACACCGCCTTCTTTTTCCGTCTTTTGTTCGCTCACGCTCATTGTGTCCTTTGGCAATTGGCGCCGGCCGCGGCCGGATTCGGAAATGCAGATCAGAATCTGCCGACTTGTCTTATCCGCTCAAGGCGGGAGTGGCAATGACGCTGCAAACAAGCCTGTTAGTCTGGTACCGGTGGTTCCGGCCAGTCACTCGGCCAGGCGGAGATAACCACAAATGCCTGAGCGAGCGGGAAGTCGTCTGTAATGGTCAAATTGATGCTTGCCGTAAATCCTGACGGCGTCATCGCCGTTAGGCGTTCTGCGGCTCCTCCGGTCAAAACGACCGTCGGTTTGCCCGATGGCAGGTTCTGAACACCCATCTCACGCCATGCGATGCCCATCCGCAGTCCGGTTCCAAGAGCCTTGGAGCAGGCTTCCTTGGCCGCAAAGCGTTTCGCATAGGAGGCGGCCCGGAGCTGGCGCCGGTCTGATTTGGCCCGTTCCACTTCTGTAAAGACCCGGTTTGTAAATCGGTCGCCAAACCGGTCGAGTGTTTTCTCGATCCGCCGGATGTCGATCAGATCGCTGCCAATGCCGAGTATCATAAGACAAATTCCATGATCGGTTGCCGCCGTACGAGGGCGTGGCAAGTTGAATTGGCGTTATTGGTCAAGGTCTTCCGGTCCACGTGCCCGAGGTGCCGGAAAAGGGCTGCGTTTGCTTGCGATGGTGACGCGCCGCCTCCGCTGATAAACCTCGACGCTTTTGTAGACGATTAAGTAGCAGACTGTCCCAACCGAAAGGCCCAGCGGAATGGCACCGATCATCATTGGTTTGAACATGGGTAACAGAACGTCCAGCGACTGGCCAACCAGTCGCGACATGAATTCCTCGTGAACCTCATGCGGATGATCTGGTTGCTGTCCGCCAAGGATCCATTGGCCAAGTTTGAACGTCGAAGCCCAAATAAAGGGGAAGGTGAGGGGATTGCCGACCGATGTTCCAAGGGCCGCAGCGATCATGTTGCCGCGGACAAGAAAGGCGAGTGCGAAAGAGACTATGAAATGAAAGCCGACAAGCGGTGTGAAGGAGGCAAATGCACCTGCTGCAAAGCCAAGCGCGATCGCATGCGGGGTGGCAGTCAGGCGGAGAACCCGCTTGCCGAAGTAACGGGTAGAGCGCGACCAGCTGTGGCGTGGCCAAACGGCCACGCGGAGACGTTCAATATGGTTGGGCCTCTTCCGGCGTCGGAACAGCATGCGGCGCGCTGGTCTCCCTCTTATTTACTTCAGCTGTATGTTCTATTGCATTCCTCGGCTGCCTGGCTTGACGGCTGGAAGAGCAGCCAATTCCGGCGGAAGATTATCGGCCTCGTACGCCGGAACTTCGTATTCGGCAAGTGCTACTAATGGAACAGATGTGTCAGCGGCACCCGCCGAACGGTCTATCAAACAGGTGACGGCGACAACTTCGGCACCGATCTCCTGGAGCGCTTCAACAGTTTCACGGCTGGAAAGACCAGTCGTGACAATATCTTCAACAATGATGACGCGGGCCCCCTTTGGCATCTCAAACCGCCGCAGCCGGAATTTGCCGTCTTCGCGTTCAACCCACATTGCGGGAATGCCGAGATGGCGGGCCGTCTCATATCCGGGGATAAGGCCGCCCATGGCAGGGGAGACCACATAATCGATTTGCCCCAGACCTGCGTCGCGAATCTTGTCTGCCAGCGCCTTGCACAGGATTTCGGTCTTGTCCGGGTACATGAAAACCCGAGCCTTTTGCAGGAATATCGGGCTTCTAAGGCCGGAGGTCAGAATGAAATGCCCTTCCAGAATGGCTCCGGCGTCGCGAAAATGTTGCAGCACTTCGTCACGGGTCATGGGGGCAGAGTTCCTTTCCTCAAACTGGAATATGTTAGCCGTTTACGCGGGTTACGCTTGATACATTCGGTTTCGACCGGAGCTGATTGATAATCCGGTTCAAATGTTTCAGATCCCATACTTCCAGATCGATAACCATCTGATGGAAGTCAGCGGCTTTGCGGACCATCTTCACGTTGTCGATGTTGCCGCTGTTCTCGCCGATCACCTGGGCAATGGCCGCCAGGGAACCGGGTTCATTTACAGCTGATATCGTCAGGCGGGCAGGGAAACGCTCCGGGTTGTTCACGTCGATGTCCCAGCGTACATCCACCCACAATTCGCTCTGATCATCGAACTCTTTGAGGGCAGGTGACTGAATTGGGTAAATCGTGAGGCCTTCCGAGGGCGTCAAAATGCCGACTATCCGGTCACCGGGAACCGCGCCGCCGTCTGGCGCGAAACTGACCGGCACATCTCCTGATAGACCGCGGATCGGCAGTGCGCTGTGGTTTTCCTCATCTGTACCTTCGACAGGATCCAGTTCGCCGGCAGGTATCCGAAACTTCAGGCCGGCACCTTTTTCCAGATCAAACCAGCCCTCATCAGATGCGGCCGGGATTTGTGCAGCCCGCTCATCCTGATAATCGGGGTGGGCACACTTCAAAACAGCCTGTGCGCTGACGTCACCGCGGCCAACGGCAGCAAGCAGTTCTGCCACGTTCGGCTGATTGTTGTCGGTAAGGGCCGCTTCCAGTAGCGTTTCGGAGTAGGCCTTGTCAGCGCGGGCAAAGGCACGTTTGAGGATGTGCTCACCAAGTGCCCCGTACTGCTTGCGGATCGACTCGCGGGTCGCGCGCCGGATTGCGGCACGGGCCTTGCCGGTTACGGCAATCGATTCCCACGCTGGCGGCGGCGTCTGCGCGTTGGAGCGGATAATCTCGACTTCATCGCCATTGCGCAGAGCGGTGACGAGCGGCATGATCTTGCCGTTGATCTTGCAACCGACGCAGGTGTTGCCGATGCCCGTGTGGACCGCATAGGCAAAATCAATCGGGGTCGCGCCACGGGGCAGGGCGATAAGGCGGCCTTTGGGCGAGAAGCAGAAGACCTGGTCGTGGAAGAGCTCCAGTTTGGTGTTTTCCAGGAACTCTTCCGGTGTGTCCCCTTCTGACAGAAGATCAATCGTCCGGCGCAGCCACTCATAAGCCCGGCAGTCGTCCGTGTGGCGGGCAATATTGCGTCCACCGAACTCACCGTCCTTGTAAAGAGCGTGGGCTGCAATGCCGAATTCGGCGACACGCTCCATGCCCATGGTCCGGATCTGCAGCTCGACACGCTGACGCGACGGTCCGACGATCGTGGTATGGATCGAGCGGTAGTCGTTCTGTTTCGGTGTCGAGATGTAGTCCTTGAACCGGCCAGGCACCGTTGGCCAGGCGGTATGAATAACACCAAGGACCCGGTAACAGGCTTCTACGGTTCCGACGGTAACCCGGAAGCCGTAAATGTCTGACAGCTGCTCAAAGCCAAGCGACTTTTGCTGCATTTTGCGGAAAATCGAGTAGGCGCGCTTTTCCCGGCCCTTGACGAGTGCGGCCATGCCACGCTCGGCCAGGCGTTCTGTCAGCGTTTGCTCAATTTCCAGAATTAGATCAGCGTTGCGTTCCCGCAGTTCGACAAGGCGTTCTGAAATCGTTTCGTAAGCATCCGGATTGAGGGTCTTGAAGGAAATGTCTTCAAGTTCCTCGCGCAGGTCCTGCATGCCCATCCGGCCAGCCAATGGAGCGTAGATCTCCATTGTTTCTTCTGCGATTCGCCCACGCTTGTGCTCCGGCATATGGTGCAGCGTGCGCATGTTGTGCAAGCGGTCTGCCAGTTTGACCAGAAGAACCCTGACATCATCTGCAATGGCCAGGAGAAGCTTGCGGAAGTTTTCAGCTTGTTTGGCCTTGCGCGAAACCAGATCCAGACGCTTGATCTTTGTCAGACCCTCGACGAGTTTGCCGATTTCCTCGCCAAACAGGGAATCGATTTCCGTGCGCGTTGCGTCCGTGTCCTCAATGGTGTCATGGAGCAGGGCGACGGCAATGGTCGCATCATCCAGCCTGAGGTCGGTCAGGATGGCGGCAACTTCCAGCGGATGGGAAAAATAGGGGTCCCCGGACGCGCGCGTCTGCGCACCATGTTTTTGCATGGCATAGACGTAGGCCTTGTTGAGAAGCCCTTCGTCAGCATCAGGATTGTAGCGGTTTACCCGTTCAACGAGCTCGTATTGGCGCATCATGGCCGTAACCGACCCATATGCCAGCCGGAAGAATTACTGTTGTGAGATAAATCGGGTGAGCTGGCGGCAAAATCAAGCCATCAGCTCACACAAGGACGAGATTAAACGTCGTCGGTCCGCTCTGGCGGCACAAGGCCTTCGAGGCCGCGCAGCAAATCTTCTTCAGACATGCGGTCGAATTCTACAGCAGAATCGTCCACCTGATTGACCTGTGTCGTCGGCTGCTGGCTTGCTGGTACCATCGGTACTGCTTCCGCTTCCGGCTCATCCACTTCCACATACTTCTGCAGCGAGTGAATCAAGTCTTCTTTCATGTCTTCCGGGCTGACGGTCTGGTCAGCGATCTCGCGAAGGGCCACGACAGGGTTTTTGTCGTTGTCCCGCTCCACTGTGAGCGGTGAGCCGCTTGAGATCATCCGAGCGCGATGAGCTGCCAATAGCACCAGCTCAAATCGGTTCTCGACCTTGTCGATGCAATCCTCGACGGTCACACGCGCCATTCGACGTCTCCATATAAGTTAGGGAACTTGAACTTTCAGCGTATAATAGTTGGGTTAAGGGAAAGCAAGCCCTGTTCAACTTGGTTCAGATATCCTCGCGAATTCGCTGGAAATCAACCCAAACCTACGGGCCCAACGCTCCTTTGTCGTTGCGATTGATGTTATAAATGGTGTAGGCAGTGGTAACGGTTATGTAAAAATCAGTGTATTTGACTGGGTGAGAAAAAATACCGAACAAAAAATGGTCCGAAAATGGACCAAGTGTTCAAAATAACATTGTCAGTGCAGACAATTCATAAACCAATATCACTCCAAGTCATCTGAGAGCATTCCGTTGTCCCGGGAGTTATGTAGAAACAATAAGAAAGGTTCCCACGATAATGTTTGATGCCCGAGAAAAAGTTGCTTTATTTATTGATGGTGCAAATCTGTATTCTACCGCTAAGGCAATCGGATTTGACATCGATTATAAACGCCTCCTGAAAGAATTTCAGGGGCAGGCGTACCTTTTGCGCGCCTATTACTACACAGCCCTTATTGAGGATCAGGAGTATTCTTCGATCCGCCCGCTTATCGATTGGCTCGATTACAATGGCTATAAAGTCATTACCAAGCCGGTCAAAGAGTTCGTGGATTCGTCTGGACGCCGTAAAGTCAAAGGCAACATGGACATTGAGCTTGCGGTTGATGCAATGCAGCTCGTGGAGACTGTTGACCACATTGTCCTCTTTTCCGGCGATGGTGACTTCCGTTCACTGGTTGAAGCTCTGCAGCGCAAAGGCCGGAAGGTCAGTGTTGTGTCCACGCTGAAAACTCAACCCCCGATGATTGCTGATGACCTCCGCCGCCAAGCCGATCATTTTATCGACCTGTCGACACTTGCAAACAAGATTGGTCGGGATCCGTCCGAGCGTCCCGTGCGCCCGGCGCCGTCTCCGGAATTTGACGACGAAGACGACGACTACTGAGATGTAGTGGCGCGATAGCGATCGGGGAGAGCTCAGATGGAGCGGACCAACGTGGATCCGCCGCGGGACTGCCAGGCATGCCCGCGGCTGGTTACTTTGCGCGAGGATTTGATCGCGCAGTATCCTGACTGGTTTAACGCGCCCGTGCCTTCCTTTGGAGATACGCAACCAAAACTGCTGATTGTCGGTCTTGCACCGGGCATGAAAGGGGCCAACCGGACTGGACGGCCCTTTACCGGTGATTATGCCGGTGACCTCCTCTACGAGACCATGATCGACTACGGTTTTGCCGAGGGAACCTACGACTGCCGGCCAGATGACGGCTTGCAGTTAAAGGACGCGATGATCACGAATGCGGTTCGTTGCCTTCCGCCGGAAAACAAACCGATTGGCGCCGAAATCAAGGCGTGCCGGCCATATCTGATCTCCACGCTGGATGCGCATGGTACCGTCCGGGCCGTCATGGCACTTGGCCGGATTGCCCATGATACCTTCCTGTCCGCCCTTGGTTTGAGGCGGGCGAGTTTCCCGTTTGCCCACGGTGCACGGCATGATCTGGGCACGCGCAATCTGGTGCTCTTCGACAGCTATCACTGCTCCCGGTACAACACCAATACAGGGCGTTTGACCCCTGAGATGTTCAGGTCGGTCTTTTCCGATATCCGTGATTTCGTGGATTTGGCATAAGCCGTTTTGGTCTTTTAATACTCGGGATCCGCGTCGACCCAGCCGTCCGGGCTTAGGTGCTCCTGAGGCTTGAAGCGTGCCTTGTAGGCCATCTTTTCGGACCCTTCGACCCAATAGCCGAGATAGACGTAGGGCAGGTTCAGCTTTCTTGCCCGATCTATATGATCGAGGATCATATAGGTGCCAAGGCCTGAGTGGGTGCTGTCCGGATCAAAGAACGAATAGACCATGGAAAGGCCATCGGCGAGCTGATCGCTCAAGGCAACACCCAGAAGCGGGCCTTCGCCGACACCTGTAATACCGCTATCTGGCCCCCGGCGCCGGTATTCAATGATCATAGTCTCGACGTGGGTGTCTTCGACCATCATTGCGTAGTCCAGGACGCTCATTTCGGTCATGCCGCCATCTTCATGCCGGTCGGACAGGTAGGATCTGAAAAGGTCGTATTGTTCGGCTGACGGGCTCGGCGGCAACCGGGCGCCTATAATATCGCCACCGCGCTTCCATTGACGGCGCAGCGACTTCGTCCATTTGAAGTCATCTACGCGAACACGGATCGAAATACAGGCGCGGCAGTTCTCACAGGCAGGACGGTAGGCGATGTTTTGACTGCGCCTGAACCCGCCTTGGGTAAGGACATCATTCAATGCTGACGCATGATGGCCGATAAGGTGGGTGAACACCTTCCGTTCCTGCCGGCCGTTGATGTAGGGGCAGGGGGCAGGGGCGGTCAGATAAAACTGCGGATGGTCGGTGGGATGCCTGGTCACGGTCCTTTTCCGGTGGAATTCTTGTCCTTCAAAGACTGTAATACCATGGGGCGACCAGAGAGAAGGTCAACCACAAAATAAGCGACAGCGGCGCACCGGCTTTGATGAAGTCGCTGAATCTGTAGTGCCCCGGTCCCATGACTATCAGGTTTGTTTGATAGCCAATCGGCGTGGCAAAAGAGCTATTGGCCGCAAAAATCAGGCACACTACAAAGGCTTCCGGCGGTTGGCCCAGCTGATTTGCCATATTGATGGCAATTGGCGTGAACAGGACTGCAGCGGCATTGTTTGACAGAAAATTCGTCAGAACCATGACGATGAAATAGAGCGCGCATAGAATAATAGCTGGGGATTGCCCCTGCAGCACACTGACGAGTGTTGTTGCGATGCTGACTGCACCGCCGGTCGCTTCCAGCGCCACTGCACCTGCGAGGGATGCGCCGACCAGCATGAATATCCGACTGTCGATGGCGCGCATGGCCTGGCGCACATTCAGGCACCCGAGTGCAACCATTGCGAATGTGCCTGCCAAGGCCGCTGCTGCGATCGGGACCAGGCCAGTGGCCGCTGCTCCAACAACGGCTGCGAAGATCGCAAGCGCACGCGGCGCATAAAGGCGCCTTGGCACCTCGGCCGTTGACCAATCCAGTAGCAGAACATCGCGATTGCCGCGCAGCTGGGCAATCTGTTCGTCGGTGCCGCCGAGGAGCAGCACATCGCCGGCTTCAAGCCGGATGCTGTTCATGGCCATGCGTGGCATGCGGCTTCGCCGCTGAATGCCCATGACGACACAGCCGGTCTCGGCATGAAAACCTGATTGCAGCAAGGTCCGGCCCATCATGCGCGAAGCTGGTGCCACAACTGCTTCTGCCAGCGACATGGAACCAGGCGTATTTGTTGCCGGTTCGGCGCCGTTGCTGATCTGCCCAGGTGCATCGGTGTCCATCAGGGGCTGGCGCTGCGAAAGTGCGTTTGCTAGCGCAGTTCGTGTCGCGGCCACGATCACGGTGTCCCCTGGAGAAAGCACTACATTCTCAAACGGCGGGAGGATTGGCTGTTCTCCGCGCTGGACCAGGCGGACGGTCATGTCCTTGAGCGCGGGGAACATGCCTGAGACCGATTTTACCCCGACAAGGGGGTGGCCGTAACTGACTTCGATCTGGGCAATAAACTGTTTTCCGGATGCGCTGGCGATTTCGTCGGCCATGGTTTTACGCGCCTGCAGCAGGCGCGGCATGATGAACAGCACATAGACGGAGCCGGCGGCGGCCAGGAGCAGGCCAATCGGCGTAAAGCTGAAGAAATCAAACTGAAGATCGGAATGTTGTGAGGCGTAGTCGGCGACCAGCAGGTTGGTGGACGAGCCGATTAGAGTGGTCATGCCGCCAAGAATCGCCATGAAGGACAGGGGCATGAGAACGCGCGATGACGATTTACCCATGGTCGCAGCAATAGCGCTCAGGATTGGCAGGAACATCACGACAACCGGCGTATTGTTCAAAAACGCACTCAGACCGGCCACGGCGAGAAGCACAGGGATGGTAGCTAGTTGCGATCGCCCGCGGACCCATCGCACGATGGCTTGCGCTGGGGCTTCCAGCGCGTTCGTCTGGAACAGTCCCTGTCCGATAATCAGCAAGCACAACACGGTAATCAGTGCGGGATTGGCGAAACCAAGCAGGAAATCTGCCGTTGTGACCGGCCCATCAGCGGTTTGAACCGGAAAAATTGTAAAAACTGCAATGAGAGAAACAACGGACCCGAGTGCGATGACCTCAATGGGATGTCGCTCAAGGGCATAGAGAACAACCGTCGACGCGATCACCACGAAGGTTAGCGCCATGGCAATATCAATTGACTCCATACACCTCGCCCGCAAACGCCCTGGCCTAAGATGGCCACTTTAAAACAGGCGAAGCATAAATAGAAAGCCCCCCAGAGGCTTACTCAAAGACAATTGCGGAACGAAATCGCCCTCTGCAACGGCGTGTATGGAATTTCTTTCCGTCAGCGCGGATAAGAGGACATCTCGCGAAGGGCGTCCGTGTTCATGACGAGTGTCCCGAGCACAAGGTCATGCAGCAGTTGCTTGCGGTCGGTGAACAGCGATACCAGCAGAATGAAGGGTGTCAGCAGCGAGACGGAGAACCAGAACAATAGGGTGTGCATGGCTGCGAGAAGCGGATAGGGCCGTCCGCCGTACCAGAGCCGCATTTCCAGCCCCATGGCACGCATGCCCGGAGTGGCGGCATTGGGGCCGCCAAGGGTAAAGGCGGCGTACAACAGCGCGACTGCTTGTCCGAGGAAAGCGTAGAAAAACCAGGCCAGGCCGAGGGTGAAAATGCCGAGAAA
Organism: Roseibium sp.; assembly: GCA_965230705.1. GTDB lineage: Bacteria > Pseudomonadota > Alphaproteobacteria > Rhizobiales > Stappiaceae > Roseibium. Next base: position 237,217 of record CBDDLN010000002.1, on the reverse strand, counting down.
GAAGATGACGACGCTCGCCATGACGGTCAGGATCGCGATTGCGATGACATCAATGAAAAACGCGAAGATCCGCCGTGTCCGGACACCTTCGAACAGGGCCGGATAAACCAGCGGATCGAATACATGTTCCCGGGGCGCACCGGAGCTCACATCTGCGGCCATAAGTCATCCTCCGTATTCACGCCCTTTCATGTGGGTATCGCTGGAACGAAGTGCAATCGCCAATTGCCGGGCGGCGTGAGACTTAACTGGCCGGTTATTCCATCGATTCAGCGACATCAACACGACGGACCCGAAGGCCGCGGCCACGCAGCGCGGCAACGATTTGCTCTCCGTGCTCGGCATCAAACGCCTCGAATGTCACGTCGAGCGTCGCCCCTTTTGCCGGTACATCCAGGAACAACCGGTGATGGGCAACATCGACAACGTTGCCGCGCAGTTCCCCGATCAAGGTGGTGATTTCGCCAAGAACGCCGGGCCGGTCCGGCGTATCGATGCGGATCGAGACAAGACGCCCGTCTCGGGAAAGTTCCCGGATCACGATGGAGGAGAGAAGGCGAGGGTCGATATTGCCGCCGCAAAGAACCAGGCCGACCCGCTTGCCGTCGAACCGGTCGGTTTCAGTCAAAAGCGCAGCTAGACCTGCGGCACCTGCGCCTTCTGCAATTGTTCTGAGCTGGGTGAGATAGATGTTGATCGCCCGCTCGATCGTGCTTTCCTTGGCAAGGATAATGTCATCGACAACATCCTTGACGATCTTCCGGGTTATCAGGCCGGTATCGCGGACGGCTATGCCTTCTGCAATCGTCGGGCCCTCGCAGCGCACTTCCTTGTTGTTAAATTGCCCCCACATGCCGGGATAGAGCACGGATTCAACGCCTATCACTTCGATGCCGGGTTTCAGGGCCTTCGCAGCAATGCCGACGCCGGAAATCAGCCCGCCACCGCCAATTGGAACAATCAGGCATTCCAGGTCCGGGCAGTCGTCCAGCATTTCGAGCGCAATCGTGCCCTGGCCTTCAATGACATGGGCATCGTCGAAAGGATGCACCCACTCAAGTCCGCGGGAGGTGGCGATCCGGGTGGCCTCGGCAGAGGCCTCATCCACCGAATTGCCTGCAAGAACCACTTCCGCATTGAAGCTGCGGGTCGCCGCGATTTTCACAAATGGTGTGTTTTCCGGCATGACGATGGTCGCCGGAATACCGAGCCGTTCTGCGTGACGGGCAACGCCCTGCGCATGATTGCCTGCGGACATGGCAATGACACCACGCCGGCGCGTTTCCTCCGGCAGGCTCAGCAGCTTGACCAGTGCACCGCGCTCCTTGAACGAGCCGGTGACCTGCATGTTCTCATATTTAACGAAAACTTCGGCGCCAGTCAGCTGCGAGAGCCTTGGGGCGGGAAGGCAGGGCGTTTTTTGAACGGCGCCCTTGATCAGGTCCGACGCTGCCCGGATTCCGTCAAGCGTAACCCCAGACTGGCCGCCGTCTGCTTTGGTGGACGTCATTTCGCTCTGCTGAGAAGGTCAGCGACCTGCGGGGCGAAATAGGTGAGGATACCGTCAGCACCTGCGCGTTTGAAAGCCATCAGGCTTTCCAGCATCGCCCGTTCGCGATCTATCCAGCCATTGGCACCAGCCGCCTCGATCATCGAAAACTCGCCCGACACCTGGTAGGCATAGGTTGGCATGCGGAACGTGTCCTTCAGCCGCCAGACGATGTCCAGATAAGGCATGCCAGGTTTCACCATGATCATGTCGGCGCCTTCGGCGATATCGAGTTCAGCCTCTCGGATTGCTTCTTCTGTGTTGCTCGGGTCCATCTGGTAGGTGCGCTTGTCACCTATCAGAGTGGCATTGGTGCCGATCGCGTCCCGGAACGGTCCGTAAAAGGCAGAGGCGTATTTGGCGGTATAGGCCATGATTTGCGCATGGCGCAGCCCTGCATTGTCGAGGGCGCTCCGGATTGCGGCGACACGGCCGTCCATCATGTCTGAGGGGCCGATAATATCCGATCCGGCGGCCACCTGGATCAGGGCCTGCTGGCACAACTGCTCAACGGTTTCGTCATTGAGAATGGTTTCGCCGCTCATGAGGCCATCGTGGCCGTGGCTGGTGTAAGGATCCAGCGCCACGTCGGTCATGATGCCGATATTGAGGCCTTCCTTTTTGATCGCGGCGCAGGCCCGGCATACCAGATTTTTCTCGTTAAGCGCTTCGCTGCCGTTTTCATCGCGCAGACCGTCATCGGTGTAAGGGAAGAGGGCAATCACCGGAATGTTCAGGCTTTCCGCCCGAACTGCTTCCTTGACCGCTTCATCAACCGAGAAGCGGAAGACACCCGGCATTGATGTAACAGGTTGCCGGACGCCGGTGCCTTCGATCAGAAAGATCGGCCAGATCAGATCATCGACACTGAGCGTTGTTTCGCGCACCAGACGGCGGGACCAGTCGGTCTGCCGGTTGCGCCGCATTCTGCGGCCTCCGAGCAAGTCGTCCATATCGGCTGCTGTGAAAGACGGGGAGCGATGAGAAGACGCCATCTCGTTAAGTCCTGAAATGCATTTGAAATTCGTTTTGATGGTCCGCGACCCTATCACGGGATTAGGTGGCAACCAATACAGTGCAAAAATTCGATAATCGTTTGTGAAAATTCGCTCAATTGACCTTAACGTCAAAACTGTTTAAGCCCGGAGACAGTAACGGAAACCAAGGCTGGAACCCGCAAACGGGCGGGGGATCGGGAGGACAGGTCATGGATTTTTCCCTCAATGAAGACCAGCGGGCCTTTCAGGACATGGCGTCCGCATTTGCGAGCGAGGAGATGGATCCTTACGCCCGCGAGTGGGATGAAAACAGCCATTTCCCGGTCGAGACCCTGCGAAAAGCAGCCGCTCTTGGTTTTGGCGGCATCTACGTACGCGATGATGTGGGCGGATCTGCCCTGACGCGGACCGATGCAGCAATCATCTTTGAAGAACTTTCCAAGGGCTGCACGTCTACCTCAGCCTATATCTCCATCCACAACATGGCTGCGTGGATGATCGATACCTATGGCAATGACGACGTCCGCCAGCGGTTTCTACCGGACCTGTGCACCATGGAAAAATTCGCCAGCTACTGCCTGACTGAGCCGGGAGCCGGATCTGACGCGGCGAGCCTGCGCACGCGGGCTGCAGATGATGGAGATCATTACATCCTCAATGGCTCAAAGGCCTTCATTTCAGGCGGCGGCGTCAGCGATCTATATGTGACCATGGCGCGGACCGGTGGTGACGGGCCAGGGGGAATAACCTGTCTCACCATTGAAAAAGACACGCCAGGCCTCAGCTTCGGTGCTCAGGAAGTCAAGTTGGGCTGGAAAAGCCAGCCGACGGCGCAGGTGAATTTCCAGGACTGCCGGGTTCCAAAGGCGAACCGCATTGGCGAAGAAGGCGAGGGCTTCAAGATTGCCATGGCCGGACTTGATGGCGGCCGGCTCAACATCGGTGCCTGTTCCCTTGGCGCAGCGCAAACCTGCCTCGACAGAACGCTCGGCTATATGAAAGACCGCAAGCAGTTTGGCCGGGCCCTGGCCGAGTTCCAGGCTCTTCAGTTCCGCCTGGCGGATATGGCGACCGAACTGGAAGCCGCCCGTTTGCTGTTGCACAAGGCCGCCGGTCTGGTTGACGCCAAAACCCCGGACGCAACCCGGACGGCTGCGATGGCCAAACGGCTTGCGACCGATACGGGCTTCAAAGTGGTCAATGAGGCGCTTCAGCTGCATGGCGGTTATGGCTACCTGCGCGATTATCCGATCGAACGGTTTTTGCGTGATGTCCGGGTTCACCAGATCCTGGAAGGCACCAATGAGATTATGCGGCTGATCATCGCCCGTGATCTCCTGAAAGACTGATTTTGCCGGGACGGGCCCTTTTGCTGCGAGGACGACTGTGAGCGACGATATTCTCTTTGAAAAACGCGGCCATGCGGGGTTCGTCACGTTGAACCGGCCCAAAGCGCTGAATGCGCTGACTTACGGCATGGTGATGGAACTGGTGCGTCAGCTGACAGAATGGGCGTCAGACGATGCGGTCCGCCATGTTGTCATCTGCGCGGCCGGTGAAAAGGCGTTTTGTGCGGGCGGCGACATCATCAGCCTCTATGAGGCGGGAAAATCCGGTGAAACGGACCAGACCGGGTTCTTCTTCGATGAGTACCGGTTGAACGCCCAGATCAAGTCCTACCCCAAACCCTATATCGCGCTGATCGACGGGATCGTCATGGGCGGCGGTGTCGGCGTCTCGGTTCATGGTAGCCATCGGGTCGGTACGGAAAACACGATGTTCGCCATGCCGGAGACAGGTATTGGCTTCTTTCCAGATGTTGGCGGAACCTTTTTTCTGCCGCGCATGCCAAAGTCCACCGGCGTCTATTGTGCGTTGAGTGCAGGACGGCTCAAGCAGGCGGATGCGCTTGAAACCGGTGTTATCACCCACGCGACGAAACGCGCGGAGCTGGCGTCTCTCATGACCGCGCTTGAGGAATCCACGGATGTGGACGCGACCCTTGAGCGTTTTCAGGCACAACCAGGCGCATCCAGCCTGATGGAAAAAGCCGATCTGATAGATGCCATCTTCTCGGCTGGGTCTGTCGAAAACATCATGAAGCGTCTGGATGCGTCAGACGATCCCTGGGCGGAAAAGACCGCGGCGGCTATCCGATCCAAGTCGCCAATCAGCGTTCACATCGCCTTTGAACAGATGCGCCGCGGAGCGGACCTCAACTTCAATGACTGCATGAAACTGGAGTACCGGATCGTTTCGCATGTCCTGAAGGGGCATGATTTTTATGAAGGGGTGAGGGCGCTCCTGGTGGATAAGGATCAGGCGCCGAAATGGCAGCCGGAACAACTGGACCAGGTGGACACATCATCCCTTGCGGTCTATTTCGAGGAACCTGTTTCAGGAGACCTTCCTCTGGATTGATCGGACCCAGCGATGACTGCAAGCCTTCTAGGCCTACTGAAAAGCCGCCCCCCCTGGAGCACCATTCTCGTCTGGTACCTGCGCGCCATGGCGGTCTTGCTGATCGGTGGCGGTGTCATTCACTGGGCCCGGATCATTGGCATCGTCCCATGGCGTGGCGTCTGGTTCTGGGACATGCCGATCGAATGGCAAGCGGCGACGGTTTTCTTTGCAGTGCTTGATTTGGTGGCTGCAATCGGACTTTGGCTTGCCGTTTCCTGGGGAACAGTCATGTGGCTGTTCAGGGCCGGCAGCCAGATCGTGATGCATACGCTTTTTTCCGACATCTACGGACGGCGGCCTTACGAAATATCGTTCTATTTGCTGACGATCGCGATTTATCTCCTGCTGACATACTTCATGGAGCGGGAAAACAGGGCGCATTAGCGCAACTTCTTTTAACAAGTGCCGGGAAATGCAGACCGGCCGCTGGCAAAGCCGGGAGGACTACAGAATGGCTACCAAAATCGGGTTCATTGGACTGGGCAACATGGGCGGCCCGATGGCGGTCAATCTGGTCAAGGCTGGCAACGATGTCGTCGGATTCGATTTGTCCGAGGCTGCGCTTGCCACTCTCGAGGAAGCCGGTGGCAGCCGGGTGGCAACAGTTGCGGATGTGGCGAAGGCAAGCGACGTCATTGTCACCATGCTCCCGGCTGGCGCTCATGTTCGCAAGGTCTACATGGAAGAGGGCGGTATTCTGGAAAATGCCAAGCCCGGCACCTTGATGATCGATTCCTCGACCATCGACGTCGACAGCGCCCGTGCAGTCGCCTCTGCTGCTGCAGACAAGGGCATGCTGATGGTCGATGCCCCCGTCTCGGGCGGTGTAGGCGGTGCCACAGCCGGCACTCTCACCTTTATGGTGGGCGGCCCGGAAGCGGCCTTTGACCAGGCCAAGCCATTTCTAGATGTCATGGGCAAAACGATCGTTCATGCCGGTGACTCTGGCACAGGCCAGGCAGCCAAGATCTGTAACAACATGATCCTCGGCATCAACATGATCGCCGTGAGCGAGGCCTTTGTTCTGGCCGAGCGGCTGGGGCTGGATGCGCAAAAGCTGTTTGACATTTCCTCGACCGCGTCCGGGCAGTGCTGGGCGCTGACATCCTATTGTCCAGTCCCGGGACCTCTGCCTGCCTCGCCGGCAAACCGGGACTATCAGCCAGGATTTGCCGCGGCCATGATGCTGAAGGATCTGAAGCTCGCTCAGAACGCGGCGCATACGTCAGGTGCATCAACACCGCTTGGTTCGGAAGCGGCCGCGCTCTACTCCATGTTCTGTAATTCAGGCGGGGATGAGCTCGACTTCTCGGCTATAGTGAAGTACTTGCGCGGATCATGATAAACGAATCCTTTCAAGGCGTTGAAAAACATCTTGAAAGGATTAACTGATGATTCAGTGTGTCTCTTAAGCGGATCTTAGAAGCCTTTCGCTACCTTCGTAATCAAGGTGGGAAAATATCCACCTGGCGACAGGAAAAAGAGGCGCAAAAACATGATCACCGCTACAAGAGCAGTTGAGGCAGTGGTTCAGGGTGAGGATGAAGCGGAAATCAAACCGCTCTACCTTGAAGCTCTGACGCTTGTGGAACGACTGCATAGACGTCTGCTAGACGTCATCAAGGATGAATTCGACCGGATGGGCCGCTCGGATGTGAACAGCGTGCAGGCTTTGCTGCTGTTCAACATCGGCGACGCCGAACTCACCGCTGGTGAGCTGCGGACTCGCGGCTATTATCTGGGCTCGAATGTCTCCTACAACCTGAAAAAACTGGTTGAAACCGGCTATATTCACCACCAGCGCTCCCGTATGGACCGCCGGTCGGTGCGGGTCAGCCTGACGGACAAGGGACAGGAAGTCGCGCGCATCGTGAATGAACTATACGAGCGCCATATACTCTCCGTCGAACAGGTGGGTGAAATCGGGCCCGGGGATTTTGTTACGCTGAACAAATCCCTGCGCCGCCTGGAACGTTTCTGGACCGACCAGATTCTGTACCGGCTCTAAACCGATACCCATAAAGCCACTCAATAAAACGCCGCTCCGGGCTCCGGGGCGGCGTTTTTCCGTTTGAAGCGGAGAGTGACTTCACAAACTTATTACGCTGCCGGTACGGTCAAAAACCGACATGATCTGGACACATTGGCTGCCTATGTGCATACCAGTTCAGATAAATTTGGTGGTTTCGGAATAGTTGCTGCTCGGGGAATTGGGCTTTGAGCAAAGCGGCTGTGCAAGCTTCGCAGATTGAAGTGACGCGGTTGCCTGCAATTTGTTAATGATGATCGCACTAAATTTGGCTGGCATTGAGGATCGGCGCTCTATTACGCGGCGATATTCGACCTGAGATTTATCCGATCCGGACAATTTGGAGCCGGGTTGATTTTGACAGTGACGCAGATGGGGTCTGGAATGACAGGGTTCTTCGGGAAACCGGGTGCTTTCATGATCAAATGGGCAAAGCGGCCTGCGGGCATTCTTGGGCTGGTTGCAGCAGCTGCCGTCGCCAACGGCGGTTCCGCTTTCGCACAAAACCAGTCTCTGGAATGGGAAGACCGTTTCCAGGTCACCATGGACTCTCTGAGTGCCATGGATACGGCGGCGCCGACCCTTTCGCCGCAAACTGCTGATTATATTGCAATCGCGATCGACCGCTATTCACGCGTTGTCCAGACCGGCGGGTGGGGGACCATTTCCGGCGGCGGCAAGGCCCTCCGGATTGGCGCCCGGAACGCCCGTGTTCTGGAGCTGCGCAAGCGGCTGATTGCCTCCGGGGATCTTGAGCAAAATGCCGGTCTCACCGATACATTCGATTCCTACGTTGATGCTGCGCTCCGCAGGTTCCAGCTGCGCCACGGCCTTCTGGCCGATGGTGTTCTGGGGCAAAGCACGATTGTCGCGCTGAACGTTCCGGCCCATGTGCGCCTGCGCCAGCTGGAAACCAATCTGGTACGCCTGCGCGCAATGTCCGGTTTCCTGGGCGACCGGTATGTCATGGTCAATATTCCGGCAGCCGAGATTGAAGCGGTCGAGAATGGCCGGGTCCGGTCGCGCCACACCGCAGTTGTTGGCAAGATCGACCGCCAGACACCGATCCTGAACAGCAAGATTTATGAGCTGAACTTCAATCCCTATTGGACAGTTCCGGTCTCGATTATCCGCAAGGATCTGATTCCAAAGATGAAAGAGGATCCGGAGTATCTTGCCAAGAACAAGATCCGCATCTTCGACTGGAAGAACAACGAACTGACCTGGCAGCAGATCGACTGGAACACGGACGACGCGACCAACTATCAGTTCCGGCAGGAACCAGGCGCTGAAAACTCGCTCGGGCACGTCCGGATCAACTTCCACAACAAGCATCAGGTCTATCTGCACGATACACCGTCCAAAACCCTATTTGGATCGGACTATCGTTTCCATTCGTCCGGCTGTGTCAGGGTGCAGAACGTGCGCGAACTTGTCACCTGGCTCCTGCAGTCGACCACTCCGGACTGGAACCGGTCAAAGGTGGATCAGGTGATCCGTGTCGGTGCCCGCGAAGATGTGAAGCTGAAGGGCAAGATCCCGCTTTACATGACCTATGTAACGGCTTGGGCGAATGCGGATGGAGTGATTCATTTCCGCGAGGACATCTATAACCGGGATGACCTCTATGGTCCTTCTGGCGATCAGGCTGCTCTGAACCGGTAATTCATCAGTTAGCTGTGTGATGCCGCGCCTTCAGTTCTTCGGAGCTTGCAGGAAGCCCTTTGCTGTGGCTTTCTCGGGCAGAAATGGGTCGGGAAGGAATGAATGAGTCGCTTTGCGCCATCCAGCGGAGAAATTTACCTGGAGTTCCGGCCGGTCGGCCAGCAGGTCCGGGTAACGGCCATTGATGCGGCGACCGGTATTGAAGTTGTGGTATTCGGCCCCAAGTCCACGTCTCAGCAGGATCTGAAGCGGATAGCGATCAGGAAGCTGCAGCGGCGGATCGAGCAAAAAGCTGAAAATCTGGAACCGAAATCTGGGTATTGGTGAAGCGTTTCCGACTACATTTTGTGCCTCAGATGTCAGTTTTGTGAGATTCCGCGTCGTTGTGGGCCTTGGTTAAGGACGGACGCTATGGTACTTCCACGCCGAAACGGACCAACAGACCTGACTGCAGGCGAGTGGTTCTGGATCGTTCGATCCGCGCGATGACAACCAGTTGAAAAGGATGGTGCGATGTCTTTGACAGAGTCTGCGACCGGCCAATCTTCCCACTCCGCTTTTTTCACTCGTGGCCTGGCGGAGGCCGATCCGGAACTGTTCGACGCAGTTGAAAAAGAACTCGGGCGGCAACAGCACGAAATCGAGCTGATTGCGTCTGAGAACATCGTATCGCGGGCGGTTCTGGAAGCTCAGGGCTCCGTTCTGACCAACAAATATGCCGAAGGTTATCCGGGGCGCCGGTACTATGGCGGCTGTGAATTCGTCGATATCGCCGAGAACCTGGCCATTGACCGGGCCAAGCAACTGTTTGGCTGCAATTTTGCCAACGTTCAGCCGAACTCCGGCAGCCAGATGAACCAGGCCGTTTTCCTGGCGCTGCTTCAGCCGGGCGACACTTTCATGGGCCTGGATCTGAATTCCGGCGGGCACTTGACCCATGGATCACCGGTCAACATGTCCGGCAAGTGGTTCAACGTTGCGTCTTACGGTGTCCGTGAGGACGATCATCTGCTCGATATGGACGAGATCGAGCGCAAGGCGCAGGAAATCAAGCCGAAACTCATTATCGCGGGCGGCACCGCCTATTCGCGCATTTGGGACTGGGAACGTTTCCGGCAGATCGCTGATAGCATCGGGGCATACCTGATGGTGGATATGGCGCATATTGCCGGCCTGGTTGCCGGTGGTGTGCATCCGTCACCGATCCCGCACGCTCATGTGGTCACCACAACGACGCACAAGTCCTTGCGGGGACCGCGCGGCGGTTTGATCCTGACGAACGACGAAGCGATCGCAAAGAAGATCAATTCGGCTGTCTTCCCTGGCCTGCAAGGCGGTCCGCTGATGCATGTGATTGCCGCCAAGGCTGTTGCCTTCCGCGAGGCACTGCAGCCGGAGTTCAAGACCTATGCACAAGCTGTCGTGGACAACGCAAAGGCACTTGCTGAAACCCTGAAGGAGCAGGGGCTGGATATCGTATCCGGCGGCACGGACAATCACCTCATGCTGGTTGACCTGCGTCCGAAGAATGCGACCGGCAAGAAAGCGGAAGCCTCGCTCGGCCGCGCCAGCATCACCTGCAACAAGAACGGCATTCCGTTCGATCCGGAAAAGCCGTTTGTGACCTCCGGTGTTCGTCTGGGAACGCCTGCGGGAACGACACGCGGATTTGGTGTTGCCGAATTCCGTGAAATCGGCCTGCTGATTACGGAAGTTCTCGACGGTCTGAAGGCTGCAAACAGCGACGATGGCAATGCTGCCGTTGAAGCTGCGGTCAAGGCAAAGGTCGAGGCTCTGACAGCACGGTTCCCGATCTACTGAACCAGCGTTATCTGAACCGGTCTCAGGCAGGAGCCTTTCAATATGCGGTGTCCCTATTGCGGCGGCGAGGAAACCCAGGTCAAGGATTCCAGGCCGACCGAGGACAACACGGCGATCCGCCGCCGCCGGGTGTGCAACACCTGCGGCGGCCGGTTTACCACTTTCGAGCGCGTGCAGCTGCGCGAGCTCATGGTGGTCAAGCGTTCAGGGCGCCGGGTGCCGTTCGATCGGGAAAAACTGATGCGGTCGGTACAAATCGCCGTGCGTAAGCGACCGGTGGAGCCGGAACGCATTGAGCGCATGGTCAGCGGCATCGTCCGGCAGCTTGAAAGTTCTGGAGAATCCGACATCACGGCCGAAACCATCGGCAATCACGTGATGGAGGGCTTGAAGGGAATTGACGACGTTGCCTATGTCCGCTTTGCCTCGGTTTATAAAAACTTCCGCGAGGCCAAAGACTTCGAAGCGCTTCTTGATGAACTGAGTGATCCGGAAGATGTGCCTCCGGATGACAACTAGCCTCTATTTTCCATTAGTCAGATTTATGGTGCGATGCCGTCGCTGAACGATCTCGATCACAGGTTCATGGCTGCTGCAGAGCGGCTCGCCCGGCGCGGCCTTGGTGTTGTGTGGCCGAATCCGCCTGTGGCAGCTCTTATCGTTTCTACCGATGACGCTGGCACACCCAGGCTGGTCGGTAGGGGTGTAACTTCAAAGCCCGGCGGCCCGCATGCGGAAGTCAATGCGCTTCGCATGGCGGGGAAGGCGGCAGAGGGGGCAACCTGTTATGTCACCCTCGAACCATGCTCCCACTACGGGCGTACGCCGCCTTGTTCAATTGCCTTGATGGAGGCAGGCGTCAAGCGTGTGGTTATTGGGATGCTGGATCCCAATCCAAGGGTCGCCGGCCGGGGTGTGAAGATGCTTCAAGATGCCGGTGTTGAGGTTGTCGTCGGGATCCACGAAGAAGCATGCCAGAGCCTTTATCACGGTTTCACAACCCGGATCGTCAAGCAAAGGCCTCATGTCTTCCTGAAACTTGCCGTCTCCCGCGACGGCTATATCGGGCGCCCCGGTGCAGGCCAGGTCCGCATTTCAGGGCCGCTGTCCATGCGAATGGTCCACGGTTTCCGCGCAACTCACGACGCAATTCTTGTCGGCATTGGAACGGCCCTTGCCGATGATCCGATGCTGACCTGCCGCCTGCCGGGAATGATCAGCCGGTCGCCGGTACGGGTGGTTGTTGATGCGGCCGCGAAACTGCCGTTGACGTCCAATCTGGTGAAAACGGCAGCAGAAGTTCCGGTGTGGATTGTCTGTGCCAACAATGCGGATCCGGACCAGTTGGATGCATTGGCCAAGGCGGGCGTGCTGGTGATCCGTGTGCCGTCGGTCAATGGACGGATCGATCCCGAAACGGTCGCAGGAGCACTGGGCAGCCGGGGAATAACCCGGCTTATGCTTGAAGGCGGCGCACGGATGGCTTGTGCGTTTCTGGAAGCCGATCTTGTCGATGACATCTGCGTCGTGACTGGCGGCATGGAAATCGGCAGCGGCGGAGTGTCCGCGCTGCACGGCCGGGACCTTGATGACGTACTGAACGACCCCAAGTTCGAGCAGGTCGATACTGGCCGGTTTGATGAAGACCGGTTCGTTTACCTCAAACGCTGCGGAGCCTGACATGTTTACCGGAATTGTGACCGACCTCGGCGAGATCTTGAGTGTAGAGAAGATCCCTGCCGGCCTCCGCACGCGGATCCGCACGGCCTATGATCCTGACGGGATTGACATTGGCGCCTCTATCGCCTGCGGCGGTCCATGCCATACGGTCACGGCCAAGGGACGTGATGACGAGGGTTCTTGGTTCGAAGTGGAATCGGCCGCGGAAACCCTTGCCCTGACGACTGTTTCCGATTGGGCGTCGGGCACGAAACTCAACCTGGAGCGGTCGCTTTCCATGGGGGCGGAGCTGGGTGGCCACCTCGTACTCGGTCACGTGGATGGCATGGCGAAAATCGTCAAGCGTGAAGACCATGCTGACTCCGTCTATTTCCAGTTTGAAGCCCCTGAAGCCTGCGCACCTTTCATCGCTAAAAAGGGCTCCGTCGCACTTGATGGTACGTCGTTGACTGTGAATGAGGCGGATGGTCTGCTGTTTTCCGTGTTTCTGATCCCGCACACATTGGCGGTTACCACCTGGAGCGGACGCCAGGAGGGGGATGCCGTCAATTTGGAAGTGGACATGATGGCACGGTATGCTGCGCGTCTGGCTGAGTTTTCCCGGGCGGACTAACTGCCTGAGAGCCGGCTTTTTTCGGGTGGGCATCGCCACCTGACCGATTTCTTGGCGTTCCTTCAATGCAATGGCATTTGGAGGGTGGACAAATCGCAACAGACATGGTTCCTGTCGCGGCCCCCAAGACAAGATGTATGGACCCATGAGCACAGAACCGAAACTGCTGATTATCGAAGCCCGTTTCTACAGCGACATTGCTGACGCACTGGCTGATGGCGCCATTCAGGCTATTGAAGCGGCAGGCGCGACCTACGACCGGATCGCCGTTCCAGGTGTTCTGGAAATTCCGGCGGCTCTCTCCATGGTCATGACGTCCATGGAAGGTGAGGGAACTTTCTACGACGGTTTCGTTCTGCTTGGCTGCGTGATCCGCGGTGAAACCTCGCACTACGATATCGTCGCCAACGAGTCTGCGCGCGTCATCATGGACCTGACTGTCGATGCGGACCTTGCCCTGGGCAATGGTATCCTGACGGTCGAAAATGCAGATCAGGCTTGGGCACGGGCCCGGGCCGACGACAAGAACAAGGGCGGAGCCGCCGCGACCGCGGCGCTGGAAATGATTGCCCTTCGCAAAAGGCTTGGAGTTTAAAGAACAATGACCGAAAAGGTCGAACAGCCGAAGCCAAAACAACCGGCGAAATCGGTGCGTCCCGCCAACAAACGGGGTGTCGCGCGCCTTGGTGCTGTGCAAGCGCTCTATCAAATGGATGTCGGCGAAGCTGCCATCTCGAATGTCATCAGCGAATTCACCGCGTTCCGTCTCGGCAAGGAGCTTGATGGCGAACAGTATCGCGAAGCTGACGAGCAGTGGTTCAAGGACATCGTCCAAGGTGTGGTCCAGGACCAGAAATTCCTGGATCCGTTCATCCATACAGCGCTTGCCGAAGACTGGCCGCTGAAACGGATCGACAGCCTGCTGCGCGCCATTCTTCGCAGCGGTTCCTACGAGTTGCTGCGCCGGAAAGACGTGCCTGCGCGCGTGATCATTTCCGAATACATCGACGTGGCAAAGGCGTTCTTTGAGGACGATGAGCCCGGACTGGTCAATGGTGTGCTTGACCGGCTTGCGCATGACTTGCGCAATGCCGAGTTTGATGCGCCCGACACCGGTGACAGCGAGGAATGAGCATGGCCGCTGATCGGCCACATGAATTTGAGCTGATCAAGCGGTTCTTTGCGCCTCTTGCCACAGATCCTGGCAGTCTTGGCCTGACAGATGACGCAGCCGTCCTGTCCCCACGCGATGGTCAGGACCTGGTCATGACAAAGGACATGCTCGCCGCTGGCGCGCATTTTTTTCCGCATGATCCAGCAGATGCAATTGCTCAAAAGGCGCTGAGGGTCAACCTATCGGATCTGGCTGCCAAAGGGGCAAGGCCCCGGGGGTACCTTCTTGGTCTTGGGCTTCCTGACAATTGGACGACCGATTGGCTCGAGCGCTTTTGTGCCGGACTTGCCGCCGATCAAGAGACCTACAATGCAGTGCTTCTTGGCGGCGATACGATTTCGTGCCGAAACGGCTTGCAAATATCCATAACAGCGATCGGTGAAGTGCCCAAGGGCAAGGCTGTTCGACGGTCCGGAGCACAACCGGGCGACGTTTTGTTCGTCACAGGTACGATTGGCGATGGAGCAGGGGGGCTGCAATGCCGGCTCGATGCCAACTTCCAGGTCAATCACGGGCTGGCGCCTGAAGACGCGGCGCATCTTGTCGACAGATACCTTTTGCCTCGGCCAAGGGTGAACATAGCTGACCTCCTTGTGATCTATGCAGGTGCCGCAATGGATATTTCAGATGGCTTGTTTGCCGATGCAGGTCATATGGCCCGCGTCTCCAAAGCGGATGTGAAAATCGATCTCGATGCTGTCCCGGTCTCGGAAGCGCTTCAGGCAATCCGGCAATCAGGCAGTGATTGTTTCCTGCGCCTGATCAATGGCGGTGACGACTACGAGGTTTTGGCGGCCGTTCCGGCCGGTTTGGCTGGCGCGTTTGAAAATGAAGCGTCTGCTGTGGGGTGCCCGGTTACCAGAATCGGTACTGTTCTGGAGGGCGGTGGACATGTGTCAGCCACGATTGATGGCACTGCAGTGCAGTTGGCCGAGCAAGGCGGTTTCCGGCATTTTTGAGTGTCCCGCTCCTTAATCCGTTTTTTGTGAAGATTTTTATGGTGCTCACATCCTGGTCTTGGTGTAGGCATTAGTTTCCTCCGTAACTTCTTTGCCGTTTTCAGGAGCGCACATGTCCGTTGCCGCAACTTCCGATGCGCCGTTGATTGACGATCGCCTTGCCAAACGAAACGCTCTGCTCCTGGCCTTTGCTCAGGCGCTTGGCGGAGCGTCCGCATCGATCGTGATTGCAACCGGTTCTCTGGTCGGCAGCAGTCTTTTGGGCGTGGACAAGTCGCTGGCGACCGTGCCGGTATCGGCCTTTGTTTTGGGAACGGCGATCGGAACCTTGCCGGCAGGGGCAATCATGCGGCGGTTCGGACGCCGGGCCGGTTTCATGGGAGCATCCGGCTTTGGAATTTTTGCAGCGCTCCTTGCTGCATTCGCCGTTTTCCAGGGCAATCTGCCGCTTTTCATTCTTGCTTGTGCGGGAAGTGGTTTTGTTGGCGCATTTGTCCAGCAATTCAGATTTGCCGCAGCGGATACGGCCTCGGACAGCTTCAAACCGAAAGCAATTTCCTGGGTCTTGGCTGGCGGTGTTCTTGCAGGGGTGGTGGGACCGCAGACGGTCATTTTCACGAAGGACATGTTCTCGCCAATTCTGTTCGCCGGAACCTATGTGGCTCAGGCCGGTCTTTCCTTTCTGGCCATGGTTCTGCTTGCATTTGTGAAGATCCCGAAACCCGCTCGCCGGAAAGGCAGCACGCACGGCGGCCGGCCGATCAGGACAATTATGGCGCAGCCGCGTTTCATCGTTGCTGCGGCCTGCGGAATTTGCTCTTACGCACTAATGAGCCTCGTCATGACCGCCACGCCTTTGGCGATGATCGGATGCGGGTTTTCCGAGACAGACGCGGCCCTGGGCATCCAATGGCACGTGCTGGCCATGTTTGGGCCGAGTTTCTTTACCGGTAGCCTGATTGCACGTTTCGGCAAGGAGCGGATTGTTTCTATCGGTCTGATTCTTTTGGCAGGCTGCTCGATCATTGCGCTGATGGGGATTGAACTTGCGCACTTCTGGAGCGCCCTGGTTCTTCTTGGCCTCGGCTGGAACTTCGGCTTCATCGGAGCAACCGCCATGCTTACCGACACCTACAAGCCGGAAGAGCGCAATATGGTGCAGGCCACAAATGACTTTCTGGTCTTCGGATTTGTTGCGTTTGCGTCGTTTTCTTCCGGAGCGCTGTTGAACGCCTTTGGATGGTCAACGGTAAACTGGCTTGTTTTCCCGTTTGTTGTGCTGTGTTTCATCCTTTTGGGGTGGCTGGTGATGCATGAGCGGCGAAGCGTCGCGGCTTAAGTTTACGCTACTGGAGTTTCGGTGGTTTTTGGTGCGTTTTGTTGCGTCGCATCAAAAACTGCCGTAAGGGAAGTTGATTTTCATCCTTAAGAGTAGGTTGACGGATCGCAGCCCTTTGCTGCTATCGTGTGGCCGCATTGGTGCGCCGCATTCAACCGGCGCGGATTTAGGGCGGGCCTAAATAACAAAAACACGACCGCTCGCCCGACAATTGGGAGGTATTATGAGCGAGATCGTCGTTGTAATTGTCTGTGGCTTGCTATCCATTGTGTATGGAGCCTGGGCAATTCAATCCGTTATGGCATCCGACGCCGGAACGGAACGCATGCGGGAGATTGCAGAAGCAATCCAGGAAGGGGCGCAAGCCTACCTGACCCGCCAATACACAACCATTGCCATCGTGGGTGCGGTTGTATTCGTCATCGCATGGCTGCTTTTGTCCGGAACCGCCGCTATCGGGTTCCTGATTGGTGCAGTGCTCTCAGGTGCCGCTGGTTTCATCGGCATGATGGTCTCGGTCCGCGCAAACGTCCGCACCGCACAAGCTGCTAGCCAGAGCCTGGCAGGCGGTCTTGAAATCGCGTTTAAGTCCGGCGCTGTCACCGGTCTTTTGGTGGCCGGTCTCGCGCTGCTCGGCGTTGCTGTTTATTACGCAGTTCTAACTGACATGATGGGCTACGCACCGACCGACCGTGTCGTCATTGATGCGCTTGTCGCCCTCGGTTTTGGCGCTTCGCTTATTTCCATCTTTGCCCGTCTTGGCGGCGGCATCTTCACCAAGGGCGCCGACGTTGGTGGTGACCTTGTCGGTAAGGTGGAAGCCGGTATTCCGGAAGATGATCCGCGCAACCCCGCGACGATTGCCGATAACGTTGGCGACAACGTTGGTGACTGTGCCGGTATGGCAGCCGACTTGTTTGAAACCTACGCGGTGACCGTGGTTGCGACCATGGTTCTGGCGTCAATCTTCTTTACCGGTGGTGCAGCGGTCGATCTGATGATGCTGCCGATGGTTATTGGTGCAGCCTGTGTGGTCACATCGATCATCGGGACGTTCTTCGTCAAACTGGGTTCGAACAACTCGATCATGGGTGCGCTCTACAAGGGCTTCATCGCAACATCGGTTCTGTCCGCCGTTGCGCTGTTCCTGATTACGTTCCTCTGGCTCGGCTTCGACACGACCTACTCGACATCCAACGGAACGTCATTCACGGCACGCCATCTGTTCTACTGCGGTATTGTCGGCTTGATCGTGACCGGTCTGATTATTTGGGTGACTGAGTACTATACCGGGACGGAGTACCGTCCAGTGCGTTCCATTGCACAGGCTTCGGTAACAGGGCACGGTACCAACGTGATCCAGGGTCTCGCTGTTTCTCTTGAAGCAACCGCGCTGCCTGCAATCATCATTGTTGCCGGTATTCTCGTGACCTACACGTTCGCTGGTCTCTTCGGGATCGCAATCGCAGTCACAACAATGCTTGCGCTTGCAGGCATGGTCGTGGCGCTGGATGCATTCGGTCCGGTGACCGACAACGCGGGCGGGATTGCCGAAATGGCAAACCTTCCTTCAGAAGTACGCTCCACGACGGATGCTCTCGATGCGGTTGGCAACACCACCAAAGCGGTAACCAAGGGCTATGCCATCGGCTCCGCCGGTCTCGGTGCGCTGGTTCTGTTCGCAGCCTATACGGAAGACCTGAAGCTCTTCTCGGCGAATGCTGCTCCAGGTTCTGTGTTTGAAGGCATCAACGTGGACACGCTGTTCAGCCTGTCCAACCCGTATGTGGTTGCCGGTCTTCTGTTCGGCGGTCTGCTGCCTTACCTCTTCGGCGGCATTTCAATGACCGCAGTTGGCCGTGCTGCTGGTGCGGTTGTTGAGGAAGTCCGCCGTCAGTTCAAGGAAAAGCCTGGCATTATGGAGGGCACGGAGCGTCCCGATTACGGCCGGGCCGTTGACATGCTGACACGGGCTGCGATCAAGGAAATGATTATTCCTTCGCTGCTGCCGGTTCTGTCTCCGATCGTTGTGTTCTTTGTCGTCCGCGCAGTAGCAACGCCCGCTGACGCCTTTGCGGCTCTTGGCGCAATGCTTCTGGGCGTGATCGTGACAGGCCTTTTCGTGGCGATTTCCATGACTGCCGGTGGCGGTGCATGGGACAACGCCAAGAAGTCCTTTGAGGACGGTTTTGTCGACAAGGATGGCGTGAAGCACGAGAAGGGTTCAGAAGCTCACAAGGCTTCCGTGACAGGCGATACGGTTGGTGATCCATACAAGGATACAGCCGGGCCTGCCGTTAACCCGATGATCAAGATCACCAACATCGTGGCACTACTGCTGCTGGCGGTGCTGGCGCACTGATCTTGAAAGTTACGACCAAAAAGAAAGCCCCGGCGCAGCGCGCCGGGGCTTTTTCTTTTCGAATTCAATTCAGCGTTATTACAAGCCAAGGCTAGGATTGGCCGCGCCGCGCAGGATTTGAGACAGCAATCCAAGGTCCCGGCCGCCAGTCCGGGTCTTGCGGGTAATCAGATCAACGACCTTACCGTCTTCAATGCCGTAGTTTGCCAGATCCCGAACGTAGCCTTCTTCATCGAAATAGACCGCCACAACGCGCTGTTCGACGATGTCAGGCCGCATGAAGGCCGTGGTCTCGGTAATCTGGGAAATATAATAATAGGCATCGCCGTTCAGGCTTGACGTCGTCGAAGGTGACCCCAGTACCAGCTCTACCTGTTCCTTACTGGAGCCAACCTGAACCTGGCTCAGCATTTCATTGGACACTTGGTGGCCGTGGGTATAGGAGGTGGTGAAGCAGCCGCCAAGCGGAATGGTCATGAGAAGCGGGATGATCAGAGCCTGAGCTTTTAGTTTCATTCGGTCGGTCCTGTGGGCCGCCATTGCTGGCCAGCCTTCTCTTCCAATTCGGTTCTTGGCAATGTCCCTATCGTGGGATAGGGCACATGGCAACAGCAGATACGTTTACAACACGAGCGGAGACGTCCATGTTCTTCGGCCTATTTCGCCGTCGGTCGCGTGAAGCGGAACGTAAAACCTATTGCGAAATCGTGGCTCAAGCGCGGCAGCCTGCGTTTTATACCGCCTTTGGTGTGCCGGATACGATTGATGGCCGGTTCGACATGATTGTCCTGCATGCCATTTTGCTTTTCCGCCGCTTGTCCGGGGAAGGGGACAAGGTGAGCGAGTTCTCGCAAGAGGTATTTGACATTTTCTTTTCCGATATGGACGCCAGCTTGCGGGAAATGGGGGTGACTGACACCCGCGTTCCCAAGAAGGTCAAGGTCATGGGTGAGGCGTTTTACGGCAGGGCCGATGCCTATGCGCCTTTCCTGGAGGCCAAAGATGTCAGCGGACTTTCAGATGCGATCAGCCGGAACCTTTTTCCCGAAAACCCGGATCCGCTCGCGGAGCGGGCACTGGCTCACTATATGATAGCTGCAGAGGCTGAACTCTCCGGGCAGGACACCGAACAGTTGGTCGGTGGTGAGATAAACTGGCCAGACCCGCAAGACTTCCAGCCACCGCGATAAGACACATCAACAGGACGCCATGACGACCGATTCCTTTCCATACACCTACAAATTCCAGGCTGACCGGCTTGGATCTGCTGAAAAAGCGGTGCTCGTCGAGCCGGACCCTGCGGCGTGTGAGCGCATCGCCAGGGCTTACGACTGCGTTGCTGTCGATAATTTGCGCGCGGACCTGACCGTAAAGCCGTGGCGGAAAGCCGGCGTTAGAGTGGTTGGCAAGATCTCCGCAATCCTGACCCAAAAGTGCGTTGTGACCCTGGAAGACTTTCAACAGGATCTTGTTGATGAAATCGACCGGACATTCGAGCCCGCCTCAAGCCGTCCGCGCCGCGCGCGCGACATCAACGAGGACGGAGAAATCGAGATCGACCTGGAAACGCTGGACCCGCCGGACGTCATGCTTGATGGTGTGATTGATCTGGGAGCTGTGATTTGTGAACAGCTGGCTTTGAATATCGATCCGTTTCCCCGCAAAGAGGGGGCCGAGTTTTCCCATATGGAGGAAGAACCTGGCGAAGCCGAGGACGAACAGCCGTCTGCATTTGCAGAGTTGGCGAAGCTGAAGCAGGACAAGAATCACTAGCTAACAGTAGGAAACGAACAGCCGGTTTTTCGAAAACGGTTGTTTCGCGGTCGGAAACCGTTATGTTCGCCTCCGCTCATGCAAATTGCTGAAATATGCGGCAGATGCGGGCGGGCGCTGGTTTTGACAAGACCAGTTTCGGGTGTTGATTCAAAAGACGTGGTTGATGGCGAAATCCATTAATATCTCTCTGGATGTCATGGGTGGCGATAACGGCGCGGAAGTTGTACTTCCCGGCGCGGAGATCGCTCTGGTCCGGCATCCGGAAATCCGCTTTCTGCTCTATGGCAACGAGAAGGTGGTGCTTCCTTTACTGGAAAAGTATCCCCGGGTACGGGATGCGTCGACGTTTCACCACTGTGATGTCTCCATCGCAATGGACACCAAGCCCAGCCAGGCTTTGCGTCAGGGGCGCTGGCGGTCCAGCATGTGGCGGTCTATCGAAGCCGTAAAGACCGGCGATGCATCGGTAGCTGTGTCGGCAGGCAACACCGGCGCGCTGATGGCCATGTCCAAGTTCTGCCTGCGCACGATGGCCAATATCGAACGCCCGGCAATTGCTGCGATCTGGCCGACTTCGCGTGGCGAATCCGTCGTGCTTGACGTAGGGGCCACGATTGGCGCGGATGCGCAGCAGCTGATTGACTTTGCGATTCTGGGCGGTGCAATGGCGCGGGCCCTGTTTGGCCTGCAGAACCCGACCGTCGGCTTGCTCAACATTGGCGTTGAAGAAGTCAAGGGTCTGGAGGAAGTCCGCACAGCTGGCCGCCTGTTGCGTGAGACCCAGCTCCGCAAGCTGACCTATGCCGGATTTGTCGAAGGCGACGATCTGGGCAAGGGGACGGTGGATGTTGTTGTCACCGAAGGCTTTGCCGGCAACATCGCCCTGAAGACCGCAGAAGGCACTGCCAAACAGATCGCAGGTTATCTGCGATCGGCCATGAACCGGACGATCATGTCCAAGATCGGCTATCTGTTCGCAAAAAGCGCATTCAACCGCTTGCGGGACCGGATGGATCCGCGCAAGGTCAACGGCGGCGTGTTCCTCGGCCTCAACGGCATTGTGATCAAAAGCCACGGCGGCACTGACGCCGAAGGCTATGCAGCGGCAATCGATCTGGCCTATGACATGGTGCGGAACGAGCTAACCCACAAGATTGCTCAGGATCTTGTACATTATCATCGCGGCCGCTTTGCCGGCGAGGCGTCTAAACCGGAAGGTGATTTGTGAGCGTAATCCGTTCAACCGTGATCGGCACCGGCAGTTATCTGCCTGCCAAATGTCTGACCAACGAAGAGCTGTCCAAGCTCGTCGACACGTCCGATGAATGGATCGTTCAGCGTACCGGAATCAAACAGCGCCATATTGCGGCCAAAGGTGAACTCACCTCAGATCTGGCGCTCGAGGCGGCCAAGGCGGCCATCAAGTCCGCCGGTATCGATGCACAGGATATCGATACGATCATCCTGGCAACCGCAACGCCGGACAACACATTTCCGGCTTCTGCCGTAACAGTGCAGGCCGGACTTGGCATCCACCATGGCGCAGCTTTTGACGTTCATGCGGTCTGCTCCGGGTTCGTCTATGCAATGGCGACAGCAGATGCCTATCTCAAATCAGGCATGTCCAAACGTGCGCTGGTGATAGGTGCTGAAACCTTCTCCCGCATTCTTGACTGGGAAGATCGCACGACATGCGTTCTGTTCGGTGACGGGGCGGGGGCTGTTGTCCTGGAAGCGCAGGAGGGGACCGGAGAGGTTTCAGACCACGGCATTCTGACCAGCCACTTGCGCTCCGACGGCCGCCACAAGGAAAAGCTGTTCGTCGACGGCGGACCGTCATCCACGCAGACAACCGGACACCTTCGCATGGAAGGCCGGGAAGTCTTCAAGCATGCGGTCGGCATGATCACCGATGTCATCGAAGACGCTTTCAAGGCGACAGGCATGACCGCTGATGACTTGACCTGGTTCATTCCGCACCAGGCAAATCGCAGGATCATCGATGCAAGCGCCAAGAAGCTGCATATTGCTCCGGATAAGGTCGTAACCACGGTCCAAGACCACGGCAACACCTCTGCTGCCTCAATTCCGCTGGCGCTCGATACAGCTGTGCGCGATGGCAGGGTGAAAAAAGGTGACGTGGTGCTTCTGGAAGCCATGGGTGGTGGCTTTACCTGGGGATCGGTTCTGCTGCGTTGGTAGGCCTATCTGGCACAAATCACACACTTGCCTTGCTAATTTATCGGATTATGCGAGTAACGGTTGACCGGCCCGCCGGTAGGCAATACCGTATGCCGAATTCGCAAGTTCTATTGTAAAATCAGCGAGATCGTTTGTAATCCGAGGAGTGGTCATGGGCAGCAGGACTATTACCCGAGCTGATCTTTGTGAAGCGGTGTACCAAAAGGTCGGGCTTTCAAGGACAGAGTCCTCCGAACTCGTAGAACGGGTTCTCTCTGAAATCTCGGAATGCCTGTTGACCGGAGAATCGGTCAAACTGTCTTCATTCGGTTCATTTGTCGTACGCTCCAAAGGTGAACGTATCGGACGTAACCCAAAGACCGGCGAAGAGGTGCCGATTTCGCCGCGCCGGGTCATGGTCTTCAAGCCGAGCAACGTTCTGAAGCAGCGGATCAATGATGCGCTGACGAATTCCTCGGCCGGATAATCCGTTATCCATGGTTTCTCAAGACAAGAGCCCGGATGCGTTCCGGACAATTAGCGAAGTTGCTGATGATCTCGATCTTCCGCAACATGTGCTGCGGTTTTGGGAAACCCGCTTCTCTCAAATCAAACCTCTGAAGCGCGGCGGTGGACGCCGGTATTACCGTCCGGATGACGTCGAGCTTTTGCGCGGTATCCGGCATCTACTTTATGGCGAAGGCTATACCATCAAGGGTGTGCAGCGGATCCTGAAAGAGCAGGGACCGCGCTATGTCATGGCCATTTGGCAGGGTACGCCTGAGCCAGTGGTGCCAGCGGAAGTGGAGGCCAATCCTGTTCCTGCCGCAGTTGCCGCACCAGCGCATCCCGTATCGGACGACACAGCCGGCGAGGGCTTGAGCGAAAGCCAAGTGAGTGCCGAGGCGGAAAATACCCTGCCTAAAGACGTTTTGCCTGAACCGCAGGAAAAGGCCTCCGAGACCAAGTCGGGTGGTTTGCGGTTTATGGACCGGTTTCGTCCTGAAAAGGAGGGCGAAGGGGCGGCGGACGCGTCTGGGACCATGTCCAAGGACGATGTCCGCCGTCTTCAAGCGACCTTGTTCGAACTTCTGGAATGCAAACGCATGCTGGATCAGGCGCGCTGAACTATCTGTTTCTGGTGATTTCTTCCTACCGTAACTGACAGAAAAGCTGGTTTCTTCAGTCTTGGTTTCCTGCTCTTACGCTGAACCGGGGCCTGCAAATCCCCGGACGGAACGGTCTCTTGGTTTCAACGCGGCCAGTTCCCGGATCTCCGCGTTGATTCGTCCGGAAAGGTGATTGACGTATTGAAACTCAATCCAGTCCAACGCAATTGGCGTAGTAGGTAACCGTCGCCGGCCAGTCTGAAAAAACGCCTTTGACACCAACGTCTTTTGCCAGAACGTTGAGAACCTCGTAAAGCCGCCCGTCGCCGTCTATCGCATCCTTGACCGACTGAAAATACCAGCCGCCGCCAGAGCCAAGCGGGCCGGAGCGCTCAAGCGTCCAGGTAATCATGTTCAGCCCGGCTTCCTTTGCCGCCACTGCATAGGGCGAGGGGACAATCCTGTTTTCCGCGTCCATCGTCAGCAGAACCCAGAGCGGCGGAGCAATGTAGTTGACGCCCATCTCTTTAAGCTCAGCCATGGAGGGCTTCAGGGTCGTGACATCGAGTGGATCGAAGCTTTTGTCCCGGTATCTGCCGTCGAGGAAAACCGCCTGCCTGCCAAAATCCGGTTCGTTATTAATCCAGTAGCGCACGTCACCCAGATTGAAGGATTGCGGCCAGACATCTTCTGGCGGAATGCTGGCGGCCTTGTATTCATCAATCAGGGTCTGCGCATAGTCTTCCTGACTGAAGCCGTCAAACGGCATGGAGACCTTGGGCGATTTGAGTTCCGGGGTGAATTTTCCACCGAGCGACTTGATCAGTTTGATGGATTGGGCGTGGGTCAGAAGTTTTCCGGACGACGCATAAAGGTCCGTGCGCCATCCAGCCGTCGCCGACATATAGTCTTCGACCGTCTTTGCGGACTTGTCGCGGCCATCCATCTTGCCCTCTAACGACAAGAATTCAGACAAGGTCAGATCGCTCGCCCGGCAATCTGCGCTTGCATTTGTGCCGTTTCCTGCCGGTACAAAACCCTGTGTGCACTTGTGCGCAAGGCCGGTCACCAGGATGTTGGTAGAGGTGTGAAGATCGTCCTGTGCGTGCCGGCAGACAAGCTGCTTGTCTTTCGTGAATGTCACGTCACACTCAATGATGCCCGCGCCCATTCGTGCTGCTGCCCGGTAGCTTTCTTCCGTATGCTCGGGAAACTGCAGCGCTGCGCCGCGATGACCTATGGAAAACAGGCTTTTGCTGGCTGTGTTTCCGGCGCAGGTACGAAGCTTGTCCCTCAACGCGCCAGCTTCCATCGCATCCACCAGATAGAGCGGCCGCGGCCCGAGATTGACGGGCTCTGAAGCAAGTGAAGGGGTGGCAAGGGCAACTAAAGCCAGGAAAATGTATGATCTCTTCAACAGCTGTATTCCAAGGTTTGCAACAGGTTAGACTTCCAGAAATGGAGTTCGGCATTAAGCCATCAAGAGTGTGACGGATTTTTTGCAGTCCAGGGATAACCCGCTGAGCCATTGGCCGCGCATGCGCTTTTCCGATCTATCCCGACGGGATGTTCATTCCACAGGATGTGTTCAGGTATTTGGCGAGCCAGGAAGTAAATACAATCCCGGTCAAAGACCCCGGCGTTCCGCCTTTCCTGTATCCCGCTGAGAGCCCTGAATCTTTGTGATCGCATAGCTCCAGCTGGAGTTTCTTGGCGCCCATATCACCGCCGAAACTGGCTGTGACAGCAAGGTTCTCACACCTGAAACGGTGGAGGGGCGCTGCCATCAGATTGAGGCAGTCCGGCCTGGAAAATCTCCCCATGCAGCCGTCATTCTTGTTTGAAGCCAAATAGGCCCTTGAGTCTGATGGGAATTTGTGTAATTCGAATAAGAGAAAAGATGTCGAATATATGAAATTTGTGATCCCGCAAGGGGTTTGGGGAGTGGAAATGATTAATCCGATGGAGTTGACAGGCCGCAATATTCTGATCACTGGCGCGGCCCAGGGGATCGGTGAGGCTGTCGCCCGATTGGCGCACGAGCTTGGTGCACATGTTGTTCTCAACGATTTGCAGGAAGACAAATTGCAGGCAATTGCTGGCGACCTTGGTGACCGGGTGGAGGTCTACGCCGGCTCGGTGTCTGACCATGGGTTCGTCCAGGAAATGGTGAGCGATGCGGTCAAACGCGTCGGTGCCCTGCATGGTCTGGTCAACAATGCCGGAATTGTACGGGCCGCGATGACCAAGAACATGACACCGGAAACCTGGCAGTCAGTCATCGATATCAACCTGACCGGTGTTTTCTATTGTTTGCAGGCAGTTGGCCAACATATGCTGGAACGCATCGAGGCAGGTGATACATCTCCGGCGTCAATCGTGAACATCAGCTCGGACGCGGGCCGCAGAGGAACAATCGGCCAGATCAACTACGGTGCAGCCAAATCCGGTGTCATGGGCCTGACCATGAGCGCAGCCCGTGAATGGTCCCAGTTCGGTATCCGTATCAATTCGGTTCTGTTCGGTGTTGTTGAAACGCCGATGACCGAAGTTATCCGCTCCGACAAATTCCGTGATGGTGTGATGGCGCAGGTGCCAATGAAGCGGTTCTCAACCGCTGCGGAAGTCAGCCAGCCGGTGTGTTTCATGCTTTCAGAAGGCTCCAGCTACATGACTGGGCAGCACATATCGGTCAATGGCGGCTATACCATCGGTGTTTGATCGTGTTGTTCGGATAACGGAAATTTCGGAGCAATAATATGACTTTGGGATTCGCTGAGCCGTGCGGCTACACCGAAGAACAGATGATGATCCGCGACAGCATTGCCAGGCTTTGCGAGCCTTTCGATGATCAGTATTGGCTGGATCGCGACAACGATGGCCAGTTTCCCGATGACTTTTGCGATGCAATCGCCAAGGGTGGCTTTCTGGGTATTGCCATGCCGGAAAAATACGGTGGTTCGGGAATGGGAATCACAGAGGCCGCCACCATGGTCCAGGCGATCACGGAAAGTGGCGCCGCCAACGCGGGGTTTGCCTCGATTGCCATCAACATTTTTGGCTTGAACCCAGTGGTGGTGTTCGGCACCGAGGAGCAAAAGAGCCGCTGGCTGCCGGGCATCATCAACCGGACCGACACCGCGTGCTTTGCCGTGACCGAGCCAAACACCGGGCTGGATACGACACGCTTGAAAACCCGGGCTGTGCGGGACGGCAACAAATGGGTTGTGAATGGGCAAAAGACATGGACGTCGACGGCCCAGAAAGCCAACAAGATGCTCCTGATCGCCCGCACCCGCGATGAGGACGAAGTGGAGCGTCCGATTGATGGGCTGTCCCTGTTTTATACGGACCTCAACCGGGACAATGTCGAAATCCGCGAAATCGCCAAGATGGGCCGCAAGTGCGTCGATTCCAACCAGGTGTTCATCGACCAGCTGGTGATCCCGCCGGAAGACATGATCGGGGAAGAGGGCAAGGGCTTTCGTTACCTCCTGCATGGGCTAAATGCGGAGCGTATTCTGATCGCCGCGTCTTTGGTTGGTATCGGGCGTTGCGCATTGGACAGAGCCGCAAAATACGCCAATGACCGGCATGTCTTCGGCCGTCCGATCGGAATGAACCAGGGCATTCAGCATCCTTTAGCCGAAAGCTGGGCCGAGCTGGAAGCTGCCAACCTGATGGCGTTCCGGGCCGCGGCTCTCTACGACGCGGGCCATGAATGCGGCAAGGAAGCCAACGCCGCGAAGTATCTTGCCGCCGAAGCCGCTTTCAAGGCGACCACCAATGCCGTGATGACACATGGCGGTATGGGATATGCGAAGGAATTCCATGTTGAGCGTTACATGCGAGAGGCGATGATCCACCGAATCGCGCCCGTCAGCCCGCAACTCATCCTGTGTTACCTGGCCGAGAAAGCGCTTGGCCTTCCCAAATCCTATTGAGGAGGACCCATGGCTAGATCAGCCAAAGCCTATATTGCAGGCATTTTTGAACATCCAACGCGCAAGGCCGTGGACAAGACCGTACCGCAGCTTCACGCCGAAGTGGCGCGTGGAGCCCTTGCCGATGCCGGCCTGACCAAAAATGATGTCGATGGATATTTCTGCGACGGCTCCGTTCCCGGCCTCGGCGGTATGGGACTGGCAGAATATATGGGGCTGGATCTCAAATACACAGATTCGACCGAAACCGGCGGCTCTTCTTATGTTCTTCATGTCGGCCATGCGATGGAAGCGATTGCTGCTGGAAAGTGCAGTGTCGCCCTGATTACCCTGGCTGGCCGCCCGAGAGCAGAGGGGCTGCAAGAGCTTGGCGCCCGGGCGCGCGGAGAAGATGCTCCCGAGCGCGGCTTTGAATTGCCGTATGGTCCGATGGTGACGAACCTTTATGCCATGGCGGCCATGCGGCACATGTACGAGTTTGGCACCACATCGGAGCAGTTGGCCTGGATCAAGGTCGCGGCCAGCCATCATGCGCAACACAACGAACATGCAATGCTGCGTGACGTGGTTACGGTCGAGGATGTTGTAAATTCGCCGATGATAGCCGATCCGCTCCACAGGCTGGATTGTTGCGTAATTTCAGATGGTGGTGGCGCGCTTGTCGTGATTAGCCCGGAAATAGCGGCTTCTCTTGGAGATCGCTGCGTCAAGGTTCTGGGGCAGGGGGAAGCCGTCAAGCACCTGAATGGCGGACGTTTCGATCTGACCTATACCGGCGCGGCGGTCTCGGGACCGATCGCGTTCGCCGAAGCCGGCGTTACACCGTCGGATATCGACTACGCATCCATATACGACAGTTTCACAATCACTGTTTTGGAAACGCTGGAAGATCTCGGCTTCTGCGAAAAAGGCAAGGGTGGGGCATTTGTCGCCGACGGGAACCTGATTTCCGGTGTTGGCAAGCTGCCCTTCAATACCGACGGCGGCGGGCTTTGTAACAACCACCCGGCCAACCGGGGCGGAATGACAAAGGTTATCGAGGCTGTGCGCCAGCTGCGAGGAGAAGCCCACCCGAAAGTTCAGGTGCCGGACTGTGCCTTGGCCCTGGCGCATGGCACTGGAGGCCAGATTTCGCAGAGGACAGGTGCGGGCACGGTCATCCTGGGGAGAAATGACGCATGAGTGAACGCAATTATCCAGACCCGGCAATAAACATGGAAAGCGAAACCTATTGGCAGGCTGCCAATGACGGCAAGCTGTTGGTGAAGCTTTGTGAAAGCTGCAACGAGACCCATTTTTACCCTCGTGCCATATGTCCTGGATGCATGTCGGACAACACAGTCTGGCAAGAAGCTTCCGGTAAAGGGCGTATTTATTCCTATTCGGTCATGCGGCGCGCCGATCCGCCCTATGCGATCGCCTATGTCACCTTGGACGTAGGGGTGACGATGCTGACCAACATCGTCGATGCCGATTTCGATGCCTTGTCGGTTGATATGCCGGTCGAAGTTACCTTCCGCAAAACTGAAGGAGGGCAGGCCCTGCCGGTGTTCCGCCCGGCAGAGGACTGAGCGATGGACCGTCCGCTTGATGGTGTTCGTGTGATTGACCTGACCAACATGCTCATGGCTCCCTACACGACCCAAATTCTTGGCGACCTGGGGGCCGATGTCATCAAGGTCGAGCCGCCGGAAGGTGATCCGATCCGCAAAATTGGGCCGCACAGATCTGAAGGCATGGGGCCAATCTTTCTCAATACCAACCGGTCAAAAAGATCTGTTGTGTTGGATTTGAAAACGGAAGATGGCCAAGCGGCGGTCATGGAGCTGATCCGCAATGCCGATGTGTTGATCTACAACCGGCGCCCCCAGGTCATGGCGCGGCTCGGGCTGAGCTATGAGGTTGTTCGGGCCGCAAACCCCCGGATCATTTATTCGGGCATATTTGGTTACGGCCAAAACGGCCGCTACGCAGCAAAGCCGGCATTTGATGACCTCATACAAGGGGCGTCCGGGGTGCCGTCCCTGGCGCAAATGGCGGGTGCGGATGAACCCACTTACTCGCCCATCGCGGTTGTTGATCGCGGTGTTGGATTGTGGGCTGTCGGGCAGATCAACGCTGCGCTGTTCCATCAGTTGCGCACAGGGGAGGGGCAGCGGATTGACATACCAATGTTTGAAATGATGGCGAGCTTTGTGCTTGGAGAGCATTTCTACGGCCGGACATTCGAACCTTGTCAAAGTGAAGCGGGATACCCCCGGCTGTTGTCTTCGGACCGCCGTCCTTACCGGACCAAGGACGATTATATCTGTGTGATGATCTATACGGACCGCCATTGGCAGGCTTGGTTCAATGCCCTGAATACGCCGGAGGTTCTGGTCAACGATCCCCGTTTCGTATCAATAGCAACCCGGACCGAAAACATCGATTCCATATACGCCGAACTTGCTGAATTGCTGCTAACCCGAACGACAGCGGAATGGCTGGAGCTGTTTGAAAAGGCAGATATTCCTGCCATGCCGGTCAACACGCCTGATAGTCTGATTGACGATCCCCATCTGGCAGAAGTCGGGTTCTTCAAACAAGTGACACATCCGAGCGAAGGAAAGCTCTGGGACATGGCTGTGCCGGCAAGTTGGTCGGAGACCCAGCCTGCGCCTGACAAATATGCGCCCTTGCTGGGCCAACACTCCAAAGAGGTTCTGCGTGAAATTGGATTTGACGATACGCGGATCGAGAAAATGATGCTGGCGGGCGTGACTTCCGCTCCAGCGAATTGACGAGGACACCGATGACTTTGATCCGCAGCTGGTTGTTCGTACCGGCCGATAGTGAAAAGAAGCTTGCCAAAGGCCGAGGGAACCCGGCGGACGCTTTGATCCTCGACCTGGAGGATGCGGTTGCCGATGACCGGCAGGAAATCGCCAGAGACATGGCGTGTGCGTTTTTAAAAGCCAATCCGGACCGCGGCCGGCAAAAACTCTGGGTCAGAATAAATCCACTCGACCACTCCTTTTCGCTTGCAGATCTGGCTGCCGTTATGCCGGGTGCTCCAGACGGCATTGTGCTGCCCAAAGTGAATGGCGCGGAAGACGTCAACCGCCTGGCTGAACGTCTGTCCGCATTGGAGGCCGCCGCCGGATTGGAAATCGGTTCTACCCGCATTTTGTCAGTTGCGACGGAAACGGCTGCGGCCCTTTTGACGTTCAACACCTACCTTGATGGCGTCAGCGACCGCTTGGCGGCCCTGACTTGGGGCGGAGAAGACCTTGCAGCGGCCCTAGGGGCGGCGACCAACCGGCATCCGGCGACAGGCGAATATGATCATCCCTTCCAGTTTGCCCGGACAATGTGTCTGGCAACTGCAAGAGCGGTGGATGCGCAGCCGGTTGGAGTGGTGGTCACCAATTTCCGGAACCTGGAAGAGTTGCGGCGCGATTGCGAATATGACCGCCAATCCGGTTTTATCGGCAAGATAGCCATTCATCCTGCTCAGAGCGAAGTGATCAACGAGGCGTTCACACCGACCGATGAAGAGGTCGCCTGGTCACGGAAAGTCGTAGACATTTTTGAGCAGAACCCTGGGCTTGGAACCATTGGCCTTGAAGGGCAGATGCTGGACATGCCGCATCTGAAACAGGCACGTAACCTGTTGGCATTGGCAGACCAGATCAAAGCGGTTGGAGGCTGACCATGTCCGGAGCACTAGATGGCGTTCGGGTCGTTGATCTGACCACCGTTATCCTCGGGCCATGGGCGACTCAGATGCTGGGGGATATGGGCGCTGACGTGATCAAGGTTGAAACCCATCAGGGAGACACGACCCGTCACACCGGCGACCGGCGCAATCCTGGCATGGCGTCGTTCTTCATGTCGACAAATCGAAACAAGCGGTCTGTGATCCTGGATCTGTCTCAGGAGGAAGGCCGCGAAGCCCTGTTCAAGCTTGTTGGAACAGCGGACGTCTTTGTTCACAACATGCGTCCCGCCATTGCTGCAAAACTGGGGTTGGACGACGAACGGTTTATGCAGGCGTATCCCAACCTGATCTATGTAAAGACTTATGGTTTTAGAGGTGATGGGCCGATGGCGAACAAGCCGGCCTATGACGACGTCATTCAGGCTGCCAGTGGGGTTGCCGATTTGCAGACTGTCATCTCTGAAGGTGGCGAACCACGCTACGTGCCGTCAATCGTTGCCGACAAGACCAGCTCGTTTCATGTTGTCTCGGCAGTACTGGCCGCGCTTTTCTACCGGGAACGGCAAGGAGCAGGGCAGGTAATCGAAGTGCCGATGTTTGAAAGCCTGGTCGACTATTTGATGGTAGAGCACGTGAATGGCGCTGCATTCGATCCACCAATCGCTTCAATGGGATACGCCCGTCTTTTGAACAAGATGCGCAAGCCCTATCGGACCCGCGATGGCTATCTGTGTGTGTTGCCTTACACCGATCGGAATTGGCAGGACATGTTCGCAATTGCGGGTCGCGAGGATCTGAAAGATGATCCGCGATTTGTTGACCTTGCGACGCGCACAAAACACTCAGCCGAGATCTATGCTTTGCTTGAAGACATGGTGGCAAGCCGGACTTCTGCGGAATGGGAAGAGGCACTCAATGCGGCGGCGATACCGGTTCAGAAGGTCAATACCAAGGAAGACCTTTTGAATGATGAGCAGCTGGCGGCGACCGGGTTTTGGCAATTTGCCGAGCACCCGACCGAAGGGCGGATCCGCATGAGCAGCCCGCCAGTACGATTTACAAAGTCGCCGAGTTCCATAAGGAGACTGCAGCCAGGGTTGGGTGAACACAGTGCAGAAATCCTTGCAGAAGCAGGGTTTTCCGAAGCTGAAGTTGCAGAGCTTATGGACAAACAGGTTACTGGCTAAACCGGGAATCGTTTCGCGAAAACACAATTTGGGCGGGCTTGGCACCGGCTCAAGGCCGGTGCGGCATAGGTTATGTTCAAAGGCCGGAGTTTGTCGGCATCCTCAGGCATCAATCTGACGCCTTTTGCCAAACAAGGAGATGCTCGTATTTGCTGCCGGATTTGGAAAACTCCGGCTCCGTCCGCAATTCCATTGTCTTGTCCTGACTGTTCACCAGGCGGACCAGGGTCCGGCCGACCCAGTGCGGCAGGTTGCTAAACTGAACTTCATGAGAAATCCGGGTGCCGTCGAAAGACCAGGTGCCGGCATAGGAAAGTGATGTGTCTGCATCGCCCAATTCAGGCTGGTCCTTGAAATCGGAGCGCATCAAAAAGGCGCACATGTAGCCGTCTTCGGAATAGATAATCTGGCCTTGGGCATCCTCTCCCATTGGATACCCGGCAGGCGCATCGTTCTTCAATGCTGTCCATTTCTTTAGATGCCAGGCACCAGTGAAAGCAGAGGGATTTGTCATGTGCGTGTCCTGTTTTAGTTCAAAAGCAGTTGGAAAGCTGAGGCAAGAAGCAATATCGTTATGCAGAAGGGTCTGTTCCACACCAGTCCTATTTCAAGCGGCGGCCGGTTGATCGTACGCCCGGCGAGACGGATCGTTGCCCCAAATGGCGACATGCCGGTCGCAAGCCCCCATGCGACGGTTCCCGACAAGACCAGCAGGTAGGGGTTGAAGTGAAATCCGGACAAACGGGAGAGAAGTTCAACACTGACACCAACCGATATGATTGGATTCAGCCCAAGCGGCGCTGTCATTGCCACAAGCCACATTAGTGCAACGAGCAGCCAGCCTTCGGTCAGCCCGAGGCCGGCAACAAATTGGCCAAGCCCCTGGGTATTGATCTGATAGGGCAAGATCGCAGCTATAAAGCCGGCCGCAGATAGTATCGCAATTTCCGATCTCAGGGTGGTGAGATCAGGCAGGATTTTATGGACTATCCGCCTTCCTGTGAGAGCAAGAGCCCTTTGGGGCCCAGCGCGATTATACTGAACGGCTATCCAGCCGATGCCGAATATCGGGACGCATAAGAATAGCGCAGCTACAAGCCGGATGCCGCTGAGCCAGCTGAAAAGCACGGCGGTAGACAAGATGACAACAGTCAGCGCAGTCATTGGCAAGAATGACTTCAGGACCTGCATGAAGGGTTGAGGTGGAGAAGACGCCGGACGCCGGGGGTAGGAGAGGCGGTCGAACACCCAGCCAAAACCAAGGTAGAATACAACAGATGCAAAGCCGACAGGTGCGAATTGATACCAGTCGAGGCCGGGAATTGCCGATATCAGAACGATCATCGTGACTGCGGTCGGTGACCACATGGTGAAAGCGGTGAACCCTCGAACCAATGCCAAAGTCATACGTTTTAGTCGAATATCGAGGATGGAATCATCTTCCTGGCCCCGGTTGGCATCAATACTTCGCCGGTTCATGGTTCCCAGCAGGGTAATCGCCCCCAGATTGAGCAGAATGCCAAAAAGATGCCCGCCAATGGTGATTACGGCATAGCGCCGGCCAGGAGGCTGGGTCACAATCATCTGTCCGCTATCGAGAACCATCTTGGACGACATTGCAGCCGTGCGCAGAATGTCCATGGACATCAGAAAAAACGTGAAAAAGGCGCTCCGGCCGACCGCTTTATCCAGGACCTCGGCAGTCATTCCGCCGGTGAGGGTAACGGCTGCTCCCAAGGCCAGGGCTGCCGCCAAGGTGATCTTCGCAATCAGGGCCATGGCTCGCCATTCAATGACAGCCCAGGCCAACAGGGCGGCCCCTGCGAAAGGCGCGAGTCCGGTGCTCAGCCCAAATTCCCGGAGAATCGCAAAACCGCAGATGAATCCCAATAAAGAAACGCTGATAGCCTTAGTTCGTGTCAGCTCCCCCATTCTGCTGCCATGACCTGTTCAAGTTGTTCCTGATGATGAGGTGCAGCGATGCCGGCTAGTGCCCGGGCCCGCGCCTGGACGTCCAGACCCCGCAAATCTGCGGCACCGTATTCGGTCACGACGACATCGACGTCTGATCTTGCTGTGGTGACCTGAGGGCCTGACAATTTGGGAACGATCCGTGACCGCGTTCCGTCCTTTCCGCTTGTGGCAGGCATAGCGATTATCGAAAGTCCATTTTCCGCATGAGTTGCTGCGTGCATGAAGTCGGGCTGTCCGCCGATTGCTCCCAGGTATTTCCCCCCGACCTGTTCTGCATTCACCTGGCCAAGAAGATCGACTTCCAGAGCAGAGTTGATCGCGACCAGCGTATCAAGCTGCGCCAGTTGGGCTGCGCCGTGAGTCACAGCTGTTTGACAGGAGAGGTAAGAGGGATTGTCGGTCATGAATTCTGCAAGTTTTCTGCTTCCTACCGCGACTGCGCCGACCGAAATCCCCTGAAAAACCGTTTTCTTGGAGTTTGTTAATGCTCCACACGCAGCCAGATCGACGATTTCGTCCGTTACCAAGCCGGAATGCAATCCGAGGTTTTTGTGCGATTTCAGCGTGTTGAGGATGGCGGACGGTATTGCACCAACGCCATATTGTAGGGTCGATCCGTCTGGGATGAGGTTGGCGACGTGCTTGGCTATCGTCTGATCCAGGGGGGCAGGCTCATGCGGCTTCAATTGCGGCAGGGGGTGAGAGCTGGTGATTGTGTGATGGATCAGCCCCTCATCGAGCGGCTGGTCCATGCGAACCCAGGGAACCGCCGGATTAATCTCCGCAAGGACAACACGCGCGTATCTCATTGCAACCGGCAAAACATCGTTGGTCCATCCAAGGGAGTGCGTTCCATCCGGCCCCGGTGGACTCAATTGAACAAACACCACATCCGGACGAAGCCGGCCGCTGGCTACCAGCAAGGGCAGGGTTGAATACCGGCACGGCACCAAAGTCACCAAGCCCTTGTTATATAAAGGGGTAAGGGCGCCAAGGGCGCCATAGCTTATCAGTGAAATCTTGTCTGTAATGGTCTCACTGAGTGCGTCACTGATTGAAAGGCCAACAAAGGCGCGTGTTGGACCTATCTCGTGACGCTGCTCCGTGTAGGCGTTTACCAGCCCCAGAGGCTCTGCCGTTGCCTGTCCCCATGTGACCAGATCGCCAGGGCGAATGTAATCTGACAGTTTCAGACTAGAAAAATCAGCCGGCCGTAGAGTCATTTAAAACTTCCGGTTTTTGGATGGCGCCACTGCTGTAAAGGGTTTCTATCTCGGTTTGATCAAAGCCGATTGTTGCAAGGACAGCACCGGCTCCGGAAGAGATTTTCGGGGCTTGAGAGTGATCTGGAACCCGCTGACCGTTCGCGAGGACGGGGAAGGGCATGATCGGGCCCATGTCAGTATCTCTATGTAAAGCCCGAGCTTGAGCGTGGGGCGAATGGATGGCTTCTGAATTGGTCACGCAAATCGCGGCCGGTACATCGGCTGGGTCGAATAGCGTGATCCAGTCGTTCGCCGGACGGGTTGCGAACACTCTGTCCAGAATGTCCATGAGTGCCAGGTGATTTTCAAGACGCAGTTCTTCGTTGGCGAAGCTGTCACCGCCCAACTCTGGTGCAATATCTTTCAATACGCGGACCAGATTTGCCCAGAACTTCTCTTCAATGACGGTCAGCGCGATTTGCCGGCCATCGGCACAGGTAAAGAGATCATTGGCCGGATAAAGATGGTCAACAGAGGCGGGCGGAGTGTCGAAACCAAATCGAAGAACGGACGTATAGAGCACGGCTTCGTACAGGCTGAGATCCAGAACAGTGCCGCCTCCTTCGCGCAAGGCTGCCAAGATGGAGACGGCTGCAAATGCGCCACCCGCAATATCCGCAATCGGCAGGGAAGCCCGGCTTGGCGGCTGGCGTAACTGTCCGCGGTAGGCAAGCGAACCGCCCATCGCCAGATAAGCCAGGTCATGGCCGGCTTTAGTCGCCGCCGGACCGGTTTGTCCAAAGCCCGAAAGCGAACAATAAACCAGCTGCGGATTGATGGCCTGCAGCTGGTCAGGGCCAAATCCCAGCCGGCTTGCGACACCTGGGCGAAATCCCTCAATTGCAACGTCGCCATAGGCAGCCAGCTTTTCGATCACCGGCACTGCGTCCGGAGATTTCATGTCAACAACGATGCTCTTCTTGCCGCGGTTCGCACCTTCGAACATGTGGCTTTTCATGTGGCGGGCGTAGTCGCCGCCGGGTGGTTCGACCTTGATGATTTCCGCGCCCAGATCTCCGAGAATCAAGGTCGTCAGTGGTCCGGGCAATAACATTGAGAAGTCGATAATCTTGATGCCTTTGAGAGGTGCCCAGTGCCTGCTTTGGTTCATATCAGTTGCCCGAGTGTTTGTTTTTTCAATTTTCGATTCGAAAGTCCGTAAGCCATTCGGCCGTAGTTTTATCCATTAAATTCAAGATGTTGTAGTGCGTTCCTTAATGCAAACCTTCTGAATGAGCGTGATATTTTTTCTTGATTTTCCATTTGTACGAATAATAGAACTAACTTCGTAAATACGCAAACACGATAATTTATGCGAAAAACACGGGTCGAAGACCGGCTCAATTCGCAGGGAGGATCCAGATGGCCGGGCTGTGGTTTGAAGAGTTTGAGGAGGGGCAGGTGTTCAACCACGCAATGTCGCGAACCGTGACCGAATACGACAACATGCACTTCTGCAACGTCACACTGAACACCCAGCCTCTGCACATCGACTTCGATTTTGCGTCCGGAACCGAATATGGGCAGCCGCTTGTCAATTCCATCTTCACCCTCGGGCTGGTGATCGGGATTACCGTGACAGAGACCACGCTAGGAACAACGGCCGGTAATCTGGCGATGACGGATATCAACTTCCCCCGTCCGGTGTTTCACGGAGATACGATCCGTTCGCGCACAACGATCAAATCAAAACGCGAAAGCAAGTCCCGTCCCAATGACGGGATTGTCGTGTTCTATCATGAAGGCCTCAACCAGCGCGGCGAAGTCATTGCAACCTGCACCCGCACGGCCCTGATGCGAAAGCGTCCGGCCGAGGCGGCGTGAGGGCAGCGGCATGGATTTGCAATTCAGCGACCAGGATCTCGCGTTCCAGGACGAAGTCAGAAGCTTCCTGAAAGAGAACCTGCCGGCAAACCTTCTTGATCGTTCCGACAGGGGGCTGCATCCCCTCAAGGATGAAATCGTCGCTTGGCAGAAGGTGCTGCACAAGAAGGGATGGGCCGCACCCAATTGGCCCGTCGAATATGGCGGTCCAGGATGGTCTCTCACACAGAAATATATCTACAATCGCGAGTATTTTCTGTCAGGAGCGCCACAAACAATTGCGTTTGGCCTGAATATGGTCGGGCCAGTTATCTATACGTTCGGAACAGAAGAACAGAAAGACGCATACCTCCCGGACATTCTGGAGAGCAACACCTGGTGGTGCCAGGGCTACTCTGAGCCGGGCTCCGGCTCTGACCTGGCCAGTCTGCGGACCCGGGCGGTCCGGGATGGCGATGATTACGTCATCAATGGCCAGAAAATCTGGACCAGCTGGGCGCAGTATGCCGACATGATGTTTTGCCTGGTGCGAACCGATACGGAGTGCAAACCGCAGGAAGGCATTTCGTTCATTCTCATCGACATGAATACTCCTGGAATCGAGATCCGGCCGATCATTGGCCTGGATCAGGAGCATTCGCTGAACGAAGTGTTTTTCACTGATGTCAGGGTTCCGGCCAAAAATCTGATTGGCAAGGAAAACCGCGGCTGGACCTACGCCAAGTTTTTGCTTGGAAATGAGCGCCACATCATCGCCCGCGTGGCACGGTCGCAATATCAGCTTGCCAGGCTGAAGGAGATCGCGCGCGCCGAACGCCGTGGCACCGGTTATCTTATTGATGACACGGACTTCCGGCGCAGGATTGCCAAGGTTGAAATTGACCTGATGGCACTGGAAGCGATGGAGCTGCGCTATCTTAGTCAGGAAATTGCCGGCCGAAAGTTGATGGCGGAGCCGTCTGTCCTGAAGATCAACGGCGCGGAAATTGCCCAGTCCATCAAGACGCTGACAATCGAAGCGCTGGGGCCGCACGGAATGGCCTATGAGCCGGACCCAGCCTTCCAAAAGCGCAACGACCGCCCAATCGGGCCGGACTATCTGCACGGAGCGATGGCCGATCACCTGTATCAGCGGGCCGCCACGATCTACGGCGGCACAAATGAAATTCAACGCAACATCATTGCCAAACTGATCTTGGGGTAACGGTCATGGATTTTGAACTCTCCCAGGAGCAGGCGATGCTCAAAGACAGCGTTGATCGCTTTGTTCAGGAGAAATACGAGTTTTCCGAGCGCAAAAGGCTTTCTGAGACCGCACTCGGATACTCGGAGGAAAACTGGACAACGTTTGCCGAAATGGGCTGGTTGGGTCTGGCCTTTGATGAAGAATTCGGAGGGTTTGGCGGTTCACCAATTGATATGAGCGTTGTCACTGAGGGGCTCGGCGCAGGGCTTGTGCTGGAGCCGCTGCTGTCAAGTGTCATGCTTGGCGGGGCATTGGTTCAGGCATTGGGAAGCGGCGAGCAGAAGGCCGAAATACTTCCAGACATCATAAGCGGCGAGGTTAAGCTCGCCCTTGCTTATGGCGAACCCGCTGGCGGGTTTGATCTGGCGTTTCACGAGACGGCAGCGGTACGGGCGGATTCCCGGTACGTGCTGAACGGGCATAAATCGGTGGTGCTGCATGCAGCAAGTGCTGACCGGCTCGTCGTTGTTGCCCGCACCTCGGGACAAGCTTCCGACCAGGCCGGGCTTTCGGCCTTTCTGGTCGATGTGAATTCCGCCGGTTTGAGGCAGCAAGACTACCCACTGGTTGACGGCGGGCGGGCATCTGACATCTGGTTTCAGGATGTCACAGCGGAGCTGCTCGGCACGGAAGGTGGTGCCTTCGAGGCATTGGAAGCTGTCGTAAACGCTGCGACTTGCGCTGTATGCGCAGAGGCTGTTGGCGCAATGCGGCAGGTTCTCGACATTACCAGGGAATACACTGGAACCCGGTCCCAATTCGGCAAAGCCATTGGAGACAATCAGGTTATTCAGCATCGGCTGGTCGACATGTTCACCGCCGTTGAAGAGGCCAAAGCGATCACCGACATCACCACGATGCGTTTGGACAGCGGCGCGGAAAATGCTGCCACAGCCGTCTCAGCAATGAAAGCGAAAGTCGGTGAGGCGGCCCGGTTTGTCGGCAGCCAGGGTGTTCAATTGCACGGCGGGATTGGCATGACCGATGAATATCCAGTTGGCCATTATTTCAAACGGTTGATGGCGATCGACGTGTTGTTCGGCGATGCGAACCATCATCTGAACCGATTTGCAGATTCCATATAGGTGCACAGTAATGAATGAACATCTCCAATCCATTCGCGACGGTGTCCAGGCTGTATGCAGCAATTTCAGCGATGATTATTGGCTGGCGCGTGATGAAGACGGGGTCTTTCCCCATGACTTCCATTCGAGTTTAGCTGACGCCGGCTGGCTTGGTATCACCATGCCGGAAGAATATGGCGGTGCCGGGCTCGGCGTTGCTGAAGCCGCTGTCATGATGCACACGATTGCCCGGACAGGGGCAATGACCGCTGCAAGCTGTATCCATATCAACATGTTCGGACCGCACCCGATTGTTGTTTATGGAACTGATGAGCAGAAATCAAAGTGGATCCCGCCTCTTGTCAAAGGCGAGCATAAGGTGAGCTTCGGCGTGACCGAACCGAATGCCGGGCTGGACACCACTTCCATCACAACATTTGCCAAGAAAGTAGACGGCGGCTGGATCGTCAATGGCCGGAAGATCTGGAATTCCACGGCACAGGTAGCCGACCGGATCATGCTGCTCGCACGTACGGAAAAGCTTGAGGATGTCGAGCGCAAAACCGACGGCATTTCTCTTTTTTATACCGAATTTGATCGAAGCCAGATCGAAGTCCGGCGTATCCCGAAAATGGGCCGCAAGGCAGTCGACTCCAACATGATCTTCTTTGACAACCTGTTCATTCCCGAAGGGGACCTGGTTGGCAAAGAGGGGCGAGGCTTTTACCAGATCCTTGATGCCATGAACCCGGAACGGGTCTTGATCGGTGCCGAAGCGGTTGGAATCGGCCAGGATGCGCTTCGCCGTGCCGCCGGTTATGCGGCCGAACGGGAAGTCTTCGGCAGGCCCATTGGTCAGAACCAGGGCATTCAGCATCCCTTGGCGGAGAACTGGATGGAGCTGGAGGCATCCTGGCTGATGGTTATGAAGGCTGCAGAATTATACGACAGCGGCCAATCCTGCGGGGCGGAAGCAAATGCGGCGAAATTCCTGGGCGCCCGCGCGGGATACAACGCAGCACTTCAGTCGATTTTGACCCATGGCGGCATGGGATACGCCAAGGAATATCATGTCGAACGCCTATTGCGCGAGGTGCTGATCACGCGCATCGCACCAGTCTCAGAACAGCTTATCGCGTCGTTCATCGGTGAGCGTGTGCTTGGTCTCCCCAAGTCATATTGAAGGAGCAGGCAATGCAAGTTGATAAAGTTCTGAATTATCCATTTAAGGACGCCGAAGTTTCCTACTCGGAACGGGACGTGATGCTCTATGGGCTGGGCGTCAATCTTGGGCTTGATCCCAATGACGAAGACGATCTCCGGTATCTCTACGAAGATGGTCTGACCGTGCTGCCGCCCTATGCGATGGTGCTTGGGCATCCCGGGTTCTGGATCAAGGATCCGGAATTGGAGATTGACTGGGTAAAGGTTTTGCATGCCGAACAATTCCTGTCTGTTTCGCAGGTCTTGCCGGCAAATGGCAAAGTCAGAGCCAGTTTCCGGGTACGCGGAATTGCCGACAAGGGAAGCGATAAAGGCTGCATTCTCTATTATGAGAAGCTGCTAAGCGATCCGGAAACCGGAAACGAGATCGCACGCGTGACATCGGGCGTTTTCTGCCGCGGTGACGGAGGCGCTGGAAACCACGGTGAAACTCCCGAAGCACTGGAGGCTGTTCCCGATGCAAAGCCGGACATTTCTCTCACAAAAACAATCGATGAACGCTCAGCACTGATTTATCGCTTGAGTGGAGACTACAACCCCATTCACGTCTCGCCACCGGTCGCAGCCAAGGCCGGGTATCACCGCCCCATCCTGCATGGACTCTGCACAATGGGGATCGCTGCTCATCAGTTGTTCAAGCACATAGCTGAAGGCAAGAGTGATCGATTTGGCGGCATTGCATGCAGGTTCAGCAGGCCGGTGTTCCCGGGAGATGCGGTCCGCACTGACATCTGGAAAACCAAAGGGGGAGCAC
The DNA here is from genome assembly GCA_965230705.1 of Roseibium sp. GTDB lineage: Bacteria > Pseudomonadota > Alphaproteobacteria > Rhizobiales > Stappiaceae > Roseibium. The sequence continues at coordinate 195,317 of CBDDLN010000002.1, read as the reverse complement.
GGTTCCGCGTAACGGTCGAGGACCGGGACGAGGTGGTGCTCGATCGCGGCACGATGAGCTTGAAGACATGACGGAGGATGGGGTGAAACTTCTTGAAGGCAAAACGGTCATCGTGACAGGCGCAGGCCGGGGCGTTGGCAAGTTCATAGCACTGCTTGCAGCCGCGGAAGGCGCGAATGTTGTGGTCAACGACCTCGGGGCGGGAGTCAGCGATCAGGAGACCAACGCCGGGCCGGCCGAAGAGGTTGCAGCCGAGATCCGTGCCAATGGCGGCAATGCGATTGCGGACACCCATTCGGTCGCCGACTGGGACCAGGCGCATGCAATCGTTGAAAACGCGCTCGATACCTTCGGACAGCTTGATGGCGTCGTGAACAATGCCGGTCTTCTAAGGGATGGCATCTTTCACAAGATGACAAAAGACGATTGGGAAGCCGTGGTGCAGGTGCATTTGAACGGTTCGTTTTTTGTCAGCCGGGCGGCGGCCTCTCATTTCAAGGTTCGCGCAACTGGCTCCTACGTTCACATGACATCTACATCCGGACTGGTGGGCAATCTGGGTCAAGCCAATTATGCCGCCGCGAAAATGGGAATTGCCGGCCTTAGCCGGTCGATCTCAATCGACATGGCCCGCTTCGGCACCCGGTCCAATTGTATTGCGCCATGGGCCTTCACCCGAATGACCGGGTCGATCCCTGAAAACAACCCGCTCTATCAAGAGCGTATGGCATTGCTGGACAAACTCGGCCACGGCGAGAAGGTTGCGCCGCTTGCAATCGCTGTGTTGTCGGATGCAGCCAAGGACGTAAATGGCCAGATATTCGGAGCACGAGCCAACGAACTCTATTGCTTCAGCCAACCCCGTCCGGTGCAAACCAGCCATGAAGCTGACGGGTGGACTGCCCAAGCCATCGTCGACACGGCATTTCCTGCAATGTCACGCAGCATGACGCCGCCTGACACGTCCCCCAGCTACTTCACATGGCAACCGGCCTAGGAGTTCCGCGTGACTGACCATCTACTCATAGACCATCAGGACGGCATCACCACCTTGACTATGAACAGGCCAAAAGTCCTGAACGCGCTCTCCCTGGACATGCGGCATGCGATGTTCGACGCAATGGACGAAATCGAGCACGATCCCAAGGTGCGCTGTGTCGTCTTGAAAGGGGCGGGCGGAAACTTCATGGCAGGCGGCGATGTCAAAAGCTTTGCCGAAGATATCGCTCCAATGCCTGCTGAAAAACGGACCGCGTATTTCGAGCGGCGCGTTCATTCCCTTCATCCGATGATGATGCAGATGCGCCGGATGAACAAACCCATCCTTGCAAGTGTGGAAGGCGCAGCAGCAGGGGCGGGCATGTCGTTCATGATGGCCTGTGACTTGACCATGTGCACGACGAGCTCGATTTTCCGCTTCGCATATTCTGCTATCGGCGCAAGCCCTGACGGAACAGGGAGTTACAACCTTCCGCGGATCGTCGGGACCCGCCGTGCCATGGAACTGGCGCTGCTCGGCGACAAGATCGATGCGGAAACCGCGCACCGCTACAATCTGGTGAATTTTCTGGTTGCTCCCGAGGACATCGAGGCGGAAACCAACCGCCTCGCCATGCGCCTGGCCTCCGGACCCACGGTTTCCTACGGCTGTATCAAGGAACTGATTTACGCCAGTCACGCCAACACATTTGAAAGTCAATTGGCGATGGAAGCCCGCAATTTCGCCAAGTGTGCGGGCTCGGATGATTGGGTCGAGGGCGTGACCGCGTTTGCAGAAAAACGGCCAACCGAATTTCAGGGGAAATAGAAGATGTTCGATTTCTCCGGCAAGACCGTTTTGGTCTCGGGCGGCACAAACGGTATCAACCTGGGCATTGCCGAGAGTTTTGCAAAAGCCGGGGCAAACCTTTTCGTCTTCTCCCGTGATCCTGAGAAGGTTGAGAACGCTGTGAGGCGATTGCGTGACTTGGGCGCCAACGCAGAAGGCTGCTCCTGTGATGTACGCGACTACGAAGCTGTCGAAGCAGCCGTCAAAATGTGTGTTGCCTTGTACGGTGAGCTGGATGTTGTCGTATCCGGCGCTGCCGGAAACTTCCCGTGTCTGGCGAAGGACCTTTCCTCCAACGGCTTCAGAGCCGTGATGGAAATTGATTTGCTTGGCACACACCATGTCATGCACGCCATTTATCCGGTTTTGCGAAAGCCGGGCGCTTCAGTGATCAATATCTCATCGCCGCATGCCCATACTGCCTTGATCGGGCAGTCCCATGTTTGTGCGGCAAAAGCCGGTATCGATCAGATCACGCGCACCCTCGCTCTGGAGTGGGGGGCGGAGGGGATACGCATCAACTCTGTACTCCCCGGTCCCATAGAGGGGTCCGGTGGTATGGAAAAGCTGTTTCCGTCAAAGGAGTTGCTCGACGCCAAACTGAAATCGGTTCCGCTCCGCCGTTTGGGCCGCGCCGAAGAAATCGGGAACCTCTGCCTGTTTATCAGTTCCGATATGGGCAGCTACATCACCGGAGCCGCTATTCCATGTGATGGCGGAAACGGCCTCAATCTGCAGCCCGCGCGTTACGAGGACTATCTTGCTCGCTGATTTCATTCATACGCGCAAATCTGCCCGCGGATTGACAATGCAGGCGGCCTCTGTAGAAATGTTCAGATATGAGAACATCATTCTCAAAAACGAACAGGAGGCTAAGTTGTCCAAGACAACGACCCGCGTTGAAGGCCCGATGGTTCTACCGCGTGCATTCTCTTTATTGCGGCTGCTGGCGGAACAACCGCACGGATTAAACCTGTCTGCAATTGCGACATATCTCGATGTGCCGAAGAGTTCGCTGTCGTCTACGCTGAAGGCGCTCACCGATCAAGGCTTTTTGGGGCGTAAGGGAACTTTGTATTTCCTTGGAGCAGAAGCCTATTCGCTTGCATCCACGATTTTGGCTGGGCGGACAATCCGGCAGATCGCGCGTCCTTATCTGGAACAGACAATGGAGCAGACAGGGGAAACCGTCCTTCTGGCCGAGCTGGATTTGGACCAAAGGTTTTCTTCGTACATCGATTCAGTTGAATCCGATAAATCCATCCGTTTTTCCGTTCCAATAGCAGCACGGCGGCCCTTGTATTGCTCCGCGGCCGGACGGCTGTTCCTGGCGCATATGTCCGAGCGCCAAAGGGATTCCTATTACAGCAATACCAATCTGGAAAAGCTGACAGAGAACACAGCAACCGATCGCGTTGAACTTGAAAAAATTGTCGCTGACATCCGCAAGTCCGGCATTTCCATCACCATGGGAGCTTATTCCGCTGACGGATCCGGCTTTGCCGCGCCGATTTACAATTCGGACGGTGAGGTCGTGGCTGCGATCACCATAGGCGTGCCTTTGTCTAGGGCGCAACGCGACAAGCAAAAATACATCGAAGCCGCGCTCAAGGCAGGCGCCGATATCTCGAAAATCCTTGGATATAGCGGAGGAGGTAGTCGCTGAACCGGGTTCGGAGAACTTGCGCAGTCGAAAGACTTCTGCGTGGCGAAACAGTCTTGGTCACGGACCCATAAATGAGGCTGAAATGGCGCCAGAAACGGCAATGATCGGCAAGGAAAAGCGCGAAAAGCGGGCTCACTGCCCGGTTGAGCGGTTTGACGCTGCAGATTGAAGCCGTTTTGACGTCGCTTCGCGATGGGATGAATTGGCACGGCAACAGCGTTGCAAGTGTTTGAAAACCGTAGGGTTTCCTGCACGCTTGCGCCTCGTATCCGAACAAATTCATCTCCACCATTTCAATCGCATTTATGGGTCCGCGACCTAACCGTCGGAAGAACGGTGGAGAGGAGCTTCGGACCTTCACGTAACACAAGCTGATCTGAAACGACGAACCAAGATCATGTTGGGAGGAAAAACACGATGAAATCCATGAAACTCGCAGTTGCTTTCGCAGCAAGTCTGTCCGCAATGACACTTGCCGTACCGGCCCTGGCCGAAATGAAGCTCAACTTCACTGATCAAAGCCCAAATCGCGGTGCGCGTGCTGAAACCACGAATTGGTTTGCCGAAGAGCTCGAAAAGCGCACCAATGGTGAAGTGAAGATGGAAGTGCATTGGGGTGGAGCACTTCTAAAGGCAAAGGCGGCGGCCAAGGGCATCGGAGACGGTGCAGCTGACATGGGCTTCCTTGTGGGGGTTTATAACCCGGGTTTGCACCCCGCTTTTCTTTTGGCTGATCTGCCAACCGAATATAGTGACCCTTGGGCTTCGACCCGTGCGTTCTATGAGCTGAACACGACCAACAAGGTGCTTCAGGACGAGTGGTCCGACCTGAACCTCCATTTCATTGCGAACATCACGACCGGCCCGATCCAGCTGGTGTGTAAGGACAAGGCGGTCGCGTCCGTTGACGACCTGGCCGGAGTGAAAATGCGTGGGATTTCCGTTTACGGGAAGGTTGCCAAGGACCTTGGCTCGATTCCGGTAAAAATGACCGCCTATGACACCTATCAAGGGCTGGATACCGGTCTGATCGACTGCACCATGTTCTATAGCTACGCGATCCCGGCGTTCAAGTTGAATGAAATAGCCACCGATGTGACCTTGTTGGACTGGGGCGCCCTCATGGCCTTGGCAATGGTCATGAACAAGGATGCCTATGAGGCACTAAGCCCTGAAAACCAGGCTGTCGTGGACGAGCTCGGGTCGGAAATCGTTGATGTTTATGCGCAAAAAATCAACGCCGCCAACGCGGAAGCAATTGAAGATCTAAAGTCTGCTGGAACTGTGACTTTCAACGATTTCCCGGCGGAACAAAAACTGCAGCTTCTCGAAGCGTCCAAAAGCTACATGGATGAGTGGAAGGCCAAGGCATCCAAATCCGGTGTTGATGCTGAGGCAGTCGCTTCAGACTACATGCGTCTTCTGAAGAAGTGGGATGGAGAGCGTGAAACCAAGGGCTATCCCTGGGCACGCTGATGAAAACCGGTTCCAATAGCTCTGCAGCACCCGGTCCAAGGGTGCTGCGAATGCTGGAGAAAGTGCTGCTTGTTCTGGCAGCCGTCAGCATTCTAGCGATCTGCGCGATCATCTTCTCGGGTGTCGTAACCCGGGCAGTGTTTAACTGGTCAATGCCAGATGCAGAAATTCTGGTGCGTGATCTGATGATTACATCGATCATTCTGCCGCTTGCCTATGTGGCCGCCGAACGGGCTCACATTGCTGTAGATGTCTTTGTCAACATGATGCCCAAAGCCGTGCGGCCATGGAGTGATCTACTGGGATCGACCATTGGACTTCTCGTGCTGTTGCCGATCGCTTATGGCGGTTGGAAAGGCTTTCTCACGGCATGGTCTGACGGAAACTACTATTACGGCGAATTTGATCTACCGGAGTGGCCTGGAAAACTGGCTTTTGCCCTCGGTTACGCCGTTTTTCTGCTTCGGCTTCTGTCGCTTGTCATCATCGACATTAAGGCAGTGTTCCAAAGGGGCATTTCTGGCCCCGCTTCTTGAATGAAGAGTAATTCCAGATGGATCCTACCACGATCGGAATGATCGGCTTTGCCATTGCGCTGTTGTTGATAGCGTTTCGCGTGCCGATCGGCTTTGCACTTGCTGGACTCGCCATTGTTTGCACGTATCTGTTCTATGGCTACCGCTACAGCGACACGTTTCAGGCAGCGAAAGCCGTACGTCCGACCATGTCGCTCATCTCGAACAATGTCTTTGAGTTTCTGCATTCCTATCCATTGAGCATGGTCCCTTTGTTTATCGGCTTGGGGCACATTGCCTACCACGCAGAAATCACGACAAAGATCTACTATGCGGGCCGGGTTTGGCTGAGCCGGGTGCCAGGTGGTTTGGCTATGGCCTCTGTAATGGGGTGTGGCGGCTTTTCGGCGATCACCGGGTCGTCGGTGGCATGCGCCGCTGCAATGGGACGGATCTGTATCCCGGAAATGCGCCGGTACAACTACTCCATCCGTCTTTCCACCTCGACCGTAGCGGTCGGAGGAACGCTGGGATCTTTGATCCCGCCATCGGTCCTTTTTATTCTCTACGGCCTCTTTACCGAGCAATCGGTCAACAAGCTGTTTCTGGCCGGTGTCTTGCCAGGGCTGCTGTCCCTTGCCGGCATGCTGTTGGTGATCTTCATTTGGACACGCCGGCATCCCGAACATGCTCCTGTTCCGGACGAGGAAATTTCGGACCGGGAACGCTGGATGGCCTTATGGGAAGCGTGGCCGGCACTTCTGCTGTTCGTTATCATTATCGGTGGCATTTACGGCGGTGTATTTACGGCAACAGAAGCCGCCGCAGTCTGTATGACGATCGCACTGGCCTATGGCGTTGTTGCCCGGAAGCTGAGTTGGGCAAACTTTGTTTCCGCCATGAAAGACACGGCTCTTCAAAGCGCGACGATCTTTTTCATTGCGGCCGGCGCCAAGATGTTTGTTGCCTTTGTTTCGTTGACCGGCCTGACCCGCGAAGTCGTTGCTCTGACTGAACTCTACCAAATGTCCGATTGGTCGATCCTGCTTGTCATCGTTGTCCTTTACCTGATCATGGGAATGTTCCTCGACCCACTGGGCATCATGCTTTTGACCTTGCCATTTGTGGTGCCGCTTGTTGAAGGAATGGGGCTCGACCTGATCTGGTTCGGCGTCGTTGTGGTCAAACTCCTGGAGATTGGACTGATAACACCCCCGGTCGGATTGAATGTTTTCATCATCAACTCGGTCGTTGGCCCGGAAGCGCCGGTACACAAGATCTTCAGGGGAGTGATCAATTTCCTCGCGGTAGATTTGCTGGTGTTTGCCTTGATCGTTCTGTTTCCGGCGATCTCTCTCCTTCTGCCGTATTCCAAATGGTAGCGGCAAGAAGGAGTGCGGTCCGGCCGGGTCAAGGTTCCATTCGGCCGGTTATTCCGGTGGGGGCGGGCAGAATGACTTGCCGCTCAAAAACAGGATGAGCGCCCTCCTGAAAGTCACAGCTTGCGGATTGCTGACCCAGCCCGGGGACACATCTGTGTCAATCCGCAGGCGCAACACCCGGCTTGCCCTGGCAAAGGGCAAGTAAAGGAGGGCATTCCCAGGCCTTAGTCAGCGCAATCTACCCTCGTCAGCACGAGATTGTCATATGAGTTTTAGTTTTCCGCATTTGATTGAACGCAATGCCAGGGTCACGCCAGACAAGCCGGCCATCATCTGTGAGGAGCGGCAAACAACATGGGCCGAACTGCACAGGAGGTGCCAGACGCTTGCTGCCGGATTCCTTAATCTCGGAATTGCGCGCGGCCAACGGATCGGATTCATCGGACTGAATTCCGACTTCTTTTATGAGTGCTATTTCGCACCGTCCTATATGGGCGCTGAAACGGTTGCCCTGAATTGGCGGCTAAGCGCGAACGAACTGGCCGAATGTATTGATGATTGCTCTGCTCAATTGGTCATCGTTGATGCGGAGTTTGCTGAAGGGGCCCGTCAGGCGCAGGAATTGGCCATTACGAAGTTCCAATTGGTGGTCATCGGGTCGGTTGTAGAGGAAAATGTGATTTCCTATCAGGACCTTCTGTCGGCCGTGGTGCGTTCTGATCTGCAACCAAGTGCCGGGGACGATACTCTGATCGTCCTTTATTCCGGAGGGACTACCGGGCGGCCCAAAGGCATCATGCTGTCACACTGGAACATGTATGCCAACGCAACCGGCCATACATTGTCTTACGATGTACGGAGCCATGAAACGCATCTTCTTATCGGTCCAATGTTTCATTTGGCGGCCGGTGCCCGCGTGTTTTGCGGTGTGTTCATGGGATACACGCTGGTCATTCTACCAAAGTTCGCACCCCGGGAGTTTTTAGCGCTTATTGAGCATCACAAAGTGAACGCAACCATGTTCGTTCCAGCAATGATGCAAATGGTCTTGGATCTGCCGGATTTCGATAAATATGATCTTTCAAGTCTTCGCCAGATGTCATTTGGGGCGTCCGCAGCGAATGACGACCTCCTTCATCGCATCATAGCGGCGTTTCCGAACGTCAATATTTCAAATGGCTATGGGATGACGGAGGCGTCGCCGCTGATCACTTCCTTGGGGCCTGATTTTCACCGCGCCGACTTCGCCCAAAAAGGAAAACTCGGGGCTGTCGGATGGCCACCACGCCATGTGGACGTGCGTGTTGTGAACGAGGACGATGAAGACGTTCCAGTTGGTGCTGTTGGCGAAATCGTGTTGCGCGGGCCAAATGTGATGAAGGGTTATTTTGGCCAGCCTGAACTGACGGCCGAAGTGGTACGTGACGGCTGGCTCCACACCGGAGATGCCGGATATTTCGACTCCGATGGCTGCCTGTGGATCTCCGGACGGGTAAAGGACATGATTATCTCCGGCGGAGAGAACATCTACCCGGCCGAAGTAGAGAATGTCCTGTCGAGACACGATCAGGTGGCAGATGTTGCCGTCATTGGAATTCCGCATCCCAAATGGGGTGAAGCGGTGCATGCGATCGTCATTCCCCGAGAAGATGAAGATATTGATACTGCAGAGTTAATCGCGTTTTGCCGTGCGCGTATCGCCGGATACAAATGTCCACAAAGCATCAGCATCCGGACTGAACCAATGCCGTTGTCTGGCGCCAACAAGGTTTTGAAAACGGAATTGAGACGACCGTTCTGGGAACCACCTCTTAACGGCCTTGAGGAGGCAGCAAAATGAACCCAGCTGAGTGGTTGCGCCGGACTGCGGCCTTGATGCCCACCAATCCTGCTTTGTTTCGCGGAGAACACCAGGTCGCCAACTATTATGCGGAGTTTGCAAATCGCGCGGCGGCGATAGCAGGCGCTTTGCGTGCAAGGGGAATTGGCAAGGGCAGACGTGTTGCGGTTCTGATGAAAAACTGCACGGAATATCTGGAGGCCATGTACGGAATCTGGTGGTCCGGCGCAGTTGCAGTTCCGATCAATTCCAAACTCCATGAGAGGGAAGCAGCCTGGATTATCGAAGACGCTGGCGCTGAGCTGGTGTTTGTATCAGCTGAAACCGGCAATGCATTGGCCGGCATTCGCCCAAAGTGCGTCAGCGAGATCATTGCCGCGGGAACTTCCGGTTTTTCAGACCTGTATGCTGTTCCACCAATGCCGTCTCCGGAGGAAATTTCTGCAGATGAAACCATTTGGCTGTTTTACACATCCGGCACGACCGGGCGGCCAAAAGGCGTAATGATACGGCCCAAAACATGATGGCCATGGTGATGGGCTATAATGATGGAATCGGGACCCATGCGCCGGAAGATTCCACCCTGTACGCTGCGCCCATGAGCCACGGGGCGGGGATCTACAATTTCATGTTCGTGATGGCGGGAAGCCGTCACATCTGCCCGGTTTCCGGTGGTTTTGATGAGGCGGAAATTCTGGAGCTTGCACCCAGGGTTGGCCGCCTTTCCATGTTTGCCGCACCGACGATGGTCCGTCGACTGGTAGACCACGCCAAGGCTCATGGCAGTACAGGGGAAGGCATAGACACGCTGATCTACGCTGGCGGACCAATGTATTTCGCAGATATCGTTGAAGCGGTTGACGTCTTGGGAAACAGGTTCGCCCAGATCTACGGCCAGGGCGAATGTCCCATGGCAATCACCACCTTACCGAAAGCACTTGTCTCAGACAGAACGCATCCCAGATGGCGTGAACGGCTGACAGGTGTCGGTTATCAGCAATCTATCAGCAAAGTCCGTGTGGTTGATCAGGATGGACAGAACCTGCCTGCTGGAGAAATTGGCGAAATCGTAGTCTCCGGGATGGCGGTCATGAAGGGATACTGGAACAATCTGGAGGCAACCGCCAACGCCATCCGTGACGGCTGGCTGTGGACTGGCGATATGGGCGCACTTGATGAAGACGAGTTTTTGACACTGCACGACCGGTCAAAGGACATGATCATTTCAGGCGGCTCCAATATCTATCCGCGGGAGGTCGAGGAGATATTGCTGACGCACCCCGCGGTCGCCGAGGCCGCTGTCGTCGGAAAGGTTCATGACGAATGGGGTGAGGTGGTTGTCGCCTGTGTCGTCTGCGAGAATGGCCAACCCTTTGACCCGGAAGCACTGGACAAGCTTTGCATTGACAACATTGCCCGGTTCAAACGGCCGAAACATTACGTCCAACTCCGGGCCTGCCAAAAAACAATTATGGAAAGGTTGTGAAGACTGACTTGCGCGAACAGATCGCGTTGCTTGATCTTTGAACCGGGAGCGATCGCGTGAAAGTGGAATTCGAAACTCTGACATATGAGATTATTGATCAGACCGGTTTGATTTCATTCACGGAGCCGGAAACCCGCAACGCGTTGTCTTTACAGATGCGCGAAGAGCTCGCCAGCCTAGTGCCGGAAATTCGTGACAATAGGGACCTGCGGGCGCTCGTTGTTACAGGCAAAGGTGGTTCCTTTTGTGCCGGCGGTGACCTCAAGGGCCTGAAAGACACCTCCATGCAGGTTGACCGGGCGCGTGACCGGGTGATGCGCTTGCACAAGTGGTTCATCGAGTTCTGCAATATGGAGTTGCCAGTCATTGCAGCCGTTGATGGCCCGGCCTATGGGGCCGGCTTCAACCTCACGCTTGGCTGTGATTTTGTTTTGGCCTCTGAAAGAGCAAGATTTTGCGCCGTCTTCGGACGAATTGGGCTGGTGCCGGATCTTGGCGGCCTGTTTCTCTTGCCGAGGGCAGTCGGTTTGCCACGAGCAAAAGAATTGGTGATGACAGCGAGATCATTCGGTGCCGAGGAAGCGAAGGAGCTGGGTCTCGTTCTGGAAATTCATCCGCATGAAGCCCTGCTTGAACGGGCTATGGAGTTCGCAGGTAGATTTCGACTGTCGTCACGTCTTGCGGCCGGGCAGGCAAAGATGCTCCTCAATCAGGCCTTTCATCTTGACCAGAAAACCATGGCCGATATGGAAGCGTGGGCTCAGGCCGTGTGTATGAATACAGACTATCACCAGGATGCAATTTCCCGGTTCCTGAATAAGGCGCCACTGGAGTTCGATTGGGACCGGATGGTGCGTGACGCAGGCCTTGAATAACCTGCGTCCCTTCAGGGTCCCATCTGCGGCCCGGTGCGATATTAGACAGGCGCGTCACTGCTGGCTGACATCAGCCGCTGCGGTGTGTATTCGATCACTGTCGCACCGTTTTGGTTCACGATCCGGTTTCGTGTTTTGACCAATCCGCGCGAGGATTTCGATGTCTTGCGTGACTCCTCAACCTCGATTTCAACGTGGATCGTGTCGCCAACAAAAACCGGCATTTTCACGGTCATTTCCATGTTGAGGAACGCAAGACCGGTCCCTTGACCTGTCGCGTTGAGAACAAGACCTTCTGCCAGGGACATCGTCAGCATTGCCGGCGCAGCATGTCCGCTCATGGCCGAGTGCGACTTGCGGTATTCGGCATCTACGAAAAGGCTCTCAAGCATGCCCGAACAAGAAACGAAATTCACGATGTCCGTTTCAGTGATCGTGCGGCCATAGGTTTTGAACTTGTCACCCGGGGATAGTTCATCCCAGTGAAAACCAGTGCCTAGAAGTTTCATGAATTTGTCTCCCGGTCCTTCGCGACCGCCCCGCTATATTCGATCTGGTCTGCTGGAATATGCCGCCAGATCGTGTCCTGGGACAATTCTTCAAGGTAATGCGCACCCATTGAGACGCTGCGTGACGTGAGCAGAAACATTTGTGTGGTCCGCCAATCGAAGCCAAGATCTAGCGCGATGCAGGCACAGACCCCGTCGATATTGAGTGGTACGGGCCGTCCGTTCCGGTAGTCGGTTACTGCATCGCCCAAATGACCCGCGAACCGGCAGTACGTGCCGTACACGCCGTTCTCCTTGGCAATCTCGATGACACGATCTGCGCGGGGATCGCGGGAGTGCAGCGGAATGCCGAAGCCGGGAACGCGTTCTCCGCTTCCCATGATTTCGGCAACTGTTTCCTTTGCAATTGCCGACAGGGTGGCATCATCCTGCGTGGCATCTTGACCAAGCTTGTCGATCATCAGCTTGGCCATTTTCTCGCCAAGCGCTCCCATTTTTTCGCCAAAGGCGCTGATGCCGCCAGCAATGCCGTGTTGCAGCCCGGTGCCGTAAGACGCATAGAGCCGCGGGATCAGCGAGGGCGGGGCAATGCCGTGTTCGATGCAAGAGACCAGCAGCGCATCCAAAACCAAGCCTTGTTCCTTTGTGGGCTTTTTCCCGTTGAGCAGCAGAAATATGGTCTCGGCGAAAGTCGCGTTTCCGATGAGTTCATTCAGGCTGTGGCCACGGATCAATGTATCTTCTGTGTCGCCGTCACTGATTACCCGGCTGATTGAAGTCTGCCAGCCTTGCAGGGTGCGGGTTTCCATTCGTGTTCCTTTCAAGTGTCTGACAGATCTTCCGTTCCTTCGCCCAAGGCGGGCGCGGACCGGCGGTAACCGGGACGTTCACCGTCTATCTGCAAGGGCAGGCCGACCAGCGGCTGCGCTGCGTCCGGAGGCTCCTGCAGGATCCCTGATGCACGGGTGTGCTCATGCCTCAGCGTTTCATCAAGCGTCTGGATTGGAGCAGAGGGTACTTTCACAGCGCGCAACATCTGCCACCAGTGATCGCGGGTCTGGGTGACGAAGATTGCGTTCAGCTGATCGGTAAGTTCCGCGTCATTGGACATGCGTGCGTTGTTGGTGGCGAACCGCGGGTCGTTTAACAGCTGCTCGCAGTCCAACACCTTGCAAAGCTTTGCAAACTGGGCGTCGGTTCCCGCGGTCACAAGCAACATGCCATCGCAACAGGTAAAGCCTCTGTTGGGCGCCAGCAATGGGCCCCGCAGGCCCGTTCGCTTTGGAACCACGCCCGTCGACAGCATCGATGCGACAGTCATGGTTTGCCATCCCATGGATGTGTCGAAGATCGAGGTGTCGATCAGACTGCCTTTTCCGGTTTTTTCGCGCTTGAGAAGCGCTGCCAAGATGCCGATTGCAGACCACATTGCCGTGCCGAAGTCGTTGACCGAAAAGGCAACGCGAGATGGGGAACCGTCCGGGTCTCCGGTCATCTCCATGATTCCCGAGAAGGCCTGCAGCAGGGCTTCGTACCCGGCATCCTTGGCCAGCGGCCCGTCTGGCCCGAAAGCCGAAATGTTGCAGTAGATAAGCGCAGGGTTCAGGCTTCGGCAGGATGCTGCATCCAGACCTATTTTCTCTGTCACATCCGGACGGAGGTTCTGCATTACCACGTCTGCGTGGGTGGCGATCAGCCTTTTAAGCCGCGCGACGGCAGCCGGGTCGCTAAAGTCGACGGGGAGGGAATCCTTTTCCTTGTTTACCGCATGAAAAAGCGCTCCGGCGTCCTTGAGCAAGGGCTGACCCCAGGACCTTGCACTTTCGCCCGTTTCAGGCGGTTCGATCTTGATGACACGGGCTCCAAGGTCAGCAAGGATCCTGGCGCCGTAGGGACCGGCAAGCGCTGATCCCATTTCAAACACAGTGTATCCTTCAAGCGGCAAACCGGTCATTCCGGCGACCTCGTTCTTGTTTCTTCCAATTGCTTTGCCATTTCGTATTTAGACCGGATCCCAGTTGAAGATCTCCGGACTGCGTTGAAGCGGGTAGAGCGTGCTTTCCATGGCGGGGAAGGCATGGCTCAGCACAGTATCCGGCGTCCAGCCTTCAGCCCTGTGCATGCCGCGCAGCGGACGCGACTGGCTCATTACAAATATCTCGTTTGCACGGACACAGAAGATCTGAGCGGTAATGTGTTGAGCTGCATCAGAGGCCAGCGCAACAACAGGCGGCGCGATTTTGTCCGGGGTCATGGTTTTCATCCGTTCGACCCGGATGCGGTCCGCTTCGGAGTTTATCGGAATTGTGCCCACAAGGCGGCTCCAGGCAAAGGGGCCGATACAATTGGACGTGACGTTGTAGCGGGCCATATCCAGGGCAATGCATTTTGACAGCGCCGTAATGCCCAGTTTGGCCGCCCCGTAGCTGGCCTGGCCGTAGTTTCCGATCAAGCCACTGGTCGAGGTCATATGGATCATGCGCCCCGATTCCTGCTTGCGGAAGATGGATGCTGCATGGCGGGCGACGTTGAATGACCCCTTCAGGTGGACATCGACGACCTTGTCCCAGTCATCTTCAGTCATTTTGTGAAAGATCTTGTCGCGAAGAATTCCGGCGTTGTTGACCAGAATGTCCAGCCCGCCCAATTCGTCCAGAGCTTGCTCGACCATTGCCCCGGCTGCCTTGAACGACGTCACTGATTCAAAATTGGCGGCGGCTTCTCCGCCGGCGTTCCGGATTTCCCTGACGACTTCAAGCGCGGGCGAGGTGTCGCTCTCTTCGCCTTTTGCGCTGCCTCCCAGATCATTGACCAGGACTTTCGCACCACACTGGGCCATCGCCAGCGCAATCTCGCGGCCAACCCCGCGGCCGGCGCCGGTGATTAAAGCCACTTTCCCGGCAAGCAAATCCGTCGATGCCATTCCACACCTCACAATCAGATTTGTTCTGATATTCGTTTATCGTTCGAATATTCGCTAGACCCTATTGAATTTCTCAGTATTATCAATGGAAATTTTTGCAAACCGCTGATGGCTTTCAAACGGCTGGTGCGAGAGGCAAGGGGCGTGTCTTGGCCGGTTTCGTCCCGCAAGCGTGGCTTGACCGGGCCGAAACGGCGCTGCCTATCGCTGGAGTACGCCGTCCCTTTGCTGTTGGGGCGAGGAAGCACAAAGCAAGATCTATCCGGATGACGGTTGTAGGCAACGATTGTCATCGAGACACGGCAATAACTCAGGTGGACAGGAGATCCGGGCAATGAAGCATCGCGCAAAATGGATGACAGAAGAACTTGATATTTTGCGTGACCACGTTGCCCGTTTCTACGCTGCCGAAATGGTTCCAAACGAAGCCCGCTGGCAGGAGCAAGGGCATGTTGACCGCTCCTTTTGGAACACAGCCGGGGAGGCCGGGATCCTGTGTGCGTCCATCCCGGAGGAATATGGTGGTGCCGGCGCGAACTTTTTTCATGAAGCCGTCCTGATCACTGAGCAGTTCCGTGCCACCGGCGTGTCGGGTTTTTCAAACAGCGTTCATTCGCAAATCACCGCCCACTACATCCTGAACTACGGCACGGAAGACCAGAAACGCAGATGGCTGCCAAAGATGGCCCGAGGCGAACTGGTGGCCGCGATCGCCATGACCGAGCCGGGAGCAGGGTCGGACCTGCAAAGTGTGCGAACCACAGCAAAACTGGAAGGAAACACCTACCGGCTGAATGGGTCGAAGATGTTCATCACCAATGGACAGCTGGCCGATATTATTCTGGTTGTTTGCAAGACTGATCCGGCAAAACGGTCAAAGGGGATCTCGATCCTTGTTGTCGAAGCTGATCAGGCAGAGGGTTTCCGCCGTGGCCGGAATCTTCAAAAGATCGGCCAGAAGAGTTCCGACACCTCCGAACTGTTTTTTGATGATGTAGCGGTCAGCCCCGATAACCTCCTGGGAGGCAAGGAAGGGCAGGGCTTTAATCAGTTGATGCAGCAGTTGCCGCAGGAACGTCTGGTACTCGGACTGAAAGCGGCTGCCGTCATGGAGCGGGCGGTTGCCGATACCGTGGACTATACCAGCCAGCGTGAGGCCTTTGGCGGGACCTTGCTGGATCTCCAGAACACCCGTTTCAAACTCGCTGAAGCCAAGACGATCGCGCATATCGCCCGTATTTTTGTCGATGATTGTGTTGAGAAGCATGTGGCATGCGAACTCGATGTCGCGACTGCAGCCATGTTGAAGTGGTGGTGCAGCCAAATGCAATGCGATGTCGTGGACGAGTGCCTGCAGCTTCATGGTGGCAATGGATACATGACCGAAATCGGCATCGCCCAGATGTATGCTGATGCAAGGGTCCAGAAGATTTACGGCGGCGCCAACGAAGTCATGAAAGAATTGATCGCCCGCTCTCTGGTTTGAGGGTCTTTGGGCAATAACTTCTTGAAGGTCGGTTCGTCCATTACTACCGGTTCTTTGCAGTTGCACTGCAAAGACAACTAATAAACGAACTTAAGTATGTGAAAAATATGGTCGGGCAGGCCGGATTTGAACCGACGACCCCTTCACCCCCAGTGAAGTGCGCTACCAGGCTGCGCTACTGCCCGAACGCGACTTACCTAGCCCGTTCGCATGGGTTGCGCAAGCTGCTTGTTGCCTTGTGATCCGCCTTTGTACCCAGGCTTGTGAATTGAGCGTGTCCGGCGCCCGTGAAGTTTGTCGGCACCGATCAGACCCCAGGCTATTCCGTAAATCATGTAGAGATGGCGCCAGTGGTCGGTGTCGATGATGACGCTCAAGAACACGTGGGCGACCAAAACCGCAAAAACACACTGCAGAAACGGGGTCCACGGACGGTTCTTGAACAGCAGCGGGAAGAGGGCGGCCAGCGTCCAGCAGACCAGCAGGATATAGGTGATCCCGCCCATCCAGCCGTAGGTGGTGAACGCCTTTAGATAGACGTTGTGTTCGTCTTCGGGGAAATACTTGTTGAATTCCAGCGGGCCAAGGCCGAGCGGATATTCCATGACCATCTGGAACCCGAGCGAATAGCGGGCAAAGCGTCCCAGGCGGGCGCCGTCGTAATCCTGGACCAGCCTGGCGCGCTGCTGGAACATGTCCGCAACACTTTCGATGGAAAGGGCGATGCCGATCAGGGCCACCAGGGACAGAAGTCCGAGAACACCGAGCGCAATCAGGCGCAGGCGGCGGATCGAGTTCCGTTCGGTAATCAGAGCCAGAAGGTAGATGACCATGCCAGAGACCGCGAGAACGCCCCAGGCGCCGCGGGAGAAACTGAGAAAGATGCCAAGCAGAAGGATCGGCAGGATCACCAGCGCAAAGAGATTGTCCAGAAGGCGCCCGGAAAGCAGGCGCTGGACCACGATGATGGTCGGAAGGGCCAGAAACGGTCCAAAGACGTTCGGATCTTCAAAGGTGCCGCGCGCCCGGCCATAGCGGGTGAAATAGTCGGCGCCTGGAAAGAGATGGAAATAGCCCGCAATACCGATGGCGGCCACGAGCACCGCAGCGGCCAGATATGCCCGTTCAATTGTCAGGAAGCGCTCCGGCCTGTCAGCAATGACAGCAGCATAGAAAATCGACGTCATCGCCAGGAACACGGAGACCGCGATATACATCGCCGCATCGCCGAACTCCCGGGCGAGCGGGACGGAAGCCATGCCGCCTGCGGAAAACACCATCATGCAAATGATCAGCGGGCCGAACTCGCGGCGCAGCTTCAGGCCGCATATCAGCCAGAGCACCAGGAGCCCCGCCATATAGAGTTCATACGGGGCCGGTTCCTGGATAACGAAGCCGGAAAGAAACACAGCCAGCCACAATGCGCCATTGCCGATGCTATTGGCAGTCAGCGTAAATTGCGGCCCTGCAGAAAGGGCAGGGCCGTAGGCTGGCGGGTTGAGGCTCAATAGGCGTTCTCCGTATTGAGCAGCCGGAACGGGGTCAGGAACAGGATCTTCAGATCAAGCAGGATCGACCAGTTCTCGATGTAGTAGACGTCGCATTCGACCCGCTTCTGGATCTTTTCCGGTGTGTCGACTTCGCCGCGCCAGCCGTTGATCTGGGCCCAGCCGGTAACGCCAGGCTTCACCTTGTGGCGGGCGAAATATCCATCGACCACATCGTCCCAGGTCTTGTTGTCCGTATGGGCGTTTACCGCATGCGGCCGTGGACCGACCAGTGACAGGCTGCCAGCCAGAACGTTGAACAGCTGCGGCAACTCATCAATGGATGTTTTGCGGATGAAACGGCCAACCTTTGTCACCCGCGGGTCGTTCTTGGTCACAACCTTCTGCGCCTTCGGGTCCGCCATTTCGTGGAACATGGAGCGGAATTTCAGGACATCCACGATTTCATTGTTGAAGCCGTAGCGCTTTTGCCGGAACAGAACCGGCCCCTTGCTTTCCATGCGGATCGCAATTGCTGCTGCAATCATGACCGGAAACAGGGCGACGATTGCAAGGCTGGCAAAGACAACGTCAAAGACGCGTTTTGCGACCGTGTCCCAGTCAGCGATCGGTTTTTCGACCACATCCACAAACGGCACCGTGCCGATAAAGGAAGAACCGCGGTTCCGGAACCGGACCTTGTCCGTGTGTGCCGACAGGCGAATGTCGACGGGCAGGACCCAAAGCTGGCGCAGAAGTTCCAGAACCCGCTTTTCAGCCCGAAGAGGAATGCAGACAATCAGCATGTCGATCCGCGCCAGACGGGCGAAGTCAACAAGTGCACTGATGTTGCCGAGTTTCGGATAACCGGCCACGACCGGCGGGGAGCGGTCGTTGGCACGGTCATCGAAGATGCCGCAGATGCGAATGTCGTTATCGCCCTGGGCCTCCAGATCATGAATCAGCTCTGCCGCGGCATTTCCGCCGCCGACGATTACCGCGCGCCGTTCC
The DNA here is from genome assembly GCA_965230705.1 of Roseibium sp. GTDB lineage: Bacteria > Pseudomonadota > Alphaproteobacteria > Rhizobiales > Stappiaceae > Roseibium. The sequence continues at coordinate 176,833 of CBDDLN010000002.1, read as the reverse complement.
AGGCGCCCTGCGGCAGTCCAGCGCTGGACGAGCCAGGAAACAAACAGGCGTGCACTGACAAGGCCCGCCAGAGAAATGACAAACCAGGCACCTGCCCATTGTTGGGAAATGCCATTTCCTATTCCTGTGGTCAGATGAACTACTGCCAGCATGACGAAGACCATCGTCCAGCCAGCGGCAATGCGGCCAACCTGGGACATGGCGCGGCGCATGGTCGTGACCTGATAGGCGTCAGACGCCTGGAAAAAGGCAAAGGAGAAGATCAGGGCAACCATCACGGCCAGCCCATGCTGCCAGCCAAGCGATGTCGCGCCGAATTCGGTCATGGAGGCAACGAAAGCGCCGGCAGCAATAATCAGCATGTCGGCAGCCCGGACCGATCCAGCCAGTACCGGAACTGAAACACCGTCATCATCCAGAGTGACCGCGATTTCAAGCGCATCCGGGGAGAGCGTGTTGCTTCCTCGGGTGCGCGCGGCTTCTCTCGCCCGGTCTTCAGTCCAGGCTTCCAAATCCTTGCGATGCAGGCCATCGGCAAGGCGTTGCCGCAGGTCTGACGTGCCGACGCCGGAAGCATTCTGGGCTTCCATTTCGAACTGTTTTTTCGCCAACTTGGACATTACTGATTACTCGATCTGGCCAAAACGGATTGAGACCCAGCGGCTGCCTGCGGAGCGGCCGCGGACTGTGGCTGGTTCATGGTGACCGGCGCCGTGCCGCGAAGTTCCTGATAGAGCGTGGTGATCCGGTCGCTCATCAGGTCGACTGAGAAAGTCTCAGCCAGACAGGTGCGAAGGCCTTCCGCCGCGATCTGCAGCTCGGCTGGTTCAGCCAGGGCTGATTCCATTGCAAACGTCAGTTTGCCAATGTGGCCAGGCTCGATCAGGCGTGAGGCAAAGCGGCCAAAGATTTCCGGAATGCCACCTACGCGCGTCGCAATCAGCGGGCGTTTGGCCGCGACAGTCTCCAGAATGATGTAGGGCATCGCCTCGGCACGGGAGGGAACCACTACGCATTTGGCCATTTTGAAGGCCTCGCGGGCGGGCAGGGCACCGTGGAACTTGACTTTATCCGAAAGCCCAAGCCGCTCCACCATGTCCTTGTAGCGGGCTTCATCCGGCCCTTCGCCGACGATATGCGCTGTTGGCGCAACACCGGTCTTCAGGCGGATGTTGTAAAGAGACTCAATAAAGAGATCGGTGCCTTTGAGGTCCCGGAGCATGCCGATGTAAAGGAAATCGGCGGCGTCGGGGTTTTCCTCAACCGGTTTGAACTCTTCCGGCTGCAGGCCGTTATAAACCACGCGGGCCAAGGCTTTCGGATGACCGACCTTGGTCTCGAATGCTGCGTATTCATAATCGGAAACGAAGACCAGGCCGTCCGTCAACTTGGCCAGGAATCGTTCAATTGCATGATAGACCCGGCCTTCAAGGCGGTTTGGATCATAATGCAGGCTGCCGCCATGCGGGCAGTAAATCCGCGTGACATTCTGGCCCTGAAAGCGCAGCAAGGTTCCAATTGCGCGGGCGTAGGCGCCGCCTTTTGCTCCATGGCCATGCAGAACATCCGGTTTCAGATCGCGGATGTGGCGGTAGAGCTCACGGGTCGCGGCCAGGTCCTTGAAGGTCAGCTGGCGCTGCATTGGATAGCGTTCGACACCCAAGGAAAGTTTGGGACGCAACCTTTCCACCTGGGCATTGTCAAAATCGCTGCCCGTGCTGCTGTCGCAAATCAGGCCAACTTGATGGCCAGCGTTCGCCTGGGCGGTTGCCAGGTCGGATATATGGCGAAAAATGCCGCCGATCGGTGACCGAACCAGGTGGACGATCCGAAGCGGTTCCGTTGTCATTTTACAGGCTCCCTGCTTCTGCCTCCGGGCTTCTATGGCCCGTGAAACTGTTGAGGAAACCCTACGACAGGGAGATGAGTCTGCGGTTAATCGGCGGTCAGGTTAGAAATACCGCTCCCGCACGTATATGGTGTCTCCAGGGCGGATCGGGTCCGAAATGGGAACACGTCCGTTTAGAATTTCACCATTTACCTGACGGGTAATGTCAGCATCGCCTTGCTGGGCGCGGGCGCTGAATCCACCGGCCGTCGCGATCGCATTCTGCACCGTCATGCCGGCAACGTAGGTGTATTGGCCTGCGTTTTGCACCTCGCCCATGACGAAGATCGGACGGTAGGTGTCGACCTCGACAGAGACATCAGGATCGCGCAGGTAACCCTGGCGCAGTTTGCTGGCAATCGTGTTTGCCAGCTCGCTTTGGGTTTTGCCCCGCGCGGCGACGTTCCCGATCAGCGGGAAGGAAATATATCCTGCCTGATCAATGATATATGTGTTTGAGAGATCGTCCTGGCCAAAAACGATGATCCGCAGCTTGTCCGTGGAGTCTAGCTGGTAAGGCAAGGTCAGCGTTTCGTGGAACGCGGATGGCGGACGTTTGTAACCGCTGCAGGCCGCAAGGCCGACACAGATAACTGAAATGAGGAATGCTCTGAAAAGCATTGACGAGTCTCCTAACACACACGCCCACAATCTCAAGACAGGGTTAATGGGGCGTGAAGAGACTGAATTTGATCCTAATTGGCGCTTGTAGGTGAGCAAAACATGATTAACGGCGCTGCCTGCTGCTCTGCGTGGGCTTTAACCGAACGCTTACCCTAATTCGTCATTGTTGTGTTGAGAGTTCGGAGTTTCAATGATGAATACAACCAATTCCGCGGCGCCAGCGGACGATATGGCCCTAGATTTAAGCCGGCTGCTGAAAGCAATCGGTGTCTCGATGAAGTGGCTTTTGCCGCTCGTACTTGTCGTGGCGGGCTGTACCTTTATCGCGCTCGGCTTTGTTCCATCCAAATACAGGGGTGAGGCAAAGGTGCTGATCGAAAGCACAGATGCCCGGTTCCCGGGGACGACGCGCGGGGTTGAAGAAGAGCGGGCGCTTCTGGATACAGAAGGGGTTGCCAGCCAGGTGCAGCTGCTGATGTCTGCTGACCTTGCGCGGCGTGTCGCCAAGCGGCTGGAACTGGCGTCTGTTCCAGAGTTTGAAGCCGCCCGGTCCGGATCTCTGCTCTCCGATGCTCTTGCCATGCTGGGACTTTCAAAAGGATCATCGCGGTCGTCGGTGGAAGAAAAGGTCCTCAAGCATTATTATAAGAACATTGAGGTCTACCGGCTTGAAGGCTCACGGGTAATTGCCGTTGAGTATTCGGCACAGGACCCGGAAATTGCCGCCGCCGTCGCCAATACGGTGGTGGATGAATACGTCGCATTGCAGGCCACGGTGAAACGGAATTCGACTGAAGACGTCGCCAGCGCCATGGAGCCGCAGATTGCGCAATTGCGCCAGGAAGTGCAGGCGGCGCGGAAAGCGGTAGAAGATTACCGCGCGCGCGCGGATCTTCTAATTGGTACTGACAATCTGACCTTGAACCAGCGGCAACTCTCTGAAATCAGCAGCCAGTATTCCGCGGCCCAGGCAAAAAAGGCCGAAGCTCAGGCCAAGGCCGATCTGATTCGTGAGCTTTTGCAGTCCGGCGGTTCTCTTGAAACGGCCAGCGATGTTCTGAATTCCCAACTGATCCAGCGTTTGCGGGAACGGCAGGTGGCGCTTCAGTCCAACATTGCTGAACTGTCGATTACGCTGCTTCCGAACCATCCGCAGCTGAAGGCTCTCAATTCCCAGCTTGCTGATTACAACCGGCAGATTCGCTCTGAGGCGCGCAAGGTTTTGATCGGGCTGGAAAATGATGCGAAAGTTTCCAGCCAGCAGTCCGCCGCGCTTGAGCGGCGCCTCAACGAACTGAAAACTGCGGCTGCCCGCTCCAACGCCGATCAGGTGCGTTTGAATGAGCTGGAGCGTGAAGCAAATGCAAAGGCTGCTCAGCTGGACAAACTCCTGTCCAGCTTCCGTGAAGCCGATTTGAGATTGCGGGCGCAGACCCTTCCGGCCGATGCCCGGATCATCTCCCGCGCCAGCATTCCGGGTGAACCCTATTCGCCCAAGGTCAAGGCGATCACCATCATTGCCGCGCTGGTGACAATGGTTCTCGGCATAGCCTTTGTCATCTTGCGCGAATTCCTGTCCGGTAACGTCCTCTATCCGGTGGCAGAAGGTGAAGTCGTTGCGCCAAGAGCGGCCGAGATCAGGGCGCCGGAGCCCAAGTGGGCCACTGCAGGCGCCAATGCCAACGCTTCCAATGTAACCCTGACCGGGACGTTTTCAGGCTTTGATGCTGACTATTCCGATGGGAAGCCAAACCAAAAACAGGGCCGTTCGCTTGGCGAAAAGCTGCGCAGGGCCAAAGCCAGAGATACGGCTCAACCCGTCAACGCTGCCTATGATCAGGACCTTTCGCCGGACTGGCTTCCGGCAGATTCTGCTCAAAATGCAGAAGAATTTTCTCTAGCTCCAGAAGCACCGGAAGACGGACGCCTGGTTGTTCTCAGCGTGGACGAGCCGCATGTTGCCCATGACCTGGCCTTGTCCCTGGCTCGTGCCGCAGAAGCTGATGGCGCACATGTTCTGCTGGTGGAGGCTGCGCCCGGACGGGCAGAGCCGAATGTCGAGGCGGGCTTTGCTGACCTTGTTTCAGGCGATGCCGCCTTTTCTAACATCATCTTCCAGGACAGCGGTTCAAACGTCCACATAATCGAAGCCGGACGAGTGGCCATCTCCGATGAGCTGGCCGCCGGAGACCGCTTCAGCAACATCTTCGAGACCATCTCCAACACATATGATGTCACTATCGTATCGCTTGGAACGATTGATGGCACTTTGGCAAGCGCGAAACTTCTGGGATTGGCAGACCGTGTTCTGGTTACGGCGATGGAAGAAGACTACGGTCAGGAACTTGTCAGCGCAGCCAATCTCCTGGAACGCAACACGGGTGCGGTCGTGGAAGTTGTCTCAAAGGATGGTCAGCCGGTGCCGGTTGCCCGCTCAAGCAAACACGGTGGCCGCGCAGCATAGGCGGCCATTTCCCCCATGGCTTGGAAATGCAAGTGAGGCATCATCAGGCTGCTAGAGACTGGTGACAAAGGCCACGCTTGGTCCTACTACCTCATTTTGAGGTGCGTAGCGAAGCGAAGCCTCGAAAGATGGGCAACGTATTTGAAAGCGTATCCTTCGAGACAGTCCTACGGACTTCCTCAGGATGAGGCTGCAAACCGGGCTAATTCATCAACTCAAGGCGCCGTCAGGCGCCCACTTGCTTGCTGAATTGACGAAGCTTGCGCACAAGTTTCCAGAGCAGTTCGGAGCTGCGGATCCAGGATTTCAAACCCTGCCTTGACTTACGAAAGGAAAGGGCGATGCGGCCCTTCAATGAGGTGGCAAGGAAGCAGTCGCTGAGTGCATGCGGCTCGCTCCAGGCGTGTTTGTAGACTTCGTTGCCAAGGCCAAGGTCGACAATCGTCACCTCTTTCTTGTTGCATGCAGCTTCGATGATGCCCTTCAAAAGGACAACGCCCGGACTTTGAGCCGTCAGCTCATCGTGAGCGATCGAAGTTGAATATCCGATCACGCGATTGCGGTCCCATGCAACAAGGTAAGTCGCTCTTATGGCTCCGCCTGCTTCCAGCAACCATACCGTCATTGCGGGCGTGCCCTCTGCAAGACTGCCGTTGCCCTTGAGACCGACAAGATTTGCAAGAAACTGCTGCTTTGCAGGCTCGGAAAATCCGCTCGGCACACCGACCGCCGCTTCACGGCTCATCCGTTGGGAAATGAAGGCGTCCAGTCCGCGCTTAACATCTTCTGCTGTTTCTGCCTGATAAATCCGGAAATCACCGGCGGCCTCCAGCTTGCGTTGTTTGCGCAATAGTGTCTTGCCGGAGCGTTTGCCGAAACTGCTTTGAAACAGTGCATCGAAGTCGTCGTTGACCGGACCAAGGAAGACCGGGCTTGGGCTTTCGGTGCGCTGCCGCGTCAACAGCGGCTGGGGTTTTCCCTCCCACACAAGTGGAACGTTTGTCAGGTGGACAAGGTCTGCGCCCGCGTACCGGCACAGCTCTGCCAGGACCGGCTCAAGATCTTCTGACGTAGCGCTTTCATAAAAGTCCGGAGACCACAGGCCCGTGTTCTGGTTGGTGTTTTCCTGGCCAAGAAACGTCAGGGTGCGGTAGTTGCGCCGCTGTTCGACAGCCAGGGGCAGGGCAAATGCAAATTCGTCCTGGTCATGGGCGACTACGAAAAACGGTTCAATTCCGCGGCCAGCACCAATGGCGTCATACCACGCTTTCAGCCATGCATAGTCCTGGTAGGGCAATCCGGAGGCGCCAACTGCCAGAGCCTGCCAAACGGGAGCGGCAGTATCCAGGTCCCGGTAAACCGAGACTTTCAGGCCGCCAATATCAAGGACCTCTGAAGCGCCATGACGTTCGATCGTATCCGGCAGATCGATGGACATAGGTGCATACTCAAACTCAGCTTCCGATTGAAGGGCCATGGGGTCCTCTGCAATGACAGATGTATTTAACTGAACTCCTAGCAAGAAATAATAAAGAAAGAGTGGCTAGCTTTCGGGTTGAACACAGGCAGGCTTCAACTCACATGAGCGCACGCGAAAATCTTTTCCGGACTGTTTTCAAAGTCTTGCGGAACAGCGGGCTTGGTTACGCAATGGCGCCAGTGACCCAGGGCTGTGGCGCGATTTTCATGTTGCACAGGGTTTTGCCTTCCCGGCCGGACGCTTTCCAGCCGAACGGACACCTGGAAATTACACCTGAGTTTCTCCGTACTGCCGTGAACCGGATTCGTGACAATGGCTATGAAATTCTGGCCTTGTCTGAAGTTGCGGATCTGCTCAAGTCGGGATACGGCCGCAAGCGCTATGCGGCGCTGACATTTGATGACGGGTATCGGGATAACCTCGAGGTTGCCTATCCGGTGCTGAAGGAACTTGATGCGCCCTTTACGGTATATACCGCCAGCGGATTGATAGACCGGACCACGGAAATCTGGTGGGTGGCACTTGAACGGATCATCGCTGCCAACGACGAAATTCGTCTGTCCAACTCAGGCGAGGGGGCAGGAATTGCGGCACGAACGCTGGATGAAAAGCAGGTCTGCTTTGAACGCCTGTGCAAACTGCTGACACAGGAGGTAAGCGAAGCGGAGCAGAGAACCATCATCCGTGCTCTTGCGGACAGGTACCAGCTCGATCTGTCTGAATTGGCAGACGAACTGATGATGACCTGGGATGAGGTGCGTCAGCTTGCAAGTGACCAGCTTGTGACAATCGGCGCCCATACCCATGATCACTTTGCCGTGGCTAGGCTTTCGCCGGAAGAGGCATTTGAGGACATTAGACACGGCGTCGACCGGCTCGAAGCAGAAACCGGACACCGGCCGAAGCATTTCGCCTATCCTTACGGGTACAGCGGTGCCGTGGATGCGTCCTCAGCGGAGATCGCCCGTCGCTTTGAGTTTGATTCGGCGGTGACAACCATGCCTGGGGTGCTGAAATCCGTACATGCCGGCAATCCGCTCATGCTGCCACGGGTGTCTCTGAATGGCCGCTTCCAGGACGACTATGTTGTCGATCAGTACCTGACTGGAGCGCCGTTTGCGCTCTACAACGCTGCCAAATGGGCGGCCGGCGGCTTTGGTTTGCGCCCCCGGACCAACGGATAAGACCGGTTCAGGAGTTCTCCCGTTCCGGTTTTTGCATCCACCAGATGATTGCGCCGGCTGGAATAACCCAAATCAGGCCAGCCACGGCGAAGTAGATCAATTTGACCACCATTGATGACTGTTGCAGCGTCATGTCTCCAATCACCATGGCGACGAAGGCGTAGACCACCACAAAAACCACCAAAGCGACCATGCCTACGAATTTGCGGAAAGAGGGGACCATTCGTCATACCTTCTGATGCGTTTCTGACAGCGATAGAGTGTCGCAAAATTCGTCCGGCGACTTGCTGCTTTGGATTTGCACCTATATGTCCACCCGGCAAAGGTCAATTCCAGGATTACACATGACGTCTTCCATGCCATCTGGCGTGCAATCATCGGCTGATACTTCACTTGGCGAAAACACAGCTTTCGCACGCAACCGGACCATGATCCGGTGGTGGCTCTATTTTATCTGTTTTCTGGTGCTGGCGATGGTCGTCGTCGGTGGTGCAACCCGGCTGACAGAGTCCGGCCTGTCGATCACCGAATGGAAGCCCATACACGGTGCGGTCCCGCCGCTGAGCCACTCGGAATGGCTGGAAGAGTTTGAGAAATATAAACAAATCCCGGAATATCAGCTGATCAACAAGGGCATGTCCCTGGAAGAGTTCAAGTTTATCTTCTGGTGGGAGTGGGGGCACCGTTTGCTCGGGCGGTTCATAGGTGTCGCGTTCTTTGTGCCTATGGCGGTGTTCTGGGTGCGCGGGCAGATAGAGTCCTGGCTGAAGCCGCGCCTGGTTATCGGACTAGTTTTGGGCGGCCTTCAAGGTGCGATCGGCTGGTGGATGGTTGCCTCCGGGCTTGTCGAGCGAACCGACGTTAGCCAATACCGGCTTGCGGTCCACTTGACGCTGGCCTGTGTGATCTTTGCCTATTTGTTCTGGATTGCCCGCAGACTGGCGCCCCGCCGGGAGGCAAGAGAGGATGAGAAGGCAGAATTGTCGGGAGTTGGAAGCCTTGTCCTGGTTCTGGTTCTGGTTCAAATCTTCCTGGGCGGTCTGGTCGCCGGCCTTAATGCCGGACTGACGTTCAACACCTGGCCGCTGATGGACGGGCAGTTGGTGCCCGCAGGTCTTCTGGCCATGTCCCCGGCCTGGCTGAACTTCTTTGAAAACGTCATGACCGTGCAGTTTCAGCACCGCATGACGGCATACCTTCTGATTGCGGCCGTCATCCATCTGGTTGTGAAAACCCGCAGGGCCGGAGCCTCTGCACCTGTCCGACGGGCAGCCTATCATCTGGCCGGTTTCACGGCGCTGCAGGTGGTCTTCGGAATTCTGACGCTTTTGTGGATGGTTCCGCTCCATCTGGCGCTCTGGCATCAGGTGTTTGCCGTCGCGGTCCTGGCCGCCGCCGTGGACTACCGTGCCATGCTGAAGGGTAATTATCCCGTTCGGGCTTGAAGCAACCACATTGGCGGGCAGAGAGGCAAACCCAACCATCGTCTTCCCGGCCAAACGCAGTGCGAGCCGGGATCGGCGTGGCAAATGCCTATCGGTTTTATTCAAAAGACCCGGACATTGGGGCTCTCCGATCCCGGATAAAGCTGTTGCTTTTCCGGGATGACGAATTTCTTGGAATTTGCCATAAAAAAAGCCCGCCGGAATGGCGGGCTTTCTTGTTCCGCAGCTATCAGCCAGATCAGGAAGACAGCGCCTGTTCCAGATCGGCGATGATGTCTTCTGCATCTTCCAGACCAACGGAGATACGCACCACATCCGGGCCGGCCCCAGCGGCTGCCTTCTGCTCGTCAGAGAGCTGGCGGTGGGTGGTGGAAGCCGGATGGATGATCAGGCTGCGGGTGTCGCCGATGTTTGCCAGATGCGAGAACAGCTCCACGTTCGACACCAGTTTGACGCCAGCGTCATAGCCGCCTTCCACGCCGAAGGTGAAGACCGCGCCAGCACCCTTTGGCATGTATTTCTTTTGAAGGTCGTGATGCTTGTCTTCCGGCAGGGCCGCATAGGACACCCAGCTCACCTTGGAGTGGCCGGACAGATGCAGGGCGACCTTCTTGGCATTGTCAGAATGGCGCTGCATGCGAAGCGGCAGGGTCTCAATGCCGGTCAGGATCATGAAGGCGTTGAATGGCGAGATTGCCGGGCCAAGGTCACGCAGGCCGAGCACGCGGCAGGCAATGGCAAAGGAGAAGTTGCCGAAGGTTTCGTGCAGGACAACGCCCTGGTATTCGGGACGCGGCTGCGACAGCAGCGGGAACCTGTCATCGGCTGACCAGTCGAACGAACCGCCGTCGACGATGACGCCGCCCATGGAATTGCCATGGCCGCCCATGAATTTGGTCAGCGAATGCAGCACGATGTCTGCGCCGTGCTCTATCGGCCGGCAGAGGTACGGCGTTGCCATTGTGTTGTCGACAATCAGCGGAATGCGCTTTGCCTTGGCGATCTGCGAAATGCCTTCAATATCAACGATGATGCCGCCCGGGTTGGCGAGGCTTTCGATGAAGATGGCTTTCGTATTGGCATCGATCGCGGCTTCGAACGTCGACAGATCGTAAGGATCGGCCCACTTCACATCCCAGCCGAAGCTTTTAAAGGAGTGGTTGAGCTGGTTGATCGAGCCGCCGTAGAGCTTGTTGGCGGCAACGATGTTGTCGCCCGGCTGCATCAGGGTGTGGAACGCCAGCAACTGCGCAGAGTGGCCGGAGGCTGTCGCGAGCGCAGCGGTTCCGCCTTCCAGCGCGGAGATGCGCTCTTCCAGGACAGCGGTCGTCGGATTGGTTATGCGGGTGTAGATGTTGCCGAAGGCCTGCAGCCCGAACAGGGAGGCGGCGTGGTCGACATCGTCAAAGACGAAGGACGTGGTTTGATAGATTGGCGTTGCCCGGGCGCCGGTCGCCGGATCAGGCTGTGCGCCTGCGTGAATAGCCAATGTTGAAAATCCGGGAATGCCTTCGCTCATGTTTGCCTCCGCATTGATAATTTTGGGCATACTGGCCGATGGCCGGGGGGAGGTCAAAGAAATGTTTTTGCTCGTTTTAAGCCCTTCGTGGGTTTGTTTTCCAATTGGGTCGGCGATTGTACGGATTGAGCGAAAAGATTGTCTCAAGGGCCGAGAGCGTTTGACAGGCCGTCGAAAATGACCGGACCGGGCCCGCCGGCCATTTCGGGTCCAGGGTCTTTGTTTGCCTACTCGCGATTGTCCTTGCGCAGTCCCCGATGCTGAAAACCGGCCTTGAGAGCAGGGCGTTTGGAAGAGACGGTTCTTGAGTTGACGCCGGCCCAGCCGATTTCACCAGAGAGGCGCCCGTATTCGATCTTCGGGCAGCGGTCCATGACCACCTTGATGCCGGCGTCTTCCGCCCGTTTGGCCGCTTCATCATTGCGCACGGAAAGCTGCATCCAGATGACCTTCGGCAGGCGCCTGGAGGCGAGAATGCCGTCCACGACACCACCGGCGGCGGCCGAATTCCGGAAGATATCGACCATGTCCGGAACGTCAGGGAGATCAGCGAGTGAGGCATAAGCCTGCTGGCCCAGGATTTCCTTGCCTGCCTGACCCGGATTGATCGGCCAGACGTCGTAGCCCTTGGACAGCATGTACTTCAGAACGAAGTAGGACGGGCGCACCGTGTTGGCGCTGGCGCCGATCATGGCGATTGTCTTTACCTCGTCCAGGATTTCCCGGATGTAGCTGTCGGAATAGGTGTCGTGGTTCATGAAAGAGGCCATATGAGAGAATGCGCCCAATCCAAACCGCGTTGGGTCCCAAATTGCAAGGCTGATTGTGGGGTGCACTGGCCGGCAGAAAAGCGAAAAGATCATTAGTTGCGGTCGATTCCGAACAAAACTTAGTGCAATCGCATCATTTGGGTGATGTGCCGGGTGTGTATTCTATTTCTGATTGAGGAGGGCGCCGCTATTTGTCTGGCGCTTTGAATCTTGACAGGAGGTAGGCATGTATTCTTCAGCCCTAACAATCGCAGTTTCTGTTGTAGCTATCTGCTTGGCCATGAGCCCGGCTGCAGCGGATGTGGCGTGTGTTCAATCGGAGCTGACCACAGCCGGATACAAGCCCGGTCCGGTTGACGGCGCGCTAGGCAAACGGACTGTCTCGGCTGCCATGAAGATGGGCGAAGACTACAAACTGGATTTGGCCAAACTCAACAAGGCAACATCCGAGGACTGGTGCACGGCGCTGAAAGAGACAAATGAGGCCGCCTTGATCACAACGGAAGAGGACTTCCGGGAAAAAATCGTCGGCAAGAAATTCACGTTGAAGAAGAACTGGTTTGTCATCAACGAAGATGGAACCATGGAAGGCAACTTTGCCAAAAAGCCTTTGAAAGGCACGTGGAACTGGGAAGAGCAGTTCTGGTGCAGAACCCTAACGACACACAATAAGAATACCGATTGCCAGGAATGGCGCCTCACACCGATTGGAGCCAGGGTGGCCCGTGACAAGGGCAAGGGAAAAGTCTTTGTTTACAAGTTGGCCGATTAGCAAACTGGTAAACAGTTGGTCCTGAGCGACTGGCACAGTCGGCATCGACGTCTAAACCTTTCGAGAGCGTCTGCGAGGCCTGCGTTCAAGGGCCGTATGCGCCTTTCACATTCCAGAGATTGGCCTGATTTTCCTCAACCGGCCAATCATTGCCGGCGGGTGAATTCTGCCGAATCCTCCGCAAATAATTCGCCAGTTGAATGAATTCATTCAGATTTTGAATTCGCTACCCGGCAATGGATTTGGGAACGTGGAGCCATGTTCCGACCCACCTTAGGAGTTTGCCGATGTCTCAACGTCTGACAGGACTTTCGCACGAAGAAGCCACGGGTGTGGCACGTGAAGTTTTTGCCGGTTCCGACCGCTTTTTGGGCCGAACCTCCAATCTCGTCCGGATCCTGGGGGCTCACAGCCCATATCTCGCCCGATGGTTTCTGGGACTTGTTGCTGCTGTGCGCCAGCCCGGCCTCGGTGCGGAGAGCGATGTCCGCCTAAGGAACCTTGCCAACATCAAGACCTCCATGGCCAATGCTTGCGAGTATTGTACTGCCCACACATCGATCTTCGGGCAGGGGCTTGGAATATCGGAAGAGGAATTGGCCGACCTGGAAGGGGACCGCTACAAGACCAGCCCGCATTTCAATGATCGGGAAAAGGCTGCGATTGCCTGGGCGGAAGCCATGACATTGAACAAGGCGCAGCGGGACCGAAAGGTCTGGGAAGACATGAAAGCGAATTTCAGCGACACGGAAATCGTCGAAATCTCAATGGCTTCCGCCATGTTCAACATGATCAACCGACTGAACGATTCCTTCTGGACCGATCTGGAGACGGAAGACTACAACCGCAAGCAATGGAATGCTGTTGACGGCCTATCGATCGATGAGATTGAGGCCTATGCCGCCGGTTTCGCACCAGCCGGCAAAGCCCAGCGGGGCGAAACCTGATTTTCGTGGGAACCACTGGGACTGTTTAAAGATCGCTGACCGGTATGTTGGGCCGGTCAGCTACTTTCTATGCCGTGAGCGGGTTGATGTTGCGCAGATTGCCCTGTTCCTGCCGGTTTGCGAAGTGACAGCCGATGCAGGTGACTTCTGCCGGGCTTCCCGCCGAAAAGTCGGTGAAATAGGTGCGCCATTGGCTTGGCTGATAGCCGCCATATCCGTCAAACGTGCAGCCGATCAGGACGATCCGGTTCTTGCCGATCGAGCGGATGTTGTTGTTGACAAAGGACGTGTTTCCCACCCGGTTGAAATTGCAGCCGACGAAGGTGTGGGTGACATAGTGATTGCCGATGTTGTTTAGCTGAACGTCAAAGCCACCCTTGTTGGCTTCGAAATAGCAGCCGACAAAATTCGAGCCGACAGAGCCTTGCGTGCCGTCAAAGGTCAGCGCAACTCCGCCCATCCACATGCGGCTCGGATCGGTGTCACTGCCACATCCTTCGAAATTGCAGCTGTCGAAGGTGACGTTGGTCTGGATGTTAATTCCGTGAACCCCCCACCGGAAACAAAAGCCAAAGTCATTGCGGGCAAAACGCATGGCGTTGATGCCGGAAAAACCCGAGCCCGTCGCCAGGTACATGCCCGTCCGGCAGGATTTGAAATTCATGTGATTGAATTCCGAACTCAGCACGCTTTCCAGGTAAAGCCCGGTGTCCTTGCCAAAAAAGCCAAGGCTTTCGCCCCGGATGAATGCTGACGAATTGATGTGCATACCGTTTCCGGTCACACCGGTGGCATTGCCAAAACTCAGGTCCTTGATGGAGATATAGTCGTGGGCCTTGATGCCCCGGCCACCGGTTATTTTCAGCGATGGCTGCGCTGGAGTGTTGCCGGAGATCAGTGTGGTTCCCATGCCGTCGCCAACGATGTTCGGCCGGCTGAGCTGGCCCGGGGGTTCCGCATGGAGATCTGAGAATGACAACTCCAGACCAGGCCGTCCTGGTTGGGCGACATAGTATTTTCCGTTCGGTATCTTGGCTTCCCGGCTGCCATTTTTGGCTGTTGTTATGATGTTTTGCAGATAGGCCGATTGGTTGTCCGCAGTGCCGGGCGCAAGAGGCACTTCAGTACCGCCGATGTCTTCCTCTTCGGGCTGGGCCTCGGCAACGCGTGTCATTGCAGCAACCGGATCTTCATGACGAATTTCCGCAGTTACATCCCCAAGATCTTCGTTGTCGGTCATAGCTCCCCCTTTGAGTAAATTGTTGATGCTTGATCGAAGGGGTGTGCGTGAATTATTTGAGATATATTTCTTGTTATAAAGTTCTTCGTTCTGATGAGCCGATTTGAAATTCAAGTTTATTTCTTGAATATCAAAAAATACTTTAGATCGTTTGCAAAGGATTTGCAATCGAAAGCTGGTGAAGATGATTTGAACAACCAAACGCCTCCGCCTGCCCATTCTGGCAAACGGAGGTGTTTTTGAGACCGTCGATGAAGTTTGGAAAGCGGAGGACCGGCTAGCTGTCGGTCCACTCCGGATCCCGCTTCTGCAGGAAGGCGTTGATGCCTTCTTCCGCGTCGCGGGCCATCATGTTGTCCACCATGGTCTTGGCGGCAAAGTCATAGGCTTCTGACAGCGGCATTTCCAGCTGCTGATAAAAGGCTTCCTTGCCGATTTTCACCGTGTGCGCCGACTTGGACGCAATGGCCCTGGCGTATTTTTGAACCACCTGTTCCAGGTAGTCGGCGGGCACGATGCGGTTAATCAGCCCGAACTCCTTGGCCGTGGATGCATCAACGCTTTCGCCGGTCAGCAGCATCTCCATCGCCTGTTTGCGCGAGACATTGCGGGATAGGGCAACCATCGGGGTTGAGCAGAACAGGCCAATATTGACACCCGGGGTGCAGAAGGTTGCCGTGTCCGTCGCCATAGCCAGGTCACAAGAGGCAACAAGCTGACAGCCGGCGGCAGTCGCAACGCCGGTGACGACCGCTATGACCGGTTTGGGGTGCCGGACGATCTGCTGCATCAGGTCCGAACACTGGCGCATGATTTCTTCGTAGGTTCCGCGCCCGCTATCCGCGTCCTCGCGGGCTGCTGTGAGCTCCTTCAGGTCGTGGCCGGCACAAAACACCTTGCCCTCGGCGCCCAGAAGGATGACCCGGATTTCAGGGTCTTCGGCCGCCTTTGTCAGTTCCGCTGAGAGTGCCGTCATCATTTCCCGAGACAGGGCATTCATGGACTTCGGCCGCTGCATCACGATCCGGTAAACGCCTTCATGCAGCATGGTGCCGAGAATCGGCGTTTCGGTATCTTGATTTGCTGCGGTCATCTCGGACATGGCGGGGTTCCTAAAAATATCTTTGGTTTGGTGTCCTTATATCCGAAGGCTGGGCGGTGGCGAAAGGGGTGGGGCCCGGAAACACGGCTGCAATCTTGCGCAATCGAAAATTGACGTTTACGTAAGAAGGAAATTGAAAAACGTAGCTCTCTCAAGAGCTGAGGGGAGGGGAATTGATGCAGCCAGTGATGACAGTCGAAGAGGTTTCGGAGTTTCTGGACAGGGAGTTTCCGCAAATTCACGCTGGCGGGCGGATTTATTCCATCGATAGCATTTCAGACGGAGAGGCGGTCGTTCGGGTGTCCGCCAGCGATGCCCATTTGCGGCCTGGCGGTACTGTCTCCGGTCCTACAATGATGGCGCTGGCGGATCTGGCAGCCTATGTGGTGATCCTGGCGCATATCGGCCCGGTCGCGCTGGCCGTCACCACGAACCTTAACATCAACTTCCTGCGCAAGCCGGAGGCCGGTGATCTGCTGGCCACTTGTTCATTGCTTAAACTGGGCAAACGGCTTGCCGTGACCGAATGCGGCATTGCGGGTGAGGGCGAAGAAGACCTTGTCGCTCATGCCACAGCGACCTATTCTGTGCCGCCGAGGCAAGAATAATTGTGGTAATATAATACCGTTTTTATAAGTTATTGTTTTTATTATTTAATTAAAGGCGGATCTCCAATAAACGTGCTTGACCGGCAAATTGCTTGCGCGTATACCAGCCCTCGAACGAACAACGGGTCCGTTTGCCGCTCAACTTGGGCAGGCCGGGCCGTTTTCTTTTTAGTGACCCGGGCGGTTCGCCGCCTGGAGCTTTCAAGGACCAAACACATGAAGACCTTCTCTGCCAAGCCGGCTGAGGTCGAGAAAAAGTGGATCTTGATCGACGCTGAAGGCATGGTCGTGGGCCGTCTGGCTGCCTACATCGCCAACCATCTGCGCGGCAAGCATCTGCCGACCTACACGCCTCATGTCGATTGCGGCGACAACATTGTTGTCATCAACGCCGACAAAGTGGTGCTCACCGGCCGTAAGTACGACAACAAGAAGTACTACTGGCACACCGGCCACCCGGGTGGCATCAAGGAACGCACCGCGCGCGCAATCATGGAAGGCAAGTTCCCTGAGCGCGTTCTGGAAAAAGCCGTACAGCGCATGATGCCGGGCGGCCCGCTTTCCAACAAGCAGCTGAAGAACCTCAAGGTTTATGCTGGCGCAACCCATCCGCATGAAGCTCAGTCGCCTGAACTGGTTGACGTCAAGAGCCTCAACGAAAAGAACGACGGCAAGAGGGCATAACAATGGCTGAGCTGCAATCCCTGGAAGAACTGGGTGGCGCTGTCGAAACCGCTGCCCCTGAAGCCCCGGTCCATGTCCAGAAGCTGGACGCACAGGGCCGCGCCTATGCCACTGGCAAGCGTAAGGACGCTGTTGCACGTGTATGGGTCAAGCCGGGCACCGGCAAGATCATCGTCAACAAGAAGGACTTCACCGAGTACTTCGCACGTCCGGTGCTGCAGATGATCCTGCGTCAGCCGATCGTTCTGACCGATCGCGATGGCCAGTTTGACATCATTGCGACTGTCACCGGTGGTGGCCTCTCCGGTCAGGCAGGTGCCGTTCGTCACGGTATCTCCAAGGCACTGACCCACTACGAGCCGGAGCTGCGCGGCATCCTCAAGAAGGAAGGCTTCCTGACCCGCGACAGCCGTGTCGTCGAGCGTAAGAAGTTCGGCCGCGCCAAAGCCCGTAAGAGCTTCCAGTTCTCCAAGCGTTAATCCGCTGGTCCAACTGGACTTTCAAAAATTCGAAGAACCCGCTGGAGTAATCCGGCGGGTTTTTTGTTTGGGGCGCATCAGTTGCGTTTCAGCCCGCAGTGCCCGCCACCCAGAACTCGTTTCGCCGGGAGGTGATACGCTTGGCCAGAAAGTCGACAAACAGGCGGACTCTGGCGGTGTTCTTCAGATCCCGGTGAAGCAGCAGCCAGATGCTGCGGTACGGCAGCGGTTTTTGAAACGGTGCCCGGATCAGGTCCGGGTGCCGGTCGCCAAGATTACACGCCAGATAGGCCATGCCGAGCCCGGAAGCGGCAAGAGTGATCAAGGGTACAAGCTCTGAAACCCGATGCTTGAGCGTTGCCTTCGGATAGCAGCTTTTGGCAATCCACGGCGCAGTCGTCTCGCCCAGCGGTTCATGCCAGCCGATGAACTCCAGGCCTTTGCCGCCGTTGTCACGGACCTTCCTGGCATAATCCCTGGAGCAGTATGCCGCCTGGGACATATCAACGAGGCGCCGGCCAACGACATCATCGGTCACCTCATTGGCAATCCGGAAACTGATATCGGCCTCGCGCCGGGTCAGGTCGGCGATCGCATTGCTGAACTGCATGTTGAGATCAATGTCCGGATAGTTGTCCGCGAAAGCGGCAAAGTCATCCATGATCGAGGTCATGGCCAAACCATGGGGCAAGGTTACGTGGATCGTTCCGCTTGGCTGCGAATCCCGGCCGATGATGACCCGTGATGCGGCCGCCATCTCCTCTTCGATCCGCTCAGCGTGGGGCACGAGGTCTTCACCCAGCTGGGTCAGCGCCAATCCTGCTTTGGAGCGGTCGAACAAACGGCTGCCAACCCGGTCTTCCAGGACCGCCAGATGCCGGGACAAGGTCGTATGGTTCACCGAGAGCGCCTGTGCGCCGCCGCGTAGGGTGCCGCTGCGTGCGACAGCCAGGAAATATTTCAGGTCATCCCAGTCAAGGGCGTAGCTTTCAGGCGTGGGCATCGTCGTGTTCGCTGGTTCATTTTTGAAACGCGATGTCCGAACTTACCTATCTACAGCGCAATAATCAAACATCCTACCTTCTGCTCATCGACGTTGAGTGAAGGAAAATCATCAAATGAATACGATCAAATCGGTCTTCATAACCGGTGCAAATGCTGGCCTCGGCCGCGAATGCGCCCGGCAACTGGCGCTGTCGAGCGCGATTGAAAAAATCTACCTCGGATGCCGGAACCTGGACAAAGCCGAAGCGGCTTTGGCGGCACTGGTCGCGGAAACGGGACGCAACATTTTTGAAATCGTGCTGCTTGATGTCATGGACCCGGCGTCCGTACGAGCGGCCGTTTCAAACATGACCTCACCGGTGGACGCGGTGATCCTGAATGCGGGCGGGACAGGAGGGCGGTATCCGACCGCGCTGACACCGCAGGGAGTCATGAATATATATGCGGTCAATGTGCAGGGTCACGTTGTTCTCATTGATGAAATGCTGGACCGCCAGCTGATCACCACAGCCGTTCTGTATGCCGGTTCGGAAGCAGCACGTGGCATTCCCAAAATGGGAGTTGCCCGGCCGGAACTGAAAGATGCTTCGGTCACGGAGTTTTTGGACATCGCAGCAGGCCGGGCATTCACCGCCAAAAGCGATCCCATGGATGTTTATGCCAGTATCAAGCTGACGGCAGCGCTCTGGATGTCGTCCATGGCGCGCAAGAACCCGCATCTGCGTTTCGTCACCGTCAGCCCGGGCGGCACAACGGGAACGAATGGCTTCGACGACATGCCGTTCTTCAAGAAGCTCGTTTTCAAGCATGTCGGCGGCGTTGTTATGCCTCTGTTCGGCATGATGCATGGCGTTGAAACGGGCGCGAAACGCTATGTCGATGTTCTCACCAATCCGAAATTCAAAAGCGGTGGCTTCTACGCCAGCGGTGAAGGGTCGCCGACCGGAAAACTGGTGGATCAATTCCCGCTCTATTTGGCGCTTGCAAACGAAGAGTTTCAAGACAACGCAAACCAGGCTGTGCACCAGGCCGTCTGAGCCCGTACCAGTCAAACGAAATCAAGGAGAAAGACAATGGAATTTGCACTTCAAATCATGACAGTCCTTGCCGCCATCATGCTGTTCGGCCTCGGCATGACGTCCATGTTCGTCCCTAGCAAGATGCTCAAGAACTTTTCTGTCGAGCCGATTGGTGCTGTCGGTTTCAGCACGATCCGGTCCGTCGCAGGTGGCCTGTTTTTGGCGAGCTTCGGCCTAATCGCCTATGGGCTTGCAACCGGTCAGACAGACGCTTTCGTTCCTGTTGCCATCCTCATGTTGGCGGTCGCTCTGGGACGTGTTGTGAGCCTGTTTGCCGACGGTTTTGACAAGTCCGTGGTGCCGCCTCTTATGGTGGAACTGGTGATCGCAGGCGTATTGCTGGCAGCCCCCATGCAACAGGTGCTTTGACCTTCAGCACCAAAAGGGAAGATTGCAAATGGATCACCCGCTGGAGCAATCCGGCGGGTTTCCATAGCGGGAAAACAGTTTTCATAGATTTTGACTCTCCGGTTGATGGGAGCGCCAAACGCTAAGCCGCCATCAGCATATCAACCACCTGACTGAGTACAGAGCCGACTGGCGGTGGCCTCAAGGTCTCGATTGTTAGCGCTTTTGGTAGATCCACCTTGCCTTTAAATGGTGCGGTCAGGGATCCATCATCGATGAGTGGCTGCACCAGAGCCTCGTGGCCCATCAGGACACCCGCACCGTTTTTACATTCTTCAACGGCCAGAGAATAAAGAGAGAATTCCGGGCCGCTCTTATTCAGATTTTGGTCCGGGGCAACTTCGGACAGCCAGATCCTCCAATCCTCCTTCCAGGCCGTGTCATGCAGGAAAGTCTCGTTTCTGAGGTCTTCAACTGACCGCAGCCGTTTGGCGATGGCAGGAGCGCAGACAGGGAATATCCGGTCGCGGCTGACGATACGCGTTCCGGTTCTCGCCTCCGTTTCCATGAAAATGGCCAGGTCAAACGGTTCGCGCAGAAGGTTTGGCGGATATTCCTGAGCGGTGACTGAGATCGAGATGTCAGGCATCGCTTGCCGAATTGCCGGAAGACGTGGCGAGACCCACAGTTGGGCGACGCTTGGCATGGCGGCAATGCGAACTTCAGACGGATTGGCGGTCATGCGGAGCTTTTGGACCGCAAGCGCCATCGCATCAAAGGCCGCGCCGAATTCGATCACAACACTTGCCCCGAGTGGTGTCAGTTCAACCCCCTGCGCCTGCCGCTTGAACAGCTTGCTGCCGGCCCAGGCTTCCAGCGACTTGATCTGTTGGGCAACCGCAGCCGGGGTGACACACAATTCCTCGGCGGCCGCTGCAATGCCGCCCAGTCGTGCCGCGGCTTCGAAAGCCCGGAGGGAGTTGAGAGGAGGCATCTTGGGACGGGGAGGCGCGACTGGCATTTTATTTGACCTAGAAAAACTACGCCTAAAATTTAGCAAATCTCGTTTGCTGATGCCATTGCCATTTGATTTCCTGGGTGGAGCGCAATCAGGAGAGCGAAATGACCGCATTGAAAAGACGTGAGTGGGTGCCTGAGGCTTGTGAAACCCTTGTTCAGGATCTGGCGGACAAGACGGCAGGGGCGAGCGAAGATGAGACCCTCCGGCGGCTGGATGCCCTGATTGAGCAAAACCGTGACATTCACGAGCGGCAGTGTTTCAACCTAAATCCGGCAACCAATGTCATGAACCCGCGGGCAGAAGCTGCGCTGGCGGCCGGCCTCGGCTCGCGGCCGTCGCTTGGCTATCCAGGTGACAAATACGAAATGGGTCTGGAGGCAATCGAAGAGATTGAGGTGATCTGCGCGGAACTGTGTGCAGAGGTTTTTGATGCCCGCTATGCCGAGATCCGTGTGGCCTCCGGCGCCCTCGCAAATCTTTATGCCTTCATGGCGACCTGCCAGCCCGGCGACGCGATTATTGTGCCGCCAGCCGTGATCGGCGGGCATGTCACTCACCACAAGGGCGGATGCGCCGGCCTTTATGGATTGGAAATCCATGAAGCGCCCGTAAATGCGGACGGCTATACTGTTGATGTTGATGCGCTGCGCGAGCTGGCACGCAAAGTAAATCCGAAACTGATCACCATTGGCGGTAGCCTGAACCTGTTTCCGCATCCGGTACGTGAGATCCGCTCCATAGCGGATGAGGTCGGCGCAAAAGTGCTGTTCGATGCGGCCCATCAATGCGGCATTATTGCCGGAAAGGCATGGCCGAACCCGCTGGAAGAGGGCGCTCATGTCATGACCATGAGCACCTACAAAAGCCTGGCAGGCCCGGCCGGAGGGCTGATTGTCACCAATGAGGCTGATATCGCCGAGAAACTGGATGCGATCGCCTTTCCGGGCATGACGGCCAATTTTGACGCCGCGAAATCTGCTGCGCTTGCGATCACCATGCTTGATTGGAAAACCTGCGGCGAAGCTTATGCGCGGGAAATGATCGCGGTGTCACAGAGCCTGGCGGCTGATCTGGAGGCTGCGGGCCTGCCAGTGTTCGCAGGTCCGCAAGGGCGGACCGCTTCCCATCAGTTCGCGGTGGAGGCGGCGCGTTTTGGTGGGGGCCAGACAGCTTCAAAAACACTGCGCAAATCCGGATTTCTTGCTTGTGGAATTGGGCTTCCGGTTGAAGCTGTCGAAGGCGATCTCAACGGGCTGAGGATCGGGACGCCAGAACTCGTCCGCTGGGGCCTTACGACTGGCCACACAAAGAAGCTGGCGGAATTGATTGTGCGCGGACTGACGACAAACAATCCGGCGGATTTGGAGCGCGAGGTCGCGGAATTCAGGAGCGAGTTCAACCAGATACAGTTTGTTCGATAAAGCAGGAGTGGATTTTGTGGTTGTGGTGGCTGGCGACGAGCAGCGGACAGATAACATCAAGCTTCAACGGTAACACAGAGAACTCTGCCAGCTACAAGTGAAACAAGGTGCTGGCGGACAGGGATTGGGTGTGGCATGAGGGCGTTGGATGTTCCTGCGCCCTATTGTCTCAACTAAATGGACCCCATGCCTCAGGCCAAATTTCTGGATGGCAATCTGTTCCGCCATGTGACTGTGATGTCGCTGACCGCATCGGTCGGACTGATGGCGATATTTGCCGTCGACTTTATCGACATGATTTTCATCTCGATGCTGGGCAAGGAGGAGCTGGCCGCTGCCGTTGGTTATGCCGGGGCGATCCTGTTTTTCACCACCTCCTTTAACATCGGTGTCGCGATTGCCGCTGGCGCGCTCGTGGCGCAGGCGCTTGGGGCAGGGGACCGGGAACGAGGGCGCCGAAGGGCCTCAAACGCTCTGGCCGGCGGGATGCTGTTTTCCTCGATTTTTGCCTTCATCGTCTGGCAATTTCTGGGGCCGCTGGTCTCCCTGCTTGGGGCGACCGGTACCACCCATGAATTTGCCGTTCACTACCTTGCCATTATTGTTCCAACGCTGCCATTTCTATTGCTCGGCATGGCTGGTGGGGCGATCCTGCGCGCCCATGGCGATGCAAGGCGGGCGATGATGGCCACTGTGATCGGCGGCCTCGTAAATGCAGTGCTTGATCCGATTTTGATATTTACTTTTGAACTGGAACTGACTGGTGCGGCATTGGCCAGCGCTGCTTCCCGGATCGCCATTGCTGTCTTCGCGCTGGGACCTATTTTCCGCTATCACGGCGGTTTGCAGTGGCCGCGTCTGCCGGAGTTTATCGAGGATCTGTCGCCGATCGCGGCAATCTCGCTGCCAGCGATCATGACCCAGCTTGCAACACCGGTCGGGCAAGCCTTTGTGACCCGGTCCATGGCCGAATTTGGGGAAGAGGCCGTTGCGGGTATGGCGATCGTTGCCCGTATGACACCGCTTGCCTTTGGAACGATTTTCGCACTTTCAGGCGCGGTTGGGCCCATCATCGGCCAGAATTACGGCGCGGGCCAGTATGACCGGGTCCGCAGGGCGTTCCGCGATTCACTTGTGTTTACAGCACTTGTTGTCGGGTTTGCTGCCCTTGTCCTCTTCACGTTGCGCGCGCCAATTGCTGCTCTTTTTGATGCCGAAGGGCAAAGCAGAACCCTGATCTATTTGTTCTGCGGACCTCTGGCTCTGGCGTATTTCTTCAATGGGGCACTTTTTGTCGCCAACGCCTGCTTCAACAATCTGGGCTATCCGCTGTATTCCACATGGCTCAACTGGGGCCGCCATACGCTTGGAACGGTTCCGCCGGTCATCGCGGGCGCTGCGCTGCTGGGTGCGCCAGGCGTCTTGATCGGTCAGGCCGCGGGCGGCGTCGTGTTCGGCATAGCCGCCGTGCTTCTGGTTCGCAGGGTCATCAAAGATGTCGAAGCACGTGGCGGTGCGCCCAATGGGCCGGGGATCTTTCAACGCCAGGCGCGGCAGGTCATTTTGTTTTTCGCACGAAGGTGATTGTCAGAGCTATTTGTGCCCCGCGCCAAATACCGCTTTTCGGTTGGAATCCGGCTTTCTTCGTCCGCCGATCCGCAACAGTTTTCGGAATCTGGGGCATTCCATATGCGAAGGTGCCGTGCATTTGGCAACGTGACGGATCATGTCGCGCAGGGCAGAAAGCTGTTCAATTTGCCGGTCGAGATTGTCCGCACGGTCGTTGAGCTTTGCGATCGAGATCTGTGGCTTGCCATCAGCACCGAACATCGCAGCAATTTCATCAAGGGAAAAACCGGCGGTCTTGCCAAGGGTAATAAGCGCCAATTGATCCAGGATGACGGGTTCGAACAGCCGTTTCAAACCGCGCCGACCTGCCGATGTGACAAGTCCCTGTTCCTCATAGTAGCGCAGGGTTGATGCCGGAACACCGGAGCTTCTGCTCACCTCTGAAATATCGAGCAATTTCATCTCTTGACCTCAAGTCGACTTGAATTTGTAGGTTGCCCGCCAACTGTTCCAAAGACAAGGAAAATCTTGAGATGACGCAGACAGGTTCTGTTGGCAGCCGTCCCGTTTGGCGGGAAGCGGCGGCCATTGCGCTGTTGATGACAGCCACATTGAAAATCATGGCAAACGCCACAATCAGTCCGGCCTTGCCTGCGCTGGAGGCCAGTTTTGCCGATGATCCCGGTGCGGCAATGCTGACCCGGTTCCTGGTATCCGCCCCGTCGCTGACCGTTGTGCTGGTCGCTCCGTTTGCCGGATATGCGGCCGACCGTCTTGGCCGGATGCCGCTTCTCCTGGCCGGTATCGTCCTCTTTGTGGTCTCCGGCAGTGCAGGAGCGTATTTGCCGGATCTGACGTCTATCCTGATCAGCCGATTGGTCCTTGGGGTTGCCGTCGCCATGACAGCGACAGCTCAGGTCGCGCTGGCCGGAGACCTGTTTCACGGCGAGCGCCGAAGTTCCTTCATGGGGCTTCAGGTGGCGGCGGTCAATTTCAGCGGATTTCTGTTTATCAGCAGTGCAGGGCTTCTTGCCGGCCTGTCGCCACGTTTGCCGTTTCTAGTCTATCTGCTGCCGGTGTTTGTATTGCCCTTGCTGATCACCATTGCCCGCCGGCAATATGGCAATGATGAAACCGCCTCAAAACAGGAACCTCTTTCGCGATCTGGCCTGCAGCCGCTGACGCATGCCTGGATGATACCGGCGCTGTCGGTGGGGGCCCTGACAATGGTAACGGTCATGTTGTTTTTCATCATGCCGAGCCAGTTGCCATTTTATCTGGATGGCGCCGGTTTCGACAGCGCGAGCGGCACGGCGATGGGCCTCGGGGCGTTGACGCTCACAGGCGGAGCCGCTGCCATAACGTTCCAGCATATTCGGGAGCGGCTTGGCACGGCCCTGACCTTCGGAGCTGGATATGTGCTGATGGCCACCGGATTTGCACTCCTGGCCTATGAGGCTTCATGGGGTTTCATCCTGCCGGGAGCAGCTTTGGTAGGGGCAGGCTACGGGCTGGTACAGCCTGCCTTTCTGCTGCTGGCTCTGCAGGTGGCACCGCCCGAACGGCGGGGCAGGGTCTCAGGGATCGTGACCACTTCGATCTTCCTGGGGCAGGTTGTCTCACCGCTTCTGCTCACACCGGCTATTCACGAGTTCGGGTTTCCAGGTGTGTTTCTCGCCGGCGGCTGTACGTTTTTCACCTTTGCCGCTATTTCCGCCGCCGTTGCTATTCGGCGCCTGGTTACGGCTGGATAGTGCCTAACCGTGGTTCAGGAGGCGGGCTTTTGCGGAAGGCCTGCCACATAGGTTTCCTGAACGGCCCGGTCGTCGCCAAGGGTCTGAAGGACGAAGAGCTCTTCGGACAGGGTTTCAACCGTTTCCATGCGCAGCGCCATTGGCTGGGTGGCGCGAGCGTTCAGGACAACAATATCCGCATCGGTTCCAGCTTCCAGTGTTCCGATCTTGCCGGCAAGGGAGAGGGCGTCTGCATTGCCCAGCGTTGCCCAATAGAAAGTTTGTAGCGGATGCAGGCGTTGACGCTGGAGCTGAAGGATTTTGTAGCCTTCGTCGAGGGTGCGCAGCATTGAATAGTTGGTGCCGCCGCCCACATCGGTTGCAATTGCGGTTTTGATCCCGGCACTTTCAATCCGTTTTTTGTCAAACAGGCCGCTGCCGAGGAAGAGATTGGACGTCGGGCAAAAGACAGCAATAGAGCCGGTTTCCCGCATGACGCCAAGCTCGCGGTCATTCATGTGAATGCAGTGGCCGAGCAGGGTCTTGGGCCCGAGCAATCCGAAATTCTCATAAACGCCGAGGTAATCGGCGGCATCCGGATAGAGTTCCCTGGTGAAGGAAATCTCGTTGTGGTTCTCGTTGATATGTGTCTGCAAATGGCAGTCCGGATGCTCCTTCAATAGAGTACCGGCAGCTTCCAGCTGTTCAGATGTGGAGGTAATGGCAAAACGCGGGGTGACTACATAGTGCGCCCGGCCGTTGCCGTTCCATTTTGCCAGCAATGCCTTGCTGTCGTCATAGGAACTCTCGGCCGTGTCGCACAAGGCTTCGGGAGCATTGCGGTCCATCATGGTTTTACCGCCCAGCATCAGCATGCCGCGCTTGCCCGCTTCTTCGAAATAGGCATCCACCGAATTGGGGTGGCTGGAACAATAGGCAACAGCAGTCGTTGTTCCGTTGGAGAGGAGGGCGTCATAAAAGCCCTCCGCAATGCGGGCGCCGTGGCTTTTATCGGAAAACTTCAGTTCGGCCGGAAAGGTGTAGTCGTTCAGCCAGTCAAGCAGCTGATCGGCCCAAGAGGCAATCACCTGGGCTTGCGGAAAATGGATGTGGGTATCGATAAAGCCCGGCACCAGAAGGTGCGGCCGATGATCGATGACCATCACTTCGCCTGTGGCTTCCGCCTTTACCGCGTCAAACGACCCTCGGGCAATGATCTTGCCGCCCGAAACCAGGACGGCGCCGTCTTCTTCGTAGAGATAGGCGTCAAGGTCGTCAGGTCCCTGTGGCGCTGA
The DNA here is from genome assembly GCA_965230705.1 of Roseibium sp. GTDB lineage: Bacteria > Pseudomonadota > Alphaproteobacteria > Rhizobiales > Stappiaceae > Roseibium. Next base: position 150,156 of record CBDDLN010000002.1, on the reverse strand, counting down.
GTGAAATGTCAGCAGCCTGCCGCGCAGGAGTTTTTGTGTTGTTTTGTCTACCACTGAGTGAGTTCCTGATGGTTTCGCCGATCAGCTGTAAAGCTGCGGGCACGGCTCATATATGCATTGGGGACACTAGGCAATGTGCGACTCGCACCTGAAAACAACAAGGTTTTTTACCCGCGATCGTTGGCCGGACCGGATTGGCAGAAATTTGCGGTTCTCATTCGAGCTAGGCCAAAACAGTTTAGGCGCAGTCTGAAGAACCAGAATCGACTACGCTGTCTAAAAGTGTCCGCAAGCCAATCTTGAAGGTGTCTCATGTCCACTGATCTGCCACGTCCGACCGACAACGCCTTTCTGGGAACGTCAGTGAAGGGCGGGTCTCATGAACCGACCTATGGCGGGGCGTTGTCCTTCATGCGCCGGCGTTATTCGCGCGACCTTGCCGGCGTCGACCTTGCGATCTGGGGCATTCCGTTCGATGCGTCCGTCTCCAACCGTCCGGGAGCGCGCTTTGGCCCGCAAGGGGTGCGCCGCGCGTCTGCGATCTTTGACGGAGATCCGCAATATCCCTTTCAGTTCGACCCGTTCGAGGTTCTGGCCGCCGTCGACTATGGCGATTGTGTTTTCGACTACGGCCGGAATGCCGACATTCCGGGGCATATTGAGGCGCAGGCGACTGAGATCCTGAACCAGGACACGCATCTGTTTTCCATCGGTGGTGATCATTTTGTCACTTATCCCTTGCTCAAAGCGCATGTGGCCAAACACGGCCCTTTGGCCCTGGTGCAATTCGATGCCCACCAAGACACCTGGGATGACAAAGGCGATCGTATCGATCACGGGACCTTTGTTGGCCGGGCCGTCAGGGAAGGGCTGATTGATCCGGACAAGTCGATCCAGATCGGCATTCGGACCCATGCGCCGGAGACCTGCGGCCTGGAGATCCTCTATGGAGAGGAAATCGAGCTGCTTGGTATCAATGGTGTCGTTGAACTGATCGAAGACCGGGTAGGCGATGCCAAGGCCTATATGACCTTCGATATCGATTGCCTTGATCCCGCGTTTGCGCCAGGAACCGGAACGCCTGTCGCCGGTGGCCTCACAAGCCGCGAAGCGATGATGATCTTGCGCCGTCTCCAAGAGATCGACTTTGTCGGTGGTGACGTTGTTGAAGTCGCACCGGCCTATGATCATGCGGACATTACATCAATCGCCGGTGCCTCCGTCGCCCTGACCTATATCGGGCTATTGGCAGAGAAAAGGCGATAGGCAAGTAGTCACCCTGCGCAAGCAATGCCTATCACTGAGGCTCCAGTCCCTCTCAAAGCAAAACCTTTATGAGGTTGCAGTTGGTTTTTTATTTTCAGCTTTAAGAAAGTAAAAATCTACGTGAAGTGAGCTGTTAAGGTAAATACACGCAATTTGTTGCGTTTCTGAATGTTTCTACCATCATGCCCGCATAAGTTTATAAGCCGGATATCTGTTCCGCAAACCGTACCCAGGTGCAGTTCGCGGTGGTTTCTGCATTGCCTGGGGGTGTTATGTCTCTGTTGTTAAAGGTTTTATTGAATAGGTGGGTCTGTGGCGCAGTGACAATTCCTGCGCTTCTGGTGATGGCCTATTTTGAGCGATATTGGGACACGATACCGCTCGCGTTCATGATTGCCTTTGCAACCACAGCGTTCCTGGTGCTGGTCACCGGCCGCCTTGTGACATCAATTTATGCTGCCCTGTTTTTCCTGACGTTCATTGCACTTGCTTCGTACCTGAAGATCAAGTTCATGACGATCGCCGTGAACGTTGTCGATCTCTACTACTTCGTCGGCAACAAGGAGACGGTCTATTTCCTCCTGGAAAACTACCAGCTCTATATTGCTGCGGCCATGGCGGTTCTTGGTCTGGCAGTCTTGGCATTGATCGTACTGGGCCGCGCTGAGGCTCCGCTCCGGCGAGCCAGGCTGGTTTCCGGTGTTGCTTTCCCAGTGCTTGTTGGCGCAGCTTTTCTCGCGCAGCCGAAAGAGTTCAACGGCCTGTCAGACCTGATGGGTAACCGCTACGTCACTGCACCGTTTCTTTCCCTGAGATACCTAGCCCATCTTGGCGATGAAATTCCGGTTCTCGAACATCTGAAAACAGCCAAAGCGAGTCATCAGCAGGTTGGTCCGAATGGCCTCGTTTGCCCTGCCAAAGGCCATCAGCCGGACTTGATAGCAATACAGGCGGAGTCGGTCTCAATTCCTTCCGCCTCTTTTGGTGACAAGACACCACCTGTTTTAAAGGCTGCGTTTTCAGGGCCTCAGTCCAACATCAGGCCGTTGCAGGTAGAGGTGTTTGCAGGCGGGACATGGGTGACGACTGCGGGTTTTTTGACCGGCTTGCCAATTTCGGAATTGGGCTGGTTGAAGCCCTACGCAAATTTCATTCTGGAAGACCAGGTCTCATGGTCTCTTCCGAAGTATTTGTCAGAGTGCGGCTATCACACTGTCTATTTCATGCCAATGAGCTACGGTTTTCTCAACGAAGGGCGCTTTGTTGAATCCCTGGGCTTTGAAACGGTTGTTGATGCAGCCGGCATGAATGCGGGCAGCCTTCATGAGCCAGACCAGTTCTATTACGCCAAGGCTCTTGAATACATCCGGCAGCATCGTAAGGAAGATGGCCGGCCGATCTTCATGACCCTGCTGACAATGTCGGCGCATTCTCCCTACAATTACAGGCTTGCGCCCAATGAAAAACTGGAAGGTGAACCTTTCAGCAAGGACCCGGTACTGAACGAGTACTTCCGGCGCCTCAAGCTGACCCGTTCCCAGTTGGACGATTTTGTAGGGGAACTGGAAAGCGGGGAGGGAAGCCGTCCAGGGTATTTGCTGGAATTTGGAGACCATCAGGCCTTTTTGGCTCTTCCCCACCTTAAGAAAAAGCACGGAGAGCGTGTGCTTTCAGATCCGGCTTCGGTTGCCTATCAGACATTCTATCAGGTTGTTCCCTTCGGAGCGGAGCTTGCAAGCAGTTATCCAGAATACGAAAGGCTGGATGTTCAGTATCTCGGCGCAACGTTTCTCGAAATGGCCGGATTGCCACTCGATCCCATGCATAGGGACGTGGCGGCCATGCGTGACCTATGTCAAGGCCAGTTTTCCGACTGCAGTGTGGCTGGGCGTGTTGAAGCCCACTTTGAATGCCGAAAGACTTTGAGCGAAGCAGATTGCGCCCCTGAAGAGCAGCTGAGATTGGCGAAAAGAGAGATCGGCTCAATTAAGCGCGTGCAACGCGGCCAATAGAGCAGTCAGACTTCTCAAGTGGTAAGAGCGGCAGCTGGCGATAACGCTTGTGTTGAGGCGCGCCTTCTAGACGCCTTGTGACGCTTATCCGTTGTCGTTACAGGGCAGAACCGTCCAGAACCGGTAGAGCGGATGAGCGTGGCGCATGTTTTCATAAAGCACTGTCATGCGGCTTAAGAAGACGAACCTTGCGGCAAAACCTACAAGCAAACCGGTACCTGCCAGCAACGGGTCGGTCAAAAAGGCGCCGGAAAGCGCAACCACAAATCCTGCCGCAGATACGAGGGATAACAGCAAACCCTTGCGGGAATCTTCGGCCGGTATTGGCACTGACAGCCGGTTCAGCCAAATCCGCTCACCCATTGTAGCGCGTGCCGCCCATGAGTCCATTGATCTTGGGGCGGGAAACAGCTTCGGGCTGAGCCAGAGCCAAACGCCGACGGCGGCAGTCGCGGCTAACGCGGTACCTGCTCCGAACCATGCGTGGCTCCCGATGGCCAAGACCAAAAGCGGAACTGTCAGCAGACGGGTATAGACACTGAAAGGTGTAGCGCTGCGCTGCCAGGCCTTCGACTGCATGCCAAGAGCACGGATTTGTCCCGCTGGCATCGGGGCCGGGATTGGTTTCGCCTGGAAATGGCTTTTTGCCTGTGCGTGTATCATTTCGACCGGTTTTCGGCGGATGCCGTTTGTGTGCGTTTGCGGCGAAGCATACAGCATGTTTTGTACCATCTGCAATTTCGGCGTTCTACGGATCAACCGGCGTCACTGCGCTTGCTGTGTTGAACTTTGCTGTTGAAACCTCCCGCTCTTAAGATTGAGGGGAGAGTAATTTTTGTTACTCTGAAATAGTAATCCGCATAGATTGGTCGGGTGCGAAATATATTGTTATTTTTTACATTGGATGATTCTACTTATATAATAATTATGAAGTAAATTTTTAATTAGAGAGTATTATTCTGCCGCGTATATATGACTGTTGGTCTGGCCGGGTGTGCGAATGGCTCAAGGTAAGTCTTTGCAGCAAGATAAAGTCGCCGTTGACAGCGGGCAACGGCTTTCACCGCTGGGAACCGACAGCGAAAAGAAACTCTTCACACTTGAGCAACTGGTCCGGGGACATCCCTGGTTTTCGACGATTGTCGATCAGGTCAGTGACTATTTGTTCGTGAAGGACCGTGAATGCCGGTTCGTTCTGGCCAACAGTGCCGTTGCCAGGGATCTTGGTTTTGAATCCCCTCTCGATTTGCTGGGCAAGTCGGATCTGGAGCTGCATCCCCCGGAGACCGGTCAGAAGTTCTACGCCGATGAACAGGAGATCATGCGGACCGGTCAGCCGAAGGTCGATTATGAGGAGTACATCTATCGAGCCGACGGCAAGCGGCGCTGGTTCTCTTCTTCCAAATTTCCTCTTCGGTCTGACGACGGCGAGATTTTCGGTGTTTTTGGTGTCGCGCGCGATGTAACGGACCGGAAAAAGGCTTCAATGCTGCGTGAAGGGCAGACTGAAGTCCTTGAAATGATTGCAGTTGGTGCTCCGCTGCAGGAGGTCTTAACCAAGCTGGTCATGTTGATTGAGGAGCAGCTGGAAGGCGTGTTGTGCTCCGTCTTGCTGCTTGATGAAAACACCGGATGCCTTTCAAACGGCGCAGCCCCGAATTTGCCGGACGCTTATTGTGAGGCAATTGAGGGGATTGAAATAGGCCCCACGGTCGGGTCTTGCGGTACTGCTGCCTATCACAAGAAGACGGTCATCGTTGAAGACATTGAAACGGATCCCTTGTGGGCCGATTTTTCGGATCTGGCACTTGGTCACGGTCTCAGGTCATGCTGGTCGACGCCCATCCTGTCACTCGATGGCCGGGTTCTTGGCACATTTGCCCTTTATACGGATCACATCTTTGCTCCGGGTGAAAAGGAAGTCCGTCTGACGATCGATACTGTCCGTATTGCAGCGATCGCGATTGAGCGGGAACTGTCGGAACAAAAGATCCGCTATCTGGCGAACGTCGATTCTGTTACTGGCCTGCCGAACCGCAATGCTCTCAAAACCGAACTTGTAGCCCGCCTGGACGTGAAACGGGGCAGGCAAGATGGTTTGATGGTGATTTTCTTTGATCTGGATAAGTTCAAGTCCATCAACGACAGCCTTGGTCACGCAGCAGGCGATGAATTGCTCCGAATTGTCGGCGAACGGGTCAAGGTCAATTTGAGCCGCGGTGATTTTCTGGCCCGTTTTGGCGGAGATGAATTTGTCCTTGTGGTCCGGCGCAAGAACAAGGGTGCGGCTGCGGTTGAAACCCTCCTGAATAAAATTCAAAACGCGATTTCAGAACCAGTTGTGCTTGAAGGCCAATCCCTGCATGTGACAACCAGCATGGGGATTGCCAGATATCCGTATGACGGGACCGACCGGGAAACATTGCTGAAAAACGCAGACGCGGCCATGTACAAAGCCAAGGATCGCGGCCGGAACAATCACCAGTTCTACACCCCATGTATGAGTACCGGTACCCAGGAGACCTTGTCCCTCCTGGAGAACATGCGAGCGGGAATACCAGACCGGCAGTTTTTCCTGGAGTTTCAACCTCAATTTGATCTCGGTTCCATGAAAATGACCGGTTCGGAAGCGCTGGTTCGCTGGCAGCATCCGGAATTGGGAAGATTGGCGCCAGACAGGTTTATTCCGCTTGCCGAGGAATCGGGCCTAATTCTTCGTCTTGGCCGGTGGGTGTTGAACGAAGCATGCCGGCATAACGTTGCCTTGCAAGCCGTGTCAGGTCTGCCGTTGAAAGTGGCGGTTAATGTCTCGGCACGCCAGTTTTCCGATGCCAGCTTCCAGAAAGACGTCGAGCACGCGCTGGAGGCATCCGGGCTGCAGCCAGAACATCTGGAGCTGGAATTGACGGAAAGTCTCTTGATGCTCCAGCCGGACCAGGGGGCAAGGGTGATGGGTGACCTGCAACGGCTGGGTGTTCAGATTGCCATCGACGATTTCGGAACCGGCTACTCAAGTCTATCCGCACTGCGCACGTTTCCCATCAGCCGGCTCAAGATCGACCAGACCTTCGTGCGTGATATGACCGGAAAGCCAGGGAACGCCGGGATTGCAAAGGCAGTTATTGCCCTGGGTCATGATCTTGGCATGCGGGTGATTGCCGAAGGCGTGGAAACGGGCGAGCAGTTGGAACGCCTGGTGGAACTTGGATGCGACGAGGCTCAGGGCTATTTCACAGGCAGGCCGCAGACGAGGGCACAAATAGAAATCCTGCTGGCAGACCGGAAGCAAGATCAACTAGCAAACCTGTTGCTGCAGCCCTGAACATTCCTGACTGATGGGTGTGATCCTCCGTTATGCTTTTTGCATCACGTAGGACCCAGGTGCATCTCCCAGAATTTTGGTGCGATAAGCGCCCGGTTTGCGTGCCTTGACGGTTGTTGGGTCCTGCTCGCGTATCCAGCTGTCCCAGTTGGGCCACCATGACCCGGGGTGTTCCTCGGCCTTGGCCAGCCAGGTCTCAAGCTCACCTTCGGGCTTTGACCCGGTCCAGTATTGGTACTTCCGCTTCGCCGGCGGATTGACGACACCAGCAATATGGCCGGAGCCGGACAGCACGTATTCAACAGGACCACCAAAGCAGCTGCTGCCGACAAAAACGGAGTCTGGCGGGGCGATGTGATCTTCGCGGGTAGCAAGATTGTAGATCGGTATCGTGACTTTCGACAGATCTAGCTTGACGTTATCGACGATCATCTCGCCCTTCGACAACTTGTTTTCCAGGTAGCAATTGCGAAGGTAGAAGGAGTGGTTCGCCGCAGGCATTCGCGTTGAATCTGAATTCCAGTACAGAAGATCAAACGGGAAGGGGTCCTTGCCCTTCAGGTAGTTGTTGACGACGTATGACCAGACCAGATCATTGGATCTGAGCATGTTGAATGCCGACGACATTTTGCTCCCGTCCAGATATCCGCGTTCTGACATGCGTTGTTCCAGGATGGAAATCTGCTCTTCATCGACAAAAACCTTCAAGTCACCGGCGTGGGTGAAGTCGACTTGGGTCGTGAAGAACGTTGCGGACTGTATCCGCTGATCATTTGTTGCTGCCATATAGGCGAGCGTCACAGCCAGAAGCGTACCGCCAACGCAATAGCCGATCGCATTGACTTCATCATGGCGGGTGGTTTTTTTGATGACATCCAGAGAGTTCAGGATGCCTTCCTTCATGTAGTGATCGAAGCTCTTTTCTGCCTGCCGCTCGTCGGGATTTACCCAAGAAATGACAAAAACAGTGTGGCCCTGATCAACAGCCCATTTGATGAAGGATTTCTCCGGATTGAGATCCAGAATATAGAACTTGTTGATCCATGGCGGGACTATGAGCAGGGGCCGTTTCAAGGCCTTCTCTGTTGTCGGTGTGTATTGGATCAGCTGGCAGACGTCGTTTTCAGAGATAACCTTGCCTGGTGTCGTGCCGAGATTGACGCCAAGCTCGAATTTGGAAGGATCTGTCTGCCGGATCTTGACGTCACCATGGCCGGATTTGATGTCCTCGGCCAGGTGCTGCATGCCCTTGACGAGATTTTCCCCGTTGCTCTCCATCGTGAGGCGCAGCAATTCCGGATTTGTCAGCAGGAAGTTTGACGGAGAAATCGCGTTGGAAATCTGTTTTACGTAAAATTCGGCCTTGTGGCGGGTGTGGTCGTCGAGATCTTCGGCTTCCAGCACCATGTCCTCAGCCCATTTGCTGGTGATCAAATACAGTTGCTTGATGAAATCGAAATACTGGTTGTCCTGCCAGTCCGGGTCGGCAAAGCGCTTGTCGCGGGCTTCCGCAGTCACCGCAGGCGTGGACTGTTCACCCATCATCCGCTTCAGGGATGAATTCCAAAGGTCAATGTAACCGGTCCAGAGCCGTGACTGGGCTTCTACCGCCCGCTGTGGATCAGATATCCAATACTCGCCAACTTGCGCGAGCGTTTTGATAACACCCGTCAATTCATCGGTGGACTGATGCTTGATTTCGCCATTTTCGCGCGGCTCAATATACGCAGCCAGGGCTTTGCCCGCATTTTCGAGCGTTTTGGCAAGATTTTGGGCAAATGCTTCCGGGTTATTGATAATATATTGCAGCATCGGATGCTGGCGGTCTTCGTCCATAGGAATGTGTTTCCTCCGACTCGTTCTTTTGGGGCGTAGCCAATATTGCATACGCCGATACCCGGCTTTATCAGGGATTTATGACATATAAAGTGCCGTCGCGTCGAATAGGAAAATTGGATCACAGACTAATGGTGTGGCCCTTTCTGGGTCTCTTGTTTTTTCTGGCCGGTTGCGCTGCCGGGCCGCGGTCCGCTTTGCCCGGCGTTTCGGATTTTGAAGAACCTGCCACCGATACTGCGCTGCCTGTGGACGAAACTCAGCAGGGGAGTACCGGTTCCACCGAATCTGGATCCTCAGGTGGTTTGATTGATGAAAGCGAGCGCGAAAAGACACTGACCTATCTGAAGGCCTTGAGTGCGGCACGGCAATCCCCGGGCCGTCGTAGGCTTTCAACGTCTCCAGCCCAGTTGAAAAAGCTTGGCGAGACCCACGGGGAAGCAGCTTTGGGCGAGATTGAAGGCAATACAGCACAAAATTAGGCGGCTACCTCACTTTAGAAGGGTGCGGAAATCAAAACGTGCTGTTAAAAGGGCGCTGCCGGATGCCCGGCGAGAGCCGGAATAGCCGGTAAGATCAATTTGGATGAGGATCACGAGGACCCGCGCCATGGAGGAATTTCACAAGACACGGCGGCTTCCGCCATACGTGTTTGAACAGGTCAACCGGCTCAAGGCGAAGGCGCGCGCGGCGGGGGCAGACATCATCGATCTCGGGATGGGCAATCCCGATCTGCCGACTCCAAAGCACATTGTCGACAAACTAACTGAGGTGGTCCAGGACCCGCGAACCCACCGGTATTCCGCTTCCAAGGGCATACATGGGCTGCGGAAGGCGCAGGCGTCCTATTATGGCCGCCGGTTCGGGGTCAAACTGGACCCGGATACCCAGGTTGTCGCGACCCTCGGGTCCAAGGAAGGTTTTGCCAACATGGCTCAGGCGATTACCGCCCCTGGTGATGTCGTGCTTGCCCCGAACCCGAGCTATCCGATTCACACATTCGGATTTTTGATGGCCGGCGCTGCGATACGCGCGATCCCGGCCAAACCCGGCCCGGAAGTTTTCCAGGCTCTGGAACGGGCCGTAATCCATTCCGTACCAAAGCCGATTGCGATTATCCTGTGCTATCCGGCCAATCCGACGGCCTATTGTGCGGATTTGGAGTTCTACAAGGATATCGTTGCGTTTGCGCGCAAGCATGAGATCTTCATTCTGTCGGATCTCGCCTATTCGGAAATCTACTTTACTGAAACCCCGCCACCGTCGGTTCTTGAAGTTCCAGGAGCGATGGACGTCACGGCCGAATTCACATCTCTGTCGAAGACGTTTTCCATGCCGGGGTGGAGGATGGGATTTGCTGTCGGCAATGAGCGGCTGATTTCTGCGCTTGCCCGGGTTAAGTCCTATCTGGATTATGGAGCCTTCACGCCAATTCAGGTTGCAGCGACCGCGGCTTTGAACGGCCCGGACGACTGTATCGCTGAAACCCGCGCGATCTACAAAAAGCGCCGCGATGTGCTGATCGAGTCGTTTTCGCGGGCCGGCTGGGAGATTCCGGCACCGGATGCCAGCATGTTCGTCTGGGCGCCGATCCCGGAAAAGTTTCGTTCCCTGGGCAGCCTGGAATTCTCCAAGCTTCTTCTGGAGAAAGCGGAAGTAGCAGTTGCACCGGGCCTCGGTTTTGGCGAATACGGCGATGATTATGTCCGTATCGGCCTTGTGGAGAACGAGCAGCGGCTGCGCCAGGCCGCGCGTAATGTCCGGCGCTTCCTTGAAAGCGCGGACGAAACGTTGCACAACGTCATCCCGCTTGGGGCCTCCCGCTGACCTACATTACCAATTGGAATTCCTGAAATATGTCAGATGCTTTGAAAGTCGGGGTAGCCGGCCTTGGAACCGTCGGATCTTCCGTGGTCAGGCTCCTCGCCAAGCACGGCGACCAGATTGGCCGCAAAAGCGGCCGTGACGTGGCAATTACCGCTGTCTGCGCACGTGACAAAACGAAGGACAGAGGATTCGATCAGACCAACTTTGCCTGGTTCGACGATCCTGTCGAAATGGCAGAAAAGGCCGATATCGACATCTTCGTCGAGCTGATTGGCGGCGATAGCGGATCTGCGGAAGTCAGTGTCCGTGCAGCACTTGCGCGCGGCAAACACGTTGTGACTGCCAACAAAGCACTGCTAGCCCGCCATGGTGTCTCGCTGGCTAAGCTCGCAGAGGCAAACAATGCCTGCCTGAACTATGAGGCTGCGGTCGCTGGTGGCATTCCGGTGGTCAAGACATTGCGCGAAGCGATGTCGGGCAACGAGATTTCGCGTGTCTACGGTATCTTGAACGGCACCTGCAACTACATCCTGACCCGGATGGAAGCAGAAGGCTTGAGCTTCGAGGATTGCCTGGCTGATGCCCAGCGCCTCGGATACGCCGAAGCCGATCCCACTTTCGATATCGAAGGCAATGACACGGCGCACAAGCTGGCGATCCTTACCAGCCTGGCCTTCGGGACGGAGATTTCCAGCGACAGCATCTATCTGGAAGGCATCACGTCCATCACGACGGCGGACATTCAGGCCGCAGACGAGCTTGGGTACCGGATCAAATTGCTGGGCGTGGCGCAGCGCACCGATACAGGAATTGAGCAGCGCGTTCACCCGACCATGGTGCCGAAGTCGTCGGCGATTGCCCGGATCGATGGTGTCTTGAACGCAGTTGCCATTGATGGCGACTTTGTCGGTGAAGTTGTTTTGGTGGGTCCAGGGGCGGGCGGCAATGTAACGGCATCGTCCGTGGTCGCTGATGTTGCCGATGTTGCGCGCGGAGACAAGACACCGGTGCTTGGGATGCCGGCAGAGGATCTGGAGCCTTATACGCGGGCGCGCATGCGTCTCCACGAGGGGGGCTACTACATGCGCCTATCGGTCTACGACCGGCCCGGCGCTTTTGCAGAAATCGCGCATTGCATGGCCGATGCAAACATCTCGCTGGAATCAATCGTTCAACGGCGTGCACCAAACCCGGCTGGCAGCCCGGATGCCAACGGCGATGGCCGGCCTCAGCCTGTCATATTGATCACCTATGAAACCACCGAAGTGGCCGTGCGGGAAGCACTGGATGTGATCATGTCGAAGGGCGTTGTGGCCGATAAACCGCAGATGATCCGTATTGAGAAACTGACATCATAAACATGGCCCGCGGGATCGCGCAGCTGGCGCGTATGGGCTGAGAGGGACTGGAGATCTGGATGTCGAAATCTGAAGAAACCGCTGAAAGCGGGCTTGACCGTATCCTCACGCTGGAGCTTGCACGTGTAAGTGAACGCGCGGCTGTGTCAGCGGCCCGGCTTCGCGGGCACGGAGATGAAATGGCTGCCGATCAGGCGGCTGTTGACGCAATGCGCCGCGAGCTGAACCGGCTGCCGATCGACGGCACAGTGGTAATCGGTGAAGGCGAGCGTGATGAAGCGCCCATGCTCTATATCGGCGAAAGCGTTGGCACCAAGCAGGGACCGAAGGTCGATATCGCGCTTGATCCGCTGGAAGGCACCACGATTTGCGCGAAAAACCTGCCCAACTCTCTCGCAGTGATCGCGCTGGCGCCGGAAGGAGATCTTCTGAACGCGCCGGACAGCTACATGGATAAGATCGCAATCGGTCCGGGTTATTCCGCTGGTCTGATTGATCTGGATGCCCCGATTGCCGACAACCTGGCTGCGGTAGCCAAAGAAAAAGGCGTCAAGATCAACGAAGTCACCGCCTGTGTGCTGGACCGTCCGCGTCATGCCCGTCTGATCGAGGAAATCCGGGCAACGGGTGCTGCCATCCGTCTGATTGGCGATGGCGATGTTGCCGGCGTTATTCATACGACCGACTCCGAAGAGACCGGCATTGATCTCTATGCCGGTATCGGCGGTGCGCCCGAAGGCGTGCTGGCTGCGGCTGCCTTGCGCTGTATTGGCGGACAGATGCAGAGCCGACTGGTAATTACTCGTGAAGAACAGGTTGAGCGCGCGCACCGGATGGGCATTGATGACATCAAGCGCAAGTTCACCCTTGAAGAAATGGCTGGTCCCGACGTGCTGTTTGCCGCAACCGGCGTTACTGACGGCAACATGCTGCAAGGCGTACGCTTCGGCCGCAATCAGATCACCACACATACGGTGGTCATGCGCTCGTCAACGGGCACGGTTCGCTACATCAAGGCTCAGCACAATCAGCTGGACAAGTTCCACCTCGACTAGGGGGTACCCTTTGACCTTCTGGACCGTTTTTCCGGCAGAAAGGCAGACGATATGAACGGCCCGGCCGCAGGTGACGGTTCGGGCCGTCTTGTTTTGGGTGTTGCGCGATCCGCCAATGACAACGTCTGGCGTGATCGTCTGAGCGAAGCTGAGGCCCGGCATGCGACCACCATCGCTCAGCGCCTTGGTGTGCCTGATGTCCTGGCCCGTGTCATAGCTGCCCGTGGTGTGGACGCGGACGGCGCGGAAGCGTTCTTGGCCCCCTCGATAAAGACGCTGATGCCGGACCCGTCCACGCTGGTGGAAATGGATGCGGCAGTAGGCCGGGTTGCCGATGCTGTTCAGGCAGGCACCAAAATAGCGATTTTCGGTGATTATGATGTCGATGGCGCGACGTCTTCGGCCATTCTTGCCAAATACCTCAGGTGGCTCGGGCTGGATCCGGTAATTCATATCCCGGACCGGATTATCGAGGGCTATGGGCCAAATGGCCCGGCAATTGAGGCCTTGCATGATGGCGGGGCAGGACTGCTCGTTACCGTTGATTGCGGCAGCACGTCGTTTGAGGCTTTTGAGGTTGCCACCAAACTTGGAATGGACGTGGTGGTCATTGATCACCACCAGGTCGGCGAAGAGTTGCCTGGAGTGCGGGCCCTGGTCAATCCGAACCGTCAGGATGATCTGTCGGGGCAGGGGCATCTGGCCGCTGTCGGGGTCACCTTCCTGTTTATTGTTGGGTTGAACCGGGAGCTGCGCCAGCGGGGAGTATTCAACGGTCGGGCGCAGCCGGACTTGATGGCGCTTTTGGACCTTGTTGCCCTTGGTACGGTCTGTGATGTGGTGCCGCTCAAGGGCTTGAACCGGGCCTATGTGACACGCGGACTGGATGTCATGCGCCAGCGACTCAATCCGGGCCTTTCCGCTCTCGCGGATGCTGCAAGAGTTGCAGGTAAACCAGCGCCTTATCATCTCGGGTTTCTTATCGGGCCGCGGATCAATGCGGGCGGACGAATTGGGGATGCCGCGCTGGGCGCCCGTTTGCTGACCAGTGACGATCCGCATGTGGCCCGGGATATTGCAGCCAGGCTGGAACAGCTCAATACCGAGCGTCAGGCCATGGAAGCGGTCATGCTGGAAGAGGCCGGTGCACAGGCCGTTGTTGCCATTGAAGCTAACGATCCGGCCGTGGTCATAACCGGAGCAGACACCTGGCATCCGGGCATAGTCGGTTTAATTGCATCCCGGCTGAAAGATGCACACCGGCGTCCGGCATTTGCTGTTGCCTTTGATGCAGATGGCAAGGGAACTGCGTCCGGCCGTTCCATCCAGGGAGTGGATCTTGGAAAGGCCGTGCGCGAAGCGGTTGATCTGAAGCTGCTGGAAAAAGGCGGCGGTCATGCGATGGCTGCGGGAATGACCGTCATGCGCGACAAACTTCCCGATCTGACGGCTTTTTTTCATGAGCGGCTTTCCGAGGACGTTGAAAAGGCGGCTGCGCATCGGGAGCTGAAACTCGATGGTGCATTGACCGCCACTGGTGCTTCTCTGGACTTGCTGGAAAAACTGGAAAAGGCAGGACCCTACGGCGCTGGGCATTCCGAGCCCGTGTTTGCATTTCCCTCCCACCGGATCTCCTTTGCCGATGTCGTTGGTAAAGGGCATGTCAGGGCGAGCATCACGTCGTCTGACGGCACCGCTTTGAAGGCGATTTCCTTCAAGGCAGACGACAAATCGCACGGCAAGATGCTTCTGGAAGGGCGGGGCGGCCATTTTCATGTCGCAGGAATGCTTTCGATCGATACATGGCAGGGCAGCCCAAAGGTTCAATTGCGGATTGTTGACGTGGCGGATCCGAAGAAAACACGGCTGTGACAAGAGCTGTTAACCGGGCTTAACTTTCGTTAACCAAATCTCAAGACCCGCGACCTACCGTTTCATCAGGCAGAAGGAATCGCCGGGGGCTAAAGATGTACGCTCAGAAAGAGCTCAAATCGCTTTTGACCAATATCGACCATTCAAGCAGCCGGGCACTTGCCGGTGTGCGCAAGGTCCGCGCCAGTGCCAAGGTAAAGGCACTTCCCACCAACAAGCAGATGATCGGGTTGCAGGTGTTGTTGTTCGGCGCCCTCGCATCGTTTGTTGCGCTTTGGATCAATTCCGGCCTTTAAGTCAGCGGTCTTATCAGCACGCGCTTTACGAACCCGGCTTTTTCGGGCAGAGCAGGGGCAGTCTGTCACTGCTTTGAAGTGCGTATCGATATGCTTGATTATCCAATAGCTCTGTGGTCCCTCAACCTCGGTTTCGCGCCGTCCTCAATGACGGACTTTGCGGCTCATATCGAAGCGAAGATGGCCGTTGCGCGGGAGGAGGGCGCGCGGCTGCTGATGCTGCCGGAATATGCGATCGAAGCGGCATTGGCCCACAAACCTGCTGGTACCAACCCCACGGATGAAATCGCCTTTCTTGCGGATGCAGGTGTGGAACTCGTCGAATTGCTGCAGCCATTACCGGAGAAATACGGAGTTTCACTTCTGGCAGGGAGCATGCCGGTTGCGGCAGGCTCCGGCTTCACCAATACAGCAGTTCTCCTGACCGCTGATGGACGGGAGATCCGGCAGGACAAGCTGAGTTTGACCCCGGGAGAAACGGATCCGGAGAGCTGGGCGCTCTCAGGCGGCGGCAAATTGGCCGTGTTTCAGCTAGACGGCTTGAAAGTCGCCATCCTGATTTGCCTCGATGTGGAAATGCCGGCGCTTTCCTGCCTGCTGGCCCAAGAGCAGCCGGAACTTGTCCTCGTTCCCTCAATGACTGAAACCCTTGCTGGCTATAACCGGGTCTATGGCTGCTCAAAAGCGCGGGCGGTGGAGCTGATGAGCGCCGTTGCTGTCTGCGGTACGGTCGGAGCCTCCGGGGGATCGACGCAGAACCTGACCAATGTATCCGGCGCTGCGCTTTATGTGCCTTGTGAGGCGGAACTCGGATTTGATGGAGTTGCAGCTGAGCTTCCGCCAACGAATGGCGAAAGCTCTGAAGACGTGTTTCTGGTTGCCCGTGTGCCGGTCGAAACTTTGCGAAAGCTGCGCAGCGGTGAGGCGGATGTGTGGCCCGGAGCATGGTCTGGCCGACACATTTCTGTCCAGAAGTTTGACTAGTTCGATGCTGCAGGGGCGATGAGCAATAACCATAAATCGAAAAACGCGCACATGGTGCGCTTTTTTCTGGACATACACGAAAAAGTACTTATAAGAGCTGCCACTCTGATTATTGGTGATTCTGTTTTTTGGTCTGCAGGTTATGACGCTCCTGGACTTCACATGGCATTCCCGCCCTTCATGGATTGAAGCGCTGTCTGGTCTTTTCCAGCGGCCGCCTCGCATGCAGGTTGCTGCGCTTTGCTGCCGTGACGGAGAAGATGAGCTTGAAGTCCTGCTGGTCACATCGCGGGGCAGAGGGCGCTGGATCTTGCCAAAGGGCTGGCCTGAATTGCAGGAGCCTGGACACAAGACAGCGCTGACAGAAGCCTTTGAGGAAGCTGGTGTTATTGGAACTGCGGACAGCAAACCCTATGCACATTTCCGGTCCATCAAGGGACTGGATAGTGGCTTTGATTTGCGGACCAAGGTTTCCGTATTCAAGGTCAAGGTAACTGAACAGCTTCCCGAGTTTCCCGAAGCTGGCCAGCGCGAACTGGCATGGTTTCCAGTTTCGCAGGCAATTGAGGCCGCTGACGAGGCAGGACTCAAGGTTGTCTTGAGACGCCTTCAGAAGGAAACCTTAGCCAAATAAGCTGGCTAACAAAGTCTTGGAAGACTGCTTTTCTGCATTTAATTTTTGTCTGGTTTCCGCTACCGGTATCGGCTGAATCACGTGGAACTCTCCGTTTCGCGGCGCGGTCGGTAGTGAAGGCACATGAACATCCACAAGAGCCATAAAAAGCCAACACTTGACAAAGATCTCGATAAATTCAGCTACATGGAAGAGGCCGCCGGGAACCTTGGGCGAGGCCTGGTTGCTCCCGGACTTGCGTTTCTCTTTGTAATTCTTTCAGGCGCAATTGCCGGCATTTATGTGACCGGAATGCCGGGTGCAGCCGTCATTATGGCTGCAGCAGTGATTGGTGCCTATATGGCCCTGAACATCGGGGCCAATGATGTTGCCAACAATGTTGGCCCGGCTGTCGGGTCCAGGGCAATGACCCTGGTCAGCGCGCTCATTATTGCCGCGGTGTTTGAAAGCGCCGGAGCATTGATTGCCGGCGGGGATGTTGTTGGCACGATCTCAAAGGGGATTATTGATCCGGCGACCGTAAATGATCCTGCGGTCTTCATGTCGGCCATGATGGCAGCTCTGGTGTCCTCAGCGCTTTGGATCAACCTTGCGACTTGGGTCGGAGCACCAGTCTCCACCACGCATTCTATCGTCGGCGGTGTAATGGGCGCTGGAATTGCCGCAGCTGGATTGACGGCGGTCAACTGGGTGACCTTGGGCAGTATCGCGGCCAGCTGGGTGATTTCGCCGGTTCTGGGCGGTGTAATTGCCGCCATTTTCCTGGCAGTTATCAAGCACTTCATCATCTACCGCGATGACAAGATCGCGGCAGCGCGCCGGTGGGTGCCCATTCTGATTGCAATCATGGCCGGTGCCTTTGCAGCCTATCTTGCCATGAAGGGCCTGAAGAAGATCATGAAGATTGACCTTACCATGGCTCTGATCGGTGGAGCTGTGGTTGGAGGGCTTGTCTGGGCCATTGTGAAGCCGCTTATCCGCATGCAGTCGGAAGGGCTGGAAAATCGGAACCAGTCGCTTCGCAAACTGTTCCGGTTGCCGCTGGTGTTCTCTGCGGCGCTTTTATCCTTCGCCCACGGCGCCAATGATGTGGCCAACGCGGTCGGTCCTCTGGCTGCGATCGTGCATACCGCCGGAATAGGCGAGGTGGCAGCCAAGGTGGAGATCCCGCTATGGGTCATGGCTGTGGGGGCTTTTGGAATTTCCTTTGGTTTGCTGCTGTTCGGCCCGAAGCTGATTCATATGGTTGGCCAGCAGATTACCAAGCTCAATCCGATGCGGGCATATTGCGTGGCGTTGTCGGCTGCGATCACGGTGATCATCGCCTCCGGCCTCGGCCTACCAGTCAGTTCAACCCATATCGCAGTCGGCGCGGTTTTCGGGGTAGGCTTTTTCCGCGAGTGGTATACGGAGCGCTCGGCCCGCCGGCTTGACTACGTGAAGAAGCACAGCGTCCACAAAAAGCCGCTCCGTCCGGTCCGGAACCGGGAAGAGCAAAAGCGCCGCATGCTGGTCCGCAGGGCACATTTCATGACCATCGTGGCTGCCTGGGTAATAACAGTTCCGGCTGCCGCAATCCTGTCGTCCGGGCTGTTCTTCGTTCTTTTGGGCTTGATGAAATAGGTCCGGGGTGGGCAGCCGCCGGATCAGATCCGGCGCGGCATCTGCGGTATTGGCATTCTCTGTATTAGTACCAACCAGCTGCCGTTCCGGCCTTTGAGCCGGGACCGATTTACAAAACACCCCCTCAATTCGTCACCCCGGACGCAGCAAAGCGGAGATCCGGGGCCGGGGAGCCCCGGAGTTATCGGTGTATTGTCGGTATCAGCGAAAGGCTTTCGGCTCTCCGGTCCCGGATAAAGCTGGCGCTTTTCCGGGATGACGGCGGAATTGTTGGTGCATTTTGGCCTGGCCCCGGATCAAGTCCGGGGCGGCAATGGGTGGATTTGGTTTGCTCTGTATGGGCCAGCAACACAAAGCCGTCCCGGCCTTTGAGCCGGGACCTGATCAAGGACTTTTCAGCCAGCATCAGTTCCAGGCTGCGCCTTCGGCATTGGGGAAGAACAACTGTTCGCCGTCCAGCTTATAAGCTGCGATCGCTTTTTGGCCTTCCGGACCAGTCAGCCAGCGGATGAAGGCTTGCCCGGCATCGGCCTTTACCTTGAGATGCTTGTCCGGGTTGACCAGTATGACGCCATATTGGTTGAACAGGCGGTCATCGCCTTCTGTCAGGATTTCCATCGACTGCTTGTTTTTGAATGCTAGCCACGTGGCCCGGTCTGAAAGCGTGTAAGCGCCCATGCCAGCCGCGGCATTGAGCGTGGCTCCCATGCCCGAGCCGGTTTCCCGATACCAGGAACCGGAAGCCTCTTCGGTATTCACATTGGCGGCTTGCCAAAGGGCTTTTTCCTTTTTGTGGGTGCCGCTGTCATCGCCGCGGGACGCAAAGGTCGCCTTGCTTTCGGCGATTTTCCTCAGGGCGGCCGTTGCATCGGTCATACCTTTGATGCCAGCCGGATCGTCGTTTGGTCCGATGAGGACGAAGTCATTGTACATTACATCGAAGCGTTTTACGCCGAAGCCGTCGGCAATGAATTTTTCCTCGGCCGGTTTTGCATGCACCAGCAGAACATCACCATCGCCATTGGCAGCGTTTTTCAGTGCTTGACCAGTGCCGACCGCCACCACGCGCACGTCGATGCCGGATGCTTCCTTGAACTTCGGCAGGATTTCGTCGAACAGTCCCGAGTTCTGGGTCGAAGTCGTCGATTGGAGAATGATGAACTGGTCAGCAGCATGAGCAAGGGAAGTGCCGAGTGAAAGGCCAAGCGCAAGTGCGCCGACCATAACATTTTTTAAAACAAACATTTGCTGGTGTTTCCTCATTGAAAATTTTAACTGGTTAGATAAGCAGATCGCCGGCGAGATAGGATTTTGCCGCGCTTGACTGCGGGCTGTTGAAGAAAAGCTCGGCAGGCGTGTGTTCGGTGACCTTTCCGGCATGAAGAAAGACGACTTCTTCAGCAAGGCGGCGGGCCTGATGAAGGTCGTGCGTGATCAGGATGACCTTCACGCCCTTTCTCCGGACGCGGCCAATCGCTTGTTCGATCAGCAAGGTGGAGGCCGGGTCAAGGTTGGCGGTCGGTTCGTCCAGCATCAGGACCTTCGGCCGCAGGATCAGGGCACGGGCAAGAGCCAGCCGTTGCTGTTCACCACCGGACAGGACACGGGCAGGGCGTTTGGCAAGGTGCTGTAGGTCAGCATCGGCAAGAGCCTCCGCAAGCCTTTCGGCCCGGTCAGACACACGGCGCAGCCCGAGCGCGAATTTGAGGTTGGCAGCGACCGACCGGCGCAGAAGAACCGGTTTTTGAAAAACGAGCGCTTGTTGCTGGCGGATTTGGCGCGACAAGGGCTGGCCATTCCATAAAACTGTACCGCTGGTTGGGGGGAGCAAGCCATGGATCAACTTCAGCAGTACGCTTTTTCCGGCACCATTCGGACCCAGTAAAACAGTAAGGCGGTCGGTTTCCAGGTTCACGTCAACGTTGTTCAGGATTGGTGTTCCGCCGGCTTCGAAAGTGAGGCTCCGAACGTCCAGCGGCATGGAAGACCGGTTGGCCGCTGGATGAAAATCGCTGTGAGCGGCAAAACTCAGGACCTCAGACATGTGCGGTTTCCCTTTCCGTTCCACGCAGCAAGGCGACAGCACCGTTGATGCCAAGAGCGATCAGAAGAAGGACCATTCCAAGTGCAAGTGCCAGGGCGAGATCACCACGGGATGTTTCAAGTGCAATCGCGGTCGTCATCACGCGGGTGACATGATTGATATTGCCGCCAACGATCATGACTGCGCCAACTTCAGCAATCGCGCGACCAAAGCCGGCAAGGAGTACGGTGAGCAGGGAAAACCGGGCATCCCACAGCAGGGCCGCAATCGCCGTGTGCCAGGGGACAACGAGCGAGTGGAACGTTTCGGAATACTCGGTGTTGAGGTCAGAAATGACCTGGCGGGTCAGCGCTGTGATGATTGGCGTTATCAGAACCGACTGGGCAATGATCATTGCGGCCGGCGTATAGAGCAGCTGAAGGACACCAAGCGGCCCTGCATTTGACAGTAGCATGTAGACCGTGAGGCCGACCACAACGGGAGGCAGGCCCATAAGCGCATTTGTCACAATGACAATCGCGGTGCGCCCTGGGAAGCGGGAAACAGCTAAAAACGCACCCAAAGGCAGGCCGATCACAGCAGAAATACCCAGAGCGGTCGCCGTAACCCGTAGAGAAAGGCTGACAATAGCCGCAAGATCCGGATCGCCGCTCGCGATGAGCTGCCCTGCTAGGGTAAATGATCCTGCGAAATCCTGCATTTTTTGTTTTTGTGTCCGAATAATTTCTATTTTCGTAGCCTAGCGCACTTTTTTGATCGTTGGAAGGGGTGTGGTTGATGTGCCGGGCGAAAAGCTTCGTCCGTCCGGAAAGGCTATCGGATCTAAATGGGGAGCGCTTTGGAAAGAGAGCTAACGGCGGACTGACATTCAGCCGGCGGAAGAAGGCTCCGGTTCCAGGTTTGGATGGATTGGATGCTCAAGACCCAACTGCGCCCAGACTGGCAAATGATCGGAGGCGATACGGGCGGTCTCGGACCGGTGTACCCCTGACGCGTGCACCTTGAACTCCGGACTTGTGATGATCCGGTCCAGGCTCGCGACTGGCATGGGCGAGGGGAAACTGCGGCCAGGCGTGGTGACTTCGAACTTCGGATTGAACAGTTTCAGGCTTGCGGCGGCATCCCACCATTCGTTGAGATCACCAACAAGCACGGTCGGCAGGTCATGGGCATGGGCATGAAGCTGATGCATCAGCGCGGCGATCTGGCGCTTGCGGTAGGTGGCGATCACGCTCAAATGCATTGCGGCGACCCGGACCAAATGAGAGCCGATCTTAATGTCTGCCATAACCGCGCCGCGCGGCTCTAAAGTCGGCAGTTCCAGACGCTTGAAATCGACGATGCTGATGTTCCTGCGAACCAGGATCGCATTGCCATGCCAGCCGATACTGGCTTCGCGAACGGCGATTGGCACCGGTTTATAGTCGGTCAGTTCCGCAATCAGTTCCGGCTGCAGGGTGCTTTCGCGGGGCCCGAAGCGTTTGTCTGCCTCCTGAAGCGCGATGACATCGCAGTCCATTTCCCGGATCACGGCCAGCGTGCGTTCAGGCCGCCGGCGTGCATCGACACCGATGCTTTTTTGTATGTTGTAGGATCCGATTTTGAGCATGGCGTCAGTTAGAGCACTTTTGAATAATATGGAGCCGCTTGATCCGCTTTCCGCGCCTTGCATCTGTGCAGATTTGGTTCCATCGAGTGACTCCGAATTATTCAAAAGTGCGCTAGATAGCTGGTTTGCGGTCCGATCAAGCATAGCTACCCGCTCTGCCTGAAGAATTGATTATCCTCAGGTCTGCTGAGCTTGTTTTCCTTCATCGAACAAGCCTGCGATTTCACCAAATACGAGCTCCGGCTTGTAGTGTCCGAACAGCTGCCCCTCATTTTCAAAGACCTTGAGCCGGCACCCGGGGATTTCAGTGGCAATGTCTTCGATCTGGTCCAAGGGAGCCATGGGGTCTTTCGATCCATGAAGCAGGATGGTTGGCGTCCCGGAGGAGAGCAAATAGGAACTCCAGTCGCTTCCCGTGATCAAAAGGTCGCTTTCGTGTGCCTTGGTTCCCTGAAGAAAGGTGTTGTTGACGCCTTCTTCGATGATGGTGTTGAGATCGGATCGTTTGGTTGCTTCCACGTCCGCCTCGGGGCCGGGATAGAAACCGGCAAGGAACTTTGCGGTTTCCTGGCGGAAGAGGAACTGCCGCATGCCCCTCACCAGGATCGGAATTGCGGAAGGGAAATAGACGATCGAATAGGCGAAGAGCTTTTGCCAGCCCGACATGGCCTTCAACTGGCTTTTGGTTCGAAGTGGAGGTGTTGTTGACACCATCACGTTGGCAATTACGCGGTTTGCCAGCGCCTGGGTGGTCGCAGCGCTGTAGATTGCACCGGTAAACCGGCCAAGGAAAACGGCTCTTTCAATGCCAAAATGATTGAGAAGCGATTTCACATCACGGGCAAATGAAACCGGGGCAGGATCGTTTGAGTTTGCCAACGCGGTTGACCCGGCAAACCCGTGGCGCCAGGGGGCCAAAACTCTGAGGTTGTTTGCATGCAGATAGTCGATGCCGCCGGGTGTCAGGTCGGTCCCTGAAAACAATCCGTGAAACAGTATGACCGGGCGGCCGTCTGTCGGACCGAACTCGTCGACCTGTAAACGGCGCCCATCAGGCAGGTTCAACAAATGAGTGGTTTTTGTCCGGCTATCTGGTGCCGTGGATCCCAATTCCTGCGGCCGGCCGGATTGCGCTATGGAAATTGCCGCAAACAGGCGTACCAGGCCGACCTGGCTCTTTGCGCCGGTCTTGCGCAGCAAACTCTTGGCCTGTGTCCGGATTGTCTCGACTGACCGGCCGCGTTCTTCGGCCAGCTTCTGAAAGTCCTTGCCTGCAACAATTCCTTTCAAAACTTCCTGTTCAGATCCGGTCAGGCCAAAGCTGTATCCGAGTGAATTGCCAACTTCATCGTCCCATCCAAGGTCTACAGCAAGCAGGCGGACGCACAATTTGTGCCGCGCATCGAATTCCCGCGTCAGAGTGAATAGCCTGCGAGTACCCGAAGTACCGGCATGGCCGGGCAGCATGACAAAAAGCTCATTTTCGGGAATCTCAAAAAGCCGCCGCAACTCATCCCGCATCTGGCGTGAATCGGAGGCGTCTGTCGAAAGATCTGTCAGAGAGTCCCCGGGCCGGATCCCCAGCTCCTGTTCAGCTGCGTCATTTGAAGCGGTGACCTTGCCGCTTGCATCCAGAAGCGCTGCTGGCAAGGGCAGGCTATCCACGGTGGAAGCTTCGCGGGACCCGTCGGCCAAATCCATTCCGATCTTGTCGAAGATTTCGGCAGCACAGCTCAGGTGGTGATCGATATCACTGGCCGCTGCAGTTTCCAGTGGCTCATCGTTGGCGATTTCAAGGATTTTCTGATCAAGAGAAGTCAGGAAATTCTCGAATTCATTCGGATCGGAAAGAAAGCCGTATAGGTTGCGGAGCAGCTCGCTATCGGGCGTGGTTTCATCAGCCAAGAACAGTACCTATTCCCAAATACATCAGATACTTACCAGCCCTATTTGAGGGGATTGTCCCTGATCCGTCAACTTCCAAATGCCGTTATGAGGCATATCCCGCAGGCCTGTGATTTGGGCCACAGATTCCAGGAATGGAGTGACGTATTCCGGAAACAGCACACTCCCCGGGCGGGGTGATTGCGAAGCACTTCGGAGGCATTGCGTCTCCTCCACAAATCGATGGTTTGAAGCCTTTTTTACCGCAACACCGGGAAGCATTTTTGAAGTGCTGCCTCAGAGAGTTTTTGTCTTTTAAAATCGTAACTTGCTGGAAATTTCATGCTTTTTTCTGATGGACTGTTGTTCAATTATTGCGCCTCTGTCTTAGCCTTGGCCTGCATTCCCGGCATTTCCTCAGCTTCCCTGGCCAGCAACACTCTGGCCCACGGGGAAAGCGCCGGCTTGAATATGGCCCTCGGCATCCTGCTCGCCAGATTGAGCAAGGGTATGTTGATCCTGTTTTGTCTGGCGCAGGTGTCGGATTTCGTGCAGCCAGCCCATGATTGGCTTAAAATCCTGGGCGCGGTTTATTTTGCCTGGGTCGGCCTCAGAGTAATGACGTCAAATGGGACCCTGGCGTTTGCCGCGAACTCGAGTGCCTGTGGGGTCCGTCAATTGACAAACGGCTTTCTTGTTTCCTGGTCAAACCCAAATGCTCTTCTCTTCGTTGCGATTGTGTTGCCAGGCTTTCTGGAGCCGGGCGGTCACAGCTGGGAACAGGTGCTGGTCCTTGCAGCTATCTGGGCGTTCCTGAACCTCACAATTGAGCTGTTTCTGGTCATATTTGCGGCCAGATGGGCGATCAGGAGCGACGCCGCACGCTTTTCAAACATGGCAATTGGCGGCGGGTTGCTCTTGTCGAGCACGTGGATTTTGGCGGGTATGTGAGGTTTCCCCTCTGCATCGGCAGAAGGCGACCTGTTTTGCAATCAATTTGACCCTCATGGGTAGCCCCGCCAAAATGCGTCAGTTTTATTCGTTTGATTTTGGCTATTGTCCGATAAGCCGGTGGAGAGATCATGGGAACGGATCCCTCAATACTTCAGGAACTTGTTCCGTTTTGCAGTTGCCGGGAATTCCAGGTTGGCGAATTGCTGCGGCAAAAGGGCCAGCACTACCGCGAGATGTTTTTGATTCAGGAAGGGACGGCTTCCGTTGACCTTGTGAATGGAAAGCAGACGCTGGAACAAATCCAGGTTTGCGCGGGAGAGCCGGTCGGTGAAATCTGTTTCCTGCAAGGCGTGGCCGCTACTGCGTCGGTAACGGCCACCTCAGACCTTAAGGTCCTGAGCCTGAACGACCAGGAATTAGCTGGTATTTCCAGGGAGCGGCCGGATCTTTATGCCCGGTTGTTGCGGAACCTCGCCGAAACGGCCTCCGAGCGGCTCAGCTTCAATCTGTCCGTTACGCCGGATGAAACGGTCTCGAAAGGGGCAGGGGGTATTGAGATCCTGCTGTGCCGGTCTAAGGACCAATGGCATCTGGCCAAGCGTTTGCGCTTCGATGTCTACTGCGGCGAATTGGGCCGATCTTCGCCGGGCGCCGATCACGGCGAGCGCGTGATCACAGATGAGCTGGACCTGGCAGGGCACTGCTTTATTGCGGAGAAACAGGGAAAGACCATAGGAACGCTCCGCGTGAATTATGCCAGTGAGGGTCCGCTGAACGGCCTTGAAACCATTTACGGCATGATTAATTCACCGCATTACCCAAACAACTGCGGGATTTGCACCAAGTTCATCGTCGACAAGATCAACCGTGGTGGCCCCACTGCCTTCATGCTGATTGCCCAGGCTGTCCAGCTCGGTATCCGTGATGGCATGCGCGAGTGTTATATCGACTGCATTCCAAGTTTGAGCGACTATTATCGCGCGCTTGGGTTTGAGGGCGCAGCACCTGAATTCCTTCACCCGGAAAACGGACCTTCTGTTCCCATGAAGCTGGATCTTGAAAAGCACGGGGCGCAAATGTCGGGCCGGGATGGCCTGAGGCGAATGATCAAGCTGTTTTTGAAGGCACGGGCAGGCAAAGCGGAGGCAGAGCAATGACGATGGCTAGCTGGATCGTTCTGGCCGTCGTGGCTGTTCTGGGCCATGTGATGGCGGGTTTTTGGTATTACGCCAAGAAACATGACTGGAAGATTTGCCAGAGAACGATCTACGATCTGCCTGCAAACAGCCGTCAGCTGAAACGCGAGCTGAAGAACTCTATCCATACGCCGTTGCATGCGATCATGCTTGGCGGTTGCCTTATGGCCGACCTGTTTCAAAACACCTCCGTGGCTTCCTTTTGGGTTACAGCTTTAGCCATGACCGTCTGGGCGGAAATCTGGCACTATTTTTCCCACCGTGCCTTCCATCTTAAATCGCTCCACTGGATCCATGCCGAACATCACAAGAGCCATTTGAATACACCGTTCACCGCGATTTCCTTCTCCTTCATGGAGAAGTTCATATTCGACATCGGCATGTTGCTGCCGTTTGCCATTGCCGATCAGTTTGTCAGCGTCAATTTCTTCGGCATTGCGGCCTGGTTTATCGGCTATTTGATCATCAACTCCTTTTCCCATGCCAATTTCGAGTTCCGCGCTGCCGGCTACAACAAGCATGTCGGGCAGGTTCTCACCACAACCACCTATCACGCGCTTCATCATTCCAGGTACACCGGCAACTATGGCCTTGGCACGCGGGTGCTAGACCGTTTGTTCGGCACGGAATGGGAGGACTATGAAGCACTTTATTCAAGGGTGAACGCGGACTGCGAGCCGTTGTCCTCGTTGCGGCAGAAAGTGGCGGTCAAAGAGGACGGTAAGTCCGCATGAGCGACGAAACCGCCGCTATTCCCGCATATGTGCCACCTGCGCCGAGGGCTCTCGGCTTTCCGGCAAATCTGGCCTGTCTGGTGAAGAACAATCTCGGCATCATCCCTAAAGAGGCCTATGAACAGCCTTTGGTGGTGACCAAGAGCTTTCCCAAAATGGCATTCATCACTGGGCCTGAGCTTGTCGAAACGGTCTTGAAACGCAAGGCGGCAGATTACCCCAAGGGGCGGCTTCAGAACGAAACTCTGGAGCCACTGTTCGGCAACGCGATGATTTCCTCCGAAGGTGCGGACTGGAAATGGCAGAGGGCGATTACGGCACCCCTGTTCCGGCATGAGGAGATCCTGCGTTATGTGCCGGTCATGCGTGAGGCCGCAGAGGCGCAGTTAGACGTTTGGAAACAGGCCGGAAGTGCGAATTTCCGGGCAATCAACCGGGACATGCTTCACATCGCCTTTCATGTGATCTCACGCACCATGCTGGAGGGTGGGGCGGATGATGTAATCAGGGCGATCGAATCTGGACACGCGGCCTATTTCCGACATGTGAACTGGTGGATCCTCTACAAGATGCTGGGGCTTCCGGGATGGCTGCCGCGCCCTGGCGGCGCGGTGATGCGGGCTCAAGAGAAAAAGCTGCATCAGGCCGTTCAGGCCTTAGTACAGGACCGCAAGGCGAATGCAGAAAACGGCGATGATCTTCTCGCCCGCCTGGCACGGGGAAGGGACCCGGAGAGCGGCGAGGCAATGTCCGACGAACGCCTGGCCAACAACATTATCGCCTTTCTGGTCGCCGGTTATGACACAACCGCGCTTGCCTTGTCCTGGACGTTGTACCTTTTGGCGCAAAATCCGGTTTGGGCAGAACGGGCGCGCGCCGAAATTGCCGCTGTTGTTGGCGACGGTCCGGTCGGGCCGGAACACCTGGGCGATCTCAAGGTCGTTGAGCAGATCATCAATGAATCTCTGCGGCTTTACCCGACCGCGCCGATTGTTGTTCGGGATATTTTGCAGGATGTGGACTTCGGCGGAACAACGATCACCAAAGGGGCCATCGGTCTTGTTCCAATCTATGCCATACACCGGCACAAGAGTTTCTGGCGGGATCCGAACACGTTTGATCCGGGCCGTTTTGCTCCGGACGCAGAATTCAAGCCTAGCCGCTACCAGTTCCTTCCCTTTGGAGCCGGACCGCGCATCTGCCTTGGTGCCGCCTTCACCATGATCGAAGCCAAGGTGGTGCTTGCCACGCTGTTGCGCGACGCAAGCTTCAAGCTGAAACCAGGCTATACCGCCGAGCCGGTCGGCCAGATGTTCCTGACCATGCGCGAAGACTTCCCGATGCAGGTGAGCGTCTGCTAGGCGTCGGGATTCAAGCGGCTTCGAGCTCCTCGGCCGCTTCGCAAAGGAGACCGGTTACATACCCCAGGAACGAGCCCCAGGCCTCTACAACAAAGCTGTCAGGGCCCGTGTGCCAAATCATAATCGGGGACTTTTGAAACACGGTTCTGGTCACCATTCCGAATGGAAAGGCGTCACCATGAAGATCGATCGGAATGCCCGAATTCAACAGCCATTCTGCCTTGGCGCCTTCTATGATCACTGCACCCTGGCGATGGGAGATGTCGACCAGTGCATGCGGGGCTTCGCCAATCTTTTTCGACAAACTTGCCTGAAGGGTGTCCAGATCTGCTTCAGCAGCGAGGATCATCCATTCGTCCGGCCCAAGCCAAAGAGCTGCTTTGCCATCCTTGACGGTCGCCGACAGGGGCGCTTGCGGCAGGTCGAAACCCAAGGCCGCCCCTGCAGCCTTTTGCGCTTCTGCGTGCCCGCGAAAGGAAAGCCTGCTCAGGGGCATTGCCGGGCGTATCGAAACCTGTGTCAGCGCGAGCAAAGGCGCTTCGTCAGAATCGGGCAGGTAAATCGCGTTTGATGCTGGATCAGCCATTGACCCGTTCTCCTTCCTTGTCGACGAAGACCGTTTCAACGACTTCCACTTCGATCGCGCCGCCGGGCATTGGTATGTAACGGGTTTCGCCCATGGCTGCGCGTCCGTCCTTGATCATGGCCAGAGCAATGGAGCTGCCGGCTGCCGGGCTGTGGTAGGCAGACGTGACATGACCTTCCGCAGGTGTGCCTGTTGCCGGGTCCGGCACCTTCGTGACCTGAGCGCCTTCCTCCAGAACCGTTCGGCGGTCTTTCGTGAGCAGGCCGACGAGCTGTTTGCGGCCGCTGGCAACAAGGTCCGGCCGCTGAAGACCGCGTTTGCCGACAAAGTCGAATTTCTTTTTGCCTATCGCCCATGTCATGCCGACATCGTCCGGGGTCACGGTGCCGTCGGTCTCCTGACCGACAATGATGTACCCTTTTTCGGCACGAAGAACGTGCATGGTTTCCGTGCCATAGGGCGCGCCGCCATGTTTGGCGACTTCCGCAGCCAAGGTGTCCCACAGCATCTTGCCATGGCGGCGTGGCACGTTGATTTCAAAGCCCATTTCACCGGTGAAGGAAATGCGGAACAGGCGGCAGGGAACACCGGAGAATTTGCCTGTCGCAACGCTCATATGCGGGAAGGCATCTGACGACAGATCAATACCCTGAACGAATGGAGCGACGATATCCCGAGCCAGCGGGCCCTGGACGGCAACAACTGCGTATTGCTCGGTAGTTGAAGTGACCCAGACATCCAGATCAGGCCATTCCGTCTGAAGGTAGTCTTCCATGGTGGCAAACACATGGGCAGCCCCGCCGGTGGTGGTCGTGACATGGAACCGGTCTTCGGCTATCCGTCCAATCACACCGTCATCGATGATGAAACCGGCATCGTTGAGCATCAGGCCATAGCGGCAGCGGCCGACACCGAGCTTCTTCCACGGGTTGGTGTACATGCGTTCCATGAATTCAGCCGCATCCGGCCCGACGACCTCGATCTTGCCGAGGGTAGAGGCGTCAAACAGTCCGGCCTTTTCACGTACAATGCGGCATTCACGGGCGACCGCCTGATGCATGTCCTCGCCATTTTCCGGGAAGTACCAGGACCGTTTCCACTGGCCGACGTCTTCAAAGACCGCGCCTGCGCCTTCCGCCCACTCATGGGACGGGGTCTTGCGCACAGGATCGAAGAACTCGCCGCGTGAACTTGTAGCGAATGTGCCGAAGGTGGTTGGCGTAAACGGCTGGCGGAACGTCGTCAGCCCGACCTCCGGCAGTGGCTTTTCCAGCGCGTTGGAGGCGATCGACAGGGCGTTCATGTTGGAAAGACGCCCCTGGTCGGTGGCCATGCCGGTCGTCGTGTAGCGTTTGATGTGCTCGATCGAGTGCATGCCTTCGCGCACGGCCAGCTTCACGTCCTTGGCCGTCACGTCGTTTTGATAGTCGACGAAGGCTTTGACCTTGGCGGCATTCCGGTCATGAGGCAATGCGCCCAGCGTGCCGCCCGATCCGGCTTCACCACCGGCGGCGACCGCCCTTGTCGTTGACGCTGTCTTGCCTGTGGCCGCCTTTGCGGCTTCTTCGCCGGCTGCATATCCGTCGGCAAGGGTGTCATTGAGGCCGTAGAGCCCTTTGGCAGCGCCTGTTGACCGCTCATTCTGAACATGGCTGCCGGGCAGGAACGCACCTGCTTCGGCATCCCAGACAACCTTGCCTCTAGATTGGGAATAGAGGCTGACCGTCGGTGTCCAGCCTCCGGACATCAAGAGCGCATCGCAGGCGGCGTCCCCGGCTGACTTCACGGCGCCGGAAGCATCGAGGCGGCCGAGTAGGGCGCCACTGACCCGTCGGCGGCCTTTCGTGCCGGTGACAACGCAAGAGGTTTCAACGCGAATGCCGCGGGCTTCGGCGATTGCGCGCAAGGATTCTGGCGGTTCAGCCCGCATGTCAGCGATAACGGCGATTTCGACGCCTTTGTCGGCGAGATCGAACGCGGCCTGCCAGGCTGTGTCGCAAGCTGTCGCAACAACCGCCTTTTGTCCGGCCTTGACGCCATAGCGGTTGAGATAGGTGCGTGCGGCACCGGCCATCAAAATGCCCGGCCGGTCATTTTCCGGAAACACCATTGGCCGCTCGATGCTGCCGGCGGCAATGACGACTTCTTTCGCCCGGACCTGCCAAAGGCGCTCGCGTGGCAACTTTGGATCAGGATCGGACAGGTGATCGGTCACCCGCTCTGCAAGGGCGACGAAGTTCTGCGCGAAATAGCCAAATGCAGTTGTGCGTGGCAGCAGGGTGACGTTGTCCATTGCGCGTAGGTTTGTGACCGTGTCAGAAACCCAATCCGCAGGCCGGTTGCTGTCGATGGTCGCCGTGCTTTCGCTTAGCAGGGAGCCACCGAACTCTGCCTGCTCGTCGCACAGGATTACGCGTGCGCCGGTTTCCGCTGCTGCGAGCGCTGCGGCCAGTCCAGCCGGGCCGGAGCCGACAACCAGAACATCGCAGTGGGCATAAATGTTGGCGTAACGGTCGTGATCCGGATTTTTAGGTGGTTTTCCAAGTCCGGCTGCCGCGCGGATGATCGGTTCATAGACCCGGTCCCAGAAGGCTTTCGGCCACATGAAGGTCTTGTAGTAGAAGCCTGAAGGAAACAACGGCGACAGAAGGTCGTTGACCGCACCAACATCAAAGCCGAGGGAGGGGAAGCGGTTCTGGCTGATCGCTTCCAGCCCTTCATAAAGTTCGACCTGGGTTGCCCGGAGGTTTGGCGTCTGGTCACCGCGCCGGTAGACACCGACGAGTGCATTCGGTTCTTCTGAGCCGGCGGTCAGAATGCCGCGCGGGCGGTGATACTTGAACGACCGGCCAACCAGGTGAATGCCATTTGCCAAAAGGGCCGAGGCGAGGGTGTCGCCGGCAAAGCCTTGCAGTTGCTCCTGATCAAAGGTGAAGGTGACCGGTTGGCTGCGGTCGATCAGGCCGCCGGAATCAGCGCGGAATGGCTGGCTCATTTCGACGCCTCCTTGGTGAGCTCTTCCAGATCGGGCATCGGCTCACCTGTCTTGTAGACCTTTAGAAATTTGTCGCTGACCGTGTCGCGAACGGCGTTGAAAAAGCGGCCGCACCCATGGATATGGCGCCAGCGTTCAGCGTAAACGCCTTTGGTATTGGTGCGCATATAGAGGAATTCGGCCCACTGCTCGTCGGTTTGGGTGGATGGATCGGCAGGGCGGGCGATGTGCGCTTCGCCGCCACAGCGGAACTCCAGTTCCGGACGCTCAACGCCGCAATAGGGGCAGTGGATCAACAGCACTTTACGACCTCAAATTTCTGTTCTGGTCACGGCAAAAGCCGGATCGTCTGTAACGTATGTTCCTGCCGTCTCGATCAGCAGGAGATGGTTTCGGCCTCTAACAAGAGGCAATTGCGCGCCCTAGTGGGCCACGGCGGCGGCGGCCGCTTCGTCAATCAGGCGGCCGGTGCGGAACCGCTCGAGCGTGAACGGCGCATTGATCGGGTGCGGCTCATCCTTGGCGATCGTATGGGCAAAGACATGCCCGGACCCCGGCGTTGCCTTGAAACCGCCAGTGCCCCAGCCGCAGTTGACATAGAGCCCTGGGACGGGCGTCTTGGCGATGATCGGCGATCGGTCCGGCGTCACATCCACGATGCCGCCCCAGTTACGCAGCATGCGCATGCGGCGGAACATCGGGAAGAGCTCACAGATCGCATCAATTGTGTGCGTGGTGATGTGAATACCGCCGGTCTGGCTGTAGGACACGAACTGGTCCGTGCCTGCACCAATCACCAGTTCGCCCTTGTCCGACTGGGAAATATAGGCGTGGATGGTGTTTGACATGACCACACACGGGAAGGCCGGTTTGACGGGTTCGGACACCAGCGCCTGCAGCGGATTGGATTCCAGCGGAACGCGGACGCCAGCCATGTCCATGAGGACGGATGTGTGCCCGGCAGCAACCACGCCGACCTTCCTTGCCTTGACAAAGCCCTTGGCCGTATCAACGCCTTCCACGGCTCCGTTCGCATCCCGGCGGATCCCGGTAACGGCACAGTTCTGGATGATATCGACGCCCAGTTGATCAGCGCCGCGCGCATAACCCCAGGCAACCGCATCATGGCGTGCCGTGCCGCCAACACGCTGAAGCGCCGCGCCCATCACCGGATAGCGGATGTCTTTGCCGATATTCAGCGGTGGGCAGAATTCCCTGGCTTCTTCCGGTGTCAACCACTCGTTCTGAACGCCGGCGAGGCGGTTGGCATGAATGTGCCGCTTGAACACCTGCACATCATGCACCGTGTGCGCGAGCATCATGACACCGCGCTGGGAATACATGACGTTGTAGTTCAGCTCCTGGGAAAGGCCCTGCCAGAGGCCGATGGCGTGATTGTAGAGGGCCGCGCTTTCTTCCCAAAGGTAGTTGGAGCGCACGATGGTGGTGTTGCGGCCCGTGTTGCCGCCGCCAAGCCAGCCTTTTTCGATGACCGCAATGTTCTTCAGGCCGTGTTCGCTGGCCAGATAATAGGCCGTTGCAAGCCCATGCCCGCCAGCGCCGACGATGATGATGTCGTATTCTTTCTTCGGTTCCGGCGCACGCCATTGCCGGCCCCAGTTCTTGTGGGCGGAAAAGGCGTTCTTCGCCAGTTCAAGAAACGAATATCGCGTCATAGAGCGCGGCTCCCAGGGGATTAAACAGACCACACAGCCGCCCTTCGTCAGCGGTCGAGCCGTGCGAAGGGGTTTTGCCTAGCGGCTGGATCATCGCGCGTTGACTGGAAAATGCGAAGTCTTATTCAGCCGCATAGTGGTACGAATCCGACATCCACCAACCGGATCGATCCGTATGTCAGGCCGTATCGGCGTTCTCGGCTTCGTCGTTGCTGAATTTTTCGCGCAGCTCGGCGTAGGGCAGGGGTTTTGAAAAGTGATAACCCTGTAAAAGATCGCAGCCGCAACTTGTTGCCGTCAGTGCTTCTCCAAGGGTTTCAATGCCTTCGGCAACAATGCGCATATGGAGGCTTTTTCCAAGTGTGGCCATAGACTTCAGCATGGTCATGGCGTCGTCCGTTGCTTCAATACCTTTAATGAAACTGCGGTCGATCTTCAGTTTGTCGAAAGGCATCTTCCGGAGGTATCCGATGGATGAAAACCCCGTTCCAAAGTCATCCAATGCGATCGAATACCCCGTGTTGCGCAAAACTTCGAGTTTTTCCCGGGCGAACTCTGGATGATTGACCACTATGCCTTCAGTCAGTTCGATCTCAAGTCTGTTTGGTTCAACGCCAAACTCCTCTGTTTGCTGAATCAGCGTTTCGGCAAAATCGGGACTGCCTAACTCCATTGGTGAAACATTGAAACTCACCTTGAGTTTCGGCCAGTTCTTCATGTCCGCAAGAATTTTTCTTTGAATGCACTGTCCTAGAGCGTTGATCAGTCCTGCCCGCTCAGCAAGAGAGATAAAGACGTCTGGCCGGACTTGGCCAAAGTCCTTGGACTGCCACCGGGCCAAGGCTTCTGCATAGCTAAAGCGGCGTTCCGAAGAGCTGACAATCGGCTGGTATTCGACGTAGATTTCACCCTGGTCAATTGCCTTGCCGAGTGCGTATTCTAGGTCCTTGTTCTGGTTTTGCAAGTCGTCCTGAGTAGTTTCATAACCAATAGAAAGTCCAGTACCACGGCGTTTTGATTCAAACAGTGCTACATTCGCCCGTCGGCGCAGTTCGTATGTATTTATTTCAAAGCCCTGACAGCTAGCGAAGCCAATCGATGCTGAGATGCGCAGAGCCTTGCCATTGAGGATGAACTCCTGCTTCAGGATGTCTTGGCAAAGACGAGCGAACTCAGTGGCGGTTTCTTCAGGGTTTAAGGCAGTCAAAAGCACGCTGAATTCATTTCCGCCTACCCGGGCCAGAAACTGGTTGGAGTGAAGCGAGTCTCGCAATCGATCCGCGACCTGTCTTATCAGCTCATCCCCGCCCGCAGTTCCAACGGCGTTGTTGATGTACTTGAAGCCGTTGATGTCGAGCAGCACAATAGCCAGCCGATTGTTCTGGCAGGCAAGCTGAACTTCACGATCGCCCAACTTGTTCAGGAATTGCCAGCGATTGGGCAGGTTGGTCAGTGTATCTGTCCGTGCAGCCCAGAAGGATTCCGCTTCTTTGTCGGCCAGGCTTTGCGCGGCCGAGCTTGCCCATCTGGTGATGAGCAGACCCAGTAGGGTTACGATCGCCAGTGCGGCCAAGAGTGGGCCCAAAGCTGCCGACAGCACGGAATCGCCCGGCTGTTCCGGCCGCCAGGAAATATAGGCTAGAGACGCACCGTAAGGTCCCACAATAGGAATGCTGAGCTGGTCTTCCTGATTGAGCAATGAAGGCTTGGAGTCAATCCGGATGTCCTCAATGAGAAACTGCCGCCCGAGTTCTTCCAGACGATCCTTTCCAAGCTGATATCCGATGATGATCAGCTGCTGCGAAAGCGGGTCGAATTCTGCGTTCGGGTCCGGTCCTGCAAATGCAGCTGACAGCATAAAAAACTTACCGGATACCTGTTCGTACAAGTGTGTTGTATCGCCAATGCCCGCATTCTGTTCAATCAGGTTGTTTCGGATCGTGTGAAGCAGCGGGTCGGGAATTAAGTCCTTCAATACGTTCTCTGCTTCGCCGATAACCCAGCCGTATTGGGCGCCTTCTTGCGATCGGGAAACTAGGAAGAGGTCGAAAATCCGGTTCGCATGAACACTCGGGCCAAATGCTGATGTCATGGCCTCTGCATCCTCGGCAACGATGTGCCGATTACCTTCAATCCAGAAGGCATAGTCCTGCGTTTCCAGGCTGAGGCTTTTTTCAAGCGCTTTCAGCCCGCCAGCGACCATGCGGACTGAGTTCAATTCCGCGAGAGTGTTGTGTTTGTTGGAAAGCCAGAAAACCACCCCCAAAGTCGTTGTTACCGTAATAACAATAGCTGCAAGCAGAAATAGAGAAAGTTTAGTTGCAAGAGATTCTTTTTTTCTTCTTCTTGTTTTGATTGATCTATTCATGAATCAACAACCGGGTTCGAATCTGCATATGCTGCGAAATATATTGAATCACATTTATTATATAAATTGAATAGAAGTTATTTCGGTGCGGCCTGTGGGTTTGTGTCCCCGCTTGTTCAAATACATCGTGGCTGCTTTCTGGCCACCCGCCACATTGGAACCGGGACGACGGCTCTGGTATGTGCGATGGCGGCCTTGCGACATTGCGCTCTGCGGGATTGTTCTACAACATGCATGGTATGCGGTTTCGATGCATGGTTTGAGTGCTGGTCGAATTCGAAAAAACACAAGTTTGGAGCTGTCCTGCACCGGCAGGAACGTCACATACAAGAGTTAGGGGACGGATATGCAGACTAGAGCAGCAGTGGCAATTGGAGCGGGCAAGCCGCTTGAGGTGACCACAGTCAATCTGGAAGGGCCAAAGGCTTTTGAAGTTTTGGTTGAGATAAAGGCCACAGGTATCTGTCATACTGATGAATTTACGCTTTCAGGCGCAGATCCAGAAGGTCTGTTTCCGGCCATCCTCGGTCACGAAGGCGCGGGTGTTGTCGTCGAGGTTGGGCCTGGCGTGACTACGCTCAAACCGGGCGACCATGTGATCCCTCTTTACACGCCCGAGTGCCGGAACTGCGAGTATTGCCTCAATCCGAAAACCAACCTCTGCCAGGCTATCCGTTCCACCCAAGGCCAGGGATTGATGCCGGACGGGTCCTCCCGGTTCACCACGCTCGATGGCGACCCGATCCTGCACTACATGGGCACATCGACCTTCGCCAATCATACGGTCGTGCCGGAAATCGCTTTGGCGAAAATCCGCGAGGACGCGCCGTTCGACAAGGTTTGCTATATCGGTTGCGGTGTTACGACGGGCATTGGTGCCGTCATCAATACGGCCAAGGTCGAGGAAGGATCGCGGGCCGTTGTCTTCGGTCTTGGCGGCATTGGCCTCAACGTTATCCAGGGGCTCCGGCTCGCAGGGGCGGACCAGATTGTCGGTGTTGATCTCAATCCGTCGAAAAAGGAAATGGCCGAACGCTTTGGCATGACCGATTTCGTCAATCCGTCCGAAGTGGATGAGGATCTGGTGCCTTATCTGGTTAACCTGACAAAGGGCGGCGCCGACTATACCTTTGATGCCACCGGCAACGTTGGCGTGATGCGGACTGCGTTGGAATGCGCCCACAAGGGGTGGGGAGAATCCATCATCATCGGCGTTGCCCCGGCCGGCGCCGAAATCGCCACCCGTCCGTTCCAGCTGGTCACCGGCCGCTCCTGGCGCGGTACAGCCTTTGGCGGCGCACGCGGGCGGACCGACGTGCCTAAAATCGTCGACTGGTACATGGACGGCAAGATCGATATCGACCCGATGATCACCCATACGATGCCGCTGGAAGACATCAACAAGGGCTTTGACCTGATGCACGCCGGTGAATCGATCCGCTCGGTGGTGATGTACTGAAGCCATTTTTGGGTTCAACCATTTCCTTACAACGTCATTGCCGGACTTGATCCGGCAATCCATTCCGTTTTCTTTCCGCACATATTGTAGTTTGCGGCGCTTCAAGCGGTATGGATCCCATGGTCAAGCAATGGGATGACAGCGGAAAATCTGGAGTTTTGATGAAAACCCTTTCTGAAAACCGGTCGTATGGCGGTGTGCAGGGCGTTTACAGCCATCAGTCCGAGGTGTGTTCGTGTGAAATGACCTTTGCGGTCTATCTGCCGCCGCAGGCCAGGACCGGTCCGGTGCCGTGCCTTTGGTATTTGTCCGGTCTCACCTGCACCCATGAAAACGCCATGACCAAGGCCGGACTGCAGGCCCATGCCGCGGAGTTCGGACTGGCGCTTGTATTCCCTGATACCAGCCCGCGCGGCGACGGTGTTTCAGATGACGAGGCCTATGATCTCGGGCAAGGAGCCGGGTTTTATGTCAACGCGACAGAGGCTCCCTGGAAACCGCATTTCCAGATGGCGAGCTATGTGACCGGCGAATTGCGGGCTCTTGTCTCTCAGAACTTCGCGGTCTCTGATGCGCATGGCGTTACCGGCCACTCCATGGGCGGGCACGGAGCCTTGACGCTGGCGATGAACAATCCGGAGCTGTTTCAGTCGCTCTCCGCTTTTGCACCCATTGCGCATCCGTCAGCCTCTGATTGGGGGCGCAAACAATTGACGGCGTATCTGGGCGCGGACGAAGGGGCGTGGTCCGGGCACGATGCCACGCTTCTTTTGAAAGAGACCGGCTGGACATCCGATATCCTGATCGACCAGGGGGCAAGCGACCAGTTTCTGGATCTGCTCAAGCCTGAGGCACTTGCATCAGCACTGACGGAAACCCGGACGCCGCATGTGTTCCGGATGCAAGAGGGGTATGACCACTCCTACTATTTCGTCTCGACCTTTGGGCGCGATCACGTGGAATGGCATGCAGCGCGTTTGAACGGATAATGTAGCGTTCCCGCAATTACTTCGTTCGCGAGTGCAACGTCATTGGCAGTCTGTCGCCGGCACGAAGTGTAAGGCGGCAGACGGGCTGCACATCTGTTCCGGGAAGCAGCCTTAGATCAAACGCCTGCGCCAGGATTGCCATCGATAGGATGGACTCTGTCATGCCGAACTGCAGTCCGGCACAGATCCGCGGGCCGATGCTGAAAGGCACATAGCCGTATTTGTTGGGTTTTTTCGCTTCCCGGTCGAGGAACCGTTCTGGGCTGAACGCATCAGGATTATCCCAGAGTTCCGGATTGCGGTGCATCAGCCAGGGTACAACGAGAACCAGCGATTTTTTCGGGATCGGCTTGCCGCTGATTTCCGTGTCTTCCATGGCCTCGCGTGCCAGAATAGGCACTGGCGGATAAAGGCGCAGGCTCTCTTCGATCACCGCTTTGGTGTACGGCAGGTTTGCAACGTCCTTGAACTCAGGCGTGCGGCCCTGAAGCACCTGATCCAGCTCTTCGTGGAGTTTCTGCGCGACGCGGGGCGATTGGGACAACAAATACCAGGCCCAGGCCAGGGTATTGGCCGTGGTTTCATGGCCGGCCATGAAAATGACGGCTGCCTCGTTGCGGATTGCATCGCGGGAGAGGGGATTGCCATCTTCGTCACGGGCTTCCAGAAGGCCGCCAATAACCGATGCTTCGCCGGCCGCCTTTTGGCTATGGTAGCTGTCGATGATCTTGTCGAGAACCGTTAGAATCCGTTCCTTTGACTTCTTGATCGACCGGCCCCGGAAGCGCGGAAGCCATTCGGGCAGGCCAAGCAGGGAAAATACGTCCACCTGGTCTATGTGCTTTTGATAGTTGGAGAAGCCCTGTACCACTTCGCTGGCATAGTTCTTCCCAAGATCGCGGCCAAAGACGGTCCGGCTGATGATTTCGGCGGTCAAATGGGCCATATCAGCCAGGGCGTCAATTTCCGCGCCTTCCCCTTTGGCAGCCCATTCAGCCCGTTTTTCTTCGATTGTTTCGATCATGATCGGCGCAAAACCAGGTACACGGGAGCCATGGATGATTGGAGCAACGACTTTGCGCCGCTTTGCCCAGGTTTCCGTGTCACTTACAAAAAGGCCATCGCCCAACAGCGGTTCCAGCGCATGGCGCATCTGCGGGCTCTTGCGCTGCAAGGTGGCGTGGTTGGTCTGGAAAGCCTCGCGGACCACGTCGGGCCGGTTACACACCACGATTTCGCGGGTCAGGATTTTCTTGCTGCGCAGCCGCCCCTTGAAATCATCGACGCCCCAAACGGACAGAAAATTCTTTCTTGCCATGCCGATCAGGGTCCAGACCGGCGGCATGTTTTCATAACGCAGCGGGTAGGGCGGTACGAAGTCCTCCTCCGCCTGCGTTGTGGTGTTAGAGGCGGGCAGGGATGAAGGGGGCGAAACGTCGGCGGATACAGTCACTTTTCAAACCTATCTGGCGCGCGGCCAAGCTGATCTCACGGCAATAGTTATCTTGCCTGAAGCCGGAATGCACATAAAACCATTGCAACCCAGCCTGCAATGGTGAGCGTGCCGCCCGTGGGTGCGGCCATAGGAAACAGCCGGTCTCCGGTGAACGTGCGGCTGATCAGATCGCCGCAGAACAGGACAAGGCCTAGCGTTAGCAGGACTAGGGCGAGAGTAAGCAGGAAGGAGCGGCGCATTTGACTGATGGCGCCAAGCGCGAGGATCACCGGAGCATGGAACAGCATCATTTGCGCGGCGGTTGTCGCAAGCCCGCTTGTATCTCCGTGCGCGGCCCATGCCAGAAGCACCACACCTGATGCGCCGAAAGCACCGCTCAGAACAAGGGCCGCGCGAAGCAGCGGCGATGTCTGCCCTGTTGGCA
Source organism: Roseibium sp. (assembly GCA_965230705.1). Lineage (GTDB taxonomy): Bacteria > Pseudomonadota > Alphaproteobacteria > Rhizobiales > Stappiaceae > Roseibium. The sequence goes on along the minus strand of CBDDLN010000002.1, from coordinate 110,336 downwards.
AGGAAAGGGATCGGTGACTCATGACACTCGTCCGAAACGCGGATTGACTGGGGTGCGGGCGCAACGGCCCGCAACCGCATCATGCAGCGGCGAGGCCGCGCTTTTCAAGCAAAGCATCGATTTTCGGATCGCGGCCACGGAAGGCTCGATATGTCTCTGCAGGGTCAGGGCGGCCGCCTGCCGAATAGATGTGCGTGTACAGTCGCTCGGCGGTTTCAGGGTCGAAAATGTCGCCGGATTCCTCGAAAGCACCGAACGCGTCGGCATCCATGACTTCCGACCACATGTAGCTGTAGTAGCCTGAAGAATAACCGTCGCCGGAAAAGACGTGGGCAAAATGCGGGACTCTATGCCGCATGATGATCGCTTCCGGCATGCCGATCTTCTGAAGCGCTTCAGCCTCATAGGCACTGACATCCAGACCGGATGGATCTTCAATCAGGTGCATTTCCAGATCGACCAGCGCACAGGCGGTGTACTCAACGGTGGCAAAACCCTGATTGAAGTTCTCTGCTGCCAGCAATTTGTCCAGCAGCGCCTTTGGCATGGGCTCACCGGTTTTATAATGAACGGCGAACTTGGCCAGAACTTCCGGCTCGGAGAGCCAATGTTCATAGAGCTGAGAGGGCAGTTCAACAAAATCCCGTGCCACACCGGTTCCGGAGATGATCGGATAGGTCACATTGGACAGCAATCCGTGCAGGGCATGACCGAACTCGTGGAACAGGGTTCGTGCATCGTCAAATGTCAGCAGCGTCGCTTCACCTGGTGCGCCTTTTGAGAAATTCATCACGTTGACGATGACCGGGCTGACGTCGCCGCGTAATTTGTGCTGACTGCGGAAGGCACTCATCCAGGCGCCGGAGCGTTTCGACGCGCGGGCGAAATAATCGCCCAGAAACAGCCCGACATGCTTGCCGTCACGGTCGGTGACCTCAAAAGCACGGACGTCCGGATGGTAGACTGGAAGGTCCGGCTTTTCAGCGAAACTCAAGCCAAACAGGCGGTGGGCTGTGTCGAAGGCGGCGTCGATGATCTGGTCAAGCTGCAAATAGGGTTTGATCTCGGCTTCATCCAGATCGTGTTCCGCCTTGCGGACTTTCTCCGAATAATACCGCCAGTCCCACGGCGATATCTTGAAGTTTTCGCCTTCGCTTTGCGCCATAGCGGCCAGCTTATCTTCTTCTGCACGGGCGCGGGCAACGGCCGGAGACCAGACCTTGGTCAGCAACTCGCGGACGGAGGCCGGGGTTTTCGCCATGCTGTCGTCCAGCTTGAAGTCGGCGAAAGTGTCAAAGCCAAGCAGCTTTGCCTTTTCCGAGCGCAGCTCCAGCGTTTCGGCGGCAATTTTCCGGTTGTCCGTTTCGCCACCATTTTCGCCGCGCGCAGCCCATGCCTTGAAGGCGACTTCGCGCAAGGCGCGGTTTGATGAAAACTGAAGGAAAGGCTCGATAGAGGACCGGGACAGGGTAATGACGTGCTTTCCCTCCAGTCCACGGTCTCTGGCAGCTTCCGCCGCAGCTGCAAGAAGAAAGGCCGGTAGACCTGCGCGGTCTTCCTCCGTTTCCAGAACAAGCTGGTAGTCGGCTTCATCCTTCAGCATGTTCTGGGCAAACTGTGTTCCAAGGGTTGCCAGGCGCTGGGAAATTTCGGCCATGCGCTCCTTGTCTGAAGCTTGAAGCCCTGCGCCTGCACGCTGAAAGTTCTTGTGGTAGCGCTCAAGCACCCGCGCTTCTTCCACATCGAGACCAAGTGTGTCGTGCTGGTCCCAGAGCGCAGCAATGCGTTTGTACAAGGCGGCGTTCAGCAGGGTATCCGAGGAATGCTTTGCCAGTTTTGGTGCAATGTCGCGCTCAATCGCCTGAAGTTCGGGATTGGTATCTGCGCCCGACAAATTGAAAAACGTCCGTGCGACGCGGGCCAGGCTTTCGCCGGAATTTTCCAGGGCTCGGATTGTATTGCTAAAATCCGCCGCGTCTTCCTGATCCGCTATGGCGTCCACTTCCGCCCGGGCTTCCGCCATGGCCGTATCGAACGCCTCGGTGAAATGGGAGGCTTCGATCGTGCCGAACGGAGGAAGTTCGAAAGGCGTGGTCCAGTCTTGAAGGAGCGGATTTTGTGACATCAATGATCCCGTCGTGGTGGAGAAGAAACAAAACTGTTGCTGACGTTCATATGTGTTCAGTGAGGCTTCCGTCAAAGGCCAGTAAGATATTTTACTGGTTCGGGCAGGCGCCCATCCTTGCTTATCCGAACAGTATCTGGTTGAGGATCCTGCCGGGCATAAGGGTGAACACACCTGCCAGAATTAATGCGTAGAAATAAAGGCCGCGCATGGCTTTCTTATGAGCTGTGATCCGCCCCGTTCTGGCAGCATGAAGGGCATAGACGATGTTCAGCAGTGCCCAGATCGAAAGCAGATGGATCAAGCTCCAGGGGCCGAACATCCGTATTTCGTGGATCCAGAAGCTGGAAATGGCGGTCCAGAGCAACAGTGTGCACCACAGATAACCCATGACCTTGTGTGTCCGGGTGCCTTTTTCCAGCAGCATTTGAGCCGAGCCGATCAGCAGGGCGCCAATCGCCGACAATGTATGGATGATGACCGGAAAGCCTGCTTCCAGGAGTGGGGACCAAACCATTCCCGTGGTCACCACATTGTCTTTGCGGCCCGGTCCGGCCATGCCTTGTCATAGCTGGCTCCTTCGAATTCGCCGGAGGTCATTTCCTTCAGGATATCGCCAGGAGTTGGCAGTGTGGCCGGATCAACCAGAGATTCCGCTTCCCACAAGTTGGCGCGGATTACCGCTCGGGCGCATTGGAAATAGATTTCTTCCAGTTTTATGACGATAACGCAGCGCGGCTGTTTGCCCTCGGTCGCAAGCTCTTCCAGAAGGGCGGGGTCCGTTGTAAGTGAGGCAGAGCCGTTGATCCGAAGCGTACTTCCAGAGCCGGGAATCAGCAGCATCAGCGCCACACGTGGATCGCGGACGATGTTGCGCAGGGAATCGATTCGGTTGTTTCCGCGCCGGTCCGGAATCATCAGCGTCTTTTCATCCGCAATATGCAGGCAGGTCTCGCGATCCCCCCGGGGAGAACAGTCCAGGCCCTCTGGTCCGGCGGTTGCGAGGGCGCAGAATGGCGCCGCTTCAATGAGCTTGCGGTACAGCGGCGTTACACGGTCGGCCACTTTTGCGGTAGATGCCAGAACCGGCTCGCCGTAGATCTGGTTCAGCTCTTCAATTGTCGTGATCGAATGGCTCATTTGTGGATGTTCCTGCCTAATTTTCCTGAATCGCCAGAACCGGATCGCGTTCCGGTATGTAACTTTTGGCTAATCCCGTCCAGGTGATGGTTGGAAGAGTTTGCGCCGCATCAATTCTGCGGCAATGCAGTATAATGAAAAACAAGAGTATGCTTTGTAATGAAAAAATCCTCTTTGCAGTGCGGAAGGATTTGAGATTGAATCCAAATGACCGCTGAATTCTGAAATTATTGTGACAGTGCCTGAGAGCAACCCGCGCCGATAGTCGTATTGCTCCCTCATTCCGCGTTTTTTTACAGTCGGCGCAGCTAGCAAACTTTGGGGTAGTCAGGCTGTTCGAACGGTTTGACGACTTTCTTGTTTGTTCGCCAACTGCAGCAGCAGCTGCAGAATTTAGTCTAGGCTTTTTTGGGCCTTTCTGGGAGGAAAGTATGACCCTTATTCGTAAACCCCTTAGCCGTCGTTCGATTTTGCGGGCTGGTGCCGCAGGCGGTGTTACCCTGGCTGCGCCGACGATCTTTACAAGTTCGGCATGGTCGGCCGGTTATCTGAACGAGCCCACCGGCGGCGAAGTAACATTCGGCTTCAACGTTCCGCAGACCGGTGCGTATGCCGATGAGGGGGCTGATGAACTGCGCGCTTACCAGCTCGCTGTGAAGCACATCAACGGTGAGGGCGACGGCGGCATGCTGAACACCTTCTCGTCGAAGGCTCTGCAGGGCAACGGCGTAAACGGCAAGAAGGTCGTTTATGTGACTGGTGACACGCAAACCAAGTCCGACGCGGCACGCGCATCCGCTAAGCGCATGATCGAAAAAGACGGCGCGATCATGATCACCGGTGGTTCTTCCTCTGGCGTGGCGATCGCTGTTCAGTCGCTCTGCCAGGAAGCTGGCGTCATCTTCATGGCTGGTCTGACCCACTCCAACGACACGACCGGTAAAGACCGCCGTGCCAACGGTTTCCGTCACTTCTTCAACACGGAAATGTCCGGCGCTGCTCTTGCTCCGGTGCTTAAGAACGCATTCGGCACTGACCGGACCGCCTACCACCTGACCGCAGACTACACCTGGGGCTGGTCGCAGGAAGGTTCCATCAAGAAGTACACCGAAGGCATGGGCTGGAACACGGCTGCTGCCGTTCGCACCCCGCTTGGTGCTGGTGACTTCTCGCAGTACATCACTCCGGTACTCAACTCCGGTGCTGACGTTCTGGTCCTGAACCACTACGGCAAGGACATGGTCAACTCCCTGACACAGGCTGTTCAGTTCGGTCTGCGTGACAAGCAGGTCAACGGCAAGGACTTCGCCATTGTTGTTCCGCTGTACTCCCGCCTCATGGCTCAGGGTGCTGGCGAAAACGTCAAGGGCATCTACGGTTCCACCAACTGGCACTGGTCGCTGCAGGACGCAGGCTCTCAAGCATTCGTCAAGTCCTTCGGTCAGGAATACGGCTTCCCGCCGAGCCAGGCTGCGCACACCACCTACTGTCAGGCTCTGCTCTATGCAGACGCTGCTCAGCGGGCAGGAACCTTCCAGCCTTGCGCTCTCGCCGAAGCTCTCGAGGACTTCGAGTTCGACGGTCTCGGCAATGGCCCGACCCTGTACCGTGGTGCAGACCACCAGTGCTTCAAGGACGTTCTGGTCGTGAAGGGTAAGGAAAACCCGAGCTCCCAGTTCGACGTTCTGGAAGTTGTTGAAGTTACCCCGCGCGCTCAGGTCGAGTATGCACCTGACATGGCTGACGTTAAGGGCGACCTCGGCACCTGCAACAACGGCGCATAATCGCACCGTAAAACATTTGGCGGCCGCCCCTGCGTGGGCGGCCGTCTTTCCTCAGGGTCTTAGGGCAGAGAACTCCGGCAGAACCGATGGACGTCATCTTACTTCAACTCTTGAACGGTCTGGACAAAGGCGGCGCCTATGCGCTTATTGCCCTTGGTCTGACCCTCATTTTCGGCACGCTGGGAGTGGTGAACTTCGCCCACGGCGCGCTGTTCATGCTCGGCGCGTTTTGCGCCGTGACATTCAACAAGCTTTTAAGCCTGGAAACGGTCTCGATAGACCCGGAACGGACGACCGCCTGGGGTACGCCTCTGGAGATCCGCACGCCTTATGTGGAAGCCTATCTCGGCGACTTCGGCGCATGGATTCTGAACTATACGGTGCCGGTTTCGATCTTGCTGGCCATCCCTGTGATGCTGCTGATCGGCTTCGTCATGGAACGCGGCCTGATCAAGCACTTCTACAACCGGCCGCACGCGGATCAGATCCTGGTGACTTTCGGACTGGCGATTGTGCTTCAGGAGATCATCAAGTCGATTTTCGGTGCCAATCCAATCCCGCAGGTTGCCCCTGAAGCTGTTCGTGGCGCCGCCGATATCGGTGTTGTGCTCGGATTTGATCCCGGTGTGATCGTCTATCCCTGGTGGCGTATGGTTTATCTCGCCTTCTCCGCCGCGATTATTGGCGCTGTCTTTGCCTTTCTTCAGTTCACCACCTTCGGCATGGTTGTCCGCGCCGGCATGGCGGACCGTGAAACCGTTGGCTTGCTCGGCATCAACATCGAGCGCCGCTTCACAATCGTCTTTGCAATCGCTGCAGTCGTCGCCGGTCTGGCCGGTGTGATGTACACGCCGATCCTGCCACCCGATTATCACATGGGCATGGACTTCCTGGTCCTGTCGTTCGTCGTGGTCGTCGTGGGCGGCATGGGCTCCCTGCCTGGAGCGGTCGCCGCCGGCTTCCTTCTGGGCATCCTGCAGTCCTTTGCATCCATGAACGAAGTCAAGGCTATCTTCCCGGGCATTGACCAGATCATCATCTATCTCGTTGCCGTGGTCATCCTGCTAGTGCGTCCGCGCGGGCTTATGGGCCGCAAGGGCGTCATGGAGAATTAAGAACAATGAGCGCCAAGAATTCTCCAACTCGCGACGCCCTGTTTTTTGTGGTGTTCGCAGCCGCGATCCTGACCATGCCGTTCTGGCTGGCTCCCATTGGGGCAGGATATCCGGATCTCTTGCAGAAATTTGCCATCTACGGGCTATTCGCAACCGGGTTCAATCTGCTCTTTGGTCTGACCGGATACCTTTCCTTCGGTCACGCCGCTTTCCTGGGTGTGGGTTCCTACACCGCCGTGTGGACCTTCAAGCTACTCGGCATGAACCCGGTACCAGCTGCGTTCATGGCAGTGGTTACCTCCGGCATATTCGCTCTGGGTATTGGCTATGTCAGCCTGCGCCGGTCAGGGATCTACTTCTCGATCTTGACACTGGCCTTCGCACAGATGTCCTACAACCTGGCCTATTCGGTTCTGACTCCGATTACCAACGGTGAGACGGGCCTGCGCGTTCTGGAAAGCGATCCGCGTCTGTTTGACGGGGCGGCGCAAGCGGAAGGTCCGCTGATTTCGTCGCTGTTCGGCATCGACATGACCGGGTATCCAGGCTTCTACTTCTGCGCCGTCATGCTGATCATCGGCTTCTATGTGGCACAGCGGATTTTCCGTTCGCCGTTTGGAACCATGCTGCGGGCGGTCAAATCCAACCAGAACCGGATGAACTACACGGGCCTCAATCCGCGTCCCTACACACTGGCAGCCTTCGTGATCTCTGGCATGTATGCCGGGCTCGCAGGTGCACTTCTGTGTATCACCGACCCGTTGGCAGGCGCTGAGCGCATGCAGTGGACGGCTTCGGGCGAAGTTGTTCTGATGACCATCCTGGGCGGTGCTGGTACCCTTCTTGGGCCAATCCTCGGTGCTGGTCTGATCAAGTACTTCGAGAACATTTTCTCCGCCTTCAACGAGCAGACGCTGCACGCGATCTTCGGTTTCCTGCCAGATTTCCTGGAAGCGCCGGTCGTCGCAATTGCTGGTCTCTTCGTCGGCGAAGGCTGGCACCTGACCCTCGGTGTGCTGTTCATGCTGATCGTGATCTTCCTGCCTGGTGGCATCATGGAAGGCGTGTCGCGCATTGGCCGTCTGTTCAAGCGCTCTTCCGGCAACCAAAGCGGTTCTAGCTCCGCGCCGGCCGAATAAGGGGAACAATAAATGGAAATCCTCAAGGTTTCGGGCGTAAACAAGGCTTTTGGCGGCCTTCGGGCGCTCGATGATGTGAACCTGTCCGTTGAAGAAGGCACGGTCCACGCAATCATTGGCCCGAATGGTGCCGGCAAGTCGACACTCTTGAACTGTTTCGTCGGCCGGCTCATCCCGGACACGGGTACGGTGATGTTCGGCGATACATCGCTGATCGGTCTCAAACCCTACGAAATCAACCAGACAGGCGTTTCCCGCGTGTTCCAGACCCCGGAGATTTTCGGGGATCTGGACCTCCTGGAAAACGTCATGATCCCAACGATGGCCAAACGCGATGGCGAGTTCGCCCTGCATGCGTTCAAGCGGGTCGACCAGGATGCGGAGGTGCGCGACAAGGCACTGCACATGCTGGAAGACGTCGGTCTGGCTGAAAAGAAAGACATGATTGCCAACAGCATGTCCCGTGGCGACAAACGGCGGCTTGAGCTGGCCATGTGCCTTGTTCAGGATCCGAAATTGCTGCTGCTGGATGAGCCGACGGCGGGTATGTCCAGGGCTGATACCAACAATACGATTGATCTGCTGAAGCGGATCGGAAATGACCGTGGCATCACGAAAGTTGTGATTGAGCACGACATGCACGTGGTGTTCTCCCTTGCCAACAAGATTTCGGTGTTGGCGCAGGGGCACGTGATTGCCGAAGGCAAGCCGGAAGACATCAAGGGCGACCCGCGCGTTCAGGAAGCCTATCTTGGAGGAGCGCACCTATGACCCTCATTGAAGACCAGTTCGCCGGCAAGACGGCGCCAGGGATCAAGCCGGTTAAGCCGAGAGGCGGTGCGCCTGCATTCTGCTCCATTTGGGACATCCACGCTTACTACGGCGAGAGCTACATCGTTCAGGGCGTCCACTTCGATGTCCGTGAAGGTGAGATCCTCGCACTTCTCGGCCGGAACGGGGCAGGCAAGACATCCACCTTGCGGACTATCGCACGCATGGACGACCCGCAGTTGACCCATGGCGAGATCTGGCTGGACCACAAGCCGCTTCATGACATGAAGAGCTTCCAGGCATCTCGGGTGGGTGTTGGCCTGGTGCCGGAAGACCGCCGGATTATTCAAGGACTAACCGTTCAGGAAAACCTGGAGCTGTCTCAGATTGCCGAGCCCAAGGGCTGGTCGATCGAGCGCCTGTATGAACACTTCCCGCGGCTTGCAGAACGCCGTAATCAGGAAGCGGTCACCATGTCTGGTGGCGAGCAGCAGATGCTCGCCGTGGCCCGGGTGCTAGCCCGGGACATCAAGCTCCTCCTTCTCGATGAGCCTTATGAAGGACTGGCACCGGTTATCGTTCAGGAAATTGAGCGGATTCTTGAGAGCGTCAAGGAACTCGGGATCACAACGATTATCGTTGAGCAGAATGCTGTTGCGGCTCTCAACCTGGCCGACCGCGCGGTGATTCTCGACATGGGCGAGGTCGTCTTTGACGGTACCGCGCAAGAGGTGCTCGACAACGAGGAATTGAGGCACGAATATCTGGCGATCTGATCGCCACCGATTCCTCTCAATAAACAAAGAGCCGGTGCCGGTTGGCATCGGCTTTTTTTATTTGTCAGGAGCGCGCGCCGCCAATGTTGTTGTTGTCCGAACAGGAAACCCGTAATGCCTTGCCTTTTGCCGAGCTGATCGATGCAATGGCCGAAATGTTCCGGACTGGCTGCGAAATGCCGGTACGCCACCATCATGACATGAAGGTTCCAGGCGAACCCGACGCAACCATGCTGTTAATGCCCGCATGGGTGCCTGGCGGGCATGCAGGGGTCAAGGTCGTCAACGTGATGCCAGGGAATGCCGACCGCGGAATGCCTGCAGTTTCCGCCGAATACCTGCTGTCCGATGCAACGACCGGTGAAATGCTGGCGCTGATCAACGGCGGGGAATTGACGGCACGGCGGACGGCTGCGGCCTCAGCACTTGCCGCGCGCTTTCTTGCCCGCAAGGATGCACAGCATTTGGTTCTGGTAGGCACCGGCCGTCTGTCGCTGAACCTTATCGGGGCGCATATGGCGGTACGGCCGATTACCAAAGTCACCATCTGGGGGCGGTCTGCGGAACGGGCAAAAGACGCTGCGGATGAGGTGCAACGGCTTTACGGCGTTGAAGCGTCGGCAGCTGCGGATCTGGATGAAGCTGTTGCTGAAGCCGACATTGTCAGCGCCTGTACTTTATCCAGCACACCGCTCATCAAGGGCGCCTTGCTCAAGCCGGGAGCGCATGTCGATCTTGTCGGTGCCTTCAAGCCGGACATGCGGGAAAGCGACAATGACGCAGTGCGCCGGGCCAGCGTGTTTGTCGACACCCGTGCGGGATGTTGCAAGGAAGGCGGCGATATTGTTCAGCCGCTCAACTCCGGCGTTTTGGCGGAATCTGATATTTATGCCGATCTTTATGAGTTATGCCGGGGCATGCACATTGGCAGAAATGATGATAGTGAAATTACATTGTTCAAGTCAGTCGGGGCTGCGCTGGAGGACCTGGCGGGGGCGGTACTAGCTTACAAAACCGCGCTTGCAGACAAAAAACAGACTTAATCCAGAGCCATGGGGCGGTTCTCGTGAAGAGCATGAAGTCAGAAATGTCATCTGTCGCCGGGTTTGTCCTGTTCGGCCTGTTCATGCTTTTCGGCGATCAGTTTTATCCGGCTGACATCGGCCTCGGATCATCGCTGATCGTCCTGGCGGTTCTCTTTTGTGTCATGACCTGGTGCGCGTTTGCTGTGGTGCGCCACGCGGAGTGTCTGGCAACCCTCTTGGGGGAACCCTATGGAACGCTGATCCTGACCCTGGCAGTGATCGGAATTGAAGTGGCGCTGATTTCGGCGGTGATGCTCTCCGGCGATGCCAGTTCGACGATGGCGCGGGACACGATGTTTTCCGTCGTGATGATCGTGCTGAACGGACTTGTCGGTCTGTGCCTTCTGGTCGGCGGGATCCGGCACCGGAACCAGTCCTATAACCTGCAAGGTGCAAACGCGTTTCTGTCCATTCTGATTCCCCTTGCCGTATTCGCGCTGGTTCTTCCGCGCATCACCCACTCCGCACCAGGTGGGCAACTGTCGAATCTGCAAGCTGGATTTGAGATATTGATGTCTGTCGCGCTCTACGGGGTGTTCCTCGCAGTTCAGACGCGTACCCACAGCGACATCTTTCGTCAGCCGGACAGCGACGGCGATGATGATCATCACGACGTGGTTGTGCGCACGGTTCCCTTCCATGTGGTGGGTCTGCTCGCGGCACTGCTGCCGATTATCCTCTTATCCAAGAAACTGGCGCTCTACGTTGACTTTGGCCTGGACGGCCTTGGTGCGCCCCTGGCGCTGAGCGGCTTTCTGGTTGCGGCCCTAATCCTGATGCCGGAGGGCTTGAGCGCTGTGCAAGCTGCAAGGGAAAACAAGCTGCAGCGGGCGGTCAATATCTGTCTCGGCTCGGCCGTTGCTACGATCGGCCTTACCGTGCCGGCAGTACTCGCCATTGGCTGGTTTACCGGCCAGGCCGTCGAACTGGGGCTCGACCCGTCAGACATCGTCATTTTGACGTTGACGCTGTTTGTCAGTGTGGTGACATTCGTCAGCCGCCAGACCAACTATCTCCAGGGCGCCGTTCATCTGGCACTTTTCGCGGCCTATGTGATGATGATCTTCGACTTGTCGACGTAACGGCATAAAACGTGTTTCAACGCGGAACATCCTACCCAAGTTCAAACGTCGTAATGCCGTAGGTTCGATGCATCGGCAAGTCTGGTGCCGTGCCGCGGTACATGCGCGCCGTCTCGAAACTTGGCGAAAGCTCGTAGCGCTCTGCAAGTTTGAGCGCGTCCGCATTGGTCTCCGGCGTGTCCAAAATGACCGTCTGTCCCTTTACCTGGTCAGCAAGTGCGCGGAACAGGATGTCCGCGATCTCGGGCGTATCGGCAAACAAGGGACCGATCTTGAAACCCTCGTGGCACTGACGGATGACTCCATATCCTTTGACTTTTCCATCTTCGACAAAAGCAAATCCGCTTCGCGTACTGGACGAGGGTGACGTCCAGACCTTGAGAAAATCAGCTCTTGGGCCCGGGTAAAATGGCCGGTCATAGTCGTGGGCGGAGAGGAACAAGCCATGTCCCAGCGGCGACAATCGGGGATCCAACGGAGTATCCACCATCGACAATCCGCTCTGACGGATGTTGCGGTGACAAAGTGCAAATCCAGACTTCTTGTAGTTCTCCTGCTGATCCACAACACCGTCCAGGCCGATCGTGCGGCCTTCCAGATGCGCCATTGCATGCTGCCAGATTTGCAGGCCAAGGCCTTTGCCACGGACCTCGGGCTTGCAGATGTAGAATCCGATGAACCCGTAGTCATCGCCATAGCGGACAGCCGAAATGCAGGACACCGGTTCTTCGCCGACATGGCCCATGAAATATCCACCCGGATCTGCTGCATAGAACGGTTCCAGGTCCTCGTGGCCCGGATTCCAGCCTTCCTCCCGGGCCCAGCCAATGGCAGTGGCCAGGTCGCCTTGGGACATGGAGCGGATTTTGTAGTCAGAAGCCATGAGATTTCCTGGAAATCGGAGGTTGTCACGAGGCAGTTCAGGTTAGCAGTGGTGGGGCGAAATTCTAGCGGTAGATAGTCCGGACGCTCTACAGGTCGAAAAATACCCCATCTGCGGTATTGTCATAAGCAGGGTGTTTGGTGTCAGTCATGTTTTCCGTTTGGCTTGCGCCCGATCCGCAAGTGTGCATCAATTTAACATGTTATTTTTCAAGCGGCTGGGGGCGGCGGCCGTGTGTAGGGGTTTGAACCCCTAAAGGCGCCGCCGTGTGAGCCGTGTCACAGAAAGCAATTTAATTAAGCGCAACTGTGTCGGCCAGATCAAAGCGCTGAGGATGTTATGCGAAATCGGGATGAGACATCTCCATTGGGCCGCAATGGCCGGCAATCAGGTATTCGATCGCTCAAACCCTACTTGAAACGTTCGGTGCGCCTTGGCGTGTTTTGTCTTCCGTTCGCTTTTGGCCTGGTCTTGCCGCATATCGCAGCTGGCGAGGAACAGGGCCGCCGGGTTGCGCTGGTCATTGGCAACCAGGACTACCAGCATGTGGAACCTCTGGTTAATCCGGTAAATGACACCAAGGAAATTACCCGCATTCTCCGAAACGCCGATTTTGATGTCACGATCGGCACAGATCTGACCAAAAAGGGTCTTGAAAAGACCGTCCGGCGGTTCCTTCGGGAATTGAAGGAAGGCGATACAGCGCTGTTTTATTATTCCGGCCACGCGCTTCAGGTCGGGGATGCCAATTTTATTCTGCCGGTGGATGCCAAATTGTCGTCCCAATACGACCTTGAATTTGAAAGCATCAAGGTTTCCCACTTGCTCGACTACATGAAGGCGGCGTCCAGCCTGCAAATCGTCATGCTGGATGCCTGCAGGGACAATCCCTTTGAAATCAGTAATTTGTTCTGGGGCGAGGAAAAACACGCGCTGGGCAAGACAAGGGGCTTGCGCCGAATTCCCAACAAACTTGGTGCGTTCATTTCCTACGCGACACGGCCAGGGCAGGTCGCCTATGACGGCGAAGGACCGATGAGCCCGTTTACTTCGTCGGTTGTCAATAACGCGCTGGATCCGGCGCTTGAGATCAAGGACTTGATGACCAGGGTCCGCGAGGAGGTTGTCCGCAAGACAGGCGGGCTGCAAATCCCGTATGAAGATTCGACCCTTGTCACCAATTTCTATTTTGTGCCGCCAAAACCGGCGCCGATCGTGACTGCGCACCACAGGGTCAGCATTCCGGACGATGGCAGTGCCACCGCACTGGAGATTCCCGAACCGGTTCAGCCGGAAGGCGGGGAGCTGACAGCAACGCTGACCTTGCTGCCGGAGAAAGGCGAATTGCGTTTGCCGGATGGGCAGCCGATAGCTGAGGGCAAAACCCTGGCAGCGGCAGAGCTTACCGGTCTTCAGTATGTTCCGGCTGAAAACAGCAGTGGCGATGTAGAGCTGATCGGCTACCAGGTAAAGGACCAGTGGGGCGGAACCGCCTCTGCCATTGCCTCGATCACGGTCGTGCAGGCAGCTGAGCCTGTGGCCGAGGCTAAGGCCGAAGTTGAGGCCGAAGCCAAACCCGAGCCCGAGCCGGAAGGGGATGGCAGCGAGCTGCTGAGCGCTCTGGTAGCCTGGATGTCTGAAAAAGCTGCCTCAGGCGTGTTTGAAGCGGATATCGGAGTTGGTCCGGTCGCGATTTATCCTGATGCGCCGGTAAAGAACCTTCCGGCAGCCAACGACTGGGCGACGGTGATTTCCGTCGATGCCGACTTGCAGCTTTCGTCAGATGGGCGCTTGCTGCAGGCCGGAGACCGTTTTCCGGTCTCAGACTTGAACGCGCTGACAGTCCGGCCGCAAATCGGGAGTGAACAGAAATCTAGTCAATTTGTTCTGGAATTGCCGTCCGTGGCGGAGACGCCCGCGACAACGATCACACAGGATGTGCAGCCGCGCGTGACCAAATGCGATCAGCTGGCAACCCAGCCGTTTGACCTGCAGGCGGTGACGGAAGGTCGGCTGGCGAACGCTCTTGATCCGCGAGAAGTTGAACTTGCCTGCACCGAGGCCATGGCTGCTTATCCGGATATCGGACGGTTCGTGTTCCAGCGCGGACGGGGTTCCTTTGCCGCCGGCGATCTGGAAAGTGCAATTTCCGATTTCGAACAAGCCTATCAAAAGGGCCATGTGCGCGCCGGTCAGGTTCTTGGCCGCATGTATTACCTTGGCGCCGGTATTGACCGGGACCGCAAGAAGGCGGTCGATCTTTACCGCAAGGCGGCAGAACGCGGCGATGCCTATGCGCTGCACTCACTTGGCATGGCGGAACTCAAGGGCGAGGGCACGGCCCAGAACGAAGAAACGGGACTTGAGAAGCTTCTCCAATCGGTCGAAGCCGGGCATACCTTCTCGTTCAATGCCATCGGCGGGTTCTACCTCAACGGGGAGCATGTCACTGAAGACACGGACCGCGCGGTTTATTACTACAACCGCTCGGCATCCAGGGACGACATCTACGGCTATTTGAACATGGGGACGCTGTATCGGGACGGAAAAGGCGTGCCGCAGAATTTCAGGGCCGCGCTCGGCTGGTTCAAAAAGGCCCATGAAGGCGGGCATCCGTCTGCTGGAACGGCAATTGGCCTGCTCTATTTCAACGGGCAGGGCGTGGATAAGAGTTCCGAAGAAGCAACCAAATGGTTCCGCGCAAGTGCTGAGCGCGGGGATCCCTGGGGCGCATTCAACACCGCCTTTATGCTCTCCAAGCAGTCCGGCGAAGCCGCGGATCTGGACCGTGTCAGAATGCTGGCAATGTCCGTTGCCGTTGAACCGTCTTCTCAGGCCGCTGAAAAGGCGCGTGCGCAGTTGAAAAAGGCTGGGAAGTCATCCAAGGCAAAGGTTCTTCAGAAGGCCCTGACAGATCTCGGGTTCAATCCCGGTCCTGTTGACGGTAAACCGGGCCGCAAGACGCGGGAGGCGATTGCTGAGTTCTTCGAGGCGTCAGAACGCAAAGCTGTGCAAGGTGATGAGGTATTGATTTCATTGATCAAACATCAATGGGAACAGGCCCGTCCACGCTACGATTTGTTTTAGAAACTATAGGGAAAACAGACACATGAAGTTATTGATGAAAATTCTTCCGCTTGCCGGTTTGTTGGCGCTGCCTTTGGCAGGATGCCAGACCCAGTCTGGACCGGGGGCGACAGCCACACCGAACCAGCCTGCGCCAAAACAACGCTCAACGGCACCAGCTCGTACTCCGACCTCTCGGGATTATGACAGCGGCGACAGCGATAATGACGGTCCAGGCGGCGGCGGCGGCGGTTCCTGGGGCTAATTCCGGGAGCTGATATCTGTGGCTGATGTGACAACGTTTATGCGTGTTCAAATGTGGCGGGGGAACTTTGGGCGCCTTTTTGCAAGTGCCCTAACTTTCGTCTGTGGCGCGATGCTGAACACAAGCGTTTCTGCAGCGGAATGGCGGGCGCTGGTCATTGGAATTGACGATTACCAGCACATTTCCCCGCTCAAGGGCGCTGTCAACGATGCCCGCGATATTGCTGATACTTTGAAAGCAGCAGGCGTGCAGGACCTGACTGCGCTCTTTGATGGCGACGCGTCCCGCGCCGCCATTCTGTCCGCTTGGCAGGAGCTCATTTCCAGGTCCGATGAAGACGATATCCTCGTCTTCTCCTATGCCGGCCACGGCGCTCAGGAACGCGAGTGGGTAGCCGGGACAGAAGACGATGGACTTGATGAGGTCTTCATTCTCGCAGGATTTGACGTTTCTGCCCCGGGCAACGGGGAGCGGCTGCGTGATGACGATATGACTGCCATGTTGCGGGCCGCCGGAAAGCGGAGAGTTCTTGTCCTGGCAGACAGTTGTCATTCCGGCACCATGACCCGATCGATTGATCCGCGCACAAAGCGATTGGGGACTCGTCTCGTCGGATTACCGCCATTTGAAAACGATGTTCTGCGGTCACAAACGCCACATCCCATCCTGGAAGATACGAATGCATCTGCCAGCGATGCCGAGGACCTGCCCAATGTTGTCTATGTCGGTGCCACCGTCGACGGCAAGGTGATCCCGGAACTGATGATCTCCGGTGAACCGCGCGGGGCCCTGAGCTGGGCTTTTGCGCGCGGGGTAGAGGGGCGGGCGGATCTTGATCGGGATGGCGCCATCTCAATGGAAGAACTCAGCAGGTTCTTGAAGGAGACCGTGCGGGTGGCGACAGAAGGACGGCAAACGCCAAGCATGAGCGTTGGCGGTGGTTCCCGCTCTGCCGTTTTGCCACGTATTGAAGACGATATCTGGTCGGAAGACCATGGCGCGCTTGCACTTTCGGCAAGCACAGAAGCCGCCAAGCCAGATCTGCACCATCTGGCAGAGCTTCACCAGGGGCGGGTGAAAGTCACAAGCCAGGAAACTGCGGATCTTATTTGGGACAGTGAAGCGGGTGATGTCCTGACCAAGTTCGGTGATATTGCTTTGAGAGGCCGGGCGGAAACATCTGACGATTTTGCCGGTGTGGTTTCCAAATGGGCTTTTCTGCTGGACCTTTATGCGCTGTCGCGGACCCTTCAGCCCATCGAAGGGCAGGTGCAGCCGGCGGTCGGTCACATTCGAGAGGGCGCTGCCTTCAAGGTTCAGCTCACATCGGAAAAGGAAGGCCATATGGCGGTGATTGCCCTGGAAGCCGATGGCACCTTGCGCCTTCTGGCGCCGGACAAGGGTTTGGACCCTTTGGGAACTGATACCAAGACGAAAGCTGGGCAAGCCTACGGCCTTGATCTGAGAGCAGCCAAACCCTTTGGAGCGGACCACATCATCATGTTCCGGTCAGCCAAGCCGATGCCGCAGCTGATCGGTGTGCTCTCTGCGCTGGAAGGGCAGGCGCTTGGCGCCGAATTGCACGCCAAGCTGTTGAAGCTGATCGAGCAGTCAATTGATGCTGTCGGCATCACCGGCGTCTATACCCAGCCTGCCGGATAATTCTTTCTATTATGGTGGCGTCGAGGAGCAGAAAGTGCGCCGTGGAGGGCTGGTTTTTGCGGTATCCTGTTGCAGGATAAAGTTGTTTTATGTGAACCTCGCCACACTCAAATCGCCATAATTTGCTATCATCAGGATCAGATTGGATAGCTCTTAAAACAATGCCTGGCTTTGCAGAGTTGAAGCTGGTGCTGGATCAAAGTCCTGGGAGACAGTCATGTTACCTTTGCTCGGACACAACCTATTTCGGCGGCCCCTTCGTGCCGCGGGACTTACCATAGCGCTGTCAGCCGGAGTCGTATTGTCCGGCGCGGCCCATGCGGAGCCTGTTGCGCTTGTGCTCGATAAATCCGCCGGCGTTCAGGTTTCATCCTTCACCGAGCTGAGTCCTGGCGACGTTGTCGAGCTTGGGTCTTCAGGCCACGTGGATCTGCTCAACTATGCCGCCTGCCAGGAGGTCCGGATCAAATCCGGCACGCTAACCGTGTCTTCTTCCGGCTTTGAGCTTGATGGCGGAGAGGAAAAGGTGCTCCGCGCGGGCAATTGCCTGCAAGCCAACAGCGGCACGCAGAATGAAACGGCAGACAAGGGGTTGACCGTTACCCTGCGCAGCCTGACGCTCAAGGACAAGAAAGCCGCTTCGCTGATGCTTCGCTTCGACAACGAACTGCGTGATCAATTCGATTCCGTGTTCGTCTCCTTTGAAGGCGGTGCTCCCAAGCGGTTTGAGGTCATGGACAACATCCTCACCGACATGCCCGCGCGCGAAGCGGAAGACGAAACGGTGGATGTCGAACTCTTCCTGCAGGGCAAGGCGCCTGATTTTGGAGTGGTGTCCCGCAAGTTCACGATTGACCCGGCCAAGGTCGGACGGAAAACAGCGGTAGTCATAGTGAAATGACAGCAGGCGGCCGGTCCGCAAAGGCAATCATTGGCCGAAAACAGTTGTTTGCTCTCATCGCCATTATGGCGGTGGGAGTTGCTGTTGTTGCAGGACTATCCGCCAGGAACGCCATTTGGGAAGGATGGCTGATTGACCGGCTGTATCAGGTCAAAGCCCATCTTGGATCCGCTTCAGAGCCAGCCCGCTCGCCGGTCGCAGTGATCGGCTTGGACCAGACGGCCCTGGATTCAAAACGGCTGGCTGCGCTTCCGCGCGTATTCATGACACCGGTTCTGGCGGAGGCCGGTCAGGCGTTACTCGACGCCGGAGCCCTGGCGCTAGGCTATGACTTTGTTTTTGCCTATTCCGCTGATGCTTTTGTTCATCCGGGAACCGGTGAAGCTCCGTTGCTGGAATACGACACGCCATTCAAGCGGTTCATCTTCCAGAACAGAGGCAAGGTGTTCATCGCTCATGCGGACGTGGGCGTGCCGCACCGGTCCTTTGCTGGCGCTGCCGGTTCGGGCGGCGTGCGTTCGGTGATCATTTCACCCGATAGCGACGGAGTTGTGCGGCGGCATACGCCCACCGTTCCATTGAATGATTCTGCGCATCTCATTGATGTCATGCTGGAAAAGGCAGGCGCCGGGATGTCGGAGAGTTACCTTCCAGTCCCTAAGTCCAGATTGGCGACAGCCGTTCCCTACCTCTCACTGATCGATGCCCTGAAACTGCTGGAAAGCGAAGAAGGGCGTGCGGAATTAGAACGCTTTGCGCAGGGGAGGATTGTCCTCTTTGGCGGTGTCATGGCCATTGAGGATCACCATTATTATTCCGACCGGTTTTTGCCCCGGCTTGCCTCAGATCTTGCAGAAACCGGTGAGAGCGGCCGTCCTGAGTTTCTCAGCAAATACACCGCTGGCGTGTTGATCCTGGCCGACTTTGTTGCTGCAGCGGTCTCCGGCCGGGCGGTTGTGGCGCCGCCGGGAGGTGTGCTGCCGGCAATTGCCATCCTGTTTGCTGTAATGGGCGCTGCTGCCGGCTTGTTTTTGCCGCTTGTTACCTTGCCGCTCGCCGCCATCTTCAGTGTCGGCCTTGGGCTTGGATTGAGCCTGATTGGCTTGGAATTCGGCGTGCTTTTGGCTCCAGGTGCTGCCGCTGTTGCCGGTGTCACCGCGATGGTTATCGCGGCCGTTGGAAAAATCGGCATCCTGCAACGCCGCCAGCGCGCGCTTGTGCGGCTGTTCGGCCATTACCTTGCTCCAGGCGTAATCAAGCAAATGGCGCATTCCGAGCAATTGCCGGAACTGGGAGGACATACCCGTCCGGTTGTCGTGGCGTTTATTGATATTGTCGGCTTCACCAAGATGTCGGAAAAACTGGCCGACAAGGATGTGGTTCGCGTGGTCAATTCCTGTTTCGATGCGATCGGTGAGGTCATTACCGCTCATAACGGCTATATCGACAAATATATTGGCGATGCGATCATGGCTGTCTGGAATGCGCCGAACACGGTCGACAATCCTGAACAGGCGGCTGTCGATGCGGCTCGCGACATTATCGGATTGCTGGACAATATTCGCAAAAAGACCGGACAGGATACGCTTGACTTGCGGATAGCGCTCAACGCAGGCCCGGTGCTGGTTGGTGATATTGGCGGAGAACACAGGCGGTCCTTCACCGTAATGGGAACGACGGTCAACACCGCAAGCCGGATTGAAAGTGTTGCCAAGGAAAAGAAGGTTCGTCTGGCTGTAAGCCAATCGGTCGCCGACGAGCTGCCTGACAACTATCCGGTGATAGAAATATGGACCGGGCAGCTCCGCGGCCTTAGTTCGGACCTGTCCGTCTTCACACTGGATCAGGCTGAAGTCTATATGGAGCCGGAAGCCTCCAGCCAGGACCTCAACCGCCCAAGACTGGTGAAAGTCCCGTAGGCTGTCTTTATCCGGATGTGACGAGATATTCTCGCGGAGATAGGCTAACTAAGCACCCATCGTCAAGCGATCCTCGTTCTGAGGAGAGGCAAGGACTGGTTCTGAAGTAACCGCAACAATTTCAGATGTTTGCGGCCCATCCTTCGAGACAGCGCTCCGCGCTTCCTCAGGATGAGGAGGATGTTTAGGGTATGCCTGGGCATGAGAACCTGCATCTCAACAAGTGATGCCTCATCCTGAGGTGCGGAGCGAAGCGGAGCCTCGAAGGATGGGTTGAACCTGAGGGTTTGTTTTCTGAGACAGGATGACCATGATATTACGGCAAACGAAAACGGCCCGGAAAAGCCCGGGCCGTTTGGTTTTGTATTGCGACTTTACCTAATCAGCGGCCGATAGCACCGCCGATGATGCCGCCGACCACACCACCGATAAACGCTGCACCGGCAGGGTTCATCGATCCGCCGTTGTTTCTGTTCGTGTTACGGCGTGTCGTTGTGTTTGTGGTTCTGCGCGTCGTGGTAGCTGTGCTGCGCGAGGCCGCTGCCGATTGCCGTTTGCGCTGCAACTCTGCTGCATAGGCGGTGTATTGCGTCGCGGTCTGGACCGTCAGCAAGGTATATTGCGCCGGCGTGAAGTAGCCCGTTGGAATGATGCTATTGGCCGTTTGCCATGCCGCGATACCTGCGCGGGTTTTGGGGCCAAAGGCGCCATCGGGCCGTCCAACGTCATGCCCTGACAGGTTCAGGCGCGTTTGCACTTCCCTTCGGGCCGTACGGTTCCAGCCGAGCGAAGCTTCTGTCGCGGCCGTACCTGCAACAGTTTTTTGCGGATCCGGCATTGGGGACGTCGCAGCCAACCCGGGCTGCGGGACCGCCGCAGTTTGGGTTCCAGCCCGCTCCGTGGCTTCCGGCGCCGTTGCCGGTGTCAGCGAAGCGACCTGGTTGGCAGACTTCAACCGTTTGATGGCGTTGCGGGCAAAGTCGGAAAACGTGCCGTTGGGATATGCCGCCAGATAGGCTTCATAGTCTGCAACGGAGTCGCTTGTTTTGACGGTGTCCCAAACGAGCTTTTCACGTTCCCAGGAAATCGCTGCCTGAGATACCGCCGGATTGGCGGCAGCTGGTTCGGGAGTGGAGGTCGCCGTTGCTCCAAGGGACGCAACTTCAGTCGTTTCTGCCTGCGCCTGCTTGTTCAGGAAAACCTCTCCGATCAAAGACGCATTCACCCATGGGCGTTGGCGTTTTTCGGTTTCGTCGTAGACGTCGCCGGTAACCCGGGTCATCACTGTCTGGATCGACACATTCGGTGTATCGATGTGACGGATCAAAGCGGATGTGAACGGCGAATTGTCGCCGGTGCCGTCAAGAGCAACGTCGCCCGGGCTGGTCGCGAACGCGATAACCGATCCTTCACCCCCAGTTTCCTGGATCTTGATCTCGGCTAGTCCAGCACCGACGTTTCCGGACCGGCTGGGTCCCATGCGGCGGGCGAGGGTGCGTGCCAGCGGATTGTCGCGGCATGCGTCGAGAAACACCATTTGCACCTTCACGTCCTTGGACATCTGGCGCAGGATGAAATCGACGGAAATGGTTTCAAAATCGAGGGATGTTTCATCCTCGATCTTGGCGTCCGTCGGAATAAGAAGGTTTTGTCCGCCAACCTGCATGCCGTGTCCCGCGTAAAACAGGATGGCAATCTTGGCGCCATAGGCCTTCTTGGCGAATTGCATCACCGACCGTCGCATGTCGCTATAGGTTTGATCCTGGCCGGCGACCACGTCGAAGCCAAGACCACGCAGTTTTGCCGCCATCAACTCAGCATCATTGGCTGGGTTTGGAAGGGCGACCGTATGTTCGTAAGCGCCATTGCCTATGACGAGGGCAACGCGCTTAGCCAGTGCCGGGGCTGTCCCTGCGGCCAGAATTGCCAGCACGGCGATCATTCGTTTGAACATGTCATGTCCTCTCGCTGATCATTGTTGCCAGTCGGTTGAACCGATCTTGATGGGAGTTCTAGGGGCTTGAGCCCTAGTGCTCATGGATACGTATACCCGGCATGGCAATAAGCTTCTGTAATACGCGTCACACGAATTTTAATTATTGCAGGTTTTCCAAGTGTCGCGCGCGGCAATTTAGTAGTCCTGCGAGATAAGAAACCTTCATCGAAACAGGAGGTTCACTATAGGAAATCACTGATCATAACGCCATAAAAAAGCATGTGCCGGCAATCAGAAGAGCCAGCGGTTGTGCCTTGAACGTATAAATGTCTCTAACTGGGTAGAGCGGCGGGGCCGCAGGCACACGAGCGCACGCGTCGTGGATGGGTAGACTCAGGTTATACGTATGGACAGGAAGACTGCGCGAATGAAACACCCGTCACAGGCAGTGCCGGTGCATAGATTTCATATCTGTATTGGGAGAAGAAATGGCACGCCCAAGGGGAATCGAACCCCTGTTTCCGCCGTGAAAGGGCGGCGTCCTAACCGCTAGACGATGGGCGCACGGTCAACGCTGTCGCGCTGTGGGGAGGCTTATAGGCAGATTTCGTTTTGTCCGCAAGAGGGGATTTTGACAAAATTCACAGGCCCGCTTCCACGGGACTGCGAAAGCTGGAAAAGCCGGTGTTACCAGTCGCCTACGTTGGGCATGGAGGCCCAGGGTTCTGCCACCTCCAAGGCCTTTCCCTTCTGCAGAAGTTCAAAGGAAATATTGTCCGGTGACTTGACGAAGGCCATGCGCCCGTCACGGGGAGGGCGGTTGATCGTGACACCCTTTTCCTGAAGGTTGGCGCAGAAGTCGTAGATGTTGTCGACTTCAAATGCGAGGTGGCCGAAGTTGCGGCCGCCCGTGTATTCCTCCGGATCCCAGTTATGGGTCAGTTCGAGCAGCGGTGCCTGATGCGCTTTGCCGCTTTCAATGTCTTCAGATCCTGCCAGAAAAACCAGCGTGAACCGGCCGGCCTCATAGTCGGACCTGCGGATTTCGGTCATGCCCATCTTGTTGCAATAGAAGTCGAGCGATTCTTCAAGGTTGCTGACACGGACCATGGTATGCAGATAGCGCATTGCTTGTTCCCGTTGGTGATGAACGTTGTTGGAATGGAATATCAGACAATATGACAGAGATTGCCGACCTTGCCACCGCACGAAACCGTTTAAAGAGTTTTTTGGAACCCGATGGGTCCCGCCTTGTGGCATTTACCGGGGCGGGGATCTCGACGGACTCTGGCATTCCGGACTTCCGTTCGCCGGGCGGTCTGTGGACGCGCATGCAGCCGATCGAGTACCAGGACTTTGTAGCTGATGAAACAAGCCGGCTGACAGACTGGAACCGCCGGTTTGACATGGCGGAGATCTTTGAGAACGCCGAGCCCAATGCCGCACACCATGTTCTCGGGCAATTGGCCCGTGAGGGGCATTTGGAGATGCTGATTACACAGAATGTCGACGGACTTCACCAAAGAGCCGGGGTGCCCGGCGAGCGGCTGGTAGAGCTGCACGGCAACAGCACCTACGCGACCTGCCTTGATTGCGGAGCGCGTGCGGATCTGGAAGAGCAAAGGGAAAAGGTTGCGTCCGGCCAAAGTCCCTTGTGTAGTCAATGCGGAGGGTTGCTCAAGGCGGCGGTCATCAGTTTTGGCCAGATGATGCCGGAAGACGAGCTTATGAGGGCGGCAAGGGCAGCTCAGGCGTGTGACCGTTTCATTGTGATCGGGTCGTCTTTGGTCGTTCATCCTGCCGCTCAACTGCCGGTGCTGGCTGTTCAGTCGGGGGCCGAACTCGTCATAGTCAACCGCGAATCAACGCCGCTGGATTCGTTGGCCTCAGCCTGCATCCGAACTCCAATTGCACAGAGTTTTGAAGAAATTTGCCGCTAAAACAGCAAAAATACGAAAATGCGCTGTGGTTAGTCCGACAATTTCGCTTCTCCCCAGAAAGTCGGATGTTATCCTTTTGTTAGGAATCAGCTGAAAAGCGACTCGTAAGTTTGCCGGCTGATAGATGTGAACCAGAGACGGGACAGTTGGCTATGGGGGGAAAGACAGCTCGGGAACCCCGTGCAATCGAAACGGTGGCTGAAGACGTCGCTGTTGACGTGGTTGAGGTTGCCGGCACGATCAAGTGGTACGATGTTGCCAAGGGATACGGTTTTATCGTTCCGGATGCCGGCGAGGCCGATATTCTACTCCACGTAACCTGCCTCCGGCGGGATGGCTACCAAACAGCCTATGAAGGTGCGCGCGTCGTGTGCGAGGTCATGGACCGCCCGCGTGGCCTTCAAGCCTTCCGTATCCTGTCGATGGATGAAACAACTGCGACACACCCGTCTCAGCTGCCGCCATCGCGAACCCACGTCCAGGTCACACCGGAAGGCGGCTTTGAGCGCGCAACGGTCAAGTGGTTCAACCGGGTCAAGGGCTTTGGTTTTCTGACACAGGGTGAGGGGACCGAAGACATTTTCATTCATATGGAAACCCTGAGACGCTTCGGGATCGCAGAGCTGCGGCCGGGGCAGGATGTTCAGGTCCGGTTTGGCACAGGGCCAAAGGGGCGGATGGCGGCTGAGATCCGTCCGTTGGGAGCAGGAACCCACATTCCAGCGTCACATTAAGCTTCGAAAAGCGAGAGATGAATGTTGGCCGGACTTTTTAGTCCGGCCTTTTTTGTGTCCATTTTGATCCGTCATCTGTTAGGGAATCTCGGCCGGAAAGAAACCGGCATGCCACACATTTGCGACGGGAGCTGAACATGCAGCCTTTGTACCGGTTATCCTTGGGCCTGCTTGCCGTTTGTGCGCTACTGCAGTTTACCATTGGTTTGCCGCTATCAACTGTGTCTGCAGCAGAGCTGACCGTCGAAGAGCTGGTGGTGAAAACCGCTGCGGGTGACCACAGCTTTCAGGTGGAGCTTGCCCAGACTGATGTGCAACGCGCAAAAGGCCTGATGTTCCGCGAAGAAATGTCAGAAGATGAAGGGATGCTGTTCATCTTCGAAGGAGAAGGGGAACGGTACTTCTGGATGAAAAACACACCGTTGCCGCTGGATATCATCTTTGTCGCAACAGATGGGCGCATTGTGAGCATTGCGGAGAGTACCACGCCGTTTTCCGAGGCGATTGTTTCTTCAAATGGGCCCGCCAGATATGTGCTCGAAGTATTGGCAGGTACGTCAGAAAAGCTCGGTTTTTCTACTGGAGATTTTGTCCAGTCTCCTTCAATGAAGTAGGGATTGGCCGTTGTTCTCTGCCTTGTGGGTCGGGCCAACCAAAGTATCATCTTTCCTTAAATTCCCTTAAGTGAGGCGATGTTATTATTTGTTAATGTAAAAACTTAAGACGATTTTTTTTGAAGTATAATTACTGTTGTAGGTAGTACTTCACATTATTCGTAATAATTATTTTTTGTTAAACTTCTCGCGCAATTGTTTCCGTGACTTTGGTCGGGTGACGTCGGAGGCGATTGTGAAGCATTTTGTGCGGGATGGTTTCGACAGCGGTATACTTGTAAAGGCGTTGCTGGGATCCCTGCACCAGGGGATCTCTGTCGTTGATGCCAATCTTGACCTTGTGTTGCTCAACGAAACTGCACAGCATCTTTTGGAAGTGCCGTTCGATGTTGTGGAGGAGCATTCGACCCTTGAGGGGTTGATCCGCTACAATGCCGAGCGCGGAGAGTACGGCCCCGGCGATGTGGATGAGCTGGTACAGGTTCGCATGGATCTTGCCCGCCTGTTCATTCCTCACGATTTCGAGCGCACCCGGCCCAACGGCACCATCATCCGCACACAGGGCACGCCGATCGAAGGTGGCGGCTTCATTACGATTTATACAGACGTGACCCGCGAAAGGGCTCAGGAACAGGAGCTACGCCAAGCGCGGGAGAGCCTCGAAGAACGGCTGGATGACCGGTCAAAGGAATTGAAAGCCAGCCGTGACCTTCTGCTGAATGCGATCAACTCAATCAAGGATGGCTTGGGTGTGGCCGATCCTGATGGCCGCCTTCTCTTTTGCAATGACAAGATGCTGGATGTCTATCCGGACTTCAATCGCGTCGTCGACGAGCGTGGAACTGTCTTTGACCTGATCCGGACGATGTTCCCGGACGAGGAGGAGCGCAGCTTTGAAGAATATGGCGACTCAACCAACATGTGGACGGAACGCCAGTTTCCGGATGGGAAGTGGTACCGCGTAGACAGGGCAAGAACTCATGACGGGGGGTTCATTGCAGTCTACTCCGATATTTCCGACTACAAGGCGCAGCATACCAAATTGCGGCGCCATACAGATGAACTTGTCAAATTGTTGCGTCAGGAAAAGGAACTCAGCGAAATGCAGCGCGAGTTCGTCTCCATGGCGTCCCATGAGTTCAGAACGCCCTTGGCTATTATCGACAGCAATGCCCAAAGGATCAGGCGGCGTATTGACCGGCTCGATCCGGAAAACGTCATGGAGCGCACCGGCAGGATCCGCGATTCCGTTGAACGCATGCAGTATCTGATCAACCGCTTCCTCAATTTTTCTCAGACCAACGCCGTCGGCATGGAAGTCGACGCCAAGCTACAGCCTCTCCGCGAAACGGTAAGCGCGATCTGTAACCGCTTTTCGGAAGCAAGCTCGACCCATGAAGTCGAAATGGATCTTGATGGACTTCCAGATGAACTGGAGTTTGATCCGAAACTGCTGGACCTGTGCGTGGTCAATATCCTGTCCAATGCGGTGAAATACTCGCCAAGGTGCGACCGGATTACAGTTGTTGGCACCATCAACGGCAAATGGGCCGAGATTTCCGTTCAGGATCATGGCGTTGGGATTCCGGAGGAGGAAATTCCAAAGATCTTCGACCGGTATTTCCGGGCGTCTACGTCAAGCGGCATAGCAGGCACGGGGATCGGACTGAACATGACGGCCATGATGATCAAAAAGCATCGCGGCGAAGTGGATGTACAAAGCAAGGTCGGCGAGGGAACCCTCATTACCCTGCGCTTGCCGTTACCGGCTGAATCTATCCAGCAAATACAGGAAAAACGATTGGTAGCCGGCGTTTCGGCTTAAGACTTGGCGAGGATGGTACGATGACACCGAATGCAACAATCTTGTGTGTCGAGGATGAGCGGCACCTTCGTGAAGACATCAAGGAAGAGCTTGAAGATGCCGGTTACGAGGTCCTGACGGCCGACAACGGCCGGACCGCGATCGAGGTGATCAAGAAGCAAAAGCCGCATCTGATCCTGTGCGACATGATGATGCCGGAAATGGATGGTCCGACCTTGCTCGACCATATCCGGACGAATGTGAAAAGCCTCAATGATGTGCCGTTTATTTTTTTGACCGCGAAAGCGACCCGTGAAGACATCATTTGCGGTAAGCGGATGGGCGTGGATGACTATCTGACCAAACCGATTGATTTCGATTTACTTCTGGCCACGGTGGAGTCGCGCCTGCGGCAGGTTGGCATGATCGAAGACAGCAACAAGGCCCGCCTGCTGGATCTCTATGAGGAAATCAAGAAATCCAAGGGCAATCAGGATCCGGTCAAGATCTCGATGGTGTCCTGCCGCGAAAAAATCATTGAACCGATCCGGGGCGCTTTTGTCGAACTGGGCTGTGAAGTCAAGGTCATTCCGGAAGAGCAGCTCGCAAGGGGTGATGTCTCTACGTCATCTGAGGATATTGTGTTCCTGGTCTACAGCAAGATCGTCCACTACTACCTGAAATACCTCGGAGCGCAGAATAGCGGAAAAACGCCGGCCAAACTGATTCTTCTGGCCCCGCCCAACATGTCCGAAAACGAAAAGACCGCTCTGATGGGATCGGGCCTCGACAGTTATGTCGACTATCCCTACCGGCCTGTGGAAATATTCAAGCTGGTCATGGATGCGGTCAAGGCAGGCCCGCAGCCCATGGCAAGAATGGGGTAGGGGAGGAAAAGCACAAAGCTTCTCCACACCCCCTCTTGCGCTTTGGCGCGGAATGCGTATAAGCACCGCATTGGCCGCCGCGAGGCAGGCCTGTCGGGGTATAGCGCAGCCTGGTAGCGCATCTGGTTTGGGACCAGAGGGTCGCAAGTTCGAATCTTGCTGCCCCGACCATTTTTTCAATGACTTAACGATTTTAAAGAACCAGATAACCCTAATTTGTAGGCACTCTGTTGGCGCAATCGCATCCGTTCGGCTGCCAGCAGGCTCAGGCTGCGGAACTGGCGCTGGACCGCTCTTCGAACTCCATTTCTCCCAAGGTAATCCTTGCCGATCCGGCTTGTTGCGGTGTAGGGCTTCCCGCCAAGACCTTTTCATACGGAAACTGCGCTGAAAGCGGCGGAGTGTGTTTCCGTTTTTACCTTTGGATCGGGATACGAATGACCATTTTGATTACGGGCGGGGCCGGCTATATCGGCTCCCATTGTGTGGTTACTTTTTTGGAAGCTGGACACGACGTCGTTGTTCTGGACAATCTGAGCAATTCCAATCCCGACAGCCTTGAGCGAACGGCGAAAATCGTTGGCCGGAAAATCGCCTTCGAACAGGCCGATATCCGGGACCAGGCCGCCGTGGAGCGCATTCTCAAGACGCACAAGTGCACGGCAGTGATCCATTTCGCCGGACTGAAGGCAGTTGGGGAATCTACTGAACATCCGCTGACCTATTACGACAACAATGTCGTCGGCACACACCGCCTGTTGACTGCCATGGCCAATTGCGGCGTCAAACAGATGATCTTTTCATCATCTGCGACGGTCTATGGTGAGCCGCAGTTTCTACCCCTGACGGAAGATCACGGCACCGGTCCGATCAACCCTTACGGCCGGACCAAGCTGATGATCGAGGATATGCTGCGTGATCTGGCTGCCAGCGATCCGGCATGGCGGTTCGGCATCCTTCGCTATTTCAATCCGGTTGGCGCTCACGGGAGCGGTCTGATCGGCGAGGATCCGCTCGGGATTCCAAACAACCTGATGCCGTTTATCACCCAAGTGGCCGACGGGCGCCGCGAACGGCTGTCCGTTTTCGGTGATGACTACGACACCCGGGACGGAACTGGCGTGCGCGACTACATCCACGTGGTTGATCTGGTGGAAGGGCATTTGAAGGCCCATGAAGTTCTGGTTTCGGGGGAAAGCGGTTCGAACTGTTTTACGGTCAACCTGGGGACAGGCACCGGATACAGCGTCCTTGAGATGGTGCGGGCTTTCGAGCGGGCCTCCAACCGTACAATTCCTTACGTGATTGCGCCGCGGCGAGCCGGCGATGTGGCGGAATGCTTCGCAGATACCACCAAGGCTTCCAAGACGCTTGGCTGGACGGCAGGACGTGGTTTGGAGGCCATGTGCCATGACACCTGGAACTGGGTATGCAAGGGAGCCCGCAAACCGGAATAGGCGCGCGCAAGGGGCTTCCGAATAGGGAGCCGAATTAAAATGCTAGCAGCAGCGGAAAGCATAAAAAAACTTTCCGGTTGTCGGCAGTATTTCGCAGTTGCGAAAAATCGAGCTGGATTTATTATGCCGCCGCTTACTGAGCCAGCCATGGATTTTGGCCTGTGCACAGGCAGATTTGGAAGGCTCCGGCCAGGCAAGGCCTGCGGTAGCCGTAAATGGAACAGCTGATATGCAGACACTTAATGGTCCGGTCGCGGCCCTTATCGATTTGACGCTGGAAGCCGGCCGGAAGATCCTGGAAGTCTACGCCGAGCCGATTGAAGCGGTCGAGAAGACCGATGGTTCACCTGTGACCAGGGCGGATGCTGTTGGCGAAGAGGTGATCCTGAACGGGTTGAAGAAGCTCTTCCCGGATGTGGTCGTTGTCGCCGAAGAGTCTGTCGAGGCAGGTCAGGTTCCAGAGGCCGCCAGCCGGTATTTTCTTGTCGATCCACTGGATGGCACGAAGGAATTCATCAGCCGCAATGGCGAATTCACTGTCAATATTGCCCTGATCGAAAATGGCGTACCAATGTTCGGTGTGGTTCTGGCTCCTGCGCTCGGCGAAATCTACTGGGGCGGCGCCCTGCCGGGCGACATGGATGCGGCAGGCACAAGCGGGGCATTCCAGGCAAAGGTGACGGAGGGTGGTCTTCAGGACACCTCACCGATTTCAGTGCGCAAGACTCCGGACAACGGTCTGTCGGTTCTGGCCAGCCGGTCTCACCTGTCTGAAGAAACCGCCGCTCTCATCGACAAATTGAATGTGGCAGAACGCCTGTCCGTCGGATCAAGCCTGAAGCTCTGCTGGGTTGCTGCCGGCCGGGCAGATCTTTACCCGCGGCTTTCACCGACAATGCAATGGGATATTGCCGCTGGTGACGCAGTTCTGCGCGCTGCCGGCGGCCATGTGCTAAAGGCGGCCTGCGGTAACAACTTCACTTACCTGCTGCCGCAAGGCGCCAGCAAACCGGATCTTTTGAACGAGCACTTCATCGCCGTAAGCGATCCGTCGATTTTGGACGAAGCTGTCTGACAAACCGAATATGACTGGCCATCACGAGGGTGGCGGCCTGAATTGGGAACGAAATAATGGAACTGAGTTCGTCACGCCTGAGCAATTTGCGGCGTTTGGAGGCTGAGAGCATTCACATTATCCGGGAAGTTGCGGCCGAGTTCCGCAATCCGGTGATGCTGTATTCGATCGGCAAGGATTCTTCGGTGATGCTGCATCTGGCGATGAAGGCGTTTTATCCGTCAAAGCCGCCGTTTCCGCTGATGCACGTGGATACCACCTGGAAGTTCCGCGACATGATCACCTTCCGGGATGAAACGGCGAAACGCCTGGGCCTGGACCTGATCGTTCATACCAACCCGGAAGGGCTGGAGAAGAACATCAACCCGTTCGATCACGGATCCTCGGTGCACACCCATGTGATGAAGACCGAAGCCCTGAAACAGGCGCTGAATAAATACGGCTTTGACGCAGCCTTTGGTGGCGCGCGCCGTGATGAGGAAAAGAGCCGGGCCAAGGAACGGGTGTTCTCCTTCCGCAACTCTGCGCACGGCTGGGACCCGAAAAACCAGCGTCCGGAATTGTGGAACCTCTACAATGGCCGGGTTGCCAAGGGCGAAAGCATCCGGGCATTCCCGCTGTCCAACTGGACCGAACTGGACATCTGGCAGTACATCCTGACTGAAGATATCCCGATGGTGCCGCTGTATTTTGCAGCCCGCCGTCCTGTGGTCGATCGGGACGGAATGCTGATCATGGTCGATGACGACCGGATGAAGCTGCTGCCAGGCGAAGTGGTGCAGGAAAAACTGGTGCGTTTTAGGACGCTCGGCTGCTACCCACTGACCGGCGCGATTGAATCGGATGCCGATACGCTGCCGGCAATCGTCAAGGAAATGCTGATCGCCCGTACCTCCGAGCGGTCTGGCCGGTTGATCGACCACGATGATGCGGCCTCAATGGAAAAGAAAAAACGCGAGGGCTATTTCTGATGTCGATTGCGGAAAACATTCTGGCGTCCGAAGAGGCGGTCACCGATTACATCCTCGCGCAGGAAGACAAGGATCAGCTGCGTTTTCTGACCTGCGGTTCGGTGGATGACGGCAAGTCGACCCTGATCGGGCGGCTGCTCTACGACACCAAGCTGATCTTTGAAGACCAGCTTGCCGCGCTTGAGCGCGATTCAAAGAAACACGGCACGGTTGGCGAAGAAATCGATCTTGCGCTGCTGGTCGACGGCCTTGAGGCGGAACGCGAGCAGGGCATCACCATCGATGTGGCCTACCGCTTTTTTGCCACCGATAAACGCAAGTTCATCGTGGCCGATACGCCGGGCCACGAGCAGTACACCCGCAATATGGCAACCGGTGCTTCGACCGCCGATCTCGCCGTGCTTTTGGTGGATGCGCGCAACGGCCTGATGGTTCAAACCCGCCGCCATGCGTTCATCGCGTCGCTGCTGGGCATCCGCCATGCGGTTCTGGCGGTGAACAAGATCGATCTGGTCGATTTTTCCCAGGAACGGTTTGACGAGATCAAGGCTGAGTTCGAGGAATTTGCAGCAAGTTTTGGTTTCGAAACACTCGAAGCGATTCCAATGTCCGCCCGTTATGGCGACAACGTCACGGTAAAAAGCCCTCGTATGGACTGGTACTCCGGTCCGACGTTGCTGGAGCATCTGGAAGCTGTTGATGCGGGCGATACGGTGCTGGATGCACCGTTCCGCATGCCGGTTCAGTGGGTGAACCGGCCGAACCTGGATTTCCGTGGCTATTCGGGGACGATTGCCAGCGGTCAGGTCTCAGTCGGCGATGACATTGTCGTTGCCGGTCCAGGCAAAACGTCAAAGGTAAAGCAGATCGTTTCGCCCACTGGCGACGTCACCACAGCCCGTGCGGATGAGGCTGTTACGATCACCTTGGAAGATGAGATCGACATTTCCAGGGGCGACCTTCTATCCGGAACGGAAGCCCGTCCGGATGTTGCCGACCAGATGGCGGCTCACCTGATCTGGATGGCGGAAGATGCGTTGCTCCCGGGCCGGCCTTATCTGATGAAGATTGGCGCCCGGACTGTCAGCGCCACGGTGACGGAGATCAAGCACAAGATCAACGTCAACACCTTCGAACATGTGGCTGCTAAGCAGCTGGAACTGAACGAGATTGCCTTTTGTAATCTGGCACTGGCGGCTCCTGCAGCCTTTGATCCTTATGAAGCAAACCGGGCAACTGGTTCCTTCATCCTGATCGACCGCATGACCAATGCAACGGTTGGCGCTGGCATGGTCTGGTTCGCTCTGCGCCGGGCGACCAACATCCATTGGCAGGCTCTGGATGTAGACAAGAAGGCACGTGCTGAAAATCTCGGTCAGAAACCAGCAGTTCTCTGGTTCACGGGTCTTTCCGGTTCGGGCAAGTCGACGATTGCGTCGATTGTTGAGAAGAAGCTGCTCGCGGAAGGCCGCAAGACCTACACGCTTGACGGTGACAACGTCCGCCACGGCCTCAACAAGGACCTGGGCTTCACCGATGCTGACCGGGTTGAGAACATCCGCCGGGTGGCTGAGGTCGCGCGTCTGTTCGCCGATGCAGGCTTGATCACCCTGGTATCCTTCATCTCGCCGTTCCGCTCCGAGCGGCGCATGGCGCGCGGCATGATGGACGAGGGCGAGTTTCTCGAGGTCTTTGTCGATACGCCGATCGAAGAATGTAAGAAGCGCGATCCGAAGGGGCTCTATAAAAAGGCCGAAGCTGGTGAAATCAAGAACTTCACCGGTATCGACAGCCCCTATGAAACTCCGGAAACGGCAGAAATCCACTTGCACAATGTGGACAAGGATCCGGAAGACGTCGCGGATGAGGTGATCAGTTACCTCAAGGAGCAGGGCTACCTTTAAGCTGTTGCTACGCTCCGTCTGAGTAGCTAGCCGGTGTCACCGGGCAAGATTGGCGGTGCATTAGTGTTTTCAAAGAAGAACGACCGTCCGGATAATGATTCCGGGCGGTTTTTTGTTGCCCTGCTTCCTTTGGTTTTCCGCAGTGGGCCTTTAAATTGCCTTAGAGCGGGTGCAGCGTCGGATGGGATTTGATCAAGAGGGATTCCGGGTGCTCGTTCCTGCCGCTTGTAGGTATTTGCCTGCGGCAGGCGTTGATCTTTTTGAGTGTTCGGGTGTCGTGACAGCGTTGAGGCAATAACGTGTCCAGAGAATTGCACGCTTACTTGGCGGCTAAACGGTTCGGTTTTGGAGTGAAGCCAGGGGAACTCGATTCAGCACCTGTAGATCCCCGGGACCTGGTACTTGCACAGCTCGAGCGCCCACAAGATGCCTTGCTTGAGGACCCGGCGCTTCCTGGCAGAGTGGGAGCCACCCTTGGCCTATTCAAATATCGTGACGACCGGAAGGTGCTCCGGAACACGCCTTTGCCCACTGGCACGAATCGGAGCGCCTATGAGCGTATGATGCTTGGCCCTAATCCTGCCTGGGAAACCTATCGCATCGAAGCTAGGCACCGGACGATAAAGGCTGTGACCACAAATACCCCCTTTCTGGAGAGGCTGGTCAGTTTCTGGTCCAACCACCTCTGTATTGGTGTCGACAACAAACCGCTGGTGCGTTTGCTGGCTGGAGAATACGAACGAAATGTCATTCGCCCGCATGTATTGGGGCGTTTCGAAGACATGCTGGTAGCATCTGCAAGCCATCCGGCCATGCAGGATTATCTCGACAACAGAAAATCCATTGGCCCGAATTCCGAAGCAGGGCGAAGAACAGGAAACGGGCTCAATGAAAACCTGGCCAGGGAAATTCTGGAACTGCACACCGTTGGTGTCGATGGTGGCTATGTGCAGGAGGACGTCACCAGTTTCGCCAGAATACTAACCGGCTGGGCTGTCTACGGAAAGAAGGGCCCCAAACCGGGCCAGTTTCATTTCAATCCGGCACGCCACGAACCTGGCATCCATGTCGTGATGAACAAGTCCTATGACCAGCCGGGCTTCGAAAAGGGGCTGGCCGTTTTGCGAGACCTGGTACACAAGCCGGAAACGGCCCGTTTTTTGTCAGGCAAACTTGTCCGCCATTTTCTGGGGGAGGTGCCAAAGGGCAATTTGGTTGACCGCCTCGCAGCGGCTTATCTGTCGTCGGGCGGGAATCTGGGTGCGCTCACACGAACCTTTATAGAATCTGCGGAAGTGTGGGCGGATGATCCACAGGTGTTTACCTCGCCGAATGAATATCTGGTCGCAACCCTTCGGGCGACGGGAATCGATCTAAAGGCCAAGCAAATCCTCAGAATGCAGTCGATTTTCGGCCAGAAACTCTGGGATCCGCCGTCACCTGCTGGATGGCCAGATGGAACGAATAGCTGGCTGGCCCCTGATGCGCTTCTGGAACGGCTTGATTGGGCCGAGTGGGTTGCGGCCCATGCCGATCTTCCGCGAAATATGAGTGCCTTCGCTCAGAGCATTCTTGGACCTCACTACGATGCCAGTACAAGAATGGCTGTCGAACGAGCTGAGTCCCGCAGGCAGGCGTTTGCATTGCTGGTGATGAGCCCCGGATTTCAGAGGAGATAGGCAAGTGGGACTGTGCAATTACTCCAGGCGCCAATTCCTTGCCGGATCGGGTGCGTTGATCACCTGGGCATATCAAACGCGCATCGCGGCCTCCAGTCCGGGCAGGGATCCGCGCTTGCTGGTGATCAACTTGCGTGGCGGACTGGATGGTGTCGGCGCAGTCGCACCTGTAGGTGACCCGGCCTATCACGCCCTGCGTGAGGAAGCTGTCTTGTCCGGATCTGATCCGTCACTGGGCATTCCCCTCGATGGAATGTTCGTTCTTCATCCGGCGTTGAAAACACTAGGTGAGCTCTATCGGCAGGGGCAGGTTCTCATTGCCCATGCAATCTCAACACCCTACAGGAACCGTTCCCATTTCGATGCGCAGGATGTTCTGGAATCCGGTTTGGCAGGACCGGGCACTGCCTCCTCTGGCTGGCTCAACAGGGCTCTTTCCGGACTAGCTGCGGGTGAGGCGCTGGCACCTGCCAAGGGGTTGGCGATTGGAGCCCAAGTGCCGCTTATCCTTCGCGGAGACGCCTCCGTGATGTCCTGGATGCCGCCAGGCTATGCTCCGGCTGGAGACGACATCCGCAGCCGTTTGCATGGCCTTTACCAGCACACGGACGCTGAACTGTTCCAGGCATTCCAAGGCGCGATGGAGCTGGAAGAGATTACCGGCGGGGAAGCTGCGATGCGTTCGTCAGCAAGCAAAACAGGCCAGGGCAAGCAGGGGGCGGACAAGAAAGCCCAAATGTCGGCAACAGCAGTGGGCAAATTACTGAGTGACCCCGAAGGGCCGCGTATCGGTGCCATGGACCTGAACGGTTGGGACACGCATATCAATGGCGAACCCTTTGATCCTCGTTTCATAAGTCAATTGAAGCGCCTGGATGCGGTCATTTCCAGCCTTCAAGCAACGCTGCAACCTGTTTGGGACCAGACTACCATTTGTGTCATCACCGAGTTTGGCCGTACTGTCCGCATCAATGGTTCTTCGGGAACCGATCATGGTGTTGCAACGGCGGCATTTCTGATTGGCGGTGGCATCAATGGTGGCAAGATGCTGACCGATTGGCCTGGTCTTGGAGAACGGGACCTTTACGAAGGGCGGGACCTGAGGCCGACTGCTGATATCCGGGGGCTCTTCAAGGGGGTGCTCAGGGAAGGGTTCGACATGACCGACCGTCAGTTGGATGAGGCCGTCTTCCCAGACAGCGAAATGATATCTCCCGCTGAAGGCATAATGCGGTCCTAGAGCACTGGGCGTAAACGTGGAAACTTTAGATGGTTTTGTGCGGCCTTCCGGCTGCGTTGCCCCCCTAACCCGATGCTGCTTTTCGAGTATCCGCCAAGCCGCGCGGATTTATGCGGCACTCCAGGTGATCGCACTTGTTGGGTGTTGATACTGCCGTTGCGTTTGCAGATAGTTCCCTGTTTTGGAGTGGTTTTAGGTTGAAGTGCCTTCGGTTAAAGGTAGTTGATGGTAATTCAATCAATAATTGTATTTAGGTTGCAATTATTATTGAATGAATTCATTGTCCTGCCGTAATTATGTATTTTAACCTTACCAGACGATAAATTTTATCTAGCAAATCCCATGTGAATTATTAATGGCTATACTCTCATTCGTTGAATCTGTGACGAAATTCTCAAACCGCATCTGACCAATGGTCAATGTTGAAATGAAAACACAGGCCTGTGAGGGACAGGCGCGCGGTTTGCTGAAGTTCAATGACAGGTCTGGAATAGATGTCGTTTGAGCGCGGCCTTGGTACAGGCCCGGACACCGGGCGAACCCTGCGGGCAAAATGCAGGCCTGGCGCGCTGAGCAGAGTGGAGAACAAACTGGAGGGCTGCGGCCAGATAGAGGGCCGTTGGTTTTGACATGGGGCAGCGTGTCAGGCGTCAAGCTTGCCAGGGCACGGACCGCAGTAGGGTCCTTAGCAGGTGTGGGAATGTTTTTGGGCCAATCGGGTGAAGGGACTCTGGAAGTTACCAGCGCCATCACCATCCTGCAGACGAAGATCCGGAGTGCCGGGCTTCGTTTGAAAGAAAGCTCCGACTTCACATTGTTTGAAGATACTGTCCGGGCAACCGAAGACAGGTACTTGATGGAGGACTTCTCCAGCCGGTTCTTCGACCTTCACGGCAATATGGCCTTCTGGATCGGCGCCTGGGATGACAAGGGCGATCCCGTGTCGGTTCAGGCCGCAAAAGTGGAAGATCTGAGAGACCGAAGCCTGGGGGAATACTGGCAGCAGCAGCAACGCCGTATGTTTGTCGATCCGACGCCAGAGGCGGAACTTGGGGACGATCATGCCGATGATGCTTTTTATATGAAGGGCCGGATCGTCTATCATGGCAATCTGTGGCTGCGGCGGGATGCGCGGGGAAAAGGCCTCGCTGAAGCACTGACACAATTAGGGTTTTTGATCTCGCTCCTAAAATGGTCGCCAGACTATCTCTATGGCCTGATGGCGGCCAAGAGTGCGATGAAGGGATTTGGAATACGCGTCGGATACCGGCGGTTTGTTCCGCGCGGCACACATTGGGTGGTGCCGCCGACTCATGTCCGGCCGGATGACTGGCTCGTATATTCCACACGGCGGGATCTCGCGGGGTTGGCCAGGACTATTGTTGCTGAAGGTCTTGAATAACGCCGAAGTAAGCGCAAAACCGGCGCTCTGAGTGCGCTGAGGGGCGTAAGGTCATGATCAGCCGCTCAAAGGCGATGTCAACCGAACCACCCTCAAGATGCAAGGTGGTGCGAGCATAACCATAATAGGGCCGGCCGGCGAGAGCTGTCCGGTAGCCTTCCGCAGAAGCACATTCCAGTTCGTCGTCCGGGGTTCTGAGTTCCGCGCCCTGTTGCATGGCCCAATCGTCACCAAACAGATTGCGCTGGCTGCAGCGGCGGCCAACATAGAAAATCGGGGGTGGCCCAATGCCCTCCAATTTGTCAGAGCACAGGCTCAGGTAGGGCATGTGTTCACGAAGGTTTTCCGTCACGAGGCCGGACGAAGACATCATGGCTTCGTAAAACGCAGACAATTGGGGATCAGCGAGACCTTTGTCGATCGCCTCGGTACCCAATTCTGTAAATACTGGCCGCTTCGTGGTTAGCACAATTGCACCGGTTTTCTGTCTTCGCGCAGGGTTTTCTGATCGTTTATTTCACGAACGCCTTTAAAAGAAGTTCAACAATACCGTAAAATTCTTCTTGTGTCTCGGGAGGCAGTTCGTTCGGGCTGGTAACCTGATAGTCAATCTGCAAGATCATGTCCCACATTTCGGTCAGGTTATGTTCGTCCACGGACGTCTTCAGCGTTTTCTGACGATCGGCCTTAGGGCGCGCATGTTCGTGAACATAAGCTGTCTGGCGAAACATGGGAGGTGCTTGCATGTCGGTCCGCACTCTTTGTTTTATCGCGTGTCCTATCGGACTGTCCGCATATGTTTTTGCTTTTGAATAATCGGTATCCAATCATTCGCACAAAGTACCATTGGTTGTATAGTATCCATATGGACAATGCTGGTTCACGGTTAAGACAGTATTTCGCGAAACACTGACCGGTTGCAAGTGTTCCGGGTGTTGACACGAGCTGAAAAGCGGGGAAAAACCACCCTTACGGATCCTGCCCGCGAGGCAGGCCGACACTGTGGTGTAGAGGATGAATTGATGGTTGCCCGCATCTACCGGCCCGCCAAGACGGCCATGCAATCTGGCAAGGCAAAGACACAGCGCTGGGTTCTTGATTATGAACCTGAAGTGGCCAGGTCCGTTGAGCCTTTGATGGGGTACACGTCCTCCTCGGACATGAAGCAGCAGATTCGGCTCTACTTCGAGACCAAGGAAGAGGCTGTTGCCTATGCCCGGCGCAATGGTATCGCGCATCGTGTCGAAGAACCCAGGGAACGCAAGGTCAGAGGCGCGGCCTACTCGGACAACTTCAAATTCGACCGCATTGCCCCCTGGACACACTGACTTTCAATGATGTCGAACGCGGACCATTGATGATATGGTCCGCGCGGCGCGTGAGTCGCGCACCAAAAACTCACACGAGTTTGGCCCCGTAGCTCAGCTGGATAGAGCACCGGCCTTCTAAGCCGATGGTCGCAGGTTCGAATCCTGCCGGGGTCGCCACTTTCAATATAAGTGTTTGTAATTATTTCTAAATACTGGTTCTCTCCCTGGCAGAAAATAGGCGTTAGGGAGAACCTGTTCATTCTCTGTCCAAAATTCCACAGTGCTCATTTGGTGGCTGCCGAATTACCTTCGGTTCCGCATTGTGTAGTGCTGGCGCTGGGAAGGGCGGTAATTGAATTCCCAGGGGTGACGGGGCCTGGAGGCAAATCCCGGCCCGAAACGGAAAACGGCAAGATCTCTGCCCGGCATAGCGGGCAGAGATCTTGCCGTTGAATTGCTGAAGTCTATCTGATCAGGTCTTGCTGTTCAGATCGGTTCCGCCCGACATTGTCAGCGGAGTGATTTTCGCCTTGAGCAATGCGTTCATTTCTTCTGAATCTTCGTCCAGCGCATTCAAGGCCATATCCAGGAAATAGGCGCAGAACACACGGCCGTCCTTCTCAGCTTCCCGCTTGGTGAAAAAAATCATCCTTTTCAAGGTGTCTTGGACGTTTTCGTCTTCCAAAGCCTTTTTCAGGTCGATGTCATTTTCTTTCGACATTTTGGCTCCCACCATTGTTCAGAACTGTTACACGCCGCATCTACGGCTCACCTTCGAAGTGAAGGATGATTTTGCGGCGTGAAACAACCGTGATAAAACTAACCCTACACCAGCGATAGCACAATTGCAGAGTGATCGTGAATCTTGGTAACCAATTGCAAGGTGGTTTGGCAAGCCTTGGAATTGCAATCTGGGGTAATGATTGAAAACTGTTAGACTTCAAAGCCTTGGCGTTCCTTCACTGCTGGATGCAGATGGAAAGCCGGTCGCGGTGAAAACCCGTAAGGCTTTGGCGATGCTCGTTTACCTTATGCGCACTCCGGGGCAAAGACTGCCGCGTGAAGTGCTTGCAGACCTGTTTTGGGGCGATGCGACGCGTGAAAAGGCCGTCCAGTCCTTGCGGCAGGCGCTGCGCCAGCTCCGGAAAATAGAACCGCAGGTTGGTCTGGAATTTCTGGAGACAGGAAATCTGCATATTGCTGTGGATTGCGGAAAATTCGATTGGGATCTGACCGCCCTGGAGGAAGCCGTGTCGCGTGGCCAGGCAGAGGACTTCCAACTGGCACAAGACCTCTGGAAAGGCGAGTTTCTCTATGGCTTCGAAGCTCTCGACAGGGAATTCGATAGCTGGTTGCTGGTTGAGAGAGAGAGGATTCGATCCGATCTGATTTCTTCCACACTGGAAAAAATCAGCGCCATCAATGGCCATGACGACGGTGAGCGGGTCGAAGCTGCCGGGCGTTTCCTGTTGCACATGGATGCAGCATCTGAAAATGGCCATCAGATTCTCATCAAGTCTTTTCTTGCCAAAGGGCAGAGGGAACGGGCGCAGGAACAGCTAAAAACCTGCGAACGTGAATTGCGGGCAAATCTGGATGCCGAACCGGATCCGGAAACATACCGCTTGTTTGATGAACAATCCGGGAATACCGCGGAAGTGGTGCGTCCGGGAAGTCCGGCCGCTGGCATCGAAACACGCGGTGTGGTGCCCGACGATGGCGGCATCCAGTTGCCGGAAGTTTCGATTCTGTCCCTGTCGCTCAATGCATCTCAGGATGTGAAGGCCAGAACGCTCCGGGACGAAATCACCAGCGGTTTGTCGTCCTACAGGTCTTTCGAATTGCGCCAGGCTGAATATGAAACGGACGAATCGGCAAACAGCGTCGTCCGCGCAGATGGGGGCGAACTCGGCAGTTATCTTCTGCGCTTCCGGGAAGATGCGACAAGCAACCGGATTTACATTCAGTTCGAGGACCGGGACAGCGGCAGGATCGTTTTCAACGACATAGTGGATCTTGGTTCCTGCAGTGACATTCAGGCGACCCATTCGGAAGCTTTCCAGACCGTCAGCCGTATTCACGCCTATGTCCTTGGCCGGCTCCGGCGGCCCGTTGCAAAGTCGCCATTTGCAAAATGGTGCCAGGCCGAGGCGCTCATATGGGAGTTCTCGCCTTCTGCAGATGAGAAGGCTTTGCGCCTTTTGAGGGATCTTGAGACGACGCACAGCACCTTCTCCATGACCTATGCCGGAATGGCTTCAATCAGCATGAAAAAGTTGCTCTACTACCCAGATAAAAAGGGAAGTCCACTGGAGCAAATTAACGATATTTTGGCAGTGGCGGAACGAGGCGTAAATCTTGATCCTTGGCAGTCAGTGAATCAGCGGGTTTATGGCTGGGCATTGGTTCAGTCCGGCTACAGAGAGGACGCCTGTAAGTCTTTCAAACAGGCGGAAAAGCTCAGCCCGCTTGATCCATCCAATCTGATGTCGGTAGCAGAGGGGCTGGCGTTTTCGGGGGATGCTGCCGGAGCTAGGGAAATCGCCGACCGGGCCTATTCGCTGTTCGCGGTTGTTCCGCGGTTTGTCTATGAATATCTTGGAAATATCCATTTTGCGGCCGAGGATTATTCATCTGCGGTAGATTTTGTCGAGCGCGGGCCAACCGACAGCATTTTTGGCCTTACTACTCGAATTGCTTCATTACTATGCACGGGCAGGGAGTCAGAGGCAAAAGAGGTTCTTCAAACTATAGGGAGCAGATTTAAGGGAGTTTCGGAATGGGTCAGCACGGCTGAACCCGGAAAATACCCGTGGAACCAGCGAGTTAACTTTTTCCAAGACCTTAGGACACGTGAGAACTACAAGCGCGGTGCCGATATGGTGCAAAGTTATTTGAAGACGTCAACGTAGGTCAATTCTCGTCTTACAGCGGGCAAGTGGGGCCTCGGATAAATCAGTTTACCTGTCTGGAAATGACGGTACCAGCGATAGTTGTCAGGTAGCTGGGGTCGCTGTGTGCAAGTTTTTCCTGATTAAGCCGGTATGGCAGCACGGCATGCGGTATCGATGGTTCTTCTGCAACAACCTTAAAATTGAACAATGCTGTCGTTTCGTTCGGTAGTCCGATGCGTTGCAGTTCCGTAGCAGGATCGTCCATAAGGCGTTTTTTCCTTGCGGGATCAATTGCTGCCTCTGCCAGCAGCCGGCCCAGCGCCACCACATTTTCCTCATGATAGGGGAAACGTGCCATTATTTTGTACCTTTGCAATTCGGGGAATGTCCTGCAGGCCCGCAAGCGGGTCTGCAGAAAGTGCAGTTTATCTGGGTAGATCGTCGTAGAAACAGGCACCAAGTGCGGCGCGGCCCAGTTCTTCAAAATAGGCTTCGTCACCTTTGGCGAGTTTCGCTTCATCAATTGATGCTGGGACAACAAGGTGCACTGTGTCAGCGGTGTCCGCATATACGGTCAACGAAGCGGAGAGATCAGCTTCCGGAAGTGCGGCAGCAGGATCAGTAGCGAATGCATTACGCGCGCCTTGGTCTGAAATGATATTGCCAAGCTTCCGGCCGAGTTCAAGCTTTTCTTCGCTATGGATGTTGTGTGTCATGTCATTGTCACCTAACTGTAACGATTAAAACTCGACAAGAGACATGTATTTCCTGTATCTATATATAATAGTTACAGGGTTGTATCTATCTTTTGTCGCATGATGAAATTAGCAGTAGCTGATTTTGTTGGTGCTAAACCCATCGTTCGCCAATAAATACTTTCTGAAATATACGTTTTTATCAATCTTAGATTCTTGTATTTTTGATCATGCAATAATAGGTTGTGTTTGCGTGTGGATAAGTTTTTGAGGCAAAAATGGGGCCGGTTTCCAAGCTTGCGGGTTTGTTGAGCGATGCGGGAGGGTTACCTTTTTCGCCGCATACCCTGCCTCCGGATGTAAAGCTGGCGGCCCGAAAACTGACGGCATGGGGGCTCGCCGAGGCATCGGAACCGGAGTTTCTCCTGGCATCTGATGTGTCCTTATCGGACATCAATCTGTTTTCGCGGATGATTGATGCATTTCAGCCGGAACTCCGGCAGGTCTCGCTCAAAGAGTGTCCGGTTTGTTTCTGTACAGGCCTAGCTAGAATTCCCGAACAGGAGGGGTTGGAAAACGGTGGGGGCGGAGCGCCCCTGGCCGCGGGCGGTCAGGGCGATACACCGGGCCGTGCCGCTTTGTCCTGTCTCGGAGAAATGGCCGAACGCATTAGTTTATTCACTGTGGGTATTGCCGACCCAAGGATTTCGAGAAGAACTCCGGAGCTGAACGATCTGCCGCTTGGGCCAGTTGCCGGCTACAGCGCAAATCAGGAGTGCGAACTGAACAGCGCAAGCAGAAAACTGGACGATAATGAGTCGCCGGTTCCGGTCGCTTGGAACGAGCTTTCAGACCGGCGTGTTCTGGTTACGAACCTGCACACCAATCAGAAGGCGTATTTTCCTGCCTACGGCGTTTTGTTCGGCGAAAAAACGCGCGAACCGTTGGCCCTCCCGGCATTTGCCTCAACCTCCGGAACCGCTGTCTGGCGGGACCTTGAGGGGGCTGTTCTAAGGGGAGTTTACGAACTTGTG
This sequence comes from Roseibium sp., assembly GCA_965230705.1. GTDB lineage: Bacteria > Pseudomonadota > Alphaproteobacteria > Rhizobiales > Stappiaceae > Roseibium. Next base: position 67,047 of record CBDDLN010000002.1, on the reverse strand, counting down.
GAGCGGGATGCATTTGCGCAAGCTTGGTACAACCGCCTGGGGATAACTCGGCTGAATTTGGACGTTCGAGAGTATATTTTGCCAAAAAAAATTTTCGGCTATCTGCAATCAAGGTCCCGCCACAGTGGCCTTTACCGCGTCGACACTGATCAAAATGCGCATGTGATTGCTGCTATATCTCATGGCGAAAACGGTTTGGGGGCTTGCCTCGGTGTTTCCGCAGCAGCGGATGCATCACATGCGGCGAGATCGGCGGTCAACGAGATGCTGCAGGCTGAGTTGTCCCTTCAGCTGGCTGCGGCGGCGTTCAAGGCCGGTCACGCGCGAGGCGAACGGCAGGGAATGCCGAAGGCATTGCAAATGGCGTCGACGCTTAACATCACCGATGAATTGGATCTCGATAGCGTTCCTGAAGCTGATGGGAAGCTCCTGGATGCCGTCTTCGAGCCCGATGCCGTCCTGCAGAGCTGCAGAGAGAAGGGGATCGAACTGTGGCAGTTCGATGCGACCAGACCTGATATTGGCGTCCCATGCGCCAAACTCATCTCTCCGCAGCTTTGTTCATGGCAGCCGCGCTTTGGCAAGGACCGGCTTTACAAGGGCGTGGTGGAGCGGGGTCTGGCACCAGTTGAAGCCAGGGAGCAAGACTTTGCGGCGCGGCCGTTTCCCTTTTGAGCGATCCTGCAAAATAGCCTCAGGCGGATTTCTTCAAATTTCAACCGTTTGGTCAAAGGCCTGGTTGACAGCAGGCAGGGACCTTGTTTATCTAAACATGATAATAAAACTCCACTTTGGAGTCGGTTTCTCACTGGCGATTGTCAGTAGCCTTTAGGGGCTCTCTGGAAGACTTCAAGGCGGGCATTGCCCGCCTCTTTTTTCTGATAACGGAAGCCTCCTTGCAATTGTGAGCTATTGCGGTGAAGGCCTGCCGTCTTCGATTGGCCTCGACAGGGTCATGACCCAGAAATTCCGCCATTTCCCATCTGATCGCTTCATTCTGCCGATGCCGACCCGGGTGACATGGGGATTGAGCAGGTTTTTGTCGTGATCCTTTGAGCCACGCCAGCCGTCAAAGGCCGCCTGCAGTGAGGCGTATCCTGATCCCAGGTTTTCAGCACCGGCATAGTTTGCGTATCCAGCCTTATCCAGGCGTTGGGAGAGTCCGAAGGCACTATGTGCCCAGGTGTCCATACTGTCACGTTCGGCGATATGCCGGGCCATCTTTCGGGAAACGTCGTCAAGACGCTGGTCCAGCTTCAGCGCATGCAATCCGTTCTGGGCCCGGTAGCCATTGATCATGTTCGCCATGGCCTGACGGTCGACTGGAACATTGGTAATGACCGTCGTTTCTTCCAGTTCTGCTCCACCGCGATTGATCGAGCCGCAACCGGCCAAAGTCAGACCTACGAACGTCAGCGCGGCAAGTTTCTGGAAGTCTCTTCTCAAACTGAGGCCAAATTTCATTCTTCGCTTTCTCCTGGCCATTTTACACCGTCGTCTGCCCAAAACGGATGGGGCCCCGGGCTTTGTTCCACGTAAGCCATGTGAGTAACCAGACCTGAGCGGGCGGTGTAGCGATGAAGGAAATAGGCAGCAGGTTCAAAGTTGAACATGGCGGGTGCATCATCGGAAAAATCCAGGACCACCTGATGGGCGACACTTGGCGCCAGGGTCATCACGGTACCTGCAAAGGCGGAAATGATCGGTCGGTGGACATGTCCGCACATAAGCCGTTCAACATGGTCGTGTTTCTTGATGACATCGGCCAAGGCTTCTGTATCGGTAAGACTGATGTTGTCCATATGCGTGATGCCGGTTTGCGCTGGCGGGTGATGGACGGCAATTAGGGCAGGGCGGCTGTCCTTGGAAAGGGTCTCATCCAGCCAGGCAAGCTGGTCTGATCCGATTTTGCCGCTGGGGCTGCCGGGGACGCTGGAATCAAGAGCGATCAAGCGGATATCACCAATGTCGGCGATGTAACAAAGATCCGGCCCGTGCGAATCGCAAATACCCGGATAATCGGACAGCGCCATTTTCATGCCCTTTGACGTGTCGTGGTTTCCAGGAATGACGTAGACCGGCATCGGCAATCTGCCGAGGATCTGCCGCGCCAACGCATACTCCCTCGGGTCATCGCCATCGGTGAGATCCCCGGTCAGAACGACGGCATCTGGCCGGTTTTCCGAAGCAAGCAGGGCTTTTACCGCCCGCTCGGCCAGCATGTTTGTGTCGCTGACGCGGTAGCAGGTCAGGCCGCGCGGGCGCAGATGAAGATCGGTGATGTGCGCAATTAGGGTCATGAAAAGTCTCTGAACATGGGATGCAGGTGATCGTGAAAGCTTCGTGAGACGATAGACAAGACAGCGCGGCAGGCAAGCGCCTGTTTCCCTTTTTCGAAAGCTCATGTAGGAGAAAACGGCTTTTGTTGCTGGTCACCCTTGTGGCTGGCGCCTGTTCGCCCGATATCAATCACGCGGATGCTGGAAAATATGACAGAGACTACGGAAGATTCAGGGCCGGCAGCCCAAACTGGTTCGCGCCCGATCTGGCTTCGCTTGTTCGGGCACGATCTGTCGGCACCGCTGTTTCTGTTGCTGGTTTCGCTCTGTTTGTTTGTTCCGGGCCAATGGACGGTGCCGCCTCTGGACCGCGACGAGCCGCGTTTTACACAGGCCACCAAGCAGATGCTGGAAACGGGCGATTATGTCGATATCCGCTTTCAGGATACGCCCCGGCATAAAAAACCGGTGGGCATCTATTGGCTTCAGGCCGCTGCCGCAAAGGCAACGGGGTATGGTGCTGACGCACCGCTTTGGGTCTACCGCCTGCCATCGCTGATCGGGGCGACCCTCTGCGTTCTTCTAAGCTTTTGGGCAGCGCGGGCATTTATGGGGCCTGCTGGCGCGCTCATCGTTGGCCTGTTCACGGCGATGGCGATAATCGTGGGCGTGGAAGCCAGGCTGGCGAAGACCGATGCCGTCCTGTTCGCAACAATTCTTCTCGCTCAAGGTGCATTGGCCCGAATTTGGCTTGCTGAAACGGACAGGCGGATGTGGGGCTATAGCTTCCTGTTCTGGACATCGGTTGCCGCCGGAGTGCTGGTCAAGGGACCGGTCGCACCCATGGTCGTCGGGCTGACGGTTCTCGGTCTCTTTGCCTTGAAGCGGCAGGTGAGGTGGTTTGCCCGCGCTGTTCCGCTTGCCGGTATTGCATGGATGCTGCTGCTCGTTTCACCCTGGTTCGTGGCTATCTGGCTAGCGACCGACGGGCAGTTTTTCCAGGAAGCCATCGGCAAAGACCTGCTGGGCAAGGTAGGGCAGGGGCAAGAGGGGCATGGCGCGCCTCCGCTCACCCATCTTGGGGCCATGTTCGGCGTTTTTTGGCCGCTGCCGGCCTTCCTTCTGTTGTCGGTAACGGAAATCTGGCGGGAGCGCCGTAGCGCGCTGGTGGTGTTCTGTGCCGCCTGGTTTATCCCGTCATGGGTGGTCTTTGAATTAGTGGCAACGAAGTTGCCCCATTACACAATGCCGCTTCTCCCGGCGCTGATCCTTCCTGTAGCGGCGTCATTGGTGGACGGAAAGGAAGAAGCGTCGAGCGCGGTCCTACGATGGATCGCGGCGGTTCTGCTGGTTCTTCCCGTTATCGGTATTGCCGTCGGGTCGTTTGCGGGCCCGGCGTTCCTCGGGGCCTGGCCATCGCCGCCCGGCGTGGTTCTATGTGTTATCGGAGCCGTTCTTGCGGTCATGGCCGGTCACAGAATAATCAAGAGTGAGACGTTACGGGCTGTTCCGGCAACCTTGGGGGCATCGATTTTTGTGGCTGTCGGCATCTGGGGATTTGTCGGACCGGCGCTTACAACGATCTGGATTAGCTCGCGGCTGGTCGAGGCCATTGCCAACGTTCCAAGTTGCGCCCGGGCGAATGTGGTGACGTCCGGCTTTCACGAACCGAGTTTCATCTTCCTGCAGGGTACCAACACCAGGATCGTGTCGCCGGAGGAGGCGGCGAAACATCTCACAGAAAAGGCTGCTGATGGAGAAAGCGGCTGCCGGATCGCGGTGATTGAAAGCCGGAGAGAAGACGCGTTTTTAACCGCATTGAAGGCAGAAGGTCTTGTGCCGGTGCTTGCAAGCAGGGTAGACGGCCTGAATATCAACGGCGGCAAGGATATGGACATTGGTCTCTACCTGCCGCCGGCAGAAAACAGCGAACCTAAATGACGGACAAAATGTCAGGCAGTTTCACAGACCGGATCAGGCCCATTGTCGCGCGGATGCGGCATAACTATCGCAGCATGCGCCAGATCCTCGACGGGCGCAAAGACAGGGCCGACCGGTTCCATGATCCCTTGTTGCCTGGTCAAAGACCGCAGGACATTCTGGCTGTCCTCCTGCTGACAGTGGGCGTCGCCGTTGTCGTTTTCGATATCCCGACCTATCCGTGGCTGAGATCGCTTCCCGATGAATACCGCCGGACCTTCTCCGCATTCACTGATCTGGGCAAGGCTCATTGGATTCTATGGTCGACCGGTCTTTACTGCCTTTATCTGCTCGCACTCGATGCCTCGAAGCTGACTTTCCGTCTTCGCATGGGGATAGGCGCAAGTTTCACCTATGCGGCTTTCACATTCTATTCCGTGGCGCTCACCGGTATTCTGGCGCTCCTTTTCAAGTGGACTCTCGGCCGCGCCCGGCCCAAGCTTTATGAACAGGTCGGACCGGTGGAGTTCGATCTTTTCGCGTTTCACGGCTCCTACACGAGTTTCCCGTCAGGCCATTCGACCACGGTTGCTGCTCTTGCAACGGCGCTCGCGCTGATATTTCCCACCTGGCGCTGGCTTATCATCGTCAGTGCGTTCTGGGTGGCTTTCAGCCGGATCATGGTCGGTGCCCACTACCCAAGTGACGTAATCGCCGGGACATTGCTCGGTATGTCGGTGACCTTCTTTACCGGACGGGCGCTGGCGCGCCGCAGGATCGGTTTCCGCCTTTCAAGCACTGGCCGGATCGAACCGATCATGAGCCGCAAGTCCGCATCTGCCTGTTTGCGGGTCGCGTGGCAGGTGATAACCGGAAAGCGCGGAGCTGCGGCCGTCACTCAAACGGCTGTACCGGTCAAGGAGGCGGCGGGCATGGATAAGGGCGCATTATGACCCGGAGCTTTAGGGAAACACTGGAAGCTGAAACCGGCGGGCTTGAGGTCACTGTTGTGGTGCCGGCAAAGGATGAGGCTGAAAACCTGCCGATCCTGCTGGACGAGATCAAGGAAGCCCTGTCAGGCCGCAAATTTGAAGTCATTGTTGTTGATGACGGGTCCGGTGATGGCACGGACAAGGTGCTTCAGGACTATGCCAGCGAGCATGCCTGGCTGCGTCCTTTCAGACATGAAACAGCGTGCGGACAAAGCTGTGCGGTGCGCACCGGCGTTTTAAACGCCCGAGGTGATGTCGTCGCCACGATCGACGGCGACGGTGAAAACAACCCGGCCTATATTCCGCAACTGCTTGATGCGCTCAACGCTGCCGGACCTGGTGCCGGATTGGCAGCCGGGCAACGGCTTGGCCGCAAGGCGAGCCTGGCCAAACGTTATGCATCCAAATTTGCCAACAAGCTGCGTGGCGCAATCCTGAAGGACAATACCCGGGATAGCGGCTGTGGCCTGAAGGCCCTGCGGCGGGAAATCTTTCTGCAATTGCCCTATTTTGACAGCTGGCACCGGTTCCTGCCTGCGCTTGTGATCCGCGAAGGATATGGTGTCGTCCACATTGACGTCCAGGACCGGCAGCGGCGGCATGGGACCTCGAAATACGGCATCTTCGACCGGGCCCTGATCGGAGTTCTGGATCTTTTCGGTGTGTGGTGGTTGCGCCGCCGCCGCAAGAATCTTCCGAGCGTTCGGCCGCTTTGCGAGCCTACCGACACCTGATAAAGACGCCTGACACAAACGGATAATGACATGACAGCGCTCATCGACTGGTTTTATTCGGTCTTCGTCGATCAGTTCAATTTCTGGATCATTCTTGGATTCGTGGCGCAGTTCATGTTCATGATGCGCTTCGTTATCCAGTGGATTGCCTCCGAACGCGTCGGCCGTTCAATCGTTCCAGTTGCCTTCTGGTTCTTTTCCATTGCCGGCGGTTCGCTGCTGTTGATCTACGCGATCCAGCGTCAGGATCCGGTGTTTATCGCAGGGCAGGGACTTGGCTTGATAATTTACTTCCGCAATGTCTGGCTGATCATCAAGGAAAAGCGGCAGGATCCGACGATCTGAGCCTGCCCGCTTCGACAGTTTCTAATATAATTGGCTGGCCTCATCCTTGGGAAATCAGCCGGGCGGACCCTGATACCCGGATGGAACTGCCTTTTTCAGCCGGAATTTCCGCGTAAATGCGGCTGGGGGCTCCCATGTCGACACCTTGTGAAATCTCGATGCGGCCCGCATGCGGCCAATTCCGGTCACGCAGATATCCTGCATAAGCTGCTGTTGCCGCACCGGTTGCCGGATCCTCGTAAACACCGCCGGAAGCAAAGGCATTGCGGGTGTGGAAGACCTGCGGGGTTTCGCTGTAAGCCAGAAGAATGGTCACCCAGCCGTACTTATCCATGAGCGCGCGACCCTTTTCCAAATCGTAGGTCATGGCTGAAACGGCTTGGCGGGAAGTGAGGGTGAGGGCGAAGTGATCGGCACCACCATGAATGACTGCCGGTGGCAGGCGTTCATCGATTTGGTCGGTGGTGTAGCCAAACAGATCAAGCACTTCTGCCGTCAGGCTTTCGGACGCCACTTTGCTATTCGTTGGCGGTGACTGCAGTGCCGCCTGCACCAGCCCGCCATTTGTTTCGCCTTCGACTGTTATCTCAGCTTCATTCAAGACCAGCTGGAAAAGGCCATCGCCGAATTTCCGGGCAACCGCGGATCCCAACGCAATTGTGGCATGACCGCAAAAGGGAACCTCTGACTGTGGTGAGAAATACCGGACCCGCCAGGCGCCATTCTCACCTGGCATGGCGAAGGCTGTTTCCGAATACCCAACGTCAGCTGCGATTGATTGCATATCATCAGGTGAGGGATGCTGATCACTGATCAGCACGCCTGCCGGGTTTCCGCCCTGGTCGCCTTCAGAAAAGGCCGAGATACGTTCGATTTTCATGATTGAACACTCTTTCCAAGTTTCCGTGATCTTCAAATCGGAAGTGAAAACCTTGATGGCAAGAGCGTTCATTCATGAATGTTATTGATGAAATCAATCGCTTCAGCCGAATGCTTTCTGCAGCGCCTGCTCAATATCCCTGATCAGGTCCTCTGGATCCTCAAGGCCGATATGCAGCCTGACCGACTGAAGATCCGGATCGATGGTTTCGACAGTCCGCATACCCTTGAGGCGGACCGGGATCGCAAGGCTTTCAAATCCGCCCCAGGAATAGCCGAGACCAAACAGCGTCAAAGCATCAAGAAACGCATGGGCCTGCTCAGCGGTGGTGCCGGAAACAAACGTGAAACCGCACAGGCCAGAAGCGCCCGTAAAGTCGCGCTTCCAGATCGCGTGGCCCGGATCGCTCTCAAGCGCGGGATACCGGAGGGCCTCGATCTGTGGCTGATCCTTCAACCAGTTCAGCACTTCGACAGTATTTTGCTGATGCCGCTCAAGCCGGACCGACAGGGTCCTCAATCCCCGAAGGCCCAAATAGACGTCATCAGGAGCGACATGGCCCCCCATTGCTCCGTGGAGACTGTGCAGCCCTTTCCAGGCCCGCTCACTGGCAGCAATCGTTCCCAGCATCGCATCCGAGTGGCCAACAATGTATTTGGTTGCAGCTTGAATAGACAGGTCAACGCCGAGAGAGAGGGGCTGGCAATAAAGCGGGCTGGCCCAGGTGTTGTCCATCAGCACCGTGGCTCCGATTTTGTGTGCCTCGCTGGCAATGGCCGGAACATCCTGCATTTCAAATGTCAGCGAACCGGGCGCTTCGGTAAAGACGGCAGAGGTATTGCCGCGAAACTTCTTTGAAATCTCCGCGTTCAGGGATGGGGCGTAGTATTCGACCTCAACGCCAAATCCCGGCAGGACGGTATCGGCAAAATATCTGGTCGGGCCGTAGGTTGTGTCAGGGATCAGCAGGTGATCGCCGGACTTCACACAGGACAGGATTGCCAAGGATACGGCATTCAGTCCGGAATTGGCCAGTTTGACGCCCTCGGCGCCTTCAAGCTCCTTGACCGCATCCTCCAGGGCATCGGTGGTCGGGTTGCCTCTGCGGGCATAGGAATACTTCTGGCCACCGCCAAGCAAGGTCTTCATGTCCGGATAAAGAATGGTGGACGCATGGATGACAGGTGGATTTACGAAACCGTGAAAACCTGCCGGATCCCTGCCGGCATGTGCCAGCACGGTGTCTTTTTTCAGATCGCTTTTGGAATTGGGATTGTTCATTTTATCTGTCTTAATTGCGCTTGGTGCCGGTTGGCACATCGGGGAAGCTTGGACCGACCTGAGCAATTACACAATCGCCCCGAATTTCCAAAGGGTCCTTGTTCCACCTTTTGCATTTTCTGATTTTTGCTGAGGTTACCCTTACGGCATAGCCAATCTGAGGAAGGGTAATGGTGCGCCTTGTATTGGGTGTTTATTGAAACAAAATTTCCATGTTCGCGTTTTGTGCGTGCAGGTGCCCATTGCTGTTAGTCTTTCGACTGAGAAAATTAACGAGATACCCTAGCAAGTACTTGACCCGAACAGCCAAATGCCATCGTATGGTGAGGTTGGATGAGACAGTTTGCGTCCGGAGGATACCGCTTTAAGGGGAGAAAAACGTCCCTAAACGCGACGTTAAGGACGTGATCAGGTCTGGTCCGGCTATATAAATTATGGGTAACAAAAAAAGGCTGCATATCCATGACAAACAAAATCCTTCCGCTCGTACTCGGTGCTGCAATGGGAGTTGCTGTAACTTCCGCTGCCGGGGCGGCAACGCTGGAAGACGTCAAAGCAAAAGGTTCCATTCAATGTGGTGTGAGCCAGGGGCTGCCGGGCTTCTCAAACCCGGATGCACAGGGGAACTGGACTGGTCTTGATGTTGATCTCTGCCGCGCAATGGCCGCTGCAGTTTTCGGTGATGCATCTGCTGTTAAGTTCACTCCGCTTTCTGCTAAAGAGCGTTTCACTGCTCTGCAGTCCGGCGAAGTTGACGTTCTTTCGCGCAACACCACGTGGACCATGTCCCGTGACACCCAGCTGGGCCTGAACTTTGCTGGCGTCAACTATTATGACGGTCAGGGCTTCATGGTTCGCAAGGACCTCGGTGTTACGTCCGCTCTGGAGCTGTCCGGCGCATCTGTTTGCACCAACACCGGTACCACGACCGAGCTGAACGTTGCCGACTACTTCCGTGCCAACAACATGCCGTACGAAATCGTCGCCTTCGAAAAAGCTGACGAGGTTGTTGCTGCATATGACGCTGGCCGCTGCGACGTTTACACCACGGATGCCTCCGGTCTTTACGCTCAGCGCCTGAAGCTGACGAACCCGGGCGATCACATGGTTCTGCCGGAAATCATTTCCAAAGAGCCTCTTGGTCCGGTTGTCCGCCAGGGTGATGACCAGTGGTTCAACATCGCCAAGTGGACCCTCAACGCAATGATCAACGCTGAAGAACTCGGTGTTACGTCTGCAAACGTTGACGAAATGAAGGGTTCCGACAACCCGTCCGTCAAGCGTCTGCTGGGTGTTGAAGGCGCATACGGTGAAGCTATCGGCCTTGGCAACGACTGGGCTTACAACGTTATCAAGAACGTTGGTAACTACGGTGAGTCCTTTGACGCCAACGTCGGCCCGGACACTCCGCTCGGCATTGCCCGCGGCGTGAACGCCCTGTGGTCACAAGGCGGTTTCCTTTACGCACCGCCGGTCCGCTGATCCGCTGACCATTTGATGGTTTAGGATTACAGGGGTTCCGGCGGCGAGGCTGCCGGGACCCCTAATAAATTCTGCTCAGGAACAACCGGTAACAAACCGGAACTGGTGCGGGGAACGAGTCTGCTTTCCAACAAGAGGGGAACACCGCAACAGGTGAATCTTGGGAAAGCAGCATACGCCACGCCGACGGAATGGCCGCTGTATGACGGCCAATAGATCGGGCGTGCTTAACTTGGGCGAGGTTCTATGTCAGTCATGGACCAGGATTCGGCGGACGCGCCTGCGCGCGCTTCGCTGGTGAATGATCCGAAAGTGCGGGGGCTTTTTTATCAAACGCTCCTTATCCTAGCGCTTGTCTTATTCGGATACTTCATTGTTACGAACACAATTGCCAATCTGGAGCGGCAAAACATTGCCTCCGGCTGGGGGTTTCTTGAAAACACTGCCGGTTTCGGCATCATCCAGTCGCTGGTCTCATATTCGGAAACGTCGAATTATGGCCAAGCGATTTTCGTAGGCTTTCTCAACACCTTGATGGTTGCCATTGTTGGGATTTTCTTTGCAACGGTAATCGGATTCGTTGTTGGTATTGCGAGACTATCCAACAACTGGGTGATTTCCCGGCTGGCATATTGCTATGTCGAACTCATCCGTAACATTCCGCTGCTGCTGCAGATCTTCTTCTGGTATTTCGCTGTGCTGCGGGCCGTGCCGGGAAAACGTGAAAAATGGTCGTTTTTCTTTGACACCGTTCATTTGAATATCGCAGGCCTTCGGGTGCCAAAGCCGGTCTGGGAGGCTGGTTCTCAATGGATCGGTTATGCGTTCATCGTCGGGATTATCGGGTCGTTTATCGTCTCCAAATGGGCGCACAAGCGGCAGGATGAAACGGGACAGCAATTCCCTGTCTTCTGGACAAGCCTTGGTTTGATCGTGGGCCTACCGGTTGTTGTTTACTTCATCACCGGAATGCCGATGTACCTGGAGCATCCCAATTTCGTGGAAACCGGCCCTATCCTGCGCCGGGGCTTTGAACTTGGTGTTGGCTTCAACCTCATTCCTGAGTTCTTGGCCCTGACGGCGGCCTTGTCGATCTACACTGCGGCCTTTATTGCGGAAATCGTCCGCGCGGGTATTCAGGCCGTCAGCCATGGCCAGACCGAGGCATCTCATGCGCTTGGGTTGCGCAATGGGCCAACGCTTCGCCTGGTGATCATTCCGCAGGCCATGCGGGTGATCATTCCACCACTGACCAGTCAGTACCTCAATTTGACGAAGAACTCTTCGCTCGCCGTGGCGATCGCCTTTCCGGATCTTGTGTCCGTCGGCGGAACGGTTCTCAACCAGACCGGACAGGCAATTGAAATCATTGCCATCTGGATGATTGTTTACCTGTCGCTCAGTCTGATCACATCAGCCTTCATGAACTGGTACAACCAGCGCATGGCGCTCGTGGAACGATAGGGAGAGCGTCATGTCAAACACTGAAATGCTGAAAGTCAGAACCGAAGAGGCGCCGCTCCTGCCGGCGCCGGCCTCCACGACGGGCGTGATCGGATGGATGCGGCAGAACCTGTTTTCGTCCATCGGTAATACGATCCTGACCGTTTTGGGCATATTGATTGCCTATTGGATCATCGGTCCCTTCATCCAGTTCGCATTCATAGATGCGGTCTGGACGGGCGATAACCGGGAAGCTTGCCTGCCTCAGGATGGCGGACATTCCGGGGCTTGCTGGGCGTATGTCGATGCGTATCTGCCGCAGTTCATCTACGGCCGGTATCCCATAGAAGAGCGCTACAGGGTCGATATCGTTTACGCCCTGTTTGCACTTCTATTGGTGCCCCTGGCGATCCCAAGTGCACCGTTCAAAAAGATCAACGCAATCCTGTTCCTGGTGGTCTTCCCGATCGTTGGCTACTTCCTGTTGACCGGCCTGGTCTTCGGGGACACCGTTGTTCTTCCAATCGTAGAAACGGCACAATGGGGCGGCCTTCTGGTTACGCTTGTGATTGCGGTGACGGGGATTGTGGCGTCTTTGCCTCTTGGCATCGCACTCGCACTTGGCCGGCGTTCGCAAATGCCGATCATCAAGCTGGTCTCGATCATCTTCATCGAATTCTGGCGCGGTGTTCCGCTGATCACGGTCCTGTTCATGTCCTCGGTCATGCTGCCGTTGTTCCTGCCGGAAGGTGTGACCTTCGACAAGCTGCTGCGGGTTCTGATCGGTGTGACGCTGTTCTCAGCCGCCTACATGGCGGAGGTGGTTCGCGGTGGTCTTCAGGCCATTCCAAAGGGGCAGTATGAAGGTGCCATGGCGTTGGGACTGCGGTTCTGGCCGATGATGTACCTGATCATCCTGCCGCAGGCACTGAAGCTGGTGATCCCGGGCATCGTGAACACCTTCATTGGTCTCTTCAAGGACACGACCCTTGTTCTGATCGTTGGCATGTTTGATCTGCTCGGCCAGATCCAGTCGTCCTTCACGGATCCGACCTGGTCTACGCCGAGCCAGGGACACACCGGCTATCTCTTTGCGGCGATTGTGTTCTTCGTCTTCTGCTTCGGTATGTCGCGCTACTCCATTTACATGGAGAGGCGACTGCATACGGGACACAAACGCTAGCTGCGACAAGCAGCTCCCGGGGCGCGGGACGAACGCGCCCCGGTTGACAAGACCTTTTGGAGTTCAAAAATGACTGAAAACGCTGTCAATCCGGAAGAGCTGGCCGCTGACCGCTCGAAAATGCAGGTCTCGGATACCGATGTGGCTATCGAGATCAACAACATGAACAAGTGGTACGGGGATTTCCACGTGCTGCGCGACATCAATCTCAAGGTGATGCGCGGCGAACGGATCGTCATCTGCGGACCGTCCGGTTCCGGAAAATCCACAATGATCCGCTGCATCAATCGCCTTGAAGAGCATCAGAAGGGTCAGATCCTGGTTGAGGGGACTGAGCTGACAGATGATCTGAAGAAGATTGATGAGATCCGCCGGGAAGTTGGCATGTGCTTCCAGCACTTCAACCTGTTTCCGCACCTGACCATTTTGGAGAACTGTACGCTTGCTCCCATCTGGGTTCGCAAGATGCCGAAGAAGGAAGCAGAAGACATCGCGATGCACTACCTGGAGCGGGTGAAAATCCCGGAGCAGGCGCTGAAATATCCCGGTCAGCTGTCCGGTGGCCAGCAGCAGCGTGTGGCTATCGCCCGCTCGCTCTGCATGAACCCGCAGATCATGCTGTTCGATGAGCCGACGTCAGCGCTGGATCCGGAAATGATCAAGGAAGTGCTGGACGTGATGGTTGGTCTCGCGGAAGAAGGCATGACCATGCTGTGCGTGACCCACGAAATGGGCTTTGCCCGCAAAGTGGCAAACCGGGTGATCTTCATGGACGCTGGCCAAATTGTGGAACAGAACGAACCAGAAGCGTTCTTCACCAATCCTCAGCATGAGCGGACGAAGCTGTTCCTCAGCCAGATCCTGCATCACTGATTGGTAGGCGTATCACCATCAATCGAGGGCTGGGCAAAGACCCGGCCCTTTTTTGTTTACGCAGCGTTATTTTTCTACGGTGTATTTCTTAGGTGACTTGAACAACAAGGACACCAACAATGCCGAAGAACGTACTGAAAATTCTACGAAACTTGGCTTTCGCAGTGTTTGCTGCGGTGTTGGTGAAACCCGTTATGGCAGAAGAAATTCCCGCAGATCTGATCGGCGCCTGGCGTGTTGAGACAATCGCCGGCAAGGCAACCGACCCGGATGTCAAAACGTGGCTGGAATTTGAAGGCGCGGGTACCGTTGACGGTTCTGGCGGCTGCAATTCACTTTTTGGCGCCTACAGCGCGGAGGGCGGGACCTTTCGTATTGGCCCATTGGCCGTAACACGCAAAGCATGCCCCCCGAAAATCCTGGGACAGGAGAAAGACTTCCTGAAAGCAGTCCCTGCAGTCCGTGACTTTCGTCTGGAGGCAGAGAGCCAGGTGCTGGTTCTGCTCAATGGATCGGGCGAGGAAGTCATGCGCCTGGCCGCAGAAAAGTGAACCTGAAATTTAGCTAGGTGCCAGTCACCACCTCGGTATCATCCCGGCCACCCCATTCACTCCATGAACCGTCATAGAGCGAGAGGTCACGCACCCCGAGAGCAGTCAATCCAAGCGTCAGGATTGCGGCGGTTACACCGGAGCCGCACGTCGTTGCAATTGGTTTGGAAAGATCGACACCTGACTTTTGAAAAGCAGGTAGAAGTTCCTCGCGCGACTTGAAGGTCCCGTTGTCGTTGATCAGATCAACGAACGGAAGATTGAGTGCGTTCGGCATGTGGCCGCCGCGCAGGCCTGCGCGGGGTTCGGGCGCTTCTCCGGCAAACCGGGCTGCAGACCGGGCGTCCAGAATCTGTCCGGCAGCGGATTCGCTCAATTTCTTGACCGCGGAGAGATTTGCAACAGCACTGTTGTCCAATCGGGCCGTGAAATGACGCTCGGGACGCCGGACGTCGTGGTCGTCCACCGGCTTGTCTTCAGCTTGCCATTTGGGCATGCCGCCATCCAGAACATAGACGCTTTCAACACCCATGGTCCGGAAGGTCCACCAGACGCGCGGAGCGGAATAAAAACCGAAATCGTCATAGACGACGATGGTCTGGCCATCACCGATGCCTAGCTTGCGCATGGCGGACGAAAAGATGTGCGGCGCCGGCAGCATATGCGGCAGCTCGCTGGTCTTGTCGCAGATCTCGTTAATATCAAAGAAGACCGCGCCGGGAATATGAGACTGCGGATACACCGGTTGAGCATCCGGTGACGTGACCGGTGGCATCCAGGCATTGACCACCACCACGTCCGGTGCGTCCAGATGATCGGCGAGCCAGCCGGTGGTGACAAGTGGATGGTAGGTCATCAGTTAATCCTTGCTTTCGTAAAGTCCCTGGGTCTTGTGCCAGTCTTCTATGGAGAGCTCCGGATAGCCGTCGAAATGGACATGTTCCGGACCCTCTGGCACCTGAACCCAGGCGGGTTTGTCCTTGAGCATCATATGCACTGTCTGCGGCGGCGCCGGTAGCGGTGTATCTACTGATGAGGCATGAGGATGTATCAATTCCGGCCACCGGGGATCCCACAGCCACATCGAAGACCCGCAGTTTTCACAAAAATGCCGTTCAGCCTGGCTTTTCTGACCGTCGATCACTGCATTGAAAAACCGCATCTTCCGGCCCGGATCCCGGACTTCGAGGCTGTTGGCTTCTCCCATCAAATTGATGGCATATCCGCCACTGCCCGCGGTCTTTCTACAAATTGAGCAATAGCAGCGCATGTAAGGGTAGGGGGTTCTGCTATTGACGGAATAGGTGACCGATCCGCACTTGCAGCTGCCCTTAAGCCTCATCGCTCTCTCTCCCGTTTCAGTCGCACAAACGGATCCGGACTCTCCGGTTCTGCTTGCCCTTCTTTTCGACCTTGCCCAGCTCCAGCTGCCCGATTTCCGAGGTTTGCGTCACATGGGTACCGCCGCAAGGCTGAAGATCGACATCCGTCCCGATCCGCACGAGCCGGACTTTTCCCGATCCGCGTGGCGGCTTGACCGACAAGGTTTTTACAAGACCCGGATTGGCATCCAGTTCCGTATCGGTAATCCATTCCGATGTAACGCTGTGATCCTGACTGACAAGGGCGTTCAGTTTTTGTGTGAGTTCGTCCTTGTCGACAGTTTGATCGCCCATGTCGAAATCAAGGCGGCCCTCGTGGTCGCCGATTTGCCCGCCAGTAACGGGAAAGGGCAAGGCGACAGAGAGAAGATGCAATGCCGTATGAACCCTCATTCTGGAGTAGCGGCGGGCCCAATCGAGATGGGCAATGACCTTCGTCCCAGCTTCGGGTAAAGCCTGCCCTTCAGCAGGTACATGCACGATGCCGGTGCGGTCTTCGTCATAGACTGTTGTGGCGATCTCTATTTTCGATCCGTCGTCCAGTTCCAGATAACCGGTATCACCCGGCTGACCGCCGCCGTTTGGGTAAAACACGGTCCTGTCGAGGAGAACGCCGCCACGGCCGTTGATGCCGGTAACTTCCGCTTCGCACGTGCGCAAATAGGCATCGCCGCGAAAGAGGGCCGTTGTCATTTAAAAACTCCCCGATTCACAAAAACTTTTTCAGCAATGAGTGCACGGCAATTTGCTGTGGTCAATCTACTTTTCGGCATCCCGACCGCTGCAAAGGCTCAGGAATTTGCCTTGGCGACCAGGAGTTTGAACGCGAATGTTCCCATGATGCCGGCGAACATCCAATCAAAGGTGCGCATCGCCTTTGGAGATGATTTCAGGAACCTTGCAAAAGCGCTGGCTCCCAGGACCATAAGGACACAGATCGGCATACCCAGCGCCACGAAATAGCCGCCGAGAAACAGCAGTTTTGATGTCGCATACGGATCGCTTGCGGTGACGAACTGCGGCAGGAAGGTGACGAAGAACAGAACGATTTTCGGATTGAGAATATTGACGCCCAGTCCTTGCAGCCAGACCCTGTGGAATGGTTGGCTATTGGTTGCAACAGCTTCCAGCGTCATGGATGTTCCGTTCCGGATGGCCTGATATGCCAGCCACATCAGATAGCCAGCGCCAATGATTTTAAGGACCGTGAAGGCTGTCGCAGATGCGGCAAGAAGAGCGGATATGCCAATAGCCGCCAAAACCGTGTGGATGACAAGGCCGCAGGTTGCTCCAAGAACGGCGGCCAGGCCCGCCTTGCGCCCTTGAGTCAGGGTCTTGCTCATGAACAGGGTCATATCCGGTCCCGGTGTGATGGTCAGGACCAGAGCTGCAGCGGTGAATGCTGCCAGGACGGCAGGAGCAGGAATGAATTCAGGCATTGGCAGTTCGCGATTGCTGGTATCTGGAAAGGTGGGATGACGCCCTCAATTGCGAGGGCGTGGCCACAGCGCACCACAACGCAAACTGAAGTTCGTGTCAAAGGAAATCGGCTCACGAGCGGACGCGGCAAATGTTGTGCTTTAGGTCTTCTTCATACCTCGCCGCCATAAAACGGGCCAAATACTCTAAGGGGGCCTCATGCCAATCGTAAAACTGCTTTCCTGCCTGTGTTGCCTGGGTCTTTTGTCCGGATGCGCGGCGGTCGCCGTCGGGAGTGCCGTTGTCGGAACGACCGGGGCCGTTGTTGGCACGACGGTCAAGACCACAACGGCAGTTGCCGGTGGCGCAGTCAAACTTGCCATCCCCGATGGGGACGACGAAGAAAACTGAGCTTGAGCGCGGGGCGGTCAGCTGCGCGGGACGCCGAAAACATCATTGAAGATCGACATGGGCGAGGGCCAGGGCAGTGCGAGTGTTGCTTCGATACTGCCGCTTTCGATCTCAAGGTCTGCATCATGCTTCCGCGCCAGATTGCGCATACGCGTGTTTTCATGCAGGCACAGCATGCGGAGCTTCTTTACTCCGCGTTTCTGGGCGGCAGAAACAAGCCGGGTGAACAGAGCCTCACCGATTCCCTTGTCCTGCCAGGCGGGCTCTACCACGAGCGCAATTTCCGCACTCCTCGGCCAACTGTCCAAAAGTCCGCGCAGTTCAGCGACGCCCCGCAGTTCGTGATCGGGAAAAGCACCATAAATCGCTGAATCTGCCGACAGGATTTTCTCGGCATATTCCCGTGAAAATCCGTCGCTGACCGCGCCGCCAAATCTGAGGCGCCGTGTATGGCTGTCCAGCCTTTGAAAGTGTCCGACAAGCTTTGACTGGTCAGAATCCCATAAACGCCTGATACCGGGATGAAATAAACGTGTTCCAGTTTCCATGAGTTCGGACCTCTTTGTTCGGCCGGGCTACGCCAGCCATGAAAGTGTCCTCCCGCGGATAGTGTATTGCTGCGGCGCACAATAGTCCAGTAACTGGAAACCGGGGCCTTGGAAATTTGGAAGGATTTCCTGGAACTCCTCACACCAGCTGCTGAAAATCATCACCATTCGTGCTCCAACAACCTGCACAGTCGAGCTTGAACCTCCCAGCTGGAACCGAAGAAGTGCAAAGCATCGATTTGCGGTGTGGGCGGAATGGGTTAGGCTGAATCTGAGGAGCTGTGCTTAGACGACTTAGAAAAGGCCAATTCGGGCAGGGGTGAGGGCTCGAGACGGTGCAAATAGTTCGATAAAGCCGGCGTCGCTGCAGTATTGGGGAGGCGGCTTTGGAAGCAATCGAATTTTCGAATGAAATGGCCGTCGTTTTGGCCTTGTTGGCATTCACTGTTTTTCTCTTCGTTTCAGAAGTCATGCGCATCGACCTTGCGGCGATATTGGTGCTCGTCATGGTCGGGATCCTCAGTTACGTGCCGGGACTGGAACGGCTCGCGGACGTCAATCAGCTGTTCAACGGCTTTGCTTCCAATGCCGTCATTTCGATCATCGCAGTCATGATCGTTGGCGCCGGATTGGACCGGACCGGGATCATGAACAAGGTGGCCGCGGAAATCTTGCGCCGCGGCGGGAAATCGGAAACCAGCATCATCCCGATCATTTCCGGGACCGTTGGTTTCATCTCCAGCTTTCTGCAAAATGTTGGAGCTGCCGCACTGTTCCTGCCCGTGGTCAGCCGCATCTCGGCACGGTCTGGCATACCACTGTCGCGCCTGCTGATGCCCATGGGATTTTGCGCCATTCTGGGGGGAACCATGACCATGGTCGGTTCTTCACCGCTTATCTTGCTGAACGACCTGATCCTGACGGCTAACGAAGGATTGCCAGAAGGTCAGAAAATGGTGCCGTTCAGCCTGTTTTCGGTGTCTCCGATCGGCGCTGCCCTTATCCTTACAGGGATTGTCTACTTCCTGCTGCTTGGCCGATGGGTCTTGCCCGGCGAGGCAACCAAGGTTGATGCAACGAAGGGGCAGGGCACGTCTGACTACCTGAAAAGGGTCTATGGTCTGGATGCGGATGTATTTGAGGTCGATGTCCCCGCCGACAGCGCTCTGGTTGGCCAGATAATCGCCGACATCAACAACGAGCACAGTCTGTACATCATCTCGACGTTCTACCGAGGGAAGGCGACGATGATACAGATCTTGACCGCCGAGATCGCGGCGCCCTGCCGGCTGGCGATTATCGGAAAGTCTTCGGCAGTGCAGGACTTTGCAAGAAAGTTCGGTCTGACGGTTCGGCCGGAACTGGACATTTTCGTGGAAGCCTTTGCGCCGACAAATGCCGGTATCGCCGAAATCGTCATTCCGCCGGATTCCAATCTCATTGGAAAGAGCCCCCGTGATTTGCTGCTCCGCATGACCTACGGGATCAGTCTGCTGGCGATCCACCGGGGTGAGGAGACCCTGAGCCATGTCCGCACCGACGAACACGAGCCGACCCAGATAGGCCTGGTCCCGTTCCAGTCAGGTGACATGCTGGTCGTCCATACCCGCTGGGAAAACCTAGCGCGGCTCAAGCGTGACCGCGATTTTGTCATTGTGACATCCGATTTTCCGCAAGAGGAGCTGCGGCCGGAGAAAGTTAGCTGGGCCCTGTTTTTCTTCCTCGTTTCCCTGTCGATGATCCTGTTCACCGATGTGCGGCTGTCCCTATGCTTGCTGACAGGGGCGGTCGGCATGCTCATTGCCCGCGTGTTGAGCATCGACGAGGCCTATCGTGCGGTTGGCTGGAACACCGTTTTTCTACTCGCTTGTCTCATACCCCTTGGGCAAGCCGTTCAAAACACCGGTACGGCTGAATGGATCGCCCAGCAAATTCTGATTACGCTGGATGGCTGGCCGGTTTGGTCCCTACAGGTCGGTGTTGCGGTTCTGGCAACGGCATTTTCGCTCATCATGTCGAATGTCGGGGCCACCGTCCTGCTGGTGCCGTTGGCGGTTTCCATCGCCGTCGCTTCCGGCGGCAATCCGGCCGTGTTTGCCCTGACCGTTGCGATTTCGACCTCCAATTCCTTCATAATCCCGACCCATCAGGTCAACGCGCTGATCATGGGACCGGCGGGCTACAAGGTCATGGATTTCGTCAAGGCAGGCGGGATCATGTCGATCCTTTTCCTGCTTGTCTCTATTGGAGTTCTGAGATTGTTGTATTGAGTGGCCGAGTGCGCTGTGATTTAGACCGGAAAGAGCGCGTGTAGATCTAAGTTCGACATCTAAAGCAAAAATGGGAAGGAGAATGATCTCGACACCAAGTGGCTTGGTTCTCAGGAAAAAAGGCAGAAAAATTGTGTATGATCCTGTGACCACGACAAAAGTGTGATCTAGAGGTAATAATCAGCTTCCAAGGCGATTTTTGGTATTTTTTGGGTGTTGCTGCTGATTTTCGGTAGCAACTGGATTGTCAGGGCAAAAAAGATGGGCTTTAGCAATAAGGTTGAGATGCTCGTATCGGTTGCGATTGGGGCAAACAATCTCCGCATGCTTCATGGCCTGCGTGGTCATGAGATAGCTAATTGATGACGCTTTCTAATAATAAGCTGCTGTTCAGTGGGACATATGGTTTCTTGAGCCTATCTCAGATGCTTTTCGGTGAGCAATTTGGTTTGGGCCGCTCTGAGCCCGGCAGGCAATTCTTACATCACTTCCCGATTTGCCTGTTAAAACAGGCGTTCGTTGCAAGAATCATGTTTTGCTGGTCTAAGCTGTATTACTATGGCCGTTCGGAAACGATGTCACGTTGCCACTTTGCGCTTGAGGCTCCATGGAAAATATAGATTTTTACGACGATGAACTTGAAGAGGCAGAAGAGGAGCTCTCGTATGCAGATGAAAGCGATGAGACTCCACCATCTGATATTGTTGCATTCAACGAACTTCGATCATGCGCAGATCTATATCGACTGCACGATGCGAAGCAATTAGAAATTAAGCCGGAATACCAGAGAGATGTTGTTTGGCAACCTGCTGAGCAAACGCGATTTATCGACTCGTTGGCAAAGCAATTGCCTATTCCTAGTATGTGCTTAAGCTTGGATTATAAAACAGATAAGAGGCAAGTTGTTGACGGTCTGCAGAGGATGTCTTCAATAATTAATTTTTTATCCAAGAGCGATTGGCGGCTCTCTAATCTTCCTGACATCGATAAGAGGATTTCTAACAAAACTGTCGACTACATAAAAAGACAACACCCTGAAATTTATTCGCGCATAGAGAATACGACTATTCCGGTTACAGTGCTTCGCTGTGATTTATCAAAGCGTTCTCATCAAGAATATCTTTTCACGATTTTTCATCGCCTCAATAAAGGCGGCCTAAAACTGACAAATCAAGAAATTCGAAATTGTATTTATAGTGGTGCATTTAACAATATGCTGCGTTCCCTTGTTGCATCCGAAGAATTCAATATCTTGATGTCTATTAATCCTAATAAAAAATATAGATACTCGAACGAAGAGCTTATTCTTCGAATTTTGGCGTTTTCAGAAGATCACTCTAAATACAAAGGGCCTTTGTCCAAATACTTAAATGCATTCATGTCCGCGCATAGGCATGATACTGATCAAGAAACTGAACGTACTGAAAAAATGTTCAAAGACGTGATGGAAGTCATTTATAAGAAAGCCTTACAAGAAGAGCCGATGCCTAGAATCAGTAAAGCAACGATAGAAGCGGTATTTGTAGGAGTTTATCGAAATTTAAATAAACTTTCTGATGAAGCAGGCTTTACTGTCAGGGAGCGCTATTTGGAGTTGCGTCGAGATCAGTTATTTAGTGTTGAAGCGCTAAAGGAAGGTCTAGCGGCAACAGAAAGAGTTAAAACCCGATTAGACAGAGCTGTTGAAATTTTTTCCGCCTGATGATTACTTCGCAACGTATTGAAAGAACTTTGAAGTTTCTGGATGCTGAATACAACAGTAGCCTGCTTCGCAGTGATCAGGAGGTTCCGGTTCTCTTCGCTAAGATGGCGATATTGGAATATTGTGGCTGGCTTGAGCTTACTTTCGACGAAATAACAAGAAACTGCGTAAGAGGTAAACTAAGAACAATTTCGGCTAGGAAATTACTTGAGGATAAAATAACAGCAACTCATGGCTTTACATATAGAGATAACTTTCGCCCATTGCTCGCCTACGGCTTAGGAGTAATTAAGCTAAAAAAAGTTGAGAGCAGGCTGAATAGGAATGGTGACCTTGCGACGCTAAAATCAAACCTCGGAAGTTTAAATAAGATGCGTCGCGAGGCTGCACACACTTATACCTCTGGGAGGACTTCGCGATTTGATGCACCATCGACAATAATTGCTAATTTCGGAAGCACCAAACCAGTACTTGTAAAGCTTTGGAGCTTTGTTCGTGAAGACTGAGTGTGTTTTGTTTTGATATTGCCTCAGACTGCCGATTACATATTTAAAATCGATTCGCGCATATCAAATATTACGGGCCTCAAATTTGGTCCTTAACCATTCCATTCCCTAAAATTCTACGGCATGAAATAGATTGACTTTGTGCCGACGGAGTGTGGATTTTGATACGTAGCTCCAACTCTCAATGGACCACAACAACAAGACCAAAACGCCTAAAGTTCATAAAATCGGAGATAACAGCCGGGCGCCTTGGGCGAGCACCTGAAAGGCGTAGCTGCGGGACTGGAATGTGTCCATTTGTGTCAGCCGGGATTGAGCAAAGTCCTCTTCCAGCATTGTGGCGACTTTCGAGATCAGGCGCTCGTGGGTGAACCACAAGGTCAGCTCGAAATTGATCTGGAAGGACCTGTTGTCCATGTTCAGCGTGCCGATCGACACCAGCTCGTCGTCCAGCAACGCTACCTTCTGGTGCAGAAAACCGTCGGTATAGCGGTAAACCTTCACCCCGCGCTGAACCATTGTGTCTTCATAGGCATGGCTTGCCAGCCAGACGGTCCAGTGGTCCCGTTTTTCAGGCAGGAGGATACGCACATCCACACCGCGCATGGCGGCTGCGGCAAGGGCGGTTTGCACATCGAGGGAGGGAACCAGATAAGGCGATGTGATCCACAGCCGTTTCTTGGCCCGGGCTGCCGCCTCCACATAGGCGATCGCGCATTCCTCCAGCTTGTCTGCCGGTCCGGTTGGCATGACCAGGATGGATTCATCGCCGGGCATCGGGATATCGCCGACCTGGGGCAATTCAATGTGTGAACCGCTTGCCCAGAGCCAGTCCTCGACAAAGGAGAGGGCGCAGGCAACGGCAGCTGGGCCTTCAATGCGGACGTGCGTATCCCGCCAGCGGCCAAACCACTTGCTGCGGCCGACATATTGATCGGCAACGTTATGTCCGCCGACAAAGGCTTCCCGGTAATCGATCACCACCAGCTTTCGGTGATTGCGGTAGTTGAGCCGCATGGGCCCTAGCAGTTTCAGGAACCTGTGGTTTTCGTTAAATCCGCAGACCGTGACGCCTGCGTCAGACATCCGGTTCAAGAACCCGTTTGAAAGGGAATGGCTGCCGACATCATCGTAGAGGAAATAGACTTCAAGCCCGTCCTTTGCCCGGGCAATGAGTGCGTTTGTAATTTCCCGGCCGAGTGCATCATCATGAACGGCAAAAAACTGGAAGAAGATCACGGACTGCGCGCGTGCAATACCATCCTTGATCGCTGAGAAGGTGGCATCGCCGTCGATCAGCAGCTCGGACTTGTTGCCGGCCAGAAACGGCATGCCGGCAACCCTCGTCAGAACCGGCCAGTCCCGGGTTTCCTCCCTGTCCGTCAGGCCGAGTTCCTCCGCCCGGCGGGCGCGTTCTGCACGTCCCAAAGTCATCTGGATCTTGGCGTAGTCGGAAAATGACCTCCAGCCGAAGACGAAATAGAGCGGAACCGTCAGATAGGGCAGGAAGAACAATGAGAGGAGCCAGGCGACCGAGCCCTGAGACGTTCGGGAATACATCACCTCCCTGACGGCGCATACGGCCGCCACGAGGTAAATGGCAGCAAGGGCGGCCGCGACCAGACCCAGGTTGTTGGCTATCAAATCCAGCCAAGTCAGGTCAGCTGCGGCATCCTGGAGGACCCGTTCCGTGTCGGCTAAGCCATCCTTAACTGCAGGATCATCCAGGCTCATGCGTGGACCTGCGAGGTCCGCTCCTTTTCATTGTCAGGCAAATGGCGGCTTGAGGTCCACCTTGCGCTCAAGCCAGCCGGGAACCGGCAGGTTCTTTGAACGCAGGAACTCCGGATTGTAGAGTTTCGACTGGCTGCGGGTGCCGTGGTCGCACAGGATGGTCACGATGGTGTGCCTGGGGCCCATTTCCTTGGCAAGGCGTTTGGCTCCGGCCAGATTGATAGCTGTGGAACCGCCAAGCAGCAGGCCTTCATGTTCTGCCAGGTCGAAGACAAGAGGCAGCGCTTCCTCGTCCGGGATTGCATAGGGGTGCTCGACCTTGATGTCGCCGACAATCACGGTCGATCGGCCTAATCCGATGCCTTCGGCGATGGAGCCTCCGTCCGTTGCCTTGGCTTCACCGTCCTTGAAGAGGTGATACATGCCGGCACCCAGCGGATCGGCGCAGCCGATGGTGATGTCCGGCTTTTGTTCGCGCAAGTATGTCGAGACACCGGCCAGCGTGCCGCCTGAACCGACCGCGCAGATGAAACCGTCAATCTTTCCGCCGGTTTGTTCCAGGATCTCGGGTCCGGTTGTCAGATAGTGTGCCTTGCGGTTGTCCAGGTTGTTCCACTGGTCGGCAAACAGGACGCCGTTCGGTTCGGTTTCGGCTAGCTCTTCTGCGAGCCTGCGGGCGACATGCTGATAGTTGTTGGGGTCCTTGAAAGGTTTCGCCGGCACTTCCAGAAGTTCTGCGCCGCACATGCGCAGCATGTCCTTTTTTTCCTGGGTCTGGGTTTCCGGGATCACGATCACAGTGCGGTATCCACGGGCACCGGCGACGAGGGCGAGACCGATCCCTGTGTTGCCCGCTGTGCCTTCCACGATCAATCCGCCTGGTTTCAGGTCGCCACGTGCCTCGGCCTCAAAGACCATCTGCCGCGCCGGACGATCCTTGACCGACTGGCCCGGGTTCATGAATTCGGCCTTACCGAGGATTTCACAGCCCGTTTCCTCAGAAAGGCGGTTGAGGCGGATCAGGGGCGTGTTGCCAATGGCATCCACGACGGAAGAGCACACGGTCATTTGGTTTTTCCCAGAGCTTGTCTTTTTATCCATGAAGGAAACATATCTCTGACGTAATCCGCCTAAGGTGAATGATCAAGCGTACCAGCACAAGTAAGAGCCTGTCAGAACTGCAATGTTCCAGACTTTCAAGGTAGTGCTCGTCAAAGACGCCAAAATAATGCACAAAGGAGTGATCCGGATCTAATGAATCGGCGTAGGTGGGAAAAGTATTTTTCCCTCCGGATATGCGCGGTGGCATGAGCTTGATAATGGAAAAGAACGTAACCGGATTGGACGAACTGTTTGCAGGGTATGCGGCCGGCACGCTTGCCGCACCTGCGCATGCACTCGTCGGAGCTCATCTGGAGCTCTCCGGTCGCAATCGAAAATATGTAGCGACCCTTGAAGACATGGGGGGACTTGCCCTGGAGCAAACCTCTCCGATCAGTCTTTCGGACCGTGACGCCGCGCTTGCAGCCATTCTCGACAGCGACGCCCCGATCGTGAAACCGGCGCAAGAGACCGCTTACGATAAACGGCTGCCAAGAAGCCTGTCTGGAATTGTGGGAAATTCGCTGGAAACCTTACCCTGGAAGACACTTCTTCCCGGCGTCAAGGAGTGCAAATTCGATGAAATCGATGGCTGTGTTCCAAGCGTCATTTGGGTGCGCGGTGGGCGAGCAATGCCCTCGCACACCCATGAAGGCACGGAACTGACGCTTGTGCTCCAGGGCGGTTTCAAAGATGAAGAAGGGCACTTCGTGCGCGGCGATCTGGCGTTTGCTGATGATCACATTGACCACAAACCGGTCGCGGACGAAGGCGAAGACTGCATTTGCTTTGCCGTCACCGAAGGCAGCCTCCGTTTGACCGGGCCGATCGGCCGCTGGTTCGCGCCTTTCGTCCGTGGATAGCTTCACAAAGCTCTGATCCAATCCTTCCTGTTTCACCGTAGAAGGTGAAACAGGAGAAACGTTCTTGCCGAAATTACAATATGTTGCCGCGCCAAGGGATGGTTTTGCCTGGGTTACGGGTGCGAGTTCTGGAATAGGCAGGGCGCTGGCCCGGGCTCTGGCTGCCAAGGGTTGGACCGTGGCGGCAACGGCCCGTTCCAAGGAAGCACTGGACGAGCTGGCAAGTGAGTGCAGCGGCCTTTCCGGTTCCGTCATCGCCGCCCCCGGAGATGTTCGGGATGCGCCGGGGATGTCGGCACTGCTGGACAAGCTGATATCCGACCATGGAGCAATTGCCCTTTGCATCGCAAATGCCGGGGTTTATCTGCCACAGGACGGGCTATCCGGCGACACTGAAGAATGGCGTCGCACGATCGACATAAATCTGACCGGCACCGTCAATACCGTGCTGCCGGTGATCGAGAAAATGAAACTGCCGGGCAGGGGGCAGATTGCAATCGTCTCGTCGGTTGCAGGATATCGCGGCTTGCCCACATCAGCGGCCTACGGTGCGACAAAGGCCGGTTTGATCAACATGGCAGAGGCGCTGAAGTTCGATCTGGACAGGGCAGGTATCCGTATTCAACTGGTCAACCCGGGTTTTGTCGATACGCCCGCGACACGCACCAATCCGTTTCCAATGCCACACCTGATGACCGTGGAGGCGGCTGTTTCAGCGATTCTGAACGGGTTGGCGCACCCAAGGTGGTTTGAAATTGCGTTTCCGCGTCCGTTTGTCCGGCAGCTCAAATTGCTCAATCTGTTGCCGTACTGGCTCTATTTCAAACTTATGAAGCGTGCGACGGGCTGGAGCTAGAGGAGCCCGCCGTAGGGCAAAGAATAGCTTTAGCCCGATTTCACATAAACCATCTGCCGGACGTCGATGTTGCCTGCGCGGAAGCCGGCTTCGCAGTAGTGCAGGTAAAACTCCCAAAGCCGCTTGAAGCGATCGTCAAAGCCAAGTGGGCGAATACGCGGCCAGGCCTCACGGAACCTCCCGCGCCATTCTGCCAGGGTCAGGGCATAGTCCTGGCCAAAAATGCGTTGGTTCTCCAGATCCAGGCCAAGGGGCTTGCCTAATTCCGCAAGTTTTCCAGGAGGCGGAAGCATGCCGCCGGGAAAAACATGGCGTTGAATAAAATCCGTGCCGCGCCGGTAATCTTCGAACATACGATCCTGGATGGTAATGATCTGCAGTCCGGCCCGGCCACCGGGTTTCAGGCAATCGGAGACCTGCCGGAAGTAAGTAGGCCAATAGCGCTCGCCGACCGCTTCAAACATTTCAATGGAAGCGATGCGGTCGAAGGTGCCGCGCTCGTCCCGGTAATCTTGAAAGCAGACGTCGACCTTTTCGTTCAGTCCGGCCTTGAAGATCCGCTCCTTAGCGAACTCGAACTGTTCTTGCGAGATCGTGAGGGCCTTTACGCGGGCGCCCACTTCCTTGCCGACGAATTCCGCGAATCCGCCCCAGCCACAGCCGATTTCCAGCACTTCGTGATCCGGTTGAATGCCGGTCTCGCGAACAAGGGAGGCATATTTCTGGGTTTGGGCGGTCTCAAGGTCTTCGGTCTTGTTCTCAAATATCGCCGACGAATACGTCATCGTCGGATCCAGCCACTCCTTATAGAAGGCATTGCCGAGGTCATAGTGCGCCGAGATATTGCGTTTGGAGCCGCGCCGGGTGTTGGAGTTCAGCCAATGGCGCACCGTAAAGGCCAATTGCACCAGAGGACGGGCTTTGAGCGCTTCCAGCGTTGCGTCGCGGTTGACACAGAAAAGCTCCAGAAACGCCGTGACATCAGGCGATGACCAGTAACCGGCCATATAGGCTTCGCCGACACCGACATCGCCACCCTGGATGACCTTACGGGCAAAGCGCCAGTCATGAATGTCGAGGACCGCGTGCGGTCCGTCTTCCGGGCCAGCCAGCTTGTATTGCCGCCCATCGGGGACGGTAACAAGTAATGATCCGTACTGGATTGAGAGCAGCATTCTGAGCCCCATGCGGGTCAGGCGCGGAAGACCGGCCAGCGCATGGCGTGCATTGGATTTCGTAAGTGCAACTGGTTCAATCATGTCTCTACCCCGTCAACAGTATTCTGAATTAACCGAGCGCCATTGTTCGCCAGGCTGCCGGTTCGAGGTATTCCCGCAGCATTGGCTTTGGGTCTGGGATGAAATCGTACACGCTTACGCCAGATTTTAAAGGCCTCCCAGTGAATCGCAGTGATTACCTTGAAGGTCAGCAATGGAATTTGCCCGAGTACCGAAAGTAAAACGCTTGATGACAGGGGGCGTTGAATACCTGCAAATGTTGCAGATAACAGCGGGCCGTCCGGGTCGGTCTCAAGAATACGCACCCTGACGGACCGGCCAGGAGGCAGAAGGCGGAATTGGTAGCGCTGGTTCATATCGATGAAAGGGGAGACGTAAAACTGCTTGTCCTGTTCCTGGCGGAGTCCGGCGTCGGTCATTTGGCCATCGGTTACCGGCAGGACATAGGAATGCAGACCGCCGAAGGTGTTCCGGACTTCATAGATTACTGCGGTAAGCCGGTTATCGGCCCCATAGGCGTAGTAGACCGAGAGCGGATTGAAGACGTAGCCGAGGATACGGGGGTAGGCGAGTAGCAGTACCCTGTCCGGCCTTTCCACCCCCTTGTCTGCCAGCAGCTGGTCGACATGCGTGCGCAGGCGCGTGCTGTCGCATGGGCCGTGGTCTCTTTCATGAAATGACAGGATATTGAAACGATTGACGGAAAACAGCCGGCTGAGGGCAGCGGCGTCCGGCAAACGGTCCAAATCAATCAGCAGGTTGAACACCGAATAGGTGAAGCGATGCTGCTTCGGCTTCATGCGCGCGTGCATGACCTCGCCGGTATAAAGCACCGCCGCGGCATCCGGCGGTGCCCCGTTTGCCGACACCGTTGTGTGCTGCGCGGTTTTCATTCGGCCGCTTCCATGAAGGAAGGTTCAGCGTGCCTGCTATCCCAAGGGAGTTCCGCACCAAGCGCGCGGGCTACAGCCAATCCGGAGGCAATTCCATCTTCATGGAAGCCATTACCCGCCCATGCGCCGCAAAACCAGGTGTTCTGTTTCCCCTGGATACGGCTCATTTGGGCCTTTGCCAGAGTCGCTGCGGCATCGAACTGCGGATGATCGTAGACGAGTTTTGCGAAAGTCAGATGGTCTGCAGGCGGTGTGGCGGGATTAAGCGTGACGAACACCGGTTTGGCGCGGTCGATATTCTGCAGCCGGTTCATCCAGTAGCTTACCGTGACGTTCCGATCCTGATCCAGATCCGAGCTCGCCATGTAGTTCCAGGACGACCAGACTTTCTTGCGCCGGGGCATGAGGCGTTCATCGCGGTGCAGGTAGACGTCATTGGGCCTGTATCTGATTGCGCTCAGGATTTCCCGCTCACTGGAACTTGCGTCGGAAAGCATGCGCAAGGTCTGATCCGTATGGCTTGCCAGGATGACATGGTCGAAAATATCCTGGTTTCCGGTGCTGTCGATGACATGAACCTGTCCATTTTGACGTCTGATGCTGGTGACTTCGGCGCCAAGCCGGAAGTTGCCTCGCAGTGGCGATATCAAGCGGTTGACATAATTCCGGCTGCCGCCTGCAATTGTTCGCCACTGGGGCCTGTCGGAATGAACCAGCCGGTGGTTTTCAAAGAACGCAACGAAATTTTCCGCCGGATAGTCGCGCATTTCCTTCAAGGGCGTGGACCAGATGGCCGCGCCCATGGCGAGCAGATAATCCTCAACGAAAGCCTGTGAGTATCCCGTGTAATCCAGATAGGTGCCAAGGGAGAGGCCGGACAGGCGTCCTGCGGCCCGGTCGGCTGTACACTGCCTGTTAAAGCGGAAAATGTCGCGGAGCATGCGCAGGAACGTGGGTGAAAACAGGTGTTTGCGCTGGGCGAAAATCGTGTCGAGTGAGGAGCCGGCCCATTCTCGGCGGCCATTGTCGGCGGAAAGCGCAAAGCTCATGTCGCTCTCTTCGGTGCTGACTCCCAAATGATCCAACAGAGCTGTGAAATTCGGGTAGTTGAGTTCATTGTAGACGATGAACCCGGTATCGACGGATAGCGGGGTTCCGTCATAATCGATGTCGACTGTCGCGCTATGCCCGCCCGGGCGGTTACGTTTTTCGTAAAGTACGACCTCATTTTGACCGCTCAAGGCCCAGGCTGCACTGTTTCCGGCGATTCCGGACCCAATCACGGCAATCCGCATGGCAATTCCTTTGTCTATGTCTCATGTATCGCGCAGTCCCGGCGGAATGATGCCGTGAAATCCCCCGCACGAACACTTGCTTTACGGTGGCCGAAACCGTTCAGATCAGCAGAAATGCGAATGAAAATAATAAAAAAAATGGCCTGGCGTTTGGCCAGGCCTTTTACAACAGTTGTGCGGTGATGGTTGGGTTTAGGCGGAAACCGTTCCAACCAGCCAGTTCCAGGCGACTTGAACTCTCGTGGCTGCAGCTTCGAACAGGGCCACGATTTTTTGCCAGATTGTTTCACCAAGCGATGCCATCGGAACGGATTCCGTTTTGTCGGCATCTGGCGTTGCTTCGATGAACTCGACGGCTGTTGCGTTGCCTTCTTCATTGACGACCCGCCGTGTGATGACCAGCTGGCCCTCACTCTCGATTCGGGACGTATCAGCCTTGGCAATTGTCGTTGCCGGGTCGATGGACGTGACCACAACGGCGCGCCCATCCGGCAAAAGGTGGGTTTCGTTGGGGCCAACTTCGGAATCGTAGATCACCTCACCATAGGAATCGATCAGTTCAACCCATATGGTTTTGCGGCCTTCGACCTCTATTTCCCCGACCCAGATCGTCAGTTCGCTGTTGAGCGGATCTGGCTCATTTACATGCGCCGATGCCACCGTGACCGCCAGCCTGTCTTCCGGCAAGGTGAAGGTCTCCTGTGGCATCGTTGATGCATGCACGCCGGCCGTAAAGGCGATAGCCATGACGGCCGTTACTCCAACGGCTTTGATCATTTGGTACATATGCGCCTCCCACGGCAGCTATTACCGTCTCAACGCTTTCTGGCCGGAAGGGGGCGCTTTTCGCGTCCTTGGTGTTTGTGTCCGCATCCGGCTCAAAAATTGCGCTGACACTATTTTGACATTATTGCACCACTCCAAGGACAAAAGGTGTAATGAAAGTCACAAAATCAGCTGTTTTTAATCACGATTTGTTAACTTTTGTAAGATTCGGTCCGATTCTGTGTTGTCTCTTTAAAATTCCGCAAATGGAGCATCGCTAATATTTACGAGGATCTGATCGTTGATTCTGCGACGTCTTGGACCCAGTTCCTGGAAATTGTACCGGTGACGCAATGGTGCAGGAGATGTCCTTCGACCGGTTGGCCGCAATCATCAAAAGTGCATTTTGCAGCCTCGTCAGACCTTCCATTGCACATGCGTGAAGATATGCGGAACCAGGAACGCCAATGAAGGCTGCTTAACTTGCAGGTGCTTTTGTGACGAGCTTGCGGGCGCTTTGCGTACCGCGATCTGCGCTAGGGGCGGATACAGAAGATCATCTACGTAAGTTGAGGGCGCAGGAAATGGTCCCGCAAGCTGCGGGACGCACTTTTTATTCTCAATCTCTCTTTTCTGAGCGTTGTTGATGGGGCCACGCCAGAAAATGCAAAACAATCAGATAAGCAGCTTTTTGTGTTTGTTAGACCGCTTGCAATCCGACCTGTTTCATATGGTCAGAAGAGACAAGGCCTGTTTTGATCCTTTACGTAACTCTATCTGATTCATGTGAAATCGTGGATCTATTTTATATTATAGGTTGCGCGCATATATACGTACAATTTCGGATCAAATGGATGGAGCCCGCTGCGCTTATGTCCACGATTTTGATAATACATTGAAAGATATGGACTAAATGAGCTCTGGCTTCGTTATACGGAATATTTTGCGGGATTAAAAAATATTTGCATGGTAACAACAAGACGTAACTTATTGAAATTTCTGGATAAAAAACTCAATAATGCCGCTGCGGCAGATTGCCCACGGTAGACATGTTTGCCACCAAGAACTGTGTCTTTAGCCGACTTATTCGAAATTCGGCGCGCTAGCCCCACCACCATGTAGGTATAACCACACAATCCGGTTTCATTGACAGTTGTGTTGTGAGGATTGTCAACTTTCCTAGAGGAGCGTTGCAGGCGTAACACCATTGAAATCGAATGAGGTTTGAAGCGCGGTTCAACCTGAAAGTTGAGCTGGTTCGAGACGCTGCGTTTCAGGTGTTCCGCGGAACGGGAGGCAGGCACCTTCTTGTGGGCAAGAAGGTGCCTGCAAAACAGTCCTCGCCTGTTAGTCCAAAGCCTGGTTGCGAATGAGCCAAATGGCCAAAGCTTGCACCCCGAAGAGCGCGGCAAGGGCGCCAAAACCGGCAAATGACGAACCGGCCCCTAAGACGCCGATTGTCAGGGGACCGAGCATATAACCGGCGCCCCAGAAGAAGTAATAGCTTCCTGAAATTGTTCCCTTGAGCGAAGCTGGGACGCTTTCATTTAATTCGGCAATCGAAGCGACACAGAACATCCCGAGCCCGATGCTCGCCAATCCAAGGGGCAGAAAGGCCCAAAGACCGGCGCTGGCTGGGTATAAACCAAGTCCAGCCGCCGACAGGGCCATCCCCCAGACCAGAAATCCGCTTCGTCCGATCCGGTCCGAAATTGCACCGGCGGCAATCTGCGAAAAGCTGATTGCCGCATAAAAGAGAACGAAGAACAAGCTGACCGCAGTTGCGCCAAATCCGTGGGTTATGGCGAGGGATACAGGCAGGATTGTCAAAAACGCCCCATAACCGGCACCATAAACCAGTACGCCGGCTAGCAGTGCCAAGGCTGGTTTTTGACGCAGTATCTTCAAAAGCCCCTGTGCGGACGCTGGATTTGGGGCAAGCGGTGCGCTGGCTGATTTGAGAAACAGCAAGACGCAAAGGCCCGCGGTTGAACAAAGGACCGCGAAGACCAGATACGGCAGGCGCCCTTGTCCTGATGGCGCAATCAGAAGGCCTAGCAATGGCCCGGCTGTCAAACCGGCATGGATCGCCGCATTGTAAATGCCGATGACGCGTCCTTTTGCGGCTGGATATGCAAGCGACAGAACAGCGGGTCCAAGCGCCCAGATAGGCGCTTCGCCAAGACCTTGTATGACGCGGCCAATGTATATTCCCCCGGCTGTATCGGACGCATAGAACACCACGCCCGATACGGCGCACAACCCATACCCGATGAGAAGAAAGGGTAGTACACCGAGGCGGTCGGATAAAAAGCCTATGGGAAGCTGGGCTAACAAATACGCCAGTGCGAAGACCGAGGCAACAAGGCCGACACTTTCGATCGAACCCGTCATTTCGTGAACACGTTGCGGCAGGAGTGCAACGATCATTCCGACCCCGAGCATCAGCAATGTTGCGGACAGACTGAGGACAGACAAGGGAGACATTTTTTGCATAGAGTATAGCCTCTCGGCATGCAGGCAAACACTAGGCGCCGAAGGCATTCGGCGGCGCGTGTTACGGCTGCAAAGTCAATTGGTTTTGGAGAGGCGAGAGGTGGCGCATGCCAAAAGGCCCGCGAGTTGCGCGGGTCAAATCGCGGTCAGCGCGAAGTCTCGCATAAAGCGGATGCTCTGCGTGCGTTCAAACGCGGCATGCGCCTTACTGTGCGAGAGGCGGAGGCGAAACCTTGAAGATGTAGGTAACCGGGATCATCAGAATAAGGATCTCGAAAAGTGTTTGATCGTGAAAACACTAATCTTCCCTGATTAGCCCGTCAACGCGTGCCGTGCGGGTACAGTGTCCAGCACCGATCTGGCGCATATGCTTGATCAGGGCGGGATTTTGGGGATCGATAGCATTTGGCCGGGCATATGCCCGGCCATCCGTTCGTCTGCAGCGACTTTTTTGGCTAATTCATCACCAAAATCATCTCAGTTATGAGACCGAACCCTTGTTACTTGGAGACTTCGCTCGCGTCGCGCGTCGTGATGCTGGCGAGGTAAGACAGGATAAAGTCCTGGACCGTCCGGTCAGTAATGCCAACATGGCGCATCTTGGTTCCCGGCAAAAACCCGCTGTTATCTTCCATCCAGGCCCTTAAGGCCGCCGGCGTCCAGACAATGCCGGATGCTTCCAAGGCGGTTGAATAATCATAGTCCGGAAAAGTGCCTGCGCCGCGGCCGATAACATTCTCTAAAGGCGGGCCATAGCTTGGATCCGTGGCATCGGGTGCATGGCATCGGCGGCATTCCTGTTTGTAGAGCATTTCGCCTGCCATGACTTTGGCGCGTTCGAACACATCCGATGCTTGCGCGCCGGAAGACAACAGCAGCACACCCAGCGCTGCATGGAATAAACGGTAGGACACGTGACCTCTCCCAATCTTCAACGCGTTCAGTGAACTCTGCGGAAGGGGGGACAACTTTGATCCAACTCAATCGTTTTCTGGGCCTTTAGTGCAACCAGCGCAGAAAACGGACATCTGCCGATACCGAACTTGGTCCAAAGGACAGTTGTGCAGGATTGTCTGCACGGAAACACTGCCTTTCATGAGAGGGGATTTTCGGACACTTATCTGGCTTGTCCTGATGGCTGGCTGCCTGGCGATTGGGTTCGGCAGCCACGCTGCGAACGCCCTTGACCGTGAACGGGCTGCGGCCCTGGTCGAGCCGCCTTATCAATTGGGAGATCTTTTGCCCGGCGGACTTTACGAACTGGTCAATCTGGATGGAAGGCTGGCCGGTTATGCCTTTGAAACCGAACCGCTGGCGCCACTTCCTGGGTTTTCGGGGGCACCAATCAATCTATTCGTCAGCCTGACACTGGAAGGCCGGCTGATCGAAGTCGAAATTCTCTCTCACAATGAGCCGATATTCGTTTCCGGCCTCGGCAATGCGCCATTCAACAGGTTTGTGGAGCAGTACCGCGGTCACTCGATCACGGACAGCCTGGTCATTGGCGTTCCTTACGGTGACCAGGGGGCCGGCAGTTCCCTTGTCTATCTGGATGGGGTGACGAAGGCGACAGCCAGTGTGCGCATCGCTCACGAATCCCTGCTGGCGGCAGCTTTCAAGGTCGCTCGCGAGAAACTTCAGGGGATTGGTGCAGGGTCGGCGGCCAAACCTGATCTGACTTACGATGAGGAGCTGACCTGGGATGATCTCGTCCGGCAGGGGATCGCCGCCCGGCGCCTTGTCACCAACAGGGAAGTAGATCTTGCATTCAAGGAGACGCTCTGGGCGGATGATGATCCGATCGCAAGGGAAGATCCGGATGGTGCCTATCTTGATCTATGGGTCGTCGACATCGGACCGCCGTCAGTCGCGCGGTCGGTGCTTGCAGGAGATACACTTGATCAACTGGCGCACTTTCGGGAAATTGCTGACAACGACGAGCCGATTTTGGTCATTGATGCGGGCCGACATGGGCTGGTTGGCGCCGATTTTGTCCGCAACACCAGCCCGGATCTGATCTCTGCCAACCAGGGTGGTTTGCCGGTGGCGCTACGCGACGCCGATCTGGATGTGGAACTGGCAGCGGGCGTTCCAGACGGAACTGCAATGATCCTGCGCACGGACAGGCGTCTCGGGTTTGATCCGGTGCGTGAGTGGACGTTGTCGGTGCGGGCTGTCCGGGAACACGGGTTTTTCCGGCCGGAAATCGGAACCGTTGATTTCAGTCTAACTCACATGACTGACAAACGGTTTTTCCTGAAGGATAAGGCACCGGAACCAGAGCCCGTCTGGCTGCAGGCGAGCCGGGCACGCGCAGTTGATCTGGTGTTTCTGGGAGGAGGACTTGCTATTCTGGTGCCGTTGCTTTTGGTCTGGCAATCCAAATTCGCCGGCCTTGCCAATTACACTGGACTTCGTCTGGCGGTGCTGGCGGTTGTCATCGGGTTTGTGGGATGGTGGGGGCAGGGTCAGCTTTCCATTGTCACGGTCCTCGGCGTTCTGCGCGGGCTTGTTGAGGGCCAGAGTCTTGCCTTTCTGCTTTACGACCCGTTTTCGCTGCTCCTTTGGGGCATCGTCCTGATCTCCTTTGTCCTTTGGGGACGGGGATTGTTTTGCGGCTGGCTCTGCCCGTTCGGGGCGATGCAGGAGTTCGCACATCACCTGGGGCGCAGATTGGGGCTGCGTCAGATCAAGGTACCGGGGCGCTGGGATCGGAAGCTGGTCAAACTGAAATACGTCCTGCTTGCGGGGCTCGTGGTCCTGACCTTTGCCGCGCCGGCCTATCTGGATCAGGCCGCGGAGATCGAACCCTTCAAAACGGCGGTCACAACCTATTTCGTCCGCGAATGGTATTTTGTGGCCTATGCCGTCTTTTGGCTGCTTCTGGGGACGGTCTTCTTCAAGGGCTTTTGCCGTTATGTCTGCCCTCTCGGCGCCGTCATGGCTCTTGGGGGACTGTTGCGGGTCCGGGACTGGATCCCGCGCCGACTGGAATGCGGCAGCCCGTGTCAGCTCTGTAAGGTTAGATGCAATTACAACGCGATCAAGCCAAACGGAGCGATCCGGTATGACGAATGTTTTCAATGCCTTGACTGCGTGACCATTCACGATGACCCGCGGCAGTGCGTACCGCTTGTGCTGGCTGAAAAGGGGCGGCAACGATGAAACTGTCCCGCCGCCGTTTCCTGATTACAGCTGCAACGGCTGCCGTTGCAGGCGGATTGGCCACTGGGACAAGAGCAACGCCAGTTCCTGTCATTTGGCGTGGGCGGGCACTTGGCGCGGAAGCAAAACTCCGGATTTATGGTGGAACTGTTGCTGATACGGAGGCGGCACTGCAGGCTGCGCGGGACACCTTGCAGCGGATGGAGACGTTGTTTTCCCTCTATGACGCAAGCTCCGCTCTGGTGCGCCTGAACAAGACCGGCGAGATCAAAATGCCGCCTGAGTTTGCCCGACTGGTTCAAATGGCCGATAGAGCGCACCACAGAACCGATAGGCTGTTCGACCCGACGGTCCAGCCACTCATGTCCGCCTTGGCAAAACGCGGCCCGGATCTCAAGCCGCAAGAAATTGCGGCCCTTTCAAAGCAGATGGGCTGGCATCAAGTAGATGTGACGGCGCGCAGAATCCGCTTCCGCCAGCCGGGCATGGCGATCACCTTCAACGGCATAGCGCAAGGCTTTGCAACTGATAGGGTCGCTGAGGTGCTTGCTGCCTATGGGTTCGAGGAGACGCTTGTAAACATCGGTGAGTATCGCGCAGGCCGTACGCCCATGAGAATTGGGATTGCCGACATTGAAGGCAGCATTCTTGAGGCGACGCAGTTGCAATCCGGCGCGCTGGCAACGTCATCGCCTGACAGACTCCGGTTTTCTGATGGTTCTGGCCACATCCAGCGCGCCGATGGGCGGAATTTGTCCCTTCGTTGGCGGACGGTGAGTGTTGAGGCAGGTACGGCCGCAATGGCGGATGCCTATTCAACAGCGCTGGTGCTCACACCAGATATCGGACTGGCTGAACGGCTTAAATCGGCCGGCCATGTCCGATCCGTCTTGATGCAAGAGAACACTGGAGAAATCTGGCGGATATGAACGCCTTTGCCGGATAGGTTCTAATTGCCGAGCGGTAGGCTTTCCCGTTCGATACCCGGATAGAGATGAGCGATGGACCGGTGGAATTCCTGAGGCATTGCGCCCATATCCGCAAATTCCTTTGGAAGCTCAGTACCCATGATCTCGACCATGTCGAGGCCTTCGGCTGCTGCTGCCTGAAGCGTTTTTTCCAGCCAATCCAGATAATCCCGGGTTTGCCCCAGGGACGAGCCGAAGCGGTCCATCGGGCCGTGACCGGGAAGGATCGCGGCGGCTTTGACCTCTTCCAAGGTGGTCAAGGCGTCGCGCCAGGCTGATAAATTCGCATGTGGTGTTGTTGGAGCCCGGTCTAGAAAGGCAAGATCGCCTGCAATCAGGGTTCCGGTCTTTTCGTCTAGCAGCGCAAGGTCCGCGCCGGTATGACCTGACAAGGGCAGGGTGCGCAGCTTCCGGCCGCCGATTTCCATGATGCTGCTGGTGATTTCGTCCGTCGGTGGCACGGGTTCTGTTCCGCGCATCCAGTCGCCGAGCAGCCGGTACATGTTGTCGGCAAAACCGTCACCTTCGGCTGCTGCCAATGCTTTGGTTTCACCCAGGGCATAGACCGGTTTTCCAGGAAAAACCTGATTGCCGAAGAAATGGTCGGGATGATGATGCGTGTTGAAAAGGGCAACAACACCGCGGCCGTTCAGGGTCTTGGCCACTTCCTGCAGCGCTTCGCCATAGCGTCTGGAGGGGCCGGTATCAACGATCACCAGGCCGTCGGCTGTGTCCAGCAGTGCACAGTTGACGATAGCGCCGCCATTTTCGCTGGTGAAATAGTCAGTTGAGCCCTCAATCATCCAGAGTCCGTCGGCAACCTGAACCGGAACCAGATCATAGGTGTGTTTGGGTGCGGCAAAGACCGGTACCGGCACGGCGGCGGAAGCCAGTCCCGCGCCACATCCTGCCAGCAGCTCGCGGCGTGTGATCGTCATTGGCTCACCGCAGCCGTTAGAGTGGCGTCAATTTCGTTGCCGTTGTTGTCCCGGCCTTCGATCCGGACGCTTTCTGACAGACCGCCATCAGGAAAATAGAGTGTAAATGCCGGGTCTTCGTTGACTGGCTCATATAGTTCGATCCGCGCCAGCTGGGTGCCCGCAGGGTCTGACACCTTGAGATTTTCGATGATGAACACGGGGATTCCGTCGGCGAGACCCGTGTCCATTGGGTGGTCGACGATCATCCGCATGCGGCCGCGCTCAGGCCAGATCTGTCCGTATACCTTGCCGAGGTGTTCTTCCCAATCGTCCGCTGCATAGGCCGCAGCAGGAGCACTGCAGCCGCCGCCGGCCGCATCAATGTGGGTCGAACCGATATGCCAGGTGCCGTCGGTGGTTTCGACCGCCGCCCGGACAGGGGTCGCCTGGTCAATCTTGAAGCGGAAAGAGAGTTTCGGTTCCGCCTTATGAGGCCAGAAGGTGAGGATTTTCGGAATTGGGCCGTAATCGACCAGCAGAATCATCCGCCGGACGTTCTCAATTGCTGTCGCATCCACCAGAACTGGAACATTGAAACTGTCTTCGGCGGATTCCGGCGCCGTCAGTACGACACGGTCATCGAAACGGATCTTGGCGGGATCGCCCAGAATGTGAACCTGATGGTAGGACCACATGCCCGATGACATCGGATCGTCCAGAGGCGTCTTGGGATCATCAAGAGCCAGCGCAGGCGTGATCATGAAAGCGGCGGCAAGGGCAACGATCAGTCTCATGTGCATCTCCTACCAATCAGGCCTGGTGAACGTCAGGCCGTGCTGCTGGAAAATTCCCGCCATCCGGCCGTCTTCGATCGCGGCGCGGATTATGTCGTCGACCGCATAGGACAGCGGCCGCCAATTGTGCCTTACAGCGACCCCGAGTGTCCATTTCGACTTGGCAAGGCCGGGGAAGGGCGGTGTGTGAACCGCCATGCCTTCACTGAGGTCATGCTCCAGCTGGGATAAGGGTCCCATGACGGCCATGATTTCCCCGTTTTTCAGGGCTGCCATTGCCGATGTGGTGTCGCTGTATCGTGTCATGTTCGGCACGATCTGGCCGCGAGCGAAAGTGGAAAGATAGAAGTCGGATATGGTGTCGTTTTCAACGCCTACCTTGTCGAAGCGGAAGTAGGCCGGAAGCGGCGCAGTTTCCGGATAGTCTTCTGTCCGGTAAGCGATGGCCAGTTGCTCATTATAATACTGGCCATTCAGAACAACCTGCTCGTTGCGGCATCCAAGTTCCCGGTCATAGGGGATGTGCAACATCACATTTGCGATCTGGCCGCCGATCAGCTTGCCGCGCCAGACATTGTTGCGCAGGTCTCCATCGACGTTTTCATCTGCCTGGGTCGCGATAAAGCGGGCCTCGACATCCAGTTCCTTGGCTATCAGCTTGCCTAAGTCTATGTCGGCACCCTTTAGCTTGCCGGCCTCCTTGTAGGAAAACGGCGGAAAGTCTTCATAGACAGCGATCTTTATGAAACCGCGCTCCTGGATGTCATCTAGGCTTTGGCCGACAATGTCGCGCCCGACATTTTGCGGTTTCCTGTCCGCATTGAAGCCGGACTTGATGCTCTCGCAGTTTTGCGCGAAAGCTGGTGCGCCGGCCAAAAGGCCGGCGGCAAGTGTCACAATACTGAGGGCGGCTACCGGGCGGCGCATCTATTCAGCCGCCGACAGGCCTATGGTCAGGGTTTCCGCAGCGCTTTTGAGACTGCCATCGGATCCGTCCAGCATGACGACCGCACGGGCCGCGACGGAATCTGCCTTGGGAGCCCCGGACCCTGTCTCGACTGCAGAGGCAATTTCCGCCATTTCCGTCCGCAGCGGTGCGATTTCAGCTTCGGCATCCTTTGCGGCTGTTCCGGCATCAGCCAGGGCCTTGATCGTGTCGCGGATCGATTTCAGCCGGTCACTATGATCATCAAGCGCGCCGTCATCCGGGCGGGTTTCCAGGTAGGTCCGGATCGCCCAGGCTGCTTCCTGTCCCAGCAATTCGCCGAAAGCGGGCATCTTGGTAATGCCGTTTTGGGTGTAACCGCTCTGGAAACGCTCAAGATACCACTCATCGCCATAGTCATCGGCTTCCAGGTAACGAAGATCAGGCGCAAGACCGCCGGAAATTCCTTCAAGTCCATGACACCGGGCGCAATTCTGATTGTAACCGGAAGCGCCGACCTTGACGGCGGTGGACCAGTATTCGCTTTCCGGATCGCGCCAGGGATTTTCTGCCAGCCATTCATCGCCAAGTTTAGGCAGACCGGCGGTGTCGACGGCTTGTGGGGCCACGTCTCCGTGAGCATGCACCGGATTGTTTTGTCCGGTCAGAATAAAGGCGGCTGCGCCGGCAGCAATTGTGCCAAGCACAAACTTGCGCATAAGCATGAACAACTCTCCTCCCGAGGTTCTGCTCCAATTTCTACGCCTGCTCGGCGAACTGACGCTATTGTACCAAGGGACAAAACGGGCTTGTACTATTGGACAAAGCCGTTTCGCTTGCGCTGGCCGAAAATTGCAAGTTAGCCTTTCTTCAAACAACGACAGATTGACCGAAAAGAAATCTTGGGAGGAGATCTTTTCATGATGGCACTGCGCCTTTGCGCTGCGCTCTTCTTTTGCTTGCTGCCTTTGCTGCCAGCAAAAGCGGAGGTTGCCGTGACTGTTGGGTATCTGGAACAAGTCGTTCCGCAGCCTCCGGTCTTGTCGAACCTTGACGCCTTGCCGGATGACGAGGGCTTGGCCGGCGCGGAAGTTGCTCTCAAGGACAACAACACGACGGGCCGGTTCCTGAAACAGTCCTATGCTCTGGAAACACGGATCGTGGATGAGGGCGGCGATTTTCTGGCCGGAGCGCGCGAGCTTTTGGCTCAAACGCCTTACCTGGTCATCAAGGCACCGGCGGAGGATCTGCTTTCAATCGCGGATCTGCCCGAAGCGGCCAACGCCATCCTGTTTAACGCTGGTGCGCCTGAGACTGCCTTGCGCAACGATGCCTGCCGCAACAACGTTCTTCATACCTTGCCGTCCAGGTCCATGTTGTCTGACGCGCTGGCGCAGTTCGCCGTCAGGAGAAAGTGGGCGGACTGGGTCATGATCACTGGTGCTCACCCGGGTGATCAGGCTTTTGCTGCTTCATTGGAGAAATCAGCGAAAAAATTCGGCATCAAGCTCCGTGGGCAGAAAACATGGAATTTCGACGCGGATATGCGCCGCAATGCTTCTGCCGAAGTGCCGCTCTTTACCCAAGACTTGCCGGACCATGATTTGGTTATCATCGCAGACGAGCTGGGTGATTTTGGCCGCTATGTTCTCTATCACACGTGGGAGCCGCGGCCGGTCGCCGGATCCGAAGGCCTTGTTCCGGCTGCCTGGAGCCCGGTTGTTGAACAATGGGGCGCGGCCCAGCTGCAAAAGCGGTTCACCAAGGCTGCGAAA
The DNA here is from genome assembly GCA_965230705.1 of Roseibium sp. Classification (GTDB taxonomy): domain Bacteria; phylum Pseudomonadota; class Alphaproteobacteria; order Rhizobiales; family Stappiaceae; genus Roseibium. The sequence goes on along the minus strand of CBDDLN010000002.1, from coordinate 25,058 downwards.
CGAGACATGCGCCCGATCGACTATGCAGCCTGGGCGGCAGTGCGCAGTCTCGGCGAGGCGGTTACGCGTACCAACACCGCCGATCCGGACGCAATACGCGCCTATCTCTTGTCCGATGCATTCGAGCTTGCCGGGTTCAAGGGACGGCCACTGACATACCGAACGTGGAACGGCCAACTGAGGCAGCCAATCCCACTGTCCCATTCACGGGCGCTTGTGGCTTCAGCCCCGATTGAAGGTTTCCTGCACCAGCGTACGGAGCTAGACACCTTGGGGATCGATGAAGCCGAGACTGCCTGCACCGCCTTTCAGGAGTGATCCATGCGTATTGTTCTAGCCATAGCGGCAGCCATATTTACGACAGCGCCCGCATTTGCCGACGAAATCTGGGTGTCCAACGAGAAGGACGACACGATTAGTGTCATTGACCTGGACACTCTTGAAGTATCCCGGACGATCGATGTTGGCGAACGCCCGCGTGGCATTACCTTCGCCCGCGATCACTCCGTCCTCTACTTGTGTGCGTCGGACAGCGATACGGTCCAGGTGATCGATCCAGAAACGGGCAAGGTTCTGCACGAGCTGCCCTCTGGAGAGGACCCGGAGCAGTTCGTCCTGCATCCGGACAACAGACACCTCTACATCGCCAATGAGGACGATGCGATTACCACTGTCGTGGACACGGAAACCCGTCGCGTGATTGCGCAGATCGACGTTGGTATCGAGCCGGAGGGCATGGCGGTTTCGCCCGATGGAAAGATCGCAATCACCACATCAGAAACAACCAACATGGCGCACTGGATTGACACCAGCACGCAGGAACTCTTTGCCAATACGCTCGTTGATCAGCGCCCCCGGCATGCCGAGTTTACCCATGACGGATCAGAGCTTTGGGTGAGCTCCGAAATTGGCGGCACGATCACTGTGTTTGACCGGGAAACACAGGCGGAAAAGGCAAAGATTGGCTTTGAGATCAAGGGCATTCATCCGGACCGGGTGCAGCCGGTTGGTTTCAAGATGACCAAGGACGGCAAATATGTCTTTGTGGCGCTGGGCCCGGCGAACCATGTGGCGGTGGTAGATCCCAAGACGTACGAGGTGATGGATTACATCCTCGTCGGCCGCCGGGTTTGGCATATGGCCTTTAACGGCGACGAGAGCCTGTTGATCACGACCAACGGCGTTTCCGGAGATGTGACCGTGGTGGACGTCGCTGAGCTGGCTGCGGTCAAGAGCATCAAGGTCGGGCGGTTTCCCTGGGGCGCTGCTTACCGGCCAACAAATTGATATTTCATACATAAGGAGATCCACATGCGTCTTATGCTTTCTTTGATGACGGCTGCTGCGCTTCTTGCCTCGCCAGTAATCGCAAGTGATGACGATGATGATGACAAGGGCTTTGGCACTGCCGGAATCCTGTCCCGCGATAACCGGGCTGATCTGCCACCTTTGACACTGTCTGCGGGAATGCCGCTCAACGAATCCGGCAAGCTGGAACTAAAGTCCGGCACCTACTATGAAATCGAGATCGAGGCCGATGGCAGCCAGGAACTCGCGCTTGCAGGCTCCGGCTTCTTCCGCGCCATCTGGATAGATGAGATTGTCATTGAGGGGATTGAGATCAGGCCGCTTGGCGTCGACAGCCTGGAATTTGACGAAGCGGGAACTGCGGAAATCAGTTTCCTGGCGATCAAGCCCGGGACCTACTCGTTCGGTGTGCCAGGTAGCGATTTGCAGAGGGTGGAGATTACCATCGAGTGACAGCGGGACTGGTCGTTGACAACCTGACCCATGGATATGGCGGAAAACCGGCGCTAAAGAGCGTCGGCTTTTCTGTTGAGGAGGGGGATTTCTGTGCGCTTCTCGGGCCGAATGGTGCGGGGAAGTCAACGCTGTTTGCTCTCTTGACCCGGTTGTTCACGCCGCAATCGGGGTCTATCGAAATTGGCGGTGTTCCCCTGCATGAAGAGCCCCGCGGCGCGCTCGCCAAACTGGGTGTGGTGTTCCAGCAGCCAACCCTGGATCTTGATCTGAGTGTTCACCGGAATCTGAAATATTTCGCCGCGCTTCACGGACTATCGGGAAGAGAGGCGGAACGCAGGATTTCAGCACAGCTGGACCGGCTTGGAATGGCCGAGCGGGCGGCTGAAAAGGCAAGGGCGCTTAATGGTGGGCACCGGCGCCGGATGGAGATCGCCCGTGCGCTGATCCACGAGCCGAAAGTCCTCCTGCTGGATGAGCCTACTGTCGGTCTGGACGCTGCCACACGACAGGCCATTACCCGTCATGTCCATGATCTGGCACAGGACCAGAATATCACGGTCTTATGGGCAACCCATCTGGTGGACGAGATTGAAGCTGATGACAGACTGGTCGTGCTTCACAAGGGGGAGATAGAGGCCGACGGGCGTGCAGGTAACATTGCCGGCTCCATGAGCCTTGGCGACAGGTTTCTGGCTCTGACCGGAGGGATCGACGCATGAGGGGAGCCTTCGTCTGTCTGCTCGCCATCGTCCACCGTGAGGGATTCCGGTTTGTCTCCCAGCGCGGACGGTTTCTGGCAGCACTCGTGCGGCCATTGGTCTGGCTTGTGGTCTTTGCTGCGGGTTTTCGTGCCGCTCTCGGGCTGTCGATCATGCCGCCTTATGAGACCTACATCACCTATGAGGTCTATATCGTGCCGGGCCTTTGCGGCATGGTGCAATTGTTCTCCGGGATGCAGTCGTCGCTCAGTCTGGTCTATGACCGTGAAATGGGATCCATGCGGCTGTTGCTGACCAGTCCGATGCCGCGATGGTGGCTGCTGTTTTGCAAGCTGCTGGCGAGTACGCTTATTTCGATCGCCCAGGTTTATGCGTTTTTGGCGATTTCGGGGCTGATTGGGATTGCCTTCCCCATTTCCGGATACTTTCTGGTTCTTCCTGCTCTGGTTCTGAATGGCTTGATGCTCGGCGCGCTGGGCCTGCTTTTGTCTTCGACTATTCGGGAGCTGGAGAACTTTGCCGGTGTCATGAACTTTGTCATCTTCCCGATGTTCTTTTTATCCACCGCGCTATATCCACTCTGGAAAATGGCAGAGGCCTCGACACTGCTGCGTGACATCTGCGCCTTCAACCCGTTCTCTCATGGGGTCGAACTGATCCGGTTTGCGCTTTACGGCGATCTGAATCTGTCTGCACTTGGATGGGTCGTGCTGGCATTTGCCGTATTCTGGGCAGGCAGTCTTTGGGGGTATGACCCGGCCCGTAGTATGATCCGCCGGAAAGCCTGATCTCGTCGCGGCTTCGGTTTAGAAGAAGGGGATACAAAGTGGGACATTTGTTGAACTTGAGTGTGGGATTGTTCCTGGCAGGTTTCACTGCCCCAGTTCTTGCAGAAGAAGTCGACCCTGGCGGGACCCTTAATCCGGACGAAATGGGGCTGAGCAAAACATTGAGCCGGGCCTTGAGCGGCGATGTCGACATGGTGATCTGCTCCCAAGGCTATCTGATGACCAAAAAGGGCGATCATGAAGCGGCCCGCACCGTGTTCAAGAACTGTGCGGACAAAGGCTGGACGGGCACCATGACCTGGATGTCCTACATGGAACAGAACGGCTTTGGTGCCAATGAAGATCCGGAGGCTTCCGCAAACTGGGACAAGATGGCCGCTGATGCCGGTGATCCTGTCGGGCAATTCAACTATGGCCTCAATCTACTGCGTGGCTACGGTGTCCCGGCCGATCCGGCCCTGGGCAAGCGCTACATAGACAAGTCAGCTGATCAGGGATTTGTTACCGCGAAGGAACTGCAGCGCGAAGACTATGACTGGCAGGCCGTTACGCCGGATGCGGATGCCTGGAAGTTCCAGCGGGTCTTTTGACAATCAGGATTCCAGAAGCGTTGCCGGTTGACCGGACAGCTGGAGAATCCGGGTCGAAAGCCTTGCCGCTTCGTGTTTTGAATGCGTGACAAACAGGGCAGCGACGCCATGCTGCTGCAACAACTTGCGTGTCAGCTCGATCATGCTTGAGGCCCGCTCCGGATCAAGCGAGGCAAAGGGCTCGTCCATGATCAGAAAATCCGGCCGCGCCGCGAATGCTCTTGCAAGGGACAGACGCCTTTGCTGACCCAGGGACAGTTGATCGGGGAACAGATCGCCTTTGTCGGCCAGGCCAACTTCGTTTAGCGCGGTATCGGCGTCTTCGCTGCTGATTGCGGTTGCAAGCGTCAGATTTTGCCGTGCGGATCGCCAGCGGAGCAGGGTGGGTTCCTGAAACACCATCGAGATCTTTTCCGGCCGGCTGACGTGACCCTTAAACTCGGTGTCGAGACCGGCCACGATCCTCAGCAGAGTGGTCTTGCCGATGCCGGATGGCCCTAGCAGAGCGACGCATTCGGCTGGATTGACCGTGAAGCTGATCTCTCCAAGCACCTGATCGTTGCCAAAGGCCTTGCGCAGGATTTCCGCCTCCATCATGCACGCCTCCAGCGGTTGGCGCGCCGTTCCAGCGGTTGAAGCAGAAGTGTTTCGATGGCGAGCATTATGCCAATAAAGGCAAAAGCATAGGTCAGGACCATCGCCACATCAAAGAGTTGAAAATAGAGGTGGATCTGGAAGCCGACACCATTTGAACGGCCCAGAAATTCCACCACCAGAACGATTTTCCAGATAAGGGCCGTTCCTGTCCGCGCAGCGCCTGCCATGAAAGGTGCAAGCTGCGGCAGGAGCACGTGGCGTAAGCGGGTTCCAGGACCGATCCGGAATACCGTGGACATGTCATCAAGCGCTGGATCGAACGACCGGGCGCCTTCCCGGATGAGGGCCGTGACCATCGGGATCTTGTTGATGGCAACCGCCAATACGGCCGCGACCTCGGTCAAGCCGATCCAGAGGTAACAAAGCACGATCGTGACCAGGGCAGGTAGGTTCAAAAAAACCACCAGCCACGGGTCAAGCCAGCGGTTGAGGTTTTGCCTGCGCCCCATGAGGAGGCCAAAGGCAACGCCGATCGACATGGCAAGGACAAAGGCGGCTGCAACGCGCGCCAGTGTGGTTCCAAGATGATAGAAAAGCGGTCCGCTTATAGCTTCCGAGATGATCAGCTGTGCGACAGTCCAGGGCGCCGGCAGAATATCCGGCGTACCCAAAACGGCTGACAAAACCGCCCAGACTGCGAATAGCAAGCTAATCGAGACCAGGCGGATTGAGACGTTGGAAATGCTGTGCTCAGCCTTCTGGCCCAACAAACAGGCCCTCCGGAAGAGTTGTGGCGGAACCGACAAGCTTTTCGCCGCCAAGCCGTGCCATCAGTTCCAGCATCTTGGCAGCCTGTTCCTCGTTAACTGGTCCGGGAGCGGGGATTCCTGCGATAAAGCCGGATTTCAGGGCCTCAAAGGCCGCGTCGGTCTTGGCCCGCATAATCGGGCGGATACGGTCGAATGCTTCTGGGTCGGATGCAAGAAGGCTCTTTGCGCCCCTTGACGCTGTTATCAGCCCTTTGATCAAGTCCGGCTTCTCGCGCGCCAGTTCGCCGCGCACAACATACCCCAACAGCGGCGTTTCCGGATCCAGGCCAAGAGCAACGGCTGCATCTGACACGCTGATCAGTTCACGCATGCCAGCGGCTTTCATTTTGGCCGCAAAATGCCAGAAGTTGATGGCGCCGCCTGTTTCTCCCTGCAGCGCGGTCTTGAAAATCAGCGGCGGTGCACCGAAGACTTGCTCGGTATCGCTGGCAAGGTCCATGCCGTATTCCTGCTCGGCATATGCCCGCAGGATCAGCCAGCTCTTGTCGACAGGGCCGCCTGCTATGCCGATTTTTTGGTCCTTCAGGTCTTTCAACGTTTCAGCGGTGCTGTCCTTAGGCACCATCATGCCTCCGACGGCCTTGGAGTAGGGAATGAAAACATAGTCGTGACGGTCTGCACGCTGGCGTGCAACCCATAGCCAGTCCGCGACCACTATATCTGCTTCGCCGCCCTGAAAGGCGATACGGGTCGCAGGATTGCCGGCCATGCCTGTGACTTCGAGCTTGAAGCCGTTTTTCTCATCAAGACCATAGTGCCTGATGGTGTCGAGTTCCCAGTTGACGGTACCAACTTTCAGAACTGCTGCTTTCAGGACGGGCATGTCTTCAGCTTTTGCGCCGAACGTCATCGACAGGCAGGCGAAGCCAGCCAGAGCCAATTTGCAAAGACGGTTCATGGTTTCCTCCCAACTGTCTTTTGACTTAGCTTAGCAGTGGCCGTTTCTCGTTGAATTGGACTTTCGGTCGGAGTGTAGCGGTGTTTGAAAGGGAAGACGCATGCAATGGATGGGGCTGGGTTTTCTGGTCACAATGGCAGTTGGCTTTGCTGTTGTTGCAAGTCCGGTCTTTGCGGAAACTTATCAGTCCATTCAGCAGCGGCGCCCGGACTTATTTCATGAAAGTACTGGTTTCAGAGTGGCGCGCCACCGTGCTCCGACGCCGGAAAATATTCCCGAACCGGCCAAGGTCATTGAGGCTGGTAAAGCCGCGGACCTGTTGTCAAAGGGTGCCATTGCCATTGATGTTTCTGGCGCGCTCCAATCCCGATTCGACGAGCTGGAGGGTACCTGGCTCGTAAGAGGGCCGCGTGAATCACTTCCCGGGGCCGTCTGGCTTCCGGAAGTCGGCCGGGGCGTTCTGGAAGCCGACATGATCCGCTATCTGGAAACCAATCTTGCGGCATTGACGTCCGGCAACAAGGACCACGGCGTAATTGTGTTCTGTATGGCTGATTGCTGGATGAGCTGGAATGCTGCCCAGCGGATTGCGCAGCTCGGCTACCGGTCCGTGTTTTGGTTTCGTGATGGCACCAATGGATGGACAGATTCGGACCGAGAATTGGCGCCCGTTCTTCCCGTCCCGGTGGAAATTGAATGATTGATTGCTAGGTTCTTTGCTGGCACTGGTGCATGTCCCGGGCGAACACGAATTATGTTCTTTCACAGCAAAAACGGCAGAATACTGCCGAAAACGAATGTGCACTATGGTGCAATTCTCCCTTTTCAGCATTTCTCCTAGACTGATTTTCAGGAGTTGCTGCCTCGGAGGGATTAGGAGAGCCGAGGCAAGACGCGCAGCTCCGATCCGATTATGGGAGGATGAATGATGAGGAAGTTCATCGCGGCGGCTTCGGTCGGCCTGATGACGGCATCGGCCGCTTTTGCCGATGTTACTGAGGCAGATCTCGCGAACGATCAGGCGTCGACTGGTGACGTGCTGACCAACGGCATGGGCCGTCATCAGCAGCGCTATTCACCGCTGAAAATCATCAACAAGGACAACGTGAAGAACGTCGTTCCTGCATGGGCGTTTTCGCTCGGCGGGGAGAAGCAGCGGGGCCAGGAAACCCAGCCGCTGATCTATGACGGGGTGATGTACATCACCGGGTCCTATTCCCGGCTCTATGCGATTGACGTAAAGACCGGCGACGAGATCTGGCAGTATGACGCGCGTCTGCCAGAAGGCATTTTGCCTTGCTGCGATGTGATCAACCGCGGCGCGGCCATTTTTGGCGACAAGATTTATTTCGGAACTCTGGATGCCCGGATCGTGGCTCTGGACCGCAAGACCGGTGATGTGGTCTGGCGCAAGAAAATTGCCGATTACAAGGCCGGATATTCCTATACGGCAGCCCCCGTCATCGTGAACGGTCTCGTGGTCACCGGCAATTCCGGCGGTGAATTCGGTATCGTTGGTGAAGTTCAGGCACGGGATGCCGAGACTGGTGAACTTGTCTGGACCCGTCCGGTCATTGAAGGTCACATGGGCACCTACAAGGGCAAGGAAAGCACCATGTCCGGTACGCTCAACGCGACCTGGCCGGGTGACATGTGGAAGACCGGTGGCGGTGCCACCTGGCTTGGCGGTACCTACGACAAGGATACCGACACGCTCGTCTTTGGCGCAGGCAACCCTGCACCTTGGAACAGCTGGCTGCGTGCGGCAGGCAATCCAAAAGGCACGGAAGGGGACAACCTTTATGCTGCCTCAAGGATCGGCATCAATCCGGAAAACGGTGACATCAAATGGCATTATCAGACCACGCCGCGCGAAGGCTGGGATTACGATGGCGTCAACGAAGTGGTCCCGTTTGTCGATGCCAAGGGCAACAAGCGTTACGCGACTGCTGACCGCAACGGGTTCTTCTATGTGTTGAACCGTGAAGACGGCAAGTTTGTTGATGCGTGGCCGTTCGTGAAGGACATTTCCTGGGCCGAAGGCATTGATGACAACGGACGCCCGATCTACGTGGAATCCAACCGTCCAGGCGATCCGTCCAAGGCGGCAGACGGCAAGAAGGGTGAAGTTGTCTTCGCGGTACCTTCGTTCCTCGGCGGAAAGAACTGGATGCCCATGGCGCATAGCCCGGACACAGGCCTGTTCTATGTGCCGGCTAATGAATGGGGCATGGACATCTGGAACGAGCCGGTGACCTATAAGAAAGGCGCTGCCTATCTTGGATCCGGTTTTACCATCAAGCCGATCTTTGAGGACCATATCGGTTCCCTAAAGGCGATTGACCCGAACACCGGTGAGATCAAGTGGGAGTACAAGAACAACTCTCCGCTCTGGGGTGGTGTCATGACAACCGCTGGCGGCCTTGTGTTCACGGGTACACCGGAAGGTCATCTGAAAGCCTTTGATGCCGATTCGGGTGAAGAGCTCTGGTCGTTCCAGACCGGATCGGGCATCGTTGGACAGCCGGTTACCTGGGACATGGACGGCGAGCAATACATCGCCGTTGCTTCCGGCTGGGGCGGTGCTGTTCCGCTCTGGGGCGGCGAGGTTGCCAAGAAGGTCAACTATCTGAACCAGGGTGGCTCGATCTGGGTGTTCAAACTGCCCAAACAGCTTGCCTCGGCGAACTGATTTGAGCCCTGGACACCGCAGGCCATGCCGGGCCTGCGGTGTCTAATCCAAAGGTGGGGCAGGACAACCTTGGCACCGGCCCAGTCATCCATGATAACTTAAGGCCTTAACGATGCTGCTTGAGTCGGGCGATATGGCCAAATTCCTGATCATTGACGATCATCCACTGTTCCGGGAAGCGCTTCATAGTGCTGTCGAGATGGCCTATCCGGAATCAGACACGCTCGACGCTGCGTCGCTGGATGAAGCCTGCGATATTTTGAAGGACGACACCGGTTTCGATCTGGCCTTGCTTGATCTATCGATTCCAGGGGTTAAGGGCCTGGAAGGCCTTCTGCATCTACGAACGCATTTCCCCCGGTTGCCTGTCGTCGTTGTTTCAGGAAATGACGATCCACGCATTGTTTCACAGGTGATTGCCTATGGCGCCGCCGGCTTTATTCCGAAATCGTCGAAGAAAGCGGCATTGGCTGACGCGATCCTGCGAGTGATCAACGGTGCGGTCTATGTGCCGGAGAATTTTGCGGAAGCCGAAGAAGAACCGGTTGATGAAAAGTCCCGCGACATGATCAGACGCCTCGCCAGCCTTACGCCGCAGCAAATGAAGGTGCTCCGGATGCTGTGTGACGGCTTGCTGAACAAGCAGATCGCCTATGAACTTCAGGTCGGCGAGACCACCGTGAAGGCCCATGTCTCTGAGATCTTGCGCAAATTGAATGTATTCAGCCGGACCCAGGCTGTGATCGAAGCGACCAAGCTTGAGGCAATGGGCGTCCTCGATCCGCCGGACAGCACTGTCTCGTAATTTACAATGCCGTCCACCCGGACGATAACATAAGCCAGCACAGCTCAGTTTCGCCGGCGCTTTACGCGGTGGCCTGGTCGGCACTGCTTTTTCGTGAAACCAAATGGCTCATGAGCGCCCGCAACTGCGCCGGCTTGATCGGTTTGGCCATATATTCTGCGCCAAGCCGGGCCGTATCGCGAATGATTGCCTGTCCGGTGTCGGCGGTCGCAAGTATCGCAGGAACAGGCCCCGGAAGGTGTTCCTTCATGATCTTCAGCGTCGTGGTGCCAAGGTCGCCCTTGTCGAGATGCTGGTCCGCAATAATCAGATCCGGAATCCAGTTCGTGCCGTCGAGCGCGCTGAGGGCTTGTGCCCGGTAGGTTGCAACCTTGAAAACGCAGCCCCAGGCCTCCAGGAGGCCGGTCATTGCATCGATAACTGCCGGATCATTCTCGATCAGCAGTACTTTCTTGCCAACAAGGCAGCCTTCCGGTCCCGATTCAAGAGGCCTGACCGGCTCTGCCCGGCGGGCGACGAGGCGCGGCCGGGCACGGTCAGCCTGAATCCGGAAAATGCTCCCTTTCCCCGGGCGGGAGCTGACGCTGAGATCGTGGCGCAGCGTTCCAACCAAGCGTTTGACAATGGCTAACCCTAATCCGAGCGCACATTCGCCTTCCGTGTCCATCTTGCCATGGGCCCCACGGTGAAACTCCTCGAAAATAAAATCGAGCTGATCTTCGGGAATGCCGTTTCCGGTATCGATCACTTCGATCGAAACCTTGTCGCCACGCCGTCTGGTGCCGATCAGGATACCGCCCTGATCGGTGTAGCGAATGGCATTGGAGATCAGGTTCTGCAGGGCCCGGCGCAGCATCAGGCGGTCGGTGCGGACAAAATCCTGCGTGATGGCAGTTCGAAGGCGCAGGCCTTTTTGTTCTGCGATTGGTCTGAGATCTGACAGAAGACCTTCAACGACCGGCGCGATCGGAACCGCTGCAAAACTTGGCATCGTCACACCGGCGTCAAGGCGTGAGATGTCCAGCAATGTGCGCAGCAGATCGTTCATCGTGTCCAGGGATCGCTCGACCTGGCGCACCATTTGCTGGCCCTTGTCGGTTTCCTGCAGATCATAAAGCGAGGAAATGGTGAGCTGGGCCGCATTGAGCGGCTGCAGGATGTCATGGCTGGCAGCAGCCAAAAAACGCGTTTTGGACTGATCGGCCCGTTCGGAAATCTCCTTCTGACGCGCCAGCTCTTCATTGGTGCGTTCAAGGCTGCGCAAGGTCGCGGTCAGTTCGTCTGTCCGGCGCCGTACCTGGCCTTCCAGCGAGATTGCGGTCTGGAACAGGGAGAACGCGTTGCGCTGCTGGTCCATTGCCAGCTCGACCCGGTTGATCAGCGCTTCATTGATCCGCTTCAGCCGATCCGGGTCCTCAATACTTGAAACGCCCATTTCAGTTGGCTCCCTTGTCCTCGGCCTGCCCGAAGGCAATGCCGGTGAACGTCTGGTTCAAGTGCATGGAAAGATATTGTTCGCCGTAGGTGTTGAAGCCGACCACATTGTTTTCCCGGTAGATCTCGGCGATTCGCTGTGTGGCCTGTCGGTTCTGGGCATCGATCCGGCGAAGCACGCAATCGAACCCGAGCACAAAATCGATGCCGCCGATCTGATTTTTGACGTCCTGAAAGGCCTGGCGGGTCGTTCGGGTCATGCCTGCAGGCTCAGCCACTGTCAGGACAATGCCGTCATCAATGGCGCAGAAGAATGACAGCGATCCATCTTCGTTCATTTTCTGCACCGAGCGGCAATAGTATTCACCGCCGACCCGCACGACGAGCGGGTGCGAGGCAAAGGACATTGGCGACAAGTCCGCCGGATCAATTCCAATTACCCGCGCATATTCGCTGGCTGCTTCTGCAGCGTTGAATTCATAGATGATCCGTTCACCGGGGTCCGACCTGGTAACAACCAGCTTGCGCGGCGTCGGTACGAAATTGTCGGTTTTGAAGACGTGGAACGGGACTTCCGATTTGACAAGCAGCAAAATGGCGCAATCGTTGCCAGGTTCGCCGTTCAGAATCAGCGAAGTTTCGGCAAATCGCATGTCATCGCCGGCTGATCCGCCAAGGAGTGGCACGTCGTCGAGGCCCCAATGCAGGGCCGCCGTCACGGTTTCCTCCATGACCGACAGTCCGTCGATCAGGCAAAGGGCAAAGACGTCCTTGTCGTCTTTCGAGACAAAGCGATTCTTGGCATCGGACACCTGTTCCACAATGCGTTCCATACCGATAGTCCGCAGGCCGGAAATGCGAATAGCCTTGATTTCGAACTTGTCCTTGGGAAACACGATCGCGACCAGACTGCCTTCCTCATTGGCATTTGCGCCAAGTTCTCCGGCCGTGGAACAGGCAGCGTAGGGCAAGCCGGAACACTTATCGGCCATGGCATCACAAAGCATGTCCGGATCAAAGCAGCTTTTGGAAAAGAACAGGAGCGCGTACGCGTAATCACCGTCCCTGGCTGCCGCGCTCAGCTTTGCCCAGAACTCCGCATCCTCCGGATCGCCGGTCGTCAAATTGATGACGCCGCATCCATATGTTGTCATGCCGCCGTTGGGCTGCATCCTCTCCTCCGGGACGCTGGATGCCCCTTGTGTCCGGGACTATCCGCTCCTGAAGAAAGTTGTAGCGTGGCTCCTCCTGATTGCCAAGCCGCTCCGCACCCGACCAAAAGTACAGTGTACATATGCCACTGGCTGGGCTCTCCTAGATGAAATTGCTGAAAAGGCGGCGCATTTCATTGCTGCCGCCGTGGCCCTCTTGGGGGCAAAGGAGAACCGCGGGAGGATTGGTTCTGATGGATTTGGTTGGAGAGTATCGCGTTCCTGCGTCTCGTGATGTTGTTTGGGCTGCATTGAATGATGTTGATGTTTTGGCGTCTTGCATTCCCGGGTGCCAGTCTTTGGAGAAGACGTCTGCGACTGAGATGAGCGCGGTTGTTGTGTCGAAGATTGGCCCTGTGAAGGCGACGTTCAAGGGGGCTGTGACGCTTGAGAACATTCAGGCGCCGGAGAGCTATACGATTGTTGGCGAGGGCAAGGGTGGTGTTGCCGGCTTTGCCAAGGGCTCTGCGGATGTGTCGCTGGAGGAGGACGGGGACGAGACGGTTTTAAAGTATTCGGCGAAGGCGCAGGTTGGCGGCAAGCTGGCGCAGCTTGGCTCGCGGCTGATTGACAGTACGGCGCGCAAGATGGCGGACGAGTTTTTCGGCAAGTTTGCGGCAACGGTCGGTGCGCCGGATGCGGGCCAGGTTGCGGAGGCCGAACGGCTTGCGATCGAGGATCTTCCTGCGGGCGCGGTGAAGGCGGTTCAGGAGGCTGAGCATGTGGTTGAGGAGCGCCTGCATGCGGCTGAAGAGCAGGTTGAGGCGGCTGCGGCCCGGGGCAGCTTCGGCGGGCCCCTGGTGTGGGGCCTGATCGCGCTTGGGGCGGTGATTGTGGTTCTGGCGCTGATGAGTTGAGTGTGGTGAGCTGATTTTTTTGGAGTTTGATCTTTTGAGGTTTGGCCCGGGCGGTGTGGCCGGGGCTGGTGAGGAAGCAGATGAGGGGCCGGGGGTCCGGGGATGACCCGGCCGCTGGTCAAGAAAGACAAGAGGGAGAGAGCCTATGTCGAAGGTGGAAATGCGGCTGAACGGCAAGACGGTCGCCGCCGAGGTTGAGGACCGCACGCTTTTAAGCGCCTATATCCGGGAGGTTCAGGGTCTGACGGGCACCCATGTGGGCTGCGACACGTCGCAATGCGGGGCGTGTGTGGTGCATGTGGACGGCAAGGCGGTGAAGTCGTGCACGCTGCTGGCCGCCCAGGTGGCCGGCTCGGATGTGATGACGGTGGAAGGTCTTGCCAATGGAGAGGTGCTGCATCCTGTGCAGGCGGCCTTCCGCGAGCATCACGGTCTTCAGTGCGGTTTTTGCACGCCGGGCATGATCATGAGCGCGGTCGACATGATCGAGCGTTTGGGGACGGACCTGGACGAGGCGACGATCCGCCACGAGCTGGAAGGCAACATCTGCCGCTGCACCGGCTATCACAACATCGTCAAGGCGATCAAGGCAGCTGCCGACGAGATTGCGGGCCTGAAGACGGCCGCCGAATAGGTTTTGTTTTTTGAAGGTTTGACGGCGGTCAGGGCTGGTTTGGCCGGTTTTTGGACACGTACGGGTTTTTGGACGCTGACGGTTTGAGGGTCAGCGGGGCCGGAAGGCGGCTCCAAAGAGGTCCAGAACCCACAGGTCGCAAAAACCCAAAAAGCCCCAAAAGCCAAAAGACCGTTGGGACAGAGTGATGGCCGCAAGGCCAGGGAGGACGCAAATGGCAGTTCAAGGGATTGGCGCGCGGGCGCTGAGGAAGGAAGACAAGCGGTTCATCACGGGCAAGGGCCGGTATACGGACGACATGGTTCTGCCGCGCATGACCCATGCAGCGTTCGTGCGCTCGCCCCACGCCCATGCGCGGGTGAAGGGGATTGATGCCTCGGCCGCGCTGGAGATGCCGGGTGTTGAAGCGGTTCTGACCGGCGAGCAGCTGGTGGGCGATGGCATCGGCAATTTGATCTGCGGCTGGATGATCCACTCCAAGGACGGCTCGCCGATGAACATGGGCGCCTGGCGGGCGCTGGAGCCGGAGGTGGTGCGCCATGTGGGCCAGGCGGTGGCGGTGGTGATCGCCGACAGCCAGGGCCAGGCGCGCGATGCGGCAGACAGCGTCGTGGTCGACTATGAGGAGCTGCCGGCGGTGGTCGACAGCGCTGATGCGCTGGCGGACGGTGCGCCGCAGCTGCACCCCGAAGCCCCCGGCAACCTGATCTACGACTGGGAGATCGGCGACGAGGCGGCGACCAATGCGGCCTTTGATGCCGCTGCCCATGTGACCAGGCTGGACATCACCAACAACCGTCTGGTGCCCAACCCGATGGAACCGCGCGCGGCGCTGGCCGACTATGACGCGGCCGAGGAGCATTTTACCCTCTACACCACCTCGCAGAACCCGCATGTGGCGCGTCTGGTGCTGTCGGCGTTTTACGCCATTGCGCCGGAACACAAGCTGCGGGTGATCGCACCGGATGTGGGCGGCGGCTTCGGCTCCAAGATCTACATCTATCCGGAAGAGATGGTGTGCCTTTGGGCATCCAAGAAGGTCGGCCGTCCGGTGAAGTGGACGTCGGACCGCACGGAAGCGTTCCTGACCGATGCCCATGGCCGCGACCACAAGACGGAAGCGGAACTGGCGCTGGACGCGGACAACAAGATTACCGGCTTCAGGGTGAAGACGGTGGCGAACCTTGGCGCCTACATGTCGCTGTTCTCGTCCTCGGTGCCGACCTATCTCTATGCGACGCTGCTGTCGGGCCAGTATGACATTCCCGCGATCCACGCCAATGTGAAGACGGTCTATACCAACACCACGCCGGTGGATGCCTACCGGGGGGCGGGCCGCCCGGAAGCGACCTATCTGGTGGAACGGATGATGGAGACGGCGGCGCGCGAGGTGGGCCTGTCCCCGGCCGAGTTCCGGCGCAAGAACTTCGTGCGTTCCTTCCCGCATCAGACCCCGGTGATCATGTGTTATGACGCGGGCGACTATGATGCGACGCTGGATGCGGCCCTGGCGGCGATCGATGCGGATGGCTTTGCCGCCCGCAAGGCAGAGGCGGCCTCGCGCGGCAAGCTGCGCGGTCTTGGGCTGTCGTGCTACATCGAGGCCTGCGGCATTGCTCCCTCGGCTGCGGTCGGATCTCTGGGGGCCGGTGTCGGTCTTTGGGAATCGGCGGAAGTCAGGGTCAATCCGGTCGGATCGATCGAGGTCCTGACCGGTTCGCACTCCCATGGCCAGGGCCATGAGACCACCTTTGCCCAGCTGATCAGCGAGCGTTTTGGCCTGGATACGGATGCGGTCTCCATTGTTCATGGCGATACGGACAAGGTCCAGTTCGGCATGGGTACCTATGGCTCGCGCTCCGGGGCGGTCGGCATGTCGGCGATCGTCAAGGCGCTGGACAAGGTGGAGGCCAAGGCCAAGAAGATTGCTGCCCATTTGATGGAGGCCTCTGAAGGCGACATCCAGATCGAAGGCGGTGAGCTGAAGGTGGCTGGCACCGACAAGAAGCTGACCTTCACCGAAGTGGCGCTTGCCGCCTATACCGCGCACAATCTTCCCGAGGGCATGGAGCCGGGGCTGAAGGAGGGGGCGTTTTATGACCCGACCAACTTCACCTTCCCGGCGGGCACCTATGCCTGCGAGGTGGAAGTGGATCCGGAGACGGGCAAGACGGAGATCGTCAACTTCGTTGCGGCTGACGACTTCGGCAAGATCATCAATCCGATGATCGTGGAAGGCCAGGTGCATGGCGGGCTGACCCAGGGCATTGGCCAGGCGCTTCTGGAAAATGCCGTCTATGACGAGACCGGCCAGCTGCTGACGGCGTCCTACATGGATTATGTCATGCCGCGCGCCGACGATGTGCCGTCCTATCAGCTGTCGACCCATGTGACGGAATGCCCGGGCAATCCGCTTGGCATGAAGGGTTGCGGCGAGGCCGGGGCGATTGGCTCGCCGCCGGCGGTGATCAACGCCATCACCGACGCCATTGGCGACAACAGCCTGTCGATGCCGGCCACACCTGAGAAGGTCTGGCAGCTCTATCAGGGCCAGGCGCGTGAGGCGGCCGAATAGGTCTTTTGAGGTTTGCCGCCGGCCGGACGTCCGGCCGGCCGGTCCGTTTTTGAAAAAGGATACCCTGGCTGGCCGCCTTGAGGCTGTGCCGGCCGATATGAGGGAGAGACAAATGTACGAGACGAATTACCACCGGGCTGCAAGCGTGGCGGAGGCCGCGGCCAAGATGGCGTCGGCAGAAGACGGCAAGTATCTGGGCGGCGGGCAGACGCTTTTGCCGACCATGAAACAGCGGCTGGCAGCCCCCTCCGACCTGATCGATGTCACCCGGGCCGATGGCATGGGCGGCATCAGGGAAGAGGGCGGGGCCCTTGTCATCGGCGCGGCCACCACCCATGCGGACGTTGCCGGCTCTGATCTGGTCGGCCAAAAAATCCCGGGTCTGGCGTCGCTGGCCGGCGGCATTGGTGATCCGGCGGTGCGTCACCAGGGCACCATCGGCGGCTCGGTTGCCAACAATGATCCGGCGGCCGATTACCCGGCGGCCCTTGTGGCGCTCGGCGCAACCGTGATCACCTCCAAGCGGTCGATCGCAGCCGATGACTTCTTTACCGGCCTGTTTGAAACGGCGCTGGAGGACGATGAGATCATCACCGCCGTTGCCTTCCCGGTTGCCGTCAAATCGGCCTATGCCAAATACCCGAACCCGGCCTCGCGCTATGCCATGGCGGGCGTTTTTGTCGCCAAGACAAGCGACGGCGCGGCCCGCGTTGCGGTCACAGGGGCCGGCCAGGACGGCGTCTTCCGCGCCTCGGCCATGGAATCCGCCCTTGCCCAGACCTGGTCCGCCCACGCGGTCGCAGGCATCAAGGTCAATGAGGACACATTGCTGGCAGACCTCCACGGCTCAGCCGCCTACCGCGCAAACCTCATAACCGTCATGGCAAAACGAGCCGTACAAGCAAGCGCATAAACAAACAGCACTGCAAAAAGACGCAACAAACAGCGCAACACCAAACAAAAGGCCGCCAAACAGGCGGCCTTTATTGGTTGAGTACGCAATCCGGAAAAACCGTTACCCGCGCTGGCGGATGGTTTTTGCATCCAGGAACTTGTGCAGATCAGGCGCGGACATGGGATGGGCAAGGGCAAAGCCTTGAAGAGTTTCGCAGCCAAGGCTTGTGAGGATTTCGGCATGTTCCATGGTTTCCACCCCTTCAGCAGTTACCGATATTCCCTGAGCCAGGCCGATTTCGACGATGGATTTCACCAGCCGCAGCTGCGCGGAGGACGCCGTGATGGGGGCAATCAGGGCCCGGTCGATCTTGAGGCGGGTTGGTGAGAGTTTCATCAAAGCCACGATAGAGGCGTGGCCCGTGCCAAAGTCGTCGATCTCGATGTCGACACCCATTTCTCTTAGCCGCCGTATGTTTTCTGACACCCGTTCATCCGGGTCATCCAGAAAGATGGATTCCACGAGTTCGAACGAGATGGTCCCTGGTCTGAAGCCGGTTTCCTGCACGGATGCGATTACACTTTGATCGCGGAGGCGGTTGGCCGATATGTTGACCGATATTTTCGGAACCGGATATCCCGCCTCTGACCACGACGTGAAGTCCCGGTAGGCCTGGTGCAGAATGTCGGAATCGATTTGTTCGATGACATTCAGTTCCTCTGCAAGATCAAGAAACTGGTCGGGAGGCAGAATGCCGCGTTCTGGGTGGCGCCATCTGGCCAGGGCCTCTACGCCTGAAATCATCTGTGTCTTGGCGTCAAATTGCAGTTGATAGACGGGGAAGAACGAGGCGCTTTCCAGTCCTGCGAATATCTCGTCGGCCAGCTTCTTCTTTTCGACAATCTCCCGCTGAATGTCGGCGGAAAAGAACTCCACACGCTTTTTGCCTGTCCGCTTGGCGCGGTAGAGCGCGGTGTCCGCATGCAGGAGGATTTGTTCAACTTTAAACTTGGGGCCTTTGTCAAAGGCGATGCCAATACTGACGTTGCAGCGGCAGGGCCGCCCGTCGATCATGACCGGTTCCTGCAGGACTTTCAAAAGCCGGGTGCCAAGGTTGCTCAGGTCCGTTTCGTTGTTTCCGCTCCGGCTGATGACAATGAACTCGTCACCGCCAATACGGGCAACAAAATCTCCGGCTCTTACGTTCGATTTCAGCACGCTGGCAATATGTTTCAGCAACCGGTCGCCGGCCCCGTGCCCCATGGTGTCATTGATCTGCTTGAAGTCATCCAGATCTATATGAATGATCGCCAGACCATCCTCAAAAATTCGATGCTGCCTGAAAAATGTCTCGACCCCGCGCCGGTTGCCGATGCTGGTCAAATGATCATGGGTGGCATAATGCTCGTTGAGTTCAAGGGCCGCGGTGAGCTCTTCATTGCGCTGGTCTGCAAGTTTTTTGGCCCGTTCCAGCTGTGTTTCCAGATCCCGCCGGATGATCGTTTCGAATTCGCGTATCAACATCAGCGCTGCTACTGAGATGTTCACCGCGATCACAGCGCGTATGGCAAAAACCGAGACCCCGGTCACATCCTGAAACTGACGGGTCTCGACCCATGGAAATCCGGCGATCATGACGGGTGCAGAGACCAGTTGTGTTGCGCCATATGCAAGAAAACCGAGCGCTGAAATTTTCAAGGCCCAGGTGGTTTGGTCCCGGCGGAGTCTGAATGAACTGTCGAGGAGAAAGGCAAGGCCTGCAGCAAGAGCCGCCGGAACGCCAATCAGGTATCTCGCGATCAGTTCAAGGACCGGAGGAGAGGAGATCAATGAGATGGTTATCAGCCACAACACCGCGAGCGTTGCCGAAATGGCGATTCCTGATATCAGCAGGCGCTGACTGCTCCAAAACGCGAATGTAAACAGTGGCAAAAAGGAAATGGCCGCCAGGCTAATGGTGAATTTCGGAAACAGCGCCCCGGCGCCAAACATGATCAGCCATTCAAACACGCCGTGAAGAAGGCCGAAAACCGCAAGCAGGCGCATGCGGCTGACGATTGCCGGGCCATGGTGGCCCACGCTTCGCACTGCCATGACTAGTCCGAGTGTAAAAAAGGCGAGGCCGTATATGCCAAACAGGATCTGTTCGGAGGAGGCAGACACTAACAGCTCCTTGCTGGCCGGTTATGGCAGTTGCCGTTTCTCATCCCGAATTTGCCACGACCATTTCAATTACCTCTTCAACATGCTTGCAGGCACCGTCAAGGATGGCCTTTTTTTACGTTACGTCACAGTCCTGCGGATGTGGAAATGGTAATATGGTAAAAACCGATTTTTAAGAGGGGCGCTGAAAAAAGACGACAAACGGCATATGCGAACTGTTGGCAGTGGTATTCTTGGTACTGGAGGCTGACAGATTCTTTACAAAAACGGCTATCAGGAATTGGGTGCTGGACGTTGGCCAGCTTCTTATGAACATTCCCTGAGACGTTGATAGTCTGGTTGTGAGAGTTTTAGGCCCGATGCCGTAACCTGGTAACCAAGCACGTCGAGCAGGCTGGCATTTTGCGTCTGGATATAGTCGATTTGTTCAGGAGTCAGGCTCTCAAATCCGGAGTTTGTTTTCCCGCGTCTGAAAAACCGGCTTGAGTGAGGCGACTTCTCTCCAAACCCAAGATTTGCTTCCTGCTCTGCCAGCTTTGCAAACCGTGTTTCCGCGATAGCTTTGGCGATTTTGGTCGCGTCTCCTTCGCCAAGGAAGTCGGTCGCCAAGTCTTCCAGTGCGCCGTCATCTTGCAACAGGTCCTCGTAGCGGACCGGATAGACTTCTATTTCATCTTGAGAGAGCCAACTTATGACATTCCGCGCCCAGGAACCGACCGGGACTGGGTACACTTCTTCTGCTGGTATGAATGAACCAAGTTTCTTGTTGTCATTGTGAATGTAGCCGACGGCATCTTCGATCGGGACGCCAAAGTGGTCTGCATAAGACGGAATGATATCAAATGGATTTCGCACGATGACATAGGCTTTGCGGCTGACACCGGCTGCGATCAGCGGCACACCGTTGAGGCTGGAGTACATCGCATGGGTTTTCAGGAGGATTAAGTTCCCGCCCAGTTGCCTTGAAAGGGTTTGCTGAAACGGAATTCTCTTCAGGTAGGCTGAGAGATTGGATTCTTCCTCGATATCCGAGCCGGTAACATGCCGGTATAGCCCCTTGTCGGAGCATTGGTAACTCTTATGGCGAAGCTGATCGATTTTTACCGTTCCGTGGACCAGAGCGGAAAAGAAGAGCCGCATCCAGGTGTTTCCGGATTTGGGGTAGCTTTGTAGCCAGATCAGGTTCCTGCGCATCAAATAGGGCTCAAAAGGTTCTGTTCGCCTTCAAACAAGCCGTCATTTTCGCAAGAACGGCAATTTTGCACGGGCAGTGCTCATACAGACTTGAAAAAAGCCCGCTGTATTTTTTGACTGTTATTCCGCGCCAGAGCAATCACTTCATGATGCCGTGACTGGGAAGCCCAAAAGAGACTGCTGCGCGCCGCCGGTGTTTCTCCAACTGTTTTGATCTGCAAAGTTAGGGGGATAGGAAACGATGGTGACGAGCCAAACAGAATGTTAGCTAGGCAATTCAGCTGTTCTGCCGGGACAAACAGGCTAGGCGGTAGCATCGCTCGCGACCTGCGGATCGTAACGATTCTATATAAATTTCAGCCTGGAAGGAATGGCTCCCCGAGCAGGGCTCGAACCTGCGACAATTCGATTAACAGTCGAATGCTCTACCAACTGAGCTATCGGGGATCACCGTAGCGCCTGCGAACAAGTGCCCGCCGCGTCGATGGAGATGCGTATATCAAAGCCTTTGGCCGTTTGCCAAGCCTTTCTTTTAAATTTTTCCACGAAACCTGTTCAAAGCTGCTGCCTTGTGGAAAAGCTTCGTGATTTCAATGAAATAGACGGGAGCGCTTACGAGCTGAAAATGGCAGGTTTTATAGCCCCGGCGAAAATCCGGAGCTGTGTATTCCCTTTCATGGCCGTGAGGCAGGCTGGCAGGGAGGGAGCCGGATTGCGGCAGCGAATGCTCTTCTTGCGGCATCAGCGGTTTGTCGGCTTGTTCTTGGTGGCCGCAATGCGTAGAAGGAAGTGTCACGGTTTCCGGAGCAGGCCTCAGCCAGCGCCGGAATGAAACGGGAATCCGGTGTGGACGGAAACATCTGTTCAAATCCGGAGCTGCCCCCGCAACTGTAAGCGGAGAGCGGCCTTGCAAAGTCCACTGGCGCGGTTTTCCAGCGCCGGGAAGGCGCAAGGGACCGCAATCACCCGCGAGCCAGGAGACCGGCCGGGACATGACAAAAACCCCAGGCGGCCGTCGGGTGGACGGTCTGGAGACGGATATGACTGAATTCGGGACGCTTGTGCTGGGCGGAGCCCGCTCCGGCAAGAGCCGCTTCGCCGAAGAGCTCGTGTTTAACAGCGGCCTTGAGCGCCTTTACGTGGCGACCAGTCCTGTCATTGATGAAGAAATGAAAGACCGGGTCGCGCTGCATAAGGCGCAGCGCGGTCAGCATTGGCGCACGCTAGAAGAAGAGCTGGACCTAGTTGGTGTTCTTGAGTGCGAAGCTGAGCCCGGCAAGGTTCTTCTGGTCGATTGCCTGACACTCTGGCTGAACAATCTCATCTACCGGGAGCGGAGCGTTGCTGAGGAAACCGCGGCGCTTTGCGAGGCGGTGCGCCATCTTGGGAGCCCATGTGTTTTTGTCTCCAATGAAATCGGCATGGGGCTCGTGCCAGACAACCGGCTTTCGCGCGATTTTCGTGATGCGCAAGGCCGCCTCAACCAGGATATGGCCAATGTGTGCGGCAAGGTCGTCTTTGTCGCCGGCGGTCTGCCACTTCTTCTTAAACCGAATCAACAACCGGAAATATCCATATGAAAACCGGACAGAAAATCCCTGCGACCATCGTGACCGGCTTTTTGGGTGCCGGAAAGACAACGCTAATCCGCAATCTCTTGCAAAATGCCGATGGCCGGCGGATTGCCCTGATCGTCAATGAGTTCGGCGACATGGGATTCGACGGCTCCCTGGTGAACGGCTGCGCAGATCCGGACTGCGCTGCGGAAGAAGTGGTTGAGCTCACCAACGGCTGTATCTGTTGTACAGTAGCCGATGATTTCCTGCCGACCATGGAAATGCTGCTGTCGCGCGACGAGCCGCCGGAGCACATTGTCATTGAAACATCGGGCCTGGCCCTGCCGCAGCCTTTGGTTCGGGCGTTTTCCTGGCCGAGCGTCAAACCCAAAGTAACGGTCGACGGGGTTGTGACCGTGCTGGACGCGGCCGCGCTTGCAGAAGGCCGGATCGCACTGGATGAAGAAGCCCTGGAAGCGCAGCGTGCGGCGGATGAGGCGCTCGATCACGAAAGCCCGGTTGAGGAGCTGTTCCATGACCAGCTCAAATGTGCGGACCTTGTTGTCCTGAACAAGGCCGATCTGGTCTCAGCCGACGCGCTTGAAAACGTGCATGGCAAGATCGAGGCCGATGTCCGCGACACCGTGCATGTGGTGGCTTCAGAGAAGGGGACCTTGCCGATCGAGGTTCTCTTGGGCCGGGATTCCGCAGCAGAAGATGACATGGCCGCGCGTCACGAGCACCACCATCACGATCACGACCATGATCATCACCACGACCACCATCATGATCATCATCACCATGATGACTTTGAAAGCCATGTTGTACCGGTCGCTGCTTTTGACAGTTTGAAGGACGTGGAAGCCAGGGTGCTCGATGCCATGGGCCAGCGGGGCATTTTGCGGATCAAGGGCGCTGTTGCGATCAACGGCAAGGCTGCTCCTGCCATGGTTCAGGCGGTCGGTCCACGTGTTGAAACCTGGTTTGCGTCTGGTGCCGACAAGTCGGGTCAGTTGGTGGTGATCGGACTGAAGGGCCTCGACCTGGCGGCAGTCAAGGGGCTCGTGGGCGGTCTGTCTGAGGCGGCCGAGTGATAAGTGCCGCCTTGGTCATTCTGGTACTCAGGATTGGCTAATCCGCTCAAAAGAAGGCACAGCCAAGACGCCGGCAAAACAAAGAAACGACAAGACTGAATGCACATTCTAGCAAGCCAGACCCGGCGGATTGATGATGGCGGCGATGCGGTTGACCTCAGCCAAAGCCCCGCCGACATCGTGTTTCTGTCTGCCGCTGACACGGAACTTGGCTCCTTCAGCGCCGCGCACGATGGGTTGGGTGAAGCACGGGCGAGCCTGCGGCTGGCCAGCATCATGGCGCTTGGCCATCCCTATTCGGTCGACCTTTATGCCGAACAGACCGTACGCGGCTCCAAACTGGTGGCGGTTCGGTTGCTCGGCGGGGTGGAGTACTGGCGCTATGGTGTTGAACGGCTGGAAGAAGAGGCAAGGGCGTCGGGAGTGCAGCTTCTGCTTTTGCCAGGCGACGACAAGTGGGACGAGGAACTGGCCGCCCGCTCGACCGTTTCGCCAGACGTGGCGCGCCGTTTCTGGCGCTACTGCGTTGAAGGCGGAACGGAAAACTACGCCAATGCTTTGCGCTTTGCAGCCCATTTGATCGGAAAGAGCGACGAGCCCGCTCATCCGGTGCCGCTGCCGCGGGCGGGGATCTATCTTCCAGGCCATGCCGCGCCGAATATCGATACGCTCAAAGCTACGTGGAGCGATCCAGAGCGTCCGGTTGCGGCTATCACATTTTACCGTGCGCTGGTGCAAGGTGCGCAGACCGCGCCGGTAGAGGCGCTTGTGAAAGCGCTGGATGCGGCGGGCGTCAATGCGCTGCCAGTTTTTGTTTCGAGCCTCAAGGAGGCTGAGTCGGCGGCAGTCCTGCAAAACCTCTTTGATGCCGCACCGCCCGCCGTTGTCCTGAATGCCACCGCCTTTGCCGTTTCCAAGGCTGGTGCTGTGCATCAGGGGACGCCGCTGGATGCGCCAGGCAGACCGGTCCTTCAGGTGGTGTTTTCGTCGTCCTCCAGGGAAGGCTGGGAGGAAAGCGACCAGGGGCTGTCGATCCGTGACCTTTCCATGCATGTGGTGCTGCCGGAAGTAGACGGCCGGATCCTGACGCGTGCCGTTTCCTTCAAGGAAGAAGGCAGCTTTGATGAAGCCAGCCAGTCAACACCGGTAAAATTTGTGCCGGTACCGGACCGGATATCGCATGTTGCCAATCTCGCCGCCAATTGGGCGCGGCTTTCTTCTATTCCGGATAAAGACAAGAAGACGGCGCTTATCCTTGCCAACTATCCGAACAAGGATGGACGGCTTGCCAATGGCGTTGGCCTTGATACGCCTGCGTCCTGTGTCGGGATTCTACGGGCGCTGAAGGGGCAGGGCTTTCAGGTCGAAAATGCCCCAGAGTCTTCAAGGGCTTTGATGGAGTTGCTGACAAAGGGAGTCACCAACGCGCTTGAGGGCCGGGACGAGAGGTCGGATTTTCAGTCGCTGGCACTTACTGACTATCAGGCGGCATTTGCCCGCTTGCCGGAGTTGGTTCGCAAGAAGGTTCTGGATCGCTGGGGCCTGCCGGAGGATGATCCTCATGTTGCAAGTGGCGCATTCCGCCTTGCGCTTCACCGGTTTGGAAATCAGGTCGCCGGGATTCAGCCGGCGCGCGGCTACAATATCGACCCGAAAGAGACCTACCACGACCCGGACCTGGTGCCGCCGCACCATTATTTCGCATTTTACATCTGGCTGCGGGATCACTTCGGTGCCGATGCCGTTGTGCATCTGGGCAAAC
>CBDDLN010000001.1:2500-2878630 GCA_965230705.1 Roseibium sp. | reverse complement strand
CCTGGAGGGGCGCTTTGTGCCGCCGGGGCCATCTGGAGCGCCAACCCGCGGACGGCCTGATGTGCTGCCGACTGGCAAGAACTTTTACTCCGTTGATGTGCGGGCGGTGCCGACAGAAACAGCTTGGAGGCTGGGGGAAAAGTCTGCTGCACTGGTCGCCGAACGCTATTTCCAGGACGAAGGTGAGTGGCCTACATCCCTGGTTCTCACCTGTTGGGGAACGGCCAACATGCGCACCGGTGGCGACGACATTGCCCAGGCGCTGGCGCTGATTGGTGCCCGTCCGGTGTGGGAGGCCGGGTCCGGCCGGGTGACGGGCTTTGAAATTCTGTCCCTGTCCGAACTTCAGCGGCCGCGCATTGACGTTACCCTGCGCATCTCCGGGTTTTTCCGTGATGCCTTTCCGCACCAGATTGACCTCTTTGACAGTGCGGTGCGGGCCGTTGCCGCGCTGGATGAACCTGCGGATGCCAATCCGATTGCTGCGCGTTTCCTAAAAGATCGAATCAGCTTTGAATCGCAAGGCCTTGATGCCGAAGAGTCATCCCGCCGGGCGGGCTTTCGCGTATTTGGTTCCAAACCGGGCGCTTACGGAGCTGGACTGCAGGCCCTGATCGACCAAGGCATCTGGGACGAGCGCGGCGATTTCGCAGAAGCGTTTCTGGAATGGGGTGGCTATGCCTACGGCGGAACGGCCTCCGGCGATGCAGCTCGCAAGGAGCTGGAAACGCGGCTGACCGGCGTTGATGCGGTGTTGCATAACCAGGACAACCGGGAGCACGACCTTCTGGATTCTGATGATTATTACCAGTTCGAAGGCGGGCTTGCGGCAACGGTCGAGACCCTGAAAGGTGAGGCGCCGCAGGTCTATCACAACGATCACTCCCGCCCTGAACGGCCGGTCGTCCGGGCCTTGTCGGAAGAAATCGGCCGGGTCGTTCGTGGCCGGGCAGCGAACCCGAAGTGGATCGCCGGTGTCATGCGCCATGGTTACAAGGGCGCCTTTGAGATGGTGGCAACGCTGGACTATCTTTTTGCGTTTGCCGCAACAACACGGGCTGTCGGAGACCATCATTTCGATCAGCTATTCGATGCCTATCTTGATGACGAGACTGTGCGTGACTTTCTGATCGACGCCAATCCGGCCGGCTTTGACGAGATGGTGACCCGGTTTCAGGATGCAATTGACCGGGAGCTCTGGACGCCCCGGCGGAATTCGACACATGCTACGCTCAGCGAATTGAAAACAAGCAATTGAGGGACGGAACCTTGGCAGCGGACAAACCTGAACTGACCGAAGAAGAACTGAACGCCCGCCATGCGGACAAGATGCGCAAGAAAAAGGCCGCGCGCGACAAGATCATGGCCACAAAGACGATCGAGAAGGGGCTCTTGATCGTTCATACCGGCAAGGGCAAGGGCAAATCCACCGCCGGGTTCGGCATGGTCTTCCGCTCGCTTGGCCATGGCCACAATGTTGGTGTTGTCCAGTTCGTCAAGGGACGGATCGAGACCGGGGAACGCATGGCGCTGGAGCGTTTTGATGATCTGGTG
This sequence comes from Roseibium sp., assembly GCA_965230705.1. Classification (GTDB taxonomy): domain Bacteria; phylum Pseudomonadota; class Alphaproteobacteria; order Rhizobiales; family Stappiaceae; genus Roseibium. The sequence continues at coordinate 2,877,076 of CBDDLN010000001.1, read as the reverse complement.
ACGATCAAGCGAATGGGCGAAGGCTTTACCTGGGAAACGCAGGACCGCCAGCGTGACATTCAAGCAGCCAATGAGGCCTGGGAAGTGGCGAAGGAAATGATCCTTTCCGGCGATTACCGGCTGATCCTGTGCGACGAACTCAACATCGTCCTGCGCTACGATTATATCGACATCGCCGATGTGGTCGACTTCCTCAAAAACGAGAAGCCGGAGGATGTTCACGTGGTCATCACTGGGCGCAATGCCAAGGACGAGCTGATCGAGATCGCCGATCTTGTGACCGACATGACCCAGGTAAAACACCCGTTCCGCTCTGGCGTGAAACCGCAGGAAGGTATTGAGTTTTAGAAGCCCCCTAGTCCGCTATTGAGCTGGACCTCGATATGGGGGACCAGACCGTTCGGGAGACCGTCTGATGAAACTCTTTGATCATGGATTGAGATCCGCGACTGCGTCCCATGCCGAGCTTGTCCGAAAATATGAGCTTTACCGGACTGTGGTGGAGTTTCTGGCGGCGCTGATGTTCATCATCGGCAGCGTGTTCTTTTTCTATGACAGCCTGCTTTATGCCGGAACGTGGCTGTTTCTGATTGGTTCAATTCTGTTTGCCGTCCGTCCAACGATCCGGCTGCTGCTGGAGCTGCATTTGGCAAGGCTACCGGTGCCCAAGGAGTTCCGGCCTTACGGTGCACCGCCAATCGACGGTGGCTCGTCTGCATGACACTGAAGAGTGGGTCCCGAACTCCAGCCCTGATGATCCAGGGAACCGGGTCGAATGTCGGCAAGAGCCTGATCGTGGCCGGGCTGTGCCGGTTATTTGCAAATCGTGGCCTCAAAGTCCGTCCATTCAAGCCGCAGAACATGTCCAACAATGCGGCGGTGACAGCCGACGGCGGCGAGATTGGCCGGGCGCAGGCGCTGCAGGCGATGGGCTGCCGTGTGCCGCTCAGCGTGCACATGAACCCGATCCTTCTAAAACCGGAGACGGATACCGGTGCCCAGGTGATCGTTCAGGGAAAGCGGTTTGGCACCATGCGCGCGCGCGAGTATGGAAAGCAAAAAGCCGAACTCCTTCCAAAGGTTATGGAGAGTTTTTCCGAAATTGAATCCGGCGCGGACCTGGTTCTGGTGGAAGGTGCCGGCAGTCCGGCGGAAATCAATTTGCGTGCCGGTGATATCGCCAACATGGGCTTTGCCGAAGCAGCCGATCTGCCAGTGATCCTCTGTGCGGACATCGACCGAGGCGGCGTGATTGCCTCCGTGGTTGGGACCCATTCGGTTCTGGATCCGGCGGAACAGCAGCGGATTAAGGGCTTTTTCATCAACCGCTTCCGGGGAGATCCCAGCCTTTTTGACGATGGTATGCGCGAGATTGAACAACGCACCGGCTGGCAAGGGCTTGGTGTCGTGCCCTGGTTTGCTGATGCGGGCAAACTGCCGGCGGAAGATGCGCTTGGTCTTGCCGACGGGGTTGGCGATGGTCCGGTGAAAATAGCCGTTCCGGTTATCTCCCGCATTGCCAATTTTGATGATCTCGATCCTCTGCGCCTGGAACCGGACGTAACCCTGGTACTTGTGCAGCCGGGAGAGCCATTGCCTGGCGATGCGGATCTGGTCCTGCTGCCGGGCTCCAAGTCGACAGTTGGGGATCTGGCGTTCTTCCATAAGCAAGGGTGGGACATTGATCTTTCCGCCCACGTGAGGCGGGGAGGCCATGTGATCGGCATTTGCGGTGGCTATCAGATGCTTGGGCAGACGATATCTGATCCGGACGGAATTGAAGGAACACCGGGAACCATGGAAGGCCTCGGGTATCTCGACGTGGAAACCGTTCTGACGCCGGAAAAGTCGCTAGTGGAGGCAACCGGCAAGCATTTGGCCACAGGCGCGCAGGTGTCCGGCTACGAGATCCATATTGGCCGCACAAAGGGACCGGATTGTGCCCGGCCGTTCCTTCACATCCGTGATGCCTCCGGCAGACCGAAACTCGATGGTGCCCAATCATCTGATGGCCGCATTGCCGGCACCTATCTGCACGGGCTCTTTACTAACAATGACTTCCGCACAGCCTACCTCAAGGGCTTTGGCGCTGCATCCATCCTTGCCTACGACCAGAGCATAGATGGAGTTTTGGATGAACTGGCAGATCATCTTTGCGCAGTGATGGATGTTGATACGCTGCTGGAGATTGCGCAGAAACGCTAAAAACGCCGGCACAAAACTTCCCGCTGGCGCGCTAAATATAACTCGTGTAGGCGTGATAAATGACAACTTTAGCGCCTGCAACGCCGCTTTCCAGACCGGCTGTTGGAATTGCCTTCATTGTTCTGGGTGTTGCCGCCATTTCCATCAACGACATGCTGATCAAGCATTTGTCGGGCGGCTATCCCTTGCACCAGATGATTTTTGTGCGCTCGGCGATTGGCCTTGCATTCACCCTGGTGCTTGTCCAGTTGGAGGGCGGGCTGTCACTCCTGAAGACCAGCAGGCCATGGCTTCATGTTCTGCGGGGGATCATGATCGTGATCGCCAACATGAGCTTTTTCACAGCGCTTGCCGTTGTCCCGCTGGCCGATGCGACAGCGTTGTTCTTCGTGGCGCCGCTCATGATCACCTTGCTGTCGATACCGCTGCTGGGCGAAACCGTCGGGCCCTGGCGCCTCGGGGCGGTGGCCATCGGGTTTTTTGGCGTCGTTTTGATGATGCAGCCCTGGAACAGCTCTCTAGATGTGGAAGGCGGACGCCTGGTGCTGTTTCTTCCGGTTATTGGTGCATTCGGCTATGCGATGATGCAGGTTTTGACCCGCAAACTGGGTGTCTCCTCGAAGGCTTCAGCCCTGGCTGCCTATATTCAAATTACGTTTCTGGTTGTCTCGCTTGGTTTTTATCTGGCGGCTGGAGACGGCCGTTATGCCGACCAGTTCGACAATGCCAGCATGAAATTTCTGCTGCGGGAATGGATCTGGCCAGACGGTTCGGACCTATATCTCTTCTGCGCACTCGGGTTGTGTTCCGCCATCGTCGGCTACGCGCTTTCACAGGCCTACAGAATGGCAAATGCGGCAACCGTCGCCCCGTTTGAATACATCGGCCTGCCGCTGGCGGTGATCTGGGGCTGGGTCATGTTCGGTGAGTTCCCGACACCGATCGTCTTTGCCGGAATATTCCTGATCCTCGGCGGCGGCCTGGTGGTCTTCCTGCGCGAGCAGCAAAAGCAAAGACGCCTCGCCACAGCGGCAGGCCTCAACAAGAGATAGGTCTACAGGCCTTCAGGTAGACCGCCGCCAAACCACCAGCTGATTGTTGGCCGGCATTGCAAGGTCGGCGGTCAGAGCCAGGCCGATGGAATTTGCCAGGCTATCCAGTGCCTCAAAGTCACGAATGCCGCTGACTGGATTCCAGCTTTTCAACTGGGCATCAAAGGCCTCATTGCTGTCGGTCGTGAATTTGCCGCCGTACTTCAACGGGCCGTAGACGCAAAGTTGGCCGCTGGGGCCCAGGACCTCTCCAGCACGGGCGAAAAACTGTTCCACATGGGCAAATGACATGATGTGCAGGGTGTTTGCCGTAAACATTCCGTCGAAGGCGTCTGGCCCTTCCTTGGCTGGAAGTGGCCAGGGCGGACTTGCGACGTCCAGAGCCAGTGGTGGCGGCGTCCGGGTATTGCCTTCCGTTTCGAGCCGCGCCGCAATGCCGGGAACATTCTCTTCAAGGTCGCTGCATTGCCAGATCAGATGGGGCAGGGCGCTTGTCACATGCACTGCATGCTGGCCATTTCCACTGCCGATTTCGAGAATGCGCCGGGAACTTGCGAAGATCTGTTCCAGCTTTTCAAGGATGACGTCCTTGTTGCGGTCGGCGGCGGCGGAAAATGGCAGCATGGCGGTCTCAAACGGCAAGTGAATGGGCAATAGCTAGCGAAACAACCAAGAGGCCGAGCAAGACGCAAGCCCCGGAAAAGAGTTTTAGGGCCCGGCCGATCATTGCCGCCCCATACTCCTTCTGGCCGTTTTCATTTATGAACGGATCATCCACTGTGTACCCGGGATAGGCGCGCGGTCCCGCGATTGCGATATCAAGCGAACCGGCCATTGCTGCCTCTGGCCAGCCTGCGTTGGGCGAGCGGTGCTTATGTGCGTCCTGCCTGATCGTCCGGAAGGCCTTTGAAACCGATCCGCCAGCTAATGGAGCGGCGAAGGCGATCAAGATACCTGAGAGGCGCGAAGCCGGCAGATTAATCAGATCGTCGAACCTCGCCGAAGCCCAGCCAAAGTCAGCATATGTCTTGTTTTTGTGGCCGATCATGGAATCGGCGGTATTGACCGCCTTGTAGGCCAGCAGGCCCGGAAGCCCGAGAAGGGCAAACCAAAGGGCTGGAGCGATAACACCGTCTGAGAAATTCTCCGCGCAGGATTCGATTGCGGCCCGGGAGACGCCGGCCTCGTCCAGTCGCTTGGGATCGCGGCCAACGATCATGGCAACCGCCTGCCGCCCGCCTTCAAGGCCATTGGTTTGCAGGCCATCGTGAACCGCGGCCACATGCTGGTAGAGGCTTTTCTGAGCGAGAAACACCGCGGCAATCAGAACTATCAGAGCCTTGCCCCAGGGTAGTTGCCGCGCGAGCCACTCCAGCCCAATCCCAAGCACAAACGCGCCAAGAACCAGCAAAACCAAGACGAGAATTCCGTTTGCTTTCCTCTGCCCGGACGCAAATGTGTCCTTGTTCAGAAGCTTGTCGAACAACCCGATCACCTTGCCGATCAGCACGACCGGATGGGGCAGGCGGCGCCACAAGACTTCCGGATCGCCAATGGCAGCGTCCAGCAACAGGGCAGCAAAAAGCAAAAAGAGCGCGTCTGGAAAGAGCAGCATCGGGCTTGGTTAGGTCATGGATCCATAAATGAGACTGAAATGGCGTCAGAAACGGCAATGATCGGCGAGGAAAATCGCGCAAAGCGGGCTCACTGCCCGGTTAAGCGGTTTGACGCTGCAGATCGAAGCCGTTTTGGCGTCGCTTCGCGATGGGATGAATTTGCCCGGCAACAGCGTTGCAAGCGTTTGAAAACCGGAAGGTTTCCTGCACGCTTGCGCCTTGTATCCGAACAAATTCATTTCCACCATTTCAACCTCATTTATGGATCCATGACCTAGAGCTCTTTTTGCGCCTCTGCAAGGGCCTGCTTCAGCCGTTCAAAGCCTTCCGGCGAACCAGGCAGGCCAAAGCGGACCCAGGTGGGCGCATAGTCGAATACCCGGGTCCAGATCCGGCGCCGGGCGAGGGCTTCGTGCAAGCCTGCGGCATTGCGGGTTCCGGCAAGGGCAAACAAGGGCGTCCCGCCAAAGACGCTGAGCCCGGCTTCGGACAGGCACATGGTGAGATCGGCCATTTCATCGGCAAGCTGGCGCATCATCGCTTCCCTCCAAGCGAGATCGGCAAGCGCCTTGCGGCCGATTTCAAGCGCCGGTCCGCTGACTGCCCAGCTGTCCAGCCTTTCAGCAATGGGCTGGGTGAGGGCGGTCGGGCCCGCCAGAAAACCCAGACGCAGGCCGGCAAGGCCAAAAAACTTGCCGAAGGACCGAAGCACCAGAACGTTCTCAGTGCCAAGGTGTGGGAGCAGGCTGGCACCGGGAACACAATCAGCAAAAGCCTCGTCAACAATAAGAACACCGCCGCGGCTGCCAAGGGTTCCGGCAATTTCCAAAAGGCTTTGGCAGTCCGTCAGCCGGCCATCGGGATTGTTCGGATTGACGAGCACCGCCGTGCGGATTTCCGGAGGCAGGGCATAGAGATGGCCGACCTCGACAACGGTTCTCCCGGCGCGTTGCCAGGCGTCCGCATGGCTTGTGTAGGTTGGAGCCGCGATCGCCACATCGCCATCCGGCAGAACGCCAGAAAGGGCATCGGGAAGCAGGGAAATCAGCGCTTGGGTGCCGGGGGCAGCCACAAGGCTCAAGTGATCGGGGCAGGCATAGGCCTTTCTGGCTGCGCCGGTCAGCCGGTCCAGTGAATTTTGTCCCGGAAGCTGTTGCCAGGCCGCGTCTGATATCGCTTCGTCAACCGGGTAGGCGTGCGGATTGATACCCGTGGACAGGTCCAGCCAGTCCGCGCTGGTTCCGCCGTAGCGGTCCATGGCAAGGGCAAGATCGCCGCCGTGCTTCATGATGTCTGTCCCCTTGACGTTGCTGGCAAATTTCCGCCGGTGTATCTATGCGATCCGGGGCGGCAATGTACAGCGGCAGCTGCGACATTTCCTGCTGCGCATGCGGCTTGTCACTCTTACGAATTGACAGGATGAGGGCTTCAGATCAAAAAGAACAAAATAAGAACATTGATGAAGCCGCTGGAGAGACCACACTCATGTCCATGCCCCGCAGAACGCGTACACCGCTGGATTTTGATCGGGACGCCTTGCTGAGCGAGCTGGGCACTGCCCGCAAGGCCATGATCGCCGCAAGGCGTGTGATGCGGCCAAAGTCCGGTCTCGCCCGCGCAGCTGATGCGGTAGTGGAGGAGATCGACGAATTTGCCCTGGTGCTGACCGGCGCCCGCGATTTTTTCCATGCCGGGACTTCGGCGGCGCTGATGCGCGGTCGGAAAGGAGAGCAATAGGGCAGATTGGCCGCCCCTTCTGAAACGCTCCGCTAGCGCCAAACGAGTTGTGCCGCTAACCTTGAAATGTTGGTGCACTTCAGAACCCGCGAACCTGGAGCTCGCATGCGGCGAAGCCTGACTACCATTCTTGCGGCGGATATTGCCGACTTCTCCCGCCTGGTTGAGCGTGATGAAGAAGGCGTGCTTGAGGCCCAGCGGCGGTATAGGACGGAGCTGATCGACCCGTTGATTGCCCGCCATCAGGGACGCATTGCCAATACTGCGGGCGACAGTCTGCTGATCGAATTCGACAGTGCAGTGGAAGCGCTGCGTTGCGCGATTGCGATACAGGAGGGGATGCGTAGCCGAAATAGCAATATTTCCCCTGACGAGCGCATAGAGTATCGCATCGGTATAAATGTGGGCGATGTGGTTCGCGACGGAAGTGACCTGATGGGCGATGCGGTGAATGTAGCCGCACGCCTGGAGGCAGTTGCAGATCCGGGCGGGGTTGTTCTCAGCGCTTCGGTCCGTGAGCACGTTCAAGATCGCGTCGCGGTGGTTATGGACGATCTTGGTGAACTGTCAGTCAAGAACATCTCGCGGCCAATCAGGGCCTATGCTGTGGCGGGCCGTGGCACTTCTTTGAATGAAAGCCGGGGGGGAAAGATCCGCTGGCAGCGGACGATCGTTGCAGCCATTGCCGCCTGTCTGGTTGCACTTGGCGGCTACATAGGCACCACCCGCTGGCTTGATACGGACGGAAGTGCCAATGCGGCGCCATCGATTGCCGTCTTGCCGTTCGACAATATCTCGTCAGATCCCGATCAGGTGTATTTTGCGGACGGCCTGGCGGATGACCTGATCACGGACCTGAGCAAGATCGAAAAACTGCGGGTGATCTCCCGCTCATCCTCCTTTGAGTATCGCAGCGGCTCTGGCCGGGTCGCCGCGATGTCGCGGGATTTTGGCGTCAGATACGTCGTGGAAGGTAGTGTCCGCAGGCAAACGGATGATTTGCGTATTACAGCGCGCGTTATTGACGCCGAGGACGGTTCCATTCTCTGGTCCGAGCGGTTCGAGGGCGCCCGCAACGACGTGTTCGGGTTTCAGGATCAGATTGTCGGGAACGTGATTGCCGCGCTCCGGCTTGAACTAAGTGCGAGTGAATCGGCTGCGATCGAAACCCGGGCAACAGACAACACGGCTGCATACGACGCCTATCTCGATGGGCTTCGTCTTCTGTCTGTCCGCGAACGGTTTGCTCCGGATAAGAACGCTGCGGCGCAGAAGAGGTTCCAGGAGGCAATATCGCTCGATCCCGATTTTGCCGAAGCCTACGCCGGTTTGGCCTGGGCCAAATGGCTGCATTTTGAACGTATCAACTACTATGATTGGGAGAGCATTCCTCAGGCGATGGAATTGGCCCAAAAATCCGTCAATCTGCGCGACAACGCTCTGGCCCGGCGTACGCTGGCGCGCGAGCATTTTTCACTGTTCCACACGGAAGGCTCCCGCAACAGAAATGCCGGGGATGCTGCCAAGGAGCTGGAACGGGCAGTGGAGTTGCAGCCCAACGACCCCGACACGCTGGTTGACCTCGCAATAGCCCTCAGTTTTTCCGGAAATCCAAAACGCGCAATCAGCCTGTCTGATCTGGCGCGCGAACGCAATCCCAATCATCCGGCCTGGTATTTTGCCGCATCCGGCATTGCTTTGCTTCTGTCGGGAAGTCCGGAAGAATCGCTGGACGACCTTGAAGCCTGGAGTGCATCGGATGAAACCTTCAACATACCTTATGCTTATCTGGCTTCTGCGCTAGCCCTTGCCGGCAGGACTGATGAGGCACGCAAAGCCATGGTTATGTTCGATATTCGCTCAGGAAGTTCCCTGACAAAGGGTGAACTGGATGAAACGGGAAAGAGGAAAATCCGTACTTCAGCCTATGCCATCAAACGCAGATGGCCGATGGCGCCTGAGCAGGAAGAATTGTTTCTCAAAGGCCTGCGGCTGGCCGGTGTCCGGGACTGAGGCCCTGTAATTGATTTTCACCAGATATGGCGATCTGGACACCGCGCTACCGTATTCGCGGCAAATTCCCAACAATAGAATTCGTGCTTGACCCTTACACTAGTGTCAAAGCCCTAGACCCGGCTTACGCGCACAGCTGCGCGAGGTTTGAAGCTGAGAGGTTAGGGATGGTTCAAGACAATAGCTGGCAGGGCAAGATTGCCATTGTAACGGGCGGTAGCTCCGGAATTGGGGAAGCGACCGCACTGGCTCTGGCGGAACAGGGTGCCAATGTGCTCATCACCGGACGTGATGCCGCCAGGCTTGCAGAAACGGCCGCACGGCATAGTTCAATCAGCACCTTGCAGGCCGACAGCGGTGATCCGGGGAGCGCTGGGCAAATCGTGGAGGCGGCTGTTGGCAAGTGGCAGCGCCTGGATCTGATCGTCAACAATGCCGGTGCGGGTCAACCCATGCCGATTGACGCCTATGATGCAGAAGCAATTGCCCGAATTTGCGCAGTGAACATCACTGCGCCGTCACTCATGGTGAAGGAAGGGCACGCGGCACTGCGCAAGACGAAAGGAGCGGTGGTCAATATTGGCACAGCACTGTCATCAAATGCCGCGCCGCAGATCGCGCATTATGCGGCGACAAAGGCGGCGCTGGAACATTTGACACGCTCCTGGTCCATTGAGCTGGCGGGGGATGGCATCAGGGTGAATGCAGTTTCCCCGGGGCCGGTCAAAAGCGGGGCTTTGACCGGCATGATGGGTCTGCCGGAAGAGATGGCGCTTGAGATCGAAGCGCAGGAGGCCGCTCAGGTTCCCTTGGGACGGCGCGGACGTCCCGCTGACATCGTGCCCTGGATATTGCGGCTGGGGAGTTCCTCTAGCGAATGGCTGACGGGCCAGGTCTTGACCGTGGACGGCGGCTGGGCACAGCGGGCCTAACGGCGGGCAATGAGTTGAGCGGGCGCGTAAACCGCCCGCCCAACCTTGAATTTCCGCCGGAACGCGAACACTTAAAGTCAGAGCGTTGAGGAAAGAGGAAGAGACTGGCATGCAAGCCAAGGAGGCGGCAAAGAGGCTTGGGATTACACAGCGCATGCTGCGGCACTATGAGAGCACCGGTCTGATGGACGTCAGCAGGTCCGGAAACGGCTACCGCGTCTATAGCGAAGCTGATCTGCGCCGTGCCGGCCGCATCCGCGACTTCATTGCGACTGGTTTTTCCACCCGTGAAATCCGCGCCATGGCAGCGTGCCTCTCCGATGATGGGGCGGGTCCGTGCGAGGGCGGTATCGAAAAGCTTTTGGAGAAGCTTGAACATATCGACCGGCTGCAAGCTGATCTCAATGAGCGGCGGGAAGCAGTTTTGGACCGCATTGCTGTACTCAGGCAGGCGCTGTTGCACCCGTACAACGCCCATGTCGCCGACCTGGACGAGCCCAATGCTCCGGTTCCCAGCGACAAGCCTAGCGGTAGTCGGTCTATTTCCATTGGAAGAGGTTCGGACGCCGCACGGCGTTAATCGTGTCAGCGCTCATTCATTCGGGCCGAATATCGTTTCGATTGCCTGGAACATCGTGTTGTAAACCCGGATTTCGTCTTTGGCGAAATCGCCTTGCGGTACTGCTTTCTTGGCCTCGTTGAGCAAATCGGCCTTTATGGCTTCCAGATCAGGACCAGTGTCGCCGCTGAGGTTTGACAACTCTACATGCAGCCGCTTTGCGATGCCGGCATAGGCGACGATTGCTGTCGCCATCAGTGTCGGGTCCTCCGGTAGTTTTATTTTCATGCGTTCTGTTTTCCAGCGTTGGGAGGTTGGTTGTTCAGGCCCGATTGTGTTTGTTCTTTAGATTGTTAGCACACCAAACCGGGCGATCATCCGGCGGGCAGTTTTTGTTTCATTCGGCGCAACCGCTTACCTTCTGATGCATCTACCACCAACGCCAAAACCCGGCGGCAAAGCCGCTTGATTAGACAAGATGGTAAGGCTACCTTTGCGTCACTTTGCAGACCATCACATTATCGACCACCTGGCGAAAGCCAGCCCAGATTTTTTTAAGGAGTTGCTCATATGGCAGTTGTTGTGGATTCGAGCCTCGTTGACGGCGACATTGTAACCCTGGTTGACCCAGCAACGGCCGAAAGTTTCGATATTTCCGGTAATCCGGCAAGTGTTGATCAGATAAATCCGGAGACCGATCCTTCCGCACAGATCGTCAATCCGTTTACCGGTGAGGTTCTGAAGTATCTCGACGGTGTGGTTGTGGCGCTCGATAGCGGTGGTGAGACAGGCACGCTGACAGCTACGGTGAGCGCCTTGCCGACCGCCGCGCAGACATTGCAGCTGACGGAAAAAGCGGAAAGCCTGATATTCACCTTTGAGCAATCTGACGGCTCCCAATTGGTTATCCGCGCGGCCTTTACCGGAGGTGAAGGACCAACCATGCAGCAAGTGCTGGATGGCTACACCCTGGATGATCTGCTGGCTGTCACCACGACACTCAATAGCGCGCCTTATGAGGGCACGACCGATCCTGACGCCGGAACGGACGGGCCAGATGACTTGGCAGGTGGCGCCACCGATGACACCTTGAATGGCGGTGACGGCAACGACACCCTCAGTGGCGACGATGGCGATGACCTTCTGGTCGGCGGATCGGGGGACGACAGCGCCTCTGGCGGTGTTGGCGATGATCAGATTTGGGCCGGTTCGGGCGACCAGGGTGACGATTACTTCGAGGGTGGCGCTGGCAACGACAGTATTGGTGGCGGCGCAGGCAATGACACGCTCGCAGGCGATGCTGGCAATGACCAGGTCTGGGCCGGAGCCGGCAACGACGACGTCAATGGTGGTGGAGGCAACGACAGCATGGGCGGCGGCGCCGGTTCCGATACTATGTCCGGTGGAAACGGCGATGATACTATCTACACCGGTGCTGGCTCTGACCGGGTGCTCGCGGGTGCTGGCAGCGATTCCGTCTACGGTGGCGGCGGCGATGATGAAATCTTTGGCAACAATGGCACCGACCTGATCTTTGGTGGTGCGGGATCAGATGAGCTCGATGGCGGCGATGGCAATGACACGCTATGGGGTGGTGCCGGAAACGATACGATGAATGGCGGCGGCGGCGATGATACCTTCGCCTTTGCAGCCAACTTCGGTGATGACCAAATCGACGGCTTTGCCGACGGCGATAACACGCTGGATCTGTCCGAGCTGGGTCTGACCGGCATTGGTGACCTGACCTTTACCCAGCAAGGCAGTGATCTGGAGATTGATACGGGCTCCGGCACCATCACCCTGGTGGGTGTCACGGAAGCCGAAATCAACTCATCGGATTTTCTGTTCTAGGAAAACACTCCGCTCAAGAAATGGAACATCTGGCGGTTCAGCAGAGGCTGGGCCGCCAATTTTTTGAATGCCGGACGGAAGGAAGCTCCCTGGAGCAAAGGAAAGTGCTGGAGTTGGAGGCGCTGAACTAAAGCCGTTCTTCAGCTTCAGAAAATGTCGTGTTTCTTCTGAGGTTGTGAGTGGGAGCGCTTGTAACGTTGGCAGCGGAGGCCAAAAAGTCCGGCGTTGATGTGTTCGCTCAATAGCTCAAACAGGCCGCAACGCTAAAGAGCCGGTAGCTCAACCGGCAAGGTTTTGCGGTGTTTGGGCAACTAATCCCGTCCACATTCCAATGGGTCGGATAAAGTGGGCAATAGGGCCCCCAAAAAAGCCCAGCAATACAAAAATAAAAAAGGGAAATGGAGGCCTCTGCCGGAATCGAACCGGCGTAGACGGATTTGCAATCCGCTGCGTAACCACTCCGCCAAGAGGCCATGAGGGCGTCTTATCAATGACATGGATTTCATTGTCAATCAGGTGTTTTGCAGAAACTTGTGGTTCTTCACGCCGCCGTGAGGTTTATGCCGGTTGTGGTAAACAGCTTCGTAGCTAAAATCCCGTAAGCAGGCGTGGTTCGACAAGAATTCAGTGCAGCCGGGCACGGGCCAATTGGGCGCAAGATTGGGTTCTTGGACAATTGCGGCGATCCGACGCTTGTCACCGCGGCTCCGGCTCGTTAATGAACCGGGGTGCCCCAAGAGCCGGCAATCGAGAAGAGGCCTGATATGACTGACTACGCCCAGTCCCGCACACGGATGGTGGACAACCAGTTGCGAACCAACGATGTAACCGACCACCGGATTTTGGATGCCATGCAAAGTGTGCCGCGGGAGCGGTTCGTACCGGCGTCCAAGCGTGCGATTGCCTATATAGATGAAGATCTGCCGGTCGGAGCGGAAGAGTCCGGGCGCTTTTTGATGAAGCCGCATATCTTCGGCAAGCTGATTCAGCTGGCCGAAATCCAGAGGGACGAGGTCGTGCTGGTCGTGGGAACCGGGTCCGGTTACAGCACCGCCGTTCTGGCAGACCTTGCCGCCGCGGTCGTTTCCGTGGAAGAGGACAGCAGCCTGGCGCAGTCGGCAACCGAACTGCTTTTGGATCTCGGCATTGAAAACGCCTCCGTCGTTGAAGGCCCGCTTGTTGATGGACTGGCTCCGGAAGGCCCATACGACGTTATCGTGGTGGACGGAGCCGTTGAGACACTTCCCGAAGGCCTATTGAAGCAACTGAAGGGCGAGGGTCGCCTGGTTGTGATCGAAGGCAAGGGCCAGGCGGGCGTGGCCAGGCTCTATCAAGCGTCAGAAGGTGTTGTCAGCAGCCGCTTTGGGTTCAATGCCTCGGCAGAAGTCCTGCCCGGATTTGAAAAGGCAGCCGAATTCGTTTTTTGATGGCCGCACAAGCGACCGTCCAGGCCCGATAACTGCGCGTATTCTGGCCTTTTCGCCTTGTCGGCACTTCAGCTGGGCACCAAGGCTGTTGCCCGGACGCCTCAGTACGGATCTAAAATCAATTTTTCGTGGCGGCGCGGTTGCGTCTCAACACTCTTGAGTTTACCCAAACTGGGGGTGTCATGCGATTGGCTCAAGGAGCATCAGGTGGTATTGCGTTTTATTCTGAGGTCCGCGGTGTCCGGCCTCGTGATGGCTGCAGCAGTGGCTGGCACGAAAGCCGAGACGATCAAAGAGACCCTTGCTCTTGCATATGCCAATAATCCGACTTTGAACGCAGCACGTGCGCAATTGCGCGGCGTTGACGAGAATGTACCTCAGGCCCTGTCCGGCTGGCGTCCTACAGCTTCTATTGTTGGTGAAGTTGGCTCGACCCGCTCGAGCACAAACGGTATTGATGGCTACCGAAATAACGCAAGCCTATCTCTGACGGTCAGCCAGGCCCTGTTCCGCGGGTTCAGAACCGTCAATTCGACCCGCCAGGCCGAAGCCATTGTCCGGGCGCAGCGCGAAAGCCTGCTGTCAACCGAGCAGGATGTGCTTCTAGCCGCGGCCCAGGCTTATGTTGATGTGATCCGCGATACGGCGCTGGTCTCCCTGCAGCGCAGTGATCTTCAGTTTCTGACAGAGCAGGTGCGGGCTGCCCGTGACCGGTTTGAGGTGGGAGAAGGCACAAGGACCGATGTGTCCCAGGCCGAGGCACGTGCGGCGGAAGCACGGGCGAACCTCAATGTTGCGCTCGCCAATTTGAACGCCAGCCGTGCGGTATACCGTCAGGTTGTCGGTATCGAGGCGCGGAACCTTTCGGCCGATGCCATGATCAATGCCTTCGTGCCGAAGTCGATTGACGTAGCGCTCCGGACAAGCGCTGAGCTTCAGCCGCTGATCCGGCAATCGCAGCATCTGGTGGATGCGGCGATTTTCAATGTGAAGGCCATTGAGGGCGAACTGCTTCCGACCGTGTCGCTGAATGGTAGCCTGGCGCGCAGCTGGAATCCGTCTGCCGGGGTTTCGAACTTCAATTCCGCGGAAGTCACGGGAACAGTCAGCATTCCGCTCTATCAAGGCGGTGTTGTCTATTCACGCACCCGGCAAGCCAAGGAAGAACTTGGCCAGGCACGCCTTCAGCTTGACGTAATCCGTGATCAGGTCCGCGCCAATGTGATTTCGGCCTGGGGAAACTATCAGGCATCGGGTGCTTCCATTGAAGCCGCGCAGTCGGCGGTGCAGGCCCAGCAGCTCGCGCTTGAGGGCGTTATCGAAGAGCAGCGGGTTGGACAGCGGACAACACTTGACGTTCTGGACGCACAGCGGGAACTGGTCAATCAGCGCGTCAATCTCGTAACCGCGCAGCGCAACCGTATTGTCGGCGGCTATCAGCTTGTCTCGGCAACCGGCAAACTGGACGCTGCATCCCTTGGCCTGAGTGTGGCGCTTTACAAGCCGAAACAGCACTACAAGGCCGTTCGGGACAAGTGGTTCGGACTGCGCACCCCTGACGGGCGCTAACCGGAAATTGCCGTATGCTGGCCGGTATTCCTGATTGTTTGGCCTCGGCTACTGTCAAAAATCACCATTGCAAGCATCTAAAAAGGGGATAAGGGCGGATGTTCGCCGCCTGTCGCTTTTCGCTTGCGTACTTGCCCTCCTATAATTTCGGTTAAGGAATCGTTCAGAAGTTTCGGAGCGATTCGCGGAGTTGCCGAACAGTATCTTGGGGGAATTCATGGCAAAGGCGAGCCAGGCGGAAGAGCCGTCGATGGAGGAAATCCTCGCATCGATCCGCCGAATTATCTCAGATGAAGAAGAAGATGCTGGCAATGAGGCAGGAGATGCTGGCCCAGCATCAGAACTCGAAGATGATCCGGTAGAAATCGAGGCAGCGGACGAAATGAGTGAATCGTCGGAGATGAACCAGGACGACCTGGACAAGCTGTTCGACATGGATGGCGATGACGATGATGCCACAGATATCACAGCAGCTGACGAAGATGCCGACATGGCGGCGGCCATGTCAGAGATGGAAGCGGAAGACGACGACGACGATGTTCTTGAGCTGACCGAGGAACTCGCTGTTTCCGACGACATGTCACCGGAAATGCAGCAGCCGGTGGAAACCGACGATGTTGCCTTTGTCGAGCCGGCACCTGCCGCGGAACCGCCCGTGATTGAGTCGGTGCCGGAGCCAGCGCCGTCCACGATCGCTTCTGAACCGGTTCCCATGACCGATTTGCCCGATGTTGCGCAGGATGCGCCGCTGACGTCGGATAATACGGGCGAGGCGGTTCACGCAGCGTTTGACAACCTGTCCCACATGTTCATCGGCGGCAACGCGCAAACCGTTGAAGAGCTGGTGCGTGACATGCTGCGGCCCATGCTGAAGGCCTGGCTTGACCAGAACCTGCCGGGCATGGTCGAGCAGATGGTGCAAAAGGAAATCCAGCGCGTAACGCGCCGCCGCTAAAACACACCAATAGAGATTATTATGCAGGGGCAAGCCGGAGACGGCAGCCCCTGTATTCGTTTGAGGCGATATCTGAACAAAGCCCCGCCCATTCGCATGCGGCGCAGGCTGACCGGATCGTGCCGTCCGAGAATGCCTTTCGAAGCGCCTGAAGCGCTTCGCCGGTCAAAACGATGCAGTCTCCCGTCTGCAGATTGCGGCCGAGCACATGGCCGATTTCGACCGCTGCCTCCAGATCCCGGCTCTGGACGCTGTGATTGTGGCAGTGGCAGGTGGTTTCCCCCAGCATTGGCTGGCAGATGTCATCGGGGCCTGACACCAGTTCAATCGGTTCTCCGGCATTCAGCCGTTTGACGATACCAGTGTAATTGCCGACAAAATCCGGCGTGTAGCCCTTGCCGAGATAGGTGAGCATACACAGGAGATGGTGCGGCCGGATCGAAATCGTCATGATCTGCTTATGGCAGGTTTTGCACCGCGGCCCAAGATGGCACAAAAGTTACGGGTGTGAACCTGGCAAATTGGCAGCAAAGATGGCCAGAATGGCTGTTAGCAGGCGAGATGCTTCCCAAGGCGGTTGACTTGAAGCGGCGCTTCCTTATTACACGGGAACTTACGATTTTCCGGAAACTTTCTCCCATTGAGTGACCCTGATGCTGGATAAGACTTACGACGCGGCCAGCGTTGAGCCGCGGATTTACGAAACCTGGGAAAAGGCAGAGGCCTTCAAGGCCGGAGCCGGCGCCAAAGAGGGCGCCGATGCTTTTTCCATCGTAATTCCGCCGCCAAATGTGACGGGCTCTCTGCACATGGGCCATGCGCTCAACAACACGCTGCAGGATATCCTTGTCCGCTGGAAGCGGATGCAGGGCTTTGACGTTCTGTGGCAGCCGGGCACAGACCACGCAGGTATTGCGACCCAGATGGTTGTCGAGCGCGAGCTGATGGAGACCCAGCAGCCGGGCCGCCGGGATATGGGCCGCGAAGCCTTTGTCGAGCGCGTGTGGGAACAAAAGCGTAAGTCGGAAGGCACGATCCTCGGTCAGCTGAAGCGGCTTGGCGCGTCCTGCGACTGGAGCCGGACCGAGTTCACCATGTCGCCGAACCTGTCCGACGCAGTGCTGAAGGTCTTCGTCGATCTCTACAATGAGGGCCTGATCTACAAGTCCAAGCGTCTGGTCAACTGGGATCCGAATTTCGAAACTGCCATCTCCGACCTTGAAGTTGAGAACATCGAGGTCGATGGCCACATGTGGCACTTCAAGTATCCTTTGGCCGGCGGTGAGACCTACGAATACGTCGAGAAGGACGAGGACGGAAACGTCACCCTTCGCGAGACGCGCGATTACATCTCCATTGCGACCACCCGTCCGGAAACCATGTTGGGCGATGGTGCCGTCGCTGTTCATCCGGATGACGAGCGCTACAAACCGATCATTGGCAAGCTGTGCGAGATCCCGGTTGGGCCGAAGGAGCACCGCCGCCTGATCCCGATCATCACCGATGAATATCCGGATCCGGATTTCGGGTCGGGCGCGGTAAAGATTACCGGCGCGCATGACTTCAACGATTACCAGGTCGCGCTGCGCGGCAAGATTCCGATGTACCGTTTGATGGACACCAAGGGCCACATGCGGGACGACGGAGCGCCCTATGAAGAAGAGGCCGCAAAGGCCCAGGCGATCATCGACGGCGCAGAGATGACGATCAACGAGATCGACCTCATCAACATTGTTCCAGACGAATTGCGCGGATTGGACAGATTTGAGGCCCGCAAACGCGTGATTGACCAAATCACCGCTGAAGGTCTTGCGGTAACAGTTGCAGCCGATCATCCGGACGTTGCCTGGATGAAGGGGCAGGCGCCGGAATGGAACAGTGCCGGCAAGGCCATTATCAAGAAAAAGGTTCCGGATCAGGTCCGGGACGGCGAGGATAGCAAAGATGCCGTCCCGGGCGAAGACCCGGGACCTCAAATGCTGCCGATGGTCGAATCCAAGAAGATCATGCAGCCGTTTGGCGACCGCTCCAAGGTCGTCATCGAGCCTATGCTGACCGACCAGTGGTTTGTCGATGCCAAGACGCTTGCAGCTCCCGCGCTGAAGGCGGTCCAGGATGGCGACACCAAGTTCGTTCCCGGCAACTGGGACAAGACCTATTACAACTGGCTGAACGACATTCAGCCTTGGTGTGTCTCGCGCCAGCTCTGGTGGGGTCATCAGATCCCGGTCTGGTATGGTCCGAAACTCACAACTGTCAATTACGACGATGGATCTGCCGTTGAGATTTGGGATTGGGACGATCCTTTGGTTTTCTGTGCAGCGAGTTTCGAAGACGCACTGGCGCAGGCAGCGGAAGTGTATGGCGAGCAAAATGCGCTTGCGTTTTTAGAGGGTGAGGAATTCGAAAACAAAGCTGCTTCAAAAGCCGCCAGCAAGAACTGGGAAGACGATAAGATGCCACTGGGGCTTTGGCGAGACCCCGACGTGCTCGACACCTGGTTCTCGTCCGCGCTGTGGCCATTCTCCACTCTTGGCTGGCCGCACAAGACGCCGGAGCTGGATCGCTACTACAAGACCGATGTTCTGGTTACCGGGTTCGACATCATCTTCTTCTGGGTCGCCAGGATGATGATGCAGGGCATTCACTTCATGGACGAAGTGCCGTTCCACACGGTCTACATCAACTCCATCGTGGTCGACAAAAACGGGAAGAAAATGTCCAAGTCGTTGGGCAATGTTCTCGATCCGCTGGACCTGATCGGCACTTATGGCGCCGACGCTACGCGCTTTGCGCTCGCCAGCCAGGAGGTTCAGGGCCGCCGTACGCTGCGCATGTCCGATCAGGCTGCCGAGGGCGGACAGCGGTTTGCGACCAAGCTTTGGAATGCGGCCCGGTTTGCGGAAATGAACGGCTGCGCCCGTGTGGAGGGTTTTGACCCGGCAACCGCAAAGCATACGCTCAACCGCTGGATCGCGACGGAAATGGGCAAGTGCATCGCGGAAGTCACCAAGGCCCTGGAAGAGTACCGTTTCAACGACGCTTGTGGCGGTATCTACAAGTTCACCTGGAACTCCTTCTGCGACTGGTTCCTGGAGCTCGCCAAGCCGGTCTTCAACGGTGACGATGAAGCAGCCAAAGCCGAAACGCGGGCAACGGCTGCCTGGGCCATCGACGAGATCCTGAAGGTCTTGCATCCGCTGATGCCGTTCCTGACAGAGGAACTGTGGGAGCGTCTCGGCGATGAAGGCGTGAAGGCCGATAGCTTGCTGATGCTGGCTGCCTGGCCGGAGGCTAAGGTTTCCGATGAAGCCGCTGCAGGTGAAATCAACTGGCTTGTTGACCTGATCTCCGAGATCCGGTCAGTCCGTGCGGAGATGAACATTCCCGCCGGTGCGAAAGTGAAGCTGGTTATTGTCGGTGCGAACGATGAGACCAAGGGCCGGATCGCGACACACGAATCCGCTATCCAACGCCTCGCACGAGCCGAAGACATCTCTCTTGGCGACAGCACCCCGGCAGGGTCGGCGCAGATCATTGTTGGCGAAGCAACAGTGTGCCTGCCGCTTGCTGGTGTGATCGACCTCAGCGCCGAAAAGGCCCGCCTGACCAAGGACGCCGGCAAGCTGGAAGGCGAGATCACCAAGATCGAAAAGAAACTCGGCAATCCGAAGTTCGTCGAAAAGGCGCCGCAGGAAGTGGTCGACGGCGAGCGGGAAAAAGTGGTCGAAGCAAAGGCCAAGCTGGAGAAAATCCAGGTTGCCTTGGGCCGTCTGGCGGAAATCGGTTAGGCGGCACTGATAAATTGGGACGGTTTGGATAAGGCCCTTGTCTTTTATGGGCCTTATTCCGATGCTACCGGCGAAAGCACACGTGGCGAATCCCTTTAATGGTTGGCGTTGAACGAAGAATGGCTGTGCAACTGGAACCGATACGGAAGATAGGAATGGCGTTGACGCCCCTTATCCGTCCCTTGATGGCCACCGGCGCCGCAGCAGTCTTGCTCATGGCATCAGGCAGCCAGCCTGCGCAGGCGGAAAAGATCGAAAATCCGGTTGCCGTCTTCTCTGGTCTGGACAAGATCACCGGCCGGATCATCTCGTTTGACGTCTATATCGGAGAAACCGTCCAGTTCGGTGCACTGCAGGTGACACCTCAAGTTTGCCACACGCGTCCGCAGACGGAGTCACCTCTGACGACTGCCTTCGTTCAGGTTGACGAGATCACCTTGAACAATGAGGTCCGGCGGATTTTCTCCGGTTGGATGTATGCGGCGAGCCCCGGTCTCCATGCGGTTGAGCATGCGGTCTATGACGTCTGGCTGACGGATTGCAAGCTCAGCTCCAAGGTGCCGCCGCCGGAAAACTATGACGGCCCGCCTGTGGCTGAGGACGTAGAAGACGGCGTCGACCCGCTTGCCGGCCCGGATGACGGTATCGATACCGGCCCGCGCGCGCCCCGGCCCAAACCGTTCCAGGAGTAGATTGGACAAACGTGGGGGCGACCGGCTGACCGGTCAGGCGTTCCGCTGCCAGGTGTCCAGAACATTCATGACATCCGCGCCTGTCGCATTGGTGGCAAAGGCGTAGAAGTCGCTTTCGCGCTTCAAAGCCTCATTCAGGTACTGATTGTATTCAGCCTGCGGTACTTCCAGCGTACCGAATTTGCTCAGATGATCGGTGACAAATTGGGTGTCCAGAAGCGTGTAGCCGCCGACGATCATCCGTGCCACGAGATGAGCAAGGCAAACCTTTGAGGCGTCGGTGGCAAAGGAAAACATGCTCTCGCCAAAAAACGCACCATTCAGGCTGACGCCGTAAAGGCCGCCAACCAACTCACCGTCTGACCAGGCTTCGACCGTGTGGCAGTACCCCATGTCGAAGAGTTCGCTGTAAAGGCGCCGGATCTCCTTGTTGATCCAGGTTTTGCTGCGGCCGGTCATGGGGGCCGCGCAGCCGTCAATCACACCTTGAAAATCCGTGCTGATGCGGATTTCAAATATGTCGGAACGGATAGTGCGCTTCAGGCGGCGGGGGACGTGAAAATTGTCGAGCGGCAGTATGCCCCGCCGCTCCGGCTCCAGCCAGAACAGGCTGGAATCCTCGGCTGATTCGGCCATCGGAAAGAGGCCGCAGGCATAGGCTTTCAGGAGCACCTGCGGCGTGATTTCCATGACGATGTCATCTTTGTGACCCGCCATTAAGACAGTCCGATCAATAACATACCTGGTTCAGTACACCCGATTGGGGATCAGTCCGAATTCTCTGCCAGGTACTTCTCAAGCCAGTGAATGTCGTACTGACCGTTCGCTATGTCTTGATTGTCCACCAAATCCCGGAAAAGGGGAATAGTGGACTTGATCTCGTCAACGACGAATTCATCCAGGCAACGGCGCAGGCGCATCATGCATTCAACCCGGTTACGGCCGTGAACGATGAGCTTGCCGATCAGGCTGTCGTAGTAAGGCGGGATCTTGTAGCCCTGATAGACGCCGGAATCGACACGCACACCAAGCCCGCCGGGCGGGTGGTAGTAGGTAATCATGCCGGGAGACGGTGCGAAGGTACGCGGGTCTTCGGCGTTGATCCGGCATTCAATCGCATGGCCGACAAAGCGGATGTCGTCCTGTGTCATGTCCAGATCACCGCCAGCGGCTATGCGGATCTGCTCGTTGACCAGATCAATTCCGGTGATCATTTCCGTGACCGGATGCTCCACCTGAAGACGGGTGTTCATTTCGATGAAATAGAACTCGCCGTTTTCATAAAGGAATTCCACCGTACCAACGCCGCGGTATTTGAGCTTGCGCATGGCGTTGGCGACGATTTCGCCAATCTTGCTGCGCTGTTCGACGTTCAGGCTGGGAGAGGGGGCTTCTTCGAGCACTTTCTGGTGCCTGCGCTGAAGCGAACAGTCGCGCTCGCCAAGATGCACCGCATTGCCCTTGCCGTCGCCCAGCACCTGAATTTCGATATGCCGCGGCTTGCCGAGGTATTTCTCCATGTAGAGTGCATCGTCGCCAAAGGCGGCCTTTGCCTCGGAGCGGGCTGTTGCCAATGCGTCGTCAAGATCAGCCTCGGTCTCGGCAACCTTCATGCCGCGGCCACCGCCGCCGGATGCGGCCTTGACCAGAACCGGATAGCCGATTTCGCGGGCTATGGCATGGGCGTCGTCAGTTGCCTTTACCTCGCCATCAGAGCCCGGAACAACCGGGATTCCCAGCTCCTTGGCCGTCTGCTTGGCCTGGATCTTGTCACCCATGATCCGGATGTGATCGGCGGTCGGGCCGATGAACTCGATGTTATGGGCTTCGAGAATTTCCGCAAAGCGGGCGTTTTCCGAAAGAAAGCCGTAGCCCGGATGGACGGCATCGGCACCGGTGATTTCGCAAGCTGCCAGGAGCTGCGGGATGTTTAGATAGCTGTCGCGTGCGGCGGGAGGCCCAATGCAGACACTTTCGTCAGCAAGCCTTACGTGCATTGCATTGGCGTCCGCAGTGGAGTGAACAGCAACTGTGGAGATGCCGTGCTCCTTACAGGCGCGTAAAATGCGCAGGGCGATTTCACCGCGGTTCGCAATGAGGATTTTGGAGAACATGCCGGTTGGCCCTTATTCGACGATGATCAGTGGCTCGCCGAACTCTACCGGCTGTGCATCTTCCACCAGCACCTGTTTGACAGTGCCGGCCTTCGTCGCCGGAATATGGTTCATGGTTTTCATCGCTTCGATGATCAGAATGGTTTGACCCTCGGAGATCTTGTCACCAACCTGAATGTAGTTTGCGGCGCCCGGTTCTGGTGCCAGGTAGGCGGTGCCAACCATCGGTGACGCGATTGTACCTGGATGCGGGCCAGCATCGGCTGCTGGGGCGGCCGGAGCTTCCGGGGCCGGAGCTGCCGCTGGCGCGGGTGCGGGCGCCATGGCAGCAGGTGCAGCCATTGTCACCGGTGCATCAATATGCAGCTGGCGGGCAACGCGAATGCGGAACTCGTCTTTTTCGAGCTCGATTTCGGACAGGTTCGTTTCGTCAAGCAGAAGCGCCAGGTCTCGGATCAGGTCCGTTTCAAATTTCTTTTTATCTTCCGACATATCTCAGGACTTTCCGGTTCAGGCCATTCGCAACCAGATCAGGTTGAAGGCCAATGCTGCCGAGCTGATACGGATTTCGCACGGCGGCATTTGTTATTCAGGCTGAATACCAATAGGCCCGGCCCCAATAACGGGCCGGACCAATTCCTTGCACCTTATAAGCAGTCAACAGGGTCACGAAAACCCCCTATCGACCATGGTTTTAGACAAAAACAATCGTCAACAGGTTGTCTCGCCACAGGCCTTCAGGGCAGTGACTTTCGATTTCAACTGATCGTAGCCAACTGCACCCATGACCACCTCGTCGCCAATGACATAGGAAGGTGTTCCGGTAAGACCCAGCCGGTTTGCCAGAGTGTAGACTTCCTCGATCGTCAGGCCGGCTTCATCGCTGGACAGGGCCTTGGCGATTTCCTCCGGGTCCAGACCGATATCAACAGCGGCAGCAAGCGCGCTGTCCTTGTTCGACTGGCCGCGTTGCATCAGCAGTTTCTCGTGAAATTCTCCGTACTTATCCGGTGCGATCAAGTTGACTGCAATGGCGACCTGTGCCGCTTCAACAGAGCCCTGTCCAAGCACAGGAAACTCTTTCAGCACCATGCGCAGTTCCGGCTCTTCCTCAATCAGGCGCACCATGTCTCCATAGGCCCGTTTGCAGTATCCGCAGTTGTAGTCGAAAAACTCAACGACGGTGACAGAGCCTTCCGGATTGCCGAGAACGACCTGGCGTGTCGAATCAAACAGAATGCTGGCGGAATCCTTGACGGCCGATAGCCGAGCAGCCTCTGCGGCTGCTTTTTCCCGGCGGTCCAGTTCGGTCAGCGCTTCGGCAATGATTTCCGGGTTCTTCAAGAGATACTCCCGGACGATCTTTTCCACATCGCTGCGTGCAAGCTCATCGGCCTGTGCCGCAGTCGGGCCAACCGAAAAGCCTGCACCGGCAATCAGCGTGCCGAATGTCAGGACGAAAGCTGCATGCCGGATCCAGGCGATTGCGCCTGTGATGCGCATTTTAAGGGACATTCAATTCTCCTTTGCCGCGAAGTGTCGCGGTATTTGGTCTGTATCAGCCGCTTGGAAGGGGAAATTCCCTCCTATCGCCGCCGCTCAAGGTTGGGCGGGTTGTAGGACACAATATCATCGGCTTGAAGCCATGCAGGTGAACCCCGCTTCAAATTCTTTTGAGCGCGCGCGGCATAGCGTTTTGCCGCACCAAAATCACCACCAACCATCAGCCCCTTTGCAGTTGCAAGATCAGCTTCTGCCTTCTCTCCCTGGCGGGCGTGGGCAATGGCCAGCTGGCTGTATCCGATCCTGGAATTGGAGTCGCTCCGCAATCCTTTTTTCAATACCCGCTCAGCTTCCGGCAGCATGGATTTGTCGTTGGAGCCCACCAGCGCATAGCCGAGCCAGATCAGAAACTGACCTTCATTCGGCCGAAGCGCGACCGCCTTTTTGAATGGTGCAACTGCGGCCCTCGGTTTGCCGCTTTCCATCAAGGTTTGGCCCTTCAGCTCATAAAGGTAGGGATTGTTTGGCATCTGACGGATCAGGGCATCGATGTGTTTGACCGCTGCGCGCCGCTGGGTCTTCATTGCGGCGATGGCGCGGGCATATTGGGCCGGCAAGGATTTGTCCGAACGCGGATACTTGCGGGCGACGGCTTTGGGGTGGCTGGTAAAGGCATAGAGTTTTGCCCGTACCATGGCATGCCGGAAACGTAGCGACTTGGATGCAGGCGTATTGAAGTACTTGCTTTTTCGCGCTTGTGCCTTAAGCGACCGGACCCGGTCCCGTGCCATCGGGTGGCTGACCGCATATGGATCAGCGTATTTGGATGAAAACATCTGTTCCTGTGCAAAGCGTTCAAAGGTCTTCAACATGCCCTTTGCGCTCTGGCCTGTGGCATTAAGATAACGAAGCGCTGCCTTGTCGGCGGCTGCTTCCTGCCCGCGCCGGTAGGACAGGAACGTGCGTTGACCCAGTTGTCCGCCACCGAGGATTGCGGCCGCACCGCCCTGGCCAATGCCGTTGCTTCCCGAGGCTGCGCCTGCAGCCAATGCGCCGGCACCAAGCAGCATGCCAATGACGGACATGATTTGCGCTTTGGCTGCCGCTTCACGGAGGGTGACAAGATGACGGCCTTCGATGTGCCCGGTTTCGTGGGCAACTACACCGATGACTTCCCCTGGCGTTTCCGATTCCATCAGAACGCCGATGTTGATAAACATGCGCCTGGAATCGGGAACAAAAGCATTAAAGCTCTTGTCGTTCACAAGGATGATTTCCGGTTGAGTTCTCGACAGCCCAGCCACCTTGAAGATGGGCTTGGCATAGTCGCGCAGCAAATCTTCCGCCTCTGCATCACGCACGAGCCGGATTTTCCCCCGCTGGGCCTCTGCCGGTGCTGGCAAAAGGGGCAGGGCCATAGCAAGTGCGCATGCAGCGGCGGTTACCCGCTTCAGACCTTGGCTGTTGGCGCGGCGTGTCCGCGTTGCTTCCTTGCGAAACAGGGAAAAGGGAAGTGCTTGCGCGATTCTAAAAGTCATACTTGTTCCGCGACGTCTGGATTGGGACCCGACCGTAGAAATACCTCTGGGCAGGGTCAAGAATTGCCACATTACAAATTGTTCAGGGGAGTGCTAGAAGCTCCTGTCTCACCTGTCTGGCGCAACATTAGGAGCATTTTATGTCCACGTATACCGGCGTTCCATCAAAGCGCAGCGATGTTGCTCCGTTTTTGGCAATGGATGTACTTGCCGACGCCGCCCGGCTGGAAGCCGAAGGACGGGAAATCATCCATATGGAGGTCGGACAGCCTGCGGCACCGGCGCCGGTTGCTGCGCGCGAAGCTGCCCGTGAGGCACTGGAACACGGCCGTATCGGTTACACCGAAGCACGCGGCATTGCGGGACTGCGGACCCGGCTTGCTCAGCATTATCAAGATACCTATCAGGTAAGTGTGCCTGAAAACCGGATAATGGCGACGACCGGGTCTTCTGCCGGGTTCAATCTGGCTTTTCTGGCGGCATTTGATCCAGGCGACCGGATCATGCTGACCGTTCCGGGCTATCCGGCATATCGCAACATCATCAAGGCGCTCGGGCTGGTGCCGGTCGAAGTCGAGGTGGGGCCGGAAAGCCGTTGGTGTCTGACACCGGACCATATCGCCGAGGCACAAAAGGATGGCCCGGTCAAAGGTGTGCTGGTGGCAAGCCCCGCTAATCCCACCGGTACCATGATGAGCCGCGCTGCGCTGAAAGACCTGGTGGACTATTGCACCGGTGAGGGGATCTGGTTCATCTCAGACGAGATCTATCATGGGCTGGTTTATGCGGGCGACCAGGAAACGGCTCTTGCCTTCACGGACCAGGCGATCATCATCAACAGCTTCTCCAAATACTATTGCATGACGGGCTGGCGGATTGGCTGGATGGTTCTGCCGGAGGTTCTTGTCCGCCCGGCAGAGCGAATTGGCCAGAGCCTTTATATTTCGCCGCCTGAATTGTCCCAGATTGCCGCTGCAGCGGCTCTGGATGCCGTTGAGGAGCTGGAACAGGTAAAAGCCGGTTATGCAAAGAACCGGACGTTGCTGCTGGAGGAGTTGCCGAAGATCGGTTTCGATCAGCTGCTGCCTGTCGATGGCGCGTTTTATGTCTATGCCAACACGAGCCGGTTTTCGCCAGATTCCATGGAATTTACCCGCGCCGTGCTACATGAGGCGGGTGTTGCAGCTACGCCCGGGCTGGACTTCGATCCTATGCACGGCAATGAATACACCCGGTTCTCATTTGCCGGGGCCCATGAGGACATGAAACGGGCGCTGGTCCAGCTCAAGAACTGGCTTGGGTGAAAAGCAGTAGCAGTTCTTGGGCTTTAGAGCCTAACGCCAGTATTCTGGATAAAAAAAGCGGCCGATTGGCCGCTTTTTTGTTGTCGTTTTGGCTGTGGGCTTAATCAGAAGAAAGAACGCCCGCGCTGCCACCAACCGCCGCGTTTGGGCTTTTCCGCTTCTTTTTCCTCAGCGCTTTCAGACCGCTCGCTCGTGACCACTGGCTCAACAGGTTCGCTGGCCGGAGCCGGTGTCCTGATTGCTACATCACTTACCGGGTCTTCGACTGCTTCCACCGCCGCAGTTTCTTCTACAGCCACCTCGGCCGGTCCGGCATCAGCCTGTTCAGTTTCCGCAGAAGCCACAGCTTGATCGCCGGTACCAGTTTCATCATTTGCCGGTGCAGGTTGTTCAGAGGCTTCCGGGCTTTCCGGTGCAGCTTCGGCGATCACCGGCTGGTCAGAAGGCTGTTCTGACTGTTCGCCGGCAGGAGCCTCATCAACTTGGCCCGCTTCACCACCAGTCTCCTGGCTGACGTCTTCATCGGAGGACGAACTGGTTTCCACCTCATCACCATTCCGGCGCCCACGGCGGCCGCCCCGGCGTCCACGGCGGCGCTTGCGGCGGGGTTCATCATCACCGTCTGAGCCGTCGCCGTCCTGACCGGATTGCTTGCTTTCCCCATCGGCTCCTTCAGTCTTGGTGTCAGCGTCGCCATCTTCTGCCTGCGGTGCACGAGCTTCCGCTCCATCTGCATCGGAGCCGCCCCGGCGGCGCTTGCGGCGGCGGCGGCGCTTGCGATCACGTTCACCGTCCTCAGAGCGGCTGTCAGCTTCTGTTTCAGCCGCTTCTTCTTCCGGTTCCATCAGCTCGATCGTGTCCGGCTGAACAATGGAGGGAACCGGCTGCGGAATGCGGTCACGGTCGACCGGATCAGCGCGCTCAAGCACGTAAAGCTGGCCATTGACCATGTCATCTGCCTGAACCTCGATGGCCACGCCGAAGCGAGTCTCAAGTTCGGCGAGGATTGCCCGCTTCTGGTTCAGAACATAGAGCGCAACATTGGTTGTCGTGCGGATGACGAGATTATGGGTCGCGCCCTTAAGCAGGTTGTCTTCCAGGGAGCGCAGAACATGAAGCGCCACCGATTCCACGGAGCGGATCATGCCCGTGCCCTGACAATGCGGGCAGGGGGTCGTGGAACTTTCCAGAACGCCAGTCCGGATCCGCTGACGGGACATTTCCAGAAGACCGAAATGGGAAATCCGGCCAACCTGAATGCGCGCGCGGTCGCTTTTCAGGCACTCCTTCAATCGGCGCTCGACATTCCGGTTGTTCTTGTTCTCCTCCATATCGATGAAGTCGATAACAACCAGACCAGCAAGATCGCGCAGGCGGAGCTGGCGGGTCACTTCCTCGGCTGCTTCCAGATTGGTCTGTAGCGCCGTGTCCTCAATGTTGTGCTCGCGGGTCGATTTGCCCGAGTTCACATCAATCGACACCAGGGCTTCGGTCTGGTTGATGACGATGTAACCGCCGGACTTCAGCGTGACCTGCGGTGAGAACATCGCATCGAGCTGCGGTTCTACGCCGTAGCGGATAAAGATCGGTGAGGGATCCCGGTACGGCTGGACGTTCTTGGCATGGCTCGGCATGAGCATGCGCATGAAGTCCTTGGCTTCGCGGTAGCCTTCTTCTCCAGCCACAAGGACTTCGTTGATGTCCTTGTTATAGAGATCACGGATCGATCTCTTGATCAGGCTGCCTTCCTCATAGACGAGACTTGGTGCGCTGGATTTGAGCGTCAGCTCGCGGACATTCTCCCAAAGGCGCATCAAGTATTCGAAATCGCGCTTGATTTCGGCCTTGGTCCGGCTTGCACCAGCGGTCCGCAGAATGACGCCCATGCCTTCCGGCACATCGAGTTCGGAGGCGATTTTCTTCAGACGCTTGCGGTCTGTCGGCTGGGTGATTTTCCGGCTGATGCCGCCGCCACGAGCGGTGTTCGGCATGAGGACGGAATACCGGCCTGCAAGCGAGAGGTAAGTCGTCAGGGCCGCACCCTTGTTGCCGCGTTCTTCCTTGACAACCTGAACCAGGATCACCTGACGCCGTTTGATGACTTCCTGAATCTTGTACTGGCGGCGCGGTGGCTGGCGGCGCTCGGGAAGTTCCTCCAGCGCGTCTTCAGCGCCGACAGATTCGACCTGGTCGTCCTCGCCATTTTCCTCGCTGTCATCATCGGATTCGTCAGCAGACTTGGCTTTTACGCCTTCGTCCGCATCCTCGTCAGAAGCTTCATTGGTTTCAGTCTCTTCCGAAGTTTCGTCGGAGGCTTCAGCCTTGGAAGTCTCAGCTTCGTCTGTCTCTGCCGCGGAAGTTTCCTCAGTGCCTTCAGCTGAGGCCTCAGAGGTTTCTTCCGTGGCTTCGTTTTTCGCGCCGTCTGGATCTTCGGGCGAACCGGCTACGACATCTTCGCCGGCCTCATTTGCTGCTGCGACCGGTTTGGTATCACGGCCGTTTTCAGCATCGCTGCCGTTGGAATCTGCGTCTGACTTGTCAGAATCGTCCGAGTCGTTGTTGTTGCCGCGGCTTTCTGATTCCAGCAGGGCCTGACGGTCAGCGACCGGGATCTGATAGTAGTCCGGGTGGATCTCGCTAAATGCGAGGAAACCATGCCGGTTTCCCCCGTATTCGACAAATGCCGCCTGCAGGGAGGGCTCTACTCTCGTGACTTTAGCTAGATAGATATTTCCGCGAAGTTGTTTTCTGTTTGCTGCCTCGAAGTCGAATTCTTCAACCCGATTGCCACGTACGACGACGACCCGGGTCTCTTCCGGGTGGGCCGCGTCGATTAGCATCTTGTTTGCCATTGATGATTTTCTCCACAGCGGACCTGCGCCTGACGCCAGTATCGGGCGTTGCGCACGAAGCGCGGCAGGTTGCTGTTCTGTTACTGATGTACTGGGAGAAGGGCAGTGCGTTGAGCGCGGCTGGGCGACCAATACGAGCGGCCGCCGAAACGGGGCCTGCCGGTATGTTGATCGTCTTGTCCATCGCGCGTGTTCCTGTAGGCAACGCGTGCCCTTGCGTTAAAGTCGAATGTCATTCATTGGGGGCGGGACATTGAACAATGTCCGAAGAACCCGCATCCCGTCACGCGGACTGGCGCATCCGCCGGCCTGGCTCCAGTTCAGAGCGATCAGAAAGCGGCGGTCGAGCCGGGTCTGTCATCCGATCCTCCTCCAGCGTGACAAGGAGAAAATACAGTTTGGGCAGGTGGCCTCAAAATCGCCCAACTGTGCCCCAAATTCACGATGACATGTGGATAGACCATTTGATCCGTCATCGGGGATGGTATCGGTGGCAGACTGAAATCCGTAAGGTACTTTTACGTTCCGCAAGACATGTTTGCAAGCAAAGTGAAACGTGTAACTGGAAATAGCGTTATTGTCCCGCTTTGTCTGGCTCAATTCTCCTGATAAGTGGGAGCGAACGTGACCAACAGGAATCACCATTTGATGGCTGGTGAACGCAGGAAAACAGCGGGAAATTGTGTCGTAGCAGATCAACTGTGCCGGTGGGCGCTGATTCTGATCTTGGCTGTGATTGGCACCTTTGGCAGTTTGCGGATGGCCCCCGCCGTTGCTGAAGAAACAACCGCTGGCGTACAGGTGAACGGCGCCAGAGTCGCCGGCGATCAGGTCCGGACGCGATTCGTCATGGACCTCAATCAGCAACTGAAACCCGTCATCTCGGCGCTGGCAGATCCTTACCGGCTGATCATAGATCTTCCGGAAGTCACGTTTGCACTTCCCGCTGATACAGGCCGGGAGGGCCGTGGGCTTGTCACCGCATGGCGCTATGGCTTGTTCGCAAAGGGAAAGTCCCGGATCGTGCTTGATGTTTCCGGCCCGGTTGCGGTCGACAAGACGTTTGTGCTTCCAGCCATCGATGACCAGCCGGCGCGTCTCGTGATTGATATTGTCACAACCACGCGGGAGAATTTTCTCGCTTTTGCGAAATCCTCACGGCCAAGCAAAGAGGAAACTGCGACCGCGCCCGTATCCGGCAAAGGCGACAAGCTGGCCGCTGCCGGACAGCGTGACCGGCCGCTGATTGTTCTAGATCCTGGACACGGCGGCATCGACACGGGGGCCACCGGCCGCGGAGGGACTCTCGAAAAAGCTGTCGTACTGGATTTCTCGAGCCTGTTGAAGCGCAAGCTGGAAGCAACAGGCCGCTATAGTATCCATTTAACCCGTGAATCAGACACTTTCGTTCCGCTAAAAGAACGGGTTCAGATTGGGCATGATCTGCAGGCAGACCTGTTTATTTCCATCCATGCCGATTCGGTCCGCCGGGGCCGGAAGCTGGCGCGAGGTGCAACGGTCTATACACTTTCCAACAAGGCATCAGACCAGCTTGCGGGTGAATTGGCAGAGCGCGAAAACATGTCCGACGTGATTGCCGGTGTGGAGCTGGAAGACGAGCCGGCGGAAGTTGCGGATATTCTGATCGACCTGACACGGCGTGAAACCCGGAACTTTTCTGTCTTCTTCGCGCGCACGCTGGTGGCGGAGCTAAAAAGTGCGGTCCGTTTGATCAACAATCCGCATCGTTCTGCGGGTTTCAGGGTGTTGAAGGCCCATGATGTTCCTTCCGTATTGGTGGAACTTGGATACCTGTCTAACGCGCACGACGAGAAGCTTTTGATTTCTGAGGAATGGCGCGAGCGGACGGCAACGGCGATGGCTGAGGCGATCGACACGTTTTTCAGGCCGAGATTGGCCCATGGCAAAGAGGAAAAAGACGAAAACCTGTCGCAATAACAAATGTTTTCTGACAGAACGCACAGTTCCATCTTAGCAACTTGCCTCAGCATCGCCATATTGGTGCTTAAGGAAGTGATGTTGAATACACTGCGTTTCCGGTTGGGTTGCTGTGCAGCTGCTAGTCTCGTGTTAAGGGACTTGTGCGAATGTTCTGCCCGGGAACGAGAGACGAGCCCTTGGTATGAAATTCCTGATTAAGTTTTTTGGTTATCTGTTTGGTATCGGCGCGGCCTTCGGCTTGCTGCTTGCAGCCGGCGTTTGGATGTATCTTGATCACCTAAGCCAGGATCTGCCCGACTATACGGTTCTGAAAAACTATGAGCCGAAGGTGATGACCCGGGTTCATGCCGCTGACGGTAGCCTGATGGCCGAATATGCGCGAGAGCGGCGTATGTTCCTGCCGGTACAGGCAATCCCGGACCGGGTGAAACAGGCTTTCATCGCGACCGAGGACCAGAATTTCTACAAGCACATCGGTGTTGACCCTGAAGGTATTGCCCGCGCGGTGGTGCGTTACCTGCAAAACATCGGCAAGAGCCGCCGCCCGGAAGGGGCGTCGACCATTACCCAGCAGGTGGCAAAGAACTTCCTTCTGACCAACGAGGTATCCCTGGACCGGAAGATCAAGGAAGCGATTCTCTCGCTGCGGATCGAGCAGGCCTATACCAAGGACGAAATCCTCGAGCTTTATCTCAACGAAATCTATTTCGGTCTGGGCGCTTACGGGGTTGCTGCAGCCTCGCTGCTTTACTTCGATAAATCGGTGCACGAGCTCAATCTTGAGGAACTGGCCTATCTTGCTGCTCTTCCCAAGGGGCCAAGCAACTATCATCCGTTCCGCAAGACCGAAGCGGCCATCGATCGCCGCAATTACGTTATTTCCCGCATGGTGAGCGAAGGGTACGTCACGGTTGAAGAGGGCGAGAAAGCCAAGGCAAAACCGCTTGTCGTGACACCGCGTGAAACCGGTACACGGCTATTCGCAGCGGAGTATTTCACCGAGGAAGTGCGCCGGGAAGTGGCCGGCATCTTTGGCGAAAAACGCCTCTATGAAGGCGGCCTTTCTGTCCGTTCCACACTGGATCCGCAATTACAGGCCAAGGCGCGCAAGGCGCTGATGTCCGGACTGATCAGTTTTGACCGCAAGCGTGGAAGCTGGCGCGGGGCCGTCGACAAGATCACTCCTGGCGGCGACTGGGGCGCTGAGCTTGCCAAGGTCAACGGCCTGGAAGACATCCCCGAGTGGTCTCTTGCAGTTGTGCTTGAAGCCGGGGAAGGCCAAGCGACAGTCGGTCTGCAGCCAGAACGCCTGCCGAGCGGCGGGTTGTCGGAAGAACGCCAGACCGGACCTTTGTTCCTTGAGACCATGAAGTGGGCACGGACCTCAGGCCGTGAACCGAAGTCGGTGTCGGACGTACTGACGCCGGGCGATGTGGTCTATGTGGAAGAAAGCAAGGTTGCCGGCGGCACGTTCGAATTGCGACAGATCCCGAAAGTTTCTGGCGCGCTGGTCGCGATGGACCCGCACACCGGCCGTGTTCTGGCTCTGGTCGGCGGCTTCAGCTTCGCCCAGAGTGAATTCAACCGGGCGACTCAGGCCTATCGTCAGCCCGGTTCTTCATTCAAGCCGTTCCTTTATGCGTCTGCCCTGGACAATGGCTACACGCCGTCTTCCGTGGTCATGGATGCACCGATTGAGGTTAGCCAGGGACCCGGCCTTGGGGTTTGGCGGCCGCAAAACTATGGCCGGAAATACTACGGCCCGTCCACCTTGCGCACCGGGATTGAACTTTCCAGGAACGTCATGACCGTGCGCTTGGCTCAGGACATGGGCATGCCGCTGGTTGCCGAATATGCAAAGCGGTTCGGCATCTACGACAACATGCTGCCGGTTCTCTCCATGTCGCTTGGGGCGGGTGAAACCACTGTGCTGCGTATGACCACCGCCTATGCCACGATCGCAAATGGCGGCCGCAAGGTGCAGCCGACGCTGATTGACCGGATCCAGGACAGGTATGGCCGCACCATTTTCAAGCACGACAGCCGGATTTGTGACGGCTGCACGCAGGACGTCTGGGAAGGCCAAGGCGAACCCACCCTGATCGATGACCGCGAACAGGTGCTTGATCCGATGACCGCGTTCCAGATCACATCGATGATGGAAGGTGTTGTTCAACGCGGTACCGCCACCAGCGTGCGCGCCGTCAACCGTCCGGTTGCAGGCAAGACTGGCACGACGAACGACGAAAAAGA
Organism: Roseibium sp.; assembly: GCA_965230705.1. Classification (GTDB taxonomy): domain Bacteria; phylum Pseudomonadota; class Alphaproteobacteria; order Rhizobiales; family Stappiaceae; genus Roseibium. The sequence continues at coordinate 2,843,151 of CBDDLN010000001.1, read as the reverse complement.
CGCTTGGTTCATGGGCTTCACCCCGGATCTGGCAGTAGGTGTATTTGTCGGCTACGACAATCCCAAGCCGATGGGACGAGGCGCAACGGGCGGTCAGGTTGCCGCACCGATCTTCACTGCCTTTGTTCAGGATGCTTTGGAAGGAAAGCCGCCCGTCGAATTCCGTGTTCCGCGCGGATTGCAGCTGATCCCAATCAACCGGCGCACAGGGCTTCGTTCGGTTGCAGGCTCGCCCGGGACGATCCTTGAAGCGTTCAAACCTGGTATGGCGCCACCGGACAGTTATTCGGTCATCGGCTTCCAGGACGAGATGGGTGTCCCACGCACGGTTTCACCTGAAGCCGGACAAGCTGTGCTCTCTGGCACTGGCGGGCTCTACTAGGCCCTTCCATTGTATTGATGCTGTTTACAGCGTTTGTAGCCGGGGCTAATGTCCCGGCCCGATTCAAAGCTGGCCCTATTGCATTGGTGCCAGCATTTTCAAACAGAATGAGGTAGTCGATGCGCGCCGAGACGGAAGCCGTCGTTGATGAAATCAAGCAGGCCATAAGCCTGCTGAGGAGGCATCTTTGACTGGGATCAGGCCCTGGTCAGACTTGATGAACTGAATGCAGCTTCGGAAGACCCGGAGCTTTGGAATGATCCTGCACGTGCGCAAAAACTGATGCGCGAACGCCAGCAGCTCGATGATGGAATCAGCGGTGTAAAGGGCCTCGAACAGGACCTTTCCGACAATATTGAGCTTATCGAGCTTGGTGAGATGGAAGACGATGCTTCCGTTATCGAGGATGCTGAAGACGCACTGAAGGGCCTGAAAGACCAGGTCAACAAGCTGCAGCTGCAATCCCTTCTGTCAGGTGAGGCGGACGCCAACGACGCCTATCTGGAAATCAATTCCGGGGCAGGTGGCACGGAAAGCCAGGACTGGGCTTCCATGATGCTGCGCATGTACCGCCGTTGGGCGGAAAAGCGCGGCTTCAAGGTGGAGGTGCTGGAATACCATGATGGCGAAGAAGCGGGCATCAAATCCGCAACCCTCCTGATCAAGGGTGAAAACGCCTATGGCTGGCTGAAGACCGAATCCGGCGTTCACCGGCTGGTACGGATTTCGCCCTACGACAGCCAGGCGCGGCGGCATACAAGCTTTTCAAGTGCCTGGGTCTATCCGGTTATCGACGATTCGATCGATATCGAAGTCAACGAGAGCGATTGCCGTATCGATACCTACCGCGCCTCCGGTGCGGGCGGACAGCACGTCAACACCACCGACTCAGCTGTTCGCATTACCCACCAGCCGACCGGCATCGTGGTGCAGTGTCAAAGTGAACGTTCTCAGCACAAGAACCGGGCTACAGCCTGGGGCATGCTGAAAGCCCGGCTCTATGAAGCCGAGCTGAAAAAGCGCGAAGAGGCGGCCAACGCCGAACAGGCCAACAAAACGGACATCGGATGGGGTCACCAGATCCGCTCGTACGTGCTCCAGCCGTATCAGCTGGTCAAGGACTTGCGCACCGGTACTGAGAGCACATCGCCACAGGACGTTCTGGACGGTGATCTGGACCAATACATGGAAGCAGCCCTGGCCCAACGGGTCTTTGGCGGAGATCCGGTCGAGGTTGAGGACATCGAATAGGCCTACCGGACTGATTTGGAAATGAAAACGCCGCGGAATTCCGCGGCGTTTTTTATTCGATGACAAGTGCCATATGATTGCCGACTTTCGTCAGGATGAGGCGGAAATCTAAGGCCGATCAGCAGTCAGAAGCGCGGCAGCGTTTGTCTGACAACTTGCGTTCATCGCCAAATTCATTTGCCAAGATCATCCGAGATCCGGGCGAACAGTTTTTCTGCAATAACCTCGTTCCCCACATCGGTTATGTGGCAGAAATCCAGGTAGGGCGAGTGGGGCAGGCCGTCGAAAGCTGCGGTCAAGTCGTTGCTGTACGGCACATCTGATAGCGCTTCGCGGATGACAGGGTATGCTGCCCGGAACGCGATTCCCACGCCCTCATGGATAACCGGGGCACCAATCTCAAAAAGTTCCGCTTCGTAGGCGTTCAGCTCTTTTTTCGTGTAGATCGTGGGCTGCAGAAAGTGATGAAAGCGGCCGCCTCGTTCTTCAACCCATTGGTTTGCCGTTTCCAGTACTGCAAGATAGTCGGTAACAGCCTTGTTGACCTCTTCATCGGGGTAGTGAGTCTTGACGGCGCTGAAATAAGTCTCGTCCAGGAAGCGGAAGAGAGCGCTGTATTTGGCCAGCCGGCGGATCTGTTTGGTCAAGAATGGTGCGATCCTGGAACCTTGCGCGATGGCACCTTTCTGATTGGCGTAAAGAAGCCTCTGGTTCACATCGTTCACGCCATCATAAAAGATAACGATGTCCCCGGCTGCCAGCTCCACGTCGCGCTGCAACCGTTCGAGCTGCTGGTCAGAGTAGACGGAGGTCACACCGAGATTGACAACATTTGCGCCAACACCCCGGGTGTTGAGGCGCTTTTGAAGCTGGGAGGCTATTGTGAAATCGTCCGGCACTTCGGAGTTGTAAATGGTCGAACCGCCTAGCAGGTAGATCGTGCGCTTGGCTTCAGCTTGCGTGCCGGTTGTCACGCGGATGTTGTCGCGGATATTGAAGAATTTTCCGCTGTAGTTGTTGGGCAGGATCAGGTTTGTCCCTTCAGGCATATGCCATCCGCCAGGTTGTTCAAAGCTTTCCTTTAGAAACTTTGGAGAAAAATAGGAGCTGTTTGCATAGGGCTCCGGGCGGTCCTGCCGAAAACTCTTGTGCGAGACCGGAGAATAGCCCAGCAACCGGAAAACAATTTCCAGAACCAGCAAAAGCGTGACGAGCACGCCTGCGTTCACCAGCACTATCTTGCTAATCGAGCGCATACTTGTCCTTGTAGTTTTCGCGCAGCTCGGGGTCCTGTTCGTCCTTTGTCAGGAAAAACGGGCCGATGCACAGCGCATCCAGGTCCGTACCCATGAAGCAGCGGAATGCGTCGGTTGGGGTGCAAACGATAGGTTCACCTCGCACGTTGAACGAGGTGTTGACCACGACCGGGCAATCGGTCTGCTGCTTGAATGCGCTGATCAGCGCGTGATAGGCCGGATTGGTCTGTTCATGAACGGTCTGGATGCGCGCGGAATAATCTACGTGCGTGACAGCCGGAATGTTGGAACGCTTGATGTTCAGTTTGTCGATGCCGAAGAGCGAATTTTCCTCTTCGGTCATCGCTCGGCGGTTTTCTTGCTTAACATCAGCGACAAGCAGCATATAGGGGCTGTCGTGATCGAGCTCGAACCAGTCGGCCACGTCCTCACGCAAGACTGACGGTGCAAAGGGGCGGAAACTTTCACGGTATTTGACCTTCAAATTGAGGGTCTTTTGCATGGTTTCAGACCGGGGATCTCCAAGAATCGAGCGCCCGCCGAGGGCACGCGGACCGAATTCCATCCGGCCCTGAAACCATCCCACGGCCTTTTCAGCTGCAAGCGCTTGAGCGGTGTGATCGATGGCCTCCTGCTGAGTGTATTTTGAAAAGACTGCACCGGCTTCTGTCAGCTCGGCCTCGATGTCCGCGTCTGAAAACTCAGGGCCGAGATAGCTGCCCTTCATGGTGTCACGGGCGTTGACCTCCCGTGACTTGCCGAACTCCTGATGCCAAAGAGCCAGGGCAGCCCCAAGTGCGCCGCCGGCATCGCCCGCAGCAGGCTGTATCCAGATGTTCTTGAATGCGCCGTCGCGAAGGATTTTCCCGTTGCCCACGCAATTCAACGCAACACCGCCGGCAAGACACAGGTTTGAAATCCCGTATTCCCTGGCCAAGCTGCGTGTCATGGTCAGCACGATTTCTTCAGTCGCTGCCTGAACGGACGCTGCGATGTCCATGTGGAACTGGGTCAGGGGATCTTCATCGGGTTTTCGTACCGGCTCGCCAAAGAGCTCGGAAAACCTGGCGTTGGTCATCGTCAGGCCCGAGGCATAGTTGAAATACGACTGGTCCAGGCGAAAGGATCCGTCTTCCTTCAAGTCAACGAGCTTATCGAGGATGAGGTCCTTGAAACGCGGTCCGCCGTAGGGTGCCAGACCCATGACCTTGTATTCGCCGCTGTTGACGCGAAAGCCGGTGTAATAGGTGAATGCAGAATACAGCAGCCCCAGAGAATGGGGAAAATGCAGCTCCTTGACAATTTCCAGGTCGTTTCCCTTGCCGATGGCAACGGTTGACGTCGCCCACTCTCCAACCCCATCGAGTGTCAGCACAACTGCCTCCTCAAAAGGCGAGGGGTAGAAGGCACTTGCGGCATGGCTGAAATGATGTTCCGTGAACATCAGCTGATCCGGCTTGAAATCCTTGTAGGTGCGGCGGAATTCCTTGTGCAGGAAATCCTTGAGGAACAGTTTTTCCCGGAGCCATATGGGCATGGCCATGCGGAAGGATTTGAAGCCCTTCGGAACGGTGGCAATGTAGGTTTCCAGCAAGCGTTCGAATTTCAGCAGCGGCTTGTCGTAGAAGACGACGTAGTCGATGTCCTGGATGGTCAGGCTACCCTCGGCAAGGACATAGCCAATCGCCTTTTCCGGAAAGCCGGGGTCATGCTTCTTGCGGGTGAAACGCTCTTCCTGGGCAGCAGCAACGATTGCCCCATCTACGAGCAATGCTGCGGCACTGTCGTGATAAAATGCGGAAATACCGAGTATCTTCATTGCTTAGAACAATGTGTAGATGAAAGGCGCAACAGCCGAGCCTTGGCTCAATACGATCAGTGCTCCAAAAACGCCGAGTACGAGAACGACGGGCAGCAGCCAAAACTTCTTCCGGACTTTCATGAACTGCCACAGTTCGCCGATCAGGGACAACATCGCCGGGAATTCTCCTAAAATTGGTTTTTCATGGGCTGAGGCGGGTCTTCGCGCTCAATCCAGTAAGAATTTGCATCGGTATCGAATCTGGAATGGAGCGGATCCTTGCCCAATACCTTGAAAATCAAGCCGATGGGAACGATCGTCGCCACATAGACCAGTGCCATCACAATTGGTGCGACGATAGCACCCAAGGCCAGGCCGAAACGAAACCATAAGTAATTCGGTTTGGTGAAAACAACTGGCCGGAAAAGGGCCACCAGCAAGAATGCTGCGGCGATGCCTAGGCTCCACCAGCGCAAGCCACCACCCCACAAGAATGGATATATGCCGATAACTGCAAAGACGACGGAGAATGTAATGCCGAAGTTTTTTGCAGAACCAGGCTTTACCTCGATCGCAGCGCTTTCGATCGCCATTCCAACCTCATGAATAGAATGCGGTCATTTGGGATCGGCGATATCATGGCGCCGAAGCAAACTCAATTGATTCTAAGGAAAAAGGCGGCTCAGCCGCGTGCCGGGAAGGCCGATAGCGGTCAGGTGGCGCGCTTTCTTTTTGCCGTCCCGGCGCGCGGTTTGCCGCTTCATGTCCACGGGTAGCAGCCCGAAGACAATGTTCGTTGGAACGTGTTCCAGGTCGCCGCATTTACGTCGATTTGCAAGGGCTTGAAGTTGTCAGCCAGGTCAGGTTTCAGCATTGACTGGCCGCGAGCTCGTCTCTTGCCTAAACCTACCTGCAGCGGCGATGCAGCTCCAGCTGGTTGTCTAGTTGGAAAACACCTTGCTTAGACGGTCACCTGCGGTCACGAAGGCTGCAGGGTCGAGCGCATTGTCACTGCGGCGGATTTCATAATGTAGGTGAGGGCCGGTCGATCTTCCGGTCGAGCCCACATTCCCGATGACATCGCCGGCAACAACATGATCACCCTCTGAAACCTGTAGACGGCTCAGGTGAGCGTATCGTGTGGTAAAGCCGCCGGCATGGCGTATTTCAACCAGTTTGCCATAGCCGCCCTTGCGGCCAGCATGCGTGACGGTTCCCGGCGCCGAGGAGTAGACCCGGCTGCCGTACTGAGCCTTGAAGTCCATGCCGGTGTGCATGGCAAGGCGTTTCAGAAACGGGTCAACCCGAGGGCCGAAGTGGCTTGAAATCCTAGCGCCGCGAATCGGGCGGGCGACTGGCAAGCGACGTGCCCGGTTTTTCAGGCTGCGCAGTTCGGAAAGCGCCTGTTCGATCCGCTCGACGCGGTGATCGAAGGTATAGCCTGCCAGCGGGACAAAGGGTCCGCCAACCGAAGAGGTTGTTGAACCAGTTTTTGACAAGGATACACCCAACGGCCGGGTCGCGGCGAGGATGCGGTCGATCTTGATTTCCGCTGCAACGGCAAGTGCGTCCAGAACTGCTGTGCTTTCCTGGCCCATGACATCAAGCGTTGCATCAACTGCATTGAGCGCGGCCTGGTCATCAATACCAAGGCTTGGCTTCAGTGCGTCCGTACCCATCTGGGATTCAGGGTCAGCGCGAAGTCCAAGTGCCTTGACTGGATCCTTGACCGGCTGAGCTTCACCACCCATTGCTGAAGGATCGACTTCGTCCAGACCGAGCAACGCCTCTGCAGGTTGCCTGGGTTTGGCAGCAGGTATGGGATTTTTCGACGCAATCTGGATGCCGCTTTCCTTGGCACGCGCCATCAGTTCGGTAACGATGGCATGGCGCTTGTTCAGAGCCTGCTGACGGCGGACAAGGTCGGAGACCTTGAGTTCAACCGTTTCCCGGTCAACCAGCTGGCGGCTGCTCAGGCGCTCGATTTCGGTTTTGAGGAGATCGATTCGGTCCTGATAGTACGTCTCGAGCTGCTTTCGCTCGGCAGTAGCCGTCGCGGTCATGTCATCCCGCATAAGCCAATAGGCTGTTGCGCCCAGATAGGACAAGGTTAGCAGAACGCATACAACACCTGCAGCAATCATCAAGGCTGGCCTAACGACGACGGTGGTCGTTTTTGACCCCAGCGTGAAGGTAATGCGGTTCTGAACCGGGACGCCAATTCTATGGCGGGGATGTACAAATTTCTGTTGCATAGTCGCTGAGTTCACTCGCTACTGCTCGCTCATACAGTGACCGTGATTAGAAATTGGTAAGGTTAATATTTCCTATTTTTTGCCGGACGGATCAGCCGATAATTCGTGCAAGTGGCTTGTAAAAACCGGGTGTAAGGCCGGCTTCTGAGCGGGCTCGGTCGTTAAACGGCGGTTTTAGGGCACCTTTGAAGTGCTTGCGGACATAGGCGTGAAAAGAGGGTTCCGGCCGTTGTCCGGTCCGGTCACACCAGTAACGGAACCACTTGGCGCCGAAAGCGACATGATTCTTTTCGTCGCGATAAATGACAGACAGCGCTTTTGCGGTTTCCGTGTCGCCGAGAGATTCGGCCTTTTCGATCATTGGCGGAGTGATGTCGAGGCCGCGTGCCTCCAAAACCAGCGGTATGATCGCGAGCCGGGCGGCAAGGTCGTGGCCGGTTTCCTGTGCAGCTTGCCATAATCCGTCGTGGGCCGGCAGATCGCCATAGCGGGCGCCAAGTTTGGCGAGCCGCTCTTCAAGCATTGAGAAGTGTTTGGCTTCCTCAAGACCAACCCGGACCCAATCGTCATAATAGGAGCGGGGCAGACGGATATGGGCAAACCGTCCGATCAGGTCCCAGGTGAGATCCACCGCATTCAACTCGATATGCGCAAGCGAGTGAATCAGAGCCAAACGGCCGCCCTTGCCGCCAAGTGCCCGCTTGGGCATATCGCGCGGAGCCAGTAGCTCGGGTTTCTCAGGTCTTCCAGGGCGGTCAGGCATCGATCCGTCGTGAGTCGGACTTCCCAATGCCAGTTCCCTTTGGAACCAGGCCCTGGCGGTCGCAAAAGCGAGCCTTGTCTTTTCGGCCGTGTCGCTTGCGCTGACAATCGCGCGGGCCCCGGCAACCAGGGTCCGCGGCGCGGCGGTGTCGTTTTCACTCATTTTATTAGCGGTGCTATCCGGCTACGCAGGATTTGTTCTAGAGATTCCTGGCGGCTTCTAGCACAGCTTCTGCGTGACCTGGAACTTTTACCTTGCGCCAAATTTGGGCAAGTTTGCCGTCTGCATCCACAAGAAAGGTGGACCGCTCGACGCCCATGTATTTCTTGCCGTACATGGATTTTTCCACCCACACGCCATAGGCTTCGCAGGTTTCCTTTTCCGAATCAGAAGCCAGACTGACAGTCAGATCGTGTTTGGCCTTGAACTTGTCATGCTTGGCAGCGGTATCGGGCGAAATGCCGATGATCTTGGTGTCAATTGCTGCAAACTCGGCTTCTAGGCCTGAGAAAGCAATGGCTTCCTTGGTGCATCCAGGGGTGTCGTCTTTAGGGTAGAAGTAGACGACCACGGGAGATCCGCGCAGTCCGGAAAGACAAATCCGGCTGCCGCCATCACCATCCAAGTCAAAGTCAGGGGCTGCGCCGCCAACTGCGAGTTCGCTCATTTCGCCTTCCTTGTGTCATAGTTCGCTGGTTAAGCCATAAGGAGATATGGCTGCTCAATAAATGATTTCGCTTTTGCAAGCAGCTTTTGGATATCATAGGAAGGTCGTTACCGGGTTCAATGGCTGCCGTGGTTTTGTACGAGGAAAGTACACTGAACGCAGGCCCGATAAGCGTTAGGAAATCCCTGTAAAGACTTCTGATTTAATGGAAAAAACCAAAACGCCCGAGAAGCAACAGACCCGGCGGCCCCGATGGCTACGCTGGAGCGGTCTGGTTTTGGCCGGGTTGTTGATTCTATTTGGCTCCTGGTTGCTGACCGTGTTGTCCAGCGGTCCGGTCAGCGTTCCAATGCTGGCCTCGATCATGGCAGACCGTGCCAGTACAGGCCCTGCGCACCTTACTGTCGTTGATGCTCAAGTTGATTTTACCGGTGAGGAAGGCCTGCGTGTCATCGTCAAGAACGCCCATCTCGCCGTGTCCGGAGAGGTCCCGGTCAATGTGACGTTACCTCAGGTGGAAGCGCCTGTTGACTTGTCTGCACTGCTCTCCGGGAAGATCCATTTCAGTTCGCTGACGATTGATCGACCGCTGGTCTCAGTAGGTTTGAAGCCCGGCGGGAATGCGAAATTGCCGGGGATGAAACACCTGATGGAAGCGGTCAATCGGGTCAGCAATGTGGTCGATGACGAGTTTGCCCGGCGGCAACTGGAACACGTCGAAATCCGCAATGGCGAAATTGAGATTCAGGGCCCGCTGACACGGAAATTCTCCGGGATTGATGCTAAACTTACCCGCAGTTCAGAAATGGCTATTCGCGCTAATGCAAGGGTCGCAGGGCGGGTTACACCGTGGACGATTGATTTTGTCCGGGAGAACTCGGCATCGGGAAAATACCGGCGGATCGCTGTTCTTGTCCAGGACATAGCTCTTGCTGAAATCGCCAAGCCGGATGCAGTTCCCAAACCACGAAGGGGATTGGGCATTCCCCTGGCGACAAGATTCGAATCCCAGCTCTCGGATGACGGTACCTTTTTGGCTGCCAGCCTGGTTGGGCAAGCGACCGAAGGACTGTTTCACATCGGTCCGACTCCCATCCGGTTCAATGATGTCGCCGTGTGGTTTGAGTGGGTCGGCGATGATCCGAAAATCAGGATCAGAAGATCTCATGCCATCAATGGTGAAACGAAGCTTCTCTTTTCCGGTCTGCTGACGCCACCTGCCACGCAAGAAGAAGACTGGCTGATTGATCTTCGAAGCGAAATGGTTCAGCTGGGCGCTTCCGATGTCCCGTTGCCGCCGTTCATGCTCGACAGGTTCACGCTGGAAGGCCGTTTTGAGAGCGAGAGCCGGACCTTGTATTTTGACAAGGTGTCGCTATCTGCTGGACGCGCGAATGCTGCCGCTTCCGGCTCTGTTCAAATACGCAAAGACGGTCCTTACGTTGCGCTGGCTATCGAAGGCGAGGCGGTACCCGTTGGCCTTGCCAAACACATGTGGCCAGTCACGCTTGTTCCTCCCGCACGCCGCTGGGTTCTGGAAAGAATCAAGACCGGACTGATTGAGAAAGCCAGTGCCGTTGTTTCCTTGCGGCCGCCGGCTTTTGACAGAAGCGACCCGGATCCCGGCTGGTCGGGTGATGATCTGAAGGTAGACCTGAGCTTCAGGGACGGGCGGGTTGCTCCGGTTGGATCGGTGCCCGATGCCTATAGCCTCTCTGGAGACCTCAAGGTTGAAAACGAGGTCATGACGGTTCGCGCCAAAGATGGTCTGATTTATACCGGCGGTGGTGCGCGTGTCGATGTGCCGGATGTCATGTTTCAGATTCACCGGCTGACGGAACGCGAAAACAAATTCGGTGTCGTCGACGTCGAGATGGCCGGCGGCGCGAAGGAAATTGGCCGGATTTTTGACAGTGCACCGTTCAAGGTTCTTCAGCGCACGGATATCAGGCCAGCAGCACTTGCCGGAGATGGGACCGCCCGTGTGCGGGCGGAGTTTCCCATGCGCAAGAAAATCGATCTTTCCATGGTGGAATGGCAAGCCGAGGCTGTGTCGGCAGACTTCAGCCTGACGGAGCCGGTTCGCGGGCATAAGATTGAAAACGCCGACATCATGCTGAGAGCCGATTCCAGCCAGGTTGCGATTACGGGAAAAGGCAAACTTGATGGTTTGCCCGCAGATATCGACCTCCTGTTTCCGCTCGGAGGATCGAATGTGTCCGCCCGTCAGGGCGTCGTCCTTGAGGTCACTGCGGCTCAGTTGAAAGAAAAGGATATTGACCTCACGGCCTTCCTTGAGGGCCCGATGACCATGACAGTTGACGACAGTGGTGGTGATAAGGTGTTTGATGTCGACCTGACCAAGACCACACTTCGTCTCGAAGCGCTTGGCTGGTCCAAGGGCAGGGGTGTGCCCGCAAACGCCACTTTCCGCCTCGTCGAGCTGGAAGACGAGCGGCAGATCCAGGATTTTCACCTCGTTTCAGATGGTGTCGACGTCAATGGATCGATGACGGTTTCCAACGGCGGCGAATTGCTGACGGCTTCGTTTGCACGGTTTCAACTCAGAGCCGGGGACGAAGCTTCTGTCAGTATCCAGCGGGCAAGCAACGGGCGTTACAAGGTCGCCATGGTTGGTGATGCATTCGATGCACGGGGTTTGATCCGTCAGGTCCGCAAACCGCAGGGAACGGCGACGGACAAAAGCTTCGCCGACAAGGTTTCCGTTACCGCGAGCATAGACAGGGTGACGGGCTACAACGGGGTTCGCCTCGATAATTTCACTGGCCGGATCGAAAGCGGATCGGGCGGCGTGACCAAGGTTGACATCGACGGCAAGCTGGACGGCAGGTCATCTTTCCAGTTCCGTCTTGAGCCCGCAGGAACAGCCCAAGTGGCAACAGGTTCCTTTGGTGATGCTGGCGCTGCGCTGAAATTCCTCGATCTTTATGAGCGCATGCGTGGCGGAACCGGGCAGCTTCAGGTCAATATGCATGACACCAAGACTTGGGATGGCAGTTTTATCGTTCAGAACATGTCGATTACGGAAGATGCAGCGCTGAGACAGCTCAGTTCCGATCCGCGTATCTTTCGTGAGGACGATGACCGGGGCCGCAACCGGGCGGTAGCGGCGCGGCAATCAGGAGAATCGTCGTTTGAAACGCTAGATATCTACTTCACCAGGGCTGGCGATACTTTGAGCATTCAAAAAGGCGCGCTGACCGGGGCGGTTTTTGGCGGTACGGTCGTGGGGACAGTTGATCTAAAATCCCAGACAATGGACCTGACCGGCACCTTTGTGCCGATATATGCGCTCAACAACTTCTTTTCCAAGATACCGTTGCTTGGCTTCGCACTGGGTGGGGCAAGTGGAGAAGGGCTGATCGGCGTGACTTACCGGATTTCCGGGGAGCTGGAGAACCCGACACTCAGGGTCAATCCGATCTCGGCCATTGCGCCGGGAATTTTCCGCAAGATGTTCGAGTTCAGATAAAAAGGGCCGGATCTGGTCCGGCCCAACAGTTCTCTGGCCTCTAGCCGTCTGTTCAAACAGGCTGCAGCAGAACGTGTTTTTTCTTGCCCAGTGACAGCTTGATGATGCCGTCATCGGTGATGTCGTCTGCAGTTAGCTGACGTTTGTCGTTTTGTTCGCCTTTGTCGTTGATCTTGACCGCGCCGCCCTTGATGTTGCGGCGGACCTCGCCGTTGGATGCACAAAGGCCTGCGGTGACAAAGGCGGAAAGAACGCCAATCCCTGCATCCAGATCCGAACGGGGGATTTCGACAGTCGGAAGTCCGGCTGCGGACTGGCCTTCTTCGAAGGCTTTGCGCGCGGTTTCAGCAGCTGCTTCCGCCTTGTCCCGGCCGTGGATCAGCGCGGTTGCTTCGGTGGCGAGAACCTTCTTGGCATCGTTGATTTCCGAGCCTTCCAGGGCCGCAAGCCGCGCGATCTCATCCATCGGCAGGACGGTGAACAGCTTCAAGAACCGCTCTACGTCAGCGTCTTCCGTGTTACGCCAGTATTGCCAGTAGTCGTAGGCAGTAAGTTGTTCCTCGTTGAGCCACACCGCGCCTGCGGCTGTCTTGCCCATCTTCGCACCGGAAGAGGTTGTCAGGAGTGGAGAGGTGAGGGCAAAGCTTTCAACGGATTCCAGTCGGCGGACGAGGTCGGTGCCGGACAGGATGTTACCCCACTGGTCGGAACCGCCCATCTGGAGGCGGCAGCCGGTGCGGCGGTAGATCTCCAGGTAGTCGTAGCCCTGAAGCAGCATATAGTTGAATTCAAGGAACGACAGGTTTTGCTCCCGCTCAAGACGCAGGCGGACGCTGTCGCGCTGGATCATCTGATTGACCGAGAAATGCCGTCCGATCTCGCGCAGGAAGTCGACATAGTTCAGCTTCAAAAGCCAGTCCGAGTTGTCCATCATCATGGCATCGGTCGGGCCGTCGCCGAAGGTCAGAAGCCGCTCGAACACCTTGCGGATGCCGGCCTTGTTATCTTCGATAATTTCTTCTGTGAGCAGCTTGCGGCTTTCGTCCTTGCCGGAGGGATCGCCAACCCGTGTTGTGCCGCCGCCCATGAGGGCAATCGGCCTGTGGCCGGTTTTCTGGAACCAGTAGAGCATCATGATCGGCACAAGCGAGCCTGCATGCAGGCTCGGGGCCGTGCAGTCAAAGCCGATATAGGCCGTCACGGCTTCCTTGGCGCACAGCTCATCCAGACCTTCCGGATTGGAGATCTGATGGATAAATCCGCGTTCGGACAGGACACGGAGAAACTCGGATTTGAACTCGGTCATATGAAACTGCTCGGTAAGGCCCGGGAAGGGAATAAGGTGTTTGGTGCACGCTATATATCCAAAGCGGCCAGGATACAAAACGGTCCGGAGGATTTATGGTGTCTGTAGCCCATTTTTCATTGGCAATGATAGAAATGCCAGCAAGCGGGAATGTCCTCCGTTTTGTTTCAAGCTCCAGGAAACTTCAACAGGAATGACAGAAAACGGAACTACATTGCATTTGCTCGCCGGCAAGATCGCATCGGGTAAGTCCACGCTGGCGCGCAAGCTTGCCGAGAACCCGGCAACTGTTCTTGTTAGCGAGGATGAATGGCTCTCCACACTGTTTGGCGAGGACATGCGGTCTGTCCGAGACTATGTCCAATACTCAGCACGACTGCGCGCTGCGATGGAACCGCACTTGGTGTGTCTTCTTGAGGCGGGCGTTTCTGTTGTTCTGGATTATCCGGCAAACACCAGGCTTCTCCGAGCATGGATGAAGGGCATTGCCATTAAGGCGAAGTGCCATCATCAGCTTCACTTTCTGGACTTTCCCAACGAGGTCTGCAAGGCGCGGCTGCGGGAGAGAAATGAAGCCGGGGATCACGCTTTTACTGCCACTGATGAGCAGTTTGACCTGATTACCAGCCATTTCGAACCGCCAACGGACGAAGAAGGTTTTCATATCGTCCGATATCAATTTGACGGCGAATTGCCGCGCCCGTAGCGTCAGTTCCCTTGACAAGGATACAGTTTGCGCCGCATCTTGCGGCGATCCAGGGGGAGCCTCGACAGGAGGCTGAGAGTCTGCCGGAAACTTCAGCGCAGTTACCCTTTGAACCTGATCCAGTTGACGCTGGCGTAGGAATGGGCTGCCGGACGACGGGACAGATCACCTGACAAACTTGCAGGCAAGATCGATCCGGACCGGACAACTTCCGCACAGTCGAAACGGGTGAATTCGGGACTGATCGAAGGAGAGTCCGTTGCCTGTTGAATTGTTGTCTTTTGTTATCTTCAAAAAAGAACTCCTGCCGCTATGCGGGTGGGGGTCATCATGACCCGCGTTCTGGTGAAAGGGGCTGGGGTTGGCGGTCTTTGCGCGGCTCATGAACTTGCCACCCGGGGAGCAAAAGTCACCCTGATTGAAAAGCAGGAGAGCATTGAGCACAGCGCCTCTTGGCTGGCGGGTGGAATGCTGGCGCCCTGGTGTGAGCGCGAAAGCGCCGAAGAGCCCGTTGTCAGCCTTGGGAAACACGCAGCCAATTGGTGGGACGCGGCGCTTCCGGGCCATGTGATCCGGGCAGGAACGCTGGTCGTGGCCCCTCCGCGAGATACCTCAGAGCTTGGCCGCTTCGCAGCCCGCACCTCCAACTATTCGAATGTTGACGAAGACCGGATTGCGGAGCTTGAACCTGACCTGGCTGGACGTTTCCGAAAAGGGCTTCATTTTGCCGAAGAAGCCCATCTGGACCCGCGGGCGGCGCTGAAAGGACTTTGGCAGAAGATCATTGATCTTGGCGGTGACTGCCGCCTGGGAGAGAGATCGGCTCCTTCCGGCGGCTTCGATGTCGAGATTGACTGCACAGGCATGGACTACAGTGACCCGGACCTGCGTGGTGTACGCGGTGAGATGCTGGTGCTTCGAACCGGTGATGTGTCGTTGTCGCGGACGGTCAGGCTGCTCCATCCGCGTATTCCCATCTATATCGTGCCGCGGTCCGACCAGCATTTCATGGTTGGCGGTACCATGATCGAGACCGACGATGACGGTCCGGTGTCCGTCCGTTCGGTGATGGAATTGTTAAACGCGTGTTATGCGCTGCATCCGGCCTTTGCTGAAGCGCAGATTGTCGAGATAGGAACCGGGGTACGCCCGGCCTGGCCGGACAATCTGCCGAGGGTGAAAAAGAACGGCCGGACGATTTCCATCAACGGATTCTACAGGCACGGTTATTTGCTTGCGCCGGCAATGGCGCGTCAGGCAGCCGATCTGGTGTTCGGCCAAACGGCTTCGAAGGAGAGTAAACGTGAAACTAGTGGTAAACGGGCAGCCGCAGCAGGTTGAAGCCGTCACATTGGCCGAATTGCTGCCAGAGCTGGAGTTCGAAGGCGATTGGCTGGCGACTGCCGTCAACAGCGATCTCGTGCCGGCCGACGCCCGGACCGGATACCGCCTGAAGGACGGTGACCGGGTGGAAATCCTGTCCCCAATGCAGGGAGGCTGAGGATCTTGGTCACGTTTTACGGAAAAGAGGTCGAATCGCGGCTGTTGCTTGGGACCGCACAATATCCATCTCCGGAAATCTTGAGCAATGCGGTCAAGGCGTCGGGCACCGGGATCGTCACCGTTTCCCTGCGCCGGGAAACGGCAGGCGGGAAGTCCGGGGGCCAGTTCTGGTCGATGATCCAGGAGTTTGGAACCGAAATCCTGCCCAACACCGCCGGGTGCCACACGATAAAGGAAGCGGTGCTGACGGCTAGAATGGCACGGGACCTCTTCAAGACCAACTGGATCAAACTCGAAGTCATTGGTAATCATGACACCCTGCAGCCCGATCCGTTCGGTCTTGTCGAGGCAGCTCGTATTCTCAGCGATGACGGCTTTGAGGTCTTTCCTTACATGACCGACGACCTGGTCCTGGCTGAACGCCTTTTGGAAGCTGGTTGCAAGGTATTGATGCCCTGGTGCGCGCCGATCGGTTCGGCCGCAGGCCCGCTCAACATCACGGCTCTTAGAAGCCTGCGCGGGCATTTCCCGGATGTGCCGCTGGTGGTTGATGCGGGCATCGGCCGTCCGTCCCACGCCATGACAGTGATGGAACTTGGGTTCGATGCCGTTCTGCTCAACACGGCCGTCGCGAAGGCCGGCGATCCTGAAAAAATGGCAAGAGCGTTTGGAATGGCGGTTGAAGCCGGGCGGGAAGCCTATGAGGCCGGCATGCTTGAGCCGCGCGATGTCGCCGTCCCTTCAACTCCGGTCATTGGACAGGCTGTGTTTTCATGAAACTCGATCCATTCTATCTGATTGTCGACCGTGCTGCCTGGATCGAGCGTCTCGGTCCGCTCGGCGTCAAGCTGGTTCAGCTCAGGATCAAGGACCTGGCAGGTGAGGCGCTCCGGGCCGAGATCCGAGCGGCCAAAGAGATCTGCGAAAAACACGGCATAACCCTTGTCATCAATGATTTTTGGCAGATGGCAGCCGAAGAGGGCTGTGAATGGGTGCATCTGGGACAGGAAGATCTGGCGGAGGCTGACCTTCCGGCAATCCGGGCTGCCGGGCTGAAACTGGGCCTGAGCAGTCACGATGATGCGGAGCTGGATACCGCAATTGCTGCCAAGCCCGACTACATCGCGCTTGGCCCCGTCTTTCCAACCATCTTAAAGAAGATGAAATGGGCGCCGCAGGGCCTCGACAAGCTGCGCGTCTGGAAAGACCGCATTGGCGGCATCCCACTCGTCGCCATCGGCGGCCTGACCCCTGAACGGGCCTCTGCTGCGCTCGACCATGGCGCCGATATTGCCTCGGTGGTGACTGATATAACGCTAAATCCGGATCCGGAAGCCCGGACCAGGGAGTGGATTGCAGCTACTGAAAAGGCGCGGTGACGGGTACGGGCTTCCTGTTTCACGGGCTTACGCGGAGGTGGCACCGGCCTCTAACAGTTGGAAGCAAATCGAATCCAAACTTAAAGCTACCGCCGTCCCGGCCTTGAGCCGGGAACCGCAATCCCTATTGTTTTGGTCCTGGATCAAATCCGGGACGGCAATGGAGGTGCTGGCCGGATCTTTCTCGATTCATGCGTCCGTAGCCGCAATTACTCGGACTTCCACCAGGGCGCCGTCGCGGCGTAGGCCCGCGACTTCAACTGCGGTCCATGCCGGGTAGGAGGAAGAGACATGGTCCAGGCGGACCTTGTCAAAGACATCGAAGTGTCTCTTGATGTCGATGTGATAGCTGGTCATCTCGGCGATGGCATCAAATCCAAGCCCGCCTGCGGCCAGGACCTGTCCGATTTTTCGGAAAACATTACGGAATTGCGTCTCCGGATCTAACGGCATCGTGCCGTCCGCATTTCCTCCCGTTGCGCCAGTCAGGAACAAATGGTTTCCCGACTGGATTGCAGCCGACATTTTGAGCTCTTCGGCGGCAGCCTTGAGTTCGTCGGGGTTTATGGCGCGTAACGGCATTGGGCCTCCCGTGGATAACTGGATGAAGACGCAACCAATCTAGCCTGGGTGTTCGGCCTCTTGCATGCCGGAAAAACTGCATTGTGCCTGTCCATAAGGACGGTTTCGCCGTTTCGACACATATCCTTCACTCTGCTGTCAGCTGAAGTTGCTAGGTCCCCCGTCACATCTGGGGGGCAGCATGACGGCAATTTCCATTACAGGACTGAGCAAGACCTTTCGCGGCGGAACCCGCGCACTCGATCGTGTGAACGTCCAGGTCGAACAAGGTGAGATGGTGGCACTGATCGGTGCATCCGGTTCGGGAAAGTCGACACTGATCCGTCATATCTCGGGTTTGATTTCCGGCGACAAGGGGGCGGGCAGCGGCAAAGTTGTCGTTGATGGCCAGACGGTTCAGGAAGGTGGACGGATTGCGGGCAACATCGCCTCCGTGCGCACCGATATTGGCGTTGTCTTTCAGCAGTTCAATCTCGTTCCCCGTCTTAATGTCCTGACCAATGTTCTCGCAGGCCTTTTGGGAAAACTTCCGGTCTACCGCGGCGTGTTCGGTCTTTTTCGCATGGACGAGAAGCAGCTGGCCATGCGGGCCCTGCAGAGAGTGGGGATCGACGGCGCGGCGCGCCAACGGGCAGCGACTCTGTCCGGCGGCCAGCAACAGCGTGCCGCGATTGCCCGCACGCTTGTTCAGGGCGCCCGGGTCATTCTGGCAGACGAACCGATTGCCTCGCTCGACCCGGCGTCTGCAAAGCGGGTGATGGGGATCCTTTCCACCATCAACCAGGAAGACGGGATCACCGTTCTGGTTTCCCTCCACCAGGTTGAATACGCCCGGCGCTACTGCAAGCGCACGATCGCCATGCGCGACGGGCAGGTCGTTTTTGACGGCCCGAGCCACGAGCTCACCACCCAGTTCTTGAAGGAAATTTACGGCGAGGCCAGCGAGGAACTCGTTCTGCCGGATGCCGACGACTTCGGACCTGAGCCAATGAAGGCGCAGGCCTGATACCCCGACAGGAGATGCAATCCATGAAACTTCTTGCACGTCTTGCTGCGTCTGCAGCCATAATGATTGGCCTTGCCACCCCGGCACTTGCCGAGCGCGAAAATCCTGAAGAGCTGTACTTCGGCATCTTGTCGACCGAATCCAGCTCGGCACAGCGCGAAAAGTGGGGCCCGTTCCTGGCTGCGATGGAAGACAGCCTTGGCCGGCCGGTCAAGCCGTTCTTCGCCTCTGACTATGCCGGCGTCATCGAAGCCATGCGCTTCGACAAGGTGGACGTTGTCTGGTACGGCAACAAATCCGCCATGGTTGCCGTTGACCGTGCAGGCGCCGAGATCTTCGCCCAGACCACGGAAGCCAATGGCGACCGCGGTTACTGGTCTGTCATGGTTACGCACAAGGACAGCGGCCTTTCTTATGAAGATGTGATGAAGTGCGGCAAGACGCTGAACTTCGGCATCGGCGATCCGAATTCCACGTCCGGTTTCCTGGTGCCCTCAACCTTTGTTTTTGCCAAGGAAGGCGTCAATCCGAAGGACTGTTTCAAGACCGTCCGCAATGCCAACCACGAAACCAACCTGATTTCTGCAGCTACAAAGCAGGTTGATGCAGCCGTCGCTTCTTCCACCGGCATGTACTCCCGCCTGAAAAAAGCCAAGCCGGAGCTGTTTGCCGAGCTGAAGGAAATCTGGCGCTCTCCGTTGATCGCATCTGACCCGATGGCCTGGCGTCCGGAGCTGGACAAGCAGCTGAAATCGGAAATCATGTCCTTCTTCATGACCTATGGCCGTCACGGCAGCGATGAGGAAGTCAGCAAGGCGCGTGAAACCCTTGCGCTGATCGACATGGGACCGTTCATCCCGTCGTCCAACGCCCAGCTGTGGCCGTTCTATGAAATGGACCAGATCCGTCAGCGTATGTCCCTGGAAGGCGACAACACGTTTTCTGACGATGAGCGCACCGCGAAAATCCTCGAGATCAACACCAAGATCGAGGAAATCCGTGCGGCCGCTGCTGCCCGTCCGCGCAAGTAACGGCTGACGTTTGACGAATAGATGCATGGGGGCCTGCGGGCCCTCATGTTTTATCAGAAGCAATCAAGGATGACTTCCATGACAAGCGCAGCCGGCACCGTGAAGGCCACTGATGAGATGATCCCGATTCCGGGCCGTACCCGGCAGGAGCAGGTGTTCGACATTCTGATCTGGGGCGGTCTGATCGTCATGCTTGTCTGGAGCTTCAAACCGGCGGACATGCACCGGCTCGGCGATGTTCTGACCGGTGGCGGCAATATGGCCATGCTGCTGGAGGACTTCCTGGTTCCCGATTTCCGCTATTGGCGCACTTATCTTGATTTGATGCTGGAAACGGTGCAGATGGCGGTCTGGGGCTCAGCCTTGTCCGTCATCCTGGCGGTGCCTTTCGGTCTGCTGTCCTCGGGCAATATCGCTCCTTATTGGATCGTCTTTCCGGTCCGGCGGCTGATGGATGCGTTCCGGGCCATCAACGAGCTTGTCTTTGCCCTTATCTTCGTGGCCGCAGTTGGTCTGGGCCCGCTTGCGGGTGTGCTGGCGCTGATGATCCATACGACCGGAACTTTGGCGAAACTGTTTTCAGAAGCGGTCGAAGCGATCGACCCGCGGCCTGTTGAAGGGATCAAGGCAACCGGAGCTCCGGCCATTCAGGAAATCATCTATGGCGTCGTGCCCCAGGTGCTTCCTCTCTGGATTTCCTACTCCCTCTACCGGTTCGAAGCGAATGTCCGCTCTGCCACCGTTCTCGGCATTGTCGGCGCCGGCGGTATCGGCATGTCTCTTTCTGAAGCCCTGCGCGGTTTTGATTATTCGGCCGGGGCGGCAATCCTGCTGATCATCTTGCTGACCGTATCGCTGCTGGACATTTTCGGATCGCTGCTGCGCAAGGTGGTGATTGAAGGCGAGGACCATGGCCGGTTTGCGCTCTACCTGATGTTCCTGACTTGCCTTGTTGTTGCGATCGAGGTGGTTCTGGCTGGCGGTGCGTAATAGCTGTACACCTCGATAGAACTCTGCCCTTCCCTTGTAAGGTGTGGAGAATTCAATCTATTGTTGTGTTTTGCGCTGGAGCGAGTCGCAGAGATTGTATTGACTATCCAAAACTTCATTATCCCGCATTGCGATGGAGAGCGCGGTGAATAGCCATAAAATAACGTCGCCTTTGCTGCCAGCCGTTTGTGCTTGTTCTCCCGGCGAGAACAACCTTGGCAAACGCGGG
Organism: Roseibium sp.; assembly: GCA_965230705.1. Lineage (GTDB taxonomy): Bacteria > Pseudomonadota > Alphaproteobacteria > Rhizobiales > Stappiaceae > Roseibium. Next base: position 2,822,551 of record CBDDLN010000001.1, on the reverse strand, counting down.
AGGGCGTGAGGCATGGCTTGGCGCGTTTTCTTGCATCCGAGTAAAGCCCGCACGAAATATGACTACGGACCTAAAGGTCCCAGGATGATGGGGAACCTCTCCATTTCCGAGCCACGCTTGACCCCAGACCAAGTCGCTCCGCGTGTGATCATTTACGGAAAAATCTCCAAGACTGCCTTGTTCGCAAAGGGGGCGGGCGGTAGCTGGACGGTCTCGGAGCGGTTCAAGGACATTGTGGAAGGCTTGGAACCTGGCATCCATAATTGGCTGCCGACAGACCTTGTGTACGCCGATGGCAAACCGGAGCCTGAACAGCATTATTTCCTCCAGGTTGGCCAGACGCTGGATACGGTCATCTTTGAACGAACCGCTTTTATTAGCGGGGTGTCGGTGACCGGCGAGCACACTGTCATGTTCCCGAGAACCAATCACTTAATGACATTGGACAAGGAAAAAATCGCCGGGAAGCACCTCTGGAAAGAGAAATACGCCGAGCATCAAGCCACTTTTATTTCTGATGAGCTCGTCAAAACACTGAAAAAACTTGGACTCAGAAGAGGTTTCGAGTTGCTCGAGTGCCGTGAGGAAACCGCACCATGACAATTGAAGTCGAAGCTGAAGATTATTTTTCAAATAGGCCAGACTGCTGACAAACTCTGTTCTGCGGATTTTTGTGCCGTCCCGGCCTTGAGCCGGGACCTAAACAATCAGGAATACAGGTCCCGGATCAAGTCCGGGACGGCAAGGGAGCGGGCTGCCGGGTCTTTCTCGGTTCATGCATCCGCAGCCGCAATCACCCGGACTTCCAGCAGAGCGTCGGCGCGGCGATCCTGCTGATCATCCTGCTGACCGTATCGCTGCTGGATATTTTCGGATCGCTGCTGCGTAAGGTGGTGATTGAAGGCGAGGACCATGGCCGGTTTGCGCTCTACCTAATGTTCCTGACTTGCCTTGTTGTTGCGATCGAAGTGGTCCTGGCCGGCGGAGCCTAGCTTGCCTAATCAACTAAACGGATTGAAATAAAAAAAGGCCGGGCAAAAAGCCCGGCCTTTCTGTGTCTGATCCGGTGAGGATTAGACGGAGTAGTACAGGTCGAACTCGACCGGATGCGGGGTCATTTCGTAGCGCTCGACTTCTTCCATCTTCAGTTCGATGTAAGCGTCGATCTGGTCGTCGTCGAAGACACCGCCGGCCTTCAGGAAGTCGCGGTCGCCGTCGAGGCTTTCCAGAGCTTCACGCAGGTCACGGCAAACCGTCGGGATCTCAGCCAGTTCTTCAGCCGGCAGATCGTAGAGGTTCTTGTCCATGGCATCGCCCGGATGGATCTTGTTCTTGATGCCGTCAAGGCCAGCCATCAGCAGTGCGGAGAAGCACAGGTACGGGTTGGCAGTCGGATCCGGGAAGCGGACTTCGACGCGCTTTGCCTTCGGATTGGACGAGAACGGGATCCGGCAGGAAGCCGAACGGTTGCGCGAGGAGTACGCCAGCAGAACCGGTGCCTCATAGCCCGGGACCAGACGCTTGTAGGAGTTGGTCGACGGGTTGGTGAAGGCGTTCAGGGCTTTCGCATGCTTCAGGACACCGCCGATGAAGTACAAGCAGTTTTCCGAAAGGTCTGCGTACTGGTTGCCAGCGAAAGTCGGCTCGCCATTGTTCCAGATGGACAGGTGGCAGTGCATGCCGGTGCCGTTGTCGCCGAAGACCGGCTTCGGCATGAAGGTGGCGGACTTGCCGTAAGCGTGGGCAACCTGATGAACAACGTACTTGTATACCTGCATGTGGTCGGCACAGGTGGTCAGCTTGTTGAACTTCATGCCAAGTTCGTGCTGGGCAGCAGCCACTTCGTGGTGGTGTTTTTCAGTGGAAACGCCCATGTCGGCCATGACGGACAGCATTTCGGAGCGGATGTCCTGCGCGCTGTCAACCGGCGGTACCGGGAAGTAGCCGCCCTTGGTGCGCGGACGGTGGCCGAGGTTGCCTGTGTCGTACTCGGAGCCCATGTTGGACGGCAGTTCGGAGCTGTCCAGCAGGAAGCCGGTGTCATACGGGTCTGCAGTGAAGCGGACATCGTCGAACATGAAGAACTCAGCTTCCGGGCCGACGTAGATGGTGTCACCAAAACCGCCGGACTTGACGTAAGCTTCTGCCTTCTTGGCAGTCATGCGCGGGTCGCGGTTGTAGGCTTCGCCGGTGATCGGATCCACAACATCACAGAAGATTGCCATGGTTGACTGGGCGAAGAACGGGTCGATGTGAGCAGATTCAGGATCCAGGATCAGCATCATGTCGGACTCGTTGATGGCCTTCCAGCCAGCAATGGAAGAGCCGTCGAAGGCAACACCTTCAGCGAACATGTCTTCGTCGACAAGTGCGACATCCATAGTGACGTGCTGCATCTTGCCGCGCGGATCGGTAAAGCGCAGGTCGACGAACTTGATGTCTTTTTCCTGAATGTCCTTCAGGATTTCAGCGGCGGTGGTCATAATGTCCATCCCTTGGTTTTTCGTTTGAACTTAAGTGGATTGGTCCCGGTCCGCGGCGGATGCTTTGAAAAAATGGTTTGATCCGCCGGGATCGAAGGGGGGAGGCCTTAAGGCCGGATTGGATTGCTAGATGGCGTCCGCACCAGATTCGCCGGTCCGGATCCGGACGGCTTCTTCGATGTTGGACACAAAGATCTTGCCGTCGCCGATACGTCCCGTTTGCGCGGCATTGCGAATGGCGTCGACGGCCTTTTCCACCATATCGGCGCCAAGCACGATCTCGACTTTTACCTTCGGCAGAAAATCGACGACATATTCTGCGCCGCGGTAGAGCTCGGTGTGACCCTTTTGACGGCCAAAGCCCTTGGCTTCGGTGACGGTAATCCCCTGGAGGCCTACCTCCTGGAGAGCTTCCTTCACTTCATCCAGTTTGAAGGGCTTGATGATTGCCTCGATCTTTTTCATCAGCTTTTTCTCTCTCCGATTTATTGGCCGGATAATCTGGCGGGTCCCTCGATGAGGGTGAATTGCATGTCGCATCTAGCACGTTGTGTGCCAACTGGGTAATGAAGTCGCACAAAAATGGAAGCCGCAGAGTTGCGCCGATTTTTCAGTCAATTTTCTGCCACGGTCCGGAGCCTTGGGGTGAAAACTGACGGTTGAGATTAAAAAGTAGGCATTTTGCCCAAAAAATAGGCGGCTGTTTTGCTGATTTGATAGTCAGTTTGGTGCGGCGCGGGAGTGCATGCTGCGTCGATTTGGAAGCCGCTTCAGCTTCCAACCATTCCCGGCGCGGGCTATTTTATGGCTGGATAAGCAATGATTGACAGGACACCCGGTGGCAATGACGGACATGACGTTTCCAGGCGATGAGCTCCTGACACCCGCAGAAATGGGGGAGGCGGACCGCCTGACGATCGAAGGCGGTGTTCCCGGGCGTGTTCTGATGGAGGCGGCGGGACGCTATGTCGCCGATGCAGCATTGGAGCTTGCCGGTGCTGGTGGCCGTGTTCTTGTTTTATGTGGTCCTGGCAACAATGGCGGAGACGGTTTCGTCGCCGCGCGTCTTCTGGCCGAGGCGGGGTGTCAGGTAGAAATTGGACTGTTAAAGGACCCGGCAGGGCTGACCGGCGATGCCCAGCTCGCCTTTGACGATATGACCTTCGGTGGAGCCGCCATGCCATGGGCGCTGATCAGCGGCATGGATCTGCCGGCGCGGCTGCAAGAAACCGATGTAGTGGTTGACGCTCTGCTTGGCGCTGGACTGGACCGCGAGCTGACGGGTGAACTTGCTGATATCGTTGGTGCGATAAATACAGCCCAGGCCAGGACCGTCGCCGTGGACTTGCCGACCGGTCTGAATGGTGCGACCGGCGCAGTTATGGGGATCGCCGTCGAAGCAGCTGTGACGGTTACGTTTTTCAGGCTGAAGCCCGGTCATCTGCTTTATCCCGGGCGCGGATTGTGCGGCGCCGTCAAATGTGTCGATATCGGTATCAAGCCTCCCGTGCTGGAGCGTATTCAGCCCAAGACCTGCCGAAACGGACCCGCTCTTTGGTCTGGCCATTGGCAGCCGCCGCAAGCAGAGGCACATAAATACAGCCGGGGGCATGCGGTTGTATTCAGCGGGACAAGCCGGTCAACGGGGGCAGCGCGCCTGGCGGCGGAAGCCGCTCTGCGGGCAGGCGCCGGGCTGGTCACAGTTGCCAGTCCGCCATCGGCACTTCTTGTCAATGCGGCCCAGCTGACTGCCGTCATGGTCCGGCCGCTTGAGGAAAACAAAGAGACAGGCAGCATTGGGATTGCTGAACTTCTAAGCGACCGGCGGTTGAACGCTGCCCTGATCGGGCCAGGCTATTGCGTTGGCGGGAAAACATGTGCCGCCGTTGGGGATGTGCTGGGGGCGGGGTGCGCCGTGGTGCTGGATGCGGACGCGCTGACCAGCTTTTCCGGTGATCCGGATGCGTTGTTCAACCTAATCAAGGCGCAAGACCGGCCTGTGGTGCTGACGCCCCATGGTGGGGAATTTGCCCGGCTGTTTCCTGATCTGGGAGGAAAGGATCGTTTGACGGCTGCGCGATTGGCGGCGAAGCGAAGCCAAGCAGTTCTGGTTCTCAAGGGGCCGGACACCATCATTGCAGGGCCGGATGGGCGGGCTGCGATCAATTCCAATGCGTCGCCCTGGCTTGCCACAGCTGGTTCCGGGGATGTGTTGGCAGGTTTCATCTGTGCTCTGCTGGCTCAGTCCGTGCCAGGATTTGAAGCGGCTGCAATGGGTGTCTGGCTGCATTCGGAGGCGGGCAACGAGGCAGGACCCGGTTTGATATCGGAAGACCTTATCCCGGCACTTCGGCCAGTCATTGCCCGTCTTGTGGACAAGTAACAAACTGGGGGCAGGCCATTGCACCTTTTTCCTTTGACGGGAAATTTTGCGGTGCTATAGAAGCCCCGCTTCAAACGCGGGGCGTATCTGGCTCCAGCGATGCGGATGTGGTGAAATTGGCAGACACGCCAGATTTAGGTTCTGGTGCCGCAAGGCGTGGGGGTTCAAGTCCCTCCATCCGCACCAATAATTCTTGAAAAAAGCCCGGTTTTTCTGCTTGCAAAAAAGGCGAGGGCACTTGCGTGTCGCGCATTGGCGCTTCACCCACGCGTCTGATGGCGAAATTTTCATGAAAAAAAGACCCTTTGAGCCTTTTGGTTGGTGGGAAGGCCCAAGGGTCTTTCTAGTTGTGGTACAGCTGTACTGCAAAACCGGTTTTAGGCCTCAAATCTAAAGCATTCGTAAAATTATATGTGTTTCGGAAAAGTTTCGGAAATAATTGATTGGTCCAACTGACAATGCCGTGGGTTTCACACCTTAAGACCGTTGTCAGGGCTAGCTGTTCCAGTGCCTCATGTGTCTGGTGATTTTGAAACAGGGCGTAACCGGCCGGCCTGGAAGGCGCGAAATAGGGCGGTTTTCCGGGGCTATCACGCCACCAGACTTGACACTTTCCCATGCAATCGTTATCGCCCTTTCGAGCTGCTCTTTACGATGCGGCGCGGTTCAGGTTGGGCCTGCACCTTCTGGTCAAAATTGCCGAACATTTTGCTCCACAAAATGCCGTCCGTTTTTTCCAGTTGTTTGCGTTAAGTGATTGAAAAATGATGACCTAATTTTTTCGATCCAGCCTCTCCATGCCGCACCGTGCCAAAGGGCTGGAGCGCATCGGCGCGGTATCCTTGCGGATCCGTCCTGACGGCGCCGCACAAGGCAATTTCAAACTAGATCATGGAACTGGTCGTTCCATACCAAGGACGAAGCACAAACCAATGCAGGTAACCGAAACCCTCGCCGAGGGCCTTAAGCGAGAGCTGAAAATCGACATTCCGGCCGTTGATCTGGCTGCCAAGCTCGACGCCTACATGGATGACATGAAGTCCAAGGCGCAAATCAAGGGCTTTCGGCCGGGCAAAGTGCCGGTTGCGCACCTGAAAAAACTGTATGGCCGTCAGGCCATGGCGGAAATCCTGTCGAACACCATCCAGGAAACCAGCCAGAAGGCCATGGAAGACCGGTCCGAGCGCCCTGCGCTGACGCCGAACATCGATCTGCCGGACGAGGAAGCTGAAAAGATCCTGGCCGGCGACGCCGATCTTTCCTTCTCCATGAGCTACGACATTCTGCCGACCTTCGAAATCGCTGATTTCTCCGGTTTCGAAATCGAGCGTCCGGTTGTTGAGATTGCTGAAGATGAAGTCGACACGCAGGTCGCTGAAATCGCAAAGAACAATGCACCGTTTGAAGCCAAGGATGGTGCAGCGGAAGAAGGTGACCGGGTGACCATGTCGTATCTCGGCAAGATCGACGGTGAACCTTTCGAGGGCGGTGCTGATGAAAACGGCCAGCTGGTTCTCGGTTCCGGCCAGTTCATCCCTGGTTTTGAAGACCAGCTGATCGGCGTCAAGGCCGGTGATGAGAAGGTTGTTGAAGTGACCTTCCCGGAAGAGTACCAGGCTGCGCATCTGGCTGGTAAGGCGGCAACCTTCGACGTTGTCGTCAAGGAAGTCGGTGCGGCTGGCGAAGTCACTGTCGATGACGAGTTCGCAACAGGTCTCGGCCTCGAATCGCTCGACAAGCTGAAGGAAATCGTCCGCGGCCAGATCGAAGGCCAGTTCGGTGCCATGACCCGTCAGCGGGTAAAGCGTCAGCTGCTTGATCAGCTCGACGAGCACTACACTTTCGACCTGCCGGAAGGCCTGCTGAATTCCGAATTCGATGCTGTCTGGCAGCAGGTCGAAGACGACATGAAGCGCAATGAAAAGACCTTCGAGGACGAAGACACGACCGAAGAAGAGGCGAAGGAGGAATACCGCAAGATCGCCGCACGCCGCGTCCGCCTTGGTCTTGTTCTGTCGGAAATCGGCGAAAAGAACGGCATCCAGGTTTCTGATGAGGAAATGCAGCGCGCCCTTTATGACCGCGTGCGCCAGTTCCCGGGTCAGGAGCAGCAGGTGTTCGAATTTTACAAGAACAACCAGCAGGCTCTGGCCAGCCTGCGTGCGCCGATCTACGAAGAAAAGGTCGTCGATTATATGCTCGAGCTTGCCAAGGTGACCGATAAAACGGTGACCAAGGAAGAGCTTGAGAAGCTCGTCGCCGAGGATGAAGACGACGCATAAGGCGTTTTCTTCTTAAAAAAATACCGTGGATGCGGCCGCGTTTTAACCTTGCGTTCATGCCGCATCTGCGATGCCTTTGCGAATTGGGCGGCATCCCTTATGTATGGGGTGTCGCTTTTTTCGAGGCAGGCCTGAGTTGCGAGTGGCCTGTGAGTCCCTGGGACCATCCCAAAGCAATGGATAAGGTATGAAGGATCCTGTCGATATCTACATGAACACTCTCGTCCCCATGGTGGTTGAGCAGACCAACCGGGGCGAACGGGCCTTCGATATCTATTCGCGTCTTCTCAAAGAGCGGATTATCTTCCTGACAGGTCCGGTCGAGGACCATATGGCAACGCTGATCAGTGCTCAGCTGCTGTATCTGGAAGCAGAAAACCCGAGCAAGGAAATCGCGATCTACATCAATTCGCCTGGCGGATTGGTGACCTCCGGCCTGGCGATCTACGACACGATGCAGTTCATCCGTCCGGCCGTTTCAACGCTGTGTATCGGTCAGGCAGCATCCATGGGGTCGCTACTTCTGGCTGCCGGTGAAAAGGATCTGCGGTTTATTCTTCCGAACGCCCGTGTCATGGTTCATCAGCCGTCCGGCGGTTTCCGGGGGCAGGCAGCAGACATCATGTTGCATGCTCAGGAGATCCTGAGCATGAAGCGCCGCTTGAATGAAATCTACGTCAAGCACACCGGCCAGGAGCTGGAAGCTGTGGAAGAGGCTCTCGAGCGTGACAACTTCATGACAGCCGATGCTGCAAAAGAGTTCGGTCTTGTCGATAATGTGATCACCGACCGTTCAAGCTTGGGCGGCGAAGAACAAAGTAAGTAGTATATCGTGTTTCCGTGGCCCGTCAGGCGGCTGACGGGCAGGCGGGGGCTTGAAAATCGGTCAGGAAATCCGATTTTTACCTTCGCCTTAAACCTATATTGATTTTTGCAGGTAAAGCATGATGACATCTAGGTCAGGAAATTAACCGGTAGAGACGCCCCCGGGCGGTCATTTCGAACCGGTCTAGCCGTCTCCTGGCGCGGACCGGAAAGTTGGGGAGGGGCGGCCCTCCCAGAAAACGTGGGGTTGAATACATGACAAAGGCCAGCGGCAGCGATTCAAAGAATACGCTTTACTGCTCCTTTTGCGGCAAGAGCCAGCATGAGGTTCGCAAGCTGATCGCCGGCCCGACTGTTTTCATTTGTGATGAATGTGTCGAGCTGTGCATGGATATCATCCGCGAGGAAAACAAATCCTCGTTGGTCAAGTCTCGGGATGGCATCCCGACACCACAGGAAATTCGGGACGTGCTCGATGATTATGTCATCGGTCAGGGAAGTGCCAAGAAGGTCCTGTCGGTTGCTGTCCACAATCACTACAAACGCCTGAACCACGCCACCAAGAATAACGACGTGGAACTGGCCAAGTCGAACATCCTTCTGGTCGGCCCGACCGGTTGCGGTAAAACGCTGCTGGCCCAGACACTGGCCCGCATCCTCGATGTTCCGTTCACAATGGCAGATGCCACCACGCTGACGGAAGCAGGTTATGTCGGTGAGGATGTCGAGAACATCATTCTGAAACTGCTGCAATCCGCCGATTATAACGTGGAACGCGCTCAGCGCGGCATCGTTTACATCGATGAGGTCGACAAGATCAGCCGCAAGGCTGACAATCCGTCGATTACGCGTGATGTGTCCGGTGAGGGCGTTCAGCAGGCTCTGCTGAAGATCATGGAAGGCACGGTTGCCTCTGTTCCGCCTCAAGGCGGCCGCAAGCATCCGCAGCAGGAATTCCTGCAGGTCGACACCACGAACATTCTGTTCATCTGTGGTGGTGCGTTCGCTGGCCTCGACAAGATCATTTCCGACCGTGGCACCCAGACGTCCATCGGCTTCAAGGCACAGGTTCACGCACCTGGTGACCGGAGTATTGGTGAGCTGTTCTCCGAGCTGGAGCCCGAAGATCTTCTGAAATTCGGCCTCATTCCGGAATTCGTTGGCCGTCTGCCAGTGATCGCGACGCTGGAAGACCTCGACGAAGATGCACTTGTCACCATTTTGACAGAGCCGAAGAACGCGCTGGTCAAGCAGTATCAGCGTCTGTTCGAGATGGAAAACGTCGAGCTTACCTTCAACGAAGAAGCGCTCAAGGCGATTGCCAACAAGGCGATCGAGCGCAAGACCGGCGCCCGTGGCCTCCGCTCCATTCTGGAATCGATTCTCCTCGATACCATGTATGAGCTGCCTGGCCTGAAGGGCGTGAAGGAAGTTGTCATTTCTCCGGAGGTTGTTAAAGGAGAAGCGCGTCCGCTTTACATTTATGAAGATCGTGAAGAGACGTCGGCAACCAGCGCGTGACGCATTCGTGGCGCTGAATTGACGCAGAATTTCGAAAAATGCCGCCTTCAGGGCGGCATTTTTTATGCCTATGAAAATTTACCTAGGTTTTTCAGTCCTTTTGGGCGGTTTCCTATTAGGCGGGGATTCGTCAACAAGGATTGCACATCAGGCACCATCGGCGCCTTGACACACCCCTGCTTGGTGTCCACCTAATAGGACGAGTTAACGGCTATGCGGACCTTGTCTGTGCTCCTTTTGAGGCAGTCCGGTCCGGCCCAACGGGCATCCCCCGCCCGGAGCCGTCTTCAAGCACCTGCTGCCGCCAATCTTCAAGGGGCTCAGGGTGCGCAGAGAAAGGAAATAAAATGAGCGACACAGATATCCGGTCTACCGACGAAACGGGTGCCGCTGTCTATCCTGTGCTTCCGCTGCGCGACATTGTGGTGTTCCCGCACATGATCGTGCCGCTGTTCGTCGGCCGCGAGAAGTCCATCCGGGCTCTCGAAGAGGTGATGACCACCGACAAGCACATCCTGCTCGCAACCCAGAAAAATGCGGCGGATGACGATCCCGATCCCGACCAGATATATGAGGTTGGCACGCTTGCCACAGTGCTGCAGCTGTTGAAACTGCCGGACAACACCGTGAAGGTGCTTGTTGAGGGCGGTGCCCGCGCGCGCATTGATGGCTATTCAGATCGTGATGACTACTATGAAGCCACCGCAACGGTTCTGCCGGAGCGCGACGGGGAAGACGTGGAGATCGAAGCGCTTGCACGGTCCGTGCTGGCTGAGTTCGAAAACTACGTCAAACTGAACAAGAAAGTGTCGCCGGAAGTTCTGGGCGCGGTCAATCAGATCGACGACTATTCCAAGCTGGCCGACACCATCGCTTCGCACCTGGCAATCAAGATCCCGGAAAAGCAGGAAATTCTGGGCATCGTCTCCGTATCGGAGCGCCTGGAAGCGGTCCTCGGCATGATGGAAAGCGAAATTTCCGTCCTGCAGGTGGAAAAGCGAATCCGTTCGCGGGTCAAGCGCCAGATGGAGAAGACCCAGCGCGAGTACTATCTGAATGAGCAGATGAAGGCCATTCAGAAGGAACTTGGCGATAGCGAGGACGGCAAGGACGAAGTTGCCGAACTTGAGGAAAAGATCAAGAAGACCAAGCTTTCAAAGGAAGCGCGTGAACGCGCCGCAGCCGAGATCAAGAAGCTCAAGCAGATGAGCCCGATGTCGGCAGAGGCGACCGTTGTCCGCAACTACCTGGACTGGCTCGTCGGTATTCCCTGGAGCAAGAAGAGCAAGGTCAAACACGATCTGGAATTTGCCGAGAAGGTGCTCGATACGGACCACTATGGCCTGGAGAAGGTCAAGGAACGGATCGTGGAGTATCTGGCGGTGCAGGCCCGTGCGAACAAGCTACGCGGTCCGATTCTCTGCCTTGTTGGTCCTCCAGGCGTCGGCAAGACCTCGCTCGGCAAGTCGATCGCGAAAGCGACCGGCCGTGAGTTCGTGCGCATGTCGCTCGGCGGTGTGCGCGACGAGGCCGAGATTCGTGGCCACCGGCGGACCTACATCGGGTCAATGCCGGGCAAGGTCATCCAGTCGATGAAAAAGGCCAAGAAGTCCAACCCGCTGTTCCTTCTCGACGAGATCGACAAGATGGGCATGGATTTCCGCGGCGATCCGTCATCGGCTTTGCTTGAGGTGCTCGATCCGGAGCAGAACTCTTCCTTCATGGATCACTACCTGGAGGTGGAATACGACCTGTCTGACGTGATGTTCGTGACAACCGCGAACACACTGAATATTCCAGCGCCGCTAATGGACCGGATGGAGATCATTCGCATTGCCGGCTACACGGAAGACGAAAAGGTCGAAATCTGCCGCCGCCACCTGATTCCAAAAGCGGAAAAGGATCATGGCCTGAGGGAAGGCGAGTTCACGATCGAGGAAGATGCACTGCGTCTTGTCGTTCGCCGTTACACCCGTGAAGCTGGCGTTCGTAACCTTGAGCGCGAAATGGCGACCCTTGCCCGTAAGTCGGTCAAGGACATCCTGATGAGCGACAAGGAAACCATCACGGTAACTCCTGAAGTCGTTGAGGACTACCTTGGTGTACCGCGCTACCGGTACGGTGAAGCTGAGCTTGAAGATCAGGTCGGTGTCGTAACCGGACTTGCCTGGACCGAGGTCGGTGGTGAGCTTCTGACGATCGAAGGCGTCATGATGCCTGGCAAGGGCAAGATGACCGTCACGGGGAACCTGAAGGACGTGATGAAGGAGTCGATTTCGGCTGCAGCATCTTATGTCCGCTCGCGGGCTGTCGATTTCGGTATTGAGCCGCCTCTGTTCGACAAGCGCGATATCCACGTGCACGTGCCGGAAGGGGCAACCCCGAAAGATGGTCCGTCAGCTGGTATCGGCATGGCAACAGCGGTGATCTCAACCCTGACCGGGATCCCGGTACGGCGGGATGTGGCCATGACGGGTGAAATCACCCTGAGAGGCCGGATCCTTCCGATCGGCGGGTTAAAGGAGAAGCTTCTTGCGGCTCTGCGTGGCGGCATCAAGACCGTCATGATCCCCGACGACAACGCCAAGGACCTGGCCGACATTCCGGATTCGGTAAAGAACTCACTGGAGATCATTCCGGTGTCCAGTATGGAGCAAGTGCTGAAAACAGCCTTGGTCCGGTTGCCGGAACCGATCGAATGGGACCAAGAATCTGCCGAAGCAGCAGCCAAGGCTGCCACTTCCGACGACGAAAAAACCGGCGTTCTTGCCCATTAATTTGGGCTTGACAGCATGGTTTTATTCACAGCCCCGGCCTTGCCGGGGCTTTTCTTTGGTAAAAAGAGCAAAAATGGCGGTTTTCTGCGAAAAAATGGCTTGCGTTTAAGTTCGTTTCGCCCGAATTTCCGGCAACGGCGCTAACGAGACTCGTTGGCCGCCGCCGAATTTTAGAAAGGTATCGACTATGAACAAGAACGATCTGATCGCATCGGTCGCAGAAAAGACTGGCCTCACCAAAGCCCAGGCAGGTGAAGCAGTTGACGCGACCTTTGATGCTGTTACCGAAACCCTGAAGGGCGGCGACGAAGTTCGCATCATCGGTTTTGGCAACTTCACCGTTTCCGCACGCGCTGCTACCGAAGGGCGTAACCCGCGGACTGGTGAAACGATCCAGATCCCGGCTTCCAAGACGCCGAAGTTCAAGGCTGGCAAAGGCCTCAAGGACGCCGTGAACTCTTAATATAGTTCGGTCGTTCAAGCCCCGTGCCGCGGCAACGCGCACGGGGCTTTTTTATGCCTGGATGAAAGTTCAATCAGGGGAGGGCTGCTAAGTGCCTTTCACGCCTGAATTGGGCCTGTCCAGCGCGTTTCTTCAGGATATGTCCATTTTGCATCAGCTGTGGCGAAACGCGTGCTCATAGCCCCTCAGCGGGTTGCACGCTCTCCTGTGCAATCTTTCCCACCAAGTAAGAGACCATCAAACAGCCAGCTTTTTTCCGCAGTAAGAGTCTAGCTGTCTTTGCTGCGGTTTTTCCGGCTGTCCAGCACAACCATGATCATGTTGGTGAAGCCGAACACCAGAATGACGCCGAAGGCGAGGGCGCCAAAGACCTTGGGCGAAAGCCCGATGGGAATGCTGGTAATGAGAACAACAAGCCCCAACAGTGCCGACAGCATGATGACCGCCATGGTCACGTCCCTCAATTTCATGCGTCTCTCCCCACTTGACCCTGCCTGCAATTAAAATGACTGGCCACCCAATCCGGACCGCCTCATCATGAAACTAATTCACAGGAGGTTGCAACCGCTGTTGGAAGCATAAGATTGGCCGTAGACTGCGGCTGTCGAAACATGAAGCCGGAGTGCAAATGCCGGGTGTGGAAAACCGGAAAGATTTGCTCTTGCATTCGCCAAAAATTGTGCCTACAAGGCGGTCCTCACGAGTTGAGGGCGATTAGCTCAGTTGGTAGAGCGCTTCGTTTACACCGAAGATGTCGGGAGTTCGAGTCTCTCATCGCCCACCATTCTCCTCCAAAAGTTTCGACTGTTTTTGTTGAGGTGAGTGGTTATTGGGGCGAACTAAGCCCTTCATCTCCCGTTTGTTCCAATCATAAAACCGCGCTCGCTTTGTTTCTTGTTGGCACTTGTGTTGCCATTATTGGTGCAGCTGGGTTCTTCGTTTCGGACGGATTGGCAGCCTGCTTCACTCAATCATGGAAAGAGCAAATACAGGCCTTCGCCGGAGGTAATTTTCTCCAATTGCGAATGGCGGTGCGGGTCTGAGTTCTTCGGGAACGGAATTGGTCTGGATACTGAGGCCAAGTGCCTGCAAGGGCTCCATTTTATCCACAAGAGACACCTGTCGGTGGTCGGGAGTTTGCGGCCTGTTTCAGCCCGTTTTATAAAAACGACATATTAGCGCTGACACAGCGCTTGACTTCCACTCTCTGCCACCGTACATCAGCGCCACTTCGAAGCGACGTCGTCGTTTTGCGAAGCGGGTGTAGCTCAGATGGTTAGAGTGCCGGCCTGTCACGCCGGAGGTCGCGGGTTCGAGCCCCGTCACTCGCGCCACTCTCTTTATCGAAGAGGGGGCGCAACAAGATACCGTAAAGTGTGCGGGTGTAGCTCAGATGGTTAGAGTGCCGGCCTGTCACGCCGGAGGTCGCGGGTTCGAGCCCCGTCACTCGCGCCACTTACGGTTCTCAGTATCTCCTTCAATCAAATTCTATCCGGACGGGTTCGCAGCGTTCCCGGTTTATCAACTTGCCGGGCGAAAGCCGGCTACTGGTGCCGACTCACAGAGATGCGAACACTCCTTGATTTGATTAGGGAATTCTACGTAATTTACCCTTGCAAGGTGCGGCATATAGGCAATCCCGCTGCAATATCCTGCAGCGCTCCGCTGTTTTTTTACATTACTGATACAGGGAAAATGCAGCGTTTGCCCTATCTGTTAGCGAAGTTGGTCCAAAAACGGCTTTTGTTAGTCCTTCTTAGGGTCTTGCGTTGCACCAACGCGTGGGATACCTGTGCGGACGCATATTGGTGGACTGTGAACGGGCGCTCTTTTGGCAGGCTTTGGCTTGCCGGGCTGACCTTGCTGGTTCAGCCAGTTAGGCCGTAACACAATTGCTGTTCCGGCCGGTAAATGCAGGGACGCGAAAGACATGGAAGAATTGCTGCGGGAATACATCCCGATTGTCGTCTTCATCGGCATTGCGCTGGTGATTGGGCTGGCGCTTTTGATCTCGCCATTTCTTCTGGCCTATAAAAATCCGGACCCGGAAAAGCTGTCGGCCTACGAGTGCGGCTTCAACGCCTTTGATGATGCGCGCATGAAGTTCGACGTACGCTTCTATCTGGTGGCGATTCTTTTCATCATCTTTGACCTGGAAGTTGCCTTCCTGTTTCCCTGGGCCGTGAAGTTCGGTGATTTGGGCTGGTATGGTTTCTGGTCCATGATGGTCTTTCTGGGGGTTCTGACCATCGGCTTCATTTACGAATGGAAAAAGGGAGCGCTGGAATGGGATTAAGCACCACATCCGGTCCGCTGATTGCCGAGCGTCCCAAGGGAATTATTGATCCGAATACCGGAAAACCAGTTGGATCCGACGATCCGTTTTTCCTTGAGGTCAATGACGAGCTTGCCGACAAGGGATTTCTGGTTACCTCGACAGACAATCTGATCCAGTGGGCCCGGACGGGGTCCCTGATGTGGATGACCTTTGGTCTCGCTTGCTGCGCCGTTGAAATGATGCAGATGGCGATGCCGCGCTACGATGCTGAGCGGTTCGGCTTTGCTCCGCGCGGTTCTCCGCGCCAGTCGGATGTCATGATCGTTGCAGGAACATTGACCAACAAGATGGCGCCTGCGCTGCGCAAGGTCTACGACCAAATGCCCGAGCCGCGGTACGTGATTTCCATGGGGTCCTGCGCCAACGGTGGCGGCTACTACCATTATTCCTATTCGGTTGTGCGTGGCTGCGACCGGGTCGTTCCGGTGGATATCTATGTACCTGGTTGTCCGCCAACTGCAGAGGCGCTTCTTTACGGTGTCTTGATGCTGCAGAAGAAGATCCGCCGCACCGGAACGATCGAGCGCTGAATTGAATTTGCTGAGGGGAGGCGCGCAAACAAATGCGCGGTTCCAGGGGAGTTAAGTCAATATGGACGAAACACTGAAGGAACTTGCCGAGCATATCGAGCTCGGACTTGGTGAGTCCCTTTTGTCCTGGGAAGTTGCCTATGGTGAGCTGACCTTGACTGCCAATGCCGCATCCATCCTCGATGTGGTTCGATATCTGCGAGATAACAGCTCCTGCAAATTCGTCAATCTGACCGATGTTTGTGGTGTCGATTATCCGGGCCGCGACCAGCGGTTTGATGTTGTCTATCACTTCCTGTCTCCCATGCAGAACCAGCGTATCCGCGTGAAGGTGGCAACCGATGAAGAAACGCCGGTTGCCTCGATTACCGGACTTTTTCCGGGCGCCGAGTGGTTCGAGCGCGAAGCCTATGACATGTACGGCATTCTGTTCTCCGGCCACCCGGATCTGCGCCGGTTGCTGACTGACTACGGATTTGACGGTCATCCGCTCCGCAAGGATTTCCCCGTTACCGGCTTTGTTGAAGTCCGTTACGACGATGAGAAAAAGCGCGTTGTCTATGAACCGGTTCGCCTGAACCAGGAAATGCGCAGTTTTGATTTTCTTTCACCCTGGGAAGGCACGGATTACGTGCTGCCGGGTGATGAAAAAGCAACCACGAATTAAGGCGTTCGACGATGGCCGAACAGCAGGTTCGAAACTTCAATATCAACTTCGGTCCGCAGCACCCTGCGGCCCACGGCGTGTTGCGCCTTGTGCTGGAGCTGGACGGTGAAGTGGTAACCCGTGTCGATCCGCATATCGGGCTCTTGCACCGGGGCACCGAAAAGCTGATCGAACAGAAGACCTATCTACAGGCGGTTCCTTACTTCGACCGGCTCGACTATGTGGCGCCGATGAACCAGGAGCATGCTTTTGCACTTGGTGTGGAACGCCTTCTCGGCATCGAAGTGCCGAAGCGCGGCCAGTTGATCCGTGTCTTGTATTCCGAAATCGGCCGTCTGCTGTCGCACTTGTTGAATGTCACGACCCAGGCACTTGATGTTGGGGCGTTGACTCCGCCGGTCTGGGGATTTGAGCCGCGCGAAGAGCTGATGGTGTTTTATGAACGGGCCTGTGGTGCGCGGCTGCACGCAGCTTTTGTTCGGCCTGGCGGTGTCCATCAGGATCTGCCGCGTGATCTTCTCGACGATATCTGGGATTTCTGCGATCCGTTCCTGCAGACGCTGGACGATATTGAAGGCCTTTTGACTGACAACCGGATCTTCAAGCAGCGCAATGTCGATATTGGCGTTGTTGATCTGGACGACGCGATGGCCTGGGGATTTTCAGGGGTAATGGTGCGTGGTTCGGGCGCTGCGTGGGATCTGAGAAAATCCCAGCCATATGAGTGTTATGCCGATCTCGACTTCGACATTCCTATCGGCAAGAACGGCGACTGCTACGACCGTTATTTGATCCGGATGGAAGAAATGCGCCAGTCAGTCCGGCTTATGAAGCAGTGCCTGGAAAAGCTAACAGTGGAAACCGGTCCGGTTTCTTCCACCGACAGCAAGATCGTGCCGCCAAAGCGCGGCGAGATGAAGCGGTCGATGGAAGCGCTGATCCATCACTTCAAGCTCTACACCGAAGGCTACCATGTGCCGGCAGGCGAAGTGTATGCCGCCGTGGAAGCGCCAAAGGGAGAGTTCGGCGTCTATCTGGTTTCTGACGGCACCAACAAACCATACCGCTGCAAGATCAAGGCGCCTGGCTTTGCCCACCTGTCCGCGATGGATTTCGTTTGCCGCGGCCACCAGCTTGCAGATGTTTCGGCCGTTCTGGGCTCCATGGACATCGTCTTCGGTGAGGTGGACCGGTAATGGCCGCACGCAATTCAATTCCGACCCTGGCAGCCGATGTCCCGGCTCCGGTCAGCACAGTGAAACGGGGATAACACCATGGCAGTTCGCAGACTTGCCGCGGAGCAACCTGAGAGTTTTGAGTTCACCGCGGACAATGCCGCCTGGGCCAAGAAACTGATCGATCGCTATCCTGCCGGTCGCCAGGCATCCGCCGTTATTCCGCTGCTGTGGCGGGCGCAGGAACAGCATGAAGGCTGGGTATGCGAGCCTGCAATTCGCTACATCGCCGAGCTACTGGACATGCCGCATATCCGCGTTCTGGAAGTGGCGACGTTCTACACGATGTTCCAGCTGCAGCCGGTCGGCAAGAAGGCTCATATCCAGGTGTGCGGGACGACACCATGCCAGCTGCGCGGTTCCGAAGACCTGATCAAGATCTGCAAGTCGCGCATTGCCAAGCACATGCATGAGATTTCCGAGGACGGCATGTTCTCCTGGGAAGAGGTCGAGTGCCTGGGCGCCTGCGTCAACGCGCCGATGGTTCAGATTTTCAAGGATACCTATGAGGATCTGACCGAAGACAGCTTCAACCAGCTTCTCGATGATATATCCGAAGGTAAGGAAGTTACGCCGGGCCCGCAAAACGGCCGCCGTTTTTCCATGGCCGAGGGCGGACAGACCAGCCTGACGGAAATCGACGATGATACCAAGGGCGAGCTGCCGGTGCCGCATGTGGTGGATGGTGCTGAAAAGGCCTCCCACGATTTTGCCGGCCCGTCGATCAATGCAGGTGGCAATGACTATGATGGCGTGCCAGTGCCAGCAGAAGAAGCGGTCGCCAAGGTAAAGGCTGCACATGCAGCCAAGCAGGCTGAAGCTGCAGATACTCCGGCTGAAGAGAAGCCGGCAGCTGCGAAACCGGCGCCGGCCAAGGCTGCGGCATCAAAGGCTGAAGCTGAAAAGCCTGCACCCAAGAAAGCAGCGCCGAAAAAGGCTGCACCAAAGAAGACTTCTGAACAGCCAACCGAAACAGCCGCAGAGGAAAAAGAGCCTCTGGTGCTGAAGGAAGCCCGCGACGGCAAGCCTGACGACCTCAAGCAGCTGAAAGGTGTTGGCCCGAAACTGGAAGGTGTCCTGAACGATCTTGGCTTCTTCCATTTCGATCAGGTCGCCAGCTGGGGCGCTGAGGAAATCGCCTGGGTCGATACCCGGTTGAAATTCAAGGGCCGGATCGAGCGCGACGGCTGGGTTGAACAGGCAAAGATCCTCGCTGAAGGCGGGGAAACGGATTTCTCCAAGCGTGTTGCCAAGGGTGATGTGCCCTCGAGCAAGACCGAAGGGTAGGGGAACGGGATGCTGAAGGATCAGGATCGCATCTTCACCAACATCTACGGGCTTCATGACTGGGGCCTTGAGGGTGCAAAGAAGCGCGGCCAGTGGGACAACACCAAGGCTCTGCTCGACAAGGGCCGTGGCTGGATCATCGAGGAAATTAAGGCATCCGGCCTTCGTGGACGCGGCGGTGCCGGCTTCCCGACGGGCCTGAAGTGGTCATTCATGCCCAAGGAGTCCGATGGACGCCCGGCATATCTTGTCGTGAACGCCGACGAATCCGAACCAGGAACCTGCAAGGACCGGGAAATCCTGCGCCACGACCCGCATACGCTGGTCGAGGGTTGCCTGGTTGCCGGTTTCGCCATGGGTGCCATTGCCGCCTACATCTATGTCCGCGGCGAATTCATTCGCGAGCGCGAACGGCTGCAGGCCGCAATTGACCAGGCCTATGATGCAGGCTTGATCGGCAAGAACAACAAGCACGGCTATGATTTCGACATTTACGTTCATCATGGCGCAGGCGCTTATATTTGCGGTGAAGAAACCGCGCTTTTGGAAAGCCTTGAAGGCAAGAAGGGTCAGCCACGCCTGAAGCCTCCGTTCCCGGCGAACGTTGGCCTTTATGGCTGCCCGACCACGGTAAACAACGTGGAATCGATCGCCGTAGCGCCGACAATCCTCCGCCGTGGCGGTGGCTGGTTTGCAGGGCTGGGCACTCCAAACAACACCGGCACAAAGCTGTTCTGCGTCTCAGGCCATGTTGAGCAGCCGGCGACCTTTGAGGAAGAACTGGGCATTCCGTTCTCCGAAATGATCGAAAAACACTGCGGTGGCATCCGCGGCGGCTGGGACAACCTGCTGACGGTTATTCCCGGCGGCTCTTCTGTTCCGTGTCTGACTGCTGAGCAGATCAAGGATGCACCGATGGACTTTGACACGCTGCGCGGCATGGGCTCAGGCCTTGGTACCGCTGCGGTGATCGTCATGGACAAGTCGACCGACATCATCAAGGCGATCGCGCGGCTTGCCTATTTCTACAAGCACGAAAGCTGCGGCCAGTGTACGCCGTGCCGTGAAGGCACCGGCTGGATGTGGCGTGTGATGGAACGCATGGTCAAGGGACAGTCGTCCCGCGAAGAGATCGACATGCTGTTCCAGGTGACCAAACAGGTGGAAGGCCACACGATTTGCGCGCTCGGCGACGCAGCAGCCTGGCCAATCCAGGGTTTGATCAGGAATTTCCGGCCGGTCATTGAAGAGCGCATCGATGACTACGTCGCCAAGGCCAAGCAGCCTGCGGCGATGGTGGCAGCTGAGTGACGCGGGAACGGGATTTGGAGAGCAGGCGATGACAAAACTGATCGTCGACGGCAAGGAAGTTGAAGTCCCGGCGGACTATACGCTGCTTCAGGCCTGTGAAGAGGCCGGAGCCGAAGTCCCGCGTTTTTGCTATCACGACCGGCTGTCGATTGCCGGTAACTGCCGCATGTGTTTGGTGGAAGTCAAAGGCGGGCCGCCAAAGCCGACGGCGTCTTGCGCCATGTCGGTCAAGGATCTGCGTCCTGGACCGAATGGTGAGCCGCCGGTGGTTGATACCAAGTCCGAAATGGTCAAGAAGGCCCGCGAAGGGGTGATGGAGTTCTTGCTCATCAACCACCCGCTGGATTGCCCGATCTGTGACCAGGGCGGCGAGTGTGACCTCCAGGACCAGGCCATGGCCTATGGCATTGGCTCCTCCCGTTTCGGTGAAAACAAGCGGGCCGTGGAAAACAAGCACCTTGGACCGCTGGTCAAGACGATCATGACCCGCTGCATTCACTGCACCCGCTGTGTCCGCTTTACAACGGAAGTGTGCGGCGTCGCCGACATGGGCCTGATCGGCCGCGGCGAGGATGCGGAAATCACTACATATCTGGAAGCCGCGCTTTCCTCCGAAATGCAGGGCAACGTTGTCGACCTTTGCCCGGTTGGCGCGCTGACGTCAAAACCTTACGCCTTCCACGCCCGTCCCTGGGAACTGATCAAGACCGAGAGTGTCGATGTCATGGACGCGCTCGGCTCCGCGATCCGTGTCGACACGCGCGGCAAGGAAGTCATGCGCATCATGCCGAGTCTGAACGATGCGGTGAACGAAGAGTGGATTTCCGACAAGACCCGCTACATCTGGGATGGTCTCAAGACACAGCGTCTGGATCGGCCGTACGCGAAGAAAGACGGCAAGCTGCAGCCTGTTTCCTGGAGCGAGGCGTTCCGGATCATTGCGGACAAGGTCAAGGCAACAAGCGCTGACAAAATCGGTGCGTTGGCCGGACAGTTGGCAGGTGTTGAGGAGATGTTCGCCCTCAAGAGCCTGATGGACAAGCTCGGATCCGCCAATACCGACTCCCGTTACCCGGGATCACCGCTGCACCCGAAGAACGGACGTGGCAGCTACATCTTCAATTCCACAATTGAGGGAATTGAAGAGGCAGATGCGATCATGCTGATCGGCACCAATCCGCGACTTGAGGCTCCAGTCCTGAATGCCCGGATCCGCAAGCGCTGGACACGCGGCGATCTTCACGTCGGCCTGATTGGCGAAAATGCGGATCTGACATATCCGGTGACCTACCTTGGCGCAGGTCCTGAAAGCCTTGCCCAATTTGCCGAGCACGCACCGGCCAAGGCCGAGCGCCCGATGTTCATCATCGGCCAGGGCGCGCTTAACCGGCCCGATGGCGCGGCGATCCTTGCAACGGCTGCAAAAGCTGCCAAATCGCTTGGCGTCATCAAGGACGGCTGGAACGGCTTTAACATCCTGCACACGGAAGCAGCGCAGGTTGGCGCACTCGACATCGGGTTCGTGCCAGGCGAGGGCGGCAAGTCCACCGGTGAAATGCTCGAACCGGGAGCGCTGGACGTCCTGTTCCTGCTCGGTGTCGATGAAGTCGATGTTCCGGAAGGCGCCTTTGTCGTCTACCAGGGTACACATGGTGACCGGGGCGCACACCGGGCGGATGTCATCCTGCCGGCGGCAGCTTATACCGAAAAAACAGCGATTTACGTGAACACGGAAGGCCGGGTGCAAATGGCAGACCGGGCCGCTTTCCCTCCCGGGGAAGCACGCGAAGACTGGGCGATCCTCAGGGCGCTGTCGGCAGCAGTCGGCCAGACGCTTGAGTTTGATTCGCTCGCGGATCTGCGCAGCAAGCTTTTCGAAGCCTATCCGCATTTGGCGAGCATCGACGGGATTGAGGAAGGCTCGATCAAGGACGTCGAAGCGCTTGCCAAGGCCAAGGGCAAGATGGACAGCGCCGGGTTTGCCGGTGTGGTCCGCGATTTCTATTTGACCAACCCGATTGCACGCGCCTCCTCGGTGATGGCGGAGTGCTCGGCGCTCGCCAAGTCGCGGGCGGCAGAAGCAGCGGAATAGGGGCAGGGGACAGACATGTCGGAATTCATGACGACCTACGGCTGGCCGTTTCTCTGGATTGCGTTCCAGAGCGTTCTGCTGCTTGTCGTGCTCTTGGTGATCGTGGCCTATGTGCTTTATGCCGACCGAAAGATCTGGGCGGCGGTACAAATCCGCCGTGGCCCGAATGTAGTGGGCCCATGGGGGCTATTCCAGAGTTTTGCCGATCTTCTGAAGTTTGTTTTGAAAGAGCCGATTATTCCATCTGGCTCCAACAAGATCCTGTTTCTGCTGGCGCCGCTCATATCAGTCATGCTGGCGCTGGCGGCATGGGCGGTGATTCCGGTGGCCGACGGATGGGTGATCGCCAACATCAATGTCGGCGTTCTGTTCGTCTTCGCCGTATCTTCGCTGGAAGTCTACGGCATCATCATCGGTGGCTGGGCGTCCAACTCCAAGTATCCATTCCTTTCGGCGCTGCGTTCGGCGGCCCAGATGGTTTCCTATGAGGTTTCCATCGGCTTTGTGATCGTCACGGTTCTCCTGTGCGCAGGTTCCTTGAACCTGACCGAAATCGTCATGTCACAGCAAACAGGTCTGGCCAACATGCTTGGCGTGCCCTGGCTGGCGTTCCTGAACTGGTACTGGCTGCCATTGTTCCCGATGTTCGTCGTGTTCTTCATCTCGGCGCTGGCAGAGACCAACCGCCCTCCATTTGATATCGCGGAAGCGGAATCGGAACTGGTTGCCGGCTTCATGGTCGAATACGGCTCGACCCCGTACATGATGTTCATGCTGGGTGAGTATGTCGCCATCTGTCTGATGTGCGCGCTCATGACCATCTTCTTCATGGGCGGCTGGCTGCCGCCGTTCGATTTCGCACCATTCACCTGGGTTCCGGGCGTCGTCTGGTTCACACTGAAGTGCCTGCTTGGCTTCTTCATGTTCGCCATGGTGAAGGCAATGGTGCCGCGTTACCGCTATGACCAGTTGATGCGCCTTGGCTGGAAAGTGTTCCTGCCGCTGTCACTGGCCATGGTGTTCATCGTGGCAAGCGTGCTGATGATCATGGGATGGGCACCATAACGTGGACATCTCGGTCGCCGGTCTGATCGGAGCCGCCGTTGGAGGGTACCTCGGCTGGCTCGACTGGAAAATCCTGAAGGGGATGCTTCAGGCGGCCGAAACGAAAAACAGGCAAGGGGGCGGCGACGGCGGGTTCGCCGCAAAGTACCAGGCGCCCCTGAGCTGGATAATATTTGTGGTCCCGGTGATCGGATTTCCGGTGATCGGTTACTTTGCCGGCAGCTCGCTGACCGGTTGAACGACAAGGGAAGGCAACAGGCGATGGGACTTGATCAAGCCGCCAAATCGCTGTTCTTGAAGGAATTTGTATCGGCGTTCTTTCTCGCCATGCGCTATTTCTTCAAGCCAAAGTCGACGGTGAACTATCCGTTCGAAAAGGGACCGGTAAGCCCCCGGTTCCGCGGCGAACACGCATTGCGCCGCTATCCGAACGGGGAAGAGCGTTGCATCGCCTGTAAATTGTGCGAGGCGATCTGCCCGGCTCAGGCGATTACCATTGAGGCCGGCCCACGCCGGAACGACGGCACCCGCCGCACCACACGCTATGACATCGACATGGTGAAATGCATCTACTGCGGTTTCTGTCAGGAAGCCTGCCCGGTGGACGCCATCGTCGAAGGACCGAACTTCGAATTTGCCACTGAAACCCGCGAAGAGCTCTACTACTCCAAAGAGAAGCTGCTTGAGAACGGTGACCGGTGGGAGCGGGAGATCGCCCGCAACATTGAAATGGATGCTCCTTACCGCTAGGAGCTTGACGCAACTTCACGGGGCTTTTCCGGCAATCCGGCCGGGCAGTTCCATCTCTGGCCGGTTCCGGCCGCACGACAGGCAGGTCTGACGATGATCCTGAACGCGCTTTTCTTCTATCTGTTCGCCGGCGTGGCGGTGGCATCGGCCTTCATGGTGATTGCCTCGCGCAATCCGGTGAGTTCGGTGCTGTTCCTCATCCTGGCGTTTGTCAATTCGGCAGGACTTTTCGTGCTGCTGGGAGCTGAATACCTGGCGATGCTGTTGATTGTGGTCTACGTCGGTGCGGTCGCGGTTCTGTTCCTGTTCGTTGTGATGATGCTGGACGTCGACTTCGTCGAGCTGCGCCAGGGCTTTCTGCAATATCTGCCGATTGGCGGGCTTGTTGGTCTTATCCTGCTGGTAGAACTGCTGCTGGGCCTGGGGGCTTGGGTGATCCTGCCTGAGATTGCGTCCCACGGGGCTGAACCGACGCCGCCTTTGAGCGAAGCTTCGAACATCGAGGCGATCGGCGCGGTTCTCTACACCAAATACATCTTCTTCTTCCAGGTGGCTGGCCTGGTTCTGCTGGTAGCGATGATTGGCGCCATTGTGCTGACGCTGCGCCACAAGGAAAACGTCAAACGCCAGGATATTCCGACGCAGGTCGCGCGTAACCGCGAGACCGCGATTGAAGTCCGGAAGGTTGAGACGGGCAAGGGAATTTAGCGCGGTTGCGCTAGGCAATTATCCGGATCGAGGCGAAACACTCCGCGCCATGATCCGGTTGGATTTAACGAGGGGGAGCACGGCGAGGCGCCCATGGAAATCGGTCTGTCGCATTATTTGTCGGTTGCAGCCATCCTGTTCACGATCGGGATCTTCGGGATCTTTCTGAACAGGAAAAACGTGATTGTCATCCTGATGTCCGTCGAGCTTCTTCTGCTTGCGGTCAACATCAACTTTGTCGCCTTCTCGTCATTCCTCGGCGATTTGATGGGGCAAATCTTCACCATGCTGGTGCTCACGGTTGCGGCGGCGGAAGCGGCAATCGGTCTGGCCATCCTGGTGGTGTTCCACCGCAACCGCGGCTCCATTGCCGTGGAAGACGTCAACGTGATGAAGGGGTAGGGGCATATGTATTCCGCAATTCTCTTCCTGCCCCTGATCGGCTTTTTGATCGCAGGACTGTTTGGCAAGGCGATTGGCGCCAAGGCCAGTGAATATGTCACCAGCGGCCTGGTGATCCTTGCAGCCATCCTGTCGTGGGTTGCCTTTTTCTCCGTCGGGTACGGGGAAACGGCGCTCTACCAGATCGAAATCATGCGCTGGATTACCGCTGGCGCGCTGGATGTTTCCTGGTCGATCCGTGTCGATACGCTGACTGTTGTTATGCTGGTGGTGGTGAACAGTGTCTCCGCATTGGTGCACGTCTATTCCATCGGCTACATGCACCATGATCCGCATCGGCCGCGGTTCTTTGCCTATCTGTCGCTGTTCACCTTCGCGATGCTGTCGCTGGTGACCTCCGACAATCTCCTGCAGATGTTCTTCGGGTGGGAAGGCGTGGGCCTTGCTTCCTACCTCCTGATCGGTTTCTGGTACCAAAAGCCGTCGGCAAACGCTGCTGCTATCAAGGCCTTTGTGGTCAACCGCGTTGGTGACTTCGGCTTTGCCCTTGGCATCTTCGGTGTCTTCTATCTGTTCGACAGCATCGACCTGTCGACCGTGTTTGCGAATGCCCCGGCCGTTGTGGCAGGGCAGGGCGAGGCGATGACCTTCCTTGGGTATCATCTCGATCCGCAAGCTGCGATGACGGTCATCTGCCTGTTGCTCTTCATGGGCGCGATGGGCAAGTCGGCGCAGTTCCTGCTGCACACCTGGCTTCCGGACGCCATGGAAGGCCCGACGCCGGTTTCCGCACTCATTCACGCTGCTACCATGGTCACCGCCGGTGTCTTCATGGTCGCGCGCCTTTCGCCGCTGTTTGAACTGTCGCACACGGCTCTGACCGTCGTGACCTTCTTTGGCGCAACCACAGCCTTCTTTGCGGCAACGGTGGGGCTGGTTCAAAACGACATCAAGCGGGTGATCGCCTATTCGACCTGTTCCCAGCTCGGTTACATGTTCGTCGCGCTCGGCGTTGGTGCCTACTCGATTGGCATTTTCCACCTGTTCACGCACGCTTTCTTCAAGGCGCTGTTGTTCCTTTGCGCAGGTTCAGTCATCCATGCCGTGTCCGACGAACAGGACATGCGCAAAATGGGTGGTCTGAGGAAACACATCCCCTGGACCTACTGGACCATGTTCATCGGTACAGTTGCCCTGACCGGTGTTGGCATTCCATTGACCCACATCGGGTTTGCCGGGTTCATTTCCAAGGATGCCGTGATTGAGGCGGCTTATGCCGGCCACAACTCCATGGCGCTCTACGGTTTCTGGCTGACAGTTGCCGCTGCAGGCCTGACTTCCTTCTACTCCTGGCGTCTGACTTTCATGACTTTCCACGGCAAGCCGCGGGCTCCGGTCGATGTCATGAGCCACGTTCATGAATCGCCGTGGGTGATGCTGGCGCCGCTGCTGCTCCTGTCTGTTGGTGCCGTTCTTGCCGGCATGGTGTTCTACGTTGACTTCTACGGGGCGGGTTATGACGCCTTCTGGAAGGGAGCATTGTTCACCGGAGCAGAAAATCACGTCCTCCACGAGATGCACGACGTGCCCAAGTGGGTGAAGGTCTCGCCATTCGTCATGATGGTGCTGGGCTTCCTTGTTGCCTACCAATTCTACATCCGCTCTCCGGAAACTCCGAAGCGGCTGGCGGAGCGGCATTCTGGCCTTTACCAGTTCCTGCTCAACAAGTGGTACTTCGACGAGCTCTATGACTTCCTGTTCGTTCGTCCCTCAATGTGGCTCGGGCGCACACTATGGAAAAAGGGCGACGGCAAGGTCATTGACGGCTTTGGTCCCGACGGCATTGCTGCACGCGTGCAGAACGTTACCACCTGGGTCGTCCGTCTTCAGACCGGATATCTCTACCACTACGCCTTTGCGATGCTGATCGGGGTGGCTGCGCTCATCACCTGGTCGATGTTCACCGGTGCCGGCACCGGCGGAGGAGCTCACTGATGATCGATTGGCCTATTCTCTCGACCACCACCTTCCTGCCGTTGGCGGGTGCGTTGGCGATCCTCCTGGTTCCGGAGGATGATGAGGGCGCCAAGCTCAATATCCGGCGGGTGGCTCTGGTCACAACGACCTTCACCTTTGCTCTGTCGCTGTTTATCTGGTTCGGATTTGACTATCAGAACCCGGGCTTCCAGATGCTGGAAAGCAAGGAATGGCTCGGCGGCAAGATCAACTACAAGATGGGCGTCGACGGGATCTCGGTCCTGTTTGTGATCCTGACCACCTTCCTGATGCCGTTCTGTATCCTGGCCTCCTGGGAAAGCATCCAGAAGCGGGTCAAGGAATACATGATCGCGTTCCTGGTTTTGGAAACGCTGATGATCGGCGTGTTCTGTGCGCTTGATCTGGTCGTGTTCTACGTCTTCTTTGAAGCCGGCCTTATCCCGATGTTCCTGATCATCGGTGTTTGGGGTGGTGCGCGGCGTGTCTATGCGTCTTACAAGTTCTTCCTCTATACGCTGCTCGGCTCCGTCCTGATGCTGATTGCGATCATGGCGATGTATTGGGAAGCTGGAACGACTGATATTCAGGTGCTTCTGCAGCATCCGTTCCCGGTTGAAATGCAGAGCTGGCTCTGGATTGCATTCTTTGCATCGTTCGCAGTCAAAATGCCCATGTGGCCGGTTCACACCTGGCTGCCGGACGCCCACGTGGAAGCCCCGACGGCAGGCTCGGTCATTCTGGCTGGTATTCTGCTAAAGCTCGGTGGCTACGGCTTCCTGCGTTTCTCGCTGCCGATGTTCCCGGTCGCCAGTGCCGATTTCGCGCCCTTAATTTACACCCTGTCGGTGGTTGCGATCATTTACACTTCTCTGGTCGCGCTCGCCCAGGAAGACATTAAAAAGCTGATCGCCTATTCGTCGGTGGCCCATATGGGTTACGTGACCATGGGTATCTTTACAATGACAGCCCAGGGCGTACAGGGCGGCATTTTCCAGATGCTGTCTCACGGCATCGTCTCCGGTGCTTTGTTCCTGTGTGTCGGTGTGATCTATGACCGGATGCACACACGGGAGATTTCCGCTTACGGCGGCCTGGTCAACCGGATGCCCAAGTATGCGGTCGCGTTCCTGATCTTCACCATGGCCAATGTCGGTCTGCCGGGCACTTCCGGGTTCGTTGGCGAGATCCTGACGTTGATGGGGGCCTTCCAGGTCAATACCTGGGTCGCGTTCTTCGCAACCTCTGGCGTCATTCTGTCAGCAGCTTATGCGCTCTATCTCTACCGCCGGGTTGTCTTCGGTGCGCTGGAGAAGGAAAACCTGAAGGCCATGCTCGATTTGAACCTGCGCGAGAAGGTTATTCTGGTTCCCATGGTCATATTGACGATCTTCTTCGGCTTCTACCCGATGGCGATCCTCGACGTGACCCAGGGCGCAGTCGACAATCTGATTACCTCTTACAACGCAGCGCTTGAGGCTGCTGGCCAGGTCCAGCATGCCGCAGCTGCCGCGAACTAACGATCCGAAGGCGAGAGACGAGCCATGTCAGAAATGACCCAACTGCCAGATCTCATGCCGGCCCTGCCGGAGATCTTCCTGGCCATTGGAGCCATGGTGCTGTTGATGATTGGCGTCTTCGGCGGCAAACGCATCAGTTTCCTGGTCAATGGCATGTCCATGGGCCTCATCGCGGCGACTGCGCTGTTCGTTTTGCCCTTCGGAGCCAAATTCGGAGAGACCTTCGGCGGCGCTTTCGTTCTTGATGAATTCGCCTACTTCCTGAAGCTTCTGGTGCTGATCGGATCGTTCTTCGCGATTGCCATGTCCTGGGCCTATTCAAAGTCTCAGTCGTTCGACCGGTTCGAATATCCGGTTCTGATCGTTCTGGCGACGCTCGGCATGCTGCTGATGTTGTCAGCAAACGATCTGATTGCGCTTTATCTTGGTCTGGAGCTTCAGAGCCTGTCGCTTTACGTGGTGGCTGCGATTAACCGGGACTCGGTCCGCTCGACAGAGGCAGGACTGAAGTATTTCGTCCTTGGAGCCCTGTCGTCCGGCATGCTGCTCTACGGTATGTCGCTGGTTTACGGCTTTACCGGTCAGGTCGGCTTTGCCGGGATTTCCAACGTTCTTGCCCACGAAGGGGCGTCGCTTGGCCTCGTCTTCGGTCTGGTGTTCATTCTGGCAGGCCTGGCGTTCAAGATTTCCGCCGTGCCGTTCCACATGTGGACCCCGGATGTCTATGAGGGCGCGCCGACGCCTGTCACCGCCTTCCTGGCCGCAGCGCCGAAGGTGGCAGCCATGGGCATGCTTGTGCGTGTCGTGATCGATGGCTTCCAGCCGGTCACTTCGGATTGGCAGCAGGTCATTGTCTTTGTCTCCATCGCTTCTATGGCGCTTGGTGCCTTTGCCGCCATAGGACAGACGAACATCAAGCGGCTGATGGCCTATTCCTCGATCGGCCACATGGGCTATGCGCTGGTTGGTCTAGCTGCTGGTACGCAGACAGGCGTGGAAGGTGTCATCTTCTACATGGCCGCCTATCTTGCCATGACGCTTGGCGTCTTTGCTTGCATCCTGTCCATGCGGCGCAAGGACGGTATGGTCGAGGACATCTATGAGCTTGCCGGTCTGTGGCGCAGCAATTTGCCGATGGCGATCATGCTGGCACTGCTGATGTTCTCTCTTGCAGGTATTCCGCCGCTGATCGGGTTCTTCGGCAAGTGGTTCGTATTCTCCGCTGCTGTCGAGGCCGGGCTCTATCCGCTGGCGATCATCGGTGTTCTGATGTCGGTTGTCGGCAGTTTTTATTACCTGCGCATCGTCAAGGTCGTCTTCTTCGACGAACCTGCCGAGGCTTTCGAGCCGATGCCATCCGAACTGAAGGTGGTTCTGGGTCTTTCCGGCATTCTGGTGATTTTCTTCTGGGTCATGCCTGGTCCGATCGTGGAAGCGGCAAACTCTGCTGCAGGGGCGCTCTTCTGACCGGCGATCCGTCCAGTTCTTCTTTGAATAGCCCTGCGTTTGCAGCGTCGGGCTTTCGCCTTGAAAGACACGAAACAGTCGGGTCGACCAACACGCTCGCCTTTGAGCGTGCACGGGGCGGAGACCAGGGGAAACTCTGGATATCGGCAGGTGAACAAACCGAAGGCCGAGGCCGGCGGGGACGGGACTGGGTGTCTCCAAAAGGCAATTTGTTTGCCAGTGTGCTTTTGATTGACCCAGCGCCAGCTAGCAGAATTGCCGAATTGCCTCTGCTGGCAGCGGTTGCGCTCTCCGAGGCGGTGGATCTTGCGACCGGTGCCCATCATCTGGCTGCTCTCAAGTGGCCGAATGATCTGCTGGTTTCCGGCGCCAAGCTCTCTGGCATTTTGCTGGAAGCTGAAACCCTGGCGGACAAGCGGCTGGCCGTGGTCATCGGTTTTGGGGTGAATTGTGCCTCCCATCCAGAGTTGGGCCTCTATCCGAGTACTGACCTCGCAGGCCTTGGATACCGGGTGAGCGCAGAAACGCTTCTGGAACATCTTGCCAATAGGATTGCCGCCCGGCTGGATCCCTGGCGGAAACCGGGTGGATTTCAGGAAATTCGCAAGGCCTGGCTTGCGCGCGCCGCCCATCTCGGTCAAAAGATCACCGTCAGGGTGTCATCAGAAGATGTCACAGGCATTTTTTTGGACCTGGACGACCAGGGGCACCTTGTTCTTCGGCTTGATAATGGTGACCAGAGAACCATTTTCGCTGGAGACGTCTTTTTACCCGGCTTTGAGCCGCGTGGGTCCGAAACGTAAGGCACGGATTCCAGCGCTCGCCGGTTTTCTTGAACTTTTGGAGTTTTGAATGGCATTGGCCAACGACATTGTCTTTTTGCCGCTCGGCGGTGTGGGCGAAATCGGAATGAATCTCGGCCTTTATGGCGTTGGCCCGGAAGATGATCGTACCTGGCTGATCGTCGATTGCGGCGTGTCCTTTGCAGGTCATGATTTGCCGGGGATTGATCTGATATTGCCTGATATCAAGTTCCTGGAAGACGAGGTCGACAACATTGCCGGCATGGTGATTACCCATGCGCATGAAGACCACTACGGCGCCATTATCCACCTATGGCCGTTCCTCAAGGTTCCGCTTTATACGACCGCTTTCACCGCCGGGCTATTGGAAGCCAAATACGAAAGTGAACCAGGCGCGGAGAAAATCCCGGTCAATGTGGTTCAACAGGGCGAACGCAAGAAAATCGGTCCGTTTGACGTTGAATTCGTCGCCATGGCGCACTCCATTCCAGAGCCCTGCGCGCTTGCCATCAGGACATCGGCCGGCATGGTGCTGCACACCGGTGACTGGAAGATTGATCTTTCGCCGGGTGTCGGCCGTCCGATAGATCTCGACCGCCTTGCTGAACTCGGCCGGGAAGGGGTGATAGCCCTGGTTTGCGACAGTACCAATGCGGTTCGAGATGGCGTCAGCCCAAGCGAGGCGGATGTGGCTGTCGAGCTGAAGAAGATCATGAAGGAAGCCGAACACCGGGTTGCCGTAACAACCTTTGCTTCCAACGTCGCCCGTATCCGGGCCATTGCGGAAGCCGCCGCTGCGGCCGAACGGGATGTTGTCGTGGTCGGCAGGTCGATGCATCGGGTGATCGAGGTTGCAAGTGAGCTGGGTTATCTTAAGGGATTGCCGATGTTTCATGATGAAGAAGCATTCGGCTATTTGCCCAGGGACAAGACCGTTCTGCTTTGCACCGGGTCGCAGGGAGAGCCAAGGGCGGCATTGTCGCGCATTGCTTCCGGAGATCACCGCAATGTCGGCTTGTCCAAGGGCGACACGGTCATCTTTTCCTCCCGGACGATCCCGGGCAATGAAAAGGCCGTCGGCGCTGTGATGAATGATCTGGCGGAAGACGGTACCAGGATCATCACTGACAGGGACGCCCTGGTGCATGTTTCCGGCCACCCGCGCCGCGGCGAACTGGAGCAGCTCTACAAATTGCTGAAGCCGAAAGTCGTGGTTCCGGTTCATGGCGAACCGTTGCATCTTGCGGCCCACGCTGCCTTCGCCGTTGAACAAAAAGTGCCGGAGGTCGTGCGTGGCAAGAATGGTGACATCATCCGCCTTGTCTCGGGCAAAGCCGGCGTAATCGATGAAGCGCCGTCCGGAATTCTGGTCAAGGATGGCAAGATCCTGGATGATCCTGAGGTGACCGGTGTTCGCGAAAGGCGGAAGCTTTCTTATGCCGGTGCGCTCGTTGTCTCAATGGTCGTGAACCGTGCTGGTGACCTCATGGACGATCCGCAGATCGCGCCTATGGGATTACCAGATACCGACGATGACGGAGAACCGATGGAAGACATTGTGATCAAGGCCGTCGTTGGAGCTGTTACCAGCATTCCAAAGGCGCGGCGCAAGGACAAGGATCTGGTCGCCGAAGCTGCCCGCAGGGCGGCAAGGTCTGCGGTTGTGGATGTTTGGGGCAAGAAAACCCTCTGCAAGGTGCTTGTCACCCGTGTTTGACTGTATACCGGCGCGCGGCGCCGGCTTTGGACTTAGGGAGCTAAATACATGATTGGTCGTCTGAATCACGTGGCGATCGCCGTTTCCGATATCGAAGCGGCCACAGCAGTTTACCGGGACACGCTCGGTGCGGATGTGTCGGAAAAGGTTGGCCAGCCGGATCACGGTGTAAGCACGGTCTTTATCAATCTCCCGAACACGAAGATCGAACTTCTGGAGCCGCTTGGAGAAAACTCTCCGATCGCCAAGTTCCTGGAGAAAAATCCGTCCGGCGGGATCCATCACGTTTGTTATGAAGTGGACGATATTCTGGCGGCTCGCGACAAGCTTGTTGCCGATGGTGCCCGTGTTCTTGGAGACGGTGAACCGAAAATTGGTGCGCATGGCAAGCCGGTCCTGTTCCTGCATCCAAAGGATTTCCTGGGCACGCTGACGGAACTTGAAGAGGCTTAAGCAGGTATGTCTGTTACCTTCGGGATTGCGGTCTATTTCATGATCTGGTGGATCGTCCTGTTTGCGGTTCTGCCGTTTGGCCGGCCGCAGACACAGGATGAAGCCGGGGACATTGTCCCCGGGTCGGAGCCGAGCGCACCGACAAGGCCGCGATTCCTGAGGGTGTTCGTCTGGACCACGATCATCGCCACTGCGATATTTTCCGGCTTCTATTACCTGCGGTCTTCCGGATTTACGCTCGACGATTTGCCGTTTTAGAAATTCGTTTACAGATGTCGCGTGTGGCCGGACTATGAGCCGTTTACCGCGTTAGTTGTTGAAGACGCTACGGCAATAGTCCAGACAAAGAAAAAGGCAGAGCAAAGCTCTGCCTTTAAAAAAGTTCCGCGTCTAATTATCCCTCGTCCGCACTGAGTTCATTCGAACTTCGATGCGTCGGCAGCAACCAGTTTGATGGGCGCCGGAGGGACCTTCCTCCCAAGACTCAGACCGCGATGTCTATGCGGGTGCAGGTAAAAATCCCGCTCCCTTTTTTGTTATGGGATCGGACCCTAGCCTAACAAAAACGGATTGTCACCTATTTGTAGCACGGCGCCTATTTTTTTTGCTTGCGCAAGGCGTTATCAGATCTAAAACCGACCTTTTGGTCAGAAATGTGCCGATTTGAACTGCTGTTTTGGTAGGCAGCAAAGCTTTGTGCTTGTCTTTCTGTTGAGCATGCGCTTTGACTGCGCTCAAACAGATCCACCCCCTCCGATCGCGAGAGTGAACATATGCGCTTGTCCCGCTTTTTCCTGCCCATCTTGAAGGAAACCCCAAAGGAAGCTGAAATTGTTTCTCACCGGTACATGCTGCGCGCCGGAATGGTTCGCCAGCAGTCGGCAGGGATCTACTCCTGGCTGCCGTTGGGACAGCGGGTGCTGCGCAAGGTTGAGCGCATCGTTGAAGAGGAGCAGGCCCGTGCCGGTGCTGTTCAGCTGCTAATGCCGACCATACAGCCCGCGGATCTTTGGCGTGAAAGCGGCCGATATGATGCCTATGGCAAGGAAATGCTGCGCATTACCGACCGGCACGAGCGGGACATGCTCTATGGGCCAACTAACGAGGAAATGATCACCGACATTTTCCGCAGCTATGTGCGGTCCTATAAGGACCTGCCGATGAACCTCTACCACATCCAGTGGAAGTTCCGCGATGAGGTCCGTCCAAGGTTCGGGATCATGCGCGGCCGTGAATTCCTGATGAAGGATGCCTACTCCTTTGATGTCGACAAGGAAGGCGCCCGCCATGCCTATAACCGCATGTTCGTCTCCTATCTGCGCACCTTCGCACGCATGGGCTTGCAGGCGATCCCGATGAAGGCGGACACCGGCCCGATCGGCGGCGACATGAGCCACGAGTTCATCGTTCTGGCGTCCACGGGCGAGAGCGAGGTCTTCTGTGACAAGGCCTTGCTGGAACTGGATACCCCAAGTGCGGATACCGACTTCTTCAGTGATCTGACCGGGACCGTCGATACCTGGACCACGCCCTATGCCGCGACGGATGAAATGCATGATCCGGCAGCTTTTGGTGCTCT
The DNA here is from genome assembly GCA_965230705.1 of Roseibium sp. GTDB lineage: Bacteria > Pseudomonadota > Alphaproteobacteria > Rhizobiales > Stappiaceae > Roseibium. The sequence continues at coordinate 2,787,898 of CBDDLN010000001.1, read as the reverse complement.
TGCTGAAGACCGCCAGGTCTCAGCCCGGGGCATCGAGGTTGGCCATATCTTCTATTTCGGCACCAAGTATTCCGACGCCATGAATGCGAAGGTGGCGACCTCCGAGGGCAAGGAAGTTCCTGTCCACATGGGATCTTACGGTATTGGCGTGTCACGACTGCTGGGCGCGCTCATTGAGGCAAACCATGATGATGACGGCATCATCTGGCCGGCTTCCGTTGCGCCGTTCCATGTTGGCGTCGTTAATCTGAAGGCGGGCGATAGTGCGACTGACGCAGCCTGCGAAGATCTTTATGCCAAGCTGGAAAATGCTGGCCTTGAAGTACTCTACGACGACACTGACGCCCGCGCTGGCGCCAAGTTCGCCACAATGGATCTGATCGGCCTGCCGTATCAGGTGGTCGCCGGTCCGCGTGGCCTTAAAGATGGCGTAGTTGAGGTGAAAAACCGGGCAACCGGCGAAAAAGAGCTTCTGGCGCCCGAAGCAGCCTTGAACAAGCTGACTGCGGCATTGACGGTTTGATCCTGCTCGCCGATCCTCCTCGGATGAGAATCGCGTATGTGCGAAGGCGGGTGAAACGGAATGACTGCGCAACAGACGGCAGAAGTCGCTGACGGAGAGGCCCAGGTTCAGGGAACCAAACCGTTTGCCGCGTTTGAATGGATGATCGCCGGGCGGTATTTGCGCTCCCGGCGCAGGGAAACATTCATTTCCGTGATCGCTGGCTTTTCCTTCGCCGGCATCATGCTGGGTGTTGCAACGCTCATCATCGTCATGGCGGTCATGAACGGCTTCCGCAGCGAGTTGCTGGGCAAGATCCTTGGCATCAATGGCCATATGCTGGTTCAGCCGATCGACCTGCCGCTGACAGATTATGACGCAGTCGCAAAGCGTCTTGAAGATGTGCCTGATGTTGTCAGCGCCATGCCCTTTGTTGAGGGACAGGCGCTGATCTCCGGACCGGCGGGCAATCTTGGCGGCCTGGTTCGCGGCCTATACGAATCCGATGTCCGCCGTGTGCCGTTGATTGCCGGCAATATCCGCCAGGGTTCACTCGATGACTTTGACGCCGGGCAGGGGATTGCCATTGGCAATCGGATGGCCCAGCAGCTCGGCGTCACGCTCGGCGACAATGTCACTATTCTGTCGCCCAGAGGGAACGTGACGCCAATGGGTGTCACGCCCAGGGTCAAGTCCTACCCGGTCTCTGCCATCTTTGAGATCGGCATGAGCGAATACGACAGTACGATTGTGTTCATGCCGATCGTCGAGGCCCAGGGTTTCTTCCGCATGGACGGCAAGGCCACCGGGGTCGAAGTCTATGTGCTTGATCCGGACCGGGTCGGCGAAATGAAACCGGCTGTGGAAGAGGGCGCAGGGCGTCCCACCTATGTTTCCGATTGGCGCCAGCGGAATGTCACCTTCTTTTCCGCCCTTGAGGTGGAGCGTAACGTGATGTTCATCATCCTGACGCTGATCGTGCTTGTTGCGGCCCTTAACATCATTTCCGGCCTGATCATGCTGGTGAAGGATAAGGGGCGAGACATCGCCATTTTGCGCACAATGGGTGCAACGCGCGGGTCGGTGATGCGCATCTTCCTGATCACTGGCGCAAGTATTGGCGTAGTCGGCACCATTGCCGGGTTCCTGCTCGGCCTTCTGGTCTGCCTCAACATAGAAAGCATCCGCCAGTTTATCTCCTGGCTTACCGCGACCCAGATTTTTGATCCGACACTCTACTTCCTGTCCCGGCTGCCGGCCGATATAGACAGCGGAGAAACCGTGATGGTCCTGGTGATGGCGCTGGTACTCTCCTTGCTCGCAACGCTCTATCCGGCCTGGCGGGCAGCCCGGCTCGACCCGGTTGAAGCCCTGAGGTACGAGTGATGGACATGCATGCAAAGCCGCAAAACAGCGCTGATACCGCCGCGGCCGTTCTGGAGTTGAAGGGCATCACGCGCACGTTTCACGAAGGCGACAGCGATCTGCATATCCTGACCGATGCCAGCTTGCGCATGAAAGCGGGCGAAATGGTTGCCCTGGTCGCGCCCTCCGGCACGGGTAAGTCGACGCTTTTGCACATTGCCGGCCTCCTGGAGCACCCGGATGCCGGTGATGTGTTCATCGGCGGGCGCAATTGTTCGGAACTCGATGACGATGAACGCACGGCGATCCGGCGCAATGACGTTGGTTTTGTCTATCAGTTCCATCACCTGATGCCTGAATTTACGGCGCAGGAAAACATTATGATGCCGCAGATGATCCGCGGCCTGTCCCGGAACGTTGCTGCAGAACGGGCGCAGGAACTGCTTGACTATATGCGCATGGGCGCAAGGGCGACGCACCGGCCATCAGAATTGTCAGGCGGCGAACAGCAGCGGGTTGCCGTGGCACGGGCCGTTGCCAATGCACCGCGCATACTCCTGCTGGACGAGCCGACCGGCAACCTCGATCCGCAAACGGCAAACTATGTGTTTGATGCCCTCAACGCATTGGTTCGGGCTTCGGGTGTAGCGACACTGTTTGCCACCCACAATCTGGATCTCGCGGCGCGCATGGACCGGGCCATTACCCTCCAGGCGGGCAAGATCGTTCCTTTCCACGATCATCACGGCTGAGCGGAACCAATCTAGAACATTGGCAAAAGCTGATTTGATCTGAATCTTGTGGCGAGAACAAAAAGTGCTTGCAATGAGAACATAAATAGAACATACTCTCCCTATCGCGTTTCAATTTCTGCGTGGAGGAAAGAATGGTCCATTTTGCCCGTGATTTTGCCGCACTCGGATCCCTTGTCTGTTTTTGCGCGACTCTTGCCGTTTGGGGTGATGTTCTTCTCGGCATTCAGTGATTTTGGCAGGCAGCGTTTACCGGCGGCCTGAAAACGTCTGCTGGGGTGGCTGGCTCAGCACAAAGCGTTGATCTGAGAAGACGGTCGGCTGAAAATTCGACAACCTTGACCGGTGGAGAGCGGTGATTACCTGCTTTCCAGCCTCGACAGCGGGCCTTCAAGGCGGTTCACTTTGAAGCCGATTCCTTTCGCGTCTTCATTTGGTGTGTGCCATGACAAATCCGTCCTCCCAGCCTTCCGATGGTGGGCCTCAATCTGCCGGCGCAGGATTTGTCCACCTCAGGCTCCATTCCGCATTGTCGCTGCTGGAAGGTGCGCTACCGATCAAGAAACTTCTGGATCTCGCCAAAGCGGATGACCAGCCGGCCCTGGCGATAACAGACACAGGCAATTTGTTCGGGGCGCAGGAGTTTTCCGGCAAGGCCTGGGGCGCGGGTATCCAGCCGATCACCGGCTGTCAGATGTCGGTGGATTTCGGCGACGGCCTGGAAGGGGAGCGGCGCGGCGAACCGGCTCTTGCCAATCTCGTGCTGCTGGCCATGGACGAAGCTGGCTATGGCAACTTGATGGAACTGAGCTCCCGGGCGTTTCTGGATACGGAAACCGGGCTCATCCCCCATGTCTCCCTTGATTATCTGATCGAAAAGTCCGGCGGCCTGATCCTGTTGACCGGTGGCAGCCTTGGTCCGGTCGGTAAGACGCTTTTGGCCGGGCGCAAGGATCTGGCGAAGGAGCGGCTCACCCGGCTGGCCAAAGCCTTTGACGGGCGCTGCTACGTGGAGCTCCAGCGCCACGGCATGGTGGAAGAACGGCGCACGGAAGATGCCTTTCTGGATCTTGCCTATGAGCTGGACCTGCCAGTGGTTGCCACCAACGAGGCGTTTTTCCCAGCCCGCGAAGATTACGAGGCTCATGACGCCCTGATTTGCATCTCCGAAGGCCGGGTGATCATTGAGGAAGACCGGCGCCGTCTGACTCCGGAGCATTACTTTAAAAGCCGGGCGGAAATGTCTGAATTGTTTGCCGATTTGCCTGAAGCAATTGCCTCTACCATTGAGATTGCGCAACGCTGCAGCTACCGCCCGCTGAAGCGCAACCCGATCCTGCCACGTTTCGCCGGTGCCGATGCTGATCCGCAGGAAGCTGAAGAGGCAGAATCGACTGAACTGGTCCGGCAGGCCAAGGAGGGGCTTGCTGCGCGCCTTGAAGCCCATGGCCTGGCGCCCGGGCTGGAAGAGAAAGATTATTGGGAGCGCCTCGACTACGAACTCGGCATCATCGCCCGGATGAAGTTTCCAGGCTACTTCCTGATCGTTGCCGACTTCATCAAGTGGGCCAAGGCTCACGACATTCCGGTCGGACCCGGCCGCGGTTCGGGGGCTGGTTCCCTGGTCGCCTGGTCACTGACGGTGACAGATCTCGATCCGATGCGGTTCTCGCTTCTGTTCGAGCGCTTCCTTAACCCCGAACGCGTCTCCATGCCAGATTTCGATATCGACTTCTGCCAGAACCGGCGCGAAGAGGTGATCCGCTACGTTCAGGAAAAATACGGCCGCCAGCAGGTCGCGCAGATTATCACCTTTGGATCCTTGCAGGCGCGTGCTGTGCTGCGTGATGTCGGGCGGGTGTTGCAAATGCCCTATGGCCAGGTGGACCGGCTTTGCAAGCTGGTGCCTGCCAATCCCGCCAACCCGGTTACGCTTGGACAGGCAATTGAGGACGAGCCCCGGCTCCGGCAGGCGGCCGAAGAAGAGGAAATCGTCAGCAAGCTGCTCGCCATGGCGCAAAAGCTGGAAGGTCTCTACCGCCACGCTTCCACGCATGCGGCGGGCGTCGTGATCGGCGACCGGCCTCTGGAACAGCTGGTACCGCTTTACCGCGACCCGCGGTCCGATATGCCGGTAGCCCAGTTCAACATGAAGATGGTCGAAGACGCCGGTCTGGTGAAATTCGACTTTCTCGGCCTGAAAACCCTGACCGTCATTGATACGGCGGTGAAGCTGATCGAGCGGCGCGGCATCAAGGTCGATGTTGAAAACCTGGCGATTGACGATGTCCCGACCTATGAAATGCTGACAAGGGGCGAGACCTTCGGCGTCTTCCAGCTTGAAAGTCAGGGCATGCGCCGGGCTGTTGCCGGCATGAAGCCGGACCGGTTTGAGGACATCATCGCGCTGGTGGCGCTCTACCGCCCGGGCCCTATGGAAAACATTCCGGTCTATAACGCGGTAAAGCACGGTGAACAGGAGCCGGATTACCTTCATCCGCTGCTGGAACCGATCCTGACGGAGACCAACGGCATCATCGTCTATCAGGAACAGGTGATGCAGATCGCCCAGGTCCTGTCCGGCTATTCCCTTGGAGAGGCGGACCTCTTGCGCCGCGCCATGGGTAAAAAGATTGCGGCTGAAATGGAGGTGCAGCGCGCCCGCTTTGTCGATGGTGCTGTAGAGCGTGGCGTCAACAAGTCCCAGGCCGGCACGATCTTCGATCTGGTGGCGAAATTCGCCAACTACGGCTTCAACAAGTCCCACGCGGCCGCCTATGCGCTGGTCTCCTATCACACGGCCTGGCTCAAGGCGAACCATCCGGTGGAGTTCATGGCAGCCTCCATGACCCTCGACCTTGGCAATACGGACAAGCTTGGCGATTTCCGCCAGGAAGCCCGGCGTATGGGAATTGATGTTGTGCCGCCGTCAATCAACCGGTCGATGGTCCATTTCGACGTGGATGACGGCAAGATCCTATATGCCATGGGCGCCATCAAGGGCGTGGGCGAACAGGCGGTGGAGCATATAGTCGAGGTGCGGGGCGACGAGCCCTTTACCAGCCTTGGCGATTTCGCCCGGCGCATTTCGCCGAAGTTCCTCAACAAACGGACGCTGGAAAACCTGGCGGCAGCCGGTGCCTTCGACAGCCTTGAACCGAACCGGGCCCGGGTGATTGAGGGGCTGGACCGGATCATGGGGCTGGCGCAGCGCACGGAAGAAAACGAAACCGTCGGCCAGAACGACATGTTCAGCGGCGGCGGTGAAGAACCGCTGCAATTACCGGAGGCCGCTCCCTGGACCGCTGAGGAAAAGCTTCAGCGTGAGCATGCGGCGATCGGCTTTTATCTCTCCGCCCATCCGCTCGACGAATTCAGCGCGCTGATGGAAAAAATGCGCGTTCAGCCGTGGTCGAAGTTTTCCGAGGCCGTAAAGAAGGGGGCTTCCGCAGGACGCCTCGCTGGAACGGTGCTGTCGAAACAGGAGCGCAAGACCCGGACCGGAACCCGGATGGGGATCGTCCGGCTTTCCGATCCAACCGGCCAGTTTGAGGGCCTGTTGTTCAAGGAGAAGCTGGAGCAATTCCGCGATGGCCTGGAACCTGGAAAATCTGTTGTTCTTCTGGTCGGTGCGGATATGCGCGATGATGAACCCTCCATTAGGATTGAGCAGGTTGATCCGATCGAAACGGTTGCCTCGAAACTGCAGAAAAGCATGCGCGTGTTCCTGCGCGACGACCGGCCTGTGGAAAGTCTGAAGAAGCATCTGCGCATGCGCGGCGAGGGGGAGGTGACCGTGGTCGTCCTGCTCGACAACGGCGCACGCGAAGTGGAGGTCAAGCTGCCGGGCAAGTTCCGCCTGTCCCCGGAAATCGCCGGCGCGCTCAAGGCGGTCCCGGGCGTCACCGATGTTCAGATGGCATAGAGCCCGACCGGAACCTGGCCGAGCACCCGGTCAGTTCCAAATTGACTGGCGCCTTGGCGGGCGCAAAGCGAATGCTGGGTACGTTATGCGGATGCTGGCCAAATAATTTCCATCCGGATGCCGCCGGGTTCTGAAAACATCATGTGCATGCGTGGACCGTTTGAAAGAAATTCGGGTTCGAATTCGATTGTAACGCCCGGCCAGTCCCGGATTTGATCTGCCATGTTGAAGAGATCCTGCCGGGTCGGCACTTCGAGCGCCACATCCTGCCGGGTCGGCACTTCGAGCGCCACATGGTGCAATCCGATATTGCACTTGCGGTTGAAGCCGGCCATAAGGCCCTCCCGATCGGCCTGCCACAGGGTGAATCGGTCATGGCCGTCGGTCACCGTAGTGCGCGGATAGCTATCGTCCCTTGCAAGCAGCGTCCAGCCGAGGCAATCGGTGAAAAAGGCGGTTGTCTGGTCAAGGTCGCGGACTGTCAGGCCGAGGTGATTGATGCCTTTGGTTATCAATGGGCGGTTCCTTCAGGGAAATGATGGGATTTCAATTGTGCGGTGAAGGTTGTGCCATGTATCGAGGGGCAGGGACAGATTGTAATCACTCTCTCACACCGCTTGTGCGTTACGTTTACGGAAAACAAGCCAAATGAGGCTGGCGAAAACGGCAAGCTGGGTCTTGAAATAAAATTCTGTCCCAACTATAAGGCGCCCATTCCACACGCAAGGGGCGGAACCTGAGCTTATCGGGCTTCCATCCGGTGACCGTTTGGAGCTTCTCACCAGAAGCACCGATCGGTCCATATCCTCTTGCGGAGGTTAAACCGGAAAACTCAGGAGTTCAGGGCCATGGCTTTGCCCGATATCAACATGCGTCAGCTCTTGGAAGCTGGCGTGCACTTCGGCCACCAGAAACACCGCTGGAACCCGCGTATGGGCCAGTACATCTTTGGTGTCCGTAACGACGTTCACATCATCGATCTTGCACAGACCGTTCCGCTGCTGCACCAGGCGCTGAAAGCTGTCAGCGACACGGTTGCCGGTGGCGGCCGCGTTCTGCTCGTTGGCACCAAGCGTCAGGCTCAAGAGCCGGTCGCAACGGCTGCCCGCAACTCGGCGCAGTACTTCGTCAACGCCCGCTGGCTCGGCGGCATGCTGACCAACTGGAAGACCATCTCCCAGTCGATCCAGCGCCTGCGCAAGCTCGAAGAAACCCTCAATTCCGACGCTGCCAACGCTCTGACCAAAAAAGAGCGTCTGTTCATGGACCGCGAGCGTGAAAAGCTCGAGCGGAACCTGGGCGGTATCAAGGACATGGGCGGTATTCCGGACCTGATCTTCGTGATCGACACCAACCGCGAATCCATCGCCATCCAGGAAGCCCGCCGTCTGGGTATCCCGGTTGCCGCAATCCTCGATTCCAACTCCAGCCCGGATGGCATAACCTTCCCGGTTCCTGGCAACGATGACGCCGGCCGCGCAATCACTCTTTACTGTGACCTGATCGCACGCTCCGCCATCGACGGCATCTCCCGTGCACAGGGCGCAGCTGGAATGGACGTTGGTGAAGCAGTCGAAGCGCCGGTCGAAGAAGCGCTTGCAGAAGAAGCTGCACCTGCTGAAGAAGCGCCGGTTGAAGCTGCTGCTGCTGAAGAAGCTCCGGCAGAAGAAGCCGCAGCTCAGTAAGAATTGTCTCCGCCGCGGCAAAGCGGCGGAATACATGTTGAATTCGCAGATGGGGCTGCAAATTGTTGCAGTCCCGTCATAAAGGCGCGGGAGCAGATCAGCTAAACCCGTTGCCTATCTGAAACCCCCATCCACGAGGCAATCGATGAGCATTACCGCTGCGATGGTAAAAGAGCTCCGTGAGAAATCCGGCGCTGGCATGATGGACTGCAAGACCGCTCTGAAAGAATCAGACGGTGATATGGAAGCCGCCGTTGACTGGCTGCGCACCAAGGGCCTGGCAAAGGCAGCCAAAAAGGCTGGCCGTGTTGCCGCTGAAGGTCTGGTCGGTGTTGCTGCTGAGGGCAACAAGGCTGCCGTTATCGAGCTTAACTCTGAAACCGACTTCGTTTCCCGCAACGAAGGCTTCCAGGACCTCGTCAAGGGTGTAGCCGGCGTTGCCGTTTCCACCGACGGTTCTCTGGACGCTGTCAGCGCAGCGACACTCGGTGCCAAGAGCGTTGCTGATTCCATCACCGACGCAATCGCCACCATCGGCGAGAACATGACCCTCCGCCGCACAGCCATGCTGTCGGTTTCTGAAGGTGTGGTCGCCACCTACGTCCACGGCTCTGTTTCCGACGGACTGGGCAAGATCGGTGTTCTCGTCGCTCTGGAATCTTCCGGCGACAAGGACAAGCTGGCAGCTTTCGGCCGCCAGGTGGCCATGCACGTTGCAGCCACAAGCCCGTTGGCTCTCAATACCGAAGATCTCGATCAGGCGGTTGTTGAGCGTGAGCGCGCTGTCTTCTCCGAACAGGCTCGCGAGTCTGGAAAACCTGAGAACATCATCGAAAAGATGGTGGAAGGACGCCTGCGGAAGTTCTATGAAGAAGTCACGCTGGTTAAACAGGCATTCGTGATCGACCCGGACAAGACAGTCGAACAGGCTGTTGAGGCGCAGGCCAAGGAACTTGGCACTCCGGTCAAGCTCGCCGGTTTCGTCCGCTTCGCACTCGGCGAGGGGATCGAGAAGGAAGAGCAAGACTTCGCCGCAGAGGTGGCCGCGGCCACCGGGCAATAAGATCAAAAAGCGCCGGCATTGACCGGCGCTTTTTTTTAGAAGGATCAATTTACAAAAAGGGTGCCGCCATGACCAACTCCCTCCGCTGGAAACGCGTACTGCTCAAGCTTTCCGGGGAAGCGCTTATGGGGACCCAGTCCTTCGGGATTGATCCGGCCGTTGTGCAACGGATCGCCAAGGAAATCGCCGATGCGGTTGAATTGGGCGCACAGGTGGGTGTCGTCGTCGGTGGCGGCAACATCTTCCGCGGTGTTGCTGTGGCCGCCAAGGGCGGCAACCGCGTGACCGGCGACCATATGGGCATGCTCGCCACCATCATGAACAGCCTGACGATTGCCGATGCTCTGCGCCGGCTGAAGGTCAATGCACGTGTCCTGTCAGCTGTGGCGGTTCCCTCAATCTGTGAAACGTTCTCCCAGCGGGTCGCCGACCGCTACATGGAGGACGGCGATGTGATCGTCTTTGCCGGCGGCACAGGAAACCCGTTTTTCACCACCGATTCCGGCGCTGCGCTGCGTGCGGCAGAGATGAAGTGCGATGCGTTCCTTAAGGGGACGCAGGTTGATGGTGTCTATTCCGAGGACCCTAAGGAAAACCCGGACGCAACACGTTATGAGAAGCTTGGTTACGAAGAAGTCATTCAACGGGATCTGAAGGTCATGGACACCACGGCGATTGCCCTGGCCCGTGACAATGCCATCCCGGTGATTGTCTTTTCCATCCATTCGCCAGGCGCTTTGGTCAGCGTTCTTCAAGAAACCGGGACCTATACAGTCGTCGGTTCTTGACAGTTTTCACTAACACGCTGTACCGCCTCTTGTGTTTCGGCGCGAGTGTGCCATCTTTGCGCCGGCCGCGACTCTGGCGCCCACCGGTAATTTAAGAACGAAGCGAGGACAATTATGCCCGTAGAAGGTATCGACATGAACGATCTGAAGCGCCGGATGCAGGGCGCGCTGTCGGTCTTGAAAACGGAATTTTCCGGTTTGCGCACGGGGCGCGCTTCGTCCAGCATGATGGACCCGATAACAGTGGATGCCTATGGTCAGGCCATGCCGCTCAACCAGGTCGCGACGGTCTCGGTTCCTGAACCGCGCATGGTTGCCGTACAGGTGTGGGACAAGGGAATGGTGGCCGCTGTTGAAAAGGCCATCCGCGAATCGAACCTTGGTTTGAATCCGGTTGTAGACGGACAATTGCTGCGCTTGCCGATTCCTGAGCTGAACCAGGAGCGCCGGCAGGAACTCATCAAGGTCGCCCACAAATACGCCGAACAAGCGAAGGTCGCGATCCGCCACGTCCGCCGGGACGGTATGGACACTGCCAAGAAACTGGAAAAGGACAGCGAGATCAGCCAGGACGACAGCCGGGTTGCTTCTGACGAGATCCAGAAGCTGACGGATGAGATGATTGGCGAAGTTGATTCCATGCTGCAGAAAAAAGAGCAGGAAATCTCGCAAGTCTAACGCCTTTTATGAGGTGTCATCTGTCACCTGGACCTTTTCATGACAGCCAGTCCCGATCGCAAATCCGAAGACATGATCCCAGCGCACGGGGCAAGTGAATTGCCGCGCCATGTAGCGCTGATCATGGATGGAAACGGACGATGGGCGACCGCACGCGGTTTGCCAAGGACGGAAGGCCACCGGCAGGGACTGGAAGCCTTGCGGCGGACGATCCGGCACGCGGTCAAGGTCGGCATCGAATATCTCACGATCTACAGCTTTTCGTCTGAAAACTGGAGCCGGCCGGAACCGGAAGTCAGCTTCCTGATGGGTTTGCTGCGCCGGTTTGTCCAACGGGACCTGACCGAGATCCACAATGCCAACGTGCGCATCAAGGTGATTGGTGAGCGGGACAGCCTTGAACCTGGCATTCGGGCCTTGCTTGAAGAAGCAGAAGGACTGACACGCAACAACACCGGCATGACGCTTGTTGTTGCTTTCAACTACGGATCCCGTGACGAAGTTACCCGCGCGCTCAAGAGCGCAGCCCAAGACGTTGCAGACGGTCGGCTTTCACTGGATGATCTCGATGAGAACGCAATTTCAGCGCGGCTGGATACGGCTGGAATTCCGGACCCGGACCTGATCATTCGCACTAGCGGCGAACTGCGCCTGTCGAACTTTCTGATGTGGCAAGCAGCCTATTCTGAGTTTCATTTTACACCGGTCTGCTGGCCGGATTTCAATGAAGAGACTTTTGACGAGGCGCTTTCAGAATACATAGGACGCGAGCGCCGTTTTGGCGGCGTTACCTAGATGTCTGGCGGGGGGGAAGGCTCAGGAGGGAATGCCTCCTCAAAGAACTCTAACCTGCGCCTGCGGGTGATTTCAGCGCTGGTACTCGGGCCCGCTGTGCTGCTGATTGCCTGGTTTGGCGGAATTGCTTTTACCGTCCTGGCGCTGGCCGTTGCCATCCTGTTCCTGTTTGAGTGGCTGGATATTACGGGAAACCTGTCCGCTTCCCAGGTTGCGTCAATTGGATATGCGGCCCTGGGCCTGATTGCGCTTGCCTTCTATCTCGGCGAACCGGGATATGCGGTCGCAATGCCATTCATTGGCGCCGCGATTGCGTTTGTCATGGGCGGGGTCAGGGAAGGCGGCCGGTGGGCAGGGGCAGGGGTGCTCTATGCCGGCCTTTCGCTCTACGCCTTGATTGCCATCCGGAACGGTGCGATTGGCCTTGAGTTCCTGTTTTTCCTGCTGATCGCCATATGGGCAACCGATGTTGCTGCCTATTTCACTGGCCGGGCGTTGGGCGGACCAAAACTGTGGCCGCGGGTGTCTCCTAAGAAAACATGGTCGGGTGCATTGGGTGGATTAGCTGCTGCGGCGATATTGGGAACCGCTGCAGCCTGGGCCTTCGGACAACAAAATCTCGTTGCCTATGCTGTTCTGGCGGTAATTCTGTCAATTGCCTCGCAACTTGGCGACATGCTGGAATCTGCTGTCAAACGCCGGTTCGATGTTAAGGACTCCAGCCAGCTGATCCCGGGCCATGGTGGTATCATGGACCGCGTCGATGGACTTGTCGCCGCTGCCATTGTTGCCGTCGCGCTAGGATTTGCATTTGGCGGCAGCGTTGCCGATCCAATATCGGGATTGCCGATTGGATAAATTCTCGCATGTCCTACATCCCTCCAGCCGGCGAAATGAGACTTTTATGACACCCGAAAAACCGATGCGCTTGATCGTTCTGGGTGCAACAGGTTCCATTGGCAAAAGCACCCTCGACATTGTTGCGCGGTATCCGGATAGGTTTCAGGTCGTAGCGCTGATTGCAAACCGGAATGCTGGGGACCTTGCAAGCCTGGCCCGTTCTGTCGGTGCCGAATGTGCTGTGCTTGCGGATGAAAGCCAGTCCGTCGCCCTTGCCGATGCGCTTGCCGGAAGCGGGATTGAGAACGGCTGTGGCCGGCAGGCGGTTCTGGAAGCGGTGGATCGGCCTGCGGATTTTGTGATTGCCGGAATTGTCGGTGCTGCAGGGCTGGAACCGACGCTTGCCGCGATCAAGCCGGGCCGGACGATCGCCCTGGCAAACAAGGAATGCCTTGTTTCGGCCGGCGAGTTGTTCATGCGGGAAGTTCGCGAGACTAGCGCGAGGCTCCTACCGGTCGATAGTGAGCACAATGCCATTTTTCAGGTGTTTGAAAAGGATAACGCAGGTTCGGTCGAAAAGGTCATTCTGACGGCTTCCGGCGGCCCGTTCCGCAATATGGCAGCCGCTGACATGCCATCTATCACTCCGGCACAGGCGTTGAAACATCCCAACTGGGATATGGGACAGCGGATCACCATCGACAGTGCGACCCTGATGAACAAGGGCTTTGAAGTGATTGAAGCCTTTCATCTCTTCCCGGTTCGCGCAGAACAGCTTGAGGTGCTTGTGCATCCACAATCGGTGATCCACGGCCTTGTGCAATATGCCGATGGTTCCTTGCTGGCCCAAATGGGATCTCCCGACATGCGCACGCCAATCGCGCATTGCCTTGCCTGGCCAGAACGCATGCATGTTCCGCTTCAGCGGCTTGATTTGGCTGAGATCGGAACGCTGAGTTTCGAGAAACCGGATCTGGTCCGTTTTCCTGCGCTCCGTTTGGCAATCGAAGCCATGGAAAAGGGCGGGGGAGCGACGTGTGTTCTCAACGCAGCCGATGAAATCGCTGTTTCCGCTTTTCTGGACAGGCAATTGCGGTTTGTCGATATTCCTTCAGCAGTAGAGGCAACTTTGACCAATCTGGATGGTACGGGCCAGCTCGGTTCACTGAATGATGCCGGGTCTGTGTTGGCCCTTGACCGGCAAGCCCGGGAAATTTGCCGGACCTGGATAAAAAATCACAAAAGCGGATGATTCTGCGTTTGTGCGGCAAGTTTTAGAATTCAGTTAAGATTCACCTTTAACTTGCCGCATTGTGGTACTTTGTTCAGGCCTATTGGTAATGTGCGGCTTTGCTGCATCAGTTAGGACGCTTCAATGGAAATGCTCTCATCCATCTATGGCCTGCTTGCCGGTTACATAGTGCCCTTCTTGTTCGTACTGACAGTCGTGGTGTTTTTCCACGAGCTGGGGCACTTTGCGGTCGCGCGCTGGTGCGGCGTGAAAGTGGATGCGTTTTCTGTCGGGTTTGGACGTGAGCTGTTCGGGCGGACAGACAAAAAGGGCACCAGATGGAAGCTGTCCGTTATTCCGCTCGGTGGCTATGTGAAATTCGCCGGCGATGAAAATGCCGCGAGTGTGCCGGACCGTGATCAGATTGCCGCGATGAGTCCGGAAGAACGAGCTACGGCGTTTGTTGCCAAGCCGGTTTGGCAACGCGCTGCAATCGTTGCGGCGGGACCAATTGCCAATTTCATTCTCGCCATAGCGATTTTCGCCTTTATTTTCATGATCTTTGGGCGGACTGTCACTGCACCGGTCGTTGAAACCGTCCAGCCAGGCAGCGCGGCCGAAGTAGGCGGGCTGCAGTCCGGAGACGTGATCCTGGCTGTGGACGGCGAGGAGATCGGCACGTTTTCTGAACTGCAGAGAATTGTCTCCGGCAGTGCCGATATTCCGCTTATTCTAGATGTGGATCGCAGCGGAAAGGTCGTCACCCTAACGGTAACGCCTCAGTACCGCGAACTCACGGACCAGTTTGGCAATGTACAGCGGCTTGGCCTGCTTGGCGTGTCCCGCAGCATCCAGCCTGAAGATTTGATCCAGCAGAATTTCGGCCCCTTCCAAGCAATTTCCGAAGGGGCAAAAGAGACGAGTTTCATCGCCGTCAGGACGCTCGACTACCTTTGGGGCGTTATCTCCGGCCGTGAAGCTGCCGATGGTCTCGGCGGGCCGATCCGGGTTGCCCAGGTGTCAGGGCAGGTGGCAACGCAAGGGTTTGTGCCTTTGCTGTCCTTGGCGGCCGTGCTCTCCGTCAGTATCGGACTTCTAAATCTCATGCCTGTCCCCATGCTTGATGGCGGACATCTGGTCTACTACGCAGCGGAGGCAGTTCGCGGCAAACCCTTGAGTGAAAAGACGCAGGACATCGGTTTTCGGATCGGAATCGCGCTTGTTTTGCTCCTAATGGTTTTTGCCACCTGGAATGATGTGGTTCACCTGACCAAGCTCTAATTCGCGGCAGGCCGTGACATCCTCGCAACGCCTTCAATTGAAATCCATTTTTGGCGTTGGCGGCGGTTGCGAATTTGGCAAAAGGCTGTAAAACGATTTCGGTTCTAGAGAATCCGGTCGGGTAATGCGCCTGTGCTTGGATCGAAAAATGGTAAAGGCATAGCGCACTTATGCAGCGATTGCAGAAAATAACTCGGGCCGTTTTTCTTGCGGCAGCCGTCTTTTCCTCCGGCGCCCTTGTTCCCGATTCCTTCGGACCTTTGTCAGTTACGAGTGCCGAAGCGGCAGTCGCACGCAATATTGTGGTACGTGGCAATACACGGATCGAAGAAGAAACCGTCCTGAGCTATATGACCATCACCAAGGGCCGTTCCTACGGAGCGGCTGATGTTGATGAGTCTTTGAAAGCGCTGTTTGCGACCGGGCTTTTTGCCGATGTGCAGATTGTGCCGCAGGGCGGAACGGTGGTTGTGACCGTTACCGAAAATCCGATAATCAACCGCGTTTCCTTCGAAGGTAACAAGAAGATCAACGATGACGCGTTGAAAACCGCGGTGCGCTCCCAAGAACGGTCGATGCTGACCCGCGCCAAGGTTCAGACTGACGTTCAGAATATTCTAGAGGCCTACCGCCGTTCAGGCCGGTACGGTGCATCGGTGGATCCGCAAATCATTGATCGTGGCAACAATCGCGTCGATTTGGTTTTTGAAATCAGCGAAGGCCGCAAGACCGGCATCGAGCGCATTACCTTCATCGGTAACCATCAGTTCAGTGACCGGCGCCTTCGTGATGTAATCCGTACGCGTGAAAGTGGCCTCCTGAGCTGGTTGAGGACAACTGATACATACGACCCAGATCGTCTGTCTGCTGACCAGGAGCTGCTGCGAGACTATTATCACAAGAAGGGTTTTGCGGATTTCTACATTGTTTCCGCAACAGCCGATCTGGATCGCGAAAACAACGTTTTCCACGTCACGTTTACCGTTGATGAGGGTGAGCAGTACAAGATTTCAGATGTCGAAGTTGTCTCGTCCTTGTCCGAAGTCGACCCGGACTCCCTTCAGAAAATGGTTCGGACTAAGGCGGGCGATACCTACAACTCGCTTCGTGTAGAGCAGACTGTTGAAGAGTTGACCCTCAAGGTCGCAGAGGACGGTTATGCATTCGCTCAGGTGCGTCCTCGTGGTTCGAGAGACTATGAAAACAAGACGATTTCGCTGAGTTATTACATCGAGGAAGGTGCCCGGGCCTACGTCGAGCGGATCAACATCATCGGTAACAACCGGACCCGTGAGTATGTTATTCGCCGTGAATTCAACATGGCGGAAGGTGATGCCTATAACCGGGCGCTGATCAACCAGGCTGAACGCCGTTTGAACAATCTCGGCTTCTTCGAGCGGGTATCCATTACTTCGACGCCAGGCAGCTCACCGGATCGCGTGATCGTCAATGTCCGTGTTGAAGAAAAGCCAACTGGTGAAGTGTCATTCGGTGTCGGCTATTCGACTTCGGATGGCGTGATCGGCGATATCTCCATTACGGAAAAGAACTTCCTCGGCCGCGGACAATTCGTAAAACTCGGCTTCGGTATGGGGTCGGATACGCAGACCTACGAGTTCCGTTTCGTTGAGCCGTTCTTCATGGGGCGCCGGGTCGCTCTCGATCTTGACCTCTACAAGACCGTCAATGATTCAAACAGTTACCGGTCATACGACGAAGAAGTGACTGGTGGCGGTTTCGGCTTCACCTTGCCGCTGCGCGAAGATGAGCTGACACTGAAGCTGTTCTACAAGATCTTTGATACCGAGTTGAAAGATCCGGATGGGGTGGCGACAGGAATTGGCAACTGTGCCGGCAGTGGTCTTTCGATTGCAATCTGTGACTCGCTTGGCAGCAGGCTGACGTCTCTTGCAGGATATCGGTTCGTTTACAACACGTTGGACAACTTCCAGGATCCGACTGACGGCTTCTACGTCGCAGCCGGCCAGGAATTCGCCGGTCTCGGTGGCGATGCCCAGTACATCAAGACAACCGCTGAAGCCAAGGCATTCCGCGAACTTCTCGCAGACTGGAGCCTCGTAGGCATGTTCAAGATCAAGGGTGGTCATGTCATGGCTATCGGCGACGAACGTCTTCGGGTTCTCGAGCAGTTTATGGCCGGTGGTGATCTGGTGCGTGGTTTCGAAAGCCAGGGTTTTGGTCCGCGTGATGCCGTGACGGGCGATGCGATTGGCGGCCGCTTGTTCTTTGGCACCACAGCTGAAGTCAACTTCCCGCTCTTCGGCCTTCCGCCGGAGCTGGGCCTGAGTGGCGCACTGTTTGCTGATGCCGGGTCCTTGTGGGATGCGGACAGCGGATTGGTCAATCTCGTCAATGCAAACGGTTCTTCGGTCCGATCAAACGACTTTGACCTGCGTGCATCGGCCGGTATGGGCATTCGCTGGCGGTCGCCATTTGGTCCGATCAAGGCTGATTTCGCCTGGCCGTTCATGAAAGAGAACGCGGATAGAACCCAAATGTTCCGTCTGAGCGGTGGTACACGCTTCTAAGAAGTCCGATTTCGGAATATAACCGGCCGCCGCATTGTCGGCGGCCGTTTGCTATTGTAGCTGGATATTCAACTGGAACCGACCGATGTCAGACCCTTCTTTCTTTCCTGCCATGCAACCTGTTCCGCTGAAGACAATTGCCGATTGGGCAGGTGCGGAAATCAGCCAAGGCGAAGCTGAGAGCATAATTTCGGCCGTTGCCCCGCTTGAGGACGCCCAGGCCGGTGCACTGGTCTTTTTCGACAATACTGCCTATTTGAAGCAACTGTCGGAAACCAAGGCCGCCGCCTGCCTCGTTGCACCCAAGCACAAGGACAAGGTGCCCGAAGGCGTAGGCGTTCTGGTTGCCAGCGATCCCTACCGGGCTTGGGCAAAGGTTCTTGCGAACCTGTTCCCTGATGCCATGGTGCCAAAAACGCGGAACCTCAATGGGGTTTCGGACCGAGCCGTGGTCGATCCGACTGCGGTTTTGGAAGCCGATGTAAGCATTGAAGCGGGCGCAGTTGTCGGTGCGGGCGCTGAAATCGGGGCCGGAACCGCAATTCTAGCAAACGCCGTGATCGCAGATGGTGTCCGCATCGGCCGGAACTGCGTCATTGGAGCGAATTCTTCGGTTCAACACGCATTGCTCGGGGATCGGGTCTACCTTCATTCCGGTGTCTGCATCGGCCAGGACGGATTTGGCTATGCCATGGGCCCTCAGGGGCATTTGAAAGTGCCTCAGGTTGGGCGTGTCGTCATACAGGACGATGTCGAAATCGGTGCCAATACGACGGTCGATCGTGGCGCAAATCGCGATACGGTCATCGGCGAAGGGACCAAGATCGACAACCAGGTTCAGATCGGACACAACGTGGTCATTGGACGCCATTGTGTGATCGTGTCCCAGGTTGGCATCTCCGGCAGTGCCACCTTGGAAGATTTTGTTGCGATTGGCGGCCAAACCGGTGTGCGCGGCCATGTGCGCATTGGTATGGGTGCACAAGTTGCTGCGGTAAGCGTAGTGAGTGAGGATCTCGCGCCAGGCGGACGGTATGGCGGAGCACCGGCAAAGCCGGTCAAACAATGGTTTCGTGAAGTTGCAGCAGTTCGCAAGCTTGCAGAGCGGGGCGGACGGCCTTAAACGGAACAATACGGAAAAGATCTGGGCGCGCTTGAGCGTTGAGGGGCTTTGGAATGGAACAGACAGAAAAAACGGAACTTGGTTCTGCGGACATCATGCGGATCATGCAGCTTTTGCCGCACCGCTATCCGTTCTTGCTAATCGACAAAATCATTGAGATCGACGGCGACAACAGCGCGATCGGCATCAAGAATGTGACGATCAATGAGCCGCATTTTACCGGCCATTTTCCTGGCGCACCGGTGATGCCTGGTGTGCTGCTTATCGAGGCGATGGCGCAGACGGCAGGAGCGATCTGCATTTTTTCCCGTGGTGACGACAGTCCGCCGCAGCTCGTCTATTTCATGACGATCGACAATGCGAAGTTCCGCAAACCGGTTATGCCTGGTGATCAGGTTTATTTCCATGTCGAGAAACTCAAGCAACGTTCCAATATCTGGAAATTCCAGGCTGTTGCAAAAGTAGATGGTGCCAAGGTCGCTGAGGCAGAAATCAGCGCGATGCTCGTAGACGCGTGAGGTTATATGGCTGAAATTCATCCGACAGCAATTGTCGAAAACGGAGCAGTTATCGGCGAGGGCGTCCGGATCGGGCCGTACTGTGTCATTGGGCCAAACGTGGAGCTGGCAGACGGGGTCGTGCTTGAAGCGCATGTGGCTGTTGCCGGACATACCCGCGTTGGAAAAGGCACTCACATTTTTCCGTTTGCGAGCATTGGCCACAAGCCGCAGGACCTGAAGTTTGCCGGTGAAGAGACCCGGCTTGAGATCGGTGCCAACAACCAGATCCGTGAACATGTCACCATGAACCCGGGAACGGCCGGCGGCGGCGGCGTAACCCGTGTTGGCGACAATTGCCTGTTCATGATGGGCTCTCACGTTGGACACGATTGTATCGTTGGCAACCACGCGATCCTGGCAAACAATGCCACCCTGGCGGGTCACGTTGAACTCGCCGACCATGTCATCATGGGCGGTTTGAGCGCAGTGCGGCAGTGGAGCCGGATCGGCACCGGTGCCATCGTTGGCGGCATGACCGGCGTCGAGTTTGATGTCATTCCGTTCGGTTCTGTTATCGGTGACCGGGCGAAGCTTGCAGGGCTCAACCTTATCGGCCTTAAACGCAAGGAATTCCCGCGCGAACAGATCCATGCGCTGCGGGCAGCCTATAAGGCTCTGTTTGAGGATGAAACGGGCACCTTGCGCGAGCGTGCACAGGCGATTGCCAATGACAATGGTAACCAGCCACTGGTCAAGATCGTAACGGATTTCATTCTTGAAAAGAATGACCGCCGGTTCTGTACTCCACGAAGCGGCAGCAACGATTAAGAACAGCATCGGCTGGCTGGATATGGCTATGGCAGATATCCCGGCGGAACCGGGCAGCAAACCTCCAATCGCTCTCATCTGTGGCAATGGAGCATTGCCGGGACAAGTGGCGGATGCCCTTATTGCCCGCGATGAGCCGTTGATGATCGTGGCTATCAAGGGAGAAGCTGCTCCCGAGACGGCTTTACGGGCATCCTCAGAGCTTGGCTGGGGCGAAATAGGGCGCCTTTTCAATACATTGGTCCAGAATGGCTGCCGCGATGTGCTTTTGATCGGCGGGGTCAGCAAACGGCCGGATTTTGCGTCTGTTGTCGGCGACTTCGGTACATTGAAGCGCTTGCCGAAAATCCTGAAAGCCTTGATGGGCGGCGATGATAGTTTGCTGACCAAGGTGATCGGGCTGTTTGAAGTCGAAGGATTCAGGATCGTGGGAATCAAGGATGTTGCCCCCGAGCTTCTGGCTGGCACTGGTGTCCTGGGCAAGACACAACCCTCGGAACAGGCGCTCAAGGACATAGATCTGGCCCTTCGGGCAACGGATCGCCTTGGCGAACTGGATATCGGCCAGGCTGCTGTTGCGGTCGGTGGCCGGGTGGTCGCGCTCGAAGGCGCAGAAGGTACCGATGCAATGCTGGAGCGGTGTGCCGAGCTGCGCAGCAAGGGCAGGATCCGGTCCAAAGGGGCTGCAGGTGTTCTGGTCAAGGCGGCCAAACCGAACCAGGACCTTCGCGTCGATCTTCCGACGATTGGTCCGCGGACCATAGATCTGGCCGCAAGTGCACAACTGTCTGGTATCGCGGTAGAAGCTGGCGGTGCCTTGATAGCGGAGAAGGACGAAACCCTGCGCCGGGCCGAGGCTGCAGGCATCTTTCTTTATGGTATCGACCGCGGCGCCAGGGGATAAAACCGGCCATGTCTGATCTGAGCAGCCGCCCGCCCAAAATCTGCATTGTCTGCGGTGAGGAGTCTGGAGATCACCTCGGCGCTGAGCTGATGCAGGCGCTTGAGCAAAAACTCGGAAGCAAGCCAATCTACTATGGTGTTGGCGGCGATCAGATGAAAATCGCCGGTTTCCGGAGCTTCTTCGACATCGCCGACATTGCGGTGATGGGGCTGACGGCAGTGCTCGCCCGCCTGCCGTCCATCGTGAAACGGGTTTACCAGACGGTCGACGGTGTGGTGGCCGCAAATCCGGATGTGCTGGTCATCATCGACAGTCCGGATTTTACCCACAATGTCGCCAAGCGCGTGCGCAAACGCGCGCCGCATATTCCGATTGTCGGCTATGTGTCGCCATCGGTCTGGGCCTGGCGGCCGGGAAGGGCGCGCAAAATGAGCGCTTATGTGGATGAATTGCTAGCCATCCTGCCGTTCGAGCCTGAGGTTCACAAACGCCTTGGCGGTCCGAGGACCCATTATGTCGGCCATCCGCTTGTGGAATCGGTTGAAGCCTTGCGTCCGGCCGAAGGCGAACGCACACCCATTGGCAGCGAACAGAAGGTCCTTCTGGTTCTTCCAGGTAGCAGGGGAAGCGAAGTCAGTGGCCTTTTGGAGGTGTTCGGCCAAACAGTTGGCCGCTTGAGCTCGGAACACTCCAATCTTGAGGTTCTCCTGCCTGCCGTTCCTCATCTGGTTGACCGGATCCGGGAGGACGTGAAGTACTGGCCTGTTGCTCCGAAGATTCTGGAAGGCCGGACCGCAAAACATGCCGCGTTCCGCAGGGCGCACGCTGCATTGGCGGCATCTGGAACGGTGTCGCTGGAATTGGCTCTGTCTGGCGTTCCTATGGTTGTCGCCTACAAACTCGACTGGTTTTACCGGCGGCTGAAAACGCTGAACCGCTTTGTTCAAATCGCCAGCGTGACCTCCATGGTGCTGCCGAACATCATCCTTGAACGGAATGTCATTCCCGAGCGCCTGGACGATGACGCCAATCCGGATGCTCTTGCTGCGCTGGTGAGGCCGCTGTTGATGGATACGCCTGAACGCAATGCCCAGCTGGACGCGTTTGTATTGCTCGACGACATGATGCGCCTGCCAGATGGAAAGTCCCAGCGGGCAGCCGCTGCGGATGTTGTTCTGAGCGTCTTGAAAACCAGTTAGAGCGTTTTACATCCGGTTTTCTCTGGACCCGCTTCCTAGGTTCCGGACCCCAATTCTTGGCCTGGCCAAGGGCAAACACAGGCGTTCTTTTGCTGGTATTTGCCTCTGTCGTCATGCGACTGCTTGTGTGGTGGGACCGTCCAGTCCGGCTGGGTTTTCCTCAGCTTCTGCCGCCGGAATTCCCTTGTCTTTCCCTAGGTAAACCGTTGAAGACGGGAAGGCAAAATCAGAACCGCAATCAGCGATGATTTCGTGAATGGCGAACAGCAATTCTTGCTGTGTTTCCAGATACTCATCCATGTCCGCCGCCGAAACGTAGGCATAAACCTCGACCGTTTGGGCATAATCGTCGAAGCTTATGAGCCTGACACGCAGGGGAGCGTCCCCTACCTTCTCATGCTGGTCAAGATAGAAGAGTGTCTGGTCGAGAATGTCTTTTACGATCTCCGGGGAGGTTTCGTAACGAAGCCCGATTTTGTGCCGGAAATGAAACTTGTCGCGATAGCTGTAATTGACGATTTTGCGCTTGGCGAGGTCCGCATTTGCAATGGTAATCAACGTGCGGTCCAGCGCACGTATACGGGTTGAGCGAATGCCGATTGATTCAACGGTGCCGGACAGATCATCGAATTGGCAAAACTCGCCGACACGGACCATCCGGTCAGCGTAAAGAATGATCCCGCCAATCAGGTTTTCAATTGTCGGCTGCGCTGCCAGCGCGATTGCCAGGCCGCCAACGCCAAGACCTGCGATAACGCCATAGACCGGAATTCCGATTTGTGTCGCACCGTAGCCGAGTACAACGAGCGCAATCACGAGCGATGCAGTTCGATAGCCGGTCCGGAGCAAACTTGCGTCGAGCGTTGTCTGATTGTCTGTCGGTGTCTCGATGAGCAGAACGAAAAATACCTCAAGGACGCGGTAAACGAGCCAGGATGTTGCCGTCCAAACGACTGCGGTTGCCACCGTGCCGGTCGCCTGCAACAGCGTCCCGGTAATGTTGATCTCCTGTTCGCACAGATAACGGAACAGGAGCGCACTTCCGATGACTGTGATCGGGAGCATTAATTCCTTGAACCTTCGGGTTCTGGCGTAGATGGAGACAGCCCGCATCTTGTTCCAGCGAAAGAGCATGCTGAACGAAATGGCATACAGTCCGATCAGACCCAAAAAGGCGATCCATTGCCAATAGGCCTGATCTGCGAATTGTCTGTGCAGCCACGCCGGACCATTTTCCAGCGCTTCATACCAGCGCGGTGCAATGAATTTGCCTGGGGTGTAGATATAGTAGGCAAAGAGGTCTTCGCCGCGGTCGGCCCGCAACGGAAGCTCGCTCACGATCGCATAATCCCCGGGAATACGTTCAACCGTTTCGCTTGAAAAGAGATAGTGTCCTGAGCGTTCCCTGCTGGTCTGGCGTGCAAGCTTCAGACTGGTTCCCGGGATTGTCCAGGTTTCCGGCAAGGCATCGTTCTTATGTGGAGTACGGAAGGTGCCGGCAGTTTCACCAGGTATTGAAGAGAACTCCACTGGGGGGATGCGGTCCAGGATTTCCTGAAGCTGCAAAACCAGTTCGATCCCTCTTTGATCTCTCACGGTTTGCGGTATTTCCGAGAGATCAAGTGTCTGCTCGGCCTTGTCGATCAGCGCATCCAGCAGGACGAGTTGATCTTTCTGCTCTGCTGTAAAAAAGAGATTTGACCCTTCCTCGTAGGAAGTCCGGACATTCGACCAGAGCAAAGTGACTTCGCTCATGATGAAGCGGAAACTCTCCAATGTTGCGCGTGGACTAGCAGTGTCGGGTGGAGAAATTGGATTGTCACGCAAGTAGGCGCGGGCCTGGTCTGTCCGGGTTTGGCTGGAAAGTCCGCTGCCGGTATCAGCAGTCTCAACGTGCGGTTTCACAACATCTGCATTTGCAGAGGATGAAATGACCGCTGTGGCCAATGCCAGACTGATGGCCGCGGCACAAAACACACCGGCAAATCGTGAGGCTCTTGAAAAGAAATCTTGGAACTTACGCTGAACAGGCATTTCGTCTTCCGCAACCCTTGAAAGGCGGAAGGGTAGCAAGATCCTGTAATTTTTAAGTTAATTGAAGTTATCGCCCCGTGGGCCAACCGGAATGCCGGCAATTTCGACAAATCTTCATGGCATTGGCAGGCTGGACTACGCCGCATAAGTCCAGTCCTGCCTTCTCCAATGCAATGGAATTCAGGGCGTAGCCAGCCTGCCAGCCTTGGTTGCGTTCGCACTGCCATTATCGGCAGATGCTTGGAAATGGACTTCAACCCCTTCGTTAGAGGATCAGAAAGCCGGGGAAGATCGTGATCAGGATTGCGACGAGCAACATGATCAACCCAAAAGGCATGGCGCCGAGGAACACGTCCTTCAGCGAGATGCTCTTGTCTTCCAGGCAACTCTTCACCACAAAAACGGCAATGCCGAGGGGCGGGGTCAGCAGACCGATTTCCACGACGATGATCGATTGAACACCGAACCAGACCAGATCGACATCGAAATACTTCAGCAAAGGCAGGAAGATCGGCACGATGATCAGCAGGATCGAGATCGAGTCGAGCAGTGTGCCCATGATGATGACGATCAGCACATAGGCGCAAAGCAGCGCTACAATGCCGAAATTGGAGTCCACAACCCAGCTGCGCAGTTCTGACGGAATTCCGGAGAGGCCAAGCATGGATGAATACATGCTGGCGGCGATGATCATGAAGCAGATGGAGGCAGTGATGTGTCCAGTGTCCACCGCGACCTTCCAGAAAATCCGGAAGGAGAGGCGGCGTTTGGCAAGTGTCAGGATCAGAGCGCCTGCTGCACCCACAGCGCCGGATTCCGTTGGGGTAAAGATCCCTGCATAGATGCCGCCGATGACAAGGGCAACCAATGCGGCAATGGGAGCGAGCAGCTTGACGGCGGTGCCAAGGTCAATGTCTTCGGCCTCAGAGGCAAGCTGCAGTGCGGAATTGCCGACCCATTCCGGCTTCAATTTGCCGACCATCAAGATGGCTATAGCGTAAAACAAAGCCAGCATGAGGCCGGGGACTATCGCCGCCAGAAACAGGGACCCCACCGAGACTTCGGCGATGAACGCATAGACGATAAGCAGGATGCTCGGCGGGATCAGCATTCCAAGCACGGAACTGCCGGCAACAATGCCAACGGCAAGGCGGGGATGATAGCCAAAGCGGAGCATTTCCGGCACGGCCACCTTGGTGAAAACCGCGGCCGAGGCGATGCTTACACCGGTAATGGAGGCAAAAATCGCGTTTGCCGCAACGGTCGCAACACCGAGGCCGCCGCTTACCTTTCGGAACACATAGTTGGCGACAACAAACGTTTCCTTGGCGATTTCCGAGACGGATATCAGCAGCCCCATCAAGACGAATAACGGAATGACTGCAAATTCCTGGCTGGCGACTGTCTCGACCGACTTTTGCGTCAGGAGATGCGTTGCAATCATGAAGTTCCCGGTGATGAACCAGGTGCCGACGAGAGAGATCAAAGCCAGCACGACCGGGATATACATGCCCAGGAAGACGAAAGTCAGAATTGCGGCAATAGAAACGATGCCAATTTCAAGTCCGGTCATAGGTCCGCAGAGCTCCCGAACTCGGTGTCGTCTTCAGAATTGCTTTTGCCGGGTATAAGACCGGTCAAAACAGCGAAGCGCCGGATGGTGCTGGTTGCAAACAAGAGGCAGACGAGGGCGGAGCCGACGGATACCGTGAGTTCCATGGGCCATGTTGGAGCAGTGAATTCGCCGAGGTTGCCGATGTAGTAACCGCCCTCGAAAGCGTCGGTGAAGCGTTTGTAGGCGCCCTTGGCGATGAAATAGAAAAGCACGCCACCGGTTGCGTCGAACAGCATGTTCATAAATTGCGCCAGGCGGGGTACACGGCGCGCAATGACCTTTATCACGCCATCGGACCGCATCAGTTTTCCGGCCTTCAACGTGTCACCAATTTGCAGGAATACGATCGAGACGATCCCGAGCTCAGCCAGCTCGATGACACCGGGAACAGATGTGTAAAGCACGTTCCGGCCAACGACATCGACGCAGATGAGGACCATCAACGCGATGATCAACAAGGTGCCAATAGCATTGAGCACAGTGGTGGCGTTGTTCAGGCTCCACATGAGCGGCGTGGTCAGGCTGACCAAAAGGGGTGTTTTTTCTCTGGGCTCTGTCACTGCGCGAACCTGTGCGTGGTGCGGTTCCGCATCGATCGGTCAATCCGACCTCAATCCTGCGGTCAGCCGGCAACTGCGTTTTTGACTATTCCTAATTGGAAATACGGCAGCAGCCCCGGGATGATCCCGGAGCTGCATTGTTTTTCAATTAGGTCAGTCACGATCCCAATGGCGGGCGATCGGCTGATTGGCAGCGCGCATTCCGTCCATGTATCCCTTCAGGACCTTGTTGCCCGGCAGACCCTGGGCTTCCGCTGCTGCCGCCCATTCCTTGGCGATGTTCGGCAGGGATTCAGCCCAGAGCTGACGCTGATCGGCAGGCAGTTCAAAAATGGTGCCGCCCTGTTTCACGCATTCTTCACGACCCTTGGCATCCCCAGCTGAGGTCTGGCGGGCCAGTTCATCGCGGTAAAGCGGTGTGACTTCGCGCATCACGTCCTTGACTTCATCCGGAAGTCCGTCGAACCAGGGCTTGTTGGCCACAACTGCCAGCGCGGTAACGGCGCCCATGTCCGCAGAGAGGAAGTAAGGCGCGGCTTCGCACAGTTTGAACGAGGCGACGGCATCGGCCCAGGCAATCATCGCGTCGGTTACGCCACTGTTGACGTCCTGGTAGAATTTGGTCAGCGCACTCGGAACGCCAGTTGCACCGAGGCCTTCCAGCCAACGAAGGTTCAAGCCGGCGCCGGAAACCTTGATGCCCTTGAAATCCTCAAGGCTTTTGATCGGCTCCTTCGACATGACCGCATAGGTCTTGATGGTTGCCATGTGACCGAGGAACTCAAGATTGAACTTTTCCCAGCCTTGACGCATTTCAGGAATGGAGAAGGTCAACTCGTCG
Source organism: Roseibium sp. (assembly GCA_965230705.1). Lineage (GTDB taxonomy): Bacteria > Pseudomonadota > Alphaproteobacteria > Rhizobiales > Stappiaceae > Roseibium. The sequence continues at coordinate 2,760,840 of CBDDLN010000001.1, read as the reverse complement.
TTCAAGCGCGGGTTCAGTTCAAGATCGACACTGGTAAAGGGCGCAACATAGGAAACGCTGGAGAGCGGAATTTTATCCGCATGAAAGATTGAGACAACAAGGCCAATGTTTCCAAGGCCGTTCTGCGTGCCGTCGAATTCACCCCTTGGCTTTACGACTGTACCGAAAGCCTCAAGGTAGTTCAGTTCGTAATTTCCCTTTTCAGCCAACCGTTTGTTGACTTCGGGCATCCAGAATTCCTTGAAGACGCGCACCCAGGATGTGCGGTCAGGGTATCCGGAAAGGACGGTCACATTGATCGTTTCCTTAGCGACGGCGGCCTGCGCGACCAGCGCAGCGGTTGCCGCCAAAAGGGTCTTCAGGACCTTGTTTTTCTTCAGCACCACGTTTCCTCCCATGAATGCAGACTTGCTGTGGTTTTCTCCGCAACTACCACCATTTGTTGCCGATACTGGTTTGCTGAACGCTGATGCGCTCAACTTAACAATCGCTACGACTGTTCCGCAATACGGTACTGTTGCACTGCATTGTAGTCAAGCTGAGTGTGACGGGATTTCTGTATTGGAAATTTTGGAGGCGCCTGGGCGGCAAACAAAAAAAGGCGCCTCGAAAGGCGCCTTTTCAATACTCTTTAGCGGTTGCTTAGCGGCGTTCGCCGATCGGCACATAGTCACGCTGTGTCGAGCCGGTGTAGATCTGGCGCGGACGGCCGATTCGCTGGGACGGATCCTCAACCATCTCTTTCCACTGCGCGATCCAGCCAACCGTACGGGCCAGCGCGAACAGCACGGTGAACATGTTGGTCGGGAAGCCAAGGGCGCGCAACGTGATGCCGGAATAGAAGTCGATATTCGGATAGAGCTTCTTCTCAACGAAGTACTCGTCGTTCAGAGCGATCTTCTCGAGTTCCATTGCGATGTCGAGCAGAGGGTCATCCTTGATGCCAAGTTCGCCGAGTACCTCGTGACAGGTCTTCTGCATGATCTTGGCGCGCGGGTCATAGTTCTTGTAGACCCGGTGCCCGAAGCCCATGAGGCGGAACGGGTCGTTCTTGTCTTTCGCCCGCGCAACAAACTCCGGAATACGGTCAACAGAGCCGATTTCGGACAGCATGTTGAGTGCAGCTTCGTTGGCACCACCGTGGGCAGGACCCCAGAGGCAGGCAATGCCGGCCGCGATGCAGGCAAACGGGTTGGCGCCGGAAGAGCCGGCCAGACGTACCGTTGATGTGGAGGCGTTTTGCTCGTGGTCGGCGTGCAAAATGAAAATCCGGTCCATGGCACGCGCCAAAACCGGATTCACTTTGTACTCTTCGCAAGGCACCGCGAAACACATGTGGAGGAAGTTCGACGAATAGTCGAGGTCGTTGCGCGGATACACGAACGGCTGGCCAACATGGTACTTGTAGGCCATGGCAGCGATTGTCGGCATTTTGGCGATCATGCGCAGGGAAGCGACCATGCGCTGGTGCGGATCGGAAATGTCGGTCGAGTCGTGATAGAACGCTGCGAGCGCGCCAACGGTGCCAACCATGATGGCCATCGGGTGCGCGTCGCGGCGGAAGCCGGAGAAGAAACGGCTCATCTGTTCGTGAATCATCGTGTGGTAGGTCACACGGTTCACGAAATCGTCTTTTTGAGCCTTTGTCGGCAGTTCGCCGTAGAGCAGCAGGTAGCAGGATTCCAGGAAATCGCCATGATTGGCGAGTTGGTCGATCGGATAGCCGCGGTAGAGCAATGTCCCTTCGTCACCATCGATATAGGTGATCTTGGATTCGCAGGACGCGGTTGACGTGAAACCCGGATCGTATGTGAACATGCCCGTGTCTTTGTACAGTGACGCGATGTTCACAACCGACGGGCCAATAGTTCCGTCAAGAACTTGATAAGAGTGGTCTGCACCACCCAAGTTAATCTTGGCGTTGTTTTCGGCCATTCAGGAAACCCCCTTTGCTGACTCGTGAAGCAACACCAAGGCCGGCAAGAAACCCCCAATTTAAGGGTTGGTTACGCCTACCAGGTGATGCTGGAGGAATGGTCGCGTCCTGCCTATCCCATTTGCGGCACTGCCGCAAGGCAGCGACCTATAAGGCTTTCGTTATAGGTGCTATCAAACAAAAGTATCGCGGCCATTGGTGTCCGTGTAAGTGCTTGTATCAGATGCCTATTTTGCCTGATCCTTGATCCGGCCCAATGCTTCTTCGCGGCCAAGTGCAATCAACACATCATAGATACCTGGTGACGTAGCGCGACCCGTCAAGGCTGCCCGTAAGGGTTGAGCAACCTTCCCAAGTTTCAACTCTTTGTTTTCCGCAAAAGCCTTGGTCGCGGCTTCGAGGCCGTCCGCATCCCAGTTTTCCAGGCCATCGTAGACAGAGTGGATTTCGCCAAGGATGCCGCGCGCATCGTCACTTAGGATTTTCGCCGCTTTTTCATCGTTTTCCAATGGCCGCTGGCGCCAGAGATAAGAAGCGCTTTCCGTCAGTTCGACCAGGGTCTTGGCGCGTTCCTTCAAACCAGGAAGGGCCGTAAGAACAGTTGCCTGGTTGGCCGCATCAGCGAGCCATTGCAAAACTGTTTCTCCTCCCTCCAGATGGGCGAGACAGGCTTTCCAATGGTCCAGGAGCTCGGCATCCGGCGTGGTGCGCATATAGTGACCATTGAGGTTTTCGAGTTTCTTGAAGTCGAACCGGGAAGGGGACTTGCCAACGGCATCAAACCCGAACCAGCCGATCATGTCTTGCGTGGACATGATTTCTTCGTCGCCGTGGCTCCATCCGAGCCGCGCCAGATAGTTGCGCATGGCTTCCGGCAGATACCCCATCGCGCGGTAGGCCTCAGCACCGAGGGCGCCGTGGCGCTTGGAAAGCTTGGCACCATCTGGACCATGAATAAGCGGAATATGAGCCATTTTCGGCACATCCCAATCCATAGCCTGGAAAATCAGCGTTTGCCGGGCCGCATTGGTCAGATGATCGTCACCGCGGATTATGTGGGTAACACCCATGTCGTGATCGTCGACTACGACGGCGAGCATGTAGGTTGGTGTGCCGTCGGAGCGCATCAGAACAAGATCGTCGAGATCCTTGTTCGGGAAGACAACCCGGCCTTGAACCATGTCGTCTACGACTGTTTCGCCCTCAAGCGGCGCCTTCAACCGGATCGCCGGGGCAATGCCCTCGGGTGCGTCAGAATCAGGCCGGTCGCGCCAGGTGCCGTCGTAACGGGGCGGGCGGCCTTCGGCCCGCGCCTTTTCGCGCATTTCGGCCAGTTCCTCTGGTGTTGAATAGCAACGATAGGCTTTGCCCTCGGCGACCAGCTGATCAACCACTTCCTTGTGCCGGCTGACCCGCGCGAACTGGGAAATCGGATCACCTTCCCAGTTCAGTCCGAGCCAGTTTAGACCATCGAGAATGGCGTCGACGGCTTCATCGGTCGATCGGGCCCTGTCCGTGTCTTCGATACGCAGGAGCATCTTGCCGCCGTGGCGTTTGGCAAATAGCCAGTTGAACAGGGCGGTACGGCCCCCGCCAATGTGCAGGAAGCCGGTTGGCGAAGGAGCAAAGCGGGTGACAACGTCTTGGGCCATGGTGTTACTTGAAGGTCTCTGCCAATATGATGATGTTTGGCGGCGTTTTGCCGGTTCGCGCGGGTCTTAGCACAGGCGGACGGGCGGCAAAATAGGCTCGGCACAATGATCTTGCCGCCATCAGCTTGGTATGCCGGGATAAAGGGGGAGATCCTTGAGCGCGGAGCGCGGTGGAGATCCTGGTAAAACGATAGAGACCGTCGGGCGGTCTGATGAACAGCGCCAGCGCCGTAATAAAATCTTCCTCTCACATCTTGTTGGCCCCGCCGTCACCTTCTGGCGGCCAAATTCGCAGGCTAACGATCCGCCGCTTTCCAACATCCACGGTTCCCGCAAGGACGTTCCGGACCATCAATTGCTCTGGATAGCCTTTGCTTTCGCTGCGGGAATTGCGCTTTACATGATGCTGCCCGACGAGCCGCAGCCATGGGCTGTTGGTGTTTTGATGGCGGTAAGCGGTGGTTTTGCCTTTAGGTTCCGGCAAGTTGTTGTTCGGAACCTTTGGCTGGCTCTCGGTCTTGCGGTTTTATCCGGGTTTTCGATTGCCCTTCTGCAGACCCATCTGGCGAGTGCGCCAAGGCTATCCAAAGAAACGACCCGGACTGTTTCCGGGATCGTGTCGGACCGGCAGGAAAGTACCCACGGCGTTCGTCTTGTGCTGGAAGTGCGAGACGTCGCCCTCTCCGGGAACACCGGGCCGCCCGATGGTTTTCCGGAAAAAATCCGTGTTTCGGTGCCGGACACGTCTTACGGCCGGATTGGAGATGGTGTGGAGGTCCGCGCGAGGCTGTTTCCGCCTGCCGGTCCGGTCCGGCCCGGCGGGTATGATTTCGCCTTTCGGGCCTATTTCGATCAAATAGGTGCGACAGGTTTTGCCTATGGGGCGGCAAGGCCGGTCGACCTTGGGTCAGCCTCCCTGTTGCAGAAAGTCCGGCGATGGCTCGATGATCTGCGCCAAGGCATTTCCGGCAGAATCAGGATGGCACTCGGACCGGGTGATCCTTCTGCGCTGGCGGTTGCTCTTTTGGTCGGCGACCGTAGCCATTTGTCAGAAGGCGGGGAAGAGGCGCTCCGGCAGGCTGGGCTTGCACATATTCTGGCGATTTCCGGCCTGCACATGGCGCTTTTTGCCGGCGGCGCCTATTCGGTTTTCCTGTTGCTTCTCTCCTTTAGCGAATCCGTTTCTCTCCGCTTTGCCACGCACAGGATCGCCGCACTTGCCGCGCTTGGCGCCGCTGCGGCCTATTTGGCGCTTTCCGGGGCCTCGGTTGCGACTCAGCGGTCCTTCATCATGGTGTTTCTGGTGTTTCTCGGCATTTTGTGCGGCCGCCGCGGCCTTACCTTGCGCAGTGTCGCGCTGGCAGCCCTGGTCTTGCTCATCATTGCGCCGGAGCGGCTGTTTTATCCCGGGTTCCAGATGTCGTTTTCGGCAGTCCTGTGCCTGGTTGCGGTCTATGAAACCTGGCGGGCGCGGCAATCTGAGAACCTCGGCGTTTCCGGATCGCTCTCCGGAACTTACAGGATTGCTCGAAAGGGGGCGGGCTGGATTGCCGGACTTGTGGTTACGGCGCTCGTCGCCGGAGCGGCCACGGGCATCATCGGGGCCTATCATTTCGGCCGGGTGGCGCCTTACGGGCTCATCGGCAATGTCTTGGGCATGCCGGTGTTTTCACTGGTGATCATGCCAATGGGCGTTTTGGCGCTGGTTCTGCTGCCATTTGGCCTGGCGATCTACCCGCTCAAGGTCATGGCATTCGGATTGGATCTTCTGCTGGACATGGCCCGTTGGACAGCAAGCTTGCCAGATGGCGGCGGCGTTATTGCAGCACCGTCAGCCAGCGTAACGCTTCTAGGTCTATCAAGTCTTTTCGCGGGGGTTCTTCTGACGGGTCGCAGACGATTGGCAGCAATCGCTCCGTTGGCTCTTGCGGTCGGAATAGCGGCTGGTGCCCGGCCGCCGGATGTACAGATCGCCGAACGCGGCAAATTGGTCGCGGCACGGGACAAGTCCGGAAATTTGAGGATCTCCGGTACCCGGACCGGGTTTGCTGCCGAGATCTGGCTGCAGGCGGAAGGCGCACCGTCAAACGACTTTCAGAATCATCGGATGACGGCACCACAGCGAGCCTGCGACAAGGGAGGTTGTATTGTTGCCGCCTATCCGCTGCTTGATGGTTCTTTATTTGGTGACCGTTACAACGGAGAGGGGGCAGCGAAGATGCAGCCTGCCGTCATAGCCTTTCCAGAGACACAAAGGGCGCTCCTGGAAGACTGCCGGTGGGCGACCGTCATTGTAACTTCTCTCGGAGCGCCGGAAGAGTGCAGAGCGGACCTTGTTATCGACGGCAGCGACCGGAAGGCTCTTGGTGCTTTATCGCTTTGGCTTACCGTGAAGAAAACAAAAGACGGGGTTGCGCAGGCCGGCATTCCGCAAGTCTTTCGCTCCGGCAACGCCTTTAGCGAGACCACCAATCCGCCTCAATCTGCAGCCGAACCGGTTTGGGTCACAGTCGTGTCCAAATGGCAAGCTGCCCGGACCGTGCCTGCGCGGCCATGGCACCGTTAGGTGGAGCCTGAAGAAACAACTCAGAGAAGGCCAGCCTGTTCAGGCAAATAACATCGCCCAACCGTTTCCGGGGGCCTCTAATACTGCCGGAATTTAATACTGCCTGAACAAGGCCACCAGCCGGCCTTGGACTCGCACACGGCCCGGCCCAAAAATCCGGGTTTCATAGGCCGGGTTTGCCGCTTCCAGAGCGATGGAAGCCCCTTTCTTGCGCAGGCGCTTCAAGGTCGCCTCTTCGTCATCAACCAGCGCAACGACGATGTCGCCGCTGTCCGCCGTGTCGGACTTGCGGATCAGTACAGTGTCGCCGTCAAGAATGCCGGCCTCGATCATGGAATCGCCGCGCACTTCAAGCGCATAGTGTTCACCGGTGCCCAAAAGATCCGGCGGAACGGAAATCGTATGGCTGTGGGTCTGGATCGCTTCGATCGGAACACCGGCCGCAATCCGACCCATAACCGGCACATCGATCGCGTTTCCTTCCGAACCTGGGTCAGGGGCAGGGGGAGGCGGAGAAGCCTTGCCAAGGGAGCCTTCAATGACTTCCGGAGAGAAACTGCCGCGCTGACGCGGTGCGCTGAGGCCCGGTGCAATCGAATCAGGCAGCCGGATCACTTCCATGGCCCTTGCCCGATTCGGAAGGCGGCGGATAAAGCCGCGTTCTTCAAGGGCTGTAATCAGCCGGTGGATGCCGGACTTTGATCTCAGATCGAGCGCGTCCTTCATTTCATCAAATGACGGCGGAACTCCGGTTTCCTTCAACCGCTCATGGATGAACATGAGGAGTTCATATTGCTTGCGCGTCAGCATCCGCCCAGTCTCCAATAAGGTACCAAGGTCTGGTACAAATCACGAACATACCATACCTGTTCTCATTGTGTTCTGCAAGTGTTAAGGTTTTCTTTCCAAGATGTCCGGCAGGCGGTTAAGTGAGAATGGACGGAAAATGGGCGTCGAGGGGGCTTTATTGAACGGTCATTATTCTGGCAGCTACTAGTGCCAGAATTTCATTCGCGCTTTGCCCGGATTTTTGCCGGAGGGGGAGGCGCCATTTGTGCGGTTCCCCAGCACAAACACCAGCTGCTGAACAGCGTTTAGCAGGGGGGCAGTTTCGCCGCCTTCACACAGGATCAACGACTGCTTTTGGCGGTCCAGGCCTTTGCTGTTCTCTTCTGCCCGTATGAGCGCAACGAATTGGCATTCGTTTTCAGAAAGGCTGCCGCGGCAGCACCGGCAGCCCGGGTTGGTGAAATGGAAGCATGTTGTCCGCGAAATGCGGATTGTTCTTATGCAGGCCATGACTGCCAGACCAATGTGTGGTCCATGGACGGGACCAAAGTCCCTGACACTTGTGTCCAGCGCCGCCTCCCAGGCAAAGCTTTCTGGCCTGGCGTAACTCAAGCAGAACATTCGAAGGCATCGAAGCACGGAATCTTCTACGTGCGACAGACCGAGGCTTGATGCCGAAATGCGGCGCTCATTTGCTCCGTGAAACCGAAGCTGCTGGTGTTTGCGGTTTTCAGGTGAATTGTTTTTGGTCAACGCTATCCCCGTCAGACTTGGTTGGGCCGGCGACGATGAAGGCCATTCGGGCATTGCGCCGGCGCATTCGAGAGTGTTGGTCAGGTGACCTGTTTTGGTGACAGGCCGAATTCCCGTTTAAAGGCCGTGGAGAAATTGGCCGGTGAGGAATAGCCGGCGATATGGGCAGCCTCAGCGATTGAGACCGCGTCCCGCTCCAGGGCCTCGCGGGCTTTTTCGAGCATGAAGCGGCGGATAAACCGTGACGTGGAAAGGCCATAGGTCCGGTTAAGCAAGCGTTGCAGGGAATTGGGGCTCATGCCAACGCGTTGCCCCAGTTCCTCGGCCGTAATCCAATGACCTCTCTGACTGCTGAGGAAATGTTCAACAATCAACAGCCTGCTCCTGTCCTTGCCATCAAGGGTGTTGGTAACTGATGGTGGATGATGCTCGGAGAACTGCTGAAAGGCTTCTTCAAGCAGACCATAGGCACGGGCTCCGATATAGAGCTTGTGTTGAAACGGGGACCGGCTCGGCGCGGCGATAATTTGTTCGGCTAGGCCAATGGCATGCGCGCTAGGTGTCCAGCTCAGCTTGGAGAAGTGCCTGTCGGCGAACTCCTTGAAAGCGCCGAAGTCAGGATCGGACAATTCCAGATGGCCAAACAGCCATTCATGGGAAACCGATAGGGTCACCTTTTTCAGGCGCGTACCTTTCCGGGCGACGCGGATGAATTTCTCTGTTTTGTTCTGCGAAAAGATGGTTGCGACAGGGGTCCAGTGCCGCGCCTCAGCGTCATAAACAGGCATGGGTACCTTGAAATCACCCACATAGGCTTCGACCTGTCCCTCCAGGAAAAGCGAAATGCTGACACGCGGCCCGCACTCCGACTCCAGCCTCAGATTGTGCAAATCCTCGGCATTGGAAAAATGCACCGTCAGTCCGTCTTCGATTTTTACAAATTCGACAGCCCCCCTGAGAACATTGTCTCCGGTTTCAAGTTCCGGCGCGAGCCAACGCATGGGGCGGGCTTCTCTCTGCCCCATGAGGTCTTCTTTGGTGACGTAGTGCCGATGATGGTCAGTCGGAATAAACATGCCTGAATACAGACCTCGCCTGCGGATCCTGTTTGCGAAGAGTGGCTGAAATTTCGCGCTGTCCGGCTGACTACGCCTTTGAGAAACAAGGCGTTTTGGCTCCAGGACCAGATTCGCAAATGAGTTTGGGTGACTTGCAAACGCTTTACGAATTGTCCGGCAGCAGCGCTCCCCTTATTAAATACCTGAATATCTAAGTCAAGTTTAAGTCGATTGGTGGAACTCGAATATCGGGGCACCGATTGACTGGGGTTGGGGATAATATGTCAGTTGGAATATTGAGGCAGGCTGCGGTTTTTGCTTCTGTCAGCACGCTAGCGCTCGTTTCTGCGTCAGCCTTTGCTCAGGACGGTCAAGAGCTCGATACCGTCGTCGTCAAGGACGCCGAAGCTGAGAACTTCGAAACGCTCGAAACCAGTGTGGAACTGTCGTCAGAAGACATTCAGCGGATACAGCCTGTCGATTTAAAGCAGCTGTTCCAGAGCACGCCGTCAATCGCAGTTGCAGGCGGCAGCCCCGCATCGCAAAAATTCTACGTGCATGGCATCGATCAATCGAAGCTCAGTATCACGGTGGATGGTGCACGCCAGAAAAACAACGTTTGGCATCACAACGGAAACCTTGGCATCAATCCGCTGTTCCTGAAATCTGTTGCAGTAAATGCCGGCGTAGCGCCAGCTGATGATGGTCCGGGAGCCCTGGGCGGCAGCGCTCAGTTTGAGACCGTTGGTGCGCGGGACATGCTGAAAGAGGGGCGAACCAACGGCGGCCTCGTTTCTCTGGGGTATGACACCAACTCTGAAACGCTATCGGCCACGGTATCCGGATACGGCATGGTGGATGGGTTTGAGTATCTTGCAGCCCTGACACGGTCAGAAGGACAAGACCACAAGGATGGCGACGGAGTTACGGAGGAGGGGACTGCAGCCGACCTTTGGAATGGTCTTGGAAAGATCGCCTATCAAAGCCAGGAAGGCCACCGCTTTGAGGCCTCCGGCGAATACTACCGGGATGATGGTTACCGCCGCCTACGGACAAACATGGGCATTGTCACCGGTCCGCCAAATGGCGGGGCATTCAATGAAAACCTCTATGAGCGGCTTACCACCACTTTCAAATACACGATTGAAGGTGCAGAGGGAAGTTTCGATCCGGAAGTCTTGCTCTACTATAACCAGAACAAGCTGCACCGCCCGAACAACAACGGGTATACGACCGCGCATGGTGCCTTTAATTCCGATGTGCAATCCATAGGTGGTCACGCGCAGAACAGGTTCCACTTTGGGCTTGGAACCGTAACAGCTGGTGTTGATTTCTACCATGACCAGATTGATGTCGAGCGGTTCCACTTTGCCACTGACGTTGCGGAGGAAATCACCAATCTTGGTGGTTATCTGCAGGCACGTTTGACACCGGCCGAGCGGTGGGACGTCTCAACCGGTTTGCGTGCCGACTTCCAAAGCTATCATGCTGTGGATGGACAGACTTTTGATAACTTCGGCCTGTCGCCCAACCTCAATGTCGGTTTGGCGATCACTGAAGGCCTGCGCGCAAATGCGGGTTATTCCTATGTCTTTGGCGGGATTGAACAGGCAGAAACGGGCCTCTTTCATGCTGCCGACTATAGCTATGCCAATGATCTCGATCCGACGACATCCCACAACGCGAGGGTTGGTCTGACCTACCAGCTTCGTGGGCTGTCATTGAGCGCGGAGCTTTTCTACATCAAGATGCTGAATCCGGTGGCCTTCGACTATGCCACCCGGACCCGCATCAATGGCGAAGACCTGGTGTCACAAGGTATTGATCTATCGGCGCGGTACGAATGGAGCAATGCCTATCTTCGGGCGGCGTTCTCACACTCCGATGTGGACTACGGGGACCGGTCCGCGGTTTCCAATGACTATAACAATGCTGTACCGGTGGGTGACATCATCTCGCTTGGAGCCGGATATACGTTTGAGAACTGGAACCTGACGGTCGGGGCCGACGTTGAGATTGCCCTTGAGTATTCCAATCAGGACCTTGAGGACAACGGTTATGAGAATCCGCTTCCAGGTTATGAGGTCGTGAATGTCTTTGCAGAGTGGGCACCAGACTTCGGCACGACGGACTTTACGCTACGCGGCGAAGTCAACAATCTGCTGGACGAAACCTATTACAGCCGGGGCAGTTTTTCGGAAACTTCCGCGGTGATACCGGTCAACTCGCCAGGCCGCAGCTTCATGTTGACCGCGACGGCCAAGTTCTGACAGGTTCCAACATCCACCAAACGGCGGGCCGGTCATCCGGCTCGCTTTTTTCGTGCTGCTACAGAAAGAAAAAACAATGTTCACCGCCCATTCGACAGCGCAAACACCGTCCGCGTCCAAATACCTTCAGCAACTCTGCAAGCACTTTGCTCACAAAGTACCGGCCGAATGGGAGCCGACTCACGGTGAGGTCACTTTTTCGATCGGAACGTGCCGCATGGAGGCACATGGCGACAATCTGACGATCCGCTGCAACGCCGAAGACGACGAGAAACTGGCGGAGATTAAGAACGTGATCGACCGGCATATAGAGCGGTTCGCCTGGCGCGAGGAGTTGAAACTCGATTGGCTGTAAGGCACGTCGTGATCGCAGCCGGTGGATTAGACGCAATCCTTTATGACCTGTACACGAAGACCGCCGCTAAACCGGCGGTCTTTCTTGTTTGTTTGATGTGTGATTTTCCAGAGCTACACAAACGGCTCCCAAACTGATTTTTCGCTTGGCTGTTTGGTTTTGCCAAGAGGTTAAATTGTGCGCCTGCCGCTTGATCCCTTCTTCGAAAAGAAAAGCGGTTTTCTGCCAAATTGATCATCCGTTTTTCGCCGGCCTGCCGCCCGTCGGCGCCAAGTGTGGCTGATTTGCAGCGTTCCAAACGAAATTTAAAACAGTGTTTTACATGAGTAATTTTCTCATATATATGAATTTGCAAGGCGCCTTGGTAGGGACGGCGCCAGCCAAATTCGGCTGAAGGTCGGATCCAGCAGCAATCTGAAAATCTAAATACAAGGGGCCTGACCATGCCTGACCGCGTGCGTCTTTCATATTTGCTTGCGAGCACCATTTTGCAGTCCGCGATCCTGGCCGGTGGTGCGGCCGCGCAAGACGCATCCACGTCTTCCAATGCTTTGGATGGCTCAACTCTGGAAACAATTACCGTCACTTCTGGTGAAGCTGAGCAGAATGACAAACACCAGGGTGCCGCTGACCGGGCGAATTCAATCTATATCTCCAGAGATCAGATCGAACTCAATGATCCTCAAAATGCTAGGGATCTCTTTGCAGGGGATGCCAGCGTTCAGGTTGGCGGCGGCAACGCAATTTCGCAAAAGGTTCATGTGAATGGTGTTGTTGACGCGAACCTTGCGGTCAGCATCGATGGTGTTCTGCAGGGGAACCGGGTGTTCCACCACACGGCGGACAACTACATTGACCCGACTCTTTTAAAGTCCGTTCGCGTTGATCCGAGTGTTGCCCCGGCTGATGCTGGTTTCGGCGCACTTGCAGGTTCCATTGTCTATGAAACCGTCGACGTTGCCGATCTTGTCCTGAACGGCCGGAGTTTCGGCGCTTTTGCAGATGTCAGCTACACGACCAACGGTGAAACCTTCACCGGCAGCACCGCTGCCTATGCCATGTCAAATGGCTTTGAAGTACTGGGTTACCTGAGGGGCGCAAACGGTGTCGACTACAAGGACGGTAACGGCAACGACGTTTTTGCATCCGGCGAAGATTTCTATAGTGCCCTTAGTAAGACGGCCTATGAAACGGAGACCGGCTATCGCTTTGAGGTGTCTGGACAATATGTTTCCGACGCAGCTGAACGGCCGTTCCGGGCAAATCTTCAGACCGTAAACGGCACCTATGTGTCGCGTATCTACGACACAACCCGCCAGAACTATGCAATCAACTTTGGGAAGGACACGGTCAGCGGAGTCTGGAATCCGGTCGTTGTCGCCGGTTACAGCGAAAATGATTTCAAGGTTGTCGATCCCTGGGGCAGCATGGCGACTGTTGGAACCTGGTCGGGGAAGGCAGAAAACGTCTTTGAACTAAGCGAAGGCAACACAATCACGGGCGGCTTGGACTTCCTGTCCCAACAGGCCGATTACACCGATGATTTCGATGGTGATCTCGACGAGAGCGTTGCGAATGTCGGCGCTTATGTTCAGGCGCGGATCAGGCCTTATGAACGCCTTAGTCTGTCTCTTGGTGGCCGTGCTGACAGCAATCACTTTACCGGTAAGGACGGCACCGACCTGGATAACTTCGGCTTCAGCGGCAACGCCTTTGCTGAAATTGCCGTTGGCGGCGGGTTCTCCGTGAATGCGGGTTATTCCAACGTGTTCGGCGGGATCGATCTTGAAGAGACCTTCGAATTCTGGCGGGCCATGGATTACTCCAATCTGAAGCCGCTCCGCTCCGACAACGTGACTGCCGGTATCAAATACCAAAACAATGGCTGGTTTGCGGAAGGCAACGTCTTCAATACACGCTTCTGGAATTTTCGCGACATTGACCAGAACATTGACCTCAGCAGCTATGGGTTCAATCTTGCTGGCGGATACAACTGGGGCAATGGTTTTGCCAGGATCTCCTATTCAAACACCGATGTTGCCAATCCGGATGGAACGTCTGAAAGCTACTACGTCCAGGACTTCGGCTCACAGGTGGGACAGGTCATTTCGGCGGAAGTTGCACACACGTTCGAAGAATATGATGTCACCTTGGGCGGCACGCTGGACGCAGCTCTGGAGTACGGCGGATTTGAAAAACACGGTCTGGCAACCCTCGATCCATATCTCGTTGTGAATGCCTATGCGGAGTACAATCCAAAACGGTTTGAGGCGCTGACCGTTCGCTTTGAAGCCAACAACATCTTTGATGAAAACTACATCGCCCGCGGAACCTATGGCGCGGAGTATGTGGATGTTGGCCTGGTGCCGAACTACGAGCCGGGCCGGTCGTTCCGTCTGGCTGCCAAGCTGCGGTATTGATTGACAAGATCACACAAACGGAAAACCCGGCGGGCCGCTCGCCGGGTTTTTTTGTATGCCTATAAGTGGTGCAAGGCGATCTTAGTTCCGTCCACCGTGCGGATGCGGACCGGCATGTCGAAAATCCGAGACAGCGTTGCTTCTGCCATGAAATCTTCTGTGCTGGACTGGGCTGCTACCTTCCCATCCTTCAGCGCAACGATCGTATCGGCATAAGCTGCTGCGTAATTTATGTCATGCAGGACGATGATGATTGTCTTGCCATGACTGTCCGCCAAAACACGAAGCTGGTGCATCAGGTTGCGGGCAAAATGCATGTCCAGATTGTTGAGCGGTTCATCCAGAAGCAAATACTCGGTGTCCTGGGCGTAGGCCATCGAGACAAGCACACGCTGCCGCTGGCCGCCAGACAGTTCATCGATGAAACGTTCAGAAATACCGGTCAGACCGAATTCGTCCAAAGCCCCAGCAACAACTTCTTCATCGTATTCTGTCACGCGTCCCAAGTGGTGCGGATACCGGCCAAAACCGACCATTTCGCGCACCTTGATCCGCGAGGCGACGTAGGTGTCCTGGCGCAAGATTGCGAGTTTCTTTGCCAGCTCTCTGGAAGGTGTCTGCCGGATGTCGACGCCGTCGAAGCAAATGCTTCCGGCCTGCAAAGGCAGGAGCCTTGCCATCAATGCAAACAATGTCGATTTGCCTGCGCCATTCGGTCCGATCAAGGCGGTGACCCCACCCTTCGGGATAGACAGTGATATGTCGTTCAGGACAGGTGCCTTGCCATGATGGAAAGTGACATTTTCGATCTCAATCATGCCCGGACCTTTCTCAGGATCAGGTAGAGAAACACAAGGCCGCCGGCAAACTCGACTACTATGCTGAGCGTGGCTGCCAGTCCGAAAACCCGTTCAAAGACAGCCTGTCCGCCAACAAGAACAGTGATCGCAATCAAGGATGCGGCCAGAAGAATCGGGCCGTGGTTGTGTGACTTGATAACTTCATAGCTGACAGCGCTGACGAGCAGGCCGAAAAACAGTACAGGGCCAACTAGCGCCGTTGACGTGGCAACCAGCGCGGTAACCAGCACAAGCCCGGTAAAAAGCTCACGCTTGTAGTTCAGGCCGAGACCAATGGCCTGTTCCCGGCCGAGAGCCATCACGTCCAGAACATGGCGCTTTTTCCAGGCAAACAGGGAACTGACCGCCACCAGAGGCACCGCTATCATTAGCAATGTTGTATCCACGCGGTTGAAACTTGCGTAGAGCGCGCCTTGAAGCACGGCGAACTCGTTCGGATCGATCAGGCGGGTGAGCAGATCAATCAAACTGCGGAACAGGACACCAAAAATCACGCCTGCCAGCAGCATGCGGAAGAGGTCTTGCATACCGTTTCCGAGGAGAAGACCAAAGAGGGCGAGCGCGGCGGCTGACAGGAGAAAGAATTCCAGGAAGAAAATCATCTCCTGGCTGATCATCGCGTAACCCAAGCCTCCCATGACAAAGACCAGGCCGGTCTGCAGGAGTTTGAATAAAACGCCGAAACCCATGATTTCCGGAGTCAGGATCCGGTTGCCGGTAAGGGTTTGAAAAACGACAGTTGCGACGGCGATCGCCACAGCCACACAGATCAGTGCGATCAGCTTTTTGCCGCGAAAGGCCAGGATAAACTCCCAGTTCCCCTTTGCGCCGAGAACCATGAAAGCGGCGATCGCCACGATGGCACATGCCCCCAGGATCAGGAACGTCCTAGTCATCACGAGCGGGCCTTGCGAACAGGAGCCACAAGAAGATGCCCGTACCCAGAACACCGAATATCGTGCCGACAGGGATCTCGTAGGGGTAGTTGATGAGGCGGCCCAAAAGGTCGCTGGCAAGAACCAGCGTTCCTCCGGTCAGGGCAACGAGGGGGAGGGTGGCGCGTGCATTGTCACCTTTGTATCGGCTAATGATATTAGGAACGACCAAGCCGACAAACGGTATCATGCCGACAGTTATGATCGTGAAGGACGTGATCAGCGCGACGATGCACAAGCCAGCAATCAGGACCTGGCGGTAGTTCAATCCAAGGCCGACCGCAGCATCGCGCCCAAAACCGGCAATGGTGAACCTGTCGGCATAAAAATAGGCTGCGGCGGCCACTGCACCCGAGGCCCACAACAGCTCGTACCGGCCTTGCATTACGCCGGAAAACTCAGCGCTTCGCCAAACCGAGAGGTATTGAAGGAGGTCGAATTCATAGGCGATGAATTCGGCGGCGGCCAGAATGATCCCGCCATAAATCAGTCCTGTCAGCGGTACCAGAAGAGGCTGCGTTGGTGGCAACCTTTGTACGAGAGCCAGAAAAGCCATCGCACCGCCAAAGGCCGCAGCGCTTGAAAAGGCCATTTTCGCAAAGACGGAAGCTCCAGGTATCAAGAGTGTTGTCACCAGAAGGCCGAGCGCTGCGCATTCGACCGTCCCGGTTGTTCCAGGTTCCACAAACCGGTTGCGTACCAATGTCTGCATGATGATACCGGCTACAGCGAGCGAAGCCCCGGCAAGAATGGCCGCAAGTGTCCTCGGCAACCGGCTGACGACCAGCAGATTGCCAGTTTCGCCGGTTTGAAACAGGTTCAGGAAAGAGACATTTGCTGCACCGGTGGCCAGACTTGCAAGGACGAGCGCCAGCAACAATCCTGACAGGACCAGCCAGACGGGCACAGCGATGCTGGTTTGAGCTTTCCGGAGAGCCAAGAAATAATTCCGGTTATTCGGCTTTGGCGAGCGCGCTGGAAATCTCGCCGAGGGTGTTCATCAAAGACTGGTAGCCGCCTGCCGCGATATAGATGCTCGCCGCGTCAAGGTAGATAACCTGACCTTTTTTCCATGCAGTCGTTTCAGCAACCAACTTGTTGTCCAGCGTCTCCTTGGCGAGCGTCGAATCCTGGCCGATAGCAGCAGCGCGGTCGATGACGAACAGCCAATCCGGATTTCTTTCACGGATGAATTCGAAAGATACCGCTTCGCCGTGGGGCGATGCCTTGACCTCCTTTACAGCCGGTTGCAGCCCCAGTTCGGTATGCAGCCAGCCAAAACGCGATCCCTTGCCATAGACGCTGATCTTTGGCCCATTCGTCAAAACAACAAGGGCTGTTCCCGCATGCGCTGTTTGATCCTTGAGCGCATCGACAGCTGCATCGAGTTCGGTCTCAAGTTCACCAGCCTTTTCCTCTTTGCCAAACAGCCTTCCGTAAGCATTCAAGCGGGCCTTTGCCTGGTCCAGCAGACCATCGCCCCAGATCGTCATGTCGATTGTTGGTACCAATTCGGACAGGGCATCATATTGGCTTGAGGAACGTCCGCCTGCGACAATCAGATCCAGGCCAAGTGCGTGGATTGTCTCAAAGTCCGGTTCGAACAGCGACCCGACTTTTTCGGTTTTCTTGCCTACGTCTTCCAAATAATCGACGTAGAACGGCTGTGGTGTAGCAGCAATCTTAACACCGAGGGCATGCAGTGTATCGAGCGCCGCAATGTCGAAAACGGCCACTTTCTCCGGCTTCTTCGGAGCTTCTGCAGGTCCTCTTGCCGTTTCAATGGTGATTGTGTCTGCAATTGCAGCCTGTGTGCTGAATAAGAACGCAAGAAAGAGTGCCGCCCAGCGGGAATTGCACATGGTCATCTCCATAAAGGGACGCCTGGCTATTCCTTGGGATTGGCTCAGCGTTGTGGGTAATTGGCGGCTTGGTACCGCCGCGGGTTCTGATCGTGTGGTGATGCCAAATAAACCGGCTTAAATCAATAGCATCCGGATCACATGTCTTTGCTGAAACGGGCGAAGAACGCTTCTAGTCCGTCAAATAGAAAATCCCGGATGGCTGAATAAAGAACCTCGTTCCTATTTGCCATGCTCATGGAAGGCATCGCGGCAACCGAGGAGGTGAACAGAAGGCCCATGAGTGCCCGTTCATCAAGGTCCTTGCGTCTTTCTGCCGGTACAGAAACAGCCATCAAATCAATCATTTTGGATATGCCAGGCGCCGTGTAATCCTGCGCACTCTCCAAAAGCGTTTCCTGCTCGGCAGAAGCTCTTTGAATGAGAAGAATAAATGGATCCAGTTCACCGGTCTCCTCATTGAAACCCAGGAAAGCGAGCGTATCGAAATAGGCCGCAGCCAGATCGCGGATTGCGGGTACGCCGCCTTCAGCCTGCTCTTCGGCAGCATTGATGCGTTTGAGCAGTTCCCGGTCCAGTTGCTCAAAGCGGTGTCTAAGGAGGTCGAGCAGCAACTCGGTCTTGCTGCCGAAATAGTAATTCACGGCCGCGACATTTGCATCAGAGACGTCGGTAATCTCCCGGACGGAGGTTGCTGCAATACCTTTTTCGGCCATCAACCGCTCGGCATTTTTTAAAAGACGTTGCGGCGTTGATGCGTGTTCCATAACCCCTCCTCAGCAATGAGGATGGTTTAGACGGTTCCGCCGCAGAATTCAAACGCTGTTTTAGTTTGTGAAGCGCGACACTTTGATCCAAACACCAATTCAGTTATCTATTTGAGAACTCAGCCGGAAAAAACTTTGAGCAAAAACTCATGTTTTTTCCGGTATTGGCTTTTCACGGTGGCAATTTTTGGTGTAAGACACCTTTAGCCAAGGCTGCGACAAAGGCCGTTCGAAGTCCTTTTCCGCCCCCAGCCAATACAGTTTCAGGCATTTGTAAGAGAAGTCCGAGGTTCGGGTTTGCGAAGGCAGGAATTGCCCGCGCAAGCGCTGTCTCCACGGGCGGCCATTCGCGCCTTGGAGTCCGCATTGACGATGCACTCGTGCTGGCTGAATTGAGCGGCGTCAAATGTTCAATGCCGCCGCTGGCTACTCCCGCAAATCCTGAACCTCTCATGGTGATCACCCAAAAATGGATGATGCCGGTTTTCATGTTCAACGGGGTGTATGCAGCTATGAAAAGATTACTTGTTTTGCCCTTCCTTCTCGTGAGTTCTGCCTTGGCGGCGCCTGCAATACAGGCTCAATCTCCGGAAGGGATCTCCATTCAACTGAACACGGCAGAAACGGCTGGAGACGCATGCCGTCTGACCTTTGTGATCCGCAATCAACTGAGCACTCCGGTCAGCGCGCTGGGGCTTGATCTTGTGATGTTCGATCAGTCGGAGGGTGTCTCCGGTTACGCAGCCGTGGATTTTGGAGCAATGCCGGCAGGCAAGACCGTGGTGCGCCAATATGACGTTGGCAAAGGCGCCTGTGCCTCAATCTCCCGCGTGTTGCTGAACGAGGTGAGGGCCTGTGACATCGCAAGCACTCCTGAGACCGACTGCCTGTCCAAACTCCAGATTACATCCCGTTCGGAAATCGAATTCATCTTGTAAGTGATTTGTCATGCCTGTTGATCTTGTATCTTTTGCACCGTCGTTCTTGACCCCCTTGGCCGGACTGATTGATCAGGGTGGTCCCGTGGTCATGCTGCTGCTCGGTTTGTCTGTCGCTGCGGTTGCGTTGATTGTTGCCAAAGCCCTGCAGTTTACTCTTCTCGGAGCCGGACGTTTTTCCGGCGCGAGAAAAGCGCTCAACCAATGGCTGGAAGGCAGGCCGCAGGAAGCCCAAATAACCGCGGCTGGCAGCAAGTCCATTACGTCCGAGGTCGTGCTCAAACTGGTCAAGGGGTCTGGCCATGCCGATGCCGACAAGGATCTTTTGAAAGAGGACATCGAACGGATTTGCGTTCAGCGGATCAACGGTATGAGGGCCTATCTGCGCCCGCTCGACATGATCGCGCAAACCGCGCCGCTGATTGGCTTGCTGGGCACGGTCCTTGGCATGATTGAGGCCTTTCAGGCCATGCAGGGCGCCGGCGCCGCGGTTGATCCATCGGTTCTGGCCGGTGGTATCTGGGTTGCGTTGCTGACAACAGCCGTTGGGTTGGCCGTGGCCATACCGGTATCCGCAATCGTCGGCTGGTTTGACAGCCGGATCGATGCGGAGCAATCGGAACTGGAGGCACTTGTCACCGCCTTCTTTACCGGTGCCATTGCTGAACGGGGCGCGGCCCGGGTCGTGCCGCTGGATGTCGCGGAGCCGAGGCATGCGGTTTGAACGGCAGACCAAACGGCGGGCTGTTGGCCTCACGTCTCTGATCGATGTGATTTTTCTGCTGCTGCTGTTCTTCATGCTGGCGTCCAGCTTCACCCGCTATCAATTGCTGGATGTCTCCAGTGGAGGTCAGGGCGGGGGCGCCGAGTTCAAGCCTGCCTATCTGCGCATTCACACCTCCGACCGGATCGATCTGAACGGTGTTTCGCTTGACAAAACCGACATTGCGGAACGGTTTGCGGTGCTGGCGTCAAACGACAATGCGCTTGTGGCGATCTGGTCCGGGCCGGAGGCAGATGTTCAGGATGTGGTGGATGTCATGTCAGCCGCACGCCAAAGCGGTCTCAAGACGGTGCTCGTGACCGGAAAGTAGGACAGTACACATGCGTATGAGCCCTCCCAAGCGGCGCGAGCCACCGGAAAACACCATTCCTTTGATCAACGTTGTCTTCTTGATGCTGATCTTCTTTCTGTTTGCAGGTTCGATCGCCAAGGATGACGCCAGAAAAATCGAACCGCCGCTCAATATTCTTGAGGACGAAACCATTCGCTCCACAGGTGCTTTGATCGTCACACCGGACGGCAAGACTTTCTCCGGAGAAACGGAGATTCTCGTGCCGGACTGGTTGTCCAGCCAGGAAGCTGAAAGCGAAGGGCCGCTCAAGGTGGCCGCTGATGGTGAGCTTAAGGCCGACCAGTTGGAGGAGGTTCTTGAAGCCCTGAAAGCTGCGGGACGCACGGATATCGTCCTGATAACCAGACGAGGCTCACAGTGACGTTTCCGCGTTTTCTTGCTGCCGGCGTCTTTATCTCCGTTCTTCTTCACGGAGCCGGTTCTGCATATTTTGCAAAGGATCCGAACGAGGTTCTGGTTGCAGCGTCCAAGGGCGGCAGCGTTTCGGTCATCGGATCAATTGAAGATCTTGTCGCAGGCAATCCCGTCGAAACGGTGGAGGTGACAGAACCGGTTGAGGAAGTGAAGCCAGTCGAAGAGCCGGTCGAACTTGTAAAGCCTCCGGTCGAAACTCAAAAAATAGAACCCGTCGACACCGCAAAGGTTGAGCCTGTCGAAACGGTGAAGGCTGTTCAACCGGCTTCTGTCTCCCAACCGAAACAGATCGAGCCTGTTGAGACGGTCGTGGCTGACGTTTCCGTACCGGTCATAGCTGGCGTTACGTCCATTGAGCAGGTCACCGCTGAAGATCAGACCGAAGAAATCGAGCCGGAAGAAGCCAAACCAGCTGAGACTCCAGCTCCCAAAGAACACAAGCCTGTTGAACCGGTCTCTGCCGCCAAGCCAATAACTGCTGTTGAGCCAGTGAAGCCGGATTCTTCCGTTCCGGAAAAACCGGAGACGCAAAAACCGGTTGAGATTGCGAAAGCCGAACCACAAAAGGCGGTCGAGCCTTTGAAGCCGGTCCTTCAGCAACCGGAAGTTCTGCAACCTGTTCCTGAACCGTTTGAAAATGTGACCAAAACACCCGTTGCCAAACCGGAGCCACCGGTGAAGAAAACGGTTCAAAGAAAGAAGAAGAAAAAGAAACCCGTCAAAAAGGCGCAGAAAAAGGGCTCCAAGACCAATGCCCGAAAGGGCGGCGAGCGGGTTACCAGCAAGACTGCGCGATCCAATGCCAATGGCAGAGCTGATGCCAAGACAAACGACGGCGGGACCAAGGCGAAATCCAATTACAAGGGCAGGGTGGTCGCCAAATTGCGCCGGGCCAAGAAGTACCCCAGCGCTGCCCGTAGCAAGAAGCTCCGCGGCACTGTCCGTGTGTCGTTTACGATTTCCAAGAACGGATCGGTGTCTGGCATTCGTGTCAGCCGTTCATCCGGTCATGCGATCCTTGACAAGGCGGCACTCGCAATGGTGCGGCGGGCTTCGCCAATGCCCAAGTTTCCGAAAGACATCCGTCTGGCCAAGATGCGGCTTCAAGTCCCGGTTCGTTTCGACAGGTAGTGTCTCAAAACCGCAGTTCTGCCTTTTTCGGCGCATTGATGGTGTGCCGGTTTTGCCACACGGTGTTAAAATATGAGTAAATACTCATATTAATACTTGCGTCGAATACTCAACATTTATACACCAAGCTTAATCAAAAAGTCCAAGCCGAAAGCCAGGATGTCATCAAAAGTGGGCATTAGGGCACATGTTGAAATACTCTGGCTTGGTAACTGCAGCGCTTCTGGCAGCAGTTCAGGGATCGTTCGCACAAGATCTGACATTGGAAGAGGGGCCGGCGCTCAGCTCTGAAGACGCTACGCTTCTGGACCTGATCGTTGTTAAGTCC
Organism: Roseibium sp.; assembly: GCA_965230705.1. Classification (GTDB taxonomy): domain Bacteria; phylum Pseudomonadota; class Alphaproteobacteria; order Rhizobiales; family Stappiaceae; genus Roseibium. The sequence goes on along the minus strand of CBDDLN010000001.1, from coordinate 2,738,670 downwards.
GCGACACGTACGGAAACTCCAATTTCGGAATCGACCGTTTCCGTTTCGGTGGTGACTGAAGAGCAGGTTCAGCGTCAGTCCAACATCAATACCAATATCGGACAGATCCTGTCGAAAACGGTTCCGGGTTTCGGACAGTCGACCGAGAACCTGACCGAATACGGCCAAACTTTGCGGGGCCGGAATTTCCTGACATTGATCGACGGCGTTCCCCAGACCAACAACCTGAACAACAATTACCGGGCCTTGAACAGTATCAGCACCAGCGCGATAGGGCAGACCGAAGTGGTTCGCGGTGCGACCGCTGCCTACGGCTTCGGAGCCCCGGGCGGCCTGGTGAACATCATCACCAAAAGCCCCAAGGACGGAGAATTCAATGCGGAGCTGAGCGTTGGTGTCAAAGCTTCGCCGAGCGATTTTGGAGAATCCTTTTCCTACATCACCGAAGCCAGCGCGTCGGGTGCAAAGAACGGGTTCTTCTATCTTCTCAATGGAAGCTGGGAAGACACGGGAGCATCCTTCACCGCTGATGGCGAACGCCGACCACCCGATTCATTTGGCACCCAGGGCGGTACCGATGACATCATGGCCTACAATTTCCTCGGAAAGATCGGCTATGAGCATGAGAGCCATCGCTTTCTCCTAAGCGCCAACAAATACCGCTATTGGCAGGATAGCGACTGGGCAGGTGTCGTTTCAGGCGGCAGCCGGGCGAACAACACCAGCGCGACACCTTCCCGGGGTGACCTTAACACCGTGACACCGGGCATTGATAACCTCACGCTCAACAGCAACTACACCAACAACGACATATTTGGCGGTTCATTCGAGCTGCAGGCCTATTACAACGACAACACGACAACCTTTACCCGGACTGAGTTTCTAGGGTTTCAGTACGATCAATACGAAACGGAATCCCAGAAGATTGGCGGTCGCGCCACGTTTGACACGCCGTTCCCGTCCGATCGGTTGCCGGTCAACTTTGTCTGGGGACTGGACGTCCTGAACGATCAGACACAGGTCAATCCGATAGATGGTCCTGTCGACTCTCCCAAATATGACCTTTTGGGATTTGCCCCATTCATTCAGGCGCGGGCTGACCTGTTCGATGACCGCGCAATCCTGACCGCGGGTGTGCGCTACGAGCACCTCTCGGTCGATATCGACGATTACATCAATGAAATCGGTACAGCAGTTACCGGAGGCACACTCACGTTCCGCGAGCCACTGTTCAACATCAGCGGTTCGTTTGACCTCAACGAGACCTTCACGTTGTTCGGCGGATTTTCTCAAGGCTTCCAGCTGGGCGATCTCGGGCGGTACCTCTACAACTCCAATTTCACCGACGTGTCTCAGCTCTCGGATGACGGTCAAAAGACCGACAGCTATGAAGTCGGAATCCGGGCTGTCGGAAATGTCTGGGACGCATCGGTCACAGGTTTCTACAACAAGTCCAATAACGGTGTGACCTATGACGCCAATCTGGACATCATTCTGTCGCCGGAACAGATCTGGGGTATTGAAGTCGCCGCCAACTATGAAGTGACCGACCAAGTCAAAATTGGTGGCACTCTGACCTGGCTGGAAGGCGAGTATGACACTGATGGTGACGGCAACTATGACTCCGATTTGGGATCGGACCGCATCGCTCCGCTGAAACTTACTGGCTACATCGAATACGCACCGCGCGACTGGGCTAACTTCCGTCTGCAGGGGCTTTATTCCGGCCATCGTGATCCGGATAGCAACGAGTTCACCGGTTTGGAATCCATCGACCCGTATTTTGTCGTCGACGCTTACGCCGACTTCAAGGTCAACGAACGCTCCAAGCTCTCGCTCGGCATCGAGAACATGCTGAACTCGGACTATGTGCCGGTGCTCCAGCAGGCCTATTCCGTCGAAGCCTATGGTTATGACGACTACTACTACGTGAAAGCGCCGGGGACGACGTTCTCAGCAAAATACTCCGTCAAGTTCTGATGTTCCACAGTTCCGCCGGCCTGCGCCGGCGGAACTTGTTTTGCCAGATCTCATTTGGAAAGCCGGAAATGACCACATCCGCGTCTCAAGCGGGACATTCAACCGAATACTCCTTTTCTTGCCGCAACATAACCGTCGAGATCGGTAACAAGCTCTTGTTATCGCTAGACGAATTGGCGTTTGATGCTGCGCATATCACAGGGCTTATCGGGCATAACGGTTCGGGCAAATCAACGTTGTTGAAACTGCTTGCTGGGCAAATGGCAGCAACCTCGGGGGAGATCAATTATGCCGGGTTGCGCCTGGACAAATGGGGCAAGCGGGATCTTGCGCGCTCGATTGCCTATCTGCCCCAAACGCCGCCGCCGACACGGGGACTTCTGGTGCGGGAACTCGTGGCACTTGGGCGTTATCCATGGCATGGCGCGTTTGGCCGTTTCAGCGAGGCTGATGCGGACAAGACCGATGAGGCAATGCGTCTGACGGATATTGCCCATCTGGCAGACCGTCTTGTTGACACGCTATCCGGCGGTGAGCGGCAGCGTTCATGGATCGCAATGATGGTGGCTCAGGATGCCAAGTGCCTTCTTCTTGATGAGCCGACTTCCGCCCTCGACGTCTCCCACCAGGTTGAGGTCCTGGACCTGATAAGGGAACTCAGCCGTGCCCGCGGCTTGGCGGCAATCGTGGTTCTTCATGACATCAATATGGCCGCCCGTTACTGCGACCGCTTGATTGCGTTGAAAAACGGGAAGTGTGTGGCAGATAACGATCCGCATGTGCTTCTGCAGCCGTCAGTATTGGAAGATGTCTACGGGATCCCGATGAGCGTCATTCCGCACCCGAATGGCAGCGGAGTGCTTGCCTATGTCGATTGACCGGCGGAGCATTCTGAAAGGGCTTTTCGGATGCGCTGCGATGGCGAGCGGTGGTGCATCGGCCACGCCCGGTGTGCCGCGTATTGTATCGCTGGATTACGCTGCAGCAGAAACCCTGCTTGCCCTCGGCCTTCCTCCGGTTGGGGTGCAATCGGCCGACCGTTGGGCCCGCTGGGTCGTTGAACCGGCCTTGCCGTCTTCAGTGGTGAATATTGGACAGGACCTGGTCGTCAATCTGGAGGTCATCGCGTCCCTCGAGCCGGACCTGATCATCACCACGCCTTATACCGATGCAATCCGGGGCCGGCTGGAGAGATTTGCGCCCGTCTACAAGGTCGCTGTCTATGAAGAGAGCAAGGCGCCGCTTGCAAATGCATATCGGGAAACCCGCGCACTCGGGCGCCTGGCTGGCATAGAAGCGGCTGCTGTGAGTTTCCTTGCGGCAGCCGACCAAGAATTTCAGGAGATGCGCGGCCGCCTGGCAGTCACAAAGCGCCCACCAGTCTCGCTGGTGAATTTCATGGATCAACGTCACGTCAGGGTTTATGGCGCGAGCAGCCTCTACCAGGACGTCATGCACCGGCTCGGCATTGTGAACGCCTGGACCCAGCCGACCAACTACTGGGGGTTTGCGACGGTTGGGCTGGAGGAACTCGCCCGGCACGCGCCGCATGACATGCATCTGATCGCTTTCGAGCCGATCCTGGACGAAATCAAGCCGACGCTGGCCTCCAGCCCGATCTGGCGATCGATGCCGGTGGTCCAGGATAACAATTTCCAGGTGTTTCCTGCAGTTCTGACATTCGGAATGGTTCCATCCGCTCTCCGGTTTGCAAGGCTGATTACGGACTATCTTGAAGGGATAGAGGCATGAGCGCTCAGGTCCTCCATAACCGCGCTCCGCTCATATCGGCGGCACTGTTTTTGGCTGCGGCACTTCTATGCTGGATGCTGATCGCAAGCCATCTGCCCAAATTACTGGAGCCGACGGGTAGTTACGACGTAGAGCGCATGATTGCACTCTATTCGACCTTGCCGCGCATGGTGACCGCGCTTCTTTGTGGGGCAGCGCTATCGCTGTCGGGTGTATTGCTGCAGATCGTTCTAAGAAACCCCCTGGCGTCGCCAACAACCCTCGGCGTGTCTGCGGGAGCGCACCTGGCTCTTGTCCTTGCAACCCTATTCGCACCGGTTTTGATTGCCTTCAGCCGGGACCTGGTCGCTGCAGCCGGAAGCGTAGTGGCTGCCGGCCTTGTTTTCGCTCTTGTTGCGCGCCGGAATTTCTCTCCCTTCACGCTCATATTGGGCGGTCTGGTCGTGAGCCTCTATTGCGGAGCAGCAGCTACGCTCCTTGTCCTTCTGAATGACCGCTACCTTGCCAGTCTCTTCATTTGGGGAGCTGGTTCCTTGTCCCAGCAGGACTGGACCATTCCACTCGGGCTTGCCCCGAAACTCGCGGCGTTGGGTGTCGCTGCCGTTTTGCTGTTGCGGCCACTCGCAGTCCTCAATGTAGGCGATGATGCAGCCCGGGCCCTTGGCGCAAAGCCTGGGCTCCTTCGAGCCTTGACCGTGGCAGTCGCGACTGGCCTGGCGGCACTGGTGACAAGCGCCGTCGGTGTCATTGGCTTCATCGGCCTTGCAGCGCCTGCTCTGGCGCGAATTGCGGGTGCGCGAACCATCCCCAGTCAGATGTTATGGTCCACGCTGATTGGCGGATCCCTTCTATTTCTAACGGACAACGCGATTCAGGTTCTCGCCGGATCCTTGTCCAACTTCGTGCCGACTGGCGCAGTAACCGCACTCTTTGGCAGCCCGCTGTTGCTTCTGCTTTTGGGGCGGATCAAGTCGGTTTCTGCTCCCGAAAGCCCGCCCCAGGCGATCAAACGCTGGTCGCTGCCTCAAATCCCGACGCTCTTCATTGCGTTTTTTGGACCTGCTTGCCTTTTTGTGTTGGCAATTCTGTTTGGCAAAAACGCAGACGGAAGCTGGGGTTTCATCGCGGCGAGCCCTGCTTTCGATATGCTGCTGGACCTCCGCGCACCGAGATCCCTCAGCGCTGCGGCGGCTGGGGCCATGCTGGCCGTTGCCGGAGTGATCCTGCAGCGGCTGTCTGGAAATGACATGGCAAGCCCCGAGGTGCTGGGCGTTAGTTCCGGCGCAATGCTTGGCCTTGCCTTTGGTGTGTTCTTCATTGCGCCGAGCCAGACTGTGCCCCTGGTCATCACTGGAAGCATTGGCGCACTGGTGATCATGTCGCTGGTTTTGTTCATCAACCGGAAATCGGGCTTTCAGGCAGAGCGTATGGTGCTGGCGGGGATTGCTTTCACAGCCTTGCTGGATGCTTTCGTTGGCGCTCTTGCCGCCACCGGAGATCCCCGATCCCTGTTGCTGCTGCGTTGGATGAGCGGATCGACTTACGGTGCCGATTTTTCTGCCGCCTCTTTGCTGACGTATCTCGCTGTGCTCCTGATCGCAGCCACTCTTTTGCTTGTCAGGTGGGTCGACCTGCTGGAGCTTGGGGCCGGGACCGCCGATGCACTTGGAGTGCCTGTCAAACGAGCCAGAGGATTGCTGTTTTGCCTGGCAGGCCTTTTGACCGCCGCCGCGACGCTATCCGTCGGACCGCTCAGCTTCATAGGTCTGATGGCACCGCACATAGCCCGCCAACTAGGATTTACCCGGGCACGGGGGCAGCTTCTTGTCTCCATCTCGGCTGGAGCCACTTTGATGCTGATCGCGGACTGGATCGGCCGCTATGGATACTTCCCGTTTGAGATGCCGTCGGGGCTTATCTCCGCACTGGTTGGAACGCCTTTTTTGATGCTGCTGCTTAGCCGCCGTTCGGCGCAATAGGTCTCCCCGTTAACACAAGGCTTCCTGATAGTTATGTCCCTTGTTTCCACCGCCCAGATTGCCATGCCGGATGCTGAAGCTGCCTTTGCGCGATTGGCCGCACATACAAGAGAGCATGATCTTGTTGTTGAAGCTTCTGGGCAGAACGATCTGACCATAGCGATCGGCGACAGCTCTATCCGTTTTTTTGCCGGTCGCTCTGCCTTGACGCTGAAAGTGACCGCAGTAACGGCGGGCATTCTCTATTTTCTGAAAGAATCTGCCGTCCAGCACCTGGCGGAACTTTATCCGCAAGCAGCCGGAGGTTTGCGGTGGCAGGATGCGGATACTCCGGTAAAGACGGACCTACCCAGCAGCTTTCAGGAACTTCAGGTATCCGGCAAAAGCGAACCGATGCCCGGTATGATCCGGCTGCGGCTCGCAGGAGTATCGGATGGCACAAATCTGGAAGGCCCTGGAATACACGTAAAACTCATGCTGCCTGTTCGCGCCGGTACTGGACCAGTCTGGCCGAGGGTCGCAGACAACGGGACGACGATTTGGCCATCCGGTCAGGACGCACTTCATGTGCGGTATTATACGATCAGGTCATGCGATCCCGCGGCCGGCGAGATTGAAATTGATCTTGTGCGCCATCAAGGTGGTTTTTTTGCAGAATGGGCCGAAACTGCTCAACGCGGTGACAGGATAGGACTGCTAGGTCCTGCCGGAGGAGAAATCCCGAAGCGGGGTGATCGCATTCTTCTGGCGGGTGACATGACAGCCCTGCCTGCGCTCGCGCGCATGATTGAAAACTTGCCAGACGGTGTGACCGGCGATCTTGTTGGTGAAGCCGAAACGCTTGCGGACCTGCAGAAATACCTGCCACCTACAAATCTCAAGCTACATGCGTTGCCGCCGCAGTGCTTCCAGGAGGAGATCGTTGGCTTTTGCAGGGAAACAGCTGAGCAAACAATTCAATTCGCATGGTTTGCCGGTGAATATAGGAATGCACAAACGATGCGCATTTTCTTCAAGTCGGAACTTGGCCTTAAAAAGGGCAAGCAATATGCGATAACCTATTGGCGTGCAGGAAGTGCCCTAAAGGCAGACTAAACTGGTGCCGGCGGACCTGGAAATTTTGTTTGATTGATTGAAATACATGACTGCGGGGGAGAGGCAGAGTGGTTGCAACGGAATTACGTACCGTTGGAAAGCGAAAAATAGCCCAACAAGAACGGTCAAAGGCAAAGGTTGAGCTGATTTTGAAGACGACCCTGGAAATGCTGAATGAGGGGCCTGCCGACCGGATTACGACCAATGAGATTGCAAAACGGGCAGGTATCAGCATCGGCTCGCTGTACCAGTTTTTTCCAAAAAAGGATTCAATCTTCTACGAGCTCTACAGCCGCTGGCTTCAGGATACGCTGGATCGCCTTGACGAAGCTGGTGGGCGGTTTTCGGGTAGTGAAGACCTGAATGATTTGTCGGATGCGGTTTTTGATTGCCTGTCAAAGGATGACGCGATCAACTCCAGGGGCCATTGGCAGCTTATGAGAGCGATGGGGAGTACTGAGGAGTTGGTTGAGCTGGAAACACAACATCAACGGGACGTATTTCAGCGCATCCTTTCCTTCCAGGAAAAATTCGGCCGGAAAATACCCCCCGAACAAGCCGAAGCGCTGGCGACCCTGCAACATCATGTCACCGTCGGCTGCCTTGCTGCCGCGGCCCAGGCGGGTTCGCATCATGACCGGACCGCCATGAAGACCTGGTGCCGGAATGTGATGCGGACTATCTACGATTTCGACCGGTTGAGAGACTGAGACCAGGCCCACTCAGACAGGCCGCCAGCACTCGGACATCCAAATGTGCATTTGAACTCAAGTTGCTTCAATTGGCGATTGGAACACCAGAGATTCGCATCCTTTTGTGTGACTGACCCTTCGATCAGCATCAGAAAAGGAAGGTTGATGTTGATGGGTTGTGCGGTTGGGTATTCTGCCTTCCTTGGTCGTTGAATTGCAAGATTCAGTCGTGATCACTGAAGGCGTTCGCTCATAAGTTTTGTTTGTTTTTCAAATAGATGAAAAACGGTTTTGAAAAATGATATTTCCCGATTAGACAGTATTGGCTGCCAAATTCTGTGCAGCGTTTAGTTAAAGATAACAGGCACATATTCTGAAGGTCTGTTTTTTTGGCGTTCACTTTATGGCGAGTTTTGTAGGCACAAGCGGTGCAGACACGTTTACGGATCTGATTGGCGAAAATGACGTAGTGGTCGCGCACGGGGGCGACGATTACATACAAACCTATCTGGGTGATGACACGGTTTGGGCAGGTGGCTCTGACGAAGGCGATGACGCTATCTGGGGCGGTTCCGGATCGGATGTTCTGGCCGGCGGAGGCGGTAGCGATACCGTTCGTGGCGGTTCCGGATCGGACACCATCTATGGTGGGGATGGCAAAGACGTTCTCTATGCCAGCACGAGCCTTTCAGATTCGATGGCCGAGGATGATTTAAGCACGGACGCAAATGAAATCTGGGGCGGCGCCGGCAATGACACGATTTACGGCAACGAAGGTGTCGACATTTTGGGCGGCGGGGCAGGCAGCGACCTGATCTACAACAACGACGGCACGTCCGGGATCACCTACGGCGGCGCCGGCAACGACACTCTGTATGGATATGCTGACCAGGTGCAGATTTTCGGCGGTGCCGGTGACGATTCTATCAAATCATTTTCAGGCGATGATGAGCTCTAAAACGGCGCTGGAAACGACACCGTGGAAGCTGGCGCTGGCGCGGATACGCTTTGGGGCGGCGCTGGTGATGACAGCCTTGACCTTGGAACTGACAGCGATGCCGATTTGATAGGTTTCGTTGACGGCAATGGCAATGACACTGTCACCGGATTTGACTACGCAAATGACAAGATGGACCTGACAGCCTTCGGGTTTGCATCTGTTGCAGAAGTACAGTCAAAGATGTCGTCCGTGGATTCCTCCACGTTCCAGATTGAACTGTCTGACAGCACCACCGTTCTGATGGAGGTCGGAACAGGCAGTGACGGTACAGACTGGCTCCTGATCTGATGGTCTAATTCACCAGTATTTCGGCCGCGATTGCCTTTCAATCGCGGCCGGTTGTGCCAATCATCTTAGAATCTTGTCGTTTCTACTCAAAAACATTTTGCAAGAAACACGGTAATACGTAAGCAGTTTCCGCTAGTGCAGAATATGGCAACGCTCTTTTGAAATCGGCGTTTGGGGCTCAGTCCCCTTTGTCAAAAGCGGCCAGCTCACCGAGAGAGACGGGCTTTATCGGTGCCCTGATACGGTAAGCGCCGGTTTCGTCCTGGCTTTGGTTGTTTTCAGCGGCAAGTATCTCTGTGACCGTCTGGCCGCAATACCGGCCCTGACAGGGACCCATCCCGGAACGGCCAAATGCTTTCGCCTGATTTGGGCCGGTACAGCCAAGTTTAGCAAACCGGCGGATATCACCTGCGGTAACTTCTTCGCAGCGGCAAATGATGGTGTCGTTGTCTGGCCGTAGAATATCGGCTGGTGGTGCAAAGGCGCGATCCAGAAACGGACGGATCGCCAGCTCGCGCTCGCGGGCCCTCAAAAGGGGGTGGGTCCGGCTTTCCAATGTTTCACAGGAAATGAGATGCAGATCATGAAGTGCACCCAGCGTGGCCAATTGCCCGGAGAGTTCCGCTGCGACCGCGCCACCGATTCCCGCGCCATCGCCGGCAACGAATACGAGTTCGCTGGATGATCGGCCGAACGGATCAGTACTCGGTACAAAGCAGCTCTGTTGGCTGCTGTAGACATGATCCAGGCGCAAGGAACGGGTGATTTGCGTGTTTGGGACGACACCAAGGTGTAACAGGACCGTTTCTGTTTCAATCCTGTGGATGCGCCTGCCGGATGTGAAACAGACAGCGTCGGCTTGATCCCGTCCGACGATCCTGATCGCGCTCGCGCCCTGATAGCGTTTCACACCGGCCCGCCGCAGCTTCCGCATCAATCCCATTCCCTTGGCCAGATAGCGCCAGCCGGTGACCATGCCTTTCCAGTGCCGGAAAGCTGCAATCAGATCGCTTTTGGTCTGGGTTTCAACCAGGGCCTTGGGAGGCGCACCCGCGTCTACCAATTGCGCGGCAACCAGATAGAGCAGGGGGCCACTGCCAACCAAAACGGCGGATTGAGCGACCAGCCCACCGGCTTTCATCAAGATTTGGGCGGCGCCTGCGGTCATGACGCCGGGCAGCGTCCAGCCGGGCACAGGAACCGGCCTCTCGGTTGCGCCGTTGGCGACGATGATACGCCGGGCCTTAATCTGTTCAACCGTGCCGTTGCGGCTGAAAGTAATGGCTCCTTTGTTCGAAACTTGCCAGACGGTCACGCTCTCGTATCTGGTCGCATCGCATTTGATGAAATCATCAGTAAGGCTTTTGCCAGCCCGATAGTCTTTGCCCAGGATCTGATTTTGCCGGTCCGTCGCGTGTTGCACATTCCGGTAAATCTGGCCGCCGGGAGCGGGTTGTTCGTCCAGTACGGCAACCTTGCCCGCATGCTTGCTCGCCTCAATCGCCGCAGCCATTCCGGCCGGGCCCGAACCGATGATGGCAATGTCGTAGATCTTGGCCATCAAGCGTGCTCCTTTGGGGGCGTGGGGGCGGACATCGCGTTGGACGACATCGGTGTACGTTCCGGACGCCCGACGCGGGAGACTTCCAAACCTTCAGAAACGGGGGTCATACAGGCCTGAACCGTTTCGCCATCAATTTGCACGAGACACTCAAAACATGCGCCCATCATGCAAAAAGGACCGCGCGGACTGGCGGAGACCGGTGTATTTCTTATTTCCTTAAGCCCGGATGCAAGGAGAGCCGCTGCGATGGTTGTTCCTGCAAGCGCAACGATTTCTGTCCCATCGAAGCGGAACGTAACGACCGGCTCTTGTTGAGGTTCCAGAGGCTTAAACATTAGAACCTCGCTTCACTGAAGACACCGAGATCGGGAGCGTCATCGGCACCGGTCAGCCAGCTTGTCAGATACTCGGAATGTGCGGCTGCCAGTGTGATGCCGCTGTGGCAGGTTACAAAAAAGGCGCCTGGATAGATCGGCGATTTTTCGTAGATTGGCAGTCCGTCTGGAGACATGATCCGCAATGCAGCCCAGCTTCGAACCAGTTTTGCGCGCGCCAGTTTCGGAAACATGTCGACGGCATTTCTCGCAAGGCCTGAAAGCGTTGCAATATCTTCCACATCGTTCATGCCGGCTTCGTCCTTCGATGCGCCGATCTGGATGCCGCCCTCATTGACCTGGCGCACTTCAACATTTGGTCGGTTCATCAGTTTGGGCATCTTTTCGGTAATCAGAACCTGTCCTTGCTGTGGCCTGATGGGGGCCATGAAGCCCAGCTGGGGTCCAAGGGTTATTGCGCCCAGGCCGGCGGCAAGAACAACCTTGTCAAAGGCTACGGTGTTCCCGCCTTCGGTTTCGATGTGAAAACCGCTGTTTGAAGCGGCGATTTTTGAAACCTTTTGCCGGCTTAGAACAGTGCCGCCGAGATTTCGGACTGCGGTGCTAAGAGCGCGCAGTAGAAAGAGTGGATTGAGGTGGCCGTCTTCACGGCAATAAAGCGCACCGGCAACTTTCGGGCCGATGTTGGGCTCCTCGTTTTTCAAGGCGTTGTGGCCCATGACCTCAAATGGGTAGTCACCGTCCAGTTTCTCGCGCAGGCCCTCATAGAGCTTGCGGTCGCGGTCGAGCGTTTCTTCGCTCATGTGGATGATGTATCCGCCATCCTGTTGCAGCGAGATGTCCAGACCGGTCCGGTCTTGTAGCTCATCGGCAAAGCCGCGGAAGGCGGCCGCTGATTTGCGGGTCCATTTTGCATAAGCTGATTGATTGAGACCCTTGCTCTGAACCCAGACCAGGCCGAAGTTGCCTCGCGACGCGCGGAAGGCGCAGTCCCCCTCGTCAAAGACACAAACGGATTTGCCGCGCTTCAACAAGCCGTACGCGATGGACAGGCCAACAATCCCGCCGCCAACAATTGCAAATTCAGATTCCATGATGTCCATACAGGCAAGGGGCGGGGCCTATTGGCCCCGCCTGAGTGGCCTTTGTTATTGAGATGCAGCCTTGAGGATAGGCTCGGCCCATTCAGCACCAAGATCGCCAACCACTTCCGGCCAGACTTCTGCCCGCACTTTGGCCGCTGCCGCCGCAAGTTCGTCGTCAGACAGGACCACGATTTTCGCGCCGTTTTCAGCCAGTTTGTTTTCGTTCTTGACCTGATCTTCTTCGGCGGCGGCCCAGCGAGCTGTTTCGAACTCTTCAGCTGCGCTGACCATTGCGGCTTTATCTTCCTCATCAAGGCCGTAGTAGGTCTCGGTGTTGATGATCAGGTACCAGACTTCAAAGTGGGTGTTCGCGCGAATGAAGGTTTTGGTGACATCGCGGAAAGAGGCGTAATAACCTTCAGCGCCCGAACCAATCACACCGTCAACAACGCCAGTTTGTACGGCGGTGAATGCCTCGGAGAACGGAATGGGCGATCCGATGTATCCAAGGCTGTCTGCCAGCATTTGAAAGCTTTTTACGCCCGGGACACGCACCTTGATGCCTTTTGCTGCATCTGCATTTCCTGGGTCTACCGGAGTGGTATTCAGCGAAATTCCGCCGAAATAGACCGGGTAGGCTGCCAGAACCGTGATGTCCTGCTTGGCGTAGATTTCTTCAAGCGCTGAGCGGACTGCGCCGCCCTTGCCATACAGCTTCTGTGCGGTTTTGTAGTCCTGGGCTAGATAGGGGAAGTAGCTGATCTGAGCCCGGCGGTCGGCACCGGCTGCAGCCGGCTGAATGGCCATATCGACAGCGCCAAGGGAAATCTTCTCTTGAACGGTTGTGTAGTCGCCGAGTGCGCTGGCGGGGAAGATCCGCAAGGAAACATCACCGCCGGTTGTATCCTTGACCTTGTCGGCAAAGGCGTTGATGTCGATGTCCACCTGGGCGCCTTGCGGGCGGACGTGGCTGATTTTCAGGTTGGCAGCATTTGCAATCGAGCTGGCTGCAAGCAGGGCGCAAGCCGCTGCGGTCGTCAGGAATGCGTATTTCATTTCTTACCTCCAGTGGTGAATTAGTAGCCAAACAGACGCGGTATGAAGAGCGACAGGTCGGGCCAGAAAGAAGTCAGGAAAACCACCGGCACATAGCCGGTCAGGATCAGGATCATTGCCGGGCGGACCACCTTGGTGACTTTCACGTCGCCAATCCAGGCAGCGAAATAGAGGATCGAGGCATATGGCGGGGTAACGCCGCCCATCGCCGTGTTGACACCCATTATCGCGGCAAATTGCACAGGGGTGATGCCAATGGCCTGCATGAGTGGCAGCAGCAGGGGAGCAATCAAGATGATTGCGGTCACATCATTGACCACCATGCCGACAAGAAACAGCATCAGATTGATCAGGATCAGCAGCAGGATCTTGTTTTCCGTGATGGCGAAGATCGACGAAACGAGTTCTTGCGGCACGCCTTCATAGACAAACATCTGGCTGAGGATCATGGAAAACAGCACCATGAACATGATGGCGCCGACAGAGGTTGCTGCCTCCTTGCCAGCGGCAAGAAAACTGTCCCAGGTCAGGCCCTTGTAGATGAAGAAACCGACTGGTACGGCATAGATGACGGCGACTGCTGCGGCCTCTGTCGGCGTCATGATGCCGCCGTAGATGCCGCCAAGAATGATGACCGGCATGAAGAGGGCTGGAATGGCCAATTTGGTCCGTTTCGCTGCCTCTCGCACCAGTTCGGGGCCCTTGAGCGGCTCGTCCAGCTTGAGCGGAAATTTTCGGGCCATGAACATGTTGACGACCGAAAAAGCGACCATGATCAACAAGCCCGGTCCCAGGGTTGCCAGGAAGCATGCCAGGATCGATGTGTCGGTAACCCAGCCATAAATGATCATCGTGACCGACGGCGGGATCAGCAGGCCAAGGATTGAAGAGTTGGCGACCAGCGCAGTCGCGTATTCCCGCGGATATCCGCGTTTTGCCATTTCAGGGATCAGAAGCGGACCGATCGCTGCAACACCTGTCAGTCCGGAGCCCGAAATGGCGCCTATCAGTGCACAGCTGACCGCAGCAACGACACCCAGACCACCCCGGATATGGCCGACAAACACATTGACGAAATGAAGCAAACTCGCGGCTATGCCGCTCTTGCTCATGATTGCCCCGGACAAAACGAAAAGCGGCAGCGCAAGCAGGATCGGATTGCCGAGCTGACCAACACCCCAGAGGATGCTGCCTTTCATGGTCGTGCCACCGACGAGGCTCATGACCATGAGACCGGCGCCGAAGCAGTAAGGCAGCGGCACACCAAGTGTGAGCAATATGACAAGCACAAGAACCGCAAGAAGCGCAATCTCGACCATTACTGTTTTCCTTACGCGTTCAGCGGCTTATCTGATGAGGGAGCGAAGATGCCGGAGGAGATGAAGGGCGGTGTAGGCCATCATCAGGCACATGCCGGCAAAGAGCGCGACGTCTGAGTAAAATGTCGGGATGTAGAGGGTTGGGCTCTCTTTCCAGACCCGCGCGGAATACTGGGTATAGTCCCAGGCCCAACTCAGGAGCCACAATCCGATGATCAGGCTGAGGATTTCGCCGATTACCGCCAAAACGGTGTGCGCCCGTTCGGTTTCCATGAAGATTTCAAGGACATTGGCACGTATATGGGTATCTTCGCGGGACGCGTTCACCGCACCCAGAATGTAGAGCCACATGGTCGGATAGAGCATGGTTTCTTCCAGCCCCATGACCGGAATTTCCAGCACGTACCGGGTGATCACCTGGACGAATTGACCGAGTGCAACCACGCAGATAAGGGCAGTCAGAAGATAGCTGGCGAACTTGTCCAAAAGAGGCTCCGGAGAGGCTGGCGTTTACTCCGGCACAAACTTGCAGGCTCAAGTCATAGAATCAAATTTTAATAACTGCTAACTTGATAGGAAAATCCTATGGAGTAGTAATGAACCTGTCTGTACGCCAACTGAAGACATTTCGAGAAGTGATGCGCCTTGGCTCGGTATCAGAAGCTGCCCGTGCCCTGGCGCGGTCGCAGCCGTCAGTCAGTGCAATGATCGCCGGTCTTGAAGAGGAACTCGGATTTGCGCTCTTCCTGCGCCAGAAAGGACGTATGATCCCAAAGCCAGAGGCTTACTATTTTTTCGAGGAGGCCAACTTTGTTCTGGAGCGCCTGTCGCAGTCGGCGAGAACCATGCGGGAAATCGGTGATCTTGACAAAGGGCAGCTGAAAATCGCCTGCATGCCAACCGCGTCCGGCTTTTTTCTGCCGCGCATCCTCGCCGATTTCGTCGAGACGCGACCGCTTGTGAAAGCTTCGCTGGTGACGCGCACATCTTCAATCGTCGAGGAACTGATTGCCTCGCAGCAATATGACATTGGTTTTTCCGAAACCCCGGAAGACCGGGACACGATCAAGAAACGGACATTCGAATTACGCTGTGTTTGCGCGATTTACCGGGATCATCCGCTTGCGCAACGCAGAGAGGTTGGACCCAAGGACCTGAGTGGCCTGCCTATGGCAGCTCTGACGCGGGAACATCCAACGCTTATAAAAACAAAACAGGCATTCCGGGCTTTTGGTGCCGAATTCAATCAACGCTTTGAACTTCAGATTTTCCAGCCGGCCCTGGAGCTGGTTGAGCGGGGGTTGTGCTTTTCAATCTGCGATCAAATCAGTGCGGAAAGCTACCGTATCTATTGCAAGCATGATCCAGGAATTGTCTTTGTCCCATTCAATCCCGAAATTACAATTTCCACCTCGATTGTCACACCTTCAAGGCGTCCTCCATCGATGTTGGCCGAGAGATTTGAGGAGTGTTTGACACAGGCTATGATCAAATTACAGGAAGGGTAGATCTACGCCGGTATCTTTTATGGCAAAAGCCGCAGACTCTTGCGGGTGTTTGGGACAAAGTTATTTTTCAGAGCATTTTGGAGCCAGGTGAAATATGGGAAATGGGAAATCCGTAACCCGGATTGGATATGTGCCGACGATTCTAAAATCGTCGATCGCTTACCCGGAACCGCGGCTGTTGCGGAAATCGCGGAGCAAACCAATAAGCCGGGGGGCGGTGCAGGCTTGCCCAGCGGTGAATTCGCTGGAAAGGCGGGTGATCGAGGTTCTGGCGCCTTACTCGGTTCAAATCAGATGTGTTCAGACCGATGAAGGAACGTTTGACTTTCATCTCATCGACCGGGGAACACATATTGCGGCTGACCGTTTCAAGGAGCTGTTTCACGTCCACAGCCCGAGCGGGTGGCGGACGCCGAATACCCCGGTCGTGCAAATCTCAATTCCGTTCTTCTTTGTTTGCGACACGCTTTGCTACATGAACCTGCTACCGGCCTGGGCGTCTCCTGACGGGGTGAGACCGCCCGGAATGCTGATCTCCGGCCGTTACCCCATGCATCTTTGGCCTCGCAGTATCAATTTTGCCTTCGAGTGGAGCGACAAGGACACGGATTTCAAGATGTCGCAGGGGCAACCGTTATGCTGCATGCTTCCGGAAACGGAAGATCCGACCGGACAGATTGAACTGGTTCCAGCGAAGATGACCCAGGCGCTGGCAACCTACCGCGCGCGTTTTGAAGGCGTCACGCACTACACGCCGAACGCCGCTTCGTTGTTTGACAAGATAGAAAAATACAGGCCAGAGAAGCTGTTGGAGGAAATCTAGGATGAACATATTTTCTGACGCCTGTGTGCGCCTCAAATACGGTGCCGGCACGGTGAGTTTTTGCCTTGAAAGCGACCATTCCAGCTACGCTGGGACAACGGTCCATCTTCCCTTTGATGCCTTTGTGGCAATGCAGGCCGCCTTTGCGAGCGAAGTGGAGGGGATGCAGGACGCCCATCGCCAGTGGCTGGCATTGCAGGCAGTCGATGCACCAGCTTCTGAACGCACTGCTCCGTCGACACCGGCAAAAGAACCATTGGGCGTGAAAATCGGCTCGGTTTCAGTCGGTTGAAACAATAGCTGGGGCTGCACTTATCTATCGCCGGTAGCCAGTTAGCCGTCATCCAGTTTCTGGATCACGAGTTGCGCCGCATGGCACAGCACGATCTGGCAGGTATGGGCATGGGCGCCCAAAAACTCATTTGAGGCCCGCACGACGCCGTCTTTCCACCAGCCGCCCAGCTGGTAGTCATCCAGGCAAATCAAGCCGCCGGGCCGGCAGGCCTGAAAGCTGAGTCTTAAATCCAGTGCCACGGCTTCATAGGTGTGATCCCCATCGACATAGACAAAGTCGAGGGAGCCCCCGGGAAACCTTGCGAGGGCATCTTCAGACCGTTCGGCGTGCAGCACAACCTGTCCGCTTGAGATCTCCTCCGCAAACCGGTCAATGACGCTGGCCTTAACTGCGGCCATGTCGGCGCCTCTGGGCGCGCCGTACCATGCCTCATTGTAAGCCGGTTCATCACGGGTGAGGAACGGATCAATCAGATGGAGACGCCGGGGCTCTGCAATCTTGAGAATGCGGGTACTAAAGTCGCCCTGCCATACGCCTATTTCCGCGCCCTCCGCCTGTTTCGGCAAAAGCGATAGAACATGATCGCGAAAAGATTCCATCTGAGATCTCAATCACTGAAACAACGAATATTATGTCTATTTAGAACACTGGAGCCCGGATGGCGTTGACCGCACAGTTTGGGCTATCGCATTGTATTGCTGAATATTTCACGTACCTGCTTACTGCAAAATCTCACCGGTGTCCGCTGCAATATAAAGGACGCCAAAAAAAGTTTTCACGAGTTATCATGATCTCGCAAGGCTTAAAAAACACAGCGCATGAGAAGGCGCTTCCGTTCGCACTGCTGCACCATCCTGATGTTGTTGGCGGGCCGCAAATGGCTCCGATCGGCAGGCACGTCGCGGGGCAGGGAATGCTGGAAGGGCTAATGCGCCACTCCGGCCAGGAAACACTTCATGCCGTGACCAGTGAAGCTTTGCATGCCGACCACTTTGATGAGCTTGCAAGTCAAGCCGGTTGGAAGGGGGCGGTCAAACATCACTCGTTGGAGACGCTATCTTCTCAAGCGGGTGTCGGCACGCTGATGCTTCCGGGGCCGTCTTTGGCGCCATATGCCCGATTGCGGGCCAACGTGCCGGGTGCCCGTCATGCGCTTTGCGGGCTGACACACACGGTGGCAACACAGCAGATGACGCGGGAGCTTTATCAGCTTCTCGCTGCGCCCTTGCTGCCGGGCGATGCCATCATTTGTACGTCCAAGGCTGTGCGGGATGTTGTTCAGTATCAGTTCGATCATGCGGTAGAGACCGGATGGGCAGCGCCGTCCAGATCACCGAATCTTCCCGTTATTCCGCTTGGGATCGACTCCGATAGGTTCAGTCCGGACCCGCATTTACGCGCCAAATGGCGCGCGCGGCTGGGACTTGGGCCAGGCGATGTTGCCGTTCTGACCTTAGGGCGGCTGGCAACCTTTGAAAAAATGCACCCCGCACCTTTGTTCCTGGCAATGCAGAAAGCTGCCAAGGATTGCGCGGCGCCGCTTCAGCTATTCATGTGCGGCTGGTTTCAGGATGAACAGGAAGAGCAGGCGCATAGAGACATGGCACAGGCGTTCGCGCCGGATGTTGCTGTCGCCTTTCCCGATGGCCGGGACTCCGAGACGAAATTCGGCCTCCTGCAAGCGGCTGATATTTTTGCGTTTCCGGTAGACAACATCCAGGAGACCTTTGGCCTTGCTCCCGTCGAGGCAATGGCAGCCGGTCTGCCTGTCGTGGCATCCAACTGGAATGGGCTTTCTGAAACCATTGTTCATGGCGAGACCGGTTTTAAGGCGGCTACCTATATGGCTCCGCCAAGCACCGGCGAGGGGCTCGCTGAAAGCTATGCCGAAGGTTCTGCTTGCTATTTACAGTACCTTGGAAGTGTCCAGCAACGGGCCGCGATTGATGTGCGGGCCCTTGCCGAGGCCATTACGGTGCTTGGCCGCGATCCAGAAAAACGCCGGACGATGGGCGCTGCGGCGAGGAAACGGGCGAGGGGCGTTTATGACTGGTCAGTGATTGTGCCCCAGCTGGAAGCGCTCTGGGCTGACCAGGCGGAGCGGGCGTTTGGAGCAGAATGTGAACCCACCAGCGTACCCAGAGGCGATCCGCCGCCGCATCCGAACCCATTGCTGCAGTATCGCGGTTATGCCAGCGATCAGCTGACAGGAAGCCATACACTCAAAGGCGCCGTTCCAATGACCGCGGAGGGCATGCTTGACCATATCCGCCTAACTGGCGCGACTGTTCCCGGTTTCATGCCGGTCTCTCCCAATGTAATTCTGCGGGTCAATCATCAACTCGCAAGGCATGGGCCGCTTGCTGTTGATGAGCTCGCGAAGGCACTAAATCTCTCCGTTGATCAGGCTGAAGCGGCAGCCATCTGGTTGGCCAAGTTCAATTTCCTGCAGATTTCGGCGCCGGAGCACTTGCCATGATTGTTTTCAATGCCGGCGTGCCAAGGTCGGGAACCGTCTTGGTGGGCGCCATAGTCCGCAATCTGTTCGAAGGACAGGGGATTGCCGTTACACAGCACAATCCACACGGTGCCCAACTACCTGAGTTGATGGCACGGCTATCAGAGAGTGCTGATGAAAAGGCCGGTGTTCATCTTGTTCATACCCACAATTGGTGGGACGGCATGGACCAATGGATCTCCGACCCGAACAGAGACGTTACCGGTTTTATGTGCCATCGCGATCCGCGTGATGTCTGCGTGTCCTTGATGCGCCTGCATGATCAAACATTCGAAGAAGCGTCAAACCTGACACTGGGCTGTTATGCCCATTTTTCGTGGATGCACGCCGAAACCGCCTGGCCCTTGGTGGATTATCGCGACCTGAAGACCGGCAAGCAGCAACAGATTCGCCGTATAGCAAGTCATCTGGGCCTTCAGGTCTCAGACGGTCGTGTTCATGAGATAGACGAGGCAACGTCTGTTAAGCGGCACCGGGAGATCATGAACCGCGTTCGGGACGGTAAGGTGGCGCGCATTATCGAGCACCACAACAAGCGGCGGATCTTGCGCGAAGATGCGGACAGCCTGATCAATGACCGGCATATCCAGTCAGGAGAATTAGGGCGCTGGCGCCGGGAATTGACGCCAGAACAACAGGAAAGATCGTCAGAAATTTTCGCTGATTACATTGGCTTCTCAATCGAATAGCCAAAGCCTTCAATCGGTGCTGCAAAAGGTGCCAAACCCTCCGTAATCCAGGCCTTGGTTTCTTGCGAAAGCGCATTGATCAGTGCTCGGTTTTTGTCTGTGATATCAGCCGTTTCCAATTGCACGTCAGCATCAAGCCCGGCTTCTCCAAAGAGCCCGGTTACCGCGCGAACGGCAGATACGGGATCGCGAACCAGATCCTCATAGGTGATCCGCAAATCAGATGCGCCGCGCAGGACCTCCAGCATTTCATACCGTTCGCCACAGATCGTCCCAAGCCTCCTGAAATAGGCTGCAGCATCGGGAAACTCATCTTCGCCCTCGGGGAGCCAATTCGCCTGAACGACTTCAGGCGAATACCGGCGCGCCCAACTTGCACACAGTGCCAGGGGGTGCCGCGTCAACTGCACAAGCGAGTGCGGCGTATCGGAAAACGCCTCCATCAAGCGGCGCATCCGGCAGAGGTTTGGAGGTGATTTTTCAACGATCACACTGGCGTCTTTCGCGCGCGCCTCTGCGGCCTCAAGCCAAATCGTCTTTACCTGCTCAAGGTTCGCAGGAGCGTCAGGATTCCAGCGGTGCTGACCATCGAACAGCTCTGGCGTTAGCCATTGCCCCTCAGCACGCGTTTCGATGCGACCAAAGCCGGGAACGCTGGTAAGAAGGTCGGCCAGCAAAGTTGATCCCGAGCTCGGCTGCGTCCCGATGAAAAGCCATGCAGGCTTACCCGGCTCAGGCGTACTGCTCATTGATCGTCAACTTCCCGGGGCCAGGGTCGGTCTTGTGGCGTTGTGATTTCTCCGTCGCCAATCGCTCCGGAAAAGCGTTCCGCTGGAACGCACAGCATGTTGATTGAGACAATGCCGGGAAAGATATCTTCAGCTTCGCCGAAGTAGTTGTCTGGATTGAACAGCGGCGGCGTGCTCCACATCAAGCGGTAGTCAAGGCTGAACAGGTGTTCGATCAGCTCAGCTGAGCGGTCGCGCCGGTCATTTTCAACCGACATCAAGGGCCGGTGCTGGCGAATAAGTGCGTCCGCGCCCTTCAGGACATCAAGCTCCATTCCTTCCGCATCGATTTTCATCAGGTGAAGCGCCTTCAGATCAAGCAAATCGTCCAGGCGGACTTGCCTGACAGCTTGCCCCGCGGCTTTCTCCGACAAGCTAACGCCGCCGAAATTTCCATGGGTTGTGTAGTCTATTTCAGGCAGATGAAGCTGTGATGTACTCTCACCCGCCGCCAAGTCGTAGACCGTTGCATTCTCAAGCCCTGCATGCGCCAGGTTTGTACGCAAAAGCCGGCAGAGTTCGGGTTGCGGTTCGAATGCGTGCAGCGCGCCCTTTTCAGTAAGGTGCCGGGCCAGTGGAACGCTTTGGGTGCCAATGTGCGCACCGACTTCGACCACCACATGGCCAGGTCTGCACAGGCGCAGCAGGAATGCAGTCTCCAGTTCGGAGAACTCGCCGTATTTTGAAAGAGACGCGCCAATCCAGGTGTCGTTGGGCAAATACTGAAACCGCCCATGCCGGCCGTCGACAAAGGTTTCACACATTTTCATAAAGGCCGAGACGCGGTGGATGCCCGACTGGATAGCACATGCCATAACGTGCCGGCTCGTAGTGGTTTTCAGCGGTGTAAGGTGCGCAGAAATGATCTCCGACAAGATCCTTGCGCACGAAAAAGGCATTCACGCCGGAAAAACAGCATCCCACAAGCGCGTATCCCTTTTCGTTTCCGAGCTTTTCGAGGGCGGTCAGGCTGGCGCCAAAGAAGCTGGTTCCGTCCCAGCTTTCGTCAGCTTCATAGGGCACGGTCAGCGAAAGCGGCGGTTTCAAAGTGGCGTTGTATTCAACAACCACAACACGGGGCCGGATCGCGTCCAGCGCCTTCCAAAGCCAGTAATCGTGGTAATCTGTATCGATTGAAAGCAGATCCACGTCGCCTTCGGCGCCAAGAACTTCGTTGATGTTGTCCGGCGCGATGGTGACGTTTTCACATCTAAGCCGCTCTGCAGAAATGAAAGGCTCGAAAAGGTCTCGAATGCTTGCTGCGGCGGCTTCATCGCTTTCGCACCACAGCCCGGACCAGCCGGTCATCAGCAGCAGAACTGAATTGCATTCCTGGCCGTTCTGAACGCCGAATTCGATGAACCTGTGGTTTTTAATTCCGATGCGCCGGTAAATCTCCTGCAGTATGCCGTCTTCGTCATTTTGCGAGTAGATCTTTGCGCCATGAGCAAGAAGCCGTCCGGCCTCGCGGTAGCGGGGCCGGTCGAGCGTTTGTTCGTAGTAGGCAAGCCAGGAGACGTCGTCTTTTCGGTCTGTCCGGCTGTAGTCTGGAGTTGTCATTGGTATCGCAGGCAATTCAGCTAATGGGAAAACATCCGTCAGCGTTTCAGCTTGTCTGTGCCTTTGATGCCGGGCTTGAAGATCGAATCCCCGGGCCCTGCGAATAGCGTGTCATTGTTCACGCCCGCATTAATGGTATCCGGGATAATCTTTCCGGTCACGGTCGTTGGTTTGCCGGTGCGGCCAAGTGTAAACTTTCCCGCGCCGATCACGTCATCCAGCTGCTCATCGGTCAATTGTTCCACGTTTTCGTCAGGTGAATCACTTTTGTCTTTGGACATGCGTTCTCTCACTGTTTGACCGCCCCGCCGGCAGTGGAGCCGACGGTTTTAACGGTACCATGAAATCCTATAAGTCAGAGCAGCCGTCGTCTGTGACTGCAAACACATGGCTAGCGTTTGAGTTTGTCGGCGCCTTTAATGCCTGGTTTCAAAATTGAATCTCCGGACCCGGCAAACAACGTGCCATTGTTCACGCCCACAAAAAGGGTGTCGTTGTTGACCTTCCCGGTAACAGTGCCCGGATGGGTTTTCCGCCCTTGGGTGAATTTTCCGGCGCCGACAACATCCTTCAGTTGCTCATCGGTCAGTTGTTCAGCGTTTTCGTCTGATGAATCTTTTGGATCTTTGGACATCTTGTTTCTCACAATTACTTTTGGGGTCGACCGCAGAAAATTTGGCCGCAATCAATAAAACTGCTCACTCAATGCCTGTTATATTGCGCGTCCTTCATCAAATTTGCAAACCTCTTGCCGTCGATTGGCCCAATCGACGAGGGCGTGTTTCGCTTTTCTGATGCACTCCGGCCAGCCTTCATTCACCGCTATTCGAAACAGCGTCATTGACGGATACCATGGGGTGCTACTCTGCTCTTCAAGGAAGCGCCAATCCGCGTGCCGGGTCAGCAAAACCCAGCATGGCACGTCAAGGGCGCCTGCCAGATGACAAAAGGACGTGTCGACCGTGATGACCAGATCGAGCTGCTGAACCAGTGCGGCATCATCGGCGAAGTCATCGAGCTGGCTGCCAAGATCGGTTATCAGGGCCTCGGCGCCATGCTGTGCAATATCGTCGAGAGGGGCGCCGCGCTGAAAACTATAGAAGTCGACGCCTGCCACTTCCGTCAATTCCAGCAAATCGGGAAACGGGCAGCTACGGTCCAGTTTCTCCCGGTTGCCGGACCAGGTCAGCCCAACTTTCGGTCTGCCGGTATCGGCAAGTGCAAGCGGTCTTTCCTTGGTAAGAAGATAGGGCAGAGCAGGCACAAGTCCGTCTCGCTCTATTCCCAACTTGGCGGGGAGCGAGGGAAAGGGCACACACACATGATGCGGTGGAACCGGATCACCAACCGCCACGAAGGGGATTTCCGGGAAACTTGTCTGGAACAGGCGCAGCAGCGGTTTTTGCACCTGGCCAATGATCGGCCCGTCGGCCTGTTTCTGGAGCGGGATCAAAAACCTGGAGAACTGCAGCACGTCTCCGAGACCCTGCTCGGACTGAACAAGCAAGGTACGCCCTTGCAAGGGGTCTCCCTGCCAGATCGGGGAGGTCTCACCGCTGGGTTCGTCGTAGATCAGGTCCAGCCGAACCTCATAATCCGCAAAACCTTGAGAAATCTGTCCCAGATGCAGCCGAGCCGTGCTCAAGGTCAGGCGAGATTCCTTATCATCCGGATTGCATGCGAGTGCAGCCTCGAACTGAAGAACCGCTTCTTCAAAGCGCCGGTTGGCCCACAAGGCCATGCCCAGCTTTTGCATGTAGAGTGGTTCGTCCGGGTCCAGTTCGCGAGCTTTTCGGAAAGCTGCGAGGCCACCTGCGTTGTCGTCAATTTCAAGGCAAGCATTGCCGAGGTTTGACCACGTGTCGGCGTCGTCCGGCTCATCGGCCAGTGCACGGCGGTAGCAGGCAATGGCCGCTTTCGGGTGGCCGTCTGCCCGAAGCGCAACACCCAGATCATTATATACGGCGCTCTTTCGCGGGTGATGCGGCAGCGCCCGTTTGTAATGCTCCCGGGCAGCGGCCACATCGCCATTCAGGTGCAGTTCGCGCGCCATTTCGTAAAGTGCGATCGCTTGTTCAGCGTCCGGCTTTTTTTGCGTCATGTTGCGGCTACCCGTTACCCATTATCCTGTTGGCGCTTCATGTTGTGACCTCGCGTCCGCCCTAATATGGTGACCGCCGGAGCCGACGGTGATTAGACGCAGGTGATGTTGGAATGGCAAACATAATGATTGAGGTGTCTCCGGGAGACTTCTTCGACAGGCTCACAATCCTGCGTATCAAGCTGAGGCATTCCGGGCCGGAGCAGGTGGCAGGCGTGCGGGCCAAACTCGATGCCTATGAACTGCTCCGGCGAACGAAGTTCCCACCACAAATTCGGCTGCAAGACCTCGAAGCAGACCTCACACGGCGCAATGAGGAGCTTTGGGATCTGGAAAACAAGGTCCGCACGTTTGTTCATCCGCTGCAGCCGGCACAGACTGACAGCTACATTGCGACAACCCGGGCCATTTTCGATTTCAACGAGGAACGGGCGGTCATCAAACGCGAGATTGATCTTCTCTTCAGTGAAGAGAGCGCGGAGGGGAAGGTCTATCAAAAGGGCCCTTGAACAGGGTTCAGTTCAAGGGTTCGATGAAGGATTGAGCGGCAAAAGGCTGGTGCTCGTACGGTTTCGTTCCCGCTTTTGAACCTTCTTCCTGACTTTGGCGGCTTCGATGCCTATCGCGCGCCAAAGAGCTTCACTCTTTGCTGATTCCTGTTGCCTCTGATCACCAAAATGGGCTGCACCCAAATTGATGGCGGCAGTTTCAAATGCCCGCCAATCGGTGTCTGTTTTTCTGGCTTCAATTCTCGCCCGCCAGATCAATGCCGTTTTCAGAGCAAGACTGTAGTTCCTGGCCCCAAGTGCTCTTTTGAAGTTTCGATAGGCGTACCACTCGCTGGCTTTAATCTGTTCTGCAAGGGTGTGGAGCCTGGCAGAGACAGGTGCGGAGAATTTGCGGTAGAGCGTGATGGCCACTCCAGCCAAGATCAGCAATCCGATCATGTTAAGCGCGATGGTTTTCAAATCGATGGGTTCATCGACCGGCTCATTTGAGATTGCCGGTCCGGTAACAGTCAGATCGATTGCCGGAACGCTCGCTGTTTCGATTTTCCCGCTGGCGAGGTTGTACCAGGAGAGTTCCTGTTCAGGGATCTGATAACGACCGGCGCTTTCGGCAACGATGGTGACGGGCTCAGTGCGGGTGCCGGATATCTTGCCCCGGTTTTCGGTTTCTTTCAGTGCAGGGGAGGCTGGATAGTAAGAGAGGCCTTCAACCGGGTCTCCTGCGCCCATGGGAGGGACAAACATGGGTGCAACGCCAGAGACCTTGATTGTTGTCGTGATCTTAAGTGCGTCTCCTGCCGCGAGGTCCTCAGGCGTCCCCTCAACCTGACGGGTCAGCGAAAGAGAGTTTGCAGCCAAAAACGGCTCCAAATCCTGCGCGATCTCAGGGGCTTTTCCGATGATTTCGAAAGGGGAAACATCCACATCAGCCACGATGGGTTCACGTGTGTCCGGATCCGCATAGGTGATTTGGACCGGGCCGCCGGGGACCTGGAACCTACCTGGAACCATAGGATAGAGCCGGTAGGCCCGGGTAACACCGGACCAGGTATCGCCATTGACCCGTTTGCTCGTGGGGCTTGAGGCGCGAGAGGGCAGCCGGACAACGACGTTTTGTGCTTCGAAACTCGGAAACACCGGCGGCACCGGCATCCAGGTCGGTACCAGGATCGTGATCCGGAAGATCAGCGGTTGGCCAGGGATTGCAGTGTCCTGTTCAAACGTCGTCCGGACGATCGGTTGCGGTGCCTCCTGAGCCAGGGAGCTCGCAGGCAAGAACAGTAAACATAGGATGACGAGCGCGCGGATCATTGCTGCCCCCGCGCGGCTTCAAGCGCAAAACGGGACCGCAGAAAGTTGCCCGTGCTGGTGTCCACCGTGCGCATCCATTGTTCGGCGGTTTCCGGAACGGCTTCCGATGTGCTTTGCGGTGGTTGCTGGCTGTCCGTGCCGCGTCCTGCTTCATTGTCATAAACGACATCGTCCGCGCCAATGCCGCTTTCGTCTCCGGTATCGGACTGTTCGCGGGTGGTTTCGATGTAGTCGAGAATGTACCGGGCAAGCTCAAGATTGTGCCGAGCCGACTTGTTCTCCGGATCCCGTTCCACGGCTTTTTCGAAAGCCGTAATGGCAGGCCGGAAAGAACGCGATTTGATCAGCGACATACCTTCGCCCATCGCGGCATTCGCACTTTCTTGCCAGGCATAGAGCTCGGCTGCTTCTTCATATTTTCCTAGCCGGTATAATGCCGTGGCCTTCCACATGGGATCTTCGAAGAGATCCGCTGCCTTTTGATAATCCTTGTTGTCGAAGGCCATCCGGCCCTGCTGATCGGGGGTGAAGAACCAGTCTTTCCATCCCTCGGCCCGGGCTTGCGGGACAGAGAACAAAAAGCCGGCAGCAACCAGGACGACCGCCCATTGCATGGTCCAGCCCCGGCGGAACCAAAAGAGCAGCAGGACCGCAGCGGGCAGGGCGAATATCCAGCCTTCATCGCGCCATTGCTGTCTTTCGTTCTGGGCAAGTGCGGCCTCATAGGCAGATTTGATCTGGCGTTGGACGGCTTCGACATCGCTGCGGTCAGCCGTCAGCTCGACGACGATTGTTCCGGGTATCTGGTTCAGTTTATCGGCAGAAGCATCGTCACGGCTGGCGAGCCAAAACAGGACCGGCGCACCACCCTCAGCCGCGTGCGTGCTGAAGGCGGACAGATCTGCGTCGGTGATCCGGTCAAGCAGAAACAGGATTGCCCCAGGGGCGGCCTGATCTGCGAGGATTGCGGTTGCCATGGCAAGGGCTTCGCGCGCGGCTTCACCTTCATTCGGCATGACACGCGGGCCGAGACCTTCCAGGAATGGTTTGGTGACTTCAGGGTCTTCAGTTAGCGGCACAACCTGATGGGCGGTTCCTGAATAGGCGACAAGCGCGGTTTTGGCGCCTGCGCGCTCTTCCAGAATATCCAGCACCTTGTGTTTGGCGCGCTCCAGCCGGCTGGGCGGGATGTCCGTTGCCCTCATCGACTTGGAAACCTTCAGAACAATGACGAGCGGCGCGGTGTCGGCAACAAGCGGATTTGGAACCCGTGACCATGTGGGGCCGGCTGCGGCCAGAACCAGAAGCGCCAACAAGATGGCAACACCATCGATCGGGCGCAGGCGGCGGTTTTCCCGGCTGCCGACGGTGAGCGCTGCGGCCAGATGCGGGGCGATCGCATCTGGTAGATCGATTCCCTTCGCGGCCGCGCGGCGCACCAGCCACCAAAGCCCGGCGATCGGGACAAGCAACAACAGCCACAAGGGGCGAATGAAATGAAAGACGGCGAGGATTTCGGCCAGATGGTCGGGGTTCATGCAGCCCTCCGCCGCGCCTTGCGCGTGTGAAGGAGAGCCAGCGTGCTAATGCCGATCAGCGCCGCCAATATCAGAAGCAAATGGCCAAGCGGTTCTCTCGGGCGGAACGAGCGGGTCTCCACTTCCCGCGGCTTTTGAGCGTCGATCCGGGCATAGATCTCGGCAAGGCCGTTCTCGTCACCCGCAAAATAATAAGACCCGCCTGCCGTGTCCGAGATGCTTTTTAAAGTGCGTTCATCCAGCCGCTGGTCGCCGGTGCCAATCGGGTCACCGACACCGATGGAGATGATTTCTATGCCCTCCTTGGCTGCGATCGCGGCAGCGTTGACCGGGGTCATGCGGCTGCCGGTATCGGCGCCGTCGCTCAACAGGATCAACAGCCGGTCTTCAATCTGGCTTGCCTGAAACGTCTTGATCGACAGGCCGATCGCATCGCCCAGAACCGTGTGTGGCCCGGCCATGCCGACTTCGGTTTGTTCAAGCAGCGCACGGACCGAAGCAAGGTCTTCGGTAAAAGGCGCTTGAACGAAGGCCTTGGCGCCAAAGACGATCAGGGCGATCCGGTCGCCATCACGGTCTGAAATGAAGTCACCAACGACCCGTTTGACGGCGTCCAGGCGCTGCGTGCGCTCGCCGTCTTGCGAAATGAAGTCGACCTGATCCATCGAGCCGGAGATATCGATCGCGAGCATGACATCACGGGCCGCCTTTTCCTGAATGATCGGCTCGCCGACACGTTCTGGCGCTGCAAGCGCCGTGACCAAAAGCCCCCAAATCGCGATGGCGGCAAGGTTCTGCAAAGTTGTGCGCTGGAAAATCACCGAACCGGCTTTTGGCGCCTGACCGGCAGCCTCCGCAAGCCGGCGGAAGAATGGAAACCGCAGCGCCGAAACGCGTTCCTGGTGGGGTGGCACAAGGACAAAGACGGCAAGTGGCAGTGGCAGCAGCAGAAACGCAAGAGGATGGGCGAACTCAATCATGCCGCTACACCCTTGTGCGTTTTGATCCAGGTCCGGATCAAGGGTTTCAGATCGGCACCATCACCAGTCTTCTTGTAAGGCGCTTCGGCGACGGCCTTGCCCGGGCCGTTCGAAAAACCGGTGCCGCCGTAGGCCTGATCGAGAAAGGCGAGCCAGTCCGGGCCATGTAACGCCGCAACATCATGGCGTGCATAAGCAGATAAGGCCGTCCGGCGCAGCAGCTCGGCAAGCCGCTGCGGGTCGTTCGGGCAGGCCGCAAGTTCGGCAAGCGCTTCACGGCGGTAGGCCGTTTTGCGGCGCCAGAGCAGGAGTTTCCAGCAACCAACTCCAACGATCACAAGCAGGATTGCACCGAGCCAAAGCCATCCAGCCGTTTGCGGTATCATGGAAACGGGCGTCGGGTCAGGCACTGGCTCCAGCAGATCGATCAGTTCGGCGAGGTTCAGGCCTTTCCAGTCATCTTTCATGGACTTACCGCCTGCCTGCAGATGTCAGCCCGGTCAGCCGTCGGACTTGCGCAACCGTGTTTTCACCCGCGCTCAACGGCAGTACCGGCAGCCCGTATTTTTTCTGCCAGTTAAGGACTTCAGAGAGGCGGCCAGAGGAGAAATCAGCAAGGCGTTTGTGGATCTCGCCGCTGGCCGTATCAAGTTCGACCTGGAGCTCGCCGTCGGAAACGACCAATTTGAGCCCTGTCGGGATTTCTTCGGCAATAGGATCTGTAACCGGACACAAGACCAGGTCATTGGTGCTGGCAATTCGGCCAATCAGGGACTCCGTCTCATCGTCCACACCGTCAAAATCCGAAATCACGATGACGAGGTGGTTCCTGCGGGCGATCCGGGCGGCAGTTCTCAGCGGTGTATTCAGGGACATTGGCGTGTCCACAACAGGGGCGTCCGCCCGCAAAAGCTGATTTGCCCGTGCAATTGCCGTCAAGAACCGGTCACGTGCAGAGCGGTTGGCTTTCGGTTTGATTTCTGCGGCAAATTCGTCGCCGAAGATTATTCCGCCAACTCTGTCGCCTTGGTCGAGAATACGAAAGGCAGCCAGGGCGGCCGTTTCCGCTGCAGTGACCGACTTCATGGCGTGTTGCGTTCCGAAGAACATGGACATGCGCTGGTCGACAAGGATCAGGGCAGGGCGGTCCCGTTCTTCGCTATAGACTCGCACATGGGGCTTGCCAGTGCGCGCCGTGACTTTCCAGTCAATGGTGCGTGGGTCATCACCTGGCAGATAATCCCGCAGTTCTTCAAAGTTGAGACCCCGGCCACGCAGGCGTGAAGCATGCCGGCCGTTGAAGACGCTGGCAGCAGGCTGGCGTGGCAAAAAACGAAGTCCACGCGCTTGTCCCTCCAGAGCGCGAAGTTGGGTGAGTGTTACGTGGATGCGCGGATCCGTGCCGTCTGCCATGGCAGGCGGCTTGGCATTCAGACCTGACCGTGATCTTGCCGCGCGGTCGTGCATCGTCCGGTTCCTCTCTCTGTCCTCTATGTGAGAGCGACGGTTTTGATGATCTCCTCAATCACTCTGTCCGGGGTGATACGGTCGCCCTCAGCTTCGAATGTCAGCGTAAGCCGGTGGCGGAAGACATCCGGTGCGATCGCCTGAATGTCGAGGGGATCGACGTAGTCACGGCCATTGAGCCAGGCATGGGTGCGCCCGCATTTGTCGAGCGCAATGGATGCACGCGGACTGGCGCCAATCTCAATCCAGCGTCCAAGGTCGTCGGAATAGGCAGCGGGTGTCCGCGTGGCATAGACAAGATCGGCCATGTATTTGGCGATTGCCTCGGACACATGGATCCCTGCGATTTCAGCGCGGGCATCGAAGATTGCCGATTGAGGGATTGCGCTCCGGTCCTCCGGTTGGTCCGTCTTGCCGCCAGTGGGTTTCTCCGATGTGCTGGCGAGGGCTTTTTGTTCCTCCGCCCGAACCAGTTCGATCACCTTCACTTCGTCTTCAACCGGCGGGTAGGTGATCAAGACATGCATTAGGAACCGGTCCATCTGGGCTTCCGGCAGGGGGTAGGTGCCTTCCTGTTCCACCGGGTTCTGGGTCGCCATGACCATGAATAGCGGTTCCATTTTGTGGGTCGTGCCGGATACGGTCACCTGCCGTTCTTCCATCGCTTCCAAAAGCGCAGCCTGGACCTTTGCCGGTGCCCGGTTGATCTCATCAGCCAGGACGATGTTGGCAAAGATGGGTCCCTGTTCGAAGCGGAACGTGCCTTCACCGCCAGCCTGATGATAAACTTCGGTGCCGGTGACATCGGACGGAAGGAGATCGGGTGTGAACTGGATACGGCTGAAATCAGCTTCCAGGTTTTTCGCCATTGCCTTGATCGCGCGCGTCTTTGCCAGCCCCGGCAGGCCTTCAACAAGCAGATTGCCGTTGGCCAAGAGCCCAATGATCAGCCGTTCGATCACCTCATGCTGGCCGATGATGGATTGCTGCATCCGCTCTTTGAGCGATTGAATTTGCTGAAGTGGAGTTGTCATCGAACGGTCCACGATTGATCTCAAAACTATTGTGACTGCAAAACCTCGTCGAGGACGGTACCGCGGGCACCGCTCGGCGCCTTGATCCTCAGGTAGGCCGCAACGGTTGGCGCCAAATCTACGGTCTCAACCCGGGTGGAAAT
Organism: Roseibium sp.; assembly: GCA_965230705.1. GTDB lineage: Bacteria > Pseudomonadota > Alphaproteobacteria > Rhizobiales > Stappiaceae > Roseibium. The sequence continues at coordinate 2,707,261 of CBDDLN010000001.1, read as the reverse complement.
GCGGCTGGCCGTCATGCCCGGCCGTGAGAAGATCATTGGAACGTGCGTGTCATAGGTCCAGGGCGAACCATGATGTGACGCGACATGAAGGCCATCGAAATCGCCAACAAACCAATGGGGTTCGAACACCACATAGATGTCGCCGGACCGTGACGCATGAAAATTCGCCAGGACCGCATCGCTGACCGTCGTCCTGGCAATCGCCGAGCTTGCTAGGTCCTCGCTGGAGATGGCATAGGCAATGGCAGGCATCCTTTGCAGCTCCCTGGCAAGGCTTCTGGCAACGTCCACCTTCTTCAAACCCTTGTCCGAAATCAGTTGTTCGTTCAGATAGACGTAAGGCTGTGAAAACGAGGCAATAAGCTCCTGAGCGACGCCAAACTCGGCAATCAGAGCTTGGGCCACTGGTTCCTTGTCGATGTTATCGAAACTGAAAAAACCTGCGGGAATACCAAAGTGTTCCAAGTAGCCTGGAACTTCGGCAGCGCCATGGTCCGCGGACAAGACGACCAGCGTATTTTCCAATCCGATTTTTTCATCCACGTGATCCAGAAGCTGTCCGATTGTCTGATCCAGCCGGCGGAGATTGTCCTCCGCCTCCAGGCTTGAGGGGCCAAATATATGGCCGACATAATCTGTCGATGAAAAACTGACTGACAGGTAATCGGTGACATCGTCGGCACCGATCCCTTCATTGTCGATCAGCGATTTTGCAAATGATGCGGTCAGTTCGTCGCCAGCAGGGCTGAGTGTCAGAAACGTTGTATAATACTTGCTGTCCGCTGCACCGAATGGATGCGGAAATGTGCGGCCAAATTCCGGAAAATCAGTTTCCCAATCAGCATCGTCGAACTTCGCAAATCGATAGCTGTCTGCGGGGGCAGCCAATTGCCAGTCTGTATGGGCGTAGGCCGATACATGCCCTGCATCGTTCCAGTTACTGACCCAGTCCGGATAAGCATCCATGTAATAACTGGATGTCACGAAGCGGCCTTCGCTCTTTGAAAACCAGTAAGCCTTGCCTGCGTGACCTGCCATGGAAATGGCACCGCGGTCCTTTACGGACACGCCGAAAATTTTTGACACACCGGCATTGGCAATAGCGATTTCATCGGAGAGGGTCGAGGACAGGATCGAAGAGGGCGAGCGTCCATCGGACGTCGCGGCCCGCTGGGTCGGATCGATTTCGGTCGATTGATCGACGCCGGACTTCGCTAAAAGCGGATAGTCGGGATCCTGGACATTGTAGAAGGGTTTGCCGGTGGCCCGATCATACCAAAGATTGGCCACCATACCGTGGACCGCGGGATCCGTGCCAGTCGCAAGGGTGGTGTGGCCTACAATTGTCTCGGTGTTGGCGTGCCGGTGATGCGCGTTGGTATAGTAGATGCCGTTTTGAATGAGGCGCTTGAAACCCGTCTCACCAAAGTGCGCAATGTTGCGGTCGATCAAGTCGCCCCGGAGCTGGTCAACGGTGATCTGCAAGACGAGCCTGGGTGGCTCTTCGGCCACTGCCGGTAGAGATGTCAGTGCGCATATTGCAGCTGCCCCCAATGCCGCCCTTAGCTTCGTCATGATCAGAGTGCAGACTTGATCTTCTTGAACGCCTTGGCCAGTTCGTCGCCGAGGAGGGAGGTTGCTTCGCCGATGTTTTCCGCAGATTCGCCAAGCTTTGCCTTGGCTTCGAAATCATCCCACTTGCCTTCAAGTTCATTCCACTCGTCCTGCAGCTCTTTGGAGCCCAAATGGATCTTGAGTTTGACCTCATCGCGGGTCTGTTTCAGTTCGTTGAGGATTGCGTTGATGTCTGCCAATGTCTTGCCCTCCGGAATTGGAAAATGGGGCGCCATGTGCGCCCCATTTACAGTGCAGTTTACTACTGAGCTCCGCCAGGGGTGGTGAGCTTGTCCATCACCTGATCCAGTGAGAAGCTGGCTGCCTTTTGACGGGGCGGGAATTCCTGGAAGGTTGCCAGGAAATTGGCCACGTATTGCTGGGCGGGTACTAGAAGGTAAGCCCGGTCAATCAACCAATCATAGTAGGTGTTTGAGGTCCGGTAGGAGCGCTCATATGGGTCGCGGCGGAGGTTGAAAATCAACGGAACGCGCAATGCCGTAAATGGTTCGATCCAGGCGCGGAAGGTCTGATACTGCTTCTGCTCCATGAAGATCAGTTTCCAGTCCTCATATCGAAGGGCGGTCAGGTCGCCGTCATCTGAGAAATAGAAGATCTCGCGACGTGGACCTACTGCTTCTTCGCCGGTCAGGTGCGGCAGGAAGTTGTAGCCGTCAAGGTGTACCTTGTACTCGCGGCCAATCGCCTGAACACCGCCTGCTTTCAGCTGTTCCTTGATGTCAGGATTGCCGGCTGCGGCCAGGAATGTCGGCAGCCAGTCCATATGGTGCATGATCTGGTTGGAAACAGAACCAGCTTCAATCTGACCAGGCCAGCGCACCATTGATGGCACCCGCCAGCCGCCTTCCCAGTTGGTGTTCTTTTCTCCAAAAAAGGGCGTCGAAGCTGCATCTGGCCAGGTGTTGTAGTGCGGACCATTATCAGTCGAATAATGCACGATTGTGTTGTCAGTGATGCCTAGTTCATCAAGCAAGTCGAGTAGCTGGCCTACGTGCAGATCGTGCTCCAGCATGCCTGCAGTGTATTCGTCTACTGGTTTGCCAGCGATCTCGTTGGCTTTGGTGCGCATTTCGTCTTTTACGTGGGTCCGGAAGTGCATCCGCGTACCGTTCCACCAGACATAAAACGGTTTGCCTTGCTCATGTGCGCGCTTGATGAAGTCGATTGCACCGGCAATCGTTTCCTCATCCACCGTTTCCATGCGTTTTTTGGTCAGCGGACCTGTGTCTTCCACCGTTCCGTCGGCCGAAGATTTGATCACACCACGCGGGCCAAAAGCTTCGCGGAAGGTACGCCCGTCGGCCAAGACCGCATTGCCTGGATAGTCTTCGTTCTCGGGCTCTTCTTCAGCGTTAAGGTGATAGAGATTGCCAAAGAATTCATCGAAGCCATGGTTGGTCGGTAGGTGTTCATCCCGGTCGCCAAGGTGGTTCTTGCCAAACTGGCCGGTCATGTAGCCTTCCGCTTTAAGCAGGCCGGCGATGGTTGGATCTTCTTCTTTGATGCCAAGCTCCGCGCCCGGCAAACCAACTTTGGAAAGACCTGTGCGGAATACGCTTTGGCCCATGATGTAGGAAGACCGGCCGGCTGTGCAGGACTGCTCGCCGTAGTAATCGGTGAAAATCATGCCTTCCTTGGCGATCCGGTCGATGTTTTCCGTGCGGTATCCCATCAGTCCCATCGTGTAGGCCGAGATGTTGGACTGACCGACATCATCGCCCCAGATCACCAGAATATTCGGCTTGTCGCCAGACTGGGCCAGTGCAGGGATTGACGCTGTCAGCGTCAGCGCGCCGGCGGCGCATAGGGCCAACAGTCTGGCCTTTTTTCGCAATCCAAAAGTCATTCTAAATTCCTTTCCGAATGCTGCGGGAAAAGTGAAGAACGTACCGATTACCGAGTTGTTGAACATCAATGGAAGACATCTGAAACGGTTTTGGAGGATGGGTCAACATTCAAAACGGTGTTGGATTTATTCCTGAATTTTGAACCGGGTTTCCAATTCTCAGTATTCCTTACGCGGAGGCACTACTTGCCGGTAAACTGGCGTTTGAATTGCAGAAGTAAAGGGTCCTCTGGATTTGAAATAAGCGCTTTTTGCAGCGTGAATTCGGCTGCTGCCAGGTCCTGCTGCGCCATGTGTATGCGGATTTGCATGATCCAGGCATCGACCAGTTGCGGGTCCAGTGTTGTCGCTTCCTGAAATGCCCTGACTGCGGCCCCTGGGTTTTTGAGCGAGAGCGCGGTCCCGCCAATCACAAGGTGCGTTTCAGGAAAGTCTAGCTTGGCAAGCAACGCGGATTGCCAGTCCCGGTTCGCGGCTTTTACCGCTTTCCGGATGCCGTCATCAGCGCCGGCAACAGGGGCCCCGACGATCTGGCGGGCGGCGGCTATCCTGACAGACCTTGCCGGGTCTTCCAGCGCCTTGGCGACGGCGGCAATGCGCTGATTGGCTGGCCGCAAGGACTGAAGAGATACGGCCGCTTCTCGAACGACAGGGTTTTCGTCGGCAATCAGGGCAGAAACTCTATCCAGTTGATCGGCTTCCAGGCGGCTGCGCAGAAGAGCGAGCGCGGAGGCCCGGACAATGGCGGGAAGGTCCGTATGCTCGGCTATCGCCAGCAGGTCCTCGCCATTGGCATCAGATTGGCCGCGGGCTTTGTGGAAAGCACTGGCGTAGTGCGATCCGCGATGGGGGCTATCCGGTAATTGGGTTTCCAGAATACCCGCCGCCCATTTAGCCGATTTGTTTTTATGACAATCAGTACAGGCGTTAGGCGTACCGAAGTCTACGGAAAGGTCCGGCCTTGGGACCCGGAACGAATGGTCCCGGCGCCCGTCAATCCCCATGTAGGTCCGCTCGATCATGTGGCAGGACACGCAATGTGCACCTTCTGATCCCGCTTCATGAAAGTAGTGGTCCGGGTGGTCGTAATCTTTCGTTCTTAATGTCGGAAACCGTTCGTTCCCGGCCTCCGAATGACACTGTGTACAGGTTGCGTTGCCAGCGGCCTTCAAGGTTCCCGAATGCGGATCATGGCAATCGGAACAGCGTACGCCCTCGTCGTACATTTTGGATTGCAAAAAAGACCCGTAGACGTAGACCTCGTCAAGGATCTGTCCGTCGGCGTGATAAAGGCCGTCTCTCAAGAGGGCCAGCCTATATGCGTCGTGATAAGGAGTGCCAGGTAGAGGGTTTCCATCCAAAAACGGCTCCCGCCTTGAATGGCAACCTGCGCATTGCTGGATTTCCGTTTCCGCTGAGCCCTCAGAAAACGAAACCAGAAGGCCAAAGTCGTTCGTGCCTGGAAACGGCGACGCTTTGTATGACTGCGGATCTTTGGCCCAAATCAGGTGCGCTTCAGCCGGACCGTGACAGGCTTCACAGCCGACGCCGATTTCGGCCTGCGTGCTTCTGTATAGCCTCTCTCTGGCCTGATAGTTTTTGTCAAATCCGGTGGCGTGGCATTCCGCGCAGCGGGCGTTCCAGTTCTTGTACGGCCCACTCCAATGAAAGGCGTCATCGGGCGGCAACTTCTGATCTGGATAGATGTGGTACCAGCGCTTCTTCTCCTGATCCCATGCAATGTCGAGCGACTGCAGGCGGCCCGGCCCGGTCTCAATCAGGTATTGTTGAAGCGGGGAAAATCCGCCGACGCCTTTGACTTCAAGCACCGTCCCGCCGCCTGGAAAGTCTTCCGTTTCAATGAAGTAACGGCCGTCCTTGATGAAAAACCGGGTTTGTCTGCCAAGATGCTCGAAAACGATGTCATTGAAATCGCCAGAGACGGTTTTCGGCGTTGGCTCCATCCAGGCCTTTGAATGGTGGCTTTCCAGCCAGGATTGATATGCTTCTTCATGGCAGGACTGGCAGGTTTGAGATCCGGTATAGCTCGGAAGAGTTTGAGCCAAAGCACCTTGTATCGTTACCAAGAGGCAAAGGACGCAAGCAAACGCTTGAACAAGGGTTTTGATCATATGCATCAGGACCGGTATCGGGGCGTTGAGACAGTTTGGCTACAATCCGGATAAGCTGAACGGTAGAGCAGGGACATGGGCCCTGCAAGTTGAAAGAGCTTCACTCCCGTCCGGATCTCACGCGTTCCGGTCTTAAATGGTCTTCACTAGTGGAAAGCCGAAACGCGAAGCGAAAACATCTTTCGCGCGCTGAGTTCGCATGCGTGCAAGCCTCAGAAATCATTCCGCCTTTCCGGCGTGACTAACTGCGATATGGCTTTAACTGCAGGATCTTTTGTTCTACGGTTTTTGGGATATCTGCAAAGGACTCTTCCAATGGCGACCTCCCGGGAACTGAAAGCGGAAATTTCGCAGCTTGCGGCAGAAGCCGAGCCGAAGGCCCCGAAATCCCGCCGCAGCAGGCCGAAGAAAAAGTCTGAAAAACCGGTGGCAGAGAATAAAACGCCAGAACCAGAGGAAACTTCGGCGAAAACGTCTGAAGAGCTGAAGGTTCTTACAGACAAATTGTCCGAGCTTGTCGACGACGCGGAACATGAAATCAAGGAACGCCCTGTCACAATGGTTCTTGGGGCATTCGCGCTCGGTGTCATTGTCGGTGCCGTGTTGCGGCGATAGGAGAGAGCAATGGAAAGCATCGTGCGGACGCTGCGGATCATCTGGCGCGCGGAACTTTTGATTATTGAAGCCAAGCTGAATGTCGCGACCAAGCGGATCGGCGCCATGGCCTTCGCCGGGCTGATTTTCGTTTTTGGCCTTGCAATGCTCAATGTAGCTGGCTTTTTTGCATTACAGGAGGCTTGGGGCCCGATCTATGCGGCGCTCGGCGTTGCCGCCGCCGACTTCCTGATCGCCATCCTGCTTGTGCTTTGGGCGTCCCGACTGACAACAGGCCCGGAACTAGATCTTGCTCGCGAAGTCCGGGATTCCGGATTGCAGGAACTGGAAGCCAAGGCGGAAGATATTCAGGACGAGGTCGAAGCTATACGTGACGAACTATTTGCGCTGAAAAACAGTCTCGTCACCTTCGGAAAAAATCCGCTTGAAGGAACGCTGAATGCGCTATTGACGCCTATTTTGACCTTGCTGATCAGGTCGCTGTCGAAGCGGAAAGACTAAGTTTCCATAAAAGGCGCTACAGGGTGTGCCCAGCGCCTCATTTAGGTCCCCAAACCTCTGGGTTGATCATGTGTATCGGGGCACCGTCGGAATAGGCATTCACCTGATCGAAGATGTCTGAAAACTGGAGGTCAAACTCGTCTTCGGTGACATATCCGATATGGGGCGTAGGCAAGACGTTGGGGTGGGTAAGAAGCAGATTACTTGTATCCGTCAGCGGCTCGGTGTCGAACACGTCTACGGCTGCATAAATGCGGCCTTTGGCGATCTCGGCTTCAAGTACTCCAGGCGAAATCAGGCCGGATCTAGACGTGTTCACCAAAAGCGTGCGTGGTTTCATAGCCGCAAGGTCTTTCGCCGTCACGATCCCGCGCGTTTCAGGTTTCAGGCGCACATGCAGGCTTACGATATCGGACGTCTCAAAGAAGTCGGCGCGGCTCGCCGCAAGGGTTGCGCCATCGGCTTCAGCGCGGGCCCGGCCAGCGTCGGATGCCCACCACTGAACATTCATGCCAATGGCTTGCGCGTAACCTGCAACAGCCTTTGCGATCCGCCCATACCCGTAAAGACCCAAGGTTCTGCCTCGAAGTGTGCGCCCAACGCCCATTTGCCAGTTTCCCTGGCGGATGGAGGCGACCTGTTGCGGGGTCTGGCGATAGCTTGCCAGAATCAAGGCCAGAGTCATTTCCGCAGCCGCATAAGAAGGCGTGCCTGAATGCATGTTCGAACACAAAAGAACACCGTTCTTCGTGCAGGCTTCCAAGTCAACATGCGGGTAAACGCTGCGCTGGGAAATCAGTTTCAGGTTCGGTAAGCGATCAAGTAGTTCTGCAGTGATCTTTGTGCGTTCCCGGAAAAGAACAAGAGCTTCTGACTGGCTTAGGCGTTCAGAAAGAGCGTCGGTGTCCTCGACATGATCGGTCCAAACGGTGACATCATGGCTGCTCAGTTTATCAAAACAGGGCAGACTGCTCAGCGTGTCGAACCAGTCGTCGAGAATGTGAACTTCCATCGGCTGTTTTCTCCGGTCTGCAAGCCAGGCCATGCCTTTATACGATGTTCATTAATTTCGCGCCCAGACGGAGCCAGGAATGAAGACTTCCCCGGTTGCTAGTTTTCGCGCGGTTCTTAGCAAGCCCGCAGATTTCACAGTGAACTTGCCATCTTCTTCGCCGTAATCGATTACAACTTCCATCATTCCCATGGGATGTTCCAGCGTGAGTTCGGCCGGCGTATCCGGGCGGATCGTCAACAGGCCTTCTGCCACGCTTCCAGGGGCCAGCAGACAGGAAGCCAGGCACTGCGAGCCGGTAACAGCCAATGTTGGATGGCATTTCCAGGGCATGAAATAGCGCACGCAAGCCGAGCCGCCGTTTCTTGCCTCTGCCAGCAGACCGAACTTCGGGGTCACAGATTTTGTCACATCGCCAAGGCCCATGCGTTCACCAGCGATCAGCCGAATTGCTTCCATTTTTGAAAAAAGGTCTTTGTTTTCGTCCAGTTCGGCGGCGCTTTCATAGCCGGTAATGCCGAAGTCCGATGCCAGGCCGATGACCATTGGCATGGCGACATCCATACAAGTAACCGGAACGCCGTTTATGACTTCCTGGACTTCCCCGGTGGGGAAAAGCGCTCCCGTCAGGCTTCCTTCCACCTTCATGAAGCGCAGCTGAATTGGGGCCGCAGTTCCGGGTACACCGTCAATTGCCGCATCACCGTCATACTGAACGACACCGCCGGTCGTTTGCACAATCTCGGATACCAGTGCGCCGGTGTTTACAGCTCTGATTTTGACCTCGGTGAGGTCACCAGTCGGTTCGACAAGTCCCATTTCAATCGCAGCCGGGCCGACGCCAACAAGGATGTTGCCGCAAGTCGGTTTGAAGTCGACCAGCTTTTCTTCAACGCCGACCTGAGCGAAGAAATAGTCAACATCGGCCCAGTCGTCGTCCGATTTTGACAACATGGCAACCTTGGTGGTGACAGCAGTTCCTCCGCCAATTCCGTCAATATTGAAAGGATGGCCTGCACCGACAATTGACGTCAGAACGCTGGACAATTTGCCAAGGTCTTCTGGCAGGTCATTGCGTTTCAGGTAGGGGCCACGGGAAGACCCGCCGCGCATGAAGATGAATGGGGTCGAAGTCTGGATCATGGTTTCACCTCCCGCTTGAGATCTGTGACGAAAATGCAGATGGTTTTTCGGTTCGGATGCTTGGGACAAAGCCGGGATTGCTGGTCATGACCGCGCCTCATGTGAGCGGCCATGGCAGTTTGACGACCGACTGCAGTAGGCCCGGTGGGAAATCGCGGTTCAGCAACCAGGCCATGCCGCACATGAATGCGATGCCCAGCGCTCCGTATCCGACTGCGTAGATCCAGCTCCGGCGGGCCCGGAAGTGAATGAACGCGACGAGGAACATGGTCAGTGCCAGGATGAAGCCGACCAGGGATGTCAGGATCAATAGGCCGGCAAACCAGGCGAGTGTTTCCCAAAGACCATGCTGATTGCCTTCCGGGTTGCCGGCCTCGCTGTCGCAGAACAACGGGCTGGTTTCCGAACTTGTCCGCATCCGGAACAGGAGGATCAGGCAGCCGATGGTCGAAACAAATCCGACAAATTGCGGGAATACGCGGTCAGCCGACGCATAATCGGGAATGAGCGAGGCGTTGGTGAATGCAAACGCGAGGTAGCCCAGGATCGCGAGCATGAAGATCAACGGTGCACGCTTGCTGCCGGTCGGAACTTCGCCCTCGGCGCGGATGTTCTTGGATTGGCGCAGGCCGATCACGACCGAGACAACCGTGATGATGATCAACACGATCACAATTGGAGAGAAGATGTATTCCATCCCTTCGCCAAACCCCTTGCGGAACCGGGACGCGGCAATCTGGACCGCCTGGTTGGTGTAGGTTTCAGCCGGATTGGACAGAACGAAACCGATCAGAAACGCAGGTCTGGACCAGTCGAACCGCCGCATCAGGATGCCGAGCAGGCCGATTGCAAACAGTGCCACCAGATCCATGAGGTTCTGGCCTGACTGAAAGGCGGCAAACGAGATGATCATGAAGAGGAACGGCGCAAGCAGTGCGAACGGGATCGTGGTTAGCCGTGCGATGAGGCCAGAACCGCCGATGCAAATGATCGTGCCCACGACGTTTGCAAGGGCCAGAAGCCAGACAATCGCGTAGGTCACATCGAGATTGTTCTTGAGCATCGAAGGACCGACTTCGATCTGGCCAGATCCAAGCAACGCTACAGCTCCAATGAAGACGGCCATGGAGCCTGAACCGGGAATACCGAACAACAGGGTAGGGACAAGGCCGCCGCCTTCCTTGGCGTTGTTGGAGCTCTCCGGCCCGATCACGCCCCGGATGTCGCCATTGCCGAACTTGCTTTTATCCTTGGAGGTCTGGACCGTGTGCCCGTAGGCGATCCAGTCAACAACGGAGCCGCCGAGGCCTGGAATGACGCCAACGGTTACGCCGATGAGGGAACAACGAATGCTAAGCCAGATGTTGGAGAACCAGTCCCTCACGCCATGCAGCCATCCGCCGCCAAGCATCTTCCGCTCAGAAATCGCACGGTCCTGGCGCAGCAGCGCAACAATTTCGGGAATGGCAAAGATACCAAGACCGACGATGACCAGCTTCAGGCCGTCTGTCAGGTACGGCATGTCATAGGTCGCCATGCGCAAGGCGCCGGCGCTGTCGCCTTCACCGATGGTACCCACCATCAGGCCGAGGCCTGCAGCGACGATCCCCTTGATAGCAACCTGGCCGGCCAGAATGCCGACCATGGAGAGGCCGAACAACGTGATCATCAAAAGTTCTGGGGTGCGGAATTCCAGAACGATTGGCCGGGCGACCAGAATGAAAATCGTCAGGAACGCGGCACCTACAAGGCCGCCGAAGAGAGACGAAGCAAAGGCTGCGGACAGGGCGCGGGCGGCTTCGCCTTTCTTGGCCAGCGGAAAGCCGTCCAGCACCGTGGCCTGAGACGCCGACGACCCTGGAATTCCCATCAGAACCGAGGCAAAGGTGTCCGATGTTGGAACCACGGCGACCATGCCAATCATGAGAGCAAGGCCCAATACCGGATCCATGCCGAACATGAAGGGCAGCAACAAAGACAATCCGGCAATCCCGCCAAGGCCCGGGAAAACGCCGATGCAAAGGCCCATGACCACACCAAGAACCAGGTAGCCAAGAACCGCGGGCTGGAAGATCATCGCTGACGCCTGGGCGAGCGCAGGCATAGCGGTACCGAGAATGTCCACTGGATCGTCTCTGATTTAAATTTGGAAAAGGTGCCCGCCCGGTTATTGCCGGGCGGGACGGTGTGGTGTGTGCGTTACTTCAGGGAGACGCCATAGCGTTCCTGCAGCCAGCCAACGACGAATTCCTTGGCGCTGTCGGGCACTTCGGTTGCGCTTTTCAAGGCGCCATCAGCTTCCGCCCCGGTCATTTGCGGATATTTGCCAAGACGGCCGGCTGAAATCTCGCCGAAATCGCCCCGTGCCTTCACTGCTTCAAAAGCTTTGGCATAGGTGTCGATTGCGTCCTGAGAGGCGCCGTTCGGCAGGAATACCATTTTCTGGGCAGGGAAACCGGCAATAAAGAAGGCTTTCCAGGCATCCCACTTTTCGCCGCTTGTTTCGCAGCCGTCTGTTGCTTCACAGACTTCCTTGAACGTTGGCATGTCGGGGAAGGTCGGATCGCGGATGATGTTGCCATCCGCGTCGAGCGCACCCCAGCTCATCATCGGAATGGCGGTTCCGGCTTCAACCAGCGGCGTTACACCTTTCAGGAAGGATGACGATGTCTGGTAGTCGATGTTGGCTTCGCCGCGCTCAAACATCAGTCGGCCGTCACCACGACCCTTGATGCCGAAGACCGGCTCTACGTTAAGGCCGAGCATTTCCCAGGCCAGAAGCGGTACGAGATCAAGCCGAGTTGCACCTTGAGATCCGTAAATGAAATCCGTTTCGCGCAGAGCACTGGCGTCATTGCCGTTCATCTTGGAAGCCAGATCCGGCGGAAGGTAAGCAACGCCACCGGTTCCGGAAGCAAGGACGACATTCCAGTCCTTGTATTCATAGCGGACGCGCGGATCACCCAACAAATACGGGAACTGGGTTGAGCCGGATGAGCCGAAGATTACCGTACCTTCGCTGTCGCCGTATTTCTGGCCCTGGAACCAGTTCGCACCTTTGGTTGATCCGGCACCGGGCATGAACTTGACGACGACTGTCGGTTTGCCTGGCAGGGCTTCGCTCAGTAGCGGCGCATAGAAGTTTGCCCATTTGGCCGAGCCGCCCGTTTCAGAAAACGGAATTACCCATTCGACAGTCTTGCCGGATAGATCGAGATCACCCGCAATACCCTGTGCGGGAACCAGCGCGAAAGCAACAGATGCTGCGCTCAGCGCCAGGCGCTGTGTAAGCTTTTTCAAAACCATGTATTCCTCCCAATGGCGCGGCAGAACTCCTCCGTTTGCCGCACAGTCAATCAGCTCAAAAGCAGCTTGATGCCATCAGATTTCCCTGCGAAGCTTGCATCAAGCTTTCACCGAAAAGAAAAAAGAAACAAGAAATGCGGATCGCGCTCGTCGAAGACAACGTCAGCCTTGCCAAGGGAATTGCCTATCAGCTGCGGGATGCCGGCCATTCGGTAGACGTTCTTCACAACGGTGATGAAGCAGATACCTTCCTGAAACAGGAAGGTGGCGACCTGGTCATTCTCGATATCAATCTTCCAGGGCGGAGCGGGCTTGATTTACTGGCCGACCTTCGAGGACGCGATGACCCTCGGCCGGTCATTTTGCTGACCGCCCGCACCGAAACCCAGGACCGGGTAAAAGGGCTTGATGCCGGGGCCGATGACTACCTGGTCAAACCCTTCGAAATGGAAGAACTGGCAGCAAGGATCCGCGCGCTGGGACGGCGGAAAGCGTCCATTTTACAGACATTTGTCGAGCTAGGGCCACTGAAATTCGACACAGGAAACATGCAGCTTTTTGAAGGGGAGACTACATTGGAAATTCCCCGGCGCGAATTGTCTTTGCTTGCTGCCCTGACACAGGCAAATGGGAGGACCCTCTCGAAGGCCAGCCTATTGGACCAACTCTATGGCGCGGGCAGTGAAACCGATGAAAAGGTCATCGAAGTCTATGTATCGCGTTTGCGCAAACGCCTTGCCCCTTACGGGATCAATATCCAGGTCCACCGGGGTATCGGCTACTCGCTGAACAGGCCGCCCTCATGAAGAGATCCTATTCTCTTCGCATCCGCCTGACACTGATTATCCTTGTTCCGCTGCTTTTCGTAGCCGGTTTGGCTGGTTTCTGGCAGCTGAACAATGCCAGAGTGACAGCCGGTGAAGTCTTTGACCGCAGCCTTCAGTCGGCTGCTCTGGCCGTGACGAATGACGTCGCACTTTCGGGCGGCGATGCGCTTGTTGCCACTACCCGGCAGATCCTATCCGATACGTCCGGCGGGCCGGTATTTTATCATGTCTACGCCCCTGATGGCGTCATCGTTGCCGGCTACGCTACGCCGCCGGTCGGCATTCCAACAACGACAGAAGGCGACTTGAGCCCCGTCTATTTCAACGGGGAATACCTGGGACGGGAAGTTCGCGGCTATCGCATGCGGACACGCATGCAGGTTGACGGCTTCAGCGGCATCTTCACCACGACGGTTTGGCAGGACGTTGCGATCAGGTCGGCGTTTGTGCGCGATCTGACCTTGAGATCTCTTGCCGCAATCTCGTCCATCATCCTGTCGCTTGCGTTGATCGTCTGGTTTGGCATCCGGATCGGTCTGTGGCCGCTCAGTGATCTCCAGCAGGCGATCGACCTCAGGTCCGGCAAAGACCTGAAGCCGATCCAACGGGCGGTGCCGATTGAAGTTGAGGGCATCGTGCGGACGCTCAACCGTTTGCTAGGACAAGTTTCAGACGTGATGGCTGCCCAAAGCGAATTTGTTTCCAATGCTGCCCATCAACTGCGAAATCCTTTGGCCGGTGTTTTGGCGCTCGCAGAATCGGTCCGCTCGGCCAAATCGGCAGAGGCGATGCGCGAAAGGGCAGAAGACCTGGTCAAGGCAGCAAAGGATACCAGCCAGCTTGCGCAAAAACTGCTGACCTATGAACGCGCCAAGACCATTAATCCTTCGTCGGCAAATGAAGTCTTTGAATTGCACGACATGCTCAACACTGTCGTCAGCGAGTTTCAAAGGTCGCTCCCGGACGGCGTGACCATCAATCTCGAAACCGGATCATCCGAGATCACTCTGTCTGCTGACAGGACAATGGTGCAGGAAGCCGTGGCCAATCTGATCGACAATGCACTTCGCCACGGTGGACCGAAACTAAGTGAGATCACAGTATCTGCCGGCTCCAATGAACATTCTGTGTCCCTCACCGTGAAAGACAACGGGCGCGGATTGACCACTCAAGAAATCCAGACGGCCTTTCAGCGGTTTGGGCAGGTTGGGGAAGACGGGGACGGGAGTGGTCTTGGCATCCCGATCGTTGAGCGGGTGGCCGAACGCCATGGTGGCGGCCTTATCCTCAAACCGGGGAATCCTGGTCTAGAGGCCCAGCTTTCATTTTCATTGTCCGTCCCAGCCGCTTAGCAGGCACCATGGCGCACGGCGGTTGGTAACTGGACTCTCTTTTGCCAATCAAACACCTTTGCGCTGCTCGTCGCGCACCAGTGCTGCTAGCCGATAGAAGCCATGCGCCATCTTGGTGAAGGGTGTCAGCAAAAAGAAGCTGAGGACTGAACCCAGATGGATTGCGAGAAGGGCGGGCATGAGTACCGTGCTGCCCAGCGCATAAAGGAGAAGGCCACTCAAGGCGACAAGGAACAAGAGCAAGATGAAGCCCATTTCGCCGCCCCAGGCAGTGGCGGCACCAAGGTTTTTGTCCGCTTTGAGTTTCAATCGGGCAAGTTCAATCGTTCCCAACACCATCAGGATACCTCCCGGGATGCCGAGAAGCTTCGGTAGCGACCAGAATGTATAAGGCGCTGGCACGTCAAAGACATAGTGCATGATTGTTCCAACGGACGTGGACGCGAAACAGAGGAGAAAACCATACATGATTGCCTGATGGGCAAACCTCCGCGCTTGGCTGAACCTGTCTTCATCTTCGAAGTTGCAGCCGTCTCCATGCCCGCCTGCCAGGTTTTTCATTTTTGCAGCAGAGCCGAATGCGCCGATGATCTGGGCAAGGGTGACCTTCTGGCCGTCCACCGCGCGCCAGTACCCGTTCAGACTGATCCCAATGCTGACCAGCGGAAGAAGGAAGGCAGGCAGGAAAATTGCGACCATGACCGAGTGGGAGAGCACGGCATAAAAGCCGTCACCACCCGCTGATCCGATTAGGCGCATGACCATGAAGAGGGCCGCGAAGCCGAATGCTGTGGCAAGGGCGATCATGACGCCGCTTTTCTGGAAGAGACGCGCAAGCGGGCCAGGCCACGCGAAACTCTCCCAGCGGTCCTGACGAACTTCGGCCAGTGCCTTGGGAAGGTTCAGGTCAAACTCGTGCGGCGCAGTGTATTGGCAGGCGTAGTAGCAGCCGCGGCAGTTGTGGCAAAGGTTTGCCAGCTGGGTCAGATTTGCATCGGAGAAAAAACGCTCCTGGTGCAGAGCCGGAAAGACCGAGCAGTAGCCTTCGCAATACCGGCAAGCATTGCAGATTTCGGACTGGCGTCGGGCTTCCTGTAGCAGATCAGTTTGCATGGTTTGCCGCCTCCCTGCCGGCGATCCGGCCGAAGACGGTTCCAATGGTCATGCCAAACCCGGCGAGGTAGCCTTGACCGAGAATGGATCCCGCCATGGTTTCGCCGGCCGCCCAAAGGTTCTTGATGGGGCCGTTTTTGGTGCTGCACTGGGCATTTTCATCGACCTTCAAGCCGAGATAGGTGAAGGTCACACCTGTCTTCAGGCTGTAGCCATAGAAGGGCGGCTCGTCGATCGGCCGTGCCCAGTTGGTTTTTGGCAGATTGATCCCAGAGGTTTTTACCCCATCCAGTTCGGTTGGGTGGAAATTGGAGGTATCGCCACAGGCAGCGTTGAAGGTTTCAACCGTCTCCCTGAGCCGGTCTGCCGGTAAACCCATTTTTCCGGCGAGTTCCTCCAGCGTGTCTGCCTTGATTGGCGGAAAGACCGACGGCATGAACAGGTTCAGCGATTTGGAATCGATGATTACATAACCGACTTGGTCCGGCTGGTTCGCTATGAGCCGGCCCCAGATTGCGTACCGTTTGGGCCAGACATCCTCGCCTTCGTCGTAGAAGCGTTCCGCGTTCTTGTTGACCACAATGGAGAAGGGTACGCAGTCAAGGCGAGTAACAATTCCGCCGTCAAATTTCGGCGCCCTCCCGTCGATGGCAACCGCGTGGCATTGGGTTGGATCGCCGACGGACTGAACGTCCTGCGCCAACAAATCCGCCAAAACAACACCCCGGTTATAAGGCGTTCCGCGGATCAGGAAGTTCTTTGCCGGAGGTCCCCAGGCCCGGGTCAACCAGTCGGTGTCCGCCTGGAAGCCGCCAGAGGCGACCACAACCGCCTTCGGCGCGATTTGTCTGTTTTCCCCTTGATGGGTGTAGTCGATATGGGCGATCCGGTCCCCGTCCAGTTTCAGGTGCGTGACATCGGCCTCGTAAAGAACATCGACGCCCAGCTTTTCCGCGGTCCGGTAATAGGCGTTTACCAGTGATTTGCCGCCACCCATGAAAAAGGCGTTTGTCCGAGCCAGCGACAGTGTTCCGGACAAAGAGGGTTGAAAGCGCACACCATGATCTTCCATCCATGGCAGGCATTCTTCCGAGGTCCGGATGGCAAGGCGGGCAAGGTTCTCATCCGTCTTGCCTCCCGTGACCTTCAACAGGTCCTCAAAATACTCCTCTTCGGAGTAGTCATCGACCAGCGGTCCAAGTGGCCTGGAATGCATGCACCGGAAATTGCGCGTGTGCCTGGAATTGCCGCCTCGGTAGGCTTTCGGCGCTGTTTCCAGAATAACAACACGTGCGCCTTTCTCTGCAGCGGTTATGGCCGCG
The DNA here is from genome assembly GCA_965230705.1 of Roseibium sp. Taxonomy (GTDB): domain Bacteria; phylum Pseudomonadota; class Alphaproteobacteria; order Rhizobiales; family Stappiaceae; genus Roseibium. The sequence goes on along the minus strand of CBDDLN010000001.1, from coordinate 2,690,457 downwards.
CAGAGGGCAGCATTTCCGCCGCCGATAATGGCAATGTCATAAGGTTGGTTCATGGACGCGTCCTCTCGACTGCAAGGTTAGTACGCGGCCTATTGATTTGACCAATGCTGCTTTTTCTGAAATTGATGCGAAATGCGCATTAATTTCGATTTTGCTGACCTTGAAGCGTTCCTGGCAGTGCTCGAAACATCCTCCTTTCACCAGGCGGCTGAGCGGCTGAATCTTTCCCAATCGGCGGTCACACGCCGGATCCAGAAGCTTGAAGAGGTGCTGGGCTCCGTCTTGTTTGAACGAACGACACGGGCGGTCAAACCGACGCTGGCGGCAAAACGATTGCATAGCCGAGCGGAAGCCATGCTGGAGGGCGCTGAGGAAACAACGCGCGCCATGCGGGATGAGAGCGTCGCATTTGCCCATCAACGCGCTGCGGTCGTGACCGTTGCACTCATTCCGACGCTCGTCGCACCGATCTTTCTGCCGGCGCTACAAAAACTGCGGAATGCCGGATTCGGCGCCCGTGTCCGTGTTCTGGACCTATCAGCAAACGATGTTGCCGAAGCGGTTTCAAACGGGGAGGCCGATTTTGGCCTGTGTTCCATCGGATCGCTGGAACCCAGCACCGTATTCGAGCCGTTATTCGATGATGAGATCGGACTGGTTTTGCGAAGTGACAACGATCTGACTTTGCGGGATCAGCTTTCGTGGTCAGATCTTCAGGGTAAACCCCTCATTTTGCCAGCGCGCGGCACAGGCAACCGCTTATCAATCGACGACGCTATGGCGCAGGGACGCCTTACAGCTCAATGGACCTATGAAGTCGGACGGTCGACCACCGCAATGGAAATGGTGCATGCGGGAAGCGGGATTGCTTTGCTGCCGCGGTCTGTCATGCAATCGGCTCTTGGCCAGCAGCTTCACTTCAAACCCCTGAAAAATCCTGAGATCAAACGGCCGGTAGGTCTGTTGAGCAGAGTGGGTACTTCGGAAAGCACTGCTGTGGGAATGGCCAAACAGGCTGTTCGCGAACAACTTCGATGAGTTTCTGGTGAGTGAAAGTAATTATAATGCAGAAATTTACACACATAAATTAATGTAAAATATTAAGCTGAAACTTAAAACGGGACAGGGTTTTCCAGTGCGATCTTGCTGATCCAGTTGAAAAAGGCGCTTGCCTCGTCGGACTCCCGGTTGGTGGACAGGAAGTAGCCCTCATTGGCGCTGAGCAAGATTGGATGAATGGGGGAGGCCAGACCGTTTTTCAGAGGGTGTCTGGCAAGCATCTCGTTGACCAGGCAAGCCCCGTTTCCCTTGATCGCCAGATCCAGCGCTGCACCATACGAATCCACGAAAATCGATGGGCTGGGGCACGTCACGCCGGCTGCTTTGCCCCAGGCTTCCCAACCTCCGGAAACACCAACTGCTTCTATCAATGGATGGTTGCCAAACTCTCCGGCAATGCCGGCCGGTCTCAGAGCAATCAGGTTGTTGCTGCCGAGCAGGACCGCCTTGGGCCCAGCCTGTTTTCGAGAACCGAAACTGATCACCACATCCGCCAGCGACCGCCTGAATTCGTCCGGCCAGATCGCTCCCATGAAACGCAGGGAAATGTCCGGGTTGGCCGCCCTGAACGTTGGCAGGGCAGGACCGATCACCCATTGAAGAACGCTAATGGAAACCGAAACGGTGAGGAGTTTTTCAGGCTGGCTTGGAACAAAGGACTGGGTTGCGGCTGTCAATTTGTCGAGTGCGGCATCGACTTGCGGCAGCAGGCGCCGGCCATTGTCGGTCAAGGCAAGCCCGCGCGGCTTCCGCTCAAACAATGGCACGCCCAGCCGCATCTCAAGGGATTTGATCTGCTGGCTGACGGCAGACTGTGTCATGCCGATTTCTTCAGCTGCCGCGGTGAAACTCAAATGCCGGGCGGCGGCTTCAAAGGCGCGGAACCAGTTCAGTGGTGGCAATGTGGAAGCCATAATAAAGTGAGCCATTAGTTTGACTAATACCTAAGTGTCAAAATCATTCGTTTGTGCCGTTTGTCAAGCAGGAGAATACTTCCCGCCAAGCTGAAACAAGCCGTACGGAGCGCATGAATGCAGCCTGAAATTCGGAAGATCGTGACATTTGAGGAGGTGGTCCTCAGGGAAGGATTTCGGAAGACCGACCACCCGTGGCATCTCTTTGCTGCAGCAGCAGTGGTGAAAAATCCCTGGGCGGGCCGGTTTGTGGAAGACCTGCGGAGCGAGATCCTGGCGTTTGGCCCGGTGCTTGGCGAATTGCTGACCGAGCGCATGATCAAAATTGGCGGTAGCGGCGAGGCCATCGAAGCCTATGGCAAGGCCGCCGTCGTTGGCCTGGATGGCGAAATCGAGCACGCGTCCGGCCTGATCCACACCCTGCGCTTCGGCAATCATTACCGGGAAGCTGTTGGTGCCAAGTCCTATCTCGCCTTTACCAACACGCGGGGACCGGCCAATGCGCCGATCATGATCCCGCTTATGGACAAGAACGATGCGGGGCGGCGGTCTCACTACCTCACAATCCAGTTTGCAATTCCGGATGCTCCGCGCGCAGACGAAGTGGTTGTCGTTTTGGGCGGTGCTACCTCCGGACGGCCGTTCCATCGCATCGGCGACCGGTATCAGGACCTTAAGGAGATGGGACGTGACGTGGACAATCCGGCCGCGGTCTAAAAGCTCTGGTATCGCCTGCGTCCGGCAGGGGGAAGGAGCTGAGGTGTTCCTGATTCATGGCGTTGGGCTGCGCGCGGAAGCCTGGAATGGGCAGATTGACGGGCTCTCCGAAGAATTCCGCGTGGTTGCTGCGGATATGCCAGGCCACGGAGAAAGCGACCGGATTGAAGGAGAAACGGATCTGGCCGCTTTTGCCTCCCGCATAGCTTCGGCGCTGGAGGGGCCAGCGGTGATCGTAGGCCATTCCATGGGCGCCTTGGTTGCTTTGCAGCTGGCAATCCGGCAGCCGGGAAAGGTTCTGGGTGTTGCCGCGCTCAATGCGATCTATCGGCGGACGGACGAAGCCAAACAGGCGGTCAGACAGCGTGCCGAGGCGCTTTCTTCCACATCGTTTGCCGACCCGAATCCGACACTGAACCGCTGGTTCGGAAGTGCGAAGTCAAAAGAGCGGAGCGCCTGTGAAACTTGGCTGCGAAGTGCCGATCTTGAGGGCTACCGCACAGCCTATAAGGCCTTCGCCGAAGAGGATGGCCCGTCAGATGAAGAACTTGCGAACCTGCCGTGCCCAGCCTTGTTCATGACGGGTGAGCTTGAACCGAACTCGACACCGGAAATGTCCCGCAAGATGGCCGATTTGGCGCCCAAAGGCCGGGTTCAGGTCATAGAGGGTGCCGCCCACATGATGCCGATGACGCATCCAGACCAAGTAAACAAAGCCTTGCTGGATTTTGCAAGGGAGTGCCTGACATGAAAGCGATTGATCCTCGTGAACTGCGATCGGCCTTCGGACGGTTCATGACCGGTGTCACCGTGGTTACCACACGGGATGCGGTGGGCATACCGGTCGGATTTACGGCCAATTCTTTTACTTCTGTCTCCCTGGATCCGCCACTCTTGTTGGTGTGCCCGGGCAAGTTTTTGTCCAGCTATCAGATGTTTGCGGCATGCGAGCGGTTTTGCGTGAGTATCCTTGAGGAGAGTCAGACCGAAGTTGCCAATACCTTCGCCGGTTTCAAGGGAGACCGGTTTGCCGCCACCGCTCACGAGATCGATGTTCATGGCATTCCCACGCCAAGGGGAGCGATTGCGCGGTTCTCGTGCCGGACGCACGATGTCATTCCAGCCGGCGACCACGTTATTCTGATCGGGGAGGTGACTACCTTTGAACAACAGGCCGGTGCAGGACTAGGGTATGCCGATGGCCAGTTCTTCGGTCTCGGGCGGGAACGCAGCGCCCGTGATCCGGCTGCAAAGACAAACATCGCCGGGGCGCTCGTCCGCCATAAAGGCAGGGTTTTGCTTGAAGAGACGTCAGCAGGCTACCGACCGCCAGAATGCGCTATTCCCGAAAGAGCCGCCATGCGGAGGACCTTGGATGCCAAGTTGAATGGCCTCGGCGTCACCGCCAATTTCGGGCCGGTCTACTCGGTATTCGACGACCCAGGCGAAGACACCCATTTTGCCTATCTTCTGGCGGAGGCGAGCGAAGTAGCGCCGGATACCAAACTGGTCGCGGTCGCTCCGCAAGATCTTCCGAACCTGAAATACGCCAATCCACCACTTGCCAGCATGCTGCATCGCTACGCCCGGGAATGCAGGACCGGCAATCTGAATTGTTATCTCGGAGACACGGTTTCCGGCGAGACCCACGCACTGACAGAGGGGATTTGATTCATGGAATTTTCTCTTTTTGCCCACATGGAACGGCTCACGCCCGACCAGCCGCATGAAAGGCTCTATGAGGAGTTTCTGTCGCTTTGCAGACTGGCTGATGATGGCGGTATGCGGGCCATCTGGACCGGTGAGCACCATGGGATGGAATTCACGATCGCGCCTAATCCGTTTTTGACGCTGGTGGATCTGGCCCATCACACGAAGAATGTCCGTCTTGGGACCGGAACCGTCATCGCACCTTTCTGGCACCCGATAAAACTGGCAGGTGAAGCGGCGGCGGCTGACCTTATGACCGGCGGGCGGATCGAGCTTGGTGTTGCGCGGGGCGCCTATTCTTATGAATACGAACGCCTTATGCCGGGGTTGGAAGCCTGGGAAGCTGGCCAGCGTATGCGCGAAACAGCACCTTTGTTGAGGCCGCTATGGCGTGGCGACTGCGAGCACAAGGGCGGGTTCTACATTTTCCCGGCAACGACGTCGGCGCCCAAACCTCTTCAGGAAAGTGGCCCTCCAATCTGGATAGCCGCGCGGGATCCGAACAGCCATCAATTTGGCGTCCATCAGGGATTTAACATCCAAGTGACACCTCTGTGGCAGGGAATGGAAGAGATCGAAAGCCTGATGGGGCGCTTTAATGATGCGTGCGCCACCTATGACGGCCCAAGACCCAAAGTCATGCTGCTGCACCACACCTACGTTGCATCGGACACCGACGACGCAGCACTGGCAGCGCGCGAACTCTCGCGATTTTATTGCTACTTTGGCGCCTGGTTTCAAAACAAGCGGCCAGTGTCGAAAGGACTGATTGCGGCGCTGTCTGAAGAAGAGTTGGCGGCCAACAAGATGATGGCGCCTGAAAACATGGCCCGGGACCTGACGATTGGAACAGCGCAGGATGTCATTGACCGGATCAAGCGGTATGAGGATCTCGGCTACGACGAGTTTTCATTCTGGATAGACAGCGGAATGAGCCACGAGCGCAAGCACGCGTCGTTGAGCCGGTTCATTGACGACGTCATGCCGGCATTCGGCTGAGGGGGAGTGAATGCAGCATTACCAGCTTTTTATTGATGGCCGCTGGTGTGAAGGCACTGGCAGTCAGGTCATGTACAGCCAGAATCCGGCAACGGGGGACAACTGGGCGACATTTGCTTGCGCGGCGCCAGAAGAGGTTGAAAAGGCGGTCAGTGCCGCGCGCCGCGCGCTGGATGATCCTGCCTGGCGGGATTTGAGCCAATCAGCACGAGGAAAGCTGCTTTATCGGCTGGCCGACCTGATTGAGGAAAAGGCGGAAGACCTGGGCCGGCTGGAAACCACTGACAGCGGCAAGCTGCTCGCCGAAACGCTCAGCCAGACCAAATACGTGGCCGACTACTATCGCTACTACGCCGGACTAGCCGACAAGATCGAGGGCGCTGTGCTGCCGATCGATAAGCCCGACATGCACGTCTATACGCGCCGCGAACCAATAGGAGTGGTGGCGGCCGTGGTTCCGTGGAACGCCCAAATGTTCCTGACTGCAACCAAACTCGGACCGGCTCTGGCTGCAGGCTGTACGGTTGTGCTCAAGGCATCCGAAATTGCGCCCGTCCCAATGCTGGAATTTGCAAAGCTGATAGAAGCGGCTGGCTTTCCGGCGGGCGTCGTATCCGTCATCACAGGGGATGCGAAAAACTGCGCCATTCCGTTGACACGGCACCCTGATATCGACCGGATTGCTTTCACGGGCGGTCCGGAAACCGCCCGCCATGTGGTGCGCAATTCGGCCGAAAACTTTGCTGTCATCTCGTTGGAATTGGGCGGAAAATCTCCCATTCTGGTGTTTGACGATGCCGATCTGGACGGTGCTGCAAATGGCCTGATTGCCGGCAATTTTGGTGCCTCTGGACAAAGCTGCGTGGCCGGTTCCCGCGCACTTGTTCAACGAAGTGTCTTTGAAGAGCTGATTGGCCGCATTTCCGAAAAAGCCGCGCGTATTACGGTCGGCGATCCGTTGGATGCAGCAACGCATGTGGGCCCGCTGTGTACCGAGGCGCAGGTCAACCGGATCCGCGCAACCCTCGAAGCAGCCAAGGGGCAGGGAGCCCGGATCCGCTTCGGAGGCGATGCCTTGGACCGGCAAGGGAACTACATGGCGCCTACACTGGTGGAGTGTCCGTCACCAGATGTGGAAACCCTGAAAGTTGAAATGTTTGGCCCCGTCATGTCGCTGCTTGCCTTCGATACCGAAGATGAAGCAATCGCCTTGGCAAACAGTACGCCATATGGGCTGGGCTCAGGGATCTTTACCCGGGATGTCGCAAGAGCCCACCGCGTATCGGCTAAGCTGCGGGCTGGTATCTGCTGGATCAACACCTACCGGGCGATATCCCCCATGGCTCCGTTCGGCGGCTTCAACCAATCCGGCTATGGACGCGAGGCAGGCGTAGAGGCAGTGCTGGACTATACACGCACGAAAACGGTCTGGATCAACACGTCAGAAGAGCCGATGGCTAATCCGTTTGTTATGCGGTGAACGCACGGCTTGATTTGATCAGTCGGCAGTCAGCCGGTCCAGAACAGTTCAACCAGTTCAAGGTCGGTCTGCCTGGAAAGTTCGGTTACAGGAATTCCTGTCTGCTTGTTGAGCTCGTAGATCACCGTTTGGCGCAGCATTTCGAGGTTGTAACCAGCAAACTGCTGGGCCGAAAAATGGTTGGTGTTTTGAAGATGAACAAACAAGGCACCTGCGCCGGCAAGGGAGACGTTGTCGAGGCTTTCGTAGTCAGCCCGTGTTCCCGCTGTTCTGTTGGCGAGCTCAATCGTGAGTGCGCTACGCCAATCCAGTTCAGACATGGTGTTGAGCTCTGACTGGGTCCGGAAACGGCCCTGCAACAGCACGCCCCTTATTGCGCTGAAGTTTTGCAAGGGGACGCAGAGAGAACTGCCGAGCGGCCGGTGGTCAACTTTGTAGAGTTCGCAATTGTTTCCATGGCCGGCGAAGGAACCACCTCCAGCCAGCCGGGCGACGGCCCAGTTTTGAAGGCTGTCGCAGATCTTCGTCTTGTTCTTGATCGCGAAGGAGTAGGACATCAGTCTCTGACCGTCCGGGCAAAACCTGTCCCCCAAAACCTCCCGGAATTCCGGATTGACCTCCTGTGCCGCAGAGGGCGTGGGGAAGATGAATGTTCCAACACTGATGCAAACTCCAGCAAGACACAGGGCAGCTCCTCTCGCGGGCAGTAAGAATTGAAAAGACCATGAGGTCAGTGATTTTGAAGCCAAAAGCATGGTGTTTTGATCTCAGACCATTTCAGAAATGCTAGCTTCGAAACCGGTTCTGCTGAACTGTCAGGATGGATCAGGCGGACTGTACAGGTGTCTAGGTCACGGACTCATAGATGAGGCTGAAATGGCGCCAGAAACCGCAATGATCGGCAAGGAAAAGCGCGAAAACCGGGCAGTGAGCCCCTTCTGCGGTTCAAAGACAGGCCGCGGTGATGGGCAGGGGATTGAGATCTGAGAACCGAAAGTGCGGACTGTGCAAACTTTGCAAAAAAGAACCGGTTCCCCAATCTGGGAGGTTTTCACAGAATGGGGAACCGGCCTTGCCCCGCAGCTGCACGCGGAAGCAAAACTTGCTCAGATCTACTGGCAGTTATGAAACGAAATTCAATTTCCTGAGAAATTACGATTTTACTATTCGTATTCTTCTGAGTAATTGGAGGAATACTCGTTTTCTCTCGGTTTGTTTGCTGAAGTTTCGTTGATTTGTTGATTGACAATTTGAAATTATTTACTCGATCCGGCAACTGAACACCTGTCCACCACGCAGTGGACAGGCGTATAGCGGAAAGGGTGTCGGAAAATCTCGTGAGCTGCCATCATATAAAAATGGAAGGCAGAACAGGAATGGGAAAACGGGGAACCACGTTCGGCCGTAAAAGAGCGAAGCTCGCCTGCGTTTTGAAAAGTGGCCTGAGCTGAAGACGTGAATGATCGTCCGACGGCGATCTTCCGCGGAAACACAATGACCGGAATCCCTGACGCATCCCTTGCCAAGGATGGTTGGCTCGGTCTACATGCAAGGTCTAAGTTCAAAAACTTATTCCCATTTTGGTGCTGGGAAAAATTTCCTGCAGAAGACAGAATAGATTTCAAACTTAAGTAATTGCCGAGCTTTAGCCAGGCTACTTCTCAACTCGCTACATCTAAGAACGGAAATAGAAGTGAAAAACCTGGTTTCACTAAGCGTTGTATTGGTTCTGTGTTTTTTTTCCGCAAACAGAGCATTTTCCAACGATCTTGGGGTGGTCGATTTTTACAATCTGGACGGCAAGTTTGATGTGCACTTCACCGTGGACGCGACCCAGCTCAAGCAAAGACGTACGGAAGAAGCCGCGCCATCAACGACCAAGTCGCTTGAAAGCACACTGTCTTTTGTCAGGCGTTTTTCACCTGAATTCCTGGCGGGCATGAACCTTTCCGTCCGCAATCAGGATCAGGAAAGCGATGATCTGGTTCCCGGATTTGACGAACCGGCCAGTTTGCAGAGGGACAAGTATGAAGCCGAGTTTTTTGGTTTCTTCCGACACAACAACATTGAAATTTCGCCGAGCATCAGGGGAGGGTTCGACAGTTACGAGCTGGTGCGGCCTGATTTTTTGACCGGCCTTACAGGCGTTTCCACGCCGAATGGGTACCATGGCGGCGTCAATCTGGAAGTGGCAATGCTGTTACCGTTGAGCCAAAGGCTCTTCATTCGCCCCGTTGCGGATATCGATTATTCAATTCTGGCGGTGGAGTCATTTACCGAAAGCGGGGCCGGGCCAAACAACATTGCGTTCGATAGTATTTTCGACGTGCGGACAACCGCTCAGGCCGGCCTTGGCATGGGGACACTCATTCCAACCGGAGAAGAGAGCTGGATCATTCCGTTTGTGCAGGCAAGATACCGACGCAACTTCAACTCAGATCCGATTACGACGCACGCTGCCTTAGCCTCCGGGATACTAGATCTTGGAGAGGTCGTCATGCAGATTTCCGAGGAACCGGATGGGCTCATCCTCAATACCGGGTTCTTCTATCGCCACAGCTCCAAAATGGAAATCAGAGCTGCTTATGAAGGTTCCTTCTTTCCCTCTTCCAGCAGCCACTCCTTGTCGGGAAGACTGAGCGTTTCCTTTTAAATCAGCAGATTTTCAGTCCTTCAGGATTTTGCTACCTCAACAGAGTTGCAAAGGGCCGACGCCAAGACATCGTTGATTTCGTGCTTCGGAAAATGCTTTCGTAGTGCCTGAGTTGACTGGCGAGTTCATTTTATCGTGGAACCATGGGCGTTTTTACAAATCCGTTTGGTCTGATTTTTTTGGGTGTGTTTTGGACTGAATTGGGCAGGCAATTAATTGCTTTGCGGGCCGGACGCTGATGCCTGAGCTCTACTGGAACCCGCTGTCGATCAACTTTCTGGTCATGGTCATCCAGGTCTTTGTTATCGCAGCATTCTTTGGGCACCGATTGCTTCTGGCAGTGCGAAACGGGACCTGGCTGGCCGGTCCCGCCAGCCTATTCATAGCGTTTTCTGGGGCTGGCATTGCCGCGTTTTGCCAGTTTCTGTCCTCTACGGTTCCAACGGATCTTGTGGACCATGTTCTGCCTTGGGTCGGGCCATTTTCCACTGTTGGAATGTCCGGCTCAATTATGTTTGCTTATCTCTTCACCAGAATGCCGGGTTCCAGCCGGGCGGTTGGTTTGGTCCTTCTGATGTTTCTGGCGGCAGTTGTTGGCGTGGAAACTGCCATTGCGTTGGCTCGCCAGGCAGAACTGGCTGATGGTTTCGTCAAATACCGGGACAATTGGACCGACATCCCGTTTCTTTTATGTTTTTTGCTGGCCCACATATTTTATTTCAGTCGGATAACCGGAGCGATCGCACATCAGAAGAAGACACAGTGGCTGCACGCGCTCTGGCCAGCCGCCAAAGCCGTTGTCTGGCCAATAACGCCGATACCAAAGGAAGCGGCTGCATCAAGAGCCTTTCTCTATAATTCCCTGCTGCCACTTGGAATGGCCGTCATACTCATATTCAGAGCAAACGGAGTAATTGACTGGCGGTTGTCCGAGCTTGCGTCCTGCTGGGTGATGTTGGTTTTTTTTGCCGGATTTGTTCTCGTCTATCTGAATTATGTCCCGGAATACTCTTCCTTTAAAATCAAGCTGGTAGGACTGACGCTAACTGGCGTTTTGACCGTCCTTTCAGGCATTTCGTGGGTCGCCGGTACGGTCTATTCCGATGCTTACATCGATGAAAATCGTCTGGAGCGCCAAACCGCCATTCGGTACGAGCCCGGACCGGAGGGGGCCTATCGGGCCATGCGGACTGGCTACCAGTTTGAAGAAGCGTTTGGTGACAAGATTGACACCGACACCGGTCCGTTGAAATTGCGTTTTTCGTTTCCCTTCTTTGGCGAGAGCTACACGGAACTCTTTGTCCAAAAAAGCGGGATGGTTGGCCTGGAGCATTTTCCGACCTGGGGAAGTGTTCAGCACCGGTTCGGTCCGCAACCTGCAATCTTTGTTGTCAGTGCGGATTTGGTCGAACTCGAAGACCCGGCGGACGCCGGGCAAACTGGTCTTTTTGTGAGGCAGGAACCCGGGCGGGTCGTCCTGACATGGAATAATCTCGTTTCCAGGTATGCGCCGCAGGATGAATATACGTTTCAGGCCAAGCTATACGCCACGGGGGCTATTGAACTGTTTTACGCCGAGGTGCCGGACGTCCCCAGCCACGACTTCTACTGGGCGAATTCCGTTCCGTTGATGACGGGAATTGTTGGTGCATACGAAGGCAGGCAAACGGCGGCCATTCAGCATGCGCGCGATCTGCCGTTTGTCGCGGACGCCGGGCAAGGCCTGATGGAGTACCGCCACGCCGATTTCCGGAAATACCTCAATCGCGTCTATGAACCGACGGCCTATTTCATCCTGTTTTCGAGCCTGTTCATTATCGTCGTCTTTCCGGTTTTCTTTAAAAGGAACCTGGATCAGCCCCTGCAGGAACTGCTGGCAGGTGTCAGGCAGATCCAGAATGGAAAACTGTCGACAAATATTCCGGTCTTTTACAGGGATGAGATCGGGTTTCTGGCAAAGTCATTCAATGAAATGGCCATTGCGCAAAACAACATTCTCCAGTCGCTGGAAGACAAGGTTGCGGAGCGAACTGCGGAAGCCAGCGCCTATGCTGCCGACAACGCCCGGCTGGAAGAACGCAACCACCTGTCCCAGGAACTCCATGATGCTGTCAGCCAGACGCTGTTTTCAGCCAATCTGATCGCCGATACCTTGCCGGCACTCATAAAGAAGGATCCGGAAAGCGGAAACAGGGCGGTGGCCGAAATCCAGCAACTGAACCGCGAAGCTCTTGGCGAAATGCGTCAGCTTTTGACCGCGCTGCGGTATCAGAAACTGTCGGGGGACACGCTTGGGAAGCTCTTGCAGGATCTGATTGAGGATATTCAGCGGGTCTACCCGATCGAGATTGAGCTTGAAATTGAGAGTGATACGGTGTTGCCCCAGCCGGTCCAGGTGACCTTCTTCCGTATTGCCCAGGAAACATTGAACAATTCCGCCAAACACTCAGGTGGTGCGCCGGTAGAAGTCAGCTTCGACGGGCTGGACACTCAAGCGCTGCTGATGGTTCGTGATTTTGGTTGCGGATTTGATCCCGAAGAGGTTCAGCCCGGTCATCACGGGCTGGAGATCATGCGCGAACGCATGGCAAGTATTGGCGGGACGCTGGAAATAGAATCCGCACCTGGGAAAGGGACGGTTGTGACAGCCATATGGATGAATGAAGATGAGCGCTGAGCCGATACAGATATTGCTGGTTGATGATCACATGGTTGTCCGCAAGGGGCTGGTCCATGTTCTGGGCAGTGCAGATGGCATAGACATTGTTGGTGAAGCAGAAAGCGGCGAGGAAGCGCTCTATCTCATTCAAAAGCTCAAGCCCGATGTTGTCCTGATGGATATCAAGATGGACGGTATGGGGGGAATAGAGGCAACCCGGATGATTTCCCAGCACCACGGAACTGCCCGGATTATCGGAATCAGCACGTTTTCAAACAGGGAAGTGGTGGAAGGAATTCTGGATGCCGGTGCGAACGGTTTTCTCTTAAAGGACGTATCCGCGTCTGAGCTGCTGGAGACAATCCGGAAGGTTCATGACGGAGAGGTTCTACGTCCTCATCACCTATTGTCACAGCCGGAGAAACCTGACGAGCCGGCGCCAGTAGCCGTCCGATCAGAAGATGCGCCGCAGCTTGGAAAACAGCAGAAAAGGGTCCTGGCCCTGATGACCAAGGGACTGACAAACCCGGAGATCGCTGAACAGCTGGGGGTCTCCAGACCAACCGCGCGCTATCACGTCAGTGCGATCTTGAGAAAGCTCGATGTTTCCAACCGGTCGGAGGCGGTTGCCATGGCAATTCGCGAAAATCTGGTCGGTCAGGATGACGTTGGGTGATCGTATTGGTTGTTAACCATGCCGGAAATACCTGGAAAAATTCTCCTTGCAGATTTTATTAAAAATGCATTAATTGCGGCTATCGGTGTGCCGGTATACGAGCTGCTAGTAGGTCAATTTCCGCCGACTACGTCTACTTAGGTACGAACTTATCAAATGTGGGTGCGTTTGCACGTGCCCGCACATGTGAGGTCGTGCATGACGAACTACAGCTTTTTTTTCGGGGGCAAAGACGCCTTCGAATATTCCGGTTTTTACGTTTCAGCGCCTGGTGACTTTGATCGGGATGGCAGGGACGATCTTCTGATCGGTGCTCCGGACGCGCCGGGCCAGTTTACGCCCCAAGCAGGCTTCACTTACCTTTTTACGGCGGATTTGCTGGATATTGCCGACAGGGCGGACAGCATTGACAACACCGCCGATGGCGTTATCGATTTTCTAAACTTTCCACTAGACGCACTCAACGTTGCTGGTAGTGCTGGCGCCTATGCTTTTGCCCCGGAAGAGGGCAGGCTCGGCTACCAGATTTCTTTCATTGAAAGTAACGGCCAAGTCACAGGGATTGGTATTCACTCTCGCGACGGCGATGGCCAACCGGCTGCCAACACGGAAAAATATCTAGGAACAGAATCCTTTCAAAATGCGGACGCAAGGGATAACGCTCAGGATGGCATTATCCAAGCTAATGGAATTCATTCTTTTAGTGCTGGGCTCCGGCCTTCGCCAGATCCACAGTTATCTGCCATAGATCTCGTCGCGACTTCGGACAGTGGCTCTTCGCAAACCGATAACATCACCAACGATACAACGCCCACAATTGCCTTCACGGCAGAGCAAGGAACGTTCGTGCAGATCCATTGGGGCGATGGCAGTGGGTCCGTGGTCACTTTGGTGGGCACCGGAGCAGAACAGCAAGTCACGCTAGGAAAAGCCTACGACTCTGACGGCGACAAGACCGTTACGATCCGGGCCATAAACGATACCGGCTACCTGACCACACAGACCTTAAAGATTTCAGTAGACACCACGACGACATCGGTAGACACCACCGCTCCCGAGCTGTCTGCCATTGACCTGGTGGAAAATGCCGATTCTGGAACGTCGCAAGAAGACGATCTGACGAACGACACAACGCCTACAATTTCCTTCACCGCTGAGAAGGGCTCGACGGTCGAGATCGACTGGGGTGATGGCAAAGGCCCAGTTGCCGTGGACAATGGGACTGGTGAAGTACAGACCTACACGCTCGATGCCGAATATACATCCGATGGCTCCAAAACGATCACCGTTGTTGCAGAAGATGCTGCCGAAAACAAAACGACACAAACGTTAAAAGTTACGCTGGATACGGATCCTCCGGAACTCTCCGCCATCGACCTGGACGCCGATTCAGATACTGGAGAATTAAACGCGGATGATCTGACCAGCGATACAACGCCTACAATTACCTTCACCGCTGAAGAGGGCACAACTGTCGAGATCGACTGGGATGACGGCAACGGGCTTGTCAACTTGGGCGAGGCCACAGGCGAGGCCCAGACGATCACGCTGCAAAAGGGTTACGCCAGCGATGGTGAAAAGGGCATTACTGTTGTTGCTACAGACGCCGCCGGCAACAAGTCCACAGAAACTCTGAATGTCGAGATAGACACCAAGGCGCCAGGTACCGGCGGAACCAGCTACACCTTCGTCGGCGAGGATGAAAAGGATCGGTCCGGTGCCAGCGTTTCGTCGGCAGGCGATGTGGATGGCGACGGCAAGGATGATTTGCTGATCGGGGCTGTTTACGCCGGCGGGGATTCGGAGGGAAAAACCTATCTTGTCGCGGCGGCTGATCTGGCAAATGCCGATGCTGCCGATGGCCAGACTGATGGAATTATCAATCTGGGCAATATAGCCGCTCAGGCAGGCTCGTATGAGTTTCTGGGCGTCAGCGAGAATGACGGGACCGGACGCAGTGTTTCATCTGCGGGCGATGTCGATGGCGATGAACTTGCTGACTTGCTGATTTCAGCACCAGAAGCTGACAATGGCGACCATAATCACGGCAAAACCTATCTTATCACTGCAGCAGATTTGGCGAAGGCGGATGCAGCGGATGAGACTGTTGATGGCATTATTGATCTTGCTAATATCGGACTGGGCGAAGGTAGTCAGCTTACAGGATCCTATGTGTTCGTCGGCGAAGGTGCCGAGCAATATGCCACGGATAATGTTACTTCCTTGGGTGATATCGATGGAGACCTCAAAGACGATTTTCTGATTAGCGCTCCTCGTGCGCAGAACAATGCAGGGCAAACGTTTCTTGTTTCTTCCCGCGATCTTGTACTTGCTGATGCAGCAGATGAGGTTGTCGATGGTGTTATCAATCTAGCCAATATCGCAGCTCAGCAGCACTCCTATTCCTTGATAGGCGGCGAAAACGGTCTTTCCGGCGCCAGCGTTTCATCTGCAGGGGACGTGGACAAGGATGGCAAGGAAGACCTGCTCATAGGAGCCTACCGTGGGGCAGGTGATAAAGGTCTGACTTATCTGTTGACGGCGGAGGGCCTGGCCAATTTGGATGGCGATGACGACGGCGTCATTGATCTGAACAACATTGCAGGCCAGCCAGGCGCATATGTCTTTGCCGGAGAGGATACCTCTGACACAATCGGCTACAGCGTCTCATCAGCTGGCGATGTGGATGGTGACGGTTTTGATGACGTCCTGATTGGCGCTCCCTTTGCTGAGCTGCTGAACGCGAATACGGGCAACTTTGCAGATGCGGTCAATGGACAGGGTTTGACTTACCTGGTTTCAGGCGCGGATCTTGCCAATGCCGAGAAAGTGGACGGCATAATAGATCTGGGCAAGATCTCCGGACAGCCGGGCTCTTATGTATTTGTGGGGCCAGATGAATTCCATTATTCCGGTAGAAGCGTTTCATCTGCAGGTGACGTTGACGGAGATGGCCTGGATGATCTGCTGATCGGTGCGGATGGGGCCGTACCAAGCGGGCCGGTTAGTTTCGACGGCAAAGGCCAGACCTTCCTGGTGATGGGCGCAGATCTCAAAGCGGCAGATGGGGCCGACGGCACCAATGATGGCATCATTGATCTTGGTAACATTGCAGGCTTACCTGGGTCCTATGTCTTCACCGGAGAAGATCTCGGTGACTTTTCCGGTAGCAGGGTTTCCTCTGCCGGTGATGTCGATGGGGACGGCAAGGCCGACCTCTTGCTAGGTGCGGCTGATGCCGAAGGCGGCCCGAACGAGGCATCCGCTCAGGGGCTGACCTATCTGATCACCGCTGCTGAGCTGAAGGAAATGGATGCCGCAGACGGTAATGCAGACGGCAATATTGATCTGGCAAATGTGTCCCAGAAGCCGGTGGAAACTGCCGTTACATCCATCGCGGGCGGCAACGGCGTCATCAGCAACAACGGTTACACAAACGACAACACCCTGACTTTCAATGGCACATCGGAAACAGAATCCCTCGTCTACCTGTACCTCAACACTTTGAGGGTAGGGCCTATCGAGGTCGGCCAGAACGGCAACTGGTCTTTTGACTACACAAAAAAAGGGTTGGCCGACGGCGTCTATACGGTGACCGCCGATGCCAAGGACTTTGCCGGCAACACCACCGAAAAGTCAGAAGCAATAACCCTGACAATCGATACAAAAGCGCCAACAGACATTGCCCTGGAAGGCGATACGGTCGCGGAAAACAGCGCTGCCGAAACAAAAATCGGGACTATCACACTTACAGAATCGAGCCCGTTCAAGTTGTCGCTGAAGGACGATGCGGACGGCCGGTTTGAGCTGAAAGAAGGCGTGCTGTTTGTTGCAAATTCGGATGCAACCCTCGATTTCGAGACCGCGGCTAGTCACGAGATCATTGTTGTTGCATCGGATGCCGCGGGTAACGCAGCCTCCCAGACCCTGACCATCAATGTCACAGACGTAGCAGAGGGCGGTTCAAGCGGCGGCAGCAGTGGCGGTGGAACGGGATCGGCCACTGATCCGGTTCAAACCAATCCGGATAGCCTGGTTCTCAATGGTTCGGGCAACAACGACACATTGCTCGGCGAAGGCCTGAACGACACACTGCGCGGCGACGGCGGCGACGATCTCATCGTTGGCAACACCGGTGTTGATCTGCTTCTGGGTCACGCCGGCAACGACACGATCCAGGGCGGCGAGGACGCTGACGCCATCTGGGCCGGAGCAGACAACGACTCCGTCGAAGGCGGGACCGGCAACGACACGATTGGCGGCGGAACCGGTGCAGATACCCTTTACGGCGGCGATGGAAACGATGTGCTCTTTGGCAATGACGGTGCCGATGCCGCCTATGGCGGCGGCCAGGACGACGTTATCTGGGCCGGAGAGGACCAGGATACGCTCGGTGGAGGAGGCGGTAACGACCAGGTTGGAGCCGGCGACGGCGATGACCAGATCTTTGGCGGGGCCGGTAACGACATTGCCTATGGCAGTTCCGGCAATGACCAGATTTTTGGCGGTGCCGACAGCGATACGCTCTATGGCGGAGCCGACAACGATACGCTCTTTGGGGGATCTGGCGACGACGAGATGTTTGGCGGATCGGGTAACGACAACTTCGTCTTCGAAAGCGGCCATGGCAACGACGGCATCTACGGCTTCGCATCCAATGGTGACAACACACTGGATCTGTCTGCTCTTGGCCTATCAGATGCCAGCGATCTGAGCTTCCTGCAACAGGGAGACGATCTGGTCATCGACACCGGTTCCGGCACGATAACGCTCTACGACACAACGCAAGACGACCTTGGAGCCGGAGATATCCTGTTCTAGGCGGCAGCATCTGCGAGGATGAGTGAGTGCGATGACCTGACACTACGGAATGTGTTGTTAATAGCGCGGAAGAAATACCTGGTTGTATTTGAGTAGTCAGCAACCAATTCATCGAATTCAGCCCATCCGTTTTGCATGAGCGGATGGGCTTCGGGCGCAGAAAGTAGTTTTGGCTGAATAACTTAGGTTGGATCCCGGCTGGTGCGAAACAATGAATTAACCACGCCGCAAAACTGGAAGGATTATGCATTGTCTTATTAGTTAAAATTTGCTTAATGAAGTAGTGTGGGTGCTTTTTACTCGGTTGTATTTCTACGTTTTTAATCGTTTAAGTATTGCTTTGAGCACTTTTTTATAAATTCAGGAAGTTGCAGGCGGCTTCCAGTATTTATTAGGGGCCTAAATTGTCTGATTTCGATATCGTTGCGAAAATCGCCGAGCCTTGGGATACGGTCCATGGCGGTGGTCATGATACTGTTCCAGGTGGACATGACACGGTTCCAGGTGGACCAGGCGATACCCTGCCAGGCGGAGGGGATGACCCAAGTGATACCCCGGCGGTTATCGAGGACGTCAGGCTTTCGCCAGGCTCCGATACCGGTATATCAAACTCCGACAACATCACGTCAGAAACGAGGCCGGTAATTACCTACACGGTCGAGCAGGGTGCAACCGTCCAGATTGATTGGGGGGATGGCAACTTCGTTCCCGCGCCAGTGGCTACTGGGTTGCCCCAGACAGCAACGTCCCCTGGCTATTACTCTTATGACACCCATGTCATCACAGTGATGGCATGGAACGCGAATGGCCTGCCGAATTCACAAAGTATAGAAGTGACCGTCGACGATCGGCCCCCTGATTTGTTTGGGCCGGGGTACACTGACAGTTCAACTGGCGAGTATTTTTCAGAAGAAGAAGATGTAGTGACATCGGATACGACGCCGCAAATCGACTATTCCGCTGAAAAAGGTTCAACGGTCGAGATCGATTGGGGGGATGGCAGAGGTTATGTCGCGGCGGGCCTTGGTACAGGAACATCGCAAACAGTTACTCTCGAGACCGGCTATACAACTGATGGCGAAAAGCTCATCTTGGTACGGGCAACGGACGCTGCTGGCAATTCGCATGTAAATAGCCGGACCATAACGATCGTTTCTGACGTCAATGCCCCGTCTGTTTCCGGTATTTCAGATGACACCGGTACGCCGGGCGACGGGATCACCAACGATCAGACAATTGAAATCAACGGCACGGCCGATCCGAACGTCACCGTTGATGTGTTTGTGAGCGAAGTGCTGGTCGGCAGCACAAAGGCGGATGGGCAAGGCAATTGGACCTACGATCTCACCGGCAAAGAGCTGGTTGAAGGCGAGTATTCGATCAATGCGATTGCACGTAACGAAGCCGGGGGCACCAGCGATCCGTCCGATACCTTCAATCTCACGGTCGATACATCCATAGACGCGCCGGTGATCACTTCCATTTCGAATGATACCGGCGCTTCTGCTGAGGATGGCATCACCAACGACAACACGGTGACCGTCAACGGCACTGCCGGGAAAGGGGAGACGGTCAACGTTTACGTCGACGGCAAACTCTATGCCACTGTCAAAGCGGACGGAGAAGGGGACTGGACGGCCACTCTTGGAGAACAGCTCAAGCTGGTCCAGCCCAACGGCGTTGTGGCCGCATTTCAGCAAAAGGGGCAGATAATCAAGCAGGCGCCGCTTGCAGATGGCACCTATTCCATCACAGCGACTGCAACTGACATTGCCGGCAACACCAGCGACCCGTCCAAGGCGTTTGAGCTGACGGTCGATACCGTCGCGCCGGGTGAGGGTGAAGGTAGCAGCTACACCTTTGTCGGTGAGGATAGCGAGGACCAATCGGGATACAGTGTTTCTTCTGCCGGAGATGTGGATGGCGACGGCAAAGCAGACCTTCTGATTGCAGCTCCTGGCGCAGAAGGGGGGCCGAATGAAGCAGGCGATCAAGGGCATACTTACCTAGTAGCTTCTGCAGATTTGGCCGCGGCAGATGCGGCAGATGGCGAGACCGACGGAATTATCGACTTGGGCAATGTCGCTGCCCAAAGCGGTTCTTATGTGCTTGTTGGTGAAGATACAGACGATTTGTCCGGGAACAGCGTTTCTTCCGCTGGAGATGTGGACAATGACGGCAAGGCCGACCTGCTTATCGGAGCTTATAACGCAGAAGGCGGGCCGAACGAGGCAGCAGGCCAAGGGCAGACGTATCTTGTATCATCCGCCATTTTGGCCGCTGCGGATGCGGCAGATGGCGAGACTGATGGCATAATCGACCTTGGCCATACCGCTGCGCAAACTGGCTCTTATGTTTTTTTTGGTGAAGATGCAGGTGATCAATCTGGCTTAACCGTTTCTTCTGCTGGCGATGTGGATGGGGATGGCAGGGATGACCTACTGATCGGAGCAAATGACGCAGAAGGTGGCCCGAACGAGGCATCCAATCAAGGTCATGCATATCTGGTGACGGCGGCCGACCTTGTGTTGGCAGATAGCATCGGTGGAGGCAGCGGAAACATTGATCTCGGGTTGGTGGCGGGTTTGCCGAACTCCTACGTTTTCGTCGGCGAAGATAGTATAGACGGGGCAGGGTGGAGCGTTTCCTCTGCCGGAGACGTCGATGGGGACGGTAAGGCCGACCTGTTAATCGGATCATTTTTCGCACGAGGAGGCCCAAACGATGCATTCGCGCAGGGTCATACCTATCTGGTCACGGCCGCGGATCTTGCGGCAGCAGATTCTGTTGATGGTGCCGATGGCATAATTGATCTGGGCAATATTGCGGTGCAGAGCGGATCTTACGTCTTTGCGGGCGCTGACGCTGGTGACACATCAGGCTTCAGTGTTTCCTCCGCAGGAGATGTGGATGGAGACGGCAAAGACGATCTTCTTATCGGCGCCTACGGTGCAGAAGGTGGCCCGAACGAAGCGGAGAATCAAGGCCTCACCTATCTTGTGACCGCTGCTGACCTGGCTGCAGCGGATGAGGCAGATGCTGATGGTGCTGATGGCTTTATTGATTTGGGAAATATTGCCGCTCAAAACGGCTCCTATGTCTTCGTCGGTGAAGATGCAGATGATAGAGCCAGTGTTTCTGTATCCTCCGCTGGTGATGTTGACGGCGATGGCAAGGCCGATCTGCTAATCGGAGCAAAGGACGCAGAGGGCGGACCGAACGAGGCAGCAGGACAAGGACTGTCCTATCTCATCGCAGCTGCAGATCTGGCCGTAGCTGATGCAGCGGATGGAAATTCCGATGGCATCATCGATTTGGGGAATATTGCGGCCCAGACCAACTCTTATGTCTTTGTTGGCGAAGATGCCGATGATGAAGCTGGCTTGTCTGTTTCCTCCGCCGGAGATGTCGACGGCGATGGCAAGGCCGATCTGCTGATTGGTACAGAGGGTGCGGAAGGTGGCCCTAACGCGGAGGAGAACCAAGGCCAAGCCTACCTCGTTGCTGCTGCTGACCTGGCCGAAATCGACGCGCAGGACGGCAGCGCAGATGGCGTCATTGATCTTGGGAATATTTTCCTCAAGCCTGTTCCTGTCAGCGTAGATTCTGTCTCAGACGACAGCGGGATTGTTGGAGATGGTGTCACCAATGACAATACGGTGACAGTCAATGGCACCGCGGAGGCAGGCGCCACCGTCGAAGTCTTTGTGAACAAAAAGCTTTTTGCAGTCGTCAAGGCGGACGAAACGGGCGCCTGGTCTGCGGATTTGAGCAAACCGCAAAAAATCGTACAAGCCAAAGATTCCGGTCCTGACGCGCCGCAAGGTTCGGATGATTTGAAGGAATTTATCTTAAAGGACGGCACCTATTCCATCACCGCGGTGGCCACCGATCTTGCCGGCAACACCAGCAAGCCGTCCGCGGCGTATGAGCTAACCGTCGACACCGTTGCGCCTGAAGTCAGCGGAAGCAGTTATGTCTTTATTGGTGAGGATGGCGAGGACGCGTCCGGAACCAGCGTTTCTTCTGCTGGCGACGTCGACGGCGACGGCAAGGACGACCTGCTGATCGGAGCGTACAAGGCAGAAGGCGGGCCAAACGAAGCAAGTGATCAGGGGCACACCTACCTGGTAGCCGCTGCAGATCTGGCCGCTGCGGATGCGGCAGATGGCAAGACGGATGGCGTAATAGACCTTGGCAACATCGCTGCCCAGAGTGGATCCTACGTGCTTGTTGGAGAGGATGCAGAAGACTGGTCTGGAGGTAGCGTCTCCTCTGCTGGAGATGTTGACAATGACGGCAGGGACGACCTGCTGATCGGAGCCGTTAGCGCAGAAGGCGGGCCAAACGAAGAATCAGGTCAGGGGCAGACATATCTGGTAGCCGCTGCAAATTTGGCTACTGCGGATGCGGCAGATGGCAAGGCGGATGGCATTGTAGACCTTGGCAATATCGCCGCCCAAACTGGCTCTTATGTCTTTTTTGGCGAAGATGGTTTTGACCTCTCTGGAGTTAGCGTTTCCTCTGCTGGCGATGTGGACGGTGACAATAAAGACGATTTTCTGATAGGTGCACATAACGCGGCAGGCGGTTTGAACGAGGCTATTGCTCAAGGTCAGACATATCTGGTTACAGCGGCCGACCTAGAGTTGGCGGATACCCTCAGTGGCGGCAACGGAGGCATCGACCTCGGCCTCGTAGCGAGCTTGCCGAATTCCTATGTCTTTGTTGGTGAAGATGCCGTTGACTGGGCCGGGATCAGTGTTTCCTCAGCCGGAGACGTTGATGGGGATAACAAGGATGATCTGCTGATTGGGGCTTATGGTGCAAAAGGTGGCCCTAATGAAGCGAATGCTCAAGGTCATACCTATCTTGTAACCGCGGCGGATTTGGCCGCGGCGGATTCTGTCGATGGTGCCGATGGCATTATCGACCTGGGTAACATTGCTGCGCAGAGCGGGTCCTACCTGTTTGCAGGCGCTAATGGTTATGATGGATCCGGGTACAGTGTTTCCTCCGCCGGAGATGTGGATGGAGACGGCAAAGATGACCTTCTTATCGGGGCATTTGGAGCAGAAAAAGCTTCAAATAGTCAATTTGGTAAAGGTCATACCTATCTGGTGACAGCTGCAGATCTGGCCGCCGCGGATGCGGCAGACGCAGATGGGGCAGATGGCATCATCGATCTGGGCAATGTTGCCGCCCAAAACGGCTCCTATGTTTTTGTTGGCGAGGACGCAGAAGACCAATCCGGCCGTAGTGTTTCCTCCGCAGGAGATGTAGACGGGGACGGCAAGGCCGATCTTCTGATTGGGGCGCACACAGCTGAAGGTGGTTCGAACGAGGCCGCAGGACAAGGACTGTCCTATCTCGTGGCTGCTGCGGATTTAGCCGCAGCGGATGCGGCGGATGGAAAATCCGATGGCATCATCGAATTGAGTAATGTTGCTGCCCAGACCAACTCCTATGTTTTTGTTGGCGAAGATGCCGATGACGGAGCTGGCTGGTCTGTCTCCTCTGCCGGAGATGTGGATGGTGATGGCAAGGCAGATGTACTGATCAGCTCAATCGACGCGGAAGGTGGCCCGAACGCGGTAGACGGCCAAGGTCAAACCTATCTGGTAGCCTCTGCTGACCTGGCCGCAATCGACGAACAGGACGGCAAGGCGGACGGTGTTATTGGTCTTGGGAATACTTTCCTAGAACCTGCTGGTGCAGTCGTGAACAAGGTTACCGATGACAATGGCCCTGTGAATGGTTCCACCAAGGACACGACCATCGAGATTTCCGGCCGGGCGGAAGAAAACACAACCATTGAAATCTTCCTCAATGGCAACTCCATCGGCACGACAAAGACCGATGCCAAGGGCAACTGGACCTACGATCATACCCACAAGCCGCTTGCCAGCGGCAGCTATGCGATTACTGCCGTTGCAACCGACCTCGCCGGCAACAGCAGCGAACCTTCCGATGTGTTCGACCTGCAAATCACCAACCAGAGCGGTGGAAGTTCCAGCAGCCAAGATGACGCTGTCTCCAATACAGGCGGGTCCAGCTTCCACACAACGTTCGATGTTGGTTCTGTGCTTGATGATTTGCTTTCTTACATCAATGAAACGTTGATAAAATTGCAGTCTGAATTTGTGATGTACCTCGGCAAAGAGGGCAATGACACGATTGAAGGCGGCGACAACGCTGAAATAATCTGGGCCGGCGCAGATAGTGACTCCGTTTCTGGCGGCCTCGGCGATGACACCATCGGCGGCGGAACCGGCTCCGACACCCTGCACGGTGGTGACGGAAACGATATCCTCTACGGCAACACCGGCGAAGACTTCGTTTTTGGCAATTTGGGCATCGATAATATCTGGGCCGGAAGCGGCAATGACATCACCGGTGGCGGCGACGGCAACGACCAGGTAGGCGCAGGTGACGGCGATGACGCTATCTTTGGCGGAGCCGGGAATGACATAGCCTATGGCGGTGAGGGCAAAGATACGCTTTACGGCGGCGCCGACAACGACACGCTGTATGGTGGCGCTGGCAATGACACGCTCTATGGCGGTGCCGGTGATGACACGCTCTTTGGCGGCGAAGGTGATGATACCTATGCCTTTGAAAAAGACTTCGGCAACGACGGCATCTACGGCTTTGTAACCAACGGCGAAAACAAGTTGGATCTCACCGATCTTGGCCTGTCTGGCAAAGGCGATCTGGTCTTCACCCAGGATGGAGACAATCTGGTCATCGACACCGGATCGGGCAAGATCACGCTCTACGATACGAAAGAAGATGACCTTGATCCGGCCAACGACATTCTGTTCTAGGAAACTGAACAGCTCTGCTCGCAGACAAAAGGCCCCGCCGAACTCCGGCGGGGCCTTTTTCTGTTCAAGTGCATACAGGCGTCATCGCGCACCTTCGAGCGGGATACGCCAATTTTTCTTCAGGAGTAGTCTTCCATCTGGGCCCGGATTTCAGGCAATGCCTCTTCAACGATCTTTACAAAGGCATCGACGGTCGGATTGTTATGGTCCTTCAGGTGCTGCAGTTCGAACGTCATGCGCACGGGCTTGTCCTTTATGGGAATGCGCCGGCACCCGGTCATGTTGAGTAGGCGGATACAGCTTGGCGCGAGCGTGACACCAAGACCCGAGGCGACATGGGTTAGAACGATAGCCATGCTTGCGGCCTGCCGTTCGATTTTCGGCGAAAAGCCTGCCTGCCTGCAGGTCGCAATCGATTGGTCAAACAGGTATTCCGCCCCGGCCCGGTGGAACATAATGAAGGGGCGCTGCTCAAGCTCCTTCAGCTTGATCGAGGCTTTCCTGGCAAGCGGATCGGCCGCAGGCACAAATGCGGACAGGCAGTCCGTATAAATGGTCATGCTGTTGAAGCCGCTGCGGATGGTCTCCGGCAGGGTTCGGGAGAAGCCGATGTCGATTTGCTCGGCCCTGAACGCGTCAATCTGTTCCTTGGCAGTCAGATCATCCAGTATGAGTTGAACCTCTGGATACTGCTCGGAATACCGTTTGATCAGCCCGGGCAGGAATTCAAGGCATGCCGGCCCGATGTAGCCGATCCGCAGGCTTCCCGTCTTGCCGGCAGATGCACGCTGGACCAGATCCTTGGCCTGTTGCTCCTGCGCAATGATTTTTGTTGCCTCGGAAAGCAACATTTTGCCCGCCGAGGTCAGCTTGACCTCCCTTGTGGTCCGCACAAACAGCTTTGCATCAAGCTCGTATTCCAGGTCGGAGATCTGACGGCTGACGGCCGGCTGAACCGTATTCAGTTCTCTGGCGGCGGCCGAGAAGTTTCTATGTCTGGCGACAGCGGCGAAGGTTTTCAAGAGACGCAATTCCATGGGTCAATTAATAACACACTGCTATTAGTGGCATCAATAGTCAGTATTTCTCATATAGGCGAAATCCGCGTAAAAAGTAAAAAACCGCACACAGCACGTGCGGCGCATGGAAATTGGAGATGTCTAATATGAGCAGCCAGCCGGAACGGTATTCTATCCTGAGCATGGAAACAGCGTCAGTTGACGCTAAGCCGCTTCTGGAAAGCGTTCAAAAAACGATCGGCAAGGTTCCGAACATGATTGGAACGATGGCCAACGCTCCACTGACGTTGAGAAGCTATACCCAGCTCGGCGCCAATGTACGGGAGGCCGGTTTCGGTCCTCTTGAGCAGCATGTCATCTATCTGACCATCAGCGTTGAAAATGAGTGCGACTATTGCGTCGCGGCCCATTCCACAGCGCTCAAGAAGGCTCAGAAGGTGGATCCTGCGATTGTTGCGGCTATCCGTAGCGGTGAGCAGACAGGTGACCAGCAGCTTGATCCGCTCATCAATGTGGTCCGGGAAATCGTCACTCAGAAAGGGCGGGTCAGTCAGGCTGCGCATGACGCCTTCATCAGCGCTGGCTATTCCAAGCGGCAGCTGATCGATCTCCTGTCTGCCGTCGCCATGAAGACGCTGATCAACTACCTCGATCATCTGACCGACATCAAGCTTGATGACGCCTATGTGCCTGAGGCGCCCTGAGTAAACCGAAGCCTTGTACTGGCCCCATAACGCCTGGGTGCAGCGCTGGCAGTGCCGCTCCCGGCGATAAAGCAAAATACAGGTGACAGAAATGTCTGCAAAAATCGATTACCCGGTCTATTCGCTGAAGACCGTTCCAGAAGATGCAAAACCGCTGCTTGAGCGCATCAACAGCATCTTTGGCGGTGTCCTGCCGCTGAAGGGCATGATGGCCAACTCGCCGGTCACGCTGAAGAGCTACCTCGATATTCTCGGTAACATGAATGATACCGACTTCACCAAAATCGAGCAGCAGTCGGTCTATCTCGTCACCAGCATGTTCAACGGTTGCGGCTACTGCACCGATGCACATGCCAAGGGGCTCAAGAAAATCTTCAAGATGCCGCCTGATCAGGTTGACGCAATCCTGGCCGGGCAGCCGACCGGGGACGAGAAGATTGACGCGCTGCTGTGCGCAACGTTGGATCTCCTGGAGAACCGGGGCGCCATCTCTGAAGAGGCCCGGAACCGTTTTCTTTCGGCCGGGTACACCGACAAGCAGCTCATCGATCTTCTGAGCGCAATCGCGATGAAGGCGATCACCAATTACCTCGGTCGCCTTGGCGGTCTGGGGTAAGCGAATTCGGAACACGCAACTTCTTTCTGCTTTGATGGAAAGGCAGAAAGTTGGCGGGTGCCGGTCCACCTCCACCAGTGGACCGGTACCCGTTCCTCCCAGCCGCCTGAATGAGTAGTGTTCATCAGCATCTATTTATACGAAAAACGTATAGGTGAGATGCCATCTGAGCATTTCCCATATGGATTGGGTGCGTCGTAGGTTTTTGTCTGAGCTGTCAAGGTTTCGGTAGCCGGCTTGGAAGCTGGGGCGCGCACGACGGCACGGAGAGTGCGTTTCCAACCAACGAACACAAGTGTCCAGCACAGGGGCGTTCAGCGATTTTTTCACTTTGGGCGAAGGGTTCCGTTTTGCCGGGGTGCCTTCAAAGCCTTTGGGAATGCGCGGAATTTTGAAGGCCTGAAAAGAGCATATGGATAGTCAAGTTGCCCGAAATTGAGCCAAAGGACCCGAAGCTGAAAGCCTTGAAGGGGTTGCATTTATGGCATGCGCCCATGTCGAGCTGCTCGCAAAGGGTGCGCATCGCGTTGGCCGAAGCCGGAAGGGGTTTCGAGAGCCATTTGGTCGATCTTGAGCGGGGCGAGCACGCCTCGGAAAGCTATCAGAAAATTCATCCGGATGGGTTGGTGCCTGCCTTGGTAGATGACGGCCATCTGATCATTGAATCCGTGGACATCATTCAGCACGTTTCCAAGGGGCGGTCGGCACTGACCCGCGGTGTGGACGGTGACTTGCTCAAGAAGGCAGATGAGGTCCAGCGCGACTTGAAGCTGTTGACCTTTGAGTTTTTGTTCCGGGGAGCTCCGGAAAAGGATGATGCGGAAGCCAGGGCGTTTCAGGAAAATCACAAGAACGAGTGGCTCAAGCAGTTTTACCGGGATTTTGCGGCCGGGTTTTCCAGGGAACGCATTGATGCTGCGGTCAATCGGGTTAAGTCCGGTTTCGACCGTCTGGACGGCATCCTGTCCGACGGACGTCCATATCTATCCGGTACGGATTTCACGGTCGCAGATATCGCCTGGATGCCGAATGTCCATCGTTTCGAGCTCATGGGCTGGCCGTTCGAAAACACCCCGCATCTTCAGCGCTGGTTCGAAAACGTTTCACGCAGACCAAGCTACGAGCAGGCTCTCGTTTCCTGGGAAAACCCGCAGGTTACCGGTGACTTCCGGGCCTATTCCAGGAAACGGCACGAGGAGGGAACCGGTATCCGCCGGTACGGAGATTTGTCCGCAGCTACGTGACCGGTCTGGGAGGATCGCTGCGCTGGCTGGGGCAATACACGCAAACCAACCACGAAGGAATTTCGCGACATTCTGGGAGGAGTGAACCCATGTTTAAAACCTTGACCAAAGGAGCCCTTTTGGCAGGCGCCTTGATGTTGAGCTCAATTCCGGTGCAAGCCGCAGAAGAGATCAATGTCGTCGTTCTGGATGGCTACCCGAAGAAATCCATGTGGGTCGCCGAGCTGAGCAACTTCTTTATTCCGGAAGTTGACAAGCGCCTTGCCGAGTCTGGCAACTACAAGATCAACTGGCAGGAAAGCTATGGCGGTTCGATCGTCAAAGTGAAAGGCGTGCTTGACGGCATTCGCAACGGTCTTGGTGACCTCGGCGTCGTAACCACCATTTTCCATTCGTCCAAGCTTCCGAGCCAGGCAATCTCGGCGGTGACACCTTTTGTGGCTCCCGATGCCCGCGCGATCGCCAAGGCCGTCGATGAAATCGCGGTAGAATTTCCGACCATGAAGAGCGAATTGGAAGCGCAGAACCAGGTCTATCTTGCGACCGGCGTTGTTCTGGATTCCTATCAGGTCTTCAGCCGTGAGCCGGTTGCGGGAATTGCCGACATCAAAGGCAAGAAGGTTGCCGGTGGCGGCATGAACCTTCGTTATCTTGACGGTATCGACGGTGCCGTTGGTGTTCGTGGTTCGCTGACCCAGTTCTACAACATGCTGCAGACCGGTCTGGTCGATCAGGCCCTGTTGTGGCCGGAGGCAGCCGCGACCTATCAGATGGCTGAAGTCGCTCCATACATGTTGCGCGTCGACTTTGGTGCAGTGAATTCCAAGACCGTGACCGTGAACAAACAGTTCTGGGACAAGCTTCCGGAAGAGGTGCAAAAAACACTGCGTGAAGTTGCTGTCTTGTACCGCGATCACATTGCAGCCATTGCGATGGACCGGGCATCGGAAAGCCTTGAAGCATATATCGCAGCCGGTGGAAACGTGGTTGAAATATCCGCAGAAGAGCGCACGGCCTGGGCCAAGAGCATCCCCAATCTTGGGAAAGAGTGGGCAGACAAACTCGACGCCAATGGTGAGCCAGGCACCGATATGCTGAAGGCTTACCTCGCCAAGCTCAACGCTGCTGGCTATGCCGGCGAGCGCGATTGGACTGCAGAATAATCAACAATAATAAGAGGTCGTATTCACGATGCCGCTAACACTAGGAAAGCTCCTGGGAGGCCCAGCACATGTGTTTCAAGGAGTTGCTGTAGCCGCAAATGCCATAGGTTCACTTGTGGTTCTCGTCCTTGTGGGTGTCGTGAATTACGACATGTTTGCACGTAGCCTCTTCGACACGCCTTTCCCCGGAACGGTTGAAATCGTCCAGTTTTCGCTGGTTTTCATTGTCTTCCTGCAGCTGCCGGATGTGGTTCAAACCAACAGACTGACACGTTCGGACGGTTTCTTGACCGTGCTGAGATACCGCGCGCCAATGGTTGCCTTTGTGTTGAGCAGGGCGATTGATCTGCTCTCGGCCACGTTCATGTGCCTGCTCGCAATCGCGGTCTGGCCGGAATTTGTCGAGATGTGGCACACCAACGACTACTTTGGCGTGCCCGGAATTTTCACGGCGCCCTGGTGGCCGGTGAAACTGATCATCGTCCTGAGCTCTGCGCTCTGCAGCATCCTGTTCCTTCTTAAGGTGCTTCTTCCGTCCAAGAAAAAAGACGTTCAAACAGCGTCAGACAAAGAGACTTCAGCATGAGCCCCATCGAACTCGGCATCCTCTCGGTGATCGCCATTGTCGTGTTGGTGTACCTTGGGGTGTACATCCCCATCGCACTGGCTTCGGTTTCCTTCGTTGCCATATGGGTGATCAGGGACAACTTCGACCTGTCCATGAGCCTGATGAAGCTCGCTGTCAGTGACAGCATGACGGAATATGGCTTTGCCGCTGTTCCGCTGTTTACCTTCATGGGGCTGGTCGTCTCGAAAGCCAAACTGGGCGCGGATATCTATGACGTCATCAGTCATGCATTCCGCCGGATCAGCGGCGGGATCGGAATGGCGACTGTTGGTGCCAATGCCGTATTCGCTGCGGTAACAGGATCATCTCTCGCATCGGCATCGGTGTTCTCAAAGGTCGCCGTGCCGCAGATGCTTTCGCTTGACTACAATCCCAAATTCGCTGTTGGCGTGGTGGCCGGATCGTCAGTCCTGGGAATGATCATCCCGCCATCGGCAATGCTGATCATCTACTCCTTCGTGGCGGAACAGTCCGTGGGCCATATGTTCCTGGCTGGTATCGTTCCAGGGATCATGCTCGCGATTGCCTATATCGCTGCCATCTTCCTCATGGGCCGCTTTACACCGGGGTTTGTCGGTGGGCGTGCTGCAGAAGACTATGAGCCAATGACACGGTCGGAAATTGCGTCAAAATCGCTGCCGACGATCGCGCTCATTCTCATTGTCCTTGGCGGCATTTACACCGGTTGGATGACTGCGGTTGAGGCGGGTGCTGCTGGTGCGGCGGTCGGATTGCTGATTGCCATCTTGAAGCGGACGATGACGGCCAAAGACTTCTGGGAAGCGCTGCTGGAAACCGGACGTATTACCGCGTCCATTCTGTTCCTGATCACTGCAGCATCCATCTACAGCCGAATGCTAGGTATTGCGGCACTGCCGAACCAGCTTGGCGACATTCTCGCCAACACCAATGCGTCCTTCGTCACGGTCATGGTGGTCTATGTGCTGTTGATGATCTTCCTCGGGACAATCCTGGACACCACGTCGATCATATTGATTGTTGTTCCCATGTTCCTGCCGCTTGTGGAGCCGATGGGCCTCAACCTGATCTGGTTCGGGATTGTAACTGTCGTGGGAGCTGAGATTGGATTGCTTACACCGCCGCTTGGAATATCGTGTTTCGTAATCAAGGCAACCTTGAATGATCCGCGCATTTCGCTGCAAACGGTGTTCCTCGGTGCATTGCCGTTCGCCTTCATCATGTTGCTTGTGCTGATTGTCCTGATTGCCTTCCCAAGCTTGAGCCTGGTCTTCATCTAGAAACCAGAAACTCAGACAGCACTGCAACCTTGTGCGCCCGCCGAATTCCTTCGGCGGGCGCATTTGTCTATTTCATCGTGCTATCAGGTTCTGTTCACAGCACTTCTGAAACCTGCACGACCCGCTGCTCGGCAACGGATTTCAAGGCCGCTTCCGCCAGCGCCAAAGCCATAAGACCATCTTCGGCTGATGGTGAAGGCGCTATACCGTCGCGGACTGTTGCGACAAATGCCGCGATTTCTGCCTCATAGGCTGCCGTATAGCGGGTCATGAAGAAATCATGCAGCGGCGGCTTGGAGAAACCGTTCTGGTCGGCGACTTCGATGGATACCGGTCTATGGTTCTCAGCTGACAGCATCCCTTTGGCACCATGAACTTCAATTCTTTGATCATAGCCATAGGTTGCCCGGCGCGAATTCAGGATGGTGCACTGTTTGCCGCTCGCAGTTACCAGGATGGTTGTTGCAGTGTCAAAGTCGCCAAGCTTTTCGACTTCTGGATCGACCAAAACCGATGCGGTTGCCTGGACGGTTGTGATTTCCTCGCCGAGTAGAAAACGGGCCATGTCGAAGTCGTGAATGGTCATGTCGCGGAAGATCCCACCAGAGACAGCGATATAGTCTGCCGGTGGTAATCCCGGATCCCGCGACGTGATAGTGACCTGTTCAACTGCGCTGATCCGGCCGTTGCTGATTTCCCCTTTTACTGCAGAGAAATGCGGGTCAAAGCGCCTGTTGAACCCGAGCATCAGCCGTCCGTTATGGTCTTTGACGACTTTCAGGCAGTCGCGAACGCGCTCAATGTTCAGATCGATTGGCTTTTCACAAAAGACGGCCTTGCCGAGACGGGTGAACTTTTCAATCAAGTCGGCATGGGTGTTGGTCGGCGTGCAAACAATCACCGCATCAACATCATCGGCTGCCGCAACTTCGTCCAGCGTTCTGACCTCGCCACCATGTCGGGCGGTAATCGCACTTGCCGCTTCGGGCAAGGCATCTGTGACCGACACCAGTTCGGCGTCGTGATTGCCCGAAATCGCCTGTGCATGCACCTTTCCAATACGGCCGGCTCCCAGCAGCGCCATTCTTACGGTCATATTCAGCCTCAAGTAGATTTAGGTCCGGCATAGGCCGGACGGTTGCAAGTTCGCCGGAGAGCTCCTCATCTCGCCGAAGCCAACCTTTGTACCGTAATTTTATGTCAGGCAACTGTTTTCGGCACGGTACTGGATAGTTGCAGATTGTCAGCGGTTTAGTGCTTGATAGTCCGCAGACCTTCGCAACTTTCCTGGCCTGCTCGGAGCGTTACTGGATACCCCAGGCCGTCCGCACGGCCTTTTTGAGGGCCATTACCGTATTGGATTTTCGGTTGTCTCTGGCCGTAATCAGATGGAATTGGGCAGAATAGCTGAAGTCCGGCAGGTTCAATTGGCGCAAATCCCCCGACCGGCACCACCGCATGGCATAATGATCCGGCAAAAAACCGATGTAATGCCCGGAACGGATCAGAAGCAGCTGAGGTTCAATTTGATAGACCGTCGCTGCAATATTGCGGAATGCGCTTTGTCCGGGGGCATCGTTACGCCAATAGCCTCTTTGAACGAACGGCAGGTCCAGAAGTTCCTCTGCCTCTAGTTTGGTTGCAGCCTGTTCAAAGAAGGGGTGTCCTCGTCCGCAATAGAGATTGTGTGTTTCCGCATGGAGCGGAAGTTGATCAAGACCTTCTGAGGACGCCAGATCAACGCCAATGCCACAATGATAGACACCTTCGCGAACCTTTTGCTGGAGGTCCTGTGCCGGCTCCTGTGCAAGAAGGACATTGACGTTACTGGCGACCTGGTGGAACAGAGACAAAGCCTCAGGCAGGTGATTGCCGGGATCATCTGAAATTGCATCGAGAATGCCGATGCGTAATTCGCCGCTGATTTTGCCTTGCAAGGATCCGACTTCCGCTGAAAAATCATGCAAGGCGGCACTCAAGCGGGAAGACGCATCATGAATGGCGCGGCCTTCTTCGGTAAGCTGGAACCCGCGCCTGCCACGGCGGCAGAGGACAACACCCAACCGCTCCTCCAATGCGGCCATATGATTGGAGATGGTAGACTGGCTAAGATTGAGTTCCGCTTCCGCTGCTGAGAACCCGCCATGACGGACGACGGCATCAAAGACCTTGAGCAAGCGGAGATCACTACCGGAAGGTTGCATGGCGCTTTCTATACATTTGTTTTCTTCAATATATTGATTGATATATTTCTATTTTACAAGCTTTCAGATCGCCTAAGATTAAATTCGTCGCATGCTCAATTCGTATGCGATCGTTCAATTCGACGGGCGGTAGCGTGGCGGAAACAGATCTGAATCCGAACCTGTTAGATACAGCATCACCGCCGATACCGGAGGCGGGAGCCTGGTTGTCTGACTACGATGGCAGTCTGGGACCGGCTATCAATCTGAGCCAGGCTGTTCCTGGAGACCCACCGCCAACAACATTCCTGGACAAGATTGCGTCTGCTGCCACTTCCCCGGAGGCGACCCGGTACGGCGGTATATTTGGCGATCAGTGCTTGCGTGAAGCCTATGCGGCTGATGTGTCGCGTGTTTACGAAGCTTCTGTTGCGGCAGAAGAAGTGGCGATAACGGCGGGCTGCAATCAGGCTTTCTTTGCTGCCATTCTTGCGCTCGCGGCGGCTGGGGATGCGGTTCTTCTCCCTGCACCTTGGTATTTCAACCACAAAATGACCTTGGACATGCTGGGCATTGAAGCCCGTCCATTGCCGTTGACGGCAGAAACAGGCTTCGTTCCGGATGTCGAGACAGCTGCAGAACTGCTGGACGACCGGGTAAAGGCAATTGTTTTGGTCACGCCGAACAATCCGACAGGTGCCGTATATCCGGCCGAAGTTCTGACTGCATTTCTTGAACTGGCGCAAAGTCGGGGTGTGCATCTGATCGTCGATGAGACCTACCGAGACTTCATTCGGAGCACAGGCTCCCCTCATCAGATGTTCAAGAGCCCGGCATGGCGCGAAACGCTGATCAGCCTATACAGTTTCTCAAAGAGTTTCGCCATTCCAGGGCATCGTATCGGTGCCATTACTGCTGCCGCACCCGTGATCAATCAAATCGGCAAGGTGCTGGACTGTATCCAGATTTGCCCCGCGCGGGCTGCGCAAATGGCTTTGCCCTGGGCCATGGAAAACCTGGGCGGCTGGCGGCAGGAGGTAAACGAGACGATCGCCTCCAGAGCGTTGGCGTTTCAGGCCGCCCTAGCGCCGCACAAGGCATGGACAATTGATCAGATCGGTGCCTATTTCGCTTACGTGCGCCATCCCCATGAAGGGATGCATGCGTCCCAGGTCGCTGCACTGTTGGCGCGAAGCTGCGGTCTGTTGGCCCTGCCAGGAAGCTATTTCGGTCCCGGACAGGAAAGGCACCTGAGGGTCGCCTTTGCCAATATCAGTGCCGCCGAGATCGGCCAGATCGGGGACCGCCTCTCACATTTCCCGGACGCGGCCCGTTTGGCCGGGTCGCAATTGGAAGATTATCGGCATGGATAAGGCAAAGCTGGAAGCATTGCGCAGCAAATTTGGCGGCGACAAAGAGAGCATCATCTACGATCCGAAATTCAAGGCAGTTGCAGACAAGCTGTTCAATCCTTCAGGGACGCGTGTCGCGCCCTATGCCGGCGTGCCGACATTTCTGGATTTGCCTTATAGTCCGGTCGATTGGCAGGAGCCGGATGTGTCCGGACTGGATGTCGCTGTTCTCGGTGTTCCGATGGATCTCGGCATAACCAACCGGAATGGCTGCCGGTTCGGTCCAAGAGCAATCCGGTCGATTGAACGGGTCGGGCCCTATAACCATGTCCTTGAGTGCATGCCGGCATCAGATATTCGCGCCGCCGACGTTGGTGATATCGCCTTTCGCAGCCGGTATGACCTTGAAAAATCTCACGAAGATATTGAATCGGCCGTGTCGAAACTGGCGTCCAACGGCGTGATGCCGCTGTCAGTGGGCGGGGACCATTCCATATCGCTTCCTGTCTTGCGGGCACTCGGTAAGGAAAAGCCGGTCGGCATGATCCATATCGATGCGCATTGCGATACGGCCGGACCTTTCGACGGTTGCCGCTTTCACCATGGCGGCCCGTTCCGGCAGGCGGTTCTTGATGGTGTTCTTGATCCGGAACGAACCATCCAGATCGGAATTCGGGGAGCTTCGGAGTATCTCTGGGAGTTTTCGCAAGCAAGCGGAATGGGTGTCATTCACGCCGAGCAAATCTCCGAACTTGGAGCAGGCCGAATTGCTGAAATGGCGCGGCAGAAGGTGGGCGACGGCCCGGTTTATCTGTCTTTCGATATCGACAGCCTTGATCCCGCATTTGCGCCGGGAACGGGAACACCAGAGGTCGGCGGCCTGACCAGCCGGGAGGCCCAAGAGATCCTGAGAGCTCTCAAAGGCGTCAATCTGATTGGTGGCGATGTCGTCGAAGTTGCTCCGCAGTACGACGCCACAACAAACACGGCCCATGCGGGCGCTCAAATCCTGTTCGAAATCCTATCGCTCATGGTGTTCAGCCCAAGTCTAGCGGGCGGCGCCTGAGTCAACTTGGCAAGCGACAGCCGCACAGAACGGACCGCTTGCAAACCTTCTGGCCAATCGAGAAATGGCCAGCAAATCAGGGGAACTGCAGATGACTGATAGTAAGAACCTCTCCGTTTCACGGCGGACGCTCCTGGCCGCTGGTGCCGTTGGCGTTTCAACACTGGCAATGCCAACCGTGTTGCGCGCTCAGGACCGGTCGATCAAGGTCGGTGTCTATGGCGGCTACTTCAAGGACAGCTTCGACAAGCATATCTTTCCCGAATTCACGAAGGCGAGCGGCATTGCCGTTGAGTCCATCGCAGAACCGACCGGGGAAGCCTGGCTTGTCCAGCTCGAACAGGCTGCACGCGCGGGAGCTGCTCCAGCCGACATCTCCATGATGTCCCAAGTCGCGATGCTGAAAGGCCAGTCGACTGATCTGTGGGCGCCGCTGGACCTTTCCAAGATCGCGGATGCAGACAAGATGCTGCCCCAGTTCATCAACAAGTACTCCGATGGCCGTGTCGCCGGTGTTGGTGCGGTTGCCTGGTACATCACGCTGGTTTCCAACACGGAATCCTATCCTCAGGCTCCGGAAAGCTGGGCGTTCATGTGGGACCCGTCCAACAAGGAGAAACTCGGGCTGCTTGCGCTGGTCTCCAACTCCTTCCTTCTGGAAGTCACCGCAAAGACCTTCTTCGGCGGCACGCAGATCCTCGACACGGACGAGGGTATCTTGAAGGTCATGGACAAACTGGTGGAACTCAAGCCAAACGTCCAGCTTTGGTACCGGGACGAGGCGCAGTTCGAACAGGCGCTGAAGTCCGGTGAAATCCCGATGGGTCAGTATTATCATGACGTTACCGGGCTGGCCGCTGCAGACGGCTTCCCGGTGCGGTCCACATTCCCGAAAGAGGGCGGAATTCTGGATTCTGGCTGCTGGGCACTGTCACGGGCCTCTAGCAAAGGCGATGAGGCACATGAATTCATCAACTTCATGTCTCAGCCGTCCATGCAGTCGCTCATGTCCCGCAAGGTTGGTACAGCACCGACCCTGAAACGGGACGTGCTGGATCTGAGTGATGACGAGTTCGCATCCGTTTCTTCCAGCATTGATCCGGTCATTCCTCGGTATGACCTCTATTCAACCAAATCCGATTGGTTGAACCAGAAATGGACCGAACTTATCGTCGGCTAAATACCGATCCGGGCCGAGGTTCTTCCCCGGCCCGGACGCCTTATCTGCATTCGGGAAGATCTCATGTCCGGTCTAGAACTCGTCGGAATCACCAAACGGTTTGGGACGGTGACCGCCGTCGATGGAATCTCGCTCAGCGTGGCCGATGGCACCTTTGTCTGCCTTTTGGGGCCGTCCGGTTGCGGCAAGACCACGCTTTTGCGCATGATTGCCGGCCTTGAAGATCCAACGGCTGGGGACATCCGCTTGCAGGGCGAAAGGCTGAACGACACGCCCGCGCACCAGCGAAATCTCGGCATGGTGTTTCAATCGCTGGCGCTGTTTCCGCATTTGAATGTCGGCGAAAACATCGCTTATCCGCTTCGCATTCGTGGCGAGGGCAAAGCGGCATGTGAGGACCGGGTCCGTAAGCTTTTGGACATGGTGCAGCTTCCCGGCATTGAAAGCCGCGCCATCACCCAGCTGTCCGGCGGTCAGCGCCAGCGTGTTGCCATTGCGCGCGCTCTGGCCGTGTCGCCACAGCTTTTCCTGCTGGATGAACCACTCTCCGCTCTAGATGCCAAACTGCGCGAGGCGATGCAGGTGGAATTGCGGCAGCTTCAGCAGCGCCTTGGGATCACAACCATTGTCGTCACCCACGATCAGCGGGAGGCGATGTCCATGTCGGATCAGATTGTGGTGATGTCCGAAGGCCGGGTGGAGCAAATGGCGAGCCCGATCGAAGCCTACAAGAAGCCTGCTAGCCCGTTTGTGGCCGATTTTCTCGGCCAGGCCAACCTGATCAGGGTCAGCAATTCTGAAGAAGGTGCTGCTTTCAGTGGTGGCAAAATTCCGGGCCTGAGTATTCCGCCGGGCGAGGGGGCGCTCATATCCGTACGCCCTGAGGACGTGATCGTTTCGGCCGGAGAAGACGGGCCGGTCAAAGCGGACATTGTCTTCATCCGCGAAATGGGCTCGACCATAGAAATACACATGGATGCAGGGGCGGATCGGATCATTGCGCTGGCACCGCCGAAGTCTCATTGCGACCTGCATGTAGGTACGCCGGTTTCGCTGACGATGCCACCTGATGCCTGTGTGGTCTTCCCGGCAGCAAGGGCATAACCATGCGCAAAAGCCGTCCGGAGAAACTTTCAGACTATCTGCCGATTGCCTTTCCTACGCTCATGCTCGGGATGTTTTTCGTCGTTCCGTTTGGGCTGATGGTGGCTGTATCGGTTTTCAAGCGAGTGCAGGGCGGCTTCTACGAACCAGCGTTTACACTGGCCAACTATGCACGCTTCCTGACGCCCTTCTTCGGTGAGGTACTGGGATTTTCGCTGGGCCTAGCGGCGCTTGTCTCGGCAATTTGCCTAGTCATCGGTGTGCCCTTCACCTATGGGCTGACGAAACTTCGCAGGGGCAAGCAGGTCGTCTGGCTGATTGCGCTCCTGGGTGTATTGTCCCTGTCGGAAGTCATCATCGGTTTTGCCTGGTCCACGCTGCTCAGCCGCACGGCCGGCCTCAGCAACCTATTCGTTTCTCTAGGTTTTCTGGACAAGCCGGAGGCCTGGGCGCCCAGTTTCGGCGCCGTCCTGACCGGGCTGACCTATCAGGCCTTTCCCTATACGGTTCTGGTGCTTTATCCGGCTTTTTCCCGGCTTGATCCGTCCCTGATGGAAGCGGCCAGAACGCTTGGTTGCGCGCCCGCCCGGGCATTCGTCAATGTGGTGCTGCCTGCCATGCGCAAGACGCTGCTCGCTACGTTCATCATCGTGTTCATTTTTGCCCTTGGCGCCTATCTGTTGCCGCAAATCCTTGGCCGGCCGCAACATTGGACGCTTTCTGTTCTGGTGACCGACCAGGCAATCTACCAGTCCAACATGCCGTTTGCGGCAGCAATGGCCGTTTTCCTGGTCATAGCAAGCCTCTGCCTGGTGGGCCTGTCGGTGGCCTTGACGGGCCGCAAGGGAGTTGCCGGACAATGAACTCGAAGATCTCCCGAATGTTTTTCATTGTGATTGCGGTCTTCCTGGCCCTTCCAATCGTGATAATCGCCGGCGTGGCTTTGAACGCGAAGAAGACACTCGCGTTTCCGCCTCAGGGCCTGTCTCCAGACTGGTACTTGAGCGTCTTCACTGACGATGGCTGGCGGGCCGCGCTGATAAACTCTGTTCTGGTTGCAGGTTGTGCAGCCGCCATCAGCGTTGCAATCGCACTGCCGCTGGCCTGGTTCTTGTGGCGCCGGGTCGCTCCCTGGGCGCATTTCGTTGAAGTGATTGGCTTTTCACCATTCATCCTGCCACCGGTCATTACGGCTCTAGGGGCACTTAGCTTCTGGGCGACAACCGGTTTTTACGGCCAGCCCTGGACGGTTGTGATTAGTCACGGGATCTTTTTTGTCAGCCTTCCACTGGTCACGATCACGCTTGGATTTGCGACCATCGACCGGGAGATTATCGAAGCCGGGATGACCATGGGTGCTGACGACAAAACCCTGATGAAAACCGTGATTTTCCCGCTGATCCGGCCTTATGTAATTTCGGGATTTGCCTTTGCCTTCGTCTTGTCACTGAACGAATACATCGTCGCCTATATGACAGTCGGCTTCACGCTTGAGACCATTCCGATCAAGGTCTTCAATGCACTCAGATACGGCTATACGCCGACAATGGCTGCCGTATCCGTCTTTTTCGTCCTGGTCGCGATCGTTGTATTTGGCCTTGTCGCCCGCTTCGGCGATTTGCCCAAGCTGCTTGGTGCGTGGAGTGAGGGAGACAAGGGATGAAAATCGCGGTTGTTCAACTGGATGCTGCCGAAACAGATATTGACCGGCGATGGTCCGCGATTGAACAAGCTGTCGCGCAAGCAGCCGATAGGGGCGCTCGGATAGTGATCCTGCCGGAACTGGCAATTTCCGGGTATGGCGCAGGACCTGACATCCTGATGTCCGCAGAAGGACTTGCCGGTGCGCAGGTCGCCAAGTTGAAGCAGTTGGCGAGGGACGCTGGAACAGCACTCGTGATAGGACTTGCACTCAAGTCGGGTGAGCGCGTTTACAACTCTGCCGCCTTCGTCACCCCCGATTGTACCGTTGTAACCTACAACAAGCTCCACCTTTACGGCGACTACGAAAACGGCCTGTTCGCCCCTGGTGAAACGGCGTCACCAATCTTCACCTTCGAAGGATTGAAATTCGGCCTGCTCGTCTGTTTTGACGTTGAATTTCCAGAGCGGGTTCGGGGCCTGGCCTTGCGCGGCGCAGAAGCCGTCCTGGTGCCAACTGCTTTACCCAAAAGCGAGGGGGTGCCTTTATCGCGGGATCGGTTGTGCCTGTGCGGGCCTTTGAAAACAGTATCTTCGTGGCCTACGCCAATTACGCCGGGACTGATGAGCGGTTCACCTTCCAGGGGCAATCCTGCATTGCAGCGCCAGATGGCAGAATGCTGGCACAGGGTGCTGCCGAGAACGCGGACCTTCTGGTCGCTGATGTAGATCCTCTAGCCTATGAGGCTTGCCGCGTCCAAAATCCATATGTTGAGGTGGTCCGGCAAGCGCGTGTTTAATGAGAAACTTGGATCTAACCC
This sequence comes from Roseibium sp., assembly GCA_965230705.1. GTDB lineage: Bacteria > Pseudomonadota > Alphaproteobacteria > Rhizobiales > Stappiaceae > Roseibium. Next base: position 2,649,962 of record CBDDLN010000001.1, on the reverse strand, counting down.
TTCAGCTCCTATTGAATTCAGTACCTTAACGGCCTTCTGCCTCATTGATCAGACCTATAACCCATTTGGTGACGGCCCAATTGGCCGGAACGCCCAGCGGGATTGCCAACAGCAGCGATTGAATTGGCGATAGCGCGGTAAATCCAATGGCTTGAGACATCAGACCCAGCATGAATAGGTTGATGGCAACCGCACCTGCCGTGAACACATAGAGCAAACCGTAAAGTTTACGGAAGGATGGGCCGGTATCGGTCACGCAGCTTTCTCCTTCGTCACGGCTGCCACAAGCGCCAATGCAATCATTGACGGCACGGAGGGAAACAGACCAACTGGTTCCAGCACCTTGCCACGAAAACCGGCGTCCTTGACGGCCGCTGGCAAGTCATCAAGCACATGATCCCGCCGCGAAGCGAAAAAGGGCAGGCAAATGGCTTTGCTGCCTGAATTCGCAAGTGCTTCGGCAAGGGATGGCTGTTCTTCAATAAATCCGGTTCTTACGGTGCCAAATCCGGTCAGGGCCTGCAGTGCGTTTGCAAAATCCCGGGTCTCTCTGGCAGGGTTCCTGCTCCGGCCGGATCCGTGCGCGGCCACGACCAGGCAAGATTCTTCAGCAGACCAGCCGCTGGCTTCGAGTTCTGCCTTCAGGCGATGCGCGGCAAGCGGCACCAGGACCGGATCGACACCCAGGGGCGGCAGGACATCGGCTCGGCTACCGTTGAGCCGTTTTGGCAGTGCCGCCTGGGTGAACCAGCCGTCCGTCATGAAGACAGGATAGACCAGCGGGCATGGACCTGCCTGTTTTAAAGCAGCGGGCAGGGCATCCGGATTAGCCAGTGTAGCAGACAGGATTTTCCAATCCGGTAACATGGCAGCGACCTTGGCGCGGAGACCATCAAACTCTTCTTCCGCATCCAGAGGTGCTGAGGGCTGTCCATGGCTGACAAGAACGGCCGTCCGGTCAGTGGCTTGTGCCCTCTGAAAACGTGATCTTGTTCCAGACATTGTATTTCCCTGAAGGCTTGCGCATGGGCAGCCGCTTGACCTCTTCCAGCGTGGCAGCGTCATAAACGATGACTGCGCCGTCATCTTCCCAGATCGAGACAAGGGCGTGTTTGCCATCGCGTGTGAACTCGACATGGGCGACCGTTGCGTTTTCTTCCGGGCGCATGGTCTTGACGATTTCAAGGCTCTGTTTGTCGATGACATGCATGACGTTCTTGTTTGGTCCGAAGAAGACGTCGGCCCAGACGTAGGGCGTGTTTTCATGGCTGCGCATGAAGAAACCCGGTCCCAGCGTTTCGATCCGCTTGACGGTTTTCCAGGACTTCATGTCGATGACAGAGACCGTGCCGTCCTTCAGGTGCGGCGTAGCCATGACCGTGGTGTCGCCATACTTCCAGGTGATCCCAGAACCCAGATGGGGCATGCCCGGCAGGTCCAGATCAGCGGTTTTCTGGCCAATGACGAGATCAATCACCTGGCCGCCATTTCCGCTGCGCGAAGCGCCCATGACGTACTCGTAGCTTTGGTCGAAGAAGAAGTCGTCCAGATAGTCCGGCGTGGTGATCTTGCGGACCGGAAACGGGTCCGGGTTCTTCACCGGTCCTTCCATCCGGTAATCGTGGGCAAAACCGAATTGCGGCGGGTTCGGGCCATAAAAGACTTCCCAGATTTCTGGCACATCCTTCAGAGCAAGCACAAAACTTTCGCGCGGCGGCGCCTGATAGACTGCGGAGACCCGGCTGGAAGTGCCGTCCTTGCCTTTCACATCCTTCACCTGTGCGACCGACAGATCGGCGGTGGAAAGGATGGTCAGTGTATTGGGCAGGTAGTTGGCAACAGCCAGCCATTTACCGTCATGGCTCATGGCGATGTTGCGGCTGTTGAGGCCCGCACGTACCCGGCCAACCTGCTGTAGAGACCAGATGTCGTACTTCTGCACCCATCCGTCGCGTGACATGATGAAGACATAGCGGCCGTCTGGGCTGAACTTCGGCCCACCATGAACGGCAAAGGGGGTTTCGAACCGGTCCAGAACTTCGAAAGTATCGCCGTTCAGAACGCTGACATGATGATCGCCGGTTTCCACCACCAGGGTGATGTTCATCGGGTCGGCATCAAACCTCGGTGCATCGGCTGCCTTGTAGTCTGGATCCAGCCAAAGAGTTTCGGTGACCTTGTCAGGTCCCCATTCTGGAACTTGCTCTAGTGGTGTGCGGAGATAGGCTGCCAAGCCGGCGATTTCTTCGCCGGAAAAAGCGTCCACAAAGGCTGGCATTTGGGTGGCTGCGCGGCCATTTGCGATGACCTTTTCAAGGTTCGGTCCGCGCATCCGCTTCAATGTTTGCGGGATCAGGGCAGGGCCCGTTCCCCCAAGACGGTCAGCGCCATGACAGTCCGCGCAGGTGTCGGCATAGATTTGCGCCGGATCGGCTGAGGTGATGCCTGTGCTTAAGAGCAGCGCGCTAAAGAAAGCGGTGAATCGGATCATGTTTCTTGCCCCGGAACGGTGCGACAGTGAGGCGTTCGGCTTCGCCGATGCCAATTTCATCATTATCGAGATAGCAGGCGGGATCTTCCGCCCAGGGATCGCCGGTGAGCTGCAGCGCGCGGATGCGGGTGTTGCCGCCGCAAATGGTTTTGAACTTGCATTCACCGCAGCGGCCCTTTAGCGGCCGGGGCCGTGTTCTGAGCTGGGCCAGCATCGGATCGTCACCGATCCAGATTTCAGAGAAGGGGCGTTCCTTCACACTTCCCAGCGTGTAGTCGGACCAATAGGTGTCCGGATGCACGTTGCCCTGGGTGTCGATGTTGGCGACACCGAGGCCAGACGAATTGCCGCCCCAGGCTTCCAGATGATCGCGCAAGTTATCCAGACGCGCTTGGTCGAAGCGCTCGGCAGCCCAATTCATCAGGTAAACTGCGTCGGCGTCGTTATTGCCGGTGACAATATCCAGTGGCCGCGCCCCGGTCACACCTGCCCAGGCCCGGTCGATCAACAGATCCAGCGCCTTACGGGTGTGATCATGTTCGGCGTCCTCGCCACGGTTCTTGTCGCCACGGCCGGCATAAACGAGATGGGACAGGTAGAACTTGTCGACGCCTTCGTCGTCGCAGAGTTTCAGGAGATCTGGTAGTTGCTCAGCGTTATCCTTGGTAAGGGTAAAGCGCAGGCCGACCTTGATGCCCCGTTCCTTGCAGGCGCGCACGCCCCGGACGGCGTCATTGTAGGCGCCATCAACTCCACGGAACCAGTCGTTGGTCTTGCCGACGCCATCGATCGAGATGCCGACGTAGTCAAATCCGATAGCCTCTACCTTGTCCGCCGCTTCACCGTGGATCTTCGTTCCGTTGGTGGAAAGCGCGAGCATGCGCACCATCGGGCGGGCCCGTTCGGCAAGATCGAAGACATCGAACCGGTCAAGCGGTTCGCCGCCGGAGAGGATCAGGGCAGGGATCTTGAAACGGCCAAGATCTTCCAAAGTCGCGACAGCCTGTTCATGGCTGAGTTCGCCCGGGAACTGAACATCTGCAGAAACGGTATAACAATGTCGGCAGCGCAGGTTGCAGCGCCGGGTCAGGTTCCAGATCACGACAGGTTTGACGCCAGTCGAGCCCCGCCGCATGCGGACAGGCGTCGGATGGACCAGCTGATGCATGTATTCAGACATACGGAACATCGGATCAGCTTCCCTTTGCTAGCCGCATCCCGGTCTTCTTCAGGATTGCGGTGGAATAGAGGATGTCATGGTTCTGGCAGGCCGGTCCGAGCAGTTTTTCGATTTCCGAGCGAAGCACTTCGACTTCATCGCGGTTCGAGCCGTGAATCATGGCAAAGAGGTTATAGGGCCAGTCGGGGAGGGAACGCGGCCGTTCATAACAGTGGCTGACATAGTCCAGCGCGCCCACCTGGCGGCCGAGTTCTGTAATCCTGGCGTCATCCACATCCCAAACGGACATGCCGTTGGCGGTCATGCCGAGCTTGTAGTGGTTCGGCGCAACAGCGATACGTCTGACGATACCTGATGCCTGCAAGGCCTTCAGGCGATTGCATAATTCGGCCTCTTCCATGCCGAGGTCTTCCGAAATTGCCTTGTAGGGCTCGGCGACGAGCGGGAGACCTGCCTGAGTGGCAGCGATAATCTGGCGGTCTGTTACGTCTAAGGTCATGCGGCGACCCTGAATCGGATGAAAAATTCTTGCAGCTTGGGAAAGCGGTGGACCTTTAGTCCGGTGTCCGCTTCGATCGCATCGGCAACTTGGCTGATCTCGTCCAATGTTTCGGTGGCAAGAACGAACCACATGTTCAGCCGATGGCTGCGCTTATAATTATGCGCCACCTCGATCCGTGCATTGACTTTTGTCACGACCGTTTCGAAGTCGTCTTCTGGAACGGCGATGGCGCACAGGCAAAAGGCTCCACCAAGGGCTTCGGCATCGTAGAACGGACCAAAACGGGTGATGAACCGTTCAGCCTTGAGCCGCTCCATCCGCTCCAGAAGATCTTCTTCCGAAATATCCAGTTCACCGGCAACAACCGCGAACGGAGATGAGCAGATTGGGAAACCTTCCTGCAAATGGTTCAGGATTTTACGGTCTATCGCATCAAGCATTACGCAGCCTCCATCGGCCGTGGCTTGATCAAGGCTCCGGTCTGTTTGAAACAACGCGTTGAGAACAAGGCCTTGTGGCGGACGCCGCGAAGTTCCGGCAAATCGGCAGCCTTTGACAAGGCATCGAGCGCAGCACTGCGGCTACGCGCGTGAAACATGGAGTACAGCCGATAGGGCCAAACACCATCAATCGGGCGGCGTTCGTAACAAAGGGTGACACCTTCCTGCGCGGCCAGCAGCGGGCCCGCCTTGTCGATTTGTTCTGATGAGAGGTCCCAGACAACCATGGCGTTGGAGCGCCAGCCAAGAGCGCGGTGGCGGACAATCACGCCTAGGCGGGCGATAATGCCGGCGTCTTGAAGCGTGCTGATCCTCTCCATGACATCACCTTCCGAACGGTCCAGTTTCTCACCGAGTTCGAGATAGGGTCTTTCAGTCAGCGGCAAACCTTCGGTCAGCGACTGCAGGATTTCGCGATCTCCAGGCTTCCTGGCCGACAGATCAACCGGTGTTGCCGGTACGACTGCCGCTCCCGGCTGTTTCATCTGGAAGCCGAGGTCCACGTTGAAGGGGCGAACAAGTCTGAGATCCAAGACCTTCAGCCCGGACCGCTTTTCAATCATGGCAAGCGTCGCATCCACATGGGCGCGGTCCGGACCAGTGGCGACAAACCAGAGGTTCCAGTCGTCCTCACGCAGATAGGAGTGATTGACGCCCGGTTCCGAACCTATGATTTCGGCGACTTCCTCGATCCGGTGATCAGGCGCTGCAATTGCAGCCAATGTGCTGGCGGAAACCGAATTAGGTGCGCATGTGGCGCCGACGCGGGTCACCCGGCCAAGTTCATGCTGTGCTTTCAGACGTTCAATGACATCTTCGCCGGAAAGGCCCAGCTCCTGACCAACGACATCGAACGGCCGTTCCACAACCGGGAAATTCCTCTGCCAATCATCCAGAAGCGATTGTGTAAGCTCGTCGGTAACGCCGTCCATGGATCACAGTCCTGTTCTATGGGCACGGGAGGTGAAGAAGATCCCAGAAGGGCTTTCGGCATCAAATTCACGAAGCAGTTCAAAGGTTTGGGTGTCGTAGACCTGCACCTTTCCGGCATCTCGCACGGACATCCAGATTTCATGACCACGGGGTGTGAATTCCATATGGAGCACGCCGGGGCCCGGTTTGAATTCATGAATGACGGCCTTGGTCATGGTGTCGATGACCTGGATCGTGTCGTTGAGCGGATGGGCAAAGTTGACCCAGACATGGCGGCCGTCGGGACGGGCCATCGCAAAGACCGGCTGGCCATGTGTCACAGTCCGGCCGGTTTCTTCCAGGGTGCGGGCATCGACCCATAACACTTCATGCTGGCCAACTGCTGGCAGAACAAAATCCTGACCGGCAAGAGCCCAGCCTTCCAGATGGGGCATCTTGTAGACTGGCAGGCCTTCACGTTCCTTTGCGTAACCGTTCAGGATTGGACGCGGTTCCGGCTTGTCAGACCAAAGGTCAAGCGCAGTCAGATGATCTTCGCCAAAGAGACCGGCGATATAGGTCCTGCCATCACCTGTAACAAGAGCGTCATAGGGGTATTCGCCCATACCGGTGATCTTGTTAATGATCGGCTCTTCACCTGATAAATCGGCAATCCAGGTTTCGCCTTCATCCCATAGGGAAAACACGAACTTGCGGCCTGGTATGTCGACAAGACCGATGGTTTTCGATTCTGTCGGGATGTCGGCAACCATTTCGAGCGTGTCGGCATCGAAGACACGGACACCGCCCGGCTCATAGTTGGAAACAGCAACCAGTTTGCCGTCATCGGAAATAGCTCCGCCTATTGAATTGCCGCCCTGAATGACCCGCTTGGCAATGGTCTGTTTCAATATGTCGACCTTGGTCAGGCCGCCGTCGCGGCCGAAGACATAGGCGTATTGCTGGTCGGGAGAATAGACGATTGACGCGTGGCTCAAGTCGCCAAGGCCTTCGATACGGCCAATACGGTCCCGGTCTGATTGGTCGACGACCAGAAGGGAGCCGGTCGTGCGTTCAACCACCAGGCCGAGATCACCTGTCGCTTGTGCGAGGGCCGGTCCAGACAGTGCCAGTGCGGAGAGGGCCGCGAGAAGGAGGCGTTTCATTTCTCATCTCCAGACAAGAGATAGGCGACGATCCAGTCCAGCTCCTCTTTTGTGAGCAGGGGTTTCCACGGCGGCATCGGTGTGCCCGGGATTCCGTCGGAAATCACCATTTTGAGGGTTTCGTGATCGTAATGGTCGAGGGCGTCCGGGCGGATGTCCGGGCCTAGCCCACCTTTCAAGGTCAAACCGTGGCAGGAACCGCAGTCCTGGCGCACAAGCCGCTCAAGGGCAGTGTCATCAACGGCTGCTGCTTCTGATGCGAGCAACGCTGCCGCTGCGGCTAGGAGGAGGGGCAGCCTAGTCATCGCCCTGTGCTGCAAGCATCGGCAGCGCCTCTTCAAATCGCACGGCATCTTCATTGTAGAGAGACACAACCCGTCCAACCACGAAGAGAACCGGTGCCCGCAGGGGCATTGTCTTGATGTCCACGCCGATCTGGTCAAGACGTGAAATGAGGCGTTTTTCTCTCGGCGTTGTCGTGCTTGAAATGGCCATCACCGGAAGCGAGCCCGGCATGCCTTCGCGCATGAGATTGAGAGCGATTTCGGCTATTGTTGCCGCGCCCATATAGATCACGAGCGTCGTGTCTGTATCGGCAAGGCTCTTCCAGTCCAGATCCAGTGATTTGTCGGCTGCGCGATGGCCTGTGACATAGCGGACGCCGGTGGCCAGTCCACGATGGGTCAGGGGAATGCCGGTGGAAGCAGCCATGCCCTGCGCGGCGGTTATTCCCGGCGCGTATTCAACAGGAATGCCGCACATGGAAAGATAAGCGGCTTCTTCGGAACCGCGGCCGAAGATCAGCGGATCGCCTCCCTTCAGGCGCGCGATGGTCAAGCCTTCTTCGGCGAGTTCAACGAGGATTTCGTTGATCCGTTCCTGCGTGACCGGATGGCACTTTGGTGATTTCCCGACGGGAATCATGCGGGCCGTATCAGGGGCAAGTTCAAGAATTTCAGGGGAAACGAGCCTGTCATATACGACGGCTTCGGCGGACTGTAGCATTCTGAGAGACCGCAGTGTGAGCAGCTCTACATCTCCAGGGCCAGCTCCGATGAGAAATACTTTTCCGGTCATGAATTACCTCGTCGTCCTGGGTATTCTGGATGCCTGGGTCACGATGAAATGCCATGGGCCTCATGATTTCTGAGGGCCGAATCCGGCCGTTTGGTTCCGGATTCTGACGTGGCATTTCATGGATGTTAGATTGACCAATTTGTGCCTTCGTGGCTTTGACAATTGTCAAGAAGTGCCTGCAACTGCTCGGATTTTGGCAATTGTGAAGTTCCGGCCACCGGCTACTCCACAGTGATCATGCCGATCATCTCGTGGCTTTCCCAGTGCGGACCGCACAGATACTGTTGGGAGCCCGGCTTCACGAAGGTGTATTCGAAGTTTTCTTCGGGAAACATCCGCTCTGATTCTGCAACACCGGATTCATTCAGATGGACTGTGTGGCTGGTTCTCTTGTCGACATTGACCCAGCGGACAGTCGTTCCGACCGGAACGGTCAGTTTGGGCGGGCAGAATTTGTATTTGTACATAGTGACGACCGTTACGCCGTCTTCCTCGGAAGAAGGGTGGCCGAACATGTCAACATAACGTTCTTCCGCTTTAGCGCAGATTTCAGCTGTTTTGTCGTCCGCTGCATTGGCGGCCGGAATGAAGGCCAGAAGCGACAGGACAACGGCTGGAATACAAAATCTTTCAAAGCTCATGCGGTTTTCCCTCCCAATAAAAAGGATGGCCGGTCTGGGCCGGCCATCCTGGTTTCTTATTGCTTGGCAACGTTGATTTGCGCGCTGTCGTCATCCAGTGCGAGGCTGGTATTCAGCGTCACATGGTGGAAGCGGGCTGCCGCATAATCATCGTGGATCGCGAAGCCAACCGTGTAGGTCTTGCCCGGCTCCAGCGGAACATCGCCAGGAGCTCCGGAGTTGAGCGGCCTTGAGAAGACAACGGTCCACATGCCGCCAGACAGGTTGGCCTCAGATGCGATCTCGCCTTCGTTCTTGACCCGGCGGTCGAGCAGGTACCCGTTGCTACCCGAACCATCGGCATAGACCCGCAGCAGATCCAGGAAGGTGCCGTCAGCAAGCAGCTGCTCGGTCTCTTCTGGTGTCTTCAGCTTGTCCCATCCACCTTGAGCTTTGCCGCGGCGGCCTTTGATCTCGATCTTGGTCCGGCTTTCTGCCAGATATTTCGTGATCGCGTCCTTGGCTTGCAGCCGGCCGGCAACGTCGGCATTTGCGGCAATTGCATCAGCGCCTGGGTCGAACGGCATGTAGGTGTTGTCCGCGTGGCACGAAGCCCAGCAGCCAGCCTGATCACCGTACTCAATACCTGTGCCGGTGATCATCATCGCAACCTTGATCTGGTTGTCAGGATCCATCTTGCCGCCATCGACGAACGGTGCCGGGTGGTGACCATCATCGGGCCATTGCATCCGTACATAGATGTTTTCGTCATCATGTGTGGCCTGGACAGTGGCGTTGATGACACCGCGTTTTCCGGGGATCGGGGTTGGCTCGATCTCGCCGCCAGCGACCAGTTTGTTGCCGATAGTCTCCAGTTCCTTGGCGTGACAGGTCGTGCAGGCATCGCCGCCCTTGGTGAACGGACGTGCGCCACCGTGGGTCTTGCCGTTTTGCACCCATTCAAAGGAGGCCTGGCCCGGGTAGAACAGGGTCATATCCGCCGATGCAACTGCATTCCAGTCGACATTAGGTGCTGCGTTGCCACCACTGCCGCCGCTTGAACCTGCGGACGCATCAGAGGCAGCGCCTTGTGCTTTCGCCTGCTCTTCTGCACGAGCTGCTTCAACAGCGGCTGCGATGCGGGCCTGAACAGCCTCTTGGTCAGCCTTTTTCTTGGCCTTTGCTGCCGCTTCGGCTTCTGCTTCTTTTTCAGTGATGTAAGCAAGGCTCGCGAGGTATTCTTCCGGAATTTCCCGGACAAATGCCGGGTTCGGCATTTCCAGTTTTTCCAGATACTCCTCATCAGCCCGATCGCGAACATTCTTGTGCGCAATGCCCTTGTGGCAATCGATACAGGTCTGGCCTGCCTTCATCGCATTCAGGTGCTGCTGTCGGGCGCGTGGCTTTTGGAACTCGGGCATCATGGATTCAAAGCCGTGGCAATTCCGGCACTCACGCGAATCCGTAGCCTTCATGCGCTCCCATTCATTCATGGCCAGATGCAAACGCTTGGCCTCGAATTTTTCGGGCGTATTGATCGTGCCGACCATTTTGCCCCAAAGCTCACGTGAGGCCTGGACCTTGCGGATGACCTTGTGGACCCAGTCCTTGGGGACGTGGCAATCGGAACAGACCGCGCCAACACCTGACCGGTTCACATCGTGGATCGTGCCTTTGTACTCCTGATAGACAAAGTCATTCATCTCGTGGCACGAGACGCAGAATTGCTGGGTATTGGTCGCTTCCATGGCGGTGTTGGCACCGCCCCAAAAAATGATGCCTGCAGCAAATGCAGCGGCGACACCTGCAAGCGGCATCCCCCATAAAAAGTACCGGCGCCAGATCGGTGGTTTCTGATCACCTTGGCTGCTCTTGGTCATGTCCAGGCTCCGTCACGGGTTTCTCTGTCGACCCTTGTTCGCCGGGCCGTCGGCGTTCGGATTGGTTAGCGGGGACCGCTTTGTTTTTTGCCAATAGGTGTGGCTGTTACAGTCCCGGTGCCGCTGGCAAAAAGAAGGGCGGGCGAAAGGCCCGCCCTTCATATTCGCGTTTGGTCACATTAGGTGACGTGGTTCGAACGGTTGTAGACATTGAACTTGCCGGTTGGAGCGTAGAGCCCTTTAACCCGTGCTTTTTCTTCCAATGTCTCGGCGTCGAAGATCACCATTTCGCCATTCGGCTCTTTGGAAGTCGCGCGGTTCCACTTGGAAACCCAAACTTCCGTTCCATCCTTGTTGAATTCGAAGTGAACAGCAACGTTGCCTTCGTCTTCAGTGATCTGGATGGTCTTCACAATCTCGCCAGTCTCTTTCGAGATAACCTGAACAGATTGCTGGACTTCCGGCTCCGGATGTTTCGTCTGGTCAGCCCAGATGTACTTGGAGTTCGGATGTGTCCGGATGAAGAGGCCTGCACCGTCGGTTTCGACTTCGTAGCAAGTCTTCCATGCCTGGTCCGGATGGCCTTCCGGGTCGTTGCCCCAGACGGTAACCGTACCTTCACCAAGGTGGGTGGTGCCGGCAACCGGTCCGCATTTCGGATCATTCCAGTTGGCGCCCGGTCCCGGGTGCGGTAGCGGAGCTGTGTCGATCATGGCTTCGAGTTTGTGGGTTTTGGTGTCCACAACGACCATTTTGTTCGACGCGTTCGCCGCAATCTGGAAGTACCGGCCTGTCGGGTCAAAGAAACCGTCATGCAGGAACTTGGCGGAGTTGATCTTGTCGATCCGGAGGTTATCCAGATCAGTGTAGTCAACCTGCCACAGCTGGCCGAGTTCCTTGACCGCCACGATCCATGTCGGCTCGTTCGGCGTGGTGTAGATGGCAGCAACGCGGCTTTCTTCTACATAGTCACCGTCGACGTTAACGCCGCGGGTAGAGACAACCTTGACCGGCTCCATTGTGTGCGCATCAACGATGGCAAAGTGTGGAGGCCAATAGGCACCGCCGATGACGTATTTGCCATCGCCAGACACGGCAACGTCACGAGCGTCATAACCGATGGAGACCTCGGATACCAACATCTTGTCTGGCGTCTGCCAGAGATCGATCTTGGTCATCTTGCCATCACGGCCCATGGTGTACCAGAAGCGGCCCGGATTTTCCGGTTCGTCCAGTTTGTGATGCTCGGATGCTTTCAGCACGTGCACGGCGTAGCCGGTCGGGATGTGGGCAAGGACTTCCTTGGTGTCGCCGTCGATGACAGCAACCTTACCTACGTCACGCTCGATGACTACGAAGAAGTTTTCCCAGTTCCGGCCATGCAGAGGCTTGGTCGGATAGTCTTTGGGTTCGACATAGACCTTGCGGGTTTCTTTCATTTGCGCAAGGGACATTTCAGGCGGCTTTGGCGGCTCCATCATGATGTAGGTCGCCATGTCCTTGATTTCCTGCTCGGTCATAATGTCCGAGAAGTTGTTCATGCCGCCTTCGGTGCCCCAGGAAATGATTTTTTCAAGCCGTTCCTGGCCGAGCTTTAGCGTACCGGATTCAGTTACGGTGCCGTCAGCATTTTTTTTCTTCACAACCGGCTCAAGGCTTTTGCCTGTCGCGCCTTTGCGAAGTACGCCGTGACAGCCGGCACACCGTTCAAAATAAAGCTGTTTGGAACTTTCAAACGCTTCTTCGCTCAAAGTCGGGCCTTCCGCGAAGGCCGGCACTGCCACGCTGCCTAGCAACAGCGCAAGGCTAGCCGCTAGCGCGTGGCTTGACTTTCTTCCTTGTGACATTCTCACTCTCCAAATGCTGGTGAAGCAAGCGGGAGTCTTGCCCAATTGGAATCGCCAATCCTTGACTAAAGGCAAGACAAGTCGGACAGCCTGATCGGTTGAACCGGTATGGGCGGAATTCTGCGGATTCTGGCGGATTGGGTGCGGATTATTACCTATGGTAATCCCGCGGCGTGATTCCCAACAGGTGACGGTTGTGGCTCCAAAACACCTTGCTGGTTTTCACAACTCAGGATCCGAACACCGCCGAGTCGGATGATCCCGCCGGCCGCTAAAGGTTTACCTTATTAATATACGGGATTGTGGCGGGGGGCGCCGCGTACTCGCCCCCAAACGCGATTCGGAATCGCCGGGCCAAAACAGGGTCTTTCGGGGGCGCTGGCCAGTCTCCGCGGCGATCCTGACTGCCAGAAGAACTGAAATCGAAGCCAATTGCGGTCGTTAATCCGGCCTGAAATCGGTCTCCTTCTCCTCTTCTTGACTTTTGCCAAGGAGTTCGCCGCCGCGCGGACGCAGTGTGGGCTCAAGTGCAAAAAAGCGTAAAGGAGAACGCAATGCGCGAAGTCATGACAAAGAGCATGGCCCGCAACGTATTTTACGGGGGCTCTCTGTTCTTCATAATCATCTTCTTGGGACTATCGTTCCATTCACACCGATACATAAACTCGACATCGACCAATCCTGCCGGGATTACGGAAAGTGTTGCCAAGGGCAAACACCTGTGGGAGGCGCATGCTTGCGTCAACTGCCATTCCATCCTGGGTGAGGGTGCTTACTACGCACCCGAAGTTGGAAATGTCATGGCGCGCTGGGGCGTTCTTGACGATCCGGATGCCGCCTTTGAAACGCTGAAGGCCTGGATGGAAGCCATGCCGACTGGCGTTGAAGGCCGCCGCCAAATGCCGAACTTCAACCTCACCGACGAAGAATATCGTCAGCTCAGTGACTTCCTCCTGTGGGTCAACAAGATCGACACACAGAATTGGCCGCCGAACGACGCCGGTTGAGAAAGGATCAGATTGATGAAGTACCAAAGTCAAAAAATCGCTCTGGTGTATTTCGCGGTCGCCATGGGGCTGTTCGCGATCCAGGTCGTCGGCGGACTACTGGCAGGTTGGGTCTATGTGATGCCCAACACTCTGTCGGACCTGCTGCCGTTCAACATCATCCGTATGCTGCATACCAACTCGCTGATTGTCTGGTTGCTGCTGGGCTTCTTCGGAGCTGCCTACTTCCTCATTCCGGAAGAATCGGAAAGCGAGATTCATTCGCCAACCCTTGCTTACCTCCAGCTTCTGATCCTTGTGGTCGGCACGCTCGGCGTGGTCGTCACCTATGTCTTCAACCTGTTTGAAGGCAATTGGCTGCTCGGCAAGGAAGGCCGTGAATTCCTGGAACAGCCCAAGTGGGTCAAGGCCGGGATCGTCGTTGCCGCGCTGATGTTCCTGTACAACGTCACCATGACGGTGTTGAAGGGACGCAAGACCGCGATCACCAACATCCTGTTGCTGGGTCTTTGGGGTCTGGCGCTGCTGTTCCTGTTTTCCTTCTACAACCCGTCAAACCTGGCGCTCGACAAAATGTACTGGTGGTACGTGGTTCACCTTTGGGTGGAAGGCGTCTGGGAACTGATCATGGCATCAATACTCGCCTACCTGATGCTGAAGCTGACCGGTGTTGACCGTGAAGTTGTCGAGAAGTGGCTTTATGTGATCGTCGCTGCCGCCCTGTTCTCGGGCATTCTGGGCACCGGCCACCACTACTACTGGATCGGTACACCTGCCTACTGGCAATGGATCGGCTCGATCTTCTCATCTCTTGAGGTGATCCCGTTCTTCGCAATGATGGCCTTCGCCTTCGTCATGGTCTGGAAGGGCCGCCGCGATCATCCGAACAAGGCTGCGCTTTTGTGGTCACTCGGCTGCGCGACGCTTGCCTTCTTCGGCGCCGGTGTCTGGGGCTTCCTGCACACTCTGCATGGCGTGAACTACTACACCCACGGCACGCAGATCACTGCAGCTCACGGCCACCTGGCATTCTTCGGAGCCTACGTCGCCCTGAACCTGGCCATCATCACCTACGCCATGCCGATCCTGCGGAACCGCGAGCCCTACAACCAGGTGCTCAACATGGCATCCTTCTGGCTGATGACCAGCGGTATGGTCTTCATGACCTTCACGTTGACATTCGCCGGTACAGTCCAGACCCACGTTCAGCGGGTTATGGGTGAGTACTTCATGGATGTTCAGGACCAGATCGCAGTCTTCTACTGGATGCGCTTCGGATCTGGTGTCGTGGTCTTCCTCGGCGTGGTCCTCTTCATCTACGCTATCGCAGTGCCGCGCCGTGAAATCATCACGCCTGGCGAAGCGGTCGCAGCGGAGTGACCTCCATGGATAGCCTCACCGCACTTGGGGAGGGGACGGCCACCGTCCCCTTCTACCTGCCAAGCACAGACGAATGTGCCCTGTTTGAAGCGGCTAGCGCCAATGAGCTGCCGGTTCTCCTGAAAGGGCCGACTGGCTGCGGCAAAACACGGTTTGTTGCCCATATGGCTGCAAAACTGGGGCGGCCGCTTTATACGGTCGCCTGCCATGACGACTTGTCAGCTTCTGATCTGATTGGCCGTTATCTCCTCAAGGGAGGAGAAACGGTCTGGGTCGATGGTCCTTTGACACGGGCCGTCAGGGAAGGGGCAATCTGCTACCTCGACGAAGTGGTTGAGGCCCGCAAGGACGTCACGGTCGTTCTGCATCCACTCACTGACGACCGGCGCATGCTGCCGATCGACAGGACGGGTGAAGAACTGGAAGCTGCCCCCGGCTTCATGCTGGTGGTCTCTTACAACCCCGGTTACCAGAGCATCCTGAAAACGCTCAAGCCGTCTACGCGGCAGCGTTTCGTTGCGATGGAATTCGATTTCCCGGCACCAGATGCCGAAGCGGAAATCGTTGCAAAGGAAAGCGGTCTTGACATTGAACGGGTCAAGCCACTGGTCCGCCTGGCAGGAAAGCTGCGGGCGCTCAAAGGGCAAGACCTGGAAGAAGGGGTGTCGACCCGGCTCGTCGTCTATGCGGCGACCTTGATACAAACCGGCATGCCGGTGGAACGGGCAATCGAAGCGGCCATGATTGAGCCTCTAACCGATGATCCCGACATCAAACGTGGGCTCCTTGATCTTGTCACCGCCGTCTTTGGGTGAGGCACGGACGTGGGCAAGATCGACATAGAGCCATGGGAACCCGAGGAAACCGTCGGGAAACTATGGCACGCGTTTGCCAGCCGCCTCGATGCGCCTGAGGTGCATCATGGAGCCACGGTTGACCTCTCTGAAGTCAGCGGGCGGTTGGCAGTTTTTTTCCGGGGACTGGGCGGATCTCACTCTGTTGAGCTGCGTCCGGTTTCCGCAGAAGTCAGCCGGCACCGGCTGAGCTTCCTGCGCCGTCTCGGCACGGATGTGGAAATCACACCGCGTGCCAGTTTTGATGGCGAAGTGCTTCGGCTTCCTGAAAAGCTGGCAGTTTATCCCACCCGTGAAGCGAACGCGGCGCTTTACCTCTGGCTGACAGGCATCGTCGCCCATGCACCTGGGCCAGTTCATGACCGAGATCCCTTGCGGGCCGATCTTTTGGCCATCAAGTCCGCTGCGGAGTTGACGGAACGCACCTTGAATGCGGCACCTGGCCTTCGGGCTCTGCATGAAACGCTTTGCGCAGCAACGCTTCATCAACGGACCTTTTCAAACCTTCCGAAGACCGAAGCTGCGGTCGAAGAGCTGGTTCGAAAGTTCCTTGGCTCATCAGCCCCCTTGTCCAATCTGGCCAGGGAGCTGATGGCGCTTGATATCGACACGCAGACGGCGCCCCGCAATTACCTCCCGTTCCGGCCTGTTCCATTATGGCCGGACCTGCGGGAGCTTGTATTCAGCGCGCCGGATTCGGTGGAAAGCAGGGACACTGACGGGCCCCCGGAAGAAGGCAGCGAGGGAACGCACCGGGCAAGGCGCCGGCAAGCCGATCAGGCCGAGCGTAAGGACAGTCTGATCCTGCACAAGTTCGAAGCTATTTTGTCCTGGACCGAATTCCTGAACTTGAACCGGCGGGTCGATGACGATGATCCAGACAACGCCAAGAAGGCGGCCGACGATCAGGACGAGATCGGGCTTGGACAGATTTCCAAGGCACCGGCGACCCGGTTGGAACTGCATCTTGACCTTGCGCCTGAAGATGTTGACCGTGAACGGATTTCCGGCAGCCATACCTATCCGGAATGGGACGCACGTTCGGGATCCTATCTTCCCGATCATGTCCGCGTTCTTCATTCGGTTGCCGAAGCTGGCGAGGAAATTCCTTCGTTTCGCGAGGATCCTGCCGCAGCACGCAGGATCAAACAGGTCAAGAAGCAGTTTGAGGCCTTGAGGCCCGGCCGGGTGTTCGTGCCCGGTTGCCTTGATGGCAGTGAACTCGACATGGAAGCGGCTGTACGCTCGCGGGTCGAGATTCTTGCAAACGGCATGGGGACGGACCGGATCTGGCGCCAATCCTTGCCCCAGGCCCGTGATCTTGCCGTGTCCATTTTGCTGGACGTTTCCCGGTCGACCGAAAGCGCAGTGACCGGCCGGGCAGTCATCGACATTGAACGCGAAGCACTTGCGGCATTGAGCTGGGGGCTGGATGCCTGCGGGGATGATTTCGCGATCCATGCCTTCTCGTCGCTGAAGCGCAACCGGGTCTATGTGCAGCAGTGCAAGGCGTTTGGCGAAACGATGGGTGTTCAGGTGGAAGACCGCATCGGCGCGCTGCGTCCGGGCTTCTATACCCGTTTGGGCGCTGCGATCCGCTATGCCTCTGAAGACCTGGCAAAACAGTCACGCAAACGCCGGCTGCTGCTGGTCATTACCGATGGCAAACCCAACGATCTGGATCACTATGAAGGGCGTCATGGCATTGAGGACACCGCAATGGCTGTCCGCGAAGCCCGGCGGGCCGGACAGGCTGTTTTTGGCGTGACCATCGACAAAAACTCGAAGAGCTGGTTTCCGCGGTTGTTCGGCCGTGGCGGGTTCCACGTTATCACGCATCCGGACAAACTGACGGCTGCTCTGCCGATGATTTATCGGGAACTGGTATCGGGATGAGCGAACAGACCAGTTGGGACGAGCTGCCCGGCGACCTCATGATGTGGGTGCTCGTGATTAGCGAGCTGCTCGTCTTCGGGGCCGGGCTGCTGGCATTTCTTGGCGTACGGATCACCGACCCGGCCGGTTTTTCAGAAGCACAGACCGTGCTGAACGCTACTGGTGCCGGTATCAACACGGTGGTTCTTGTCACGAGCGGATTTCTGGCCGCTTGTGCTTTGCCATTCATTGAAACGGGGCGAAGAGGCCTGGCGCGGCTAGCGCTTCTTGGTGCAAGTCTGCTCGGCGTTGTGTTCCTGGTTATCAAGGGCGTTGAGTTTGCGCAAAAATCGGCGCTCGGTGTCACTTACGACACCCATCCGTTTTTCACGTTCTACTATCTCTTGACCGGTTTCCATGCTGCCCATGTTGTGGCGGGTATCGTCATTTTGGGGCTGGTTGCCTTGCGGCTTGAGCCCAGATCGGTCGAAGTCGGCGCGCTGTTCTGGCACATGGTGGACCTTGTCTGGCTGCTGCTCTTTCCGGTGATCTATCTGCTATGACCATTCCCGCAGTGCTATATCGCGCCTGGGGCAGCCTGATTGTCTTGAGTCTGCTATCGACGGCCCTGTCTGTTTTGGTGTTTTCAGCCGAATGGACTGCCGCAGCCGGCACGGCAATCCTGGCACTGGCCTGGGTCAAGGCGCGTATCGTGCTCTCCCGATACATGGGATTGGCGCAGGCTCCGTCCTGGCAGCGTGGCTTCGACCTCTGCCTGGGTGTTTTTGCAATAACACTGATGGGGCTTTACCTGGTACCGGTCATTCTTTGAATGCGGAAGCAAATTCTTCCGGAAGATCGAACTCCCTCAAGACACGCGCCCTTGCGTCGGCAGACATCTTCCGTGCGGTCTTCTGCACGATGCGCAGGAGCTTGTCGTCCGGCTGCTTGGCGGCAAAGCCTGCAAAATACCACTTGAGGAAGACAAAGCAGATGACATCTTCCAGGGCCTGAACTTCAGCTTCGCGTTTGATGCCTTCCTTGCGTAGCATCTGACCTGCTGCTGATACGGCAGTCTCGTCAAAGCCGGCATCGGCCATGATAGATCCGACACGTTCCGCATGATGTTTGCCAAGATCCCGGCGCCAGGTAAGGTATCCGGCCCGGCCTTCGGGATAGTCGCTGCGTTTCAACACCCAACGTTCGATGTGCTGGCCACGGGCTGCTGCCTTAAGGGCGTCTGAAGCATCCGGAAACAGGCGCGCAAGTTCTTCGGACATGCGCTGGCCATAAAGAAGGGCAGCAGGTGTGCCTTCCGAACAGTCCGGATCGGCACTGTTGGCAGAATCAATTTGGTCCAAGACGATTTGTAGTGCGCTCACAGGGCGTGGCTCCAGGCTTCCGCGGGATCTTCTTCGGCATAATCGCGCAAGCGGCCCAGATCATCAATGGAGGCGTGATTGCGGGAGATGCGGACGCCCGTGTTTCTCAATTTCGCGAAGGCCCGGCTGAGGCTGGCCGGTTTCATCCCGAGGTAACCGGCAGTCAGAACCTTGTCATAGGGAAGGGTGACAACACAGCTTCCCGCGTCCGTGGTCGCAAGGTCGAGCAGGAACTCTGCAACCCGTTGGGCACCCGTCTGCGCCTTCATCTGTTCAAGCTGTGACATCAGCGCATGCATATGTTGTGCCATTGAGGCAACGACCGACAGGCACACTTCCGGCTGCTCATTCATTTTCGCGATCAATGAAGGGCTGGAAAACTGCAGCACTTTACAGTTGGTCACTGCTTCGCCGGACACCGGGTACTCTTCGTTGCGAAAGGCCACCGCTTCACCAAAACTGTAGCCCTTGGTGAAGACACGGACCACGGCTTCATTGCCGTTTGGCGAGATTCTGTAGAGCTTGACCCATCCGTCCAGGATAACGTGGATCACTTTTGCTCTTTCCCCTTGAAGAAACAGGGTTTCTCCATGGTTATAGGTCTTTGAAACTGCCTCTGAAAGGAGTGGTTCTGTTACAGAATCCGGCAGGTTTTTTAGCAGTAATGACGAGCGGGCCGCAGCCTTCATAGCTTCCGTGAGCATCGGTCCACCTCTCCCTAAATAAGTAACACCGTGCCAGCGAAATGGGGTCTCACAGGCCGGTGGGCGTCCACAGATTGGGTCGTTTTGAATTCTTATATTTCTCGTAGGACAATTTGCCAGCAGCCGGCTGAAAGCGAATTGACCTCGGTCAATGTGTCGCAAGCAAACAGGTTTATTTTAGAACCGTTGCAATGTGAAAGGGCCGAATGATGCGCCATGAGATCTATTTTCGTGACCGGTTGAATCGCCTTCGGGATGAGGGCAATTACCGGGTCTTCACCGATCTGGCGCGTCATCGCGGCAGCTTCCCGGCAGCTACGCGTCATGTGGAGGGTGAGACTGGCGAAGTCGCCGTCTGGTGCTCCAATGACTACCTTGGCATGGGCCAAAACCCGAAGGTTCTAGAGGCCATGCATAGCGCGCTTGAGCGCTATGGTGCGGGTGCTGGTGGAACGCGGAACATCTCCGGGACAACCCACGAACATGTCTTGCTTGAAGCCGAGCTTGCTGATCTGCATGGCAAGGAAGCCGCGCTCGTATTTACGTCCGGGTACGTGTCCAACTGGGCCGCGCTTGGAACTCTGGCTTCAGAAATCCCGGATTGCATTGTCTTCTCTGACAGCCTCAATCACGCCAGCATGATCGAAGGCATCCGGCACAGCCGTGCCAAGAAGGTCATCTGGAAGCACAATGATCTGGAGCACCTTGAAGAATGCCTGGCGGCGGCACCAGCCGATGTGCCAAAACTGATCGCCTTTGAATCGGTCTACTCCATGGATGGCGACATTGCGCCGATCAAGGAGATCTGCGATCTGGCCGATCAATATGGTGCCATGACCTATCTTGATGAAGTGCACGCTGTTGGACTCTACGGCCCCCGGGGCGGCGGTGTCGCCGAACGGGAAGGACTGATGGACAGGCTCACAGTCATACAGGGCACGCTTGGCAAGGCCTATGGCGTTGTCGGTGGCTATATCGCGGCGTCTGCGGATCTGTGTGATTTCGTGCGCAGCTTCGCCAGCGGGTTCATATTCACGACGGCTTTGCCTCCGGCAGTCGCTGCCGGCGCAGCGGCAGCCGTGCGCCACTTGAAAAATTCGTGTCTTGAGCGTTTGGACCAAAAGCTGCGGGTGGCGGAAGTTCGCGCGAGGCTGGACGAAATCGGCATTCCTCATTTGCCGAATCCAAGCCATATCATCCCGGTCATGGTCGGCGACCCGGTCAAGTGCAAGGCCATTTCCGACCGGCTGCTGGACGACTATGGAATTTACATCCAGCCGATCAACTATCCGACGGTTCCAAAAGGGACCGAACGGCTGCGCATCACGCCGTCTCCGGTTCACTCGGCTGAGGACGTTGATCGTCTAATTGATGCGCTCGGCGACCTGTGGAGCCAGTGCCAATTGGCGCGCCGCTCAATCGCGGCATAAATCGCCAGACGCAGTTGTCCGAGACGAATGAAGCCCTGAACAAGGAGGTCTTGTTCAGGGCTTTTTCTTGCCGTTCTGCTCAAAACCCGTCCGAGAAAAGCACAGCTTAACTTGCCTGTGGCGGGACGGCTTCGGCGACATAATTGCGGGTTTTCGGCATCTTGCCGATGCCCGGATTGAACGAGTTGGTTGGATCGCAGCATCTGTAATGCTCTGCGAGCGCCGGTTTTGCCTTGTAGAGATGCCCCACATTGTGTTCGGCGGGATATTCAGCGCCGCGTTGGTCCAGGATTTTCAACATTTCTGCCTTCAGCGCCTTAGGGTCCGACCCTTTGCGGACGATGTAATCCTGATGCAGGACGTGGCACATGAAGTGGCCATAATAGAGCTTGCTCACCAGCTGGTTTTCGATTTCCAGAGGTAGTTTTTCATACCAGTCGCGGTCGTTTCTGCGCAGGGCAATATCGAGCGGAATGATGTCTTCAACTTCGTTCCGGTGGATGGCCATATAACGCACGGCAGCGCCTGCGGCTGCGAAACGATGCAGTCCTGCAATCTTTGCCTCGCGGTCTGAGCATTCGAAAGCGTCGCCCTCCCGGTTTGCGAAGAAGTCAGACAGAAACTTAGCCGCCTCATCAATGCCGCTGTCCCGCATTTTTATGATCAGGTGGTGGCGGTACCGGTCCCTGAAATCGCGCATGCGTTTTGGCAGGACATTGGGCGTCAGCCGTGCGAAAAGCTGCATGACCCTGTCCGTCAGATTGGATAGCCCTGGCACATTGCGCAGTTGCGCATCGACGGCGCCTTTCATGGCAAAAAACATTGGCAGCTTACTGGTGCCAAGCCAGTCGATCATCATCACCGTGTCCTTGCCATAGCGCTCGGTGATGTCGAAGACTTCCCGTTCCATGTATTCTGCTGAGACCGGCAGGGTTTCGAACTTGGTCAGCATATGGCGGCGCAGTTCTGTCAGGTCGGCGTCGTCGTTTGTACCCACATAGAAGGTTTTTTGGGCGTCAGGTTTTGCGTAGGTATCGAGTCGGACTGCAAACACACCGAGTTTCCCTGCACAGCCGGAAGCTTCATATAGCCGTCTTTCATCAGCGTTGAAGCGGGCAGGGGTCTCCATATCTACCAACCGGACTTCATCTGCATAGTCGGTCGCCGACGCCTTGCGGTTCGTATTGGGCGGCGTGTGGTTAAACTTGCCGGTTTCCAGTCTTGTCAGGATCTCTTCCGGCGTATCGCCCAGATCAATCCCAAGATGGTTCACCAGTTTCAGTTCACCGTCGGCACCAACTTGCGCGAATAGAGACAACTCCGTGTAGGACGGTCCGCGTTCGACCAAGGATCCGCCTGAGTTGTTGCAAACACCGCCAACTACGGACGCACCGATGCAGGATGAGCCGATAACCGAATGCGGTTCCCGGCCAATCGGGTTTAGCAGGTTTTCCAGGGCGAACAGCGTGGATCCTGGAAAGGCCAGAACCTGGCGGCCTTCATCCAGCAGAGCAATGTGGTCCATCCGCCGGGTGTTGATCAGAACGACACCCCGGTCATAGCTTCCTGATGGGGTGGAGCCTTCCGTCAGGCCTGTATTAGCGGCCTGCATGATTACGATCTTGTCTGCAGCCACGCAGGCTCGCAAGACCTTCCACTGTTCCAGCAGTGTTCCGGGCTGCACAACACAAAGTGCTTCGCCTTCACCGGAGCGGAAGCCCCGGCGGAACCGTTCGGTTGCACGCTCACCGGTCAGAACATGACGTTTGCCTGTTATTTCACGCAATTTGGCCAGTAATTCCGTGTCGTTCATCATGCACCCCGTTTCCCTGATCATTGTAGCCGCAACCGGCGGGTGGAAACTTCCTTTTGAAGTCTGTTTCCACTCGGTTGCCGTAGCGTCCCCCTCGTTTAAGGCCTCCCGTTAATCAGTTGCTTTGCAATAGGCAAGGCGACATGAACGCACCCCGGTACGCCATGGTAAAAAATAACAATCCAGCCGTTTTTGATCTCAATCAATGTATCTCAACTATATGATTTCTACCGTGGCAAGCGCATCCGCTGCGGCCATCGGACATTTCCTTCCCAGTAGCGTTTATCCAGCGGTGCGCATGATTGAATTCCGAAAATGTTTCGTCGCTCCTTCTTACGTGCAATGCCAGGAAAGGAAGCCTTGAATGTTTCTCAGGATCCTCGTGGGTGTCTTGCTTCTCAGCAGTTCCGCGTTGGCTCAAGAAGCGGTCACTCCAGCTGAACCTCTCAAAGTCAATGCAGCCCGGGCAGAACTCGGAAAGCGCCTGTTTTTCGATTACCGTCTGTCTGGTGATACGTCGCTTTCCTGCGCCAGCTGTCACCAGCCAGACAAGGCATTTACCGACGGAGAATCGTTGTCGGCGGCCTATTCCGGTGCAGCGCATTTCCGCAATACGCCAACGCTGGCCAACGTCGGATACCGAGAGGCCTGGATGCATGACGGCCGTCTCGGCACCAATCTCAACGACACAGCGCGTGAGATGATCACTGAAACGTACCTGATGAACATGGACATGCGGATCATGCAGGAGCGTTTGAAGCAGGATCCGGTCTACGTGGAGATGTTCAAGGCGGCTGGCATGCCGGAGCCGTCAAACGGTGGGGCGCGGAACGCCCTGATGGATTTCATGAAAACCATCCAGTCCCGCAACGCACCTTTCGATACGGGCAAGATGTCCGACGCCGCCAAACGCGGGCAGGCGATATTTGAGGGCAAGGCGCAATGCACAGCCTGCCATTCCGGCGAACGTTTGACGGACGATCAACCGCATAACACCGGAGTGCCGAACA
Organism: Roseibium sp.; assembly: GCA_965230705.1. Classification (GTDB taxonomy): domain Bacteria; phylum Pseudomonadota; class Alphaproteobacteria; order Rhizobiales; family Stappiaceae; genus Roseibium. The sequence continues at coordinate 2,626,332 of CBDDLN010000001.1, read as the reverse complement.
ATCCTGATATCTGGGCGGACCCGGAACGGCATTCGGCCTTTGTTACCTATGCCAAGTTCTTTGGTGTTCCGAACTACATGAATTTGCGTGAGGACCTTGGAGCTTACATCCGCAATCACCGCGATGAGACACGCCGCAGTTTCCTGACACCAACACTCCGCGAGCTGACCTATACCGCGCCCTACATGCACAACGGTGTCTTCGCGACCCTGGAAGAAGTTGTTGACTTCTATGATGCAGGAGGCGGGGACGATGATTTGAAAGATGCGCGTTTGAAACCGCTTGGACTGGTTCCGTCGGAAAAGGCGGATCTGGTCGCGTTTCTTGAGAGCCTCTCCGGCGACAGTTTCGATGTGGAAGCCTATGTCTGGCGCAAGGACGACTACGGCTATGCACTGATCGAAGACTGGCGAAATGTGCCGAACTAAGGGAGGCGAAGATGACTATCCGATCCACAATAGCCGTTGTTTCGCTTCTTGCTGTAATTAGCCCGGCACTTGCAGGCAGCAATCCGCGTCCTGTCGGCTTGGAACCCTTGGGACCTCCGCCAATTCCGGCGGACAATCCAATGACACCGGAAAAGATCGAACTTGGCAAAAAGCTCTATTTTGATCCGATCCTGTCGGGCAACTACGGCATGCCGTGTTCGGCCTGCCACCGGCCGGAAGCCGGTTGGGCAGTTCAGGCCCCGATCAGCTTCGGCTATCCGGGAACGACCCACTGGCGCAACAGCCAGACGATCATCAACTCGGCCTACTACGGCAAGCTGTTCTGGGCGGGTGCAAGCGGCAGCCTGGAGCATCAGGCCCGGTCTGCGGCCCGGGGCGGCGTTGCGGGGAACGGCGAAGATGACATGATGGAAGCGCGCCTGGCGTTCGTGCCGGAGTACCGCGAAGCCTTCAAGAAAGTTTTCGGTGACGATTGGCCGAGCGTCCGTCATGCCTATATGGCCATTGCGGCCTATGAGCGGACACTGGTTCAGACCGACACACCGTTCGACAATTATCTGCGCGGCGAGGACAATGCCCTGAACGATCCGCAGAAACGCGGTCTTGAGCTCTTTGCGGGCAAGGCAAACTGCATTGCCTGCCACAGCGGTCCTCTGTTGACAAATGAGGCTTACTACAACACCGGCGTTCCGCCCTATAGCGGCTGGGATGAAGATGCCATCGCCCAGATAACCTTCCGCTTTGAGCTCTATGCAAAGGGCTCGACTGAGAAGATGTACCGGTCGACCAAGGACGATCCGGGCCTTTATTTCCGCACCAAGCAGAAGGCGGACAAAGGCAAGTTCCGCGTACCATCGCTCCGGTACACCAAATACACCTATCCCTACATGCACAACGGCATGCTGGAGACGCTGCGCGATGTGGTTGTTTTCTACAACAATGGCGGCGGTGAAAACGAGTTTGCGGAGAACAAGTCCGAGCTGATCAAGCCGCTTGGGTTGAGTGATGCGGAAGTCGATGACCTGGTTGCCTTCCTGGAAAGCCTGTCAGGAGAAGAAATACTGACGGATGATCCGGACATCCCTGAAATGCAACCGTTGCCGGCCGTGCAGAACTGACGAGGAGATTTGACGAGATGACACAAGTTGATCCCAAAATCCTCGCTGCCGTAAACGGGGAAAATGGTGAGGCAGAAAAGGCCGGAACGCGGCGCTGCCTCATGAACCGGCGGCAGTTTCTGCTGACAGGCGGTATCGCGACGACGGTGGTCATGGTCGGAATACCGGGAATGCCCATGGCGCAAACCCCGGCTGCGGTCTCCACATATCCGCGCAAGCTGATTGCCAGGCTCAGCGAACTGAAAGTCGATGAGCCTTTCGATTTCGAGTATCCGGACGAAGGGCAGTATGCCGAATCCATTTTGGTTAAACTCGGCCGGAAGGCTGGCGGTGGACTTGGGCCGGACCAAGATGTGGTTGCCTTCAACTACACCTGTACCCACCAGGGCGGCCCGCTTCAGGGAACCTATCAGGCAGCAGACAAGGCGCTTGGCCCATGCCCGCTGCATTTGACGACATTCGATTTGACCCGGCACGGGATCTTTATCTCCGGACAGGCCTACCAGTCGCTGCCCCAGGTGCTTCTGGAACTCGATGGCGACGATATTTACGCCGTTGGCATGTTCGGTCTGATCTACGGCCGTTTCGACAATCTTCAGGGCTGAGGAGAATACCCGATGTCCACTCCCTATTACGTTCCTGAAACTTCCGTACCGCTGCCTCCGCCTGACGCGGAAGTGATTTCAACCGCTTGCGATTATTGCATCGTTGCCTGCGGCTACAAGGTCTACCGCTGGCCCGTCGCAGGTGGCCGCGTTGGAGGTCCGAAGGCCAATCAGAACGCCTTTGGTGCTGACTTTCCGGTTGATCCGCTCGGGCCCTGGATCGCGCCGAACCAGCACAACATCGTGCTGCACAAGGGCGAACCGCACCATGTGGTGATCATTCCCGACAAGGATACGGAATACGTCAATTATTCCGGTAACTCGTCAATCCGTGGCGGCGCATTGGCCAAGAAGGTCTACAATCCGCAAACTCCGACCCGGGACCGTTTGAAGTCTCCAATGGTCCGCATGTTCGGTGTCTTGATGCCTGTGACGTGGGACTTCGCGCTTGATATCGCCGCAGAGGTCGGCAACTACATTCTGGAAAAACACGGCACCAATGCCTATGGCGTGAAGACCTTCTCCTACGGCTACATGGAGAACACCTACGCCATAACCAAATACGCCCTGCGGCACGTTCGGACAGCGAACTTCACCTTCCATGACACACCGTCGGATGTGACATCGACACCGGGCTTCCGGGATGCCGGCTTCGACAACTTCGGGCCGTCCTATGACGACTGGGCTGAAGCCGACACGTTGCTGATGTGCGGGACGGACCCCTACGAGTCCAAGACCATCCTTTTCACCGATTACATCATGCCCGCGATCCAAAACGGGCAGAAGGCAATCTTCCTGTTGCCGCGCAGCACGGGCGGGGTTGCCTTTGCCCAAAAGCATGGCGGATTGCTGCTGGATATCCAGCCTGGCACCGACCTTCCGGTCGTATTGGCAATTGCACGCGTGATTGTTGAAAACGGCTGGCAGGACGCTGACTGGATCCGGAACTGGGTCAATAACAAATGGGAATCGTCCTCAGGCTTCGGTCAGGGCACCCGCAACACGCCGTGGCAATGGCGAACAACATGGGGCAAGTTCCAGACCAAGGGCTTTGACGACTGGAAGGAATGGCTGCTCGCGCAAGACTATTCCAAGCCGGAAGTTGCCGCTGAAATGGCTCAGATCGACGTTCAGAAGATCTACACAGCCGCTGTACGGATGGCGAAGCCCAGGGACGATGGCAGCCGCCCGAAAACCTCGATCATGATCGAAAAGGGCTTCTACTGGTCCAACAACACTGGTAACACCCAGGCAATCTCCGCGCTCGGTATTGTCTGTGGTGCTGGTGGGCGTCCGGGCCAAGTTATCGGCCGGGCCGGTGGTCACCAGCGCGGCGGCTTGCGAGGCGGTGGATACCCGCGCAACAAGTCCCCTGAGAAACTGCCAGGCCGACGGCGCCGGGCCATGGATACAGACAGGTATTTGATGTCAGGCCACACACGGCTTGCCCACGTCATCGGTACGACCTGGGTTCAGGCCATGTGCGGAAGCCAGTCTCTTCAGGCCAAGTTTGATGAACTGACGACCCGCAATCCGCATCAGGTCATGTCCTTTGAAAAACAGGATATTATCGACACGCTTAAACGGCGCGCAGATTCCGGCGGGATGGTCGTGTGGAACCAGGATATCTACCTGGTCGATCCGATCGGCGCCCGCTATGCGGATATCGTCTTCCCGGCGTCCGGCTGGGGGGAAGATACCTTCACCCGTGCAAACGGTGAGCGTCGTATCCGGCTGTATCCGAAGTTCTACGATGCGCCAGGTGAGGCAAAGCCGGACTGGTGGATCATCGCGCAGCTCTCAAAAAAAATGGGTTTTGAGGGCTTCGACTGGAAAAACTCCAACGATGTTCTGGAAGAAGGTGCGCGCCATTCACGCGGCAGCCGCAAGGATTTCAACATGGTTCTTGTTGCCGCCCGCCGCGAGGGAAAGACGCTGCACCAGAAATTGGGCGAGTTCGGCACAAATGGCATCCAGGGCCCGGTCCTGATGAAGGCGGACGGTAGCTTGGAAGGCACCAAACGGTTGCATGATGTGAACCGCGTTCTTCCCGCCGAAGGTCCCGTTGGCAAGAACGTCTTCAACAAGAAGCTGACGCACTTCAACAGCCAGACCGGCAAGTGCAACATCCAGAAGGCGCCGTGGGATCTGTTCGCCAGTTATTGGGAGTGGCTCAAGCCGCGTGAAGGTGAGATCTGGATCAGTTCTGGCCGCATCAATGAGCGCTGGCAATCAGGATACGACGATCGCCGCCGTCCTTACATTGTCCAGCGCTGGCCGGAAAACTGGATCGAGATCCACCCGAAGGTCGCCAAAGCGCACGGAATTGAATCGGGCGACTACGTGCAGGTCTATTCCGACCGTATTCCGGTTCAAAAAGACACGATTGTCGGCGTTGAGGGCAGTGATTTTGATTTCGCCAGCCTGTTGAAGAACGGTCATATCGAACTCACCAAGGCTTCAATTACAGCTGTGGCGATTATCACGCCGGCTGTGAAGGAAAACCTCGGCTACATGGATTTCCTGCATACCTCGCAACCGGCGAATGCTCTGTCAGGCCGGGTCGTGGACTGGATCAGCGGCAACTACAACTACAAAATGGGTGTCGGCAAAGTGCGGAAGATGGGCGAAAGCCCGTACAAGACCCAGTTCCGCTCCATGTCTTTCGCACGGCGCGATATCGCTTAAATCATGACCAACTTCCGGCGTAGCCAGCGCCGGGAGCATTTGTATTGGACGGATACATGAAGACCTCAGCGGCGCAAACCAGCACTGTCGAAGAGACGGAAATGCAGGCCTATCAACGGTATTTGGCCAGCGAAAACGACGTAATCCGGAACATGGCGGTGCGGGCATTGCCTGCCATAGGCTTTGACGAAGAAGACGTCCGGCAGGCCCTATTGGAAGCTCTGGTCGATGAGGATCCAGATACGCGCGCTGATGCGATGGAGAGTTTTTCAGCGATCGCGGGTGAGGGCGATGCCCAAACACTGTTGGGATCCTTGAAGGGCGATCCGGTTCGTGAGGTCAAACTGGCCGCCGTCGCTGGATTGGCACGGCTAAGGAGCCACGAGGCTGTGCCGGTTCTAAGAGCGCTTGTTACCTCGCGCTTTGAGGAGGAGATCGCCTGGGAAGATGAACTTGGCGATTGGGAAGACTGGCTGGATATCCAGATCGCGGCCATAGGTGCTCTCGGACAGTTGGGCGCAACTGAAGCAATCGAAGATCTCATGACTGCCCGCGAGGACGAATTCGGTCAGAACTTGGATATCACGGTTTTCTCTGCACTTGGCCAGATGGGAGATGCCGGTGTCTCAAAGTTGCTGGATCTTGTGACAACCGGCAGCGGGCTTGCCCGGTCGCGGGCAAGTCAGACGCTTTCGAGCTTGGCACCGGACATTCTGATGGCCCGCCGCGATTTTCTCGTATCATCAGACGATCCGGTTCTCCGCCGGATGGCGGTGCCCCTGTTTTCGGCACAAAGTGACAGAATCGCAAAGCTCTTGAAAGATGATCCGGATGCAGATGTCCGGATTGCAGCGATGCATCTTGCCTTGCTTGAACGGCCCGCCGCCGCAGTCGAGTGTCTGATTGACGGAGAGCAGAAGGTGCAGGCAGCGGCGCTGGATGCCCTTGAAATGCCTCTAGCACCCGCTCTTCAATCTGCGCTGGCTGACAATATGCTGGCCTGGATGAAGGTCGGAACGCCGGTTCTGGTGATCGCGAGCATCAAGCGGCTTCCGGACGTTGCGCCAGATCATGCGCCAGCCGCGCTGCTGAACGTGATTGAAGACAAGGACCAGCCGCTCGACGTGCGTGTTGCTGCTGTCGACGCCCTTGGAAGTTCGCTTCTGAATATCCCTGGTGACCAATTTGCGCCATTGCTGCGAAATTCAGCCCAGCAAGTAAGGGTGCGGGCGCTCAGCATATTGCGTGACCGTGCGGCGGCTGGGAACACCGCTGCCGTTGACCTCCTGGCTTCCGCTATTTCAGGCAATGATGCGCGCGAGAAGGAAGCTTCGTCTACGGCTGATCACGAACCCGGTGGTGGTCCGGATGTAGGGGCGCCGAAAGGCGAAGCCGCTGGTTCGCGCAATATCCGAATTACGCCAGAAGGTGAGATTGTTGAGCTTGTGCCGTCCGACGGGGCAGGAGATGCCGGTCTTTCGACCCTGTCGTCCATTTTGCAGGGCAATGAGCCGCTCAAAGATGCAGATCAAACCGGCAAGGGCGCCAAACAGCGTCAACGCAGGCCGGTCGAAGGCCCGGATGCGGTTTCCAGATCCCTCAGCACTGAAGCCATGAAAATCGTCGCAGGACTGGCAGCCCCTCAGATCCGGGCGGCCCTGCTGACCCGGCTGGAAACTGCGCCGGAGGACCTTGGTGGCGTGATCTGGACCGCCTTGGAGCAAAACTGCGGTACTTTGGGGGCTGACGAAGTATTCCTTGAAGCAGCAGGAAAAGCCTTGTCTCACAAGGATCCTGTTGCGCGTATTGCGGCTTACCGAATTTGCCAGTCAGCCGGCGAAGCCGATCCTTCCGTTCAGGAAAACGCTCTGGCTGATCCGGATGCCTTGATTAGGGCCGAAGCCGTCAAATTCCTGATGCCAGAGAAAGCGGTCAATCATCTCAACGATGAGGTCTTCGTTGTTCGCAAGGCTGCACTGGAACGGGTTTTAAAGGCAGGAAAGAAGGAAGTGGCCTGTCATGCGGCAGAAACCCTCATTGACGCGGAGCGGTCAGATACACTTTCAATCCTGTTGAGATCATCTGAGCCGGCGTTCGATCACCTGCAAGAGGGCCTCCTGCATGGCGGGTGGCCACTGCGCAAGGCATTCATCGCTTTGGATGCTGTGTTTCAATCAGGAAAGCAATGAAAATGAAAAATAGCTATAAGTTAGGGAATCTATTTCTAGCTTTAGGTAAACTCGTTCTGAAGCCGGTCTTCGGTCTGCAGCTATGTGTTGCTGCTGGATACGCAATGGCCGCCGCTGCTTCTCATACGGTTGATCAGGTAACGGACTTCTCCGTTTCATCGGCGTCCGGAATGTTCCGCTTTGCACCTGAACTTGTCGAGATCGAGCCGGGCGAAACACTGACCTTTCTCAACAGCCGTGGAAGCCATACCGTTCGCTCACAAGTCGGCTTTTGGCCGGAAGATGCCCCGGAAGTCGACATTTCCGGTCAGCTGAAGACGGATGTGACCTTCGATGCACCAGGTCTCTACGGGGTTACCTGCCGCCGTCACGGCAAATATGGCATGGTCATGCTCGTTGCAGTTGGAGACGTAAAGGCCCGCGAGGCTGACTTTGAACGGATTGAAAAGCTGAAGGCCAATAAACGGGCGAAGGACGGCTATAAAAAACTGCTGTCGCAGCTTTCGAAATAGATCCGGCGAAACAGTTGCGCCTATCAATAGACAATCAGACTCTCGATACTCTGATCTTATGATTTTGGCGGGCCCAGGGTATCGCGAAAGCAGATTGAAGTCGGCAGTTCGGTGCTTCCGTCCGGTCCTTTGCCGTTAAGCGCGTTGATCAGCGCGCGGGCTGCATATTGTCCCATGCGCCGGTGAGGGACGTGTACTGTTGTCAGCGGCACGGGTGCGACGGTGGCAAGTTCAATATCATCGAAGCCCGTGATTGAGACATCCTCTGGGACTTTCAGCCCCATGGCTGTTGCCGCCCTCAAGGCTCCGACGGCCAGAACGTCATTGCCGCACAAAACAGCTGTCGGCGGCTGATCGGTGTCCATCAGCCTCCGGAAAGCTGCGTCTCCATCGTCAATCGAATAGACCGTTTCAACAAGACGCAGATCACCGGGAAACAGCCCAGCTTCCTTCATGGCGTCCTTGGCGCCGGATACGCGGTCACGCGCCCGGTCATTCGAAACCGTATCTGCGGAGATGAAACCAAGCCGTCTGTGACCGCGCGCCAGAACCTCAGAAGCCATGTCCCGCATCGCCTGGCGATTGTTGAAGCCGACTGCAAGCTGAGGAGAGCAGGGGTCGTACGCCCAGGACACCAGGGCAGGAATCCGGCGTTTTTTTAGGAATTCATAGATATGGGCCCTGCGGTGATAGCCGATAAGCAGCAAAGCATCTGCGCCGCGGGCCGAAAGCGTCTTGATCTGCTCTTCTTCCAGGTCTTCCCGATAGGATGAGCTGGCGACGAGAAGAGTGCAGCCGTTTTCCTGCAATTCCTCCTGAAATGCCTGAATGCCGCGCGCGAAAATGGCGTTATCCATGGTCGGGATGATTGCGCCGATGGTGTTTGTTCTGCCGGCGGCAAGAGAACGCGCGTTGTAGTTCGGCGAATACCCGAGGCGGTCAACAGCGTCCATGACGCGCTCAAGGGTTTTTTCAGTCACCTGATCTGGGGAGTTGAGGCATCTGGACACCGTTGCTGTCGAGACGCCTGCGGCGGAGGCAACATCTGCAAGCGTGGGAACTGGTTCCGCCGATGAGCCTGTTTTTTCGTCCATTCCGTCAACCCAAATACCGATCAATAAGTATCTATCTTCGCAAGCGCTGCCTTTTACAATCCAACAAATTGATTTTCTGCTTGCAAACACAAATGTAAGCGCTTACATTTGACAAGCTTACGAAATATGTAAGCGCTTTCAAAGTGTGCGCAGGGAAAAATGGTGATTGGGAGGAGATCGCTTTGCTTGCTCTTGCATTGGTGCTGTTCGCCATCTTCGTAACCAACGTATCGATTGGATCATTTGGCGGATCACCGTTTCTGGGAATCGTCGGCGAAATGCTTCTGCTGTTCGCCGCATCGATATCTTTCGTAGCCGCAGTGCTCCGGCGGGAAGCAAACGAAAAACTCAGCAATCAATCTGACTGAAATCCGGAATTCTGGGAGGAATTTGATGAAGAAACACAATGAACTTGCATCACATGAGCGCCGCAACTTCCTGAAACTTGCTGGAAGCGGTGGATTTACAGCGGCCGTGGTAGCCGGTGCAGCCGGTACGCTTTGGTCGGATGAGGCTGTTGCCCAGACTGCTGCAGAGGAAAAAGAACGGCAGGCAGCTGCGGATCATGTCATGACATTGGCAACCGCATACGTGCTTGGCGCGTCGCGCAGCTACCCGATCATGCAGCTTGATCTCAAGGAAAACATTCAAAACTCAACCAATGGCAAGGTGTATGTGAAGCTCGCGCCAGGCGGTCAGCTTGGAGCCGGCGGTGCGCTTGCTCAGGCCGTGCAGGGCGGTACCATTCAGGCAGCTCAGCACTCGCTGTCGAATTTTGCCCCGTTTGCAAAGACCGTTGATCTGATCAACATGCCGTATTTCTGCGGTTCCAATCAGCGCTTCACCAATTTGGTGACGTCAGCTGCCTGGAAAAAGGAAGCCCATCCGAAAATTGAGGCATCCGGTTTCAAGGCTCTGTTCTACGTTGTGATCGACCCTCGTGTGGTTGCTGTGCGCAAAGGCGGTAACAAGGTCATTACTCCGGGTGATTTGAGCGGCGTGAAATTCCGCGTACCAGGTTCTGCCATGTTGCAACAGTACTACCGGATGGTGGGCGCAAACCCGACTCCGGTTGCTTGGGGTGAAACGCCATCTGCGATCAAGCAAGGCGTAGCCGATGCGCTCGATCCGTCTGTCGGTGCGCTCTATGTCTTCGGTTTCAAGGATATCCTCAGCCACGTTACCTTCACACAAGCGGTTCCGGACAGTCAGGTTTATTCAATGAACTTGGAGTGGTTCAACAGCCTGCCTGCCGACGTTCAGGAAGGTATTGAGTTTGCAGGTGAGATTACGGCGGCACAGAACCTGGCCAAGGTTCCGGCGGCCAGGTCCTATGCCATGTCCGAACTGACCAAATCCGGCGTTCAATTCCACTCCCTGAGCGAAGATCAGCTTGCCGAGTGGCAGGATGCCGGAGGCTATCAGCGCTCTGAATGGGATCAGTTCAAGGTCGATCTGGCAGGGTCCATGGATGCCTTCGGACGCCTCGAGGAAGCTGCCAGCACTAAGGGCAGATACTACGTCCACGACGCCTAAAATTCTTGCGGACCGGCACAATCCGTGCCGGTCCGGTCCTTTCATTTTATGAATTGTACGCGTGCGGGACGCTTGGGCCTTGGGGGCAAAGCAGCCGGCTGAGGAGGGCGTATGCCAAGATTTCTCCATATCCTGAACGAGAATGCCGAGAGGTGGCTGCTTCTGGTGTTCTACGTGATGCTGGTTCTGACGATGTTCGTCGAGGTCGTCCGGCGCGAAGTTTTTGCCTATTCCTCGATCTGGGGAGAGGAAATCGTTCGCTACAGCTTCATCTATCTCGCCTGGATCGGGGCTGCCGCGGCCGTCAAGGAACGCGGGCATATCCGGATCGATGTGCTGATGCAGTATGTCGGGCCGCGCATCAAGGCAGCGCTCTACGTTCTCGGCGATCTGGTGATGTTTTTCGTTGCGCTGGTTGCCTTCTACTGGTCGTTCGAAACGGTTCTGGTCTCTGCAAAATTCGGATCGGTAACCCATGGTCTCAGGGTCTCCCAGGTCTGGTTCCTGATGGCAGTTCCCTTCGGCTTCGGGCTGGTGATTGTCCGCCTGATCCAGTCTTTCCTCCGCGATATTCGCGACCTTCGTGACGGCCGGCCCGTCTATGAAGGCGACAAGCTGTTCGACTGAGGAGGGAACCGATGCTCTGGCAACAACTCCAACAACAAACGGTCGAACTCGGCTGGGACTTTTATGGTCCGGTTCTCATTTTCGTCGGCCTTGTCGCCCTTGCTGTTCCGGTTTGGGCTGCGATTGGCTCAGCGGCGATCGCCATGCTGGTGATTTCCGGTGCGCTGCCGCTTTCCCTTGTCGGTGAAAGCCTGTTCCACGGGATTGACCACTTCGCCCTTACTGCGGTGCCACTGTTTATTCTGACCGGTGATGTTTTGGTCCGCACGGGCCTGAGCCGCAAGTTTCTGGATGTCGCGGAGGCCCTAACCTGTTGGGCGAAAGGCGGTTTCGGATCCGCCACAGTGCTGGTCTGCGGCATGTTCGCGGCGATTTCCGGATCTGATGCGGCCGGTGCGGCGGCTGTCGGACGTATGACCATCGAGCGCCTGGTGGAAAGCGGCTACCCGAGGCCTTACGCCTGTGCCCTAGTTGCAGCTGGTGCCTGTACCGGGATCCTGATCCCGCCGTCCATCGCCTACATCATCATTGGTCTGGTCCTGGGTATTTCCGCCTCGACCCTGTTCCTGGCGGCCCTCATTCCAGGTATCGCGATCCTTGTCTCCATCCTGGTCACCAACATCGTCATGAACCGGATCTACGCCTATGAGGGCGGCGGTCTGATGACATTCTCCGAATGGGCAGCGAACTTCGGTAGTGCGCTCAAATCCGGATGGTACGCCTTTATTGTTCCCGGAATTATCTTCTACGGGATTTTTTCCGGGCGGCTGACGCCGACGGAAGCCGGGGCGGTTGCGGTCATCGTCACCATCGCCATGGGCTTTATTCTTGGTACGCTGAAATTGTCCGATTTCCCGGCCATGCTGGTCAGTTCGGCCAAAGTCAATGGTGTGATCGTACCCATCATCGCGTTTTCTTTGCCGCTTGCTCAGGCGCTGGCCATTCTCGGTGTCCCGCAGGGTTTCGTCTACGCACTGACGTCGCTTACCGAAGATCCCGCAATCCTGATTTTCCTGATGATCTTTATCCTTATTGCGGCAGGTTGCGTGATGGAAACCACGCCGAACATCGTGATCCTGGCACCGATCCTGAAGCCGCTTGCCGACAACATCGGCATGAATGAGATCCAGTTCTGCATCATGATGATCACGGCCCTCGGCGTCGGTTTCATCACCCCGCCACTTGGCTTGAACCTCTTTGTCGTCTCCGGGCTGACCGGCGAATCGATCCTGAAGATCGCCGCCCGGGCCGTCCCGTTCGTTCTCTTCATGCTCGGCGTGACGCTGCTGATTGCCTATGTGCCGGCAATCTCGACCTCGCTGCTGCCTGAGATTTACCAGTAGGAAGTTCCATGACTATCGAATACCTGAAAAAAGCAAGTTTGACTTCGCGCAGCGATGCGTCCGACACAACCAAGATCGTGCAGGATATCCTCAATGCGATTGAAGCGGGCGGCGATGCGGCTGCAATGGAATATGCCGCCAAATTCGACAAGTATGACGGCAACATCGTCCTGACTGAGGAAGAGATCGAAGCAGCATCGGCCAAGGTTCCAGAAAAACTCAAGGGCGATATCGAGTTTGCCCATGCCAATGTAAAACGCTTCGCCGAGACTCAAAAGAAGACCTGCACCGACGTTGAAGTGGAAGTCATTCCAGGTCTCGTGGCCGGTCAAAAGAGCATTCCGGTGAATACCGCGGGCTGTTACATCCCAGGCGGGCGATACAGCCATATCGCCAGCGCGATCATGACCGTGACAACAGCCAAGGTGGCGGGTTGCAAGAACATCATCGCATGTTCACCTCCACGCCCTGGTGTCGGTATCAATCCGGCGATCATCTATGCTGCCAAGGTTTGCGGCGCGGACAAGATCGTTGCCATGGGCGGAGTGCAGGGCGTCGCGGCCATGACCTTCGGCCTGTTTGGTCTGCCTGAAGCCAATATCCTGGTTGGGCCTGGCAACCAGTTTGTCGCCGAGGCAAAGCGGATCCTGTTCGGCCGCGTCGGTATCGACATGTTCGCGGGCCCAACCGACAGCCTGATCCTGGCTGACAAGACAGCCGATCCTATGGTTGTTGCAGCTGACCTCGTTGGTCAGGCAGAGCATGGCTACAATTCACCGGTCTGGCTGGTGACCGATACACGGGAGCTGGCCGAAGACGTCATGCGCCTCGTGCCAGAGCTGATTGATGATCTACCGGATGTGAACCGTGACAACGCGGCAGCGGCCTGGCGGGATTATGCGGAAGTAATCCTGTGCAGCGACCGGGAGGAAATGGCTGCAACATCTGACAGTTATGCGCCAGAGCATTTGACTGTGCAGGCGGAAGACCTGGACTGGTGGCTGAACCGGCTGTCCTGCTACGGATCGCTGTTCCTGGGTGAGGAAACCACGGTTGCCTTCGGCGACAAGGCATCAGGCACCAACCATGTGCTGCCGACATCGGGCGCTGCGACCTACACGGGCGGCCTGTCGGTCCACAAGTTCATGAAGATTGTCACCTGGCAGCGCGCGACCCGGGATGGTGCCAAGCCGGTCGCCGAAGCAACAGCGCGGATTTCACGCCTTGAAGGCATGGAAGGTCATGCCCGGACGGCGGACATACGGCTGAGGAAATACTTCCCGGATGAAACCTTCGATCTGACAGCCGGCGCCCGAGCCTGACACCATGACTGATTTATTCGATGTAAAGGGCAGGGTGGCCTGTGTGACCGGGGCAAGTTCCGGTCTTGGCCGGCGGGCGGCTCTGGTTCTGGCCCGGGCCGGAGCCAAAGTCGTGGGTGTTGCACGCCGGCAGGCTGATCTCGACGCCTGGCGGGAAGAGGCCGGCGGTGAAACCGCAGCAGTAGCTGCCGACTTGAGCGATCGGTCCCGTCTGAACGAGATCGCCCAACAGATAGCAGCGCCTTTCGGTCCGCCGCTCATTCTGGTGCATGCAGCCGGGATCAACACCCGGGAGCCAGCCAACGATGTGACCGCGGAGGGGTGGGACATCACGCTGAACCTCAATCTCACTCTGCCGTTTTTCCTGTCCCAGGCGTTTGTACCAGCAATGGCCGAGGCGAAATGGGGCCGCATCGTCAATTTCGCGTCCTTGCAAACCACAAGAGCTTTTCCCGGTGGCATTGCCTATGGGGCGTCCAAGGGCGGCATCGGGCAGCTGACACGGGCGATGGCAGAAGCCTGGTCGAAGGACGGGATCAATGCCAATGCCATTGGACCCGGTTTTTTCCCAACTGAATTGACCGCAGCCGTTTTCGGAGACGAGGAGCGGGCAGCCCGCAATGCGGCCCAGACCTGCATCGGCCGAAATGGCCGGCTGGAAGATATTGACGGACCGCTTCTTTTCCTGAGCTCTTCCGCTTCGAACTACGTCACCGGGCAAACCTTGATGGTCGACGGGGGGTTCACGGCAAAATGAAGGCACTCGTTTACACAGGTCCGGAAAGCCAGGAGTACCGGGACGTAGCGGATCCGGTTGCCGCGGATGGGGAAGAGCTGATCCGCGTGTCCCACGCAGGGATTTGCGGGTCTGACATGCACGCCTTTCTCGGGCATGACGAACGCCGCCCAGCGCCGCTCATCCTCGGTCATGAGGTGTCAGGGACAATCGTTTCGGGAAAAGACACCGGCCAGCGGGTGACGATCAATCCATTGGTTACCTGCGGAAAATGTCCGGCCTGCATGCGGGGACAGGACAATCTTTGCCCGGACCGGCAAATCATCTCTATGCCGCCGCGGGAAGGCGGTTTCGCCGAATACGTGGCCATGCCCGCCAGTAACCTGGTTCGCGTGCCAGATCATGTCTCTGACGCACAGGCAGCGCTGGCCGAGCCGATCGCATGCGGCTGGCACGCGGTTCGCCTTGCAAAAAGGGCGCTTGGCCGGGAAGCAGAAGGTGCGAAGGCGCTGGTGATTGGTGGCGGCGCCATCGGCCTTGGTGCGGCGCTCAGCCTCAAGGCACAAGGTATTACCGACGTTCAATTGGTTGAACCCAATAAGGAACGGGCGAATATCCTTCAGGAGCGCTGCGGGCTGACCGTTCTAACACCGGAAAATGTCGCCAGTGCCGGTCTCTTTGACGTCGTCATTGACGGTGTCGGCTATTCCGCCACCCGGGCAACGGCCTCAGCCAGCGCCCGGCCGGGCGGTGTCATCCTTCACATCGGCCTCGGCGAGGCTGAAGGCGGGCTGGATATCCGGCGGATGACGCTTCAGGAAATTACGTTCATTGGGACCTACACCTATACGTCCCAGGACTTTCGGGACACGGCGGAAGCCATTTTTGACGGACGGCTTGGCGCTCTCGACTGGGTCGAAGTCCGGCCACTGTCCGATGGATTTTCAGCCTTTACCGACTTACGCGCGGGCCGCGTTGCGGCCCCCAAAATACTGCTCAAGCCAGACTAATCAGGAGACATTTATGTCTGAGGTACCCCATTTGCTCGTTCACGAGCATGCCGACAATGTCGGTGTTGTTGTTGTTGAGGGGCTGACGGCCGGCACCGACATGCTGGTGTGCGTCACCCACGACAATTCCACGTTCCGCTTGACCGCCGGCGCCGATGTGCCGATCGGCCACAAGATCGCGCTGAAGGATCTGAAGCAAGGCGACACGGCCACCAAATACGGCGAGGACATCGGCAAGATCATCGCCGATATCGCAAAGGGCGCCCACGTCCACACCCACAACTGCAAGACCAAGCGCTGGTAAGGAGCCGCTGAATGTCCTCCAAATATTCCAACATGACTGTCCAGGGCTACCGGCGCGAGAACGGCCGGGTCGGCGTGCGCAACCACGTGGTCATCCTGCCGCTGGACGATATTTCCAACGCCGCCTGCGAGGCGGTGGCCAACAACATCAAGGGCACCATGGCGATCCCGCATGCCTATGGCCGCCTGCAGTTCGGCGAGGACCTGGAAGTCCACTTCCGCACCATCATCGGCACTGGCGCCAACCCCAATGTGGCCGCCTGTGTGGTCATCGGCATCGAGCCGGACTGGACCCAGCGGGTGGTTGACGGCATTGCCGCCACGGGCAAGCCGGTCGCCGGTTTTTCCATCGAGCAGAACGGCGATCTGAAGACCATCATGGATGCCAGCCGCAAGGCCAAGGAGTTCGTTCATTTCGCCTCCGAGCTGCAGCGCGAGGAATGCGCGCTGTCGGAGCTGTGGATCTCCACCAAATGCGGCGAGAGCGACACCACCACCGGTCTTGGCTCGTGCCCGACCGTCGGCAACATGTATGACAAGCTTCTGCCGGAAGGCATCTACGGCTGTTTCGGCGAGACGTCCGAGATCACCGGGGCGGAACACATCTGCCAGAAGCGGGCGATCAACGAGGAGGTCGGGGAACGCTGGTACAAGATGTGGAAGGCCTATCAGGACGAGGTGATCTTCGCCCACCAGACCGATGACCTTTCCGACAGCCAGCCGACCAAGGGCAACATTCTGGGCGGCCTGACCACCATTGAGGAAAAGGCGCTTGGCAATCTGGAGAAGATCGGCCGCACCTCGCAGTACATCGACATTCTGGAGCCGGCCGAGGCGCCGAAGTCCGGCAAGGGCCTCTACTTCATGGATTCCTCGTCCGCTGCTGCCGAGTGTGTCACCTTGATGGCCGCAGGCGGCTATGTGATCCACACCTTCCCGACCGGCCAGGGCAATGTGATCGGTAACCCGATCGTGCCGGTGGTCAAGATCACCGCCAACCCGCGCACGGTGCGCACCATGAGCGAACATGTGGACGTCGACGTCTCCGGCATCCTGCGCCGGGAGATGACCATCGATGAGGCGGGCGATGAACTCATCGACATGATCCGCAGAACCGCAAACGGCAGAAACACAGCCGCAGAAGCCCTCGGTCACAGGGAATTCTCAATGACAAAACTGTATCGGAGCGCATAATCCGTCATCGGGAAGGCCAGGCATTCAGCCACCCGGTCAGCACGGCGTTTCCGCGCTTCTGAAGCCAGAAATGGTTGGCTGGCCTTATGATTGCCTGCGAACTGGACGTTTGAACTTGGACGGGCAAGGCCTGAAGAGCAGACGTCCAGTTGAACGCCGTATCACAACAGTTCTTTTGCGAGACCCTATGGGAAATACCAGCAACCGCCCGCTGTTTGGCGCCGGAAACCTGTTCAGATTGCCGTCACCTGCTGCTTTCCTGCAGTCAGCAAACACCGTCATGCCTGGTGTGCTGGTTGCGGGTGTCATTGCCCTGGCCAGTCAGTTCATATCGGAGCACTACGGCGCGCCTGCCATGCTGCTGGCACTTCTTCTTGGTATTGCCCTGAACTTTCTTTCCGTTGAAGAACGCTGCGCAGAGGGAATCGCGTTTTCTGCCAAGAAGCTTCTGCGTCTTGGTGTTGCCTTGCTGGGCCTCAGGGTCAGTTTCGACATGGTTTCGGCGCTCGGCTGGCCCGTGGTGCTGATGGTCGTGGGTGGTGTCATTGCCACGATCTGTTTCGGACTGGCGGTTTCCCGGTTGTTTGGCTTCCGCTACCGTTTTGCCTTCCTGTCGGCAGGGTCAGTTGCCATATGCGGCGCCTCGGCAGCGATGGCCATTGCAGCAATCCTGCCGCAGGATGAACGTTCAGAAGACCGGCTGGTGTTTACCGTTGTCGGTGTGACTATCCTGTCGACCGTTGCCATGATCCTCTATCCGATTGTCGGCTCCTGGCTTTCCTATGATGACCACACGGCTGGCATCTATCTGGGCGCGACCATTCATGATGTGGCTCAGGTGGTTGGTGCCGGTTTCTCGATTTCCGAAGATGCGGGCGAGACAGCGACGCTGGTCAAACTGCTTCGCGTTTCCATGTTGGCACCGGTTGTGATTGTTGCAACACTTGTGATCCGGGCAGCCGGACAGTCAGCTCAAACCGGCGGCGCCAAGGTGCCCTTGATCCCGCTGTTTGTGCTTGGATTTGTGCTCCTGGCAACGCTGAATTCGCTGGTGGTCCTGCCTGCATTTGTAACTGAAACGGCCACTTCGGTATCACGCTGGTTGCTGCTCCTGGCGATCGCTGCCGTTGGCCTGAAAACCGTACCCAAGGACTTGCTCAAAGTCGGGAAAGCCGCTGCAGCCTTGTTGATTGCCGAAACCCTGTTTCTCGCTGTTATCATCGGGATCGGGTTGATGTTTTTGGTACCGCCTCAGCTGACCTAGCCCCGGGCGGGCGCGAACAAAGGAGATGAATGGACCCATGTACAAGAACATCCTCATTCCGGTTGCGCTTGATCACGAAAAAATCGTCGGCAAGAAGCTCGCGGTGGCCCGCCGTCTACTTGAAGATGGCGGTCAAATCACGCTTTTGACAGTTCTGGAAAATGTGCCCGGTTTCGTTATCGAGTTCGTGGATCTGAAGATCGACAATCACCTGACACAGAAGGTCAGGGAACGCCTTCAAACTGTCGCCGGTGGCGACGATTTCATCGCGTGTGATGTCGTGACTGGCAAGCCTGGCGTAAAAATCGCCCAATATGCGGCTGAAAACGGCATCGACCTGATTGTCGTCGGGTCGCATCACCCCTCCGCACAGGACTATTTTCTGGGATCTACCGCCTCACGCGTGGTCCGCCGGGCAGAGTGCCCGGTGTTTGTCCTGCGGGACTGACAGCTCCAGATCGTCAGCCTGTGGCAGGGTATATGGCTCTGCTAGCTCTCATAAGCAAACCGGCTTTTCGGGAAATGCCTCAGACTGCTGATAAAGATAGTTGTTCACTCTTTCGTCTTGGTCGGGCTTTACCCGACCATCCATGAGCTATTGAAAAATATTAGAACCTCGGCATAAGGCCGAGGATGCGGCGAGGTATTGGCAACTTGCTCCGCCGTCCTATGGCCCGACCATGGGACCCATTCCGTTGCTTTGCCTCATGTGATGTGAGTTGAATTGAACCGCCACGGTATGGATCACCGGATCAAGTCCGGTGATAACGCATGTAGTTGTGGCAGTGCTTTCAGATATTTGCCCCAGTGAGTTGATGACGACCGACAGGTTGAAGGTATGTCATCAATTTTCGGCATTCTGGGAAATGCCAGGAGAATTTTCCGGTCCCGCATGACCGGAATCAAAGATATCCGTCGTCATTGCATGTTAAAATTCTCTATGGTCAGAAAGCAAAGGTCCGCATCCTGTGTTGTTGGCTGGTTTTGTGATGTAACTGCCATAGATGGAAATTAGCCTGACCAGGATTTTTGATCGGTGGCAGTGCAAAACTGTCGCTGTGAGCGCCATGGAGCAACATGTTGTTCCAGTGGGATGTATGTGGCTAGAGTAGTGGTTAGGAGGGCAATTACCGTTTTAATGCCAGAGATGTCGCAATGAAGGTCGGCGTAGTTGAAGCTGAGAAACCGTTTTTGCCAGAAGGGCCGGAGGCATCACTTTCCGGCCTGGTTTTAGAAATTTATTCAAGGGGAACAGGATGCTGGTATCCCATACGCGGATTGTCGATATTGTCGGGGACATCATCCGCATCAAGGTGTCATCGGACCGTAAAGCCAGCGAAGGCAGGCCATGCCTCGGTGATCTCGCTGTTGTCGAAACTGGCGAAGGCGTCTCTTCATTAGCTCAGGTGATAAACATTGACCGGGACATGGTGTCTCTTCAGGTCAACTCCGGCACCAAGGGACTGGCTAATAACGCATCGGTGAGGTTTCTTGGCGAAGCGGCCAAGGTAACCTATTCGGAAAACATTCTTGGCCGGGTTTTTGATGGCGCGGGCCATGCAATTGACCGGGGGCCGGCGCTCGACAGCGATCCGACGGTTCCAATTGGCGGGCCATCGGCCAATCCAATGAAGCGGGTGCTGGCTTCCCGAATGATCCGCACCGATGTGCCGATGATCGATATCTTCAACTGTCTGGTTGAGAGCCAGAAGATCCCGGTGTTTTCCGTGTCTGGCGAACCCTACAATCCGTTCCTTGCGCGGATCGGCATTCAGGCCGATGCGGATATCGTTATTTTCGGCGGGCTTGGGCTGATTTTTGATGACTATGCGTTCTTCCGCAAACAATTCGAGGATGCCGGCGTTTTTCCAAGAACGGTGATGTTCATCAATCAGGCATCTGATCCGGTTGTAGAGCGCCTTCAGGTGCCGGACATGGCGCTGGCGGTGGCTGAGAAATTTGCAGTCGAAGAAGGCAAACGGGTTCTTGTTCTTTTGACCGACATGACGGCCTTTGCCGATGCCATGAAGGAAGTCTCGATTGCCATGGAGCGGGTTCCGGCGAACCGCGGCTATCCGGGCGATCTCTATTCGCAACTGGCCCGCCGCTATGAAAAGGCCTGCGATTTCAAGGGCTCCGGCTCCGTCACGATTCTGACAGCGACGACAATGCCGGGCAACGACATCACCCATCCGGTGCCCGACAACACCGGATATATCACCGAAGGCCAGTTCTATCTGCACAGCGGCGTTATCGATCCGTTCGGCTCGCTGTCGCGGCTGAAGCAGCATGTGATTGGTAAAGTGACACGAGAGGATCACAATCAGATCATGAACACCATGATCCGGTTTTATTCCGGCGCGCGCGACGCTGAACAAAAACAGTCAATGGCCTTTGAGTTGTCGGACTACGATCACCAGCTGCTGAAGTTTGGCGGTCTTTTCCGTGAGCGCTTTATGGACATCGAGGTCTCCATGCCGCTGGAAGATGCGCTCGACCTTTGCTGGAAGACCCTGGCGGAGTGTTTTGAGCCAAGCCAGTTGCTAATGAAGCAGGGGCTGATCGACAAGTATTTTCCTAAGACGGATAGGAATACGACGAGTGAGCCGGAGGCCGCAGCCTGATGGCAAAACTGGCGCTCAACAAGTCTTCGCTTGCCCGGGAAAGCACTCAACTTGCCGAGTTCCGTCGGTTTTTGCCGTCGCTTGAACTAAAGCGCCTGCAGATCATGGCAGAGCGTGCAAAGGCGAAAGAGGCTTTGAAAAGGCTGGATGAGGACTATGAGCGCCGGTTTGCCGAACTCGGCGAGGAAATCCCCATGATGTCCAATCAAATGGTGCCGCTCGATGGGCTGGTCACTATCAAGTCGGTCGAACGCGGGGAACAGAACTTGTCCGGAACCGTGCTTCCGGTGCTGTCCAAGGTGGAGCTGGAAACCAAAGAGTATTCGCGGCTCGCGCGCCCGCATTGGGTCGATCCTGTGGTCAAGGGATTGCAGGAGCTCATCAAACGGAACCTGGAACGGGATATCGCCCAGGACCGGCTAAAACTGCTTGTTGAGGCTGAGGCGGTGATTTCCAGGCGGGTCAATCTTTTCGAGAAGGTTCTGATCCCGCGCGCTGAAGCTAACATCAAGAAAATCCGCATGGCTTTGGCGGATGCGGAACGTGACGCTGTTGTCCGGGCCAAGATATCCAAACGCAAGACCGCTGCCCGCGCGGCGGAGGGGAGAATGGAAGAGCTATGACCATTGTTCCCCTGCAAAAGGTCAACTTGATCGGAATGCTGTCCGACAAGGGCAAGGTTCTGGAAGCCGCCCAGGCGTTTGGGCAGTTCCATCTGGTGCCACTCGTTGAGGCTCAGCGGGAGCTGGAAGCCGTGCCAAGCGGCATTGGACAGGACGCGGTCGATGCGCTCCGCTGGCTGATGGACTGTCCGGCGCTGCGGCGCGTGACTACCGAGGTTGAAGACTTTGACTTGGAAACCGTAGTCCGCAAGTCTCTCAGCAACCGCAAGGAACTTCTGGAAGCTCAGGACCGCCGGTCGCGGCTGATGCGCCGGATCAAGGATGTAGAGCCCTGGGGTGAATTCAACTTCTCCGACCTTGCAGAGGTCGGCGATTACCGGCTGTGGTTTTATGTGGTGCCTGCCGGCAAGCTGACGGACATAGACCCGCAAGACAAGATCCTGGAGATTGTACACCGCGACAAATACCGCGCCTATGTGGTTTTGCTGTCTCCCGACGAGCCGCCAGCCTCTGCAATGCCGGTTTCCCGGGTGCATGTCGGCGAGCTATCCCTGTCGGCCCTCAATCGCAAGCTCGCCAGGACCGAAGTCCATCTGGAAGACCTGGAGCTGGAGCGCCAGTCCCTGACCAAATGGCGGTTCCTTCTGGCAGAAAACCTGGCAGCGGCCCGTGACCGGGCTGCACGGGAAAGAGCTGCATTGGAAACTGCCGACGATGACCAGGTGTTTGTTTTGCAGGCCTGGGCCCGGCAGGACCAGGTAGCTGATATACGGGACCTGGCTGGAAAACTTGGAATTGCGGCCTGTTTCGAAGATGTCTCCGACACAGATCAGCCGCCGACACTTCTTGAAAACCCTACCCAACTTGCGGCTGGCGAGGACCTTGTCCAGTTCTATCAGACACCCGGTTACCGGGACTGGGATCCATCGGCGATCGTCTACGTGTCTTTCATTCTGTTCTTCGGAATGATCATGACAGACGCCGGCTATGGCCTCCTGCTGCTGGCTGTTCTTTTCTTTTACCGGAAGCGGTTTTCGGGTACTGCATCGGGCCGCAGAATGTTCAAAATGGCGGCCTGGCTTATGGTTTCCACGGCCGCATTTGGCGTTGCGACCGGTAGCTATTTCGGGATATCCCCGCCAGAGGGTAGTTGGCTCGCAAAGCTGAAGTTCATGCAGCTCGACGATGTCGACACCATGATGAAAATCACCCTGACAATCGGCGT
This sequence comes from Roseibium sp., assembly GCA_965230705.1. Taxonomy (GTDB): domain Bacteria; phylum Pseudomonadota; class Alphaproteobacteria; order Rhizobiales; family Stappiaceae; genus Roseibium. The sequence goes on along the minus strand of CBDDLN010000001.1, from coordinate 2,603,870 downwards.
CATCCATATAACGCTCGCCAATCTGATGCGGGTCGGGCACGCTACAAATACGAGCGAGCGGGCACAGCCTGTCGGCTGGTCACTCGTCGCGCTTGGAGGTCTAGCCACATTCCTGGGATCTGGATCAGCCGTTGCCGATATCGGCCCCGTGATGATTGTCGTTGGCCTATTGGCAGTCGGTTTTTTCGCCAGCGACCGGAAAGTGTCTTCGCTGAAAACTGCGGGTCTCAGGGTGTTTGATGGCCTTTCCGCGGTCGCCCGGATCGTCAACATCTTTTCCGACGTCTTGAGTTACATGCGCCTGTTTGCCCTTGGCCTGGCCGCCGCCTCACTGGCGCAGACAATCAACAACCTGTCGGCCCAGCTAAACGATGCGGTGCCGGGCATAGGCCTTTTGATCGCGTTCCTGGTTCTGGCGATCGGTCATTCCATCAATATCGGCCTCGGCCTGATTGCAGGCGTTGTCCATGGACTGCGTTTGAATGTCATTGAGTTTTTTAATTGGGGTTTGAAGGACGAAGGCACTCCGTTCCGTCCATTCAAGAAAGAGGAGACTGGCCTGTGAACGAATTCGTACTGGCTCTTGGTTGGTTTGGGCTCTACGCGCCGGTTGCCCTTGGAGCGATCGGCAGTGCCTGGGGATGTGCGCTTGGCGGCAGCGCCGCAATTGGCGCCATGCTGGACAGCGATGGCGGGTATGGCCGCTTTATCGGTGTCTCCCTGATGCCGTCGTCCCAGGTGATCTATGGCATCGTCATCATGTTCACCCTGCAACAGGACAAGATGACTGCTGAATCCGGGGCAGCAATGTTCGGCATCGGCCTCCTGTCTGGATGTGCGCTGCTTTACACAGGCATCCGGCAGGGAGAAGTACTGGCTTCCGCCATCCACGCCTCGAAGGCGAAACCGGAAATCTTTGGCGTGTCTTTGGCTCCAGCAGCGGTTCTGGAAGGTTTCTCCGTGTTTGCGCTGGTGTTTGCCCTCGTGCTGGCCGGCTCAATTCCGGCTTAGGAGGCGTCAGATGACTCATCACGACAAATCTGGCGCTACTGAGAACCCAGCCGGTGCCGGTGTACAGGCCCTGATCGACCGGTTGAAGACAGAAGGTGTGGCCGCCGGCCAATCGGAAGCCGACACAATCCTTGCCAACGCCAAGGAGAAGGCCAAGTCACTGGTTTCCGAAGCTGAGGCTGAAGCAAAGGCCATCCTTTCGAAGGCCCATGCCGAAGCTGCCAAGGAGAAGGCTGCGACCGAGGACAGCCTGAAGATAGCCGCTCGTGATCTGGTCCTTGATCTCAGAAACGAGCTTGGGGCCCGGATCCAGCAGGAAGCAAGGCGGCTGGTCGCGGAGACGCTGGCCGACGAAGCTTTTCTGCAAAAGATCATCATCGCGATGGCTGGGAAATCCAAGGAAGCCGCAGCGATCACCGCAACGGACAAGCTGGAGGTTGTGCTCCCGGACAAGATTGTCACGTTTGAGGAGCTGAAGCAGTCACCTGAAGCGGTGGAACCTGGAACACTGACACACTTTGTCATTGCGTTAGCCGGAGAAGTCCTGCGCAAGGGCGTGACATTCTCATCCGGTTCCGGATTTGATGGCATCAAGGTCAAGCTGACGGAAAAGGACGTCACGATAGATCTCACCGATGAAGCAATTGCAGGTCTCTTGACCAAGCATCTTCAGCCGCGCCTTCGGGCCATCATGGAAGGGGTGCTTCGTTAGGCAATGTCCAGCCGTTTCCAGTACATCACGCTGGTCACCAGCCTGCCGCATCTGGGTAAGATCTTTTCCCAGGCCGAGGTGCCCTTGTCAGAATACCGGCTAAAGCAGCGCATAAAGATGCTGACACCCGAGCATACTGGTCTTCTGGAACGGCTGGTCGAGGTCTCCTCCTGGGCAGGTGTCGCCAAATACGAACAAGATGGCGAAGTTATCCGGCTCGCCCGCGATGTGATGGATGAGCTTGCAGATCATCCCGACCTGCAACATCTGGTTCGCGGACGGATGGAAGCCCGGACGATCATTGCTGCGCTTCGAATGCGGCATGGAGGAGCCGAAAATGCAGGTGACATCAACACCTGGGGTTTCGGGCGCTGGTGCAATCAGATCAAGGAAAATTGGACTGATCCGGGATTCGGTTTGGCGCACTTCATGCCCTGGATTGTCGAAGCACACGCTCTGCTAGCCGCAGATGATCACATCGGAATGGAGCGTCTGGCGCTCTCCGAAGTGTTCCAGCAACTTGACCACTATAGCGAACACCATCAATTCGATTTCGAGGCTGTTGCGATCTATGTGCTGCGCTGGATCATCGTTGAACGGTGGTCGCGATATAACGCCGATGCGGCCCGCGAACGGCTGTCCGCCCTTGTCGAGGCAGCGCTGGACCCGGACAAAGAGCCCCTGCAGCCAATGACAACACCATTTTCCAAGACTAGCGACCTTCAACAGGAGAGCCGTCCATGACGAGCCATGTCCAGCTTCCCGAGCCTACGGCGGAAATCATCGCTGTCCAGGACGACCTGGTCACGCTCGCGCCGCTTGGCGATCATCCGCTGGTGAAAAACGAGGTCGTCTACATCATTCCGCATGGACCAGAGCGGGAAGGGCGGCCGACCGAGTATCTGAAGGCAGAAGTCCTTCGTGTGCGCGGCACGTCTGCAGAGGCGCAGGTCTTTGAAAGTACATCCGGTGTCCGGGTGGGCGACAAGGTCATCCAAACGGGGGAAATGCTGTCTGTCGCCCTTGGTCCTGGGCTGCTGAGCACTGTGTTCGACGGCCTGCAAAACCCGCTTGCGGATATTGCTGCCACACACGGGTTCTTCCTTCCGCGTGGCGTTCTGGCCAATGCGCTCGACACGACCCGCAAATGGGCATTCCAGCCGATCGTCAAATCCGGCGATCCGGTGCGTGCCGGAGATATTCTAGGCTCTGTTCCGGAAGGCCGGTTTGAACACAAGATCATGGCGCCGTTCGGCCTGACGGGAAATTGGACTGTCGATCGCATCCGCGAAGGAAGTTTCACCATCGAGGAAGTGGTGGCGACCCTTCGTAACGACCGCGGAAATACCCGCGATTTGACCATGGTTCAGCATTGGCCGGTGCGCCGGCCTGTTCCTAGCCTGTTGATGCCTGCAGGCCAGACCGAACGTCTCTATCCAAGCGAGCCATTGATCACCACGTTGCGATTAATCGATACGTTCTTTCCGATCGCCCGAGGCGGCACAGGCTGTATTCCGGGGCCCTTTGGTGCCGGAAAAACCGTCCTACAATCACTGATCTCACGGTTCTCTGCGGTGAATATCGTGATCGTGGTGGCTTGCGGCGAGCGGGCTGGGGAAGTGGTAGAGACCATCACTGAATTCCCTCAGCAACCAGACCCTTCGGGCGACGGTACTCTGATGGACCGCACCGTCATCATCTGCAATACGTCTTCCATGCCTGTCGCGGCTCGGGAAGCGTCGATTTACACCGGTATCACCCTTGGCGAGTACTACCGCCAAATGGGATTTGATGTGCTCCTGATTGCCGACAGTACATCTCGTTGGGCACAGGCAATGCGTGAAACCTCCGGCCGGCTTGAAGAAATCCCGGGCGAGGAAGCATTTCCCGCCTATCTGGATTCCTCCATCAAGGGAATTTATGAGCGCGCCGGTGTGTTCCGCAATGCCGCTGGCGACACAGGCAGCCTGACCATGATGGGCACGGTTTCGCCTGCTGGCGGTAACTTTGAGGAGCCCGTCACCCAGTCAACGCTTGGTACGGTCAAGACATTCCTGGGCCTCTCGGCGGAGCGCGCCTACAAGCGGTTTTATCCGGCGGTTGATCCACTCCTGTCCTGGTCGCGATATCACGCCCAGCTTGGTGACTGGTATGCGGAAAACATCGGGCACGACTGGGTATCCCGCGTTGAAGAGATGATCGAACTCCTGGGCAAAGGTGAGGAAATCAGCCGGATGATGCAGGTCACCGGCGAAGAGGGCGTGTCGACAGACGACTTCGTCCTTCAACAAAAGGCCTTGTTCCTGGACATGGTCTATTTGCAGCAGGATGCCTTTGATGATGTGGATGTTTCCGCTCCACTTGAGCGTCAGCAGGAGACATTCGGCCTCGTCTACCGAATTGCAACCACCGACTTTGAATTTGAGGACAAGGATCAGGTGCGCAAGTTCTTCACCGGCCTGACCGGCCTTTTCAAGAACCTCAATTATTCCGCTGATGGCAGCAAGGAACGGTCCGCATTGACCAACCAGATCGAAGATCTCCTGAAGACCGTTCCGGCGAAATTGAGTGCCTGAGTGGGGGATGTTTGGGCAATTTCGAGGCGTTTTTTCAAGCCGATAGGTGGAAGCTATGCGGCACACAAATACTGGTTGGTTCTACCGGCCTCATCCAAAGGAGGGTTGAAGACCCATCTCGAAGCATGTGCTGCAAACTCAGATACTCGCTGCCGATCCTTTGAGACAGCGCTTCGGAATATGGGGCTTCCTCATAATTGCCCATCCTTGCGCAATTATGCAGCGCGCAGCAGGCGGTTGGTTTATCGTCCTCCTTGGCAGAGGATCACGACCGGCAAGGCGTTTCTTCAATGACAGCTACTGGCGAAAACGAAAAAATTGAGAAACGCGCGCTGGCAATCGGCAAATGGGCAAACTTGCTCATGGGTGTCGCGGGTATTCTCGCTGCCTGGTTATCCCGGTCCGATGCCATGCTGGTTGACGGTTTGTATTCGGCGATCAATTTCTTTTCAGCGATTGTTGCGGCCCGCGTAAGCGAGCGGATCGGCCGGCCGCCAGACCGGCGCCGGCCTTGGGGCTACGACTTTGAAGAGACGATCTATGTCACCTTCCGCAGTCTGCTTCTGGTTGGCGTGCTCCTGTTTGCCTTGTTCGTCAGCGGCACGAAAATCCTGACGTATGCGACGGGTGGTGATGTCCCTGATTTGGTGTTTGGTCCCATCGCTGTCTATGCGGTGGCAATGGTGGTGATCTGTGTTGGCCTCGCCATCTCCTATCGCTGGGCATATGTGAAAACCGGCCGGCAGAGCGGGATCTTGAATACGGAAGCCCGGGCGTCCCTGGTTGATGGCGCCATCAGCGCCGGGTCTGGTGCAGCCCTGTTATCTCTACCGTTTCTGACTGGCACTCCGCTGGAGCCGTTGATTCCGATCGGAGACGCTGTTGTGGTGATCATTCTCGTTCTGGTCATCGTCTGGCAACCGCTCAGCCTGTTCCGTGCTTCCATCGGAGAACTCGCAGCAATCAGCGCGCCCGGCAAAACCGTAGGCGTGGTGATCCGAACAGCGAAGGACCTGTGCAAGGAATATGGCTACAGTTTCCTGCGGGCAGCCGTCATCAGGGCAGGGCGCGGGCATTTCGTTGTTGTCTACGTCGATCCCAAGAAGCCGGTCGATGCAGCGGCAGTGGATGACTACTGGAAAAAACTCGGCGGGCGTCTCAGGGACCGGATTGGCCCGGTCCGGCTAGAAGTTGTTATCACCGAGATCGCAGATATCGATCCGCCAGTATCCTGAATACCAAAATACCTAGTTTGCCTTCGCTTTAGGCAAGGTGCATGGCTTGATCTTTTCGTCTGCCGGGGCGCCGCCGCCAAAAATCTGGCCAAGGAGGTTGAGTGGCAAGGCGACAATTTCCCCGACCGCGCGCCCGGCTCCGGCGTTGCGGACTGTCAGTTTGGGATCTCCAAAAGGCCCCTTGAGTTCAAAAGGCGAGACCGTTTCCACCAGCTGCTTCCGCTTTGCCCGGGGAACGAAGGTGAGATCAAATGCTGATTTTTTCAAATTGATTGTTCCGCCGCCGACGATTTGAACATTTTCGGTTTCAACGATCAGCGATTTGGTCGATGCGACGCCGTTTTTGAACGACAAGGGCAACACGGCGCAGACGAGTTTTGCATTAGCGCCTGATCCGCTGAAGAGCCAGCTTACAAGGTTTAAGCCCGTCAGATCGATCACCCGGCCTGGCAGCGTTCCGCCCCAGAGCGAGCCCCTGAACGAGCCAGTCATGGATTTGGCGAATCCCATTGCAGAAGTGGCAATCCCGGTCAATTTAGCTGTCAGGTAGACCGTACTTGAGAAAGGAGCCGTGAGGCCGAGTTCCTTCATGAGGGTCGCAAGCTGCAGTTTTTGGATTTTTCCATCCACGCGCGCAATCACAGGTTTTTTGGAAAAATCCAGACCGAGACTGCCGTTGACCGAGCCCCCCAGATAAGCCATCGACAGGGGCGAGAGGGTCAGCTTGCGGTCCCGGAAGTCGAGTTTTCCGGAGACATTGCCAGCCCGCTTGCCGGCCGTGACGATTTCCTTGATGTTGAGATCGATATTGGCGCTGAAGGCATTGACCACCTGTTTGGTGAGTTCAACATGATCCAGATCGCCGTCCAACTCCGGCCCTTTCATCGTTTGGAGCAGATCTATTAGCCCGGCAAACTGCGCCAGATCTAACCTGCTTGATGTGACCGCGCCGGACAGGTGAAGATCTCCGGGTGTCTTTTCTTCCCTAAGCGTCCAGGACGTGGTGATTGTCGAACTGCCAGATGTGAGATTGCCGTTCAGCGTCACGCCGGACCCGGAAAGACCAAGCACTCCGTCATAGGCCAGCGGCTGAGGGGTAACGTCGGTTTTCAGGTCGAGTGCCGCAAGGAGCGGCGTAAAATCCGGTACGGAGAGACGTGTAGCAAATGTCAGATCATCAAGCCGGCGGAAACCGGGAATTGCCAGATCATAAGTCAGTTCGAACAGGTTTGTACCCGTGGCCGCACCGGTCAGGACCTCAAGGCCAAATGATCCTTCCTCGTCGCTGAGTACAACGTCGCCTTTCAATATCCCTAGCTCAGCGGCCCCTTCGGACGTTACCTCCATCAATTTGGCGGTTGGGAAATGATAGGGGCCATTGAGGTGAATTCCGCTCAATTCAACCAGGTTGTCTATACGGCCCATCAGTTCGATATAGGGCGCATTTTCAGGTCCATGGCGGACAATGACATCCATAAGACCGACCCGATTGTCGGGATGCTTTACCACTCTGCCAATTGAAATCGGACCGATGCTTCCCAGATCCAGAACCGCAAGATCTGTCCGGATCCGCGCATCATGTACGGAAAGCGCTTCCTGGTCGCCCTTGATGCTGGCGGTTAGCCCTAGAACCTCAATTGCGAAGGCGTTTGCCGGTGTTTCATCGGTAAGCGGAACGAGATCAAGTGCGAGTAAAAGTTCGATGCCGCTGTTTTTAATGACGTTGCCGATGGTGCCTGTCAGCGAAACTGTATCTCCCGCTTCAGTTTGCCCCTGCAAATCAAGGTCCGACAGGCGCAGCTCATTTAAAGGACCAGTGAGTTTCCCGGTCAGGTTTGCGGTTGCTTCCAGTTCACCTGAGATTTCCAGGCTTCGCAGCAATTCAGCAACCGACCCGGCAACGTAAGTCACTGTGCCGTCGAGCACGGCAATTTCGCTGCTGGTGTCGAGTTTACCTATCAGACTGCCGTCAAGGCCGGGGAGCGCAAGCCGCATATCCAGCCCAACAATTCCAGAAGTCCCGTTGCTGATTTTCCGGTCGATATCTGCTGTAAGCGTGACTGGCTGGCTGTTGATTTCCGCATCGAGGGTTATGGTTGTCAGTTCGCCTGTCTCAGCTGTAAAGAACTCCCAAGTCTTGATCAGGATTTGCTCGTTCCAGCCGTTGGATGGATCGACGTATTCAACCTTCACGTTTGCCAGTTGGAGATTTTTGAAAAACGGATTGGTCAGGATTGTCGTTGGAGTTTTGAAAAAGGACCATCTGGCCTGATTGCCGTTTTTGCGGCCTGCCGGGAGCGAAACAACGGCGCCGGTCATGGTGAAGTTGGTGATGCCCGACGTATTTCCAACCAGTAGGTCATACGGTGCTCTGAATGATACCTCCTCAAACGCCCGGGTTGCCGTTTCCGGATCGTTGTTGTCTTGAGCGATGTAAGCATCGGAAATTCTGACGAGCAGCCCGTTGTCGAATTTCACGGAGACATCGCCCCGGATATCGACGGGCCTGTCCAGGTTGTTGGAGAGAATGTGGGCCGCGATGGATTGGCGAAGGGGGAGGAGAAACTCAGATTGCAGGACAGCAGCGACGGCGGCTGCATGGAACGCAACAACAGCCAAACCGAAATAAATCAGATGCCGGATACGTTCTGGTCTCACGTAAACGCTCCTTGATCGCAGACGCCCCATCCCAATGGATCCATCTTCTTCACAAAGGTAGGCGAGCAAGCTGCCAAAGGAAATCGTCAATTGAACAAATGCCTGAAGGCCGGGCGTTGACAGGGGTCGGAATTGCCTTAACGATACCTTTGCAACGGAAGACGCCAGAACTTTGATAATTTTGATGGATCAGAAATGAGCCGGGTACTGCTCCCAACCGTAAAGGAGCACCTTACGCCGGCGCATGGACTCTAAGCTTTAGACAATTGCCAGGGAGCATCTCATGCGGAAATGTGTTGCGACGGTAGTGGCCTTGTGCCTTTCGGCTCAGCCGGTTTTTGCGGCAACAGCGGTGACAACGGCAAATGTCAATTTCCGGCAAGGCCCTGGAACGGGCTATGGCTCCTTGGGGACGCTTCAGAGCGGAACGAGCGTTGAGCTGCAAAACTGCGACGATACAGGCGCCTGGTGCTCCATCACCCATAATGGGCAGAATGGCTTTGTCAGCGGCAATTACCTTCAGCTGACAGAGGAAGAAGAAAAGACCGGCTGGCCGCGGAGCTTTCAAACCGATAGCGGCGCGACGCTGATCCTTTATCAGCCGCAGTTCTCCGAATGGGACAACTTCACAACGCTGAAGGCTCTGGTCGCGGCTGAATACGTCAAGGATGACAAGTCCAAACCGGTCTTTGGGGTTATTGGCGTAAGTGGCAAAACCCAGGCCGATCCGCAAAATGGAACCGTTGATGTCAGCGACATCACGGTGACACAGCTCGACTTTTCCGCACTCGACCGGAACAGCCTGACTGACCTGACGCTTCAAGTCGGCAAGATCATGCCGACTGGATCCATCACCGTTAAGGAAGACCGGATCACGGCCGGCCTTGCGGAATATCAGCGCATGGAGGATGTCAAAGGCCTGAATGCGGAAGCGCCGCCGATCTTTGTCAGCAACGAACCGGCAATCCTTGTTCAGACTGATGGCGAACCCGTTCTGGCGCCGGTCAAAGGCGTTGAGAATCTCAGCTTTATCGTCAACACCAATTGGGACATCCTGAAGCCCGGAGAAGATGGAGATTATTATCTTCGCAACGACATGTCCTGGCTCAAAAGCACGGAGCTTGGTAATGGCTGGGCGCCAACTGATAGTCTGCCCGAACAGATCTCAAAACTGCCGGATGACGACAACTGGAAGGAAACGCGAGAGGCCATTCCGCCAAAGCCTGACAGTAATCCAGCGCCGAAGGTCGTCTATTCCGACAAGCCTGCCGAAATGATCGTCTTTGACGGTGAACCCAAACTGGAAGCAGTGCCTGGCACAGGCCTGGAGTGGGCCTCGAATACCGATAGCGATGTCTTTTTCCTGAAGGAAACCTCGACCTGGTACATCCTTGTTTCCGGGCGTTGGTTCAAGTCGGCTTCTCTGGAAGGACCCTGGACCTTCACCACGCCCGATCTTCCATCCGACTTCCTCAACATTCCGGAAGACGCGCCTTACTATTCGGTCCGTTCGTCCGTACCGAACACCTCGGAGGCTACACAGGCACGGCTGAAGGCCAGCATTCCGTCGACCGCACGAGTCGAGCTCGGCTCTGTCAGCGCGGATGTCAGCTATGCCGGAGATCCGGAGTTCTCGGATATCGAAGGTACGTCGCTTTCCTATGCCGTCAACACCTCTGATCAGGTCATCAAGGTTGGTGACAAGTATTATCTTCTGCAGGACGGGATCTGGTTCGTAGGCGATAGCCCGGAAGGGCCGTTTGAAGTTGCCAAGGCCGTGCCGGAGCAGATCTATTCGATCCCGCCGACGTCTCCGGTCTACAATGTGACCTATGTGCGGGTCTATGAAACAGAACCCAATGCCGTCTGGTACGGCTACACCATGGGCTATGTGACCGGGTTCCTTGCTTGGGGCGTCTTTGTCTATGGCACTGGATGGTATTACAGGCCCTGGTACCGGCCCGGCTTCCGGCCGATCTACTATCCGCGGCCGGTCACCTATGGCATCGGTGCGTTCTACAACCCGATCCGCGGCACATACGGCCGCTATGGCTATGCCTATGGCCCGCGGCGCGGGATTGCAGCCGGTGGGATCTATAACCCCCGGACCGGCGGCTACATCCGTGGTGCGGCGATCAGCGGTCCGCGTGGAAGCGCCGGTTTCATTTCCGCCTACAATCCGCGCACTGGCAATCGGATCGTTGTCGGCGGCGCACGTGGCATTTACGGATCCTGGAAAGGTGGCGGCGTGGTTTCAGGCCCGCAGTGGAACCGGACCAGGGAAGTCCGCCGTGATGCCGCCAACCGGTGGCAGGCGAAAGGCAAGGGAGACCGAATGGCGTCCCTCGACAGGCGCAGCAATGTCTTCGCCGGCCGCGATGGATCGGTTTACCGCCGTCAGGGAGACAACTGGCAGCGGTTTGAAGGCGGGCGCTGGAGCGGGGTGGATGCCCCGGCGCGTGACAACTTCCCGAACCTTGGAGGTGATGGAGCGTTAGGGGCTGCTGTTGGAGGTGCCGTTGGAGGCGCGGCCGGCGCTGCGATTGCCAATCGTCCTGCTGGCGATCGGATCAACAATGCCAACCGTCCAAACGCCAACAGGCCAGCCAATCGGCCCAACGTCAACCGGCCTGCGGGTGACCGTCCAAAGGCAAACCGGCCTGCACAAAACCGGCCGAATGCAAACCGCCCGGCGAACCGGCCCAGTGTGAACAAGCCCGCCAATAGGCCGAGCGCCAATCGTCCGGCTCAACGACCGGCACAGCGCCCTGCGACACGCCCGGCAAAACGGCCTCAGGCACCGGCGCATTTGAACAGGGACAACCGTTCCCGTAATTCGGCCAACCGGCAGGTCAACCGCCAGCGCAACGTGCAGCGGTCACGCCCGCAGGCCCGTCCGCAACGCGGCGGCGGAAACCGTGGTGGCAGAGGCGGCCGTGGTGGCGGCCGGCGTAGATAGTTTAACTTCTGTTTGGGGGGAAGCCGCAGTTGCGGCGGCTCCCAGCCAGATGCCTTGTGGGACGGCTTTTGGCTCAGTTTGGAGGCAGAGAGTTTCGCTGTTGCCCGGTCACGGCCGGTATCGGCCAGCAAGGGCTGCGGTTAACCGGGCATCTTCCAGATAGGGATCATTGCCGAACCGGATGGTGCCATTGCGCTGGACCCATGCCGATTGATGTGAAACCACCGCAAAGACGCCGTAGCGGGCGGGAAATGTAACGGTCTCCCGGCGTTCGAGCCGATCCTCAATGCCTGTTTTGGGATAGACGCGGGGCTCGATGATGTCATCCAGAAGCTCGAGGCCGTCGACTATGCCAAAGGCCGTCTTGGGTAGAAATGGATTGCACAGCGTGTCGTCTTCCGGCGGTGTCTCAAGATCAAACAATGTCAATCTGTCATCCCGCCTCAAACGGTAGGAATAGCGGTGCAGCGGATTTTCGTCTGACGGCCCGATACGGATGCTGAAGTTACCGTCGTATTTGCCCACAGACCTGCGATTCACCTGGTGCCATGGGATGGCATTGAAGGGCACTTGCGCGCCGCCGCGCATGAGGGCATAGCCGGCTTCTTCCACCTCATCCGGATTGGAGCGCAGACGCGGAAGCAGGTTCTTGTAGATGTAGTCCCAGTTGACTTGCCAAACCGGGTTAAGTGTTACGCCCTCGATCGTTGTCGCTGTTGCGGCGTAGTTGCGGTCCGGACAGTTGCTGAAGGCCTGACCCTCACGGATAATTCGTCCTGCCTGAAGAAACTGATACCGGTTCTCCCCCTTGTTCAGGACCAGTTGATGCCGGGTATAGCGTTCCGGCATCCAGCGCAGGCGCTCCATGGCGTTGACGACCTGCTCAATCCTCCGGAAGGCGGGGATGTTCAGCATTCTGATCAATTGGGTATCAGCAACGGCAGAAAGGGGGAGGCCGTAGCGCTGACGGGCCTGGGCGACTGCAAAGGCAAGGCGCTTGTCGAATGTCCGGCTTTCTGTCCCATTGGTCAGCAGGCCGTCTTCAACCAGCCGCTGACGCAGGGCAGGCACTGCGTCGTTGTCTTCGGAGGGATTGAGTTCGACCCGGGCGTCCAGCAAAGTGAACCCGCCGGCCGCTTCGACTTCCAAAAGGCGGGAAAGGTGCGATTTTAACAGCCTGTAGGCATCGCCCTGCGGCTCCCAGTTGCGGTGAAATGCATCAAAACTCTCAGCTGCAGCCAGGGTATCCAGCGCTGCCGTTGCATCGATCGCGTTCAATGGAAGGTAGGCATCCGGGTAGAGGATCCTGGGCGCAATGCGTCCGGCCCTGAGATCGCTGGCATAGTCCAGAAAGTGGCCCGTAAACAAAAGTTCTGTCCAGGCAGCTTCGGATGGAGTGGCGGATGATTTTATGTCTTCGCCGGCCTTCTTCAGGATGTCGGCCGGATAGTCAGCCGGGCTCAGCCCCTCCTTGTCCGCGGCACGCATTCGCTGGATCATTTCCTTCTGGCGGGTTTGCTCCAGCCAAAGAAGCTTTGCGCCCTCGGAGTTATAGTATCGAGAAATGTCCTTCCGCCGTTTCTCCACGATCAGCGGCAGGCGCTCCGGTTTCGCCAAATAGGTCCGCACATCGTCCAATGTGGCTGCCGCCAATGCGGGCGCCTTTTGAAATGCCAGTGCGGAAAACAGGCTGAAAAGCAGAACGAACAGCGGCTTGAGCCGGACTGAAACGGGGCAGGCGGCGCAGCTGTCAGTTCTGGAGCGCATTAAGCTCATGATCGGCCTCATAGTGATGCATCAAGTGCAAATGATCCGGCCGGGCAACCGGCGACACCTTGAACCTATCGCACCGGGAGGCGAGGGCAAGTGAGATAGGGGTAAGGCCATATTACCTATCGAAAATTGTAGGCACTTTTTCCCGGACGGAACTGTTTCAATGCGCCTTGTAAAAATGGTTTGGCCCTTTTGGGAACTCTTTTGCGCAGGGCTTAGGTCGCTCTGACTGTGGTCAGGTTGAACCGCGAGATCCTGCGGTGAGCAAATCATTTACAGCATGAATTCTATTGAGATTTTGCGATTAGATTTAATTAGGCTCCCTTAGAGGTTGTGAAAAGTTATAGATTTTGCAAAAAGGTTGCTGCTTAAGGAGAATATGAATGCGAGCCGAGGCCCTGCAATTGGATCAACTTCTTCTTGATCCGAATAACTATCGCCTTCAAGAGCAGGATAGCTTTGCTCAAATTGAAGACAATCGGTATCACCTTGAGCGAGTTCAAAATGGTACCAAGACGCGGCTTGGAAGAGAAAACCTTCGTCCTCTGCGCGATTCAATCTTCTCCAACGGATTCCTAGAAATTGAGAGAATTGTCGTAACGCCTTATGACCATGCAGAAGAAAAGTACCTAGTAGTCGAAGGCAACCGCCGGGTGGCCGCACTTCTACAATTGAGGGAAGAGTTTGATAATGGAATCGATATTCCGCAGAACGTTGTTGATGTTTTTGCCGCTGTACCATGCCTAGTTGCCGATGAAGAAGGTCAAGTTGCGTTCTTCCGGGAGGCCATTATGGGAATCCGCCATGTCGGCGGAATCAAGGAGTGGGGCGGATTTCAAAGAGCCAAGTTGATCGCTGACCTTTATGATGTTCATGAGCTTGATCCCGGTTCAATTGGGCAACGCCTCGGGCTATCTGTGCAAGAGGTTAACAGACGTTACCGCGCATTTCGTGCTCTTAAACAAATGGGAGACGATGAGGTATATTCAGAATTTGCTTCGGCTTCGATGTACCCACTATTTCATGAGGCCGTTTCTCTGCCCTTGGTGCGTGAGTGGTTAGCTTGGGATGGTACGGCGTATGAATTCCAAGATGACGAAAATAGAGAGATATTCTACCAGCTCATAACTCCGCGGAACGTTGGGCAAGATGACGAGAAAGAGCCGAAGATACGTACTTTCTCAGAGGTTAGGCAGCTACGTGAAATTCTCAATAACCCTGACGCAAAAGCAGAGCTTCTGAACTTAGATAAAGATTTAGTCGACGCGGTGGCTATCGCTACACAAGGGAACATTGCACGTCGGTGGCGAAATGAGGTGACGGAAGCCAAATCAGCATTAACAAATATTCCTGGTCAAGAGATCCAAGACTTCGGTGCCGAAGAAATTCAGGCCATTAATGAGCTGATAACACAGGCTCAAAACGTTCTCGAAATGCATCGCAGGCTTACCGCTTAGGAGTAACAGCGCAATGCGCGGTCCCGTGGAAGCCGTTAAAATGCTAACGGATTTTGTTCCAATCCAAATGCCTCCTCGATTGTTGAATGAGGTACTGGAGGAAATTATTGTACGAGAGGTATGGCACGAAGCAGGTGAAACGCCTGCCGAACTTGCTGAGCGATGGCTGTCAAAATTCAAGGCTAGGATCAAAACAACTATCAACGAGGTGAAAAAGAACACCCAGCTCCTTCAATATGAACTCAGCCTAGCCAACGATGATTACATTCAAGGTGCCTGCTATATAATTCCTAGTGATGACGATGTTATCGTCTCCGCAAAAGAGCGCCGCGCAAATACATTTGCATATATCTCTGAATTTAAATCACTTAATCCGAACCAATTTGAAATATTAAGCGGCCGTACCCTTTCATTATTCAATGTTGAAGAGGAGTTCGTTACTCGGGCCTCTGCCGACCAGGGGATTGATTTTTTCGGTCGCGTTCCGTTTGGAGAATTAATAAAACCCTCGGCCATAGCACCCGGAGCGGAAAAGCAGCTAAAAATATGGCTCGTAGGTGAGTCTAAACACTATCAGGCGACCCAAGTCTCCACGAAAGATATACGAGAGCTTGTTGGTTCAGTTTCACTCGCAAAATCGAAAGTGTATGCGGGTGCGAAAGATCCCCTTTCTGATCTTCAGATGAGAACGTGTGATCCTGTTTTCTTTTTATTTTTCACGACGGGAGACATTTCGCGCGATGCGATGGACTTGCTTCGCAAATCTGGAGTAGTCGCAATGAATGGGGAACAGCTAGCCATGTTTCTAGCCGATCATGGAGTTGGGTTAGTCAACAACCGTTTTGATGGACCAACGTTTCGCGCATGGTTAGGAGTTCGAGTTTAGCAGCCTTGGCTACAATTAGCTGGATTGAGACTTCAAACCAAAAGCCCGATGGCTGCGTAATATGTAGCGTTCGAACTAGGCGCTAGGCTCAACGTCAATTGTCAAAATCCGCTTCGGCTGAAATACACTGTAGGTCCATCTGTAAATTGGATGCCAATTGAACTTGCGCGCACCGGGAAGGTTCGAATCCGGAAAGTACCCTAAATGCGTCCTAAAACACGAAACTTGAAAGATCTATAAAAACTAACAATATCAACAACTTAGTGGAGTTATGTTGGCTGGGGAACCTGGATTCGAACCAGGACTAACAGAGTCAGAGTCTGCGGGTCTACCGTTAACCTATTCCCCATTTATCCGCTGCGCCGTGATTGCTGCTGCAGCAGAGGACCGGGCCAGTGGAGGGACATCGTCCGTCCGGGGCGCGCCGGTGAAGGCAGCGTATATATCCATCTTACACCAAGATGCAACAGCCTTGGGTGATTTTTCCAACGCGGGTTGGGGCGCGGGTGTTTCAGCGCACAAATTACCGCCAGCTGATTGATCACCAAACATGCAATCGACCGCTATGCGCCGCGCGGACAACCTGTTACAGTTTCACCAACGAAAGATATGCGTGGCCCTTGCGGCCGCGCCGAAAGGCTGAAACGTGACACAGTCAGGTCAGGAACCGCCCGGAACGGGGCGTGGTGCCGCTGATGCGTCCGGAGATAAAAGCGCCCAGGCGGCGCATTCGCGGTCCAAACGCCGCCGGCGCAAACGGCGCGGTGGCGGGAAGCGGAACGGAGCGGAGCAGGGAACGTCAATCCCGAACACCGCTGCCATTGCGTCAAAAGGACACCCGGACTCCGGCTTTGCATCCCCAACTGCCCAAACGGCAGACCGTTCTGCTGCGTTCGCAAAAGAACAAAACCGCGGCGCGCAAGCCCGTGACACGAACTCCGAGCGGCCGGAAGAGGCCGGGCCGTATCCGGCCAAATCCGGACATTCCAGGGCAGAAGATCAGAAAAAGAACAGGCGCCGGCGGCGGAGAAAACCTTTCAAATCGCGCCATCCGGCGGCCATGAACCTTACGGATGCACCCACCAGTTCAGAACAATATGGCCAGGCCAGAGCGGCAGGTTCCAGCGCTGATCGAAACGCTTCGCCGGATGCGAGACCCGGTGAACAGGCCGCGCGGCCCGACCGCAACACCCATCGCCACAATCGTGGTGGCGGGAACAACCGCAATGGCGGTGTACGCAGCCGCGGCGGAAAACCAGGGAGTGCAAGCGGGCGGCCAGACCGGTATTACCGCGAAGACAACCGGAAGCTCTATGCGGCGCTTGATCTAGGCACCAACAATTGCCGGCTGCTGATTGCACGTCCGGAGCACCGTGGTTTCCGGGTCGTGGATGCCTATTCCCGCATCGTCCGGCTGGGCGAGGGTGTTGGCGCCAACCGCCGGCTGAGTGAGCCGGCCATGGACAGGGCCATTGAAGCCTTGGCCAGTTGCCATCACAAGCTGGTTGAACGCGGCGTTGAACGGGCCCGGCTGATCGCTACCGAAGCCTGCCGCGCGGCGGAAAACGGCGAGCACTTTATTGATAGGGTGCGTTCGGAAACCGGGCTGGCACTGGAAATCGTCAACCGGGAAACGGAGGCGCGACTTGCGGTCGCCGGGTGTGTTTCCCTGGTCGATCAGGACGCCGAAGGTGTGATCCTGTTTGACATTGGTGGCGGATCTTCGGAAATCGTCTGGCTGGATCTGCGCAACCGGTGCGGCGCACGCGGATATGCCTTGACCCGGTTCATCCGGTCCTGGATTTCCCTGCCGATCGGCGTGGTCAACCTTGCAGAGCGCCATGGCGGTGTCCATGTAACGCCTGATATCTTCGAAGCCATGGTGGACGATGCAAGCAACCATCTTGCCGCTTTCAGTCTGGGCGAAGAGCTGACCCAGGCGATTTCAGCGTCCAACGTCCATATGCTCGGCACGTCGGGAACGGTCACGACGCTTGCCGGGGTCGCCTTCGGCCTGAAGCGGTATGACCGCCGCCGTGTGGACGGTGCCTGGCTGGACAATGCACAGGTTGGCTCGATGATTGATCAGCTGCGGGATATGCCTTACGAGAAGCGGGTGGAAAATCCCTGCATCGGAGCGGACCGGGCCGATCTCGTGCTGGCCGGCTGCGCCATTTTGGAAGCAATCCGGCGGCGCTGGAGTTGCTCCCGCCTGCGTGTCGCCGACCGCGGACTCAGGGAAGGTATCTTGACGGAGTTGATGTCCGCGGACGGCGTTTGGGCACGGAAAAACACAGGCGGCCGGCATAACGGCCATCGAAGAGGCAAATCATGAGCGGACCGAAACGGGGCTCTGGCGACCGCGGCCTGAAGGTGCGGGTCAAGACGGCGGCCGGACGGCGCGAATCGTCGACACGCTGGCTGCAGCGGCAATTGAATGACCCCTATGTACGCAGGGCAAAGGCGGATGGGTACCGTTCGCGTGCGGCCTACAAGCTGATCGAAATGGACGACAAGCACAAATTACTGAAGCCCGGCTACCGGGTTGTCGACCTTGGTGCTGCGCCCGGCGGCTGGTGCCAGGTCGCGGTTCAGCGTGTGCAGTCGTCGATCGAATCGCCGAAGGTGGTCGGTATCGATTACCTCGACATGGATCATGTTCCTGGCGCCATCTTCCTGAAAAAGGACTTTCTGGACGATGATGCTCCCGATGTGCTGATGGAAGCGCTCGGCGGCCACAAGCCGGATGTCGTCCTGTCCGACATGGCTGCGCCCACCACCGGGCACCGTCAGACCGATCATTTGCGCACGACCCACCTGTTTGAGATCGCCATTGATTTTGCCCAGAAGAACCTGGTGCCGGGCGGTTCCTTCCTCGCAAAGGTCTTCAGGGGCGGCACTGAAAACGCACTGCTGAACGATCTGAAACGCGACTTTAAGTCCGTGGCTCACATCAAGCCGCCCGCAAGCCGCAAGGAAAGCCCGGAGCTTTATGTCATTGCCAAAGGTTTTCGCGGCACAGAGGGCGAATAGGCGCTTCTTCGACGTCTGAGCGGACTGGTTATGAAAGACTTTGTGGTCCACATGTGGATCACAGGCCTTTTCATCCTGTCACCTCCATGTTATTGACCCGCGCCAACTTCTCCGGCACAGCCGAAGCGACTCGAAGGATGCAAGCTGCCAGCAACTTGCGTCCCTAATTGCATTTAAACCCAAGGGGAATTGGCAATGGCCTCATTTTTCGTCCCATCGACCGGCGCTGAAGCGCTGACCTTCGACGATGTCCTGCTGATCCCCGGGCACTCGGAAGTCATGCCGGGCGAAACGGACCTGCGGTCCCGCGTTACCCGCAATCTGGAACTCAACCTGCCGATCATATCCTCCGCCATGGACACGGTGACTGAAGGCCGCCTGGCAATCGCCATGGCACAGGCCGGCGGGATCGGTGTGATCCACCGCAACCTTTCCCTCGACCAGCAGGCCGAGGAAGTGCGCATGGTGAAGAAGTTCGAATCCGGCATGGTGGTCAATCCGCTGGTGATCGGGCCGGACGCAACCTTGCAGGAAGCGCTGGACCTTATGGAACGGGTCGGAATTTCCGGTGTTCCGGTGGTTGAAAATGGTGGCAGCGGCGGGCAGATCACCGGCCGCCTCGTTGGCATTTTGACCAACCGCGATGTGCGGTTTGCCTCCAATCCGGAGCAAAAGGTCTATGAGCTGATGACCAGGGAAAACCTGGTGACCGTCAACGACAGTGTTTCGCAGGAAGAAGCCAAGCGCCTGCTTCATCAGCACCGGATCGAAAAGCTGCTTGTCACCGACAAAGACCAGCAGTGCATTGGCCTTATCACCGTCAAGGATATGGAAAAGGCCAAACTCAACCCGAACGCTTCCAAGGACGATCAGGGACGGCTGCGGGTTGCTGCAGCAACCAGCGTCGGAGAGGAAGGCATGGCCCGGGCCGAACGGCTGGTTGACGCCGGTGTCGACATGGTTGTCGTGGACACAGCGCATGGTCATTCCGCGCGGGTTCTGGACATGGTCAGCAAGGTGAAGACATTGTCCAATTCGGTCCAGGTTCTGGCCGGAAACGTTGCGACAGCAGAAGCCACGAAGGCGCTGATTGATGCAGGTGCGGACGCAGTGAAGGTCGGTATTGGGCCGGGTTCCATCTGCACCACGCGGATTGTTGCCGGCGTCGGCGTTCCGCAGCTCACTGCCATCATGGAATCGGTCGAAGAAGCCGCAAAACAGGATGTTCCGGTGGTCGCCGATGGTGGCATCAAGTACTCCGGCGATCTTGCAAAGGCGATGGCGGCCGGAGCGTCTTCGGTGATGGTCGGTTCGCTTCTGGCAGGAACGGAAGAAAGCCCGGGCGAAGTCTATCTGCACCAGGGCCGGTCTTATAAGTCCTACCGCGGCATGGGTTCGGTCGGCGCAATGGCGCGCGGCTCAGCTGACCGTTATTTCCAGGCAGAAGTCCGCGATTCCCTCAAGCTGGTCCCGGAAGGAATCGAAGGTCAGGTGCCTTACAAGGGGCCGCTTTCCAGTGTTCTTCACCAGCTTGCTGGCGGACTGCGCGCTGCCATGGGATACGTTGGCGGCAAGACCGTTGAAGACTTTCAGGAAAAGGCCCGGTTCGTTCGCATTTCCGGCGCTGGCCTTCGCGAAAGCCATGCACACGATGTGACGATTACCCGGGAAAGCCCGAATTATCCGTCTAACATTTAACCGTTTATCCGTGTCCGGGCCTGTTTCCGGCCTGGCGCGCAGGAGTCACATATGAAAGACGGTGGTAGGCTCGCAGCGGCAATCGAAGTCCTGGAGGAAATCGAAAGCCGCCATCGGCCCGTGCAAGCTTCACTCAAGGACTGGGGCACATCCCACCGGTTTGCCGGATCTGGTGACAGGACTGTCATAGGCAACCTGGTGTTCGATGCCATGCGGCACAAGGCCAGCCTGGCCGCCCGCTTCGGTTCTGATAGCGCCCGGATGCTAGCGCTTGCCACCTATGTGCACACCTGGGGGAATGGGCTGGACCGTCTTGATACGGTCATGGCCGAAGACCGGCATTCGCCTGAACCATTGACAGATGAAGAACGGAGTCGGCTCAATGGTACCCCGGACCCAAAGCTTGAAGGAGCTGCGGCCGCCGATGTGCCGGACTGGCTTTGGCCGTTTTTCGCCGCTGCGTTCGGAGACAATGCTGTTGCCGAAGGTCAGGCGCTGGCAACCCGCGCACCTATAGATTTGCGGACAAACACCCTAAAGTCCGACCGGGAACGGCTGCTGAAGCGCCTGTCGCACGTAAATGCAGAAGCTTGTCCCAGATCCCCGGCCGGGGTGCGCATCGCTCCAAAACCTGGCGCTGCGCGCATGCCGCATGTGCAGGCCGAGGAAGGATATCGAAAGGGTTGGTTCGAGCTGCAGGATGAAGCAAGCCAGCTGGCCGCCATCCTGGCTGGGGCAGAACCGGGGCAGCAGGTCCTGGACTTTTGCGCTGGAGGCGGTGGCAAGACCCTGGCTCTGGCTGCGCAAATGGAAAACAAGGGCCAGATTTACGCCCATGATGCGGACCGTTTGCGCCTCGCACCTATCCACGAGCGTTTGAAAAGATCCGGTGTTCACAATGTTCAGGTGCGCGATCCTGCGAGTTCTGATCTGGACGACCTAAAAGGCCATATGGATCTTGTATTTGTCGATGCACCATGCACTGGAACGGGCGTCTGGAGGCGGCGGCCTGATTCCAAGTGGCGCCTGTCGGAAAAGGCCCTGGCGGACCGGATCGAAGATCAAAGGCGCGTGCTGGATGCGGTGAAGCACTTCGTAAAACCAGGCGGACGGATCGCTTATGTGACCTGTTCGCTGCTGCGCCCTGAAAACGACGCACAGGTTGACTGGTTTTTAGAAGAAAATCCCGAATTTGCTTCTGTTTCCGCCGAAAACGAATGGAAGCGGTTGTTGCCGGATGTTCCCGTACCAGCCTATTCGAATGCCCGTGGTGACCTGACGCTTACGCCGGCCACAACTGCGACCGACGGTTTCTTTTTTGCATTGATCAAACGAAACGGCTGATAAACTGCCAATTGATCAGGAAAGGTCACCTGGCGCACGGGGTGATTCATCTTCCGGTATCGATGGTAGGTCCGGATGTGATGACACCGGCGACTGAATACGTGCGGCAAAATCATCGCAAAGGGCGTCAATTCTTTCCGCAGTCTCGGAGTCCAGCTGGGTCTTGCGGGCAACGGACGTCAAGACCGCCTTTGCGTCCTTTGGATGTCCGAGCGCGGCAAGTGCTGCCCCAAGCGCATTCCCGGCTGGCGCATCTTCCGGGTCCTGAACCATAGCCTGATGGGCATAGAGAAGGGCGGAAGGATTATCGTCCAGCTTCCGGTGAACGATGCTCAGCCGTAAAAGAAGACCGGCCCGGCCAGGAGCCAAAGAAAGCGCCTTGAAATAGGCTTCCTTGGCCGGCTCCAAATTGTCCGCGGCTAGCTGTGCATTGCCAATAACTTCAAATGCTTCGGCATTTGCAGGTTGTTGGTTTGCTGCTCGGCGGGCGAGGTCCGATGCTTCTGCATAGTGTTTGCTGCGAATGAGAAGTTTGGCGAGACCAATCAGGGCAGGCGGGTAATCAGGACTGACGTGCAAAGCCTTGCGGTAAGCTGCATTGGCAGCAGAGACCTGAGGATCACGCGCGCGGCTATCAGCGTATAGCGTCAGGGCTGCGGCACTGTCGGGCAACAGGTTGAGCAGGCGTTTTGCCGGTTCTACGGCGTCATTTGCCTGGCCGCGTTGCAGATAGACGGACCCGATGCCGTAAAGGGCATTCTGATTGTCGGGATCATGCTCCAGAACATCCAGAAAATTGCGTTCTGCATTTTCAAGATCACCCTGCAGATACTGGCAATTTCCAAGGCTCGCCCGGGCCGGAATATTGGCAGGATCGGAAAACACAATCCGGCGGAGCTGAGAGGCAGCTTCGTCCAGGAGCCCCGCGCCGAGCATAGCTATTGCGGCCTTGTAGGCAATCTCCAGATCATCGGGTGCCAGCTCCAGAGCTTCAAGGAACGCCTTCAAAGCCATTTCCTTGTCGCCGGATTGTTCCAGGGACATGGCATGGTCGAAAACCTGCCGGGCCGCTGATGTCATTGGGAAATCCCTATCTGGTGGTACGGGTGCGCGCTGCCAGCTGTGAGCACGTAGATGCAACAAGAGTAGATTTTGCGGGGGGAGCCGTCAAAACCCAATCGCAGTTATCAATAAGCTTCTTTGTGGCAATCCTGTGTAGGTTCAATCAACGGCCGCTTTCGCATGGACGCTAATCCTGACCGGCATATCCGGTATGCGTGGAAAACCTTGTCAAAAAGGCAGTCCGACGGTGTCATTAGGTGTTCAATTTCGCAAAAGAACCCAGTAGAAGCGGAGCATGATACAGCACGACCGCCTCCTCATCATCGACTTCGGCTCCCAGGTTACGCAGCTGATTGCGCGCCGTCTCCGGGAATTGAGCGTTTATTGCGAAATTCACCCCTATCAAAACGTCACAGATGCGTTCTTGAAAGAGTTTTCACCGAAAGCCGTGATCTTCTCCGGGGGGCCTTGTTCTGTATTCGATGAAGGTGCGCCCATGCCGCCTGAATCGGTGTTTTCACTTGGAGTGCCTATTCTCGGGATTTGCTATGGACAGCAGGCCATGATGCAAATGCTCGGCGGTAAGGTGGAACGCGGGCATAAAACCGCTGAATTCGGCCGGGCATATGTCACGCCGAAAGATGCCCAGCTTGATTTGCTGAAAGGTTGGTTCGAAGAAGACCGTGAGCAGGTCTGGATGAGC
Organism: Roseibium sp.; assembly: GCA_965230705.1. Taxonomy (GTDB): domain Bacteria; phylum Pseudomonadota; class Alphaproteobacteria; order Rhizobiales; family Stappiaceae; genus Roseibium. The sequence continues at coordinate 2,580,763 of CBDDLN010000001.1, read as the reverse complement.
CACGGCGATCATGTGAGTGAAATCGCACCAGGCTTTGAGGTCTTCGGCACGTCACCCAATGCCCCCTTCGCCATCACTGCGGATGTATCCCGGCACTTCTATGCGGTTCAGTTCCACCCGGAAGTACATCACACGCCGAACGGCAAAAAGCTCTACGAGAACTTCGTCAAGGCTGCAGGCTTTACCGGTGACTGGACCATGGGGGCCTATCGGGAAGACGCCATTGAAAAGATCCGCGAGCAGGTTGGTGACAAAAAGGTCATCTGTGGCTTGTCCGGCGGTGTTGACAGCTCGGTTGCCGCTGTCCTGATTCACGAGGCGATCGGCGATCAGCTTACCTGTGTCTTCGTCGACCATGGCCTGTTGCGCCAGGGCGAGGCGGAAGAAGTGGTTGCCATGTTCCGCGATCACTACAACATTCAGCTGATCCACGCGGACGAGCAGGAACTGTTTCTGGGCGCGCTAGATGGCGAGAGCGATCCGGAGACCAAACGCAAGACGATCGGCAAGCTGTTCATTGATGTCTTCCAGAAACACGCCAACGAAATCGAAGGCGCCGAGTTCCTGGCTCAAGGCACGCTCTATCCGGATGTAATCGAAAGTGTAAGCTTCTCCGGTGGCCCGTCGGTAACGATCAAGTCGCACCACAATGTCGGCGGTCTGCCGGAAAAGATGGGCCTCAAACTGGTCGAGCCACTAAGGGAATTGTTCAAGGACGAGGTGAGGGCGCTTGGGCGTGAGCTCGGCCTGCCGCCGCATTTCATCGGCCGCCACCCGTTCCCCGGTCCGGGTCTTGCCATTCGCTGCCCGGGTGAGATCACCCGCGAAAAACTCGAGATCCTGCGCAAAGCTGATGCGGTTTACATCGACCAGATCCGCAAGCACGGCCTTTATGACGAAATCTGGCAGGCGTTCGTGGCGATCCTACCAGTCCGCACCGTTGGCGTGATGGGAGACGGGCGGACCTATGACTACGCCTGCGCCCTGCGCGCCGTCACCAGTGTCGATGGCATGACAGCGGACTACTATCCGTTCAGCCATGAATTCCTTGGTGAAACCGCGACCCGGATCATCAACGAGGTGCAGGGCATCAACCGGGTGACCTATGACATCACCTCCAAACCTCCGGGAACCATTGAGTGGGAATAGGCGGTTTGTGTGTTCTATCTGTCACTGCAGCCAGTATGCAGTGGTAGACACCGCACCTTCTGAAAAGGCTGGGCCAAGTGAAAGAGGTCATACTGCATATTGGAACTCACAAGACCGGAACGAGTTCAATTCAGCACACCTTGGTCGGCTTTGATGACGGCAAAACGATCTATTCCAAAATTGGGGCTAATCACTCCAAGGCCGTAACAACTCTTTTTCATCCAAATTTAAAAAACTACGGCAATTTGCGGAAAGAAGGCGCTTCAATTGCCGAAATCGAGAGCAGGCAGCAAAAATGCCTCAATGTACTGGAGGCCGAAATTGCGCGCTCTTCGAGAGACCGGCTGATCATCAGCGGGGAGGACATTTCCGTCCTTCCAGTCGAGGGTAAAAAGAAGCTCTTACAGTTCTTTCATGATCGCCAATTGGTGACAAAAATCCTCTGCTATGTGCGCGAACCATCCAGCATGGCAAAATCGGTTCACCAGCAGCGCATCAAGGGCGGCGCCCGCGATCTTTCCATCTACGAGACTGACTACAAAAAGAGGTTGGCGCCTTTTCTGGATTTTGTTCCGCATCAGGATATCAAAGTGAAGGAGTTTCGGCGGGATCTTTTGAAGCAATCGGACGTCGTTCTGGATTTTGCGCAGGAAGTCGGGATTGATATCTCCGTTACCTCCATCATAACGACCAATGAATCTCTGAGCGCTGCAACGGTAAAATTGCTGCTGTTGTTCAACCGGTTGCCAGTCAAATCAACAGGCACGGCAGCGCTTGTGGAGGCGCGGAAGAGGTTTGTCGAGCTTCTGGAGCGCGCTTATCAAAAACACAAGCGACTGGACGGAAAAGCCTTTTCTGAGAGTTTCGTCTGCTCGAAACAGGAAGCCGATTTTCTCCGGGACAATTTTGGAATTGAATTTGAGCCATGCGAAGGGGATGCCGGGAACAGCAAGCTAGAACGTTATCTCACCGATTTGTCGGATGTCGATCTGGAGCCTCTGAATGTGTTGCTCGATAAACACGAGCTAAGCGCGAAGGTTCATGACACCGTCGAAAGCAAGTTGATTGCCCTGTTCTATGCGGTGTTGCATGGCCACAGATTAATTGATGGCGATGCTGAATTGCTGCGTGACATTGCCATGAAATACGAGACGGCCGAATGTCTGGGTTTGGAAGAGGCTGAGTACCTGATGGAGCTCGCTTTGAGAGCACGGCCGGATGGGCCGGTTATTGCCCGAAAACTGAAAGAATACCGGGAGAAACAGTCAAAAGATCACAGGCTGTTCGACAAGTTTGGTCTCTTCAAATCCGCAAGACCTACCGGGCGCAATTGACGCACAAAGCGGCAGCAGGATCAATCTCAAGCCGTTTTTCCGCGATCTCTTCACCGCAATCGAGGCAATAGCCATAGTCGCCTGCCTCAACCCGCTTCAGGGCAGCGTCAATGCGAACCAGATCCGCCCTTCGCTGGCGCTCGGATGCCTGTGCCATTGCCTGACCCTGTAGTGCAACCATTCGCGACAGCCTTCCGACCGATTGCTGGTCAAGTTCCACAGTCGCGCGGGCTTCTTCTGAAATCTCACTGAGCGTTTCCAGCTCCTGCTTCAGGGCAAGCAGGCGTTCTTTGGCCGTTGCATCGCTGATTGGCATCTCAATCCCCTTGTCCAGATCAGGATTGCAATCCTGATCTGGATAAACAAGAGGCAATGCCATGAGCCGGACACGAATGAAGCAGTCAAAAGCCAGCGAGCACCAGTTTGCCGATTGTCTTCTGGCTCTCGATCAAGCCGTGAGCTTTCCGCAAGTTTTCCGCGTTGATAGTACCAAGCGTATCGGAAAGGGTTGTCCGGATCTTATCTGCATCCACCATTTCCGAAACCTTGTTCAAAAGGCCTTGCTGCTCGGCCATATCCGCCGTCTGGAACATGGACCGGGTGAACATGAACTCCCAATGGACGGAAATGCTCTTTTGCTTGAACAGACCGATATTGAAAGCCGCTGGGTCATCAATCATCAAGAAACGGCCCTGCGGTGCCATTAGGGCCGCGATATCTTCCTGATGGTGTTCGGTGTGAGTGGTGGAAAACACGAAATCCGGAGCGGACAGGCCCATGCTTTCCAGTTGGGGCGCCATGGGTTTGCTGTGATCCAATACGTGGTGTGCGCCCGAGCTCTTGATCCATTCCTGGGATTCCGGGCGCGATGCGGTTGCAATGATGGTAAGCCCGGTTAGTTGGCTGGCCAGCTGAAGCGCGATTGATCCGACGCCGCCAGCGCCGCCAACAACAAGCAGCGTGTTTGTTCCTGCTGCGGTTGGTTCGCCAACCTTCAACCGGTCGAACAGACCTTCCCAGGCTGTGATTGACGTGAGAGGCAAGGCAGCGGCCTCGGCGAATGACAAGGATTTCGGCTTCTTCCCGACGATCCGCTCATCAACGAGATGGAATTCGGAGTTTGTCCCCTGACGGGTCAAGTCACCGGCATAAAAGATTTCATCGCCGGGAGCGTAATCGGTCACGTCCGGGCCGGTTTCGACGATGATGCCTGCCGCATCCCATCCCAGAACCTTGTATTCGCCTTGTTCCGGTTCGGCCCGCATTCGGACTTTCGTGTCGACGGGATTGACCGATACGGCACGGATTTCGACAAGCAGGTCACGTCCCTCGGGCTTGGGGCGTGGCAAGTCGATATCCATCAGGGAATTCAAGTCATCTATCGGCAGGGATTTTTGATAACCGACGGCTTTCATGGGGACCTCCAGAGTTGCTTCGTGGAGACTTGACGCATACAATCACAGAACGCAAGAACGCACATTTTTCGCGCTTAGTGACTGAAATGGAACTAAGTATAAAATAGGATACCTTAATGGCGAGCGCCAAACACTCATCATTTGACTGCAGCCCTGGGTGCGCCGTTGAGGCAACGCTTAGCCTGATCGACGGCAAGTGGAAGGGTGTGGTGCTTTACCACCTCCTGGAAGGTACGATGCGGTTCAATGAAATCCGCAAGAAGCTGCCGAGCGTGACCCAAAGAATGCTGACCAACCAGCTTAGGGCGCTGGAGGCAGACGGCTTGATTGACCGGAAGGTTTATCCCGTTATTCCGCCGAAGGTGGAGTATTCCCTCACGCAGCGCGGTCAGTCGCTGGCACCTGTTATCCAGGAGCTGAAAAAGTGGGGCGATACCCATAAAGACCTGTGGCCGGAGGAATTTTCCAACAAACAGAAGGCGGCTGGCTGACCAGTAAATTGCCGGGTTTTTGAGTGGGCATGCTATGAAGCCCTCCAATGACACGGACGTGACTCCGGTTTGGGTACCCAAACGGTTATTAATGCTGACGGGGTGACAAACGACGGAGTTCGACAATGGCATTCAAACGGACCGCTACCTTCGTGTTTATGGCCCTTGTCTGTATAGGAACTACCCTTCCATCTGCCGCGGGCGATGTTGAAATAACTGCGGTTGAGGCGCGGCAAGCGGCGAATGGAACCTGGCGATTTGACGTAACTTTGCGCCATGGGGATACCGGCTGGGATCACTACGCCAATCTCTGGCAAGTTGAATTGCCGGATGGAACGGTTTTGGGGGAAAGGGTGCTTGCGCATCCCCATGTGGAGGAACAGCCTTTCACCCGCTCGCTTGGCAATGTTGCCATTCCAGATAGCGTGAAAACGGTCGTCATCCGTGCACGGGACAGCGTTCACGGATTCTCGGATAAGACATTTTCAGTAGAGCTGGCCGACTAGGACAGACTAGCCTCACTTCATGAACGCAAGCACACCATCAGCGATAAACTGAACCGACAGTGCTGCCAGCAGAACACCTAAGAGCCGGGTGATGACCAGCTGAGCCGTCTTCCCCATCAGCCGTTCTATGCGGTCGGCAAGCAGAAACGTGACCAGGCAGCTGGCCAGAATGATCAGGATGACAGCAGCAAGCCCGAAGTAGGACAGGGTATCAGGCGCCTGGCTCGACAGGAGAATTATCGCGCTGATCGTGGCCGGTCCCGCAATCAGCGGAATGGCAAGCGGGAAAATGGCGACCTCGTGAAAGTCCGCCTCCTGATGCTCCTCAACCGCCTGTTCCGCGGTCTGGGTTTTACGCTGCTGACGCTTTCCGAACACCATTTCAATGGCGATCAGAAACAGGAGGATTCCACCGGCCACGCGAAACGCTGAAACGGAAATCCCGAGAACGTTCAGGACTGACTGACCGGCAACGAAAAACACCATCAGGATGGCCGCCCCGGTAAGTGTGGCGCGCAAGGCAACCCGCTTCCGGTCGGCAGCCGACAAGCCGGCCGTAACGGCAAGGAACATCGGCGCCAATCCCACCGGGTCGATGGTCACGAAAAGCGTTGCGAAGGCATTGATATAGAAGTCGATCATGTGGGCCGCCGGGTGCATCTAGAGTGGCGAAAGGCGCCGGATTTTCTGGGATTGTGGCCTGCCAAGGCAAATTGCGCAGCAAGGTTTTTATTAGCCTGTGAATAATGAGCCTATCTCATTGTAATTACAAAAGAATATGACGGCTAATTATGACCTTGAAATTTGGTCCGCTCTTCGGAATCGGATATAAAAGGAGCAGCAATAACAAAGATTAAGAGTCGCATCCTTGGCAGACCAGGATAATACCACGCCGTCTGGCGCAAGTTCGTCGGACATCAAGCCGATTTCCATCGTCGATGAAATGAAGAGCAGCTATCTCGATTACGCCATGAGCGTGATCGTCAGCCGCGCGCTTCCCGATGTCAGAGACGGCCTGAAGCCGGTTCACCGCCGTATCCTCTATTCCATGCATGAAAACGGCTACGAGTGGAACAAGCCGTACCGCAAGTCTGCCCGTGTGGTCGGTGACGTCATGGGTAAATATCACCCGCACGGCGACAGCGCGATCTATGACGCCCTTGTACGTATGGCACAGCCGTTTTCGCTGCGCTTGCCGTTGATCGACGGGCAGGGCAATTTCGGATCCATCGACGGCGACCCAGCCGCGGCGATGCGTTATACCGAGTGCCGACTGGAAAAGGTTGCGCACAAGCTTCTGGACGACATCGACAAGGATACGGTCGACTTTCAGGAGAACTACGATAACTCCGAAAGCGAACCGGTCGTCCTCCCGGCGAAATTTCCAAATCTCCTGGTCAATGGTGCCGGCGGTATCGCGGTCGGCATGGCAACCAACATTCCGCCACACAATCTGGGCGAAGTGATCGATGCTGCAATCGCGATCATGGAAAACCCGGCGCTGTCGCTGGAAGAACTGATGCAGATCGTGCCTGGTCCGGATTTCCCGACTGGTGCCACGATCCTCGGCCGCTCCGGAATTCGTTCCGCCTTCGAAAGCGGGCGCGGCTCCGTGGTTATGCGGTCCAAGGTCGAAGTGGAGGAAATCCGCAAGGACCGTTACGCGCTGATCGTCAGCGAGATCCCGTATCAGGTAAACAAATCCTCGATGATCGAGAAGATCGCCGAGCTCGTGCGCGACAAGCGGGTAGAGGGCATCTCCGATATCCGCGACGAAAGTGACCGTTCCGGCATGCGGGTCGTGATTGAGCTAAAGCGCGATGCGGTTGCCGACGTGGTGCTCAACCAGCTTTATCGGTTCTCCCAATTGCAGACGTCCTTCGGCTGCAACATGGTGGCCCTGAACGGGGGCAAACCGGAACAGATGAACTTGAGCGACATGCTCAAGGCATTTGTGAACTTCCGCGAAGAAGTCATTGGAAGAAGAACTCGTTTCCTTCTGAAGAAGGCACGAGACCGCGCCCATATCTTGGTTGGCTTGGGTATCGCTGTTGCCAATATCGACGAAGTCATACAACTGATCCGTACCGCGCCTGATCCGGCAACGGCCCGCGCTCAGCTGATGGAACGGGATTGGCCTGCTCGGGATGTGGAACCGCTGATCCGCCTGATCGACGATCCGCGCCACCAGGTTCGGGAAGACGGCACCTACAAACTCTCTGAAGAACAGGCACGGGCTATCCTGGAACTCCGCCTGCAACGGCTGACCGCTCTCGGCCGCGACGAAATCGATGACGAGCTGAAAAAGATCGGCGCCGAGATTTCGGATTTCCTCGACATCCTCCGCTCCCGGGCAAGGATCCAGGAAATCGTCCGCAACGAGATGCTGGAAATCAAGGAAGAGTTTGCAACCCCGCGGCGGACCGAGATCGTCGAGGGTGGTGCAGATTTTGATGATGAAGACCTGATCCAACGTGAGGACATGGTCGTCACCGTGTCGCACGAGGGCTACATCAAGCGCGTACCGCTTGCGACCTACCGGGCGCAGCGGCGGGGCGGCAAGGGCCGTTCCGGCATGGCGACAAAAGACGAGGATTTCGTCACACGTCTGTTCGTTGCCAATACACACACGCCGGTACTGTTCTTCTCCAGCCGGGGCATTGCCTACAAGATGAAGGTTTGGCGCTTGCCGCTCGGCGGGCCTACCGGAAAGGGCAAGGCCCTGATCAACATGCTTCCACTGGAGCAGGGTGAGAAGATCTCCTCCATCATGCCGCTTCCCGAAGACGAGGAGACCTGGGCAGATCTGGATGTAATGTTCGCCACCGTTCGCGGCACCGTACGCCGGAACAAGCTGTCCGACTTCGTCCAGATCAACCGCAACGGCAAGATCGCGATGAAGCTGGAAGAAGGCGACGGCATCGTTGGCGTTGAAACCTGCTCAGAACATGCAGATGTCATGCTAACGACCGCTGCTGGTCAATGCATCCGCTTCCCGGTCACCGATGTGCGGGTGTTTGCAGGCCGGAATTCGGTCGGTGTGCGCGGCATCAAGCTAGCTGACGAAGACAAGATCATATCGATGCAGATCCTGCATCATATCGATGTGGAAGCTGAAGAACGCGCTTCCTACCTCAAGATGTCCCGTGCGCTACGCGGCGAGGCAGACGAGGTTGAGAATGGCGATGAGGCTGATGTGGTTCCAGGTGGACTGTCCCAGGAACGCTACGCCGAAATGAGTGCTGCTGAACAGATCATTCTGACGCTTTCGGAAAACGGCTTTGGTAAGCGGACGTCTTCGTTCGAATACCGGGTGACTGGCCGGGGCGGCAAGGGGATCACGGCTATGGCCGTCAATGATCGGAACGGTCCGTTGATTTCATCCTTCCCGGTTGAGGACAACGACCAGATCATGCTGGTTACCGACGGCGGGCAGCTGATCCGGTGTCCGATCGAGGGGATCCGCATCGCAGGACGAGCGACCCAGGGCGTCATTGTCTTCAAGACAGCGAAAGACGAGAATGTCGTGGCTGTAGAGCGGATCAGCGAAGTTGATGACGAAGACACTGAGGAAGATGCCGAAGCTGGTGAAAACACTGCTGAGGGCGAGGCAGGGGCTGCAGATGACAACTCGGCGCCCGAGGCTGATGACGGTGGCGAAGACTAATCGCAGGCAGTCACATCCTTCGACAATAAAGCGGCCGGGCATTGCCCGGCCGTCTTTATTTGAGGAGGAAGGTGATTTGGAGGTTAGTTGTCAGTTGGCCTGGGGGAAGCGGGCCAGGATGGTTTCATTGGCAGTCTTGGACGGTTCTTCGATCGTCACGAAGCCGATTTTGCGAACGGAGGAGGCGCCGGTGATGGCAGCCGCGCAATCAGCGCTCCAGGCACCCCATGCCTGACCTTCACAGGTTGCCGGCAGCGGGGAAGCCGCACGATCGACCTTGGTCAAAGCATTGCCCTGAGCTTCAATCGCAACCGGCTCTGCAACGCTGGAGGACTTGGCAGGCTGCAAGGTCAAGATACCTGCGAACAGTACCGCCAAAAAGCCTAAGCTCAGGATCGTTACAATCTGAGTTGAGCTGAACGGGCGGGTTGCCTTTTGAGCGGCTTGAAATCCGTTTTCGCCAAATTCAAAGAAGTCGGCGGTTTTCTGTGTCTTATGAAACGTGGACATTTCCGAAACTCCCTGCAAGACGTTGTCCATTCCCTATGCCGTCCACAATGCAGGGTCCTCGGCCAGAAAGACGTGATGGAGGTCACATTTTTACGTTTATGTCCTTTATCGTTCGAAATGAGGGGGAATTGGCCGCTTGTAGGTTCCACGTCGGCAGAGTATGGAAGGGCTCATGATACGAACAGCGATTTATCCAGGATCCTTTGATCCGGTGACCAACGGCCATATGGATATTCTGCGCCAGACGCTAGCGCTTGCCGACAAGGTGATCGTTGCGATCGGCATTCATCCAGGAAAGGCGCCGCTTTTCAGTTTTGAAGAGCGGGTTGAGATGATCCACACCTGTGCCAAGGAAGATTTTGGAGCTGGTGATGCAGAACGCATTGAGGTCAAGGCCTTTTCCAATCTTGTTATTGATTTCGCCCGCGAAAACGGCGCCCAGTACCTGGTGCGGGGTCTGCGTGATGGAACGGATCTCGACTATGAAATGCAAATGGCCGGAATGAACGGAACCATGGCGCCCGAAATCAGAACCGTTTTCCTGCCGGCGTCTCCCGACGTACGCCATATCACCGCCACGCTTGTGCGCCAGATCGCAAAGATGGGCGGAGACAGCTCTGTTTTTGTGCCTGCGTCCGTTGCTGAGCCGTTGAAACATAGAACCCGCTGATTCTTCTCTATCGCGACAAACCGGAGTTTCCCGTGTCCCGACTATTCACAATTCTGGCGATGTTCGCCTCCCTCCTGCTGCTTCCGGCCGCCGCCGGAGCCCAGGATCTGGAAAACACCCTCTATCTTGATCTCAAGGATGGCCGGGTGGTCATCAAGCTGCGCCCGGACCTTGCGCCGAACCATGTCGAACGGATCAAGACGTTGACCCGGAAAGGCTTTTACAACGGCCACAAGTTTCATCGCGTCATCGATGGCTTCATGGCCCAGACCGGCGACCCAACCGGCACGGGCATGGGTGGATCCGATCTGCCGGACGTCAAGGCCGAGTTTTCCAGTGCACCGTTCAAACGTGGTGTGCTCGGCATGGCGCGCGCGGCAAATCCAAACAGCGCGAACTCTCAGTTCTTTATCATGTTCGCTGATGGAAGCTGGCTGAATGGTCAGTACACGGTATGGGGTGAAGTGGTCGAAGGCATGGAATTCGTCGACCGTATCGCCAAGGGCGAACCGCCAGCAAACCCGGATACAATTATCAAAATGCAGGTAGCAGCCGACGCCGGCTAACCAGCGCGGACACAACTACCAGCCCCAAGACCCATGGAGAATTTTATGGCTGATTACAAAGATCCTGAAAACACATTGCTGATGGAAACCACACAGGGCTCCGTCGTCATCGAAATGCGCCCGGACCTTGCGCCGAACCATGTTGCCCGCATCAAGGAGCTGGTTCGTGACGGCTTCTACGACGGCATCGTGTTTCACCGCGTGATCGAAGGTTTCATGGCCCAGACCGGCTGCCCGCACGGCACAGGTACAGGCGGATCCGGCCAGAAACTGCAGGCTGAATTCAACGACGCAAGCCACACCCGTGGCGTTTGCTCAATGGCCCGTGCGCAGGATCCGAACTCCGGCGACAGCCAGTTCTTTATCTGCTTTGGCGATGCGACCTTCCTTGACCGTCAGTATACGGTTTGGGGTGCTGTGATTGAAGGCATGGAGAATGTCGACAAGATCAAGCGCGGCGAGCCGGTTCAGAATCCGGACAACATCGTCTCCATCAAGGTTGCCGCTGACGCAGCCTGAGCATTGAAGCTCTGAACCAACAACGGCGCGGTGCCTGGCATCGCGCTGTTTTTGTGTGCGGCCGTGAGGAATTGCTAAATTTCCAGAACGCAGGTATTTGCACTGCCTTTCGTCGGAAACCAGGCGTTTTGAACCGTTATGCCCCTTAAGACCACGATCGATCCATGCGCGTAGACCTGTTCGACTTTGATCTGCCGAATGAACGGATAGCCCTTCGGCCGACGCGTCCCCGTGACGCTGCGCGCATGCTTGTTGTCCGTCCTGGCGGAGAACCGGAGCTGACAAACGCCGGTGTCCGGGATTTGGCGTCCTGGCTGAAACCCGGCGATGCGCTTGTTTTTAACGATACCAAGGTGATTCCAGCTCAACTGAAAGGCACACGGATCCGAGGTGAGGCAATCGCGAAAATCAGCGTGACCCTGCATTTGAGAGCCGGGCCGGATCGCTGGAGAGCATTTGCCCGGCCGGCCAAAAAGCTTGCCGTGGGCGATGTCATCCAGTTTGGCGATGGCAACAACACCTGCCTGCTGGGCAGCCTCGAAGCACGGGTAGAGGAAAAGGGCGATGCCGGTGAGGTATTGCTGGTGTTTGCCTTCTCCGGTCCGGATCTGGACCAGGCCATTGCCTCCGTCGGCCACATTCCGCTACCGCCCTATATCGCCGCCAAGCGGGGCGAGGATGCACAGGACATATCCGACTACCAGACGATCTTTGCCGAAAAGGATGGCGCTGTTGCTGCTCCAACGGCTGGTCTTCACTTCACGCCGGAGCTTTTGAAGAGCCTGGATGACCGGGGGATAGAACAGCACCGCGTGACGCTGCATGTCGGGGCCGGGACCTTCTTACCGGTCAAAGCGGATGCGACCGAAGACCACAAGATGCACGCCGAATATGGTGAAGTATCGGAGGAAACCGCGGCGGCATTGAAGGCGGCGAAGGAGCGTGGCAACCGGGTCGTCAGTGTCGGAACGACATCGCTTCGGATCCTTGAAAGCGCAGCGCAGCGAACCGGCGAGCTGGAGGCTTTTGCAGGTAAAACGTCTATCTTCATCACACCTGGCTACCGGTTTCGTGCCATCGACGTGCTGATGACGAATTTCCACCTTCCGCGTTCGACGCTGTTCATGCTGGTCTCTGCGTTTTCCGGCTTGGACACAATGCACCGCGCCTATGCCCATGCGATTGACGAAAAATACCGGTTCTACAGCTATGGCGATGCCTGCCTGTTATTTCCCGAAGAAAAAGCCACTGGAAAGGACCAATAATGCAGGGTGAAACCGGGAAACTGTTCTCGTTCAAACTGTTGAAGACAGACGGCGCAGCGCGGCGCGGGGAGATCGCCACGCCCCACGGTAAAGTCCGCACACCCGCATTCATGCCGGTAGGCACACAGGCGACGGTCAAGGCGATGTATCCGGAGCAGGTGCGCGACCTGGGATCCGATGTGGTCCTCGGCAACACCTACCACCTGATGCTGCGCCCAACTGCGGAACGGGTGGCCAAACTCGGCGGTTTGCACAAGTTCATGAACTGGCCGCACACAATCCTGACAGACAGTGGCGGATTTCAGGTCATGTCGCTGGCACAGCTGCGCAAACTGGACGAAGACGGCGTCCGGTTTCAAAGTCATATCGATGGCAGCAAACACCACCTGACGCCTGAGCGCTCGGTCGAAATCCAGGGACTGCTGGGATCTGACATCCAGATGCAGCTGGATGAGTGCATCCGGCTGCCATCACCCAAGGAAGAAGTCCAGCGCGCGATGGAGCTGTCCCTGCGGTGGGCGGAACGGTCCAGGACCCAGTTTGAAACCATGGGCGGCCCGCAAAAAGGGCAGGGGCTCTATGGCATCGTTCAGGGCGGTGATGTGCCGGATTTGCGCATCCGGTCAGCCGAAGAGCTCGGCAAGATGCCATTTGAGGGATATTCGGTCGGCGGACTTGCGGTTGGCGAACCTCAGGACGTCATGCTGAAGATGCTGGAAGTCACCACTCCGGTGATGCCGGTAGACAAGCCGCGGTATCTTATGGGCGTTGGGACGCCAGACGATCTTCTGGAGAGTGTTGCGCGCGGGATTGATCAGTTCGACTGCGTCATGCCCACCCGCGCCGGACGCCACGGGCTGGCCTACACGCGATTTGGCAAGGTCAATCTGAAAAACGCCCGGCATGCTGATGATCCAAGGCCGCTCGACGAGGAAGCGGCGTGCCCGGCTTCCAGCGTTTATTCACGGGCCTATCTGCACCATCTGGTCCGGGCCGGTGAGGGGCTGGCCGCCATGCTGCTGACCTGGAACAATCTGGCCTACTATCAATTCCTGATGCAGGGCATGAGGGATGCGATCGAAGCTGGAACGTTCGAAGAATTCCGGCTCAAGACCAAGGAAGATTGGGCGCGCGGCGATATTGCCGCGCTTTAGGTCAGGAGCTCAAATCCTGAGTTTTAGGCTGCGAAGCCTGTAGACTCAGTCAGGTAACAGCCGGAAATCCGCCAGGAACCGTTTGCATCCTGTTCGAAGCTATAGAGTGCCAGCCAGCTCTGCCCTTTAGGGCCGGTGACATAGACTTCCTGCACTGGGCCTCTGCTGGTCATTTTCGACGAGCCGAAAGTGACATCCTTCGGCCGGTAGACCGGCTGATAACCGCGCTTCACCATTTCCATGAAAATGCCGGGCGTCTGGAACCGCTTCTGCAATTCACGTGTAGCGAAGGAAAAAGCCTTGGAGGCATCGCCGCTTGCGAAAGCTTTCATTTGTTCAGAGATGATCTTCTGAAACGCGCCAGAATCGGCCGAAGCCACCTGTGTCGCGCGTGCGGGCAAAGAGCTTGCCCAAACCGCCGTCGCCGCGATTACCCAAACACTGACAAAGATCTTTAACCGCATGACCGGCCCTTCCGTGTTGTTGGTATCCGGTCAGTATACGTCAGAACTGGTTAATCAGATTTGCATGGGATTACGTAGTAGACTCACAGACGAGTGATCGCGGGCATTTCAGGAAGATCTATTTGAAATTCCATAAGAACTCAGAAGCACTATTTTGTTGATAAACCCGCTGGCGTTTTATAGACGCCACAAGGTTACATTGTCTGGTGTCTGGTCGCGGTCGAGAATCGCAGGAATATCCGCAACGAGCGTTTCACCCGAACCTAACAAGGAGGCGATCAAATCCCAGCTGCCTTTCTCGGGCAGGAAGTCGTTGTGCGGGACGGCCAAAACCACCGCATCAGCGCCTGAAAGGTCATTCAGGCCGTGCAATTGAAGACCGTACTCCAACTCCACTTCATCTTTCAGGGCCAGCGGGTCGTGAACCAGAACATTGGTACCAAATCCGGCCAGTTCACGGACGAGATCCACGACTTTGGAATTGCGGGTATCGGGTACGTTGGCCTTATAGGTCAGACCGAGCACAGCGATCTTGAGCGGCATGCTCCGGCCCAGTTTGACGCAAGCTTGAATGATCTTGCCTGCGATAAACGCCGGCATGGCCTCATTTGTACCGCGTCCGGCGAGAATGACTTGCGGTGTCAGGCCTATCTCATGAGCTTTGTGGGTCAGATAATATGGGTCGACGCCAATGCAGTGGCCACCGACCAGCCCCGGCTGGAAGGGCAGGAAGTTCCATTTTGTAGCAGAACCGGCGAGGACATCGCGTGTGTCGATGTCCATGGCGTGAAACATCACCGCCAATTCGTTCATCAAGGCGATGTTCAAGTCACGCTGGGTGTTTTCAATGACCTTGGCTGCTTCAGCGACCTTGATGGAGGGCGCTCTATGAATGCCCGCGGTGACGACGGATCCGTAAACGTCCACCAGCGTATCCGTAGCTTTTTTGGAGCTTGCCGCAACCACCTTGACGATATCGGCAAAACTGTGCCGCGAGTCTCCCGGATTGATGCGTTCCGGCGAATAGCCGACTTCAAAATCAACGCCGCATTTGTATCCAGATACAGTTTCAAGAATCGGGATTGCGACCTCTTCGGTCGCGCCCGGATAGACGGTCGATTCAAAGACGACGATCGCGCCTTTCGGAATAATGGCGCCGACGATTTCAGCAGCGCTTTTGAATGGCTTCAAATCCGGTTGTTTGGCCTGATCAATCGGCGTTGGCACTGCGACAATGAATATCTCGCAATCAGCCAAATCATTGGCGTCGTTTGTTAGATTCAGGCCGTCCTGCAAGAGATCCTTTGCAGTAACCGATGCAGTGACATCGACACCTGATTTGAGCGCTGCCAGCCGGTCTTCCTTGATGTCATATCCGGTGACCTGATAGCCGCTGCAGGCAAATGCGGTTGCGACTGGCAGCCCGACATATCCAAGTCCAATGACTGCGATTTTCTTTGGTTGGTTGGAGGCTTCGGTCATTGGCTGTACCTGAGAGGATTGGCGATATTGAAAAAGTCCGGCACCTACATCAGGCCCGGACTTTGTCTTGTCGGAGTTCCGTGTTTCCTGCAAGTGCGGGGGGCAGATCGACGGAAACGCTTTACTCGGCAGCTTCCCGTTCGGCGATCAAATCGCGCAACAAGGGCATGATATCCTGCGCCAGGTCTGGCTGCTCAAGGGCATAGGCGACGTTCGCGCTCAGGAAACCGGCCTTGGAGCCGCAATCATAGCTCTTGCCTTCAAACTCCAACGCCGTGAACCTTTGGTCCTGCATGAGGGCCTGCATGCTATCGGTCAGCTGGATTTCACCGCCGGCGCCCTTTTGCTGATTGCTCAGCAGGTCAAAGATCTCAGGCTGGAGGATGTAGCGGCCGGTAATCATCAAGTTCGATGGTGCAGTGCCCGGCGCCGGCTTCTCAACCATGCCGTCGATTTTGGCAGCACCATTCTTCAAACCTTCGGAAAGCTCGACAATTCCATAATTCTGGGTTTGGTCTTCCGGAACTTCTTCAACGGCAATCACATTGCCGCCAAACTCGTTGTAGACATCGACCATTTGCGCCAGACAGCTTTTCTTGGCCTTCACGATGACGTCCGGCAACAAGATGGCAAAGGGTTCTGGACCGATAATATCGCGGGCACACCAGATTGCATGTCCAAGACCAAGCGGATCCTGCTGGCGGGTAAAGCTGGTGGACCCGGCCTCTGGCCGATGCTGTTCAAGCAGTTGTAACGCTTCAGCCTTGTTCCGGCTCTTAAGCGTATCTTCCAGTTCGTAGGCGCGGTCGAAATGATCTTCGATGACCTGCTTGTTCCGGCCGGTGACAAATACGACATGCTCGATTCCCGCTGCGCGCGCCTCATCGACAACATATTGCACGATCGGCTGGTCCACGATCGTCAGCATCTCTTTCGGAACGGCTTTTGTGGCAGGCAGGAACCGCGTACCGAGGCCGGCTACGGGAAGTACAGCTTTTCTTATCGGCTGATGCATTTTGTCTTTCCAAGAATTTGTCCGGCAAACCGGCAAGATCATGATCAAATTGGCGAATTCAAGGTCGATCCTGCTAAAGGTCCGCCTCCAGGCAGGCGCCATATAGCGGGTCATCTATAACCCCTGCATGACAAAAAAGGAACCGGAGCCCCCCACGTGGAATTCGGCGTTACTTTAAATCGATTAGTACGTAACGAATGCGCCGCTTTCCCTAATTTGAAATCCAATTCCTGGAAACGTCTCTTCCATTTCATTGGAATGTTGCAGCGCGCACAAAAGAACGATATGCATCGGGCGCCTTTTCATAGGGGAAGCCGCAACGGTCCCGTTGCCGATAGCATAGGAAGGTTCATGACCCAGCCGAATTCCGAAGTCCGCGTCAAAGACGTGGTTTTCAACAATGCTACCGCCTTCAGCCTGATCGCCGGCCCTTGCCAGATGGAAAGCCGCGAGCATGCGATGGAGTGTGCCGCAGCAGTCAAAGAAATCACCGGCAAACTCGGCATTTCGGTGGTCTACAAAAGCTCGTTCGACAAAGCCAACCGGACTTCCTTGTCGGCAACACGCGGCATCGGCCTGAAAGAGGCGTTGCCAATCTTTGCCGAGATAAAGGAAAAATTCGGCCTGCCGGTCCTGACCGATATTCATTCAGCTCAGCAGTGCGCTCCGGTTGCAGAAGTGGTCGACGTCCTGCAGATCCCCGCGTTTTTGTGCCGGCAAACGGATTTGCTGGTAGCGGCTGCAGAAACCGGCGCCGTGGTGAACGTCAAAAAAGGCCAGTTCCTTGCGCCCTGGGACATGAAGAACGTTCTTAAAAAGGTGACGGACACCGGCAATCCCAATGTGCTCCTGACCGAGCGTGGGGCAAGCTTTGGCTACAATACACTGGTCAGTGACATGCGGTCCTTGCCGATCATGGCCGAAACCGGCGCACCAGTTGTCTTTGACGCCACCCATTCCGTGCAACAGCCCGGAGGGCTCGGGGGTTCTTCTGGCGGTGACCGGAAAATGGTCGCCGTATTGGCCCGTGCCGCCGTTGCTGTCGGTGTTGGCGGCCTTTTCATAGAGACCCACCCGGACCCGGAAAACACAACTTCGTCTGACGGCCCCAACATGATTGCCCTCCGAGACCTCGGCGCATTGCTGAGTGAGCTGAAGGCGATTGATGCCGTCGTCAAGAAATCTGCAGGCGCTGCCGCCTGACCGTTTGGGCCGCTACATGCGGCCCGTATTACTTGGGAAATGGTGTGAATGTGAAACACCTGAAATCCCGCACATACCGGTGCGGATCAGCCTGGACAGGATCCGTATTGCGAAACTGAGGAGTTATTCATGACCGCCATTATCGACATCACCGGCCGTCAAATTTTCGACAGCCGCGGCAATCCGACCGTGGAAGTTGACGTATTCCTGGAAGATGGCTCCTTTGGTCGTGCAGCTGTTCCTTCCGGTGCCTCCACCGGAGCCCATGAAGCTGTAGAGCTGCGTGATGGCGGTGACCGCTACATGGGCAAGGGTGTCCAGCAAGCCGTTGACGCTGTAAACGGTGAAATCTTTGAGACCGTCGGTGGGCTGGATGCGGAAGATCAGCTGCAGATCGACCAGGCGATGATCGACCTGGACGGCACGCCGAACAAGGCGCGCCTCGGTGCAAACGCTATCCTTGGTGTTTCCCTGGCTGTTTCCCGCGCCGCCGCACAAGCCTCTGGACTGCCGCTCTACCGCTACGTTGGCGGCACATCCGCACGTACGCTGCCGGTTCCGATGATGAACATTATCAACGGCGGTGAGCACGCCGACAACCCGATCGACTTCCAGGAATTCATGATCATGCCTGTTGGCGCTAAAAGCCTCAGCGACGCGGTCCGCATGGGTTCAGAGGTGTTCCACACGCTGAAAAAGGCGCTGTCCGCAGCTGGCTACAACACCAACGTTGGCGACGAAGGCGGTTTTGCCCCAAATCTTGCGTCAACTGATGACGCTATTGGCTTCGTCATGAAGGCGATCGAAAGCGCGGGTTACAAGCCGGGCGAAGACATGTTCCTGGCCCTCGATGCGGCTTCGACCGAATTCTTCAAGGACGGAAAATACGTTTTGGAAGGCGAGGGCAAGACCCTGAGCCCGGACGAAATGGCGAAGTACCTGGAAGATCTGGTCAACCGCTATCCGATCATCTCCATCGAAGATGGTCTGGCAGAAGACGATTGGGATGGCTGGAAAGCGGCAACCGATCTCTTCGGCAACAAGTGCCAGCTGGTTGGCGATGATCTGTTTGTGACCAATTCGGTCCGCCTGCGTGAAGGCATCGAGAAGGGTGTTGCCAACTCGATCCTGGTCAAGGTCAACCAGATTGGTACGCTGTCAGAAACACTCGACGCCGTTGAGACCGCCCACAAGGCGTCTTACACCGCTGTCATGTCGCACCGCTCTGGTGAAACGGAAGACGCCACCATTGCCGATCTTGCCGTTGCCACCAACTGCGGCCAGATCAAGACCGGTTCTCTGGCGCGGTCCGACCGGCTCGCGAAATACAACCAGCTGATCCGCATCGAGGAAGAACTCGGCCCGCAGGCAGTTTATGCTGGCCGTTCAATTCTCAAAGGCTGAAGCAGGCTCAATGGTCTGGAAAATTAATGAGGGCCCCATCAAACGGTGGGGCCTTTTTCTTGTGACAAACTTCCCAAGGCCGATGGTCATTCTCGGCCTTGTGCCGAGGATCCATATTTTTCAACTGCTTGAGGATGATCGGGACAAGCACGATCATGACGGTGGTGAGGGAAGTGACTTAATCAGCAAACAAGAACCATCAGCCGACAGGGCCTTTTTTGTTTAGGCCGTGTCCGGTTCCATCGTGCGCGTTTCTTCCGCGTGGCGGATAGCGGCTGCTATGCTTTCTGCCTGTTCGGCGCCGGCGATCACGAAACGATTGTCGATGATGAAGCAGGGCACACCTGAAATGCCAAGTTCCTGTGCCCTGGCAATGTGTTCCTCGGTTTTCTGAAGATCAGAATCGGTTGTGTACAGTTGTTCGACAAGATCGGATTCCATGCCGGCTTCGTCCGAAATCCGCACCAGCGTTTCCGATTTGCTCAAGTCCTCGCCATCGATGAAATAGGCTTTGAAGAGCCGTTCGACGACCTCGTTCTGCAAATCATCCGCCCGTGACCACAGGATCAGCCGGTGGCTATCCAAAGTGTTGGGAGATACGGTGATTTTTTCGAATTCGAAATCAATGCCTTCCTGCTTGCCGGCTTCCCTGATTGCATCGTAACGGCGGTTTGCTTCCTCGATGCTGCCGAACTTGTCGCTAAGGTATTTCTTCCGGTCCTTGCCGCCGTTTCTTGGCAACGTGGAGTCGAGCTGAAACGGATGCCAGCGGACGGCGACCCTGATGTCAGGCACCTGCTTCAAAGCCGCTTCCAGCCGCCGCTTTCCAATATAACACCAAGGACACATCACATCGGACACGACGTCGACGGCGATGGGGGTATCCTCTGTCATACTTGCGGCTCCTTGTGCCTAACTTGCCGGTTCAATTTAACCAGCTGCGTTTTCCGATCCTGCTTTGCAAACTGGATCACAGGAAATGACTATAAATACCTAGTTATGAACGAAACTGGCCAAATCCATGGCGGTCTTGGTACTTTTTGCAATTTAGCGGGCTAATTTGCTGGAAGGCAGCACACTCCCACCAGCAAAGAAACCGGTTAGAGCTCGGTGTGCCCCAAAATGGCATTGATCCGGCTTCGAAGGCGCTCCTGGCCGAGCTCGTTTTTCAATACCGCAACCGGCCCGACATCGTGCACCACGCACACAAGATCTTCCTCACGGCTTACAGCATCTGCAATTGACAATACGGTGCCGTACAGGTCGTCGGCCATGAAGATCGCCTGCTCGGGGACGGCAAAGCTTTCCGGCAAGAGCTTCATTTCATAGAGCTCCAGGCCACGCTTTTTCAACGCAGTGCCGGCCCGTTCCAAATACCGGCGATAATCATCTTCGTAGACACCGCCTGTACCAAGCTGTCCTAAAAGCCACTTGTGGCTTTCCGCCAGAACCTTGTCGGCCAAGCGCCGCCTTTTGCCGAACCGGATCGCTGTTTCAAGCCGCTTGCGGAGATTGTCCTCGTTGAGCGGGATGGTCAGTACATCGTTGGCACCGGCTCTGAAATACAGGGGGCAGTCATCACTGTGATCAGTCACGACAACAACCGGCAGAGCGGCAAACCGGGCATCCATGCGGAGTGCACGTAAGCTTTCTAGAGTCTCGTCCAGTGTCGAATCCAAGATGACCGCATCGAATGCCCGCTGCGACAGGAAATTCTCCGCCATGTCCTGGCCAAACGCGCCAATGACTTCAACCTTCCGGCCGGAAGCCTTTTGCAGCTCCAAAAACCTTCCGCCAAGCCCGACCACAAGGAGGCCACTTGCGCCCCGATAGTGCGCGGCGGCGCCATATCCCGGTACCCGGCCAAGCACGAGCCGCCTGATCCGCGCTTCTTCAACCCGCATCAAGGCCCTTTGGTGCGCGCAGATCGTTGAAAACAGGAAGTCGTCCGAAATCATCCCGTTAACCGTTGCGTGGGCCTTTGGTTGATCCGGCAAATTGTCTTGGGAAGAGCAGAGATAGATCAGCGGCACTTCAGCATTGAGTTTGCCGATTTCCGCAGTCAGCCAGCTGAAAAATGCCCCCTGATCAACGGGATCAAGGGCTGGGAAGTCTACAAGAATTGCGGCCGGGAGCGCATCTGGCGGTGAATCATTGGCCGAAAAGCACTCCAGCAGATCCACATCCACTGTTAGCCCTGGAATATCGCCGGCATTTGCAGGTGACTTCCGGCCGGCGAACCAGATAGGCCCCTGCCAGTGGAGATAGGTGTCCTTGTCCATACTTCCAATCGACGTTTCTTGTCTTGCCTAGTGCCTAGGCAACTGCTGCTGGCAGCCGCTGTGTGCGCAAGGTAAGGCGGGCCCGGTCGATCGAACCATCCGCCTGCCTTGGCAGGGATTGAAGCACAAGAACACGATGAGGAATTTTTGCCAAGTCGACACCTTCGGCATCCAGATAGGCAAAAAAGGCTTTTGCATCCGGGACCGTACCAGGTACGGGAACGAGGGCCGCATAGAGGCGTGCGCCGATAATCTCGTCTTCAACCAGAAATGCAGCGGCTTCCCGAATGTCGGGATATCGGACGTAAAGCTCGTCCAGGCCCGTGATATCGCCAGTCCCATTGCCCTGCAGTCCTGGAACGCCAAATCCAGTCAGGCCGGCATCGGTCTGTTCGACCGGAACACTGGTGTCCACAAAACCATCGGCATCGCGTTGAGGAGCCTTGGCCTGTTCACCTCCGCGCCAGCCGAATTCGGGAACAGATGGCCCCTTGACGCGCAAGGTCACCGGCTTGCCGTCTTCTTCCTCTGAAACCGCAATCTCCAAAAGGGCTGGCCCGCTCTCACGCCCGTTCGACCCGGTCTGCTTTCCCAGCGGGACCTCTTGCACCTTGGCGGACGGCCCACGCGCCTTGGCAACCAGCGCAAATTCATCTGCAATATGGAGATCGATCACCTTGTGCTTTGCGACATAGGTTGCCGGATGCGGCGCAGAGATATTCCAGGCCGACACAATGGTCACATCGTCGTTTTTCAGGCTCTGGTCCAAAAGCTGTGTCAAAGGCCCGGGCGTCAAGATGTAATTGGCGCCAATCTCATTGGCATGCCTGGACAGCTGATGCAGGGATGTCGGATGGTGCAGATGAAGGCTGCCGCCGGTCATCAGCCATGGCACCAGTCCAGCACCAAGCCCGGTTAATCCGCTCAAGGAGTAGGGGATCAGGAACTTCTGGCCTTGCTCGAGACCTGCTTCGTCAATGCATTGACGGGCGGATGCGAGCCAATGGTTGTGGCACCTGCTGACGGGCACGGTTTCATCGGAGCTGCGGCTCCACGAAATCGTGGCTGTCTGGTCCGAAGCCTGTGACCGCTCTGTTTCCTCAAAGGCCAATTCTTCGCCCATTTCTGCCAGCATCGGACCGAGATCAATCAGTCCATCCGGGATGTCCGAACCAAGGCCGAACACAAACCGAAGGCTAAAGAGATTGGCGGCAACATCACGGGCCGTTTCGCCAACACGCCGTGTCTCGATGCGGTCGGCTGCGATAAAGCCCTTGGCGCCAATGGAGTTCAGGGCATCGAGCACGTTTTTCTGACGCCAATGCAGCGGGAGCGGCGAAACGATCAGCCCCGCGCGCAAGGCGGCCAGAAAGGCAATCACCGTATCTACGGTGTTGGGCGCCTGAATACCGATAACGTGATCCGTGGCGAGACCCACCGCCTTGTAGAAAGCCGCCAACCGGTCGACTTCCTTGTCGGCCTCGGCATAACTCAGCGTCCGGCTTTCGCCTCCGGTCCAGGAAGCGCGGTCCGGGGCATCTGATAGGGCCAGCCGGTCCGGGTGCTCCGCAGCGGTCTGCCGGAACAGCATGTCGAGCGTCGTATCTCCCCAGGCACCAGATGCGTGATAGGGATCGGAAATTGTATTTGGCGTTGTTTTCATGGTTTGCGTTCGCTGCTCCGATCAGTTTCCTGCCGCATCTGCGGACCACCAGGTATCGAATTCAACTCCATACAGTGAGTGCTTTTGCGGCGGGACAATCCGGCTCCAGTGTCCTACCCAGTTATCGGAAATGTGAAACAGGGGAACGGCATAGGCCCCTGAGATCAGCACCCGGTCGAAGGCCCTGACGGCGGCAACGAAATCTTCCTCGCTGCGCGCGCCGACCATTGCATCGATCAGGGCGTCGATTGCCGGTTCGCGAGCTCCGACAATGTTAAAGGACCCTTCGGTTTCCGCTGCTTCTGACGACCAGCGCCCGTATTGTTCCGCTCCAGGGGACAAGGAAGCCGACCATGTGTTGAACACCATGTCGAACTCCCGCTTGATACGCCGGTCCTCAAATTGGGACGGGTCGACGGTCCGCACATCAACGTGAATGCCGATCAGTTTCAGAATGCGAATGTAGGCAAGGGCGAGTTTTTCCTCGTCCTTGTTTTTGGTCATGATTTCGAATGTCAGCGGCTTTCCGGTGGTCTGATGCAAAAGCTGACCATCCTTGAGGCTATATCCGGCCTTCCTGAGCTCGCCGAGCGCGGCGCGCAACACTTTCCGGTCGCGCCCGGATCCGTCACCGTTGGCCGGTCTCCATGTTCCGGCCATGACGTCTGGATCAACAGCTTCGGGGAATGGGGCAAGCAGAGCCTTTTCCTGATCACTTGCTGGTCGTCCGATTGATGACAACACAGAATTGTCCCAGTATCCGGCCGTGCGGCTGTAAAGGCCGAAATAAATGGTTCTGTTGACCCATTCAAAGTCAAACAGCATTGAGAGCGCCTTGCGCACCGACCGGTCGGAGAAGAAATCCCGGCGTGTGTTGAATGCCATGCCGCGCATGTTCGCCGGTATGCCGAGCGGTATGACCTCCTGCAGTACCCGGCCATCCTTTGCTGCAGGGAAGTCAAACCCGGTCTTCCACCGTGTCGGATCGCGGAATTGCAGGGCGTCGATCAGGCCCTTCTTGAAAGACTCCTGCAGCGTCGTCTCGTCCCGGAAATATTCAATGCGGATCTCGTCGAAATTGTCGAACCCCGCCTTGATCGGCATGTCTTTCGCCCAATAATCCGGGTTCTTGCGGTAGACAACCCGGCGGCCCGGCTCAATTGTGTCAAAGACATAAGGGCCGGTCCCAACAGGCGGCTTCAGAGTCGATTTGTCGAAGTTCTCCGCGTCCGTATGTTTTTTTGAAAGTACCGGGGCCAGCGCAATCAGTAGCGGGAGTTCGCGGTTGTCACCATTTTCAAATGTCAGTTTTAGCCTGCGCTCGCCGGTCACCTCCATTTTGGTGATCTGCGCATACCAGCTACGATAGGGCGGGCGGCCCTTGTCCCTTATGATCTCCAGCGAAAACATGACGTCTTCAACCGTTACCGGTGTGCCATCAGAAAATGCCGCCGCCGGGTTCAGTTCAAATTCGATCCACTCGCGGCTCTCTGGGAGACGCACCCGCTGCGCGATGTGACCGTAAAGCGAAAACGGCTCAGCATAGGAGCGTGTCAGCAGGCTCTCGAAGATGTTGCTACCGAAATCCCGCTCTTTCATACCGCGTGCGCTGGTCCAGCCGCCTTGCACGATAAACTGATTCAAGCTGTCAAAGGTGCCCTGAACACCCAGTGTCAGCACGCCACCTTTGGGGGCGTCCGGATTGGCGTAGGGCAGGGAGCGGAAATCAGGCCCTAGCGCCGGTTTTCCATGCATGGAAATAGCGTGAACCCAGGGAACGTCTGCATCCACTGATTGCGCAGGTGTGGCTATCAGCAACAGCAAAGCAAGGCAGGACAGCACTATTTTACCGGGCACATGACAGATGGCCGATCGGTAATCTGAAACTCGAAACAAGGAAAAAATGCGCATTATCATTAGGTGCTGGTGCTTTGATTCTCTTGCAAAATGCTATCACAAGGACCGTACATGCGCGCGCCGGAGGCCTTTAGAACTCTGGATATCCAAGATTTCCGGCAAATTCCCCTTCCGTTGCATATCGGTCACCCTGTTGCCGTATTCGACCGATTAGGGTGTTTCAACGTCATCCAAAGGAACGACGGTACTTGAAGTTCCCGCCTGAATGACGCAGAACAGCGCAAAGTTCCGCCGATCGAAGATTGAGGATGTTTCGGATGAAAAAGCTTTTTAAAAGGGTCTTGGCTGGCTGTGCCATCGCTGCGGCCGCAATTCCCTCTTCTGCGGTCAGTGTTTCGGCCCAAAGTGCCGACAAGGATTCGCCCTGGATCAAGATTTGTAATGTAGACCCGAAGGTCAATAAGCAGGTTTGCTTTACCAGCCTTGAGACCCGCACTGCCACCGGACAGTTCCTGAGCAGCCTCGGCGTCAAGGAAATCGAAGGTGAAGCCCGCAAGCTGTTGATCATCGCCGTCCCGACCGGCCGCCTGATCCAGCCAGGTCTTGGTGTTCAGATCGACAACGGCAAGCTGGTGCAGGCCAAGTACAGCATCTGCGTACCGACGACTTGTGTTGCTGAACTCGCAATCGACGATGGTTTCATTTCGTCCATGAAGCAGGGCAACAAGGTCACGCTGACCACGTTCAACCAGCAGGCGAAAGCTATTCCGCTGGAAATGACCCTGATTGGCTTCACGAAAATCTATGACGGCGAGCCGATGGATGTCGCTGAACTGCAGAAAAAGCAGGAGCAGTTGCAGGACGAATTGAAGCGCCGCGCTGAAGAAGCCCGCCAGAAGCTGATCGAAGCGCAAAAGGAAAGCGCTCAGTAAGCTCCAGCTTCAGACCGACAAACAAAAAACGCCGCGCTTTTCATCAAGCGCGGCGTTTTTTATGTTCCTTGCGAGGCCCAACACCCAATCCATGGAGGGGCAAGGCGCGGAACTTTAGTGAATTTCCACTGACAGCGGTGTGTAGGAACCGTCGGTCAATTCTCCGAAGATTTCTTCAACTTGCGGATGGCGAACGGGTTCTCCCGTCAAGTCCGGTTCCAAATTCTGCTCGCTCACATAGGCGACGTACTCCGTCTCCTCATTCTCGGCGAGCAAGTGATAGAACGGCTGGTCGCGGACAGGGCGAACGTCTTCAGGAATGGCATCCCACCATTCCTCAGTATTACTGAAGGTCGGATCGACATCGAATATGACCCCGCGGAAGGGATAGATCCGGTGCCGGACGATCTGACCAATTCTAAATTTTGCCGTACGCATCCTATGCTACCTGTCTACTCGGCTTTGCCCCCCGATAACGCGCGCAGAGAGTGCTTGCAAGCGTTATCATATGGCGCCGCAGAGTGTGAAGTATAGTAGGCTAACCTCTAAAGTCCGTAAACGGCGGCCAATTCAGGATCTTTTGTGGCGACGAGGCGGGCGAGGTCGACGATTACCTTCGCCTGTTTCCAGGTCGCGTCATCCTGCATTTTGCCGTCGATCATGACTGCGCCCGTGCCGTCCGGCATGGCCTCAAGGATCTTCTTGGCAAAGGCAACTTCGTCCGGATCCGGGCTGAAAACCTTCTTTGCAAGATCGATTTGGGTCGGGTGCAGGGACCAAGCGCCAAGGCAGCCCATGAGAAAGGCATTGCGGAACTGGCTTTCGCAGGCTGCCGGATCAGAGAAATCGCCGAACGGGCCGTAGAATGGCTTCAGACCGTAGGACAGGCAAGCATCAACCATCTTGGCGACGGTATAGTGCCAGAGGTCCTGCTGATAAGCGGTACGGGCGTCGCTGCTGTCACCATCGCTCAATACGGCATAGTCGGGGTGTCCACCGCCAACGCGGGTGGATTTCATGCCGCGGGAAGCTGCAAGGTCTGCCGGACCGAGGCTCATACCGTGCATGCGCGGGCTTGCAGCAGCAATTTCCTCGACGTTTTTCACGCCCTCTGCGGTTTCCAGAATGGCGTGGATCTGAATGGGTTTGGTCAGACCGGCCTTTGCTTCCAACTGGGCAAGCAACTGATCGAGGTAGTGAATGTCCCAGGCGCCTTCGACCTTCGGCAGCATGATGACGTCCAGCTTGTCGCCGACGGCCGGCACGATTTCCATGATATCGTCCAGGAACCACGGGCTGTTCAGGCAGTTGACGCGGGTCCAAAGACCGGTCTCACCGAAGTCATTTTCCTGAGCCATTTGAATGAATCCGCGACGGGCAGCTTCCTTGTCGCTGGCCGGGATTGCATCTTCAAGATTGCCCAGAACCACATCCACCTTGGAGATCAGGGCTGGAACCTTTGCCCGCATCTTCTCGATTTGCGGTGGCACAAAATGGATCATCCGTTCCAGAGCCACCGGTTGCTCACGGTGTGGCGCCGGTGCGCCAATTGCGAGCGGCTGATAGAAGGAACGGGGTGATTTCATGACAGATCCTCTAGTCCAAAAAGATATTCTGCCAAAGTCTATATCGCGAATGCTGCGCTGCAACCATACCCCGAAAGGTGAATGGGCATCGAATTCCTATTCCTGCGCCCACTTACGGTGGATCCACATCCATTGTTCTGGGTGTTCACGGATCCATTCTTCAAAAACACGGTGTATTTCAGCGGTCATGGCCGCAATATCTGCCTTCCTGTCATCAGTTACTATGGTTTCGATTGCCCGGCCTTCGACCTGAAACTGAGAATCCTTTATCCGAATGACGCGGCCAAGTACAATCGGTACGCCGCAGGTTCGGGCCAGGGAGGCAGGGACGGGCGTGGCATAGGCTTCCCGGCCGAAAAACGGCACCTTGATCCCGCGAACGTCACGTAGATCGCCCATGATCGCGACAGCGCCGCCCTTGCGCAGGGTGCTGACAAGGCGCCGGGCGGTCTGATGCCCCTTGGAGTGAAGACCGCCCTGGTAGAGATGCTTGCGCATGTCGCGCAGGATCTGGTCCGCGCCGGGATTTTTGAGTGCCTGATAGACACCGGTAACCGACTTGCCACGCATCACCGCAGGCTGAATGCACATCTCCCAATTACCCGTGTGCAGGGAAACGAAAATGCAGGCTTGTTCGCTGGAAAGGATTTCCTCGGTTCGGGCATCGGCTACCGGGACAAACCTCTTGTCATCATTCAAAAGATCGCCGATGTGGAAGGTTTCCGCCGCCACACGGCCGAGATTGTCCCACATGCCGCGCACTATGGCCTCACGTTCAGCAGGCGTCGTTCCCGGCATCGCCTGTTCCAGATGCCGCAGTGCCCGTTTGTGACGCTTGTTGAGCGGTGCCAAATTGCGCCAGAAAAAGCCCATCAAGGAGGAGGCAGCATCAACGGGAATCAACCGGAACAGAAATATCGCAGTCGACAATGCTGCTGCTTCAATTGGATACCGGATTTTGCTGATCAAGGATTGTCGCGCCATGGATTGCCGGAAGCGGTTTTGGAAAATGTGCAACCTGGATCAGCTACACAGGTGATTGACCCTTCGCAGGGAACAGGCTAGGCGTGATTAGCCAAGCTGTTCGAAGGATGCAAGCGCTCAGCCCGTTTGCACGTGGTTTCTACCTTCCTTTGCACATGCCGCTCTCCGTTCGGACGATTTCATGCAAGACGTAATCACGCTCGCCTTTCCCTTTTTCGGGCTCATTTTCCTCGGTTTCGCGGCAGGTAAGATCGGCAAATTGCCAGAATCCGGCCTAGCCTGGATGAACTTCTTCATCATTTATATTGCACTTCCAGCACTGTTCTTTCGACTGCTTTCAGAAACACCGATCGAACAGCTGACCAATCTGACATTTGTGAGCGCAACGACATTCACCACCTACACGGTGTTTGCAATATCGTTTTGCATCGGTGTGCTGGCCACGCAAGGCCGTATTCCGGAATCCACGATCCTTGGGATTGCAGGGGCGTATTCGAACATTGGGTACATGGGTCCGGGCCTGACACTTGCCGTCCTCGGTGCCGGAGCAACGGTGCCGACGGCCCTGATCCTGTGTTTCGACAACACGCTTCTGTTTATTCTGGCACCGCTGATGATGGCGATTGGCGGCACAGACAAAGAACCTTTGCCAGCGATCGTGAAACGCATCCTCTGGCGGGTATTCACGCATCCCTTCATTGTTGCCACCATCCTTGGGGTAGGGGCCGCGGCAATTGAATTTCGGCCACCAACAGCCATCGACACGATGCTCCGGTATCTAAGCAACGCGGCAGCGCCATGCGCGCTGTTTGCAATGGGTGTCAGTGTGGCTTTGCGTCCTGCAAGCCGGATCCCGGTTGAGCTTCCAGCCGTTCTGGTCGTCAAACTGATCGTGCACCCGGTACTGGTGTTCTTGTTGCTGAAATGGATCGGTGGCTTCGATCCGGTCTGGGTGGCAACGGCCGTTTTGATGGCTTGCCTGCCGCCTGCGACAAATGTGTTCGTGATTGCACAGCAGTACAACGTTTATGTTCAACGGGCATCGAGCTTCGTCCTCATCGGAACCTTGGCGTCTGTTGTCACGGTGACCGGGTTTATCTGGGCGATCAGCAATGGATTGATGCATACCGGTTAGTCACCGGATTGTTAAAGTTTTGGGAGGACAGCCGTGCCGCAGCCGCTTGAAGGACTGACTGTCCTCGATTTCACGACGCTACTACCAGGCCCGCTGGCCGGTTTGATGCTGGCAGAGGCCGGGGCAAACGTGATCAAGGTCGAACGGCCTGGAGGCGAGGATATCAGGACTTTTCCGCCATTCGTAGGCGGAGACGCGGTTCTATTTGCCCAGCTCAACAGGGGCAAGGAGATCCTGGAAGCAGATCTGAAAGCCCAGGATGCGCGTGAAACGCTGGAACCATATCTGGAGAAGGCCGATATACTCCTTGAACAGTTCCGGCCAGGGGTCATGGATCGGTTGGGGCTGGGTTATGAGGAGCTTTCTGCCCGATACCCGAAGCTCATTTATTGCTCCATCAGCGGCTTCGGTCAGACCGGTTCCAAGGCGTCACTTGCTGGCCATGACCTGAACTATCAGGCGCTCGCCGGTCTTTTGGCCCAATCCTGCGGAACGAAAGATCACCCGGCGCTGCCGCCTGCGCAGATCGCTGATATCGGCGGCGGGTCCTTTCCGGCGGTCATGAATATCCTGCTGGCCGTGCTGCAACGGCAAAAAACCGGCCAAGGGTGCCATGTGGACGTTGCCATGACGGATACGATGTTCACCTATGGCCTGTTTGCCCATGCCTACCACGCAGCCGGTCTGTCGGTACCAGAATATGGCAGTGCATTGCTGACCGGCGGTTCGCCGCGCTACCAAATATATTCAGCTTCCGATGACCGCTTGATCGCAGTTGCTGCATTAGAGCAAAAGTTTTGGCTGGCTCTCTGCAAACTGCTTGGAATTTCCGAAGACCTGCAGGACGACAGGGTGGACCCTCAGGCCACGAAACGCGCAATCGCCAATGCTTTTGCAGCCCGTCCGGCCGCAGAGTGGGAACCGCTTCTGGAACAGGCTGACTGCTGCGCCTGTCTTGTCAAAAGTTTTGATGAAGCCCGGCAGGACCCTCATTTTGCCGAACGAGGACTGTTTGACCATCAAGTTTCTGCAGGCGGACAGGCGCTTGACGCCGCGATCGTTCCCATTTCGCCGGAGTTCCGCAAAAAGGTTAGCTGAGAACAAATTACGCGCAGATGCTAGCGGGGCAGTCCACCGCGCAAGGACCGGGCGCCGGGCGCGATGCCTTCCCGCATCATCAGGCGGCGCAACGGTGCGATACGGTCGGCAAGGTAGAGCCCCGCACTGCGGGCCATCTGGATCGGAAGAAATCCGTTCAAAAGCGACCGGTTCAGGGCATCGACAGCTGCGGTCCGTGACGTGATATCGCTCCTGCGTTCGCGCTCATAGGCTGCCAGAACAGCAGAAGACCCGATATCCTGATGGCGTTTCTTGGCGGTTTCAATAATCCGGGCGAGTGCTGCCACATCGCGAAGACTGAGATTTAGCCCCTGCGCCCCAATGGGCGGGAAGACGTGTGCAGTTTCGCCAATCAGGGCAACCCGGTTACCTAAAAGGCTCTTTGCCGTCAGGCCTGATAACGGGAACGTCTGGCGTTCGCTTGCGAGCTTGAATTTTCCGAGAATGGAATGGGCACGCTCCTCAAGTTCGCGCTCCAGGAACTCATCTTTCATGGTGTAGAGCCGATC
Source organism: Roseibium sp. (assembly GCA_965230705.1). Taxonomy (GTDB): domain Bacteria; phylum Pseudomonadota; class Alphaproteobacteria; order Rhizobiales; family Stappiaceae; genus Roseibium. The sequence continues at coordinate 2,549,882 of CBDDLN010000001.1, read as the reverse complement.
TGCGCCTTCCGCATTTTCAACGCAGACCAGCGAGGAGCTTCTGCCTGCAAGCGGCACAAGCGTGAATGGACCGGTTGGTGTGTGGAATTCGGTCGACGTATCTCCATGCGGCTGGTCGTGATCGAGGTTCATGACAACGGCCACTTGGGGGTAGGACCACCGTTTGACTTCAATACCGGCTGCGTCCCGCAAGGCGGAATTGCGGCCATCAGCTGCTACAGCCAGGCGGGCATGATGAAAACTGCCACCGGCATCTTCGATTGCAACATGGTCATCGCCGAAGGTGTAGTCAGCTGCTGCCTCGCGGATGAATGTCAGGTTGTTCTGCTTATCCGCAAATTCCTCCAGGACCGCATTCAGTTCCTTGTTCAACAAGTTATAGCCAAATGCATCCAGATCCAGTTCGGCGCTGTCAAAGGTGACCTCAGGTGCCCGGATCAGACGGCCGGTCGCATCGATCATGCGCATACGTCTTAATGGCGCTGCATTAGGCGCCAATTTGTTCCAAACACCCAGGCCCGAGAGATAAACGACCGATTCCTGCAAAAGAGCCGTCGTTCGCTTGTCTTCAAGATTGACGCCCGGCGCGAGGAGCAGGGTGGACAGTCCTTTTTGTGCGAAGGAAATCGCGGCGACCATGCCAGCCGGGCCAGCTCCGACGACCGCGACATCATAAGTTTCTGATGGCTTCTGCTCACTTGGCATGATGCTTACTCTATATTGTTGCTTGACCAACAGGATGGGTCATTCCGCCATAAAAACAAGGCTATTCGGCCTGATCCCGCGCGGTCGAATGCCGCATGTTACGCAGTGACTTATATCGGATAACTGGTATGCGCCAGATCAAAGCAAGGCATGCCCTTGAGAGCTAAATACTTGCGTATCTGCAAAAGTAGGCCAATTTTGGGATTGGAGCAGTTCGCTTGATGGAACATGATGGCGCAACCATGAGTGCAAAACCTCTGGATCAGGGGGAGATGACCGAAGCTGCAATGCTGCGCGGATGGCCTTTTGTCGTCGTTTGCCTGACCGTTCTGGTAGCTGCCGGATGGGCCTATCTCGGCTTGATGGTTGCCGAAATGATCCCGCTCATGGACATGACCGAAGCCGGACCGGGCATGGGGCTTTTCAATCTTTTCAACCAGTTTGCCGGATTGCCGGCGGAGGCGCGTGCGGCCTTGGCGGCCCTGTGCTTGCCCACTTCCGTGGCAACCTTCGGGATGCCCGCAGCCGTATGGGGCTTCATTGATCTTCTGAAAGTTTTCTTGATGTGGCTGATGATGGCCGTCGCAATGATGCTGCCATCGGCCATTCCGATGCTGAGAGCCTTTCACAAGAAGACCAACCTTGAAACGCCAAGCGGTTCTGCCAGCCGTCAGACGCTGCTCGCTGCAGCCGGCTATCTTCTTGTTTGGGCGGTCTATGCGGTGGTGGCAACACTCGCCCAGTGGGGACTGACGGAGGCAAGTGCCTTGCCGCCCATGATGGCGCCCGCCAGCCTTGCCGTAACAGCAAGTGTACTCATTGCCGCCGGCATCTACCAATTCACCCCGGCGAAGCGGTCGTGTTTGAACCGCTGCTGGTATCCGCACTGGGCTTTTGCCGGTAAATCGGGAAATCTGGGCAGCATCCGCGAGGGGATCGTTCAGGGGCTGGCATGCCTTGGATGCTGCTGGGCCGTCATGACCGTGATGTTTGCAGTCGGTATCATGAATGTCGTCTGGATTGCCATTTTGGGCGCAATCATGGCCGCGGAAAAGACCTTCCCCAGCTTCTGGTTCCCGCGGGTGATCGGCTTTTTCTGTCTCTTCTGGGGAGGCGGACTCGCGGCACTCATCTATTTAGGCGCCGGAAAAATCTAAAAAGGCTGTTCAAATCGTCATGAAATTGAAATACTGGGACACAAAGCACCTTCAGGCGGCACCTTGAATTCGCGTGGTTGTTTGATTCATTACCCTGAATTCATTGCGAATTTACCGTCTGGGCACCCTTGATGCCTAACTGGACACTGGCGATTTCGTGACCGATGTAACCAACCATAAGGAAAGCCGCGAACCGGCATTGTTCCTCATTCACCTGCTTACAGCTTCTGGTGCGCCCATCGCACTGATCGCATTACTGGCTGGTTCGCAGGGCAATTGGGAAGAAATGTTCGCCTGGCTTGGCCTCGCTTTGTTCATCGATGGTATCGACGGTCCGCTCGCCAGAAAATTCAAGATCGCCCAAAAGCTGCCACGCTGGTCCGGGGCTTCGCTTGATTTCGTCATCGACTACGCGACTTATGTTTTCCTTCCCGCATTTGCGCTTGCTGCAAGCGGCATGCTTGACCAACCCTGGAACTGGATTTGCGGCGGGCTGATCGTTTTCACTGGTGCGCTTTATTTCGCCGACAACGGCATGAAAACACCCGATGGATCGTTCAAGGGTTTTCCCGCGGGCTGGAACATGGTTGTGTTCGGTTTGCTTGTGCTGTCGCCCTCACAAACCTTCACGATCTTCTTCGTACTTGTGTGCTGCGTTCTGACATTCATGCCGATCAAATTCGTGCACCCCGTGAGGGTACGCCGCTGGCGTATTCTGACCTTGACCGTGACTGCCGTCTGGTTTCTCGCGGCCTCGATCGCGGTCATCAACGGCATGGTCCTGTCAGATACCTGGGAAATGGTTCTGACACTCTCCAGTTTCTATTTGCTGCTGGTTTCCGCCGTTCAGCAGTTACTGGACCGCTACGTCTAGGCCAGTCTTTTCACCTTATTCACACTAAGGTAATGCGGGCGCGGGTAACGGATTCCCGGGCAATCACTTTATCCTGTTGATCAGCCAAATTCTGGCGATTGCGGGATTGGGTTTTCATATCCAGCGCAGCTACATATATTTCGCAGTGGCGTTTTCTGCAGGTTTAGAGCTGAGCAAAGCTCTGGCCCCAAGCGGCGCATGAAACTCGCGCTGAGAAATAAGGGACAAAAGATGGTGCACGCAATAAAAGTCCACAACACCGGCGGGCCGGAAGTCTTGTCGTGGGAAACCATCGAAGTTGGAGAGCCGGGGCCGGGCGAAGTTCGTATCCGCCATACCGCAATCGGCCTCAACTTTATCGACACCTATTTCCGTTCCGGTCTTTACCCTGCGCCCAACGGATTGCCGTTCATTCCAGGCAATGAGGGAGCGGGCATCGTCCTTACTGTTGGTGACGGTGTCACCAACGTCAAACCCGGTGACCGCGTTGCCTATGCGGGAGCGCTGGGATCTTATGCGACCGAGCGCTTGTGTCCGGCGAGCCAACTCGTGGTCATTCCTGATGGCATCGACGACAAGACGGCGGCAGGAATGATGCTAAAGGGCATGACAGCCCAATATCTGCTGCGCCAGAGTTACAATGTGACTTCCGAGACGACGCTTCTGTTTCATGCTGCTGCGGGCGGTGTCGGTCTGATTGCCGGGCAATGGGCGGCCCATCTGGATGCGACCACCATCGGAACCGTTGGCTCCGCGGAAAAAGCGGAACTCGCCAAGGCCCATGGCTTTCAGCATGTCATCAATTACAACGAAGAGAATTTCGTCGAACGCGTCGCCGAAATCACGGGCGGCAAGGGATGTGACGTGGTCTACGATTCTGTCGGGCAGGACACCTATCCGGGCTCTCTCGATTGCATCAGATCGCGCGGCCTTTGGGTCTCCTTTGGCCAGTCATCAGGTCCTATTACCGATTTCAACCTCGCCCTCCTGGCTCAAAAGGGGTCGCTGTTCGCGACACGGCCGACTTTGTTCAACTACATAGCCACCCGTGAGGAGCTGGAGAAAACAGCCGGTGACCTCTTCGAAGTGGTTAAATCCGGCGCCGTGAAGATCGAGATCAATCAGGAATACCGGCTTGCCGATGCTGCGCAGGCCCACACCGATCTGGAAGGGCGGAAGACAACCGGTACCACCGTTCTCATTCCTTGAGAAACACTGTTCGGAGGTAGCCAGGTGAACGCGGGCAGGGGGCAGGATCAGGCGCGGCATTTATATGCCCCGGCCATGCGCTATTTCGCAGTCGTAGCGGAGCTTGGTTCAATCCGTGCGGCGTCCCGCGAGCTAAACGTTGCTTCTTCAGCGATCAACCGGCAGGTCCTTTATCTTGAAGAAGCACTTCAGCTGCAACTGTTTGAGCGGGTTGGCCGGCGCCTGAAACTGTCCCAGGCTGGAGAGATCCTGCTGGCGCATGTTCGGCGGACGTATTCCGATTTTGAGGCCACCACGGCCGAGCTCGATGCCTTGAAAGGCCTCCGTCGCGGTTCCGTGACGATTGCTGCCGTTGAAAGCGTATCGGAAGCGCTGCTTCCCGATTTGATCAGCTCTTTCCGTCAATCCTATCCCGGTATTCATGTCGGCGTCATGGTCACCAGTTCAGAAGCGGCCGCCAAACTGGTTGAAGCGGGGGAGGCAGACGTCGGATTTACCTTCGACCCGCCCAAGATGTCGTCGCTGACAGTTGCCTATCAAAAAGATCTTCCGATAGGCGCCTTGATGTCGCCTGATCACCCATTGGCGGGCAATCAGGTGCTCAATTTCGCGGATTGCCTGGCGTATCCGATTGCCTTGCCTGCCGAAGGTCTCTCACTTCGCACGCGCATCGACGCGGTTCTGACCCAGTTGCCAGGAACAACCAGGACCTACGTGGAAGCAAACTCCCTTCGCCTGGTGCGTGCCCTTGCGCGGAAGAACCAGGTGATCGGGTTTCAGACCCGGATTGGCTGTGAAGAGGATCTGGAAATGGGACGTTTGGTGTTTAAACCTCTTACAGATCAGCCACTTCAGGGCGACAGACTGTGCATTGTTACATCATCCCTGCGGGCGCTTGCTCTCGCGCCAGGCATGTTTTTTGACCACGCAGTGCTCGCTCTGGGAGGGCATGTTTCATCTATTGATGCCGAAACGGCAACATAAAGGTCTCAAATGAGCGCTATGGTCCTGCGGCATTTTGAGGCACTCTTTTAATTGTGACATTTGGATGGCAGCTCGCAGTTGCTGTCCACCCGAGGGAGAGGGAGACTATGGGGCGTCTGACCACACACGTTCTGGACACAGCTTTGGGCAAGCCCGCAAAGGGTTTGAAAATCGAGCTTTGGGCGGTCGGCGAGACCGATCGTCATGTCTCCACGCATGAAACAAATTCCGACGGCCGGGTCGATGGCCCCATTCTGGATGGAGAGGCTTTCCAGGTTGGCACCTATGAGTTGCGTTTTCATGCCGGCGCCTATCTGAAAGCGACCACAAGTTCCCTTCCAGATCCCCTGTTTCTTGATATCATCCCAATCCGTTTCGGCATTGCGGAGAAAGATGGCCATTACCATGTGCCGCTGCTGCTATCTCCCTTCAGCTACTCCACCTATCGTGGGAGCTAGAGACTATGCGTGACACCATTAGGTTCCTGCAGGGCGGAAAGCTGGTGGAACTGGAGAACGTCCAGCCAACAGAAACCCTGCTTGATTACCTGAGGCTGCGTGCTGCCAAAACCGGAACCAAGGAAGGTTGCGGGGAAGGAGACTGCGGTGCCTGCACCGTTGCGATTGGGCGGCTAATCGAAGGCAAACTTGTCTACCAGCCGGTCAACAGCTGCATTCAGCTGCTCGGCATGATCGATGGCGCTGAACTGGTGACGGTTGAGGATCTGGCGGAAGACAGCCGCCTTCATCCGGTGCAGAAGGCGATGAGCGAGCTGCATGGATCCCAGTGTGGCTTTTGTACGCCGGGCTTCATCATGAGCCTGTTCACTCTCTACCACGCGGAAGGCAAATCCCGCAGCCGCAAGACGGTCACCGACTGGCTGGCCGGAAACCTGTGCCGCTGCACCGGATACCGCCCGATTATTGATGCCGCGCTCGATAGCTGCTTTGACAGCGCCGATGACGCATTTGCCTGGCGCGAGAACGAGACCCGCGAGCAACTGCGCCAGATTGCTGATTCCAGGGACATCTATCTGAGCACCGAAGACGGTTTCTTTGCTTCGCCGACCACGCTGGACGGACTGGCAGCGCTTTATGGCCAGCATCCGGATGCAACCCTGGTTGCTGGCGCAACGGATGTCGGCCTTTGGATCACCAAGCAACTACGCAGCCTGCCCAAGACCATCTGGCTTGGCCGGATTGCTGGTCTTGACCGTGTTGAAGAGACGCCGTCCGGTGTCATCATCGGTGCAACCGCAACCTATGCCGCCGCTGAAGATGCTATGGCAAAGGTTTCGCCGGACCTTGCCGAGCTTTGGCGGCGGATTGGATCGAAGCAGGTTCGCGCTTCCGGTACGGTTGGCGGCAACATCGCCAACGGATCACCAATTGGCGACACACCGCCAGCGTTGATCGCACTTGGAACGACACTTGAGCTGCAAACCGCGCAAGAATCCCGCACGCTGCCGCTGGAAGACTTTTTCATCGATTATGGCAAGCAGAACCGCAATCAGGGCGAATTTGTAACCGGCGTGTTCGTCCCCCGGCCGGGACTGGACCAGATCTTCAGGTGCTACAAGATTTCCAAGCGCTTTGATCAGGACATTTCGTCCGTCATGGGCGCTTTCATGTTCACCGTGTCTGAGGGCATAATCACCGAAGCGCGCATTGCCTATGGCGGCATGGCAGGTACGCCGAAACGAGCAGCCGGTGCAGAGGCAGCCTTGGCAGGTGCATCACTGGAGGACCCTGCGACCTGGAGCGCAGGCATGCAGGCGCTCCATGGAGACTACAGTCCTTTGACGGACATGCGCGCTGGTGCCGAATACCGCATGGAAACAGCGCGGGCACTGCTTGCGAAGGCCTTGATGGAGGCCAGCGGGACACCGGCGTCCCAGCTGCGTGTCCTGGAGAAGCGGGAGGCCGCCGATGACCGCGCCGCTTGATCCGAAAACTTCCGAGGCAGGTCTCCAACATGTCCGAAAGGCGCTCAGACACGACAGCGCCGACAAGCACGTAACGGGTACCGCGGTCTACATCGATGATATCGTTGAGCCGGTTGGCACCCTTCACGTTGTGCCGGGCTGGATCAGGCAGGCCGTTCGCGGCCGCCTGAAAGCGATGAACCTCGACAAGGTACGTCAAGCACCTGGTGTTGTGGCGGTTCTGACGGCCAGGGACATTCCGGGCATAAACGATTGCTCGTCGGGTTTTGGCGGCGATCCGGTGCTGGCTGAAGAGGAAATCCTCTTTCATGGTCAGGTTGCCTTCGCAGTCGTTGCAGAAACGCGGGATGCGGGCCGCCGCGCTGCGCTTCTGGCGGATTTCGAAGTGGATCCGATCACGCCGATCATCACCGCTGAAGACGCCGTTGCTGCCGATATCACCGTTCTTCCCGACTACCAGTTCCGACGGGGGTCTCCCGAGACAGGCATGCCGGCGGCTGAACAGACACTGTCAGGTGTTTTTCATGTGGGCGGACAGGAGCATTTTTATCTCGAGGGTCAGGTCGCGCTCGCCATTCCGCAGGAAGACGGCGGCGTATTTGTCCATACGTCCACCCAGCATCCGACTGAAGTCCAGCACACGGTCGCCAAGGTTCTGGGTGTACCGGACGCGGCCGTAACCGCAGAAATCCGCCGCATGGGCGGTGGATTTGGCGGCAAGGAGTCCCAGGCGAACCAATGGGCTAGCCTTGCGGCTTTGGCGGCAACCCACACCGGCCGTTCATGCAAGATGCGGCTCGACCGCGACGACGATATGATCATGACCGGAAAACGGCATGATTTTCGTGTCGAATGGCAGGTAGGCCACGACAGCAGCGGAAAGATCCGCGCAGTCGATCTCAACTTCCTGGCCCGGTGCGGCTATTCGGCGGATTTGTCGCTTGGCGTCAACGACCGGACCATGTTCCACGCAGACTCCAGCTATTTTTATCCAGATGCGGTGATTCGCAGCCGTAGACTGCGCACCGATACCTGCTCGAATACAGCATTCCGTGGTTTTGGCGGCCCACAGGGCATGCTGTCAGCGGAACGAATGGTGGATGCGATTGCGATTTCCCTTGGCCGGGATCCTTTGGAAATCCGTAAGCTGAACTTCTACGACGGCGAGCGCAATCTGACGCCCTATGGCATGCCGGTTGAAGAGTATCAGCTGATGCATGACCTCATCGGTGAACTTGAGCAATCCTCAGACTACTGGGACCGCCGGGAAGCTGTTCGGGCCTTTAACGCAGAAAACGCAGTTCTGAAAAAAGGCCTCGCACTGACACCAGTCAAATTCGGCATTTCCTTCACCCTGAAGCATCTCAATCAGGCCGGTGCGCTGGTCCATCTTTATACCGACGGTTCGGTGCATTTGAACCACGGCGGCACCGAAATGGGGCAGGGGCTTTATCAAAAGGTCGCCCAGGTCGTTGCCGACGAGTTTGGGGTAACCCTCGACAAGGTTGTCATTACCGCAACAAACACCGCCAAAGTGCCGAACACCGGTCCGACCGCGGCATCCTCGGGAACCGATCTTAATGCCATGGCCGCCAAAAATGCGGTCACTGAAATCAAGTCCCGGTTAATTGCGTTCTTGAGCGAGCAGCACCAGTGCGCGCCGGATGTGATCCATTTCAGTGATAACAAGGTTCTGGTCGGTGACCAGTCCTTCAGCCTGGCGGAAGTTGCCAAACAAGCGCATATGGCGCGTGTGCAGATGTCCCACGCAGGCTTTTATGCGACGCCAATGATCACGTGGGACCGGGAGAGCGCAACCGGACGGCCATTTTTCTATTTTGCTTATGGTGGAGCGTGCGCGGAAGTCACCGTTGACACCATGACCGGTGAAATGACGGTTGACCGGATCGATATTCTGCATGACGTCGGTCACTCCCTGAACCCAGCAATCGACATCGGGCAGATTGAGGGCGGCTTTGTTCAGGGAATGGGCTGGCTGACCACGGAAGAGCTGGTCTGGGACGAGGAAGGCCGGCTGCGAACCCATGCGCCATCGACCTACAAGATCCCGACCGCTTCGGATATTCCCGAAGATTTCCGGGTCAACCTCTACCGGTCATCCGGCAATCCGCAGGAAACAATCTACCGGTCCAAGGCTGTCGGTGAACCTCCTGTCATGCTGGCAAACTCGGTCTTTTGCGCCATCACCGACGCTGTTGCGAGCCTGAAGCCGGGTGTAATTCCAGATCTTGACGCGCCTGCAACACCGGAAGCCATCATGAAGGCCGTCCGCAAGATGCGGGAAAGGCAGGCCTCGTGATGCGGATATGGAGCCATATCGCGGAAACACTCGGACGCGGCGAGGCCTGTGCACTCGTCACGGTCGCGTCCGCACTTGGCTCGACGCCGCGCGAAAACGGCGCCCGCATGATCGTGATGGCCGACGGCAGCTTCCGCGGCACCATTGGTGGTGGAACACTGGAATTCGAGACGATCCATTGGGCACGGCAAGCCCTTCAGAACCGCCACAAGGGCCTTGAGCTGCGCAAGGTTTCGCTGGGCCCGGATCTCGGCCAATGCTGCGGTGGCCGGGCCGATGTGGCGATTGAGGTGCTTGAATCGGCCCAACTGCCCATGGCCGAGATGCTTGCGGATCAGGAGCGCAACGGAAAGCCGTTTTCGACGTGCGCCGCCCTGAAAGAAGGTGAACCGGTTGAGCGTGAACTGGCCGACGTTCCTGCTGTTGACCGCTTCAACATTCAACCGGACGGTCAGCTGACTGAAGTTTTCGGGAGTGATTCAAGGCCGCTTTTCCTCTTCGGGGCCGGGCATGTGGGCAAGGCCGTTGTTCTGGCGCTTGCGCCTTTGCCATTTGAAATAACGTGGCTCGACAGCCGTCCAGATGTGTTTCCGGCAGCCGTACCGGCGAACGTTCAAAAGCGGCTCCTCAATAGAACAGATTCATCAGTTTCTAGCTGCCTGAGCAGCGCGCCGGCCGATGCATTCGTTCTCGCCATGACCCATTCCCATGCGCTTGATGAAGAGATCATGGCTGCAGCTTTGGCTCAACAGCGGTTTGCCTATTGCGGTGTCATAGGAAGCGCAACAAAACGGGCGCGGTTTGAAAAACGATTGAAGGCACGGGGACTTGCGCCGACGGTCGTTGGCAGCATGGTATGCCCGGTCGGCTTAGCAGATATTCGATCAAAACACCCGGCGGCAATCGCTGCTGGTATCACGGTGGAACTTTTGGCAAGGGACGAGGAAGAGCGCCTAAGCGCCGCTGGTCTTGACCAAGGCTCCGGACGGGGAAACTCCGGCAACAAGGCCGGAATGCGGGGGACAGGAACGCGGTGACGGAACACCTGGAAAAGGAAAAACTGGAGGATGCCGGCGGATCCCAGCGCTCGCAGATCGGGACCTTGCTCGATGCGCGCGGACTGACGAAACGGTTTGGCGACATTCTCGCCAACGACGCGGTGGACCTTGCCATCAACAAGGGTGAGATCCACGCCCTCCTTGGGGAGAACGGGGCCGGCAAGTCGACGCTGGTCAAGATGTTCTATGGCGCCCTGGAACCAGATGGCGGTGAGATTTCCTGGCTGGGCAAGAAGGTCAGCATTGGCAATCCTGCGGCGGCCCGGGCGCTTGGCATCGGCATGGTTTTTCAGCACTTTTCGCTGTTTGAAGCCTTGACCGTTGTTGAAAACATCGCGCTCGCACTGCCCAACCCGGGAAACATGAAGGCCCTGTCTGAGCGGATCGAAACCGTCTCGAAGGATTACGGTCTGCCGCTCAATCCGCGGGATGTGGTGGCGGACCTTCCAGTTGGCATACGCCAGCGGATCGAAATCGTCCGCTGCCTGCTGCAGGAACCGGACCTGATCATCATGGATGAGCCGACGTCTGTCCTCACGCCTCAGGAAGCAGATACGCTGTTTCTTACCCTGCAACGCCTCGCCGACGAGGGCTGTGCTGTCCTTTACATTTCCCACCGTCTGGAAGAGGTCCAGCGGATTTGCCATCACGCGACAATCCTTCGCCATGGCAAGGTGGTCAGCGAGTGCGACCCATCACAGGAAACTGCCGCGAGCCTTGCAAGCATGATGGTCGGCTCGGAGGTCGTCAGCGTCAGCAGCGGTGACGAGGCACCGGAAACAGGGCCGGCCCGTTTGACTTTAACGAAACTCAGCGCGCCGGCAGCCACCCCGTTTGCTACGCGGCTCAATGCCATTGATCTGGAAGTTCACGCAGGCGAAGTTGTTGCGATAGCCGGTGTAGCCGGCAATGGCCAGGGGGAGCTGTTTGATGCAATTTCCGGTGAAATGCCGGTGGCAGCGGGCATGGTCGTGCTTGATGACAAGCCCTGCGGCAATCGAGACATCAACTGGCGGCGCAAGGGTGATGCGGCATTCGTTCCCGAAGAGCGTCTTGGCCATGGCGCGGTTCCGGGTTTGAAACTCTCCAGCAACATCGTCCTGACCCGCCACGGCACCGGCGACGGACTGGTCGGCTCCGGCTTCGTTTCGACTGCAAAGGCAGGAGAGCTGGAGAAGCGGATCAAGAAAACTTACGACGTCCGCATGTCGCATGACGACGCCGAAGCACGCGCGCTTTCAGGCGGGAACCTGCAAAAATTCGTGGTCGGCCGTGAGCTTGACCGTAAACCGGGTGTTCTGGTGGTCAATCAGCCGACCTGGGGCGTTGATGCGGGTGCCGCTGCACTGATCCGTCAGGCACTGATTGATCTGGCGCGTTCCGGCTCTGCCGTGCTGGTAATCAGCCAGGATCTAGACGAAATTTTTGAAATTGCCGACCGGATAGCCGTGATCTCGCGCGGTTATCTTTCGGCCACAGAAGATGCCCGGTCCATGACCCGCGAACGGGTCGGAATATTAATGGCTGGTGGCGCCGAAACCGTGTCGGAGGAGGCGTAATGCGGATCGAACTCGTCAAACGGAAAGAGCACAGCCAGGCCATGACCTTGCTGTCGCCGATTATCGCCGTCGGTCTGACCCTCATTGCGGCTGCAATTCTACTGGCAATTGCCGGTAAGGATCCGTTTCTGGGGCTCTACAAGTTCTTCATAGAACCCTTGACCGACTCTTGGTCACTGCAGGAGATCATCGTCAAGGCAACGCCTCTGGTGCTGATCGCCTGCGGACTGTCGGTCTGTTACCTGTCCAACAACTGGAACATTGGGGCGGAGGGCCAATTCGTCTTCGGCGCACTTTGCGGCTGTTTTCTGCCAATTCTCTTTCCGGAATTCGAAAACGGTCTGACACTGCCTTTGATGTTGCTGTTCGGTGTGCTTGGGGGGGCAGCCTGGGCGCTTATTCCGGCTTTCCTCAAAACACGGTTCAATACAAATGAAATCCTGACCAGCCTGATGCTGGTTTATGTGGCTGGGCTTTTGCTGGATTACCTTGTCCGTGGTCCTTGGCGCGATCCGGATGGTTACAACTTCCCTGAATCGCGTATCTTTTCTGATGCCGCGACCCTACCGGTTATCGGCGATGGCCGGATGAGCGTGGCTGCGCCAATTACGGTCCTCGTGGTCATTGTTCTGGCGGTGGTGCTGGCTAAAACCCTCAAGGGTTTTGAAATCCGTGTCATGGGCGAAAGTCCGCGGGCAGGGGGATTTGCCGGGTTTTCCTCAAAGAAACTGACCTTCTTTGCCTTTGCGCTTGCTGGCGGCCTGGCGGGACTTGCCGGAACCATGGAAGTCTCCGGTTCACTCAATCAGCTGCTGCCGTCCATTTCCCCCGGTTACGGCTTTACCGCAATTATCGTCGCCTTCCTCGGGCGCCTGAACCCGATCGGAATATTGATCGCGGGTTTTGTCCTTGCCACTTCCTACATCGGCGGAGAAGCCGTGCAGGCATCCATGGGCATATCCGACAAGATCGCCAGCGTGATCCAGGGCCTGCTGCTCTTCTTCGTGCTCGCTTGCGACACCTTAATTTTGTACAAGATCCGGCTGGTCTCCCACCGCCGCAGCAACCTTGGCGGGGAGGCATCTCATGTTTGAAGCAGTTCTACTGACCGTTATCACGGCGGCAACACCGCTGCTGATTGCAGCCATAGGCGAGCTCGTCGTGGAACGGTCCGGCGTTTTGAACCTCGGCGTTGAAGGCATGATGATCATGGGCGCCGTCGTCGGCTTTGCGGTCGCCAATGTGACCGGCTCCGGATTTCTGGGCGTCATTGCAGCGATAGCAGCAGGGATGGCCATGTCTTCACTGTTTGGCTTTCTTGTGCTCGGCCTTGTCACCAACCAGGTTGCCACCGGACTTGCGCTCACAATCCTGGGGCTTGGGATCTCTGGCATGATCGGAGAACACTTCATCGGTGTTCCGGGCCTCCGCCTACCAGAACTCTACATTCCGGGTCTTTCGGAAATTCCGTTCATCGGACCGGTGTTCTTCCAGCAGGACGCCATCGTCTACGCAGGTTTTGCCTTGGTGGCGCTGGTTTCCTGGGTACTGTTCAAAACCCGCATGGGTCTGGTCCTCCGGGCCGTTGGAGACAATCACGGTTCGGCCCATGCGCTTGGCTATTCAGTCGTCAAGGTCCGCTTCATGGCCGTGCTGTTTGGCGGCGGCTGCGCGGGGCTTGCCGGGGCCTATATGTCGCTGGCTTATACGCCGCAGTGGGTCGACAACATGACCGCCGGACGGGGCTGGATTGCGCTGGCGCTGGTCGTGTTTGCCTCCTGGCTGCCGTTGCGCGTGGTAGCGGGTGCCTATCTCTTTGGTGCCGTTACGGTTCTCACCTTCCATGCACAGGCAATTGGCGCCGGAATTCCATCGCAATTCCTGTCCAGCTTGCCCTATATTGCCACCATCGTCGTGCTCGTACTCATTTCGGCAAACCGTCGGCTGACGCTGGTCAATACTCCGGCATGCCTCGGCAAGCCATTTGTTCCGGACCGGTAAGGCCGGTCGCTGCCCGACCCGCTGCGATCAGGGTCCGGCAGGCTGTTCAGATCGCTGAATAGAAGATCCAACAAGAGGGAATTGTCTGACATGAAAAAAATTCTCAAAACCGCCGTCGCTGGCCTTGCGCTTCTTGCCGGGGCATCGACAGCACATGCCGCCGACTTAAAGGCCTGCTTCGTCTACGTGAATCCGACCGATATCCCCTGGAGCTATCAGCATGACCTCGGGCGGTTGGCCGTAGAAGAGCATTTTGGTGGCAGGGTCGAGACGGCTTTTCTGGAAGATGTTCCTGAAGGTCCGGATGCCGAACGTGCTATTGAACGTTTCGCCCGTGAAGGCTGCGGCCTCATCTTCACCACGTCCTTCGGTTATATGAACCCGACGATCAAGGTCGCGAAGAAATACCCGAAAGTAAAGTTCGAACACGCCACCGGATACAAGACCGCCGACAACGTTGCGACCTACAATTCGAAGTTCCACGAAGGCCGGTACATCATCGGTCAGATTGCGGCCAAGCAGTCCAAGACTGGTGTGGCAGGCTACATCGCTTCCTTCCCGATCCCGGAAGTGATTTCCGGCATAAATGCTTTCATGCTGGGTGCTCAGTCCATCAATCCCGATTTCAAGGTCAAGGTTGTTTGGGTCAACACCTGGTTTGATCCAGGCAAGGAAGCAGATGCCGCCAAGGCACTAATCGATCAGGATGCGGACATCATCACCCAGCACACGGATTCCTCTGCGCCCCTACAGATCGCTCAAGAGCGCGGCGTGCACGGTTTTGGCCAAGCAACGGACATGGTGAAGTTCGGGCCCAAGGCGCAATACACCGCCATCATCGACAACTGGGCACCATACTACATTGAGCGTGTTCAGGCGGTTCTTGACGGCACCTGGGAAAGCCAAAGCACCTGGGATGGCATTTCCGAAGGCCACGTTGTCATGGCGCCCTACACCAATCTGCCGGATGATGTGGTCGAAATGGCGAAGGCAACCGAAGCCAAGATCAAGGGCGGCTGGGAACCTTTCACAGGCCCGATCACCAAGCAGGACGGATCAGAAGCAGCTGCCGATGGTGTCCGGCTTGAAGACGGCGCGATCCTTGGCATGAACTGGTACGTCAAGGGCGTTGACGACAAACTGCCGCAATAACATTCAAGCCCGCCCGTAATGGGCGTACTAACCAGAAACGCACCTGGAGCACATGCTCCAGGTGCCCGTTATCTCCCAAGCTAAATGGACGCGCTGCTATGACCCTTGCCTTCGCAATGGACTGGTTAAATCTGCTCTTTCGATGGGGCCACCTGATCGTCGGGATCGGTTGGATCGGCACGTCCTTTTACTTCATTGCCCTGGACCTTTCCTTGCGCAAACGCGACGGCATGAAGGAAGGCGTTTTTGGCACAGCCTGGGAGGTTCATGGCGGCGGCTTCTATCACGTTGAGAAATTCACGGTCGCACCCAAGGAACTGCCGTCCGACCTAATCTGGTACAAGTGGGAGGCCTATCTCACCTGGGTCACAGGCTTTGCCCTTCTGGTGGTGCAGTACTACTTTAACGCAACGGCGTATCTTATTGATCCAAATGTACTTGAACTAACCCCAGGCGAGGCAATCCTGATTTCGGTCGGGTCACTGGCGGCAGGCTGGATTATCTACGACAGGCTGTGCAAATCATCATTGGGCAACAACACGCCACTGCTTGCAGTCTGTGTTTTTGTCCTGATCATGGCAGCGTCTTATCTCTTTACCCACGTTTATTCTGGCCGCGGCGCGCTGATCCATGTTGGGGCCTTTATCGGCACGATCATGGCGGTCAACGTCTTCGGGATCATCATTCCCAACCAGAAGAAAATTGCAGCCAGCCTTATGGCGGGCGAAGCGCCCGACCCAGCACTAGGCGCCATGGGTAAACAGCGCTCGGTTCACAACAATTACCTGACGCTGCCTGTCCTCCTGATGATGGTGTCCAACCATTATCCGATGCTGACCGCCCACGAACACTCCTGGATCCTAGTGGCGCTTGTGCTTGTGATGGGCGGCATGGTGCGTCACTTCCTCAACCGGCATGATGCCGGTGATCCGATGGCCAAGTTCTGGTGGTCCCTCCCTGTTGCTGCCGTTGCCCTGCTTGCTGCGCTAATCATGACCGCGCCAAAGGATTTTTCCGGCGCAGCAGAGGTTGCAGATGCGACCGTGGTGAAAATCACCAAGGCTCATTGTGCGTCCTGTCATGCTGCCGTTCCGACCAACGAGAGCTTCGATGAAGCGCCCAAGGAAATCCAACTTGAGACCGTCGAGGACCTGCGGCGGTATGCGGATCTGGTCATGGCTCAGGCGGTTCAGTCCGACGCAATGCCGCTTGGCAATGAAACAGGTATGACGGACCAGGAGCGGGCAGACCTCGGTGCCTGGCTCGCGCAGCAGAAGTAGTCCCTAAATGTTGCATATCTCGGAAATCAACGGATACAGCCTACAGGCTTTTCTGGACCAATTTGGTGATGTGGCTGAACACTCGCCCTGGGTCGCGGCTGACACTCACAAGTCCGCGCCATATGAAAACCGGGCCGCGCTGATCAAGGCTTTCGAAGCCGCCATGCGGTCTGCCGGTCACGACAAGCAACTGGCGCTCATCCGCGCGCATCCGGACTTGGCTGGAAAAGCAGCCATGGCCGGAGAAATTGCTGAGGATTCCAAAAAAGAGCAGGCGGGCGCTGGTCTGGATCGTCTGACGGCAGATGAATTTGCCCGCTTTACGGACCTGAACGGCCGGTATCTGGAAAAATTCGGTTTTCCTTTCATCTTCGCTGTCAAAGGCGCCACCAAAGACATGATTCTCGCCGCTTTTGAGGAGCGGATCGGCAATTCTCAAGAATCCGAGTTCGAAATGGCGCTGACCCAGATCGCCCGCATTTTCAGCTTCCGCCTTGAAGACCGGGTGGCTGAGGGCTGAGTTTCAGGAATTAGCTCGAATTGTCCCGCCTCCTGTGCTGACAATGGCATTGTCGCCAACAGTTTTGAGCAAGCCAATGTTTCATAGGCGGGATTTTCTGGTTACAGCTGCAGCAGGTTGCCTGGTGGCAGGAACGCATCCTGCAAACGGGGCCGGGCCAGTTGCAGGAGAACCTGGATTGAACACCAAAAGTCCGGAGTGTGAGCCGTCTGGCGACGGCAGCCATACGAGCAAAAACAAAAAATCCGGCCTCGCGCTGGCTCTGGGCGGAGGGGCGGCAAAAGGTTTTGCGCATATCCCGATGCTTGAAGCACTGGATGAGTTAGGTATCCGTCCAGCGCAGATCTCCGGCACCTCGATGGGCGCACTCTTGGGCAGCTTCTATGCAAATGGTATGTCAGGGGCAGACATCCGCGCCTATGCCATCGATCTCTTTGCCCGCAGACGGCCCCTCCTGAAGAAGCTGTTCTTGGACAGCGGGCGGCCCTTGTCGTCCCTGCTCAATCTGACAAGACCGTCTCTGATCGATCCCATGGTGCTGTTTGATGCGGTATTGCCGCCGGAGCTGCCGGAATCGTTTTCAGGTCTGAGTGTGCCCATGAAAATCGTGGCGACGGACTTTCACAGCCAGGGCCAGGTCATACTGGAGGAGGGGGCATTGATGCCGGCAATTGCCGCGTCCTGTGCCCTGCCGGTTCTTCTCACGCCAATTCGCCACGAAGGCCTGGTGTTGATCGACGGCGGCTTCGTCAATCCCACCCCGTTCGATATTCTGGACAAAACCTCCCACCACACGGTCGGAATTGATGTGACCATCAACAAACGTGAAAATACCGGCAATCTGCCAGGCGGGCTGGAAACCTGGATCGGCTCGTTCAACATCACGCTGCACTCAATCGTCGCGGAAAAGCTGAAACACAAATCTCCGGACCTGTTGGTCACGCCACCTGTGGGCCGTTACAGCACTGCGGATTTCTTCAAGATCGAAGATATTCTGACGACCGTTGATGCCTCCAAGGATGGCTTCAAGCGTAGTATTGAGAAGCTGCTGGAAGCTACATAGCGCTCGCAATCAATTCCTATTGTCAAAGAGGCGTACCTCGCGCTTCGAAAATGGCTTTCAGTTGTCGGGCGCGCTCTTTTGTCCAGCCTGGTGGATCAGTCACAGCGGCCCATGCATCAATGTAGTCCCGCGCAATGTAGTAGTGCCCGAACCCCGGCACCTTCAAGGCCAGGCCTGAATCGATCGCCAACTGCAGCATTGTGACGACAGGAAACCAAACAAGCTCATCAGGAACGTCCGGTGCACGCGGAGGTACAAGCCAGGCGGGCTTTTGAAATGCGCTATCGAAGGTGAATTCCACGATCGGATCGCTGGCGTAGTTCAAGAACACCGTTCTGATCGGTCCCCAGGGCGCAAAATTGCCCTCCAAACCTCCATATTGGTTCATCACCCGAACCAAGGAGCCATTTCCAAATGTCGGCCGCCATGCAGGGCTGTCGGGATTGCGGTCATTGCGGATGGCCGCCCAATATCTGGAGAAGAAGGGCGAACCCGCCCACATGGCTCCATGGATTGGATCACTCAACATGTCGAACAGGGGCAAGGTTTCCTGGGAATTGTATGCACCTTGGCTGAGACCGTGAACATAGAGTTTCGGCCGATGGTCACGCGGCAGTTTGGTCCAGTGGTCATAGATGACATCAAACAGCGCGCGGGACTGGTCCACGCCATATTCTGGATGGGCGAGAAGCGCCAGCGCGCTGGTCAGATAGGAATACTGAACAGCGACCGTCGCAACGTCCCCGCCAAGTATGAACTCGATCGTGTCGTGTGCGCCCGGATCCATCCAGCCGGTTCCGGTCGGGACGGTGACAACCAGTGCTGCACGTTCAAATCCGCCAATACGGATCAGCTCTTTCAAGGCCAATTCGGCACGGGCATCAGCGGTCTTTGCCGAACGTCTTCCAACGTAAACCCTGACTGGCTCTTGCGATTTTGCACCATAGAAAGCCGATATCTCGTCAACGTTTGGAGCCGTGGCAATAAACTGGCGCCCTCTGCGGCCCAAATCCTGCCAATCGACGAGGGACGCTTTACTGCCGTTTTTCATGGGATCCTGAGGTTGGGCGATCTCGGCTTCCATCAAGATGTCGGCTGCCTCGAAAGACGAGTCTACTGCCTTGAATGCGTTGCGGATCAGGGCACCATCTATCAGGGCCCAAAACAGCCAAAGAACGATCACCGTTGAGAGAGCGTAACCTATGCGCCTGGGGACAATCCGGTTGAACCAGCCATGGAGTTTGCGCTGCGTAGCTGCAAGCAAGCGGAACGTAAAGAAAAGAGCCGCTGCCACACAAACGGCGATTGCAAAAATCTCCAGAGATCCTGAGGCATCAATCGGTTCCAGACCAATTGCCGTACGGGTGGCATTTTGCCAATCGGCCGACTTTGCGAGTGAATAAACAACCACGCCAACCGAGATTGCGCCTATAAAAAAGGCATAAGGCCGCTGCAGTTTTTTCGGAATGCCCGGCAACTCAAGATACCGCCAGATCACGGTCATCAGATAGCCAGCCTCGTAACCAAGGGCTGCAACCGCTCCACCTACAGCGCCGGATATAATCAAATCCCTGGGCGTAAGGGTCGGGGTTAGCGAAGCACCAAATACGCTCACGGCCAGGAGCAAGGAAACAGGAGAAATCGAAGCTATCGACGATTTCAGAAAACGTATGATGAAACCCATGTAGCAGCCCTGTGCTTGCCGGAATGAACCAACTTAGACGTTCAAAATCCTCAACGTCCAGCGGTCCTGGATGATTCTGACTGTCACAAACGGCCGGCTTCAATAAACAAAATAACGATTTTTTCGAGCCAAAAACGCTTTTTATTGATTTAAAAAACCGTTTTCAATCAAGGGTATAGTAAGAAAATATACGTATAGGTAATTTTACAAATAGCGTGCATAAATTTTGAATTAATCAAATAAAACAAGCATCCCTGCGTAACGTCCTATGCGGGAGCTTGCGGAATGAGCACGGAAAGTTCTAACGGCGATCAATATCAGCGGCTTAAATTCTCCGGTCTGGAAGAAAGTGATCTTCTGGTCCTCAGGGAAGGCAGGGACCGTGTTCTTGACGAAATGCCTTCAGTTCTTGACCGGTTTTATGAGCATGTAGGGAACTTTCCTGAAACGAGAGCATTTTTCCGCAATTCTGATCACATTGCCCACGCTAAATCGATGCAGATCAGGCATTGGGAAATCATTCTGAATGGGACGTTTGACGAAGACTATGTGAAATCAGTGACCGCAATCGGCGAAGTGCACAACAAGCTCGGTCTCGAACCACGCTGGTACATCGGCGGTTACAGTTTCCTGATATGCGGCCTGTGCGAAGCAATTACCAAACGGCGCGAACGAAAATCTATGTTTGCTGGCAAGACGGCCAGCTCTGCCGCTGCGCTCCGCCGTGCAATCATAAAGGCAGCACTGCTGGATATGGACCTGGCCTTGTCAGTCTATATTGAGGCCGGAAAACGGGACAGGCGTGAAACCATTGAAAAGCTCGGTTCTGATTTTGAAAATTCAATAGGACTGGCAACTGGAAAACTTGCCCAGGCGACGGATGCATTGTCTGATGCCTCGCAGCAACTGGGTGGGGCGGCCGAACGTACGGAAACCGAGACGACGGCGGTCGATACCAGCTCCAACGAGGCGGCTGCAAACGTTCAAACTGTTGCAGCGGCAGCCGAAGAGCTTGCGGCATCCGTCTCGGAAATCAGCCGGCAGGTATCTGAGTCCTATGAAATTTCAGATACCGCCGTCTCCCAGAGCAACATTGCCATTGAAACCGTCACTTCGCTTACCGACGCGGTTAACCGGGTCGGCGAAATTGTCGGGCTGATCAATGAGATCGCGGATAAGAGAAACCTCCTTGCGCTGAATGCGACCATTGAGGCGGCAAGGGCCGGAGAGGCAGGCAAGGGCTTTGCGGTTGTGGCTTCAGAGGTAAAGGAACTTGCCGGCCAGACGGGCAAGGCAACGTCCGAAATAAGCCAGCAGATTGAAGGCATTCAGGCCGCGACCGAGAAATCGGCTGGCGCAATAGGCAACGTCAACCAGACCATAGCGCGGATGAATGAAATCTCCGCTTCCATCGCGGCAGCAGTCGAGCAGCAAAACGAAGCAACTGGCGAAATAAGTTCCAGCGTTCAGCGGGCAGCAAGTGGAACGCAGGCTGTCACTCAATCCATCCATGGGATTGCAGAAGCAACGTCGCAAGTGTCTGGAGCATCGGAGATTGTGCGGGGATCAACAGCATCAATTCTGGCGCATACCGACGACCTTAAAAGCGATGTCCAGCAGTTCATGACGACGCTTTCGCGAGCGGCTGAATAATTATCGATAATTTGGACAATTCATTGAGACAGATGCCTTTTTTACTTCTTGAGAAATGGATTGGAACAATAATGAAATGCGTCACGTTACGTTTGAGGAATGGTCAGTTTTCAGTTTTCTTATATTCGAATGATCGAATGTTTATCTAACTCAAAGAGAGCCCGAGGGGAAAGCTCCGTTACAGAAAAATATTCCGATTGATACTTCTAATATATCGGATGATAATCTTTGTATACTTTAATAATGGTGACGTTAACTTTATTTTTCAAGGAAATCTGTACATTTCGATAGAGCGACACTATATAATATCTATAGCCACTCCCAAAGAATGACAAAAAATATATTTGGAGCGGATTATGTGCGATGTGGGGTTTACTTGGTTTTGGAGTTTTTACCCCAATTTTTGTTAACACTGCTTGATGGCCGGCGTTGAGGAAGTACGTGCTTGTAAAAACGAAAAAAGGGTGGGATTGAGCCATGCGTCTAACGGAACGCACAGATATCGCCATTCAAATCCTGGTGCATTTGGCGCTGCTGAAAGGTGCCAAAATCTCCGTCGATTCACTCGTAGACCGGCACATCGGACACCGGTCACAGGTCGTCGCAGCCATTCAATCCTTGCGCAAGGCAGGGATGATTGCTTCCACGCCTGGGCGGAACGGCGGAATCTGGATGGATATGCCTCCTGAAGAAATCCGGGTCGCAGAAATCGTTCGGATGTTTGAGAGCGACTTTTGCCTCACCAGATGTTTCAGCAATGCGGAAAGCTGCAGCTTGTATGAGTGGTGCAAACTGAAGGATGTGCTTCAGGATTCTCTGGACAGGTTTTTTGAACCGCTTGAGAAAACCACGATCGCTGATCTGGTCGCAGGGCCGGCGCCGGATTTTCTCAAGGAAGAACTCGCGCTCTGAACCACACTCGACTGCTAGTCCGGCTTTGGCAGTCTGATGCTGCCTAACAAGGCACACACTTGGCGTAGGCTTGCAATGGATAAGGTGACAAGGCCTTCAGCAGCAGGCCGGGCAGGGGTTTCGGATCCAGCTGCCTATACCCGTGCTGGTCGAGAAGTTTGCTGTATTTCAAATTGAGAAACAGAATGATGTCTTTAGACACATGGCTGGTTCGGGCCTGAAGCCGCCTCAAAAAGGCAGCGGTTACATCTTCGTCAAACGGGTTGAAGAGGTAAAAGATCGTCGGCATGTCGGGTAGGGTACAGTCGAGCGCATTGCCGGCGATGGCCTGAGAATGACCAGCCCTATGCCGGACCTTGGGCAAAGACAGGATATTTTCTTCAGCTTGCCGGGCCAGGCTCTGATCCATTTCTATCCCGAGCACTTGCCTAAACGGATATTCGCAAGCCAGCCGGAGCACCCGCCCACGTCCGGAGCCAACATCAACAAAAGCATATTGGTTCAGGTCAACTTCGAGACCCTTCAGAGCCAGTTGAACGCATAGGCCAGGTGTCGGGGCGTATTCCGTGCTGTGCTGACGGTATTCATCCGGCACGTGCAGTTCTTCTTTCCAGGCAATTTTATCCGTTGCGTGTTTTTCGCCCCTTTGGACCCACAAATCATAGGTATATCTGTGCCCGCGAAGCAAAGCGGCACTTCGCAGTCTTGAACTCAGATTTCTGGCACGCAACATCATGAAATTGTTTTATTTCGGCAGATGTGGAAATCAATACCTTCAACCGGTTTCGCGCTGTCTTTGTGGCATTAAGATTAATCGGTGCACCGCACGATTATTTGATCTCTTTCGAAAACAGCCAGCAGTCTCGTCTTCTCATTATTGTAAATATGAAATTTTACGCAGCGTTATGGTTTTTTATCTGCGCGACCTTCACATATATTCTTAGTTCTCGCATGATAAAGGCGGCGCTCAACTTTCGTTGTTTCGATAATTTGAACAATTTGAGGGGAAGAGAATGGCAAATCTGATTGGAACAAACGCTTCAGAAACGCTGAATGGAACCGGGCAATTCGACGACATCACCCTGCTAGGCGGGAATGACACGACAGATGCTGGTTTAGGAAACGATTTTGTCGATGGCGGAAGTGGAAATGACATCATCCGGCTTGGGGGCGGCGATGACATTACCGGCGCAGGAACGGGCGACGATTTTGTCGTAGGCGGTCCCGGCGCTGATGACATGTTCGGCGATGCTGGAAACGATCAGATCTATGCAGGTGTCGATGACGACGGCAATGACACGCTCGCCGGCGGTGAGGGGCTGGATATCCTGAGCGGAGGACCAGGTGATGATTCCATTGGAGGCGGTAATGGGTCGGACACCATCTTTGGCGGCGACGGAAATGACATCATCTTTGACGCCGGGTTCGGCTTTGAAACCGTCACCGCTGACAATGGAAACAGGTTTTTTGGCGGCGACGGAAACGACCAAATTACCGGCAATAACGGTGGCAATGATCTTCTGGGCGGTGGCGCCGGGTTTGACATTATTCGGGGTCTCGGCGGCAACGACCAGATTTTCGGGTCTCTGGAGGATGACACGCTTAGCGGCGGCGACGGTGATGACAGCGTTGGCGGCGGCGTTGGCGACGACAGTGTTGTTGGCGATGCGGGCAACGATACTCTGTTTGGCGGCGAAGGGGAGGATATCCTGTTCGCCAATATCGGAGATGACCTGTTGTTTGGCGGCGATGATGCTGACCAGATCGGCGGCGCATCAGGTAACGACACGGTCTTCGGAGGCGCCGGGAATGACTCCATTTTCGCCGGCAGCGGCAACGACAGTGTCGAAGGCGGAAACGGCAATGACGTGATTTTCGGCGGCGCAGGCAACGATACCGTTGTTGGCGGAGACGGGGACGACACCGTCGCCGGCAATGGTGGTGACGATACGCTGACCGGAGGAAACGGCAACGACAGCTTCGTCGCGTCTACCGGCATTGACAATATTACCGATTTTGATGTCGCGGGTGGTGATGTCATCGATGTCAGCGGGGTGGCAATTCTAACCGACTTTGCCGATGTTCAGGGCGCTGCCACCCAGATTAGTGCATTGACGCTCTCCATTAATCTTGGCAATGGGGACACGCTTTTGGTCAACAATGTCCTCTTATCAGACCTGACAGCGGACGAATTCGTCTTCTAGCCGACTGCGCGCGGTGCATCTGCCATGCTGGAATTTGCGCCGCGCGTCACTCTTCGCAGAGATGCGTCAGATCTATTACGATGACCTGTCTTCTGAGTCTGCTTGAAGACCAGACAACTCAAAAATGCTGACAGGGTCGTCATATCCCTTGATGCGCACATCTCCGGCAGATTTCAGATCGAACTTTCCTGCTACGCGTTCTGCCAAATCTGAACTTATCAAAATGCTTGTCTTCAGCTCGCGGTTCATCCCCTCGAGCCGCGACGCCAGATTTACGGCGTCACCGAGCGCCGTGTAGTTCAGCCGGTCCGAACTTCCCACATTGCCGATAATTGCCTGCCCGAAATGCAGGCCGATCCGTGTCCGCACCGGCGGAACGCCTTCCGCTGCCCAGGAGTCCGTTTCTGCCTTACTCGCCTCAATCACTGCCAGTGCCGCTTCACATGCCTTTTGTGGATGATTTTCAACAGTGTTTGGCGCGTTCCAGAAGGCCATGACTGCATCGCCGATATATTTGTCGATTGTGGCCTCATGAGCCAGCAGCGTTTGGGTCACGATCTCAAAATACCGGGACATCCGGCGCATGACTTCCTCGGGTTCCAGGTGAGAGGACATGGCCGTGAAATTCTCAAGATCCATGAACAGGATCGTTACATCCCGTTTTTCGCCTCCAAGGGCCGGCGCCTGCTGACGCTCAATCATCTGGCGCACAAGGGCCTTGGGAACATATTGCCCGAACGTTTGAAGCGAACTGCGCATCTGCTCCATTGCCATTTCGAGCCTGTAGACCTCGTCCACCTTGGACGAGCATTCCAGCGGGGCAGAGAGATCGAAATTCCTGATCCGCTGTGTCTGATCTGCCAGGACCTGGAGTGGACGGGACGTTGTGCGGGATATCAGCCAAACAACCGGAATACTGCCTAGGGCAATGAGTATGGAAACGATGATTGTGTGGCGTGATGCCCGGGTAATGGAACCTATGACCTCAGACAAGGGCAGTGCGATCGCCAGGATTTCTTCTTTTCCAGCACCAAGTCCGATGGTCGAAAGATGCGTGATCCAGCGTTCTCCATTTACGTCTATCGCTTCCGTCTCACCGTGGTCGGGGTCCTTGACCTGCTGCTGAAGTGTCTGAAGAACGGCATCATGACTGCCCGTGCCGGCCTTGTTGTCTGCAGATGATCGTGCCAGCACGTCACCGTCGGTGCTTACTATTGCCAAGACACCTGCTTGTGCCTGCGGCTCGGAATCCAGGAACTTGTCGATATCCTTGAGTGTGATGTCCACTCCGACGACGCCTTTGGAATGGCGCTTGCTAACGGTCAGGCCAGGCTCACCTGATCCGGCAAAAAGATAAACCTCTGTCCGGACGACGTTCGGTACATCACTGGCCAGTTTGAACCAGGGCCGCGACCTTGGATCATAGTCAACCTCTCTGTCAGACGTACTGGTTAGCGTGCCGCCGTATTTATCCAAAAATCGCCGTATCCGAAGTGGCTTCTCCCGGTCACCGCGAAGAATTATCTCTTCAAGAATAACCGTGTCCTCCGGCGCGCCAATTGCTTCCAGGCGTTCTCTTGGCTGTGAACGTGCTGCGGCAATCAGATAGTTACTGCCATCATTGTAGCCGATGTAGATATTCGCGATTTGCGGCCGCGATTGAACGAAGGAAATCATCCTTTTGCGGGACGGATGCCCGCTTGGTTTGGGAACAGCATCGACGTCCAGCCAATCACCGGAATATTGAGCAATTGAATCAATCGGTGCGATCAATGCTGCGGTCTTCAGCCGAACAACCTCTGCGGATCTGTTCATCAATTCGCGCCCGGTCGTAAGCGCGTTTTCCCGGTTGGAATAGTGGGTGTAGGAAATGATCGTTGCCGCGAGCGTTAAAGCCACGCCCAAAGTGACGGAAAAAAGGCTGACAGTGATTGGTATTCTGGTTTTCCGGGCCATGTCTGTCAGACGACCTCCGCAAATTCTTGAAAAGGAATACGGACAACTGAAGCTGATTTGCCGGAAAATCACAATCCTTCGATGGAACAGTTGGTCAACGCTTGGCTGAAACAAACTCCAGGCTGGCCCGGAAAACACAGCCGTTTGCCTGCACGGCATTCCCACCGAACATTATCATCGGCAAGCAACACCAAACATCGCTTCGGGATCAGTTCCACAAAACGGAGAAGTTGCTTCTTAAAAGAACGCCCTCATGCCGTAAATCCCAGTGTTTGACCATGACATTAATCAATGACACAGCAAGCATGCAGTGTGTTTTCATTAATGTGAAATCAATTTCTAATTGATCCGGTGCGTTTGTACTTGGGGAGGACTTGAAATGACGGTCATTACTGGAACAGCCGGAAGCGATACACTGATCGCAACAGGAGATGGCGACCGCATTGAGGCATTGGGTGGCGACGATCTGGTCTATATCGGCGACGCTGTCTTTGTCGAAGTCGGACCTGCAACCGGCAATGACACAATCGTCTATTCCACATCCTCTTCGGCAACCATTACTTATGCAGATATGGCCCTGACTGTTTTTTTGACGGTTACCGAAACCGGCGCGACGGTGGAGAAGGGTGGTGATGGCACAGATAGCATAACCGGCTTTTCCTCCGGCTATGACGTTGGCCTGGATGTGGTTCCTGGTTCCGGGATGTTCACCGTGAACGTTGACAACACCAATTTGGGATCGCTGGGTGTCAGCAGCGGCTCTGCAGATGACACCTTCTCTGTCACGAACGGCGATCTGCAGGTCAACTACGGCGCCGCAACAGGCGGGCTTTACTACACCAGTGACGACGGTTCGAGGCTCAGTGGAACAGTCACGGGCGACGGGATCGGCACTGATATGCTGTCCAATGTGAGTGACATTCAGGGCACTGATTTTTCTGACACATTCATGGGCGGCGCGGGCGACGAGGGCTTCCTGGTGCAGGGTGGAGATGACTCCGTCTATGGTGGCGCCGGCACGGACACGATCCGGTTTGATACCTTCGGCACCGGCTCTGTCACCATAGACCTGGGCGCCGGCACTGCCGATGGAAGCTTTCAGGGCCACGAATTTGCGAAGCTTATTTACGACCTTGAAGTCATCGTCTCCTCAGATGAAGACGACTCTGTCACTGGTTCATCCGGCTCAGAAGCGGTTTATGGTGAGGATGGCAACGATACCGTTCGCGGCGGCGACGGTGACGACACGATCTACGGCGGCATAGGCAACGATCAGGTCTGGGCCGGAACAGGTGATACCGGCAATGACTCCATTTCGGGTGGTGATGGCTCGGATACGATCGGTGGCGGTGCAGGTGATGACTTAATTTCTTTCGGATCCAACGCTGATCTGGGCTTTGGCGGGGCCGGCTTTGACACTCTGTTTGGAGCTGCAGGCAACGACACACTTTTTTCGGGCACTGGCGACGATACCATCAGCGGCGGAGCTGGCGCGGATATCCTTCGTGGCGGGGAGGGTGACGATGCCGTTTATGGTGGTGACGGCAAGGACACGATGGAAGGCGGAGATGGAAGGGATGTGGTCTATGGCGGTGCGGACGCGGACTTCGTTGACGGTGATGATGGCGATGACACGATAGGAGGCGGCGCAGGCCATGACATTATTGACGGAGGTGCTGGATCCGATGAACTTTATGGCGGGGCCGGAAGCGACGTCATAGCCGGTGGTACAGGCAACGACACCATGTATGGCGGTGATGGATCTAACAGCTTCATCATCAATCTTGACCATGGCGATGACTACATCGGCGGATTCGTAACGACAGGTGATGACATCAACACAATCGATCTGGTTGCACTCGATCTGGGAGTGAATGGTTATGAAAGCCTGACGATCACACAGTCCGGCCCGAACGTTGTCATCGATACCGGTGAGGGAACCATTACCCTTTGGAATACCAATGTTTCCGATATTCACGAAGGCAACTTTGAATTCTTCTGAAGTTGCTCAAGAGTCCAGTGTAATTGCTCGAAGCTAGATGCCGCCCGCCGACATTGGCCAGCGTTCTTTTGAGCGGCGGGCGCCTCCGCGGTTTTTAAAAGCACCGCCGCCATCGAACCATTTGCCTGAAGGCAGGGAACCAATCTCAGGCGGACGCCCGCATGCAGCAGTTTGAAGTTTCGGCCATGTGAACACAAGGGAACAGAACTTCGTTCACTCGGCGCTGGAAACACCCCCATATTGAAATGATTAGAACATTAGAAAGGTCTCGGAGGCATAACTTCGTAATAATTTGAGAATTGGTGCGCACGCCTATGACCTTCATTTGCCAGCAAGTTTATAAGGTGATTGACCGTTTTGGATTGGATTGCGATCCGGAAATCTATCATGTGCTGCATTTGTTTCTGACAAGTCCGGATTCTCTTGTTGCCAGGGAAGTTGAGCGTATCAGGCGCGGCGACGGGGGGCTGACCAGCAGTGCTCTGCGTTTCATCTATGATAATCACGTTCAGGCTAGCATCGACTCCGAAGAACAATTTGCATCGATGCGCCGTGCCCGGGGCAGTCTTGAGGCCATCCGGAATTCTGCAGAAGATTGCGTCGATCTTTGTGCCCAACTGGAAGATGGCGAAACCGCCGAGGAAGCAAACAAGGTTCTGTCGCAAAACCTGGTGGACATTATCCGCCATGCAAATGCGCTGGAACATGAGCTGACCGCCAGCCAGAATGCAATTTTTACAGACCCTCTGACCGGCATCTGGAACCGCCGGTATCTTGAGGCGGAACTGGCTACCGGACTATCCCATCCCGGCCATCAGTACTATTTGGCGCTGCTGGACATCGACCATTTCAAACGGGTCAATGACAAACACGGGCATATTGTCGGCGATCAGGTCCTGAAACTGGTGGCGGCGGAAATAAAACGCCTTATCCGCGACGACGATGTTTTGTGCCGGTATGGCGGTGAAGAATTCGCCATTCTATTTCACAATGTCAGCAAAGAAGATTGCATAGAGATTGTCGAACGGGTGCGCATTGGTGTTGCCAAGCACAAGCTGGTCAGCCGCCGGAAACGGGACATGATCGGATCGGTCACATTGTCTGCCGGATTGGCCCAAGTTGAAGCCGGTGACGATTTCGATACCGCGGTAGATCGGGCTGACCGGCTTCTCTACGAAGCAAAGCAGCAGGGGCGTGACCGGATAGCTTACTAGGCGTCCGAGACCCGATTAAGTTGTTTTTTGGCTCCTATTTGGCGAAACGCCTCGGAGAATGAAACTCCGAGTGGGCTTGTGCCCGTTCAGGGGACTTGCGGAAAGGCCGTCTTCAGCGCCTTAAGAGGCATAATTACACCGCATGCCCTCAGCTTCTGACGCCACTTGTGCCAGTTCACACACCAGCCGCGCCTTTCATCTCGACCAGCTGAATGAGATTGCCGCAGGTGTCATCAAAAATAGCCATGCGAACAGGCCCCGCATCCATTGGCTCCTGAACGAATTCCACGCCCTGCGCACCCAACCTTTTCCGTTCCACATCAAGGTTCATGACCTGAAAGGAGTGCGCGGGAATACCGTCGGAAACCAGCGCTTCCTTGTAAGGCTTCACTGCCGGATGATCGCTCGGCTCAAGCAGCAGTTCCGGACCTTCAGGGTCTTCGCTGGACACGACCGTGAGCCAACGGTTTTCGCCCAAAGGAATATTGTTCTTCACAGAGAAGCCGAGAACACTTGTGTAGAATCTCTCTGCCTTGTCCTGGTCGTCGACGAAGACGCTCGTCACATAGATTTTCATGCTTTTGATCCGTTTTGCTTGGACAGGCTTTTCCTCTTCGACCCTCCGCGGGGCAGTACCCTTTCGGAAATGTCTGTCTTGGTTGGTGTCCGGCTCAGATCAGCACGTAGGGATCCATGCCGAATTCACTACGCTAAGCTCGTTCAATTCCCTGACAGACAGCTACCAGGTTACCTCATTGTCGCTAAAGGCATTAATTGAACGATGGCTTTAATTCGGCCAGGGAAAGTGCCAACTGGTTTGCAAACCGCGCTGAGGCAACAGGCAGGGTGCGTCCCTTCATCTGCAATAGGGAGAGCTTGCCGAACGGCACGTCCCGTTGGGCCAGAGGGAAAAAAGCGAACCGATCGTCACCTGCCAAATTCAGGCCAATGGGGAACTGGAAACCGATGGCTTGGTCGTTCAGCACATAGTGGCGCATAAATTCAAAGGAATCGGCCTCTATCGACGGCGCGAGCTTCTGCGACATTGGACCGACCGCAAGGTCGAGCAAATAGCGGATGCCAATGGCTGGTGGAGGCACTACATGCGGGTAAACAAGGCAGTCCCGCAATCGCAGCTTTTCTTGGCCAGCGAGGGGATGATCTCTGCTCATTACCGCAACAACCGGCTGTTCGATCGACAGGATAACGTCGAATTCTGCCAAATGCCTCGGTTCAAACACCAGAGCAAGATCACTCTGATAACTGCGCAAATCCTCTTCCGCTGCATCCCTATCGCGAACATGGACCGAAAAGGTCACGCCTTGATGCTCACGCCGGTACTCGGCAATTTCACGGGGCATGAAGTAGGGCTGAATCGCCTGGGAGCAGGCGATGGAAACATGCCCGCGCCGTACGCCCGAAAGATCGGCAACCTGGGCTTGAACCCGCTCCAAGTCTGATTTCTGCGCCCTTATGTGCTGGATCAACAATTCGCCGGCCGGATTAAGCCGGACGCCGCGCGCAAGCCTTTCAAAGATCGGCGCGCCAAACTCCTCCTCGAACCCCTGGATCCGTCGGTTGAGCGCAGAGGACGTGATGTTCATATCCTCCGCTGCCTTGCGAATAGAACCGGCCCGGGCGACGGCCTCGATCAAGAGTAGCGTTTGAAGGTGCTTCATTTTCAGATACTTATGATTAGCGCTGCAAATTAGGAAGCACAAAGCTGCAAAAATAGCAATAGAAGTACTCACTAAACCGACGCATCGTGATCCCAATGGGAAGGTCTGACCTCTCCCTTCCTGCAACGAGGGGATAAACATGCGAATTGATACTTCACGGCGCGACTTTCTGAAGGGCACTGGCGCAGCAGCGCTCGGCGTATCCGTATTGCCGTTTCTCAAAGTTCTGCCGGCATCTGCCGCGGGCAGCGACGTTGTTGTCGCCGTGACCGGCCAGACCATCAACAGCCTTGACATTCACCGCACCGGGACGAACCGGCCGAGCTATCAGGTGGCGGTCAACGTCTACGACCGGCTCGTCAGCTTCGGAACCAAAACACTAGATGACGGCAGCCTGTCCTATGACTACTCGGTCATCGAGCCGGAAGTCGCAGAGAGCTGGGAATTCGCCGATGACGGCATGGCGATTGTTTTCAAGCTGCGGCCGGAAGGCAAGTTTCAAGACGGATCTCCGATCACGGCGCAGGATGTGAAATGGTCCTTCGATCGGGCCGTCAGCGTTGGCGGCTTTCCAACAGTCCAAATGAAGGCCGGGTCACTTGAAAAGCCGGAGCAATTCGAAGCGATCGACGACTTCACCTTCAAAATCAACCTCCTGAGGAAATCCAAACTGACATTGCCGGATCTCGCCGTTCCGGTTCCGATGATCATCAACTCAAAGGTTGCCCTCGAACACGCAACAGACGACGACCCTTGGGCCATGGAGTACCTGCACAAGAACCCGGCCGGTTCCGGCGCTTTCAAGGTCGCTGCGTGGAAGCCGGGTGAGCAGCTGGTCTACGAGCGCAATGACAACTGGACTTCCGGCCCTGTGCCGGCAGTCAAGCGCGTCGTTTTGCGCGAGGTCCCAAGTCCGGCAACCCGGCGCGCGCTACTGGAACGCGGCGACGTCAACATGTCCTTCAACATGCCGAACAAAGACGCCAAGGAGTTGGCTTCAAAGGATGGCATCACTATTGCGACCACCCCGATTGAAAACGCTATCTATTGCTTGTGTCCGAACCTGACCTTTGAGCCGTTCAAGGACAAGAAGGTCCGGCAGGCGATCGCGTTTTCGGTGCCTTATGAAGAAGTCTTTCAAACCGCAGCCTATGGCCGCGGCGCGCCCATGTGGGGCGGCGTGGGGCCAACTCCGTCAGATATCGCCTGGCCGCAGAAATTTCCTTATGCGACCGATCTCGACAAGGCCAAGGACCTGCTAGAGGAGGCCGGATATGGCGACGGCTTCGAGGTGCCTCTTTCAATCTCGCTGAGCCAGACCGACTGGATGGAACCTGCAGCGCTTCTGATCCAGGAAAATCTCGCGAAGATTGGCATCAAGGCAACCATCGATAAAATCCCCGGTGCGAACTGGCGAACGGCATCTCTCGTTGAAAAACGCCTGCCACTACACCTGGAAACCTTCGGCGGCTGGCTGAATTACCCGTGCTACTACTTCTTCTGGGCGTATCTGGAAGGCCACCTGTTCAACTCGTCAAACTATCGCAACGAGGAAATCGAGGCCCTGACGGCAGAAACCCTGCATATGTCGGTCGAAGATCCGGAATATGCGCCCAAGATCAAACGCATGATCGAGATTGCCTGGGACGAGGTGCCCCGGATTGCATTGTGGCAGCCGGCGCTCAATGTCGGAACACAGCAGCTGAGCGGATATGAATACTGGTTCCACCGCCAGCTTGATGTCCGCGGGCTGAAGAAGGCCTGACGCCATGTCGGGACGGCTTTCTACAGTCGGCATAAGGATCACTCATTCCATTCCGGTGATCCTTGGGGTGGTCGTGGTCAGCTTTTTGCTGACCCGCGCCCTGCCCGGTGATCCTGCGGTCTACTTTGCAGGACCTGCCGCCGACGAGGCGTCCATCGCACAGATCCGGACCGCTCTCGGGCTGGACAAGTCGCTGCCTGAACAGTTTTTCATGTACGCAGGCGATGTCCTGAAAGGTGATCTCGGCCAGTCCATTTCTACCGGGCAACCGGTTGCTGAAGATCTGGCCAACCGCCTGCCAGCCTCTCTCGAACTTACCTTGATTGCCCTGTTGCTCTCCTGCGCGATCGCCATCCCGCTTGGAGTGCTGGCAGCAACCCATCCAGGCTCAATCATTGATCACTTGTGCAGAGTATTGGTGACGGCCGGCGTGTCTCTACCGACGTTCTTTACCGGGATCGTGCTGATCTACGTTTTCTACTACCTGCTCGGCATCGCACCACCCCCTCTCGGTAGGCTGGACTTCATTTACATCGAACCGGACCACGTTACCGGGTTTTACCTTGTAGACGCAGCGCTCGCAGGCGACTGGGAAACCTGGTTGGGGGCGCTGAAGCAGCTCATTTTGCCAGCGATAACCCTTGCTCTTTTCACACTTGCTCCGCTTGCGCGCATGACACGTGCTGCCATGCTCGGAGCTCTCTCGTCGGATTACATCCGGACGGCCCGGGCTGCTGGTCTCACCGAGAACAAGGTGCTGTTCGGATACGCCTTCCGCAATGCGCTTTTGCCCGTGGTCACCACCCTCGGCATGGTTTTCTCCTTCACTCTCGGCGCCAACGTTCTGGTGGAAAAAGTCTATGCCTGGCCGGGCATTGGCTCCTACGCCGTGGAGGCCTTGGTCGTCTCTGACTACGCAGCTGTTCAGGGTTTCGTTCTTGCAATGGCGCTGCTCTTCGTCGCTCTCAATCTCGTAATCGATCTCGCCTACACCCTGATCGATCCCAGGATCGGATTTGAAACCAGATGAGCGACGTTGTTTCACACTCCTCTGATCTCATTCGCACAGACGGGGCCCTGGCGCATTTTGTTTATGTGCTGAAGTCCAACCCTGTGACGATGCTGGCCTTTGCCATGTTCGCAGTGCTAATTGCGGTTGGAATACTCGGCCCGGCAATTGCGCCCTATGATCCGCTTGTTTCCAATGCGGCAAACGCCCTGCAACCACCATCGCTTCAGCACTGGTTCGGTACTGACAATCTCGGCCGCGACGTCTTCAGCCGGGGAATCGTCGCAACGCGTCTTGATCTGGCGATCTCCGTGGCGGCGGTTGCGCTTTCCTTCGGGCTCGGCTCACTGCTCGGTAGCATTGCCGGGTACTGGGGCGGCTGGCTGGATTCCCTGCTCAACCGCCTTTTTGACACGATCATGGCCTTTCCACTCTTCGTTCTGGCCATGGGCATTGTCGCGGCACTGGGCAACACGGTAGAGAACATCGTTTACGCCACTGCTGTCATCAACATTCCTTTCTATGCCCGCCTTGTCCGGGCTGAGGTGAATATCCGCCGGGAAGCCGGTTTCGCCCAAGCCGCCAAATTGTCCGGCAATTCGGATATTAGGGTTTTGGCGCTGCATATCTTCCCGAACGCGCTTCCACCAATGATGGTGCAGGTATCGCTCAACCTCGGCTGGGCTATCCTGAATGCGGCTGGCCTCAGCTTTATCGGTCTCGGTGTTCGTCCTCCGACCGCAGAGTGGGGGATCATGGTTGCCGAGGGCGCCAACTTCATCGTTTCCGGTGAATGGTGGCTGGCCTTCTTCCCGGGACTGGCACTGATGTTTGCCGTCTTTACTTTCAATCTCCTGGGAGACGGGTTGCGCGACATTGTCGACCCCCGGCAACGCTCATGAGCCTTCTATCAATCGAAAACCTGAAGGTCGCCTTCAAGACACGACGAGGCACCGTCCAAGCAGTCCGCGGTATCTCGCTGAACGTCGGCAAGGGCGAGATTGTTGGTATTGTAGGAGAATCCGGGTCCGGAAAGTCGGTGACCTCCTATGCCTTGATGCGCCTTCTGGATCGGGGCGGAACCATATCGGGTGGCGCTCTCACTTACGGTGGCATAGATCTGAAAACGGTGCGGGAAAGCACCATGCGCGACCTGCGTGGCCGTGAAATATCCATGATCTTCCAGAATCCACGTGCCGCCCTCAACCCGATCCGCAAGGTTGGCCACCAGATAGAAGATGTTTTACGCCGGCACGCGAAAGCGACCCGAGCCACAGCAAAGGTGGAAGCGATCAAGGCACTTCAAGCCGTCCGCATTCCGGACGCGGAAAAGCGCTACGACGCCTATCCGTTCGAATTGTCAGGAGGAATGTGCCAGCGGGTGGTGATCGCGATCGCCCTTGCCTGTGATCCGCAACTGCTGATCGCCGACGAGCCGACAACGGGTCTCGACATTACGACACAAAAGGCGGTGATGGATCTCATCGCCGAGCTGATCGCCGCGCGCGGCATGAGTGCCATGGTGATCACGCACGATCTCGGACTTGCCGCTCAGTATTGCAAACGCATCGTCGTGATGAAGGACGGTGAGGTGGTGGAAGAGGGGCCATCCGAGCAGATCTTTGCCGCGCCGAAACATGAATATACACGAAAGCTGGTGGACGCGACGCCGCGCAGCGGGGTTTCGGTTCGAGAGCTCCTGTTGCCATCTGAGCGAACGCCGCTTCCGGTTCTTCCGAAAGCCGATGTCCCACTCCTTCAGGTCAACAACCTTACCAAAACCTGGCTGGGCAAGTCCGGCCCGGTCCATGCGGTTCGGGACATTTCCTTTTCGGTGAAGAAAGGCCAGAGCGTTGGCCTCGTCGGGGAGTCTGGCTGCGGCAAGTCCACGACTTCGACGATGTTGGTCCGGCTTGCCGATCCGACCAGCGGCGAAATCCTCTTCAATGGCGAGGATCTCGCGAAAATTCCAGCACGGGCCTTTGCCCGCGATCGCAAGCGCGCATCAATCCAGATGGTGTTCCAGGATGCGACAGACAGTTTCAACCCACGCCATTCCGCACGCCATTCAATCGCCGAGCCACTTGCACGTTTGGCCAAACTCACCCGCCGGGAACGGCGGGAGAGGGTCGAAGAATTGGCCGACCTTGTTGGTCTCCCAAGGTCCTTGCTCGACCGTTTCCCGCACCAGCTTTCCGGCGGGCAGAAGGCCCGGGTCGGCATTGCCCGCGCCATTGCCCTTGATCCGGAGTTCCTGATCCTCGATGAGCCAACGGCCGCGCTCGATGTCTCAATCCAAGCGATCGTTCTCAACCTTCTGGTGGATCTGCGGGCTCGGCTTGGCATCAGCTACCTGTTTGTCAGTCACGACCTGCATGTGGTCCGCCTGCTGTGTGACGAAGTGATCGTCATGAGGGAGGGTCAGATCGTGGAACAAGGTCCGGCGGAAGACGTGATGACGAACCCGGCCCATCCTTATACGCGCGCGCTTCTTGCTGCGGCGCCCCAGCCCCCCATCCTCACATCACCGACGATCCGGGCTGCCGAATAACACAACAGAGTATTTGAGGTTTCGATGTTCGATCTTCCTTTCACTTTCCAATCGCTGAAATCGGCCTATCAAGCAGGTATGTCGCCACGTGCGGTGATTGAGGAAGTATTCAGGCGCATTGATGCGGTCGACGATCCTGGGATCTTCATCTGCTTGTTCGACAGGGAAGAAGTCCTATCGGCGGCTGACTCGCTGGGCACATACGATCCTGAAAAACTGCTTTGGGGAATTCCCTATGTCATCAAGGACAACATCGACGCTGAAGGAAAACCGACAACGGCCGGGTGTCCGGCTTATACATATCAGCCGGCAGAGGATGCATTTGTCGTCCAGAACCTGAGAGACGCAGGCGCCTTGCTGATCGGCAAGACCAATCTCGACCAGTTCGCCACAGGCCTCGTTGGCGTCCGCTCGCCTTATCAGCCGCCTAAGAACGCGGTC
Organism: Roseibium sp.; assembly: GCA_965230705.1. Lineage (GTDB taxonomy): Bacteria > Pseudomonadota > Alphaproteobacteria > Rhizobiales > Stappiaceae > Roseibium. The sequence goes on along the minus strand of CBDDLN010000001.1, from coordinate 2,512,985 downwards.
GATCCAAAAATCGTTCCCGGCGGGTCTTCCTCTGGCTCAGCTGTCGCCGTTGGCCACGGAATTGTCAGTTTCTCTCTTGGCACAGATACTGCCGGTTCCGGGCGGGTGCCAGCCGCACTCAACAACATTGTAGGTCTCAAACCCACTCTTGGCGCACTTTCCGCCACGGGCGTAGTACCAGCCTGCCGCACACTCGACACGATATCGGTCTTCGCCTTGACCGTGGAGGATGCCTATACGGCGTATCAGGCCGCAGCCGGATTCGACGACAAAGATGCTTATTCACGCAAAATCGCGACGCCAGACCTAAGCCCTGTTCCACCCAGGCTCCGGATAGGTGTTCCTGATGCCGGTTCTATCGAATTCTTTGGCGACGAAATTCAGGAAAAGTCGTTCGCAGACACAATTACGCTGCTTGAAGCACTTGGGGCCGAGATCATTGAGGTCGACTTCACGCCGTTCTATGACGTCGCCCACATGCTTTACGAAGGCGCCTGGGTCGCTGAACGCCACACGGTGATCGAGGACCTGATGCGCGATACGCCAGAGGCTGTTCATCCGGTCACCCGGCAGATCGTCGGGGCTGCGCTGAACCTCAGCGCCACAGATGCTTTCCGCGGGATCTACCGCCTGAAAGAACTTGCCAGAAAGGCAGAACCTGTTCTGGCGGCACTCGATCTTCTGTGCGTGCCGACGATCCCGACATTTTACTGCGTGGCGGATCTCGAAGCTGATCCTGTTGGTCCAAACTCGCGCAACGGCACTTACACGAATTTTGTCAACCTGCTCGATATGTGCGGGCTTGCCGTTCCCGTCGCAAACCGGTCAGACGGACGGCCCGGCAACGTCACGCTGTTGGCAAAGGCCGGCCGGGATCCCTTGCTCTCAGCCCTTGGCATCCGTCTTGAACAGCTCGGGGCTCATACACTGGGTGCGACCGGCTGGGACCTGCCGAAACCACAGGAAGCAGTTACAGCGGCCGGAGAAGATGAACTCGCGCTAGCGGTCTGCGGAGCGCACATGTCCGGCATGGCCCTCAATCACGAATTGACCGGGCGTGGTGGGCGTTTCCTGAAACGCTCTGAAACGAGCAATGCCTATTCACTTTATGCACTTGCCGGGGGACCGCCGAAGCGGCCCGGCCTCGTGCGCGGTGAGACGGGGAGCGGGGCTTCGATAGAGCTCGAGATCTGGGCCCTTCCAAAAGAAGCGGTTGGCGGTTTCCTTGCCGGCATTCCTTCGCCGCTCGGTCTTGGTTCGGTTGAGCTGTCCGACGGCCGGAGTGTTACCGGCTTCATCTGTGAAGCAGCCGGAATCGAAGGGGCGGACGACATCACGCATCTCAAAAGCTGGCGTGCCTTTACCGGCAGAGCCGGAGCGCAACCAATCGCGGCCGCAGAGTAGGGCGGATGGAGGCAAAGCAGGACATGTCGGACAAGAACCTTCCCTTGATTGATCTCGCGCCGCTGGTCGCCGGTGCGCCCGGTGGCCTGGAAGAAGTCGCTGCGGAGATCGGCAAGGCAGCACGGGAAATCGGCTTTTTCTATGTCAAGAACCATGGGGTCGATCCCGCACTGATCCAAAAGACCTTCGCCGCTGCGCACTCATTGTTCGCGCAGCCGATCGACGCCAAGATGGCGCTAACCAAGGACTTCTTCAAAACAAATCGGGGTTATGTGCCTGTAAAGGGCGAGAACCTTGATCCTTCAAAGCCATCAGATCTGAAAGAAGCCTTCAACATCGGTCTGGACTTGGTATCCAACGATCCGAGAATTGTTGGCGGCGAACCCTTTCGCGCGGTCAATCAATGGCCTGACCTTCCAGGTTGGAAGGATACCGTGCTTTCCTATTTCAATGCTGTGTGGGACCTCGGGCGGTTGATGCACCGGGCGATTGCCGTCGACCTCGACGCGGATCCGGGCTTTTTCGAGGACAAGCTGGATGCCCCCTTGGCAACATTGCGGCTGCTACATTACCCGCCACAACCTGCCGATGCTGAAGCCGGGCAAATCGGTGCTGGAACCCACACCGACTACGGCAACATCACGATCCTGCTTCCCGATGCGGTGGGTGGACTAGAGGTACAACGCCGGGACGGCGTCTGGCTGCAGGCGCCAACCATCGAGGGCGCTTTTGTCTGCAACATTGGCGACTGCCTGATGCGCTGGACCAACGACATCTATGTCTCAACCCCGCATCGGGTGGTCAACGCCACGGGCCGGGAACGTTTCTCCATCGCCTTTTTCCTCGACCCCAACCCCGATGCCGAAGTTGCCTGTATGCCTGGTTGCACAAGTGAAGTCCGCCCACCGAAGTATCCACCGATCTCAGGTGCGGACTACCTGAAATCCAAACTCGACGCGAGCTATGAGCCGGTCAAGGCACATGCGAAACAAACAACATAGATGCACAAATAATAATCAAATGGTTCACATGCACAGAAAGAAACCACAATCGAAGGGGCAGCAAATCGGTTTCCGGTAAGACCGGAAAAGAATCGAACCAAGGACGCAGCGTTTTCAATAATAAAAACAGCAATCTACCGGGATGTATCCCAAGGAGTAATCACGCCAAATATCTTGGCACATGCCTTGCTAAATCAAGGGGTGAGGCCAGTCGAACCAGCCGGAGCTTGCTCGGCTAAGCAGTAATAACGGAGGACATAATGTCAAAATTCGATCTCTCTCGCCGGACACTCCTGCAGTCCTCAGCCGCCGGACTTGCCTTGCTGTCGACAACCGGTCTGTCACGCCTTGCTCATGCAGGCGGTCTGACAGTCGGCATAGTTTATGTCGGCCCTCGGGACGATTTCGGCTGGAACCAGGCCCACGCGGTCGCCGCCGCTGCACTCAAGGAAGTTCCGGGCGTCACCGTCGTTGAAGAAGAAAACGTGCCGGAGACCATCGCCGTTCAGAAATCCATGGAATCCATGATCAACCTTGATGGTGCCGGCCTCGTCTTCGCCACCTCATTTGGCTACTATAAGCCGTTCGTGCTCGATCTTGCTGCAAAGTACCCGGACGTTGAGTTCCGTCACGCAGCCCCGTTGTGGACTGAAGCTGATCCCAAGAACGCGGGTAGCTATTTTGGCTATCTCGACCAGGCACACTACGTGGACGGCGTTGCCGCCGGACTTTCGACCACATCCAACAAGCTGGGCTTTGTCGCAGCCAAGCCGATCGGCACCGTTCTTCGCAATATCAACTCGTTCCTGCTTGGCGCGAAGAAGGTCAATCCGGACGCAACCGTCCAGGTTATCTTTACCGGTGAATGGTCCATGCCGGTGCGCGAGGCGGAGGCGGCCAACGCACTTGTGGATGCAGGTTGTGACGTGCTGACTTGCCATGTGGACGGTCCCAAAGTCGTAATCGAAACCGCTGAAAACCGCGGCATCAAATGTTGTGGCCACAACGCCAGCCAGGCACCTCTGGCACCCAAAGGCTTCATCACTGGAGCTGAATACAAGTGGGCGACAATCTACAAGATGTTCGCCAATGATCTCGCCGAGGGGAAAGATCTGCCGAACTTCACCGGCGGTGGTTTCGACGTCGATTTCGTTCAGAACACACCGTACGGCGCTGGGGCTTCTGAGGCTGCCATAGCTGCTGCCGACGCGGCGCGGGCGGATGTGAAGGCCGGCAAGCCGATCTTTACAGGTCCTATCAATAAGCAGGACGGTTCTGTCCTCCTGTCTGCTGGGCAGTCTCTCGACAACTATGAGCCGTCGCTCGACCAGACCGATTACCTGATCGAGGGTGTAGTCGGCGCCATTACCTAATCCGCATCTAAAGCGGCAATACCCGGCCGGGTGTCCCGGCCGGGCAGATCAAACAAGAAATTATGATCCGGCTAACAAGCCGGGCACCGTAACTGAGGTGATGGCATGGCCGATATGGCCGAAACCCAAGGACTGAGCAGCTCATTGAGCGGACTGCGCGAATGGGGCGACAGGCTTCGCCGATCTTCAGAATACGTCGTCATGCCGATCCTTGCCTTATTTGTCTCCGGCATCCTGTTCTCTATCTTTTTGCTCTCCCTTGGCAAATCCCCTGCAGATTTCTTCGCATTGGTCTGGCGTGGTGGCTTTGGAACCAGTTTTTCCTGGCAAAACACACTTGTCCGTTCCGCGCCGCTCATCTTTACCGCCCTTTGTGTTGCAATCCCGGCGCGTCTCGGACTGGTCATTATTGGCGGCGAGGGGGCATTGGTGCTCGGTGGTTTCGGTGCGGCAGCTATCGCGATTCCAATGGTGCCCTGGGCCCCTATGCCCGTGTTGCTGACCGGAATGGCGCTCGCTTCAATCATTTGCGGTGGGATCTGGATCGGGCTGGTTGGTGCGCTTCGCCACTACCGGGGCGTCAACGAAACGATCTCCTCGCTGCTGCTGTTTTACATAGCCGTCTCGATCCTGAATTTCTTCGTGGAAGGCGCACTTCGTGATCCAAGCGATCCGAACAAGCCCTCGACCATGCCCATCGGCCGGGACAACATGATCGGCTTGATCCCAGGGACCGATATCCACTGGGGCCTCATTGCTGGCATCGCACTGTGCGTTCTGCTCTATCTCCTGATGAACCGCACCACCTTCGGCTTCGCTGCGCGGATCACCGGCGGCAATCTCAGGGCAGCCCAGGCTCAAGGCCTTCCCGTTGGCCGGCTGATGGTCGTCTCCTGTGCCATTGCAGGGGCTTGCGCGGGCCTAGCCGGTTTTTTCGAGGTTGCAGCCATTCATGGCAAGGCCAATGCCTCACTGATCGCCGGATACGGCTTTACCGGCATCCTGGTCTCGTTCCTTGCCCGACACAATCCATTGGTGATCGTTCCTGTGGCCATTTTCCTCGGCGGCATCGCCGCGTCGGGCGGCCTGATCCAGCGCCGAATGGATCTGCCCGATGCAACGGTCCTGGTGCTTCAGGGGCTGATTTTTTTAGTTCTGCTCGTCAGTGAAACCTTTTACGGGCGCTTGCCGTTCTACCGGTCCAAGGGAGACATCTCATGAGCGATGAATCTGGCCTTGCCACTGTTCTGCTAGCCATGTTTGCAGGTGCGATCCGGGTGTCGACGCCGTTTCTGTTCGTCAGCCTAGGTGAAACACTGACGGAGAAATCCGGGCGCATCAATCTTGGCCTTGAAGGTACACTCGTTTTCGGCGCCATGTCCGGCTACGCAATTTCCTATCATACGGGCAGTCCCTGGCTTGGCGTTCTGGTCGCCGGTTTCGGCGGCATCCTTTTCGGCGCGCTTCATGGGTACTTGTGCAAGCTGCCACGCGTGAATGACATTGCCATCGGTATTGCGCTGATGCTTTTTGGCACAGGCATCGCATTCTTCTTTGGCAAGGCCTATATCCAGCCGCAGGCGCCGCGTCTGCCGTCGATCTCCTTCGGCTCCTGGTCGGACAATCCCTCAATTCGACAGGCACTCGAGATCAACCCGTTGTTCCTGATCGGGCTTTTCCTGGCGATATTCCTGTGGTGGGCGCTCAAGAACACACGTTGGGGCCTGATCGTGCGCACCACCGGCGATAGCGCACCAGCCGCGCTTGCGCTTGGCATAGACGTCAACCAAGTCCGGCTGCTTTCGACCATGGCTGGTGGGTTCTTCGCCGGAGTTGGCGGCTCGTTCCTGTCACTCTACTACCCTGGCAGCTGGACCGAGGGCCTGTCGTCTGGCCAAGGACTGATGGCCGTTGCGCTGGTGATCTTCGCACGCTGGAATCCGCTTTACTGTTTCGCGGCAGCGCTGCTGTTCGGGGCGGCAGGAGCACTCGGCCCTGCACTGCAATCGATAGGCATTTCGCGCGGCTACCACTTCTTCAACGCGGCCCCCTACATCATGACGCTTCTGATCATGATCACCAGCGTCTCTCCAAAGCGGTCACTCAAGGGTGCGCCCGGCGAACTTTCCATCACCAAGTGAAGACAAGGACGCGAACCATGAGCGGTCTCGGAGGTCTCAACAAAAGCCCCAACGGAGTTGTGCTCGGCATGGTGCAACTTCAATTGCCGACTGTCGTCACGAAGGACGACCTTGCAGCCCAGACGCAGATGATCGTCGATATGGTTGGCAAGGCACGCCGTAACATGCCAACCATGGACCTGGTGGTCTTTCCAGAATATGCGCTGCATGGGCTTTCGATGGACACCAATCCGGAGATCATGTGTTCCCTTGATGGCCCTGAGGTTGCCGCGTTCAAACGGGCCTGTATCGACAATGACATCTGGGGCTGTTTCTCCATCATGGAGTTCAACCCTAGCGGAATGCCTTACAACTCCGGCCTGATCATCGACAACACCGGTGAACTGAAGCTCTATTACCGAAAAATGCATCCCTGGGTGCCGGTCGAACCGTGGGAACCGGGAGATCATGGAATTCCCGTAATCGAGGGACCGAATGGCAGCAAGATTGCATTGATCATCTGCCATGATGGCATGTTCCCGGAAATGGCACGGGAATGCGCCTACAAAGGCGCGGAAATAATGATCCGTACCGCTGGTTACACCGCTCCAATCCGTGAGAGCTGGAAATTCACCAACCAATCCAATGCTTTCTGCAATCTGATGGTGACGGCCAATGTGTGCATGTGCGGAACCGATGGCACGTTTGACTCCATGGGAGAGGGCATGATCGTCAATTTCGACGGTACGCTTCTCGCGCATGGCACCAGCGGCCGTGCAAATGAGATTATTACCGCCGAAGTCCGCCCTGATCTCGTGCGCGAGGCGCGCATAAACTGGGGAGTTGAGAACAACATCTATCAGTTCGGTCACCGCGGCTACGTCGCAGTAAAGGGCGGCGCGCAGGACTGTCCCTATACCTACATGATCGACCTCGCAGCAGGGAATTACCGGCTGCCGTGGGAGGAAGAGATCGTCCACACAGACGGAACCTCCTGCGGCTTCGATGCACCAACCCGCCTTTTCGGTGGGAGCCAAGATCAGGAAGCAGCGGAGTAACCGGCCATGAGCGTTGTCGACATCAAAACCGGTGAGGATGTTGCCGGAAGGACCGGTCCGGTCAAAAGTACACCCTATCCCTGGCCATTCGACGGGGATCTCAGGCCGGAAAACACAGCCCTGATCGTAATTGATATGCAGACCGATTTCTGCGGCCCGGGCGGCTACGTCGACACAATGGGCTATGACCTATCGCTAACCCGGGCGCCCATTGAACCGATCCAAAAGGTACTCGGCGCCATGCGCGAAAAGGGATACCACGTTGTCCACACACGGGAGGGGCACAGGCCCGATCTTGCGGATCTTCCGGCGAACAAACGCTGGCGTTCACAGCGCATCGGTGCAGGCATTGGCGACCCGGGGCCTTGCGGGAAAATCCTCGTGCGGGGTGAACCCGGTTGGGAAATCATACCGGAGCTTGCGCCACTCGCTGGCGAGCCAGTCATCGACAAGCCTGGCAAGGGATCATTTTGCGCGACGGACCTGGAACTGCTCCTGCGTACCCGCAGCATCCGGAACCTTGTCCTGACCGGGATCACTACGGATGTCTGTGTGCATACTACAATGCGCGAGGCCAACGACCGAGGTTTTGAATGCCTGATCCTATCTGACTGCTGCGGCGCGACCGACAAGGGTAATCACGATGCGGCGCTGAAAATGGTGACCATGCAGGGCGGCGTTTTTGGTGCGGTTGCTGATAGCGAAACTTTCCTCGAAGGACTGAGCTAATGGTCGCGCTCGAAACACAATCAGAAACCGACCCCCTCGCTATCGGCTTGGAGACCATCGGCATGAGCAAAGTTTTCGGTTCGCTCGTTGCCCTCGATGACGTTTCCATTCGCGTCCGGCCTGGTTCCTTCCATGCGCTGTTGGGGGAAAATGGTGCCGGCAAGTCGACTCTCGTGAAGTGCGTCATGGGGTTCTATCAGCCAACCAGCGGCTCAGTTCTCGTCGACGACCAGGAGATGTCCATTCCCAATCCCAAGGCAGCACATGCGCTCGGGATTGGTATGGTCTACCAGCACTTTACTCTGGTGCCTTCGCTGACCGCTGCCGAGAACCTGGTGATCTCTCGCGCCGATATTCCCGCGGTCATCGACTGGGCGAAAGAGCGTAGGGCATTGGAGGCTTTCATGGAGACCACGCCCTTCAAAGTACCCCTGGATATGCCGGTATCGGGCCTTTCTGCCGGTGAGAAGCAGAAGCTGGAAATCCTGAAGCAGCTTTATCTCGACCAGCATTTCTTGATCCTGGACGAGCCAACCTCGGTACTGACACCAGACGAAGCCGACGAGGTTCTGGGGCTCCTTCGGGGCATGACCGAGGCTGGCGAGCTGACAATACTAATGATCACCCACAAGTTCCGGGAGGTCACTGCCTACGCAGACGAGGTGACCGTCTTGCGACGCGGTCGCATGGCGGGTTCAGGTAAAGTTTCGGACCTTTCGGTCGATGACATGAGCCGCATGATGATCGGCGACACGACGATCCGGGAGAGCGCGGCTCGTACCCGGCACTCTGGTGAGCCGCTCAAGCTGGAAATTGCAGGTCTATTTGCCGACGACGACGAAGAACTGCCAGCCCTTGAGGCGATCAACCTGAAGGTTCACAGCGGCGAAATTCTCGGCATAGCAGGCGTTTCCGGCAACGGGCAGTCAGAGCTTATCCAGGTCCTTTCCGGTCAACGACCTGCAGCTGACGGCCGAATTTTCATCGATGGCAAGCCCTATGAACCGGAACGCAAACTCATGGATTCACTCAAGGTTTTCGGCTTTTCGGAAGAGCCCTTGCGCAACGTGGCGGTACCCCGGATGAGCGTTGCAGAAAACATGGCTTTCCGCACCTTCGACAAGGCGCCTATCTCGCCATTCCGGGGATGGTTGTCGCCGCCGCCCATGCGCCGGCAGGCGAGGGATCTGATTGCAGCCTATAGAGTCAAGACGCCTTCGACCGAGGAGCCGATTGAAAACCTGTCGGGCGGCAACGTGCAGCGGGCGATCTTGGCGCGCGAAATCTCCGGTGAGGTGGATGTGCTGATCGTTGCAAACCCTTGTTTCGGGCTTGATTTCGCATCTGTCGCGGAGATCCGTGCCCAGATCATGGATCAGCGTAACCGGGGGGCTGCGGTGCTTCTGGTATCGGAGGATCTCGACGAAATCCTGGAGCTGGCAGATACGGTCGCCGTGATGTCAGAAGGCAGGATCACATATACCTCCCCGATGGATCAGACCGATGGGGCGACCATCGGCCATGCGATGGCGGGCCACCACTGATGATCACAGTCGACGCACAGCCTTTCGGCTTCAGTTTCGATCCCACATCAGTCGCCTTGATCGTCATCGATATGCAGCGGGACTTCATTGAACCGGGCGGTTTCGGGGAAACGCTCGGAAATGACGTTTCCCATTTGCAGCGCGCGATCCAGCCCACCGCCGATCTCCTGGCACTGTTCCGCCATCAGGGCTGGCCTGTAATCCACACGCGGGAGGATCATCTGCCCGACCTCTCCGACTGCCCGCCGGCGAAGCGGGACCGCGGTTCACCGACCTTGAGAATAGGCGATCTCGGGCCCATGGGCCGGATCCTTGTTCGAGGTGAGCCCGGAGCCGATATCATTCCCGCATGCAGACCTTTTGCCGGCGAAGCCATCATCGACAAGCCGGGCAAGGGTGCCTTCTATGCCACCGATCTCGGCAATGTACTGCAAGGTTTTGGTACAAGAAGCCTCGTCTTCGCCGGCGTAACGACGGAAGTTTGTGTCCAGACCACCATGCGTGAAGCCAATGACCGCGGCTTCGAGTGCCTGCTGATCGAGGAAGCGACGGAAAGCTATTTCCCGGAATTCAAGGCAGCAACGCTGGAGATGATCCGTGCCCAGGGTGGCATCGTTGGCTGGACGTCCCCCCTCGTTGCCCTGGAAGACGCAATGGAAAGGGAACCGGTCCATGGATGAACCGTTCGACGCGAAAGCACATGTCGCGCACATGGAGAAGGCGATGGGCCTTGCCATCACGGAAGACTGGCGCCCTGCAGTCGAAGCCAATATGGCGGCAACGGCGAAGGCTGCCCAACTGGTTCTGGACTTCGCCCTTGAGAACGAGATTGAGGCCGCACCGGTGTTCGTCCCATGACGTTAGTAGCGAACGACCAGACTGTTCCAACGGCAGCGGATACCGTGGAGGCGGTCAAGAACGGCGCTGTCAGCGCGGAGGCTGTCGCATCACTAGCCATTCAAGCGGTCGACCGGCTCAATCCAGAAATCAACGCCTTCACCGATGTAACGGCTGACCGCGCACTCAGTGAGGCAAGAGCAGTCGATGCAGCGCTTGAAAGTGGCGAAGACCTGCCGCTCGCAGGTGTAACCTATGCGGTGAAGAACCTCTTCGATATGGAAGGGGTCACTACCCGGGCCGGCTCCAAGATCAACCGGGAAAACCCGCCCGCAAATGCAGATGCGACGCTCGTCGCCAAGCTCCGCGCGGCTGGTGCAGTGCTCGTGGGCGGCCTGAACATGGGCGAATACGCCTATGATTTTACGGGCGAAAATGTTCACGACGGTAACTGCCTCAATCCACATGATCCAACGCGCATGTCGGGCGGATCGTCCTCAGGGTCCGGCGCAGCCGTTGCCGCTGGCATGGTTTCTGTCAGCCTTGGTTCGGACACCAACGGCTCGATCCGTGTCCCGTCCTCCTTTTGTGGCCTTTTTGGCCTGAAACCGACCTTTGGGCGGCTCAGCCGCGCGGGAACTTTTCCCTTTGTCGGAGATCTTGATCATCTGGGTCCGCTAGCCCGGTCTGCCGCAGACCTGGCGCTTGTCTTTGACGTCTTACAGGGCACAGATAGGCGCGATCCGGCACAAGCCGGCAAACCAACACTTGCGACAATGCCTGAACTCGCGAAAGGCACTGATGACTTGAAGATCGCGATCGCAGGTGGCTACTTTCGAAAGTCCGGCATGCCGGAAGCTTTCCTGGCCGTGGACCAGATTGCCGAAGCATTTGGTGCATCTCGTGAAGTCGAAATTCCGGAAGCTGCGCGGGCACGGGCAGCTGCCTATGTGATCACGACGGCACAATCGTCGACGTTGCATCTGGACCGGCTAAGGACGCGGGCAGGGGACTACGACCCCGACACCCGGCACCGGTTTCTCTCTGGCGCCATGGTGCCGGCTGCCTGGGTGCAGCAGGCGCAACGCTTCAGGAGCTGGTTCCGATCCCAAATGTATAGCCTGTTCGAAGACGTCGATATCCTACTGGCACCGGCGACACCATTTCATGCGCTTCCGACGGGCACGAAAACGATCGTGCTAGACGGCGTAGAAATGCCTGCGCGGCCGAACATTGGTCTCTATACGCAGCCGATATCCTTCATTGGCCTGCCTGTAGTCACGGTTCCAGTATGGCTGCAAGGAGCAGACTTACCGATCGGCGTTCAGGTGATTGCAAAGGCTTGGCGTGAAGATCTGGCGCTCCGTGTTGCTCACCATCTCCAAAGCATCGGCGCATCCGCCGCACCGGTTGCAAAACTCCGCTGAAGGAAAGACCCCATGAACGAGGCAAGATGGGCCGGCCGCAATTCCAACAAGGATCTCGTGCGAACCCGCATCTGGTACGATCTGGTGGCAACTGGTGTAAATATCGGACCAGTAGACAGTCGGATCCCGAATTTTGCCGGGGCCGACATCGCCGCGCTCAACCTGTCCCATCTGGACGCGTGGAAAACGGCGCGGACGGTCAAATGCAATCCGGATCCGCCGCAGATACCTGTTCGTCTGCGCGCACTCTATGACGGCAAGATTGTCTACGCGCCGGTTCCCGAACTCGTCAAACCGTTCCCATTCGTGCGCCTGGACCCGGCAGTCCTGGAGAAAAAGGTTATCCAGTTCGAACTGGCTGCGACGTCCCAGGGGTTCGTGGAATACGGCGAACCAGTGGAATTTGAGGACATGGAACCGCTTGATTTCGTCGTGGTCGGTTGTGTCGCTGTCACAAGGAATGGCGGTCGAACAGGCAAGGGCGGTGGCTTTGCAGATCTTGAACTCGGGATTTTCCGTGAACTGGGTAAGCTGAAACCGGAAACCCCACTCACGACGACCGTTCATTCCGCGCAAGTCGTTCCGAATACGGACGTCATCATGCAGGGTCACGACAGCGCACTGCATTTCATCGCAACGGAAGCCGAACTGATCGACACGGCAACGCCCTATCCGCAGCCGACGGGGGTTGCCTGGGACTTCGTGCAGGATGACCAGTACCGCGACATTCCCTTCCTCAAGACCCTCCGGGACCGGATAGAGGCATGAGCAGGCAGATGGAGATCAACATGCCAGAGGTTAAGGCAGAGTTGGAAGCTGTCTTTGCCGAATACGAAACGGCGCTCGTTACCAACGATGTCGAGGTTCTGGACCGGCTGTTTCTTAAATCACCGGCCACGATCCGCTACGGGGGCGGGGAGAACCTCTACGGCTACGATGAGATCGCGGCTTTCCGGTCCGCCCGTTCATCAAAAGGCCTGGCGCGCCGGCTCGATCGAACGGTCATCACCACCTACGGCACGGACTACGCCACGGCTTCGACCCTCTTTTATCGCAAGAGTGCTCCCGGCAAAGTTGGCCGGCAAATGCAAACCTGGATCCGTACGCCCGAAGGATGGCGCGTCGCCGCGGCCCATGTGAGTGTGATCGACGACTGATATTCGGAAGTATTCTGTTGGACCCAAAGCAGTACGCCGACTGTATGCCGCCGTACTAGCGACTAGACTGGCAATTTTTCCTACTCTGAACTGAAAGTATTCCTTTTGAGGGAAACTGACACTTGGTCGACTGCAATGCAACTTCCCGGTGACTTGCTGCCACCATCCGCCCCTTCTCATTTAAGTAAAAAATACTCGGAAGTGTTGGGCAGCCTTCAACAATAATGGCGGGTAGTGAAAAAGTTTGTACTTTGATCCTGCATCACTTTAAACCGTTTTTGGATCTTGTTGATGATGGTGCGAAGAATGATTGAACCTTCCCCCGAAATTCCGTCAGAAGTGTACATCGGCTTTCTAGGGCGTGTGGTTGAAGTTCATTGGGACTACCACGCAGTCTTGATGTTCCTTGTATGGATAGTTCTGGTTCCGTTGTGTGTCATAATCATGCGATTTCACAAACCTCCACCTTCTGAAAAGGGCATACGGCGTGATGTTAGTCTCTGGCATCGGGAATGGTGGTTTTTTAGCGTGCACAAGTATGGCCTGTTCACTGCGATTTTTTTGGCCATATGCGGAACCGGGGTCGCATTGATCGTCAGTGGAGGTTTCAGCGGTTCAGTCCATGCCTATTTTGGCGGCTTGACGGTTCTGATGGGGATTGGTCAGATCATTTCGTCGCAATTGCGTGGCACGCGCGGAGGCAAGTATCGCGATGGTGCTGACATCAACGACCCAGCCACGTGGCAAGGCGACCAATACAGCCGTACACTGAAGCGCCGGCTGTTTGAGGCTTATCATAAGACTGCTGGCTATTTCACGATGATATTCGCCGTTGGCGCTGTTGGATCAGGCCTCATGCAGTATCACATGCCCATCTTGACGGTGCTGTTCTTTTTGCTCTGTTTCGTTGGGCTGGTTGCGTGGATGATATACGAGTTCAAGGGGCGGGCTTACGATGGTTACCGCGTTGCCCATGGCTATGGTCTCGAGCATCCCTACAACAAGGAACGAGAGTTTCTTTAGTAGATCGATCTGCCTGCGAATAGGTAGCAGGTAGAATTGTAGGCGCACGACCGGATTAAAATCCGCCGCGTCTCCATCTCGGAATAAATGAAGCTCTAAGTGAGAGTCTATTTAGGTCGCTAATCGGAAGATTTTTGAATTCGATTTAGAAATGAAGCCAAACCGTAATTTATCATCGAATGACTTCTATTAGGAAGTGGCGGAGGGGGTGGGATTCGAACCCACGGAACGCTTGCACGCTCGCTGGTTTTCAAGACCAGTGCAATCGACCACTCTGCCACCCCTCCAGCTTCCCCCCTTTCGTGTGTTCGCGGACGAAAGTCAAGGGCTTAGATGATGCGCGGCCACGAAAACCTGTTGAGCTCCCCGCAGAACGCCGGAAATGCAACACTGATTGGGAGGAGGGGATGGCCGCCGGCCCGGTGTCGTGGGCAGGGTGTCAGGACCGACGGCCAATGCCGGATGCGGGATCCAGCTTGCAGTGCGACAGGGCGGTCGCTTGCAACAAGGTCAACATAGGTCAGGCGGCTGCCTGCCTCTGTGACCTGCGTCACAACACGGCGGTTCCTGAATATTTCTTCTAAGAACGAATCAAAGGCACGCCCAGCAAACAATTCCGGCTGATATCCGGCCGTATTCTTTTGCTGCCGAAATGCCGCAGCGTCTCGACGCGGGATTCACTTTGAGGTAATAGATTTCGTGCTTTATAAGACAAGCTGTGCCTGAGCGGGGGCCGGGCACGGCTGTTAATCGAACCGGAGCGGCGCAAATCGGCTTTTTCCCCGGTCTGCGACACGGTTCATGAGTACAGTAATTATAAGAATCGCGTGTGCACGGGGCCGCCAGCGCGTAGTGAGTAGGACGGCGGGATGCAAGGGATTGGCGTTCTAAACGGGTGGTGGCGCACACGAAACAGTCAGGCTGTCGTGGATTGCGAAACATCTGTCATGCCGAACTCAAGCGGGTTCCAACCGCAAAAACTCATGTCATTCCTGAAGACCGGACTTTGTGTCGGCCTTGCCGCAGGCTTTCTTGCCGCGTGTGGCGGCAGCCCGGAACCGGTTCAAAAATCAAAGTTCAGCCCGAAGAAATATGGCGTAAAGGGAAGCCCGAAGGTTGTATCCGCCGGCAAACCCGTGCCAAAGGGCGGCGGGCGTTATGTTGTCGGAAAGAAGTACAAGATCGCCGGCAAATGGTATTACCCCAAACACGAGCCGAACTACAAAAAGGTTGGCCTGGCCTCCTGGTACGGTCCGACCTTCCATGGCCGCAAGACGGCAAACGGCGAGATTTTCGACCGCAACGGACTGACAGCGGCGCACACCACCATGCCCTTGCCGTCCTATGCCAAGGTCACCAACACGGCCAATGGCCGTTCCATGATCGTACGGGTCAATGACCGCGGACCTTTCCACGGCAACAGGGTGATTGATCTTTCGGAGCGCGTCGCGACCATGCTTGGCACCAAGGACAAGGGTGTCGGCAAGGTGAAGGTGGAGTATGTCGGACGGGCGCGGATCGACGGCCTTGACGAAAAGTACCTTCTGGCCTCCTACCAGGGCCCAGGCGCTGTTACGCCGGGTGGCACACAGCCCGGCACGCTGTTTGCCCAAGCCGCACCACCACCTGCCATCGTCTTCGGTCCGGCGCCAACACCGGCAAACCGTCCTTACTCCGGCGTTGTCCGGGTGGCTGCGGTCAGCAGCTCCCAATCTGCACAGCTCGCTGCGTATGATCCCGCCATGGCGTTTGAAGCCAGCCGCGCAACGATCACTGTGGCTTCCGCTAACAGCTTC
Source organism: Roseibium sp. (assembly GCA_965230705.1). Lineage (GTDB taxonomy): Bacteria > Pseudomonadota > Alphaproteobacteria > Rhizobiales > Stappiaceae > Roseibium. Next base: position 2,497,516 of record CBDDLN010000001.1, on the reverse strand, counting down.
ACCCCGGAGCCGGTTCCTGCAGCGGCAACTGCCGAACCTGCAGTTTCGCAGCCTCAACCTGCTGCCTATTTAGAACCGCAAACGTCCCGCAAGCCTGGCATACTGGGGGTCCTGCGCATTCCGGCTGTCGGAACACCGCGCAATCTGGATTCGGGAAGCGCGGTATCGTCATTTGCCGCCTCGCGCCGAATATCAGGCGCACACGAGGTCACCAAGCATTTGGGCAAGGGATCCATCCCGCTCTCAGTCCTTGCCCGGCGTTCCAGCCAATAAGACTTTAAAAACACTTGCACCGGCTGGACCGACGCGCGACCCTCTCAGCGCCTTTTCAGGCGGATTCGGGAGGTTTGATGCTGTTTTCTGGCCCATTGCTGCAATCCTGCTTTTCACGAGTGCTGACCAGCTTTGCTAAAGCGCTGCTGGCTGCGGGAATTGCATGTTCGGCAAGCGCGGCTGCAGCGGAAACACTCCAGACGCGCGCACCCTCAGCATTTCTGTTTGAGCCCGAAAGCGGCACGATCCTTTTTGCCAAAAACGCCGACAAGCCGTTTCAGCCCGGCAGCCTTGCCAAGGTCATGACGGCAGCGGTGGTGTTCAAGGCCATATCCGAAGGCGAGGTTTTCACAACAACCGAATGCAAGGTGAGCGAACACGCCTGGCGCACCGGCGGCGCGCCCTCGCGTGGTGCGACCATGTTCGCTGCCATCAAGTCCGACATTGCGGTGATGGATCTGCTCAAGGGCATGATCATTCAAAACGGAAATGATGCCGCAATCATTCTTGCCGAATGCCTGGATGGCAGCGAAGCGGCATTTGCGAAACGAATGACAGAAGTCGCCGGTGAAATCGGCATGAAGAATTCCCGCTTCACCAATCCGGCGGGATTTGAAGACGCTAACGCGCAGACAACCGCCCGGGACATGGTTCTGCTGGCTGACTACATCCTTAAAAAACACGCCGGCTTTTACCCGCTCTATTCCGAGCCCGATTTCACCTGGAGCAAGATCTTTCAGCGCAACAAGAATCCGCTGTTCGGTGAAATCCGCCAGCTGGATGGCCTTGGTGCAGGCACCAGCAAGGCTGATGGTCTCGCAGGCCTTGCGTCGGTGAACCGGGATGACCGCCGGGTGATTGGCGCCGTATCGGGCCTATCCAACGACAAGAGCCGCCTTGCTGCCATCAAGGAAGTGATTGAAGGCGCTTGGGATTTCTACGGTCTTTCAAGACTTTATGATGCCGGAGACATCATCGCTGAAGCCCGTGTGTTTGGCGGGAAAGCGGCCAGCGTCCCGCTTGTTGCCACCGATCCCGTCTCTGTTCTCTTGCCCCGAGGGACGACGCTGGACTATCGATTGCGGGTCGTCTATTCGGGACCGATACCCGCGCCTGTCGAAAAGGGTGTTCAGGTTGGAGAGCTTCGCGTCATTGGCGCTGATGGCATCGTCTACAGGGCGCCGCTGGAGACTGGGGCCGCCGTGCCACAAGGCTCTCTGACAGACCGGGCGTCAGGCGCCCTCTACGAACTTTTGTTCGGCTGGTTCTAACCATCAGCTGGACGCAGGCACCATGAGCGATGGCCAGGAAAAACAGGCAGTGCAAGGACGGTTCATAACATTTGAAGGCGGCGAGGGTGCTGGCAAATCCACGCAGATCACCCGTCTGAAAAACCGTCTTGAAGCTCAGGGCACAGAGGTGACAGTCACCAGAGAGCCAGGCGGCTCACCGGGCGCAGAAAAAATCCGCGAAGTGCTTTTGAGCGGTCAGGCCCGTGACCTTGGTCCACGCGGGGAAGCCATGTTGTTTGCCGCCGCGCGCGCTGACCACGTCGACAAGACCATTCTTCCGGCGCTGGAATCCGGATCCTGGGTGCTGTGTGACCGCTACGCGGATTCCACACGTGTGTATCAGGGCGAAGCAGGCGTCGATCCCCAGTATCTGGATCTGCTGGAAACCCTTGCTGTTGCCGGAATTCGGCCGGAATTGACGATCCTGATTGACGTTCCGGCGGATGTGGGGATGGCCCGTGTCTCGAGCCGTTCGCAAAAGGCAGAAGGCGCGGCACCGGACCGCTTCGAAGACGAAGCTCTCCAGGTTCATGAGCGCCGGCGTGTTCTGTTTCTTGATCTTGCCAGAAAGGAACCGCACAGGTTCGCTGTCATCGACGGCAGGCAGGACCAGGACGCAGTCGAAGACAAGATCTGGCAGGCAGTCCGCTCCCATTTCCCGGAAGTTGATCCGGATAAGGGCAAGGCCGCTTCCAAGACAAGCGAGAGTGCAGATGGCGCGCTCAGCTGAACCGGTAGATGCTCCGGAAGCAGACCGGCTGGACGGTCTGCCCCTGCCGCGCGAGCAAAGCGCTCTGATCGGGCACAAGGCCACCGAAACGGCCCTGCTGGATGCCTATCGGTCCGAGCGGCTGCACCACGCCTGGATCCTGGGCGGGCCGAAAGGCATCGGAAAAGCGACATTGGCCTACCGGTTCGCCCGTTTTGCCATCGCCCACCCGGACCGCTTTGGTGCAGACGTTGCAGCAGCAAGCAATCTGGACCTTCCAAAGTCTCACCCTGTATTTCTGCAGGTAGCCTCCGGCGGCAATCCCAACATCCTGCATCTGCGCCGTCCGTGGGATGAAAAGCAAAAGCGGTTCAAGACAGAATTGCCGGTCGATGAAGTGCGCCGCACGGTTTCCTTTTTCGGCACCACCGCATCGACATCATCCTGGCGGATCTGCATCGTCGATGCCGCTGATGACATGAACATCAGCTCCGCCAACGCGTTGTTGAAGATCCTGGAAGAGCCCCCGGCGCGGAGCCTGTTTCTGGTTCTCTCCCATGCACCGGGCCGCCTGCTGCCAACCATTCGCTCAAGATGCCGGCGGCTGGACATGGCCCCGCTAACGGAGAACGAGGTCATTGAAGGCGTAAAGCAATTTGCGCCCGATCAGGCCAACAATCCAGCGGCTTTGGCGGATCTTGCCCGTTATGCGGACGGCAGCTTGCGCTCAGCCTTCACCTTGCTATCTGGTGATGGGCTGGCGATCACCAAGGGTTTTCTGGCCTTGACCGAACAAACGCCACAAGTGGATATCGCCGCGCTCCACGGTCTGGGAGACCTGGTTGCCGCGCGTAACCAGGCCGACAACTGGCAGAGTTTCCTGCATGTCTGCCGCATGTGGCTGCACGACCGTTTACGCCAGGCCTCGGGTCAGAACGCAGCCGCCTTACTGCCTTTGACTGAGCTTTGGGATGCGACCAACAAGATGGCCGGCGAAACAGAAGCATTGAACCTGGACAAGAAGCAGGTGGTCCTTTCCTTTTTCCAGCGGCTTGCCAAATTGCCATAGTCAGATGCCATCGATTGGCTCAGCTCTTTAACCAGGCGGGAAAAAGCGAAACCCCTTGCGTCTCAGGCCGAGGCCAGCTACCGAAACGGCTGAAAAGTTTCAAACGCCTTCACTCGTGATTTACGAACCGGATTTCATGCTTGTAGACAGTCACTGCCATCTCGATTTCCCTGATTTTGACGGCGAGCGGGATGACCTAATTGCCCGCGCCCATGAAGCGGGGGTGGATCTGATGGTTTCCATCTGCACCAGGGTTCGCAAGTTCGATCAGATTCGTGCCATCGCCGAGAAATACGACGAAGTCTATTGCTCTGTTGGCACTCATCCGCACAACGCGGGCGAAGAGCGTGGAATTCCAGCGAATGAAATCATCGCACTGACCGATCATCCGAAGGTGGTTGCTGTCGGTGAAGCCGGACTGGATTATTTCTACGACAAATCCCCGCGAGAGGCACAAGCGGAAGGCCTGCGCATCCATATAGATGCTGCCCGGCGTACAGGCCTGCCGCTGGTCATCCATTCGCGCGATGCGGATGAAGATATGGCAGCAATTCTGGAAGACGAAATGGGGAAGGGGGCCTTCCCGGCCCTGCTGCACTGTTTCTCATCCGGCCGGGATCTGGCGATGAAAGGCATTGAACTGGGGCTCTATGTGTCCTTCTCCGGCATTTTGACCTTTAAACGCTCAGAAGAGCTGCGGGCGATTGCCAAAGAGCTTCCCGCCGACCGGCTGCTGGTAGAAACTGATGCGCCCTATCTTGCGCCGCAGCCACGGCGCGGCAAACGCAATGAGCCTGCCTATACGGCGATGACGGCCGCTGTCCTTGCTGAAACGCGCGGTGTTTCCTACGACACGATTGCAGCTCAAACGGCCGAGAATTTCTTCCGCCTGTTTTCAAAGGTACCGCGGCCTGCTGGGCTAACGGCGGAGGCGGGATGAGCGATCAGATCCAGGTCACCATATTGGGCTGCGGCTCGTCCGGCGGCGTGCCGCGTATCGGCAACGACTGGGGCGCGTGCGATCCGGCGGAGCCCAAGAACCGGCGCCGGCGCTGCTCCATTCTCGTTGAACGGATCGGCGCAAATGGTACCACCCGGGTTCTTGTCGACACTGGGCCGGATCTACGCCAGCAAATGCTGGATGCGGATGTGCAGAACCTGGACGCGGTTCTCTATACCCATTCCCATGCCGATCACCTGCATGGCATTGATGATCTTCGTGTTTTCACAATCCGTAACCGCAGGCGCATGCCAGTTTACATGGATGATGCGACGTTCGCGCGGGCCCAGGAAGCTTTCGGTTATTGTTTTGAAACGCCGCATGGATCGTCCTATCCGGCAATCCTTGATCGACTTGTGCTTACGCCCTTTGAAGACTGCGTCATTGAAGGGGCAGGCGGCGAACTCCGGTTTCTACCGGTTCCTGTCGAACACGGTGACATCAAAAGCCTTGGTTTCCGGTTCAACAACATCGCCTATTTGCCTGATGTTTCGGACATTTTGGAAACCTCAAAACCTGGCTTTTCCGACCTGGATATGCTGATTCTGGATTGTCTTCGCCGGACACCGCATCCAAGTCATTTTTCCCTTGCGGACGCACTTGCCTGGATCGAGTACTTGACGCCTCAAAAAGCCATTTTGACTAATCTTCACAATGACTTGGACTATGCGACCTTGTCAAAGGAACTGCCGGCAGGTATCGAGCCGGCTTTTGATGGGATGCAACTAAGCGCCGCTGCGCTAAGCTGACTTTTCCCTCAGATTGCCATGAATTTCGGTTGTTTTTGGCCGTTTTCAGCGAATCTGGCACAAGGTCTCAATGAGATCTATCAATGGGAAAACCAGCCCTTTATGGCGCGCACTCCAAAATTGCCGACTGAAGAGCGTTTAACGCGTGCGGCCATATTCTATCTGGACCGTTATTCCTCATCAGCGGCCAATCTCAGGAAGGTCCTGGCGCGAAAAGTCCATAAGGCTGCCTTGGCCTTTGACCGCAATCCAGACGAATTTTCAGCCATGATCGACGCAGTTGTGGCGAAATGTCAGCGCGCTGGAATGGTAGATGACAGAAGCTATGCCGAAACCAAACTGACCGGTATGCGCCGCCGTGGTAGATCGCGACGGCAGATCGAAGCTCAGCTTCAGGCCAAAGGCGTTTCAAGAGATGTGATTGAGACTGTGGTTGCCAATGACACGATCAGTGATCAGGACGCAGCTGACGCTTATGCGCGCCGGCGCAGGTTTGGTCCGTGGCGCCAGCCGGACGACCGGCCAAAGTTCCGTGACAAGGATATGGCAGCGCTGTGCCGTGCCGGATTTTCATTTGATGTCGCGTGCAAGGCAATTGACCGGGAGCCGGACGAAGCGGATGGCGCAAACGGTTGGCAATTCCAGGACTAATCGCGATGCATACCACGGAGCACGTAAGGACGGGTTGCATGACTAAGCCATGGGACGCAACAGGTCGTAAAGCGCAGGTTTCGGCCAACAAACGCCCATCAATAAAAGTTCCATAATATATATTATGCGAATTTTGTATCTGAAGGACCAGGCTGATTGTTGACCCGGCACTGCAATCCCCTCAGACAGTGAAACAGCTACAGAAGATGGCAGACGGCAATTGTTGGACTTGCTCTCACGGAATGACCGTTCCTTGATGGAACAGCAATTGCCACTGACCATCGATCATTTTCCAGATCGAACTTCTGAGTGTCAGCCTTCCTTTTGACACTGCTGTTGGCAGACTATGGCAAAGATATGTGACGAGCACCGCATCTGAAGAAACCGGCTTCACTTTAAAATCGGACACCTTTGGCGCTCGCGGTGTATTCATTGGTGCGCCCTGCGCAAGAACATCGACAACGACCTTCTTGTCGTAAATTCCACCAGTAGCGCCAAACTCGACAAAATCTTCTGCCAACAGCTCGCTGACTTTTTGCCGTGCAGATTCAGACTCAGGCCGGTGCAGCGTCTGCTCCAATTTACGGAACATTTCTGCATCTAGATTTTCAGGAAGCATGTCTTCGTCTCAATGATGATTCATTGAGGCGATCTTAGTTTCGGCTTTGATTGGTTCAATATCGACTTTTGAATCAACAACACCAGCTTATGGCAAATTCAAATTCCGGCAGGACTGTCACTCTGCTCCGCGGTGCCGACATAAAATCTCCGCAGTCTCTGCATCGGCCGGGAAAAACGCCTCTATCGCGAGATCGGACAAAATCACATCAACAGCCGACCCGAAAACTGTTGTGGTGCTGATGAACGATAATTGGCCTTGATCCGTATTCAAACGCAGCGGCACCGCAATTTCAGGTGCCGCTACATTCGTTGGCGGCGCAGCTGGTTTCGGCGGCACAGGCAGCGCCAGGAGCTCGTCCCGCAAAGCGGCCAGTTTCGGATCGCAGGACACCTCAATATCCTTTTCCAGCCGCACAAACAGATGATGGCGCCACTCATGAAAATTGGCGATCTGCGGCGCTAATCCGTCCGGATGGAGGCTGACCTTCAGCACGTTTACGTCACCAGTCAGCAGCACTGGATCGACACCGGTCAGCAGCGAATACACGGCAGAATTTGCAAATTGAAGCGTCCAGTACCGGTCAACGGCAAGTGCCGGATGCGGAAGGTGCCCCTCCAAAATGCGCATGACGGCATCACGTGCAGCCGACATCTCGGGAGTATCAAGCGGCTTTTGCGGATAAAAGGGCGCATAACCTCCTGCAATTAATAATGAATTCCTCTCCCGAAGCGGTATGGAGAGTTGCTCGGATAGCCGCAGCAACATTTCCCGGCTGGGACGGGATCGGCCGGACTCCACAAAACTTAGGTGTCTCTGCGAGATTTCCGCCTCAACGGCGAGCGAAAGCTGGCTGTATCTGCGCCGCTCGCGCCAGGTGCGTATCATGGTGCCAATTTGCGGGGAATTGCCAGTCATTCCCGAAAGCTAGCAAACGCCCTTCCGCCATTCAATTACGTCTGAGGTAATCGACCTGCGCTCTGCCGGCGTTCACGTTGAGCCGCATTGCGCCAGGTTCTTATGGCGCTGTTCAGCACGAAAAGGAGCATGTCATGCCGTTTCAAACCCAAATGCCGCGCCTGCAGCGGCTGCTGGCGATCGATGCCCTCACCTGTACCTCCATGGGCCTGATCCTTATTGTTTTACCGGGCACCGTCGCAGCCATAACCCAACTCCCTGAAGCCCTACTCTTCTGGGTCGGTCTTTCGCTTCTGCCAATCGCTGCCTTCATTGCAGTCACGGCCCGGCAGACACCGCCACCAGCTTGGGCCGTCTCGATGATTGTCATCGGCAATGCCGGCTGGGTCTTGGCCAGCATCGTGTTGCTAATGACACCGCTGATAGCGCCCAACTTTTTGGGTTGGCTATTCGTCTTGTCCCAGGCGGGCGTCGTTGCCGTCCTTGCCTGGCTCGAGATCGGCTCCTCCGGCATGAAACGGACACCTGCCCATTCTTAGTAGGGAAGAACTCTAAATCGGCGGTAATGCCACTTTTTTCAGTAATTTATACGGCCCGGCAAGCTTGGCTTTGCCGGGCTATCGCACCGTCTCAAAGAGCAATTCGGATCACAAAATTCGAATTACATCTGCAGCAATTCGGCCACTTCAATTGTGCCCATGTCCAGATGCGGACAGGTGCCAGCGATTGCGAGAACGTCGTCCATTGTATCCCCGCGGACGACGGAATAGCCGGACAGAGGATTGGACCCGCCGTTGTCTTCCACCCCACCGGACGTGACGGTTTTCGACATGCCGACCGGATTGCCCGGCTGAACAAAGGCGGCCTGATTGGCTTCCATCCAGTCCTGCCAGCGCTTCATCAAGGCAGCGCCTTCTTCTTCGGTTTCTGGCTTCTTGCCACCGTGATAGGCGAAAATGAAATCCGGCATATCTTCCTCCTTAAACAACAGCGCCTCCTCCGGCTGTCACCAGATATCAGGCAGATTAAAAACTAAACACATTAGTTGAGTATTCTAGATCGATGTTATTGTCAACCGTTTAGTTGAGTGTTATAAGCCGAGTCATGAACACTCTCGATGCCACCTTCTCCGCACTTGGCCACGAAACCCGGCGCGAAATCCTGCAACGGCTTGCCGATAAAGAGCTCAGCCTCTCGGAGCTCGCCGCCCCTTATGACATGTCCCAGACTGCCGTATCCAAACATGTCCGGATCCTGCGCGATGCCGGATTGGTGACGCTGGAACAGCGCGGGCGTACCCGGTATTGCCGTTTGAATGCCGATCCGATGCGGTCCGCCGCAAACTGGCTCGCCGAATACGAACGGTTCTGGCATGCACAGTTCGAACACCTCGCGCGGCATCTGGCCGGTACGGGAGACAGTTGAATGAACTTCATGACATCCAGTCCGGGCCAGGACCCGGTCACTGTGGAGAGTTATTTCGCCGCCTCCCCTGAGCGTGTCTACAACGCCTGGACCGATCCGGACATCATCGTCAAGTGGTTTGGCCGTCATCCCAAAGCGCTGGTGTCGGCCGAAGTGGACCTGTGTGTCGGCGGCGCCTGGCGGTTCGTCAGTGAAGCCAGCGCGGAAAAAACAGTGTCCCTGCAAGGCCATTACAAGGAAATCACACCACCGGACCGGCTGGTTTTTTCCTGGGCGCATGTAGTTGCCCATGAAAGCGGGCAACGGGAAGAAACAAAGGAATCCCTGGTGGAAATTGATTTTCTGCCCAAGGGCAGCGGCACCATGGTCCGCCTGGTGCATTCGGCGATTTCTTCCGAAGCAGGACGCCTTGGCGTCGGCGGCGGCTGGAATGCCTCTTTCAAGGCCATAACAGAACTGGTGGATACAGGCGTAGTTTAAGCAATGGTTATGCTGTTTTATAGCGGCGCGTAGGCAACCACCTAATCGTAAGTGCCGCCCTTCCCGCGCAGTTTCTTCACCGAGCCGCGCTTCTTCTTGGCATCGAGCCGGCGCCTTTTGGAGGCAAGCGTAGGTCGGGTGGCCTTGCGTGCCTTGGGTTTTTCCGATGCCTTTCTCAAAAGCTCCAGGAGGCGGTTCAGAGCATCTTCCCGGTTGCGCTCCCGTGTCCTGAACCGGTCTGCCTGCAGTACGATCTCGCCACCGAGCGTCAGTCGGCTTCCGGCCAATCGCGCGGCCCGCGATTTGACATCTTGCGGCAGGGTTTCATTGCCTTCCAGATTGAACCGCAGCTGGACAGCAGTTGATACCTTGTTGACGTTCTGCCCGCCGGGGCCCGAGGCACGGATAAAATCCTCCTTCAGATCACCCTGAAGGATGACGAGAGAACCGGTTACCGGTATCCGGTCCCGCTCGGAACTGTCTGAAGGTGGTCGATCACTCATCACTCTCGTCCCGGGGCATTTCCAGTCCAATGCCCCGCAAGATCAGGCTGCAAACCGTATCAGTTGCTTCCCTAAAGAACGCCTCATCCTCAAGGCCTGTACCGGTAAGCGCCCGAATCTGGCTGTCAAAATCGGCATAATGCTGGGTCGTCGCCCAGATCGTGAAAATGAGGTGCACCGGGTTGATCCGGGTGATTTTCCCGTCGTCGATCCAGCGCTCGATCACCTTGGATTTGTCGGCCACCAGCGTCTTCAAATCATCTTCCAGGACGTCCCGGATTTGCGGCGCGCCTTGCATCACTTCATTTGCAAATAATCTAGATGCCTCAGGCCGCTCTGCAGACATCTTCATCTTCTGCTTTATGTAGGCGCAAAGCTCCTTGGCTGGTTCACCGTCTGGGTCGAGTGTGCGCAACGGGGCCAGCCACACGTCCAGAATGTGTTCCAGGACGGCCTCGTAGACGTCCCCCTTTGAGGAGAAATAATAAAGCAGGTTGGATTTTGACATTCCGGCAGCCGCCGAAATCTTGTCAATCGTCGCTCCGGAATAGCCGTAGCGGGAGAATTCCCCGAGTGCTGCATCGATGATTCTGGTGCGATTCTTTTCCTGAATACGGCTTAGTCTGGTCCGGCGTTCCGGTTTCCGGCGGTTGTTCATGCCCCTCCTCCAAACCCTTTCGGCTTTATTCCGACGCCTGCCAGAATAATCCGGACAACGGTCTGCTTCGCCGTTTCAAACTGGGCGTCGCTGAGCGGGCGGGCCCCGTTCAGCGTTTCGATTTGATGATTGAAATCAGCATAATGCTGTGTGGTCGCCCAGATCATGTATAGCAACGTTCGTGGATCGATCGGATCGATACGGCCCTCGGATATCCAGCGTTCGATCACAGCAATCCGCGTATCCGTCCAGTCCCCCAGCGTTGTCTCCAGATAATCCTGAATGACCGGCGCCATATGCAGGATTTCATTCGCCCAGACCTTAGATCCCATCGGCTGAGTCCGCGAGATGTCCATTTTCGCAGTGATATATCTGGTAAGCGCCTCTTCCGGATCATCGCAATCATCAAAGGTGTTTGCCGCGTCGAGCCAAATCTGGAAGATGTTTTCGACAACTTGCCGGTAGAGCGCTTCCTTGGTGGGAAAGTAATAGTGCAGATTCGCTTTCGGGATCCCTGCCCGGTCGGCAATCTGCCCTGTTGTTGCTCCCTTGAAACCGTGTTCGGCGAACACCGCCTCGGCAGCTTCAAGGATCAGGCGTTCGTTCTCGGCGCGGGCGGCGGATCTGGCGTTGGTTTTCTGCAAGGGCATCAAGTGATCACAAATTCATCAAGCCGATTGAATTCTCATCTTGACCAATTGGTCAAGTCTTCATAACGTTCATTTGACCGTTTGGTCAGATTTGCTTCTTTCTCCTCATGCGTAGCAACGCAGAGCGGTAACAGCAAGTTCAGCCAGGTGGCAGTGTGAATCAACAAGCCGGAAAACCGGCAAATGGGCGATCCAATGGATGGCCCGATCCAGAGTGCCAATTCTTCGCAAGAAGGCATCAAGCCCAAAGAAGATGCGGCAGGAACAGTTCGGGTGGATTTCACCGCCAAGGAATGCAACCGTGCCTCTTGAGAGCACGGGTGGTTTCCAGGGTGGCGACCCATCCGGTGTTTTGGCTATGAAAAACGCTGTCTTCTTGATGAAGATTGGCAAGGAGGACGTATGTCGACTAAGGCAGCAACCGCGACCAACAATCTTGATGCTTTCTGGATGCCGTTCACAGCGAACAGGCAGTTCAAGCAAAACCCACGCATGTTCGTGGGTGCCAAGGACATGCACTACACCACAGCAGATGGCCGCCAGGTTCTGGATGGCACCGCCGGACTCTGGTGCTGCAATGCCGGACACTCCCGCCCGAAAGTGGTTGAAGCTGTCCAGCAGCAGGTTGCCGAACTGGACTACGCACCTGCTTTCCAGATGGGCCACCCCAAGGCGTTTGAACTGGCGGCCCGCCTTGCAGCGCTGACGCCCTCGCCGCTCGATCATGTGTTCTTCACGAACTCCGGTTCTGAAAGCGTCGACACTGCCCTGAAGATTGCCCTTGCCTACCAGCGCACCATTGGCCAGGGCACAAGAACCCGGCTGATTGGCCGCGAACGCGGCTATCACGGTGTTGGTTTCGGCGGAATTTCCGTCGGCGGGATTGTTGCCAACCGCAAAACCTTCGGCACGTTGCTGACTGGTGTCGACCACCTGCCGCATACGCATGATCTATCCCGGAATGCTTTCACTCGCGGTGAACCTGAAAGCGGGGCGGAATATGCCGAGGACCTGATCCGCATCATTCAGCTTCATGATCCGTCCACGATCGCGGCGGTGATTGTTGAACCAGTTGCCGGATCGACCGGTGTATTGATCCCGCCGAAGGGCTATCTGAAACGACTGCGGGAAATCTGTGATCAGCACGGTATCCTGCTGATCTTTGACGAAGTCATCACCGGGTTCGGCCGTCTTGGTTCGCCCTTTGCGACCGACTTCTTCGATGTGACGCCGGATTTGATCACCACCGCCAAGGGGCTGACAAGCGGCGTTGTGCCCATGGGCGCGGTCTTCTGCACCTCCGACATCTACCAAGCGTTCATGACCGGGCCTGAGCATATGATCGAGCTCTTCCACGGTTACACATATTCCGCCCATCCGATTGCCTGTGCGGCTGCGCTTGCCACGCTGGATACTTACGAAGATGAAAGCCTGCTGACGCGCGCAGCGGATCTCGCCCAACACTGGGAAGACGGCCTGCATTCGCTGAGGGATTGTCCGCATGTCATCGATATACGAAACCTCGGCCTGATCGGAGCGATCGAGCTGGAGGGGATCGCAGGTGAACCGACCAAACGGGCGTTTTCGGCTTTCCTGAAAGCCTATGACGACGGCATTTTGATCCGCACCACTGGCGACATCATCGCGCTGTCTCCGCCGCTGATCATCACCGAGGCACAGATTTACGAGCTCTTCGGCAAACTGCGCAGCGTGCTGAACGCCATCGACTAGAGAGGTTGTTGCCATGACGAGACCATCAGCGACAGCTGAATTGATGATCGATGATGACCGGGTCCGGGTTACCCGGTTCGATTTCGCTCCAGGAGCAGAAACCGGCTGGCATCGTCATGCCTACGATTATGTCATCACCGCGATCACTGATTGCTTGATGAGGCTAGAAGAGCCCGGCGGAAAAGAACGCACAGTCACGGTCCCTGCTGGCACCGCCTACCGGCGCCAGGAGGGCTTCGAACACAACGTGATCAACGACGGAGACAAGGTCATGTCCTTCGTCGAAGTTGAATTGAAATAGGAGACAGAACCATGGCAGCACCGGGCGAAAATCTCAGGATCAATGCCGATCGGCTGTGGGACAGCCTGATGGAAATGGCCAAGATTGGCCCGGGCGTTGCCGGCGGCAACAACCGTCAGACCTTGACCGATGAAGATTCTGAAGGCCGCAAACTGTTCCAGAAATGGTGCGAGGACGCTGGAATGACCATGGGTGTCGACACCATGGGCAACATGTTCATGACCCGCGCCGGCACCGATCCGGACGCCCTGCCCGTCTATGTGGGTTCCCACCTCGACACCCAGCCTACCGGTGGCAAATACGACGGCGTGCTTGGTGTGCTTGGTGGCCTTGAGCTGGTCCGCACCATGAACGATCTCGGCATCAAGACCAAACACCCGATCGTGGTCACCAACTGGACCAACGAGGAAGGCACCCGCTTTGCCCCGGCCATGCTGGCCTCCGGTGTTTTTGCAGGTGTTCACACCCAGGACTGGGCCTATGACAAGGAAGACGCCGAAGGCAAGAAGTTCGGCGATGAGCTGAAGCGGATTGGCTGGGTTGGCGACGAGGAAGTCGGCGCCCGCAAGGACAAGATGCACGCCATGTTCGAACTTCACATCGAACAGGGCCCGATCCTGGAAGCGGAAGGCAAGGACATTGGGGTTGTCACCCACGGCCAGGGTCTATCCTGGACACAAGTCACCGTCACCGGCAAGGACAGCCACACCGGCTCCACACCCATGCCGATGCGCAAGAACGCTGGCCTTGGCATGGCCCGGATCCTGGATCTGGTCGATGAAATTGCCTGGTCCCACAAGCCGCATGCGGTTGGCGCGGCCGGCCATATCGACGTCTATCCGAATTCCCGCAATGTGATCCCTGGCAAGGTGGTCTTCACCATCGACTTCCGCTCGCCGGATATCGATGTGATCGCAGCGATGGAAGAAGACATGAAAAAGGGCGCCAAGAAGATCTGCGATCTGATGGGCCTTGACGTGGAATTTGAAAAGGTCGGCGGTTTCGATCCGGTCACCTTCGACGAGAAATGCGTCACCGCGGTGCGCAATGCCGCCGAACGGCTCGGCTACACACATCAGAACATCATTTCCGGCGCCGGACACGACGCCTGCTGGATCAACAAGGTTGCGCCAACGGCCATGATCATGTGCCCTTGCGTCGACGGCCTGTCGCACAACGAAGCAGAGGAAATCACCAAGGACTGGGCAAAAGCCGGTGCCGACGTGCTGTTCCACGCAGTGGTGGAAACGGCGGAGATCGTGGGGTGAATGGGGTATGGTCCCGGGTCAAGTCCAGGACAGCGGATTACACCATGGCGCCGTCCCGGTCTTGAGCCGGGACCTCAAGAACAAGGACAGCATTTGACGAAACGTTCATGACCTATTTCGTCTACATTCTCGCCAATAAACCACATGGAGCAATCTACATTGGTTCGGCGCGCGATCTGCGTAATAGGATTAGACAGCATCTAGCAGGGATACCGGGCAGCCATACGCAGAAATACAACATCAAGACGCTGGTGTATTTCGAACAATATGAAACCACAATTGACGCAATCCACCGCGAACGACGGTTGAAACGATGGAATCGAAGCTGGAAAGAGGAATTGATCAAACAAAACAATCCCGATTGGAGGGATATTTCCGATCAAATTCCTTTCTAGGGCGGAAAACAGGCCCCGGATCAGGTCCGGGGCGGCAGAGTTGGAATAACAGAAGTAGAAGACTACGCCGTCCCAGCCTCGAACGGTAGTGGAATATCTGGAGGGTACGCCGTCCCGGACTTGAGCCGGGACCAAAGTCAGGATGCCGTCGTTGATATCTATGCCTGGCACTAAACGAATTAAGAAAACCAAAACTGCGGCTTGCCGCTAGAAGGAATCAATAATGGAACTGGCCACAATCCTGTCTTTTGTCGCTGTTGCAGCGCTTCTGGTTATGTCACCGGGGCCGAACGGCGTGCTGATTGCGCGGACGGTTCCAACTTCCGGAAAACTGGCCGGCTTTACCAATATCGCCGGTTTTGTCACCGCGTTTTACCTGCATGGCGCGCTGGTGGTCTTTGGGGTTTCCGTCATTTTGGTCAGGTCGGCAGAGCTGTTTTTCGCGGTCAAGATGCTGGGAGCGGCTTATCTGTGCTGGATTGGGTTCAAGGCCTTGCGCGATGCCTGGCGGGGAACAACGGTGGCCACCAACGTTCAGCCTGCCAAACGGCAGCGCACGCTGACAAAAGCTTTTGGCGAAGGCCTATTGACCAACGCGCTCAATCCGAAGGTGTCCATGTTCTATTTGGCGGCCTTCCCGCAATTCCTGCCGCCTCAGATCGCAACACCTGAAAACATCTTCACGCTGGTCACCGCCCATTCCCTGATCAACGTGGCCTGGTTCGGCGCCATCGTCGTGATCTTCGCCAAACTGGTTCAGCGGGCGCGCGGCGGAAGCTTTCAGAGGTGGCTCAAGGCAACGACCGGTGTCGTCTTCATGGGCTTTGGCGCCAAACTGGCGACGGTGGAGCCATAGGAGAGGTTTGAAGAAACCGCTTTGGCGCCGGATCAAATCCGGGGCGGCGGGTTAGGAAATGTGGAATTAAACAAAAAGCCGTCCCGGCCACAAGCCGGGACCCAGATCAAGAATTCAGCCGGAACACTGACAAACAAAGGGGAACGACAATGGCAACGAAAGTGATCAAGGGCGGAACCGTCGTTACCGCTGACCTTTCCTACGAAGCGGACGTCAAGATCGAGGGCGGCGTCATTACCGAAATCGGGCCGAACCTTTCCGGCGACGAGACCCTGGATGCAACCGGCTGCTATGTGATGCCGGGCGGCATTGATCCGCACACGCACCTGGAAATGCCCTTCATGGGCACCTACTCCTCCGACAACTTTGATTCCGGTACCCGTGCAGCGCTGGCTGGCGGCACCACGATGGTCGTCGACTTTGCACTGCCCTCGCCGGATCAGTCGCTGCTTGAAGCCCTGCAGATGTGGGACAACAAGTCGACCATGGCCCACTGCGACTATTCCTTCCACATGGCGATTACCTGGTGGGGTGAGCAGGTCTTCAATGAAATGGAGACGGTTGTTCGCGAGCGCGGCATCAACACGTTCAAACACTTCATGGCCTATAAGGGTGCCTTGATGGTGAACGATGACGAGATGTTCGCCTCCTTCCAGCGCTGTGCCGAACTTGGCGCGCTGCCCCTCGTTCACGCAGAAAACGGTGATGTGGTCGCAACGCTACAGCAGAAACTGCTGGCGGAAGGCAACAACGGCCCGGAAGCCCATGCCTATTCCCGCCCGCCAGAGGTGGAAGGCGAAGCCACCAACCGCGCGATCATGATCGCCGACATGGCCGGTGTACCCGTCTACATCGTACACACATCGTCCGAACAGGCGCATGAGGCAATCCGCCGGGCTCGCCAGAACGGCATCCGCGCTTACGGCGAACCGCTGATCCAGCACCTGACCCTGGATGACAGCGAGTACAAACACGCGGATTGGGACCATGCCGCCCGCCGTGTCATGTCGCCTCCGTTCCGGGATAAGAAGCATCAGGACTCCCTGTGGGCCGGCCTCGCTTCTGGCTCTCTGCAGGTCGTTGCAACAGACCACTGCGCCTTCAGTACGGAACAAAAGCGCTATGGAGTCGGCGACTTTACCCAAATCCCGAATGGCACCGGCGGTCTGGAAGACCGCATGCCGATGCTGTGGACCTACGGTGTTGCGACCGGACGGCTGACCCCGAACGAATTCGTCGCGGTCACCTCTACCAACATCGCCAAGATCCTGAACGTTTATCCGAAGAAAGGCGCCGTTCTTGTCGGCGCAGATGCAGACCTTGTTGTCTGGGATCCGGAAAAGGAAAAGACAATCTCCGCGTCTTCGCAGGAATCGGCCATTGACTACAACGTCTTTGAAGGCAAGCACGTCAAGGGCCTGCCGCGATATACGCTCTCACGCGGCCGTGTGGCGGTTGATGACGGCAAGGTCGTGCCGCAGCAGGGTCATGGCAAATTCGTCAAGCGCGAGCCGTTCCAGGCAGTCAACAAGGCCCTTTCCACCTGGAAGGAACTGACCGCCCCGCGCAAGGTCGAACGCACCGGCATTCCGGCAAGCGGCGTGTAAATGGCTTCGCACCCCTCACCCTGTCCCTCTCCCCATGGGAGAGGGAAATGAGGCGGCATGCGTCTTTTTATCCGACCCTTCTCCCGATGGGAGAAGGTGGCCCAACGGGCCGGATGAGGGGTGACAAACGCCGGTTTTCCGGCCAATAACGTACCAATATTCAACAGGGCATCGGCAAAACATGACCCAAGCGGCTACAGCTCCCGCGGACCAGGCTAAAACCAAATCCGTCATCGACATACAAAACCTGTCGCTGACGTTCCAGACCAATGACGGCCCGGTGCATGCCCTGTCTGACATCGACCTGAACATCGAGGAAGGCGATTTCGTCTCCTTCATCGGGCCATCGGGATGCGGAAAGACAACGCTTCTGCGGGTCATTGCCGATCTGGAGCAGCCGACAGCCGGGTCAATCACCGTCAACGGCCTTTCACCTCATGAAGCACGGCTGAACCGCGCTTATGGCTATGTGTTTCAGGCGGCCGCGCTTTATCCGTGGCGGACAATTGCAGGGAATGTCGGCCTGCCGCTGGAAATCATGGGATTGCCAAAGGCGGAACAGCAACAGCGCATCGCCAAGAATATGGAACTGGTCAACCTGGCCGGTTTTGAGAAAAAATTCCCATGGCAACTCTCTGGCGGCATGCAACAACGGGCATCAATTGCCCGTGCACTCGCCGTCGAGCCGGACCTTTTGTTGATGGACGAACCCTTCGGTGCTCTAGATGAGATCGTCCGCGATCACCTCAACGACCAGCTGCACCAGCTGTGGGAGAAGACCAACAAGACGGTGGTGTTTGTCACCCACTCCATTCCCGAAGCCGTCTATCTCTCCACCAAGATCGTCGTTCTATGCCCGCGTCCGGGCCGCATCTATGACGTGATTGACAGCGACCTGCCCCGCTCGCGCACGCTCGACCTGCGTGAAACACCGGAATTCCTGAAGATCGCCCACCGCGTCCGCGAAGGCCTGAAGGCGGGGCATTCTTACGATGACTGATGCCACCGCTCCCGCTCCACGCAGCCTTTCGCCCTTTGCCGGTTTGATGTCGGGTACTGCCGGCCCGGTTATTGTTGTCGTCCTGGCGATCCTTGCGATCTGGTACTTGGCGGCTGTCATCCTGAATACGCCGTTTCAGAGCGAAATGTACGAGCGGGCTAAACAGACCGATGTGCCGGTCAGCCAGCTGGTAACAGACACGCTTAACCAGGAACGTCCGGTTCTGCCCGCACCGCATCAGGTGGTGGAGGAAATCTACAAGACGACTGTCTTGAAGAAGATCACTTCCAAGCGCTCGCTGATTCACCACACAGGCATTACGCTTTCATCGACGATGCTCGGGTTTTTGATCGGAACCACGCTCGGCATCCTGCTCGCCATTGGCATCGTGCATTCCCGCGTTCTGGACAAGTCTCTGATGCCATGGGTGATTTCATCTCAAACAATCCCGATCCTTGCGATCGCGCCGATGATCATTGTGGTCCTGAACGCCGTTGGCATATCCGGGCTTTTGCCGAAGGCGATGATCTCCACCTACCTCTCCTTCTTTCCCGTGACGGTCGGCATGGTGAAGGGTCTGCGGTCACCGGAAATCATTCACCTGGACCTCATGCACACCTATAGCGCTTCGCGGATCCAGACCTTCTGGAAACTCCGCTTTCCCTATGCCGTGCCCTATCTCTTCACCTCCATGAAGATCGGTATTGCTGCGTCGCTTGTCGGCGCAATTGTCGGGGAATTGCCCACCGGTGCAGTTGCCGGTCTTGGCGCGCGCCTCCTTGCCGGATCGTACTATGGCCAGACAATCCAGATCTGGTCCGCGCTACTGATGGCCGCGTTCCTGGCCGGCGCCCTTGTCACGCTCATCGGAGTGATTGAAAAACTGGTCCTGAAACGCATGGGGATGAGCCGATGAGTGGCGCAGCCATTACGCCGAAGCGCGCTGATATGCCGGTCCTCCTCTCCTGGGGCATCGTTGCATTTGTCCAGCTTGGATTTGCAGGGACGGCATTTAAACCGGACAAATCCGTCATCGAAGTCCCGCAGCTTGCGATCGCAACCGGCATGTTGGCCATATTGGGCGTCAGATACGCGCTTGGGTATGCCCGCAACATGGTCGGCGACATTGCAATCGGCCTCGTGACTGCAGCCGCAGCTTACCTCCTTATCTCCAGCGCCAGAGATTATCCGGGTGCTGCAGGAAACGGGTTCTGGGCGTTGACAGTGGCTGTCTGGCTCGCCGGTTGGCTGTTTGTTGAAAGACTGGCTGCCTGGCGTACCCATGGACGGCTGCAAACGCGGATTGTCAATCTGGTCATTCCGCTGATTTTCGGCGTTACGCTGCTAGTGCTCTGGGAACTGATTGTCCTCGGTTTCGGTGTTCCGAAAGTGCTCTTGCCTGCTCCAAGTGACATTTGGGTACGGCTGACGTCATCGGTGCCGATCCTCTGGGCCGATTTTCAGCAAACCTTCCTGAAAGCCGTTTTGATCGGCTATGCAGTGGGTTGCGGGTCCGCGTTCATCATCGCCATCCTCGTCGATAGAGTCCCGTTCCTGCGCCGTGGGCTATTACCGATTGGCAATCTCGTCTCCGCGCTGCCGATCATCGGCGTTGCGCCGATCATGGTGATGTGGTTCGGCTTTGACTGGCCGTCCAAGGCGGCTGTCGTGATCATCATGACGTTCTTCCCGATGCTGGTGAACACGGTGTCCGGCTTGGCCGCTTCCGATGCAATGCAGCGTGATTTGATGAGAACCTATGCCTCCAGCTACTGGCAGACGCTGTTCAAACTGCGCCTGCCGATGGCCATGCCTTTCATCTTCAACGCACTGAAGATCAACTCCACCCTCGCCCTCATTGGCGCAATTGTGGCGGAGTTCTTCGGCACGCCGATTGTCGGCATGGGCTTTCGGATTTCAACGGAAGTTGGCCGGATGAATGTGGATATGGTCTGGGCGGAAATCGCCGTTGCCGCTCTGGCAGGCTCTCTGTTTTACGGCCTTGTTGCCCTTTTGGAGCGCGCGGTTACCTTCTGGCATCCGTCGCAACGCGGCTGAGCGTTACAACCGTCCCGGCGTCGTGCCGGGACCTGTTCAGACTGTTGATATTGGCCCCGGCTCAAGGCCGGGGCGGCAACCAACAATCGCTCTGATAATCTCCTCACCCCGGTATTCAATCACCTGCTTCTATGTCATAGAAAGATCTCTTCAATTCCCGGTTTCCCGCTAATGCGGGACTGAAAATGAGCAAGATATCCTTCATGAAACCCAGCCGTGACATTTCCCGCCTGATTGAAATCATGGCTGCGCTCAGAACACCGGTGACCGGCTGCCCCTGGGATCTGGAACAGGATTTCTCCACCATCGCACCCTACACGCTGGAAGAAGCCTATGAAGTGGCCGAGGCCATCCAGCAGGATGATATGGATAACCTGCGGGAGGAGCTGGGCGACCTTCTGCTACAGGTCGTCTATCACGCGCGGATGGCCGAAGAAGACGAGCATTTCGACTTTGCCGATGTGGTCGAAGGCATCACCAGAAAGATGATCCGCCGGCATCCGCATGTTTTCGGCGATGACGATGCCAGATCTGCCGGCATGGCCAAGGGCATGTGGGAACGGATAAAGACCGAAGAAAAGCTCGAGCGGGCCGAGCGGCGGGCCGCACTGGGCTTGACCGACAAGGAAGAGCGGTTCCTGGATGACGTTCCATCCGCCTTCCCTGCGCTAGTCGAAGCGGACAAGTTGCAGCGCCGGGCATCAAAGGTGGGTTTTGACTGGAATGATCCTGTTCCCGTCCTCGCCAAAATCCGGGAAGAAACTGAAGAGCTCGAAACGGAGCTGACTGGCGGAAATCCGGACCGGGACCGGATTGAGGACGAAATCGGCGATACACTGTTTGCGCTCGCCAATCTCGCCCGTCATCTGGACATTGATCCCGAATCTGCCCTCCGCCGCACCAATCACAAATTCCGCACACGCTTTGCGGTTATTGAGGACCATGCAGCCAACAGTGGCACGACACTTTCCGACATGACCCTCGATGAGATGGAAAGGGTCTGGCAAGCGGCGAAGAGAAAATAGGTCGTTGATCTGTTCCGGCACTTTCGGCCCATTCTTCGGGACACAGCCTATGTCTGCTCCTCAAGATGAGGTGGGCACGTGTTAGCAGACGGTGATTTCAACCTGTTTTGACCTCCTCCTGAGGAGCGCCTTAGTGGCGCGTCTCGAAGGATGGGCCGCAAGGCTGCTCTCCGCTCAGCTTTCTATGTGTGCCCCGAACTTCTCACGAAACGGTCCACGCTGCTTGTCGGAGACGCGGACGGTCGCCTGAATGGTTTCTTCTCCATCCGTGCGTTCCAGGACCTCGGTCATCTGGTATAGCTGTGCGAGCAAACTGCCATCAGAAACCGGCAGGACAACGTCAAAAACATCGTCCTTTTGAGCCATGAAGGCATCAATTCGCGCCGAAAGTTGATCGATGCCCTCGCCCGTCAAGGCAGACAGGGCAACCGGCCCCTCGTCTCCCTGCCCCTCCAGCAGCTTTTCCCTGTAAGCAGGGTCCAGGCAGTCGATCTTGTTCCAGACTTCCACAATCGGCGCGCCGGTTTGGGCTGAAACACCAAGATCAGTCAGGGTCTTTTTGACATCTTCTGCCTGAGCATCCGTGTCGCCGTGGCTGATATCGCGCACATGCAGAATGAGATCTGCTTCCAGAACCTCCTCAAGGGTCGCGCGGAAGGCAGCCACGAGGTGGGTCGGCAAATCGGAAATGAATCCAACGGTGTCGGAGAGGATTACTTCGCGCCCGTGTGGCAGCTTTATCTTGCGAAGCGTCGGATCCAGGGTCGCGAACAAAAGATCCTTGGCGAACACATCGGCTTCGGTCAGCCGGTTGAACAAGGTGGATTTGCCAGCGTTTGTATAGCCGACAAGAGCCACGACCGGCTGCGGGATTTTCTTGCGTTTCTTGCGGTGCAGTTCGCGGGTACGCCGGACTTGCTCCAGTTGCTTTTGAAGCGCGATAATGCGGTCCTGGATCTGGCGGCGATCGGCCTCGATCTGGGTTTCGCCGGGTCCGCCCATGAAGCCGGTGCCCCCGCGCTGGCGCTCAAGGTGGGTCCAGGAGCGCACAAGCCGGCTCTTCTGCCAGGTGAGATGGGCCAGATCTACCTGCAGCTTGCCTTCTTTGGTCCGAGCCCGGTCACCGAAGATTTCCAGGATCAGACCGGTCCTGTCGATTACCTTGGCCGAAAACCGACGCTCAAGGTTTCGCTGCTGAATCGGAGACAACGGATGATCAATGACCACAAGATCAACGTCTTCCGCAGCCACAATCCCTGCAATCTCAGCAACCTTGCCTTCTCCGAAGAGCGTTGCCGGGCGCGGATTGTTGACTTTGACGATACCGGAAGAAACGATTTCAAGGTTGATCGCAGCGCTCAGGCCAACGGCCTCTTCAAGGCGGGCTTCTGGGCTTCGATTGCCCCGCAGCTCCGCCTCGCCCTCGGCTTTGCGATGGGTCAGGACCGGTTCAAGGATGATGGCCCGGAAGGCCTGCGGGCGCCGGTCAATCCCGCCTGAAGAGGTGGTCTTTTGATTAGAAAAATCGTCACCGCGGGATTTCGGTTCCAATCAGTTTCCTGCCTTTTCAGCTGCTTCCTCGGCCTGATCAAACAACTGAACCGGACCGTTCGGCATAATCGTGGAAATTGCGTGTTTGTAGACGAGCTGAGAGTGCCCATCCCTGCGCAGCAAGACACAGAAGTTGTCAAACCAGGTAACAACGCCCTGTAGCTTGACCCCGTTTATCAGAAAAATGGTGAGTGGGGTTTTCTGCTTGCGGACATGGTTGAGGAAGGTGTCCTGCAGATTTTGTGTGCGCTCAGCCATAAGTGTTTTTGTCCTATTCTTGCGGATGCGGCCGGGCATCCGGTGTTTTTCAAATTGTTACCAAGTACGGGGCCTTAAACACAAACGCTGCCGCCCCCGAATCTCCGCCATTTGTTCAGTTCTGCCACGAGTATCCTGCCCAGATACCCTGATGCTGCTGCATCCGCTGCACTGATCTATCCAAATGCCGCATAGCAATAATATCACAATGCTTTAAGATCAGTAGCAGTATGGAACTCGTGACGCAATCGGCTTGCAACCGATCCGGGATATCCGTTTCCGATCACCGTATCATCGATTTTTACAACAGGCATGACAAGCGTTGAGGCTGCGGTCACAAATGCCTCGCGTGCCTTGAGCGCTTCTTCCACAGAAAACGCGCGCTCCTCAAAGGCTAATCCCTCACGTTCGACCAGATCCAGCACAACCGCACGTGTGATGCCGCGTAAGATTCCACTTTCTGCCGGCCTTGTTACCAGCGTTCCATCCATCGTGACAATCCATGCATTGGTCGAACCGCCTTCAGTAACATTTCCGTTATCATCAACATACCAGGCCTCCTTGCCGCCATTTTCCTTTGCGTGCTGTTTGGCCAGCACATTGGGAAGCAACGCTACGGTCTTGATATCAACCCGCGGCCAGCGGTTCTCCGGATACGTAATTACACTTATTCCGGTTTCAGCTGTTTTTTCAGCCGCTTGCGGGCTTGTGGCTTTTGCAGTCACGACAATCGAGGGCGCGACATCTTCAGATGGAAAAAAATGGTCCCGCCTGGCAACTCCGCGGGTGACCTGAACGTAAACCAGGCCATCACGCACCTTGTTCCTGCGCACAACCTCGCCAAGGACGAATTCCATTGCCTTGCGGGCCATTGGCCAATCTATCCGCAATTCCGCCATGGAGCGCCCAAGCCTGTCCAGGTGCCGTGGAACATCGACAAGCTGCCCTTTCCAGACTTCGCAGACTTCATACACCCCATCGGCAAACTGGTAGCCCCTGTCTTCCACATGCACTGCGGCATCTCTGTGGGCAACGTACTGGCCATTGACGTAGGCTGTTCTGCTCATGCTGTCTCCCTGGCCCGCCTGAACCGGCAAGCACGTGAACGTGTCAGGCTGGCTAGGCGGTGTTATGACCACGGTGCCAGCGACATCTTGTATACAGCTAATGAATGAAAAGCGGACGGGCCGCCGTCAAGGGCCCAGGTGGCAAAATTGTACTTTAGAACACACTCTCATTTGCGAGGGTACGGCCTAGTGTGGTGAATTTTAAATACGCTTCATTGTTGCAGCATCTGCGGGTGCGTATTTAAAATTTAAAACCACACTAGAAACAATAATTTGCTAGTCACCCTTTTGAATCTGAAGTTCGTTCTGAGTTGGCTGAAAAATGAGACGAACTACAGATTCGGGTGACTAGAAGAACTCAATGCTTACTCGGAACATTTGCTCGACCTGTCGAACGCGGTTGGCCATGGCAAAAATGACAATGCGATCCTGGGCCTCGATCTGAAGATCTCCATTTGGTGTCAGCACCTCGCCATCGCGAAACACGGCACCGACCCGGATACCTGTCGGCAATTCGATATCGCGCAAGGGGCGCCCAACCAGTGGAGAAGTGTCCAGAGCTTCTGCCTCGACAACCTCGGCGGCACCGTTTTGCAGGGAATGAACCCCGCGGATCCGGCCTCTGCGGACATGCTGCAGGATTTTGGAGATCGTCACTGCGCGCGGATTGATGAAGGCATCGATCCCGAGCGCATTGGCAAAGGCCGGGTAGCTGGGATTGTTCAACAGTGACAGATTGCGCCTGCAGCCGAGCTTCTTGGCCATGACCGAGGCGAGAATATTGACTTCATCCTCATTGGTCAGCGCAATCATGGTGTCAGCATTGCCGACATCCGCTTCGTTGAGGATGGTCTGATCCAGCGCGCTGCCGTGCAAGATTACCGACCGTTTCAATTCATCTGCGACAGAAACCGCACGTCCCCTTGAGGCCTCGATCATCTTGATCTTGGTATTGCTCTGCCGTTGTTCCAGGGCACGGGCTACATAGAGCCCGATATTGCCACCGCCGGCAATCACAACCCGGTTCGCCTCCGGCTCTTCATGGCCGAAGATGCTCAAGGTACGGCGTACCTGGTCTCTTCGGGCAACCACATAGGCCAAATCGCCGACCAACAGCGTGTCGCTGCTCTTTGGAACGAAGAGCGCATTGTTCCGGTAAACCCCGACGACCACCGCCCCCAGATCGGGGAAAAGTTCGGTCAGCTGGCGAAGCGGCGTATCAACGACCGGGCAGTCCTCCTCGCACATGATCCCGACCACGACCACATGATCATCAGCAAACCGGACCGTTTCAACCGCACCCGGCAGGGACAGGCGGCGCAGCACCATGTCACCAACTTCGATCTCCGGCGAAATGATCACATCGATCGGCATGTTGTCGCGTGAAAACAGATTGCGCCAACGACCCTGAAGATAACTTTGCGCTCTGATCCGGGCGACTTTTGTCGGCACATTGAAGAGCGAATGCGCCACCTGGCAGGCGACCATGTTCACTTCGTCATACAGCGTGACGGCGATGATCATATCGGCTTCTTCAGCGCCGGCCTGGGCCAGCACGTCAGGATGGGCGCCATGGCCGACAAACCCGCGAACATCGAGCTGTTCACCGATGGCATCGACAAGCTTGGGTGAAGAGTCGATGACAGACACATCGTTCTGTTCCGCTGCCAGCCGCTCGGCAATGCCGTAGCCGACCTGACCTGCGCCGCAAATCACGACCTTCATCTACCCAGTCCCCTTTTCACACCAGACGCTTGTTAGCGGAAAATCCAAGATCAGGACAGACCCAGCGTTTTGAGTTTCCGGTGTAGCGCAGAACGCTCCATTCCGACAAATTCAGCGGTGCGTGAAATGTTGCCATCAAACCGCTTGATCTGCGCCTGAAGATAGTCGCGTTCGAATATCTCGCGGGCTTCTCTCAAGGGAACCGACATCAGATGCTCGCCGCCGCCTGTAGTTGGCAGGTTTGGCAACATGGACCCAACTTCAGCAGGCAGGAGATCTGCCGTGATGACGCTGTCGGGCTCGCCCCGGCTCAAGATCAACAGACGTTCCACGTTGTTGCGCAGCTGGCGAACGTTGCCGGGCCAGTCGTGGGTCTGAAGAACTGCCATGGCGTCATCGCCTATCGGCCGCAGTGGAATACCGGACGCCGTGGAAATCTGTTCCATGAAGTGCTTGACCAAAATAGGTACATCTTCCCGGCGTTCCGCTAGTCCTGGAACATTCAACGGAACAACACTCAGCCGGTGATAAAGGTCCTGGCGGAATGTCCCGTCGGCGATGTGTTCCTCAAGGTTCCTTGAGGTGGAAGACAGGATACGGATGTCAACCTGCACTCGGGTGCTGCCGCCAACACGGTTGAAGCTCTGTTCGACCAGCACCCGAAGGATCTTGCCCTGCGTCTCCGCTGGCATATCCGCAACTTCATCCAAATAGAGCGTACCGCCGTGTGCTTCTTCAAGCGCGCCGACCTTGCGGAGGCGTCCGGCCTCATCCTCGATGCCGAACAGTTCCTCTTCCATCCGTTCAGGCGTGATGGTCGCTGCATTCAGAACAACAAACGGACTTTTTGCCCTTGGTGACACGTCATGAATCATCCGCGCCGTCAGTTCCTTACCCGAACCGGATGGCCCGGAAATCAGAATACGGCTGTTGGTACCGGCGACTTTCTGAATGGTCTGGCGAAGCTGGTGGGCAGCGCTGGACTCGCCAATAATATCGGAAGCCTCTCCGCTCCGCTGCTTCAGGTCCTTGATCTCGCGCCGCATGCTGGAGGCTTCCAGAGCGCGCTCGGTAATTAGGATCAGGCGGTCGGTCTTGAACGGCTTTTCAATGTAATCGTAGGCACCGCGTTTGATCGCCGACACGGCGGTTTCCACGTTGCCATGACCGGAAATGATCACCACCGGTAGATCCGGATCGGTCTCCTTGATCACGTCCAAGAGGGCGAGACCGTCAAGCCGGCTGCCTTGGAGCCAGATGTCCAGAACGACCAGCGACGGCCGCCGGTCCTTGATCGCTGCAATCGCCGTATCGGAATCACTGGCCATGCGGGTTCCATAGCCCTCGTCGTCGAGGATCCCGGCAATCATTTCACGAATATCTGCTTCGTCATCTACGACGAGAATGTCATGCGCCATCGGTCGTTACAGTCTTCTCGTTTTCTTCTTGTTCAACCTCGCTGTCCGCAACTTTGGACAGCGTAAGCCGCACAAGGGTTCCTGTTTCGCCATTTTCCACACCGGGAGCATCCAGCAGCTCAATTCCGCCGCCGTGGTCTTCCAGAATCTTGCGGACAATCGCAAGACCCAGCCCTGTCCCCTTCTCCCGGGTAGTCATATAAGGTTCTAATAGCCGTTGACGGTTTTCTTCGGGCAAACCAACCCCATTGTCTGTGACGTCAATCACTGCAAAATCATCTGTGCCGGATAAAGCCACATGAATTTTGCCTTGAGGCAGGTCTTCCCCTCCCCGGCCCTCGATCGCCTCCGCTGCATTCTTGATGACATTGGTGAGCGCCTGTCCGATCAATCGGCCATCATAGGTTACGCTCAGGCTTTCTTCGGGCAGGTTCGTGGTGATCTTGATATCGGGATTGCCGACGGTCTGCATGAAGGCTGCCTCGCGGACCGTATTTCGAATATCCGCCTGCGATTTGGTGGGTTTTCTCATGCGGGCAAAGGAGGAGAACTCGTCGACCATTTGCCCGATGTCACCGACCTGACGGATTATTGTGTCAATACATCGGTCGAAGACTTCCCGGTCATCATCAACCTTCTTGCCGTAGCGCCTGCGGATACGCTCGGCCGACAACTGGATCGGTGTCAGCGGATTTTTGATTTCGTGGGCGATCCTACGGGCAACGTCCGCCCATGCGGAGCTGCGCTGGGCTGATACCAGATCAGTGATATCGTCAACCGTGACCACATAGCCATGTTCGCGCCGCGTTGAGAGTTCGCTGGTAATGCGCACATTCAAGGTGCGTTGACGACCACCGATCATCAGCTCCTTTTGCATTTCGTGCGACCGGTTGGTGTCTTGCGAAATCGCGTTGCTGATGAAGTCGTCAAGTTCTGGAATAATCTCGCCGAGCGGCCGGTTAAGGATGGCGACCTCTTCCACATTCAAAAGCGCTTGAGCGGACCGGTTCACCAGCATGATCGAGCCTTCGTCATCGATGCCGATCACACCGGTTGAAACGCCGGACAGAACAGCCTCATTGAAGCGGCGGCGGCGGTCGATCTGCTCATTGGCAGCGAGCAGTGCGTCGCGCTGGCCAAGAAGCTGACCCGTCATCTTGTTGAAGGTCGCACCGAGGTTGGCGAGATCCCCGCCGGATTTCTCCGCATCGACCTTGACCGCAAGATTGCCCCTGGCCACCTCATCGGCTGCTGAAATGAGTGTCCGGATAGGCGAAACCAGGCGGTTGGCGAAGCCGAATCCGATCCAGATCGCCGATAGCAGCAGTACGAGTGCCACACCCAGGTAGACAAGAGCGAAGGCCACCTGGACACCGAACCGGCTGTTTTCGAGCTGGCGGTATTCATCCGCGCCCACCTCCGCAAGGCGAAGGTAATCAACCACGCGCGGATCCATTGCCCTTGTGACATAAAGGAAATAGTCGTCGTATGCGGTCAGCTTCATCAATCCGCCAACCTGGCTCGACTTGCCTGGCGCAATCATCGTCGGCTTGCCGGAAGCCACAGCCTGCGGGTACGCCGACTTTGGCGGCAGAAGGACTTCGATATTCGGATCCAGAACAATCCGTGTGACCACCTGCCCATCGGACGACAGGATGTAGGCTGCCAGCAGTCCACGCAGAGATGCCTGAGCAGAAAAGAAGGAATCAAACCGGGACGGATCATGATCATAGACCGTCTTGGCACGGTCGACATCGTTGGCCATGGCGATCAGATCTGCGCGCAGGACCCTTGCGTGTTCCTGCAAGTAGGCCTGAGCAACAACGAGCGCATTGTCGATGATCGTTCTGGTTCGGTCCTGAAACCACCTATCCAACCCCTGGTCGAGGGTGAAAGTGGCTAGAATTGCCATCAAGATTGCCGGCAGGGCCGCAATCACACTGAAAAGCGCGACAATGCGCACGTGCAACCGGGCCGCAGCACGGCCGCGCCGCCGCGCGGTCCATAACTTATAAATTTCCCAGGAAACCGCCGCGACCAGAAGGGTCGCAAGAACGCCGTTGACCAGCATGGCGTTCCAGACAACATCCTCAGTCGGTGCGATCGAAGTCAGCCCCATGAGAATGGCGAAAGTGACGCCAATTGACACCAGGGCAACGACCATGATCGCCAGACCTAGCCGCCTTACAAGCTTGCCGCCAGAGACCCGGGAACTCCCTGCCTCTTGAACGCTACCCAGTGTCATGTTCCCTCATCGGTCAGCTGCAAATCGGCATGTGATTCTGGGGCTCTCCCTAAATCTGCGGCCCATATACCACACAATGTTGCGAAATTGCGACATTGCCGAGGCAAGCTTCTGATTTCGAGACGTTATTTGAACGCCCGCATGACCTGTATGTCGAGATCGCGGATCTTCTTCCGCAATGTATTCCGGTTAACCCCCAGCAGTTCCGCGGCCTTGATCTGATTGCCCCGGGTCGCCGCAAGCGCCGCGCTGATCAAGGGATACTCCACTTCGCGCAAGATCCTGTGATAGAGGCCTGGCGGAGGAAGGGCCTCGCCATAGGTGTCAAAATAGGTACCGAGGTACTTTTCAACCGACGCTCCCAGATTGATGTTTTCTCCCTCTTCTTCTTCCAGGATGGAAACCGTCGGCTGACTTAACTCATGCTCCAGCAGGCTCTCGGTAATGACATCCTGCGGGTAAAGAGCGGCAAGCCTGCGCACCAGGTTTTCCAGCTCGCGAACGTTTCCAGGCCAGCGATACCGGCGCAACTGATTAAGAGCTGCCTGATCCACCTGCTTGGGCGGCAGGCCTTCCTTTTCGGCCAGCTGAAAGAAGTGACGAACCAGATCGGGAATGTCTTCAACCCGCTCACGCAGTGGTGGCAACCGGATCGGTACAACATTCAAGCGGAAATAAAGATCTTCGCGGAAAAGCCCCTGATTGATCAGCTGGCGCAGATCCTTGTTGGTTGCCGCGACGATCCGGACATCGGTCTTGATCGGTGTACGCCCGCCGACAGTGGTGTATTCGCCCTGCTGAAGAACCCTCAAGAGCCGGGTTTGGGCCTCCATCGGCATATCGCCAATTTCATCGAGAAACAGTGTGCCTCCGTCCGCCTGTTCAAACCGGCCGGAACTGCGGATTTGCGCGCCGGTAAACGCCCCTTTTTCGTGACCAAAAAGCTCCGCCTCAATCAAGTCGCGGGGGATAGCCGCCATGTTGATGGCGACAAATGGCCCGTTGCGGCGTTTGCCGTAGTCATGAAGCGCGCGGGCAACCAGTTCCTTGCCGGTTCCAGATTCCCCGTTGATCATTACCGTCAGATCAGTCTGCATCAAACGCGCGAGAACCCGGTAGATCTCCTGCATGGCTGGTGAGCGGCCCACCAGCGGCATGGTTTCACCGATTTCCTCGATCTCGACCGGCTTCTTCAGCTTCGGCTCTTCCATGGCCCGGCTGACGATGCTGGTGAGTTCCTTCAAGTCAAACGGCTTTGGCAGGTATTCGTAGGCACCCTTTTCCGACGCCTTGATGGCCGTCATGAAGGTGTTTTGGGCGCTCATGACCAAAACGGGCAGATCCGGCCGGAGTTTTTTCATCCGCGGGAGAACATCAAAAATGTTCTCGTCCGGCATGACGACATCGGTAATCACCAGATCACCATCGCCGGAACTGACCCAGCGCCACAACGTCGTAGCGTTGGAAGTAAGCCGAACCGTATAGCCTGCCCTGGATAGGGCCTGGTTCAAAACGGTGCGAATGGCAGCGTCGTCATCAGCGACTAGAATGGTGCCTGTAGGCATTGTTATTCAGCCCCGTCTGTCAGGTGGGAGTCGGAATCGTTGAAAGCGGGCATCAAAATTCGGAAAACGGTTTTGCCAGGGCGGCTGCTGCACTCAATCACCCCGCCATGATCACCAACGATCTTGGCAACGAGCGCCAGCCCAAGGCCTGATCCGTTTGTCTTCGTCGTTATGAACGGCTCGAACATGTGCGGCAGAAGATCATCCGGAACACCCGGACCATTGTCCTGGACACAGAACTCAAGCGGCAGGCTTACGCGCTGATCAGTCCCCGGAACTGACAAGCGGACTCCAGGGCGGAAGGCCGTTGAAATCCTGATCTCACCATCCGGGTTTTCGCCAATCGCTTCGCTTGCATTCTTGATCAGATTAAGGAAAATCTGGATCAGCTGGTCCTTGTTGGCGAATACAGGCGGCAGGGATGGATCATATTCCTCGATGATCTTGTGGTTACGTGCAAAGCCGCTGTCTGCCAGCCGCTTCACATGGTCCAGAACCACGTGGATGTTGACCGGCTCGCGCTCTATCGGGCGTTCGTCGGAGAAAACCTCCATCCGGTCGACAAGCTTGACGATCCGGTCGGTCTCATCGGTGATCAACCGGGTGAGCGCCCGGTCATCATCTGCTACCGACTGCTCCAGCAGCTGCGCCGCGCCGCGAATGCCCGAGAGCGGGTTCTTGATCTCATGCGCCAGCATGGCCGCAAGACCGGTTACGGTACGTGCCGCCCCTCGGGAGGTCAGCTGGCGGTCGATCTTCTCCGCCATCGTCCTTTCCTGAAACATCAGGACGACAGCACCTGGCCGATCAACAGCTGGCGACGCATTTATGTCGACGATCTTGGGGGCGCCGATTCGGGGAGACCCGATGTCCACCTTGTATTCGTTGACCGGAGCACCCCGTTCACGGACCTGTTCGATCAAGGTCAGCAACGGACTGCCGAAAGGAATGAAATCGCTGATCGGATGGCGCCGTAGCATGGAAACGCTGGAGCGCATGAAAAACTCGGCTGCCATATTCGCCGACTCGATTACGCCGTCGGGTGCAACAAGCAGAACCGGATGTGGCAGTGCGTCCAATATGGCCGGACCGTCACTTGCAAGCGCGGCCGTACGGCCTTCCGACATGGACTTTTCAATCATGCGGCGCTCCTTTCCGGGAGCGCTGAAAACTGGCTTTCCGTCAAGCGGATGACCTCCTCAGGAGATTTTGATGTCAGGATCTTGTTCTTCAGGGGGGGCGGCACCGCTTCGCCAATGGCGAAATCGAAATACCAGCTCAGATGCTTGCGCGCGATCCGCACACCAGCGCCTGCCCCGTAATGCGACAGCATTTCTTCGTAGTGGGCCAGAATAAGGTCTGTTAGTTCAGAACCTTGTGGACCGGATTTGCGCTCGCCGGTCGAGAGGTAGTGGCCAAT
Organism: Roseibium sp.; assembly: GCA_965230705.1. Taxonomy (GTDB): domain Bacteria; phylum Pseudomonadota; class Alphaproteobacteria; order Rhizobiales; family Stappiaceae; genus Roseibium. Next base: position 2,465,030 of record CBDDLN010000001.1, on the reverse strand, counting down.
ATGCCCCGGCAACCAGGGACGGCCGTAGGCGCCGCGCCCAATCATGACACCGTCGGCGCCAGATTTTTCAAGAATAGAATCTGCGTCTTTAAACCCGCAACAATCCCCGTTGGCAATGAGCGGGATCTTGATTGCATCCTTTACTTGCGCGATCGCAGACCAGTTGGCATTGCCCTTGTAGAACTGGTTTCTCGTGCGGCCATGTACTGTGATTAGCTGAATCCCTGCGTTCTCAGCACGGGCTGCCAAATCAGGTGCATTCAAGCTGTTTTCGTCCCAGCCCAAGCGCATCTTCAGCGTGACCGGCACGTTGACGGCCTCGACGGTCGCCTCAATCAGGGTCAGCGCATGGTCGAGATCGCGCATCAGGGCCGAGCCCGAATACCCTGTTGTCACCTTTTTGGCCGGGCATCCCATGTTGATGTCGATGATGTCGGCGCCGAGGCCGGCAACCACTTTGGCCGCCTCGCCCATCCAGCCAGCCTCCCGGCCTGCCAGCTGCACCACATGAAGCCCCTTGTCCTGCGCTTCGGCGCGCATTTGGGTTTCAGCATCACCCTTGACGAAAGACTCGCTCGCCACCATTTCGCTGACGACCATTCCCGCGCCATAGCGTGCAGCAATACGTCGAAACGGCAGATCGCTCACGCCAGACATGGGCGCCAGCACTGCCCGGCACGGCAGAACATGCGGGCCGATCCGCAGCTCAACACTGTCTTTTTGGGGTAAGGATAAGCTCAAATTGCTCATTTCATGTGCACACTATCATGTTGCCTATATTGTAGACAGTTTCCGCGTTGCGGCAAGAGGCAATTTGCGTCGCAACGAACAACGTGATTGAAATCCCCGAAATTCGCCTTGATGAAAGACGAACCCATCTCGGAACTGTGGAGACGTTCATGGCGCCAATCGTGGCCGCTCTTGTTGTTGCCGCTGGCAGGGGCTCGCGGTTTTCCAATAATAACGCCAGCGCACCCAAGCAGTACTCTACCCTTGGCGGCAAACCGGTTCTAAGCCATGCGCTTAACGCCTTCCTGGTACATCCATCGATCAGTCATGTCCTGACCGTTGTTCATGAGGATGATGGAAAGCTGTATGACGCTGCAGTGCTTTCCACAACACAATCTTCGCAGCACAAGCTGCAGCCATCCGTCGCAGGCGGCAAGACACGTCAGGCATCCGTTGCCAACGGACTAGTTGCACTTACAGGGCTAAATATCGACCTGGTTCTGATCCATGACGCCGCCCGTCCTTTTGTTACAACCAATGTAATCGACGATGTCCTGGCGAAGTTATCGGCAGGACACACCGCTGTTTTGCCTGCAGTGTCCGTCGTTGACACCTTGAAGCGGGCCGGTGCAGACGGCCACGTTCTCGAAACCGTCGACAGAAACAACTTGTGGGCAGCACAAACGCCACAGGGGTTCGACTACAAAACAATTCAGGAAGGTCACACAAAGGCTGCTGCCGCCGGGCGACTGGATTTCACCGATGACACGGCCATTGCGGAATGGACAGGACACAAAGTCGTTTTGTCTGCGGGAGATACAGACAATTTCAAGATAACCACCCGGCCTGACCTGGAGCGGGCGGAACGAAAGATTTCGATGACACAGACGACCAACACCAAACTCTCTGACCTCGGCGATGTCCGGCACGGCACAGGATACGATGTGCATGCCTTTGAAGAGGGTGATGCAGTCATTTTGGGCGGGGTGAGCATCCCGCACGACCACAAACTGAAAGGGCATTCGGATGCGGATGTCGTTTTGCACGCGCTGACCGATGCGATCCTCGGCGCCATCGGCGATGGCGATATCGGCGCCCATTTTCCGCCGTCAGACCCCAACTGGAAGAATGCAGCCTCAGATCAATTCTTGCAGGATGCAGTCCGGCGCGTTGATGAAATGGGTGGGAAAGTGGCTCACCTGGATACAACTATAGTATGCGAATCGCCTAAAATCGGCCCGCACCGGCACGCTATGCGTGAGAGTATCGCGAAAATTTGCCAGATGCCGGTTTCTCGTGTTTCAGTAAAGGCGACGACATCCGAACGCCTCGGCTTTACGGGCCGGAAAGAAGGAATTGCGGCCCTGGCAAGTGCCACTGTCCGCCTGCCGTTCGATGAATAGGGTCCAACATGACCAATCTTGAGAACCTTTTACCGCTTGCGGAACAGGTAATCAGTGCCTGCAAGAAAAACAATCTGATGGTCAGCACAGCCGAAAGCTGTACCGGCGGCATGATCGCTGGCCTGCTGACTGAAGTTCCCGGCGCGTCTGCCGTGCTCGATTGCGGGTTTGTGACTTACTCGAATGAGGCCAAAAGAGATCTGCTCGACGTTTCCCCAGCCGATCTCGCCAAACACGGCGCTGTCAGCGAGCCGGTTGCAAAAGATCTAGCCCAAGGTGCCCTGATCCGCTCACGCGCTGATATCGCCGTCTCCGTTACCGGGATTGCCGGCCCTGACGGCGGCTCGGACGAAAAACCAGTCGGTACTGTCTATTTTGGCCTTGCGCGGACCGGCCTGCAGCCGATTTGCAAGCATTGCCTATTCCCGAACGAGGGAAGAGATGCAATTCGGGCAATATCAATTCAAACCGCACTTGAGCTTGTCCGGGACGCTGCTCTTTCAGAAATGAGCCAGTAGCGGGCATACAAAGCCTCATTGAACGGACCTCTAATCCGGGCTCGATAGCTACCAATTCACCGAATTCAGCCATAAGCGCTCTTTGTTCAAAAATGTCTATGGAGACGCATTTGATCAATGATGAAACGCGTCTGCCCGCTGTTTTAATGCGAATATTTGGTGTTGAATCGCCTGCGTCGCCGGCCACTGTAAACACCTGACCTGATTGACGAAATTTCGGTCCAGCAGGCATTCGCCTAAAATTTCAATTAATTGGCAGGGTTGCAGGAAGGCTTTTATCCATCTGTAACCATCAATTGTGACCGCTCCAATCACTCTGGATATCTTGCACATCGGCTGTTGTGCCCAGCAGTATCCATTGAAAGGACAGGCCACACTGTGTTCAGGGCGTTTTTGATATCGCTGGCTTTGACTGCTCCCGGCAGCGCTGCGTTGGCGGATAGTAATCCGCAGTCCGTGGACTATTTCCTGATTTCCCGCGGAGATGATGGCCTGTTCCAGGGCAGCCACAAGATTTTTCAGCGTGAAGCGGAGGGCATGAAGCAGGTCAAGTATTGCGGCAGGAGCTTTTGGGTCCGGCCGGTGACCGTTGCCTGGACGCAGATTGAAATGGAAAACAGCCGTGAAGTGCGTGTTGAATTCAACAGAGGCAAGGGGTGGAGGCCAATTTGCGAGCGGCCGACGGATTATGTCACCCTGGCCGACCTTGGCGTCGATATGGATCCGAGGGTGATGATCTACACCAGAGGCGAAGGCTTCTCGCTGGCCAACAGGTTCAATGCCGTCAGCGCTGCATTCCGTACGGGCAAGCAAAAGGATCGCGCCTCATCGTCTTTTCATGGCGAGTAGTCAATCCTGCTGATTTTTCATTGCCCTGAATTTTGTTAGCCGCCTCGGTCCAGACAGCAGAAAAACCATTTTCAGCTTCTAGCTAACCGTTCTTTTCAGGCACCAAGCCACATCTCTCGCGCGCATTCTGTTTTTATTCCCCACAACCAAAGCGCGTTTCTCGTTTTTATATTTCTCTACCTTTTCAACTAGATACGCTTACTTCAGTTTCTATTTTCAACCTCTGATCTGAAGATGCTTAAAATTTGAATCAAACGCATACACATCTTTCAGCGATATCTAGAGTTCTTCTTCCTATCCTCCAAAATTACGAGGTCAGACTTACGAAGTTTGAACATCCCGGCAATCGGGAAAACGACATGGGGGAAGAAATGAAGAGATATGGTCTCGTCATTGCGTGTCTTGGAGCAATGACAGCAAGCGCCCAGGCTGGAAGTGCACCGCAACGTGCGGATTTCCATCTGATTTCCCGGGCAGACGACGGCGTCTTCATGGGCAGCCACAAGATCTTCAAGCGCGAAGCTGATGGTCTGAAAAAAGTGTCCTACTGCGGCAAGAGCTATTGGGTCAGCGCGAAGACGGTCGCCTGGACTGAAGTCGAGGCGAAACACAACCGGATTGTCCGCGTAGAATACAATAGCGGCAAGGGATGGCGCCCTATATGTGCAAAGCCTGAGCGTCAGGTGACGCTTGCGGATATCGGTATCAACGTAGAGGCGGAAGAAGTTGCAACCGGCAACGCCACGGCTCTTAACTGGATCCACCGCTTTGATGCCGTGCGCACGGCATTCAGGAACTAACCACAATCCCGGAGTTCCCATCAACCCTGCGTTAATCGAATACCAATGCCATATACCCTTGATTAACGCACTACGGGCAAACTGCGCTGTGAGCGTATGCAGTGCTCTACGATCGGACTTTCAAAATGTTTCGGCTGCTCCCCGTTATGGTGCTCTTGATGCAACCCGTTGCCGCCTTTGGCGACGACAATGACGGGCGGGAAGATCTTTATATGCGTTCAGAACATTCCCACGGGGAATTTCAGGGCGCACAACAAATCCTGACTGAGCCTCGAGACGGTTTCTACAAGGTGTCATATTGTGGGCGTAACTATTGGGTCCGCGGTGTAACCGTGCTTTGGACGGAACGCGAAGCCAAGGCTGGCCGGCGGATCGTGATCGAAGACGATTCCGGTGATGGCCGTGTGATCATATGCGATCATGCCGATCAGTACGTCAAAATCGAAGATCTTGAGCTTGCTGATTGGGAACGGGACCTGATCAACAAGGGTGAAGACCCGATCACCACAAAACCCAGCAGGCTGCGGATCATCCGCGACGCTTTTCAATCCTTTAAACTATCGAACTAATTCCCGGTCGCGCTGTTCGCTTTCCGGCCTTAAGCACCGTAGACCTGATCGGCCCGGGCTTCAAAAGCACCTGAAAACTTCCGGAACGCCTTGTCGAACATAGCTCCCATCACGGAGCCGAGGGTTCGGCTCTTGAACTCATAGGCAATAAAGAACCCGACATCGCATGTGCCGTCGTCCCGTTCGATGAAAGTCCATTTATTCTCAAGGTGCCGGAACGGTCCGTCGAGGTATTCGACCAGAATGATGTTTTCCTCGGCACGCAGCTCCACCTTGCTGGTGAAGGTTTCGCGAAACATCTTGTAGGCGACCGTCATATCCGCGATCAGCATCTCGCGCCCCTGCCCCAGGTCCTTGCGGCGGCGGACATGCAGCCCCTGGCACAACGGCACGAATTCGGGATAGCACTCAACATCAGACACGAGACGGAACATGTCGTCCGCGCTGTGGTTGACGTTGTGGGTTGAGGAAAAGCTCGGCATTCGCTGGCTGCTTTCCGGTCAGTATCCGAGTTTCGCTTCGCGCGCCGCCCGCAAATCTGCAAAGTCATCGCCCGCATGGTGCGATGACCGGGTCAGCGGCGTCGCGGATACCTTCAGGAAGCCCTTTGCATAGGCGATCCGCTCATAGCCCTTGAACTCCCCCGGAGAGACAAAACCCATCACCGGGTGATGCTTCTTGGACGGCTGCAGATACTGACCGATCGTGAGGAAGTCCACGTCGGCTGCGCGCAGATCATCCATCAGCTGAAGAACTTCGTTTCTCTCTTCACCGAGACCGACCATGATGCCGGACTTGGTGAAGATGGACGGATCGATCTCCTTCGCCTTTTGCAGAAGGCGGATGGAATGGAAGTAACGTGCCCCCGGGCGCACCTTCAGATATTTTGACGGCACCGTCTCCAGATTGTGGTTGAAGACATCCGGCTTGGCCTCGACCACAATCTCCAGGGCGCCATCCTTGCGCAGAAAATCGGGCGTGAGCACTTCAACCGTTGTTTTGGGAGACACGTCCCTGATCGCCTGGATGACATTGGCGAAATGGGTTGCACCACCATCATCGAGATCATCGCGGTCGACGGAAGTGATCACCACGTGTTCCAGTCCCATGCGGGCAACGGCATCCGCAACACCTGCAGGCTCATTGGTGTCGACTGGTCCCGGCATGCCGGTACGCACGTTGCAAAAGGCACAGGCACGGGTGCAGGTGTCACCGAGGATCATGAAACTGGCGTGTTTTTTGGACCAGCACTCACCGATATTCGGGCAACCGGCCTCCTCACAGACGGTGACGAGGTTGTTCTCGCGAACGAGATTTTGGGTCTCCCGGTAGACCGGTGATGTCGGTGCCTTGACCCGGATCCATTTCGGCTTCCGCTGGACCGGATTGTCCGGCTTGTGCTCTTTTTCCGGGTGCCGCGGACGCGCCTCGCGCGCATCAGCGGATTTCGACAGCGTATCTACGATCGTTACCATGGGACCTAAGTGTCGTTGTTGGCGTTAAAGGTCAAGCTCTACCAAGCGTTTCTGCTATGCGTCTTTCGCAGGACTGACGAGCATCGCGAGTTTTTCAGACGCTTCAACGGAGAGCGGATGCGATTTGCGCGTCTGCCGGTTCATCTGAACAATCACCGTATTTGCCCGGGCGGCTCGGCCGCCATCCTGAAACACGCCCTGTTCAAGTGTGAAGGAACTGCGCCCGACTTTCAAAACCCGAGATCCGATATCCACTGAACCTGGCCAATTGATCTCCTGCAGGAAGTCCAGTTCCATTCTGGCAATCACGAAATCGCAGCCGTCATCCGCCAGTTCTCCGTATTTTCCGTAAAGCAGGTCTACCCGCCCGGTTTCCAGAAAGGTCGAAAAAACAGCGTTGTTGACGTGCCCCAGCCGGTCGGTATCGGCGTATCTCAGTTTATCCGTGCTGTGCAGCGGATAGTCGGCAAGGGTCGTCTCGGAATTTGTCATAAAGGCAGCTCTTTCAGGCAGTCATGCGTCGGCTAGAACAGTTTTTTCCAGAGGAACAGGAAAAGGATCGCGCCGATAGTTGCCACGATTAACTGATCAAGAAAACCGCCGGTGACGTTCAGATTGAGGATATGGGCCAATTGCCCGCCGAGCAGAGCGCCTACGAGCCCGACAACCAGGCTGCCCAGAAATCCACCGCGGCTGTTCAGCACACGGTGAGCGACTGCACCTGCAATGAGGCCGATAACGACCGTTATAATCAAACCCATACCAGCCTCCCATCGCCCCGCTGCTAGGCAAGAACCCGTGCTATCAGGACCACGACTACCGCTCCGACGGCGGCAACAACGATTTCGTTCAGATAAGCGTTTCCAAGATTGAGATCAATTCCCAGCAGGCTGAACAGGAAACCGCCGACGACCGCTCCAATCAATCCGGTGAGAAGATAGCGGATCAACCCGCCGCCGCCGACAACGATGCTAGCCAGCCAGCCGGCCAGAATACCTATCGCGACCCATATGAGAATTGCTGTTCCGTCCATAACTTCAGGCTCCCCGTGTCCCTAGCCCAGACAGCGCAACAATATCCCTTTCGCTGTCCGGGTCCAGTCATGGATCGCAATTCCGTTAGGCGTTCAGAACACGCCCGTAGGCGTCCAGCACACTTTCCTTCATCATTTCCGACAGGGTCGGATGCGGGAAGATGGTGTGCATCAGCTCTTCTTCGGTTGACTCCAGGTTCATGGCGACAACAAATCCTTGAATGAGTTCGGTGACTTCCGCACCGACCATGTGAGCACCGAGCAATTCGCCGGTCTTCTTGTCGAAAATCGTCTTGATCATGCCGTTGTCTTCACCAAGGGCAATTGCCTTGCCATTGGCGTTGAACTGGTAGCGGCCAACGCGGATGTCGCGGCCAGCTTCCTTCGCCTTGGCTTCGGTGAGACCAACGGAGGCAACCTGAGGATTGCAGTAGGTACAGCCCGGAATCTTGCCTTTGTCCATGGCATGAACATCCGGCAGACCGGCGATTTTTTCGATGCAAACGACACCCTCATGCTCAGCCTTGTGCGCCAGCATGGGTGGACCGGCAACATCGCCAATCGCGTAAAGGCCCGGAACATTGGTCTTGCCGTAACCGTCGATGACAACACAGCCGCGATCAGTTTTGACGCCAAGCGCCTCCAGCCCGAGATTTTCGATGTTGCCCTGAACACCAACAGCGGAAATCAGGCGATCGGCGGTGATCTGCTGGATCTTGCCGTCCTTGGTTTCCACATGCGCTGTGATGGAGTTTGCCGCCTTGTCGACTTTTGACACCTTGGCTTCGGTGATGATCTTCATGCCGCGCTTTTCCAGCGCTTTGCGGGCGATCTTGGAGATTTCCTCGTCCTCGACCGGCATGACGTTTTTCATCAGTTCGACGACAGTAACGTCCACACCCATGGAGAGGTAGAACGACGCGAACTCGATACCAATGGCGCCCGAGCCCATGACAACCATGGATTTCGGCATCACATCCGGCTTCATGGCCTCAAAATAGGTCCAGATCAGCTTGCCATCCGGCTCAATGCCCGGCAAAGCGCGCGGACGCGCACCGGTCGCAACGATGATGTTCTTGGCCGTATAGGTACCCTCGCCCTTGACGCCCTTCGGCACCGGGTTTTGCGGCTGAACGGCGGGCTTGGACGGTTTTCCAACAACAAGCTCGCCCGGCTTTGTGAGCTTGGCTTCGCCCCAGATCACGTCGATCTTGTTCTTCTTCATCAGAAACGCAACGCCGCCGTTCAAACGGGCAGATACGCCACGCGAGCGCGCAACGACGTCCTTGACGTCTGCGGTCATCTTGCCTTCCAGCTTCAAACCGTAGCTTTTGGCATGGTTGGCATGATCCATCATTTCAGCGGAGCGCAGCAGCGCCTTTGTCGGAATGCAGCCCCAGTTCAGGCAGATGCCGCCCAGGTGCTCGCGTTCGACGATTGCAGTTTTCAAACCGAGCTGGGAAGCACGGATCGCAGTTACGTAACCACCCGGACCGGAGCCGATGATGATCACGTCGTAGTTGGTGTCAGCCATGGTGTTTTCCTAAGGCGAAAGTATGCGTCCTTGAAAAAAGCGCGGCGGAACCGCCGCGCTTAATGAGCCTGGCCTAGACCAGCATGCTCATCGGATTTTCGATGTAGGCCTTGAAGGCTGCAAGCAGTTCCGCGCCGAGCGCTCCGTCCACACAGCGGTGGTCGGTGGAAAGCGTCACGGTCATGACTGTGGCAACCGCCAGCTCCCCATCCTTGACGACCGGGCGTTTCTCGCCTGCACCTATGGCCAGGATGGTCGCATGCGGCGGATTGACGACCGCAGAGAAGTTCTTCACGCCCATCATGCCCATGTTGGACACAGCCGTGGTGCCGCCCTGGTACTCTTCCGGCAGAAGCTTCTTGGACTTTGCCCGAACACCCATGTCCTTCATTTCATTGGAAATAACGGACAGCGGCTTTTCCTCCGCCCGGCGCACGATCGGCGTGATCAGGCCACCTGGGATCGACACGGCTACACCAACATCGGCGTGCTTGTGCTTGACCATGTTGTCGTCGGTCCAGGAGACGTTCGCATCCGGGACATCGCGCAGTGCCAGCGCAAGAGCCTTGATGGTCATGTCGTTGACCGACAGCTTGTAGGCCGGCTTGCCGTCCTTGTCGGTGGCGGCTGCGCCGTTCAGCTGAGACCGCAGCGCAAGCAAGGCATCCAGTTCACAGTCGACCGACACATAGAAGTGCGGGATCGTCTGTTTGGATTCCGTCAGGCGCTTGGCAATGGTCTTGCGCATGCCGTCGTGCGGAACAAGCTCGTAAGAACCTTCTTCGAACAGCTTCAGGACCTGATCTGCGGACGGACCGGCAGCAGGGGCCGCAGCAGGAGCAGATGCGGCGGCGGCAGGTGCTGCAGCAGGCGCAGCCTTGCCCGTACCGGCAGCAACCGCCGCGTCAACGTCGCGCTTGACGATACGGCCATGCGGGCCGGAACCGGCTATGGCTTTCAGATCCAGGCCGTTCTGCTGCGCCAGGCGGCGGGCCAGCGGCGAGGAGAATATCCGTCCACCGTTGGCTGCCGTTGGCGCAGGTCCAGCCGGAACCGGAGCGGCAGCAGGAGCCGCGGCCGGAGCTGGCGCCTCTGCAGCAGCAGGTGCCGGTGCAGCCGCCGCCGGAGCAGCGCCGGCCGCATCAACGGCACTGGCGTCCTCGCCGTCTTCCAGAAGCACGGCGATCAGCGCGTTGACCTTGACGCCTTCGGTGCCCGCTTCGACCAGGATCTTGCCGACGGTTCCTTCATCAACGGCTTCCACTTCCATGGTCGCCTTGTCGGTTTCGATTTCGGCAATAACGTCGCCTGCGGAAACGCTGTCGCCCTCCTTGACCAGCCACTTGGCCAAGTTGCCCTCTTCCATGGTCGGAGAGAGAGCCGGCATCGTAATGTTGATTGGCATGAATGCCTCCCTCTCGCCTTAGGCCGTGTATGTGACGGCTTTGACCGCGTCGATGACTTCACCGACATTCGGCAGGGCCAGTTTTTCAAGGTTTGCCGCATAAGGCATCGGAACGTCCTTGCCGGTGACCCGGAGAACCGGCGCATCGAGGTAGTCGAAGGCCTTTTCCTGAACCTGATAGGCAATTTCAGAAGACACCGAACACATCGGGAAGGCTTCCTCGATCGTGACGACCCGGCCGGTCTTTTGCACCGAAGCGATGACAGTATCGATGTCGAGCGGACGGATGGTACGCAGGTTCACGACTTCAGCGGAGATCCCCATGGCAGCCAACTCATCAGCAGCCTGCATGGTGTAGGTCATGCCGATACCCCAGGAAACGAGGGTCACATCGGAGCCGGCGCGTTCGATCTTTGCCTTGCCGATCGGCAGAACAAAATCGTCCATGTCCGGAATTTCGAAAGACTGGCCATAGAGGATTTCGTTTTCCAGGAACACGATCGGGTTCGGATCACGGATCGCCGCCTTCAAAAGCCCCTTGGCATCAGCTGCGGAGTAAGGCTGGATCACCTTGAGGCCCGGCACATGGGCATACCAGGAGGCATAGTCCTGCGAGTGCTGGGCTGCCACGCGTGCAGCGGCACCATTTGGACCACGGAATACGATCGGAGCGCCCATCTGGCCACCAGACATGTAGAGTGTCTTGGCAGCTGAGTTGATGATGTGGTCAATCGCCTGCATGGCGAAGTTGAATGTCATGAACTCAACGATCGGCTTCAGGCCGGTCATGGCAGCACCAACACCCATGCCGGCAAAGCCGTGCTCGGTGATCGGTGTATCGATCACACGGCGGTCGCCAAACTCGTCGAGCAGGCCCTGGGTGATCTTGTAGGCGCCCTGATATTCGGCCACTTCCTCACCCATGATGAAGACGTCGCCGTCGCGGCGCATTTCTTCCGCCATGGCATCGCGCAGCGCTTCACGGACAGTCGATGGCTTCATCGCCGTGCCTGCCGGAATTTCCGGATCTTCGGCCGGCTTGGACTCAACCGGTGCGGCAGCGACCGGCGCTGCGGCTGGTGCCTCGGCAGCGGGTGCTGGCGCGGCGGCAGGCGCTGCAGCTGCAGGAGCGGCGTCAATAGCACTGGCATCCTCACCATCAGCCAGGATCACGGCAATACGCTCGTTCACCTTGACGGCATCGGTGCCTTCGGGAACCAGGATTTTCCCGAGCGTGCCTTCGTCAACGGCTTCCACTTCCATGGTTGCCTTGTCGGTTTCAATTTCGGCGATCACGTCGCCTGCTGAAATGCTGTCGCCTTCGGCCTTAAGCCATTTGGCGAGCTTGCCCTCTTCCATTGTCGGCGAGAGCGCCGGCATCAAAATGTCGATCGGCATGAGAACCCCCGCTTAAATCAAAATGTCTGTATAGAGCTCGGACGGATCCGGCTCGGGATCGGTCTGGGCGAATTCGGCTGACGCGGCCACGATGGTACGGACGTCCTTGTCGATGGCCTTGAGCTCATCTTCCGTTGCCCACTTGCTATCCAGAAGGCGCGCACGAACCTGCTCAATCGGGTCGTGTTCGGTCCGCATTTTCTGGACTTCGTCCTTGGACCGGTACTTGGCCGGGTCTGACATGGAGTGGCCGCGGTAGCGGTAGGTGATCATCTCAAGGATGTAAGGGCCCTTGCCGCTCCGGCACCATTCCAGCGCCTTTTCAGAAGCAGCCATCACGGCCCGCACATCCATGCCATCCACCTGCTCGCCGGGGATGTCAAAGGACGCGCCACGCTGGGAGAGGTCGGTCGTGGAGGACGCCCGCTCGATGCTGGTGCCCATGCCGTACTTGTTGTTCTCGATTACGTAGATGACCGGCAGCTTCCAGAGGGAAGCCATGTTGAAGCTTTCGTAGACCTGGCCCTGGTTGGAGGCACCATCGCCGAAGAACGCCATGGCAACATTGCCATTGTCCCGGTACTTGTTGGCAAAACCGATGCCGGTTCCCAGAGACACCTGAGCGCCAACGATGCCGTGTCCGCCATAGAAATGTTTTTCCTTGGAGAACATGTGCATGGAACCGCCCTTGCCCTTGGAGAGCCCGCCGCGGCGGCCGGTCAGTTCGGCCATGACGCCATTGGGATCGAGATCCATCGCCAGCATGTGGCCGTGATCCCGGTAGCCGGTGATCATCTGATCGCCGTCCTTCTTGGCCATCTGCAGGCCAACCACGACAGCTTCCTGCCCGATGTACAAGTGGCAGAAACCACCAATCAGGCCCATGCCGTACAGCTGACCGGCCTTTTCCTCAAAACGCCGTATCAGAAGCATCTCGCGGTAGGCGTGAAGTTCCTGCTCTTTGTCGAACTTTGCGATCGCAGGTGCGGCCTTCTTGGCGGCCCCGCGAGACCGGCTGGCACTTTTCGTGCGTGCGCCGGAAGATGATGATTTAGTAGCGGCCATATCCCTCAACTCAGCGTAACGTTTCCCCTAGGAAAGCAAGCGGAGGGTAACCTGCAGACAATGTCAATGAAAGAGTGGAATTCGCTAATACTAAATCGTTTTATATGTATGTTTTAATTCAAAAATTTATAGATTAACATGATTTTTGTTAATTTGTTCGATTTAACCAATATCGAGTTTACTTATCAATAGCTGTTTCCCGGGCGCAAAATTGTCAATTCATTTGCGTGAACCAGGTTGAGATTAAGCCGGGCCCGCTCATCCACCATGTCCGGATCAAGGCTTTCCGGCCTCAGCAGGCTGACCCGCATCACCAGCTCCTGCCGCTCGGCAACAAGCACAGAGAGATCCTTTTCCAGATCGCTGATTTGATGTTCAATACGTGCCCTGCCGACCAGGCCCAGCTCACCATTGAGCGCATGAAAGCCGAAATAGGCCAGCGCCGAAGTGGCGGCCAGCGGTATGATCAGGCGGCGTACAAAGGACTGTTTGCGCTGACGCGTGGTTGCAGGCACGAGGTGGACCTTGAACTCAAAACTGTGGTCTCAGAGCGTTCAAGATGACGCATTCAGCGTTAAAATAGTCTTTAGTGGAATGGTAAAAATCAAGGTAAGAAGTATGGCAACCCAAGTGCTGTAACGCCTTGACACGGGTAGTGAATTTTCATCTACGTAAGAGTGGCAAGAGCGCATCCATTGAATGCTGAATCGTTTGATGCCGGAAAGCAGTTCATTCGGCAAGGCGCGTCACGAAGGGCGATGCGGTGCATCGGCTAAGTATCGCAACGCTGCCGATGGGCTGCTTTCCGGCACCCGTAGGGCCGGGCTATTTCTCCCGCTGACTTCGTTGACTTGCGCTTGTGGTGGGCGGCACCATGGCGCGCAAGCCGCCTGGTCAGCAGAAGAAAGCGCGCCGGTCAAATGATCCAACATTCAATAGATGCGCTCTAGCAAGGGATCATATCAAATGACATCCCCTCCTCCCAAAACTCCTGATTCCGTATTTGAAAAGATGCGGAAGCAGATGGTCGAAGAGCAGATTGCAGCGCGCGGCGTGAAGGACACGGCCGTTCTTGCCGCAATGAAAAGGGTTCCGCGCCACGCATTTGTCACGCCCGGCGATGAGGACAGGGCGTATCAGGACCGTCCCCTGCCAATAGGAGAAGGCCAGACCATCTCCCAGCCCTATATTGTCGCCGCCATGACAGAAGCGCTGCAATTGAAGGGTGACGAGTTTGTCCTGGAGGTCGGCACGGGCTGCGGCTATGCCGCCGCCATTCTCGGTGAAGTTGGCGCCAAGGTGGTGACGATCGAACGGATCGGGAAACTTGCAGAGCTTGCCCGTCAGAACCTTGCCAAGGCCGGATACAACAGCGTTCGGGTGATGTGTGGTGACGGGTCCGTGGGCCTCGCCGAGCTAGCACCTTTCGACGCCATTGTCGTCACCGCTGGCGGGCCGTCGGTTCCTCAGTCACTAAAACACCAGCTCAAAACCGGCGGACGGCTGGTTATTCCCGTTGGCCGCTCCTCCTACGACCAACGCCTCCTGCGCATTACCCGCACAGGTGAGGACAACTTCGCCAAAGATGACCTCGGTTCCGTCCGCTTCGTGCCGCTGATTGGCAAGGAGGGCTGGGAAAAGGATGACCGGTTGCTCTAAATAATTAGACTTCCTACCAAATCTGGTTTCGGGCTAGATAGCGCTTCCCAAATCGGACTTATTGTTTCAAAAGCATAGAGGCAGTTGATGGACGGCAAGCAATTTATTGATGCTGTAAAAATATGCGTTCGGCGCCCTGCAATTAAGGGCGCAATTAAGAATTTAGCCGATCCACCGGGCCGAAGAATTACTGATTTTGACCGTCAGCACTCCCAGTGGTTCAACGGACTTTCAATCGAAGACAAGCAAAACGTTGAAGCGGCAATCACGAAGGCAGTTGACGATGCGCTTTTCGGGTTCCTCGCGGTAATAGATGGTGTTCGCGTTGTTGAAGATACGGTCGATAAGGGTGAGTTCACACTCTTGTATAGGAACGATGGCGAGACCATCATCAACGATCCGAAAGCGCAATATCTGCATGATTTGTACAACTGCGATGACTGAAGCAGTCACACGTACTTTTAGTAGATAGGCACCAATAGCGGGCTCCACTCAGTCTGTTTGGAACCAAAGAAACAAAACTGCGTGGGCGAGAAACGAACCTTCCTAAGCAGCCGCCAGACGTGACAGCTTTGTGAGCACAGTCGCGGTTCCCTTGAGACGGGCATCGGTCTTTTCCCAATCCCGGGTGAGCACCACCTTCTGATCCGGACGGATCTTGGCCAGAACACCTTGTTCGGCGATATAGCTGACGAGGGCTGCCGGGTTGGCGAACTCGTTATTGCGGAAGGTAATGACGATGCCCTTCGGCCCCGCATCAACTTTCTCCACGTTCGCCTTGCGGCACAGCCCTTTGATGAAGACGATCTTCAAAAGGTGCTGAACCTCTTCCGGCAATGAGCCGAAGCGGTCAATCAGTTCAGCGCCAAAGGCATCGATCTCGTCGGCTTCCGTGAGATCGCCCAGGCGGCGGTAGAGAGACAGGCGCAGCTGCAGGTCGGGCACATAGTCTTCCGGTATCAGAACCGGCGTGCCGATGTTGATCTGCGGCGACCATTGTTCCTCGCCGAAGCTCTCGCCGCCGTCCTTCAGCTGGGCAACCGCCTCTTCCAGCATCTGCTGATAGAGTTCAAAACCAACTTCCTTGACATGACCGGACTGTTCTTCGCCCAAAAGATTACCGGCGCCCCGGATGTCCAGGTCGTGGCTGGCAAGCTGGAAGCCGGCGCCAAGGGTCTCCAGGGATTGCAGCACCTTGAGGCGCCGCTCAGCCGTGGTGGTCAACGTCTTGTTGGCTGGAACGGTGAAGAGTGCATAGGCACGGGTCTTGGAACGCCCCACCCGGCCGCGCAGCTGATAGAGCTGGGCAAGGCCGAACATGTCCGCCCGGTGCACGATCAGCGTATTGGCCGTCGGAATGTCGAGACCGGATTCCACAATGGTGGTGGAAAGGAGCACGTTGTATTTGCCTTCATAAAAGGCGTTCATCACGTCCTCCAGCTCACTCGGCGCCATCTGCCCATGGGCGACGGCGACTTTGAGTTCCGGCAGGTTTTCCTCCAGAAACGCCTTCCGCTCGGCAAGATCCGACACCCGCGGGCAGACGTAAAAACTCTGTCCGCCGCGATAATGTTCCCGCAGCAAGGCTTCGCGCACCACCAGCGGATCGAAAGGCGAAACGAAGGTGCGGACTGCCAGCCGGTCCACCGGCGGCGTTGCAATCAGCGACAGTTCACGAACGCCGGTCAGCGCCAGCTGCAGCGTACGCGGTATTGGCGTTGCAGACAGCGTCAGCACATGCACGTCGGACTTCAATTCCTTCAGCCGTTCCTTGTGCTTGACGCCAAAATGCTGCTCCTCATCGATAATGAGCAGGCTAAGGTCACGGAACTTGATCGCCTTGCCCAAAAGCGCGTGTGTGCCGACAACGATGTCGACAGAGCCATCCGCAATGCCCTTCTTGGTCTGTGTCAGTTCTCGCGTCGGAACAAGACGGGACGCATGTGCGACATTGATCGGCAGGCCGTGGAACCGCTCTGAAAATGTCTTGTAGTGCTGACGGGCCAGCAGCGTTGTCGGCACCACAACGGCGACCTGACGGCCGGACATGGCCGCAACGAAGGCCGCGCGCAGGGCCACTTCGGTTTTGCCGAAACCAACATCACCGCACACCAGCCGGTCCATCGGACGCCCGGCGGCGAAATCATCAAAGACTGAATCGATGGCAGTCAGCTGGTCGTCGGTTTCCTCGTAAGGAAAGCGGGAGGCAAATTCGTCATAGACGCCTTCCGGGGTTTCCACCACCGGCGCAGACTTCAGTGCTCGGGCCGCAGCGGTCTTGATCAAACCGTCGGCAATTTCCAGGATACGTTTCTTGAGCTTTGCCTTGCGGGCTTGCCAGGCGCCGCCGCCGAGCTTATCGAGCTGTGCTTCAGTATCTTCTGAGCCATAGCGCGACAGCAGTTCGATATTTTCGACCGGCAGATAGAGACGGTCACCACCGGCATATTGTAGCTCAAGGCAGTCATGAGGTGCGCCAACGGCCTCAATCGTCTTCAGCCCTACAAACCGGCCAATTCCGTGTTCCACATGGACAACAAGATCGCTTTCAGAAAGTCCCGTCGCCTCGGTAATGACGTTGGCGCCCTTGGCCTTTCTGCGGCTCTTGCGCACCAGCCGGTCGCCGAGAATGTCCTGTTCACCAATAAAGACTATGTCGGCAAGCTCAAAACCATGCTCAATCCCGAGCACACAGAGCGCCGTGACCGCACCGGGCAAGGCGCTGACACCGTCTTGGGTTTCCACCTCCGATGTGGCCGTCAGCCCGTGGTCATGCAGGATTTGCCCAAGCCGGTCACGAGAGCCGTCCGACCAGCAGGCGATGACGGTCTTCTTGCCATCCTTCTGCAGGCCCTTCACGTGGGAAATCAGCGCATCGAAAATATTGACGTCACCAGCGGCGCGCTCGGCGGCAAAGGTCCGGCCCTGACGGCCGCCAAGCTCAATGACCTTTTTTCCGTGTCCAGGCGGCGGGGTGAACGGATCCAGCGCAGCGCTTGCAGTATCGGCAATGCTGGACGTCCATTCACCGAACGTCAGATAAAGCGCCTCCGGTTCCACTGGCATATAAGGCACGGTGCCCGCGCTGGTGCCGGCTTCCACAGCGTCCTTGCGGGCGCCGAAATGCTCGTTCACCTGATCCAGCCGCTCGCGCATCGCGTCTTCAGTGGACGCATCCAGCACAACCGGGACATCGCCGACGTAGTCAAACAGGGTTTCCAGCCTGTCGTGGAACATCGGCAGCCAGTGCTCCATGCCTGCATAACGGCGGCCATCGCTGATGGACTGGTAAAGCACATCGTCCCGGCTGGCCGCACCAAAACTGGAAAGATACGCCCGCCGGAAACGGGAAACGGCCTCTTCCGTCAGCACCACTTCACTCATCGGCACCAGGTCGAGGCGCTTGAGCTGGCGTGATGTGCGCTGGCTGTCCGGATCGAAGGAACGGATCGACTCCAGCGTGTCACCGAAAAAGTCCAGCCGGACCGGTTCTTCAGAACCGGGCGTGAAGAGATCGACTATGCCGCCGCGTACCGCAAATTCGCCGGTTTCACGCACTGTCGGCGTCCGGGAAAAGCCGTTCATTTCCAGCCAGCTGGCGATCTGCGCCATATCAACCCGGTTGCCCGGCGCCATGGCAAAAGTCTGGCTCGCCATCCAGGCACGGGCCGGCACGCGCTGCAGCGCTGCGTTGAGCGTCGTCAACAGGATGGTTTGCCGGTCGTCCGGCAAGCCGCGCGCAAGGGCGCCCATGGCCAAAAGCCGGCGGGCGCTGATGGCGGTATTGGGCGAAACACGGTCGTAGGGAAGACAATCCCACGCTGGAAGCTGCAGCACTTCTGCCTCGGGCCGGAAATATCCTAGCGCCTCGGAAATCATCTGCATGCGCGTGGCGTCACGGGCGATAAAAACAAGAGCCAGCCCACTCCGCTCGCTTTCGTCCAGGATTTTGGCAAGCGCATAGCTCTCCGCGCCGTCCGGAACACTGGCAAGGGTAATATTGGCCTGGTCTTTCAACAGGCTGTCAAACACGGGCAAAGTCCTTGAATTCCTAAAAAAGCGCTGGTTCTAGTCCCGAAGCGGCTCACCGCGTGCGATCGCAGCTTCGTGAAATGCAATGATCTCGCGGTAAATCGCACTGTCCCACTCAGCGGGCAATGGTTTGCGTCCGGTAATCCAGGCATAAAGATCCTGATCATGGGCAGTCAGCAAATGTTCCAGCTCTGAAAGCTGATCGTCAGACAGATCATCAACCCTGGCCTTGGCGAAACCGCCGAGCAAAAGGTCCATTTCCTTCATGCCACGATGCCAGCACCGGAACAGGATCCGCTTGCGGCGCGGATCGCGGTCAGCTTCCGTGGTTTCGGTTTCAGATGCGCTCATGACGATGTCCGTAAGTTCCGGCCGGGGCGGCTATTGCCGGTGTTCGGCTCTTTGTGTTGCAGCTATATACCGAACGATTCCCGCAATGTCAGCGGCTTCATCGGCCGATTGCGATTATGCCCCGGTTCGTGGCACAAAAGCACCTCACCCGTTTGGCCATTGCCGCCCAGGATATGCTTTCGCCCCCATGCGCCCCACCGTTCTCGATCCCCTGTTCGCATCGGCGACCTCCCTGCCCGGCATTGGACCCAAAATCGCAAAGCTGGTTTCCGGTCTTGTCTCGGCCCAGCCCGACCGGGAAGCGACGATCGCCGATCTGCTGTTTCACCTGCCCCACAGCGTGATCGACAGGCGTCACAAGCCGGGGATCGCCTATTCGGAGAATGGCGAGATCGTCACCCTGGACGTTGTGATTGGCCGGCATACACCAGGGCCAAGGCACGGCAAGGCGCCCTACCGGATCAGTGCATCCGATGACACCGGCATGATCACCTTCGTCTTTTTCCATTCCAGACGCGACTGGCTGGAAAAGATGTTCCCAGAAGGCGAGCGGCGGATTGTGTCTGGCAAGGTCGATTGGTTCAATGACCGGCCGCAAATGGTCCATCCAGATTACGTGCTCAAGCCGGAAGAAGCGGCTGCAATGCCGCCGGTGGAGCCGATCTATCCACTGACGGCAGGTCTTGCATCAAAGACTTTGCAAAAGGCAGTTAAAGCGGCTGTCGAACGGGTGCCGGACTTGCCGGAATGGCTCGACGAGGCCCACTTGCACCAGACACAATGGCCCGATTTTCCCGAAGCGATCCGAGCCGTGCACCTACCTCAGGAGCAATCGGACATCTCGCCGGAAGGTCAATCCTTGCAAAGGCTCGCCTATGACGAACTGCTGGCCAGCCAGCTTGCACTGGCTCTTGTGCGCGCCAACATGCGCCAGCTGGGCGGTATCGCGAGAAAACCGCAAGGTAGGCTGCAGGCAAGCATCATCGACGCCCTGCCCTTTACATTAACGGAAAGCCAGGTGAAGGCGATCGCCGAGATCAACGAGGATCTGGCCGAACCAACCCGCATGCTCCGCCTGCTGCAAGGAGACGTCGGCGCGGGCAAGACGGTGGTCGCGTTGGCAGCGCTCGCCCAGGTAATTGAATGCGGTGGACAAGGTGCCTTGATGGCGCCAACAGAAATCCTGGCACGTCAGCATTTTGCCTCTCTAGCCCCCTTATGCGAGGCAACGGGCATCCGTATCGCCCTGCTGACCGGCAAGGACAGCCAGAAACAACGTCGGATAACCCAGGAACAGCTGCTGTCAGGAGAGATCGACCTGGTTGTCGGCACGCACGCGCTGTTTCAAGGCTCCGTGGCGTTCAGGGATCT
The DNA here is from genome assembly GCA_965230705.1 of Roseibium sp. Lineage (GTDB taxonomy): Bacteria > Pseudomonadota > Alphaproteobacteria > Rhizobiales > Stappiaceae > Roseibium. The sequence goes on along the minus strand of CBDDLN010000001.1, from coordinate 2,444,839 downwards.
CGCGCTGGCCGTTGTGGACGAACAGCACAGGTTCGGCGTCCACCAGCGGCTTGCCTTGTCATCCAAGGGCAACGGTGTGGACGTTCTGGTCATGACTGCGACCCCGATCCCGCGCACGCTTGTTTTGACCTGTTTCGGCGACATGGACGTTTCCAAACTCACCGGCAAGCCGGCAGGCCGGAAACCGATCAAGACCGTTTCTGTTTCTCTGGACCGAATTGATGAAATCATCGGCCGGGTTGGAGCGGCCGTCCGCGAGGGGCAGAAAGTCTACTGGGTCTGCCCGCTGGTGGAAGAATCTGAAAAAATAGACCTCGCCGCAGTTGAAGACCGGCACAGGGTACTAGAACAGGCGCTGGGCCAGCGGATTTCACTGGTTCATGGGCGCATGTCCGCGGACGAAAAAGACGCGGCCATGTCGACCTTTAAGAATGGACAAACGCGGATTTTGGTCGCGACCACCGTGATAGAAGTTGGCGTTGATGTGCCGGATGCGACCATCATGGTGATCGAACATGCCGAACGCTTTGGCCTCGCCCAATTGCACCAGTTGCGCGGCCGCGTCGGGCGCGGAGACAAGCCGTCTTCCTGCGTTTTGCTCTACAAGGGACCCCTTGGTGAAACAGCCGGCGCCCGTTTGAACATCATGCGCGAAACCAATGATGGTTTTCTGATCGCAGAAGAAGACCTGCGTTTGCGCGGTGGCGGCGAAATCCTTGGCACCCGGCAGTCCGGCACGCCAGGCTTCAGGATTGCCCAGATTGAGCATCATGCGGACCTGATGGAAGTTGCGCGCGATGACGCCCGTCTCATTCTGGAAACCGATCCGGAGCTGAAGTCGCCGCGCGGCGCGGCCTTGCGTTGCCTGCTTTACCTCTTTGGCCGTGATGAAGCGATCCGGCTGCTTCGGGCCGGTTGAGCGTTTCCGGCCAGCTCAGGCGTCTTCGGCCTTGTTTCCGGCCCCGAGCTTTTTCCCGGGTTTGTTTTGCATGAGGTCTTCCAGCATGTCCGGATAATCCGGATTGACGAGACCCGCGGAAATCACAAGCTTTGCCGCGTCCTCCACACTCATGTCGAGCTCAATGACGTCCTCCTTTGGGACGAATAGCAAAAATCCGGACGTTGGGTTTGGTGTTGTGGGCAGGAAGACGGAGACGGTCTCGGTCTTGTCGGCGAGCTTGCGCGCAACCTCCCCCTTGGTCTCGGTCGAAATGAATACGATCGCCCACAGGCCCCGGCGTGGATATTCAACAAGAGCAGCCTTGTTGAAGGTCTTGCCACGCTGGTCGAGGATGGTTTGGAATATCTGCTTCAACCCGTTGTAGAGGTTGCGCACCAGCGGCATGCGCCCAACCAGCGACTCGCCAAATGCCAGCAAACTGCGGCCGGCGAAATTTGCGGTCAGGAAGCCCACGATCGTCAGCAGGAAGATCGCAACAATCAGGCCGAAACCGGGGACGGAAAACGGCAGGTAGTTGTCCGGATTATAATAGGCAGGCAAGAACGGCTTTACCCAGCCGTCAACCCACTGGATGAAGGTCCAGGTCAGCCACAGGGTGATGCCGATCGGTCCGGTAATGACAAGTCCGGTTAGGAAATAATTCCTCACCCGGGTCGCCGGGCGTGCCTTGTGGGCCGCACTTCCGTGGGGATCATTCTTGTTTTTGTCACGCGTCATGAATGAAACCTTGCCTTCGACCGAAACACCGTCGCATTTTCACATCAAGTCCACTACATAGTGGTTTTGAATGCGGTTCGGTATCCCGCAGCTGGATAAATTTTAGACGTCACACGTGTCAGTCGTTGCACGATTTGGAGGCAGGCCTTTTGCGGCGAACCACCTATAAGCTTTTCGGGCTCGGCTGCGTGGCAATCGGCATCATCGGCGCCGTCCTGCCGCTACTGCCCTCGACGATCTTTTTTATCTTTGCCGCCGGTGCTTTTGCAAAGTCGTCACCGGAACTTGAACGCCGCATTCTGGAAGACCCCCGGATCGGCCCGCCCGTACGCGCCTGGCAGGACCACGGGGTCATCCCCATGAAGGCAAAATTCTTTGCCTTTACCGGCATGGCCGGCGGTTTTCTGTTTTTCTATTGGAGCACAAGTCCGGATCTCTGGCTCGCCATTGCCGTTGCCATCGCAATCGGCGGCTCAGCCCTGTTTGTCGCCAGCCGCCCTTCGTCAATCCGTGAGGAAGAAAGCTGACGGTTTTTAGGCATGGTGCGCCGACTGGATTTGGAATGGCGAGACGTAGGGTAAGTTGCCGGACTTCCGTCTTGGGAAGGAAAATTCACAACCAAGCTCTTCACCACCCTAGCAGCCTCATCTCAAACGCATTTTTATCTCATGGCGTGCCAACAACGCCGGTATTCGCACCTGTTTGATACTGCACCGCGTTTCCTCAATCGTCGCTGTTCAAGTAAATTTCATAATCTTGGCTATGGCAGCTCGAATTGAATATGCTAGCTTAGTATTTAAATGTCGGATTTTGTGTTTTATCCGACGGCGGAATTGATATTATAATTTTGATTTACTCAGAGTTCCGATTGAAAAAGTCGGATGCTTTGGCCTCATAGGCAGGAGGAAATAATCGTGTGTATTTATTGCGCTATTATGTCTGGGAAGTCCGCTGCCACGATCACCGGCACTTCTGGAAACGACATCCTTGCCTCTACCGGCGACTATGACTCCATATTCTCGTTGGGCGGCGATGATACGATCCATTTGAACCATTTTCAGGTATCCGTTACTCCGGGCAGCGGCAGCAACTCAGTTTTTTTTGCCGACGACGGTTCGACCAGCAATAGCCACGCAAATTTCCATTATGAAGAATTCACGAGCAAAATCACCGTATCGGTGACGCAGTCCGAGGTAACAATCGACAAAGGCTCAGACGGCATTGACGCGATAACGGGTTTTTCGCCTGACAACCCGGCATCCCTTTCCCTCAACTTAGGCAGCGGTGATGACGTCGTTACAGCCGATTATGATGGCGACGTAGGCCTGTTGTCCCTGACGGCTTCGGGCGGGGATGGCAACGACTTCATGGTCGGCGGCGATGGAATTGATATGCTTGTTGGCGATGCCGGTAACGACACCATCTATGCAGGCGCCAATGACACTGGTCTTGACCGGCTGGACGGCGGCATTGGAGACGATGTTCTCGGCGGCGGCAGTGGCAAGGATTTCGTTACCGGAGGCGATGGAGCGGACTTACTCTACGGCGCCAGTGGCGACGACTATATGAGCGGTGGCCTTGGTAGTGACCAGGTCTTTGGCGGCGCGGGGAATGACACGGTTCGCGGCGGTGAAGGCGACTCTAGCGACACGCTGTATGGTGGCGAAGGCGACGATTATTACTACTTCGATGCTGATTTTGGCGACGACTTCATTGGAGGCTTCGACGCGATTGACAGCGATAAAATCGATCTGTTCCAGCTGGGATTATCAGGTTTTGAGGACCTGACAATCACCCAATCTGATGCGGATACGGTGGTCGATACAGGTCAAGGCACCATCACGCTCTGGAACGTCGCTGCGAGTGATATCACCGAAGATGATTTCTTCCTCTAACGAGGGCACCCATCTCGTCAATCGTCCGGAATGAGCCGTTTTCCGTAGGCCGGACTTGTGTCCATGACATAGCCAAGGGCGTTGTAGAAGCCTGTGGCCGCTTCGTTGTCTGCGCGCACAAATAGATTGATCTTGGGGCAGCCAAGCTCCGTGAGGAACGCTTCGCAATGGGCCATGAGTTTCTGGCCCAGGCCTTTGCCTTGATGATCCGGTGCGATGGCGAGATAATAAATCGAGCCCCGGTGGCCATCGTATCCAACCATCACTGAGCCGGCGACCTGAGGCTCAACATCCGGCCTTTCCGGATCCCTGTAGACCAGCACAAGCAACCGTCCGACCGGATCTTTCAGCTTGCGGTCGATATCCTTGTCCGGATCATTCCACGACCGGGTCAGCCCGCATTCCTGCCAGAGATGGATAACGCCTTGGCGATGCTCCTCGGCAAAGGAAACGATCTCGTAGCTGGTGTTCGCGGGCATCACTCCACCGTTACGGATTTCGCCAGATTCCGGGGCTGATCCACGTCAGTCCCCATGAAAACGGCTGTGTGATAGGCAATCATCTGAACCGGCAGGGCATAGATAATCGGCGCCGCGATTTCGGGAACCGGAGGCAGGACAATCGTGCTGCCTGCAACATCGCCGCTCTCGCCAACGCCCTTTTCGTCCGTAATCAAGATGATCCTGCCACCACGGGCAGCCACTTCCTGCATGTTGGAGACGGTCTTTTCGTAGATCCCGTCGTGTGGTGCGATCACGATAACCGGCATGTCCTCATCGATCAGCGCGATTGGCCCGTGTTTCAATTCACCAGCCGCATAGCCTTCAGCGTGGATGTAGGAAAGCTCTTTCAGTTTCAGCGCGCCTTCCAAAGCAAGCGGGAAATTGGTGCCGCGCCCAAGGTAGAGCGCGTTGGAAGTCCGTGACAGCGGATGAGACAGACGCTCGATTTCCACTTCCTGCTTGAGCGTTTGAACGGCAAGTCCCGGGATGGCCGCAAGTCCTTCAACGAGTTCAGCTTCCTTCTCGGCGCTCACATGCCCGCGGATGCGTCCGGCCTTGATCGCAAGAGCCGCCAGAACCGCCAATTGGCAGGTAAAGGCTTTTGTTGAGGCGACGCCGATTTCCGGTCCCGCGATTGTCTGAAAGACAACATCGGATTCACGCGCAATGGTGCTTTCAGGAACATTGACCACAGCACCAATGGTGGCGCCATGGGCCTTGCAATAACGCAGCGATGCCAGCGTGTCGGCGGTTTCACCCGACTGGGAAATGAAGAGCGCAAACTCGCCGTTTCCAATCGGTGTTTCCCGGTAGCGGAACTCGGAGGCAATGTCGATTTCCACGGGAAGCCGGGCGTATTTTTCAAACCAGTATTTGGCGACCAGCCCGGCAATATAGGCCGTTCCGCAGGCTGAAATGACGATCCGGTTCAAATTGGCGAAATCCGCCTGCTCGATGCCCGGAACCTGAACTTGTTTGGCTCCAAGGTCCATGTAGCGTGACAGGGTATGACCGATCACTTCCGGCTGTTCATGAATTTCCTTGGCCATGAAGTGCCGGTAGTTGCCCTTGTCCATCAAGGCCGCCGTAACACTGGACCGGGATTCCGGCCGCTGCACTTCCGCGTTCGAACTGTCGTAGATGGTAACGCCGGTCCGTGTTGCGACGGCCCAGTCACCTTCTTCCAGATAGGTGATCCGGTCAGTGAACGGCGACAGGGCAATGGCATCGGAGCCGAGGAACATTTCGCCTTCGCCGTGGCCAACAGCGAGCGGAGAGCCCTTGCGGGCGCCAATCAGAACGTCCTCCTCGCCTTCAAACAGGAACGCCAGCGCAAACGCCCCTTTCAGGCGCGGCAGAACCGCTGCAACAGCGTCCCTCGGCGTGCTGCCCTTGGCAAGTTCCGCATTCACAAGGTGAGCGACAACTTCCGTGTCCGTATCCGTTTCCGTCCGCGCGCCAACAGCAGCTACTTCTTCGCGCAGATCCAGATAGTTTTCGATGATACCGTTGTGAACGACCGACACCCGTCCCGCCATATGCGGATGCGCATTGGCCGTTGTCGGTGCACCATGGGTGGCCCACCTGGTGTGACCAATCCCGGAAGTTCCTGACAAGGGGCTGTTTTCCAGCAAGGCTTCCAGGTTCCGGAGTTTCCCTTCTGCCCGCCGGCGGGTCAGCGCTCCGTTTTCCAGGGTCGCAACTCCGGCAGAGTCATATCCACGATACTCAAGCCGCTTAAGCGCATCCACAAGCCGTGACGCAACATCTGACGTTCCGAGGATCCCGACAATACCGCACATAAAACCGTCCCTACTGAAAAGAAATTGGCCCGCCCCGTTTAGACGAGACAAGCCAATGGTTTGAAATCAAACCCTGTTGCAGATCATGACACAGGGCTCGTAAAAAATGCCTAACGGACGGATTATGTTTTTGATTTTTCTTCCTTGGCGGCCTTGAAGCGGGCCCGAAGTTCGGCTGCACGTCCCGGTTTTTCAACCTGTTTACCCCGGCCAATCACAAGCGAATCTGCGCCTGCATTGTCTGTCACCACACTTCCCGCGCCCACATAAACCCCGTCTCCAAGGGTGACCGGTGCGACCAGAGTGGAATTGGACCCAACGAACGTCCCTTCGCCGATATCGGTTCTATGCTTGCCAAATCCGTCGTAGTTGCAGGTGATCGTTCCCGCCCCGATGTTACTGCGCGCACCGATGGTGGCGTCGCCAACGTAAGTCAGATGATTGACCTTCGCGCCCGTTCCGATCACCGCGTTCTTGATTTCCACGAAGTTGCCAATGTGTGCGCCTTCAACGAGGTCCGCACCTGGGCGCAGGCGGGCATATGGGCCGACTGTGCTTTCCGGCCCAACCTTTGCGCCTTCAAGATGGCTGAAGGCACGGATGCGTGCTCCTGAGGCTACTGATACGCCGGGGCCAAATACCACATTCGGCTCAATGGTTACGTCGCTCTCAATGGCTGTGTCATGAGAGAAAAAGACCGTATCAGGCGCCTGAAGCGTAACGCCATCTTCCAGCACCTTGCGCCGCATGCGGGCCTGGAACACGGCTTCACAATCAGCAAGCTGTGCGCGGGTATTGATGCCCTGAACGTCTTCTTCATTGCCCGTGACGGCAGTGACTGCCATGCCTTCTGCATTGGCGATCTCGACGGCATCCGTCAGATAGTATTCGCCCTTGGCGTTGTCGTTGCCAATCGCATCAAGCACCTGCAAGACATGCGTCCCGCGGAAGCCCATGATGCCGGAATTGCAGAAGGTAACTTCTTTTTCCTCAGCACTTGCGTCTTTTTCTTCGCGTATCGCCTTAAGCACGCCGTCTTCCACAAGCAACCGGCCGTAGCCAAACGGATCGGCGGCTTCGAACCCCAAAACGGCCACATCTGCCCCGTCTGCAAGCGCGCCGCGGACCGTGGCAACAGCATCCGGCGTGACCAGCGGTGTATCGCCAAACAGCACCAGAACATCGTCGGCGGTGTCTTCCATTGCAGATCGCGCGGCAAGCGCGGCATGGGCTGTGCCAAGCCTATCGACCTGTGTGTGACAGGTCGCCTCTGGCGCAAGCGCCCGGATAAGGCTCTCCAGCTCGTCCATCTCCGGTCCGACAACAACGGCGACCCGTTCAGATTTGGCTGCTTCAAGCGCCTTCAGCACATGGCCTATCAGAGGCAGGTTCCCGATTGGGTGCATCACCTTTGGCAGGTCCGACCTCATACGGGTTCCAAGTCCGGCGGCCAGAACAATGGATAAGCAGCTGCGTGTGGTCATCGGCACTATGTCTTTCCGTCGTTGATCGGATCGCTGGCGAATGTATGCCCCGATCCACAGGACAATGAAAGAACTGTCTATTGCAGGCTTCGCCTTTCTTGTTCGTTAACCATATATGCGTTCTGATGATCAAAGTGCACTTCAGATTCGCGTCTCGATAATCCCAGGACTTTCAGTTGCCGGACCAACGGCCAAAAATTGCGGCGAAGGACAGTATAAAACGGGCGCTGACCCCTCAGCGCCTGACCATATTGTCATGGGCGTTTGCGGCAGTCCTGTTTGGAAGCATCGGCTTCTCGTCTTTCCAGTTTTCCCATGATGGCTTCACGATTGACGTTGCCGGCCTCCAGCGCACGGTCCTGCCGCCAAGCGGAGATGTGGATTCGACCGCGTCGATTGGCGGAAATGGCAGAAACGGTTCCATTGCGCTTATGCCGACCAGCAACGGCCGGATCCTGACAGAGGACGATCAAATCAAGGCCGGAGAGCTCGAAACGCTCCGCCGTGAAATCGTGGCGCTGAGGCGCAGATTGAGCGCATTGACTGAACAGAACATATCCTACTCCCGGCGGATCGCCGCACTGGAACAGAAACAAGTTCTTGAAGTCGGAGGCGGCTCAAATACTCCAAAGCCGCAGCCGGTTCCAAGTCAGGCCAAACCGGATATGGCTGGCAACCTGGAGACTCCGACCACCGCACCTTCCGTACAGCGCCGGATTGAAGCCGTTCCCGCGCCCGAAACCCAGCCAGAGCTCTACAACACCGTCAAACGGCAATTGTCCCACAGTGGTCAGAACGCACTCGCCGACCTGCGCAACGTGGAAGCGCCGGAGCGGGACTACCAGCCCGTCCGGCTTGTCGAATTGCCAACAAAAAGCGACGAGCTGATTACCACAGGTTCGATCGCACCGGCAGAGACGCCTGAGCCGCTGAAAAAACCCTCGTTGATCCAACCCTCGCAGCCGGTTGGACGAAGCAGTGGCGCTGGACAATCCATGATCCAGCATTCTGACTTCGGCGTTATTGTCGGCCAATACGCAACGATGACAGAGGCCGGGGAAGCCTGGCTTCGATTTAGCGAACAAAACGAAGAACGCATGCGCGGCTTGAGGCCAATCGTTTCTGCATCCGAGCTCAATGGCGGCGGCTACAATCTGCTTGCAGGTCCTTTTGGCAACGCAGCCGACGCAGCTGTTGCCTGTCTCCGACTTCTGGAAATCACCGGAACCTGCCATCCAGCGCTGTTCATTGGCGACGAACTACCTGAAGTCGACGTAACGCAACGCTGACGCCGGACAGCGAAACACGGCTGATGCCGAGTTACTGGTTCAGGTCACGGGCCCCAAAAAATTCAGCCGATTGTCGAGAACGCAGGGAAGGTTTCCAGCAGCCAGTAGGACATGGCGGCCATTTGCCCTGTCAGGAACATGATTCCTGTCAGCACGAGAATGCCGCCCATCGCCTTTTCAACCAACCCCATGTGTTTTCTAAACCGGCGCATGGCCTGCATGAAGGGCCCGGCAAACAAGGCTGCAAGTAGAAATGGAATTCCAAGACCAAGAGCATAGGCACTCAGCAGCAAGGCTCCCTGCCCGACTGTGTCTTCCGATCCGGCAACAAACAGGATGGCAGCGAGGATTGGACCAACACACGGTGTCCAGCCAAAGGCAAAGGCCAGCCCGATGACATAGGCGCCAACCGGCCCTGCAGGCTTGCGCTCAACATGAACCCGAGCTTCCCGGTAAAGCAGGCCGATCCGGAACACACCGAGAAAATGCAGCCCCATGATGATGATCAGGACACCGGCGATATAGCCAAGGTACTCAATATGCTGGGTGATGAACTGACCGAGGAAACTCGCGCTCGCGCCCAGAATGACAAAGACCGTCGAAAAGCCTGCAACAAACGTAAGTGCCGATAGGAACACCTTCTGCGAGGCTTCCCGGTTGTCACCACCTTCTGTCAGCTCTTCCAGGGAGACGCCGGCAAGAAATCCGAGATACGGTGGCACGAGCGGCAGCACACATGGGCTCACGAAGGACAGAAGTCCCGCTAAAACCGCCCCCAGAATCGTAACTTCCTGCAACATGCGCCTGTCTCATTGCTCCGTTGTGTGCGTGCGCCCTTCAGTTCGCTTACCTGAAAAGACATCTACGCATCAATAGCGGAGGCACAAAGACACAGTCCCCTCACCTTTGCGAGAGGCGTGTCGTCGCAGTGGAAAAAAATCCGGGGTTATTCCCGAACAACAAGCACCGATTGGCCAGCGTGACGAACAACCCGGGCCGCATTTGGTCCGAGCAGATAGTCCTTCAACTCGGGCCGGTGCGATGCAAGCACGATCAGGTCACAACCAAGCTTGTCGGCCGTCTTGTTGATCTCCTCATAGATCGTTCCGTGGGTAATGTGGCCGTTGCAGGAAATCTCGGACGGGATGTTCTGCTGAAGGAAAGCCTTCAGCATTTCCTGCGCTTTCTTGAGCGTTTCCGCCTCATAACCTTCCGGGAAATAGCCACCAACGATCGATTTTCCGAAGTCCGGGACAACGCTGACCACGTGAATGTCCGTGCCAAAAGTCTTGGCCAGGGTAACAGCTGCCGGAACCGCCTTGCGCCAGGAGCTTTCTTCACTGAGATCAATCGGTATCAGGATAGATTTGTACATATTGTATCCCTCCTTAGAACGCTGGCACATCTGTGCGCCGGCGCTGCAGCGCGACAACCACGATCAGCAGAAGAATTGCGGGAATGTAGAAGATTTCCTTCGGCATCCGCTCTGCTTTCAGCTGCACCATCTCGATTTCAACCGGCTGATCGCCATAGAACTCGTAGTTTTGCAGCTTGTTGAAGACCGATGTTCCAGGGAATGGCTCATCAAGCGCGGCCTTGCCGTCCTGCTCCATCACAACAATGCCAAGTACCTTCAACCGGGCCTCGCCATCGGCCTTTTCGCCGAGCGGCAACATCATCGTGAGATTGCTTATCTTGTCAGGATCATCGAAATCAGGCCCCCTGATCACAATCCTCAGGTTCGCATCGGCCGGCGCCTCCCCTGCGATCTTCACAACTTCCGTGCCGGGGCGGTCCACGTAGGGCGCCTCAACATAGTCGAGCCAGAAACCGGGGCGGAACAGGGTAAAGGCGATAAGCAACAACGCCAGAGATTCCCAGGCCCTGCTCTTGGCAAAGAAGTAGCCTTGTGTTGCCGCGGCAAACAGCATCATCGCGATTACGCCGACAATGAAGATAAACACCGCCTTGCCGACACCGACATCAATCAGCAGGAGTTCCGTGTTGAAGATGAACAGGAACGGTAGCAGGGCTGTCCGGATATCATAGGTGAAGCCCTGAACACCGGTCTTGATCGGATCTCCGCCGGAAATGGCCGCAGCGGCAAAAGCCGCAAGACCCACGGGCGGCGTGTCATCTGCCAAGATTCCGAAATAGAAGACGAACAGGTGGACCGCAACAAGCGGCACGATCAATCCCGATTGGGCGCCAACAGAAACAATCACCGGCGCCATCAGCGATGACACAACGATATAGTTGGCGGTTGTCGGAAGGCCCATTCCGAGGATAAGGCTCATCACGGCGACCAGCAGCAGCATGGCAATCAGGTTGCCGCCGGAAAGGAACTCAACAAATTCGCCGACAACCTGGTGCGCGCCGGTAAGCGAGACGGTGCCGACAATGACACCGGCAGCGCCGGTGGCAACGCCGATGCCGATCATGTTGCGGGCACCGGCAATCATGCCGTCGATGAAGTCCGTCCAGCCCTGCTTGAGCGCTTCGTTCAATTGCCCCGCATTGCGGAATGCGGCCTTAAGCGGTCTTTGGGTCAGTACAATGGTGATCATCGCCACCGTCGCCCAATAGGCGGAAAGCGTTGGCGACAGGCGCTCAATCAGAATGCACCAGATCAGGATGACAATCGGCAGCAGGAAATAGAAACCAGTTACCGCCACTTCCCATGCCTTTGGAAGCACTTCCATCGGCGCGTTGGGATCGTCCATTTCAAGGTCCGGATGCCCTGCCGCCACCATCAGCAAGATGAGGTAAGCCGCCAGGAACAGCAGGCATGCGGTAAAGAACGTCATTCCGGGGAATGCGACCTTAATCCAGCCAAGGCCGTAATAAACCGCTGCTGCAAGTGCTGCCATGGCAATAAAGCCGATCAGAACACCGGACAGTTTGCTGGCGACGGTCATTGTCGTGGTCGGCTTTTTCAGGCCTGTCAGGCCAAGCTTCAAGGCTTCCAGGTGAACGATATAAACCAGCGCGATGTAGGAAATCACCGCCGGCAAGAAGGCATGCTTGATGAGTTCGGGATAGGAAATACCGGTAAATTCGGAGATCAGAAACGCTGCTGCGCCCATCACCGGCGGTGTCAGCTGACCGTTGGTGGATGAGGCAACCTCAACAGCACCGGCCTTTTCCGGCTTGAACCCGGTCCGCTTCATCAATGGGATTGTAAAGGTACCGGTGGTCACCACGTTGGCGATGGACGAACCGGAATAAAGACCGGAAAGGGCGGATGCCACTACAGCCGCTTTGGCCGGGCCGCCGCGCAGGTGACCCAAAAGCGCGAACGCCAGCTTGATGAAGTAATTACCGGCTCCAGCCTTTTCCAAAAGTGAACCAAACAGCACGAACAGGAAGATCATCGAGGCCGAAACGCCCAGGGCGACGCCAAAGACCCCCTCTGTCTGCATCCAGAAGTGCCACATGGCCTTGCCGAAGGATGCGCCTTTCCACTGGATCGCATCGGGCATAAACGAGAGATGTCCGAAGAAGACATAGAAGACGAAGACAGACGCGACGATTACCAGCGGCAAACCAAGCGAACGGAAGACGGCAATGCCGAGGCTCAGCATGCCCAATGTCGAGAACACCAAGTCGGCGGTGGTCGGAAGGCCCGCACGATCGGCAATGTCGTTCTTGAAATACAGCAGATAAAGACAGGAGGCGGCGCCCACGGCGGCCAGCACCCAATCATAGGCAGGCACGCTGGTGCGTGAACTGCGTTTGAACAGCGGATAGGCCAAGCTTGCCAGCGCCAGCGCAAAAGCCAGGTGGATCTGGCGGGCTTCCTGGTTGTTGAAGACGACGTTGATACCGAGGGTCTCGGTCAGAAAGAACGGAATCGTCGACGCTATATAAAGCTGAAACAGGGACCAGACGAAGGCCAGCCCTAAAATGAACTTGCCGGCGAACCCGACCGCGCTGCGTGCGCCGCTTTCCACCTCCGCGACCATGAGGTCAACATCGACCTCGGAATTTCGTTTTGCCTCTTCAGCCATGACCGACCCCAAATCCCCGGTTTTTTAGGTTTTCCCGGCCCAGTACGGGCCGCATCTTGCGGGCGCTTCGGCGTTCTTTGCACCGTTGTCCCAGCAGTAGTCATTTGCGCGTTTCCCTTTCCGGAAAAACGCGGCAGAAAAAATGCCAGGCGGATTATCCGCCTGGCATCTTGGGCTGGGCTATTACTGCCAGCCGCGCTCTTTGTAGTATTTTGCAGCACCATCATGAACTGGCGCAGACAGGCCGTCGCTGATCATTTCTGTTTCCTTCAGGTTGCCGAACGCAGGGTGCAGCGCCTTGAAGTCAGAGAAATTGTCGAAAACGCCTTTGACGACCGTGTAGACCACTTCGTCCGGCACGTCAGCGGAAGTGATGAAGGTCGCACCAACACCAAAGGTGTTCGTGTCGCTATCGGTTCCCTTGTACATACCGCCCGGGATGGTGGCTTTACGGTAGTAGGGGTTGTCGGCGATCAGTTTGTCGATCGGCTCACCGGATACGGAGACTAGCTGAACGTCACAGGTTGTTGCTGCTTCGGTGACAGCCGCTGCCGGGTGGCCGATGGTGTAGATCATAGCGTCGATCTTGCCATCACAAAGCGCCTGGGCCATTTCAGAACCCTTGAGCTCGGCTGCCAGGGCAAAGTCGTCCATGGTGAGGCCGAATGCGTCCATGACCACTTCCATGGTTGCACGCTGGCCGGAACCCGGGTTACCGACGTTGACCTTCTTGCCCTTCAGATCGGCAAAGCCCTTGATGCCGGTGTCGTTCCGCACGATCAGTGTGAACGGCTCGGGATGCACGGAGAAGACAGCGCGCTCTTTTTCAAACGGACCCTGGTCCTTGAATTTCGAGGTGCCGTGATAGGCATGGTACTGCCAGTCTGACTGAGCAACGCCGAACTCAAGCTCGCCGGCCCGAACGGTGTTGATGTTGTAAACGGAGCCACCGGTTGATTCGACGGAGCACCGGATGCCGTGTTCTTTACGGTTCTTGTTGACCAGACGGCAAATGGCGCCGCCGGTTGGATAATAAACGCCAGTTACACCACCGGTACCAATGGAAATGAATTGCTGTTCAGCAGCCGATGCAGCGCTGTAACCGCCAGCCAGCATCGCAAGGCCAAGCGCAAGGCTCGTAACTCTCATAGGAAACCTCCACCTATTATGATTGTGGCTTTTATCGAAGCCATTCGGATTAATCCGAAGGTGAAAGCTAAGCAAAAAGACGGGGCGGAGAAAACCCTTGTTTGACGATTTTTTGACGAAAAGGTCGAAAAAAGACGTAAGGCAGACCATGCTTTAGCCGGAACGGTCTGATCCAGCAGTCAGCAGCAACAGCCCCTTGCGGAGCGGGCAAACCCTAATTGGTAGAACGGCCGCCGTTGATGACCTCAAACAGCGCCTTGCGCAGGACCGGCTCTTCCTCACCGGACAGGAGCCCCTGCCGCCACTGATCCAGAATCAAACGCAGTCCGAGCGTATCCCGTGTGTGGGGCAATTCTTCCAGAAATCCGGCGAAGAAACTGTCCAGCCGCTCCCGGTCAAGAACACCTTGATCGATCAAGCCATGAATCAATGTCATGGTTGCGGCAATATGGCCTTTGACGAACTCCAGTTCGACTGTGGACGGGCAATTGTCGCTGGTCGTTTTATGCATAAGGTCTCTCACTTACTCGTCAAGCAACCGCGAACTGTAAACATTTCTTCTACTTGCATGCCTTTCAGCATTTTGCAATGTAAAGAATACTAATCCCGATTATTACATCCGAACTGACATTATAATGCGTCAAGTACCATCAAATTTATTAATTTCACATCGTATACTGCATGAAACGTCTAAAAACGCAACATACTATTAATGAAATGTGACATCAGGAAAACGTATATGAACAACTTTCAATGGTAATTATGACAGTATAACACTCCGCTTCTCTGAAAAATTCAAAAATACCCCTTGCATGTTCGTCCGGCTCGTCATACACACTCGCCACGCCACGGGGGACAGCAAGAGCCCTTGATGGTCAACGGGTTGAAAGAACATGTTTTTGATCCGCTTGCAAATGGTGAGAGCCGATAGCTCAGTTGGTAGAGCAACTGACTTTTAATCAGTAGGTCCAGGGTTCGAGCCCCTGTCGGCTCACCAAACATTTCAATAACTTAACTTAATATCTATAGCCATTTTGTTGCCAAAATGGGCTCGCACACTACACTCACACATTATCGGAGAGTGTGTGAGTGATGGAAGCACAATCAATATTGGGCGGAAAAGTTCGCCTTTATAAGCGCCCACGGAGCAATTCGTGGCAGTGTGCGACATATCTGGAAGGCAAAGAACGCCGTATCAGCTCTAAGCTCAAAAGCCTCTCTCTAGCCAAAGAGTTCGCCGAAGATTGGTATTTTACTTTGCGCGGACAAGCTCGTGCCGGGGAGCTAAAGCGTGAAAACACCTTCGCCGAAGCTGCCAAACTATTCATGACAGAATACACGGCCCTCGTCGCGGGCGAACGCAACACCCGCTATGTCCGCGATCATCAGTCGCGCCTCACCAATCACTTGCTCCCCTTTTTTGGCAAAAAAGGCTTGTCGGAAGTCACCGCAGGCTTGGTGCAGGAATACCGCGTGCTGCGCCTTACGCCCAACGAACGTGGCAAAGTTCCCGCACGTGGGACTTTGCATCATGAAATTGTCGTCCTGCGCCAAGTTTTGAAGACCGCAATGCGCCGGGGATGGATAGACCGGCTGCCGGACTTGTCGGAGCCCTATCGGCGCTCATCAAAGGTTACCCATCGGGCATGGTTTTCACCGGAAGACTACAAGAAACTGTACACGGCATCTCGTGAGAATGTTAAGCAATCGATTGGCACCAACTGGCAATGGGCCGCAGAACAGTTGCACGACTATATCCTATTTATGGCCAACACTGGTTTGCGCCCGGATGAAGCAAATGGCCTTGAATACCGCGATGTCTCAATTGAGGACGAAGATGGTCAAACCATCCTCGTCATTGAAGTCAGAGGCAAACGGGGAACCGGCTTTTGCAAAAGCACGCCAGGGGCTGTGTTTCCATTTCAGCGGCTGAAAGAACGAAACAACCCTTCATCCACGGATCTGGTTTTTCCGGCTCGGCATAAAAAGCAATTCAACCGGTTGCTGGGGGAAACCAACCTTAAACTTGACCGTGACGGCAATCGCCGTACCGCCTACAGCCTCCGCCACACTTACATTTGCCTGCGCCTGCTAGAAGGTGCCGATATCTATCAAATCGCCAAAAACTGCCGAACCAGCGTTGAAATGATCGAAAAACACTATGCGGCGCATATCAAGACGCAGCTGGACGCGTCCGCTATCAATGTACGGAAGCGCGGGCGTTCGTAAGCGAAAGCGTCTGATCGCCACGGTAAGGCAACTGCTGGATATACTTCCCCTGTATCACCGCTGAAATTCGGTCTTCCAACGGCGGATGGGTGGCTAGCCAACTATGCGCATTGGCACGGAGCATTAGATTGGCATAGGGCTTCTGCTTGGCTGGAGGCGAATTCTTGTCCAAATCAATTGCCCGCAATGCTCCGGCCATGGCCTGCTGGCTGGTCAAAGCGGCCCCAATTGCATCAGCCCAGTATTCGCGGGCGCGCGAAAAGCGCATGAGTTCTAACTGGGAGGTCGGGGTAAACACCCATCGCACTACCTGTTGGAGCCCGCGAAACAGCAAAAACCAAGTCAGAGCACTTTGCACGCCTCGGGCGTAGCTCATCCGCGCCATGTCGTTGTTGGCTACATGAGCCAACTCATGCGCCATAACCGCATCTAACTGTTCTTTAGTCAGCCGCTCAATCGCGCCCTTAGTTAAGGCAATCAGCGCATTGTCACGCCTGACCCCCATCGCAAAAGCGTTGATTTCATATCCTTCATACCAACCCACCCATTGGATGCGGGGAAGCTCCAGTTCGCGGGCCAGCTCATTGATACGGACGTAGATGGGGTGGTTTTCGGAGAAAAGCGTCACGCCCAGATGCCGGCTGGCACCTCCCTTGCCGCTACTGGCAGCGGCAAACAACCAGCCTCCAAACCAAGCCCAACCCGGTACAACTACCAGTGTGACCGACGAAGCAACCGCCGCTTTTGCCATCAGCAATGGACCATAGAGGAAAAAGCCGAACGGGCCTGTCGCCAAAAGCGCAAACGTCCCAAACGTTAATATGAGAACACCGCCGATATATGCGCCAATCATGGCTCCAATAATCATGACGAGAACGGTTGGCCAGATCGGATTTCTAAGCCGTTTCGGGTCGATCCTCTTCATTACTGCCCCCATTGCCCTGCCCGTGCCGCTGAATAAAGCGCTGTTCTAGAAACCACGGTGTGAGCCGCGCCTGCACCGGCGGTATCCCACGTAAAAAATGAACCGCAGTCCGTGGCTCGCTGGCTTTGACGCTTGACAGCAATCGGATCACCTCGTCCGGGTTCATGAGTTTCCTGCCAGTCAGGTGCAGGTTTTCTGCAACGGAATACGATGCACCGCCGCCGCCAACCCCAAGGCTGCTGTTGGGAATTTCATAGGCGATTGTGGTGTCGCCCAAATAGTTTGAAATCAGGCCAGCCGTATGCGGGTCATCCGTCCCGAAGAAGGTTTTGACCTCGGCCTGAAAGAATGATTTCCAGGTCGTCGGGTACTTTTGCTCCAGCGTGGGTAAATCTTGCAAAAAGAACCATAACCGCGCGCCAGCGCTAGCATGGGTTCGCAGAGCGCTGATAAAGCGATCATCTGCTTCCAGTGACAAGAACTCGTCCAATATGAACAGCACTGGATTATCCGGTACGCGCCGATTGGCAATCATGGCATCCAGCGCATTCGCCATAACCAGCTGCACAAAGGTGGAATACGCACTCAGTTCTTCAAAAGGCAGCACCAGATAGACCGTGGCCGGTCTGTCCTTTAAGTCCCGAAAGTCGAAATCCGAGGTTGCTGTCGCGGCGCGCAGACCCGGTGTATCCCAAATCCGCAAGTGTTGGCTCAGGCTGTCTATCAAACGCGGTTGACCGACATCCCGTGTTTTAGTGGTGACCGTTTTGGCTGCATTGCGAATAGCTGGCGGCATAACCGGATCGCTCATCGCTTTGAGCAGGCCGTAAAAGTCCTTACTCAGCGACGATAAGGTGTCTCGGATTGTACCGAGATTGCGAAATTCCGGCGCAGCATACCGCGCCGTGAACAAGATCACCCCTGATAGAAACCCAATCGCTTCATTATCAAAGAACCGCTGCCTATCATCGTCCGTGCGCGGATAAATCATTTCTGCGAGCTTGGTCGCCTGATTTTCGTCCGTAACCTGATCAAGTGGATTGAATGCGTGCCCCGCACCACCAAGGTCAGGTAAGTTAAATGGGTTCAGGATGAAAACAGGACCAACATTGTCTGCTCGCCACTTGGCTGTTGCCGCAGCCAACTCACCCTTCGGATCAAGGACCACGGCGCTGCCGCGATAATGCAGCAGATTTGGAATAATCTGCATGGTCGCCTTGCCGGTGCGGGTCGGCGCAACTGTCAGCAGATGGCTTTCACCGGCCCAGTGCAGTGTTTGAGAGGAACCGGCAGTCTGCCCTAACAAAAGGGCGTGACTTGGTAGATCAGTGTCATCGGTTAGAAAACCGCCGTGCCCAATTTGCTGGGTCGTTGCCCATGCCGCGGAACCGTGAATCGGTGGCGGGTTGTCCCGCATTTCCTTTTGTTTGCGCTTGGCCGCATAGGCTTGGCGTGCAGCTGCCAAGATACCTTCAGGTTCCCGACCCGATTTAACAGCATCTACCACCGCTTCAATCGTAATTGGGTCGAAGCCTTCTTTCTCCAAACGACGCCGCCACATCCAGGCGCTGACGTTGCGGCCGATGGCAAATCCAACGCGCGCGCTATTGCTGTAGGTCTTGAAATCGTCGAATGGTCCGCCCCCGCCTGATGACTTGAACGGCTCTATCTGCATATTTTTAAGGCGATCAAACGGATCGGATGACATGCGCCGCCTCCCCAGATGCGCTGTCTAATGTAAAACTATCAATATTAGAAATTGAGGTTATTCAAAACCTAGGATTGAGTCCAGAAGCAAGAGAAGCCACTTCTAATGAAGCGGCTCCTGGCTCGATATTCGGGATCTAAGAAATCAGTCTTTCCCGCTTGAGACGACAAAGCAGCAGCTGTGTTTCAATAACAGCCTTGCTCAGTCCGTAGACGAAACCGCTTGCGAAAAGCAAAGCATACCCCAGCAACCACAGAGCTATAAGGCCGAAAAATACGGCGTTGAAAGCCCAAATGGCTTCCGCGAAATGTTCGATCGTGAACATGGTCTTCCCTCGTGAAACGTGACTTGACGAGGGCTTATGGCAACGAACCACAACCAAGACTGACAGCGAGCCAACAGCGCACTTACATGTTGCAAGACGTGTACGTATCGTCCAAGTTCTGCAACATTGCCGCGTTCGAGGGTCTCCTGAGGAGCCCGTCGAACGTGGAAGCGCGGCAGGGGGAAACCCCCTGCACCCCAGGCCGTGCCATGCGGCCAAATGTGTGCGAGGTCACTGGCCGTGATGGACAGCGTCCATTGTCACGTCAATAACCTGTCCCGCCGCAAGCCGGATGGCGGGGAACGTTCTGCAGTGGCTGCCGCGTCATACATTTCCGGCCTTGCTCTTTGGAATGAACGCGAACAGGGCATCAGCAATTTTGGCCGCCGCCGCGATGTGGTGCATCGCGAGTTGATGGTACCGAAGGAGGCACCGGAGTGGTGCCGTGACCGGGAACAGCTCTGGAATCTGGTCGACACCACCGCCAAGCGCAAAGATGCGCGTTTGGCTAAAACCATAGAAGCGGCGTTGTCACGGGATATTCCCCGTGACCAGTGGATCAGTGTCCTACGCGACTTTGTCGCGCCGTATGTAGCCGCGGGCATGGTGGCGGATATCGCCATCCATGACGACGGCACCGGTCACAATCCCCATGTTCATGTCATGTTGACCGTCAGGTCTCTGAAGCCGAACGGCTTCGGTTCCAAGATCCCGAACGTGGATCACAAAAGCTTTGTCACCACAGCCCGGAGGGGCTGGGAGACAATCAGCAATCAATATCTTGAAGCCAGCGGGTCGAGCGTGCGCCTGGACAGGCGCAGCTACAAGGCCCGCGGCATTCAGCAAGAACCCACAAAGCATAGAGGCCCCAATCAGGCGGAACGCCGCCTGAAACGGATCAGGGCACAGGCACACTATCAACAACGGGAGGAAGCTATGCAAAAGCCGCCTACAAGAAAAGAACGGGTGACCTATCCGCTGCTCACGCAGCGCGATGATTGGCCGCCCGTTGATCAGCAGCCGGAAGCGGATATGAGCCGGGAGGAGCGCTCTGAACTTAAGCAATATTGGGATGACAGGCAGCTTGAAGCACAGCAAGCCAATGAGAAGGAAATCGAAGAGCGGCAAGTAGCTGGATGGTTCAACCAGACCGAAAGAGATGCGGAAATACGGCGTAGGCAGCCGACCTACGAAGCACCGGCTTGGTACGACACAGCTGTTGAACGTGCCCGTAGTGAGGCCGATCCCGCCGAAACCTTTACCTTCGTGCGAGAAGAGGAACGGCCTTCTTTTGAACAGGAGCTCGCCGAACGTCACGCAAAATACGAAAAGTCCGTCGCCAGCCGCGCGGTCAATCAGGGCACAACTCGGCATGAACGGGAATTGCTTGAATTTGCCAAAGGCGCTTCGCCGGCAGTGCGAGCACGCCTTGAACATTTCGTCATGGATGAACGGATGCGGCGCATTCGCGACAAGGATGACGCCAAACGTCTAGCTGAACTCGAAAAGTCCATGAACCCAACCTTGCGGGAACGCTTTGGAGCCTTTGTCGCGGATCAGCGTGAACGGATGCGTACTGAGCCGCTACCGAAACCCGGCCCCTATCAAGATCCCTACCCACCGTCCGAACTCGAAAAAGCCCGTGACCAGATGCGAGAGGAGTATGAACGCGAGGAGGAAGAGCGCCGTCGCTAAGGTGCCTGCCAAAGGTTTTTTTTGGAACCAGTTGGATGTTCGGTCCCCATCCCTGATCAGCTTGCTTTGGGTGCGATGTCTATGGCCTGGGCATTGCTACCGCTCTCCTTGTTGAGCGCCCTCCCCGTGTGGCCGGAATTGGTCGGAAAAAATCGTCCAGGCCGCCCGCCCTGCAATGGCCTTCCGCCGCAAGCGGTCTCCCGAGAAAACCATTGCACGGCGTGCTCAAGGGCCTGAACGCCTGGCTTTCCGACCGGCCACACGGGGTGGCCGCCAACAAAACAGGAGAGCCAATCATGGCAACACAGACCAAAAACGACAAATCACCCACACATGAAGTCTTCCATGTCGTCGGAGACGGTGACAAAGCACGCTGGACCAAAATCGGTGTGGGCTGGGCCCATCAGGACAGTGACGGCTTGAGCCTCGCGATCAACTACTCACCGCTGGTAACTGGACGTACCGTTGTCCGCAAAGTCAGCCGCAAACAGGAGGCGGGGCAATGAGCCCCCGCCTTCCGGCGGCATCGGCAACCGTCTACTACGCCCAGCCGTACAACGTCGACGCGGTTGGCTTCTACTTCTCCTCAATGGAGGAGTATGAAGCCAAATCCGCAGGGCATATCGACCGTTTTGGAATGCCTGTCGAAGAATACGAACTTCAGTTTATCGATGGTGACAACTATCGTCTGTTCAACGCACTGGCCATTAGTCAGGCAACGCTGGCGACTTGGTTTGAAACCTTTGCCGATTTCGATCCGGATGAGGATGATTATCTCAAAGCGAGTTATCTGGCTGACAATGGCTACAGTGTTTCAGATATCCCGGATTTGCTGGACGATGTTTCGCTCTATCATGGCCGAGCAGTCGACTATGCCGAAGAACTCGTCACCGATTGTTACGACATCCCCAAACAGCTCGAATACTACATCGACTACGAAGCCATCGCGCGGGATATGGCGATGAACGGTGACTTCACCTCTATGGAAACCGACGGGAGCGACGTGCTGGTGTTCGGGCCGTAGTGGCTCGAACGCTGTCCTCAATCTACGCGGTGTGCGAACCAAAGTTCGCAAAATACCGCTATGAAAATCACGTTAAACGCATCACTTCTGGTTGAAATTTCCTGTTGGAACAATACACTTCCTGCGCGTTCCGCTTAGGAGGTTGCAATGTTACGTTTCACTTTAGGCTTTGCCGGATTATTTCTTTTGAATTCACTGTCCGCCCAGGCAGATCCAATAATCACAGACGATTTTGAGTATCAGAGGCCTAATGCCAACATTTGGTTTTATCGCGATGTTCGCTATTCAGTAGACAACCGAATAAGCGAACTTGCCTACGTTACCAATTCGAAGCGATGCGGCCAGTTATCGAGCCGTATCCGCGCTCACGGCGATAAATATACCAACAAATGTGACACTAACTGCCAACGGGCTGAAGTACGTGACCGCCCTCGCCATCGTCCTTTATGGGGTGAAGAGCGCTGGTATGGTTTTTCATTCAAAATGACCGGCGACACCCACCGAACCGATAGTTTGCGGACGATTATCAATCAGTGGAAGGGTCCTGAAAATGACGGTCCATTCTTGTCACAACGCTACGACAATGGCGTGTTTCACATTGCCGTTCACGATGCTGATGCACGACGAACGGTTGCCTGTAGCAAAGGAAACCCACACGCCATCAAAGAGCTGCAAAAAATACTTGCAGAAATTGATCCGACCAACAAAGACGCTACTGCCCTTGTTGCTGCAACTAAAACAATGGCACCCATGGCTGCTCGCAGTCCGGGTCTCTACTCCCAACTAAAAACACCGACTACCGTTGGGTCCCTCGTTTCTGATGAAACCGCAGCACTGCCATTCAACAAAGCCCTGAGCGACTACGCACTCGAATTTAATTGTATTCAGGATCCGGAGTTTCAATACGAGGAAACCAATCTTGAATGGGAACTCGGCCCATCACCGGTTTTGCCAGACCCCACAAACAGATGGGTCGACATGCAGTATCGCATCAAAGGTGGACGGGAGGACAACCAAGTCGGGCCTACCAACCCCGGCGAAATCGAGATTTGGGCCAATGACAAACATGTTGTCACCGTACACGGCAACATGGGCTATCCCCTTGCCGCAGATTACAACGGCAGCATGGAGCAATACTTCAAGCACGGCATCTACCGCGATTGGGTGCCGAATGTCGGCAACCTGTACCTCCATTTTGATGAATACAAACAAGGTACGTCACGCAGCGATGTAAGGCCATCCTGTCAGCGCCGTTTGAGCCGTCAACCTGGTTTAGCCCAACTAGAATTGAGCAACGCCTTGGATGGACGCACACTTCTGCCACTGGTTGCCGAAACGTCAACAGCGGCGGATGAAACCAGAGATTTCCAACAAGACCCGCTCCGCGTCGTAACCTGGAATGTCTTTCGCGGCACGGAAAATGATATGGACTGGCGCAAAGGCGGTCTCATTGCAGCTGGTGAGCAAATCAATGCCGATGTGATCGTTTTACAGGAAGTGACATCACTCGAAGCCGCCCGGCAAATCGCCGGTTTTCTTGGGATGCCTGACGCCGATGTTGTGATTTCCGATTGGAGCGACGACAACGGTGAATGGTATCAAGCACTTGAAGTTGCGGTCATCTCCAAACTGCCAATTCTCAATGCTAAAGAGTTTGAAACCAGCGCATTGGATGGACGCCCACCACAAGCCATTTCTTCCCGTGGAGCAATTCCAACTGGTGAAGACCTTTTACAACTGCCAGAACCCGTCAACAAAAGCCCGGAAAACCTCGGATTTAGGGGTAGCCTCCGGGTCGAATTGGCAGGCGGCATTGTCCTCTACGGTGTTCATCTGAAATCTGGGACGCCACGGGCCTGTCGCATTCCCGAGGCGGAGCGGCCCAGTGCTGATATCTTCCGCCAGTTGGTCATCAATGGCCGTATCAGCAACGCTGAACAACGCGAAAACGTTATGGCAGCAACAATAGCACTGGCCAATCAAGACGTCGCAGCAGACAAAACCGCGATTATCCTGGGGGATTTTAATATCCCGTTCAATGAACCATCCCGCACCGGAAATGATCTTGAGTTAGGTACACCGGAATGTGTAGCCCTCACCATCTGCGCGCGGCAAACCTCACCGGACACCTGTCCCGCAAGCGAAGGATACGACGAAACCCATTGGCTGCTTCAAAACGGTCATATCGGTGGTACTCAATACCGGCCACTCTCAAGTGGCCTCGGCCGCACCTACATCAAAACTGAATTTGCAGACTCACCCATCGACAACATCTACATCGCCGGGCCGCTGGCGGCAGACGCGCGCGCCGCCGCATTGATACCTGACCCTGAGTTTGAAGAGCGGGGCCGCCATTTCGGCTCAGATCATATCCCAGTCCTGACCGAAATCTCTTTACATCCAAAGTAAGGGCATTTCTTCCAATGTTACGTAAATTCCAATCGTAAACACCCGAGCGCAGGGCAATGATAATTCATAAATTCGAATGTTTTACACAGCCAAATTCCAGTCCTTGCCCACAACGCCATTCAATTGAGGCTTGAATATTTTGCCACCTGTGCTTAGCGTTTCAAAAACGAGTGAGGTGCTGGATTTAGATATTCAGTAACCCTATTTAGCAATAGTGTGTTTTTAAGGTCACAATTCAGCCTCCAAAGATACAAGGCCAGCTTGGATGTTAAAAGATCATATCCCAGAATTCTCTCAGCACATCATGACAGATGGAGAGAAATCTTTGAGAGCTTTTATTGAGTACGTGCTGCACCACAATGGCATGTTGGCAGTGGCATACGTGGTTCAAACTCTACTAGCAATGGCTACGGCACTAATACTAGTTAAGTTTCTTGTAAATTTATAGAGCCCTATGGGCTCTATAACTATTTCACTTCCACACTCAATAATATTATTAGGGTGCTTATTATTCCTGAAATTGTAAATACAGAGACTAAAAATAAAATAATCGAACCCGCTACGTGGAATTTTATTTTTTCCGAGACACCGTTTGCATCTTTTGTTTTTATTTTCTCTTTGTAATATTTGTATTTTTCAAGGCTGTATTGAAATATTATAACCATCAATATGCTAGAGAAAAAAAATCCAGCCACAAATAAACCAAAAGTAGCAGGCCCAAGATATGGAAATTCTTTTAGTGCTGCCTGTCCATAAGTAGTTGGTATAATCGCTGCACAAGCTGCAAACGCACCGGCGTTAAACACCGCGTAAATATTTACAAAACTTACTGAAAAACTCTGAATTACACTGCCGTGATGTGCAAGGGAAACTTCATCTGGACAGGAGTTATATAATACAGGCTTACTCTCAATATCGTTTGGAGCGTTTGTCATTTTATAAAGCCCAATCTATTATCCCTAGTTGCAATATTTTCTATTAACACAAACCAGTCAAGTCGAGAGCTTTTCGTATTCGGCACCTAGCAGTAGGCCAATTATTGGCCTAGCGATACTCCTCTTGATGTGGCTCGGTTAGGCGGTACCGAATCGTAAATCAACCCCAATAAACCACCAGTTCCTGATATTGATCGCATTGCGGCAATACGCTTTTCTTGGGGGTGGCAGCGTGAGCTGCATCCACCCACATTACGTGATAACCACGTTTGATGAGCCGTTTGACAACCGCTTGCGCGGCGGAGGTGCCGGACAGGTCCAGTGGCTGTTCCTGCGTTACTCGCACTTGGGTTTTACCTGCCGCTACAGCCTGTTTAATCAGACGCATAACCTGCTCTAGTTTAAACACATCACGGGCGTAGTTTTCCCGCACGTCGGCGGCTGTTGTCTGCGCTTTGGAGGCATCCATCAACTCCATAGTTGGCCTCCTTTCTAGCCCAAATAGATTTTCGTAATCGCGACTCGGTTATGGCCCAACTCCTGCGAAACGATAAGCCGAGCCTGTCTGTCCAATGTCCGTTCCTGTTTGGATAAGTCAGAACGCTGTGGTCCGCCCTCATTCGGACAGAACCAACCGGTAAGTTCGGCATAGCGGATTTGAGCATATCGATGGCGAAGGCCATGCACATTGGTGATGCCGTGTTTGAGCGCTTGATGCTCGAACGCCTTGCGATGCTGGATGTAGGTCTTATCTGCAGGAATCATAGACTGGGTGCCGACCATCTCACGCGCTTGGACGAGAAGTTTGCGTTGTTGATCGTTTCGGATTGGAATTTCCCGTTTCCGGCCGCCCTTGGTCCAGGACTTCTGTAGCACCAATACGTGGCCTTTGTCGGCTTGAGCGGGCTTGATCTTGAGCGCTTCTTCCAGCCGCAAGCCAAACGCTGCCATCAGTTCCAATGACAATTGCATGCGTGGGTCAGGTAGGCTTTGATCCGATTCCGGTTGCCAAGCTTTGTTTGTCACGCTCTTTTCACGGGGAGCAATCCCGAGAGCTGCGTTGTCCCGCGGAATGACAGAGGCTTTGCCAACTTTCTCGGCCCACCATCTCACCCAACCAAGACGGTTCTTGATTGTTGCGGAGCTTAGTTGCTGAGTTTGCCAATGATCGACCAGCGCCGTCACATGCTTGGGCTTGAGCGATGATGGTTTTGGCAGCTTGTAGCCCAGTTGGTAGAGATCCCTCGCCATCGCCTGTAAGCCTTTCTGCCGGTTCGCTTGAGTGGCGTAAGATCCATCCCGATTACGACGGCACAACAGGCCCAGAGCGTGGGCGAGGTCATTCATATAGGTTTTCTTTCGTTGGTTAGTGTTGATGGCTACTGGCAAGCCGTAGCGTTGCGCAGTCCGCCCCGGAGGACGGCGAGAGCCGGATGTTTAATTTCCTTTGCGTCTGGTTGCTGAATTTCAGGCACAAAAAAAGACCCCGTAGGGTCTGCTAAGCATCGTGCCGCGATGGGCGATAGGTGTTGGGGCCGTGGGTCATACACTCTATCTGGGGCTGCTGAATCTAGAGCAGCCAGTCAAACGGATTGACAAGGCGATGTCTCCTTTCTGGTAAAATGTTGGAAGATTTTAGATAGCCGGATCTCTCCAAGGCTGGCAAAAACCTACCATAACTTGCGGAGAAATGCAAGCATTAGTTGTATTTTGGTAGTGCTGTTACCCGGTTGGCATTTAGCGGGCACGCGCCCAAAGGCGCTGAAATTCAGGCTTGAGCTAGAAGATACGCCGCTGTCACTACCGGCGAAATTTTCGCCAAGTAGTGACAGCGGCTCGGCCGCTTCTTGGCCTGCCACCGTCTTGAACGGTTTCGGCCAATTGGGACGTTTGCCACTCCCCTACCCTCGGCAATGGCCTCACGGCCATCCAAAATCCGTTTCCGAATGATTTTGGATTTACCATCCCTTTAGGGGAAGCCAAGGGGCGCTGCCCCTTTCTCCCCACAAGGAAATTAAGCGCCGGCCGAGGCTCCGCGCTGCGCTTGTGCGCCCGCACCATCCGGCGTGAATTTCCTTGTCCCCTCCCATCCCCGCGTTCGCCACGCGGCAAGGGTGCATGCGCACCCCTCCTTTGAGGGAAAGCGTGTCGGCAGCTGCACAGGGCAGTTGCCGAACCAAACCTGATGAGGAGAAAACCTATGAAACTTGATTACATAAACCTGACCGACCTGAAACCATCACCCCTAAATGTACGGAAGCATGGCGGTGATGATGTCACCGACCTATTACCTAGCATTCGCAGTCTCGGCCTATTGCAGCCGCTGCTGGTACGGTCAGACGGGAACGCTTTTGAAATTGTGGCTGGTCAACGGCGATACCGTGCCTGCCAGCAGTTGGCGGAGGAAGGAACAGACTTAGGTGCATTGCCCTGTCTGGTGATGGCAGAAGGCGATGATGCCGCCGCAATTGAAGCATCACTGGCCGAAAACATCGCCCGACTGCCGATGGATGAAATCGACCAGTACACGGCCTTTGCCGCCATGCTCAAACAAGGGCGGACGTGTGACAACATTGCGGCGCATTTTGGCGTGAGTGAGCGGCTCGTTACCCAGCGGCTGGCCATCGCCAATCTGTATCAGCCAATCTTGAATGCCTATCGCCGTGCGGAAATCGCTCCAGCGACCCTGCGTATCCTGACCATGGCCACCACACGTCAACAAAAGGCATGGTGGAAGCTGTTTAAGACCGAAGATGAATGGGCGCCGACAGGAGTGCAGCTCAAGAGCTGGTTATTTGGTGGGGCGCATATTCCAACCAGCAACGCTCTGTTTGATGTCAAAGAATACCCAGGCACCATCGTGACCGACCTGTTTGACGATGCCAGCTACTTTGCCGAAACCGACACTTTCTGGCAGCTACAGAATACCGCCATTGCTGCGCTGGTGGAGCAATACCGGAATGAAGGCTGGGCAGACGTGGTTCTACATGAAGTCGGTACCTACTGGTACCAATGGGACTATCAGGTAGTCGCCAAGGAGGATGGTGGCGTTGTTCACATCACCTGTACCGCTGATGGTGAAGTGCAGACGCATGAAGGCTATCTATCTACCAAGGAAGTGCGCCGCCGTGCCAAGCTGGCGGAAGGTGGCCAACCCGCGCCACAAGCAGAACTCACCCGCCCCTTGCAGAACTATCTTGACCTGCATCGCCACACCGCAGTGCGGGTTGCAATGTTCCGCCATCCAAGTGCTGCACTCCGCCTAATGGTGGCGCATGTCATTGCTGGGTCAGCCTTGTGGCAAGTCAGGCCGGAACCCGAACGTGC
Source organism: Roseibium sp. (assembly GCA_965230705.1). Classification (GTDB taxonomy): domain Bacteria; phylum Pseudomonadota; class Alphaproteobacteria; order Rhizobiales; family Stappiaceae; genus Roseibium. The sequence continues at coordinate 2,416,452 of CBDDLN010000001.1, read as the reverse complement.
ACACAACAAAGCCATTGCCGACAGTGTGGCTGACAGTGTCCCCGAAAAAGCCTTTGCCGAAGAACGTGCCGTTATCGCTGAACTGCTGGAACGTGAGCCGGACAATCACATCATCCAGCAAGGTTATCCAATGAGACAAGACACAGTTGCGACTGTATTTGGCCGATTGCAGAAACTGACCGACGATGTTGTCATGCGGATACTAACCTATGTGATGGCAGAAACTCTTGCCGTAGGTGGTGAACTGGTTGATGAGCTAGGTCAGTTGTTTGAGGTTGATCTACGCACCAGCTGGCAGCCGGATGAGACGTTTTTCACGCTTCTTCGCAACAAATCAGCCGTAAACGCCATGGTAGCAGAACTGGCAGGTTCTGATGTTGCCAAAGGCAATCTAACCTCGACCGCCAAAGTGCAAAAGGCAATCCTGCAGGACTGCTTAGATGGCAACCGACCCGCAGCGATAGATAATTGGCTTCCTCGCTATATGGCCTTTCCGCAAGGATGCTACCTCGAAGACAGCAACGATGCCGAACAAGCAGCGTAGCGTTTGGCGGTTCCGGCAGGCTTTTGCCTGCCGGAGTATTTGATTGAAATAATTCATTCCGCAACCAGCCTTCCTTCTACTCGCCCTCTCGGTTAATACTATTCACTAATGCAACTCTATATTTATGTGAGGCGCGCGCCTTAATGGCTTCTCAAACTCTTCTTTGCATCCTTTGTCAGCAGAATATTCCCGAAAAAACAAAGCCCGAGCACGTCCTATTAAATGCTTTGGGTGGCCGCCTCACTGTCAAAAACGTCATATGTCCTGCTTGTAACCACCGCATGGGAATAGGACCTGACAACGATTTAGCTAACAGCGTCGAACCTATTCGGAACATTTGTAACTTGCATGCAGGTGACAACGATCCCCCGCCAACTATCAAACGGAGGGAAATTGATGGCGAAAGATATGATCTTCGACCAGGTATGCACGTCGTCCCGAACGCGAAGAAGCCACTAGATCTCGAAATCAGCGAGAACGAAATAAACGTGAGAATAAATGCGGGCTCTGACGAGCAAGTCGAAAAACTCCTAGAAGGAGCCGCTATAAGTATTGCCAAAAAGCTCGGAATTACGGATCCAAAAATTATCGAAGCAATAAAAAAGGACCTTCAAAAGGACCAAAAATCACATTTCGCACCAGCGCCGACAATCAATCAACATTTTGAATTTGGAACCGGTGCCTCACAGCAATCCATTGCCAAAGCCTGCTTGATACTATGGGCTCGAAAATTTGGAAACGACGAGGTCAATCACCATCGGTATGATGCCATTCGACACTTTATTGAAACGGGTGAAAAGGGCGATGGAAATCCCGAAGACACCACCAAAATAGACGTGCGGATTCTTCCAGCGCTACCGGAAAAATACAGCTCAAATCCCAACATTGTTTGGGCTGGAAGCAATCAAGAAGGAAAGGTTTTTGGATATTTCCGACTCTATGGCGCATTTGGGTGGCGCGTGAACCTATGTGATTATGGCGCTCCACCATCCGCTGCGCAGTGCCTCATATCGAATCCGATAAACAACAAGGTCTGGGATGTATTGGCCGATGAGAATTCTCCATTGAAGACAGAATGGGTCTTCGATGAATGGCAATCAAGGCCACTGATATTCGACAACGTAATAAAGAGTTTATCGCCGCTATTCGATTACGCCCATGAGAACGCCACAGACATGATGTTAAAAAGGGGGCTATATGATGGCTTGACAAGAGCCGGCTGCAAAGAAGGTGACACCATCACAAAAGAGCATGCAAAAGTGGCTTCGGACTATGTAGGACGCATGATAGCCGCGTATCTGCTAAAGACCAGAATTCCAGACAAAAGTTAAATCAGCGCACTGATCTGCTCGCAAACACCACAAATTTGATTGATACGTCTCTGCATGGCTGCAGAGCAACCGGCACTTTCATTTGATGCGGGATGACCTTTACCACTGCGAGCTGATATTGGCCGGGTTGTGGGGCGGAGTGGCTGGCGTGTTGCCAGACCTGCCACAGCTGGCCGAGGAATATCTACGCCAGAAGCCGGGACGGATTGCCAAGGGGGTTGACCAAACCTTTTTGGCAGAGCGGGTGTGGCCGACCGTTCGCTAAAGCGTTTTGGCGCATGACAGGTGGTTTAGCTTCGCTGAAAGCGTCCCCTTTTCGGCCAATGCCCAGAGCATCCAAACGGCAGTCTTGGTTAGAATGACTTTATCTTGCCACCGTTTTTTTTCCGCTGGGCAAGTAAATAACCTTCTATTGATAATTTGATTGTCAGGAAGGTAAGTGAAGTAGATAATGAAGCTATGATTTATGCACGCTATTAACTAACCTTAAGTAATATAAAAAAAAAACCACTAGTGGAAGGTCTAAACCTGCGTGCCAACAATCCAAATACGAAAGCATCCAACATGGCAGAATATGGCATTGTCTACACAACAACAAACTCCAAGGAAAATGTTGGCGAGATTGCCGCCGCACTTCTAGGACAGAAGTTGGCCGCTTGCATTCAATCTATACAAATGTCTAGCATTTATGAATGGAAAGGAAAAATTGAAACTGATGAAGAAATATTAATGCTTATTAAGATAAAAAAATCTGACTACTCTGATGTAGAAAAAACAATAATTTCCACGCATATATATGAAACGGCCGAGGTAATACTCTGTGATATTGAAAAAGGAAGTCCTAATTATTTGTCTTGGATTTCAAATGTTACGCGCTGAATGATCCTTTGCAATACGAAATCCTACATTATTGATACAGTTGTCCGCTCCTTGACGGCAGCGATCTGTGACTCGCATGTTTCTATATGCGCAGTCCCAGCTGCCACCTCGAAGGCATCTCAAATTGTTTTCTGAAACAAAAAAAGGGCTGCCATCTACTGGTAGTTGATCATACGATGGTGCCCAGTTATCTTGAACCCATTCCCAAACATTACCTAAGACATCGCAAAACCCCCAATTATTTGGCGGAAACGCGCATACTTTCGATGTTTCACCTAGAGTTTCAGAGCCATTACCAATGTCGCTTGGTTTTCTGGGAATATCCAAATATGGGCCCGTGGTGCCTGCTCTTGCTATATACTCCCACTCAGCTTCACTCAGGAGCCGATATCCACCAGAAGTTTCATGATTTAACCAACGAAGGTAAGCCTGAGCATCATTCCACGATACGTGAATTACTGGGCGGTCTCCCCTGCCCCACTCTTCATCATACGAAAGTTCTAACCCGCAGTTTTTACAAAATATGTCGAACTCTTTGAACGTGATTGGTGATTTAGATACTGAAAATTCGTAATCAATACTAATATTTTTTACTGGTTTTTCATTCTCGTAGGCTTCGAAATCACTATTTGGAGCTCCCATCTGAAACGCCCCAGCCGACACTTTAATCATTATCGGCGAGAACCAGTCGTCTTGGAATTCAGTATGTTCAGGTAAATCGTCAAATATGTGGTAGGCAGAGTACAAACGTATGGCTTGTGCCATAGATTCATTTATTTTTACTTTCGTCTCGATGGATTGAAATAAATACTTCAAAACATTTTCAGAAATTTTATCTGCAGTTATGTCGACATCAGGCATTAGGACATTTAGGCATTTTCTGACGGAAATCTCGCGATCGCCTGCACTAGTTTTAAGGATGGGGTCAAACTGTGTATTGTTTATTTTTATTTCTTTTCTTGTCGCTTTGTTACGAGTATCTGCGATAGCCTCTGCCAACGCAGTTCGCAGATCATCAAACTCGTCTGGAGCTGAGATTCGACCTCTTGGAAAGAGAGCATTGAAAAATGCAACTCTATATTTTCCGTTAGGGAAAGTCTTTGCGCTGCGCCAGCTATCGAGTGTTCTACGATGAAGCACTTGATCGGCGTGCAAGTGCCGGCTGATTTCTGCGCACAGATCAGGGGTTGTCCAGCCGTCCTTAGAGAAACGTGATTTACCCGTACCTTTAGCGATGTGGTACTCGACTAACCGACACCAGTGCAGAGTTGAATTGTTCGCTTCTATGGAGCCTTCTAAAGTTCTCATTTAATTACTTTTTTCATTGAAAATATGCCTTGTACGAACATTTCTCATGCCAGTCTAGGTGTCCCATTCTCTTGTATCAAGACCCACCTTCCGAGTGCATCGGAGGTAAAGATATGATTGAGGTCACTATTTTCCTGTTGGTTTGGCAAGGCGTGTTGCTAAGCATTGATACCTTTAAGTTGCTCAAACGCCCTACAGTGGAGCGTAATTCGACTCCTAAAACTGTAGGGACCACGGGGGCGGCGAACAAAGTCAATAAATCGAAAGTGGGCAAGCGCTAGTAGTTTAACTCTTGAGGGGGGTTAGAAGTTGCAAAAATTGTGATAAAGGCCGGTTCCCCTGCCCTGTCAATTCAGCGCCTTATCTTTTGCATAAGCCAGTCCCTAAAACAGCTCCCTAAACCGCCCCGGTATCTCAAACAACTCCCACGAGCCGTTGAGCGGCGTGGGAGGCTCATATACCGCCCGGTAGTACCCCAAGTTGCCCTGTGCGATGCGGACGTGTTCCAGCGCTGATTTGAGAGCGCCCTCCCCTTCCCGAAACAGCGCCTTTTCAAGGTTGGCCGACATCCGAGCCATGATGATATCTGCGGGCAGCTTCCAGCCTGTTTTGTCGCCCTTGCCATGGGCCTTGTACTCGGCATGGCGCTGCTGATGGATGGTGCGCCGGATGCCCATGTCGCACGCCTTCAGATGGAACAAATACAAGTCCCTGTCCAAGCTGAATGCAGCATCGCAGCCATGGAAACCACCGCACCACTGGTAGCGCTTGGTTTTGATAACAGGCTTGGAGTATTCCACTGCCAGACCCACATAGGCCCGCTGGTTGGTTATCAGGTCGTCCGGATTAAAGGCATTGGGTTCAAGCTGGGGCATATGGGTGATGTTCACCCCTGCCGGGCATTTCACCTGCGACCTATCGAGCTGGTTCAAGTAGCCGGATAAATCCCCATAGACCGCAGGGTCAGGCACAATCAACTCGTCAATATCGGTGTAGAGGACAATATCGTAGTAATTCAACAGGCCGTTGGTCAGGTCAGAAATCAGCAATGCCCGGCACCCATCAAAATTATCGTTGAGCTGGTGGGTGTCTCGTAGGTTGTTGTTGGTGCGGAAGGCATCCGGCACCCGCATGACCGAGATACGCGGGTCAACCTGTGCCAAAAACTCTGCATCACTATTGTTGTTGAGCAGGTACATATCCTCCGGCGCTATGTGCCGGGAGTAATAATCAAACCACTTTCCATATTGAAAGTAGTCGTTTTTGGTCATCGTAACGATGCAAGTTTTCGGTTTACCCATAACATCCCAGTGCGGCGCTTGGTAGTGGGATGCACTGCAACAGTATTGCCAATACTGTTCATTTTACTGATTGCTTTAGGAAAAACCGATTGACGGGCGAATCCGTGATCAGATATGTTCGAAGAACGATGAGGTAACATATTGTTTCTTCATCGATTTCACGGCACGAAACAGTATTGGCAATACTGTTGCGACACGGCACCATAGCCGGATGCACGCTGCCGTGCGGATTGACCCACACAACAGGAAATGCTTATCGCGCAGCCAGCCGCCACGATGAAACTGTACGATGATCGCAAACAACGGCTCTATATCAATGCAGCCGAACGCGAGCGCTTCATCACTGCGGCCCAAGCCACAAACACACCAGTACAAACCCTGGCACTGACTATGGTCTACACTGGCTGCCGGATCTCCGAAGCATTGGAGCTCTCCCCCGCCTCGATACAAGCCGAACTCTGCCTGATTTCCATACGCTCTCTTAAAAAACGCGCCGGAAAAGTGGAAATCCGCGAAGTGCCAATACCGCCAGATCTGGCCAACAGGCTCGCGCGCATTTGTCACGAAGAGGAATATCGGAAAAATTCTGTCGCTCAGCCACGGCTGTGGCCTATGGCTCGTTCAACCGCTTGGCGCCATATCAAAGATTTGATGGCGCTAGCAGACATCTCCGGGGTTCACGCATCTCCCAAAGGGCTTCGGCACGGTTATGGCATTCACGCCATCCGGTGCGGCGTGCCGCTGAACATGCTACGCAAGTGGATGGGTCACGCCTCTATCAGCACAACAGAGTTATACGCCAATGCCATGGGGCGCGAGGAGCAGGAAATCGCTGCCCGGATGTGGTGAAGAGTCAGCTCAATCGGTTTCCATATCCTGACAAGCCACCAGAAAATATTCCTCCACCTCGTCGCTTGTTTCTGGCGTTACCCGATAGGTAAGTTGCGCAACATCGGTTTCTGCAGACGATGGCGGCCTCAACGTGTTGGTGCTGGCCCATCCTCGACGGCGACCATATCCGCTAAAGTCCGCCTCAAAGACATTTTCTGCCAGTCCCGCACACATGGTGAGTTGATGACTAATGGCACGAAGTTTGATGGCCGCGTCGGTTGCTCCTATCGAACCGGCATAATTAGCCCGGGTTAAAGCCATCGCGGCAAAGTCTTCAAAATCAGTCATGAGATCAACGGCAAAGTCGTTGATCTTAACGCTCATATCATGGCAGATCCGACATTCTCTTAAAGGCATGGTACAGCTCCATTCTGGAGTGTTGGCAACGCGATTGGCTACACAATGCATTTATCATAAAATGCATTGTGTAGGAATTGCAACCTAAAAGAGTATGCGCCTTATCTGGCTGTTTTGAATGAGCGTTTGCGCTTTCTGCGCCGGTTCTTGGTGCGGTACTGTTCTGTCTCGAGCAGGCGCGCCAACAGGATTGAACGGCCAAGCAGCATCCCCATATCCCGAAATTGCCTTGCTGCATCCTTACAGCCGACTGACTCAGCGAATAACCCCAGTTCAAAAGCAATCTTTGAATTTCTTTTCAGAACACCTTCCAGGTCCCAGCAATAATCCTGCAAATTTCGATTGTTTAGATAACAATCCCGGCATTTGTTCCGTCCCATTTGTCGAGCTCCATAACGGAGCGCATACGAAAGGCGTTTTCTGACTTGTCGCAGCCAGAATTATGGATGCCTATCAAAGGCCTAAAGAAATATTTGGACGCTGCCCGGCTTCGCGCCTGGCCCCCTTTTCGTATTCATACGCCCCCAACAACGCCGGACCTCTCCGCCTGCGACTTGTTACGGCCTTTCGGGGATAGTCAGAATGCTGAATACGGTGTGATAAAAGCTTATGTAGGCCTGTCTGGCGGGCCTTCGATCGCAGGACGCGGGTGTTCCAACTCCCAACGGTCCGCTTCCACCGAGAAGCTTAGGCCGTCGGTAAAATACTCAACCTGAAACCCCAGAACCTGAGCCATCAACCAAAGCGCCGACAGATCAGCTGGCTTGGTTCCGGTTTCCCACTGCTCCACCTCGTTCGGCGGTCGGCCGATCATCTCGGCCAAAGTCTCTCGCGAAATATCGTGGAAGGCGCGAACTTCCGAAATAAGCTGGCCCACCATCTTGTCCAGAATAAGCAAGCCATCATGCCGTTCGTTCGTCTGCGGAAGATACATCACACGCCCTCCTGTACTCATACGCATGAAATTGACGATAGGGCAGCCGTTAAGGAATTTCTACCTATTAGTGTTACTTTTTGAATAAATTACTATAAGGTGAGAATGATCGTTCGCATGGAGGAAGCGTAATCATGTCAAAAGATGGATATTTTTCGTTCTTCGCCTTCGCAATCGAGGTCTATCGCCATGACCCGTATTTGTTCCATATATGCATGGAAAGCGCGACACGACAGCTACGTGCAGCCCATAAAGTCTGCTCGAAACACGATCTGGCTGCGCAGGAAAAGTGTATCCGAGAAATTTATAAGACTGCGGGACTTATGAAGTTTCTTAATGAGGATGATCCTGCCAAACTCCCGGAGTTTGATACAAGCCTACTTCCTAGATTGATGTAGTCGTGGCCGTTTCATCGATGGAGAAATCATCTGATGGTTCAAAAACTGCCGGAAAGAGGCACCGATCCTCATATGTCAGATGAGTTTAATGAAGAGATATCCAAACTTCTCAACGCTGTGAACGAATGGGCTGGCGGAGAAGACGCCGCAAAGACATGGATCTCGACATTCAAGATTCCAGCCCTGGGCAATAAAACCGCAGAAGAATTAATCCGAGAGGGGCAGGCAACCGCCCTTTGGGAATACCTTAAGTGTATGGATGTTGGCACGTTTCAGTAGCACAGCGCTCGCGTCATTGCGCGCAAATGCGGTTTACATGGGCGTTACATGGAAATAACTCAGGAGTCAGATGATTGGTAAACTACTGATTTTTATGGTGCCGCTGGAGAGAATTGAACTCTCGGCCTCCTCATTACCAACGCCTACCATGCATACAAAAGCCTCCATCTAAAATCCGCATAACTAACTGTTATTACTGCGGATATTCCGCACTCATGAAAATTAATACTTGCCATTATTTGCTCTTTTTCGCATAATATTGGTTACATGAGTGTTACATGGAATGCCAAAACTATTTTTGAACAATACATTTATTAGAACTGCCAAGTGCCCCGAAAATAAAGATCAAGAAATCTATTGGGATTACCCGAAAGGGACAGATGGCAAAATCTATCAAGGTGCCCAGCCGGGCCTCGGCTTGCGTGTCACATCCAACGGCATCAAATCATTCGTCCATACCTACCGCTACAACGGTAAGCGCCGCCGGGTGGTTATAGGCAACACATCAAACATGAACCTCGGCTCGGCACGGTTGCAGGTTCACCAGCGCGAAGTTCTCATTGGCAAGGACGAAGACCCAGACGCGGACAAGATCGACTACCGTAAAAAACACGCCCTGCTCGTCAGCGATCTCATCGAACGGTATTGGGCAGAGCATATCTCCTCGAAATCGGCGAAATACCAAAGCCAGTTCTGGTGCTTTATCGGATATGCAATGAAACCGAAGACAGATCCGAACATCAAACAAGGCAAAAACAAAGTCCGCAGCTATATCGACTTCGGCGCCATGTATGGCAATAGGCCGGTTGAGAAGATCAACCCAACAGACGTCAAAACGTTTCTGGATCAGTTTCAGGTCGCCGGCACCTGGAACACCGCCTACCGGCATCTAAAAGCCATGTTCAACTGGGGTATTCGCATGCAGATTATCGATATGCGAAACCCCTGCTCTGCTTTGCGCCAGCAAACCGCACTGAGGCAGCGGAGAGACTATTCCCCAGAGCAAATCAAAGCCATTGCCAGCTACATCTTCACCCCGATAATTGAACCAACAGTTCCAACTGAAGGTTTGACCGGCAAGGAAAAACGAATGATCTCGCTGGCCAATGGCCGGACGGCGGTACAAAACGCCCAGATGGTCGAGTTGTGCAACTTCATGGGTATCCTGTTTCTGACCATGGCGCGGCCCTCAGAACTCATGCAGGCGCGGTTTGAGCATTTCGACTTAGAAAGGCTCATCTGGCACAAACACAACACCAAAGGGATTAAACTCTCTCGAGCGGCATCTGAGTATGCCTATCGCTCGGTGCCCATTCATCCGAAGATTGCAGATTTAGTGCGCGCGCAACAGTCCCGCTGGCCAGAGGCTGAATTGATCTTTCCCTCTCACACCAACCCTGCCCTGCCCCGCGACAATTTCCGTAAATCAATGACACGCTTTAAGAAGCTGGAAGGTGTGCCGTCTTACTTTCAATTGTATGATCTGAAGCGGATTGCGATTTCATTGATGCTGGTCGGTCAAGGTGTCCGCCGGGAAGACGTTAGCCACTACGTGGATCACAAGGGCAACCTTGAAACAACCATGATTTATGACCTGGGATTTGTAGATCCGTTGCGTCCGGTGACAGACCGATTGGGTCAGCTCCTCGGCGTGTAACCTTGTTTACCCTATAAGTTGTCGAACAAGGTTCATTCGGTAAAAAGTAGACACGTGCGGAGCATGCTCAAAACTACTTCGTTCATCATCAAGCAGCTGATCAACAACCAACTCATGTTCACTTTTTCGGAATGGACTACTCAGAGAACCACGCCCCGTTTCCAAAAACCTACGCACTTCAGCGAAATTCATAGTTAGTCGACGCCCCTCATCCTCTGGCGACGGCACGAAATCATGCAACTTTAATTTAGCTAGCTCTTCATAATACGCCACATATTCTTCTGGAGTAAGGTTTAATGCGACAAACGCTACCGCATTATGACAACAATAGTTTTCTGCATAAATCAGCGTCAAAACTTTTTTGAACAGCACTGATTTGTTGAGAATTTCCTGTCCATCCTTTGATGTCTGATCAACGTAAGCGGTTGGAAATACTTCCTCCAGAACAAGTCGGTTTATTAAATGATCAAGGTTGGGGACAGGAGACACCGAAAAGTCGGCATTATCGAGCTGCTCATCACAACCAAACGAAATGGTATTTGCTTCAAAGGCAATGCCTGGTCTTCTTAATAAACACAAAAATGAATCCAGTCCTGAAAACGAGATTATTGCATGTATTCCAAATGGATTGGGAATTTTGTTGTCTAGTGGGTCTGGATTGCCCTCGGTAATTCTAAGTTCATTATCGGTTAAAAGTCCGGATCCCAAATATTTCATATATTCTTCATGTTTATAGGTTTGAAACCTAAGCTCCTTGAGCTCCTTACCTTCATCAAGACTGCGGGGGCTATAGTCAAACAATTGGTATTTTGTGAGATTGCCTTTACGATTTTCTGCAGGCTGTGGATTCCAATCATCTGTCGTTCCAACTGTACGCTTGATTAAGCAGTGTTCGGGCTGAGAGCCACCTGCATTTGGGCGCAACATTTCAGAAGGCGTAAAGAAACGTTTTAATTCAATAATCTTCCCGACATGGCGATTGTATCCGTATGTTTCCCATGCGCCTGTTTTCTCTAGGGCTTCTTCCGTTTCTGGGTCATTTACATAAGCTGAAATCGCCTCTGCACTTAGATAGTCTTGGCCAATAATGTCGTCTCTGGAGATAAGCGGCATAAGACTATATTTACTTTTGAGTCTGTTTAAAGCCGCGACCGTCGCAATGAAGTGTTCATAATTCGCCTTCGGCTGAACGTGCATCACTTCACTGACACGCCCACCTTCAATGTCACCAATTTCCGCAATAATCTGTTGTCGCGCACTTTTTGTTTCGCCACGTGATTGTGATGCTTTTCCAATTTGCTCTTCCACCCCTATTAGTTGGGATGAGAGACCAACCCTCAAAGTTTCGGTGGTCCGTATTTTGCGAAATTCTTCTTCTGAAACAGCTATATTTTCAATATCTTCCGGCATTCTGACCTCCTATTTCGAACGTTCGTTCGCCAAATCTTCTGACACTGCATAACCTGCATTCGGTCTTGCGGTTGTCTAAGAATGAGGATGAACCCAATGTTTGAAGCGCTAATTTACCTGTTTCTTTGTGTAGCTTATGGTAGCAGACGTAGCTACCGTACAATCAGTGCCATATACGCAATCGCAGTAATTGCAAAGATTTTTGTCATTACGAGCGAATGGACACTGGCGGAACTTCCGCCGGTGCCCGTCGTGTGGGTTATTTGACAAACAGTTGTAGAAGCGAAATCAGTGCAGTCGCGCTGTTTTTGGTCAAGGTAACCGTTTGATCGTCGATTGTTATTGAAAGGCGTTTATCGCCATACATCTCTAGAAAATTAAGATATTCAGGCTCTGTAACCTCTTCCAAAAACCATGGTCCGTATGAAAATGAAACGTAGTTTCCCGTATGCAAGCGTTTAGGAACACAGTTGATGTCGACATTAAAGCACTGTATTTCAACGCCGGGGCTCTCCTGAACATGAGGCTCTCGAAAAATGACCCTTACCGTTTCGGGAAGATCTTCGTTATTAGACATAGTTTTGCTCCACCCCTGAGATCCTCGGGGCGCAGGAGGGCGATAGCCCTTGCACCCCAACTCTTTGGCCGGAGAACAAACGTTAAAACATAGATTAGGAACGTGTATTTCCAATATTATTATTTAATTATGAATCGTTATTACAAGTATTTATTTTATTCTTTTTAGAATTATTATAATTTTTATTTGACGCTCGCACGCATGTATTGTAAATAGTAACAATGCGGCCAGAGGTGTCCGTGTTTTTTTTTGAACGTCCCGATGGGGCGTTTTTTTGTGTCTGAATCCCAATGAAAGTGAGGAATATGGAAGCATTACCAGCCATTGTGCTGAGCGCGGAAGCATTGGAAGAAATGCTCGAACGGGCCGCCCAAAAGGCGGCAGAATTGGTTGTTACTCGGCTCAACGCCGATCTGAGACAAGATCCCCAAGAACGGCAGGTCAAACTCCTGCGTGGCTATCTGGCTGATCGCAGTTCAATAGAAGATCCAAGGTCCATGTGGGCCAATAGTCATCATATCCGGCGTATTGAAGTCGGATCCAATGGCAAGCCCAAGTCCATGACGTGGTTGCATAGGTTCAAGCAAGAATCCGGGTTAGCTGAGTGTGTCTCCCGGCCAAGCCCCACTCATGGGCGGCTAAGGGAATGGACCTTTGAAGACATCGCCAATGCCTGGGAACGCTACTACATGCTCCGCTGGTAGGTGTTGGAGGGGAAAGCCTTCCCCTGACTGCAACCCGCTAACGCGGTTTTACGTCACCCCTTCTAACGGGAGAGCTTGTTGGCAAGTTAGGAGATGAGCTCGTGGATCAAAGCTACTAAGGGCGTCTCGTCGCCCGAAAAACTATCAATCATCGCTCCAATCACTTCGTCTCGCTTAAGCTTGTCAGCATCAAACGGGAAGCCGGCATTCTCAGCGAGGATGGTCAACAACGCCAGTTGAGTGCGCCCGTTGCCTTCCCTAAATGGATGGACTGCATTGATTTCAGCCAAAATGTGAGCAGCCTGCTCTGAAAACTGGTCGACGCTTCGGCCGGTCAGGTGATCTGCTGCCGCCAATTCGGCAAAAATGCGCTCCATCTCTTGGTCAATGTACTCCGGATAGCAGAACCAATTCCCGCCCTTTCCGATACGCATCGAACGGATTTGGCCCGCCCAGTCGTAAACGTCTTGAAATAGGTGATGATGGAGTGCTTTGTAGTGCGGATAGTCAAGAGATCCGGACGGCCAGTCCTCTTCTGCACGAGTAAGCGACATTGCTAATTCAAATTGATCAAGATCATCCTGAACAGTGATATCTGCTTTATTGCGCAAAACCGTACTATCGGGATAACAAAGCGGATCGGATTCTGCCGTGTAAACCACTATCTCAGGCAGACACTTTCCGGAAATAGGCGCGCAAACGCGAACGACGCTCCTCGCCGCTCAAACCGTCCTGATCGAAGCGTTTAAACTCGTGCTTCAACGGTTTGGATAGTTCCAATCCCTCAACGGCACTAATTTTTTCGGCCCGGTGTCGCGTCAATTTGGACGTGGCGACATTGTATTGCGAACTGCGTTTTTTCATGTCTCAAACTTATCATAGCTGGCGATAAACGGGAAAGATATTTCCTGACACGACGAGTTCTAACGACAGAGCCTCGCAGATTGTTTTTTCAAAAGCAAAATTTGTTTTGAGGCTTACAAACTTGCCTACCAGCCGAGTTCTTGCTTCTAAATTGTCACCTCACCCAATGCGCGAGTTAATCCCTATAATGCGTATATATGGTAGAAATGCTCCCCTTAAAGCTGTTTAATCAACGGGATCACAATTAAACGAAGGGGCCAAAAATGAAAAAAGCATTTGTTGCAATCATCACCGTAATTGCCGTTCTGGGGACGATAACCGCATCTTACGCCCATGGCGGCGGTTGCCGGAAAGACAGCCCTCCAGGTCAGTGTTGCCACGCCGGTAGCAAGCCGTATCATTGTCATTAGATTTTGAGGCAATCGTTGTTCAAAAGTGCTTGGTGTAGGCACATCAAGTGCCTCGCCAACGTTAGTTTTGCGCCCCAATACGGACGTTCAACAAATTGAGCGCGTCGCTCGAAAGCCGACGCTCTTGAGAAATGCAACAAATTCACAGGATGGGTGGAAACAGTGAATTCGCTGCGACTTGATCGAATGACCAAGATGGGGCCGACTGCGGACTGGCAGATTCATGGCGATGAATGCAGATAAGGAGACATCCCTCTTTGCCATGGTTCGATCGCCCGAAACTCTAAACCAAGTGAACGGTGCAATGGGCTGGCCCTTTCCCGGTAGACAAGCCCCGCCTCAGGAGTTGGGTTTGCATGGGTGACCCCGTTGTCTTGCTTTTGTCAGCTTGGTGACATTCACGCCTTTGCGAGCATCAGTTTTGTGTCAACCGGCGACGAATTCTGAAAAGGGGTGAGTTTTCGGGGCCCTCAGCCACTGATCAACAAGGCACAACTAAAGAGAGCGACTAACCTTTGCTCCACCGAACCCCGAGTGCTATTTTAAGTTGAATCAAATATATTAAAGCGCTTCGGCGAGCAAAAAAATTGCGTTAGAGACATGCATATCGAGCAGATTAAAATTGAAAATTTCAGGTTGCTGCAGGATTGCTGCATTGATTTGCGAGAAAAAACCACTTTGCTTGTAGGCAAAAACAATACTGGAAAGACATCGTTCGCCGTATTGCTGGAAAATTTTCTTGAAAGACCGGACACGTTTTCATTCACAGACTTCCCGCTTGGCCTGCGCGAAGCTATTTTCAAGATAAACGCCGAGACGAACGTCGAAGAACTCGCAATAAGAATGGTTCTTCGAATTGCCTATACCGAGACAGATGATCTGGGAATTCTCTCCGAGTTTATGCTGGACCTCGATCCAGACAGGCGACACGCGAACATTCTTTTCGAATGCACCATTGAAAAGAAAAAGCTTCTTCGCGTTCTCCCGGCAGACGAAACAGAGCGCAAGAAGTTCATCGAAAACAACCTTTCCGGAAAATTCCTCGACGTAAAAGTCTATGCATTTGATGATGACGGACATGAGGGTGAACAAGCGTACTATTTGTCTCACCGCAATCAGCTTGAGGAGAAGGAGCGCACCAGCCTTCGCGCCCTCTTAAATTTTCAAGTCATCCACGCCCGTCGGAACGTTGCAAGCTCAGAAGATGCCGGGCGCGGTTCAAAGCCGCTTTCTGCCATATCAACCAAATTCTTCCGTAAGCGAGATATTGAAGCAGATGCAGAAGATGAGGCTGAAGAGGACACCAGCGCGGATAAGCCCGAAGCTGGGAGCATAGAGAAGCTTAGATCGATTTTAGCTGATATCGATACGCAACTAGGCAAGCAGTATGAGGAGGTTTTCGGCAGCTTTTTGAAAAATTCTCGCGATTTTCTAGACCTCGGCGACTTGAAAGTGGTCTCCAATATCCAGTCGCAGTCTCTTATCGAGAGTTCATCGCAGGTCATCTACGGCGACACCGACAACTTTCTTCCGGAGCACTATAGCGGCCTTGGCTATCTGAATATCCTGTATCTGCTCCTGCAAATCGAGCTTTGTCGCGACGACTTTGCAAGGCGTAATGCGCCGTTGAACCTTTTGTTGATTGAGGAACCCGAGGCTCATACGCACCCGCAGATGCAATATGTGTTTGCGGACAAAATCCATGGCCTCGTATCAGCCATACCCAGCTTACAGGCTCTCGTAACCACGCACTCATCACATATCGTATCGAAATCCGACTTTGAGGATATTCGCTATCTATCGAGATCGTCCACCACTGGGCCGGTCTCTATCAAGAACTTTCATACCGACCTCAGCAAGGAATACGATAAGCTTGGAGCAGATGGAAAAGCATTATTCAAGTTCTTGAAGCAATATCTTACGATTAACTCAGCAGAGCTGTTTTTTGCGAACAAGGCAATTTTTATCGAAGGTACAACCGAACGCATCCTCCTCCCATTGTTTATTGAGAAGCACGATCAAGAGAATAAAGAGGCTGCCGAGACAGGTGGACTGTCCTCTCAGAACATCTCAGTACTGGAGGTTGGCGCGAACGCAAGAGCATTTGCGCCATTTCTTGAATTCATCGGTGTCCGTACTCTTATTATTACGGATATCGATACGACCAAAGCCACACCCAGTGAAAAGACTGGAAAGCTGAGCTATCCAGCCCATAAGGTCGACGGCTCCACACACACCTCAAATGAGACGCTCAAACACTTCCTTTCAGCTCCGGCGATTGACAAAATCGATGAGTACAAAGAATGGCACAAGCGTCTGCTGAGTGGCGAAGCCGCACCTAATGACGGGAAAATCAAACTTGCCTACCAAATGGAAGAGAACGGCTATCACGCAAGAAGCTTCGAAGACGCTTTCATCGCAAAAAACTTTGAGAAAATAAAAAATAAAAAAGACGATTTAGCAGGTCTCAAAAACATCCAAGAAATAGATGATTTTGATGGCGGAGATTATTACACTCTTACTGAAAGAATTCTTGATAAAAAATCTGATTTTGCGGGATCGCTTCTGTACGCAGCGTTGGTTGAAGGCGAAACCTGGGAAACGCCGAAATATATAATGGATGGTCTGGAATGGATTCACAAAAATTGAGTCCGGTAGATCGAATTGCCGAACTCGTTTTCGGTGGTGAGAACTTTCTCCTTCAGGGCGGCGCGGGAAGCGGCAAAACCGAGAGCCTGAAAAGAGTCGTCCAAAAGGTGCTATCTGTCGATCAGAAGCTCAAAATCGCATGTATAACGCATACGAATAAAGCTGCCGACGAGATCGCCGAGCGTATTTCGGCTGACATAAAGGTCTCAACCATCCACTCATTTCTGGGCGGAATAATCTCGCCATACAAGCGGAACATTCAGCATGTTTTTCCGACCCTGTTCGAGCTTCCTGTTTTTGTTGGCTTAGGGGACGAGCACTATGGCGGAGACGAAAAGCTCAGAAAGACCGAGGAACACGGGCGGTACAAAAAGGCTTACGAGAAATTGGAGAGCCGCCGCCAAACTGTCCTAAGCGAACTAACTCCGAAGGTAACCGGGAAACGGGATTACGATAAGGACCCGGAGACATACATCGCACAGATGAACGAGTTGATCGCTGAGCTGAACCACGAAATCCGCGCAAAACTCGCAGCCCGAAAACCCGATGAATTCTTTTACAACGAAACCAAATTTGACAATTTCAACGAGCCATCATTCGGGCATGACGGCTTAATCGCTATTGCCTGCAAGATGTTTGATGAGTTCCCAATACTGGGGAAAATTGTCTCGGATCGGTATGATTGCGTCTTCATTGATGAGTATCAGGATACGAACGCGGACGTTATTCGCGTGTTATTACGCTGCCTACCCGAAGAAAAAAGAGCAATTGTTGGTTTGTTTGGAGATTCCGAACAGGCAATTTACTCCAGCGGTATAGGCAGCGCTCAAGCACACATAGATGCAGAGGAAGTTGTTCTTGTCGAGAAGGACGATAATTACCGTTGCTCTCCCCAAGTCATAACCTTTGCCAATAAGTTTCGCACAGACGGGCTAAATCAAGAAATAGCTCTCAAAACTCTTGATGACGGGACGGTTGAAACCCGAGAAAGCCGAGAGGGTAGCGTAATGCTGCTCTATGATTTCGCTCCAGAAAAAGTCGACACGGGCGATAAAGTACAGGATAAAGCGACCAATGCCGCGTTGTTTCGTGAAACGCTCGATGAGCTTGTTGCACGAGTCAGCCAAGATTTTCCGGGTTACGTACAGTTAAAGCTCACGAACAAATCGATTGCCAACGATCTGGGGTTTGGACGGCTCTATCAGATATTTGACGATCGGTACCCTGAGCCCCGAGACCAAATGCGCAAAACGCTCGATAGATTGCAGTTTGATGAAATAGTCAATTTGACGACATTGCATCAGAGTTTGCCCGGGGACAGACGCGCCTACAATCGCTTGATCACCGGTCTTCGAAAGCGGGGTTTTTCGATTTCCTCGGTCTCTGACAAAACCAAGCTTGACGAGATGCTACGCGCATTCACTGCCGAAGACCTTTCCGCTTACAAAGCTGTCGAATTCGCCGCAAAAGCCGGGTTGATAAAAATTTCAGAGAGCCACGCAGCTTTTTTAACGCGCCGTGACGAGTTGTTGGCACGCCTTAAGGACGATCCCGTATTCGCGGCTTTTGAAGCGCTCCACGCCAGTGGCTATCGAACTAAAGCACAGATGCTCAAGGAAATTGGGACTGCGCCTAGAGATGGGCTTGATGCGGATTTAATCGAATCCGAATACGAAGACAGAGCCAGAGAACTCAAGAAAAAGACATTCTTCACGGCGTTGTTTTCAGACGAACTTCGCTTCGATGAAGTCTTGTCCTTCTATGACTATGAGGAAAATGACGGCAGCTTCGCCACGATGCACAAGACGAAAGGGACCGGGATAGAGAACGTGCTTCTCGTAATAGACGAGTACGGATGGACGACGGAATACGATTTCGTAAATTGTTTTACGGATAAGGTCCCATCTACGAAAAGAGATATTGCGTCGAGGAAGCTTCTATATGTGGCAGCTTCCCGAACGAAAAAGAACCTTGTTTGCGTCAGATTGATGAATGATCAAGCAGAGTTAGACCGAATATCTCCATATTTTCCAGAGGCAGTTCAGGTGAAACGCGCTTCTGATTAGGCGGAACAGGTCACGCTTAGTGAGGTGGGTTTGGTTGGGTGCTTCGTTCGCATTAGCACTAGCGGGTTGACAATTTATCGGCTTAGAAAGCTGACATTTGGCTTGGACAAAAATCCTTCCACAACCTATCGTTTTAGAAACGGACTTTGGTCTGGCTAATCAATATTGGGAAATAACTGAATTTATATGCGTGTCCTCGTTTCAGCCGACATTCATCTGGGTTCACCGATCCGCTCGGCCGCGATGCGCAATCCGGATTTGGGCGATCACCTGAAACAGGCAAGCAGGGACACTTTCCTCCGCATTGTCGATCTAGCCATATCGGAAAATGTCGAAGTTCTGGTTCTCGCCGGCGACATCTTTGATAATGACCAACCGGACCTGAAGTCGCGGGCATTTCTGATTTCGAAATTGGCACGCGCCGCTGACGCGGGTATTCCCACAATACTGATCCGTGGCAATCACGATGCCCTTCTCGATCACAGAGCCCACGGAGACCTTGGCCCGAATATTCATCTGCTGCACAAGAACGAGCCCAGCGTGGAGATCGGTGGCGTGTGGTTCCACGGATTGTCGTTCGACGCGGCTCATGTATCAAAGAGCTTCCTGCCCGACTACCCCGCACCGGTGACTGGCCGGAAAAACGTCGGACTGATGCACACGTCGCTCGATGGCTCGCCCGCACACGATCCCTATGCTCCCTGCTCCGAGCAGGATCTGATGGCACATGGTTATGACCTTTGGTGCCTCGGCCACATTCATGCGCCGTTCGAGCGCACATCAGGCCCGGTTCTCGCCGTCATGCCGGGCATTCCGCAGCCACGGCATTTCGGTGAGCGTACCGGCGGCACGGTCGCGATTGTCGAGCTTGATGACGACATGCCCAAAATCGAACGGCATCACGTCGGACATCTGAGATTTACCGAATGCGTTTTGGATCTCAGTCAATGCTCCGATGTTCAGGAGGTTTTGAGCACACTTCGGTCTGCACTCCAAGGGGCGCAGCATCCCGAACACCACACAGCGGTGCGCCTGCAGGTGACCACAGGCCATCATACAGCCGACATGCTGACAGCCCTTGCAAGCGAGCTGCTCGACAACATCGAGCGCGTGTATGTCGACAAAGTCAAAGTGGCTGCCCCCAAACAGCAGGTCGACGCAAAAGCGGATGACCTGGTGCGGCTGATGCGGGCCGAGCTCACCGAACCGGGCTTCCAGCTGGCCGCCGAAGAGATCCTCGCAGAGCTCAGAAATGCTTTGCCCCGCGAAATTGCCGACGAATTGGCGGAAGACGCCTTGGATGACCTTCTGGAAGAGGCCATCGCTGAAGTCACGCTGTCGCTGCATTCCGGAGCCGCAGAATGAGACTGAACCGGCTTGATCTCATTCGCTATGGCCGGTTTGACGGCGCCAAGATCGTGCTCCCTGCACCAGCCGAGGGCAAGCCTGACGTCACCGTGATCTACGGACCGAATGAATCGGGAAAATCCACAGCCTTCAACGGGTTTCTGGAACTTCTCTTCGGTATGAAGGCGGGAACCCACCCGTACGCTTTCAGGTTTGAACGCAATGACCTTCTGGTCGGAGCGGAGCTGGATATTCCCGGACGCGGCGTGACGGTTCTTCACCGCAACGGCAAACGCACCCAGTCCCTGCTTGATCATCAGGACCGCCCGGTCGACGAAGCCATTCTCTCGAGTGCGCTCCATGGCCTATCCATGGAGGGCTATGTCGAAAGGTTTTCGCTAAACGACGAAGGCCTCCGCAAAGGCGGTGATCGGATTGCCGAGGCAAAAGGCGACCTGGGCCAGCTGCTGCATGCAGGTGTGTCGGGCCTGACCAGCATGGCAGCAACTATGGAAGACATGACGGCCCGCGCCGACAAGTTCCATAAAAAGGGCGGCCGAGGCACAGCGCTCAAGACCGGTAAGGACCGCTTGAAAGAGATCAATCAAGCACTGCGAACGGAACGTCTCACACCGGATCGGGAACGCACCCTTCGGAAAGACAGAGAGACCGCGCAAAAGGCATTCGAACAGGCGGACACCAACCTCACGCGAGCTCGAAAACGACAGGCAGCGGGAGCGGCGGCGCAGACCTGGTATGACAAATCAGAGGAAATTCAGAAAATCGACGAGTCTCTTGCCGGTTTTCCGGAAGGTCCGAATTTGAAGAAGGGCACGGACGGGCAAGTCGCCACACTCGTGACAACCCTGTCGGAGAAAGCAGAGAGTATCGCAAGCGCCGATGACAGAATTGCGCGCCATGAAGCGGTCATTTCAGAAAATGAGGCTGACCCTGCTGCCGGTCATCTCGAAGCAGAACTCACAGAGCTTGATCAAATCAGGATCGATGGGGCTTCCCTCACCTCCCGGGCGGACACGGCCAGATCGGATCTGGAAAAGCGCACCGGTGAGCGCGATGACGCGGCACGCCAGATAAAACAGATTCAAACGGTACTGGGCGTTCCCGATGTGCCTTCGGATTCCTTGGTATTGGCGACCAACGAGTTGGAAACACTCGCAAACGCGGCACAAGACTGCCAAGACACCGAGACAGAGCTGAGGTCGGCGACAAGCATGCTGAAGACCGCACGCGATCAGCTGGGGGATGCCCCAACCGAACCAAAGGACCTCTCTCACCTGCAGATCGCGTTTGCCGCATGGCAGAAAGTTTCGGACGTGTCTGGCCTTGAACATAACCTCGCATCGGAACGCGCCCGGCTTGCAAAAGCGGTGTCTGGCCTGCCTGCCTCCTGGCAGACACTAATCAAGAACGGCCTGCCTGCCCCTGAAAGTCTCGATGACGTCCTCAGGGAATGGAATACCCTGACTGCCAACATCGCTTCCGTCACAGAAGATTTGGAAGGTCGCGAAGCGGAATACAAGGCCGCGCGCGCAAAACGCGAAGCCGACGAAAGCGCACCGGATTCGATTGACGCGGCAGCGACGGAAGAGACCCGTCGTCAGCGTGACACAGCTTGGCAATCCCATCGTGGCAGTCTCTCCGACGAAACCGCGGAACGTTTTGAGGAGGCTATGCATGCTGATGATGGCGCTCGAACAAGTTATCTGATGGGCACGGAGGCGCGAAAACAGCTTGCAAACTCGCGCGCACAGGAAAGTACCGCAAAAGCCGCACGTAACACGGCAAAAGACAAGCTCGAAGCACTCACCGGGAAACACGACACCTTGACGAAACGGGTCGGTTCACTTGCAACGGCCTTGGGTTTTCCCGCCGATACGGGGCCGGCTGCGTTTGCCGTAAGACTTACAGACCTGACTGCAGCGGCTGAGATCGCAACTGAGGTCACTATTGCGGAGAATGCCTTTGAGGACCGCGCCAAGCGCCGCAAGGCAGCCTTTGACGATCTGCTGGCAGCAGCCCGCCTTGTCGACATCGAAGGTGAAGAAAGTGACCTTCCTGAGCGGGTTGGCAAGGCTCTCACACTTCAGGAGAATGTCCGTCAGACATGGGAGAACTGGCGGCGCGGGGAACGTAACATTGCCGACCACAAGAAAGCCGTATCTCAAGCCGAGATAGATCATAAGGCAGCATTGAACCGGCTGGAAACACTGACCTCGGCGTTGCCTCTTCCGGATCGCTCTGCCACCGGCGTAAAGACAGCGCTGCCGCCGCTACGAACGCTGCAACAGCTGAATAGCAGTTACAAAGGCCTGGCGGGACGTGTTGAAGCCCTCGAACGCGCTGTTGCCACCCTGGCAAAGAGCGCCGCACGATTGGCAGAGATCTTAGGGGAGCCTTTCAATCTGAAAGACGATCCCCTCCCCGTGATCAATCGCGCTCGTGCGCGCGTAACCAAAGCCGCTGAAGCGGATCGTGTGAGAAAACGAGAAGAGGAGCTTCTCGCCGAAGAGGTCACAGGCCGAAAGCGTGCGCTAACTGCCCGCGACGAAGCGCAAACCCGGTTGGACGAGCTGTTTGAAGGACAAGGCGGTGAAGATCTTTCACCGACGGAGCGCGTGGCGCTTCTGTCTGAACGCGACGAGTTGCGCAAAGACCGGGCCAATGCGGACAACAGCCGCAATCAAGCGCGCGACGGCGTGGATCGTACGCTCTTTGACGAAGAGCTCACGCGATTGCCCGATGTAACGCGAGAAGCGGAACTGCAACAAGAACTTGACGATGCGCAAACGGCAAGAGATGCCGCCTTGAAGGAATTGAATGAAAAAGAACGCCGCTATGAGGAAGCCTACAATGCTGCGGACAACAGCGATCTAATCACGGATCAGGCCACGATCCTCGAAGAATTGCAAAGCGGTGTGCGGCAGGCGGCTGTCGCACGGCTCGGAATCCTGGCAGCACGGGGTGCCTTGAAGCGCCTGGCTGCCGAACGAAGCAGCGCAATGCTGAAAGACGTGGAAGAAGCCTTTGTCACCATGACATCCAAGGAATGGGAAAAAGTTGTGGTATGGAGTGAAACCGAGGGCGAGAAGCTGGTCGGCATCAAACCCGGCGGCGACCCCGTGAAGGTGGAAAACATGTCCACCGGAACCATGGGCCAATTGTATTTTGCCCTGCGTCTGGCCGGTTACCGCAGCTTCGCGCGCGATCCGGGCCCCCTGCCCATGGTTCTCGACGATATTATGGAAACCTTCGACGATACCCGCGCGTCTGCCGCATTAAATCTCTGTGCGGAGATCGGGCGGAGCGGTCAGGCAATCATTTTTACACACCATGCGCACCTAGTGGAGCTGGCTCGGAAAAGCATACCAGGTGTTTCCGTCGTGGAGATGCCGCATTAACACCCCGCTGTTCACTCTTTCACCTGAAGTCAGATGACTATGAGACAGCTCCTCAAAAAAAATGGACCGCTTTGGTTGTCGGCAAAGACATGGACGATTGTCGGAGGCCCTGCCGCGATTTTCTCGCTGTTGTTGAGCGCCATGTTCTTCTACTCAGGCGCTGCATTGACAAAGCGCACGCTGATATCAGGGCTTGCACTTCAAGCTCATGAAGACGTTTACAATTTTCTTGCCCAAGGGAACGAACACTACAGCGGAAATCGCGATTCCGAAGGTCGGTTTCTTGTCAAACCGGGGGATGACTGTCGTCGGAGATTCGCATTGAGCTTGTCCATGCAGAAGGAGCAATCGCACCGGCAAAGATTATCGACGAAGCCGACATCAGTGCCTGTCTTGATGCAATGTACTATTTGATGGGGAGCTTGGTTGAAGCGCCTATGTTTCAGGGAATTGATTTCAGCATTGAGGAGTACGTCTTGGAGCTGGACGGCTTTCCTGACATGATGGGGCGCTATCTTGAAGGCAAACAGATGACTGAAGAGCAAACCCGGACATCTCGTTCTACTTCCGTTTCTGAATGTGGGCCAATGCGCTTCCACCTTCCCGGTAAACAAGAACGTGGAACGAGCTCCAATCCTTAAGCTGAAAAATGGACGGTCCAGCCAGCATCATTGGATAGTGACACGCAACGTGTCACCCTCCGATCAGGATTAAATTGTGCTCAAGTTCGGTGGTGTCACCACCTAGCACCTCGTCGCGACTAAGCCGTTCGTAGTCGATGTAGAACCCAAGATTAGGCCTGCTGTCAGTTTCGTGGACGCCGAGTTAAGCTAATCCTACATCGTTTTCAAATTCCATTGGCTTACATGGGGACTGTCCGCTTTTGGGGCCCTTCCCTGACCCCTCAAACGACTGAAATGGGAGCGCGAAGCAGTCATTCGTTGCTTGACCATCGAACAGCAGCTCTAGGCCGGAAGTACCCACTTGAACTCTATGGGTGAATGTCAGCTTTCACCGATTGCAAGCTGCAAGCCGACAGTCCCCTCCTGGCCCCATTTCAGACACTCCCTCCCCCGATTCAGCTCCAGCTGAAAGCAGGTTTCTGCCATTTTTTCACCGTATTTAATCTAATGCCGTGGTACACCCTTGGAACAAGGGGTGTCCTAAATTCCGAAATTTGCCTACTACTCCAACACACACAGCAGTCACACACTCACACAAAACATTCTTATTTTATCATATTTTACAAATCGATATGTTTTTTCCAGACTGACTTTTAATCAGTAGGTCCAGGGTTCGAGCCCCTGTCGGCTCACCATATTTTCCCTATCTTTTTCTGGCGAATAAGCATCATTGGCGCGCGACGATGGGAAGTAGCTCCGACATAACCGATCCTGCAGCCCAGTTACACTTGCATAAAGCTTCTGGCACTATTTCAATCTCCGAGTATGCTGGAATTGGAATTCCAGCCCCCTACACACAAAGCGCGCTGTAACCTGTTGGGCGCGGCTGTAGCGGACCTTGCCCCAAACGGAACCGGAGGCGAAAAAAGGGCCGATACCGCCTTTTTATTGCATGCACCCCTGAGGCTATGGAATGCTCCGAGAACCAGCCTAAGAAGTCATAAACAACCAACACTTCAGGTCTTCAACCGGCAGCAGGTGTTGCGCCCTGCCCTGGTTCTCCGCCTGAAGTTCCGCTTTCCGGCTCGCCGGGGACATCAGCGCCCTTATACTGCCCTTTGACGAACTCACGCAGGATTTGCATGACCGTATAGAGAACCGGGATGA
Organism: Roseibium sp.; assembly: GCA_965230705.1. Classification (GTDB taxonomy): domain Bacteria; phylum Pseudomonadota; class Alphaproteobacteria; order Rhizobiales; family Stappiaceae; genus Roseibium. The sequence continues at coordinate 2,391,337 of CBDDLN010000001.1, read as the reverse complement.
GGATCACGCCGATGACAGTGGCAAAGACCATTCCGCCGAAGACGGCAAAGCCGATCGCTTTCTGACTGGCAGCGCCAGCACTGGATGCAGTCATCAGCGGGACGACCCCCAAGAGGAAGGACAGTGCTGTCATCATAACAGCGCGGAAGCGCAAATGGGCCGCCTCCTCAGCTGCGCCCAGGATCGACTTGCCCGACGCCCGCTGCTCCATGGCAAATTCCACGATCAGAATAGCGTTTTTCGCTCCAAGCCCTACAAGCATGATCATGCCGATCTGGGTATAGAGATTGACATCTCCGCCGGTGACCATCACCGCAACAAATGCCCCAAGCAACGCGACCGTAACCGACATAAGGATCGCCACAGGCATTGACCAGCTTTCATACTGCGCCACCAGGAAAAGGTAGGCGAACAGGATCGAAAGAAGCAGGATAAACAGCACGATCGCCCCGGCGCCCTGCTGTTGTAGCGCTGTTCCAGTCCACTCATAGGTATAGCCCGGAGGCAGAGCTTCCGCTGCCGCACCTTGCATTGCGTTGATCACGACGCCTGTTGATGCGCCCGCAGCAGGTTCCCCATTCACCGATGCAGACCTGAACATGTTGTACCGGGTGAGTGTTTGTGGCCCCAGCACATTCTCGGTTTCCAAAAGTGTACGCAAAGGCACCATGGTGCCTTCGTTGTTCTGGACATAGAGCCTGCCTATGTCGTCCACCCTGTTCCTGAACGAGCCTTCCGCCTGGATCATAACCTTGTAGACCCGTCCGAAAATATTGAAATCATTGACGTAGTATGACCCCAGGTAAGCTTGGAGGGTGGTAAAGACATCCGAGACGTTGATCCCCAGAACCTTGGCCTTTTCGCGGTCAAGATCGACAAAGATCTGCGGCACATTGGACCTGAAGGTCGAATAAGCTTGTCCAATGGACGCCTGCTGGTTTGATGAATAGACGAGAGATCCGACTGCAGCCGCCAATTCTTGCGGTGTACCACCGCCGGTTTGCTGAACCATCATTTCCACACCGCCCGTGGTTCCAAGTCCGGGAATGGGCGGTGGATTGAAGGCGATGATGTTCGCACTGGCGATGGTCGAGAAGTCCTGCCAGAATTTGGCAAGTATAGCGTTGATCCCGAGACTGGGCTCTTGGCGTTCAGACCAATTGTCCATTGTCGTGATGACCATGCCTGCATTCGACGAAAGAGCCGAATTCAGGATCGAAAAGCCATTCACCACGACAGTGTTTGCAACACCCGGCGTTTTGGAAACCGTTGAGACCAGCTCTGCTGTCACCGCTTCGGTCCGGCCAAGCGCCGCTCCGTCCGGCAACTGTACATCCACCATCAGGTAGCCCTGGTCTTCCAGGGGAAGAAAGCCTTGCGGCAACCGGCCTCCGAGGAAAACGATCAGGGCGATCACCCCAGCGACCGCGACTAGTCCCATGAAAGAGACACGCACCAATCTGCGAACAAGTCCGGTGTAACCATTTCTCACCGAGCCGATCCCGCGATCAAACAAGGCCAGCAGGCCTTTGGGCGGGCCGGACCGGGCTTTGAGAATCAGACCGCAAAGCGCGGGAGAAAGCGTCAGGGCATTGATGGACGAAATGACCACTGAGACAGAAATGGTGACAGCGAACTGAGAGTAGAGACGTCCCGTAATGCCTGGCATGAAGATCGTGGGAACAAACACCGCAAGAAGCACCAGCGTTGTCGCAACCACCGGACCGCTGATCTGCACCATGGCCTTTGCGGTCGCAGCTTTTGGATCCAACCCTTCTTCCGCGATGATGCGTTCCACATTTTCGACAACAACAATCGCGTCATCGACCACGATTCCGATCGCGAGAACAAGCGCGAACAGCGATATGGTGTTGAGCGACATCCCGAGCACCATCAGGACCGCAAACGTGCCGATCAGCGAAACCGGAATTGCGACGGTCGGAATGATGGTTGCCCGCCAGTTGCCCAGAAAAATGAAGACCACGGTCACCACCAGAAGGAAGGTGATGAACAGGGTTTCGATCACATCATTGAGGGATTGTTCCACGAAATCCGTGGTGTTGAAGGGCACCGCATATTCAATATCGTCAGGAAATGCCTTGGAGAGCGATTCAAGGCGCGCCAGAACGCCTTCTGCCACCGCCAGGGCGTTGGCGCCCGGTGCCTGATAGACAGCCAGAACCGTTGATGGCTGGCCGTTAAACTCGCCACTGGCCGCGTAAATCTGCGCGCCCAGTTCAACCCTGGCCACATCGCCGATCTTGACGATGGCACCATCGTCGCCAGTCCGCAGAACGATGTCTTCAAATTCCTGTGGTGTCTGCAGGCGGCCCTTGGCCTTGATCGTGTATTGGAACTGCTGACCTTCTGGAACCGGCGGAGCACCGATCTGCCCGGCAGCGACCTGAATGTTCTGATCCCGGATTGCCGAGATAAAATCGGTCGGTGTCATGCCCAGACTGGTCAAGCGGTCCGGATCGAGCCAGATCCTCATGCCATAGGCAAAGTCTGTCAGAACATCCGCCTTGCCGACACCCTGCACACGCGCCAGCGCGTCCTTCAGGTTGATCGAGGCATAGTTTGACAGGAAGACCTCATCATAAGTCCCCTTGGGCGAGTACAGCGTCACCACCAGCAGCATGTTGGTGGATGCCTTTTGCACCGTCACACCGTTTGCGGTCACCTCACTGGGCAACTGGCTGGTTGCCTGAGACACCCGGTTTTGAACGTTCACCGTCGCGATGTCGGGATCAGTTCCAACTGCGAAGGTAACGTTGAGGGAATAGTTTCCGCTGTCGGCGCTGTTTGAAGACATGTAGATCATGTCGTCAACGCCGTTGACCTGCGCTTCGATTGGCGCGGCCACCGTTTCCTCAAGCACCTCCGCGTTAGCACCCGTGTAGGTGGCTGAAACGTTTACAACAGGTGGCGTGATATTCGGAAACTGCTCAACTGGCAGCGCCACATATCCAAGAATACCAGCAATCGTAATAACGAGCGAAATGACCAGCGCAAACTTTGGCCGGTAGATGAAAAAGGCGGAAAACATGTCGTGTTACTCCGCCGGTTTGTCAGCAAGAACAGCGTTTACAGGCACGCCAGGTCTGACTTTCTGCAAACCCTGAACGATGACCTGTTCGCCCTCCTGAAGACCGGAGGTGACGACGAACGCCGTTTCAACCTGCGCTCCAAGTTCCACATATCGCTGTTCGACCATCTGCTCCTTGTTCACGACAAGGACAAAACTGCCTTTCTGGTCTCTCTGGATGGCTGCCTGGGGAATTGTCAGCGCCTTGGTTTGCTCAGGTGCCTCGATAATGACCGTTACAAAGGTACCGGCCAAAAGCCGTCGGTCGGCATTGTCGAACTGTCCGCGGAATGAAACCGTTCCGGTCGTGCTATCGACCCTGTTGTCGATGAATACGATTTCGCCCTTTTCGGCAAACTTGTCGCCATTCGGCAGAATAAGGCTGAGATCCGGGGATTGCTCCGGTTTGATGTCCGTTGGGTCAATGCCATGGCTCTTGACCGCGTTCAGATACTCAGCCTCGCTGACCGAAAAATTCACATAGACCGGCGCCTGCCGGATAAGCTGGGCCAAGGGCTCCGCGTTTGGCCCGACCACTTCCCCGACGCTATAAGTCGTCTTGCCAATCTGTCCGGGGAAAGGCGCGGAGACATCGGTGTAACTGAGATCAAGTTCCGCCTGGGACAACGCCGATTCTGCAGACTGCACGCTGGCATCCGCCTGTTCCTTTTGGGCAAGCGTTGCCTCGTAGGCGGCCTCTGAAACATGGCCTTTCTGGAAGAGATCCTTATCCCGTTTCTCATCCGCGGCCTTCAGCGCAGCATCTGCCTTGGCGCTGGCAAGATCCGCCTTGGCCTTGGCGAGCGCCGCCTCATACTGCGCCTTTTCGATTGTGAACAGGAGGTCACCCTCCTTAACAATCGAACCGTCCGGCACTGCCTTTTTCTCCAGAAAGCCACTGACACGCGCAATCAATGCGACTTCGTCGACCGCAGCGATCTGGCCAACAAAATTCGCACTTTGGCGGATATCCGTGGAGACAGCTGCGGCTACCGAAACAGATGGTGGAGGTGGAGCTTTCGTCTCCTTCTTGTCTTCGCTGCATGCCGCCAAGACGACAGCGGCCGCCAAGGGGGCGGCAATTCGGGACCGGGAAATCAAAGAAGAAAAGACGGACATAAAATTCGGACTCCGTTTCGGTACATCCGCCACGACGGAGGACCAGGACTGACTTTGAAGCTACTCAAAAATCGCCAGCAGTAACAAGTCAATTCCGGAATTGCAGGTAATAAAAATTGCCAATCCGGCAACATGCAGCATGCCAACAACGATCTGTGTGCCGTAGAGGGAAGCTATTCCGGACAGAAGGCCTGATTGGGCGTGTATGCTCAATGCTAAAATATTGCGACACGGTTCTCTTTTTTCGGAGCGCGGGCGTATTCTTTCGCCGCGTGTCATCTCATCATGCCGCATTGCTTCCTGAGCGCGAACGCACAGGTTACCGGCCTGTGTGTCCCCTCCCTACCAGCCGCGGAGGGGGAGCAATATATTTGCCGTCCACGTAGGTGCCAGGAATCGGGTTATCTCGAGTGCTCGTTGTAGGTGAACAGCCGCCCAAGATCAAAGAGGCAATCAGCGCTGCCAAAACCCAGCGGAAAAGAGTATCGAATCGACCATTGGTCATACCGTCACATCCCCCAATTGATGGCCAGAACGCGTCACCCGTATTCACTATCAGATAGGAAGACGACGTGTTTCAACAAGCTATTGTCGGCAGTGGGGCCGGAATGAGCCAAAGTTAAAACGGGCTTGTCGGTATCAGGGAACTGAAAATCCGCCTTAATCAGCTGGCGAAAGGATCAAAGTCAGGCCAAACAGCTCGTTGGCCGGGACAACTCTACGCTCCGGCAATCCAGTGCAGGAGATTTCGATCGCAGCGATTTGCGGCAAGGCTCCGGAAATCCCATTGGCTGCAGCATCCCCAATCAGGGAGCGATAGGCTCTGGGATTTAGCACGGTTATCTGCCCCCGGGCCGTATCGATTTCCAGCCCCAGACTGGTTGCCCGCATTTCCCGTTGCCCGGTAAATCCACCTAAGAATTCGTGATGGTCCGCAGGATCATTGGCGATCATATAGACTGTCTTGATCGCCCGAGCGCCGTTCGCATGACTTTGCAATACCGGTTGCCAGAAGTTTTCAGGAAACTTGTTGTGGCAAGTGAAATAGCCAACGTCCGGACCTTCGCGGTCAGAGACGATGGTCAAATCGAAACCGACTTCGGCGGTTGTTCCATCAGGCCTGTTGGCGACACGGCCAAAGGAGAATGGATCGAACAGCGTGAGACCGGCTTTTTCAAAGTCGCGCCGGTCCTGTTCCGGATCTGAACTGTCGAGAACCAGCATGCTGGCCCCTTCCCGCTTTTTCAGAAAATCGCGATTGAAGCCCCCGAAAGAAAAACAGGTGCCTTCACTTTCGGTGATCAGGCTGTCATGGGCCACCGACAGAATTTCGATAAAAAAACCATCCAGCTGAATAAGCCGGTTGGCTGTTCCCCAGGAATGATGATTTTCCGGAGAGACCGTAAACCCAAGCTTCTCAAAGGCACGTGCAGCGGCCTCAAGATCATGAACAGGCATAACCACGTGATCAAGGCCGCGCACCATACTCAATTCTCCAGCTACTTCGGATTGGCCTAAACCATACGGCTTTGATGCAGTGCCGCCCCAATGAAGGAGGCAAACAGCGGGTGAGGCTCAAACGGGCGTGATTTCAGTTCCGGGTGATACTGTACGCCAATGAACCAGGGATGGTCCGCAATTTCGACCGTTTCAGGCAACACACCATCCGGAGACGTCCCGGCGAAGATCAGGCCGCAATCCTCAAGGCGTTCCCGGTAGTCGATATTGACTTCGTACCGGTGGCGGTGGCGTTCGGAAATCGCTGTTGTTCCGTAGACTTCCGCAATCCGGGAATCACCTTTCAACGCAGCGGGATAGGCGCCGAGGCGCATTGTTCCGCCCAAATCGCCTTCAGCATCCCGCACTTCGCGCAAGTTCCCCTTTGTCCATTCGGTCATGAGCCCCACAACTGGCTCTTTCGACGGACCAAATTCGGTTGAACTAGCCTCGGCGATTCCAGCCAGATTACGCGCCGCTTCCACGACAGCCATCTGCATGCCGAAACAAATACCGAAATACGGCACCTTTCGCGTCCGTGCGAACTCAGCCGCAGCGATCTTGCCTTCTGCACCACGCTCCCCGAAACCGCCAGGCACCAGAATGCCGTGGACGCCTTCCAGATACGGGCTCGGATCTTCCTTTTCGAAAATCTCCGATTCGATCCACTCAAGATTGACTTTCACCCGGTTGGCGATACCGCCGTGGACCAAGGCCTCAATCAGGGATTTATAGGCGTCTTTTAGAACCGTGTACTTGCCAACAATGGCGATTTTGACCTCGCCTTCCGGATTGGCGACCGCCTCGGAAATACCTTCCCAGCGGTCCAGGACCGGTGCCGGCGCGCCTTTGATGCCAAAGGCTGCGAGCACTTCGTCATCCAGGCCTTCCTTGTGATAGGCAATCGGCACATCGTAGATGGACTTGACGTCGTAGGCCGGGATGACCGCACCTTCGCGGACATTACAGAAGAGCGACAGTTTCCGCTTTTCCGTCTCAGGGATTGGCCGGTCACAGCGAACCATCAGAATATCAGGCTGAATACCAATTGAGCGCAGTTCCTTTACGGAGTGCTGAGTCGGTTTGGTTTTCATTTCACCTGCGGCCGGGATATACGGCATCAATGTCAGGTGCACATAGACTGCATCGCCGCGCGGCAGGTCGTTGCCAAGCTGACGGATAGCCTCGAAGAACGGCAAGCCCTCGATGTCACCAACTGTACCGCCAATCTCCACCAGAACGAAGTCGTAGTCGTCGTTGCCATCGAGAACAAAGTTCTTGATGGCATCCGTGACATGGGGAATCACCTGGACCGTTCCGCCGAGATAGTCCCCGCGGCGCTCCTTGGCAATGATGTCCTGATAGATCCGGCCGGTGGTGATGTTGTCCTGCTGATTGGCAGGGCGTCCAGTGAACCGTTCATAGTGTCCGAGATCGAGGTCGGTCTCGGCCCCATCGTCGGTGACGAAACATTCGCCGTGCTGATACGGGCTCATAGTGCCCGGATCAACGTTCAAATAGGGGTCGAGCTTGCGAAGCCGGACCTTGTAGCCCCGTGCCTGGAGCAATGCGCCCAGTGCCGCCGAAGCCAAACCTTTACCAAGCGAGGAAACCACGCCGCCAGTGATGAAGATGTATCGCGCCATGGAGCAATACCATATCGTTGCCGTGGGCGGATTGGCCACACGGGAGTTTCGTTTAACACATAAAAATGCCCTGTGTTTGGATCACAGGGCATTTGTCTGTTCGTTGATCTGGCGGAATACCGCCTGAAACGGGTTACTGCGCGGCCGGAACCTGCGGACCGGATGGCTGTTCCTGCGGCTTCAGCGAATCAAGGATGCCGTTTCCGGTCGAACCTTCACCCGATGTCGGCAGCTGATCGCTGGTCACAGGTGCAGCGTCAAGAATCGAACCCGGACGCTCCTCGTTCTTCGCGATCAGGCTGAGCGCGATGGAGGTTGCGAAGAAAGCTACAGCCAAAATGGCAGTGGCACGGGTGAGAATGTTCGCTGTGCCGCGGCTGGACATCAGGCCGCCGCCGCCGCCACCGCCGATACCAAGCGCTCCACCTTCGGAGCGCTGCAGGAGGACAACAAGCACCAGGGCCAGAACGACCATCAAGTGTATGACGATGACTACGGTTTCCATCGTGGGCCAATCTGATTGTTCAAGTTTGGCGGCCTTCTACACCAGGTTATGCCGCCATGCTAGCCTTGAAATGTGTGTTTCCGTCAGCTGCAAACAAGGTTTCAGCTGTAAGCGGCACAAATTCCGAGGAAATCGTCGGCCTTGAGACTGGCTCCGCCAACCAGTGCGCCGTCAACATTTTCAACCGCCATCAGCTCTGCCGCGTTGCCTGGTTTGACCGAACCACCATAAAGAATGCGCATCGCAGCACCATTTGCGCCGAACTTGGCAGCGAGGGCGGCGCGGATCGACTGATGCACTTCCTCAACATCACCTGCGGTTGGCGTCAGCCCGGTTCCGATGGCCCAAACGGGTTCATAGGCAATCACGCAATTGTCAGCTGTTGCCCCTTCGGGGATCGAACCGGCCAGCTGGCCTTCAACGATCGTCAGGGTGCTGCCCGACTTGCGTTCTGCTTCGGTTTCGCCAACACAAATAATGGCAGTCAGACCGGCCCGCCATGCGGCTTCTGCCTTGGCGCGGACATCTGCATCCGTCTCGCCATGGTCCGTCCGCCTCTCCGAATGGCCGACGATCACCGCAGTTGCACCGGCATCTGCCAGCATTTCAGCGGAAATGTCACCAGTATGGGCGCCGCTTGCTGCGGCATGACAGTCCTCGCCACCAATCTGGATCTTTGATCCGACAGCGGCAACGGCCAGCATGTAGGTCAATGTCGCCGGAGCGCAGATCATGGTGTCTACCTTTGCAGCAACTGCAGCGGTCACGCCTTCAGTCATTTTTGCAAACTCATTCAGGCTTGCGCGGGTACCGTTCATTTTCCAGTTGCCGGCTACAAGCGGTTTGATCTGCCCTGTCATGCTCTGAAGGTCCTCCATATAGGTTGAAAAGGACCGCCAGGCCCCTGCTCTCTTAGGCCATAAGCGGGACTGGCGTTGAAATCAATGTGACGGACTGATCCTGTTTCATTTTATCGGGTGCCTTGCTCCGCCGCGCCTGCCTCATTATGATCCGCCCGCTTCGGCCAGATGCCGACAGGAAATACCGGCAGCAGATATGTGCTGCCGAACAAATTTGACGGGAGAAATCATGCTCGATGCGTTGCGCAAGGGCGCTGGCACCTGGGTTGCCAAGATCTTTATCGCTCTGCTCGTAATGAGTTTTGCCATTTGGGGCGTTGCTGACGTGTTTCAGGGTTTCGGCCAGAACGTCGTCGCGTCTGTGGGTGATACTGAGATCTCCACTTATTCCTTTGACCGGGCCTATCGCCAGGAACTCAATCGTGTTGGCCAGCAGATTGGCCGGCCGCTTTCGACCACCGAAGGCGCACAGCTCGGGCTCCCGCAACAAGTTCTGGGTACCTTGGTTGCACAGGCAGCCATGAATGAGACAGCCCGGCAGATGAAACTCGGCATTTCTGATTCCCGGTTATCGGCCCTCATTCAGGAGGACCCTGCTTTTCAACGCGCAGGGGGCGGATACGACCGGAACCGGCTCGACCAGCTGCTGCGCAACAGCGGGATGACCGAGGACGAGTTCGTGCTTGAGCGGCGTGCCCTGTCAGAGCGGCAGCAGTTGGCGGAAGGCATCGCCGGTGATGTGATCGCGCCCAAGGCCCTTGTCGAAGCATTTCATGTTTATCAGGCAGAGGCACGCAACCTGAGCTACCTGCGCCTTGACGCGTCGCTTCTCGGCGAGATTGCTGATCCTGACCAGGCCACGCTTGAGGCCTTCTACGAAGAACAGAAGACCCAGTACAGAGCGCCGGAATACCGCAAGATCACTCTGCTTGAGCTGACGCCGGATGCCCTGGCACGGCCAGAAGAAGTAACGGATGAAGACGCTCGCGCCGAATATGACCGCGGTGGCGACCGTTATTTCCAGCCTGAGCGGCGGAAAGTACGCCAACTGTCGTTTCCAAATGCAGAAGATGCAGTGGCTGCCGGCGAGAAACTGGCCGCAGGTGCCTCCTTCGAAGACTTGATGGCCGACCGCTCGCTGACCGACAATGACGTCTACCTTGGCTTGATGGCCAAAGCTGACTTCCTGGACAGCGCAATCGGCGATGCCGCCTTTTCGCTTGAACAAGGCGCCACCAGCGGGGTCGTGGAAGGACGGTTTTCTTCCGTCATTTTGAACGTCCTGGAAGTTCAACCTGAACAAACCAAGCCCTTTGAAGAGGTGAAGGACGAGCTCAAAGCAGTTCTCGCCAGGGAAAATGCAGAACGCGAAGTTCTGGATCTTCTTGACGAGATTGAAGATGCCCGCGCAGGCGGCGCCTTGCTGCCGGAAGTGGCCGAGCGCTTTCAGTTGACCACTACGAGCCCGGATGCGTTTGACACCTCTGGAAAAGGCCTAAAAGACGAGGACGTTTCCTTGCCTGAGGCCGATGGCCTGGTGGCCGGTGCCTTCGGCAGCGATATCGGCGTTGAGAACGACCCGCTGCAAGTCGGAGCGAATGGCTTTCTCTGGTATGACGTGACAGAGGTTATTCCTGCTCGGGACCGCACTCTTGACGAAGTCCGTGACCGTGTTGTTGCCGACTGGAAAACGGCTGAAACAGAAAAGCGTCTGCAGGAAAAGGCCGCCAAACTCGTTGAACGGGCAAAAACCGGTGCAGATCTCGCCACGCTCGCGGGCGAGGAAGGCCTGACCGTGCAAAAGGCCGGCGGCGTCCGGCGGACCGGTGCATCTGGAGAAATCAGCCAGGCTGCCGCCGAGCTGGTGTTTGCCGGCCCTGTTGGTTCAGTCCTCGACGCTGCAACGGCCGATGGTTCTGCACGGCTTGTCATCAAGACCGACGCTACGACAATCCCGCCGTTCGATGGCGACGACAGCGAAGTAGTTGAAGTTCAAAACCGGTTCGGACAGCAGCTGCAGGATTCCCTGTTGAACCAATATGTGTCCGATATCGAACTTAAAGCCGGTATTGAGGTCAATGAAGCGGCCATCGCGCAGCTTATTGGCCTGGGTGCAAACTAAAATTGCCTGACGGCTCAAAAGTGGACCAGACATGACGACGTTCAAGGATTTCATCGCAAAGGTTGCCGATGGCACGCCGCTTTCCGCCGATGAAGCAAGGGGTGCTTTCGAAATCATCCTGTCGGGTGAAGCCACCCCGTCGCAACTTGGCGGTTTTCTGATGGCGCTGAGGGTGCGGGGCGAAAGCGTGGCGGAAGTCACCGGTGCCGTGGAAACCATGCGCGCTAAGATGGTTCGGGTCTCCGCGCCCTCTGATGCAATCGACATTGTTGGCACCGGCGGTGACAACTCCGGCAGTTACAACATTTCGACCTGCACGGCCCTCGTTGTTGCCGGGTGCGGCGTTCCGGTAGCAAAACATGGCAACCGGTCACTGTCTTCCAAGTCCGGTTCTTCCGAAGCCTTGGTGGAACTTGGCATCAACATCGACATCGCCCCGGACAAGATCAGTCAGTGCATCGACGAGGCCGGCATCGGTTTCATGTTCGCCCCGCTCCATCACGCAGCCATGAAACATGTCGGTCCAACAAGGATGGAGCTGGGGACGCGAACGATCTTCAATCTCCTTGGTCCGCTTTCCAGTCCGGCGAGCGTCAAACGGCAGATGACCGGTGTTTTCGACCGCAAGTGGGTCAACCCGGTCGCCGAAGCACTCAAGGCGCTTGGCTCGGAAAAGGCCTGGATTGTTCACGGCTCGGACGGCATGGACGAAGTCACCACCACAGGCCCCACTTACGTCTGCGAACTGGCCGATGGAACCGTGCGTTCCTTTGAAATCACACCTGCCGACGCGGGTCTGCCGGAAGCCCGGATTGAAGACCTGAAGGGCGGAACACCGGCAGAAAACGCCAGGGCCCTGCGCGAAGTGATTTCCGGTGCGAAAAACGCCTATCGTGACATCGTGCTTTTCAATGCTGCCGCCTCCCTGATCGTGGCTGACAAGGTGACCGGCCTCAAGGACGGTGTTGCAATGGCCGCGCAATCGATCGATTCAGGTGCTGCCGCAGACCGGCTCGAAAAACTGGTCGCGGCCTCCAACGGATGAACTGATGGCTGATATCCTAAAGAAAATCGAAGACTACAAGCGCGCCGAGATTGAGGCCGCCAAGGCGGCCGTTCCGCTGCGCGACCTGCAAGCTGCAATCGCTGACGTTGCACAGCCCCGCGGGTTTCAAAAGGCAATCGAGGCCAAACATGCCGCGGGCCAATTCGCCCTGATTGCGGAAATAAAGAAGGCGAGCCCGTCCAAGGGCTTGATCCGTGAGGACTTTGATCCCCCCGCCCTTGCACGCGCCTATGAGGCCGGTGGCGCGGCTTGTCTGTCTGTCCTGACCGACACCCCCTCCTTCCAGGGCAAGCCAGAGTATCTGGAGGCAGCCCGCGACGCTGTATCCCTGCCCGCCCTGCGCAAGGACTTTCTCTATGACACCTACCAGGTATACGAAGCCCGTGCCTGGGGTGCAGACTGCATCCTGATCATTCTAGCGGCTGTTGACGATACAACGGCCAAGGCACTGGAAGACACAGCCTTTGAACTTGGCATGGATGTTCTCCTGGAAGTTCACAATGGCGAGGAACTGGAACGGGCCTTAAAACTCTCCTCCCGCCTGATGGGCATCAACAACCGCAATTTGAAGACCTTCGAAACCAGATTGGAAACCAGCGAAGAGCTGGCACCAAAAGTGCCTTCTGACCGGATTGTAGTGGGCGAGTCGGGCCTCTTTACCCCTGAGGATCTGGAGCGGATGAACAAGGTTGGCATTTCGACCTTCCTGATCGGCGAAAGCTTGATGCGCCAGGATGATGTTGCCGCGGCAACCCGCAGCTTGCTTCGCCACAATCAGCTGAATGCGGCCGAATAGGACAGTTCAATGACCGATCAGACCGGCAAACTCACCCACCTGGATGAGAGCGGCGCTGCCAATATGGTCGACGTGTCGCAAAAGGCCGTAACCTCCCGCATTGCTGTCGCGACCGGGTCCGTGACCATGCGGCCCGAAACGCTTGACCTGATCTGCTCCGGCAATGCCAAAAAGGGCGATGTCATTGGCGCGGCGCGGCTTGCGGGCATCATGGCGGCCAAGAAGACCCATGAACTGATCCCCCTTTGCCATCCGTTGCTGTTGAGCAAGATCACCATCGACATTGAACCCGATGATGGTCTTCCAGGCCTTAAGGTGACGGCAACGGCCAAGGTCTCCGGCCAGACCGGCGTTGAAATGGAAGCCCTGACCGCCTGCTCCGTTGCCTGCCTGACGGTCTATGACATGGCCAAGGCCGTCGACCGCGGCATGGTGATTGGAAATATCCGGCTGTTGGAGAAGGCCGGCGGCAAGTCCGGTCACTGGACCATCGAAAAGGACGGCAGCGGGGGCGGCACCTGATGAGCCTGATGCCGGTCTCTGAAGCGCTTTCACGGCTCATCGACGGCGTCGAGCCGCTTGAAGCCGAGCTTGTGGATCTGTCTGCCGCCAACGGGCGCGTGCTTGCTCAAGACATGGCCTCGACCCGGACCCAGCCGCCCTTCGCAGCTTCCGCCATGGACGGCTATGCGGTCCGGCACGCAGACCTTGGTAAGATGCCAGTTAAATTGAAGGTCATCGGCGAAGCCCCTGCAGGCCACGGATTTCAAGGAGAGATCGGCGAAGGCGAAGCGGTCCGCATCTTTACCGGCGCACCCGTTCCTGAAGGCGCCGACACGATCGTTATCCAGGAAGATACTAAGCGCGACGGCGATAGCGTTTCGGTTTTGGAGCGGCCGGCAGAAGGCGCCTTTGTCCGGCCCGCCGGCCTTGATTTCAAAACTGGCGAAGTCCATCTCACAGCGCCGCGCATCCTGTGTTATCGCGATCTTGCGCTGGCGGCCGCCATGAACCACGCCCGCCTGCCGGTCCGCAGAAAGCCCAAAGTTGCGATCCTGGCGACTGGTGACGAGTTGGTACGCCCGGGTACGGAACCTGGACCCGACCAGATCATCGCCTCCAATCATGCCGGCATTGCCGCGCTTGTATCCGACTGCGGTGGCGAACCGATTGATCTCGGTATCACGCCGGACGATCCCGTGATCATGGCCGGGCACGTCCGCAACGCACTTGAGAGCCAGGCGGACATCCTTGTCACCCTAGGCGGTGCCTCGGTTGGTGATCACGACTTGGTTCAGGATGTGCTCGACGCGGAGGGCATGGATCTGGCCTTTTGGCGGATTGCCATGCGGCCCGGCAAACCGTTGATGGCCGGACATTTGGGAAAAACCAAGGTTCTGGGCCTGCCCGGAAATCCGGTGTCGAGCCTGGTCTGCGGGCTGTTGTTCTTAAAACCTCTGATCAAGGTCTTGCTCGGACTGCCCGGCACCGAACCTCACGAAACGCAAGCGATTCTGGGCGCGGATTTAAAGGAAAACGACCGGCGCCAGGATTATATCCGGGCAGAGCTTGCCAGTGACGGCGACGGCCAGCTAACCGTGACCCCCTTTGCCAAACAGGACAGCTCCATGCTGGCCTTGCTGGCACGATCCAGCGCACTCATCATCCGCCCGCCCCACGCCCCGGCACTAAAGGCCGGCGACCCGGTGCCGATCCTTCGGATTTAGCTGGCGTTCTGTTTCCGTTTCGGTTCACTTAAAAGGCCGTCCTTTTTTGACGGTCTTTTGAGCTTAATGACAAGCCTCCCGCCTCTCGATCGTCATCCTCGGCCCTGTGCCGAGAATCCATATTTTTCAGAAACTTATGGATGGCGGGGACAGGCCCGACCATGACGAAGGAGCAAAAGGCGAACTTTGTTAGCAGTAAAAAGGCCGCCTGTTTGGCGGCCTTTTTGTTGTTTTGATTCTGTGCTGTTTGCAGCTCTGTTTGTTGCGTCTTTTTGCAGTGCTGTTTGTTTATGCGCTTGCTTGTACGGCTCGTTTTGCCATGACGGTTATGAGGTTTGCGCGGTAGGCGGCTGAGCCGTGGAGGTCTGCCAGCAATGTGTCCTCATTGACCTTGATGCCTGCGACCGCGTGGGCGGACCAGGTCTGGGCAAGGGCGGATTCCATGGCCGAGGCGCGGAAGACGCCGTCCTGGCCGGCCCCTGTGACCGCAACGCGGGCCGCGCCGTCGCTTGTCTTGGCGACAAAAACGCCCGCCATGGCATAGCGCGAGGCCGGGTTCGGGTATTTGGCATAGGCCGATTTGACGGCAACCGGGAAGGCAACGGCGGTGATGATCTCATCGTCCTCCAGCGCCGTTTCAAACAGGCCGGTAAAGAAGTCATCGGCTGCGATCGACCGCTTGGAGGTGATCACGGTTGCGCCGAGCGCCACAAGGGCCGCCGGGTAATCGGCCGCCGGATCATTGTTGGCAACCGAGCCGCCGATGGTGCCCTGGTGACGCACCGCCGGATCACCAATGCCGCCGGCCAGCGACGCCAGACCCGGGATTTTTTGGCCGACCAGATCAGAGCCGGCAACGTCCGCATGGGTGGTGGCCGCGCCGATGACAAGGGCCCCGCCCTCTTCCCTGATGCCGCCCATGCCATCGGCCCGGGTGACATCGATCAGGTCGGAGGGGGCTGCCAGCCGCTGTTTCATGGTCGGCAAAAGCGTCTGCCCGCCGCCCAGATACTTGCCGTCTTCTGCCGACGCCATCTTGGCCGCGGCCTCCGCCACGCTTGCAGCCCGGTGGTAATTCGTCTCGTACATTTGTCTCTCCCTCATATCGGCCGGCACAGCCTCAAGGCGGCCAGCCAGGGTATCCTTTTTCAAAAACGGACCGGCCGGCCGGACGTCCGGCCGGCGGCAAACCTCAAAAGACCTATTCGGCCGCCTCACGCGCCTGGCCCTGATAGAGCTGCCAGACCTTCTCAGGTGTGGCCGGCATCGACAGGCTGTTGTCGCCAATGGCGTCGGTGATGGCGTTGATCACCGCCGGCGGCGAGCCAATCGCCCCGGCCTCGCCGCAACCCTTCATGCCAAGCGGATTGCCCGGGCATTCCGTCACATGGGTCGACAGCTGATAGGACGGCACATCGTCGGCGCGCGGCATGACATAATCCATGTAGGACGCCGTCAGCAGCTGGCCGGTCTCGTCATAGACGGCATTTTCCAGAAGCGCCTGGCCAATGCCCTGGGTCAGCCCGCCATGCACCTGGCCTTCCACGATCATCGGATTGATGATCTTGCCGAAGTCGTCAGCCGCAACGAAGTTGACGATCTCCGTCTTGCCCGTCTCCGGATCCACTTCCACCTCGCAGGCATAGGTGCCCGCCGGGAAGGTGAAGTTGGTCGGGTCATAAAACGCCCCCTCCTTCAGCCCCGGCTCCATGCCCTCGGGAAGATTGTGCGCGGTATAGGCGGCAAGCGCCACTTCGGTGAAGGTCAGCTTCTTGTCGGTGCCAGCCACCTTCAGCTCACCGCCTTCGATCTGGATGTCGCCTTCAGAGGCCTCCATCAAATGGGCAGCAATCTTCTTGGCCTTGGCCTCCACCTTGTCCAGCGCCTTGACGATCGCCGACATGCCGACCGCCCCGGAGCGCGAGCCATAGGTACCCATGCCGAACTGGACCTTGTCCGTATCGCCATGAACAATGGAGACCGCATCCGTATCCAGGCCAAAACGCTCGCTGATCAGCTGGGCAAAGGTGGTCTCATGGCCCTGGCCATGGGAGTGCGAACCGGTCAGGACCTCGATCGATCCGACCGGATTGACCCTGACTTCCGCCGATTCCCAAAGACCGACACCGGCCCCCAGAGATCCGACCGCAGCCGAGGGAGCAATGCCGCAGGCCTCGATGTAGCACGACAGCCCAAGACCGCGCAGCTTGCCGCGCGAGGCCGCCTCTGCCTTGCGGGCGGCAAAGCCATCCGCATCGATCGCCGCCAGGGCCGCATCCAGCGTCGCATCATAGTCGCCCGCGTCATAACACATGATCACCGGGGTCTGATGCGGGAAGGAACGCACGAAGTTCTTGCGCCGGAACTCGGCCGGGGACAGGCCCACCTCGCGCGCCGCCGTCTCCATCATCCGTTCCACCAGATAGGTCGCTTCCGGGCGGCCCGCCCCCCGGTAGGCATCCACCGGCGTGGTGTTGGTATAGACCGTCTTCACATTGGCGTGGATCGCGGGAATGTCATACTGGCCCGACAGCAGCGTCGCATAGAGATAGGTCGGCACCGAGGACGAGAACAGCGACATGTAGGCGCCAAGGTTCGCCACCGTCTTCACCCTGAAGCCGGTAATCTTGTTGTCCGCGTCCAGCGCCAGTTCCGCTTCCGTCTTGTGGTCGCGGCCATGGGCATCGGTCAGGAACGCTTCCGTGCGGTCCGACGTCCACTTCACCGGACGGCCGACCTTCTTGGATGCCCAAAGGCACACCATCTCTTCCGGATAGATGTAGATCTTGGAGCCGAAGCCGCCGCCCACATCCGGTGCGATCACCCGCAGCTTGTGTTCCGGCGCAATGGCGTAAAACGCCGACAGCACCAGACGCGCCACATGCGGGTTCTGCGAGGTGGTGTAGAGGGTAAAATGCTCCTCGGCCGCGTCATAGTCGGCCAGCGCCGCGCGCGGTTCCATCGGGTTGGGCACCAGACGGTTGTTGGTGATGTCCAGCCTGGTCACATGGGCAGCGGCATCAAAGGCCGCATTGGTCGCCGCCTCGTCGCCGATCTCCCAGTCGTAGATCAGGTTGCCGGGGGCTTCGGGGTGCAGCTGCGGCGCACCGTCCGCCAGCGCATCAGCGCTGTCGACCACCGCCGGCAGCTCCTCATAGTCGACCACGACGCTGTCTGCCGCATCGCGCGCCTGGCCCTGGCTGTCGGCGATCACCACCGCCACCGCCTGGCCCACATGGCGCACCACCTCCGGCTCCAGCGCCCGCCAGGCGCCCATGTTCATCGGCGAGCCGTCCTTGGAGTGGATCATCCAGCCGCAGATCAAATTGCCGATGCCATCGCCCACCAGCTGCTCGCCGGTCAGAACCGCTTCAACACCCGGCATCTCCAGCGCGGCCGAGGCATCAATCCCCTTCACCCGCGCATGGGCGTGGGGCGAGCGCACGAACGCTGCATGGGTCATGCGCGGCAGAACCATGTCGTCCGTATACCGGCCCTTGCCCGTGATGAACCGCTTGTCTTCCTTCCTCAGCGCCCGCGCGCCAATCCCTTGAACTGCCATTTGCGTCCTCCCTGGCCTTGCGGCCATCACTCTGTCCCAACGGTCTTTTGGCTTTTGGGGCTTTTTGGGTTTTTGCGACCTGTGGGTTCTGGACCTCTTTGGAGCCGCCTTCCGGCCCCGCTGACCCTCAAACCGTCAGCGTCCAAAAACCCGTACGTGTCCAAAAACCGGCCAAACCAGCCCTGACCGCCGTCAAACCTTCAAAAAACAAAACCTATTCGGCGGCCGTCTTCAGGCCCGCAATCTCGTCGGCAGCTGCCTTGATCGCCTTGACGATGTTGTGATAGCCGGTGCAGCGGCAGATGTTGCCTTCCAGCTCGTGGCGGATCGTCGCCTCGTCCAGGTCCGTCCCCAAACGCTCGATCATGTCGACCGCGCTCATGATCATGCCCGGCGTGCAAAAACCGCACTGAAGACCGTGATGCTCGCGGAAGGCCGCCTGCACAGGATGCAGCACCTCTCCATTGGCAAGACCTTCCACCGTCATCACATCCGAGCCGGCCACCTGGGCGGCCAGCAGCGTGCACGACTTCACCGCCTTGCCGTCCACATGCACCACACACGCCCCGCATTGCGACGTGTCGCAGCCCACATGGGTGCCCGTCAGACCCTGAACCTCCCGGATATAGGCGCTTAAAAGCGTGCGGTCCTCAACCTCGGCGGCGACCGTCTTGCCGTTCAGCCGCATTTCCACCTTCGACATAGGCTCTCTCCCTCTTGTCTTTCTTGACCAGCGGCCGGGTCATCCCCGGACCCCCGGCCCCTCATCTGCTTCCTCACCAGCCCCGGCCACACCGCCCGGGCCAAACCTCAAAAGATCAAACTCCAAAAAAATCAGCTCACCACACTCAACTCATCAGCGCCAGAACCACAATCACCGCCCCAAGCGCGATCAGGCCCCACACCAGGGGCCCGCCGAAGCTGCCCCGGGCCGCAGCCGCCTCAACCTGCTCTTCAGCCGCATGCAGGCGCTCCTCAACCACATGCTCAGCCTCCTGAACCGCCTTCACCGCGCCCGCAGGAAGATCCTCGATCGCAAGCCGTTCGGCCTCCGCAACCTGGCCCGCATCCGGCGCACCGACCGTTGCCGCAAACTTGCCGAAAAACTCGTCCGCCATCTTGCGCGCCGTACTGTCAATCAGCCGCGAGCCAAGCTGCGCCAGCTTGCCGCCAACCTGCGCCTTCGCCGAATACTTTAAAACCGTCTCGTCCCCGTCCTCCTCCAGCGACACATCCGCAGAGCCCTTGGCAAAGCCGGCAACACCACCCTTGCCCTCGCCAACAATCGTATAGCTCTCCGGCGCCTGAATGTTCTCAAGCGTCACAGCCCCCTTGAACGTCGCCTTCACAGGGCCAATCTTCGACACAACAACCGCGCTCATCTCAGTCGCAGACGTCTTCTCCAAAGACTGGCACCCGGGAATGCAAGACGCCAAAACATCAACATCATTCAATGCAGCCCAAACAACATCTCGAGACGCAGGTACACGATACTCTCCAACCAAATCCATCTGGAACACTCTCCTTTTTCGAAGTGATGGCGCAAAAGCCACCTGTCATGTGTCAAGCCAACCCTGGCAGGCTGGTCATAAGAACTTGTTCTTTAATATGGATTTCCGGTCGTTATCATAAAAGGGAAAGCGGCCTGAATTGGCCCACCACACATTTTTCCTGGAATTCTGAATGCCTGGGGCGGCCCCAGTGTCTTTTTTCCTCCCGCCAAATCACTCACCTGTCTGTGCCTTCAACAACTCGATCAAAACACGGCAGCCTTGTCAAAACTTTTTACCGCAATTTTCACGAGGGTGAGCGCCAGGCAGCCCCTGAAACGGCAGGAAGCCACCATTCAACCGGGTAAGGAGCGTTCCGAACAAATTTAACTGTTCATAGCCAGAATTACCTGCGGCATCCGGTTGCCGTGTTTTTCCGAACAGCCTAGCAAGGAGGGAGAGGTTAGCGACCCAGCAGGGAGAACAAGATGGTGCCGCGTGTCACCCATGTCGGGTTCAATGCCGGCAGGTTCGGAGAACGCGGCGACATGGACGCCCTTCACAGGAGGCTGGAGGAACAAGCCAGCCTTGGCGTCAATGTGGTTGAACTCAATGCCATCAATCTTGATGTTGTGTCCGATTGCCGGATCATCTCCTACAGGCTGGCAGCCCTGAAGGCAGCCGTCTCGGAATTCGATCTCCGCTATACCCTACACGCACCTGGCAGTCTCAATCTGATGGACCGGGAGCAAAAGGACCTGCAGCAGCGCGCCGGTCTGGTTTGCCTGGATCTTGCGGCCGAATGCGGTGCGGACACAGTCGTGATCCATCCAGGCCGTGTGGCACCGGACGACTGGGCGAACTGCGCCAGCGCCTGCCTTGCCTTCGAGCGGGACCAACTTGCTGTTCTCGGCGATCACGCAAGGGACCTCGGCGTCCGCATCGCCTATGAGAACATGAGCCCGAGCGCGGCCAGTCTTGCCGGACGGGAGTTTTCCTATGCCCTGGATCTCTCCGCGCTTGCCCGTCAGCTTTCAGAACTCAATCACCCGGTGGTCGATGCCTGCCTGGATGTCAGCCACGCCCAGCAAGGCGCCTATCTGCAAGGTTTTGACGTCATTGCAGCTGCTGCCGATCTGGCGCCGCACGTGGGCCATATTCATTTTTCAGACAGCGCCGGACCACCGGTGAGCGTGGATGTAGCTGACCAGGGCGAGCACATGTTTTTCGGTGTTGGCGACATGCACGCCCCGCCGGGCTTCGGCAGGGTCGATTACGACGCATTGGCGCGTGTTTTGAACATCCGGGAAAAGACAACGTTGATCACAGAATTGCATGGCAATCACTATGCGCATTCAAAGGAACGTTGCCTTGCGTCTGCAAGAGAGTTTGCCGCGCAGATAAACAGTCTAAACACTTAAAAACGGGACTCAGCCTGCCTCAATCAGCGATCAGATATCGTCGAATTTCTGCAGGATCTTAAAGAGCTGCTGCAGGTCATCTTTGCCGATCACGGTTTCGATGTGGCGAGCGATCCGCTGGGCTTCATCCAGATTGTTTGAGATGATCTTCCGGCCGGCATCGGTGATGGCCACCGTCTGCTTTCTGCGGTCATTCTGGTCCGCTTGGCGAGTGACCAATCCCTTTTCGGTCAGCGTTTGAACGATCCTTGTCTGGCTTGGCAACAACAGGCAGGCGCGCTCTGCCAATGTCGAGGCATCCAGCGGTCCGGATTCATCCAGCACCCGCAAGATCCGCCACTGCTGTTCGGTAATGCCTGAGGAGGCCAGCATGTCACGGATCGGCCCCATGACCTTTTCCCGTGCGCGGATCAGGGCAATTGGAACCGAGCGGCGCGTTGTGGGCAGATCAGCTTTGCTTGTGGTCTTTGGATCGGTTTTCATGACGCGCCTTTAGCGGATTGACCGGTGGACCTGCAATCTAAATTGACAGAAGCTGATTTTTATTTAACATAGCAAATATTGCCTTGTTAAGGAAAATTCATGCCGCATATCACTCTGGACTACTCAGCAAATCTGGAAGACGTGATCGATCTGCAGGCTTATTGCGATCATTTGCGGGCGGCAGCCGCGGAGATCGAGACTTTCCCGATGCCCGGCATCCGGGTCCGGGCACTGAAAGCGGCCTACTACAGCATTGCAGATGGCGATCCCAAGCACGGCTTTGTTGATATCTCGGTCAGACTACGCGGCGGACGTCCGCAAGCCGTGAAGGCCGAAGCCACAGAGGCGCTCTTTGAAGCCGCACGGAAATTCCTGGAGCCGGCCCTGGCCACCCATTCCATCGCCCTGTCGCTGGAGATGCGGGACATCGACCCGGCTCTTTCCCCCAAAACCGGCACCATCCGCGATCACCTGAAGGACGCTTGAAATCATGTCGGCACTCGACACCAACATCGCCAAATTGAATGGCTATCTCGACCGTTTCCGGTCAAACGGCGTTATGAACCACATTGGAGGCATCTCTGCCCCCGCCGTTTCCGGCCAAATGTTCCAGACCCACTCCCCCGTTGATGAAAGCCTGATCTGTAATGTCGCCAAAGGCGGCGCGGCAGATGTGGATGCTGCAGCAAAGGCGGCAAAGGATGCGTTTCCCGCCTGGCGGGACATGGCCGCATCCGACCGCAAAAAGATCCTGCACAAGATTGCTGACCGGATCGTGGAGCGGGCTGAGGAAATTGCCCTGTGTGAGTGCTGGGATACCGGACAGGCACTGCGGTTCATGTCCAAGGCGGCCTTGCGCGGGGCGGAAAACTTCCGGTTTTTTGCTGACCGCGCACCAAGCGCACGCGATGGCCAGTCCCTTCCCTCGCCGACCCTGATGAACATCACCACCCGTGTTCCAATTGGCCCGGTTGGCGTGATCACCCCCTGGAATACGCCGTTCATGCTGTCGACCTGGAAGATCGCACCGGCACTTGCCGCCGGATGCACGGTCGTCCACAAACCAGCCGAGTTTTCGCCGGTCACCGCCCGGATCCTTTTGGAAATCGCGGAAGAAGCGGGCCTCCCGGCAGGTGTCTGGAACCTGGTCAATGGTTTCGGCGAAGATGCCGGTAAGGCCCTGACAGAACATCCGGATATCAAGGCGATCGCCTTTGTCGGCGAAAGCCGTACCGGGTCACAGATCATGAAACAGGGCGCGGATACGCTAAAGCGGGTTCATTTCGAGCTCGGCGGCAAGAACCCGGTCATCGTGTTTGAGGACGCGGACCTGGATAGGGCGCTCGATGCCGCAATCTTCATGATCTATTCGCTCAACGGCGAACGCTGCACCTCGTCCTCCCGCCTGTTGATCCAGGACAGCATCGCGGACGAATTTGAGGCAAGGCTTGTCGAGCGGGTCAACAATATCAGGGTTGGCCATCCGCTTGATCCACAGACTGAGATCGGGCCGCTGATCCATAAGAGCCATTTCGACAAGGTGACCGGCTATTTCGATACCGCGCGGGCGGATGGCGCCACGATCGCCGCTGGCGGGATCCGGGCCGGATCAGAAGGCTGGTTCGTCCGGCCGACGCTCTTCACCGGTGCCCGTAACGACATGCGCATCGCTCAGGAGGAGATCTTCGGTCCGGTACTCACGTCGATCCGTTTCAAAACGGAGGAAGAGGCCCTGGAAATCGCCAATAGCGTTCAATACGGCCTGACCGGCTATGTCTGGACCAATGACATCACCCGGGCCATGCGCTTCACCAACCGCCTTGAAGCCGGAATGATCTGGGTGAACTCGGAAAACGTCCGCCACTTGCCGACACCCTTCGGCGGTGTGAAAGCAAGCGGCATCGGGCGTGACGGCGGCGACTGGTCGTTCGAGTTCTACATGGAACAAAAGCACGTCGGCTTTGCCATCGGCGAGCACGCCATTCCGCGCCTGGGGGCGTAATGGAGACAAGACGGCATTTGCCGTCAGGGAGGACAGCCATGGGTGAGATCGTTCTTGCCGCCAAAATGACCCACGTTCCGACCATGCTCATGTCGGAACAGCCAGGCCCAATCGAAGGCAAACGCCAGCCGGCAATCGAAGGGCACTATGAAATCGCGCGCCGGGCGAAGGCGTTAGGCGCTGACACGGTTGTCATCTGCGACACCCACTGGGTGGTCAATGCAGGTTTCCATATCAACGCCAACAGCCGGTTCGAGGGCCTGTTCACCTCCAACGAGTTCCCGCAATTCATCCAGGATCTGCCTTATTCCTATGAAGGCAATCCGGAGCTCGGTGACGCGATTGCCAAGGTTGCGACGGACAAAGGTGTCCACACACTGTCGCATCATCTGGACAGCCTCGAGCTGGAATACGGCACGCTTGTTCCAATGCGTTTCATGAGCCGCCAGCATGACATGAAAGTCGTCTCCATCGCCGCCTGGTGCACGGTGCACGACCATCAGGAAAGCCGCGTCGTCGGCGAAGCAATCCGCGCAGCAGTGGAAGGCAGCGACAGCAAGGTGCTTTTGGTGGCCTCAGGTTCCCTCTCCCACAAGATATGGGCGAACAAGGACTATGCGGCCAACAACGGCACCTTCACGATTTCGTCCGAATTCAACCGGCAAATGGATTTGCACGTCCTGGACATGTGGAAGAATGGCGATCACGCGACGTTCCTGAAAATGCTTCCTGAATATGCCGAACACTGCTGCGGCGAAGGCTCCATGCACGACACCGCCATGCTTTATGGCGCGCTCGGCTGGGACAGCTATTCCAACAAATGCGAAGTCGTGTCGGAGTATTTTCCGAGTTCTGGCACCGGTCAGACCAACGTCATCTTCCCGGTTCAATAATCCCCTCTAATTTCAGAGATCATTCGCGATGCCCATACCCGCTCCCAATCTCTATCCGCCGTTCAATATCGTGCGTCTCAGCCATGTGGAACTGGGCGTCACCGACCTTGCCAAAAGCCGGGCGTTCTACGTCGACACGCTCGGACTGCAGGTCACGGATGAGACGGCGGACACAATCTATCTGCGTGCCATGGAAGAACGCGGTCACCATTGCATCGTCTTGCGGCAGGATACGTCCGCCGTAGCCCGCGATCTTGGCTTCAAGGTGTTTGACGAAGAAGATCTCTACAAGGCCGCACATTTCTTCAAGGGCAAAGGCCTGCCGGTCGATTGGGTTGAACGGCCCTATCAATCGCGGACATTCAGGGCCCGGGACCCGCACGGTATCCCGCTGGAATTCTACTGCCGAATGGACCGCCTGCCACCGATCCATCAGAAATACGCGCTCTACAAGGGCGTCAAACCGCTGCGGATCGATCATTTCAACTGCTTCTCGCCGGATGTCGACGCGTCGGTTGCCTTTTACAACGAGCTCGGTTTCCGGGTGACCGAATACACCGAAGACGAGGTAAGCGGACGCCTTTGGGCGGCCTGGACCCATCGCAAGGGCGGTGTTCACGACATCGCGTTTACAAATGGAACCGGCCCCCGCCTGCACCACACAGCCTTTTGGGTACCAACGCCGCTCAACATCATTGATCTTCTGGACCTGATGTCGACGACCGGTTGGATCGGCAACATCGAACGCGGCCCGGGCCGGCATGGAATATCCAACGCTTTTTTCCTCTATGTCCGTGATCCCGACGGCCACAGGATCGAGATCTACTGTTCTGACTACCAGACGGTGGACCCGGATCTGGAGCCAATCAAATGGGACCTCAAGGATCCTCAGCGCCAAACCCTTTGGGGAGCTCCGGCGCCCAAAAGCTGGTTTGAAGAGGGGTCGGTTTTTCTCGACACGGAGTTGCAATCAGCTACCTTGGCTGCACAACCCATTGTAGCGCCATAGGAATTTCAATGAACTGGGATGATTTCGCCAGCTGGGGCAAACGGATCGCCGATTGGGGCGCCCGCTATCACAAGACCTTGCGTAGCCGCCCTGTGCGGGCCCAGGTTCAACCGGGCACTGTCCTCAATGCACTACCCAAGTCGGCACCGGAAACTCCGGAAGACATGGAGACCATCTTCAAGGATTTTGAAGAGATCGTCATGCCCGGAATGACCCACTGGCAGCACCCGCGCTTTTTCGCCTACTTCCCAGCAAACGCAGCCCCCCCTTCGGTGCTTGCGGAATATCTGGTCACCACAGTGGCGGCCCAGTGCATGCTCTGGCAGACCTCACCTGCGGCAACGGAAATGGAAACACGCATGCTCGAGTGGCTGCGCCAGGCGATCGGGCTGCCGGACAATTTCACCGGCGTCATTCAGGACAGTGCCTCTTCAGCCACCCTCGCCGCAGTTCTGACCATGCGCGAAAAGGCGTTGCAATGGCAGGGCAATACCGAGGGTCTTTCAGGTCAACCCAAACTGCGGATCTACTCTTCCGGCGAGGTTCACACCTCAATTGACCGGGCAATATGGATCGCAGGGATCGGCCAGGACAACCTTGTCCGTATACCGGTGAAGGGTGAAAGCCGGTCCATGGATGTCGGCGCATTGCGGGCGATGATCGAAAAGGACCGGGCGGACGGGTATCTGCCAGCCGGAATTATCATAAGTACCGGTGGCACCAGCGTCGGCGGTTCTGATGACGTTGCTGCCTGTGTAAAGGTTGCCCGGGAATTCGACCTTTACACCCACCTTGACGCCGCCTGGGCGGGCGCGGCCATGATCGTCCCGGAGTTCCGGGAGCTCTGGAACGGTGTGGAAGGTGTTGATTCCGTCGTGTTCAATCCTCACAAGTGGCTGGGAGCGCAATTCGATTGCTCGGCCCATTTCCTCAAGAACCCAGAGGATCTCGTCCGAACCCTTGCCATCAGACCGGAGTTTTTGAAGACCCACGGCAAGGATGGCATCATCAACTACTCGGAATGGACGGTCCCATTGGGCCGCCGGTTCAGGGCCCTGAAAATCTGGTTCCTGATCCGGGCGTATGGTCTTGATGGCCTCAGATCGCGGATCCGCAATCATGTTGCCTGGTCCGGCGCGCTCTGCGAGCGTCTTCGCAAGGAACCGGACTTCCGGATTACATCAGAGCCCGTGCTCTCCTTGTTCACGTATCAATACGCGCCTGTAGGTGCTGATAACCTCGATGACCTGAACCAGGACCTAGTGGATTGGATCAATGACGATGGCCGGATTTACCTGACCCAGACCAACCTTGACGGCCAGAAGGTGATCCGTTTCCAGGCCGGTCAGTTCGACTGCGCCGAGGACGACATTGCCTTTGCTTTCGATGTCATCACCGAAATAGCCCGATCACTGGAGCCTTCATGACGAAATTTGCCACCTATTCAGCTGACGGGAAAACCTTCTACGGCGCTGTAAATGACGCTGGAATGATTGCGCTTTCGCCGGAGTTTCCACAATGGCCGACCTTGCGGAACGTAGTCGAAGCCGATGGGTTGTCTGCCCTTGCGGATGCGGCTGACGGAAAGGACATTACCCATAAAAACGGCAGTTTTTCCTTTCAGATACCAGTGCCGGACCCTGAGAAGATCATCTGTGTTGGCGTCAACTTTCCAGACCGGAACGCGGAATACAAGGACGGTATCGAAGCACCGCCGAACATGTCGCTCTTTATCCGATTTCCGCGGTCTTTCACTGGACACGGCCAGCCGTTGATCCGGCCGCAGGCGTCCGACAAACTCGATTATGAAGGTGAAATTGCAATCGTCATCGGAAAGGGCGGACGGCACATCAAACAATCCGACGCCTATGACCACATCGCAGCGATTACCCTTTGCAACGAAGGTACGCTGCGTGACTGGGTGCGGCACGCGAAATTCAATGTGACCCAGGGCAAGAACTTCGATTGTTCTGGCGCAATGGGCCCGTGGATCGTTCCGTTTAAGTCCGCAGATCAGCTGGCCGACATCCGGCTCAGGACAAAAGTCAACGGAGAGCTACGCCAAGACGACCGGACCAGCCGGATGCTGTTCCCGATCCCGCGCCAGATTGAATATATCTCCACCTTCACCACGCTGGTACCAGGAGACATTATCGTGACCGGCACGCCGACCGGTGCGGGTGCCCGGTTCGATCCGCCCCGTTTTCTGAAGCCTGGAGACGTGGTTGAAATCGAGGCGGAAGGCATCGGCATTTTAAAAAACGGCGTGGAGGATGAGCAATGACCCTAAGCACCAGCGTCATTGCTGATGCGGCAGAAGCGCTGTTTGAGGCGGAGCAAAACCGCACGCAGATCGGAATTTTGTCCCAGCAGCATACCTCAATGACGATGGAAGATGCCTACGCCATCCAGAACGCCCTGAAGGAACGCAAACTTGCGGCCGGGCGGTCGATAATCGGCTGGAAGATCGGCCTGACATCCAAGGCGATGCAACAGGCACTTGGTATAGATATCCCCGATAGCGGCGTCTTGTTTGATGACATGCTGTTTGAAAATGGCGCGTCCATTCCAAAGGACCGGTTTATCCAGCCGCGCATTGAAGCCGAAATCGCCTTTGTCATGAAGGCCGACTTGGACACAAATGGCGTGACGCGCGAAAGCGTTCTGGCTGCCACCGACTACGTCGCGCCCAGCCTTGAAATTCTCGACACACGGATCATCCGGCAGGACGCGGAGACCGGGGCGATCCGGAAGGTTACCGACACGATTGCCGACAACGCTGCCAACGCCGGGCTGGTGCTTGGTTCAAAACAGCATGACGTCCGCGAGGTTGATCTGCGCTGGACGGGAGCCATTGTCACCCGCAATGGCGACGTTGAGGAGACCGGACTTGGCGCCGGCGTTTTGAATGACCCGGTTGAAAGCGTGGTCTGGCTTGCAAGGCGCATGGCGGGCTATGAGCAGAAGATCAGGGCTGGCGATATCATCCTGTCCGGATCCTTCATCCGGCCGGTCGAATGCCCTCCCGGCGCTGATATCAAGGCTGATTTCGGCAGTTTCGGGGAGGTCTCGTGCTGGTTCGGCTAAACACCTTCGCCGCTTATGGGACGGAAGGACAATAGTCACCACATTGAGATGAAGCCGCCAATTTTGGTATGTTCGCCTCTTGTGAAGTTTCCATGGCTGAAGTGTATGACCGCGCAAGACGTTGAATTCCAGGAAAACAATCAAGCTATCCGCCCGCTTGCAGCAATCGTTTTCCCGTCGAAGTTCCCGATCAACGGCCTTCTCAAAGACGTCTGCCGGACTCTGGCACAGCAAGGCCATGATCTTGCCGGTGTCCTGCAATCCGTTTCAGATACGGCCGGGCAAACCAACAAGAACGTCAGCCTGACCAGCCTGCGGTCGGGCTGGGAAACACCGGTTCTCCAGGAACGTGGACAATATGCCAGCGGTTGCCGGCTGGATCCTCAGGCTATTACCGATGTTGCCGGTCATGTGACGGCCGATCTTGCAAGAGGCGCAGACCTTTTGGTCATCAACCGGTTTGGGCGGGCAGAATCAGAAGGCTATGGCCTGAGACAGGTTCTTGAACAGGCGGTATCCTCCGGAATTCCCGTGCTTCTCGCGGTCCGTGAAGACTATGTGCCCGCACTTGAGGACTTTGCCGGCGAACTTGGCGAGCTGCTGCCACCAGACAGGAAGGCCGTTCTTGAATGGTCCGAGGCTGTCTTCGGCGCCGAGCAAGAATTGGTCTAGGACGAAACCTGCCCTCTAATCGCGCCCCTTGGCGCGCTCCGCTTTCTGCAGTGCCAGCAGATAGGCAATCACATCGGCCCTTTCGCGATCGAACAAACGGAATGTTGTCATCGGAAAATGGTCGGCTTTCATGAAGCGCTCAAAATATCTGCGGTCGCGGCCTGGCAGCAAAACAATATCCTCATAGGCAGGCGCCATATCCGCACTCGGCGGATCGCCCGGCCGCAAATGACATTTCCGGCACCACTGATCGACAACTTCCTTTCCGCGAGCAGCATCAGGCGCAGCCAGAACAGATCCTCCAAAGACCGTTGGAGCCATCACAATGGTTAGCAGAATGAACAGCAGGGATCTTGTCATCATCGGTGGTGGTCCGTTTGCTTCGAAATGATCGAATGGAACATCAGCGTTTCCAGCGTGCCTCATCCTTTATGGACTTGTTCTCCAAATCAGACACCTCGAACCATTTTGCGCAGCTTAGTCAGTGCGCATAGAAAAGGTCCGCGCAGCTGGTCAGGGTGCGGCTATACATTCAGTCCGACTGAGGAGAATAAGCTGCATAGACCTCTTCCTCAGTCATTGTTTCCGTTTTGTCCGCCATTGTATAGAAGGGTGGTTTGTTATCGATGAAGACCTGCATGGCCAAGCGTAGTTCCGACGTATCATCCAGCAGACCGGCGGATATCTGGTATTCGGAACTATCGACGATACGATAGTAAAGGTTTGAGCCACACACCTTACAGAAGGCACGCTCTGCCCACTCGGAAGAGCGGATTGTCTCGATGTTGTCCTTGCCCTCAAAAGTGACGTTTTCGCAAGACACTTCGAAGTAAGGGCCTGACGACCAACGGCGACACATTTGGCAATGACATGCAGTCACCTTGGGCTCGCTGGCGGTACCAGTGACCCTCACCTCGCCGCACATGCAACGACCAGTAATCTTCGCGCTTTGTGTCACAGCCTCTGGCCCCATCGCTACGGACTACACTCAATCCCAAGTTACCACTGGCTATTAAAGACCGGATTGATTTTGATCATCGGCCAAACCGAGCTGCCGCACGCCAACCGGCTATGGATCATTGCCGCCAACTCATTGTTTGCAAGACGGCGATTTGGTCGGGTCCGCTTTCCATTAGTTTGGCGTGGCCGCGGTCGCATCTGGCGTTTCGATGAGATGGCTGCCAGACAAGTCACTGGGATTTAAGCCGGGACGTATGTCGAGAAACCGGAATGGCCGCTACCCGCCGAGAAGTCCAAAGCAGACTATGCAATCTTGTTCACACCATTTTTGCGCCTGCGCCTGCGTCCAAATGATGTTGATCACCTAAAGAAAATGCCGGCTCTTTCAGCCAAACCCCTATGTCCCGGCTTTTCCTGACAACTCACAGCCGTTAGTCTTTCTTTGATTGCAGAAAATTAGAGCCCGTTGATGCGGTCTCCAAACAATCGCCAAAAGCCAAGGAACCTCCCAAATGACCGAACCATTTGACGAAAAAGCCCATGTGGCCAACATGGAAAAGGTCATGGGCCTGACAATAAAAGACGAATGGCGTTCCTCGGTTGAAACCAATATGGCGGCAACGGCAAAGGCGGCAAATGCGCTCCTCGCCTTTCCGCTTGGGGATGATGAGGAAGCAGCGCCGGTGTTTCTCCCATGACGGTATTGCCTGAAAACCAGAACACCTGGACGGTCGCGCAGACAGCAAATGCTGTTCAATCAGGAGACGTTTCGGCTGAAACCGTGGCGACCCGCGCCTTGGAAGCAATTGCCTGGCTCAATCCGAAGGTCAACGCCTTTACCGATATTCTTGTCGACCGGGCGCTTTCAGACGCACAGGCTGTCGACAAGGCCCTAGCGGGCGGTGCGTCCCTGCCCCTGGCTGGCGTGCCTTTTGCCGCCAAGAACCTCTATGACATTCAAGGAATTGCCACACGCGCCGGATCCAAGATCAACCGGGAGAACCTGGCTGCCGCGCAGGATGCCACCATCATCTCGAAACTAACGGCGGCCGGTGCCGTCCTGGTCGGCGCAACCAACATGGACGAATACGCTTACGGTTTTACTGGCGAAAACGCCCATGACGGCAACAGCCTCAATCCGCATGACACAGGCCGGATGACCGGCGGGTCGTCTGGCGGTTCTGGCGCTGCAACTGCCAGCGGCATGGTCCCGCTGGCGTTCGGGTCCGATACAAATGGCTCGATCCGGGTTCCGGCTGCCTTCTGCGGCCTCTTCGGGCTGAAACCGACCTACGGCCGTCTCAGCCGTCATGGTGCCTATCTGTTCTGCGGCAGTCTGGACCATGCCGGACCACTTGCCCGGTCTACCGAAGATTTGGCGCAGGTCTTTGATATTCTTCAAGGACCCGATCCGGATGATCCTTCCCAGGCCGACAAACCTGCGCTCATCACCGCTCCGGAACTGGGCAAAAGCATCAAAGGTTTGAAAGTCAGGATCGCTGGCGGGTATTTTGAACAGAAGATGCTTCCGGAAGCTCGGGATGCCGTCTCAGCCGTCACGACTGCCTTGAACGCAGATGAAATAGTGGACGTGCCAGAGGCAGCGCGGGCCCGGGCTGCCGCTTATGTGATCACGACAGCCGAATCTTCTGCGCTTCATCTGGACCGGATCCGGAAGCGGCCTGAGGATTTTGATCCCGATACCCGTGACCGGTTCATTTCCGGCGCCATGGTTCCCGCCGCATGGGTTCAGCACGCGCAACGGTTCCGCAGCTGGTTTCGCAAGCAAATGCTGACGATTTTTGAAACCACGGACATCCTGATCGCACCAGCAACGCCGTTTCACGCGCTTCCGTCTGGAACAAAGACCGTCGTGCTGGATGGCGAAGAGTTGCCTGCACGGGCCAACATTGGCCTCTTCACCCAACCGATATCTTTTATCGGACTTCCTGTGGTGACAGTCCCCATATGGCTGGATGGCGCAAGCCTGCCGATCGGCGTGCAGATTATTGCCCCGCCATGGCGGGAAGATCTGGCGCTGCGCGTCGCTGCCTATCTGGAACAGAAAGGTGTTGCGGCAGCGCCAATTGCGAAACTGACCTAGGGTTTGTGCTGGACTGCGTGCTGGAGGACGGGACGGTTCTGGTCTTCATTGTCTGGTTCAAACAGTTGAGGCACAAGCGGAACGATCTGTAGAAGGTGATTTCGGATTTCCTGTGCAGACAATTCGCCATTGCGCATCTGCAGGCCGCGTAGGATCTCACCATGCTGGCGCATGAGTTGCCCGGGGTCATTGATCGCTTTCGCCGACATGAACCGTGTGCGCCAGAGCCGCCTTTGATAGGATTCATGGGTCTTGACCAGAGCCGGATTGTGGGCAGCCACGGCAATTGCATGATGGAAACGCATGTCGATTTCAAACAGCGCGATGGCATCTCCAGCCGCTGCCGCATCAAGCATACGCTCATGAATAACACCGAGTTGTGTGAGTTCGTCATCAGTGCCGTTCTGGCAGGCGAGTTCGCAGGACAGCGCTTCCAGGGCCGCCATGACCTCCAGGTCGTCTGTAATTTCCTTGGTGGTGGGTTTGGCGACAATCGGGCTGCGCAAGGGCCGGAGCTGTATGAGACCCTCCTTGGCAAGAATGCGAATGGCTTCGCGCATTGGCGTGCGGCTGACACCCAAGGACGCCGCATTGTCACGTTCTTTGATTGCTGCTCCCGGCTGAAGCTGACCCAACAGAATGCGCCGCCTCAACTGATGCGCAATTTGCTCCGGAAGAGTCTGATTTTCCATTTTCGCCCCGGTTATGCCTTCTCAGGCAGCTTTCCTATGCACCTCCTAAATCCCACCCACACAGAGACTTTGGTTCGTCAGATAACGTTTTAAAATTAGGCCAAAAAGGCCCATTGGCAAGCAATAGGCACAAACATGGCTAACGCTGGCAGTTTCGTCGAATGCGTTAGGGGATCCACGCAGTTTCTGCGTGCAATCCCCAACAAAACGACCGACCCGAAATAGGGCTAGTGGTTATCCCTTGGCAATTTCTTCGCCACTTGCCGGTAGCAGGTCGCAAGCTCCAGGCATCCACCGTCGGCAAGCTGGCCAACGTGTTTGCGGTAGATTTCCTGCCACGGCGTCTGGTGATCCAGCTCCGGCGGCTGCCAGGCTTCCCGGCGCTTAGCCCACTCGTCATCGGGAACAAGTGCATTCAGCGTGCATGAGTTGAGGTCAAGTCGGACCATGTCACCTGTTTCCAGCAGCGCGAGGCCGCCACCAACAACCGATTCAGGCGAGGCATTGAGAATGGACGGGCTTTCCGAGGTTCCGGACTGACGTCCGTCCCCTACCGTCGGAAGGTGATTGATACCTGCCTTGATCACAGCATCAGGCGGCTGCATGTTGACCACCTCTGCAGACCCCGGATAGCCGACACAACCGACGCCGCGAATGAACAAGATGGTGTTTTCATCAATTTCAAGCTCGGGGTTGTTGATCCGCTCGTGGTAGTCTTCCGGACCTTCAAACACGACGGCTTTTGCCTCAAACACCCCTTCCGAACCCGGCCGCGACAAGAACCGCTGGCGGAAATCATCCGAAATCACCGACGTTTTCATCAAGGCGCTGTCGAAGAGGTTTCCTGAAAGCACAAGAAAACCGGCCTTGCCGCGCAAAGGATTTTCACAACTCGTGATGACCTTGGCATCAAGACTACGCTGATCGCCGGCTGTTTCGGCGACTGGTGTGCCGGTAACGGTCATCGCGTCCGAGTTCAATCGTCCAGCGGCCAGCAGTTCACCCATGACGGCTGCAACGCCGCCTGCCCGGTAGAAAGCTTCGCCGAGATACTCTCCGGCTGGCTGCATGTTGACCAGAAGCGGAACATCAAAACCGACCTTCTGCCAGTCGGTCACATCCAGCTCTACGCCTGCATGGCGCGCAATCGCCTGAAGATGCGGCGGTGCGTTGGTCGATCCGCCAATTGCCGAATTCACGACGATGGCATTCTCAAAAGCTTCGCGCTTTAGAATATCGGATGGCTTTAGGTCTTCAAAAACCATCTCAACGGCCCGTTTGCCGGTCCGGTAGGCCATCGCCATGCGTTCGCGGAACGGGGCTGGAATGGCCGAACATCCGGGCAAACTCATGCCGAGGGCCTCGGCCATGGCGTTCATGGTACTCGCGGTTCCCATGGTATTGCAGTGACCCAGCGACGGCGCGGATGCACAGACCCGGCTCATGAACTCGTCGTAGTCGATTTTCCCTTCTGCCAGGAGGCGCCGGCTTTCCCATACGGTCATTCCGGACCCAGCCAGCTTGCCATTCCACCAGCCATCCAGCATCGGGCCGCCATTCAACGTGATGGCGGGAAGGTCGACCGTCGCCGCCCCCATGAGCATGGCCGGGGTTGTCTTGTCACACCCCGTGGTGAGCACAACACCGTCAATTGGATACCCGTGCAACACTTCGACAAGGCTGAGGTAGGCCAAATTGCGGTCGAGGGCTGCGGTCGGCCTCTTGCCGGTTTCCTGGATCGGGTGGACCGGAAACTCCATCGGAATTCCGCCCCCATCGCGGATTCCGGCCTTGATCCGGTCCATCAGGAACACATGGATCTTGTTGCAAGGCGCCAGATCGGAGCCGGTCTGAGCGATTCCGATGACCGGGCGTTCACTTTGCAGTTCCTCGCGCGTGTATTCCTGGTTCTGATAGCGCTCCAGGTACAGTGCGGTCATTCCCGGGTTGTTCGGATTGTCGAACCACTCCTGCGACCGGAATTTCCGGTTGGCACGGGTTTTATCGCTCATTGGCTTCCAGACCTCCCTGAAAAGAAATGTTTTTCTGATTCCCAATTAATCTAATCGATTGGAATACCAGTGCAGCAGAAATCGGCAAGGCCAGCTTTTGCAAATCTTTTTATCCGGCATGCAGACGAAAGCAGGCACCGTTTCATTTGAGAAACACTGCGTTTTCGCTGCTGTCTCTGGTTGATGGCCGCTACCGGCACTTGTACCCTGCCGTCAATTCTCCGACCTCGCCTGAAGGAATGGCCGGTCTCCCGGACCGGAACCGTTGATTGGGCGAAACCAAACAGACAGCCATGGCTGCCAAACAACTGACGGCGACACCTGCTTCCGGTGCTCCTTTGTCAGACTTTAAGGATCTCAAAATGACTTTCACACCCCATGGCAAGCACTTGATCGCAGGCACCTGGAAGAGCGGTGACACAACCTTCAGATCATCACCGGCTCTCGGCGACGCCCACGAGTTTTCCACCGGAACGCCTGAACACGTAAATGAAGCCTGTTTGGCAGCAGAAGACGCTTTCCTGAGTTACGGCTATTCTTCGCGGGAAGACCGCGCAAAGTTTCTGAACACGATTGCAGACGAAATCGAAGCCCGGGCCGACGCCATCACACAGATCGGCTCGCAAGAAAGCGGTTTGCCGGAAGCACGGATGCAGGGTGAACGCGGCAGGACGACCGGCCAGCTACGCCTTTTTGCCAGCCACATTCTTGCAGGCGGTTATCTCGACCGCCGCCATGATGAAGCTCTGCCCGACCGCCAGCCCCTGCCAAGGCCTGATCTGAAAATGGTTCAGCGCCCGATCGGCCCGGTCGCGGTTTTCGGTGCTTCCAACTTTCCGCTCGCTTTTTCGACAGCAGGCGGCGACACGGCCAGTGCGCTTGCGGCTGGTTGCCCTGTAGTCGTGAAGGGACACACGGCCCATCCGGGAACCGGTGAGATCGTTGCTGAAGCCATCCATGCGGCCATTGCAAAATGTGGTATCCATCCTGGCGTCTTCTCCCTTATCCAGGGCGGAAAACGCGATGTGGGCGTATCGCTTGTACAGCACCCGCTGATCAAGGCTGTAGGCTTTACCGGCTCTCTTGGTGGCGGACGGGCGCTGTTTGACCTGTGCGCAAGCCGTCCGGAGCCGATCCCGTTCTTCGGTGAACTCGGGTCGGTCAATCCGATGTTCTTCATGCCGAACGCATTGGCCAATCGAGGCGAAGAGATCGCCAAAGGCTGGGCCGGCTCGCTCACCATGGGCGCTGGGCAGTTCTGCACCAATCCGGGCATTGCCGTCGTCATCGAGGGCGCTGATGCCGAAGCATTCAGCAAAGCGGCAGTGGAGGCTCTCTCCCCGATTGGCGCGCAAACGATGCTGACCGACGGTATCGCCGCCGCATACCGCAGCGGGCGCGACAAGATCGCTGCATCGGCAGGCATCCAGGAGCTTTTGACAACGACATGCGACCTGAGAAACGCAACACCCTATCTCTTCATGACCACCGGTGCCGAATGGTTGAAGAATGAAGTGCTTGGCGAAGAAGTCTTTGGTCCTTTGGGCCTTGTCGTCGTTGTCAAGGACATAGATGAGATGCACAAGGTCGCCCGCTCGCTTCAGGGCCAGTTGACCTGCACGTTGCATATGGACGACGCTGACGCTGAAGACGCCGGCAAGCTGATGCCGATCCTGGAACGCAAGGCGGGGCGGATCCTGGCCAACGGCTTCCCGACAGGCGTTGAAGTTGCGGACGCTATGGTGCATGGCGGCCCCTATCCTGCCTCGACGAACTTCGGCGCGACATCAGTCGGCACGCTGGCCATACGGCGCTTCTTGCGTCCGGTGTGCTATCAGAATATTCCAGACAGCATCCTGCCCGCCGATCTCACCTGACCGGCAGGCACAACAGCCACTCAATGGGGAGCGGACAAGGTGAAGTTTTCTGCCAATCTCGGTTTTCTCTTCACCGAACATCCGCTTCCCGAGGCCATTCATCAGGCAGCCTCTGCGGGCTTTGACGCCGTCGAATGTCATTTTCCGTTCGATGTCCCGGCAAAAGAAGTCAGCGCCGCGTTGCGGGAAAACGGGCTGCCCATGCTCGGCATCAATGCCCGTCCAGGCCAGATTGAACTGGGTGAATTTGGCCTGGCCGCACTGCCAGATCGAGCGGTTGAAGCGCAAGAAGCGATTGTGGAAGCGGTGGCATATGCGCAATCCATTGGCGCAGCCAACATTCATGTCATGGCCGGAAAAACCGATGGCGGCTCGAATGCGGAAGCCACCTTTCGCGACAACCTTCGTTTTGCCTGCGAAAAGGCAGCTACCGCCGGGAAAACAATCCTGATTGAGCCCATCAATTCAAAGGATGTGCCAGGCTATCATCTCAGCCGTATTGCACATGCCGCCGATATCATTGCGGATTTGGGCCAGGAAAACCTGAAAATGATGTTTGATTGCTATCACGCGGCAATCATGGAAACTGAGCTGGAAGACTTGCTGGCGCAGCATCTGCCGATCATTGGCCATATCCAGATTGCAGCAACGCCTGACCGGGGCGAGCCGGATGAGGGAGACCTGGACTACCGCGCCCTCCTCACTCACCTTAAAAACCTTGGGTATGACCGGCCTATTGGTGCCGAGTACCGCCCACGTAACGGCAACACATCCCAAGGGTTGGGTTGGTTGAAAGAGTTCAAAACCCTCTAGGATCAGGAGCTGCTTCTTCAGTTGCCCTGATCAAAACATCGATAAGACACAGCTACTGCCTTAACGTCAGGGCCTACTTGAGATATTTTTACCGATATTATTTGGATTCGAGGATTTATCTCATGAAAGCCTTTTTTATCGCGGTCATGGTCTCCGCACTCGCGGTAACCGCATCGCCCGTACACGCTGCCAAGTGTGGCAATGGCCCCAACGGGTTCAATGCCTGGATGGCGGACTTCAAGAAAAACGCATCACGCTATGGCCTCAAGCCCCGTGTCGTGAACTCAGCGCTCAAGGGCGTAACCTATAATTCCAAGGTCATCCGGCTCGACCGCAATCAGAAATCCTTCAAGCTGTCGTTCAAGCAGTTTTACGCCCGGCGGGTCAACAATTCGATGATCAACAAGGCGAAGCGCCTGGAAAAACAATATGCGCGCCTTTTCAATCGTATAGACAAGAAATACGGCGTCCCAGCGCCTATCATTCTCGCCATCTGGGGGCTGGAAACCAACTTTGGCGGCTATTCCGGCAACATGTCCGTGCTGCGCTCGCTCTCAACGCTCGCCTATGATTGCCGCCGGTCGAAGTTCTTCACCAATGAGCTGGTGTCTGCCCTCAAGATTGTGCAGCGGCGGGATATGAGCCCATCGGAAATGCGCGGCGCCTGGGCGGGCGAAATCGGCCAGACACAGTTCCTTGCTTCTTCCTATGTAAAATACGCGGTTGATTTTGACCGCAACGGCCGGCGCGACTTGATCCGCTCCGTTCCGGACGTTCTGGGTTCCACTGCCAATTACCTGAAGGCAAAAGGGTGGCGGCGTGGCCAGCCCTGGGGACCGGGAACTGCGAATTACGGCGTGATCAAGAAATGGAACAAGGCGAGCGTCTACGTCCAGACCATCTCCGTGATGGCGGACAAGATCGCGAAATAGAAAGCTCCTATGATGGCCGGTGACCTAAAGCGCCTTTCCGCGTGCGGTGACCGGCCAAACCGTTTCCACGATCCCGTCACGAATGCCGACATACCAGTCATGGATGTTGCAAGTCGGGTCGCAATGCCCCGGGATCAACTTTAGTTTTTCGTTTATTTTCAAAATGTTGTCAGTATCTTTTAAGATGCCATGTTCATCCGAGCACTGGTCGTAGCTGACATCATCGCGGCCATAGACAATTGGCAGGCCGCTATCGACGGACTGGACTTTCAAACCCGCGTCGCAGACGGCCTGGCCCGGCCGATTGTTGGACATCACCGATGTCAGCAAAAAGAGTGCGTTCTCAAACTCTGAAATGGGCGCATCTGTCTCATCGCGGATCTGGCCGTAATCAGCATCCATAAATGCGTAAGACCCACACTGAACTTCCGTATAGAGGCCGGAGCTTCCTTCAAAGTGGAACGAGCCGGTTCCAGCACCAGTCACCGTCTTGCAGGCAATGCTGGCGGCTTTCAGATGACCGACAGCCTCCCGCGCAAGTTCGATAGCATTTGAGATTGCAGTACGCCGATCTTCAAAACTGCGAATGTGTTGCGCTGAGCCATGATAGGCTTGGAGCCCGGAGAACTTCAGACCGGGCGCTTCCAGAACCGCCTTGGCCAGAGGCACAACATCACCCGGCGCCAGCACGCCGCACCTGCCCTGCCCGCAATCGAGTTCGACAAGCACGCCGATTTCGGTTCCGTGGCTTTGAACTGCCGCAGACAACTCTGCCACGTTGTCCAGATCGTCGATACAAACCTGGATACGCGCCGTTTTTGCAAGCCTTGCCAGACGGTCGATTTTCGCTGGGTCGCGCACCTGATTGGACACCATGATGTCCGTAA
The DNA here is from genome assembly GCA_965230705.1 of Roseibium sp. Classification (GTDB taxonomy): domain Bacteria; phylum Pseudomonadota; class Alphaproteobacteria; order Rhizobiales; family Stappiaceae; genus Roseibium. The sequence goes on along the minus strand of CBDDLN010000001.1, from coordinate 2,352,015 downwards.
TGCCTGAACGCACGAAGCTTTCAGCTTCCGAAACCTTCTGGCAGCAGACCCCAACGGCGCCGCCTTTTTCCATCTGCATACGGGCAACATCAGCGGACTTGTGCATCTTGCCGTGCACCCGCAGATCAACCCCCATCCCTGTGCAAGCCTGGCGCATCCTTTCAAGATTGCGCTCAAATGCTGGCAGATCGATTAGCAAACAGGGCGTTTGAACATCGGCTTCACGCATGCCGGGTTTGGCAGGCACGTCATATCCGGTTTCAAGTTCGTCCAAGATACGCTCCACGTCCCTGCTCCACATTCGCACATCAAAAACCGCATGGCGCGATTGTCCATGCGGTTTAACTCATAGTGGCGATCCCGAACGCCGCAAAGGGCGTATCTGATTTAACGCAACGTATCAGCTGACCAATTCAGCCCGGTCGGGGATGGAAAGCTCGGCAATGAGTTCCGCCCAGGCCGCGCCATGCATGTCGCGGTCTTTCAAGGTCCCTTGAACCGAGGGACGCGGGAAGCTGAGTTTCACCACATTAAGATCGGCGATTTCGAAGCGTTTGATTGCAGCTTCATCAGCGCCATAAATCCGGGCAACAAGAGATGTTGGCAAAGATGTCCGAACCAGATCGTACAAGTCCGGCCGGCCGCAGAAAATGTCGACCGTTACCCAGAAAGGCCCGGCATTCTTGGAGCGGACCTTTTCAACCAGTTCCCCAAGTTTAGGCATGGCGTACCTCCAGGGTAAAAGCTTCCATCGGCTCGCTCAGCGTCATCACGTGGTTAAGACAGAACTCGTAGACCGCGCCGCGGTCGATTTCTGCTGGCGAAAACGGGAAGGCGAAGGTTGGCTGCTCCTCTTCGCGGGTCAGCGGATGATGCAGCAGATAGGGATTCAGCAGCTTGCCAATTTCGTTCGCCCGCGCCTGTGTGGCAGCCGTAACAATGCCGAGAATACCGACCTCGGATGGCAGGACTTCTACGTTTTCCAGATCGCCAAGCGTCGCATTCATTCCGATCAACCGCAGCTCGACCGAGAAGTCTTCGTTCAGCAGGCCTAGCCGGTTTTCAACCTTGGCCCGGTGCTTTTGCAGGATGTCATCACACCAGTCCTTGGCGTGGCGCACGTAGCGTTCGTTGCGCAAGGTGGCGAGTAGAATGGTTTGAAACCCGGTCGCGCGAGCGCCTTCCAGTTTCACGGTGTAAACCTCCGAAGGCTCCCAGACTGAGCCCACGACGCGCACTCTCGTGTCGTCCAGTGCCGTATATCGAGCCTCTGTCACATCCAGATGACCGCCCGGCTCATAGAGAATGAACGGATCAGAGTTTTCATAAAGCATATGCGCCGAGACCGTATGCGGCGTGCATTTCGCGCCGTCGGCCAGTGGCGTTACGGTAAAGCCGGTGTCGTCAAAGTCGATCAGCACAACGCCGGACTGGGGATTGGTGGCACAGAGCGCACCGCATTCACCAATTTTTGCGCCGTGCCAGGCAGCGCCGGCATGCTCGCCACGCATTAACGGCAGCGCAGCAATGATCGCCGTGTCCGTTGTCCGGCCGGCGATAATGATATCGGCGCCGGTTTCTATCGCCGCGCCAATCTGTTCAGCCCCTGCGAGGGCAACGATGTTGCTACAGCTTTCAACGATCTCGGTCGTCACGTCAGGCGCATGAGGCAACGCATTCACCCAGCCTTCAACAAGGCCAACGGCAATCTTCTCTTTCGGCTGTTGGGATTTCAGAACCGCTATCTTCGCGGTTTTGCCGAGTTCGGAGAGGCACTCGATGGTTATGTCGTAAAGCCATTCTACGGTGCTGTCCGCACCGCATGTCCCGGCAGTGCCAATGACCAGCGGCACACCGGCTTCCGCCCGGGCTGCGATCAGGCCTTTCCATTCTTCCTTTGTGGAGGCCCGGGCATATTTTGAAACGCCCCGGCCGAGATAGGAGGGTCCACTGTCTGTGGACCCTCCATCAATCGCAATCAGATCCGGTTTGGCCGCGATCCCCCTGGCAAGGGCTTCCTTGTCATAGTCGAGGCCGAGGGCACCAGAGGGAACGAGGATACGTGTCATGGTCAGTCCGAGATCATTTGAGGTTTGCGGATAAGTTTACGCAAGAACAATGGCGCAACGAAGCCTGCTACTGCGGCAATCCAGAGGCCGTTGGCAATCGCCGACGAGAACAGGAACGTCCAGTCACCGTCCGACAGAACCATGGCCCTGCGCAGATTGTCTTCCATCTGGTTGCCCAGAAGAATGCCGAGAATGACCGGCACCGTGGGGATATCCAGCTTGCGGAAGACATAGCCCATGACGCCGAAGGCAATCATCAGCACTAGGTCAAAGTAACTGCCGGACAGGGAATAAATGCCGACGAAAGACACCATGGTGACGCCCGGCAACAGCAGTGCCGGAGGAACGGTCAGCACCTTGACGAAGACCTTCACCAGCGGAACGTTCATGGCTAGAAGCACGAAGTTTGCGATCAGCAGAGAGGCGATCAGGCCCCAGACGACATCCGGACGGTCGGTAAAGAGCGTCGGTCCCGGAGTGATGTTGAGCGTCATCAGAACAGCAAGCAGAACAGCCGTCGTACCCGAACCTGGTACACCCAGAGTGAGCATCGGCACAAGCGCTCCACCGGCAGCAGCGTTGTTTCCGGCCTCAGGGGCTGCAACGCCCTTGGCAACGCCTGTACCGAACTTGCCTTTTTCGCCGGCGATGGATTTTTCCATCATGTAGGTCAGGAAGCTCCCAAGGCTTGCACCCGCACCCGGCAAAACCCCGGCAATGAAGCCGACGATTGAAGAGCGCAGCATGGTCCAGCGGGTGGAGACGATATCCCTCCAGGGCACAGACACCTTGTCAAGCTTGGTGCCAACCACACCGCCCTTGCCGTGTTTTTCGATGAAGAAGAAGACTTCCGAAACGGCAAACAGACCAACGATGGCGACAAGGAAATCAATGCCGTCCATCAGATGCAGGTTTCCGCCGGTAAAGCGTGGCATTCCGGTGGTGTTGTCGAGACCGATCATGGCAATGCCGAGACCGACACAGGACGCGAGGGCCGCCTTGGCCTGGTTGTTGGACGCAATACCGCCAAGCGTTGAAAACGCCAGCAGATAGAGCGCGAAGTATTCCGCCGGGCCAAAGAGATAGGCAACTCGCGCTAAGAGCGGCGCAAGCAGCATGAGGCCGATGGTGGCGAGAAAAGCGCCAACGAACGACGCCACGCCGGAAATCACCAGCGCGTCACCAGGCCTGCCTTTTCTGGCCATCGGATAACCATCAAGCGTGGTCATCATGGCCGGTTCGTCGCCGGGAATATTGAGCAGGATCGAGCTGATCCGCCCGCCATACATGGCGCCATAATAGACAGATGTCAGCAGAACGAGCGCGGCGACTGCATCAAGCCCCATGGTGAAGCTGATCGGGATCAGGATTGCAACGCCGTTTGACGGGCCGAGACCGGGCAATGCACCAATGATGGTTCCCAGAAAACAGCCGATGATGGCAAGCATGAGTGTGTAAGGCGACAGGGCGATATCAAAGCCCAACGCCAGATTGGCAAACAAATCCATGATTGGCCCCTATCCCCCTATGGCCTTAGGAAATGCGACCAGCCCCAGCCCGAGCGCATATTTGAAAAGCAGGAACAAACCGATCGACAGACCGAGACCTGCAAGCGCCGCAAACCGCGGACGGGGTGAAATCTGATAGCTCAGGACACCTGCGGCAATGGCAGTTGGAATGAGAAATCCGAGCGGCTTGAGCGCATAGGCATAGCCAATCAGCAGAACCACGGAAAATCCGAGAGCTGCCAGTGCGGACATGGCCGGCCAGTCCGGTTCCTCATCGGGACGCAGGATCATCGATATTCCGCACAGGATCGCAGCAGAGGCAACGAGAATTGGAAATGTCTTGGATCCGACGGGATCAGACATGAAACTGGTCTGAATTTGCAAGGCGCTCGCGATATACGCGAGCGCCCCGAGTACAACGACCAGTCCGAAGACGCGGTCGCTTTTGATCATTGGATGACACCGATCTCACGGCTGAGGTCTTCGGTGGACTTGATCACACCATCAACCCAGGACTGGAAGTCGTTGCCGACCTTGGTGAACGGAGCCAGACCGTTGTCAGTCATGGCCTTCTGCCATTCCGGGCTGTCTGCAACAGCCTGCAGACGGGCACCCCAGGCTTCAAACGCTTCGTCGCTGATGCCTTTTGGTACATAGAGGCCGCGCCAGTTCACAGCGACAACGTCCGTTCCCTGTTCCTTGGCGGTCTTGATGTCGTCAAAGCCCGGAACACGCTCTTCGGTCAGGACGGCCAAAACGCGGACTTCGCCGGACTTGATGAAGCCGACAACTTCCGACATGTCGCCGGTCATGCCCTGGGTGAAGCCACCGATGGTCTGGGTGATGGCGTCAGCGCCACCGTCGACACCGATGTATTTGACCTTGGTGATGTCGTTGAAGCCGTTTTCCTTCAGGACCATGAGGACCTTCAGGTGGTCAAAACCGCCTGCAGCAGAGCCGCCGGCAAAAGCCACAGAACCCGGGTCGGCCTTGATCGCATCAACCATGTCGCCAAGGGACTTGAACGGGCTGTCGGCAGCCACAACGATCACGCCCGGATCGGCACCAATGGCACCAACAAAACGCACTTGGTCTGCAGTTGCCCCGCCATAGGCGTTCTGGGCAAGACGGGTCGCTGTCGCCTGCGATGCAGCTACGATAAGATCCGCATCATCACCACGCTCGTTGACCACATGGGCGAAGGCAAGACCACCACCGCCACCGGCCATGTTGGACACCTGAACCGGATCTTTGACCTGTCCGATTTCATGCAGGATCTTGCCGATCTGACGGCAGGTGAAGTCCCAGCCACCACCCGGGTTTGCCGGCGCGATGCACTCGGTCGCCATGACGGATGTTGCAGTGATCGACATTACGGCACCGACCAGTGCCGCCTTGAATGTGGATTGCATTTATTCCTCCCAATGGATCGGCGGTGGCCATCGCACTCAAACCGGTGCCGGCTCATCCGCCTCTTGCAAGTTGGAAAGTTAGCGGACAACCTGACATCAACCTGTCACGTTCGAAAGAAAGGCAAAAAAGTGCGGTTTCTCCTTGTCGAGGACAATCAGGAACTGGCTCAAACCGTTCAGTCCCGCCTGACTTTGGACGGTCACGGTGTCGACTGGGCCGAGTCGCTTGCCATGGCGGAAGACCATCTGGCGGTGACCAGTTACGACCTGATTCTGCTCGACATCATGTTGCCCGATGGCGACGGCCGGGATTTTTTGACTGCGCATCGCAGAGCCAAAAGGGATACGCCCGTCATCGTAATGACCGCGCGTTCAGCGGTGTCCGACCGAGTCGCCCTGCTCGACACCGGCGCGGACGACTATGTCACAAAACCGTTTGATTTCATGGAGTTAGAAGCCCGCGTTCGGGCGGTCCTGCGCCGCCGGGGCGGTGCTGCGCAAACGGAGCAGAATTTCGCTGATCTGACGTTCAATCCATTGACAGCAACCCTCACCTTTGCCGGGGAAACGCGGGAGTTGAGAAACCGGGAATTGAGGTTGTTTGAGATCCTGCTTGCTGCGCCGGAACGGATCTATTCCAAAAGCCAGCTGTGCGACCGGTTGTTTTCAGCAACCGAAGCGGTGACCGACAACGCCATCGAGGTCTATGTCGGGCGCCTGCGGCGCAAGCTTGACGGCAGCAAGGCGCGGATCGAGACCATCAGGGGAGTCGGCTACAAGCTGACAGTGGAATGATCAGTCTCTTCCCCTCCGCCGGCTCGCTGCAACAAAGGCTGATCTGGCAGCTTTTGGCTGTTGCTGCGGTCCTTGCCGCCCTGCTCTATCTCTCGATCCGGTCGGTAGCAGATACGGCGGTGGAAACGACGCAAGACAGTATTCTGGGCGCGGCAACGCTTGCAATTGCCGAGCAGCTGCGCGGCGGCATGGACGGAATTGATATCGACATCCCCTATTCCGCGTTTTCAATGCTTGGGGCGATTGGCGATGACCGGATTTTTTACCGCATTCTGGTCAATGGCGAGACCGTGACCGGCTATCCGGACCTGCCCGTTCCCGACAAGACGCCCAAAGGCCTGACACCGACCTATTCGACAGTGGTTTTTCAGGACCAGGATGTACGCGTTGCGTCTGTTGAGCGTGCTCTGCTGGTTGAAGGCCGGCCAGTAACGGTGCGGGTTCTGGTCGGGCAAACCCGTTCGGCCAAGGAGGCCATTGTTGCCCGTCTTGCCAATCAGGCCGTTCTTTTGGGGCTGGGCTTTTTCCTCGTGGCAGCGGTCCTGTCCATCCTGACCGCCAGATCGGTTCTGAAACCGGTCAATCGGCTGACGGAAGCTGTTGGCCGCCGAGGGCCGCAGGATTTGCGGCCAGTCGAACGGCCAGTCCCGACGGAACTGGCACCGCTGATGGCCGCCCTCAACGGTTTCATCGCCCGCCTGTCCGGGGCGCTTGCAAGAACAGAAACCTTCATTGCAGAGGCGGCGCACCACATCCGCACCCCACTGACCACATTGCGTGCCCAAAGCGAGCTTGCCCTTCACCAGGCAGATGACCGCGAACTGAGAGACCGCTTGCGGAAGATAATACGGCTGGTGGATGACAGCGCCCGCTCGGCGGGTCAGCTACTGGATCATGCAACGGTGATATACCGAACCGACCAGCGAACCGATGAGCTGATCAACCTCAACCTGCTTGTCCGCGACATCGTCGAGACCTTCCGGCCAACCGCGGAACTCCGAGACCTGACTGTCGAGCTTGTGCCCTCAGAACAAGATGCCAACATTATCGCCGACCGCCTTCTGATCGAAAGCGCTCTGCGCAACATTTTGGACAATGCGATCAAGTATTCCGAGCTCGACGGCCACATCGAAGTTCAGGTTGAGACATCCGGACCATCGGTGGACGTCACTGTTCTGGATACCGGGCGCGGCCTCGGCGGAACGCCGGAGTCCACTTTGGCCGCCCGCTTCAAACGCGGGGCGAATGTCGGTGATGTGGTTGGCTCCGGTCTCGGCCTCACCATCGTGCGCGAAGTCGCCCGTGCTCACCGCGGTGAATTCAAACTGTCCCAACGCAAGGAAGGTGGCGCATGCGCCTGTTTGTCTCTGCCTTCGGCCTAATCCTTTTCGCGATCTCTACCGCGATCGCCTTCGAAGTCGAAGAATCTGTTGTCTTTGAAGGCCTTGCGAGCGGTCCGGAACTCAAGATCCTGTCCACCACAGATGCAGAAATCTTCGCTCCGCTGGTGCTCGCCTATCAGCGCCGAAACCCGCAGGTGACGGTGCAATATACGGTTACCAGCACCCAGCAGCTCTACCAGGCAATCAAGGAGGAAGCGGCGGCTTTTGACGTTGCCGTTTCGTCTGCAATGGATCTTCAGATGAAGCTGGCCAATGACGGCTACGCGCTGGGCCTTAGATCGGCGGCAACAGCCGAATTGCCCGGCTGGGCCCATTGGCGCGACCAGCTTTTTGCCTTTACCCAGGAACCGGTCGTTCTGGTGGTTTCACAGAAGGGATTTCAAGGACTTTCCTTTCCAAGAACGCGCGATGACCTGATCCGCTTGATGCGGGAGAATCCGGAGCGCTTCAAGGGCCGGATGGGGACCTATGACCCCAACCGCTCCGGCGCCGGATATCTGTTCGCCACACAGGATGCTCGCCAGTCGGACACTTATTGGCGCATGTCGGAAGTGATGGGCCAGCTTGATCCGCAACTATACACCTCAACCGGTGCGATGATCGACGATGTAAAGTCCGGTCGCCTTCTGATGGCCTACAACGTGCTCGGCTCCTATGCGACGTCGCGCCTGCCCTCGTGGCCCGATGGCATGATCATCGAGCTGCAGGACTACACGAATGTGCTGCTGCGTACGGCGCTGATCCCGGTCAACGCGCCGGAACTGGACCTCGGGCGTGGATTTCTGGATTTCCTCTTGTCGGACATCGGTCAGATATTGATTGAATCTGAAACCGGATTGCCGCGCATTGATGAAAACGCGTTGGCAACCCAGCCGCACTTGCGCCCGATCCGTCTGGACCCTGGCTTGCTGGTTTTTGTCGACCCGCTCAAGCGCCGGAAATTCCTCAACGAATGGAGCGCCGCGGTCGTTCAGCCGTAAATGCTCACTCGGCTTCCGAAGGGCCGGTGTAGGTCCACCGGTAGGCCGGTGGGATTGGCCCTTTGTTGCGGCCGCCCTGCTGCTGCTGTTCCCAGGCGTGCGCCAGAATACCGACGGACCGGGACAGGCAGAAGAGCCCGCGCGCCAATGGCGGTTCAAAGCCAAGTTCGGCGTAAATCACGGCAGTGGCACCATCGATGTTCATTGGTACCGGTCTGCCGGCGCGGGCATGAAGCTCCGCTGCAATGCCTTCGCCAATACCCGCGAATTTCCCGGAACAAATGCCGTTTCCCGCCGCCTCGCGCACCAGCGCCATCAGGCGCGGTGCACGTGGATCGACGGGCTTGTGGAAGCGGTGGCCAAAACCTGGAATGTGCTTGCCTCTTTCAGCCTGCCACCGATCGATCTCTCCTTTCAGGTCGCCTGATTGCGCGATCCGGTGATAGAGCTCGACGGCCTGCTCCCCGGCACCACCATGGACATCGTCCAGAAGGTTGACCGCTGAGGCCATGGCCTGATTGAGCGCGGCGCCGCAGGTAACCGCCATGCGCGCGGTGGCAATCGATGGCGCTTGAGGACCATGATCAACCGCAGCGACCAAAGCCGCTTCAAAGAGATTTGCCGCTCCTTCAAAAGGCAGTTCCCCGCGCACCATCAGCCAGATCATCTGCGGAAAACTCAAGGTTCCGATCAGGTTTTCAATCGGATTTCCGCGAATTGCGATCCGGCCCGGCTCCATGTCAATGATGCTGGTGGACCACCAGTCGGACACATCGCTCATATGGCACCCTCCGATTTCAAGGTTTCAATTTCTTCCGCAGATAGTCCCATACTGGCGAGGATTTCCTGCGTGTCGGCGCCCAACTCCGGTGGTGGTGTGTCCACGGTAAGCGGTTTGCCGTCCATTTGAATTCCGGTCCGTATTGCGCGGATCTGCCGTCCATCTGCCAGCTCATAGGTGGCGATCTGGTTCCGTTGCTTGAATTGCGGGTGATTGAGGGCATCTTCGACAGAGAGGATCCGGCCGGACGGGATTCCAAGCTTGTTGAGCTCTTCTTCCCAAAGCGCAGCAGACCGTGATTTCAGTACACCTTCAACCGCGTCATTCAGGGCATGCCGGTTGGCCTTCCGATCCGCCCGTGTGAGAAACCGCGGATCCGAACACAGGGCTTCCAATCCCAGGTGCCTTGCCAGGATTTCCCATTGTTCCTGCTTGTTTGCAGCAATGTTTAAAAGTCCATCAGAACAGACGTAAGCGCACGAAGGTGCGGAGGTGAGATTTTCGTTTCCTGCCGGAACCGGAGCCACACCGCCGATAAGAAGGTTCGAAACCGCCCAGCCCATGGTGGCAAGCAGCGAATCCAGCATGGCAACATCAATGTAGCTGCCCCGTTCCGGCGCATTGAGCGCTGCGCAGATTGCCATCGCAGCAGTCAAGCCGCCAACCGTATCTGCAACGGGCCAGCCGGCGCGCAAGGGGGCCGAATTTGCATCCCCGGTAATCGCCATGACGCCCGACATGCCTTGAATGATCTGATCATAGGCCGGCCGGCCCTTGAAAGGCCCGTCCTGGCCGAAACCGGAAATCGCGCAATAGATCAGGTTCGGATTGTGCGTTTTGAGCGTTTCATATCCAACGCCTAGCCGGTCCATCACACCAGGGCGGAAGTTTTCGATCAAGACGTCAGCTGTCTTGACCAGCTTGAAGAGAACGTCCCTGGCCCGTCCAGATTTCAGGTTCAAGGTGACCGACCGTTTGCCGGGATTGGGCGCCAGGAACGATATGCCCATGTTTCGGGCCGAGAGGTCTTCGTCCATCCCGAGCTGACGGGCCAAATCGCCGGAACCGGGCACCTCCACTTTGATCACATCCGCTCCCAAGTGTGCCAGCTGATGGCAGCAGAACGGCCCCGCCAGAACGTTGGTCAGATCAAGTACCCGGATACCGGAAAGCGGTGCAGTCATCGGCGTCTCCCCTTTGCCTCTCAAGTGCACAGGAAAGCTGACAGCGAACTGACATTAGTGCCAGTTGCTATAGACGGCGGGCACAAAATTTTCGGTTTCTGAAGTGACGTTCACTTGAAGGTATCCATCCGCCAATAGAAAATCCCCTGACCGGATGCCGCCAGCCAGGGGAGTTTTTTACTGAGTACAAGAGGGAGGTTAAGTTTGCACTCAGCATGAGCGACGCGAGACCCGCGCCGACATTCGAATTTCCTTCACGGCCGCTTTCTCAGACCAAATTTTCAAAATCGGCCGAGGCGAAGCTGCATTTGTTGGTCCCGAGATACCGCCGCAGATCCTGCCTGAGACATCCGGCAACCAGCCTTCTCTTAAAGTGTATTTTTACCTAATTTTTTTAATAATATCGATTTTATTACAATCAGTAAAGCGCAGGATTATCCGTTGCCTGTTGATCAACGGCATTACGGTGCATTCTTTTTCGCGCCTTGTACCGGTTATCGGTCACCACACGGCGGAGATTGCACAGATCACAAAGTTGATGACCAGGCCGCTTTTTCTATTTAATTCAACTACTTGTACGAATTCTACGCACTTATCAACCGCGACTAGACATGTTTGCGAACCAGTCGTGCTGGAGCACACCGGTCCGCATAAGTGCGTTTCACTTTTTTGTCAGAAGGCAGTAACGATCCGGCTAACCGGTGTCAGCGGTTAGTCCAACAGCCTCGATTGCAGCGACAGCGCAGGCTTCATCGTTATCGGAACTGTCACCGGTGATTCCAACGGCGCCAATGATGGTGCCCGCGTCGTTGCGAACCAGCACACCACCTGGAACAGGCACAAGGGAGCCATCCGAAAGACTGTTCATCGCCTGAATGAAGAAGGGTTGTTCCTGGGCCCGTTTAAACAAGGCCCGGGATCCGAGGCCCATGGAGATCGCCCCTCTTGCCTTGCCCTGGGCAATATCCGGCCTGAGCGTGCTGGTTCCGTCCTGGCGGGACAGCGCTTTGAGATGCCCGCCCGCATCCAGAACGGCAACCGTCAACGGTTTCATGTTCATCGCCGATGCCTTTTCGAACACCGCATCGAGTATTGCATGGGCCATCTTCTGGGTGATTTCGGTCGGCATGGTGTCTTCCTGTTTCGTTAGTGCTGGCCGGTCATTCAAGACGCAGTAGAAACTGATCCATCAGCGATCATCATATCGATCTCATCGGCGGAAAATCCCGCTTCAACAAGGATCTCCCGGCAGTGCCCACCAAGGCGCGGCGCCGGACCACGAACCCCCCCGGGGGTACCGGAAAACTTGACCGGCAACCCAATGGTTTTCACGGAACCTGCGGTGTCGTGATCGGTTTCCACGATCATGTCCCGGGCAAGAGCCTGAGGGTCTTCGTGCATCTGGCCAACGCTGAGAACGGGCCCTGCCGGGAACCCGCCTTTTTCGAGCAGCGTCAACCATTCGTCCGTAACCCGCGTTTCAAACACCGCATTCAATTCGTTCTCAAGCGCTTCAAGATGCTCCATCCGGTTGGCGTTTTCCCGAAACCGGGGATCATCGGCCAGGTGTTCTGCATCGATCAGTTTGAGGAGCCGCAGCCAGTTGGCCTGATTAGCCGCACCAATATTGATCCATCCATCGGCCGTCCGGAACGCCTGATATGGCGCATTGAGCGGATGGGCCGATCCCATCGGTCCCGGCGATACTCCAGTGGCAAATGCTATGGCGGATTGCCAATAGGTATGCGTAATTCCAGCTTCAAAGAGTGACGTGTCGACTTTTTGGCCCTGCCCGGTTTTCAAGCGGTGTGCATAGGCGGCTGCACAGCCCATGGCCCCCAGAATACCGGCGGTGATATCGGTCACTGGTGCGCCGACCTTGACCGGCGGGCGGCCATGACCTTCGCCGGTAATCGACATCAGGCCGGACATACCTTGCGCGATCAAGTCGAAACCGCCCCGCTCCGCATATGGCCCGGTGCGGCCAAACCCGGAAATCTCGCAGTAAATCAGACCCGGATTGAGCTCTCTCAGGGTCTCATAGCCGAGACCGAGCTTTTCCATGGTGCCTTTGCGGTAATTCTCGATCAGGATGTCTGCATCCTTGACCAGCCGCAAAAAAGCCTGGCGTCCACCTTCCGATTTGAGGTTGAGCACGATGCCGCGCTTGTTGCGGTTCATCATCATGAAGGCGGCAGATTCATCCTCAATCGAGGGAGGGATGCTGCGCCTTGTATCATCTCCGGTCTGTTTTTCGACCTTGATGACGTCGGCGCCCATATCCGCCAGCATCAAACCGCAAACGGGGCCTGCCATGATGTGGGCGAGTTCGATAACCTTGCAGCCATCGAGCGGACCCTTGATATCAACTGCCCCGTTTGTGTCTTGCATCAGCAGCCTTTCCAGTCCGGACGCCGCTTGGCGAGGAATGCTTCAAGTCCCTCTTTAAAATCAGCGCTCATGTAGCACATCTCGATCAAGTCGTGATCATCGACCAGCTTCTGCTGTGCGTCGCGCAAACGGCGCAAGGCTTCCTTGGTAGAGCGAAGGGTGAGAGGCGCGAACGTCGCCATTTGTCCGGCCAATTCCTCAGAGCGTTGATTGAGGGCGGCCTGATCTTCAAGAATCTCGGAAACCAGCCCTGCATTTTGCGCTTCTTCCGGCCCAATCAGCCGGGCGGTAAACAACAGTTCGCGAGTCCGCCCTGCCCCGATCAGCGAGACAAGCCGCATCAGGTTGGAAGAAGACAGGCAATTTCCGAGCGTGCGGGCAATCGGAAAGCCGAACTTCATGGTCTTGCTGCAAAGGCGAATATCGCAGGCGGCCGCAATGGCCGCACCGCCACCGGTGCAAGCGCCGTGGATTGCAGCAATGGTCGGCACCTTGCACTGTTCGACAGAGCTCATGACGCCTTCCATTGTCTCCTCATAGTCGAGGGCGTGTTTGGGCGTCGTGAAGTCCCTGAACTGGGCAATGTCGGTACCGGCAGCGAAAGCCTTGTCGCCGCCACCGGTCACGATGATTGCTTTCACAGAGCCGTCTTTCGGCACATTTGCACATATGGAGGCCAGCCCCTCATACATGGCGAAGGTCAGCGCATTGCGGGCTTCCGGACGGTTCAGCGTGATACGGCCGATCCCGTCCTTCACGTCATAGATGAGTTCATCCGTTTCAAGGGTTTGCGCTGCTTCGCTCATGAGATCACCGGTAGAAATGTTCAACAAGGAACATCGGGATAGCCGGGATATATGTGCACATCAACAGCACCGTTAGGAGAACAGCGACGAAGTAGATATTGACCTTCGAGACCTCCCATATGTTCGCCCTGGCGATCGAACAGGCCGTTATCAGCACACTGGCAACGGGCGGCGTCTGCTGTCCGATGGCAAGGTTCAAGGTTACGACCAGGCCAAAGTGAACTGGATCAATGCCAACTTGCTGGATCAGCGGAATGACGATCGGCACCACCAGAATGATCGCTGCGGCGGAGTGCAGGAAGAAACCGATAACCAGAAAAAACACGTTCAGGATCAAAAGGATCGCGTATTTGTTGCTGGTGAAGGCCAGAATTTCGGCTGCGATCTGCTGCGGGATCTGAGCCCGTGTCAGAAAACCGCCCATAAGGACAGAAGCCGCCACCAGGAGCATTACGACCGCGGTCTGCATGCCACCGTCCAGCATCGCTGCCTTCAGCCGGCGGAAATTGACCTCATTGTAGTAGAGCCCGATGGCGATGGACGCCAAGACTGCCAGGCCGGCAGCTTCAGTTGCCGTGACGAAGCCGCCAAAGATACCGCCCAGAATGATGACCGGCAGTGCAAAGGTCGGCAGAGCATCGAGGAAGGTTTCCTTGACCGTCTTGATGTTGAACGCTTCTTCGACCGGAAAGTCATACTTGCGGGCGAAAACGTAGGCCACACCCATCAAACCGGCAGCCCCGAGCAGACCGGGAATAAAACCGGCAACAAACAGCTGCTCCACAGACGTGTTCGCGGAAACTGCATAAAGGATCATCGGGATCGATGGAGGAATGATGATGGCGAGCGAGGCGGACGATGACGTGACTGCCGCTGCAAACGGACTGCCGTAGCCGCGTTTTTTCATTGCAGGGATCAAGATGGATCCGATGGCCGCCACATCGGCGACCGCACTTCCCGAAATTTCGGCAAAGAACAGCGACACACCGATCGTCACCATGGACAATCCGCCACGCACAAAGCCGATCAGGGCAGCGACGAAGGCGATCAGACGCCGGGAGATGCCGGATGCGTTCATGATCGCACCTGCCAGCACGAACATTGGAATTGCAATCAGGGAAAACTTGGTCGAGCCGTCATACATGTCGAGCGCCATGGTGACGAGGCTGCTAGTACCTTCGGTGGCCAGAAGTCCAACCAGTGCCGAGACACCAAGCGCCACCGCGATAGGCACATTCAGGCAAATCAGAACGACCAGGACGACAAACATCCAGAATATCAACATGGCTTAGGCGTCCTCATGGATTTCGGGATGTTCAAGCGAGTGACCAGCAACGGTTGCCCGCATGTATTCCGGGAAACTCAGCAGTTCGGCGATGATGAAGAGGATTGCACCGATCGGAATGACCGACTGTGTCAACTGGACAGGAACCCATGTCAGCGCAACAAGCGTATCCCCCTCCAGGACTTCCAGAACCTCAAGGCCCGTCTGCGCAAGGAGGACAAAGAACCCGAGCACGATTACTTCTGCTACGAGAACAGCAACGATCCGGAACGGGTTGGGAATGGCCAGAAGAACGCTGTCAAAGCCGATATGGCGCCTTTTCAAGGCAGCCAGGGCTGCACCGTAATAGGTGATCCAGGCCAACAGAATGGCGGCGATTTCGTCATACCAGGAGAGTGAGTTTTCCGCGAGGCGGTATCCAACAGCTACGATGACGACAATGGTCAAGATGACCATGAGCAGGATGGTCATCCATTCAAGGAACCATCCCAATAACAACTTCAATCCCCTGAGCATTCCTCGGTCCGGTCGTCTGGGCACAGTCCATCTCGAGCCCCATAAAAGCGGAGGGCTACGGAAATGTCCGGTACAAACTTCTGATCTTGTCGGAAAAAAGCGGGCCCGGGCTGCACTACCCGGACCCGGAGCCTTGGTTTAAGAGCCCTTGGCGAGCGAGCGAACGGTTTCAACCAATTCCTGGCCACCTTCGACTGTCTTGGAGAACTCTTCATAGATCGGCTGGGATGCCTCGATGAACGCTGCTTTGTCAGCCTCGTTCACTTCAACACCAGCTTCCTTGATGTTGTTCAGGAGTTCGACTTCAAGCTTGGCAGCCGTGTCATAGACAAAAGCCTGGGTTTCCTTGCCGCATGCGATCAGGCCATCTTGAACATCCTGCGGCAACTTGGAAAAGTGCTTGTCTGAGACCAGAAGATACCCCGGCGTATAAACGTGGCCGGTTACCGAAAGGTACTTCTGCACTTCCTGGAACTTGCCGGACCAGATCTGGGCGTATGGATTTTCCTGCCCATCAATGACGCCAGTCTGAAGCGCGGTGAACACCTCAGAGAAGGACATTGGGGTCGGGTTTGCTCCATAAAGCTGGAACATCTTCACGCGCCAGGCGCCTTTCGGTGTCCGCAGTTTCACACCCTGCAGGTCAGCCGGCTTGTTGACCGGCCGCGTGTTGTTGGTGATGTGGCGGAAGCCGTTTTCCCATACAGCGAGAATCCGGTAGCCCTTTTTCTTCACAGCAGGCTGCAGCTTGCTTTCCAGAATGGCGCCTTCGACACGCTTCATGTGCTCGCGGTCACCGATGATGTACGGCATTTCAAAAACGCCGAACTCGTCTGCGACAGAAGACATCACCGAAGACGGAAGTGAGAAGTCAACCTGACCAAGCTTCAAACGCTGTAGGAGTTCCTTATCCTTGCCGAGCTGGGAAGAGCCGAAGGTCTGAACCTCGACCTTGCCGGCTAGGTTCTTGTTGGCACAGCTGGCGAATTCGTTGGCGCTGGCTTCGAAGAGCGAGCCCGGTGCGCCGACGTGGCCGAATTTCAGGACCTTGGCATCAGCCAAAGCCGATCCTGTCAGAACGACGGACAGTGCCGCACTTGCGAGTAACGAGCTGAGTTTCATCACTTCCTCCCTGGATTCATCTCTGCACATTCATTCCCGGTTTTTCGCTGGTCTCCCAGTCTGCGGACCGTTCCGCTTATTCGGCGGCCTCCCCCGCCCGGACCTGCTCACGGCCCGTCAAACTGTCAAGCGCTGCCTGAGCACCACCACGCCTGTAAGGAATGCCGGAAAGTTCGAGCCCCATTTCGACGCCCGACAATGTTCCCATCAACATCAGATCGTTGAATTCACCCAGATGCCCGATGCGGAAAACCCGGTCAGCCAGTTTTGAAAGGCCATTGCCGAGCGACATGTTGAAGTTTTCCAGTGTGGTTTTCCGGAAGGCATCGGCGCTGTGACCCTCAGGCACAAAGACGGCTGTCAGCGATCCGGAGTAATCGGATGGTTTTTTACAAACGGTCTCAAGCCCCCAGGCCTCGACGGCCTTGCGTGCAGCACGGCCATGACGCGCATGCCGGGCAAAGACATTGTCCAGACCTTCTTCGTGAAGCATGTCGATCGCTTCGACCAGGCCATAGAGCAGATTGGTTGCCGGCGTGTATGGAAAATATCCGCTGGCATTCGGACCAGCCATTTCATCCCATGCCCAATAGGACTTTTGCATGCCCGCGGTTTCAGAGGCCTTCATTGCCTTTTCGCTGATGGCATTGAAAGAAAGTCCTGGCGGCAACATCAGCCCCTTTTGAGAACCTGATACTGTTACGTCGGCCCCCCACTCATCATGGTGGTAGTCGATCGATGCCAGAGAAGAAATCGTATCGACAAGCAGAAGCGCCGGGTGCCCTGCTGCATCAATTGCCTTGCGAACATCCGCGATGGGGCTGACGCACCCAGTCGACGTTTCATTGTGAACGACACATACTGCCTTGATTTCATGGGATGAGTCGTTGCGCAGACGCTCTTCGATAGCTTCCGCATCAGCACCAGCACGCCAATCGCTTGTGAGGAACTCTGACCGGAGGCCCAGCCGGTTGGCCATCTTTTGCCAGAGCGTTGCAAAGTGACCTGTCTCGTACATCAGCACCAGATCACCCGGCGACAGAGTATTGACCAGCGCAGCTTCCCAGGCACCGGTTCCCGAGCCTGGATAAATGACCACGTTGCCTTCGGTTTTGAAGACAGAGCGCATGCCGTCCAGCGCTTTCATGCCAACATCGGCGAAGGCTGGACCACGGTGGTCCATGGTCGGCATATCCATTGCCCGCAGGACACGATCCGGTACATTTGTCGGACCTGGAATTTGAAGAAAGTGCCGCCCTGCTGCCACCATGTTTGTTCCCTCGCAGTCTTTATCGAAAGCGCACTTGATCGGCGCTCCATTTGCCCATATTGAATATTGTATTCAAAATGCAAGTCAAGAGTTGATTATCGATGACGGCCGAAAATGATCTTGAACGCCGATTGAAATCCGAAATTGAAGGCGATGTGTTTTTCGATCGCTTTGACCGGGGCCGCTATGCAACCGACGCCTCCGTCTATCAGATGTTTCCCCTTGGCGTAGTCGTTCCCAAGACCTTTGCGGACGTTGAAATTGCACTGGAAATAGCAAGAGAAAACGGCATCGCCATCCTGCCGCGCGGCGGCGGTACATCTCAATGCGGCCAGACGGTCAACGAGGCAATCGTCATCGATTTCACCAAGCACCTGAACTCGATCGTTGAGGTGGACGCGGAAAACAGAACCGCTGTCGTTCAGCCCGGCCTGGTACTCGATCAACTCAACGGAGCTTTGAAGGACGACGGCCTTTGGTTTCCAGTCGATGTTTCGACCTCATCCCGGGCCACCCTTGGTGGCATGGCAGCCAACAACTCGTGCGGCGCCCGCTCATTCCGCTACGGCATCATGCGCGACAATGTCGAATCAATTGATGCAATTCTTCCAGATGGCACGCACGCCCGGTTTGAGGAGGTAGCAGCCAACCTTTCCGATCTGAACACCCTGGACAAGACAGGGCAGTTGTTTCGCGACTTGCTGGATCTCGGCAGCCGGGAAGAAACGGAAATCAAGGCCCGTTTTCCCGATCTCATGCGCCGGGTCGGCGGTTACAACATCGATGCCCTGATGCCCAATGGCCCGACAAACAACCTGTCAGAGCTTCTCGTCGGCTCGGAAGGCACCCTGGCGATCACCCGCCAGCTGACATTGAAGCTTTCGCCTTTGCTGGGCAGAAAGACCATCGGGATCTGCCATTTCCCGACCTTCTATGAGGCGATGGACAGCACGCGCCACCTGGTCGACCTAGGCCCGACGGCAATT
This sequence comes from Roseibium sp., assembly GCA_965230705.1. Lineage (GTDB taxonomy): Bacteria > Pseudomonadota > Alphaproteobacteria > Rhizobiales > Stappiaceae > Roseibium. The sequence goes on along the minus strand of CBDDLN010000001.1, from coordinate 2,333,507 downwards.
GAGCTGATGGATCACAACATGATCGAGCTTGGCCGGGCAATTCCGATGTTCAGGCCAATCGTGGAAGAATTCGTCAGGGGCAATCCTGCAGCATTACTGATGGTTGAGTTTGCAGAAGACGACCAGGACGAGAACCTGCGCCGGCTTTCCGCCCTTCATGACCGGATGGCCGAACTCGGTTTCAAATGGGGTGACCCGGGCAAGAAGGAAGGCGGCGTGGTCGATGCTGTCGATCCCGCGTTCCAGGGCCGCATCATGGAGGTCCGCAAACAGGGCCTCAACATCATGATGTCCATGAAGTCAGACGGCAAGCCGGTGTCCTTCATTGAGGACTGTGCCGTCCGCCTTGAAGATCTGGCCGAATATACGGAACGGCTGACCGGCATCTTCGGGAAATACGGCACAGAAGGCACCTGGTACGCCCATGCCTCTGTCGGCACCTTGCACGTGCGCCCGGTCCTGAACCTGAAGCTGGATCAGGACGTGAAGAAAATGCGCGCGATCGCCGAGGAAGCCTTCGAAATGGTGCGGGAATACAAGGGCTCACATTCGGGCGAGCATGGCGACGGTATCGTTCGCTCCGAATTTAATGGCCCCATGTTCGGTTCACGGATGATCAAGAACTTCGAATGGGTCAAGGACCGGTTCGATCCTCTGGGTACCCTCAATCCTGGAAAAGTCATCCGCGCGCCCAAAATGGACGACAGGAGCCTGATGCGCTACGCGCCGGACTATGGGGTGCCGGACTTTAATACCGTCTTTGACTGGTCCTCCTACACCGGTTCTGCGGGTGGATTTCAGGGCGCCGTTGAAATGTGCAACAACAATGGCGCCTGCCGAAAGTTGAAGGACGGGGTCATGTGCCCGTCTTACCGGGTTACCCGGAACGAGAAGGACCTCACGCGCGGCCGGGCAAACACCCTGCGGCTTGCCATTTCAGGCCAGCTTGGTGCGGACGCCTTCACATCGGACGAGATGGCTGAAACCCTCAAGCTCTGCGTCTCCTGCAAGGGCTGCAAACGGGAATGCCCAACCGGCGTCGACATGGCAAAGATGAAGATCGAGGTTCTTGCCGCCCGCGCCAATAAGAATGGTGTTGGCATTAGGGAAAAACTCGTCGCCTATCTGCCGCGCTACGCGCCGTTGGCGGCCAGAATGCCGTGGCTTTTGAATTTGCGTGACCAAATTCCCGGTCTGGCGTTTTTGACTGAAAAGATGCTGGGCTTGGCCAAGGAACGGCAGCTCCCGCGCTGGCGATCAGATTGGGTCAGACAGCCTGCAAATCCGGAACATATTCCTGATGTGCTGCTCTTTGCCGATACCTTCAACCGGTATTTTGAACCGGAGAATATTGAAGCTGCGGTCAAGGTATTGGCCCGTGCCGGATTTACGGTCGGTCAGGCTGTTCCTGAAGATAGCGGGCGGCCACTTTGTTGCGGACGTACATTCTTGTCTGCCGGCCTTGTCGAACAGGCAAAGGAAGAAATGCGGCGGACGATCAGGGCACTTGAACCAGCGCTTGCAAAAGGTGCCACCATTGTTGGACTGGAACCTTCTTGTGTTCTCACCTTCAGGGACGAAGCTCCTGCATTGCTGGGCGAGGACTGGCAGGATAGCTATGCAGAGCAGTTTCTGCTGTTTGAAGAATTAATTGCAAAATCACTCGAAGAAGGCAGGTTTGACATGCCGCTGGCTTCTCTGCCGCAAAGCCACGCGCTGGTGCACGGCCATTGCCACCAGAAAGCTTTCAACACGATGGGCGCGCTGCAGAAAACACTTGGTATTATTCCTGGATTGAAAGTAGAGGTCATAGCTTCATCTTGCTGTGGCATGGCGGGCAGTTTCGGCTATCAGGCAGATACGCTGGATGTGTCCATGGCTATGGGCGAATTGAATTTGCTGCCGAAGGTCCGCTCAGCGAGCGAAGACAGCTTGATTGTGGCAGGCGGCACCTCCTGCCGGCATCAAATTGCCGATGGCGCGAATAAAAAAGCAATTCACGTGGCGCGTGTTTTGTGCCAAGCCTCCGATCTTGCTATGCACTAGGCCACGCCGTCACAAATGAGGTTAAAATGGCGCCAGAAATGGCAATGATATGGAAGGAAAAACGCGATAAGCGGGCGCATTGCCCGGTTGAGCGGTTTGACGCGGCGGATCGAAGCCATTTTGGCGTCGCTTCGCGATGGAGTGAATTTTCCCGGCAACAGCGTTGCAATCCCTTGAAAACCGCAAGGTTTCCTGCGGGCTTGCGCCTTGTATCCGGGCAAATTCATCTCCACCATTTTAATCTCAGTTATGAGGGCATGGCCTAGGGTATGAGCATGACTGTTACAGCTACGGCATTGCCGATTCAAAGACGAACGCTTCACGACGAACTCGTGGACCGCCTACGCCATATGATCGTTGAGGGGGATCTAAAACCGGGCGAAAAATTGTCCGAAAAGGAACTCAGCGAAACCTTCGGCGTATCACGGACGCCGTTGCGTGAGGCTTTGAAGGTCCTTGGCAAGGAAGGTTTGGTCAGTCTTGTTCCGAACCGTGGCGCCACTGTTTCCAAACTGACACTTGAAGACCTTGAAGAAGCTTTCCCTATTATGGGTGCGCTTGAATCGGTTTCCGGCGAACTGGCTTGCGCCAATATTACCGATGAAGAGATTACCAAGCTGGAAAAGCTCCACAACGATATGGTCGAAAAATACAAGAGCAGTGACCTCAGCAACTACTTCAAACTGAACGAAGCAATCCACCAGCTGATTCTGGACGCTGCCCGCAATCCAACGCTTCGTGAAATGCAACGCAGCCTGTCAGGCCGTATCCGCCGCGCGCGCTACATGGCAAACATGTCCGCCGAACGCTGGGCCAGAGCCGTGGCAGAGCACGAAAAAATTCTGGAAGCGGTCAAGGAACGGGATGGTGAAAAACTGGGTGCCATCTTGAAACTTCACCTGGCCAACAAGCTGCAATCTGTCCGCGCCGAGCTGGTCGACTAGTGCACCGGGCGCCTTAGGCCGGTTCGGTTTCCGCCGTTGTCTCTTCCGTCTGCTGCTGAAGACTGGAAAAGAGGGATGCAGTATCCTCATCGCCACGACCTTGGGCAAGAGCTTCCAGATACTGCGCCTTGCTGATTTCCATCAGCGGCGCGAGGCTGCCAACATCTTTGACCTGTTCCAGTATCAGATCCACATCCTTGATGAATATGTCATGTTTCATGGTCGCCGGTTTGTAGGCGCCATCCAGCATCAGTGGGCCGCGCACCTCAAACATCCGCGATGTTCCGGCGCCTGATGAAATGGCATCAAACACCATGGCAAGATCCAGGCCCGACTTTTGGGCCAAAAGCAGAGCCTCTGCGGCGGCAAGGTTGTGAATGGAGACCAGCAGGTTGGCGACGAGCTTGAGCTTCATCCCATCACCAAACGGGCCGACATAGCGGGTTTCCCGCGCCAGGGCATCGAAAACAGGACGCGCCGCCTCCACAGCAATCCGGTCACCGCTAGCGTAAACCACGATATCCCGTTTGGCCGCCTGCGCCCCTGTTCCACTTACCGGACAGTCGATGACGGTGATGCCCGAACTGGCCAGCCGGTCCGCCACTGATGTTTTGAACTCGACCGAGAACGTGCCCATTTCGCACAAGATAGCTCTTGAGCCAGCAATGGAACTCAGCCCATTTGGTCCGTCAACAACGCCATTGACCGCGACTTCAGAAGGCAAAGCCATCAGGATAACATCGCTGGCTTCCCCGACCTCCCGCGGCGTTGCCATCGGCTGGCCGCCAAGCGAAGACAGAAAGCCGAGCGCGGCTGCGGAAATGTCGTAACCGACAACTGGCCAGCCTGCCTCACAAAGATGACGGGCATAAGCCCCACCCATATTGCCAAGACCAAGCACGCCGACTGTCGGCAGGGCTTTCTCCTGTGTGCCCATTACACGCTCCGATCAACCGGCATCTGCCGGTAGTAAAGTTAAGGGACAAAGACAGTTGAACCTGTGGTTTCTCCCGCTTCCAAAGCATCATGCGCCTTGGCAACGTCGGAAAGAACCATTCGCTGGCTTATGTTGATCTTGATGACACCTTCCGCAATCAGGCGGAAAACCTCACCCGCTGAATGCAACAAATCCTCGCGCTTCTTCACATAGTCGGCAAGCGTTGGACGGGTGAAAAACAAGGAACCGTTTTTCTGCAGAAGGCTTGGCGGCACGGGAGGCGCCTCGCCGGTCGTTGCGCCGAAGGAAACAAACACACCATAAGTGGCCAGGCTCTTGATGGAATCATCAAATGTCGCAGCGCCAATGCTGTCATAGACGGCAAAAACGCCCTCTCCACCGGTAAATTCCTGAACTCTAGCCGCAATGTCTTCTGACTTTCGGTCAATAGCCGCGTCATACCCCAATTGCAGAATATTACCGCAATTCTCCGGCCCGGATGTCACGCCGATCATCCGTGCACCCAAATGCTTGCCCCATTGGCCGGCGATCTGTCCAACACCGCCAGACGCAGCATAGAAAAGGACGTTTTCGCCCTTTTTGACCTGGTGTGTCCGGTTCAGGAGGTACTCAACGGTCATTCCCTTCATCAGGGCGGCAGCCGCCGTTTCATCGGAGATGCCGTCCGGGATTCTTACCAGCCGCTGGGCAGGAGCATTGCGGTGGCTGGAATAAGCGCCAAGCACACCGCCGTAGACCACACGGTCGCCGACCGCCACTTCCGATACACCTTCGCCAACCGCAATGACCCGGCCTGCTGCCTCCAGCCCGAGCGGACTTGGCAGCATCAAAGGGTAAGCCCCCGACCGCTGGTACACGTCCATGTAATTCAGACCGATCGCCGTATGCTGGATCTGGGCTTCTCCCGGACCAGGGGCGTCAAGCTCAGCGCTTTCCATCACCATAACGTCCGGTGCGCCTTGAGAATGGATAACGATTTTCTGAATTTTCATGGATTCTCCCTACCAGTTAGATCAGCTTTGGCACCGTCAGACTGTTGCGTCTCCAGCGTCAAGCATGACTGTTTCAACTTCACCGGCACCATTGGCCCGTCTGAAGGCCGCCGCTGCCTGATATTCCTCAGATTCAAAGCATTTCACCCCGGTCTCGAAATCCGGGAATTCGATCACGACGAACCGCTTGAATTTTTCCGGACCTTCCATGATCTGGTACTTGCCGCCACGGGCCAGCACCTTGCCGCCATGTTTGGCAATAATGCCGGGCACCTGGTCGGTGTATTTCTTGTATTCTACCGGATCGTTGATCAACGCGCGGGCAACCCAATAAGCGGGCATGGCAATTTCCTTTTTTCTAGTCAGGCGAGTCACATAAGGACGGAAGGCAGATAATTGGCGATTTCCGGAAATGTGACAATCAGAAGTACGGCAATCAGCATGATTCCCCAGTAGGGAACCGAACTCCAGAATATGCGCTGTACGCCCACTTCCGGATCCTGGATTGCAGCTTTCACCGTATAGACAAGTAAACCGAAGGGAGGTGTCAGGAGACCTGCTTCAATCGCCAGAATTCCGATGATTGCAAAGGCAAGGCGGTCAAAGCCGAAGGCCGCCGCGATCGGCTCCACAATTGGAACGGTCAACAGCATGATGGAAATGCTGTCGATCAGCATGCCGAGAACAAACCACAGCAACACGATGATGGTCAGAACCATCCAGGGGTCGAGGCCCGACTGAACGAAATACTCCCGGATTGCCGTGGTAACACCAGTCATGGCCAGCGTTCGTGAATACAGCGCGGCGGCAAACAGCAGGATCAGGATGGGCGCTGCGGTCTTGCCAACGGCAAAGACGGCCTGAAAGAAGGCGGCCCGGTCCATGCCCTTCATGTATGCGAACATCAAGGCCAATGCGGCGCCTGCGCCGGCACCTTCGGTGGGTGTAAAAAGCCCGAACCAGATCCCTCCGAGGACGGAGGCGATAATTGCCCCCATGCCGAAAACGCTAGTAATAAAAGCGCTTCGCGACAATTCACGCTCGGTGGTGGGAATGAGCGCCTCTGGATCTGGTTCGGGTGAAGCTGCACTGAGGTTGGACGCCTTGTGGCGTGGCGCCTCCTCGCCAACGATGTCGGGCCGCAAGATAGCCATCCCGACGATGTAGATCAGGAACATGGTGGCCAGCATCAAGCCAGGCAAAACGCCGGCCAGGAAAAGCGCACCGATGGATTGTTCGGTCAAGATACCCCAGACGATCATCAGAACGCTCGGGGGGATGAGCATTCCAAGGCAGCTGGATCCGGCAATCGAGCCGAGCGCAAAACCCCGGTCATAGCGGAACGCTTTCATTTCCGGATAGGCAATGCGCGAAAAGGCTGCCGCAGAGGCAATGCTGACGCCTGTAACGAACGAAAAGATCGTATTGCCCAGGACCGTCGCGATCGCCAGCCGGGCCGGTACCCGCCGAAGCCCCTTGTTGATCGCAATATAGATATCTGTAATTGCACCTGATCTGCCGATGAACTCCCCCATCAGCATGAAGAGCGGGATAACGGCAAAGGTAAAATCCCGAAGCGCTTCCGCGCCTGTGCTGGCAACAGTGGCTTCGACGATGCGCATCTTGCCGGTGACAAGATAAATCCCGACGCAACTGGCAATCCCGAGCGAAACAGCAACATGCACGCCGAGGAGGACCATGGCGAACAAAAGGCCAATAATTAGAGAGGCGGTTCCAAAATCAAACATCAGTTCCCGCCCTGCCTAAGCATCCATATCCGCGGACTTCAGTCCGAAGAGCTCAATTGCGCACAAAATGAGATAGTTGATACCGGCCAACCCGCCGCCGACCATGATCATGAAACGGGCCGGCCACACGGGAACACGCAAGGCCCCCTCGCCGTCAAATTCTCCGTTGGCGAAGGATCTGAACGCCGGTTTGATGCCGGCTTTCAAAAGGAAGAAGAAAAACGCAGCGCCCAGCAAATACCCAAGGATGACAAGCGTCTTTTTGAGAGCTGGCGGGAAGCCATTGATCAGAAAGTCTGCCTGCAGCATGGAACCGCTGCGTACTGCATATCCGACCTGCAGGAAGACGATCATCACCACCGAATTGGCGACGATTTCCTTGGTCCCCTGGAGCGGCATGTTGAGCGCCCGGAATATGATATCCGCCAGGATGAAAAAGCACAGGACAAACGCCCAGCCCGCAGCCAGAACCATCAGCAGCTTGGACAGTTGATCACTCAATCGGATTAAGGACACCGCTTCCCCGCTTCCCAACAAAACCATACTCACGAGCACGGGCAGTCAGCCCGCGGCGAAGGTGTGCCGCCAAGTAGGCGGCACACGAGTTTGAGAAGTCTGAGATCAGTTGATCTTATAGCGAACGGGCCAGGAGTAGCCGCGCTTTTCAGCCTTATCCAAAACCAGGTTCAACACCTTGGTCGCCGGAAGGCCTTTTTCGTTCAGCTCATCAGCCAGGCTTTGCGGCCAGTCGGCAAGCGACTCTGCCCAGGCCTTGCGAACCGCCGGATCGATCTCGTTGACGGTAATCAGGTCACGCAGCTGATCAACAAGCCGGTCGTACTCGCTCTTGTTGACGATGCCGGTCTGTTCTTCATAGTCGGCTGCAACCTCATGAAGGATCGCCTTCACGTCATCAGGCAGCTCGTTGTAGGTGTCCTGATTGATCGTCAAACCATGCCACGTCATGGAGCCAAACCCGATCAGCGTGTAGTAGGGTCCTGGTTCATAAAGCTTCAGGTTCACCCAGGCCGACGGGAACATGATCCAACCTTCGTAAACGTTGGTGTTCATTTCCGTGTAGGCCGTGGCCAGAGAGCTCTGCACAGGGGAAACACCGGCATATTTCAGCCAGTTCAGGTTCAGGCCGGCACCGGCAATTTTCTGATCCTTGAGGTCAGAAAGATCCTTCCACGGGAAGCTTGTCCCAAGGTTGTAGCCACCGTCCGCGATGCGGGACAAAAGAACCTGATTGAACTTGTCTTCAAAAACGTTCGAAAGATAAGGAACTTCCTTATAGACGTCCTGCGCGACCTTCAGGCTTTGAACCGGATCCATGGTGCCGAAGGGCAGCATGACCTGGAACGCATGGAGCGGCAGGTTTGACGGTTCGAAGCAGAAGCAGAAGCCGCCGATATCGATGATGCCGTCCTGAACGCCCTCAAGAACTTCCGTAACCTTGACGATCGAGCCTGAATACCCTTCCACGAAGTTGATCTTGTGATCGGTACGGGCCTCAACCCGTTCCTTCAGTTCTTTCTGGAAATAGTCGATCATCAAACCAGCGTAGACCACGCCCGGCGGGTGGCCGGAACCGATGCGAAGCGTAATCTCATCGGCACTGGCCGCGCTGCCTGCGATAGCGAAGCCCGCTGCCGCAGCAATCGTTTTTAGACTGTTTTTCATTTTTTCCTCCCTGCAGATTTCAAATCTGTACTTTCAGTTTTCTCCTCTTTGTGGTCCGCCCTTATGGTTGAACGGTGAAACTAGTGCTCAAATGAGCTCTTGATTTCAGGCTGCGCTGCTTTCCGGTGTTGCCAGGCGAATGCTGTCTGGAACATCCAGCGGCTGATTTGGGCCATCAAGAAATTCGACTGTGGTGAAAAGCAGGTCCGTATCGCCGATGTTTTCGACCGAATGCAGCATGTATTCGCCAGCGCCGTAGAAGAAATGCTTGGTCTCGCCGGCGTAATGCTCAACATCGCGGATTTCGCCATTGGAGAAGAAACCACGGGCCTTCCCGGCCTTGTGCGCACTCCAGAAGTACGGATTTACATGGCGGTGAAACGGGCAGCGCTTGCCTGCGGGCAGCAGCAGATGCCAAACGCGCACCTTGTCGGTTTCCGATACAAGGGTGCTGCCTACCACACCGTTGTATTCGTTTTCCTTCATGTCCTCGTAGAGGCCTTCCGGCCAGTCAGCGAAAGCAGCCGGATCGGTTGCGGTGTCGATGTGAGCGGCCTTGATTTCAGCCTTGATGGGTGCTGCAGACATTTTTGTCTCCTTATTGGTCCGTGCCCGGGTTCCGTGGATCGTGCACGCAAGTTTCAATTTCTTCTGCTGCTAGGCGAGCGCCGTCAGATCGTCCCGCAAGGCAGCTTCCTGATCATCGCTGAGCGGCCGCAACGGCGGCGCCATGCGCAGCCAGCTTTCGTCACCACTCCGCCAGGCTTCAATCCGCTTCATCGCGGCCATCAAGGGGTACTTGGACGCGGTTGCACGCGCGGCCTTCACCATTTCAAAGGCTGCAACCCGGTCATCTCCAGTGGCTTGCAGCGCGGCCTGAACCTTGTTGGCAAAGGCGTTGGTGGAGCCTGAAATGATGCCTGCGCAACCTGCCTCCAAGCCATCGAACAGGAAGGACTCGCTGGATGGATAAACATCGAAATCCGCGTCCACACCGCCTGTCGCTTCAGCAAAGGCCCGTGACTGCTCAAAGTCGCCGCTGGAATCCTTCAGACCTGCGATAAGCGGCCCAAAATCGGCCTTCAGCCGCTTCACGAGGTCGATCGAGAAGGGCGTCATCGACATTTGCGGGAAATGATAGAGGTAGATCCGCAGACGGTCGTCGCCTACCGCTTCAATGAGGCGGGCGTAATAGGCATAGATGCCATCATCCGACGGGTTCTTGTAATAAAACGGTGGAAGCACCAGCACGTTCGTAAAGCCTGCACCTATAGCGGCACGGGTTAGTCCAATCGCGTCACCTGAAGAGCAACTGCCGGTTCCAAAAATGACGCGATCGGATTCAATTCCCGCCTCGGCAAAAGCCGCCGGAAGCTTAATGCGCTCTTCGTAGGAAATGGAAGTCCCCTCGCCGGTGGTACCAGTTGGCGCAACGCCATCGCAGCCACCTGCGCTCAGGAGGTATTTGCAATAGCCGATAAGCTTTTGCACATCGAGCGCGCCTGCTTCATCAAAAGGAGAGATCGCCGCGGCGTAAATGCCGCGCTTTGCCTTGCTCATGAAATCAATTCGTCCTGTTTTCTTCAGAGAACAGCCTATTCAGCCGCCTGAGTCGTGATTTTTGCCTGGCCGCCAATGGAGACGACCACCTTGATCGCGTCGTCGATCCGTTCACGGGCGTATCGCAGCGCCGTGGGCAAATCTTCCATCGCAAAGGTGTGTGTGTGGATCTTGGTTGCGTCGAAGCGCTTTTCGGCCATGAAAGCCATGGCACGGTGGGTTGCCGAACGGCCCTCACCGCGAATGCCGTAGAGGTAGATGTTGTTGACCGCGGTGTATCCGATGTCGATCTTAGCCGGTTCTTTCGGGAAGGCCGCAAGACACAGCTTGCCACCCCGGTTTGTCATATGGATTGCCTGGTTGATAGTCTGCTCGGAACCGGCACAATCGACCACGTAGTCGGCACCTTTTCCGCAGATCTCCTTGACACGCTCAACCACATCTACGTTGCGGGCATTGATCAGGATATCCGCGCCAAGCTGCCGGCCGATTTCCAGGCGGTTGTCACGGGTACCGACCAGAATGACGGGACTAGCACCAAGGGACTTGGCAACTGCAACGGCCAGAAGGCCGATTGGGCCAGGACCGATCACAACCACACTTTCACCGGCAACCAGCCCGCCGAGTTCGGTCAAACCGTACATGGAGGTGCCGGCGGTCACCACAAGTGTGGCTTCCTCGTCCGACATGTCGTCAGGCACCTTGATCATCGTATTGATATGATTGATCGCATATTCGGCAAAACCACCGTTGGTGGTAAACCCGTTGGCGCGGTGGCCCTTATTCTTGTCGCCGTAATTCATTCCGTAGTTGTGGCAGCTTGTGTACATGCCCATCCGACAGCGCTTGCACTGGCCGCAACCTGCGTGAATCTCGACCGTCACCCGGTCCCCAATCTCAAACTCGTCGACACCAGGCCCGAGCGCCGCGATCGTGCCCATATATTCATGGCCAGGGGTGAAGTTCTTGTTGAATGGCGCCCCGCCTTCGATTAGCGCCGGCGTACCATAAGTCAGGATCTCCAAGTCGGTCGCGCAAATGGCAACCGCATCGATACGGACCAGTGTCTCACCCCGCCCCGGGACAGGCGTATCCTTTTCGACAAGCGACAATTCTTCCGGATCACCAAGTACCCACGCCTTCATTTTCTCCGGCACGGGCATGGTTTGAGACCGGGTTACACCGGCCCAACGATCCTGGCGGGTATCAGAACCTGACGACACCGCAACTCCTCCCTGAATAATGCTCGATATTCAACAGCTTCGCGCCATCAGCAGCAGCGGTGCCCTTTGAATAAATTGGTCAACCATTCGAATTTAATGGTTGAATTGGTAACGTTTACGAACTAACTATGGCATATATTTTATGGATTGGCAGGAAAAAATCGAGAAATTTGCGATTTTTTCCATCCTGTCCAGTTTACAACGCCCGAAATGGACAATGGTCAACCAATATGGTCGAGAGTGTTTTTCCCAATGCACCGCCCGTTCTTGAGCGCCTGAAAGACTACATTTCCACAGCCGGCATGCCCTGCGGCGCGCGGTTGCCTCCCGAGCGGCATCTGTGTGACGAATTGGGTGTCACGCGCGCTGAATTGCGAAAGGCACTGGCAGTGCTGGAAATCAACGGCCTCCTGGAACGCAAGGTCGGAATCGGGACCTTTTTGTCGGAAGTACCGGAGGCGGCGGAAACTTCGGCAGTGCAATCGCCGTTTGATGACCTTGCCGAGCGCATCAGCCCTCACGATGCCATGGTCGCCCGCCTGACCATGGAGCCGGAGCTCGCAAGCCTGGCTGCCATCCACGCGACACCACGCCAGCTGTCAGCGGCGCGGAGACTTGCCGATGGAATGCGCACGGCAAAGGATTGGCAGACCTATGAACAGCTGGATGCGGAGTTTCATGCGCTGATTGCCGAAGCATCTGGCAATGCGCTGCTCAATGAGCTCTTCAAGGTCGTAAACGCCGTACGATTGGCCGTCGTCTGGAAACGCCTGGATGTTCCACCGGACGGGCCGCCTGAAGGCTACCACTCGTTCACAGAACATGATGCGATCCTCGATGCGCTTGAACGGCGTGACCGGGGCTCGGCTCACCGGGCTATGCGGAACCACCTGCAGTCCATCATCTCCGACATGCACTCCGAAGACCGGTAGTCCCTCGCCGTTTGCACACCTGAATATGCAATTCGCCAAAACCTGAAAGGCTAACAATGATTGATCTCTATACCTGGACCACGCCCAATGGCCGTAAGGTCTCCATCATGCTGGAAGAGCTAGGCGTTCCCTATGAAACCCATGCCATCAACATCACTCAGGATGAGCAGTTCGCACCAGACTTCCTCAAGATTGCACCCAATAACCGGATCCCTGCGATCGTCGATCGGGACAACGGACTGGCGTTGATGGAAAGCGGCGCAATCATGATCTACCTGGCCGAAAAATACGGCAAATTCCTGCCTTCCGGCGAGGAACGCATCCGGACGATCGAATGGCTGATGTGGCAAATGGGTGGCCTTGGCCCGATGCTTGGCCAGGTGCACCATTTCGTAAAATACAACTCCGGCAAATCCGCCTATGCGGAAGAGCGTTATTCGAAGGAGGCCGCCCGACTCTACGGCGTTTTGAACAAACGCCTTGAGGGCCGCAAGTACGTCGCCGGCGAAGGCGAAGGGGAATACTCCATTGCCGACATGTCCATGTGGCCTTGGGTGTCGCGCTTTGACTGGCAGCAGATCGACCTCAACGACTATCCGAACGTCCGTGACTGGTACGTGCGCATTGCCGACAGGCCTGCGGTTCAAAAGGGATATCAGGTTCCAAAATTCGTCACTGAGATCCCCTACCCGTAACCCGCTCCGCCGCGAATAAAAAACCGCTCCAGTCTTCGTGACCGGAGCGGTTTTTAGTTCGGCAGATCTCAAATCACATCAAAGGTGGATCGTTTCACCAGTTTCCGCAGACTTGGCAACCGCTTCGAGAACTTCAATGTTATGAACAAGTTGCTCGGATGTGTAGGGGTATTCTGCCTTGCCCTCAACAGCAGCAGCAAATGCCTCAAGGTTCGCCGCAACCGTATCAGTCCAATCAAAGACCTTGCGAACAGCTTCTTGCCCGGTTCGTGATGCCACGAGTTCCGCAGTTCCTCCGGGCGTATCCGGATGGGTGTCGTTGCGCACCTCAACCCACTGATCTGAACCGAACACGTGGAACCGGATGAAATGCGGCGTCGCCAGGATAGCGCTGAATGTGCCTGTCATGCCGGAAGCAAATTGCACCTGCACCGTCACAACATCGCCCGTCTCCCAGCCCAGAATCCGGTCGGCGGTCAAGGCCTGCACGGTCTTTACCCGGCCAAACATTGCAATGTAGAGGTCGCTGAGGTGGATACCCATACCGGTCATGCCGGCCGCTGGGCACACGGCTTTGGACGTGCGCCAGTCGCCCGCCGGAACGTTGGTCAGTTTGTCGTGGCTGAATGCTGCTTCCACATGCATCAATGTACCGAGTTCGCCGGCTTCGACCATCTTTCGCACTTCAACCAAGGCCGGTTCGAACCGGCGCTCGTGACCGATACCAAGGACAACACCTGCTTTCTGACACGCCTCAACGGAACGCTTGGCGCTTGCCCCCGTCAATCCGAGCGGCTTTTCGCAAAACACGTGTTTTCCGGCCTTGGCCGACGCGGTGACCTGCTCTTCGTGAAGCTGGTTCGGCGTGGTCAAGATAACCGCATCAATTTCAGGATCATTTAAGGCGGCATCCAAATCGGAAACCGCCTCAGCATTCATTTCGGCAATTTGCCTTTGTCTTTCCGGTGAAGGGTCAATGACCATCTTCACCTTGATGTCCTGATGACCTTCGAGCCTGCGGAGCATATGCTGCCCCCACCATCCGAAGCCGGCAATCGCCACTGTAATCATTGTATTCCTTAAGGTTGGTACTCAACTTCCGGGCCAAAGTTCTGGAGAAAATCAGGCAACGCGGTCCGTAATGGACCTAAACTGTCCGCGGTGAAACACGAGCGGTTCGTGGTTTGAAGAAGACAGTCTGACCACGCGGCCAACAAATATTTCGTGGTCGCCGCCCGGGTAACGCGCATAGGTTTGACATTCGAAGTGCGCCGCCGAACCGTCGATCAGCGGAACGCCTTCATGACCGGCCTGAAAGCTCACTCCAGCGAATTTGTCATCGGAAGGCCGGGCAAACTGCATGCAGATGTCATGCTGGTGATCAGCAAGGATATTGATCGCGAAATGCCCGTGATTGCGGAAGGCCGAAATACTCGGTGCATCGTTGTGCAAGCTCCACAGGACCAGCGGCGGGTCCAGTGATACGGAGTTGAAAGAACTGATTGTCAATCCGATGGGGGCTCCGCCGTCGCCGACTGTGGTTGCGATGGCAACGCCTGTTGCAAACATTCCCAGCGCGTTGCGCATTTCTTTAGGATCGATGGGGCCGTGTTCTTGTGACATGGTTTGTGCACTTGTCCGTTTTGGGTCTATCTGCGAATTTGGAACTGCCTGCCAAGCGCTTCCTGCCTGACTTGCTGGCGGGACAATAGCGCCAGCGCGACTATTAGTACCAATTATAAGATTTTATATTTGCCATCATTTTTTCTGAAGTCGACCAGCCCAGCGAAAACCGCCCCATCAAGATTCCTGATCCAATAAATCAGACAATATCATTGGGCACGATCGCTGCTGCTCCATATTGTTTTCTCAACTGATTTTCGTTTGCGAGGAATTACATATGGATCTTTCGTTCTTCACCATGCCGATACACCCGGTCGGAAAACCGGTGTCGCAATCCCTGAAAGAAGACCGGGAAGCATTCCTGCTGGCGGACGAATTGGGTTTTGTGGAAGCCTATGTCGGCGAGCACACAACGGACCTGGCAGAAAACATCACATCCTGCGTCGCGTTTCTCGCAAGCCTCGCCTACGAGACAAAGAACATCCGCCTTGGCACAGGCACAGTTAATCTGCCGAACAGCCACCCTGCTGCCGTTGCAGGTCAAATCGCCATGCTGGACCACATGCTTGAAGGCCGTTTGAATTTCGGCATTTCGCCTGGCGGTCTGATGTCCGATGCGGAAGTATTCGGCAATCTTGAAAACGACCGCGGCGCGATGTTCCTGGAAGGGATCAACATGATCCTGGATCTTTGGGCCAAGGATGCGCCCTACGATCTGAAGGGCGAATTCTGGGACATCAGCACGGCACGGACCATGATGCCGGAGATCGGACAAGGCATCATCATCAAGCCATACCAGGATCCCCACCCGCCGATCGTTGGCACTGCAGTGGCCCCGTTCTCCCAGGGTGTTGCCGCAATGGCGGCCCGCGGGTGGGAACCTATTTCGGCGAACTTCCTTCTGCCCAAATGGGTTGCCTCCCACTGGCCCAAATACAAGGAAGGCTGCGAAAAGGGCGGGCGTCCGGCGGACCCGGCGAACTGGAGCGTTGCCAAGAGCATCTTTGTTGCTGACGACGAAGAAACCGCCCGCAAATACGCCACCGACCCTAACGGACCTTACGTGTCCTACTACCGCTCGATTCTTACCAAGATGAAACGCGGTGGACGTTTGAACCTGTTCAAGGCTGATCAATCCATGGATGACGATCAGGTCACGCTGGAAGGCGTTTGCGACGAGCTGGTCATTTACGGCACCCCGGATATGGTTGCAGAAAAGATCCTGAAGCTGCGCGAGACCACAGGAGATTTCGGAAAACTCGTTTATGCCGGCCACGATTGGGCGGACCGCGAGCTTGGCCGCAGGTCCATGATCCTGGCAGCGGAAAAAGTACTGCCGAAGCTGAACGATGCGATTAAATCTTCCGCCGAGGCTGCGCAATAAATGACACTTGAAACAGTTACCCTTGCCACAGTCTCCCTCGCCTACCGGGTAGAGGGGGACGCGGACAAGCCTTGGCTCATTCTGTCCAACTCACTTGCGACCGACCATCGCATGTGGAGCCCGCAAATGCAGGCGCTGACAGCTGATTTCCGCGTTTTGAGGTACGACACCCGCGGGCATGGCTCCAGCACTGCAACGGCAGCTCCTTATGGGTTTGACGATTTGACCGGAGACGTCATCGGTCTGATGGATCACCTTGGAATTGCCAAGGCCACTTTCATGGGCCTTTCCCTCGGCGGCATGACCGCCCTGGGCATGGCCTTGGACCATCCGGATCGGATCGAGCGCATCATCTGTTGCGATGCCCGCGCTGATGCACCGGATGTCTACAAGCAGATGTGGCCTGCCAACATTGCCCGGGCACGCGAAAACGGCATGTCTGCATTGGCTGGTCCGACAATTGAGCGCTGGTTTACCGAGGCGTTCCGTAACAAGTCCGCTTCAAAGCCGGTGCTTGAAGAGACTGCCGACATGATCACCAAGACCTCGGTCGAAGGGTATGCGGGGTGCGCTTCCGCGCTGATGACGCTGGATTACCTGCCGCGTCTTGGCGCCATCAAAGTCCCTGCCCTTTTTGTAGTGGGTGCTCATGATCCCGCAGCGCCTGCAGACGTCATGAAGGCAATGGCAGATGCGACACCTGGATCTGCTTACGTACGGATCGAGGATGCAGCGCACTTATCGAATATCGAACAGCCGGAAGCATTTACCGCTGCCATTCAGCGGTGGCTTTCGGCAGAAACTTGAGATCGGTCTCCCACCACTCCGCTCTCAAGACAATGGCCTGGATGATCATTTCGATGATTGTCCGGGCCTATGTTTTTGCGGCGAGTTCGAACTCTCGCAAGGTCCGTGACCTATAGGCAAGTACGTACTCTTGCCTTCTCTTGCGAAGGTTGACTATCCGATTGCCAGATTATCCCGGCAGTAGGCGCATGTTTTCCTGATGTTCGCGCAAAGGTCCTCGGTAAACAGACGCGCTGCTTCAGAAGCCGTTTTTGACTCCGGTTCAATCAGGACATAGTCGACCGTCAGTTTTGGACTTGTAATCGGATGCAGTTTCCGCTGTTGTCCGTCCATATCCGGAAAAACCAGGCAACCCGGCAAGATCGTTGCCCATTCACCCTTCGACACCAGATCCATAGTGCCCATCATGGAATCAAGCTCCATGATCTGGTCGATCGGCACGTTATATGTTGCCAGGTAATTGTCGATCTTTCGCCGCCTGGCATTTTCCGGACTCGGAAGCGCAATCTTGAGCGGTTCGCACTGGCTCAGGTTTACCGGTGCCAAATGCTCCCATTGTGAAGCTGGACCGGATACGAATACCTCAACGTCTTCATCGATATGGGTACCGCGAATACCGGACATATCCCGGCTCGAAGGAACGATGGCCATATCGATCTCACCACCGGCAACACCGCCTGACAACACGGCGCTGTAGGCTTCAAGAACCTTGATTTCCACCTGCGGATATTTCTTGCCGAACTCATCCAGAACGGGCGCCAAAACTCCTCGTGCAAATGTCGGCATGACACCGGCATAGACAGTGCCGGTGATCTGGCCGGACATGGCATCGATATCATTTTGGATCGCACTGACTTCGCGCATGATGTGGGTTGCGCGTTTGTAGAGCTTTTCTCCCGCCGGTGTTGGTGTCACGCCGGTGGAGGCCCTGTTGAACAGTTTCACGCCCAGCCGGACTTCCAAATCCTTGATTTGCATACTGAGCCCCGACTGAGTCGCATGAACACGCCGGGCCGCAGCAGTGAAGGATTTTTCTTCATATACGGCAACAAGATATCTGAGTTGGGTCAGTCTCATTTTTGCGTCATTTCCTGATGCACATCACAATTTATTATCAGTTTTTCTGATGCCAAGTACCAGAGCATTGCGAATTGAATCCCCATTTCACTGCGGCATCCCTTCTTCACAATCATACCGGCCCAACGCCGGAAATCCGATAAGTTAGCCAGATAAGCACCGGCAACAGAACGAAGGTGAACAACGTTGACGTCACAACGGCGCCGGCCACTTTCTGTCCGTCAGGCCGGTACCGTTCCGCAAAGACGTAGCTGACAATTGCCGCTGGCATGACTGACAGCAGGAATACCGTTCCAGCTTCAATTCCCGTCAGCCCCAAAAGATGAACCACGGCCAGCCCGGCTACGATTCCAATCGCCAACCGGCCAATGGCAACCAGCAGCGCGGGCCCGAAATCGGAGACTGTCAGGCGAGAGAGAGAAGTTCCCAGCATGACCAGCATGGCCGGGATCATCATCCCGCCGAAAATGTCAGTCGTGGTCGCAATAACTTCCGGAACCTCGATCCCTGTTGCCATCACAATCAACACCAGTGTGACCGACCAGACCAAAGGCTGACGGGCGAGATCCAACAAATGATACCGGCCTGAAGCGATCGCAACGCCGACCGTGTACTGCAAAAGCGCGACCACAAAGAAATATGAGATCCCGAGAACCAGCCCCGCATCTCCGAACGCAAGCAACACAAGCGGCAATCCGATATTGCCTGAATTTGGCAGCATCAGACTCGGCAAAAATGTTTGCACAGGTTGCCGGGCAATCATCAGCAGTGGGACACCGAGCGCGGCTGCGATCGAGACACACATGACTGCGGACAGCATCATTGTGGCCAAAGTTCCCGGATCAATCGCAAGAGATGTCAATTTGGAGAAAACCAGGCAGGGAGTTGCGATGTAAAGCACTAAACTGCTGATTGTGCGCGTGTCGATTTGCCGCTGAAACGAACCAAGAACAAAGCCAACAAAAGTCATGATGAAGATTGGCGCGATTACGGTGAATATCTGGCTGTACACTCTTTTCCCTCAAAGGACGCCACGTCATTTTTGCATCTGAAATCAAGCCTGTTTCAGGTAAATGCGGCAGATGAGAACGATAGGTCGCAATTAAGAAAACCAGATTTTAACAGCCAGTGGCAATCAGCTTTCGTGATGGCCTGCATCGCAATTTATCATGGCATTCTGCGCCTTTTCCGGTTCTCGGCGGAATTCAAATCCGCTTATAATTCAAGCTGATCCTGATCGCCAATTCCGGCTTTGCATAGAACTAGTACCCGGATTGCATACAGATTTCCGTCCCCAGAACTGGTGACGCAACAACCGCCGAACAGAGCAGTGCTCGTTCATAAGAATCGACCCCGACGGAACAGCCCCTTTCATGCCGCATATAGACCCACTTTCGTTAGAAGCCTCGAGCGACGCACAAGAGGATATCGCGTGGCTCGCCAGTGCAACCGGGTTCGTCGCGAATTCCATGCTGACGTTGTCGCACCGGCCGGAGATCGCAAAGGCTGCATTGGGGTTAATTCGTGCCGTCGTCCGTAATCCGGATAGCAAGGTCGCGCCGGAGCTGAAATGGATGGTTGCCCACGTCACCAGCCGGGCCAACGGCTGTGTCTATTGCGCAGCGCATACGGCCAAGAACGGAGCTGACAACGGCGTACCTGACGAAAAACTTGAAGCTATCTGGGAATTTGAAACAAGCCCCTTGTTCAGCGACGCCGAGAAATCAGCGCTGAGAATTGCTGTCACCGGTGGCCAATGCCCGGCATACGCCACGAAGGAGGACATGGCCGAGCTGCGAAAGCACTTCAACGAGGAGCAGGTCGTTGAGATTGGTGCTGTCATCGCACTCTTTGGCTTCAACAACCGCTGGAATGCACTCATGGCCACCGATATCGAGCCGGAGGTCACAGGCTTCCTAGCGACCAAATCCTATCATCTCGAAGATACGGACGGCGGCGCATAGCGCCCAAAACCAAAAGAACGTGAATTTCTTAGACCAACTGGAGGAGAATATGGGAACTAAGAAAACTGATCAGCTCCTTGATCGCCGCGACTTCCTGAAAGGAACCGCAGCAGGTCTGGCGACACTGTCCATTACCATTCCGGCGGGCCAAGCCCTTGCCGCAGGTTACCCGGAACGGCCAATTACCGTTGTTGTCATGTATGGTGCAGGCGGAGGTACCGATACCATTATCCGCAAACTAGCATCCGAAATGGCTGCGGCTAAGGGTTGGCGTATCAATGTTGCCAACAAGCCTGGCGCCGTTGGCGGTGTTGCTACCAAATTTGTCGCCAGCAAGCCGGCTGACGGTTACATGATCCTGGGCGGCGCCAACTACAACAAGTTCGTCCGTGTCATGGGCCACGTTGCAGAGAACCCCTGGGAAAACTGGGTCTTTATGCAAGCTGCGACTGCAAACGCAGCTTGGTCCGTGCCAATCGATAGCCCGTTCAAGACGTTTAAGGATGTTGTTGAAGCAGCAAACGTCAAACCGGGGGGTATCTCGATTTCCACATCCGGTACCGGCGGTCTGTGGCACGAGTTGGCCCTGATCGTTGGTTCGTTTGCCAATATCAAACTGAAGTATGTTCCCTACAAAGGTGGCAAGGCTGCCAGCCTCGCCGGCTTGCAGGGCGAAGTTGATATCGCCGGTGGCGGCGTTCATGAACACGTAGATCTGGTTCGCGCAGGCAAATTCCGCTGCCTGCAGCAAACCAGCTCCGAAGATATCAAGCTGGAGAACGGCGAAGTTATGCCGACTGTCGCCAACTTCCTTCCTGATATCAAACCGTTCCTGCCAATCGGCGGAACCTACAACATGATTATGAAGCGCGACACACCGGCGGACATTATCAAAACTGTAGAAGCAGCCTTTATCGAGGCAGCCAATTCACCTGGCTTCACTGAAATGATCGGTAAGAAGTTCTTCCAAAAGGACATTCGTACCGGAGAAGCGGCTGACAAGCGGGCCGCGCAATTGGAAACGGTTACGTGCGACACCTTCAACAAATTCAAGGATCAGATAGGAGGAAACGTGCAATCCGCCGAGTCGCTTGGACTGCCGACTCCTGCTGGGTTCGAAGAGTGGTGGCCGCCAAAAGGCTACAAGCCCGTTACCTAAACAGACGTTAGATCGACTGTTTCAGAAAGGCGGCTTTTGGCCGCCTTTCCCCATCCAAAAAATGCGAGACCCTAAATGTCCGGTGACGTCCACTTTTCAGGTGAAGACGAGAATGCTGGCTATGCGACCCCTACCCAGGATCTGATAGCCTCAGCCTTTCTGATCATCTTATGCATCGTCGTGATGATCGCTTCGGTTCGACTCGAGAATCCGGGTGATACCGTATCAACAGCGCCTGGCCTTCTACCCTTCCTAACCGCAGGCAGCCTTTGCATAATGGCCTTGGCACTCGCCTGGACCGCCGTTCAGCGCCGACGCCGCGGGCAGACGGTTGAATTGGCGGATAGTGGCACCGAATTGCACCGCACTTTAGGCCTGTTTGTTTTCATTGGCGTTTATTTGCTTGCGCTTGAATTCATCAAATTTGAATTCCGCGCAAACGTGCTTGGCTTTGAACTTGGCTATGGTGCATTCGAAGTCCTGACGATTATCGCGCTCACCGCCATCCTTGGGTTTTTCTGGAGAAAATCCCTGCTCTCATGTTTCGCGGTCGCAGCGTGCTGGACAACGTTCCTTGCTGCCGGCTTCCGCTACATCTTTTTCATTCCGCTGCCGGGAAGTATCTGAGCCATGATCTGGGATTCCGTTTTTCAGGCCTTTGCGCCGCATCTCATCCTGATTTCGCTCGCTGGTGTTTCCCTCGGGATCATCTGGGGCGCACTTCCAGGGCTATCAACAACCATGGCCATGGGGCTCCTGATCGGCCTGTCAGCCGGCATGGACCAGAATGTGGCCCTGTCCTTCATGCTCGGTGTTTACACCGGTAGCGTCTTCGGCGGAGCGATTTCCGCCGTCATGATCAACATTCCCGGCACGCCGGATGCGGTGCCAACCATGATCGAAGGCCACGCGCTCGCCAAAAAAGGTGAAGGTGGTCAGGCACTTGGAATGTGTATCGCCGCTTCGTTCATAGGTAACTGGGTCGGCATTCTGCTGCTGATCGGGTTCATTCCGCTGATCCTGAGTTTCGCTCTTTCCTTCCGTTCATGGGAAATGTTCCTTCTTGCGGTGATCGGGATTTCCGTCTCTGGCTCCATGGCCGCAGGAACCATGCCGCTCAAGGGCTGGATCGCCGGTTGGCTCGGCATGCTGGTGGCCTTCGTCGGCCTGGATGCAATTCATGCAGTTCCACGCTTTACTTTCGGCGTTCTGGAGCTTCAAGATGGCATCAACTATGTCGCCGTACTAATCGGGCTTTTTGGCTTTGCTGAAATCCTGCGGGTGCTGCCGCAACGCGATCACATTGAAATTCCGACAGATGTCGGGCGGGTCATTCCGTCGATCCCAAAGCTGCTGAGCCACACCAAAACCGCGATCCGGTCCGGTGTCCTTGGTACCTTCATTGGAGCCATTCCGGGCGCTGGCGCCAATGTGGCTTCGTTCCTGGCCTATGACATCGGTCGCCGTCGGGCAAAACCGGCCGAACGCAAAAAATGGGGCAAAGGCAGCTATGAGGCGATTGTCAGCGCGGAAGTCGCAAACAACGCCAACATCGGCGGCTCCATGTTGCCCATGCTCGCGCTCGGCATTCCGGGGAACGCGGCAGCGGCAGCTCTGCTCGCCGCCCTCACCTTGAAGAACGTCGTCGTTGGACCGACCATCGAAATCGACCATCCCGGCCTCATCTACTTCATCTACGCAGCTCTGATTGTTGCCAACCTTTTGATGTATGGCGCGGCGATTGCCCTAATCAAACCCTGCGTCAAGCTGTTCAGCCTGCCACGCGGCCTGCTGTTCCCGCTGATCATTCCGATTTGCGTAATCGGTGCCTATGCCGTGCGGCTGAACATGTTCGATGTCTGGGTGATGTTCGCTGCGGGACTTGGCGGCTATGCGCTCCACGCGTTCCGCTTCCCGACCGCACCGGTCGTTCTGGGCGTCATCCTGGCACCGCTGGCGGACGAAAACCTGCGCCGGGCACTGCTGGTGTTTGAAGACAAGTCGCTGGGCTACATCCTGTCGCAATACGTCGGCACGGTTCTGCTCATCGCAATCCTGTTCATTTTCTTTGAAGGCGTGTTGCGGGTGATCCGCAACAGCCGTGACAGTAAGGAGGCGTAAGTTTGCGCGCATCTCGGAAAGAAATCGGCCTCGCAATTGTTGGTTGCGGCACCATTGGACGGATCAGGGCAGAAATGGCCCGGGCTTATCCCGGTGTTGGCTGGATCGGCCTTTGCGACATCAAGTCGGACATTGGCCAAAAGCTGAGCGACGATATCCAGGCTGATTTCTTCACAACCGACTTCCGGGAACTTTTGAACCGGCCGGAAGTCACAGCCACAATCATCGCCACCGATGAAAACTTCCACTACGAACCGACCATGCTCGCCATTGAGCATGGCCATGACCTTTTCATCGAAAAGCCACTGGCAACAGATGCAAGGCAGTCCGCCGAGATCTTTGGAAAGATCGAAGCAAACAACATCGATGCGGTGATCGGCTACACCAACCGTTTCCGCCGCCGTTTCCTGGCAATCAAGGAACGTCTGATCACCGGTCAGATCGGGGATGTCCACACAGTCGTCACCCGGGCGTTCATGAACAAAATGGTTCCGATCGCCACGGTTCAGCGGACCCAGCAGCGCGCGACGCTGACTCCGATGGTAGTATCGGGCACACACAGCCTTGATATGTCGATGTGGCTCATGGAGGGCAAAAACCCGGTCAGCGTTTATGCCAAATCGACCGACAAGGTTTTGGGAGAATGGGGAACCAAGGATTCCACCTTCGGTATCTTCACGATGGACGACGGATCCATCTTCTCCATGAACATTTCCTGGTCACTGCCGGAAGTCTGGCCCGGCGCTGTTTACGGCATCGAGATCGGCATTGTCGGGTCTGAAGGCGTCATTGACGTTGAAGACACCCACCGCGATCTGGTCATGGCGACGAACGTTGCACAAGGCGCCGGATATGCGCCTGAAGGCTACACGGCTCCTGACCGGCATGTGGAGTTCCTGACCAGCTACCCGCCTGGCGACCTGCATGACGGCCAGCTCTGGGGTCCAATGCGTGAGGAAACCAATGCCTGGTTCCAGCGCATTTACACCGGTCAGCGCACGCCGCATGCAACGGCTGCCGATGGACACCGCAACCTGATGCTGACCATGGCGATGGACCTGTCGGCTAAGCGCGGTGTTCCTGTTGATTTGCCGGTCACTCCGGAAGAACTGATGAACGAGCTCACCTAAACGTTGGCTTGATACCAAACACGAACTGAATGGACGGAGAATACATGTCCCCCATCAAAATCCGCTTCGGCGGCTATCAAGGACCTGCCTCCGTCCATACGCGAGGCGGAGAAGTTTTCGGGCTCGCACTTAGAAAAGAACTCGGCGATGCCGTCGAGTTCGAATTTGATTCCAACATTGTTGAACGGGGCCACAAGGCGTCTGATCTGTTGAAACTGGTGGAATCGGGCGAACTGACAGGATGCTATTTCTCGTCGAGCTATCTCGCATCGCGGGTTCCTGAACTTGGCATTTTCGATCAGCACTTCAAGGTGCCGGACCGCAAATCAGCGTATCAGCTGTTGGACGGCCCACTCGGCACCCATCTGAAGCAGCTGGTTTCTGAAAAGACCGGCTACACCGTTCTTGATTTTTGGGACAACGGGTTCCGGCATATCACGACAGGCGTGCGGCCTCTGCGTACTCCCCAGGACTGCACCGGCCTCAAACTGCGTAACCTCGACAGCGACATTCATCGCAGGGTGTTTGCCGCTATCGGTTTCGAACCGATGACCATTGATGTGCGCGATCTTCCGGAAGCGGTGAAGGCCGGCACAGTAGATGCTCAGGAAAATCCACTCACCAACACCTACAACTTCGGACTGCACACTACGCACCGCTACGTCACTTTGACCCGGCATCTCATGGGCGTTGCCCTTGCGCTCTTCAACCAGGAACAGGTCGCCAGCTGGCCTGAAGATGTCCGCAGCAAGGTTCAAACCGCCTTGCGCACTGCAACCGAGGCGCAAAGGCGATTTGCCGAAGAAGACGATCAGATCTGTGCAGAGAAGCTAACCTCTGAGGGCGTCACAATACTCGAGTTAAGTGACAGTGAACGCTCATCTTTTGCTCAAGCGGCAGCGCCAGCAGTCGCAAAAACCAGAGCTCAATTCGACGCTGATCTTGTTTCACTGTTCGATGACAGTCTCGCATAGACAGGTCTAGAGGCTTCCACGCTTAACTCAATGCATTTTCCGCATAGCTCGACAACATATTCGAATTTTTAGAACCTAGTCTGCCCGGATAGTGTCTGCGCGACCGTGCATTACAATCTCAGGGAGACCCGGCTATGGATCGGATTAATGTTGGCGTAATAGGAACAGGCTGGTGCGGGGGTATCAGGGCTGAAGCCTGCGCCGCAAATCCGTTGGTTGACGAGCTTCACGTCGCCGAAATTAACGAAGACCGTCTGAAGGAAATCACTGCGAAGACCGGTGCTGTCGGATCGACGACGGACTGGGAAAAGATCGCAGCAAATCCAAACATCAAGACAGTGATGATTTCCGCAACACCGGAAACCACCCACTATCCGATGGCGAAAGCCTGCCTGGAGGCCGGCAAGGACGTGTTCCTGGAAAAGCCGATTGCCATCACACTTGCAGAAGCAGACGAACTCGTCGCTCTGTCCCGCAAGAACAACGTGAAATTCACCATCGGCTATTCCCAGCGATTTAATCCCAAATACGCCTACATCAAGAAGAGCCTGGAAGATGGCACACTAGGTGAACCGATCAGTGCCCTCGTCAGCCGGCACATTTCCCGCAGCCTAGGCAACAAGATTTCCGGCCGGGTGAAGCTCTCCCCAGCAGCGATGGAAGCAACCCACGACCTTGATTTCGTACTGTGGTGTCTTGAGCCTGCAAAGCCTGTTCGCGTCTATGCGCAAACGGTCTACAAGCTAATGAAAGAGAAGAACGGCGCACCGGATTGTACCTGGATCATCGTGACTATGGACAATGGTGTTTCCTTCACCATTGGCGCCGGTTGGGTGCTTCCGATCGGATATCCGAACTATTCGGCCACCACGCTGGAAATGGTCGGCACCAAAGGTGCGCTGCTGATTGACGATACCCACCGGGATGTTGTTCTAAACACCGAGGACAAGGGCATCCAGTTCCCGATGTCCTCCATGCCCGGCGAATCGGTCAATCACGTTTATGCCGGACCAATGGCAGGCGAAACGCACCACTTCATCGAGGCGTCTGCACTCGACAAACCGGTTCTGGTGACCCCGGAACAGGCCCGTAAGGTGATGGAAGTCTACATCGCCGCAGACCTGTCCGCCGAGCGCAATGAGCCGGTCACGCTGCCCCTCAACACGGCAGACGTCTCTTCCCTACTCGGATAACCATTTGGCGGCTGGCAAACAGCTTTTTGCCGCCAAAAATACATTCTCGGCTTGTAGCTCTTCCCTCAGAAGCAGACGCAAGTAAAAACGCCCCGGTCCATTTCCGGGGCGTTTTTCATTCGGTACCAGGCAATTACAGACGGTCTTCCAGCGGGAAGCAGGAATGCATGATCTCGACGAATCGGTCTGCAATCTGCCTGCGGTGTGACCGTTCCGGAAAAATCAGGCCGTAATCAATTTCAACCTCTGGCGAAAATGGCCGGGTTTCAACTTTTCCGGCAAAATGATCGGCAACGAAGGGATGGGTCAGAGCGACCCCCATGCCGAGCTCAACCAGATTTCCGACCATGACAGTTGATTGCGCTTCCGCAACGATGTGACGCTTGATCTTGAGCCTGGAAAACAGCTCCTCGGTGCGATAGCGCAAGACCGTGTCGGCGGACAGTGTCACCACGTTTTCCCCGTTCAGATCCTCCGCTGTAATCAGTTCCTTTTCCGCCAGCCGATGCCCTTTTGGCATAATCAGCACTGCCCGGACCTTACACAGCGGCTCCAGCACCAGCCCCTGCTCCGCCATCGGCAAGGTCGCCAGGCCCACGTCATAGTGCCTGTCCAGCACCGCCGCCTGCAGCTCTGATCTACTTTTAAGGTGCACGATGACTTTGAGGCGTGGGAATTCCCGATGCAAAAGCTCCAATGGTTTCGGCAACATGCAGGTACCGATCGCTGGCATGGCCGCGATTCGCAGTGTTCCGGCACCATGCGCCCGGATGAAATTGGCGGATTCGCGGATTTGATCAATTTCGGCAAGGATCTTTTCCGCTGCGCCTAAAAATTCCTGCCCCTCTGGGGTTATGGACAAACGGCCGCGCCTGCGGTCGAAAATCGCGAAACCGAGACTGTCTTCCAGCTGGCTGATCAACCTGCTTACAGCAGATTGAGTCAGCCCAATAACCGAGGCGGCCTGCGAGGTTGTGCCCGTTGCGACGACCGCCCGGACGGCCTCCAGTTGTCTGATTTTCATTTTTCTGCACCCGGCGTTTAATCCATTCGATTTACTAATACCCGTTATACGCTTTTAGTCATATTCCAATTTCGCATACTCGCAAGCCAATAACGAATTTTATAGATGCTCCGGATCGCTCTAATCTTTTTCCCGTAATAAGGGAGGATAGGCAGTCTCGATGTTGAACCGCGTTGAAGCGGCCCTGACAGGAGCACTGTTGGCGCTTGCAATCGGATTTACGGTCTTTATGGACCTGTTGATTGCAAAGCCCAAAATGCTGTTCGGACGTTCACTTACGGCGATGGAGCCGAACATTTTTCCACTGATCACAATGGTCCTGATGGGTCTGTTGTGCGGCGTTTACCTCTGGCAAATCGTCAGAGAGGCGGGTGAAGCAAAGTCCCGCCAGCTGGTCGATATCCGGACGACCGTTCGACTGACGGTCTTCTTCGCGATTCTCGTGTTCTATGCACTGACCTTCAAACCATTCGGATTTCTGATCTCAACCTTCATTGCGATGGCCTTGATCTCCGTACTGGCCGGCAACCGCAACGTACTTCAGATCGCTGCACTGTCTTTTGTCAGCCCAGTCGCGATTTACCTGATCGCCACACGCGCCCTGAAGGTTTCACTGCCTGAGCTCAGCTCGATCGAATTCGCATACGCAGCCCTTCTTGGAAACTAATCCAGTCTGGCAAAAGACAAGCAGGAATAAAAACTAATGATTGAGCAGCTGGTCGAAGGTTTCTACATGGCAATGCGCCTTGACACCTTCCTCATGATGGGAATTGGGCTGTTTTTGGGCATGCTGGTGGGATCCCTTCCGGGTTTCACGACACTGATGGCAATGGCGATCCTGCTGCCTATCTCGTTTTTCTTTGATCCGATCGTGGGCATCCCGTTCCTGCTCGGTATCTACAAGGGCGGCATCTTCGGCGGCAGCGTTCCGGCCATTTTGGTGTCAATGCCAGGCACGGGCGCCGCAGCAGCCACGACCATCGATGGTTATGAGCTGACAAAACAGGGCAAATCCCGCAAAGCCCTGGATATCGCTCTTTTTTCATCCGTCTTCGGCGACATGAGCAGTGACTTCATCACAATGATGCTGATCTTCCCGATCGCCTTGCTGGTGATGCAATTTGGCCCGCCGGAACTGGCTGCCATCCTATTCATGAGCCTTGTGATTGTTGCTGCCACCTCCAGTGCCAACCCGATCAAGGGCCTGATCATGATGACATTTGGCATCTGGCTGGCCTTTATCGGTACGGATCCGCTTGGAGGCGTTGAACGCTTCACCTTCGGGCTGTTCAGCCTGAAATCGGGAATTCCGCTGCTGCCCATGCTGATCGGCGTCTTTGCTCTGCCTGAAATCATTTCGGTGATTGGCAACTCAGAGACCACACGTGAAATGCGCCGTATTGTCGGCGAGCGGTTGAAATTCGCAGAATTCCGCCGTTGTTTCCGCACCATTTGCCGCTCGACCGTCATCGGCACCAGCATCGGTATCGTTCCGGGGCTCGGACAGATCGTCGCCGCCATGATGGGTTACACCGCCGCCAAGAACGCGTCGAAGAACCCGGAAAACTTCGGCAAGGGCGAGATTGAGGGCGTCGCCGCCGCAGAAGCAGCCAACAACGCAGTGAACGGCCCAACCCTCGTTCCTCTGCTGACCCTTGGGATTCCGGGCGACAACGTCACGGCGATCCTGCTCGGCGCCTTTGTTGCTCAGGGTCTTCGTCCTGGACCAAACCTGTTTGAAACCCAGGGAAGCACCGTCTTCGCGATCCTGATCGCGATGCTCTTCGCCAACCTGATGTTCCTGGTAATCGGCTACCTGGCAATTCCCTTCTTTGCCCGGATCGTCACTATCAAGAACTCCATTCTCATTCCTGCGGTGATCATGTTCGCTTTCGTTGGATCCTTCGTTTACCGGTCCGACGCCACCGACCTGCTGGTTCTGGTCGCATTCGGCGCATTCGGCATGATCGCGAAAGCGGCAAAATTCGAGGTCATGCCCATGGTGATGGGCTTCATACTCGGGGTGCCACTGGAATACGCCTTCGGGCAGACAATGGCCATGTCTGAAGGCAATCCGATCTGGTTCGCGCTGACCGAGCGTTGGGGGATGCTCGGAATCATGGTCGCGACACCAATCATCGGCTTCTCACTGTGGCGTCGCATGAACAGGAAGCGAAAGCCCGAGGAGTCATCTCAAATCCAGGCGTAAAGCAAAGAGGAAACGCCTGAATGCTGTTCCGAAATCGGAACCCATCGCAAAGGGAGGAATGAAATGCTTAGACGTTCCATTTTAAAGCTCACTCTGGGAGCCGCTGTGGCGACCGGATTGGCCGCAACCGCCGGCATTGCGCCTGCACAAGCGGAATATCCGGAAAAGCCGATCACGCTGGTCATTCCGCTGGGTGCTGGCGGGTCGCACGACCTTAACGCCCGTGTCATCACCAGCATCATTCCGGCCCACCTCGGCCAGGCAATGATCGTCCGGTTGACACCAGGTTCCGGTGGCCAGAAGGGTACACAGGAAGTCGCAACATCCGCACCGGATGGCTACACACTGTTGTTCTCACACAACTACATCGACATGCTGCAACAGCATGTTGAGTCGCTGCCTTACGACCCGAACAAAGACTTTGTGCCGGTCGCACGGGTAAACTACGCACCGATCGGGATCGTTGTTCGCGGTGACAGCCCTTACAAGACTGTAGATGATCTCTTTAACGCGGCAAAAGAAAACCCTGGCAAGCTGCGCATGGCACACTCCGGCAACTGGGGCGCTCTCTTTGTTCCTGCCGCGCAGATCATGAAAGCCAAAGATGTTAGGTTCGGCCTCGTTCCCTATAAAGGTGGCGGCCCTGCTATGCAGGCTCTGCTCAGCGGCGACGCCGACGTCACCATGGGCTTTCCGGCAACACTCAGCGATCTGATTGATGCAGGTAAGGTCCGCGTCCTGGCAACAGCCGGCAAAGAGCGCATGATTGACGATGTGCCGACTTTTGAGGAAATCGGCATCTCAGGCGATGCGGGCTTCATGCACCGGGTGGTTCTGGCCCCTGCTGGTACACCACAAGCGGTTCTCGACAAGCTCGGTGAAGCTTTCACGGCATTGCAGGAAGACAAGACCTACAACCGCCTGATGGGCCGCCTCGGTGAGAACACCGACTACCTGGACGGGCCTTCCTACCAGAAAATGCGCGAAGCACAGGCGACGGCCTACAAGGAACTGGTTGACGACATCACGTCGCAATAATCAGGACTTTCCTGGGCGGCCAGCCGGCCGCCCAGCCCCCTGCCCGCAAGAAAGCACGACCGATGAGAATCAAAGAAAAACCCGTGTGGCGGTTCCGGATCAACGGAAAGCAGCACAGCCCCACCAAGAGTACCGTTTCGGCCCGTGACATATCAGTCACCGTTGACGAACCGATTGAACGCGGCGGAACCAACGAAGGCCCGATGCCGGTTGAATACATGATGATGGGTCTTGCCGGCTGCACCCACGTGATTGCCAATAAACTTGCCGTCCACCACGGCGCCCCAATCACCGATATGGATATCGATATCCTGGCAACCATGGACAGTCGAGGAACGCGGTTGATCGAACCAATCGACGTTCCGTTTCCCAAAGCCATTATAACAATCAAGGCGGAGATGGACGGTACGGACGAGGCCATCGACAAGGTTATTAGAGACCTCAAACATCACTGCGCCGTTTCCAAAATGCTTCAGCAATCCGGCACACAAGTGATTGAAAAATGGACGGTCAATGGAGTAGAGCGCGCTTCCGGAGAACCGGCTGCCGCCTGACTGCTTCCAATACCAACGGGCTGAGAGCCCGTACTGAACTACTGCATAAAGAGCTCTTACCAACAGACCGGATTTCGACCGCAGGCTGACGAAAACCTGGCCGGTCACTGAAGACCTGCGCCGGTTTCCAGGCTGCCGGTAGGCTCTTTTTGCAATCTGCAAACGGCGGAGCTTCCTCCCTACGGCCGTCATTTGGCGCCAACGCACCAACGATGTGCCACTCGGGAGCAACACCGCCGTTTGCAATCACTCAAGTTGTTTCTTTGACGGCATATCCCAATCAACGGCTCAACATGAAAGAGATGGACTATGGCAGACCGGTACGGACCTCGCGGCGTCTTTGCTTTCATGATCCCGCTGCAAAATTCCAATATGCAGCCTGAATACGAGGCTATGCGGCCGGAAGGCGTCAACAATCAGATTTACCGCTTTGACCTGTCCAAGGCAGACCATGCCCCGCAAGCCATGCTCAAAGCACTGCCCGGTGCAAAAGGCTGCTGGCCTGATCTGGTCGTTTGCGGCAATTCGCTGGAGATGCGGAACTGGTCTGTCGAACAACAGGCGCGATACCGAAAGGACGTCGAAGCCGCCGTTCCAGATGTCCCGGTAATTACCGCGACTGATGCATGCGAAGCGGCACTCCGGACACTGGGTGCCAAGCGGATCGCCGTATTATCGCCCATGCACGAGACCTACTCGCGCAGTGTTCAGGGTTATTACAGGGCAATCGGCTTCGATGTTCCTTATGCAACGTGGCTGGAAGTTCCAGTTCCGGAAGAAATCATCAATGTCCCGCTCGAGGCCGTATATGAAGCCTTTGCCCGGATGGATCACGAGGATGTCGACACGTTCCTTCATGTCGGTGGTGCCTTGGGTATTACCCACATGATTGATGAGCTTGAAGAAAAGCTGGGACGGCCAGTGATTTCCTCCAACGCAGCCACCTATTGGTACGCCATGCGCAAACACGGCATTACCGATCCACTATCGCGGGGTGGGCGGATTACCCGGATGGCATTGCCTGAGGAATTCCAAAGCCTCCAGGCTGACGGGTTATAGAGGCGCGACACCCAACTCTTTTGCTAGCGACGCGAGATCAGACCTTAGTGTTTCTGGAAGCGGAATACCTTCTTTCGTCCGGGAAGCTGCCCGTTCAGCAAGCCCCTCACCCGGTAAGCGGATTTCCTCGACACCGGGCAATTTCTCAGACGCCTTCATCTGGTCCCAAACCTGGTCCACCTGTGCCTTGAACTCATCAAGGTCGGCAAAGGCTTCAATATTCAGCGCCACTACGAAGTGGCCGGTGTTGGTAACCGTTTTGGAATCGGCATTGAAGTCAATGACATCTTTGCCGAAAGCAGCGCCATTTAATGTACCGGCCAAAAGCCCAAAAATCAGCGCAAGGCCGTAGCCCTTAGGGCCGCCAATCGGCAACAGAAACCCTTCGTTCGACCGTGCCGGATCAGTCAGGGGCTGGCCGAGCTTATCGATCATCCAGCCCTCCGGCATTGTCTCACCTGCTTTCGCCTTGGCTTTGACCTTGCCATAAGCGGCTACCGTGGTTGCCATGTCCAGGATGATGGGCGGGTTCTTGCCGGATGGTACGGCAACTGCGATTGGATTGGTGCTTAAAAGCATGTCCGTACCGCCCCAGGGCGGCATGTGGTTTGCGCTGCCGACAGCAACGTAAAGCCCGATCATGTCGTGAGCGAGCGGCATTTCGGCATAAAGAGATGCTGGTCCCGCATGATTTGAATGATGAGCACCGACCCAGGCAATTCCCGTTGTGCGCGCTTTCTCGATGGCGATGTCGGCGGCTCGTTTCATCACCAGATGGCCCATGGCATTGCCGCCATCAATCCGCGCTGTCGCGGCCCTTTCCCGGTCAATCCTGATCTCCGGCGTTACGTCAATACCGCCTAACTGAATACGTTTTATGTATTGCGGAAGCCGAAAAACGCCATGCGCATCGGCCCCTATCAAATCCGCCCTGGCCATGAGCCCAGCGACACTCGTGGCGTCCTCAAAAGGCAATCCCACTGCGCACAAGCAACGGGCAATGAATTTTTGCAGTTCAGCATGCGAAGTATTGCCAGTCATCCAAGTTCCATCACTTTCTGAAGTTTTCGACTTTTATTTTTGCAATTAATGACTTTTTACCCGTCAAATTTCAAAACGACTATGGGATTCAATCGTCAATTTATCGTTCGATTATTATATAGTTTTCCAAATTGTCCTCAACAGCTTGTCCCCTGTCCACCTGCTGGATTTCCCCATATCAGAGGCGGTTTTCCACGCCCTTTTCAGGTGTTGCCAACAGGCTGTTGCACCTCCGCTCAAACACTCTTCAGACAAGGAATTTTGCGTCTCTTTGCCGAACAGGCGTTGACATGAATACTGATTCAGGTTTCATATTAGGGAGCAGCGTTTACTCCGGTTGGATACTTGCCTCCCTCGCATTGGCGCGAAGATGGCAGGTGACGCTTGCATGGGAGGAGATCCAGATGAGCATTCCATACAGCCGGCTTGCCGGCTCGGCACTCGCGTGCCTGATGACGATGTCTCTCAGCACAGGCGCAAGCCTTGCCGATGACATCAAGATCGCACATGTCTATGGCAAGACCGGTCCGTTTGAGGCCTATGCCAAACAATCGCACACCGGCCTGATGATGGGCCTTGAGTACGCCACGGATGGCACACTCGAAATCGACGGCAAAAAGCTGGTCGTGATCGAAAAGGACACCCAGCTGAAGCCTGACATCGGCAAGGCGGTTCTAGCCGAGGCCTATGGCGACGATGAAGTCGACATCGCTGTTGGCCCGGTATCCTCCGGTGTTGCCCTCGCAATGCTGCCGGTCGCTGAGGAATACGAGAAAATCCTTCTGGTAGAACCAGCCGTCGCCGACAGCATTACCGGCGCCAACTGGAACCGCTACATCTTCCGCACATCGCGCAACTCCTCTCAGGACGCCATCGCGAACGCCGTGGCACTGGGCGCTGAAAACGTCTCAATCGCCACGCTGGCACAGGACTATGCGTTCGGCCGCGATGGCGTAGCGGCATTCAAGAAGGCCCTTGAAGGCACAGGCGCCAAGCTTGTGTTTGAAGAATACGCACCGACCGACACCAAGGACTTCACCGCCAACGCGCAGCGCGTGTTTGACGCCTTGAAAGATGAGCCGGGCCGCAAATTCCTGTTTGTCATCTGGGCCGGCGGCGGTAACCCGATCAGCAAGATCAAGGCCATGGAACCGGACCGTTTCGGTGTTGAGATCGCAACCGGTGGCAACATCCTTGCGGCCATGAAGGCCTATAAGGCCCTGCCCGGTATGGAAGGCGCGACCTACTACTATCACGAGATCCCGAAAAATCCTGTAAACGATTGGCTGGTTGCTGAACACCAGAAGCGTTTCAACGCCCCGCCGGACTTCTTCACTGCAGGCGGTATGGCTTCAGGCATTGCGATTGTTGAAGCAATCCGCAAGGCCGGCTCCACCGACACGGAAGAGCTGATCACGGCTATGGAAGGCATGGAATTCGAAACGCCGAAAGGCAAGATGAAGTTCCGCGCCGAAGACCACCAGGCGCTGCAGTCCATGTACCACTTCAAGATCCGGGTCGATCCGGACGTGGAATGGGGAATTCCGGAATTGGTTCGTGAACTCAAGATCGAAGACATGAACATTCCGATCCAGAACAAGTAGACCCTCAGGCGCGCAGGGTTTCCCACCACCGCGCGCTTTCTGGGAGCAGACCGGGTGCCGATGGCCAGCGCACCCGGTCTCACCCTCCCATCCAGTACGTCTACCTGCCAGGCAAGTGTGCACGCGGCCCCATCCCGCACCTTGCCCAACCCCGTCATACGTCCGGATAAATTCAGGTATCGAGATGACAGAAGAACACCCCATACTTGAAACCCGTGATTTGACGATCCGCTTCGGCGGCCATGTCGCGGTCGATCATGTTTCCTGCGCCTTTGAGCGCGGCACCTTGACCGCCATAGTTGGCCCGAACGGAGCTGGCAAGACCACCTATTTCAACCTGATTTCGGGGCAGCTCAAGGCGTCCAACGGAACGGTTCTCTTGAACGGCGCGGATATCACCCGCGCCTCGGTACCCGAGCGCACAGACCGTGGGATAGGACGGGCTTTTCAGCTAACCAACCTGTTCCCCTCACTGACGGTTCGGGAAAATGTCCGGCTGGTCGCCCAGGCGAAAGCGAGAATGGGCTTCGATCTGTTTACAATCGCTGACAGCCACATTGAGCTGATCGAGCGTGCCGAACACGTACTGGCCGAGGTCCGGCTGCTTGAATCCGCAGACCAGGTGGTCGCGGCCCTGCCCCATGGCGATCAGCGCAAGCTGGAAGTCGCCTTGATGATCGCCCTTGGACCTCAGGTTCTGATGTTCGATGAACCGACCGCCGGCATGAGTGTTGACGAGGTTCCGATCATTCTCGACCTGATCACATCCCTGAAGGCCGACAAGGACCGGACAATCCTGCTCGTAGAGCACAAGATGGATGTTATCCGTTCGCTCGCCGACCGTATCATCGTGCTTCACAACGGCGAGCTGGTAGCTGATGGCGACCCGGCAGAGGTTATCGCCCTGCCCGTTGTTCAGGAAGCCTATCTCGGCAAAGCACCGGAGGCCGCCTGATGTCCGCTCCACTCCTGGAACTTTCCGGCGTGCACACGCACATCGGCCCCTATCACATCCTTCAAGGCGTTGATCTCGTGGTGCCGGAAGGCGGCGTCGCTGTCCTTCTCGGCCGAAACGGCGCCGGGAAGACAACCACCTTACGCACGATTATGGGGCTCTGGACCGCAAGCCAGGGCACGATCACTTTCAAAGGCAAGGATATCACCCGCTTGTCCACGCCTGAGATCGCCAAACACGGCATTGCTTTTGTCCCGGAAGATATGGGGATCTTCACCGACCTCACGGTGTCTGAAAACATGACGCTAGCGGCAAACAGCGGTCCGATCGACCCGTCCCGCCTCGACTGGATCAAACAGCTTTTCCCCCCGATCGGCACCTTCTGGGATTCGTCCGCCGGGACTCTGTCAGGTGGGCAAAAACAGATGCTGTCCGTAGCCCGCGCGATCATCGAACCCCGCACGCTGATCCTGATCGATGAGCCAACGAAGGGCCTTGCGCCTGCCATTATCAAGGCCATGACGGACGCCCTGCGCGAACTGAAGGAAACCGACACCACGATTCTGCTGGTGGAACAGAACTTCGCCATGGCATCGACCATCGGCGACACGGTTTCAGTTATGGATGATGGCCGCATCATCCACACCGGCGAAATGCAGGAACTGGCAAACGACAACACCCTTCAAGAACGGCTCATGGGATTGAGCCTGGAGGCCCATCAATGAGCGAGACAACCATCAAGCCGCGCATCGAGGCGCCGCCCCTCCTGGACCGTTTGAAGGACAAACTACCGGTCTTTCTGGTTCCCATTCTGGCGATCTTCGGCTTTGCCGCCATTGGCGATCCGTCCTCCTGGCTGACGCTGACGGTGGCGGGTCTCGCCATGGGCCTGATGATCTTCATCATGGCCTCGGGATTGACTGTCGTCTTCGGCCTCATGGACGTGATCAATTTCGGCCACGGAGCGTTCATTTCTGTCGGTGCCTTCGTCGGGTTCACCATTCTGGCGTGGCTTTCCGGCTGGACCGCTTCGCCCAATGTGATGCTGAACCTGGCTGCAGTATTCCTCGCCGTTCTGGTCTCCATGATCGCGACCGGACTGATGGGCTATGCCTTTGAACGCACCATCGTCATGCCCGTCTATGGCGAACACTTGAAGCAGATCCTTGTCACCATGGGAGGGTTGATCGTCGCCCAGCAGCTCATCTATGTCTTCTGGGGACCAGATGAACTGCATATTTCCCGGCCGCAGGCCTTGCAGGGCTCAATCCTGGTTGGCGATGCAGCCATTGAAAAGTACCGGCTCGTTGCTGTCGGCATTGGCGTCGCCCTGTTTCTGGCCATGCGCCACATCCTGAAGTCCACCAAGATCGGCCTTCTGGTTCGTGCAGGTGTTGAAAATGGCGAGATGGTTGAAGCCCTTGGGTACAAGATCCGCCGCCTGTTCCTGATTGTATTCATGGTTGGTTCGGCGCTCGCCGGTCTCGGCGGCGTGATGTGGGGCCTCTATCAGGAGACGATTACCGCGCACATGGGATCGGAGATCATGGTGCTGGTGTTCATCGTCGTGATCATCGGCGGCCTCGGATCGGTCGAGGGGTGTTTCATCGGCGCACTTCTGGTGGGACTTGTCGCCAATTACACAGCCTTTCTGGCGCCAAAAGTGTCCCTGATTTCAACGATCGCCTTGATGGTGGTCATCCTGATGTGGCGCCCGCAGGGGCTCTACCCGGTCGTAAAGGCAAAGTGAGGCCAACATGCTGACGAAGCTTCTGTCCGGCGACAATCCCCGCAGCGCAGTTCTCACTGTTTTGCTGCTGGTCATCGTGATCTCGCTCGCCTTTGCGCCGTTCCTGTTCCCTGGAACCAAGTCCCTGGAGACTGCAGCCCGTATCTGCATATTCATTGTTTTGGTTGCCAGTTACGATCTTCTGCTCGGCTATGCCGGGATCGTCTCTTTCGCGCACACCATGTTCTTCGGCATTGGCGCCTATGGGACGGCACTTGCCTTGAGCTCTACTGGACCGACGTACCTCTCCATCGTTTGGGGCACTCTTGCCGGCGCTGTCATCGCAGCTGTCTTTGCGCTCGCCATCGGCCTATTTTCCCTCAGGGTCAAAGCCATTTTCTTTGCCATGGTCACCCTTGCGGTTGCGAGCGCCTTTGCGGTTCTGGTGTCTCAAATGTCCTGGCTGACAGGCGGTGAAGATGGCCTCAACTACAAGATCCCCCGCGACCTGACACCTGCGTTCAAACTGGTGAAGGAGAAGGTGTTCGGCGTTCGCATCAACGGCAAGCTGCTGGCCTATTATCTAGTATTCTTCTCATCCGCGATCCTGTTCCTGGTCATGCTCAGGATCGTGAACTCCCCCTTCGGCAGGACATTGCAGGCGGTTCGTGACAATGCGTTCCGTGCCGAAGCCATTGGCTACCGCGTTGTGTGGTACCGGACCAGCGCGACGGTCCTCTCAGCGGTGATGGCGGCCTTTGCCGGTTCTCTACTGGCTATCTGGCTGCGCTACACCGGGCCTGCGACGACCTTATCGATGGAAATCATGATCGACATCCTGCTCATGGTGGTGATTGGCGGCATGGGAACGCTCTATGGGGCCATCCTCGGTGCAACGGTGTTCATCCTGGCGCAGACCTATCTGCAGGAGCTGATGGGCGTCGCGGAAGAAGCAACCAGCTTCATTCCCTTCGTCTCTACCCTGATTGCACCGGAACGCTGGCTGTTGTGGCTTGGCGTCCTGTTCATTCTGTCCGTCTATTTCTTCCCGTCAGGCATCGTAGGCCGCTTGAGGGCGTCCCGCGGATGAGCAACGGTGGACTATACGTCAAAGAGGCAGGCCACGGCCTGCCTCTGGTTTTGCTTCACGGCTGGTCCTGTCACAGCGGGTTCTTCAGACCCCAGTTCAAAGCGTTGCGGGACACCGCCCGGATTCTGGCCCCCGACCTGCCCGGCCACGGTGAAACAGCCGACCGCCTGCCGCTCAGCATTGAAGCGGCCGCGGATGCAGTCGGAACCCTGCTTGAAGAACGTAACCTCAAGAACGTGACGCTTTGCGGCTGGTCCATGGGTGCCCATGTCGCCTATTCCCTGATCCAGCGTCATGGTTCAGACCGGATCCGTCAGATCATCGGCATCGATATGACGCCGAAGGTGCTCAACACCGCTGACTGGACGCTTGGGGCAGCTGGTGGTTTGGATCAGGACCGCAACGATGCCGTCATGGGATCCATGGAGAACCACTGGCCGCAGCTTTCCCGTAAAATCGCCCGGCGCATTTTTGCGTCCGAACCGGAACCTGATCCGGATCTGCTTGCGTTTGCCGAGACCAAAATTGCCGCGGCCGATCCGTTGCTGCTCAAGCCCATGTGGAGTTCGTTGATCTCACAGGATTTCCGTGAGCTTCTAAGGGAATTTCCGGTGCCATTACATATGGCGTTGGGCGGGCGCAGTTCCCTCTACGGACCAGCCCTCCGGCAGTGGCATCTCGACAACGTTCCGAACGTGCACGTGCACGACTTCTCCTCCTCCGGACACTCACCGCACCTGGAAGAAAAAGGCCGCTTCAACGGCTTCTTGAGATGGCTGCTTGCGCCTGCGGAAGTTTCCGCAACGTAGCAGATCCGCACTCATTGCCGTCCCGGCCTTGAGCCGGGACCTGTTTCATTGTGTGCCAGCGCCAGCGAATTGAATTTGAAATTAAGATCCCGAAACTCCGCTTGCGCGGTGTCCGGGAAGGCATGGCGAAGTCTCGCGGCATTGTCAGCCCTTGCCGACATCCTCGACATAGACCAGCGCCCGCCCCTCACAGATCGTCTTGCCACTGTCTGACGTGCATACGGTTTCAAGGTCGACCAGATGTTTTTCCGGGCGAAGACGGGAGACGGTGACCCGGGCAGTCAGCGCTTCACCAGGGTTGGCAGGTTCCAAAAACCGCATTTCCTGTTTCAGGTAATTGGTTCCCCGGCCCGGAAGTTTCACACCAAGCAGGTAGGAAAACAACGCGCCGATCAACGGGCCGGGAACGGTGGAGATCTCGTTGGCGCCATCCAGTCCAGCCTGCGCCTCAAAGTCGGCGAGATCAGCGCTGGAATAGGTCCGGGTGACTTCGGCAAATTGCCCGAGTTCGAACGTCATACGCCTTCTCCTGCAAGCTGGCACTCACCGGTCAGTGTTGCTTCACCATCGGCAGTCCGCCGCACAACAACGGCGACGACCCCGGATCCGTCTTCAGCTGGCGTAAGCTCGAAGGAGAGCTCTTCACCGGCAAAGGACGGGTTTGGAAACATCAGATTCTGAACTGCATGCGCGCGCCCAGGCCAGTGTTTCTGCAACAGCCCAAACACCCGCGTGTAGAGCAGCATACCGTGGGAAACGGTACGGCCAAAACGGGTGGCCGCGGAAAATGCCTCATCGACATGGATTGGGTTGTCGTCTCCCGACAGTTTGGCAAAGGCATCGAAATCTGCCTGACTAGGCGTCCATAACGCACGCACGATTTCGGTTTGAGCTGTCATTCGACAGTCTCCTTGTCTGCTTGTTCCAGATATTCGTTTTTCAGGATGTTCTTGCGGACCTTGCCGGCTGCCGTACGCGGCAATTCTGTCGCGACCTGATAGCTTTTCGGCACCTTGTAGGCGGCCAGCTTCTCCCGGCACCACAGGCGGATTTCATCAACCTCGATCGCAGCACCCGGCTGGGCGATCAAATAGGCTGCGCCAACCTCGCCCCATTTCTCGTCCGGCACGCCGATCACCACGGCTTCCATGACCGATGGATGGCTAACCAGCACTTTCTCGACCTCTGCCGGATACACGTTCTCGCCGCCGGATATGTACATGTCCTTGATCCGGTCAACGATGTAGTAGTAGCCGTCCGCATCGCGATGCGCGACGTCACCGGATTTTAGCCAACCGTCTGCGGTGAAAGATGATTTTGTCGCCGATGGATTATCCATGTAGCCGGGTGTGATACCCGGACCGCGCAATTGCAGTTCGCCTGCCCCCTCGCCCGCGACCATAGATCCATCGCTCGCCTCAAGCCTGACGTCTGCCAGGATTTGTGGCTTTCCAACAGAGCCGATCTTTTCTTCCGCATGCTCCGAGTCCATCAGGAAAACCGTCGGCCCGGTTTCGGTCATGCCCATGCCGTTGCAGATGGTCACGCCCCGGTCGAGAAAGTCTTTCAGGAGCTTGGCCGGGATCGGTGCTCCGCCACAACCGAGAGAGTGAATTGAAGAAAAATCGATCTCGCCAAACTGCTCATGAAGTGCAAGCGCCTGATAGATCGCCGGCACACCAAAGAAGACAGACATTTCCTGCTTCAACAGCAGATCAACTACAGCATCAGCATCAAACTTCGACAGAATTGTCGATGTACCGCCAAGCAGGAAAAGCGGCAATGTGGGAAGGTTTATGCCCGCCGTATGAAACAGCGGTAGATAGTTGACCGTTTTGTCGGAACCGTTCAGGCCTGTCGCCTGGGTGTAGTTGACCGCATTTGCCCACGCCATGCCGGCAGTCTGGATTACAGCTTTCGGCAGTCCCGTCGTGCCGGAGGTAAACAGCAAATACCAGGGAGCTGCAGCGGCGATCTGCCCATCACCAAATGGATCAGCCGGTGCAGTGGCCATGCGGGCTTCCAAACCATCTGCCGCGCCGGGATCAGCGAACAGCATGAGGTCGACACTGGCAGCGGTGGCCAACACTTCGGCTGTTTCGCCAAAATCCCGGTCATGCAGCAACAGCTTCGCCTTTGAGGCTTTAAGTACAGGTTCAAGCTCTGCCACAGGCTGGCGCCAGTTGAGCGGAACAAGCACAATCCCGCTCTTTTGGGCTGCAAACAGCAGCACAAAGAAGGCCGGTGTGTTCATGCATAGAACGGCAATCCGGTCGCCAGCAACCAATCCCAGGTCGGCCAGAACACGGGCGGCCTTGTTGGCCTGGGCGTTGACTTCCTGGAATGTCAGAATGACACCGCTGCCGTGATCGACGAAGGCCGGTTTATCAGGTGTCAGCTCCGCCCGTTTGGCGGCCATGTCTGTCAGCCAGTCCATTGTTCCTCCCAATCTGCCAGGCGGCGGTTCCTATCACCGGCCGACAAACGTCTCCATGCCCTCACGGGTCGTTTTTAGGGTTATGTTTTCCAGAAACCGTTGTTTTTCATTGTCGAGGCGCTGGCGGATTTGCGCGAGCCGTGCCTCATCCCATACCCCGGCACGGGTTGCGCGAAGGCTGCTGGTCTTTTTTGCGGTCAAACCTGCGGTCCAGTCGTCCACGACCGTTCCAATCTGGTCCATGGGCATGGCGAAATTGGCAATGCCCAGCTCAACAGCTTCAGCGGCCATGACCCGCCGGTTCAGGTACTGGATTTCCAAAGTCTTCGCCGCGCCAATCCGCTCCGGTAACAACGCGGTCCAGCCGCCATCCGGACCGAAACCAACTTCCGAATAATAGGGCTGCAGAAAGGCATGTTCGGCCATCACAACAAGGTCGGACGCCAGGACGAGACCAAGCGATCCGCCGGTGACCGGACCATTCACTGCAGCGATGACCGGGAACGGCAGGCAGAGAAGCTCAAGGACAATCTCGTGAAGCTTTCCCACCAAATGATCGGAGTACTCCAGAAGAGACGCGTCGGTCTGGGCATGATCCAGAAACCCGCCAATATCTCCTCCGGTAGAAAAACTCTTTCCGTTTCCAGTCAGAATGAGAGCAGCAGGATCTGCGCTCTTTGCCGTTCGCAAGCAATCCTGCAACGAGGCTAACAATTCAGGGACAAGAGCATTATGCCGCTCCGGCCGGTTTAGCCGAAGCTGAACGATCTCTCCGTTCCTCGAATAGTCGACCAGAGCCTTCATTTTCCTGCTCCTGGCGCCAGACCATTGACGATCATGTTGTGAGCGGTCTCAACCACCTCATCGATCGGGGTCTTGTCGCCAAATACGACAGCGCGTTCACCGAGCGTGCGCGCCATTCCCATTAACGCCCAGGCCCGTGTGTCGGCATCACCCGGCGATACCTGGCCATCCCTTTCCGCATCTGAAAGGCCAATTCGATAACCTTCCGCAAAGGTGCGGTAGTAGGCGTCATAAGCTTTGGGATCGACGAAGAGGGCTTCCTGAACAATCCGGTACAGATCCGGATGCGCCTTTACGAACTCCAGAAAGGCCTTCAGGCCGGCCTTTTCCGCTTCCAGCCGATCTGAGAATTTTTCCGTGGCGGTTGTCAGCTTGTGCCTCAAGGCACGGCCCATCTCCAGAACCAGCTCGGAAAAGACATCGTCCTTGCTTTTGAAATAGATGTAAAAAGTGCCCTGCCCGACCCCCGCTTCCCGGGTGATCAGGCCGATGGAGGCATCGTTGAAGCCCCGCTCGCCGATTACACGCTCGGAAGCCGTCAGTATGGCCTTGCGCGTGGCTTCACCTCGCGCCGTCTTCGGCTGCGGTTGGCCCGCAGTCTTTAGATTTGCCTTTCGCGCCACATATTCCTCCCGGCAACGCGGATAACTTGAAACATGAATCAGTATTCATGTTTTTCTCTGCTGCGCAAGGGGGATCGTCATTCACCTTCTCAGATTGTAGGCCAATGCATAGTACCACAGTCATTTACGGCACGGGCGGCGCCAGCAAAAAGGCCGCGGCATCCCTGCCACGGCCTGGAGTTTTTCGGAGACATTGGTGCCGGATCAGGCAGCCGGAATCTCTCCGACCTGCTTGGGTACGTGATAGCCACGCTGAACAGCCGGGCGTTCCGCGATCCGGTTGTACCAGGCCTTCACATTCGGGAAGTCGTTCATGTCGACGCCCTGCCATTCGAACCGGGAAATCCACGGCCAGCAGGCCATATCGGCGATGGAATACTCATCGGCGATATAGTCACGGCCTTCAAGGCGTTTGTTCAAGACCCCATAAAGGCGCTGAACTTCGGTGGCATACCGTTCTTCGGCGTATTCAGCCTTACCCGGATTGAAATGCAGGAAGTGGTGGGCCTGCCCGAGCATCGGGCCAAGACCACCCATCTGCCACATCAGCCATTCGATAGTGCGCATACGGACTTCGCCATCCTTGGCGAGGAACTTGCCGTATTTGTCGGCGAGAT
The DNA here is from genome assembly GCA_965230705.1 of Roseibium sp. Lineage (GTDB taxonomy): Bacteria > Pseudomonadota > Alphaproteobacteria > Rhizobiales > Stappiaceae > Roseibium. The sequence continues at coordinate 2,289,701 of CBDDLN010000001.1, read as the reverse complement.
AGATCATGATCGCGCCGGATTCCATCAGTTTCAAACCATTGTCCTGATCGACGATGGCCGGGATCTTGTTGTTCGGACTGATTTCCAGGAACTCAGGCGTCTTTTGATCGCCCTGGCCGATGTTGATCGGATGCGCGGTGTATTCAACACCAAGTTCTTCCAGGAGGATGGAGACTTTACGCCCGTTCGGTGTCGTCCACGAGTAAAGGTCAATCATTGAAATTCTCCAATGTCAGCAACGGCTTTGAATGCCGGAAAAAGGGATCAGGAATTTGAGGCAGCCATATCAAGCGCCGGATCGTCTGCGAACCAAGGGCTGAAGGGAGCCGGAAGCAGGATCTTGTTTTCCTGAGAGATCTGAAGTGGCCGGGTTTTCTTGGCGTATTCCTTCCAGCGCGGATCTGCCAGAAGCTTCGCCCGGCGTTCCGTGCGTTCCGCTAGGTCCTTATACGCCCACATGTGGATGATCTGATGCAAGGCGCCTATTTCGGTCGAAAAATACCCCACCATCCGGCCAAGAATCGGTCGCTGGATGGCAAGCCCTTCTTCTTCGTAGAGCTTGAGATACTCTGGTACCGCCCCGATCTGCAGCGAATAGGTCCGTTGTTCAACAATCATGTATCTTCGTTCCGATCATTATGAGCAGTCAGCGTTAGACTAGTTTTTCTTTTGGCCCTGTGCACGCGCACCTGAGAGCGACTGGTTCGGCGTCAAGGCTTCCGGATCAACCGCGATTTCAATCAGGTATCCTCCTTTCGCCTTGCGCGCCCGATCTAGGGCATCCGGGAATGCTTCGGTCGTATCGACCCGCTCGCCGGAAATTCCAAATGCAGCCGCATAGGCAACAAAGTCGGGGTTCACCAGATCCGTTGCAATCACATGGGCTGGATGGTTGCGCTCCTGGTGCATCCGGATCGTGCCATACATGCCATTGTTGACCACAATGTAGATGATATCCGCGCCATACTGGTACGCGGTAGCCAGTTCCTGGGCCGTCATCATGAAGCAGCCGTCGCCGGCGACACAAACCACTTCACGGTCTGGATGATGCAGCTTGGCGACAATCGCGGCGGGAACACTGTATCCCATGGACCCGCTGGTTGGCGCCAATTGGGTCCGGTAGGCCTTATGCTCATGAAACCGGTGTACCCAGACCGTGTAGTTGCCCGCACCGTTGGTAATCACCGTGTCTTCCGGCATGGTTTCTGTCATATGACGGACGACGTCCCCCATGTTGACTTTGCCGGGAACTTCAGTCGGCTCCAAAAAGGCCTTGTAGTCGGCCCGCTGTTGTTCACGAAGTCCGGCCCAGCGGTCATTGCCACCTTCGGTGCCAATGCCAGCCGCCGCATCGAAAAAGGCTTCTGGGTCAGACGCAATCGACAAATCCGGCTGATAGACCTGCCCAAGTTCTTCCGGCCCGGGATGCACATGAACAAATTTCATGCGCGGGTTCGGAATATCGATCAGGGAATAGCCCTGTGTTGTCATTTCACCGAACCGTGGCCCGATTGCGACCAGAAGATCTACGTCTTCCAGCATGCGCTGACGCAGCTTCGGCAAAGGTGCAATACCAATTACACCGACATAATTGTCATGGCCGTTGTCGATATAATCCTGACACCTGAAGGACGTTGCAACGGGAATGCCGGTTCGCTCAGCAAACTCGGCAACCTTCTGTGTGCACGCTTGGCTCCACGATGGACCACCGATCACCAGAAGCGGATTTTCCGCTTCCTGCATCAGGCCTTCCAGTGCCTGAATATCCGATGGCAGCGGTGCAGATTTCGGCAAGGGCGTCGGCCGGAGATCAACGCAGTTGGCTTCTTCGGTCAGCATGTCTTCGGGCAACGCCAGAACGACGGGTCCGGGCCTGCCAGAAAGCGCGACTTTCCATGCCCTGGCAAGATACTCCGGTATACGGCTCGCGTCCTCGATCTGCGCCACCCATTTGGCCATTTCGCCAAACATGCGCCGGTAGTCCATCTCCTGGAATGCTTCCCGGTCCATCATGCCGCGCCCGACCTGACCAATCAGGACGATCATCGGCGTAGAGTCCTGATAGGCGGTGTGAACGCCATTGGATGCGTTGGTCGCCCCTGGACCGCGAGTTACGGCACATATGCCGGGCTTGCCGGTCAATTTGCCATAGGCATCCGCCATGTTGGACGCGCCGGATTCGTGCCGGCACGTCACAACTTTGATATCTGACTGGTGGGCGTAAAGTCCTTCCAGCAATCCGAGAAAGCTCTCGCCGGGCACACAGTAGATGGTGTCAGCTCCCAGGAGGCGAAGCTGATCCGCTAGGATGCGCCCCCCTGTCCGCGACGCCAAAGCTTCCCGCTTCACCGGCCGTTGAAGTTCCAGTGCACTGGACATGACTACCAGCCCCCGTTTTCCTAGATACTCTTGATCATGCCGCCGTCAACGCGGGTCAATTGCCCGGTGACATAGCCTGCGGGATCACTTAGAAGAAATGCCGCAACACTTGCGAACTCTTCCGGACGGCCGTAGCGCTTGGCCGGAAGTGACGCCGCGATTTCCGTGCGGACCTGCTCCAGGGTCTTGCCTTCACGGCCGGCCCGGGCTGTGTCCAACTGGCCAACACGGTCCGTGTCAATCTTGCCCGGCAGGATCATGTTCACGGTGATGCCGTCACCAGCAACTTCATTGGACAGCGTCTTGCAGAAACCTGCCATCGCGCCGCGGATGGTATTGGATACGGCAAGATTTGGGATCGGTTGAATGACACCGGACGATCCGATTGCCAGGATACGGCCCCACTTGCGGGCCTTCATGCCTTCAACCGCAGCTTCGGTAATCTGAAACAGGCTGAACAGAAGCATCTGAGCCGAGCGTTGCCAAACGTCCGCATCAACACCGAGTGAAGGCGACGGCGGCGGACCACCGGCATTATTAAGCAGGATATCCGGCTTGATTTCATCGCGTACGCGGCCGCAAAAGGCAGTTACGGCTTCCGCATCGGACAAGTCCAGTGCAACCGGTGTAGCCGTGACGCCGTGCGCTTTCTCCAGCTCAGCTGCGAGGCTTTCCAGCTTGTCCAGGCTTCGAGCCGTGAGGACGACATTCGCCCCTTCAGCTGCCAGTTTTTCAGCGATTGCGCGGCCCAGTCCCTGGGACGCGCCAAGAACCAATGCGGTTTTGCCGCCAATACCCAAATCCATGAGTTTAACTCCTGAGATATTTCTTATTCAGTTGTTTGTGTTTGTTCGGCCTCGGCCGGTTTGAACCCGTTCTTCCAGCGGTAGGCAAACATCAAGATGCCCGTCACCAGCATGACCAGCGCCACAGAAGGCCTGACAATGCCTGGCATCATGAAGACCGGTATCGACTGCACGACCAGCAAGGCCGGGACGAAGAACCGCGCCCAAGGGGCTGTTTTCATATGCTTTTGATAGTAGGGGAACAAGAGCGAGAAACAGCCGAGCAACAGGAAGAACAGCGACCAGGGACGGCTGATGAACACCATGATGTCGTCCGAGCGGGCGAATACCTGGCTCAGCCTTGCTTCTGCAATTCCGCCAAGGACGACGCCCAGTACCATTGGAACAATCGGGAATCCGAGGCCGCGAACCACGAAACCGATCACACCAAAGATGAACAAGGTCCACATGTCATAGGCGACGTTGTTCAACGCGAAAATGCCGACAGAGCAGTAGAACAGGATCACGGCGGTCAGCATGTACATCTTCACCTTGGTGATGAGCACAAAACCGCGCAATGTGAACGACTGCAGGAACAACATCATGAAATTCGCGACGAAGAACGCCAGGAAGATCGAATAGGCGATCTGCGGTTCGTCGGAGATGAACGACGGGCTTGGGATCACGTCGTGGATCAATAGCGCGCCCAGCATGATAGCGGTCATGATGTCACCCGGCAGGCCAAGCGCCATCATCACGATCAATGCTCCACCAGCAGTCGCATTGTTTGCCGATTCCGGCGCGATAATGCCATCGACAGCACCCGTGCCGAACTTGTCAGCTTCCTTGCTGGTTTTCTTTGCCTGGTCATAGGCAAGAATGTTGGAAATCGTGCTGCCTGCGGCGGGCAAAACACCGACAAACACCCCGATAAGGGACGAGCGGATGATATTGCCCCAGCGGCTAAGCACCTCACGGGCTGAACCCAGATAGTCGATGTGCACCGCGTGGGCTTCGTTGCCGCCGAGACGCTGATGCGCCTTTTCAGAGGTCCGGACATCGCCAAGCAAGCGGCTAAAGGCGAACAGGCCGACCAGCACTGGAAGGAATGCAAAGCCCTGAGCTACGGAATCAATGCCAAAGGTAAAGCGTGGCTGACCGAATACGGCATCACTGCCAACCGTCGAGATCAACAGCCCGAGCATAGCGGCCATAAGGCCTTTCAGGATCTGATCACCCGCCATGCTTGCCGTGACAGTCAAGGCGAACAGGATCAGCGAAAAGTAGTCGACCGGCTGGAACTCCAGACCAATCTGAGCGAGCTGAGGCGCGACCACCATCAAAACGATGGAGGCAATCACACCGCCAAAGAAGGATGCCCAAACGCCAATACCAAGTGCAAGGCCAGGCCGGCCGTTGCGGGCCATTGGATAACCGTCGAAAGTTGTCGCGACCGATGATGGCGTTCCGGGAATACCGGTCAAAATGCCAGACATCAGGCCGCCGGAAAGCCCGCCGACATAGACGGCAATCATCGTTGCCAGCCCCTCGACCGGGGTCATTGAGAACGTGAACGGCAGAACAAGAACCACTGCCATTGCAATGGTGAAGCCAGGAATGGCACCTGCAATCAGGCCGGCCATCGTGCCGACCATCATCAAGAGCATGGTCTTGATGGTGAACAGCTCGGGCGCTGCACTCGCCAGGTTTTCAAAAAGACCCATGACCTAGTAAACCCTCAAGATTTCGCCCTCAGGCAAAATAACGCCGAGCAATTGGGTGAAAATCGCCCACATGCCGATGACAAAAAACAGCGAAATCGCCGCGTGAAGCGTGAGTTGCTTGGGCTTCCAACCACCCAAAACGTTCAGGGTCAAAAAGACATATGCCAGTCCGCCAAGCAGCATGCCTGCGATTGGCATCGTGATGAGGAACAAAAAGAACAGCGCAAAACAGATGAACGGATTCTTGTTGTACTCCAGCCACTGAATAAAGGTCTTCCGCTCTGCAGGCTCCTTTGCCTTGGCGCCGAGCTGCGACTGGATAAGCAGCAAGGCAGACAGCAGTGAAAGAGGAATGATGATAAGGCGCGGCCAAAGCGACGGGGCCAGCTGACCGAACATGGGTGGTGGCAGGTCCATGGTCGCGGCGTACATCACCGCGCACAACAAGAGGAAAAACACCGCTACCAGGGCGTCTCGATTGAGCGACATTTCATTATTACCAGAGAAACGGGGATCACACCTTCATTGAAAGGCGTGACCCCACGTGTTGCCAATTCATCCTAACAAGTGCGCCAGAAGCGCATGCCAGGTTACTGGAAACGGCCGACCTTTAGGGATTTGGCCGCGTCGAGGAAGTCTTTTTCGGTATCCTTCCACCAGGCTGCATACTCCTCAGGTCCAAGGTATTCCACGGAGGTACCCTTGGCAGCCTGAGCGTCTACGAATTCCTTGTCGTCGGTCGGGCCCTTGAAGACACCAGCCCAGTAGTCGACGATTTCCTTCGGCGTCCCCTTTGGCAGCATTACGCCACGGGTCAGCGAATAAGTCATGTCGACGCCTTTTTCCTTGAGCGTTGGAACATCCGGGATCAGCGGATTGCGTTCGTCAGCTGCAATAGCAAAGGCCTTCAGCTTGCCGTCGCCGCGCTGGGTGCGGGCAGCCGCCATGTTGATGCCGCCAAGGTCAATTGAACCATTGAGGAGACCTGTGATCCGGCCGGCGGTGCCGCCCTGGAATGGAACATATTGGTAGTCCGTACCGGTCTTGGCGCCGAGCATAATCCAGAGGAAGTGGCTGGTTGCACCCATGGAGACACCAGTCGGGATTTCACCCGGCTTTTCCTTGGCAGCAGCCAACAGACCTTCCAGATCGTTATAAGGAACGTGGCCACCTGCACCGATGATTTCCGGCGTGTCGGTCAGCATGGCAACTGGCTCGAACCCGTCCCAGCTGAAGTCGGTAACACCGTTGATGTAGTTGACCACGAGATGCTGGTGGATCGCAAACAGCGTGCAGCCGTCTGGCTTGGCAGCATGAGCTTCCTTAGCGCCTTTTCCGCCGCCCTGACCCGGAACGGTCACGACTTTGACTTTCACCGGTGCGTCGGTGCCTTCAATGGCCTTTTCAAAGATGCCAAAGATGACGCTGGTGCCGCCGCCTGCGCCCCAGGGCACGATCAGCTTGGCGGTTTTGCAGGGCAGTTCCACCGCCGACGAAGCGGTCGATGTTCCAACAAGTGCGGTCGCAGCCAGGGCTACACTGCCCAACAGGGCGCGCATCGATTTCAATTTCATAAGCTTCCTCCCAGGAGTACTCAAAGTTTCCTGTCCTCGAACACGCCTGAAACGGAATTTCCCGACCCGGCGACCGCTCACTTTGAGGTTTTCTGTGACGTGAGCTGCTCAGACAAATTCAGAGTAATTGCTTTTTTAAACTAAACAATATAGCGAATAGAAAAACATTGTTGCACCAAGAGGACAATCATGGACGCCGAATTGCTGACCGATATGGCGGTCTTTGCCGCAGTTGTTGAAAACAACGGCTTCACCTCAGCCTCGACCGCACTCAACATGTCGAAGTCCAATATCAGCCGGCGTATTGCATCGCTCGAGGGACGCCTCAATTTGAAGTTGATGCACCGGACAACCCGGAAGATCGGATTGACGGAGAGCGGGCGGGTCTACTACGAGCATTGCGCCCGCCTTGTTGCAGAGGCACGCGCAGCCGATGCAGCCATCAACGCACTTAACTCAAGCCCGACGGGCCTCCTCAACGTCAGTCTGCCTGAAACGCTCGGGCGGGCATTCATTTTGCCACTCCTGCCGGAATTTATGGAGAAATATCCGGATATTAGGCTGAATGTGACCTTTACCAACCGCAAGGTCGACCTGATAGAGGAACAGTGCGACATTGCAGTCCGCAAGGGCGATATCGAAGACGAGTCTCTCTGTGCCATTCCGCTGGGCGAATCCTCCCAATACCTTTTTGCCGCGCCCAGCTACCTGCGCAGCGTGCCAGCCGTCACCAGTCCCACTCAACTGGACACACACGCATATGTAGCAAGCCGGACCAGCTTCGGACCGATGGAATTCGACCTGCACAAGGACAATGATGTCACCACCATCCGGCTGGCGCCACGCATTGCTGTCCGCGACCATGAAGCTGTTTTGGAGCTGACGTTGGCCGGATTGGGTATCGCTTTGGTTCCAGCCTGGATGGCCCGGAGGCATGTCGGCCAAGGGAATTTGATCCAGGTTCTGCCGAATTGGCGCGGACCCTCTGTCAAATTCAACGCTGTGTTCCAGCCTCATCGCGGAATGGCGCCAAATTTAAGGGCGTTTATCGAATTCCTGAAGGACCGTTTCCGGGTTCACCGTCCGTGGGAATCGGAACAAATCCTCTCGGTGGTCGAGACCGGAACCAGATAAATTCGCCTGTTTCGATAGCGGAAAAACAGCTTTTCAATTTGAGACGCCAAGTTGGCTGATACAGGCTTCGCCTGTTCGGCAAACATGGCTAAAACACAACCGGGTGCCCACAAGCCCATCCGACAAATTCTACCAGGGACCAGCCCCATGATTGATACAAACCCCGGACTTCTCGATCAGATCCGGGACCGGTTTGCCCATATTGACGCCTGCCCGTTCACTGGCGAGCGCGTTTTCTTTGAAAACGCCGGCGGCGCGTTGACGCTGAAATCCGTGGTCGAGAAATCTGCGGAAATGGCGGCCATTCCCGACAACCAGGGTCGCGACAATCCGGCTTCTCATGCGCTTGTCTCAATCATCGAAAAGGCGCGCGAAGACATGCGCGTTTTTTTCAATGCCCCAGATGGCCACTTTTTTGTTGGCGAAAGCGGGACGGAGCTGCTTTTCCGCCTGATCAGCGTTGCTGTTTTGGGAACGCCGGAAGGCCGTGTCGTCGGATCAAGCCTTGAACACCCTGCGACCCGCAGCGCTTGCGATCGCTGGTCAAAGATTGCAGGCAAGCCGCATGTTATCGTTGCTCATGACAATGAGACCGGCTCTGTCGGTCCTGCTGCCTATGAGCCCGAGCTGTCGTCCGACACACGCGTCGCGACCATCCTGCACACCTCTCCTGTCACCGGTATGGGCGTCGATGTCGCTGCAATCGCCAGGGAAATCCGCAAGATATCTCCCGACTGTTTCATCATCGTGGACGGCATCCAGCATGCGGCCCATGGCCGGCTCGATATCCAGTCCTATGACATCGATGCCTATGTGGTTTCGCCCTATAAAGTCTTCTCCCGTCATGGGTATGGCCTTGCCTGGATCTCCGACCGGTTCAAGAACCTCCCGCATGACTGTCTCTTGAATGCCCCCGGCGCACCTTGGGAAATGGGCACCCGTGACACCGGCGCCTACGCCACGTTTTCTGAAGTCGTGCGGTATTTCGAATGGCTCGGCAGCAACTTCACCGACGAGGCGGATCCACGCGCGAAAATCGTCGCAGCCGGCGAGGCCATTCATGCGCAGGAAGCCGCGCTTACCGACGCGATGATCCATGGCACCGGCAACTTGCCGGGTCTTGCGGACATGCCGTCGGTCACGGTGCTCGGCGGCAATGACAATCCGCTGCGTGAAGGCCTCGTTGCCATGACTGTCGACGGAATTAAAGCACCTGACGTAGTGGCGCAACTTCGCGATCTTGGTATTCGCACCCACACCCGGAAGGCGGATCACTATTCCGGCAATATTCTCGATCCGCTTGAGCTACCTGGGTGTATCCGCGTTTCCATGTGCCACTACAATTCCAAGCAGGAAGTGGCAAAATTCCTGTCTGCCATGCAGGAAATCACGGCAACAGCTGTGGCAGCAGAATGATCAGGGCCCGGTCCAGTTCCAGGAGAATTTGAATGTCCTTGCAAAGGCTTGTGCTCACCAAAACGGAATTGCCGCCGAACGGAGAAATGAAACTGGAGGCAGCTCCTCGTGCGATCTGGGTGGAAAGCGGTGCTGCCGAAGTCAACGGATTACTGCTCGGCACCTATTCCGGCGCATTTTGCTCAGGGTCTTGCACCTTCCAATCCAGTGCAGCAGCAACAGTGCTCCAGTTTGCAGTCTTACAGGCAGATCAAGCTGTAGATGGGTTGGTCCTGCTGGACGAGGCGATCGAGTTTGATCCTGCAGTCTCCCTGCTCCGCCTGGACACAGTCACCTTCCCGCCCGGAGCGACCGCCTACCGGCATGTCCATAACGGCACGGGCCACAGGTATCTCTATGCTGGCGTTCTGGAAGTCGTCAGTGATCATGGGGCTGAGGTCATGGAAACAGGATCTGCATGGTATGAACCGCTGAATTCTCCGGTTACTGCCAATGCCTCGAACGAAATCACGACGGCATTTGTCCGCTGCATGATTGTGCCATCGAGCTATGAGGGCAAATCCACCTTCAAGCTGATGGATCCGGCGGACGGTGAGAAACCACGGCGGCAAGTCACCCACCGTTTCTTTGACGCACCGCTTTAGAGCAAAAAAATCGGCCCGGGAATTTCCCGGGCCGATCTGTTTCAACAAAACATCGATGCGTCAAAGGCAGGACCGTTCCCAATCCGGATCGGCTTCCGCTGGTTCAGACGCATAGCCGGCTGCCTTGATGCCTTGAATGGCGCAATATTCGTCCTTTTCGGACGTATCACCGCTGATGCCGACGGAGCCGACAGTGATACCGTCCGCAGTATCGATCAAAACCCCACCCGGAACCGGGATGAACTGGCCATCTGAGGCCGCGGCAAGCGCACCTTGGAAGGCGGGCCGATTGCCGAGACGATCCCGGATCAAACGGCTGGAAATCCCCATGCCAAGTGCACCCCAGGCCTTTCCGAAGGCGATATCAAAACGCATGATACCGGAGCAGTCTTCGCTTTTGACGGCGACAATCTGGCCACCTGCATTCAGTACCACGACAGTCAGCGGCAGGAGGCCCTTGTCCCGCCCGGCCTTCAGCGCTGTGTCGATGATGGTTTCCGCAGCGGTGAGCGGAAGCGTTGTTTGAAGACGCATGAAGTCTAGCTCCTTTTAGCCGCGAAGCAGGTCCGGCAACCAGGTGACGATTTCCGGGAATGCCAGCAGAACTGCAATCGTGATGACATCGGCAATGAAGAACAGCGCCACACCCCGAAACACCTGACCGAGGGAGATGTCCGGCCTGACGCCATTGACGACGAAACAGTTGAGACCGATCGGCGGCGTAATCAGGCAGACTTCTGCCATCTTGACCACGATGATACCGAACCAGATGGAATCAAAGCCAAGCGCGATCACCGCCGGATAGACGACCGGCAAGGTGAGCAACAGCATCCCGATCGCATCCATGAACATGCCGAGTATGGCGTAGGCGATCAGAATACAGATCATGATCACCATCGGCTCAGCATCCAGTGACAGGATCCAGGACGTGAAAGCCTCCGGAAGGCCGGAAAAACCCAGGAACCGTACAAAGATCAGGACGCCCCAAATCAGGGAGAAAATCATGGCAGTCAGCTTTGCTGACTCCATCAATGCTTCCTTGATGGTTTTGAAACCTGTTCCTCGGGACAGCGCCAGCAGGAACACGACACCAGCGCCAAGAGCACCTGCCTCGGTCGGCGTGGCCCAACCGCCGTAGATCGCTGAGATAATAATCACCACAACAAGCGCGATTGGCATCACACCCGGGATGGTCTTGATCCGCTCCTTCATGGTGAAACCGCCGACAGACGGCGCGGAGTCTGGGTGACGCAAAGCCCAAAGAACGATGATGCCGGCATAAATCAGCGCAGAGACCAGGCCAGGAAGAAAGCCAGCCAGCAGCAGACGTCCAACGGATTCCTCAACGATGATCGCATAGATGACGAGAATGGCCGATGGCGGGATCAGCGTCGCCAGTGTTCCGCCGGCTGCGACCACACCTGCGGCCAGTTTCTTGTCATAGCCGTATTTCAGCATGTCCGGGATGGCGACCCGGGCAAACACAGCGGAGGTAGCGGTCGAGGCACCTGAAACAGCCGCAAATCCGGCCGTTGCAAACACGGTTGCCACTGCCAGACCGCCCGGCACCCAGCCAACCCATTTGCGGGCCGCGTCAAACAGCTGCTGTGTCATCCCGGCGTGGAACGCCAGAAAACCGATAAAGATGAACATCGGCAAGACGCTGAGTGCATAGGCCGACGACTTGGAGTGCGGGATTGTTCCGATAATACCGGCGGCTGGCCCCCAGCCAAGCAGCTCAATTAGCCCGATCAGACCTGTCAAAGCAGCGGCGAAAACAACCCTTACACCGAGAAACACCAGCACCATCATGATGCCGAGACAAATCAGGCCAACCGTCAGGGGATCTGCAAAACCAATTCCAAATATCATGATGACGACCCTGCCGCGCTGTCCTTGTCTTCCTGCTCGGACTGACCGAACGCGACTTCAATTTCTTCCTGGGCGACTTCCGCAACATCCTTGTGCGCCACAATTCCCGCAGGCGCAGCCGATGGGTTGATGAACAACCGGATGGAACCGATCAGCTGAATGGTGAGACGCAGGAACCAGATGCCGAAGGCCACCGGAACCAGGAGTTTTGACGGCCAGACCGGGAATTCAGCATCGATCGTCGTGTCGCCCAGTTCATAGGCCCTGAGGAAGTGCTCCCAGCCGTACCAGATCAGGACGCCGATAATGAACAACCCGACAGACAGTGCGAAAATCTCCGCCGCCCACAGCGCTCTTCCATGCAGATTCCCGATCAGCAGTTCCATGCGGATATGCGCGCCCAGGCGCTGGCAATAGGCTGCTCCCAAAAACGCCATGCTTGCCATCGACAGTTCAACCAGGTCGATATAGCCGGATATCGGAGCATTGAAGACCGAGCGAAGAACGATTTGCGCTATGCCAAGGCACATCAGCACGAAAATGGCGATACCGGCGACCATGTTCGCCGTGTCTTCAACAGGTGCCAGCAGCCGGCTGGCATTGCCAATCGGTCCTGTTTCAGGCGTTCGGGAGGTTGGGTTCATCTGCGCGATCCATAGCAAATATGACACGCGGGCCGACCGGAACCGATCGACCCGCGTACTAACATCAAGTTAGCCGTTACTGGTTTTTGGCTTCTTCGGCATATTGCCAGATTGCATCGAAGACCGCCTGGGAATCGAACTTGTCCTTATTTGCAGCAATCCACTCGTCCCAAACCGGCTTGCCGGCGATTTCACGGAACTTGGCGAGTTCTTCGTCGCTGTAGGTGATCTTTTCCATGTTCTTTTCGAACTCAGGCAGGTTCTTCTTGTCCTGGGCAGCATAGGCGGCCTGCTCGGCATCCATGACCAGATCCTTGTTGGCCATCAGGAAGTCCTGATACTGCTTCGGCAGCGCTTCATAGGCAGTCTTGTTGAACAGCCAGCCGCACTCGGAAGTTCCAGGTGCCAGATTTCCGGTGAACCAAGTGGCTTCCTCGGTGATCTTGAAGGACACATGGGCATAGGTGAACGGGAATGCCGCCGCATCGATCGCACCGCGTTGCATGGCGGTAAGCGTTTCACCAGCAGGAAGGGTTGTCTTCACAGCACCCAATTTCGTCATGGCATTGCCAAGGCCGCCACCTGCGCGAACACGAACGCCGTTCCAGTCCTCAAGCGTTTTTGGAGCGTTGCCTTTGCCCAGGATTTCATACTGCGGAAGAAGCCCTGAGACGTACGGCAGCGCGTTCCACTTTGCCATGTCCTCTATCAGGATCGGGTGTTCGAACATCTTGGTCCGGACGTATTTGTCGACCTTCGGATCGCCAAGCGGCAGGAATGGCAGGGAGAAGACCATAAAGGCCGGGTTCTTGCCCGGGTGATAGAAGTTGCAGAATGCCGCGCCTTCAAACGCACCAAGTTTCAGACCATCCAGGTTCTCGCGGGACTTGGAAAGCTGACCGCCATAGAAAATCTTGATCTGGAATTTGCCGCCGGTTTCCTCGGCAGCCTTTTTCGCCAGCTCCTCCATCCCGGCAGACAAGGCGCGCGGATTGCCCCACATGGAGATTTTCCAGAAAACGCTTGGGCCATCGATGTTGGCGGCAAAGGCACTGGAGCCGAATGTGAGCGCAGAGGCGACCGTCCCCAGTACAAGTTTTTTGAAGAGTTTCATTTTGTCCTCCCAGACAGGTTTGTCGGCTGTGGCTTCACCGAAATGTGAGCTTCGACGCATGGGACCCCATTCCCCCGAAAACGTCAATATTAATATCGAGATTTTTATTTTATCTACTTTTTTATCGAAATAAACATCTCGACGAAGAAAATCTCACCTGCAGGCTTACCCGCTTTTCTTCTCAATAATTCATTGACTTAGAAGATTTGGGCACGTTTGCGCACCAAACCTTCCAGGCAAGATAAATGGTTCACGCGTCGGTAAGCAGCAGCTGACCAACTGGACCACCTGGCTCCCGTGTCGGCCAAGCAACCATCAAACTCCGCCCTGCCCACTCCCTTCCCAAGGGTCGACCTGCGATGTCAGGCGCATATTTGATATTGATATTTTTTAAGCTTGAAATTTCTATCTGGCCGGTCAATCATCAGTTTCAGAACATATCGGGAGGAAACGTTCAAAATGCGCGTTGCTTGTCTAGGTGGCGGTCCGGCCGGTCTCTATTTCGCGATTTCGATGAAACTCCGTGATCCAGGTCACGAGGTCGCCGTCTTTGAACGGAACAAGGCCGATGACACCTTCGGCTGGGGTGTCGTTCTGTCAGACGATGCGCTGGACAACCTGACACAGAACGACCCGAAAAGCGCCGAGGCCATTCGCAGCAACTTCGCCTATTGGGATGACATCGCGGTAGTCCACGACGGCCATCGAACCGTTTCCGGCGGCCACGGTTTTGCTGGCATCGGCCGCAAGAAGATGCTCCTGCTTCTGCAGGACCGTGCCCGTGAACTTGGTGTCGACCTGCATTACGAGACCGAAGCCAAACCGGCACAGGAATATCAAGAAGACTACGATCTGGTCGTTGCCTGTGACGGCATCAACTCGCGTGTCCGCAACGACATGGCCGACCATTTCAAGCCCGACATCGACGTCCGCCTGTGCAAGTTCATCTGGCTTGGCACCCACCAGAAGTTTGATGACGCGTTCACGTTCATTTTCGAAAAGACCAAACATGGCTGGATGTGGGTTCACGCCTATCAATTCGACGCTGATACGGCGACGGTCATTGTCGAGTGTACGCAGGACACCTGGGACAAATGGGGCTTTGAAGCCATGTCCAAGGAGGACACCATCCGGACATGCGAGGAAATCTTCGCCGACCATCTGGATGGCCACCGGCTCATGTCCAACGCGGATCACTTGCGCGGTTCCGCTGTCTGGATGAATTTCCCGCGGGTCATCTGCGAGAAATGGCACCATGAGAATGTGGTTCTGATGGGCGATGCGGCTGCAACCGGGCATTTTTCCATTGGCTCGGGATCGCGCCTCGCCTTCGACAGTGCAATCTCACTGGCAACCTACCTCCATTCAGAACCGACGATGGAACAGGCGTTCGAGCGCTATCAGGAAGAGCGCCGCTTGGAGGTTCTGCGCCTTCAATCCGCAGCCCGCAATTCGCTGGAATGGTTCGAACAGGTCGAACGCTACCTCGACCTCGACCCCGTCCAGTTCAATTACTCTCTTTTGACCCGCAGCCAGCGGATCAGCCACGAAAACCTGCGCGAGCGCGACCCGGACTGGCTACGCTCTGCCGAAGGCTGGTTCCAGCAAACCGCAGGCGCCGATGCCAACGCGCCGGTCCGGCCACCAATGTTCGCGCCATACAAGCTGCGCGAGATGGAGCTGAAAAACCGGATCGTCGTTTCACCGATGGCCCAATACAAGGCTGTCGACGGCGCGCCGACCGACTGGCATCTGATCCACTACGGTGAGCGTGCGAAGGGCGGCGCGGGCCTGGTCTATACGGAAATGACCTGTGTTTCCGCAGAAGGCCGGATTACCCCGGGCTGCCCGGGCCTTTATGCCCCAGAACACGAAACGGCCTGGTCCCGCTTGACCGGGTTTGTTCATTCAGAAACACACGCCAAGATCTGCTGCCAGATCGGCCATTCGGGCCGCAAGGGATCGACAAACCTTGGCTGGGAAGGCATGGACAAACCGCTGGCAAGCGGAAACTGGGATCTGGTTTCAGCCTCTGCCATTCCCTGGTCGCAAGATAACGCAGTGCCGCGCGAGGCAACCCGCCAGGAACTGGATGCCATCAAGGCTGAGTTCGTTTCAGCAGCCAGGATGGCGGAACGTGCTGGTTTCGACATGATCGAGCTTCATGCAGCACACGGATATCTGATTTCCTCCTTCATCTCGCCGGTCTCCAACCAGCGGACCGATGAATATGGCGGTTCACTTGAAAACCGTATGCGCTATCCGCTGGAAGTCTTTGCCGCCATGCGGGCCGTATGGCCTGAGGCAAAACCGATGTCTGTCAGGATCTCGGCCAATGATTGGGTCGGCGAAGCAGGCGTCACACCAGATGAAGCCGTCGAAATTGCGCGCCTCTTCTCCAAAGCTGGCGCCGATATCATCGACGTTTCCGCCGGTCAGACATCCATTGAAGCAAAACCTGTCTATGGGCGTATGTTCCAGACCCCGTTCTCAGACCGTATCCGCAATGAAGCGGGCATCAGCACCATGGCTGTTGGCAACATCTATGAAGCCGACCACGCCAATTCGATCTTGATGGCAGGCCGCGCCGATCTCGTGTGTGTCGGCCGGCCGCATCTGTCTGATCCCTATTGGACCCTGCACGAAGCGGCGCGCATCGGTGACCGCCACGAAGATTGGCCCCTGCCCTATCTGGCCGGCCGTGATCAGGCCTGGCGCCTGGCGGACCGGGAAGCAGAAATGGTGGTCAAGGTATGACACTCACCGGCAAACATGCGGTTGTGACAGGGGGCGGCACCGGCGTTGGTGCAGCAACCGCGCATGCATTTGCAAAGGCCGGTGCCAAGGTCACTATTTTCGGCAGAACTGAAAGCGTGCTCGCAGCGCAAAACCTTCCCCATCAGGTTTGCGATGTGACCGACCCGGCTTCGGTAAAGACTGCATTTGAAGCTGCCAGAGCTGCGCAGGGGCCGGTTGATATCGTGGTTGCCAATGCAGGTGCTGCGGAAAGCGTCCCCTTTTCAAAGATGACCCCTGACACGCTCAACGCGATGCTATCGGTCAATCTTATGGGCGTCTTCAATGTATGGCAGGCTGCGTTGGCAGACATGAAATCGGCAGGCTGGGGCCGAATGATCGCTGTCGCCTCGACCGCCGGTCAAAAGGGCTTTCCGTATGTCTCGGCGTATTGCGCCGCCAAGCACGGCGTCGTCGGTCTGACGCGCTCGCTGGCGGTGGAACTCGCGAAAACTGGAATCACGGTCAATGCGCTGTGCCCCGGTTTCATCGAAACGCCGATGCTGGACCGGTCGATAGAAAACATAACCAAGACCACCGGCATGACAGCAGAAGATGCTGCCAAGGCTCTACGGTCCGGCAATCCTCAGGACCGGTTTATCCAGACCGACGAAATTGCAGGGGCAGCCCTCTGGCTCTGTTCAGAAGCAGCGCGGTCGGTGAACGGCCATACGCTGAGCATTTCGGGAGGGGAAACATGACTTCACCCGAAAAATCGATCGATGGCGAACCCTTGTCAAAGCAACGGCTCCGCTTGTGGCTGAAGATGCTGAAGGCCAGCAGCCAGATTGAAATGGAATTGCGCAAGCGCTTGCGCGACGAATTCGGCTCGACCTTACCGCGTTTCGATGTGATGTCGGCTCTTGCCCGCTATCCGGACGGATTGAAGATGAGCGAAATTTCCGGCCTTCTGCGGGTTTCCAATGGCAATGTCACTGGCATCGTCGACCGCCTTACCAAAGAAGGGCTGGCACTGCGCGTATCGGTTCCAGGAGACCGCCGGGCCCACCGGGTCCGCCTGACACCCGAAGGCCAAACCGCCTTCACAGAGCTCGCCATTGCCCATGAAGGCTGGCTGTCCAGCATTCTGGAAGGCATCGATCAGAACGATATTGACCTGTTGGGCGATGCACTCGACCGGTTGAACACCTCTTTGCCAGGAAAGGACGATTGAGCATGCGTGCCGACGTCACCCATTTCAGTTGCGAGATTTCCGATGGAATTGCCCGCGTCGCCCTCAACCGGCCAGAGCGTAAGAATCCACTGACCTTTGACAGTTATGCAGAGCTTCGGGACTGGTTCCGCGATCTACATTACGATGACGAGGTCAAGGCGGTTGTCTTTCTGCCGAATGGCGGCAATTTCAGCTCCGGCGGCGACGTTCACGAAATTATCGGCCCGCTGACCAAGATGTCGGCAAAGGAGCTGCTCACTTTCACCCGGATGACCGGAGATCTGGTCAAGGCGATGGTCAATTGCGGCAAGCCGGTGATTGCAGCGGTCGATGGCGTCTGCGCCGGGGCTGGAGCTATCATTGCCATGGCAGCAGATCTCAGAATTGCCACGCCGGCGGCCAAGGTTGCTTTCCTGTTCAACCGGGTGGGCCTTGCCGGCTGCGACATGGGCGCCTGTGCAATTCTGCCCCGGATCATTGGCCAGGGCCGTGCTGCTGAGCTTCTTTACCTCGGCCGTTCCATGAACGCAGACGAAGGCAAGGACTGGGGCTTTTTCAATCAAGTCGTTTCGGCTGACGAACTTGGCGAAGCTGCCGGGAAACTTGCCGGCAAGATCGCGGCCGGACCGAGCTTTGCCAACATGATGACCAAGACCATGCTGGCACAGGAATGGTCCATGTCGATCGAGCAGGCAATCGAGGCAGAGGCGCAGGCTCAGGCGATTTGCATGCAGACACAGGACTTTCATCGTGCCTACCACGCTTTCGTGGCCAAGGAACGCCCGGTATTCGAGGGGGACTGATGGCAGACAAGAGCTTTCTTTCCTGGCCGTTTTTCGAAGACCGCCATCGGGCGCTGTCTGAAGAGCTGGAGGCCTGGGCTGGCGAACATCTGGCCAGTGTGGATCACGGCGACACCGATGCCACCTGTAAGGCACTGGTAGCAGCATTGGGAAACGCCGGCTTTCTGACCCACTCGGCGATTGATCCCTCAGGAAGTGCCGCACTCGACGTCCGTTCGCTGTGCCTGATCCGCGAAACCCTGGCTCGATATGATGGCCTTGCCGATTTTGCCTTTGCCATGCAAGGACTTGGAACCGGGGCAATCTCCCTGTTCGGCAGTGACGAGCAAAAGGCAGAATGGCTGCCGCAGACACGGGCAGGAACGGCCCTCTCCGCTTTTGCGCTGACGGAACCCCAATCCGGCTCGGATGTCGCCAACTCCACCATGACGGCGGTACGGGATGGGGATCATTTTCTCCTCAACGGCGAAAAGACCTGGATTTCCAACGGCGGCATTGCAGACGTCTACACTCTCTTTGCCCGCACAGGCGAAGCGCCCGGAGCCAAGGGGCTTTCCGCCTTTATCGTTCCTGCAGGCATCCCGGGCTTTGAAGTGGCCGAGCGGCTGGAAACCATCGCGCCGCATCCCCTGGCCCTGCTCCGCTTTACCGACTGCCGGATCCCGGCAAGTGCCATGATTGGCGGCCCTGGTGAAGGCTTCAAGATCGCCATGTCCGTGCTTGACGTGTTTCGGTCAACTGTCGCAGCCGCCGCACTTGGCTTCGCCCGCCGGGCTTTGGATGAAGCCCTTACGCGGGTCACAAGCAGGCAAATTCAGGGATCCCCGCTGTTCGATCTGCAGATGGTCCAAGGCCACATTGCAGATATGGCGCTCGCCGTGGATGCCAGTGCGCTACTTGTCTACCGGGCGGCCTGGACCAAGGACAGCGGTGCACCGCGGGTGACACGGGAAGCGGCCATGGCGAAACTGTTTTCCACCGACGAGGCGCAGAAGGTCATCGATACGGCGGTGCAGCTTCATGGCGGCGACGGTGTACGATCTGGTGAAACGGTCGAACGCCTGTATCGCGAGATCCGGGCCCTTCGAATTTATGAGGGCGCCTCCGACGTCCAGAAAGTCATTATCGCCCGGCAATCATTGCCACTAAACCACTGAAACCAAATAAATAAGGGAACAGTAAATATGACCAAAGAACTTGATGGCGGCATCACACCCAACGGCGAAGGCTTTGAAGGCGTCAAGCTGAACATTCTCGGCCAAACCTATTATCCGAAGGCTTGGTGCGAAACCACATTTGCCTTTGAAACCAATTCCGAGCCAGGGCAGTTCGTACCGGTTCATATTCACCCGACGCAAGATGAGTTCATTCTGGTTCAGGAAGGTGAGCTGGAACTGAAACTCGATGGAAACTGGGTCAAGGCCAAGGCCGGAGATCTGGTCCGCATGCCGAAGGGCATTCCGCACGGCTATTTCAACAAGTCCGACAAGCCTTGCCGCGCTCTTTTCTGGGTGTCTCCGGCAGGCAAGCTCAAGGAGCTGTTCGACGAGCTCCACGATATGACAGATGTTGAAGCTGTCGTGAAAGTCTCCGCTGAACATGACGTAGACTTCCTGCCACCGGAAGCCAACGACTAAGGCAAACTGGAAGACAAGAAGGAGACCGACCATGGCAACTGAACTGCTGCCTTCTGCACATCAGGACACTTTCGCCCGGGACAACCTTCCGCCGGCGGACCAGTGGCCAGATTTGCTTCTGGACGGCTTCGCCTATCCGGAAAAACTGAATGCGGCCGTCGAACTGACAGATGCCATGGTCACCAAAGGGTTTGGCGACCACACAGCCTTGATCGGCAATGGCCGCCGCCGGACCTACAAGGAACTGGCGGACTGGACCAACCGCCTCGCCTTCGCCCTTGTCGAGGACCTTGGTGTCAAACCGGGTAACCGGGTACTGATCCGCTCAGCCAACAATCCCGCCATGGTCGCCTGCTGGCTCGCGGCAACCAAGGCAGGCGCGGTTGTGGTCAACACCATGCCGATGCTGAGAGCCGGCGAGCTGACTGATGTGGTCGACAAGGCGGAGATCGAATTTGCGCTTTGCGACACCCGGCTCATGGATGAATTGGTCGCCTGCGCCAAAACCTCCAAATATCTGAAGAAGGTCGTCGGTTTCGACGGCACGTCCAACCACGACGCAGAACTGGACAGGCTTGCGCTGGAAAAACCGGTGCAGTTCACGCCTGTCCCGACCAGCAGTGATGATGTAGCGCTTTTGGGCTTTACCTCAGGCTCTACCGGCAGCCCGAAAGCCACCATGCATTTCCACCGGGACCTCCTGATCATTGCCGATGGATACGCCAAGGAAGTGCTCAAGGTGACGCCGGATGACGTCTTTGTCGGATCGCCTCCTTTGGCATTCACTTTCGGCCTTGGCGGCTTGGCGATTTTCCCGTTGCGCTTTGGCGCAGCGGCAACGCTGCTGGAAACGGCGACACCGCCGAACATGATCGAGATCATCCAGAAATACAAAGCGACCGTGTGTTTCACCGCTCCAACGGCTTACAGGGTGATGCTGCAGGCCATGGAAGAAGGTGCGGACCTCTCCAGCCTCCGGGCGGCGGTCTCAGCCGGCGAAACCCTCCCCGCCCCCGTCTATGACGCATGGATGGCAAAGACCGGCAAGCCGATGCTGGACGGCATTGGCGCGACGGAAATGCTGCATATTTTCATTTCCAACCGCTTCGACGACCACAAACCAGCCTGCACCGGAAAGCCTGTGACCGGTTATGAAGTCAAGATCATCGGTCCGGACGGCGAAAGCCTGCCGGCAGGAGAAGTCGGCCGCCTTGCCGTACGCGGACCAACCGGTTGCCGGTATCTCGCAGACGACCGCCAGGCAAAATATGTGGCTGACGGCTGGAACATCACCGGTGACAGCTTTTCCATAAGCGACGATGGCCACCTGCACTTCGCCGCCCGCAACGACGACATGATCATTTCGTCCGGCTACAACATTGCCGGTCCGGAAGTGGAAGCGGCCCTCCTTTCGCACCCGGCCGTTGCCGAATGCGCGGTCATCGGCGTGCCGGATGAACAGCGCGGTTCAATCGTGCGGGCCTACGTAGTGCTTGCTGAAGGCTCGGCCGCCTCCGACGACACAACCAAAGCGCTGCAGGACCATGTGAAAGCGACGATCGCACCCTACAAGTACCCGCGATCCGTGGTCTTTTCTGCCAGCCTGCCAAAGACAGAAACCGGCAAGATCCAGCGCTTCCGCCTCAAGGAGACCGCAACCAACTGAGTTTCGCGGCCCGGCCACCAGCAGGCGCGGGTAAATGCAAAGAGAATAAGGCAGG
Source organism: Roseibium sp. (assembly GCA_965230705.1). Lineage (GTDB taxonomy): Bacteria > Pseudomonadota > Alphaproteobacteria > Rhizobiales > Stappiaceae > Roseibium. Next base: position 2,268,284 of record CBDDLN010000001.1, on the reverse strand, counting down.
GTCAAAAGGCCCGCCTCAACCTGATCACACCCCGGGGATGCGATCAGGCCTTACAAAAAAACTCCCCGCCGACCGGAAACAGGAACACTAAGACCAACAGGAGCTAAAAATGCAGCCCAATCCCGGCATAACCGCAGCAGCGGACGGCCTCGACAATCTGGCCTGGAATGTTGTTGGCCACACCTACACGCCAAAGGTCCTGACCGACAATGCCTTTGTCTGGCATGCAGTGGTGCCGGACGGCACGTTTGTTCCGCCGCATATTCATCCAACGCAGGATGAGTGGATCACGATGCTGACCGGCACGCTTGAAGTGGAATTCGGTCCGGAAAAACACACGGCTGGTCCAGGCGATACGGTTCGCATGCCCAAGGGCATCGCGCACGGCATCTTCAACCGCTCCGGCGCTGAAGCGACTTGTGTCTTCGGCGTAGCACCGTCCCGGAAACTGTTTGACCTCTTCAAGGCGCTCGACGGTGTCACCGACCCGGCAGAACTGGTGCGCCTGTCTGCCCTTCATGAAGTCGATTTCCTACCGCCTCCTGGCGAAGAATAGGAGGCAGCAAGTGGTTTCAAGAAAAACAGTTGCTGTGATTGGCGGCGGGGTCTCTGGCCTCGCCGCGGCAAAGGCCTTTGATGAGCGCGGCCACCGTGTCATCGGCTTTGAACGCACCCATGACTTTGGCGGTGTATGGGAGCTTTCCCGTTCCTATCCGGGGGTTCAGACCCAGTCGCCCAAGGCCCTTTATTGTTACACCGACATGCCAATGCCGGAAGACTATCCGGAATGGCCGAAGGGCCCGCAGGTCCATGCCTATCTCCATTCCTATGCAGACAAGCACAAGCTGCACCGGTTGTTCGAACTGAACACCAATGTAACTGGAATGAAGCGGCGGGCCGATGGCAAACCGGGCTGGACGCTGACCATCGACCGCGCCGGACATGAGCAGGACGAAGATTTCGATTTCGTCGCGATTTGCACCGGTCAGTTCTCCGACAAGAACATCATCTCACACCCCGGCCAGGACGAGTTTATCGCTCAAGGCGGCCAGGTGATGCACTCCTCCGATTATACCGATCCGGAACTTGCCCGAGGCAAACATGTGGTCGTTCTTGGAGGCTCCAAATCGTCCACCGACATCGCTGTCAATGCAGCGCAGAATGGCGCTGAACAGGTTACGCTGGTTTACCGCGAGCCTGTCTGGCGGATCCCCTATTTCATTGGCGGGATCAACTTCAAGAACCTGCTCTACATGCGCGCCCAGGAAATGCAGTTCAACAGTTGGGGCCGGTCTCCGCTGAAAAAGCTGTTTGCCGCAATCACAAAACCGCTGGTGTGGGCGAACTTCCGCGGCCTGGAAACCCTACTCAAACTTCAGCTTGGCCTGAAGAAGTGGAACATGGTTCCCGATGTTCCGATTGAAAAGGATGCGTCCTGTTCGCTTCCCATCGTGACACCGGGCCTGTTCGAAGGTTTCAACGACGGCACGATCAAACCGATCCAGGGCACTTTCGATCATTACGAAGGCGATTCAGTAGTTCTAACGACCGGTGACAAGGTCCGGTGCGATGTCTCCGCACTTGCCGTTGGGTGGAAGCTGGATGTTCCGGTTGTCCCGGCCGAGTACAAGAAAAAACTTGTCGATCCAGATGGCCAGTACCGGGTCTACCGCCTGTCCGTCAATCCGGACCTACCGGAAGTCGGTTTTGTCGGTTTCAACTCCAGTTTCTGCACAATCCTTTCGGCGGAAATGATTGCCAACTGGCTGGTGCGTTACATGGACGGTCAACTGGCACATCAACCCACTGACGCGGACATGCGGCAGAACATCGACATGATGCTGGAATGGCGGCGCAAGGAGCGCCCTGCAGCCCAGGTTTACGGCGGTCTTTGTTCCGCGCCGTTCCATTTCAAGCACTTTGACGAGTTGCTGGCCGACATGGGCGCAACAAAAACAAAACGCTCCAACCCCATCGCAGAACAGTTCTCTTATCCCGATCATCGGGCCTATGGAGAATTTCTGGCATCGACTCCGCAGTACACAGTCTCATAAAACAAACAAGCAAAACAAAGACGTGCTTAACCAACGAGGGGAATGACACGATGAAGAAGTTTATGACTACCGCCGCTGCGCTCATGCTGATGGCGGGAACTGCAATGGCAGAACCTGTGAAGGTCGGCATGATCACCACCCTGTCTGGCGGCGGCGCCGGTCTTGGCATCGACGTGCGCGATGGTTTTCAGCTTGCCCTGAAAATGGCTGGCAACAAGGACATCGAACTGATCGTGGAAGACGATCAGCGCAAGCCGGAAATTGCCGTTCAGCTCGCCGACAAGATGGTGCAGTCGGAAAAGGTTGACGTGCTCACCGGCATCATCTGGTCGAACCTGGCAATGGCCGTGGTTCCGGCCGTGACTGCTCAAGGCAAGTTCTATCTCTCACCTAACGCAGGTCCGTCCGCACTGGCTGGCAAAGGCTGTCATCCAAATTACTTCAATGTCGCCTGGCAGAATGACAACCTTCATGAAGGTGCCGGTGCCTATGCCAATGATGCTGGCCTGAAGAACTCCTTTATCCTCGCCCCCAACTATCCAGCGGGCAAGGATGCCCTAACCGGCTACAAGCGCTTCTACAAGGGTGATGTTGCCGGTGAGATCTACACCAAGCTCGGTCAGACCGATTATGCGGCGGAACTGGCGCAAATCCGGGCGTCCGGTGCGGACAGCGTGTTCTTCTTCCTGCCGGGCGGCATGGGGATTTCATTCCTGAAGCAATACAAGGCGAGCGGCATTGACCTTCCGGTCGTCGGCCCGGCTTTCTCCTTCGACCAGGGCATCCTGCAGGCCGTTGGTGACGCTGCCATGGGTGTGAAAAACACCAGCCAGTGGAACAAGGACATCGACAATGCGGCGAACAAGGCCTTCGTCGAAGCGTTCCAGAAGGAATATGGCCGTCTGCCGTCGCTTTATGCGTCTCAGGGCTATGACACGGCAAACCTGCTGCTGTCCGCAGCTGCCAAGGCAGATGTCAAGGATGCCGATGCCTTCCGTGCCGCTTTGAAGGCAGCGGAATTTGACAGCACGCGCGGCGACTTCAGCTTCGGCCCGAACCACCATCCGGTTCAAAACATCTACGTGCGCGAAGTGATCAAGGAAGGCGACGTCTACACTAACAAGATCATCGCGACCGGCCTGTCCAATCATTCGGACGCCTATGCAGCCGACTGCAAGATGTAATTGGCCCACCTATCTGACGGCGCAGGTCTCATGACCTGCGCCGCACCTTACAAAGCAGTTTAACTATGTCCGCCATCTTGTTGATTGAGCAGGTTTTAAATGGCTTGCAATTCGGTATCATGCTGTTCCTCATGGCAGCTGGCCTGACGCTCATCTTTGGCGTCATGGGACTGATCAATCTGGCCCATGGCTCGCTCTACATGATTGGCGGCTTTGCCGCGGCTGCGACAGCGGCCGCGACCGGCTCTTTCTTCTTTGCCCTCATCGCCAGCCTTGCGGCTGCGGCGATCGCCGGCGCAGTGGTGGAAATGCTGGTTATCCGGCGGCTTTACGACCGGGATCATCTGGATCAGGTGCTGGCAACGTTCGCCCTGATCCTAATCTTTTCCGAAGGTACCCGTTGGATCTTTGGGTCCTTCCCGCTGTTTCTCAATCCGCCGGATTGGCTTTCGGGCCCGGTGACACTACCCGGCGGCATTGAGTATCCGCTCTACCGGCTGGTGATCATTCTAGTTGGCCTTCTGGTCGGGCTTGGGCTCTACCTCTTGATCGAGCGGACCCGTATCGGCATTCAAATCCGCGCCGGGGAATCAGACCGCGAAATGATCGCGGCCCTCGGCATTGATATCTCCCGGCTCTACACGCTGGTTTTCGCTCTTGGTGCGGCGCTCGCCGGGCTGGCTGGTGCTCTTGTCGGTGCGATCCAGTCGGTTCAGGTCGGAATGGGTGAACCGGTGCTGATCCTTGCCTTTGTCGTCATCGTCATTGGCGGCATTGGCTCCATCAAGGGCGCCTTTATCGGCTCGCTGCTGGTCGGGCTTACTGACACGCTGGGCCGTACCCTGCTACCCGGCCTGTTCGGTCTGTTTCTGGAGCCTTCAGCGGCCACATCCGTTGGCGCCTCCCTGGCCTCCATGGCGATCTACATTCTGATGGCGGCCGTTCTGCTGGTCCGCCCCTCTGGCTTGTTCAAAGGGGCGGCATAAATGTTCAAGCGCGAAACGCTTCTGAATTTCCTAATCCTTGCTGGCCTCATTGCAACGGTCCTTGTGGCCCAAGTGACGGATGAACCCTTCACGATTACGCTGGCGACAAAGGTTGCCATTCTTGCCCTTGCAGGCATCGGCCTTAACATCGCCCTCGGGCTTGGCGGACTTGTCAGCCTCGGCCACGCGGCATTCTTTGGCATCGGCGGCTATGCAATGGGCATTCTGGCCAGTCACGCCCAGTCCTACACGCCGCTGATGGAATTGCCTTTTCTGATCGAAGGCACGAAGTCCATGCCGATTATCTGGCTGACGGCCATCGTCACCAGCGCCCTGGCAGCCCTGGCGATTGGCGCACTGTCGCTCAGGACTTCCGGCGTCTATTTCATCATGATCACCCTCGCCTTCGGCCAGATGCTGTACTACTTCGCCATTTCCTGGCCGGCCTACGGCGGCGAAGACGGCCTTTCGATCTATGTGCGCAACAGCTTTCCAGGGCTGAACACGCTGGTCCCAATCGAGTTCTTCGGACTGTGTTTTGCCGTTCTATGCGCCGCGCTGTTTTTCACCGACCGGCTTGCCAAATCACGGTTCGGCATGGCGCTGAACGCAACCCGGCAAAATGCGGAACGTGTCGAGACTGTCGGCTTGAAGCCTTACCAACTGCGTCTTGTGGCGTTTGTCATCTCCGGCGCCCTGACCGGCCTTGCAGGCGCGCTTTACGCGGACCTGAACCGCTTCGTCAGCCCGACCATGTTGAGCTGGCAAACCAGCGGCGAGATCATGATTTTCGTCATTCTGGGCGGTGTCGGGCGGCTCTATGGACCGGTCGCAGGCGCAGCGCTGTTCATCATTCTGGAGCATATCCTCGGCGGACTTTCAGAGTTCTGGCACATCTACCTCGGCGCCCTGCTCCTGCTGGTCGTCCTGTTTGCCCGCGGCGGCCTGATCGGGCTTCTCGCCGGACGGGAGGTCGCCCATGACTGATGCAGTCCTGAATGTGGAAGGCCTCCACAAATCCTTCGGCGCCTTGCGGGCAACGGACAATGTCTCGCTCGATCTGCGCCCTGGGGAAATTCACGCGCTGATCGGACCGAACGGTGCCGGCAAGTCCACCCTGATCAAACAGATCGCGGGCAACATCGTGCCGGATAGCGGGCGCGTGTTCATGAATGGATCGGATGTGACGGGCATTGGCACCGTGGAACGGGCCCGTCGCGGTCTAGGCCGGACTTTCCAGATTTCCTCGCTCGCCATGGATTTCACCGTTCTGCAGAACGTGGTCCTCGGCGCCCTTGGGCACTCCAAGAACACATACCGCTTCTGGCGCCCAGTCATGAAGGACAAGGCGCTGCTTGAGGTCGCGCAAGACGCTCTGGAGCGGGTCCAGCTACAGGACAAGGCGGCGACACGCACCTCGGAACTCAGCCACGGGGAACGCCGCCAGCTGGAAGTCGCGGTCGCGCTTACCCTGTCGCCACGCGCATTCCTGATGGACGAACCGATGGCAGGTCTTGGCGGCGGCGGGTCCAAACGCCTCACCGGTTTCCTGGACACCTTGCGCCAGGAGGCACCGATCCTGCTGGTAGAGCACGATATGGACGCGGTCTTTGCGCTGGCTGACCGCATCACGGTTCTTGTCTACGGCAAGGTAATCGCGACCGGAACCGTCGACGAAATCAGGGCCAACAAGGACGTCCGCGACGCCTATCTGGGAGATGAAGAATGAGTCTTTTGTCTCTTTCAGGCGTCACCGCATCCTATGGCGTTGTACAGGCACTCTACGGTGTGGACCTTCAAATCGCAGAAGGTGAAGTTGCCGCTTTGATGGGCCGCAACGGAATGGGCAAGTCGACAACTGTCAAAACCATCTGCCGGATGCTGCCAGCCAAAGGTTCACTGAGCTTTGACGGCACTGATTTGACCGGGCTGCCAAGTTACCGCGCGGCACGGCTCGGCATCGGCCTGGTGCCGGAAGGCCGCCGATGCTTTTCCGATCTGAGCGTTTCGGAAAACCTGATCGCCGCCGCCCGCCCGGGGCAATGGGACGCCAGAAAGGTCGAAAACCTGTTCCCGAGGCTTGCGGAACGGCGGGCGCAACAGGCTGCGTCGTTGTCTGGCGGGGAACAGCAGATGCTGGCAATCGGCCGCGCGCTGATGACCAATCCGCGCCTGCTCATCCTCGATGAGGCGACGGAAGGCCTTGCACCGGTTGTCCGCCAGGACATCTGGGCGGCGATCCGGACCCTGAAACAGGATACCGGTCTGGCGATCCTTGTCATCGACAAGTCCCTGAAGGAACTGCGCCAGATTTGCGACACGGCAACCATTCTGGAGCGCGGCCGGACCGTCTGGTCCGGCGCCATGGCAGACCTTACACACGAAACAACGGAAAAATACCTGGGCGTATGACGCGGCTTGTTTCCGAGACCCGGCCCTAAAACACAAGAATATTGAAAGGCATAATCATGACCCATCAAGTTATCAGTCCTGAAGGCTGGGCCCCGGCAAAAGGCTATGCCAATGGTATTCTGACTGCCGATGGCACTCTGCATATTGGCGGGCAAATCGGCTGGAACAAGGATCAGGTTTTTGAATCCCATGACTTCATAGGCCAGATGGAACAAACCCTGCGCAATATCGTCGATATCGTCGAAGCTGCGGGAGGACAGGCCTCAGACCTGGTCCGGCTGACCTGGTTCGTCAAGGACAAGGCCGAGTATCTGGCAAAACAGAAGGAAATCGGCCGGACCTACCAAAAGGTCCTGGGCCGGCACTACCCGGCCATGGCAATGCTTGTGGTCAAGGATCTGATCGAAGATGACGCACTCATCGAAATCGAAGCGACAGCCTCCATCAAGTCCCTCTCCAAATGAGTTCCGCACGGAACCGGTAGAAGCCGGTTCCGCGATGACCCAAGACGTGCTGCCCGAAAAACTGGCAACCTATGAGCCAGTGTAACTGGGGGTACGCCGCTCCACCCAGGCATCCAAACCCTCGCGGATGTCCTTTGTTGGCACCATGCGGGCGAACTGTTCGCTTTCGATCTGAAGACCTTCGGAAATCGTTGCGTTTATACCTCTGGTAACCGCGGTGATTATGCGGGCAGCTGCTACGGGCGAGTGCCTCAAGATCCTGTCAGCCAATGCGAAGGCTTCGGTCATTAAATCATCGTGGCGCACCACCTTGTTGACGACACCGAGCTCATAAGCCCGCTGCGCGCCGAAGGTATCGCCGGTCAATAGAAGCTCAAGCGCCCGTTTTCTGCCGGCCAGCCGGGGCAAGCGCTGCGTTCCCCCGAAAGTCGGCGGAATACCGATGTTGATCTCTGGCTTGGCAAAAACGGCGCGGTCTGATGCAACGGCCAGATGAACCGCTTCGGTGATTTCACAACCACCGCCAAAAGCCAGACCGTTCACGGCCGCAATAATTGGTTTTGTGAATGCCTCCATGCGGCTGGTCATCGCCTGTCCGCGCCTTACGAAGTCTTTCACAGCAATGTCCGGCCCTTGCTTCACGCTTTCCGAAAACTCATGAATATCGCCACCGGCTGAAAACGCGCGTTCACCAGCACCGGTGAGAACAACTGCCCCGACTTCCCGGTCATCTTCAATCAAATCCAGAAGGTCCAGGAGGCGGTCGTTTGTCTGGTAATTCAGTGCATTTAGCTTCTCCGGACGATTTAGCGTCAGAAGCGCAACATGCCCGACTTTTTCAAAAAGAACTGTATTTTCCATCACTTGCCCTCAATTCGGTTGCAATTGACACAAGGCTATGAGGGCTAAATAATGAAGTAAACTCACTGGGTAGTATACATGGCCGAAACGATGCAAAAGCCGACACGCGAGCGGATATTGGATGCCGCAAACAAACTCTTCTACACAGAGGGGATCCGTGCCGTCAGCGTGGATGCAATAGCTGAAAAGGCAGGGATAACGAAGAAGTCTCTCTACTATCATTTCAAGAGCAAGGACGAGTTGATCGCTGGGTACCTTGCCTCCAGAGACCAGCCAAACCTAGCCGCCTTTTCCAGGTGGTTCGACGATGCAGACGGCGATATTGCGGATAAAACTGAAGCCATGTTCCGGCAAGTTGCCCAAAATGCCCGGCATCCGAAATGGAGGGGCTGCGGATTTATTCGAACCGCTGCGGAACTCGCAAACATGCCAGGGCATCCCGCCGTGACAGTTGGTGCGCAACACAAAAAGAAGTTCGAGGGTTGGCTGTGTGAACAATACCGTGATGCTGGAATTAAAGAACCAGCCCCGCTTGCGCGCAGCGTTGTTTTGCTGATGGAAGGCGCGTTTTCAATGATGCTGATTCACCGCGATGCCACTTACGCCGAAGCAGCCGCATCAACGGCTAGAGGACTTGTTTCCTTGCAGCAGAAAACATCGGCGTCCTAAGGTTGCTCCATCCGGGAAATCAGCGTGCGCAGGACGCCCTTCAAGACCTTAACTTCGGCGTCGCTATAGGATTCGGTAATCCGGGTCTCGTAGTCCTTGGCCTCCATCAAAAGGTCTGCAACGAGGTCCCGCCCCTTCGGCGTAATGAACACCAGGGTCTTGCGCCGGTCGTCACCATCTCTGCGCCGCTCCAGCAGGCCTTCTTCGGTCAGGCGTTCAACGATCTTCGTTGCCGTTGGCTGATTGTACAGACTGATGCGGGCGACTTCGCCGATCGTCATTCCATCGCCGTCAGACAAGATTGCCAGCACCCGCCAGGTCGGTATGGCAATCCCGCGTTTACGCAGATGATCATGGAATTGGCCACTCACGAGATGGCTGGCGTGGGCAAGCAGATAGGCCAGGTAATCGGAAACGAACGCTCCGCCGTCTTCCTTTTGGTTGTTGGTCTTGTCCAAAACCGGAGCTGTCACCATGGATCAGACTGCCTCGCTATAGGGATGGGCCACGCCATAACTGCCGTCCACGTATAGCAGCGGATGGCCGTCAGCCTGATCAAAATGCTCGACCTCGCCAATCATGATGATGTGGTCGCCGCCTTCATGACGCGAGGACATGCGGCATTCAAACGTGGCAATGGATCCACCAATCACCGGAACTCCGGTCTTTCCAGGCTGCCAATTCACGCTGGCAAATTTGTCGCCTGGCCGGGCGAATATATCAGACACCTGTTTTTGATCGCGGGCCAGAACGTTGATGGCAAAGCGGTCGGTGAGATCAAAATCCGGCCGGCTGGCGGTGTTTTTGCCGATGGACCAAAGGACCAACGGCGGATCCAGAGAAACGGAATTGAAGGAATTGATGGTCAGCCCGACAGGCGCGCCGCAAGGCCGTGTTGTCGTCGCGATACAGATCCCGGTCGTGAACCGGCCGAGAGCTTGCCTGAACTTCAACGGATCCATCGGAGCGGTCATCATAAGTCATCCTTTTATGGCCTTCATCGGAAATGATTTAAACATAAATATATTCCGATTGATATAATTTTCGTTCCATGCTTAGATCCAAATCAGCAGAAAATTTCAACGGCCGCTGGGAGGAACCATGCTGTCAGATCGCATCGAAGCGAAATGGATTGACGCTTTCGCCAAGGTTTTCGAACTTTGCAAAGTGGCGGAAGGCGAAGAAATCGCACTCTTGTCTGAAACCCAATCCCGTGCGCTAAACGTCCACCTGGCCGAACTCGCCCTGCTGCGCATGGGTGCCAAGCCATTTCACGTGATTCTGCCAACACCGCCACAGCGGGTGGCCGTTCCGGTCCGCTCCACAGGCGCCAGCGATGCAATGCGTGGCCTGAAGCCGGCAATCAACGCCCTGAAGTCCAGTTCGATGGTCGTCGATCTGACGGTCGAAGGCATGCTTCACGCTCCAGAGTTGCCGGAAATCATCTCCGAGGGCGCACGCCTCTTGATGATCAGCAATGAGCATCCGGAGGCGCTGGAGCGCCTTCTTCCCGATCCTGCCCTGACACCGAAGGTCAAGGCGGCGGTGAAAATGTTGCGGGCCTCCAGTGAGATGACGGTCGTGTCGGCCGCCGGCACCGACCTGAAGGTCGACATGACCGGCGCCCCGACCGCGGGCGTCTGGGGCTATTGCGACCGGCCGGGCACGGTAGCCCATTGGCCAGGCGGTGTCGTGGTGAGTTTCCCCGGAGCCAATACGGTCAACGGAAAACTGGTGCTGGATGTCGGCGACATCAACATCACCTTCAAGCGCTATCTGCAGGATCAGGTCATCCTGACAATCGAGAACGACTATGTCGTCGATATTGCCGGCAAGGGCACTGATGTTGAGCTGATCCGCCGCTATTTCGCGGCCTGGGAAGACCCGGCGGCCTATGCCACTTCGCACGTCGGCTGGGGCATGAACCCGGGCGCCCGCTATGAAGCGCTCACCATGTATGACCAGCGGGAGACAAACGGAACCGAACTGCGCGCGTATCCGGGTAATTTCCTTTATTCCACCGGTGCGAACGAATTCGCCAAACGCTACACGCTGGGACATTTCGATCTGCCGGTCGGTCACTGCACCATTTCGCTTGACGGCAAGACGGTCATCGAAGACGGCAGGCTTCTGGGAGAACTGGCGTGACCTCCAACGCATTTTCCGTTGCATGGCAGGAAGCAGGCACAGGCGAACCTGTGGTCTTTCTGCACGGTGTTGGAGGCGGCGCTGCCAGCTGGGCCTACCAGTTGGAGAGTTTTGGCAAGGACTTCCGGGCGATCGCCTGGGACATGCCCGGATATGGCGGATCAGCCCCCCTAACCGAAGTGGCCTTTGCTGCGCTCGCAAAATCGCTTCTGGATCTCTTCGACCATCTGGAGCTGGACGCACCCCATATCGTTGGCCATTCCATTGGCGGCATGGTGGCGCAGGAGTTTTGCGCAATCTACCCCGAACGTTTGAAAAGCCTTGTCTTGTCGGCAACCAGCCCTGCATTCGGCAATCCGGATGGCGATTTCCAGAAATCCTTCGTCGCGGCCCGGCTCAAGCCGCTTGATGCCGGAAAGACCATGGCTGACGTCGCAGCCGGTGTCGTACCGGAGCTGATCGGCGATGACGCGGACCCCGATGGCGTTGCGCTTGCCAAATCCTGCATGGGTAAGGTGCCGCCGGAGACCTACCGCAAGACAATGACCTGCCTGGTCACTTTCGACCGGCGTGATGCGCTCAAGCAAATCCCCGTCCCCACTCTGGCCCTTGCCGGAGAAAAGGACACCAACGCTCCCGCTCCGATGATGGAGCGGATGGCCGGACGCATTCCGGGGGCAAGCTATGCCTGCCTGAAAGGCGCAGGCCACCTTGCCAATATGGAACAACCCAAAGCATTCGATGCGGCTGTGCGCCGCTTTCTAGAGACCATTTAGGGAGGCTCGACCATGACCAAGATGGATGTTGATTCAGCTGCACCAATTTTCGATCCAGCGGCCTTTGGTCTGACAGACAAACAAGCGGAACTGACCGCCCTTGCCCGCAAGTTCGGCCAGGAATCTCTGGCCCCGCGTGCGGACAAGTGGGACCGTGAAGCGATTTTCCCGACGGAAAACTATCGCGACATGCACAAGAACGGTCTGCTCGGCATCTGCGTACCGGAAGCCAATGGCGGCTATGGTGCCGACTACATGACCTACATGCTGACCGCTGCGGAAATCGGCCGGTTTTGCGGCACTACGTCGCTGACCTGGAACATGCATGTGTGCTCCTGCCTGTGGACCGGCGCCCTCGCCGACGACCTGAAAATGGATCCGGAGGTTAGAGCCGGACATGAAAAGCGGCGCGTGGTTCACTACGACCGGATCGTCAAGGAAGGCGCGATCTACGCCCAGCCATTTTCCGAAGGCGGCGCTGCGGCTGCCGGGTTCAAACCCTTCGGCACACTTGCCAAGCGCGTTGATGGCGGCTGGCTGATCAACGGCAAGAAGATCTTCGCTTCTCTCTCCGGCTCCGCCGACTACTACGGCGTGCTTTGTACGGAAGAGAAAGAAAACCTCAGCCGCAAAGACACCATGTATGTGGCCGTGCCGGCAAACGCCGAGGGCGTGGAGGTCTTTGGTGACTGGGATCCGCTCGGCATGCGCGGCACCGTGTCCCGCAATCTCCTGTTCAAGGATGTGTTTGTTCCTGATGACGCTGCCTTGATGCCGAAGGGTGTCTATTTCGAGGCGGCAACATCCTGGCCGCACATGTTTATGACCCTGTCGCCCACCTACATGGGGATCGCACAGGCCGCTTACGATTTCACCGTCAAATACTTGCGCGGTGAAGTGCCAGGTACGCCGCCGGTCAAACGCCGCATGTATCCGACCAAACAGCATGCGGTGGCAGACATGCGCATCATGCTTGAACAAACCAAGGCGCTTTGGTTCCAGGTCATCAGCGAAGCCGGCCCCAACCCGACCAAGGAACAGATGCTGCGTGCTTATGCCGCTCAGCATACGGTCATGGAAAATGCCAACGAGCTGTGCCAGCTGGCAATCCGCACCTGCGGCGGCCAGTCAATGCTGAAAAGCCTGCCGCTGGAAAGGCTCTACCGCGACAGCCGCTGCGGCTCCCTGATGCTGCCATGGACCGCAGAGCTCTGCGTCGACAGGATCGGCCGGGAAGCCCTGTATGAGCAAGGTGAAAGCGACGACTGATGGATCTGTCCGCCTGGATCGACCGGCACGCCGAGTTTACGCCGGACAAGCCCGCCCTCATTTATGAGGGCGAGGCCATCAGTTACGCTGATCTGTCGGAACGCGTCCGGGCCAGGGCTGCGGAGCTCAAGTCCCGTTTCGGCATCCGGCGCGGCGACCGGGTTGCCTACCTGGGCCTCAACAGCCCTGAATTCCTGACGCTGCTGTTTGCCTGCGCCCGGCTGGGTGCGCTGTTCATTCCGCTGAACTGGCGGCTCGCTTCGCCAGAGCACACCTACATCCTTCAGGATGCGGGTGCCAAGATCCTGGTCGTTGAGGATGATTTCCGTGAACAGGCCGAGACGATGCGCGCAGGCCTGCCCGACTGCGATTTTGTCGCTTCCGACTTTTCCGCACCGGATTGGCAGAAGCTTGGCGAAGAAGGCGTTTTTAAACGCAGGTTTGGCCGCAATCCGCATGTGGACCTGACGCTTCCGCTGCTGCTGGTTTATACATCCGGCACCACCGGGCACCCGAAAGGAGCGGTCCTGACCCAGGAAGCCCTTCAGTGGAACGCCTTCAACAGCTTGCACATGCACGACATGACCAGTGCCGACCGGATTCTAACCGTTCTGCCCATGTTTCATGTCGGTGGGCTGAACATCCAGACGACGCCCGCGCTTTACATTGGCGCGACAGTTGTTCTTCACCGGAAATTTGACCCGGAAGCCGTGTTCGATGCGGTTGAACAGGAACGTCCGGACGTGACGGTTCTTGTACCGGCAACAATCGGTGCAATGATGGCTCATCCGCGGTGGGAACGGGCCGACTTTTCGTCTCTGCGCACGATCACGACCGGTTCATCGAGCGTTCCCTTGCAGATGATCGAGGCGTTCCATGCCCGTGATGTGCCAGTTCTGCAAGTCTATGGCTCGACGGAAACCTGCCCCATCGCGATCTATCTGAAGGCGGGCGATGCCGTTGCCAAGATCGGTTCTACGGGCAAACCGGCGCTCAATTGCGAAATGCGTATCGTCGACGACTTCGGCTCCGGCGTTTCACCAGGCGAATCCGGCGAAATCCTCATCAAGGGACCGAACGTGATGCATGAGTACTGGGGCAACTCGGCGGCGACCGCCGAGGCACTGCAGGACGGCTGGTTTCACACCGGTGACATTGGATACCGCGATCGCGACGGTTTTGTCTTCGTCAATGACCGGAAGAAGGATGTCGTGATTTCCGGTGGAGAGAACATCTATCCCGCCGAGCTCGAAATGGTTTTGGCCGGTATGGAAGAAGTTCAAACAGCTGTCGTAGTTGGCCGCGATGATGCCAAGTGGGGACAGGTGCCGGTGGCTGTCATAATCCCGCAGCCGGGCGCGCAAATCGAACGCGAAACGATCCTAAGGAAGTTTGACGGTGTTCTCGCCCGTTTCAAACATCCGAAAGATGTCGTTGTCGTAGAAGATTTGCCAAGTAATGCCATGGGAAAAATCCAAAAATTCGCCGTGAGGACGATGATCAACGAAATGGGCTCTGGAAAATAACTAAAACCGACGAATTAAGTTGCAAATGAAACCAGCCCGATCCTAATCTTGTATTTGTCCTCAGTGTTATCGATAGCAATCGGGTGACGAAATGCTCTGCATTCCAGATAAAAACAATCGGCGCGACTGCGCAGTTTTAACACCTGAAGGACATCAACTTGGCAGACAATGCATCCAGCAACTTCTTGAAAGAATGTTAGAATTTGCGGTACCGGCCATGAAAAACGGCAGTAGAACAAAGTCGCCCGCCAAACCGCAAGGATATATTGACTGACCAGTCGGTCTATGTATAATTTCTGCTGTCGTCAGGCAGATTAAGGGCTAGATTGGGTGCGGAGGACACACAGTTGGGCCACAGTAACGACTGATAGGAAATTCACCGGAAAGAGCGCCAAACAATTGGCTGGAGGAGGTATCGTGTTCGGTAAATTCAAAGCAACAGCAATCGGTGCGTTTGCACTAACAGCCGTTTCCTTTGCAGGAAACGCATCGGCAGAAACCACGCTGACCTTGTCATCCTGGCTGCCGCCGTCCCACCCGATTGTCGCGGACATGATTGTGCCGTGGACCCAGGAAGTTGAAAAAGCCACAAAAGGCAACGTCAAGGTCAAGATCCTGCCGAAGCCGCTGGGCAAGCCGCCGGCACACTTCGACATCGCCAAGGACGGCCTTGCCGACATCAGCTACGGCGTGCACGGTTATCAGCCGGGCCGGTTCATTCTGACCAAAGCCGTTGAAATGCCGTTCCTCGGTGATAGCGCGACTGCAACGTCTGTTGCCTACTGGCGCATTTATGAAAAGCACCTGGCCCAGCACGACGAGCACAAGGGCACCAAGGTATTGGGCCTCTTCACCCACGGTCCGGGGAACATCTTCAATTCCCAGCGCCCTGTTGAAAAGCTTGCTGACCTTGACGGCCTGAAAATCCGCGTTGGCGGCGGTGTCGTAAACGATGTTGCCAAGTCAATCGGTGCCGTTGCTCTGTTGAAGCCTGCACCGCAGTCATACGAGCTGATGGCCGCCGGTGTCGCTGATGGTGTCTTCTTCCCGCAGGAATCCATCAAGTCGTTCAAGCTTGTGGATCTCGTCAAGCACGCCACCCTGGTTCCGGGCGGTCTTTACAACACCAGCTTCTTCCTGGTGATGAACCCGGCCTCCTTCGGCAAGCTGTCCAAGGAAGATCAGGATGCGATCATGAGCGTTTCGGGTGAAAACTTCTCCCGTATTTCTGGCGCTGGCTGGGACAATGCCGACAAGGCCGGCAATGAAGCCATGAAAGCTGCCGGTGTTGCCATGATCACCGCATCTGACGACCTGATCTCGGAGATCAAGTCCAAGACAAACGCGATCGAAGCAGGTTGGGTTGAGGAACAGTCCGCCCGCGGTATCGATGGCGCGGCAATCATGTCTGACCTTCGCGCTGAAATCGCCAAGGAAGCAGGTTCCAATTGAGCACTGAAGCCATTCAGAATGCTGGAGCAGCAGATCGGGTCGTCCATTGGGCGACCCGATTACTCGGTCTGATGGCGGCAGTTCTGCTGTTCGTCATGATGGTCCTGACCTTTGTCGATGTCTGGGGCCGCTACTTCTTCAATGCACCGGTTCCTGGCGGTTTCGAAGTAACCGAACTCATGATGGCAACGCTGATTTTCGCCGGCTTGCCCCTGGTCACAGCCGGGAATGAACATGTCGCTGTCGATCTTCTGGACTACTCCATGCCACATGGTTTGAAGAAGTTCCGGGATATGCTGGTAAATCTGGCCTGTGCTGGCATGCTGGCTGTTCTGAGCTACCGCTTGTGGATCAAGGCGAGCGAGCAGCTGAGCTATGGCGACCAGACGGCAATCCTGAATATTCCGGCGGCGCCCGTTACCTATTTCATGAGTATCTCGACCGCCTTCAGCGCGCTTATTCTGCTTGCCCTCATCTGGGGCAATCTGAACAAACGCAAGACATACTGACACTGGCAGAAATTCTGAGG
Source organism: Roseibium sp. (assembly GCA_965230705.1). Lineage (GTDB taxonomy): Bacteria > Pseudomonadota > Alphaproteobacteria > Rhizobiales > Stappiaceae > Roseibium. Next base: position 2,251,954 of record CBDDLN010000001.1, on the reverse strand, counting down.
ACATCCCTTGCAGGAATCACTCGTCGGCTTTGCCGTTCTTCTCGCACTCATTCTGCTGCGCGTGCCGATCGCCTTTGCGATGGGCCTCGTTGGAACCGTCGGCTTTGCCTATATGGTCAACTGGAACGCGGCCATGGCAATGATCGCGTCGGTCACCTATGAAACTGGCCTAGCCTATACTTTGTCGGTGGTTCCGCTGTTCATCCTGATGGGCAACTTCGTAACCCGTGCCGGACTTTCCGATGAGCTTTATGGCGCTGCCAATGCCTTTCTCGGCCACCGCAAGGGTGGTCTTGCAATGGCAACCGTGGTCGCCTGCGGCGGCTTCAGCGCCGTTTGCGGCTCAAGCCTGGCAACAGCGGCCACCATGGCCCGCGTTTCCATGCCGTCCATGCGCCAATTTGGCTATTCCGACAGCCTGGCAGCCGGGTCTATAGCAGCCGGTGGCACGCTCGGGATTTTGATCCCGCCCAGTGTCATTCTGGTGCTTTACGGCATCATGACGGAACAGAACATCGGAATGCTGTTCATGGCCGGCATTGTGCCAGGCCTGCTTGGAATTGTTCTCTACATGGGTGCGGTACGGGCCACGATCTGGTTCAACCCGGAGGCTGGACCTCCTGGTGACAGAATGCCCTGGTCTGAGCGCCTGATGGCACTACGCGGTGTTTGGGGCGTGCTCATCTTGTTCATCCTCGTGATGGGTGGCATCTACGGCGGATTTTTCACACCGACGGAAGCAGCCGGTATCGGCGCAAGCGGTGCGTTCCTGTTCGCCCTGTTCAAGGGCCGGCTGACGATCAAGGAGCTTGGCAGCATCCTGATCCAGAGCGTGCGTACGACGGCGATGATCTTCTCCGTCCTGATTGGCGCCCTGCTCTTTGCCAACTTCATCAACATCGCCGATCTTCCGGGCATTCTCAGCCTCTGGGTGCTCAAGGCCAACCTGTCGCCGCTGATGGTTCTGATGATGATCATCGCGATCTACATCGTGCTTGGCTGTGTGCTGGAAAGCCTGTCCATGATCCTGCTGACGGTTCCGGTCTTCTACCCGATGATTTCGGAAATCGCTTTCCCCGGTGTCCCGCCACACCTGGTGCTGATCTGGTTCGGCATTCTGGTTGTTGTCGTCACCGAAATCAGCCTGATCACACCGCCGGTTGGCCTCAATGTCTTCGTCCTGCGCGGCGTGCTGCCGGACGTGTCCACCGGCACGATCTTCAAAGGCGTGACCCCGTTCTGGGTCGCCGACATCATCCGCCTGGCGGTTCTGGTGTTCTTCCCCGCGCTCGCGCTCGGGGTACCAATGTTGATGATGAACTAGCGCGCAGCCTGACACCTGTTATGTTTTTGTTATCTCGACGGGGCCATTGCACAAATGGCCCCGTTTTCATTTTGTATGGCCAAGTTGGCCGGTCAAATGGATCTCAAAGATCCTGATAGAGATTGCGGTTCATCAATGTGCCGAAGGCAACGGCTCCTAGTATCGTCTGACAGCAGCCACCTTGCCCAAACGGCCTTCAGATGACCGAAACATCTCACCTACCTTGCAGCAACTGCCACAGCCTTGATGCAGAAGAGGTTTTGCGCCGTTTGAACGCCACGTCGAGCATTGGCTTGTCGGACCACGAAGTTCTGGCGCGCCGGGAGAAATATGGCGCGAACACAATAGAATCGCAGGCAAAGATCAGTATTGCCGCGATCTTGTTGCATCAGTTCAAAAGCCCGGTTGTTTACCTCCTCGGCGCTGCTGCGCTTCTGGCCATGTACTTCCAGGAATGGAGCGAGGGTGCGGCCATATTCGTTGTCCTTGCGCTCAATGCGCTGATCGGATTTGTCACCGAACTCAAGGCGGCCCGGTCCATCAAGGCGTTACGCGCCCTTGGCGGTTTTACCGTACGTGTCCGGCGCAATGGCCGGATCGTAGTTATCCAGGCTGAAGAGCTCGTCCCGGGTGACATCGTGCTTGTCGAAGGCGGCGACGGCATATCTGCTGACATGCGTTTGCTTGAGGCCTCCAACCTGGCGGCTGATGAATCAACGCTCACTGGCGAGTCGGTTGCGGTCAACAAGTCCACCGAGCCGGTGGAACCAGAGGCAAGAGCGGCCGACCGTAAATGCATGCTCTTCAAGGGCACATCAGTGACACGTGGCGCTGCGACAGCCATTGTTGTTTCGACTGGCCTTAGCACCGAACTGGGGCGGATTTCCCGGCTCGCCGAACAGGCAGGAACGGAACAATCGCCTCTTGAAAAGGGCCTTGCAAAGCTGTCCGGCCAGCTGGTGCTGGCTACCCTGTTTCTGACTGTTCTGGTCGCGGCTGTTGGCGTGCTTCAGGGCGGCGATCTCTATTTGATGGTCACAGCTGCTATTGCACTGGCTGTCGCTGCCATCCCGGAAGGCCTGCCGGTCGTTGCCACCCTCACCCTTGCGCGCGGTATGTGGCGTATGGCTCAGCACAATGCCCTTATCGAACGCCTCGCCGCTGTAGAAACCCTGGGCGCGACCACGATCATTCTCACCGACAAGACCGGCACTTTGACGGAAAACAGAATGACCGTCCGGCGGCTTTGGACGCCTGAAGGCGAAACAGACCTTGCCGATCCTGACCGGAAGGACGAAGTCCCCCCACCCTTCCTCCGGCTGGCCGAAACCGCTGTTCTTTGCAACAACGCCTCGCTGGGCGATCAGGAAAACGATGACAGCGGCGATCCGATGGAGCAGGCGCTGTTGCGCTTCGGGCTTTCTCAGGGGATCGAACAGGGCGATCTCAACCGCCAGCAACCCAGATTGCGCGAGATTGCTTTTGATACGGCCACCAAGATGATGGCGACGGTGCATTCTGCTGAAGAAGGCGTCCTGTTCTGTATCAAGGGCGCGCCGGAAATGGTGTTGCAGCACGCCTCCTTTTCCGCAGCTGCGGACGGTGACGTTCCCCTGGATGAAGCGTTGCGGTCGGAATGGCAGAACCGGATCGACACTCTCGGGGACATGGGACTGCGTGTCCTTGCCTGCGCTTCCAAAACCTCCGCCGCTGCCGATACCGACCCTTATGAGGATCTTACATTCCTTGGGCTGGTCGGGCTTAAAGATCCGGCCCGCGCGGACGTTCCGGGCGCAATTTCGGCCTGCAAGGCAGCCGGGATCAGGGTCATCATGGTAACAGGCGATCATGCCGTGACCGCACGCAACATTGCCGGGGTAGTTGGACTGGGCGAAACGGAGAATATCCGAACCGCCAACGGCCTGGACATTCCTGAGCTAATCCAGGCGGACGGCAATAAACTCCGGGCAATTGATGTCTTTGCCCGGGTGAGTCCGGCTGAAAAGCTGGAGCTGGTCAGCGCCTATCAGCAAGAAGGTGCCGTCGTTGCAATGACCGGAGATGGCGTCAATGATGCTCCGGCGCTCAACCAGGCTGATATCGGCGTTGCCATGGGCAAACGAGGAACGGATGTTGCCCGTGAAGCGGCGGACATGATCCTGCTGGACGACGCCTTTCCAACCATCGTCAAGGCGGTGCGGGAAGGCCGCGTCATCTTCGGCAATATCCGCCGGTTTGCCGCCTACCTGCTATCGTGCAATTTGAGCGAAGTCATGATTGTGGGCCTGGCCGTGCTTCTGGCCCTGCCCCTGCCGCTGCTTCCTCTGCAGATCCTCTACCTCAATCTGGTCACGGACGTTTTCCCGGCCTTCGCACTGGCAATGGGTGAAGGGGAAGATGACGTGATGGATCAATCGCCCCGCCCGCCCCACGAACCGATCCTCGGCCGTCCACAATGGATGACGATCATCTCCCACGGATTTGTTCTAACCATGGGAACTTTCGGGGCCATGCTTCTAGCAATGAGCTGGCTTGATCTGACCGGCGATGCCCTGGTGACCGTTACTTTCCTCACGCTCGCTTTCGGACAGCTTTGGCATGTGTTCAACATGCGTCACAGCCATTCGCGAGTATTTGGCAATGAAGTTACCCGCAATTTGTGGGTCTGGGCCGCCATAGGTCTGTGTATCGGACTTCTTGTCGTCCCGGCTTATGTCCCGCAAATCGGCGGCGTCCTTCACCTGGTGCGACCTACCGGGGAGATGTGGCTCGTAATCCTGCCCATGAGCGTGCTTCCCCTGTTGATCAATCAGCTTGGTGCAATCGCAGTGGAGCGTTTTAAGGCGTGAATGACCAACGCACATGGCCGGTCGGCACCAGACCAGTGGTTACCTACTCAGGTTTTTCTGCTGGTCTTGGGCTTGAGAGATTATCCAGTCACGAACGAGTTCAGCCTTTTCCGCAAGCGGCCGGCTTTTTGACCAGACAAGGTAAAAGCCGAGCCCGGTTTCCCAGGCCCAGTTCCGTTTTGCCGAAAGCAATCCTTGCTCGATCAAAGGCGCGACGGTGTGGTCCCAGCCGAAGGCAAAACCTTCTCCGGCAATAGCGGCCTGAAGAACCAGCGCATAGTCGTTGAGCCTGAGACCTGCCACAGGCTCCCGGTCATGCACGCCGAACTGGCTGAACCATTGTTTCCAGGTTGGCCGCTCACGCACCGGTTCCTCCAGGTGGATCAGCCGCTCATGCAGAAGGTTTGGTACCGATTTCAGGTTGACGGCCGCCTGCAGGACGCGCGGACTGGCGACAGGATAGATCACTTCCGGCGCAATGAGGGCCGAATGGCAATCGGGCCATGAACCAGCCCCCCGGCGGACGGCCAGGCTGATCTGCTCGGAGCCAAAATCCGGCTCCCGATCACTGGATTGCAGGCGAAGGTCAATGTCGGGGTGCAGATTATGCAAGGCGCCCAGACGCGGCATCATCCAGTAGAAGACGAAGGCGGAAGATGCATTCAGCGTAACGTGATCATTCTGGCCGTACTGGCGCACGGCACGGGCCGAAATCAGAATCTGATCCAGGGCGCGGGATGCGTCGTTGAAGAACCGCTCGCCCGGTCCCGTTAGTTCGATTTTCTTATGACTTCGCTTGAACAAAGCAAGGCCAAGCGAGGCCTCGAGCTGCTTGATAGTGGCACTGACAGCCGGCTGTTGGACGTTGAGCTCCTCCGCCGCACGGGTAAAGGATCCGAGACGGGCCGCCGCCTCGAAAACGATCAGATGCCTCGGGGAATTTAGCAGGCGCCAGAGTTCTTGCATAACTCACAGTGATCCAAAGCATCATGTTTTTCAAGCGTCACAGGCGCCGCTCGGAAAGCTAGGCTGAGAAAGATTACTCTTCTGGAGACTTGTTTCATGGCCCGCCGCGCCCGGCACTCCCGCGACCGCCAACGACCGGCATCAAGTGCGCCTGCGTCGCCCTTTGTCCGCCGGAAATTACCTTTCTTCGATGTCCTGGACGAAGAGGCTGTTCTGAAACTGGAAGCGCAAATCGACTGGCTGCTTCAGGATGTCGGCATCGCCTTCCAGGATGATCCGGAAGCGCTTCGGATCTGGAAGGACGCCGAAGCCCAAATAGAAGGAGATATCGTCCGTGCACCGGCGGACTGGATCCGGAGCCTCTGCGCCAAGGCACCAAGTGAGTTCATCCAACTTGCCCGCAACCTGGAACGCTCCGTTACCATCGGCGGCGCCAATCAGGTTTTTGCGGCCGTCAATGGCGCGCCCTTTGTCCGGGATCTGGAAGGTGGACGGCGCTACGGTGATATTGCCGCGTTCCGCGAACTGGTGAAACTCACTTATCTCCACCCCAACCTGCACCACGCGGGCTTCAACATTTGCGAACCGTGCGACGTTCCGGTCAATAAGCGCCATTTCGACATGATACTGGCCCATATGACCTTGTCCGACAAACCGCATTTCGGCGCGATTACGGAAATGAGCCGCGCGGAAGACAGCATGGACATGGCGGATATCCTGTTTGGACGGGATGTTGTGGACCAGAACTGCGTCCTGATGGGCAACGTCAATACGAACTCCCCCCTCCTGGTCGACAAGGTCGTGACCGAGGCTATCCGGGTCTACTCCGCCCGTGGCCAGGGAATTGTTGTTGTTCCCTTTATCCTGTCCGGCGCGATGGGCCCGGTCAGCACCGCGGCCAGCGTGACGCAAGCGATGGCGGAGGCCATGATGGTCTGCGCCTTTTCCCAACTTGTGCGGCCTGGCGCCCCCTTTGTGCTGGGCAACTTTCTGTCTTCCATGTCCTTGCGCTCTGGCGCACCGACGTTCGGCATGCCGGAGCCGGTTCTCTCCAATTATGTGGTCGGCCAGCTTGCCCGCAGGCTCGGTTTGCCGCTCCGCTGCGGAGGATCCTTGACCGCCTCGAAAATCGAGGATGCGCAAGCTGCTTATGAATCGGCGGATTCCATGCACTCGACAGTCCTTGCCGGTGCAAATTTCGTCCTGCATGCGGCCGGCTGGCTGGAAGGCGGGCTGTGCGCTGGTTTTGAAAAACTGGTCATGGATGCAGACAGACTGGGCGCCTACCAGAAACTCGCAGCTGGTCTGGACCTGAGTGACGATGCTATGGCACGCGATGCCTATGGAGAAGTCGGCCCCGCCGGACACTTTCTTGGATGCGACCACACCATGCGTAATTATCAGTCCGCGTTCTATGAGCCGCAGCTCAGCTCATCCGAAAATGTCGAAAGCTGGGAAGAAGCTGGTTCGAGGGACATGCGCCAGATGGCCCATGCCCGCTGGACCGAAATGCTCCGCGAATATCAACCGCCTCCAATCGATAATGGGTTGAAGGAGGAGCTCGAGGCTTATGTCGACCGGCGGAAACAGGAGATGCCGGACGCCTGGTACTGACCCCGTCCATTTGCCCCCGCAGATTGACACGCGTACGACTTAAAAATTGCTGGAGCCCTAAATGCCCGAGATCCAAAAGGCAGAAAACACCGGTCAAAAGAGCCTGCCCTCCCACGCCAAGGTCGTGGTGATCGGTGGCGGCGTCGTTGGCTGTTCCATCCTGTTTCATCTGGCGAAATTCGGCTGGAAAGATGTGGTCCTATTGGAGCGGGACGAATTGACTTCCGGGTCCAGCTGGCATGCAGCCGGGCAAATTCACACGATCTCGTCCGACCCGAACATCAGCCGTCTGCAGTCCTACACCATCGACCTTTACCGGGAGATCGAGGAAACCAGCGGGCATTCGGTCGGCCTGAATATCACTGGCGGCTTCTATCTTGCCTCTACCAAGGACTGGTACGACTACCTGAAACGCGAACGCTCGAAAGCGCGCTACATGGGTTTGCAGCAGGAATTCATCACGCCGCAGGAAGTGGCCGAGCACCATCCGCTGATTGATCCGAAACACTACTATGCTGCTCTTTGGGATGATCAGGACGGCGACCTTGATCCCTCCGGCGCGACCTATGCCTTTGCCAAGTCCGCCCGGGTCCATGGCGCGCAGTATTTCACGCATACGCCGGTGACCGGCACGACGCAAAGACGGGACGGAAGTTGGGATGTGCAGACGCCGAAGGGCATCATCAATGCAGAGCATATCGTCAACTGCGGCGGCCTGTGGGCGCGCGAGGTTGGGCATATGCAAAAGGTTCACCTGCCCGTCCAGCCTATGGAGCATCACTACCTGATAACCGAGGCAATCCCGCAAATTCGCGATCGAATGGAGAGCGGCAAAGGCAGGCTTCCGGCCGGGATCGACTATGAGGCGAACATCTATTTCCGCCAGGAGCGCCACGGCATGTTGCTTGGCACCTATGAACCCAAGGGCACACCCTGGAAAGTCGGTGGAACACCATGGGATTTTGGCCATGAACTGCTCCAGCCCGACCTCAACCGCGTGGCAGACCGACTTGAAATGTCGTTCGAACGCATTCCGGCGCTCGGTGCAGCTGGGATAAAGGACACGATCAACGGGCCATTCACATTCGGACCGGACGGCAATCCGTTGATCGGCCCGGTTCCCGGCATGCGCAACTACTGGGTGGCTGTCGGTGTTATGGCCGGTTTCTGCCAGGGCGGCGGCGTTGGCTTGACCATGGCTGAATGGATGATCGACGGCGAACCCTCCATTGACGTTTGGGCGATGGACGTTGCCCGGTTCGGCGACTATGCGACACCGGATTGGGGCACCGTGAAGTCAACCGAAAACTACGAACGCCGCTTTGTCATGACCTTCCCGAATGAAACCTTGCCGAAAGGAAGGGTCCAAAAGACAACCGCGCAGTACGACCGGTTGCTGGCCAAGGGCGCGGTGATGGGGCAGTCCTTTGGTTTGGAACATGCCCTTTGGTTTGCAGATAGCCCAAGGGACGCCCACGAAGACCCGACATTTGAGCGCAACCGGTCCCATGATTATGTAGCAAGGGAAGTCGCAGCGGTGCGCGATGCGGTCGGCGGCATTGAAATTGCCAACTTCGCCAAGCACGAGTTTTCAGGTGCTGGTGCGAGAGCTTACCTCGACCACCTGCTGGCAGGCCGCTTGCCGAAACCGGGCCGCTTGACCCTTTCGCCGATGCTGACGGCAAAGGGCAGGCTTTATGGTGATCTCACAATCTCCTGTCTGGCAGAGGATCATTTCATGGTGTTCGGATCCGGCGCCATGCAGGATGCGCACCGGCGCTGGTTCGAGAGCAGACTGCCGGAAAATGTGGTCTACCGGAATGTTTCCGATGACTGGCACGGCATCGCCTTGTCCGGCCCAAAATCGCGAGCCTTACTGCAAAAGATAACCCGCGATGACGTCAGCGCAGATGCCTTGAGGTTCAGGGATATCCGCCAAACCTTTGCCGGTGGTGTTCCGGTCCTGCTCAACAGGCTCAGTTTTTCCGGCGAGCTTGGATATGAGATCTATTGCCGGCCGCAATACCTGCTTCGGCTTGCCGAAGCCATTGAGCAGACCGGTGAAGAATTCGGTTACCGCTGGTATGGCGCCAGGGCACTCATGTCCATGCGGCTGGAAAAAAGCTGGGGCGTCTGGACGCTGGACTACCGCCCGGATTTCAATGCCGTTGAAAGTGGTCTCGCCGGTTTCATCGATTGGGACAAGGACTTCGTTGGCAAGGCAGCGGCAGCGAGTGAACGAAACACGCCACAAGAACGCCGGCTGGTGACGCTTACAATCGATGTCAACGGCATCGACGTTTCAAATGACGAAGCGATTATGAAAGATGGCCGCGCCATCGGGTACGTGAGTTCAGGTGGCTTTGGACACCGGATCAGCAAGTCTCTGGCCATGGGCTACATCGAATCCCGTTTTGCCATCGATGGAACTGAAGTGGAGGTCGAGATTCTCGGTCACTGCTACCCGGCAACCGTTCATCTACAGCCGCTTTATGATGGCAATGGCAGCCGTATGCGGTGTTGAGCGATGCTATGCGACAAGTTTTCGCTATTACCCGGCAGGTTAGCTGTTATCTGCCGGTTTGCCATTCCGGCTATCAACTCCTTGACCCCGGTTCTGTTCGCCGCCTTTAGGCGCAGACCCGGAATTCAAGCTTCCGGTGGGATTTAGCCCCAATTCAAGAAGATCTGCGATCGCTTCCTCCGCGCCACCTGTTGGACCGATCCACGATTTGACCCAATAGCGCGCATCAAAACGGCTTTTGCCGGCATTGACCTCGGCAATCAACTCCTGTGCCTTGCGGGTGTTTCCGTTTCGATACTGCGCCAAGGCATGGCCAACTTTCGACGGCGTGGACTGCGGTCCTCCCAAATCAACATTTTCTTCAAACATTGCAACGGCATCCGAATACCGCATGAGGTTATTCAGGATTGCACCGCGGACGTTCCGGTATGGGGTCCGTACCTTGCGGGGATCCAGCCGCAAAGCTTCATCGATTGCCGCCAAGGCATCCAGGTTGTGACCGGCCAGGATCAGAACCCTGGCCAGCCAGAATTGCGCCATTGGATCTTCCGGCTCTAACACAACCGCCCGTCTGCTTTCGATGATCGCTTGCTGGTGTTTCTTCTCCAGTGAATACACCAGGCCCTTGGCAGAATGCCCCAAAGCGAAGGTCGGATCTAACTCAACGGCGGAGACGGCGTCGCGCATGGCAAGTTCCAGCTCAAGATCCGGGCGTGGAGTATGCCTGTACATGGCCAGGTACGAATGTGAGAGCGATAATCCTGCATGCCCTCCGGCAAAATCGGGATCAATCCCCTTGACCTGATTGAACAGGTCGATTGCAAAATAGATGCGTCCGGCATCTTCCGGCGGATAGAGCGTCGACATCGCTTGAGAGAACAACTTGATCGCTTGGCGGCTATCGGTATGTCCAAGGTATATCCGCTGGGTTTCATCCGGATCCACCACCACTGACAAGGCGGTGGCCACACGGTTGATCGCACGCTTCTCAAAGCTCGCAAACTGAGAGGCCGGTCCTTCGAAGCGCTCAGCCCAGATTATCTGGCTGGTCGAAGTTTCAACAAGCTGCAGATCAGCCCGCAGCGTCTCACCCTGAATTGACAACCCGCCGCGCACCAGATGTGAAATTCCAAACTTGTCCCGCATGTCATTCAGCGACATGGATTTTAAAACTTCGTCCCCGGGCCCTGCAGGCGCCATCACACGCAAACCGGAAAGTTTGGACAAGTCGGATGTCAGCGCAGTTTGGAAACTCCCGCCATATCCGGCAATGTCAGTGCTATTGGCCAAATGGGCGACCGCGACAAATGGAACCGGGTCTTCGGGCTGCGGGCCACGCTCCCCCCAAAGCAGATAAACAAGAAAGGCCGCATTTATGACAACGAGAGCGGCAAGGCCCAAAATGGTAAGCGTATCCACGGGAGTGCTGGGCTTGGGGACTACCGGCTTCTCGGTCTCCTCCTCCTGCTCTAGCGTTTCGACGACTTCAACCGTACGGATTTCATTGGGGATGAAAGATGGCGTATATGATCCAGCGCCAATTTCGATCCGGATCTTGTCTGATCTGCCTTCAGATTGGTAATAGTGGCTGAGCTTACGGCGCAAGCGGGCCATGGAAACCCGCACGACCGAATCCGAAACATCGAGAGCATCCGCCTTGCGATGGAATACTTCCACGGCCAGGGTCATTTCATTGATTTCACTGGACCGGCCGTCCAGCGTCTTTTCAACTATGTGGCGCAGAACTTCTTTCAGGCGTGGTGAATTCCGGAACTCATCGCTTTCCAGGGCTGATTCCAACCCTTCTCGGATCACTGATGCGGATATGTCATTGCCCTGATTCATGAACGCCCTGCCGGAAAGGCTCTGAACATTCATGGTAACACAGAAACCATTGGCGTTACACTGCGTTACATCAATAGTTACACAGTAGGCACAACAACCTCATTTCAGGCGGTTTTTTCCCGATGGAAATATGTAACGGCAGCGCGTCACCGTGTGGCGCGTATCCGGACCGCTTTAATCATGGTTAATTGAATGCAAGGTCGTTAACCAGCATCGGAAAATAAGCGGACCGTTCCGATAAGCATAGAATACCCAAAGAAAAAGGGTCGTGCGGGCTGGTTAAAACGGCACAAACAGAAGATGCAAATCGCCCGGAGCATCTGCCCAAAATAAATGGTTTGACGTTCAACGAGGCCAAAGAATGATCAAACTGGCAGAGTTCCACCGGCGGCAGTGCACGCCCCATCATCACTAAATCTTCCGGGAGTCTGGATCCATCCAGGCTCCCGAATTCTATGCAGTCAGCTATGATCTTGTTTTCATCACCGGAAACGGCTGTTCACCTGCGCCAAGCCAACTTGAACGCCTCAAGACCACCCTTCCTACCTGGTGCCCCGATATCTGAATACACCTGTCGCTGACGCAATCCGTTCCCCGGTATCGTCAGTGACGAGCCCTTCTGCAAAAAACGTTCTCTTGCCGCCACCCGTGGTTCGCGCCTCGCAAATCAGACGTTTGCCTTTCGGCCGCGAAAGGAAATTCACGTTCAGTGAGAGCGTCAGACAAAACTGCTTATTTTCGGCAGAACCGGTATAGCAGCCGCAATATCCGAGCGCGGTGTCCAGCAAAGTCGCGTAGACACCGCCATGTGGAACACCAAACCGATTCAACAAATGCTCTGAAAGCGGCAACTCGACCCTTGCAAATCCAGGCGACCAGTCCACGATTGTAAATCCAAGCGTCTCCTGCAGCGGATAAGGCGTTTCAGCCAACAACGGGTCCTGCCCTTCAGTCATCAACCCGCCCTTTGCATGTAAATGCCCTTTGATCTTCCAAAAGGTCGGCTGGCGGGATCAGGACAAAATTCCCTATATGCTTTTTTTCCATAAATTCCTTCTGTGCGTTCGCGATCTGATCAAGGGGAAATGTTTTTGCCAGAAGCGGCTTGATCTCGCCGCGTTCAATATAGGAAATCAGGTTCGGGAATACCGGTTCGTCCCAGGCCGTGCAGCCAAAGAGCGTGATGTCCTTCAGATACATATCCCGCATGTCCAGCCCGACCATGGGACCGGCAATGGCTCCCGAAGACGCATACCGCCCACCGGGCCTCAAGACCTTGAGCATTTTCGGAAAACCGGCCCCGGCGACGTTGTCGATAACAACATCGATGGAGTTTTCTCCGAGCCTGGCTTCAAGATCCTGATTGCGGTCGATGACTTCATCCGCCCCCAAATCCCTAATCTGGTTCATTTTTGAGACGCTCGTGATAGCTATGACATGAGCGCCCCGGCGCTTTGCAAGCTGAACGGTCGCAGATCCGACACCGCCTGAGGCGCCTGCCACCAAAACACGATCGCCTGCCGCTACCCCTGCCCGATGCAGCATGTTCTCCGATGTCCCATAGGCACAGGGAACGGTTGCAAGCTCCGCATCGCTCCAATCACAGTCGACCGGAAAGACTTCCGATGCCGGGACTTTGACATACTGGGCAAAGGCACCGTCAAAATCCGATGCCATCCAGACACTCGCCATGTCATCAAAACCATTGGTGCGCATGCAGGCGCGCACCAGGACACGTTTTCCAATTAGATCGACGCTTGAAGCTGCACCAGCAACGACAACCTGACCGCAGCAATCGGTGCCCTGGATCAGCGGAAACGGCGTCTTGCCACTCCATCCACCATCGGCTTTTTGTTCAGCATCACCGGATTGAATGTCGGCAGTCGCGTCAGTGCTTCCCGTAACACTGGAGGAGTACCATCCAAGCCGGGTGTTAATTTCCGTATTGTTCATCCCGGCGGCAAGGACCTTGAGGAGGACTTCTTCCGGTCCGGGTTGCGGCAGCCCGACATCTTTATAGTGGAGTTTATCGTACCCGCCATTTCCCGTGGTCACGACAGCCTTCATCAACACGCTGGCGTCAGCGGCTGCAGTCATCTCCTTTGGCATGCGCACATGCTCCCTTCTCAGATGCAATTGGCGAGCACATATACCAAGATACCTGCTTGAACTATCAAGGTCTGGATTCCGATATTGCGGCCAATCCACCTGATGCGAACAAAGGTACCAGCGCGCCGAGTTTCAAACCCTGCTCCGGGTTGGAGGCATTGCCGTCCAGCGCGCGTTTTTTAACGCCTTGCAGGATGGCTGCCATGCGGAAAAAGCAAAAGCCGAGGAAAAAGCCGAAATCGGGAATGCCGACCAAGCCTCTGCGTTCACAATAGCTGGCGACATATTCCTCTTCGGTCGGAATTCCCAACGCCTTGCGGTCCAGGCCCGCCAACCCGCGCCCCTCGGGTCCCACCGGCATGCGCCATTGCATAATCTGATAGGCAAGATCGGCAATCGGATGCCCCAGGGTCGACAGTTCCCAGTCAAGGACAGCAGCAATTTCCGGACGGTTGGCATGAAAAATCAGGTTGTCGATGCGAAAGTCGCCGTGAACAAGGGTCCTTTGTCCATCATCCTTGTCCAGATTGGCGTTAAGCCAGTCGATCAGACTGTCCATGTCTGCAACAGCTTCGGTTTCTGAAGCCCGGTATTGCTTGGTCCAACGGCCGATTTGTCTGGCGACATAGGCGCCCGGCGCACCAAAATCACCAAGGCCAACCGCTTCAAAGTCAACACTGTGCAGAGCCGCCAGGACCCGGTTCATTTCGTTGTAAACTGCGGATCGGCCGTCAGGATCCAGTTCCGGCAAGTTGGGCAGTTCAAAGTGCCGGCCGGCAACATGATCCATCACATAGAACATGGACCCAATGACGCTGTCGTCTTCACACATAAGCAGCATTTGGGCGACGGGAACTTCGGACGTCTGCAGAGACTTTTGCACACGGAACTCGCGGTCGACTGCATGCGCGGATTTCAGCAGGACCCCTGGCGGCTTCCGGCGCAGGACATAGGTTTTCCCGGGTGTTGTCAGCCTGAAGGTCGGATTGGATTGCCCGACATCGAATTTTTCGGCTTTCAGCGGCCCTTCAAAACCAGGCAGATCCGCCGCCAGTTTCGCCTCGATCGCGGAAACGTCCAGCAATTGAGCGTTTTCCTCCACAGCATCCCTCCCCGCCGTACAAACGCCTACGCCGCTCAAACCGGCACGTTGACTAGCCTGAACAAATCCGCTCAAGAGCAGCGTTGTATTCCGTTTCGATACGCGCCACCAGGCTTTCCACGGAGCCCCGACTTTTAACTGCGCCAATCCCCTGGCCGGATCCCCAGATATCGCGCCATGCCTTTGCCTTGGAGGAGCCTTTGGAAAAGTCCATGCTCGACGCATCGGCTGAGGCCAGCGCACTCGGATCCATACCGGCATTGACGATCGAAGGTTTCAGGTAGTTTCCTGAAATGCCTGTGAAAAGGGACGAAGTGACGATGTCTTCTGCACCGGAGGAGACGATCATGTCCTTATAGGCGTCAGCCGCCCGCGCCTCATCCGTCGAGATAAAGGGTGAACCAATGTAACCAAGGTCGGCACCAAGTGCCCGTGCCGCCAAAAGCGCCTCGCCCGTTGCAATGGCTCCGGAAAGCAGCAGCGGGCCATCGAACCATTCACGAATTTCTCGAACAAGCGCAAAGGGCGACTGTGGTCCAGCGTGGCCGCCTGCACCTGCAGCAACGGCAATCAGTCCGTCCGCCCCCTTTTCGATCGCCTTTCTGGCGAAGGTGTTGTTGATGATGTCGTGCAGAGCAATCCCGCCGCAAGAGTGAGCTGCCTCGTTGACCTCAACCCGTGCACCGAGAGAGGTAATCCAAATCGGCACCTTCCATTTCGCACAGATCTCAATGTCCCGCTGCAAGCGTTCGTTTGACCGGTGAACGATTTGATTGACTGCAAAAGGCGCCGCTGGTCTGTCAGGATTGGCCTGATTGTGGCGATCGAGCTCCTCGGTAATCTGCTGCAACCAACGTTCCAGTTCTATCGGCTCGCCCTCCGCCTCCCGTGCGTTCAAAGCTGGAAAACTGCCGATAACGCCGGCCTTGCACTGCGCTATGACGAGCTCCGGCCCGGACACGATAAACATGGGAGAAGCTACAACGGGCAGACGCAGTTTCCCGAAGTTGGCGGGTAGACGAGATTGTTGCATGGGGCTCCTCCAGATTCTGCTGACCATCCGGTCATCTTGTCATTTGGGATATCGTGCGGTTTGGGGACTGACAAGATCACCTAGGGGAACATGACCTCCCGCATTGTGGCACCAGTCTTCACGCCACAAAGACCTGAAACAGGATTTTCAGCGCGATAATCGTCAAAAGCCCGAGAAGAAGGTAGTCAAAAGCCTTTGGCGGTATGCTTTTGGCGAGAAAGGTGCCAAGCGGCATGACCGCCAGGATTGTGGCTGTTGCGACCAGTCCAGCGATAAAACGCTCCTGCGTCATCAATCCGAGTGCAATCATCCGCTCCAGTTGAGTGACGGACATGGCGGAAAAGAAAACGGAGATGGTTGCAATGAATGTGGCCCGCGGCAATTTGAGTGCATTCAAAAAAGTAATTGAAACTGGCGCAGAAATGCCTGTTGCGCCCTGTAGTGCGCCTCCGATCAGGCCAACCGGCCCGGAGATTTTAAAGGCAAACGGGTAAGCCAGTACCCAGGATCTGTTGACCAGGCGAAACGCCACATAACCCAAAACGAAGAAGGCCATGACCGCCGACAGCGTTTCGGATGGCAATCCGGCCAAAAGGTAAGTCCCGACGATTGCGCCGATGGCACCGCCTCCGGCAAACAGGCCGACAAATTGCCAAGGCAACAGTGACTTTCTGTGGTTCCACGCCTGCCAGATATTTGTCAGCAGATTTGGAACGACAAAAACCGTTACTGCGAACTGCACACCGAACAAGGCGGCCAAAACTGGCACTGCAACCACCGGAGCACCTGCGCCTGTCGCCCCCTTCAACGTCCCACCAAGCGCGACTGCAAAAATTGCGGGGATGACAAGAACGGGATCGAGTACCAACAAAAAATGCTCCTGGCCCAAAATGCCGTTTCGGTGGCGTACGGGATTCGCCGACAACCGATAAGGCCTTTGCCATTCAATAACCAGACCGTGCCGGGAAACTCAGTGTTTCAATCAGAAAGATAATCATCCACCCAGAATGCCCTTGCCCAAAGCCATAGAATTCAGACTTGCGGTCGTTTTGCGCAAACGTTATATCGTAACATGTAATATCATTACATTTACCACTGGAGCTTCCCTTGACCACCCGCTTCCATTCGCGCCCGCTGCAAGGGCTGCTTCTTTCCACCGCGCTGACGCTGCTACCCGCTGCCGCCGCTGCCGACAGCCCAAATGTCGTGACCACGATCAAACCGGTCCACTCGCTGGTAGCCGGTGTGATGGAAGGTGTTGGAACACCTTTCATTTTGATTGACGGTGCCGCCTCACCCCATGGCTTTGCTCTCAAGCCGTCGCAAGCCTTTTTGCTTGAGGGCGCTGACGCTGTGTTCTGGATCGGGCATGACCTTGAAACGTCGTTGGAAAAGCCACTCGATACGCTGGCGGAAGACGCGGTTCATGTTTCGTTGATGGACGCACCGGGCGTTGAACTGCTCGGCAGACGGACCGGCGCTGCATTTGAAAAGCATGATCATGACCATGATCACGACTCCGGTCACGACGAGGCAAAACATGATGATCATGACGATCATGATCATAAAGAGGCCAAGCACGATGATCATGACGACCATGATCACAAAGAGGCCAAGCACGACGATCATGACGACCATGATCACAAAGAGGCCAAGCATGATGATCATGATGACCACGACCACAAAGAGGCCAAGCACGATGATCATGATGACCACGACCACAAAGAGGCCAAGCATGACGATCATGATGACCACGACCATGACAAACATGCCGAAGGCGGCAAAGACCCGCATATCTGGCTGAATCCGGGCAACGCACGGGCCATGGTTGCAGAAATCTCGGCACAGCTCTCAAAACTAGATCCGGAAAACGCGGCGACATATCAAAAGAATGCAGCCCGGATGGATACGGACCTCAAGAAGCTGTCCGAGGGCATCTCCGCGAAACTGTCCGGACTGAACAAGGTTCCGTTCATCGTCTTTCATGACGCCTACCACTACTTCGAACACGAATTTGATGTTGAAGCCGCCGGCGCGATAACGCTCAATCCGGAAGTTCCGGCCAGCGCGAAACGCATTGCAGAAATCAAGGGAAAGATCACAGATCTAAACGCGGGCTGCGTCTTTGCCGAACCACAGTTTGAATCGAAAATAGTCGAGGTCGTTCTGGACGGCACCGGTGCGCAGTCATCGACGCTTGATCCGCTCGGTGCTCGTCTGGAAAACGGACCCCAACTCTACTTCGAACTGCTGGACAACATGACGGCGTCATTCGCCACTTGTTTGTCAGGCTCTTGAGCCGGCCTCATCCGGTTCGCGCCTCCTAAAACAGGCGTGTGCGCCCATCGCAAAAAAACCGCCGGTTCCTTGGTAGGAACCGGCGGTTTTTTATTTTTCTGTCGGTGCTATCTAGCTGCGCAGCGAAGCGCGGCTCTTTTCAGTCGCCTCGAGCGCCTTCAGCAAATGGCGGTCCCGATTGTAGATGTCGTCGTAGAACGACACAGACCCATCTTCCTCAGGCCAGGCGGTGAAATAGGACACATACACGGGGATGTTGCCCTCTACCTTCTCCTGCTCATTGCGTCCCTGGGAAATCCGGCCGGTGACATAGTCCTTGGACTTGCCCAGGACAGCCGCCGCCATTCCCTTGGGATCCTGCAAACGGATGCAGCCGTGGGAGAATGCCCTGACGTCCTTCTTGAACAGGTTCTTGGACGGTGTGTCGTGCATATAAATGTGGTGCTTGTTCGGGAACAGGATCTTCACTTCGCCAAGGGCATTCGAACGGCCCGGATATTGCCGGACATTGATGCTCTGTTTCTTGGCGGCAACTGCATACCAATCAACCGATGCCGAGGACACTTTCCGGCCTGAAACTGTGGAGACTTCGTAACCTGACCTGTCCAGATAGGACGGGTCGCGGGCCAGCTTCGGCAGCATTTCATTCACAATGATCGAATAGGGCACGCCCCAGTAGGGATTGTATTCCACCACTTCGATTTCATCATAAAAGAAATTGGTCTGATTGGACCGTTTGCCAACCACGACGCGCATGGAGAACGGTACGGATTCAGGCTCGTAGTAGGTCGCTGTAAACGCGGGCTGGTTGACGAATACCCGCTTTTCACCAAGCTTCTCCGGCAGCCAGCGGCTGCGTTCCATCGCCAGCTTGACCTTTGCAATCTTGGCGGCATTGGTAACCCCGACGAGCGCACGAATCGTGTTCTTGCCGACGATGCCATCCGCAGAAAGCTTGTTTTCCTTCTGATAGGACTTCACCAGAGCCACCAGCTCCGGGCTGTAAAGCTCTTCGTCCGCATAGGCGGCCAGGGTCTCTGCGTGTTTTTCCTTCAGTTCGTCAGAGCCGTTCTTGCGAACTGCTGCGACGATGTTCTTCATTTCCGGGCTGGATTTGCCTGCTTTCAGGAAGGTCCCCGGTGCAATGACGATCTGATCGTCCGCCTCGTCCTCGGCCTTGAGCTCGGCGAGCGTTTCTTTCAGCTCCTGGTAATGGTCGTTTTGCGGATTTTGAGAGGTGAGAAGAGTTTCCACGTCTGTTGAACCGGCAACGTCCTCCAGGACCTTCACCAGATCGATCTCATGCCTTGGCAAATCGTGATAGCCGGACAGGCGGTTCGGATCGACACGGCCCCGATTTGCATCAAGCACATAAGTCAGAACAGTACTGGTGAACTCAATTTCAAATCCCATCAACGCCTTGGCGCGCTGAAGTTCAATTTCTTCGGCACTGGCAGTCTCTTCGCTGACTGTTTCACTTGCAGGTGCCGGGTTTAGGTCTGGCAGAGCGACCGCATAGTCTTCCGGAGCCAGCGCTTCCTTGTCTGCAGCGGAAAACGCCATCATGGCTTTGTGAACTTTCGGGCTGACCTTGCCGTTTTCGATCCAGAGAAAGTTCGGATGTTCGCGGTAAAATGCTTCAATCGCCTTGGCCACTTCCGGCAGCATGGTGAATTTCAGGCTCTTGAAGGCCGGGCGGGCCTTGTCAAATTCGGTCAGCACCGGTGGCGGCGCATCAACGGTCACCGGGTTGGCATCAACCGCCGCATCGTCACCTGCAGTGCCTGCGGTCAATTCAGCCGTCTTGACCTTAGCAAGTCCAACAAGAGAGATCTTTTTCCATACATCCGGCTTGTAGGTGTAGACCCGGGGAGCTGAGACCCTGATTTTTTTTATCTTCTGGCGCTCAAGCTTTTGCCGCGCCTCTTGTTCCCGCATGCGGTGGTATTTCGGATTGAACAGACGGTCCAGCAATCCCTGTGCTTCTGCAGCATTGGAACTCAAGCCGACGGTCCCACCGGCGAGCAAGCTAACCATCAGGCCGCTCATCAATGTGGAGGAAACCAGCCGGCGCGCCAAGCCTGGTACTGCTCCAGAACCATGATCTGAATTTCTTGCCAAGATCCGCATATTCAATCGCCTTGCGTACCGGCGGAAAGGGACGACACAATCCGCTCCGCCTATCTGTTTTAAACACCGCAGGATCATGCCCGAACCGAACCGCGGCTAATGTGATTTAGGGCACACTCAACCGCCCGCCATTCGCCCCCGGCAGGCCGCTGAAGCCAAATTTTCAAGAAAGATACTATACCAACCTTCGCCGGATGGTTAATCACCAATGACGCTCCAGGCGCATGGGCTCACGCGCCTGTGACCAAAACGCCGCAGTTTGGCGGCCTTGAAGGCCACCTCGCCCTACCAAAACAGGTATTTAGCGACCATACAGCCGCTCGATCATTGCCATCCCGGCAAAGGAATCGGTGACGCCTGACCCTAGAACGGAATTTCGTCGTCCATCGGGCCGGCACCACCGCCGCCCTGCGGGCCACCATAACCACCGCCGGACTGGCCGCCGCCGTAGCCACTGCCACCGCCGAATCCGCCACCGGAAGATTCGCCGCCGAATCCGCCGCCAGATGAACCGTAGTCAGACTGGCCACCGCCTTGTCCGCCACCTTCACCCCGGCCATCCAGCATGGTCAGGTTGGAATTGAAGCCTTGAAGAACCACCTCGGTCGAATAACGGTCCTGTCCGCTTTGATCCTGCCATTTGCGGGTTTGAAGCTGGCCTTCCAGATAGACCTTGGAACCCTTGCGCAGATACTGTTCGGCGACCTTGCAAAGACCTTCATTGAAAATCACGACCCGGTGCCACTCGGTCTTTTCCCGGCGCTCGCCGGAATTGCGGTCACGCCAGGTCTCGGATGTGGCAATCCGCAGATTGGCAATCGGCCGGCCGTCCTGTGTTCGCCGGATTTCCGGATCCGCTCCCAGATTGCCGACCAAAATCACCTTGTTGACGCTACCCGCCATGATACCAACTCCCGGATTGCCGTCAGGCGGATGCCCGCCGGACCTATTCATCTCTTGCGGCGACCCTAACGCCAAAACGGCCTGGCCGCCGAATCTTTCCAGCCTTGTGGCGTTTTTTCCACAATGCCGTCATTGCCGGACCTATGACAAAACATGTCAGTCGCCAAAATGTTCTTACTATGTTCTTTTATACAACAATTCCGATTGGCGCAATTCCGGCTCTTCCTGTTCACGCAACGCGGCCTGCACCTGCCGTTCTGTACCGCTTCCAACAATCCCCTTAGACCTGTGCATAGCTCTGACCAGCAAAAGACAACCTCTTGAACTGCCCGCCATCACTCGATAATGTTCCTCTTATGTTCCAGCGCAACAGCGGCCGCGTACCCGGCAAAAAGAACGGATAAATCCGGCAGATTTTTTTTGGTTTCGATCATTTGCCTTCGCGCGAGAACATTCTACATAAGGGGCTTCACCGATAGGAACACTTGGCAAGAGCCAACGGCCCGTTCCTCCCGGTTCCCGGTCCAAAAGGAAACGATTTATGGCGATTGACGATCACGCCAAGGCACCTACTGCAGATCCAACCCGGATGATTTCCGTGCGCGGGGCACGTGAGCACAATCTGAAGGGAATTGATCTCGACCTGCCTCGGGACAAGCTGATCGTCATGACCGGGTTGTCAGGCTCGGGCAAATCGTCGCTCGCCTTCGACACGATTTATGCCGAAGGCCAGCGCCGCTACGTGGAAAGCCTATCGGCTTACGCCCGGCAGTTTCTGGAAATGATGCAAAAGCCGGACGTCGACCAGATCGACGGCCTGTCGCCAGCCATTTCCATTGAGCAGAAAACCACATCCAAGAACCCCCGATCCACCGTTGGCACGGTAACGGAAATCTACGACTATATGCGGCTGCTTTTTGCCCGGGTCGGTGTTCCCTATTCCCCGGCCACCGGATTGCCGATTGAAAGCCAGACCGTGTCGCAGATGGTAGATCGGATCCTGGAGCTGGAAGAAGGCACGCGGCTTTATCTGCTTGCGCCAATCGTGCGCGGCCGCAAAGGCGAATACCGTAAGGAACTCGCCGAGCTGATGAAAAAGGGCTTTCAACGGGTCAAAATCGACGGTGCCTTCCACGAAATCTCCGAAGCCCCTGCCCTCGACAAGAAATTCAAGCACGATATTGATGTCGTGGTCGACCGGATAGTCGTACGCGACGACATTGCCGGACGGCTTGCAGATTCCCTTGAGACTGCGCTCAAACTTTCCGAAGGTCTGGCAATCGCCGAGTTCGCCGACAAGGCGCTGGAAACGCCTGGCGAAGGTGCCGTCCTGCAAAACCTGAATGAGACCCACGAGCGGATTGTCTTTTCCGAAAAGTTTGCCTGCCCGGTGTCCGGCTTCACCATTCAGGAGATCGAACCAAGGCTGTTCTCCTTCAACAATCCGTTTGGCGCCTGCCCGTCCTGCGATGGTCTTGGTACAACTTTGGCATTCGAAGATGATCTGGTCGTCGCAGACCACAGTCTCTCCTTGCGCGAAGGGGCCATACTGCCCTGGGCCAAGACCGGCTCAACGTCACCTTATTATATGCAGACGCTGGAAGCGCTGTGCCGGCACTTCGACATTTCCATGGCAACACCCTGGAAAGAGTTACCCGTAGAGGTTCGGCACGCGATTCTTTATGGTACCGGCAAGACCAAGGTTGCCTTCATCTATGATGACGGCGCGCGCAGCTACAAGACCGAAAAGTCTTTTGAAGGCGTGATCGGTAACATCGAGCGGCGCTGGCGTGAAACCGAGTCCACCTGGGTGCGTGAAGAACTGTCCCGCTTCCAGTCCGACCACGCCTGCCCGGCCTGTAACGGCTACCGGCTGAAACCTGAAGCGCAGGCGGTCAAGATTGCCGGGCTGCACATCGGTGAAGTGACGGCGTTTTCAATTCGTGCTGCCAACGACTGGTACAACGCCCTGCCGGAAAAACTGACGGACAAGCAAAACGCGATCGCCGGACGGATCTTGAAGGAAATCCGCGAACGGCTGCGCTTCCTGAATGATGTTGGCCTTGAATATCTTACGCTTTCCAGATCGTCGGGCACCCTGTCGGGCGGTGAAAGCCAGCGCATCCGCCTTGCCTCCCAGATCGGCTCCGGCCTTACCGGCGTCCTTTACGTCCTTGATGAACCCTCGATCGGCTTGCACCAGCGGGACAACGCCCGCCTGCTCGACACGCTCAAGCACCTCAGGGATCTCGGCAACACCGTAATCGTGGTAGAGCATGACGAGGATGCGGTTCTGACCGCAGATCACGTGGTCGACGTGGGACCGGGCGCCGGTGTTCACGGTGGCGAAATAGTTGCCCATGGATCGCCCCAGGAAGTCATGGCCAATCCGGCCTCGCTGACTGGACAGTATCTGTCAGGTGCAAAGATGATACCGCTTCCGCCCGAACGCAGGAAGCTGAAGAAAACCCGCAAGATCTCCGTGGTTGGTGCCCGGGGCAACAATCTCAAGGATGTTACGGTCGATGTGCCCCTTGGGACGTTTACCTGCGTCACTGGCGTATCCGGCGGCGGCAAGTCAACGTTCCTGATAGATACGCTTTACAAATCCGCGGCCCGCCGGCTCAATGGCGCGCGGGACAACCCGGCCCCCCATGACCGGATCGACGGGCTGGAGCACCTGGACAAGGTCATCGATATCGACCAGTCGCCGATCGGTCGCACACCGCGTTCCAATCCTGCAACCTATACCGGCGCCTTCACGCCGATCCGCGAGTGGTTTGCCGGCATGCCGGAGGCCAAGGCGCGTGGTTACGCCCCCGGAAGGTTTTCCTTTAACGTAAAGGGCGGCCGCTGCGAGGCCTGCCAGGGCGATGGCGTCATTAAGATCGAGATGCACTTTTTGCCTGACGTTTACGTTACATGCGACGTCTGCAAGGGAAAACGCTACAATCGGGAAACCCTGGAAGTCCTTTTCAAGGGCAAATCGATTGCCGATGTGCTCGACATGACAGTTGAGGAAGCTGCGGAGTTCTTTTCCGCCGTTCCCGCAGTCCGGGACAAAATGACGACGCTCGCACGTGTTGGCCTCGGTTACATCAAGGTTGGCCAGCAGGCGACCACCTTGTCAGGCGGCGAAGCTCAACGGGTGAAACTAGCCAAGGAACTTTCGAAACGCTCCACCGGCCGGACACTATACATTCTCGACGAGCCGACCACTGGCCTGCATTTCCACGACGTTGCCAAGCTGCTGGACGTGCTGCACGAGCTGGTCGATCAGGGCAATTCAGTGCTGGTGATCGAACACAATCTGGAGGTCATCAAGACCGCGGACTGGATCATTGACCTGGGACCTGAAGGGGGTGATGGTGGCGGTACCATTGTTGCGGCCGGACGGCCGGAAGATGTCGCAGAAATTGAAGCCAGCTATACCGGACAATTCCTGCATGAGCTGCTGCAGCGCCGACCGCAGAGAACTCCGGACGCCGCTGAATAAGTTGCGCTGCAATATTTTTAATCAACCGCCTGTTTTTTAACACCTAAATCTACTTTTCCGGGTAATGCATGGCTTGTTGATGTTGCAATGCAGTAGACGCATGACAGACATGCAGACTTAGCACTTCTTTTTTTTGCGCCCCAAATTATATTCCAATCATCGAGTTGATGACGCGCTGCACAAAAAACGACGGCGCGCACTTTTGAGGAAAACCGTCATGTTCGACAATGTCGTTCGTAAATACAACAACTGGGTCAATTATCGCCGCACCGTGGACGAGCTGTCTCGCCTGTCCAGCCGCGAGCTGAGCGATCTCGGAATTAGCCGTTCCGACATCTCGTTTATTGCCCGCCGGTCCAACGCCCGGTAACGAGCTCGCGTTCTTTGGGCCTACCTCCTCCCAGGCCCTGAACGTGCGACACGGCAAGGCATCCTCCTCCCAGCCTTGTCCAGTCAAAACGACGCCCGCCAGTACCTCCTCCCACTGGCGGGCGATCGTTTTTTGAGAACCGCTTTTGCCATGCCGCCCCGGAGAATTCCGTTGGGCGTTTTTTTGTGCCTGATTTCCGGTTGAGAGCCGGCGCAAGATTCGAAGGTAGCCGCCTGATAGAATTCGAAGGTAGCCGCCTGATAGAATTCGAAGGTAGCCGCCTGATAGAATCAGCAGTTGTTCACCGGGGTCGTCTTAACCATCAGATTTGTCATGCATTTTTCGAATGGCAGCTCCGCATGTTTGGGGGCTGGCGGCAAGAAGTTGCGTCCCCATATCAGGTTCACAGAAAAACGATGCGGCCATCTGGCTGCCTAACGAATTCGGAAATGACCCATGATCTGCACAGTTGTCCGCCAATTTCGGACCTGGAAACAATACCGCACGACCTACAACGCACTTTCACGGATGAACGACCGGGAGCTTGATGATATCGGCGTTTCCCGGGGCGACCTTGCGGAAATTGCCCGCAACACATACGTCTGATCGCTTTGATAATCCATGAGGCCGACGGGTAGCCGGCATAGCTTCTTGGAACCACACACTCTCTCAGAACGCCTGCCGGTATTCAGAAACTTGCGGGCGTTCTTGCTTTTTAAGCGAGCTAATCTAGCTGGATAGCCAGAGTTCAATCGGCTGAATGACTGGGGGCTTTCCGTTCGACTTCGGCCAGGAATCAACTGCGAAGACCTTGCCGGTCTTCTTTTCCTTCACAGACGCCGTTGCATGCGGATAACGTCCATCTAGGAAAAAGCCACGGGCGACTGGAGAGGCCACCGTGTGATGGCGCAGGTACCCATGTTTTTGCGCGATTAAAAGCAGGCTGGTCGTATTTGTGGATTCATCTATGCAATCCATCTGCCCCCGAACTCGGGCGTTGTGGAGATCATACCCCCCCACATCGCCGCCTGAGCCAACCTGGCCCGCGATGCGCTTTTCCTGCCATTGAACAGCTTTGGAGATGGCTGCACGTTCCGCTTTCGGCGACCCACGGCCACCGCTCAGGATATTCCGCAAACGCCGCAAATCACGGGATGTAAAATCCACCGGAGTTTTATATTCACAGCCAAAGCCATGGCACACATAAATCCGGTCCGCCTTCGGTGCGACACCGTTGTGGCCGTTGTACCATGCCGTTGCCTGTTTCGCCGACTGGCCTGCGCAAGCACTCAATACAAAACAAGATGCAAGACCGATCAGGAACTTATGTCCTGCCGTGTATCTCACGAATTCCTCACAAACGAATCATTTCTTCAAACACCGGCAGTCTGATAGGTGCGACCTGCTTTGGTCAATCACCTGCGCCATTGCCTGCGCTCGTCTGCCACTATATTAGGGAGCTCAAGAATTTGCCGCGGTCCGCACGTGTTGCAGGTACAGGTGCGCCAGGGGCTGAACACCAAGTCATCGGGAAAGAATAATATGAACCCCATCCATGTGGTCGGGGGCGGCCTCGCCGGATCCGAGGCAGCCTGGCAAATCGCCGAACGCGGTATTCCGGTGATCCTGCACGAAATGCGGCCGGTCCGCGCCACCGATGCACACAAGACCGACGGGCTAGCAGAACTTGTCTGCTCCAACTCCTTCCGCTCCGACGACAGCGAATTCAACGCCGTTGGCCTGCTGCACCATGAACTAAGGCGCGCTGGCTCACTGATCATGCGCTGCGCCGATGCAAATCAGGTACCGGCTGGCAGCGCCCTTGCCGTCGACCGGGACGGATTTTCTGGCGCTGTCACTAAAGCACTGGAAGACCATCCGCTTGTGACGATCGAGCGCGACGAGGTGGCAGGCCTGCCCCCCGCAGGCTGGGACAGCGTGATTGTCGCGACAGGACCGCTGACATCCCCTGCCCTGTCTGAGGCTGTTCTGGAAAAGAGCGGCGAAGATGCTCTGGCGTTCTTCGATGCCATCGCGCCGATTGTCCACTTCGATTCGGTCGATATGAGCAAGGCTTGGTTCCAGTCCCGCTACGACAAGGTCGGACCTGGCGGCACGGGCAAGGACTACCTCAATTGCCCGATGGACAAGGACCAATATGACGCTTTCATCGACGCGCTGATTGCAGGTGACACCACCGACTTCAAGGAGTGGGAAGAAAACACGCCCTATTTCGACGGCTGCCTGCCGATCGAAGTTATGGCTGCCCGTGGCCGGGAAACCCTGCGCCACGGCCCGATGAAACCCATGGGCCTCACCAACGCCCACAATCCGGATGTAAAGGCCTATGCTGTCGTGCAGCTGCGCCAGGACAATGCACTCGGCACGCTCTACAACATGGTGGGTTTTCAGACAAAACTGAAATACGGCGCCCAAGGCGACATCTTCAAGATGATCCCAGGCCTTGAAAACGCGCAGTTCGCCCGCCTCGGCGGACTTCATCGCAATACCTTCCTGAACTCGCCCAAAGTGCTCGACGGCACACTTCGGCTGAAGGCGGATCCCCGTCTCAGGTTCGCCGGCCAGATCACCGGCTGCGAAGGCTATGTGGAATCAGCAAGTGTCGGCTGCATGACCGGCCTGTTTGCGGCCATGGAGCGGCTCGGACAGGGGTTTGACACGCCACCGGTCACAACGGCCATGGGCGCACTCATCGGTCACATCACCGGTGGCCACATTGCACGCGAGGACGGAGCAGGCAAACCAAGCTCCTTCCAGCCGATGAATGTAAACTTCGGTCTATTTCCGCCTGTTGAGACACCCAAGACCGGCCCGGATGGGAAGAGGCTCAAGGGCAAGGAAAAAACCAAGGCAAAGCGGCTGGTGATCACTGAGCGAGCAAAAGCCGACTTTGAAGGCTGGATCGGCGCATTCGAGACACGCACAGCGGCTGAATAATGCTCTAGATTGCTGCGCCGGACTTGCGTGCAGCGCGCCATAGAATCCATTGCCGGCGGAGTTGGGACATTTCAACAGGCGCCTTCAGCGGATCTGTTCCCGACTTTTCCATGCGCTTCAACATGGGCTCAACCAGGGCCAGCGGCAAAAACGCCGGTGCGATGCTTGGCGGGATATCCCCGACACGCGCCCGGACCCGGTCCAGATGATGCCTCACATGACCGCGCATTTCGGTCAGCGCTGCCAGCAACTGAGGCGTTGTTCCGCCTCTATGGACTGTCTGGGGATCAACTCCATGCCGCTCCAACAGATCCCGGGGCAGGTACATCTGCCCGCGTGCGGCATGCCATGGCAATGACCGCATCAAACCTGCAAGCGCATAGGCAACACCGGCATGACCGGCGATCTCCCCTGTATCCGGATCGTCTCCACCGTTCAGCACGAGGCAGGCAAGCTGGATCAGCGCCGAGGAGGTTTCCCCGGCATAACCTTCCAGATCGTTGAGGCTGGGCATTTGATCGTCGTAGAGATCGAAGGTCCGTGCCTCGACCATTGCCACCAGCGCTTCCTTGGGAAGATTGTAGGTCGAGACGGTCTCAGCCAATGCAGCGGCCACCGGATTGGCAGACGCACTGCCGTGTTCCACACCGTTCAGAAAGTCACGCCACCACTGCAGCCGGACCTCACCAGGCAGGGGTTCGCTGACCATATCCCTTACCCGGGCGATTTCAGCATTGAAGGCATAGAGCGCCAGGAGAAAGGGCCGGTGCCGAGAATCGGCAAACAGTGACGCGAGATAGCGGTCACGGTCGGCGTCGTACACCAGGTCCCGGGCATGATCGAAATCAGAGCTCATGACTGCCCATATGGTCTCACAAGCCCCTTTAGTCCACCGCGAGAAGCGCAGCCGCGACCGCCCGGTCTTCAGACAGGAGAACATTGTAGGTCCGGACTGCTGCCCCCGTTGCCATGGTATCAGCCAGGATGCCCGCTTCGCGGAATGCGTTCTTCAGGTCCGGGCGGAGTGGCCTGAGATCGCTGCCGGTTCCGACCAGAAGGACCTCTATGTCCGCCTGCTCTTCCAGCACACGCTCGAAGGCCTCAAGGCCAAACTCTCCGACATCAGAGAGGTTCCAGCCGTAGATGCCACTTGGCACGCACAGCAAGGATCCCTGGTGGGACATGTTGGCAAAGCGGAACCCGCCGCCGCCATAGGCGTCCAGCGGGGCCCGTCCAGGGAAATGGGCGTCGCGGATTTCCACCGGCTGCTCCTTATGCGGCCGCCTTTGCGTCTGCGTCCCCTTCCGGCGCGTCCTCGCCGTCCGGCGTCTTGTTGTCCCGGCGCAGCTTGAACAGGATCAGGAACGGTGCCGCCAGGAAGATCGACGAGTAGGTTCCGATCACGATGCCGAAAATCATCGCCAGGGTGAACGACCGGATCACTTCACCACCGAACACCCAGAGAGAGATCAGGGCAAGCAAGGTGGTGACAGAGGTCAGTGTCGTCCGCGACAGGGTCTCGTTGATCGACTTGTCCAGAACGTCCGTCAGCGGCAGCTTCTTGTATTTCCGCAAGTTCTCACGAATACGGTCATACACCACCACCGTATCGTTCAAGGAGTAACCGATGATGGTCAACACCGCAGCGATACTGGAGAGAGAGAAGTCGAGCTGCAAAATGACGAAAAGGCCAACAGTGACAATCACGTCGTTCGCGGTCGTCAGGATCGCGCCGACTGCAAATTGCCACTCAAAGCGGAACCAGATGTAGACCAGGATCGCGAACAGGGCCGCTGCGACGGCGATCGCACCTGCGCGGGCCAATTCGCCGGATACACGTGGTCCAACCACCTCTACGCGGCGGAATTCAACGTTGTTGTCGGCGAAGGACGTGCGCACCTTGGCGACAACCGCCTGCTGGGCCAGTTCCCCGCCCGGCTGTTCTTCGACCCGCACGAGAACTTCGTCTTCAGCGCCGAATTGCTGCACCTGAACGTCACCGAGGTTCAACGTACCGAGTTCCGACCGGATCGCGCCAATGTCTGCCGGTCCGTCGGTCTTCATCTCGATCAGGGTACCGCCCTTGAAGTCGATGCCGTAGTTCAGGCCGACCATGAAGAACAGCGCCAGCGATCCGATCACCAGAACGACAGAAAGCGGGAAACTGATTTTCCGGAACCACATGAAGCGGAACTTGGTGTTGTCCGGAACTAGTCTGAGCAATGCCATGTTATCTCTCCTCGCTCAGATTGGCAGTTTCGACGGCCGGCGCATCCGCACCCATAGGGCGACAAGAAGACGGCTGAAGGTGAAGGCGGAAAACACCGTGGTGAAGATGCCGATGGCAAGGGTCACGGCAAAACCGCGAACCGGTCCTGAACCAAGCTGGAACAGGATCAGCGCCGCGATCAGCGTGGTGATGTTGGCATCCAGGATGGTGCCCAAGGCACGCTTGTAACCGGCATCAATGGCCGGAATGGCCGACCGCCCGGCTCTCGCCTCCTCGCGGATACGCTCGAAGATCAGAACGTTGGCGTCAACCGCCATACCAATCGTCAGGACAATCCCGGCAATACCAGGCAGCGTCAGCGTTGCCTGTAACAGTGTAAGCGCACCGAAGATCAGGAAGATGTTCGCCATAAGCGCGAGGTCGGCGATGATGCCGAACCGGCCATAGGCCAGCAGCATGAAGACGATCACGGCCGCACCGGCAATCAGCGAAGCCAGCTTGCCCGCCTCGATGGAATCAGCACCAAGGCCCGGGCCGATGGAGCGCTCTTCGATTACCGTCAGCTTGGCTGGCAGTGCACCGGCCCGCAGAAGAACAGCAAGATCATTAGCGCCATCAACCGTGAAACTTCCCGAGATCTGTCCGGATCCACCTGTGATCGGCTCCCGGATAACCGGTGCGGAGATCACTTCTTCATCAAGGACGATTGCAAACGGGCGGCCGACGTTCTGCTGAGTGATGACGGCAAACTTGCGCGCGCCGGACGTGTTGAAGCGGAAGTTGACCACCGGTTCGTTGGTGCGCTGGTCGAAACTGACCTGTGCATCCACCAGGTCTTCACCGCCGAGCAGCGGCGATTCTTCCAGCAGATAGGGAATTGGCGGATCGTCTACGGAATTCAGGACCACTGTGCCGACCGGCGGGCGCGCCTGCATGGCCTGCTCTGCCGACATGGATGTGTCGACCATATGGAACGTAAGCTGGGCTGTTTGACCAACGAGATCTTTCAGACGCTGCGGATCGCTTTCGCCCGGGGCTTCTACAAGTATCCGGTCCGTGCCCTGGCGCTGGATGTTGGGCTCCGTGGTGCCCAGTTCATCAACGCGGCGGCGGATGACTTCGATGGATTGTTCAACAATCGACTGTAGCCGGTCCGCAAGGCCCTCTTCAGTATAGGTAAAGCGGATCAGGCCATCGTCGCTCACGGACATGGCAAACTCGTCCACCGGCTGACCACCAAACAAGGATGTAACCAGCGGGTTTTCAAGCGCCTGAAGGCGTTCACGCGCCTCGTCCAGACGTGCCAGATCGCGGATTCGAACCTGTGCTGCCTCGCCCTGAACACCCAGTCCCGTATAGCCGATCCTCGGTTGCTCACGCAGCGTGGCCCGTATATCGCCAACAAGCGTCTTGAACCGCTTCTGGATATAGTCCTGCTGATCGATTTCATACAGGAGATAGGCGCCACCTTGGAGATCCAGGCCGAGCACCATCTGGTTTTTCGGCAGGAAATCCGGCCAGCTTTCCAGAGTCTTGGAAGAAAAGAAGTTCGGCAGGGTCGACAAAACGCCGACCGCGATCACAACGGCAATCAGCGCGATCTTCCAGCGGGCAAAATACAGCATGTCAGGGCCTATCCTTGTGGCCAATCCCTATGGCCAGTCCGCCGGGCCGGAACAGACCGGCCTGGCAGGGAGCTTGCTATGGTAAGGGCGCGGGTTACGCGCCTTCTTTGGCCGGTTCGGACTTGGAGCGGACTTCCTGCACCATTGCGCGTACAATCCGCACCTTGACGCCTTCAGACAGTTCCACCTGAACTTCAGTGTCGTCGACCACCTTGGAAACCTTGCCGATCAGGCCACCGGAGGTGACGATCGTGTCGCCGCGGCGCAGGTTTGCAACCATTTCCTGATGCTGCTTCATGCGCTGGCGCTGCGGACGGATGATCAGGAAGTACATGATCGCAAAGATCAGGACAAACGGCAGCAGGGACATCAGAAAGTCCGGACCCATTGGGCTACCGGCTTGTGCATACGCAGGGGTGACGAACATTAATCTCTCCTTGAGGTGGCTTGTCTGACAGTTTCCGCTTTATGCGGAACTGCTGCCAAAAAGCCCAGAATCCAGTGGCGGGGACTATAACGGCGGCGTGGCGGTTTTCAAGGCGTTGAAATCACATGAAGCGTACCGGATTTCAATATTCCGGCGTTTTCGCGTTCTGCGCACCATGTTAGTCCTTCCGCTTTGTTACTTCCGGCCTGAAATGGGCCCCGTTTCAGAGGGTTACAAGAGCCAATGTCCGATGGAAACGACCTTTCCAGCCTGAACGCTAAACTCGATACGCTGATCGGCCTGATTGGCCGGGCGGTTCCGGCAGCACCGGTGCCACCGAATTTTGAGGCGGCCGATGCATTTGTCTGGTCGCCACAGCCTGGCGAGCTGCTGCCGGTGGAAAAGGTCAACCGGGTCGATATTACGTTGTTATGCGCCGTTTCACATGTGCGCGACATGCTGCTCGACAACACCTGCCGCTTCGCCAAGGGTCTTCCGGCCAACAACGCACTCTTGTGGGGCGCACGCGGTATGGGGAAATCCTCTCTCGTAAAAGCAGCCCACGCGGCCGTAAATGAAGAGCTCGGCACAAACATCCTGAAGCTTATCGAGATCCACCGGGAAGATATTGAAAGCCTGCCCCTCTTGATGAAGCAGCTGCGCGATGCCCCTTACCGCTTCCTGATCTTTTGCGACGATCTCAGCTTCGACAATGATGACACGTCCTACAAATCACTGAAGGCTGTTCTAGAAGGCGGAATTGAGGGGCGTCCGGACAATGTCACCTTCTACGCGACATCAAACCGCCGCCACCTCATACCGCGCGACATGATCGAGAACGAGCGTTCGACAGCGATCAATCCGGCGGAAGCCGTTGAGGAGAAAGTTTCACTCTCCGACAGGTTCGGGCTCTGGCTTGGCTTTCACAAATGCAGCCAGGACGATTATCTGGACATGGTGAACGGCTATGCGGCCCACTATGGCCTGAACGCCGACGCAGATAGCCTGCGCGCTCAGGCACTGGAATGGGCTACCACCCGCGGCAGCCGCTCCGGACGGGTCGCCTATCAGTTCATTCAGGACCTGGCCGGGCGTCTCGGCAAGACGCTGGATTAACAAAAAGGCCCCGGAAGTCCGGGGCCTTTTTGCTTATTGAGAATTCTAGATTCGCATCAGCTCTTTGGAAGATGACGCAGCGGGTCGACCGGCTTGTTGCCGCGGCGTAGTTCGAAATGAACTTGCGGCTGGGAGACAGAGCCACTGGCGCCCGCGTTGGCGATTTCCTCACCCCGGGCAACACTGTCGCCGCGCTTGACGTTGAGCTTGCTGTTGTGGGCGTAAGCGGAAACCCAGCCGTCGGAGTGGCGCAACAGGACCAGATTGCCAAAGCCTTTCAGCTCATTACCGGCGTAGATAACCGTCCCGGCATCGGCGGCCTTGACCGGTGTACCTTCCGGCACAGCCAGATTGACACCATCATTGCGGGCACCGCCCGGCTTGGACCCGAAGTCGGAAATGATCCGACCCCGTACCGGCCAGCGGAAACGCGGCGCATCGGCGTCTTCAACCGGATCGGCACTGGCCACGATCTGCGGCCGCTTGATCGGCTCGGTCGGCTTGGCTTCTCCCGTCCCCGTCGCCGGGGCGGTGATAACGGACACCTTCGGAGCGGACGGCGCAGCAGGCGCAGAGGATACAGACGGACGGCCCGGCATCGCCTGCGGAACCGGCACCGAAGTACCGACAGTGCGAACCGTTGCAGCCGGTATAGACCCGGTGCTTGTTTCGGGCTTGGACCTAGGCGCAGTGCTGATGCGAACAGGCGCTGCATCGTTGACAATACCGGCCTTGATTTCCGCGAAGCTCGGCTGGCGGACCGGTTTTCTGTCCGGTGACGGCGCATTGATACCAACAGACTGAGCAGGCCGGATGGAACCAGTCGTCAGAGATTGATTGCTGTTGGCCGATGGCAGACGGACAGGCTTGCTTGCCGCGCTGGATACCACATTGGAAGGTGTGTGCTGGTAGGTCGGGATAAGCAGGGTTTGCCCCGGCTTCACCTGGCCGGGATATTCAATGTCGTTAACGGCTGCGATCGCCTTGACCGGAACACCAAACCGCCGGGACATGGAGGCCACCGTATCGCCTTCACGCACCTTCACGCGGGTTCCACCAGCCGATGTCCAGCCTTTCCAGCTCACCGGCGCAGAACCGGTTACTTCTGGCGCCGTGATTGTTTGGACCGGGATGGCAGGACGGCTGACAATTTGAGGTTTTGTGGTCGGCAAGGCCGCGCTTGAAACCGGCGCGGAGCGCACAGGCGTTGCAGGAGCTGGCCGGGTTTGAGCGGGGATGGATTCGGTATAGACCGGCCCTGAGGACTGCGCAGGCAATCCGGCCGCCGTTCCGCCCGGCCCTTTCAGAATATCCTGGTAACTGGGCTGCTTTGCGGGACCGCCAAGAATAGAGCGCTGATTATCAGTGCCGCCGGTATAGACGGGACCTTCACCAAACCGTTCTGTTGACATGCTGCATCCAGCAAGGATGCCCGCTGCCAGGGAGACGAAAGCAATCCGGACCGACGGACTGCTGCGGACGATACGCTTCCGCTTGTTCATGGCGCTACTCAGACCAATTGAGAAAAGAACTATGGTTAAGAGTAGAAACCAGTAAGGTTGATAAAGAGCTAAGACCGATTTTTAAATTTGAATGATTCTTGAGGGGCTGGGCTCATTCTTCATCGGCGAGGTAAAGCGCTGAAGTGGATGCAGCCTATAAATTGGAAGAATTCTCAATGTGTGAAGAAGACGGTCCAACAGGACTGGATGCGTCAAGGACTTACCTTCAGTCAGCCAGAATGGCTGGAAATCGATACATCGCCTCCTACGACAAAGCCACACCGGACCGAACGGAACTAATGCTGTACTACAGTGCTTTTTTCGTGCTGGCCAAAGCCTCTGTAGAAGCAATTGGAAAAAGTGACGCCCGTTCCCACGCAAAACTTGCCGATAT
The DNA here is from genome assembly GCA_965230705.1 of Roseibium sp. Lineage (GTDB taxonomy): Bacteria > Pseudomonadota > Alphaproteobacteria > Rhizobiales > Stappiaceae > Roseibium. The sequence goes on along the minus strand of CBDDLN010000001.1, from coordinate 2,217,139 downwards.
CCAGGCTCAATACTTTCAAACAGTAATAAGGTCCGATCCCGTTTTCGCGTTGCTAATCGATGAACGAAATCGCGTTTCCCACGGAGATGATAGTTGGGCCGCCCATCCGCACTACCCAATGTCTATGTTGGAGCGATTTGAAGACGCAGGATACGATTGGCATGAAGTTGTGTTCAACAACTTCTGGCCGGAAGCCCCCTTTAAGGGAGCCCAAATTAGCGACGTGATGTCAGCTGTTTGCGCGAAAATACTAGAATGGCAAGAAACGATCCAAGCCATCGTTGAAGAAGAATTCTATTCTCGGGAAAAGTCAGTCGAGCCGCCTGATTTCTCCAATAAAACTGAAGAAACTTAAAGCCGCTTTGCCAGTCCCGGTGTCAGGGACACCGTTCTTGCTGAACCAATAACATGGCGTATATCGCCAGCATCGGTTCGGGCAATGCGCACAAGCTGCTGAACGGTGTCTGGTGCACCGACCGGCGCTATTAACATGCCGCGGTGGGAGAGCTGCTCCAACAGCACTTCGGGGATCTCTTTCACCGCACCGTTAAGCACGATGCGATCGTAAGGCGCCTTGGAGCGCATTCCGGCAAATCCATCTGCGTGATGGATCACAACGCTGCGCAGGCGCAGGGCCGCAATGCGCTGTTCGGCCAGCTCAACCAGGGTCCGGTAACGTTCCAGGCTTTCGACGCGGGCAGCCAGATGGCCAAGCACTGCTGCCTGATAACTCGACCCGGTTCCCACCTCCAGGACGGAATGATCGCTTGCGATCTCAAGCGCCTGAACAACCATCGCAACATAGGACGGCGCGAGCACAGACTGCCCGCATTCAATCGGGATCAGCGAATCTTCATAAGCGAGCCGGTGATGCCGGGCAGAAAGGAAAAGACGGCGCGGAACACGTTCGATTGCCGACAGTACGGCGTGGGCGCCAATCCCCTGCCGGCGCAGTGCCAGAATAAGTCCGGCACGCGCTTCAACTTCGTCCGCAGAGACGGCAGCAGCTTCTTCAGGGGCAATTGCAGCGACCAAACCAGACATGAACCGCCCTGCTCTCTCGAAGGTTAAGAAAGTTCCGAACTGAGTCGGCTCAGCATATCATGTGCGGTCAGATCTATCCGCAGCGGTGTGACAGAAATATATCCGTCATCAATGGCGTGCAGATCGGAATTGTCGAGGACCGAGGGACCGCGGTCCCGGAACCCAAGCCAGTAATAAGGGTAGCCCCTGTTGTCCGTCCGCTTGTCTATGATCAGGCCGCTTTGCTGGTGGTGTCCTTGAACCGTCACCCGCACGCCCTCGACCTCTTCAGCAGGACGGTGCGGGAAATTCACATTCAGCAGCGTGTATTGGCCCATTTCGAAGTTGATCAACTTGCGGAACAGTTCCGGCGCATGGGTTTCCGCCGTCCGGTAGTCCGGCTCTGCTCCGGTTCCCCAGCCATAAGCCTGGGATACGGCAATGGAGCGGATGCCAAGAATGGCGCCTTCCATGGCACCGGCGACGGTGCCGGAGTAAGTCACGTCCTCCGCCAGATTCTGGCCCTTGTTGATGCCTGACAGCACCAGATCGGGAAACTCCGGCATGACATGCCTTACCCCCATGATCACGCAGTCGGTCGGTGTGCCCCTCAGAGCAAAATGCCGGTCGTCGATCTTGCGCAGGCGCAGGGGCTCGCTGAGTGTCAGGGAGTGCGCGACACCGCTTTGGTCGGTCTCCGGTGCCACCACCCAGACGTCATCCGACAATTCCCGTGCAATCCGCTCCAGCGCATCAAGGCCTGAAGAATGAATACCGTCGTCGTTCGTGATCAAAATGCGCATGGAAATCCAATCAAATATGCAAACCTAGGTAACCGACCTATAGGACCGGGGGAGAAGTCCCTCAGCCGATTTTTTCCAATCCGCCCATATAGGGCCGCAGAACGTCCGGCACAGTGATGGTGCCATCGTCGTTCTGGTAATTTTCAAGAACCGCGATCAACGCCCTGCCAACCGCAATTCCGGATCCGTTGAGCGTATGAACATAGACCGGCTGCTTGGCATCCGCTGCCCGGTAACGGGCGTTCATCCGCCTTGCCTGGAAGTCACCGCAGACCGAACAGGAGGAAATCTCACGGTAAGCGTCCTGGCCCGGCAGCCAGACCTCAATGTCGTAGGTCTTGCGGGCGCCAAAGCCCATGTCGCCGGTGCAGAGCGTCACGACCCGGTAATGCAGGCCAAGCTTTTTCAGGATCGTCTCTGCGCATTCCAGCATCCGCTCAAGCTCTGCCAGTGACTCTTCCGGTTTTGTGACCGATACCAGCTCACATTTCTGGAACTGGTGCTGGCGCAGCATTCCGCGGGTGTCCCGACCGGCAGATCCCGCTTCCGAACGGAAACAATAAGTCAATGCGGTCACGCGTATGGGCAGCTGGTCTTCGGCAAGGATCTCACCAGCCACCAGGTTGGTCAGCGGCACTTCAGCTGTCGGGATCAGGTAGTGGTCCGTCGTCGTCTTGAAGAGGTCTTCCTCGAATTTCGGCAACTGGCCGGTGCCATATAGCGGATCGCTGGTTACCAGCAGTGGCGGAGACACTTCCGTATAACCATGTTCCTGCGTGTGCAGATCGATCATGAACTGACCGAGAGCGCGTTCCAGACGGGCGATCTGGCCCTTCAGCACTACAAAACGAGAGCCGGACAGCTTCGCCGCGCGGCCAAAATCCATATCGCCCAGGTCTTCCCCAAGCTCATAGTGTTCCTTTGGCGCAGCGCTGAGATCCAGAGCCGGCTTTTCACCATGGGTGCGGTAAAGCACGTTGTCCGCTTCGTCAGCACCTTCCGGCACATCCTCGTGCGGCAGGTTCGGAATTACCGCCAGCGCGGCTTCCAGATTGCCGACCAGCTTGCGCTCTTCCTCTTCTCCAGACTGGATGAAGGCCTTGATCTGCGCGACTTCGTCGATCAGTTCCTGCGCACGGGCATCATCGCCAGAACCTTTGGCCTTGCCGATTTCCTTGGAGGCAGCGTTGCGCCGTTCCTGGGCTTCCTGAAGTTTGGTGATGTGGGTACGCCGGGCGTCGTCCAGTTCAATCAGCCTGGCTGAAGAGGCTTCAAAGCCGCGCCTGGCCAAAGCCTTGTCAAAGACGTCAGCGTTTTCCCTGATCCATTTGATATCGAACATCTTGCTTCCCGGACAGCGCTAAGGGTGTTTGGACAAGCCGAACGGCGCTGGACATGGAAGAGACGGTTCAGGCGCTCTCGGCTTCCCGCTCCGCATCCCGTTCCGCGCGCTTGCGTTCAACAAGCCGTACAGAAATGATGGAGACTTCGTAGAGAAGCAGCGTCGGCAGCGCAAGACCGATCTGCGAGATCGGATCGGGGGGCGTCAAAATAGCCGCAGCCGCAAATGCCGCCACGATGGCGTATTTGCGTTTTTCCTTAAGGGTTTGCGACGACACCATTCCCGCGCGGCCCAAAAGCGTCAGCACGACCGGCAGTTGGAACACCAGACCGAATGCGAAAATGAGAATCATGATCAGGCCGAGATATTCGCTGACCTTGGCCAGGTGCTGAATCGCCACCTGCCCCTCTCCGCCCGTCTGTTCCATGGACAGGAAGAACGTCATCGCCATCGGCATGACCAGGAAATAGACGAGACAGGCACCAATCAGAAACAGGATTGGCGTCGCAACCAGGAACGGCAGGAATGCGCCGCGCTCTTCCTTGTAGAGGCCGGGCGCTACAAACATGTAGATTTGCGAGGCGATGACCGGAAACGCCAGAAACAAGGCACCGAACAACGCCAGCTTCAACTGCGTGAAGAACCACTCCTGCGGCGCGGTAAAGATCATCTGCACCGCGTCAGGGTCCGGAGCGGCCCGCAGATAAGGCACCGTCAGGATATTGTAGATATCCGAGGCGAAATAGAAGCAGACAATGAACATCACGATGATCGCGATCACCGACTTCATCAGCCGCTGGCGCAATTCGATCAAATGTTCAAGGAGCGGCGCCTTCGACGCGTCAATATCTTCCTGGCTCATGCCTTGGTGTCTTCCCGTGCCGGATCGCCTTCAGCCGACTTGACGGCTTCTGCCAATTCCGGTGTGACCGAGGAAGGCGCGGCCGGTTGCGGCTTGGCCTCTGCTGCCGGTTCCGACTTGGCCTCTTTGGCTGTTTTCGTTTCAGCCGCCGGTTTTGTCACCGCCGCCATGTCGTCTTCAATCGACTTTTTCAGATCGCCTAGCGGATTGAAATTGCCAACGTCCTCGACCGACTTTTTCATGTCGGCAATATCCGCCTCGCGCTCGGCTTCGCGCAGCGCGTCATTGAACGTTGACTGAAATTCGCGCGACATACGCTTTACCTTGCCAATTGTCTGGCCAAGGCTGCGCAGCATTCGCGGGAGGTCTTTGGGACCGACAACGATGATCGCCACACAGGCGATCACCAGCAGTTCAGTCCAGCCGATATCGAACATCTAACATCCGCCATTTAAAGCGAGAATTGCGGACTGGCTTCAGCCCGCCTTCGACTGATCTTCGGTCTTTTCAGCCGACACTGTTTCGGACGCTTGATGGTCGATTGTCTTGGGGGCTTCCGGGGTGCTGGCGGTTTCGTCTTCAGCCATGCCCTTCTTGAAGCTCTTGATCCCTTTGGCGACATCACCCATCAGCTCAGAGATCTTGCCACGCCCAAACAGCAGTACAACGATCACCGCAATGATGAGGATCTGCCAAACACTAATGCCCATACGCCAAACTCCCAGTTACACGGCCGGCCGGCCGGATGCCCTTATTACAAAAAAGCCGAACACGCCGCAACACACGGATGAGATCAACTTGTGGCCAATACAAAGATGGTTATTTTCCAGGCCGCTCTATCATGACAGATGTTCATCCGTCTCCGGAAAAACAAGAACAGCTTGAGAATCTGTTGCCAGACCGACGTCCATGCCCGCCTGGAAATTGCCGCCGGCCCGGACCCGGGCCTGCACCGTGTGCTGCAAACCATCTACAACGATCGACAGAAGATCGACTTCTCCAACAAACCGGCGGCTGGCAATTCGGCCAACAACTTTGTCAGCCGCTGGCGGACCAACAAGGATGCCTTGTGGACGGACACAAATGTGAACCTTTGTGCCCGGCTCCAGGTCCGTATGAGATAATACACCGAGCGGCGTACTGATGCCATCGCCGGTTACCATTCCCGAAAGATGGTTGATCTCGGAAAAGAACCTGGCGACAAACACATCCTTCGGCGTGTTGTAGAGGTCGTTCGCCGTACCATGCTGCAGCAGCTTGCCCCGGCGCATCAAGGCAATGCGGTCTCCAAGCCGCATTGCCTCTTCCGGATCGTGGGTAACGATGATGCAGGTGGCCCGGGTTTCGCGCAGAATAGCGAGCGTTTCCTCGCGCACTTCGTCGCGCAAACGACGGTCAAGGCCGGAAAACGGTTCATCCATCAACAACACGCCGGGCCGCGGGGCAATCGCCCGCGCCAGAGCCACCCGCTGCTGTTCGCCGCCGGACAATGCATGCGGGTACTCGTCCGCATAACCTTCCAGGCCAACCCGTGCCAGAGTTGCAAGGGCCACCCTCACAGCATCTTCGCGGGGCAGTTTGGTAAGTCCGAACATGACATTGTCGCGGATCGTCATGTGCGGAAACAGGGCATAGTCCTGGAACATCAAGCCGACGCCACGATCCTCAGGCGGCACAAAGTCGCCAGAACCGGAGACCTCACGGCCGTTGATCAGCACCCGTCCGGAGGTTGGGCGTTCTACACCGGCGGCAATACGCATGAGCGTGGTCTTGCCACAGCCTGAATGCCCGAGCAGACAAAGCACCTCACCTGGCGCGATTTCCAGCGACAGGTCCGATATGGTCTGGTTGCCATCGTAGGCGTGGCTGATGTTTTCGAATTGCAGGCCGGCAGCAATGGTCGCCCCTGCCGTCCCGCGGGCACCCCAGCCCAAGACAGCACCGGCATCGCTTGGCGCGCGCGAAAACGATGAGATGGTTTTTACGGTCATCAGGTCTGGATTAAAGGTCCCTATCGTGATCCTCGAACAGGGTGCCTTCTTCCAACGGGTCCTCGTCCTCAGTCAAGGCCTGATTATCATCTGGCGTCGGAACCTGAAAGCTCGCAGGCACCGCACTATCCAAAAGTCCAGCCCCTTTCAGCTCTTCCAGACCCGGCAAATCCTTCACGGTATCCATGCCGAAATGCTCCAGAAACGCCTCGGTCGTGCCATATGTCACGGGCCGTCCGGGTGTCCGCCTGCGGCCACGCATGCGGATCCAGGTCGTTTCCAAAAGAACATCCAGCGTTCCCTTTGACGTGGAAACACCGCGGATTTCCTCGATTTCTGCCCGGGTAACCGGTTGGTGATACGCAATGATCGCCAGCGTCTCCAAAGCGGCGCGTGACAGTTTCCGCTGCTCTTCGCGGCTCCGGTGCATAAGGAACGCCAGATCTTCTGCCGTGCGGAATGCCCATTTGCCTGCAACCCGAACCAGATTTACGCCCCGGTTGGCATAAAACCGCTGCAATTCTTCCAGAAGTCTTTCAATATCTGACCCCGATGGCAGGCGGCCTGCGAGTTCTTCTGCTGACAAGGGCTCTGCCGAAGCGAACAAAAGAGCTTCCACCATACGCAGGATTTCAAGATCCTGGGCGGGATCAACCGGGTGTCCCTCTCCGACCAAATCCGCCTCATCCGTGGTGCCAGTCAGCAGATCGGCATCAATTTCCATGGTTTTCCCCCGGCGGGCGTTTGCCCTTGTCACGGCGTGCCCGGATATAGACCGGTGAAAACGGCTCGCCCTGCCGCAACTCTATCTCGCCTTCCCGTACCATCTCAAGGCTGGCGGAAAAGGTGCTGGCCACCACCGTTGCCCAGTCTTCCTCTTCTCGCAGGTAATCCTGCAGATAACTGGTAATCGGTGCCCACTCCCCGATTTGCCCGACCAACCGAACCAGAATCTCACGCGCTTCCTGCAGCGACCAGACGTTCCGGCGGATCACCCGCACCGATGTCACCGATTGGCGCTGCCGCTGTGTGGCATAGGCGGAAAGCAGATCATAGACAGTCGCGCTCCACACACTGGTGTGCACGACCGACATGGTCTCCGGTGCGCCGCGCCTGAATACCGCCTGTCCCAGCCGGTTGCGGGACATCAGTTTTTCAGACACTTCCCGCATGGCCTCAAGCCGCCTGAGACGGAATGCCAGCGCTGCGGCCAGTTCCTCACCGGTGGGTTCGTCGTCATTCTTTTGTTCAGGCAGCAGAAGCTTGGATTTCAGATAAGCAAGCCATGCCGCCATCACCAGATAGTCCGCGGCCAGTTCAAGCCGCATCCGACGGGCTTCGGTCACGAACTCCAGATATTGCTCGACGAGAGCAAGGATGGATATGCCGGTCAGGTCGACCTTCTGGTTTCGCGCCAATGTGAGCAGAAGGTCAAGCGGCCCTTCAAATCCACCAACGTCGACCACAAGCTGCGGGTCGCTGGTCGCCCGTTCGGCGGTTCCAACGCTGGTCAAGAGATCCTGATGCTCGTCCGGACCCATCCCGCTTCGTGTTCTCCCCGGTTAGACGGTTCCCGCAGTATCGTTCGCAATCATGCGCTCAAATTCGGCGCGCGCAGCTTCGGCATCAAATCCGGGCGCCGGATCCTGCCGCATGGCCAGAGCTGTGAGGCTGCGCTCCAGCGGCTTCCCGGCCAGCTTCGGCGAAGCCTCAGCCACGGCCCTCATCTCGTTCATGTCTCCGTTGCAGTGAAGCACAAGATCGCAGCCTGCGGCAAAGCTTAGCGCGGCTCTTTCCTGCATATCCCCACCTAGAGCGTGCATGGAGATGTCATCGCCCATCAAACAGCCGTCAAAACCAATGTCACCGCGGATAACGTCCCCGATGACCGTTAGGCTTTGTGTCGCCGGATTGTCAGCGTCGATGCTCTCGTAAAGAATATGAGCAGTCATGGCGAGCGGCATGCCAGCCAATGGCCTGAAGGCCGCAAAGTCCGTCCCGGAAAGCTCATTCCGATCTGCTGAAACCCGCGGCAATTCAAGATGACTGTCGACAAGCGCGCGTCCATGGCCGGGAATGTGTTTGATGATGGGCAGCACGCCGCCAGCCATCAGCCCTTCACACTGCGCCTTGCCAAGCGCGCCAACTATCTCCGGATCACCGGCAAACGCCCGGTCACCAATCGCATCTACGGTCTCACTGAACCTGAGATCCAGAAGCGGCAGGCAATCCACCGTTATCCCGAGCGACAGCAAATCATGAGCGATCAGACGAGCCCCAAGCCACACGGCGCGCAGGCCTGCTTCCCGATCTTCACTGAAAACCCGGCCGAAAACCTCACCAGGCGGATAGACCGGCCAATGCGGCGGCCGGAGCCTTTGCACCCGTCCACCTTCCTGGTCGACCAGAACAGGCGCATCGGGGCGTTTCACGCAGCTTCTGAAGTCCGCGATCAATTGTTTCACCTGTTCTGGCGCTTCGATATTGCGCCGGAACAGGATCAACCCCCAAGGATCTTCAGATGCGAAAAACGATTGTTCTTCGGGCGTCAGGACAAGGCCGCTACAGCCGCTGATGAAGGCTTTGGTCATGATTTGGCTTAGCTTGCCCGCTCCTTGAACGTCAACCCGCCTTGACCGGTAATGACAGCTAACTTGCGTGCCCTCCCTTGCATCCCTTGGCGCCACTTGCCATGACAGGATGGAACAAACACTTGGAGACACAAATGCGCGCGCGCCCAGATATTCCGGCCGGAACCTTGCACCGGATGACCGTCACATCCGATATTCTGGCCCAGAACCGCCTGGGCGATCCCACGACCCGCGAAATTGTCGTTTACACCCCTCATGATCACGACGGTGCGGATCTAGCGCTGCTGGTCGATTTGACAGGGTTCACCTCGGGTGGGCCAGCGCATGTCAACTGGAAGAACTTTGGTGAAAACGTGCCGGAACGGCTGGACCGGCTCATCCATGACGGTGCCTTGCCCCCGGTTGCCGTTGCCTTTCCGGACTGTTTCACACGCCTTGGCGGCAATCAATATATCGACAGTGCAGCCATGGGCCCTTGGGCAACGTGGCTGACGACCGACATGCTGGCCACCGTTGAAGGCCGGTTCGGCTGCGGCGGACCGGGCAAACGCGCGGTATTTGGCAAGTCATCTGGCGGATATGGTTCGCTGGTTCACGCCATGCTTCATGCAGACACATGGTCCGCTGCAGCGTGCCTTTCTGGCGATATGGCGTTTGAGCTCTGCTATTTGCCGGAGATGCCAAGCGCGCTGCGGGCGATTGCCAGAAAAGGTTCGATCGAGGCCTTCGTTACCGATTTCGAAAAGGGACCGAAGTATCCAGGAGGCGCCTTTCACGACCTGATGACATTCGCGATGGCTGCAACCTACGACCCGGATCCCAGCCCTGAGAGCTTTTGCGGCATCCACCTGCCAGTAGATCTGGAAACGTGCGAACTGATTGAGGACCGCTGGGCGAACTGGCTTTCGTGGGATCCGGTTCAAATGGCCGGTGACCACGTCTCCGCCCTGAAATCGCTCAAAGGTCTATGGATCGAATGCGGCACCGTCGACCAGTACAATCTGCTCTATGGAGCGCGGCGCATGACCGGCAAGCTGCAGGAAGCCAAGGTGCCTCATACTTATGAGGAATTCGACGATAACCACTCGTCGATCGACTACCGCCTGGATATCAGCCTGCCGTTTCTTGCCAATGCCTTGTTGAGCTGACGGCACGAACTCAAAGCTCCAAAGAAAAAGTCCCGGCACCAGGCCGGGACTTTTTGCATTGATCAATTGCTTGGGCGTTTTAGCTGAAGCCCGCTTAGTTCCGCCGGACGAAACAATCGCCGCCGGCGCCCTTCAGGCTTTCACACAGCGAAATGGCTTCAGCACGGGAACCGGCAGGAATACGCGCCCTGTAGAAGGTTCCGCGATCCTGGATATTCGCTGACACGATGACCGCATTCCGGTTGCCCAGAATGCCCGGATACTTCCGCTGGAGCCCCGCATAGGCGTTTCGGGCAGCAGATTCAGACCGTTGCGATGTGACCTGAACGATGTAGGTCCCGGGTGCGATCTGGCCTGTTGTACGAGCTGGTGCAGCCGTCTGTGTGGTCGCAGCAGGAGGATTGTTCAGATCGAGCGGACCTGACTGCGTCGTGGTACGCACTGGCGTGGTCCTGACCGGAGTTGTCGCCTGCGGAGCACGTGCAACCTGAACCGGCGCAGCTGGTTTCTTGCGCGGTACCACCGATACAACCGGCCCGGCAGGAGTTGCCGGTTCTTCGGCCGTAATTTCCGTCGTGGAAACGATCGCCGGTGTTTCTGTCCGGATTGGAGCCGTTGTCACAGGTGTTGAAACGACCGGTGTGGCTGGCGTTTCATTCGGCGCCGGTGTTTCTGTTGTCACCGGTGCGACGGCAACAGGCGCCGGCTGCGTTGGAGCGGGTGTTGCTGCCGGTTGCTCGGTCGTGGTGCGGACTGGCGTTGTGGAAACAGTCCGGACAGGTGCCGTGGACGCATCCGGTTGTCCGGAAATGATCGTTCCGTCAGGACGCACGACCAATGTCCGAACCTTCTTCGGCGCACCAGGCACAAGCGGGTCGCTTGCTGCTGTGCCTTCCGGCGCAGGCGGAAGTTGGGCCGGTTTTGTTTCTTCCGGAAGCACCAGACGCTCTTGTGAACCACCGTTTTGCGTGCCGACACGATCATAAATCAGCTTCGAGGCCGGACCGTCGTCTGCTGGTTTTTCGTCCGGATAGACCTTCAACGGCCCCTTTAGTCCAGCGATAATCGGCGGCGGACCGGCAGGAATATCAACGGATGAGCCATCGCTCAGAAGGAAGACGGCACCGCCAATCAGTGCAACGGCAGCAACAGCCGCAGCGGCATAGAGACCTTTGCGCGAATTCTTCTCGGCACCAGGAGCTGCTGCCCGCTCTTCCTGCGGATGCGGGGGCAAAACACCCGATCCATCAAGCGTCGGGTCACTTTCCTGCATCGCCTTGGCGACCGCCTCAAGATCGTAACCTTCGGGCGGCGGCGGCGTTTCATCTTCTTCCGGTAGCGGAACTTCTGCAGCAGCTTCTGGCCACACCATGTCGTCAATATCATCAGTCGCAGATGATGCCGCCACGGCTTCGGTCACAACCTCGGCCGGAGGTGGAGCCGGTGCAAGCTCCGCTACAGGCGCGGGTGCGGGTGCAGGTTCTGGCGTCACGATTGGCTCAGGCGCGGGCGGTTCTACATCCCGGTTCCTGCTGGGAGAAAAGTCGAGATCCGCGAACAGGGCCTCTACGCCAGCAGGCTCTGCCGGTGCAGGTTCGACGGGCCGCGACGCTTCAGCACGCACTGGCTCTGGCCGCAGTGGCTCGGGTTGCGGTGGCTCGGGTTGCGGTGATTGAGGCCTCACGGCTTCCGGCGCGGGCGCAGCTGGACGTGTTTTTACCGCCGAAATACTGGGTTTTGCCGGTCGGGAAAGTTCCGCCTCCAAGGCCTTCAACTCACCAAACAGGTCATCGGCGCTCAAGCCCGGCTGATCGTTGGCAGGCTTGCCAAAATGCCCTGCGGGCTCAGGCGCATAGGGCTGAGGCTCCGGAGTTTGCGCGACCCGTGCCTGCGCTGCCTCATAGCCGCCGAGCCCTGCGGAGGGCTGAACAACCTGAGAAGAAGACGTTTCGGGAACCGGAGCTGAAACAGCAGATGGCGCCTCGAAAAAAGGCGCTGGTTGTGGTTCGGTCCGCACAGGTGCGGCCGGTTCGAATGATTGCTGGAATGCTCCGATCAGCTCGTCTTCCAACTCGGCAGACAGGTTCTCTTCCAAATTCTGCATAACAGCGCTGTTGAGCGCGCTTTCAAGCGCTGCGTCAGCAACCGGCTCGCTTGCCGGCGCCTGCGTATCAATCGGATTAAATTTATTCATGGTCTCGTTTGGGGCACTTGGAACTGGGTCAGGCGCACCAAAGTTCGCGTGGTCGAATGCCGGAATGGCAGGCCGCAGCTCGGGAACCAGATCCGGCGACGGGCCGGTAAAGGGTTCGGAGGGAGCCGGACTGACTACCGGTTCAACCTTCTGAGTTTCTGCCGGGTTGAGATCGGCAAGATCGTCCAACCCGTCAAAATAGTTTGTGGTCTCAACCCGCTGGGCCGTCGGTGAGCCGTCGGCCTGCTTGTTGCGATGGACAATCCGGGCGAGCTCCACCAGCGGATCTTCCACGGCTGGCTTGTCATTTCGCCCATCGTCCGCCGTCTTGGGCGGGAGACCTGATTTCAAATGGTCGGAGTCTTGTGACATTTGTGTGTTCAGTCCGGCCAACGTTTTTCAAATGTTACACAATGTGCGCAACATGTACTCAGAAGCAACTTCAGCGCATTTCATCCGGCGCTTCGACGCCTAGAATCGCAAGACCTGAAGCAAGCACCAGAGATACTGCACGGACTAAGGCAAGGCGCGCTAGGGTTAATTTATTATTATCGGTGTTAATAAAACGTAATTGCGGCAATTCCTTGCCTCTATTCCAGTGTCCGTGCAAGGAACTGGCGAGATCATAAAGGTAAAACGCAATTCGGTGCGGCTCATGGGTCTCCGCAGCAGCGTCAACAACTTTCGGCCACAGCGCCATTTTGCCGATCAACTCCAGTTCACCCGAATCATCCAGCAGCGATAGATCGGCCTTTTCCAAGTCTACATCACTGATCGCCAGGTCCGGCATTTCGGATATTGCCTGACGCAGAACAGAGCAGCAGCGGGCATGACCGTACTGCACATAAAAGACCGGGTTGTCTTTCGACTGTTCCGTAACCTTCTGGTAATCGAAATCAAGCGGCGCGTCGTTCTTCCGGTACAGCATCATGAAGCGTACAGGGTCGCGGCCAACCTCCTCGACCACATCCCGCAGGGTGATGAAATCGCCGGATCTCTTGGACATTTTGATCGGCTCGCCGCCCCTAAACAGCTTTACCAGCTGGCACAGCCGCACGATGACGTCCGATTTTCCGCCTGAAACCGCCTTACCGACAGCCTGAAGCCGTTTGACGTAGCCGCCGTGATCGGCGCCGAGAATGAAGATCATCTCGTCAAACCCGCGCAAATATTTGTCCCGGAAATAGGCAACATCCGCCGCAAAATAGGTGTAGGAGCCGTCGGACTTCTTCAGGGCGCGGTCCGTGTCGTCGCCGTAGTCAGCTGCCCGGAACAGGGTCTGCTCGCGGTCTTCCCAGTCTTCAGGCACCTGCCCCTTCGGCGGCGGCAGGGTTCCTTCATAGACCAGACCGTCACCCCGCAGGGTTTCCAGCATTTCCTCGATCTTGGACGGCTTGCCGCCCTCTTGCGCATGAAGCGTGCGTTCGGAAAAGAAAACCTCGTGGTGAACATTCAGCGTCGCAAGATCTTCCCGGATCAGGTCCATCATTGCGTCAATTGATTCGTTCTTAACGATCGGCAGCCACTCGTCTTCCGCCATGTCCTTGAGCTTGCCGCCGTGCTCAGCAGCAAGTTTTTTCCCGACTGGCACCAGATAGTCGCCAGGATAAAGGCCGGCGGGAATTTCGCCGATATCTTCGCCCAGCGCTTCGCGGTAGCGAAGGAAGGCACTCTTTGCCAGCGTGTCGATCTGGGAGCCGGCATCGTTGATGTAGTATTCCTTGACCACATCATATCCGGCATAGGCGAGAAGACCGGCAAGCGCATCGCCGACAACAGCACCACGGGTATGCCCAACGTGCATTGGACCTGTCGGGTTCGCCGACACATATTCCACGTTGACCTTCTTGCCCTCACCTCGCGTTGAGCGGCCGAAATCAAGGCCTTCTGTGATGGCCGCCGACAGGACCCGGTGCCAAACCGAGGCAGCCACCCGAAGGTTGATGAACCCGGGGCCTGCCACGCTGACTTCGGTGATTTCCGGATCGGCGCGCAGGCTCTCAGCCAGCTTTTCAGCCAGATCGCGGGGCTTCATGCCGACCTGCTTTGCCAGAACCATGGCGGCATTTGTTGCCAGATCGCCATGAGCCGGATCGCGCGGGGTTTCGACGGTCAGACGGGACAGGTCCGGTCCAGCACCATCTGCTGCCTTGAGCTCGAGCCCAGAGACAGCTGTTTTCACCCGTTCTGCGAATTCAGCAAAGATATTCATGACCATCCGACCGGTAACAACGACAAACACAACAGGCCCGCACGCTGGGGACTTGATGATCCTTCAAGGCGGCGGGCTGCTAATTCTGGCTGCGGCCTAGCCCAATTCCGGTGTGTCGTCAAACAATCTGCGATGTTCGTCGATGGCAAACCGGTCGGTCATTCCGGCAATATAGTCACAGACCCGCCGGGCCAGCACGGTTTCGTCGATGGAGCCGGTGTTGTCGCTCCAAGGCGCCGGCATGGTTTCCGGCTCTGCCATGAATTTGGCAAACAGATCCCGCACCACCCCGGCAACCAGACGGCGGACGGCCAGAACGTCCTCGTGGCGGTAGACCCGCGCAAACAGGAATGTCTTCACTTCCTTTTCAGCCGCCGCCATGTCTTTCGAGAAATCAACCAGGCAGCGCCCCGCATTGCGGACATCCTGGACGGATCGCGGGTTTACCTCTTCAATCCGGCCCAGCGCTTCATTAATGACATCTTCAACCATCCGGGTGATTGACCTGCGCACGATCTCGTGGATCCGGCGGCTTTCTTCTAGCCCCGGATACTTGGTGTCGACTTCGCTCAGGATGCCAGCCAGGAACGGGACGTCCTTCATGTCTTCAATCGCGAACAGCCCTGCCCTAAGTCCGTCATCCAGATCGTGGGCGTCATAGGCGATATCGTCGGCAATCGCGGCGGCCTGAGCCTCCGCACTTGGCCAGGTATCCAACAGAAGATCCTGCGACTTGGCATATTCACGGATCGCAAATGGCAATTCCGATCCGGCGAATTTGCCGAGCGGAGCGCCGTCGGGAGAGAGCAGCGGACCATTGTGCTTGACCAGCCCTTCCAGGGTTTCCCAGGCAAGGTTCAAGCCGTCGAACTCGGCATAGCGCTGTTCCAAGCTGGTCACCACACGCATGGACTGGGCATTGTGGTCAAAACCGCCGTAAGGCGCCATGCATTCGTGCATGACATCCTCGCCCTCGTGACCAAACGGGGTGTGCCCCAGATCGTGGGAGAGGGCGAGGCATTCGGCAAGGTCTTCATCCAGCCTGAGGGCCCGCGCGAGTGAACGGGCGATCTGGGAGACTTCAATGGTATGGGTCAGGCGTGTCCGGTAATGATCACCCTCGTGATAAACGAACACCTGTGTCTTGTGTTTCAGACGGCGGAAGGCAGAGGAATGGATGATCCGGTCCCGGTCACGCTGAAAGGGCGTGCGCGTTGGGCTTTCCGGTTCTGGAAACAGCCGGCCTCGGCTTTGATCCGGGTCCTGCGCGAAGATCGCCCGCGGCTGTGCGCCGTATCCCAGTTTTGCCTGAACAGTCTTCACATCCGGCCTCTTTGTTGATGTTTCCAGTTCTAAGACGCTGGCTCAAACGCGCGTCCATTGACGCCGCGCCTTGGAGACCATACCTATCAGTTATGATCAAGCTCGCAGGCCAACAAAATACGCCATTGTGCGGGCAGAAGGTGCGACCGAAAGAATATTGCAGCGAACTATGACCGAAACACTTGAACTTCCCGTAACAGTCAGCGACCGCGCGGCCAAGCGGATCGGCAAGATCGTGGCGAGCGAACCGGCTGGTACAGTCCTGCGTGTCAGCGTCGAAGGCGGCGGCTGCTCGGGTCTCCAGTACAAGTACGACCTGGTGACAGAGCGCGAAGACGACGACCTTGCCATCGAAAAGAATGGCATCACGGTTCTGATCGACAGCGTCTCCCTGCAATATATGGAAGGCTCTGAAATCGACTTCGTCGACGACCTGATCGGCCAGTCCTTCCAGGTCAACAATCCCAACGCAGTCGCCGGCTGCGGCTGCGGCACGAGCTTCACGATATAACTCTGCCAGCTTCCTGCTGGCCGTTTACCTCTCTATGATGCAGCGACGACTCATCGGGAAGAAGCTCATGAAAATTGCCACCTGGAACATCAATGGCGTGAAGGCCCGAATCGATACGGTGCTGGAATGGCTGGATGAGGCAAAGCCGGACATCGCCTGTTTTCAGGAAATCAAGTCAATCGACGAGAACTTTCCAAGGGCCGCATTCGAGGACGCCGGGTACAATGTGGAGACCCACGGCCAGAAAAGCTTCAATGGCGTCGCGCTCCTCTCCAAGCTGCCATTGGAGGATGTCCAACGTGGCCTTCCAGGCGACGACAGCGACGAGCAGGCCCGCTATATCGAGGCAAGCGTTTCGACGGAGTCTGGCGCATTGCGCTTTGGCTGCCTTTACCTGCCAAACGGTAATCCGCTCGGAACGAAGAAATTCCCCTACAAGATCGGCTGGATGGACCGGCTGATCACCCATGCCGAACAACGCCTGGCGGAAGAGACACCCTTCCTGCTCCTGGGCGACTACAACGTTATCCCTGACCCGATAGACGCGAAACGGCCTGAAGTGTGGACCGAAGACGCCCTGTTTCAGCCAGAAAGCCGCCAACGGTTCCGGGCCTTGACCCATCTCGGATTTACCGAGGCCGTGCGGTCCTGCACCGAAGCGCCTGAGACATTCACATTCTGGGATTACCAGGCAGGTGCCTGGCAGAAGAACAACGGTATCCGGATCGACCACATCCTGATGTCGCCCCAGGCAACCGACCAATTGACCGGTTGCGGGATCGACAAACATGTCCGCGGCTGGGAAAAGCCGTCGGATCACGTTCCGGTCTGGGTCGACCTGGCTGCCTGATTTAAATCTCCCCCAGCCACTCAACCAACGGCCGGAAGGTCATCAGTGCTTCCGCGCAATGGTTGGGCGCTCCTTCCCCATACGCTTTTTCAACCTCCCCGGTATCGATCCAGGCCGTGAGGCTTTTGCGCCGGAGCAAATCCGCATTGGGGTCGTCTGCATCATAAGGCGCCGGAACACGCTTGAGTTCGATGTCGCTGAAGTGTGCGCCTTCAGTACTCAGATCCTGCAAGATGGCATTGAGGCCAGCCGCATCTGATCCGGCCACACGGGATCGCCATGACGTCATCCGATCCGGCGTAAATCCCATGATACCGGCCCCAAGGGTCAACCGGCCCGGTTCCAGTCCGAACATATAGGTCGGCGCACCCTTTGGTGTCCCCGTTTCCTGGAACGCCACATGGATATGGGTGTTGTAGGGTGTCTTGTCCTTGGAAAACCTGAGGTCCCTGTGAATGCGGAATATCTTGCCTGACCACCCAGCTCCGGTTCGCCCTGACAGTTCTGCCTCAACAGCATGAAGGAACCATTTGGCAGGCGTCTTGACCGCGCGCTCATAAACCGGGCGATTACTGTCAAACCAGGCCTTGGTGTTGTTTCCCAACAAATCGGCCAGGAAGGCCAAGGTCTCAGCGCTGAAAACTGTCATTTGGCCGGCAGGGTTATGGCGTGGCTGACAGCCAGCGAAACCCACTCCTTCATGTCCTGATCATCATGATCATCCGCATCGACAAAATAGAAGCCGGACATCCGGCGCCCGCCTTGCACCATTGCATTACCGCCGGGCAGTGTTTCGGCGATTTCCTGGTTGTCCTTGCCAACGCGGAACATGAACCGGCGCTCTCCGGTTTTTGCGCGGTCCGCACCGCCTATCATATTGCCGTTCACCAGAAAGCAGATGCCGCCCATCATCCGCTTTTCCGACAGGCCTTCCAGACCGCCGACCAGCTCACGGAACCGATGGGCCAATTCCTCGTCATACGCCATTTCCGGCACCACCTTCTTCGTATCTGTCATGCCGCCGAACCCAGGCCATTGGCCATGGCAGGGTATCTTCATCCCGGCCGAGAGGCATCAAGTCCAACAGCCCATAGGCGCTGTTCAGCGGTTCCAGCCCTCGGGCATAGGCAGAATAGCTGTGACAGACCGCACCGTCTTCTGTTTTCAGGAAGGCACTGAAGCCGGGCATTTCGCCCTGCCCCGGTTTGTTGGAGTAATTGTATGCAGGACCTGATGCGTCATCGGCAAAGGTCACTCCAAAGTCCGCGCTAAAATCAGTTCCTTCGGCAGAGACCCACGGAAACGACCACCCCATACGCTTTGCATAAGCTGTTAGCGTCGCCAAAGGTGCATTTGAAATACATGCAAATGCCGTGTTTCTGGCGGCGAGATGCGATTGGATGCCGTCGAAGCTATCCGCCCAGAAGGAACAGCTCGGGCAGCCTTCCTGCCAGTCTTCTCCAAACATGAAGTGATAGACCGCAAGCTGCTTGTGCGGTCCAAATAGCCCGTCCAGTGATACCGGCCCGTCGTTTGTCTGAAACACATACTCTTCATCCACCCGGACCAGCGGGAGGCGGCGCCTGGCTGCACTCAAATCGTCCAGCCGCCGGGTCATTTCCTTTTCTTCAGCCAGCAAAGCCTTGCGGGCAGCCAACCATTCATTGCGGGTAACAATTTCCTTGTTTGCCATCTTGCTCAAACCCTTCTGAAATTCACTCTAGTTTCGTCAATTTAGTCAACCATTCGGTTGAATATTTACAAGCCTGAAATTAAAAAGTCAACCTTTCAGTTGACTTTTAGCTTACCCATACGTGCAGCGGATCCTTTTGAGTACCCTTTGGCTGGAAGCTGGTTTTCATGCTATGTTTTGGGGGATGGGATAGCTTTGCAGCGCGAGACGTCCGCGAATGCGCACATCGGACGAAAGGTGTTACCGGCCCTGACCGGCGCAGCCACCATTGCAGGAACCCTTCTTCTATCAAGCCCGGCCTGGGCGATTGATTGCAGCTGCCGTTTCCAGGGATCAGACTATCAGCTTGGAGAGACCATTTGCCTGAGAGGACCGAACGGCCCGCGTATGGCAACTTGCGAGATGGTGTTGAACAACACGTCCTGGAAATTCTCCGAGGCACCTTGTCCGCTTTCGCTGGTTCCGGACCTGCCTGAAAACAAGGACACGGCTACCCCTGCGCCGAAACCTGAGCAAGGACGCAAAGAGATCCCATCGTCCTGATCCAAGACCAGGCCGGATGTTTCTAACGGAAATCGGTTGAGGTTATTGAGCGGCTGGAGATTGAGCTGCAACAACATCCGGGCGGTTACGCGTCATCCACGCATCAGCCATCGTACGCGCGCTCGTGCGGACATTTTCGCTGGCCAGCCCGAAATACCGCTCATGCAAATCATTGATCCAGACCAGATCAACATCGCCTGCCTGCGCACGGGCGACCGACATCCACATCAAGCCGCGGGCCTGTTGGGATTCAGACTGGCCCATGGTGTAAAGCGTTTCACCCAGACGGGCCTGCGCACCAATATGACCTTTCAGGGCAGCAAGATTGTACCAGCGCACAGCCAGTCGGCCGCTATTGCCCTGATATAGCCGCCCTAGCTCATATTGAGCATCCGGATCACCAAAATAAGACGCTGCATGGGTGAAGATCTGGCGCGCCCGGGCCACATTCTGCGGCACGGCATCGCTGATCCCGTTCAGGTAATAGCTTCCGAGCGCAACAAAGGCGCTGGCGACAAAAGGTGCATCGGGAGCATGGGGGCTGCCATCGCCATGTTCGCGGACAACCTGGCTGTAGTATCGGAACGCCTTGATGTCGTCTTCCTGAACACCATCGCCCTTGGCGTACATTTCGCCGAGTTTCCAGGCAGCCATCGGCTGACCGTTCTCAGCGGCATATTGCAGTGAATTCAGCGCGCCTGCCTTGTCGCCATCGTAATATTGGCGTGCACCTGCCCTCAGCGCCTCTGTGGGAGACAGCTTGCTAAGGTCAATTGTATCGTCAAGGGCTGGCTTGCCGTCAAAGGCAACAGCAGGGTTCGCGGCAATCTGCAGCGCGGAAACGCCAAGCAAAACCGCCAGAACGGCACCGCTGCGTCCGGCCAGTTTTCTTACAGAATGTTTTTCGCGCCACGTATTGGGCATTGTCATCGGACTCTTTGCGCCGATCTTTTGACCCGGCGTTCTGGATATTTCGAACTCTGTGCACAAATGTAACTGGCCAATTCGGCCAGAGTACGGCCCTTCTCGGACGGAATAAGGCAGGAGACTGACTTATTTCAGGCCATCAACTTTGCGCGATCACAATTCAATCGGTGCAGATGAAACATGGCCGAAGAACGGCATCAATGCGTTCTGAAGGGCAAACTGGCCACTTCATCAGCGCCTGTGGCTTGAATACAACACCTGCCTTGGTGCTTATCCCACTACTGCCGTCAACACGGCGCAGACCGTCAAGACCCCCGCGCAAATCAGATCCATCTGTTCCTTGACGGCAATCACATTCAATTTGCTCATGTTCTCTGTTCCCCTGAAGATTGGCCGCTTTTTGCGATCCCTTGTTCTAATGACGATAGAACACCACAAATCAGTTGACATTCGGTTGCCACACCGACAGGTCATCCTGTGAATTTTGGGGGCGAACCACAGAACGCTTTGCTGTTCCGGCTTTGTCCTGAGACAATCGTGGGTGATTCGTGATCAGAGCCTGTTCATCGGCTCCCGGTTCACAAACCAAAGCGGTGGATATTGAATGAGCGGAAAAGACGACCTGTTTGCACGAAGCGCGCAGCCAGCTGCAGCAGCCGGTGACGATCTGCCTCCACCGCCCAAACAGGCAAAGCCGGCGCGCCCGGCACTCAAGGCTGTTCCGTCCAACGAAGACTACTCCGCCGCCGACATTGAAGTTCTTGAAGGCCTGGAGCCGGTCCGCCGGCGTCCCGGCATGTATATTGGCGGCACGGACGAAAAGGCACTGCATCACCTTTTTGCCGAAGTCATCGACAACTCGATGGATGAAGCGGTTGCCGGACACGCAACCTGGATTGATGTCTCGCTGACCACTGACGGGTACCTGGCAGTCACGGATAACGGCCGGGGCATTCCCGTTGATCCGCATCCCAAGTTCAAGAACAAGTCCGCTCTTGAAGTCATCATGACCACACTTCACGCGGGCGGTAAGTTCGATTCAAAGGTCTACGAGACGTCAGGCGGCCTGCATGGTGTCGGCGTGTCAGTCGTCAATGCGCTGTCAGAAGACCTGGTGGTTGAAGTAGCCCGAACGCGCAAGCTTTACCGGCAACAGTTCCAGCGCGGTCATCCTGTCGCGCCGCTCGAGCTGATCGGCGACACTCAAAATCGCCGCGGGACATCCGTACGCTTCAAGCCGGACCCGGAGATTTTCGGCAAGGGTGCGAAGTTCAAACCAGCCACACTGCTGAAGATGGCCCGCTCCAAGGCCTATCTGTTCGGCGGTGTTGAGATCCGATGGCATTGTGCGCCCGAGCTTATTGGCGAGAAGGACGAAACACCGGCTGAAGCCGTTTTCCATTTTCCCGGCGGTTTGCGCGACTTCCTGAGCGAGCGGCTTGCCAAGGAACGGCGCGTTGTTGACGACATCTTTGCTGGACGGACGGACAAGGCGGGTAGCCATGGTTCGGTGGAATGGGCCGTGACCTGGTTCGCAGGCGATGGCTTCATCAATTCCTACTGTAATACGGTTCCCACTCCCGAGGGCGGCACCCACGAAGCCGGTTTCCGCTATGCTCTGATGCGCGGGCTCAAGGCCTACGGCGAACTGACCAACAACAAGAAGGCCTCCATCATTACCGGTGACGACGTGCTGACGTCCGCGGGCGGGATGTTGTCAGTCTTCATACGGGAGCCGGAATTCGTCGGGCAAACGAAAGACAAGCTGGCAACCAATGAAGCGACACGGATAACGGAAACCGCGGTCCGCGATGCGTTCGACCACTGGCTGACGGCCTCGCCAAATCAGGCAAACAAGCTGCTGGAATGGGTCATAGACCGGGCCGATGAACGCCTGCGGCGGCGGCAGGAAAAGGATGTCGCCCGTAAAACAGCCGTTCGCAAATTGCGTTTGCCGGGAAAACTCGCAGATTGTTCGGCGAACCAGGCCGATGGCACCGAACTCTTTATCGTTGAGGGTGACTCGGCGGGTGGCTCTGCGAAACAGGCACGCAACCGGTCCAACCAGGCAGTCTTGCCTCTACGTGGCAAGATCCTGAACGTCGCCAATGCGGGCCGTGACAAGCTGGTCGCAAACCAGCAACTGGCGGATCTCAGCCAGGCCCTTGGCTGCGGTTCACGCTCCAATTACCGCGACGAGGACCTTCGGTACGAAAAAGTCGTCATCATGACCGATGCCGATGTTGACGGAGCGCACATCGCCTCGCTGCTGATCACGTTCTTCTATCGCGAGATGCCAAACCTGATCCGCAATGGCCACCTCTATCTGGCTGTACCGCCGCTCTACAGGCTCACACAGGGTGGCAAGACACTCTACGCCCGAGATGATGCCCACAAGGACGAACTTCTCGAAACGGCGTTCAAAGGCAAATCCAAAATCGAGATCGGCCGCTTCAAGGGCCTGGGTGAAATGCTGCCAGCCCAGCTCAAGGAAACGACGATGGACCCGTCGAAACGCAGCATGCTGCAGGTCAAGGTTGACGAGGAAGCCGTGACGGAAACAAATTCCACCGTCGATCAGCTCATGGGCAACAAGCCAGAAGCACGGTTCAGGTTCATTCAGGAAAACGCCGAATTTGCCGAAGATCTTGACATTTAATCGCGAACAGCATTTGTAGCGCGACATCATAGGCCAAGACAGAGATTGCAAATCTGCTTGCCGGGTCTATGCTAAGGCAAGTTACGCTACAGCCTGATTACCGTGGCGTTTTGATTTTGGAACGTTGTTATGTTGCATGCGTTGTACAATGTCGTCGATCGTAGCCGGCGCCCCTTGAGGAACCATCATTTCATGGTTTTTCGAAAGGCCAAGGTCGCGTACGCACGTATTTTGGGAACACCGCTGCAATCGATCTATCCTTTCCTTCAGTTGCTCAGCCGTCAGAATCCGGGTGCGTCTCAGCAAGAGCTGACGCCCCGCGACTCATTGCGCCTGTGGGATGGAGACATCGAACTCTTGACTGCCCGGGAGTTGAAGCGGCGGCATCCGGAATTCCCGGTGTTTGCTCTGGTTCAGACACCCGAAGCCCGGATCGCTTCATGTTATGAGCGGCTAATCCAGGGTGATCTTCCGCTGCCCGCTTTCTTTACGGAAAACCGTTTCTACAAGGATATGCCGATCAACGCGTTCCTTGACCGGATAGGCGGAATTCCGGATTTGATGGCGGACAACCGCATCCGCAGCCAGGCGTCGATCCTGTGTTACAAGCAGCAACTGGTCCCCGACCTCACGATCGATGTGGACCGGATCGGTGAAGGCTGGCACAAACTGCGCGCACTGGTGAAAAAACAGTCCGGACTGGATTTCGGCGCGGTTCCGGTCAAGGCCGGTTTTCCGAGTACGTCTACGGTTTCTGCCGTCCGCAAGTCAGCCGCTTTTGGTGAGATCATCAAAAAATACCGCAGGGACTACAGCCTGTTCTATCCCGGCTCCGGACGCGATTCTGTTTCTAGCACGCCCTCTGGCCAACTACACATGCCTTCAGGCGTAGCCGGACCTGCTGGATAATCCTGTTCGGATTGATCCCGGCTGCCAAAAACTGTCTTGGCAAAGTTTTACCCGTGCCGGAACATCGATAAAAATCAGTATTAAATTGATTTTGCAGCCAGCCGATTAACTGATATCGGCAATTATTCTGCAAAATCAGCATTTTTCTTGCCCATTTGCTGCTACGTCACATTGACTCATGCGCCGACAAATGTAGGGTGTGCCCAAAATTTGCCTGGTCTGACCGGCAAACGATCCTCTTTCAATTTAACAAGAACCCGGGCTAACGGCTCCATGTCATTTAATACCCTCGGTCTAAGCGAGAAGGTGCTCGCTGCAGTGGAAGCAGCGGGATATTCGGAACCTACGGCCATTCAGGCCGGTGCAATCCCCCAGGTTCTGGAACGGCGCGACATTTTGGGCATCGCGCAAACGGGAACCGGCAAGACGGCAAGCTTCACCTTGCCAATGCTGACACTCCTTGAAAAGGGCCGTGCACGGGCACGCATGCCGCGCACCCTTATTCTGGAGCCAACCCGCGAACTTGCAGCCCAGGTTGAAGAGAATTTTGAAAAATACGGCGTAAATCACAAGCTGAACGTTGCGCTGCTGATCGGCGGCGTCTCTTTCGGGGAGCAGGACAAGAAGCTTGACCGCGGAACAGACGTTCTGATCGCGACGCCCGGACGTCTTCTTGACCACTTCGAACGTGGCAAACTGCTGCTTCAAGGTGTCGAAATCCTGGTGATTGATGAAGCCGACCGGATGCTGGACATGGGCTTCATCCCGGACATCGAGCGCATCTGCAAACTGATTCCGTTCACCCGGCAAACCCTGTTTTTCTCGGCAACCATGCCGCCTGAGATTCAGCGATTGACCGAAACATTTCTGCAAAATCCTGCCCGGATCGAGGTCGCCCCGACATCGTCCACGTCGGAGAATGTCACCCAGTGGCTGAAAGCGTCCGAGACCAAGGACTTTGAGAAACGCGCTGCCTTGCGCGAGCTGCTGGAACAGTCGGAAGACCTGAAGAACGCAATCGTCTTTTGTAACCGCAAGCGCGACATCACCACCTTGTTCCGTTCCCTTGAGCGTCACGGCTACAATGTCGGCGCCCTGCACGGAGACATGGACCAACGCACGCGCATGACCATGCTCGACAACTTCCGAAAAGGGCATGTGAAGCTCTTGGTTGCCAGCGACGTAGCTGCGCGCGGTTTGGACATTCCGGACGTCAGCCACGTCTTCAACTATGATGTACCAAGCCACGCAGAGGACTATGTTCACCGCATCGGCCGGACCGGACGCGCTGGCCGCAGTGGTGTTGCCTACACAATTGTAACGCCTGACGACCAGAAATACCTGTCCGCGATTGAGTCGCTGGTCAAAAAGACCATCGATTGGGCCGGTGAACCGGTTGACTTCGAAGCTGCCGCAAAGGAACGCAAGTCCCGCAGGCGCGGCAAATCGTCCAAGGCGGAAACATCGTCAGCAGATTCTCCTTCAGAGCCGCGGCAGGAACGCGCTCCACGGCGCGCCAAAAAAGCTGCCAATGACGATTCCATCAGTGAAGCCAAAACACGCCCTACACGTGGGAATTCTTCACAAAACCAGCCCTCCGAGCTCGCACCGAAGCGGCAAAAACGCGGCAGCAGATCTGACCGCAATGAGCCTGCATTTGGGTCCGGAAGCCATATCCCGGCCTTCCTCCTGCGCGAGCCGCGGCCGAAGAAAGCTTCATAAAAATCTCGGCAGACACGGCCAAGTTTAACCGGTCCTTAAATCCTATTGGTGAAATTTACAAACTGAGCTAGCCGGCGTGTGGGGCGCCCGAAAAGCTCGGTCTATAGGATTTTAGATGTCTGACGAAGATGATCATAAGCGGACAGTCGTTTATGCGGATTCCGCCATTTCGTATATTAAACGAAACACTTTACCCGCCCATCCGCGGTCATATGAGCTTTGGTACACCTATTGCGCCGGTTACAACCATGGCCTCAACCGCGCAATAAATGACGTTCTGAAACAAAAGCGCCGTGTCACATCCACCGAGATGGAGACCATCTACGGTCAATTCCTGTCGCCTACAAAGCTAGGCGATCAGCTGGACAACGTGGGTGATCAGGTCTTTCAGGAGGTCGAGGGACTGGTTGATTCACTCCAGTTGAGTGCCGATGCGACGTCCGACTATGGTGATATTCTTGAAAGCGCCGGCGAAAAACTCAAAAAGCTGGACAATGCAGCCAACCTGCAGGCTGTGATCAAACATCTGGTCAACTCCACCCGCAATGCGATGAGCTCAAATCAGGCCCTTGAGAGCCAGCTGCTGGAATCCAAACGGCAGATAGAAAACCTGAAGGACAAACTGGAGACGATCCGGTACGAGTCGCTGACCGATGAGCTGACCACGCTTCACAACAGGAAGCACTTCGACGCATCAATCGAGCGGATGATTTCGCAGGCCGAGCATGACAACAGCGGCATTGCCCTGTTGATGACAGATATCGATCACTTCAAGAAGTTCAACGACACGTTTGGCCACCAGACCGGTGATCAGGTCCTGCGGCTTGTCGCATTGGCAACCAAGCAGAACGTGAAGAATGAGGATGTTCCGTGCCGCTATGGCGGAGAGGAGTTCGCAATCCTACTCCCTGGGACAGATCTGCAAAGTGCAAAAGCGATAGCAGAGAAAATCCGTCTTGCTGTTCAGGCCAAGGAGCTGGTCAAACGGTCCACAGGCGAAAACCTCGGTAAGGTGACAGTTTCCATCGGGATTGCCATCCAACAGCCGGGCGATAATTCGCACACGCTGATTTCCCGCGCCGATGAAGCCATGTATTTGGCCAAGCGGTCCGGACGCAACATGGTCAAGACCGAGGTTGATCTGCTGGCGGGTGCCGCCTGACGCTTTTGTGCGGCATCCCCACTAAGGCAGAGCCTTTCTGCCCGATCCAGAAAGACCTCAAGCTGCATCCAGCCCCATTTGCCAGAAGTCAGCCTCAAGCACCGTGGCTTTCTTAAAGAGGGCCAGCAAGCGTTCAAAACGGGCTTCTGTCAGATACACCTCTGAAACCTGTTCCATCCAGTTTTCAAAATCACGGGCAAGTGCCTGATACGGCTCGCCAGCATATTCGGATATCCAGCGCTGGTAGGTGTTGTCCTCAACCGGACAGCCTACCAACTGCTTGCCAATCTCGGCATATCCGATGATGCATGGTGCCAAGGCGACCTGAAGGTCCAGGAGATCTCCGGCCATTCCGGCTTCCAGGACGAACCGCGTATAGGCCATGGTCTGAACGGCTTCTTCCGCGTTCTCCACTTGCTCCCGGCTCATGCCCCAGGACGCACACAGCTCCACATGCAGATCAAGCTCCACATCCAGGATGGCCTTCACACCTTCCATGGAGGCGCGCATATCGGCAGTGGTCTGGCTTTTATAGACACCCAGAGCATAGGCACGGGCAAATTGGATCAGGAACAGGTAGTCTTGAACCAGGTAGTGCTGAAAACATGGTTTGGGCAATGTTCCCTGCCCCATCTGTTCGACAAAGGCGTGCTGGACATAGGACTGCCATTCAGGCGCTGAGGCCTGCTTCAAACGGGAGAACAGGGTCACGGAAACTCTCTATTTTGCGAATGTTTTCAAATCTGCCTCTTGCAGCGAAACAGATTCACCGCAGCCGCAAGCAGAGACTTCATTGGGATTTTTGAAAATGAATCCGGAACGGAACTTGGTGACCTCGAAATCCATCTCCGTGCCCAAAAGGAACAGCACGGCGGACGGGTCGACAAAGAGCTTCACACCCTTGTCTTCGATGACGTCGTCACCCGGCTTGGCCTCTTCCACCAGATCCATGGTGTATTCCATGCCGGCACAGCCGCCCTTCTTGATGCCAACGCGCAGACCGAGCGCATCCTGATCAGAGTTGTCCACCAACTCGCGAACGCGATCCGCAGCAGCATCTGTCAGGCTCATGACCTGGAATTTTCGTGCAGCACCCATGGTGTCCTCAAGGGTTTGAAACGATTCTGTTCTCAAACAGAAATATAGGTGTTCCTGGCGGAAGGCAAAAGACCCGTTGCGGTCAGTACCAGTTCAGGGCGACCTTGGCCTCATCGGACATGCGGTCGGGCGTCCACGGCGGATCAAACACCATATCGACATTGACTGGGCCAACGCCGGCAACGGAGGCAACGGCGTTCTCGACCCAGCCAGGCATTTCACCGGCGACAGGGCATCCAGGGGCCGTCAGGGTCATGTCGATATTAATTGACCGGTCATCTTCAATATCCACTTTATAAATCAGCCCTAGCTCATAGATATCACAGGGGATTTCCGGATCGTAGACTGTCTTGATCGCCCCAATGATCTCACTGGTCAGACGCTCAAGCTCATCTGCAGGAATTGCAGAACTTGCGGCGGCTTCCGCCTGCGGCGCATGGCTCGCATCGTCTTGGTCAATTGTGGTGCCGTTGTTCATGGTCTTCATCCTCAGGCGAAAAACGATTGCGCCTTGATCAGGGCATCATACAGAGCGTCGACTTCGGCCCGGGTGTTATAAAGACCGAAACTTGCCCTGCAGGTGGAGGTCACGCCGTATTTAGTCAAGAGCGGCTGAGCACAATGGGTTCCCGCCCGCACTGCGACACCTGACCTGTCGATGATCGTTGCCACATCGTGGGCGTGTGCGCCTTCGATCTCAAAGGATACAATTGCGCCCTTTCCCGGTGCAGAGCCGAAGATCCGCAGGGAGTTGATTTCCGACAGACGGCTATGAGCGTAGTCCTTCAAGTCCGCCTCATGCCGGGCGATGTTGTCCCGGCCGATACCGTCCATATAGTCAAGCGCGGCGCCCAGACCAATCGCCTGCACAATCGGCGGCGTTCCAGCCTCAAACCGGTGCGGAGGATCTGCATAGGTGATCACGTCTTCGGTCACATCGAGGATCATCTCACCGCCGCCGCAGAAAGGACGCATCGCCTTGAGCCGGTCTTCCTTGGCCCACAGAGCGCCAATCCCGGTCGGCCCATAGACCTTGTGGCCGGTAAAGACGTAGTAGTCGCAATCGATATCCTGAACGTCGACAGGCAGATGAACAGCGGCCTGGCTGCCGTCCACCAGCACCTGAATGCCCCTCTCGTGGGCAATCCGGCAGATGTCTTTCACCGGCACCACGGTACCCAGCACATTGGACATGTGGGTGATGGCGACCAGTTTGGTCTTGTCGGTCAAAGCATCAGCAAAGGCGTCCAGATCAAACGATCCATCTTCCTTGACGTAGACCCACTTCAGCACCGCGCCATTGCGTTCTCGGTGGAAATGCCACGGTACAATGTTCGAGTGGTGCTCCATGATCGACAAGACGATTTCATCGCCCGGGCCAAAGAACTCCGGTCCAAGACCATAGGAGACGAGATTGATTGCTTCCGTGGTCGAGCGGGTGAAGACAATTTCGTCCACTGACGGCGCATTCAAGAACCTGCGGACCGTTTCACGGGCAGCTTCATAGTTATCGGTCGCCGTGTTGGACAGATAGTGCAGGCCGCGGTGAACGTTGGAGTATTCGTGCGAATAGGCCTTGCTCACCGCGTCAATAACCGCCTGTGGCTTTTGCGCAGAGGCGCCATTGTCCAGATAGACAAGCGGCTTGCCATAGACCTCACGGGAGAGGATTGGAAAATCCTTCCGGATGGCCTCTATATCGTAAGCCGGGCCGGCTTCAACCGTTGCGGATGCGACCGTCATGCCGCGCTACTCCCAAATCGATTCACTGACCTGAACGCCGATTGCGAACCAGCCACTCCAAATTCACCATCGTCATGCCCGGGCTTGTTCCGAGCATCCATGAATTCTACCCGCCGTCAGCGGCTATGGATTCCCGGGACACGCCCGAGAATGACGAGTTTAGGTCATGGCACCATAAACGAGGCTGCTCTAACAGCAGTCTCAAGGACCTCAGCCATTTTGTGCAAGCCAGGCACGAACCCGGGCTTCCAGAACTTCCGTTACATAGTCCTCGTCGTACTCTTCAATGGCCTCGGACAAGAATGCCAGAACCAAAAGGGTGCGAGCTTCGGCTTCCGGAATACCACGCGCACGCAGATAGAAAAGAAGATCTTCGTCGATCTGACCACTTGTCGCACCATGGGCGCACAAAACGTCATCAGCAAAGATTTCCAGTTCCGGCTTGTTGGCCATTTCGGCGGTTTCAGACAGAAGCAGCGCCTGGGTCATCATTTCGCCGTCGGTCTTCTGGGCATGCGGAGCCACATTGATCCGGCCCTGGTAGACACCGCGCGCTTCACCGTCGAGCACTGTCTTGAAGAACTCACGGCTGTTGCAGTTGGGCACTGCGTGATCAACGATCAAGGTCTGGTCGGCCAGCGCGCGGTCACGGCCCATGGACACGCCGTACAGCTTTGCTTCGGAATGTTCACCTTCAAAGGCGACAAACTGCTGATTGCGGACGAATGCCGGTCCGGCAACAAAGCCGAGCGTTTTCAATTCAGCCTCTGCACCGATGGTTGCAATCGTCGTGGCCAGCTTTGGCCCTTCGTCAGCTCCGGCCAACAACCGCGTGGCTGCCAGCGATGCCTTATCGGCGACCTTGTAGTCGAAAACCGCATTGGTTTCGCCGATACCGGTCTTGCCGGCAAAGGTCTCCAGAAGGCGAAGGCTGGCGCCGGCCGCAACCTCAACCCGGCAACGGGTCACCTGTGCGCCCTCGCCGACTGCCAGCTGCACCAGTTCCACGGGTTTGCTGACGTCTGCGCCTTCACGAACGGAGATAACAACACCGCCCTGTACAAATGCCGTGTTGAGCGCCAGGGTTCCGTCGTTGCCCGCGCTTTTGGGCGTCGCCAGCAGCTCGGTGCCAGCTTCGCCCGTCAATGCCTCACTGAAATCGCTAACAGTGACACCTTCTGCGGCCAGCCCTTCGAGGTCACTGAGACCGGCCATGAATTGGCCATTTGCGATAACGATCCGATACCGTTCCAGGTCACCAAAACCGTCAAATGCCCGCAGCGCTTTGACTGCGTCTTCTTCACTTGCAGCCTGCGCCAGAGGTGCGCTGGACTTCATGAAAGCGCGCAGATCCGAATACTTGTACTCTTCGACCCGCCGGTGCGGCAGGCCCTTGGCCTTCAGCTCCTCGGCAGCGGCTTCCCGCAGGGCAGCGACCGCAACAGAACCGGACAGTGAGGCCTTTGCATTTGCATAGCGCTCAAATAGCCCGCTTTCTGCCTGGGTGTGCGTGATCGGCGTTGTGGCGTTCATCGTGATCCCCTTGCCCCTCAGGCTGCTTTGTCGCCGACAAAGTCGGCGTAACCGTTCTTTTCCAGCTCCAGCGCCAATTCCTTACCGCCTGTCTTGACGATCTTTCCGTTGGATAGAACGTGGACAACATCGGGGATAATGTGGTCGAGAAGACGCTGGTAGTGGGTGATCACCACCATGGCCGTATCTGGCGAACGCAGCTTGTTGACGCCCTCAGAAACGATACGCAAAGCATCAATATCCAAGCCGGAATCTGTCTCGTCGAGAACACAAAGCTTCGGCTCAAGCAGGGACATCTGCAGGATTTCCGCGCGTTTCTTTTCACCGCCAGAGAAGCCGACATTCAGCGGGCGCTTCAACATGTCCATGGAAACGTTCAGGTGGTTCGCGGCGGCCTTGACCCGTTTCATGAAGTCCGGGATCGACAGCGGATCTTCGCCACGTGCCTTGCGCTGCGCGTTCATGGCCGTCTTCAGGAATTCCATGGTAGCCACGCCCGGAATTTCGATCGGGTACTGGAAGGCGAGGAACATGCCGGCAGCGGCCCGCTCGTCCGGCTCCATGTCCAGCATGTTTTCACCGTTGAAGAGGATTTCGCCTTCAGTGATTTCATAATCTTCCTTGCCGGCCAGAACATAGGACAAGGTCGACTTTCCCGAACCGTTCGGGCCCATGATCGCATGAACTTCGCCAGCGTTCACCGTCAGGTCAACGCCGCGCAGAATTTCGGTTTCTTCTTCCGCGATGCGGGCGTGCAGATTTTTGATCTCAAGCATTTGCTAACCTACTGCTTTGTATGCGGTGCTCTCGACACTCCGACGAGAACAATCTCCTTAGGGCTTTACGCCGGCTTCATTCGTTCGGAACGAAGCTTTGCGTAACTTCAATTTGCCCCATGATGTTTCGGTTGAATTCCTCAAGCTCTTCAGCGGGAACCCACAATTCTTCGTGTCGTTTGCCACCTACTACTTGCCGTTCGAAACGGGCCGCATAGTCGGCATTGACTTCAAAACGGGTTACATATCCATGTCGTGAACCCGTTTTGGTGTTCCAATCTCGCGCAATTTGAACGGCATAGCTCTCATTCGTCACCGGATAAAAAATCGGTTGTTCAGGCAACCGAGGAGGAAACGAGCGCCACTCGCTTTGCTCGATCAGCCGTAATTCTTCCAATCCAACCGGACGATAAAGAGTGACGGTTCCAGCCATGACTACTAGCCGACGCTCCCTTCAAGGCTGATGGAAATCAGCTTTTGGGCCTCGACCGCAAATTCCATGGGCAGCTGCTGAATGACATCCTTGACGAAGCCGTTGACGATCAGCGCCACGGCCTCTTCTTCGTTCATGCCACGCTGCAGGCAGTAGAACATCTGGTCATCGGAAATCTTGGAGGTCGTCGCCTCATGCTCGAAGACGGCCGATGCGTTCTTGCTCTCAATGTAAGGTACCGTGTGGGCGCCGCAGTCCTGACCGATCAGCAGCGAATCACACTGTGTGAAGTTGCGCGCCTGGCTTGCCTTGCGGTGTGCAGACACCAGACCCCGGTAGGTATTTGACGACCGGCCAGCGGAAATCCCCTTGGAGATGATCCGGCTGGACGTGTTCTTGCCCAGATGGATCATCTTGGTGCCGCTGTCGATCTGCTGATAACCGTTGGAAACGGCGATCGAATAGAACTCACCAACCGAGTTCTCGCCACGCAGGATGCAAGATGGGTATTTCCAGGTGATTGCGGACCCTGTCTCAACCTGGGTCCAGGAGATCTTGGAATTCTTGCCACGGCAGTCACCGCGTTTGGTGACGAAGTTGTAGATGCCGCCCTTGCCTTCACTGTCGCCCGGGAACCAGTTCTGAACGGTGGAGTACTTGATCTCCGCGTCATCCAGCGCGACCAGCTCCACGACAGCCGCATGCAGCTGGTTTTCATCGCGTTGCGGTGCTGTACAGCCTTCCAAATAGGAAACGTAAGATCCCTTGTCGGCAATGATCAGCGTGCGCTCGAACTGGCCGGTGTTCTGCTCGTTGATGCGGAAATAGGTCGACAGTTCCATCGGGCAGCGAACGCCTTCCGGAATGTAGACGAACGATCCGTCGGAGAAGACTGCCGAGTTCAGCGTGGCATAATAGTTGTCGGTCACCGGCACCACGGAACCGAGGTATTTTTTCACCAGGTCGGGATATTCGCGAACGGCTTCAGAGATGGAGCAGAAAATGACGCCCGCCTTTTTCAGCTCTTCCTTGAACGTCGTGACAACGGAAACGGAATCGAACACCGCATCGACTGCTACCCGGTTTTCCGGCGCGACACCTGCGAGGATTTCCTGTTCGCGCAGAGGAATGCCCAGCTTTTCATAGGTTTCCAGAAGCTCCGGATCCACCTCATCAAGGCTTTTCGGACCTTCGACCGACTTCGGCGCCGCCCAATAATAAAGATCGTCAAAATCGATCTTCGGATATTCCACCCGCGCCCAGTCCGGCTCGTCCATGGTCTTGAACCGGCGCAATGCGTCCAGCCGCCATTCGGTCATCCACTCCGGCTCGTTCTTTTTGCCGGACAGAAACCGGACAGTCTCCTCGGAGAGGCCTTTTGCGCCTTTTTCCGATTCGATATCGGTGACAAAGCCGTATTTATACTGGTCAACATCGATCGCCTTGACCTGATCGATTGTCTCCTGCACAGCGGGCATTTCATTACTCCATATTGCGGGCCCCGATTGCGGCTCCGCGAGTGCTCGTATCATTGCCGTTGTCTTGGCGCCATGCGGCGAAAAGGCAAGGGCTACAGTCAAAATGCGCTTCCGGAAAAGCGCAGAATTCTCAAGCTGCCCGATGCCGGGCTGCTGGATTCAGCCGGTCAACCACGTCCGGCCAGATTTCCAGGAAACGGTCCACGTCTCCTTCAGTCGAATTCCATCCCAAGCTGACCCTCAAGGCGCAGCGGGCCATGGCCTCATCTACCCCCATCGCGGTCAGAACGTGGGAAACCGAGACTTTCCCGGAAGAACAGGCCGAACCGGAAGACAGAGAGACCTTCTCCAGATCAAAGGCGATCAGTGCCGTTTCAGCTGTTACTCCCTCCACCGCAAAACACGCCGTATTGGCCACGCGTGGTGCTCCGTTGCCAAATACCTTCACCTCAGGGCAGGCCTGCCGAATTCCAGCCTCCAGCCGACCCCTGAGCATCTCGAGGCGGCTGGCATCCTTTGCTTCTTCCGCTGCCTCTTCGGCCGCGGCGCCAAACCCCACAATCGCGGCGACATTTTCCGTACCTGCCCGGCGCCAGTTTTCCTGGCCACCGCCAGTCAGCAACGGAGAAGGCACTCTTGCCGTTGACCTGACCACCACAGCCCCCGCGCCCTGCGGGCCGCCGAGCTTGTGTGCCGAAAGGCTGATCACATCTGCCTGCCAGGCATCCATGTCGATCGTCAAACGCCCGGCTGCCTGAACAGCATCCACATGGAAAAAACCGCCAGCCTCTTTGACCAGCGCGCCAATCTCGGCAAGCGGCTGAATGACACCGGTCTCGCTGTTGACCGCCATAATCGACACAAGCATCTGCCCGCCATCGGCAAGTTTCTGCTTCAAAACCTCAAGAAGGACGATGCCGTTTTCGTCAACGGGAATCACATCCTGCATGGAGGCCGGAAAACGCCCGCCTGAAGTGACAGATGGGTGCTCGCAAGCACTGCGCAAGAGACCGTCGAGATAAACCGGAGCGCCCTGATCCTGCCAGGTCGCTGTCAGTGCCGTCATGTTGGCTTCCGTGGCCCCGGAAACGAAGGTGACGGCACGGCTCCGGGCGCCGCACAGCCGCGCCACCTGCTCCCGTGCAGCTTCGATTCGCGCCCGGGCCCTGCGTCCGTCAGTGTGAACCGAAGAGGGATTGCCAACATCGTTCAGCACTTCAATCATCTGGTCGCGCGCCGACAGCCGCAGGGGAGCACCTGCGTTATAGTCGAGATAGACGGGACCATGGGCCTTTGGCATGCTGAACTTTAAGCCTGTGACAAGAATTTTCGCTGTTTCGAAGGCCGATATACCCCTCTTCGTCACGGAAAACTTGAAATTTTCCATCCCGATGGCGTAAAGGTCCCCATCTGACGTCGTTGCGTCCTGTTCTTCGCCGAATGGGGGGCTGCCGACTTTCGAATAATTCTAAACAAGGTTCTAGAAACTAGGAACCAAAGAGTCAAGTTTAGACTCAGGAGTTTCACGTATATAGCGCCGCTTGACGCGACCCCGGGATTGTGAGGTCGCAGACAAAAAAGAGGACACGCGCTTCATGCCTGAGGTGATCTTCAACGGTCCCGCGGGCCGGCTGGAAGGCCGGTTCCATCCCGCAAAGAAACGGAATGCCCCGATCGCACTTGTGCTGCACTTGCATCCACAATTCGGCGGCACAATGAACAACCAGATTGTTTATCAGCTTTACTACATGTTCGCGCAGCGCGGGTTCGCGGTTCTGCGGTTCAATTTCCGCGGTGTTGGCCGCTCGCAGGGCGCATTCGACCATGGTCAGGGCGAATTGTCGGATGCTGCAGCTGCGCTCGACTGGGTGCAAACCGTACATCCTGACGCGCGCGCCTGCTGGATTGCCGGCTTCTCCTTCGGTGCATGGATCGGCATGCAGCTCCTGATGCGCCGTCCGGAAGTGGAAGGCTTCATCTCGGTTGCGCCGCCGGCCAACCTGCATGACTTCTCGTTCCTAGCGCCCTGCCCGTCCTCCGGCCTGATTATTCATGGCGACACGGACAAGGTTGTGCCCCAAAAAGACGTTCAGACGCTGGTCGACAAGCTGAAGACGCAAAAGGGCATCATCATCGACCACGAGACGATTCCCGGCGCAAACCACTTCTTTGAGAACGACATGGATGACCTGATGGGCCGCTGCGGCGGTTATCTGGACAAGCGTCTGGGCCTGACCCCGGACGATTATGTTGATGTTGACTGATACATTCTGAGTTTAAGCCCGCCATTTGGCGGGTTTGCACCAAATTCGAGAGGCCGGAGTATCCCCGTATGCTCTGGCCTCTTTGTTGTTGAGGCGGTGGCAACCACCACCCTATGCACCGGGCACAAAAAAGGCCCGCAAACGCGAGCCTTTCGGATTGGTTTGTTGTGCCGCCGGCTACTGGCCGGGTGTCCAGGCCTGATAGTCGCCCGTCACTTCCGGACGCTTTTCCGGGGTCAGGATGGATCCGTCCGGACGGTAGGCTTCCGGCGTACCCGTCTTGTTCAGCTGATGCGGCTTCTGCCAGTGCTTGGGATAATAGGTTTCATCAACCGGCGGGGTATCGACCCGGTGATGCATCCAGCCGTGCCAGCCTGGAGGAATGGATGAGGCTTCGACCAGATCCTTGTAGATCACCCAGCGCTTCTTGCCGCCCCGCTCCTTGTAATACTTGTTGCCGAACTCGTCTTCGCCAACAGGCACGCCCTTCCGCCATGTGAAAAAGCGGGTTCCCATGGTCTGGCTGTTCCACCAGGTGAAGAGTTCAAGAAGCAAGGTCTTCATCGCCGGGACAATTCCTTGAAAAAAGCACGTTAAGCCGCCCCGGGAGGCGGGTGCGGCGTTTCGGTGCGGAATATGACGGTTCCTGTACCCCCTGTCCAGTACCGTTTCCGGGCAATTGGCAGGGCAATGAGACGCAGCCGGGCCTTGTATAAAACAAGTATTTTGATGGCCCTTGCCGCTTGCATCCATAAGGGCTGTAAACTCTGGCATCCGCCATCGACATACAAGATCTGGTGGGGTGTCGTATCGCAGATACCGAATCGGCCAGTCCACACTTCTAGGCGTACGACCAGGCGGGAACTGCCCGGGCTGGTCCCGATTCGCTGGCTGATACGCGGGAAACTCTCTCCAACCACCTCCGGATTTTCCGCTATGGGAGATTCGATTCTGCCAGCTCGAGAATTCTGTCATTGCCAATTGCTGCGGACGGCTAGCATTGCGCACCAAATCCCCAGACCTGGTGTGTGCCAATGCCCTTAAAAGAGACACGGAAATTGAGCCGGCTTGCAGAAGAATCCCCGGATCTCTGCGGGTTCTGGCCTCACTCCCCGCTATCCACACCCCCACACAACATTTGGGGCTTGCACCATATTTAGCCACTACAACTTGTTGCTCCGCGCTTGACGGTAACGATTGATTCACTCT
Organism: Roseibium sp.; assembly: GCA_965230705.1. Classification (GTDB taxonomy): domain Bacteria; phylum Pseudomonadota; class Alphaproteobacteria; order Rhizobiales; family Stappiaceae; genus Roseibium. The sequence continues at coordinate 2,180,140 of CBDDLN010000001.1, read as the reverse complement.
ATTTTTTTATCACTTTCAGTGTGCGTATCCGGGGGCAGGCCACCCTGCTTCCGATCCTCCAGTATCCTGTTTGAGTGTTTCAACGTCCCGACCTTTGGCCAAGGCCAAAGCGGGCGGCGGGTCTCTCTGTGTCCAAAGTTGAAAAGACCCCATGACAAACCTGTTGATGACCACTATATTTAGTAGTCAGAAGCCGAGCAGATACTAGATAAGGTAATGAGCAGCGACCTCGCTAAGGGCTGGCACGTGATGTCATGCGGGGAAAACTGATTGCAGACGAATTCGTCGGGCACTGCGTGGCGGACACGGCATTAGGCCTGGCAGGGAAGACAAAGGGGATATGGAATGCGGATAGAGCGGCGCTACACCAAGGAAGGCCAATCGCCTTACGCAGGCGTTGAATTCCGGACGGCAACAAGCGAAATCCGGAATCCGGATGGATCCATCGTGTTCCGCTTGGAAGACATTCAGGTTCCCGCGCAGTTCTCCCAGGTCGCATCCGACATTCTCGCGCAGAAGTACTTCCGCAAGGCTGGCGTGCCCGCCAAGCTGAAGCCGGTTGAAGAAAACACCGTCCCCTCCTGGCTGTGGCGCCAGGAAGCCGATGAAAAGGCGCTCGCCAAGCTTCCCGAAGACGAACGCTATGGTTCGGAAATTGACGGCCGTCAGGTTTTTGACCGTCTGGCCGGCACCTGGACCTATTGGGGCTGGAAGGGCGGCTACTTTGACCAAGAAGAAGATGCCCGCGCATTCTACGACGAACTGCGCTTCATGCTGGCGACCCAGAAGGTGGCGCCGAACTCACCTCAGTGGTTCAACACCGGCCTGCACTGGGCCTATGGCATCGACGGACCGAGCCAGGGCCACCACTATGTCGATTTCCAGACCGGCAAACTGACCAAGTCCAAGACCGCCTACGAACACCCGCAGCCGCACGCCTGTTTCATCCAGTCAGTTGAAGACGACCTGGTGAACGACAACGGCATCATGGACCTTTGGGTCCGCGAAGCGCGCCTGTTCAAATACGGCTCCGGCACCGGCTCCAACTTCTCCCGCGTCCGCGGTGAAGGTGAAAGGCTGTCAGGCGGCGGCAAATCCTCTGGCCTGATGAGCTTCCTCAAGATCGGTGACCGGGCTGCCGGCGCGATCAAGTCAGGCGGCACCACCCGCCGAGCCGCCAAGATGGTGGTTGTCGATGTGGATCACCCGGACATTGAGGAATACGTCAACTGGAAGGTCAAGGAAGAGCAGAAAGTGGCGGCTCTCGTCACCGGCTCCAAGATCTGCCAGAAGCACCTCAGCGCGATCATGAAGGCCTGCGTCAACTGTGAAGCTGACAACGGCGAATGCTTTGACCCGGCGAAAAACCCGGCCTTGAAGCGTGAAATCCGCGCCGCCAAGAAGATGATGGTGCCGGACAACTATATCCAGCGCGTCATCCAGTTCGCCCGCCAGGGCTTCACCAAGATCGAGTTTCCGACCTACAACACCGATTGGGATTCTGAAGCCTACCTCACCGTTTCCGGCCAGAACTCCAACAACTCGGTCCGCGTTACCGATGGTTTCCTGAATTCCGTCACCGAAGACGGCACCTGGGACCTGACCGCCCGCCGCACCGGGGATACGGTCAAGACCATCAAGGCCAAGGAGCTTTGGGAACAGATCGGTTACGCCGCCTGGGCCTCCGCCGATCCGGGCCTGCAGTACCACACCACCATCAACGACTGGCACACCTGCCTTGCCTCGGGCGAGATCCGCGCATCCAACCCGTGCTCTGAGTACATGTTCCTGGACGACACCGCCTGTAACCTGGCGTCCTTGAACCTGATGCAGTTCCGCAAGGAAGACCGGTCCTTCGACATTGAGACCTACGAGCACGTGGTTCGCCTGTGGACCATCGTTCTGGAAATCTCGGTCGTGATGGCGCAGTTCCCGTCCAAGGACATTGCCGAGCGCTCCTACCGCTACCGCACCCTTGGCCTTGGGTATGCCAACATCGGCGGCCTGCTGATGACCTCAGGCATTTCCTATGACAGCGATGAAGGCCGCGCCCTGTGCGGCGCGCTGACCGCGGTCATGACCGGTGTTGCCTATGCAACCTCTGCCGAAATGGCCGGCGAACTTGGCGCCTTCCCAGGTTACAAGGACAACGCGGACCACATGCTGCGCGTCATCCGCAACCACCGCCGCGCCGCCCATGGCGAAGCCAGCGGCTATGAAAAGCTGCACACCAATCCGGTGGCCCTAGATCATGCCTCCTGCCCGGACCAGACCCTGGTGGAGCGTGCCAGGATTGCCTGGGACCGTGCGCTGGAACTTGGCGAGAAGAACGGCTACCGCAACGCGCAGACCACGGTGATCGCCCCGACCGGCACCATTGGCCTGGTCATGGACTGCGACACCACCGGCATTGAACCGGACTTTGCGCTGGTCAAATTCAAGAAGCTGGCCGGTGGCGGCTATTTCAAGATCATCAACCGCGCTGTCCCCGAAGCCTTGCGGGTTCTGGGATACCGGGAAAGCGAAATTGCCGAGATCGAAGCCTATGCGGTTGGTCATGGCTCGATCGACCAGGCGCCGAACATCAATCCGTCATCCCTGAAGGCCAAGGGCTTTACCGATGAAAGCCTGAACAAGGTCAAGGCGGCCCTCGGCTCGGCCTTTGACATCAAGTTCGTCTTCAACCGCTGGACCGTTGGCGATGAGCAGCTTAAGGCGCTTGGCGTCACGGACGAACAGATGGAAGACGCAGAGTTCGACCTGCTCTCCTTCCTCGGCTTCTCCAAGGCGGACATCGAAGCTGCCAACACCCACGTATGCGGTGCGATGACCCTGGAAGGTTCGCCTTTCCTGAAGGAAGAACATTACCCGGTGTTCGACTGCGCCAACCCGTGCGGCCGCATCGGCAAGCGCTTCCTCAGCGTGGAAAGCCACATCCGCATGATGGCCGCGGCCCAGCCGTTCATCTCCGGCGCGATCTCCAAGACGATCAACATGCCGAATGACGCCACGGTCGAGGACTGCATGGAAGCCTACATGCTGTCCTGGAAGCTGGCCCTGAAGGCCAATGCGCTTTACCGCGACGGCTCCAAGCTCAGCCAGCCGCTCAACTCGCAGCTCCTGTCCGACGACGACATGGACGACGAGGAAGCCGCGGAGGAACTGGCCGCCAAGCCGGTTGCCGCGCGCGCCGAAGTGGTTGCCGAACGGATCGTGGAGCGCATCGTTGAACGGGTGGTTCGCGAGCAGGAGAAACTTCCGGGCCGCCGCAAGGGCTACACCCAGAAGGCCAAGATCGGTGGCCACACCATCTTCCTCAGAACCGGCGAATATGACGACGGGCGCCTGGGCGAAATCTTCCTCGACATGAACAAGGAAGGCTCTGCACTGCGCGCCTTCATCAACAACTTCGCCATCTCTGTCTCGCTCGGCCTGCAATATGGTGTGCCGCTGGAGGAATATGTCGACGCCTTCACCTTCACCAAGTTCGAGCCGGCCGGCATGGTCCAGGGCAACGACGCGATCAAGAGCGCGACGTCGATCCTCGACTATGTCTTCCGCGAACTGGCCGTTTCCTACCTTGGCCGGGACGATCTGGCGCACGTTACGCCGGAAACCTTCGGCACCACGGCAAAGAGCACCAGCCCGGACGATGATGACGGCAATGGCAACGGCCATCAGGTCGTGGTCTCCCACGGTCTTGTCCGCGGCCAGACGGAGCGCTTCCGCCTGGTCTCCGGCGAAGAGCCGGCCGGCAGCCTGACGGAGGTTATTTCTCCGGAAGCTGCGGCCACACCAGCGGCTCAGACATCTGCCATCGCAACGGCCTTTGCCCGCGGTGCGGAAGCCGTCGCCGCCGTTGAAGTGACAACCGCCCCTGCCCCGGCAACCAATGCCCAACAGATCGCCCAGGCGCGGATGAAGGGGTATGAAGGCGAAAGCTGCGCGGAATGCGGCAACTTCACCATGGTCCGCAACGGCACCTGCCTCAAATGCGACACCTGCGGCAGCACCAGCGGGTGTAGCTAACCGCGGAACCGGGAGTGGTGTCCCGAGTCGCAACGGATTGACGATTTAGGCCAACAAACGGCTCAAACGGTCCTGAAACACAAAAACCCGCCCATCGGAAACGATTGGGCGGGATTTCTATTCCCTGGTTATCGACGGCAGCTCTGAGGCCAGGAGCGGACTGTTCGCTCCTGGAAATTCGCTCACAAATGCCGACCTTCTTCAGGACAGATTCTGCGGTAGCTCTCGGCTCCATTGCTGCCATTTGCAATCCAAGTCAATATTGCGTTGCGGTATTCCCAAAGCGGACCTTGGTAGCAAGCTTCGCCCCTTTCACTTGCCGCGATTCTTTTGCCACTCAATTAACTCGAGTATTGGAGCGTTCTCCTGACCTTTTGGGATGATTGGATCTATGCTTGGGGAAACTGCCATGCCATCAGGATCATTGAGTCCGATGGTCCAAGCTTCCCTGATAACAACCTCGCGTTTCAGGATCGACAGATCAAAGTGGAAGTCAGGTGGCCTTCCATCGTCGGATAGGGTCACCGGCACCAAGGCATACTTTTGAGAGGCAGCGAATGACCTGCCAAAATTCTCTAAGTTTCGTGGGTCTGGGTTCTCCATAGTCTTCATTTTTGAAGTTACGAAGAAGCGATCAAGCTCCTTGAATTGCGCTTTGTCGATATTTGAAGTCACTGCCAACGTGTAGGCGTTGGGGTTTGACTTTTCGACTCCGGTCAATATCACAATGCGAATTTTCTCATTTGAATCCACCCGCCCGATGTCGGAAATCCAGTTCTCAAAGATGCGTCGCCCAGCTTCACCGTTTCTAAATAGAAGGCCCAAGAAAGGTGGTGCATTCGGCAGGTCAGGCTGAAGGGCGACTCCTACACCCTCCCAACCAGCCTCTTGCCACAGTTCGATGTCCACCATTGAAAAGGTCTGGTAAGCACCGTGCTTGAGAGGTGTGTCTTCAAGGAAATCGTCGGGGGGCTCACCTTCGCCGAACTTCATCTCCTCCTTATTCTTCAGCTGCCTGAGAGACATTATTGACTGCAAAGCCAGGTTGGAGGGTGGGTCCACAACTATCTCGTAGCTATCTCCCTCGCCAGCCCAGTCACTCAATGATGGGGAACGACTGTCATCGAAAATATTTGATGAACTCGCCAAGACATCGGCAAACATGAGCGAGCGAGGCAAACCTTCCTCCGAACCGGCAACCACGTCCAAAAACGCCTTTGTGTCTCTAGGAAACAGAATTTTGGGCAGTATGTTCACCAGCGAATATACGAAGAAATCACGTAACTTGTCAGTTCTAAGGCTGCCTAACGGAAATCTCTCAGGCCATATCACTACCGTGGCTAACTCGCTCCCCGACCCAGGGCGAAGTTCCAGTCCCTGTTCATTTGGGCAAGTCTCGCCCTCGGATGCCAATTGGAAGCGCATTTTCGCTCGTTCCATCATGCCGACTGCCTGATGAGAAAGGCTGGTTGCAAGAAAGGCTTCGAGGAAGCCCATATAGCTTTCCCCTATTCTCACGCACCAAGGATTATGCTGGCAAACAATTTCCCATCGTGTTCCCAGTAACCGAGATATCAGGCTCACGTTCTTGCCTCCAAACGTATCAATACGTTCAGGCAAGCTACTCTGCGCAGGCTGATCCCACAGCCTCTTCATCATCTCCCAAATCTCTGTATCACTTTCAGAACCTGGGACGTATTCGTGCTTTCGAAGGTAATCAGGACCTCCAAAAGCGAACAATAGAGCTAATGAGCAAGCAATCAGACCGTTCTGCTCAAAGAAGTCCACTAAACCTGTGAACTCATTCAACTGGCTAGCATCCGCCTTCAGCAGGAGCATTGCCAACACTCCACCCTTCAGCTGGTAGTCTTCCTGAAAACGTTCATCTTCTTCATCAAGGCCTGTTTGCCTTAAGATCGAGATTTGCAATTCCAGACACCACAGTGCATGTGGAATGCGTCCTGTTGAGATTTCCCCCCAGAACATTTTTTCCAACAACATAGGCAACAAAGGATCTATCTCTCTGGTTTCGCCGAAGTCTTGGATCAGTATCGAAAGAGCTGACATGTGGTTTGCGTATGCAGCCCAAAACAAGTCCATTGAACTGTAAGCTGAAGCCAACGCTGCGAGGCAGCGAACCATGCGCTCCTTTTTCTCAGCCTTTATAAGTTTCGGTAGCGCTCGCCCCAGCAGGTCGATAGCAGAGATTACCTTGTCGGTGCGAAGCTTATCTATGCCGCGATTGAAGAGCTTATCTGCAACGGCCACATCACTATGCCGTTCTTGGTAAACAGGGAGAACTTGCTCGAATACCTCATCGTAAACCTCCAATTCGCCAAAGGGTGCGCCAAGTACCTCAAAGTACTCATATGCCCGATTGAATTCAAAACCTCCGAGATGCTGTGAATCTACCAACAAGTCGCCAAAATCTAGCAGTAGCTTGTCTCGTTGGCTTTCGTCGGCTGCATGTTGGATAATCTGCATCCCCAACATAAGCCATTTTGAGTTTGCGGCGTTGTTTGGCCTATCCGTGTCGCCGGAAAGCTCTTCCAAATGGTGGATCAGGCGATTTGCCCTATCAACCAGCTTGGTTTCTTCCAACGAAAGCGCTTCAGAAATAACCGCGGTGTGCAGAGTTTGCCAAAGGTTGATTGCCTTCTCTATGTCCGATGAATCTCTGCTACCAAGGGAGAATGCCTCGATTTCATCATAGACGCCAAGCAAGACGCCAAAATCATCGTGCCAGTACACCGCAGTCCAAGCCTTTTGATACAATGCACCGGCAATCTGACTTTCAGTTCCATGCTCTCTCGCAAGCCGAATGGCACGTTCATGCCGACCTTCTGTAATGTGCCGGTCAAGCTCGAGTTCCCTTGAGATTATCGCCGCGGAAATAGAGTCCTCAACAAGTTGATATTCAACTCCCTGATATCTGCCCGTGTCACAGATTTCATTTTCGAGCTCGTCCAAGGCTTCCTGTTTGGAAAGATCGTTAGGACCAATTTTCTTCGAAGTCGTGAAGTTCGATAGATTCAGTGCCTGAGCAGCAATGTCTTCGTTGCCCTTTTCAATGATCGCTTCCATCAGCCAAGTACGGTCAAGAATTCGGACCTCAAACCCGTGCTCATTTGAAAGCTCGTCCTGAAATTTCGACTTGGATTTGTCACTAATGAATTGATTGGAAACAAAATACGCTACTCTATAGCCGCGACCGGTGGATGCGATGGAAGCCATGTCCGAACGAAGCTTGCCCTGCCACTGCTTCTTTGCGCTTACGGCAAACCCCCAACGCTCGTTCGCTGCTTCGACGTTTCCCTCGTACCAACGGGACGAAATATCCTCGTGAACAGGGTACGTCTCGGTATCAACTTTGCTGTCGCCACCGCCAGTTGGCCCTGTCTGAGGTATGAGGTTAGGACAAATCAGTCGTTCTGCGAGACGCCTTGCAAGATGTTCGAATTGTTTTTCCTCGCTGCGGCTTGTTATGCTTTCTAATTTGTACTCGAGAAAGCCTGCATCCAATTCAATGTTCTCATCGATATGGGAGTCTGAAAACTGTCCCGGACGTTGTCCCCGCATAAACTCAGAAGGTGTTGGAAAATCATCTTTTGACAAAGCACCGCTCACCTTTCTTTGCTTTGCATTGAGAATGCCTCTTCAACCGAAACGTGTCCAGACAATGTGGAAATCTTACGCAACCGAAGGGGGTGTAATTAACTCCGCGGGGGGAATTAGTTCTAATACGAACGGCAGCCGCCGCGAGACCGACCTCGAAACTGAGCAAACGCAGCGAAAATCCGCTTTCCGCCCAAAGCAACCTTTCGCTGCAAACGGTCCCAACAACCGGGCTGGGCCAACATTTCCAAAGAGGATTCACACTCATTGGAAGTTCCGGTTGTCATGGAATGCCCAATCGGCTCTCATGGATTCTCCGGCGTGCTTCAACGATGAGTTCGATGATCACCGGCCGGCATTAAACTCATTCACCAGCCGCCTATTGAGCCGCTGACTGGAGCCTCCATGCGCCTGCTTGCTCTCATCCTTGCCCTCTTCCTAGTTCCCCAACCGGTCCTGGCTGACATCAAGGACAAGGTCGCGGCCGTTGCACCGTCAGGTGCCGTGCTCGTGCTGGATAAGGAGGGCAACGAACTGGTGGCCCAAAACGCCGACCGGTTGTTCGTCCCCGCTTCCGTTGCCAAGGTCGTCACCGCGTGGCTGGCCCTGGAGGTTCTGGGGGCCGACTACCGGTTCGAAACGCGTTTTTTTCTGGACAGCGACAGGGTGTTGTATGTTCGCGGTGGCGGCGATCCCTTCCTTGTCTCCGAGGAGCTTGCGCTGCTCGCACCCGAGCTTTTGGCCGCGACCGGCAAGGAGCCGTTCAAGGGTCTCGTTCTTGACGCAAGCTACTACCCTTCAGACCTTCGCATCCCCGGCATCGAGGACACCGGCGAGGCCTATGACGCCCTGAACTCGGCATTGGCCGTGAACTTCAACACGATCCACGCCGTGCGCAAGGGAAACAGCGTCCGGTCTGCGGAAAAGCAAACCCCGATCACGCCCCTGGCGGTCAGCCAATTCCGCAAGCGCGGTCCCAAGGGGCGCGGCCGTATCAGCCTGGCTCAGGAAGACCCTGCCGTCGGCGTGCGCTACGCCGGCGAGCTTCTTGCCGCCTTTATCGAGCGGGCCGGCGGCAGCATCGAAGGCGAAATCTCAACCGGATCCGTTCCCGCGAACCTGAAACCGGTGCATGTGCACCGCCAGTCACGTCCGCTTTCGGAGATCCTGACCCAGCTGATGGTGGGATCGAACAATTACATCGCCAACCAGATCTTTCTGGAGACTGGCGCCCACCGCCTCGGCGGGCCGGTTAGCCTTGAAAAATCGGTGCAGGTCGCCGAAGAAATCTTTGCCGAACACGGTATCAAAGATGCCATCGACCTCAAGGAAGGCTCGGGCATCAGCCCCGAAAACCGCTTCTCCACCTATGGCCTCGCCAAGATCCTGCACCAGTTTGCGCCGCATGCCGAACTGATGCCAAAGACCCGGGCGGGATCGCGCTACAAGACCGGGACGATCCCCGGTGTGCGCGCACTGGCGGGATACGTGATAACCTCCAAACACGGCTTGGTGCCCTTCGTGATTTCGCTGGGCGGCAACACGGGAAAAACCCGCTTCCGCCTGCTCCGGACCCTCGAGCTCGGCCTTTAGCAGGACTTTTTCGGTTCTCGCGAAGGTTCGCTTCGGGGCAGGTCCACAGCATCGCAGTGAGAGGCACTAATATTCGTGCCCAAACGAAAACCCGCGCATCGGAGACGGTCGGCGGGTTTTGTTTTTGAGAGACCAGCTAGAGCTGCCATTGCCAACCCTCAGGTGTGAAACCGTCAGGTTGCTTTTACGCCGGCCGGGATCATCTGGGGTGCGGCGTTCAGGGCATCGCGGGCAAAGCCTGCGGCGGACTGGTATCTCGCCATGAACTCCTTGCGCTCAGATTCCGGAATGACATCATCGATAGCGTCAAACTCGCCTTCGCAACGCTCATTGACCATGTTCAATAGCCCAAACGGCCCGGCCCCCCGGTTGCGCAGGACAAGCTCGGAGACAGGACCGCAAAGCTGGTCGTTGTAGGCGGTGAGCGCGGTCGTACCGACGCCGTTTTCGATGAACATTTGGCCCAGTGTACGGGCATCGATTACCGCCTGGCTGGCCCCGTTCGATCCGGTCGGATACATGGCATGAGCGGCATCCCCCATCAGGGCGACCGGCCCGTCGACCCAACTTGGAACCGGATCCCGGTCGATCATCGGGTTTTCATAGGCAACATCCGCCCCCCGGATCAGGGCCGGAACATCCAGCCAGTCATAGGTCCAGTCTTCAAAATGGTGGATGAAATCGTCGATCCCGACCTGGCGGAACCAGCCCATTGTCTCATGCTCTGCCGGATCGTCATAAGTGACCTCTGCGATCCAGTTGACCAGCGCCAGCCCGGTTTCGGGATCGGGATGGGAGATCGGATAGATCACCATCCGCTGCGCATGGGTTCCAAGGCCGACAAAGGATGACCCGGTTCTGACCGGTTTCGCCCAGGTGGTGCCGCGCCACATCACGGCGCCTCCCCAGTGGATAGGCGGCTGGTCCGGATGCATCTGCGCCCGCATCGCTGAGTGAATGCCGTCTGCACCGATCAGCACTGTCCCGGTTTCCTGCACACACTCGCCGTTCGCCTCAAGGATCAGCGTTACCGTGCCGTCGTCGTTGATCTCGTAGCCTACCGCCTTGTGACCTAGACGGATCTTGTCCGCACCGGCAATCTCCCGGAACCGGCGGTAAAGCGCCATGTGGAATTCGCCGCGGTGAACAGCATATTGCGGCCAGTTGTAGCCGGCGAAGCAGCCCCGTGGCTCGGCGTATATTTCCTGTCCCTTAAGTCCCACCAGAGCCCATTCCTTGGCCGGGACGCCGAACGTGTCCAGGTCGGCCTCAGAGAAGCCCATGTCCATCAGTTCCCGAACCGCATTGGGCTGCAGGTTGATGCCGACCCCAAGCGGTTTCAATTCGCGCACGGCTTCAAAGACGACGCAGTCCACGCCAATTTGATGCAGCGTCAGCGCAAGGGACAATCCCCCGATCCCGCCGCCCGCGATGAGTACCCTCGGTTCGGTCATGCATAACTCCCAATCTGGCTGTTCCAATAGCACGCCTGACGGCCTGCCGACAGTGCGGCATGAGCGCAAGTGGTCGCAAAAGAACCTGCATTATCAAGCGTTAGGGGCTTTCTTCCGCCGTACTCCGGATCGGCGTAACGTTCTCCTGCAAGGACTGCAATCAACGGTTTTTATAAAAACAATTTAACTCATAGCTTGACTGGTTCGTATACGAACCACATATTCAGAACCATGACCAGCTATTTCCTTGCCCTTAAGAGCGCCTGCGCCCGCCTGACAAAAGTTGCAACTGCCGAGGCTCAGTCAAGAGCCGGTGTCTATGGCGCCCAGGCGCAGGCATTGCTCATTCTTTCAAGGCTTGAGGCTTGCAAGATCATCGAACTCGCCAAGCAACTCGACCTTGGCAAGCCGGCAGCGACAACCCTCGTGGCACGCATGGAAAAGGCGGATCTGGTTTGCCGGAAGCCGGATCCGGACGACGGCAGAGCAAGCGTTCTTCACCTCACGTCAAAAGGGCGAATGGCACTTAAAGACGTAAAACTAATGATTTCGGCATTCGACCAGCGGCTGACAAATGATTTCAACGAGCGGGAACTCGCAGTTGTTTCCAGGTTCCTCGCGCAGGCAGTCCTGCTCGACAATTCAGAAAAAGGGAGCTGATGAACATGGGTAAATTCAAGAATTTCCTGTCCCGTTTGGCAGGTGTTTTGGTCTTGGCGATCGGCCTGGCCCATTTCGCAATGCCAAGTTTCGGCTATACACCGGAAGCACTTGCCGCCGTTCCTGAAACACAAAGAGATCATTTCGTCTATCTCGGCACATACGCGATCGGAACCTTTCTGGTGACGTTCGGCATTCTGACGCTTCTATCCAATCCAGGACATCGAAGCCTCATGGAAACCGCATTCTGGGGCCTGATGGTCATTGTTTGGGGCGTCCGCCTGATGCTGGAACTGGTATTCCCGGTCGATCTGCCGCTCTTTTTCCTCAACGAGCCGCATTTGCCGCTTCTCACAGCATTTGTGTTGATCTTGCTGGGTTACGCCGCCGGATTTGCGCAGCGCGTATTGCATAGGGAACATCTGAGTTAGGGACCGACCGCGAGAGTTTCATTTGCTGAAGTTGCGCTATGTGGCGCACATGGCAGAGCCCTAAAACAGCAGGCTGTCACTAGACAGCACTGACAGATCTGTAATGCCCACCAGGACCAGCGTATTACCAAATCCAAGGTCTATGCTGACCGCGTTTCCACTCACCGTGGCGGCATCCTGAACTTCTGTTACCGACTTCAGGTTTGTAAAGGCCGTACTTCCATTCGGGGTTCTAAGATCTATCTTGTCCCCATCCGCCACTGTGAAGTCAGTAATGAAATTCGCACCGGAGGTGAAGCTGCCAAACAAATCGGCGCCGCTGCCGCCTGTCAGCGTATCATCGCCGTCGCCAGCGCGCAGCGTATCGTCACCGCCGCCACCATTTAATATGTCTGCGCCCTCATGGCTGAAAATGCTGTCGTTTCCAGCGCCGCCATAGATTTCATCATCGCCAATACCGGTGTAAATGTCATCATTGCCATCGCCGCCATAAACCGTGTCATTTCCAAAACTTGCAAAAACTTCGTCGGCACCGGCACCTCCACCGATCTGGTCGTTCCCATTGCTGCCGAACAGGCTGTCTCTACCCGCCCCGCCCCACATGGTGTCATTGCCACCAAGTCCCTGGATGCTGTCAGTTCCGGCCCCGCCGCCGAGTTCATCGTCGCCTTCGTCATTGGCCTTGATCGAATCGTTTCCAGCACCGCCCCAGAAGTTATTGCCTTCGCTGTCTGTGGTGGAAGGAAACGGGTCACCATCAATTATCAAATCGTCACCGGCACCGCCCCACACCGTGTCGGCACCTTTCCCGCCTATGATCTGGTCGCCGCCGCCGCCTCCGGCGATGATGTCCGAGCCGTCGGCTCCTTCGATGGTATCCACCCCCTGATCACCGGCGCCCGCATAAATCGTATCGTTGCCCTCCCCGCCGGTCACCATGTCAGCACCAATGCCGCCGTTCAGGTAGTTTCCGACGATTCCGTTGCCCCAGATGGTGTCATCGCCCCCTTCTCCAAAAAGGAAATCACCAGTGCTGGTGTTATCAGAGCTTTCGTTCACATCGCCGACCAGGCTGTCGTTTCCAGTTCCGCCGAAAACCGTATCAGCGCCCTCTCCTGCGTAAATGGTATCTGCCCCGCCCTGGCCGCGCAGCTCGTCGTTACCCTGGCCGCCGCCCAGAAAATCGGCACCGCCATCGTTGCCGAACAGGCTGTCGTTTCCAGCATCTCCGAAAAAAGTGTTCTTCAAGCCGTCGGCCTGGCTCGTCAAAGGCGACAAGGCGTTGTCACCGTCGTAAATCAGGTCATCGCCGTCACCGCCGTTGACGAAATCTGTGCCGCCACCGGCCAGGATCAGATCGTTGCCGACCCCGCCGCCAATCGTGTCGCCACCTGAGTTGCCATAAAGGGTGTCATCGCCATAGCCGCCGATCAGTTCATCTGTCTGATTGCCGCCGCGCAGTTCGTCATTCCCGGTCCGGCCATTGAGCGTATCGGCTCCATCGCCTCCGTAAATCGTATCGCCGAAGAAATCCCGGCCGAACACCTCATCACTTCCGCCAAGGCTGAAAATTGTTTCGGCATAGATCGAGGCGTACATGGCGTCGGCATCTTCAGTGCCGTACCAAAGCACATCATCTTCAGTATCGTACAAGACCGCCATGAGATGTCCTTACGGTAGGTTTGAAATAGTCACTCCGCAAACTCTTGGGTCATCACGTAATCTAAGCTTCAAGAACAGAACTGGTCAATGTCCCCTCAATTGCAGGCACTGGAGTATTCAGGCCAGCGCGCGTTTCCTCACTCACGCATACCCTCTTTTGCGTGCCCGCCGGCGGGAGGAGACTTCGCAGTGAAGGATATAGAGCCCGCTACCGATGATGAGTGCACTGCCAAGAACCGTTGTCGCTGATGGAACCGCGTCCCAAATGAGCCAGCCCCAGAAGACTGCAAACGGCAAGGAGCTGTACTCGAACGGCGCGACGCGGTTGGCGCTGCCGAGCCGGTAAGCCTGGCTGATGCAATAAAATCCGGCTGCAGCCACAAGGCCAACGGTCACGATCAGGCCAGACTGGGCAAGCGTCGGCACTTCCCAGGCACGGAACAGGTATTGGGCACTCGGGTGATCGAACCGGTTCATCCAGCCGCTGCCGAAGAGCAGGCCCAGGCCACCGCTTAGAACTACGAAGGTGAGCATGGAATAGAAGGTCATGCGCAATGCGCTTTCGGTTGGCCCAAGCATGCGGGCCATAAGGCTCTGCCCGCTGTAGGCGGCTGCAGACACAAGTGCCAGGATCATGGCAGGTTCCAGACCGCCTGCGCCCGGCTGGGCGACCAGAATAACGCCCGAGAAGCCAACGAGAATGGCGATCCAGCTGACCAACCCGACCCGCTCACCCAGAAGCGGATTGGCAAACACAACAACAAACAACGGCGCTGTGTAATAAAGCGGCATGGCGTCGGCAAGCGGCAGGACAGCAAGCGCCATGGAGAAGGTGGTAAAACAAACGAACCCTGCCGCTCCACGCAAACATGAGAGCGCCAGCCTATGGGTGATGAACGCCCGCCATCCATCAGTCAGATAAAGCGCAGCGCCAATCGGCAGCAGCGTGACAAGCCCGCGCAGGAAGATGACCTCCTGGACCGCCATCTGATTGCTGAAGATCTTCATGATGACGTCCTGAACGGAAAAGATGCTCAGCCCCAGAATGAGCAAGGCAATTCCCTTCACCGTCGTATCTGAATTCAAATCCCTACCGTCATCAACCATCCGGCATGTCCTGTTTGAACGGCGGCCACGCCCCTCAGCAGAACGCGCTTCGCTATACGGTTTTCAGGACAGGCTATAGAGGCGACAGCAGCCCGGCTGGCCGCCAGGCGACCCCACACGGCCAGAAACCGGCTAGGCGAAGCAACGCACACTCAGCACTGTTGCTTTGCCCGGCAAACGGCGAAGAAGTTGCCTTGCGGATCAGAATCGGATTGAGAGCAGGCTAGACCGGCACATGCGCCAAACGGGTCTTCTTAGAAAAGGCCAAAGGCATGAGCGCTTTCAAATCCACGGCCACACTACGTTTTGCTCGGGAGAACCTGCAGTCACCTGGATATGGCGAGCACATGGTACATGTCCCGGTGCAGAAACCATGTCCCATTCACCTTCCTCCAGACATGCATGGACCGGCCGGAGATTTTCTGCTCGGGAAACTGGACCAGGGTTTCGCCAATCTCGATGGCAGTATCTTCACCGGCACGATTGATCTCCAGCACCTGGTACTTGAGCGACTGCACTCCGTTGGCAAATGCCTGCGCATAATGGGCTGCTATCTTTTGGCGCCCGATCAGAGCGCGGCTCCGCGGCGGTAGCAACGCACCGTTTTCTGTATAGAACTCAGATATCGCTGCTGCGTCTTTCGCATTGTAGGCTTCGGTGAGGGCTGCCAACCTCTTCACGATCGGATTGTCCTGCGAAATTGCTGGCTGGCTAATGATAAGCGCAAAAAACGCCACAACAGAAAATATGATTGAGGGCAATGTCGTCTCCGTTCTGCATCTTTGACGGCTTTAGAAAAAATGGGCTTCGTCCATTTGGCACCAATCTGGCATCACCTAGAACACGAAAACATCGGATGAAATGTTCGAAGCACTGGTGTTCCAAAGGGTGATTGTGCCCTGCCCGGTATCAATCACCGTGTCCACACCCGATTGGGAAATACTTATGTCCTGAACGCCGGAGAGGTTCAGGGCAGACAAGTTGATCTTGTTGACGCCCTTGGCGCTGAAACCGCCGATGAAGTCATCCCCGTGATTGTTGCCAAAAATGAAGGTGTCGTTGTTGTTGCCTCCGTAAAGGGTATCACTGCCACCACCGCCGGTAATTGTGTCGTTGCCTCCGCCGCCAAAGACAGCATCTGCCCCCAGTCCGGCATTCAGCTTGTCGTGGCCATTGGAGCCATAGATGACATCATTGCCGCCGCCACCGATCAGCGTGTCGTGGCCGAGCCCACCGCCAATCGTATCGTTGTGACTGTTGCCATAGACGTCATCGTGCCCAGCTCCGCTCCAGATGATGTCATTGCCGTTGTGGCCATAGGCAATGTCATTCCCATCGCCTGCAAAAACGATGTCGTTTCCCTCATTTCCAAAGGCTGTATCGTTGCCCGCACCCAGCCCCAACGTATCATTGCCAAGACCTCCATTGAATTCATCGTCGCCCTGGTCGCCGGAACCAGCCCAGATCTTGTCTGCTCCAGCGCCTCCAAAAACAATGTCATTGCCAGCACCGCCGACAAGAACATCCGCTCCCGTTTCGCCTACAAGCAAATCATTACCGCCAAAGCCTTTCAGCGTGTCGGACCCGGCCCGGCCGAAAAGCGCGTCTCCGGTGCCATTGCCCGACATGCTGTTGTTTGACGCCGTTCCGATCGTGACGTCGCTGTCAGATAGCGGAATATCCAAAGGATCGAAGAGATTGTCCGGATCAAACTCTGATGCCGACAGCTCATGAACCATGAAGCTGTTATCCAGCGATTGCCCGTCTGATGACTGTCCAGCATTGAAAGAAAGGAACTCCATCGCACCATCGCCATCAAAGTCCCCAACTGTGAGCGGACTCGTTGGGCCTTGCCCGAGGACTGGAACATCGTAACGCTGGAAGGTGCCGTCGCCGTTGTTGATATAGGCAATTATGCTGTCGTAAGTCGTCGGGTCATTGCCAATAATGTCTGCATGGCCATCGCCATTGAGGTCTGCAACGTTCCAATATTGAGCCCAGGTAAGCCGTGAGCTGAAAGTGACGGCGTTGTCGATTGCATCACCGAAGGCAGCTTCCGACGCATCAATGAAATTGCCGTTTCCGTCATTTTCCAGATACTGCAAATAATCCCCACCGTAATAAGGCTCAAACCGGGAATAGTTGATCAGCAAATCCAGATCACCGTCTCCATCAAAGTCCTCGGAGAACGTAATCAAAGGGAGACTGTTCAAGCCGTACGGGGCAAGCGGTAACGTATTGCTCTCGGAAATGCTAAATCCGCCGGATCCATCGTTGAAAAAGACGCGGGTATAAGCGTCATCGTGCCCCCACCCGACAACCAAATCATCGCTTCCATCGCCGTTGAGATCAGCCAAATGCAGATCCAGCAATATTGGAGAGGACGTCCCGACAATTGCGGGTTCGTCCCAGCCCCAGGCAATTGAGTCCCAAAACGAGGACCTGATCATATCCCAAGTACCGGTCAGCGTTTGCTGGAGAACAAAGACCTCTTCGCCGTCTCCAACAACGATGTCTTCCATACCGTCGTTGTTAACGTCGCCAACGGCCATCGAATGGGCATCCACTGCCGTCTCCCGGCCTGTAGTGCCGGTGTGTAGCAGTCCCCCGTCGGGCACAATATCTGGCGCAATATCCAATAACGGAAGCGGAGCAACGACCGTCAAATCACCAAGGCGCCAGGGAATGTCATAGCTTGTCTCGCCTTCACGCACGGCATCAGTTGCAACGGTCACAAGCGCCTGCTGACCGGAATCTGCCAACTCGATGGTGTCCACGCGCCGGCCGCCACCGGTGTAGGGCAATTGCGCAGTCAAATCTGCATCGTACGTCAAACCGTCTGGTCCACCCAGAAAGGCCAGGAATTGCTCTCGGGTGTCTTCGCCGGTCCTGTATCCGCGTGTAACCGGAACTATGGCGTCATCATATCCGTCCTGGTTAATGTCAATTACCAAGGTCCGGTCCGGATCGTGCCTGATTACCTGAGGTTCATTGTAAACACCTGCATACCACCACCCCTCTGACATCTCGCTCAAATTAAACTCAAGGAGCGGGTCGCTTGTAGATGCAGTTAACGGCGATCCCGCGAAATGGGTATCGATGGAGGTGTCCGTGAAGGATATGGTTTCAACGTCGGTTAGGACGGAAATGTAGTCATCGTTGTAAACAACCGTGTTGCGTCCGAAGTGAACGATTTCAAACTCATCGGACGTATTCGAAAAGTACCAAACCGTATCCGCTCCGCCCCCCAGATCGAGCGTATGATTTCCGCTTGAAACAAAGACAATTTCGTCATTGTCGGCGCCTATGACCGTCGCGTTGAAATCGGAATTAAAGTGGACGTCTGAAATGCCGGAGACAGTATCCGTGCCGCCGTGGCCATCTGTCACCAAGCCGTCCCGAAGATTAACCACCACTTCTCCGGTGGCTGACCAGAGTGCGTAGCCACCACCGGTGCCATCGGTCGAAATCTCATCGTTTCCAGGGCCTGAAATGTAGATCAAACCTGCGGACAAAGTGACATTGTCATTGCCCTGACCGGTATCGACTGCATCACCCCAATCATAATCCAAATCACCAGCATCAACGGTGTCGTTGCCAGAGGTAAATGTAAAAATTTGCATAAATCCGCCCGCCCAAAATAAACTTTTGAAGTATTATGATTACTTCGAACCTCACCTTTGATGCCTGTGAGGTTTATGGTCGCCTCAAGGTCACCAATGCCCAACGACATCTATGTATGAATTTACGAAACAACCAACTTCAAAAAACTTCCTTACGGAAGAACTTCCAATTTTTGCCTAGAAATTGCAAGATCCGGGTTACTCACCTTGAGCTTCAATCATAAGGCGTCACCTAGACCAAAAGGGAGCCGATGCGATGAAAGTTGCAGTTGTGGGGGCTGGTGGAATTGGCGGCTACATCGGCGGCCGGCTGGCTGAAGCCGGGCATGATGTCACGCTCATCGCCCGCGGCCGGCATCTGGCTGCAGTCCAGGAAAACGGCCTGAAGATCGAGAGCCCGCTGGGCGATGCGCACCTGGCAAATATCCGCGCTGTTGAACAGGCGACCGATGCCGGTCCTGCCGATCTTGTGCTGGTAACCGTGAAGATGCCGGACCTTGAAGGTGTGGCAAATGACCTTCCGGCACTGCTGGCACCGCAAACGCGCATCGTGACACTGCAGAACGGAATTGACGCAAAACCAATCCTTTCTCGCCATATCGATCCGGATACGATTGCGCAAGGCGTCATTTATCTGGCCGCCTATATCAGGGAACCTGGAACAATCATGACGCCTGGCGGCAAGCACCTGATGCTGGTCGACCGGCTGCAGGGCGATCCGGTAATGGCCGAGTTTTTCGCGGCCATTGAGGCTGCAATCGCCATTGATGCCACGCCGGTAGATGATTCAGACAAGGTGGTCTGGGCCAAATTTACGGCGCAAAGCTCCATTGCCGCCGTTACCGCAATAACCCGCATGTCTCTTGGCGGTGTATTTGCCTCCAAGTCAGCGACTTCCCTGCTGAGGCAACTTCTTGATGAAGCCCTTGTTGTGGCCGCGGCCAAGAAGATCGGCCTTGATCCAAACCATAGGGAAACGGTCCTCGGCCTTTACGGCCAACAACCACCGACCCAATCCTCGTCCCTGATTGTCGATATCCTGGCCGGCAAACAAACGGAATTGCAATGGCTCTCCGGCCGCGTGCACGAATTGGGATTGGAGACCGGCGTCCCGACGCCGGCACATTCCCTGGTTTGGAACGCTTTGGCTGCCTACAAGGACGGCCGCCCGGACTACGCCCTTTAATTCAGCAGCTCAAAAGAAGAAAGCCAACGCGCAGGCCCGGAGCTGATGCCCCGGGCCGCAGGTTTTGAATTGTCTACTTACGAACCAGAATGCAGCTCGTCGGGATGCGGCAGGGTTCCGCGTTCCTGTTCAACAAACGCCATCACGCTGGCCAGAGACTCAAATCCCGGATGAGGCGCGAAGTTCGGCAGATAAAAGTAACTGTTTCGGTCCTGCGTCAGGATGTTACGGAAGACTGACGATACGATGCGTCCGCCAACGCCAGTCAGTTTGCCCAGTTTGGACACTTCTGCTTCCTGAAGGCAGTAGAACCAGAGCGGCGTTTTGGTGATCTTCTTGTCGGCCAGAATTTTTGGCACGGGAACCGGTTTCATGTTCAATAGATCGGCCACCTGCTGGCCGCTTGCAATGTGGAGTGCGAACCGGTCGCGCAGGATATTCCTGAGCGGCAGGATTTTCGCGTCCTTGGTCTTGATCGATGTGCCGTCGGGAAAAGTGATCCCACTGCCGACAAAGGGAAGTTCAAACAGGTCTTCTGCAACGCTCAGCCCGACCGGCCGCGCCTTTTGTGCCTTTGAACCGAAAAACAGGCCAAGGTCGAGATCCCATTCCGGTCCGCGCCTTTCAAAACCCGGCTTGGCAAATAGGTCTTTCTGTCCACCCTTTGCTTTCAACTTATAGGATTGCTGCACCGTTGCATGACCGAAGCGGTAGGCAGCGCCAGAGAACTCCACCGGCATAATCGGAGGAGTTGCGCCAAATAAGTCGGTGTAGAATGCAGCATTGATTGCCGCCTGATCGACAAAGGCCGGCAGATAATCATTGATCACCAGCCACTGATAATGGTGCCGGATGAAGAGCCTGGTCATCTCGAACGGCGACATTTCCGGCGTCACCTGTTCGCTCCACACGTCATCGGATGTTGCGAATTTCGCATAGTCCATCACAGCCTTGCCGAGGGGCGCCTTGGTGTGAACCTGGTAGAGCAGAATATTATGGAGGCAGATGAACGCGCCCTGCACCTGGCTGACGAAAATGTTCTCGTCGTTGCGTGGGTCGCCGATCAGCGCTGTGCCCTTGTCATTCCGCGCAAGATCCAAGTGGCTATTCTTTCTGCCAAACAGCAAATAGCCCTCATGCCCCTCCAGGTCCCCATAAAGAAGAGGCGATGCTTCCGGGCCATCCCCATATACACAATCCAGATCCAAAGACGGGGTCCTGATGTTGCGGATGGTGCGCGGATCAATCGCCGCACCAATGGCGCTGGTGGCATCCAGCGTTACATCATGGTCCACAAACTGGCCGAAAAACGTCATGCCCGCATCGGCTGGGCCATCCGCATTTTTGTTGGATTTCATTTTGGCAACGAGTTGGCCGAAAATGGTGGCCAACGCTGAGTGCTTGCCACTCCAGACCAAGGGATTTTCACATGTCAGGCGTCCAAAAACCTGTGGCAAGGGGCGTCCAGAGTTAGGTCCCCCTCCCTTCAGGCAAGCCTCGGTCAGGCGATCCAGCCTGGTCATTCCATGATTGAAAACCGTCATAAAAGCTCTCCCTCAAAACCACAGCGATAGAATAACCTTTGATTGTATTTTTAAGATATACACCATCTATCTATGATTGCATACAATATGCAAATCGATTTTTTATGGGAGTTTGCAGGTAACTTCGGCGCTACATTGCCGATTTTTTGGATGGATTGCCGGATGTCAAATAACAAAGCCAAAGTTAAAAGACGGCCCTGATTATACATTCCATCCAATATACTAAATATTATAATATCGATTTTCTAATCATTCCATATACAAAAGCGAAATTCCTATAAATCATATAGTCTAAATATAGGCACTACATCTTGACCCAAGTTCTATTTTTCTTTTTATATCCAATTAGGCGCTTTTAGACGGAGCAATCCTACCCTGGGCATCAATTTTGATATTTTATTACTTTTCGCTATTTGAGGTATCTATTTAGAGGCTTTCTGATACGAAGGAAATTACACGCCATACGCGCCTGAAAACGCATTGTCATGTGCTGGCGGTCTAGACGCCGGAGAACAACAATGAAGAGCACCGCTCATACAAAAACCATCAACGGATCCAAAACTTCTCGGAAAGGGGAAACGATTTGAAGATCAGGGTGGTTGATCCGGCCTCGCTTACGGCAGACGAAATCGCGCTGTGGAACAAGTTCCGGGCGGCACAACAGTCTCTGTCCAGCCCGTATTTCTCGACAAAGTACTTCCAGGCCGCATCAAAGGCTATCCGCAACGTTCAAATCGCCATCTGCGAGGTCAATGGCGAAATTGCTGTCTTCTTTCCGTTTCAGCGGCGGTCACTTGGAATTGGAAAACCTGTTGGCGGCCCGTTCTCAGATTATCATGGAGTAATTGCACGGCACGGCTTCAGATTTGATCCAAGGACATTATTGCAAGACTGCGGATTGACGGCGTTCGATTTTGACCACCTGCCAGCTGATCAGTTTGCCTTCGCAGTCTTTTCCCAAAGCGCAGCCGTTTCCCATTGTATGGACCTATCGGAGTCCTTTGAGCACTACCGCTTACAAAGGAAAGCGGCCGGTTCCGGGGAAATCGAAAACACACTTAAAAAACAAGCAAAGCTTACAAAGGAAGTTGGCTCTGTCAAATTCATCCAACACGACAGCGACAGAGAGACCTTTAAAAAGCTCATTGAATGGAAAAATGATCAGCACAAAAGGACTGGTGTATATCCCGTTCTTGAGCGCAAGTGCGCAGTCGATCTTCTGCAGGAAATACTCACCTATCAAGAAAACGACTTTTGCGGACTTATGCCCTCGCTCTACGTGAACGGCAATCTGGCCGCGACATCCTTCTGCATCCGCTCAGGCGAAACTCTGCATTATCTCATAACGACGTACAATGTCGCGCTCCAGAAATACTCGCCCGGCCTGATCCTGCTGATCAACATGGCGATGCAGGCGGAGCATTCCGGACTAAAAACAATCGACTTGGGCAAGGGAGAGGAAAGATACAAACTTTCCTTGTCAAACCATACGATCCCGCTTCTGGAAGGATCTGTTTGCACCAGTGAATTGATAAGCCTTGCGCGTAGCACAGTACGCGCTGCGGTTGGTATTATTGAGAGCCTTCCCATCGGCAAGGCTGCGGCTTTGCCAAGAAGAGCAATTAGTTACTTTCAAAACTGAAACGACCGGACCTGTTGGCGCGGGATCAGAAGCCGTTTGCAGGGAGCTTTGACCGCATGCGGCCGTCATCTGCCTGATTGCATAAGATTGCCGCTGCGCCGCGGTTCATAAAATTTGGATAACACACAAAAAGACCCGCCCATCGTTACGTAAATGTGCGGGCAATTGTGTGTCCTGATGGATCAGGACGGCTGCAAGTTACAACGCGCTACCGTACCTGGGCCATTTTCTCGATGATGCGCCCTCCCGAGGGTGAGGAAGGTTGCAGCTGTGGCCGATGGGGTATGCACATGTGCAAGCCTGTAGGGAGGTATTCCGGCCTTAACTCGAGAAAATCGCGCAATTGGCGGCAACGATCGCTGCGGCATGGACGCGGTTCTTTGCCTTAAGTCTGCCGATGGCATTGCGGATGTGCGCCTTTACGGTCGCCGTACTTACGTCCATCTCATAAGCGATCTGCTTGTTCACTTTCCCCTGACACAGCTTGAGCATGACTTCCAGCTGACGGGGCGTGACTGCCTTGTGTAGATTGACCGGCAGGCGGATGTTGCCTGCGACTGAGTTGCTCAGTTCGGCAAGGTCGGTGCGGGTATTCAATGCAAAATGAGCCGTCATCTTTTTATCCACGTCATTGGGTTCCACCTTCGACACAGACAACTTGTGCTAAGAGGGTAGATTTGTAAAATGTAAAAGATTAAAATGCATAATGCTAAATATTTGCATTTAGTTTTCGGGAACCGACATGAGCAAGAAACTCTATTCCGGCCACACTATTCGCCAGATCAGGTCAGACTTCGGCCTATCTCAAGTTGAATTCGCCAGGAAAATCGGCCTCTCTACCGCCTACGTAAACCAGATTGAGAACAACAACCGCCCGGTCACTGCTTCCGTTCTTCTATCCGTCAACCGGATCTTTGGCACAGACCTGGCTGCCTTTGAGAAAAACGATCTCGACCGGGTCATACAGGATTTGCAGGAAATATTCGCAGACACCCAGTTTCACAACGCATCAATCAGCAAATTGGAATTGCACGAACTGGTGACCCGGGCTCCAAGCGCGACCAAGGCGATCATGGACCTCTACGGCTCCCTGCGCAGTTTTCATGACAAGGACGCGTTGCAGGATGAACTGGTCCATATGAATGGTCCGGATGGAGGTGGGCCCGGTTTCAAAAAGTCTGCCTACGAGGAGGTCCGCGACTTCTTTCACTACACAGACAACTACGTCGACAAATTGGACCGCGCTGCCGAAAGGCTGGCCATTCAGATCGGCCTGTCCAGCGCCAGCTCAAAGTTCAGCCGTCTAACAGACTGGCTTGACGAAAACTTTGACATGACCGTTGAGCAGCACCCCGACTACCAGGGAACGCTCATTGAGCAAGACCGTTACAACAGGCGGATCTCAATCTACAGGGCCCTGCCGGAGTCGACGAAGAACTTCCTCCTTGGTTCAATCATTGCTGAACTTCACGCCAAGGACATCATCTCAGAGGAAGTCGACCGGGCAAATTTCAAGACAAGCTCGGCGGAAAGCATCGCCCGGCTGGCGCTCAGGAACTATTTCGCGGGTGCGCTGCTGCTGCCCTATGATGACTTCCTGAGGGCTGCGACGCGGCATCGCTACGACATCGAACTCCTGTCCAACCTCCTCGATGCAAGCATCGAGACCATCTGCCACCGTCTTTCCACCCTGCAAAGACCAGGCTCCAACGGCCTTCCGTTTTATTTCGTCAAGATTGACCGGGCCGGCAACGTGGTGAAACGGCATAGCGCGACGCGCTTCCAATTTGCTCGGTTCGGCGGCTCCTGCCCGCGCTGGAATGTTCATCAGGCGTTTGAGCAGAACTCGAACAAATTCACCTCGCAAATCGCCCAAATGCCGGACGGCGTCCAATACCTGTGCATCGCGACCAGTGTTACCAAGCATAAGCCCGACCACCATACCGGAGAACGGCGCTATGCCCTGGGTATCGGCTGCGAAGTCAGATATGCCGATGCCATTGTCTACGCGGACGGGCTTGCCGTCGACGAGATATCGAACCCCGAACCCATTGGGGTCAATTGCCGTATCTGCCCTCGGGACAACTGCGATCAACGGGCCTTCCCGGCGCTCGACAAGGAACCATTTATCGAAACCGGCCAGCGTGGAGTCCTGCCCTACAAGATGCAGACGTCAGACTGACTCCTGACTAAATACTTCCGCTCCCTGCGGCATCAGATGTCGAAACTGCGTGCAACGTCATACATGACTGGCTCAAAGCTTTTGCAAAGGGCACTGATACGCCTGTTGCGTTCGCGCATTTCGTCGGAACGCAACATCGCCAGGAAATCTTCCCGCTTGTCCCATTGGGAATAGTTGGCAATCCGGGTTTGAGCGTCGTTCACGTGAAGGCCAGCCCCAAGAAAGCCTGGCTGGTGCCGGATGAAATTGTCATAGGCATCCTTGAGCTCGTCCAGCAAATCAAAACAGGTTCCTGGCGTCATTTCGAATGTGGTGATCACTGTTTGACACTCTGATTTGTCGGAAATCTGCGGCATGTCTCTCTCCCGATGATCTGGACTCGCGTCATTCAAAAGGAGACCACATTGCATAAGGTGCTGACAACAAGAGCTTTCACGTATGCAGCTCGAATGCTTCAGCTTTTTGGTGTTTGAAGGTTCAAACCTGCGATACCGACGTCAGCAATGGCACTTCGGGCAAGACCAGCAAGAGTTTCATAGTGCGGCCGCCGGATACTGCCGCGACGCCAGGCGAACACCAGCTGACGCACCATCTGGAACCCCTCTATGCGCCGTGCAACAACCCGGTCCTCCTTGCCAAATTCAGAAGAAATGTAACCGGCCGGAAACAAGGACAACCCCATTCCGATCGACACCATCTGGCGTACCGCATCCAGGCTGGTACCTTCGTAGTCCTCCCTGAGATCTGCTCCCGACGCCTGGCACAACGCCTGTGTCTCGTCAAAAAGACGGTAGCCCTGTCCAAGCGTCAGCAGGCGCTCGCTGGCAAGCTCCTTCATTGGAACAGGGTCGTGGGCAGCCAGCTCGTGGCCAGCGGGAAGACCCAAAAGGATTTCCTCTTCGCACAGCCCGTTCAAATCCATCTGATCGGTCAAGACCGGCCCTGGCACCAGGAGGCAATCCAGGGTCCCTGCCAGAAGTTCTGCTTGCAGGAGCGCGGGGCGGTCCTCGCGGATGTATAATTCCAGATCCGGAAATTCTGCCTTGATGCGGGGCAGAACATGAGGAAGGAAGTATGGTCCGAATGTCGGCGAGACACCCAAGCGGATTAGGCCGCCCAGCCCTCCGATGCGCGCCGTTGCCGACACGACAATCTCGTCAAGTGTCTCCAATGCCTGCCGTGCCAGCGGAACCAAGGCCTCGCCTGCAGGTGTAGGCGTGACCGACCCGCCCCCCCTATCCATTAGGGCAACACCTAATTGGTCTTCCAGCAATTTGAACTGCGCCGATAGTGTCGGCTGCGACACATGGCATTTGCGCGCAGCCTCGCCGAAATGACCGGTTTCTGAAAGGGCGACGAGATACTCAAGTTGCCGGGCTGTAGGACGATAAGCCATAGAGGTTCTCTATCACAACAATACAATCAATGTATTTTAACTATGGACAACTGACCACCATATCAAGCGTGTCGAAGAGAAAACCTGGAAGGACACGCGATGATCAAACGCCTCAGAAGCCTGCGCAAGCAGCATGACACGCTGGACGCCCGGATCCGTCAGGAAGAAAAGCGCCCTGCCCCCGACAGCCTGCACATCCGGACGCTCAAGAAGTTCAAACTGCGTCTTCGAGATGAAATGAACCGATTGGAACGGGTGATTGAACGTCAGGCCCGTGCCCGCCTCCAACCAGTGTGAGGAATTGACTGTGCTGTTATTCAACCCGTTTTTCGCGTTCTCTCCGCAACCTGTCCGCCACAACCGGAGGCAGGGCCGCCTGAGCGACCTTGATGCCCGCATGACCGAGTTCCTGCAAGCAAAGGAGGCAAGTGCCTGTAGCCAGTTGACAAACAGAGTTCGAGCAAGCCGGACCGAAATACGCGCTCTCAAGGCGGCTCCCTGAGAGGACCCGGTCCACGCAAGGCCTTGCTCGCAACCCCGCCCGTGATTGCCCACGGGCGGGGTTTGTGTGTTTTGATGCCCCTACTCCATACATCTGCGGTAGGCGCAGGATTTTATCTCTTGCGGAAAAAGCTTTGTAGAGCGAGGGATCAACACTTGGCTTTAAAACGCTTGGAGCATTTGCCGCTCCGGCTTAGTGTCGTTTTAAATGGGATTGCCCGCTTTTGCCGTGCGGGCAACAACCTCTATCGACGTTTCCTTGACTATAGAATTGGACCTCATGACAAACGGCCCCTACTTCGCGCCAACAGGCGGACACCCGCCGCAGACACAGCTTTTGACAGACCGTGCAGTTTTCACAGATGCCTACGCGGTTATCCCGAAAGGTACGATGCGCGATATCGTGACCAGCTTCCTGCCCTTCTGGGAAAAGACACGCGCCTGGGTGTTGTCACGCCCTTTGTCCGGATTTGCGGAAACCTTTTCCCAGTACATCGTGGAAGTTGAGCCGGGCGGAGGCAGTGAGCGCCCGGAAACGGATGAACAGGCAGAAGGTGTTCTATTTGTCGTCGACGGTCATTTGACACTAACGCTCTTCAACAAGGTCTTTTCGCTGGAAGCGGGCGGCTATGCCTTCATTCCACCAGGTGCCGACTGGCAGGCTGAAAACCGCAGCGAGGCACCGGTCCGTTTTCATTGGGTCAGGAAAGCCTATGAACCAGTTGACGGCATCGAAGCACCGACGGCGTTCGTCACCAATGAAAAAGACGTTCCAGCAAACCCAATGCCGGGAACCGAAGGGAAATGGGCCACCACGAGATTTGTCGACCCGGCTGACATGCGGCACGACATGCATGTCAATATCGTTACGTTCGAACCTGGTGCAGTGATCCCGTTTGCCGAGACCCACGTCATGGAGCACGGGCTTTATGTCCTGGAAGGCAAAGCGGTCTACCGGCTGAACCAGGACTGGGTTGAAGTGGAGGCTGGCGACTACATGTGGCTGCGCGCATTTTGCCCGCAGGCCTGTTACGCCGGTGGCCCGGGCAAGTTCCGGTATCTGCTTTACAAGGATGTCAACCGGCACATGAAACTAAGGCCGGGGCGTTAATGACTGATACCATTGAAACTGAACCGCTGACAGCTGAGGCCTTTGCTCCCTTTGGAGACGTTTTGGCGGCTGTCGGAGAACCGGACAAAATCATCAATCAGGGCCTGTGCGGGCGATTTCACGATCTCGCCACCCTTGATTTCACCGGCTTGGACGCCCGGGCGGGCATCAGCATCTTTCAGTCCCGCAAGCGGACCCTGCCCTATCAGCTGGATATGGTTGAGCGCCATCCACTCGGCAGCCAGGCGTTTTTGCCCATGACGCAGGAGCCATTCCTGGTGATTGTCTGCCCCGATGATAATGGCCGGCCAAGACACCCAAGGGCGTTCACCACACAGCCGGGCCAAGGCATCAACTTCAATCGAGGTACCTGGCATGGTGTTCTGACACCACTTGCCGATCCTGGTCTCTTTGCCGTCGTGGATCGCATAGGTGATGGCGATAATCTGGAAGAGTTCTGGTTTGAAAAGCCCTACACAGTCGTTGGCCGTTGACCTGCCGGGAATTGATCAGGCAGCTTCTTCGGCTTCAGCCTCGGCTTCTGCTTCAGCCTGCATTTGCTTGAGTTCTTCTTCTTCGATCTTCTCGGCAAAGGCAATATAGTCTGCTGCCGACATCGGAGCGGCGTAGAGATACCCCTGTGCCGCCGTTACCCCGAGATCGAGCAGGCGTTCGACCTGCTCCTCGAATTCAACGCCCTCGGCAATAATGCCCATGCCCAGATTGTCGGCAAGCTCAACAAGTGAATCGACAATCGTAGTCGAGCTGTCGTCCGACCCAATCGTATCGATGAACATCTTGTCGATCTTGATGATGTCGACGCCCAGCTTTTGCAGGTAGGCCATGCCGCCATGACCTGTTCCAACGTCATCAAGGGCAACACGGACGCCGAGCGCCTGTAGTTCGGCGATGATCTTCCGCGCCCGTTCCATATCATCCAGCGGATGACGCTCGGTAACTTCGACCACGATCTGCTCAAAAGAGATGTCAGATTTTTCGTAGGTCTGTTGAATGTCGGAAACGATCTGCCTGTCAAGGAAGTGCCCGGCAAACAGGTTGATCGACAACTTCAGGTCCGGCCGCTCACGGTACATTTCGCCGACTTCTTCGGCTGTTTGCAGCATCAGGTGCCGGGTCATTTCAAATATGTGCCCATGGCTCTCTGCATAGGCCATGAACTGTCCTGGTGAGACGATATTGCCATTCGGCCGGCGCCAGCGCATCAGGACCTCGCACCCGCGCAACTTGCCGGTCTGAATGTCCATGACGGGCTGATAATGCGGGATGAACTCGCCATTCCGGACAGCTGCCGCAAATTCGTCAAAGGCCTCGCTTTCCGGACGCCAGGAGACCCAGACACCGACGGCAACAAGCAACAACGCCAGTCCGGCGCAGGCAGTCGCGGCAACCACCTTGAGCGGTTGTACCGCTTGAATTGCAGCCGAAACTGGTGCGACGACTGTAGCCTTCATCGGATATTGTTCTGAGGGTACGGTCACAACGAGCGCATCGTCGGAACCAGACCCTTCGGAATTGAACCCGCCTACAGAAAACCACAAGACGTCATTTCCCAGTCGGAGTTCGGCTCGCCGATAGGCACGAAGGAATTCAGGCCCCGGATCTGCGGCAATTGCCGCCGGCGTGATTTCGGCGAACAATCGGAAGGAGTTCTGTAGGTCCCAACTGATTACCGCGGTCCGTGCACCGAGGAAATTCCGGTCAAGCATTCCGATCCCGACGAGTGGGCCGTCCTGGCGCACCAATGGCAGGATTGCCTTGCCGGTCAATTCCATGTCTGGAACGATGCACATCTGCTTGCCGCTGGCATCCACCAGTCCAACAGCGTCAATCACGCCTTCGGCGGAAACGATCTTTTGAAAAATCACCCGATCGTCGGCGCTGCATGTCTGGACATCATCACGATCAAGATGCTGCAGGGCTGTAACTGTAGAGCTGATAGCAATTTCGGCACGTTGAATATAGCGCTCGCCCATGGCGCTCATTTCGGTCAGTGCCTGGTCCTTGGCATACTGATTGAGTATGAAATTGGCAGCAAAAAGCGGCGCAGTGGCAACCACCAACGCAAACAGAACCGACTTGCCAAACTCAAAATAACGATGGGACAACAGACAGACCCGACAGTAACATTACCTTTGAAGCCTGCCGGAAACTGGTAAACATCGCCTGAATGGAAAAAGGATTTAGGACCGTTTCAAGGCTTTACGAGGGTGCACAATTGGGCGAACACTGCCCTCAGAAGAGCGTTTTTAAACCGGGAGCATTTCATGCAGGCATTGTTTATTGGTCAGGCCTACATCGACGTCACTTTTCTCACCGACGTCATGCCGACGGGAGACGACAAGGCAATTGCGCAGGACTATGCCGTCAGCTTCGGCGGCAATGCCGTAACGGCGGCTTTTTGCTGCGCGAAACTGGGTGCCAAGCCGGAACTCCTGTGCTCGCTTGCCGATGACTGGCTGGCGCGCATGCTCCTGGATATGGCTGCGAAATATGGCATCCCTGTCCACGGTCGCAAGGTGCGGGAATCTTCCCTCTCTTTCATCATGCCAAAGGACGGCAAGCGGGCGATCGTCCGTTGCCGGGACAATGATTTTCTCCATCCCTTCCCGCCCCTGACCATTACCGGAATGAAGGCCTTGCACCTGGACGGCCACATGCCCGATGCGGCACTTCATTATGCCAAGTCCTGCCGCGATCAGAACATCTTGACGTCTCTTGATGGAGGCGCCGTGCGCGAAAACACCGATGAATTGCTGGGGTACATTGATGCGGCCGTTGTTTCGCTGCGGTTTTGCGAACAATTGGACAAGACACCCGGCGAAACGCTCAATTACCTGCGCAGCAAGGGCTGCCCGGTTGGCGCGGTCACGCTCGGCGAAAACGGAACTGTCTGGTATGCCGGAGACAGCTCAGATCAGGTCTTGCCCGCTCTCGATGTTCCTCCAGAGGCGATCATCGACACCAATGGCGCAGGTGATGTTTTCCATGGCGCCTATGTCGCGTCCTATCTGAACAATCCCACCCTCGATTGGGAAGATCATTTCCGCTTTGCCCGTGGTGCATCAGCCCATGCAATCCAGCACCTAGGCAACGAGGCAAGCCTTCCATCCCCGGAAAATGTCTCTGCGGCCATCGCCAAATTCCCTGACAAGGCGGAAGCCTTCGACCTCAGCGCATGATGATCTGATTTAACTCCAATCATTTATCCCCTTGCGTGAACCTGTCACTTGTCACAAGGTTGCGTTGGGCCGGGACTAGGATCGGCTCATGTTTGAGGAGGAATTGGCGGTACCGGCTTTGCTGACAATTTTCTGTCATGAAGCGGCGCTGTTTTGCCTTGCCAGAACTAAAGCCGGATGGCTTGGCTGTTTTGGACAATATTGCAGAACGCAGCTGTTATCCGGCCGCCACTACAACTTGCATATGAGCACGGGTCCATAGCTGCTGAAAGAGGTTCTAGGAGATTGATAATGAACGCGTATTTTCGCTCATCCATTTGCACTGCCGCGGTAATTTGCTGCCTGGGCGCACCGATGGGCGCCATGCCTGCCGCAGCCTTCGATCCAAGCGGCAACGAAGTTGCCGATGCATTCTTGTCGTTGCTTGAGACCGAAGATGGAAAGGTTGAGAGCTACGGCTCTGTGACGGAATCTGGCGATACGGTCACGATCACTGACCTTCAGCTTAGCCACGACGGCGGTGATGACAGCAAGGCCAAGATCGCAACGGCGGCGCTTTCGTCCGGCTCGATCCTGGATAATGGCCGTCTGAAGCTTGGCGGCTTGAAACTGGACAGCCTTGAGATCGTGGCAGACGACGGTTCCCTGTCCGCAGGCTCGTTTTCCGCTACCGACCTGGTGCTGCCCACAGCAGAGGAAATCGAAAAAGCCGGTGAAAATTCTGTCATTGGCCCCTCCTACAGCACGCTTGAAGTTCTGGATGTCCAGATCACGGATGAAGACAGCAACAAGATCGAGCTGAGCCGGCTGTTTACCGCAATCGACGAAATGGATGGCGACCTGCCGACCGCTTCCCGCTTTGCTGTTGACGGTCTCAAGGTCGATGCGGAAAACCTGGACGATGACGGGAAAAAAGCGCTGGCCGATCTTGGCTATGAGCGCATGAACCTAAGCGTTGAAGGTGATGGCCGCTGGGATCCGGAAGCAGCAACAGCCAAGATCAACAATTTCATGTTGACCGGCGAAGACGTTGGCACACTGTCCTTAAATTTGTCCCTTGGCGGGATCACCCGTGACCTTGTCGCCAAGCTTGGCGAAGTCAAGGAACCCGAACAAGCGATGGGACTGCTCCAAGGCGTCAGTGTTGAGGGCATCTCTATCAATCTGGATAACAGCTCGATCGTAGAGCGCATTCTGGACATGCAGGCCAAAGAGGCCGGTACCGACCGGGCCACGTTGGTCAAGCAACTGAGCGCCGGCCTGCCATTCATGCTGTCTTTCCTGCAGAACCAGGCGTTTCAGGACAAGGTTGCGTCAGCTGCAACCACCTTCCTGAACGAACCCAAGTCGCTGAAGGTTGTCGCAGCGCCCTCAAGTCCGGTTCCTGTAGCGCAAATCATGGGGCAGGCGATGATGGCCCCCCAAGCGCTGCCTGAGATCCTGGGTGTCGACATTACCGCGAACGGCGGCAACTAACGACAACCACCGGCGCCGCTGGATCAACGGCGGCGCCGAAAAGAACCAAAATTCTGAGGGAGTTCGGCGTGCCCAAATCGGTTATCAACACTCGTCAGTCCAGCGGCCGATTTCTGGTTCCTGGTCTGTGTGCCATTTGGTTGTCTGTCAGTACGGCGCCTGCGCTCGCCCAAAATGCACCAGCACCCGCATCAGGGATCATCAACGGCTGGTTTGAGGCACTCGACAGCTTCGAGAACGTTAGCGCCAGTTACGGCTCCCTTGTCCCGGGCAGTTCCTCCAGAAGCATTGACGTCGTTGATGGCGTCATCACCTGGACCATACCCTCTGGAAGCCTGCTTGATGATTTGACGGCCTCCTTGGAAATATCCTTCAGCAAAATGGAATTTACCGGCCTGCGTCAAAGCAAGGAGATGATTTCAGCCGATACCATCGAAATTCCAGGCGATTTGGTACTGAAGATGGAGTTTCAGGAACAGGGCGCAGCTCCAGATGATGCAGCCAATGACAACGCGGTCCCCAAGACCGACGACACGGTAACGAAAACTGTTGCCGGCATGTCGGGCAACGTGGATGCGGCTTATTCCGCAGTTACGATTGAGGGTTTTTCCATTCCGCGCAAGCTGCCTGATCTTGGCCTGATTGAACAAAGCCCGACCGCCTTTGTCCGCGCTGCTCTGGATCTGACCCGTCAGGTATCCATCAAACGTTCCTTTATCGAAACTGCAACCGCAAACACGACCACCACCGACACTGGAACCAGCTCGGCCGTTTATGAGGGTCTTTCGTTTATCGGCATGGCGGATGGCCGGGTTGCAGAACAGCACATTGCAGAAATACGCACGGTCGAATCTCCCATTATCCCTGGTGCCGATGGTCTTCCGGAAAAGGTTGAATTCAAGGCTGGTCCAATATTCGCCCACGGCATGGATCTGGTACCTCTCGCCGCTCTTTTCGGGGCTCCTGAGGAGGAGGGACGGACCCAATTTCTCGACCGGGAAGAAATCCTCAACATGGAATTCTCCGCCGAAGACGCCAAGGGCGAGTTGGCGGCAATGATCATCGAGGACATCTCGGTCCCAAACCCTCAACCGCTCAAGTTGCTCACCTTGATCGAACGCGATGCCAAGGGTGAAAACGTTACCGAAGACGAATTCGGCTTTGCAGCGATTGAGGCGATGGGAGCCCTTTCCATCGGCCGGATGGAATTGGCAGGCATGGAGATCGAAGCGGAGGGCGTAGAGGCCTCCCTGCGCCGGTTCCTGGTCAAGAACCTGAGCGGGGACGGGCTCGGCGAGTTTTCGCTTTCCGATTTTGCCGTTGCTGTTGACGGAGAAGGCGAAGGTTCATTCGATTACGCCGGAATTCTCGGCATCTCATTTCCCGCCGCCAGTGCGCTGATGGCGTTGGACCAGGTGGATGACCCGACACCTCAGCAAGTACTCGATGCCATGCCGACCCTCGACAAGATCCTTGTCAGCGCGGCAGAAATGAATTCCATCACAGAGAACGTCAGTTTCAATCTGGATCTGTTCGAACTCGTTCAGGGCTCCTACGTGGGTAAAATTCCGACACGTGCCTCCTTGATCCTTGACGGTCTTTTCATACCCACTGAGCAGGTGGCCGACCGGGATCTGAAAAAACTCCTGCAAGACCTTCAGATCGAAGAGCTTGGTCTGAACAAGTCCATGTCGATCGCCTGGGATCCGAACACTCAGGATCTCCGCCTGTCCGACCTGTCCTTTGAACTCAAGGACGGTGGCAGGGCAAGCCTTGCCCTCACGCTCGGCCAGGTGCCGAAGACGATCTTCACCGCTCCCCAACAAGCACAGACAGCACTGGCAAGTGCAACGTTCAAAGGCGCGGAACTTCGGGTTATCGGCGCTGAAGTGGTGACAGTTTTCTTGAAGACAGAATCTGCCAAGAACCAGATTTCGCCCGAAATGCTGGCGGAAGGATTGATTGAATCACTGCGCGGCGAAATGGGCCCGCTAGCGGGGACTGCATTCAGCGAAGAACTGCTGGCAGCCCTCAGGGATTTCCTGAAGCAACCGGACGAGCTTGTTGTTGCCTTTGAACCATCGTCTCCGGTCCCCATGGCGGAAATTCTTGGACTGGCAATTACCGGACCACAAGCCCTTCCAGAGCGCCTGGGTGCGCGGGTCGCGGCAAATCCCGAATAACCGAAGAATGCCTCAGGCAGACAAGCCTGAGGCCACACACTCCACTTTGTTCAGATAGACAGCTAAGCCGCTGGTAGTTGCCACCACCGGCGTAAAAGTCGTGCGTGCCCGCTTCAGCTCGATTTAACTGCACGCGGAAGACGGTCCTCATTCAAAGTTCGCCGTTTACCGGGATCTCGAGGCAATCCCATATGCGGCATCTTGGCTCTTTCAAGGCTGGCTCCAGCTTGTTAGGCATCGAGGGTGGAGGTGTCATGCGGATCGAGAACCTTGCAGTTCAGCTGTTGTTGCGCGCAAGCATTGTTGTTGCGCTGGTCCTAATCTCGTTCGCTCACAAGCCCACAGCTCTCTCGCCACCGCAACCAGATGATCTGTCCGCCTACATGCTTCCGGATGGTTCGCTACCAGTAATCTGTTTTGCAAGTGACGGCACTGAAAAGGAAAACGAAGCAGGCTACGCAAATGTCTGCGAGTTTTGCCAAATTGCCGGGTCATTTGCGCTCGCAGAGCCGGGGCGTTCGGACAAACCCGCATTTGATCCAGAATTACAGCCGCTGTTTCCGGCCGAAACGAAACATGTTTTTTCCCTCCCCTGGCGGCTCTTGCCACCAAAACAAGGTCCTCCTTCGATCGTAGTCTGAAGAGTTTTAGCGGCCCAAGTCGCGATGTGACCAACGAAACCAAACGCATGCCACCGACCTGCGCAACCAGTTTCGAATACAGATCCGTTTGAAAGGACTACGAGATGAATTTCCCAAAAACCGTTGTTGCTGCCCTCATTCTGCTGTTTGCAAGCTTAGTGCCTGTTGGCTCAGCACAGGCAAAAGACGCAAAACCAGGCCTCTTCGTCAACCTGACCACCGATGATACCTGGGCAGCAGCCAAGGCGATTATGTTTGCCCATCAAAAAGCGTTGAAAAACGGACACAAACCTGTCGTCATCTGGTTGAATGTGCGGGGTGTCTATTTGGCCGACAAGAAACGCCCTTCCCATGTTCACGGACTGATGCGCGACAAAAACGCTTCCATCCAGGACATGCTGACCGCGTTCATGAAGGATGGCGGGACGGTGCTGATGTGCCAGGCCTGTACGGCTGCAGCCGGACTTAGCTCAGAGGACTACATCGAAGGTGTCCAGATGGGTTCCTGGCCTGTGGTCGAAGGTTATCTGTTTGATCCTGCCATGAAATCGCTGTCTTGGTAACCGGCATCACTCCAGCGCGATAAAGATGCTGAGCGCGAACTCTGCCGATCGCAGGATTTGCGCTCAGCAGATTGGCGGTTGAGGCACAACCCGACAGCAATTCGGGGTTCTGGAGGAAGACTACGGTCCTCCGTATTCCCCACATTGGCGGAGGACAGATAAACTTCGGTGGTCATACCGAGACATGACACCAGCCAGCGGTCGATTGTGAAAATTTCTCAAGCTGCCGGAGCGTCGGCTTCCTGGAACTGCAGCTCGCAAAGCCGACGGTAGATACCGTCTCCTGCGTAGAGACTGTCGTGCGTGCCCGTTTCAACAAGCTTTCCCTGGTCAAGCACGTGAATAGCATCCGCATGACGCACCGTTGCTAGCCTGTGGGCAATGACAAGCGTCGTGCGCCCCTGCATCAGGCGGTTGAGTGCGGCCTGAACCTTGGCTTCCGATTCTGCGTCCAGTGCCGACGTCGCCTCGTCCAGCAGCAGGATTGGCGCATTGCGCAGCATGGCACGTGCAATCGCGACCCGCTGGCACTGGCCTCCCGACAGACGACCACCACCCTCGCCTGCCGGTGCGTCGTAGCCACCTGGAAGGGCCATGATGAAGTCGTGGGCATTGGCATCACGGGCGGCCTGTTCGATTTCCGCTTGCGTTGCGCCCGGACGCCCAAGGGCAATGTTGTCGCGGATACAGATATCAAACAGGAAGGTGTCCTGCGTGACGACGGCGATGTTCGCCCTTAAGGATTTCATCGTCACGTCCAGAATGCTCTGACAATCGATCGAAATCGTACCGCTGTCGCCTTCGTAAAACCGCTCAATCAAGCTGAAGACGGTCGATTTGCCGGCACCTGACGCACCAACAAGCGCTGTCATCTTTCCCGGCTCTGCGGTCATGGTCAGGCCATTGAGAGCGGCGCTCTCGCCATAGGCAAAGCGAACATCATCGAAGCGTACTTCGCCACCTTTGACGATGAGGTCATTTGCCCCGGGCGCATCGGTCAAATCCGGCGTGTCATCGATCAATTCGTACATCAGGCGCACGCCGACGAGCCCGTTGTTCAGGTTCACATGCAAGCGCGCCAGCCGTTTGGCCGGATCATAGGCAAGCAGGAGCGCGGTGATGAAGGCGAAGAAGGCGCCCGGATCCTGGTTCTGCTCCACCACGCTGTATCCGCCGTAAAGGATCACCAGCGCGACTGCGAAACCGCCGAGCGTTTCCATCAACGGTGATGTTCGTGCAGTCAGCGAGGCAATCTTGTTGGCCTGGCGCTCCACGTCGGCAACTGCCCCGCCCATGCGCGCGCGCATGTGATCCTCGATGCCGAAAGCCTTGACGATCCGGATCCCGATAGCAGTTTCCTGCAGGGTCGACAGGATGTGTGTCATGGAGACGAACTGGGACTTGGCGTGCTTGCGGACCCGGCGGACCAGGATCGAGACACCAATGATTGCCGGCGGCATGATCAGGAGCGCAAACACACTCAAGGTCGGGTCCTGAAGGATCATCACGGCGATCAGGCCGATGATCGTCAGAATATCCCGGCCAAGGGTCACCACCAGCATGTCCAGCACGTTGCGGGCCGCGTTGGTGTTGTGCTGCACCCGGGTGGAGAGATCCCCAAGCGCGGTCTTGTCGAAATAGGACAGGTCCTGCTCGGTGATGCGCTGGAACAGGCGGCGCTGGCAATCGGCGACAATCGCGTTGCCGATGCGGCTCAAGATCACCATCTGGCCGTAGGTCGACGCGCCCTTGACGGTGAAGATCAGCATGACCGTGCCCGCGATCACGTAAATCATGAAGGGATCGCGGTTGACGAACACTTCGTTGATCACATCGCGCATGATCCAGGCGCTTGCCGCGGTCGAAGCGGCAACCAACCCCATACAGATGAACGCAAGCACATAGCGGCCAACGTATTGACCGGCATTTTCCAGCACCAGACGGCGGATTAGCTGAACCGACCCCTCCGGATCGGAAAACATCTGCCAATTTGCCGGTTTAGACACCACCAGGCTGCCCTTCCTGAAATGGAAACCCGGCACCCTACCCCAGTGCCCGGCATGATCCTAGAGCACTTTTGCCAATCAGGCGTCCGGCAGGTTGAGGCGCAGGCTCAACTCGCGCAGCTGGGCTGCTTCCGGTTCGCTTGGCGCACCCATCATCAGATCTTCCGCTTTCTGGTTCATCGGGAAGAGCATGACTTCGCGGATGTTGGCTTCATCGGCAAGCAGCATCACCATACGGTCGATACCGGCAGCGCAGCCGCCGTGCGGAGGGGCGCCGTATTGGAATGCACTCGCCATCCCGCCAAAGCGCTTGTCGACTTCGTCGGACGAATATCCTGCGATTTCAAAGGCCTTGTACATCAGGTCCAGCTTGTGGTTCCGGATTGCACCGGAGACCAGCTCATGCCCGTTGCAAGAAAGGTCATACTGCCAGCCAAGAACTTCCAGCGGATCGCCCTCCAGCGCCTCCATCCCGCCCTGAGGCATGGAGAAAGGGTTGTGCTCGAAGTCGATTTCGCCGGTCTCTTCGTCCTTCTCGTAGATCGGGAAATCAACGATCCAGGCGAATTCAAACCGGTCCTTGTCGGTGTGGCCAAGTTCCTCGCCAATGATGACGCGGGCCTTTGCCGCCACAGCTTCAAA
The DNA here is from genome assembly GCA_965230705.1 of Roseibium sp. Classification (GTDB taxonomy): domain Bacteria; phylum Pseudomonadota; class Alphaproteobacteria; order Rhizobiales; family Stappiaceae; genus Roseibium. Next base: position 2,141,693 of record CBDDLN010000001.1, on the reverse strand, counting down.
CTGCTTCGGCTTGCCGCCAAGGAAGAAGGCCGCATCGCCAACTTCAAGGCCAAGCTGCTGGCGGATTGCCTCCGTGCGCTCCGGACCAATGTTCTTGGCCAGCGGTCCGGCTGCTTCCATGCCGCTGCCATCCTGGGCTTCGCGCCAGAAGATGTAACCCATGCCCGGCAGGCCTTCGCCTTGAGCGAACTTGTTCATCCGGTCACAGAACTTGCGGCTGCCACCCTTCGGCGCAGGGATCGCACGGATTTGCGTGCCCGGTTGCTCGAGAAGATTTGCGAAGATCGCAAAGCCGGATCCGGCAAAGTGCTCGGAGACGATCTGCATCTTGATCGGGTTGCGCAGGTCCGGCTTGTCGGTGCCGTACCACAATGCGCTGTCCTTGTAGGCAATCTGCGGCCAGTTGCGGTTGACCGGGCGGCCGTTGCCGAACCGTTCAAAACACCCGGCCATAACAGGTTCAATTGTATCAAACACGTCCTGCTGGGTGACGAAGGACATCTCGACATCAAGCTGATAGAAGTCCGTCGGCGACCGGTCGGCGCGCGGATCCTCATCGCGGAAACACGGTGCGATCTGGAAGTACTTGTCAAAGCCCGACACCATGATCAGCTGCTTGAACTGCTGCGGCGCCTGCGGCAAGGCGTAGAACTTGCCCGGATGCAGACGGGACGGCACCAGGAAGTCACGCGCACCTTCCGGAGAAGAGGCGGTGATGATCGGTGTCTGGAACTCGTTGAAGCCGATTTCCCACATACGGTCGCGCAGATCCCGGACCACGTTTGCACGCAGGATCATGTTGTTGTGCAGCTTCTCGCGGCGCAGGTCGAGGTAACGGTGCTTCAGGCGAACCTCTTCCGGATAATCCAGTTCACCGAAGACCGGCAGCGGCAATTCCTTGGCCGCGCCCAGGACTTCCATTTCCCGGATGAAGATCTCGACTTCGCCGGTCGGCAGTTCCGGATTGATCGTCTCTTCGATGCGCTTCTTCACCTCACCGTCGATGCGGATACACCACTCGGACCGGACCGTCTCTGCCAGCTTGAACGCATCGGAATCAGGATCGATGACACACTGGGTAATGCCATAGTGATCGCGCAGGTCGATAAACAGCAGGCCCCCGTGATCCCGGACACGGTGAACCCAGCCGGAAAGGCGTGTCATTTCGCCAACGTGGGTCGCGCGCAAATCGCCGCAGGTATGGCTACGGAAGGGGTGCATGAATTCCTCGACGGTTTAGAATAGGTCTTCGTTCGGGCCTCCGGTTGGAGGCCGCGCGCGCTGGAAAAGCCACGTCAGGCGCGTAAAGTCAAGGGATGGCAGGTATCACCTTCCCGGTTTCAGGGATTTTGCCGCAAGAATTCCTTTTCCAATCCCAAAACCGGCAGCTGCCTCAGTCAACCGCCTGCAGCAAGGGATGCCACTGGCCCCGGACTTCGTGCGATTGGGCATCGCTGAAGTCAAATACCCCTGAACCTGCCGCCGCGTGTTTGGCATAAAGCACCCTGTCAGAAATCCGGCAAAGCACCGGATACCCCTTCTTTGCAAGGTGTATTTCCAGATCGTTTACCTGGGACGAACGCCGGTTGACCCGGTTTGCGACCAGATGAATGTCAGCCTTTCCCTTGCGAACGCGCTTGATATCGGAAATCCCCTTCAGGAATTTGAGGGTGGCGTTCCAGTCAAACACCGAAGGCAAGACCGGAACGACAATATCCGAAGCTTGCGAAATCAGGCTCTTCGCCAGCTCACTGCGCAGACCGCCAGGGCCGTCGATCACTATGGCATCCAGATCCTTGCCCTTGGCTCCAATATCCTCGGCTTTGGTCCAGTTGAGCGATTCGATTGCGGGGAGTTTTCTGGAACGGCGTTTGGTCCAGGACAGGCTAGATTTCTGACGGTCGGCATCGGCAAGAGCTACATCATCACCGCGGGCGGCCAAAGCAACGGCCAAGTTTGTTGCGACAGTGGTTTTGCCGCAACCACCTTTGGAGTTTACGACCAAAATCTTGCGCACTGCGGTCTCCCTTACCGTCTGCTTCTTTCCGTTCTTCCATTCCAGCTGAAAATTCGCGCACTTTTTGCGCCTATTCAAGCAGGTCCGTCTTGCTACGTACCATTTCGTGGCGACAAAGTGACACGACTGAGGTATAGCTCGTGATCACCATGGATGTGATTACTAGTACCAACGATCTCGCCGCCGCATGTAAACGGCTTGCGTCTCACGATTATGTCACGGTCGATACGGAATTCCTCCGCGAAACGACCTTCTGGCCAAAGCTCTGCGTGATCCAGATGGCCGGGCCGGACATGGCGTTCATCATTGATGCGCTATCCGCCGACCTTGATCTGTCGCCCTTCTTTGAGCTGATGCGCGACGAGAATGTGACGAAGGTTTTTCATGCCGCTCGTCAGGACATTGAAATCGTCTTTCATCTGGGCGGATTGATTCCTGCGCCTCTGTTTGACACCCAGGTCGCAGCCATGGTTTGCGGCTTTGGCGATTCCATTTCCTACGACCAGCTGATCTACAAGGTTACAGGGCACCGGATCGACAAGTCGTCCCGGTTTACCGATTGGGCGCGGCGCCCCCTCACCCAAAAGCAGCTGGATTACGCCCTTGCCGACGTGACTCACCTGCGTGAAGCCTATCAGTACCTGAAGGCCAATCTGGCTGAGCAGAATCGTAGCCATTGGGTCCGCGACGAAATGAAGGTGCTGACCTCTGAAGGTACCTACCGGACCGAACCCGCCAATGCATGGCAGCGACTGAAAATGCGGGTCCGCAAACCGGTTGAGCTGGCAGTCATGATGGAACTCGCCGCCTGGCGGGAAACCGAGGCCCAAACGCGCAATGTGCCGCGCAGCCGGGTGCTGAAAGACGACGCGATCTACGAGATTTCCGCCCAGCAGCCCCAGTCGGGAGAGGCTTTGGGACGTTTGCGGACAATTCCGCGTGGATTTGAACGCTCGCGATCTGCCGACGACATTCTGAAAGCTGTGAAACGGGCATTGAATATTCCCCGCGATCAGCTGCCCCGGCTGCCCAAGGGCCGGCCAGCACCAGACGGATCAGCCGCCGCTGTAGACCTCCTGAAGGTGCTCCTGAAGCTTGTCAGCGAAGCGCATGGCGTCGCAGCCAAGGTCATCGCAACAGTGGATGACTTGGAGAAGATCGCGGCCGATGACAACGCGGATGTCGCTGCCCTGCAGGGCTGGCGGCGCGAGTTGTTTGGCGAGGTGGCCCTGAAGCTGAAACACGGCAAGGTGGCCCTCGCCTTCCAGAGCAGGCAGATTGTGGCGCTGGAACAAACCGGCGAGGAACAACCGTTCACGACGGCCAAACAGGCAGCGGAATAGCTTTCAAGCGTTCCGCTGTGCCCTTTTCTGTTCCCGCTTATCCGGCAGCCATCGCCTCCGGCAGGACCTCTACACGGCCTTTCGTTTCCAGAATCCGGGCGAGTTGGCCAAGACGCTTTGTAAGCCGGTCACCGTCCAGGTCCACCATATGCGCCGGCAGCTCCAAAACGACCTCACCGGCAACCTTCTTGACCCGGGTTTCCGGCAGAACGCCTGCCATGGATGCGCTGATAAGAGAGGCCACACGCATCACCGCGCCGAGAATTTTTGCACGTGTCCGCAAACGGTTGGTGAACAACTCGCGGATCACCGGCGAGAGCGCTGCCTCGCCAAGCCCCTGGTGCCTGTAAAAGACCGCTGCCGCCAGATAGGCCCTACCGGCATGATCGAGGCCAACGAAGGCGGCATTGGAAATGATGTTGAGGCTCTGCTCGCCGCGATAGTCAGGATGCGCACGCCAGCCAATATCTGACAAAAGGCAAGCCGTATGGCGCAGGCGCCGCTCGTCTTCCGTCTCATCGGTTTCTAGCGCGGCAAAGACACCATCTGTCCAGGAGATCAACTCTTCGGCAAACTCCGGAGACCGCGCCCGCAAGATGGCAAGCTCGCGCGCGGCCTCGATCACCGGGTCCTGATTTTGAATGTCATCCGGCAAGGCTTCATGCAGCAGGCCTTCGCGAACACCGGTTGCTGACAAAAAGACCCTTTCAGCCTTCATCGCCTTCAAGACACGTTCCAGAACCACCGCGCCAAAAGGCACCAGCGGACGGCGTTGTTTGGAGACCACCTCTGCGCATTCGATACCTTCCAGGTTACGCACTGCGACCGATTTACAAAACTCAATCGCCTCGTCGGCAGAGATCTCGTAGTTGTGCATCACATGGAGCGGATAATTGTTTTGAAACAAATGCAGGCGGGCAAGCGACCGCCAGGTTCCTCCGACCGCATAAAAGGTTCTGTTTCCTGGTTCCAGTTCTGGCCAGCGGTAGTCCCTAAGATAATCATCAACGATCAGGGACGCCCTGGAAATCTTGCCGCCCGAGACTTCCTGCAGCCGCAGTCCACCCAGCGGGAATGTTGAGCCGGCACGAGGCTTTTCATCAGAAACTTCAATAAGTTCCAGGCTACCGCCGCCCAAGTCTCCTACGATACCACGCGGCTTCCAGAAGCCGGATTGCACCCCGACAGCGGAGTAATAGGCCTCTTCCTTGCCATTCAGGATGCGCACCTTTGCGCCGATCACTTGTTCGACCTGATCAACGAATTCAGGACCGTTTACTGCATCACGAGCAGCCGCAGTTGCAATGACGTGGGTTTCCTGCACGCCGATATGATCACTCAGCGCCCGGAAGCGGACCAACGCTCTCAAGGCGGTTTCGATCGATTCGTCCGCAAGCCGCCCGGTCGCTGCAACGCCCCTGCCGAGGCCGGCGAGGATCTTTTCATTGAACAGCATGGTCGGCGTCCGTGCCTTGCGTTCATAGACAACAAGGCGCACGGAGTTGGAGCCGATGTCGATGACCGCGATCGGGCCAGACCCGTTCAACCGCCCTCTTACGGGCTCACCGGTGTGTGTCATATCAACCCCGCTTTGGGCGCTTCACAAAGGGGCGCGGGCGGTCACTCTTCAGCGATTTCCCGCGGCCTGATAGTGATGGATTTGTCATGAAGTACTGATGGGCATTGAACGGTTCTTCGTTGACCATTGGCTCAATCCGCTCGTGGCCACCATCAGGCAGGATGCGCCAGCTTTGCTGGTTGTCCTTCAGGTTTGCCACCATGATCTGATCAAGTACCTGCTCATGGACCGTTTCGGTCCTGAGCGGTGTAAGCACCTCCACCCGCCGGTCAATATTGCGCGGCATCAGATCGGCGGACCCGATGTAGACATGCGCCTGCGGTGAAGGCAGACCGTGTCCGTTGCCGAAGCAGAAAATCCGCGAGTGCTCCAGGAACCGGCCAACGATGGATTTGACGCGGATATTTTCCGACAGTCCCGGTATTCCCGGCCGCAGACAGCAGATCCCGCGGATGATCAGATCGATTTGCACGCCCGCCTGGCTGGCCCGGTAAAGCCCGTCGATGACCTGCGGATCAACCAGCGAGTTCATCTTCATCCAGATCTGGGCAGGCCGTCCGGCCTTTGCATGGGCGATCTCGTTTTCGGTCAATTCGAGCATGCGCGAGCGCATGTTCACAGGCGAAACCAGAAGGTGTTCCAGCTCGCCCGGCTCGGCATAACCGGTGATGTAGTTGAAGACACGGGCCGCTTCCTGCGCCACTCCCGGATCATCAGTGAAGAACGACAGGTCCTCGTATATCCGGGCCGTGATCGGGTGATAGTTGCCGGTACCTATATGGCAGTAGGTCTTCAGTTTGCCGTGTTCCCGGCGCACCACCATCGACAGCTTGGAGTGTGTTTTCAGCTCGATGAAGCCGAACACAACCTGCACCCCTGCCCGCTCCAGGTCCCGCGCCCATTTGATGTTGGCCGCTTCGTCGAACCGCGCCTTGAGTTCGACCAGAGCGGTCACCGACTTTCCGGCTTCAGCGGCTTCAGCGAGCGCCTTGACGATCGGCGAGTTGTTGGATGTCCGGTAGAGCGTCTGCTTGATGGCGACCACATCCGGATCCTGCGCGGCCTGGCGCAGGTACTGCACCACCACATCGAAAGATTCGTATGGGTGGTGGACGATGATGTCCTTTTGGTGGATCGCTGCCATGCAGTCTCCGCCGTGCTCCCTGATACGCTCCGGGAACCGCGCCGTATAGGGTTCGAACTTCAGATCCTTGCGTTCCAGATCTACGATCTGGGACAGGTTGTTGAGCGCCAGAAGTCCGTCGGTCTGGAAGGTCTCTGAGTCCGTGACATCCAGGGCATCTGCCACAAACTCAAGGAGATCGGGCGGCGTGGTGTCTTCGATTTCCAGCCGGATCACGGATCCTCTGCGGCGGCGTTTCAACGCGCTTTCGAACAACCGGACCAGATCCTCGGCTTCCTCCTCGATTTCCAGATCGGAATCACGAATGACACGGAAGGCGCCCTTGCCCCGGATTTCGTAGCCGGGGAACAACCGGCCAATGAAAAGCCCGATAACCTTTTCAATGGCTATTAGCCTGGTCGACCCATCGTCGCCATCGTGGAGGCGGACGAACCGCTCCACCTGCCCGGGAATGCGCAAAAGCGCAATCAGGCTGCGGCCGCTGGATACCGGAACAAGTTCAAAAACGATGGAAAAACCAAGGTTCGGAATAAACGGAAACGGATGCGCCGGATCGATGGCAAGCGGCGTAAGGACCGGAAAAATATAGGATAGGAAATAGTCTTCCAGCCAGTCGGTCTCGGACGCTGTCAGGGAATGGCTGTTGACGATTTCAATGCCCTCTTGGGCAATTTCCTGACCCAATTCGCGCCAGATGGCCTGTTGCGACCCCTGTAGGTCACGCACCGCGTCGCTGATTTTCTGCAGCTGTTCGGTTGGTGTGAGCCCGTCATCGGAGGGCATTTCAACATCCGCACGCTGCTGCCCGCGCAAGCCCGCCACGCGGACCATGAAGAATTCATCGAGATTGTTCGCGGAAATCGACAGGAACCGCACACGCTCCAAAAGCGGATGGTTCTGGTTCGTCGCTTCTTCAAGAACCCGGCGGTTGAACTGAAGCCAGGACAGTTCCCGGTTCATGAACCGCGCAGGCGACGTGGCAAGCGCGGAGGCATCATGCCGGTCATTGGCCGCTTCCGAAGGCGCGACGACGGACTCAAGCGATTGAGAGAGATCGGCGGTTTCGTTCATGTCCAGCTCTTTGCTTTGCGGGCTGTAATCTGGATATTGCCCTTGCCCAATATTACGACGGTTCTAGTCCGCTGCACCGGTTTATTCCGCATGGAAGAACGTCTCATGACGGGTTATGCACGCTTTCCAGAACCCGTCCGGCGAGCGGCCTTGTGATTTTTGCCCGCCCTGCGAGAGATTCCCGGTCAATGGCATCCACGACCTTGATGGCAACACCCAAGGACCGCTCCATGCGAACGACCAGATAATCGACGACAGCCGCATCTATGCTGATCTGACGATCGGCGAAAAGCTTCACCAGAACACAGCGCAAAAGCTCGTCATCCGGTTCTTCGATTTCAACTGGTGCTGCCGCGCGCAAACGGGAAATCAGATCAGGCAGGGTCAGGCCCCAGCTCACAGGCCAAGTGCGGCTGGTGATCAGCACGCTGACGCCGGTTTGCCGCGCCGCATTCAGGAGATGAAACAGCGCCGTTTCATCCACGCCCTGATGGGCGTCCTCAACCACGATAGGCAGATCCGGTGCAAGGTTTCGGACAGCATCTTCTGAAAGGTCTTGCGCGGCAAGGACGGCTGCGCCAGTTTCCGCATGAAACGCTTCCACCAGATGGGTTTTTCCAGATCCGACAGGGCCTGCAAGAATGACGACCGGTGCCGGCCATTCCGGCCAGCTGTCCAGCAGCTCGAAGGCGGCCTTGTTTGACCGGCCAACGAGATAGTCTTCTCTGCCGAGCGCCGCTTCATGCGGCAAAATCAAAGGCAACTGGCGAGGGGTATCCGCCATGACGACGCGCCTATTCTCCGCCGGCGCTGTCCTTGCTGCCGGCTCCTTGGTAAATTGGACTTGCTAGGTACTGCTTCAGGGCAAATCGCGCAAGCACCGCAATCATCGCCGCCGCCGGTACTGCAATCAGCATCCCCACAAATCCAAAGAGATATCCAAAGGCAAACAGCGCGAACATCAAGGTGACCGGATGCAAGCCGGTCTTTTCGCCGACCAGTTTAGGCTGAAGAATATTTCCTTCAAGGAACTGGCCCGCGGCAAAGATCCCGCCGATCAGCAGGATCATGGTCCAGTCCGGCCAGAACTGAACGAGGGCCACGCCCAGGGACACCAGGAACCCGAGACCGGCGCCCACAAACGGAATGAAGCTGACAAGACCTGCGCCCATGCCGATCAGGAGCCCGAAGTTGAGCCCGGCAAAGCCGAGCGCAACCGCATAAAACACACCCAATAATACGCAGACGGACAGCTGGCCACGGACGAAGCCGGAGACGGCATCGTCCATTTCGCTTGCCAGTCCACGGATTTGACCCAAATGATCACGAGGCAGCCAGCCGTCGATACGGGCGATCATATGATCCCAGTCCAGTAGAAGATAAAAGGCGACCACTGGCGTGATGACAAACAGGGACAGGATGGAGAGAAGCGCCTGGCCGCCACTCCAAACCTTGCCGGCAAAGCTGCCCATCCAGGCCGCCCCCTGCCCGATGAGCTGTCCAAGGGACGCTTGAAGGTCTTCGCTGTTGATGCCCGCAATGGATGCAAGGCGGGAGCCGAAGTTGTCGGAAATCAATCCATGCAGACTGCGCACAAATTCCGGCAGGCGCTCCAGGAACCCGGCAAGCTGGTTGCCAAGCACCGGCAGCAACAGGACAAAAAACAGGACCAGCACCAACAAAAAGGCAAACAGGATCGTAAAGGTGGCCCAAAGGCGCTGCATGCCCAGCGCCTCCAGCCGGTCACAGACCGGATCCAGCAGATACGCCACCGCCATTCCTGCCACAAATGGCAGTAATACTTCTGAAAACACCATCAAGAAGGCAATTGCCGCCAGAAACGACACGAACCAGAACTGCAATTGTCGGCGTAGGGTCATCTTACGGTCCCGCGAAAGCAATGAAGGAATGATGTGCACTTAGGAATGTTGAGGCTTTCCGGTCAAGGGGGCAGTCCCGTCTTGGCCATGCCTGCCGGCAAGATGAAAACTGCACGGATTTGTGCTCAAGGCTCCAGCGAATGCGCAAATCCGGGCATGACTGGCCCTACACCCGGTTCAACAGGGGCTGCACACTTGTGTTCAACGCCGCCAGAGGGTATGCGCGGCAGGGAATTCAAATGACCCGCCGCAGCATCGGAGACCCGCGATGAGCGAAGACACCCAAGACCAATCCACCAATGGCCTGACCTATGCACAGGCGGGGGTCGACATCGATGCCGGCAACACCCTGGTCAAGAAGATCGCTCCTCTGGTCAAGGCAACGGCCCGTCCGGGCGCTGACAGCGATATCGGCGGCTTTGGCGGATTGTTCGATCTGAAGGGCGCCGGCTTCACCGACCCCATCCTCGTTGCCGCCAATGACGGTGTCGGCACCAAGCTGAAGATTGCCATTGAAACCCACCAGCACCGGACCGTCGGCATCGATCTGGTGGCCATGTGCGTCAACGATCTGATCGTGCAAGGTGCTGAACCGCTGTTTTTCCTCGACTATTTTGCCTGCGGCGCACTGCATGTGGATACCGCCGCTGACGTGGTTGCCGGAATTGCCGACGGCTGCAAACAGTCGGGCGCAGCCCTGATCGGCGGCGAAACGGCGGAAATGCCGGGCATGTATGCCACTGGCGACTATGACCTTGCCGGTTTCTCGGTGGGGGCTGTGGAGCGCGGCGCGATCCTGCCGCGCAAGGACACGGGCGCCGGCGACGTTCTGCTGGGCCTCGCCTCCTCCGGCGTTCACTCCAACGGCTATTCCATGGTGCGCAAGATTGTCGAGCTCTCAGGGCTTTCCTGGAACGACGCTGCGCCCTTTGCAGACGGGGCAACCATCGGCGAAGCCCTGATGACGCCGACAAAGATCTACGTCAAACCACTGCTGGCAGCGCTCAAGGCCTCTGGCGGCATCAAGGCACTGGCGCATATCACCGGTGGCGGTCTACCGGAAAACCTGCCGCGCGTTTTGCCCGATGACACATCCGCCCGGATTGACCTTTCCCAGATCTCCGTGCCGCCTGTTTTCCATTGGCTGGCGAAGATGGGCGGCGTTGTTGAAAGCGAAATGCTGCGCACCTTCAATTGCGGCGTCGGTATGGTGATTGTCGTTGCAGAAGAAGAAGCCGGCAAGGTCGCCGAAGTCCTGCAGGCGGAAGGCGAAACGGTCTTCAGGATCGGCCAGATTGAAGCCGCGGGCGATGCGCCTGTTCTCTTCGACAACACCCTGGGCCTTGGCGCATGAACGAACGCAAAAAGGTCGCCGTCCTGATTTCCGGGCGCGGCAGCAACATGGCCTCGCTGATATCGGCCAGCATGGAACCTTCCTATCCGGCAGAGATTGCGCTGGTCATCTCCAACCGTCCGGGTGCGCCGGGTCTGGAGCGGGCGGCAGAATTTGGCATTGCCACTGCGGCCATCGACCACAAGGACTATCCCGGCGACCGGGAGGCCTTTGAAAAGGCGCTGGATGAGAAGCTCAAGGCGCACAAAACAGACCTTGTCGCCCTTGCCGGTTTCATGCGCCTGTTGACACCCTGGTTCGTCAACCAGTGGCACAACCGCCTGATCAACATTCACCCTGCTCTCCTGCCGAGCTTCAAGGGCCTCAACACCCACGAACGGGCGCTGGAAGCCGGCGTCAAGCTCCATGGCGCGACGGTGCATTTCGTATCGGCGGAAATGGACGATGGCCCGATCATCATCCAGGGTGCCGTCCCGGTTCTGGATGCCGACACGCCAGACACCCTCGGCGCCCGTGTTCTTGCCGTTGAGCACCAGATCTACCCAAAAGCCCTCGCGCTTGCTGCCACCGGCAAGGCCAAGATCATGGACCAGCGCGTTGCAACCGGCGGGAATGACAGCGAGACTTCGGAAACGCTGATCTGGCCGTGAGTTTTTGGGAACTACGCCTAGGCGATCCTGGCAGCCCGGTATTCTCCCGCGTCATTCCAGACCGCGCGACCCAGTGCTTCATCTCGTACTGGGCGAAAGCTGGAATCCGGAAATCATTCGCGCCACAAGTTTAACTTTGGAACAACTCGAGCCCCCACCTCTCGTCATCCCGGCCAAACGCAGGACGAGCCGGGATCGGGGAGCCAATTGCCTATCGGTCTATTTCCAGAAATCCCGACCACCGGGGCTCGCCGATCCCGGATAAAGCTTCCGCTTTTCCGGGATGACGTCTGTGGTGGAGAACCGCATCACATGGGCGTTTCATCAGCCTAGCAGCTGACGATACCCCTTTGCCGAGTATCACCTGCCTGCTAGTGCCCGCCCCCTGCAAGACCCACACCTGACACAAGGGCGATCCAGACCTTGATGCGCAGGCCCCAGGCCTTGATGATGCCAAGGCCGCCGAGGATATGCCCCATCACGCCGTGGCCAAGGTTGCGGTCATAGGTCTGAACGATGCAGCCACTGCCGTTGACCAGGAGCTGTTCATGCTCCGGATAGACCATTTCAAGCAGCACGGTGACTTCGCCGCGCGCGGAAAACTGTGAGGGTTCGAGCAGCCGGCCGGTCGCCGTAATCTGTCCTGCGGCGATTTCCGGCTGGATGCCGACAATGCGTGCAGGAAGAACAGCGTCGACCATCGCGACATTGAAATTGGTGTCGCAGGCGACTTCCGCCGGCATGCCTTTGTAAAGGACTGAGCGGGCGACCTGGGAAAACCCGGCGAGCACGCGCCTTGGATGTGCTTCGTCGCGGTCGGGAATGATCAGCATCGCAGGGCTGGAGGCGATCTGCGACGCCCGTGCGCCAACATGCAACGTCAGCTGGTCGATCACGCCATCCACCTGGGATCGGACAACCGTTTTTTCCAGTTCCACACGCGCCTGGTCCAGAGCAGCACTGGCGCTTGCGCGTTGCGCGGGCAGAACTTCGTTGAGCTGCAGGTTTGCCTCATCAAGCACGGCCTGCGCCTGTGCCACTTTTGCCTTGCCGGCATCCATATCAGCGACCGCAGCCTCATAGCGGGTCGGCGTATAGGCCGCGGATTTGCGGCGGCGCAATTCGTCCTGGTCTTCAAAGACTTCAACAGCCTGCTGCAAAACCGCGTTTTCCCGGTCCAGGGACGCTTGAGCGGAGCGAACCTCGGCCTGCGCCAGGGCAAAGGATTTCTCGATTTCAGCCAGTTTCAGTTCGGCTGTCTTTTCCGCGGCTTTCTCGGTCGTATCGTTTACCGTGAACAGGATCTGCCCGGGTTTTACGCGCGAGCCGTTGTCGACCTCAATCGCCGTCACCGTCCCGCCATTTTCGCTGACCACCGGCACCGTGCGGAACGGCACAAAACCGGTGTAAGATTTTGGATAATAATAGAAAACGGTAAAGAAGACGGCGAACGCCAGTGCCAGCCAGGCAAAGAGCGCGATGTGCACGTTGTAAAGGGTGATCGGAATGCCACGCCAGCGCAGATAGAGAATGCGCAGGACAAACGGGATTGATGTAACGGTCAACTCAATCATTGCTGGTCACCCCCGTTGCTTTTACCGGCTGTGCATCTGATTTGGGCGGCGGCGCCTCCCCGTCCCCCGGCCCGGCGGCGACTGCCACAGGCTGAACCGGTGCCCCGGCCCTTGGCTCCGGTGCAGTGCGCACCCTCTGACCGAACCGGTCGTGCTCGCCAAGTTTTTCATGCTGTAGCTCTTCCAGCATGAGACCCTCGATTTCACCCTTGAGCGTGTGCTCCTTCATCGGCTCAAACCAGAGCATCAGGTCACGGGCCAGCGCCGTCGCGATCAGGGATAGTGGCAGCAGGATGCTGAAATGACTGAGCGGCGGGAAAATTTCATAGGCAAAGGCGACCATCAATAGGGTCGGGATTGTGGTCTGGAGCGGTGTTCCCTCGTTGTGCTTCTCGGCAAAGCGGTCGAACCGCGCATAGAGATGAAAGACCGCAAATATCAGCAAAAAGAGCAGAATGAGCGCTGAAAACGCCGTGGTGTCGGTCTCGCCCGGCGGTGACCACCAAGGCACCGTTTGCGCTTCAGCCCCTGCCGTCTCCGCTGCGGCCGGAGATGCCAAAAGAACCAATGGGACAAGCTTAAGAAACAGGCATGTCGATTGGCTTGGTTTCATTGCTTGCCACTCCGTTCAAGATTTTTTGCTGAACACGCCAGCTCGCGTTCAAAGGACCACAATCCGTGGCTTTCCATTCTTCCAAATTCTCATGGTCACTTTGCGCAGAAATCAGTTGTGCGCGGTGCGCCGGAAATCAAAAAACAAACTCAATAGCCAGCCCTGGCAGGGCCGACCCACACTCATTATTCCGAAAATGGATGATCATTCAACTGCTGGGGCGTTTCACAGCAAAGTCACAGTGCTCAGTTCATCGATCCAACAAGGCAATTTGCGCAAAGCCGGACTGGATCCCCGCACGGCGGCGGGGATGACATCTGAATATGTGCGGCATTAGGTAGCAAACGCACCAAGGATTGCCGCTACGGTTGGAGTGTGGAATGATGCACGCTTTGAGTGTTGAGTGTACGGATTGCCGACTAATGAAGCCTGCTGATGCAGATTATGGTGTAACAATTGATTTTGAACGCGGAACATCTGACCCGGTACGGGTGTTCGAGGCGATGGTTAAGGCCTTAGCCGGATTTAAAGATTTAGACCGATTGGTTTTGGGGGCCGCTGACCCTGAATTAACGCCGGTATTGGTGCTTGAAGATGTTGAGGCAGCATCCATCACCTCCTGGGTAAAGAACAAGGTGGCTGCAATTGATGATGTCGCTTTAAAAGAGTTTGATGTCAAACAACAGATTGGGAAGTATGCGGTTAAAGCAAAATACCGGGTAATGCGCTACCTTGATGAGAGACTGGTAAAGGAAGAAGCAGCGCGGTTAGAAACGCTTAGAGAAGACCTATTCAAGCTGGCGTCCGAAAACCCTGCAGCCCGCACACTTGCGCTCCCGAACCGTATTCCGCTGGAGGATTTGGCCCGGCCATTGGACAAAATACAGGATGCGAAAAAGCTGCTTGGCCCAACTGATCGAATGATCTTCAAAGATGAGGACAATAGTCACGAACTAGATAAGTCAGTCACAAAGAAACCTTCGAATTTTGTGAACGACAGTGGAAATGACAGCGTGGGCGAAATGGAAATGATCCTCACAATTCGCAAACCAGACCTTCTAGGAAATTCGCAGTGGGAGTTCCGTCACGGAAAAGATTCGCTTCACGCTAATATCGAAGATCGACATTGGTTGGAAACACTTCATAGTGGTGAAGTAAGTATTGTTTCGGGCATCAGTATCGATTGCACTGTTGCCTATCGATATGAATACGACGACCGTGGAAACTTGCTTTCAAAACACCATGATGTGGTTAAGGTTCATCGTGTTATTGTGCCGTCAGGAGAAACGCAGTCGGATATGCAAATCTGACTTTCGTTACGCGCCAGCCGGAAAATTTGCAGAAACTGGAAAATCCACCGCTCGTCATCCCGGCCAAACGAAGTGCGAGCCGGGATCGGGGAGGCAGATGCCTATCGGTCTTTTTCCAGAAAGCTCGAACCCCGGGCTCTCCGATCCCGGATAAAGCTGCCGCTTTTCCGGGATGACGAAGGATTGGCTAGCGAAAGTGCCGGTTTTCTGACCTGCCGTTCAATCGGCCGCGCAATGGATCCCCGCGCTGCCCAATTCTTGCGGCGGGGATGAGATCCTATTTTGCCGAATGGCGCCTCCCCTTACCTGGCTGATACAGAGGCAGAGTGCGGCAGCAGAAACGCTACGAAGAACTCTCCGCCTTCCTCACCCAGACCGCCGTATCGTGGAACGCGGCGCCGCCGTATGGGGCAGCCGGTTCAGCGCCGGTGAGCGTATTGATGCCCCGGCCATCCGGGAAGGCTTCATTGGGCCAGATTCCTTCTGAAATCACGGTGCCTTGCGTCAGGCCCGCGACCTTGCGGGCGTGCAGGTGGATGCTGCCCCTGTTGTTGCCCATTTCCACAAAGTCGCCATCGGAAATGCCCAGCACATCGGCATCCTCCGACCGCATCCAGACTTCCGGCCGTTTCTCCTTCTTCCGGGAGCTTTCCGTCTCATTGAAGGAGGAATTCAGGAACGAGCGCGCCGGCGCCGTGACCAGGCGGAACGGGTGGCGGGTATCGGCCCGTTCCATATAGTCCCAATAATCCGGCAGTTCGGGCATGGCGCTCCAGAGGCCAAGCGGGCCGTCCGGCGATTTATTGGGCGCAGCAGAATGGCCCCAGTTGGGCCGGAAGTGGAATTTTCCATCCGCATGGCCAAAGCCATTCAGATAGTGGGCTTCTTCAAACGGCGGCTGCAGATCGATCCAGCGGTTTTCTTCAAGCTCGGCCAATGTGCCATAGCCGGAGTTCTGTAACAGCCAGTCGATGTGCTCGCGGGCACTCAGATGAAATCCGGGATGGTCCTCCGCCCCCAGGCGCCTTGCCAGTTCGTTGATGACAAAGATGTTCTCACGCGGGCCTTCCGGCGGCTCGACCACCTTCGGGCCGAGCATCACATATTGGTGCCCTCCGCCCTTGTAGATGTCGTCATGCTCCAGAAACTGTGTCGCCGGCAGGACGATATCGGCCATCTCCGCGGTTTCGGTCATGAATTGCTCATGGACCACCGTGAAAAGATCCTCGCGGGCAAAGCCCTTGCGGACCAGCTCCTGTTCCGGGGCGACGGAAACCGGATTGGTGTTCTGGATCAGCATGGCTTTCACCGGAGGACCGCCATTCAGCGCCTCTTCATCACCGGTCAGAACCCGGCCAATCATCGACTGGTCAAGCCAGCGGGTGCCCGGCCTCTTCAGCTCCGGCGCCTCGATCATCGATTTGTCGAACTTGAAGATGCCGCCATTGTTGTGAAACGCGCCGCCGCCTTCGTACTGCCAGCAGCCGGTAACCGCGGCAATCGAAGCCGCCGCATGCATGGAAACAGCGCCATTGCGCGTGCGGGTGAAGCCATAGCCCAGGCGGAAGAAGGTTTTCTTGACGGTTCCAATCAGGCGGGCGACCTCTTCGATCTGCTCCACTGTCAGGCCGGTTATTTCCGCTGCCCATTCCGGGGTCCGGCCCTGCAAATGTGATTCAAGATCCCTGGGAAAGTCCGTGTATTTATTGAGGTATTCCCAGTCGGCAAAACCGTCGCGGAAGAGCACATGCATGATCGCACAGGCGAGCGCGGCATCAGATCCCGGCTTCAGGACCAGGCCAATATCGGCCTGCTTCATGGTTTCGGTCTGATAGACGTCGATGACGATGATCTTGGCGCCGCGTTTCTTTCTGGCTGCGATCGCATGGGTCATCACATTGACCTGGGTCGCAACCGGGTTGGTGCCCCAGATGACGATCTGATCGGAAACCGCCATTTCGCGGGGGTCAGGTCCGGTCAGGCTGCCGGTTCCGGCTACATAACCGGTCCAGGCCATGTTGGTGCAGAAGGTGTCGAACTGCAGCGAGTAGCCCTTGGCATGACGGAAGCGATGGATGCTGTCACGCTGAACCTGCCCCATGGTGCCGGCATAGTGGTAGGGCCAGACCGCCTCCGCCCCGAACTCGGCTTCCACCGCCAGGAATTTTTCGGCGATCAGATCAAGCGCGTCTTCCCAGGAGATTTCCTCAAAACGGCCCTCGCCCTTGGCGCCGACACGGCGCAGAGGCTTGAGCAAGCGACCCGGATGATACAGCCGCTCGGCATAGCGGGCGACCTTGGCGCAGATAACACCAGCCGTATAGTCGTTGTCCTTGGCGCCATTGACCCGTTTGATCTTGCCGTCATCATCGAAGGATACATCCAGCGCACAGGTGGACGGACAGTCATGCGGGCAGGCGGAAAAGGCGGACTTGGCTGGCTGCTGAGTCATGGATCATTCCGGTCGTTAAACAGAACGATCCTTATCCTAGCAAAGCCGCGCCAGCGTCAAGCAGCGCATTGTCCGGGTGACATATCTGACTTTGGGGAAGAGGAACTCGGCTGGTGCCACATGAGCTGGAGAAATTGCGGAAGCGAACCTCCCAAAGGTTTCGCGAGTACCCCCCGTTGCCGTCCCGGCCTTGCGCCGGGACCTTGGTCTATGGCCCCGGCTCAAGGCCGGGGCGGCGCAGGAAACGACTTCTAACTCTGGCGGTATCAGCTGCCGCTGCAAGGCCCCCGCCCGCCTTGCCTACGAGGTCCACCCTGACGGCGCCCCTGACCTTGAGGTGGCGGTGGGCGCTGGCCGAACAAGTGGAACCGCGGCGGACGGCCCTCGGCCTGCACCTGAACAACCGGGAGGTCCTGCTCCTGCACCTCCGAACGGCGCTGGCCTCCAGGACGGCCCTTCAGCTTCATGAAGGATCCATCCGGCGATCCCATCCAGCAGCGCGGGATATAGGGGAAGCTGTCCGTCACGACATACTGATAGGTGCCTTGCGGAAACTCTGGCGTGACAGCAAACCGGCCATTGCACTGGTCAAGATCGCCGCGCCCGGCCACATAGGCATAGTCCTGGGTGAACTTGCCATTGTAACGGCCGCCTGGCCCGCTCGGACGTGTACCGCTTTTGATCACGTAGCTGCTTTTAAGCTTCTTCATACCGGACTTCTTCGACGGATCGCTGTAGCCGTATGGTCCGTAAATCGGAAAGCCGTCGGCGGCATAGCCGATCAGCGCAGGGGCGCTTCGTCCGCCACTTGCAGCGACAACTCCGGTTGGAATGCTGTGATAGTGATAGGTGCCGTCAGGCTGAACATGGGCGTTATACCGGTCCAGGCCCAGCTTGCAGGCTCCGCCCAGCGCTTCATAGTTCCAGCCTGAACGCCGGTTGTTTTGCCAGGTTTCTGCAGTACGCGGATCAAACAGGACACCGTTGAGGGCAATGCCGAACGGGTTCCTGCCGGTATCCTTTACCCGCCCAGTCTTCTTCGGATTGGCCGGTACTTTCAGCTGGTAGTTCTTTTTCGAGATCCGGTGCGGGTTACCGGCGTTCGGGAATTTACCCGGTGCCTTGTTGGGATAACCGTTTGCCGAAATGTACCGGTAGGCGCCTTTGACCGTGATTGTCGCGGCGGCCTCGGCCTCTGGAATGAGAATGTCCCAAACCGCGTCCGAAACGCTCTCTTTTTCGACCGGCTGTTCTCCAGCAATTGGATGACCGTCGTCATGTGCGCTGGCGGCAGTCGCCAAAACGACCCCGGCGGCAGCTAGTGTCATACGCATTGTCTGCTCCCAATATTCATGCCCGCGACACCTGCAACGTCAGCCAGATCCGGCCGAAAACCTATCTCCCAAATGTGGAATTTTGTAACAGAACGTAACAAGGCCGGCCCCGAAGGACCGGCCTTGTCAAAAGCAAATCTGCCCGGCTGATTAGCCGACGAGTTCGGTGCCGGAGAACCAGAACGCGATTTCCTCAGCAGCGGTTTCCGGTGCGTCTGAACCGTGAACGGAGTTCTCGCCGATGGACAGTGCGTATTCCTTGCGGATGGTGCCTTCAGCAGCGTCAGCAGGGTTGGTTGCGCCCATGACTTCACGGTTCTTGGCAATGGCGTTTTCGCCTTCCAGAACCTGAACAACGGTCGGACCAGAGGACATGAATTCGGTCAGTTCGCCAAAGAACGGACGTTCCTTGTGAACCGCATAAAAACCTTCAGCTTCGCGCAGGGACATCCACACGCGCTTGGATGCGACAACACGCAGGCCTGCTTCTTCGAACTTCTGTGTGATTGCACCGGTCAGGTTGCGCTTGGTTGCGTCCGGTTTGATCATAGAAAATGTGCGTTCAATCGCCATGGATTTGGTCTCTCGTGGTTACCGGCTGACAAAACAGCCTTCCGTGTTGGCCATGCTGACTTACAGCACGCCGGGATTTGAAAATTCGCGCTTCTAATAGCTTTGCACCGGCTCCTCCGCAAGGGGGCTGGACAACGTTGTACGGATGATCAGGCAAATGGCGCAGATCAGCAGTCGCGGGAATGGTTTTTTACGGATTTCCGCCGCTTCCGCACACCTGCAGAAATGCAACCAATTGTTCCACTCTAAATTGGAATGCCGCAATTATTACTTGCAATGACGGTTGAATTTTCCTAGACCACACCATTGTCATTAATGCATACATTGCGCGAAATGCGGGGGATAGCGCAGTTGAGAGCACTTGCAAGGATGCTCACCGAATACAATCGGTGGGCCAATCAGCGCATTATGGCTGATTGCAAAGACGCATATAATCAAGAATTGCAGCAAGGCGCGGTTTCAGATGGGCCATCGGTCGTTTCCAGCCTACACCAGGCCCTTGTGAAAGACCTTGTCTGGCTGGCCTGGCTCAATGGCTACAACCCGGACAATACCAGCGCGCCAAAGCAAAACCTTGATTGGCTTTCCTTTCAGGAAGAGCGGCAGTCCGCCGATGAACGGCTGATGGCATTCACTGACGCCATCACCGAACGGCAGCTCGCGCTCGGGTTGGTCCAGATGCTGAAGGCGGAGGTTATGGATATTGATCCATCCGTTGGTCTGACGTTGGTTCACCTCTTCCATCAGCAAAGCCATCACCGGGCAAAGGTTCAAACCCTTTTGGGCCAGATGGGAATTTCTACCGGCGATCTGGCGTTTTTGACGTTTCAACGCGTCACAGGTCTCGGGCTTAAAAAATCGGGAAGATCAAACCGCTGAATTCGATGGTCTGGACCTGGTTATTAGCCCGGGCTACGGTTTCAAACAGGAAACATTCGGAAAACAAAAAATTTGGCTGCAACGCAGATTTTGGGATCTTGTGACATGAAGACGGAACTCAGAACCCAATTCAATACCGGTCATTCAGGCGCGACCGAATCTGACGTTTGTTACTGGCACAAGCGCTTTGCGATCATCGGCCTTGTTTTCTTTTTCGCATTAACAGGCCTTGTCGGTCCTTCATCAGCGCCTGCGAAAGCCGCTACGTCTCTTGAACAGCGTCTCAACGCACTTTCCACCGAAGACCTGGAAGAGCTATTCACTTTCGTCGCCGGAAATTCCCTTTTCACACTCTATCATGAAGGCGGGCACATGCTCGTGTCCGAACTCGGCCTGCCGGTGCTCGGCCAGGAAGAGGATGCGGTAGACAATCTGGCGACGGTCATCATGCTGGCGGCGGAAAACGAGGATATGGACGTTTATCTGTCCAACGCCATGATCGGCTGGTTCCTGATCTCTGAAGAGAACTATGAGTCCCTGGTGTTTTACGGCGAACATGATCTTAACCAGCAGCGCGGCTTCCGGATGTTGTGCCTGATGGTAGGTAGCGATGAAGGCACGTTTGGCGAACTAGCCAGAGATCTGGACCTACCGGACGAAAGGGCACAGCGTTGCCAGTTCGACTATGACCAGGCTTCCCTATCCTGGGAGGCCGTAACTAATCAGCACGCCCGCACAAGCGGAACGCCCGGCGGACGGATTGCTGTTTCCCACGAACCGGCGGACCAGAACCTTGAGCTGATGGAAATATTCCTGCACGAAAGTGAGCTTCTGGAAATCACTGCCGAGCAGTTCGACACGATGTTCGCTCTTCCCCAGCAAGTGAAATTCACGGCCAAGATGTGCGGTGTTGAAAACGCTTATTGGGATCCGTCCGCCCGGGAAGTGACGCTGTGCTATGAGTTGATGGCCGGTTTTGCCGAGGTCTATCTGGATCTGCTCGCGAACAACTGAATGGTCGAACATACATCGCCAAGGCATTCGCCCGAACCAGTGTCGGAAAGAAAGACCGAAAAACAGGCCAAACAGCCTCTTGCATCTGGCGTAAAGCTCCGCCAAACATCGCGCCATGTTGCAAATCTCCGACCTTACCTACCGCATTGGCGGCCGTCTTCTGATCGATCAGGCCAGCGTCACCCTTCCCGCACGGACCAAAACCGGCCTTGTTGGCCGCAATGGCGCCGGAAAATCAACACTGTTCAAGCTGATCACTGGTGACCTTTCGTCTGAGTCCGGTGGAATAACAATTCCCAAAAATGCCCGGATCGGCCAGGTTGCGCAGGAAGCACCTGGAACGCAAGACAGCCTCATCGACGTCGTGCTCGCGGCAGACACGGAACGGGCCAAGCTTTTGGCAGCGGCTGAATCGGAAACTGACGCATCCACGATCGCGGAGATCCACACGCGGCTCGCCGACATTGGCAGCCACACGGCCGAAGCCCGTGCCGGAGCAATTCTCTCCGGCCTTGGTTTTGATGCAGAGGCCCAGCAACGGCCCTGCTCCGCCTTTTCAGGCGGCTGGCGCATGCGCGTCGCGCTGGCGGCTGTGCTCTTTTCAGAGCCGGATTTACTGCTGCTCGACGAACCAACCAACTATCTCGATCTGGAAGGCACGCTCTGGCTGGAGAACTATGTCGCCCGCTATCCGCATCAGGTTCTGCTGATTTCTCACGACCGCGATCTCCTCAACAAGGCGGTCGACACCATCGTGCACCTGGACCGGGGCAAGCTCACATTCTACCGCGGCGGATATGACAGTTTCGACCGGCAACGGCGCGAAACCATGGTCTTGCAGCAAAAGGCAAAGGAAAAGCAGGAAACACAGCGCAAGCACTTGCAGGCCTTTGTTGACCGCTTCCGCGCAAAAGCAACCAAGGCGCGGCAGGCCCAGTCACGGCTGAAAATGCTGGAGAAGATGGAACCGATCGCAGCACTGACAGAAGAAAGCAGCCGGCCGATTCAATTCCCTGACCCCGAGGGCCGGCTGGCACCGCCGATCCTGAAACTGGAGAACGTCTCCACCGGCTATAACGGCACGGAAATCCTGAAGCGGCTGACGCTGAACATTGATACTGACGACCGGATTGCGCTGCTTGGCGCCAACGGCAACGGCAAATCGACTTTCGCCAAGCTGATCTCCGGCCGCCTTGATGCCATGGGCGGTGAAATCACCAAGGCGAGCAAACTCAAGATCGCCTTTTTCGCCCAGCACCAGCTCGATGAACTCCGCCCGAATGACAATGCGGTGGAACATGTGCGCACGCTGATGCCGACATCGACGGAACCACAGGTCCGCGCGCGGGTGGCCCGCTTCGGCTTGCCAACCGACCGGATGGACACGCCGACCAAGGATCTTTCGGGCGGCGAAAAGGCACGACTACTCCTCGGCCTGGCCACGTTCCACGGCCCAAACCTTCTGATCCTTGACGAGCCGACAAACCACCTGGATATCGACAGCCGTGAAGCGCTTGTGCTTGCCCTCAACGACTTTCAGGGCGCTGTTGTGCTCATCAGCCACGACCGCCATCTGGTCGAAGCTTGTGCCGACCGTCTATGGCTCGTCGCAGGCGGCGGCGTTCAGCCCTATGACGGCGATATGGAAGATTACCGCCGGCTGATCCTTCAAGGACCGGATGCAGCCCGCAAGGCACGGGAAAAATCCGAAGACGCCGAAAAAGGATCCGCCCAGGAACGCCGGCGCGAGGCTGCAGAAAAGCGGAGTCAGCTCAAGCCGTTACGGCAGAAAATTAATGCAGCGGAGAAAGAGATGGCGCGGCTGCAGGAAAAGATCGGCAAGCTGGACGAGGCACTCGCCGATCCATCGTTCTTCCAGAACGAGCCGGACCGCGCCGCCAAATTCGCCAAGGAACGCGCCTATTGCGAGAAAAAGCTGGTCAAGACCGAAGAAGAATGGCTGGAGCTTTCAGAGGAAATGGAAGCCTGCGGCTGATGGGGGCATAAGGGGCTGATGGCAGCACCTCCCTACCCCTGTAAGGTAACAGCAAATTTCGTTCCTCTTGCGCCTGCATGTTTTGAAAGGCGAAAAGGGAGTAACGCTTCAATCTGGTGTCAATTCAGCGGATCGGCCGATTGTAGCCCATCCTTCGAGACAGCCCTTCGGGCTTCCTCAGGATGAAGTGCCTTATGTGGCGACTTCAGTGGCTCATTCGCGGTCAAGGCAAAGGCACGAAGCTGTTCCTGCGAAGAACCAAGGACTCGTTGCGAAGGATTAGCTGCCAAACAATGAGCCAGTTATCAAAGCAGCTGTCTTTTCTGCGTCAGCCACAAACATTACCTCATCCTGAGGTGCACAGCGCAGCGCAGCGAAGCCTCGAAGGATGGGCCGCGGATCAAAATTGACCGCTTATCTTTCGCTTTGACAGAATAGGAAGCAGTTCGATGTGCCCGGCAATCAGCGCTTCCTTTTTCTCTCGCCTCCAACCCTTGATTTGCCTCTCAACAGCAATGGCATCTGACAATCGGTCAAAATTCCAGCTGAAAACCAACTCCACAGGACGATAGCGAGCCGTATAGCCATCATAAATGCCACGTTGATGTTCGCTCAAACGCGTCTCAAGGCCCTTTCTTGTCAGGCCAGTGTAATATTTACCGTTTGAACAACGCAGGATGTAGACGGTGGTTTCCATATTGCATGGACTAACAGGCAGCGAAGATTTCAGCGTGAATTTTCGTATCTGAGCAAGAAACAAATCCTTCGAGACGGGTCTTCGACCCTCCTCAGGATGAGGTTGCGGTATTTGGCTTTGACAGGCAGGTATTCTCGAATACTGCCACAATCACCACCTCATCCTGAGGTGCGCAGCGCAGCGGAGCCTCGAAGGATGGGAGCAAGGCAAGGATATCACAAAGAGGGCTGACGCCCCCTACTCCGCCCGCTCCACCGGTCCGCCGTGCTTTTCCCAGGTGGAAAAACCTTCTTTCACGTGGGCGCAGTCAAAACCCATCTCGTTGAGGGCGAGCACTGTTAGCGCGGAACGCCATCCGGACCCGCAGTAGAAGACGAAGCTCTTGTCCTCGGCAAAGATGTCCTTGAAATACGGGCTCTCCGGATCGACCCAGAATTCCGCCATGCCCCGCGGACAGTGAAAACTTCCCGGGACATATCCGAGCTTCTGCCGCTCGCGCACATCTCGCAGGTCGACCAGAACCACATTCGGGTCCTCGACCATCTTGATGGCGTCGACGGTTTCGATTTCCTTGATCTGCTCGCGAGCTCGCGCGACCAGGTCAGCCGATGACGTTCTGAGTGTTTTCATGCCAATCCTAACTCCGTCCGGTTTCGGCAGCGCCACGCCCATTCGTTACAGCGGTTTTTCAAACAACGCCAGAACATGCGGGATCGTCCGGTCCGGGCGCACCAAATCGTAGAGCTCGTGAGTCACGAGGGTGAGACCATGATCTTCAAACCGGCGCCATTCCGAAGGCATCACCGGCCATGGCGGCCCTTTAGCCTCCGTTCCCTCTTCCCGGCTGCGGTTGATGAAAAGCAGCCGTCCACCTGGCGCAACGAGCCCGGCCAGCACACCTATGGCATCGCGCCGCAAATCATCTTTCAGCGCCTGGACCGTGTAACACTCATGCACCAGATCAAATGCGCCTTGCCAGCTTTCCGGCAAAGCAAAAAGGTCTTCTGCCCGATAGTCGACAGAGGTACCGGGAAATCTCTTGCGGGCCCACTCGACGGCTTCCGGCGCCAGGTCAAATGCGGTCGTCCTGTAACCGGCCTCTGCCAAGGCCTCGGCGTTGTCACCCAGACCGCACGCAACATCGAGCGCGGTCGCGCCATTGCCCGGATGATTTTCCAACCATTCCAGCAACGCCTTTTTCGGTGCAAGATCGGCCCAGGGAACGGCTGCCGGATCATTGCCGGCTTCCTGATAGACAGTGCGGAACCATGCCTGGCGGTCTTCTGCGTTCCCGCCCTTTGCACCCGTCAGCTGATCTATGCGGTCTCGGGCCGCATCACGGCGGGCGAGAAATTCCTCTGTCTTTATGTCGCCGCTATCACTCATGCCTTGCGCTCCCAACCACCGGCATCCGTTTGCTGCCAATAGGTGACGTTAAATCCGGCCGCCTTTGCTTCCTTCCAGCGAAGACGGGTTTCAGCCAAGGCCTCGCTGTCGTGGCCATCGAACATGTAGACTGCACGCTGATAGCCCTCCAGCGGCGGTGGGCTGGCGCGATCCACTAGGAACCGGACATCTGCCTGGTTCGGGTTGTCGGTTTCCGAAGTCAGAAAAATCGGCTGCTGCTCGGCAAAGCCGTCGTCGATCGTGCCGTGAGGTAGAAAACTGTCGTCCTGAAAGGTCCATAGATGAGAATCCAGCGCCCGGCAGCGCTCCAGCGATCCGGTTTGCACCACGACCTTCCAGTCCCGATCCAGGCATTTGAGCAGCAGCTTGGGCAAGGCTGCTTCAAGCGGCTGGTGCATCAAATGATAGAAGAGAACCTCGACACTCATTATTCCGGTCTCGCATTCCACCCACGATTCTACAAGACATGACCTAGCCACTGGTGCGCGTCTGCAACACCTGCGGACAAGTATCATTTTGGCGCCCGGTTGGCGTGGACATCGCTTTCGACTCGTATCATTAACGCTTCGAAAATGTCGATTGACTATTTATGTCGTGGGGTGCTCGCAGCCTGCGATTTTTTTCAAGGCCGAGCGGGGCCGGCCAGAAAGCCGGTCTGGTTTATACGGGGGAATTAATGCTCGCACGCGTTTTTGTGTTTTTTGCACTTGTAGTTGTCATGGTCGGAGCAACCGCTGGAATGGGACTGGTCGTGACGGAAGAAGCAACCGCTTGCCAAGCCTATAAAACCTGCTGAGGCTAAGCCTCTCACAGTTTCTGCCTGCTACAGGCATAGAAAAACCCGCCAGATCGGCGGGTTTTTCTTTTTTAAGATCGATATCGCTTCGATCACTTTTCGTAAAAATCGGCGACCAGCCTGTCGAGAAGCCTAACGCCATAACCGGAGGCCCAGCCCTGACTGATCTCCGTCTTCGGTGAGCCAAAGGCGGTTCCGGCGATATCGAGATGTGCCCAGGGAACATCGTTTGCAAACCGCTGCAAGAACTGCGCGGCCGTGATTGAGCCTGCCCAGCGTCCACCGGTGTTTTTCACATCGGCATTCGGTGTATCGATCAGCTTGTCGTAGTCGGGGCTGAGCGGCATGCGCCATACGGCTTCGCCTGTGGTTTCCCCTGCCGCCTTCAGCTTTTCTGCAAGATCATCGTCGTTACAGAACAGGCCTGCATTGTGATTGCCCAGTGCAACGATAACTGCACCGGTCAAGGTAGCCAGATCGATCATGAAGGCCGGCTTGAAACGGTCCTGCGTATACCACATGGCATCAGCCAGCACGAGACGGCCTTCAGCGTCAGTGTTCAGGATTTCGATGGTTGTGCCAGACATTGCCTTGACGATGTCGCCTGGACGCTGCGCATTGCCGTCGGGCATGTTTTCCACCAGACCGATCACACCGACGACATTGGCCTTTGCCTTGCGGGCGGCAAGCGCATGCATCAAGCCGGTGACGGCGGCGGCACCGCCCATATCACCCTTCATTTCCTCCATACCACCGGCAGGCTTGATGGAAATGCCGCCAGTATCGAACACAACACCCTTGCCAACAAAAGCAAGCGGCGCATCAGCTTTCTTGCCGCCGTTCCAGCGCATGATGACGAGTTTGGGCGGCCGGACAGAGCCCTGTGCGACACCAAGAAGCGCAGCCATCTTGAGCTTTTTCATTTCCTTTTCGCCAAGGATCTCGATTTCAACGCCAAGCTTTTCCAACTCGGAGGCTTTCTTGGCAAACTCGACCGGACCGAGAACGTTTGCAGGTTCATTCACCAGGTCACGGGCAAGACAGACGCCATCGGCAATCCCGTCACAGGTACTCCATGCCTTTTTCGTTTTCCTGGTATCTGCAACAGCGATCTGCAGCTTCGTCAGACCTGCCTCACCGCCATCATCTTTCTTCTTGGATTTGTAAGCGTCGAATTTATAGGCGCGAAGCTTGGCGCCCATGGCGATCATCGCAGCATTTTCGGACGAGAGACCATCGTCACCTGCAATTTCCGCCAGGATCGTTGCTTGCGCGGCTTTGGCTTTGTCCAAGGCGCCTCGGATGGTTCCGCCAAGCTTCAGCCATTCCTGGTCATCCAGTTTTTCCGGCGAACCAACCCCAACCACAATGAGACGGTCGACGCCGAGGCCTGCCGGAGCGATCAAATCAAGGGTCGAGCCCTTCTTGCCCTTGAACCCGGCAATCCCGGCAGCCCGTTCCACGCCTCCGTCAAGGCTTTCCAGAAATTCGGATGTAAGAGCACCAAAAGCCATTTCCTCTGTTGCAAATGCAACGGCGACACCCGATTTGGGAGAAGCCAGTTTGACGAAGGAGATTTTTGTTGAAGCGGTCATGATCGGTCCTGATGAATATTCTTGCCTGCCGCAGTTTGAATCTCTTTTCCGCAGCAGTTGCAAGACCTAAGGAGTAACCGGGCACATTGTAACAGGCCCTTTGGTGAACAATGTATGCAAAAATTATCAGCCGTTAACCATTCTTGTTGATGGGCTGTTCACCAAAAATCGTGTTATTCGGAACAGTGACAATGTCAAAGGTGACGGCCACTTCGCCGCACCGTGTAGTGAGTAGGATTTGGTCCGCGCCTGATGAAGATTCTGGAACGATATATATTCCGGCGCGCGATGACTGCATTTGTCATGACGCTTGCGGCGATGACCGGTGTGGTCTGGGCCACACAGGCGCTGCGGCAATTGGATCTGGTGACTTCAAAAGGCCAGACGATCGTGCAGTTTATCGGCATCACAATGCTGGCCATGCCTTTCCTACTCGTGATCGTAGCGCCCTTTGCCCTGATGATTGCCCTCATCCTGGTGCTCAACGCGCTTTCCGGCGACAGCGAGTTGATCGTTATTGACGCAACGGGCGGATCCCGCTTCCTGGTCTTCAAACCGGTGATGATGTTTGCGGCAGTCATCATGGCCTTTACCGCGGTCAACGCTCTCTACCTGTCGCCGCTGGGCCTTGCGGAATTGCGCAGCGAAATTACTCGTGTCCGTGCGGACCTGGTGGCCAACATCGTCAAACCGGGCCGGTTTATCACGGTTGAGGACGGGCTGACTTTTCACATCCGCAACCGTTCAGGCGGCGGAACCCTTGATGGTCTCCTGCTGCATGACCGGCGCGATCCGGAAACTGCTTTCACCTACCAGGCTGACACCGGGCACATTATTGAGGCAGCTGATCGCACCCTCCTGGTCATGCAAAACGGCACCATCCAGAGGCGGCCACAGCAGGAAGGCGACATATCGATCGTCCGCTTCCAGTCCTATGCCTTTGATCTGTCAAACCTGATCCCCGAAGCCTCCGAACCTGTATTCAAAGCCAGCGAGCGGTCGACTGCGAACCTGATGGCACCAGGGCGCAATGACGCTTATGCCCTACAGAACCGCGAAAAGCTGCGTACAGAGCTGCATGACCGTTTCAGTCAGCCGCTCTATAGCCTGGCTTTTGCCATGATCGTCTTCGCCTTCCTCGGAAAGGCCCGCACCACACGGCAGAACCGGAGCGTAGCGGTGTTGGGGGCTATCGCAGCCTGTGTCGGACTTCGTACTGCCGGCTTTGCCGTCACCACCATTGCCGACGGTGCCGCTCCCCTGCTCGCTTTGCTATACGCAGTCCCGCTCACAGGCATGGCTGTCGCGCTTTGGAGCATTCTTGGCGAACAGGCGGGTCAAGCGCCGGCCTGGATCATCAGGCTGTCCGAACGTGTCTCAGCGCTCATAGATCAGATTTCAGACCGGCTGAACGGCCGCATGAATGGGGCGGCTTGAGATCATGGTACTTGGCCGCACACTCGCAGTTTATTTTTCTGGCAAGTTCATCAAGTCCATTCTCGGACTGTTCCTGCTGGCCGCGGTCCTGATTTTCCTGTTCGATGTTCTTGAACTCGTCCGCCGTGGCGGCGAACGGGAAGGCTTTTCATTCCTGAGAGTTAGCCTGATTTCCGCGCTGCGGGTGCCCTTGCTCATGGAGCAGGTGATTCCGTTTGCGGTTCTGTTTGGCGCAATTGGAGCCTTTGTCAGTCTTAGCAGAGCGCTTGAGCTGGTGGTTGCCCGGGCGTCGGGCATCTCGGTCTGGCAGTTCTGCATGCCAGCCCTAGTGGTAGGTATTGGTGTCGGCGTGTTTTCAATAGCGGTCTACAATCCGGCAGCGGTCTGGTTGCAGCACAAGTCAGATGACGTGGCCAACGGTCTCTTTGGAGCCGAGCAGAATTTCCTGCTTCAGACAACCAACGATGTCTGGGTCCGGCAAGATGGCCTTGATGGCGAGTCGGTACTGCTTGCAAAGCAAATCATGGACGGCGGTGTCCGCCTGCTTGGTGTCACAATTTTTGCTTTCGACCAGGACGGAACGTTCAAGGAGCGGATCGAAGCCAATGAGGCGCGGCTCGGAAATGAAGTCTGGAAACTGAAAAACGCGATCGTTTACACAACGGAGCGTGATCCACAGGAATACAGCAGTTTCGAGATCAGTACATTCTTGAGTGCAACCGAGGTCCGGGAAAGCATTGGCTCGCCCGAATCCGTCTCGTTCTGGAACCTGCCGAGGTTTATCGAACTGGCCCAAAATGCCGGATTGCCCGCCTACAGATATGCCTTGCAATATCAAACTCTTCTCGCGCGACCGTTGTTGCTGGCGGCCATGATTTTGATCGCAGCAACAGTTTCTTTGCGAGTTTCTCGCTTTGGAGGCCTTGGAAAGATGATTCTGGGTGGAATCATTGCTGGCTTCGTGCTTTACGTTCTATCGGAGCTCGCAAAGGACTTCGGCGGCGCGGGAATCGTTCCGCCCGTGGTTGCTGCGTGGGCGCCAGGAATATTTGGAGTACTCATGGGTCTGACGATCCTGTTGCACCAGGAAGATGGGTAAAGTGCGCGTTCTTAGCCTCCCCCTCTTTCTGGCATCTCAGCTGCGTTTGCTTGCGCGCGGAGCCCGCTTCGCTGCGCCCGTACTTCTTTTGCCTGCCGCCAGCACCCTTTCAGGACACGATCTGATTGATGCCGCCCAGGCTCAAGAGAGCATACAGTCGGCCCTGGAAGCCCAGGTCAATCCGGATGCAGACATGCTTCTGGAAGCTGATCAGCTCACATACGACTTCGACCGGGATGTGATCGTCGCGGCCGGTGGCGTGCAGATTTTCTATGACGGCTACACGGTCGAGGCCCGTCAGATCGTTTTCGACCGGGGCAAGGAACAGCTTATCGCGCGCGGCAATGTGGTCATGATTGAACCCACCGGCAACGTGGTGCGTACCAATGAACTGACCCTGTCTGAAAATCTTGCTGACGGCTTTGCCCGCGCACTCCAGCTTGATACGCCGCAAAGAACCCGTTTCATTGCCGAAAGCGCAACGCGGACCGGCGGCAATGTCACCGAATTCGAGAACGGCCTATATACAGTCTACACGCGGCCAACGAATCCTCCGGGAAAACCGCCGCTCTGGAGGGTCAGGGCTGCCAAGATCATTCACGACCAGCAGGAAAAGGTCGTCTATTTCGAGCGCGCATCACTGGAGTTCTTTGGTACACCGATTGCCTACGTGCCTTTCCTCTCCATGCCGGATCCAACCGTTAAACGGAAATCCGGCTTCCTGATGCCATCCGGCGTGGTCAACGACAAATTGGGCATCGGGGTGTCCATACCCTACTACTGGGCTCTTGATCCGCATTACGATCTGACAACGACGGTCACGCCGCTGACCAAACAGGGCGCGCTGGTGGATGGCACCTTCCGCCATCAGATGATGAACGGCGCCTATTCGATTTCGGCGGCTGGTCTTTTCCAGGCACGGCCCAGCGAGTTTGCCGGATCAAGCGGCGACAGGCGCTGGCGCGGGGCAATCAACACGCTGGGGCGTTTCAGAATTTCCGAGAATTGGAAGCTCGGCTGGGATCTGACCTACAAAAGCGACCGGGCATTTCTGCGCGACTATTCCTTTGCAAGCTTCAATGACGACGACGAGACGTCCGAAATCTATCTGGATGGCAGTACGACCCGGAACGGCTTGAGCATCAAGGGCTACGCTTTCTCAATCTATCAGGAAGACTATACCAACGCAGCGTTGGACGCGCCCGGGTTCTCCCCGGTTGGCCAGTCACTTCAGGACAAGCAGCCAATCGTGTTCCCGGTTGTCGACTACGATTATGTCTTCAATGATCCGATTGCTGATGGTGAATTGTCCTTCACCGCCAATTTCACATCCCTGTCACGCGTGGAAACCGATGCCTTTGCTGTCAATGGCGTGAACAGGTTCCGCGGCGTGGATGGAACTTTCTCGCGCCTGACGCTGGAATCAGAATGGCGGCGGACGTTCATTGATCCGATCGGTCAGTCTTTCACACCGTTTGCCTATGTTCGCGGCGATATGTTCTTCCTTGCCTCGGCGGACAAGAGAGTTTCCGAACTCACCGACGAAGCCTTTGTCGGACGCGCCATGCCCGCAGCAGGCCTGGAGTACCGGTATCCGTTTATTGCTGCGTTCGAAGGTGGCAACCAGATCCTGGAGCCGGTGGCTCAGGTGATCGTGCGGCCTGACGAGCAGCGTATCGGCGAACTGCCGAACGAGGATGCCCAGAGTATCGTTTTCGATTCCAGCACCTTGTTCGACTACGACAAGTTCTCCGGCTTTGACCGCGCGGAAGGCGGCACACGGCTTAATCTCGGCCTGAACTACAAACTGCAGCTCTATGAGGGCTACTACGTGAGTGCGTTGTTCGGTCAATCCTTCCACCTGGCCGGCGACAATTCCTATGAAACCGCCGACATTCTTGGTGCGACACTGGATTCGGGGCTGGCGACCGACCACTCCGACTATGTCAGCAGCCTATACCTCGACACCAAACACGGTGTCCGTATCGGCGCTCAAGCCCGGCTTGATGATGATGATTTCACCCTAAGGCGTCTGCAGGCACAGGCGACCGCAGCCTATGGTCCGCTCGCGACATCGCTTTCCTACGCATTCCTTGGGGCTCAGCCTGATATCGGCATCGATGACCCGCGTGAAGAAGTCCTAGGATCGGCCAGCCTGCGCTTCAACAACAACTGGCGGGTCTTCGGCTCCCTGCGCTATGACATCGAGAACTCTGACGTGGTTCAGGATGGTGTTGGCGCAGGATATGATGACGAGGGTTTCTCTCTGTCGGTGTCCTATTCTGAAGACCGCAGCCGCAACGACGGTGAGGAGGTCGACCGGACGCTGTATTTCAGGATTGGACTGCGCACCATCGGCAATACCCAGGTTTCGAGCGGCACCTTGAACTGATCGTGAGCAGCCAAAGGAACTCCTGTTTCCTGAAGACATGATGCCGCCACAAGTTCAAGTATCTTGGCAGCCGGAACTTGTGATGGTGTAATAGAGGCATTCTTGGCTGAACTGGCTTTTGCCCCTTTGAATTTGGCGCAAGCTTGTGCAACATCAGGACGCCGTCAACAAACAAGCAAACACGACTTGCCGATTAACTGGCCCGGACAGGACTTCGATGCGCTTTTCTGCCTTCAAACTCTTTCTATTCCTTTTGTGTGCTGTGACCGTTTCCGCGCCGGCCGACGCAAAGACCGCGATCAAGGTTGTTGTCAATGACCAGGCGATCACGTCCTACGATATTCAGCAACGGGCGCGGCTGATTACCCTGACACAACGCAAGTCCGGCTCCATCGCCCGCCGGATGGCGGAAGAAGAACTGATCAATGAGGTCATCCAGCTGGAAGAAGCAAAGCGTATCGGTGTGATGCCGTCACAGCAGCAGGTGGACAACGCCTATGCCAACATCGCCCGCAACGTCAAAATGACACCTTCAAAACTGTCTTCCGCCTTACGCCGTGGCGGCGTAAAGCCGGAAACCCTCAAGAACCGTCTGAAGACACAAATCGCCTGGCAAAGCACTTTGAGAGCCAGGTTCCGGAGCGAGATCAAAATCGAAGAGTCCGAGGTTATTGCCGCCTTGCGCAAGTCGGACAAAAAGGACATTTCCAAATCTGTGGAATACAATCTTAGCCAGATCATCGTTGTCGTACCGAAAAAGGCATCAGGCTCCTTCAAGTCAAAGCGCCAGCGTGAAAGCAATGCAATCCGCAAGGCGTTTCAGAGCTGTGACAATGCAGGCGCGGTCCTCGGGCAATACAGTGAAGTGGTGTTGAAGACGATCGGCCGCCGGCTGGAAACGGAACTCCCTGAAAATGTGAAAAAGGACATTATCGCTTCCGATGTCGGCCGCCTTACAAAACCGCTCAAGACCGGGCGCGGTTATGAAATGATTGCGGTATGCGGAAAACGGGAAATGGAATCCGATATTGCCGCACGTACGGAGATGGAAAACGAGTTGCGCGCCAAGGAGGGCCAAAAAATGTCCCGCCGCTATCTTCGGGAATTGAAGCGCCGCGCAACCATTGTTCACCGGTAACGCCATGTTTGCACTCAAGAAGCCGCTGGCGGTGACCTGCGGCGAACCCGCAGGCGTTGGTCCGGACATTACACTGGCCGCATGGGCGGCACGCAAGGAACTGGCCCTTCCGGGTTTTTACGTGCGCTCTGATCCGGGATTTCTGGCACGCCGCGCAAAGACACTTGGCCTTGATGTACCGATACAGGCGATGGAGCCGGGCGACACTCTTGATCACTTCTCCAAATGCCTGCCTGTTGTTCCCACCGGACGTTCCATTGACGACAAGCCCGGCGAGGAACAGGCAGAGACGGCAGAAGCGGTGATTGAATCGATCCGCGCTTGTGTTGAAGACGTAAAGGAGGGACGGGCTGCCGCACTGGTAACGAACCCGATCAACAAGGCCGCGCTTTACGGTGCAGGTTTCACACACCCCGGACATACCGAATACCTTGGAGAGCTCGCAGCCGAACACTGGCCGGAAGAGCCCCGCAATCCGGTCATGATGATCGCCGGACCTGAACTCATGGTCGTTCCGGTTACGGTGCATATTGCCCTGAAAGCTGTCCCGGATGCGCTGACGACAGACCTCATAATCGAAACGGCACGGATTACGGCCAAGGACCTGACGACGCGTTTCGGTTTCAAGGCACCGCGGCTTGCCATTTGCGGCTTAAATCCGCATGCCGGAGAGAACGGCGCAATGGGGTCTGAGGAGCAAACGGTGGTTCAGCCGGCAATTGAAGCCTTGCGTTCTGAAGGGCTCGACGTCACCGGCCCGCACCCGGCTGACACACTGTTCCACCCACCTGCCCGCGCTGCCTACGACTGTGTGCTGGGCATGTATCACGATCAGGTTCTGGTGCCGGCCAAGACCATCGGTTTTGATGAAAGCGTCAATGTGACCCTCGGCCTTCCATTTGTGCGCACGTCGCCGGATCATGGAACCGCCTACGGCCTTGCCGGAACCGGCACGGCACGGCCGGACAGCTTTGCAGCCGCGCTTCGGATGGCAGCCGTTCTGGCCAATCCGGAAAGCGTTTGATGGGCCAGATAGACGACCTGCCTCCGCTTCGCGAGGTCATTGCCGAGCACGGACTGGATGCCCGAAAGTCTCTTGGCCAGAACTTCCTGCTTGATCTGAACCTGACCTCCCGGATTGCCAGAGCTGCCGCACCGCTGGACAACGTCACTGTTCTTGAAGTGGGACCAGGACCTGGAGGCCTGACACGGGCACTGTTGGCGGCTGGGGCAAAACGGGTCGTTGCAATCGAAAAGGACAGCCGTTGCCTGCCCGCACTGGCGGAAATCTCAGATCACTATGAAGGCCGCCTAAAGGTCATCGAAGGCGATGCCCTGAAACTGGATCCGGTCGAAATCACGGATGGCGAACCAGTCAAGATCATTGCCAACCTACCCTACAATGTTGGCACCCAACTCCTGATCAACTGGATCACCACGGCCGACTGGCCGCCGTTCTGGCAGTCCCTGACGTTGATGTTTCAAAAGGAAGTCGGTGCCCGCATTGTCGCTCAGCCAGGCAGCAAGGCTTATGGCCGGCTGGGCGTACTGGCAGGCTGGCGGACAGATGCCCGCATGCTGTTCGGCATCAGCCCGCAGGCCTTTAAACCGCCGCCAAAGGTCACATCCGCTGTTGTCCAGCTAACTCCGAAGACCCAACCGGAGCCATGTTCCCTTGCCATGCTGGAACGGGTGACGGCCGCTGCGTTTGGCCAGCGGCGGAAAATGCTCCGTGCCAGCCTGAAGTCCCTCGCGGCCCCTGCCGATCCGCTCATTGAAGCGGCCGGCCTGTTGCCAACCGCCAGGGCCGAAGAAATCGATGTTGCGGGCTTTGTTCGGCTAGCCAATGTCTTTGGCGAGCATCTTAAGGGCACAGGGTAGCTTGACTGACAATCACAACTAGCCCGCTACTTGCTTGCCCTTTCGCTATCAATGGACGGAGCAAATTAGCTTTCTTAATGTCTTTGCAGACTGCTGTCTTGCAACTCAATTGCTCGCAATTGCCTTTCGCAATCTTCTATATCGTCGATTAAACCATTCACCAACAATGCCAGCTTATGAATTCGTCTTTCTAAGCCCTCACGTATCGTTTCTTGAAAACTAGAAGGGATATCTCTTTCGTCTTTCTTCCGCGAAGACATCGCTTTGCTTATGTTCTCGAGATTTTCGCCAGCATGGTTGGCATCATTCATACGCATCTGGACCACCAGCGAAAAGTCGCCACACCGCTCACAAATAGTCGGGAACTGCCTGGTTTTAATGCCTTCAAATGCATCATGAAGGGCAACGAAAGTTTCAGACGCTAAGACCTCATCCTTGTTGGTCCTGACTTTGTTGAGGTGCTCCAAGGCCGTTTCATAAAGCCACCGCATACTTCTTTGACGGCGGAGCAAATCGTTATATTCGCTGACGTTAAATTGGTATTGTGACTGACGGATTTGTCTCTTTGCAACCGTCCACGCTCGCATGGCTGCTAGAAACGCAACAATAGCTGCGATTAATGTTTGCCACGTATAGGCAAAACACCAAAAACCATTGCCAACACATGCCGAGGGCGCAACAATATCGTTTGGTGCGTAAGGCATCCAGACACCCAGTGCGAGACTGAACAATAGTCCGGCAGCAAGGCCAATTGCAGTCCACATTGCTGCAAGAGCAAAGTTATTAAAAGCGTCTCGCTGATACAAATTCCGGAACCATTTCTCCCAAACTTCAACAACCAAAGTTAACACGGATTGGTTGTAAACGGGAGTGTTGGAGTATGCCTATCCCTATCTAGGGAAAAATGCTGCTCGCTGGAAGATCACCTGAAAACACTAGGGCCTGTTCAGCGACCAGGTCTGATAGGCTTTCTTCGCCTGATCACACGGCTCCAGGGTCAGGGGCCGCATGACGTGGATGGGCGTTCCACCCCGCCCTTCCCGCTTTTCCGTGCTGTTGACGGTTATGCAGAGGTTCGCATTGCTCTGAGCCACCAACTTACCAGAAGACTCCAGGGTAAACTTTTGGGTTTCCGCATCTGAGCAGGGTTCAAGCACGATCGCAGCGCCAGCTTCCACGGCCGGTACAGCCATACAGACATTAAAGTAGGGTATCTTGAACTGGCCCTTTTCGATCAGCGCCGGGTCAAAGCCCTGGTCTTCCAAAATACCGCCAGTGTAGTTGTAGCAGGTGTGGGCCTGCAGCCCCTTGTCCAAAGGTGCCCGCTTGCCCTTCCCTCCCGCAATATCCAGACAATAGCCGCGTGCTTCATCCAGCCTGTCCTTCAACATAACCTCCACAAGATCGTCCGAAGCCTGCGCAGGCTCAGACAATCCAACGGCAAGGGAGAGAAGTGTGGCGGTTGCGGCTGCAAAGGCTTTCATGAGAGCAACTCCAGAGTGGCTACGAGGCTAGGTTCACAAGAACATGGGTACTCGTGCTTAGCACTGGCCTCTGAACAAAATAAGACGCAAATGGTTCACGTTTACCGCCGGAACCGGGCGATGTCTTTATCAGTCTTTCCCGGTTTTCAGGGCTGACTGCAAGTCGCCAACCATTCCATCAATCAGCGGGCCAATGGCCGGGGAGCGCTTCTGCTTCAGCCGCTCGGCCTTGAGAATCGCCCGGACGTTGCCCAAAGCGCGTTCCAGGTCGTCGTTGACGACGACGTAGTCGTATTCCGACCAGTGTTTCATCTCGCCAACCGCTGTTTCGAGGCGGCGCAGGATGACATCTTCCGTGTCCTCCGCCCGCCGGTGCAGGCGCGACTTCATTTCCGCGATCGACGGCGGCAGGATGAAGACGGAAACGACATCTTCCCGCATCTTGTCATAAAGCTGGAAGGTGCCCTGAATGTCGATGTCAAACAGGATATCGCGGCCGTTCTCGATCGAATCCTCAACCGGTCCGCGGGGTGTTGCATAATAATTGCCATGTACTTCCGCCCATTCCAGCAACTCGTCATGGGTCTTCATCTGCTCGAACCGTTTTGAATCGAGGAAATGATAGTGCACACCATCAACTTCACTGGTCCGGCGCGGGCGGGTCGTGACAGAAATGGATAGGGCGAGATTGTCTTCCTGCTCCAGCAGCAGGCGCGCAATCGTCGACTTCCCGGCACCCGATGGCGAAGACAGCACCAGCATCAAGCCCCGGCGTTCCTTTTCCGCACGATCCGCGGAGACGGTGGTTCCCGATTTTGCCTCAACCATGTGATTACTCCAGATTCTGGATTTGCTCGCGCATCTGATCGATGACAGCCTTGAGATCAAGCCCGATGCTGGTCAGGGCCACATCGTTGGACTTGGAACAAAGGGTGTTCGTTTCCCGGTTGAATTCCTGTGCCAAAAAGTCCAGCCGCCGTCCGATTGCACCACCCGTGGCGACAAGTTCACGAACAGCTTTCACGTGGGCCTGCAAGCGATCCAGCTCCTCGCGGATATCTGCCTTTGTGGCCAGAATAACGGCTTCCTGATGCAGCCTTTGCGGATCGAGCTGGCCGGCAGATCCGTCCATCAATTCGGCGACCTGCGCTTCCAGCCGCTGGCGGATGGCGTCCGGCTGGCGCGCGGGCAAGGTTTCCGCCTGTTCGGTCAGGTCAGCGATTTTCGCAATTTGTGCCCCTAGCACGCTGCCGATTTCCGCTCCTTCGGTATGGCGCATGTCGACCAGATCAATCAGGGCAGCATCAAGGGTCGTCAGCAACGCACTGTGAAGCGCATTGCGCGTTACCTCGTCGTCCTCCGGCTCCTTGAACTCAAACACGCCCTTTTGCGCCAGGATGCCGTCCAGGCTTGGTGGAGGCAGGTCCGGTAGGCGGTCTTTCAAGAGGTCGATCGCGGTCAAAACCGCATCGAGCGCGTTCTGGTTGACGGTCAGCAGCGCCTCCCCTTGATCGCGCTGCATGGCCAGCCCAATGGTCACATTGCCCCGGCGCAACACCTTGGAGCACCGTTCCCGGATTTTCGCTTCCAGGGATTCCAGTCCGGCCGGAATGCGGATGCGCATATCCAGGCTCTTGCCGTTGACGGACCTGAGCTCCCAGGTCCAGCGTACATTGCCGGATTCGCCTTGTGTCCGGGCAAAGCCCGTCATGCTGGCCAGCGCCATTCCGTCCTCCGATTGCCTGTCAAAGGAACCGGTCAGGAAACCGGCCCACAAGCTTCGCGCCCGTCAGTTCGCGGAGCTGTCCGACTGGTTGTTTTCACGTTCCTTTGCCCGGCGCTCGCGCTCGATCTTGCGCCACTTCCGCACATTGGCCTGATGCTGTTCGTAGGTCTCGGCAAAGATGTGCCCGCCGGTCCCATCGGCAACAAAGAAAATGTCCTTGGTGCGGGACGGATTGGCAACTGCCTCCATGGCCGCGCGGCCCGGGTTACCGATCGGCCCCGGCGGCAAACCGTTGATCTGATAGGTGTTGTAGCGGTTCTCGGCAGACTTTTCCGACTGCTTAATGCCGGAGCGGTCCTTCAACCATGCTTCGCCGCCATAAAGGCCGTAAAGAATGGTGGGATCGGATTCCAGCCGCATCTTGCGGTTCAGCCGGTTGACGAAGACGCCGGCCACCCGTGGGCGCTCATCCGCCTTCGCAGTCTCTTTTTCCACGATTGATGCCAGAATAACCAGTTCTTCGGGCGTCTTGACCGGCAGGTCATCCACGCGGCGTTCCCAGATCTCCGCAAGCAGCTTTTCCTGCGCCTTGACCATCTGATTGATGACATCCTGGCGGGTCGTGCCACGGGTGAAGGTGTAGGTTTCCGGCAAAAGAGCACCCTCGGCCGGGACATCCGTGATCTCGCCGACCAGAGTCTCGTGCGCTTTCACACGCTCCAGCACCTGCGCCGTGGACCAGCCTTCCGGAACGGTCACGGAATGCGTCACCGCATTGCCTTCGACCAGATCGGTCATGACCTGCTGCATGCTGATACCGGCAGGAAAGGCGTATTCTCCAGCCTTCAGGTTGGTGGCGTTCTTGTAGAGCCGGATACCGACGTTGAAGATGATCTTGTCGGTCCAGCTGTCCTTGATCACGTCTTGCAGCGCGAGCCGATCGGTGATTTCCGCCAGGCCGGACCCTGAAGCAATCAAAACCGTCCGGTTGTCAGCCAGCGGTCCGGTGGCCTCGAACTTCTGTTTCCCGAAATACAGCGCAGCGCCAAGGCCAAGAACGCCCATGACAGCAAGCGTCAGAACCATATTAATCAGAATAACGAGGGGATTGCGCACATGCCGTGACCGTGGCGGCGGCGCGGGGGCCGGCGCAGGCTGAATTGCTTCGCGCGGACTTTTCGGTTTGATGCCCATGTGGATCGCACCTCCTGATGCAAGGCCAAGCGGTTCCCGGCGCAGCTCATCTCAGGCGCAACCGGAGCGGTCTCATTGCCGCCGCGACGAGTGTCGCGCGGCAATCAGGCAATTTTCTGCCGTCTTACGCGGCCACTTTCCGGAAGACGAGCGATGCATTCGTTCCGCCAAAGCCGAAGGAATTCGACAACGCAACGTCAATGTTCATCTCTTTCGCCTGGTTTGCTACCAGGTCGATTTCCGTTTCAACGGATGGATTTTCGAGGTTAATCGTCGGCGGAGCAATACCGTCACGGATTGCCAAAATGGAGAAGATGGCTTCCACGGCGCCTGCTGCTCCAAGCAAATGCCCTGTCGAGGACTTCGTTGAAGACATCGTCAGCTTGTGGGCCGCATTTCCGGCAAGCCGGGTTACTGCGCCAAGTTCGATTTCATCGCCGAGTGGTGTCGAGGTGCCATGCGCGTTGACGTAGTCGACGTCGCCAGCCGACATGCCAGCTCTTTTAAGCGCAGCTTCCATGCAGCGGTACGCTCCATCGCCATCAGCTGACGGCGCGGTGATGTGATAGGCATCGCCGGACATGCCATAGCCGATCACTTCGGCATAGATGCGAGCGCCACGGCGAACCGCGTGTTCATACTCTTCCAGCACGACAACACCAGCGCCCTCGCCCATGACAAAACCGTCGCGGTCTTTGTCATACGGACGTGAAGCCCTTTGCGGGTCGTCGTTAAAGGCAGTCGACAAGGCACGGCAGGCCGCAAATCCGGCAATTGCCAGACGGCCAACAGGCGATTCCGTGCCGCCCGCAACCATCACGTCTGCATCGTCCAAAGCGATCAATCGGGCCGCATCGCCGATTGCGTGCGCGCCGGTCGAACAAGCGGTAACCACAGCGTGGTTCGGCCCCTTAAGGCCGTGCCGGATGGAAACATACCCGCCAGCAAGATTGATCAGGCGTCCGGGAATGAAGAACGGGCTAACGCGCCGCGGGCCCTTGTCCTGCAGGAGGTAGGCACCCTGCTCAATGCCCTGCAAGCCGCCGATTCCCGAACCAATCAATACGCCTGAGCGAATCTGGTCTTCGTAGGCTTCGGCCTTCCAGCCACTGTCGGCCATGGCTTGATCAGCTGCAGCCATCGCATAGACGATGAAGTCATCGACCTTGCGCTGCTCCTTCGGGTTCATCCAATCGTCCGGATTGAATGCACCTTCAACGGATGGATCAAGCGGGATTTGGCAGGCAATACGGCAGGCGAGATCGCTGACCTCGAAGTTGGTCACCTTGTTGGCGCCACTCTTGCCCTCGATGATGTTTTTCCAGGACACGTCAACGTTTCCGCCTAGCGGAGACACCATGCCCAGTCCGGTAACAACTACTCGCCTCATGAACCTACACTTGTTGCGGACGACCCGCGCAAACCACGCGGATCGTCCCGTCAATTCTTATTTAAGCTGAATAGCTTAGCCGGCGTTCTTCTCAAGGAACTTGACAGCGTCGCCAACGGTCAAGATCGTTTCAGCAGCATCGTCAGGGATCTCGACGCCAAACTCTTCTTCAAACGCCATGACGAGTTCAACCGTATCGAGGCTGTCTGCGCCCAGATCGTCGATGAAGCTTGCGCCTTCGATGACCTTTTCAGCGTCGACACCCAGGTGCTCGACAACGATTTTTTTCACTCGATCCGCGATATCGCTCATATTTCTCTTCCTTGATCTTCAGTCTTTACTAGTCCTCGCGACCGCCCGAATGGCTTGAATACCAAGACCTATCCGGCGCGACATCGCGGTGCTGAATACGTTCTGCCAGGAAAATGCCGATCGGCGAACCCCAAGCATTGGAACAATCGGCGGCTAGGTAACACACTTTGATGACCTTGACCAGCCAATGCAGACAGCCTTGCGGCTGCTATCCTTTAGTTTGCCTGTTGCCCGGAATTTTCCTTTTAAATCATCGCCATGCCGCCGTTGACGTGCAACGTCTGGCCTGTGACGTAAGCAGCCTCCGTGCTCGCCAGGTAACTGGTGGCTGCGGCAATTTCCTCGCTGGTGCCCAACCGTCCGGCTGGCACGCTGGTCAGAATTGATTCTTTTTGTTTTTCATTGAGTGCATCGGTCATGGCAGTCTCGATAAAGCCCGGCGCGATCGTGTTGACAGTGATGTTGCGGCTGGCAACTTCGCGCGCAAGGGACTTGTACATCCCGATCATGCCGGCCTTGGCCGCGGCATAGTTGGTCTGGCCCGGATTACCGGTGACGCCAACCACCGAGGTGATGCCCACGATGCGGCCGTAACGGCGCTTCATCATGCCCTTGATGGCCGCGCGGCACAGGTGAAACCCGGATGTCAGGTTTACTTCCAGAACCTGGTCCCACTCTTCATCCTTCATGCGCATGAAGATGTTGTCGCGGGTAATCCCGGCATTGTTGACCAGGATGTCTACCTGCCCCATGGCTTCTTCAGCCGCCGGAATGAGAGCTGCCACGGCCTCCCGGTCCGACAGATTGGCCGGTGCGACATGCACCCTGTCACCCAGATCATCGGCCAGCGCCTGCAGCTTTTCCGCACGGGTACCGGACAAGGTCACCGCTGCGCCCTGCGCATGAAGTGCTCTTGCGATTGCCTCGCCAATTCCGCCGGTCGCCCCGGTGACCAGTGCGTTTTTCCCTTCAAGGGTGAACATATTGGCTTCCTTCCTCAGTCAAATCTCTTCTAGCAATACAGACCGGCAGGCAGCCGCCAGCCAATCAAGCTGATAGGTATTAGCCGTTCAACTTCTCAATCAATGCATCAATATCAGCTGGCGTGTTGACCGCAATCCCGGTTGTTTCGCGGGCGATGCGGCGCACCATACCGGTGAGAACCTTGCCTGTGCCGGTTTCAACGAATGTGTCGACGCCTTCGCCAGCCAGCCAGCTGATGGATTCGCGCCAGCGAACCGTGCCGGTTACCTGCTCAACCAGACGGCGGCGGATTTCAGCCGGATCGGAAATCGCATTGGCCAGAACATTGGCCACCAGTGGCACGGCAGGCGCCTTGATGTCGGCGGTGGCAAGTGCTTCAGCCATCGCATCGGCAGCCGGTGCCATGAGGGAACAATGGAATGGTGCGCTGACCGGCAGCAGCATTGCACGGCGTGCGCCGCGAGCCTTGGCAATCTCGATTGCACGTTCGACAGCAGCAACATGACCGGAGACAACAACCTGGCCCGGCGCATTGTCATTGGCTGCCTGGCAGACTTCGCCCTGGGCCGCTTCCTTTGCGATCTCGTCGGCAGCCTCGAAATCAAGCCCCAGCAGCGCTGCCATGGCGCCCTGCCCGACAGGCACCGCGTTTTGCATGGCATCGCCGCGCACCCGCAGAAGCCGGGCTGTCGTCGCAACGTCAAGGCTTCCAGCGGCTGCAAGCGCAGAATATTCTCCGAGCGAGTGGCCGGCAACGAAGCTTGCGCTGCTTTTCAGATCCAGACCCTTGGCTTCCAGCACACGCATTGTGGCAAGGCTCACCGCCATCAGCGCCGGCTGGGCGTTCGCCGTGCGGGTCAACTCGTCATCGGGCCCACCCCACATGACCGCAGACAGCTTCTGGTCCAGCGCATCATCGACCTCGTCGAAAACCGCCTTGGCTTCAGGAAACGCGTCGGCAAGCTCCTTGCCCATCCCGACTGCCTGGCTGCCTTGTCCTGGAAACGTGAATGCGATGCTCATTTGGCCTACCCTTTGACGTCTTGTTCTTGATTTCCGCTGCGCAGATGTAAGCCAGTTGACGGCCGGATGCCAGCGTACTTTGGCGCGAGGCTATGGTACGGACAGACAGTTGGTGTCAAGGGGAGGACAAGCTTGCAAACCGGAAAAGCAGGTGAATAGCTTAGGGTCAGGGCTCATCAATTTGGTTGAAATGGTAGGAAGGAATTTGAGCGGATACGAGGCGCAAATCTGCAGGAAACCATCCGGCTTTCAAAGGTTTGCAACGAAGTTGCCGGGCCAATTCCCCCTATCTTAAAAAGACGCAAAAACGGCTTCGATCTGCAACGTCAAACCGTCCAACCGGGCAGGCGCCCGCTTGTTACGCTTTTCCTTGCAACTCATCACCGTTTGCCGCGCCATTCCAATCAAATTGATGAGCCCTGACCCTGGAATGCCTGGCAAAATGTCGTTTTTAGTCGGTTGCCCGGGTTGCTTTTGAGATGAAATCGTCTATACAGCGCCTCTCATCCGGGAACTTGGCCGGGGGCTGAACGGAAGGGCATTGCGCCAGGGTTGGTAAAAACCCGACTTCCCGTGTCTCCGCTCTCGTTTGGAATTCTCGTACCTTTCCGGGGTCACGAGGAGGCTTCGCGCCAGTTCCCGCAATGTAAACTTGGAAAGGCGACATCTATGCCTCTTTATGAGCACGTGTTCCTGGCACGCCAGGACGTCTCGACCCAGCAGGTCGAGCAGCTGATCGAACAGTTCAAGGGCCTCATCGAAACCGGTGGCGGCTCCGTTGGCAAAGTGGAAAGCTGGGGTCTGCGCACTCTTGCTTACCGTATCAAGAAGAACCGCAAGGCTCACTACACTTTGATGAACCTGGACGCGCCGCATGCAGCGGTTGCTGAGATGGAACGCCAGATGGGCCTGAACGAAGACGTTCTGCGCTTCATGACCTTCAAGGTTGACGAGCTGGACGAAGAACAATCTGCCATGATGCAGAAGCGTGACCGTGACGACCGCCGTGGCGGACGTGGCGACCGCTTTGGCGGTGGTGACCGCGGCGGCCGCGGTGGTGACCGTGGCGGCGATCGTGGTGGTGACCGGGGCGAGCGCGCACCGCGCCGCGCTGAAGGGGAGTAAGAATTATGGTTGATATTGCACAGCTTCCCAGCCGCCGTCCGTTCTTCCGCCGCCGGAAGACCTGCCCGTTCTCCGGCGCCAATTCGCCGAAGATCGACTACAAGGACATCCGTCTGCTGCAGCGCTACATCTCTGAGCGTGGCAAGATCGTTCCGAGCCGCATCACCGCGGTTTCCGCGAAGAAGCAGCGTGAACTGGCACGTGCGATCAAGCGCGCCCGCCTGCTCGGCCTGCTGCCGTTCGTCATCAGCTAAGCGGCCTTGAGCCG
This sequence comes from Roseibium sp., assembly GCA_965230705.1. GTDB lineage: Bacteria > Pseudomonadota > Alphaproteobacteria > Rhizobiales > Stappiaceae > Roseibium. Next base: position 2,096,962 of record CBDDLN010000001.1, on the reverse strand, counting down.
GCAGCCCGGGGCTTGCTCCGGGCTTCCCGAACTGGGGCCGCGGGACCGAACCGGCCTCTAACCGCTTTTAATCAGCGGGACAGTTAGGAGTAATCCAATGCAAGTTATTCTTCTTGAGCGTATCGCAAAGCTTGGCCAGATGGGCGACACCGTTAAGGTACGCGACGGCTACGCACGTAACTTCCTCCTGCCGCAGGGCAAGGCGCTGCGCGCCAACAAGGCCAACCTGGAGCGCTTTGAAAACCAGCGCGCCCAGCTTGAAGCCCGTAACCTGGAGCGCAAGAGCGAAGCTGAAGCCGTTGCTGCCAAGCTTGACGGCGAAACCCAGGTCATGATCCGGTCCGCCGGTGAGACTGGCCAGCTTTACGGTTCTGTTTCCACCCGTGACGTTGCTGAAGGTCTGACCGCAGCCGGCTTCACCGTTGCCCGCAGCCAGGTTGAACTGCGCTCCCCGATCAAGACGATCGGCATGCACTCTGTTCTCATTCAGCTGCACCCGGAAGTCGAAGTCTCCGTCGTCGTCAACGTGGCGCGTTCGGAAGACGAAGCTGTCCGTCAGGCGGCAGGTGAAGATCTGACCGCACCTGAGCAGGACATCTTCGAATTCGAGGAAGACGAAGAAGAAGAGGGTGAAGGCGAAGGTGAAGAAGCTGCGGACGAAATCGCCGAAGAAGCTTCTGCCGAGGAAGAGGAATCCTAAGCGGCTTACCCTTTCGCTCTTTGCAAGTATCGGGAAACGGCGCTGTCAACAGCGCCGTTTTCTTTTTGCCGGTTCATTTTTTTCCTGCCAGAGTTTTCCAAGGGCGCCCCCCGCTTTGGCCAGCTGCAAATTCGGCAAAAGCGCGGAAAATCAAGGCCGCATAAAGCCCCATCGGTAAAACTACTAATTAAATCAACCATCTTCTTCGTGGATTGAAAAAGGCGTTTTCGCGGAGATTCACGTCAAGACCCCGAGCTGGATATCCCCGCTGATTTTGACCACAATTATAGAATCTCAATTGCGCCGCTTCTTGCCTTGAAGCGCGGCTGCAAATGCCTGTAGACCGGAAGGGTCGTTGTCATCGGGGGACATTATGAAGGGCACATTGCAATCGGTCGATTCAGACGAGGCAGCACTTCGCGTAGCGCCGCATAATGCGGAAGCTGAACGCCAACTGCTGGGCGCGATCCTCGTCAACAATGAGACCTATTACCGTGTGTCGGACTTTCTCGAACCGCACCACATGTTTGTGCCTCCGCACCAGGACATCTACGAGAAGATCGGCCAGCTGATCAGGGCCGGTAAAACCGCCTCCCCGATCACGCTGAAGACGTTCTATCCTGCCGATGCCAAAATCGCTGACCTGTCCGCGACCCAGTTCCTGCTACGGCTGGCTGCCGATGCCGCCTCCATCATCAATGCGGAAGACTATGGCCGCACCATTTACGACCTTGCCCTGCGCCGGAACCTGATCCGCATCGGCGAGGACATGGTCAACATAGCCTTTGATGCGCCGATCGACGTGCCCCCGGGCCAGCAGATCGACGATGCCGAGCGGCGGTTGTTCGAACTTGCCGAAACCGGACGCAACGAAGGCGGCTTCGTCAGCTTCAGTGACGCACTGACCGAAACCATCGACATGGCCCACGCGGCCTACAACCGCGAAGGGGCGCTCTCGGGAATTTCCTCCGGTCTGATGGACCTTGACCGGTTGATGGGCGGCTTGCAGCCGTCGGATCTGATCGTCCTTGCCGGCCGCCCGGCGATGGGCAAGACCTCTCTTGTCACCAACATCGCCTACAACATCGCCGAAGCCTATCAGGCGGAAGAACAGCCGGATGGTGCGATAAAAACCGTCAATGGCGGCGTGGTCGGTTTCTTCTCGCTGGAAATGTCGGCAGAGCAGCTCGCTACGCGTATCATTTCCGAGCAGACCGAGATCTCGTCATCCAAAATCCGCCGAGGTGACATTTCAGAAGCCGAGTTCGAGCAACTTGCCGCGGCAGCACAACACATGCAGACGGTTCCCCTGCATGTGGACCAGACCGGAGGTATCTCCATCGCTTCGCTGGTCGCCCGTGCCCGCCGCCTGAAGCGCCAACGCGGCCTCGACCTGATCGTCGTCGACTATATTCAGCTGCTTTCCGGCTCCTCCAAGAATTCCGGCAACCGGGTTCAGGAAATCACGGAAATCACCACCGGGCTCAAGGCGCTGGCCAAGGAACTCAATGTTCCGATCATCGCGCTGTCACAGCTCTCCCGTCAGGTGGAATCGCGTGACGACAAGCGGCCTCAGCTTTCGGACTTGCGTGAATCAGGATCGATCGAGCAGGACGCGGACGTCGTTATGTTCGTCTACCGCGAGGAATACTACCTTTCCAAGACGGAGCCGGAGCCCGGCACTCCGGAACACGATGCCTGGCAGACCAAACACGATGCGGTTCGCGGGCGGGCGGAAGTCATTATCGCCAAGCAGCGTCACGGCCCCACCGGAACCGCCAATCTGCACTTCCAGGGCGAATTCACCCGCTTCTCTGATCTGGCCGCGGACGAATACCTCCCAGACCGCCACGAATAGCTTTCTACACTGCAATGCATAAATGTGACTTTGGGGCCCAATGAAGGATTTGGCTGCTCGGATCTCCAACACTTTTGGTATTCAAGAGCTACCGCATGCAATGTTTTACGAGTTTGAGTCGTCATTGCGTTTCGAGCTTGGCGGGGAAACTTGGGAATCCGATCGGCCCATTCAGCGCTTTTTGCAAGCTTTCGAACGAGCCCAAACTGTCGCATTGGATTTGTTTGGAAATTCCAAATGCCTGTTCGCACTGATTTCAAACTATCAAACGGATAGTGCAATCCAATCAAAGTTCCCGTTTCTAACTTTGTGTGGAATCAAGGCTGAAAACTTAAGTTTCATATCCCGGACACCACTGAACGATGCGGATTGCACCGAGGAAGACAACGCTGGCATATTCAGGATTTGGAATGGCGCAAAACTTACTGACGCTGAACAGGTGAAAGAGTTGTTATGGCTGAGTGTGGCAAGTGAGCTGTCAATTGAACCCAAATGTCGCGAAGCAGACATCTATCTGGTCGACTTTGATCGCCAGCTAGCACTGCATGTTTATGATGATCGTGGAATGGATGTTGTAGCGACTGAAAAACATGTGCTCCAAGAAACCTATCTAAAATACCATGACTGGCTACTGCGGTTTGATTTGGCGAAAATGGATGCTGCGTTCCTTTGAAATTGCCGTTGGCATGCGAACTGCCATGTGAGCTAAGCTTTCACCTAAGCGAACTAGTCCGTGATTCTGGCAGGAGCTGCACGAGAACTCGTGTCCAATAATGTTTCAAATCCATTGCCCCCAAACCTTTACGGCGGCCGGCTGACCATTGACCTGGACGCCATTGCCGCGAACTGGCGGATGCTGGATGACCGGCTTGAAGGCAAGTCGGAGTGTGCGGCCACCATCAAGGCCAACGCCTATGGCACCGGACTGTGCGAGGCTGGACAGCGGCTTTATGCAGAAGGCTGCCGGACTTTTTTCGTGGCTGTGCCCACAGAGGCTGTCGAGCTGCGGCGGGTCCTGCCGGACGCCAACATCTATGCGCTCGACGGCCTGTTTCCCGGAACTGCCGAGCTTTTGCTGGACCACTCGATTAGGCCGGTTCTGGGGTCGCTTGAAGAACTGCAGGAGTGGTCAGCTTTCTGCACGTCAGCGGGGCGCTCCTTCCCAGCGGCCGTTCATGTGGACACCGGCATCCACCGACTTGGGTTGGCGCCCGGCGCCTTTGCTTCCGCGCTCGCCGACCCGCAGTTGCTCGGCAGTTTCACGCCATCCCTCCTGATGTCTCATCTGGCCTGCGGTTCAACACCGGATCACCCGATGAACCGCCGCCAACTGGATCTCTTTTCTGAAGTAACGGCACCTTTCTCCCATATTCCCCGTTCGCTGGCGAATTCCGCTGGTGTCCTTATGGGAGCCGATTATCATTTCGACCTCGTCCGGCCGGGCATTTCGCTGTTCGGCGGCAAGGCGATCGACACCGAGCCCAACTCCATGCAGCCGGTCGCCAAGGTCGAAGCCAGGATCATGCTGGTGCGTGACGTGCCTGAAGGCGACACGATCGGTTATAGCGCCAGGCAGACTGCACAGCACCCCTTGCGCAATGCGGTTGTCGCTGCCGGTTATGCGGACGGCCTGCTCCGGCGGGCAGGCTCAACGGATGAGCGCCCGGGAGGCTTTGGAATGATTGGCGGCTACAAAGCGCCAATTCTTGGCCGGATTTCGATGGACATGATCACCCTCAATGTCACCGACATTCCCGAGCAGCTCGTACAGCGCGGAGCATTTGTGGAAATGCTGGGCCCGCAGGTTGCGGCGGCAGACCTTGCGGCCTATGCGGAAACCATCGACTACGAATATCTGACAAGCCTTGGCCGGCGCTTCCAGCGTATCTATGGCCCGCTTGAGACACCGGAAACCTGACGGAACCAGATGGCCAAACGCTCCACAAGCTTCATTTGCCAGTCGTGCGGCGCCATTACCGCAAAATGGACAGGCCGCTGCGAATCCTGCGGCGAATGGAATTCCATCGTTGAGGAACAGACCGGCGGCGGCATCGGCGGCGGGCCAGCCAAGGCAAAACGGTCCCGGGGCCGTGTGGTACCGCTCGTTGGCCTCACCGGAGACACAAAGGAAGCGCCGCGGATCCTGAGCGGTATCGCCGAATTGGACCGTGTGACCGGCGGCGGCTTCGTACGCGGCTCAGCCCTTCTCGTCGGCGGCGATCCGGGCATCGGCAAGTCGACGCTGCTGATACAGGCCGCCGCTGCGCTCGCCCGCCTTGGCCAAAGGGCCGTCTATATCTCCGGCGAGGAAGCGATTGGACAGGTGCGGCTTCGGGCAGAACGCCTCGGCCTTGCCGATGCGCCTGTGGAACTTGCCGCTGAAACCAGCGTTGAGGATATTCTGGCAACCCTCGAAGCCGGTGCGCCACCTGCCCTGCTGATCCTCGATTCCATTCAAACGCTGTGGACCGACCAGGTGGAATCCCCGCCTGGCACGGTGACCCAGGTCCGCGCTTCGGCGCAGGCCATGGTACGCTATGCCAAGAAACACGGCACCACATTGGTCCTCGTCGGCCATGTCACCAAGGATGGCCAGATAGCAGGCCCCCGTGTCGTCGAGCATATGGTCGACGCGGTGCTTTATTTTGAAGGCGACGGCGCCCATCAGTACCGCATCCTGCGGTCGGTCAAAAACCGCTTCGGTGCGACGGATGAAATCGGCGTCTTTGAAATGACGGGCAGCGGGCTCACAGAAGTGGCCAATCCCTCTGCGCTATTTCTGGGGGACCGGACAAGCGGCGCACCGGGCGCTGCGGTCTTCGCCGGTCTGGAGGGATCGCGGCCACTCCTGATTGAAGTGCAGGCGCTTGTGGCCCCCTCGCCGCTCGGCACGCCCCGGCGAGCTGTCATAGGTTGGGATTCTGCACGCCTTTCCATGATCCTCGCCGTCTTGGAAGCGCGCTGCGGTGTGCGGTTTTCCCAGCACGATGTCTATTTGAACGTTGCTGGCGGGCTGAAAATCAACGAACCGGGAGCAGACCTTGCCGTTGCGGCAGCCCTCATCTCTTCCCTCAGCGGACTTGCTCTTCCGGCCAATTGCGTCTATTTCGGCGAAGTCAGCCTGTCTGGAGCGATCCGGCCGGTGGCCCAGGCGCAATCCCGCTTGAAGGAAGCGCAAAAACTGGGTTTTGATGAAGCCTATTGTCCCGACGGTAATCTGAAGGACAGGACAGCAAAGGGATTTTCGGCAACGGGTCTCCTGGAACTTGGGGATTTCATTGCAAAAATCTCGGCCAAGACTGGTGCCGGAGGTCAACCCTAAGGCATCAATCTGCTAATCTAGCGCGCGGGATACTCCCGGAGACGCAGAAAAAAGGATCTTTCAGACACATGCCGATCACGCTGCTCGACGGAATCCTTCTCGTCATCATGCTCATTTCGGCCGTTCTGGCGATGATCCGCGGCTTTGTCCGTGAGGTTTTGTCAATCGCGTCATGGATCGCCGCCGCTGCCGCTGCTTTCCTGCTGTATGAGCGCGTGCTGCCCTATGCAAAGCAATACATCAGCCACGACCTGGTCGCCCTGGGCGCATCGGTCGCAGCGGTATTTCTCATCACGCTGATGATTGTCAGCTATATCACCATGCGCATTTCCGATTTCATCCTGGACAGCCGTATTGGTGCGCTCGACAGGACACTCGGATTTGTCTTTGGCGCGGTGCGCGGGCTGCTGCTGGTCGTCGTGGCCATGATGTTCTTCAACTGGTTCGTCCAGCCAGAGCAACAGCCCGGCTGGGTGCAGAATGCCAAGTCGCGGCCGATCCTGCTGTCGATCGGAGAAAGGCTTGTGGCAGTACTGCCGGAAGATCCTGAACGGGCCATCATGGACCGCTTCAAGGCTGACCAGTCCGATCAGGCATCGGCTCCGGCAGAAGACGACAGCGAAGATACAGGCTATAGCGCCTCCGAGCGGCAAGGGCTCGAGCAACTGACATCCGGCGGCAACTGAACGCCGGCCCGGCAGGATCCTAAATATGCGGCGACTGCCAAAAGGGCTCGCCGCGCGGTTTTTAAAACTTGAGGAGCTCCGCCATGCACGGCGAGACCGACCATCACGAGCCTTTTGATCTAAATGCAGACAGGCTCCAGGAAGAGTGCGGCGTTTTCGGAATTCTGGGGCATGAGGATGCAAGTGCCCTCACCGCGCTCGGCTTGCACGCGCTACAGCACCGCGGCCAGGAAGCCGCCGGGATCGTCACCTTCGACAATGAGCAGTTCCGCGCAGAACGCCACCTCGGCCTCGTTGGCGACCACTTCTCCGACGCGGAGACCATCGGCCGCCTCACCGGCCGCGCAGCCATCGGCCACGTCCGCTATTCCACCAGCGGTGAAACGATCCTGCGCAACGTCCAGCCGCTGTTCGCCGAGCTTGCCGGCGGCGGCATCTCGATCTGCCACAACGGGCATTTCACCAATGCCATGACACTGCGCGAGCAGCTCATCCTCGACGGTGCTATCTGCCAGTCCACATCGGACAGCGAGGTGGTTCTGCAGCTGGTTGCCCGCTCCCGCGAACGCAAGATTGTTGACCGGTTCATTTCCGCGATCAAGCAGATGGAAGGCGCCTATGCGCTGGTCGCGCTGACGTCGAAGAAACTGATTGGTGCACGCGATCCCTTCGGCATCCGGCCCCTCATGCTGGGCGACCTCAACGGCGCACCTGTTCTGGCTTCTGAAACCTGTGCCCTTGACATCATCGGCGCGACTTTCATCCGTGAAGTGGAAAGCGGCGAAGTTATCGTGTGTACGCCGGGCGGTATTGAATCTTACTTCCCATTCGGCAAAAACCCTGCCCGTCTTGATATCTTCGAGTACATCTATTTCTCCCGTCCCGATTCCATCCTGGGCGGACGGAGCGTCTACGACGTCCGCAAGGCTTTCGGTGAGGAACTTGCCCGCGAAGCACCGGTTGAAGCCGATGTGATCGTCCCAATTCCAGATTCCGGTGTGCCCGCCGCACTCGGGTTTTCCCAGGCTTCCGGCATTCCGTTCGAGCTTGGCATCATCCGGAACCACTATGTCGGCCGAACATTCATCGAGCCGACCCAGGCGATCCGAACATTGGGCGTGAAATTGAAACACTCAGCCAACCGGGCTCAGATCGAAGGCAAGCGGGTGGTCTTGCTGGATGACAGCCTTGTGCGCGGCACGACCTCTGTGAAGATTGTTCAGATGATGCGTGAAGCGGGAGCCCGGGAGGTGCATTTCCGCCTGTCGAGCCCGCCAATCCGCTTCTCCGACTATTACGGCATCGACACGCCGGTGCGCGAAAAGCTGCTGGCTGCCAAATACAATCTGGACGAAATGCGGAACTACATTGGCGCTGACAGCCTTGCTTTCCTGTCCGTCGACGGTATCTATCGCGCCATGGGCTATGATGGCCGCGACAACGAAAACCCGCAGTTCACCGATCACTGTTTCACCGGCGATTATCCGACCCCACTGACCGATTTGTCCGAAGATCAGGATTTCGTGCGCCCGCCGCGCCTGGTCGAAGTGCAGTAAGGTTCAGTCATGACACAGGATTTTCAAGGTCAAATCGCCCTGGTCACCGGGGCGTCACGCGGTATCGGCTACCAGCTGGCCAAGGAACTTGGAACCCGCGGTGCGCACGTAATAGCGGTCGCCCGGACAGTTGGCGGACTTGAGGATCTTGACGACGAGATCCAGTCGGCCGGCGGAGAAGCGGCAACGCTGGTTCCGGTCGACCTGATGGATTTTGACGCGCTCGATCGGCTTGGAGCTGCGATCTTCGAACGCTGGAAGAAGCTGGACATTCTCGTCGGCAATGCAGCGATGCTCGGCGTATTGTCACCGCTTGGCCACATCAGCCCGAAGGACTTCGAAAAGGTGCTGGATGTGAACGTCACGGCAAACTGGCGGTTGATCCGGTCTCTGGACCCGCTCCTGCGCCAATCAGATGCCGGACGGGCCTTGTTCCTAACCGATGCGCTTGCACACACGTGCACCGCTTTCTGGGGACTTCAGTCGATCTCAAAGGCCGCATTGGAGGCACTGGTTCACACCTATGCCAACGAAAGCCTGAAAACCAACATCAAGATCAACCTGGCAGACCCGGGTCCTGTTAGTACCGGCCTGCGCGCCAAGGCGATGCCGGGCGAAGATCCAGCAAAACTTGCAAAACCGGTAGATGTTGTCCCTGCCCTGATGAAGCTTCTAGGACCCGATCTTACCGAGACCGGCAAGCTCTACACCCATGTAGACGGAAAGATGCGCGACTTCTGATTGCGCTGGCATTATCGCCGGGAAACAGACACTGTTGCCTTTTCAAAACCTATGGAAGGGCAACACCATGCAGCTCGGTGCGTTCTCGATAAGTCTGACGGTAAAAGACCTCGCCGCCTCCAAGGCGTTTTATGAAGGTCTCGGCTTTTCCGACCTTGGTGGTTCCGGCGAGGCTGGCTGGGCCATCATGAAAAACGGGCAAACCGTAATTGGCCTGTTTCAGGGCATGTTTGAAAAGAACATGCTGACTTTCAATCCCGGCTGGGACCAGGAGGCGGGAAAACTCGATACCTTCACCGACATCCGCGCGCTGCAAAAGACCCTTGAAGACAAGGGCTATGCTTTCATCACCAAGGCCGATGAAAGCTCAAACGGGCCGGCCAGTTTTATGCTTACCGACCCGGACGGCAATCCGATCCTGATTGATCAGCACGTTTAGATCTTGAGCTGTCCGATCAGCCACGCGGTGAAAACGACGTGTCGGCAATGCGTTTCAGGTCATCAAAGATGCCCGGCGCGCCGACAACGATGCGCGCGCCATTGTCCAGCGCATCGGCAGCATCGACTTCTTCAACACCGTTGCCCGCTTCCTCGGCGATCAGGAGGCCTGCCAGACAGTCCCAGGCGTTCATATGCGCCTCGACATAGCCGATGAGCCGCCCTGAGGCTGCATAGGCCAGCATGAGCCCGCCAGAGGCATTGCGGAAAAAGATGCCGCCCTCCGCAATCAGGGCACTGACGCAGTTTGTTGCGTCGCTTGCAGCGGTGCGCCCGTTAAATCCGACACCAACCGAGCCGACTTTCAGGCTGCCGGTCTGGGACGCCTTGATTTCACGCCCGTCCACAAAAGCGCCGCTGCCGCGGCCAGCGCTGAAGATCTCGCCTGAACAAGGATCATGGATCACGCCGATGATGGTTTCGCGATCCTTGACGCAGGCAATAATAACGCACCACTGGGGAATGCTGCTGACGAAGTTGGCGGTCCCGTCAATTGGATCAATCACCCAGGTGTAACCGGAGCTGCCGTCAATTCGCCCGTGTTCTTCGCCAACAATGCCATCATCCGGATAGGCCCTGGCAATCTCGTCCCGGACCAGCGTCTCGACATCACGGTCAGCTTCAGAGACCAGATCCTGATGGCCCTTCGATGTGATCGTCAAAGTGTCCAGACGGCGGAAATACTCCAATCCAAGCTCACCGGCCTTTCGAGCCAGATCAATGGCGAAATCAAGCCGGTTGGCGGTCATGGGTATCTCCTAGGGTATCGGCAAATAGAATCGGATAGCGCCGCCTTTGCGAAGCGACGCTTCCCTATAAAAGGCTTTTACGACAACAACTTGACTACTGGATCTTGCGCTTCTTCTTGACCGCATAGGGGTTCTCGCCCTTGCGATAGGAAAAGCGGATGGGCGTGCCGTGGATGTTGAACGTCGCGCGCAGCGAATTGACCAGATAGCGGGTGTAACTCTCCGGCAATTGCTCCGGGCGCGAGGCAAATGCCACAAAATGCGGTGGCCGGGTCTTTGGCTGGGTCATGTAACGCAGGCGCACGCGGCGTCCCGCGACTGCGGGAGGCGGATGGTTGATTACCACCTTGTCCAGCCAACGGTTTAGCTTTGCCGTCGAAACCCGCGAGTTCCAGGCTTCATAGGCCTCAAACACCGCATCCAGCAACTTGTCGATCCCCTGCCCCTGGATGCCGGACATGGTCACGATCTTCACACCGCGGATCTGATTAAAGTAGCGTTCGTTGGCGTCCCGGATCTTCTTCCAGGCCGTTTCCCGGTCTTCCACCAGATCCCACTTGTTGATCGCAACAACCAGCGCTCGCCCTTCCCGGGCAACAAGATCGATAATCTGAAGATCCTGTTTTTCAAACGAGATGGTTGCGTCGAGCGTTATCACGACGACTTCGGCAAACTTGATCGCCCGCAGGGCATCAGCAACGGAGAGCTTTTCCAGCTTTTCCTGCACCCTCGCCTTGCGGCGGATACCGGCCGTATCGAAAAGCTTGAAGTGACGTCCCTGCCATTCCCAGTCGACCGAGATAGAATCGCGCGTGATCCCGGCTTCCGGTCCGGTCAGCATCCGGTCCTCACCCAGCATCTTGTTGATCAGGGTGGATTTTCCTGCATTCGGCCGGCCCACGATGGCAACCCGCAAGGGGCGTTCCTTCGTCCCTGCCGGGTCCTCGACATCAATGATCTCGCCGTCTTCGTCGACATCGACGTTTGTCACCGCCTCGTCCCGCGCGGCCTCTTCCTCTTCGTTGACCTGGTCCACGTAAGGCTTCAAGGCATCATAGAGATCGGCGAGCCCTTCGCCGTGCTCAGCGGATATGGCAATCGGCTCCCCCAAACCAAGGGAATAGGATTCGTAGAGACCACTTTCACCAGCCCGCCCCTCGGCCTTGTTCGCCAGCAGGATGACCGGCGTGGTCGTCTTGCGCGCAACGGCTGCAAAGTGGGCATCAAGCGGTGTCACGCCTGCGCGCGCATCAATGACGAACATCACCGCATCCGCGTCCGCGATTGCCTCTTCAGTCTGGTGGCGCATGCGGCCTTCCAGGCTGGCGTTGTCCGCATCTTCCAGCCCGGCGGTGTCAACAATGGTAAAACGCAGGTCGCCAAGGCGCGCTTCGCCCGGCCTGCGGTCACGGGTTACCCCCGGCGTGTCATCAACCAGCGCAAGGCGCTTGCCGACGAGCCGGTTGAACAAAGTGGACTTGCCGACATTCGGCCGTCCGATAATGGCGACAGTCGCGCCCACGGCAGTATCTCCTGACTTTCCGGGATCAACACCGGAAGTATCACAAAAACAATTCCCGTGATCATTGAAATCACGGGAAATGCTTAATCCTGATTTTTGTCACGTTCCAGCGGCTGGACCGGGTCTGTCCTGACCCCGTCTGTGCCGGGCAACGCTTTAGTTTATTGCTGCAACGGCGTCATCGTCATCCAGTACGATAATCCGGCCACCTGCGGCGATCGGTGTTACAAAGACCTTCGTCTTCAGGTCTCTTGTGGTCATGATCTGGCCCGAAGCCGCATCAACAGCGGCAAACTGGCCGTCGTTCGACAAGGCGATAAGCGCGCCATTGGCAAGAACTGGACCCGCCCAGTTCCGGCGCCTCTTTTTCTTCTTTGTTTTCGGCAGGGTGGTTGACCAGAGCGTCTCGCCGGTTTTCCGGTCCAGAGCGAGCATCCGGTCATCCAGATCCACCATGAACAGCGCATTTCCAGACAGAACAGGTGTGTGCACGCTGCCCAGGTTGTTGTCCCAGACAATCGATCCGGTCTTCAGCGATGCAGCTATCGTCCTGCCTGCAACACCGGTTGCGTAAACGGTATTTCCTGAAATAACCGGACTTGCCGACAGATCGGCCAGGCCAGAAACGGCGAGTGTTCTAAAGCCACGTGTCACGCCCTGAACCCAGGCCGGCTCACCGGACTTGATGTCAATCGCCATGACTTCTCCGGAAGAAAACGGGACGATTACGAACTTGCCGGAAATCGCCGGATTGGCTGCCGACAAAATGCTGCCGGTTTCCTCAATACCTGCATAGGTCCAGGCGAGTGACCCGTCCTCGGTCTTATATGCGTAGACTTCATTGGTCCGTGTGACGACAAAGACATGACCTTGTCCGACCGCTGGTGCACCGCGGGCGGGCGTATCAAGATCGGCAGTCCAAGCCACCTGGCCCGATGCCGCATCAAGTGAAGCCAGCTGCCGGTATGCGGTTGCCACATAAACCCGGCTGCCAGACACGGCAACGCCGCCACCGGGAGCCACATCCTTCTCGCCTTCCGGGCGCAATGGCTTGGTCCAAAGTTTTGCGCCACCGGTCGACAGCGCGACCACTTCGCCGTTCGGCTTGTAGACAAAGATCCGGCCGGCAGCACTGACAGGCCGGGCAGAACCACGCAATGCGTCAGATGTAAAACCACCCCCAGCGGCACCGATGTTGGCGCGCCATGTCCGGTTACCGGAAACTGAAATTGCCACATTGCCTGGATCGTTGGTCAATCCACCACCGGCCATCGGCCAGTCCTGGCCACCTGTTGCAGGACCAATTGAGGCTGCCTTGTTGGTTGCGACTTCAGCCGGATCCACGCCTTCAAAGACAGGCTGCCGTTCACCGGAAAGGATCTTTTCTTTGCTAAACGGATTAATCTTGTCGGTGTATTCGGAAACGCTGCCGCAACCTGTCAGTGCAAATGCAAGCACCAATGCGCCACACATTTCCCGCCACCGGGAAGTACCTGGTATCGACATCACTGGGCCGCGCCTTCTGCTTCCGGCGCACCACCGTGTGCAGCATCCATAACCTTGGAAAGGATATCCACCCGGCGGGTCACATCGGTTGGCGTTGCCGGATCGTCGCTCAGGTCCGTAATCCATTTGCGGGCCGCGGTAACATCGCCTTCTTTCCAGGCACTGAGAGCCAGTATCTCGCGCGCTGCAAACCGGAAGGGATTCTCGGCACCTGTCAGGCCTTCCACGCGGTCGGCAATAGCGGTATAGCCTTCGGTATCAACCGCCAGATAGGCCGCACGCAGGGCCGCCACATCCTGCAGTGTTCCGGGAACCGAACTGTCGCGGCTTATTGCTTCAAAAGCTGACTGTGCTTCAGGTTCCTTGCCAGCTTTGGACAGCGTTGCAGCCGCCCGAAGCCGCGCGATTGCAGGATAACCGCCCGTCGCCGTTTCCAGCTTGCCGAACAGCTCCTCGGCTTCAATGTAGTTACCCGACTCAGACAGTTGCACGGCTTCAAAGTAGGTATCACCAGCCTGTTGGGACTGGGTCTCTTGCCAATAGAGCCAACCACGGTAACCGCCTGTGCCGACAACGACCAAGACAGCAGCCCCGATGATCAAGCCGCCAAAGCGTTTCCAAAGCCGATGGTATTTCTCCTGGCGGATATCGTCATCAACTTCGCGAAAAATATCGGACATGCGTGTCTTATTCCTGCGTTGCCTGCCAAATTGCGGACAATCCGGGAGAGCCCAAGGTCAAACATGGGATCCAGCACGGACAATCCGCTACAGAGTTCCTTTCGACCGGTTTGATGGCACAAGTGAGGCAAGGATCTCAACCATCGCCACAAATCGTCCAACTGGCCGTGTTGTCACGTGATTATGTCAATGGAACGCCAATGACAAGCTCATGGCCCTTCCAAACGAAGAATCCATAAAGAAGAAGACCGGCAAGGATCACCAAAACCTCCGCCGTCTTGGCTTTTTCTCCCAGATCCACAGCCACCTGGGCTGCACCGCCGGCACGGCGCTTGACGGAAATCCGGTCCACAACGGCCCAAACCAGAAAGCCGCCAAAGAGCAGGAGCGAGGCCAGATCACCGCGCACAAGCAAATGGGAAAAGGCCCAGAGCTTTACAGCGACGAGCATTGGATGGCGGAAGGTTTTCTGGATCCGGCCCTGAACGTAGGCGCCAAAGAGCAAGATAAACACGGGGATCATCAGCAGCATGGTGACATGGCGCGTCCATTCAGGCGGATAGTAGAGAACCGGCGATCCTTCCATTCGCGCTTCGCCATAGCCGTAAACAATCAGGACAAGGCCAACAGCGGATAGTATTGAATAAATGCCCTTGTAGAGCCCTTCCCCAAACCTTGCGCGAAGCGCCGACCTGGTTCCGGTGAACATCGGCAATGCATGCAGCCCTAAAAACAATACCAATCCGGCAATCAGAATAAGCATCGGTCGCGTCCCTCAAGATTTCCCCGGCCCCACAGCGGGATCTACCGTCTCTCGTGCGCCAGACAGTCCCCAAAGACCACCAGCAGGTCAAGCCCCGACACGCTTCGGGAACAGCATTTCCACTTAAGCAGGTTTGGCGCGGCCCTCCCAAGCCTTCCAGCCATTTCCTTCATGCAAATTTCTTCGAAATTAACCAAGATAGGTCCGGTTTTATTCAATTGGGACAAGTCTTTTTTCAGAGATTGCACCTAGGGTTCGACCAAATATTAGCAGGGTCAAAACGATGACAGTGGAACGCAGACATCATTCCCGAATACGAACGTTGAAAGTTGGCAGGATCGTCTTTGCGGGCCTGTCACAGGTTTACGACTGCACAGTGCGCAACGCCAGCGCCACCGGGGCCTTGCTTCTGGTGCCTAGCTCGGCCGGTATGCCGGAAGAATTCTTTCTTTATATCGACAAGGATGGCACGCGGCGGCCCGGAGAGATCGTCTGGCGGCGCGATGACCGTCTTGGCATCCGCTTTACAGGTCCGCTGGAAAACACCGCGGGCTAAGCCGCCTTTCAGGAAAGCGCGACCGCAGGTGGCGGAGCTGTGCTGCCGCGGATCACTAGCTCCACCGGCAGGATTGCGCGCGGCCGGGCAATCTCTTTTCCCTCAACAAGATCCAGCATCATGGTCATGGCTTCCTCGCCAATCAGCCGGCGCGGCTGACGTACTGTCGTCAACGGCGGCACGGTGCAACTGGCAAACTGGATGTCATCAAATCCGACAACCGAGAAATCATCGGGAACCTTGTACCCGCGCTGGGACAAGGCGGTAAGCACACCGATTGCCATCTCGTCATTGCCGCAGAAGAACGCCGTTGGCAGGGTATCGCGCAAAAAGAGCCGCTCAACGGCGAGCCGGCCACCTTCAATGGAAAAGTCTCCGGGCAGAACAAGTTCCTCGTCAAAGGGCAGGCCTGCCTGCGCCAGGGCCTCCTGGTAGCCTTCCTGCCGGGCGCTTGAAAGAATGTTTCCAGCCGGTCCGCCAATGTGCGCAATGTGCCGGTGCCCCAGCTCTATCAGATGTGCCACCGCAGTTTTGGCCGCCTGCCGGTTATCAATCCCGACGAAGGGCATTCCGGTATCGGCTATCTCTTCGCAAACAGAGACCAGCGGCGGCAAGAACGGCAAGACCTCCCTCGCCCCGTAAGGCAAGTGACCGGTCAGGAGCACCATGCCATCGGCTTTGTTCGACCGGACAAAGGAAAGATAGGTGGCCTCACTGCCCGGATCATTTTCCGTATTACCAATCAACAGGCCGTAGCCCCTGCGGTTTGCAACAGCTTCCAGGCCCAAGATGATGTTGGCAAAAAACGTATTGCCGATATCGGGCACCATCACCAGAATCATGCGCGCACTTTTGCGCCGCAGGCTTTGCGCCATGGCATTTGCGGTAAAGCCGGTTTTGGCAATCGCCGCGTTCACCTTTTTCCGGGTGGATTCAGCCACCTTGCCCGGATGGTGAATGGCCCGGCTGACCGTGGCGATGGAGACGCCGGCAATGCGGGCCACATCTTCAATGGTTGCCGTCTGGCGCGCTTTCAAACCCGTTTTCCTTCTGCACTCCGCACTTAAGCCGTAATACTGCAGCGGCGCGTGATTGCTATCATTTTCCGCTAATGTAAAGCTTTACATCATCAATGAAAAGGTTTACACAACTGAAATTCGCTGAATGATGCCTGATTATGTAAAACTAAAAGCGTCAGCTGACAGGCATCCATCGGATCGATTCGCCGATCCAGGCGAACGGGAGGAGACAAATGAACACCGTCGAACCGGAAAACCCGGCAACGGGTACGGCTGCGCCACCGAACGAGCACACTGCATCTGCGTCTGCCATCTTGTCAGCGCGCCGGATCTCAAAGTCGTTTGGCGACATCCAGGTTCTTTTCGGGATCGACTTCGACATCCGACCCGGCGAAGTACACGCGTTGATCGGCGAAAATGGCGCCGGCAAATCAACCCTGATGAAAATCCTGAGCGGTTTTCTCCAGCCAACTGCTGGCCAGCTTCTCATGGACGGAAGCGCCATTTCCTTGCCCCCGGATGGGCAAGCGGAAGACCTGGGTATCGTTCTGCTGCATCAGGAATTCAACCTGGCTGAACACCTGTCAGTTGAGGAGAACATTTTTCTCGGACGCGAGATCATCCGGCGCGGTTTTCTGGACAAAAGGTCCATGCGGGCCCAGACCAGTGCCCTCCTCGCTCGACTGAATGTCTCCATTGATCCGGACACCATCGTGTCCGAGCTCTCCGTCTCGCAAAAACAGTTCGTCGAAATTGCGCGAGCGCTCGCCCGTAACGCACGTATTCTCATCATGGATGAGCCAACTGCAGTCCTGACACCGGACGAAACGGCTGCGTTTTTTGATCAAATCCGGAAAATGCGGACAGAGGGCGTTGGTATCGTGCTGATTTCGCACAAACTCGACGAAGTCAAAGAGCTTTCAGACCGGGTGACGGTCTTGCGCGACGGCCATCTGATCACATCCGCGTCTGCTGGAGACCTGAGCGAAGACGACATGGCACGTCATATGGTTGGCCGCGATCTCTCGGACATGTTCCCGCCCAAGGCTGAGCCGGATGTTGACGCACCACTTGTCATGAGCGCGCACGGACTGTCGCTTCCCGGCGTGTTCTCAGACATTTCCTTCGAGCTGCGCCAAGGCGAGATTCTTGGGTTTGCCGGTCTCATCGGGTCCGGCCGATCAGCTCTATTTGAAGCAATAATCGGGTTGTCTCGCAATTGGGCGGGAGACTTGCAGGTTCACGGGCAACCGGCGCGGTACGGCTCACTCTCCGCTTCACGGGCCGCCGGGATTGCCTATTTGACGAAAGACCGCAAGGACAAGGGCCTGCTCCTGAACGCAAACCTCAAGGTAAACCTCACGCTATTTGCCTTGAACCGCTATCAAAAACGCGGCTTGCTCGATAACGCGCTGGAAGAGGAAGCCTTGAACCGGGCGATCCGGCGCTTTGATATCCGCGTCAAGGACCGGAGCGTACCGGTCAACGCCCTTTCCGGTGGCAATCAGCAAAACTCATGCTTGGGAAAATCCTCGAGACCGAGCCGGATATTCTGATTGTCGACGAACCTACCAGGGGCATCGACGTCGGGACCAAACAGCAAATCTACAATTTCCTCGCGGCCCTGGCGGCAGAAGGAAAATCAATCGTCCTCATTTCTTCCGAAATGCCGGAAATCATTGGCATGAGCCACAGGGTTGCCGTCATGCGCGAAGGTCATTTGACCGGCATCCTGAGCGGCGACGAAATCGAGGAACACGAAATCATGCGGTATGCCACGGGCCTGAAGGGTCAGCGGCCAATTGGGGGCTTGTCAGATGTACGCCATGCTTCGTAATCCGGATGGCCTCCGGCTCAGGTCGTTCGACTTCAAGACTTGGGGGCCGCTGCTGGCCCTGATCGCCCTGGTCATTTTGGGAACTGCACTCAATTCGTCGTTCCTTGGACAAGGGAACATAGCCAATATCCTGACCCGCAGCGCCTTTATCGGTATCATCGCCATCGGCGCCACCTTCGTCATTACCGCAGGTGGTATCGACCTCAGCGTTGGCGCGATGGCAGCGGTAATCTCCGGCGTCATGATCATCGCGATGAACAGTCTGCTGGCAGTGTTCGACAACGCTGTACTGATCATCTTGTGCGGAATTGGCCTCTCCCTTGTGCTGGGCCTGCTGGCGGGAGCAGTCAATGGCCTGGTGACGACAAGAGGCAAGATCGAGGCTTTCATCGTCACGCTTGGAACCATGGGGATCTTCCGCTCGCTGGTGACCTATTTCGCCGACGGTGGAACACTGTCCCTCGATTTTGCGGTACGCGGCGCCTACCGGCCGCTTTACTACGGCGACATTCTCGGAATTCCCGTGCCTGTTGTCGTTTTTGCCTGTGTCGCCGCGATCGGCTGGGTGGTTCTCAACCGCACCGCTTTTGGCCGCTACTGCCACGCCATCGGCTCCAACGAATCCGTTGCACGCTATTCGGCGGTGCAGGTCAACCGGGTCAAGACACTAACCTACATTGTTCAGGGCCTGTGCGTGTCGCTGGCAACCATCATTTATGTGCCGCGGCTCGGTTCCGCCTCGTCCTCGACAGGCGTCCTGTGGGAGCTCGAAGCGATTGCTGCCGTGATCATTGGCGGAACGGTCCTGAAGGGTGGGTCGGGCCGGATAGGTGGAACGGTCATCGGCGCGATCATGCTGACCATGATCGGCAACATACTCAACCTGACCGACCTGATCTCGAATTACCTAAATGGCGCCATGCAGGGGATCATCATCATTGTAGCTGTCTGGCTGCAGCGCGGAAGTTGGAAGAAACAAAAGTAACTGACTGAACTCGTTACGTTTTCAAGATCGACGCCGGTTTTTCCCTGGCCGGCGAACGGAGGAGGCGTGTGCCGACACCACAAAAGGGAGTGGAGGAAAGAAGATGTCTGTCAAACTGAAACTGGCCGGATTGGCCACAGCCTTTGCCCTCGGGCTCGGGGGAGTGGCCGTCGCCGCCGACAAGGTCAAAATCGGCGTATCCATTCCGTCAGCTACCCACGGCTGGACGGGCGGGCTGAACTACCATGCCAATGTGGCCGTCGACCGAATGGAAGAGCTTTATCCGAATATCGACATGATCCTGGTCACCGCATCCGACGCATCTGCCCAGGCAAACGACCTTGAGGATCTGGTGAGCGTTCACAACGTGGATGCCCTGGTAATCCTGCCCTTTGAATCAGAGCCCCTCACCGATCCGGTCCGCTTTGTCAAGGAAAGCGGCGCATTCATTACCGTTGTCGACCGCGGGCTCAGTCAGGAAGGCATCGAGGACCTTTATGTCGCCGGCAACAATCCGGAACTCGGGCGGGTATCAGCTGAATACATCAAGGAAAAGCTCGGCGGAAAAGGCGAAATCGTCGTTCTGCGCGGCATTCCAACCGTGATCGATGAAGAGCGCGTCGACGCTTTCATGGAAGGCATCAAGGGCACCGACATCAAGGTGCTGGACATGAAGCACGCCAACTGGAACCGCGATGATGGTTTTGAGGTGATGCAGGACTTCCTGTCACGCTTCCCGAAGATCGACGCAGTCTGGGCACAAGACGATGATATCGCCATCGGCGTTATCGAAGCTGTCAAACAGGCAGGCCGTGAAGACGAACTGTTCATCCTTGGCGGCGCCGGCATGAAGGACATCATCAAACGGGTGATGGATGGCGACCGGCTGGTTCCGGCGGACGTTCTCTACCCGCCTGCGATGATTGCAACGGCAATTGAGCTGACGACGCTCAACTATGTGTCCAATGCCCCTGTTACCGGCCGGTTCATTCTGGGCGCACCACTGGTGACGCCTGAGAACGCGAAGGACTTCTACTTCCCGGACAGCCCGTTCTAACTCTCCGGACCTTGGGTGGGGCAATTGCGATGGTTGCCCTGCCCCTTTTTCTGACCGGAAACAGGAGAATTTCAAATGA
Organism: Roseibium sp.; assembly: GCA_965230705.1. Taxonomy (GTDB): domain Bacteria; phylum Pseudomonadota; class Alphaproteobacteria; order Rhizobiales; family Stappiaceae; genus Roseibium. The sequence goes on along the minus strand of CBDDLN010000001.1, from coordinate 2,076,848 downwards.
AAACGATGAAGGGGCCGGGCCTGTTTCTGGCACAATTTGCCGGCGACGCAGCACCATTCAATTCACTGGATGCAATCTCAACCTGGGCAGCCGATCTTGGGTACAAGGGAATCCAGATCCCGACCTTCGATGGTCGGCTGTTCGATCTTGATCAGGCAGCAAGTTCCAAGACCTATTGCGACGACATTCAAGGCATGCTGGCCGACAAGGGTCTGGCGGTTACAGAGCTGTCGACACACCTTCAGGGCCAGCTGGTGGCTGTTCACCCAGCATTTGACGAAGCCTTTGACGCTTTTGCGCCGGAAACGGTCCATGGCAATGCGGCTGCCCGTACCGAATGGGCGGTCAGCCAGATGAAGATGGCGGCCAAGGCTTCAGAGCATTTCGGACTGTCGGCGAGCGTGAGTTTTCCAGGTGCCCTCGCCTGGCCCTACGCCTACCCCTGGCCGCAAAGGCCTGCCGGGCTCATAGAAACAGCTTTTGAAGAACTCGCCAGACGCTGGAAACCGATCCTCGATGTCTATGATAGCCATGGCGTTGATGTCTGCTACGAGATCCACCCAGGCGAAGACGTCTTTGATGGTGCAACCTTCGAGATGTTTTTGGATGCACTTAATGGCCATACCCGTTGCTGCATCAATTACGATCCGTCCCATTTCGTTTTGCAACAGCTCGACTATCTGGCCTTCATCGACATCTATCACGAGCGCATCAAGGCGTTTCACGTCAAGGATGCCGAATTCAATCCGGACGGACGGCAGGGCGTTTATTCCGGCTACCAGCCCTGGGTAAACCGGGCTGGTCGCTTCCGGTCATTGGGAGATGGGCAGGTCGATTTCGCCGGTATTTTCTCCAAACTGGCTGCCTACGACTACGACAGCTGGGCCGTTCTGGAATGGGAATGCGCTTTGAAACACCCTGAAGATGGCGCGGCAGAAGGAGCACCTTTCATCTCGGAGCATATTATCCGTGTGACAGAACAGGCATTCGACGATTTTGCCGGCGGCGGCACGGATCAGGACAAGAACCGGCGCATGCTGGGCCTGGCCTGACGGCTTGCAAGGAGAAAACATATGACGATCGAAGGACAATCCGGCAGCAAGCAGGAAGGGCGGGTTCGCCTGGGCATGGTCGGCGGCGGCCAGGGCGCGTTCATAGGCGCAGTTCACCGAATAGCCGCCCGGATCGACGATCAATATGAGCTTGTCGCCGGTGCCCTGTCATCTGATGCGGAAAGATCAAAAGCGTCCGGTGCGGAACTCGGGCTTGATCCTTCGCGCTGCTATGGCTCGTTTCAGGAAATGGCCGAAACGGAGGCTGCGCGAGAGGATGGCATTGAAGTGGCCGCCATCGTAACGCCCAATCATGTCCATGCTGATGCAGCCGCGGCCTTCCTGAATGCGGGTATTCACGTCATCTGCGACAAGCCACTGACCTCAACCCTGGAAGACGCTGGCCGGCTTGCTCAAACCGTCAAGGACAGCGGCAAGCTCTTTGTGCTGACCCACAATTACTCCGGCTACCCGATGATCCGCCAGGCCCGCGAGATGGTGCTGGCCGGAGCACTCGGCAAGATCCGGCTGGTGCAAATGGAATATGTCCAGGACTGGCTGACGGAGGACTTGGAAACGACCGGGCAGAAGCAGGCCTCCTGGCGGACGGACCCTGCCCGCTCTGGCGCCGGTGGCTGTATCGGCGATATTGGCACCCATGCCTATCAGCTCGGCGGATTCGTAAGCGGCTTGCAGGCTTCGTCGTTGCTGGCTGACCTTTCGACATTCGTTCCAGGCCGCCGGGTCGATGACAATGCTGCAGTGCTTTTGCGGTATGCCGGTGGCGCAAAGGGCATGTTGTGGGCAAGCCAGGTGGCGCCGGGCAATGAAAATGGATTGACGTTACGGATCTACGGTGACAAGGGCGGACTGGAATGGCATCAGGAGCAGCCGAACCATCTATGGTACACGCCCTTTGGCGAACCGAAACGGCTGCTGACGCGAGGCGGCGCCGGAACTCTCGGCTCAGCTGAACGGGTGACCCGGGTTCCTGCAGGCCATCCGGAAGGCTATCTGGAGGGTTTTGCAACGATTTACCGGGAAGCAGCCAGCGCCATTCAGGCGGCGAGGAATGGATCTCAACCCGCTGAAGACGTGCTTTATCCGGATCTTGCAGACGGTCTTGCCGGCATGGCGTTCATCGATGCCTGCATTCGCTCGTCTGACAATGGCAACAGCTGGACGGATCTTTAGAGTTTTTCGGCTGTGATCCTCGGATGTGTGCCGAGGGTCAACATTTATCGGTTGCTTGAGGGAGACCTGTGCATGCCGCGATCAGGACAACGCTTTAAAACAGGTGAAGTATCCGGCTCGGCCTAGTCCGAATGGCAGGTCTTGCAGGTTCCGCGCAGTTCGATGGTGGCCTTGGACAGCTTGAACTCTTCACCCTGTGCCCAGGCTTGCAGATGTTCCATGGCCCCGTCCGGAGCGAATTCGCTGACATGGCCGCAGGTCTCACAGATCGCAAAGGCCGCGGTTTCATGGCTGGCGCAACCGGGATGCCGGCAGGCGACAAAGGCGTTGAGGCTCTCAAGCCTGTGCACCAGACCAAGTTCCTGCAGCTTTTCCAGCGCCCGGTAAACCTGCAGGGGCGCCTTAAAGCCCTCTGCCCTCAGCTCATCCAGGATTGCGTAGGCGGTCAGCGGCCCGTCCGCACTCGTCAGCGCGCCGAACACCAACCCCTGGTTCCGAGTCAAGTTGCTGTCTGAGTGGCTGTGACCTGGCGTGCTGCTCATTATCATTCCCTGCTTTGCCCAAGCGATGCCTTACCAGCAAAACGCCGGAGGGGTAACAGGCTAACTGCAAAAAGCAATGTAGCTGCAACGACGATCGAAGGTCCGGATGGCGTATCAAGGTTAAGCGAAGCGAACAAACCGGTAACGACAGAGACGGCGCCCAAAACGGACGCAATCGCTGCCATTTGTTCCGGACCGGAGGAAAATTGCCGTGCGGTGGCAGCCGGAATGATTAGCAACGCCGTGATAAGGAGCACACCGACGATTTTCATCGCGATTGCAATCACTGCTGCCAGCAAAAGCATAAAGATCAGATTGGCCCGTTCCGGTGACATGCCTTCAGCCGCCGCCAGATCCGGGCTGACCGTCCCCGCGAACAAGGCACGCCATACATAGAAAAGCCCGCCAAGAACGGCTGCACCTCCGCCATAAATGATCAGGATATCAAATCTGGAAACAGCGAGAATATCACCGAACAGCAGCCCCATCAGATCCATTCTGACCCAGGTCATGAAGGCAAGGCACACCAAACCGATTGCCAGTGCCGAATGGGATAAAAGCCCCAGAAGCGCATCGGATGACAGACCTTCCCGGCGGCGCAACAACAGCAGCAGCACGGACAAGCCAATACTGACAACGAACACCGCCAGCATGGTGTTTACCTCAAGCAACAATGAAAGTGCGACGCCCAGAAGGGCTGCATGAGAGAGCGTGTCGCCGAAATAGGCCATCCGCCGCCAAACGATAAAACAACCAAGTGGACCGGCGACCATTGCGACACCGATACCCGCCACGAGAGCGCGGACAAAAAAGTCATTTAGCATGACGATGCCCTCCGCCCGCTGCAACCTTTGTGTCGTGGGAATGCGTGTGTCCATCATGGCCGTGGCCATGGCTTGGACAGTGATCGGTCACCGTGCCGTCTTCCAGGCGCACCCTGCCATCCGGCAAGTGGACGTGGTCGTGATGGTGCTCGTAGACAGCAAGCGCGCTGTCGGCCCTATGCCCGAACATTTGCTGGAAAGCTTCCGATTGGGAGACGTCCCCGGGGGTTCCACGGCAGCAAACGTGCCCGTTCAGGCAAACAACCTGATCGGTTGCCGCCATCACCACGTGAAGATCGTGGGAAATCATCAAGATGCCGCAGCCAAGCCGGTCCCGGATCTCAGAAATCAGCCGGTAGATAGCCGCTTCTCCGGAATAATCCACGCCCTGGACAGGCTCATCAAGCACAAGCAGATCCGGTTTGCGCGCAATGGCCCGTGCCAAAAGGACCCGCTGCAGTTCGCCTCCTGACAAATGGCGCACTTCCTTGAGCCCAAGATGCGAAACAGACGTTTCGGAAAGCGCATCGGAGACCTCGGAGGGCGTCAGCTTGGACGTCAGCCGCATGAACCGATTTACCGTCAGCGGCAAGGTCCAGTCGATCATGAGTTTTTGCGGAACATAACCAACTTTCAATCGCGGACGCTGGCTGGCCCGGCCTTCGGTCGGCTTCAAAATGCCAAGGGCCATCTTTGCCGTCGTAGACTTTCCCGACCCATTCGGACCAATCAAGGTAACGATTTCCCGCGGCATTACGGTCAGATCGACACCACGAACCAGCCAGCCTGAGTCTCTTTGCACTCCCGCCTCTTCAAGGCAGATCAAGGGAGTCGCCTCCGCCATTTGGTCCATGTTCGTTTGCCCGTTTGCCCCGGCTCCGCAAGCCGGCCATGATGTAATAATATTACGATATAGTCATGCGCCGATGATTTGGCAAACTCCGGCATCAGCAAACACAAGGAAATTTGAACCCGCCACCACCGCAGGCGGAAAGCACCCGCGGAAGCACTTAACTCAAAAGCCTGGGCATAAACAGAGCAAGAACGGGGAACCCGATGATCAGGCCAACCCTAACGATTTCAATGGCAAAAAACGGCATCACTCCGCGGAATGTCTCCGACATCGGAACATCCTTGGCCAGTGTGTTGATGATGAACACATTCAGACCCACTGGTGGCGTTATGAGTCCCAGTTCAACCACTATGAGCGCCAGAATCCCGAACCAGATTTTCAGATCCTCTGCATCCATTCCGAATGCGGACGATGAAGCGGTGGCATAGTCTCCACCGTTCAGATCGATCATCACCGGCCAGAAAAACGGCACAACGACCAGGATCATCGCCAGGGAATCCATGAAGCATCCCAGCAGAACGAAAATCAGCAGCATGATCACGAGGACCATATAGGGATCGAGTCCGCTGGTTCCTGCCCATTCCGCCATGGTTGACGGCAGGTTTGCCCGGGTAAAGAAGCCCTTGAGAACTTCGGCTCCAAACAGGATGAAGTAGATCATGCCGCTGGTCTTGGCGGTGTCCAGAAGAGCATCCCTTGTCCCGGAGATTGTTAGCCCCTCTTCGCCCCACAGCCGCTGCGCAAAACCGTATACCAGAATGGCGAACACCCCAATGCCCGCTGCCGGCGTCGGAGTGAAAAGACCGATACCGAGGCCAAGGATGATTGAGCCAAAAATAAGGAGCACGGGGATAAGCCGCCACAGCGCAGCCCTTCGTTCCTCACGCTCCATCCGGGAGGTCGTGGGAGCAAGCTCCGGCCGGATGCGGACAACGATTGCGATCACACAGATAAAGAACGCGACAGCTATCATCCCTGGAATGATAGCTGCGCGGAACATCTCGATAATCGAAGCTTCGACAATGACCGCGTAAATGACTAGCGCTACAGAGGGCGGGATCAGGATTCCAAGTGTGCCGCCTGCCGCAAGCGCGCCTGTGGCAAGACGCGGCGAGTAGTTAAGCCGGGCGAGCTCGGGCAAAGCCACGCGCCCCATGGTGGAAGCTGTCGCCAGCGAAGAACCGCAAACCGCGCCAAACCCTGCACATGCTCCAATGGCCGACATGGCGACGCCGCCGCGGAACCTACCCATCAAGGCGTTCATGCCCCGGAACAGGTCCCGGCTGAGGTTCGCCTGGCTCGCAAGGAAACCCATCAGGACAAACAGAGGAACAACGGAGAGTTCGTAGCTCGCCACATTCCCCCAAAGCAGGGACTTGAACTGCTTCAGATAGGGCCCGAACCGCACATACGAGGCAACCTGAGACAACGCAAAAGTGCCGCCAATACCGACCAGCAACATGGCCAGGCCAACCGGCATACGCAGGATGAGCAGGACGAAGAGGACAGCCAGCCCTGCAATTCCGATCAGTTCCATCTCACCCATGGAACTTACCTCCGAAGAACTGACCCAGACAGACAAGAGACCAGAGCGCCATGGAGATGATGCCTGGGATGTACCAGGGCCATTCCAACCAGCCCAGAATTGCGGTCATGTTGTTGTCAGACCGGGTTTCAAGCATCCCAATCCACATCCAGTAGGCCAGAAACAGGGCTACTGCTGCCGTCAAGGCCAGCCAGGCATGATCTAGCGCGTTGCGGAGCCAGAGCGGCATGCCTTGCACGAAGAGGTCAACGGCGACATGGCCGCGCTTCATCTGGCAATAGGGGAAAAAGCTGAGCGCCGAGGCGCTGATGGCAAGGCGGACGAAATCCTCATAACCCGGCAGGCCTGGAACATAGATTCCAAAGGGCTTTAATGCGAAATCGAGGGTAAACGCCCCTGAATTCACGGCGGTTACCACCACGATCGCGATCACAAGCGCACCGCCAAGAAGCGCCCAAAAGGAAACGATACGCTGCACTATCGAAGTTATTGGTCCAGCCATTTAAAACCTGCCCTTAAAAAAGGCGGGCGGCGCTTTCGCCCCGCCCGCCGTGATTTTGTGACTGAGCGAACTTACTGGCCGGACTGCTTGGCAACAGCGGCCTTGGCCTTTTCAACCATACCGGAACCGTCCATGCCATTGCCGTCAGCTTCGGCAATCCACTTGTTGACAACGGTATCCGCACGATCGTCGAACGCCTTCATTTCGTCTTCGGTGAGCTCGATTAGTTCCCCGGTCTTGCGGCGAAGATCCTTGCCGAACTCCTCAACGTCATCCCAGACCTTACCGTAGGTCGCGGCAATGTTGCCCATTGAATGGTCATCGATCACTTTTTTCAGATCGTCCGGCAGGTTGTTGTAACTGTCCTTGTTCATGCCGATCATGAACGTGGTGGTGCCAAACCGGCGGCCGTTCGGTCCTTCCATGGAGTACTTGGTCAACTCATGCAGTTTCAGCGGCGCCATGATCTCAAACGGCACCAGCGTTCCTGCAACAACGCCCTTCGACAGGGCCTGAGGCAAGGCCGGTACCGGCATGCCAACCGGCTCTGCGCCATAGGCCTCAATAATCCAGCCACCAGTCCTGGACGGTGTGCGCAATTTCATACCGGCCAGGTCGTCTGGCGAGCGAACAGGCTTATCGATCATGTGAATTGCCTGACCACCGTGCGTATGAACCAGGATCGGCACGACGTCTTTGAAGTCGTCCTTGATCATGTCGTACGAGTTGGCAATCGCGACCGTTGTGTCTTCCGCAGAACCCTGGTGAACCGTTGGAAGTTCAAATACTTCCGTCCGCGGGAAAACGCCCGGGGTATAACCAAGCACAGTCCAGACGATGTCTACGACACCGTCACGAACCTGGCGGTATAGCTCCGGCGGCTTGCCACCAAGTGACATGGCCGGGAAGATTTCGATCTTGATGCGTCCACCAGATGCATCCTCAACGCTCTTGGCCCACGGCATCAGCATCTTGGAATGGGCCGGTGCTTTCGGCCCAATGAAATGGTGAAGCGTCAGCGTAACTTCCTGGGCACTTGCGGATGCCATCATCATGGTCGCGGTGGCAATTCCAGCCGCTGCAGTCAGAATCCGTTTCATGTCGTTCCTCCCACTCTTCTTTGTATTACCAACCTGAAAGGACAGCAGAAATATCGCCTGCAGCCGCATGTCTGGAGGTGTCGTAATCTGACGCTATTCCATCTCTTTTGTTATGTAAAATGACCATTTCTCATTTAATGATAACCACAGGTTATCTAAAAGTACGCTCCTCGAATACGGTTATCTCATGTTTTTCAGAGCTTTATCCTCTTGTGTTCAGCAGAACTTCGTAACTCACTCTGGAACATGATCAACGCCGGAGTGGGTGCAGCATCAGCCCGCGTTGTCAATCCGACAGGCCCTGTCGTCTCAGATGTCTCAAGTGGCAGCTCGACGAGCTCTCCCGACGCGATGTCGCGCGAAACAACGCCGCTTGAAATAATCCAGACCGCATCCGTATCCAGAGTGTAGCTGCGGCCAAAAGTATTGGAAATGGTCTCCACACGTTTCGGTAACCGGGTCACGCCCTGTGCAATCAGGAGACGCTCCACATAGGGCCGGATAATTGCTTCCTTGGTCGGGTAAAGCACGGTGAAGTCAACGATCCGGCTCAAATCATGGCTTTTTTCCGCAAGCAGCGGGTGGCCGCGGCGAACGACGAAGGACACATTTTCCGAATAGAGATGTGCAAACGACAGGCCAGCCATTTGCTCAGGATCCGCAAGGCGTCCGACGACCAAATCCAGCTCACCGACCCGCAAGCGGCTCAACAGGAAGGTGTTGGGACCTGTTATCAGGGTCAGAGTGGTTTCCAGCCCCGCGGATTGAAATCTCTGGACGGCATCTGGAACAATACGCGCAGCCACACTCGGCAACACACCCACGTTGAGATAGGATTCCCCCGACATGCGCGCCTGGGCCACACTGTCGAGCCCCTGCTTCAGCGCAGCAAGGCTTGCGCCGGCATAGTGCAGAAACACCTCGCCGAACTGGGTCAAGGCCACCCCTTTGCGGCTCCGGTCAAACAGCCGTACCTTCAGGATGTCTTCCAGCTCCTTCAAGGTCTTGGAAACAGCGGGCTGAGTAACGGACAAGGCAACCGCTGCCTTGACAAGGCTGCGGCGGCGCGCAACCTCAAGAAAACACTGGACATGCCGGTACTTGACTCGCGGATCGATCACACGAACATTCCCTTTGGTTATTTATCTTCATTAAAAACTCATTTTACATAACCGTTTTAAGAACTAAATATAAAAATGCGAGGCGAATTGACCGGCATCTGACGATAACAGGCCGAAAAGCTGCCGGTGGTTTTGCAAAGAGGGAAACGGGCATTCATCCATGCATATGATGAACCTAAACGGAATTGCGCTGCACATCACAGACACCGGTGAGCCGGATCTGCCGGTGATGGTCTTTTCCAACTCCCTCGGCACAGATTTCCGCTCGTGGGACCGGGTCGTTGAACGCCTGTCGGGCACTTTCCGCCTGATCCGGTATGACAAACGCGGCCACGGGCTCAGCAGCGCGCCGGCAGCCCCTTACAGGATGGACGATCATGTTGGCGATCTGGAAGCGTTGCTGGATGCGCTTGGAGTGAAAAACGGAATTCTGGTCGGTCTGTCGGTAGGTGGCCTGATCGCACAGGGCATCGCATCCCGCCGTCCAGACCTGGTAAAGGCATTGGTCCTGTGTGATACGGCCGCCAGGATCGGCAATACAGAAACGTGGGCCAGCCGGATCAAGGCAATCGAAGACAGCGGCATCCGTTCCATTCAGGAAAGTATCCTGGAACGCTGGTTCTCCGAGAATTTCCGCAAGGAACGCGAAATTGAACTTGCAGGATGGCGCGCGATGCTAACGCGCACCCCGGAACAGGGATATTTGGGAACAGCCGCTGCGCTCCGGGACACGGACTACACGGAGGCGACGCGCAAGCTGTCCCTGCCGGTGTTGTGCATTTGCGGCGATGAAGATGGCGCGACGCCTCCGGAAGTCGTCAAAGCAACAGCCGCGCTCATTTCCGGCGCACGCTATATTGAAATCGTGGGCGCAGGCCATCTGCCGTGCATAGAAGCACCGGATGCGGTTGTCGCTGCGATCACTGCCTTTATTCAGGAGAATTCCCTTGTCTAGCCGAACACCAGGCGCCCGTTTTGAAAAAGGAATGGCAACACGTCGTTCCGTCCTCGGCGATGCTCATGTCGAACGAGCCAGCAACGGCACGACGGATTTTGATGCCGATTTCCAAACCCTGATCGTCGAGAGTGCTTGGGGTACCGTCTGGGAAGACGAAACCTTCACAAAACGGGAACGCAGCATCGTCACCATCGCGTTGCTTGCCGCTCTTGGCCATCATGAAGAGCTGGCCATGCATGTTCGAGCAACTGCAAACACGGGCGCCAGCGCAGCCGACATCCGCGAAGCACTAATGCATGTGGCCATCTATGGCGGCGTGCCTGCAGCCAACACGGCATTCAAGATAGCCAAGGAAGCCTTGGCCGATATGGAATCCTAGAGTTTCAGCTTTTCAGGAGGGGCGAGAAACCGCACCGACAGGTGCATGACACGCCGGGAGATATTGATGACAACCGTTCGACCCAACAGTGACCCTAACGTGCGCATGCCCGCTGAGTACTTCCAGCGGAACCGTGCGGTCCATCCACCAGGTTATACCCCCATTTACAAGACCTCGGTGACGCGCTCCCCCCAAAAGGCCCTGTTGTCGTTAGAACAGTCCCTATCCGAAATGACTGGGCCAGTGTTCAACCACAATGACCTTGGTCCGCTCGACCACGACATGATCCTGAATTATGCCAAGGACGGAGAGCCGATTGGCGAACGGATTATCGTTCATGGCCGGGTACTAGACGAGAGCGGCAAAGGTGTGCCTCACACGCTTGTAGAAGCCTGGCAGGCTAATGCAGGCGGGCGGTACCGCCACAAGAAAGACACTTACCTTGCGCCGATCGATCCGAATTTCGGCGGCTGCGGACGATGCCTGACCGATGAAAACGGCTACTATTTCTTCCGCACCATCAAGCCAGGGCCCTACCCTTGGCGGAACTACGTAAATAGCTGGCGTCCGGCCCATATACATCTGTCAATTTTCGGCCCGTCCTTCAGCCAGCGCCTGATCACGCAGATGTATTTCGAAGGCGATCCGCTGATCGAGATCTGCCCGATCGTCAATACCGTTCCGGACAAGGACGCGATTGGCCGCCTGGTTGCCCCCCTCGACCTCAACGCAACGGTTCCGCTGGATAGCCGCGCTTACAAGTTCGATATCGTGCTGCGCGGCCGCCGGTCCACCCTGTTCGAAAACCGTCTGGAAGGGAACTGACCGATGATCCAGAAGCTCGATTATCTCACGGAAACCGCGAGCCAGACTGCGGGTCCCTACGTCCACATCGGCCTGGCCCCGGGTTACGCGGGTTTCGATATCTTTGAAAACAACTTCGGCAATGTCGTTGCCGGACCGAACACCAAGGGTGAGCGCATCAAGGTGGAAGGCCGGGTGTTTGATGGCACCGGAACTCCTATCCGCGACGTACTTCTGGAGAGCTGGCAAGCCAATTCGGAAGGAAAGTACAACCACCCGGAAGACACCCAGCAAAAGCCGCTGGATGACGACTTCCGCGGCTGGGGACGTATGGCTTCGGATTTCGAAACTGGCGTCTATACACTTGAGACCATCAAACCGGGCGCCGTACCTGGCCGCAACGGAAGCGTCCAGGCGCCGCACATCAGCCTCTGGATCGTTTCGCGCGGGATCAATATCGGCCTTCAAACCCGCGTCTATTTTTCAGATGAAGTAGATGCGAATGCTGCAGATCCGGTGCTCAACCTGATTGAACAGGAAGAGCGGCGTAAAACGCTTGTAGCCAAGCGGACCGAGCGGGACGGCGAAGTAGTCTATCAGTTCGACATCTACGTTCAGGGTGAAAACGAGACCGTCTTTTTCGACGTATAAGCTGCTTTTTCAAACGACGATTTTTGGAGGGCCCGTATTTTCTGTGCGGGCCCCTTTGATGCAAAACAAGAGAAGGACTTATGGCTAAATTCCAGTCACTGGCCGAGGCAGTTGCGGACAACTTGCATGACGGCGACAGCGTGGCCTTTGAGGGTTTCACGCACCTGATCCCCCATGCGACCGCTCATGAAGTGATCCGGCAAGGCCGTAAAAACCTGACCGTCATGCGGATGACCCCCGACATGATTTACGACCAGCTGATCGGCATGGGATGCGTCAAGAAGATGATCTTCTCCTTTGCCGGCAATCCGGGCGTTGGATTGCTCCACCGGTTCCGGGATTCCATGGAACACGGCTGGCCGCATAAGGTCGAAATCGAGGAACACAGTCACGCTGCCATGGCCAACGCCTATGAGGCTGGCGCTGCTGGGCTGCCGTGCGCCATTTTCCGCGGATACCGCGGTGTTGAGCTGCCAATCGTCAATCCGAACATCAAATACATCTCTTGCCCGTTTACTGGAGAAGAGCTGGCCGCAGTCCCCTCGCTTCGCCCGGATGTTGCCGTCATTCACGCCTTGAAAGCGGACAAGAAGGGCAACGTTTTCCTGGAAGGCATTACTGGCGTTCAAAAGGAGGCCGTTCTGGCCGCCAAACGATCGATTGTCACGGTCGAGGAGATCGTCGAGGACTTTGATGACGCCTCCCCCAATGCGGTGATCTTGCCAGCCTGGACCGTAACATCGATTGCCGTTGTGCCGGGCGGTGCCCATCCTTCCTACACGCAGACATATTACGGCCGCGACAACGCCGCCTATATCGAATGGGGCAAGATCTCCGCAGACCGGGACACATTCCTGGCCTGGATGGAAGAGAATGTGCTCAATCAGGGACCCGAGGTGTTCAAGGACCGTGTCGCCCACCTTCAAGCTGAAAAGGGAGCGGGGCAATGACCGACTTTACACCGGCTGAAATGATGACCATCGCCGCAGCCCGGGCGCTCAGAAACGACGACGTCTGCTTCGTCGGCATTGGTGCTCCCTCTGCAGCCTGCAATCTGGCCCGCCTCACCCACGCACCGGACATCACGCTGATCTATGAAAGCGGCACCATCGGTACGGCACCTCAGGTATTGCCGCTGTCGATCGGCGACGGCGAGTTGTGCGACACGGCGTTGACCACGGTTTCCGTCCCCGAAATGTTCCGCTACTGGCTGCAGGGCGGCCGGATAACCATTGGTTTTCTCGGCGGCGCGCAGATCGACCGATTCGGCAATTTGAACACCACTGTAGTTGGTGACTACGCCAATCCAAAGACCCGCCTGCCCGGCGGTGGCGGTGCTCCTGAAATCGCCATTTCCAGCCGTGAAATTTTCATAACCATGAAACAATCCCGCCGTGGTTTCGTTGAAAAGCTGGACTTTGTGACGTCGCTCGGGCATGGCAATGGAGGAGATGACCGTGCCTCAAGGGGCGTGACGACCAAGGGGCCAAGCCGTTTGATCACGGATCTCGCGGTTTGGGAACCTGACCCGCAGTCCAAGGAGTTCACCGTGACATCACTCCATCAGGGCGTCACGCAAGAGCAAATTCAGAATTCAATCGGATGGACCGCAAGGTTTGCCGATAATGTCGGGACGACCACGCCCCCCACACAGGAAGAATTGAGTGTCTTACGCGATATCCATGCCCGCACCAAAGCCGCTCACGAAGGAAAGTAATATGCAGCGCGCCTATATTTGCGATTATATCCGTACCCCCGTTGGCCGGTTTGCCGGCAGCCTGTCCGCGGTTCGCGCGGATGACCTTGGCGCCATCCCCATCGAAGCGCTGATGGAACGCAACGCGGATGTCGACTGGGCGGCAGTCGACGAAGTGATTTACGGCTGCGCCAACCAGGCTGGCGAAGACAACCGCAATGTGGCCCGCATGTCATCGCTTCTGGCCGGACTTCCAGACTCAGTTCCAGGCGCAACGGTGAACCGGCTGTGCGGCTCCGGCATGGATGCCATCATTACCGCTGCCCGTGCCATTAACGCCGGCCAGGCCGAGTTGATCGTTGCAGGCGGTGTGGAAAGCATGTCCCGGGCACCTTTTGTCATGCCCAAAGCGGAAACCGCCTTCAGCCGAGCCAACGAGATCCACGACACGACAATCGGATGGCGCTTCGTCAATCCGCTGATGAAACGGCAATATGGCGTCGATTCCATGCCGGAAACGGCGGAAAACGTGGCAGAAGACTTCAAGGTTTCGCGTGAAGACCAGGATGCGTTTGCCGTTCGCAGTCAGCAGCGGGCCAACCGTGCACAGGCAGACGGCCGGTTTGCCCGGGAAATCGTCCCCGTCACCATTCCGCAGCGCAAGGGCGATCCGATCATTATTGATCAGGATGAGCACATCCGCCCGTCGACCACGATTGAAGGACTTGCCAAATTGCGCGCGCCCTTCCGCGAAGGCGGCTCGGTTACGGCCGGCAATGCATCGGGCGTCAACGACGGGTCTGCGGCACTGATCATCGCATCAGAAGAAGCGGTAAAGAAATACAATCTCACGCCGATTGCCCACGTTCTTGGCGGCGCCACTGCAGGCGTACCACCACGTGTCATGGGCATTGGACCGGCACCGGCAACCCGCAAACTCTGCGCACGTCTCGGAATTGCGCCGAAAAACTTCGACGTCATCGAGCTGAACGAGGCCTTCGCTGCTCAAGGTCTCGCGGTCCTGCGCGAACTTGGTCTGGCAGACGATGGCGAGCATGTGAATCCCAACGGCGGCGCGATCGCAATCGGCCATCCGCTTGGTGCTTCCGGTGCGAGGATCACCGGGACAGCCGCGCTGGAAATGAAGCTGCGCGGCGGCAAGCTTGCCCTTGCCACCATGTGCATCGGTGTCGGCCAGGGTATCGCCATCGCGCTTGAGGCAGCCTAAATCATGCCAGCCAGCGCCTTCGACAGCCATCTAACGGGCCAATTGCTGAGCGACCCTGAAACAGCAGCACTGTTTCAAGACAGCGCAGTGATCAAGGCCATGCTTGATGTGGAAGGTGCGCTGGCTCTGGCGGAGGCGGACAATGATCTTGTTCCCCAGGCTTCGGCGGACCGGATCGCCGATATCTGCAGCAGTCTGACCATAGACCCTCAGAGCCTGGCCGAAGGAACAGCAAGGGATGGCGTTTCTGTACCGGCCCTTGTTGCAAAGCTGCGCGATGCAGTGGGATCAGGGGATGCGCCCTACGTGCATTGGGGCGCCACCAGCCAGGACATCCTGGACACGGGCCTGATCCTGCGGCTGCGGTCTGCGCTGGCGTTCCAGGAAACCGCCCTTTTGGCGCTGGCGGACACACTGGCAGGTCTTTCCGGGGAGCATCGGGCAACGCCGATGGCCGCCCGCACACGGATGCAGCAGGCCACGCCGACCAGCTTTGGACTGAAGGCCGCTGTCTGGTTGTCCGCTCTGGTGCGCCATCTTGAAAGATTGCCCGCGATCCGGAAAAACCTTCTGGTGCTTTCTTTCGCCGGGGCGTCCGGAAACCTCGCTGCCCTTGGAGCCCCTGCCCTGGCGGTTGAGAAAAACCTGGCCGCACGGCTGGACCTTTTGACTTCACCAGCCCCATGGCATTCCGTCCGCGACGGGCTACTGGATTATGCAGGCTGGCTTACTCTGATCACCGGAACGCTCGGCAAGATCGGCCTGGACCTCAGCCTTCTTGCACAAAGCGAAGTCGGTGA
This sequence comes from Roseibium sp., assembly GCA_965230705.1. GTDB lineage: Bacteria > Pseudomonadota > Alphaproteobacteria > Rhizobiales > Stappiaceae > Roseibium. The sequence continues at coordinate 2,061,598 of CBDDLN010000001.1, read as the reverse complement.
AGTCCGGCTGGCCGGCGGCGGGTCATCGACGATGCCGAACAAGGTCAATCCGGTTGGCGCAGAAGTGCTCGCAGCCCTTGCCCGCATGAATGCAGGCCAGCTTGGCACGTTGCATCAGGCAGCTCTGCATGAACACGAGCGCAGCGGCACCGGCTGGACACTGGAATGGCTTGCCCTGCCACAGATGGTAATGGCCACCAGCGGCGCTCTCAAGCACGCCAACCAGCTTTTTGACAGCCTTGTAGTCGATGAAGCCCGAATGCGCGCAAACATTGAAGCATCTGGCGGATTGCTTCTGGCCGAGGCCGCAAGCTTTGCCCTTTCAAGCCATATGCCCAGGCCCGAGGCCCAGGCACTTGTGAAAAAGGCTTGTGTCACTGCCGCGCAAACAGGCAGACATCTGTTCGATGTTCTGGCCGAGGAAACCGATGCGGCTGTTGCCTGGCAGGAGCTGCGCAATCCCGCCCTCCATCTGGGTTCAGGTGGCCAGATGATCGACCGGGTTCTTGAGTCCTATCAGGCGGTTAAGCCCTCTTCTTGAGAGACTGATTCCTCTCGTTGAGGTTTTGATTCAACGTCTTCATGTTCTGATTCCGCTTCTTAAAAAGTTGAGTCAAAGCGCGAGCTGCATCCGTTCGCCTGCAAATCCAGATTTGCCGAACGGGAACAGTTCAAAATGTCCAAGTGATTGGCGGCATCGTCCATTTTGTTTCGGGGGCGCCCAAGCGAAAATCCTTCCACTTTCAAGCGTGGAAAATCGGGAGGGACCACCATGCGGACACAGGTCGTTATCATCGGCGCCGGACCATCCGGACTTCTTTTGTCTCAACTTCTCAACCTGTCCGGTGTCGACTGCATCGTGCTCGAACGGCGCACACCTGAATATGTCCTCTCCCGCATCCGCGCCGGAGTTCTGGAACAGGGCATGGTCGACATGCTGGAACTGGCTGGCGTCTCAAAACGGATGTACGAGGAAGGCCTGCCTCATGACGGTTTTGCCGTGTCAGTTGGTGACACCAAGGTCCGCATCGACCTGAAACGCCTGACCGGCGGCAAGAACGTCATGGTCTATGGCCAGACCGAAGTCACAAAAGACCTGATGGACGCACACACGGCCCGTGACGCAAAGGTCGTCTATGAAGCTGAGAATGTCACACCCGAAGGCTTTGACACGGACACGCCGCGTGTCACCTATGACAAGGACGGCGTCACCCACGAAATCGCCTGCGATTTCATTTGCGGATGTGATGGGTTTCATGGCGTTTCCCGTGCGTCCGTTCCCGAAGGTGCGGTTACGGAATACGAGAAGGTCTACCCCTTCGGCTGGCTCGGAATTCTGTCCCATGTGAAGCCCGTCGACCATGAGCTGATCTACGCGAACCACCGGCGCGGCTTTGCGCTTGCGTCCATGAGATCGAACACACTCAGCCGCTATTACATTCAAGTTGCCGCCGGAACGGATGCAAACAAGTGGTCTGACGATGCGATCTGGGATGAACTCAAGATCCGGCTCGGCGAAGAAGCCGCCTCATGCATGGAGACCAGACCGTCGATTGAAAAGAGCATCGCTCCGTTGCGCAGTTTCATCGCTGAACCTCTTCGGTTCGGGCGGATGTTCCTTGCAGGCGATGCCGGGCACATTGTTCCGCCGACCGGGGCAAAAGGCCTCAATCTGGCAGCCTCGGACATCTATTATCTGTCCAACGCACTGATCGAATACTACGGAGAGAAGTCATCTGCCGGGATTGACAGCTATTCCCAAAAGGCGCTCGCACGGATCTGGAAAGCCGAGCGTTTCTCCTGGTGGATGACCATGCTGCTGCATCAGTTTCCGGAGCTTGGCGAATTCAACACCAAAATGCAGCAAGCGGAAATGGACTATCTGGCGAACTCGGAGGCAGCCCAGACGAGTCTCGCAGAAAACTACGTTGGCCTGCCATTCTAACAATTATAAGCACTTGCGTGCGGGGTCAGTCGCCCAGTTCCGGGCGGCCGGCCAGGCCGCAGTATCCGTGATGCTCGAAAGCGTCATCGCCACCTTTGACGTGGGAGTACATAAACGGGCGCCATCCCATGCATTTGGTGCCGATGCAGTGCTGGTAGCCAGCCTCTTCATCAAAGCCCAGGTTCCTTGAGCTCAACAGCCGATTGCCGCCCTCAACCCGGACGAAGGGACACCACATCTTCCAGGCTTCTTTTTCCGTAACTCTCACGACTTGGTTCCCTACGCACGATTGCCGCAAAACCGGTTCTTCATTCACATTCGGAAACCCTAGCCAATCAGTCCTAAATTTTCGTTTTCTCTAAAATAGATGAAACCACGTATTACTTGTGGATTTCGCTAACATCCGGCTCATCAACCTTAGTGGCCTCTGCTGATGAGACCTTGTATTGGCCGCCCATTGATTTGGGATCAGCCTCCACCTTCTTCAAAATCTCGGACACCCGCTCCAGAAGGCTCGAAGGCAAACGGATGGTATGAACGAACAGTTCCACCGCTTCTTCTTGCAAAAGCTGAGCATTGGCCTGCCGCACAAATCCCTGAACACGCTCCATAATTGCAACGCTATCATGAACCGCTGGCCTGACCCGTTCAACGAATAGCTCCGGATCACGGGCTACCGAGATCGCAAATCCGATGAAAAAGGCTGCAAACGCATAAACATAAAAATACCGGCCCCAAAAACGCATCTCGCCACCCGACAGGATTAACAAACTCTTAACCTGCCAGAGTCGTATTTCGTAAAATTCCTATAAACAACCTGAGATTGCTGATTGCGCACGACTTCCTGCCGGTAACGTTAATTCCGGTTTGCCGCTTTTATTTAGACTATTCCCGTTCAGGCGGATTTTTGCTGCTGGCGGAACTCTTGCGGGCTTTCACCGACTTCTTTCCTGAAAATACGGGAGAAATAAGCCGGATCTTCATATCCCAGATCATAAGCGATCTCGGATACCGGAAGCGCGGAAAACGCCAGTTGCCTTTTTGCTTCCATCAAAACCCTGTCTCTGATGGATTGGGCCGCCGTCCTGTCGGTAAACATCCTGCAATAGGAGTTGAGCCTGGCCGGCGTCATTCCCATCTGGGCTGCATAAAATTCCGGCGCACGCTCGGTCCGGAAATGCTGATCGACCAGCAACCGGAAGCGGAACAGGGAAAAGCCGGGCGCTCGTTCTTTGACACCGCTGTCCGCCTGATCGGCGAACGTGCGCGTCAACAAAAGAGTCAAAAGCGAACGGAGCACGGACCGGCGCCGGGGACCGCGATCAAACTCGTCCGCCATTTCCTCAACATAGCGGAGAGCTTTGGCCAGATCGCCGCTTCGAAGAATGGTCAGGTGATTGAACTCTCCCAGACCGGCCAAAATGTGGGCCACATCCTGCCCATCGGTCGCCGCGCTCAGATAATCCTGGGTAAAGGAAACAACATACCCTTGTGTGTCCGGAGTGAACTCCCAGCCATGCACAACACCCGGCGGAGAATAGGCCAGCATGTCCGGGTGTACTTCGCGGATGCCGGTTTCGTCAGTCAACCGCCCACGGCCGGTGGTAATAATCAGGCACTGAAACAGGTGAAGGTGGCTGTGCGGATCCAGCGACCAGCCCAGCGGCTTAGACCGGGCCTTTATCGTTTCGATGTGGAAGAAATCAAAGTCGTCCGCCTGTTCATTTTCGCCATAAAGATGGTAGCGGGGAACGGGTTCTACAGGTGCCATCGACTAGAATTGTTACCGGTTCAGTGCCTTGGAATGAAGGCCAATAAGTCCTTGAACAAAAATATAACACATGAGCGCTGGTGCGATCGGTCAATTCCGTTAATCTCCTGAGAATATTCGGAATTGGGGGCGAGACATGGGGCTGTCTTGGCGAAGGCCGTTTCTGGCGGCAATTTTTGTTGCTTACTGCTTTACATTCTTCGGCGGCCCGACCGCCCGTGCGGCCATGGACCTGCCGGTACTGGAAAAACCCAATCCGACCATTCGGGATCTCATCAAAAGCCTCAAACTGCCATACAGCTTTGAGGAACACAGCGTTGCTGGCGAAGAAATCGAGGTCCCGGGTGGTGAAGCGCAGCCGGAAGACATTGCGGCCCCACGCACCTACCGGCCAGCGGCACCTACCCCACAGCTGGAATCGCTTCCCGAGGTCGCCGAAGGCCCGGCGCTAGCCCTGACATCAGAACCGGTTCGGACAGTTGAGGGATTATGGGAAGAGTTGCAGGCCCTGCCCGGCCTTCCCAGGACTAACCCTCCCGTCATTCCCGCTTCAGATGGCGGCTTTCACAACGACTGTCCGCCTGGCTATGGCTACTGCCCGAACGGGCGCTGCTGTCCCCATGGAACGCTATGCGCCCGCGATGGCTACTGCATTCAGCGCGGCATGGTCTATTGCGGCGGCGGACGGTCCTGCCCCAGAGGGACCTTCTGCCTGCGTGGCGGCAAGTGCTCCGCCTATGGCTCCACCAAGTGCCGGAACGGGAAAATCTGCGGACCGGACTATTTTTGCACCCGTGACGGCTATTGCGGCCGCAAGGGCATGAATTATTGCGGCGGCAACATCAGTTGCCCTCGTGGCACCTACTGCCTCTCCGGCGGCCGCTGCTCCGCGCCGGGATCGACCAAATGCCGCAACGGCGGCATCTGCGGCCCCGGCCAAAAATGCGCCATTGGCGGCGGCTGCCTGCCAAAGGCAAACATGGATTGCGGCAATGGCAGGAACTGCAACCCGGGAACCTGGTGCCTCAAGGGTGGCGGCTGTTCTGCACCGGGTTCGAAAAAATGCAGCAATGGAACGATCTGCAGCCCGGGCACCTATTGCCTGAAAAGCGGCAAGTGTTCTGCTCCGGGCTCGACAAAATGCAAGGACAACTCGGTCTGCAAGCCATCCCAGAAATGCTTCAGCGGTGGCGGCTGTATCGCCAAGACCCGAGTTGACTGTGGCAACGGCCTGCATTGCCCGGCAAGCACGCTTTGCCTGAAAGGCGGCAAATGCTCCAAACCAGGTGCCAAGCGCTGTTCAAGCGGCAACGTCTGTCCGAAGGACACCATCTGCCTCCAGGGCGGCAGGTGTTCCGAAGTCGGCGCCAAGTCCTGCGGAGATGGCACCGTTTGCGGTCCGGATCGGCTGTGCCTCGGCGACGGCAAATGTTCCAAACCCGGTGCCAAACGTTGTTCAAGCGGGAACGTCTGTCCAAAAGATAGCATATGCCTCAAAGGCGGCAGATGCTCCGAAGTGGGCGCCAAGTCCTGCGGAGATGGCACCGTTTGCGGTCCGGACCGGCTGTGCCTCGGCGACGGCAAATGTTCCGAACCCGGTGCAAAGCGTTGCTCCAGCGGGAACGTCTGTCCGAAGGATACCATCTGCCTCAAAGGCGGCAGATGTTCCGAAGTGGGCGCCAAGTCCTGTGGGGACGGCACCGTTTGTGGCCCGGACCGCCTTTGCCTCGGCGACGGCAAATGTTCCAAACCCGGTGCAAAGCGTTGCTCCGAAGGGAACATATGTCCCAAGGATTCTTTCTGCCTTGCAGGCGGAAAATGTTCTCAGCCCCGCGCAGTCGATTGCGGCGACAGCGTTTGCCCGCCAAATACCTTGTGCCTGCCGGGCGGCAAATGCTCCAAACCGAACATGAAAAAATGCAACAGCGGCCATCTGTGCCCGAAGGATGCGTTCTGCCTCAAGGATGGCAAATGCTCCGAGCCAGACGCTGTTGATTGTGGCGATACCGTTTGCCCGCCAGGCACCATGTGCCTGCCGGGCGGGAAGTGTTCTAAGGCGGAGCCGGAAAAGAGTTAGGCAGCTACGACTCCATCACCCGCGGGCGTGGTGGGCATGCCAGTGCCAGGCGATGTCGATGCGCCGCGCCAGCCAGACCTTGTCGTGGCTAGCAACGTAATCGAGGAACCGGGCAAGAGCTGCCGCGCGGCCGGGACGGCCCGCAAGCCGGCAATGAAGACCGATATTGAGCATCTTCGGCGCGCCATCTTCCCCTTCGGCATAGAGAGTGTCGAAGGCATCTTTGAGATAGGTGTAGAACTGGTCGCCGGAATTAAACCCCTGGACAGCGGCGAAACGCATGTCGTTGGTATCAAGTGTATAGGGAATGACCAGGTGATCGCCGTCCGGCCCGTCGACCCAATAAGGCAGATCATCTGCGTAACTGTCTGAATCATAGAGAAAACCACCCTCCTCCATGACCAGCTTCTGGGTCTGCATGGAACAGCGGCCTGTGTACCAGCCAAGCGGCCTTGACCCGGTCACCTCTTCATGGATGCGGATGGCTTCGCGCATGTGCTCGCGCTCTTCCTCTTCCGGCATGTCAGCGTATTCGATCCACTTCAGACCATGGGAGGCAATTTCCCAATCCGCTTCCTTCATGGCAGCAACAGCTTCGGGGCACCGTTCCAGTGCCGTCGCGACCCCATAGACTGTGACCGGAATTGACCGGCCCGTGAACATACGCCACAGCCGCCAAAAACCTGCCCGGGATCCATACTCGTATATGGATTCCATGTTCCAGTGGCGTTTTCCGGGCCAGGGCTGAGCACCGACGATTTCCGACAGGAATGCTTCGGATGCCGGATCGCCATGCAGGATGTTGTTCTCGCCGCCTTCTTCGAAATTTATCACAAATTGCACGGCGATATTGGCTTCTCCCGGCCATTGCGGGTCCGGAGTTGAGCGGCCGTATCCGGCCATATCACGCGGGTAAGAGGTCGACATGATTACTGAAATCCCGATTTGTCTTTCGTTCAGGAAAACCCAAGCCAACGGTCCTTGCAAGCGCCCGTGGCCCCAATGTGGCGAATACCACGTGAATTTTGCCAATACTTCAAATTTTATCGGTCCGGTTTGCGCCGATTTAGGGTGTCGGGCGCATAGTGGGACTGAGAATTAGACCAAGGCAAAGAAATGCAGCTTGTTTCCACCGGCTTCCTGTGCATGTTCGCCGCAGCGGCCATGACAGTGTTCATCGCGCACAATCACTTCAGTGCCAATGCAACTGCAGGCGCAACCGGCCCGGTGTATTCGCACCCCTTGTCAAACTGAGAGTTTCAGCGCCGTGGCCGGGCGGTTACCCGAACCGGCGCAGCCACAGGCGCAGCGCCAAAGAATGCTTCCGGCAATCTCAATTTGGGCCCATGACCTGATTGATCGGTATCCTTCGATTTCATCATCATCACGGCAGATCCCATGACGACCGAGCTCAGCGTTATGATGAGGCCGAAAGCCAGCATAATTACAGGCAGGGCCGGATTATCCGACGCCATTACCAAGGTTCTGAGGTTACCAATGTTCGACCAGAACATACCGGCCAGCACAAGAAGTGAAATTCCGACACCGATGAGGCCATTGATCAGCAGCAAGCGGAACAACGGGTTTTGCGGCCAATAAGATTTCCGCGTCTCACCAGATGCGATCGGTTTCTTCATTGCGTCACCTTGCCCAGTTTAAAAGCACGTTGCTAAACAGCTACGTTCAAGCGGCTATTTCGAAAGTGAGTATCAATCAAACACAAATCACTGCAAAAAATGAGCTTCCAGCCCCACTGAGGCGTGGACAAATGCGCGCACCAATTTTTATTGCAATGCACTATTGCATCGATATATATCCAACCAATATATAGAAACGATACATATCGGACTGAAATAAGGATTGGGCCTTAAGCCATTTGGGTAGGGGCAGCCCACTCCTAATCACCAATCGGGAAATTGCGCAGCAACATGCTGCCAGGGGTTACTGCCATGAGTGTTCGCAGTTTGTGTCTGGCGATTCTGAGTTTCGGTGACGCTACCGGCTACGAAATCCGCAAGGAAGCCACCGAGGGGCGTTTCAGTTACTTCGATGACGCCAGCTTCGGGTCTATCTACCCGGCCCTTGCCAAGCTCACTGCCGATGGACTGGTCACGGTTCGCGAGGAAGCCCAACCTGGCAAACCCGTTAGGAAGATTTATTCCATCACCGATGCCGGCCGCGAAGAGTTCATTGTTGGATTGTGTGAACCACAAGCGCCCGACACCTTCAAATCCCCGTTCCTGCTGATCGCCCTTTATGCCGAGCAAATCGGGCCCGACGTAATCCGGAGAGCCCTGGATCGGCGCCGTGAACAGGTTCGCGCAGAGCTGAAGCTGCTGATGGACAAGGATCCAGACGGGCCATGTTCGCATCCAGGTTCCGGCTGGACGCGAAACTACGGCATCGCCTGCATGAATTTCACCCTCGCCTATCTGGATGAACACGGTGAGGAACTGGTCAAGATTGCTGAAGGCGCGGCCCTCCCTGCCGCAGCCGAGTAAGCCAAAGGTTGTTCTGGAGTAAGAAATGCGACTGAAGTTTTCCTATTTGCTGGCAATCGGCATGGCCGCTGGTATCGGCGCCTGGATGTACAGCGGCACCGTAGTGGTCGGGGGCCGTGGTGACAGCGAAAACGCGACACCGCCACCAGCAGAACGGCAGGTTGCCGAAAACAAGGATACTTTCCGCGTCAAGGTCCGGACGCTGAACGCAATTGAGCGTAAAGCGGTACTGGAAGTGCGTGGCCGGACCGAGGCCGAGGCCAAGGTCGCAGTGCGCGCCGAAACGGCTGACGACGTCATTGACCGTCCCGCCCGTGAGGGTACGCATGTGAAGGCTGGCGAGATCCTCTGCGTTCTGGACGAAGGTGTCCGCGAAGCCCGGGTGTTGGAGGCGAAAGCCCTGCTCGCCCAGGCAGAGCTCGACCACAGCGCAGCCACCACCTTGAACGACAAGGGATATATTGCACAAAACCGCGTGGCCGCGCTTCAGGCCGGTCTGGACGCGGCCAAGGCCCGCGTAGAAGAGGCCAAGCTGGAAGTCCGCCGGACAGTTATCCGTTCGCCAATCGACGGAATCATCCAGAGCCCGATGGCCGACGTCGGCGCACGGCTTAATGTTGGCGACATCTGTGCCACGGTTGTTGAAACGGATCCAATGATCGCCATTGGCCAGGTTTCCGAACTGGACATCGGCCTCGTTTCCAAGGGCATGCCTGCACAGGTGCAGCTCATTTCCGGCGAAACGCTGGACGGCACAGTCCGCTACATTTCGCCGGCAGCCGATCCCGATACACGGACATTCCGTGTTGAAGTGGAACTGCCGAATGAAAAGGGTATTGCCCGCGACGGCACCACCGCGTTGACGCTGCTTCCGCTGCCTGTCGAGATGGCCCACAAGATCACTCCGGCGATCTTGACCCTGAATGACGCGGGCCAAGTGGGCGTACGTACGGTGACCAAGGACAATGTGACCAAGTTCCTGCCGGTCAAGGTACTGGGAGGTGAAACGGACGGTGTCTGGGTAGGCGGTCTGCCGGAAACCATCACCGTGATTGTGGTTGGTCAGGATTATGTTTCAGACGGCGAGCGTGTCGAGCCGGTTTTTGATACCGCAGGGGTGTCCAAATGATATCAATGCTTGAAGGCGTATTGCGCCGGCCCAAGACTGTTTTCGTCTTGATGGTGGCCCTGATTGTTGCCGGGGTGTTCACCTACATCTCGATCCCCAAGGAAGACAGTCCGGACATTGATGTTCCGATTTTCTATGTCTCCATCGCCCAACAGGGCATTTCGCCGGAAGACGCCGAACGGCTGCTCATCCGGCCAATGGAAACTGAACTTCGCGGCCTCGACGGCCTGAAGGAAATTACCGCGATTGCCTCTGAAGGGCATGCGGGCATCATCCTGGAGTTCGACATCTCGTTCGACAAGGACGAGGCCATGGCTGACGTCCGCGACAAGGTTGATCAGGCCAAGAGCGACCTGCCCGCTGATGCAGAAGAACCGACAATCTCGGAGACCAACTTTGCGCTGGTGCCGACGATTACTGTCGCCCTGTCCGGTTCGGTGCCCGAACGCACGCTGTACCAGCATGCCCGGCGCCTGAAAGACCAGATCGAGGCCGTGGACACGGTTCGCTCAGCTGACCTGTCCGGCCACCGTGAGGAACTTCTGGAAGTCCTGATCGACAGCCGGAAACTGGAATCCTATTCCATCACGCAGCAGGAACTGCTGACGTCTCTGTCGCAAAACAACCAGCTGGTACCGGCCGGATTTATCGACAGCGGCGCCGGACGGTTCAATGTGAAGGTTCCCGGCCTCGTCGAGACTGCCAAGGACGTCTACTCCCTGCCGATCAAGCAGAGCGGCGAAGGTGTCGTCACCCTTGGCGACGTTGCGGAAATCCGCCGGACTTTCAAGGATCCGACCAGCTTTACACGGGTGAATGGCGAACCCGCCATTGCGCTTCAGGTGACCAAGCGGATCGGCACCAACATCATCGAGAACAACGAAGCGGTGCGTGCGGTTGTTGTCGAAGCCACGAAGGATTGGCCTGAAACGATCAAAGTCGACTTCATGATCGACATGTCGGCCAACATCTTCGAGGTGCTCGGCTCGCTGCAATCGTCGATCCTGACAGCCATCTTCCTTGTGATGGTGCTTGTTGTTGCTGCACTCGGCCTCCGGTCGGCCCTGCTCGTTGGTCTTGCGATCCCGACCTCATTCATGGTCGGCTTCCTGATCCTGTCCGGACTTGGATACACGGTGAACATCATGGTGATGTTCGGCCTGGTGCTGACGGTTGGTATGCTCGTCGACGGCGCGATTGTCATGGTCGAATATGCGGACCGGAAAGTGCACGAGGGCATGGAGGACCGCGAGGCCTTCATCCGCGCTGCCAAGCTGATGTTCTGGCCGATCGTATCGTCAACGGCAACCACACTCGTGGCCTTCCTGCCAATGCTGCTGTGGCCGGGCGTTGCTGGCGAATTCATGAGCTATCTGCCGATCATGGTGATCATCGTTCTCAGCGCTTCGCTGGTAACGGCCATGGTGTTCCTGCCCGTAACCGGCGGCATCTTTGCGCAGGTGTCTCACTGGATCGACCGGCATGCAACGTCCCTGCTCGCCCTGACGATCGCCTCATTATCGGCAGTCGTGGTGCTTAACATACCGCTGTTGCCGGTCGCCTTGGGTGACGCGGTTCCTGCTGAATTGATCGGCGGCCTGGTTCAGGCACTGGCATTCGGAGCATTCCTGCTCGTGGGCGCGGTCTCGTTCTACGTGCTGCGGCCGTTTGTACGCTGGCAACAGGCACGCGCTGCCAAACGGGCTGAACAGGACAAGGCCGAAGCTCAGGTTCTGTCCGGAACCGGGCATTTCCATCCGAAAAAGGTCAAGGGCCTGACCGGCATCTATGTCCGCTTCCTGAACCTCTTGGCAGGCAATCCCATCGGCAACATCGTCACGATTGTTGTTGTTCTGGGATTGTGCGGCGGCATCTTCGTTACATTTGCCGGGAACAATGCGGGGGTGGAGTTCTTCGTCGACGAAGAACCGGACCAGGCTGTTGTTCTGGTGTCCGGCCGAGGCAACATGTCGGTGTCTGAGTCGCTCGAGCTCGTCCAGCTTGTTGAGCACCAAGTGCTGGACACCAAGGGTATCAAGAATGTCGTGACCTCGGCATTTGCGCCGGGCGGTGGTGCCGGGCCGCAGTTCATTGGCGGCGTTCAGGACAAACCGGCCGACGTGATCGGTGAGCTTCAGCTGGAGATGGCTGACTATTGCTGCCGCCGGAAAGCGGTGGAGATTTTCGCCGAAATCCGCGAACGCACCGCCTCCATTCCGGGCATCAAGGTGGAAACCCGCAAAATCGAGGGTGGCCCGCCAACTGGCAAGGACATCCAGCTTGAGGTCAAGTCGACTGACTATGGCACACTTGTTGGCGAAGTTGCTCGTATCCGGACCCATCTGGATGGCATGGACGCCTTGATCGACCAGGAAGACGGACGTCCGCTGCCTGGCATCGAATGGCAGCTCGACATCGACCGGGAACAGGCCGGACGTTACCAGGCTGGCATTGGCTCCGTTGGTGCCATGGTGCAGCTCGTGACCAACGGTGTTCTGATCGGCACGTACCGGCCGACGGACTCAGAAGATGAAGTCGATATCCGTGTCCGTCTGCCTCAGGAAGAACGGACGCTCGACCGGTTCGACCAGCTGCGTCTGCAAACACCGCTCGGGCTAGTACCGCTTGCCAACTTCGTCAATCGTTCGCCGGCACCGAAGGTGTCATCGATCACCCGCCGGGACGGTCTCTATTCGATGATGCTGAAGGCAACTGTCGACCAGTCTGCCGGAGTAACCGTGGATGAAAAAGTTCAGGAGCTGGATACCTGGCTGAAGGGTCAGACCTTCCCGGACAACATCTATCTGCAGTTCCGTGGTGCCGATGAAGACCAGAAGGAATCGGGTGAATTCCTGATGCGGGCGATGATTGCTTCGCTGTTCCTGATGTTCCTGATCCTGCTGACCCAGTTCAACTCGTTCTACCAGACGTTCCTCACCCTCTCGACGGTGATCATGTCTGTGATGGGCGTGTTGCTTGGAATGCTGGTGACCGGACAGAAGTTCTCAATCATCATGACGGGAACGGGCGTCGTGGCCCTTGCCGGGATCGTGGTGAACAACGCAATCGTCCTGATCGACACCTACAACCGCTTCCGCGATGACGGTCTTGAGCCTCTGGAAGCCATTTTGAAGACGTCGGCACAGCGTATCCGTCCGATCCTTCTGACCACGATCACAACGATCGCCGGTCTGATCCCGATGGCAACGCAGACCAACTTCGACTTCTTCAATCAAGTAACGGCGGTCGGCGGCATCACCGCAATCTGGTGGATCCAGCTGTCAACGGCCGTGATTGCAGGTCTTGCGTTCTCTACGATCCTGACGCTGGTCATGATTCCGGTAATGATAGCAATGCCAAGCGTCTGGGTTGGGTCGTTCAACAACCTGACGGCAAGGTTCCGCCGCAAGGAAGCTGTCGCGGTCGCACCGGCCAAAGCGGCTGAAGACCCGGCTCCCGAACCGGCGGTTGAAGAACCGGCGGAGGATCGGCCAGCGGCCAAGGTGGTGCGGATGGAAAAACCAAAACCGCCGAATGTTCCGCCACAGGAACTGCCGCATGCGGCTGAATAAGATACAAACCCAAAAACCGCCGGTGAAAGCTGGCGGTTTTTTCTTAATGGAACCAGAGAACCCAACCGGTGCCGTCCCGGCCAAACGAAGTGCGAGCCGGTACCTGCTCGTGCAAGCCCAATGGCCCCGGATCAAGTCCGGGGCGGCGCAATGGATGTTTTTATGGTTTTGAATTCGTGGAGGCCGGGACCGCGAGTTTTCCAATGCCCAAACAACCAATTCCAAACTACCGGTTTTTTTCTTGCCAAAGGCAATCAGGTAATCCAATATAGTTGTATTGTACAACTATATTGGATGTCATGTCACACACAACTGTTGAACTCGTTTCCCGGATCCGCAGCGCATCACGGCAATTCGTGCGCGAACACGGATTTCTTGCCAAAACCATCGCCGGCACGGAATTGTCAGCATCCGGTGTCCATGCCGTCATTGAGCTTGGCCACGCGGGAAGTCTGACCGCAAAGGACCTGGCGAAGCGCCTCAATCTGGAAAAGTCGACCATCAGCCGGCTAGTCAAATCTCTAGAAGCCCGCGGCGAGATTGAAACCGCTCCTCATGACAAGGACGGCCGGGCACAGGTCCTGTCCCTGACAGACCAAGGCAAGAAGACGCTGGAAACAGCTTCCAGTTATGCAGATCAGCTGGTCCGCCGCGCCCTTCCCTCGCTCAACGGCACCAGAACGGAAGATCTCGCAGATGCCCTGACCGCCTATACTGACGCGCTCACGGCCGTCCGCACGGGCGCCGCGGTACAAAAGGCGCAGCACAGCATCGTCGAAGGTTACCAGACCGGAATGATCGGCGATGTTTCCGCCCTTCATGCCCGCACTCATGGCCCGATCGTCGGCAACGGCCCGGCATTTGAAAGCGTGGTCTCACAGGCCATGGCCGAGTTCATGCCGCGCATTTCCAATCCGCTCAACAATTCATGGAGCGTCTTGGAGGATCAGCGCGTGATTGCATCCATAACCATCGATGGCGAGGACCTGGGCAACAACATTGCCCATTTGCGCTGGTTTATCCTGGAACCACATTTGCGGGGCAGCGGCCTCGGCCGCCAGTTGCTCGACAAGGCGCTTCGCCATTGCGATGACAAAGGATTTGACGAGGTTCACTTGTGGACGCTCAAAGGGCTTGATCCAGCCCGAAGGTTATATGAACGCAATGGTTTTGAGCTCGCGCAGGAATATGAAGGCGACCAATGGGGCAAGGCCGTTATGGAACAGAAGTTCGTGCGAAAGTGACGCGTTTGAGCAATCGCCTGCCGCTGGCATTCATTACAAGCGGCAGGCAGACTGGAACGGAGCGTTTCAGCGGAAATCAGGTCTTGTTGATGGAGTTTCCGCCATCTGCCAGCATGGCCGTACCGGTGACAAAAGAGGCATGGCCGGAAAGCAGGAAACAGGCAGCTTTTGCAATCTCTTCTGCCTCTGCCATGCGTTTGAGGGAATGCATGCCGGCAACAAATTCTAGAAATTCCGGATCCGATCCGGCCATGTCTGTTCTGGTCCCACCCGGTAAAAGCGCATTGACCCGAATGTTTTCCGATCCATGCTCGGCAGCCAGACATTGTGTCAGTCCGATCATTCCAGCCTTGGAGGCCGCATAAGCGCCCATTCCCGGCATCCCAACCGTATGGCCGACAAACGACGAGGTGAAGACGATCGAACCGCCGCCCTTTTTCCTCATCGCAGGTATTTGGTGCTTGGCAGCCAGAAAAGCACTTGTCAGATTGATGGAAAGAACGTCGTTCCAGGTGTTGAGCGGCATCTCCGGCACTGGTCCGAGATCTCCCAGAATGCCTGCATTGTTGAAGGCACCGTCCAATCCGCCAAACTTGAACTGTGCAATCTCGACAAGGCTCTGATTGAACCCTTCATCCTGAACATCGCCGACAGCAATGGCTGACTGTCCGCCGTCATCCGGCAAGCTCGCCTGCACCTCCTCCAGTTTGTCTTTCCTGCGGGCAGCGAGAATGAGGTTTGCCCCGTCTTCAGCGAGGTTTCTGGCCACGGCGGCACCAATTCCGCTGCTTGCACCGGTAATAATGATCGTCTTGCCTGAGAGGCTCATACTGGTCTCCTTGAGTTGTGAGACCCTTCACCTATGCGGCAATCTTTTCGGCGGAAACCCGATTAGCGAGCGCTGTGCCTGCGCGTTGCTGTCATTTCTATCGCATTAATGGGTCCGTGACCTAAGGCGCCCAATAAACCGGTTTGTTCCAGGGATCTGGAACTTTCAACCTTCCGCGCGCCGCGCTCTCGCCTGAAGTTGGCCGGATCGATTGCCACGCTCCTGACCACTCTGAAGGAATGTCGAACGGAGCCAAGACCTGACTTTCGGTTCCAAAACCAAACCGGCCGTAATAGGCCGGATCGCCCAGCACCAGAACGAGCCCGGCTTCCAGCGCTTCGACTTGCGCAATTCCCTCGCGTACCAGCGCGGTTCCGCAGCCTGACTTTTGATGATCCGGTGTGATGGCAAGCGGTGCCAGCAGCCAGGCCGCAGGACCGCCTTCAGACCCGATCGCACAGCGTGTGAACAACACATGGCCGACGACCACATCTTCAATCAACGCCACAAGCGACAAGACCTGTGATCCCAAAGCGAGAAGTTCCTTGACGACCGGGCGCAGTTCCTCGTCCGGGAACGCCGCGCCATAAACGTCATAAAGCGCCTGCCAGTCATCCGGCAGGCTCTTGCGGATCTTCGGTGATGTACTCATTGGAACCGCTTTCCGATCATT
Organism: Roseibium sp.; assembly: GCA_965230705.1. GTDB lineage: Bacteria > Pseudomonadota > Alphaproteobacteria > Rhizobiales > Stappiaceae > Roseibium. The sequence goes on along the minus strand of CBDDLN010000001.1, from coordinate 2,045,857 downwards.
TGCGCGGGCGTGAATTACCCAACGTCGTCCTTGTCCCGGTCGCCCAGGTGGTCGAGGTCGGTATCTTCGCAATCACCATCATCCTCGGCCGCGATATTGGCGTCCGCCTGCACCAGTTTGCGATGGGCTCGCCAGGCAAAGGGGATGGCGCACAGATATAGTGCTGACCCCAGAGCCAGCATGCGGAACGGATAGCTGGCGGTCAACGCGACCAATAATACCCCGGCCACGAAAAGCGGCAGCACGTAGTCCCGCCTGATCCGGGTGCCGATGGTCTTGCCGGAAAAAGTCGGCAAACGGCTGATCATCAGGAAGCCAATGGCCATGGTGTAGAGGGCGACACCCGGCGCGAATTCTGGCCAATGCGGCAGAACGCCGAGAAACTCCCAATAGATCGGGATCAGGACCGTCAGCGCGCCCGCCGGTGCCGGTACGCCAGTGAAGAATTGGGACGCCCAGGCCGGCTTGTCAGGATCGTCCAGTGCAACGTTGAACCTTGCAAGACGCAAGGCTGCTGAAATCGCGAACACAAGCGATGCGATCCAGCCGAGCGACCCGGCCTCATTCAGTATCCACACATAGAGCATCAAGGCTGGCGTAACGCCGAAATTGACGAAGTCGGCAAGCGAGTCCAGCTCCGCACCGAACCGGGATGTGCCCTTCAGCATGCGCGCAAGGCGGCCGTCGAGCGCATCCAGGACAGCTGCGACCAGAACAGCCCCCACGGCAAATTCCCAGCGGCCCTCAAAGGCCATCCGGATTGCGGTCAGACCAGAGCACAGCGCCAATAACGTGACCATGTTCGGCAGGATCAACCGCATGGGCACACGGCGGAACCGCGGTGGGCGTTTTTCCGAAGCGGAGGCCTTGGCCTTGGACGCGGTGTCGCTCAAAACGTGCCCCTAGCTCACACGGGTCAAGGGTTGCGCGGTCGGGTTGTCCTCACGCAAATCTGCCAGAACTGTTTCGCCAGCAATCATCGTCTGCCCGAGCGCTACTCTGGGCACGGTGCCATTCGGGAAATAGACATCCAGCCGCGACCCGAATCGGATCAGGCCAAAGCGTTCACCGGTTGCGATGGCTTCCCCTTCACGGACGAAGCAGACGATCCTGCGGGCAACAAGACCGGCGATCTGCACAACCCCAATCTTTGTGTCGCCGTCTTCAATAACGAGGCCATTGCGCTCGTTGTCGTCGCTGGCCTTGTCCAGCTCCGCATTCAGAAACTTGCCGGCCCGGTAGGCCACCCGTGTCACCTTGCCGCCCATCGGCGCCCGGTTCACATGGCAATTGAAGACGTTCATGAAAATGGAAACACGCAACATCGGCTCGCTGCCCAGCTCAAGCTCAGCGGGCGGCCGGGCGGGCCCGACATGACTGACGACACCGTCGGCAGGAGAAATCACCAGCCCTTCGGTCACCGGAGTAACCCGGGGCGGATCGCGGAAGAAATAGCAGATCCAGGCGGTCACAATGAGCCCGATCCAGAACAGCGGATCGGCGAACCAGCCGATTACGACCGTGGCGACCAGGCCGATTGCAATAAATGGCCACCCCTCGCGATGGATCGGAACAAATGCTTTTGTGACGGAATCTACCAGAGACATGCTTATCGGCTCGACCAGTTCAACACCGGCGGATCAAACACTGTCCGCCTGGGTTCGGTTTCGTTTGTTTCGTTGCGCGCCAAAAACGCGCCGTCCCTAGTGCTTGTATTGCCTTTTACCAAGAGATTGAACCACGAAGCTGAAGGTTTACTGGTTTTTTGCATTCATGGTTTCGCGGCGGAACGGTAATCGGTCTCCCAATAGGGGGGACGGCCGTATTTCGAAATCAGAAAGTCTACCAAGGCGGATACTTTTGGCGGTACGAAGCGGGCTGGCGGATATACGGCATAAATGTTCCCCGTTCGTGTGACCGGATAGTTCGCCATTACCTCAACGAGCCTGCCGTCCCTCAGGTCCTCCCAGACGTGGGCTACTGATTTCACCGTCAAGCCCAGCCCATAGATCGCGGCATCATAAGCGAAATCTCCACTGTCCCCCGAAACAACCTTGTTCTCGGGTTGAAAAACGATTTCCCCTTCAGGTCCCATGAAATACCAGGCGGGCATTGGCTCAAACCCGACACAGTCATGATTGCGGAGGTCCTCTGGCGTTTCAGGTGTGCCTTTCCGTTCCAGATACTCGGGGCTTGCACACAAGACACGCGGGTTTCCGCCAAGCTTGCGCGCCAAAAGACTGGAATCAGGCAATGGAGCGCCTCGGATGGCCATGTCGTACCCTTCATCGACAAGGTCGACCAGACGGTCGGTCATGTCGATTTCAAGCCGAAGGTCCGGATAAAGCTCCCGGAACTCGCCCAAATAGGGAAGAATGTGTTTGCGTCCGAAAAACATGTTGGACGACACCCGCAAGGTTCCGCGCGGCTCCTCCTCTGCGGCATCAATTGATATCTTCGCCTGTTTGAGTTCCATCACGGCGGCGCTTGCGTGCTGCAGGAACACCCGGCCCGCTTCGGTGAGTGACGTTCGCCGCGTTGTTCTGGCAACCAGCTGTGTGCCCAGTTCCTTTTCCAGATTGGACAACCGGCTGCTTGCCGCTGACGGCGAGAGGCCGAATTCACGGCCCGCCGCAGAAAGGCTGCCGAGTTCGGCGACACGAGTGAAAAAAGTCAGATCTTCTATTCGCATTATTCGAAGTTTTCGAAAGGTATTGTCATTTCAAGCCCGATTATCCTGAACCAGAGAACATGAGATTGTCCAGTCATCCAAAGAGGAGACATTCCATGATCGAATCTCAAATCACCCCTGAGCTGTTTGCGCACTTTGACAATCGGGCCCGGACATTGCGCAGCAAAGCCTACATCGGCGCTGTCCGCCGTCTCTTCGGGTTGGGTATTCGCACCCCTGCCGTTTCGCTGGATGAGACAAGCCCTGTAAATAGCAATTTGCCCATGTCCCGCATCGGTGATGGCCACAAAACAGCTGCTTGATGCGTTGGGGCCGTGACCTCGCTGCCGGCACAGCCGGCAGCCGCCTCAATCGGCGGGCACTTCTGCCTTGGGCCCGCGAACGACAACACCCAGCTCGTCGTGTTCTTGCGCCTCACGCAACCGCTCTTCGGCTTCATCAGCTTCGCGCTGACGGGCCCACATGGAAGCATAAAGGCCATCTGACTCCAGGAGCTCGGAATGGGTGCCGCGCTCGGCAATCTGACCTGCTTCCAGAACGATGATCTGATCGGCATTGACGACCGTGGACAAACGGTGCGCGATCACCAGCGTCGTCCGGTTTTTGGAAACCTGATCGAGCGCTGCCTGGATTTCTCTTTCCGTATGAGTGTCAAGCGCGGATGTCGCCTCGTCCAGGATGAGGATCGGCGGAGACTTGAGTATGGTCCGGGCGATCGCCACCCGCTGTTTTTCACCTCCGGAAAGCTTCAGACCCCGCTCACCGACTTCCGAGCTGTAGCCCTTGGGCAAATGCTCAATGAACTCGTGGATCTGGGCCATACGTGCAGCTTCGCGGATTTCACTGTCATTTGCCTCCGGTCGCCCATAGCGGATGTTGTAGGCAATTGTATCGTTGAACAGCACTGTGTCCTGCGGAACCATGCCGATGGCGTGACGCACACTGTTTTGGGTGACATCTCGCACATCCTGGTCATCAATCAGCACCCGTCCGCCGGTCACGTCATAAAACCGGAACAAAAGACGTGAAATCGTTGATTTACCTGCTCCTGACGGGCCGACGATCGCGACGGTCTTGCCAGCAGGCACCTCAAAATCAATCCCCTTCAGGATCGGACGGTCCGCGTCATAGTGGAACTTCACGTCCTCAAAGACGATGGCGCCTTCCACGGCCTTCAGCGGCTTCGCCTCTGGTTTGTCAGTGATTTCGGCCGGGACACCGAGCAGATCAAACATCGATTCAATATCAGCCAGGCCCTGACGGATTTCCCGGTAAATGAAGCCGATGAAATTCAACGGTATGGATATCTGCATCAAAAGCGCATTGATCAGCACGAAGTCGCCAATCGTCTGCTCACCGGCCATCACAGCTTTTGCCGACAGAACCATACAGGCGGCCATGCCGATACCAAGAATGACGGTCTGCCCGAGGTTGAGCCAGGCAAGTGAAGTCCAGGTCTTTGTCGCTGCCTTTTCGTAACGGGCCATGGAACTGTCGAAACGCTCGGTTTCCATGGCCTCATTGCCGAAATACTTGACGGTCTCGAAGTTGAGCAGACTGTCAATCGCCTTGGAATTGGCTTCCGTATCGCTGTCATTCATCTCCCGGCGGATGGCAATCCGCCAGTTCGATGCCTTGATGGTGAACCAGACATAGGCAGTGATCATCACCGCAACGATGACCAGATAATCCAGACCGAATTGATACGAGATAACGGCTGCCATGATGGCGAATTCCAAAATGGTCGGAAAACCATTGAGGATGGTGAAGCGGACAATGGATTCAATGCCTTTGACGCCGCGTTCAATAACCCTGCTGAGGCCTCCTGTGCGCCGGGCAAGGTGAAAGCGCAGCGACAGTTGATGCAGATGGCGGAACGTCAGGATCGCCAACTGACGCACGGCATGCTGACCGACCCGGGCAAACAAAGCATCACGCAGCTGATTGAATGCCACCGCTAGGATACGAGAGGCGTTATAGGCAAGCACCAGCATGACCGGCGCAACCAGAAACACCGGCAGGTTTTCCGTTTCTCCGGTCAGCGCATCCGATGCCCAGGCGAAGAAATAGGGAGAGAGGACGGTTACGAATTTCGCCAGCACCAGCGCGACGACAGCCAGGAGGACCCGGCCCTTCAGATCCGGCCTGTTGGACGGCCAGATGTAAGGCCACAAGTTTGCGAGTGTCGTGAGCGTCGAGCCCTCGTCTGCACTGACAGCTGATTGCCGTCCACTCCCTGCTGCCGCCTTTGCGTCCGATGGTTTTTCCGCGGCCCTACTTCGCACCCGTTGTTACTCCTGAAGGTTTGACCTCAATGTCCATGCCGGTCTGGATGCAGCCGGTTCCCTGACCTTCCAGGACCCGGTCCATAAACCCTTCTGACGATTTGGCCGCCTTGGCCAGCATCTCGGTGTTTAGGCAATAATGACAGCTGCGGCCTTTGGTTTCGCAGTTCAGCAGGCCGGTTTCCTTCAGCACCTGCAGATGCTGGGACACTGTGGATTGGGCAAGCGGCAGCCAGTCGACGATTTCGCCGCAGCAGGCACGGTTGCGGGCAGCAAGCGCTTCAACAATCGCAAGCCGCGCAGGATGACCAAGCGCCCGGTATACCTTTGCCAGATCGCATTGCTCGGCGATTACACAGACCGGTTCAATAGCTTCAGCCACCGGCTTTGCGGATTGGTCCGCCATGAACACAGTTCTCCCTCAAACTGGACCAGCAAATAACCAGGCGTGGCGTCGCGTCTTACGCCCACCAATCGTAAATATGCGATGAATTGAATGAATAACAAGCCTCAATGCCGATTATGAGTGCGAAACCGGCATTCTTGGCAGCTGTTGCTCTCCCAAAGCCACCTAAAGAAAAAACGGCGCGGGAATACTCCGCGCCGTTTCGTTGGTCAAAATATAAAGAACTTTAGTTGGACTGGGCGTCCCAGTTCACATCACCTTCCGGTGTCAGGAACACCTGGCCGGGATAAATAAGATCCGGGTTGCGGATCTGGCCCTTGTTGGCTTGATAGATGGTCGTATAGCGGAAACCTTCTCCGTAGAGGCGGCGGGAGATCGTCCAAAGATTATCACCTTTGCGGATGATTACATTCGGCAACGCCTTCACAACAGAAGCACCACCAGCGGAAGCATCATTGGCCTGGGCCCCGGTTGCTACAACCTTCGTCAGCACGATTTGCTCTTCGGCCTTTTCAAAGGAGACTGCGGCGCGGGCAACAACCGTGTCGCCCGGTTTGCCGATCATGTCAGCCCGGACTTCCACTGTACCAGCCTTCAGGTCCTTCGGGGCCTGCAGGAGCCAACGGCCATTGCCGCTAACGCGGGCATCACCAATATACTCATCACCAACGTAGATGCGGACTGTTTCACCAGCCGTGCCCGTGCCGGCGACATAGAGTTTGCCCTTTTCGGACTCCACCGCTTCCACGGTCACCTTGGGCGCAGGGGCTGCCGGTGCTGTCGTTTCTGCTGCGCCTGCTTGCACTTTTACCTGAGGCTTCGGTGCAGGCGTGGTTTCGGCCTCTCCGCTAGACGCTGCTGCGGTAACTTCAACACCGCGCGTGGTTGTTGCCGGCTGGGCAGTTCCATCTGCATCACCTTCGCCTGTACCAGGCTCGACGGCAGCCATCTGAGCTGGTGCCTCTTGCGCAGCTGGGGCAGCTTCCGGCTGTGGCGCAGATGCAGCCTGGGTTTCCTGCTCATCAGATGAACTTTCAGGCGCTGTTTCCGCTGCAGCTGAGACGGTCTCCTGTGTCGCCGGGGCCTCCGTTTCGGTGGCAGCGGTTTGGCTACCTTGTTCCGAAGCACTATCAACTGCGGCCGTTTCCTGCGGCGCTGACGCAGTTTCGGGTTCTGATGCAGGGCTTTCAGCGGTTTCAGTTTCGGCAGAAGGGCGCAGGGAACGGGAGGTTTCCGTTTCTTGCGCAGGCGCCTGTTCCGGGGCATTTGCGGTCGCTACCGTTTCCGCAGCTGGTGTTTCCTCAGCAGCCTGTTCTGTACCGGTTGAAGCTGCGGCTGTACTTTCCGAGGCGGGCTCGGTTTGCGCCTGCGGGGCGACCTGGTCATCCGAGGCTGCAGCAACAACCGTTTCCTGCGGCTCTTCCGTTGTCTCTGCCGTTTCCACGGCCTCCGGGATCTGCAGGACATCAGACGGCGCATCCGGCTTGTTCACAACAACAAGCGGCTGGCTTTTTCCATCTTCAGGAACTGAAACCGCGGCCCGCTCAGAAGACTCGTGCTTCTTTTCTCCGGCATCATCCTGAATTTCCAGGCCAACATCATAGTCACCCGGCTTCAAAGGTTTTTCCAGGATGATGGTCCATTCACCCTTTTCGTTGGCAATACCCTTACCAACGACTTCGCCATTTGCAGTCAAGGCAACAATCGACCCGGCATCAGACCGGCCTGCAACGATCGTTTCACCGGTTGGCTCAACACCGATCACATCGAAGGTGAGAATTTCTTCAGTGATCACCACTTCCGGAGCAGGCTCATCAGCGCCGGAATCCGCAGGCGCCGCGCCGGTGCCTTCAGGCGTACCGGTTTGTGTGGTGGTAGCCACTTCTACTTGTTTGTCTTCTTCCGGCTTCGGCGCATCTGCGGACTTTTCGGTCCGGTCCATGTAGACATAACCGGTGGTCACCGCGGCGCCGCCCACGACTACAGCAGCTACCAGGCTCCAGATTAAACTCAGCTTCGTCATTGTTATCCTATCCGGTGTTCCGGGGCATCATGCCCGGCCCTACACCGCCATGCTCCGGTCCCGCTAACCGCAAGGCGCGTCCGCCTGCCCTTAAAACAAACGCTCTCACCCCGCACCGCAGTCAGCCAATCAGCTTCTAACGGCATGAATATACGCCTTTTTGAGGCTCGGCAAGAAAACCGGTCTATTCCGCTTTGCCATGCACAATCGAATTGCTTGACCGACACAGCTCTGGAATGCCACACATTCGATATGACAATATTATCCAGCGTTTGTGTCTATTGTGGTTCCAGCTTCGGAGCCGATCCCGTTTACGAAGCCGCGGCAACGCGTCTTGGACAACTGTTCGCCGAACGGGACATTCGCCTTGTCTATGGCGGCGGTTCTGTGGGCCTCATGGGCACCATTGCCCAGGCAACGCTCGATGCAGGCGGCTCCGTTACCGGCATTATCCCGCAGTTTCTGGAAAAACGCGAGGTCATGCTGAGTTCGGTTGATGATCTGATCATCACCAAGGACATGCACGAACGCAAACAGCTCATGTTCCGCAAGGCCGATGCGTTCATCGCCTTGCCTGGCGGTATCGGCACATTGGAAGAAGCGGTCGAAATGATGACCTGGGCACAGCTCGGCCAGCACAAAAAGCCTATAGCCCTTGCGAATATAAACGGCTTCTGGTCACCTTTGCTGACACTGCTGGACCATATGCGGACGCAAGGGTTTATCCGGCCCGAAACGGAAGTGCCCTATCTGGTGGCAAAGGGAATCGACGATGCCCTGCCGTTACTGGAAGATGCCGTGTCGGTCATGGTGGCTCAGGCGGATGACAGCGACCTGGCGCCTATAGAAAAGCTGTAAATCCGGATCGAACCCAAGATCGAAGATCGACCTTAGCTGCTTGCGACCTGCTCTGGATAACCTTTCGTTCGCAGTTTTGCCCTAAGCTGTTTGAGGGTGAATAGGGCAACAGCATAAGTACCAATGGGAACTATACTTCTAGTTGAAGACGCCAGCTTTTTCGAAAAGGCTGCACTTCGCAAGCTGGCGGCAATTGGGGAGACGGATGTTTCGGTCGCCCGATGCTACAAGCAGGCTCAGACTTTTCTGGAAAATGCCGAAACCGCGCCCGCCCTCGCGCTCGTCGACCTCACGCTGCCTGATGCCCGCAACGGCGAGATTGTTGATCTATGCCGGGACCATGGCATTCCAACTGTGGTTTTCACTGGCCGGTATGAAACTCATATCCGGCATGCCATGCGGGAAAAGGGCATTCTGGACTATGTGATCAAGGACAGCCCGAGCAGCCTCGACTACATCGGTGATCTGATCCAGCGCTTTTGGCGCAACCCGGACATTGGCATCCTTCTCGTGGATGATGTCAATGTGGAACGGATGAAGCTGAAGCAGGTTCTCCAACCGCACCGGTATCAGGTTTTCGAAGCCAGAAACTCGGCAGAAGGCCTCGCACTCTTGAAGGACAATCCGCAAATCAAGTGTGTGCTGGTTGACTACTTCATGCCGAACGAGGACGGCTTCTCTCTCCTGAAGACTCTCCGCCGCCAGTACAGCCGGGAACAACTCGCCATTTTGGGCATGTCTGGCTATGACGACGATGAAAACCGCATCCGGTTTCTCAAATATGGCGCCAGCGACTTCCTATTGAAAAGCTGCTCCGCGGAAGAGCTTCTTCTCCGCGTTTCGCAAAACCTCGACATCATTGGCCGCCTGGAAGATTTGCGCGAAACCTCACTGCGGGATGTTCTCACCGGCCTTTATAACCGCCGGTTCCTGTTCAAGGATTGCCGGGACGAAATGGATGCAGCGGAACAGGATGGCGGGCAATACTGGCTTGCCATGGTGGATCTCGATGCGTTCAAGGCAATCAACGACACCCATGGCCACATGGCAGGCGACACCGTTTTGAAAAAGGTGGCCTCGGAACTGGCCAAGGTTGCCGGTCCTTCAGAATATGCCATTCGCCTGGGGGGCGACGAGTTTTGTCTGGTGCTGCGAGCGCGCAACGAAGCGGAAGCAAACTCCCGGACAGAGGCGCTCGCGCAGCAGCTTAAGAACCGAAAACTGGTCATAGACGGCAATGACGTCGCATTTTCAGTCAGCATTGGCATAGCGCCGATTGCCGACGGCGGACTTGAAGCTGCGCTCGGCGCCTCAGATACCCGCCTCTACAAGGCAAAAGACCAAGGCGGCGGCCTTATGGTCGCTGCGGGCTAACTCGCGATACTCCAAGGTCACGTGACCTAGGCTTTCGCCTGATCTGTGGCACCAGATACCCAGGCCCGCCAAGCATCGAAGCTGAAGATGGCGAGTGCCGTCCAAATGATGACGAAGGTCAACAGTTTGGCCGGATCCAAAGGTTCCCCCCAAACATAGACCGCCATCACGAAATGAATTGAGGGCGCCATGTATTGCATCAATCCGATCAACACTAGCGGCAGGCGCCGGGCAGCGGCTGAAAAGCAGATTAGCGGCAGGGCCGTGATGATGCCCGTTCCCATCAGCGCGATGAACACAAGAGGCTCGTCCCTGACGAAGATGTCAGCCCCCCAAAAGAGGCCGATTGCCAGATAACCGGCAGCCAAAGGCGACAGCAGTACGGTTTCGGCAAACATGCCGGGCGTTGCCGGAACCGGCGTAATCTTCCGCACATACCCGTAAGCACCAAACGAGACGGCCAATCCAAGCGAGATCCAAGGCAAACCGCCCGCAATCACCGCCTGCACACAGACTGCAAAGGCGGCAAGCGCGACCGCAACGGCCTGAAGCCGGCGCAATCTCTCGCGGAGAACGACCAGCCCAATCAGGATACTGACAAGCGGATTGATGAAATACCCAAGCGAGACCTCCAGGATCCGCTCCTGACCTATTGCCCAGACGAATATCAGCCAGTTCACCGCAACCAGTGTGGCGGAAACCGAGAGCAAGCCGACCAGCCGCGGTTGGCGGAAGATGTCCCATACCTCGTCCATCCGCCGCCTGACCACCAGGAACAAACCGACAAAGAACGCCGCCCAGACAATCCGGTGGGCAACAATGAGATCTGCCGGAACACTGTCCGTCAGTTTGTAATAAGCTGGCAGAAAACCCCATTGGCCGTAGGCAGCCAGTGCGAACAGCAGTCCGGTTCTGGTCTCGTCTGAAGGACGGACGGCAGTCGGCGTCTTCGACATCAAGAGCCTTTCGCGGCTCAGGCGGCCTCGGCCTTCAAGAGCGCATAGGTGACGGAATCTGTCAGAGCCTGGAACGAGGCATCGACGATGTTGCTGGAGACACCGATCGTGAACCAGCGCCTGTGGGACGCTGTGTCATGGCTTTCAATTAAAACCCGCGTAACCGCGCCGGTACCACCATTGAGAATACGTACCTTGTAGTCGACCAGTTCCAGCCCGGCAATAGAAGACTGGTACTTGCCAAGGTCCTTGCGCAGGGCATTGTCGAGAGCGTTGACCGGGCCATTTCCTTCGGCAACCGACATGCGGGTCTCGCCATCGATATCCAGTTTAACGACCGCCTCGGACACCGTAACTAGGTCACCAATGGCGTTGTGGCGGCGCTCCACCATGATGCGGAAGGAATTTACGTCAAAGAAGCGCGGCACCTCGCCAAGTGCCCGCCGCGCCAGCAGTTCGAACGACGCATCGGCAGCTTCATAGGCATAGCCTTCCGCCTCTTTCTGCTTCACTTCCGCCAGCAGACGGTCCAGGCGCGGATCCTTTTTATCGACCGGAACGCCCAGCCGCTCCAGTTCGCCCAGCAGGTTGCTCTTGCCCGCCTGATCGGACACCAGCACCCGGCGGCGATTGCCGACCGCTTCCGGCGGCACATGCTCGTAGGTCTTGGGATCTTTCAGGATCGCCGAGGCATGAATGCCAGCCTTGGTGGCAAATGCGGTTTCGCCAACATATGGCGCATGCCGGTCGGGCGAACGGTTCAGGATTTCGTCAAATGCGTGGGAGATCGAGGAGATATCGGCAAGCTGCGCGTCGCTGACACCAAGTTCAAACCGGTCCGCATAGGCTGATTTGAGTTTGAGGGTCGGGATCAGGGTGATCAAGTTTGCATTGCCGCAGCGCTCGCCGAGACCATTGAGTGTACCCTGGATCTGCCGGACACCGGCATCAACCGCTGCCAGCGTATTGGCGATGGCGTGGCCGGTGTCATCGTGCGTGTGAATGCCAAGATGCGTTCCGGGGACAACTGTGCAAACCTTGGTCACAATTTCCCGGACTTCCCCAGGCAAAGTGCCGCCATTGGTGTCGCATAGCACCACCCAGCGGGCGCCGGCGTCATAAGCAGCCTTCGCACAAGCCAGCGCATAGTTCGGGTTGGCCTTATAGCCATCGAAGAAGTGCTCGCAGTCGATCATGGCTTCCCGGCCGGTGGCGACCGCGGCCTTGACCGTATCCTCGATGGAGTCGAGATTTTCTTCGTTGGAGCAGCCCAGCGCCACCTTGACGTGATAGTCCCAAGCCTTGGCGACAAAACAGAAGGCTTCGGCCTTGGACGTCAACACCTGCTGCAAGCCGGGATCATTAGACACAGAGCGCCCTGCCCTTTTGGTCATGGCAAAGGCTGTGAAGGTCGCCTGATCCGTCCGTTTTTCGGAAAAGAACTCGGTATCTGTCGGATTGGCGCCTGGATAGCCGCCCTCTACATAGTCAACGCCCAGCCGGTCCAGCAGCTCGGCAATGACGATCTTTTCTGCGATCGAAAAGTCGATGCCGCTTGTCTGCGCGCCGTCACGGAGGGTCGTATCAAATAGGTAGAGGCGTTCTTTTGTCATTTTTTGCTGTTCCATCGCCGGATGCGGCTGGCTAACGTTCAAGTGTCGTGATCGGGGTGCTGATAGCTTTTGATTTTCAAAAAGGCAGCTTGTGCCTTCGCATCGTCTTCCGGAGACCGGCCCGGCAGCTCCATCAGGCCTTCGCACCAAGGCAGACGGCTTTCCATACCCAATTGCAGGACCGGCGCGATATCATCCGGCTCATCAAGGCTTGTAATCGTGATGTCGAGATTTCCGCCCTCGAACTCATAGGTGAGCGGCGTCCCGCAATCGCGGCAGAACCCCCGCCTGACCAGGTTGGAACTCTGGAAATACGCCGGTTCACCCCGCGTCCAGCTAAGGTTTCCAACGACCACCAGCGCCGCAAACGGCCCGCCGACCGCCTTTTGGCACATGCGGCAATGGCAAATGGTCGGCCGGTGTAAACCGGACGCGAAATACCGCACAGCCCCGCACTGGCAACCGCCGGAATGGTCCTTCGGCTCTGTCATCAGAACGACTCCTTTTTGCAGGCTGCAAGGATCTTGCGGCAAACGCCATCCAGATCTTCATTCACCTCACTGTTCCAAATGCGCAGCACTTTCCAGCAAAAGGATTTCAGATACCGGTCGCGAATTTCATCGCGCTTCAGGCCTCTCACCTCACCATGCTGGGATCCATCCAGTTCCACGATCAGCCGATGGGCGGGCGCCGCAAAATCAACGATATAATTGGCGATCGGTACCTGTCTTCGAAACGAAATGCCCTCAAGCCGATGCGCTCGAATGACCTGCCAGAGCTTTTTCTCCTGTATTGTCATATCCGAGCGGAGTTTTCTGGCGTTCCGGCGCAAGAGCTTGGGCACATCGCGATGGGGCATTCTGCCGTCTCCCAGAAAGAAACCAGAGACATCCATTTGCCGAGCCGCCCTGTACCCCCCTCTGTCTCCATCCGGAGACATCTCCCCCGCAAGGGGGGAGATAGGCGTACGCGGCTCTACCTGAGATCTTTCAAGTACCGTTTGTCTCGTGGAACCAATCATGAATGGCAGTAAAGCGGCGCGCTTATATGAAGCAGAGCTCTCCCGCTCACTCCCCTCTCCCCCCTTGCGGGGGAGATGTCCCTGGAAGGGACAGAGGGGGGTCGCTAGCCGTTCCACGCAGACAGCCCTCACCGTTTGACCTCCCAGCTGGTCACGCGCTCGCCGGTTTCCGGGTCTTTTGAATCCTTTAGCAGAATTCCTTCAGAGGCCAGTTCATCGCGGATCTTGTCGGCCTCAGCCCAGTTCTTGGCGTTCAACGCCTCGAGCCGCGCGGCAATAGACGCCTCGATAGAGCTTTCATCCAATCCGGAAAGGTCAGCCTTTGCCGGGCCAACGCCGAGAAGCGCAGCGGATGAGGAATAGGCAGCCAGCTTCGTTGGATCCTTGGCTGCCTCGCCCGCCAGGCCGTGCAGAGCCTGGATTGCGGCAACCGTATTGAGATCATCGCCTAACGCTTCGACCACCTCTGGTGCAGGCTGGGCCGAGGTGTCGCCAAGGTCCGGCCATTTGGCCAGCATCCTCTCTGCCTCTTCCAGTTTGCGTACGGAAAAGTCGATCGGCTCGCGGTAATGGGTCATCAGCATGGCGAGACGCAGAACTTCGCCCGGCCATTTCCGGCCCCCGAAGGTTTCCGTGTGCAGCAGATCGTGGATGGTGATGAAGTTGCCCTCCGATTTGGACATCTTCTTGCCTTCCACCTGCACGAAACCATTGTGCAGCCAGTAGTTCGCCATGGTTTCGGTACCATTGGCGCAGCACGACTGGGCAATCTCGTTCTCGTGGTGGGGGAAAATCAGATCGAGCCCGCCACCGTGAATGTCAAAGACGTCGCCCAGATGGTGCGCACTCATCACCGAGCACTCGATGTGCCAGCCCGGACGCCCCCGCCCCCACGGGCTGTCCCAACCCGGCTCTTCGGCAGACGACTGCTTCCATAGGACAAAGTCGCCCGGGTTCTTCTTGTGGCTGTCGACGGCAATACGGGCCCCGGCCCTCTGGTCTTCCAGATTGCGCTTTGAAAGCCCGCCGTAAGCGGGCATCGACGCTGTATCGAAAAGGACTTCGCCCCCGGCCTGATAGGCATGCCCTTTTTCAATCAAGGTACCGATCATCTTGATCATGCCTGGAATATGCTGTGTCGCCCGCGGTTCCGCCGTTGGCTCCATGCAGCCAAGCAACTTGATGTCCGCATGGTATTGATCAGCGGTTTTCCGGGTCACCTCGGCAATGGCGTCATTTAACGGCAAGTCCGGATAATCACGCAGGGCCCGTGCATTGATCTTGTCGTCAACGTCCGTGATGTTGCGCACATAGGTTACATGCTCGGCGCCATAGAGGTGGCGCAGCAGGCGGAACAAGACATCAAAAACGATGGCCGGGCGGGCATTGCCAATATGCGCGAAGTCATAAACCGTCGGCCCGCAGACATACATGCGCACGTTGTCATCGCTGATTGCCTGGAAGTCCTCCTTCTGGCGGGTCAGCGTGCTCGTGAACTTCAAGCCCTTGAAAGTGCCGGATTTTTTCGTGTCCGCGGCGCTCATGTCAAACGGTCTCCTGGCCGGCTGGCCGGGCGGTCCGTCTCACAAGAATTTTTGCCAAGAGGGAACGGCCACAGCCAGCGGTGTCGCTAGCTGCAAATAATGATTGTAGTAATGATGTTCCGTGTGGCCGTCATCATGGCTGTGTTATGGCCCGCTTTCGCGCCTCCGGTCAAGCCGCGAAATCCAGCTTTTCGGCGGAAACAGCCGCCATGCGTATTTTCAGCTACCCGCCCGCTCCGGCATTCGCAATTCGGTGAACACCAAGACTTGGACCTGTCAAAGATGTTGGCTAACCTTGTTGTATTGCCGAGAATCGAGGGGGCTCTCACATGCGCAAGCCGAATTTCAGATATCTTGTTTTTAGCAGCCTGGTTTCCATCGCCCTGGCAACGTCAAACGGGCTGGCCGTATCAAGCGCCTTCGCACAATCGGCTTCGGCGCCCGCAGCCGAGACACCTGCCACCCCGCTGGCGGAAGGCATTCAGAACGCAGTCACCGCCAACGGCAATGCGGAAATCACCGCCTTTTATGCCAAACGCGCATTTGCACCGATCTGGCTTAACAAGTCCGGACTTACTCAAAAAGCCCATCTGACGATCGCCGCGTTTGCCGACGCCAACGCTCATGCGCTTAATCCTGACAACTATAGTCCGCTTGAATTTATCGAACGCAGTGAAACGTCAGCCACGCTCGAGGACTGGGTTTCGCTGGAAATCGACCTGACGACCCAGTTCCTTCGTTATGCGACCCATTTGTCGTCCGGCAGGGTTCAGCCGAATAAAGTCAACAAGGCGTTGAACATTTTTCCGCGCCGGCCGGATACGGACGACTTGCTGAACAACGTTGCCTCCACGCAGAATTATGCGGCTTTTCTGGAAGCATTGGCGCCCAACACCCCGCAATACGCTCGGCTGAAGCGCCGGTTATCGGCCTACCGGGACAAAGCCGCTCAAGGCGGCTTCACGACGGTTCCGGAAGGCGAAGTTTTGAAACCGGGCATGGAAGACGACCGGATCGACGTATTGCGCCAGCGGCTGATTGAAGAAGACTACCTGGTTGCGGCAGACCACAGTTCAGACCTCTACGATGGTGCTCTGGTCGACGCCATGAAGGAATTCCAAGCCTATCACGGTCTCGAAGTGGACGGCGTCATCGGCAAGGACACGATCACAGCATTGAATACGCCTATTGAGAACAAACTGATCCAGATGGAGCTCAATATGGAGCGCCGCCGTTGGATGCCGGAAGACCTCGGTCAATCCTATGTTTTCGTCAATCTGGCGGACCAGTTCTTGAAAGTGGTCAAGAATGAGAAGACCGTGCACACCGCGGTGGTCGTCGTGGGCAAGCCTTATCACGCGACGCCAGTCTTTTCCGACAAGATGACCTACGTGGAAGTCAATCCCTATTGGAACGTGCCCTACTCCATCGCGACCAAGGAATATTTACCCAAACTAAAATCAAATTCCGGCGCACTCAGCGGCAAAGGCATCCGCGTCTTCAACGGAGATCGTGAGATTTCGCCAAGCCAGATCGCCTGGAGTTCCTACTCAAGGTCCAATTTCCCATTCAAGCTCCGCCAGGATCCGGGCAACAAGAACGCACTGGGGCGAATCAAGTTCATGTTTCCAAACAAGTTCAACATATACATCCACGACACCCCGTCCAAATCGCTGTTTTCCAGAGCCCAACGTTCGTTCAGCCACGGTTGCATCCGGGTGGACGATCCGTTTGCGCTGGGTGACATGATCCTGGGCGACTATGGCTATGACCGCGCCCGGCTTGAGCAGATCCGGGACGGTGGGCAACGAAAAGTGATCAAACTCGACACACCGATGCCGGTCCACATCACCTATCTGACAGCCTGGATGAACAAGGACGGCTCCACCCACTTCCGTAGGGACCTCTATCAGAGGGACAAGGTTTTGTTGAAGGCTCTGGCAAGGGCTATGACGGAAAACTTATAACTATTGTTTTCAATGGTTTATGGGAGTTAATGAAACTGAACGCTAGCTGAATGCGTCACTCAGAGGCCGTTCAATGGTGAACTCCTAAACTCTTTCCAGTTTCGCGTATTGGAGCTGGTGGAGTTTGAGATGTTGGCCCGTTGTTTTGCGTTCCTTTTTGTTTTTGCCGTGCTTGTTGGCCCATTGGTAGGGCTTGTCTGTTTCACTGGCGTGCCCCAAATAACATTGGCAAAGACCCAGCAGAAGGGTATGTGCCTCACAACAGGCGTGGGTTGTGGTGCCGGTCACATCCTTCTTCCTGCAGTCGGCCGCATGTGATCGCCATTAAGTATTTACCCTGATCAAACTTGCGGAAATACAAGAAATTTGGCAAGGTTCTGCAATGGATTATGAAGCACTGGAACATAACGCGGAAGACGCTGCGGCTTTTCTGAAAATGCTCGCCTCGGCCCCCCGGTTGCTGCTCATGTGCCAAATGTGGGACAAGGAGTGCAGTGTCGGCGAGCTTGCGGACAAGACCGGAATGCGCATGCCGACCGTGTCACAGCAACTATCTCTGCTCAGGGCCCAAGGCCTTGTTGAAACACGCAGGGACGGCACAACAATCTACTACAAGCTGGTCAGCGAAGCCGCTCAGGAAATCATGGCCATCTTGTACAAGCATTTCTGTTCTTCGCCGATCCACGAAAAGGCCAATAGTGCACTGGCCGTGGAGCCTGCTGAGTAAAATTTCCAACAGATTTGCCAAGTTTTTAGCTGCGAACGACTAACAGCCGCTTTTAGCCACATACGGCTATGCTCTCTTGCCTTACCCCTCTCCGGCGTCATCCCGGCCAAACAAAGTGCGAGCCGGGATCGGAGAGGCACATGCCTTTTTGTGTTATTCTTACAATTTAGAAGCTTCCTGGGCTCGCCGATCCCGGATCTTCGCTTTGCTGCGTCCGGGATGACACAATTCGGAGGCATTCAACTGCCTATACCGCCGCATTCCAACGGCATCTGCAATGCTGAAAGGCAGTTTGCCCCTCTACCTACTCTTCCAGATAGTCGGCGCATTTTTGCGGAGGCGTATCACCCCAAGGCATGATCGGCACTGTCGATGTCGAATTCTTCGGGCTACCCTCGATCAGCTTGTCGGAATAAACAAGATAAACCAGCACATTGCGCTTGGTATCGCAGCCGCGGACGATCCGCATCTTCTTGAACATGAACGAGCGGCGCTGGCGGAACATTTCCTCGCCCTGCTCGAAGTTCTCCTTGATCTTCACCGGCCCTACCTGCCGGCAGGCCAATGAGACGTCGGAAACTTCCTCAGCAACCCCAATCCAGCCGGAAATGCCGCCCTTCTCCGGTACAGTGAAGTGGCAGGACACACCGTCAATGATCGGATCATCCACGGCATATGTTGCCAGTTTGTGATCCGGTGTCAGAAACTTCCAGACTGTGGATTTCTTGAAAATAAGATCAGGTTCATCGGCAGCCAAAACGGAAGCTGTTCCCATCAAAACAGCGGCAATGGCAGCAGCAAAACGGCGCATGAAATTTTTCCTCAGGAGAACTTTAACGCTCTCCATGTGGTTATTTTTCCATGCGCTGTCCAGATCTATTTTGGAGCTGCGCGCGAATGACGCTGAGTATTAGGCGTCCGCCGTTACGAGCTCCCGCTTCACAGCTTCCGCAGGCTCTTGCGGCGTATCCTTGGCTGTTTCGGGCTGTGTTTCGCCTGCAATATCATCGATCGAAAGGTCCAGAACGATATCGAGTTCTCTTTCGCCCAAGGTAGTGACTTCGTCCCTATCTTCGGCGTCAGGTGCGTCTTCGGATACGGCCTCTGGTTCCAGGTCGGCCATGACTTCCGAAACATCCAACGGTTCAAGCTCGGCAATCGCCAGTGCTTCTTCAGAGGCCTCCGGCTCGGTGACCTCTTCGATGTCAGCCGGTGCTATGACATCACGAAGTGCATCGGCCAAATCCCGGTCCCGGTCGGTTGTCCAGACTTGGGGAATATCCAGGCCATGGGCTTCGTCATAGGCCCTGGCAACGTTGAACGCTAAAGTGTCTTCATATCCGGCCAGACCGGAATAGTCCGCATCCAGGGCTGCTTTGACCGCCTTGAAAGTCCCGCGCAGTCCCTTGCCGTCTTCGATGCAGGCAGCGGCGGTATCGCGCAACAGCTCTACATATGCCTTTGTTGCTGCAATCGCGCTGGAAGCCCGGTCCGCGCTCTTCATCGGCCGTCCCCGGCCTGGAAGCAGCACCTCGGGGCGGAAGGCATTGATCCGGTCAAGTGCCTTGGGCCAGTCGGTCAAATGAGCGTCGCCGCAGTAGGCAGCTGTATCAACCGCGACCAGGTCGCCTGCAAACACGACACCCGCATCCGGCACCCAAACGACCACATCGCCGACCGTATGGCCACGCCCCAAATGCATGAGACGGACTTCCTTGCCTCCAAGATCTATCGACATGGAAGACGCAAAACTCATTGTGGGCTTTGGCGATACCGGCAGCCTGCCGCCACCGGCAAAAATCTCGGAGAACCGTGTCAGAGCCGTAGCACGGTCGGCCTCGCCACGATCCTGGATCATCCGCTTGGTCAATTCCGAAGAGACAATCTCTCCAGCTTCGAATGTGCCGGCGCCTAGTCCACTGTCGACGTGAAAGTGGGTCATGACGAGATGCTTGACCGGTTTGTCGGTGACCTTGGCGATCTCCTCCAATACCTGCTCGCTAAGGGCCGCTGTCGGCTGTGCATCGACAACAAGAACGCCCCGCTCACCAACAACAACACCAGTGTTGGATCCGCTCTCAACACAAAATGCATAGCAGCCGCGTGCAATTTCCTTGAAGGTGCCCTTGCGATCCTGCTGGTCTGCGCCGGTGTTGCTGTTGCTCATGTCTGCACTCTCGTCCTGTCTCATGTCAGGTGGGCCGTTGTCCGGCTCCGAACCCTGTGAAAAGTCTGATTACGCCACTGGATATGAAAACGGTCTCAGGTCAGCGGGGCGATTCGCAAATCCTTGCCGTCTAAACGCTTTGTTCGGGCGTTCTTTTCAACAGATAGATGGCAAAATTAGGATGCTGGCATAATAGAACCGAGTTGACCTGACGGCTGAACAACGTGAACGCTCGTATTTCTTACCCATGGCGAAAAAGGAAATTCGCGGTTTCTTGAGCGCGACTTCGCTTTTGCTTTTTTGCTTCAACAGCGGTAAGGCGGCACGGCGTGATAGCATGTGTATCGGCGGACGAAGGGTGTGTTTCGGAAATGAATGACCGCGAAAAACCGGCAGAGGACATTGAACTGTCCGGCGCTGATGAAACAGTCATGGAGCTGAATGACTTCCTCCCCTACCGCCTCGCTGTCCTTGCTGAGGAGGTCAGCCGGTCGTTTTCCCAGATCTATGCCTCCGAGTTCGGAATAAGCGTCGCGGAGTGGCGTGTTGTCGCGCTCATGGGTCAGCGCAATGGTGTGACAGCGAAGTTCATCGTCGAACACAGCACCATGCACAAGACAAAGGTCAGCCGCGCGGTCGCGGCGCTGGAAAAACGCGGATACCTCTATCGGGCCGCCAATCCGGATGATCTGCGGGAGAGTTTTCTGCATCTCACTGCGGAAGGGCAACACATGTATGCGCGCCTCGTCCCCAAGGCGCAGGCGTTCAACGACCTGCTGCAAACCTCCCTGTCTGAAACGCAAATGGCCACCTTTGATGAGATCGTGTGCAATCTGACTGAGACAGCCCGGGCCTTTAATGGCGCTGACGCAACGGGACGTTAACCCTCCCGATTAACTCCGATGCAGGTCTTTTGTATCTATCCTTGGCCAGTCTGTCATAATTGACAAAGGGATCGGGTACTTGCGTGCCCACCGGGGAACAGGGATCGGGAATGTCGGCGGTTTGGTCAAAACCGATGTTGCGTGCAGTCTTTGCTGCGAGCATGGCGGTAGCTCTTTTGGCACCGGCCGTCTCGTCGTCTGCCTATGCGGCAACCTGCGAAAGCCTGCGCCGGGACCTTGCCAGGATTCAATCTGGCAAATCCAGCTCTCCGGAAGTCAAGAAATGGCAGACCGCCTCGCGCAATCAGAAAAAGGCGATCTCTGCTGCGGAGCGTGACGCCCGCCATTTCCGCTGCGCAACCGAGACCCAGACACCCAAGTGCAAGGGTCTGAACGCCAAGATAAAAAAGATGAAATCCAATCTCCGCGCGATCGACAAGCGGCTGGCACGGGCGGAGAAGAAGGCTCCGGGCTCTTCGACCAAGAAACGCACCTTGAGAGCCGCATTGGCCAAGAAAAACTGTGACGCGCCCAAGCGGCAGCGCACCGCCAAGGCAAAGAGGGCTCCCAAAGAAACCGAAATCAGTAGATCGGAACAGGGATCGACTTTCTTCAAACGGTTATTCGCCCGGTCAAACAGCATTGAAGTGAGTCACTCCGACGCCTCAGCACCGGCAATCCGGACATCTACGGCGCAGGTTGCATCAACAAAGAAGAAAAACGGCTATCGTCGTCTTTCGGGCACCACGTTCCGCACCCTGTGTGTGCGTACGTGCGACGGATATTTTTTCCCGGTCAGCTTTTCCACCAGCAAGAAACAGCTGCCTTACGATTCCGCCCGCTGCAGCGAGATGTGCCCGGCGGCAGAAACCGAGCTCTTTGTTCACCGCAATCCGGGCGAACAGACCGAAGACATGATCTCGCTTCAGGGCACGCCTTACACCGACATCATAAACGCGTACCGGTTCAAGACTGAATACGTTGAGGGCTGCTCCTGCCGGGCTCCAAACAACGGGCAGCAGGCGAACAACATGACAGTGCTGTCAGACAGCAGCGAGAGCCGCACCAGTGACGGAAAGGTTCGGGTTGTTGCCTATATCGTTGGTGGTGGGGTCGATATCCGGCCATCAATGAACATCACGCGTCTTGATGATCCCTCAAAGCCGCTGTTCGCCCAGGACCCGCTGCCCCGCGGCCATGTTTCGCCGCTGTCTGACCCGGATACTCGGCACAACATGGAGATGGGTTTCAATCCAGCGGAGACGTTCAAGCCGGCTGAAACAAAAACAGCGCTGAAAAACGCCAACTCCCCGGTTCCTGCGGCAAACGGCGAAACGCCGATTGCCACCAAGTCATCCCTAAATCCGGCAGACACGGTTCCGCCAGCACTTCCGGTGTTCCAGTCTCTTGAAAAACCGGCGCAGAAAGCAAAGCCGGAACCGGGCCCGAAAGGACCTATCCGGGTAGTCGGTCCAGAATATTTTGTCGCCCAATAAGCGGCAGCATATCCTTCATGTCCGGCCCGTGATCCAGGCCAGTGAGCACACGGCGGAGCGGCATGAACAGCCCCCGTCCCTTGCGTCCTGTCTCTGACTTCAGCGCTTTTGTCCAGACACCCCAAGTCTCCGCTGTAACATCCCCTTCCGGAAGAAGGTCGCGTGCGCGCGCAACGAAGTCCTGATCTTCAGCTTCGATCCGGCCTTCAACCGGGCCTTCCACGATCTTCCAGTAGCCGGCCGCGTCCTCCACCAGCTCACAATTCCCGCGAACTGCCAGCCAAAAGCTCTCACCTCCGCCAACACCCAGGGCGGCCAAGCGGCCTGCGACAACATCAAATGCCATGTCGTGCACAAGCCGGGCATTCAGGACCTTGAGTTCTGCCGGATCGAACTTTGCAGCTGATCTCGACACGCTCGTCAGGTCGAACTTCTGGGCAAGAGCGTCCATGTCGGCAAGGGCTTCCACGGCCTGGCTGGTGCCTGTCAGAACCGCAAGGGATGCGACAGACATCGGTTCAATACCGCTCTCGCGCAAGGAACCGATGGAGAGCGCGCCCTTGCGCTTGGAAAGCCCCTCGCCGTCGATGGTTGTCAGCAGATTGTGATGTCCGAAGGTTGGGACATCCGCACCAAGAGCGTTGAATATGGCGATCTGGACCGCCGTGTTGGCCACATGGTCTTCACCGCGGATGACGTGGCTGACCCCCATATCGATGTCGTCGACAATCGACGGCAAAGTATAGAGGTAGGTCCCGTCTTCACGGATCAGCACCGGATCCGACAAGGATGCTAGATCAACCGACTGCTCGCCCCGGCACAGGTCCGTCCAGGTGACATCCGTGCGGTGGGTTGCGAACGGATCGCCGCCGTGATTGGGCAGCACAAAGCGCCAGTGCGGCTTGCGGCCCTCCGCTTCAAGCTTGGCCCGTTCTTCATCCGTCAGCTTCAGCCCGGCCCGGTCATAGACCGGGGGGCGGCCAAGCGCGCGGGCTCTAGAGCGGCGGCGTTCCAGTTCGTCGGCCGTTTCGTAGCAGGCATACAAAAGCCCGGCGGCGCGCAATTTGTCAGCCGCCTCGTCGTAGCTGGCGACCCGCTCCGATTGGCGCTCGATCCGGTCGGGATTGATCCCGAGCCAGCGCAGATCCCGTTCGATCGATTCAGCGTATTCCGCCTTGGACCGTTCAAGGTCCGTATCATCGAAGCGCAGGATGAATTCCCCGCCCTGCTGTTTGGCGAAGAGCCAGTTGAAAAGGGCCGGCCGGCTATTGCCGATGTGAATGTGGCCCGTCGGAGACGGGGCGAAGCGTGTGGTGACAGTCATGAGGTTTCAGGTAACGGGAGTGGCGCAAAGAGGCAAGCTGCTTATTTCATTTAACCCGCTGCAGGTATTGCCATCCGCTGGTTGAGCTTGACCATGGCGACCGTCAAACCCGCTGCCATGGCCAGGCAATAGGCTGACATGACGCCGATCTGCAGACCGAACGGCACACCGGCGTCCAGAAGCACACCGACGAGCCCTGGGCCGGCAGCTGAAGAGAACACCATCAGCGCAAAAACCATCGACCGGACGGCTCCGAGATAGCGCGTGCCATAGATCTCCGGCCAGAGAGCCCCAACCAGCGTTGCAACAAAGCCGTTGCTGAGGCCAAGAAACGCCATGAAGACGAAAGCCGCAATCGGCAACGTTGACCCTGCGAGCACCGCACACCCTGCTCCCAGTGGCAGCAACATGAACGGTAGCAATGCGCGGGCTGAATAACGGTCAATCAGGCTGCCCAGCGTCATCGAGGACAGAACTGCAAAGCCCGACATCACGACAAAGGCCGATGCAAAGAGCTCCAGCGTCCAGCCACGAAGTTCCACCAAATAGACCTGATGAAACAAAATGGAAGTGGAGATAAACGGCGGTGCATGAATTCCAGCGGTCAGAACCCAAAAGACCGGATCTCTCAAAACGTCACGCCGGGACCAGTCACGCACTCTTGGCAGGTTTCTTCCATCAGGTGTTTGCTGCGGGAAGCGTTCCTTTTTCAAAAGAATAAGCACAGCCGGCAAGACAGCGACGACCATAAGGCCAGCGGCCACCCACCAGCCTGCCCTCCAACCAAACAGGCTCGTCAGCATAACAAAGCTGATTGGCATGACCGCTTCGGCAAAAGGAAACCCTAATGAGGCGATCGCTGTCGCCTTGCCTCTTTGAGCTTCAAACCAACGGCCGACAGCGGTCATGGAAGTATTGCTCATCATGCCCTGCCCCGAGAGCCTCAGGCCGAAGATCACAACAAACAGCATCCAGACCGCCGAGACCGACGCCATCGCTGCACAAAACAGGGCCAGAGACAGCATAACGACTGCTGCGACTTGAGAAATCGGGAAATGATCCAGGCTCTTACCTACCCAGGGCAGGCAGATGGCGCTCCCCAGGGTCGCGGCCATGTAGATGCCGCCAAATTCGCCGTGCGTGAGACCGAATTCAGTGCGCAGTGCACCGGCAGAAAGACCGATGAAGAAAGTCTGCCCAAAGCCGGAAAAAGCCACCAGCAGAAAACTGGCCAGCAGCCAGCGGGAATTTGCGCGCACAAAGGCGAAAAACGACAAACCGGGCACCTGCGAACATGAAACCGAAGCCCGATCAGATGCGGGCACCGGACAATTCGATCAATCAAAAATCAGTTTCAGCCGGTTCAGCTGCGGTCGCGGAACCGGTTGGTAATCGGGTAGCGGCGATCCTTGCCGAAGTTGCGGGGTGTAATTTTCACCCCCGGAGGGGCCTGGCGCCGCTTGTATTCGGCAATGTAAAGCAAGTGCTCGATCCGGTGAATAAGCGCCCGGTCATGGCCCCGGCTTTCGATATCCCGGACCGCCATCTCCTCTTCCACCAGACAGTTCAGGATGTCATCGAGAACCTCGTAGGGCGGCAGGGAATCCTGGTCGGTCTGGTTTTCCCGGAGCTCGGCGGACGGAACCTTGGTGATGATGTTAACCGGAACCGCCTCGCCATCGGGGCCCATCATCCCCTCCGGTCGGTTCTTGTTGCGCCAGTCCGCCAGATGAAAGACCTGCATCTTGTACAAATCCTTGATCGGGTTATAGCCGCCGTTCATGTCGCCATAGAGCGTCGCATATCCAACGGACATTTCGGACTTGTTGCCCGTTGTCACAACCATTGCACCAAACTTGTTGGAGACAGCCATCAAGATGACGCCGCGCGTCCGCGACTGAAGGTTTTCTTCCGTCGTGTCCTCTTTGGTTCCGGAAAACAGAGGATCCAGCGCGCTGGCGAAACTCTCTACCGGCCCGGCGATTGGTATCGTGTCATACCGGATACCCAAGGCGGCGGCACAGTCAGCGGCATCCTTGATGCTTTCCTCAGACGTGTAGCGGTAAGGCAGCATGATTGCGTGGACTTTATCCGCCCCCAACGCATCCACGGCCATAGCCGCGCAAACGGCGGAATCAATTCCGCCCGAAAGCCCCAAAACAACTCCCGGAAATCCGTTCTTTTGAACATAATCACGAAGCCCGATAACGCAGGCTTGCCAGTTGGCCGCATCCAAGTCCGGCAATCCCACCTTTGGTCCGGCTTCGCACACCCAGGTCTCGTCATCCCGCTGGGTCCAGTCGGTAATGCTGAGGTCCGACGTGAACTGCGGCATCTGGAACGCCAGAGTTCTGTCGGCCTGCAGCCCAAAGGAGCCGCCGTCGAACACCAGCTCATCCTGACCGCCGAACTGATTGCAATAGACAAGCGGCAGGCTGCTTTCCACGACGCGAGCAACAACAACCTGCAAGCGCTCTTCTGCCCGGTTGGCCCAATAAGGCGAGCCGTTGGGCACCATCAGGATCTCGGCGCCCGTCTCGGCCAGGCACTCGCAGACCTCGTCGTTCCAGATGTCCTCGCAGATGGGAATGCCGATCCTCAGCCCCCGGAATTCGACCGGCCCTGGCAAGGGGCCAGCTTCAAACACACGGACTTCATCGAAGACACCGTAATTCGGCAGATCGGTTTTGAAGCGGACGGCCTGAACCTTGCCTGCATCCAGAAGAACCGCCGCATTGTACAGCTTGCCTTCATTTAGCCAGGGCGATCCGACAATCATGCCGGGTCCGCCATCCGAAGTTTCTTCGGCCAACGCTTCGACAGCTTCCATGCAACTGCGGACAAAGGCGGGCTTAAGAACCAGATCCTCTGGCGGGTACCCCGCCAGAATGAGCTCCGGATAAAGGACAAGTTGCGCGCCTTGCTGCGCCGCATTGGAGCGGGCCTGACGGACAAGTTTGGCATTGCCTGCAACATCTCCCACGGTGGGATTAAGCTGAGCAATGGCTAGGCGGAGGCGGCCGTTGAGAGGCTGCGGATTGGAAGCGGTTGTCATGACGTTGATGTACCGCGCCAAACGCGGTCTTGCAATCAACGCAACATGTTAAAGCAGCGCCAAATCCGCAAAGTCATGAGGCTTTGGCTTCTTGTTCACTTTGGGCTGCGGTTTAGGCATTTTCGGCCTTTTGGCCTTTGCCACTCCGGTCAAAATGCCTTTGGACCGGCCATTTTCCATCTGTTTTTCCAAAATTGTGACGACGTGCCGGTACAGCACCGCAGGTGAAACCGGCTTTGCCAGAAACCCATGAATGCCGACACGGGTCGCTTCAATAATTGTTGAGCGGTTTGAATGTGCACTGACAATAACGACCGGCGTCGTGCACACAAACGGATCCTGATCGGCTCTGAGGGTTTTCAGAAAATCAGAGCCGCCCAAGGGCTTCATAATCCAGTCGCATAAAATGAAATCCGGCTGACGGTCCAAAACGGCCTCCAGGCCTTCCGCGCCGTCTGACGCCTCACAGAAGGTCCGCGCTCCAAACCCACTCAGGATGGATCGCAGGATGCTGCGCATATGCACATTGTCATCAATAATTAGAAAGGAGACCCCGGATAGATCCCGCAACTTGTTCATTCTACCTATTCCCTTATCGTCAAGGGGAGGTATGCGCCTGTTCCGTTAAGTAAGGCTTGCTAAATTTATCGATAATTGAAAATAACAGAAAAAGCAGCGCCGGACGGAGGTTTTCCGCCCGGCGCCTGCAACCCAACGAGCTTTTTCTAGGCGTTCACAACCGCAGCGGTCTGACGGCCATCGCGCTCTTTTTTCAGGTTCTCGGCGACCAGGAACGCCAGCTCAAGCGCCTGGTCCGCATTCAGGCGCGGATCGCAATATGTGTGATAGCGGTCGCCCAGCTGTTCCTCGGTCAACGCATGTGCACCACCAGTGCATTCGGTCACATTCCGGCCGGTCATTTCGATGTGAATGCCACCGGCATGCGTGCCCTCGGCACGGTGGACAGCGAAAAACGCCTCCACTTCCTTCAAGATGCGGTCGAAAGGCCGGGTCTTGTAGCCGGCAGCGGTGATCGTATTGCCGTGCATCGGATCACAGGACCAGATGACCGACTTTCCTTCGCGCTCTACGGCACGAACCAGCTGCGGCAGATGGTCAAAAACCTTGTCCGCACCAAAACGGGCAATCAGGGTCAAACGGCCTGGCTCGTTTTCCGGGTTGAGCGCATCGATCAGTTCCAGCAGGCCATCGGGGGTCAGCGAAGGACCACACTTCAGGCCAATCGGATTCTTGATGCCACGGAAGAATTCCACATGGGCATGGTCAGGCTGACGGGTTCTGTCACCAATCCACAGCATGTGGCCGGACGTGGCGTACCAGTCACCAGAAGTGCTATCGACGCGGGTCAGCGCCTCTTCATATCCAAGCAGCAAGGCTTCGTGGCTGGTGAAGAAATCAGTCGAGCGTAGCTGGGGAACGCTGTTTGCATCCACACCACAGGCACGCATGAAGGAAAGAGACTCCGTGATCCGGTCTGCCAGTTCCTTGTAACGGTGCCCTTGCGGACTGTCGGAAATGAAGCCGAGCATCCACTGGTGTACCTGGTCGAGATTTGCAAAGCCGCCCTGGGCGAAGGCGCGCAGAAGGTTCAGCGTTGCCGCCGACTGGCGGTATGCCATGCTCATGCGTGCCGGGTTGGGTACACGGCTCTCGGAATTGAAGTCGATATCGTTGATGATGTCGCCCCGATAGCTCGGCAGCTCAACGTCGTTCTTCTTTTCGACATTTGATGAGCGCGGCTTGGCGAACTGGCCTGCAATTCGGCCAACCTTGACCACGGGCTGGCTGGCCGCATAGGTCAGCACGACCGACATCTGCAGGAACACACGGAAGAAGTCGCGAATGTGGTCCGGGTGATGTTCTGCGAAGCTTTCCGCACAATCACCGCCCTGAAGGAGAAAACCCTTTCCAGCCGCGACATCGGCAAGCTGGCGCTTCAGATCGCGCGCCTCGCCTGCAAAAACCAGCGGCGGATAGGTTGAAAGACGCTGTTCCACGTCTGCCAATGCCTTATCGTCGGGATAGTCCGGCACCTGCAAGATCGGCTTAGATCTCCAGCTGTCCGGTGTCCACTTATCCGCCATTCTTCCAACTCCTAATACAGGCCGGGCATTTCCTTGTGATTTCCTGCCGTGCCCGGGGTCTTTCCCGCCTCATCGCGCTGCAGCATGCAATGAGCGTGCGCGGGGTTATACACGGGTCTTTTCAACAAGACCACAGGCGTTAGGCAACGGCCTCACAAATGAGTTTGAAATGGCACCAGAAACGGCAAAATTATGCATGAAGAAGCGCGATAAGCAGGCAGTTCGCCCGGTTGAGCGGTTCGACGCTACAGACTGAAGCCGTTTTGGTGTCGCTTCGCGATGGGATGAATTGTCCCAGCTGCAGCGTTGCTAACTCTTGAAAACCGGACGGTTTGCAGCGAGCCAGCACCTCGTATCCGGGCAAATTTATCTCCACCATTTCAATCTCATTTGCGAGGGCGTAGCCTTATCTAAATCCGCCAGCTGCCGCCAGCAAACAGATTTGGAAATTTCCGCCCATGGAACTGGAACACAGTCATCTGCCTGATGACATTGCCTCCCGCCTGCAAGACGGTCCGAAAATCAGCTATCTCCGCGACTGGGTTTATGGCGGCATAGACGGTGCCGTGACCACATTTGCGATTGTGGCCGGCTCCCTTGGCGCAAACCTGTCTTCCACGATCATTTTGATCCTGGGTGTTGCCAACTTGCTGGCTGACGGATTTTCCATGGCCGCAGCCAATTATTCGGGCACGAAGACCGAAGATGAAGACTATCGCCGGCTGCAGAAGGTCGAGGAAAAGCACATCCGGCTGGACCCGGAAGGCGAAAAGGAGGAAATCCGCCAAATCTATATAGCCAAGGGCTATCAAGGCGAGGAACTGGAGTCGCTTGTCGCCATCATTACCTCACGCAGGCAGACCTGGGTCGAAACGATGATGCAGGAAGAGTATGGCCTGTCGGCCGCGCAGCGCTCTCCAATGAAAGCGGCGCTTGCAACATTTGCGGCCTTTGTTATCTGCGGCAGCCTTCCGCTTTTGCCGTTTCTTTTTGGCGTCCCGGCTTCAGGCCCGATCACCACCGCCCTCACGGCAACTGCGTTTTTCGTCATCGGCTCGATCAAGGCCCGCTGGTCAACTCAGCATTGGCTCTGGTCTGGCCTTGAAACAACGGCGATAGGCATGGCGGCTGCAGGCATTGCCTGGCTAGTCGGTTTCCTGCTGCACGGGCTGATTGCCTGAGTTACGTAAAGACCACATCTCACTGCAAAAAAGCTTGACCCCATCGCCAGGTAAAGCCGATGGTTAGATGATGAAAGAACCGAGCTTTACCATTGGCGTTGAAGAAGAATACCTTCTCGTCGACCGCACGACCCGCGATCTTGCCAGCAATCCGCCGCAGGCATTCTTCGATGATTGCGAGACTGCTCTGGAAGGGCGTGTCAGCCCGGAATTCCTGAAATGCCAGATTGAAGTGGGTACGCCGGTCTGTGCATCGACCAAAGACGCCCGCAGAGAGCTCCGGTTCTTAAGGCGCACGATTTCGGAAAAGGCCTCCGCATATGGCCTTGCTCCCATAGCAGCCTCAACCCACCCGTTTGCGGAATGGATGAGCCAGCCGCATACGGACAAGGAGCGCTACAACGAACTGGCCAAGGCGATGCGTGTCGTCGCGGACAGGCTGCTGATTTGCGGCATGCATGTCCACGTAGCAATTGAAGACGAGAAGATGCGCATCGATCTCTTCAACCAGCTGGCCTATTTCCTGCCACACCTGCTGGCGCTGAGCGGATCCTCGCCCTTCTGGCGCGGGCGGAACACCGGCCTGAAGTCCTACCGCCTGGCTGTGTTCAATGAACTTCCCAGAACCGGACTTCCGGAAAGCTTCGTCAGTTTCGCCGAGTACGAACGCACTATTGATATTCTGGTGTCAGCCGGGGTGATCGAAGACGGAACCAAGATCTGGTGGGATCTGCGGCCATCGGCCCGCTTTCCAACGCTGGAATTGCGTATAACGGACGTATGTACCCGGCTGGACGACACGATCGCGATCGCCGCCTTGTTCCGCTGCTTGTGCCGCATGCTTTACCGGCTGCGGCGCTCAAACATGCGCTGGCGCAACTACTCCAAGTTC
Organism: Roseibium sp.; assembly: GCA_965230705.1. GTDB lineage: Bacteria > Pseudomonadota > Alphaproteobacteria > Rhizobiales > Stappiaceae > Roseibium. The sequence continues at coordinate 2,015,287 of CBDDLN010000001.1, read as the reverse complement.
CTGATCGCCGAAAACCGCTGGCATGCCCAGCGCCATGGTACAGCCGCCGAGCTGATCGATTACGGTCAAGGAAAACTTGTTCCCTTCAAGGATCTGATCGAAGAGCTGCTGGAGCTTGTCGCGGAAGACATTGCCTTTTTCGGCTGCGAGGCGGAAATGGCGCAAATCCGCAAGATGGCGGCCGAAGGTACATCTGCCGACCGGCAAATCGCGCTATTTGAAAGCGAGATGGCGAAAGGCTCAACTCAGGACGATGCCTTGAAGGCGGTGGTCGATCAGTTGGTTGCGGAGACCGCCGAAGACTGCGGCTGACGGGATATCAGGTTACCGGCAGAAATCTGACTTTCAGATCTGCCAGGTGATCGTCGATCAATTCAGCCAGCTTTGCTTCCAGATCAACGGCCCGCGGATAAAACGGCTGGTCGCGGTCTGCAAGAACCGGAATATGCCAGCCACGGGTCGTCTCCAGAAAATGCGAGACACCCGTCTCCCCCCAAGAGGCGTGAAAGCCGGCAAGCACGCAATCCAGATAGCTTTGCAGGATCGGGTGATCTTCGTCACCCCAGCCATAGTGTTCCGGTTTTGAGCGGAACAGAAACATGTCCTCGCGGCCAGGTTCTCCCTTTTCATCACAGCGGAACGCCTCCCCCACGCCGTGAACGCGGTGGTATTTGTGCTCGCGCTGTTCCAGCTTTTCCAGGCCCGCCTTCGGCTCAACGGCGGCGACACCGCGGATTTCGGTTCCAGCTTCCGGCGCGACACTCAAGCTGCAGACACCGCGGCCAACCTGGTTGGTTCCCCAAATACGCCATTCACGCACCCAGCCGTCCAGGCGCCCGGGCGTAATTTCCGTGTGCTCAGGCAACGTTGCGTTGTTGACGAGAGATCCATAGCCGAAATAGGTGATAGTCATGCATTTGATGTAGTCATTATCACCCAAGGCGTAAAGTCCGCCGGACCGGGAGTCCCCAATGAAGCAAAGCCTTAACGATCAGGATATCGCGCAACTCAGACTTGATACGCCAGGCTGCGAGGGGGTTATACATTTCAACAATGCCGGCACCGGCCTGGCGCTGAAACCGTCACTGGACACCGTGAAAGCGCACCTGGATCTGGAAGCGGAAATTGGCGGTTATGAAGCACATGCCTCCGCCCAGCCGTCCTTTGACGCGTTTTATTCCAACATTGCAGCGCTGCTGGGGGCAAAAGCCTCGGAAATCGCCTATATCGAAAACGCAACCCGCGCCTGGGACATGGCATTCTACAGCATCGATTTCCGGCCCGGCGACCGGGTGATCACAGGACGGTCGGAGTATGTCTCCAATTTCGTCGCCCTGCTGCAGATGAAAAAACGTGCCGGGATCGAGATCGATCTCATTGAGGATGACGAGCACGGGCAGATCGATTTGAAGAAACTGGAAGCGGCAATCACGCCGAAAACCCGGCTGATTGCCCTGACCCACATCCCCACCTTCGGCGGTTTGATCAATCCTGCGTACGAAGTTGGCCAGATTGCCCGCAGGCACAAACTGCTTTATTTGCTCGATGCCTGCCAATCGGTGGGACAAGTCCCCCTCGACGTTTCAGAGATCGGCTGCCAGATCCTGTCGGGCACCGGCCGCAAGTATCTTCGCGGCCCGCGGGGAACCGGCTTTCTCTATGTGAGCAATGACATCCTCGACCAGCTAGAGCCCCCGTTCGTTGACCTGGGTGCGACGACCTGGTCAAGCCCTGACACATATGTGCTCAATCCGGATGCGACCCGGTTTGAAAACTGGGAGCGGTTCGTGGCCGGACAAATCGGCCTTGGCGTTGCGACGGGATACGCTTTACGCTTCGGCATGGAGCGGATTGCCGGCAGAATTTCCCTCCTTGGCAGCACCTTGCGTCAGGAACTTGCAAAGGCGGGTGGCATCTCGGTCCACGACAAAGGATTAAAGAAGGGCGGGATCGTGACCTTCCTGGTTAATGGCGAAACAGCCAGTGCCACGAAGGCCCGGTTGTCCGATAGGAAAATCAACGTTTCGGTCTCTCCGGCGGGATCGGCCCAGATCGACCTGCCGGCCCGCGGCCTTGACGCCCTGGTGCGCGCGTCAGTTCACGCCTTCAATACGGAAGCCGAAATTGACCGGTTTGTACAAGCGGTTCGGGGCGAATCGTAAGGCTCCCCGATTTAGCCTCATCAAATTCTTCAACAATTCGGCACCGGCCAAGCTCCTCTACACCCGTAAATAGGTGTACCGTGATGCCCATCACGATGACGTGCAGGAGAACGTGCTAGTTTTATCCATCTTACGCTTGGAGACGAAATCATGATGGAACAAAAGCACCCGGACGAAAATAAGATAACTGAGTTGCCAGAAGACGATCTCGATCGCGTGCAAGGCGGTTACAAAAAGATCGACGGCATCGACCGCAAGGCAGAGAAACACATCAAGCTGCAAGAAGATCCAAAACGCAGCGACAAGTCGATCGTAAAGAGTGGCGGCAACGGGAGCATCTAGCAACAAGGTTCGTTGGCTAGACCGTCACCCACATCGAGCCCTACAGCAGTCATGAAAGAGAGCCGCTTCAAGCAGCAGTCACATTGTATTGGTTCAGGAAAACAAACTGCTGCGCCACGGCAAAATACTACACGCGCCCAGATTCAGTAAAAATACACAAATTTCAAATATTATTATTTGAGTTACTTGTAGTAGTTTATTTTTACAAGCACAACCAACTGAGCGCAGCAAGTTGTACATGTCAAAATTGCCAAATACCGGCTCGAAATACAGCCGTACTGGCAGTGCAAGCCACTGGATCAACGCGCTCGCGGCATTTTTGATCCTTTTGGCGACAACGTCCCTGGTGTTCATCAGTTACCTTGCCTCCCGCCAGGCCGACCGGCAGGCCCACACCTATGAAGTCAGCCTGTTTGAACACGCAGAGCGCGAGATAGACCTCCGTACCGCGCAAAACATGGCGGCGCTGGTGTACAGCGACGAAACGGTTGAAAACGTTGCGCACATGTTTGACGGGAATTTTGTCCGGCACGCCTTGCTCAATCACCTTTGGGAAGATTTCCTGATCGAGCGGTCCTATCTGATTTCACCGGAAGGAAAGGTCGTTGCCAAGGCCTTCAGGGACTATGTCACGTTCAGTTCTGAGCGTTTGCCACCCGGGTCGAACATCCACAAACTCGCGGAACGCAATCAGGCAACCTATGCCGGGTTGAGAATACCTCACCGTGATGGCTTTACAATTCCCCACATCCCCTACAACACTATCGGCGACCTCGCGGACATCTCCGTCGGTTTCATTGACCGGAAACCAGCCCATCTTGTCGCCATGCCTATCGTCCCCCATGAGGGGGAAGTGGCTCTCGACGACAAACCGCCTTTCGTTCTCATCACCATTCGTTTCATCGACGCGCAATACGTCAGCCTGTTGAAGGAAAAACTTCCGTTTTCCGGGCTGCAGTTTACCAAGGGCAGTCCGCCTGAAACCACGGATTTCAAAAGTGTCCTCTACGACATGGACGGCCAGCCCTGGGGTTATTATTCATGGACAGGACAGTCACCGGGACAAGGGATCTGGAACTACGTTATTCCGATCCTTCTTGTACTGATTTCTGCCATTTCCGGCGTCGGGTTGTTCGCAGCCAGAAAAACCCGTGTCCTGGTCAATGCTCTTGAAGACAGTGAACGTCTCCACAGGTTCAACGCGCTTCATGACCCGCTCACAGGAATTGCGAACCGGTTTCAATTCACACAAAAGATCGACGAGCTTCTTGAACAGGACGGCGAACTGGAGTTCGCCTTGATTGTATGTGATCTGGACCGGTTCAAGGACATCAACGACACATATGGCCACTTGGCTGGCGATACTGCGATCTGCGAAGTCGCGGCACGGCTGACCCGCACAACCGGCGACATGGGCCTGGTGGCCCGCTCCGGCGGGGACGAATTTGTCATCCTGATCGAAAATGCCGTCGACAGAGCCGCCATTACCAGCCTGTGTGAGCGCATCTTGCGCGAGATAGGTTTGCCGATAGCCATTCCGCCGCACCCGCCGGCACAAGTTGGTATCAGCCTTGGTGTCGCCTTTGCCGCCGATCACGGCAAATGCGAAGCACAGCTCCTGGCCGCCGCAGACAAAGCCCTCTACAAGGCCAAGGAAAAAGGGCGCGGCGCCTATGAATATGCCGACCTCCCGGATTCCATCTACGCCGCTTAGGTTTCGGGCCAATAACCAGTTGCTTTCGGCGATGCACCGACGAAACACCGTCTCTTCCATACGTTGCGGTCAGTTTTCCAGCCTGGTACCCCGCCTCCGGCCCGCCTGTAAGAAATGACAAGAGACGATCTGATTTCATCATAGTTATTAATTGGTTACGGAATTTTTCTGAACTACGATCCACTCCCTGTTAACTGGAGTTTGCTAGGGTATAGCCGTGTTTTGACCGGCAGGTCACAAGTGGATTTTGCAAATTCGCTCGTCCAGTACAGGGTAGTTTTGCGTGAAAAAACAGGACCAGCGCCATTATGACCGGGGAAAGACCGGCCAGCGAAGCCATCTCTCGACGCTGGCGTTTTTACTCGCAGGCCTCCTCATCGCGCTGACCTCCGCCTCCCTTGCCTTTGTCGGCTACGTGGCTTCCAATGCCTCGAAACGGCAAGCAATTGCCAATGAAAAACAACTGTTCCAGAACACGCTCGCGACCCACAGGGCACATATCGTTCACGAGCAGCTTACCGTCGCACGGCGCGACGCCACCGTCGAGAATGTGGTCCGCAACTTCAGTTACGAGTTTGTGCACCAGCAGATCGAAACGCTCTGGTCCGGCTATCAGCATGACCGGGTCCTGATAGTGTCGGACGGCAACCGGGTTCTGGCTGAATCGTTTCAGGATTACACCCACATCACCGACCGGCCGCTCAGTGACACGCCGGCCTATACGCCCCTGATCGAGAAGGCCCGCGCCTTGTTCCTGTCCAATCAGGTCCGGGTTCCGGGCGGGTATAGCCACAGGTCCCTTCAGGGGCTGGTGATCTCCGATTATGCCGCCGTCGGATTTATCGAAGTTGATGGACATCCCGCGCTTGCCAGCGCAATTCCGGTCATTCCGGATCAGGAAACCGTCACCCTGCCGACCGCTACACCTACGATCCTGGTTTCAGCGAAGTTCATCGACGAGAAACTGCTGTCCGAGCTCAATGCCCAGCTTTCGTTCGTCGACCTCACCTTTCGGCCGGATGTCATAGCCAATCCGGAAAGCCCTTCCCGCTTTATCCGCGATGCGAAGGACGCACCATTGGGCAGCTTTACCTGGCGCAGCCAAAGCCAAAATCATTCCACGTCGATCTGGCCGACGGTCATACCCGTGATCCTTGGTCTGAGTTTCCTGCTCGCTGTGCTTGCCTTCGGCATCGCCTGGCGCATTGGCAAGCTGACGACATCACTGCAGGCGAGCGAGCGGCAGAACAAGTATCTTGCCCTGCATGACCCGTTGTCGGGCCTCGCCAACAGACTACAGCTTTCCCGTGCACTGGAGGCTGTGATTACACGAAAACCGGGGGCCAGGTTCGCCCTCCTCCATTGCGATCTCGACAAGTTCAAACAGGTCAATGATACCTACGGCCACGCTGCGGGAGATGAAGTCATCAAAGTCGTCGCCAAACGGCTGAAGGACATCGTCGAGCCTGGCGGCCTGGTAGCGCGGCAAGGCGGTGACGAGTTTGTCATTCTGTTCACAAAGTTCACCGACCGCGGGCGGCTGACGTTGCTGAGTGGCCGTCTGATTGGCGCTGTGAAGAAGCCAATTCCTCTCAAGAACGGCGAAGTTGCAGAAGTGGGCCTCAGCATCGGTGTCGCGACCGCTCCAAACCGCGGTGACAACGCGGAAGCCCTCATGGCAAGCGCCGATGCCGCGCTATACTACTCCAAGGAAAACGGACGCGGCCAGACCGCCTTTGCCGAAGACATGAACAAAACACCTTCGCCCCCTGAAAAAACTAAAGAGCCTGCCCAGAAACCGGAAACGGCTGAACCAGACCGCGCAAGCAATGCGGCCTGACGCTTTTGCAAGCGACAGGCCGCAATTGCCACGAATTTTGTTTTACCCGTTCTGACGGTTACCCGCGCAGGCGCTCGGTCGGCTCCCGCATGGTGACCAGCTCTTCGGCAGCTGTCGGGTGAACAGCAATCGTGCTGTCGAAGTCTGCCTTGGTTGCGCCCATGGAAAGTGTGATCCCGAGCACCTGGGCCAGTTCACCGGCATCAGGACCCAGAACATGAACACCAAGCACCTTGTCTGTATCCGCGTCGACAATCAGCTTCATCAGCATTTTCTCGTCGCGGCCGGACAGGGTGTGCTTCATCGGACGGAAGCTGGATTTGTAAATGTCGAGGTTCGGCGTCTTTTCGAGCGCCTGCTCCTGAGTGAGGCCAGCAGTGCCCATCTCCGGCTGCGAGAACACAGCTGTCGGGATCAGGCTATGGTCCACGATCCAGGACTTGCCGCCGAAGACCGTGTCCGCAAACGCGTGCCCTTCGCGGATTGCGACGGGCGTCAAATTGGCCCGGTTGGTGACGTCACCGACCGCATAGATCGACGGCACTGACGACCGGCTGTCGGCGCTCACTTTGATGGCACCTATTTCGTCGGTTGCGACACCGGCCTTCTCGAGCCCCAATTCAGCAGTATGGGGACGGCGGCCAATGGCGGACATAATCTGGTCCGCAGTCAGCGTGTCTCCGGATTTGGTCTTGCCGGTCAAGGTTCCGTCAGAGTTCTTTTCGATGGATGTGAAGACATCGCCGCAAATCACGCGAATGCCCTTCTTTTCCATTTCTTCGTGAACGGCCTTGCGCATATCCATGTCGAACCCGCGCAGGATTTCCTCACCGCGGTAAATAAGCGTGGTGTCAACGCCCAGGCCATTGAAGATCCCGGCGAATTCCACGGCAATATAGCCACCGCCCACGACCACGATCTTGTTGGGCAGTTCAGAAAGGTGAAACGCCTCGTTTGAAGTGATGAGGTGTTCGCTTCCCTGCAGGCCTGGATCGACATTTGGCGATGCGCCAACCGCAACCAGGATATACTTGGCGCTGATCACCTGGCCTGTCGACAAAAGCCGGACCGAGTTCGGCCCGTCAATGACTGCGCGGGAATCATGCAGCTCGACGCCGCTCAGGTCCAGGTTGCGCCTGTAAATCCCTTCAAGACGGGTGATTTCCTGATCCTTCGCCGAAACCAGCTTGTCCCAGGAAAAAGAGCGTTCGCCAACCGTCCAGCCGAAGCCGGCAGCATCTTCGAATTCCTCGGAAAACTTGGAGGCGTATACGAATAGTTTCTTGGGAACACAGCCGCGGATCACACAGGTTCCGCCATACCGGTATTCTTCTGCGATCCCGACCCTGGCGCCATGAGTTGCCGCGATACGGGCCGCCCGCACCCCGCCGGACCCGCCGCCAATTACAAACAGGTCATAGTCAAAATCGCTCATTTCTGCCTCTCAGTATTCTAAATCTCAAGCAGATCCCGTTCCACCGTGAGGACTTGCTGTTTATCTCACCCGCTATGTCGGGGTCAGAACGTAAAAAACAAGGCCGCGGAAGCGGCCTTGTAGCTGATAACGTAGTCTTGATATCCGTTGGAGACTACTGCGCTCCGGCGCCGTCTGCCTTGGTCAGTTCTTCGCGAACCATGCTGACCATCTCCGTAGAAATCTGGTCCTGCCACTGGCGGGCCGCGCCGAGTGAAAGTGCCGTGATCGACGGGATGTTTTCGGCCAGCTTCTGTCCAAGTGGTGTTTTGTAAAACTCGGCCAGCTTGGCAAGTTCCTCTTCGGAGAACCGGCGGGCCCAGATTTCATAAATGGTCCTGTTCAATTCCTTGCGCTTCGGAGCAAGCTTCAAGGCGACTTCGGTTGTTACCGTCACAACTTCATCCGTTCGGAAGGGATCTGCCTGAACGAAGGTTGTTTTGGTTTGCTCAGCCAAAACAGGAAGAATCTCGTCGAATGAAGACAGTGAATTCGTCGCCGCAACCACTTGCCGTGCAGCTTGCACATGACTTTCGGAGAGCGTTTCCTGTGCGGTTGCCGCCCCGGGCAGAAGCCCCGCCGCGAGAAAAGCGGCAGCAGCATACCGGGCTCCGGCTTTCAAGCATTTATTCAACATCATATTACACTCCAACATCGGCCCAGGGTGATGCCTTGGACCATAAAACTTAAGCCTCAACCATCGGCAGGCAGCGTTTGAATCCCATTTGGCCCTGCAACATAGGCTTTGGCGGCAAGACCTATGAACAAACCATGTTCGACCACGCCGGGAATCGCAACCAACTTGTCGGCCAACGCCGGGACATCGTTAATCCGGCCCAACGCGGCATCAATGATGAAATGGCCGCCATCTGTGACGAAAGGATGGCTCTCGCCACCGCGAAGCGACAATGCGCCGGACAGGCCCAAACTATCCAGGCAGGCCTCGACAGCCAGACGAGTTGCCCCCAGGCCAAAAGGGACCACTTCTATTGGAAGAGGAAATGCCCCCAGCTGCGGCACCAGCTTGCTGGTGTCGGCAATGACAACCATGTTGTCAGATGCGGCAGCAACGATTTTCTCACGCAGCAAAGCGCCACCGCCACCCTTGATCAATGCCATTTGCGGATCGATTTCATCAGCTCCGTCCACCGTCAGATCAAGGTGGGGCATCTCTTCCAGGGTCGAAAGTCTGATGCCTTCGGAAGCTGCAAGTTCCCGCGTACGTTCCGACGTCGGCACCCCAACAACATCCAGCCCATCGCGAACCCGCGCACCGAGTGCCCGGACGAAATGCTCTGCAGTTGACCCGGTACCAATCCCCAGCTTCATTCCGTGATGAACGTCATTCAAGGCAGCTTCCGCTGCTTGGCGCTTCCACTCGTCGCTCATTGCGTCTCCAAAACGTCGGCAAACTGGAAGGCTGAGTAGCACGCAGACCAAGTCAGGGTCTAGGTCGCGCCGTCACAAATGGGGATAAAATGGCGCCAGAAACTGCAAAGTTTCTCAAGGTAGTTCGCAAAAAGCGGCCCGGCTGCCTGATTAGGCGGATCGGCGCAGTAGTTTAAAGCCGTTTTAGCACCGCTTCATGATGGGATGAATTTGCCCGTCTGCTGCGTTTTAAATCCATGGGGCAGATAGCCAGCGGCCGCTTTCATTCTATCAGCACATCAAACTGGTCGTGATTCCTGTTTGAAAATGCGGGGGTAAGGCTCCAGTTGGAAGACTCAGGCCGACAAGAGTCGGCAGTTGCTATGGGCAAGTCTCAAATCGCAACGGCCGATTGTGGTCCAGCCACAGGCATTCTCATTGCGGATTGATCGAGCCTCTCGTGCTACGGACAATTTGCCAACCACAAAAGAGCCCGCCCCTTCCTTTGGGTTAGATAAAAATCTGGTTTGAAATTCTTGTAATTTTGACGAGGGTATTGCTTGATGGAAAGCGATTTTACAGCGGCACAAACCGCCCCCTCCCGCCAATTCTGGAAAAATACTCTAAAAAAGACCGACAACCGCGCAAATCACCATCCATTAACCCTAATTTCAGTGAATCAGATCTAATTTCACCACTACTGAGACTTGGTTAGGTGGGGTCGAGGACCGATGGTGCTGTTCTTTGGCAAGAATAAAAAAGCAGAGAGTGAACTTCCAACATCAGATGTTTTGACGCCCGAAAACAAGGAGCCGGAAACGTCCCCGGAACCGCAGCAAAACTCTGAAATGCTTTCCTATACGCTTGATGCGATTGAAGACGACCTTCAGGCAGCGGCCAAAGCAACCCGCACCTCGATGCAAAATGTGCAGGAGCGTATTGCCGGACAGTTACAGCTGGTTGACACCATCCGCAATGAAAGCAGTGCGCTTCGGGATCAAAGCGGACTGGCCCTCACCAATGCTTCCGACCTGGCGGAATCCATTTCAGGCCTGGCGACGGCAAGCAACGAAATCGGCCAACAGGTCATTCAATCGAGTGAACTTGCTGATCAGGCAAGGGAAGTCGCCGATGAGGCAAACTCTGGTGTTCTGGAACTAAAAACGGCGATTGAAGACATTGCGAATGTCGTCCGGCTGATTTCCGATGTCGCCAAACAAACCAACCTATTGGCCCTCAACGCGACGATCGAGGCAGCACGGGCCGGTGAAGCGGGCAAAGGGTTTGCTGTCGTTGCCAATGAAGTCAAATCGCTCTCTGTTGAGACTCAGAACGCAACAGACGAAATTGTCGCTAACATCGAACGGCTGCAACAGTCAGCGGAGACCAGTATCGGCTCGGTAAATCGTATTATCGACGTTATCGGCCTGATCCGGCCGAATTTTGCCGCTGTCGAGAACGCGGTCCAGGAACAGGTCAACACAACTTCCGAGATTCGCGAACGCGCCAACGAAACGGCCCAATTCGTCGAAGAAGTTGGCCGACGAGCGGATTCAATCGAAAATTCAGCCCACAAGGCGGAAAGCGGCGGACAAGAAGCCTCTTCGGCCGGAAACGACATGAGCCAGGCGATTGACGCACTGGGCACCCGCTTCACAATGATGATACGGCAAAATGAAGCCGGGGACCGTAGGGCTTCAGACCGGTTGCCGGTCAAGCTGAACGGCCAGTTCGTCAATGCGAACCAAACCCGAGGCAATGTCGAAACACGCGACATTTCCGAAGGCGGCGCGCTTTTAACCTGTGCAGACGATAATCTGCTGCAGCCGAACAGCCAGGGAACCCTCACCTTGCCGTCAATCGGAACGGCTGGCATCAAGGTGCTTTGTCAGTCACCCAACGGCTACCATTGTGCATTTACCGAGACGGACGCCGCGTTCGAAGATGGCCTCAATAGGTTTATCGACGGGTTCCGTTCCGAACACCGGGAAATGATAGACCTTGCCCAGGACGGCGCAAAGAGGGTCAGCGCCGCCATGACACGGCTGGTCGACACACGCAAACTGTCAATGGATGCGCTCTTCGATACCGACTATCTGCCGATCGAAAGGACAGATCCGCAGCAGGTGAGTACCCGCTTTCTGGAACAGCTGGAGTATGTATTACCTGAGATCCAGGAGGACATACTTGCCAAGACCAAGGGCATGGCCTTTTGTGCATCTGTTGATCGGAACGGCTATCTGCCAGTGCACAATACAATCTATTCTCAGCCTCAGCGGCCAGATGATCCTGCCTGGAATGCCGCGAACTGCCGCAACAAACGGATCTTTGATGACCGTGCAGGTCTGAGCGCGGCCCGGAACACGCGGCCGTTCCTGATCCAGACCTATGCCCGTGACATGGGCAATGGCAATATCGTCTGGATGAAGGAGGTTGACGCCCCGATTGTCATCAACGGCCGTCACTGGGGCGGTTTCCGGACGGCTTATAAGCTCTAGGTCACGGACCCATAAATGCGATAGAAAAGGTGGAGATGAATTCGTGCAGATAAAAGACGCGGGCGTACAGGAAACCTGAAGATTTTCAAAGGCTTGCAACGCCTTGCCGAGCAAATTCATCCCATCGCGAAGCGACGCCAAAACGGCGTCTATCTGCTGCGTCAATCCGCTCAACCGGGCAACCAGCCCGCTTTTCACGAATTTCCTTGCTGATCTTTGCCGTTTCTGGCGCCTTTCAGCCTCATTTGTGAGACCGTGACCTGGGTCTGCGCGCCCCAAAACATTCCAAGAGCGGCTTGAGGGCGGCAGACGATTTGGTTAGGTGTACGGTAACATCCATTCTTAGCCGCCAAGAAAGACGGTTCATGTCCGTACTCGTGTTCGATCTCGACGGCACGCTGGTATCTTCAGGCGAAGACCTCGTTGCTACGACCAATGCCGTCCTGACGTCAGCCGGATATGCCGCCGCCCCTGCTGACCAACTCATCAAGCTGGCCGGCCATGGCGCGAAGGCGCTTTTGCGCGGTGGCCTGGACGCGAGTGCCACCCCCTGGACTGACGATCTGATCGAACCATTGTTCCATCAGTTTCTTGATCACTACGAAATCCATATGACTGATCAAACACGGCCCTATCCAGGTGCAGTATCCGCACTCAGCAAGTTGCAGGAGCAAGGTTGGCGGCTTGCAGTTTGCACCAACAAGTCGGAACGGCTGACCCATCCACTCCTTGACCGCCTCGATCTGAGCCGCTTTTTCAGTTCGGTCGTAGCCGGAGATACCTTTGTTGTCAGTAAACCCAAGGCGGAACCTGTGCTTGGGGCCATTTCCCGCGCTGGCGGCAAGTCAGAAGGTTCGATCATGATCGGCGACACCGCAACAGATATCAATGCCGCACGCGCAGCCGGCATCCCGGTCATCGCGGTTGATTTCGGGTATACGCCTGTGCCTGTTACTGAATTGGCACCAGACCGGATCATTTCCCACTTTGACGAACTCGCCGGAGCGGTGGCTGAACTCAGCGCGGACGTTGCCTGAAGGCAAATCTCCCTCTTTGGCTACGTGTTTTCTTTTAACCGCCAGTTTCCCGTGGATTTTGTCTCTAAACCAGTCTCGATTTTTCCCGCCGGTCACGCCTTCTCCCAACTCCTGATAAACTCTGGTGAGTGATTCTTGTGAAACTGGCTCCGGAGTAGTCATGGCGACGCGAACTGCGCCCAACCCTCTGCTGGAAAAAATGAAGAAGGGGCTGGCGCTGCAACAGGCGGGCGAAATTGAAAAGGCCCAGAAGATTTACAAGCTGGTGCTGAAAAAGGCTCCAAACAACCCGGACGCAACTCATCTTTTAGGCGTCAGCTACCGCCAAATGGGCGATCCGGTTAAAGCTCTCACCTACATCGACAAGGCAATCAAGCTCGCGCCCACCAGAGCTCCTTATTATGCCAACCTTGCCCGGGCCATGTCGGACCTTGCCGATACAGAGCCTGATCAGGTGCTCGCAGCCGCCGAGAAGGCGCTTTCCCTCGATCCAAATCTGATTGAGGCGCAGAACCTGAAAGCAATCTCCCTCAGCAGGATGAAGCGAACCGAAGAAGCAGAACAACTGTTCCAGCAGCTCATCGTCCGGCATCCGAACTTCAGTGATCCGTACCGGAACTACGGCGTTTTGCTTAGAGACGCCAAAGAAACCCGCAAGGCCTTGGCATTTTTCAACAAAGCAGCACTTCTCGAACCGGATAATCCTGAAAACTACATTGAACGGGCAAGGGCCCGTCTCCAGCTGGAGGATTACAAAAACTCCGAAGCCGAACTGGCGGACGCGATCGAGCGGTTCCCGGACAATGGGAACATAAAGCATGAGGTCGCACGCCTATTGTTCAAAATGGGCGAAACCCATACGGGACTGAAATACGCGATCGAAGCTCAGGAAGACAAGCCGCTGGATTGCGCCCGCAATGTCACTCTCGGCATTCACTATCTCATGCTTGATCAGCCCGAACCCGCCATTGAGTACCTAACCAACGCGCGCAACCTGGGCGCAGAAGAAGACAAGGGATTGGACTGGAATCTGTCTCTGGCGCACCTCGCTGTCGGTGACATCGAAACAGGTTGGCAGCTTCACCCGGCCCGTTTCGATGACAAGGCGTCCAAGGTCATCCGCCGTACCTTCGATGTCCCGGCCTGGGAGGGCGAGGATATTTCGGACAAAACTGTCCTCGTTTGGGCTGATCAGGGTCTCGGTGATGCCATCAAGGCCGGTACGATGCTTCCCGAACTCATCGAACGTGCCGGCAAGGTCATCATCGAGCTGTCTGCAAAGGCCACGCCCTGGTATCAGAAGAGCTTTCCCACGACCATTTGCAGGCCAGCTGCGTTTGACGAGAATTTCAAGGCTCTGAAAACAGACTTCGATGTTCACGCCAATATCACTGATTTGGCGCGTTTCTTCAGAAACAGTCTTGATGATTTCGGCAAGGCCAAACTTCCCGTTTATGCTTTTGACCAGGAACAAGCAAAAGATTATCTGGAGCGGATTCAGGAAAAAGGAAAAGGAAAACCAATCATTGGAATTGGTTGGCGCTCACGGAACCTTGCAGTTTCCAGGGCCCGCCTCTATTTGTCGGCGCCGCAAATTGCACCAATCATGGAATTTGAAGACGTGATATTCGTCAATCTTCAATATGAAGCCATTGCGAAGGAAATAGACTACCTGAAGTCTAAAACGGACGGCAATTTCGTAAACCTTGAAGAAGTTGATTTGTTTGATGATTTGATCGCAGCGGCCTCACTCACCGCTTGCTGTGACCTTGTCGTGACAGCCAACACCAGCGTCGCGGAAGTTGCCGGTGCGGTTGATGTGCCATGTTTCCGGTTCGGACAAAGTGAGCCGGCGTTGTTGCTGGGCCAAAAGGATCCGCCATGGCATCCATCGATGCGCTATTACTTGTTGACCAGCGAGCAATCGGCAACTGCGGTCGTCCCCGACCTGAAGGCAGACATTGCAGAATGGCTTAAGACATTTTCGCCTGAACGCCGCAACAAACGTCTCGGACTCTGATTGCTTTGACCCTGTTACTTCCGAGCTATCGCAAGCAATGTGTCAGTCGCATCAATCTTTTGAAGAGATGCTTCATAGGCAGATGTCAGCTCTCCGGTATCTAGGCTTGAGAACTTTGACTTGTGCCCGCCGGGCTTGCCGGTTGCGAGCCATTGAATATGATTTGAGAGGGGATACCGCTGGACACCTTCAATCGTGATATTTGAATAACCGCAATACTTTAAGAGACGCTGAAGGCTGTCCCGCGTGTGCAGGACCAAATGTTGACTCCAGAGCGTGAAATTGCGGAACGGTTCACTCTCAACCTGCGTAAGCAGAAAATCGCGCGCATGCGGGACTTCAATGACCAGAGTACCACCTTCCTTCAGCTTGTTTCTCAACTCCCGCAGAACTTTGGCCGGATCCGGCAGATGTTCGATGACATGGAAGCTGAAAACGGCATCCATGCTGATATCTTCGATGTCCGAGAGCGCCGTCTTGCAGGATATACCGTCGCGGTTCAACGCATCGACGGCATCCTGCTGCAATTCAATGCCAACGCAGGACGCTGTTTCATGCGCGACTGCTCTCAGGAATTCCCCTTTTCCGCAACCAAAATCGAGGATGTTTTTTCCGGAAAAGAACTTCCGGCAAACCTCTGAACGCCGCGCGGCATCCTGGAACTCTTCATAAGTAGGCGTGCCGCCAGCATGCACCGTTTTCTGGCGGTAAGTTCCCGTTTGATAGGTCTCGTCTCCGGTGTAGAAGTCATCGATGTAAATGACGCCTGACATCTGATCCCGGTAGACCGTCAAGCCATCCACGTCACGGGTCGATTGGGCATAGATTTCCCTGGTTTCCAGGCTGGCAACTCCCAGCATTTCCAGCGTTGCAAATATGCCGGTCTTATTTTCCATTTCGGTAGTCACTCACCAAGGCTTTTAAGACAGTTCATTCCTTTGCACGTTCAGCAGCATAGGTCTCCGCCAGCCTCCAGTCTTCTGGAGTATCCAAATCAATATCCACACCACCAGGCAACTCGACGGGAACCACCCGTCCAAAAAAACGGCTTCCCGCGCTTAGAAAGCCATCCTTTTGCATCGCATATATAGCCCCGGTTTCCCGGTATTGTTTAGGACGATCCTGGCGTCTTTGCCGCGGCAGTGCAGCGTCGTGATTGACCCCTACCCCAGAGCCATCTACGGCAATTTCCCAAAGAAATACATGCACTTCAACGGCACCAAATGCAACATCTGCCCTTTCTGATTTAAGAGCATTGATGACAAGATCGATTTCTTGCGGCGTCGTAAAGGGTGAAGTGCATTGGAGAAAGACAATTACCTCCGCATTGCTGCAGATAGCAGATGTTTCGATTGCATGCAGAAGCGCAGATTCGGATGACGACGTATCCTGCGACAACGCATCCGGCCGCAACACCGTCTCGGCGCCATGCTCTTCAGCAATAGCAAGAATGCTCTCATCGTCACTGGTGACGACAACGTCATCAACAAGGGTGGCGGAAGACGCAGCCCTGATCGTTCGGGCGATCAACGGCTCGCCCATGAATGGTTTGATGTTCTTTTTGGGTATCCCCTTGGAGCCACCCCGGGCTGGAATAATCGCCGTTACTTGCACGTTGGGTATCCGTCAGGACTAACTTTCGGCGGCGAACCAGACCGCCCACGTCGTGCCGCAGTTCTGCTTAAACCGCGGCAGCTTCAGTAATTTTCAGATCATAATTGACCATGCGCCGGGCGATTTCAGGAGCAAGCACCTTAGGTTTCCAGCCGAGTTCCTTCTTAGCTTTGGAATTGTCTCCGCGCAGGCTGACCCGGTCAGATGTCCGGAAGAAGCCCGGATCAACGTAGGCAATCAAACGGCCAGTCTTGCGATCGTAACATTTTTCATCGGCGCCCTCGCCATCGGAAAACAGCTCGAATCCGATTTCTGCAGCCGCGCTGAACAGGAACTCGCGCACCGTGTGTTCCGTATTGGTTGAAATCACATAGTCATCCGGCTGATCATGCCCGAGCATCTTGACCATCATCTCAATGTACTCAGGCGCATAGCCCCAATCGCGGGCAGCGCCCAGATTTCCAAGCGGCATGGGATCGCTGTTGTGCAACTTGATCCGGGCGAGCCAGCTGGTGATTTTCCGGGTGACGAACTCAAGGCCCCGCAACTCAGATTCGTGATTGAACAGGATGCCTGAGGTGGCGAAAATCCCATAAGCCTGACGGTAGTTGACCACCAGAGAGTGTGCGGCCAGCTTGGAAACGGCATAGGGGCTCAGAGGGCAGAACCGAGTGGCTTCATTTTGCGGAAACTCCAAAGCGCCGCCGTACATTTCGGAGGTGGACGCCTGATAGAGTTTTGCATCCAACTTCAGCAGACGCATGGCTTCGAGGATGTTCATGACGCCAAGGTAGTTCACCTCGGACGTATAGTGCGGATACTTGAAGCTGTCAGCGACGGAGCTTTGAGCAGCAAGGTTGTAGATATAGTCTGGGCGGATTTCCGACAGCACCGACTGAACGTTGGCGAATTCGGTAATCTCCATCTGCCGGAACTGGATCTTGTCGGCAATGCCGATTTCCCTCAGCCGTCCCGCATTCGCTGACCGTCCTAGCCTGGCGGTACCGTATACTTCGTGCCCCTTTTCCAGCAGGCTGCGCGCCAGAAAACTTCCGTCCTGTCCGGTGATTCCTGTGATGAGTGTTCTAGGCATCGACTTGACCCAATTGCTGGATTGCGCGTTCAAATCCATCTCCCTCCGATAGGTGGCCCTGCCAGACCTCAAGCACCTTGCGGTAAGGCACTTCCAGAAATTCTCCGGCATCCCCAAGGTCGCCCTTGCCGAATTCAATCCCCTCGCCGTCAATGCCTTCCGCATCGGCGATGTGAACGTGACGAGTCAAAGGCAGAAGCTCTGAATACCAGTCCCGCCAATTGGCCTGCTCATAGTTGGCAGACAGGATGAGGTGCGAAATATCGAGGCAGATTTCCAGTTCCAGATCGCGAAGGATCTGAATGTCGTCACTGCCGCAGAACATGTCGAGGACTTCCGCCCCGCCGAAATACCAGGCAATGCGAGGCAGCCACTGCGGATAGACGTCCACGCCTTGCCTCGCTCGGACACCAAGTATGAAGTCTTTCAGCTGCTGATAGGTTTCGCGTTTTCCGCCCGCAACAAGCCGCGAAAAACTGCCGACAATCGGCACAGGTGCGCTTGTGATCTTCGAAAGCCGGGCAGCCAGCGCAACACAGGCGTCAATCATCTCCAGACTGTCCGACCGGATGGCAGTATCGGCGGAAAGCGGATCAACCAGCCGGTTGCCGTGAATATAGTCCGGCAAATGGATCGAATAGACCTTGTCTTTCAGGATCCGGGAGAGGAACGCTTCCGGATCCGTCTTGAAGATTTCGACTTCGCTATAGGACAAATGAAGTTCGAAATTCCGGATAGGAAACCGCTCCTGCAGCACTTCGGCATCGTGAAGCCGGATAGGCAGGGAAATATCCTTGTCATTGCAGTAAGAAGCCAAGGGCGCAGCCAAGTTCGGCTTTGGTGGCGCAAAGTGCAGCTCTGTCAAGGCTTGGCCCTTTAAAAGCGGCCGCTCCAGAATGCGGGACGGACGGCTTTCCAGCTCGGAAAGGGTCAGGCCCTTTCTCGGCGACCGGACAGCACAGTTCGACAGATCCACTGTTCCGCCTGCTTGAATATCCCTTTGGGCATAAAGTGACGTGCCCAAGTTCTGCATGTTGATCAGTTCGCCCTGGTTGACCTGCCGGTCCCCCTTGCCCTGGATACCTGCATAGGCATTCATGAACTTGCAGAGTTTGCGGAACTCGTCAGGATCGGAACTGGAACTGTCATCGAGACCGGAGCCGTGTTTATCCAGCGTCAGATGACGTTCGATGTATTCCGCGCCGTTGGCAACGGCGAGCAAACAGACTTCCCAATCCTGATCGTGGCTGGAATACCCAACAGGGGTTCCGGCCATATCTGCAAGCGTCTTGATGAAAAGAAGCTGCTGGTTGCCCAGCAGAACCGGATAATTGGAAATGCAGTGCAGATAGACAACACCGGGTATGTGCCGTGTCCGGTTGACTGCGTTTCCAATCGCAATCTGGTCGTGACCGCCCGTGCTGATGATGATGGTCCGGTTGATTTCGGCGAGTGAATTGATGAGATCGAAATTCAGAAGCTCGGCCGACGGAACCTTGAAGAAGTCGAATTCGGTCAGGCTGCCATCAAAGTCTTCTGAATCATCAAACCGGAAGAAGCTAATCCCGACATTGAGCCCTTTCGCCTTGGCTTCGCGGGTCAGCGTCAGAATTTCATCGGGAGACAGATAGCTGCGTTCGAGTTCCTGGCTGATGATTTCATCACCGATTTCCTCGACCGCATTGTAAAAGTTGTCTTTTGAGCGGTACTGGAATTTCACGCCCCAGGCACCGGCATTGGCAGCAATTTCGACGAGCTGCCGCGCCACCTGCAATGAGCCGCGATGGTTGATACCCAGTTCAGCGATAACTTTTACCATTATACGACCTGCCTGGAGCGGAATTCCCGCTCGATACCCTTTGCTTTCAGCAGCTTAAATTTACTCCACCATGACCGCGTTCCTCTATGCCGATCAGCTCAGCACCCCATGATTGATGTGGACAGAGGCCTCAAACCGCGCCAAACGGCTCTTTTGAGAACTCAAAAAGCAATGAATTGACGGAATCCATTCCATTTCGAACGCAGCGAATCGGCATTCAACATCTGCCGATACGCACTTGCACCGGCTGCCAAAATCAATTTTGCAGGGGCGTTTGCGTGTTCATTTCGCGGGAAAAGCCGTTGTGTTCGCGTCAATTCAACGGGATGGATTTGAATAGAAATGCCCACAAGCGTGCAAAGCTGGCGCACTGGCCAAAACCAAAAATGCCACGCGCGAGGGCGTGGCATTTGGCAATCAAACAGTTTTAGGCGGGCTTAGCCGACGAAAGCGCGCTCGACAACGAATTCCGCCGGATTGTTGTTGGCGCCTTCGTTGAGATTGAACTTTTCCAGCAGCTCCTTGGTGTCCTTGAGCATATCCATGGAACCGCAGATCATGCCCCTGTCGACAGCCGGATCCAGAGGCGGCACACCGAGGTCAGTGAACAGCTTGCCGCTTTCTATGAGGTCTGTAATCCGGCCCTGACGGGGGAAATCTTCCCGTGTCACGGACGTGTAGTGCACCAGCTTGTCTTTGGCGTATTCGCCGATCAGCGGATCATTGATGGTCTCGGCCACCAGGTCCTCGCCGTATTTCAGTTCGGCAACCTCACGGCAGGTATGGGTCAGGATAACCTGATCAAACTTTTCGTAGGTGTCCGGGTCACGGATCAAGCTGGCAAAGGGTGCGATACCAGTGCCAGTTGAGAACATATAGACCCGTTTACCGGGCAGAAGCGCATCGTTCACCAGGGTTCCGGTCGGCTTCTTCTTCATCAGAACAGCATCGCCGGGCTGGATTTTCTGAAGATGCGAGGTAAGCGGACCATCCGGCACCTTGATGGAAAAGAACTCAAGCTCTTCATCCCATGACGGGCTTGCGATCGAATAGGCCCGGTAGAGCGGTTTGCCGTCGATCATCAGTCCGATCATGACAAATTCGCCGGAGCGGAACCGGAAGCTGGCCGGACGGGTCATCCGGAACTTGAACAGGCGGTCGGTGTAATGCTGTACCGAAGTAACTTCCTGGATAAAGGCGCCGGATGGGGCTGCGGCTGCCAGATCGGCGGGCTTGGCAAGAACGTTCATTTCTCGGACATCTTCCGTTGGGTGACCATTTGGTGGATTTGACTGGTTATCGTTTATCATCAGAACTGCATTGACCTGAAGCAATCAAAGACCACGTTTCGGCCTTTTGGCAGAAAAATTGTTTGCAATTATCCGGCAACGGCAAACTGCAAATCCACGTGTCATAGCGCCACGTCACGCCATTTGATCTGCCTTACCCTCCACGGTCAGATTTGAAAAGCCCCGCAACATCATCGTGACAAAATCACGAATACCGTACAAACATCTATTTTTATTTGACAGCGCATATAAAAATCAGGATCTTATTACATAAATATAAAAACCACTTCCAGAGACATAGTTAAGGGCAAAGTAAATGTCCGTAGATGCGATAGATGAATCCGGTCAAAGCATAGCATTGGTTCTGCTGGATCGGTTTTCCATGAATGCATTTTCGTCGGTGGTCGAACCTATCCGAATAGCAAATCGCGTGCTGGGACGTGATTTTTATCGTTGGACGACTTACTCGCTCGATGGCAATTCCGTCACAGCCAGCAATGGCTGCGAGATAAAAGCCGATTTATCTGTCAAAGAACTGGTCGATGCCGACATTACACTTTTGTGTACTGGACTGGATGTGGAGCGGTTGCCGCTGGACGCAGATCTTGGAAACCGGCTGCGGCGGCTGAATGCCATGGGAAGGACCTTTGGTGCCATTTGCACCGGGTCATATATGCTGGCGCGCTATAACCTTTTGAACGGCCGCCGCTGCACCATCCACTGGGAAAACATACGCTCCCTCAGGGAGGAGTTTCCCCAGGTTGAAGTGACATCGGAAATCTTCACGATCGACCGCAACTGCATGACCTGTGCCGGCGGGCTGGCGTCTATGGATATGGCGCTGCGTTTGATAGCCATCCGCCATGGCGCAGCCCTGTCTCACGAAGTTGCGGAAATCGGGCTTTATCAGAATTTGCGCGCGGGAGAATCTGCCCAGCGCCACGACATTGAAGCCCGGACAGGGATCTCCAACGAAAAGATCCTCGATTCCATCCGGATTATGGACCTGCACATCGAAGATCCGCTCAGCTGCCAGCAATTGGCCATGACGGTGAACCTGTCTCCGCGACAGCTTGAACGGCTGTTCCGCCGCCATTTCAACTGCACACCGGGCCAGTATTACCTCCGACTGAGGCTTGAAACGGCCCGCGACCTGCTGCGCAGAACAAGCCGGCCGGTGCTTGATGTGGCCTTGGCCTGCGGTTTTGCCTCCACCTCGCATTTCACCAAGTGCTACAGGGAGCGCTATCTCTGCACACCAACGGAAGAACGCCAATCCTATCAGTGGGCAAACACGGCTGGTAGTGCGGGAGCAAAGTCTGGGAAACGCGTCAGGCTCGTTTCAAAATGAGCTGGCGTTCCGACACCTGAACGTTCCTCTCCTTCCGCTAGTCATAAGAAAAGCGGCTTTGCGAAGATGAACAATCCGAGCAAGAGCAAGGCGGCGTAGAACAACCTCCGGAACAGGTTTTCTGACAGCTGTTTGCGTATGCGCTGGCCACAGAAAAAACCACCATAGGCCGGGATGGTGGCCAGAACGGACGCGAGGCCAATGTTCGCAGGCATCAAATTTCCACTGGTCAGGCTTACTGCCAAAGCGATTGTCGAACCCAAAAACAGCATGCCCATGGCCTGAACAAACTGGTCTCTGGGCAGCCCCAAGCTTTGCAGGTACATCACCCCCGGCACTGCGTAGGACCCGACCATTCCGGTCAAAACACCATTCACGGCGCCCATTGACGCGCCAACCGCTGTTTCCCGCTCAGGGGCGACACGCATATAAAAGCCGGAAAAGCCAAGAACAGCATAGGCGAACAGCACCAACCCGAGCAGCATCGACATCAGCGACAGATCGGCTTCCTGAAGAACAAGCCCTCCAAGCCCGACCATTACCGTTGCCAGGAACAAGAACAGCCATATCCGGCGAAGAAGCACCTTGGTGTAACCGCCTGTCGTTGCCTGAACCACATTGGTGACAAAAGTCGGCACCAGCATCAGGGACATGGCGTTGGGAAGGTCGGTTACCGCTGTCATCAGGCCAAGGCTGACCGTCGGCAGACCAAGGCCGATTACGCCTTTAACCGCACCGGCCAGAAAAAACACAAAAACAACGGCAAGAATCAAAACAGGATCCATGGGTGGACCCTATCGCGGAATTTGCGCACGAAATAGTGGTTCCCATCAGGCTTGGAACTGTGATTTCCTGTTCCAATTGCGAAACCTTCACCTGCCGGCTTTCCTTTCACCAGCTTCGGACATTTCATGCCCAGTTCCAGCCTACCTTTCCTCACCAACCTTCAAGCACGCCGTCTGTTTCTGCGCCGCCACGGGCTGAACGAGCAGCCGGCCGGGCCCGGCAAGAAGGAAGACCTGGAAGCGGTGATCGGCAACCTCGGCTTTGTTCAGGTGGACAGTATCAACACGGTAGCGCGGGCTCATCACATGATCCTGGCGGCCCGCCGTCCGGCCTATCGTGAGAAAAACCTGAAGCCGCTGCTGGAAAAGGACCGCAGTCTTTTTGAACACTGGACCCACGACGCTTCCATCATTCCGACATCGTTTTTTCCCCATTGGCAGCTCAGGTTCAAGCGGGACAAGGAGAAGCTGCGCAGCAGATGGCGCAACTGGCACAAGAATGAGTTCGAAACCAAATTTGAAGCTGTCTTGAAGCGCATCAGCGACCATGGACCGGTCACTTCGGGTGAAGTCGGTGAGGATGAAAAGCGGAGCAACGGCGGCTGGTGGGAGTGGCACCCATCCAAAGCGGCGCTGGAGTATCTCTGGCGATCGGGAGACGTGTCCATCTGCCGCCGAAAAGGTTTTCAGAAAGTCTACGATCTGACCGAGCGGGTCATTCCGGCAGAACACAGGCACCCTGCCCCTGAGACAGAGCAAACCATCGACTGGGCTTGCCGCTCTGCCCTGCACCGGCTCGGCTTTGCCACTTCCGGTGAAATCGCCGCCTTTTGGGATCTGATCACACCGGACGAAGCCAAAGATTGGTGCCAGACAGCGCTTGCCAATGGCGCCATCGTTGAAGCCGAAATCGAATGCGGCGGAAACCACGCGGCGCGAAAAGTCTATCTTTATCCCGAAACCCTGGACGAAATTGAAGACATGCCGGAGGCTCCGAGCCGGGTCCGCATTCTCTCTCCATTCGACCCGATGTTGCGCGACCGCAAACGTGCAGAACGCCTGTTCGGCTTTCACTACCGGATCGAGGTTTTTGTGCCAGAGGCCAAACGTCAATACGGCTACTATGTCTTTCCGGTTCTGGAAGGCGACCGCATGATCGGCCGTATCGACATGAAGGCTTTCCGGGATCGCGGCAGTCTGCACGTCAAGGCCTTCTGGCCAGAACAGAAGGTGCGGATGAGCAATGGCCGGATGCAAAGGCTGGAGGCCGAACTGGCGCGCATGGCACGTTTCGCCGGCTGTGATGATGTCACTTTCGAGGCGGACTGGCTGCGGCAACCAGCCGTCCCTGCTGGTTGAGCAATTGGCTGCGCCAGGTTGCATGCCGAAGTCAGATTTATTATATTCATATTATCGAATATATCAAAAGGTACCCGGATGTCTCTGGAACGCATCTTCACATTGATCGTTGGCTGCATGATCCTCGCCAGCTTGGCGCTCGCGGTCTTTCACAGCATCAATTGGCTTTGGTTTACGGCCTTCATCGGCGCAAACCTGATCCAGTTTTCCTTCACGGGCTTTTGCCCAATGACAATCATCCTGAAAAAGCTCGGCGTACAATCGCGCGGCAGCATCGCCTGACAAAGGCTGGAAAAGAGCCGCTAGAGAGCAAAGATCCCGTTCGGTCAGCCGGGCGGTGCCTTGGCGTTCAAGATGAAATCCAAGGCACATTGGCTTTGCGGATAAACCCGGGCCCCAGGATCGCCGGTGTTTGATCGTATTGAAGGTCAGCCAGTTGTTTCCTGGTTTCCTCGGCCAGCGCATCGAATGTGATCTTCTTTCTCCGCCTCAAAATATTGGCAAGGCTGTAAGTGAACGCCCCATGGCTGGTTGCGCCGTGGCGGTATTCATAGGCGTATTGGCTTTCGCTGCAGGCTTCCAGAATGAGCGGCAAATAGGCACCTTTTGCCATCCGCTCATCGGTCTTTTTCAGCTTCTTGTAGTTGGCGTCACTTAGGCCGCGCAGCATGGAACCGCGGCCCAAGCGGGCGGTGGCGCCATCCTTGCCGAAGAAACCTTCGGCAACGGCCTTTTTGCGGGTGAACTTGCGATTGATCCGGGTAAAATCCCGGCTCACCCACATTTCCGTCTTTGTATCCCATTTCAATTCCCGGTGACGGATGTCGTCGGGCGGCGTTAATCCCTTTGGCCGCATACCGCCATCCCGATGGATACCGCCTGAGTGGCAACAGTCGAAGATCATGACCAGTCGGGTTTCATAGGGCAGCTGGCTGTAAAGGGCATAGATCTGGTCGTCGGAAATTGAGCGCTCGCGGCTCCAGTCGAAATCCCAGGGAACCAGGGATTCCAGGTGGCGGTCCGGCTCGAAATTCTCGCCGTACTCCGGGATCTGCGCCCCGTGCCCGCTGTAATAGAAAATCAGCTCATCACCGGGCCCCGGCTCATCAAGCAGCCAGGCGAGCCGTTCCAGAATTCCAGAGGCCGTCGCCCGGCCGTCCAGACAGGTCCGGATGGTATCCGGCTGGAATCCGCACTGCTGCAGCACGGCGCTCATGGTGAAAACATCATTCACACAGCCCTCCAGCTGCATGGAAACATCCGGGTAATTGTTGATCCCCACGAGCAGGGCCTTGCGGCAGGGCTGCCGCACCTGAGCCTTGGTCTTTTTCTTAGACGACACGGCTCTTTGAACCGGCACGAGCGAACGGGCATTCAAACCCGACTGGGCAATCGGCCGCCAGACTTCATCGACGGTGGACTCGTGTTTAAAATAATGGACCGCGCCATGATCGGCGATGCCGTCAATGTCGAACGGAGTTTCTGTCTGCCGGAAATTGTCAGCGTCCCAGATCCGGATTTCCGCAGTAAAGACGCTGTCATGACGATTGTAAAGATGATGCCAGAAGGCGACATCAAGGGGCTGTATCCGGCCATTTGTCAGATTGCGGATGACAAAAGGATTGCCGATTTGCGAGCCGAGCGTCACGTACCTGGCCTTGCGGAGGATATTTCTCACACTGCCGGCTTTCGCATCGGGGTGCGTGAAGGCGTTGTAGCTCACCAGCGACCCAAGGCTGTGGGCGAGGATGATATCAGGCTCTTGCTCGACAACCGTTGCCAGCACCTTCTCGCGGGACCGGCGTTTGAACTCCTCATCTTCCAGCCAGGCGACCACATAGCCGGCGGTCCATTTGATCTTGTCGGACGCGTCGGACAGGATCCCCCTGCGGCGCCGGAAGGGCGCAGCCAAGCCGCTGACTGACAGCTTCCAGAACGCCCGCGCTGCCTCGAAAGCCGATATCTCCGTATCCTCGAAAATATCGTCATAGGTCATGTAGTGCGGGTCGAGCGATACACCCTCAATCTTCGGAAAAGCCTGATCGAGCGCGTTCGACCAATTGGCCTTCCATTCGCCGCTTCGATGATCACCAAGGCCATGGATTCCAAGAACACGTAAGGACCGGTCCGTCATGCTGCGCTCCCCGATAGGTTACAGAGAGCATTTTATCACCTTCAGATTGAGTTTCTAGACTTTTCTCCTTTATCGAGCATGAAAGATTTTATGCAATTCAAGGATTATTTATTGGGGCGAACTGGAGGTGCGAGAATTCAAGACCGGCCGGCATCGCTTGCGTCGACATTGCCTTTTAATATCGCAACAACATCGACGGCATTGGCAGCAGCGGAATACAGCCGCGCTTCAAGGGAACAGTAAGTTAAATTGATCTTCGTCGATGGTGAAATCACCCCCAAAATAAAGGCAATTTATTACGCCTAAACCAAAATAGCACACAAAAACTGGTATGAACTTGGTCAATTAACCAGCCTCAGCACAACCAAACAAATAATAAATATACCGAATTAAACACCTTCCATTTACCCAACAAACAACCTCAAGAACAGAATGTGAAACAGAATTCTTATAAATAATATATACGGTAATTGGATCGCCGCCACCCCAATCAAATCCTAAAATTTCTTCTATAGAGCCCTCCCCATCCTATATCCGTCACCTTTTCTGATGAGTTCCGACAACTTTTCAATTAGTTATTCTTTAATAAATCCTCCTATCCTTACAAATTGACCGCCCCTTTCATTTTATACTTACTCTCATTGACCTGCCCCTAAGAAGTATTCATCGTATCCTCCATAATTTTGGGGGATACGTTATGGCAGTAATGACAGGTACATCCGGTGCTGACTCTTTGACAGGTTCTGCTCTTGAAGACGATCAGATTTCCGGACTGGCGGGCAACGACACGCTCGATGGCGATGACGGTGACGATTCCCTCATTGGCGGAGCTGGAGACGATTCACTTCTCGGAGGCGGAGACATAGCCTTCAACCCCTTTGCAACGGACGATGACACGCTCGATGGCGGCGGCGGCTCCGATACTCTTGAAGGAGATGACGGTGCGGACTCGCTCATAGGGGGCGCAGACAATGATCTGCTGATCGGCGACGGTACATTGTTTGCCGCCCCCGGCAACGACACATTGAGCGGCGGCAGCGGTAACGACAGCCTGTATGGCGCAGGCTCGGCCGACAGCCTAAGCGGCGGTGACGGGGATGATATCCTGTCCGGAGATGGCAGTGGTGGCATCTTTGGCGTCAATGACGAGGACGCTGGCAATGACACCCTGAATGGCGGCAACGGCGCTGACACGCTGGATGGCGGCTTCGGAAACGACTACCTAGTCGGCGGTGATGGTAGCGATTCCGCTAGCGGCGGAGAAGGCGATGACCAGATATTTGCAGGCGCCGGAGACACTGGAAACGACACGATAAGCGGCGGGTCTGGAGATGACACCCTTGGCGGCGCTGCGGGTGATGATTCCATTCTTGGTGAAAACGGCAACGACAACCTGTTTGGCGGAAGCGGAAATGACTTCCTGAACGGCGGCGCCGGTGATGACACAGAATGGGCTGGCGCCGGTGATGACACAGTTTGGGGCGGCGCGGACAACGACACGGTTGGCGGCGGAGCTGGCGATGATAACATCGGCACCGGAGACGGCGACGATATTGCCTACGCCGCTGCAGACAATGATAAAGTCAACGGAGCTGGCGGTAACGATGAACTCTATGGCGGCGCAGGCGACGACACCATAACCGGCGGCAGCGGCAATGACGCCATGTATGGCGGATCAGGAAACGACCAATTCATATTGGAGGCTGATCACGGCGATGATTCTGTTGGTGGGTTTGAAAGCAACGGCGACAATACATTCGATGTTTCGGCATTGGGATTGTCGGGCTTTGACGCCTTGACCATTACTCAGGCCGGCGCGGATGTGACGATAGACACAGGCTCTGGAACGGTCACTTTGTTCAATACGTCTTCTGGTGACGTAACCGCCGACGACTTTATTTTCTGAGCGGATCAAATCTGCCGGTGCAACGGTATTGAACTGCACCGGCAGCAATCCGCAAATACGCCCGCTTTCCCCTCAGTCCGCTGATCAATTCGTCGCGTCTTCACCTACGTTCGTCGTATTCGCGATATCGGTGTTCTGCCCCCTTCCCTAGCCTGTCGCGCAAGCGGTACACATTAGGCTGCTGCAAAAAATCACAGCCTGCGGAGGAATGGGGAACATAGATGGCAAGTGATATCGAAATCGCCCGCAAAGCGGACATGAAGCCGATCGGTGAAATTGGCGCGAGGCTGGACATTCCTGATGAGGCACTGATCCCCTTCGGAAAGACAAAGGCCAAGGTCGATGGCGAGTACATCGCCAATTTGAATAGCAAGTCCGATGGCAAGCTGATCCTGGTCACAGCGATCAACCCCACCCCTGCTGGAGAAGGCAAGACGACCACCACCGTTGGCCTGGGTGATGGTCTCAACCGGATCGGCAAGAAGGCGATGATCTGCCTTCGCGAGCCGTCACTTGGCCCCTGCTTCGGCATGAAGGGCGGCGCTGCTGGCGGCGGGTATGCCCAGGTCGTCCCGATGGAAGACATCAACCTCCATTTTACAGGCGATTTTCACGCGATCACATCCGCCCACAACCTGCTGTCTGCCCTGATCGAAAACCACATCTACTGGGGCAACGGCCTTGGCCTCGACCAGCGCCGTGTAACGTGGCGCCGGGTTTTGGACATGAACGACCGGGCGCTGCGCTCCATCGTCTGCTCGCTCGGCGGGGTCGCCAACGGCTTCCCGCGTGAAGCCGGTTTCGACATCACCGTTGCCTCTGAAATCATGGCAATCCTCTGCCTGGCCACAAGCCTTGAAGATCTGCAAAGGCGCCTTGGTGACATCATCGTCGGCTACCGCCGCGACCGCACGGCCGTCACGGCCCGTGACCTGGAAGCCGATGGCGCAATGACGGTTCTCCTGAAGGAAGCAATCCAGCCGAACCTGGTCCAGACACTGGAAAACAACCCGGCCTTCATTCACGGCGGGCCATTCGCCAACATAGCACACGGCTGCAACTCGGTGATGGCGACCAAATCAGCGCTCAAACTGGCCGATTACGTGGTGACCGAAGCCGGTTTCGGCGCTGACCTTGGTGCTGAAAAATTCTTCGACATCAAGTGCCGCAAGGCGGGTCTTTCGCCGGATGCGGTCGTGATCGTGGCCACCATCCGCGCGCTCAAGATGAACGGCGGCGTTGCCAAGGAAGACCTGGGTTCGGAAAATGTTGAAGCCGTTACCAAAGGCTGCGCCAACCTCGGACGCCATATCGAAAACATCAAACAGTTCGGCGTTCCGGCAGTTGTCGCCATCAACCATTTCACCGCCGACACGGATGCTGAAGTCGCGGCCGTCCAGGCCTACTGTCAGGATCTGGGTGTCGACGCAATCCTGGCGTCTCACTGGGCCGATGGCTCCAAAGGCACGGAAGCACTGGCAACGCGGGTTGCAGAGCTTGCAGACAGCGGCGCTGCCCAATTCGCCCCGCTCTATGAAGACGATCTTTCGCTATTTGAAAAGATCGAAACCATTGCCAAGCGGATTTACCGGGCCGATGAAGTGCTGGCGGACAAATCCGTACGGGACCAGCTACGCCGCTGGGAGGCTGATGGCTTCGGCCATTTGCCGGTCTGCATGGCGAAAACGCAGTATTCCTTCACGACCGACCCGGCCATGCGCGGTGCGCCGACCGGCCACGGTGTTCCGGTCCGTGAAGTCCGGCTTTCTGCAGGCGCCGGGTTCATCGTGGCAATCTGCGGTGAGATCATGACGATGCCGGGTTTGCCGCGTGTTCCGTCTGCCAACCACATCAAGCTGGATGACAACGGGCAAATTGAAGGCCTGTTCTAGAACCGCAATCAAATTACCTCAAAGAAGACGGCGGGCCCATTGGGCCCGCCAACTACTGACTAATCGGCGAGTTTTAAGCAATTGCCGCATAGCCGGCTCGAGCGAACCCGGCATCAGTCCATTGGTATGATGCTCAATTCACATTTGAAGTGATAGGTCACGGCATTTACCGACGCAGACGTTTCGTAATGATCGTCGTTCGCTTGTCCAGAGACACCCACGAGCGCCGTATTCGAACTACCATCCAATGGTTTCGTCACGACAAATTTGTCCAGATTCCCTGACACTGGCCTTGAAACGATGGTGTTTTTATCATTGGTCGTAAATCCGATACATCCGGTACCAATGTAATTGTAGGCGATTATTATTCTTTCACTTTCAGCTAAATTCATCTCGCTATGCGGACCACGGCCCGAACCGACAAAAGCCTGTTTGACACCATCAATAGACAGCTGAAGACCTTGAAGTCCGTCGTAGTCACCAGCCAGGACGACACTGCTTATTCGACTATCACCTTCAGCAATCTGGCTATAATCGTAATACTGGGTCGTTCCGTCGTTATTTCCGAACCCACCAAAAGGTCCAACGGCATAGTCCAAAACAGGCGGCATCAGGTCATCGGTGCAATCTGGGTCAAAATACTTCCACATTTGACCTGTCGCGTTGTGCACATCCAGCCGGAGCGCCGTTTCGTTTTCAACCGTTTCCTTATATTCGCGCTCATAGCTGTAGGGACGGCCCGAATAAAAATCGGTGCCGTTTGAAATCATACCCAGCCGCCCGGATATTATTCTGTTGCGGGCATTCTCCAGGTATTCCTGATAAACAGTGATGGAACCTTGAATGACTTCGGTCAGCTTGTCTTTGGTTGGCTGATCTGGCGCCACTCCGTAATAATATTCGTAATGCTGCAAGTGCTCGCGGAGAACCACAAGCCTGAGCGTTGCAAAGGGGACGACAAAACAAAGCGTTGTTTCCGGTCTTTCCTCATCGAGAAAAAACGCCTCATAATCATTGACCAGGTCGTAAAGGTGCCTGAAGTTTTGGGATCGCAGGGGCTGGTTTTCCAGCGGAGTGTCGACAACATCAGTTGCAGCCCTTTTCAAGGACGCCAGTCTGTCGTTCAGGTCCTCATATTTTGTTTGCCAATAGACACCTGCGACTATCTGATTAACGTAGTTTTGAAAACTGGCCCAGACCTGATCTGAATTGTCTATGTCCGACCACAGGCCCTTAACGAGTGTCGACAATGCCGACCCGACCTTTGGAATCAACCGGATCGTCGTAGCGACAACGGTGCGGAAAATCTGGTTTATTGTCTGGGATGTAACCCAAGGCGCCGCGAGTTCTTCAGCAAAAGGATTTCCTTCTGTGCTGTCGACGAAATCCAAGGGTTTGTAATCGAAGATTTTGAAACTGCTTATGTTTCCCCCTGCACTAAATCGGTCGAGATCATCGATTTTACAGTTTGGCGGGAAGCAGGCGGGTACGCTGTCGAAATCCTGATTTTCATAAGTGTACAGCCAAGTCCGCGACCCTGTTTCAAGCGAATTGGCTTCGTTTCCTGCCTTGCTACCATCAGAATCTTTATAGTCATCGAGCCGCGCTACAAAGCGGGTTGGACCGTCAGAATCAAAGCGGATTGTTGGTCCTACACAACCTTCATCATCCCAAAACTGCACCCAGCAACCGTCTGTCATATCTTCCCCCGAAATGTGCTTATATGAAAAATTACCAATGGCCGATTATGTCCATGGAACGAGGCTGAATACAATTAAAAGAGATGTAATTCCGAATATACAACCAATTGCATTTCTTGCACCCGCCGGTGATACCGGCACAAAACCAGCAACAAAATCCTTGATAAATCTTCAGAATTCCAGATCCAGCATTGGTCGGAGAAATAGACGCAACTATACTATAAGTTGTCATTCGACCTCTGCTCCCGAACGATATACACAAAGATCAAAGGGCGCCAAACTGGCGCCCTTTTTGTTTTCTCTGACACGATCTGGCTGGGCTTACTCTGCCTTCAGACCCCGGCCCAGGAAGAAAAAGCCGGTGGCAGCACAGGCTGCCGCCAGGCCCGAAAACACCGTTCGGATCGTATTCCAGAACTGCCAGGCAGGAGAATAGTCCTGCCATATCCGGCGGTTTTCCTCCATGTCGTTGCTGACAACGACCTCGGCCAGGGCCTCGTTCATGGGAACATTGATTGCCATGGTCAGAGCCATTCCGCCGATTGCATAGACCAGCATCGCTGCGCCGAACCAAATCGCTGAGCGGCGCGCACTGGCAAGGAAACACAGGACGCCAGCCAGAGCCAACAGCGGCACGGTTCCAAAAAAGCTGACCGCGAAGGTCGCATTGCGAACCGACGCATTCATGGCCTGCATTGCCGATATCGCTAGATCCGGGGACGCCGCATCCAGCCCCCACATGGTGGAGCAGATCCAGGCATAGAAGAACCCGAAGATCGCTGCGCTGTCCAGAACCGCTGCAAGTGACACGCCGAAAACTATGTTTTTTATACTTTATTTCCGTAATTTAGTGTACGCTTTGCAAAATCCGTAACATCAATTACGGTTTCATGCAATAAGGCAGGATTTTTTTGAAAAATGCGCGCAGCAGCACGGGAAAACCGCAAACAGGCAATTGAAGAAGCGGCGCTCACCCTGCTGCAGGAGCAAGGCTATGACGGCATGTCGATGCTGGGCGTTGCCAAACGCGCCAAAGCTTCCAATGAGACCTTGTACAGATGGTATGGAGACAAGCGGGGTCTCTTCAAATCCCTGGTCGAACGCAACGCTTCGATCATCAAGGAACAACTGCAGGCCGACACACCGTCGGAAAAGACCGCGATCGAAACCTTAAAGGCGCTCGGCCCCTCCCTTATCCAAGTCCTCACAGGACCAACCGCCATAGCCTTGAACCGTGCGGCTGCGTCCGATGCCAGCGGCGATCTAGGCACAGCTTTGGCTTCTGCCGGCCGCCATGCGGTGCTCCCGCCCCTTTGTGCATTGATGACGAAGGCGCAGGCCGAAGGGTTTCTATCCGGACAGACGCCCGAATCTGCTGTTCGCCTCTATATTTCGGTGCTGATCGGCGATCTTCAGGTTCGCCAAGTGACGGGCGCGTCTCCACCACTTATGGAAGATGACATTGTGGACCGGGCAAATTGGGCCTGGAGCATATTCTCGACCTTGTCAGAACAAGCGTAGCCGGTCTTCACATCTCTGTGCTGACCGCCTCTGCGTCCGCGACCTAGCGCGAGGTCCACCGGCGCTCCAGCCTCGGCTCGCCGGAAACGCAGGTTAGGCGCGCGAGCGGAGCCTGGCGGCCTTGCGACTTATACGCCTTGATATCGGCGTCAGAGGAGCAAACCGGCTTTGCAGCCAGCGTATACCCCCTGGAACTCAGGCAGCGGCCGAACTGCCTGGCCCGCAATCTGTCGTTCGGATCGTAGCTGTAGATATTACCGCCTGCAGCATGGCAGGAGTAGAATCCCCGTCGTGAACAAAAGGGCGAACCGAAGGAATAGAACCCGCCAGTTGACCGGACCCGATAGGACGGCGGCACGTCCTGCAGCGCCTTAACCTGGCAAGCATCAATGACGGCGCTGCGCTGCTGAACTGTTGACCCGGTCTTGTGAACGAAATTGACCGTGCCACCAATCGTGTGGCACGCGACTGCGGCCATCGGCAGCAGCATTGTGAGAAACAAGCGAATCGAAAATCGAAGGCTCATTGGATACTCCGCAAAAATCCAATACCACTATAGCTCAAAAATATTTCCTGAACGCAAAACTCCACAATTATTTCCACTGTAATTAGAGCCGCATATGACGGGCCGCGGACAGTCTGTCGCAGGTAAGACTTGGGGTGTCGTTTTGAAGATACCCGTTTACCGAATTGAAGCTCAAAGTTTCCTAAGATTATTCACATGCTAGCCAGCGGGAGCTGCCATGTCGGAAGAAGACGACATCGATCTAGCGAGCCTTTCTGACGACGAACTTGTCGAGCAGATGCATGACGACCTTTATGACGGCCTGCAGGAAGAAATCCAGGACGCGGTCAACATCCTGTTGGAACGCGGCTGGGCGCCTTACGACATTCTGACCAAGGCCCTGGTTGAAGGCATGCGCATCGTCGGCATCGATTTCCGCGATGGCATCCTGTTTGTGCCGGAGGTGCTTCTATCTGCCAACGCAATGAAGGCCGGTATGGGCATCTTGCGTCCCCTACTCGCCGAGACCGGTGCACCCAAGGTTGGCAAGATCGTTA
Organism: Roseibium sp.; assembly: GCA_965230705.1. GTDB lineage: Bacteria > Pseudomonadota > Alphaproteobacteria > Rhizobiales > Stappiaceae > Roseibium. Next base: position 1,981,307 of record CBDDLN010000001.1, on the reverse strand, counting down.
TTGGAACCGTCAAAGGCGACATTCACGACATCGGCAAGAACCTTGTTTCCATGATGATGGAAGGCGCCGGGTTCGAGGTCATTGATATCGGCATCAACAATCCGGTCGAAAACTATCTGGAAGCGCTTGAAGAGCACCAGCCCGACATCCTGGGCATGTCCGCCCTTTTGACCACCACCATGCCCTATATGAAGGTCGTGATCGATACGATGGTGGAAAAGGGCATCCGCGACAAATACGTCGTTCTTGTTGGCGGCGCTCCGCTCAACGAAGAGTTCGGCGAAGCCGTTGGCGCTGACGGCTACTGCCGCGACGCCGCAGTTGCCGTGGAAATGGCCAAAGACCTCATTGCCCGCAAGCACAATCAGCTTGCCGGACAGGCGTAAGAACCATGTACAGGGATGCAGCCGGCCATAACCTCAACGGTCTGCTGCCTCCGGCTACTTGTGCCCAGGACAAGGGTGGCCGGGTTCTGATCATCGCCTGTGGCGCTCTTGCCCGCGAAATTGTCGCGATCAAGGCATTGAACGCACTCGACCACATCGATTTCACCTGCCTTCCTGCCAAACTGCACAACGAACCGGGCAAGATCCCGGAAGCCGTGCGGTCGGCAATCATGCAGAACAAAGACCGCTACGGCGAAATCCTGGTCGCCTACGGAGACTGCGGAACTGGCGGTCTGCTGGATGCGGTCCTTGAAGAAACCGGGGTCAAGCGCATTGAAGGCGCCCACTGCTACGCCTTCTTCACCGGCATCGAATCCTTCGACAGCCTTGAAGACGACCAGCTTGGCACATTCTATCTGACTGATTTCCTGGCCAGGCACTTTCAGACCATGGTGATCGAGCCGCTCGGACTCGACTGGCACCCGCAGCTGCGCGACATGTATTTCGAGCATTACACACGCGTCCTTTATCTCGCACAAACAGATGATCCGGTGCTAGAAAAGGCCGCCCACGCGGCAGCTGAGCGGCTCGGTCTTCCGCTCGAAATTCGCAAGACAGGCTATGGCCTTCTGCAGGATTTCATGACCGTCAAGGTACCGGTTTGACGCTGTTGTTTTTGCGGCAGTCAGGCAAGTCGTTTTTTTGTCGTGGCGTGCCGTAATCCAGCTTCTTGATGCCCCTTTCTTCCGGCAATCATGATCAACGAAAGGACGCATCAAATGGCGCAAAAGATCATAGTTTTCTGGCGGGATATCCCGGCACAGATCCTGGTGAAAAAGGGCCGCAAATCCGCCCGCCGGGAGATGCCGGGCGTCTTCATGGAAGCAATTGATGCCTGTGCCATGCGGATCGGGGCGAAAGACAGCGAGGCCTATCTGGCCGAGTGGCGGCGCAGTGATCCTGTCGACGTGTCTGATGATCTGGAACAGGAGGCAGACACGGCTCTGACCTCGCTAACCGCAGCCTATCCGAAGGACCGGCTGATGACCCTGGTAGCCCAAGGAGGTAAGGACCATGAGTGAGACCAATCTGATGGCCAATGGCCGCCTTGCGGCATCGACGGAAATGTCGCCCAAGCAGGTCGTTGAAAAGGCCGAGCTTCTGGCGGAAATTCCGGCTGGGACTCAGGTTTATGTAACCGACCTTGGCAATGCCAGCGAGGACACAATCGTTCAGGCAGCCCGTATCCTGACGGAGCGGAACATGATCGCCGTTCCGCATATGGCAGCGCGCCGGTATCCGAGCCTGGAGGCTTTCCAGCAGCGGATTACCCGGCTGACACAGGAAGCGGGCGTGACAGAGGTCCTGGCGATTGCAGGGGAAGCGGACAAGAGCGGTCCCCTCACCTCTTCCGTTGCGCTTCTGGAAACCGGCCTGTTCGACCAGCTCGGCATCCGGAAAATTGCCGTTGCCGGACATCCTGAAGGCGCACCGGATATCAAACCGGACGTGATCAAGGCTTTTCTGGCCCGCAAGCATGAACTGGCCGCCGAAAGCGACGCCGAATTCCGCATTGTTACCCAGTTCGGTTTCGATCCGGCCCGCGTCAGCATCTGGCTCGATGAACTGAAGGCCTGGGGCAACGAATTCCCGGTTCATCTTGGTGTGGCAGGGCCTGCTAAAATGACGACCTTGATTAAATACGCGGCCTTCGCCGGCGTTGAGAACTCGCTGAACTTCCTGAAGAAACGCGGCGGTTCCGTTGTCTCCATGCTTGCCGGCTATGACCCGGAAACCATGGTCGACCCGCTGGAAGCACGCCTTGCCAGCCGGCCCGACTGCCAGCTTGCCCAGATCCATCTCTACCCTTTCGGCGGCATAGCCAAAACCTCCGCGTGGCTGACCGCACGCGGTAGCTGGATGTTTCAAGACCCGGACGTTTCTCTGACCGCAAACGAGATTGCCTAAATGACCAGAACTGTCGTCGCTTCCGCCACCAAGGAAATCGTGATCGGTTTCGATCAACCCTTCTGCGTCATTGGCGAACGCATCAATCCGACCGGCCGCAAGAAGCTTGCCGCCGAAATGAATGAAGGCAATTTTGAAACCGTCAAGAAGGACGCACTGGCCCAGGTGGCTGTCGGTGCGACCATGCTCGACGTCAATGCCGGCGTGACCGCAGTCAATCCCAACGAGACCGAGCCGCCGCTGCTCGTCAAAACTCTTGAGATGGTTCAAGAGCTTGTGGACGTTCCCTTGTCCATCGATTCATCCGTCACGGCAGCAATCGAAGCCGGCTTGAAGGTCACCAAGGGCCGCCCGCTGGTCAACTCTGTGACAGGAGAAGAGGATAAGCTTGAAGCCATCCTGCCCCTGATCAAGAAATACGATGTGCCGGTGGTGGCCATTTCCAACGACGAAACCGGCATTTCGGAAGACCCGGACGTTCGCTTTGCCGTTGCCAAGAAGATTGTCGAACGGGCCGCCGATTTTGGCATTCCGGCACATGATATCGTGGTGGACCCGCTCGTCATGCCGATTGGCGCCATGGGAACCGCCGGCCAGCAGGTATTTCAGCTTCTGCGCCGCCTTCGAGAGGAACTGAAGGTCAACACCACCTGCGGGCTCTCCAACATCTCCTTTGGCCTGCCGCACCGGCACGGCATCAACGCATCCTTCATTCCGATGGTCATTGCCACCGGCATGACCAGCGCAATCATGAACCCCTGCCGGCCGCAGGAAATGGAAGCGGTCCGGGCAGCGAATGTCCTGAACGGTACGGACCCGAACTGCCAGGAATGGATCATGACCTATCGGGACCATGCTCCGGCAGCAGGCGCTGCAGCAGCACCTTCCGGCGAAGCAGCCTCGGGCAGCAGCCGCCGCCGTGGAGGCCGCGCCGCCCGCCGTGCCGGTTGACCAGGTCACTAAAAGCCCGCTGACCGAAATGAAATTCGGGGCTGGCGGGAAGAAAGCCATGAAAAACAGACCCGGGCGGCCCGCCGATCCCGGGTCTTGCTGCGACCGCCTGGAATTTTGAAAAACGGATAGTGCCGGGATAAAGCTGGAAGATGTCAGAAAGCACCGAAAAACTCGCCAAAGTCGTTTTCCAGCCCAGCGGCAAGCGCGGATCTTTTCCGGTAGGCACACCTCTCCTTGATGCGGCCAGATCGCTGGGGGTCTATGTGGAATCGGTATGCGGTGGCCGCGGGATTTGCGGGCGCTGCCAGATTTCCGTTTCTGAAGGCACATTTGCCAAAGAGGGCATCACAAGTTCACCAGACCACCTTGGCGCAGCAACAGAAGCAGAGAGCCGCTACGCAACACTGCGCAACCTTGCCAGTGACCGCCGCCTCTCCTGTCAGGCAAAGATCGATGGCGACCTGGTTGTCGACGTCCCAACAGATGCCCAAACCAACCGTCAGGTCGTCCGCAAACGGGCAGAAGCCAAACACATCGCACCGGCCTCGAGCATTTCGCTTGCGACGGTGTCGCTCGAAGAACCAGACATGGAAAATCCGCGCGGAGATTCCGACCGGTTGTGTGAAGTGGTTGCGCAGAAGTTGGGACTTGAGGCTCTCAGGCTGGACCCGGCTCTTCTTCAAAACGTTCAGAAGGTGCTGCGGCAAGGCAAATGGACTGTAACGGCAGCGGTTCATAACGACGGATCTGCGGGCCCGGAGATCGTCGCCCTGTGGCCCGGAGAAAAACGCGCCGTCTATGGACTTGCGGTCGATATCGGCTCGACAACCATCGCAGCACATCTTTGCAACCTTCAAAATGGCCGCACGGTCTCCTCCGCTGGCACATCCAATCCGCAGATCCGTTTTGGCGAAGACCTGATGTCCCGGGTTTCCTATGTGCAGATGAACCCGAACAAACTGCCCGACCTGGTGACAACCGTGCGCAGTGCTATCAATTCACTGATCGGCAAGCTGGTTGGCGATGTGGGCGCGGAACGGTCGGATGTTCTGGACGCCACTTTTGTCGGCAATCCGGTGATGCACCATCTGTTTCTGGGAATTGACCCGGTCGAACTTGGCGGCGCGCCGTTTGCCCTTGCGGTTTCAGATGCCCTCCATCTTTCTGCCCGGGACCTCGATCTGGAGCTCAATCCGGGCGCCAGGGTCTATATGCCACCCTGTATTGCAGGCCATGTGGGCGCTGATGCCGCCTCAGCCACCCTTTCCGAAGCGCCTCACACCCACGACGAGATCACGTTGCTCGTGGATGTCGGAACCAACGCGGAAATCGTGCTGGGCAACAAGGAGCGGCTGCTTGCGGCCAGCTCGCCAACCGGCCCGGCATTTGAAGGGGCTGAAATCTCCTGCGGCCAGCGGGCAGCGCCTGGCGCCATTGAACGCATCCGGATCGACCGTGAGACATTGGAACCAAGGTTCAAGGTGATCGGCGTTGACGAATGGTCCGACGAGGAAGGCTTTGAAGAACACATCGGCCAGGTCGGTGTCACCGGCATTTGCGGCTCCGGCATCATCGAGGCTGTCGGGGAGATGTTTCTCTCCGGCCTCATCAGCGAAGATGGTGTGATTGACGGGCAAATGGCGGCGCGTACGAACCGGGTCCAGCCCAATGGCCGTACGTTCTCCTATCTCATTGCGGACCGGGATGTGGAGATCTCGATTGCCCAGACCGACATCCGCGCGATCCAGCTTGCAAAGGCTGCGCTTTATGCCGGGGTGAGACTGCTGCAGGACAAGCTCGGCACCCAGCAGATCGACCGCATTCGGCTTGCAGGCGCTTTCGGCAGCTACATTGATCCGAAATACGCCATGGTGATCGGTCTTATTCCGGACTGCCAGCTGGACGGCGTTTCAGGCGTTGGCAACGCTGCTGGCACCGGTGCCCGCATGACCCTGCTCAACACGGTCCACCGGCGGGAAATCGAGCACATGGTGCGGGAGATCGAAAAGGTCGAAACCGCACTGGAACCGAAATTCCAGGAACACTTCGTCAATGCCATGGCCCTACCCAACAAGGTGGACCCATTCCCGAACCTGCGCGCGGACGTTCAATTGCCTGAGCGCACTTTAAGTCCTGCCGGCGAAGAGGCTGGGGCGCCGCGCCGCCGCCGACGGCGCAGAGGCTAAGCTTCATTTTCAGTTTGCCCGTTACTGGGCAGGCTGGACCTTGCGGCTGCGCCATTTGGCGTAAATGTAGAACCCGCCGTCCACCAGCCAACCAGCCAGCTTGCGCAGGCCAATGCCGGAGCGCATCTCAAACTCCTCGAAGTGGAACCGGGAGGCCTTCAGGCCCTTGAGCGCCAGTTTTTCCTTCAGGTCCCGGCGCATCGCCTTCGGACCGCAGAAGAACAGATGAGCCTCACCAATACCGGTCCCCAGATCTTCAGCGATCCTGTCGGCATTCAAACGCTCTCCGGCAGCTGAGTTCAGTATAACAATCCGAAGATTGTCATTGTCCTTGGCAGCGGCGGCCAGTTCGTCTGAAAACAGCACCGCGCCGTGCTCACGGACACAATAGTAGAGAGTGACCGGTCCGGTCTCCCGGTCCTTGAGAGACCCGGCAAACGCCAGAAACGGCGTGATGCCGATCCCTGCCCCGACCCAGACCTGTGGCGCACGGCCGGACGGCATCTTGAAGTGCCCATAAGGCCCTGTCACTGTCGCCTCAATGCCGGACGTGAGTTCCTTGCCCAAACGGCTGGTGAAGTCGCCGAGATCCTTGATGGAAAACCGCAAGGACCTCTCGTCGTTCGGCGCGCTGCTCAGGGTAAAGGGGTGCTCTTCACCCAGCCCTTCGCCGTTGAATCTGACAAAGGCAAACTGCCCAGCCTTGTGCCGCATCCCGCGTCCACGCGGCGTCAATTCAACATCCGTCACGCCGCCTTCGTTCCGTACGGCGGAGACTGTGTATCCGTGCCCGCCGGGAAGCCAGGGCCGGACCAGCGCCAGATAGACGTAGCTGACCATCCCGAGCACGCAGAATGCGGAGACATAAAGGCCGAGCGGATCCATGTTCGAGAACGGCTTTTCGATGAAGAAGTAGTGGAAGGCCCCCATGGCAAAGAAGATACCGATGAACCGGTGTGTCCACTTCCATAGGTGATACGGGATGAATGTAATCACCGAGGCAAAGCCGAGGATCAGCAGGCCATAAAGCGATATTTCGCCAATGTCTTCGGCAATCCCCGAAAGAGGTCCGACGCGAAGACCGTTCATTTCAGCATCAATCACGTCGTGCAGGCCGAGACAGGCAATCGCCACCACGGCAATCCACTTGTGCAGTACATAGATACGGTCAAGACCGCCAAAGACCGTTTCAAGGCCCGGCGCGCGGGTGGCTATGAACTGGTTCAACCCCATCAGGATGAGTGATGCACTGCCAAGATACTGGCTGAACAAGGCGACCGGGTCGCGTTCAGCGGCGATGCCGGCATACCAGTAGATCGGGAATAGCGCTGAAAGCGCGACAAGAAACAAACCAAGTGGCCGCAAGAGATCCTCCAAAGGACAACCAGGTAACGCATCCATCAACTGGACGCCAAATTCCGGCTCGACCTAACACTTTTGCGGCCCAGTTCAATAAACTTTGGTGCAATTCATAAAAGTTTCATGGACTTACGGGCCCAGATTTTTGCTTCACGCTGCGCAGACCTGGCAATTTCACAGTTCAAAATTACCGGTCAAAATCGTCGAATTGCCAGCGCCGCTGCAGCCATTTCTTTTCGCCGATAAGACAGTCATACGGCTCTTCAAAACGGAACTGGGCTGGAATAACCCGCGGCTGGAAAAGCTCACGGCTGCCGATTTCAAGCACAAGTTTGCGCCGGACCGCTTCTGGAAACTGCTTCCAGTCGTTCACCGGGATCATGAAGCTGCCCGGCCCGCCGATAACACAGCGGGAGTAATAGCGGTCTAGATCCGGAATATTGAAATAGGACCCCCGGCCACCTGTAGTCATCAGCGGCAGGCCGTTGATTGTTATCCCTTGCGCGACCGCCTTGTCCCGCGCCTGTGTCACCGGGATACCCTGGTTGTTCGGCCCATCGCCGGAAATGTCGATCACCCTGCGGTCGGCGGCATAGGGCATTTCGGCCAGCAAGTCTGCTGCGTGATCAATTGCGCCGGAAATGGAGGTGCGGCTGGCGGCAAAACTGTGATCTTCCAGAAGGCGCGCGGCAATCCCGTCCGCATCCGCCTGGTTCTCAATCACCGTCCAGGCGATGATTTCCCGTGCATGGTAATTTCCGGCCCATTCGAACAGGGTCACTGCAATCCGGCCATAAGCGCCCTGCTGGATAGCCCGCACAACCTCTCGGCTGGCAATCGCCGACGCATAGCCCTTGCGCTGAATGCGCAACTCTTCAAAAGACATGGAGCGGGAGACATCAACTCCGAGCACCAAGGCCACATCCACCGTCTCCTGCGCCCTTGCCGGCGACAAAAGTGTGGCCGCGGCGGATGCCAGCGTGCCTGCAAGTATCAGAAACCGTCGAATGGCTCTCATCTGAATACAATACACAACCCGCGCAAAGGCGGAACGGTTTTTGAGGTGCCGGTACCGTAATCTGACGCTGAATTGAACTGATGCAAAGGATATCGGCAGCTTCTTCCCGGTCATCGCAGGAATTTTCCCACTGCCATCCGCGCAAGCGACACCAGGTTATTCTATGGCCGAAATAAGCGGTAAACGCCCGCCCCCATCTTGCGGCACGGCAAACGCATTTGCCAGGCGAGGCTCCCTCTCCCATTGGGAGAGGGCTGGGGTGAGGGAACAAATATTCGAAAATCTACGAGAGCTCTGCCCCCTCACCCGGCGCAAGCGCCGACCTCTCCCAAAAAGGAGAGGTAAATTGGCGTCATTCGTAGGTGTTTCGGCTCCAATGCAATAGCCTTGCCCCTCGCGAAAAACCCAACTCGCACCTCCTACCCAACGGAGCTGTCTATCAGAGAGGGGAATCATTTCCCGCTGAAAGAATGCCTTTTGGAGCGCGGCTGGAAACTGGTTTGCTGCTGCCATCGGTGACACGGCCACTCCCCAAGTCGCCAGTAGACACAGGCTTACGGCTACCAGCCTTGAGACCATCGATTTGGGCAGTCAGGCCACCTTGCACCTGATCGAGATCAGAATCCTGAAGCTCTTCGGCTTGATCTTGAGATTTTTTTGTTTCGTTCGAATTCATGATTGTGTTTCCTTGTTTTCAATTGACGAAAAATACTTTGAACCGGTCAAGCCTTCTGAATGGAGCAACCGGTTCTGCAGATATTGGCAGAATTTTGCCCGTGACCAAAGTGTCGAAGGTCACAAGATGTCGTTTGAGCGCTCAGAAAAAGGAAAATGGGGATGTCGAAAACCGGTTCCTGTCTCTGCGGGAAAGTTCGTTTTACCGCAGATGCAATTCCATCCCTTCAGGCTTGCCATTGCCGGACCTGCCGGAAATGGGGTGGCGGGCCGTTCATAGCCGTTCCTTGCAAATCGGCGGAGTTCGAAGGCGAAGTAACACGGTTTGCCGCATCGAAGCGTGCAGACCGGGGCTTTTGTCCGACCTGCGGCACGCACTTGTTCTTTTATTCCAAGCCCGGAGACATGTACGGCATCCCCGCCGGATTGTTCGACGAGGACCCAGAATCATCGCTGCGAGCCGAATACTTTATCGACGAAAAGCCGGACTATTATTGCTTCTCCGAGGAGACCAAAAAGCTGACCGGCGCCGAGTTCCACGCGAAATTCGGTTGAACTGCGAACTATCCGCGACGCCGGCCGCGGCGGCGGCCTGAGCCGGCGCCCTCAGCTTCCCGGGCTTCATCTGCAGCGGTGTTCGGCGGCGACACAAGCGGTCCAATGCGCTCAACCACGGTTTCAACGCTCGGCCTTGCGCCCTTGATATGGGCATCGACGGCGGCCCGCATGGCTGCAAGGTGGCCTGAGGATGTTCCGCAGCAGCCACCAATGATCCTTGCGCCCGCGTCAATTGCCAGGCGGGCATAGTCGGCCATCAGATCCGGCGTTCCGGTATAAACGACCTCGTCACCGCGCACCTGGGGAATGCCGCAATTGCCTTTGGCCACGACAACCACATCCGGGTCAGCTGATGTGATCTCCAAAATGGCCGCGAGCAGGTCGGACGCTCCGACACCGCAGTTGGACCCAATGGCAACCGGCGTGCAGGCAAATTCGTTTTTGAGGTCCGCCATGCCTTTTGGCGACAGGCCCATCATGGTCTTTCCGGCGGTGTCAAAGCTTGCGGTGATGACCAACGGCAGGTCGTAATCGCGGGCAGCTTCTGCCGCCGCCTTCATCTCCTCAACGGCGGACATGGTTTCCACCCACAGGACATCCGCCCCGCCTTCGATCAGGCCTTCAATCTGCTCCCGGAAGGCTTCGACGCCCTCCTCATAGGACAGCGCGCCGAGCGGCTGGAACAGCTCGCCGGTCGGGCCTATGGACCCACCTACGATGATTTCCCGGCCGCTTTCCTCTGCGACCTCACGCGCCAGCTTCACAGCTTCCGCATTTAGTTCCCGAACCCGGTCCTGAGCATTGTGAAGCTTGAGGCGATGCCGGTTTGCCCCGAAGGTGTTGGTCAGAACAATGTCGGATCCGGCCTCAATGAACCCGCGATGAAGGGCACGGATCTTGTCCGGCTCATCCACGTTCCACAGCTCTGGAGCATCGCCCGAAACGAGCCCCATGCCAAAGAGAGTGGTTCCGGTTGCGCCATCGGCGAGCAATACGCCCTTTTTTTCCAGCAAGCTTTCGAGTTTCGACAAGGGTACGTCTTTCCAGTTCAGTTCCGGGCAACAATAAGCGCCCATGTATTCGGCAATTTCAAACCCCGCGCAGATATCCACGCGGGGTTTTCGGGTTTCTGTTTTGGACGCTCTGCGCTGCGCCTAGACAGGTGGCTCCGAAAAACTTTGCATTCTCGCACGTCATTACCGGGCTTGCCCCGGCAATCCATTCCGCGACCTTTCAGATTCCTCAGAAATCGCGAACAGGAAACGGTATGGATGCCCGTATCAGATCCGGGCATGACGTGGAAAGTTCGGTGTTTATTCTGAGACCTTTCTTGTCTTGGAGAGCTCCTCTCACCTCCACGCTGTCCTGGCCTTGAGCCGGGACCATGCGCCACTTCAGTCAGGCCCCGGCTCGGAGGTCGGGGCAGCAGAAGCGTCTGGCAAGAGATGGCCAGAAAATCAGGATTTCGGCTTCAGGTTCTCCGGGTCGTAGAGCGGGGTGTAACCGACCGCGGCCACCTCGACCGGATAGGTTTCGGAGAAGTACTCGACGTTCAGTTTGCGCCCGACCTGGCAATAAGCCTGCGGCAGATAGGCCAGCGCGATGTTTTTGCCAAGCGTTGGGCCATAGGCCACCGAAGTCGTGTAGGAAATACGGCCCAGTTCATCGACCAGCGTCTTGCCCGTCTCCGGGTCCATGACCGGCATCGCTCCGACCGGATAGCGTTTTACGCCCGCTGCATCGGTGTTCTCCTGCATGACCAGCGTACACAGCATGGCTTGCTGGTGTTCGCGGGCCTTGTATTCGGAGTGCTTTTCCTTGCCGCGGAAGTCGGCAGCTTTGACCTTCGGTCGGGCGAGGTTTGCTTCGCACAGATTGTACTGGGTCAGGAGATCTGCATTCTGCAGGCGCAGGCTCTTTTCCATGCGGCGCGAGTTCGCATAGGTCTCAATGCCGACGGCCATGACACCGATTTCCCTGAGTGCATCCCAAACGGCCAGACCGTCCTCATACTTCATATGCAGTTCCCAGCCCTGTTCGCCGACGTAGGAAATTCTGAGAGCAGAAACCGTCTTGCCGGCAATCTCGATTTGCCGGATGGCCGCAAAGGGGAAGTTTTCCGGATCAAGGCCAGCCGGGTCGGCAACCACCTTTTTCAGGTTTTCGCGGGCGTTCGGTCCCCAAATACCGATTGTAGTGTATTGCTCGCTGACATCGGTCACCGTCACGTCGAAACCCTTGTCGGCGGCAATGCGTTGTACATAGCGAAGGTCACGCGGACCGGCGTCGGCGCCATCGACCACGCGGCAGCGGTCTTCCATGCGGAAAACCGTGAGGTCCGCACGCACCATGCCTTCGTCATCCAGGAAGTGCGTGTAAATCCCCTTGCCGATCATGTTGTCGCCGCCGATCTTGGCCGCGCTCAGCCATTCCATCAGCTCCAGATGGTCCGGGCCTTCAACATCAAACATGTAAAAATGCGACAGGTTGATGATGCCGCAGTCCTCGCTCAGTGCCAGATGTTCCGCATTTGACACGCGCCAGAAGTGGCGGTTGTCCCATTCGTTTTCGCGCACAGGAACCCGGTCACCGTATTTCTCCAGCAAGTGCTCATTGGCAGCATAGCCGAGAGCACGCTCCCAGCCGCCAAGCTCCATGAAGTAGCCGCCAAGCTCCACTTCCCGCTCATAGAACGGCGACCGCTTGATGTTGCGTGACGTTGCATAGGGCTCTCTCGGGTGGATCGCCGGGAAATAGATCTTCTGCGCAGCCTCATAACAGCGGTCTGAAATGAACTTCTCCGTCATCTGGTGCTCGTAGAAGCGCGCGTAGTCGATCGTCGCGTGATCGATTTCGGTGCGGCCATCGGTGAGCCAGTCGGCGATCAGTTTGCCGTAACCTGGGCCGTCCTTGACCCAGATGGCAATGCAGTACCAAAGGCCGCGTACCTTCTGGCTTTCACCGCAGGACGGGCCGCCAGCAGCAGAAACCTGCAGCAGACCATTGAAGGAATGGCTTTCGTTGTACCCGAGTTCAGCCAGGACCGGCGTCAGTTCCATTGCGCGTTCAAGTGGCTCTATCACCTGCTCCATTTCCAGATCACGCTGGGATGGCGAGAGGCGGGCTTCTTCCTTGGACTGCAGATCGCGCGGATGGCACATGCGCGGGTGGACCGGTTCATAGTAGCCCCACTCGATCTGGCCACCCTCCGCGGTCTTGGGGTCGCCGGTGTCGCGCATGTAGGCCGAGTTGCCCTGGTCGCGCAGGAGCGGATAACCGATGTCTTTGCCCGTGCCTTCGAATTCATTGTAGGGACCGAAGAACGTCAGCGGATGGTCAACGGGCATCACCGGCAGGTCCTCGCCGACCATTTCCGCGATTTGGCGGCCCCAAAGTCCGGCACAGACGATGACATGATCAGCCATGATTGTGCCCCGGTGTGTCACAACACCCTTGATACGGCCACCTTCGACAACCAGCGACGTTGCCGGTGTATTGGCAAAGGCTTTCAGCTTGCCGGTTTTCTCGCCGTTGTCGACCAGCTTGCCGGCCACGGTCTGCGAGCGCGGAATGACGAGGCCCGCATCGGGATCAAACATCCCGCCTTGCACTTGATCTTCCTCGATCAGTGGGAACAGTTCCTTGATTTCCTGAGGATTTACCAGCCGCACATTGGTGCCAAAAGCCTTGCCGGAGGTCACCTTTCGTTTGATTTCCTCCATCCACGTGTCGTCGCCGGTGCGGGCAATCTCCAGTCCACCGACGCGTGCGTAGTGACCCATTTTTTCGAAGAAATCGATGGAATACTGTGTCGTCCAGACCGACAGATAATCGTGGCTGGTGGTGTAGCAAAAGTCGGAAGCGTGGGCGGTGGAGCCGATGTCGGTTGGAATGCCGGACTTGTCGATGCCAACAATATCATCCCAGCCGCGCTCAATCAGGTGATGCGCGACCGACGCACCAACAATTCCGCCCAAACCGACGATGACGACTTTTGCCCTGTCAGGAAATGCTGACATTTCTCATTCCTTTTCAATAGTCCGGATGCTGGGCAGCAAGAACATACCAGCTTCCGCTCATTCCATCCGCACGGGATATTCCGGCTCCAGCCGCTTTCTGCTCTCTCGCGCGCTCTGGAATTCCGTCTTTTGAGGGACAGTATCGCGGTCTATGACGGGCATAAGTAGCGTAATTGCGTCATGGCGGCATAAGCGCCACGACACGGCACACCAAAATCGATGAATTGAGAGAACGCCGATTGTAGCATTATCCGGCGTTGAGAAGGCGCATAGGTTGTTATTCTGTAACATAAAATGGACCCGCGGCCTCACTTCTCGCCCCGCCTAACCGGCCGTGACGTTTTTATGTAAGGCCAAGACGCAAACGGACTGAGCGCCTTGAACACCTTGGCCCACACTTGTATTTCTTCTTTTCATACATCCAACCTGGAGCAATCAAATGTCTGACGCCGCAGCATCGGCAGTCCGGCGCGGGAGATCGGCCCGCCGCGAACGCCGCAAATCCGGACCAAGCGGTGTCGGTGTCCCCTACATCAACCGGGGCATCCCCTTTTACGAAGTCCTCAGCGACGAGGGCGCCGAGCAGATCGAGGCGAATGCGGACCGTATTCTGGCCGAGATCGGCCTGGAATTCCGGGAAGACCCGGAAGTCCTGGAAATCTGGAAGGCCGCCGGGGCGGAAGTCGAAGGCGAGCGCGTCCGCTTTCCCAAAGGCATGCTCCGCGAGCTTATCAAAACCGCACCTGCACAATTCACGCAGCACGCCCGCAACCCGGCAAGAAACGTCGAAATCGGCGGCAAGAACCTGGTTTTTGCACCGGTCTATGGGCCTCCTTTTGTCACCGATCTTGATCAGGGCCGCCGGTACGGCACCATCGAGGACTTCCGCAATTTTGTGAAGCTGGCCTACATGTCGCCCTGGATGCACCATTCCGGCGGGACGGTGTGCGAGCCTGTGGACCTGCCGGTTAACAAGCGGCACTTCGATATGGTCTATTCCCATATCAAGTATTCCGACAAGCCGTTCATGGGGTCAGTTACCGCGCCTGAACGGGCGGAAGATTCGGTAAAAATGGCGCAGATTACCTTCGGCGAGGAGTTCGTCGATCAGAACTGCGTCATGATCCAGCTGATCAATGCAAATTCACCGCTGGTGTTTGACGCGACCATGCTGGGTGCGCTCAAGGTCTATGCCCGCGCCAATCAGGCATGCATCGTCTCGCCGTTCATTCTGGCCGGCGCCATGAGCCCGGTAACGGTTGCAGGGACCTTGTCACAGGTTCTGGCAGAGGCACTGGCAGGCTGCGCCCTGACCCAGCTTATGCGTCCCGGCGCTCCGGTCGTCTTTGGTGCGTTCGTCAGCTCCATCTCAATGCAATCGGGTGCTCCGACGTTCGGCAGCCCGGAAGGAACACTGCTTCTCAACGGCGCCGCCAAACTGGCCCGCCGGCTAAACCTTCCCTTCAGATCTGGCGGCTCGTTTACAGCGTCGAAGGTTCCCGATGCCCAATCCGCACAAGAATCGGCACAAACAATTACAGCGACGGTTCAGTCAGGAGTGAACTTCGCACTTCACTCCGCCGGGTGGCTGGAAGGCGGTCTTTGCTCATCTTACGAAAAATTCATAATGGACGCCGATCAGCTCGGTATGATGCATGTTCTGGCAAAGGGCATCGACCTGTCCGATGAAGCAATGGCAATGGACGCGCTTCAGGAAGTTGGTCCCGGCGGGCACTTCCTGGGCGCAAATCACACCCAGCGGAACTTCGAATCTGCCTTCTACAGATCGGCCATTGCAGACAACAATTCCTTCGAACAATGGCTTGCAGACGGCGAATTAGACGCGGCAAACCGGGCAAACAAGATCTGGAAGGAACAACTGGCGGCCTATACCGGACCTGAACTTGATCCGGGAATCGATGAGGCTCTGCTGGACTTTATGGCAACGCGGAAAGCATCATTTCCCGACAGTAATATCTGACCAGGCGGCAGTTTCCGCACCTGTTTTAGCATGGAGAGAGCGCCAGCCTCAGGTAGAGTTTGGCGCTCTCTTTTCGTGCAAGGTGTGATGCAGGCGTATAGAAACTCTTGAAAGTCTGGTTTAGGCTGATTACACCGTCGTGACGCGCGCGACTTAATGAAGAAACGTCGCACCATTGTAGGTGACTGCCGGATCCGGAATTCCGAGAGGGTACTGATACAAAAATGTACACCGAGAAAATGAGCCTACAAGTTCCAGCAATAAGTTTTCCAATCGCCCATTTTGGAATGTGAAATACAAGGCGGCTCTGTGGCTTCGTTAATTTCCAACATTGATATCATCGGTTATGCGAGTCGCTTGCCAGGCGCAGATTCCGCAGACGACTTCTGGGATATGCTCCGCAACGGTGAGTGTGCGGTCACTTCTGTCTCCAACGACCGCTGGCCCCTTGCACGGTTCGGGCACCCGGACAAATCAGCATCCGGTAAAACATACACTTGGGCGGCCGGCCAGCTGGACGATGTCTGGGGCTTTGACCCGGCCTTCTTCGGCATTTCTCCACGCGAAGCCCTGCAGATGGATCCCCAGCAGCGCCTCTTGCTGCAACTCGTCTGGGAAGCTCTTGAACACGCGAACATTCCGCCCAGCGACCTAGCCGGGACCAATACGGGTGTTTATGTCGGTGCTTCGTCCCTGGACTACCACCACCGTTTCCTGGTCGACCCGGCCGTAGCTGACATGCAGTTCATGACCGGCAACACGTTGTCGATCGTCTCGAACCGCATTTCCTACATCTATGATCTGCGCGGACCGAGTTTCACGGTAGATACCGCTTGTTCTTCTTCTCTTGTCGCCTTGCACGAAGCTGTATCGGCTCTCGAAAGCGGCCAAATCGACACTGCAATTGTCTGTGGCGTCAGCCTTCTGCTGAGCCCGTTCGCCTTTGTCGGCTTTTCGCGAGCGACAATGCTGTCACCAACGGGGCTTTGCCAGGCCTTTGATGCCAATGGCGATGGTTATGTCCGCTCGGAAGGCGGCGTTGCAATTGTTCTGCGGGCAAACCGGGCCAAAACACCGAAAAACGGCAAAACACACGCCAAAATTCTTGCATCCGGCATCAATGCAGATGGCCGCACGGTCGGCCTTTCCCTGCCGTCTCCTTACGCGCAGGCAGACTTGCTGCGTGAGATGTATGATGGCCTGGGCATTGACCACGACGCACTGGCCTTTGTGGAAGCACATGGCACCGGAACCCGGGTGGGCGATCCGGCCGAAGCAGACGCATTGGGCAAGGTCATTGGCCAGAAACGCTCCGACATCCTGCCGATCGGCTCGGTGAAGACCAACGTTGGCCACCTGGAGCCTGTCTCCGGTCTGGTCGGCCTGCTCAAGTCCCTGATGGCCTTGAAGAATGATCTTCTGCCGCAATCGCTGCATTTCAATACGCCGAACCCGGACATCCCGTTTGACGACCTCAACCTAAAGGTCGCCGACGAAGCGCTGGCTCTGGCGCCATCGGATGCGCCACGCCTGGCGGGCATCAACTCTTTTGGCTTCGGCGGGACGAACGCTCATACGGTGATTGCCGATGGAGAGTCAGACACCGAGACCACCGCAGAAGCGCCGGCGACAGCTCCTCTGGTCTTGTCCGCACGCTCCAAGGATGCGTTGAAAGACCTGGCACAACGCTACCGGGATCAACTGGCTGAGCAAAACGCCTCTGAGTCCGCTGAAATGACAGTATCCGCCGCTCACGCCAGAGACCTTCTGTCCCAGCGTCTGGTGGTCATGGGCGATACGCCAGAAAGCCGACTGACATCGCTGGAAGCGTTCCTCGCTGAGGAAGAGCCAGCGGAGACAGTGACCGGCGAAGCTCTGAAGCCGAGCGACAAGATCGGCTTTGTCTTCTCTGGCAATGGCTCGCAATGGGCCGGCATGGGCCAGGAAGCCTACCAGAAGGACGAAACGTTCCGACTGGCTTTCGAACGCGTCGACAAGATCTTCATGGGCATTGGCGGCTGGTCCTTGCTGACAATGCTGTTTGCCGAGGAACTTGAGCACGATCTTGAGCGCGCCGAGGTTTCGCAGCCGCTTTTGTTCGGCATTCAAGTTGCTCTGGTAGAGTCATTGAAGGCTCGCGGCATTACCGCTGAAGGCGCCTGTGGCCACAGTGTGGGCGAAGTCGCCGCCGCATGGTGTTGCGGCGCCCTGACGCTTGAACAGGCGGTCAAGGTAATCCACGCCCGATCCAGCGAACAGGAAGTTGTCCGCCACCTCGGATCCATGGCTGCCTTGCTTCTGCCAGCCGAAAAAGCCGTTGCGGCCATGGAAGAGAGCGGCCTGCCGCGTCTGGAACTTGCTGCGATCAACTCTCCACGCAGCGTGACTATTTCCGGCGATTCCGACAGCCTTGACGCTTTTGCCAAGTTCGCCCGCAAGAAAAAATGGGCACTGCGCCGCCTTAACCTTGCCTATCCGTTCCATAGTGCGCTTGTTGACCCGATCCGCGAGCCACTAATGGCGGCGCTGGATGGTGTTCAGCCTGAGCAGCCGTACCTGCCCTTCTATTCGACAGTTGAGCCGGATGGAGATACGCCGGCCCTTGATAGCGAATACTGGTGGCAGAACGTCCGTAAGCCGGTGAAATTCGCGAACGCGATTTCCAACATGATCGCAGACGAATTTGGTGTCCTGATCGAAATCGGCCCCAAGGCCGTTTTGGGCACCTATATGAACGACGTGCTGCGCAGCGAAGGCAAAAAGGCGCAGGTTCTTTCAAGCCTGGATCAGCCGGGCAAAAACGCCAAGCCGGTGCAAAATCCGGTCGCTGCAGTCGCGGCGTCTGTGGTTGTCCATGGCGGAACCGTCGATCTGGACAAGTTCGTTGCACCGCGTCCGGAAAAACTGGCCGATCTGCCAAGCTACCCCTGGCAGAACACGGCCTACAAGCCCGAACCGACCTCCGAGCAGGTCGACTATATGTTCGGCCGCACCTGGCCGCTGCTGGGCTACAGACTGCGCCAGGACGCAGCAGAGTGGTTCAACCACGTCGACGCGACCGTGATCCCCTGGCTGGCGGATCACAAGGTTGAGGAATCGGTCGTCTTCCCGGCTGCCGGTTTCACTGAAATGGCCCTCAGGGCAACGCTTAACTGGACTCAGAACGAAGCCGTCGAACTGCGCGACCTTGATATTCTGCGGCCACTGGTGTTCGACGGTCAGGAAATCTGGGAAACGGAAGTACGGATCTCACCGGACGACCGGGTTGTCGAGGTCTTTTCCCGACCCCGCCTGACTGATGGCAACTGGGCTCTGAATGTTCGCGGCCATTACGTGACACCATCGGAAATCGATTACACGCCTTGGCTGGACGCAAAGACGGAAGAAACATCCCGCCTTGATCATGACGCTCTTTATGAACTGACACGCACTTTTGGACTGGACTACGGCCCCTCCTTTAGGCGGGTTGATCACGTCGTCACCCATGACGAAACGTCAGCCACGGTTTATCTGCGTGCGCAGGACGAAGCTGTCGCGAAGGAGAAACTCTCCCTTTGCCCGACTTTGGTGGATTCGGGTTTCCACGGACTGTTTGCGCTGCTGACGTCCGTTCAGGACATTCCGGAAAAAACCAGTTTCCTGCCGATCCGTGTTGGCAGCTTGCGGCTGTTGAAACCTGAAGCAAAGCCGGAAACGGTGCGCATCAAGGTAACGAAGGCGTCTCCACGATCCATCGAAGCAACCTTTGAATACATAGACCAAGCAGGCGAAGTTGTTGCCCGGCTCACTCAATCTCGCTTCCGGGCCGTTAAGCTCGGCCGGGAGACCCGGCCGAACGAGCTTGTTTACAAGCAAGTCGCGACCCTGCTCCCCGACAACGACCGGCGCGCGCCGGTGGCTGGTATCCTGCCAGAGGGGTACGCTGCCTTCGCCAAGACGCTTGGGGTTGCAGCAGATGAAGCGCCGGAGCTTGAAGATTCTGTCCTGCTGATCGAAGCGCTCGGCCGGACAATTGCCCATGATACCCTGTGGCAGCTTTCCGATGGCGGCGCGTTTGATCTCAACACTCTGATTTCCAATCAGGCTGTTGATGAAACAGCCCGTCCGTTGGCCATTACCCTCGCCAACTGGCTTGAAGAAAGCGGGCTAGCAGAAAACACTGGTGCCAGCTGGTCGTTGACAGACCCGAAAGACGGCCCGGATGCCTCTGCGCTGCTTCAAACAATTGCCGTTGAAGGAGCCAAGCACATCGCGGAAGCTGCCCTTCTGGCAAGGCTTTCTTCCGGGCTGGCAGACGTTTTGAAAGACGGATTGGCCCCGACAGCGCAAGACTATTACGCCGGTGGGCTCTATGAGGCTTATAACACCGCTTCTCCGGCAGCTCTTGAAATGGCCGGGGCACTCAAGACGTCGGTCTTGAAGCTTGCAGCAGATTGGCCGTCCGAAGCACCGCTGCGCGTACTTATCGTCGGCGCAGGTGAAACCGACATCATCCAGTCTCTGGACCGCGCGCTGGATCCGCGCCGCATGGCCGTGTGCGTCACGGACGCCTCTGACGGTCAGGTGACGCGTGCCAGCCGCCTTTGGAACGGCAGCACCGCTACACAGTTCTGCGAGTTGGACAGCGATGGGCTGGAGGGCCTGGCTCCATTCGATCTGATTGTCTTTGCGGCTTCCCTATCAGACCTTCAGGAAGAGCAGCTTGGCAAGATCATCTCGCAGACAGTTACTGATGGTTTGGTGCTGTCTGCTGAACATCTGGTAACACCGCTCACTGATCTGATCCGCGGTATCGGCGCGGACTGGTGGCAGGAAAGCGCAGACGCCGACTTCCCGCTTTCCAAGTTGAATGAAAACTGGGAAAGCGTGCTGACCCGTTCTGGTTTGGACACGGTTGAGATTGCCGCTGTTTCCAGCACCGTTGCAGAAGGCGATCTGATTTCAGCGCGTGTCCCGGAAAAATCCGACACGGAAACTTCGTCGGAGACGGCTGATGAAGGCGTTGAAGAAACTAGGACAAATGCCGGTCATTATTTGCTGTTCTGCGATGAAGAAGGACAGTGCCGCAAGCTGGCCGAGGGACTGACCGTATGCCTTGAGCAAATGGACGCCTCAGCGACCCTGGTGTTCCCAGGCAATGAAACCCAGCAGGTGTCGGACAACGCCTGGAGCATCAATCTTGATGGTGATCCGGAAGAGCTGAAAGGCTTGCTGGCCAAGTCGGCGGGCCGCCTTGTACATCTGCAAGGCACTTACGCTGACGGGCGCAATGCGCTGGATGTGATTGACACACGCACATGGTCTCTGACGCGGATCCTGAATGCGCTTGGTGCGGATGAAGGCCAGGTGACGATTGTCGCGCCGGGCGGTGCTCAGGATCTTGCCGGCGGCAGTGCCCATTGTGCCGATCAGGCTGGCGTCTGGTCCTACGGCCGTGTCGCGATGAACGAGTTCCCACAGGCCTCGATCCGTCTTATCGACCTTTCTCCGACCCTGGAACCGGGTGTGGCCTCTGCACGCTTGGCCGAAGAGCTTCTTCGCGGAAATGGCGAATGCGAGGTTGTCCTGGATGGCCGCAAACGCTCGGGCCTCAGGATCCTTCAGGGTGGCGTGCTGCCCGAAGCAACAGTCTCTGCTGGCGCCCGTGCCGGAATGCAGCTTGATATCCTGCGTCAGGGATCTCTCGATCAGTTGTCCTGGCAGGCAGTCGACCGCGCCGAGCCCCAAAACAGCGACGTGGAAATTTCCGTTGATGCCAGCGGTCTTAATTTCCGTGATGTCATGTGGGCGCTCGGATTGTTGCCGGAAGAAGCGCTGGAAGACGGCTTTGCCGGACCAACCCTCGGCATGGAATGCTGCGGAACAGTGGTATCCTGCGGCCCAGATGTCACACGGTTCCAGCCTGGCGACCGCGTGATCACCTTTGCACCGGCATGTTTTGCTAGCCATGTAACCGTTTCTGAAAATGGCTGTGCGCCGATGCCGTCGACCGTTTCTCCGGAAGAAGCGGCCACGATCCCGGTCACCTTCCTGACAGCCTACTACGCACTGGTGCATCTGGCCCAATTGCGTGAAGGCGAAACAGTCCTGATCCACGGCGGCGCCGGTGGTGTCGGCCTTGCTGCGCTTCAAATCGCGAAATGGCGCGGCGCCCGTGTCATCACGACCGCCGGGTCTGACGAAAAGCGAAACGTCCTACGCCTGCTTGGCGCTGATGTTGTGCTGGATTCCCGAAGCCTGGCGTTTGTCGATGCGGTGATGAAGGAAACCGGCGGTGCTGGCGTTGATGTGGTACTGAACTCGCTGTTTGGCGAAGCCATGGAACGCAGCATCGAGGTCCTGAAGCCGTTCGGCCGTTTCCTGGAGCTTGGCAAACGCGACTATTACGGCAACACTCGCATTGGCCTGCGGCCATTCCGCCAGAACCTGACCTATTTCGGTATTGATGCCGACCAGCTTCTGACGCGGCAGCCTGAGCTGGCCGTTGAGCTGTTCTCCAGCCTGGTCAAGCTGTTTGAAAACCGGACGCTGGTACCCCTGCCCTTCCGCGTTTTCGAAGCGGACCAGGTTGTGGACGCCTTCCGTTTGATGCAGCAAGCTGGCCATATTGGCAAAATCGTCCTGCGCCCGCCGGAAGTTCCTCAAGATCTTCCAGAGCCTGCGCAGCTGAGCTTTACAGGCGATGCGGTTTACGTCATTGCCGGTGGATTTGGCGGCTTCGGTATCGAGCTCTTGAACCGGCTTGCGGACAAGGGTGCGCGGCACCTTGCGGTTCTCAGCCGCCGTGGCAGCAATACCGAAGAAGCCGCAGCGGCAATCGAAACCCTCAAGGCCCGCGGCGTAACTGTCACCGGTCACGCTTGCGATATCACCGATGAAAAGGCGGTTTCAGCCGCTCTGGATGAAATCCGCGCGGCTGGGCATCCGATCCGGGGTGTCTTCCATACCGCGATGGTCTTGAACGATGTTCTGATCGCCAATCTGGACCATGACGGCCTGACCCGTGTTCTGGCGCCAAAAGTACGCGGCGCGGAACTGCTGGACGCTTTGACGCGGGAAGATCCGCTGGATCATTTCGTCCTCTACTCCTCGGCGACCACTCTCGTCGGCAATCCGGGGCAGTCCAACTATGTGGCTGCCAACGGTTACCTGGAGGCACTGGCCCGCAAACGCCGGGCAGAAGGCCTGCCGGCGCTTGCCGTTGCCTGGGGTGCAATCTCCGATGCCGGTTATCTCGCCCGCAACGAAGATGTCAACGAGATGCTGTCGCGCAAGCTCGGCCGCCATGCCTTGAGTGCAAAGGAAGCGCTCGACGGTTTGATGGCACTTATGGCTCTGCCACAGGACGACCTGGAAACAGCCGCCGTTGGCTATGCCCGGATCGACTGGCATTCGGCCCGCAAGGATCTGGCGCTTCTGGGTACGCCTCTGGTGAGCCTGCTCGGCCTTGGCGAAGGCGACGACGGCAGCGGCGCGGAAGGCGCAATCGACCTTCATGCACTCCTGGACGGCATGGACAAGGTTACCGCAGCGCAAACAGTTGCCAAGCTTCTCGCCGGGGAAATCGGCAAGATCCTGCGGATCGCGCCGGAAGAGATTGATTCCCACAAGCCGCTGTCCGATATCGGCATGGATTCACTGATGGCACTTGAATTGCGGATGAGCGCCGAGCGTCAGCTCGGTATCGACATTCCGCTGATGTCGCTTGCCAACGGCGCGACGCTGATCGACCTTTCTTCCCGTGTTGCTAACCGGGTTCTTGGCGAAGAAGGTGATGACGCCTATTCTGCTGAGTCTCAACAGCTCGCCAGCCAGCATATTTCGGATGACCGCGTGGAAACCGATGACCTGACCGACGTTGCTGAAAAGGTTGAGGGCAAGAGCCGCGAACTGGGATCCTTCCTATGAGCGACACCAAGAGCAGCAGCCGCGGACTGGACGCGGACGAACGGGCCAAGCTGATGAGCAGCGTTCGGGCCGGGCGCAGGTCAACCCGTCAGGCGAGACCGTCCGAAACGAAGGAAAAGGCGGCAACTTCCAAGAAGAAAGCTTTTGATTTCAAGGAGCTGCCACAAGTCAAACAGCTGCAGATGCAGCGTGCTGCAGCGGACATGATGGGGATCGACAATCCGTTCTTCCGCCCGCATGACGGCCTGGCTGCCGGGACCACCCAAATGGACGGGCGGACCTATGACAACTTTGCGTCCTATAACTACCTGGGGCTGAACGGGCATCCGGACGTAAATACGGCAGCAAAACAGGCTATCGAAACATACGGCACCAGTGTGTCAGCCAGCCGGATCGTAGCCGGTGAACGGCCGCTTCATGGTGAGCTGGAAGACGCCCTCGCCCGCATCCATGGCGTTGAATCTTCCATCGTCATGGTCAGCGGACACGCAACGAATGTAACCACCATCGGCCATTTGATGCACAAGGGCGATCTCGTGCTGACAGATGCGCTGGTTCACAATTCGATTGCAGAAGGCGTGCGCCTTTCCGGCGCTACTCGGATCAACTTCCCTCATGACGATCTGGATGCGCTTGAAAAGCTGCTCCACGACAACCGCCACAAGTTTGAAAACGTCCTCATTGTGGTTGAGGGCCTTTATTCAATGGATGGAGACTTCCCGGATCTGAAGCGCATCGTCAAGCTGAAGCAGTCTTACGATGCCTGGCTGATGGTCGATGAAGCCCACTCCATCGGCGTTCTTGGGAAGACTGGCAAGGGAATTGCCGAGCATTTCGACATCGATCCGCAGGAAGTCGAAATGTGGATGGGCACCTTGAGCAAGACTTTCTCGTCTTGCGGCGGCTATATCGCCGGCTCCCGTGCCCTGTGCGATTATCTCAAGGTAACCGCCCCCGGCTTCGTCTTCTCGGTTGGCCTCTCTCCAGCGCTTACAGCAGCCGCAATCAAGTCAATCGAGCTTCTGGAACAGGAACCTGAACGGGTTCAAAAACTGGCCGAAAATGGTCATTACTTCCTGAAGAAGGCGCAGCAGGCCGGGCTCGATACCGGCCCAAGCGCCGGTTACTCGGTTGTTCCTGTTGTTGTCGGTGAATCCGTTGGTGCAGCGGTGCTTTCCAACCGTCTTTTGGAACGCGGCGTCAATGCGCTGCCGATCATCTTCCCGGCCGTGCCGGAAAAATCAGCGCGTATCCGGTTCTTCATCACCAGCGAGCACACCAAGGAACAGATCGACCGGGCGATTGAAATCACGGCCGACGAGTTTGCCAAGCTGAAGAACGAAGGTGCCGCTGTCGACCGCCTGATCCGCGCAACGCGCTAATTCTAGTCTGTCTTCCGGTCAGGATCACCTGAGAACCTTGGATCTTCCTCGATCTGGGCGGCAAAGCCGCCCATGAACAAGTCCGAGATCCGCGCGGGCAGCAGGTTTTGCAGCCGGATGCCGGTCGCAAGGATGAAGGGAAACGCATAAAACGCTTTCCGCTTTTCAATTGCTCTCGCCATTTTTCGAGCTGCCGCCTCTGCCGGGATTTCAAACGGCTTAGAGCCCTTGTGGCGGGCCGACATCGGTGATGTCACAAAACCGGGGCAGATGATCGTCACATCGACACCGAACGGCTTCAGCCAGCCCCTGAGCGAGTGGCCATAGGCAATCAAGGCAGCTTTTGTTGCACTGTAGCTTGGCATGTCTGGCAAAGCGCGCATGCCCGCCAGTGACGACACCAGGACGATCTGGCCCCGGCCTCGAAGCCTCATCTGCTCCACGACACCGGTTACGGTGTGAACCGCGCCGCGATAGTTGATGTCGATCTGTCGGTCCGACTCCGGGTCTCCTTCCCGGCTACGGCCGGGGCCAAGGCCCGCCGTTACACCGGCATTTGCTATCACCAGATCCACCGGATGGCGGGTATCCAGATCCGTGAGGTATTGATGAAGGCTATCACGGTCACGGACATCAATGGCAGCGGTTTCTATATCCGCGCCGCAATCACGCAAGTCGGCTGCAAGGTCTTCCAGCTTCTTCGGATCACGGGCAATCAGTGCGATCCGCAATCCGGGCCTGGCAAGTTCCCGTCCAAGCGCGACACCAATACCGCCGCTCGCGCCTGTAAGGACAATAGTTTTGTGATCGGAACTCGCCATCGTGAATTATCCAGTCCGTCCATATGCCCCGCTTAAAACAGCGATCGTTCGGAACTACAAGCCCAGTTTCCGGCCAAGCCAGGACGCATGGCGCAAGATGGCCGTCCGGATAAGGTGCCGTTTGTCCTGACGTTGATCCGACAGCCGGCCAATCAGGAACTCCGGTGAACACGGCAGCATCGACACAGGGTCTATCGTGCGGGCATAAACAACAAGCGCGAGATAGACCATCTCCGGAAGCGTTCGCCTGCGGGTCCGCCTCGGACTACCGGTCAGGTCCCCGGTCAGTCCCCAGCCTGCGTAAAACGGCAGGCCGTGAACGGTGACCTGCTTGCCGCGTAAAAGCGCCTCGTAGCCTGCAAGCGATGAAAAGGTCTCCACCCGGTCCACAGCCTCGACCAGATCGACAATATTGGCCTTTGCCGCGACCTGATCCGCCAGGCCAGCCGTTTCTTTCGTGCTCAGTTTGCCTTTTCGCAGGCCGGTTTCCACATCCGGGTGCGGCTTGAACACGATGAAAGCATCCGGGTTCCGGCTTCGCGCCTGTTTCAAAAGCTCCAGATTGACATTGGGCACATTGGCGCAGTCGATCGTCGCCGACCTTGACTTGCGGATCGCGGCGTCGTCGGCGACCTGCCCGGGAACAAGAACAACCTCGCGGCCGCTCGGAAAACTGAAATCCCGTGCCTTGCCGAAGTTGTATTTGGAAACCCGTGCGGCGACGATCTTCTCAATCAGATCCTGGCCACGGGCGATTTCCGCGCCACTCATGTCATAGGTTTCAAGCAGGGTTTCAAGGCGGCTTGGCCGTGAAGGATCGTAGTATATCCCCAGATCATCGACCGCGAGCATGGCTCCCGGCGCCAATCCGGCGCCCAGCCCGACCGACCTTAAAAACCCATCCTCGATCCGCACAAGCTCAACACCCGCCGCAGCGCTTTTTTCTTCAAACTCCGGCGTAGTCCGTCCGGCCCAGGAAGCTATACGTCCGCCATCCAGTTTAGCCGCTTCCAGCGTTTCCTCTTGGCTGTCATGAAAGCTCACCGCTCCGCCCCGGCCCATAAAGGTCGCAGAAATGGACGGATGGTTCCAATACTGTGCCCCAAAACAATGCACAGGACGATCGTTTTCAGCCCATCGGGCTTCGATCAGGTTCAGGATCTCAAGCGCAGACTGACCGTCCACCGGCCCGCTAGAATAGGGCTCGAACCAGACCGTGTTGTTTTGAAGGACCGGTTCCAGAACCCGGTCCAGGCTCAATCTTGCCCCTTGCGCCTCGGCAGCCAGCAAGGCCCAAAAGCCGGTTTCGATTCTTGAAGTTGAGTGCCCGTTGTCGAGCGCCAATTGCAAGGTCCGGGCATCACCGGTCATACCGCGCGCGCGTAAACCGCCATCTGCTGCCTGAGGCAACGACCGCCACTTGTCCAGCATCGGAGTGCCCACTCCGCGCCCTGCCTGAATTGTTTCAGCCAACAGCGCGGCGCAGGCCGCCTGAACTCCCTCCTCCGCCTGGGCAAGGTAGGAAGGACGAACGACAACCTGGATGAAGGAACCAGGCAACCGTTCGGAATTCATC
This sequence comes from Roseibium sp., assembly GCA_965230705.1. Classification (GTDB taxonomy): domain Bacteria; phylum Pseudomonadota; class Alphaproteobacteria; order Rhizobiales; family Stappiaceae; genus Roseibium. The sequence goes on along the minus strand of CBDDLN010000001.1, from coordinate 1,954,516 downwards.
GCCGTGGGGCCGGGCAGCACCATGCAAACCGGTTTTTCCGCTTTCAGCGCCTCGGCCCGGGCGATGCGGAAATTCTCCGGATCGAGATCGCACACAAGAAGATCAGCTGCAGCAGCGCCTGAAACAAAAGTCAGCCCCAAGCCCTGCGCCAGTTTCTCCTTCTCGGCATGTAGCGCATCGGAGGCCAGCTTAGCCTTCAGCGATTGGGTATTATTCCCCTTTTTCGCATTCAGATCGCTCATAGGGGCACTCCAAGCGTACGCGCAGCTTCCAGCCTGGGTGGAGGATCGACAAAGGCACCCGGTTCATTGAGCTGCCGCGTCAGGATCCTTTCGGCCATGTTTCTCGCAGCGACAGGCAGCCCCTCGGTGTTGTGGATCGATCCACGAACCTGAATGGTCGCCGCCAGCGCGCGCAAATAGTTGTCCAGAAGCGCTGCATCCGGAGCTTCCGGCGTTGTCCAGAAGCTTTCCAGGTCCCCGGAGTGGGTCAGCCCGCTAATACCGTAATGCGCCGGAACGAGGGTCTTGACCGGAACGCCAGCCTGAAGCGCTTCAACCCCGGCTGTCGAGTTCAATGTGACGACGCCTCGTGTTTGTTTGAACACCTTTGCCAGGTTGCCGCCATCGAGGAAATGGACCCTGCCTTTCAGGCCATGGCGGGCTTTCGCTTCGCCAATGACGTCCGGCCAGTTCTCGTAGCCCACATCAAGCGGATGGCTCTTCAGGACCAGATGCGTTGCGGCCGGAGCCGAATTGGCGAAGGAGGCAAACACAAGATCAATGACTTCGGCAAAACTCTTGTAAGGCGAATGCCGACGTAACTGAAAATCCCCTTCCAGCTGCAGCGGGAGAACGAAATACGGCGTGCCTTCAGAAACCAGCGCTTGAAGGGCCGCGTCCGCTGCTCCGTTTCGTTTGCTTTCGCCTGCCATCCGGAGGGCTCCCCTCACATATTCAGGGACTGGATGATAGATCGTATGGCGCTGATAGTGCGGGTAGAACGGGCTGAAGAAGACATTGGTCAGATTGTAAATGACGTCCGGCCCGATCTGCAGCCATTGAGAACCGGGAAATCGTGGTGAGAAGTCAATCTCGCCAGCTGCTTGCGAAATGCGGCGTATGTCATCCGGCTCTGCCGGAAAATGGCTCAGTGTTGAGAGGCCGTTCTTTTCCAGGGTCATCCAGCCTGGACGCAGGTAACCGAGCTCCGTCACGGCGATCTGAATGCCGAGCGGTTTGGCCGCTTCTATCGCGGCGCGGTGGTAAATCCGCTGATCGCCATGCAGCACAAGGTCCGTAATCGCCTTTTCCTTCAAAAAGGCTTCGATATAAGCGGGCCATTTGCCGACGGTTCCCCGGTAGGAAATGCAGCCTGTCCCATGCCAATGCAGCCAATCACCTGCGCACAGGTTTATCCGGAAAACCTGGTGGCCCGCCTTGCGAACCTCCGCGCCCATCATCTTGTAAAGCGGCGCAAGCGGCCCCTGCAAAAACAGGATCCGTTTTTGATCGGCTCCGGCCGGATCACTCCCGCCAGGCATAGGACCACAATTCTGTTCGGGTCGGACTTGCCATCTGTTCGGCAAAAGTCGTGGCGATGCCGAGCGCCTTGGCCTTCTCTAGCCTCGGCGCTTCCGCACAAAGCGCCCCGGGCAGGTTCACAGTGCCCTCAACCAGCCTGCGTGCCATGGCTGACGCGCCCGCGCGGCGGCCCTTGTCTGTGTAGAAGCAGCCCTTGACCTGAATGGTCTTTGCCAGCAGGCGTTCCAGGTCTTCCACCAAATCCTGATCGGGCTTGGTGCCGTCCTTCCAGAAGTCATCCAACGGCCTCTGACAGGTCAAGCCGGGAATGTCGTAGAGCGCAATACCAAGAACCTTTGTCGGGCAACCAACCCGCAGGGCATGAATACCCGTGGTGCTGTTGATCGTCAGGGCGCCCGCCGCATGCTGCAGCAGATGGTCGAGATTACCGCCATCGATAATATAGGCCCGTTTCTTGATCCCGTATTTACGGGCAAGTTTGCGCAGGATCTTGCGCCAGGGCTCAATGCCATTGTCCAGCGGATGAAGCTTGAACACCAGGCGGGCTGCGACCGGCGCGGATTTGGCGAAAGAGGAGATCACCTCTTCAACAGCATCAGCGATGTGGTCGTATTGGGAATTGTATCTCAGCTGATAGTCGCTCTGCAGCTGAAGCGGGAAAACGAAGTACGGCAATCCGACCGAAATGACATCATCGATCAAATGGGTCGCATTGCGATTGCGCCGGCTGGCAAAGGCAAACCTTGGGATGTTGCTGAGGTAATCCGGCAGCGGATGATAAAGCTTATCGCGATTGAAAAATGGGTAGAACGCCTTGAAAAGAACGTTCGCCATGTTGAACATCACCTCGTTAAACGCCTCTGCGTAGAACGGATAGGGATAAAGCTTGTCCCGGTTGACCGGCGGCAGGTTTTCGGCAGCCTTGCGGATCTCATCCGGGTCATTGGGGAATAGGGAATGCACGGACATTCCATTGCGCTCTAGTGTGATCCAGTCCGGCCGAAGGTATCCAAATTCAAAGGCAGTGCATGTGATGCCAAGTTCCGCGCCGACTTCAGCAGCCGCAACGTGATAGGGCACCCGGTCCGCGTAGTAGATTATGTCGGTAACCTGGTTCTTCTTGCAGAAGTCGCGAAGCCAGTCCTGCCAGTTTTCCAGTCTGCCGCGGTAGTCGGTGCTGCGCCGGTCATGCCAGCCAAGCCAGTCGCCCGGGCACAGGTTTACGCGGAGCGTACGGCAGCCGAGCAATTCCAGTTCGTCAGCGACGGTTCTGGCAAATATCCCGGGAGGTCCCTGCAGGAAAAGAAAGACCTTTCCGCCCGTTTGTACGCTCGGCACATCGCACCTGTTTAATCATCTCATGCGGATTGAAAACGCACGGGAAAGTCTGGCCTAGGGATAACCCTAGTAGTCAATTCTCGACGCTGTCGACACATTGCTAATCAACGGCGCAATGATCTGCAAGAACTTACCGAACTCAGCCGCAGGATGATTGGCAACGTAGAGGATGTCCTTGTCACGCATCTCGAAATAACGCGAGATGAAGAAGCCCTTTGCGTCCCCAAGGCTCAACTTGTAAACGACAGGAACCCGATATTCGGTCGGTAGCTTGTCTTCAAGTTCCGGGCGCAGGCTGCGCACAAGACCGGTGTCTTCATAGCGGAACAGATAAATGCCGCCCGCATCGGCCTTGAAGTCGTTCAAGCCGCCAACGGTCGCCAACGCTTCAGCCATTGTCACGCTCTTCGTCTTGAAGGAGACAAGCTGGTTCGTCTTGACCGCACCAAAGGCCGAGAAGGTTCTGGGCCGGTGCGACAGCAGGATGTTGTCGTTCGGCGAGATCAGAACATTGTTCTCCGGAAAGTCGATCAGATGTTCAAGCCGCGTGGTTCCCGCGCGTCTACCACGCTTCAGTGTGACAACGGTTTCATAGGTCGCCTCACGTGCACCGCCGGCAGTCGCCACAAGATCCAGAAGCCGTGTGTTGCGTACCGGCAGCGGATAAACGCCCGGCTTGGCCACATCGCCAACAACAACTGCAGTGGTGCTGAGTTTTTCTTCCAGCGTTACCAGGACCTGAGGTTCGACCGCCTTGCCGACCAGCTTCTTCTGGATCGACTGGCGCAGTCCCTCAATGCTCAAGCCTGCGGCCCGAACCCGGCCGGCGTAGGGAATAAAGATATATCCGGTCTCATCAACAACGGCGGGGATCTTGCTAAAACCGGTGTCGCCGCCGGTGAACAGCCCCTCGGGCACCGCTTCCCAAATACCGATGGAAAGCGCATCGCCAACACCCAGAAGAGAGTTGGATCCGCCATGGCCAACACCGCGGAATTCATTGGCAAATGCGAGCGGACGGTACCGGCGGACAATCTCGATATTGTCGGAATCAAGCGGAATTACAGAGTAGGCAGCTTCGGCGGACCCGGCTTCGATATCCTGCGAGGTAATATTCAGGGATGACGGACCATCAGCTGGCAGCGCACCGCAGCCGGCCAACGCCGCAGCCAATATAAGTCCCGCGCAAAATCTCATACTAAGTCCGATACACCCAATTTGTTGGCGGTTAGGTAACACGCCAAAGGATCGCCTGTCCAAGAATGCTTTGCATTTTCCCCGAGAGGCGGCTGCGTTGTTGTTCTTTGGCAACAGTGAACCGGGTATTCCTTAATGATTTGACATCACTTTGGAAATTTGGACCGGCCACGCCACCTTCCGGTAAGCATATTGGTGTTTTTACGGTAAGAATCGCTGCCGTTGGGATATCCTCTTTCTGTACCGGTTTAACACTCCTGGAAAGTGCCCAGATGCAGCCGCCAAACGGACACAAGTTGGAACAAGAAATAGGCCTTCTTTCGAAGGAGCTTTGCGGCTGGCTCAGGGACGCGGCTTATCTGGTCTGGAGCGAGGCCGGTTTCAATTCCGATACCGGAGCTTTTTACGAATCAATCGACCTGGCAACTGGCTCTGCGGACAGAGAGCCCGTGCGGACCCGCGTTCCGGCGCGGCAAATATATTGTTTCACGCTAGCTGGAGATTTCGGCTGGAAAGGTGACGCGCGCGCAATCGTGGAACTCGGGCTTGATTGGTACCTGAAACATTGCTGGAAAGATGGCAGGGTTGCCACTTCGGCCGTCGAGTTGGATGGCACACATCTGGACAATACGTTCGATCTCTATAATCAGGCTTTTGCCTTTTTGGGGCTCGCCTATGCAGGCGAGGCTCTGCCAGAGCGCCGCACAGAGTTCCGTGAAAGAGCAGAAAACCTCCTGACAATTCTCAAGAACACTTACGCCCATCCCCTTGCAGGATTTCGCGAATCCGGTGCGGACCAACTTCCGCTCCGATCCAATCCGCACATGCACCTGTTTGAGGCGGCGCTCGCACTTGAAGCATTCGGCGCCGGGGAAAACTGGACAGCATTAGCGGATGAGATCGCCAATCTGGCCCTGGACAAGTTTATCGATCCGGTATCGGGAGGGTTGCGCGAGTTCTTCGACATAGACTGGTCGCCGATACCAACGGATCAGGGACGCATCATGGAGCCCGGCCATCAGTTCGAGTGGTGCTGGCTGTTGCTGCGCTGGTCAAAACTGCGGGGCCATGCAGACGGCGAGCGCAAGGCAAGGCACCTATACGAAATCGGCATGACCCACGGCATCGACCCGGACCGGGACGCAGCGATCATGGCGCTAAATGACGACTTCACACCGCGAGACCGCCTCGTCCGGCTATGGTCACAAACGGAATGGCTGAAAGCCGCTGTCGCTTTGGCGCGCATTTCCGTCGGAGCCGAACGCGACACCTATCTTGAACACGTTCTACGGTCCGGCCAGCGACTTAAGACGTTTTTTCAGGAGGTGCCGCCCGGTCTCTGGCGCGACAAGCTGGATGAGACAAAGACGTTTAAGATAGAACCGGCTCCAGCTAGTTCGTTTTATCATATTGTCTGTGCGATATCCGAACTGTCATACCTCGCCAAAGACTTCCCGAAGTAACACCGTCCAACACCCCCTCCCTTCGTTCCCACGTTTTCAAGGCGCGTATCAATCCCGCTCTTTTCCGGCAACGGAATTCGCTCTAAACAGTCCGGAGCCCGTGCTCCACAGGAGGAATTTTCATGTCCCAGGCCCGTATCATTGACGGCAAGGCGATTGCCAACTCTGTCCGCGAAGAAATAACGAAACGCGCCGCAACCTTGCTGGAAACCCAGGGCGCCCGCCCGGGCCTCGCTGTCGTTCTGGTGGGTGAGGATCCTGCGAGCCAGGTCTATGTGCGCAACAAGGACAAGACCGCAGCGGCCTGTGGGTTTCATTCGGTCAAGCACACTTTGAGCGCCGACACTTCGGAAACCGATTTGTTGGCCCTGATCGAAGATCTCAACAACGACCCGGCCATTCACGGCATTCTCGTCCAGCTCCCCCTGCCGGACCACATCAACGAAAGCAAGGTGTTGCGGCTGATCAAGCCGGAGAAAGATGTCGACGGCTTCCACCCGATCAACGTTGGCCTGCTGACCACCGGCGAACGGGACAGCGCGCTTGTTCCCTGCACACCTGCCGGTAGCCTGATCCTTTTGAAGCGCACCTTGGGTGACAACCTCTCTGGCCTGAATGCAGTCGTCGTTGGCCGGTCCAACATTGTCGGCAAACCAATGGCCAACCTGCTGCTTCAGGAAAGCTGCACGGTGACCATCGCTCACAGCCGCACCAAGGACCTGCCCGACGTAATCCGTGCCGCCGATATTGTCGTTGCTGCTGTTGGACGTCCGGAAATGGTGCGCGGCGAGTGGATCAAACCCGGCGCGACCGTCATTGACGTCGGCATCAACCGTATTCCGGCGCCCGAGCGCGGAGAAGGCAAAACCCGGCTCGTCGGTGACGTCGCCTTTGATGAAGCGGCAGCCCATGCCGGTGCAATCACGCCTGTTCCAGGCGGTGTCGGCCCGATGACGATTGTAATGCTGATGGCCAACACCTTGACTGCAGCACGCCGTCAACTGGGCTTGGAGGAAGATAGCGCTCTGTTTTAAGAGCCGACCGGTTTGGTCATGAAGAAGAGCGCTCGCAGCAGTCCTGCTGCGGGACGCCTTGATTAAAGGTGAGCGTGTTCAAGTGCCAGATCCGCGGGAAGAGAAACAGACTTTTATTTGGCTCACTCTCCATAGCTGAATGAACAACTCGAAAATACAACCTGCACAATACGTAGACCAAAGTACCAGAATTTTTATATTACTATTTTCAGGTACTTAACCAGGCATCCTTAATTATTTTCATACATAGTAAATTTCATTAATAAATTGGTTTCTACTCCCCTACAAAATCCCGCCAGTAACGCAGAGTGATCTCCACACCCTAAGGCAGAAGGGGCGTTGATCGTAGTAATTGCGTCGGGGTTTAGAGAACTGATTCATAAAACATCTGGTTTTGGGGGACCAATGGAAAAGAAACATGACGCTGCCTTGGCATTTTTGAATAGTGCGCAGGGCCGGGAAACAAATATCGGAAAGCTTCAAGGGCATATAAAAAACATCCTGCCAAAAATCATGGACGAGTTCTATGAAGAGCTCCAAAAGGCACCGATCTCCTCGGTATTTGCAGATCCGGACAGGCTCGAGCCGACGAAGAGGGCACAGGCTCTCCATTGGGCCAATTTGTTTGAGGGGGATTTGACAGAAAATACTCTGGAGCGATCTCGCTTCATCGGCGAAGTTCATTTGGACCGGGGCGTGCCACCTGCTTGGTACATTACGGCATATGGGTGGGTGTTGCTCAAAATCCTCCCAGAACTGACGGGCAAGTACCGTTTTAACCACTCACAGCTGAATGCAGCGCTTTCAACGCTCTTGACCCGTTTCTTTTCGGATATGGCAACGTCCCTCTCCGGTTATGAAGAAGCGTCAGTCCGAAAAGCTGTATCCGAGGTCAAGGAAAACAATGTTACCGCACTTGGGAACCTTTCGAATTCGATCGCGGATCTAAACAGCGTCTCCCTTCAGCTCGCTCTACTTCAACGCAATTCAAACGATGTCGCAGGTAATGGACAGGCTATTTCGTCCGCCGCAACGCAACTGGTTTCATCAGTGGGCGAAATCGCCAGCACCAGCGAACAGGCCGCATGCGAAGCCCAGGAGAGCAATTCCTCAGCGGCTCAAGGCCAGGCGAATGTGCAACGCCTGTCCGAGGTGGTGTCCAATATCTCGCAAGCTGTCGCCCAAACTTCGCAAAGCGTAGATGAGCTGTCCGAAGCATCAGATCAAATTGGGCAAATGCTGACGGTGATCGAGGGTATTGCCGAGCAGACGAACCTTTTGGCACTCAATGCAACCATTGAGGCAGCCCGCGCTGGGGAAGCTGGCAAAGGCTTTGCCGTGGTTGCATCCGAAGTGAAGCAACTGGCCAATCAAACAGCCAAATCGACCGAGGACATTGCAGAGCGGATTGCTGCACTCCGCCAAGGAATGACACTGATCCAGGAAAACATGCGAACTTCAACTTCCGCAGTCAGTCAAAGCGAAGAAGCAATTGCGGAGACCTCAGGTCAAATCGACACTTTCGCCGCAAAGGCGGAAGACGTTTCCGGCCGCATGTCGGAAATCTCCGGCATTTTAACCCAACAAAAGAATGCCAGCGGCGAGATTGCACAAAGCATAGACAAGGTCGCCAGTCTGGCCGGTGAAAGCGACAGGTTCGTCTCCGAAGTCGCATCAAGCCTGCAGAAGGCAAGTGCAAAGTTCTTTGAAAACGCCCAAGAGCTGTTTTCCCCCGAATCTGCGGTTTCCCTGTGTTACATGGCCAGAATTGATCATGTCATGTTCAAGAAACGGGTCATCGACACCTGTATGGGCAACAGCAACTGGACCAGCGACCAGGTTCCTGATCACCATCATTGCAGACTGGGCAAGTGGTACGATGGCATTCAGGACGAAACGATCCGGAATTTGCCGGTATTCAGGGCACTGGTCGAGCCGCACAAGATTGTTCACGCCGCCGCCAAGGAGGCGATGGATGCCGCCCGGCGCGATGAAACAACTCGTATGTCCGAAGCCTTGTCGGCAATGGACAAAGCCAGCGAGGAAGTCCTCAAGCTGCTTGATGAACTGGCGACCGCGATCCGGCAGTCTAACGAGGCAAAGGCCCGGACCGCGGCCTAATCCGGGTGGCTGAATGTGGCGTTTGGAACCCGGGCCAGGCTCTACCATTGACCAGCAAATCTCTGGCGGATGTTCGAAGGTAAATAACTGGATCGGGATTTCTCCCGATCCTTTTGTCTGCAATTCCCGCCATTCGTGGCTCAAATCCGCCGCCAATTGCCACTGATTGCGACCTTCGGGCCGCGGGCGGTTGCCGGAGCAACCCTGATCATGCGACCCTGCACCTCACAAAAACCCATCACAACAGGCAGACAGAAACCATGACGGCCCACACTCAATTGCATCAGGACACGACAGCCATGAGTGGAAGCGGCGACTACACCCTCGGTGAGCGCATCTGCAAGGCACGTGACGCGATTGGACTGTCAACGGCCCAGCTCGCCCGCCGCATGGGAATCAAGACCGCAACGCTGCAGGGCTGGGAGAGCGACCGCTCAGAACCCCGCTCAAACAAACTCGTTCTGCTGGCAGGTGTCTTGAATGTCAGTCCAACGTGGCTCCTGGTTGGCCGAGGTACCGCGCCCTTGAGCGATGCGTCCGCCCCGGAAGAGCTTGAAAGCCTTCGCCAAAGCCTGGACCGCGCCCACAAACAGGCGCTTGACCTGGTCGAAGAGATCGAGCGGATCAGACAGCGCATTGATGGCGTCTAGCGCCGGATCTAAGGCCAATTCCGGCAATCGATAAATCCAGTTGCTTTCAACTTGCGCGGACCGCGGCTGGCATCTTATCACTGTGTCGACGAAAATATTATTCAGCGAGATCGGCCACGGCCCCCTCCTTGGTGGGTTGGACATGGCCTGATCCATTTCCAAAAACAAACAGGCGTGGGAAACGCCTAAGGGAGCTAAGCATGAGTTTCGACCCCTCCTTTGTGAAGGAAGCCGTCTATGTTGCCGGACGCTGGGAAGGCGCGGACAGCGGAGAAACAATCGATGTCACCAATCCGGCAACGGGTGTACTGATCGGCAAGGTGCCAAATTGCGGCCGGACAGAAACCGCACGTGCGATTGAATCCGCGCAAATTGCCTTCGGCTCCTGGAAAAAGCGGACGGCCGAAGAACGCGCAGTGCTGATGCACAAGCTCGGCGATGAAATCATGGCCAATCTGGATGATCTCGGCGAATTGCTGACCACGGAGATGGGCAAACCGCTGGCCGAAGCCAAAGGTGAAATTGCCCTTGGTGTGAAGTACATCCGCTTCTTCGCAGAAGAAGGCAAGCGCGTATACGGCGATGTCATTCCCTCGCCCTGGGGAGACCGCCGCATGCTCGTGACCAAAGAACCGGTCGGTGTTGTCGGCGCGATCACACCGTGGAATTTTCCAAACTCCATGATTGCCCGCAAGCTTGGTGCAGCAATGGCCTCCGGCTGTACCATGGTGATCAAGCCATCTGAATTTACCCCTTATTCCGCGCTGGCTTTTGGCATCATGGCCGAGCGTGCCGGGATCCCTGCGGGCGTGATCAACATCGTCACGGGAGACGCACCGCAGATCGGTGCGGAGATGTGCGAGAACCCGACGCTGCGCAAGATCACCTTCACCGGTTCCACCCGCGTCGGCAAACTGCTCGCGGCAAATGCCGGACAGCACATGAAGAAGATCTCGATGGAACTTGGCGGCAATGCGCCTTTCATCGTGTTTGACGACGCGGACCTCGACAAAGCCGTAACGGGTGCGATTGCCAGCAAGTTCCGCAACTCCGGTCAGACCTGTGTCTGCGCCAACCGGATTTACGTACAAGCCGGTGTCTATGATGCCTTTGCCGCCAAGCTGAAGGACGCGATCGAAGCGGAACTAAAGCCCGGCAACGGCCTTGACGCCGGCACGACCCAGGGCCCGCTGATCAACGAAGCAGCGCTCTCAAAAGTCGACGCCCACGTCAGCGACGCTCTGGAAAAAGGTGCAACGCTTTTGACCGGCGGCCGCCGGGTCGAGGGCACCGGAACTTTCTTCGAACCAACCCTGGTGACAGGCGCAACCGCGGACATGAAAGTGGCCCGGGAAGAGACCTTTGGCCCCTTCGCGGCCTTGTTCAAGTTCGACAGCGAAGAAGAAGCCATTGAACGGGCCAACGACACCGAGTACGGCCTCGCCTGTTACTTCTACAGTCAGGATCTCGGCCGGGTGTTCCGCGTGATGGAAAGCCTTGAATATGGCCTGGTCGGCGTCAATGAGGGTGTCATCACATCCGAAGTCGCCCCGTTTGGCGGCGTCAAGGACAGTGGCATCGGCAACGAAGGCTCCAAATATGGCCTCGATGACTACCTGAACATCAAATATTCCTGCATCGGCGGCCTGGGCCTCTAACTCGCAGAATGAGAAGACAAAAGCCGGGTTCTGTGCCCGGCTTTTTTACGAGGCTTTCCGCACGTCTATCTGATGGGCGAAGCTGTCAATTTCGCAGCCTTCGAACGGGCGGCTGTAGAGATAGCCTTGGCCCATCTGGCAGCCTAGATCGATCAGATGCTGCTCGTGTTCGACTGTTTCAATGCCCTCTGCAAGAACCGACATGTCAAAAGCCGTTGCCATGTCGACCACGGCTTTAACGATGGAGCGGTGCGCCCTGTCCTTCGTCATGTTGGTGACGAAAGAACGGTCGATCTTGATTTTCGTGAACGGAAAACGGGGAATGTAACCAAGGCCTGAGTATCCGGTTCCAAAATCGTCCAGCGAAAGTGAACACCCAAGCGCACGCAGCTTTTCAAGCTGGCTCAAGAGATCAAACCCTTCTTCGACAAAAAGGGATTCGGTGACTTCAAGATCGAGGCGGTCAGCCGGAAAGCCGGTCTTCTTTAGCGCTTGTTGAACTACTCCCGGCACATCTGAACCGGTCAATTGAACCGCAGAAACATTGACGGCAACCTTGGGCTTGCAGCTCCAGGTCATTGCCTGCCGTAAGGACTCTTCCAGCACCCATTCGCCGATGTCTACAATCAGGCCGCTTTCTTCGGCAACCTGAATGAACTCGACCGGAGAAACGGCACCAAATTCAGCACTCTGCCAACGCGCCAGCGCTTCAACACCAATTAGATTGCCGGTTTTCAAATCGACTTGCGGCTGAAAAACGACCCGCATTTCGTTTCGCTCTAGCGCAGAGCCCAGCTCGATTTCCAGTTTTCTGCGGCGGTTCAAGCCGGCATCCAAATCGGCATCGAAGTTAACAATTCTTCTGTCCGGATCCGCGGTGGCATGTGAAAGCGCATTTGCAGCCTGTCTAAGCAATGCCTCAGCTTCCGTGGATGCCGCATAGGTAATTGCATATCCTATATTGACGGACACCGGGATGCGGTTGCCTTCAATGAAGTATTCCCGGCTAACAGCATCACTGAGCCTTTCCACAAATGCCAGAGGCGCAGACGCCGTGTTTGGGACCTGCGCAAGGCAGGCGAACCGGTCCTCACCGATAATTGCCCCAAGGTCTTGCTCCTGCAGAAACTTCTTTAGCTCTGCTGCAACCGCCTGCCTGAGCTTGTCGGCATATGCAAAACCAAGAGACGCCGTGATCTTGTCGATATCGATGATTGAAAACACGGCAAGGATGCGGAGCTGCGTCTGAATGTGAGACGGCCGCAATTTTTCTCCGGCGTCTTCTACGAAACGGTTTCTGTTCTGCAAGCCAGTTATTGGGTCGAAGCTTGCCAGATATTCGATCTTTTCAGCAGCGCGGCGTTGGTCTGTGACATCCCGGCAGGTGACACAAGCCAGCGGAATAACCGACCGGCTGCTCATACCCTTTTCAGAAACATCGGTGATCAGGGACTTGGTGACCGTGTACTCGATAATGCGGCCGGTGTCCGGTTCAGTGCCACAAATGACCGTTTTGATTTCCGGAGGAGCAGCCGATTGCGCGTCCGCGTCCAGAACCAGCAGTGCATCCTTGATGATGTCCGCTGGCAAATGTTCGACAGCCAATTCTCCAGGAATCAGTCTGGACGAAAACAGGCCCAATGCTGCCTTGCTGACGGCGAACACCCGGCCATCCTCTTTCAACACCACAATCGCGTCGAAACTGTCATCGAACACCTGGTCGAGCATCCGCCGGGTGTTGCTGGTTTGCGCGCGCGCAATACGCAGAAGAAACTGGTGAAAACCAATCTGCTTTAAAAGCAGGACTGCGGCTGCCAGGACAAGCGCGGCATGTGCTGCTCCGGTATCAAGAGCCAGCGGATAACGCGCTTGCACAAAAAGCGCCCCCGCTTCCAACGCCACCGCCATCACGAGCAACAGACCAAGCCTGTATTTCCAGTTGACGTGTAACAGAAGTGCCAAAGGAAAAATCAGGATTAGAACCAGTGCAAGCAAATGAACTTCGCCGACCTTTGAAAGAGTTCGCCCCTGGATAATCGATTCTGCGGCCAAGACCTGAACAATGCTTCCTGGAAGAATGCCGTGAACCGGGACCGAAAAGAGATCTCGCAATTCCTGGGCACTGGCACCGACAACCACTTTTTTGCCCATAAAGGTTTCTGCGGGAACCAAACCGTCGATTACATCAACAAACGAAACGATCTGCAACTTTTTGGGATCGATACCGTAATCGATCCAGAAGGTTTCTCCGGGAACACCGGAAGCATCCCCGAGCAATGCGGGCAGCGATAGCTCCGCGGTGCCGTTGATAAAGTCACCCCAGAGTCCGCGCCAGACCTTGCCATCCGCTTCAATCGGAACACTAACGATAACCGGCCAGGATACATCCATGAATTGCTGGATGGGCTGATTCACGATCCACCCGGATTCTCCAGCACCTATTTGGGCAGCTTTCTGTCTGAACATGGCAAGGCTGACACTGCCGCCAAGTTTATCCATGGCATTTGCAAATGCTGTGTCATCTTCTGCGGTACTTGCAGAGCTGAAATCAATATCGAAGGCAATCTGCTCGGCTCCGGAAACAGCCAATTTGTCCACCAGCCCTGCATACTTGCGGCGCGGCCAGGGCCAAACGCCGACTTCCTGCAAACTGCGCGCATCAATATCGACGACAATGATCTCGTCAGAGGGATCAAGGGACAACAGCTCGAAACGCAAAGACCACAAGGCCCGGGTTCCGTGCTCCAGAACACCTGCCCAGCCCAGCGTGATAACAGCCAGAGCTATTGCGGAAACAACCGAAAAGGCCGAAGCCAGCCGTATGGCCCGGCCTTCCGTATTTTCTTGCGGAGTAAGCACGTTGCCCTTCAGCCTCTAACTTTTCCCGTTTCCATTTCCGTTCCCGTTTCCATTCCCATTGTCGTTTCCGTTTCCATTGCCGTTGCCGTTGCCGTTCCCATTGCCACCATCATCGCCGTCATCGGTTCCGGAACTATCATCTTCGGCACCGTCGTCACTCCCGTTTCCGTTTCCGTTTCCGTTGCCGTTCCCGTTGCCGTTGCCGTTGCCGTTCCCGTTGCCGTTGCCGTTGCCGTTGCCGTTGCCGTTCCCGTTCCCGTTCCCGTTGCCGTTGCCGTTTCCGTTGCCGTTTCCGTTTCCGTTGCCGTTTCCGTTGCCGTTCCCGTTTCCGTTGCCGTTGCCGTTTCCGTTTCCGTTGCCGTTCCCGTTGCCGTTTCCGTTTCCGTTGCCGTTTCCGTTCCCGTTTCCGTTGCCGTTGCCGTTTCCGTTTCCGTTGCCGTTTCCGTTTCCGTTGCCGTTCCCGTTCCCGTTTCCGTTCCCGTTGCCGTTTCCGTTCCCGTTTCCGTTGCCGTTCCCGTTCCCGTTCCCGTTCCCGTTCCCGTTTCCGTTCCCGTTGCCGTTTCCGTTCCCGTTGCCGGTACCGCCATCGCTGCCGCCATTGCCGCCGCTGGTTCCAGTGCCGTCGTTACCATTGGTACCCGTGCCAGTTCCAGAATTGGCGTTTGAGCCGGTTGACCGGGAGGAGCCGGGAACGTTTTGCACAGCCGGTGTTTGGAATGATGGAGCTCGTTTCGATCCTGCGCGAACGGAGGGAGAAGTTTTTCCCCCGACGGTCAGCCCGACGCTCACCTCTGGCGCTGTTGAAGCTGACTGCCCGGGACCTACGTTTGCGACATCGCCGCTTGCAAAGTCACTGACTTCCACTAGCCCTCTTTCAACAGACACCTTGGAGGTTTTTTGCCCAACAGATACTGTGAACTTCGTTCCCTTGACCACCGCCGCCAGAAATGGAGTCTCCACCGTTAAATGCGGCTTCCGGCGCTTGGCGACGTCAATTGTCAGCTTGCCTTTCTTCTGCAGCAATGTGGTTTGGCTGGCATTGCTCCGGTAGGCAGAAAGCGCAAAGGTCGTGTTCGGCCCAACAAGAATTGTTTCGGACCCACGCGCCAACATGGCCCGTCCATTTCGGGTGGCGACCGTGTAGCCAGGCTGAAGCGGCATTCCCCGTTTGGCCCGAAAAGCCTTTATGCCTTGGGCAACGAGATAAACCTTTCCCGAAACCCTCTTCAAAACCCAACCCGATGCCTGAGCTGACTCCGCTGCAGATAAAAGCAGCGGGAGCAAAAGAAACAGACAAAGTACCGGGATTCTGATTCCCGAAATTCCAGTAAATCGGGCTCTTCCGCTGTAGGCAGCCCGGCTTGCCAATTCACGAGCCATCGCACTTCGACCAAAGGGTTCATTCAACATAGGTCGAACTCTGGGCCTTTTGACTTAACGTCATATGAAGCCAGATGGGTAATAAAGCGCCCAAAAACAGAATTTTTAAGTATTCTGTTAACCGTCACTTATCTTTATTTGCGGAAATATTAATATTCGCGACTTAAAATAGAATGCAAAAAACCCCGCAACCGGCCGCACGTTCCTTTGCCGCTCATTTGTAGCCGGTTTTCTCAAGCACTCACTACAAGCATCTCGGCTTCAACGCTGCGGAACATGTCGACATCATTTATGTTCATCTGCTCCACGCCGCAGCGGACCGCTTCGGCGAAGACGTCCCTGTCGCTGCCATCGTAAAACAGCTGCGTGGTGATACCAGCCGCCTTGGCGGCTGCGACCCTGTCAGCACGCAAGTTTTCCGGATGAAACTCCAGAATATGCGCTTCCAGGGCCACGGCCCTTTCGACCGATCCGACATGATCGAACAGCACCATCCTGCGGAAGTCCGGAACCTTTGCTCTGGTTTCTGCGCGGATTGATTGCTCGAAAGAAAAGGTCCAGGCCGAAGACAAGAGGCCTCTTGCCGACAGCATGTCGCGCACCCGCGCCGGATCGGCCATCTTGATTTCCGCATAGGTGGCGATCCGGCCCATGCAAGCATCCAGAAAATCTGTCAGCCGGGGGACTTTTTCGCCCGCAAATTCAGGTCCGAACCAGCTGCCCGCATCTAGCTGGGCAACATCAAAGGACGTCATGTCGGAAATACGCCCGGTTCCATTTGTGGTCCGGTCGACCGTTTCGTCGTGGAGGACAAAAAGCACGTCATCCTTGCTGGTGCGGATATCAAACTCGATGACTTCCGCGCCCATGTCGATTGCCTTTTCAAGTGCGGCGAATGTGTTTTCAGGAGCTTGAAGGCACGCCCCGCGGTGGCAGACAATCTTGGCAGTTTTCACGTTTCTGGCTCCTGATGCATGCAAATCTTGGTTGCCGGACTGAACGGCACACATTTGCAACCACTGAGGGAAAGTTACTCCTGATTGCCTGATTTTCTTGATGAATTGATGACAGGAAACAGGGTTTTGGAGCACTGAGAGGGCGTTTTGCGGTCCAGGACCTCATCCGCTGTTCACGAACAGATTAGCGATCGTTTCCCCAGCGTGAACGGATCGTCAAATTGTTATGGCGCCTCAGCTTCTTAAGTAGATGCAAGGCACCGGCAACCGCTCTGCCAAACACCAGTTCAGAACCGAGGTTTTATTGATGATCCGTCTTGCAACACTCACGGCCGCACTTGCCCTGACCGCTGCTTCTGCCTACGCGGAACCGGTCGCCTACGACTTTGACAAGTCACACGCCAACCTGTCTTTCACCTACAATCACCTCGGCTATTCCACGACCGACGGCCGGTTTGGCGACTGGGACGGCGTTCTCATGATCGACCAGGACAATCCGTCCAACTCTTCAGTTGAATTCACCATCAAGATCGACAGCCTTGACACTTTTTGGGCCGATCGCGACACCCACCTGAAAAGCCCGGATTTCTTTGACGCCGCCAAGTTTCCTCAAGCCACTTTCAAGAGCACCAAAGTGGTCAAGACGGGTGAAAAACAGCTTGAAGTAACCGGTGGTCTGACGATCCGGGACGTCACCAAACAAGTAACTCTGGATGTTCAGGTGACTGCGCTTGGCGATCACCCGATGGCGAAGAAGCCTGCTGCCGGTTTTGCTGTCACCACCACCTTGAACCGCTCCGACTACGGCATGGACAAATTCGTTCCCTATGTCAGCGACGAAGTCCAGGTGACTTTCCACACAGAGACCCTGCTGGCTGCAACGACCAACTGAGTCGTCGGGATCGGCCCTGCGCCAAGGCAGGGCCGGCAATTCAGACTGAACCCGCCCTTCAAGGAACACTGTCATGATCCGCAACACCGCGACCGGCTACGGCTGGATCGCCATAGCCTTCCATTGGCTTATGGCGTCCCTGATCCTGTTCATGCTGGGGCTTGGGCTCTATATGCACGAATTGCCGCTCAGCGACCCGGCAACGTTCCAGCTCTTCCAGCTGCATAAATCCATCGGCTTTGTGGTGCTGGCACTGGCAGTCTTCAGGCTGGTTTGGCGGCTTGTCAATCCGGCTCCCAAACTGCCCAGCGGTATGAAGTCCTGGGAAAAGCTTGCTGCCCATCTTGGCCACATCGGGCTTTATGCGCTGATGTTCGCCCTGCCCCTCAGCGGCTGGCTGATGGTATCTGCGTCTCCCTGGGGAATTCCGACCGTCGTTTTCAACGTGCTGCCTGTTCCTCATCTGCCAGTGCCTGAAATGCTGGGTACGAAGGAAGCAGCAGAAGCAACGCTGAAATCAGTGCATGCGCTAGCGGCCTACCTACTGATCGCTCTGCTCGTCGCCCATATTGCGGCCGCCCTGAAACATCACTTTGTGGCAAGGGACGCGACGCTGAAACGCATGGTGTCTGCCGCATCCGCACGAACCGCCTCCTGATCCCGCTCACTTAGAGGACCTTCCATGTCTTGGAAATCACTTGCATTTGCAGCTTCCACCGCAGCATCCCTGCTGCTTGCCAATCCAGCAGCCGCAGCCACCTGGACCGTTGACAGGGAGGCCAGCACGCTGGGTTTTGAAGTGGCGCAGGGCGAGGGAAAAGTGACCGGGCAATTTCAGGAGTGGACGGCGGATATCGACTTCGACCCGAACACCCCTGAAACGGCTGTCATATCCGCTCGCATCAAACCAATGAGCGCTTCAACCGGCAATCCGCAGTTCGATGGAACGCTGCCAACTCCTGACTGGTTCGACGCCGGCAAGTTTCCCGATGCTGAATTCAAGACGGTCAACGTCACCAGCACCGGCAGCAACAGCTACCAGGCTAACGGCACCTTGACCATCAAGGGGATTTCGCATCCGGTTGCCCTCACCTTCACGCTTGATGTGAATGGCGATACGGCAACAGCCAGCGGCTCGGCCACAGTCGACCGGCTTGACTACAAATTGGGATCAGCCGTCGGCGCAGATACGGTTGGTGCGCCGGTCACCGTCACCTTGAGCCTGACGGCAGTGCGCTGACATGATCTGTGTGAAGCAACCTGGCCGCCCATCAACCACGTGATGCGGCTAGTCCCAAACCGCTGAAGACAAACAGTCCACCGATGGTTTTCTGGATCCGCGCCATCAGGGCCCGTGACAGCCGCATTGCGCTGAGGCGGCTGCCGAGTGCGCCGTAAATCATGGCGACGGAAAAAGCGACAAACCCAATCATAACAACCATGCCGACCAGCTGGCCCCCGGCTGTACCTGCTGGATCTAGAAATTGCGGGAACAGGGCCGTAAAAAACGCGATGGCCTTGGGGTTGGCCGCTGCTACCAAAAACCCGCTGCGGTAAAGCCGCAAGAAACGTCCAGATTGCCCGCGGAGATTGGCTGTCAGATCAACAGCGGCAGACGCGCTGCGCCACATGGTGATGCCGAGAAATACAAGGTACACGGCGCCGGCATACTTGATGATCATGAACAACAAGGCGGATTTCGCGAGCACCAGGCCAAGACCCGCACTTGCCAGTACCGCTTGCAGCATTGATGCGCTGGAGTTGCCAAGCGCCGTGGCAACGGCCTTGTTCCAGCCAAACTGCGCGCCATGGGCAAAAGCCACCAGTGTGCTTGGGCCGGGAATAAGAGACGTGGCAAAAACGGTGACGCAAAACAAAACCCAGAACGTAAAATCCATTTCACCGCACCTGTGAGGCAATGTTCCAAAAGCGGACGCGGCAGAACACCCGCTGCCACAAAACGCCAAACCTTTTCACAACCGGCATCCGGGTACAATACGCAAGCCTCAGCCACGTCCAGAAATACAAGTTTGAATGGTAAGCCCTGCCTTCAAACACAGTGTTTCAAAACTGCCTCTTTTGTCCGCTTGGCGTTTCAGGCAGTTATGCCTTAAACAGAGCCCCAACACCGATCCAGCCCCGGCTGCAAGAGCTGCGCCGGATGCCAGAGCGAAAGAGAGCCGTCCCATGAATGCGCCCCTGACCCCTCCCAAGTACCAGCACTCTTCGATGTTTCCTCTGTCAGAGGATACAACGCCCTACCGCAAGCTGACCTCGGATTATGTTTCGACGACAACCTGCAACGGCGAAGAAGTGCTGGTGGTCGAGCGCGAGGGGCTGCGCCTGCTGGCCGAAGAGGCATTCAAGGACATCAACCACTATTTGCGCCCCGGCCACCTGGAGCAGCTGCGCAAGATCCTGGATGATCCGGAAGCTACTGAAAACGACAAGTTCGTTGCCTTCGACCTGCTGAAGAACGTCCAGATTTCCTCCCACGGCGTCCTGCCCATGTGCCAGGACACGGGAACCGCGATCATTATGGGGAAGAAGGGCCGCCGGGTCTGGACAGATGGCGGGGACGAAAGCGCCCTCGGCGAAGGCTCGCGCGACGCCTATTTCAAGAAAAACCTGCGCTACTCGCAGCTCGCGCCAATTTCCATGTTTGAGGAAAAGAACACCTCCAACAACATGCCGGCGCAGATCGAGCTCTATGCGGAAGGTGATGACGCTTATAAGTTCCTGTTCATGGCAAAGGGCGGCGGGTCCGCCAACAAGAGCTTCCTCTTCCAGGGAACGCCGGCGCTGCTCACCCATGACCGGATGATCGATTTCCTGAAGGAAAAGATCCTCACCCTCGGCACCGCTGCCTGCCCGCCTTATCACCTGGCGATCGTCATTGGTGGCACGTCTGCTGAAATGACCATGAAGACGGCCAAGCTGGCCTCTGCACGGTATCTGGACAACCTGCCAACCGAAGGATCGGAGGCAGGCCATGCCTTCCGCGACCTGGAGATGGAAAAAGAGATCCACAAGCTGACCCAGGCGACCGGCGTCGGCGCGCAGTTCGGCGGCAAATACTTCTGCCACGATGTCCGCGTGATCCGCCTGCCGCGCCATGGCGCGTCCCTGCCAATCGGCCTCGCCGTCTCGTGTTCTGCGGACCGTCAGGCCGTCGGCAAGATCACCAAGGACGGCATTTTCCTAGAGCAGCTGGAAATGCACCCGGAAAAATACATGCCGGAAGTGACCGACGAGAACCTGTCGGATCACGTGGTCAAGATCGACCTGACCCGGCCAATGCCGGAAATTCTGGCCGAGCTGACCAAACACCCGATCAAGACCCGTCTCAGCCTTACAGGCCCGCTGATCGTGGCGCGTGACCTGGCGCACTCCAAGCTGCGCGACCGGCTGGAATCCGGCCAGCCGCTGCCGGATTATTTCAAGAACCACCCGATCTACTACGCAGGACCGGCCAAGACCCCGGAAGGCATGCCGTCGGGCTCCTTCGGCCCGACCACTGCAGGGCGCATGGACGCCTATGTGGACCAGTTCCAGGCCGCAGGCGGCTCCATGGTCATGCTCGCCAAGGGCAACCGGTCACCGCAGGTCCGCCGGGCCTGTCAGGCCCACGGCGGTTTCTACCTTGGCTCCATCGGCGGCCCGGCCGCCCGCCTCGCCCAGGACTGCATCAAGAAGGTGGAAGTGGTTGAGTTCGAGGAACTGGGCATGGAAGCCATCTGGAAGATTGAAGTCGAAGACTTCCCGGCCTTCATCGTCGTCGACGACAAGGGCAACGACTTCTTCAAGGAACTGAACCTCGGCTGATTTTTCGGGGCTTTTGGTCCGGATCAAGGCTCTCAAGCTTAAAGTTATGAAAACCCGCTGGCCGGAAGGCTGGCGGGTTTGTTTTTGATATCGTGTTGCTCTTGGCGTCATTCTTACGGCCACTTTCAAGACGCCATCTAGAACGGCGAATGAGACAAGATCCGCCCATGAATGATGAAGGAGCCGACCACCAGGCTCAGTCCCAGAATGCACCCAATGATATTGGTCCAAGTATATTCATTGACGATTACCGCCTGGGACGGATGTTCCGGGTTTACGAAGGCCTGCAGCGTATCACCCGGTTTATATTGAAGCACATCCCGGGGCGTATCGTGGCTATACCGGTACCGGTTTGAAAGATAACTCTTACCGTCGTACTCGTAGGTATAATTTATCACAAAGCTTCTGTAGGTTTGGCCACCAGAGTTTGTGTTCTTGATTTCACGAGTATTGACGACCGTGGCCAATACGGGAATGGAGTAATCTCCATAATAATAATGATATATTGGCCGCACGCTGATAAACAAAAGCGCCGCACCCAAAATCAAGAAACCCAGAACAAATTGGTTCTGAAATAGCGTCTTGAAGTAATTCTTAAAAGTTCTCACAGTCACCTGAAGTCTGACAAGGGGCACCCGTCATCTTTTCGATCATCAGCCATTCTTGGCACACTCTTCTGCAAACCGGCAAGAAATCCAATGCCGTTTCAATTGTGCGGCGATAGCCTGGAGGCATTTGCATTGCGCAGTTTGCGTTTTTCCTGCTTCACATACCGGATGCTGGCGCCGAATTGACGGGCAATTTCCCGGTCCGGCTCGCCGTTTGTGATTGCGATCTGCAATGCGGCCCGGCGGATGGCAAGAAACACACCGCAGGCAGAGGGCACACTCAGAACGCCGCGGCAATCCACGTGGCGCATCAGCCTCTCGTGGTCACGCGGGCTCAGATCCAGCCCATGCCGTTCGTTCAACCGGCTCAAATCACTTGGAACATAGATCGGCGCACCGCTCTCGCGCTGAACAAACCGGAGCATGGCATCGAACCCGCACATGCTTGAGAGCTCGGCAGCAAGCCAGGGAAGCGTTGTCCAAACCGCCGTTTCATTGTCGTCGCAGAACCTCACCAGGTCCTCAAATTGCGGCGCCTCCGACGGCGGCATGCCGCCCCACAGATCCCTGACATCTCCATACATCATGTCATCCAACGGCTACCCCGGTACGGATCAGGAAACTGAGCCGTCCCTTCCCTTTAACCAAAGCGCTCCTTGGAGCACTCGCCCCGATTGATCAGCTTATGGTGATGCGCAATCTGTGGTTTTGTCGCATATGAATTGTTCACCCATACCGCGCGCAATCTAAGCGTGAAATTATTAATTTATGCCGCGGATAACGAGAAATTCATTTCCGGTTGTTTTCGGCATTTTCCGTTCGCGCAACCTGAATAAACCGGTCATTTCAGCCAGATAGGCACCCGGCCTTCCAGGTTATCAAGCGGGCACCACCCAGTTGTTGATACAGGAGATTGCAATGAACTTACTTCCACAGTGGGGACAAAGAAGCAAAGCCATCGAATATACGATGACGTTCAAAAACGACTCCGACAATTCCTGGAATTTTTGCTGTTTCCAGAAGGATCCGGGCATTTTGAGCAAGGGCGCCTTGTCCGCGGCCTGGTTTGTTGCTCAGACCGTCCATCCAACGACCGTGATTACGTTCAGGTGGAACATCAGCTACGGACTCTCCTGGGCAAGCAGTGGAACGGTCGGCCCCGGCATCCGCTACACCGCCTCGCAGAATTGGGATGTGGACTTCACCAACAATGCGGTCAATCTGACCAAGGCAGGCGGTTCCTACACCTTCGCGCCGCCGACCGGAGCGTATTCCAAGGAACCCAACACCGCGTTCCAGATTGTCCAGGACGACTCCATCGTCAAATCCGACGGTGTCGGCATCGGGATTTCCATGCTGATCACCGGGTCTTCGGCTGGCGATGCCGGACTGAATACGATTTATGCAACCGACGCACAGCCGGGCATTACGGAACAATTTGTCGTCACTCCCAAATACTACGTGGTCTTTGCCCGCTCTATCCAGCCAAGTGAGATCCTGGATGTGACAAGCCTGACGGACACTGCCGAAGTTCCCTATAAGGACGGCACAACATCAAACGTTGTGACGCTCGACAGCAAGAACAAGTGGCATGTGGCGAAGACCAAAAACGTCAACAAGGCCTTCCTCAAGTCCGGCGGCGGCGGTGGTTCCGACGAATGGTGGAAGATCGCCAGAAAAGAGTCGACGCTTCTGGAAAACGAGAGCTGACGTCCCTCTTCCACTCCTGACACCAAACTGAGCCGGGCTTTCCAAATCGGCGTTTCAGACAGCGGTCGTCGCCACTGTCATTGGAGCGTTGTGCCTGCAGCCCGGCTCTTTTTTCAAAGCGGACAGATCAAGGCAACCGGCGCTGGCCGATACGAGAACGCCGGTCCGAATTGACGTCCGTGACCACATGGAGGTTCAATCGTTATGCCAAACATTCATAAAAACTCATTGCATTCCGGCCGCGCAGCTACTGGCCGGCAGCACAATTCTCCTCTTCACAATGTGTGGCCTCCGCAGTTGGCGGATGATGGCATGAAGGCACCAGCAGCACTGCCGGTATGGCCCCGGGTGGCAGGCCGCGCTGCACTCTTGGGCGCGGCGGTCGCCTTCGTCACCGCAGGCCTTGTCCACTCCACACTGGCGCAATCCGTCAGCGGTACAGCACTCGGCCTTATCTGTGAGATGAACCGGACGCCGGTCAACCTTTCGGCCGATACGGTATCTGTCGAGTTTTCCCTCACCAACACCGGCGCTGCGCCGGTGCGTCTCCTCAGGTGGAACACCGCCTATGGCGACGGCATTGGCGCAGCATTCAATGTCCGCCGGAATGGCAATACGGTTGCCTATGAAGGGCCGGTCGCAATGCGCCGCGAGCCGACGGCTCCGGACTTTCTGGTCATTCAACCGGGTGAACGGCAATCAGCGGTCTATGACCTGACGGCAAATTATGATGTCACACAGCCGGGCAACTATACGGTCACAATCAGAAATCCGGTCCGCGATCTCACAGTCGGCACGGCCCTGGCAGCAGATCAGCCGCGCTCCTTTGAAAGTCTCATGCGAGGTACGCTGGATTGCGGCGGCATCAGCTTTTCAGTCGCCGACGGCGGCAATCTGAAAACCCCGGAACAGGAAGACGGAAATCAGCCGTTGCTGCAACCGGCATCCATCCTCGGCCGCCAGTTCGACCTTGCTGTTCAGGCTGCCAAGGCACCGGCCTACAACCAGTGCAGCAGCTCAGAACAGTCGACCGTGAAAACGGCCCATGACACCGGCTATGACGGCCTGTTGAAATCCTACAGCCAGCTCAACGGCGACCCGTCCTCCGGAAATGAACTCTATGGAACCTGGTTCGGTGCCTTTGACGCCTCGCGTTTCAATACGGTCAAGACCAATTACAGCGACATGGGAAGCGCGGCGACAGACGACACATTCACCTACTATTGCAAGCCTGACCTGTGCTCATCGCCCAATACCATTGCCTATACCTACAAGGGATCGCGCAAGATCTTTCTTTGCAATGCCTTCTGGAGGCTGCCGCCAGATAGCGGCTTCGATACCCAGGCAGGCACAGTGGTGCACGAGATGAGCCATGCGGTAAGCTATACCGATGATTTCGTCTACGGAACCGCCAACGCCAAGGCACTTGCCCGGTCAAAGCCGAACGAGGCAATCCGCAATGCCGACAACTATGAGTATTTCACTGAGGACAATGGGTTTTAAGCGTCAAAACCAGGGGGCGGTTACCGCCGCCCCAATGTCCTCCCGGCGGGCCAGGCATAGAAGCAAACAGCCCTCCCTCTGGACGGTTCTTCGCCTGCCTGCCGTGGCCCTGGTTCTGACTGTATCTGCCGCCACAGCATCAGATCCAGCCATGGGCACTCAAGCACCAGACCTCTCCTGCACCTTGATCCAGACTGCTGCCGCAATCGCCGGTGGCCCCGTTCAGGTCACCTTCCAGTTGAAAAACAGATCTGCTGAGGGGATCTGGATCCTGAAATGGAACACGCCCCTTGAGGGCCGTGCCGGACCGAACTTCGAGATCACGCACGACGGTTTAACGCTCACCTACCGCGGCCCAATGATCAAACGCGGTGACCCGGACAGATCTGAGTATGCCTTCCTCCAGGGCGGCGGCTCTCTGACGGCGACAGTTGATCTTGCAGATGCCTATGCGATGGACAGTCCTGGCCTGTATCAGGTGCATTACCGGGGTGTGTTCCACGATTGGGCATGGCAATCCGGGCCGGTGCCCAAACCGCGCGCCCAGCACAATCAACTTGTTCCTGGCTGTAATCGTCTTGTCATCGACGCATTGGCACAATGAACAAGGGCAGGAGCTTCTGGTAAAGGCGTTGGGCTTGGAATTTTCGCACCGCGCTGCAGCACGAAAACACCTTGCGTCATCAGCTACCTGCTGCAAAGATCGATTATGACTGCATGATCGTTTTGGGGCAGGTTTTGGACGGTTTGCCCCTCGAAAGACTCGCCATGCAGAGTGCGCATTCAAAAAACGGCTCTCGTTTTCTTGATTGCCAGGGAGGGAAGAATGGCGGAGCAAACTAAACAGGATGAGCGCATGGCGTTCGTTCTGCTGGCGGTGGTATTGGCCCCTGCCTTGTCGGTCGCGATTGTCGGCGGTTACGGGTTCATCGTTTGGATGTCCCAGCTGCTGCTCGGTCCGCCGACCGGGTGATCCCATGGCATCCGACACTCCCTTTTCCCCTGGCCGAAGGTCGTTCCTTAGTCTCTCGTCTTCCGAGGGCAAGGATACGGTCAGGTTACGTCCACCCTGGACTGATGAAGCGGCAATTGCAGCAGCCTGTACCGGATGTTCGGACTGCATAGGCGTTTGTCCGGAAAACATCTTGAGAGCCGATCCCCGCGGGGCTCCGATGGTGGAGTTCGATGGCGGCGAATGTACGTTTTGCGGCAAATGTGCCGAAGCCTGTCAGGAAGACGTCTTTGACACCGCGCGGACACCGCCTTGGCCATTTAAGGCCAATTTGGGAGACGGCTGCCTGCAAGATCTCGGGATAAGCTGTCAGCTCTGCCGGGACGTGTGCCCGGCATCTGCCATCAGTGTCGATCTGTCTCAACGGCCTGTCGGCCGCCTTCTGATCGACTCTGAAGCCTGCACTGGATGCGGCACATGCCTGGGCACCTGCCCGGAGGAAGCGCTGGTATTTTCCGATATGTCCCATGGAGCTGGAAAGGCATGAGTGGTCCGACACATATCGCCAGCCTTTTGGTTCATGCAAACCCTGATCACAGGTCAGAAATTGAGACCGGAATAAAGGAAAAACCCAGCGCGGAGATCGCGCTCAGCGATGAGAGTGGCCGCATTATCGTCACGCTGGAAACACCCAGCGAGGCTGAAATCGTACAGGCCCTGACAGAAATTCAACTGCTCACCGGCGTGGTGAGCGCTTCGCTTGTTTATCACCAGACTGATTATGAACCGGGCACCCCCGCAAGCGGCGCCCATGGAGGGGTTTCATGAATAAAGTCAGCAGACGGGATGTCATCAAGGCACAGGCCGTGGCCGCGGCTGCAGCAGCAGCCGGCATATCAGTCCCAGCAGAAGCACAAAACCTGATTACAGATGCCCAGCTGACCGATCTGAAATGGTCCAAGGCAGCCTGTCGCTTCTGCGGCACGGGCTGTTCGATCATGGTGGCCACCAAGGCCGGGCGTGTCGTTGCGACCCACGGCGATGCGGAATCCGAGGTCAACCGCGGGCTGAACTGCATCAAGGGCTATTTCCTGTCCAAGATCATGTACGGCGAAGACCGGCTGACGGCGCCCCTGCTTCGAAAGAAAGACGGCAAGTTCGACAAGAACGGCGAGTTCGAGCCGGTATCCTGGGACGAAGCCTTCGACATCATGGCAGAGAAGTGGAAAGCCACCTTGAAAGCCAAGGGCCCGAAAGCCATCGGCATGTTCGGCTCAGGTCAATGGACCGTCTGGGAAGGCTATGCGGCATCAAAACTGATGAAGGCCGGCTTCCGCTCCAATAACATTGACCCAAACGCCCGTCATTGCATGGCATCGGCTGTGGTCGGTTTCATCCGCGCCTTCGGCATGGACGAACCGATGGGGTGCTATGATGATTTTGAGCACGCGGACGCCTTCGTCCTTTGGGGCTCCAACATGGCGGAAATGCACCCGATCCTGTGGACGCGCATTGCCGACCGCCGCCTGTCCCATCCTCATGTCAAAGTGGCGGTTCTCTCCACCTTCGAACACCGCAGTTTCGATCTGGCCGATATTCCAGGCGTGTTCACGCCGCATACCGACCTGATCATCGGCAACTACATCGCCAACCACATCATTCAATCCGGCGCGGTCAATGAGGACTTTGTCTCCAAGCACGTCAATTTCCGCAAGGGTGTACAGGACATCGGCTATGGGCTGAGACCCGACAATCCGCTGGAGCAGGCCGCAGCGAATTCCGGAAACGGTGGCTCGGAGCCGATGAGCCTGGAAGAATTCGCAGCTTTCGTCGAACCCTACACCCTTGAGCGGGCATCAGAAGAATCCGGTGTTCCGAAGGAGCGGCTGCAACAGATTGCCGAGCTCTATGCAGATCCCGACACCAAGGTGATGTCACTCTGGACAATGGGCGTAAATCAGCACACCCGCGGTGTGTGGATGAACAACCTGATCTACAACATTCACCTCCTGACGGGAAAAATCGCGCAGCCGGGCAATTCGCCGTTCTCGCTTACAGGGCAGCCGTCGGCTTGCGGCACGGCCCGTGAAGTCGGCACTTTTGCCCACCGCCTGCCTGCAGATTTGCTGGTCGCAAAAGCAGAGCACCGGGCCTTTGCAGAAGAAATCTGGAAGCTGCCGGAGGGCACCGTTCCCGAGTGGGTTGGTGCCCATGCGGTTCTGCAGAACAGGAAGCTGAAGGACGGCGACATCAACTGCTACTGGGTGCAGGTCAACAACAACATGCAGGCCGCACCCAACATGATGGAAGAGGGCCTGCCTGGATACCGCAATCCGGACAACTTCATCGTTGTGTCGGATGCCTATCCGACGGTTACGGCCGAAGCGGCTGACCTGATCCTGCCGACCGCCATGTGGGTGGAAAAGGAAGGCGCCTACGGCAATGCGGAGCGCCGCACCCAGTTCTGGCACCAGCTGGTGGATGCACCGGATGGGGCGAAATCGGATGTGTGGCAGCTGGTGGAATTTTCCAAACGCTTCACCACGGATGAAGTCTGGCCGGCGGAGCTGCTGGACGCAAATCCCGACTACAAGGGCAAGACGCTTTATGACGTCCTCTTCGCCAATGGCCAGGTCGATGCGTACCCCAACAGTGACCGCACAGACGAATACGCCAACGCGGAATCCGATGATTTCGGCTTCTATCTGCAAAAAGGCCTGTTTGAGGAATATGCCCGCTTCGGCCGTGGGCATGCACATGACCTCGCCGACTTCGACACCTATCACAAGGTGCGCGGCCTTCGCTGGCCTGTGGTCGACGGCAAGGAGACGCTCTGGCGCTACAACGCCGAATACGATCCGTATGTGAAAAACGGCGATTTCGAGTTTTACGGCAAGCCGGATGGCAAGGCGGTCGCATTCGCCCTGCCCTATGAGCCGCCGGCAGAAAGCCCGGACGACGACTATCCATTCTGGCTGACCACCGGGCGGGTTCTGGAACACTGGCATTCGGGATCCATGACCCAGCGCGTGCCGGAACTCTACAAAGCTGTGCCGGACGCTCTTTGCTATATGCATCCCGATGACGCCGAAACACTCGGGCTACGGCGCGGGACACAGGTCAAGGTGCAATCCCGCCGCGGCGAAATCATTACTCGATTGGAGACCCGTGGCCGCAACAAGCCGCCGAAGGGCCTGATCTTCGTGCCCTGGTTCGACGCCCGCCAGCTGATCAACAAGGTCACGTTGGATGCGACCGATCCGCTGTCCAAGCAGACTGATTTCAAGAAATGCGCTGTGCGCATTGAAGCTGTGTGAGGTGTGCCATGAAACGCATTGTTCTTATCGCCGCCGCCTGCACCGGACTTCTTGTGACCGCCGCTCTTGCCCAGACATCGGTCTCCACGCTCCGGCCCACAACGCCGCTGGCTGAAAATGGTCCCGCAGCGCCAATGCCGAATGTGGTGAATTCAGACTTGAGGCAGGTGCGGAACTATCCGGAACAGCCGCCGCTGATCCCGCACAAGATCGACAACTACCAGATCGACAAGAACGCCAACAAATGCCTGACCTGCCATTCGCGGACCGCTGTGGAAGACAGCCAGGCACCAATGGTGTCGATCACGCACTTCATGAACCGGGACAACCAGTTCCTGGCGTCGGTAACGCCGCGCCGTTACTTCTGTAACCAGTGCCATGTGGTCCAGACCGACGCCAAGCCATTGCTTGAAAACGAATTCGTCGATGTGGATGATGTGCTTGAGTATGTGAAGTCCAAACAGGAGGCCAAATAATGCGGGCCTTCCTCCAGCGGCTCTGGACCGCGATCCGCAGGCCCAGCGTTCACTACAGCCTCGGGTTTCTCACTCTCGGCGGTTTCATCATGGGCGTCCTGTTCTGGGGAGCGTTCAACACCGCGATGGAACTGACCAACACCGAGACCTTCTGCACCGGCTGCCACGAGATGCGGGACAATGTTTATGCAGAGCTGAAGACGACCATTCACTACACCAACCGGTCAGGGGTGCGGGCCAAGTGTTCAGACTGCCATGTCCCCCATGGCTGGACAGACAAGATTGCCCGCAAGATGCAGGCGTCAAAAGAGGTCTGGGGCAAGATCTTCGGCACGATCAACACGCGTGAGAAGTTTCTGGAAAAGCGGCTGGAGCTTGCCCAGCACGAATGGGCCCGGCTGAAGGCAAACAATTCGCTGGAATGCCGCAACTGCCATTCCGCCGATTCAATGGACATCACACGCCAGAGCACCCGTGCTGCTGAAGCCCATCAAAGGTTCCTGTTTACAGGCGAAAGGACTTGTATCGACTGCCATAAGGGTATCGCCCACCAGCTGCCGGACATGTCGCAGGCTTCCTTGCATGGCGAGACGGATGGGAAACTTCGCAAACAGGCAATGTCCTATTTGAGTGAGGTGGAGTAGTCTTCCTCCTGGAGTTCTGTCTTTAGGTTTGGAAGCAAATTGCAACACTCCGGTGCCCTGTTCGATCCGCTCACACTTCCCTGCGGCGTAGTCCTGAAAAACCGGATTGCGAAATCAGCCATGTCCGATTCCCTCGGAGACGGGACTGGTCACCCGACCGGCGATCAGGCAAGGCTCTACCACCGATGGGCGGACGGCGGTGTGGCTGTATCCATAATCGGCGAGGTTCAAGGTTCTCCTGCTTATGCGGAAAAGCCCGGCAACCTGGTGCTCAACGAAGCCTCCAGCATAGAGCGTTTTAAGGATCTTGCACGGCAGGGAGGCGTAAATGACACCTCACTATGGCTGCAGCTCGGTCACGCCGGCGCCCTTGCCTATTCTCCGACCAGCAACCCTAAAGGTCCGAGCGCCCTTGATCTGCCTGGGCTTCAATGCCTGGAACTGAGTACGGACGAAATCAGCGAATTGCCTTCCGGTTTTGCCAAAACGGGCAAACTGGCAAAACTGGCAGGTTTCGGCGGTGTTCAAATTCATGCCGCCCACGGGTTTCTTCTAAGCCAGTTCCTGTCGCCGCTGTTTAACAAACGCACCGACAGCTACGGCGGGCCGATCACAAACCGCATGCGCCCGCTGCTGGAAGCCATAGAAGCCACCCGTCAAGCTGTGGGACCGGGCTTTCCAATCGCGGTAAAGCTGAATTCGTCTGACCAGCTTGAAAGGGGATTCCAAGCCGACGAGGCCCTGAAGGTGGTTGAAACGCTTGATAGTTCATCAGTTGACCTGATCGACATAAGCGGCGGAACCTATTTTCCGGGCGCCAAGTCCGCCTCGGACGGTTCTGGCCAAGGGCCTTATTTCCTTGATTTCGCCAAGCGCGCCCGGAAGGTCACCTCCAAACCATTGATGCTGACTGGCGGCTTCAAAACGCTGGCCCAGGCAGAAGACGCCGTCACCAGTGGAACCCTTGACGTTGTGGGCCTCGCCCGCGCGCTGGTTCTTGAACCGTCGCTTCCTGATCTCTGGAAAGCAGGACAGAAATCTGAGCCGGCCTTTCCAAGATTTGCCAACGCGCCGGAAGGCGGTATCACCGCCTGGTACACGATGCGGCTAACCGAGATAGGAGCCGGCAGAGAGCCAAAGGATTTTGGTGAGTTGGACCCGGCCATCAAGGCTTATGAAGAACGGGATAGATCCCGCACGGAAACCTGGCTAAGCCATTTTGGCCATCCGCCCATCTAGAGCTCGGAAAATCAGACGGATTACAATTCTTCGGACCGGGATCTCAAGCCAAAGAACCTCCTTCGAATTACCGGCGCAGAACATACTCCCGCGGTCCGCCATCAGCGATCCCGTCATATAGAACAAGCACCTGATAGTTCCCATCCTCATGGCCAAGCAAAAGCAGCGTTTCCGCCTTGGCACCTTTTTCCGGCATGATCAGCTCAAGCAGCTTCTCAGGCTTCTTGTCCTCCAAGTTCCAGTGGTGGATCGCATAAGAGCCTTTGCCGCCTACCGGCCCTGAAAGAATCAACAGGCCGCCTGGAACTGCTGCGAGATCGCGGATGCCGGTTTTCTTTCCGAGCTCAACCTTGCTGTATTCAGGTGTCAGCTCAACCTTGCCAAACAGGCCGCTTAAATCGACGCTCATGACATAGGCTTGTTTCCTCTTTGATGGCCCTCGCAAACCGAGAAACATGCGGTTTCCAATGACCGCAACACCCTCGAAATTGACACCGCCGGCCTTTTTCCCAAGCGGTTTTTCGGTATATTCGCCAATAGCACCGGGTGCCCTTTTCAGAACCTGTCGCAAGGCATCTGTCCTGGCGATCTCAGGCGCGGCCTTGTCGGCAGAAAAGGCAAAAACCGGTTTGCCGGTTGTTATATCTACCGGAAAGCGGAAGACAAAGAAGTTCGCCGGATTGTATTTGGCCTTCTTGCGGCTCAGCCCGTGAGATCCGACAAGGTAGAAATAGCCGTCTGCATAGGCAGCCCCTTCCGCATCGATTTCCTTGAAAACCTGCCCCGCGTTCTTCTCCGGCAACACACGCATGACCGCGCCCGGCACCAGCGTCTTGTCTTTGATGGTGAAGAACTGCGTGTGTTTTCCCTCATCAAGCGCCACGATGCAGTTTGGCAGCTCGACCGGCACACAGGCGGCGCCACTGATGCTCTTGCGGATCTTCTTCTTGCCGGAAAACTTTGGGCCGGTTTCCCATGTGCTGCCGCGCCCGGGATCAGCGGCAATTGCTGAGGGAGCGAGCGCCGCCAGACCGATACCCGCAATCGCGAGGAACGCCAGCAACTTCGGCTTTTGAGAAAAAATCATTGGCTGTTACACCTCAACGGATCTGTGAGGGACAGCATACGAAAAAGGCCGGGCAAAAGCCCGGCCTATTCCAGTTTCAACAGGTCTGCGCCGCTATTCAGCGTCGCAAGGCCTGATCAGAGGCTCAAACGTCCTGCAGATTTTCTGCAGCGGACTTGCCGGAACGGCGATCCTGGACAACTTCAAAGCTGACCTTCTGGCCTTCTACCAGGCTCTGCATGCCGGAGCGCTCAACAGCGGAGATGTGAACGAAAACGTCCTGCGAGCCATCTTCCGGCTGAATGAAGCCATAGCCTTTGGTGGTGTTGAAGAATTTTACGGTACCGACGGTCATAGCGATTTCCTTTTTCAATCGGTCGTTGGGAGTCTGCACTTCCCGCATATTGCCGGAGCGTGCGTTGCGTCGACGTTGAAAGGGAAGATCGTTTCAGGTGCGGAGAACCGCACAGTCACAAAGTTCAGCAAGCAATATCGATGACGCGTCTTAGCCTTTTTTGATGTCCGGTACAAGAGATCGCTGTTTCAATGCAGGACTACAGGCCTGTTTCCGCACCGGCTTTTTGCCCAAATCGTTCGGAAACCAGCATGCCGAAGCCGCCATCAAAAATTGCAGAAGCGCACCCATTTAACCCCAAGCGGGCATTTTCGTTGCCAAACGGCAACATTTTTGACGATTTATTGCATTTCACATAGCTGTGATGCCCTGATTTCGTCCAATTCCGGACAACAATGTTAATATCCCGGCAACTAAAAAAACGTAGCTTTTCCTGAGTTTTCTGAGTGATTCCTAATCCACCTGATTTTGGGGGACAATTAATGCGCAAGTTGGTTTTTGCAGTCTTGGGACTGTGGTTTGCGGTTGCAAGTGGCGAAGCCGTTGCAATGGGCGGACAATTCTACGATCCGGTGACCAAGAAGTGGCAGTCTTACGCGCCCGGCGGTTTTGTGGGCGGTAAGTCCCCGGTTCGCCGCAAGCGGGTCCGCTATGAAACAAACTATCCGGTCGGAACGATCGTCATCGACACATCTGAGCGCCGTCTCTATCACGTCATGGAGAATGGCCGTGCAATGAAATACGGTGTTGGCGTCGGCAAAGACGGCTTCCAGTGGGCTGGCACACACCGTATCACCCGCAAGGCTGAATGGCCGGGCTGGACACCTCCGCCGGAAATGCGTGCCCGTGAGCGCCGTAAAGGCCGCATCCTGCCTGCGCATATGCCTGGTGGCCCAAACAATCCGCTTGGCGCCCGCGCGCTTTACATCGGCAGCACGCTGTATCGCATCCATGGCACCAACCAGCCTTGGACCATCGGCAGCGCTGTTTCCTCCGGCTGCATCCGTCTTGCAAATGACGACGTTAAGCACCTTTACAAGAACGTAAAGGTCGGTTCCAAGGTTGTCGTCAAACGCTGATCTGGTAGTCAGCATCTGTTTTTGGAAAACCCGGCCAGAGCGCCGGGTTTTCTTTTGCTGCACCTCGAACTTGGCCTCTCGTCCAAACTCGGCTTAAACTCCCACTTTGGAGGGAGGCCTATCCGATGTTTGCGATAGGAAGAGGTTGTATGCGCGGCTGGATCGCGCTGGCAGGCATTGCCGCAGGAGCAATGTGCTCACTGGTTCTGCCGAGCGCAGCTGACAGCCAACTGACCGGCAAAGGGATGGAGCTCGCCCAGCAGCATTGCGGCCGCTGCCACATCGTCAGTGACAAGAACCGGTTCGGCGGCATTTCTTCCACCCCCTCCTTCAAGATCATGATTGAGGTCCTGAAGGATTGGGAAGACCGGTTTGCGACTTTTATGGCGCGAAACCCGCATCCTGCGCACATCCGTCTGAAAACAGACGAGCCCCGCCCTGCACACCTGCCCGCAACCGTCCGGGAAGTTCTGCTCGATCTGGATGAAATCGAAGCGATCCTCGCCTATGTGGACCAAATGGCCGTCGACCTGGGAAAGAAGTGACCGCCTTTGAATTGCTGGTAAAGCCGGACCAATTTCCAGAGCTTCAAGCCTTCAACGCCGCAGCCACCAGAACTCTCGCCGCCTGTTTTGCATCTCCTGCCGGATCCGGCTCATACCCCATATGCCGGGCAACGATCGCCCCTTCCTTGAGCAGGAGCAATTGACGCGCAAGGCCATCCGGATCGGAAGCCTTCGCGTCCCGGGCTAGACCCGCTACATAGTCAAATAGCCGCCGCTTGTGCTTCGCCGACTGTACGTTGATGGGGTGGGCAAGGTTTTGGTACTCAGCGGCAGCCTTGATGAACATGCAGCCATTAAAGTCGGGCTGACCAAACCATTCTGCCAGGACGTCATAAAGGGCAAGCAATCGCGCGTCAGGCGTGTCTGCCAACTCCTCGATCCGGCAGATCAACCAGTTGCGGAAGAATTCATCCCTGTAGCCCAGCGCCGCCAGTATCAAGTCTTCCTTGGTACGGAAGTGCTTGAACATGGTCGTTTTGGAAATGCCGGTTTCGGCAACAAGGGCGTCCATTCCAGTCGCGTGGAAGCCATCGCGATAGAATATCCGCGCTGCCTCCCGGACCAACTCTTCCCGTTTGCTGGGGCGCATATAAATCCCTCGTTCTTCAGACCGGTTGTCTAACGCGTCGGGTCCATTCATTCAATAACTCTAATTTTTCAATCAATTAATCGTACTCGGCCCGTTTTCCTTAGGGCGTTTTTCCGTTTTTCACCTTGCCGCCCCTTGAATATATGTACTGATCTGTACATATACAAATTATCAAAATGAACCGATCGGTACATATAAGGATTTCAAGCATCACATCGCGCCGCCGATCAACCGCGATTAGCCAGCTAGATACGAGAGTAAGTGCCAAATGCCCCGTCCCCCATTTCCTCCCTTTTCCGATGAGACAGCAGTCCTGAAAGTCCGTGCCGCGGAGAACGCCTGGAACACGCGTGATCCGGAAAAGGTGTCGCTCGCCTATACGCCCAACACCGTTTGGCGGAACCGGTCAGATTTTTTCACCGGCAGGCAGGCAGTCGTAGATTTCCTAACCGCCAAGTGGCACCGGGAACGCGACTACCGGCTGATCAAGGAACTGTGGGCCTATACTGACAACCGCATTGCGGTCCGGTTTGCTTACGAATGGCGGGATGCGGAAGACAACTGGTTCCGGTCCTATGGGAATGAGAACTGGGAATTCGATGATGACGGCCTGATGCAACGGCGGATTGCAAGTATCAACGATTTGGCAATTTCCAGTCATGACCGGAAGTTCCATTGGCCGCTTGGCATTCGCCCGGAAACGCACCCTGGTTTGTCTGACCTGGGGCTGTAATTGAAAAAAGGAGGTACTACATGGCCCGTGCGATCGCAGATATCGCCTTCACACCGGCTGTCCGGGCCCGGCAGAGCGAGGAAGGCTCCCGGCAAGCTTACGCCGATTTCGACTCGCCAAGCTACGACAGCCGCGACACGATTGGACCGGAAGAAGCCCGTTTCATCTCCGCGCGGGACGGTTTTTATCAGGCAACAGTCTCTGAGACCGGATGGCCCTATGTCCAGTTTCGCGGCGGACCGGCGGGATTTTTAAAAGTTCTGGACCCGCAAACACTCGGCTACGCAGACTTTCGCGGCAACCGGCAATACATCAGCTCTGGTAACCTGACCGGCAGCAACAAGGTCAGCCTGATCCTGATGGATTATCCGAACCGGCGGCGCCTGAAGATCTGGGCCACGGCCCGTCAGATACCGGCGAAAGACGACCCTGACCTCATCAGCCAACTACGTCCCGACGGCTACCGCGCCCTGCCAGAGCGGGCCGTGCTTCTGAACGTGGAGGCAATGGACTGGAACTGCCCGGCCCACATCCCCCAAAGGTTCACGCTTGCCGAACTCGCACCGCAGATAAACCAGCTTCAAGCCCGTATTGCCGAGCTGGAAGAAGAGAACGCTGAATTGAAGAGCTTTTTGTCGAAGCAAAACTAGCCGGTCTTTAACCGCAGGATAAAAAAGGGGCCGCCACCGCCAACACGTGGCCCCAAGTCATGCCTTTGTAAAGGCATGGCCCTGGGCCCCGCATATTCCCTCCATATGCGGGGCCGTTTTCTGCGTCAGCTAAGTTGCCGCATGACTGGAAGGAAACCTCTTATTCCCGTCCCAGACCCTTTTCTTCCAACTCTTTCAGATAACCGCCCCAGTGCTTTTCGCGCTCGTTTGCCAGCTCCAGGAAATAGGTCCAGGTGAAAATGCCGGAATTGTGCATGTCGTCGAAGTGGATCCGCACGGCATAGTTGCCAACCGGTTCAATCGTCATGATGCCGACATTGATCTTGCCGGGCACGGTCTTCTTCTGGGACGGATTATGGCCCTGAACTTCGGCCGAAGGGGAACAAACACGGAGATATTCGGCCGTATACTCGTGTGTCTGACCGTCATTAAAGGCGACAATAAGTGTCTTCTTGTTGTCTTTCAGCCGGATTTCGGTCGGCCAGGTTTTACTATCCTGCGTCAATGCGTGTCTCCCCGCGGTATGCGGCGACGATAAGCCGCCAGCCCAAAAGATCAAGCAGCTTGGTTTGCCGCCTGCTTCACCGCTTCATATCCGGCAAGAGCCGCATTGCGGGCTGCTATATGATCCACAATTGGCAGAGGGTAGGTTTCGCCGAGTTTCACGCCTGCCCTCTTCAATACATCCGCAGGGGCATTGAACGGAGCGTGCAGTTGGGCGGTCGGCAGATCTTTTAGCTCTGGCACCCAGGCGCGCACATAGGTTCCATCCGGATCGAATTTCGTGCCCTGGCTCATGGGATTGAAGATCCGGAAATATGGTGCCGCGTCGGCGCCACTGCCGGCAACCCACTGCCAGCTGGCGGAGTTGCTGGCAAGGTCGGCATCGACAAGCGTATCGCGGAACCAGGCTTCACCATGATGCCAGTGTAGGCGCAGGTGTTTGACGAGGAAGCTGGCAACTATCATGCGCACCCGGTTGTGCATGTAGCCTGTCTGCCAGAGTTCCCGCATGCCCGCATCCACGATCGGATAGCCGGTCTCTCCCCTTTGCCAGGCTCGAAGATCCGTTTCACTTGTCCGCCATGGGTATGAGTCAAAGGCGGGTTTCCAGTTCCGATGTGGCAGCTCGGGAAAGTGATAAAGCAGGTGATAGGAAAACTCGCGCCAGCCGATCTCGGCCAGGAATTTGTCCGCGTCGTTGGAATACGCGCTTTCACGATCCGACAAGGCCTTGGCCCGAAGCCAGATCTGGCGCGGGGAAATCTCACCGAAATGAAGATGCGGCGACAGGCGGGAGACGTTCGGCTGGTCCGGCCGGTTGCGCAAGTCCTTGTAACCAGCCAATCCCGTGTCCAGAAATGTATCCAGCCGGGACCTTGCGCCCGCTTCGCCAGGCTGCCAAAGAGGTTCAAACCCTTTCGCCCAATTGGGGCGTTTCGGCAGAAGCTGCCAATCTTTCAGCGCATCTGTTTCGGGAAGCGGTGCCAGATCAATCTGCTCAGGCACCGGCAAAGGCGGTTGCACAGAATTCGTGAGCGCTGCACGCCAGAACGGCGAAAAGACCTTGAAAGGGCCTCCTACTCCGGTTTTCAGCTCCCAGGGCTCAAA
Source organism: Roseibium sp. (assembly GCA_965230705.1). Taxonomy (GTDB): domain Bacteria; phylum Pseudomonadota; class Alphaproteobacteria; order Rhizobiales; family Stappiaceae; genus Roseibium. Next base: position 1,916,480 of record CBDDLN010000001.1, on the reverse strand, counting down.
AAGCAGTGACGCATTGAAACTTCTGGCCTCAAGTCCGGCGTCCTTGAGATCAGCCTTGATCTGACTATCGCGTTCAATGGCATGGGAATCGTAGCAACGATTCCAAAATACGGCGGACGCGCCAGTTTCCTGCGCCAGTTTCGGGATCTCAAGCCGCGCATCACCCCGCCGGAGCACAAGACCGCCAAGCTTGGCAGCCAACGCTTCAAGGCTGTGATGCAACCACCACCTGCTCGCGCCGCCGAGCGGATGTGTCTCGCCTGACAGAACCGAGTCTTCAAGAACGAATACGGGCACCACGCGTCCAAGACGTACAGCTTCATGGAGTGCCGGATTGTCAGCAATTCGAAGGTCCTGGCGGAACCAGACAAGCGTTGTCATGAAACCCTGCGGTTTGAACTGTCAGTCCGCTCTACATAGCGCGGCGTTTTTCGGGAAACAGGGTCAAAACAAAGAATTTCTATCAGACGGCTAGAAGGAGTGCCGCTTTGCGTGACACTCCCTCATTCGCAATTCATCAGGCGGCCTTGCTGGCCCGGTCGGCAACAAGTCCTCGCAACCGGCCAAAATGCTCGTCCCAGCCCTTGTCGAGCGCGCACAACATGCCCATTGCGGCTTCGCCCGCAGCCGCCTCAACACCTTCATGGGTGAGCGTCAAGCGTGTTCCCTCTGCTGCCGGCTCCAGGTTCCAGGTGACGGTGGTCAGTGCGCCTTTGAGGGGATTGACCGTAAAGGTGTAAACCAGACGATGGGGCGCGTTCATTTCCACTACAGTTCCCCAGCAGATGCGCGTCATGCCGTTGTGCTGATCGAGGAGCGTGTAGTCTTCGCCCTGCTTCAGATCCTTGTCAGCCGGGTGAAACCACTGAGCCAGCTTGTCTTTCTCGGTCAAAAAGGCCCAAACCGTCTCGGGAGCGGCTGCGAAAAATACTGTTTTGGTAATAACCGTCGTGCTCATGACTTTTCCTTTTCTGCCTGTTCAACGGCAGATTTCAGATCTGCCAGCTTGCTGTCCCAGAACCGGTCGAAGAATCCGAGCCATTCGAATGCGGATTTAAGACCAGCCGGTTTCAGGGAGTTGATCCGCTCTCTCCCTTCCGGATGGCTTGCAATCAGGTCCCCTTCCTCCAGGATCACCAGGTGTTTCTTGATTGCGGCGCGGGTGATGTCGAACCGGTTCGCGATGTCGCCAATGGAGAGGTCGTCATCGGCCAAGTGCAATAGGATTTGCCTGCGGGTTGGATCGGAAAGCGCCCTGAAAACCGGTTGAGGTCCGAGGTTCATTGCTCCGCTCCCTGCCCTGTGATTGGCAAGAAGTCAAAGGCCCCGTCCTGAAAAAGCAGAGTTACACAATCCGTCTCAGACACACATTTGCTGATATGAGGCAGCCCCGCCGGGATTTTGTAATAGGCGCCAGCGCGAAGCGGCTTTTCTTCAGTGCCCCCATCGTCTGACGGAATGTTCACCAGAGCGCCACTGACAACCATTCCATACATGGCGGCCGTTTTGGTATGCGGTGGACTGACAAGCCCGGCGGGCAGTCTGACCATCGCAAAATACTGTTCCTGAAACCGGTCGCCCTCAAGGGCTGCAAAGGCAACGCCTTCCGCTGTGGTTTCCCAGCTGAATTCTGCAGGGTTCAAACCGATGATTTCCGGCTTCTTGTCTGCCGCGGCACTGCTCGCAAACAGCGCCAGCCCGCTAGCCATCAAGACTGCTCCAATTCGCATTTTCAAACTCCAACGTGATACCTTATGGTTTTATTTAATAAGATACCTTTTGCTTTCATGTCAATGGAAAAATTGAGGAAGACAAACCTGGCATGACCGAATTCGAAAGTTTTCCGGTGTTTCAAGCCTCTTTTCCCAAAGGCACTTTGTCCTAAAGGGATATTGCCTCTCGGCCAAAAGCGATTACTTTGAAAGAAAAGACGCTTTCCCTGCGGCTGCGAAAGCCGATGGGGATGGAGGGAGAGTCATATGAACGCTGGCAAAACCGGTAGCGGGCCGTCGGCCCAATCACCGATCAGCCTGGACACTGCAAATGCGGACAAGGCACCGCTGATGATCGACCCATTCGGCCGGGCGGTCACCTATTTGCGGGTATCGGTCACCGACCGCTGCGACTTCCGTTGTGTTTATTGCATGGCAGAGGACATGACCTTTCTGCCAAAGCGGGAAGTGCTTACCCTGGAAGAACTCGACCGGCTTTGCACGGCGTTTGTCGACAAGGGTGTTCGCAAGTTGCGCCTGACCGGCGGCGAACCACTGGTACGCAAGAACATCATGAGCCTGATCCGCAGTCTCTCCCGGCACCTGGAAACCGGCGCTCTGGAAGAGCTGACGATCACCACCAACGGCTCGCAATTGTCGAAGCTGTCTTCCGAGCTATACGACTGCGGTGTCCGGCGTATCAACGTCTCTCTGGATACGCTTGAGACCGACAAGTTCAAGGCAATCACCCGCTGGGGCGATCTTGGAAAAGTCATGGACGGCATCCGCGCGGCAACGGATGCCGGGCTGCAAATCAAGATCAACATGGTCGCCCTCAAGGGGGTCAATGAGCACGAGATCATTCCAATGATGGAATGGGCCCATGCCAATGGGCATGACCTGACTTTGATTGAGACCATGCCGCTCGGCGATATCGACGGCGACCGCACCGACCAGTATCTGCCCCTTTCGCTGGTGCGCAGCCGCATTGGCGAAACCTTCTCCATGGAAGACATTCCCTACAAAACCGGCGGCCCGGCCCGCTATGTGGAAATCAAGGAAACCGGTGGGCGTCTCGGCTTCATCACACCGATGACCCATAATTTTTGCGAGAGTTGCAACCGCGTCCGCGTCACTTGTACTGGCCAGCTCTACATGTGCCTCGGTCAGGACGACATGGCGGACCTCCGGGCACCCTTGCGCGCTTCTGAAGGCAATGAACTGCTTGAAACCGCAATTGATGAAGCGATCGGGCGCAAACCAAAAGGCCACGACTTTGTCATCGACCGGCGTACCCGCCAACCGGCGGTCTCCCGCCACATGAGCGTCACCGGCGGATAAGGTGCGGCGAGATGGTGGCCGGCCGGCAAAAAGCCTCGCCCTTCGATACGGTTGGCGCCAGGTTGGCGGGCCTCGCCATTGCCTGTCTTGCTGCTGGTTTGATGTTCTGGATTGGGCGCGATGAAGTGCCGCTGATACGCGGCCTTATGCCCGGAGCAGCCGGTTCTGGCGGAGAACAGACTGCTTCATCAGGAAATCCGGAACTCGATGCCTGCCTGGCAAGCCGGATCGGCGACGTGGATGCCATGCGCCGGGACGGCGTCATCAGCAACGACCAGTATGATCTCTTCCGCGCCCGGGCCACAGCCTATTGCGAGACCCAGTTTCCAGGCAAATGAGCCTGATTTCACGAAGAGGCAGAAGGCTGGTGAGCGCTAACTGTCGGTATCAAACGCCATTCTGCGGCGGATCGAGACTTTTTGAACCTCCGGTTCCGTATCTACCGGCTGCTCCGGGACCGCAACTTCCAAACCTTTGAGTTCGTCGCCATCAGTCTCGGCCGTCTCAACATTTTCGGCTTCTTGCGGCTCTTCAGGCTTCTCTTCGTCCCTCTCAGCCGCTTCGGCCGCTTTGGCCTCACGTTCCGCTGCGAGCTCCGCTGACCGGGCCTCCATCTCCGCCCGCACCTCTTCTGCCTTGTCGCTATAGCCCTGTCCCACTTTCCAGGCAGACTGAAAGTTGGTCAGCACCGTATCAGCGGTGCGGTAGTTGAGGTCGTAATCATTGAGGCCATCAACAACGGCGAGCATTGGATTGCTACGCCACAGCTTGCGTAGCGCGGCGTTTTTCAAGGCTTCCGGCACACCCTTCTTCATGAAGACAGTAAAGTCGGATTCGTAAGTCAAGGCCTCAAGGTCTACCGCCTCGGCGGCGGCCCGGTTGGCGGCAATTTCCGGATTTTCTGCAGCTTCGTCAGACTCGGAATGTTCATCAGCGGTAACCGCATCTACGTCGGTGCTATCTAGGCTCGGCGCGGTTTCTTCAAAGCCACGGGCATCCCCGCTTTCAACGGCCAGACGCTTGCGGCGTGACCAGCGCTGCATGAAGCCATCGTCGTCTTTGTCCTGGCCGCTCATGATCCGCTTCCACCTGGTCTGCGTCCGCCTGGCGCGAAAATCGGATCCTTGCCGAACTGCTGTTCCTCGGGCTTGGAAGACGTCCGCTTGCGCTTGCGGAACTTTTCCGGTTCCGGCATCTGCCTCAGGAAATCAGCCATCCAGGCGACCATCGGCTCGGGCATTGGTAGCCGCTCTACAAGTCCTTCGCCTGCATCCAGCATGCCCTGCGCCTCATATGGATCTGCTGTCACGCCGCGGAGGGTGAATGGGACGGGATCTGCGTCTGCGTCATCCAGCATGACCCAAAGCGACGGCTGTTCCGTTTCCACATTCGCGTCATAGGCTTCGCCAAGCTTGCGGTGCAGCGTGACGGAAACCGGCGCATAGTGAAACTGGGTGCACCCGGCCTCTTCACGCAAAACTTGCCAGCCGCCGGTGGCAGGTGCGTCGGGAATGACCGCGATCGGCTCCCAGACATGATCCAGCCAGCGATTGCTGCTCTCCCGGCGTTCCAGAACGATACCAACGGCAACCGAAATTTCCGCTTCCACGGGCGTCTCCCCTGTTTGGGGTTCATTTTAGGGAATGACGCCCGTCTGGCAATCTCCAGATACCGGATAAAACAAACGTCTGAATAAGACACCTTTGCCGCCGCCGTGCTTGAAAAGCTGCTGCCGGACGGTAAGGTTGAATTTAAACAATCAAGAACCTTCCGGGGAGCAGAGATGTCTGCCAGTTCCAGCCGCATCCTCCTTTGCAATTGCTACAAGACAATGGAGCTCAACGAGACCACTGTCGATCTGAAGGACCGGCTGGCTGCGCCCATGTGCACGGAGCTGTGTCGGGGCGAAATGCCTGTTTTTGAAAAGGCGCTTGCGGGCGGCGAACCTCTTTTGGTCGCCTGCACGCAGGAAGCGCCGCTTTTTCAGGAAGTCGCCGAAGAAGCCGATGCGGGTGCCGAAGTCACTTTCGCCAATATCCGGGAAATGGCCGGCTGGACGGCAAAAGGCACGCGCGTTTCCCCAAAGATACAGGCCCTGCTGGCGGACGCCGAACACCGGACGAAGGTACAGCCCGCACCTGTGAAGGAAATTGTCTCCGACGGCATGTGCCTCGTCTACGGCGCTGGACAAGCTGCCCTTGACGCGGCCATGGAGTTGGAGGAAAGCCTCTCCGTCACGCTTGTTCTAAGCTCTACTGACGATCTGCTGCTTCCAACTGTGCTGCCCTTCCCTGTCTTTCAGGGAAGGCTGAAAACCCTCACAGGGTCGCTTGGCGATTTTCAGGTAACACTCGACAACCATGCGGCGATGCTGCCTTCGTCGCGCGGGGCTCCGGAATTTCTGATGCCGCGGGATGGCGCGCGGACAAGCTGCAGTCTCGTCGTCGATCTCAGCGGCCAAACGTCTCCAATTACAGCGCCGCACCGGCGCGAGGGCTATTTCCGCGCAGATCCTTCAGATACGGCGCGGATCAGGCAGGTTATTTACGAAGCCTCAGGAATGGCCGGGGAATTCGAAAAACCGCTCTATGTGGCCTACCGGGAAGATATCTGTGCCCACAGTCATGCCGGCAAGACCGGCTGTAGCAATTGCCTGGATGCATGTCCCGCTGGTGCAATCACTTCGACGGGAGACAAGGTTGCCATCGACGCCGGCATTTGCGGAGGCTGCGGTAGCTGCGCATCCAATTGCCCGACCGGCGCCATCAGCTATCAGTACCCCTACCGCGGCGATCTTCTGGAACGTATCCAGCTTCTTTTGGGCACCTTCCTGTCAGCAGGTGGCAAAGACCCTGTCTTGCTGGTCCATTCGGCAGAAAGCGGTGCAGCGCTAATCAATGCTCTTGCAAGGTTTGGCTCCGGATTGCCCGGCAACGTATTGCCGGTCTCTCTTCATGCCGTCACCGTATTGGGCCACGACGCCATGATTACCGCCTTCGCATCGGGAGCAAGCCGGATTGTGGTCTTGTCTGACCCCGCTCTGGCTGATGAAATCGCTCCGCTTGAAACTGAGGCGGCGCTGGCCCGGGCCCTGCTTGCCGGTATGGGACACGACGTTGACGGCCGGGCGGAAATTTTGAGTGCCAATGACCCGGACGCTCTGGCGACGGCTTTGGAAAGCACTCCGCCAGCTCCTGCGATCTCTGCACCGCAGCGGTTTTCACCAGTAGGCGGCAAGCGCGATACGGCACGCATGGCGATTACGGCGCTTCACAATGCGACACCGGAAGCACCAGAGCTCATACCGCTGCCTGAACACGCGCCCTATGGCGAGATCAAGGTATCAAGCGAAGGCTGCACCTTGTGCCTGGCCTGTGTGTCTGCGTGTCCTGCAGGGGCGCTCAGCGACAATCCGGACCGGCCGCAAGTCAGCTTTGTTGAATCGGCCTGTGTCCAGTGCGGGCTCTGCCAAACCACCTGCCCGGAAAAGGTGATCACCCTGGAGCCCCGCTTCAACACCAGTCCGTCGGCCATGACACCGGCCATTCTTCACGAAGAAGAACCGGCGACCTGCATCTCCTGCGGCAAGCCTTTCGGAACCAGATCCACAATTGAGCGGATCAAGTCTCAGCTGGGCGGCCAGCATCACATGTTCCGTTCGGAGGCACAGATAAACCTCATCGAAATGTGCGACGATTGCCGGATCAATGCGCAATGGAATATGGACAGCAGCGTGTTTGCAGCCGGTCCACGGCCCAAAATCCGCACGACGGATGACTACCGGGATGCGGAGCAGAAAGGCCTGTCAATCGACGACTTTCTTCAGGGCGATTGAGCCGGGACCGCCGGCGCAGAAGACCAATAGGCACATTGACGCTAGGCGTCCCGGCTACCAGCACGTTCGCTGATCCTGACCGAGATCACGGAAATCAGGGTCGCAACCACACAGACCAGCATGACTGCGATCATTGGCCAGGACGTATCCGGCCACATGGTTTCAGATAGCATCCAGGCAACGAGGGCACTGGAGATTGCGCCAAATCCTACCTGGCATGCGCCGGAAAGCCCGGACGCTGTCCCGGCAAGATCCGGCCGCACACTGACCGCGCCGGAAACCGAACTGGGCAAGCAGACACCATTGCCAAGGCCTACAAAAAACATCGGCACAAACAGCGTCGCCGGATTCTCAATGCCCAGAATGAGAAATGTCGAAATAACCACAATTGCGGCGGCTGGCAGAGAGGAGCCAACGGCAATCATCCGGAACACACCGACCCGTTCGGCAATCCGGCCCGAGATGAAATTTCCGCAAATGTAGCCGACTGCTACGAACATGAAATACAGCCCCATCTGGGTTGCGGAAATTCCAAGAATGTTGCCGGCAACGAATGGCGCACCGCCCAGGAAGGAGAAATAAACGGAAGACGTGAAGCCAATGATGAGCGAATACCCCCAAAAAAGAGGTTCTTTCAGAAGGCTTTGCGAGTTTCGCAGCAAAGTCGCCATGCCGCCGCCATGAGACCGGCGGTGATTGGTTTCCGGCAGAAGGAAAATACTGGTCAAAAGCACCATGATCCCGAGGATCAGCATCAGGAAGAAAGATCCTTGCCAGCCGTATTGTTCTTCCAAAAACCCACCGATTGCAGGTCCGAACATAGGCCCGATCGCCATGCCCATAGTGACATAGCCAATCATGCTGGCCGCCTTGTCGCGGTCGTACAGATCCCGGATGATTGCCCGCCCCTGTACAATGCCGGTACATCCGCCAAACGCCTGGACAATCCGCCCCGCAATCAGGGTTTCAATTGTCGGTGCAATCACACAGATGAAACTGCCGACCACATAAAGGGCCATTCCCCACAACACCACCGGTCGGCGTCCGAAACGGTCTGACAAAGGCCCCAAAAGGACGGTCGCGATGGCAAGTGATGCCAGGAACAGCGACATGGTGAGCTGCACCATGGCCGTCGTTGTCTCAAATGCTGTGACCATCTTGGCCATCGACGGCAGATAGATATTCATCGATAGCGGGCTGATGGTGGAAATCACAATCAGCACCCAAATCGATGGGCCTTGAATACTGCTACGGCCCGTCGCGGCATCCGCCCCTGATGTGATATCAGAATTCATGAAAAATCGTGTCTTCCCTGTGCAGGAGCAGATCATCCAACGTAGGAATCATCACCCAAAAAATCAACCCTAGAGAGTATTTCTAAAGACTTCCCCCATTTAATTATCGCGCGAGTTGCCGTTCCCGAATGAACGCATAAATTCCGGTCGTCACGATGACCGCAATCCCCACCGTTGTCAGGACATCAGGCACCTCTTCCCATAGAAGATAGCCCATCAACAGGCCCCATAAAATGGCTGAATACCGGAACGGTGCAACCACCGAGATTTCGCCGATCCGCATTGCCACAATCAAGGAAACATAGCCGACGATAATAAGCGCAGCTGCCGCAGCAAGATAGGCAAATGACGCTGTCTCCATCGGCACCCAGCCGTCATGGACCGACAACCCCGCCCCCAGAAGCGTAACGCAAAGGACGGCTGCGAGCGCAACTCCAAGGGTTGGCACCTCTTCGGGCATGGTCCGGGTAGCGAGGTCCCGCAGCGCCATACATACAACACCGGCCAAGACAGAAAGCGACCAAATGTTAAAGCCCTCAAGGCCGGGACGAACGATCAGCATCACACCGATAAAACCAACCGCGATCGCGCTCCATCGGCGCCAACCGACCGGTGCCTTCAAAAAGATTGCGGCAGCCGCCGTGACAACGAGCGGCAGCGACTGAAGGATCGCCGTCGCATTACCGATTTCCATATTGAACAGCGCGGAGAGATAGAAGATCGTCGCCATCGTCTCGGCCAGGCTGCGAATAAGAACGGACGGGTGTGCGAGCTTGCCCAGCTTGCGGTGAACGCCCATGGCGTTACAACCGATCCCCATGAAGAGGATGCAAAACAGCCCTCTGATCAGCAGTATCTGACCAAGGGGCAGATCGTCTGCTGCAAGCTTGACCATGGCGTCATTCAAGATGAACCCTGCGGAAGAAAGGGTCATGGCGCCAATGGCACGGCTGTTGTCGCGAAAGTCCAAAAATATCTCCGAAGTCTTCGCGTCCTGTCAGGACACGGGCAACACAACGATCAGAAAGAGCAACTGGCGCAATCCGTCGAGTCAGCTGTTAGAGGCAAGAGGCAGATTGACAAGCAGGTTCTGCGGTTTCATCCGGATTTTCTGGTCCTTCGACATGGCAAGCCCGAGCCATACCGGCTTGCCGCGCAAATCGGCGCGCATGTCCGTTCGGTTTTGAAAGTCCAGCCGGAACAGACCTAGGATCCGCATATTGTCGGCTTCTGAAATTGCCTGCTCGTTGTAAAGCGCATTCAAGATGGAGGTTGCGTCCGCATCGAGGCCAATGTGCCACGACCAGTGTTCATCGCGGATTTTCGAAACCGGCTGTATCCGGACATCAATCTGGTGAAAATGCCGGATCCAGTCTTCCAGCACCCGCGAAAAAGCGTCTGGCCCCGGCTGAGTGAACCTGAAATCAAGCGCGGTGTCGAACCGGTCGGAACGGTCCCAGTAGATCTCGGCATTGTCTTCGCCCAGAACATCGAGCGCCACCTCGCGCATCGGGGTGCCGGTTTCCATCAAAAGGGCACCCAGACCGCCAAGGCCACCGGTTTCCGACATCATCTCAACGATCTCGGCATCCGCGATTGTCACCGTTCCCTCGTTCAGGGTGACGATCTGCTCGCGGAAAAACAACTCGGCAGCGCGCAGGCGAAGGGGATCCTGACAGCTGCGCAGAATGTTGCGCAGGATCAGGTGAACCATCTGATCCAGGAACACCGGCGGAACAGCGATGCTGCCTTCCTGAAAGAGGGCGGCATAGGCCGATTCAACTGTCTTATGGGCAACAAGATGATCCCGGAATGCCAAAACCACGCGATAGTTGTCGGCGGTATCCTGATCGGCGATCTGGTTCAATTCCGCAGGCCCCAATGCCTGATACGGATTTTCCATAAGCTGCTCGAACAACCGGTGTTCGGTCTCGCAGGATTCCTCGACAGGATGAATTTCAGGGCGGGTCAAATATGCACGGATGAGATCCGGGGTTACCTGCAGCCAGCCATTTTTTTCGCGTTCAACCAGATGATATCCCGCCGACTTCCAGAATGGCTGCATCAAAGCTCCTCCACCACATCCCAGACCCGTGTATGCGGCTTGTCTCCAGGTGGTGTCACAATATGAAAACTTTCTTTAATACCACCGTCTTCGCCGATCTCACGCTTAAGCGCAAGCAAGGTGTTCAATGCGGCTCCATCTGCAAGTTCCCGGGCAAAGCCGATCTCGGCACTGGCCGCCTGCCGCGCAGCAGCATCATTCGGCGCGCCGTAGGACGAGATCAAATGCGCCGCCAGACAATCCTCACAATCGGCCAAATCCTCCTCGCTCGCCTCGGCAACGCTGGCAAACGTACTGAAACCAAACGAGCCGATCGCCAGAAATCCGCTGACAAACGCCTGCCGCTCCTTGCCCGTAAGCAGAGCAGGGTCACCGTAGGGCTCGTCTGAAAAGACAAACCCACCGGGCAAGAGCCATTCGTTTTCATCCGCGGCCTTTGGGAACACCATCTTGTCAGATGTGTCGAACCGGATTGCCCGAAGCATGCGCGTCATTGCCGGACCGTCTCTTCCGCGCCGGCCCCAGCTGGCTGAGCTGCCCACCCCGCATCGAGATGTGCCATCACAGACAGAATGGTTGGTCCGTATCCGCCTTCTTCCAGTTTCAGAAGCAGGTTTCCGGTTTCGTCCAGACCAAGAAACGTCCCCTGTAACGCCGCATCCGCAGTCTTGACCGTGACCGGCTTCTTGTATCCATCGCAGCGGAATAGCCATGCTTCATGGACCGGATGGAAGCCGTCGCTTTCCCAGCGGTGCACCCATGTAAGGAAATGCCGCGCAAGGGATTCCAGCGCGGGCACGGTTTCAATCTCCCCTGCCCCCTCATCCCACAACGTGGTTTGATCGGGAGTCGTGCCTGGCTCCTGTACCGCATCCGGCACCAGCGCAAGGTTGATCGAGACGACAATCCAGGCGGGAGCGCCTGTCCCGTCACTTTCCTCACTGACCGCGAGACTGGCGATGCCAACTCTTGCGTCGTTGGCATAGATGAGGTTCGGCCACCGCCAGGTAATCGCCAGTTCCGGCGGGCTGACTGCGCCGATTGCATCAGCCATCGCGGTCATGGCCACGAACAACATTTCTGGAACCCGGTCACGGACCACTTCCGGCTCCAGGACGATTGCGTAGGAAATCCGGGACGCATCACAAGACCAGAAGAAGTCTCCGGCCTCCGCCTTGCCGCCGGTCGCCGCTTCTACGGCAACATCAGCCGGATCCAGGGGCGGCAGTACAGGTTGTCCGGACAGGAGCGGTGGAAAGGATGGATCAAAATTCAGGGGGGCGCTCATGGATTGCCTACCGTTTCCAGTCAGTCCAGATCGATCGCACCCTCAACCTCATGAACGAAGTCCGTACCATCGATGGTCAGAACCATCCTGGCCTTCAGTTCGCCGCCTGTCAGACCATTGTCCCTCACATGATTCTCGATCACCTGTTGTGAAGTAACGCCAACCTGTTTCAGGAATTTGCGCAGGGACATGTTGAAGTTGTCGTTGTTCATTCCGTTCTCTTTTTCAGTCTTGTTCCCGGCCGTTCAGAAAGTGATTCAGCCCGTTCAGATTATGATTCAAGCCGTTTTCGAACTGATTCAAGTTACCCGGCTATTAGGTTGTTTTTACAGTGACAATTCATGAAATTCACGATCCGCTGTTCATGGAAGGATCCAGGCGGACTGAATCATTTTGCGTCGTGTTGATTGACGTCGACGAATAGTCGAGCTGCTGGGTCAGCACATACCATGCGCCAACGCCAATTACGGCCATGGCACAAAGGCCCGCGACAAAGGCTTTCATTGCGTAGCTCCTTCCTTCCCGTTTTGACCGCCCGCCGGATCAGTCGCCCGTTTCAAAAAGGCGACCAGCGCGTCGCGGTCTTCAACTGTCTTCAAACGCTGTATCGGCATCTTGGACCCCGGCGTAACGACATCGGGCCCATGGTCGAACAAGTCCGAAATGGTTTTTTCCGTCCAGACAAAGTCAGCATCGAGCAGCGCCTTTGAATAGGGATAGCCCGGCAGAGTTCCGACCTTTCTGCCAAACACGCCAAAGAGCGTTGGTCCTGCCCGGTTGCCGCCGTCCGGCGTTAAAGTATGGCAGACCGAACACTTGCGGGCGAACTGCAACTCACCTGGATCATCGGTGTTGGTCACTTGAAAACGACGGGGGTAGTCCACCTCCAGCGTTTCGAAAGGCTTCCTCGGCGCGATCTGCCACAAATGCACTTCATCATCCAGGCCTGCATAGAACAACCGGTTCCCGTCCACAGTGAATGCGAGACCCCAAACCGGGCCATAAGGGTTCTGGAATTCTTCGAGCATTTCGAAGGTTTTCGTATCGAACACCCGGATGACACCATCACCGCCGCCGCTGGCAAAACGCTTTCCGCCTGGGGACAGGGCCAGCGACAGAACGGGCCGGCTATGCGGCGGCAACACCTTGACTTCGTCCCCGGAGGCAATTTCGAGCACTCCGAGCTTACCGTCGGTTACGCCAAACAGCAAAGTCTTCCCATCCGGCAGCGCCTTAAGCGTGTTCACGCCCCAGCCGAGATTGTATAGCTCCCGCTCAAATGTACCGGTCTCAAGGTCAAACTGCCTGATCCCTCCATCATAGGACGCAGTGAAGATCTTCGTGCCGTCGACTGAAAAGGCGACAGCGTTGACGTTGTTACGGTGGCCGCGCAGGGTATGCGCCAGCTTGGGAGGGGATGCGGCAAGATCATAAATCCGTGCCTCGTTTTCCCAGGATGCGACGGCAGCAAATCGTTCATCAGGAGAGATTTCCAGGCTGATGACCTTTTCACCCTTGCCGCTGAAACGCTGTAGAGCTGCCCCGGACTTCAAGTCCCACAAGATGAGGTCGCTGTCGTCGGAAACCGTTACCGCGCGGTCTCCTTTCAAAAACCTGCCATCGTTTACCGCGGCGTTGTGCCCGAGCAGCCTTTGGACTGAAGGCTGGCCGCCATCCTCCGGCATGGTCCAGACGATCGCCGAATAGTCAAACGACGTGGAAAGGATACGTTTGCCGGACGGGTCGAGCGTGACCGATTTGACCGGTCCGCCATGACCGGATAGCCGCTCAGGCCAACCAGCAATGGCACTGGCGCTGCCGCCGAGAACAAAGGTCAGCACCAGCAGGAACCAGACTGGCATTCTGCGACACCGGAACGCCATCATGGCATTGAACCGTTTATTCCGCCGGCTGCGGAGACTTACCGCTGCCTTCGGCCGGATGGATATCCTCAAGGTGTTCTTCAACCCAGAGCGAGTGGTGCTCCTTGGCCCAGTTCAGATCGACCTCGCCGCTGCCCATGGCATCGAATGCGCCCTCCATACCGACAGAGCCGATGTAGATGTGGGCAAGAATCACGCAGGTCATGAACACAGCCATAATGGCATGCCAGAGGCTATTGAGCTGCTGCTCCTGAATTACCGACAGATTGGCCGGCAGGTCAGTTGCGAACAGCGCGTTCACGAAGGCAAACGTGTCCCCAAAGAAGTGGGTTGTGAACGGGAACAGGAGCGCCCAGCCGGAAAGCGACAGCGATAGGCCGCAAATGATCACCAACCAGAATATAACCTTCTGTCCCGCATTGAACTTCTTTGCCGGCGGATGGAGCTTTTTAGAGAAGATGCCGCCGCCCTGTAGGGCCCATTTGATATCTGTCTTGTGTGGAAGGTTATGCCGGACCCACATGATGAAAATCATCGCCAGGCCAGCCATGAAGGCAAAGGCCAGGTAGTTGTGCAGGTACTTGCCGACTTGCGTCAAAAATCCGAAGGCGCCATCGCCAATCAAAGGGCGCAGAACATAACGTCCGTAGAGGATATTGAGGCCGGTCAGGCTCAAAATGATAAAGGACACCGCAAGAAGCCAGTGGCCGAAGCGCTCGACGGCAACAAACCGGGTGATGGTCGTGTCAGACGGCCCGTGTTCGATGCGAATGCGGCCGCGGATGGCGTAGAACAAGCCGAGCAGCACGATCGTGCCCAGAAGCGCCCAGCTGGCATAGAGCGAAAGCGGACCGTTGCGAAGCGAGCGCCAGGCCTCTCCTTCCGACTGGATCAGGGTGCCGGCCTTTTTGTCCGGAATGGAAACCGAGCCTTCGACGCCGCCGCGCACGGCGCGCCAGTAGTCGGACTGAGAATTGGTGCCAAGCGTTTGCCCAGGCACGGCACCACCCACAGGCGAATTGCTCTGGATCTCGTTCAAGCCGCGCGCTTGCTGCGCTTCGGCCTCAAGACCTGCACCCAGGATGAAAAGAAAGGTCAAAACCACTGATGCGGCGATGCCGGGTAAGGCCAGCCAGCCCCTGGTCTTCCGGTCTCCGGTCATCTGATCCTCCCAAGTGTTGTGGCTATCGCCCGTTCAATCAGAATTTCTGTTTACCGCCGCGCGCCTGAAGTTTCCGGCGCTGTTCAGCTGTCAGCGGAGTATCAGACGGTCCCTGATACTCACCTTTGACCGTTGTAATCTGCCGGTTTTCTTCCGTGTCCCGGCAACCGGCGAGCGCCGTCAACGCCAAGAGCATGCAGACGAGAAACAGGCGGCCTGCCCGATGGAACACAACGGCAATCATGGAGCGCATGTCTTGTACGGTTCACAAATTAGGTGTTTCGAGGCGCGAACGGAGGCGGCCTTTCAGCCGCCCCCGTCCAATTTTGCAGCATGCGATCATATGGCGGCTTAGAAGTTTCCGGCCTTTTGATCGTAAGCGGTTCCCCAGCCCCAGGCTCCGGAACCAAAGCCACGTGCAACAACACGTTCGCGGTAAATGGCCGAGACCACATCGCCGTCACCGGCAAGAAGGGCCTTGGTAGAGCACATTTCCGCACAAAGCGGCAATTTGCCTTCCGCCAGACGGTTCCGGCCGTATTTCTGGAACTCGACGGAAGAGTTGTCCGCTTCCGGACCACCAGCACAGAAGGTACATTTGTCCATCTTGCCGCGTGATCCGAAGTTGCCGACCTGCGGGTACTGCGGTGCGCCGAAGGGGCACGCGTAGAAGCAGTAGCCACAGCCAATGCACAGGTCCTTGGAGTGAAGGACCACCCCTTCGTCCGACTGATAGAAGCAGTCGACCGGGCAGACCGCCGTGCAAGGCGCATCCGAGCAGTGCATGCAGGCGACCGAGATCGACCGCTCACCCGGCTTACCGTCGTTGATCGTTACAACGCGGCGGCGGTTGATGCCCCAGGGCACCTCATGCTCGTTCTTACAGGCAGTGACGCAAGCGTTACACTCGATGCAGCGTTCGGCGTCACAGAGGAATTTCATCCGTGCCATGAGTTTTTCCTCCCTTAGGCTGCGCGCTCAATGCGGCACAGAGTTGCTTTGGTTTCCTGCATCTGGGTGACGCTGTCATAGCCATAGGTCTGCGCCGTGTTCGACGCTTCACCAAGGACATATGGATCAGCCCCTTGCGGATATTTCGACCTTTGGTCTTCGCCCTGGAAATGACCGCCGAAGTGGAACGGCATAAACGCCACTCCGCGTCCGACACGGTCAGTCAGCATGGCCATGACCTTGACCTTGCCGCCTTCCGGACCATGGACCCAGACCATCTCCCCGTCCCGAATGCCAATATCATTGGCATCGGATGGATTGACTTCCACGAACATGTCCTGCTGCAACTCGGCGAGCCACGGATTGGACCGGGTCTCATCGCCGCCACCTTCGTACTCGACCAGACGGCCGGAAGTCAGGATCATCGGGAAGTCCTTGGAGAAATCGTTCTCCTGGATCGACTTGTATGCAGTCGGCAAGCGATAGGCCTGCTTGTCTTCATAGGTCGCATACTTGTCGAGCAGATCACGCCGGTTAGTGTAAAGCGGCTCGCGGTGGATGGGTACCGGATCCGGGAAAGTCCAGACCACGGTCCGTGCCTTGGCGTTGCCGAATGGAGCGCAACCATGCTTGATCGCGACCCGCTGGATACCGCCTGACAGGTCGGTCTTCCAGTTTGTCTTTTCACCGGCAACAGCATCAATGGCAGACCGTTCCTCATCGGTCAGGTCACCGTCCCAGCCAAGGCTTTGCAGCATGGCCATGGTGAATTCCGGATAGCCGTCCTGGATGTCAGATCCTTCTGACCAGGAGCCTTCAGCCAGCAGGTTCTCGCCATTGCGTTCCACACCGAAACGGGCGCGGAAGGTTAGGCCGCCCTCGGCAACCGGTTTTGACGGATCGTAGAGGATCGGCGTACCGGGATGCGCCATGTCGGCGGTGCCCCAGCATGGCCACGGCAGACCATAGTACTCGCCGTCGCACGGACCGCCCCGTGCCTGCAGCGTTGTACGGTCGAAGGTGTGCTGGTTCTCCATGTGTTTCTTCAGCCGGTCCGGCGACTGGCCGGTATAGCCGATGGTCCACATGCCCTTGTTGAACTCGAGAGTGGTGTCCTCGATGTTCGGGATCGTGCCTTCCACCTTGATGTTCTTGAAGAACTCGTCGGCAAAACCGAACTTGTTCGCGAACAGGTACATGATCTCGTGATCGACCTTACACTCGAACATCGGCTCCACGATCTTTTCACGCCACTGCAGCGAGCGGTTGGAGGCCGTGACCGAGCCGTGTGTTTCGAACTGGGTGGCTGCCGGCAGCAGATAGACACCGTCCTTGCGGTCCGAGAGCACCGCAGACATGGTCGGATATGGGTCGATAATGACCAGCATTTCCAGTTTTTCCATGGCGGTTTTCATGTCCGGCAGGCGGGTCTGTGAGTTTGGAGCGTGGCCCCAGAACACCATTGCCTTGACGTTGTCCGGCTGGTCGATCTTGTCCTTGTCTTCCAGGACACCGTCGATCCAGCGAGAAACCGGAATGCCGGCAGAGTTTTTCATGCTCTTTTCTTTGCCGTCGGCACCAGACACCTTGGCAAACCGGCCGTCGATGTAGTCGTATTCTACATCCCAGACACGGGACCAGTGCTTCCATGCCCCGTCGGACAGACCGTAGTAGCCCGGCAGGCTGTGCGACAGTACGCACATGTCGGTCGCGCCCTGAACGTTGTCGTGGCCGCGGAAGATGTTGGTACCGCCACCGGCCCGGCCCATGTTTCCGAGAGCCAGCTGCAGTGCGCAATAGGCCCGCGTATTGTTGTTGCCGTTTGTATGCTGGGTACCGCCCATGCACCAGATAAGAGTGCCCGGACGGTTGTTGGCGAGCGTTCTGGCCACCCGCTTCAGCTGTGAACCCGGTACACCGGTAACGCGCTCGGTTTCCTCAGGCGTCCATTTGGCAACTTCTGCCCGGATGTCGCCCATGCCCCAAACGCGCTGGCGGATGAACTCCTTGTCTTCCCAGCCGTTTTCAAACAGGTGCCACATGATGCCCCAAATGAGCGCCACGTCAGTTCCCGGACGGAAACGGACGTATTCACTCGCATGGGCCGCGGTCCGGGTAAACCGGGGGTCGCAGACGATCAGCGGAGCGTTGTTCTCTTCCTTGGCCTTCAGCAGGTGCAGCAGGGAAACGGGATGCGCCTCTGCAGGATTGCCGCCGATCACGAACATCGACCGCGAATTGTGGATGTCGTTGTAGGAGTTTGTCATCGCGCCATAGCCCCAGGTGTTGGCAACACCTGCAACCGTAGTGGAGTGACAAATACGAGCCTGGTGATCGACGTTGTTCGATCCCCAGAAGGCTGCGAACTTGCGGAACAGGTAGGCCTGTTCGTTGTTATGCTTGGCCGAGCCGAGCCAATAAACCGAATCCGGACCGGAGCTGTCGCGGATTTCCAGCATCTTGGAGCCGATCTCCTCGATCGCTTCTTCCCAGGAAACGCGCTCCCACTTGCCGTTGACAAGCTTGGTCGGATACTTCAGGCGGCGTTCGCCGTGAGCATGTTCGCGCACCGAAGCGCCCTTGGCACAATGGGCTCCAAGGTTGAACGGGCTGTCAAAGCCGGGCTCCTGGCCGATCCAGACGCCGTCCTTGACTTCCGCAAGAACCGTACAGCCGACCGAGCAGTGCGTGCAGACTGACTTCTTGATATCGACCTTGCCAGCACCGGCCGCCTGGGCCTGTGCCTTTTGAACCATGCCGCCAGATGCCGCGGATACGGCTGCTATGCTGCCAGCTGCAACCCCTGAACGCCGCAAGAAGGTCCGGCGGTCCATGGTAGTCGCACTGAAATCTGCTAGAGCGGAGGACAGCCGGCCGCGCCGCGCCATACCGCTTGTCTTTTTCCTGAGCATTCTCGTCTCTCCCTCGATAGGAACCGTTTTCAGGCCTGTCCCACTGGCCTCAACACCGGTCCGCTGCGCAACGGATCGGTCCGGTTCCTAGAACCGCGCGGTTTCGTAGACTTTCTTGACGTGATCGGTTTCACGGTAACCACTGCTATCTGGAACTGCCTCGGATGCTTCGGCGGCGCCTGCAACAACCGTTGCGCCGCTTGCCAGGGCACCCAAGCCGGCAAGTTTCAAAAAATCCCGCCGATCAGCGGTATCCTTGGTCTTCTTTTCCGTCATAGTTCCTCTCCAGCTCACTTTGTCCCACGTCCTCGTGCGGCCCTGCGGCCTGCCCCAATATTCACTTCCCGGCGTCAAAACAGAGCCGGCAGCTGCCGGCTCCCGCGCCCTATTTGGTCATGCCGAAGGCATCTTCCTCGACATCCATAAACACCTGCCCCGCCTCTCCGACTGCCGCGTAAAACGGGCATGTCTTGTTCGCGGCCAAATCCTTGAAAAAATGCGGTGCCCAAGAACCGATATGCGTCTTGAAAAAGTCTTTCTGTCCTTCAAGCGGCAAAGGCGCCCCGAAAGAGCCGAGTATCAGCCCCTCCATCATCTGCATCAGGGCTGCAATATGATCTTCCGGCTCGCTCACACCTTCCGCCCGTTCAATTCCGAGCTCGGCCATGCTGGCGCGCAAATCTGCCAGCGGTTTTTCATGGAGAAAACCAGTGAGGTAATAGGAACCGTAAGGGACTAGCTCGCCGCGCCCGACACCAATGAAAAGGTCTTGGTAGGATCTGCGCAGTTCTGCTGTGTTGGTGTTGCGTGCCGCTTCCGCCAGATGACCAAGCGCACGCCCGACCGCCGTCTCGTCAGACTGTATCTGACCGATGGTGGCAAGATCCTTCGCCGTCGGCTCTGCTTGCAGCATCCGACCCAAAAAGCCGTAAAGAACCGCCCGATCGGCATCCTCATCAGCTATCGGCATTTCTAGCGACGTCATGTGCGACATCTATGAGCTCTCCCTCGTCAAAATAGTCGCCCTAATCGCTATTAGTCGCAAATGAAATCAATGCGGCAATGCAGCAATTACTCCATTTTCCGTCTTTATTATCTTCTTTTCGAAACTTTCAGTAAATTTCTCTCTATTTCACATAAATACGCAACATCAACTACAGCTAGAAATCTCCAAGACTCACTCCAGATCATATGCTCGGGTCATCCGCACACATGCGACGCTGAGAGGCATGGAAAACTGAGGCACACGAATTCGCTCGCTTCCTGGCAAAAGATGTCAATTCAGAAATCCTGAAGCAGGCTATCAGTTTTGCTTATATCCATAATATTCAAATGCTTAGGTGAAACCGCGAACAGAGCAACACCGGAACAGAAGAACTGACAGGAATTTTTTGGGCCTGGCACCACAATTTCCGAAAACGGTTTCAAAACCGGCATTTGTTGCGCAGTGCAAAAGAAAAAATAAAAAAACACCTTTTCGCGGGGCAAAAAGCTGCAACTGAGGCTCATATATAAAAGGCAGGCCACACGGCCTGCCTTTTTTCAACTCAAAAATCACCGTAGCGCCGAAATCAAACATGATATCAGAGATTTAAAGCGTCTACTCAAAAACAATCTTCGGTGCCACGCGCTGCTCGTCGCCTTCATACCGAGCGATTTCTGCTGTCACCTTGCTGGCAATATCCCGATAAATGGCGGTGTGAGAGCCATCGGGATCGGAGACGACAACCGGCGTACCGGCATCAGACGTTTCTCGGATCTGCATGTCCAGCGGCACCTCGCCCAAGAACGGCACGCCAAGTTTTTCAGCTTCTGCCCGCGCACCGCCATGGCCAAAGATGTCGTGGCGGCTTCCGCAATCCGGGCACAAGAAATAGCTCATGTTCTCTATGATGCCGAGCACCGGAACATCGACTCGGCGGAACATGTTCAAACCTTTTCGGGCATCGATCAGCGCCAGATCCTGCGGCGTTGAAACAATCACAGCTCCGGCGAGCGGCACTTGCTGGGCCATTGTCAGCTGAGCATCACCGGTTCCAGGTGGCATGTCGACCACCAGCACATCCAGTTCACCCCAGGCCACTTCGCGCAGCATCTGCGTCAGAGCCGAAATCACCATAGGACCGCGCCAGATCATCGGCGTTTCCTCTTCCACGAGGAACCCCATGGACATGACCTTGATGCCATAACCTTCCAGCGGCTTCAGAACACGGCCGGAAACAGGTTCCGGACGGCCAGTGACCCGGAACAGCCGCGGCACGGATGGGCCATAGATGTCAGCATCCAGCACACCGACCTTGAGGCCATTGGCCTGAAGCGCCAGCGCCAGATTGGTAGTGGTTGTCGACTTGCCAACGCCGCCCTTGCCCGAAGCAACGGCAATAATGCGTTTAACGCCCGGCACACCGGGCTTTTGCGCAGGAGCTTCCTCGGTAGCAGCTGCACGGCCCTGCATGGGCGGCGGCACATTGCCCATCTGCGCCTTGGACGGCGCCGGGCGCACGGGCTGTGCCGAGGGACTGCCGGGAGCTTTTTCAGCCGTCAGTGCCACCATGGCGTTTTCAACACCGTCAATTTCGCGCACAACCTTTTCAGCTGCTTGGCGCAGCGGCTCCAGCTCCTGGGCCCGATCGGCGGGAACGGTAATAGAGAACGCGACACGTCCGTCGGATACAAAAACATCCGAGACCAGGCCGAGCGAGACCAGATCGCCCTCGAGGTCCGGGCCCTTCACCTTGGATAGCCGCTCAAGTACCGTTTTCTTTATTGTCTCGTTCATTCCCTCGCCCCGGTTTTCGTCACGACCTGCCGGCCGGATGACGGCCTCTCCTGAGCGCATAACGTAGTCATGGAATTTTGGCCGTCAATGCTTCTGAAGGCGGGTCTTTTTGCGCTATACACCGGGCAGAATTGAAATATAAGATCCCAAAGACCCTCCTTGCTGCGCATTGCGACAGCGTCTTGCCGCAGCCATCTCAAAGTCCTGATTTCCTTTTTTAAAAGGTCTTTCGACACCATGACCACACTCCTTGTCACTGGCGCGAACCGCGGCATCGGCCTTGAAATCGCCAAGGCAGCGCTTGCAAAAGGCTGGACAGTTTACGGCTCGGCCCGGACTGAAGACCAGTCGTCGGCAACAGCCACCCAATTGGGAGCGAACTTCCGGCCGCTGACGTTTGACGTTTCTGACAACGCTGCAATTGCGGCGGCGGCAAATCAGATTTCCGGACCGGTCGATATTCTGATCAACAACGCCGGAATTATCGGGCCAGACCAGCAATCCACGCTGGACATGGACTTTGCCGGCTTCGCCGATACGCTTGCCGTCAACACGATCGCGCCACTTGCAATCGCCCAGGCATTTCTTCCAAACCTGCGCCAGTCGAACGACGCGAAGATCCTGACCGTTTCTAGCCAGATGGCTTACATGGGATATGCGAAGTCAGACCGGATCGCTTACCGGGCCTCCAAGTCTGCGGTCAACAAAGTCATGCAAGGCCTTTCAACAGATCTCAGGGACGAGAAAATTGCGGTAGCACTGATCGATCCGGGCTGGGTGCGCACCGACATGGGCGGCACCGAGGCGGATCTGGAAGCTGGCGATGTGGGTGCTGGTATCATTGATGTTGCCGAGAAACTGTCTTTGGAGGACAGTGGCAAATTCTTCAAGTGGTCCGGTGAAGAGCGTGAGTTTTAGCCGCGCCTTGCTGATTGATGCGACATGAACTGGATATTTAGATGAGCTGGCCCGATCCCGTAACCTTATCCGGCACCCATGCATCGCTTGTTCCACTCACTCAGGAGCATGCCGATGATTTGAGTCAGGCCTCTGCGGACGGAGACCTTCACCAGCTCTGGTACACCAGCGTGCCGGCACCTGAAGGGGTGGCTGCCGAGATTGACCGCCGCCTTGCGCTTCAAACGGATGGCTCCATGCTGCCGTTTGCGGTACTGGACGCAAGCGGAAAAGCGGTGGGCATGACCACCTACATGAACATCGATGCAGCCAACAAAAGGGTCGAAATCGGTTCCACCTGGTACCGCAAGGCGGTTCAGCGCACACCGCTGAACACCGAATGCAAACTGATGCTGCTCGGCCATGCTTTCGAGACACTTGATTGCATTGCCGTGGAATTCCGCACCCATTTCATGAACCGGCAAAGCCGTTCGGCAATAGAACGCCTTGGCGCCAAACTCGATGGCATTCTCCGCTCGCATATGAAAATGGCTGACGGCAGCCTGCGCGACACGGCCGTCTATTCCGTCATTGCGTCCGAGTGGCCTGCGGTGAAAGCAAACCTGACGTACCGGCTGCAACAAACACAGCGCTGATCTTGCAAATATGACAGGCGGTAAGTGCGGCTGTTTACAGTTATTCCGCGAACACAAAAAGCAGATAGTAACCTTACACAGGGATAACTCGGGATTTATTTGAATATTTATAAAATTTGAAGGATTGGAGCCCACGCTAAACCCATCGCGACATCAGAAGGATGGGACGAGCCATGGAATTATACCGAGTTTGTTACCGCAGCCGGATTAATTGGGCCAGTTTGACCCGTCCGCTTCAAGAAGAGCTTGAGCGCAGTCTCAGCCGGAGCCGACGCATCAACCGGCGTGCAGGCGTGACCGGGGCACTGTTTCTTACCGACAATCACATCGTGCAGATGCTGGAAGGCGAGCCGGGGCCGGTTCTTGATACCGTCTATTGTGTTCTGACCGACCCGCGGTTGATTGGCTTGGAGGCCATTTTCCAGGAACCGGCTGAAGAGCGGATGTTCCCGAACTGCCTGATGCTGTTCCGGGACCTTACTGATGGTGTAGACGCGACGCAGTTTCCGGCCCTCATGCCAATGCTGGAGGAAACGGCCAGTCTTTCGCGAGACAACATGCTGACGGCACTCAATCACTTTTCAGGCGAGATGCAGGAAGGCCGTCTCACCAACAACATGCTGCTGATCTGACAACCCACGCAGCCTGTTTCGATTTAGAGCATGTCGCGGCCATTTGGGCGCAATTCTTTCCGAACGGCGCCCAACGCACATCTATCCGTTGCGGTAGGTGTAGCCATAGCCGTTGAGGGCCGGTGCGCCGCCAAGATGAGCATAGAGCACCCTTGATCCATCCGGAAAATATCCCTTTTTGATCAGATCGATCATGCCTTGCATCGATTTACCCTCATAGACCGGATCGGTAATCATGGCCTCGGTTTGTGCTGCAAACCTGATGGCGTCATTGGTTTCCGCACTCGGAACACCATAGGCCGGATAGGCATAGTCCGGCAAAATGACGATCTCGTTTTCACCAACCGGGCGGCCCAGTTCCACCAAGTCGGCGGTCTTGTCCACGATTTCACGAACCTGCGCTCGCGTTTGTTCCGGGGTGCCAGATGCGTCGATCCCAATGACCCGGTCAGCCCGTTTGTCATCTGCAAATCCGACGATCATGCCGCCTTGTGTTGAACCGGTGACCACACAGACAACAATATAATCGAACTCGAAACCCAGATCCTTCTCCTGGGCCCTCACCTCTTCGGCAAACCCGACATACCCGAGACCGCCATATTTGTGCACCGATGCTCCAGCGGGAATTCCGTAGGGTATTCCGCCGGCATCCTTGACCGACTGGATCGCGTTTTCCCAGCTTTGGCGAATTCCGATGTCAAACCCGTCGTCCACGATGCGGCTGTCCGCCCCCATCAGCCGGGTCAGCATGATGTTGCCTACCCGGTCGTAGACACAGTCCTCATGCGGAACCCAACTCTCCTGCACCACGACGCATTTCATTCCGATTTTTGCAGCTGTGGCTGCAACCATTCGGGTGTGATTGGATTGGACGCCGCCAATCGACACCAGCGTGTCTGCGCCGGCAGCAATCGCGTCAGGCACGATGTACTCCAGCTTTCGCAACTTGTTTCCACCTAGCGCAAGGCCTGAATTGCAATCCTCACGCTTGGCATAGACCTCGACCTTGCCGCCCAAGGCTTCTGTCATACGCGGCAAGAATTCGATTGGTGTTGGACCGAAAGTCAGCGGATATCGTTCAAATTTTGAGAGTTTCACAGGCAGTTTTCCTCATCGAAAGTGTCCGAAAAGGATAGCCATTCAACCTCGGAAGGTGCTCTCGTATTTTTGTTATTTTTCTTGTCTTTCGTTCATATTTTTTGAAAACTATTCCGTAATTTCAATGTATATTCAAAATTATTGAAAGATTCTTTCATGGACACGCCTATCGATCGCACAGACCGCAAAATCCTCAAGCGTCTGCAATCCAATGGGCGGCTGACAAATGCAGAGTTGGCTGCGGCGGTTAATATCAGTCCGGCAACCTGCCACCGAAGAACGCAGAGACTGTTCGACCAGGGCATCATTGCCAATGTCCGCGCAGAGATAGATCCAAATCAAGTTGATCGTGGCGCACTTGTGCTTGTGGGGGTGGTGCTCGATCGCTCGACGCCTGAAAGCTTCGCGTCCTTCGAAGCGGCGATTAAGACCCTGCCTTTCATCCTGGATTGCCATCTGGTGGCAGGCGACTTTGACTATTTCCTGAAAATCCGGGTCCGCGACATGGCGGATTTCAACAAATTGCACGGCGACAAATTGATTGCATTGCCTGGCGTGCGCCAAACCCGCACCTTTTTCGTCATGAAGGAAGTTACGGACAACGCAATTCTGGATTTCTGACCCCGGAAGTTAAGGTCAAGCACAACCGGTGCAGAGTGTCTTTTTGGCAGCTTTAGGTTCGCTGCTCTCCAACTCCGCGCACATCACAACCAATTCACAACTTTTAATACCCCAATCAATTTAGAGCTCTTAATTCTAGCAATTCGCTATTTTTGATTGCCATATGCTAAACTGCACCCATTGACGTGACGAAGTGCTGGTGATGTGGGAGTGCCGCTTTGTTTGGGGTGCGGAGTTTTTATTTAGTTTGCGTATTTGGGTTTTTGGGGCTCGCCGCCTGCAGCGGCGGTATCGCAGAATTTCAGCTGTACGACCAAGCCTTTGATGCTCAATATGAACAGGGCAACAGGGTCCTCGACAGGGTGGCGGCGGCCGAACGCATCGTTGTGACCAAGCGGCGCGGGCTGAATAACGTCAGCACGCCTTTCAAGCCGGACAACGCCGCCTACTATCTCAACGCCGGTGATCCTCCACTGACTGGTGCGATCCGAGCAAGCCTGACCTCGGTTCAGTCCTACAACAAGGCGCTATCGGGTCTGGCGAATGGTGAGGCTGCCAATGCACTCACGGCCAGGGTTGGTACACTGACGTCCAATCTTTTGACCACCGCCAGCGCGCTACAAGTCGCCGGGGCTGGGACGGGTGTCTACACAGCGGCAGCCCAGGCGCAGATCACGGCCCTGCTGCCGATCTTCCAGCATGCGGTCACAGTTGCCAACCGGTCTGAATTCCGCCGGCAGCTGCTTGAAGGTTATCCGCACGTGAAAGAGCTTCTTATTGCCATGCGCGGCGGCACGGAAGAAATGCTGGAACTGATCCGCAGGTCTTATGTGCGCAGAGGATCACTTGGTGGCAGCGGCGGCATTCCCGCCTCTGAACTGGAAGACTTCATCGCCGACCGCAAACTCATGGCCGGCTGGGTCATCATGATCGACAAGACCATCGTTGCCATGGACGCGGCCGCGGCCACAGCGATTAGCAGCGCGTCAACGGCGGATATTGCCGCCCTGACCGAGGCCTCGATCGAACTTCGCATTTTGGCTGAAAAGGTGAACGCCGCCCAAACCGCAAACTAGGAGGTGGCCATGCCAACCTTGTCTGAATATCGCAGCAAGCTGAATGCCTGGCGCGCTGGCCTGGAAGCCCCCTATGCCAAGGCCCAGCGCGAGGGTGATACGGCCGAAATGGCGCGCCTTGAAGGCATTGCCGGTGAAATCGACGACTTGCTGGACGAACTTGCTATCATCGGAATGACGCGGCTGGCCGAAGCCATGACGATCCTGAAAGCCAAGATCGAAGGCCAAACAGCAGCTGTCGAAGAAGCTGCCAGTGGCATCGGCGGTTTGTCGCTTGAAAAAATCCGCGAGCAGATTGCGGCCATTTTCGAAGAATCTGCAGAAGAGGAGCTGCCTCCGGAAGAAGATGGGGCAGCCGCTGACACCGATACCGGTTCAGCCGACACCACAGAAATCAGTCCGGAAACTCCAGCCACCCCTGCATCGGAAGAAACCGGCGAGACAGAGGTTTCCGAACCGGCTACTGCCCCAACGCCGGAGGAAGCAGAAGAACCGGAACCAGCTCCCGAGGAACCGGTTGTTACCGCGACTGAGCCTGATCTATCCGATACCGGCGCGCTTGTGCTCAGTGAGGCCCACTTGATCGGGCTCTGGAAACGCTCCGCCTTTCCGGTTGATGGCCGGGGCATCATCGTTTTCGGTTTGCGCGGCTGTTTACCCGTCGATTCAGCCGGTACAGGCTTTGGCGCCAAACATGAGATCAGCATTAGCCAAGTCAACTACACGACGATGAACTGCACCATCGGTCAATGGAACCCGGGCAGCGGACTGGCGGTATTCCCCGGCTCCACCGTCCCCTTCCAGACGGTTGTTCAAGGCGGTCTCAGCCGGAACGGCGTCGGCGTCAATCAGATGGGCCGGGGCCGCTACAAGAACTACAAGGCGCATTGGCACAAGCGGTCGGAAGGATCGCGCGGGCATTGGGCCCTTGTCCAGGAATGTGCAATCACCATTCAACGCAGCGCAGACGATCTGGATTATGATCTGGACGACCGGTGGGAAGTCGGACGTATCGCAGGCGACAACATCCACTGTGCCTTCCATATGGGACCGCAGGGCCGCATCCCGGACGCCCGTTTCTCCAGTGCCGGGTGCCAGACCATTGCAGGAACAGTCAGGAAAGGCGAACGCGGCAGCGAGCGCGGCCCGTGGCGCAGGTTCATTGAACCGTTCCTCAATAAGCTGGGGAACCAGAAGTCCACCGAGTACGTTCTGTTTGACGCCAAGGAGGTGCAGCAGATCATCAAGACGAAATATGCCGGCAAGACCGTCATCTTGCGCATGGGCTCTGCCGGTCCGCTTGTGAAACGGCTTCAGCTGGCGCTCAACAAACAGGGTGACAGCCTGAAGGTGGACGGCGATTTTGGCCCGTCCACGTTCCTTGCCGTCACCGATTTTCAGACCTCGGCATTCGGCCCGGATGCCGATGATGGCATCGTCGGTCCGGAAACGGCACAGGAGCTCGGCTTCAACCTGCCGGAATTCGATTTCAAGGATGCCATTTCCGGCGGCCGCGGCTACGTCTTGACCCAAGCGGAGGAGCAGGCAGAAGCAGGTGGCGGCGGATCGGCCAGCCCATCTTTTCCGGCCCCTGCGGCGGACATAGATACCTCAGACCAAATCGCCTGGGGTGCCGTCACCACAAAGAAGCACGGTGTGGCATTCAAGGAGGAAGTCATCCGCATCGCCCGCCGTTTGAAGTGCGATCCGAACCATCTGATGGCAGTCATGGCCTTTGAAACCGGCGAGAAATTCACACCGGACGTCAAGAATGCGGCTGGCAGCGGCGCAACGGGACTGATCCAGTTCATGCCCGCAACAGCCAGAGGTCTTGGCACGACAACTGCAAAACTGGCCAGAATGTCGGCAATGGAGCAGCTGAAGTTCGTTGAAAAGCACTTCAAGACCGCAGCACCGAGAAAACCGCTGAATACCTTGAGTGATGTCTATATGGCAGTTTTGTTGCCCTCAACTGTGGGCAAACCTGAGAGCCACGTCCTGTTCCACAATCCATCAACGGCCTATCGGCAGAACTCCGGGCTTGATGCGGACAGCGACGGCAAGATCACAAAGTTCGAAGCCGCGGCCAAAGTGCGGTCCAAGCTGAACAAGGGCCTGAAACCGAAGCGCCGCGGATAAACTACTCAGGCGCTGAATGACATTTGCAGTGCTGATCGGTCTTGCGCCGGGATCGGGCGACCCCATAAACTCGGCAGGAGAACCACGGAGTCGCTCTTGTCTGACAGTTATTTGTTGCGCCCGGATCCGCATAATCAGGACCTGTCTGCTCCGGTTGCCGGAATTGATCAGGACGGAAAGCCGATTGAGACCAGGGTGGTGACCGAAAAGGCGCTGACGCTCTACCTGAATTCCCAGGAAGTCGTGACGATGATGACCATTGGCGATCATCCGGACCTTCTGGCGGTTGGCTACCTGAAAAACCAGAACATGCTGAAGCATGATGATGTGATCACGGGCATTGATTACGATGATGATCTGGATGTCGTCGTGGTCCGGACCGAACAGGAAACCAATTACGAGGAAAAGCTGAAAAAGAAGGTCCGCACCTCCGGCTGCGCCCAGGGCACCGTGTTTGGCGACGTCATGGAAAGCTTCGACGATGTCAAACTGCCCGAACAGGCGGAACTGCGAACCTCCTGGCTTTATCAGCTCACCAAGGCAATCAACACCACACCCTCGCTCTACTTGGAGGCAGGCGCCATCCACGGCTGCGTGCTGTGCAAAGGGTCGGATCCTCTGGTCTATATGGAAGACGTCGGACGCCACAATGCAGTCGACAAGATCGCCGGCTGGATGACGATGAACGGTGTAGCAGCGAGCGACAAGATATTCTACACCACCGGGCGGCTGACATCGGAAATGGTCATCAAGACGGTGATGATGGGAATTCCGATCCTGATTTCCCGGTCAGGTTTCACGGCCTGGGGCGTTGACCTTGCGCGAAAGGCGGGCCTGACGTTGATCGGCCGGGCGCGAGGCAAACGGTTCATCGCTCTGAGCGGCGAAGATCGCATCATTTTCGACATGCCATCCGGATCGGCAGATGACGAACCGGAAAAGGCAGCCCGCAAAGGAAGTATCGCGGCAGAATGACAAGCACAAACGCACACAGCCAAAGGCATGACACAGCCCTCGCCTGCGTTCTCGCCGGCGGGCAATCGCGGCGCATGGGCGGCGGCGACAAGACCCTGATCGATCTTGACGGCAAACCGATGCTGGCCAGGATCATCGATCGGCTGGCGCCGCAGACTGACAATATCATTTTGAACGCAAACGGCGATCCGGCCCGGTTTGCCGAATTCGGCTATCCCGTTGTCGCCGATCCGGTTGGCGACTACGCCGGCCCCCTCGCCGGCATTCTGGCCGGGCTCACCTACGCGCGCGATCACATGCCGGGCACAGACTACGTGGTGTCTGTTGCCGGCGATACGCCATTTTTTCCCAAGGACCTGATCAGCCGGTTGCTGGCGTCCGTTCCCGCCGGGAAGCCGGTCATTGCGCTCGCCAGTTCGCACGACAAGCTGCACCCGGTCTTCGGCCTTTGGCCCGTGGCCCTTGCCGGGGACTTGCATGAGTGGCTATCGAGCGGCCAGACCGGAAAGGTGCTTGCCTTTGTCGACCGGCACGACAGCATCGAGGTTCCCTTTGCCGATGATGCGGCGCTCGGGCTGGATCCGTTTTTCAATGCCAATCGGCCGGAAGACATCGACAAGGCGCGCCGCGCGATGGACCTGATTTGAAATGACAGAACAACGTGTTTTTGGTGTCACCGGCTGGAAGAATTCAGGCAAGACCCAACTGGTCACCAGCCTCGTCGCCGAGTTCACCCGAAGGGGGTACCGGGTTTCGACGGTCAAGCATGCCCACCACCATTTCGATATCGACAAGAAAGACACCGACAGCTACCGCCACCGGGAGGCCGGGGCGAGCGAGGTGGCCCTTGTGTCCGGAAACCGCTGGGCGCTGATGCACGAGCTGCGCGGCGAGGACGAGCCTAAGCTGGACGAGATCCTGGCCCGTATTGCGCCCTGTGATCTGATCATCATTGAAGGTTACAAGCGCGAGAGCCACCCGAAGATCGAAGCCCGCCGGACCGAGTCCCGCCACTCTGATCCGCTGGCGCCGACGGATCCCGCGATCGTGGCAATCGCGGCTGATCATCCAATCGAAAGCCCTGATTTGCCGGTCTTCGACTTGAACGACATTCCCGCCATGGCCGATTTCATCGCCACCAGAAGCGGATTGACGGAGCCCGGGAAATGACCGCGAGAAAGCTCCTCGACGACTGTTTTTTGCACGACAAGGACAGGCTTCGCCACGAGGATGCCCTGTCCATTCTTGAAGAGCGTATTCACTGCATCAAGGAGATCAAGCAGGTTGCGCTGGCCGATGCAGCCGGTCGGATTTTGGCCGAAGACATCACAGCGCCCCGCGATGTGCCTCAGGCTGACAATTCAGCCGTCGATGGCTACGCTTTCCGTCACAAAGATCATGAACCGGCAGGCGGCTTTTTCCGCCTGGAACAACGCATCGCGGCCGGGCATCCAAGCGAGACGGAAATCGGCCCTTGGGGCGCGGCCCGGATTTTCACCGGTGCCGTGATGCCGCCGGGCGCCGATACCGTGGCCATGCAGGAAGACTGCGAAACCCATGACCAGGATGGGCAGTCCTTCGTTATCGTTCCGGCAGGATTGAAACCGGGTGCCAACCGCCGCAGGGCGGGCGAGGATGTCACTAAGGGAGCCGTGTTGCTTGGCCCCGGTCACCGGCTCCGGCCTCAGGATCTTGCTGCGATCGCGTCTACCGGCAAGGCTACTGTTTCCGTTTATGCCAAATTGCGCGTGGCGCTAATGTCGACCGGCGATGAAATCCGCCGTCCGGGTACCGACCTGGAGGATGGAGAAGTCTACGATTCCAATCATTTTCTCTTGCGGGCGCTCTGCCGGGAGCTGGAAGTTGAGATAGAAGACCTCGGCGTTCTGAAGGATGATGCGGCCGAAATCCAAACCAAAATGGCAGAAGCTGCGGCGCGGTCGGATGTTCTTCTGACAACCGGAGGCGCCAGCCGCGGTGAGGAAGATCACGTTCGTGATGGTCTGGACCAGCTTGGCAACCGCCACATGTGGCAGCTGGCAATCAAGCCGGGCCGGCCAATGATGTTCGGCCAGATCGGTTCCTGCGTGTTCCTCGGACTGCCGGGCAATCCCGTGGCCGCAATGGTCTGTTTTCTGCTCTACGCCCGCCCGGTTCTATCTGCCCTTGGCGGTGGCGCGTTTTTAAAACCCATGCGCTACCAGGTTCCCGCGGATTTCGATGTTCCGAAGAAAAAGCCGGACCGCCGGGAGTTTTACCGGGGCATTCTCGCCACAGACAGCTCCGGCCGCACGGTCGTCCGGAAATTTGACCGGGACGGATCGGGCCTGATCACCAGTCTGCGCGA
The DNA here is from genome assembly GCA_965230705.1 of Roseibium sp. Classification (GTDB taxonomy): domain Bacteria; phylum Pseudomonadota; class Alphaproteobacteria; order Rhizobiales; family Stappiaceae; genus Roseibium. The sequence goes on along the minus strand of CBDDLN010000001.1, from coordinate 1,884,816 downwards.
GGCGAACGGCTTGGTCGAGATCCCGGAGGACGCAACCTCCGTCGCCCGCGGCAGCCTGGTTGATTTTTTCCCATTTCCGTAGGCGCTAGGAAACGCAGCAGCGCTATACTTCTTCGCTTGGGATAACCCAGCTTTCCTGCAGCGCCGCTTCAAGCCATTCCCGCCAGCCCGGCAAACCTGTGAGGGTGTCGATGTAGCCCGCAACGGCCGAGTCATCGCTGAGGCAGTAGGTGGCAAACCGGCTGGCGATTGGCGCGTACATGGCATCTGCAATCGTGAACGCACCAAACAGGAACGGCCCGCCTGAGGCTTCAATGCACTCCCGCCAAATGGCCACAATACGTGCGATGTCTTTTTGAGCTGCCTCTGGTATCTCCAGCTTGCCGTGCTCACGCCGCATGTTCATAGGGCATGCGCTACGAAGAGCGGCAAATCCGGAGTGCATTTCAGCTGCAACCGACCTGGCCTTTGCCCGCTCCTTGAGGTCCTCGGGCCACAGTCCCTTTTCCGGAAAAAGCTCGGCAAGATACTCAAGGATCGCCAGGCTGTCCCAAACGGTAAGTTCGCCATGATGAAGCACCGGCACCTTCATGGATGGCGAGAACCGGCGGAACTGCGGATTGCCGTTTTCAAAGTCAAAGGGCACGAGCTCTTCTTCAAACTCAATGCCCTTTTCCTTCATGGCAATCCAGGGCCGGAACGACCATGAGGAATAGTTTTTGTTTCCAATGAAAAGACGAAGTTCCGCCATTACGATCCTCTGAATTCGGTTGGTTTCTTACACGGCATCAAAAGCCGCGCGTTCTTGAAACAGGAATTTGGTGCGCCGGACCACAAACAACAAATTCAATGACTTGATGGATCGATGAAAGAGATTGATCCATGCAACCGGCACGCGTTTTGCTTGCAATTTGCCTTATTGGGTCCCGCCCCCAAAGGAATGGCAATAGAGGCATAGTTTATGAAAATTTCAGTTCCAGCTCCGGTAAATCCGTCTTCCGGCCACGCCGGCACGCATACAAGCACGGATCAAAAGGCAGACACCTCCAGGATCTTCAACATGGAGAGGCTGCGTCAAACGCTGGGAGAGCGCTATCTTGAGTGGACCGACCTGGCAGAAGAAGAACGGATCCGCCATACTTACTTGAAAAAACACGCCCTTTCGGAAACCGACCTGGACAATCTTTCACCTGCCGACAAGGCCGCTCACGAGGAAAAGATCGCAGAATTGACGAAGCAACCACTGTTGAGCCTGACGGCGCGGCGGAACGCCGCGTCTCAAAGCCTGTCAAAACCGGTCATGTCATTGCAGTCGCTTCTGGAGGTCTCGGATCACATGAGGTCAGAACAGCAAAAGCCCTAGCAGGACTTTCAGTGCGGCCGGCCGGCAACCCTGCGGAAATTACCGCTACCCCACCGGCAAGATCTGCCGATCCCTATCCCCGGCCCATACAAATGGACCGGGGTAAATGTTGCTGTCTGGTGCGATTCAGAATGCGTATTGCCAGTCTGCAGGCGTGAAGCGGTAGGCCTGGCCGTCCCGTGCAACATGTCCAAAACCCGGGAACGGCACGTGTGCTCCGGCAAACATGACCCGGTCTGCCGCCATTTGGTCGAAAAAACGCTTCCGTGTAGCAGCAGCCACTGCCGGATCGATGTCAAAGGCAATGCCCCAGTCCGGTTGAGCGAACTGGTAAGGCGCGAAGTGTAGAATATCACCTGCGACAACCAGTGTTTCGCCATTGCTTTCCAGAACGAAACCATGGTGCCCAGGCGTATGCCCCGGCAATGACAAGGGACGGATACCCGGCAGGAGTTCGCCTTCACCGGCAAATAGGGTCTGACGGTCACCGTAAAGGTTCGCGGCCGCGCGAGCGCCATTGAAAAACGCCTTCATCTGATCGGGCGCCGCATTGAGATTGGCGTCGTCGAACCAGAAAGCCCTGTCGGTTTCCGGCAGGATCAACTCAGCGTTTGGAAACATCTTCGTGTTCTCGGCGGTCGCCACGCCAAACAGGTGATCGGGGTGCATATGGGTAATCAGCACCGCATCAATCTGCTCCGGCGTCACACCCGCGGCAGCCAATGCGCCGCCCAGATGCCCAAGTGTTGGACCAAGCGCGCCGGATGTGCCCGCATCAATCAACACAAGTTTGTCGCCGGTATTGACGAGATAGGCATTGATGGGAATGCGAATGCCCTCTCCCTCGATGAAGGCATCACTGCGCATCTGCGCTGCCTGCTGCTCATCAAACCCGATGACCAGTTTTTCGTCGGTATCCAGATAACCATCCAGCAGCGCTGTGATTTCAAAATCGCCATGCTTCCTGCGCAGTGCACCAGCGACCGGTTTTCCGGCGAGCGGCGCAGCCGCCTGTGCCTGGCCCGGCATCAAGGTCATCGCGCTCGCCAGACCTGACGCTGCTCCCGCCAGCACGGCACCACCCAAAAAATTCCGGCGATTGAGTGAATTGCTATCAATGGTCATAGATAAATCCTCAAATAGCCCGCAGAGACGTTCCGCGGTCGACCTCCCCTATGTCATTCATTGCCAATTGTTTTGAAGATGCCGTATTATTATATATTTCAAAATGAAAACTTATGAATTGAGATTACGAAGGAAAGCGGAATGGACAAACTCAGCGCCTTGACCAGTTTTGTCCGGGCGGTCGAGCTCGGCAGTTTCTCCGCCGCTGCCGCGCATCTTGGCGTATCCCAGCCTGCCGTCAGTCAACAGGTCCGCGCGCTTGAAGACAGTCTGGGTATCCGGCTGATCAATCGGACAACGCGCCGCCTGGCCCTGACAGAAGCCGGTGAAAAGTATCACACCTATGCAACGGATATCGTTGACCGGCTTGCCGAGGCCGAGCGCTCTGTTCAGAGCGAAGACGCCCAGATGTCCGGGACGCTCTCCATCGGCATGCCGGTGGGGTTTTCCGACGCAACACTCGGCCCGTTTCTCATTGAATTCAAGAAACTCTATCCCCGGGTCGTGCTCAACGTTTCAATGTCTGATGCCATGGTCGATATCGTCAAGGAGCGGCTGGACGTTACGATCCGGGCCGGCGAAATCCGTGACGAATCCCTGATTGTCCGCAAACTTGGCATGATAGAACGCTGCCTTGTTGCATCTCCGGACTATTTGGACCGTGCCGGGCGGCCGGGCGAACCGGCTGACCTTACTGAAAAGGATTACCTGCTCTATGCGGGCATTCATACTGGCACTCATGTTCCCCTCAACGGGCCAAACGGCGAGAAAATCTCGGTCCCGATCTCGCCGGTCATTACAGTCAATAACCCCATCACCCTCCATGATGCTGCCCTCGCAGGGCTCGGAATTGGTCTCGCCAAGCGATGGCAGGTTCAAGAATGCTTTGAATATGGGACACTGGAGGAAGTCTTGCCTGACTGGACCTATCCGTCGCAGCCGATACACGCGGTATATCCGTCAAACCGCTACATCCCCTTGAAGGTGAAACACTTCGTGGATGCACTTGCCGATTACCTGGACCAACGCGGCGCCTTCATATCCACCACCCGATAGTGCCTTTTTTCCGTTTCGAAGAGCTCCAGCACGCCAGGTCATGCACCCCAAAAGACCGATTCCGTTTCCACCGTGGAACGGATGTTCGTGTGCAATAATTTCGAAATACAGCCGTTGCGTAAAATAAATACCCGCAATGCGTAGAAACCCAGCAGAAACTGCACTCTTTTTGGGAATTGAAAAAAAATATTTAGTCGGTTGAAATTTCCGGAAAAATGTTGGGAATATTGCAGTCTAGCGGGCGGGCGATAACGACCGGCCCACTAAACAAATACTAGGGGATTTATTATGCGTATTTCACGTTTGGCTGCCGTAGCGGCTGTCGTTCTGGCCGCAGTTGGTGCCGCTGAAGCAAAAGATTGGTCCAAAGTGCGGATCGGTACTGAAGGGGCTTATCCTCCATTCAACTCCCTGACCGCTGATGGCAAACTTGTTGGCTTCGACATCGACATCGCCCAGGCACTCTGCGATCAGATGAAGGTCGAGTGTGAGTTCGTCACCCAGGACTGGGATGGTATGATCCCGGCACTGCAGGCTGGCAAATTTGATGCCGTGATTGCTTCCATGTCGATCACAGAGGAACGCAAGCAGAAAGTCGACTTCACCAAGAAGTACTACAACACGCCGCCGGCAATTGCCGTGCCCAAGGATTCCAAGCTTGCCGGCACGACCGACGCTGACCTTAAAGGCGCTCTTCTCGGTGCTCAGTCTTCGACCACCCACTCCAACTACGCTGAAGAGAAGCTGTCGTCTGCGGAGCTGAAGCTTTATCCGACACCGGACGAATACAAGCTGGACGTTATCAATGGCCGCGTTGACGCCGTGATCGATGACGTTGTGGTTCTGTCGGACTGGCTGAAGACCGACGACGGTTCCTGCTGCAAACTGCTTGGCACGCTGACACCGGATCCGGTGATCAACGGCGAAGGAGCAGGCATTGCCATCCGCAAGGAAGACCAGGAACTCAAGGCAATGTTCGACGAAGCCATCAAGGGCATCCGCGCCAGCGGGAAGTACCAGGAAATCAACGACAAGTACTTTAACTTCGATGTTTATGGCGGCTAAGGCTTGCCTTTGAACAATCAAAAGGGCGCGGCGACATCAAACCGCCGCGCCTATTTTTTTCCCGCAGATAAACAGCAAAAGCCGTAAGGGCAGCCCGGCAGTATGGATGAAGCACTAACCCTTATATCCTTTGGCCCCGACGGCTGGGGCGACGAAATCGCCCAGGGCGTTCTGGTCACAGTTTCGCTGGCAGTTGCCACATTGCCATTCGGGCTGTTGCTCGGTTTTTTCCTGGCACTCGCAAAGAAATCTGAAGAACCTTCGATACGTCTGGCTGCCAATATCTATACGACCATTTTTCGTGGCCTGCCTGAACTTCTCACGCTGTTTCTCGTTTACTACGGCGTTCAGATCGCGATCCAGCAAGCTCTGAAGATCGCCGGCTTTGATGCCTATGTCGAGGTGAACTCCTTCGTTGCCGGCATGGTCGCACTGGCTTTCGTGTTTTCCTCCTACGCCTCCGAGGCATTCCTGTCGGCCTTCCGCGGCATACCGCAAGGCCAGTATGAGGGTGGTTATGCGCTTGGCCTGTCGCGCGGCAAAACCATGCGCCTCATCATACTGCCGCAGCTGATCAAGCTCGCCCTGCCCGCTCTGGGCAATCTGTGGCTGATCTTGCTGAAGGAAACGGCACTCGTGTCAGTCATCGGCCTGTCTGATCTCGTGCGTCAGGCCGGCATTGCTGCGCGGGTCACCAAGGAGCCATTCCTCTTCTTCGGCATAGCCTGTCTGGTTTACCTGGTCCTCGCCATGATCTCGTCGGCCGGCCTTGCGCGCATTGAGACCTGGTCGAAACGCGGCGAGGTGTCCCGATGATCGCCGCAAATCCATCCACCGGCACTGCTCCGCCGCCGCCTGGCCGCGCCTGGACCAAAACAAGGATCGCAGGTCACGTACTGATGGCCTTGTGGCTTGTCGCCGGAGCCAGCCTGATCTGGTACCTGGCGAGCAACCTATTCAGCCCCTTTGCCGTGAAATACTGGGGCAAATATGTTGACGGGTTCATCGTCACCATTCAGATCGTTTGCCTGTCCTTGCTGATCGGGGCCGCACTCTCTCTACCGGTTGCCTTGGCGCGGTCGTCAAAGTGGTGGCTTCTCTCTGCTCCAGCCTATGCCTACGTTTATTTCTTCCGCGGCACGCCGCTGCTTGCCCAAACCTTCCTGATCTACTACGGCGCAGGCTCCTTCCGCGCAGAACTGCAGGACATCGGCCTGTGGTGGTTTTTCCGCGATGCCTTTTACTGCGTGATCTTTGCGTTTTCCCTGAACACCGCTGCCTATCAGGCCGAAATCCTGCGCGGTGCGATTGGCAACGTTCCGAAAGGACAATGGGAGGGCGGCAAGGCTCTCGGGCTGACCCGGCCAGTAATCTTCTTCAAGATCATTCTGCCGCAGGCTCTGATGGTGGCGCTCCGGCCCTATGGCAATGAAATCATCCTGATGATCAAAGGCTCGGCGATCGCGTCGATCGTGACGATCTACGACATCATGGGTGAGACCCGCCGTGCGTTCTCAAGGTCGTATGACTTCCAGGCCTACATCTGGGCCGCTGTGCTCTATCTGATCATGGTTGAATGCCTGCGCCGTGTCTGGGACAAGCTGGAAGCACGGCTGACACGGCACCTGAAACGCTAGCCAAAAAAGAGTTCCTGCTTTCAACGGACTTCATGAGAGACCGACCAATGTCTGACGCCCTTCATCCTGACAGTCTTCTTGCGCACGCTGGTGGCGGCCATGACGCAGCTACTGGCGGGGTCGTGCCTGCGCTGCAGCCCTCGACAACTTTTGTCCGCAATGAAGACTATCAACTGGTAAGCGGCGGCCACCTTTACAGCCGCGACGACAATGACCTCTATCGCAAGACGGAATCTCTGATCGCCTCTCTGGAAGCCGCAGCGGAAAGCCGTCTCTTTGCTTCCGGCATGGCCGCAATTGCCGCCATTGTCCGTTATGTCAAACCCGGCGGTACGCTTCTGCTGCAGTCGGGGATCTATTGGGGCACCACCGATTTCGTCCGCAAGACCTGCGCGCGCAATGGCGTGTCCTTGGTGGAAGTGGACGCTTCAGATACCCAGCTGCTTGCAAGTGAAATCGCCCGGACTAAGCCTGATCTCGTCTTTCTCGAGGTTCCGAGCAATCCCTACCTCGAGGTTGCCGATATTGCCCAAGCCGCTGCGGCATCGAAAAAAGCCGGCGCCGTCCTGGCTGTCGACGCGACTGCGGTCACACCGTTGATCATGAAACCGATTGCCCTGGGCGCCGATCTTGTCGTCCATTCGGCAACAAAGGCCCTCAACGGCCACTCCGATCTTTTGGGCGGTGTTGTCTCCTCAGCATCTGCCGACAGCGACGCCTGGCGGTTCATTTGCCAGGAACGGCATGACGCTGGCGCTGTTCTGGGAACCTTCGAGACCTGGCTGCTGCTCAGAAGCCTGCGCACGTTGTCACTCCGCGTTGAGCGGATGAACGTTAATGCGCAAGCCTTGGCTGAACACCTCAGTGCCCACCCCTTGGTAGACCAGGTACTCTACCCGGGACTGGGCAGCCACGACGGACACGCAATTGCCAAAGCACAGATGACAGATGGCTATGGATCGCTGATGTCCATTCTGGTCAAGGGATCCAGGGTAGAGGCCTTGGCGGTAACCGGCGCCCTGAAACTGTTCCAGCGGGCCACATCGCTTGGCGGCGTGGAGAGCCTGGTTGAACACCGGTTTACAATTGAAGGAGCCGCGTCGGGCATTCCAGATACGCTGCTACGCCTCTCCATCGGGATTGAGCATATCGAGGATCTGAAAACCGATTTTGATCAGGCACTTGACGTGCTCTGATCAGCGCAGAAGATCTTCTTCAAACGGGAAACGGGACAGAAGCTCAATACCAGTATCGGTGATGAGCACCTGTTGCTCCAGCTTTACACCTTCCTTGCCGCCCTCTTCGCCGATGTAGCTTTCGACGCAAATGGTCATTCCGGGCAGGACTTCGCCGTCATAGCCTGCGTCCGGAAAATCTCCGTGGTGATAGAGGTAAGGATACTCTCCGGTCATACCGCAGCCATGGGCTGAGAGGTAATACCGGTTGGCGTAGTATTTTTCCGGAATATCCCAGGCCCGGTCGGCGTAGTCGCGGAAGCTCATGCCCGGCTTCAGGATGTCCATGTTGTGATGGACCTGCTCATACGCGGTCTTGTAAAGCTCACGCTGCCCGGCACTTGGCCGGTCCGGCCCGGAGTGAAACGTTCTGGAAAAGTCCGAATAGTTTCCGTGGCAGCCGACCACGTCCGTGTCGAGCGCAATAAGCTCGTTGGCGCCGATGATGTTTGGCGAGGTTTCCTGGAACCAGGGATTGGTGCGTGCACCGGCGTTCAGAAGCCGGGTCTCGCAATAATCGCCATTTTGTTCAATGACGGACTTGTGCATCACGGCCCAGAGCTCGTTTTCACTAAGACCGGGACGAATGGCTTCGCGTAATTTGCCGACAGCCACTTCGGTCGCCCGAAGCGAGGCATTGACGCATTTCATCTCTTCCGGAGACTTGATGGCCCTCGCCATTTCCACCGGCTGTTGAGCGTCTACGAGGGTGAGGCCGCATTCTCTCAACGCAACGGCTGTCCCTGCGTTGAGACGTTCCAATCCGACCGTTGCGTCCGGACCTACGAGTTCCGTGATTAGATCAGCCATTTCGCGTGCCCATTGCCGTTCACGCTCGGCGATTTCAGGACCGGCAGCGACGAAACTCACCGTCGAAGACGGACGGACTTCGTCCAAGGTTTCATAGCCTTCTGCAAGGTGCAGACAGCCAGTAAACTCGAACAGGATTGACTTGTCCTGGGTTAGCAGCAGGTAGCGCGCCGGGGCGTTGCGCTGACTGAAAACCTGCATGTTGCGTGTTCCGGTCGCGTACCGGATGTTGACCGGGTCGGACAAGATGACAGCGTCAACGGCATAGTTGCGCATCTGCTGACGGATCCGTTCGCGCCGGTACAATCTGACGGCCCGAAGATCAATGCCTTCGCTTTCCGGCGCCCGATCCAGAAGAGCGATATCACTCAAGTCGCTGCGCTCGGCATGCCAGTCAAAATTCGCCACGCCCATCTCCATCCCAAATGCGTACCGTGCGGTACTATACGCCGATCTGCACTTTTAGAAGCAGGAATAGGGACATGAATTATCGCTATTGCGACCAACAACTTATGCGCCCGCATATACTCAGAGAATGTTCCGCCAGGTGAGCCGCCCACCGTCTGGTCAGGCTTCCCGGGCTTTCTGTCTTAGCCAGGACATGAACAGTTTCAACGGCGGACGTTTCACCCCGGGCTTGGTCACGTTGAAATACCCGGTAGTGCAGGGTTTCAAGTCTTCAAACAGCACCCGCAAGGTCCCAGCCTGTATCTCTTGTTCAATAAAAACCCGCGATGTTGCGGAGATACCGTCCCCACGGCGCAGCCCGTCCAGGACCATATACCCGGGCAGATGGGTGATGTTGAGCCGGCCGCTTGGTACGATTCCCTGCCCTTCCAGCCAAATTGCAAGCTCGTTGGCCCCCAGTTCCTGAAGCCATGGGACATGGAGCACATCCTCCGGACAGGAGATCTTCATGTCATCAACCAGACACGCAGCACCCACAATCACATAATTGGTCGGAAGCAGCATCTCCGCGTCCAACCCTGGAAAAGTACCGTCGCCAAAGCGGATCGCCAGATCGATCCCGCCGGGCATGAACTCGACCAGATCCGCTGTCGGATTGAGCATCAGCTCAATTTCCGGATGCTTGAGTTTGAAATCGGAAATTCGCGGCATCAACCAGCTCACCGCAAACGTCGGCGTCATGGTGACGTGCAACGGCCGGGCCTCTTCAGAAACCATGAGTTGATCAACGGTATCGCTGATTGCCCCAAAGCCATCTCTCAGGCCGGAAAAGAGCAGATCACCGTCAGGCGTCAACGCGACGCCACGCCCTTGGCGTACAACGAGTTGTAGACCGAGATGCGTCTCCAGCCCCCTAACCTGCTGGCTGATTGCCGCGTGAGTTACGTTCAATTCCCGACCCGCTGCGGAAAAACTCTTTTTCTCCGCAACCGCGAGAAACGCCCGCAAACTGCTCAAAGACGGAAGTCGGCGCCAATCCATATGTAATCCTGGCTAACATTTAGATAATCTAGTTGAGTCGCAATTTCCTCTGTTTTCCATCATCTATAGCATAGACAAACAGACGAAAGGACACAGCGTCATGTTAGATTTATACGCGAACTCATTCCTGACCGCCAGCCGCTTCACGTCCTACACACGTCCGGCACCTGCAACCGAGCAAAGGCTTGAAAAATACAGCCAGAAGCCATCCACTGGCGCCAAGTCGCGGTTCCGGTCGATCCTCTGGTTCTAGGCCACAGGGCGAAAGCCTGACAGATGCCAGCCAATACGCTAGAACCCGATCATCTCATTTGACAGGCCCGGCTTCGTTCCGGGCCTTCCGTTGCCTTCAGGAGGAACCGGGACATGGCAAAGGTTGCATTCATCGGCTTGGGCGTCATGGGCTATCCCATGGCTGGATACTTGAAAACTAAAGGCGGACACGATGTGACCGTCTACAACCGCACCACGGCGAAGGCCGAAAAATGGGCAGCCGAGTATGGCGGCCAATCCGCCAAGACCCCTCAGGAAGCTGCCGAAGGCTGCGATTTCATCTTCGCCTGCGTTGGCAATGATGATGACCTGCGCTCCGTGACAACCGGCGAAAACGGCGCTTTTCACAGCATGAAGAGCGGCGCGATCTTTGTCGACAACACCACCGCTTCCGCAGAAGTCGCCCGTGAACTCTATGCGGCCGCAGCAGAAAAAGGCTGCGGCTTCATCGACGCGCCTGTTTCCGGTGGCCAGGCAGGCGCTGAAAACGGCGCTCTCACCGTCATGTGTGGCGGTGATGCAGAGACATTTGAAAAGGCCAAACCGGTCATTGAGTGTTTTGCCAAGTTCGTCGGTCTGATGGGTGCCAGTGGCGCCGGACAGCTGACCAAGATGGTCAACCAGATCTGTATCGCCGGGCTGGTTCAGGGCCTTTCTGAAGCAATTCATTTCGCCAAAAAGGCTGACCTCGACATCCCGGCCGTGATTTCCGCAATCAAGGGCGGCGCGGCCCAGTCCTGGCAGATGGAAAACCGCTGGGAAACCATGACTGCCGGTAAATTCGATTATGGCTTTGCCGTCGACTGGATGCGCAAGGACCTGGGCATTTGCCTGAAGACGGCCAGCGAAACCGGCGCGCGCCTGCCGGTTACCGCGCTTGTCGATCAATTCTATAGCGAGGTCCAGGCCATGGGCGGCCAGCGCTGGGATACGTCCTCGCTGATTGCCAGGCTGGAAAACGCCGACAAGAAGTAGGCTTTTTCCATGGCAGCTGAAGGACCCTCAGCTTCCGGCGGCTGGACCGTAGATTCGGTTCTAGCGGAACTCAGACAGGTCGGCTCGGAGGAAAACCGGGCCGGCATGGCGCGCTTTGGCGTCAACACCGACAAGGCCTTCGGCGTGCCGATGGCCTTTACCCGGCCCTTTGCCAGAAAGGTTGGTAAAAGCCCTGCTCTTTCTGCAGCCCTTTGGCAGACCGGTTTTCATGAGGCGCGTATCCTTGCCGGACTAATTGCCGATCCGAAGGCCATCACGCCAGACCAGATGGACGCATGGGTCACGGAATTCAATTCCTGGGATCTGTGTGACCAGATTTGCGCGATTTTCGCCAAGACAAATCATGCTCCAGACCGCATTCCGGTCTATGCCGCTGACGAGCGGGAGTTCGTGCGGCGAGCTGGCTTCGCCACGATCGCCTGGCGGGCAGTTCATGCCAAGAAAGCGCCGGATGAGGAGTTTCTGGGGTATCTTGAGCTAATTGAAACCCATGCGAGCGATCCGCGGAACTTTGTCTTGAAGGCCGTCCACTGGGCGCTCCGGCAAATCGGCAAGCGGTCCTATTCCCTTCACGCACCAGCGCTTGAGCTCGCTGAAAAGCTGGCCGCATCAAGTGACAAGGCCGAACGGCGTGTCGGCAGGGAAGCCGTCCGGGAACTCACGTCAGACAAGGTTGCCGCGCGCCTGGAAAAGATCGCACAGAAAACACGCGCCAAGTAATTCAGCGGGTATAGTCCGGCGGCGCTTAGTTTGGCGGCGGTGCCTTTGAGACCCGGCACAGAAGCGCGCGGAGCTGATAGGTGCCCATCGCCGGATCATAGGGCGGCGCCTGATCAGTCAGAACATTTGCATTCGACTGCCAGATACCCTTCTCCAGGTCCTTGCGCTCTGGAAACCACCAACCGAATTCCACATTGATCACCCGTGGATCGATGCCGTCGGTGATATTCGCTTTTTGCCGGATTTTGCCGCGCCGGGTCTCAATCCAGATCCAGTCTTCATCTTCTATTCCCAGCTCTTCCGCCGTCTCGGGATGAATATCGGCCAGCGGTTCTGGGTGCGAGCGGCGCAGGCGGGTCAATTGCCTGTGCTCGGAGGTAAAGAAGTTCAGTATCCGCGCGCCGCTGGTAAGCACAAATGGATAGTCTTCAGCGACCTCGGGGGTCGACACAGGCGACTCCGGCGGCTCGCAGTAGGTTGGCAGCGGGTCGTAGCCGAGTTTCTCCAGCGCCAGCGAATAGAGTTCGATCTTGCCGGTTTCGGTCTTGAAGCCGGCATTGTTCTTCTCATGCTTGTTGTAGGTAATGGGAGAGAACGCGAAACCGTCCCGGGTTAGCTCGCGGAAGCTTTTCCCCGTCCGCTTCAACCGCGCATCGTAGATGCTTTCAATCTCCTCCCCGCCAACATCTAAATTCATACGCCGGGCGAGTTCGGCGAATACAACTTCATCCTGTTTGCACTCACCGACCTGGACGATCTTCTGCTGGGCAAGCGCCGTTGTCTCGGCGAAATACGGGAAGGCTGTTAGTGCATCAACTTCGAGCCAGCTAGCTGCCGGCAGCACCAAATCGGCCATTTCGGCGCTTGGTGTCATGAAGAGATCCATCACGGAGAAGAACTCCACTTTCTCTAGAGACTCCTTCACCAGCTTGGAGTTGGCGTAGGTCGCCAGCGGATTGTTGCCGAAGATCATGAAGGCGCGGACCTGGTAGGGGTCGCCGGTGCGCATTGCCTTGAACACGGCCGGAATATGGGCCGACGGCATGACATTGGCCTGACCGAGCACCCGGAACTCGTCCGAGCCAAGCCGCTTCGCCTTGACCTCTTCTGACAGGTTGTCCGCCAGGAACGGGAAAGGATCGAGAATATGCGGCCCAAAAACCCAACCGCCTGGAACATCAATCGTTCCCGTCAAAGCCGGCAGGCAGGCAATGGCACGGGCGGTCTGGATGGAGTTCGGCGTGTGCTCAATGGCGCAGCCCCATTCAATGACAGAAGGCTTGCTGGCTGCAAACAGCCGTGCGGCAGCGCGGATCTTCTCCGCTGGCACCCAGGTAATTTCCTCCGCCCACTCTGGCGAATAGGATTTCACATGGGCTTTCAGTTGATCAAACCCGTGGGTCCATTTCGAAACGAAGTCCGCGTCATAGAGGTTTTCTTCGATTGTTACATGCAGCATGGCGAGCGCCAGCGCATCATCAGTCCCCGGGCGGATTTGCAGCCAGAGGTCGGCCGCATCTGCAAGAACCGTCCGGCGAGGGTCAACGACGATGAACTTGGTGTCTTTCTTGGTCAGCGCGCGGGAGTGGAACAACAGCTCGCCATCAGGTCCGGAAACGGCCGGATTGTGCCCCCAAACCAGCACACAGGCCGGATCGATTTCACCGTAGTAATCACAAACCGGCAGGTCGCCGAAGGTCATCTTGGAGACATTGACCCGGGGAAAGAAGCACTGGGCATGGCCAGGCTCACACCAGTTGGGCGTTCCAAGTGCATTCGCAAAACGGGGAACAAAATCGCAGTGATGACGGCCGGTTCCGGTTCCAATGGCGATTGCCTCCGGCCCGCTTTCCTCGATGATCGATGTCAGCCGCTCGGCCAGAATATCGTAGGCCTCGTCCCAGCTGATTTGCGCCCAGCGACCTTCGCCGCGTTTTCCTGCACGTTTCAGCGGATGTTTGAGCCGGTCCGGATGATTGACCAGCTCGATGGAAGCTGGTGCCTTGATGCAGATCTTGCCGCGGTTGAGAGGCGAATCCGGGTCACCAACAATCTTGGTGATCTGATCTCCAGCTACGCTCACCAGAACGCCGCAGCCGCCATGACACATTCGGCAGGCTGTCTTGTGAACGACAGTTTGGGGTTGATCCAGCATCAAACAGCTCCGCCTATTCTGCAATCAAATCAGAATAGGCGGGTCAGGACGCAGTCCGCATCCGTACAAATACAGTATTTAGAAAATTACAGCCCACCATTTGTGCGCCGCAACAGTATTCTCCAAGTCCTTATTCGGACGCTTCCTTCGCAATATCATCAAGAAGCGTATTAACATCGGCAAGAGCCTTCTTCGATGCTTCGGAGCCGGTTTCGCTCACTTGCCGGTATCCCACCATGATCTCGCCTGGAGTATCTGCTGCTTCATAAACGAACACCGCATAGGGGCAATAGGCCAGGTTGGCCGGATCTGCCTCCATGGCCGCCCGCGACAAAACCGCGGAGCAAAACAACATGGATTCAGCATTCTTGAATATCGCCTTGCTGCCGCCGACATCCGCACCGGTACGGCTCAGCATCTCGCCGATATGCGACACATAGTCGATTACGAGACCGCGGTTGACGATTGCGTTTTCCAGCGCAAAACGCACGTCATCATAGTCGCCCTGGACGGAATAGACGGTCACACCTTCCATCGGCCCGCCTTTTGCCACGTCTGCGGCAATAGCCGCTCCTCCAAGGCCCAGAGCAATTCCTGCCGCCAAAAACGTCTTTCCAATCAGTCCGGCCATGCCATCCTCCCAGTTACATCGCTGGCGCACCTCAGGTGACGCCTCCCATTTGAGGCCGTAACCTAAACCATGCGCAAGCTGGCTTGCTTGATACATATCAAATTATGAATGTGTTGATTGAATGCAAGCGGTAACGGTTCCACCGGCAGGAAAAACCCGCCTCACTCCGGGCGGGGCTTTTCCGTTGCGACGTAGGCTAGCGGCAGCTGGGTCGTATTCTTGATCTGCTCCATCGCGAAGGTCGTGGACACATCGGAGATATCAATCTTGGCGACCAGGCGTTTATAGAAGTCGTCGTAGGCTTCAATGTCCGGAACAGCCACGCGTAGCAGATAATCCACCTGGCCGGCCATCCGGTAGAATTCGACAACTTCGGGAAACTCTGAAATCACATCGGCGAATTTCTTCAGCCAGTCTTCAGTGTGCTGACTGGTGGTGATCGCCACGAATGCCGTCACCTTGGCATTGACCTTTCTGGGATCAAGCAGCGCGACGCGCCCGGTGATGACGCCATCTTCTTCCATTTTCTGGATCCGGCGCCAGCAAGGTGTTGTCGACAGGCCCACCCGCCGGCCGATTTCAGCAACAGGTACGGTGCAGTCTTCCTGCAAAATGGACAAAATCCGACGGTCGATACGGTCGATCATTCTGGCTGCCTTTGAGCGGGAGCGTCCGGCGGCCGATTTCACCGCCCAGACGTCCGGATTCATTTTCCAAAGGTGAGGCGCTTGTTAGCATGCGGTTCCCTCGCCGCCACCAAGCGCGCAATCTTAGATTTTTCTTCCAAAACCCACCTCCGCTTTCCTTGCTATTTTTCAAGGCAGATGTCAATTCCACAGTAATTGGAGAATAATTTTCTCAAACTGTGACCGCCACCCTGGAGATTGGCATGTTGGGTCTTGTACAAAAATCAATCGCGAAATTAGCTACGGTCGCCGTGGTTTTTACCGGCATGACCCTGCCCGCCTCTGCCGAAGCGCCAGAGGTCACACCTCTGGTGTCCACCGGCTGGCTGCAGTCTCAGCTGGACAACGAGAACCTTGTCATCCTCGATACAAGGTCTCCAATCTCGAAGTCTGGCAAGGATGACTATCTGAAAGGCCATATTCCGGGCGCGCTCTGGAGCGAATATCCGGGATACTGGCGCACAACACGCGGCGACGTGGAAGGCGTCATACCGTCAATTGAGAAGCTGGAAGCCTCTCTTTCCGATCTCGGTGTTTCGGAAGAAAAAGCCGTCATCATTGTTCCGCATGGCAAATCGAGCCTTGAGTTCGGCTCGGCGGCCCGGATCTACTGGACTTTCAAATACCTCGGACACACCAACGTTGCGATCCTCGATGGCGGTCATGCTGCCTGGGTTGCTGAAAACCGTCCTTTGGAGACCGGTGCCGTAGTAGCCGAGGGTGATCTTTTTGTCGCCGAACCCAATGAAGACATTCTGGTGTCCACCGATACCGTTGCGGAAGCTCTTGGGGGGCCAGGCATACTTCTCGATGGCCGCCCGGAAGACCAATTTGCCGGCAAGGAAAAGCACAAGGCAGCGGTCCGGTTCGGACATATTCCAGGTGCAGTCAATTTCGACCAGGCCCGCTTTTACGATGAGAAAACAAACCGTCTGAAACCTACCGGTGATTTGGCCAAACTTCTGCCGGCATCGCTGACAAATGAAGCTCAGCAGGTCATCTCCTACTGCAACACTGGCCACTGGGCGGCAACGAACTGGTTTGTCCTGTCACAGCTCCTCGGCCACGAAAACGTCACTCTCTATGACGAGAGCATGGTCGGCTGGAGCCGCGACAAGGACCTGCCAATTGTTGGCCCGCAGTCCGTGGCAGCAACAAACTAATAAAGCAGCTAAAGATCCGAGAAGCTGCACAACGCCCCATCGGCAATCATTCGCCCGGCTGAAGAGCCGGGCTTTTTCTTTTCCGGTGGTGCTTCGTTCAGGTAATGGCGGCGATGATACACACTGCGGCTACCGCCGACATGCCGGTGCGCACGTGGTTCCACGCAGTCCAGCGGCTCACATACTGCTGCCAGAACACAGCGCCTTCTTCGGTTTCCGGCCCCTTGTTTTCCAGTGCCTTGTTCATCGGCAAATTGAAAAAGACAGTCACCAGAATACATCCGGCAAGATAGGCAATACTGCCGGTTGCCAATCCGGCAGCTGAGGGTGCCGCCGGATCCAATATACTTGCACCAAGAACGATCATGGCACCGGCTGCTGTTCCGAAGAACACAGAGAAAAACCACGGGTTGAGCACGGTGACGTTGATTTGCTGCATTGCCCGGATCCCTTGCGGGGCCGGGAGATTGCCCAGCGCCCTCATGACGAAGGTGGAAAAGGCGAAGAATATCCCGGCGACGACAGCCGCACTGATTGCCGTGGCCATGGCGACAGATGCGAGTAGCGTTTCGCCGCCGATCATGCTGCCCACGCTCCGCCAGCAGCGGTCTCCCGGGCGTAGTCGGAAAAATCTTTCGGCGGCCGCCCCAGCACTTTTTCAATGCCGTCATTGAGGTGTTCGTTGCGGCCATCCAGAACCGTGGTGAACAGATACATGATCAGTTCGGCCAGATCCTCCGGCACTTCCTGCTGTTTCAAACCGGCAGCGTAGTCGGTAGCCGGAATTTCCAGAAAATCAATTTTGCGGCCGGAAGCTTCCCCTACTTCCCGCACGGCATCGGCAAAGGTCATCAGCCGGGGGCCGGTCACTTCGTAGAGCTGGCCGATGTGGCGATCATCGCTGAAGGCTTCAACAACGACATCCGCAATATCATCCGCATCAACAAAGGGTTCCTTCGCTGCCAATTGCGGCAGAACAACCTGCCCTGCCAGGATGCCTTCGATCAGAAAGTTCTCACTGAAGTTCTGGGAAAACCACCCGGCCCTGACGACGGTCCAATCGGCACCGCTATCTTTCAAAACATCCTCAGCGCGCTGCGCTTCCTCTTCACCCCGGCCTGACAACAGAACCATACGGCGGATGCCAGCTTTCAGCGCCAGGTCTGCAAAGTCCCTGACCGCTTCAACCGCGCCGGGAACTGCCAGGTCAGGCTGATAGGTGATGTAGACCGCATCAACGCCGTCCAGAACGCCGGGCCAGGTGCCCTGATCTGTCCAGTCGAACCGCGGATTGGTTGACCGGGACACCGGTTTTACGGCCCTGCCTTGCGCTTGAAGCCGCTCGGCGACGCGGCGGCCGGTTTTGCCATTGCCGCCCAAAATCAAAACGGACTTGGTGCTTTCAAGAGTGTTCATTGCGCTCTCCAGATGTTCCTATCCAATTTCGCTCACTTGACACCGTGTCAATTGACATGATGTCAAGTATGTGCTCCTTGACATCATGTCAAGCGAAACCATCGACACACGCCGCCGAATTTTGCAGGCGGCCTGGGACCTGCTCGAAGACGACCGGAAAAACGGCGTCAAAATGAGCGACATAGCGAAAGCAGCCGGTATCAGCCGCCAGGCGGTCTATCTTCACTTTCCCACCCGGGCCGAGCTGTTGATTGCCGTTACGCTCTTCATCGACGACATGAATGATGTAGACACCCGCCTTCAGGCCAGCCGGGATGCTGGATCAGGCGAAGAGCGCCTGGAAGCCTTCATCGATGCCTGGGCGAACTACATTCCGGAAATCCACGGCTGCGCGACTGCCCTGATCGCAATGCAGGACACCGACAATGCTGCCCGCGAAGCCTGGTCAGGCCGGCTGGCCGCCATTCGCAAGGGATTTGAAGCCGCCGTATCCATGCTGGACAGGGAAGGCCGTCTTTCGCCCGATCTCACGACTGATCAGGCCACCGACATCCTTTGCGCGTTGATCTCAGTCGAAAGCTGGGACTATCTCACGCGCCGCCGGGGCTGGACCCAGGCGCAGTTCTTCAGCCATATGCAGCATACAGCACGGAAACTGGTCCTTGCGTCGTGATTGGACCGTCTGTTGGGGCAGAAGGGCTGTCATATAAAACTACCCGTGCAAGGACAGGTCCGTTGGCGACAAACAGTTTTCATTCCTGGATTTTCCTGCACAAATGTTATCGGCGGAGCATGGAGCCCCATTGGAAATGATAAAGAAGACCTCCAGCCTGCAGCGGCTGTTTCTTGTGGTCACTGCTGTTGGTCTTATCCCGATCGCTTTGTCTTACGGCTTGATGCCACAAACGAGTTTGCCCTGGCTGTTCGGGCTCAATGCCGATGCTGTAAACGTCCGCCACATCTTCCGGGCGATCATGGGGCTTTACCTGGCGCTTGTGGTGTTTTGGCTATCAGGAGCACTCAAGCCCTCACTGCGAATACCTGCACTTTGGAGCCTCGTGGTCTTTATGGCGGGAATGGGAATCGGACGGTTTGCGAGCCTTTTGCTGGATGGCTGGCCACATCCCCTGTTGTTCATCTACATGTTGCTGGAGTTTGTGTTTGCCATCGTCGGCGGCCTGCTTTTGCGCCGTCCTTCCGCCAGTTAGGCAGTCAGCCGTTTCACTTCCTTGCGCAGAACTGGCAACAGGTCGGTTTCAAACCACGGATGCCGCTTCAGCCAGGCATTGTTGCGCCAGGACGGATGCGGCATCGGCAGCACGGTAGGCTGTCCACCAGCGTTTTCCGCATGAAAATACTCCGCCCATGCCGACACGGTTTCCGTCAGAGATTTCTTCCGTGCTTTTCCCAAATGATAGGCTTGGGCGTATTGGCCGATGACCAGCACCAGTTCGATCTGAGGCATGGCGGCAAACAGCCGGTCATGCCAGACGGCCCGGCACTCGGCCCTTGGCGGCAGATCTCCGCCTTTCGCATCAAGACCTGGAAAACAGAAGCCCATGGGAATGATGGCAAGCTTGTCCGGATCGTAGAAGATCTCTTCACTGATCCCCATCCAGTCGCGCAGCCGGTCACCGGAAGGATCGGTAAAGGGCCGCCCGCTTTGATGAACACGCGTCCCAGGAGCCTGACCGCAGATGCAGATCCGCGCCGTCGATGACACCTGCAGCACAGGGCGAGGTTCATGAGGCAACGGCTTTTGCAGCGGTTTGTCCCTGCAGATACGGCAGGCCCGGATTTCATGGCTCAAGTCATTGAGAGTCATAGATAATTACTCAAATCAGCTAATAACCTACTGAGTTTCCTCATGAATCGTTAACCACGCCTTTGAGGGCGATCTTAAGGAATGATGAGTCAAAACCCAAGAAGCAGATAATAACGCGCAACACTTTGGAAACCGGAATACCAAACCGATGACGCCCGATACGCCACCTCCCGGCGATCAAAAAACGGTATTTAACCGGAAACGGGCAACCCGCCGCAGGGAAGTGGCGCGGACCATCGGCAGCATCCGAAGTGCCTTGAGCGCTCAAGACAACACATCCGGAAATTTCAAGCTGGAACGGCGGCACTTGTTTGCCAGCACGAGGTCGAGTGCCGCGCTGGCGGTTCCAATGCTCGCGCTCATAGTCGCAGCAATTTCGATCCTATGGCTGCCCAGCTTCCTGGTGTTCCTCTGGTTTGCTTGCGCGGTCACCATCCATTTCCTGATGGTTTTGACTTGCCGGTCTTATGAGAACGCGCCTTCTGAAGACAGGGCCCAGAACAGATGGATCCGCCGGTTTACGCTTGGCGACTTCATGTATGCCGCGTGCTGGTCCGCATTTTTCCTTCTCCCGCCAAAACCGGGCAGCACCGCGGGATTTCTGGAGTTCCAGTTCGCCACGCTTCTGATCGTGGTCGCGATGAACACAATGCAGTCCGCGACGCTGCCGCGTGCCCTGCTGGCCGGCACGCTGCCGATCACGTTGACGGTTTCGTTTAACCTTCTGATGGCCGGCACGGCGATCCATTATGCCCTCGCGGCAATGGCAATCGGTGCGCAAGGCTTCTTCCTGATCCTGGCAAACCAGTTGATCAGGAACGCCAACACCATGCTGGAGTACCGGGCTGCAAAAGACCATCTGATCGCCGAACTGGAAACGGCGAATGCCCTGTCGGATGAATCCCGCCGCCGCGCGGAAGCCGCCAACATGGCCAAATCACGCTTCCTGGCGACCATGAGCCATGAACTCAGAACACCGCTAAATGCGATCCTCGGATTTTCCGAAATCATGAAGGACGAAGTGCTCGGCCCAATGCAGAACCCAACCTACAAGGGATATGCGGCCGACATCCATGGCTCGGGCGAGCATCTTTTGAACCTGATCAACGAAATCCTTGATCTGTCCCGCATCGAGGCCGGGCGCCACGAACTGCAGGAAGAACCGTTGCACCTTGCCAGCGTCGTCGAAGACTGCTGCACGATGATGCAGATCCGGGCGAAGGCGAAGGACATCAGGCTTCTGGAAAACAACGATGCAACGCTGCCTCAGGTCTGGGCTGACGAGCGCGCGCTTCGACAGGTGATCCTCAATCTGTTGTCAAATGCAGTCAAATTTACGCCTGCCAAAGGTGATGTCAGGATCGCTGTTGGCTCGGCTGAAGACGGCGGCCAGTTCATCCGTGTCACAGACAGCGGCCCAGGCATCCCGGAAGACGAAATTCCGATCGTTCTGGAAGCTTTCGGTCAGGGTTCCGTCGCCATCAAAAGCGCCGAACCTGGAACAGGCCTTGGCCTTTCCATCGTTCAGGCTCTGGTCCATATGCACGGCGGCAAGTTCACGCTGACGTCGAAACTGCGCGAAGGCACGGAAGTGACCGTCACCATTCCGAAATCCCGTGTGATGAACTACACGGGCGACGGCGCAAAGACCAGCCAGAGCACAGGTCCATCGGTACCAGCAAAGCGGAAAACCGGCTAGTCCGCGTCCTTGTCTGACACTCCGGCATCGGCGAAGGTTGCCATTCCCGAATGCATCTCGGCAGCGGCCTTGATGATACCGGTGGCCAGCGCGGCACCGGACCCCTCCCCCAATCGCATGCCGAAGTCGAGCAAAGCCGTCTTGTTCATCTTCTCCAGCGCCCGTTTGTGGGCGGCTTCCGCTGAAACGTGCGAGAACAGGCAGTGGTCCAGTCCAGACGGGTCCATGGCATAGACGACAGCAGCGGCGGCTGTCGTGACAAACCCGTCCACAACGACCGGAACGCGCTGCAAGCGGGCAGCAACAATCAGTCCGGCCATTGCCGCGATTTCACGGCCGCCAACCTTGCGCAGAATTTCTAGCGGGTCCTTTTCGCCGCCAAGGCGGGCAATTGCCGCATCCACCGCGTCGCGCTTGCGCGCCAGGCCTTCGTCATCAACACCGGTTCCCCGGCCAACCCAGTCTTCGGCGGTTCCGCCAAACAGTCCGTTGAACACCGCTGCGGCGACAGTGGTGTTGCCAATCCCCATTTCGCCGAGGCAGATAAGGTCAATGCCACCGGCCAATGCCTCCATGCCGTAGGCCATGGTCGCCGCGCAGTTGGCTTCATCCAGCGCATCTTCCTCGGTGATGCTTGGTGTGGGCAGATCAACCGCCAGATCAAACACCTTGAGGCCAAGATCATAAGCCCGGCAGATCTGGTTGATTGCGGCGCCGCCTGCGGCGAAGTTTTCAACCATCTGGCGGGTCACCGCACTTGGGAACGCGGAGACGCCCTTGTCAGCTACGCCGTGATTGGTCGCAAAGACCGCGACCAGGGGACGGCTGATCTTGGGCGGAGCCTTGCCGGACCAGGCTGCCAGCCATTCCGCAATGTCTTCCAGGCGGCCAAGAGATCCGGCCGGTTTGGTCAGCTGGGCATCGCGCGCACGGACTTCTGCCGCTGCCTCCTCATCCGGTCCTGGCATGGACTTTACAAGACTGCGGATATCTTCAAAGGGAAGTGCGGCGTCGGACAAAGACATCGGCAAGGCGCTCCAGATTCTTTCTTGCTTTCCGCAAACCAAACTTGGTCTGTTGACGGTTGCCGATCTATAACGGCGCAACACCAAAACACAAGCGCGCGAAAGGACTATATGAGCGAGCCCCACAGCCCGGACGATCAATCCTCCGCCACCGCCGGTTCCGGGCTGGCTGCCGACACAGCAGCTTGCTTCCGTTTCTTCTCGCGTTTGCCTTTTCCGAGACTTGGCTCGTGGGACTCTCCCGCAGCGGTTCCAGATTTTGTCCGGATTGCACGGGCGGCGCCGCTTGCCGGGGTTGCAGTGGCGTTGCCGGCCGCGGCAATTGGCTTTCTTCTCGGTTTCACCAGTCTGCCGCCGCTTGTGGTTGGCCTCCTCATGACAGCAGCGCTGGCAGCAGCGACCGGTGCCCTGCACGAAGATGGCCTTGCCGACGTGACAGATGGTTTTTTCGGCGGGCACACGGCCGAAAAACGCCTCGATATCATGAAGGACAGCCGGATCGGCAGCTTCGGCGCCATGGCGTTGATTGTGGCCGTCGGCGTCCGTGCCGCATTGCTGGGTGAATTGCTGGCGCGCTTCGGACCTGGAGGCGGCATTTTGATATTTCTTGGCACGGAAGCACTCAGCCGGACACTGCTGGTCTGGCAATGGTCAATCCTGCCAAGTGCGCGGCCGGATGGCCTCGGCGCCCGTTTTGGCAAACCTGATCAGAAAGCGGCAAATCAAGCCACGCTCCTGGGCGCTGCCTGCGTGGTCCCCGCAGCTCTTGTCGTGCCGGTCCCGGCACTCTTAACCGGGCTTCTTCTCGCTGCTTTGGCGGCCATTGGACTTGGCCGGCTTTCGGTGCAGAAAATCGGTGGATTTACCGGGGATGTCCTTGGCGCGATACAGCAGGTGACTTCACTGGCCTTCCTGATTGGCTGCCTCGCTGTTCCCTAACGGCAACACCCATATCCGCAGCTTGTAATTCCGATTGCTCTCAGCGGGAAAGCTTGGCATTGATATCGGTCTGTAAAGGCGCCGCACGATCAGGCCCTGCGTATCGGGAAAAAGCGACCAATGGCAATTGAGGCAAAGACGGGCCGGTTAGGACTAATCGCGGGTGTTCTCACCCTTTGCCTCCTGCTCGCAGCCTGTGGCTCGCGCCCGGTTACCGGCGCTCTTGCCATTTCCGCTGAGCCCGCAAATGGCGCGAAGGCGCATGACATTTTGATCGCCTCAACCCGGCAGCGCGATGCCACGCCCGATACGTTGTACAATGGCGAACGCGCTACAGAACTGAGCTATGCCGAGGCTGTCATCTCCGTGCCGCCGTCGCACAAGCCTGGCGCTGTTGAATGGCCGTCGACGGCACCGGGGAATCCGGCGACCGACTTCGTCACCAGAAGCGCTGGATATGTGGAAGGCGAGACGCAATTTATCGCCCAACTCAACCGGAAACTGGCGAAACTGCCCCGTGGCAAGCGCGATGTCATGCTGTTCATACACGGTTACAACACGCTGTTTGCCGAGGGTCTCTACCGCTACACGCAGATCGTTCACGATTCGAATGCACCGGTCGTTCCGGTCTTCTTCACCTGGGCATCTCGCGGCCATTTGAAAGACTATGTTTACGACCTCAACAGCGCCGCGATCGCCCGGGACGGCCTTGAGAAGACATTGATGCTGCTGGCAAAGAGCAACGCGGACTCCATCTCCATCCTGGCTCACTCCATGGGCAATTACCTTTTGATGGAAACGGGCCGGCAAATGTCCGCAACCAGTCACAGGAACCTGGACCGCAAACTCAATAGTGTTGTTATGGCAGCACCCGATATTGATATCGACCTGTTCAAGTCCACCCTTCGCAAACTCGGGAAACCGCCGAAACCCTATATTGTCGTCGTGTCACAAGATGACGGCGCCCTGCGTGCCTCGCGGGCAATCGCTGGCGGTGTTGAACGGCTGGGAGCATACTCCGACGATGAGGAACTCGCCGAACTCGGTGCGATTGTATTCAACGTGACTGATCTTGATGCAGAAGGAACGTCAAACCACAGCAAGTTTGCCGCTCTGGCCCAATATTCATCAGAGCTTCGGCAGGCCCTCTTGTCGAGCGGATTGGCACAAAACTCCAGTGTCAGGGGCGCCTCGACGCTAGGTGACAGTCTGGGAACCGTGGTTGGCAATACGGCTGAAACCGCGGTCACCCTGCCGATCAGGATTATTGCGGCACCGTTTTCACTTGGGGCGAACGGCAGCTAATGCGCCTTCCCTCGGCAATTCAAATCTTGGCATTGCCACAATCCATTGCCATATCGACCCCATGAAATCACCCTGCATCAAACATTGCCAGATCGACCAGACATCCCAGCTGTGCCTTGGGTGTTACAGGACGCTTGAGGAAATTGCCTCCTGGGCAAGCATGTCAGACGGAAAACGCGAGCAGATCATGGCAGCTTTGAATGAACGGCGTCCAGGCCGTCAGGCGGGCTGACCGATGGGCGGACAACAATTTCGCAGTTTTGTGCTCGCCATTCTGATTCTGATTATTGTTGGTGCTGGCCTTTACGCGATTTTTGATTTTCCAACCTCTCCGGAAGAGGTCGACCTGGATACCAAAGGGCCGCGGCTCGTTGCATTGACGGCTCTGGCGGTGGTGTTCATGGCCAGCCTTCTCTTCGGGCAGCCAAAACTCCGTGACCTCGTCAAGGGAACCCTGTTCTGGGGTGGCCTGCTCGCCATCCTGGTCACTGGTTATACCTTCAAGAGCGACCTGATTGCCGGCGGTTACCGGGTCCTTGGTGCACTGGCACCGGGACTTGCGGTCAACCAGACTGATGGTTCCATCCTCGTCGTGCGCGACGCAGGCGGCCATTTTCACCTGGATGCCAAGGTCAACGGCGCGCCGGTGAGATTTCTTCTGGACACCGGCGCCAGCGCGGTCGTCCTGACCTATGACGACGCCCGCAAGGCCGGCTTTTCCGACAACGACCTGTCGTTCACCGTACCGGTTTCAACTGCAAACGGACGGGCTGTCGTGGCGCCGATCCGCCTGGAGTCGATCAAGGTCGGCGACACGGATTTTTCCAGGATCAGAGGATTTGTCGCACGAAAAGGTGCGCTTGAAACCAGCCTCTTTGGCCTGTCAGCCCTCGACAAGCTGAAAAGCTGGCGAATTGAGGGGGACCGGCTGATCATGACGCCGTAACTTTGCAATTCTGGTGCCTTAAATACCGTTCAGGCTGAGGAAAAACCGGACCGAAACCACAATAAGAAACAGACCAAAGAAGATCTCCATGGTCCGCTTTGGCAGAGCGTGGGCCACCTTCACCCCAAATGGGGCGGCAAAGGTGGTTACCGGTATGATCAGCGCCACACCCAGAAGATTGACGTAACCGGCGGAAAACGGCGGCAGGTGCTGCGCGCCCCAACCCGCCCAGATCAGGCCGATGGTGCCGGGCACAGAGATCAGTAATCCGGTTCCTGATGATGTCGCCACAGCCTGGTGGATCGGGCGGCCATACAGGGTCATGAAGGTATTGTTCATCACACCGCCGCCAATGCCCATCAGCGTGGAAAAGAAGCCGATCAATGCGCCGCAAACGGGCCGGACCGGAAAGCCCGGAATTTCGTCGCCCAAACGCCAGTGCGTCCGGTTGAACAGCATGCGCAGGCCGAACAGCAGCGCCAGCACGGCGAAAATGCCTTTCAGGCCATCACCGGAAACATAAGCAGCGACAATTGAGGCAATCAATCCGCCGAGCGGAACTGGAATGGCCCAGGTTTTCAGGAGAGCCAGATCGACGGCGCCTCGCTTCTTGTGGGCCAAAAACGAGCGGATGGAGGTGGGTACGATAATGCCGAGCGATGTAGCCACCGCCACATGCATGCGAACGCTTTCATCGACGTTTAGAGCCGTCAGAAACTGATAGAGCACGGGCACCAGGACAGCACCGCCGCCAATGCCAAACAGTCCGGCCAGAAATCCGGCGACAAGCCCGGAGGCAAGCAGCGCTCCGAAGAGCGCCAGCATTTCGCCGGTCAGCGACGGCAATTCCATCTTATTGACCCGCCCTGAGGCTGTTGCCGTCAGGCTGCATGACCGGCTTTCAAGTCTGCATTCCTGCCTGCAGGCACATCATCTTCGTGAAAGTCTGCCGGGCTGACGGCAGCCAATGCCCGCTCGACCACTTCAAGACCAGCATCCGGCTTGATGGCCTCGACCGTCAGGATACGGCGCCAGGAGCGCGCTCCTGGGCGGCAATGAAACAGACCGAGCATGTGGCGGGTGATCCGGGCGAGCTTCACCCCCTGCGCCAATTGTGCCTCGATATAGGGCATATAGGCTTTCACTGCCGCCCATGCGGAAACATCGGACACATCGTCGCCATAGAACCGGCGGTCAACTTCTCCCAGGATTTGCGGGGTGTGATAGGCGGCCCGGCCGAACATGACTCCGTCCAGAACATCCAGATAGGGCGCGGCCATATCTATCGTTTCCAGCCCACCGTTCAGCCCGATGAAGAAGTCCGGGAATCTGGCCTTGAGACGAACCACCCGGTCGTAGTCCAGCGGAGGAATATCCCTGTTTTCCTTCGGGCTCAGGCCCTGGAGCCAGGCCTTGCGGGCATGTACCCAGAGGGCATCCGCACCGGCGGCAACAACAGCGTCGGCCATGGCATCCAGCGCTTCTTCCGGGTCCTGATCATCAACGCCAATCCGGCACTTGACGGTCACCGGAATGCCGACGGCATCTTTCATTGCCGAAACACAGTCTGCCACCAGTCCCGGTTCGCGCATGAGGCAAGCACCAAACCGTCCGGATTGCACCCGGTCGGACGGGCAGCCAACGTTGATGTTGACCTCGTCGTAGCCAAACTCCTCAACGATTTTCGCAGACGCCGCCATGTCCTTCGGATCAGAGCCGCCAAGTTGACAGGCCACAGGATGTTCCACATCAGAAAATCCGAGCAGATGCTGCCGGTCGCCGTGGATCACGGCGCCTGTTGTCACCATTTCCGTATACAGCAACGCATGCCGGGTCAGCTGCCTGTGAAAGGCCCTGCAATGGCGATCCGTCCATTCCATCATAGGCGCAACGGCGACGCGCGGAATGCGGCTGGTATAGAGGCGGTGAGGATTGGTCATTGGATGCTAGATATCACCATCGTGCGGCGGCGGAAAGGGCGCGGCCAGGTATCAAGACATATGGCAGCTGCTCCAACGGTCATCTCAAGGCTTGATATTGTAAGCAGCCGCAGAGTAGACACGCCTTGCCGTAATACCATCTTCCCATCGTCCGCGCGTCTTTGGCAGGACGAGCGCATCCCTAACAAGGAATACCCCTTGAGGCAGGCATTCGTACTTCACGACAAGAAACTTGTTGTCTATTGGGCCCACAAGTGCGCCTGCTCCTCGATTTCCAAGTTCCTGATAAGAAAGCATCTCTGCCCACCTCAATCGGAATTGCGTGGCGTCGGCGGACAGACATGGCTTATTCAGCAAGGCTACAAAACCGATAGCCGCACTGCCCGGAAATTGGACGAGACTGATGGTTACTGGTCGATGGCGCTGATCCGGGAGCCCTACGAACGGCTGATCAGCGCCTACATCAACAAGTTCGTCAAACGGCGGGAGAAGTTCCTGACATCCTTTGATGACCTGGAACATTTTTCTCAGGACTTTGCGCAGGAAATCGCCCAGGCCAACCAGCGCGACCCAGACATCGCTGAAACCTACAAGGGCCTTTCGTTCTCGGAGTTTTCAAATCACATCTGCGACGTGATTGACAACCGGAAACAAGAACCCCTGCTGGATGGCCACTGGAACACCCAAGCCCCGCTGCATTTTTGCCAGAACAGTTGGAAATCCATTTTCAGGGACAGTTTCTACACGCCAAAATCGACCTACAAGCTTGAGAACATCAATCTGTTTTTCGGTGAACTCGGCCGCCGTTTGGATGTTAGCGAACAGTCGACGCCAGCTAAAGAGAATGTCTCCCAATTCTCGTCCGAAACAGCAACGGACCTGACTGAGAAAAGCAGCATCGAGATCTGCGAGTTGGGAACCTTCTCGCACGCAAGTTTTGAAAGCGAGAGGTTGCGAGCCCGCGTGCAAAAGTCGTTTGCGAACGACTACCATTATTATCAGACTGCAGTTTGAGGCAGGCAGGCCCATGTTTCATGGTGCCTGAACATCCTTCTCAAGGGCCGTATACGTTTGGCCGATAAAAGCGGGACCCCCGCTAAACCCCTGCGCGACCATAAAACCGGCCAGTATCGGGCGTGCAACCCGCGGATATCCCGACCTTTTGTGACACCCGCCACACCCTTAGATCGAAAAATCCTTCAGCCTGTTTTCCGCAAGGCGGGATGAACCGTTGATGAACGGCCCATCCCAAATCCATTCAGCCCCCGGCAGCTATGGTCTTGCGACTGCCGAAAAAGAAGGAATTTTGAAATGCTCAGTTTGAACAAGAAACTTATAGCCGCACTTGCCGCTGCGCCGGTGCTGACGCTCGCAGTGATCGGTTCTGCTTCTGCAGGCACCAATGACTATGAGACCATCTGCGACAAGAACCCTCAAGCCTGCGGTAGCGACGCTGATCTGACGCGGCCGCACAAGCCGACCCTCCCCCCGGTGGCAACACCGCCGACAACGCCGACCAAGCCCAAGGGCCGCTACACGAAAAACCATTACGTGACGCCCGCCCAGCATCTGGATGCGCTTTTCCGGTCAATGGCACGTTGATCAATCCTCCGCGCTGAACTGGCCTTTGACAACATGTTCCGGGCCTCCTAATTCAGCCCAGCTTTTGGAGATTAAAATGATTATCCGCACCGCACTGGCCGCGACCGTTGCCGCCACGGCTTTCCTGCACTTGCAAATGCCAGCCTCAGCAGATGACAACACTGTCGTCAGAGACCACCGCACCAAGGTTGTCGTGCGTGACCACCGGACCAAAGTGGTGGTTCGGGATCACCGTTCAGACAACAAAGTACGGGACCATCGAACCGGTACTACGGTTCGCGATCACCGCACAGATGTTGTTGTCCGTGACCACCGGGATCCGCGCAAGACAGAAGTCGTCGTCGTCACCCGCGAAAAGCTTTCCTGCGCTACCGGCTATCAACGGCTCCTGCGCACCGGCTACCGGTCGATCTCGGTGATCGACTGCACCGGCATCAAATATAGCTACAACGGCGTAATGGATCAGAAGATTTTCCGGGCCGACATGAACGCCTACACCGGCAACATTGAAGTCACTTTACTCGGGTTCGCCCACTAGGCAACGACTTGAACACGCGGGGGTAGCTCAGGTTTGACTTCCGCAGGCAAACAAGAGCAGTCCATATGACTGCCACAAACGTATCACCAATGCACACGTGACCTCTCACAAGACGGCGGCGCCGACAACGCCGCCGTTTGTGCGTTTTGCCAAAAACTACCTTGAGGTCAGGCGAATACCACTGTCTTGGTGCCGTTTTGCAAGACCCGGTCTTCCAGATGCAGAGTGACGGCGCGTGCCAATACGGACCGTTCTATATCCCGGCCCTTGCGGATCATATCTTCCGGCGTATCGCGATGTGTCACATGCTCAACGTCCTGGACGATAATCGGCCCCTCATCAAGGTCCTCTGTGACATAGTGCGCTGTCGCGCCAATCATCTTTACCCCACGCTCGTGGGCCTGATGATAGGGCCGTGCGCCCTTAAAGCCCGGCAGGAATGAATGGTGGATGTTGATACAGCGGCCGGACAAATAGGCGGAGAAGTCGTTGGAGAGGATTTGCATGTAGCGGGCAAGGATCACCAGCTCCGCTCCGGTTTCCTCGACGATTGCCTTTATCTGGGCTTCCTGTTGCGGTTTCGTCTCTTTGGTGATCGGCAGATGATGGTAGGGAACGCCGTTGTCAGAGGGCAGGTGCAACGCATCGCTCGAATGGTTCGAAACGATCCCGACGCACTCCATGTTGATCTCGCCAATTCTCATCCGGTAGAGTAAATCAACCAGGCAGTGGTCAAATTTGGACACCAGAATAAGAACTTTCCGCCTTTGATCGGCAGGCCGAAGCGTCCACTCGATTCCGAAATCTGCGGCAGGTTTTTCGAACGCCTGACGGAATCCCTCTTCCGGTGTCTCCATGGCAAAGGTGATCCGCATGAAAAACATGCCGGTCTGTGGATCATCGAACTGCTGGGCCTCGGTAATATCGCCGCCACTGGCGGCAAGTTCGGTTGCAACAGCGGCCACGATACCCGGCCGGTTTTGACATTTTACGGTCAGAATCCAGTTCATTGCCCAACTTTCGAGATTGGTTGTTCCGTGTGGAGAATTGTTTGAAACAGAGGTGCAATGCATGGCTAGAAAAAACAGCAACAGTCAAGGGGCGGTCAGCCGTCAAACAAGGTTTGGACTCATGGATGAGACCGTTTTGGTTTTATCCCAAATGTGCAAGCATTCAGCCCAAGCGCAGCTGAACTGCAACACATGGGTCCAACGGTTTCCTCTACGCGCAGCAACTCAAGGCTAGGAAAGCTGGTTCACCCCCCGCATGACGAGCCCACCCAGGAGGGGGTCATCCCTGGTGGTTGCGATTTTCACATCGAACCTTGCCAGTCGCACATGTTCACGGGCCAAAGCCTCCGCCCGACTTCCCTCCCGGTTGCTCACTGCTTTCAGGATTTCCCTGTGCTGATACTGTGCAAGCTCAAATTTATCCCGGCGTGTTCGCTCGCTTTGTTTGGATAGAACCGGAAAAGGAGCACCAAATGGGAATGCTCTCAGCCGTTCAATCTCGCTTTCCAGCATCTTGCTGCCAGGCAAGCGCGAAAGGACCTTGTGATACTCTGTATTGAGCTCAATAAACCGGTCAAAATCGATTTCGGTGTCGTTAAAACAATTATCCAGATTGGCAACAATGGCGATCATCCGCTCGAGCTGTTGCGGATCCGCGCCGCGTTCTGCAGCAAGCCGCACAGCAGTCCCTTCCAGGACACCCCGGAGTTCTATAACGTCGTAGATGTCCTTGAGATCAAAGGACCGTACAATGAAGCCTGTTGTCGGGGCGCGTTCTAGCAGCCCCTCCTCCGCAAGGCGGGACATAGCCTCGCGTACGGGCGTTCTCGAAATACTGAACTCTTCGGCGATCGGCACTTCAGTTAGCCGTTGACCACCTTTAAGTTCTCCACTGAGGATCCGGCGTTTCAATTCTCTTTGCGCACGAATCGTATGGCTGCGACCGGCCGATTCCGCCATGACTTCCGCCCCCTAAACGGAAATTGCGTTTTGCCCACGACCTGTCTCCGCATCTCGATACTGCAAAAAATGCGGCAAGCCCTTCCACCATCTTATGGTTGCATTTATGCTAATCGCTAGCAAAACAATCCCATTTCCATAACCTTCACGTAGTTTTGAGTACGCCTCAACCATTCATACCGCCCGTCTTCGCGTAGGAGTCGCGGGCTTTGGCCTCAACCAGAAGGTTCATACCCGCATGAGTTCGGAATTTTGCAAGAACGGTACCGGCGGTCAGCCACTGGCAGAATTCACAGGTACGCTCAGAAAATACGACCGACGCGGTCCGGCATACAAACCTGCTTTCGGACCATTTTCCCCAGTGGCTCGCAGTTTTTTGCGGAAATCTGTTTCGACAGGATGTTTTTTGCGAACAAACGCCCATTTTCCGCTTGCGCAACTGTGTACAATGAACCTACCATCCCGATAGTTTCAAATGAAATAACAACCTGCAATTTTAGACCGCTTGCCCGGGGGAAAAGCCGTACTATGAGCAACAACGATGGCAACACTCAACAAGATGCCTTCCATGCCACGGCTTTTTTGCGCGATGATTCCTCAAAACCAGAGCAAATCTTGGAGGAAGTTTTGGCCGATGCGGTAAAATTGGGCGTCGATCCTTTCGTTCGATCAATTTGCAATCAGTTCTTTGACCATACAAATCCAGAAAGTCTGACTGGCTGGGAAGCCGAGTTACTGATAGAAGCCGTAAGCGAATTGGTTTATTGTGCGAAGGCACAACATGAGAGGACTTAGTGACGGCAACCTCGTCAGACGGGTTTATCGTACGGTTTAACATCGACGACGTTTTAAACGGCGGCGCAGACGACCTTGCGCGCTCATTGTTGACAATCTGGACGGCCAATGAGGGCCGGTTGTGTGACCAGATCGCCGGCTTCACAAATCATCTAGTCATTCTCGATGGCCGGCCCTTTGAGGCCGATTCTCCTCCCCTTCTCTTCCACGGGGAAGATTCACTGTTGAACAGGAACCTGGGCATGATGGCGGCAAATGACAGTCCGCAGATCAAGCGCAGTGACTTTTCCGCGGACTATCGTCAGATCGTCGCCCAGACTTATCTCGATACGGCCCTTCAAAAACAGCCGATTTTTGATTTGGTCCGGGTTTCACACCCAATGAAAACGGGCCAGTTCCAGAAACTGACCTATCATCGGCTGTTGTTGCCTGTGACCACCGATCAAGGTGCTCAGTTTACGCTTTGCTATTCGCTCGATCTGGAGACAATCCGATATCCAGCGGAGAGTTCGCAACCACGGCGACGCCCTGGGGCGGGCAGATCATCAAACACAAGTCCGAATATGCCTTGTTTTCCGGCGGCTTATCCCAAATAAACCCGCTCGGCCATACCACAGGGAACCCCCAACGGAACGGCAATCCCTTGGCCGTATGGTGACGCGCCATCCAGGCATAAATATTTGCCGGGTGCCATTCGAGTTGACAGCCGATAATACATAAACGCACGAGGTAGGCGGCCAGGTCGGATCCTGAGTAGGCCGGGTCCACCGATGTATCGCCAATGTAGGCGAATGGTCCGTATATCCCGTCTGCAAATGGAACTGATGCCCTGGCGAGCTGCGCCTGTCCACCACCTTCTGCCTGATAATTTGTGTACCAGAAGTTCTGTATGTACTCGCGAAGATCCCAGCCGGCTGGATCATCATACCGGTTGGCAGTTGTACAGATCGTCTGGCCGTTTTCATCATGGCCGGTGACGCCGAAGAAATGACGAGGCGGCAAAGTATTGAGACTATCGCGGAAATATTCTCCGACGGTCTGCTTCTTGGACGCTGCGACCGCAGCCTGGTAACTTTGTACACTGTCATGCCAACGGAGTTCATGAACGCCGAGGTCTGTAAGTTTGTCGCACAACGCGACGATGGCTTTCGAAAGAGCAAAACTATTTAGATTGGGCCGATCAGGCTTGGGCGCAATAATTCTAGTTTGCCAACTTTTTACATCCTGTATTGTCATCGACTTTCTCCTTACAGGCTCTATTTCCACGAGAAAAAGAGACATTTCCCCAACAGGACCAGTAAATTTGAAAGTATTTTCGTTTTTTTTCGGCTTCTGCCGGGGTTGTTGTTGATCCTCTACTCCAGACCGAAAAGCCCCTGACCACCTGAAAACGGCAAATATTTTTAGATGCCGGAAACACACGGTCTGGTATTAGAGGCCCTCAGAACTTCAACTGAGGGAGCTACATAATGACCGCATCTGTGCAAAACGCACTCTCTGCGCTGGAAAATCTTGAATCCGGGCTGGAAGAGCTAGGGCACGGGCGCCTCAAGTCCTTGGCAGGCGTGGTCCGCAAATGCATTCAGTCCCTAGCTGGACAAATCGAGTTTTATGAAAGCGCCAAGGCGCCGATGACAAGCCTGATCGTGGAAGAAGACGGTCAGCAAACCCGCCATGTGACCGGCATGAAGATGGAAGCGCTCAGCATCTCGGGAAGTGATCATGTCATCTATGGCAAGCCCGAGGCGATTGCGGCTGTGCGCAAACTGCTCCCAAAAGACAGCGCCCAGGAGAACACTTGGGAAGTTTATTTTTAAAACGTTGCTGAGCTGATTGCCAGCCGGTGACATGTCCTTCTGATAGACTGGGTGCATGTTGCAGTTTCTAGTTTTTTTAATTGCGCTCTTATTCTGTCCAGCGCTTCAGGCACAGGAATCCCTGGCGGAACAGCCGGCTTCGCCGGAAAGCTGGCTCAAGCTCGCGGTGAAGCGGTTGTGTCC
Source organism: Roseibium sp. (assembly GCA_965230705.1). Lineage (GTDB taxonomy): Bacteria > Pseudomonadota > Alphaproteobacteria > Rhizobiales > Stappiaceae > Roseibium. The sequence goes on along the minus strand of CBDDLN010000001.1, from coordinate 1,850,452 downwards.
GGCTCCCAACCTCACCGGCATTGAGGCAGAAGCAGAACTACCCGGTGCATGGTTCTTGTCCGAACGTCTTGTAGAGCGCCCAGGCGGCCAGCAAGTTGGCCGGTCACAGGTCTTTGCTCTTCCCGGAGACGATGAGTTGCGCATCCACCGTAGCGAACCCGGTGGGCAGTTACGCAGATTTACAGCCGAAGTCTTTGCACGCCATGGCGAAACACTGAGGCCGCACATGCAAGTCATTGCTGACGCCAACTGCACCGCTCGCGCCGGCAGGCGGATCCGTCATGAAGACAAAGACGCTGTTTTTCTCGACCAGCTGGATGGAGACCTGAATACCCTCCGCTGGACCGAAACGTTGCAGGCGCCTTGGCCGAAAGGGGCAGATCCTGGAGGCATCCGGGTTGCGATGATCGATTCAGGCCTTGCCTACGATTTGCCTCATGTGCAGAACCGGCTGGCGCGGGACAGCAGTGGAACTCCCCTCGGGTATGATTTTTGGGACATGGACACCCTGCCCTATGACGGCGACGCTTCGCGCGGTCCGTTTCTGCCCATCCGGCATGGATCAGCGGTTGCTTCCATCCTGTTGCGCGAAGCGCCAAATGCGGCCGTGATCCCTTATCGCTATCCCGCGCCAGACATGAGCCGGATGAAAGCTGTCCTTTCCCAGGCAGCTAAAGCAGACGCACGGATCATCGCAATGCCGCTTGGCAGCAATGACCCGGCCGACTGGATCGGTTTCAAGGAGGGCATGGAAGACCACCCGAACCTGCTGGCCATCGTATCAGCCGGCAACAACGGCCGGAACCTGGACCTCCAGCCGCTGTATCCGGCGAGCCTCAATTTGCCGAACGTGATCGTGGTTACATCGGCGGATGGCTTCGGCCGTCTGGCGCCCGGTGTCAATTGGGGTCCCAAAACCGTCGACATCATGCTTCCAGCTGAAAATGTCCCGGTGATTGACTTCCGCGGTGCCAAAGGAACTGCATCCGGTTCGAGCTATGCCGTACCTCGATTGGCAGCCCTGGCGGCCCGCATTCTTGAAAGGAACCCAGGCCTGACGATTGAGGAACTGAAAGCTGCCATTTTCGCCCGCGCTACCCAATCGCCCTATGAGGCGGAAAAGCGCGTGTCAGCCGGCTGGATTCCAGACCCTGATCAGGATCGCTAGGGTCCGAACCCTAGCGTCTGCTTGGTGTTGGTGGCGGATTGTCGATAAACCGGCGCGCGGCCTGTGCCTGACGGGGATCGGCTGACTGCATCATGGAATAGGCTTTTTCGGCCAAAGCCATATCACCACCCCACACGCCAGACTGTATGGCAAACCGTAGTGCCTGAGGGTCGTCCTTAAGGCGATCCAAAACAAAGCTCGCGTGCGGCAGCATGGCTTCAAATCGTCCGGCAAGCTGCAAGGAGACAAGAAGCGACAGGCGGGCATTCAGGGAATTCGGCGTTTGATCCACCGCTGCCTGATGCAATTTGACCGCCGCATCGAATGCACCGGCGCTGCCCAGAAGCCTCCCGGCCTCAAGATATTGCCCCTGATTACGGGCGGACAGACACTCTGCCTCAACTGCAGCAGTGACTTCCTTGTTTGCTGCATTTCTGGGAACGGAAGCCAGCTTGTCCATCGCCGCTGCGCAGCTGGCAACCGCCTCTCCAAGTGCGATCTGGATCGAGTAGGCTTCCGGCGCCGATTTCAGGAGGAATAGCAGGCGTACATCTGCGACCGGAATTGCCTCATAACGCCCCTGCCCGCCGCCAACAGCGATGCCTGCAAGGGTTCCGTCGGCATCTACCAGGGCTCCTCCGCTAACGCCGGGCTGCATGAAGCTGGTCACATGAAGCCGGCCTAGCGCCGCCTTGGGATCCGGTTCAGACAACAGGTTCCCCGGCTGAAAGACACGGACCTGCCGCTGCGCGATATCGGCACCAACCGATTGCAGGGTTTCGCCCAAATCCGGCTCCTGCGACAGATCGAATATAAAGGCGTCTTCCGGCAATCCGTCCACTTCGATCAGGGCAAGATCCCCCTCATAGGCGGTTGGAATAACAGCTCCTTTCAAAGGACCTGCCGGGGTAAAAACTGTAACGCTTTCTTTGTCGGCAACCACATGGCGGTTGGTCACCAAATGGTTTTGACCGATCCGGACGCTGCTCGCCAACGGATCAAAGCTTTCGACTGGAAATACCGCCTGCCGCGTTTCGCAGATTGCTTGCGTGTAGGGACAATCCGGCGTTCCGGTTTGACTTTCGAGATTGGCGGCTTTCTTTTCAGCGCCAGCTGTAAAATTCAGGACCACTGTCTCTTCGGCACCTTTACGGACAAGGCGGACCTCGGCTTCGCCACCGTCCCGGACAAGCGACAATGCGCTGACAACGTCGCGCGGATGCCTGACAAGACGGCCTGATACGGATACCAGCAAGTCGCCAACCTGAACTCCGGCCCTCTGCGAGGGGCCGTCCACGAGTGAGGCGACCTTGACACCGGCGCGCACCGCCAGTTCGGCCCGTGGCGGAACTTCCAGCCCCCAACCGGCAGACACGTAGTCAACGGTTCCCTTGGATTTCAGATCCGCCACGATCCGCCGCAACAGGGCCGATGAAACAGCAAAATTTACGCCGATATTGGTATCGCCGCTGGACGCGAAAATCGCAGAGACCATGCCGATCAGACGGCCTTCGCCGTCCACAAGCGCGCCGCCGGAACTGCCCGGATTGGCGGCAGCATCCGTCTGATAGAAATCCTCGACCGGATTGAAACCGGCCGTCGCTACATTGCGGGCGGAAACCACGCCGCAGGTGACCGACAGATCCAGCCCATAGGCATTGGCAATGATGCAGGCCCGGTCGGCAAGGGCAGGATCATCTGCATAAACAAAGGGCGGCAGATCTGCGTCGACCTTGATCAGCGCAATATCTGACGCCTCATCAGCGCCGATCAACTTGGCCGGAAGAATTCGGCCATCCTTCAAGCGCACATCGATCCGGGTTGCCGGTTCCACAACATGATAGGCAGTGGCAATCAGTCCGCCTTGGTCAACAACAATCCCGGAACCTTCCGGCGCCTTTCCCGCAGGCACTCCGCCTCCTCCCTGCGGTTTTCCGGGCCACAAAGGCAAAACGGAAACGACAGAGTCGAGAGCTGTCGCCTGCAGGGCCGCTGCCTGGCGCACTAAACCAGCTGACACGGCGAGGCAAAAAAAAAGGACGGCTATCCAGGCAAACCTTTTCCGCTCATTAAAACCCTGCAGCATTTACGTCCCGCCCGTTACAAGTGCTCTTTTGACCCTTGAAAATGACCTTTTTTAAAAAAATGCCAAGGGGCAATCGCTGTCACTTGGTTCGGAAGAAGGCTGGCTGCATAAAGCCAATCTAGGTTCAACTCACCTAAATGATCTTCCTTCACCTGTCCTGATTGCTGATGAAGCCGTCCCTGTTGACGTCGAGCTGCAGGAACATTTGATCGCCAAGATATGCGAACTCGGCGCGGCTGAGCCGTTCATCACCATCGCGGTCTGCTTGCTGGACCAGTTTGTAGCGTTCGCTGTTTTGATACTGGTTTTGGGAATTTTGCTTTTTGACTGCATGGGCCGGTACTGCTTTTGACACTGGTCGAAATTGCGACCGGTATGCCCTGACCTCTTGAACCGTCATGTAGCCGTCCGCATTTGCGTCAATAGCCATGAAGCGTTCGGTCTGGTGCAAGACAAATTCATCCTTGCTGATGCGATTGTCACCATCGATGTCCAGCAGCTCAACCGGCACCAGCCCCGGCTGACTTGCAGAGTGGCTCTTGCGTCCATGGGCGCTCACGAATGTTGATGCCACCACAACTGCCAGAACAGCCAGGAGAATAGATCTTCCTGAGTTTTTCATAACGATACTTCCTCTGCCATGCCCGTGCATGAGGAAGAATGACACCAGGATGTATGCTAAATATCTTGGGAACAGCTCTATTTGTCGCAAACCATCACCAGACAGGCGTCCGGCGACATTTTGCGACAATTTCTGCTAACGCAACTTGTCGATGCCAGGCGGATTACTCCGCAGCCAAACGGCCTGCAGGTTCAGTCAGCCCCAAAATACGGTCCGCACGTGCGATCTCAGCCTGCTTGTGCGCAATCATCAAGACGGCAGCTTCGCCGCGGAAGGCATCAAACCGGTTCAGGACATCTTCTGCCGTATCCGCGTCGAGCCCTTCCGTCATCTCGTCGAGAATGAAGAGTGCGGGCCGGGTCAGATAGGCACGAGCAAGACCGAGGCGGCGCTGCTCCCCGCCGGACAGTCCGAGCCCCCCCTCGCCAAGAACCGTTTCCAGCCCCTGGCCGCTGTCCCGGATGCGCGGGCTGAGCGCTGCCATGTCCAGCGCGGTCCAAAGGTCGTCATCGGAGGCGTCCGGATTTGCGATCCGCAAATTCGCCGCGATGGTATCGTTGAAGAGGTAGGGCTTCTGACCAAGCACGGTTACCGTCTTGCGCAAATGCTCTTCAGGCAAATGAGTAAGGTCACGGCCTTGAAGGTGGATCGTTCCGCTCGCGGGCCGGAGCAATCGTGCAGCCAGGGCCGAGACCGTTGATTTTCCGCAGCCGCTCCGGCCGGTCAGCGAAACGACTTCGCCCTTGGAGATTTCAAACGAGAGGTCGCTGAAGACTTCCAGCGCCGCCCTTGGATAAGAGAAAGACACGGACTGGAACGACAAGACCGGACCCTGTGCAGCGTCAGTTCCCCCAACCAAACCGGCGGGTCCAGCCGCCGGGTCTTGCTGTTCCTCCATATCCGCAGAAGCCCGCCGGGCCGCCAACTGTGTGCGTTGCAAATTGGCAAGGCCCGGGACGGTACCGCCCAACACTTCTGGCAGCGCCATTGCGACCAAGACAAGAGCGACAGCCCATGCGGGACCGATTTGGCCGCCTGCGATCAGCAAGCACCCCAGAACCAGTGTAACGGCAAGAAAGAACTGGCCGGCAAAGCTGTTTGCCGCAACAAGCCAGGCGATGCGTTTGTTAATTGCCTCAAGCGCATCGGAAAGCCGGGTTTCAGCGTGCATGACGTGTTCCGCCGCATCATCCAGTCCGCCGTAGACCGCAAGATCGCGGCGTCCTGCAACTAGATCGACACTGCGCAGCCTCAGCGCATCCTGGGCGGCCTCAAGACGCCGCGCGGTTTTGATTTCCCGTTTGGTCAAGAGATAGAACACCAGTGCTGCAGACCAAAAGGAAAGCCCGGCAAGACCGAGAGCGGCGACCGGCGCAAGCGAGACGGCCCACAGGACCACCAATAAGGCAGATACCGCGCTCAATACCGCTGGCACAGTCAGGCGGAGGTAAATCGCATCCAGTGCTTCAATGTCCGATGTCAGCCGGTTGAGCGCAGCGCCATCGCAGGCTGGTTGTGCGCCATCGCCGAATTTTGCCGCCTGCTTACGGAATACGCGCCTTCTCAAGTTTGTCAGAAAGCGGAATGTCGCGTCATGGGTAAGCAGCCGCTCGCCATAACGGCCAGCCGTCCGGGCGACGGCAAGCCCTCGGATCAAGGCGCTTGGAACAAAGATGTTCAAGGTTACCCCGGCAAGGCCGGCCAGCGCGGCGGCGGTAATGAACCATCCGGCAACGCCGAGAAGTGCAATGCCAGCCAGAGCCGGAATGAGAGCGACAGCGAGCCCCAGCATAAATGCGCTGCGGGAGTGCCGCCACTGCCAGGAGATGATGCGAAGCAAATGGTTCATGCAACCACCTCGCCTACCCGGCTGGAAGCAAGCCTGATCGTCTTGCCCGGCAACTTCATCAGCTTTGGATCATGGGTAGCCATGATCAAGGTCCGTCCCTTGGAAATCGCCTGCAGCCCCGCAATCACATCTGCAGCCGTCTCGGCATCAAGACCGGCGGTCGGTTCATCGGCGACAATCACACCGGCGTCCTTGCGCAGGGCCGCCCGTGCCAGCGCGATCCGCCGCCCTTCCCCAACAGAAAGCCCGAAGCCATCCTCCCCGATGACTGTATCGAGACCACGCGGCAGGCTTTCCACAAAGGCTGCAGCGCCCGCCAGACGCAGGGCTTCCCACATTTGCTCGCGGGCCGCCGCCGGATCAGCGCGCAGCAGATTGGAGCGAACTGAACCATGGAACAGACGCGGCGCCTGGCCTATCCAGCAGATCTCCTGCCGCCAGCGCGCCAGATTGAGATCCTGCATTTTGTGGCCATCCACCCGGATCAAGCCGGTGTCCGGCCTGTGAAGCCCCAGCACACAATCAAGCAGGGTCGTCTTTCCCGCACCGCTTGGCCCGGTCAAAAGGATGGTATCACCAGGTGCAATATTCAGCGAAAAACCGGCAAGAATGGTCCGGCCGCCCAGACTGATGGTGACATTGTTAAATTCGATGTGCGGCCGGAACGGGCGATCCGCCGGCTGGTTCACAAGCGGGCAATCCTCGGGCCTTATGACGATCGGCTTATCTGACGGATCTGCGCTGCCCTGGATCGACTGGTAAAGCTCCTGCAGTTTCTCCTTGGCCGCCAGACCGGCCGCACGGTCGTGATAGGCGGCAGCAAAACTGCGCAGAGGGGCAAAGAACTCCGGTGCCAGCAGCAATACAAACAATCCGGCACCGAAGGAGAGTGAGCCGGTCCAGGTGCCGATAGAAAAATCGCCGAGCAGGAAAAAGCCCACGTAGACAGCCGTGAAGGCAATGCCCAGCGCGCTAAAGAGTTCCAGAACGGTCGAGGAGAGAAAGGCAACGCGTAGAACCCGCATGGTGCCACGGCGGAAGGAGTCCCCAACGCTGCCGATCTGTTCTTCGGTTCGCTTCACCGCGCCAAACAGCCGGAGCGTTTCAAGTCCCCGGACCCGGTCGAGAAGAAAACCGCTCATCCGGGCCAATTCCTCCTGCTGGTCGGCGCTTGCCGCTTTCGCCCGGATCCCGATCAGGGCCATGAAAAGCGGGATAACCGGTCCGGTGACCAGCAAAATGACCGCGACAAGCCAGCTGATACAGGCAGACGCGGCGACGATGCCGAGCGGCACGATTTTCACCCGTATCATCTGCGGATAATAGTTGTGAAAATAGGGCCCAAGCGCACTTACCTGCTCGTTCAGCATGGCAGCCACGTGGCCGCTTGAGGGCATTGGTGTTGCCGGTGAGGATGCAGCGATGATGTCCAGGAGGGATTGGCGGACCCGAGACATCAGTTTGCGCGAGCCGTCGCGTGCCAGTTTTGCAGCATAAACATTTAGCGAAGAACGCACCGCTGCCAGCGCAATGAAACCGGCTGCGGCCAAAATCAGAGGGATAAGGTGTCCTGTAGGTCCAACAACGAACCCGGCGACAGCAAAACTGAGAAGTGCGGCCTGTGCGATCCACAAAAGGTCGGAAACGGCGTAGATCCGCCCGGCGCGTTGAACCAGTGCCTTTTCCTGCCGGTTTGGTTCCGCCAGTTGCGCAGATTCCTCTGCGGCAACACTGGCCGTTTGAGACGCGTGTTTAGCCCGGCCTGCCATCAGCGCAGCCCCGTCCGAACTTGCCCAAAACCGTCCTTGAGCTTCAGTAATACCAAACTGCCAGCCACGCAGACCAGCGCCCCTCTCCGCTTCAACCGCGCGTCCTCTATTCTCGTCCCTCAAATCCGGCAAAGCCGGATCCGTCAATCTTCCCAATATGGCATTGGGCACTCTTTGCCAATTCCAATCCTTTGCCGGACCTGCACATTCGCAATCTGACACAGGAATACCATTCAACAATAGGCGCAACAGCGGCCAGCAATCATTGCCCAAAATCAAAAAAGGAGCGGCAAATTTGCCACTCCTTTGTGTTTTTCAGAAGGTCGGACCTTCAGTTATTTCATGGTCGGGATGGAGAACTCCGCCCCTTCCCTGATGCCGGACGGCCAGCGCGAGGTAACCGTCTTGGTCCTTGTGTAGAACTTGAAGGCATCCGGGCCATGCTGGTTCAAATCACCAAAGCCGGACTTTTTCCAGCCGCCGAAGGTGTGATAGGCGAGCGGCACAGGGATCGGCACGTTGATGCCAACCATGCCGATGTTGATCCGGTTGGCGAAGTCACGCGCGGTGTCACCGTCACGGGTGAAAATCGCTGTACCGTTGCCATACTCGTGATCCATCGCCAGTCCGATAGCTTCCTCGTAGGTCTTGGCACGCACGGTCGACAGGACCGGACCAAAGATCTCGGTCTTGTAGATGTCCATGTCCTTGGTAACATGGTCAAACAGGTGCGGTCCGACGAAGAAGCCGTTCTCATAGCCCTGCATTGAGAAGTTACGGTTGTCGACAACCAGCTTGGCACCCTGATCGACACCGGTCTCAATCAGGCGGAGGATGTTTTCCTGAGCTGCCTTGGTCACAACCGGACCGAAGTCGATGTCATCGCCAGCCGTCCATGGACCCACTTTCAGGGCTTCGACGCGCGGAGCGAGCTTCTCGATCAGCCGGTCAGCAGTTTCTTCACCGACAGGCACGGCTACGGAAATGGCCATGCAGCGCTCGCCAGCTGCGCCATAACCAGCACCGACCAGCGCGTCAGCCGCCTGATCCAGGTCCGCATCCGGCATGATGATCATGTGGTTTTTCGCACCGCCAAAGCACTGGGCACGCTTACCGTTCTCGGCTGCACGGTGGTAGATATAATGGGCAATCGGGGTGGAGCCGACAAAACCGACAGCCTGGATGGTCTCACTGTCGAGGATTGCGTCAACGGATTCCTTGTCGCCATTGACAACGTTCAGGACGCCGTCCGGCAGCCCGGCTTCCGTGAGAAGCTCGGCCAGCATCAGCGGAACGGACGGATCGCGCTCCGACGGCTTCATGATCATGGCATTACCGGCCGCAAGCGCAGGCCCCATCTTCCAGAGCGGGATCATGGCCGGGAAGTTGAACGGCGTGATGCCGGCAACAACACCCAGCGGCTGGCGCATGGAGTACATGTCGATGCCCGGACCGGCGCTGTCGGTGAACTCGCCTTTCAGGAGATGCGGCGCGCCGGTGCAAAATTCGATCACTTCCAGACCGCGCTGCACGTCGCCCTTGGCGTCGACAAAGGTCTTGCCGTGTTCGGAAGACAGCTTCTCGGCCAGCTTGTCCATGTCGCGGTTCAGAAGATCAACGAACTTCATCATCACGCGGGCACGTTTTTGCGGGTTCTGCGCGGCCCAGGCAGGCTGAGCGGCGGCGGCATTAGCAACAACTGCATCAAGCTCTTCCTTGGTTGCCAGCGCGACCTTCGCCTGAACTTCGCCCGTTGCCGGATTGTAAACATCAGCAAAGCGGCCCGATGTGCCCTCGACACGTTTGCCGCCGATGAAATGCCCGATGGTTTCCATTTGCGTTTCTCCCAGAAAAGGCGTGGTCCGGTACACGGACGCAGAGGCCGCCAGTTTGTATTAAATATTTTTGCCTTGTATTTTTGTCGCAAACAAGCGCATGATTTCCGAAACCAATGTGCGATTTTTGAAGTTAAGAAACCAAGCTAACAGCAGTTTGCCATGAACTGGGACGACATCCGCATTTTTCTCGCCGTTGCCCGATCCGGGCAGATCCTGGCCGCTGCCCGCCGGCTCGGCGTCAACCACGCAACGGTTGCGCGGCGCTTGACGACTTTGGAAGAAAGCCTGCGGATCAAACTGTTCGACCGCTCCACCAGCGGGTGCCTCCTGACTGACAAGGGAGAGCAGCTGCTGGTCAACGCGGAGCGGATGGAAGCGGAGATGTTGGCCGCGCAGTCGCAGATTGCCGATACCGACGTTTCCATCTCCGGAACCGTGCGCATCGGTGCGCCAGACGGCTTTGGCGTTGCCTTTCTCGCTCCCCGACTTGGTGAACTCAGCTCAGCATATCCGGACATCACGGTGCAGCTGGTGCCGGTCCCCCGCTCATTTTCCCTGTCGCGGCGCGAGGCGGACATTGCCATCACCGTTGACCGCCCGGAACATGGACGCCTGGTTGCGCGCAAGCTGGTTGATTACACGCTCGGCCTTTATGCCTCGAAGGCCTATCTGGCCGAGAACGGACGCCCGGAAACAGCGGCTGATCTGAAGTTTCACCGGCTGATCGGTTATGTGGACGACCTGGTCTATTCGCCCTCGCTCAACTATGCGTCCGAAGTTACCCGGGATTGGTCAGCGCGTTTCGAGATTGCCTCTGCCCTTGGCCAGACCGAAGCCGTTCGCGCCGGTGCGGGCATTGGCATCCTGCACTCCTTCATTGCGCGAAACGATCCCAATCTGGAGCAGATTTTGCCCGACAAGGTGATCAACCGGGCCTATTGGACCGTTTCCCACGAAAGCACCCGGCCCTTGCGCCATGTGGCCGCCGTCATGGGCTTTATCAACGAACTGGTCGCCCGCGACCGTGCGATCTTTGAATAGGCTTGTATGGCCAGTTTCACATTGGCTCGATTTGCACGTCCGACGGTTGAACGCAGCCAACCGTAAAAGGATATGCTCATGACCAACGTCACAGTGACGCTGACAGGCGAAGACAAGGAAAACGTTCAAGCGGTCGTGCTCGGCGGCAAACGCTGGGGCCTGAACGGGGAACCCTATAACAAGGCGCAAGCAGTAGATGCAGGCCAACAGAACTATTTGGTCGACTTCCCCAAAAGCGACTCAAAAGGGCAAATCCAGGTTCCCGATCAGGAGAACGCCGTACTCACCGTCGATGCGGGCGACGACCACGTGACGCTGAGTTTCTAGTCACCCGAATCTGAAGTTCGTCTCGTTTTTCAGCGAACTCAGAACGAACTTCTGATTCAAAAGGGTGACTAGCAAGTTGTTGTTTCTATTGCGGTTTTAATAATAAAAATACGCATCCGCAGGTGCTGCAAAAATGAGGCGTATTTCAAATTCACCAAACTAGGGTCAAGACCCGGAGAGAACTTCGCAGCTCCCCGGGCCTTTTATCAAACCACTGGTCTAACACCTAACACTGGGGGTTAGTGGCGCAAGCGATGAGATGCTTTTTCATCTGCTGGTCGTAGACGCCATTCACTTTGCCGTCGTAAAACCCTCGCTTCTTCAAATCGGTCTGCCACCAGATGACCCTCTTCTCCCCTTCGATGTTGATCGTTGTCTCCCAGTCTTCAACGGCCAGCTCTACGTTTCCGAGACTTTCATAAGCGACGCCTCTGCTGTGATAAGCGCGGCTGTTTTCCGGGTCCAGCCGGATGATTTCCGAAAAATCGGATATTGCGTCCGCGTATTTCTCAAGCTTGGCAAGGCTTCTCCCACGCCATTGAAGGTAGCGGAGACTTTGCGGCTTTTCCCGCACTGCCACACCGAAATCCGAGTTTGCCTGCGTGTAATTCTACAAGCGATAGTAAGACAGCCCGCGTCTCCACATCGTATCCGGCTTTTGGGGGCTTGTTTTCAGCGCTTCCGAAAAGTCCGTGACCACCAGGTCATAGTTTTTGGATCTGTAGTGAGCCCAGCCCCGCCAGATGAAGTCCTGCTCCTCGGAGTGTCCTGCTTCTACAAGTTCCGTGAAATCCGCAATCGCTTCCTGGAGTTCGTCCAGTTTTATTTGGGCTTGCCCCCGATAGCGGTAACTTTGGGGCGCGAGCCCGTTTCCGGATGCAAACTGGCTCTGCTGAAAGCTGTCAACGATCACGGCAGTGAAGTCGTCCACGGCTTCCCGGTGGTTTCCCAGAGCCCTGTGGGACAGCGCACGGCCATAGTGGCTTAGCGTCAGGTCGCCCTCAAAGCCTTCCCGGTGCAATTCAATCGCCTTGGTGAAATCTCCAATAGCAAGCTTATGTTTTTCAAATCTGGCATGCGTTTGCGCCCGGGCATGGTGATGCCACTTGTATTCGGGTTCCAGTATTAGGACCACGTCGTGATCGGCCAGTGCTTCGACATATTTGCCCAGATCGGCATAGGTCATCGCCCGCCCCGAATAGGCTTCCGTGTACTCAGAATTTCCGGCAATTGCCTTTCCGTAGTCCCGCACGGCCTCCGGGAATTTCTTGTAGCTGCGGTAAGCTTTCGCCCGGTGGTAGTACACCTTTGCCAAATCGGCGCCATCGAGACCACCATTCTCGATAACTTCGGTGCAAGCTGGGATGGACTGCATTTTGCAATCAAGCAATTTCGATGCAAGCGCGCTGTAAGAGCTGATTACAAGCGCTACAATAGAAGCCGTCAAAATCGCCATTTTTGCGATTGTGTTTTCAGGTCTCATAAGCCGCCTCAAAAAAAATGGCTCAATATTTCTCGGTAAAATCTGACAATATGGCTGGTACCTTCAGCCATTACGGCCTGCTGGGCAACTGCCATTGAAGTCTCAATGCTCTTGCGGAACCAGGTTCTGGCGACGCCCTTCGCCGAACAAGGATGAAATTGAGAGTTGAGTTTACACCATTTTTGGACCGCCAGGCCCGATGGCTAGACGGATGGGTTGCAGCGCCATTCTGAGGCCGGGTTAGAAATCTCCATGAGTTTGGGTATGATCATCAAAACCAGGGAGGACTTGTGATGCGCATTTCTTTTGCCAGACTTTCATTGCCCTATTTGGTCACCCTTCTTGTCCTTGCGGCCGCACTCACCACCCAAGTCATGGCCGAAGACCGCTTGCCCGAGCCGGAACTGTCCGATTCCGGTCTTCACACACAGCCCTGGTTTCACGACGGATTTCTGGAACTTAGCGATGATCTTTCGGAAGCTGCAGAAAGCGGCAAGGACCTTTTGATCCTCATCGAGCAGCCCGGCTGCCCCTATTGCCGGGAAATGCATCAGGTCAACCTGCGCATTCCAGAGATCATCGGCACGCTCAAGGAAAACTTCCTTGTGATTCAACTTGATATGCGCGGCTCCCGCGAAGTGGTCGACTTGGATGGCGAAGCCATGGAAGAGCGCGCGTTAGTGCGCCGGTGGGGTGTGAATTTCACACCGACCATGTTGTTCGTTCCAAAAGAGGCCGCGGACAAGGAAGGATCAGCCAAGGACCGGTCCGTCATGCTGATGCCTGGATATTTCAAGCCCTTCCATTTTCACACCATGCTGCATTTCGTCTCCTCTGACGCCTATGACGGCGGCGACTTTCAGCGCTACATCGATGAACGTGCTGCCAAACTCCGGGCGGAAGGCAAACAGGTCGATATCTGGTAGGCGGAGTTGGTTCTGCGCGCAGGGCAATTGAACGGACTGTTCAATGGCAATTCCGCCAAGTCTGACCAATTGTCATCACACTACTGAGAAAATGAGGAGTGCGTGAGATGAGTTGGTTGAACTCCCCCGACCCTGTTCCCGGCGACGCGTCGAGTTGTGATCCGATCGAAACGATCATCATGCCGCGCACGTCTGACCTCGGCGGTTTTTCCGTTCGCAGAGCCCTGCCCTCGCCCAAACGCCGCATGGTCGGTCCGTTCATCTTTTTCGATCAGATGGGCCCCGCCGAACTGCTGGTAGGCGGCGGTATTGATGTGCGCCCGCATCCGCATATCGGATTGGCCACGGTCACCTACCTGTTTGAAGGCGAGATGTATCATCGGGATAGTCTCGGCACGGAGATCGCGATTTCGCCTGGCGCCCTCAACTGGATGAGCGCAGGCCAGGGCATTGTCCATTCAGAGCGGGAGCGCCCGGAACGTTTGAATGAAACCCGCCGCCTGTTCGGCCTGCAAAGCTGGGTGGCTCTGCCGAAACATCTGGAAGAAAGCGAGCCCACGTTTCAGCACTTCGGCACTGAAAAACAGCCGGAATTTGCCGACGGCGGCGCCTCGGTCAAACTGATTGCAGGTGAGCTTTTCGGCCACAAGGCACCGGTAAAGACCGCTTCAGATATGTTCTACGCAGACATCCGGCTGGAACCTGGCGCAAGAATGCCGCTCGATCCGGGCTGGGAAGAACGCGGGCTCTACACCATCGGCGGAAAGGTTACCATTGCCGGTCAAGGTTTTGGTCCGGCGGAACTTCTGGTGTTCAAGCCCGGCGATCATCTGATCATCGAAAATCAGGGGCCGGAAACTGCCCGTTTCGTCGTTCTCGGTGGAGAGCCGATGGATGGCAAACGCTATATCTGGTGGAATTTCGTCTCGTCATCGAGGGAGCGTATTGAACAGGCCAAGGAAGACTGGCGTCAGGGCCGGTTCGACACCGTGCCGGGAGATGAAGAAGAATTCATTCCGCTGCCTGACCGGCCGGGGCCTTAGGTCTCCCCCTCGTAAACGGTGGTTTCTTTTCAAAATGATCGGCGGGCCGGATCAGATCCGGCTCGCCAAAATCCAGTACGATGTTAAGGCGTTGCCGGGCTGTTGGATCGCCGGTCAAATTCGGATCCTCCGGTGCCACGGAGAGACGCACGCCACGATCCATCATTTCCAGCGCCTCAAAATTGGCAATCGCCTGCAGGAATTTTTCAGGCACGGCCCAAGCGTACCGTTTGGACAGTTCCCCGATAACAAGGCGCGCCGCCTCCTGGCCGATTTCAAGCTGGGCCGGATCTTCAACGTTCAGTTTGAGCCGCAGGTGGTCGATGTGCGCCGCATCGGGCCCACGCAGCACAAAGAACAGCGTCGCCGGGCCATAGTCGACGCTTGGCGTGGTCAGGCGCACCAGATCAGACGCGCATTGCCAGCGGCTGCGGGTAAAAGGTGCCCGTTTCCAGCCAGAGTTCTCCATGCCAACGGCTGCCAGTTCGGAGCATAGGTCGACCGGATTGCCGGTAAAGGTCAGTTTCAGGACGGCAGGCAATTTGGTTTCAGGGGCCGTCAGCTCTGATCTGACCGTTTGCGGCAAATTGCCAAGTGGATCGGGCAATTCAACCGGTGACGGATCCGCTTGTTCGGTCTGCTTTGACTGGGCCACGAAATACGCAAGGACGGCCAGTAATGCGATAAAGACCGGCGCAAGGAAAAGAAGTGTTCGGCCGGCAGAACGCAGGCCCGCCCTCATTTTCACCAAAGAGCGCAACTGGCTGACGGGATAGACGTGCCATTGACTGCCCTTACCAGCAGGCAGGTTTTCCTCGTCTCCCCAGCGCAGGCCCTGGCCCTTGTGGTCGGTGGAAAACCTGGATCGCCCACCGCGGTTTGAAGCCTCAGGCCCGTTTCCGGTCCGGTTCAAACGCGGCTTCAAAAACGCCTGTAATTTATTGAAAATACTGCTTTTCATGATCCGCGAGTTCAATTGCGCCGACAGTCATAACTGCATTTTCGCTGTGGCAACAGGTCCAAGGTGCCTTGCTGAGTTGTTTCATGGCCAGTTGTGCGTCTTGAGTGTGGCAATACGAGGTCACGCTTCCCCAAGCCGTTTCCATACCGCTTTGTCCTTGAAGAGAGATGAAACAGACGGTTACATGGCCCTCTCTGAATCAGGAGTTCCTGCCATTGCCTGACGTCAATTATCCTCCGGACACGCCGGCCCTCCGCCGCGACGTCATTGAAACAGCTTGTGCCCTGCCCGCCAGAGGCCTGACAAAAGGAACCTCCGGCAATGTCAGTGCCCGTACCGCTGATGGCTTTTTGATCACGCCGTCCGGCATTCCCTATGGCATGCTGACAGAAAACCTGATCGTCGCCATGGACCTGGCTGGAACATATGCCGGTGAAACACTGCCATCGTCCGAGTGGCGCATGCATCTGGATATCTACAAGGCCAAGCCGGAAGCCGGCGCGGTGGTTCATTGCCATTCTCCACGTGCGACGGCCCTAGCCTGTCTCAACCGCGGAATTCCCGCCTTTCACTACATGGTGGCCCAGGCTGGCGGGGACCGGATCGACTGCGCACCCTATGCCACCTTTGGCACGGCAGCGCTGTCGGAAGTGATGATTGCAGCCCTTGGACCCCGCAATGCCTGCCTGTTGGCCAATCACGGCCAAATCGCCTGCGGCCCGCATCTCTCCAAAGCGCTCTCGCTGGCTGAAGGGGTAGAGGAACTGGCTGATCAGTATCTGTCTGCTCTTGCCGTTTGCGCCCCCGACATCCTGAGTGACTTGGAAATGGCGGAAATCTTGCGGAAATTCAAAAACTACGGAAAACAGCCGGACGAGCAGGACCCGTCAGCGGGCGCTGCTTTCGACATGCCGGTCAAGCGGGGTTGACGATGCGTCTCGGGATCGATTGGGGCGGCACCAAGATGGAGATCATCGCGCTAGCCGACGATGGTACGGAACTGTTCCGCAAGCGGGTGCCAACACCCAAGAACGACTACGACGGCTGCATCGAGGCAGTTGCGGATCTGGTGGCGGCGGCTGAACAGGAGACCGGCCAGACCGGAACGCTTGGCCTGGGAATTCCAGGCTCGATATCGCCGGGCACCGGTTTGGTGAAAAACGCCAATTCCACCTGGATGAACGGCAAGCCGCTCGACAAGGACCTTGAGGCGCGTCTGGCACGCCCGGTCCGTATCCAGAATGATGCCAATTGCCTCGCCGTATCAGAAGCAACCGATGGCTCCGGCGCTGGCGCTCATTTGGTACACGCAATCATCATCGGAACCGGCTGCGGCTCAGGCATCGCGATCGACGGCAAGGCCCACAGAGGCGCCAACGGCATCGGCGGTGAATGGGGCAACATTCCAGTGCCCTGGATGACCGCAGAAGAATACCCAGGCCCGGAAAGCTGGACTGGGCATCCTGGCGCCATCGACCGCTGGTGCTCTGGAACCGGGTTTCAACTCGACTACCAGGAGCGAACCGGCGAGCTGCTGAAGGGCCATGAGATCATGGACCGCATGCGCACCGGCGAAGAAGCGGCAAGGGCCTGCTACAAGGCCTATGTGAGCCGCCTCAGCCGTACGCTGGCAATGTCTGCCAATCTGCTTGATCCGGACGTCTTTGTGCTTGGCGGCGGCATGTCGAACGTGGACGAGCTCTACACTGACCTGCCGGCCGCCATGGAGCCCTTTGTCTTTTCCGACGTCTTTGAGGTCACGATCCGCAAAGCCAAACATGGCGACAGTTCGGGCGTTCGGGGGGCTGCGTGGCTCTGGAACGACTAATCAGGCAGGCGTTATCGTGACTGCATCGGCTGGGTCGACGACAATGAACTCAACAGGGACAGCATCCAGCCCCAAAGGCCAGTGGTCGCCTTTTGGGTGTCATTCTTGAACTCGCTTGCCACTTCGCCTGCGGTTTGCTTGCACTTTTCCAGGTTCCGGTAGGTCGCAAGACTGCGTTCCCGGTGGCACTTGCGGATGTAAAAATCGATGTCGATCGCGCCGTATTCGAGCCGCTGAATGGTGTCATCTATCGGGGTCATCTGACTTCTCCATGCTCTGGCTTTGGTGATGAGCAATCGTTGCCCAATCGCGCTCCGGCTGCTTGATGAAGAGCTTTAGAAGGTCTTGTGATTTTCTGATTTTTTGCATTAGCGGTTGTGAAGTACTCACACTTCCGCCCGGCGCCATGCTAAGAAAACCACATGATACTGAGGTTTGAAAACTGCGAGCTTTGTCCGGAAACTCACGAGCTGCGTATCGATGGAAACGTGGTGGCGGTTGAGCCGCAGGTATTTGATATATTGAAATTATTTGCTGAACGTCCCGGTGATTTGATCACCCGGGATGAACTCGTGGACGCCATTTGGGACGGTCGTATCGTTTCTGATTCCGCCATTAGTGCGCGCATCAGCGCAGCCAGGTCGGCAATCGGAGATGACGGTGGCTCCCAGCGGTTGATCAAGACCGTTCCGCGCCGGGGTTTCCGGTTCCTTGGCGAGGTCGTGAGCGTGGGCAACGGAAACCCGTCTCCTTCTGTAGAATCACCGCCCTCCCCCGCTCAGGCCACACAACGCATCCGGTTCTGTCATTCCGCTGACAGCACGAGGCTGGGATATGCCACAACAGGCCATGGCTATCCGCTTTTACGCGCCGGACACTGGATTACCCACCTGGAACACGACTGGCAGAGCCCGCTTTGGCATCCGTTTCTGGAAAGACTGAACGAGCACTTTGAACTCACCCGGTATGACCAGCGCGGCAACGGGCTGTCGGACTGGGCCGTCGACGACTTCTCATTGGACCGATGCGTTGAGGATATGGAGGCGGTTGTAGCAGCAGCGGAACTGGACCGGTTCGCGCTTTACGGCACATCGCAGGGTGGTCCGATTGCTGTTGCTTATGCGGCCAAGTATCCGGACCGGGTCAGTCATCTCATCCTGCATGGTGGGTATGTCAAAGGCCGGCTGCAACGCGGAACCGCAGAAGAACGGGAAAACAGCGATGCGTGGATTACCCTCATCCGCAATGTCTGGGGCAGACCCGGCCCCTTTCAGCAGGCCTTTGCTTCCATGTTCATTCCGGAAGGCAGCCGGGAACAAATCGACTGCCTGAAGGATTTGCAAGAGAAAACGACCAGCCCGGAGACCGCCGCAAAGCTCCGTCTGCATACCGACTCATTCGATGTCTCGGATATGTTGGACAAGATTGATGTTCCAACGCTTGTGATGCATGCGCGCGGCGATGGTGTTCAACCACTCGATCAGGGGCTTCAACTTGCCTCCGGCATTAAAAATGCGGAATTCGTGATGCTGGAGAGCTCCAACCATACCCTCTTGGAGGGCGAGCCGGCTTGGGACGTGTTTTTCTCGGAACTTCAGCGTTTTATCCGTTGATGGTTTTGGTTGGCTCACAAGCCACCAATTGCAGTCCGCCGTCCCGGCCCCCGAGCCGGGACCTGTTAAGGGGAAAGGATTTCTCCATCGTCACCCCGTATGCAGCGGAGCGGAGATCCGGGGCCGGGGAGCCCCGCTGCTATCTGTTTTCTGGCGTTTTAGCGAGAGGCCTAAGGCTCCCCGATCCCGGGTCGCACTGCGTTTGCCCGGGATGACGCCCTCTTCAGGGTAGAATTCCCTAGCAACAGCCGCGTCATGCGTCTTTGGTGTCATGCCCCCGGCGGCTGACGAAGAAGATGCCGAGGCCGACCGTTATTGCGGCGAAGATTTTTGCAAGGTTTGGCACTTCGCCGAAAATAAGAAAGGCGAACACCAGGCCACCGACGGCGCCAATCGAACCGACTTGACTGAGATAGACCGGACCACCGACCTTTTGCAGACGGAAATACAACCCGCAAAAGACCGAAAAAATGAGGATTTGTGCCAAAAGCAGACCAATAGAGTTGTAGTTCAGGACTTCCGGCAGGTTGGGAGCTCCTGTCACCCCGGCAACGATAACCAGCGTCACGAAGGCAAAAAAGCACATTCCGACCGACAGCTCGCCTGATGTTGCCCCTTCCGGCCACATGATTGAACGGTAGATATTGCCGATAGCCAGAAAAACCGGGATCAGCAGGGCGGCAAAGGCCCACAGCAACGCGCCTGTTTCAAAATCGCCGCCGGACAAGGCAAGCAGGATCGCACCGATGGCACCGAAGGCAACCCCAATGACGCGGCGGGGATCAAGGACATCCAGACCGTAAAAGATCGACAGCACGTAGGTCAGAACCAGCGGAAATCCGAAGCACAGTGCGACAAACCCTGCACCGACTTTTGGCGCTGCATTGAATGACAGAATATAGGGCATTGCGAGCAGGAAGCCGGTGACCGCCATATAGGTAAGTGCGGGCCGGTTGAAGAGGACCTTCGGGACAGATTTCCCGGTCCGAACGCGTTTTTTCAACTGGAAAACAACCGCAAATACCAATGCTGTTGCCCCAAGCATGGCCCATTGCAGCAGCGCCAAGGGGCTCCAACCGGCTGAAGGTGCTGCCTTGGCCACCACGGCGGACAAGGCGACACAGCTTCCCACTGACAAAAGCAACGCCAGCGGTTCATAGGACCGGATCCTGGAGACCAGAACAGAGACAGCAGCCTTGTCACCTTTCGGCAATTCGGTGTGATGAAACACATTTTGCATAACGGCGCTCCTTTTGCGCGTTCAGCACTGCGGCCAGGTTCTGAGATAAATTTGAACGAAAAGTATCTTTAAATCAAGATATATTACTGCAAGCTTCTTGCGGCCAATTGACACGGCAGGAGCTATAGGCGGTGCCTCGAGTATACGGCTAACTGCTACGCGGGTGTGTGGCCCACGAAAAAAGCAGCTCCAGCCGGGCCGGAACTGCTATTTATTGTTAGTCGAGGATGAAACAGCCGCCGGCTTAGCCGGTTTTGTCTCTCCGGCTGACAAATATGATGCCAAGCCCGATTGCCGTGACCGCGGCCAGTTTTGCCGGCGTCATCACCTCGCCGAAAGCCAGATAGGCAAACAGAAGGCCAACGACCGCGCCAACCGATCCGATCTGACTGAGATAAACGGGTCCGGCGACCTTCTGCAGGCGAAAATAAAGACCGTTTTGCAGGGTGAAGATTACCGTTTGCGCAGCAAACAGGAACCAGACCCTGTCATCAAAGACTTCCGGCAGCATCGGCACGCCGGTGGCGTAGTTGGCCAATGTAATCGCGATAAAGGCAAACACCATCATGCCGACGGACAATTCCATGGACGTGGCACCGGAGGGCCATTTCAAGGTTCGGTAGACATTGCCAATCGCCAAAAAAACCGGGATCGACATGGCGGCTGCCATCCACAGCGCACTGCCTGTTTCCACTGCCCTGCCAGAAATCGCCAGAAACACGGCACCAGCAACACCGAAGCCGACGCCAATCACCTTGCGCACCCTCAAGGCATCCATACCGATCACAACTGTCATCGCATAGGTCAGAACCAGCGGAAATCCGAAACAAAGAGCCACAAATCCGGCCCCAACCTTGCCTGCAGCCGCAAATCCGAGGGCATAAGGCGTACAAAACAATACGCCGGTGGTGGCCATATAAGTGATTTTTTGACGGAACGGTGCCGGATTTTCCACCGTGCCGCGCGAGCCCGGGTTTCCCGTCAAAAGCAGCAAGGCCAGCAGCAGCAAACAAGCACTCAGAAAGCTCCACTGAAGCAGCGCCAGCGGATGCCAGCCGAAATCCGGAGCAGCCTTTCCGACGGTTGAGGATGTCGCCAGGCAAGTCCCCACGATCAAAAGCAGGGCAAGCGCTTCATACGCCTCGATCCGGGATTTCTTTCCGCTGGAAAGCACTGAACTTGTCATTTTCATCCAATCTTTATGCCGCAGGTCGTTAAAAACTCAAGCGCACAACCCATCGTGCATATTCGGTTTTTTGTATCTCGCGGCGAAGATAGCTTCATATTTATCTTGATGTCAAGATATTTACGATGAAGTTTCTTAAGCCGCATTGACAGATCCGGAACGAACCGCGATGCTCGCGCCGAAACCTCCGGGGGCGTGCTTCTCCCACTCCGGACACAGCTTCCAACCATGGTTGACACAAGGGCAACATGACTAAAGACCGGCCGGACGAACCCAAAGCCCAAGACCGCGCGGATGTTGCGGTTGCCCAATGGAAAGCGGAAATGCCGGAGCTCGGCGGCCAATTGGAGGCGATGCGGTTGCTTGGCCGTTTGTCCGAAGCAGCGCCGCTGATGATCAATTCCTGGCTCGAACCGGAATATGCCAAACTTGGCCTTAAATATGGTGAGTTCGATGTGCTCGCCACGCTGGTGCGCTCCGGCCCTCCTTACAAACTAACGCCGACCGAGCTCTACCGCTCGACCATGGTCAGTTCCGGTGGCATGACCGCCCGGCTCGACCGCCTGCAGAAGGCCGGCCATATCGAGCGCAGCCCTCATCCGGAAGACCGGCGCGCGCTCCTCGTGGGCGTCACGGAAAGCGGTCTGGAACTGATCCGCACCTTCATGCCGGGATATGTTAAAATGCTGACAGAGGCCGTTAGCGGCCTGTCCACGGAAGAACGGGACGAGCTGGCACGCCTGATGAAGAAACTGATTCAGACGGCGGCTTCCAAATCCGAGTGACCGAACGGGGCGGCGCCGATGCATCCGTATGACGTCATTTTGATCATCTCTACGGCCACGGCAGTTGGCTGGACCGCGGCGATCTATGTTCAGAAGAGCCCGCTGCTGGTCATGGCCTACGTTGGCCTCACCGTTGTTGCCGCCTTCGCTGCCGTCCTGATCACTGAAGCCCTCATGGACGCACAGAGCAAATTCCCCATGATTATCAGCGCGCTCACCGGCTCTATTCTGACCGTGATTGCAATCAGGATTGTCGGCCGCCGGTGGGGCCTGCGTTAGAGCACCGCTGTCGGTGTTCCCCATTTCGGCAAATGAGACATCGTGTTGCCTTGACTTCGCCGTTTTGCTGAGGCGTGGTCTGCACCAGGTTTTGTTCGAACATATTGAGGTTGCCATGTTGAGGCCCCTGCTTGCCGCTTTTCTCTCCCTTGCCCTCCTCCTGCCCGCATCTGCGCAGGACGAGTTGCAGATCAAGGACATCCAGAAAGGCACCGGTGAGGAAGCCAATGTCGGCGAGACAGTGGTCGTGCACTACACCGGCTGGCTGATGGATGGCACCAAATTCGATTCCAGCGTCGACCGGGGCACGCCATTCTCCTTCACGCTCGGCGAACGCCGGGTGATCCCGGGCTGGGAGCAAGGTGTGGAAGGCATGCAGGTTGGCGGCAAGCGCGAACTGATCATTCCGCCGCATCTGGCCTATGGCGCTTCCGGCGCAGGCGGCGTCATTCCGCCGAATGCCACGCTCAAATTCGAAATTGAACTTCTCGACGTCAAGGCCAAGAAGTTTTCTGATCTCAGCAACGATGATCTGAAAGCGAAAATCGCCGCTGGCACACCGGTAATCGACATCCGCCGGCCTGATGAATGGAAACAGACCGGCGTGATCCCCGGAAGCCACCTGATCACCTTTTTCGACGAAAAGGGAAATGTGAACCCGGGGTTTGGGCAGGAACTGCAATCCGTGATCTCGGGTCCAGGCGAGGAAGTCGTCTTCATCTGCCGGACCGGCAACCGGAGCAAGGTGCTCTCAGAATACCTCACCGGCAAGGCTGGCTTCACCCAGGTCGCCAATGTTCAAAAAGGGATCGTGGACTGGATCCAGGCCGGAAATCAGGTCACCGCCGCCACCATGCCGGACACTTGCTGGTTATGCTAGAGCACCGGTCGTAAACGCGGAAAGGTTAGATGGTTTTGTACGGTTCGCCCGGCCAGGCGCATCCCGCAGCGCGATGCGGGGCATCGGGCAAGGGGGGCAACGCAGCCGGAGGGCCGCACAAGGCTACCCAAAGGGCCGCCTCTCATTGGCCCGCTGGACTGTGTTGGGCTGCTCTTATGGTGCCTGCACCACCGCGAGCATCCCGCCTTGCCAGCAGACAAATGAGAGGGGTCAAACGCTTCCACGTTTTTGCCCGGCGCTCTGATGAACTAGCCAACTATCTCGCGAACCAGCGGGATCACTTTCGTTCCATAGAGTTCTATGCTCTTCATCAGCTCAGAATGGGGCATTGGACCAGTTGCATATTTCAGATCGAACCGAGAAAGGCCAAGCGTCTTGACCGTATTGGCAATCCGCGTTGCCACGGTTTCGGGAGAACCGGCATAGACCGAACCGCGCGTTGCTTCTGAAAGGAAGGCATCTTTGGTCATCGGCCGCCAGCCACGCTCGCGGCCAATTTGATCATAGTGGACGCGGAAACTTGGCCACAGCTGTTCAAGAGCCTCCTCATCCGTTGCCGCCACGTGGCCCGGAGAGTGCACGCCCAGGGGTTTGACTTCGTGCTCCATTTGGGCGCAGGCCCGGTGATACAGGTCCACAAACGGTTTGAAGCGGGCCGGGTTGCCACCAATAATCGCCAGCATCATGCGCATGTTGTAGGTCACTGCGCGCACGACGGATTCAGGTGTTCCACCAACGCCGATCCAGGCAACAAGGCCGCCTTCTTCCAGCCGCGGGAATACCCGCTGGTCTTTCAGCGGCGGCCGGATCCGGCCTTCCCAATTGACCACTTCGTTTTCAAGAAGATTGGACAGGAGATCGAGCTTCTCCTCAAACAGGACTTCGTACTGGTTCAGATCAAAGCCGAACAACGGAAAACTCTCGGTGAACGACCCGCGGCCGAGAGTTATCTCCGCCCGCCCATTTGACAGCGCGTTCAAGGTTGAAAACCGCTCGAAGACGCGAACCGGATCATCGGAGGAAAGCACGGTGACAGAGGTGCCGAGCCGCAACCGCGTGGTTCTGGCTGCAATGAACGACAACAGGATTTCCGGCGAGGAAATCGCAAAATCCTGCCGGTGATGTTCGCCAAGCCCGAGAAAATCGACACCGGTTTCATCGGCCAGAACACCCTGTTCGGCTAGGTCACGCAGCACGTCTGCTTCGTGCTTTAGCTCGCCATCGTGGCCTAAGGTGACATCACCGAAGGTGTCGAGGCCGAGTTCGATTTGTTTGCTCATTTCTTCCAAATTCCTGTTCCGGCATTGTTCCCGGCGCCACCTCGCCTTAAGCTGTTGAGTTGATAGATAATATTTTCAGCCCTTGCTTGAAAGCCGCCATTGACCAGAGGGCGTGAACAGTGTGTTCAGGACATTGTCACCCGATTGGTTCCCGGCCCTTTTTTTCGACGAGACTCTCCTATGCATCCAATGGGTTGATTGAAACGGTAATGCCCACGTTGGCGTAGGTCCGTGCGCAAAACATCTCTTGCGGCTCCGATCCGATAAATCAAAACATCCCCATTGCCTATGCCGTCCGCATCGGCTATGGCTTTGGCCATGATTACGACCCTGAAAGCAGCATGGTGGTGGCGGGACGCAAAATAGGCGGCCAGCGACTTTTCATGCCCTGACGGGACAAAGACAGACCAAAGGCCGCCGCGGACACCGCAGGCGGCCTTTGGTCTATCAAGGGACTGATTTTGAGACCGCCGGCAGAAAAAACGGCGGATCAAACAAGGGGACAGGTTTCATGCCACCACTGGCAAACCAGACATATGCAACAGCAGGCGGGATCACCATTTCCCGTTCGTCGCGGCCATCTGACTATGAAGCGGGCACGTCGGAATGGATCGACCGGCTGGATGCCGAACGCGGCGCAGTCCTGTCTTCGTCCTATGAATATCCGGGCCGATACACCCGCTGGGACATGGCCCTGGTGAATCCTCCCCTTGTCATGGAAGCGGCCGACAGGACCGTGGAAATCCGCGCGCTCAACAGCCGCGGCGAGGTTCTACTGCCTGCCATCACCGAGGCGCTGAGATCCCACCCGGACGTCGAAACGTTTTCAACCGGCGACAAACGCATCGATCTGACGGTCAAGGTTCCCGACCGGGCGTTTCAGGAGGAAGAACGCTCCCGCCAACCGTCGACCTTTTCCATCGTCCGGGCGCTGAAAGACCTGTTTGCCTGCGATGATGACCAGCTCGGCCTTTATGGCGCCTTCGGCTATGACATTGCCTTCCAGTTCGAGCCGATCGATCTGAAACTGAAACGGCCGGACGACCAACGCGATGTGGTCCTATTCCTGCCCGATGAAATCCTCATCGTCGACCACCACGGCAAACGTGCCTACGTGCTGGAATATGACTTTGAGGTAGGCGGAAAATCGACCAAGGGCCTGCCGCGCGACGGTGAAAAGCTGCAATACACGCCCGCCAACGAACATCCGGGCCGGGGCGACCATGAACCGGGCGAATACGCCAAGCTGGTTGAAAAGGCCAAGGACTATTTCCGCCGCGGCGACCTGTTTGAGACGGTTCCCGGCCAGACCTTCTATGAGCCCTGCGCCAATCCGCCGTCCGCGGTTTCGCGCCGTCTTCAACAGATCAATCCGTCGCCCTATTCCTTCTTCTTCAATCTTGGCAATGCTGAATATCTCGTTGGCGCGTCGCCAGAAATGTATGTCCGCGTCACCGGTGGCCGTCGGGTGGAAACCTGCCCGATTTCCGGCACTATCCGGCGCGGCAAGAATGCCATTGAGGACGAAGCCCAGATCCGCAAGCTCTTGAACTCCGCCAAGGATGAAGCGGAACTGACCATGTGCTCCGATGTGGACCGCAACGACAAGAGCCGGGTCTGTGTGCCAGGCTCGGTCAAGGTCATCGGCCGGCGGCAGATCGAGATGTATTCGCGCCTCATTCACACCGTCGATCATATTGAAGGTGTGCTGCGTGAGGACATGGATGCACTCGATGCCTTCCTCTCCCACACCTGGGCCGTCACGGTGACCGGTGCGCCAAAACGCTGGGCCATGGAGTTCATCGAGCAGAACGAAAAAAGCCCGCGCGCCTGGTATGGCGGTGCTATTGGCGCTGTCCTCTTCAATGGCGACATGAACACGGGCCTCACCCTGCGCACTGTCCGCATCAAGGACGGCGTTGCCCAGATCCGTGCAGGCGCTACCCTGCTTTACGACAGTGTTCCGGAAGACGAGGAAGCAGAGACCGAGCTGAAAGCGGAAGCCATGCGCGCGGCCGTTCGTGAAGCAGGACTTGCCACCAAAACAACCGACAAGACGCAAACCCACAAGCCCGGAGACGGACTGAAGATCCTGCTGGCTGACCACGAGGACAGCTTTGTTCACACGCTGGCGAACTATTTCCGCCAGACCGGCGCAGAGGTGGTTACCTACCGCAGCCCGGTTGCCGATCATGTATTCCATGACGTCAACCCAGACCTCGTCGTGCTGTCACCGGGGCCCGGCAGCCCGAAGGACTTTGACTGTGCCGCGACCATTGGCCGGGCACGCGCCCGCGGGTTGCCAATCTTTGGCGTCTGCCTTGGCCTTCAGGCCTTGTCGGAATATCTCGGCGCCGATCTCGGCCAGCTCGATGTGCCGATGCACGGCAAACCGTCGGAGATCTCGGTCTCGCAGAATTCACTTCTGTTCAATGAACTGGCAACACCGGTTGTTGTCGGGCGTTATCACTCGCTCTTCGCAAAACGGGATACCTTGCCGGCGGATGTGCGGATAACGGCTCAAACCGACGATGGCGTCGTCATGGCAATTGAACACACCAAGGAACCGATTGCCGCGGTCCAGTTCCACCCGGAAAGCATCATGTCTCTGGACCAGGACGCAGGCCACAAGATCATTGAAAATGTGGTCACCCGGCTGGTTGCCTCTAAGGTAGCTGAGACCGGACTGGAGGCCGAAGCATCCTGATGCCGAAGGGCTGCTAGCACGAGACCAGCAGCCCTCACCCGTTAGTCGTGGACGGCACTCCGGAATGCGGCTGAAAGCGCTGTGATGGCATCTCGCGGGCGGCCGTCGGCAACCCGCGTGTGCAGAACTATCGGCAAACTGGGAAGCTCGGGAAGACCGAGGCGCGCCCCGACATCATCCACCCCAAAGGGCAGCATGCGCCGGGCCAGGGCAGCAACCCCCATGCCGGCCATGACAGCGGCCGAGACCGCTGCAACACCGCCGCCGACAAACACCTCGTTCCAGGCAATTCCAGCCTCATCCAGCAGATGACCAGCCAGGACCCGCACGCCGCACGGTTCCGGCATCGTGGCGACAGGCAACGGTTCATTCGCGCGGTGCTGCCAGCTCTGCGCGGCAAACCAGCCGAATCTCTCGTCCGCCAATTGTTCGCCGTCACTTCGGCCGTCGTGGAGGCGCACGATCACCGTATCAAGTTCACGCCGGTCGTAGCTTTTCAAAAGGTCCCCAGAGGAGGCGATCCTTATCTTGATCAGGAGGTGCGGATCCTGCGCATTCATCCGCGCGATCAGCATCGGCAATTCCGGGCCTGCAACATGATCACTGATCCCGATCGTCACCCGCTGGCGGGCTTCCGACAGGGCCGCGAGCGCGCGATCATGTTTCCTCAGTAGTTCCCGCGCATGTTCAAGGAAGGTTGCCCCTTGCGCCGAAAGCTGGACATACCGCGGGGTCCGCTCCACCAGCGTACAGCCAAGCCGCTTTTCAAGCCGCTTGAGTTTCAGGCTGACCGTCGACTGGGTTGAATTCGCGGCTTCCGCGGCTCTGGTAAAACTGCCCAGCTCCGCAATACTGACAAAAGTCCGGACCGCATCAAGATCGAGTGGCCGCTCTATCATTTAGTTTCTCAATTTTTGATATAGATATTTATTGGATACAAAAATAGTCGTTCCAAACCTAGGTTGGAAGTCCCAAGTTTTGAAACTTTGAAAGGACTTCATATGCCTCTCGTTCACATTTCACTGCGCAGCGGCAAATCCGACGACTACCGCCAGGCGATTATCGACGGCGTCTATCGTGCGATGCATGAAGAGTTCAATGTGCCGGAAGATGACCAGTTCATGGCCATCACCGAGCATGACAAGGCAAACTTCCGCTTTGGTTCGAATTACCTTGATATTGCGCGAAGCGATGAGGTCGTTTTCATCCAGATCACTGCCAACAACACCCGCTCAACGACTCAGAAAAAGGCCCTGTTCCGCCGGATCGTCGAGTTTCTGGGCGAAAATCCCGGCCTCCGCCCAGAGGACGTATTCACCAATATTGTCGAGGTGGAAAAGGAAAACTGGTCCCTCGGCCTTGGGCAAGCACAGTACGCATGAAACGGCTATCGATGCACTCTGGTCGGCGAAGCTCCCTCGGCTTCGCCGGACAGATAAGCGTTCAATTTCAGCGCGTGCATCGGTAGACCAGCCAGCGAACCGGGAATCCTACAAGCGCCTGTGCAGAGCCCTCACATTTGCCGATTGGCTGGGACGAGCCGTGCAATGAATTCATCATAGGCAAGCCCCTTTTGCGCAAGGAAGCTTTGAACCAGTTCAACGGCTGCGAACATGCCGTCCTTGCGATTGGCATGGCTGGCTTCTTCTGCCAGCAAATCCCGGTACAAGGGCACTATCTGGTCATCGACAACACTGCGGTCTGGTACCCGGCGGTTGGAATGATAACCGACCAGATTTCCGGCCCCATCGAAACTCGGTGATACATGGGCATAAACCCAGTAGTGATCACCATTCTTCGACCGGTTGACTACATAGGCGAAAATCTCCTTGCCTGCAGCGATGGTATCCCACAACAGTTTGAATACGCAGCGCGGCATTTCCGGATGACGGATAATGCTGTGCGGCTGGCCGAGCAATTCGGCTTCCGAATAGCCGGCGATGTCGAGAAATACCTCGTTCGCGTAGGTGATCCGTCCCTTCAAATCCGTCTTGCTGACAATGATTTCGCTTGCTGGAAACGTTCGTTCCACACCTGTCAAATACACAGTACCTGCCATAATTATTCTACTCAAAGAATATTGTTTACATGAGTTACAACTAATCGAACTCACAAGAATCGCTTAAATCATGATAAAAACCACAAGGCTTTTTGAATTTGACTTCGGTCAAATAAGCAACCTTAGCTATACAATCTACATAAATACTAGTTCAGGCACACGAAAAGAACTCCGCCCGAAATAGGCAAGGCCTACTGACATCTTCAAAAAACCTACAGGGCGGCCTAGGTGAATTCAGCAGCTTCCAGGATGGCGGCGTATCGACCCGGACGGATAGGGCGAACTTAGAGTAGCGCCGCTGGCCGTTTGGCACATATGGCGTCTTGCGTCCGGCCATACGTTTGACACTCCAGACACTCCGCAGAGCATCAAGACGGGCGACAACGGACCACACTAGCCGACTTTTGTTGCAGCCGTCAGAAAGCTGTTCATCTCGCCACGGATCTCTTGCAACGTGGTTTCCTGCTCCTGCAGTTGGCCTGCGGCGGCAACGACTTTTTGGCTGACCTTTCGCGTTCCTTCCGTGGCCGATTGCACGCCAACTATGTTGGATGTCACATCGGCGGCGCCCGCGGCGGCTTCCTCCACATTCCTGGCGATCTCGCCGGTTGCCGCGGTTTGCTCCTGAACAGCACCGGCAATCGCACCTGAAATTTCGCTCACCTGCTGAATTGCGTCGCTGATCTCGGCATTGGCTTGAACTGCGTTCCTGGTAACGTCCTGAAGGCCGGTAATTTGCGAATTGATATCCTCAGTCGCATTCGCGGTCTGCGCGGCGAGCGCTTTCACTTCCTGTGCAACAATCGCAAATCCACGCCCCATTTCACCCGCCCGTGCTGCCTCGATGGTCGCATTCAATGCAAGCAGGTTTGTTTGCCCGGCGATATCATTGATCAACTGAACGACGTTGCCGATTTTCAGCGACATGCTGGACAGGCTGTCGATTTCCCGGTTCATGGTCTGTGATTTCGCAACTGCTCCTGAAGCGAGCTCGGCTGCGGCGACAACCTGCCGGTTTATTTCAGTGATCGAACCGGTCAGTTCCTCGGTCGCCGCTGCAACGGTTTGAATGTTGGTGGACGCTTCTTCCGCCCCAGACGCAACGATTACGGATTGCTCGCTGGTCTGCTCACATGCTTCGGCCACTGTATGTGAGACGCTGTTCAGCTCACTCGCCGTATTGGAGACAGATTGCACTGCGCCTTGCAAACGCTTTTCGAAAGTCGAGGCCAGATCACAAAAGCCTTCGTGGCGCTCTCGGATTACGCCCGTAGCTGCATTAATGCTCCGGGCTGCGTCGCGGAAGCTGCCAACCATGCCTTTTTCCGAGATCTGGCGGAAGTGCTGATTGCGGCTGACATACTCAAGACAGGCCTTGGATTCGCGCAAATAGGCATCTGTCCGGTCGATCAGCAAGTTGATTGCATACATCAACTCGGCAGCTTCGCCAGTCTCCGTAATGTTGATGATCCGCGCCTCGAAATTGCCGTCCGCAACAGCCTTCACAACTTCGGTCGCTTTTTTTAAAGAAGATTTATTCAGACCCGAAAACACCGTTTGGCCCCCAACTCGATTTCCAATTGCCCGGAGCACCCGCCGCCGATCACGGTCATGCCCCATTCCAGAGTACTTTCAGTAGTTTCCGGCAGAAGGTTTCCGTCCAACTCCCGCCCGAATGCATACACCGCCTATCCCCGCCCGCCGGGTTGACCCAGCGTTGCGATAAACTCGTCGTAGGCAACACCCGCATCAGCCAATAGGCCCTGCATGAGGTTTTCAGCGGAAAGCATGCCGTCCTTGCGGCTGCTGTAACTGGCTTCTTCGTCAATCAGCCTGCGGTACAGCGGAACAATGTCGCGGTCCAGAACGGCCCGATCCGGAACCCGCCGGTTGGAGTGGTAGCCGGTAACAGAGCCATCAGCATCAATGGACGGCGTAACATGGGCATAGACCCAGTAGTGATCCCCATGCTTCGTCCGGTTGATGACATAGGCGAAAATCTCACGGCCCGACATGACTGTGTCCCACAAAAGCTTGAATACGCTCCGCGGCATGGCCGGATGCCGGATAATACTGTGCGGCTGCCCAAGCACCTCTTTTTCAGTATAGTCAGCAATATCAAGAAAGATCTGATTGGCATATATTATCCTTCCCTTCAGATCAGTCTTACTAACAATGATATCATCATCAGAAAAAACCCTCTCCACTCCCGTAAGGGATACAGAGTTTGACATTCCAAACAACTCCAAATTACTTACTTTCTCTTTGTTTTACTTGATCACGAGCATTTACTTCTTTAATTTTGCATATAAAATAACTTAATTAATTGATCGTAAAATGCGTAAGCAGCAGCCGCAATAACTCTACTACCCTAACGTTAGAAGGGCGGTGCAGTTTGATGTTTTCGGGAGAAATCCGTGACCTGGCGACCAAATGCGCCCGGCCTGTTTTTAATGGAACTTCAAATGGAAGGGTGCAGAAAAACGGCCCCTTGCCCGCGCGCGGTGCGCCGATCACACGATCACCCAGATCGCGTTTGACGAACGCACCATGCCGAAAGAACCGCCTTTCAGCTTCAAATGGGACCAATTCGGCGCGACATCCTCTAGCCGACTTTCGTGGCTTCGGCGAGAAAGACGTTCATTTCGTCACGAATCTGCTGCAGGCTGGCCTCTTGCTGCTGCAGGTTTCCAGCAGCCACCACTACCCGCTCACTCACCTTCTTTGTGCCTGCGGTCGCGGCCTGCACATCAACGATGCTTGACGTGACATCGGTGGCACCAGTTGCCGCCTCTTCCACATTGTGGGCAATTTCGCCTGTGGCAGCGGTTTGCTCCTGTACGGCACTGGCAATTGCCGTGGAAATTCCGCTCACTTGCGCGATGGCATCGCTAATTTCGGCGTTTGCATTCACGGCATTGGTCGTAATTTCCTGAAGGCCGGAAATCTGCATATTGATTTCCTCCGTTGCCGTGGCGGTCTGGCCTGCCAGCTCCTTGACCTCTTGCGCCACAATGGCAAATCCACGCCCCATCTCTCCGGCGCGCGCAGCCTCGATCGTTGCATTCAGGGCCAGGAGGTTAGTCTGGGCCGCGATTTCATTGATCAACTGGACCACATCGCCAATCTTTGACGACATCCCTGACAGGTTGTCGATTTCGGCACTCATTGCCTGCGACTTTGCTACAGCCCCTGACGCCAGATCTGCGGCAGTGACCACCTGACGGTTGATTTCGGCAATGGAACCTGTGAGTTGCTCTGTCGAGGCGGCAACGCTTTGCATGTTTGCAGACGCCTCCTCGGCTCCTGCTGCAACCACCAATGACTGCTCACTGGTTTTGGCGCATGCATCGGCAACGGTCGCGGAAACCGTATTCAGCTCTCCAACGGATCCGGACACGGACTGCACCACATCTTTCAGCCGGCTCTCGAAATCACTGGCAAGATTGCAAAATCCATCGTGCCGTTCCTTGATCGACCATGTCGCCGTATTGATGCTGCGCGCTGCGGCCTTGAAACTGCCAACCATGCCCTTTTCGGCGATCAACCGGAAATGCTGATTGCGGCTGACATAGTCCAGGCACGCCTTGGATTCACGCAAATAGGCATCAGTGCGGTCAATCAGCAGATTGATCGCATGCATCAGCTCCGCGGCGTCGCCGGTTTCCGTGATGTTGGTGATCCGTGCCTCGAAGTCCCCGTTGGCCACGGCCTTGCAGACTTCCGTGGCTTTCTTGAGAGAAGACTTCTTCATACCTGAAAACATATCGCGCCCCTACGTCATGCCTTATAAATGAGATTGAACCAACCTGACAATTCGGCAAGCTGCCTGTTACCGGTAACCGCGCCGCCGGCCCTGCCCCACCCTGGCAATGAACTCATCATAGGCAACGTTCTGCTCTGCCAGTACAGCGTGAACAATCTGCTCGGCGGCGAACATGCCATCCTTCCGGCTCGCATGGCGGGCCTCTTCCTCGATCAGCGTGCGGTACAGCGGCACGATATGCTCATCGATGATATGGCGGTCCGGAACGCGCCGGTTGGAATGATATCCGACAATGCGCCCTTCGGCGTCAAAACTGGGTGTCACGTGGGCGTAGACCCAGTAGTGGTCGCCGTTTTTCGCCCGGTTTATGACATAGGCGAAGATTTCCGTACCTGAGGCAATCGTGTCCCACAGCAATTTGAAAACGCAGCGCGGCATCGCCGGATGACGAATTATGCTGTGCGGCTGTCCAAAGACTTCCTTTTCCGTGTATCCGGCTATTTGCAGAAAGACCTGGTTTGCATATGTGATGCGCCCCTTCAGATCCGTCTTACTGACGATTATGTCATCATCTGGAAATGTTCTTTCCACTCCGGTCAGGAACACCGCCTTTGACATGAAACTCCAATCCCCAAGTCTATCCCTCAACGCAGAGGGAATTTGAAAAATAAATTCAAATAATTTTATATTTTGATCCACTTAACCTAGGGTTAAATAAGTATTTTTGCTACCAATATTGATAATATTCATTATTGAAGTTATTACTAATTCCCAAAATAGAGAAAATACACAAATAATCCGCATTTCTTACAATAAAAATCTGTGCGCAATAAATTGACTGGCCGGATATTTCCTTCAGTTTTCAAGGCCTAACGGCTGGCGCGTTGAAATGCTGAGCAGCGCCGGAGCACAGACAGTCAGCATCCGGTAATCCGGACAGCTTTCCATTGAGGTCTTTCGCCGGCTTGTCATCATCGGACGGACTGCGCCTAACAAGCGCTTTCGGTTGCAGGTCCAGGTTGCAGGCCCAGGTCCTTCTCAGCAGCCCGGACAGACGGACGGCCTAGCAAACGCTCGCCCAGCCAGTCCAAGTCGCCATCTGAGCTTACACGGTGCGCCATTTCCCGTTTCGGCGGAATTGGCAGCGTACCGCTGTCCGTATGTTCCGCAATGGCAAAGCGGAACACATAGGCCGGCGTCATGCCCATCCTGAGATCCGACATAACAATCTTTCCGTCCAGCTCTTCCGCCTTGTAAAACCCGCGCGAAAACCATTCGAGTTTCTCGAACGCATCGGTCGACGCCACACAGGACAAAAGGTCCGCACGCCTGGTATGGCTGTAGACCTTGGGATCGGCATCCCCATCGAACAGGGAAAGGTAAACGTTGTGGTAAGTGCCGTTTTCCAGGCCGATTACTTTCCAGACAACGGTGTTAAACGGACTGGCAATGGCAATGACCCTGTCCGGTTTTATTCCCGCTTTGGCAAATACCTCCCCGGCGCGGCTTTCTGCATGAGCCTGTAAGGCAACGCTGAGGCCGAGGTAGCCGGTCGTGGCGATCAGGGCCGCCGCTGCCCAGCGCCCAAACCGCCTGGTCCAGTCTTTTCTAAACAAGGCCCAGACAACGGCAACCAGCAACGGCAGCGTATAGAGTGGATCAATGATAAACACCGAGCCTACGCCCACCGGATCTGGATAAAACGGCCAGAACAATCGTGTGCCGTAAATCGTCATCGCGTCGATTATCGCGTGGGTGGAAAAGCAAAGGAACACTGTCGCCCATACCAGCCACCTGTGCTCGCGCAGGCCCTTGAACAGCCGGAATACGATCTCGCCGATGACGGGTGCCGCCAGGAGATGGACAAATACCGAATGGGTCCAGCCGCGGTGATAGACGAAACTGTCGATCGGATCAGGGAAGGGAATGAAAACATCCAGATCCGGAATGGTCCCCAGAACACCGCCTATGAGGGCTGCCTTTCTTGGACCGACCTTCGGACCGAGGCAAACGGTTGAAACGGCGGCACCGAGTACGAATTGTGTGAGAGAGTCCATAAAGTCCGGAAGCAATTGGCGATGAACAATGCTGGAGGCCCAGCGCATCAAAGGTATATGGGGCCAGGGCGGGCCGAGCTCAAGCAATTTGTGCCAAACCGGGCCGGGACGCTAAGATGCTCTCGTTGAGACTAAATTTCACGTGGTCACTGGGATTCGGCCACGCAATTGGGGTTCTTATGGGCAGCATGCGAACTGAAACCAGGTTTACTTCCCTTCTTTTCATCCTGGCTCTTCTCTTCACCCTTTCTGTCCCAAACGGGGCACAAGCGGGAGACGCCAAACCGGCAACGCACTTTTTGGGGATCGGGGTCTGCCCGCCCTGGAAACCACAATCCCAGGACGTCTGCCAAAACAGTGTCGAAGCCGTTGCGAACGCGCTGAAAAAACGCCTGGGCCTTGATGACAAGAACACGTCGCTACTCATCAACCAATACGCAACGACCGAAGGCGTTCGCACCAAGCTTGCGGAGCTTGCGAAACTGCTCGGTCCGGCCGACCGGCTGATAATCTATGCTGCCCTCCATGCAGAGCCACTCAATCCGATCCAACCAGCTAGGGCAGAAAATGACCTCCTGGTTCTGTGGAGCGAGGAAAAGCCGGACACGAGCCAGACAGCGATCTCAAGCGAGGTTTGGCTGACTGCTCATGACTTTGCCAGCCTGGTACACTCGGTGAATGCTGGCCAGTTGTTTGTCATGGTAGACGCTTGCGAGTCAGGGGCAATCAGCCCGCTATTCATTCATGCCCATCCGGACAACGATCCCGCACGTCCCAGTGCGGTCGTGACCTCTGCCCAAATCAGGGACATGGCGAATTTCTCTCAGGACAGGACAATCTCACTTTTCAGCAAGCACCTTGCGGCTTCCCTCGAGGCGCCGGAAAAGACGCTTTTTCACTCCGTCAAAAGAGCCATGGCCAATACGCGTCAGGCGGCAATTCCCATTTGCGCAGCGAAAAACCTCAAGCGATTTGAAACCGGGGCAATTACCCTTCCTTGCCGCCAGAAGCCAACTTTGCATGACCCTGACGATCTACTTTCGAAGATTGCTCTGCAGAAAGCCGAATAGCCGTCAGGGTTTCGCCAAAGCGTCAGAATGACTTGCCTGAACTAGGCTCTCGCGTATCCGGCTTTTCAGCTGCATTGCCCCCTTTTCCGAAAGGTGGTTGGAATCGAAATAAAGCGGGACCAGACCGTCAGACAGAAGGCACGTGGTGCTGCACAGTATTTCAACAGGATCGACAATACTTGAGCCTCTCAGTCCAAGCCCCTTTTCCAGCACCGAACGCGTAAACTTCTGCCGCTGATCGACCAATGCCCGCTCTGGCCCCGTCGGCAGCGGCAGACCCAGGTTCTGTACAACACCGAGGCGAGACGGAACGTTTGCACCCATTTCCGGCACAGGGTGGATCAGAATTACCTGCTTCCCAGACCTTTCCATCCGGTCTTTCAGGCGTCTCAAACCTTCCGCCAGCGCTTTCGCCCGTTCCTGCTTCGCCTTATTTGATGGCCGCGGCGCGAACCTCAGGTCCACGCCATAACCGCCTTCCAGCAACGTGGGCCACCGTCCAGCCAGCAGCACGACTTTTGCGTTGGATGCTTCGATCTGGCCGACAGTCCTTTCCGCAAAAACAAGACACTCGCGGTCACCGGTGAGCTCATGCAACCTTTTGTAGGGCACTGGCAGACAGCCACCTTTCGTATATGTGCCTCCGGCCAAACCGGCTTCGGCTGCTGCTGCGCTCACAGCGGGCGCCAGTGTCGCAGCGTGGGAATCTCCCCACAAAACAACGGCTACAGGCCCGACTGGATTTCCCAGAAAGCAAGGGCTGTCCGGTTTTGTCCTCGAACCGAAGTCCAGTGTGGAATCCGGCCACGCCCCCATGCAGGTAAGTTGAGGGCTCCCCTTCCAGCTGTGCTTGCCATCAAGCGTTGCGATCAGTTCAGCAGGCAGCCGTTGCGGCAGGCCGTCCGTCGCCTCAACAAGGATAGTCGCTCCAAGGAAAACCGCACTAAGAGACCCAAGCATGGCGAACGCCCGCCGGGGTGGAGCCGTCCGCCAGCGCCGGATTGGCAGCTCAATCCAGCGCCAGGTGGCATACGCAAATGCCATGGAAAGAACAAATATCAAGATTGCCGGAACAAGCTTCTCAGGCGCCACACCGATCGTTCTTGCAGCCGTGATGACAGGCCAATGCCAGAGATAGAGCGGATAGGATATCAAGCCGACACCGACCAAAACAGGATGGGCGAGAAGCCTGGATACAACACTTGCCGCATTCAGGCCGGACGCCAGCAGAAAGACTGCCCCAAGGGTCGGAAGAAGTGCGAGATAGCCAGGAAACACGACATTTTCCGACAGCATGAAACCGGAAGCAGCACACAAGAAGACGCCCGCCACACCCAGCGCATTGGCCGCAACCCTTCCCACCGCCCGGTTCGCGGCCCAGACCGCAAGGAGCCCTCCAGCCATGAGCTCCCATGCACGCGTGTAAAGCATGAAATAGGCACTCAGCGGTGAGGTTTGGGAGAGAATGACGCTTTCAGTAAGCGAAACGAAGAACAGAACGGCCAGGAAGATTGCCGGCGTCCGTTTTCCGCTCACCATCCACCATCCCATCAAGGCCAAGGGAATGATCAGATAATACTGCTCTTCAATGGCAAGCGACCAATAGTGGAGCAGGTATTCCTGATCAGACGACTGGTCAAAATAATCGACGCGCCGGGCAAACCAGAAATTTGAGGCAAAGAAGATTGAAGACCGCACCGACATGGACAGGGCATCGAATTCGATTGGCATCAAGGCCAGATAGCCGAACAGAAATGTTGCGCCAGTCACCAGGTAATATGCAGGAATGATCCGCAGGATACGGCGTTGATAGAACTGAACAAGACTGAAACTGCCGTCCTGCCGTCCTGCAGTCCACGGACGATGATAGTCGTAATCAGATATCCGGAAATGACGAAGAAGATATCGACGCCTGTAAACCCGCCTGGCAAGAAGGCGTGATTAAGGTGGAACAAAAATACAAAAAGGACCGCGATCGCCCTTAAGCCATCAATGTCCGGCCGGTACGAAAGCCCCCGCATTCACGCCTGTCCGATCGATAGAACAACTCAAGATGAACTGTATATTTGATAGCAGAATAGCCTGAATTACCCCATAGGAACTTTCCCGTAGCCTGCATTCAGGCCACGGAGCGCCTTTAGGTTAGTCCCGGTAAAACAATAAAAAGCCCGGCGCGATGGCCGGGCTCTTCCAGTTTTTCTATTTGCTGCTGTCAGTCCACCTGACGTACCGCACCCTTGGCTGCAGACGTTGTCAGTTTCGCATAGGCCTTGAGAGCAGTGGTAACCTTGCGCTTGCGCTTTTCGACTGGTTTCCAGGCCGCGTCGCCCTTGGCCTCCATTGCTGCGCGGCGTTCCGCCAGAACCTCGTCTGAAAGATCGACCTTCATAACCCGGTTCGGAATGTCGATGACGATCAGGTCGCCTTCTTCCACCAGTCCGATCGCTCCACCTTCCGCAGCTTCAGGAGAAATGTGGCCAATGGAGAGCCCCGAGGAGCCGCCGGAGAACCGGCCATCGGTGATCAGCGCGCAAGCTTTGCCAAGTCCCTTGGATTTCAGGTAGCTGGTCGGATAGAGCATTTCCTGCATGCCCGGGCCACCACGCGGTCCCTCGTAGCGGATCAGAACCACATCCCCTTCCTTGACCTTGCCGGTCAGGATCGCGGAGACCGCGCTGTCCTGGCTTTCAAAGATGCGCGCAGGACCGTTGAACTTGAGAATGGATTCATCGACGCCTGCCGTCTTCACGATACAGCCGTCCAGCGCAATGTTGCCGAAAAGAACCGCCAAACCACCGTCCTGGCTATAGGCATTCTCCTTGGTCCGGATGACACCGTTTTCTCGGTCAAGATCCAGATCATCCCAGCGCCGCTCCTGGCTGAACGCAACCTGGGTCGGCACACCGCCCGGGGCGGCCTTGAAGAACTTATGCACGCTTTCGGAGTTGGTTTGCGTGATATCCCAGCGGGCAAGAGCTTCCTTCAGAGAGGCCGAATGAATCATCGGCACATCCGAATTCAGCAGACCGGCCCTGTCCAGCTCACCCAAAATCCCGAAAATCCCACCGGCGCGGTGAACATCTTCCATGTGAATGTTTTCAATTGCCGGCGCGACTTTACAGAGCACCGGAACTTGGCGGGACAGGCGGTCGATGTCCTCCATTGTGAAGCCGACTTCACCTTCATAGGACGCGGCCAGAAGATGCAGCACCGTATTGGTGGAGCCGCCCATGGAGATGTCGAGCGTCATGGCGTTTTCAAACGCTTCGAAGGTGGCAATGTTGCGCGGCAGAACGCTTTCGTCGTCCTGCTCATAGTAACGCTTAGCCAGATCAACGATCAGATGCCCCGCCTCAACAAACAGACGCTCGCGGTCGGCATGGGTTGCCAGCGTGGAGCCGTTGCCCGGCAGCGCCAGTCCCAGTGCCTCGGTCAGGCAGTTCATGGAGTTTGCGGTGAACATGCCTGAGCAGGAGCCGCAGGTTGGGCACGCATTCTGCTCCATGGTGAGGACATCGGCGTCGGACACGTTGTCGTCGGCAGCCGCGATCATGGCGTCGATAAGGTCGATGGACTTGGCAACGCCGTTTTCCAGAACGACCTTGCCGGCCTCCATCGGGCCGCCTGACACGAAGACAACCGGGATGTTCAGCCGCATGGCTGCATTCAGCATGCCCGGAGTGATCTTGTCGCAATTGGAGATGCAAACAAGAGCATCCGCGCAGTGGCCATTGACCATGTATTCAACGGCGTCGGCGATGACTTCCCGGCTCGGCAGGGAATAGAGCATGCCGTCGTGGCCCATGGCGATGCCATCGTCCACCGCGATGGTGTTGAACTCCTTGGCAACACCGCCGGCCTTTTCCACCTCACGGGCCACCAGCTGGCCCAGGTCCTTCAGGTGGACGTGACCCGGCACAAACTGGGTAAATGAGTTGGAAATCGCGATGATCGGCTTGCCAAAATCATCATCCTTCATGCCCGTCGCGCGCCACAACCCGCGCGCACCCGCCATGTTGCGGCCATGGGTCGATGTTCTTGAACGATATGGAGGCATATCGGTACTCCCTCGATTAATTCCGTCCGGCCGATGCTTTCGCGCACAGGCCATTTCCTCCGGCCTTATCGCGTCAACCGGCACTATCTGTTTTGCGGTTTGACAGGTTTTGAGAACGAAGAAAAGGTCAGTTCCGGCCAAAACCGTACCCTCTGGTACGATTTATTGTAAAAAAGTGTCAAACCCGCTGTGGTTTTTCAGCATTTAGGCCCCAAGCACCACAGCGTCCAGTTCTCGGCGTTTTTTGCGTAAGCTACCCGGCGTTTGACCTGTGCAGGATTTATAGGCACGGCAAAAGGCAGCTTCTGACGCATACCCGAGGCTGGCGGCGATATCGCCGGTCGAGCTCTGACCGTAGAGCATTTCGGAACTGGCGATCTGCATCCGCCACCTTGTCACATAGTGCATGGGCGGCTCTCCCGATAGCTCATGAAATCGGCTGGCGAAGGCGGATCTTGACATGCCGGCGATCCTGGCAAGACCGGCTACGGTCCATGCAGCTCCAGGCTGTTGGTGGATTTCCAGGAGCACACGTCCGATCTTCGGATCTCTCAAAGCCGTCAGCCATGAATGCTCCCCGGCCTCTTCCGTCTCCAGCCAATGCCGGATCGCCTGCACCACAAGAATATCCGTCAACCGGGTCAATATGGTTTCCCCACCCGGCTTCGGTGACCGCGCTTCGTCCTGCATCAGCTGAAGGAACGGTTTCAGCCAACCGCCGCTGGTAGATGCAAAGCCGTTCAGGCGGATCATTAGAGGCAGAAGGTTCACAAGGCCTGCTCCGGCCGGATGCTCGACTTGAATAACACCATAAATCAGCCGGGTAATCCGGCCACCGCCACCAAAAACCATGGTTTCGTAGTTCGGACTGTGTTTGACAACCGGCGCATCAAGCAGCGGAGTGACCGGCGCATGAGGATCGCTTCGAAGGCCATGCGGCGAACCATGGGGCAAAAGAACCAGCTCGCCTGTGCTTAAGGCCTCGAACTTCCCGTCCGGCATTTCCAGGACGCAGTCTCCTTCGGTGACAACAAGAAGGGCCATCATCCCGGCAAACTCCGGCACAGCCAAACCCCAGGGCGCCGAGAGTTCCGGATTGCAGTAGAACGTTCCGCGAAGCCGCAGATGCTGCAACGCCTCACCCAATACATCTGCCGATGCGGCATGGGTTGGCATAGTGGGCGTTGTTGCAGAGATGTGCGGCACCGAACTGGTTTTGGACGATATGCATATAAATCTGGCCTATCTAATATAGATTGTCCAGATAACAGCAGGCAAATTGGGCGCATTGGACCAAAACCGGAGAAAACCCATGACGCATCCTGGACGTAAGATTGCACTCGCCTTGTCTGCCCTCACCTTGCTGGCGATCGGCGGCCTGATACTTTTCGCCCCGCAAACCCTTCATGATCTCAACGGCATCAAGCTGGATCCGTCCCCTGCGATGATGAGTGAAATCCGCGCGCCGGGTGGGTTGATCCTTGTTATCGGCCTTTTTGCCTGTGCCGGTTTGTTATGGAGTTCGCTAGAAAGAATGGCCCTGCAAGCAGCTTCGCTTATCCTTTTGACCTATGGCATCAGCCGGCTGGTAAGCCTGCCTCTTGATGGCATTCCACCGGAAGGTCTCCTTGCCGCCATGGTCATCGAAATTGGGCTTGGAACATGGTGCGCGCTCCTTGCAAAGCCCTGGACGATGCCGCTGCAAACCGCGAGCTGACGAGCCGAGCTGGTGGAGACGCGGCAAGTGGCGGGCGGTGGCCGGACTGTTTTGTGAGGCAGCAATCAAGAAAAAAAGAAACGAAGGAAGCAGGGGAAGCTTGCTCATCGACCTGTTCCCTGGGTGGTGATAGCAACCAGCCAGCGTACTTCGCCCCGCCCGCACCTGTAAAAAGATACAATGCCCTAGGAAATTGTTAAGGCGGCTTCACCATACTGGCTCGACATTTTCTTGAGCATTGTTTCTGAGCCTATTCGTAATGAATCTCGACACGCCAACCCTCCTGGCGACCGTTACGATCACCTATTTTGCCGGCGCAATTGTGCTGGGCACCCTGGTGCTCGCCTTGCGTGCATTGCCGGCGACCGTCCGCGGAGGCTGGGCACTCTGGGCCATTGCGATGCTGCTGTCGGGCACAAGCGCAATTCTGATCGGGCTGCGCGGTCAAATACCCGATTTCACCAGTATTGTGATTGCAAACGCGCTGCTTCTGATCGGCTTTGGATTGCGTCCCAATGCGCTCAGCCTGTTGAATGGCAGAGGCTTCGCCTACGTCTGGCTACCGGCAATTGCTGCCGTTATCTGGCTGGGCCTTTATCTCGCGCCCTGGTTCCGGGCCGATCTGAGTTTGCGGGTCATCTTCGTCAACGGCCTCTGCATTCTTGCCTTGATGCTATGTATCCGCGAATGCTGGCCGCGACGAAAACAGGCTCAGTTCAGTTCCTGGTTCCTTGCAGGCATCTTCACAGTTGATGCACTGGTCCGCCTCAGTGTGGTTGTTCTGTTCTTCAATTCACAGGTTTCGAGCCTCAAGGACGCTTTTCAAGCTCCGTCGCTCAAGATTGTCATCGCCGTGCTTCTGTTTGCGATCGTGCTCAAGGTGATCGGACTTGGCATGACAGTCTTCGAACAGCTGAAAGGGCGTTTCCAGGAACTGGCGCTCAGCGATCCACTAACCGGGCTGGAAAACCGCCGGTCTTTTTTTGCCTCAGCCGTGTCCCATTTTCAGACCAACAGAAGCGGCCACGGCCTCTACTCGCTGGTAACACTGGAGATCGATGGGCTGCAAAACATCATTGCCCGGTTTGGCCCTTCCATGGGGGATGCTCTGGTCAACCTGCTTGGCAAGATATGTACTGACCAGGCCGAAGCAGCGGCTGTAGTGGGGCGGATCCGCGACAACCAGATTGCCTTGTTCCTGCCAAACACAGGCAAATCCAAGGCTTCCGCGATTGCCGGAAGTATCCGGCAGTCGCTGGCTCAGGAAGGCACACAGGCATCCGGCAACAATCTGCAGATCACGGCAAGCGCGGGGGTATATTGGGGCGACCGCCACACGGGGCTAACAAGGGCAATGGAAATTGCCGATCACTGCCTGAAACGGGCGAAATCCGCAGGCGGCGACCGGACAATGGTTCACAGCATTCAAACCAGTGGCCAGAGAAAAGTAGAAACCACATCCCCTGCCTTTGCCCCGCTGCGGCACAATGCAGCTTGATCCCGTCGCGCCAGGAGACCTCGCTTATCCCGGGGAAATCCCACACCTTGACAACCCATGAAGCACCGCCTTTTCTGAAGGCGATTTTTCGTATCTTTTCCGGTGCTTTTTATGGATCAGGATATCCCGTCTGACGAAGAAACAGCCGAGCTGCGCGACACCACCGCGACCACACGCGAATTCGGCACACTGGGCATCGGGTTGATCCTGTTTGTCATGGGCCTTGCCATCGGCTTTCCGCTGGCGGTAATCGGCACGTCTTTCCTGACCGAAAATGCCGGCATGATCGTCGCCGTGGTGCTGACCGTCACCCTGATCATTGCCCTGGTCGGGGCGCTTATCCTTCTGTTCCGCAAGAAAATCCTGACGTTCCTGTTCAACCTGTCGTCGGCACAGCTGGAACAGTTTTCCAAGCCCCTGTCAGCAACCGCTCGGCACATCGTCGACCGGGAACCATCGGCGGCGATGGATTCAGCTGAAGAACTGACACGGCTGTTGCTTGCCCGCTGGACCTGGGTTGCTACCCGCCGCTGGCTGATCGGCTCCCTCACCGGCCTGATCGCCGCACTTGCCGCGCTCGCCGGCACGGCCCTGCTCTTCCGCCAGAACGAATTGCTGGCGATCCAGCTGGACCGGCTGGACCAGCAGAATGCGCTTTTGACGACGCAAATCGAGCTTGGAGAAGCCCAGCGCAGTGCCGGTATCCTGCCTGGCCTTCTTGATATCGGCGATGAGCTGGCCCAGGAGACCGTGGCGCTAAAGGCTGACGGACGTCAGGCACCGGTCTTTGAGCTTGATGAACTGACAGACGGCCTGCGCGCCCGCATCATTGCGGCCAGCCAGTCGGCCCGCCCCTACCGCTATCTGCAGACCTCGGCGGTCGATCCTTATGACGTCAACGGATTGAACCAGCTGGCACTCGCCCGGCGGCCGGAAATCGTCAAGGATGCGGATCTGGCGGCCAAACTGGCAGACCTGAAACAGGACAGCGCTCTGCTAAACAAGCCGACCAGCCCGGAGCGCGGCGTCATCCTCTCCATGCTCTATGGCTCCGGTGTCTACGAAACCGAACTGCTCAGTTTCTACGGCGCGGACTTTGCCTTCGCCGAGGTTCGCATCGGCACGCTGAACCTGATGTCGT
Source organism: Roseibium sp. (assembly GCA_965230705.1). GTDB lineage: Bacteria > Pseudomonadota > Alphaproteobacteria > Rhizobiales > Stappiaceae > Roseibium. The sequence continues at coordinate 1,806,155 of CBDDLN010000001.1, read as the reverse complement.
TCCAGTTCGCCCGGCTACGGTTTTCCAGTTTTCAGAGGCTGGCGCTCAATTCGGTGGACTTCGGCGGCGCCGAACTCGACCATGCAACGTTCTTCAGTTCCGTACTTGCAAACTGCAGTTTTTCGGGCCTGACAGCGGAAAAGATCAAACCGCCTTACGGTGCTGACCCGGATGTGCCGGTTCTGCGAACCAATATGGCCGGAACCAGCTTTTCCAATGCAGTTGTGATCGGCAGCGGATTTCAAAAAGTCAACGCCATCGGCATGATCTTCGACAATGCCATTCTGGCAGATACCGATTTCTCAGGTGCCGGCATTGGCGGTTCGACGTTCCACAACACCATTTTGGCCGGTGTTAGTTTTAAAGACGCACTTTTGACTGCGGTGGATTTCGACGGCGCCATTGTCTTTGACGGTGAGTTTCTCGATAAACTGGAGTCTGAAGTTGCCCCCGGCACCTTCACCAAGGACCGGTTTGCAATCGAGCCTGTTACGCAGGAAGTGCTTGCCTCGCACCCGAATTCTCACCACTTTTACCGGATCCCGCCATCGCTGATCGAAGGCAAAACGCCCTACAGGATCAAGCTGATCAGGCCCTGGAAGCAGGAGAGCTGACGCATTTTGACGTGTATCACGGCGAGAGCGCAATCCTACTGGTACAATGCGGCCTGACGATGCCGTTATTCCGCCCCTTTCTGATTGCGCGACAGGATTGAACAATGCCCGAATTCAAGCTGATTACCGTTGAGGAAACACCCTATTTTTACGTCGAGCGCAGCTGCAGCATGGATCCGGCGGACATAAGCAAGGCGATGGGCGAGGCTTTCCAGTGTGTCTGGAGCCACTTGCAGGCTTCAGGTGTCCAGACAACCGGCAAGGCGCTGTCGGTCTACTACGGTTACGACCCTGAGACGATGACCTTCCGCTCCGGTTTTTCCGTCGACGCCAGCGCAGCAGACAAGGCCTCCGAAAGCGTGAAATATGACGTAACGCCGGCAGGTGAAGTGCTGCATTTTGAGCATGCCGGAACCTATTCAAAGCTGCGCGACAGTTATGACCTGATGATGCAGTACATGGAAAAGGAAGGCCTCAAGATTGGTGCGCCCACCTGGGAGGTCTATCTCAACGACCCCTCCGTCACAGAAGAAGATGATCTGCGCACCGCCGTATTCGTCTCTCTGGCGAAATAGTCAGCCGACGGCTAGAATCGAAGGATTGCCTGCCATTGTGTTACCGCATGTGGCACGACCCGCTGTAGGCGTCGCCAAAGTCGTCGAAGACCCGGCTGACGGCCTGGGTTGTGTAGGTCTTGTTGCCGGTTTCAACGGCCTGAACCGCATAAAAATCCTGAACCGGGAAGTGGTTGTTGTTGAAGCGGAAGTCGCCGCGCACACTTTCAAATGGCGCAGAGTCAATCGCTGACAACAGCGCTTCCTTGTCGCCAAGGCCAGCCATATCCACCGCTCCGTCGATCAAACGGGCCGCGTCATAGCCTTGAGCGGCAAAATGGGACGGCGCATAGCCATAGGTCGCTGTGAAGTCCCGGACGAAACGGGCATTGGCCGGATTGTCGATGTTGGGCGCCCATTGACTGCTTGAAACGTGGCCGATTGCCAAGTCCTTGGTGGCCCGAAGCGTGATCTCGTCGATGGTGAAGGTGGACATGAGCGGTATCCAGTCCTTCAGACCGGCTTCCGCATACTGCTTGACCAGATTGACCCCCATACCACCGGGCATGAATGCGAAAACAGCATCCGGTTCGATCTGCACGACTTTCAGCAAGTCGCCCTTGAAGTCCGCCTGCCCCAGTTTGGTGAAGAACTCTGCCGCAACTTCGCCGTTGTAGTGGCGCTTGAAGGCTGCCGCCGCATCCCGGCCCGCCCGGTAATTCGGCGCAATGATTACGACCCGGCGAAAGCCCATCTGACTGGCATAGTGCCCCATCACCTCGTGGTTCTGATCATCCTGCCATGAGGTGGAAAAGAAGTATTTGCTGCACCCCTGTCCCGCGATGTAGGCGGGACCGGCATTGGCCCCGATGAATATGGTCCCGGAATCCACGATCGGCTGGTAGACCGCCGACATGACACTGGAGAAGACCACGCCGGTCATGATGTCGACACCGCCTGCCGCCTGCAGTTTCTGCACTTCCACAAGGGCTGCCGCCGGTTGAAGGCGCGCGTCCAGCAGGACGACCTCGGTTTCTTTGCCGCCCAGTTTTCCGTGAGCTTGCCGGACAGCGAGCATAAAGCCGTCGCGCATATGCTGGCCCCAGACCGCCAAAGGTCCTGACAGGGTCGCAAGAAATCCGATTTTGAGGCGCTCTGACGCGAACGCATGGTTCAGCGGGACCATGCTGGTCACTGCCAAAGTGGCCGATACCGTTATGGCTGAGAGGAGTTTCTTCATTGTTCTTTTCCCACTTGACCTCATGCGGGGCGGTTCCCAGGCGCCACGGCCATGTTCCATTTGTTGCCTTGATCTGACCGGAAGCCAGATACCGGTATCAAGCGGCATCGCTGCCGCAACACCGCAAGTTTCAGCACCGGCGCAACCAGGCTGATGCATGGAACACAGCCTCATCCCTAGCGATAATTGGTTAAAAATGTCACGCGATTTCCCAATCCCTGCCAGATTCCGGCCTGTATGAAGCCACATCTTGCCTGCTCAATGGCGTTCCGGGGGCTCAGGGCGCAAGGCGGCGGCCGAACAGCACCGCCAGCGTAATGTCCACGGAGGGCAAAATGTACAAGTATCACCCGCCATCCTGTTCTTCCGAACCGTCCGGAGACACGCTCGACATCCCGGAATTGCAGGCTGCCCTGCAGGAGATCATTAAGAGTCAACCAGACAATCCAAAGAACGACCCTGCGGGAAACGTTGAACCCCAGGCGTTCGATCCGAAGGAAACGGACGCAGATGTGCTGCAAATTCAAAGGCCTGCACCCCGATTGAACTGGATAGACGAAGACGAGGATTGGACGTTGCCCAACGCCCTACACCCGCACTCGCCTCCAGCAACAGAAAAATCGGCTCTTGGCAGGTCGTTCTGGCCGCACGGGGTCACCTTAATGATCGGCCCCATCGCCCTTGCAGGTATCCTCCTGTTTTTAACCGATGGCCTTTCGATCCTGGCAACAGCACAAGACGACATCCACACGGTTCCGGTGGAAACGATCACAATCGATCCCAATTCCCCATCTGCCACATTTGCCCAGTCTTCGACCACACGGCCAAGCGCTCCTGCAAAGTCCGGTGGCGAGGTGGATACGGCGAATTTCGACCGCCGTTTCGAAGCGGCAGAGTGGAAGGCCGCCGCAAGCGAAAAGCTGCGTGAGAAAATCCAGGACCGGATGAAACAGGACGCCCTGCCGGGATTGATGCCAGCACCTACACCTGTCCCGGAGCAATCGGAAAAGGCGGCATACAATTCAGACAGTGTGCTTGGATACGCTCCCGCCGGTGCGCTTTCACCGCAGCGCCGGGAAGGGCACACGGCAATCACCAAGGCCACCACGCCGAAGGCAGAACCGACGGAGAACCGTGTCAATCCGGTTACGGCCGGAGGCGACGCTGACAGCCAGACATCACAGTCCGGTCATGTCACTGCTAGCGTTAACTTGCGCGGTGATGACAAAAAGGATGCGCAGATCCTCGCAGTCGTTCCGGAAGATGCGGAAGTGAAGGTCGGCGCCTGTGACAAATGGTGGTGCGCGGTGACCTATGAAGGCCAAACCGGATTTGTCGGGGTCAAATACGTCAAGACCGGCAGTTAGCGGTCACTTGCGCGTCAAAAAATTAGAAAGATGTTAGCGACCATGTGGCACTGTGGCCGCTGACATTCGTTCCGCATCCGATGACAGGAACGCTCCTGATCCAGGAATGAAAATGACCGGCATTCGACACGCATATGAAAACAACATCGCTTTGTTTGCCAGTCTGGGTTTGGCCCTGATGCTTCCCTTGACGGTTTCTGCTGCGTCCGCGCAGGTTGCCGTTACCGGGGATTCATGCGACGCCTATGCGCGCAACTATGCCGATGCGCACGTGGGTGACGGAGACATGACCGGAGATGTGGTCGATGGCGGCATCCGCGGTGCGGTCGCCGGAGGCGCATGGCGTGGCCCCAGTGGAGCGCGGCGCGGCGCAAGGGTCGGTGGTGCGCTTGGTGTTCTGGACAATCTCGGCTCCATGCCGGGCGGTTGGCAGGCACTCTACGACATGGCCTACCAGATCTGCGCCAACCAGTCGTCGACAGCCAATATTCCCCCGGCTGCGCTTGGTGCGCCTGGCACGAACTGCCGCTCCTCAGCGACCGTTCAACCGGTCCCTCCGCGCGTTGGAGCTCCCTATAGTGCCCGCAGCGGCTGTCCATAAGTGGCAAAATTCCAGCCTTGACCCCGCTGCTCCCGTGGAAATGCAGCAAAGACGGTTGACCTTCCGCCCCTTGCCGCTTCAACTGTGTCCGGCTTTTTGCTGACTGTTGTTTTACAAGATCGTTTTTACGGGAGTTCCAATGCCCCTGCCTGCCAAATCCCTCGCCTTTTCCATAGTTGCCGGGTCCTTGCTGGTAACAACGCCGCACGCCTATGCCCAATGCGGCGGCGATTTCAGGCAATTCCTCGGCGGCGTGAAGCAGGAAGCCGTATCGCAGGGCCTCTCTTCCAGGGCTGCGGACAAAACCCTGTCAGGAGCCCGGATCGACAGGAAGGTTCTGTCCCGGGACCGGGCCCAGGGCGTCTTCAAGATGACTTTCCTTGATTTTTCCAAGCGGGTCATTTCCGGCTACCGGATGAAGAACGGCGCAGCGAACATGAAGAAGTTCGGCCGTGTCTTTTCCCGCACCGAAAAGGAATACGGCGTTCCTGCTCCAGTTATTACCGCTTTTTGGGCCCTGGAGACCGACTACGGCGCTGTGCAAGGCGACTTCAACACGGTCAATGCGCTTGCCACGCTGTCTCATGATTGCCGCAGGCCTGAACTCTTCCGCCCGCAGCTGATCGCAGCGATCCAAATGGTCCAGAATGGTGACCTCGACCCACGCCGCACCACCGGGGCCTGGGCAGGTGAAATCGGTCAGGTGCAGATGCTGCCGAAGGATATTGTCGAATTCGGCCGGGATGGAGACGGTGATGGCCGGGTGGACCTTAAAGCCAGCTCTTCTGACGCGATCCTGACCGCCGGCGCATTCATCCAGCATCTCGGATGGCGGCGCGGCGAACCGTGGCTGCAGGAAGTTACCGTGCCGTCCAATCTGGACTGGAGCCAGACCGGACTGGGCAAGACCAAAAAGGCCGGGGACTGGGCCCGCATGGGCGTGAAAGCGCGGTCCGGCTCGATTTCCTCAAACCTGCCTGCTTCCCTCGTGTTGCCGCAAGGCCGTAAGGGACCGGCGTTTCTCGCTTATCCCAACTTCGGCATCTATTTGGAATGGAACAAGTCGTTCGTCTACACGACATCTGCCGCCTATTTCGCCACCCGGCTTGCCGGAGCGCCGCGTTACAATGCCGGCTCCCCTGACAAGGGCCTGAACGATGCCCAGATGAAACAGCTGCAAAAGAAGCTGGCGGCAATGGGCTACGACGTCGGCAAGATCGACGGCATTCTGGGCTCCGGCACCCGTGGTGCGGTCCAGGCTGTGCAGAAGAAGCTCGGCATGCCCGCAGACGCCTGGCCGACGCCAGCTCTGCTGTCAAAGCTTTAGATCATTGTTTGAGGTGGCGCTTCTCTGTTGGGGCGCCACTTAATTGTTCTCAATTGTCGTTCGCGGGCGCCTGTTCTGCGATCGTCGGCTTGTTGCCGTCGCCGAGCATGAAGACCGCCAGAATTCGCACCGGCGTGTCTCCGGTGTTGTGCCCCTGATGGGTTACATGCATGGCTTCGAGCAGTCCTTCGCCCTTTTTATAGGTCTTGGCGCCGATGCCATCGTAGGTCACCGTGATCTCGCCTTCTAAAATGTAGGCAAAGAGCGGGGCGCCATGCTGGTGCCAGGCCGTCTTTTCTCCCGGCGCCATTGTGACGATCAGAGATTTGACCGAAGGATTTTCGCTCGGAAAGACCAAAGGCTCGCCGGCAATGGTGCTGCTGCCGGAAAAGACATTCTCCACCTTTGAATAAGGCGTCTTTTCTTCACTTGCCGTGCCTGCGACCGGTTTTTCTTCCGGAACCACGGATGTATCAGCTGCATGAACCGGACCGGCAATCAATCCACCTGCCAACACCGTAACCCAGAACAGTTTTTGAAATGTCATGACTTCGTCCAGCTTCGTTGCGACCGGGGCCAACCTATCCGGCGAATGTGGCCAAGCTGTTACCGGAAATGTTCAATCCAGGTCCGGACTATCACCAAGAAGAAAGCGCGGCCCGCGGCCGTAGCGAGCGGCGGCGTCGCCGGCGTTATAGAGTTTGCAGGTCTGAAGCGAGAGACAGCCGCAACCGATACAACTATCCAGGCGGTCGCGCAGTTTGGTCAGGCGGTCAATCTTGTCATCAAGATGATGCCGGAACCGTGTACTGATCCGCGTCCAGTCTGCCTTTGTCGGCGCCCGCCCCTCCGGCAGGGTTTTGAGTTGGGTGGCAATTTCGGAGATCGTGAAGCCAAACTCCTGGGCGATCAGAACGAAGGACAAGCGGCGAATGTCAGCTCTCAAAAAACGCCGCTGGCCACCAGCATTGCGGGCTGCTGTAACAAGGCCCTTGGTCTCGTAGAAGCGGATGGCCGAAACGGACAGGCCGGTGCGGTCAGCCAGCTCTCCGATGGACAAAAGATCAGTGCGTTTCATTGGTTGAGCGGCGCCTTCAATTAATACCTTGACCTCAAGTTAGGTTTAGCAATTAGAGAGAGTACCAGTCCATGATCAACTACGAAAGGAAATCCCATGGCTGGTTCCTTCCTGGAACATGTAAACATCACTGTGAGCGATCCGATCGCCACCGCGAAACGGCTTGAAGACTGGTTTGGCTGGAAGATCCGCTGGCAGGGCGAAGCCCGGGCGGGCGGCTACACGGTTCACGTTGGCAATGACAGTTCCTACATTGCCGTCTATTCAGTCGGCAAAGCCAACACTCCGCAAGACAGCTATGAAACCCGTGGCGGATTGAACCATGTCGGCGTCGTGGTTGCAGATCTGGACGCGATGGAAAAGAAGCTTCTTGCTGCGGGCTATCACACCCACAATCACGGCGACTATGAACCCGGCCGCCGGTTTTATTTCGATGACGATGACGGGATCGAATTCGAAGTCGTCAGCTACGACAGTTGAGCTTTGTAACCTGTCATGAAAAATGGGCGTCAGCACACCGGCTGGCGCCCACTTCGTCTTGTCTTGATTGCTTACCGGGGCGCCATGCGGATTGCGCCATCGAGGCGGATGACTTCGCCATTCAGCATGTCGTTTTCGCAGATCGATTTGACCAGCTTGGCATATTCAACGGCACGGCCCAGACGGGAGGGGAATGGCACCTGTTTGCCGAGCGACGCCTGTACCTCTTCCGACAAGCCAAGCAGCATCGGAGTTTCAAAGATTCCCGGCGCGATTGTCATGACGCGAATGCCGGAGTTGGCGAGATCCCGTGCGACCGGCAATGTCATACCGGCAATCCCGGCCTTCGATGTGGCATAGGCCACCTGCCCGACCTGGCCGTCAAAGGCTGCGACCGAAGCGGTGGAAACGATAACCCCACGGCCGCCGTCTTCCGTAACCGGGTCAAGCGCCGCCATTGACGTGGACGCGATCGAGATACACCGGAACGAACCGGTGAGATTGACCGCGATCACCTTCTCAAACAAATCCATCGAGTGCGGAGCGCCGCGCGATGTCGTTTTGGATACAGGGGCGATACCGGCGCAATTGACCAGGATCCTTTCAGGGCCATGCGCTCCGCGCGCGGCAGCAAATCCATCCTCAACGCTCTTTTGATCTGTTACGTCCACAGCGGCGAACTTGCCGCCGATTTCCTTGGCGACCGTTTCGCCCTGCTCTGCATCGCGGTCGAAAATGGTAACTTTCACACCTTCTGCGGCCAGCATGCGCGCGGTCGCTGCCCCCAGACCTGACGCACCGCCTGTCACAATTGCGGCCAACTGACTATCGAGCTGCATAATGCCTCCGTATAGATGCCTTATATAACTGTTTTTAAACAGTTATTTTGTATTGTATTACTTTGACGTAAACTGAAAACCAGAAATTGCCCCGAATTGGGAGCAAGGTCAAGTAGTTTGAAAAGACAGACTTGCCACACGAGCAAACGCCCAAGTTGCGCCGCGTTGGAGGACAGTCAGAAGATGCTGTGTTTAGTTATGAAAAATCAGGCCGGACCACGAAAGAAACGTCAGGCAAGAACCCGCAAATCGAGGGCATCTTTTAATCCGCTGATTGGCCTCAGAGCCCTGTGCTCGGCGGGAGCCCCGTCGTAACCCTGACATATGGCAAGATCCCAGGTCGTTGCGTCTGTCAGGGCGGCAGAGGCCTCCCTTTTGTTGGAGTCTTCCAACTTGGCTGCCCGGTTGACCGCATCACCAATCACAGTGAACTCCAGCCGGTCAGCTGCGCCAACCACACCGACAGTCACAGGGCCGGCGGCAACTGCTGTGCCCACCCGGAAATCCCCGGGCCAACCGGCGGTCTGGAACTTGTCCGAATTGGCCCCCAATGCCTCAACCAGGGACCGGGCCGCCCTCAAGGCATCGGCCGCGTAGGTTTCCGATGGCTCGACAGCGCCAAAGGTGGCCAGAATGCCGTCCCCCAGAAACTTGTCGATCTGCCCGCCCTCCTGCTCGATGATACTGGCGGCGATCTCCTGATAGATGGCAAGCACTGCCATCACCTTCTCCGGTGCCATCTGGCCAGCAGTCCGGGTGAAGCTACGCACATCGACATAAAGGATTGCCGCCTCCCGGATGGTGCCCTCGCCTGCCTTCAGTTCTGCTTCCGCATCAACAATGGAGGCTGCCACTTCAGGGGCAAAAAAACGGCGCAGGTCACTCGCAGCCGCATGTTCGCGGATCGATTCAAACAGCATCTCCCGCCCCCGGTAGAGGGCAGCAGTCAATACGCCGGTCACGGTCAGGATGACGACAAGCTTGTCCAGTTCCGCACCAATCAGAATGTTGTTGCCGGTCAGATATTCAACATAGTTGCGGGTCACGCGCATGCCATCCATGTCAGCAAAAACCGCGTAGGACACTAGGCCGATCCAGCCACAGGCAGCGACCAGACCTGTTGTCAGCACAAATCGCGGATCAAACCGCAGCGCTCTCAGGCCGATGAAGATGAAGATGTACATCAGCGTCGGCGCTTTCAGATAGAACGTCGGATGCTGGTTGTACTGGATGTGGAAGGAGAAAATCAGGCCAACCAGAAGCGCCATGTCAGCTGCAATTGACAGCAGCAGAAACCATTGCGGCAGCATGTACCTGTAGGACAGAAACAGCCGGACCACGGTGAAGAGGAAATAGAAGCCCAGCGCAAACGGCACGAAATTGAAGCCGTCAGACCCTTCAGCACGGGGAGCAATCGTGTAGAGCGTGGAAAACAGCATCACCAGTACCAGCTGGACCCAGCCGATCAGGCGTTCGGATTTTGCTTCCCTCTTGCGGATTTCAGCCCGCACCCGTTCCGGAATACCCGTTTCTGGCGGGCCACCGCGCAGAATGTAGTGGAGAGTGTCGCTCAGTCTTGCCATTGCAGTCCGCAGGCTCCGGGTTCGCATAGCCTGTCACCCAGGTTGCCTGGGATCACTCCCTCAAATTGGGCTGACCAGCGCAGAACAGCAAGCCACCATCAGCTTTTGTGAACGGCCGTGATCGTCAGGGTTTCAGGATCATGCCTTCGCTGGCAACCAGAGTGCCGGGATATGCCGACTGCGCTGCGACCCCGATCTCGTCCAGGTCGTCGTCGCTGCGGCAGGGATCATGATGAAACAGGACAGGCGTTTTCACATTAGCATCTCGTGCAAGAGCAACCGCCTTTTCCCATGTGGAATGCCCCCAGCCCTCGAAATTCGGATATTCCTCATCCGTGAACATGGCGTCATAAATCATTATGTCGGCATCTTCGACAAACCGGCGAAGGTTGGCATCTATTTCCGGGTTGCCGTGTTCGTGATCGGTAATGATGCAGATCGACTTGCCGTTGAAGTCGAAACGGTACCCGCAGGCGCCTCCCGGATGGTTCAGCCGCACCGTCCGGATGACAAGCCCATCATCCCGAGGCAACTGATCGCCGGCATTGAAGGTTTTGAAATTGACCGCCTTCAAGGTGTTGGCCGCTACCGGGAAAATTGGCGGTGACATGATCCTGGAAACGATATCCACCAGACTGGTGTGATCCTGAAAATGCCCGGCCCACGCATTTATCTCGAACCGCGGATCAAAGGCCGGTCTGAAGAACGGCAGTCCGCAAATGTGATCGAGATGGGTGTGGGTAAAGAGAAGATCGAACTTCAGCGGCTCGGAATTGCTCAGGCCCATCCCGAAATTCCGGGCGCCGGATCCGCAATCAACCAGCACAAGCGCATCACCGGCCCGGATTTCGAAACAGGTCGTTTCGCCGCCATAGCGCAATGTGCTGGCGCCGGGGGTCGGAGTGGAGCCGCGTGCGCCCCAGATGCGAAGCGAGAATTCGTCAGCCACGGAGCATCCCACTATCCATTTGCGCCAGATCTGGCGGCAGCGAGGTCGCGCGTTGTCCGTTCAAGCCGCAAGGCAAGCGTCCGCATCACCTCCAGCGCCATATCCGGGAATTCCTTCAGCAACTTCAAAAAATCATCCTTGGAGACAGTCAGGACGTCCATCTCATTGGCTGCCACGAGCGTTGCAGTTCTGGGAACATCGCACAAGATCGCAATCTCACCGACGATGGAATTCTCGCCAACCTGGGCGACTGTCTTTTCGCCGTCCGGTGTGTTGACCAGAACGTCCGCCGCCCCTTGCAGAATGATAAAAGCGGAATCCCCCTCTTCGCCCTGACTGCACAATCGCTCTCCCTCACGGAATGCGATGCGGTCGCTGATAAAAGCAAGCAGACGCAGTTTCGTGTCGTCGATACCCCGGAACAAGGGAACCTTGCGCAAGGCCTCGACTTCAGTTTCCAAAGACACACTTATCTCCTTTTCCGCCGGGGGCAGTCCCAAACCGGGCAACTCCCGACTTCATGAAACCAGAAAAGCATTTCAAACGTTTATGCTCAAGCATGCTGAACCTCTTGAGCTGCAATACGTCCTTGATCCAGAACAACCGAATGGTCAAATTCTCCGATCAATGCCGCATTCGGGCTGCCAAACAGAAGTGTTTTTCCTTTGAGGCATTCCCGGATGGCCGCCCTAAGGGCCTTGTCTTCCTCTCCAAGCCCCGTGCCAATGTCGTCGAGGATAGTGACCTTTGCGTTTTTCAGCAGGCCACGGACCAGGGCCAGACGCCGGCGCTGATGCGCAGAAAGACGTGATCCAGACACACCCACATGATACCCGAAACCAGCAAAAATGATCAGTTCGTGCAGGCCTGTCTCCTCGACCACAGACCGGATAACCTCATCAATGGTCTTGCGGGCGTTGCGCCGGTCCACTCTGGTTCTGCCAAAGAGCAGATTATCCTCAATTGTCAGCGGTGGCAGATAGACACCCGGGTCAATGGCAAGGAACGTGTCGCCCTTATTGACGACCTGGTCCAGGAATTTCATGCGTGCTTCAATGATTTCGTCCTGCAGTTCCGGCGTCGCGACGCCCAGGCGATGGCGGGCGGGAACAAGCTTGAATGCCAGTGAAATCAACCGCGCCTTGTCGTCGTCCGACAGACCGGGCCGTTGGTTTTCCGACTTGGCGATCCGGACAATCCTGTCGAATTCGGGCAGGTCATCTTGCGTGATGAACGAATAGGTACCCAAAAGGCCGCTGTCGCCGGTCACATTTGCAAACAGCTCGACCATCGTTTCAGCAATCTGAAGCCCGATTGCCTGAAGTTTCTTATCAAGCCCGGTGCTTGCCAGGAACTCCTTGACCTCGGCCAGCTCCGGGATTTGCTCGAAGGGAATTTCCGGGTCCGAAGGCACGGCAAAAAACAGGTTTTCCGCCAAAGTTGCGCTGCCGTTGAATTTTTCAACGTCCCAGAGTTCCACCAGGTCCTTTAGCTTCGGATCATTTGCAAGGCGTTCTGCTATTTCCCGGCGGACGCCGAGAATCCGGTCGGCGAAGGCGTCGTTCATGGCCGGATCGAACCTGGACTGCAGGCCGAGGCGGTAGATATCGGCTTCCAGGCCGACCATTTTCAACAGTCGAAGGGCAGACCTGTCCAGCCCGGCCATATCCGGCGCGCCAGCGGCGTCAAAGTCGTTCCAATCCGCGGCAATGTCATAGGTCGGATTCTGCGTTTCCTTGGCTTCGCTGAGGCGGCGCTTGTAATCCTTCATCTCGTCCTGTGACCGTTCATGGGGCACAAGTGGCCGGTGCCGAAGGCCATAGTAGAGGTTGTCGCGGATCGTACCCGTCCAGACATGCACCGCACCGCCGACGTAGGCGATTTCCCGGCCGAGCGTGGAGGCGGTTAGCCGTTCAAGATCCTGCCCGCCGATTTCGACCCGTCCGGACGAGGGGCTGACAAGGCCGGCCGCGAGCTGAAGTACTTCAGACCGTCCTGACCCATCAGGACCAACCACGGCGCAGTTTTGCCCGACAGGCACCGAGAGGCTGATATCCGTCACCTCCTGTCCTGCAGCACCACCTGAGAAAGTCACGTTGGAAAGCTTCAGGTCGCCGGTGAGGTCGACCAACTCGTCCGATGTCAGGCGCTCGACCGGATAAATGTCTGACGGGTCGAAGTTCTCCACGACGGTCTGATACTTCACGTCAACATCGGCAACAGTCTGATAGTATGCCAGCAGTTCTTTCCACGGCCCCGCCAGGTCCTTGTAGGCGGCGATAACGGCCAGCAGAGAACCCATGCTCAAGTTGCCTTCGATCACCAGATAACCGCCGATCATGTAGAAGAAGAACGGCGTCAGCTGGTTCATGAAGTTATTCAGAAACTTGATGAAATATTTCCGATTGAAGATCTCGTAGCGGATCTTGAAATTCTCATAGAGCCGGTCGGAAATGTCAGCCGAATGCCAGGCAGAAGCGTCATTCGCATGGATTTCCGGCACACCGGAAATGCTCTCACCAACCTTGTCGGCGATCAGACGGACATTCTTGACGCGCTTGCGCGCCAAAAGCACGACCTTGCGCTGCAATTTCGGGATGACATAGCCCTGGATCGGGTAAGAGCTGATCGCGGCCAGACCCAAAAGCGGGTCCTGCATGAAGATAAAGCCCAGCTGTACCACCAAAAGGCCGCCCTGATAGGCCGGAAGGGCAAACGCTTCGCCGATGAACCCGCCGACATCTTCCACTTCCGAGGTGATCATCGGGATGATCTCGCCCGAACTCACTTTCCGGAAATGCGGCAGGCGGAACCGGAGAACCCTCTGGAACAGTTCGAATCGCAAACGGCGCAGCATGCGCTCGCCGAGCCGTCCCTTGAAAACATTTATGTAGAGCTTGAGACCATTGGAAACGATAACAAGCGCCAGAAAGGACAAGCAGAGCAGAAACAGATAGGAAATCTGGTTGAATTCGAAGCCGAAGATTTCACGAGGGAAATCGGTTCCCTGAACGGCATCGTTGATGATCAGCTTTGGCAGTTCGAGCAGAATGTAGGTTATCGGGTAGGAAAAGACCGTAACCAGAAGGATATAAGCCTGCTGACGCGCGCTAAATCTCCAGATAAAGCGAAAAAGGCTTTTTTCCATATCGACATCCAAATTGACCTAAGGCAACAATGGGCAGCAAAGCAATATTCGTATATTAACCAGCCGGCAGGGATGCGCCACAAACCTGTACTTAAATCCTTACCGGGAAAATGCGTAGATTTCAAAGACGAGACCGATTTCCTGCGACCAAGCGTGACAAACACCTCTTTATTGGGACATAAGTGCCCGAAAAGCAAAGTGCAATCTACGGGGCAACATGCGTTCCAATTCACCGAAGATCCTGATCTATAGCCATGACTCGTTCGGGTTGGGACACTTGCGCCGGTGCAGGGCCATCGCGCATTCGCTTGTCGGCTCCTTCGACACTCTGTCGGTTCTGATCCTGTCAGGTTCTCCGATCATCGGCAGTTTTGAATTCCGCTCCCGGGTCGATTTTGTCCGCATACCGGGCGTGATCAAACTGCGCGACGGCGAATATACACCCCTGTCCCTTCACCTGAACATTGACCACACGCTGGCCATCCGCTCATCGATCATCGAACACACGGCTGAGGTTTTTGCGCCCGACATTTTCATCGTCGACAAGGAGCCGACCGGCCTGCGCGGCGAAGTGCTGGGTACACTGGAAGCGCTGAAGGAAACCAAAACGCGGGTTGTGCTCGGACTGCGTGATGTCATGGATGACCCTGTCACCTTGCAGGAAGAATGGGACCGGAAAAATGTCTATCCGGCCCTTGAGCATCTCTATGACGAAATCTGGGCCTATGGTCCTGAAGGCATTTGCAATCCCGTCGAAGGACTGGACCTGCCTTCGACAGTGGAGGACAAAATCCGCTACACCGGATACCTTCGCCGGGAATTGCCTGCCGGTGCAGAGAATGTGCCCGGACCGGCGCCATTCGGCGAAGAACCTTATATCCTGGTTACGCCCGGCGGCGGCGGCGACGGGGTGGAAATGGTCGACTGGGTGATGCGTGCCTACGAGTCGCGCAAACGCCCGCTCTTTCCGGCACTCATTATTCTTGGCCCGTTCATGCCGGCGGCTTCCGTTGCCCATTTCGCAGAACGTGCAGACCATCTCAGGGACGTTGCCGTCATCCGGTTCACGCCGCAGATCGAACCCTATCTGGCGAATGCCAAGGCGATCGTCGGCATGGGGGGCTACAACACCTTCTGCGAAATCCTGTCGTTCGACAAACCGACACTGCTGGTTCCCCGGATCGAACCGCGCCGGGAACAGGCAATCCGCGCCGACCGCGCCGAACGCAGCGGCCTGCTCAAGGTTCTGCCGATCGACAAATACCCCGATCCGGAGTTGATGACCAACGCGCTCGCAGACTTGCCGAAACGCCCGAAACCGTCTGCTGCGGGCATCGACAACCTGCTCGGAGGTCTCGACGTGATCGGCCACCGTGTCGGCGAGATTTTCGCAGCAAACCAGAGCGAAATTCCGGAAGCCCAACTGGTCAATTCCTAAAGACCGCCCCAATATCCCACCTCGAGAATTATATGTCCCGCATCGCCATCGTGGTCAAAGGCTACCCACGCCTGTCTGAAACCTTTATCGCCCAGGAAATGCTTGGACTGGAACGGCGGGGTGTCCCGATCCTGGTCGTCGCTCTCCGCGAACCCTACGATCCCTATATCCACGAGCTGCACCGGCAAATCTCGGCCGAGGTTCTGTATCTTCCCGAATACGTCAAGGATGACCCGGCCCGTGTCGCGCGGGCAAAGCGCTGGGCCGAACAGCAGCCGACCTTCGAGGCGGCTCGTGCCTTGTTCGAGAAGGACTTCGCCCGCGAGAGCAACGCCAACCGTCAACGGCGTTGGGCACAAGGCTGCGTCTTTGCCCACGAGCTGCCAGAAGACATTAGCTGGATCCACACACACTATCTGCACACGCCCTGTTCCGCCGCACGCTACGCCGCCCATCTGGCAGGCAAAAGCTGGTCGTTCTCAGCCCATGCCAAGGACATCTGGACGAGCCCGGAGTGGGATCTTAGAACCAAACTGGATGATGCCGCCTGGGGCGTTACCTGTACCAGCGTCAACGCCAAACATTTGAAAAGCCTGTCAAAAAACCCGGACAAGGTTGAACTCGTCTATCACGGCCTGGATTTTTCGTTGTTTCCAATGCCAAGCGAAAATCCGTCCATGGCAGATGGCAGCGGCGAGCCGGTGCGTCTGCTCTCGGTCGGCCGTGCGGTCGAAAAGAAGGGCTACAATGACTTGTTGACTGCCCTTTCCAGACTGCCGAAAGACCTTAACTGGCATTTCACCCATATCGGTGGCGGTGCGCTGGCGGAAAAGCTGAAAGCCCGCGCCGGCAAACTCGGCCTGTCGGACAAAATCACCTGGCGCGGCGCCCAGCCCCGGGAAGAAGTCATCAAGTCGTGCCTGGAGTCCGACCTCTTTGTCCTGCCGTCAAAGCTGGCGAAGTCTGGCGACCGCGACGGCCTTCCAAACGTCTTGATGGAGGCGCAATCCATGGGAGTCTGCTGCCTGTCGACGAAGGTCTCCGCGATTCCGGAGCTGATTACCGATGGCAAAACCGGCCGCTTGGTGCCACCAGCGGATCCAGCCTCCCTGGCCAAAGCGCTGGAAGACTTGATCCGGCAACCGGAAGTCCGCAACCAGCTCGGCAGGGCGTCCTCTGAGCACGTGCGCACCAATTTTGCGACCGAACCGGGCCTCGATCATTTGGCTGAAAAATTCCGCGCCGTGCTTTAGGTTTTCCGCATTCGCATAAAATCTGGAAGCGAGCCCCGTGAAAATCGCCTTCACTGCCCCAATGAAGCCGCTGGACGATCCGGTTCCCTCTGGCGACCGGACCATGGGCCGGCTGATTGTCAAGGCGCTGGAGACGGCCGGCCACGACGTGCGGACGGCGACCAGGTTCCGCGCCTGGCACAAGACCGGCGGCGATGAGGCTCTGTTGGAGATCAAACAGGCAGCCCTTGCCGAAGCTGATCGGATTGCCACGGACTGGGAGCAGGATGGCTACCGTCCGGACCTGTTCCTCACCTACCATCTTTATCACAAGGCGCCAGACTGGATCGGCCCGGCACTCGCCGATCGGTTCGGCCTTCCTTACGCGATTATCGAGGCAAGCCGGGCGAGAAAGCGCCGGGCCGGCCCCTGGGCGGTCGGGTTTCAGGGCGCCGACCTTGCACTGACACACGCCGATGCCATTGCGGCCCTGCACGACTGGGACCGGGACCGGCTGCTACCGTTTTTTGAGGAAACCGGAACCAACCCTCAAGCGCGATTGCGCACTGTCCTGCCCTTTCTGGATATCAAACCGTTCATTGAGGCTGCGAAGACTTCGAAATCCCCATGCAAACCACCGCTCAAGTTGTTGACCGTCGGCATGATGCGTGAGGGCGACAAGACACGCTCCTATGAGGTTCTGGCAACCGCCCTGGCGCAGTTAGACGACCTCCCCTGGCAGCTGACGATCGCAGGAGACGGACCCAACCGGGACCACATACTGGCCCTCTTCCCGGAAAACCGGATTGACTGGTGCGGCGCTGTTTCTCCTGAAGACATGCCGGCACTCTATGCAGAACACGATCTTTTCGCCTGGCCGGCGATCCGCGAATCCTTCGGCTTTGTCATTCTGGAGGCGCAAGCTGCCGGTCTAGGCGTTGTCGCAGGCGACGCCCTCGGCGTTCCCGAGATGGTAAAAGACGGCGAGACCGGGCTGCTGGCTCCCGAGGGCGATGCGGAGGCCTTTGCAACCGCCCTTGGCAGATTTCTGCGCGACCCGAGCCTCGCAGGCCAGTTTGGTGCATCCGCCATGCGTCACATGAAAACGGCCCACTCACTGGCCGCTGGCGCAGAGCGCCTTGACGCCTTTCTCCAAGCCGCTCTAGACCATTACCGCACCGTTCGTTCCAATCCATCCCAGGACACATGATCTCATGCCCCTGAACGCGCCCCTGACCGCATTTATCTATGTTCAGCACCTGCTCGGCACCGGCCACGCGGTCCGCGCAGCCGCCATCGGCAAGGCTCTTGTGGCCCATGGGGTCGAGGTGACGCTGGCGACAGGCAATCTTTTGCCGCCAACGCTGGATGTGACCGGTCTCGACGTCATTCAGCTGCCACCGGTCAAGAGCGCCAACGCTGCCTTCAGCCGGATGATCACGCTGGATGGCGATGACATTGACGACGCCTGGCGAATGATGCGGACAAAAGCGACACTTGACGCCTTTAATGCCAAATCCTACGACCTGCTTCTGACAGAGACCTATCCCTTCGGGCGGCGTCAGTTTGAGTTCGAGCTTTCCAGCCTGATGCAAACGGCGAAGGAGAAAGCCAAACCTCCGGTCATTGCCTGTTCGGTGCGCGACATTCTGGTGCCCAAGCAGCAGCTGTGGAAAGAGGAAGAAATGGCCGACCGGGCGCGGGCCTATTTCGACCGTGTGCTCGTTCATGCCGACCCGGATTTCATCACCCTTGGCGACAGTTTCCCGTTCGCCGACCGGGTGGAAGACCTTGTCCGCTACACCGGATATGTCATGCGGGAAGGCGACCGGCCCGATCCGCCGGCCGGCGATGGCGGAGACGAAGTGATTGTATCGTGTGGCGGCGGCGCCCTGTCAGAAGCCTTGCTCGGCTGCGCGGTCGATGCCCGGACCCTCTCCCGCCGCGCAGAAGACTGTACGTGGCGCATTCTGGTCGGCCACAACGTTCCCGAAGATGAATATGAAGATTACCGCGCCCGCGCTGGAGAAGGCGTGATTGTGGAATGGGCCCGGCCTGATTTCACCGGCTTGCTCGCCCGTGCGCGCCTTTCCATCAGCCAGGGAGGCTACAACACCGTTCTTGATGTGCTTGAAGCCGGTGTTCCCTCCGTGCTCGTGCCCTTCGCCCAGGCAACGGAAACCGAACAGGCCCAGCGCGCCAAGGCCCTTGCAGCCCATAAACGTGTCGTGGTGGCCGAGGAACACAATTTGACGCCCGAACGGCTCGCGCAGGCCGCCGATGACGCCCTCGCCCTGCCGCGCGCGCAGCACAAGGTTCTTCTGGGCGGCGCTGAAAAAAGCGCGGAAATCCTGATGGAGGAGCTGAAGGCGAGAGCCTCATGAGCAGCGGTCTTGCACGGTTCCGATCAGAGCTGACGGCTCACCTCGACTGGTTTGCCGAACGCGGACAGAAGGTCCGGTTCTGGTGGCGTGATGATGACGCGACCGAACCGTCCGAGGCGCTTGATACGTTGCTGTCGTTCTCGAGCAGGCATGATATCGATGTTGCGCTGGCCGTTATCCCGAAACAGGCCACGCAGGCCCTCGCGGACCGCCTGAAAACCGAACCCCACGCCATTGTGCTTCAGCACGGCTGGCAGCACCGGAATTTTCAGCGCAAGGACCTTGGCGAAAAGGCCGCCGAACTCGGCAGCCGCCGTAATCCGGATGAATTGATGGCTGAGCTGGCGAAGGGCAAGGCGCGGCTGGAAGAGCTTTTTGGCGCAAGCTTCGTTCCGGCCATGGTTCCGCCCTGGAACCGCATTGCACCCGGCGTCGCCCGCCTTCTGCCGGACATTGGCATCCACTCCCTCTCCACCTATCTACCGGAGGTCTTTCCGGGCTTGATGATGGTTCAAACCCATGTGGACATCATCAAGTGGAAGACAGAACGCCGCTTCATTGGATGGAAGAGCGCTGCCAACAAACTGGATTTCCAGCTTTGCCGCCGCAGAACCAATCCCGATGAACCGCTGGGCATCCTCACCCATCACCTCGATCACGACGACGGCTGTTCGGAGTTCCTGGACGAGTTCCTCTCCATCGCGACCCATCATGATGGTGCTGACTGGCCAAGGGTGAAGGCGCTTTTTGGAGTATGATGGGAGTGTTGAGCACAAGCGTTCCTGCGGTCTGAGATGTCATCCCCGTCCCCGTGCGGGGATCTATTGTCTCCTGCTGCCACAAAACAAGACTCGGCGACTACAAAGCAGACAGGACTTTAACTCACTTGTTTCTCTTGCCGAACCGTTGCTTGGATCACCGCACATCGGCGGGGATGGCCGCCGAGGGGAAACGGCGATCATGCGGACTATGGTAGAGCGTTGAACTGGGTATGACCGCAAAGGGCAGAAACGACACAGGCCCTTGGCAGCACTGATTGTTTCCCACTACGATGCGGGCAACCGGTACAATTCCCCAAAACCTTTCAACACATACGGACTTCCCTTGCCGCAACAACGATCGCACAAACTCTTGAAACAGTTCGTTCTGCTGATTGCGGGGTTTCTCGCTTATTTCGGCGCAGAACCGGTGACAGCTGCCGATCGGATCATCAATGCGGAGACGGAGCGGTGTCTGGCCAATCCGGACGGGCAGATGAAAGTCGCCTTGCGCCTGGTGACCGCCAAATGCACCGGTAAACCGAACCAGAACTGGGAGTTTCACGCGGACGGCCGGATCGTCAATGGAAAGTCTGGCCTCTGCATGGGCGTGCCCAAGGGGCAGAAGAAAAGCGGCACTGGCGTCTTTCAGGCCAAATGCAACGGTAAGAAGTACCGTCTCTGGGACGTTGAATTTATTGGCGATGCCACGGTTGTCATACGCAACCGGAACAGCGGGCTGTGCCTCGATTTCAAGAAGAAACCGAAAAAGCTGCGCCCGAAGATGACGCAGGTCACCTGCAATGGATCTGCAAGCCAGCAATGGTCGGTCCGCGCTGCCGCCAATCCGAAGAAAAAGCAGACCAAATTCGATCCGGCCTCCCCAGTACGCAAGGTCATGACCGTTGCGGAAAACACGTTCTCAGCCAACCCTTCCGCAGATACCGGGGGCTATTTCTCCAAAGGCCGGTTGAAACAGCTCTACAGCCGCGATTTCGCATCCTTTTACCAAAGGGCCGCAAAGTCGCCCGAGGCCGGAGAGAGGGGTGGCTATCCGCTGGATTACGATTTTCTGACCGGCGCACAGGACGGCTGTCCCTTGAAGAAAATCTCGATCACGTCAAACAAGGCTTTCGAGCATTCCTGGGATGTGACGGTCCATTTTCAGGCCAAGACCTGCTTTGGAACCGAACGCAAATACCAGACGTTCACGAAGCTCGTGTTTGTGGTGATCCGGGAAAAGGGCAAGCCGGTGATCGACGATATTTTCCGCCATGAGAGCGGCACCTCAGCTTCCCTGAAACTCGAGCTGGACCAGATCGCACAAAACCTGTGAGTTGGCTGGTTGGCGACCCACGTCTGTTTGCCGTTCCGTAAGGCAGCATCGCGGAAAGCCGAGTTAACGAACGAGAAAAGCTTCTCCCGTTGCAGATCCCGGCTCAAAGGCCGGGACGGCGGTGAGTGGTTCGCACAGGCTGAACAAACCACACCCACGGCGCCGCCCCGGACCTGATCCGGGGCCTTTTGAACATCTTGCCACAGCGCCACTGGTCGTCATCCCGGGCAAACGTGTTGTGACCCGGGATCGGGGAGCCAATTGCCTATCGACGATTACGCAAAAACCGACAGCTTCGGGGCTCCCCGACCCCGGATAAAGCTTGCGCTATTCCGGGGTGACGAGTGGGAAGCTTTTTGCCTTTAGCAGGTCCCGGCTCAAGTGCCGGGACGGCAGGGAGCAAGTGGGAGATGCTGGTCTTGCCAAATCCACCCGCGCCGCCCCGGAACCGATCCGGGGCCGATAGGCACAGAGCGCTAGCTAACAAAAAACACCCCGGCAGTTTCGCCGGGGTGCGTTTTCAAAAGTTTAGTCGCCGGTCGCCGGAGCAAAGTGCGCCGAAAACTCCGATTAAAGCTCTTCGAACTCCTTGGCGTGCAGCCATTCGGCGTGTTTGGGTGCGCGCTTGGTCTTGGTCCACTCCTCAAGCATCTCCCACTTCACCGTGTCGAGCTTGGCCAGCATCTTGTCTTCCGCCGGATCCGGGCAGGCCAGTTCAATGCGGTGGCCATTCGGGTCGAAGAAATAGATGGAATGGAAAATAGAGTGATCGGTCACGCCCAGGACTTCAACGCCATTTGCCTCCAGGTGCTCCTTGAACTTGATCAGCTCATCCCGGTCTTTCACCTTGAAGGCGATGTGCTGCACCCAGATAGGCGTGTTGCGGTCACGATCCATTTCCGGCTTGGTCGGCAGTTCGAAAAAGGCCAATACGTTGCCGTTTCCTGCATCCAGGAAGAGATGCATGTAGGGGTCAGGCTCGTGCGTCGACGGCACATGATCCTCGGCAATCGCCAGAATGAAATCCATGTTCAGCATCTTGCCGTACCATTCGACGGTCTCCTTGGCGTCCTTGCAGCGGTAGGCGACGTGATGGATCTGTTCGACTTTCATGCCCTGGCTCCTCCTAATTAGTTACAAACGTAACTATATAAGGAGAGAAACGATCCGCCTTGACTTAGATCAAATGGTTACATTTGCAACAAAACACCCTGCCGCCTCGGCAGGTCAGGTCTGAGCCCCCAGATACAGCCCCGCATTCGCCTTGAACGCATCGGCTGAAAACCGCATGAAACGGCGGATCTTCTCCACCTGCTTCAAATCTGGGTGGGTCAGAACCCAGATGTCGAAATACCGGCTCAAGGAAAATCCCGGCACGCGAACAAGCTCCGGATCCGGATCGCCCAGAAAACAGGGCATCCGGCTCATGCCCATGCCGGCCCTGACGGCAGCATGCAGCGCGATCATGTCGTCACACACAACTGTGGTATAGGCATTTTCATACCGTGCCCTGAGCTCCTTCGGCGGTGACTTGCCCCACCATTTGAACGCTACGCAGGGAATTTCGGCCAGGCTTTCGCTTTTGGACAGCGCTTCCTCGTGGGTGCGCAGAAAAGAACTCGAAGCGTAAAAGGCACGGTTCTGACTGGTTGCAAGACGCCCGAACAGACTCTCGTCCGGCTTGTCAGTGACGCGGATTGCCACATCCGCCTCGCGCCGCTGCAAGCTCAGAATCTCGTTGGCCGCGATCAGCTCCAGCTCGATCCGCGGATGCCGCTCGGAAAACCTGGCCACAATCTCCGCCACCTGGGCGGTAAATAGCAGCTGGGCGGCCGTAATCCGCAAGGGACCTTCCAGTTCAGCATCCTGCGCCGTGATCCTGGTATCGAGCGCGAAGAGCTCGGTTTCAACCCGCTTGGCGGCCTCCACCGCCTCTGCACCTGACGCAGTCGGCACCAAGCCGTTGGGCAACCGCTCGAACAACCGGGTTCCGAGCTCGGCCTCAAGCGCGGACAACCGGCGGGAGACGGTCGAATGGTTGACCCCAAGCCCCCGGGCCGCGCCAGACAGACCACCAGCCCTTGCGACCGCAAGCACGAATTTCAAATCGTCCCATTTATCCATAGCCCGTGCATTATTGCACAAGGCAATTCCGAATTTGTGGAATTTTTATCAGGCAGGCCTGCTCCTATGTTTCTGATCATTCCAACACGGAGATGATTTATGAGCATTCAAGCCCTTGCCCTGATTACCGTGACTGATGCGGCGGCTCTCGGAAAATACCGGGAAATTGCCGGAGAGGCGCTCGCCAAACATGGCGGAAAAGTCGTTGCCGGTGATCCGGCTCCAACGGTTCTCGAAGCTGCGTTTGAGGCCCCTACCCTCGTTGCAACCTTGAGCTTTCCTAACGTGGAGGCTGCAAAGGCCTGGCGCGAGGATCCCGCACTTGCAGACGCACACGCCCTTCGCAATTCTGGCGGAAAATCCACAATCGTAGTTTTACCAAGCTAATTTTTTGCAAGACATTCTCGCCCGGCTTTTCTCGCAACAGCGTACAGAGCCTGGCGAGACATTGCTATTTTTACCACCCTAGATTTGTATCGGTAAAAATACACGGTGCTAAATCGAATTTATTACGTCAATACACTTATTCTTATTTGGAACTAATTGAAACTACAGAATATCAATGCATGAATTGCTATAAACTGCGACAATTTGCTTATTTTTTACGCAATATAAGCCAGCTTACCGCAACCCTCTCTTAACGGTTGAAGCCAAGAATTTGGGCAATCCGATTTTCCCCAAAGGGTTGTCTTCAGATGATCAAATCACTTCGTGCCCAAATAGGCCTGGTCGTTTTCGTACCGCTGGTAACGCTCATAGGCATTACGTCGCTTTTTCTGTTCGAGAGCTTCCAAAACGCACGCAGGTCAAGCGACCTGCCACCCATGACGGAAATGGCGCAGAAAGCTGAAGCCGCCCTTCATGAACTGCAAAAGGAACGTGGCAGGACAGCTGTCTATCTGGCATCCGGGCATGCCAGCACGCCCAAAGGCCACCTGATGAAACAACGTGGTCTAACCGACACGGCGCTTCGCGACCTCAGAGCCGCCAGTGCAGGCCTCGAACTGACCAACCGGGAAAACCAGAAATACATCACGGATACGGTCAACGGGCTTGAGGCTGTCCTGGAGCACCGGGACCGGATCGACGGCAAACTCGCGACCGGTTCGGAGAACCTGAAGTTCTACACCGGCAAGGTGGCCGCGCTTCTAAAAGTGGTCCGCACGGCAGTAAGCGCGAGCCAGGACCCGGTATATGTCACCCAGATGACGCCTTTCGGTTATTTGACGGAAGCCATTGAAGCAGGAGGACTGGAACGGGCCATCGGGGGCCGCCTGTTCACCAGGGTCGCTGCCGATGGCAAAATCAATCCGGAACTCTTTCTGGCCTATTTTGACCGCCTCTCGGTCGAGAAGTCCTACCTGAACAAGTTCACCGGAGCCGCATCGCCTGAACAACTTTCTGCCTTTGACAACACGGTAACCGGTCCGGACGTAGATCAGGTAACCACCTGGAGAAGTATTCTCAGAACGCTGCCGCAAACCGCCGACGGCCAGGGAATCGACGGTTCCGTCTGGTTCGCCACGGCCACCAAACGGTTGAACCTGATCCGCAACGCATCCCTTGAATTCATTGGCGCCGCTTCTGCACGCGCTGCGGAAATAGCCAATGCCGCGTGGATGCAGGTCTACCTGTTCTCCGGCATTTCCATTCTTGTTCTGGTCCTGACCGTCGCTGTCAGTTTCTGGCAGGGTTCAGCCATTGACAGGTCACTGAACGCGATCAAGACCAGCCTGCTGCGCATTGCAAACCGGGATCTGGATTTCAAGATGCCCCTCACCGGTCGGAAAGACGTCATCGGCGAACTTGCCCGCGCGGGCACCGAGTTTCAGGAAAATGCCAGGGTCCGCATGGCGCTCGAAGCCGATGCCGCCATGGAACGCGACAAGGAGCGGATGCGGCAAAACAAAATGGAGGAAATGGTCGAAAAGTTCCGCAACCTAATGGGCAATGTAACCGGCGAGGTCGACGACAAGACGGGCGCTATGGCTCTGGTGGCAGAACGGGTAACCGGCATCGCCTCTACTGCGTCCCAGGCGGCATCCAGCGCCCACGAGGCCTCCAGCACATCTTCTGAGAGTGTCCAGGCAGTCGCGGCAGCCGCGCAAGAGATGAGCGCTGCCATCGACGAGATCAACAGTCAGTCCAAGCGGGCGACAGACATCATTGACGCTGCAACCAATGTAGCCAAGGAGACCGATCAGAACGTCTCCAGCCTGGCCCAGGCAGCCGACAAAATCGGTTCGGTCGTAGAGATGATTCGAGAGATCGCCGAACAGACCAACTTGCTGGCTCTGAACGCCACGATCGAAGCTGCGCGGGCCGGAGATGCCGGGCGCGGATTTGCCGTCGTGGCTGCTGAAGTCAAGGAACTTTCCGATCAGACCAGCAAGGCTACAGAGGAAATTGCCAATCAGATCAACGCGGTTCAGGGTCTGACCGATAGTGCGGTCGGTTCGATCAGGCAGATCACCACGTCCATCGAAAACGTCATGGATGTCACCACGGCCATCACCACAGCCGTTACGCAGCAAAGCCAGGCCACACACGAAATTTCCCAAAGCATAACAATGGCCGCGGACGGCACCGATGAAGCCTTGCTGGGAGCGAGCAACGTTGCCACCTCCATCAACGAGACAGCAGATGAGGCGGAAACGGTCGACCGGGTTGCCCGCGAGGTCAAGGACGTTGCCGACAACATGGCCCAGGCCATTGAAGGTTTTCTGCTCGATATTGCCAATGACGTCGATGAACGCCGCCGTGCGACCCGGCAAGCGGCCGGCGGCGAGAAAGTCAAGCTGCACGCGGATGGCACTGTCTTTGAGACCTACCTGGTCAATGTGTCTGACGGTGGCGCGGGCGTCATGCCGTTCGAGGGCGCTCAAAGCGGCATGGCCGTTGTTCTCGAACGCTCAGATGGCACAAAAACTCCAATGTCCATCGTCTGGGCCAGCGAGAACGGAGTGGGTCTCGCCCGCCAGGAACAGGCCATGAGCGATCATGAATCGATGGCCGCGTGAGGAGCGGCACCTGGTCAGCGCTACTTCAAGCGCGGCAAAGCTACCTGGAAAAGGAAAAGGCCGGATAGATCAACATCGGTCCGGCCTTTGCCATGGAGTGCTGGCGACTTTACGGCCGGCCTATTCCGCGGCCTCGGAAACAGGTCGGGCGGCATCCTTGGCCTGTTGGACAACCGTATCGAAATCCTCTTCCGGCCAGAATGAAGCAAGCCAGGTCAGGTAGTTTTTCACCTTCCCGGGGTCGAGGTTCAACGAGGGCTTGATCAGGTCGATTTCTTCAATGTCTTCAATCGGCACCCGGAGGCTGTCATTGAGCCGGTTGATCATGTTGAACATGGCCGACGTCATCGTGAGCTCAACGATTTCCTGGGTACTGAAGTGCTCTTGCAGCAGTGCAAACAGCTCATCATCCTGGGCTGCTGTGTTCGTTGTCACCGCCTCAGCCCAACGGACTGCAGCGATCTCGGCTTCCGACAAGCTTTTTGAGTTCAGGTAGTCATCGGAACTGATTTCGACGATTTCCTCATGGGTGATACCGGCAGCCTGACCAAGCGCCGTGTTGTGGGCGTAGCAGTATTTACAGCCGTTCACGTGGCTGGACTTGATGACCACCAGTTCCTTGACCTTTCCAGATACTGACGTTCCGGGCCACTGGCGTTGGACGGTACTGTTGAGCGGCAGCAAACACATTGCAAGCCAAGGCGAATTGGAAATCGTCCGGTAGAAATTCGGGACCCGGCCCAAGAGAGCTGTGACGGCATCATAGAATGCGTCAAATTCCCCGGAGACGTCCTCTTTTTCGATTTTCGGCAAACGCTGCATTTAGTCCTCCCAGGCTGAGCAAATTTGAGATTTGGCGGGAGTTTGCATAGGGAGGTCCAGCGAGGAAAATCGTAATTGCTGATGGCCCCTATGAGTGAAACGTATAAGTCCAGCCAGTTTCAGAATGCATCGCCAACACCCCTTCTGAATGGAAGATGGAGGTAACGAAGGGGCCCCAGCCAATTTGAGCTTGCAACACAGGCCCATTGGCAGTATCTCCGCACGCCCACTTCGATCCTCTTGACCAATCCAGTTTAGAAAAATGCCCCGGCCGATACACGCCATTGTGATCCGGCAAGGGTATGGCCGAGAGGCGGGTGACGTTTTGCCGGGAGTTTCCTTTATGACAAAGACAATAGGCCTCGATTTTGGAACGTCGAACACGGTTCTCGTGGAAGCAGACAGCAACGGCAATACCCAATCCCTGCAGTTCGGGACAGGTGCTGACTCGGTAATGTCCCTGGCAACAGTCCTGAGTTTTCTGGACCGCAGACCGGCGAAGCGACCGAATCCGGAAGCAGGTCCCTGGGCCATCCGGCAATTTCTGGAAAGCCTTGGCGATGTGCGGTTCATCCAGTCGCTGAAAACCTTTGTAGCAAGCCCCCACTTCAACGGGACTGGCATTTACGGCGATAGGTATGATTTCGAAGCCCTGATGGTCACATTCCTGACGCTGGCGCTGCAAAAGTCAGCCGTTCCTGTTGTCCCGGAGGGGACTCGGCTCATCGTTGGCCGTCCGGTGGCTTTTGCAGGACATACGCCAGATGATGCATTGGCCATGACGCGCTACCGGGAAGCGTTCCAACGGGCCGGATTTCACGATATTCAGTTCGTTCTGGAACCGGTCGCAGCGGCGTTTTCCTTCGCGCAAACCCTGACGGATGACGCAACCATTCTTGTGGCCGACCTTGGAGGCGGCACGACCGACTTTTCCCTCATGCGGTTCCGCTTTGGTGCCAACGGCCTGACGGCAGAACCCCTCAGCCGCAGCGGTGTCGGTGTTGCTGGCGATTCCTTCGATTACCGGATCATCGACAATGTCATCCTGCCCGAACTTGGCAAGGGCAGCCAATACAAGAGCATGGGCAAGATCCTTGATATCCCGCCGAACCTCTTTTCCAATTTTGCCAAGTGGCACATGCTGTCGACCTTCAAGACCTCGGACGACTACAAGGAAATGAAGAAGCTGCTGCGCTGGTGCCTGGAGCCGGAAAAGATCGAGCTGTTCATTGAACTGGTCGACGAGGATCAGGGATATCCACTCTATAAGTCGGTGTCGGAGACCAAGGCCCGTTTGTCGTCAGCAGCCGAGGCAGAGCTGACATTCGCCCCGCTGGGCAGTGATTTCCGGGCCACCGTATGTCGGGACCAGTTCGAGAGTTGGATCTCTCCGGAACTTGAAAAAATCAATCATGCCCTGAACGAAGCCATCGACAAGGCCGGCGTTTCCGACAGGGATATTGACCGGATATTCCTGACCGGCGGCACATCCTTCGTGCCTACCGTGCGCAAGCAGTTCGAGCGGCGTTTTGGCGTTGAGCGGCTTTCCGGCGGCAAGGAACTGACATCGGTCGCCAACGGCCTGGCGCTCATCGGCGCCAGAGAGGACGCCGGCCATTGGGCCGTTGCCGCCTAGTAGCGGCCCGGCACAGGTTCTCAGAGTTTATTGGACCGGTTTCACCAGACGCATGCGCCAGGTAACGCCCTTCTTGTCCGACACCAGGCGGTAGTCGTCCAGAACCTCCCACTTGGCCGTATCGTCCGTGGCCTCCCACAGCTGGTTGATCAGCTTGTTGGCGCCAGATTCTGCACGCTTGGGCGAGTACATGGAAAGCGCGATGACGCCGTCCTTCTTCAGGAACGGCACGTAACGCGAAACGACGGCTCCCGGATCATCCGCGAAATGCAGAACTTCGTTGAAGACGATGGCGGAAAACGTCTCGCCCGCCTTTGGCTCAAACGTGTGCATGTCACCGGCGCGCAGGGAAGCCAACTCAGGATCCAGATCAGCGATTTTCAGGGACGACGGTGACAGGTCAATACCGACGTATTTCTTCAATCCTATCGGTATGAGCCGTTCGCCCAACAGCCCCTCGCCGCAGCCGATATCAAGCATGTCGTCCATGGTGTCCGTCAGCATCAGCCACATGCCGATAATGCCGTAACGCCCGCTTTCCGGCAGTGCGCGCAGGAACGCCCAACGGCCGGCTTCATATTCCTCATCCCACCCTTCGGCGGTGCTGGCATTTTTCGACATGTTGTCTCCGAAGATAATATGCAGCGCCCTGCCCGCGCGGGCAGGACGCCAAATCAATTATTCAGGCCATCACTTATAAGGATCTGCCGCGTCGCGCAAACCGTCACCAAGGAAATTGAAGGCCAGCACCACGATGATAATCGGGATAACCGGTGCCATCAGCCAGGGATAGACAGTGACGACGGAAATGTTCTGCGCTTCGTTCAGGAGAACCCCCCAGGAAACCGATGGCCGGCGCAGCCCCAAATTCAGGAAAGACAGTGCCGTTTCGCCAAGGATCATCGACGGGATCGACAAGGTTGCAGACGCGATGATGTGGCTGGTGAAGCCGGGCAGCAGGTGACGCTTAATCACCCGCCCGGGTTTCGCACCCATCAGAACGGCCGCGCGGGCGTATTCCTCTTCACGCAAGGAGAGCAGCTTGGAGCGCACCGCGCGTGCAAGACCTGGCCAGTCCAGAAGGCCCAAAATGATGGTCAGGCCGAAATAGATCCAGACAGGACTCCAGGTGACCGGCAGAGCCGCAGACAAGGCCATCCAGAGCGGTAGTTCCGGCAGTGAACGCATGATTTCGATGAGACGCTGGATCATGCTGTCCAGGATGCCGCCGAAATATCCGGCGATGCCGCCAAAGAACAAGCCAAGCAGAATGGAAATAGCAACACCGATCAGGCCCACCGTCAGCGACAGACGTGCGCCATAGATCAGGCCTGACAGGACGTCCCGGCCCAGCCGGTCCGTGCCAAGCAAGAACATGGTGCCGTCCTTTGCCGGGCAGAACAGGTGGAAGTCAGCCTTGAACAGCCCCCAGAACTTGTAGCTGTCACCGCTGCAGAAGAAGCGGATCGGCTGCACCTTGGTGCGATCCTCCGAAAACACCCACTTCAAATTGGTCATGTCGATTTCGGACTTCATGGCATAGGTGAATGGTCCGACGAATGAGCCTTCATGAAAGAGGTGCACCGACTGCGGGGGCGCATAAAGATGCATGCTGTCACGGGTACCAGCTTTGTAGGGCGCAATTACCTCGGCAAACGGCACGCAAAGATAAAACAGGATCAGGATAACGCCGGACCACACAGCGATCTTGTGGCGTTTGAACTTCCACCACATGATTTGCCATTGAGAGGCTTGATAAAAGCGCTCCTGCTCCGGCGTCAGCTCTTCAGTTGATGCCGGATTGAACGGTGCCGGATCGACGTAATGTTCGACCTTCCTGGTTGTGTTGCCGGTGGTATCGGTCATGACGACGCCCTCCCGCCAAGCCGGATTCGCGGATCAAGCACTGCCAGAAGCAAGTCGGATACCAGCATGCCGACCAGTGTCAGCACCGCCACGAACAAAAGGATGAAACCGGCCAGGAACTGGTCCTGGCTTTGGAGCGCCGACAACAGGACTGGTCCCACAGTCGGCAGGTTCAACACCACCGAGACGATGACCGAACCGGACACCATCGACGGGATCAGGTTGCCGATATCGGAAATGAAGGGGTTCAGGGCCATCCGCAGCGGATATTTGACCAGAAGACGGTTTTCCTTCAGGCCCTTGGCCCGGCCGGTCGTGACATATTGCTTGTGCAATTCATCAAGCAGATTGGCGCGCAGCCGCCGGATCATGCCGGCAGTTCCTGACGTCCCGATCACGATCGTCGGGATGA
Organism: Roseibium sp.; assembly: GCA_965230705.1. Lineage (GTDB taxonomy): Bacteria > Pseudomonadota > Alphaproteobacteria > Rhizobiales > Stappiaceae > Roseibium. The sequence continues at coordinate 1,775,347 of CBDDLN010000001.1, read as the reverse complement.
TCAAGTGCCCGAGAACCGACATGACCTTGTCGAAACTCCATGGCTGATCGATGTATTCAGGGGCCATGAGACCGCCGACCGACAGGCCGAACCAGCGATTGAAGAAATACAGCAGCAAGAGACCAAGCAGGAAGTTGGGTGTTGCCAGACCTATATATCCAAGCAGGGTGAAGCCGTAGTCGCCCCATGAATACTGCCGGGTGGCCGAATAGATCCCGATCGGGAAGGACACCACGTAAACAAACAGGATGGTGGCGAAATTCAACACGATGGTGAGCGGCAAAGTCGGTCCGATCACCTCATTGACCGGCTTGTCGAACTCGAACGACCAGCCCCAGTTGCCCTGCAACAGGCCGTCAAAGCCGTGCGGGCCCGGCCACATGCCGATCCAGATCAGGTAACGTTCGAAAAACGGCCGGTCGAGCGCGAATTCCTTTTGCAGAAACTCCAGCTTGGCGATGGACGCCGCCTCACCCGTCGACTTCAGTGCCGCAATCTGGTTCGAGATATAGTCACCGGCCGGCAACTCGATAATGAAAAACGTCAGGAAGCTGATCACAAACAGCGTCGGTATCATCGTGAGTAACCGGCGCACGATGTAGTTGAGCATTAATTCCCCCCCGCCCGGTCAAATTCGGTCTGCCTATTCCGGCAATACAGAAAAAATGGCCCCGTGTTGCTCATGATGCCTTCAACGCCAGGGTCAGGCCATCGGAAAACGGCAGCATGGATACCTGCACCCGCGGATCAGACTTGAGCAGCTTGTTCAGTTTACGGATCTCGGCCACCGCCGGATCGTCGATCACCGGATCGATGACGTCACCGGACCTCAGCGCATTGTCGAAGACCAGCAGCCCGCCGGGCCGGAGCAGTTTCAACGCGGCCTCGTAGTACGCAACGTAGTTCTTCTTGTCCGCGTCAATGAGCGCCATGTCGAACTGACCGGCTTCACCATCTTCCAGCAATTTTTCCAGGATGGAATTTGCCCGGCCCAAACGGAGGTCAATGAGGAGGTCGACACCGGCCTTTTTCCAGTGTGACTTTGCGGTCTCTTCCCAGGTATCCAGCTTCTCGCAAGCGATCAAACGGCCATCTTCAGGCAGCGCTTCCGCCATCCAAAGGGTGCTGTAACCGGTAAAGACACCAAGTTCCAGGACGGAGCGCGCGCCAATCAACCTGACCAGAAACGCAAGCAACTGCCCTTCTTCCGGCGGGATCATCATGTCCCCCCGTTCTATTTGCGCAGTATACCGGCGCAGCTCCTGCAGCGTCTCTGATTCCCGAACGCCATGCTCGTAGACATAGTCGATCAGGTCGTCATTCATTTTCAGGCGATATGCCATACGTCGTACTCAGTATCCGTCTCGAGTTTCAGCCAGGATGGTTCAGCCTTCAGGCAACCAGAACTCATCCATGCGGTGGATCCCGAAATGCGCGCCCGGATCCCAGCCGTAGATGCCCTCAAGGGGAACGTTCTCAACGCCGTTGATGACGACCGGTTGACGGACCTCGGAAACAAGGCCGATGCGGATAGTTTCCTCGGTATGGATATCCAGAATTTCACGCCAGATGTCTTCGCGCTGCTCTGGTGACTTGGACACCAGCCAGGCCTTGTAGAGGTCGACCAGCCGCTTTGCCGGCTCCCAGTCTGGTGCTTCACCGCCAGCTCCACTGGTCTCGTAATAATCGCCCCAGGCATGCCAGCTCAGCGCTTCGGCCTGGATTGGAGCCAGATCGACCGCTGGAGGCATTTCAGATGTCGGTATACCGTTTTCCATGCCCCACCAGACAGACATCACGAGATCGCCGGTAACAGCGCGCTCGCGCAGGATGTCACGCTGGCTGGGTTTGACAAACAGCTTGACGCCGAGATCCCGCCAGGTCTCGCCAACCAGCTCAAGCGCATCGACCTGTGTCTGGCTTTCACCAGCCGTTTCAATGATGATTTCCAGAGGACGCCCGTCAGGCAACAGACGGGTTCCCTCGCCATTACGCTCCGTCAACCCCATTTCATCCAGCAGTTCGTTGGCCTGATCGGGATCATAGGTTGCCCATTTGGTGAGATATTCAGCCTTGTAGAGCGGGCTTGCGCTCAAGACTGTATCGTTGCCTGCCTTGCCCAGGCCAAAGAATAGCGTGCGGTTGAGCAGCGTCCGGTCGATGCCCAGCGACAAGGCATGGCGGAACCGTTTGTCACGCAGAACTTCGCGCCATACAGGGTCCTTTGTCGTCAGGTTCGGCAGGATCGAAATTTCCGACCCCTTGGAGTTCGCCCAAAGCGCCGTTTTATAACCGTGCTGCGCTTCACCCTGTTTCAGGACCGTAATGTCGGAGAACGAGAGATTGCGCGCCTGCAGATCGCTTTCGCCGGCCTGGGCCTTTGCTGCAATCAGCTTCTTGTCGGCAACAGTCATCACAACCCGATCAATGTAGGGAAGCTGCTGCCCCTGTGTATCAACCCGGTGATAAAATGGATTACGGACGAGAACGAACCGCTGATCGCTGTCAGAAGCCTTGCGTCGCCACGGCTGCAGCGTCGGCAGTTCCGAATTGCGGGCGCTGTACATCTCGTCTTTCTTGCCATGCAAGGATGCCCAGCTGCGCGCCTTCACCTTGGCGGACTCAGCTTCGATAAAGGCCGGATCACCGTATTTCTGGTGGTATTTCTTCAGGTAGTGAGCCGGCCGGTATATGAACGGCGGACGGGACTTGGCCAATTCAGGAAGGAAAACCGGGTTAGGCTCGTCCCAAGTGAAACGGACAGTGGTCTCGTCCAGCACCTCGAAATTCGGCGGCTTGCCATTTACCAGAAGGAACTTCGGAATTCCGGAAGGTGTGAGATCCGGATTTGAAGCGACGTCCTCATAATAATACCGGATATCTTCAGCACCGAATGGATGGCCATCGGACCACTTGTGGCCCTCGCGGGTATGCAAAGTGAAGATCCGACCGTCTTCGACTTCCAGGTCCTGCAAAATGTCCGGCACCAGCTCCAGCTTGTCGTTGTAGCCAACCAGCCGCGTGTATCCCCAAACGTTGATCAGCCTGACATCCTTCGAGCGGCCAATGAGCGTATCCAGGCTGCCCCCGTGCTTACCTGTCTTTCGCCCCTTGGCTTCCAGATCTACCACAAGGGGTTCGGTTGGCACACGTTCAGCTACGGGCGGCAATGCGCTGTCGAGACCAGGTGTCTCCTTCAGATCAAGCGCCCACGCCGGCGCCAGGGCAAATGCCGCTGCAAAGGCCGCCGATGCGCTGATGCATTTGATGGATTTCATGCTGCAGTCCCCTTGATCTCGCCGGTTTCAAGACCCGGCGCGCAGACATAGTGTTCAGGTTCCATTTCGATAAGCACCGGCTTGATACCCTGCGCCAGCCGGAAAGGTTCCGGCCAGGCTGAAGGCTCGGAAGCCCGTTTGTCACCAAGCGCGTTAAAGTCGAGCGGCGCGGACAAATCCGGTTCCGGCACTGCAGATAGCAGCGCCTTTGTGTAGGGATGAAGCGGATTTGAGACCACTTCCCGAGTCGCACCAATTTCCACGATCCGCCCTCGGCACATCACGGCAATCCTGTCAGCGATATAATCAACCACGGCCAGGTTATGGCTAACAAACAAATAGGTCAGATTTAGGTCGCGTTTCAGATCCTGCAGAAGGTTGAGAATCTGTGCCTGGACCGAAACATCAAGCGCCGATGTGGGTTCATCGCACAAGATGAACTCCGGATTGAGGGCCAATGCCCGGGCAATACCGATACGTTGCCGCTGGCCGCCGGAGAAGGAATGCGGGTACCGGCGCAGGAACCTGGCGTCCAGCCCCACCAGCGACATTAGACTGCGGGCCCGTTCAGCCTGCTCTTCCGGTGTCCCTATCTGATGGATCTGCAGGGGTTCGGTCAGGATGTCATTGACCGTCATGCGCGGATTGAGCGAAGAGAACGGATCCTGGAAGATCAGCTGAACCCGGCGGCGGTAATCCATCAGGTCCGGGCCGGACAATTCCCCAATATCCTTCAGACCGTTGCCAGCATTGTAACTGATGTCGCCGCCTTCAATGTCGATCGCCCTGAGGATCGCCTTGGCCGCGGTTGTTTTGCCCGAGCCGGATTCACCCACCAGCCCCAAGCATTCGCCGCGTTTGATGGTCAGGTTGACACAATCGAGCGCAGTCATTGTCTGCGGTTTGGTGCCCAGAAACCCGCCCTTGCGGAGCGTGAACTGCTTGGTCACGTTGTTCATCTGGACCAGGGGAGCACCAGGTTCAACCGTACAGGCAACCCGGCTCTTGGTCATTTCATCGGCTTTCACCTCGATCGGACGGATCGGCACCAGCCGTTCGCTCTTGTCCATGTGAAAGCTTGGCACGGCATTCAACAGCGCTTTCAGATAGTCATGTTGAGGATTGGTGAACAGTTGTTCCGCAGTCCCCTTTTCCAGGATGCGACCGTGGTAGATGACGACCACTTCGTCAGCCATATTGGCCACCACACCGAAATCGTGGGTGATCATCAGGACCGACATTTTCAGCTCGGACTGCACGTCCTTGATCAATTTGAGGACTTCCGCCTGGATGGTGACATCGAGCGCTGTTGTCGGCTCGTCGGCGATCAGCAATGCTGGATGGCAGATCATGGCCATGGCGATCATGGCACGCTGGCGCAGACCGCCTGAAAGTTCAAAGGGATAGGAGTCGAGGGCGCGTGCAGGCTCGGGGAACTGCACCAGCCGCAGCATTTCCTGTGTCAGCTCGCGCGCTTCCGGTCCACCGACATCTCGGTGCAGCAAGGCCGCTTCACCGATCTGGTCACCAATTGTGTGCAGCGGCGACAGGGATGTCATGGGCTCCTGGAAAATAATCGCTACACGGTTGCCGCGCAGGTGCCGCATCTTCGGCCCCTTGCGGTCAAGTGTGGCGATATCGACTGGCGGTTCGGAACCATCGGGATCAGTCAGGACCACCTTCCCGGCGGCAATTTCTGCTGCCGGCGGCAATAGACCCATGATTGTCTGGGAAATCACCGTTTTGCCAGATCCGGATTCTCCGACCAGCGCAACCGTCTTGTTCTGTGGCACGGTGAAAGAGACGTTGTCGACGGCGCGGACGCGCCCCTCGTCAGAATTAAAATCGACCGTTAGCCCATCGATCGACAAAACATCCACCAGCAATACCTCCCATCCAAACGCAAAACCCCGAAGCCACTAAGCCCGCCTGTGGTAGAAAAGACAACCACAAATTCCAACCGCTTACCGGTGATCGGGATGCAAATGAGCGATGTGTGATGAAGATCACACATTCGCCAGGATGTACAATAGAAGGTTGAGCGCCACAGATTGTGGGCAGGAACTACTCGGCTGGAGTCCGCAGTTCGATCAAAGGCTCATCGGCTGTCTCTGCCGGCTCGGCAAACGGGTCCAGTTTCCAAACGTCCATTTCACCGGTCCTGCCGCGCAGCTTCACGGAACCAACTGGCGTTTTTGCGGCCTCTTGCGGCAGATGCTTGATTGTTTCCGCACTCGCCAAAATGACGATTTCATCATCCGCGGCAACTTCCCGCCCCAGTGACTGTAGCCGGTCGGTGATGTTCACCGTGTCGCCAACCACGGTGTAATTCCAGCGGTCAAGAGCGCCAACATTGCCAACGACCGCAGAGCCCGTATGGATGCCAATCCGCATCCGCACTTCCGGAAGCCCCTTTGCCGCGGCCTCCTTGTTGGCTTCATGAAGGGCAGCGGCAATACGCCGGGATGCTGTCACCGCCGCCGCCGCGTGATCGTGACGGACATCAGGTGCGCCCCAGAAGGCCAGCATTCCATCACCGACAAACTTGTCGACTGTGCCGCCCTCAGCCTCTACCGCCCCAACAAGTATGGCGAAATGTTCATTGAGATGGCGGGCGGTCTCACTCGCACTCATGTTCTGCGACAGTGACGTGAAGCCGGCGATGTCCGTAAACAGGATCGTCAGCTCCGCCTCCCGGGCTTCGGCAGCCTCGCTTCCACCCAAGCGCATGAGTTTGATGAAGAGGGAACGCGGCACATAGGTGTTCATGGCCCGCAGGCCCTCAACCATTGCATTGAATGCAAGCGCAACCTGGTCCAGCTCGCTCACCCGGCTGCGCGGCAAAGGATCAATGTCAGACAGCGACAACGCCCCCACCCGCTCAGATTGCTCGGCCAGGTTCCGCAGCGGACATGCAAGGCGTCTGCCGACCCAAATTGCAATCAGAACCGAGATAACCAGCAACGCCAGGCTGACGAAGGTGGACCCCGCAAGCCGTTCCACTTCCCGCGAAACGGAGGCATCGCGGAAATACTGCCCTATGATCAACGGCTTGTCGCTGTAGCCTTCAATCGTTCCGCTCAGCATAAGGAATTCGCCATCGGCCGCCTCTACGGCGGACACTTTTATGCCCAGAGCGGCAGCACGGCCGAAGGCCGGAAGAATTTCACGCTCATTGTCCAAATTCAAAACCGGATCGCCCAGCTGACCCCGTCCGGCCGGTAAAGTCACCTCGGCCTTTCCTCCGGACTGAAACTCTTCGAGGTCGGAGTGAACCACCACTTCGTCATCACCCGCGATGATGAAAATGGTTGAATTTGGGCCATCGTCGAGCGCCTGGATCCGTATGCCCAATTCCGCAATCGAGCTGGCAGCAGTCAACGTACCGGCAATCTTGCCATCCCTGACAAGTGGCACGGATACATTTGCAAACTGACCGTAGGCGTTGTGTACCAGCGCTCCCCATTTTGGCCCGCTGCCGATGGGCAGCTTGGGAACTTCGTACATCTTCTCGCCATTGCTCGGAATGTCACGGACAAAAGGCCATATTTTGCCATTTGGCGCCTTATAGACCCCGAAACGTTCGCCCTTGAGATCTGTTGCAACCAAAAGCGTCAGCGCCGGATTGGTGGAGACCGCGATGGTCATGTCCTCAAGTGTCCGGTCGAGCCGGTCAAAACCCAATATCCCGTCATCGAAAAACGGCTTCAGCGCAACGACAGCCCGCTCGACAGAATCGAAGTAGTTCCGGACTTGGGCTTCCATCGCCTGGGTCGCCAGGATCGCCTTGTCGTTGAGCAGGGAAAAGGTGTTCTTGTAGTTGGCGGTAACAGAAAGAATCAGCACCAGCGCGAGAGAAATCGCGACAAAACCGCCAAAACCGAATCCAACAAGGCGGGTCAGCGGCACCTTGAGCCGTTTACGGGATTTTTCGCCCGGATTCTGCACGTCTTTGACTACCGCCATTTCGGTCCCACGCTATTCACCTGTGCGGCTTAGGTCATCACAATGGAAGGAATATGGCAACGCACCGCTCCCGGTGCAATCCGCGACCGTACCTTCGGCAGACGCTCGTATACGCCTGGGATCAAACACACCCGATCTGCAACGCTTTTTCTAAAAGGCAAGGATACGCTCGATGGTCCAGAACGCTGAGATCGAGCCGATTATGTACCCAAGGCTTGTTCTGGATGGGGCAAGATTGCTGACCTGCAACATGTTTTTCAGCAGGAAACCAAGCGACAAAACCGCCACAACAAATGCGACCTGACCTGCTTCAACACCCAGGTTGAATGCAAATAGCGCGAGAAGAATTTCATCTTGAGGCAGGCCAATTTCTCTCAATGCACTGCCGAAGCCAAGTCCGTGAATCAAACCAAAACCGAAAGAAACCAACCAAGGTGCCCGTGTAGATAGTCTGGGTAAACCATCACGGGCTTTCACGACTTCAGAAGCCAGGAACATGATGGAAAGCGCAATCACAGCCTCCACTGGTGGGCCGGGCACGTTTAACAGGCCGACCGCCGCCAATCCCAAGGTTAAACTGTGTGCGACGGTAAAGGCGGTAACAGCTCCGATTAGCGTTTTGAATTTCTGTACCAAAAGCAGCAAGGCGAGAACAAAAAGCAGATGGTCTGGCCCGAAAAAAATGTGCTCAACACCGAGCCAGAAATAACTGTCAAACACTTCAACAGGCCCAGGTTCATTCGGCACTGTAAAAGACGGGCCGGATGGCAGCAGACGCCATGCATGACCAGCACCGCCCGCCGCCAATTCGTAACGCACTAGAACATCGGTCTGTGTGTTTTCCAGACCCTCAATTGTAATTTCTGTTCCCGTCAGGCCGGTTTCGCAAACGAGCTGCCATTGTGCCGACCAGCCTCTGCCATCGTAAGAAGGCGGTGGTGGAGCATCTGAAACACACTGGCCAGTGAATGCCGGGGAAATCGGCATTGGCCTTCCGCTAACATCAGGAGCACGCCAGAAAACGGTCCACTTCGAATTATCCAAAGCACGAAGCTCTAGATATCCTGGATCCAGAGCGTGTGCTATCGCGCTCTGACTCATACCGATTGCAGATACGGCGAGCATTGCCATTAACGCCAGCGTCCGCGCTGCAAATCTAACCACGATCCGGCAGCTCCACCTGATAGCGATCAGCAAGGGCTTCGTAGTTTTCCAACTTCAATTTTTCCAGTTGCTGCCATCGCCACTCCTCGATGACGGAAGCCCTGATGTCGTTGAGCTCTGGGAGATATGATTTTTCGTGACGTTTGACACGAACAACATGCTGGCCATACCCCGATCGTACCGGGCCCGACCAGCGATCGATTTCCAAATCCCCAATAGCTTCGGCAAAACCATCTCCGAAAATCTTATCGGCAGATTTCGCCGACCCTGGGCCGAAAGAGGGGGGAAGAAGTGTGTGTTCGCCGAGCGCTCTGTGACTTTCGCCTTCTTTGAGAGCATCCAGGATCTTGGCCACGGCTTCCGCTTCTGCCTTTTCTCCCAGAAAGATCTGATCGAAGGCGAACCGGGCCGGACGCTGATACCGTCCCATATTGTCCCGATAGAAGGCGCCAAGCTCTACTTCGGTCGGGTTTGAAATCTCTGCACTTGCGGACAACAGATAATCCATTTTCTGGACCAAACGCCTTCGAATGACTTCGTCGTTGGCGTCCAAACCAAGAAGGCGGGCCTCGCGGTTCAATATCTCCTCGCGGACATATCCGTCGATGATAAAGCGAAGCTCTTCCGATGTTGGTTCACGGCGCCAGGTACGTTCGAAACCGGCTTTCAGCCGCTCGACATCCGATTTGGCGATTGAAATTACCTCAGGCGGCCCGCCAACATCCGCCGGTTCTGCAAACATTTGGTATCCGGCAAATAGCAGGGCACCGGCGAGAACAAAATGCACGAGAGGTTCGCGGATCAACCGCATAGACCAATCCAATTCCGGTAACTGAACCGCTCCCCGAACTTGCAGTTGGATTGCGGCAATCCCCATTTCGAAAACGATGGCCTAAACGCACATCCGGTCAGCAAAGGAGTATCCTGCCTCATCAAGCTGTTCATCACCCCTTGGGCTCATACCAGATCGGCGATGTATAGGCGCGTTCCTGTTGGCTTGTCGGAGCACCTTTGGGAATCTCAACCCCATACCGGAATGCATCATATAGATACCAGGGCGGGGTCGGGATCTCGAGAACCCGGGCGTAATAAAACGCCCGCTGGCCAGGATCAAAATCCGGATCTACCCAGACCGTAGCGAGTTCTGACGCCCCGATTGTGTTGACCCAATTGGCGTTCTCGACATCGACTGTATTGCCTACCGGTGGCAAATTTCCATCATCATCAGCGTCACGCCCCTCTGACCAGGCAACATTGTAGACCTTTTCCTGCGTGTTGCCTTGCGCATCGACCCAGCCCTTGATGATTTGAATGCGGTCCAGATTGGCTCCAATTGGATCACGCAGTGCATAGACCATGAAACTTGGCGCCTGAGTGTTTTCCGGCTTCGGCATAAGGTCTCCGCCCATTGGCACACCTTTTGTGTAACCAATAAAGGCTGGTTGACGGTTGTTCATGTCCTCCGGGGTGAACTCCCATCCGCCGAAAAAACGTACTGCCAACCTGCTGCCGGTGGTCGCATAGACCTCCTTGCGCTGCATGGCGTCGAATATGCTTTCGCGCGTATTTTCACGCGCCCAAACTCCGGTCAGACCGGATGCTACCATTTGCCATGCAAACAGCTCCCCCTTGTCCGTCTTGACAAAAGGATGCGTCAGGCGTTCAGCCGAAGGCTCATACCCGGTGTGCTTGCCGAAGAAATTGTCTTCCTGGGCGGTCGCCAATCCGGTGTGGCTGTCCGTGGCACCGGAGAAGCCGAATTTGTATGGATTTGTGCCGAATTTTTCCTGCAGGACGAGGCCATTCTTCAGCGCTTCGCGGGCATATTCCCCGGCGAGCATGTCATCGGTCTTTGCTTCTGTCAGATCCAAATTGCCGACATCCCAATTGTAGTAATCGGCAAATTCGTCGTTTGGAGACAGGAACGGATGAGCCTCGCCATCACCCTTGATCTGGGTGATTTCATAAAGAGGCTCCCACTTGGCTCGCTGTTCGACATAATTCTTGTCGATGTCCTTGCCGGTAAACTGCTTGTCCATGGGAAACATGATCCCATTTGACAGGTTGCCGTTGTGAGCAAGCGCAAGCACGGCACCGTTGGTTTTTTCTTCGTAGTTTGCCATCCACTTGTAGAGATCAAGCGGATCGCGGCTTCCAAACGGTGGCGTTTGTGTATAGGGCACGACCTGCCCGGCACGCCCTGCCCCGTCGCGGAATATAACGTTCCGGTGGAGGTTTCGGCCTTTGTCCAAGGATGTCCATTCAAAACCTATAATCGCAGAGAACTGCCCAGGTTCATTGAACATATCTGCGGTTTTGAGATTATCAGACCAGATCGAGGCAAACCGGCGGGCGCCCGGCTGATACTGTTCGAACAAATTCTGATCCACGGTCCCCTGACCAAAATTTGTAATCAGATCAATGGTTGCCTCGATAGCCTTTTGACCGCCGGCACGATAGCCGTCTGACCATTTCCTGCCCTGCTCATACTTCGTAACGTTCGGAGACGCGTCGAGAATATCGGTGATCAAACCCATTCCATCCGAATGCTCGGTAATCACCAGCCAGTCCAGTGGCCTGGACAATCTGACCCTTTGCCCAGATGAGGCGGTTATCTCCTCGCCACGGGCAAATTGCCAAGCCTGTTGCTGGGTAAGCCTCGCGCCGAAGCCCCCGGCGTCCATTGACTGACCAGTGTGGAGGTGGGTGTCTCCCCAAAGCGGCCGTTCAGGGAATGTCCGCCCTGCATAGGGGGAATAGGCCTTGCCTGGATAAACGTCGCGAAGTTGCTCCTCGTTGACGTCGAATTCCTGGCCTGTTGCAGGCAAGGTCAGCGCAAATGCTGACAAGGTGGCACCAAGAACAATCGAATATCGCATTGTCACCTCCATCCAGCTCTAAGGCTTAGGAAAGCGGGCCAACGCAGCCGCGCACCAGCTGTCGAGCTAGATATTAGTGAACACGAACTGATGCCGGTTTCAACCTTGAAGAGCCTATTTGCCGGTGCAGTACATTTTACGAGAAACTTATGACCGTCCGAGCTGCCCTATTGAACTGGCCAACTTAGGCCAAGGCGGCCTTACTTACCGCCCCCAAGCCGCAAGGCCAGCTCCTGCAATAGCATTACCGTTTTAGCGTCGCGGATTTCGCCGCTTCTGATCATTTGCAGTGCTTCGGCAAGGGGTACGTGGAGCACTTCAATGTCCTCGCCTTCGTGCGGATTACCGCCTCCATCGGAGACCTGATCGCCTGTCGAATACATTCCACTGAAGAATACCAGCGTTTCTGAGACAGACCCTGGGCTCATGAAAACTTCATAGAGGCGCTCAAGCTCAGAAATCCGGTAGCCTGTTTCTTCTTCAAGCTCTGCCCGCATGCGCGCTGCCGGATTGGCGCCCTCAAGCAGACCGGCGGGCGCTTCAATCAACGGGCCGTCCTCGCCGTGCACCCGCACGGGCAGCCGGAACTGCCGCGTCAGAAGAACACAGTCGGTGTCCGGATTGTACAGGAGGGCAACGGCGCCGCTGCCCCGGTCATAGACCTCCCGGGTTTGCCGCTGCCAGGACCCGTCCCGCCGTTTTAACTCGAATGTGTGCCGGGTCAGAACACCCCAGTTGTCAGACAAGGTTTCCGCCGAGATTGGTTTGAAGAACTCGTTTTCTTTCATGGAATTAGGTCACGTCCTCATAAATGAGATAAAAATGGTGGAGATGAATTTGCGCGGATACAAGGCGCAAGCGTGCAGGAAACCTTCCGGTTTTCAAGGGATTGCAACGCTGTTGGCGGGTCAATTCGCCCCATCGCGAGGCGACGCCAAAACGGCTTCGATCTGCTGCGTCAATCCGCTCAAGAGGGCAACCAGCCCGCTGTTCGCGAATTTCCTGGCAGACCTTTGCCGTATCTGGCGCCATTTCAACCTCATTTATGAGGACGTGACCTACGTTTCCTCCGGTTTCAGTCCGATTTCTCTGAGGATTTCATCCGTGTGCTCGCCAAGGCGCGGTGCCGCGTGCTTGAGCACAAGCTCGCTGTCGGAGAATGTGATGGGCGTGCGTACAGACGAAATGGATCCGGCTCCCGTCGCTGGCAAATCCACCTTCATGCCGCGGTGGATGACCTGAGGATCGGCAAACACATCGGACACGGAGTTGATCGGTCCCGCCGGAACGCCAACCGCTTCCAATCGGCTCAACAGGTCGTCACGCGCATATTTCTCAATCTCGCCAGATAGAATGGGCGCCAACTCAGTACGCGCGGCCACCCGAGCCTTGTTGGTGGCATAGGCCGGGTCCTGTGCCAGTTCGGGCCGTCCCAGCACGCCGCACAATTTGGCAAACTGGCTGTCATTGCCCACCGCGATGATCAAATGGCCGTCCTTCACGGCAAAAACCTGATAGGGCACGATATTGGGATGGGCATTGCCGAGACGCTTCGGCGCCTTTCCGGACACAAAATAATTGAGCGCCTGATTAGCCAGAACGCCGGTCAGACCGTCCAGCAGAGCCATGTCGACATGTTCGCCCTTGCCGGTCGCGTCCCGCCGGTGCAATGCGGCCAAAACGCCAATGACACCATAGAGGCCGGTGAATATGTCGGCAAAAGCAACACCGATCTTCTGCGGCTCGCCATCCGGTTCGCCAGTCAGATCCATGATCCCGCCCATGCCCTGGATCATGAAATCGTAGCCGGCCCGGTGCGAGTATGGCCCGTCCTGACCGAACCCGGTGACGGAGCAGTAGATAAGTCCCGGATTGACCTCTTTCAGACTGTCGTAATCAAGGCCGTATTTGGCAAGCCCACCGACCTTGAAGTTCTCGACCAGGATGTCTGCCTGCTCTACCAGCTTCCGGGCAACCTTCTGGCCTTCTTCGGTGCGGAAATCGACCGTGATGGAGCGCTTGCCGCGGTTGCAGGAATGAAAATAGGCGGCATCGAGGTCCGCACCGTCCTCACCGCTGACAAACGGCGGGCCCCAGGCGCGGGTATCATCCCCGGATGGCGCCTCGACCTTGATCACGTCGGCCCCAAGATCTGCCAGTGTCTGACCGATCCAGGGACCAGCCAGGATCCGGGCGAACTCGACGACTTTTACGCCCTCAAGAGGTGCAGACATTAAAAGCTCCAGAAAGTTGGCAGATTAAGGGAGAGGCGAATGCGCTCAACCTGCCTTGCGGTACAAGTGATAACGGCCGGGTTTTATGCCTTCCGGCAGGTCCTGCTGAGCGAAATCGGGCAAATCAAGCGCCAGACCAGATAAGACATACCCGCCCGCTTTGGTATGCAGGTCAGCCAGAGGAGACAACCAGGATGCAGTCGCCAGATCGGTTGTCGGATCCCCAGACCCGATATCGGCATGGATCAGGGCTGCCTGTCCTTTGATACGAGGGCCGCAGAACGCAAGCGTATCGCGAATTTCGCCCAAAATCATGTGTTCGCCATCGGGCGCGCAACTTGGATGGCAGGCAAGCGCCCGGTCAAACACAAATATTTCCCGGTTCGGCATGAGCTCGCGCAAATGATCAAAAGTCCGGCCATTGCCGAGCCCCAACTCAAGGACCGGGCCGTCGACATCGCCGATTCGGCTTGCGACATCCTCCAGCAAGGTTTTCTGGGCGGTCAACCGGCGGATAAAGCTGTCGAGACGGCTCATGGAAAATTCCCTCAAAATTGACGAGGGAAGTCTCTTAGCCCGGCATTGCACTTACGTCAAAAGCGGAAATCTCAAAATCAGATGGACCTACTCCGCTAAGGATGAACACAGAGAAAAGCCGGGCGTTGTCTGGGCAACACCCGGCTTTCTTTTTCTGCAAAGCGGGTCAATGCGGCAGGCGTCAGCGGCCGGTCATCGTCCGGCGTGCGCACCTATATCCGACATTGCACTTCGGGTTGTCCCTGGTCTGTGTGTAGTACGGCCGGAGCCTTTCAGTCCGTTCGCAATACTGGCCATTGGCAACAATTTTTTTGAATGTGGTCGGGCTCGTGTCGACGACTGCTGATCCGGACTTTTGGATGAACGACTGCGCTTGCCCGCAGCTCATCGTGTATAACTTGGGCCGTGCCTGAACGGCACTCTGCCCCCAACCGGCAAATACAACGCCAGAGACAAGAACAATCTTCAATAAACGCATGTGGCCAAAACCTCCGCCTGGATTTGATGCACCCATTTCATATTAAGCTAGAAACCTCCCGAATTTTTGGAAGAGTCTCAAGGCGACAAACTATCTCTTTTAACGAAGCCTGAACTTGACACCGAACAAGCCTGCAAGGTCTCAATGGCTTTGTAAGGCCTATGAGAGCGCTTGCTCCCCGTGGGAAAACATAAAACAAACGCTGACGGAATGCGGAGCGGACAAATCATATGACAGCATTGGATCTGGAAGCGGAATACAATAACCGGGCCCGCGTCCCTGAACATCCGCAAATCATCGAGGGCTGGGCTCGAGATGCCGCTGCCTACCGCAAAGATTGTCCTAATACGGCGCTGGATCAGCAGTACGGCGCGCGAGCGCGCAATACCTATGACTTCTTTCCCGCAACATCTGAGGTAAAACAGCCGCTGACAGCCATGTTCATCCACGGCGGTTATTGGCAAGCACTGGACAAAAGCTTTTTTTCCCACATGGCGAAAGGACTTAATGCCCAGGGGTTTGACGTTGCCATTGCGAATTACACTCTTTGTCCCGACGCAACGATTTCAGAAATTATTGCCGAAA
This sequence comes from Roseibium sp., assembly GCA_965230705.1. GTDB lineage: Bacteria > Pseudomonadota > Alphaproteobacteria > Rhizobiales > Stappiaceae > Roseibium. The sequence goes on along the minus strand of CBDDLN010000001.1, from coordinate 1,760,226 downwards.
TGCAGGCCCTGGCGGCTCACCTGTCCAAAACTCACGGAAAACCATTGCTGGTCTACGGCCATTCTGCCGGTGGACACTTGTCGGCCGCACTGATGGCAACCGACTGGACGGAACACGGCTTTGAAGAGGGAATTATTGCCGCGGCCATGCCAATTTCAGGACTGTTCGAGCTTGCCCCCCTCATTCCGACAAGCCTGAACGGGGCACTGGGACTAACGGAAGAAACAGCACGGGATACTTCACCGCTCTTTTGGCCTAAACCTATGAACGGCCGCTTCTGTGCAGTGGTGGGTGGAGACGAGTCGTCGGAATTCCTGCGCCATAGCCGTGCCCTTGCCGAAGCCTGGGATGGACCGTCTCTAAAAGGCACACTGGATATTGTCGAAGGTGCGAACCATTTTACCGTAATCGGGCCGCTTGCAGATAAGGACAGCCAATTGGTGGCGGCACTGGTAAAACTTGCGGCCGCCTTTGATCTTGCTTAAAGACCGGCTTCCCAAATCCGGCAATCATTTGACTGCCTTCATTTTGTGGTTTTGGAGTATTTATGCGCCCCGACTCGGCACCTGTTATTCGCCTGGAAGATTATGAACCGGCTCCTTACCGGATTGATACCGTTCATCTGACATTCAAGCTGGCACCAAAGGCTACGACGGTCATCGCACGTCTTGCAATCAGCCGCCAAGAAGAGACTGCGCCCGGCACGCCATTGATCCTGGACGGTGACGGTTTGGACCTCAGCGGTCTGGCGCTCGACGGGTTTCCAATGCTGGATACGGCCTATACCGCGGCCCCGGACCGGCTCGAGATTGCCAAACCTCCTGCAGATCCGTTCGAGCTGGAAATCCGCACCCGACTCGACCCGGATGCCAACACCGAGCTTATGGGCCTCTACAGGTCATCAGGCACCTATTGCACCCAGTGTGAGGCTGAAGGCTTCCGCCGGATCACCTATTTCCTCGACAGGCCGGACGTCCTCTCCGTCTACACAACCCGGATCGAAGCCCGCAAATCGGACGCTCCTGTTCTTCTGGGCAACGGCAATCCGCTGGAAAGCGGCGTTCTTGAAGGAACCGACCGCCACTATGCGGTCTGGCACGATCCGCATCCAAAACCGGCGTACCTATTCGCCCTGGTTGCCGGCGATCTGGGCCATATCAAAGACACCTTCACCACATGCTCCGGCAAACAGGTTGACCTCCGGATTTATGTCGAACACGGGCGGGAGCCGCGGTGCGGCTGGGCGATGGATTCCCTGAAACGCTCAATGAAGTGGGACGAGGACGTTTTCGGCTGCGAATACGACCTGGACGTCTTCAACATCGTTGCTGTTTCCGACTTCAATATGGGGGCCATGGAAAACAAGGGCCTCAATATCTTCAATGACAAATATGTTCTGGCCGACCCGCAAACGGCGACAGATCAGGATTACGCCAACATCGAAGCAGTGATCGCTCACGAGTATTTCCACAACTGGACCGGCAACCGGATAACCTGCCGTGACTGGTTTCAACTGTGTCTGAAGGAAGGTCTCACCGTCTTCCGCGATCAGGAGTTTTCCTCCGACATGCGGTCGCGCCCGGTCAAGCGCATTGCCGATGTCAGGCTTTTGAAGTCACACCAGTTTCCGGAAGACGCTGGGCCGCTTGCGCATCCGGTCCGGCCGAAGCTGTACCGTGAAATCAACAACTTCTACACGGCAACTGTCTATGAAAAAGGCGCCGAAGTCGTCCGGATGCTCAAGACACTTTTGGGCGAAAAGGACTTCCGCGCCGGGATGGACCTCTATCTGCAACGCCACGATGGTGAGGCGACGACGATCGAGGCGTTTCTGACCTGTTTTTCTGAAGCGGCCGCAGCAGATCTCGGCCAGTTCGCCCGCTGGTATGACCAGGCCGGCACGCCGCAGGTGGATGTCAAAAGCCATTATGACAAGGTCGCCCATGAGTTGACGCTGGAGCTTTCCCAGTCGATCCCGCCCTTGCCGAAACAGGCCAAGGCCGAACCATCCGTCATTCCCTTGCGCTTCGGCCTGATTGGCCCGAATGGCGCCGACATGCCCGTTGGCCGGGTAACGGGCGCTTCTATCAAAGGTGACGTTCTTATTATGGATGCGGCCCGCCAAAAGGTCGTGTTCCATAACGTTCCCAATACGCCGGTCCTGTCCCTGCTCCGCGGGTTTTCAGCGCCAGTGCGGCTGGAACAGCATCAAAGTGTCGACGAACTCCTGTTCATGGCCGGTCATGACAGCGATCCGTTCAACCGCTGGCAGGTTGTGCAAACCTTAGCCACCCGTGACCTGATCCATCTGACCAGCGCAATCCGTGCCGGACAGCAAGCCGAGCCGAACCAGGCCTTGATCTCTGCATTTGGAACGACGTTGGCCGACCCTGATCTGGACCCTGCATTTGTGGCGCAAATCCTCGACCTGCCGGGAGAAGCGGACATTGCACGCGATATCGGCAAGGACGTTGACCCGGATGCGATCCATGCAGCGCGCGATATATTGCGGACGGCCATGGGCCGGGCACACTATGCTGCGCTTCGCGACCTGATTGAAGAAAACCATACCGGGGAAACCTTCTCACCAGATGCCGCGTCTGCAGGCAAACGCGCCCTTGCGAACCGGGCGTTGACCTTGTGTGCCGCAAGCGGATCTGAAGACGCGGCGAAACTGGTCGCGGACAGGTTCAACGGTGCAACCAACATGACGGATCGGCTCGCTGCACTGACGGCGCTGGTGCATCAAGGACTTTCCGGCGCAGAAGAGGCGCTAGCGCATTTCCGCGAACGCTATGAAACCACGTCGCTGGCAATCGACAAGTGGTTCATGGTCCAGGCAACTTCGACCCAGGGCGATGGCCTTGAAAGGGTCCAGGCCCTCACCGCGCACCCGCTCTACGATTTCACCAATCCCAACCGGGTCCGGGCGCTTATCCATGCTTTTGCCACCGGCAACCCGACCCAATTTGCACGGGCCGATGGTGCGGGGTTTGAGTTTATTGCCGACAATGCGCTGGCCCTCGACGCCCGCAATCCGCAAGTTGCGTCAAGACTTTTGACCTGTTTCCGGTCCTGGAGATCCCTTGAGACTGGCCGTGCTGCCCAAGCAGAAGCAGCACTGTTGCGAATTTCTTCGGCCAGTAATCTTTCGCGTGACTGCAGGGACATTGTCGATAGGTGTCTGCAATAGTTGGCACTCTTGGGAAAGGTTAACGCGAATCTCGCCAACTGCTTGATGCGTTAACCATTTTTTTCTTAAATTCCCCTAGACAAGAATCCAATCTTGGATTCAAATGGGACTGATTCGGGCGACAGAAATCGCCCCGGACGGTAACATCACAACATTCGGGAAACACTTCCGATGGCGCGGGCTTTTGCTGGCAGCGCGTCCCTGCGGCGCCTTGCCCAAATCAAGGATCAGGTTAAAGCTCCTCGCGAGCAACGCCCTTCCCTGACCGGCCACTTGCGCCTGCTTGCTCAGCCTGCTTATCAGCGCCTCCTCAGATCAGAACCATTGATGCGCCGGCTCATCCCAGCGCTCTGCCTGATCTTCATCGCTAGCCTTGCCATCTACAGAACTTTGGAACTGTCGTACGACCATCAGGCGACAGCCCAACAGGCCCGCGACGAGATTGCCCTGACCGCTACGATCGTAACCACTCATCTGGCAACGGAAGAAAACAACCTGCCGGAACTGGGGTTCCGCTCCGCATTGCAACGGATCCTGGCTGACAGCCTGCCGGCCGGCGCCACAAGTCACGGCCGGACCATTCTTGTCGCCGGAGCAGACGGGCGCATAGCGGCCAGCGCGCCCCTGCAGCCGACACTTGAAGGCACGCCGGTTGCCGATCTGCTTGGTGCCTCCCAGCCCCTGACCGTCTTCGGTGCGCGCGCCGGGGTCATGTCGGTCAAGGCCAACCTCTTCGGCGACGGGGCAACGGAAGACATCTTCGCCACCGTGCATCATCTGGACGGGCGCCTCGGCATGATCGCAGTGTACCAGCCGGAAGCCGATATCTTTGCCGAATGGCGCTCGGACGTTTCGGCCAATGTGACCCTGTTTGTCGGCACGTCCTCTGTGCTTCTGGTGCTGATCTACGCGTTTTTCGCCCAGGCAACCCGCGCCGAACAGGCTGACGAGATGTATGCCGCCACACGGGGCCGGATTGATGCAGCCCTCACCCACGGCCGCTGCGGATTGTTCGACTGGGACCTGTCGCGCGGACGGATTTTCTGGTCATCGTCGCTTTATGAGCTTTTGGGCCGCGAGCCGAAGGACGACATCCTGAGTTTTTCGGAAGTCTCCTCCATCACCCATCCGGACGATGTGGATCTCTTCTCCCTTGCCGAGCACCTGCTGCAAAGCGGCGAGACCATGATCGACAAGATGTTCCGCATGCGTCACCAGGACGGCTCCTGGATCTGGCTGCGCGCCCGCGGCGAAGTTCAGAGCGAGCCCGGCCGCAGCGAACCGCATCTGATCGGCATCTGCATCGATGTGACCGAACAGCACGAACTGGCCGAACAAAGCCGCACCGCGGACCTGCGCCTGCGCGATGCCATTGAGACCATCTCGGAAGCCTTTGTTCTGTGGAACGCGAAAAACGAACTGGTGATCTGCAATTCCAACTATCAGGCACTGCACGGCCTGCCATCGGATGTGATCAAGCCCGGCACGCCCTACAAGACCTTGATGGAAGCGGCAGCCAACGCCGAGGTAGCACCGCCACCAGTCAAGGTTAGCCACCGGGAAGACACGCCGGAAGGTTCCTATGAGGTCGAGCTGGAAGACGGCCGCTGGCTGCAGATTTCCGAACGGCGCACCAAGGACGGCGGCTTCGTCTCCGTCGGCACCAACATCACCGCGCTGAAGCAGCACGAAGAAAAACTGCTGAAGAGCGAGCGCAAGCAGAAGGTCACCATCGCCGACCTGCGCAAATCCCGCCAGACCCTTGAGGTTCAGGCCCAGCAGCTGGTCGAACTTGCCGACAAATACGCCCAGGAAAAGACCAAGGCGGAGGACGCCAACCGGGCGAAATCTGAATTCCTCGCCAACATTTCCCACGAGCTGCGCACGCCGCTCAACGCGATCATCGGCTTCTCCGATATCATGAACCAGGAAATGTTCGGACCGCTCGGCCCTGGCCGCTATGCCGAATACTGTCAGGACATCCACAACAGCGGCACCTATCTGCTCAACATGATCAACGACGTTCTGGACATGTCGAAGATCGAGGCAGGCCGGATGTCGATTGAAACGGAAGACATCAACGCCGCCGAAGCTGCCAGCGAGGCCGCCCGCATCGTTACCAACGCGGCGACCGAAAAAGCCATCACCGTCAACTGCGACGTGGCGGACGATCTCATCGTGCGCGGCGACCGCCGGGCCCTGAAACAGGTTCTGATCAACCTGCTCGCCAATGCGGTCAAATTCACTCCGGAAAACGGTGAAGTCGCCCTGTCGGTCAAGCTGGAAGACGGCAGCGCCCGCTTTGCCATCACCGACACCGGCATCGGCATTGCCAAGGATGATATCGAACGGCTCGCCAAACCGTTCGTTCAGGTGGAAAACCAGTTTACCAAGACCCACAAGGGCTCCGGCCTCGGCCTTGCCATCGCCAGCTCGCTGATCGAACTGCATGGCAGCGAACTTGAAATCTCCTCCGAAGTCGGCAGCGGCACCACCGTCGCCTTCTCCCTCGCCGCCGCCGAAACCGACGAAGTCCAGCCGGAACTTCTTTAGGATTCTCGGTTCTTTTGCAGCGCCGCCGATGAGGTTCCCCGACGTTTGCTCTGGCCGCTGGCCTCTAGCACCCAAACCCATTTCAAGATTTCTTAAGCGCCTTTGACGTCTAATGCGGGAGCTTATTTTCAGGTCTGCGTGCAGACAAAGCCGTCCGGGTGATCCATGGCGAAATATCAGTTTTATTACAGAAATCCGCTGCCGTTCATTGCCTTCACGCTCTGCATGGGGCTTTTCATCCTTTACCTCGGCTACAATGAGACCGCCTCGGCCATGCGCATTGCCACAAATCCGGGCATTGTGAGCTCTGAAATCGTCCTGAAGGAAAAACGCACACGCCGGTTCGACGCACACCGCGGGCTTGCCTTCACCGTGCGCTACAATCTGTCTGAAGGCGGTACAGACCGGACTTACACCAGTATCGCCAACGTGAGCCGCCAGACCTACGACCGTTTTGAGGCCGGTGACCGCATTGAAGTCCGTTACGACCCTGCAGATCCGGGCATTGCGGAAATCAAACCCGGGTCAACCAAGCAACAAGGCACGATCCTGCTTCTCATCAGCCTCGCCATGCTCGGCATTGCCTGCTGCATGGTTCTCGACGGCCCCGTGCGCCGGTTTTTCGGGCTCAACGACCCTTATGCCTGAGGTTTTCCACCCTCGCCCATCTCCACCTTGCCGACAATCTCCTCGAATTTTTCGCGGACGGATTTTTGAATGTCGGCGAGTTCGAGTTCCAGGTGCTGAAGGTTGGAAGCGCCGCCAGCGCGGGTGAGAAGGTCAAGAACGCCGCGCGGGACGTCAGCGGGTACGAACTTACCGGACATGGCCATGCGCAGTACCCAGGCCAGGCGCAAGACCAGTCGCACGGTCCTTTGCTTTTTGCAGATTGATCCTATTTCTGTTGCGCCGTTTCATTGCCGAACAAACACTAACGCAGGATCGAGGATTTCAGTCCAAACACCAACATGAGGGTCAAGCAAGACAAAATGACTTTGACGTCGAACATGCTGTCCAATTTAAAGGCGTTCAATGACGTGACCAATGATAAAACTTCAGTACTTCCAAAATATAGTATGGCCAGCGTGCCCTGACTCCCTTTTCTATTATTTCTCCATTGTATTTTTTTACGCCATACACAAAGAATAAAATGGCTGAGAAATAATAAAAAAATATATATAGATAAACAGGACTATCGATTAATGACACACCCCATAAAAAGAGACATATATTAATAAATAGAACTATTATCAATACCACTTACTTTATTCCCACTCCATCAATACTATACTCGAAGGTCACTTCCCCTCACCCATCTCCACCTTGCCGACAATCTCCTCGAATTTTTTGCGGACAGATTTTTGAATGTCGGCGAGTTCGAGTTCCAGGTGCTGAAGGTTGGGGGCGCCGCCGGCGCGGGTAAGAAGGTCAAGAACGCCGCGCGGGGCGTCAGCGGGTTCGAACTTTCCGGACATGGCCATGCGCAGAACCTGGGTCAGGCGCTGGTAGAGCCGCAATGCCTGCAACAACAGGTCCGCGTCTCCACCGGCGAGCAGCTGGGCGTCGCGCAGTTTTTCCAGCGCGTCTTCCGTGCCCTGTGCCAGCACCTCCGGATTTTTATGGGCATGGACAAGCTGCAGGAATTGGGCAGTGAACTCGATATCAACCAGACCGCCAGCCACCTGTTTTAAGTCCCAGACGTCCTTCGTGCCTTTTTCCTTTTCAATGCGGGCGCGCATGGAACGCACATCATCGGCGAGCTTGGCCCGATCCCGTTCCGCTGCCAGCGTATCACGCAGGTAGCCATTGATCTTGTCTGAGAACTCCGGCGAGGAAGATGCAATCACCCGGGCGCGGGTCAGTGCCATGTGCTCCCAGGTCCAGGCGTCCTTTTCCTGGTAGGAAATGAAACCGGCGAGATTGGTGGCAAGCGGCCCGGCGTTTCCGGAGGGGCGCAGGCGGAAGTCGACCTCATAAAGGCTGCCCTCGGCGGTCGGCGCGGAAAGCGCGGTCACAAGCCGCTGGGTCAGGCGGATGTAATATTGCGAGATCGCCAGAGGCCGCTTGCCGTCGGACTGTTTGGCACCTTCCGGGGCCTCATAGAGCAGGATCAGGTCAAGATCGGAGGATGCGGTCATTTCCCGCCCGCCGAGCTTGCCCATGGCAAGGATTGCGTGGTTTCCGCCCGGCACCACACCATGGCTTTCAGCCACATGGCCAACGACCCGGGACAGCACCCGGTCGACCACGACTTCCGCCAGCCGCGCCAGGGCAAAGCCGACCTTGTCGGCGCCGAGCGTATCTGAAATCAGCCGCAGGCCGATCAGGAACTGCTGTTCCTGGGCAAAGATCCGCGCCCGGTCGAGCGCTTCTTCATAGTAGCGCGCAAGAGCAAGGGTCTGGTCCAGCCCTTCCCGGAATTCCTGGGCTGTCGGCATGGCGCCGAAAAACGCCGGATCCAGCACGGTATCGAGCACATGTACCCGGCGCGAGACCGTTTCTGCCATGCGCGGCGCGGCGCCCATCACGGTCGCCAACAGGGTCAGCATCTGCGGATTGGAGCGCAGCAGGGCAAACAGTTGAACGCCTGCCGGCAGCTTGGCCAAAAACGCATCGAAGGTGCGCAGCGCCGCGTCCGCATTGTCGGTTGCCGCCAGCGCGGAGATCAGTACCGGATGGAGTTCGGTCAGCCGTTCGCGCGCCTTGGTGGAGCGGGTCGCCGCATAACGCCCGAAGTGCCAGGACTTGACGATATTGGCCGCTTCCGATGGATGCTCAAAGCCAAGGCGCGACAGGGTTTCCAGCGTATCCGGGTCATGATCGTCGCCGGTGAACACCAGATTTCCAAGCTCGGAGGACAGCTCCGGCTCGTCCTCAAACAGGCTGGCGTAATGGCTTTGCACCCGGCCAAGGCGCTCCAAAAACGCCGCCTCGAATTCCGCAACCGTTTCCATCCCCATCAGATAGGCGATCCGCAAAAGCCCCTCTTCATCCTTGGGCAGAAGCTGGGTCTGTTCGTCGTTCAGCATCTGGATGCGGTGCTCGACCGCGCGCAAGAAAATGTAGGCCTCGCGCAGCTCATCGCGGGCATCGGCCTCGATCCAGCCGGCCTCCAGCAGTCCGTCGAGCATGTCTAGCGTGCGGCGGCCTCTCAGCGCGGGATTACGGCCTCCGGCAATCAACTGCTGGGTCTGGACGAAGAATTCCACCTCGCGGATACCGCCACGGCCGAGCTTCACATTGTGCCCGGCAACGGCGATCTTGCCGTGGCCCTTGTGCATGTGGATCTGGCGCTTGATCGACTGCACGTCTGCAATGGCGGCGAAATCCAGATACTTGCGCCAGATAAACGGCACGATCTCATGCAGGAAGTCATCACCGGCCGGGATATCGCCCGCGCAAGGACGCGCCTTGATCAGGGCCGCCCTCTCCCAGTTCTGGCCAAGGGACTCGTAGTACGTCAGTGCCGCCGGAACGGACATGGCAAGCGGCGTTGCGCCGGGGTCGGGCCGCAAACGCAGATCGGTGCGGAAGATATAACCGTCCTCCGTCCGGTCCTGCATCATCTTCACCAGACGGCGGGTCATGCGGACGAATTCGACCGGTGCGTCCAGCTTGTCCTTGAGCGGCGCCTTCATCGGATCATAGAAAACAATCAGATCGATATCGGAGGAATAGTTCAGCTCCTTTGCACCATGCTTGCCCATGGCTAGCACGATATAGCCGGACTCCCTGGCGGGCTCTTCCGCGTCAACGGGGAAGAATTTCCCCTTGTTTGCAAGGTCTGTCAGGCAGAAACGGATACAGGCTTCCAGTGCAGCATCGGCAAAGCCTGCCAGCGCCCGCGTCACCCGGTCGACACCAATCGCCCCGCCAATGTCGGCAACGCCAAGCGTCAGTGCCAAGTCCTGCTTCTTCAACCGGAGCTCGCGCATCACGTCGGCTTCGGTTTCCGCCCTGAGGCTGCCCGCTTCTCCAATCAAACGGTTGAGGCGCGCTTCCGGGCCTTCGTGAAGAATTGAGAGAAGCCGCGCCGGATCAGCGATCATCAAATCGCGCAAGTACGGGGAGTTGGACAATATGCCGGTCAGGCAATCCTTGACGCCCTGGTGCCCATCCAGAAACGCCTCCAGGCCGTTTTCCGTGCCGTTGGAGCCGGTTTTGCCAACAAGATCATCATAAAACAGGATCGCGCGGTCCGGGTGCAAGATGGGCGGAACAATGGTCAAACGCCCGCTCATGGGGCCGCTAGTGGTTTCCGTCTTCTCCTTGCCGTCCGCCTTGTGTTCCATCCCCACTTTCAATCCCCCGGCCCTCGGCCTTTTTCAAATCCAGTTCCACGCTCAAGCCCGGTTTGGCGTCTTTTAGAACAAGTGCGCCGCCGTGCAGGCGGGCAACCGCGTTTACAAGGCTTAGCCCAAGACCATAGCCCGGTTTGCTGCGGCTTTCATCCAGCCGTACGAAGCGTCCGGCCACCCGGTCAAGCTCCGAATCCGGTATTCCGGTACCATTGTCCGCCACGGTGAGGACAATACGGTCTTCCCTGGGTTCGGCCTTGATTGAAATCAGTAATTCTCCTGTTTCCGGCTGGCCGTATTTGAGCGCATTTTCGATCAGATTGACCAGCGCCTGAGCAACAAGGTCCCGGCTGCAAACAGCTTGTACCTGCCCGGAAACACGGCATTCAAGCCGCCCGCCCTCGTCTTCGACCAGCGGGGCATAGAGTTCGGCCATTTCCTCGACCAGATCCTTGAAGTCGACAGGCGCCATGCCGGAATCCGGCGCCATGGCTTCGACCCGGGCAATGCGCAACAGGGCGTCGAAGATCCGGATCAGAGCGTCTGAATCCTCAAGGGTCGCCTCCATCGCTTCCCGGTACTCTTGGTCCGTTTCCGCATCCCGCAAGGCGGTTTCAACGCGGGTGCGCAGCCGGGTCAGCGGCGTCTTGAGGTCATGGGCAATGTTGTCGGACACATCCTTCATGCCCTGCATCAAGACCTCGATGCGGTCGAGCATTTCGTTCAAATTGGAGGCCAGTCTGTCGAATTCGTCGCCGTTGCCCGCGATCGGAAGCCGCTCTGACAGGTCGCCGTGCATGATCGTCTGGCTGGTCGCGGCAATACCGTCGATACGCTTCATCACTCTGCGGCTGACAAAGATCCAGGTCACCACCGCCATGACCACCACCACAAGCAGCCATAGCCGCAGCGCTTCTGACAAAAGGTGTGCAAATTGCTGCTGTTCGCCCAGATCACGGCCAACCAGCAACCGGTAACCGCCACGCAGCTCGAAGGTGCGGACAAGCGCCTCGCGGTCCACTTCCTCACCGCCAGGTTCCAGACGGCCATATTTCACCCGCCGGATGTCGCCATCCGCTTCTTCCAGAACGATGGTCGGCAATCGGGAAATATTGCCGGCAATGGCATTTCCGGAAAAATCGGTCAGCAGATAAAGGCTGGCGTCCGGGCGGCGTGCGCGCCGCTCGACACTTTCCACCAGGGCGCGGACACCGCCGCGCACATAAACGTCAGCGAGCCCAGAAATTTCCGCATCCACCGTGCGGACAACCTGGCCAGACATAAGCTGGTTGGTATTCTGAGAGATATAGACAAGCAAAAACCCGGACAGGCCGGTAAACACTGCCAAGTAGAGCAGAGACAGCTTGAAAGCCGTCGTGCGGATGAACCTAGCGGGACGTGTCACGGATCGTGTACCCGGCGCCACGAATCGTGTGCAGCAAAGCGGTATCAAAACCCTTGTCGATCTTGCCTCTCAGGCGCGAGATATGCACATCAATCACGTTTGTCTGGGGATCGAAATGATATTCCCAGACATTCTCCAGCAGCATGGTGCGGGTCACCACCTTACCGGCGTTCTGCATCAGGTATTCCAGCAAGCGGAATTCGCGCGGCTGCAGGGGAATATCGGTGTCTCCTCGCCGGCAGGTGTGTGACAAGCGGTCAAGCACCAGATCACCGACCTGATAACTGGTTTCGACGTCCGCGCCGGTCTTTGGTCGGCGGGCCAGCACTTCGACGCGCGCCAGCAATTCAGTGAAGGCATAGGGTTTGGGAAGGTAGTCATCCCCACCCGCTTTCAGGCCCTTCACCCGGTCATCCACCTGACCCAGGGCGGACAGGATCAAGACCGGTGTGTGATCGCCGCTGTTTCTCAAACCTTCGATGACCGACAGGCCATCGCGTTTGGGCAGCATCCGGTCGACAATCAGAACGTCGTAGGAACTGGAAAGTGCCTGTTCGTAACCGGTCTCGCCATCGCCAGCCTGATCGGCAACATGGCCCATCTCGGTCAGGCCCTTGGCCAGGTAGGCTGACGCTTCGGCGTCGTCTTCAATGATGAGAATCCGCAACATGGTTTTCTTTTACAAAGAATTGCAGGAAAGGCCAAAAGTGGGCCGACGGCAACTCCTAATAGGAGCCGCCGTCAGCTTTTTGACATGAACGGTATGCGGGGGCAGAGGGATTGACCGTTCATGCCATCTTGGGGTCTGCCGGCTGTCAGACCCGGTTTACAGGAAGGGCTACGAACCGCGCGTTGTCCGCGCTTTCGACCCTGAACAGAACCGCCTTGCGGCCGTCTTTCTTGGCTGCGTTGATGGCTTCAACGACATCTTCCGGCGTTTTCACGGTCTGGCCTGCGACTTCCAGGATCCGGTCTCCCTGGTTCAGCCGTTTTTCAGCGGCCGGGCTGTTGGGCTCGACTTTTGAAATGACCACACCTTCACCATCTTTTCCGGCATCGCTCGCTGTTGTGACCGACAGGCCGAGCTCTTCAAGGGTTGCCTGTGCCGGCTCTATGCTGGTCGCAGGCTTGTCCAGGCTGGCGGTTTCAGCCAGACGGCCAAGAGTGACTTCGACGTCCTGCTTCTTGCCATCACGCCAGATGGTCACCTTGATCTCGGTTTCCGGATCATAGGCAGCGATCACCTTGGACAGTTCACGCGGACCTTCGATGTCCTTGCCATCAACTGACAAGATCGTGTCGCCGGACTTCAGACCTGCTTCCATCGCCGGACTATCAGGCTGCGCTTCGGCAACCAGAGCACCGCGCGGTTCGTCAAGCCCAAGGCTTTCGGCAATATCCTTGCTCACGCCCTGGATCTGAACTCCGAGCCAGCCACGGGTTACCTTGCCGCCGTCCTTCAACTCCATGATGACGTCGGTTGCGGTCGACGACGGGATTGCAAAGGCAATGCCCACGTTGCCGCCCGACGGCGAGAAGATCGCCGCATTCACACCGATGACCTCACCCTTCATGTTGAAGGCCGGACCGCCAGAGTTACCGCGGTTCACAGGCGCGTCGATCTGGATAAAGTCGTCGTAAGGACCAGCACCAATGTCGCGGCCGCGAGCGGAAACAATGCCCGCAGTTACACTGCCACCAAGCCCGAACGGATTACCGATCGCGACCACCCATTCGCCAACCATCGGCGCATCATCAGCAAAGCTGACATAGGTGAAGTCCTGCTTGGCATCGACTTTCAGCAGCGCCAGATCAGTCCGCTTGTCAGCGCCGATCAGCTTGGCGTCAAATTCATTGCCCTCGTGATCGATGACAGTGAATTCCGTTCCGCGGTCAATGACATGCTGGTTGGTGACAACATACCCATCGCCGGTGATGAAGAAGCCGGACCCTTGAGAGAGGCCATAGGAACGCGGTCCAGGACGCTGGCCCCGCTCGCTGCGGTCGCCCCGGTCATCAAAGTTGCGGCCACCGAAATCGCGGAAGAACCGCTGGAACGGATGGTCGTTCGGCAATCCCTGGAAAAACTCCTGGAACCCGTTGTTTCCGCCACCGAAATTCATCATGCGCGGCTGGGCAGCCTGCTTGACCTGAACGCTGACTACGGCCGGTTTTACCGCAGTGACCACGCCGGAAAAGTCTGTCGGCGCTGATGTGTCAACCCGGACTGGGTCGGCGTAGGCCAGTTGAGACGGTATGGCGGTCTGGGCCGTCAAGGCACCAGCGACACCAAGGGCCAAAGCACCTGCCATCAGACGGGTCCGGTTTCTGCGCAGAACAGCAACGGTCCTGGAAACGGCTTGATGGTTTTGCATGAATAATCTTCCTTCACGTGACTGTTGGGTCAGAAACACTGGCCGGGACGCGGGGACTGCTCCGGCCTTGTCACACTGGAAGATAGGGAGGCGCGCCTTACAGCCGCCTGTCGGGGAGATTAAGCTTTGGTAAGGTTGGGGAAGACGGCTCAACAAGCCGCTCTAGTCACCCGAAACTGAAGTTCATCTCATTTTTCAGCTAACTCAGAACGAACTTCAGATTCAAAAGGGTGACTAGCAAGTTATTGTTTCTAGTATGGTTTTAAAATTTCAAATACGCACCCGCAAGTGCTGCAACAATGAAGCGTATTTAAAATTCACCACACTGGCGGCATGATCATTGATGGCGATTGCAATCTTTCACGGTGCCGGTTGTTAGCGGTATATAATCAGCCTCTGGTGAATCTGCACCACTATTGCCCGCAAAAAATCAGAGGCGGGTCTCCAGCATGCCACTTGTCGTACTTGGGCATGATCGCTGCGAAAAGGTCTGACGCTTCAAACCGCTCCAGCCAGGTTTTCAGCTGCGGCCAGTTCTCACTGTTGAACCAGTTCCGGTCTGTGTTGGCGAATTGGCGCACGAACGGCAGGATGGCAAAATCGGCCAGCGAAGCCCTATCGCCATAAAGCCAGGGATTTGTGGCCAGCAACGCGTTCAAATTCACAAGATGCTCGGCAGCCTTGGCACGCTCGGTATTCCGGTCAGCGTCAGCATATCGGGTGTCGTATTTGTAGCGGTCGAGATGGGTCTTGAATGGCCCATCAGTCTCGGAAATCAGCGCAAGCATGTCATCAAGCGTGACATTTTCAGGCGACAACCAATGGCCGGGATCCCTTTTGCCGAGTGCCCACAACATTACATCCAGGCTCTCGTCGATCACAGTTCCATCCGCCCCTACAAGACAGGGCACCGTGGCCGATGGCGAAGCTTCCAGAAATTCCAGTGCCTTGTCGCGCAGGACGATCTCGCGCAATTCGACCTGCAGCCCGCTTGAAAGCACCGCAAGCCGGGCCCGCATGGCATAGGGACACCGCCGGAAGGAATAGAGCACAGGCAAATCAGTCATCCCGTGCATGTGCGCGGCGAGGCCTTCTGCGTCAAGAGCCTTGAATACAATTCGCGGGATTGATGGCTCCGGACTATTATTTTCGTTTTCATGAATATAAAAACAGTTACGCCGAAGAGAACGCTAATCGCGATCCATGCTTCCCTGCATTATCGCGGAAGAGATATTGCAATGCAGCCAACGACAGACGAGCCCATGCCGCAGGACAGCCGCCTCAAGAACTTTCCCATTTCCTGGTTCGCTGCCGTGATGGGCCTTGCAGGCCTGACAATTGTCTGGACACAGGCCGAAACCGTCCTGCAGGTGCCATTTGCAGTGAGCGGTTATCTCAGCATTTTGACAATCGCCGTCTTTCTGGTTCTTGCCGGGACCTACGCCACCAAATTTGCACTCTTCCCCGATGCCGTCCTTGCAGAACTCAAGCACCCTGTGAAATTGAGCTTCTTTGCGACCATTTCCATCAGTCTCATCTTGATCAGTGTCGCAATCTTGAAACCGGCACCTTCAATGTCCTTCTGGCTTTGGTCACTAGGCACGACGCTGCATCTTATCGTCACGCTTTATGTGCTCAGTGTCTGGATCCACCACACCCATTTTGAGATCCAGCATTTCAATCCGGCCTGGTTCATTCCGATTGTCGGCAATGTCCTGGTTCCAATTGCCGGCATGAGCCACGCTTCACCTGAAATTTCCTGGTTTTTCTTTTCGATCGGCCTGGTTTTCTGGATCGTCCTGATGACGATCTTCATGTACCGGGTGATATTTCATCATCCCTTGCCGGACCGGATGCTGCCAACCCTGTTCATCCTGATTGCCCCTCCGGCAGTCGGATGCATCGCCTGGGTTCAGCTGACCGGAGAAATCGATGCGCTCGCCCGCATCCTCTACTACTGCGGACTGTTCCTGACACTGCTGCTTCTGACTCAATGGCGGCGGTTCGCGAAACTCAGCTTTTACCTGTCGTGGTGGGCCTATTCCTTCCCGCTTGCCGCCATGACAGCCTCAACCATGCTCATGCTGAAGGGCACAGGCGACAGCCTGTTCCAGCCCTTGGCCTACGCAACGCTCGTTCTGATAACCATGCTCATAGGCGGCCTTTTCATTCGCACATGCCTTGCGGTTCTCCGCCGGGAGATCTGCGTCGAAGAAGGATAGCTGCTGCGCCGCGGGTCAGGTTTTTTCTATCGTAACCACCGCAGCACCGGCTTCCAGGGTGCGATGGACCGGACATTTGTCCGCAATTTCCATCATGCGGGCTCGGGTATCGACGTCCAAGTCACCTTCGATTGAAATGCGGCGTTCGAAGCGGTCTATGCGTCCGCCTTTCGCTTTGACATCGTCCGAGCACTCTTCGCAATCGGCGGCGTGAACCTTGCCGTGCAGAACTGTCGTACCGATCTTGTCCACGGACAGGCCCTTGCGGTCCGCATACATGCGCAAAGTCATAACCGTGCAGGCGCCTAGGGCCGCTGAGAGATAGTCGTAAGGCGATGGCCCGCTGTCCAGCCCGCCAACGCTTTCCGGCTCATCGGCCAAGAGCCGGTGAGATCCACTGGCAACCATTACCTGGAACTTTCCAAGGCCGGTCTCCACCACCTCAACACCCTCGCCGTCTTGCACGTCTTCCCTGAGGGCGTCTTTATCCAGATAGCCGCTGGCCCAGGCGGCAATTACACGGGCGGCATAAGCGGCATCTTCCGGACGGCTCAAAAGATGGTCCGCCTTGTCGAGGGAGATAAAGCTCTTCGGATGTTTCGCGGCTGCAAAAATATTGCCCGCATTGTCTATCCCTACCGTTTCATCCAGCGGCCCATGGACGACCAGCAGCGCTTTTTTCAATTGCGCTATCTTTTCCCTTAAAGACTGGCTTTCCAGATCGTCGACAAACTCCTTGCGGATCCGGAAAGTCCGTCCAGCCAGATCCACATCGCCTGCACCGTTTTCGCGAATTTCATCGAGCTTGCCGTGAAAACTGTGCAGGACATGGTCTGCATCAGAAGGTGCCCCGATCGTCGCCACCGCCCGCACCTCCGGAAGGTCGGATGCCGCAGCGAGAACGGCGGCTCCCCCGAGCGAATGACCTATCAGAAGCTGAGGTGCGGAAAAATTCTTCCGCAGGTAATCAGCTGCCAGTTTCAAGTCAGTAATGTTGGAGGAGAAGTCGGTGGAGGAAAAGTCGCCGCCGCTGCCGCCAAGTCCGGTAAAATCGAACCGCAGCACTGCAATGCCTTCGGCATTCAAAGCGCCTGCGATATTGCGGGCAGCGGCAATATCCTTGGAGCAGGTAAAACAATGGGCAAAAAGCGAAAACGCCCGGATTTCGCCTGCTGGCAGGTCCAGCCTGGCAGACAACCTTGCGCCATGTGCACCATCAAATTCCAGCTTGATTGCCCGCTTCGCCATGACCATTCCCACCGTTAATATCGCTTGTTGTTTCGCCTCTGAAATAATGCGCGTAGATCCGGGCGCAAGTCACGGTGTGATGACAATTTTGACAGGTCATGCTTGCAGATTGGAATGGATTAGTTCCGGCGTTTTATCCAATTGTGAAGAATTTCCGGTCTAGACTGCCTGGAACCCGGAACAGATCAGAAATGCTAGATTCACTGATAGAACGCGCAAAGGAAAGCAGCGAAACACAACGGCACGAACTTGTTGAGCACGTGACCGAGCGGTTCACTGCGCGCGCAGACTGCAATCGAACTGAGGAAATTGATGCCTATAATGGCATCCTGGAGGGCATTTATGAGGGGTTGCCCACCGAAGACCGGCAAAAAATCTCAGACAGACTTTCCGATGTTGAAGCCACCTCGTCTGAGCTTGCTGGAAAAGTCGCGCGTGACGACCTGCCGATTGCCCGCAAGATGCTGCGCGAATCCAAATCCCTGAAGGAAAATCAACTCCTGGAGATGGCGGAAGGTCAGAGCCAGGAACACCTTCTGGCGATGTCGGAACGCAATCACCTGAGTTCCAGGCTGACCAAAAAGCTGCTTGCCAAGGGCAGCAAAAAGGTCAGGCATTCAATCGCGCTGAACCTGGGCGCTGAAATCACCAAGGAAGATTTCGAGAAAATCGTCAAGGAATTGCCCAAACAGATGGGCGACAAGGTCCGCCATTTGCGCAAGTCCAACGAAGAATTGCTTGAGGATCTGTTCAAGGATGCAAGCGAAGTCATGTGTGGTGCGCCGCTGGAACAGCGCGAATCAAGGATCCCGGTCAAACAATGGATGCTGGGGATCCGCTCCGGCCATGTGACACTCGCCAAAGCCATCTCGCAGATGGCGATGGAAAAGAACCTTTATGACATCACATTGCTGCTTGGCGTTGTTTCGGGCCTCGAGCAAAAACATGTTGCAAATCTGATGATCCGGTTTGATGCATCGGGCATCGCCACCCTTTGCCGGGCAGTTGGCGTTGATGACACCACCTACTCCGGGATCTGCACGGCCCGCTGCCACCATTTGAAGTTCCCGCCTTCAACCGGCAACAAGTGGCTGACCAACTATCATGTTCTCGACCCGCTTGACGCCAAGCGGCTGTTGGAGCTGATGAAGGTCAAGCTGCAAACCGTGGATGCGCAGGCAGCTTAACTGCCGGACGGTCCTTTGTCCTGCTCATCCTTGTTCAACAAGGCATCAAGCCGGGCCTGCTCCTCAGCGCTCAAGGGTGCTGCGGCGACCACTTCCTGAGGCGTCTTCCGTTTCCTGCTGACGGCTACAAAGATCGCAATCGCTCCCGCCAGCAAGGCCAATGGCGCGGATGCCCACAGGATCAGCGTATGCAGAGCAAACTTGGGCTTTAAAAGCACAAATTCGCCATACCTGGACACCAGATAGTCGATGACCTCATCATCCGTATCACCGGCAACAAGCCGTTCGCGCACCAAGACCCGCAGGTCCTTCGCCAGGGGCGCATCACTGTCATCGATGGACTGGTTCTGACAGACCATGCAGCGCAGATTTGCCGAAAGAGACCGGGCACGCGATTCCAGCGCCGGGTCCTTCAGCACTTCGTCGGGAGTAACGGCAAGCGCCGGTCCCATGGCCAGGAATAGGGCCAGAAACGGAAACAGAAAAACCTTCAAACGCATGGATCTACTCCGCCGGAACTGCTGCGGTTTTCCGCCGTGCGGCCGGCTTGGGCGCTCCAACGCGCAGACGGCGGTCGGCAATGGAAACCAATCCACCGATCGACATGATCAGGCAACCGATCCAGATCAGGGTGATGAGTGGTTTGTAGTATACTCGAACGTCAATACCGCCACCGGAGGCCGGTTCGCCAAGTGACAGGTAGAGCTGCGAAAAGCCGAGGGTCAGAATTGCCGCTTCCGTCGTCGGCATCTGCCGCGCCGTATAGATACGCTTCGTAGGCTCCAGCTGCGCAATGACAGTACCGCCGGTACGGATGGTAAAGTGACCGACGTCTTCCGTATAGTTTGGACCGCTGCGCGGGGCCGCGCCGTCAAATGTCACATCGTAGCCAACCAGTTCCACTGTCTGTCCAGGGCGCATGGTCTGGATGCGTTCTTCCTGGAATGCGGACGCGACCACGATACCCAAGACTGTGACGCCAACACCAAAGTGCGCCAACGCGGTGCCCCAGGCAGAGCCTGGCAAACCCCAAAGCCGTGAAAAGCCGCGCGACAGGCCGACCTCGAACAGCCGGACACGGGTCACGACTTCCGCAATCGCACCAACCATGACCCAAACTGCGAGACCAACACCGAGCGGCGCCAAAACCCTCTCAAAGCCCCACAGCCACAATGTGAACAGGACAAACAGGATCGCCAGGCCGAACGCGGCGTAAAGGCGCTGCAGGGCCGCATAAAGGTCCCCGCGCTTCCACGCCAGAACCGGGCCGAATGGAACGGCGAGCAGAAGCGGCACCATCAGCGGACCAAATGTCAGATTGAAGAATGGCGCGCCCACCGAGATTTTCTCACCCGTGACAGCATCCAGCGCCAGTGGATAGAGCGTCCCGACTAGGACAGCGATACAGGCAGCCGTCAGGAACAGGTTGTTCAGCACAAGCGCCCCTTCCCGGCTGATCGGTGCAAACAGGCCGCCTTGCTTGAGCAGCGGCGCACGCCAGGCATAAAGCGACAGCGAACCGCCAATGAACAGGCACAACAACACCAGAATGAACACACCGCGGGCCGGATCGGTCGCAAAGGCATGCACGCTGGTCAGGACACCGGAACGGACCAGGAAGGTACCGAGCAGAGACAGGGAGAAGGTGAAGATCGCCAGAAGCACGGTCCAGACCTTCAGTGCATCCCGCTTCTCCATCACGATTGCGGAGTGCAACAGCGCGGTTCCGGCAAGCCAGGGCATGAAAGAGGCGTTCTCAACCGGATCCCAGAACCACCAGCCGCCCCAGCCAAGCTCGTAGTAGGCCCAGTAGGACCCCATGGCGATACCTAGCGTCAGGAACACCCAGGCAAGCAAGGCCCAGGGCCGGACCCACCGTGCCCAGGCCGCATCCAGACGGCCGAGGATCAGGGCAGCGACAGCGAAGGAAAAGGTGATCGAAAATCCGACATAGCCGATGTAGAGCAGCGGCGGATGGATGGCGAGGCCGATATCCTGCAGGATCGGATTGAGGTCGTTGCCTTCCAGCCGTGGATTGACAATGCGGTTGAACGGGTTGGATGTCGCAAGAATAAACAGCAGAAAACCGGCCGTTACCCAGGCCTGTACACTCAAGGTAACAGCTCGCAAGGGCGCTGGAATATTGCGGCCGAAGTAGCCCACGAGACCACCAAAGAACACCAGGATCAGGACCCACAGCAGGACAGAGCCCTCATGGTTTCCCCAAACACCTGTGATCTTGTAGATCATAGGTTTGGCGGAGTGGGAGTTTTCCCAGACATTCACCACAGAGAAGTCTGAGGTGACATAGGCAGCTGTGAGGGCGGCGAAGGACACCAGCACCAGCAAAAACAGCATGACAGACACAGATGGCGCGGTTGCCATCAACCTGCTGTCGCCGCGCAAAGCGCCCACGACCGGAACAATCGATTGCACAAGTGAAAGGGCAAAAGCCAGCACCAGCGCGTAATGTCCTAGTTCAACAATCATGTGCTTTCCCGTATCCACCGGTTCCGGACGCCAAGATCAAAAGCTCTGCCGCTTTCGTCAGAGACAGGTTACTCGTTGCCCTGCCAAACGCCCTTGTCCTTCAAGGCTTCGGTTACTTCCTTGGGCATATAGTTCTCGTCGTGTTTGGCAAGAACGCTATCGGCAACAAAAATGCCATTCGAGCCCATTAAGCCTTCAGTCACAACGCCTTGGCCCTCCCTGAAGAGATCCGGTAAAATTCCCTTGTAGGTCACTGCGACGGAGTTTTCAGTATCGGTCACCCGGAAACGGACATTGGCATCGTCCAGCTTTTCAACCGATCCTTCCTCAACCAGACCACCCAGGCGGATGCGTTGCCCATCCGGAATCGTGTTTTGGGCTATGTCGGTCGGGCTTTGAAAGAAAACGATCTGGTCGTTCAGGGCAAAGAGGATCAGCCCGAGTGCGCAGGCAAGTACAGCACCGGCGATCCCGATCAGCGTAAGGCGTCGTTGTTTGCGTGTCATGATGTCTCGCGTCCGTCCGGCCCAATCCCCCCTCCGGACCGGACCTTCATATAGTTTAGGAGTTTGTCTAGTTCGTCTCTAGCCCAAATTCCCCAACTGCTTCCCTGATCTTTGTCAAAACGTCCGGCTCACCTTCATAGGCTTTTGCAGCCTGGCGGTAGGCCGCCTGAGCCTTGTCCTTTTCACCCAGAACTGAATAGGCACGGATAAGCCGCAGCCATTCCTCGGGTTTGCCACCTTCGGCTTCCAGCCTTTCGGCCAATCCGGACACCATGCCGGCGATCATCTCGTTGCGGTCTTCCGCACTCATGTCGTTGGCTGCCGCCATTTGCTCCTGGTTAGGACCACGCAGCGTTTCGGCCATGGTCGGCGCCTCGCCACCAAGTTCGATCAACTCCTGACGGGCAACAGGCACCCAGGCCTGAGTGGGATCAGCCCCTTTGAGCAGAGCCTGCCAGGCGGCAATGGCCTCTTTCTTGCGGCCTTCCTGGCCCAAGGCGAGAGCAAGGAAAAACCTTGGTTTGACCGCCGCGGGATCCATTTTGACAGCCTGTTCAAAAGCACCGCGCGCGTTCGCGCTGACGATCCCGTCATTTACAACGGTCAGAGCTTCGCCCAGGTCCGTCAGACGTTCACCGGACGGACCGAGCAAGCGGATCGTGTTCTGGTAGGCTTTGGCTGCAGCTTGGGGATTCCCGATACGCATGTAGACAGGTGCCACCACTTCCCAGCCCTTGCCGTCTTCCGGGTTCTCGGCAAGATGGCGTTCGATCCGCGCAATAAGGACTTCGAGGGATTGATTTTCCGCTGGCGCATTGAGCCGGGCTGCCAGAGGTTGGTCCGGCAGCTCAGGAGAGCCGAGCGCAAGATACGTTCCAACCGCCATCAACGGCAGCACCGCCAGCGCCGACAGCAAAGTCAAACGCAACGGCCAACTGGAACCGGCTCCACTTGCAGCATTGCCGCCACGATCATGCACAGCCAAAAGGCGGCGGGCAATTTCAGTGCGCGCAGCATTGGCCGCCTCGTCATCTATCAACCCGCGTTCAAGGTCCTTGTCGACCTCATCGAGTTGTTGGCGGTAAACGGCTTCATCGGCAGCAATGGCCGCGGCCATATCTCCTCCATTCCGCGTCCGTTTGAGCGGTACGAGGATGGAAAGGGCAGCAGCTGCCGTAACGATTGCGATCAAGATCCAGAGGGTCATGGGAGCGCACTATAGACCCGCGCGCGCGCCAAATGGCAAGAGCCCAATTCTGTGACGCGCGGTCGCGGTCCAGACATCAAAGCTTGGTGCAGCGCCGGACTAGGCAGAAATTAGCCGTGGACGGCCAGGACGGGCCGGTTTGGCAGCGGCTGGCTGCTCTGCGACAGCGGATTGGCGGCTACGCCGCAATTGTGCAGCGTAATCGGCGCCAAAATAGATTTCCGACAGCATGATGGCCACATCAACTGCAGCCAGATGAGCCTGCCGGTCCTTGCCACCGGTCTTTCCAAGTCCACTAATCAGGGACCTGGTCACAATTTCGAGAGTTTGTTCGACGGTTTGCCGGGTTCTTGTCCCAACTTCGTTGACCGCCAGGGTTTCCGATGCATTCCGCACCATGACAACGACCCGCAGGCACCGGACAGCATCATTGATGGACGCGTGATCCTGGTCGAGGTCGCCGTCTTTGGTCCATTTAGGAACCTGAAGTGCACGCCGGACGGCACCATGAGCATTGTTGAGTTCTCTGGTCACCGAATCGGAAATACTGCGTTTTGTATCCGACAGGCGCTTGTTCCAGCGGCCGGCATGGGAAAGATCCATATCCAGCTCTACACCACGCACGAGCGAGTGATATTCTGTCAAAGCCTGGGAGAAGGCGACCGGATCAGGATTGTTCTGGCGGTGTTCCTGAGCCAACACATTCAACCGTTCCGCTTCGCTCATCACCATGTCGACAAAGGGAGCGTATTGGGATTCGCTGATCGCTTTGGGATCATCGGTATTTGCAAGGCGCCCTGCGAATGTGCACAGCGCTGACGGCGTTTCGGCCCGCTCAAGCATTGCGGCAGCCACCACCGGAATGTGGTCAGGATACCGCGAGGAGCATTTGCCGATGAGATTCAAAACGTCCGGATCCGCCTTGAACCGGCTTTCGGTCAGGGTTTCCGGCATCATGTTGAGGAACGGCATCAACCAGCGTTCTGCGGACAGAATCTTTTGAATATCCTTGAGTTCGGAAATACCGCGCTCACCGCCGATCTCGATCGAAAGCCTGCGGCGCTCCTTGTCCGACGTTTCAATCTGCTCCAATGCCGAGCCTACCGCATCGACAGAACGCTTCCGCAAGGCATCGACCAGAGTGTCCAGCCGATCGTCACTGACATTCGGATTTTCCGACTCGTCCAGAACCATCCGCACGTCGCCAGGCAGGATATCCCGGCTCAGCCAATTCCAGACCTTTGGAAGGTTCGGGCGATAAACCCGGCCCTCCTGATGGTTGGGAAGGCTTTCATTAATCAAAAACTCTTCAAGCGGCGTAAAAAACATCCGCTGGACCTGGTTCCGGCGGATAATTTCGCGTGCCGGCTCATCCAGAACGACATCAGGTGTCCGCAGAAGTTTGACCGAGGCTTCGAGGATCAACTCCAGATGCTGATCGACGATGCCAGCTTCCTTGGATTTCTCCAGCTTGCGAACAAGGCTTTCCACTGCACGCGGGCTCAGCCCCTGCAGGTAAACCTTGATCTTGTTTGTCAAAAGCTCAGTTTCGGTCATGTTCCGCAATCGACAAGGCGAATTCCTAGGAGATTGCACCCTAACGCTAGAATATTTAAGCAAAGGTTGAAGGGTTTCTTACGAGTTTCACAATATCGATCTGAAACCCCCTTTTGGGGCAATGATTTACAGATATGTGACAGTCGGATTTTGACTTGTGGCCCGTCCGGCTACCCTTTGGGCACCGTTTCTAGATCAGAGTTTGCCAGGACCCGTTCTTGGTTCGGCAGGCGGTGCCCCGGGCAGTCATAACTTCCTGATCGACAACCATTTCATGCGTGAATTCACGGCACGTCATGTTGTTGACCTGATAAAGCGGACCCGGCCGGACCTCACCACCACGCCCGGTCTTTTCATTGTTCCAGGCAATTGCCGCACCAACTCCGCGCGAACGCAATGCACGCCTTTGTGCTTCGGCAGCCGCTTTGCGGTCGGAAGCATCCAGCGTCTGGCCGAATTCATTGTCCTGAAGGTTGGCGATCGCCGCACTTGCTTCATCATGAGCCAAACCGCCGCCGGCACCGAAAGACGACCCCCATGTACCACCCGTACCGCTATCGCCAGCCGACAGGGAACTGCAGCCAGCCAAACCGGCCAGTACAAGGGCAAGTATCGGGATGTTCCGCAGGCGCATTTATTGCTCCGTCGATCGTCCGGCCGGCCCGGGAAGGAATCACCGGTGGCCACATCTTGTTTAGGCGGACTTTGTGGCTGAACTAGGGTTTCAATCTGTGATCTGAGTCACAATCCGTCATTCCCTGAACATATGCCCGCCTTGCAGCCGATTAAAGGGCCGGCAACACCAGACGGGCCTTCAGTCCACCAAGTTGCGACCGGTCCAGCTCCAGACGTCCGCCATACAGCCCTGCCAGATCCGCCACAATGGACAGGCCAAGTCCAGTTCCAGGAACAGTCTCATCCAGACGCTTGCCGCGTTTTACCGCCTCTTTCCGCTCTTCTTCGCTCAAGCCGGGTCCATCGTCCTCGACGATCAGCTCAAACAATTTGCGGGCGGAGGCGCTTTCGGGAAGCGGCCGGACAGAGACACGAACCTGACCAGATGCCCATTTACAGGCATTGTCGATCAAATTTCCTGACAGTTCCTCAAGATCCTGCTGTTCGCCGCGAAAACGGACCGAACCTTCCGGAATCCAGTCAAGCTCAATTCCATCGCGCTGATAAATCTTGCGCATGGCGTTCACCAAGCGGTCCATCACCGGCTGGACCTCGCTGGAAACACCGATGACCCGCCTCTGCGCTGCCATCCGGGCCCGCTCAAGATGATGCTGGATCTGGGTCGACATGATCCCTGCCTGCTCGGAAACCTTGTCGGCAAGCGGGCCGGGATTGGACCGGGCTTCGTTGGAGATCACGCTCAAGGGTGTCTTCAACCCATGTGCAAGATTGCCGACATGGGTGCGCGCACGTTCAACGATTTCCCGGTTGGAAACGATCAGCGCATTGAGCTCGACGGCCAGCGGGGCAATTTCCTTTGGCAGATCTTCATCAATACGTTCTGCATCTCCGTGCCGGACTGCACTTAAGGACGCCCGCAATCGCGCCAGGGGCCGCAATCCGACCCGCACCTGCAGGAAAATGGCGCCAACCAGGCCCAGACCAAAGACGAGCAGTGTCAAAGCAACCTGTTGGGCAAATTGCCGGACTTCCTCACGAAAGCCCGCAGTTTCTGCTGCCACCGCAATTACATAGTCCATTCCGGCAAGCTCAATCCGGTTTTGCAGCAAACGGACTTCTTCTCCCGCCGGCCCTTCGGCGAAAGAACTCTGGCTCGTTTCCTTTTCCAGCGCCGGAACAATGAGCGGGTCGCCGACAAGCGAAGCAGACGCAAACTGGACCTGATCATTCCTGGCTTCGCGCACTGTCCAGTACCAACCGGACAGAGGCAGCGCAAAACGTGGTTCGCCAAGATTTCCAGGATCAACAACCGAGCGCCCGGCGGCTTCGTCCTCATCTGTTGGCACCATCTCGGCGATGATCGTCTTGATGTAGACTTCCAACTGAGCATCAAACGCCCGTTCACCGGCCACACGGTAGAGGTTGACCAGGATGAAACCTGCAACAACCAGTGCCAGAGTGGACCAGATGGCAGCAACCAGGACCAGCCGTCCGGCGAGCGAACGCTGGCGCTGGGTACGCTTCGTTTTCCCGGATTGAGGAGCGTCAGCCGTCAACGGCATCCCCCAGGCGGTAGCCCAGACCGCGGATGGTTTCGATCATGTCCGCGCCGATTTTCTTGCGCAACCTTCCAACAAATACCTCGACGGTATTGGAATCCCGGTCAAAGTCCTGCTCGTAAAGATGTTCGGTCAGTTCCGTGCGGGAAATCACCTTGCCCTGATGGTGCATTAGATAGGAAAGCAGCCGGTACTCATGGGAAGTCAGCTTGATCGGCGATCCGGACACGGTGACCCGGCCGGCTCTCAAATCGAGCCGGACTTCACCGCAAATGATCTCGTTTGACGCATGGCCGGCTGCACGCCGCACCAGAGCCCGCACCCGCGCCAGCACTTCTTCCATGTGGAACGGTTTGGCGACGTAGTCGT
Organism: Roseibium sp.; assembly: GCA_965230705.1. Lineage (GTDB taxonomy): Bacteria > Pseudomonadota > Alphaproteobacteria > Rhizobiales > Stappiaceae > Roseibium. The sequence continues at coordinate 1,733,421 of CBDDLN010000001.1, read as the reverse complement.
CAGCACCCGCATCGATGCCGGCAACCTTGTCTGACCAGCGATCACGGGCCGTCAGAATAAGCACGGGCATGGTACGTCCGTCCCGGCGCCAGTTTTCCAGAATCGACAAGCCGTCAAGTGTGGGAAGGCCGAGATCAAGCACGACCGCATCATAGGGTTCCGTGTCGCCTAGGAAATGCCCTTCCTCGCCATCAAAAGCCGTATCTACGGCATAACCCGCTTCTGTGAGGGCCTCGACCAGTTGCCTGTTGAGATCTGTATCATCTTCGACGACGAGCAAACGCATATCTGAAATCCATTTTGGTTTATTTTGGTTCGCCCTCAGCGGCTGGCATTGACGACCTTGGTCCTGACCTTGCCATTCACCAGAACCTGAAGGCGATAGACATAGCGGCCGCCCTGTTTGCACAGTTGCGCCTTGACGATTTCACCACCCGCCTGCCCGCGCACGGAACCGAGGGATTTTGCCTGCCCGCTGGCTACAACCTGCCTGGCCTGTCCCTGCGACAGGCAGGCCGCCTCGACCGGCGCTGCAACAAGCAAAAAGAGAATAAGGAGCCCAAGTTTCTTTTTCACAGTGTTCTTCCAAAGTTGCCGGCCCCCGCAAAGCCGGATTGAGCCCCTTGGATAAGGCAGCCCGGCTGAACATGGCCTGAACAACCGGTTCATGCCAGATAAAATGCACACCACGCCTGCCAACACCGCCGATCCGGTTTGCTTTTTGTTGCTCAGGCTGTTGCACTGGAAGGCTCCTTGATGAGGTTTGCGGCAATGGTCCATCCATCGAACGGCTTCCGGTTACAGCTCTTGCGGCAGAAACTGCGCTTGCTGGTTTCCGCCATTGCACTCTCCTTGCTGGGATTTCATGGTCAGGCCGCCGCGTCGGAGCCATGCGCCCTGTCGCTGGTGGTCGCCGTTGATGTCTCGGCCAGCGTTGATGAAATCGAATATGACCTGCAGCTGAACGGCCTTGCCTCAGCGCTCAAGGACGAAAAGGTAGTCGACGCCATCAAAACCGTTGGCGGGATTTGGATATCCGGTTTCGAATGGAGCGGCCGTTATCAGCAGAAGTCACTGCTTGGCTGGCGATTTCTCTCCGATGAGGCCTCCATTGCAGCAGCCGCTGCCGATCTATCCCGGAACAACAGGGATTCCCGCGAATTCCTGACAGCGCTCGGGCATGCGCTCGCCCATGCTTCGACCATTTTGAAAGCCGCGCCGGACAAATGTATCCGCCAGGTGATCGATGTCTCGTCGGACGGGATCAACAACGAGGGTTTCGATCCTGCAATTGCCTATCACGATTTCGATTTTCTGGACGTGACCGTAAACGCACTCGTGGTGCAAAAGGACGAACATACAGTTGGATATTTTGAGAGGAAGGTCATCCGAGGGCCGGGCGCCTTTGTTGAAGTCGCGGGCAGTTACCAGGACTACGAACAGGCGATGATCCGCAAGCTCTTGAGGGAAATCAGTGCCGAACAACTGGCAAAGGTGCATGTCACGCCGGGCCTCCAATCCCAAACGCGGCACCGGTAGATCTTGAAATGTACTTGCCTTTTTCCCTGGAAACCTTTCACCTCGATTATATGAGACGTCTACTCCACCTGCTACGGCCTTTCACGATTGCCCTGGGTATTCTTGGAGCCGGGATCCTTCCCGGATCCGCATGCTCGCTTGCCCTCGTCATCGCCATGGACGGCTCTTCTAGCGTCGACGCCGGTGAACACAAGCTGCAAATCAACGGGCTTGCCCGAGCGCTTCAGGACGACGATGTTGTCGAAGCCATTCAGAACGTCGGAGGGATCTGGTTTTCCAGCTTTGAATGGAGCGGGCGCTACCAGCAGGTGGTTCAAGTCAATTGGCGGTTTTTGGAGGGCCGGGAAGGCATACAGGAAACAGCGGAAGCCATCACTGCATCAGGGCGCGGCTTCGACGATTTTCCAACTGCGCTCGGCTATGCTCTTGGATATGCCGCAGTCCATTTGAAGAAGGTGCCCGAGCGCTGCGCACGAAATGTCATCGATGTGGCCGGCGACGGCGTCAACAATGAGGGCTTTGGTCCTGCTTCTGCCTATCGGGCCTTCGGTTTTGAAGCAATCACGGTCAACGGCCTTGTCATTGCTGGCGGGGAACCCGATCCGGTCAGCTACTACCGGAACAAGGTGATCCGGGGGCCAGGCGCCTTTGTTGAAGTTGCCGACGGGTATAAAGACTATGCCACCGCCATGAAGCGCAAGCTTCTGCGGGAGATCGGCACGGGACACTATGCAAAGGTGGGCGATCAGGATCAGGTGCGATGATGCCCCTTGTCTTCCATCGACCGGTAGAAGTCGCGCAAGGTCTTGCCCGGTTCCGGCTTGAAGGTGCCGCGATCGAAACTCATCTCCGAAATCCGGTCCAGGCGGAACATGCGGAAATCGTTGCGGAGCTCGCACCAGGCGACCAGGGTCCAGACCTTGCCCCAGAACCAAAGGCCCAAGGGGCGGATGACACGTTCTGACGGGCGCCCTTCCCCGTCCTGATAGGAGATTTCCAGCCGTTCGCAGGATGTGCAGGCCGCCTCCAGCCGGTCTATGCGCTCGCGGATCTCCGCCGTCATTTCCGGGGCTATGGCGTGGATCTCGATTTCGCTGGTGCGTGTGCGCACCTGGTCGGGCAGCACCGCATCGATCTTGATCAAGGCCTCTTCCGCCGCACGCGCCATCGCCGCCCCGCCCCAGGCCCGGATTAACCGGGCACCGGCGACAAGGGCGACGATTTCATCGCGGGAAAACATCAGCGGAGGAAGGTCATAGCCGTCGCGCAGGATGTAGCCGACACCGGCCTCTCCATCGATCGGCACGCCCGACGTTTGCAGGTCGGCAATGTCGCGGTAGATGGTGCGTTCAGACACCTCCAGCCACTCTGACAGTTGCCGGGCCCGGACGAGCCGGCCACCGCGCAGATACTGCACGATCTGGAACAGGCGGTCGGCACGTCTCATCTCTCGTCCTGGTCCTTATTTGGCGAAAAGGCCGATGGAATTTCCATCCGGGTCCGTGCCGTAAACAAAGCGGCCGGACGGGATCTCAATCGGATCGCACAGGATCTCCCCGCCCGCCCGGGCAAAGCGCTCCATGGTCTGTTCAAGGCCATCGGGACAAGCAAGATGCACGGTTGGACCTTCGCCATTTGCAGGCGGTTTTCCTGGATAAAGATGACCGGCCACGCCATCTTCCTTGGACGGGAACATGGCAATCGGATTTGGCCCCATGTCTTCCACCTTGTTCAATTCTGTCATGAAGACATCGTTGTAGAAGGCAATCGACTTGTCGAGGTCGATGACCGGCAATTCGATCCAGACCGTGAAGTTATCCGGTTGAAAACTCATTATGCGCTCCTCGTGGGAAGTTGAATACGAGACGCACCATACGGCCCCCCTCCTGACAGCCTTCTGTCAGGAGGGTTTCGCCAATTTCAGAAGATTTTTTGACGGGATGTTACGTCCGGCCAGCACTCCAGGCCCGGCTGATGCTGCGGGCGCCATCGACAAGGAAAAGGCTGGCGACAATTGCGCCGCCCCACTCGCGAAGAACCGGCACTTCGGAGATATTCCAGCCGAAGTGAAACACGCTATCGAGACAAATCGATGCCCACCAGAGCGCCAGCGGCAAGACAAAAGCAAGCCGCCCGACCCTGCCAGCGGACAGGAGTTGGCCGCTTTCCGCAATCAGCACCTTGCGTGCTTCGCGGCGTGCCGTGATTTCGGACCGGATTTCTTCGGCCGCAAGATCTGCGGCAATTTTCGCCTGGCTGGTCCCGCTTTCCATGCGCAGCTCCAGGTGAAGCAAAAGCCGGTCGAGAAGACCTGCGGACAGCCATCGCAAGAGCCCGGAAATCACTTGTTTGTGCCAAGCCGCCAGGCCGCAGGTCCTTGAGTGACATGACGAAGCAGGATGTTGGCCATGCCCATGGCAAGGACCGCGTAGGGTACAAATTCCGGCGGTACAAATGCACGCCAATCCATGGAGGAGACAAGGCTCAGAAGATCAGCCAACAGTGCCGCAAGGCCAATAGCCCCGTTAAAGGCAAGGGTTTTCCACCCGGTCATATGAATCTCCTGGTTTTTGAGTGAGGAAGTTGCTGAAAGGTATTGTGAGACGGCCGGGAAATTCACTGTGCCGTTCCTGCCAAGCGGAGCGCTCTGGTTTCCGTTTGACGTGCAATTTTCCGGAAAAGCGGGAACAGGGCTACTTGATGCAAAGCTATCTTGTCGTCATCCCGGGCAAACGCAGTGCGACCCGGGACCGGTGAGGCACAAATCTATCGATTGTGGCCGCGGAAGCTCGACAGGTCCGGGCTCTCCGATCCCGCATCTGCGCTTCGCTTCGTGCGGGATGACGGCAAACCGATATTCTGTCTTATGGGCAGATAGTTAGACTGATTGCGGGTTTGCTGGGGGCATATGACAATCCATTGATAAGCAGCCACCTCTCGCTCCAATCATCTCAAGGATTCATACAGTAACGCCCGAAGAGGCGGCCACGGATGCTCCAAAGAAAACCGAGCAAGATCACCAGAAGGAATGCGGTCACTGCGCCAGCGAGCGCGGACGTCCAGTCCCAATTGGCCAGAACGGCCATAAACCCGGAACCGGCCGCAACTGTCCCGGCGGCGCGTTTCCGGGTTCTTTGCTCTGCAGCCCGTTGCAGGGCCGCTCTTGTGGCGGGGCCGTACCGGCCGTCAATAACCAGCGGCGGATGGTCTTTCTGGAAGGCAAAGATCGCTCTTTGCGTCCGCGGTCCAAACACGCCATCCACCGGGCCTGGAGCATAACCAAGCGCATGCAACTGTTTTTGTGCCAGTTTGACGTCCGGGCTCTGCACCTGAGCGGCCAGGTTGGCAGGGCCATAATCACCTGTCAGCAGCAGCTGCGCCTCATCATGCCGCCTGCGCACCAGCCCGCGCAGCTTGCGCCCGCCTGCCGTGGTGCCCGTCTTTGACAGAAGCGCGGCCGCTGCTCCAACATCGCCCCGTGCCAGCGCCTTCGCCCACTTCCAGGTCAGCGACCGGGCCCCGAGATTGTAGACAACGGAAACACAGGCATCGAACTGCGCTTGGGTCAGGTCCGGCAAAGCCCTTTCCACCGGCGGGCCATATTCCTCGTCCAGTAGCGTCAGCAGAAGCTTGTTGGCCTGTTCTCGCGGCAGCAGATCCCCCACTCTCAAAGACCGTTTGTGATGCGCACGCCACCAGGATGAAAAAACCCGGGAACGCATGGTGAAACCATAGCCGATGGTGACAATGCCTGCCGGATCCAGATATCCGCGCGAGACAAACCCTTCGTGGGCCGCGATAAACGCAAGCCCCCGTTCGCTGACTTTCATGGGCAACTCCCGGCAATAATTCTCTAGCTTTGCGGCACCACCGGCAGCAGGCAGTGGACGGCGAGGCGGACGGCGCCGCTGGTGAAATCGCTGCCATTGGCCGTCAGGCGGACCGGCGTATCGGCGTAAAAGGCCGTGGGTCCGATAACGCCCGCGTTGGTGGAGCCTGCCGAAATCCCGAGCGAGCCGCCAAACTTCGATTGTTCACCCGAAAGACCGCAGTCATAGGACGCAGCGCCGGTGATGCTCGTGACTGTCCGGGTAGAGACGCCAAAGACGATGGCCCTGTTGGGAATGATGCTCGAGGTCTCGACATAGGCACCGGATAGCCCGGAGAGTTCTGTCTCGATCACCTGATGCCGGCTTTCCGCGCCATTGGTGGAGCGGGCCAGCAAAGTATCGTCAGCCAAAACAGTGCCTACGATATGCCAGTCTCCGCCGGAATAGATGGCAAGGGCTTCCTCATCTTCGATAAAGCCGCTCAAGCCTTCGAAAGCGTCAAAGAAATGCCAGGCGTCGTCCCGCCAGAGGGCGATCTTTCCCTCTTGGCCGGACCAGTCTCCAGTGGCTGATGCGCCTACCAGATAGCAGTCCCCGGCGCTTGCCGCCGGCGGGGCGCTCAGCCCGCGGGTTTTCAGAGTCAAGCTGGAGAGCGCATCGAGGCGAAGCAGGGCCTCATTGTGGGTCACATGCTTTTGCGCCTGGGCGGCGGCAAGCAGCGGCAAATGGAAACGGAGGGTATCAGACATCAAGGGTCTCCTTTCGCTCAGATCCGCGCCCGGCCGTTTCAGACAATTGGCAGATGGCAACGGACAGCTCAGATACCGGTCCGCCGAAGTCCGCCGTTTCCTGGGCGTTTGAATAAAGAAGGCCAGGAGAGACCGCACTGAGCGTCCGCAGAACAGTGTCTGATGGCCCAAGAATATCGACCTCATAAGCTTCCGAGGTTTCGCCAAGAGGCACTTCGACCTGTTCCCAACTTCCGGCGCTGATACGGGATTGACGGATCCAGCTGAGCTTAACGCCGCTGCCACCCCGCTCTGCCTGGATATGCACCGGCGCCAAGGGCCGGGCGGCACGGTTTCTGGCGGCATGGACGAACGACAGGCTGGACGGATCATCAAGAGCCCGTCCCTGCGGCACCAGCCGGTAGGAAAGCTCCAGCCCGGCCAGTTCGGAACTCAGCGGCACCAGCGGAACGGATGCCATGTCCAGCAGCACGACATCGGCACCAGAAAGCGCCCCGTTTTTCATCTCTGACTCGGTGCCCTTTTGGCCGCGAAGCAATGAGGACAGCTTGTATTGCCGCTCGCCAGTCAGCTCTACCTGTTCGAACTGAAGGATTTCAAAACCGCCGCCGGCAGACCTCACGGCAAGGGCGTTTGCGCCAGCCAGAACGGCCTCCCGGTTCCGGCTTTCCAGGTGTCCGCCAAAAAGCTCCAGCTCGACCATGTTGGCCGTGTCGAAAGCCCAGAGCGGTCCGGGGGCAAGATCCGCCGTCAGGCGGCCCATCGAGGCAGGAAAATTGACCGTAAGGATCGGCTGAAACCCGCTGCCGTCCGGCGCGCGCATCAAACTGAGAGATCCCGGCCAGGGAGAGGCGTAGGCGGCAATCCGAGGCGCCGGCACGGGGTCTGCATCCGTCAGCATGGGCAAGTCCAGCAGGACCGTATGCGGAGCCGCCAAATCGCTGCCCTGATACGGCGATCCGGCCGTGTCACTGCCTGAAGTCACGCCCTGCGACAAGGATCCTCCAATCCGGACCGCTTCGATCGTCCGGACGTCAGTATCTTCAATCGCCTCGATCCTGAGCTTCAGCGGCGGATCGAAGGTTTCCACTGGCGTTCCGGCAAGTTCGATCACGTCCCCCGGCTCCAGACCAAGCGCGCTTGGGGCCAGGGAGAAGGTCACCCGCTCGCGCTCAGACCAGATCCGGTGCAGGTGAATGTCAGCAGCCTGCTGGGCAAGCGATGGTGAGGTCACAATGGGTAGGTCCAGCGACTCGATCTGGCGGCTGCCGCCTTCCAGACGGCGGGAGGCAGAGACACGCCGCTGAAAATCCAGCGAAGGGTCTTCGGCGGAAAGGCGGAATTCGGATGCAAGTTCGCTCGCCTGGGCACGGACACGGCCGACAACCGCATCGGTTTCGCCCTCCCCCGCAGCCAGGTCGGATGCCTGAAACGACTGCGACACCGGCTGCTCGCGGGCCTGAAGCAGAACCTTCACACCCCGATCAGACGCCATGCCATCGAAAGCAGATAGCAGCGGTTCAATTACCTGGCGCGGACTGACCGGCCCGGCAACCGTCAACCCCTCCAGGGTGCCAGACAGGTTGCCGACCTCAATATCGTTGGTGGAGATCCCGAAGTCGGCCAGAATTTGCCGGAGAATGTCGGCAAGGCTTGCCCCGCCAAGCCGCCCGGTCAGCCAATGGCCTTGCGTCCAGTTCCCGCCATCGGCCCAAACATCGGAGAAACTTGGAAAGGCCGGATAGGGCCGCGCGTCCCAAGTCCACAAGTGGATTTGCGGTTCCACCATCGGCCCGCCATAGACACTTGAGACCGGATTATCCCCCTGCTCAAGGACGGGATGCAGCGTGTCCCACCAGCTCAACAGGGCTTCCAAAGCCCGGCGCTGGATCAGATCGTCCCGCCCGCCCCGCGAAAAGCGTGGCACGAAGGATTCCGACGATTTCGGATCGACAAACACATTCGGCTGGTTCGCACCGCGGTCAATGGCCGGAATGCCAAGCTCGGTAAAGACAATCGGTTTGGATTCCGGCACCCAGGCGGTCGGTGCGCCGAGCTCAATGCCGCCAACACGCTCCACATGCTGGTTCTGCCACCAGCCTTTCAGATCTTTCGCACGGTAGACGAATGGTTTGCCATAGGTTCCATCGGTGATCGGCGTGCGCGTGCCCACCTCCCGGTCGGGTTCGCTGGCATAATACCAGTCGTAATCCTCGCCGCCGGCAACACCGGAGCGCAAACCGTCCAGATCGTAAGGGTCAGTATGCCCGTCTGGATCGCCGCCGTCGCGCTGATCGGCGATTGGCAGATAGTTGTCGATACCGATGAAATTGATATCCGCATGCGCCCAGAGCGGATCAAGCGGAAACCGCAGTTCATCGGAGGCTGGCTGGTGACTGCCGTATTCGGACCAGTCCGCGGCGTAGGAGATCCGGGAGCCTACACCCAGCACGCTGCGAACATCCGCCGCCAGCGACTGAAGTTCCGTCACAAATGGATAGCTGCCCGAGCCGGCATGCGACTGTGTGAGGCCGCGCATTTCCGATCCGATAAGAAAGCCATCGACGTCGCCCGCGGCTTCGGCGAGATGGGCCAAATGCAATATGTGGCGGCGGAACGACCATTCCGGCGGACCGCTGTAAGTCACTGTGTTGCCGGAGACGGAAAAGTCACCCGGCGCCGCACTTCCCATGAAGGCGGACACATCCGCGGCCGGGCTTCCATCCGCAACCACCCGCCCGCGCCAGGGATAGGTGGCCTGCTCCCCAGCGCCATATGGATCCGGCAATCCGTTTCCCGATGGAATATCCATCAGCAGGAATGGATAGAGCATCACCTCAAGGCCACGCGCCTTCAGATCCGCAATGGCGGCAATCACAGTATCGTCGGAGGGGGTGCCGCCGAAAGCCGGACGGCCATCGGTCGTTGAAACCAGATCGGCTTCTTCCCGGGCAAGGCCGCTCACGCTCCAGACGGCGCCAGAAGTTTCCCGGGTCTCGACCTCGACCTTCGGCTTGATTGTGCAGCTACCGGCCCGCAAGTCGTCGCCAAACCAGGCGACCACCAGCGCCACGCTTTCAAGGTTCGGGCAAAGCGATTGCAGTTCGTCGATCGAACGTGTCCAGTCGGTCTCTTCGCCCACAACATGGCGGTTTAGACTTTCGCTGACGCCGGGCCGGAGTGTTTCCGTCACCAGGCCCGGCGCATAGACAAACTCTCCTGCGCCTGGAATGATTGTCATTGCCCTGATCTGACCTTCCAGCACGCCGACCGGGCGGATTACCTCGAACGACAGTTGTGGCAGGCGGTTGCCAAAAGCCTCCAGCGCCAGCTTTTCAAACACCACATAGGCCGTTCCGCGATAGGCCGGTGCAGTTTCCTGCACCGCCGAGATCAGCGGATCAGCCTCCTGGGTGTCCGTCCCGGTATGGATCCGGAGATTGATATCGGTCGTGTCCAGAAGCTTGCCGTCGGCCCAGATCCTGCCGATCCGGGAGATTGGTCCCTCGCACAGGGCAACGGCGAAATTGGCGTAGTAGGCATAGGAGGTCACAGTCGCGGAGCTGCCGCCCACCTTGCCGCCAGTGCTTTCCTGCGAAACCACTTCTTCAAACCGGGTTGCCCAGATCACCTGACCGGCGAGCCGGACCCGGCCATAAATCCGTGGCAGCGAAACGCCCTCGTTGGAGGCCTGGACGGACAGGTCGGCCAGCCTGCTGCCTTCCACATTGCGCGAACTGCCGAACAGCACCTGATCCAGCGCACCGCCAGCAAGAGCACCCGCCGCCTTGCCGAGAACACTGCCAATGCCACCAAGACCGGCCAACCCGCCAAGGGCGTGACCGGCTGCGGCCAGAATGAGAGTTGCCATCAGCGCGCTCCGTCAGGAAAGGAAAAACTTGCAGCGATCCGCCGCCGCCAGGCTGCTGCCAGCGGCATTTCCACCACGCCGACCCGCTCGTAGGCGTGAATGATCAGGGTTGGAGAACTCAAGATTCCGACATGTTTGGCCGGTGCACCGTCCCGCCAGCGAAACAGCAGCACATCGCCTGGGAGCGCAGCATTGGGTTCACACTCCTTCAACCAGCGGCGGCCCGCAGCAAGCAGGGTTTCCGCACCGCCAGCTTCAGCCCAATCAGCGGTATAGGGCGGGATTTTCTGCGGTTCGCTGCCATAAAGCGCCCGCCAGATGCCCCTAAGCAATCCCAGGCAATCGCAGCCTGCGCCTTTCCTGCTCGCCTGGTGACGATAGGGCGTGCCAATCCAGCTTCGCGCTTCGGCAATCACCTGCTGGCGGATGGTTTGGCCGGATGGAACAGCCGGTTCAGCTGGCAAGGGTGCCCCCATCGTTTTCACCGGTGTTCCGGCTCGGATAGGAAAGAACGAAATCCGTTCCGGGCATGTGCGGAAAGCCGCGGAAATTGAGCGCGTTGCTGAACTTGTCCCTGCAAGTGGCAAGCGACTTGCTGCAGCCTGCTGCAACTTCAACCGCAGTCGCCGCATCAAGGAGAGCGGGCGGCGCTTGCCACAGAACAATCCTGGCGTTGGTGTCTTCAAGGCGATGGGACGCAATCTCACTTGCAAACCCAGCCCAATCGCCATCGGTCACCAGAAGCCGTCCGCCGGCAAACCAGCCGTCATCAAAACCGCTCAAGCCTGTTACGAGCAGCGTCGTTTCATCCAGCGCAGTACTAACGGTTCCCGTTCCCCGGAATGCCGGAGATGTCAGATCTACAGCGCATCTTGTGTCGCCCAGATCCGCATCACACTGGCGGGTGAACACGCGCCCCTGACTGGCTTCCAGCACATGCGGCAGGCCCCGCAATTCAGCCCGGAATGTCTGCCCTTCGCGGGCGACTTCGCCGATATGGGCGCGGCGTAAGAGAATGTTGTCTTCCGGCGCGGTCCAATTCACCGCGTAAACGGCAACTTCTGCTCCGTCCCAGAACCCGGCTTCCAGATCCCCGGCCGTGAGCGCAGGTCCGGACAAGCTGCCGGCGACATCTCCGCCACCGGTAGCAAGCTCGGGCCCGGCCGCCATGGCGCTGGCGGACAGGCCGTTTTCCGGCTGGCATTCAACGCCGTCAATGGTCAGCTTGCGGTCGTGATCGGTAAAGCCGAATCGTTGGTCATCCGTCCTTGTGACGATCCAGCACGTGGCAAGCGTGGTCACCCCGCCGGCCAAATGGCTGGCAAGAGAAGAAGGCAGGACCTTCATGAAAGTCTCCAGTCAGATAAGAAAATTCAATCGAGTCGGATTTCGATCAGCCGAATTGCCGGGATGTCACCGGCTTCGAAGTGCGTGAGGCTGACTTCCAGCCGGTCCGTATCAAAGCGGACAGGCACGTCGAACCGGAAACCTGCGGTCACCGCCAAGCCCAAAGCCGGTGCACTGGCCAGCACCGCCTCACCGGTTTCCGGATCAATGGAAAACTCGGAACCGGCAGTCAGTTCCACGCCATCGACTGCCAGCCTGACGCTGGCAGTCTCGGGCAGCCGGATTTCACGGGAATAGGCAAAACCGCCAGCGCCATAGGTCTTGGAAAGCGGGAACCGGACCGCGCTTCCATCCCCGGTCCCAATCTCCTGGTCCAGCGGGCCAACGGTTGCGCCATCATATGAAGTGCTGTTGTCAAACGGATCACGGAACCGGAAACCATAGAGACGGCCCTGCGCCTTTTCAAAAAGTGTCAGCACCGCTCTCAAATCCGACAGGGAACGAACCCCTGTGGAGGCATCATAGCGGCGGCGGCTGTCTGCCCAGCGCGCATTTCGCGTTTCCCTCCCGGTCGCCAGAGACACGATCTCCGTTTTCCGCTCCGGGCCGCCCAGCGCCCCAAACGCCACACTGACCGGAAAGGTCTCATCCAAGAAACTATCCATCCAAAAACTTGCTCCAGAAGGCGGGGTATTTGATCTGCCTCAAGGTAGCCCCTGACCGGCATCGCCATTTTGAACCCAGAAAAGGAGGCAATACGAATGAGCCACGTACCCCACGAGTTGCACGAGGAATTCCCGGACAAGGCAGACGCGCTGCATACGCTGAAGACGAGCGACGCGCATTTCGCGCGCCTGGCCGAGGAGTATCACGTTGTAAATCGGGAAATTCACCGCATCGAAAGTGAAGTTGAACCTGCTTCTGACGAAGTTTTGGAGGACCTGAAGAAAAAACGCCTCCATTTGAAAGACCAGATTGCTGCCATGCTGGCGGCAACCGAGAGCGCCGGCTCCTGAGCCCCTCCTTTTCAGGCCGGTGTTAGAGCCCGCGCCGTCCCCGTCCGACGGCGCGGGCCACCATTGCAGAGACCTGGGTCTCTGAGCGGCGGAAACTCTCCACATCCCTTGCAACAACGGTGACCTGCACAGATGGCATCTGCTGAGTGCGGCCCGTTTGCACGCCCAGGCGGCCATCGCTGCCGCGCGCAAGGGGCAGGATCGCTTCCGCACCCGCTTCCCCCATCAATCCAACACCGCCGGCGTGCCCGAAATAGGCCGGACTTGCGACAACTCCGCCTTTCGCAAAAGGCGTCACGCTCCCAGAAAATCCGCTCTTCAAAATGCCTGATGCACTGCCGGCGATCCCCGAAAGCAGGTTGTTGACCGCTGAGCCTGCCAGGTTTTCCAGCGGCGTCAGCGCCGAATTCAACAGCCGGGACGACACACTCAAGGCCATCTGGCGGAAAACGGATTCCAGCGACTTGCCATCGACCAAGGCCGCTTTGAGGCCGCTGGTCAAAGTGCGCGAGAACACGCTTGCCGAGCTTGTGATCTCATTCATTTGCCTGGAAAACGCCTCCAAGTCCCGCAAGGGCAACTGCAGCTCCTTATCAGTCTCTGGCATATGGGTCCCTATTGTCTGGTATCGGGATATTTGCTCATCAGCGCATCAAGGCTCCGGCGTGCCAACACGTCACCGGTGCCGGCAAAGCCAAGCGCAAGTGCAATCTCACGCGGCGTGGCTGACCACACCGATTGTGGCGGCCAACCGAGTCGTTTCAGGGCGAGATCGAGTACGCGCTTCCAGGGAAAGGGGCGGAAGCATCCAGCCTGGCCTCCTGATCCCCACCAGTTTCCGGCATGCGGCCATTTGGCTCATCTTCCTCGTTGTTATCGGAAAATGTCGCTTTCAGGAGATCGGATGCAATGGCTGCAAATCCAGCCGCCCCGCCTGTGGCCGTCATGACCGCGAGCTGATCATCCGACACATCGTTGCCTGCCCCGCGCAACCCGGCACCAAGCACCTTGATCAGATCGGCCGCGGACAACCGCCCGCTGGCAAACCGCTCAACCAGCGCCTGCAGATCCTCGCAGGCAAAGGCGTCTTCCAGTTCGGCCAGTGCCCCAAGCGTCAGAACCAACGTCCATTTCCGTCCATCCAGCACAGCGGAAATCTCCCCGCGCAATCTATTCGCCATTGCGTGAGCTCCTTCTGCAATATTCAAATTACCATTCAGGGTTGAGTTGCGTTATTATTCCCTTCAATTTTAAGAAGGGAGGGTTTCATGAAACGGCTTATTATTTGCGCCGATGGCACCTGGAATGCACCTGAGGACGAAGGCGCGGACGGCGGCAGCTCCACCAATGTTTTGAAAATCATGCGCGCGATCAAATCGCTGGACCATCAGGGCGTGCCGCAAATCCGCTATTATTGCCAAGGTGTTGGAACCGGCAACTTGATCGATAAAATCAAGGGCGGCGCCTTTGGCACGGGCCTCAGCGCCAATGTGATCGAGTGTTACCGGTTCCTCGCCAACAATTACAATGAAGGCGACGAGATCTTCATCTTCGGCTTCTCCCGCGGGGCGTTCACGGCCCGCAGTCTGGGCGGCCTGATCGGTACGATCGGTCTTGTCCATCCGCGCCGTCTCGGCAAATTACCCGATGGCTGGTCCTATTACCGCACACCGGAGAAACAGCGCGACACCCCTAAGGCCCGCGCGCACCTTGCAGCATTGGGTGAGCGGCTTGTTGATATTCCGATCAAATGCATCGGCGTCTGGGACACCGTCGGATCTCTCGGCATTCCCGGAACACTGTTGAACGGATACCGGGCGGGTGACTTTCAGTTTCACAATGTAGAGCTTGGCAAGGATGTCGAAATCGCGCTCCATGCCCTGGCCATCGACGAGCGCCGGAAAAACTTCGAGCCGACCCTTTGGAATCAAGGCAACACGCCATCCAACCGTGTCCTCGAACAAGTCTGGTTCCCCGGTGTGCACTCAAATGTGGGTGGCGGCTACCCGGACCAGGGGTTATCGGACAGCGCTCTGACCTGGATGATCACGCGCTTGCAGAACCTCACAAACCTCGATTTCGATAACGGTTATCTCGAGCAATACGTGAAGCCGAATGCGGGCGGAACCCTTTATGACTCGAAGGGCGGCATTCCGTGGCGCTGGCTACCGGAACTGGTACGCGAGATCCCGCTTGGGGCAGCATTTCACGATTCCGTTGAGGAACGCAAAGGACTGCCAACCCAGCCGCCATACCGGCCGCCGAACGTGAACTGATGGCGTTGGTCAGGCAGCTGTGAAGCTCAGTTCTCCGGCTGATTCAACCGCCAGTTCATAGGTCACTTCACCGTTGTGCTGGCCGGCGTACTCCAATGCGGATACCTGAAACAGGCCTTCCAGCGTGCCGAAGTCCGGAATCACGACCTGCCAGGGGCGGATCGAACCGTCGAAAAACAGGGTACGGACGGACGCGTCGCTGTCCTGATCGCGGAACAGTCCGGATCCGGAGATGCTGGCAGCCCGGCTGCCCGCGCCTTCCAGCAGCTCACGCCAGCGCCCGGCGCTGTCTGCATTGGTGATGTCGACTGTTGCAGCATTGAGCGCAATGCGCCGGGCCCGAAGGCCTGCGACGGTGGTAAAGCTGCCGGTCTGATCGGCATCCAATTTCAGCAATAGATCGCGTCCACGTTGCGCGCCCATACGACGTCTCCATTTGGAAGATAAAAGATCAGGCAGCTTCCGGTTCGGTCACCGCCCTTAAAGAAACGCCTGCCCGGAAGGTTCGCCGGTCTCTCATAAACCGCGACGAAACTGCCCCGGCGCTCAGGCCGACGAACCTGTGACCGTCCAAGGCAATGCCACCATTCAAGAGGACATCCCGAGCCCGTTCAGCGGCTTGCGAAGCTTCGCCCCGGCCAGATGCCCGTGAAAAGACAGCAAGATTTAGAAGGTGTTCCAGACCTTCTTCCGGATCGCTCAGAAGCGGCGTGCTTTCCAGTGTTTCCAGAACAAGATAAGGGAATGCCTGAGCGTGAGGCACAACATCAAACAGGCGCCCAGCTCCCAACAAGCCTTTCAGAACACTGTCCGCATCAAGAGCCTGGAACAGTCCGGCCCGAAGCGCAGTCTGGGCAGAAGATGAAGTCATGTGCCCTCCTCCTCGGCAAGGCAGAGAATGTCGCGCTCGCGCTGATCAGGATCGGTCACCGAGAGCACCCGGAACACCTGACTGCCGGTCATTACCCGCCAGCCGCCGGCAAGGTCCGCCCGGTAACGCATCCGGATTGAATGGGTGACAATGCCATCCAGCCGCCCGCCCCGGATTTCATCTGCCTGGCGAACCGCTTTTATGGCGGCAAATCCGCTGCCGGCCGCTGTGTAAACCAGCACCGTCTCGCCACTGGTTGCGACCGTTTGCACCGGCTGTTCCAGATCGACCGGTGTCCGGTAAGTACCTGCGCTCATAACATCGGCACCCGCTGGGTGGAGAGCAGACGGTCAAGCCCATGCGGCAGGTTGACGAGATCAAGATCCGTTCCGGCCTCCCGGTGCTCAAACCAATGAGCGGCCATCAATCGGATTGCCTGGCGGAACGGCGCCGGGACATCCTCCGGATCGGCGCCATAGCCGGCAGTGAAATCAACCTCGATACCGTTGAGAGCCTTCGATGGTGCACCGGCTGTCAGTGCTACCTTGAGCCGTGCGGGGGCCGACGCAGCGTCCAGCTGCCAGTCTGCAGGATCAATGACCGACGGCACGCCCTCGCTGTCGTAGACCGTTACGGCCTCAACAGAGGCAACAGGAGCGGCGGCGAGCTTGACGATGCGACCCATGGGCCAGCAGTCGAGATAAAGCCGCAACCCCTGAGTAATCAGAATACGCCGGGTTTCCTGTTCTACCTGCTTTCTGGCCGCCGAAATCAGGTCTGCCAGCACCGTGTCTTCGTCCGTGGTGCTCAAGCGCAGGAACAGGCGCAAATCTTCAACCGTCACCGGCTCGGCGGCAGGTGGCGTGACAACAACTAGTGTCATGGGACCCTCAAAAAAGTACGCCGGATTTCAGCAAGAAATCCGGCGCAAGGTGGGGAGGAGAAGTGGCTGCGCTCGCCTTCGGCGTTAAGCGGAGAACACCAGGAACTTGATCGCGTCGAAGTCCTGAACGCCGCCGCCGACCCGCTTGGTCGTGTAGAAGAGCACGTAGGGTTTGGCGGAATAGGGGTCACGCAAAATGCGCACGCCCATCCGGTCGACGATAAGGTAACCGCGTTTGAAATCGCCAAAGGCAATGGCGGCAGCATCTGTTGCAATATCCGGCATGTCTTCCGCCTCAGTGACCGGGAAGCTCATCAAGGTTGCCGGTGCGCCTGCGCTTGCCGGTGGCTGCCAGAGATAGTTGCCGTCGCCGTCCTTCAGCTTGCGGATAGCGGCCTGGGTGCGCCGGTTCATGACAAAGCGGCCATTCTGCCGGTAACCGGATTTGAGCGCATAGACCAGATCAATGAGGCTGTCGGCAGGATCAAGGGCGGCAAAATCCCCCGCAGCACCGGTCGAAACCGTCCCGAGCGAACCCCAGTTCCAGGAGCTTTCATCGACACGGGTGTAGTTCAAAAAGCCAGTCGGTTTGTTGCTGCCGTCGCCGGTGACGAAGGCAGCGCCCTCCTGTTCGGCAAAAGCTGTTTCCACTTCCTCGGCGATCCAGGCATCCACATCAACCGCCGCATCATCGAGCAGTGTCGCCGTTGCCGCCGGCATGGCATAAAGCTCCATGGCCGGGAATGTGAGTTCGGCGAGCGTTGGCGCCGTGGTTTCCGGGCGCGCCGCCGTTTCCCCCACCCAACCGGTTTGAGGACCGGAAATGGCAAAAGGTTTTTTGTAGGTGCTGGCCGACACTTGCCGCACACCCGCAATCGCCCGGATGGGCGAGACCGCCGCAAGGCGGCGCAGGATACCGGCCTCCGTTTCCTCCGGCACCAGATAACCGCCATCCGGATCGGAACTCACCGAAAGGGCCTTGGTTTCCAGCGGGCGCAGATTGTGTTCCCGGCCGGAGCGGACATAGGCCTCAAAGGCCGCCTTGTGTTCAATCGACTGGGCACTTTGGTGGCGTGCCGGGCTGGACGGCAGGCTGGGCCTGCGGGCCTTTAGCGTCAGATCGTCAATGCGCCGCTGGGCGGTATCGAGTGCCTGATCCAGGCGGTCGAGTTTTTCAATCGTCAGAACATCCGCGCTACCCCGGCTTTCGATTTCCGACAGCCGGGCATCATTGACCGCGCGGTATGTCTCGAAGGTGCGGAAAAATTCGTCGAAGCTGCGGGCAACATCACCGCCGCCGGTATCGGTCACCGGCATGGCCGGGATATCGCCCGCCGCCGTGGTTGCCTTGGTCTCGAAGGGGGACTGGATTTCCGTGAACGTCTGCGTATCAGCCATCAAAGTCTCCTGGTCGTGGCAGTCTGTTTCGGTGTTTTTGGAAGGTGCGGCAGAAGGCGAACCCGCGCCGCCTCTGCCTGCGGGAAGGTGACGAGGGAAATTTCCCAAAGGTCGATTTCGGTCAAAATGCGCTCGCGGCTACGCGGATTTCTCTGCGCCCGGACAGCGCGGAAACCTATGGAAAGGCCGGACAGAGCCCCGGCGCCGATCAGAGCTGCCGCTTCGCGGGCCCGTGCGACTTCCGGGACAAGCCGCCCGGCGACCCAAAGGCCGCGGCTGTCCTCGCGGATGTCATCCCACTGCCCGACTGGGCTTGCGGGGTCATGCTGCCAGAGCATGGGAATGCGGGTGAACGGTTTGCGCCGAAGACTGCGGGCAAATGCGCCGGGTACCACCCGGTCGCCGGCCCCATCGCGCTGGCCGAACACACTGGCGTATCCGCCGATCAGCACAGCCGTCACTGGCGGTTCTCCTGCGCCGATTTTCCCGGCCTCAAGAATTCCGCCAGTCCATCGGCAAAGCTGGCAAACACGGCCCGGTAGCTGCCCGGGCGCGAAGAAGCTGTGTCACGCCTGCCGGAAACCGCCCGCGATACAAGCAGTTGGAACATCCTGTTGATCCTTCCTGGTCAATGATTGGCGGCGCGTACCATCTGATGCCGGCCAATAATCACCCGTTTGGTGGACGGCTTGGCTCACACACTGATTCAGTTGCTTGAGACGCTGAATCAAAAGCACCGCAAAATCGTGAATTGTAAGAATTACTTATTGGCAGTTTTTTAGATGCCGTTCCGGTCCCTGAAAATCTGATTCAACCGCTCGATCTCACTGACGAAATCGGAGAAACGGCGGTTCGACGCGCCCAGCTCACGAAGCACAAGCAGCGCCAGAAACGAGGCAGAAACAGCCCAGAGAAACAGCGCGAGATGGGCGAGGTCACCGCGTTCAAGAACAGCCCGAGTGACGTCCTCAGTCATTGGGCATTTCACTGTCAGCCGACAGCTCCGCCTTGCCATAACCGACTGCCAGGCGCTTTTCATCATCACTCAGGAAACTTGCCCCACCGACCCTTTGCCACAAGCCATCGCGCTCAGACGACAGAGCCTCGATGGCGTCAAGATCAGGCTCAAAGCGGAGCGGCCGGTCCCAGGCCGGCCCCAGCCAGCTCGCCATGGCCGTCACGGTCCGGCGCACCAGCGGCAGAACCGCTCCGCGCCAGAACGCCCGGTTTGCTTCCTTGAAATTGGAATAGGTGTTGTCGCCGGGTATGGCGAGCAGCATGGGCGGCACGCCGAAGGCCAACGCGATCTCCCGCGCCGCCTGGTTTTTGGCCTCGATGAAATCCATGTCTTTGGGCGTCAATCCCATGGGCTTCCAGTCAAGCCCGCCTTCCAGAAGCAAGGGCCGCCCTGCATTGCGGGCACCCTGGTAACCGGCTTCAAGTTCTTCCTTCAAACGGTCGAACTGGTCAGAGCTTAGGTTCACCGCATCGCCCGCGCCATAGATCAGCGCCCCGGACGGACGCGCTGCATTGTCCAGGAGCGCCTTGTTCCAATGGGCCGCGGCATTGTGAATGTCGAGGCTCATCTGGGCGGCCTCGACCGGTGCGAAGCCGTAATGGTCATTCAGCGGATGAAACAGCTTCAGCTGGCGAACGGCCGGAACGCCGGTTTCCGCTTCTGCCGCCAACCGCACCGTGCGGCCCGCCGCGGTATAGTCGAACGCTTCCGGCCAGCCGCTCGGCCCCGGCACCACCTTCACCCGGTCGGGCCTCAGCGCATAGAGCTCGCGCGGCGTGCCATCGACACCAACCTGTTCCAGATAGGCATTGCCGGCGACCAGCAAATGGCCGTAGACGGTCTCCAGAAACTCCGGTCCCGTCTCTTGCCCGTTCGGCCTCTGCAGAAGGTCCAGCAACGGGTGTTCGATGAGTTCCTCATCGCCCTCAAACAGGGTCAGCGGCACACTGGCCGCAGCTTGAGAAATCATCCGCACAGCCCGGTAGACGACAGGGTTTTTGGCATAACCTTCGCGGGCAAGCGCCGCATAGTCCCGCGGGCTCCAGACCGGCTGTGCCTGTCCTTGAATGGCCAGCAACGGCCCAACCCTCGACGCCTTCACCTCGGGTATTTCCAACGGCTCAGACCGGTCAAAAAGTGATTCAATTGCGCGTCTTAATCCCATGAAAAACAAAGCCTTTCGGTCGGAGTTAAGAGATTGATTCAACGGGTTGGCAAAGTGATTCAGGTTTTGTCGCAGCTGAACCAATCTGAAGACCCGCCACCCTTGACCTCATACTTAGGAAGCACGCAGTGCTGTCTCGAAGTATGGGCAGCACACACTGAATTTGCCGCCGCTTCCACTTCTCACAACCGCCGCACCTTCGGCTCGGCGCGAGGACCCAGCAGCAATTCCGAGATTGCCCATACAAGAGCGTCCATGCGGTCGGGGGAGCGGCCGTTGGTGAGACCCTTGGGGCCGAAGTCGGCCATCTCGTCTTCCAGCTCGGGGAAGGTCCCGGCATGGCGGACGCGGCCCTGGTCATAAAGCATGGCGACCGGTTCAGCTCGAGAGAACTTGCCTCGTGTTGCCCGCACCGATTTGACCGGCACGGCCGGATCCACCCCGGCGATCACCTCGCGCACCATCTCGCCGCCCTGGTTGACCTCGGCCACCAGGCAGTCAGCGGAAAGCCCATGCCAGAGACCAATGGCGGCTTCCGCCCAGTCGGATGGTTTGGCTTGCCGGCGGCTGCGGTCCGCCAGCACATAGGCGGTGCCGTCCGCCGCCAGACCAGCGGCGACAATGCCGCAGGCGTCTGACGTCTTTTTCGAACTGGCGGGCGGGTCGACCGCAATGACGATCCGCTCCAGATCCTCGGGCGCGGCAGCGACGCGCGCTGCTTCCAGCTGCTCCCGGTTCCATAACGCGTCGGGCCGGTCCTCGATCAGCTCGCCGTCCAATTCCTGGCGGCCAAGGCGGGTTCCGGCATAACGGGCAACCACAGTCTCGAGAAATCCGGGAGCCAGATTGTAGGCGTTTGCCCGCGTCGGCGCGTGACTGATGACCGTGCCGGGCAAGGCCATCAGGCGCTTCAACAAGGGCAACGGGCGTGGTGTGGTGGTGATCAGCTGCCGGGGCCTCTCCCCCAGGCGCAATCCGAATTGCAGCATGTCGAATGTCTCCTCGGCGTATCGCCATTTGGCAAGTTCATCGCACCAGGCGATGTCAAACTGCGGCCCGCGCAGGGCCTCCGGATCTTCTGAGGAAAACGCCTGGGCCACGGCCCCGTTGGGCCATTCCAGCCGCCGCCGGGTGGGCAGCCAGACCGGGCGTTCCTTCTTTCCGTGCACGGCCAAAAGGCCGGAAACTCCCTCCACCATGACCTCGCGGACATCACCGAAGGTTTCACCGACCAGTGCTATGCGGCCGCACATTCTTTCCGAACACCAGCCATGGCCAAGTGCCAGCGCGCGGATCCACTCCGCCCCGGCCCGTGTTTTTCCAGCACCCCGCCCGCCCATAAGCAGCCAGATCGACCAGCTGCTTTCCGGTGGCAGCTGATGATCATGGGCGAAGGTCGGCCAATCTTTCAGCAGAAAGGCGATTTCCGCATCCGACAGCCCGGCGACAGCTTCTTCAAT
This sequence comes from Roseibium sp., assembly GCA_965230705.1. GTDB lineage: Bacteria > Pseudomonadota > Alphaproteobacteria > Rhizobiales > Stappiaceae > Roseibium. The sequence goes on along the minus strand of CBDDLN010000001.1, from coordinate 1,711,998 downwards.
CCGCCCCGCCCTTGCACAAGCGGCCAAGACGGTCCGCAAGTTCCTGGCGGAGTTCATCGGTCTCCGGGAGGTCATCCGCCGCGCCGTCCTCCTCTTGTTCCTTTTGCATCTCTAGAAGAACCGTCAGCGTTTTGGCGAGACTTGCCAGCGTCTTCACGGTCTTGTCGATCTCCGCCACCGGATCAGGACTGTCTGCCTCTCCCGCCTCTTTCAAGGCTTGTGACAGCCGCGCCTCCAATTGGTCCATCTGCCCGGCAAAGGCCTGATAGAGCCGGCTGATCATGTCGCCGGGCGGGCACTCATCACACTCGGCTGCAATCTCCGCCAGGACACTGCTTGGCAGGTCCGCCGCGGCATCGGGCAAATTTGGCTTTTCATGTGCCCGGCGCTTTCGGCGAACGGCTTCGGCCTTCGCCTTTTTGTTCCGCTTTGCCGCCTCCCTGTCAGCCTTCAACTGGTCCGACAGGCCGCGGCCGCTGAGCCGGTCCTTTGCGGGCGTTTTGTCCTCCGTCACATCCAGCCTTTCTGCGCGCACAAAAAAACCGGCTAATGCCGGTGTGAGTTGCCAACCGCGACTATTGTCGTCATCCCGGGCGAACATCGTGAGACACGGGACCGGCGAGCCGCAGTCTATCGGTTTGCCTCAGGGCTCAAATCACTGCCGTTTGTGCTTTCAACGCCGTCCCGGACGTAGCGAAGCGCAGATCCGGGACTATACAATCAAATATCGCCTTGCATCGCAGCCAAAGAACTGGGTCCCGGCTCAAGGGCCGGGACGGCGAGGAGCATTATTGCTCCCTCACGTCCGGTCCGCTAAAAACTGCGCCGCGATCTGGCGCTGGTGTGGGCGGCTGCGGTGCTCGAACAAATAGATCCCCTGCCAGGTGCCGAGCGCTACTTGTCCCTCCGCAACCGGGATCGACAGGGACACCGGCATCATCGCCGCCTTGATATGGGCGGGCATATCGTCCGGACCTTCCAGCGTGTGCCTGAGATATCCCATAGAAGGATCATCTGCGGGCGGCACCAGGCGCTGAAAAAACGCCTGCAAATCCCGCTGCACGTCCGGATCGGCATTCTCCTGGATCAACAGTGAGCAGGACGTATGGCGGACGAACAGGGTCAAAAGCCCTTCCTGGGCGCCGCTTTGCATCAGCCAGCCAGAAACATCACCGGTAAATTCGTAAAGGCCGGGCCCATTGGTCCAGCAGGTGAATTGCGTCTGCATCCGGCAGAAATCCTTGCTCAATTCCGGTCCCGTTTGGGGACGAATTCTATCTGTTCCGTTTTAGGCCTCGTGCGGCGCGGAGTAAATTGGTTCCCACACCACCTGCCAGTCCCGATTGCATTTCCGCTTTCAGCACTCCATGTGTAAAAAGCCCCTTCCGGAAACGGCCCGCCTGATGTCAAAGCCACACACAAAGATCCTGATCGCCAGTCTTGGCACCCGCGGCGACGTTCAGCCCTATGCGGCGCTTGCCCGTCAGCTGACGGACCTTGGCGCGGACGTCGTCATCAGCACCTCTGAAGGGTTTGACGCCATGATCGAGGCCGCTGGAGCCACCGCGCGTCCGCTGCCGATCGACTACCACAGCCTGTTGCAGCGCGAGGACATCCGCGAAGCGCTGTTTTCCGTCAAAGGCAAAATCAAGGCCGCGCGGGAAAACATCGACCTGCAGCGCAAGGTGGCCCGCCGGCTATGGGAGATCGGCCTTGCCGAAGCTCCGGACCTGATCCTGTTCAACCTGAAAGCCACGGTCGTGACCCTGGTGGCGCGGCGGCTCAATGTGCCGGCCCTCCCCACCTGTCTGCAGCCTGTGACCGCACCAACCGCTGAATTTGCGATCCCCCTCTTCGGCATTCCCTCGTTTGGCGCCACCTTCAACCGGGTCAGTTACGGCGGCCTGCGCTGGCTGATGCGCGCCGGACTGAAGCCTATCTTGAAGCCCCTGCGGGCCGAGGCGGCAGATATCTACGGTTCGCCCGGTGAGCTGATCGATGGCCATGCTCCGTCCGGCGGCTTGCCACTTTCCCTGCAGAGTTTTTCCCGCGCGCTGGTGCCGACACCATCCGACTGGCCGGAGCACGTCTGGCAGTGCGGATACTGGTTCACCGAGCCGGACCCGGCCTATGAACCGCAGGCCAGCCTGGCCAGGTTTCTGGAAGGCGGCCCGCCCCCGGTTTACATCGGCTTTGGCAGCATGCCGAGCCGGGACCCGGAGGCGCTCACGCAGCTGACTTTCGAGGCGCTGCGCCATGTCTCCTCCCGGGCGATCCTGTCCACCGGCTGGGGCGGCCTTGATGCCACCTCCCTGCCCGCGGACCTGACGGACCGGGTGTTTGTGCTTGGCAAGGCACCGCACAGCTGGCTCTTTCCGCGCTGCGCGGCAGTGGTGCACCATGGCGGTGCGGGCACCACTCATGAAGCGCTTCGATGGGGCCTGCCAAATCTTGTCTGCCCGGTCTTCGGCGACCAGCCCTTCTGGGGTTCCCGGGTTCATGCCATCGGCGCCGGGCCTGCGCCTCTGGCGCAAAAACGCCTGACCGTGGACAACCTTAGCGGCGCCCTGTCAGAGCTCGCTGATCCATCGCTCAAATCCGGCGCACAAAAGGCAGCAAACACCATGGCCACCGAACCCGGCGCCCGCGGCACCGCCGAACGGCTGATGTCCCTGTTCACCTGAGTTTTGTGTATTGCTGTCGGACGAATGACGGCTGCAAGCGCGCCCTCGTCATTGCAGGACTTGAGGAGCCTGCCCCCGGCCTGAACGGGGGGCAATCCATACCGTGACCTTGCCACGAGCAAAGCCCTGCCATTCGGAGCCGGAACGGAAGGGATGCCATGATCACGTCATGGCATGACGGCTTAGGGTGCGAAGGCATAACCCAAAGACACCAACCTCATTCCAACTTCATTTGCAAAATCACTTTCCCCAGTCATTCCAGGAAAGCGAGGCAGTACCGAAGGCTGATCTGTAAAGACGGCGCCAAACAATCTCCCTCGGCGTCATTGCAGGACTTGAGGAGCCTGCCCCCGGCTTGAACGGGGGGCAATCCATACCGTGACCTTGCCACGAGCAAAGCCCTGCCTTTTGGAACCGGAACGGAATGGATTGCCCAAAACATAACGGACCAAGTCATGGCATGACGGAGTGCGGCGCGAAGGCATAACCCCAAGACACCAACCTCATTCCAACTTCATTTGCAAAATCACTTTCCCCAGTCATTCCAGGAAAGCGAGGAAGTACCGAAGGCTGGTCTGGAACAACGGCGCCAAACAATCTCCCTCGGCGTCATTGCAGGACTTGATCCTGCAATCCATACCGTGACCTTGCCGCAAGCAAAGCCGTGCCTTTTGGAACCGGAACGGAATGGATTGCCCAAAACACAATGGACCAAGTCATGGCATGACGGAGTGGGGTGCGAAGGCATAACCCCAAGACACCAACCTCATTCCGTTTTTTTTGCTGCTGTATTGCGAAACATCGGGTGCCTTTGAGAAACTTATCCCGCACCCGCAGTTCCATGCGACAGTGGGCATCAACACCACGCCAGCCGCACTACTTCGATCATGACAAAACCCTACCCGATCAGCGTGACGCTGTCAAGGAATTTTTTCCTATTTTGAACTAGATGCACCAATGGGCGATTCTGTTCTGCGGCAAACAATTTTTGAGAATTGGATGTCAAGACTGGAATTGTGTTGCTAATTGCGTAACGATGAAAGCGGTGGAGGCGATGGGAGTTGAACCCATTAGACCCTGGATCGGAAGCCCGGACTAGCACCAAGCCGCCCCCGCTACGACAGAGACCCGAACGGCGGTCTCTGAAGGCACCCGTTGTAGGTACGCCAGCCAGCGGGCCGAATTGGCGGGCCAGTGATTGTTGGGAATGTGACTCCCGAATCATTGGCCCCCGTTCACGCTGAGCAAAACTATTCCACCACAAAGATCAGGCTTTGCAAGCGATTGAAAACAACGGATTGTGCCATCAAGGGCACTAACCCCCAGATGTAGCGATAAACTGTGAACAGTGGGGACGAATGCGAATGTGGGGCGACAACGAGTAAAACCCTGTGTCGGCTGATACGAATCAGGAAAATGGTATCAGGATCTTGACGCGGATGCTCAGAACACCTCTCGATCCGATGATAAGAGGCGCCAGTCATCAGTCACTGCCTAAAACCTAAACCGGGGAATGACGAGTAGTCCTTCGAAGGCAAGCATGTACTAAGATGACATAATGGCCCGGAATTTTTTCCTATTTGCTTTTCAGCCAGTTTGAACTTCCATCCCCCTCCCCCATTCCCAGCACTGAAAACATCGCCTAAGGTCGGCTCAGCTAGAATAGCCAGGATTTGGTTCAGTCATGTTGCCTGCCCGTTATGCGGTGTTTGCCGCGCTGTTGGTTTTAACCCTCGTGTTTTTCGTGCTGATGCTGTCGGTCAGCATTCATTTCTTCTGGCTGTTTCTGCCGGCAGCCGCCCTGTCCATCACGGGCGTCTGGGATCTCAACCAGCACAATCATGCGGTCCTGCGGAACTATCCGGTCATTGGCCATTTCCGCTATCTGTTCGAGGCGATCCGGCCGGAAATGCGGCAGTATTTCTTTGAAAGCAATCAGGACGGACGGCCGTTCTCGCGGGAAAAACGCACACTGGTCTATGACCGGGCCAAGGACATTGAGGGCAACGTGCCTTTCGGCACCGAATATGACGTCTACGGCGACGATTATTCCTGGGTGAACCACTCCGTCGCGCCCCACAAACACAAGGGCCACGACTTCCGGGTGACGATCGGAGGGCCGGACTGCAAGGAGCCCTATTCCGCCTCGCTCTACAATATTTCCGCCATGAGCTTTGGCTCGCTTTCCGCCAACGCAATCCTTGCGCTCAACACCGGCGCTCAGCGAGGCGGTTTTGCCCATGACACCGGCGAAGGCAGCGTGTCGCGCTATCACCGCCAGGGCGGCGGCGACCTGATCTGGGAGCTGGGCAGCGGCTATTTCGGCTGCCGGGCGGACGACGGAACGTTTGACGCCGAAAAGTTCCGCAAACAGGCGGCGGAATCCCAGATCAAGATGATTGAGATAAAGCTCAGCCAGGGGGCAAAACCCGGCCACGGCGGGGTGCTGCCCGGCGCCAAGGTGACCGAGGAAATCGCCGAAGCGCGCGGCATTCCGGTGGGCGTGGAATGCGTGTCTCCCGCCGGGCATTCGGCCTTTTCAACACCGCTGGAGCTGATGGATTTCATCAAGACCCTGCGGGAGCTGTCTGGCGGCAAGCCGGTGGGCTTCAAGCTCTGCCTCGGCCACCGCTGGGAATTCATGGCGATCGTCAAGGCGATGCTGGAGACCGGCATCAAGCCGGATTTCATCGTGGTCGATGGCGCGGAAGGCGGCACGGGCGCTGCCCCGGTTGAATTCACCAACCGGCTGGGCACACCGCTGCGCCAGGGGCTGCTCTTCGTGCACAACGTGCTGGTCGGTGCGGGTATCCGCCAGGACATCAGGATTGGCGCCAGCGGCAAGCTGATCAGCGCCTTTGATATTGCCGGCGCCCTGTCGCTGGGGGCGGACTGGGTCAATTCTGCACGCGGCTTCATGTTCGCGGTCGGTTGCATCCAGTCGCAAAGCTGCCATACCAACCGCTGCCCGACGGGTGTCGCGACCCAGGACACACAGAGACAGAAAGCGCTCGTTGTGCCGGACAAGGCGGCCCGGGTTCACAACTTCCACCGCAACACGTTGAAAGCGCTTGCCGAATTTACTGCCGCTTCAGGCCTGGACCATCCAAACGAGTTCCGTCCGGAGTTCATTTACCTGCGTGAAGGCCGCCGCCAGATTCTGCCCGCCAGCGCCGCACTGACATGGCTGGAGGACGGCGAACTTCTTAAAGACCATGACGTTGCGGGCTATTCGACATACTGGAAAATGGCTCAGGCCGGGAGCTTTGCGCCGATCTCTTCAGTCGCGGAGGTAAAGGCACAGGCATCTTGAAGAACGGCTGACTTGATGCCGCAGCGGAACTCAATTTAGGATACCGCCGTATTTTATATCCGCGGAGGTATCATGTCCTGCCAGCGCCTGTTTCGGTATTCATTCCTTTCCGCCCTCCTAGGCCTTCTCGCCCAGTTTCTGCCGGTTCCGGCCCAGGCATTGGAAACACCGCTGGCGGACACGATGAAGGAGATCCTGAAAAAGCCGTTCAAGGGTGATCTCGACGAAATCATCGAGCGCGGTTACCTGCGGGTATTGGTTCCGTTCTCCAAGACTTTCTATTTCATCGACGATGGTGCCCAAAAGGGCCTGTCGGTCGATGTGATGACTGAGTTCGGCAAGTTCATGGAGAAAAAGCACGGCAAAAAGCTGAAAGACTGGCAGATTGTCTTCATCCCGACACCAAGGGCAAAGCTTTTTACCGATCTTGCCGAAGGCCGGGGCGACATTGCGGCCGGCAACCTCACAATCACGCCTGCCCGCGAGAAGCTGGTCGACTTTTCCGATCCGGTTGTTGAAGACGCCCGAGAAATTCCGGTAACGGCCAGCACGGCTGAGCCAATGAAGTCCACCGCCGAGCTCTCCGGCAAGAAGGTACATGTCCGCCCTTCAGCCAGCTATCACGAAAGCCTGCTCAGCCTGAACGCGGCCCTGGAAAAAGACGGCAAGAAACCGGTCTCCATCGTTCCGGCGGATGAAAAGCTGGAGGACGAAGACCTTTTGGAGCTGGTCCGCTCCGGCGCCCTTCAAACCATCATCATGGACGAGCACAAGGCCGAATTCTGGGCAAGCATCCTCGATGGCATCACCCTTCATACCGAAGCGCCGGTCCGCGAAGGTGCCCACATTGCCTATGCGGTCCGTAAAAGCGCACCCGGCCTGCAGGCAGACCTCAATGCCTTTGTGAAGAACATCCGCAAGGGCACCAAGCTCGGTAACATTCTGCTTCGCAAGTATCTGAAGGAAAACAAATACATATCCAAATTGGACGACCCGAAGCGGCAGGAACGGCTGCAGGCGGTGCTTAATCTGTTTCAGAAATACGGTGACCAGTATTCCATCGACTGGCTGTTGATTGCCGCGCAATCGTACCAGGAGTCCCAGTTCAAGCAGAGCGTGCGCAGCCATGCGGGCGCGGTCGGGCTCATGCAGATCAAGCCTTCAACGGCTGCGGACCGGAACATCGGCATCAAGGGCGTCGCAAAGGATCCCGACAAGAACGTGCACGCGGGGGTGAAATACCTGCGTTTTCTCGCCGATCAGTATTTCCCTGACCTAAAGACCGATCCCCTGAACCAGACTTTCTTTGCGCTTGCTGCCTATAACGCCGGTCCGAGCCGGTTCGAACGCTTGCGCAAACAAGCCAAGGAAAAAGGCTACGACCCGGACAAGTGGTTCGGCAATGTGGAATGGATCGTAATGAGCAAGATCAGCCGCGAACCGGTCCGCTATGTCGGCAACATCTACAAGTATTATGTCGTCTTTACCGACGAACGGGATCGCTACCAGGACGAACAGAAACGCAAGAACGGCAAGGCCCAGTAGTCGATAGACGCTACAGCTGCCGGGTCAGTTTCCACCATCGGGAAGTTCGCCGGGCCAGCTGACGACGTGGTTCTCGTATTCTTCCAGCTCCATGCCCTGTTCGCTGACCACCCGTCCTTGGACCGAAATTCCAGCGTCGTGAACCGTTTCGCGGCTGCCGGACACCAACGGGTGCCACCAGTAGAGCGCCTCACCGTCGCGCACCAGCCGGTAGGCACAGGTTGGCGGCAGCCAGGTAAGCGTGCGCACTTCTGCAGGGGTCAGCTGAATGCAATCTGGAACCGTGGCCGCCCGGTTGTCATAGTCCTTGCACCGGCAGGTGTCGCAATTGAGCAGTTCACAAGCCACATCGGTCCAGACGACCTCGCCCGAATCCCAGTCTTCAAGCTTGTTCAGACAGCAGCGCGCGCAACCATCGCACAGCGTTTCCCACTCCTGGCCGGACATTTCCTCCAGTGTTTTGCGCTGCCAGAAGGGCACATCTTCGGGATTTTGCTGTGAGGTCATTGATTTCATCGCCGGTTTCGAGTTCCTTTGCGGCATAAAGCTATACCAATGGAATTATGAGCGGCCTATCATGGCCCGGCAGCTGCCAGCAAGCAGGAACCTTTAGGTGACGGACGACACCCGCAGGCAAGATACCCCGGAAGGCGCGGATACCCCGCCGGAAAACGACCTGCGTGCATCCAGGCCTGCAGCCCAACCGGTCAAGCGGCGCCGGCGCCCAATCTCACAGTTCTTTCTGGCTCTTGATGCCTGGGTTGATACGATCCTGTGGCACCTGGGAACCTTCGTGCGCCGCCTGTTTGAGCGCTATGATATGTTTCTCCGGCGCTTCCGCGCCAAGGGGATCTGGCGTTGGCTGGCAGAACTCTCGTCCGATGGCCTGACATTCGGCGGTATTGGCGCTGTCATCGTTCTGGCGTTTGCCCAGCCTGCGATTGAAGCGACACGGCACTCAGACTGGCGTACCACCGACGATTTCGCGGTCACCTTCCAGGACCGGTTCGGCAAGGAAATTGGCAAACGCGGCATCGTCCTCAATGACACGGTGCCGCTGGACGAAATCCCGGACTCGCTGATCAAGGCGACACTTGCAACGGAAGACCGGCGGTTTTTCAGCCACTTCGGCATCGACTTCGTTGGCACCTTCCGCGCCATGGTGGAAAATGCCCGTGCCGGCGGTGTTGTCCAGGGCGGCTCGTCGCTGACCCAGCAGCTGGCGAAAAACCTGTTCCTGACCAATGAGCGCACGCTGATCCGCAAGATCAAGGAGGCCTATCTGGCCCTCTGGCTGGAAGCGAACCTCTCCAAACAGGAAATCCTGAAGCTCTATCTCGACCGGGCCTACATGGGCGGCGGCGTTTTCGGGGTGACGGCGGCAGCGGAATTCTACTTCAACAAGAATGTGCGGGAATTGTCTCTGGCTGAAAGCGCCATGCTCGCCGGCCTTTACAAGGCGCCCGCCAAATACGCGCCGCATGTGAATCTGCCGGCAGCTCGCGCCCGGGCAAACGAGGTTCTGACCAATATGGTTCAGGCGGAGCTTCTCACCGAAGGCCAGGTGATTGGCGCCCGTCGCAATCCGGCCCTCGCCGTCGATCGGTCTCAGGACCAGCTTCCCGAATATTTCCTCGACTACGCCCTGGATGAGGTGAAGAAACTTGCCCGGCGCATACCGGCACTCGCCCGCGACCGTATCGTGACAGTGCGAACGACTCTCGATCCGGCGCTGCAGAAGCAGGCAGACCGGTCGGTAGAATCTGTCCTCAGGGAAAACGCCAAGGTTCGTGGTGTTGAAGAAGCCGCGCTTGTGGCCATTGAGAATAACGGTGCCGTTGTTGCCATGGTCGGCGGCCGGTCTTACGGCGAGAGCCAGTTCAACCGCGCCGCAAATGCCCTGCGCCAGCCCGGCTCCTCCTTCAAGCCATTTGTTTATATGGCTGCCTTCATGAACGGCTACAGCAAGGACAGCATTGTTCCTGACCGGCCAATCAGCATAGGCAACTGGAGCCCCAGAAACTACGGGCGCAGCTACCGGGGTCCGGTCCGGCTGAAACTGGCGCTGACCAAGTCGATCAATACGGTTCCAGTGCGCCTTTCCCAGGCGATTGGCCGCGAGAAGATCATCGAGACGGCCTACGCCATGGGCCTGACTCATGAACTGGAAAACGTCGTAACGCTGCCCATCGGCTCTTCCGAGGTGACAGCCATAGACATGGCTGGATCCTACGCGACATTTGCAAATGGCGGCTACAAGGCAACTCCGTTCGCGGTTCAGGAAATCCGCAACACCAAGGGCGATGTTCTCTACAACCGCATCCAAGACGAGGCACCAGCGAAACGCGTCCTGCCTGCGGACAAGGTCGCGGAAATGAACGAGATCCTCGTCAATGTGGTCCAGGCCGGCACCGGCCGCCGGGCGCAGATTGAGGGCGTGGTTGCAGCCGGAAAAACCGGGACCACCTCTGCCTACCGGGACGCCTGGTTCGTTGGCTATACTGGAAATTTCTCTGCCGCAGTCTGGTACGGCAACGACAACTTTGGTCCTACCCGTAGGGTAACCGGCGGCAGTCTGCCAGCAATGACCTGGCAAAGGTTCATGGCCTACGCGCACAAGAACGTTGAATTGGTTCCCATGCCTGGCGTTGATGCAACCACACTAAAAGGAACGCCAATCGCACGAGCGGAAGACGATGATGACACCGCTCCGCAGCCGCGGATCCTTAAGCGCCAGACGCTGGAATTGCTGAAGAATATCGGAACAGCAATTGATGCAATCCGGCCGGTTGCCAGCCTGAGTTCACCGAAAATCAGGGACGTGGCCGCCGCGCAATGACTGCTCCCTTCAAACAGCTTGGAGAGGCGGACTGGTATCAGTCCGATTTGCCGCCGATCCTCCGGCCGCGGCGCCCCCGCCCCTTGCGTGCCATGGCGATCGCCTTTTTGGTCGTGTTTTCTGGAGCCCTGCTCGGAATAGCATCCGCCTATCTGGTCATTGAACGGGAAAGACCGCTGGTGGCAGTTACCATAGGTCCCTGGGAAACATATCCAGGTGCTGGAACGGCCGATGCAGATCCCTATTCAGTCGCAATCTACACCCGTGGGGCCAAGATCCCTCTGGCATCGGGCGAAGGCCTTGAGCTGATAGCGCTCAAGGACAGTACGGGAAGCTTCCTGTCACCCACATGCCGGTACAAGATTTCCGGCCAAACGCCCACTGCCCGCCTGTGGACGCTGACAGCGACGGACGGCACCGGCAAGCTGATGGAGACCATGGCCGGCCGTACAAATCTTCACAGCCGCCAGCTTCTGCGCAAACCTGACGGGCAATTCGAAATTATTGCATCAACAACAGCGCAGCCGGGAAATTGGTTGCCCTTGGCCAAAACGCCTTTTGCGGTCAACGGACTGCGGTTTACGCTCCGGCTGTACGACGCACCTGTAACGACAGGGGCCGCACTCGACGGCGTAACCGTTCCGGTCATAGAAAGGCTTGATTGCCTATGATCTTGCCGCGCTATGTCAGCTTTACCGTTGGTATGCTCGCCGTTTTGAGCCTTGCCGTTATCGTGCACATTCTCGTCGTTCTGACGATCCCCGAGAACGTCAATCACAGCACCTATGACAATACCGCGCGCTTTGGCGCGGACCGGCAGTTCAATCTTCTGCCTGACATTGCCCCTGGAACAGAGCCGTTGCCAGCTCTCGATCCGGCAATGAAACACGCTGTGTGCCGGTTTCAGCTTTCCAAGGGAGCCGTCTTGTTTTCCGCTCAGGTTCCGGTTCCGTTTTGGTCCATGGGTCTCTTCAATTCAGCCGGAGAGGCCATCTACAGCCTTAACAACCGGACCGCCGGTTCTGACACATTGTCCATGCTGGTGCTGACGCCCGAGCAGCTGTCGATCCTGCGCGAAAACCCGCCGGAAGACCTGGAAGACATGATTGTGATCGAGACGGATTCGACGGAAGGGTTTGCCTTGTTGAGGGCATTTGTCCCTCATCCCAGCGAGGCGGAACAAATAGACGCCGCCCTCAAACGCGCCCAATGCGGCGTGCTGAGCTGAATTGGCATTCAGCCCGGCACATAGATCTGCGGAAAACCTATTTCTTGGGAGGCGGTTTTTCTGTTCCCCATCCGGTGAAGATCCGGGACCTTTGGGGTGCCTCTACAATGCCATAGCGATTGTCGCGCTTGCAGCCGTCCTCGGCAAGCTTGACCTCAGCCTCCAGTTCCCGGATCGCCGTATTGGCTTGCCACACGCGGTTGCCTGATGGCGTTTCGACTTCCAGGCTGTCAACGGCAATCCGATAGGCCTTGATCCGGTACCGTAAGGCCTGTGCGACCCATTTGATGATGGCCCGGTTTTCCCAAACCCGCGCCTTTGCACCGGCATAAAGCTGTTCGGTCGTGATTTCACGGCTGGCCAGCGAACGCAGGCGCTCCTTGTCCGCTTCCTCCACCCGAAGCGCCACCTCGCAAAACGGCCAGACAAGCTTCGCGTCGCCCTTGGCATCAGACGCAACCTTGTCGTAGCGGGCATCACTGGAGCGGAATTTGTCGGATCTCAGATAGGTGTAATAGAGGTCTGGAGCGATCTTGCCCTCTGTTTCCGGCAAGATGCGGGTGCGGGAGAGTTCAACCCTGGTACCGGCAATCCAGTCCTTGGTCCAGGGCGGACGAATGAGCGTCCAGCCCCTGTCGCGCAGGAGTTTTTCATCGTTGGTGTAATTAAGTTTGGAGACCGGTTCACCGCGCCTGTTTGCCGCCAGATCTCCGGCAGCGGGCATGATTGTATCATGGATCACCGAAGGCCGTGCGCGCTCGAAATCGCCGGTTGGCCGGGCGCAGGCAGTTACGAATAAACACAGCGAGAGCGCTCCAGCAAGGACAAGTCCCTTTCTTCCCGTTTCACCGGAAAGAGGGTGTGCCTGGCGAAACAGGCTGCTCTTGCCCAAATCAATCATGCCCATAGGGCAAGTCTCCGCACCTTCACGTGGCTCCCAGCCAGCCGGAGACAGTTAGTCCGCTAGTCCTGTTCGGATCCGGCGGGTCCGGCCTTTTGATTGATCGTCCCGATTCGGGCAGACAGATCAAGGGCTGCCCTCTCGTAACGCACACCTGGAAAGAGGATAACCTCTCCCCGTGTCTCAGTTTTCGGCGCTGTAGTCCGGGTCCGGCTCGGCATTACTCGTGAAGCGGGCCTGGGGGCAGATGCAAAATCCAACAATATGCCCATCGTCTCCTCCTTCTGTTCCAGTCCTGCGTATTCGAATCGACGCAGCAGTGGGGCAAACGGGCGACGCATTACTTCCCAAGTGCCTATTAGGCGGCCTACAGGGTTAACAGGATGCTAACGCTTTCGGTCTAACTTTTGGAATAAGGACCGCAGAGTTCGCTGGCCGTTTTTTGTATTTCGTAGACGAGTGCCATGGATCACGAGCTTTTTTTGCCCAGGGTAAATCCCACCGATTTTGAGTTGAGCCCCATTATGACAACGCCAATTCCGCGAAACGGACTGCTGCTGAGTGCAACAGAATTGTTTGTCAGCGTCGATCGGCATGACCCGGGCGAAATATCTATATTTCAAGAACTTAGCGAAAACCTGCTTCCAAAAACGAAGGAAGGCGACCGGCGCCGGATAGCCTCGATGCTTTCCCGGCATCCTGATACGCCAGGTCCGGTGATTGCGGATTTGGCAGCAGACACGGACCCACTAACGGCCTATTCGATGCTTCGTCACGCCCGGTCGATTCCTGAGGATATCCTTGCGCTTCAAGCCGAGCGAGGGCCCGACAGCCTGCGCAAAGCCATCGCCGCGAGACCGGCCCTCAGCGAATCGTTGATAGAATTACTAGCCCGTCACGGCAGCCCTGACGTGGTGCGCGTTTTGCTCGACCGAGAGGGATTATCCGGCAACCGCAGACTGCTTGGTGCGATTGAAAGCCGGCCCGAAATTCTGGCCGCCTTGGGCAGTGAGCTGGCAGTTCGCGGCATCCTGGCGCCAGAACAGCTGATGGCGAGTTTTCTTTACCTCACAGCGGAGATGAAAGACCAGGCAGTTGCGGCAGCAGAATTGGCCAGCCTTGTTGAAACGGCAAAAAGCCCGGGTGCCCGCCCTGCAAAGCAGGCCTTTAAGGAAAACCTGCTTCAATCTCTCAAAGCTTTGGCGGCAAGAGGCTCAGGCGGGTCGTTCGCGACTGACCTGGCCTTCACTCTCGGATTGCCGAGAGATTTCGTGTCACAAATGATTGCCAATGATAGCGGTGAGGCGCTGGCAATCTCTACCAAGGCCCTTGGATTCAGCCCAGCTGACACAACATCCATCCTGATTAACCAGCTTGGTGCCCGCTTGCCGATCGACCAGATCCGCCGCTTGACGGCCCTGGCCTCAACCATCAGCACTGGCGCAGCACGCCTTTTGATCCAAAGCTGGATTACCAGCGAGCCTTTGCAGATCACCACAACAGAAGCGCCGCATCTGCCGGTCTTTGCCGAAACCGAACGGCGGAAAGAAGTCCGAACAACGGATACCCAGCGCTCTGGCGATCTGGGAGACACAGATCGGGTGCGTGCTGGCTCCGGAGTGTTCTGATAAACGAGATTCCCGTGATCCATTACTTGAAGAAGTTGGATCCGGATTCTTCGGTTTCCTCTGCCAACGGCAGATCCACCTGTCCGTCACGCGACTCGATTTCAACGACCCAGTAGTCCGGGTCCATCCGATCTTCGCCCGCAAGCCTATCGGTGATTGCTGATCGTTCCGCCCGCTCAAGAACCTTTTCAAACAGCCGTCCATCAGGCTGTTCTGAAAACATCGCCTGGGGAGCCGGGCCATATAAATCCAGAGCCCCATCCAGATGATCGACGACCACAAAAATTGCCCCTGCTTCCTTGGCGCCCCGCTTTGAAACAGCCGCAAAACCATTGGCTGCGAACACCTTGCGAACCAGCGCGCCTACAAAGAAGTCTGATGTAATCCGCATAATTGCTTCTTTACGAGAATTGGCGCCCAAATTCCGGACAATGAGCTGATCAGTTCCTGATCCGCCGACCGCTGATCATTTCCAGTCGAGCTATCACCTCAGCGGTAGGCTCACCTGTGATCGGCAGACCCCGGTCCAGTTCAAACCGCTGGATAGCGGAGGTGGTATTTTCGCCCATAACGCCGTCAGCCCGCAAGGGACCATAACCAAGGTCCGAAAGGAGCATCTGCACCCGGACCAGCGCCGGATCTCGAGGAGGTTCTGTCCTTGCCTGGTCCACTTCGGTAGGCAGGCTGGCAGAACTGCCGGGCTTGGGTCTTGGCACCGGGATTGAAGAAGCAACCGGAGCTGTGCCCTGAAGCGTAATCAGCGCAAGGAGCGCTCCCGTGGCCTTCCCGGTTTCAACCCGGCCTTGGCTGCGTTCATATTGCCGGATGGCCCTGTCTGTTGCAGGTCCAGGCAGTCCATCAATCGGGCCTTCATACAGACCGTGCCGGCGCAACGCTGCCTGCAAGTCCAGCACAAGCGGAGATACGGTCTGCACTGGCGTGCCGATACGGTCTGCCGGTTCGATCACTCCGGGAATATCCGCCCAGTCGCGGGTTATAAAGAAAGGCGCGGGATGGCGGCTGGACTGAAGGCCGAGCGCATTGGCAATGATCAGGCAACTTGTCAGCGCCATTACGACAGCGCCTCCTGCAGCAACTGGATTGTCCCGGGCCATGCCACCGACACGTCCCTTGCCGTTGCCTGCATCCTCATCAACGATTTGACGTCGTTTCCGGCTCAAAGCGTCGACTCCATCACCGTGCCGCGACCGCAGAAATTGCGCGGTCTTCAGCTGAAATCGTTTTTCTCCGGGCACCTGCTGGTAGCCAGACGGAAATTACCTCTCCCTGGTCTGCAAGCTGAATTCTGGACAGCTCACCGTCATGCAATCCGACCAGCGCCTCTGCGATATCGAGACCACCCGCCTCCTCCAAAGGGATGTCCGCTTGTTTGCGGCGCAGGCTTGGCGCATGGATATCCGAAGGCTGATAGGGCGGAACGTCCCCCTTTTGCGTCACAGACACCTCTAGGACGATCCCACGATCTTCCAGGCTGTTCTTGATCAACACGGTGCCGCCCGGGGCAGCTGCTCGTACGGAATATGACAGAATATCCAGCACAATTTGGCGAAGCGCACGGCGGTCTGCTGGCACCCGTGTTACATCGCGCTCACCAACACTCTCAATGTGAACGTTGTCCTGTTGGGCGATCGGTCCCATAAGCGCGCAACAGCCAACTAAAACGCTTTCCATCTCGACCGGTTCAATTGAGAGTTTCTGCTCCCCTGCTTTCAGCCGGTCCGCCTCTGCAGAACTTTGAACTGCCTGCAAAACTTCAAGGCTGGACCGGTGTATGCGCTCGGCATATTCCCGTTCGCGGTCGAGGTTGCCGGACCTACCGGTCGCCTGGCAGAGCAAATCCGCATAGCTGACAATATCCGCTAACGGCCCCTCCAGGTTTTGTTCGGCCGGTTTTTGGGCGCTATCGGGCACTTGCCCCGCGTCGTGGTTCGGCTCCTCACCTTCAGAGATTGTCAAAATCAGATCATCCGCTGCGAAGGGCTGATGCTCTTCAGCTTCGAAGGCACGTCCAACTTTCCTGAACTGCATTTCCATCCAGGCGAAGGCCGCAAGACCATCCTCACCTGGCGCACTCCTGCCGGCCCGCAACCGGACAGTCAAAGGTTCAGACGCTTCGCTGACCCTGGCATCAGCGAGCGCCGTCAAAAACATCGGACGGTCGGCAACATGCAGTCTTTGGAACAGCCAGTTTCCGCGTGCCTGACGGGAAGTCATATCTAGCAGGCTTTCCAGCGGTCCGCCGATGACCTCTATCGCACCGTCTGCACCGCATCGGCATGTGATTTCCGAAGTGCTTTCGTTCAGATGTGTCCAACGCTTTTCCTTTTCCGCGACCAGCCGCCGGATCTGCCTTTGATCGTAGGCCAGGCGCAGCGCCAATACGGAAGCGTAGGCGCAAGCAGTGCTGGCAGAAAGCAATTGGGCATAAGGTGTGCCGGCAATCCCTGGCGCCGCGATGGATGGCAGTACCGGTAAAAGCGCGATCAGGACTGCGCACAAACCACCAATAGTCAGAATGACGCGCCGGTTACCCGACAACGCAGCTTCCATCGGCACAACCACGAACCAGGCGAGCGCAAAGGACGACAGGCCGCCAGTCAAGACGCACAGTCCAGTCAGAAAGACCGCGAAATAGGCGGAGGAATATCCGTAGGCCCGGTCAAGGTTTCCAGATTGCGCAAGGAACAGCGCCAACGGCCATTGACCCAGCATGAAGGCCAGCGTCAGCGTCACGGCAAGGCTGGCAGGGCCGACCAACGCAAGATGCAGGGGCAGAATGACAAGCGCGGCGCTGCCGCAAAAAAATCCGCCTGCAATGAAAGTTTTGTGCCGCACGCGTTGAACCGGGTCATCGGCGGCAGACGGGTGAACGAATCCGTCCAGCTGCCCTGACAGGCTTTTGAAAAAATCTACGAAGTGGGCCAACAACTTACGCACTACTCAACTACCAATCCCGGAACACGGGTACTCAACTTCCGATGCGGTTGCCTAATTTTGCAATGGACCACTTAAGGAACGATAAAGGATAGCGGCCTGAACGACGCAAAAACGCGAAAAAATCAATTCTGACGGCCACTTACCGCCAGATAGGTAAAATTTGAAACAAATCTTCCGAAAATTTTCCTCAAATACCTGTTTTATTTGAACAAAATTCGCCTGCGCGATGCAACCGGGTATTTCAATGCCACTGCTAATTTGCATGCCATAACAAAAGCGTTGCCGTCTGGGCGGACGAGCACGCTGTGACGGAATGAACTGTATAAGGGTAGCGGCATGTTCTTTCTTCTCAGGACAGCCTTTTGGCTGACGTTGGTTCTCGTCCTGATTCCTTTCGGATCAGAAGAGAGCGAAAGCAACACAACTCCAATCGATCCGGTGTCTGCGTATTTTGCAGCATCTGCAACGGTTTCTGATATTGGCGGCTTCTGTTCACGAAATCCGCAAGCCTGCGAGACCGGCGGAAACGCGCTCACAGCGATCGGCTCCCGCGCCCGTGATGGCGCGCGGATCGTTTACGAGTTTCTCGACACACAAGTCGCGGGCAAGTCTGCAAATGAAATCCAGGCTCCCGGCGATGAAAACGCAATTCTGACCGGTTCCATATCCACCGGCACTTTGACACCGGAGGATCTGTCGACCCCGTGGCAAGGAAACGATTTTAGCGTCTCACCTGAAGAGACCACTCCAATTGGGCCGGTTCCCCGGCCCAACCCGCGGCTAGGTTCCAGAACCTGATCGCGGGGCCGTTTTCGACCCGGTTTTAATCTGGAATGTGAAAACGGTTGTTTGCGCCCCGCTTATCCGGTGCGGTCAAGGCGTCAGCGCCCTGTTCATACCGGACAGACGGCTATACTTCAGCGGCTTTTTCCGCGGCGCCGCAGGTGAATTGCTGCCCATTTCACCTGCGGCGTATTTTTCTTCCGCACAAGTGTTCCACAAACATCACAATGGCGTATTGCCGTCATCCAGCGCCCGCAATCTTTGCAACAAAGTTTGCATCTTTCCATCCTGCAGCTATATGTCTTGCCGCACCTCAAGAACAATGGCTGACCATGACCACGTCGATAACCGATATTCTGGAATCCTTCGATTTTCTCGATGACTGGGAAGACCGGTACAAGTATCTGATCGATCTCGGACGCGAGCTGCCGGGACTTGGCGACGAAGACAAGACGGACGCCAATAAGGTTCGCGGCTGCGTATCGCAGGTCTGGCTCGTCACCACAGTGACCAAATCCCCCTCCGGTGAACCGGTCATTGTTTACCGGGGTGACAGCGACGCATTGATCGTCCAGGGATTGGTTGCCGTGGTTCTGGCCCTCTACTCCGGCAAGACCGCCAGAGAGATTCTTGAGACCGATGTGGACGGCCTATTCGCCAAACTGGGTCTGCAGGAACACCTGACACCGCAGCGGTCCAACGGACTGAAATCCATGGTGAAACGGATACAGTCCGACGCCAGGGCCGCGCTCGAGGCAGCCTGAAGCAAGCAGCTCTCAACCCCGTTGCCAGTTCCTTGTCCGGCTGTGCTCCGGGCCACGTGTGACGGCATAGCCGTATCGATCCGCAAGGCTCGATAGGGCGATTTGCAAGACGACCTTGGCAGAGCGGGCAGGCCAGCCACGCTCAGCCTCCACGGTTTCCAATCCCTTCAAATGGCAGCACACATCAATCAAAAGAGCTGCCAGTGCCGGTTCAATGGCAGACAGGATGCGGTCAATTCTCTGGCGGGCAGCAAATACATCATCTGACAGCTCTACAATCGAACCGGAAGCACCACTGGATCCGGAGCCGGGCTCCACCCTCCAGCTGCTGCCGTATGCCGGCATGAGACAGGCAAACGAGTAATCCGATCTCAGCCGCTCACCTGCCTTGACCTGTGCAGTATCCAACAGCATACGGCCTTTGCGGTCTTTCCGGCTCGCGAGCCAAGCAAGCGGACTTTCCGACAAATTGACCGTGCAGGAAACGCCTCTCCCATCCGCTTCATTTCGAGATGTGCCCATCGTCCTGTGCTGATCCCGGATTCCCTCAGCACCGCTCAACCAACGCTTCAGTTTCTTTCGCCCGGTTTCGCTGAGCTTATAAAAACCCTCTGAAACGGCGGTCAGACACTCATGGGAAAACAGCTCATCCGCAATCTTGGCGTCTATCACACGGCCCGCAGTGCTTTGCCCGGTGTGCAGGAACCACGGGCTGCTCCTATCCTGGCGGGAAATATGACTGCCCTTGGAGGCGAGAGCCTTCAGAACTTTGATGAGGTCACGATGCAGGCTCACTGCATCGCCCTCCCCGCATTCAATAATGCCGGATCCCACTTCAGTGTCACCAAACCCTCGATTTCAGTGACGATTTCGTCAAAACTGGGATCATCCCGGCGATCTTCCGTTTTGCGGCATGCATGTGAGACCGTGGAAGAGTCCCGCTGATACCGGCGGGCGATTTCCCGCGTCGGAAGACCGAATTCAACACGTGCAATGTACATAACCAATTGACGGGCTTCAGAAACATTGCGAGGCCCTCTTGTGGGAAGGTAGAACTCTCCCGGCATTATGCAAAAGGCCCTGGAGATATATCCCTCGGCTAGATGCAAATGGGCGGCAATCCGCCTGCTCGCCAGAAACTCAATAGAGTCGCTCTGGCTTATAGTGCCAGAGTGATGTGTCTTCGCTCCCCGAACACAATTCATTGCGTGTCTCCATCGCTGCATTAGGCCGTAAAAAAACAAGCGCTAGGCTTATTTTCCTACATTCTAACAACGCAACCGATAGTGAGGGATAACTTTCCTAACAACCTTAAGACACCCCACTAACTGGAAGGTTACCGTGCCCTGCAAGAAGGTCACTGAATGCGGCGACGTCTTCAGCTGCACTGGAAAGCACGATCATTACAAAGGATAGAAAAAGGGCTGCCGGGAAACACCAGACAGCCCTTTATTCAGTTAGTGCAGCGTCCGAAGCGCTGGCCTTGCCTTATTTGGCCCGCTTGCGCTGCTGGCCAAGGCCCATTTTCTTCGCAAGTTCAGACCGGGCTGCCGCATAGTTCGGAGCAACCATCGGGTAGTCCGGACCAAGGTCCCACTTGTCGCGGTACTCTTCCGGCGTCATGTCGTAATGGGTACGCAGGTGACGCTTCAAGGATTTGAACTTCTTGCCGTCTTCCAGGCAAATGATGTAATCCGGCATCACCGACTTCTTGATCGGCACAGCAGGTTTTAGCGGCTCCGGCTCAGGCTCTTGGCCTGCAGTCGCAGTGCGCTGAAGAGCACCATAGACTTCGTTGATAAGATTAGGCAGATCTGTTGACGCAACGGTATTGTTGCTAACATATGCGGATACAATATCGGCCGTAAGGTCAATTAGGTTGGCATCTACCGGACTATCAGTCATCTTTCACCCATTCTTTGCCCTGCTGGGAATAAAACTCATGCCGCCATGCAAGACGCACAACGCTTATTGCATCTCAAACAAAAAGATACTTACGCGCGGTCAAACCAAAAATTGATTCTACTTCACAGGCAACGTTTGCGAACTTATATACGCGGCTTTTGAAAGCGACAACCCCCAAAAAACAGCAAATACAGTAATTTTTGAGAATGATAAGAATACGACGAAATATTGACATAAATTTGAGCACGATCTGAGCAATAATGCATTCAGTAAACGTGACAAATCATCATCTTGAATTATAAAAATTGGATTACGTTGCGTAATCCGCTCAGGACTTACCTCGTACGGCCTCTTCCAAGGCATCAAGCTTGGTATCTGCACATGGCCGGTAGCCTGCTTCATAAGCTGCTTTGGCAACCAAATGTGCTGAAATCGGGGCGGTCAGCAGGAAAAACACCACCCCGGCAACGGCACGCGTGAAAATGCCAAGATCGCCTGCATAGAGCGCTAGCGCCAGAAGCATCACACCAGAGCCCAATGTCCCGGCCTTGGACGCAGCATGCGTGCGCATGTAAACGTCTTTCAGGCGGAGAATTCCGATAGAGGCAACAAGGGCAAAGAAAGCTCCGCCGACAAGCATCAGTCCTACAATAATATCAGTGACAGCGCTCATAGCCCGGCCTTCCTGCGCTCAATGCTTTCCTCGACTTCCTGCATGACCGTCTCATCACCAGCGAGCCCCCTGTTGAGGATAAAGCGGGCGAAAGCGACTGTTGCGAGAAAGCCGACCAGCCCGAGGGTGATCGCGATATCAACATAAAGGTAGTAGCCGGTGAGCATCCCGATCGCCGCAATGAAGCCGATGCCAACGGCCACCAGCATGTCAAGCGCAACGACCCGATCGGGCAGCCCTGGACCGCGCACTGTTCTGATCACAATCAATACGAACGAGACCGTAAGCACTGCCAGGGAGATATGGATACAAACGTCGAGGAAATTTGCCGCGAAGGTTGACACTGGTGTCATCTGAACACCTCCAGAATTTTCCGCTCAAACCCGGTCTTGATGTCGTCTATTGTCGCCTGTGGATCCGGAACGTCGATGCAATGAACAAACAGCGTTTTCCGGTCGTCCGAGACGTCAACTGAAAGCGTTCCAGGCGTCAAGGTAATCAGGTTCGCAAGCAGCGTGATTTCAAAATCCTCATCCACCGTCAGCGGATAGGCAATAATGCCTGGCTGGAGTTCTATCTTGGGCCTCAGCACGATTGCCGCGACACGCACCGCGGACTTGATCAGTTCGTAGATAAACAGCAGCCCCAGACTAATCGCCCGATAGCCGCGGATAAAATACGACATCGTGCCGATCTGCTCTCTGATCAGATACAGGCAAGCCGTACTCAGAAAGAAACCGAACACCAGATTGACGGCAGAAAAGCTTCCCGTCACAGCGCCCCAGGCCAGAGCCATCAGAATATTGATCAGGAATAGGCCGGTCATTGCACATCTCCAAAGACGGACCGCAGATAGCCAAGAGGCTCAGCGACACTGCTTGCCCCCCTGGCAGACAACTGCATCATCCACTCAGGTTGCAACCCAAAGCCGATCACCAGCGCAGTCAAAAGGCCGATGGGCAACCAGATCGCTGGCGAAGAAAGCTCAACGGCCGGTGACGTTACAGCCACCGCGGCACCATCGGGCGTCCCTTCAGGACCGCCGCGCCAAAAGGCAAAGATCCAGATCCGGCCTATCGCCAGGGTGGTCAGGAACCCACTGACGAGAATGGTTGCTGCCAGCCAGCCGCGGCCAGCCCCAAGCGCCGCATCGACCAGCATGATTTTTGGCCAGAATCCGGAGAACGGGGGAAGCCCGGAGACCGCAAACCCAAGCACAAGGAATACGGCTGCAAATGCGGGACTTGCCGCATATAGGCCTCCGAGCTCCCGCAGGGAATAGGAACCGCCCATGAGACGCATGACACCAGCAGCCATATAGAGCGCAGTCATCACGATGATCGAATGGATCGCATAAAAGATGGCGCCGGAAATGGCGAGCGTTGTTCCCACGGCAATACCAGCAAGCATTGAGCCAATCCCGGCGATCACCAAATAACCGAAGAGCCGCCGCACTTCGGTCTGGGCCAATGCGCCAAATACGCCAACAAGCATGGTGCCGATTGCAATCCAGCCAATCAGATCCGCCATATAGGCGCGCGAGGCAGGAAGCAGCAGAACAAACACGCGGATCAGCGCGTAAACGCCAACCTTGGTCAAAAGCCCGGCAAAGACCGCAGACACAACCACATTGGGCGTGTGATAGGAGGCCGGAAGCCAGAAATTGACCGGAAATGCCGCAGCTTTCATGGCAAATGCCAGAAGATACAATGCAGCGACCGTTGCCAAGGTTCCAGATGCCGGGTTTTCCATCGCACTGATACGAATGGCCAGGTCCGCCATATTGAGCGTACCGAACATTCCGTAAATCAGACCCGTTGCGATCAAGAACAGATTTGTCCCGATCAGGTTCAGCACACCGTATTTGACAGCGCCATCGAGCTGAATCCGGTCATTCCCAAGAACTATCAGGCCGTAGGAAGAGATCAGGAGAACTT
Source organism: Roseibium sp. (assembly GCA_965230705.1). Lineage (GTDB taxonomy): Bacteria > Pseudomonadota > Alphaproteobacteria > Rhizobiales > Stappiaceae > Roseibium. The sequence goes on along the minus strand of CBDDLN010000001.1, from coordinate 1,688,840 downwards.
CGAACCAGACATAGAGGTTGAAGATGTCTCCAGTCAGGAAGGCACCGCAAACACCTGTCATCAACAACAGCAAAAACGGATAGAACCCGTACCGGCGGCCGCTGGCATCAACGGAAACGGTGCCATAGATACCGGCACATAAAGCGACGACCGACGCGATCAGCGACAGGCCGGCACCCAACGCATCCACGGTGAAGGCAATTCCGAAAGGCGGCAGCCAGTTGCCCATCACCATGGTGATGACGCCCTTGTCGAGGACGCGTGCCAATAATCCGATATTGGCCGCAACCAGAAGCGTCAGGAAGATCATGGCGATGATCGGCTGTGACCGGGTGTTCTTGCGGGTCATCAGGCACAAGGATCCGCCGAGGAGCGTCAGGATCGAAGGCGCAACAACCAGCCAGTCGGCCGCGGCCATCGGCGCGGTCGCCATGGCCTGGGAAAGATCAACGGATGAGGAAGAACCGGCCATTCAGATCAGTACCCTTGCGGAGGAGCTTGGTCGTTCTCAGGTTCGGCGACGCGCATCTGATCGGCATCATCCGTCCCCAGCTCCTGATAGGCACGGAAGGCCAGCACCAGGAGGAACGCGAAGAAAGAAAAGGAAATCACAATCGCCGTCAGAACCAGCGCCTGGGGCAAAGGATTGGCTGTCGCTTCTGCCGGCACATAAAGCTCCGGCGGTATCAGCGGAGGCACTTCCCGCGTAAGCCGGCCATTTGTGAAGATCGACAGGTTGACGGCGTTCCCCAGGATCGCAATCCCGAGCAGGATACGCACCAGATAGTGGGACAGCATCAGGTACACTGAAACCGCGAAGAAAAGTCCAATCAGGACCGCAAGACCGGTTTCCATCAGTCGCTCTCTCTTTCTTCCAGGGCCAGGGCAATCGACCCGATCGCTCCGAGCACGACAAAGTAGACGCCAATGTCGAACACCAGTGGTGTCGAAAGATCCACCTGAACGCCAAACACGTGAAGTTCCAGCCATTGGCTGGTCATGAACGCCTGTTTTTTGAAGATGGAGGGCAGACCGGCAAGCGTTGCAATGAACAACCCGAATGCCGAAAGGCTCATGGGGTGAACGACAATGGCCCGGCGCGCCGACGCTACACCGCATGCGATACCGTAAATCGCCATTGCCGAAGCTGCGATCAAACCGCCGATGAAGCCTCCACCTGGCTCATTATGCCCGCGCAGAAGGACGAATATCGAAAACAGGATCATCAGGGCCGCAAGGTACGGCGCGATGGTGCGGAAGATTACAGTACGCATCAGGCAGCCTCCTCCGCAGTTTTCGGCGTTTGGGCGACACCATCAGGCTCTTGTTCCGGCTTGGTCCGGATCCGGATCAGCGCGAGCACACACAGGCCGGCAAGCACCACGACGGCAATCTCGCCCAGCGTATCAAAGCCACGGAAGTCGACGATGATGACGTTGACGATGTTGCGTCCATGGGCGATGGACCGGCTGAATTCGGTAAAGAAATCGGCCAATCGTGAATTAAACGGCTGCTGTGTGATGGCCATCAGCGTTCCGCCTATCCCGATGCCAACCGCTGCGGCGATTGACCCTGTGAAGATCATGTCGCCAAGCGGCCGGTGATCTCTTGGCTGCAAATTGAGCCGGGTCATGACCAGGGCAAGGATAACAACCGACAGCGTTTCCACCATGAACTGGGTGAACGACAGATCCGGCGCGCCGAACAGCATGAAAATCAAGGCCACAGCAAAACCCTGGATCCCCAGAGACACAATCGCAGTCAGGCGGGTCCGCGCAATCAACACTGCGATCAGGCCTGCCACGGCGATGAAGAAGATACCCCATTCATAGAAACGGTAATCCGGGAAGTCCGGCATGGCCGGCCAGCCGCCTTCCAGAAAGGCCGGCAGCACCACCGCAATGGCGGTCGCAGCAAATGTCAGCGTCATGTAGGTCTGCATCTTGCCGCCCTGAACAACCCGGGTCACCGCGGTCGAAAGATGCACGATTGCCGAGACAAACTGGTCGAAGCCCTTGTCCGGACCCCATCCAATCGCAGCAAGGCTGCTTGCAATTACCGACCGCAGGCGATCGATTTGCGTGTAAAGCCCCACGCCCAACGCGACCGTGATCATAGACAGGATCAACGGAGCGTTGATGTAGCTCGGAAGCAGATGCAATTCGACCTGGGTTTGCGATCCCACAAGGGATGACAGCATTGGACCGATGAAAAATTCGCCGGTTTGATGGGTGAACAGGGCAGCGGCCAGTCCGGTGACAGACAGGACCACAGGACCTGCATAGAGCAATATCGGCCCCTCATGCGCATGCTTTGGCGTGTCGACCTTGGGGCCCATGAAGGGCTTCAGCGCGACAGCGGCCGCAATTACCAGCATCAGGGCATTGCCGATCACAGCGGTCATCGTCAGCGCCATTGCACCGCCCGGCCAGCCCCAGGTGCCATAATAAAGCACTTCCTTGGCGACAAACCCGATGAACGGCGGCAGGCCGGACATGGACAGGGCCGCGAGGCAGGCCGCCGCGAACGTAATCGGCATGGCACCACGCAAACCACCTAACTGGGTCACATCCCGGGTTCCCGCTTCGTGGTCGATGGTCCCGGCCACCATGAAGAGTGCGCCCTTGAACAGGGAATGGGCAAAGAGATAGAGCACGGCCCCTTCCAGCGCTTCTTCCCAACTGGTGCCAACCAGCATGACCAGCAGGCCAAGGGACGCGACCGTGGTATAGGCCAGCATCAACTTGAGATCCGTCTGGCGCACAGCGAGGATCGTGCCCACCAAAAGCGTTATACCGCCAAACAGGGGCAAAACCGTTGTCCAGAGCGCAGTATCTCCCAGCAGCGGGTGCATGCGCATCAAGAGATAGACCCCGGCTTTCACCATTGTTGCCGAATGCAAATACGCCGAGACGGGTGTTGGCGCTTCCATGGCGTTGGGCAGCCAGAAATGGAAGGGAAACTGCGCTGATTTTGTGAAGGCGCCGCCCAGTACCAGCAGGAAAATCGGCAGGTAATAGGGATTGTCGCGCAGGATATCCTGGCTTTGCAGCAGCACCGACATCTCGATTTCGCCGGTGGTGGCAATGATCAGGATAAATCCGGCCAGAAGCGCCAGGCCGCCGCCGCCGGTGACCACCAGAGCCTGGATTGCCGCCCTCCTGGAAGCTGCACGCAGATGATCAAACCCGATCAGCAGGAACGACGTGATCGAGGTCAGCTCCCAGAACACAAACAGGGTGATCAGATTGTTGCCAAGCACCAGACCCATCATCGCGCCCATGAACAGGAACAGGAACGAGAAGAACCGGCCTTGCTGCGGATGGCCTTTCAGGTAGCCGCCTGCATAGAGAATGATGAAGGTGCCGATGCCCGCAATCAGCAGCGCGAACAACGTCGACAGGCCATCGACATAAAAGGACAGGTTGATGCCGTAGCTCGGTGCCCACTCTCTGGCGGCGACAAAGCTTTCGCCCTGGGAGACCGGTCCGATGAAACCGGTAAAGTGGAAGAACATCCAGGCCGGAACCAACGCGAGCACCCAGGCGGCGTTGTGTTTTAGGACACGGGTTGCAAAGGGCGCCACGGCCGCGGCCGCAAATGGCGCCAGAACGGCCAGGATGGTGGTGTCAATCGCTGCAGGCGTCATACTGGTCAAATGTCTGTACTTCCGGAAGGAACACGGGCGGGCGAATTAGACAGAATCGAACGGCCTTTCTGGTTAACATACCCTTTTTTACATAAGTGGTATTAGACATGTAAGAGTTAGGAAACGGTTTCCATAAAGGCGAACCGGTTTTTTATTCATCTGCTCTGCAGGAATGTATTTCACGAAGAAAAACTGCTTCTTCACCGTTATCGATAATGACCTTTGATTACCGGAGGCCATTGTTCAAGCAGCCGCGCTTTAGTGCAGCGCTCGACGCGTTGTGAACTTGCGAATCTGATGAAACCTATATCCGGTTGCGGATCTTTCCAGTGAGTGCGGCGCCGAAATTGACCGGACAGGCCCAGCCGAGCCCCAGGCACTGTTTTGAGATTGCATTTGCCCTGGACACGTCATCGAAGACTGCCGTGATCGGGTCCAAAGTTTCGGTTCTCTGCGCCGTCATGCCAGGACTTTATCCTGGCATCCATTCCGTGACCTTTCGTCATCAAAACGACGGCAGATGGCGATGCGCAACGGTATGGATCCCATGGTCAAGCCATGGGATGACGCTGCAGCAAAGCCGGGCGCAATGAACAGATCAGTCGTCGCGGCGGATCATGTTTGTCACCGATGCGGCGGCGATGGCAGTGACGACCCAGCCGAGGATCACGAAAAGCTTTTGAATGCCGAACATCCACCAGCCCCACCAGCTTCGCTCGGTCGATGGTGCCCAGGCGTCCGTCTGGCCGATATTTATGATCGGGATGACCACGTCAGCGGCATAGAAGAACGGTTCGAAGGTCTCGTAGTCACGGCCATAACGTTCAACCCAAACTTCCGATGGCTTCTTCTCCGTCTGCACCAGCCTCTGCCAGTCATCCGAGGTCTGGATGACATCGGAATTCGGTGCCAGATCGCCCATGTTCCAGGAGATCTGTGCCAGAGCGGTCATGATCGCAATTAAGAAAGCCATCGCCAGCAGGCTGCGCGCCGGTTTGTAGCCATAGCCAGAAACGTAGCGGTATATCCAGTCACCGCTTTGATGAAAAAACAGACGAACAATCGTCTTCGCGTTGCCCCACAAAAGCTGATTGCGAAAGTCCTGCTTGATCAGATCAGAGACAAGCGGATCGCGGTTTTTGTTATCCCCTTTAGAACCGAAACGCCGCGTGAAAAACTCAATCCAATGATTTTTCAGCTCGGGCACGCGCGCGGCGCGCGCAGCGAGTGCTTTCTTTGCCTCGTCGCTTGGCTTTTTCGAATATTGTCGAAGACCCCGCCGGAAGTGGCGTTCATCGATCCATCTCCGGCGCGCTGCCTTGCGCTGTTCGATTTCCTTGGCGATTAGGATCTCCCGCGCCTCTCGCCGATGACCGCTGTTACGATAATATTTGGCCAGTTGCTGATAAGGCTGCGGATGAAACTGGCCATTGAAGTGTGCGCCTTTCTTTAGCCACGCCTTGCGCATCTCCAGATCTAGTGGACCGGCTAGATTCTTGTAGATTAATCCAACGAAGCTCAAGTTGGTCACTTTATTCCAACTCTCCGCATCATCTACCAAGTCGCTAACATTAGCTGCATTCAAGTCTATCTCACCATCGGCTCTTTTTACTTGCCGCCAAATTAACCCCTCCTTCACTGTCAATCTCTGAGCGTTAATGGCTATGCGCGTTCCGCCATTAAACTCGGCGTTCGTGCAATTGAGTTGTCCACCGATCTTCGCGCCAGACAGGTTGATCTCGCCGGTACTTTCCAGACCGTCTAGAAAAACGCTTCCCTCTATCAGAGCGCTTTGTGCATTAAGTGCTTTGGCTCCTTTACGGTTAATTTCAGCGTTTTGGAATTCCAGTTGACCGCCGATTTCTGTATCAGACCGGCGGACATCGCGGGCGCCTTTCAGACCGTTCCGAAAAACGTTTTCCGTTATTTGTGAGTTTTGCGCATTGAGCACTTTGGCTCCGCCGCCCTTCAACTCGGCGTTTTTACAATCCAATTGACCGCCGATTTGAGCCGCAGACAGGCAGACCTCCCCGGAGCTCTCTAATCCGCGTAAAAGCACATTTCCTTTCACGTGAACGCCTTGTGCGATCAGATATGGAACCGCGCTACCCGATAGGATGAGATCTTCAAAACGAGCCTGCATTGCCAGAATTCCCTGCTTGAAACCACAGGCAAAAAGGCTCGTCGAGCCCTTGGCAGTGGCAAAACTGAGATCTAGCTTTTCGGAAATCCAGGCGCCGGTAAGCGTCACGCCCCATTCGTGAACGCGCCAATCATCGCAACCACCAAGTATCAGATAACGCAGCAGACAGGCGCGGATGGTGCGCTCGGCGCTTGGGCCATCCGGGCGCCTGCCGTCCCCGAGAATGGTGGCTTTACCTATCTTGCAGTTTTTGATCAGAAGCTCTTCGGCGTCTGTCAGCTCACCAGCGTTTCGGAGGTCTCGGATCTGGGCGAACTTGGTGATCAGCATGGCGGCTCAGGGCTGTTGTGCGGCAAGCACATGAGCTTAAATGCAGAAACCATCAGCAGCAACCAATACGAGTGGTTCAAGTAGCAAGTGGCAAGCCGCATTCCAACCACCAGCCGTCATCTCAGCTGCCGTGCGGGATGACGGTCTTGCATGGGGCGAATTCTTAGGCACAGGGACTTGCTGCGCAGATGTATTTCCGCCAGCACGAGCATAGATCATGCGATGCCCCTTGCGCGTCGAGCTGACTGGATTGACCAACCCTTTCCGTTCCCCTCCCCTCTCGTGAACGGCCGTGTCTTGCCGCTTACGCTTCGGTGGCCTATGTCGGAACGAATGCGCATTTTCTGGGAGAACAAGCCATGAGCGGGACGGACGACACGGCGAAGCCGGAGAAAATCGAGAAGAGCCAGGAGGAATGGCGCAGGCAACTGACCATGGAGCAGTTCCACATCACCCGCCGCGGCGCGACTGAGCCGGCCTTCACCGGCCCCTATCTGAACACCTACCGGAATGGCCGCTACGATTGCGTTTGCTGTGGCCAACCGCTCTTCAAGTCCGATACGAAGTTCGATGCCGGTTGCGGATGGCCAAGTTTTTTCGAGGCGATCACGCCGCAGGCCATCACCGAGATCGAGGACACGTCGTTCGGCATGGTGCGCACGGAAATCCGCTGTTCCCGCTGCGACGCCCACCTTGGCCACGTCTTCCCCGACGGACCGCCCCCGACGGGCCTGCGCTATTGCCTCAACGGCCACGCCATGACCTTCAAGACGAAAACCTGAGGCAAGGCGACGGATCGCGGTTTCAAGTGGCGCTGACCGGGAAGTGATTGTCGCGTGACAGCTGGGTCCGCTATGCCGGGACGGCGCTTAGCGCCATCAAGCGCCCCAAACCGTCAGGACCGCCCATGATCAAGCCGGCAATTCCGCCAGCACTCAAGAACCGTCTTCCCGGCCGCGCCGCGGGTCTTTTCCTCGCCGCCTGGTGCCTCGCGCTGATCGGCCCACCGGTCACCGCGAAGGCCCAATCCCTGATTTTGGAAACCGCGCCACAAGGCTCCCCGGCAGGCTCCTCCACCGAACCCCGGCGCAAGCCCGCGAAAAACGGCCTTCCCGACGGCCGGGTTGCCGCCGCAACCCGCAATTCGGATGTTGTCAAAGCCTGGTACACCGCTCCGACCCGGCGCTACAGGCATGGCGCACTTGGGGATGTCATTGAAGGCGGCGCGCTGACGGTTCTAACGGCTTCCGGCGGCCAGCTGACCTACACGCTTCCGGAAGAGGCGGTTTTTGAGGATAACACCCCGCGCCTTGCCGACCTGAACGACGATGGGCGAATGGAAGTAGTCACCATCCTTTCCCTCGCGCATGCAGGCGGCTCGGTCGCGGTCTTTGGATTGGAGGACGGCAAACTGGTTCAAAAGGCAGTCTCCAAGCCAATCGGCCGTTCAAACCGCTGGCTCAACATCGCCGGCATTGCCGACTTCGCCGGATTTGGGCGGCTGCAGATTGCCTATGTGGAAACCCCACACATCGGGGGAACATTGAAGGTTTTGGATTGGCGCGGCAAAGACTTGAAGGTCATCGCGTCCATGCCCGGGTTTTCCAACCACAAGATCGGAGACAGGGAGCAGAACCTCACAACCATCTGGCAGTTCAACCGGGATGACCGGCCGGATCTTGTGGTTCCGGCGAATGATCATCGGACGCTTCGGATCATTGGTTTCGAAGGCAAGCAGCTTAAGGAATATGGCCGCATCGCCCTTTCCGAAGCAATCAGCAGAAGCCAAGCGGCCCTTACGCCGAACGCTGCTTGCGTTTCTTTTGAACTGGCAAGTGGCTCTGCTGTGCGGGTCTGCAAGGCTCAAAATTAAATCCAAGGGAATACGCCTCTTTGGCTCAAAACAGGCTTGCGTAACGGCATCCTGGCTTTAGACCTTGAGGGAGTTCGCGTGGCCAGACAAAGTCCCCCAACAGGACTGCCTATCTGGCCGACGCACCTTGGGAGACATTTGAGCGATGCAAAATGGCGTGACGGCCCGAATAGCCAGGTTTTTCATTGACCGGCCGATCTGGATAGGCGTCCTGGTCACGGTCGCGCTGATTTGCCTTCCAGTTGCAGTCTGGCTCGATCTCCGCAATCTGTCGGATACATCTTTGCGGTCCCAGGCTGCGAGCCTCAACTCCATCATCACCGGGTTTCGAAGCTACTATGCGAGCAACGTCGTGGCACGGGTCCTGTCAGGCGATGGAAATACAATCACGGCTCATAACTACGCTGCCATCCCCGGCGCCATTCCAATACCGGCGACCCTCTCAATTGAGCTGGCAGATGTGCTGGGCGGAGATGAAGAGGACGTTGAATACAGGTTCGCATCGGATTTTGTGTTTCAGAACCGGGTTCCGCACAAGCTGGACAAGTTTGAAATCGATGCGCTCGAAACCTTCCGGTCAGCACGGGACCCGAACCAGATTGCCTCTGAAATCACCGGATCGATTTTCGACCGGAAGATCCGGATAGCTGCCCCCGTCGTCATGGGTAGCGCCTGCATCGCCTGCCACAACAGCCATCCTGAAAGTCCCAAGACCGACTGGAAGGTTGGCGACATACGCGGCCTTCAGGAGATCAGCATCTCCCAGCCGATCGCCCAAAACATCTGGTCGTTCAAATACCTGCTGATTTATTTCGCCGCCGCAGGGTTTTTCGGATTTGCCTTTCTGGCACTGCAGGTGCGCCAGGCAATGAGTTTCCGCCGGATGAATGAAGACCTTGCGGAGGCCAATTCATTCCTTGCATCCGTTTCCATGAAAATTTCGAAGTACCTGTCTCCCCAGGTCTACAAGAGCATCTTTTCCGGAGAACGCGATGTCGTGATCTCGACGGAACGGAAAAAGCTGACGATTTTCTTCTCCGACATCAAGGACTTCACTGTCTCCTCAGAGCATCTGCAGCCAGAAGAACTGACCCGGCTGCTGAATGAGTATTTTACGGAAATGTCCAAGATCGCGGCTGAACATGGCGCGACGCTGGACAAGTTTATCGGCGACGCCATCCTGGCCTTTTTCGGAGATCCGGAAACCAGAGGACCGAAGGAAGATGCCCGCGCCTGCCTGAACATGGCAGTCGCAATGCAGAGGCGGATGCGGGAACATAATGAAGAATGGCGCGCCCGCGGCATCGAAAACCCCTTCGAGGCCCGTATCGGCATAAACACCGGCTACTGCAATGTTGGAAACTTTGGCAGCGAAGACCGCATGGACTACACGATCATTGGCGCTGAAGCCAATCTCGCCGCGCGGCTGGAAAGCATTGCCGAGCCGGGAGGCATCGTCGTCAGCTACGAAACCTATTCTCTCGTCTCAGACCACGTGAAGGCTTCGGCCATGGACCCGATCCGCCTGAAGGGTATCAGCCGGGATGTTGTGCCCTACCGGATCGAAGACACGCCGTCTGATCCGGCACATGAAGGTCAGGGGATCTTCACAGTCACGGCCAATGGCGTGCAGATGTACCTTGATGTCGACAAGCTCCCGCCGGAGGAAGTTGAGAAAACACAACAGGCACTTGAAACCATGCTGGAGGCGGTCAAATCGCGAAATCCTACGTGAGATGACCGGCAGGACCAGACAAGAGCTTGTACGGAAATGCGGTGCATTCATTTCAAAAACTAATCAATGACTTCAACGATATTCGTTGGTCGCCTGGCTGCGAAACTGTTACCCAGTTTAATAGAGCCACTGAGAACCACACATGTCTGTCACAGCAGTAACCGATCCTTATGCCCCGGACGGCCCTTATGCCTGGTTCCGGCTGGCTATATGTATTCTGCTGTCGACCGTAGGCGGCGCAGGCATGTGGGCGGTGATTGTGGTGCTGCCGGCAGTCCAGGCAGAATTCGGCATTGATCGGGGCGATGCCTCCATTCCCTATACAATGACCATGATCGGCTTTGCCCTTGGCAATGTCATTCTCGGCCGCTGGGTGGACCGGGTGGGCATCATCTGGCCGGTGCTTTCCTCCGCGCTGGCACTTGGCGCCGGCTTTGCGCTCGCAGGCATTTCGACTGATATCTGGACGTTCTCTCTCGCTCAGGGGATCCTGATCGGAATAGGCACGGGAGCGACCTTCGGGCCATTGATTGCCGATCTTTCTCACTGGTTCGACAAACGCCGGGGCATTGCTGTGGCCGCGGCTGCAAGCGGCAATTACCTTGCCGGGGCGTTATGGCCATCGTTCATCAAGTGGTCTCTTGGTTTCACCGATTGGCGCATGACCTACATCATGATTGCGGTGCTTTGCGTTGCAGTCATGGTTCCACTGACCTTTTTCCTCCGCCGCCCACCGCCAGAAAGTGCGCACTCTGACGGCGCCCCGGCTGCCAGCCGGTTTGCCATGTCTTCCACCGGGTTGACGCCAGGCCAGCTGCAGTTCCTGCTGATCATTGCCGGTCTTGGCTGCTGTGTAGCCATGTCCATGCCGCAGGTTCACATCGTCGCCTATTGCGTCGATCTTGGCTATGGGGTTGCGAGCGGCGCCGACATGCTGGCCATCATGGTCGGCGCGGGCGTCATTAGCCGTCTGGCTTCAGGCTTTCTCGCCGACGCCATTGGCGGGGTCAAAACCCTGCTCATTGGTTCAACCGCCCAATGCCTTGCACTGTTCCTGTACCTGCCGTTCGACGGGCTAGTCTCGCTCTATATCGTCTCGCTGATATTCGGCCTCTCCCAAGGCGGGATCGTGCCGAGCTACGCCATCATCGTGCGCGAGTATCTGCCCGCCAAGGAAGCAGGGCAAAGGGTGGGCCTTGTTGTCATGTCCACCATTCTCGGAATGGCGCTGGGCGGCTGGATGTCCGGCTGGATCTACGACCTGACCGGCTCTTATGAAGCCGCATTCCTCAATGGCATTGCCTGGAACTTTATGAACATGGGGATCATGGTGTTCATCTTGATGCGTGGGCGAAAGCGGGCTGCTCTGGCATAAGGCCAAAACGCGCCGTTCCAGACCAGTCCGCTTCGCGGATAACCTGAGACAGCACAACTACTTAGGGCTCGGACTCATAAATGAGGTTGTTTTGGTTTGACCGGGACAGCTCAAATACCAGGAGCGGAAGTGAAGGAAATGCGGTGCATTTTCGAGCCTTTCGCGACGCCGGAGTTGGGTTTCCCGGTCAAATCCGGAGGACGGTGAATTGGCATCACCTCGCAGTGTCAACGCCCTTGACCGGGCACAAGCCCGCCCTGCGGCCGCTTCCTCGCGATGTTTCGACAATTCTCCGCCAAAATCATCTCACTTATGAGTCCGAACCCTAATTGCTGCCAGCAGCCCAGCTAGCCTATGCTAAGGGCAATGCAGCCCTGCAGCAGGTCCATACTCACTCTGGCGTTAAACCATCACGTGGGCCCTAACCAAAACCTACGATAACCGGCTCCGACACAAGCCGCGGCAATCCGACCTACAGGAGATATCAGGTCATGAAAGTCCAAACGATTTCTGATCTCATTGACTGGACACGGGTGATGCACCAACAGCTGGCCAAGCGTCTGACCGAGGGTTCGGAACAACACGAACAAGAAATGGCCAAGCTGCTCTTGGCGTACCTCGCAGACCACGAAGCCACTTTGGAGAAGATCATCGACGGCTTCGAGCAGCGAGCCGATACCAAAGCGCTGAATACCTGGGTGTACGACTATCTGGGGCACAAGCCGATCGACCTCAACCGAAGCAGCGACACACCCTTTGCGGACATGGACTTCAATGAGATCTGCGGGGAAGTGTTCAATGTTCACAACCAGGCGATCAATCTCTATCGGGATTTGCTCCGCCGCGCCGATATTCCCGAAGCGCAAGAGCTTCTTCAGGCGCTTTTGAATATTGAAGAGCACGAGACAATGCGCCTCGCTCAGCAAACGAACAGAATGCGGGATATGTGACGGCTTGGTAAGCCGGAAAGATGCTGCTACGTGCCGCGTGCCGACGGCGAGTGTGTATTGGATGGAACATTCTGGGTAAGGATTGAATAAAAGAGCCGCCCTTGCGCTGGAAAGCAAGGACGGCGGCTTTACTCTAACAATTCAAGGCCCTAACAGCTTTCACCTTTAGCCATAGAGGCGGCATGCCCAGATGTTCTTAATTGGGTCTACCGGGATTGGCACATTGGTATTCACAACCCCCCGCTTCTTGGCAAGCTTATCGCATTCAGCTTTCAAATCCGGTTGAACGCCTTTTTTTAACTGGAAGGGAATGAACCTGTAGACATCAGGCAGGGTGAATTGGCACAACAACTGTGTCCCGACGTTGCCAGGAAACTCGGTGGCATCGACCTTGCCGTTCCACCGCATGTTGCGTTTTTTTGCTTCCTTTGTGCAAACATCACCGGGAGATTCTGTCATTTTGCCTTTGACCATGATTGGCATTGGCAACATGGGAGGTGCTGTTTCAATCTTTGCGCCGTTTTCATCATACCAGGGATTAAAGGCCGTCCCGCCAATATTCACGTCGTTATAATGCGAGGGAATTCCGGCATAAATGACGTCCTTGGCATTCGGGATGAGAGACGACAATGAGCGTGTCACACCGTAGCCAACAGATCCCGAACTAAGCCCACCTGCAATGCAAAGTGCTGCACCTGCCGGTGCCCCTGTTCCCGCAGTACCAACGGTGATTCCAGCCGCTGCAGCACAATACCCCGTCGCGATCGCTCCAGTGACCACGGCACCTAAAATCGAGGCACCTTGCTGCGCTGCAATTCTTGCGATATCGCCACCGACAACAGAAACCACCGCCGCCCGCGATGCCAAATCGTTTCTACAGCTTGAAAAACCGGCGGAGATGTTTTCGCTATCCAGCTTCTTCGGCTTCGCCGTGACTCCCTCCGGTGTGTGTACCTCAATGGTATTCTTCGTCACATTCCGCGTAAAAACAACATTCTCTGCTTCATACCAAGTTACGTTAACAATCAGCCCGCTCTTGCCGAAGTGATTGTAGATGCACTGCTTGGCCTGTGCAGCTCCACTTGCGGAAAACGATGCGCTGGCAACCACCAAAGAGGATAGCATTAAGTATTTAGCCCTCCTCATTCCATCAATTATTTCCATTTTAATTTCCTTTTATTTTATATTTGCCCCTTACCTGGATAAAGCATCACAGCGCCGCACTTATATTATTATTTAGCTTAAATGTTTTTTGTATTTCAGCGCAAAGCACTAACGCCAATACCCGAACGAAATTTAGATTAGAAAAATTCAATCCTAATTATCAAGAAGAATTCCAATAATTTACGCGTGCCATCTTGTTATGAATTTCTTGGACACGTGTTTCTGCCTAATTGCTCCAAATTACTGATCAATACTCATACGTGGGATATTTTGACGGCCAATAGGTATTGGGAGCCGATACTCGTAATACAGTTGACTGAACCCGCGTGCAGCCGGGGACATTCGACGCCCCCAAAAAATATAAATTCCAAAAGCTTGCGGTGAACGATGCGTAAGCACGCGCGCCTTAAGCCGCATCCTTGGCGCCAATACCGGCGTAGGCGCGTTGATAGGCGGGGCGCTGCTGCAGGCGCTCAAAATAGCGCTGCAGCACAGGATACCCCTCAATCAGGCCTGTCACGGTCGCCATGAAACAGCTATGGCCGACCAGAATGTCCGCACCGGAGAAATCTTCGCCTGCAAGATAGGTTTGCTCAGCCAAAGCCCCTGAAATCATTTCGGCGCGCTCCTCAAAATCACGCTTGCCCTTTTCCGCAAGCAAAGGCTGATGCTCGGAACCTGCCGGACGCATGACTTCCTTCGGCCGCATGGTGTTGTCGAAATACAGCATCACCGCCGGATCAAGCTCGGCGCAGGCAAAAAAGCTCCATTGATAAAACGCGGCCCTTTCCGGCGTGCCCGGCTTGGGGGCAAGGCCGGCATCGGGGTGGTCTTCTATCATTTTCAGCACGATGGCGCCGGACTCCGTCATTGAGTAGTCCTCCGTCCTCACTGCCGGGACAACACCGAGAGGGTGGATGGCCCGGTAGTCGGCGTCATGCTGTTCGCCCTTCATCAGGTTGACCGGACGGCTGACATAACTGGTTCCAAGTTCCTCCAGAACCCATTTAACCCTCTGTGACCGGGTCGGCGGCCATTCGAACAGCTCCAGCATCAGGACTACTCCAATTCTCAAAAAATACAATTTTTGCGTTTGTTTCAGATTAGAGTTGTTTTTGATTTAGTCAACTTATCAGTTCACTTTTATTCAATCTAGACGGACGCTGCGCTCTGAAGGCTTTCTGTCGCTGAAAACCGAGGAACGCGCCCCAGCTCCCTCTTGCCTCTTTCTGCCAAAATCACTACCTCAATCCCATGAAAACAGATCCTATTGCCCCGCGCGCCGAAGCGCGCCCGCTCACCCTTGAAACCCACGGCATTTCCCGGCAGGACGACTACGCCTGGCTGCGGGCAGACAACTGGCAGGAGGTCATGCGTGACCCTGCCGTTTTGGACGCCGATATCCGCTCCTACCTAGAGGCAGAGAACGCCTATCAGGATGCCATCATGGCGCCGACCAAGGAGCTGCAGGAAACGCTCTTTACGGAGATGCGTGGCCGGATCAAGGAAGACGACAGCTCTGTCCCCTCGCCCGACGGCCCCTATGCCTACGGTTTGAAATATGTAACCGGTGGCCAACATCCGCAGTTCGTCCGCACGGCGCGAGACGGTGGCGAGGAAACCATTCTGCTGAATGGCGACAAGGAGGCCGAAGGCAAGCCCTACTTCAAGATCGCCGGCGCATCCCATTCGCCCGATCACAAGCTGCTCGCCTGGGCCTTCGACGACAAGGGTTCGGAGTATTACTCATTGCTGATCCGCGATCTGGATACGGGCAAGGACCGGGATTACCAGATCAAGGACACGGCCAGCGGCGGTGTTTTCTCCAGCGACGCGAAATACGTCTTTTATGTCCGCCAGGATGAGAACCACCGCCCGTCAAAACTGTTCCGCCACGAGATCGGCACTGATCCGGAAACAGACGTCCTTATCTATGAGGAAAAGGACCCGGGCTTTTTCATGGGTGTCGGCAAGACCCAGTCCGACGAGACCATTATCATCGATATCCATGACCACGAAACCTCGGAGATCTGGACGATCCCGTCCGATCAGCCGCTGAACCCGCCTCAGCTGATCGCGCCCCGGGATACGGGCGTTGAGTATTCAGTCGAGGACAATGGCGACACTTATTACATACTGACAAACTTGGGCGATGCGGAAGACTTCAAGATCGTGACCGCGCCAAAGGCGACACCGGGCCGGGAGTTCTGGACCGACCTTGTGCCGCACAAGCCAGGCTGCCTGGTTCTGTCGAACACGGTCTACAAGACGTTCATGGTGCGGCTGGAACGCGAAGACGGCCTGCCGCGCATTGTCATCCGCCGGCTGACAGACAATATCGAGCACCAGATTTCATTCGACGAGGAGGCCTATTCTCTTGGCCTTGGCGGCGGCTATGAATTTGACACCACCTGCATCCGCTTCACCTACTCGTCGATGACCACGCCTTCGCGGGTCTATGATTACGACGTGGAGACCCGCGAACGGGTTCTGCGCAAGGAACAGGAAGTGCCCTCAGGCCACAATCCGGATGACTATGTTACAAGGCGCCTGCAAGCCCCTGCAGATGATGGCGAGCTTGTCCCAGTTTCCCTGATCTACAAAAGGGATACGCCGCTGGACGGGTCCGCGCCCTGCCTGCTTTACGGCTACGGCTCATATGGTATTTCCATTCCCGCCAGCTTCAACACCAACGCTCTGTCACTGGTCGATCGCGGCTTTGTCTATGCCATTGCCCATATCCGGGGCGGCAAGGACAAGGGCTTCCGCTGGTACAAGGATGGCCGCCGGGAGAAGAAGAAGAACACATTCACGGACTTCATCGCCGCTGCCTCCCATCTGGCAAATGAGAAGTTCACCGCGCACGACCGCATCATCGCGCAGGGCGGATCGGCTGGTGGCATGCTGATGGGCGGCATATCCAACATGGCACCGGAGAAATTCGCCGGCATCGTCGCAGAGGTGCCCTTCGTCGACGTACTGGCGACCATGCTTGATGACACGCTGCCGCTGACACCGCCGGAATGGCCGGAATGGGGCAACCCGATCGAGGACAAGGCGGCCTATGACTGCATTGCCTCCTATTCGCCTTACGACAACGTCGAAGCAAAAGACTACCCGGCGATCCTAGCGCTCGGCGGCCTGACAGATCCGCGCGTTACCTACTGGGAACCGGCAAAATGGGTTGCCAAACTGCGCGCAACCAAGACCGGTGACAGCCTGCTGATGCTAAAGACAAACATGGAAGCGGGCCACGGAGGCGCCTCCGGCCGGTTCGACCGCTTGAAGGAGGTCGCGCTGGTTCAGGCCTTCGCCTTGAAGGTAGCTGGCAAGACTTAAAAGGCGTGTATTCACGCCGAAGTGACACTCATGCCGGGCAGCCAACGGCTGTCCGGCATTTATTTTGCGCGCCAATCGCATAGGCTGTGACTTCGTTATTCAAAAACGAGGGGCCGAAACATGAGATTGCCAATCAAACGGACATTCGGCGTGGCGCTGATTGCCGCGCTGCTGTCGAGCGTATCCGCCGTTCAGGCTGCCGAGCTGCGCTGGTCATCGCCAACAGATCCGCAAACCATGGATCCGCATGCAGTCAATTCCGCGCCGGTTCTGGGCTTTTTGAACAACGTCTATGAGGGTCTGGTCCGGCGCAACAAGGACATGGCCATCGAAGGATCATTGGCAGAGAGCTGGGAGCCACTTGCCGACAAAGGCTGGCGCTTTCATCTTCGCAAGGACGTAACTTTTCATGATGGCGCGCCGTTCACCGCCGAAGATGTCCTTTTCTCCTATGAGCGGGCCTCTTCTGAGGAAGCCGATACCAGCTCCTGGTTCTCACCGGTGAGCAAGGTGGTGCAGCAAGACGACTACACCATAGACTTCCTGACCCATCAGCCCAATCCGATCTTCCCCGATTCCATCGCCAATTTCATGATCATGGACAAGGACTGGGCGGAAAAGAACAAAACAGTGCGGTCGGCGAAAGACGCGGAAACCTTTGCAACGCTCAACGCGAACGGCACAGGTCCATTCAAGGTAACCAGCCGCGAGCCCGGCGTTCAAACCGTTCTGGAGCCCTTTGGTGGCTGGTGGGACACAGCAGAGCACAATCTGACCAAGGCCACCTTTATCCCGATCGTCAACTCAGCCACGGCAGTTTCCGGCCTGCTCAGCGGTCAGGTGGACCTGATCAATCCGGTGCCGATCCAGGATGTTGACCGGATTGCAGGGCAGGACGGCCTGTCGCTGCACCAGGGGATTGAGGCCCGTGTCATCATGCTCGGCTTCGGCCACAAACATGACGCATTGAAATACTCAAAGGAAACTGGTGGCAAGAATCCGTTCCAGGATCAAAAGGTCCGTCTTGCTGTGCAAAAGGCAATCAACGCCGATGCGCTGGTCGACAAGATCATGCGAGGAAATGCAGAAACCGCGAGCCAACTGGTCAGCCCGCAAATGAAGGGCTTCAGCAAGCCAGCCTCCGAACGGACCGGATTTGATCCAGACGGTTCAAAAAGCCTTTTGACTGAGGCCGGATATTCGGACGGCTTTTCCTTTGGCCTGATGTGCCCGAACGACCGCTATATCAATGATGAAGCCCTATGCAAGGCAATGGCTGCCATGCTGACGAAGGCAGGCATGCGCGCTGACCTGAATGCAATGCCGGTACGCAACTACTGGAAGGAACTGCGAGCAGGCAACTTCGACATGTATCTGCTTGGCTGGTCGCCCGGCACCTTTGATGCAGAGCATCCGATCCGTTTCCTGGTAACGACGCCAAACAAGGAGAAGAAACTCGGCAGCTGGAACTTCGGCGGCTATTCCAATGCGAAAGTCGACGCGTTACTTCCGCAAATCCAGCGTGAAATCGATCCAGAGAAGCGTCAAGGCATGCTCGATGAAGTGGCGGGTATCGTGAAGGACGACGTGGTGTACGTCCCGCTTCACATTCAGCCCCTGCTCTGGGGTTCAAAGTCGAACATCAACCTGACGCAGCGCGCCGATAATTTCCTGATGTTGCGCTGGATTACAGTCAACTGACCGCTGCCGATTGGCCGCTTACCAGCGTCGGCATGCCGCAGGCTTGCCGGCGCCGGCAAGTTTTATTTGAACCCGCCACTTGGCGCCTCTAAAGTCGGCGCAATTACCGCTGCCAAATCATTGCAGGAGCATTCATGCCTACCGTCGACAACCTTCCGGCATCCAGGTCCACAAAACGCAGATCCGGCGGTTTCCTTGCAGCGTGCCTCGCAATGGCGTTGGCCGGATGTCAGTTCAATTCGGTGGAAGATGCGCTTTTCGCCCCAACCTACAATCCGCTTTATGTGCCGCAAACATATGGAACCCAGTATGACTGCAAGGCGTACAAGGCTGCCGGAAACGCAACCGGTTGGAAAGGTATCGTCGGCGGCCGGGTAACTGACGGCGGGCTGACACGGGTGCCCTCGCGCGTCGGCTGTTTCAAAACCCAGGCTGAGTGCCAAGCCTTCGTCAGTTATATGACCGGCTACTATACCCGCGTGCGCTACGCGGCCTGTCAGCCGCTTTAACCGCTGACATCGGCTCCGAGGAAATCTCTTAAACAGAGCTTATCGGATCTACGGTCAAAAAAAGGGGGCAAAACTGCCCCCTTTGCCAAGTTGTTATGTCTGATCCGGTCAGGCGTGCAGATCCTGCTGGATATGCGTGCCATCGGCCGCAACGGCATTTGGATCAACGGCCGGATTTGGAGATGGATCCTCCATCAGCGATTTCACAAGACCCCAGGTCATTGCCAGGAGAACAAATGAAATCGGGAAGGCAGCTGCGATGGAAGCTGTCTGCAACGCTCCCAGTCCGCCAGCCAGAAGCAGAACGGCGGCCACCAGCCCCTCGCCCATACCCCAAACAATGCGGAAGGTCTTGGGCGGGTTGTCATCGCCCATCGAAAGCATCGTGGTGATCACCAGCGTTCCTGAATCCGAAGAGGTGATGAACCAGGACGCAAGAAGGAAGGTGGCCAGCAGGGACAGGGGCCAGACGACCCAGCTCATGTCTCCCCAAACAGACATGCTGCCAAGATTGGCGATGGTTCCATACAGCGCACCAGGTAGGTTCCACGCACGTACGGTTTCAATGACCCCGGCCCCGCCCGCAGCAGCTGGACCGCCTACTGCGTTCATTTCCTGCCAGATCGCATTTCCGCCGAACATGCATAGCCAGAAGAACGAAATCAGGGTCGGCACCAGCATGACGCCCAGCATGAATTCACGGATGGTGCGCCCGCGGGAGATCCGCGCGATGAACATGCCTACAAACGGTGACCAGGAAATCCACCAGCCCCAATAGAAGATGGTCCAGCCACCCTGCCACGCGGTGGCGCCTGTTTCATTGGCAGTCCAGAATCCCATAGGCACGACGTTCCAGAGGTAGTCGCCCAACGTGGTGATGAAAAAGGCCATCAGCCACTTGAACGGCCCCAACACCATGAACGAAGCCAGGAGGACGATAGATAGCCAGATGTTCCATTCCGAAATGATACGGATCCCGTTACCGACGCCCGAGACTGCGGAAAAGGTCGCAATAACAGAGATGACCGCAATCAGAACAAGCTTGGTCACGATGCCAGGATCAATGCCGAAGAGCACATTGAGACCTTCTGCCATCTGGCTGACACCAAGCCCGAGCGAGGTTGCGACGCCGAACACCGTTCCAAAAACTGCCAAAAGATCAACCGCATGACCGACTGGGCCGTAGACGCGATTGCCGATAATCGGAAACAGCGCGGACCGCATGGTCAAGGGAAGCTTCTTGCGGAAACCGAAATAGGCAAGGCAGAGACCTACAATGACGTAGACCGCCCAGCCATGGAAACCCCAGTGGAAGTAGGTGACCCGCATCGCATCGACCGCGCGCTGCATGGTCATTTCCCCATGCCCGTTCAGGTCGGCATGAGGGTTGTTCGGATAGCCGAAGGCACCGGAGTTATCGAAATAGAAGACCGGTTCAGCAACCCCAAAGAAGAGGATGCCGATGCCCACCCCGGCTGAGAAAAGCATGGCAAACCAGGAAAAATTGCTGAATTCCGGTTTGCTGTCGTCGTCTCCGAGTTTGATTGAGCCAAACCTTGAGAACATCAAGTAGACACAAACAAAGAGAATGACCGTCATCACCGTGATGTAATACCAGCCAAGACCGCTCTCGATCCAGCTGCGCACGGCACCATAGATCTTGCCGGCAAAGTCCACATTAAGAACCGTGAAAATAACAAAGGATGCGACCATTCCCTTGGCAGCGATCCCCATACCCGGATGCAGGCCTGCAAACAGGCCGTCTTTAGCAACCAGATGTCCACCTGAGTGGTTACCTTCCATTTTGCCCTCCCGACGCGAATGGATATGTGGCGTGCCTTGCCGGGAAAGTAAAACCCGCCCTCCCCAAGAGGCATCGGTGGATCATCGCACGTTTAATTGAATTTGACGCGCATAATTTAAGTTGCGATGCAATACCACTTTCATAAGTACTGTAATTTATTATTTATACTATCTTATTTAACAGCCGGAATGGCCTTGAGGTACGCTGCGATCGCATGCCGGTCATCCGCAGTCAGCTTGGCCATGTTCTCCTGGACCGGAACCATCTCGCCTCCAACTGAGTCGTATACCGGCGTAAATCCACTCTCCAGATAGTAGGCAATGTCCGCCTCGCTCCAGCCGCCAAGCGCGTCGGGTGCCGGGGTAATATCCGGGATCTTTCCATCACCGGTCGCTGCAGGCGCACCAGCCAACCAGCGCGCCTTTTCCAAGCCTCCAATGGCATTTCTGGGCGTATGGCACTCGCCGCAATGACCGGCGCCTTCCACCAGGTACCTTCCCCGTTCGAAGAGAGCTGCATCAACATCGGCTGAAGGTTCGCTCACAACCGGCGCAGATGACAGATAGAGCCGCTTCCAAAGACCCAGGCCACGGCGGATATTGAACGGGAAGCCGAGTGCATGGCCAGCAGCTTGTCCTTCTACGGCCGGCAAGGTCTTCATAAAAGCAAAGAGGTCGGCCACATCGCCGGGTGTCATGCGCGCATACGACGTGTAGGGAAAGGCCGGGTAGTAGTTGGCGCCATCAGGGCTCGTGCCCATCAGCATAGCGTTGGCAAAATCCGCCTTGCTCCAACCGCCAATCCCGCTCGCCTGATCGCTGGAAATATTCGGAGCAGTAAACGTGCCGAACGGCGTTTTCAGTTCCAGCCCACCGCCAAGGCTTAGCTTGTCGTCTCCATTGGCTCCGGGAGCCGCATGGCAAGAGGCACAGCCACCAGCCCAAAAAACCGTTTCACCGCGCACAGCATCGCCTTCAGGCAACGCTGACAGCACATCTTCAGGAAGCGACTGGGCTGCGGACAAAAACCAGCCCGCCACTGCTCCAACAACACCAAGGGTGACACAAACAGCGGCGAGCTTTTTCAGCATATCAGTATAATCCTGGAAATTACTTCTTTACCCGGAAGCCTTCATGGCAGGATTTGCAGTTGCCCATGACAGGGCCCATAGCTGCCTTGAACGCATCAAGATCTGCAGGACCATCCTTGCCAGCGGCGGCCATTGCTGCGCCAGTCGCATCCGAAAACTTGGTAAGTGCCGCCTGGAATCCTGCTGCATCTTCCCAGATTTTCGGTGATGCGGTCGTATCCCCGGTATTGGATCCTTCGGGGAAATAGTCACCAAATGTAACGGCGGCGGCATTCATGGACGCAATTGCAGCTTTGCCGGCAGCAGGATTATAGGGAATCGCACCCTTCATCATGCCCCCAGTGAGGCCTGCGGATGCACCAACGGCTTTCATGATCGCCTGGCGGGAGGCTAGCGGATCATCAGCTGCAGTTGCCGTCATTCCGGTGAAACACAAGGCAGCCAGCCCTAAAACGATTTTGCGCATAATCTCTCCTCTCCGAGTAATCGCAAAAATTTCGCAGTGCCATTGAGACCTATCTTTTCGACATTTTGAAATCACGCCGCCGTGAACAGCAAGTCCAAAAAGCTATTTTTTCGTCTCTAGACACTTGCAACAAAACAAAAAAACCCCGGCGCGGATGCACCGGGGCTTCGATCTCACGATGGAAAATCGTTAGGATGCGGCTTCGTACAGCTCCAGGACGTAGTCCCAGTTGATCAGGCTGTCGACGAAGGCTTCCAGGTACTTCGGACGCGCATTGCGGTAGTCGATGTAGTAAGAGTGTTCCCAAACATCGCAGCCGAGCAGCGGCGTTGCGCCGTGGACCAGCGGGTTTTCACCATTCGGGGTCTTGGTGATTTCCAGCTTGCCGTCCTTGTTCAGAACGAGCCAGGCCCAGCCAGAACCGAATTGGGTTGCACCGGCAGCGCAGAAGTCAGCCTTGAACTTGTCGTAGCCGCCAAGATCACTGTCGACCTTGGAAGCAAGAACACCCGGAAGCGAGGTGCCGCCGCCGTTCGGCTTCATCCAGTTCCAGAAATGGATGTGGTTGTAGTGCTGGCCTGCGTTGTTAAAGAGGCCGGCGTTCTTGCCAAAGCTTTCGCGACAGATGTCTTCCAGGCTTTTGCCTTCCAGACCACTGTCCTTCAGCAGGTTGTTGCCGTTGGTGACATAGGCCTGGTGGTGCTTGTCGTGGTGAAACTCGAGGGTCTCAGCGGACATGTAGGGGCCGAGGGCGTCATAGGCATACGGCAGATCGGGAAGTTCGAAAGACATGGCAACACTCCTTTGGGTCTTTTGACCGGCGGTGGACCGCATTCCGGCAAGTTAAGTCCTTTTACGGATCCCCGCTTCGAGGCGCAATTTAGGGGCGTCCACGACATACGGCAATGACCGGGCGGCGAAATAAAGAAATATTTTTGTTGTTTTTATGCCGTGTCCCTCGCAGCAGCCCTCATTGAACGCCTGCTTACAGCACCGCTCCCCCACTTGACAGTGTTAGGACGGTTGACCTAATTTCTGAATTAGGACAATTGACCTAATTCTCAATCTCAACGGCGAAGAGTTGGGTCAGGCGGTTTTGTGGAAAGCATAGCGGCAACCGGGAAGGAAAAATGGCAGAGACCAACACACGGCACGAAATCCTGGAAGCCGCCGACGACCTCTTTTACCGGGCCGGTTATGAGGCAACGTCCTTTGCGGATATTGCAGGCGCCGTGGGGATCTCGCGCGGCAATTTCTATTATCATTTCAAGACGAAGGACGACATTTTAAAGGCCGTGATCGACCTGCGTATGACCAGAACACGCGATATGCTCGCTGCCTGGGAGAATGCCGGAGATACGCCAGAAGAGCGTATCGGCTGCTTCATCAAGATCCTGATTGCCAATCAAACCAAAATCATGGCGCATGGCTGTCCGGTCGGCACCCTTGCTACCGAACTCGCCAAACTGAACCACCCGGCCCAGGCGGACGCCAATCAGCTTTTCACCCTCTTCCACGACTGGCTGGCGGAACAATTCGAACGCCTTGGCCGCAAAAGCGATGCAGATGAGCTTGCAATGCACCTGCTGGCGCGTAGCCAGGGAGCGGCGACAATGATGAATGCATTTCAGGACCGGTCCTTCATGCAGCGCGAGGTCGACAGCATGATCGAATGGGTCGCCCTTCAGCGCAATTCCACCAATTCAAATCAACCCAATTAGAAAAGGTCGATGCCATGTTCACAGTCATTTTGCGGTTTTCCGCCAACAAATCTGCTGCTCCAAAGCATATGGATGGCCACAATGCCTGGATTCAGCAGGGATTTGACGATGGCGTTTTCCTGATGACCGGCAGCCTTCAGCCGGGCGGCGGCGGAACCATTCTGGCTCACAACACCAGCCGGGCGGATCTGGACTCGCGGATCATGGATGATCCGTTCGTGGCCGAGGGTGTGGTCGAAGCGGAAGTCATCGAGTTCACGCCCAACCGCACTGATGAACGGCTTGACTTTCTTGCCCATTAAGCCGGACACAGCAGATACCCCAAGCTGATTTGGCCACTTTTATCCAAGGTGTGATCAGAGAACGGGAGTACCCGCCGAAGCGCGGGCTACGACCCGTTCTCGCGGTCGAAAACGCCGCGAATAGTGCGCTCGTCAAAATTCTCCGGGACCACGCCCTCAACGGCATAGATGTAGAGCGCCGCCTTCAGGATCGCATTGAGCGTCGAAATCACGAGAGATGCCAAAAGCACCCACAAGAAGGCCAATGTCCAGAACATGAAGGCCACTTCCTGGCTGTCGTCAAACAGAACCATGCCGCTGCCGGCCAGAAGCACACCGCCAATTACGCTGATCCAATGCAGAGCGGCCAGACCCGCCTGGGAGATCAGCGCCTCGCCCCAGGTTTTGCGAATTGCCGAAGCAGAACGCATGACAGCTTCAATCGGCCCCACTCTATCCACCACAAGAGCTGGAACGGCGAAATAGGTCGCAATTGCCCAGGCTGCACCAACGAGACTGGTCATGAAACGGGCCAGCCCTTTAAGCCTGCTTTCAACAAAGCTGATAAGAAAGCCGATGCTGGAAGCAAACAGAGCCCAGGCGAAAATCTGCGGCAGGCTGCGCATCGATGCCCGCAAGCCGTCCATTACGGTCGGATCACCTCCGGCAAACCGGATCATCACGCAGGCCAGAAGCCCGGCGTTGAAAAAGATCATCACGAAATAGGACAGGAAGTAGGCCAGAAAACTGACGATCAGCATCCTTGGGTCTGATTCCGGGTTTTCGCTTTCAGCAACTGACTGCAGAAAAACCTGCAAGTCGCCGGACAGCCAGGCCGGTCCGAAAATGCCGCCTAGTACCCCTGCCAGCCCCAGAAGGCTGAGAACCGGAAACAGAAGCAGTTCCTTGTCCAGCATCAGGACGCGGAAACAGACACCGCCCAAACTCATTGCGCGTTCAAACCGTTCAAGCATTCCCCAGCTCCCAGCTCTGCCCGATCCGGGCTCACTAAACGCTGAAATCATTGTTTTTGTCTGAATTTGTAGCTGGCCGCCTCCCCTTCGAGCGGGCCGGTTTCACAATAGTCCCGCACGAACGTCCTTCCACAGGCAATGCCTGCTTGAAGGTTGCCGAGGCGTGGCCGTGCCCGCACCGTAGCAGGATTAGTGGCATTCGATTCGTAGAGAAAAATGCAGAAACGCAGGCGGTTTATTCCGTTTCAGCGTGCAAGTTTTGTTGCGCTGGCGGTCATTGTTTTCAGCATTTGCGGCGTACCTGGCTACGGCCAAGGTGGCCATCAGCTTCCAGTGCGTGTGGTCGACGGAGATACGCTGGTTTTAGGGCAGGAAACGATCCGTCTTGAAGGCATTGATGCACCGGAAAAGGGCCAAACCTGCCTGAATGCTTCAGGCAAACCCTGGAAATGCGGGCAAGCGGCAACCGCATATTTGCGCGATCTAATCACTGGCGTCGAAGTTGCCTGCAAAGGCGCCAACAGAGACGGCTATGACCGGCGGGTCGCCACCTGTTTTGCCGGCAGGAAAAACCTGAATGCCCTGATGATTCGCTCAGGACATGCCTTCGCATTCCGGAAATACTCCCAAACCTATGTCGCGGAGGAAGCTTTTGCCCGAAACGCCGGTTCTGGCATCTGGGCAGGAACCGCCGAAGCACCTTGGGATTTCCGGGCCCGGAAATGGAAGGTCGCGGAACAAATCGCACCGGCAGATTGCCCGATCAAGGGCAACATCTCCAGCCGGGGACGTATTTATCACGCACCCTGGTCACCCAGTTATTCCCGCACCCGTATCAACGAGGCAGCTGGCGAACGCTGGTTTTGCAGCGAAGCAGAAGCAAGAGCGGCTGGATGGCGGCCACCGCACGGGTCCTGAGGTTTTTACCTCCGAAACTATTCCCATTGCCAATAGGCGGCGATTACGGCGCAATCAGCCAATCGTGATCGAAAAACGCATCCCGTGATGCGCAACACGGTTCCAATTTCGAATCGCAGTTATCACCTGTGTCGCGGACACAAATCACCGCGTTCAAGATTGGAGCCCATTGATGCACCTTAGAAAAACGCTCACTACCACGGCGGCAGCCGCTGCGGCACTGATCGCGGCCTCCACCATTTCAGCCCAGGCAGACCCAAGCGATGGCGCATCGCTCGGCGAGTGCTACACCAACTGGGTTTCCTACTGTAACGAGGCGACTTCCGGATATCCCAATAGCTGTTATGGCGACAATCTGGACCGGTGCGCAGACGTGCATCGCGCCAGCATGAGCACAATTCCGGCGCACAAGCTGAAGTCGATGAAGTATCACAGCATGCGCAAGGCCAAACGCTCGGCTGCTACCTCCCTCCGTTACCGGTAGAAAACGTCATACTCCTCCGGCACGCCGGACAAACAAAAAGCCCTCCAACGATAACGTTGCGGGGCTTTTGTTTTTTGATCCGGATTCATAAATCGGCTGCACCTGTCTTGCCGGTTTCGAAAGCAAAGGACTATTCTGCGACCTTCGCTTTCGTTTTTTAGAGTTTTCCTTGCCGTCACCATCCTCCCCTGCTGTTCCGATCAGACTTGCGTTCGGCGGTCTTCTTGCTCTGGCCGCGGCCATGGGGATCGGGCGGTTCGTTTACACGCCGATATTGCCGTTCATGGCTGCCGGCGTACCGCTGTCACCGGCCGATGCGGGGCTCGTCGCGTCAGCTAATTTTCTCGGCTATCTCGCTGGTGCCCTGGCAGGCTCAATGGGGCGGCTGCCCGGCAGTGCGCGGAGCTGGTTTTTGTTTGCCCTGTTTGCCAGCGCGGTCACAACGGCCGGCATGGGGATGAGCGACAGTCTGACTGTTTTTCTTGTCTTGCGGTTTCTGGGCGGGTTCGCCAGTGCCTTCGTTCTGGTGTTTTCCTCCGCCCTCGTCCTGGAGCAACTGGCCAAGCTTGGCAGGCCTGACCTATCCGCCGTGCATTTTGCCGGGGTGGGCACAGGAATTGCGTTTTCGGCGGTCCTGATTGCTGCCCTTGGCGCCTATGGGAGCAGCTGGCAAGACCTCTGGTTCACCAGCGGACTGGCTACGTTGGTCCTATTTTCGGCGATCTGGTTTCTTGTCCCAAAGCCCTCTCCCGCAGAAGCGGCCGATCCACCTCCGGCACAGCAAACCACCGAGACCCAAAACGGAATAGCCCCCGGCCTTACCCGGCTGGTGCTGGCCTACGGCCTTTTCGGTTTTGGCTATGTCATCACCGCCACGTTCATTTCGGTAATCGTGCGCGAGGCACCTAATCTGCAAGCTGCTGAACTCTATGTGTGGCTCGCAGTCGGGCTTACAGCGGCCCCCTCCATCTACATCTGGAACAAGATTGCAGCCCGCCTCGGAGCCCGGCAGGCATTCGCCGCTGCCTGCCTGGCGGAAGCTGCCGGGGTCTCCTTGAGCGTACTGGCAGATAGCCCCGCGGCCATATTGCTGGCTGCCGCGCTACTTGGCGGAACTTTCATGGGGATTACCGCGCTCGGCCTCATCGAAGCGCGCCGCCAGACCAAGGGCGACCCACGACGGATCCTTGCCATCATGACGGCGAGTTTCGGCCTCGGTCAGATGATCGGCCCCTGGCTGGCCGGGCTCATGCACGGATGGACCGGAGATTTTCAGGCGGCCTCTTTCGCCGCCGCCGGTGCACTTTTGGCAGCCGCTGTGCTGGTGATTATCCGCTGATCCTCATGCTCTGTTTGCTTATGAGGCGTGGGCGAAATCCCAGTAAAGTTCACGCGCCTTTGCGGCAACCGGCCCCGGCTGCAGATCACGTGTCTCGATCCGGTTGACCGGCACCACTTTGTTGTAGTTGCCGGTGGAGAAGATTTCGTCAGCATCCAGAAACGCATCATAGCCGAGCGTGCGTTCATGAACCTTGTAGCCAGCCTTTTGCAGGAGTGCGATGACCCGTTGGCGGGTAATGCCGTTCAAGAACGTGCCGTTCGGTGCAGGCGTATGAACCTCGCTGTCCTTCACCATGAACAGGTTGGCAGAGGTAAGTTCGGCAACATTGCCCAGCATGTCGAGCACGACCGCATTGTCGAAACCACGGGATTTGGCCTCGGTCATCGCCCGTGCGTTGTTCGGATAAAGACATCCGGCCTTGGCGTTGACCGGCATACATTCCATGGTCGGGCGGCGGAACTGGGAAAGTGTGATGGAGTTGGCGACGCCATTCCCGGCCATTGGCGCATCGAACAGGCACATGCAGAACCGGGTGCTGTCAGCATCCGCGGAAATAATCCCGGCTCCATCGTCTTCGGCCCAATACATCGGCTTGATATAGAGTTGTTTGTCTGAAGAAAACTTCCGGGCCCCTTCCAGAGCCAGTTCAACCATCTCCCCCACCTGCTTGGTGGGTTTGAGTGCAAGCGCCTCCGCAGAATCATTCACACGCTGGCAATGAAGGTCGAGATCGGGGAAAGTTCCTTCGAAAAAGCGGGCGCCATCAAAAACGCTTGAACCGAGCCAGGCCGCATGGGTCCGCGGCCCCATGATGGGCGGATTGCCCTCATGCCAGGTGCCGTCGATCCAAGTCCAGGTCTCACTCCAACCGATCATGGCAGTTTCCTCCAAATTTCATTTATTGACCCGAAGGAACGACGTTCTTGAGCAAAGGTCAATTCCTTTCGGTTACAGTTTTTCAATTGACTAATTTTATTCCATAGCATTCGATCGGGCGAAATTTTTCATCATTTAACACCATCACGCCGAACAAATATTTCCAACGCATTTTCCCTGCCTTGAGGGTAGCAGGACACCTCTCCATCCGGATTCTTGACGAGCGCATTTGCGTCCGGGGTCATCAGTACGGAAACGGCTGGCTTTGCAACTTTATGGCAAAACACCTTTTGATGCGACCAATCGCCAATGGTTTGCGCCTTGACGGCCCCGGAAGTTCAAGGTCTTCTTGCGCCGCTCAATTTTCGACCTCCGACGGAGACTTCGACCATGACTTATGCGGCCTATGTTTTTGATGCCTATGGCACCTTGTTCGATGTGCACGCCGCCGTGCGCCGCCATGCTGAAAAGCTTGGGCCCGATTCCCAGCGCCTGTCGTCGATCTGGCGCGAAAAACAGCTGGAATACTCCTGGGTCCGCGCCCTGATGGGTCAATACAAGGACTTCTGGACATTGACCCAGCAAGCGCTGGATACCGCATTTGCCCTCGTTCCATCCGCCGATAGCTCGCTCCGGGAAGAGCTTCTGAATGCCTACTGGAAGCTCGATTGCTATCCGGAAGTGCCGCAGGTTCTGACAAACCTGAAAGCAACCGGTGCGAAACTTGCCATCCTGTCCAACGGCTCACCGGCCATGCTGGATGCCGCCGTTCAGGCCGCCAATATCGGTGACCTTCTGGACGATGTCTTTTCCGTCGACACGTTACGGACCTACAAAACCGACGAACGGGTCTATGAGATGGTGACCAACCAGTACCGGATCTATCCGGACGCGGTTTCCTTCCAGTCCTCCAACCGCTGGGACGTTGCCGGCGCGACCGCCTTTGGCTTCCGCACAGTCTGGATGAACCGGACCGGCATGCCGGACGAATACACTGACCTTGCCCCGGCCGCTGTTCTGTCCGATCTCACCGGTTTGCAGGCGTTGGGATAAAACCCTCCCCTTGCCCGGGATCAATGCACGGCATCGCATGCTGAGATAGAATCTGGCTGTTCCGCAAGGAGACAGGCGGAAGAGGCGTGCCATGTTCCAGTTCTTTGTTCAGGGGGTGATTGTTGTCCTGCTGCTTTCGTGCAGCAGCGTTTTGGCGGATGACGCCACGATTGATCCGCATGCCGTCTACGAGGAGAATTGCGCCGGATGCCACGAAGGCCATGCCGGGGAATTCGCGTTCTCCAACCTTGAACTCAAAGATGGAAACGTTGCCGGGATAAAGTCCGGCACCAAACTCAGCACCTACCTTAGCCGTGGACATGGGCGTCTGGAAGTGCCTGAACAGGCGGCTCTGGAACAGCATCTGGCAACCATAGTCCTGTCTGGTCAGACCTACCGCGTAAAATGCATGGGCTGCCATGACCGGGCGATTGAGCTGGCCCGCGGGAGACTTGTTGTCAAAGACGGCGTCTTAATCGGCCGCTATTCGCAAAGAGATATTGCGGGTTTTCTGGAAGATCATGGCCGTTTGACCGAGGATGAAGTTGCCCCGTTGGTTTCAACTCTTACCCGCCTGCGGAACGGCATTCAGAATTGAATTGCGAGTCTGGCGGCATTTGGCTTCAACCAGAACCGGCGGAGATGATTGGTAAAACCGCCCTCTTCCCAAACCGTCATTTGACGCCTATATTATCGTCAGATGACGAAAGAATTTCAAAAATGACTGACCTTGCGACTTACGCAGATCCGCAGACCCTGCCGTCCGGACAGGCGGCCCGGCTTGCCCGGTTGCTGACGCTCGACACAAGTGACGGGTTTGATGACGTGGCACTGGCCAAACAGGTGTCCAGTGGCCTGCCCGCCCGTGCAGCCAAGGCTTTGGCCGACCTGCTTGGCGGCGGCTCAGTAATCGGCCCGGTGGTGCCTGAGGCAACGCTGCGGCGCGTGCGCAAGGCGCGAAAGCCGCTGCCGCGGGAACACAGCGAGCGGCTTTATGAGCTCGGACGGGTGATTGATGCGGCAAGCCGGATCTTCAAAGGCGACGAAAGCCGGATCCGCGCCTTTCTGATGCGTCCGCACCCGCTTCTTGGCGGCGAAACGCCGTTCGACATGGCCCGGTCCAGTTCCGCCGGCACGGATGCGGTTTTGAACCTGATTGACCGCGCTGACGCTGGCGTTGCCCTTTGACGTCGCCGCGCGTCCTGCCTGATACCCTGACGGCCTACCGGATCGGTGATCCGGAAGGGCGGCACGCGATCTTTTCTCCCGAAGGCGCCCGTCGGGTGTCTGGCCGATGGCACGAAACCGGCGACCGGGTGATCTACACCAGCTGCCACTATTCCACTGCCATGCTGGAAAAACTGGTGCATTGGAACGGCACGCTGCCACCCAATCAGCATTTCATCGAAATCACCATACCGGCCGGGCTGAGCTACGAGGTTGTCACCAAGGACAGCCTGGCCGATTGGCATATGCCCGGAGGCGACGCGTCCCGCCGCTTCGGCCATGGCTGGTCACAAGAACGGCGCAGCGCCGTCCTGCTGGTCCCCTCCATCGTCGCCCGCATGGAACAGAACCTGCTCCTCAACACGGACCATCCAGAGTTTTCGAAAATAGAGGCCGGGCTGGAACAGCCGGTCTGGTGGGACGAGCGGCTGTTTTCATAGGTAGCCTGCGGAACAGTCCCCCAGCACGCGGATCACTCCGCCAACACTATAAACGGCTTGCCTTTTTCCACGATGTGGGTGGTGTAGGCGACCAGCGGCTTATCGCCAATGTTGGTCAGGCCGCCATGAACCTTGCCGGCGGGAAAGTGGGCAGCCATGCCAGCCTTGAACGGAATTTCCTTGCCATTTGGTGCCTTCATCACGCCGCCTTCCAGAACAATCAGATGCTCGTCACCATGGTGGGTGTGAAGTGGCACCCGGCCACCAGGTGCAATCTCCAGCCGGGACACGATCACTTCCATCGTATCGGAGCCTGAAAGGTCAGTGCGGTTGAGCTCCGTGCGGGTGAGTTTGTCTTCGGCGCTTGCCGGAACAGTAAGCAACGGCATCTGCACAAAAAAGGCAGCCGCGGCGGCGATGACAGTCAATTTTCCCAAAAACATTTTTATGCGCCTTTGCACCAATAAAACGAGACACAAAAGTAGACGGGAGCACCCACAATTCAAAGCTGAATTCGAAGGCCGTCTTCTGCGCATTCGTAAGGAACATCCGCCCGCTGGCGCAACATGTCTTCCGACATATGGGTCAGGACAAGCCGTTTGGGATTGATCTCCGGCAAGCGCGCTTCAAGCGAGGCCAGATCAAGGTGCAGCGGGACTTTCTTGTCCCGGAAATAGGCTTCAGCGACAAAAAGATCCGCATTCCGCCCGGCGTCGATCAGGGCGTCCGTCCACTCCGTATCGCCGGAATAGGCAATCACCCGGTCCTCGACCTCAATGCGGTAGGCGAAAAACGGCCCGCCCGGCTTGCCGTGCTGAACCAGGAACGGCGTAACGGCCAAGCCATCGATCCCGGCCGTTTCCCGCTCGGTCAGTTCCAGCAGCTTGAGCTCGAATTTAGGCTTGGTGCCGGAGCTTCCTGCAAATGCAGTTTCCATCGCCTGAACATAAGCTTGTTTCAGACCTGGAGGCCCGGCGATCGTCAGGGGATCTGTTCGTTTGGAAAAGAATTGCGCATCCAGCATGAACGGCGGCAATCCACCGAAATGATCCGCATGGAAATGGGTAATGAGGATCGTACGGATGCTGTTCCGCGCGATCCCGGCCCGTTTCAGGGCAACCAGAGAGGTCGCCCCGCAATCAATCAGGAAATTGGCTGTATCACCTGTCACGTGGAAACAGGTGTTGAACCGACCACCACTGCCGAACGCGTCCCCGCATCCGACAAAGTGGAAGTCCAGGCTCACGGGTTTTACTCCGCCGCTTCGGCTGGTCCGTAACCCAGCTGAGCGTTCAGCTTGGCAATGAGGTCCACAGCCGCTTCCGCAATCACCGTTCCCGGCGGGAAGATCGCAGAGGCGCCGCTTGCATAAAGCGCGTCGTAATCCTGAGGCGGAACAACGCCGCCGACCACGATCATGATGTCCTCACGGCCTTCATCGGCCAACGCTTTCTTCAGCGCCGGAACCAGGGTCAGGTGACCTGCGGCAAGTGACGACACGCCGACCACGTGAACATCGTTTTCGACCGCCTG
This sequence comes from Roseibium sp., assembly GCA_965230705.1. GTDB lineage: Bacteria > Pseudomonadota > Alphaproteobacteria > Rhizobiales > Stappiaceae > Roseibium. The sequence continues at coordinate 1,655,863 of CBDDLN010000001.1, read as the reverse complement.
GCGGGCCGCTTCTTCCGGGGTCTGGAACAACGGGCCGATATCAACGTCAAAGCCGAGATCGGCAAAGGCCGAGGCAATCACCTTCTGGCCGCGGTCGTGGCCGTCCTGGCCCATCTTGGCAACAAGAATGCGTGGCCGGCGGCCATCATTGCCCTCAAACTCGTCGACCAGCCCTTGAACTTTCTGGATGGCATCGGACATGGAGCCCGCCTCCCGCTTGTAGACACCGGCAATCGACTTGATCTCCGCCTTGTGGCGGCCAAAGACCTTTTCCATTGCCATGGAGATTTCGCCAACGGTCGCCTTGGCGCGCGCGGCCTTGACTGACAGGTCGAGCAGGTTGCCTTCGCCGGTTTCGGCGCACTTCGTCAGGTCATCGAGCGCGGCCTGTGTTTCAACTTCATTCCGCTCAGCCCGCAATCGCTCAAGTTTGGCGAGCTGCTGCGCGCGCACCTCGGCGTTGTCGACTTTCAGAACATCGATCGGCTTTTCAGAATCGGGCTTGTACTTGTTCACGCCGACAACGGTCTGGTTGCCGGTATCGATACGCGCCTGGGTCTTGGCTGCCGCTTCTTCGATACGAAGCTTCGGAATGCCCTTCTCAATCGCCTTGGCCATGCCGCCAAGCTCTTCGACTTCGCGGATGTGGCCCAGTGCCTTTTCGGCCAAATCAGCAGTCAGCTTCTCGACATAGAATGACCCGCCCCACGGATCGATAACCGATGTGGTTCCGCTTTCCTGCTGCAGGAAGAGCTGGGTGTTCCGGGCAATACGGGCGGAGAAGTCTGTTGGCAGCGCCAGCGCTTCATCAAGCGCATTGGTGTGCAGCGACTGGGTGTGGCCCTGCGTTGCCGCCATCGCCTCCACACACGTGCGGATGACGTTGTTGAAGACGTCCTGCGCTGTCAGCGACCAGCCCGACGTTTGGGAGTGTGTTCTGAGCGACAGGGACTTCGGGTTCTTCGGCTGGAAGTTTTCTTCCATCAAGGTTGCCCAGATCAGCCGAGCAGCCCGCAGCTTGGCAACTTCCATGAAGAAGTTCATGCCGATCGCCCAGAAGAACGACAGGCGCGGCGCGAACTTGTCGATGTCCATGCCCGCAGCAACACCAGCGCGGGCATATTCAATGCCATCTGCGATGGTGTAGGCCAGCTCCAGATCCGCCGTCGCGCCAGCTTCCTGCATGTGATAGCCGGAGATCGAAATCGAATTGAACCGCGGCATATTCTGCGAGGTGTAGGCGAAGATATCGGAGATGATCTTCATCGACGACTTCGGCGGGTAGATATAGGTGTTGCGGACCATGAACTCCTTCAGAATGTCGTTCTGAATGGTTCCCGACAGATCCTTTTGATCAACGCCCTGCTCTTCCGCAGCGACGATGTAGAGCGCGAGAACCGGGAGAACAGCGCCGTTCATGGTCATCGACACACTCATCTTGTCCAGCGGAATGCCGGAAAAGAGGGTGCGCATGTCATAGATTGAATCAATCGCCACACCGGCCATGCCGACATCGCCGGAAACGCGCGGGTGGTCGCTGTCATAGCCGCGGTGTGTGGCCAGATCGAAGGCCACCGAGAGGCCCTTCTGGCCCGCGGCCAGATTACGCCGGTAGAACGCGTTGGAGTCTTCTGCCGTGGAGAAGCCCGCGTACTGACGCACGGTCCAGGGCTGCTGGACATACATGGTCGGATATGGACCACGCATGAACGGCGCCAGTCCCGGGTAAGTGTCCAGATGGGTCAGACCAGCTGTGTCAGCTGCCTTGACGACTGGCGCCACGCTGATGCCTTCCGGAGTTTCCCAGGGCTTCGCTTCGCCTGCAGCGGCTTCGCCTGGAATGTCGCTAAAGGCGATCTTTGAAAAATCGGGGATCCTGCTCATGCCGATGCCTCCTCATGACCGGCCAATCCCAGCTGATCATGCACTTCGCCCAGTAGTTCCAGAAGATTGCAGCCTGCAAAGACAAAGGTATCAACTCCGGCTGCTCGCAGCTTCTCTTCCATTTCGCCCGGCTTGCCTGCCAGATAGAGATGAGACGCGCCTGCATCTTTCAGTGCCTTGGCCGCTGTCTCCGCTTCGGCTTCATAGACCTTGTCTGAAGACACCAGGCAGGCAATCGTTGCACCAGAGGCTTTGAAGTCGCTGACAAGAGCTTCGAGATTTTCTGCCTGCTCTGCACCAGCAGACGCAATGCCACCTGCGGCGAAGGCATTGTTTACCCACGTTGCCCGGGCTGTAAACTGCGCCAAGGGCCCAAGACAGGCCAGATAGATGACCGGGGGTGTGCCACTTGGTGACCTTTCTGCCGTTTCGCGCAAGGCTTCAAAAGGTTCCGCCAAGCGGGTCCGTGCAATTTTCTCAACGGTTATTGGATTGCTTGCCCTTGGGACGGAAGCAACGATCTCTGCAAGCTCTGCCCCCTCGGCAAAGGCCTCTTTGATCGCAGAGAAAAACTCTCCATCACCAGTCTCAGGCAACGCAATTCCATTCCCTACCGAGGCTACGTCGCTAGGCTCATCGTTCAATACCGGAACCGGGCTCTCGTCCAGATTTGGAAATTCGCTCACACCGGTAATCGGCCGGCGCCGGGTTGCAACCGCCTTGCTGGCAGCATTCCGGGACGCTGCCAGGCGTTCCTGAACACGTCCATCAATCAGGCTCTGCAAAATGCCGCCATCACCTGCGATTTGCTGGAATTGATCCCAGGCGGCATCCACCAGGTTGTCCGTCCGCGTTTCAATGGCGCCTGAACCGGCGGATGGATCGGCAACCTGATGCAGATTGCTTTCTTCGATAAGGATGGATTGCGTGTTGCGCGCCAAACGGCGTGCGAAACCATCCGGCAAGCCCAGCGTCTGGGTGAACGGCAGAACCGTTACGCTGTCCACACCGCCAATTCCCGCAGCAAAGGCTGCAACAGTGGACCGGAGGATGTTAACCCATGGGTCCTTGCGGGTCATCATCCGGCGCGACGTCTGCATGTGCAGGGACATGCGGCTCTGCGGAAGGCCACAAGCGTCCAGTATCCGGGCCCAGATCCGCCGTGCCGCACGTGCTTTTGCAATTGTGCCAAACTGATCTGCATCAGCAATCAGCGTAAAGGCAATCCAGTCAGACCAGTCCGCAGGGTCGACGCCGGCCTGTTCCAATAGCTTAAGTTGCTCGACCGCACCGGCAAATGCGCAAGCCAGCTCCTGTGCAGGAGTTGCGCCAGCACCATGCCAAGCTCTGCCATCTGCAGAAAACAGCTTTACATGCAGTTCCTGCCTGTTCAGGAAACGCACCGCATCGAGAATACGCGACTGGACTTCGTCAAAACCGGACAAGAACTGGCCGCGGCATGCCAACCAGCTGTAAAGATCCAGGCCAGAGCTAACATTCAATGACTTTAGGTCCAGACCCTTGCGTTCGGCATAGGCAATCAACATTGCCAAAACTGCTAGGGTTTCATGGCCGCTGATGAATTTCAGGTCAATCAGATCAAGCTGCACCTGATCAAACAACCGTTCCATGGTCGCCAGGTTGTCCAGGCGGATTCCATGTTCGTTGGAGAGCGGAGACGTCGCCAGCACGACCTCGATACCGTCGGCACCGCCAGTCAGATCTTCAAGAATTTGAGCATTGGCAGCAGCTGGGTCAGGCAACTCGACCCGCTGGATCACCTTCCAGGGGGTTTGGGCCTGCCGAAGCGCGCGCGGGGACGTATCACTCCGGCGCTGGTAAAGCGGCTGTATGCTGAAACCGTCTTCGGTCCGCCCCTCCAGCCGGGAACGGGGGGCGCCTTTCAGCGCCCGATCGACAGCTTCCAGCCACGATTGTTCGTCAGGATTCTGGAAGCTTTCAGGTATCATGATAGGCATTGGCATCTCCTGACACCTTATTATTCTGGCCCGCGACGGGAAGGCAACTTACCCGATCGGGTAATAGGGCATTGCACAATTATAGACCAACCGGTCCAATTTTGCGTCAATGCAACCTGATTCGCTTCGCGTAATATTTCCGGATGTTTCTGAGCTACACGCCCTGAATGCCGCTATCTGCGCCAATTTTTATCTGAATTTGACAAGTTTCTGGCGTAAAAAGACAAACCACGGCAATTTCTCCATTGGTATCTTCGTCATTAATATTGTAATTTAGTGAAACTGCCGCATGGGAATTTTCGGTTCTTATACTCAGCAGAACTCCCTGTAAGGGGTGCAAGAAAAAGGAAAGGTGATAATTTAAACTATCCAATCCCATCGGCGGTGTATCAGCGACAAATGCAAAAATGCAACCTGATACCCGAACAAAAGCAATCACAGATTGCATAAAAAATGGATGTGCACAATGCTTGATCAAACTGAAATCAAAAACAAATTGAGAGCTATTTCCGAAGCCAGTGCTGCGCACCACGTGCTGGACATTCTGGAATCGAATCTTCGCCGCATGGGCGCGACCCATATTTTGGTCACTGGCCTTCCCATGCCGAACCGTCCAATCGACAATCTGGTTCAACGATTCCGCTGGCCTGACCAGCGCAATGACGGCATTGAAAGCACGTCATTGTCGGCGACAGACAGCGCCCTTATGCTTGGACTTGCGTCCAACCGGGCAACCGAATGGACGATCACCGCAGGTGACATGGAGCATTCCGATCTGTTGGCCGCCGCAGGTGAAGGCAACAAGGTGATTGTTGTGCCGGTTACTGAACTTCACCCGTTCCAGGCATTTGTGTTCGCAAGCGGCCCGTCGCTGCATGCAACCAAATTCGAGCTAGCTGGCCTCGAAGTTCTAGCAGCCTCGGCATTCGCCCGCCTTCGGGACCTTGGCGTCATTTCCGGACAGCGCCCGGGCGCATTGTCCACCAGGGAACGCCGCGTTCTTGAACTCACTGCATATGGCAAGACCGCGAGCGAGATTGCCGGCGTTCTGGACATTTCCCAGCGGACGGTCCACGCGCATCTGCAGAACGCCAGCGTCAAGCTGAATGCTTCGAACAAGACTCACACAGTTATCGAAGCACTGCGCTACGGTCAGATCCGGGTATAAGCTTAGGCACTTGGCCTGACAGGCATTTTACGGCCCTCATGGATAAGCCCGTCAGAAGCAAAAAGGCGGTCCGCATTGCGAACCGCCTTGAAATGCCTGGAACAACGATGATGGATTTTAGTAGGTCATCATCGGCTCAAGAGACTTGGCCTGTTCCACCCATTTGACGACCTGAGATTCGCTTGGAACCTGACGGACGAGTTTCTTGTCCGCATTTACCTCGCTCATTTTGGCGGCAAGGTTGGCAGCATTGCGGTGCTTCAGTTCCTTGACGGTATCAACGCCAGCGGCTTCAAGGAGTTCAGAGTACTCCTCGCCGACACCGCTGATACGCATCAAATCGGCCATATTGGCCCATTTCAGAATGCGGCTCGCATCGATATCCGTTTCTTCAGCAAGGGCTTTACGGCCCTTGGGATCCTTGGCGCGGTCAAGATAGGCAGCGGTGGTTTTAATTCCAACAGCACCAAGCTTTTCGGCATAGACGGGGCCGATGCCCTCTATTTCGCTAATTGAGTAAGACATTCTCTTGCAACTCCCATGAATTCCCAAGGGTCCATATGGGGAACTTAAATGACTTGGCTCAGTCCCGGAATTTGCGAGACCACTTCATCTACAACTTCATCCCCTGCTTTTTCCTTAGCATAACCAACGAGCTCTTTGGCAACCGTTTGTACCTGGCTCATGTCGAGACCGGCGCTTGTCAACTCATTGAGGACGGCCATTGCGCCCATGCCGCCGCTCATCATGCCGCCAAGACCGCCGAGCAAACCGCCGCCGCCTTCTTCCGCTTTCGCGGCAACCAGTTCTTCTGCACCTGGAAGTGCATCAAAAATCTTCTGGATCTGATCCTCAGGACCTTCCTTCTGCAAGAACTTGAGAATGATCCCGACAGCACTCCTGGCAACATCGTCGCCAATGCCTGTTGCGGTCATAATCCGGGTAATCAGCTCTTCCATATCATTCTCCATTCGAGTTCTGACCAACGTTAGGTCAGGTCCTTAAAAACTGGATCAAAAACCTGTAACAACAGGCTATACACATAGTTCAGTCGCCGCGTCGACGGTGACATGACGTAATGGGAATGGTTTTTTGTTGAACGTTCCGGCCGGCGTGTCCGGTGAACGGGAGAATAGGGGGCAGTGTGGCGGCCAAGGAAACGATATTCATTGGATCAAGCGGTAAAAACGAGACGCTGACACTCAAGCTTGCCAACCGCCACGGCCTGATTACCGGGGCAACCGGGACAGGGAAAACGGTTTCACTGCAAATCCTGGCAGAAGGCTTTTCCAACGCAGGCGTCCCCGTCTTTTGCGCTGATATCAAAGGGGACCTGTCCGGTCTCGCCATGGCCGGGGAATCAAAGGACTTCCTGGAAAAGCGGGCTGCGGACATCGGTTTTTCCAACAAGTATTCCTATGGCGCCTTTCCAGCAGTCTTTTGGGACCTCTACGGCGAGCAAGGTCACCCGGTTCGCACGACCATTTCGGAAGTCGGCCCCCTGCTCTTATCGCGGCTTCTGGAACTCAACGACACCCAGGAAGGTGTTCTGAACGTTCTGTTCGAGCTGGCGGATGACGAAGGCTTGCTGCTGCTGGACTTGAAAGACCTGCGTGCCATGCTGGCCCATGTCTCCGACCGCGCCGCAGAACTCTCACGTCTTTACGGCAATGTCTCAAAATCATCGATTGGCGCGATCCAACGGCGGCTGCTGGTTCTCGAGCGCCAGGGCGGCGACAACCTCTTTGGCGAGCCAGCGCTCGATATCCGCGATTTTCTGCGAACAGCTCCAGATGGCCGCGGAACAATCAACATCCTGGCGGCGGACAAATTGATGACCGCCCCGCGACTTTATTCTGTATTCCTGCTGTGGCTGTTGTCGGAACTGTTCGAAGAGCTGCCCGAAGTTGGCGATCCGGACATACCGAAGCTCGTGTTCTTCTTCGATGAAGCACATTTGCTGTTTGACGGGGCACCCAAAGCGCTGGTCGAAAAGGTGGAACAGGTGGTCCGCCTGATCCGTTCGAAAGGCGTTGGCGTCTACTTTGTCACGCAAAACCCGCTGGATGTTCCTGAAACCGTTCTGGCTCAACTCGGCAACCGGGTGCAGCATGCGCTGCGCGCCTTCACGCCCAGAGACCAGAAGGCGGTTCGGGCCGCGGCCGAAACCTTCCGGCCCAATCCAGAACTCAACACCGAACGGGTCATAACCGAATTGGGTGTGGGAGAGGCCTTGGTCTCTACACTGGAAGGCAAGGGCATTCCTTCAATCGTTCAGCGGACACTCATCCGTCCCCCCTCCTCCCGGCTCGGCCCGATCACGAAGGCGGAGCGGCGCACATTGATCCAGTCGAGCGCGGTATTCGGATTTTATGACAGAGCCAAGGACCGTGTCTCCGCCTTTGAAATGCTGCAGCAGCGAGCTGCTGATCAACTGCGGCTGGAGGAAAAGCAGCGGGAAAAGGAATCACGCTACGCCGAGAAACACGGCGAGCCCCGCAGAACCAGATCCGGCTTCCAGTTGCCCGACTTTGGACGCGATGACCGCCCCCGCCGGGACAGCATCAAACGACGCAGTAAGCGCAGCTCAAGCCGCGACACGGTCCTGGAAGCAGGCTTGAAGTCGGCTGCCCGCAGTCTTGGCACATCCCTTGGAAAGGCGCTGGTGCGCGGCCTGCTCGGATCCATCAAGCGCGGGTTCTGACGCAGATGAGTACATCTCCGCAGCTTCAGCTCGTCGAGGCGCAAACGCCGGAGGATTTGGAAGCTATCAAGCTGCTTTTCAGGGCCTATGCAGAGTGGTTGAACATCGATCTCGCCTATCAGGGTTTCGAAGAAGAACTGGCAGGATTGCCCGGTAAATATTCACCTCCTGGCGGCAGCCTTCTGCTAGCTCGTGATGAAACGGGAACTTTCCTTGGCTGCGTTGGTTTGCGCCCAATCGATCCGCCAGGCGTTTGCGAGATGAAACGGCTTTATGTCTTGCCGGAAGGACGTGGCTTAGGGTTGGGCGAAAAACTAGTTTCTGCCATCATTGATGCGGCCGAATCGGCCGGATATGCAGAAATGCGCCTCGACACATTGCCGACGATGACCGGTGCAATTGGCCTCTATCGCAAACATGGCTTTGAGCCCATGGAGCGCTATTACGAGACACCGATTGCTGAAACCCTGTTTTTCCGCCGCAAGCTCATAGCCCGCCAATGACCCAGGCCGCGGCGGGCCTGAAAAATCACAGCTGCGCGACGATTAACATTTGCGGTTGTGGGCCGGCTATGGCCATCTATCGCTTCTTGCCGGAATTGTCCGGCATCATCACCTATCGTTTAAGGACAACCGATGAGCACCATCGACAAGGTTCTCGCGCGCATCGATCAGGATTTGGACGACAGCCTGGCGCGTCTGTTCGAACTTTTGAAGATCAAGAGCATTTCCACCGACCCTGCATTTAGCGCAGATTGCCGCGCTGCAGCAGAATGGCTGGCAAAAGATCTGACCGGCATGGGAATTGAAGCCACTGTCCGGGAAACCGAAGGCCATCCAATGGTCGTTGGACACCGGAAGTCAGGCAAGGCGGGTCCGCATGTGCTGTTTTACGGCCACTATGACGTTCAGCCGGTCGACCCGCTCAATCTCTGGGACACGGACCCATTCGAACCCAGCATCGTGACCCGGGAGGATGGTACAAAGGTGATCGTTGCGCGTGGCTCTGCCGACGACAAGGGACAGCTGATGACCTTTGTGGAAGCTGCCCGCGCCTATCTGGCGGAAACCGGCGACCTGCCAATTGATGTCTCTATCCTGTTTGAAGGCGAGGAAGAATCCGGCTCGCCATCCCTTGACCCTTTCCTGAAAGCCACCAAGGACGAGCTGACCTGCGATCTTGCCCTTGTCTGCGACACTGGCATGTGGGATCCGGAGACACCGGCAATTTCCATCATGTTGCGCGGCATGGTAGGCGATGAAATCATCGTCAGGGCTGCGAACCGGGACCTGCACTCGGGCCACTATGGCGGCTCGGCGCAAAACCCTAACCATATTGTCGCCAGCATCATTGCCGGACTGCACGACGAAAACGGCCGCATAACCCTGCCCGGGTTTTACGACGGCGTGAAAGACATCCCCGCGTCGCTTGCCAAGATGTGGGACGGCCTTGGCTTTTCCAGCGAGGAGTTTTTGGGCGAAATTGGCCTGAAGTACCCGCGCGGCGAAAACGACCGCCAGCCTCTTGAACATATCTGGACCCGACCGACTGCGGAAGTGAACGGCATGTGGGGCGGCTATCAGGGCGCAGGCTCAAAGACTGTCATTCCGGCCGAGGCCCACGCGAAATTCACCTTCCGTCTGGTGGAAGGTCAGGATCCGGACAAGGTCCAGGATGCCTTCCGCGCCTATGTTCGCTCCAAGGTGCCTGCAGACTGTACGGTCGAGTTTCTTGCCAAGGACGGAAGTCCGGCGCTTGCGCTTGACCCGAAGATGCCTGTTATCGAAAAGGGCAAGAAAGCCCTGAAAGACGAATGGGGCAAGGATACGGCCCTGATCGGCATGGGCGGTTCGATCCCGATCGTTGGCGATTTCAAGCGTATGCTGGGTATGGATTCGCTGCTCATTGGCTTTGGCCTGGAGGACGACCAGATCCACTCCCCCAACGAGAAGTACAACTTGAGCAGCTTCCACAAGGGCATCCGGTCCTGGGCCCGTCTTCTGGATGAACTTGCCAAGGACTGAATTCATCTAAAACGGTGTGTCGGGCCGGACAATTGCCCCGCCCGACACTCTTTCAGTTTCAGGACTTTCCGGCGGCAGCCTTTCGAAGGCCAGGCACAAGAATTACCGAAATGGCGCCTGTCTACCCGTCCCTTCATTTCCAGAACGGAACAAGACATGAAATCAGTTTGTGTTTTTTGCGGATCCAACTTTGGCAGCGATACCGCCTACGCGAAGGCAGCGAATGAGACCGGCGCTGCAATTGCCGAAGCCGGGCTGACGCTGGTCTACGGTGGTGCAAAGGTGGGCCTGATGGGTGCCGTTGCAGATGGAGCCCTGGAGGCTGGAGGAAGGGTTGTTGGCGTCCTGCCAGAAGCCCTACAGGAAAAAGAACTGGCCCATGAAGGCCTGTCTGAACTTCACGTCGTATCAAGCATGCATGAACGCAAGGCGATGATGGCGGATCACTCAGATGCCTTCATCGCGCTGCCCGGCGGTGCCGGCACTCTTGAGGAACTGTTCGAGATCTGGACATGGGGACAACTCGGGCTGCACCAAAAGCCTTGCGGCTTTCTGAATACCAATGGCTTTTACGATCAGCTGCTCGGATTTCTGGATCATCAGCGGGACGAGGGTTTTGTGAAACCTGCCATGCGGGACATGCTTAAGGTCGCCGACACGCCCAGTGATCTCATTACTGTTTTTCGGGCTTACGAAGCACCCACAGTCGCCAAGTGGATCCGTAAAAACGAGACGTGACGGCTAACCAGTCTGATCTGGAGCGGAATCTCTCATTTTCACAAACACTTATTTCCGCGAGGTCTTTTTAGTTTTCCCGCATTCTATGATCCCAGCGCCTTTGCAGAATGGTTTGCCGGATGCTATGCCACTGCAACATTCTCATAGTTGAAGATGGTTTGGAGTATTAGGGTTCATGCGGCTGACCACTCTTGTTTCTGCCTGCATTTTTTGTCTTTTTGCAGCAGCCTGTACTCCATCAGCTGATATTCCCGGCACCGTTCTCGTCCCCCGCACCTCCAATGTCACACTGGTTGAAATCTCGCCGACTGGCGTGGGCGGCATTACCGGCGACACCCGGTATGGTGCAAAGTCTGTGGAGGCTGCGCTTCCCGGCTTTACCACCGAAGGCATCCAGACTGCGGTTGAAAACAACACCGAATGGGCCCTTGCCGCATTCAATTCCGACGGCTTTCAGGTTCTGCAGGTTTTCAAGGGCAAGGATGGAAACATTCGCACGGTCCATGGCGTCACGCATCACTTGCGCGGTCCCAATGGCGAACGAATAGGTATGAAGTTCACTGAGGCCGGTGTCGGCCGCCGCGATTGCCGCGCCGGGCAAAATCTTTGGCGCGGCATGGCGATCTGCAAAGCGAAAAACGCGCCAAACATCGAACTGGTGTTCTCAATTCCGCAATTCACAGGCCCGTTTGACAAATTGGCGCCAGACGCGGAACTGCGCAGCGCGGAACTGCAACGCATATTGTGGACGCCGACCACCTGACTATTTGACCGGGAATACGACGCCGGAGGCGGCTAGATATGCGCCGGCGAATCCACCATCACCTCGCCAACCGGCCGCCAGATGTGACGTTTCTTCAGGTATTTTTCCCGCAAGTCCGAATACTTCATGAAAAGGCTCAATTCGCGTTCGCGGATGCCCGGCAAGGACTTCAGGTCCAAGCCCGTCCAGGGCAGGAACGGATTGCGGCGCATATGCCAATGCATCTCGACCCGCGTCGTTGGCCGGTCAGATGGCGTGCGTCCGTGAAATCCGAACGTATCTGCAACAATTAAGGTATTACCAGGGACCGCCATGCGCACCGGTTGTGGCAACCCTAGCGCATCCAGCTCATGGGAGCGTATGCGGAACGATCCATGGGAATGATGCGAGCGCTCGTCTGACAGGGCATTCAGGGAGCATTGATATTCCCACTCCAGCCGTTCAGGCGATGCCTTGTGGGAGCCGGGTACATAGCAAAATGGCCCGTCATCCTCGCCAACGTCATGCAAGAACAGCCAAGCCTTTGATGTGGCATGGAAAGTGTCCGCATGTACATCGGTTTGCGGATCCTTGATCTGGCGGGATGGCTCGGCAATCACCGTCTGCAAGAACCCTAGGGGCTGACCACCACGGGACGCGGCATAACGGATCTGCGCAATCGCGACCGGGTCACGGAAGGTTTGGGCGAGCGCCGGATTGCGCGCAAGCACATGCGGCGGAAGAGGTGTCATCCGCGTGACTGTCTGTCCCTGCCGCATTTCCCTTGCTTCAAACGGCGCACCGTAGACCTCCCTTCTCAAAGCCTCAAAGGTTTCCTTGGGCAGGAAATCCCGGGTAATGAAATAGCCGTGTTCATCAAAGTGGGCGCGGTCGGCCGGGTCAATCGATGCGGCCAGCCGGCTGCGCCGCCTTTCGGCAAGTTTGGCGGCCAGGGCCACCCGATTGCGGTGCAGGCCCTTTTCGTTGAGGCGCTTGTTTCCAAGGATCGGATTCTTGCGCGGAGACTTAGCCGAACCGGCTACTTCCAAAAGCCAAACGGGTGCGTTCAAATAAGACAAGGGATTCATCAACAAACACCCTGAGTTTACACAATGTGCACCTATCCTATCTGCAGCTGCATCCCTGTTGCAATTCCCAATACCAGCCATGTTCGACGAAGATCGGCAGTGACGATTTCCGAATCCTGGGCTAAGGCAGGGGCATGATAACACCTGCCCCACGCCCTGCCCTTGATGTTGCCAGCCTTGCCGAAGGCATCCGTTCCGGAAACCGGTCGGTTCTCGCCCGCGCCATCACATTGGTGGAATCGCGAAAAGCCGAGCACAGGAAAATTGCGCGGGAACTTATACAGGAGGTTTTGCCTCTAACCGGAACCGCCCAGCGCGTCGGGATTACCGGGGTTCCAGGTGTCGGCAAGTCGACCACAATCGACACACTTGGATCAAATTTAACGGCTGCAGGTCACAAGGTTGCCGTTCTGGCGGTAGACCCGTCATCCACCCGTACGGGCGGTTCGATCCTGGGTGACAAGACCCGCATGGCCCGCCTGGCCGTCGACCGGAACGCATTCATCCGCCCTTCCCCGTCTGCCGGGACCTTGGGCGGCGTTGCGGCCAAAACCCGCGAGACCATGCTTTTGTGCGAGGCAGCCGGGTTCGACATCATTCTGGTTGAGACAGTCGGCATCGGCCAATCCGAGACGACCGTAGCGGACATGGTCGACTTCTTCCTCGTTCTCATGCTGCCTGGCGCAGGCGACGAGCTGCAGGGCATCAAGAAAGGTGTCCTGGAAATCGCGGACATGATCGCGGTCAACAAGGCAGAGGGCGATGGTGCTGTCAGGGCACGGTCGGCCGCTTCCGATTACCGTGCTGCGCTGCATATTCTTGCGCCTAAGTCACCAACCTGGAGCCCGCCTGTCGTCACCATCTCGGGCCTCGCCAACGAGGGACTGGATACCATGTGGGAGCAGGTCGAACTGCACCGGTCCAGAATGTCGGCAACCGGCGAATGGCAGGATCGGCGCTCGCAGCAGCAAGTGGCCTGGATGTGGGACCTGCTGCAACAGCGGATGCTGGAAGCACTGAAAAACGACACCCGAACGGCTGACCGGCTCAAGGAGCTGGAAACGTCCGTCAAAGACGGCAATACAGCGGTTTCAACGGCTGTTGAAGAAATCGCCGGTCTGATTGGTGTGTGAGCGCCAAATCAGCTCGGTATTGCAATCAGGCGGGTGACCTGTTTCACGCAATCTTCTGCCATGGTGTCGGAAAGACCGGCTTTTCCTAAGACGCGCAGGCCGAAATAAAGGGACAGGACACCGCGCGCGGTCTCATGCACCCAATCCGGTCCCGGATGGCCAGGAATGCTGTCCAGGGCTGCGCGAAAGCCGTTTTCCAGCCGGAAAACCATCGCCTGCAGCTTTTCTTCCACTTCCGCGTCCTGAACAGCCCGGTCGATGAGCGCATTGCACAGGAAACACCCCATACGGTCACCATCCTGGTGGGCGGCCGATGCAATCATCTTGAAAAGCCCGATAATTCTGGCGTCACCTGGCCCTCTTGAACTGTCCATGAGGCCCTTGACCGTGACCTTTACGACCTGATCCTCGTAGTGTTCCAGCGCTTGCAGGTAGACCGCCCTTTTGTCGCTAAAGGCCTTGTAGAAGGAACCTTTGGTGATCTTCATTGCCGCCAGCAGGTTGGACAGGGACGATTCCTCATACCCGCGGGACCAGAACAGGCGCATTGCGCCGGTCAAAGCGGCTTCCAGATCAAATTCTCTTGGACGTGCCATCGCTGGTTCCTGTTCAGCAGATCACCCTGGGTTCAGCCTCATCACCAGGCTATCACTTCAATGTGTTTTGTACCGATCGGTTCCCAACACTAGTTTCAGCGTGTCGCCGACGCAAGTGAATTCAAACGGCCAATTCGGAACCGTTTGGTACAGAACTCGTCAAAATCAGCCTCCCGCTTGCGTCGGCGTCATCTGTTCAACACCCCAACTGACTTGGGAGAATTACGTCATGATTTCACTCGTCCGCAGCAGCCTGGCAGCCGCCGCCGTACTCGTCACCATCGTCTCCAACGCCTTTGCCGCCGGCCCAGATGTCAACGCCACCAACACCGGCCTCGCCCTTCGCGGTGTTGACCCTGTGTCCTACTTTACAGCAGGCAAGCCGCAGGCCGGCCAGGTCGGCATCACCGCGCAGCACAATGGAGCCACCTATCGTTTCACAACTGAAGCCAACCGCGATGCCTTCAAGGCAAATCCGGCCAAATATGCGCCGCAGTATGGTGGCTTCTGTGCATTTGGCACTGCCATGGGTATCAAGGTCGATGGCGACCCGACACTTTGGAAAATCGTTGACGACAAACTCTATCTGAACCTGTCCAAGGACATTCAGGAACGTTGGAACAAGGACATTCCGGGCTTCATCAACACCGCCGACGACAACTGGACCAAGATTGAAAACGTAGATCCGTCTGAACTCTGATACCCCATCAAAACAACAAGAATTGTGCACACGAAAAAGGGTTCGGCCTATCCAGGCCGGGCCCTTTCTTATGGGGTCGCGTCAATCCAGCTCTTTCTTGTGTTTGTACAGGAAGTGCCGAAGCGCCATGAACAGCTCGCTGGCATGTTTGTCGTCGCCGCGGGTCACCGCCGCGCGGATATCATCTTCGATCATATCCTTGATGCGGTTGGCACCATGAGGTTGGTGCAACAGATATGCACCCAAGGCTGTGGCAGCAATTTCCGGGATATGTTCATGTTCGGCAAGCGCAAGGATTTCGTCCTCACGCAAGTCGCTTAAACCGATGCAGTCATCAATTGTGATCATCTGCGTCCTCCCACGCAAATTTCATAACTGGCAAAGTAATTTCGTTGTGGTTTCTCCGCTTTGATCCGCGTCAAAAGTGGAGAATCTGCCGGGTGGCATGCGCCTTGCCAGTAGATTGGCATGACAGTGTTCAGATCCAATTCCGGGACAGGTTTCCGGCTAAAACCGGCCAAAATCGCGGCTGGCGGGCTTCAATTCAGCCGCCGGGCGTTTCTTGCCGGGACAGCCCTGTGCCTTTCCGGCACGGCTGCCAATGCGCTTGTAAAGGTCGCCGAGCTCCGGGGATCAATCGATGCAACGGATTTGGGGCTTGTTCCCAACGCCGCCGACGATCAGACCGCCCTGTTCCAGCAGGCACTCAACAGGGCAGCAGAAAAGGGCCGTGCCCTATTCCTGCCGGCCGGCACCTACCCGGTTGCCAACCTGCGTTTTCCGTCCGGAACCCTTGTTGTCGGCGTACCGGGAAAAACGCGGTTGATGTATCAAGGCGGCGGCGGTTTGCTGGCGTCTGCCAAAGGTGTCAGCAATGTTGGGCTCAACGGCATCACCTTCGACGGCGCCAACCGGTCGATCGGTGACCACACGGAAGGCCTGTTGCACTTTGTCGGTGTCCGCCAGCTGACTATGGAAAACTGCGAGATCACAGGATCCAGCCGGACCGGCCTTTTGATGGACAGGTGCTCCGGCCGGGTGACCCATTGCCAGATTTCAGGCGCGGCAGAAGCCGGGATCCGCTCCAACGAGGCAGACGGATTGTCGCTCACCGGCAATGTCGTGACTGATTGCGCCAATGGCGGCATCTGGATTCACCGCTGGAGCGAGGGTGAAGACGGCACACTGGTTTCCGGCAACAGGGTCGAACGGATCGGCGCCAAATACGGCGGCACCGGTCAGTTCGGCAATGGCATCAATGTGTTCAGAGCCCATGGGGTGGTCATCAGCGGAAACCGGGTTGCCGATTGCGCGTTCTCCGCAATCCGGTCCAATACTGGCTCCAATGTCCAGATCACGGGCAACTCCTGCCTGCGGTCCGGCGAAGTGGCGATCTATTCGGAATTCGCGTTTCAGGGTGCAGTCATTTCCAACAACCTGATTGATGGGGCAACAACCGGGGTATCAATCGCCAATTTCCTAGATGGCGGACGGCTCGCCGTCTGCTCCGGAAACCTGATCCGCAATCTCACCGACGTTGGCCCCTACCCTGCCGAAGTCGCCGGCTTTGGAATTGGGATTGCCGCGGAGGCAGAAACAACAGTCACCGGTAACGTCATTGAAGGCGCGCCGAGTTTCGGACTTCTTTTGGGATGGGGGCCTTATTTGCGCAATGTGATTGCTTCGCAGAACGTCCTGCGAGATTGCGGCACCGGTATTGCGGTATCTGTCGTTGAAGGTGCAGGATCAGCGGTCATCACCGGCAATATCCTGCAAAACTGCAAGTCCGGCGCAATTTATGGCTACCGCTGGCGGGACAAGGCGACCGGTGAACTGAACGGCACCACCGATTGGTCCCACCTGACGATCAACGGCAATCACATCGCCGCCTGAGATCTCAACTCAGAGCAAAGCGCAGCGACAGGCAGGACAATCCGCCATCGACCTTGCGCGCTTCATGGGTTGGTACGACGACAGTCTTGAAGCCGGCACTTTCGATGGCCGCTTTTGTCTTCGGATAGCCTTCAGGCACCAGAACCACATCATTCACCCGGATGACATTGGCTGCATATTCCTCATCTTCCGGGACTTGCACGGTCTTTCTTGAACCAAAGAAACCGCTCTCGATCATGACTTTGGTCGCCAGGATGACGCCATCGCCAAGCGTGGAACAGGCGGTCTTGAAGTGCAGCACGCCTTCAGGCGTTTCAGCGACGCGGGCCGTATAGCCCCAATCCGACAGCAGACCGGCGAAGGCGTCAGCGCCTTCCCTGTCGGTCCGCGCACTCAGGCCAATCAGAATTTCATCGTCAAGCATCAGGACATCGCCACCATCCACATGGCCGGTGCCCGGGATTTCAACAACCCGCCCAAAACGTTCTTCAAGTGCCGGCCTGATTTCCGCCGCCTCACCTTTCCGGCTCGCCGTCCCGGGCCGCAGCAGGATCGCTCCTTCCGGCAGGCAAAAAGCCGGGTCCTCGACAAAACAGCTGTCGGGATAAGCTTCAAGCGCCGGCAGAACATCGACGGTCAATCCGGCCGCTTTCAACGCGGTGACATAAAGCGCGTGTTCTTTTCGGAACGCCTCACCGCTCGGATCTCCGGTGTTTACCGCACGCAGTCCGTTGGCAACACTATCGGACGGCTGCCGCGTTATGGCATGGCTGAATTTCCAGGAAAGGCCCGGCTTGTGCGTCATGGGAGCTCCAATCAAAGTCAGCTGAGCCCGTTTTTCAGGCTTGCCAGAAAATCGCTGTTGGGCCGGATTTCGCCGGCGGCCGTGTCCCGCCGTGAGAGAACCGGCGGATTGACGAACCGGTCGAGAACCTTGGCCTCATCCTCATCAAGATCCAGAAGAGTTTCAAGGACTGTCGCCATCATCACTTCGGCGGCACGTGTTGCTCCGTCGTCGCATTTCAAAGCGATACCGATGCCCAGTTCCGGCACGGCACCACAAAAGACACCTTCGGCGCCAGTCTTGACCAGGGCCCTGCCGTTCAGTGCGGTCATCACATCCGTGCAGAACCGCTCCGTGCCGGCCACCATGAATGGTTCTTTGACGCAGGCCTCGTAAATCCGGCCTGCGGCCTCGGCCCGAACCGGATCGAGGCCTTCGCCAGTCACAAACCGGGCAAAGGCGCGGGCAAAGCCGCCAAGAGAGGCAGCATAAGTAGGGATCGAACACCCATCGGTGCCACAGGCATCTGCGGTCAGGCTTTCGCCGGTCAATTGCTCCAGCGTAGCCCTGATTTCCTGCTGGACGGGATGATCGGGGGCGATATAGCCCTTGGTCGGCGCGCCCATGATTTTGGCAAGACCCAAAAAACCAGCATGTTTACCGGAGCAATTGTTGTGCAACTGGGACGGCCCCTCATCGTCACGAATAAGTTCGGCAATGTCCTCAAGACGCTTTGGCCACTGGGGCCCGCACTCAAGATCAGCCTCGGTCAAACCGGCCTTGATCAGCATAACGCGTGCGGAATTGACATGAACGTGCTCACCGGAGTGGGAAGAGCAGGTTAGTGCCAGCTCCGCGTCATCAAGATCAAGCGCGCCCGCTGCTCCGGATTCCACCATCGGCAGAGCCTGCAACGCCTTGATCGCTGATCTTGGGTAGACGCGCGCGGAGGTATCTCCGATAGACAGGATCGTGTTGCCAGCCCCGTCAGCAACAGCAACGGCTCCGCGGTGAGCGCTCTCAACAAGCGGACCGCGGGTAACTTCAATGGCGATAGGATTGACCATGCTGAGATATCCTAACTTGCCGTTGCTCGCGCGGACGCAGGTGCGATCCAGGCCGAAAGGCGGTCAAGCGCCTCTTTCAGAACGCTGTCCTGCTTGCAGAAGCAAAACCGGATGAAATGGGTCGGCGGCGCATCCCCGTAAAAAGCTGAGACAGGAACGGCGGCAACGCCGGCTTCCTCCACCATCTTGCGGCAGACCTCCACATCGTTGTCACCAAGACCCAGCCCGGAGATGTCACACGTCAGGAAATAGGTCGCAGCGCAAGGCAATACGCCAAATCCCAATTGAGCCAGCTCCGCGGCCATGAAATCGCGCTTTGCTTCAAGCTCACCGGCAAGGCCATCGTAATAGGTGTCACCTTTTGCCAGGCCGAAGGCCACGGCCTTTTGCAGGTTTGGTGGCGTTGTGAAGGTTACATATTGATGCGCCTTGGCAATCGGATCGATCAGGTGTGGCGCACCCGTAATGTAGCCCACTTTCCAGCCGGTCAGCGAGAAGGTCTTGCCGGCAGACCCAATGCGCACACAGCGGTCGGCCATGCCGTCATAGGCCATCAGCGGCCGATGCTTCTCGCCGTCGAACACCAGATGCTCGTAGACTTCATCACAGATCGCAAAGACATCGTGGCGTCGGCATAGATCGGCAATTGCCTGAAGCTCGGTGTCTGAAAACACTTTGGCCGCAGGATTCATCGGATTGTTGATCAGGATCGCCTTGGTCTTTTCCGTAAAGGCCGCGTCCAGGGCGCCGAGATCGAGATCCCAATTCGGCGGCGTCACCCGCAAGCGGACCGGAATGCCACCCGCGCGCTTCACCATCGGCAGGTAGCAGTCGTAGAGCGGCTCGATCAGGATTACTTCGTCGCCGGGCTCAATCAGTGCCAGCAGACAGTCTGCCAGGGCTTCGGTCGCACCTGAGGTAACAATCACCTGGCTTTGCCAATCAATGTCGAGGCCATAAAAGCGCTTGTTTGCTGCCGCCACCGCCTGGCGCAGTTCCGGCAATCCGAGCATGGGCGGATACTGGTTCGGACCATCAATCAGTGCCTGCGCAGCCATCTCACGAATATCAAGCGGCCCGTCCACATCGGGAAAACCCTGCCCCAGGTTCACGGCGTTGTGGGCCATGGCAAGGCGTGACATCGTTTCAAAGACGGTTGTCTCAATGCCCGTGAATACGGGATTCGTCGGCTTCATTTGCGTGTATCCAGTCAAACGCGGAACAAGAATGAAACTGGGTTTTAAGCTTGATGATGTTTCCCGTCGAGCCTTTACGGCATTCTGCCTTGATACCGGCCTCGCTTCCTTCATCAAGGGTGCCGGTAAAAACACCTCCCAATTAGTTCAACAACACCCATTTGGGGGAAGCCAATTTTCCCCCATTGCTCCCTCTCCGCCTGCTACCAATTCACAAAAAACCGCAGGTATTGGCCGTTTTCACGAGAAAATCAGCATAAAGTGAAAAGCGTGATTGCGGTCACAGCCTCTGCGGGCGGCCCAGCGTAGTGTCTACCCATGGACGGCAGGAAGTGCTGTCCCCCCGCCCCGCCGAACGGGGCACCCAACAGAGAGGATGAAGAAAATGTTCCGTAAAGCCGCTATCACCACCATGGCCGTTGCAGTTGTCGCAGTATCCGCAGTTACCATGAGCACTACATCGTCAGAAGCCGGCCATGGCCGTAAAGGCGCATTTGCAGCCGGTGCGATCCTCGGTCTCGCAACAGGCGCCATTGTTGGCTCACACCGTGGCCCTTACTACGGCGCACCTGTCCGCCACTGCTACCAGAAGCCGATCCGCCGCTATAACCCGTACTATGGCCGCTATGTGGTCGTTTCCTACCGGACGATCTGCCGCTAAGCAGCCGCCCACCAGGATTGACATTCAACAAAGGACCTCCGGCATGACCGGAGGTCTTTGCTTTGCAAAAACCATTGGTACTAGAATACTCGCGCAACACATTTCTGTGTTGGTACTTTGGGTAATACTCCTATAACCGCTTTGTTTTTTATTGATCGATTCGGAGCCATGTCATGCTTGAAGTTCTCATTGGTGCCCTTGCCGTAGCCGTCGGCATTGTCATGCTGCTACGGCACCCGGGAATCTCCACCCCGACATCCCGCCTGGGCCGGATCTTCTTCAGCCGTCCAAGCGGTTTGCTTTTTCTACTGATCGGCCTTTTCATGCTGGCCTCCAGCTCATTCGTGCTCGTTGATGCCAATCAGGTGGGGCACCTGAAACGGATTTACGCGTTCAAGGAGCTGCCACCGGGCCGCATCATCGCTCTGGACGGTGAAAAAGGGCCTCAAGCAGAAATTCTTGGTCCAGGTTTTCATTTCATTCCTCTTGTCCGCGTTCTCTACGACTTCGAGGAATATGACGTCGTAACCATCCCTGAAGGCTACTACGGACAGCTTACAACGCTGGACGGCAATGCAATGCCGTCTGGAATGTTCATGGCGCCCGCAATTCCCGACGACCAGGTTGGCGATATGCTGAAAGCGGATGTTTTCCTGAAAAACGGCGGCCTGCGCGGTCCTCAGGAAACCGTCCTGAAGCCGGGGCAATACCGGCTGAACCGGTACCTTTTCGATGTCCGTCTGGATCAGGGAACGAACGCAACGGTCATTCCGGCCGGGCATGTGGGCGTAGTCAAATCCAATGTTACCCAGCCGGGGATCAACTGTGTGGAAGAAGAGGTGTCTGCATCGGAAGCCTCGCGCGAAGCACTGACGGTACCGCTGGTTCCACGCGGCTGTGTCGGCATCTGGAAAGATCCGCTCTTCCCCGGCGCCTATTATCTCAACCGGCAGGCCTATGAAGTGACGCTGGTGGATACCCGCGTTCAGACGTGGGAATACAAGGGCGGCTATACCAAACGGATCATCGATCTTTCGGTCGATCAACAGGGCAACATCCAGCAAAACGAACGATCCGTGGATGAACCGCTTCCGGAAGATGCGGCAGACCGGGCCGTCTTCGTCAAGGTGGAAGGCTGGGACATCCCGCTGGAATTGCGAGCCCTGGTGCAGGTCGACCCCTCCAATGCTCCGGTCGTGGTCGGCTCGGTTGGCGGCCTGGCAGAAATCGAAGACCGGATCCTGACCCCTGCGATCCGTTCCATCGTCCGCAACGTGGCCGGTGCCTCCATTCGGGTCCCGGACAAGAATTCCGACGGCTCGCTGGTCTCACCGCCAAGTTCCACAGTCCGCCCAACGCGCGTTCTTGACCTCATTGAAAACCGGGACGCCCTTGAGCAAACGATCGAGGCCCAGATCAAGATCGAGGGCAACAAGGCCGGCGTCGACATTCGCGAGATACGACTAGGCGAACCGGCGATCCCGCCTGAGCTGCTGGTCTCGCGTCTGCGCGTTCAGCTGGCCGACCAGTTGTCGACGGCCTATGAGCGCGAAACCGATGCCCAGCAAAAGCGGATTGAAACCGAACAGGCGCGCGCAACCGCCAACGAACAGCCTCGCCTGGTGGAAGCACAAATCGCGGTGCAGGTTGCAAATCAGCGCGAACAGGAACGGGCCGCGCTCGGCCGCGCGGAACGGCAGTATCTTGAAGCGCTGGCCCGTGGTCAGCGCGCCCAGGCAGAGGTTCTTGGCCAGGACCGTGTTGCCCTACTGCAGGCTCTTGAAAAACTGCTGGCGTCCCTGGAACGCAAACCGGAACTCGTCGGCCTTGTCGGCAAGCTGGTTCCAAACACGATTGTCGGCGGCGACGGGGCTGGTCTGGCAGGCGCTGCAGCACTTCTGGGTGCCAGCATCGGCGGCCAAAACCCGGCAGCGCAGCAACCAGCCCAACGATAGGCATCATCAATCTTTCCGGCAGGCGTTCACCTGGATGCCTGCCGGCAACTGAGTCCCTCTAAACGTATTGATTGCAGAATACTTCGAGGGCAATTTTCAGCAGCTTGAATACAATCACCTCTTGCCCAACGACCGCATAGCCAGATAAACAATCAAAACAAAGTGATAAGGAGAGAAAATTGGATCTCGGGCTGAACGGACTGCGCGTCCTGATCACGGCTGGTGCTTCGGGCATCGGATTGCATGCGGCCAGGGCATTTGCGGCGGAAGGTGCGAAAGTTCATGTCTGCGACATTAATGAAGATGCCCTGGCATCGCTTGCGAAAAGCTCTCCTGAGATCAGTGCCAGTCTGTGTGACGTTTCAGACCGGCTGGCGGTTGAAAGCTTGTTCGATACGGCAATTGGCAAGCTAGGCGGTCTCGACTGTCTGGTGAACAATGCCGGTATAGCAGGCCCCACGGGACCGGTTGAACGCATCGCCCCGGAGGACTGGGATCAATGCATTGGCGTAACGCTCACCGGCCAGTTCAACTGCACGCGCATGGCCGTTGATCATCTGAAGAAGTCATCCAATCCATCGATCATCAATCTGTCGTCCGCCGCCGGCAAGTTTGCCTTCCCCTACCGCAGCGCGTATTCGGCCGCAAAATGGGGGGTTGTCGGCTTCACCAAAACGCTCGCCAGCGAACTCGGGCCCTTCGGCATCCGCAGTAATGCGATCCTGCCCGGGATCGTGGAAGGAGACCGTATCCGCCGGGTTATTTCGGCAAAGGCCGAGACACTGGGCAAGTCCTATGAGAACGTCGAGGCTGACATGCTTGCACTTGCGTCGATCAAGGAAATGATCAACCCGGATCAGCTTGCGGATATGATGCTGTTTCTTGCCTCTACCAAGGCACGTACAGTCTCAGGCCAGGCCATCAGCATCGACTCTGACATGCAGGCGATGATCTGAGTTTAGGCCGCTAACTCTACGGCATCCGCGGCAATTATCAGATTTTGATTACCACCCACACAGATCCATTCAATATTTTTGGTCTATATTATAGAATAATTGCAATTTTAAATAGAATATAACGAATTATACCCTGATTTAAGCGTGGCAAATACGCCTGCCATTGAGATTTTTCACGAGAACCACAAATCATATAAACTGAAAACAAGAATTAATTAATTGTTTTCCGTAAAGATACGGCAGACTACTTATACACTCGCGTGCGGTTGTACATGATACACCGTCCATATCAACGCTTTGGATACGTTCATGCCGATTGTTCATACAGGTGACGAACAGGCGCGGCTGCAGGCCCTGAGAGAGCTTTCAATCGTCGGGACAGAACGGCTCCCCGAGTTCGATGCTCTGGTACAAGCAGCTGCCACGGTCTTTGACTGCCCGATCGCACTCGTCAGCCTGATTGAAGAGAAAGAACAATGGTTTAAGGCCTGTCACGGCTTGGATATCGACGGGACTGAACGCGGTATATCCTTCTGTCAGCACGCTATATTGTCGGAAACCGTTTTCGTTGTTCCGGATGCTTTGGCCGACGACCGATTTCGCGATAATCCGTTGGTGACCGGTGAACCTCATATACGGTTTTATGCCGGTTGCCCCCTATCGATTGACGGGCACCACAGGCTTGGAACCTTGTGTGTCATAGGCCGGACACCACGTGTTCCAACCGAAACCCAGCTAGAACAGCTTCGCCGCCTGGCGACAGCGGTTGAGGGGTTGATCAAATCCCACAAACATCGCCTTGAGGCTGAAGAGGCAACCAAGCTTGCCGAGCATCACAAGGATATCGCTACCCGGGAGTTTGACCTCCTGGAAGAAATCACAAGTGTGACTCAAGTTGGCGGCTGGGAATTGGACGTCGCGACCAATACTCTTAGCTGGACGCAAAAAACCTACGAAATTCACGAAGTTTCCAAGGACTATCAGCCAACCGTCGAAGAGGCCTTGGCCTTCTATGCACCCGAGAGCCGGCCAATCATTACGCAAGCTGTCAAAGCGGGGATACGCGAGGGGAAAGAGTGGAATCTTGAACTGCCCTTCATCACGGCAAAAGGCCGTTCAATCTGGGTTCGGGCCTGGGGCCGTCCCATCTTCCAGAATGGCAAACTCACCCGGCTGATAGGCGCATTCCGCGATGTAACAGAGCGCCGCAATCATCTGCACCAAATCAGACTTTCCGAAGCGGTACACAAGACGACGCTGGATGCGCTGACTGAGGGGCTGCTTTTATTAGACAAGACCGGCAAAATTCAGTCTGCCAACCCAGCGGCCGCTGAACTGCTTGGATATTCACATGGCGAATTGGATGGACAAGACATCCAGGAACTGGACCTCGACATCCGATTTGAGCTTGAGGGCAAGACCCGGACGGATAATCCACTTCGCCTTGCGGTGGAACAGGCTGACAAGGTTAAAGGCCTTGTGATCCGGATTTCCCGCCATGGACAGCAAGCCGTACACTGGCTGAAGCTGAGTGCAGTTGAAATTGATGCGGAAAACGAGTTCAACCTGGGCGGGGTCGTTGTTTCCCTTACGGATATCACGGAAACCAAACGCCAGGCGGATGCGCTTCAAGTCATTTTCGACAATTTCCCAGGCGGGGTCGTTCACTACGACGAGAACCTGAACCTTTCTTCCTGTAACGAAGAATACACCCGGCTTCTAGAGTATCCAGCCGATCTGGGGGCCAAGGGTATTGGACTTATCGATGTGCTAACGATCAACGCGGAACGCGGTGATTATGGCCCGGGCGACCCTGAACAACTTGCCAAAGAGCGTTTGCAAATGATCGGCGGCGGTAGCGCGCACACTTACGAGCGAACCCGCCCCAATGGAACAGTTCTGGAAGTTCGCGGCACACCGCTTCCCGAGGGCGGGGTCGTCGCGAGTTTCGTTGACATAACGGAGCGCAAGGAAACGGAACGGCAGCTCGTCGCCAACGAAAAGCTGGCGCGGGAGCGTTTTGATGAACTTGAAGCCGTTTTGGCGAATATGAGCCAGGGCGTTAGCGTTTTTGACCGTCACGGCTGCCTAAAACACTGGAACAGGCAATATGTGGATATTTTCGGCAAGCCCGATGATGAAGTGCGAACCGGGATTTCACTTCTGGAACTGATTGAAGCGGAAAAACGCCGGGACGAGTTCGACGGCAGTCCAAAAGAACATGTTGCTGATCTGGAGCAGAGGCTGAAAGCCGGTGAAATCGTGCGGTCTACGTTCCGCCACGCAAGCGGCAAGATAATCTCAACAATCCATGCACCGCTGCCCGACGGCGGCTGGATCGGAACCCACGAGGATGTAACAGTCAGGGAACAAGCGGCCGAAAAAATTGCCTACGCGGCGCATCACGACACGCTGACCGGGCTGGCCAACCGGACTTTATTCAACTCGGAACTCGAAAACGCTCTGAGGACCGCCGAAAAATCCAGATCGACCAGCCTGTTGATGCTTTTGGACCTCGACCGGTTCAAACCTGTCAACGACACTTACGGCCATGACGTTGGCGACGAACTTTTAAAACAGTTCTGTCAGCGCTTGAGAGCCTGCGTGCGATCCTCTGATCTGGTCGCCCGGCTGGGCGGCGATGAATTCGGCATCCTACTTCCCGGCCTCGAGAACGGAGACGAAAGAGCAAGTTCAATTGCCGACCGCATTGTCGAACGTGTCCGCACGCCATTTGTTTGCCTTGGAAACACCGTCCAGGTTGGCGTGAGCATCGGCATCGCGCAGATTCAACCAAATGACTGCGACATTAGCCCGATCATGAAGAAGGCCGACCTGGCTCTTTATGACGTGAAGAAAAACGGCCGCAACGGGTACCGTTTCCACGACGACATGAAAGCAATGCAAAAACGGTCTGCATAGATTGGCAACACGCTCCTGAAGTTGTCCGTCAGCCCGCTGCCTCGTTTAGCCGGGTGCGACCAAGATTCAGGGCACAACGAACAGGCCTGCCAACCTGCCCCCGGCTTGTTGCGGCGTAAAAAACAAAAAAACCGGGCGATTTTCAGGACTGTGTATTCCGCGTGGCCCTGTTGATCAGAGCGCCGCCATATAGACCGGCAGGTCGTCCAATTCCGGAACCACGATCAGCGTCTTGACCTTGCCGGATTTGAAGGCTTTCAGGAACTTCGCATAGTTCTTGAAAGCGACACAGCCGTGCGAGCCGTTGGTGCCGCGCAGCAGCGCGGTGTGGGTCAGCATGCCGTCCCGGCCCCGCATGGCAGCCCGGTCAACCGGCAGCATCCGGATCGCCTCGACACCATGGAAGCGACGCTCACGCATGCGAAGCTTGTAAATATTCGGCGGGGTCGGCCCACGGTTCTTGCGGTAGACGTATTTCGGATTGTCCTTCATGTGGCCAATGCCGGAGTGGGCTTCCAGTTTCGTGCCATCCGGCATGTGAACCGTCGCCTTGGAGATCTCATAGACAGCAATGCCACTGCCACGCCCCGGCAGGCTCACCTTGCCGTTGCCACGGAAGACCTTGGACAATCCATTGAACAGACTGCCGCTCTCATGCGTGGCGTCATCCGTCGGTGCATATGCAAGCCGGGCCGGTTTTTGCGGGCGCTTGTCGTCAGGCTTGTTTGTCCGCGCTACGGCGGGACGTTTATCGGGAACCGGCACCAGTTTGGGCGGTATCTCGGAGAGGACCGGCCCCGCCGCATCGGTGAGCGGTGCACTCAGCCCGGTTGTGGGATCGTCTCCGAGAGAGGCCAATTGTACTGGCTTTCCTGCAACCTGACTTTCGACCGGTTGCCGGGCCTGAAGCAGACGCGCCAGCGCCCCCTTGGCTAGACCGGCGACCAAGGCACGCTTGGCTGCGGTTTCCTCCGCTGGCATACGTTCGGCCGGTGCCGGTTCGATTTTGGCAGCAACTGCGGGTTTTGCACGCGGCGGCGGCACTACGGCTACCACCGAACCGTCGTCCCTGAGGGAACTGGTCATTTCGGCAGTGCCGTTGAACGGATCGGTGGAGACAGAGGCCTCGGCTCGGGAGATTTGGCCCGGCTTTTCATCCGATCCCATCAAGGTCATTACTGCGGCAAGGCCGGTCAGGCCAATCGCTGCACCGAACAGCGCCATTCGCCGGCCGCGGATGCCTGTCTTTGCCCTGATTTCGTCGTCGTGCGTGAAAGAGTCGTCGGAAACGTGTCTGTTCGAAGTCATCAAGCGCCCAAATACTGCGTACTCCGTGGCCCTAAAGCCTCGGTGTACGGAAACCAAATTTCAGGCAGCACCCCGCCCCCCAAATCATGGCTGGCTGCATCTCTGAGAATAGTGAAACTTGGTAACCAGTCGGTTTACAAAAAACACCCTATTTGACCGAACAACATGCAAATACGGCTATTTTCAGACGTGTGATAGCACACTGTTTTCAATCATATTTTTTTCCGAACAAATGGCACGACCAACCAGTTTTCAGACGGATCTGGCGACCCGCGTCGCCAAGATTCGGGCAGATAACGGCCCGACACTCCTCAGCCGAAAATTGCTGCGCTCCGGAAAACTTCGTAAGCTATCTTTTGGATGCGGCCAGAAGCGCTCTCTTTCCGGCCGATGATTTCATTGCTGTTTTTCGATCAACAATTCCGATCGCCAATAATGTCCCGACGCCCATCCGGGGAGGAAAACATGAAGGTCCCGAAGATTATCGCTGCGCTTGCTTGTCTGAGCCTTGCCCTGCCCATGTCTCCGGCCGACGCAACCAGTGGTCCCGGCTGTCTTTACGTGGTCAACGTGGCGGCCAATGACGCACTCAACATGCGCGCCCGGCCCTCTGCACAATCGGCAATCGTCGACATTCTGGCGCCGGGACGCCACGGCATCATTCATCTGGACGCGCAGTGCACACCGCTGTCACGGCCCTGGCCGAGCCGCTGGTGTCCGGTGACCCACTACAATGGCGACCGCGTTACCAAAGGTTGGGTCAAGGCCCGCTACGTGCGTGACAGCGAATGCCCGTAAGAAGAGTTAGTACTGAAACGACCGCTTGATTGCTGGAATGCGCTCCGCTTCGACCGGCATGCATTCCTCCATGCGCATGGCACATAGCAGCTTTCTGCCATCCTGACCTTGCTGCAGCGCAAAAAAATCTGTAAAAGTCCGTACCAAAAGATCCGATCATTGCGCCATATTCCTATGTGACGGCGTGATTGACAGTATCCATACCGTTCTGGAGTTTGCCCTTGACCGCACGTGCCGAGGCCGTTGGGCCTGTGTCTACAAAACTGTCCCCAGCCCGTGTAAAAACCGAGCTGCTGGCAGGCTTGACCGTTGCCCTCGCCCTGGTGCCGGAAGCGGTAGCCTTCGCCTTTGTTGCCGGTGTTAATCCGCTGGTCGGCCTCTATGCTGCCTTTCTGGTTGGCCTGATCACTGCAGTCATCGGCGGACGGCCGGGCATGATATCCGGCGCAACTGGTGCGCTGGCCGTTGTCATGGTCGCCCTTGTTGCGCAGCACGGCGTTGAGTATCTGTTCGCCACCGTTGTCCTGATGGGGCTGATCCAGATTGTCGTTGGTATTTTGAGATGGGGCAAGTTTATCCGGATGGTGCCGCACCCGGTGATGCTGGGTTTCGTCAATGGCCTGGCGATCGTAATCTTCCTGGCGCAGCTCGGACAGTTCAAGGTTGCGGACGGTGCCGGCGGCGTGACCTGGATGACCGGATCGGAACTCTATCTCACACTCGGGCTGGTCGCTCTGACCATGTTCGTGATCTGGTTTCTGCCGAAACTCACATCCGCATTCCCGGCGCCTCTGGCGGGTATTCTGGTCGTGTCCGGATTGGTGATTTTCTTCAACCTCGACACTCGTTCTGTCGGCGACCTTGCGTCCATTGCAGGCGGTTTCCCGCAGTTCCATATCCCCATGGTGCCACTGACCATGGAAACGCTTGAGATCATCCTGCCGTTTGCAATCATTCTTTCGGCGATCGGCCTGATTGAGTCCCTCCTGACCCTGAACCTTGTTGGTGAAATGACGGGCACAAAAGGCGGCGCCTCCAAGGAATGTGTGGCCCAAGGCGTCGCCAACACGGTCACCGGCTTCTTCGGCGGCATGGGTGGATGCGCCATGATCGGCCAGTCGATGATCAACGTGAAATCCGGCGCCCGGACACGGATCTCCGGCATTGCCGCTGCCCTGTTCCTGCTCATCTTCATTCTTTACGCGTCGGATCTGATTGAACAGATCCCTGTCGCAGCGCTTGTCGGCGTCATGTTCATGGTCGTCATTGGCACGTTCGCCTGGAACAGCCTGAAGATCATGCACAAGATCCCGATGACGGATGCTCTGGTGATTGTCGTTGTGACTGCCGTGACCGTCTATGCCGACCTTGCAATGGCCGTCGTGGTGGGTGTCATCATTTCCGCCCTCACCTACGCTTGGAACGCCGCCAGCCGCATCAGCGCGCGGCCCGGCATCAGCAAGGAAGGCTGGAAAGTCTACCGCCTGTCCGGCCCGCTGTTTTTCGGCTCGACAACCGGATTTCAGGATCTGTTTGATGTCGAGAATGATCCGGAAGATGTGGTGATCGACTTCATCGACAGCCGGGTTGTCGACCATTCCGGTCTTGAAGTGATTGATGCGCTCGCCTCCAAATACCTGGCAGCCGGGAAACGTCTGCACCTGCGCCATTTGTCTCCGGATTGCCAGCGCCTGCTCGAAAAGGCCGGTAATCTGGTCGAAGTCTCCGTGCTTGAAGACCCGGATTACGAAGTGGCGGTCGACTACGGTCACAAGTTCGATGGCAAGGAAGCGGCCAGCTAATCTGGTCATCGGTTTTTAGGAGAACACAAAAGGGCGCTGGTAACATTGGCCGGCGCCCTTTTTCTTGGTGCTGTCAGGACAACCGTTTCGAAGTCCCTCTACTCAAAGCGTTGTCTTCGCGATATCGTCGCGGGCATGCCGCTTCGCAAACACATCCGCCTGACGCCGACACTGACAACCGTTATCGGGGCATTTGTCTTGATAACCGCTGCCCTCGTTCTTGCAGTTCAGGCGTTTACATCCGAACGTGTTGCCCGTTCCATGGCCGCCGAACTGATCACCATCGGCATGGAAGCGCTGCAAAACGAGTTCGCATCGCGGCTGAATGCGGTGGAAGAACAGGCAGCCTACACGGCCAGGGCCGTAGTCAATGGCGGCGTTCTCCTGGAAAACCCGCAGGAACTGGCGACCTTTGCCTATGGCGCCATGGCGGCGACGCCACAGGTCTCGCTCCTGGCAATTGTTCCTGCCGAAGGACGCGCGGTTAAGGTCGAGCGCGGTGCCGGAGACGGGATATTTGTTCCCCGTACCATCCCGGTCACCAAACTTCCCGAATTCACCGAGCTGGTCGAAAAGGCCAAGGAGTCGGAACACGGATTCTGGACACCGGTAAGCTATGTGGCGGCCCATGGGCACAGCTTCGTTACCTATGTCGTTCCAATACGGGAAGATGCGGCATATCTCGGCCTAGTAGTCGTCGGAGTTTCCCTTGAACGGCTGTCAGAGGTCACGGAGCGTATATCGACCGAAACGCTCACGGTTTTTCTTCTCTATGACGAAGATCAGATCCTCGCCCATCCGGATATGGGTGACGTTCAGCACACGCTTTCGCCGGTAAATCCGTCGATCGATCTGCACGAAAGTCCTGACGAATTTCTAGGCCGCCATCTTGAACACGAAATCATCGCGGCAGCCGACTTGTTGCCCGATAACCTGCAGCTGAAATTCGGGCACGACAAGGATGAAAATCCGCGTTTCATTGTCATCCAGGATTCAGGCGAAAAGTTCGGCGTCCTTCCGGTTCATATCGGGGCCCATTTCCCAGGAGAGCTGCTGCTGCAGTCCTTTGAGGAACTTACCAATGCCATTGTGATCGGTCTGGTTCTGTTGGGCGCGTCCCTGGTCGGCGCGGGGCTTCTTGCGCACTACATCGCCCGCCCGGTCCGCCGGGCCGCCAAGGGCGCACGCGCTGTTGCCCGGCTTGACCTTGCCGCCGTCCCCACCCTGCCGCACAGCGTCGTGCGGGAGCTTGATGACCTTGCGACCGGTTACAACGCCATGGTTGGCGGCCTGTCTGCATTCATGCGCTATCTGCCGAGAACGCTGGTTGGGAAACTGATCCGCGAAGGCCGGGCCGGCAGCCCGCCGGAGGAGCGCGAACTCGCGGTCCTGTTCACCGACATCGCAGGTTTTACCTCCCTGTCGGAAAACATGTCGACGGCCGAAATCGCCCGTTTCGTCAATGAACACCTGACGCTTATCGGCGCCGTTGTCGATGAGCACGGCGGGACAATCGACAAATACGTCGGTGACAGCGTCATGGCTTTCTGGGGCGCGCCGGAAACCATGGACGCACCGGCCATCCCAGCGGCGAAGGCAGCCCTGGATATTGCAAAAGCGATCAAGGCCGACAACATCCGCAGGCGCGACCTCGGTCAGCCACCGGTCAGGATACGGATCGGCTTGCACATCGGCCCGCTAGTGGTTGGTGATATCGGCGCGCCCGGACGGGTTAATTATACCGTCATCGGCGATACGGTGAACGTTGCGTCCAGGCTGGAATCACTGGGCAGGGAAATTGGCCCAGACGCCGAGGTCATCGCCTTGGCTTCAGCCGAAGTCGGAGAACAGGTCACGACGACTGTCCCGTTTGAATCCCTCGGCGCCTACAAGGTGAAGGGCAAGGACGCCCCGGTCGAGGTCATTCGGCTAAAGACGGAAGGGGACTGACGGGCAGCTTGTCAGGCACGCCAGACCGAAAAAACAGCCGATCGCTTTTCGGGTTTTGCAGCTAAGCGTAGCAAAAGCTGCACCGAAAAAGCTTCGGAATCAACTGACAGCGGTGATTTGATCAGCTCCCACGTCTCAGATGACGTGGGAGGCCAGTGGCGCAAAGCCGTTGAAACCAACGGAGGAATAGGTGGTGGTATAGGCTCCGCAGGCTTCGATCAGTACCTTGTCACCGATCGACAGGCTGACCGGCAGCTCATACGGTGTCTTTTCGTAAAGAACATCGACACTGTCGCAGGTCGGGCCGGCCAGAACGCAAGGTGCCTTGTCGTCACTGTCACGCGCAGTGCGGATCGGGTAACGGATGGCTTCGTCCATGGTCTCTGCCAGGCCGTTGAACATGCCGATGTCGAGATAGACCCAGCGCACGTCTTCCTTTGCCGATTTTTTCGAGATCAGGACGACCTCGGCTTCGATCATGCCGGCATTGCCCACCATACCGCGGCCCGGCTCGATGACCGTCGACGGCAGGCGGTTGCCAAAATGGGTTTTCAGCGCCTCGAAAATCGCTTCGCCGTAGCTCGGCACGCCTGGAACATCCTTGAGGTAGCGGGTCGGAAAACCGCCGCCCATGTTGACCATTTTCAGTTCAATGCCGCGGCGAGCCATCTCGTGGAATATGCCGGCGGCCATTGCCAGAGCCGTATCCCAGGCCGATAGGTTCGCCTGCTGGGAGCCAACGTGGAAGGAAACACCATGAGCAGCCAGGCCTGATTGATGCGCATGTTCAAGTACGTCGGCGGCCATGTCCGGGTCGCAGCCGAACTTGCGCGACAATGGCCATTCGGCACCGATACCATCGCAAAGGACACGGCAGAAGACGTTAGCATCCGGTGCGACACGGGCAATCTTGTCGACTTCCTCATGGCAATCGACGGCGAACAGGCGGACGCCATAGTCATAGGCGCGCGCGATGTCGCGCTCCTTCTTGATGGTATTGCCAAAGGAAATGCGGCTCGCATCGGCGCCGGTTGCCAGCACCATCTCGATTTCGCCGATAGAGGCACAATCGAACGACGATCCAAGCTCTTCCAAAAGGGCCAGGATTTCCGGCGCCGGATTGGCCTTGACCGCGTAATAGACAGAAGTGTCAGGCAGCGCCTTGGCAAAGGTCAGGTAGTTGTCGCGCACAATGCCGGTGTCGACCACAACGCACGGGCCGTCGCCGTCGCGTCGTCGCAGGAAATCATGAATACGTTCGCTCATCGGGTTCCCCCAATCATTCAGTCACGTCGCAGGGTGCAGCACGGATCGCAGACGCTCCCCCGGGATGGAACCGGAGGCTGACAAGCCATACAGCGACGGTTGGGCGTGTGGCTCAACGAGCGCACGGACGCTTTCCCGCGGGTGAATGCCGTTGATTGGAACGGAAGGACCGGACCGCACGTCGGGCAAGGATGTAACAAGTGCCTCTTCTGTTACCCCGGGGGTTGGAGACCCCGGCAGAGACCAAAAGGGCCCTCTTTACGTCGTTGCTTTAAGCCGTCCGGATCGGCTGCCCCGCCCCTTGGCGGTTGTTTTGCGGCAGCTACCCCTTAAGAGGCCTCCTTTTCAAAGGGACCCCATGAACGGCCTCGGGCACGTGCGAATTTGGGCAAGCGGTAAATGCGATTTTTCTATCTGAAGATCAAGAGGGAATTTTCAAAAAAGACAAGAAAGTAAAAAGGAGGGAGCGCGGGCGTTCCCTCCTTCGTTGAGCAGCAGGTTTATGGTGGGTGGGGCATTGACCAATACCCGCTGCAGCCGCTTGCCGGGCAAACCTCATGGCTGATATTTACCCGGCAAGTCCGGCGGTCTTATCCGCGGCGGTGATGGCCGTGATGACCACGTCCCTTCTTGCCGCGCTTGAAGTCGGCCTTGGTAACAACGCCATCCTTGTTGCGGTCCATGCGCTCGACAAGGTCCTTGGTGCGCTCTTCCTGTTCGGCCTTGGTGATGCTGAGATCACCGTCCTTGTCCGCTTTCTGGAACTTGCGGACGATGCGGCCATCATTGATTGTCAGCCAAATGGTCTGGAAGTCGTCCAGGGTGAACGAGCCCGAGCCATTGGTATCGGCTGACGCAAAGAGCTGGCCACGGACCTCTTCAAATTCCGCGCGGGTGATCTTTCCGTCCGCATCAGTGTCGAACGTTTCAAACAGCATCCGCATCCGGTCACGTCCGCCTTTGCCGCGCATCTGGCCCATTTGACCGCGGTGTTTGCCGTGCATGGCGTACTGCTGCCCGCGCTCACCGCGGCCTTCTCCGCGGCCGGCTTTCTGCTCGCCGCCGCCCTTACGCTCGCCGCGCTTTTCTGCACCAGCGCCCTTGCCTTTCATCTCGCCACGTTTTTCACCGCCAGGCCCTTTGCCGGAGCGGCCGCGCATGATTTCCAGAACATCATCATCATTCCGGTCGAGCCGTGCGAAAATCCGGTCCGTTACCTTGTTGAATTCTTCCAGGGTCACATTGCCGTCGCCATCCCGGTCCAAACGCTGGAAGGCACGGACACGCTTGTCCTTGCTGCGCTCGGCGAATTGAGCCTTGACCTCGTCCAGGCTGATGGAGCCATTGCCATCGGTATCGGCTTCGGCAAACCGGGCATCGGCAGCCTTATCGACTTCGGCCTGATCGACCACACCATCTTCATTCAGGTCAAAACGTTCCATGAACCGTTTGGCGCCTCGGCGTCCGCCCATTCCATGGTGTCCGCCCTTGCCGCTCATGTTCCAGGCGTATTCGCCGCCCTTGGCCTTGCCCGCGGAGCCACCCTGGGCATATGCGGTTACTGCAGTCCCGGCAACGGTGGTCGCCAGCGCGGCAATTGCAATCGTCTTCAAGGTTTTCATCCCGATCAACTCCTCGGTTGTTGACTTCGATGAGCTGAAGATAGGAAGCAGTTGTCGCAAAAATACGGGCAGAAACCCGCGGAAGTGTCGCCAATTGTCCACAAAGCTGCGCGTGATACATCCTGTTACAAATTCCGCTCGCATGAACCTGCTCCAGGCATTAGCTAAAGATTACAGACAATTCATAATTGCCGGAGAGACACGTGAACGAGCCGAGCCCGCACATACTTGTCGTGGACGATCATCGGGACATCCGGGAGACGCTCGCCCGCTATCTGATCAAGAACGGTTTGCGGGCGACGACGGCGGAAAGCGCAGCACATGCGCGCAAGACATTGAAGTCAGCTTCTGTCGATCTTGTCGTCCTCGACATCATGATGCCGGGCGAGGATGGCCTCTCTCTGTGCCGCCATTTGGTGGAAACCGGATCCATTCCCGTCATTCTGCTGACAGCGATGGCAGATGATACGGACAGGGTGATCGGGCTCGAGATTGGTGCCGATGATTATGTCACCAAGCCGTTCAATCCGCGTGAGCTCCTAGCCCGCATTCGGGCCGTCTTGCGCCGGACATCGCTTGTTCCGCGTGAACGGGATCCGATCGAGCAGGAGCAACTGAGCTTTGAGGGGTGGCAGCTCAATGTGACCAAGCGCGAACTTCTTGATGTGGAGGGTGTAGCCGTTCCGCTTTCCAGCGGCGAATTCCAGCTGCTTTGCGCATTTTTAAAGCGCCCGAAAATGGTACTGACCCGCGATCAGCTGCT
Source organism: Roseibium sp. (assembly GCA_965230705.1). Classification (GTDB taxonomy): domain Bacteria; phylum Pseudomonadota; class Alphaproteobacteria; order Rhizobiales; family Stappiaceae; genus Roseibium. The sequence continues at coordinate 1,620,164 of CBDDLN010000001.1, read as the reverse complement.
GGACCTGACCAGCGGCCGGTCTCCAAATATTTTTGACCGCTCCATCGACAACCAGGTTTCCCGGTTGAGGCGGAAGATCGAGGCAGACGTCAAGGATCCGAAGCTTATCAAGACCGTTTGGGGCGGCGGATACATGTTCGCCGCCGACGTAAAGGGCCAAGTGGAATGAAACCGCTGAACTGGCGCGCATTTTATCCAAGCAGCCTTGCCGGACAGCTGATCGGTCTTTTGCTGATTGCGCTGTTCGTGTCCCAGGTGTTCAGCGTATGGATTTTTCACGATGAACGGCGCATCGCTCTGATACAGGTGGCGCGGGACAACCTGCTGACCCGGTCGATTTCCGTTGCCAAACTGCTGGAAGATACACCTGAAGAGCTTCACACGCGTATTCTGGAAGCCTCTTCCAGCCGGTTTGCCGCCTTTTGGATCGGGGAAACGCCGGCGGTCAAGGAGGCGGGCGACGACTCGGCGGAAGTCCGGCTGCAGAAATACCTGTCAAATCAGTTCTCCCCCGCGCGCGACGTTTGGATAGACCTGCATGAGCGCAGGCGCCGTCCGCATTCAGATGACGGGGAGTGGAAGAAGAACCACGAAAAAAGATCACAGGACCGCCCGGACTGGCGGGACGTACCGAAGAATGAACGGCCGTCGCACCTTCGCAGAATAATGAGGCGTTCGGTCGATCTGATTGTCACGATCCCGATGGCAGACGGTCATTATCTGAATGTCGCCACCAGCTACAGCCCGCCACCAAGGGCAATGCTTCCGCTGGTCTTTCAGCTTGGCGTCATGGCGCTGGCGATCGTTGTTATTGTTGCACTTGCAGTCCGACGGGTATCCAGCCCGCTGCGCGAACTGGCAGGTGCTGCGGAAAAACTCGGACGCGGCGAAGATATTCCTGACCTGAAAGAGAGCGGGCCGGTGGAAGTCAGAACCGTGACCCGGGCGTTCAACGACATGCAGGACAGGCTGACCCGGTTTGTCCGCGACCGCACGCGTATGCTTGCGGCCATCAGCCATGACCTTAGAACACCAATTACCTCCCTTCGCATCCGCGCTGAGTTCATTGAAGACGAGGAAAACCGCGAAAAGATCATCGAAACGCTGGAAGAAATGGCGCAGATGACGGAGGCAGCGCTCGCCTTCGCACGTGACGAGGCTGCAAAAGAAGACGGCCAGCCGACGGACCTTGGCGGCCTTCTGGAGAGCCTGGCCGGAGATCAGCAGGATCTCGGCCATGAGGCGGCTGTGGAGGCTTCGGAACGGCTGGTGATCTCCTGCCGCCCTGTTTCCCTCAAACGCGCATTCCGCAATCTCATCGAAAACGGCATCCGGTACGGAGAAGCTGTCACCATTGCGATAAAACGCGATGGCGCTGACGCAATCGTGACGATCACCGACAAAGGACCAGGAATTCCGGAAGACCGGCTGGCCGATGTATTCGAACCTTTTGTGCGGCTTGAGGAATCGCGGAGCGAGGAGACTGGCGGCATTGGCCTGGGCCTCGCAATCACCCGCTCCATTATCCATGCCCACGGCGGAACTATCTCGCTGAAGAATGGACAAGAAGGCGGGCTGGTCGCTGAAGTGCACCTTCCTGTGGGCATGTGACCCTCGCCAATCGGATCCTGCGAGCAGAGAACCCACAAAAAACCCGGCCGCGAGGCCGGGTTTTGAGTTACGCTTTACTGCACCCTTCAATATGGGTGTTCTGATCTCAACGGCTTCAGGACTTGCTCCAAAAAGCCGCCTTTTGCCGCCGGGCAGACGCAGTTTCCTGCCACAGGCGGTAAAACTTCGACGGCAGCCAGGGCAAACGGTCCCGGCTGTAATCCTGGCGATGGTCCACGATCAAACATTTGGCAATGTGCACGTTCATAATGGGCGCTCCTAAAATTATTGTTCTGTCCCTTAACACCAAGATAGCGCACTTTGTGCACTTTTCAAGGCGTACCCTGTGCGCTTTTCAAAAATACCGTTAACAAGTTTGTTGGCACCTCAAGTTAAATCGATTGATTTCATTACCCGCTTGGCCGCAACCCTTGATTTATCAATGAGTTGCAGAATCTCTTCGTAAATAGCTGCGATTCATAATGTTTTTCGCTGAAACTCAAAAAATTCGCCTTCTCTCTCCGGAAAGGTTCCCCGCACAGCCGTCTGCTGCGTACGAGCGCCCTCGACGCGATGCAAATCGCAATGCGCAAAAATTCCAGAAATGGCGCCCGAGTTGGATCGGTTTACGATTGAACGGGACTTCCGTAATCAGCCTCTGAGACCGGCTCCAGCCAGTCTGCGAAGGCGCCATCCAGAGCTTCATGAATGGCAAGGTGAGTCATAGCAGTTTCCGGGCCGGCCCCGTGCCAATGCTTCACGTCAGGCGCGATCCAGATGCTGTCTCCAGGTCTGATTTCCTGAACCGGCTCACCCCAGAGCTGAATGCGGCCAACCCCAGACAGAACATGTAGGGTCTGGCCGAGTGGATGCGTGTGCCAATTGGTTCGCGCACCTGGTTCAAAGGCAACCCTGACGGCACCAACGCGCGCAGGCTCGGGCGCCTGAACGACCGGGTCCTGCCAGACGGTTCCAGTAAAATAGTCCGGATTGGCTCTGACAGAGGGCCGCGCACCGGCCTTGTAAATGGTCATTCCGCTCATTTTGCCTCCTCTACGATGATCTTGTCTGCACCAGCCCGTTTGCGTCCCGGCCAGTTGATCAGGACCACACCGGCTATGGCAAGACAGATCCCCGCAAATGTTGTGAGGTCCAGGCTCTCAGACAAGAACACCACGCCGAGAAAAACGCCCACTCCGGAGCGCAGATAGGCCTGACTGGCGGTTCCCATGGGGCCGAGGGTTGCCAGGAGCCGAAAGTAGATGAGAAAAGCCAGCGCCGTGCACACCAGCCCCAAAATACCAACCGCCGCCATTGACTGGACCGTTGGTGCTAGCTCCCACGGGCGGTCGACAATCAAGCTAACCGGTACGAGCGTAATGCTTGCGCAGATCAAGGTACCAGTTGCGGTCACGATTGGAGGCACGCCGGCAAACGCCTGGCCGCGCTAGGCAGCAATGCCATAGAGCAACGCGCTCAGCAGGACCACAGCTTGTGGCAAGAGTTCATCTCCAAGGCCAGACAGGGCATCTGGTCCGATAATCAGGATGATACCGCCAAACCCCAACAGCGCTCCGCAGAGTTTCGCAATCCCAGGACGAGCGGCTGTCCCAACAAACAGGAACGACAAAACAAAGACAAACAGCGGCGACGTGGAGTTCAAAACGCTCGCAACTGCACTGTCTATGTACTGCTGTCCCCAGGCGAGCAAAACCCAGGGACCTGTGCTGTTGACCAGCGATTGCGCCAGGAAGGAACGCCATAGGTCCCGACTGCGCGGGAAAGCGATGCCCCTGATCATCAAGACACCTGACAGGAAAAGCGCCGCCAGGCTCACCCGAAGCGCCATCAGCGTCAAAGGCGGAAAGGACTCAAGGCCAAGGTTGATCCAGAGGTAGGAAGAGCCCCAAAGAAGGGCCAGTGTGCACAAAAGCAGATATTCCTGGGGCCTGGCGGTCATTGTGCGAACTTAGCCGTGCACATTTAGGCTGTCTGCAGGTGCGCCTTCGCGCTGCTCCAAGCCGTAGTCACGCATCACACCGGCGACACGGAGCCTGTAGTCCTTGAAAATGCCTGACCGCCCGGCAGTTTGCGCCTTGCGGTGTTCTGCAAGGTTGCGCCAGGCCTCAAGGGCGGCCTCATCCCTGAAAAAGGACAGGGACAGAAGTTTGTCCGGATCAGTCAGGCTTTGAAACCGTTCCACGGAGATAAAGCCATCAATCTCTTCGATCAATGGCCGGAGACCTGCGGCAATCTCGAGATAATCTGCCTTTTTGTCGGGATATGGCATCACTTCGAAAATCACGGCAATCATTCGCTTTTCCCCTCCGTTTCTGGCGCGGAAGCCAGCTTGAGAAAGGTCCTGTCCTCGCGCAACAGAAACTTTTCCTTTTGCGCAAAAAGGTAATTCTCCCGTCCAAGCGGGTCCGCTGCCAGCCGTTGCCGGTAAGCCTCGTATGCGGCGAGGCTCTCTATGTTGTAGACGCCATAGGCCAGCGTGCTCGATCCTTCATGCGGCGCGTAATATCCAATCAGATCTGCTCCACATCTGGGGATCGCAACTCCCCAGTTCCGGGCATAGCTCTCAAAGGCGGATCTTTTCGTGGGATCAATGTGATAGCGGATAAAGCAGGTAATCATGGTGGCTCCTTTTTGGTCGGGAGCCTGATTTCGCATGTTGTTCGGCGCACATGCTTCGACTAGGGTCGAAGTATGAAAGACGGACCTGACATCGCCCAGATTGGCGGCCTCATAGGTGATCCCGCCCGTGCGAACATGCTGACTGCCTTAATGAGCGGCAAGGCACTCACAGCCACAGAGTTGGCGCAGGAAGCTGGCGTTACACCCCAGACAGCGAGCAGCCATCTGGCGCGGCTGCTCGACGGCGGCTTGATTGGCCAGCGCAAACAAGGTCGTCATCGCTACTACGCCCTTGCCGATGAGGACGTCGGCACCGTTATGGAAGCGCTTATGGGACTGGCTGCCAAAAACGGCCATCTTCGAACCCGGCCCGGCCCCAAGGATCCAGCCTTGCGGAAGGCCAGAGTGTGCTACGACCACCTCGCCGGTGATTTCGGTGTCCGTATGTACGACAGTCTCATAAACCGCCAGCTCATTCTGCAATCTGACGAAGAGCGTCTGGAGCTGAGCGCACTAGGACATGTCTTTCTGCAGGATTTCGGAGTTGAACTGACCCGGCCCCGTAAAAGCCGGAGGCCACTCTGCCGGGCCTGCCTGGACTGGAGCGTACGCAAGAACCATTTGGCCGGTACGCTTGGTGCCGTCCTGCTCAACCGCTTCTTCGCACTTGGCTGGGCGAGGCGCCTGCCGGACAGCCGCGTAGTTGCGTTCACGCCCGAGGGCGAACGGCAATTCAACACATTATTCCCCGAGGCCTGAACCGCTTCAGGCCTGAAAGAAACGAAAACCCCTCCTGCCGGAGCAGAAGGGGCTGAATTCACACCATCGAATGCGGCCTGGTTCAGGACGCCATCTTTGCCTTGAACTCGATCCGGCGGCGGTGAAGCACCGGCTCCGTATATCCGTTCGGCTGCTCAGTGCCTTTGAACACAAGCTCGCAAGCGGCCTGGAAAGCGACGGAGTCGTCAAAGTCGGCAGCCATCGGCCGGTAGAGCGGATCACCAGCGTTCTGGCCATCGACAACCTTCGCCATTTTTTTCATGGTTTCCATCACCTGCTCTTCAGAGCAGACACCATGGCGAAGCCAGTTGGCAATGTGCTGTGAGGAGATCCGCAAGGTTGCGCGGTCTTCCATCAGGCCGACATTGTTGATGTCAGGCACTTTGGAGCAGCCAACGCCCTGCTCTACCCAGCGAACCACATAGCCCAGGATACCTTGCGCGTTGTTATCGAGCTCAGCCTGGATATCGTCCGGCGCCCAATTCGGACGCTCTGCCACCGGGATCGACAGGATATCGTCCAGCTTGGCCGGCTCGCGGCTCTTCAGCTCGTCCTGGCGTTCCGCCACATTGACCTGGTAATAGTGCAATGCATGCAACGTGGCAGCCGTTGGGGACGGCACCCAGGCAGTATTGGCGCCGGACTGCGGGTGGCCGATCTTCTGCTCCAGCATGGCCTGCATCAGATCCGGCATGGCCCACATGCCCTTGCCGATCTGGGCATGGCCGGGCAGACCACATGCAAGACCCACATCGACGTTGTTGTTTTCATAGGCACCGATCCAGGTCGCGGCCTTCATGTCACCCTTGCGGATCATCGGGCCAGCTTCCATGGACGTGTGCATTTCGTCGCCGGTCCGGTCCAGGAAGCCAGTGTTGATGAAGAACACCCGGTCTTTCGCCTGACGGATGCACTCCTTCAGGTTCACCGTCGTCCGGCGTTCCTCATCCATGATGCCCATTTTCAAGGTGTTACGTGCCATGCCCAGCGCATCCTCGACCCGGTCGAACAATTCGCAGGCGAAGGCAACCTCTTCCGGCCCGTGCATCTTCGGCTTGACGATGTACACCGATCCAGCGCGGCTGTTGGTACGGCCGCCGTTCTGTCCGATATCGTGGAGGCCGATCAGGGAAGTGATCATGCCGTCCAAAATGCCTTCCGGCACCTCATTGCCATCCTTGTCGAGCACCGCATCAATGGTCATCAGGTGACCAACGTTGCGGACAAGCAGAAGCGAGCGACCATGAAGGCTGACAGCCGACCCGTCGGGTGAGGTGTAGTTCCGGTCGCCGTTCATCTTGCGGGTGACCGATTTGCCGCCCTTTTCAAAAGTCTCTTCCAGGTCGCCCTTCATCAGGCCGAGCCAATTGGTGTAGACGACAACCTTGTCTTCGGCATCAACAGCGGCGACGGAATCTTCGCAGTCCATGATCGTGGACATGGCTGATTCCAGAATTACATCGGCGATATGCGCCTTGTCCGTCTTGCCGATGGCATGGCTGGCGTTGATGACAATGTCCAGGTGCAGACCATTCTTTGAGAGAAGCACGTTGGACGGACTGTCGGCGCTACCGGCAAATCCCGCAAACTGCTTTGGATCAGCAAGTGCAACCGGGCCGTTTGCCGTTCCGACTACCAGGCCGCCGTTCTCAACTGTCAGTCCTGTGATGTCGGACCATGACCCGCTCGCGAGCGGCGCAGCTTCGTCGAGAACCTTGCGGGCATAGGCAATCACTTCAGCGCCGCGGGCGGCATCAAATCCACCCGGCTGCGGCTTGGAGCCCATGGCGTCCGTGCCGTAGAGCGCGTCATATAGCGATCCCCAGCGTGCATTCGCAGCGTTAAGGGCATAGCGGGCGTTCATGACCGGTACGACGAGCTGGGCACCCGCAACCGTTGCGATTTCCGGATCAACATTGGCGGTGGTTACAGAAACACCGCCCTCGTCTGGCACCAGATAACCGATCTCTGTCAGAAACGCCTTGTAGGTGCTCAGGTCCGGAACACCCTTATTTGCCTGATGCCACTGATCGATCTTGACCTGCAGGTCGTCACGTTTTTCCAGAAGCGCCCTGTTTTTGGGTGCAAGGCTGTGGACGATCTCAGACAGGGACTGCCAAAACGCATCCTGTTCGACACCAGTTCCCGGCAGAGCCTTGTCGTTTACAAAATCATAGAGCTCCTGAGCCACTTGAAGCCCATGTGCCGTCACGCGCGCCGTCATTTCCGGTCTCCCGTATTTGATGGAAAGTCCCACCACCTTCCGGATTGATTTCATTATTCGAGCAAATACGGCCTTTGTCACCGGAACTGGGCCAAGCGTCAATCGCCACCCGCAACCAAATAACTTTTTCCATTTTGGAAATAATAACAAATATTATCTCCAATCTAGCCAATCAGAGCACACCTTCTGCCGCGAAGCCGCACTTGCATGGCAGTGGTTTTCCAGCCACAAGGGAGCCTTACTGTTTTTCGAACTTCGCTCTTTCCCGAAACAATCCAGGCAGAGATACAGCCTGGTGACAGCCCCCACGACCTGCTCGTGTCATCGAGGATTCTCAATGTTTGATGCGGCATCGCGTCTTGGTCACCGGATCTCCGGCAATGCGCTTCTGCTATTGACGCTGACCACGCTTTTTTGGGCGGGCAACACCATTGCCGGCCGATTGGCTGTCGGTGAAGTGTCGCCGCTGATGGTGGTTGCGCTGCGCTGGATTATTGTCAGTTCCGTAATGGTACCGCTGGTTTTGCCCCGCTTGCGGGCGGAATGGCCCATCATCCGCAAAAACCTGAAGATGATCGCTTTAATGGCGCTGTTCGGGTTCACCGGCTTCAATTCGCTGTTCTATATTGCGGCCCATTCAACAACAGCCGTCAACATCGGGATTATTCAGGGCTCCATGCCAATCTTCGTGATGCTTGGATCGATGATCGTTTTTGGCACGCGGGTCAGCTGGCTTCAGTTTTTGGGCATCCTTGCAACACTTGCCGGTGTCATTCTGGTTGCCGGACAGGGCGACCTCTCCATCTTGCTCAACCTGTCCGTCAATCCGGGCGACAGTTTCATGCTGGTCGCCTGCCTGTTTTATTCAGGATACACGCTTGCCCTTCGCAACCGGCCGCAGGTGTCCGGGTTGGTATTCTTCACCGCCCTTGCGATTATCGCTGCAATTACGGCCATTCCGGCCGCCGGATATGAATTTGCAACGGGAACCGCGCAATTGCCGACCTTTACCGGCTGGCTGGTGGTCCTTTACATCTCGCTGTTCCCCTCGTTTTTGTCGCAGATTTTCTTCATGCGCGGCGTGGAACTGATTGGCCCCACCCGGGCCGGGGTGTTCATAAACCTGGTCCCGATCTGGACACCGTTCCTGGCGGTCGGGATCCTTGGCGAACCCTTCCGCTGGCACCATGGCCTCGCATTGGCGCTGGTCCTTGGCGGAATATGGCTGTCAGAACGCAAAACCTCGCCTAAGTAACCCTATCTAACAAGAAATCCGGGCCGGCCTTGGAATACCCCCAAAGGCACGGCAAATTAGCCATATGGAAACACCGATCGTCGTTGGCGCTTTTGCCGGCCTTCTCATCACCATTTCTCTGCTGCAGCCTTTGGCCCGCCATCTGGGCGTAGCGCCAAGCGTGCTGCTGGCCATGGTTGGCACGTTGATCGGGGTTGGTGCGCTTTATCTGCTAAAGACGACGCATACAAACGCCTTTGACGAAGTTGCACTGGTCTTTGCCGATCCCCCGCTGAATTCAGAGCAGGTTCTTTATATCTTCCTGCCCATCCTGCTGTTTCAGACAAGCCTGACACTCGATGTTCGCAGGGTCATAGAGGACATCGGCCCGATCCTTGTCATGGCGGTCGTTGCGGTCTTCATCGCGACCGGCTTCATCGGGATTGCCCTATATCCGTTTGCCGACTTTTCCCTCGTGGCCTGCCTGCTGCTTGGCGCAATCGTCGCCACCACAGATCCGGTGGCAGTTGTTGCCATCTTCCGCGACATTGGCGCACCGGCCCGGTTGGGCCGGATCGTGGAAGGCGAAAGCCTGCTCAATGATGCTGCGGCCATCGTCCTGTTTGTGCTCCTTTTAGGGATCATGACTGGAGCACAGGAGCCAGACGCGCTTCAGGTAACGATCTCGTTTCTTCGCTCATTTGTCGGCGGCGTTATTGTCGGTGCCATAGCCGCCCGCATCGCGGTTAGCCTCCTGCCGCTGATGCGCGACATTCCGCTGGCGCAAGTGACCTTGAGCCTCGCCCTGCCCTACGCGATCTACGTTTTCAGTGACCAGTCCGCCGATGTCTCGGCAGTGGTTGCGGTTGTCGCCGCCGGGATTGTCTTCAACCTTTACGGCCCGTCGCGGATAACGCCGCAAGACTGGAATTTCCTGCATCACGTGTGGGACCAGGTTGCCTTTTGGGCCGCATCGCTGATCTTCGTTCTGGCGGCAATCTCGATACCGCGTCTGGTCGAAGGTCTGGAACCGCATGACTTCCTGCTGCTGCTGATTGTCGTCGTAGCAGCGCTTATCTCGCGGGCCCTGGTCATATTCGGGCTTCTGCCCGTCCTCAGCCTCTTCCACATGAGCGCTGCGGTCAGCACCAAGTTCAAGACGGTCATGCTGTGGGGCGGGATGCGCGGCGCAGTTACGCTGACGCTTGCCCTCAGCGTGGTTGAAAACCCGAACCTTGGACCGGAAGTTTCTGCCTTTGTCACCAAACTTGCGACCGGATTTGTCCTCTTCACGCTGCTGGTCTACGGCACAAGTCTGAAGCCCTTGATCAGGATCCTTGGTCTCGACAAGCTCAATGCCCGGGACGAAGCCCTGAGAAGCCAGTTTCTTGCACTCGCCCTCTCCGACATCCGCCAGGAAGTTCAGGAAGCAGCGGTTGATTATCAGATCGACCCGCGCATCGCCGAGAGCGTGACACAAACTTACACAGAGCGGGCCGAAAGGGCTGCTGATGCTGATCAAGCCTTCCAGAACCTGAAAGACAAGGACCGAGTCATCCTTGGGCTGATTGCTCTGGCCGACCGGGAGCGGCAGCTCGTTCTGAACCACTTCAATCAGAAGACGGTGTCCAGCCGGGCAATTTCGCTGCATCTGGCAATGGCCGGCCGGATCGGCGATCTGACCCGATCAGAAGGACGGGCTGGGTACAACAAAGCAAGCCGCCGGCCGCTGGAGTTCGGCTTTGTTTTCCGAGTTGCCCAGTGGCTGCAGAGATTTTTGCGAATTCACCGCCCGCTGCGCATCCTTCTGGCAGACCGCTTCGAGTTCCTCATGGTCTGCCGGATCATCTCGAACGAGCTCGTGGCCTTTGAAAGACGGCGGATCAATCCGCTTGTGGGCGAGCGGGTCGCAAAGATCCTGGATGACATCCTGTGTGCCCGCCGGGACGATCTCAGCCGCGCCCTCGACGCGTTACGTCTGCAGTACCCGGACTATTCGGATGCGATGGAAACCCAGTTCCTGCGCAAGACCGGCTTGCGGCTGGAAGAAACCACCTATGCGGAGGCCCACGCCCACGCTCTGATTGGCCCAGAGCTCTACAACGATCTGCAAAACGGCATCAGCCGGCGGCGGCAAACCGCGGACATCCGCCCTGATCTCGACCTCGGGCTCGGCATCAAGGATCTGCTGGCCAAACACACGTTGTTTGCCGACCTTCCCGAAGACCGGTTGAAGTCAATTGCAAAAGTCATCCATTCGGAGTTCGCGACCCCGGGACAGAAACTGATACAGCGCGGCGACAAGGGCGACCGGGCCTATTTCATCGCCTCAGGCGCCGTCGAGGTCCGCCGTTCCGGAAAAACCTTCCGTCTTGGCCGGGGCGATCTGGTCGGCGAAATGTCCCTGCTTTCCGGCAATCCGCGATCCGCTGATGTCATCGCACTTGGCTATTGCCAGCTTCTTGTCCTCAAGGACAGCGAGTTCAAGGCCCTGATGGAGCGCGACCCGGATCTGAAAGCGCATGTTCACGCGCTGGCCCAAAGCAGGCGGACGGTCAAAGACGACATAAAAGATTAGTGCGCGGCCTCATAAGTGAGGTTGGATCAGGTTCATTTTCAAATCCTAATTCGCCCATTGCTCCAAGCACTTCACGATTTCAAGTGATCTGCAACACATAAAAACCGCGCTGCATTTCATAAGAATTGCTAGTGTCCACGCGCTTTTGACTGAGTTTGACAGCGAGCGGTCCAAACAGCTTTGTGTGTGGTTGTTTTTTTGGAGATTTTGATGGTTTGTTTCAAACACCTGCGCATCGTCAGCGCTCTCGGTTTAGCTGCCGGATTTCCAGCCTCAATCGCGTTTGCTGACGTCTGGTCCTTCGAAACTCCATCAGAAAACGTGCAATGTACCGTTGGGCAGGACTTCAATGTCCAGTCCGACATTACCTGCACAATCATTGAACGATCCGGTCCCCCTGCCCTGCCGCGTCCGGGCAACTGCACAGCCGGCTGGGGCCATGTGTTTTCCATGCGTGAACGCGGTCCTGTCACGATGGAATGCCAACATCCGAGCCAGGATCGAAGCGCATTTGACCGGGCCGACTATGGCGTTACGGGGGAGTTCGGCGGATTTACCTGCCTTTCCACCCGCCAAGGCCTGACGTGCACCAACCGGGATGGTAATGGTTTTTTCTTGTCCCGCCGCCAGCAAGCCGTGATCGGCGCCAGCAAAAGTCAGGCAGGCCTGAATCCATCCCTGATAGATCCCCTGCCTGGACAGCGGCCGCCATCGTCACCTTCACAGCCGCCACCTCAAGTCCCCCAGACCGTCCCTTTTGATCCCAACGCCCGGTGGTGGTCCGATTTCCGCCAGGGCATTCGCGAAGCTGGTGTCAAAAGCGGTCCGGTAAATGAATTGACCATCAGCTGCGACATCGGCAGTCCGGTTAATCCGGGCAGTTCCATCTCGATTTTCGTAGATGATGCAAAGGCACCTGCCGGATCTGTGGGAGAAATGACCTTTGACCGCGGGCGCCCAATTGCCATTACTTTCAACGAAGAAAACGCCATAACCGTTGAGAATAGCAACGCCAGCATTGGTACCTTCAATTATTTGATTGGCAGCCTGAAACGCCACGGCAGTGTGCTGGTGCGTATGCCCGATGGAGCGCAGGTCCGGTTTTCGCTGCGGGGCTCCAGCCGCGCCATCGGCCATTGCCCGGCAACACCGACGCACCGGCAGCTACCGGTCGCGGGCACCACTCCAGACACGCCCGCTACGCCATCTGACCCGCCGCCGGCCGGCACGGCCGTTCACGAATTTCCCGATTATCCGCCGGACAGCTGGCTGAAAACAGCCGCGGCCTACCCGGACTTCAATGGCCGGGATCGCGATTTCAGATCGTACAGGACGCGTATCAAAAATGCTGTCAGCAACGGCATGAACTTCTCCGGGCACTATTCCTTTGTGACGATTGGCTGCGGAACCGAATGCCGGTTCGGCTTTGTCGTTGACCTACGAACAGGTGAGGTCTTCGATTTTCCCTACGGCGGCGAAGAACATTATCAGATGGACCTGCGTTTCTCGCCTTCAAGCCGCCTTCTCAAGGTTCGCTGGAAGGGCAGCTGGGAAAGCGAAACCTGTACGGAAAAGGACATGCTGGTCGAGGGCACCAAATGGCGTATCCTTGCCGAGCGCACTGTTCCAACAAACGACGGCCTCTGCTTTTTCGGAATAGATGAGCCCGCCGGCCAACCAGCTTCTTCGGCAAGCACGGAAAATACACCGCCCAAGCCGGCAGAAGTTACGCAGATTGTAACGCCGCCAGCGCCGCAACTAACGGCCAAGGCGGAAGGCTATGACGAGGAGCGCCAAAAACGCTGGCAGGTCAGGGAGCAATACCTGAAGGATCTCGGCTTTGATCCCGGACCGGTCGACGGCATCAGGGACCAGGCCACCGATACGGCCATCAACACGTTCCAGAAGGCTTTTGGGCTGGAAGTTCAAAACTCACTGCCGCACAAGCAGTTTCTGGTTCTGGAAGCCCTGGCCAAGGCGAAGGGCCCGCAGAGCGCTAATGACAACAAGCCGTCGTCAACGCCCGGCTCTTCCACGGAAGCCACAACGAAGACACCTACCCTAGTGGCCAATCAAACAGCCTCAACAAGGCAAGGCGAAACAATCCGGACAGAAGAGAATGGCGTCGTCTACCACAAAATCGATAGGTGCGGGTACGAACGGGGGTTTGTTGTTGTCCACTACAGGTTCAACAAACCAATCGGTCGTAAGCCAGTGCTTGAATTCTCTGATATTTGCTTTGATCGCAAGTCTGGATTGCTGCAATCTTCTGAACCAAATGTAACACTTGTCAAAACCAAATCCGCGGACTTCAACGATACCTATGAATATCTAAGCACAGATTCAAATACAGGTAAGACCGTCAAGATATGGACAACCACAGTCGGAAACTACACAGACGGAGTGCCTGAAAGTGACAAGAGGAACTTTGGAAGCTTCGGACACCATCGTTTGTCGGGAAAATACCTGAATTGGAAACCAACAGGAACGAGACATCCCGGCGAGTTTTTAATGCATGGATATCTCTTCAAGTCCCAACCTGCACCCGAGAAATTGTCTTCTAAATTCGATATATATATCGGTGGGAACGACTATCTTAGCTACTCACGCAGTGGTCGCGAAAAGATCTTTGATCGGGAAACTCCGATCATGCTGGGCTTCGAGGGAAGTCTTACTATTCACAATGGTTCCGGCACGGCAAACTTAACCAACAAGACCGGATCCGGAAAAAACGGGCATGGTTCGATCGAGATCAGCATAAATGAGAACGGCGAAGTCTCGGGTACTGGCGTGTTAAAGTATTCGAATGGTCGACTGGCGGGTATGAATTCCTACGACTGGAAAACAGCGGAGTGGAAGATTCAAAGGATTGTTGGCTACACCGTTGGAAAAGACGGCGCCCAATTCGTAGCCAAAGGCATTGTGACCGGACAAACCATTGACCAGGACGGTCATATTAATCCTGTCCTAGCCGCGATTGACATAACCGGCACGCGCCCGGGCTATTACGAAACCAATCAATAACTTCCGTAACGAAGTCATACTGCAGTCATGCACAAGCCAGAATCATACAATTTGAGACGCGCCTGCTGGGCCACCTAGCCTCACCCTGCCACTGAACAAATCACGCTGAGCGACTTCAGCATGGCAGCGTCTGCGCCGAAGCAGCAGGCGTGAGCGATGAGAAGGCCTACGGTCATCAGTGTTCCAAGACCGAGCGCTGTCATCAGCCACTTGTCTTCTGTGATTTCCTGAAATGCGCCCATATCCGCACTGATTGCCTGTGTTTCCATGATCTTCCTCCCTCATTAGGTCCAATTTCAGGACAATGGTCAAGCAGGACCGGCTATCCTGATGTTCTCGACTTCAATTTGGCTATCTCACTCCGCCGTCCCGGCCTTGAGCCGGGACCTCGAGAGATGGGACCCCGGCTCAAGGCCGGGGAGGCAGAAGCGCTTTTGGCACCGTACAAAGTCCGCCATTCCCGCCGGCATGCTCGAGCCTGTCCCGAGCATCTAAACAACCTTTTCATGCCCCTCCGAGATTTCGCCCAAGGATGACGGCCGAAAAGCCGCTCAAGCAGCTGACCCTTCGGCTTCTTCAGCTTTCTTTCCGCCGAAGAGACCGCCCAGCCAGCCTTTCTTTTTGCCGTCCGCCTCTTCAGCCTCAGCCACATCTTCTTCCGGAGCGCTTGGGGCGACCTGTTCGCCGAAGGTCTTGAAGAATTCGCCCGCAAGACGCTTGGCCGTTGAATCGATCAGCCGTGCGCCGAGCTGGGCCAGCTTTCCGCCAATCTGCGCATCGACGTCGTAATGCAGGATGGTCGCGTCCGGCCCGTCTTCCTCAAGCCGCACGGTCGCGCCGCCCTTGGCGAAACCGGCAACACCGCCGGAACCTTCACCAACGATCTTGTAGCTTTCTGGCGGGTTCAGATCTTCAAGAGTAACCTTGCCGCCGAAGGTTGCCTTGACCGGGCCAACTTTCAGTTTGACCGTAGCTTCCATCTCCGTATCAGAGTGCTTTGTCAGTTCCTCACAGCCCGGGATCGACGCTTTCAGAACGTCTGCATCATTAAGCGCTTCCCATACCTTTTGGCGCGGAGCCTCGATCCGCTGGCTTTCAGACATTTTCATGCTGGTTTTCTCCGTTGTGATTTAGTTCATTCTAATTCTGCTGCGCCGCCGCGCTGGTCTTTGCGGCGGACCGTCAAGATTTCGGCAAGGATGGAAAGGGCAATCTCTTCCGGTGTGATTGCTCCAAGATCGAGCCCGGCCGGCGCCTTGAGGCGATCAAGCTTGTCTTCAGACACGCCCTCATCCAGCAGCTTTGCCCGCAGGCTGTCTGCCTTGCGCTTGCTGCCGACAAAGGCGACGTGCTTCGCTCCGACTTCGATAGCGGCTTTAAGGGCAACAAGATCACCCCGGCCTTGTGTGGAAATGACGAGATAGCGTTCTGCCGTTGCCTCAACCGGCAAGGCATACCCTTCGATCCGCTCATTGGCTGCCGCAAACGCAGGCTGATCCTCTGAAGGCGCGCAGACCGTGATGTCGAACCCGACGCGCGGGCCGAGATCGGCAAGGGCCACTGCGACCGGGCTCGCGCCAAGGATCACCAGAGCGGGACGCGGCAACACAGGCTCAATGAAGATATCCATGGTGCCCTGGCTCGGGCACATGTTCTTGGCAAAGCGAACACCTTCCCGTTCTTCGCCAGCTTCCACGCCAATATCGGCCAGCAGTTCCTCTGGCTGCAGTGAAATCAGTCGGGTCTGACCATCTTCCAGAGCCTGCCGTGCTGCTTTCAGGGTCGCACCGCGAGCGCAGCCGCCACCGATCCAGCCACCAGCAATTTGACCATCGGGGCCAATCACCGCTTTTGCACCGGCCTTGGCCGCGGTTACAGAAATTGTCCGAACAACGGTCGCAAGTGCAAAGGGTTCTCCCCGGGCGCGCAGCCGGTTCATCAGATCGTGCAGATCCTCGCCGAAGTGTTCAGGTGGCCGTGTGGTCGAAGGTGTCATTTTGGTCCCTCTCACAGTTTTGCCAGATAGGGTTCGAGCGCCGCGAGGCTCGCGAGATTATGCGCCGGAGCGAACAGATCGACATGTGGCAGCGCCGCCGACATGCCACCTGCGACCGGTTCATAGCCCTGCCAGCCAATCAGCGGATTGAGCCAGACGACGCGCTTGCACCGGCGGCGGAGCGCCGCCATTTCCTTGCCCAGACGCTGCGGGTCACCAGTGTCATAACCGTCCGACAGGATCATCACGCAGGTGCGCGAATGGATCACCCGGGCTGCATGCCAGCGATTAAACTCCGCCAGCGCCTCGCCAATCTTGGTGCCACCACCAACGCCCTGTGCCATCAGCCCCATCCGGTCGAGAGCCCGTGCTGCATCACGTTCCTTCAGCGCCGATGAGACATGCACCAGCCGTGTGTGGAACAGGAACGCTTCCGCCTCGCGGAAATTGTCCAGAATGCCGTGAACGAAACGGGTGAAAACACCGGTGTAATTGTTCATTGATCCGGAGGTATCGAGCAGGATGACCAGCCGTAGCTGGCGTTCGCGCGGCCCCTTGCGGATCAGCTCGATTGGCGTACCGCCATGGGCAATGGAGTGCCGGATGGTCTTGCGCAGATCAAGACGCGGCCCCTTTCGCCGTTGCCTGTCCCGTCTTGTCAGCCGCACCCGCATGGAGTGGGCAAGTTTCTCGGCCAGCTCGTGGGCCTGTTCCATCGCTTCCGGGTCGTGGATCTTGCGGAAATCCACATCGCCAAGGTTATCAGCAATGCTCGCACCCTCACGGCGGCCACTGGCTTCCTCGTCCGTATCTTCGTCTTCCTCGCCGGGCGTACGTTCGACATCTCCGGCAATCGGGTCCTGGCGGTTTCCCTGAGCTTCCACCATCTCGCGGATGGTCTTGCCACCCTTTTTCTGGCTCGTTCCGGAAGTCTTGATGACGCCCTTCATGCCCTTGCCAAACCAGTAGGCGTCGAAAATCTCGTCAAAACTCTGCCAGTCCGACCGGCGGCCGCAAAAGAGCGACCGCATCGCCTTTTTCAACTCGACAGGGCGAACCGAAAACTCAGACTGCAGAAGTTTCAAGGCATCATTTGTTTCCGCCAGGCCGACCTTGAAACCGCTATCCCGCAAAGACCGGACGAAGCCGGCCAGGCGCATGCGCAAGGCGGCGCCGATATCGTCCCGGGTTTCAAGGGCGAGCGCGGCCATGATTCAAGCCACCTTGCCCAGCAACCGGTCGGCAACTTCCTGGCTGACACGGGACTGATCTTCCCGGGTCTTCAGCAAACAGCCGAGCGTATCAAATACAAGTTCACGGTCTTCGTGCAGGTTCTTCGTGCCCAGGCCAATGAGAGCTGCGGCCCAGTCGATTGCCTCGGCAACGCCAGGGACCTTGGTGAGATCCTCCTTGCGCAGCTTGCCCATCATTTCGGCGATTTGCAGGGCAAGGGCAGCGTCGAGCTCCTTGACGCGGCTCATGAGAATGCGCGCTTCCCGATCCGGCGCCGGGTAGTCGACATAGTGATAGAGGCAGCGGCGGCGCAGAGCATCCGAGAGCTCACGTGTGCCGTTGGACGTTAGCACCACCCGCGGAATAGAGATGGCCTTTACGGTGCCCATTTCCGGGATAGAGACCTGAAAGTCGGACAGGATTTCGAGAAGGTAGGCTTCAAACTCTTCGTCGGCACGGTCGATTTCGTCGATCAGAAGCACCGGCGGTTTGTCTCTTCGAATAGCCGCCAGAAGAGGCCTTTCCAGAAGGTATTTTTCCGAGAATACAGCGTCCTCGACTTCATCGGCACTGCTTCCCGACCCCTCATGCGCCTTTATCGCCAGGAGCTGCCGCTGGTAATTCCATTCATAGATCGCATCGGAGCGATCAAGGCCCTCGTAGCACTGCAAACGGATCAGATCTGTTTCATGCAGGTCAGCAAGTGCTTTTGCGACCTCGGTCTTGCCGACACCCGCCTCTCCTTCCAGAAGAAGCGGCCGTTCAAGCATCTCAGTCAGAACGAGAGCGGTCGCCAGGCCTTCATCGGCGACATATCCAGTCTCCGCGAGAGCTTTTGCATACTCATTTTTGTTCAGGGTCATGACGCCCTCTCGTCCTTTGCCACGTGCACTGTGGTGCGTATCGCCACGCCGGAGGCAATTGCGTCCGGCTTTGGCGTCTCTTTCGCCGCTCGGGGCGAATTCATGAAAAAGGGGCTGTCTGGCATCAATGCTGCAATTAATGGAGGACCTTGCCAAACAGCCCCTTTTTCCCGGGTGGTGGAACCCGGTTCTCTTGCTCCGGCCTAGCCGTGAGCCCCCAGGTCCTTGGCCACCTGCCAAACCCGCCATGCATCATGGGGCATCTGGATGTGGGTGCTTCCAAGGAACTGGAATGCGTCGTTCACGGCATTGGAGAAGGCCGGCACGCCGCCGACATTCGGGCTTTCGCCAACGCCCTTGGCACCAATCGGGTGATGCGGGCTCGGCGTGACCGTGTGATCGGTTTCCCAATGCGGGGTTTCGACTGCAGTCGGCAGGAAGAAGTCCATGAAGGACGCTCCCATGACGTTGCCCATTTCGTCGTAACGGATCTCCTGACCCATTGCGATCGCAAAGGCTTCCGTCAAACCGCCGTGGACCTGTCCCTCGATGATCATCGGATTGATGCGGGTGCCGCAATCGTCCAGCGCATAGAAGCGGCGGATCTTGGAAACACCAGTATCAACATCAATGTCCATGACGCAGAAATAGGCGCCAAACGGGTAGGTCATGTTGGGCGGATCATAGTAGCTGACAGCTTCCAGACCCGGTTCCATGTTGGGTGGCGGTGCGTTGTAGGCAGCCCAGGCGATTTCCTTCATCGACTTGCGCGCTTCCGGATTGCCTTTCACCTGGAAACCGTCCACGTCCCACTCAAGGTCGTATTCGGAAACCTCCAGCATGTGAGCTGCAATCATCTGGGCCTTGTTGCGGATTTTCCGCGCAGCCAGGGCGATTGCCGCACCGGCGACCGGTGTCGAACGCGAACCATAGGTGCCAAGACCGTAAGGTGCCGTGTCGGTATCACCTTCCTCGACCATGATATCGTCAGCCGGGATACCGATCTCGGTTGCGATAATCTGTGCCCAGGTAGTCTCGTGACCCTGACCTTGCGACTTGGATCCCATGCGCGAGATCACCGAGCCGGTCGGATGAACACGGATTTCCGCACTGTCGAACATGGCAACACCGAGGATGTCACAGTTCTTCGATGGACCAGCACCAACGATTTCGGTGAAGAATGTGACGCCAAGTCCCATGATTTCACGGGTCTCGCCGCGCTTGAAGGCTTCCTGTTTGGCCTTCTGTTCTTCCCGAAGTTCGCGGTAGCCGATGGCATCCATCGCCTTCTGCATGGCGGTGTGATAGTCGCCGCTGTCGTATTCCCAGCCGAGTGCCGACTGATAGGGGAACTGCTCCGGTTTGACGAAGTTCTTCATGCGAAGATCCGCCGGATCCATTTCAAGCTTTTGAGCCAGAATGTCCATGGCCCGCTCGATACAGTAGGCAGCTTCCGTCACGCGGAAGGAACAGCGATAGGCAACGCCGCCCGGGGCCTTGTTGGTGTAGACACCATCGACCGACAAATGAGCGACCGGGAAGTCGTAGGACCCGGTTACGATGTTCATGAAGCCGGCAGGCCATTTTGACGGATCGGCGCAGGCATCAAAGCCGCCGTGATCGGCAAGCACATGGACTTTCAGACCCGTGACCGTGCCGTCCTTCTTGGCCGAGATCTCGGTTGTCATGTGGTAGTCGCGGGCAAAGGACGTGGTGGAGAGGTTCTCCATCCGGTCTTCAACCCATTTCACCGGCTGGCCGGTGACGATCGACGCCACGATCGAACAGATGTACCCCGGGTAGGCACCAACCTTGTTGCCAAAACCGCCGCCAACATCCGGCGCGATCACATGGATCTTGTGCTCAGGAATGGTCGACAGGAGAGAGGCGACAGTCCGGATGACGTGCGGTGCCTGGAAAGTCCCGTAGACAGTCAGCTCGCCCTTTACCTTGTCCATCGATGCGATGCACTGGCAGGTTTCCAGCGGAGACGGATGGGTCCGGTGATAGGAGATCATCTCCTTGATGGTCACTTCACCGTCAGCAAGAGCCTTGTTGGTGCCCTCTTCATCGCCAACCGACCAGTTGAAGATGTGATTGTGGTGCTTGCGCGGCCCGTGAGCCCCTTCGGTCTTGCCTTCAAGGTCTTCCCTCAGGACCGGAGCGTCCGCGTCCATCGCCTTGAACGGGTCAACCAGGACCGGAAGTTCCTCGTATTCCACTTCAACCAGCTGGATCGCGTCGTCAGCGATATAACGGTCTTCGGCAACAACAAAGGCAACTTCCTGGTTCTGATAGAGAACCTTGCCGTCGGCCAGAACCATCTGAACGTCGCCCGCAAGCGTCGGCATCCAGGCCAGATTGACGCCTTTAAGATCTTCAGCAGTCAAGACCGCAATCACACCAGGAATTTTCAGTGCTTCCGTAGCGTCGATCTTAGTGACCTTGGCGTGGGCATAAGGCGAGCGGACGAAGTCACCGAACAGCATGCCCGGCATCTTGATGTCGTCGACGTATTGGCCCTTGCCTTGGGTAAAACGAATATCTTCAACGCGTTTGCGCTTGCAACCCATGCCTTCCAGGGCGGCTTCACGCTGTTCCCGTGTCGGGGTCATGTCATTCATTCTGCAGCCTCCTGAATGTCACGGCCGTTCAGCTTCGCTGCGGCGTATTGGATGGCCTTGACGATGTTCTGATATCCGGTACAGCGGCAAAGATTGCCGGCGATGCCCATGCGGATTTCATCTTCCGTTGGGTCCGGGTTCTCCTTCAGGAGCGTGTGCGCCCGGGTGATCATGCCCGGCGTGCAGAAGCCGCACTGAAGACCATGCATCTGGCGGAAGCCTTCCTGCAGGGCGGATAGAGTTCCATCTGCATTGGCCATGCCTTCAATGGTCGTCAGCTCCGCGCCGTCGGCCTGAGCGGCAAAGAGGGTGCAGGACTTCACGGACATGCCGTTCATTTCGACTGTGCAGGCGCCGCAGTGGGACGTCTCGCAGCCGATATGCGGACCGGTCAGGTTCAATTCCTCACGAAGGAAATGGATCAGAAGCGTACGCGGCTCGACAAAGCGCTGCACCTTCTTGCCGTTTACGGTCAGGGTGACCGCGACGTTTTCAACTTCACTCATGGTCGGTCTCCCTTAAGCCCCTGCGCGTTCTGCAGCGCGAGCCAGCGCGCGGCGCATCATGATGCCAGCCATTTTTGTGCGGTATTCCGCAGGACCACGGCCGTCGGACGCCGGCATGGTTATCGCCTCAGCTGCAGCGACGGCCCGGTTCACCGTGTCTTCATCGAGTGACGAACCGGTGAGGATATCGCTTGCGTCGCCTGCATAGAGCGGCGTGTCACCAACGTTCGTCAAAGAAACGGAACAGGACGCTACGGTGCCGCCAGACATGGTGAGCACGATGGCGGCCGCAGCCGTCGCATAGTCGCCGACCTTCCGCTTCAGTTTTTCATAGGCAAAGCCGTGCCCAGCAGGCGGAACGGGGATGCGGATCGCCGTTACCAGCTCTTCTGGTGCAAGTGCGGTGAAATAAGCCGCTTCATAAAAATCACGTGCAGCAACTTCGCGCTCGCCGGACGGACCAACGAGAACGTAAGACGCATTCAGGCATTGCATCAGCGCGGGCATGTCATTGCCAGGGTCGCCGTTGGCAACGTTGCCGCCCATGGTTCCAAGGTAGCGGATTTGAGGATCTGCGATCACCAGCGACGTTTCACGAATGATCGGCAATTTGGCTGACAACAGATCGGACGCGATCAGCTCATGCTGCGTGGTCATTGCGCCAATGACGATGGTATCGCCATCTTCGCGGATACCCTTCAAGTCAGCGACACCGCTGAGATCGATCAGGTGCTCAGGGGCTGCCATGCGCAGCTTCATCATTGGGATCAAGCTGTGCCCGCCTGCAAGCGGACGCGCTTCATCGCCATGATCGGCCAGGATCGCCACAGCTTCCGCTACAGACGATGGCCGGTGATAGGTAAATTCTCCGGGAATCACGTGATTTCCTCCCTCCGTCGACGGACCTGCAGCATGCGTCTTGATCAACGCTTAGCCTGATGGCCCGACCTCTCTCCTGCGGCTGCCGTTCGATCATGGACGCAAGGGAAGGATGATAATCACGACCCGAAACGTCCGGCCCAGGGGCGGCAACCATCGTTAGGGTGAGAAAGGGTGCGGTGCACTGACAACGGCAGCTGCACGGAGCACCACATATTTACACGGAATGCGGGTTATTCCGCACGAAATACGACAGCACTACTGTCGCTTTTCATGAGATGCGGACACCAGTTACATTTATGAGCGCGCTCCAATTTGACGACGCCCAGATTGTTGTGCAGCGCAAAAACAGGCCACTTTGACCGGAAATCCCGGCCTTTGTCACTGAAGGAACGACGAAATAGCTTGCCTCAACGGGCAGAACAGCATGCACTCGCATAACGTGTATTTGGTTCTGAGCCAGAATGCACCCAGCTACCGAGACCAACTTCAATCGTGCAGAAAACACACGGTTGCTGTCCCGGTCTATTGGCTCGGTGGAGGCGTCAGTTAGTTTCCGGTGGCGCTATTTGCGCTGTCGCTATTCTGCCGCATCGCTGGAGAGGACAGACGCCGCCAATTCTGCCGGTTGGGCCAGCAGCGTTTTCACACGGGGCCATCTGGAGCGGCTGACAGGCACGCAGTGCTCTTCTTCCCCCTCCATCAACAGAAGCCCGCCGTCACCGGACCGGCGGTAACTGCGTACCCGGCTCAAATTGGCGATGTGGCTGCGATGGACGCGATTGAACACTTTGGGGTCCAGGCACTGTTCAAGCTCGCTGATGGTTAGCGGGCAGAAAAAGCTCCGGCTGCCATCATACAACTGGGTGTAATGGGCGTCCGCATGAACGGCGACAACTTCTGCTGCCTTGATATGGCCTTTCTGCCCATCCCGCTCGATTGGAAGCGCACCCCGCAAGCTGGATGAGACTGAATGACGGCCCGGCGCGGCCTGAAGGCCTGCCGCTGGCCGCTTAACGGCTTGGGCCTCTTGAATTACCGCAGCATCCGTTACCGGATCCCGTTCGCCTGATTCCCAGCCAATTTCGCCACTGGCCATTGAGGCACTTGTGTGTGCCACCGCACCATCCGTTTCGGCGCCGGCTTCTCCACTGTCTGGAACGAGGGTCAGAAGGAAAAGGCCAGACACTAGAAAAGCAACACAGGCAACAAAGATGGCAAGGGTGCCGGGACTGACCGCCGGAGCACCTAATCCCGCCGCAGATTGGAGCGGGAACAGTTGCACACCTGCCATGGCCGTGTAGTGCATGGCCGATATGGCCAACGCAAGAACGCCCGCAGAGAAAATTACCGGTGGCCGTTTTCCCGCGCCGAAGCTGAGCCAAAGCGCCAAGCCCGATGCGTTGAACGCGACCAGGAAACTGGCCACCACATAGGTCGGATCATGGATCATCCTGGTCGATCCATGCAGTGCATACATGCCGAGGTAATGCATGGTGCAGATCCCTGCCCCCATTACCAAAGCGGAAAGGCCGAGCCGAATCGCGGTCAGCCGGCCGTTGCTGGCCGCAAAAACCGCAATGCCGACAACAAGCACACAAACAAGAAATGAAAGGAGCGTCGGAAGAACAAGAAAATCGACAAGGACAGGCAACTGGGCGGCCAGCATCCCGACAAAATGCATTGACCAGATAGCAAGGGCGAGCGTCAGCGCTGCACCGGCAAGCAGGAACCGCCGGCGCGGATCAACTGCGCCGGAGACCTGAACTGCCAGGCTTAGTCCAACGAAACTTCCCTGAAATGCGACGATCAGGGACAACACGACGAGCCATGGCTCGTGCGTGACGCTCATCCGGACCTCCTCCCTCCATCAGGTTCGCCCGTGCTCCTTGCACCGGATGCTATCTGACCCGCGGATTTTATAAAGGGAAGATAAGCCATTCGCCGCAATTATCCAAATCCCCTGACGTTAACTCCCGGCAATCCGCAACGTCGCGCTGCGGCCTTGCATACCGTGACCAACTACAGAATCAAGGGGCCAGTCCCGCCGGCCTTTTCCAGCAAGGCAGCAATGATATCCAACCCGGCCGCAACACGTTGCCGGCTGGGTTCATGACTGATGCACAGGCGGACCGCATTGGGTGCAAGCAACGACCTGGCTGCGAATGCTCCGCCAACCATGAGCCTGACACCACGCTGCTCGGCTTCCATCCTGAACATGTCAGCATGCAGATCTTCAGGCATTTTCAGCCAAAGATGAAAACCGCTTGGATCCGCCTGCACAAGCTCATCAGGCAGGATTTCCCTCGCCAGCGCCTGGCGTGCCGATGCCTCTTGCCGTTGGAAGGTTGCCAATCGTCCGGCGGTGCCATCCTCGATCCAGCAGCAGGCAATTTCGGTCATCAGCGGCGGCGGCATCCAGTTCGTCAGGTTAACGGCGGTCCGCAATTCGCCTATCAGGTCTGGTGGAGCATGGACAATTCCCACACGCAACCCGGGAGCCATGCTTTTCGAAACGCTGCCAATGTAAATTGTCCTGTCCGGCGCAAAGTTGGAAAGCGGCTGCGGCCGCTCGGCGGGCAGAAATCCGAAGACATCATCTTCAATCACCGTCAGGTCATGTGTCTGGGCGACTTGCGCCAGTGCTTTGCGCCGCTCCTGGTCCATAGTGGCCGTTGTGGGCGTATGCAAAGTTGGCATGCAGTAAAGCACTTTTCCCGATGTCGACCTGCAAGCTGCATCCAGTGCGTCGGGACTCATGCAGCCGTCTTCCGCAGGTATTGGATGGAGTTTCAAATCCAACCGCTGAGCCAGGGTCCTTATGGGGGCGTATGTGAGTTCATCGGCAAAAAGTACGTCGCCCGGGCGCATAACCGCCATCAGGGAAACAAGGATTCCATGCTGCGCTCCAGACGTGAACACAATGCGCTCCGGCCGCGCCGCCAGTCCGGCCTCTCGCAGCCATAAGGCTGCACACCGGGCATGCCGGTCAGATGCGGCACCCATGTCGTAGTCCAGAAAGGCTGACAACCCGTCTGAGCGCGCGAGCTCGCCGAAGGTCTTTGCCAATTCAGCATCCGCTGGGCTGGCCGCCGGGAGATTGAGTGAGAAATCAATAATCTGCTCAGATCCGCGTTGCAGACCAGCGGCAGAGGCCATGGCCGGCAGCGGGCCATTCCCGCGCACATAAGTGCCACGGCCAACCTCTCCCTTCAAAAATCCGCATTCGATAGCGTCAGCGTAAGCCCGGCTTACGGTATTGAGTGAAACCCCCAAGTCGTAGGCCAGATCTCGCTGCGGAGGCATTCGCATGCCCTGCCGCAACGACCCCTCCAGCACCGCCTCACCAATAGCTTCGGAGATCTGCAGGTACTTGGGCCCGTTTCGGCCCTCAAGACTGGGAAGCCAGATTGTCATGAGAGCAATGTTTCTATTGATCGATACAATTGTCAATGCAATTTAGAGAAATGTATTTGTTTGGGAGTATGCAGATGCGAAACGACGACCCGAAAGTCGGGATATCCCTTGCTCTGATCTGCCTTTTTCTTCTGGGTGTCATGCCGATTGTGTCAAACAGCCGGCCGGCCGATACCGGTGCGCTCACGTTCGCATTCCTGCTTAGCCTGTGGCAGCTGGTATTTTCTCTGCCATTACTATTCCGGGAGTTGAAGTCCACCAATCCCGGGATTTTCGCCGCTTCCGTTCCAAAGGCAGTTCTGCGGCGAACCTTGATTACTGTGGTGCTGACCGGTGCAATTTTCGGCCTGTCGACCTATGCCTATGTATTGTCGGTGGAAAAAGCCGGGGCTGTGGGCGCTGCAATTGCAATCCAAACGTATCCACTGTTTGCAATTCTCTGGGAAACACTGTTTCTCAAACGCCGAAAAACTGCTCTCGAGCTGCTGTTCACGTTCATTCTGCTGGCGTCGATTGCCTATCTTGCGACCCAAGGCACCTGGCGTATTGAGGGCCTGTCACCTTGGCTGCTGTTCGCATTGTCGGTGCCGTTCCTTTGGAGCGTGGCGCATGTCATCTTGAGAGAGGTGCTTGGTGGCGCGCCAATTACACCGGCACAGATCACGTTTTTCCGTGTGGCGGTATCTTCGGTGTTACTCGGCGTGATAGTAGCCGTTTCCCCCAGCGGGCCGGCGTTGCTGGATAGCCTTGCAAATCCGCAAATCCAGATCTTCGCCGCAACCATGGGACTGATCTATTACCTTGAGCTGATCGTCTGGTTCTACGCCATCCGCCATATCGACGTATCACTTGCCAGTTCACTAACCGCGCCATGGCCGGCGATGACCATGGTACTGGCAGTCCCGATTTTGGGCGAAACTGTCGAGGCCTACCAGATCCTTGCCTTTGTAGTCGTAGTCAGCTGTCTCTATGGACTGATTTTTGCCGGTCTACGCAAACAGGCTGCACCTTCAGCAGCCCATA
Organism: Roseibium sp.; assembly: GCA_965230705.1. GTDB lineage: Bacteria > Pseudomonadota > Alphaproteobacteria > Rhizobiales > Stappiaceae > Roseibium. Next base: position 1,593,532 of record CBDDLN010000001.1, on the reverse strand, counting down.
ACGACGGCTGACTGGAAACCGCATGGCGAAACAGTTGCTTCATTTCCAGAGCTTGCACCGTTGTTTTGCGCCTCATAGTGTCCCGGTTCTTGGAAACCGGCTGAACGCCGGAAACTTTGGGGAGTTCGCATGTCCGTTGAAGGCAAAATCGTCCTGGTTACCGGCGCAAGTTCAGGAATTGGCCGCAAGACGGCCGAAGCTTTTTTAAATGCTGGGGCAAAGGTAGTCTTGACCGGCCGGCGCGAGGACCGGCTGCAGGAAGCCGCAAAAGGTGCTGCTGACGGCCAAGCTCTCTGTGTTCCCTGCGATGTCTCCGACGCCGCCCAAGTCGACGCCCTGTTCGCCGCGATCAAGGGCACCTTCGGCCGTCTTGATGTCACCTTCAACAATGCGGGCAACAATGTCCCGGCAGCGCCCATTGACGAAATCTCCGTCGAGGATTGGCAGACAGTGCTGAACGTCAACCTGCACGGCGCCTTCCTGATTGCCCGTGGCTCGTTCGGATTGATGCGGCACCAGAACCCTCAAGGCGGACGGATCATCAACAATGGATCGATCTCCGCCCATGTGCCGCGCCCGGGATCCGTTCCCTACACATCAACCAAACACGCGATCACCGGGCTCACCAGAACGCTGTCACTGGACGGCCGGGCATTCAACATCGCTTGTGGCCAGATAGACATCGGCAACGCGGCTTCTGAAATGACCGAGCATTTTGCCAAGGGCATGCCTCAGGCAAATGGCACTTCGATGCCCGAGCCGGTTATGGATGTGGCCCATGTGGCCGACACGGTCGTCAATATGGCTGGTCTTCCGCTTTCGGCGAACGTTCAGTTCATGACCATCATGGCAACCGACATGCCGTTTATCGGGCGGGGTTAATTCCGCAGTTATGCAGGCGTATTTTCTTCCGCCTGCGATCCTGGCGCCTTTTGATAAAAACCACCCACTCACATTACGCCAAGCGCACCCCCTGCCAGGATCAATGCCAGTCCAACAAGGGCCTGCAGGCACGCACCGCCTGCAAGAACATAGATCGCCCGGGCTTCGCTCTTGAGATTTTCCAGGGCATCCCGGCGGACCAGCCAGTAAAAACTGTCGTTTGGCAGGATCGCCACAAATGATCCCATGCAAATTGCCAGAACGGCGGCGGCGGACGAAAAGTCGGCGGCCGCGACGACCGGCGCGGCGACCGGTGCGATTGCGGCGAAGGTGGCCATGCTGGAGCCCTGCGCCAGTTTGAAAGCCGCCGTCAGCACGAACAGCCCGATAATCCCCATGGCGCCGGAGCGGCCAGACGCCACCAGAGCCTCGACCGGAACAACGCTGGTCAAAACAGCACCGAACGCGCTGGCAGCGCCAATAACCAGGAGCAGCGATCCGGTGCGCCGGACCGCGCTATCCAGACAGGAGCGCCGGTTGCCTGCCTCTACTCTGGCCAGCGCCCAGATAGCCGCGACAAGCAAGGCGCCTTTCGGCCTCGTCAGAAAATCCAGCAAGGGATAGGCGGCAAGATCAAACACAACACCGATGAGCAACAATGCGGTCAAAATGCCGAACGGCAGAAACGCCCTGACACTCTCCAGTGCAGTGCCGGAACTGGCCTCAATGACCGGAGCATGAGAAATCCCACCTGCAAAGCGCGTCCAGATCACGCCTGCAGCCCAGACCGGGATCAACAGAGCCGCGCCATAGAGAGCGACGGACGTATCTTCCAATCCAAGTCCGGTCGCTACCAGCAAGGGACCTGCCGGATAAAGCAGCTTGAACCCTGCGTAAGAGCCGAAAGCGACGGACAATTTGTTGCGCCCGGCGATCGGTGACAGCGCGGCATAGGCTGTATCAGGGCAGATCATGCCGGCCCCCGCCACCGGCGAAAGCGAGGCCGCAAGCCCGCCCGGCGGCGTAGCCGGTTGTTCCGCCAGCGCCGCCGCCAGAGCGAATGACGGCAGCAAAATGAGCGCAAATTCGCCAAGCGCCCGGCCGAAACCGGAATTGTAGACAGTGATCAGCTTAGGCGCCTGCATGCCCCCGGCCAGCCCCAGGGCGAGCGTGATCAGAACCATCCAGACGACCAGCGGCAGGTCAGGCAGGAAAGCGGCCCGCCCTCTGGCTTGCCGAAAGACTACATCGCTCACTCACCTCTCCATCATGATTCAAATTTATGATATTGAGGAACAGATCCGCTCCAAAATGAGAAATTGAGACCACAAATCATGAATCTTAATCATGATAAGCCATGGCCGATTCCCCTGCGCACCCTGCAGGTATTCGAGGCCGCGGCGCGCCATCAGAGCTTTACCGCCGCAGGACGCGACATCGGTATCACGCAAAGCGCGGTCAGCCGCCAGGTGGCCGAGCTGGAGACTTTTTTGGGCCGCCAGCTGTTTGTCCGTTCCGGTCCGGCCCTAACGGTAACGCAGGTAGGAAAAACCCTGGCTGAGCGGATCGGATACGCCCTGGCAGATCTTCACAACGGCGTTGAAGATGCCAGGGTTAGACCCGCCAGCAACGTGGTCACCTTGTCCATGCTGCCGTCGGTTGCCGCCAAATGGCTGGCGCCGCGGCTGGAAAGGTTCACCCAAACCCATCCAGGCGTCGATCTGCGCATCAGCGCCACCCGCCATCTGGTGGACTTTTCGGCGGACGGCATCGATGCCGCTATCCGCTACGGCAAGGGGAACTGGCCGGATGTCACCGCAATCCAACTCGGCACGGAAACAATCCAGCCGGTCTGCTCACCGGAATACGCAAGGCGAATAGACCTCGAGACGCCGGCAGACCTTCTGAAATCCACTTTAATCTACGGCGATATTGCCGAAGATTGGGGCAAGTGGTTTGCCGCTGCCGGACTGTCCGGCGCCACACTGCCGCGCGGCCCCAAGCTCGGCGATGACACGGCAATCCTGCAAGCCGCTCTCGACGGCCAGGGTGTTGCCCTTGGAAGGTCGCTGCTGGCAGCCGAGGACCTTGCCAGCGGCCGTCTGATCGCGCCGTTTCAGACCCGCCTTGAGGCCAGCTACAGCTACTGGTTCGTGCAGCCGAAAACAGCGTCTCCAAACCCCAACCTATCAGCCATCCGGGATTGGATCGTGGCAGAATTCGACGGCTGAAATCGTGGCTGCCTTGCCCGGCCATCAACCTTCCAGCCAGCTTTCCAGGTAGAGGGAAAGATCCTCTGCCCCGCAGGCGCGGACATGACTGATGTTGATTTTGGAACCAGCTTGCAGGAGCAACCCTGCGCAGGCGATGTGGTCCGCCCCCGGATGCCGCGGGGCATGCTCGGCGCCATGAATGAGAGTTTCGATGGCGTTGCCGCCATAGGCGTTGCGGTGTTCCAGGTCCGGTTCCAACTCGAGAAAATACGCCACCTCTTCGGCCAATCCGTTCCAGGCTGCTACCTGCAAGGCCGGCAGGCCCATTTCCTCCGTCTCGTTGGGGTCAAGGCTGGCTCCGACCAGGACTTTTATGTGCTCCAGCTTGCCGGAAACGGCGGCCAACCGGGTGAGCAAGCGGCGGGATTCACCAGTCAGGCCGGACTTGTCCAACTTCGCGCCTGAGCAGTTCGCTTCGGCACAATCGGCCAAAAGGCTTTCATTCGATGACAGTGAAGTCGAAGCGCCGCGGCGTTCCAGACATGCCGCCACCTGCCGGTTGCCATAGATCCGGGCCAGCGCATACGCCGTGTGGCCGTTCCATATGAGAGTGGGATCCGCTCCGTGGTCCAAGAGCACCTCCGCGATTTCCGCCGAAGCCCAGCGCCGCGCCGTCTGATGGAGTGCCGGAATGCCATCCACCGGCTGCCCGCTCGGATGATCTGTTATGGAAATGTTTGGATCGGCGCCATGGTCCAGCAGCAATTGGACCATACGCGCATCATTGAAATCGATCGCGCGCGGCAAGGCATTGGTGCCATTGACCCGCGCGCCATGTTTGAGGAGCAGCTTCAGCGCCCTGGTGTGCCCCAGCTCTGTAGCATGATAGAGGCTTTCATCGTCATTCGGATCAGCGCCCTTTTCCAGAAGCCAGCAGCCCAGCTCAAAATTATCCGCATGGCACAAGGCGCCATAGAGCACTGAAATGTCATTGGGGTCGCCCGGGCTGTAGCGATAACCATCGTTGACATCGGCTCCATTCGTAACCAGCAACTCCGCGATTGCCAGCATGTCCTCCCGCGCTTCCGGACGACGGTGGATCTCCTTGGAAAATGCCAGATGGACGATCGGAGGGCGCACCCCGATGATGCGGATTGCCGCCGATGGATCCACATCCAGCGCAGCCTTGACCGCAGCCAAATCGTAGAGCGCAATTTGAAGCCCAAGATGTTCATCGGCAAGGCCCGGCTCTTCACGGAGAAGTTTTTCCGTCACCCGGTGCCTGCCGTTGGCAAGGGCTGTTTCGAGCTGTTTTGCCCGTTGCGCGCGGGTCAGCGATTGCAGCTCAATCGCAAATTTCAGCTGGGGCCAGCTTTCATAGCCAGCCTCGCGGGCAACAACGAACAGACAGTCGGCATGCTTGACCGGCTTGTCAGCCGGAACATGGGCATGAAGGCGGGACAACGCAGCCGGACCGCCCGCAGCACAGGCCTTTTTCAACCGCTTGGCGGCCTTGCGATGGATATCGAGGGCGGAATTTGCGTCAGAAGACATTGGCTTTTCTCCTGGTCGGGCCCGTTAGATCCGCTTGATCGGGCGCAGGTGAAAAACCGGAATCGGCATCAAATGTCAGGGTGCTTTCGCTTTCCGCGGATCCGGCTGCCACCCTCGTCGGCAACCGGAAGATGGCGCAGCCCTATCCCAAAATCAAGCAGCACCCGTCAGCCGATAACTTCGCCAATCAGCATTTGCGGGGTGCAATTGGTGTAATTCGGAATGTCAGCCAGCACCGGGCCGGTTGCCCCCATCGCCCCGTCAAACGCTGCCTGGTCGGCAAAGGTCATCGTTGCGATGGCATAAAACGCCGGAGGTGTGTCCGGCCCACCAGCATGCCCCTTTGTCACCAGCACCATTTCCAGGAACGGGCCGAGATGCTGCTCCACCAGTCCCAAATGTGTCTTGGCGTAATAGTCGTAATCGAAGGTCGAGCCTTCGGAGATCGGATAAAGCACCTGCAGTGAAACGGCCATTCGCCCCCCCTTTTGAACTGAAAAACCATCCGTCCTGTGTTTTGCAAAGGAAAGCCATCTCAAAGACTGCAGCGCCCAAGGTCAATTGAATTTTTTTGCTTTTTTGTCTTTCTGTCTGGCACGCTGGATATCCTTCAAATGTGCGCGGATCTTCAACTCACTCAGGCAAATATCTGAACCTAATACCACAACCAACTGCATCATCACCGGACTTGATCCGGTGATCCATCCCGTTCCGGTTCAATTCGAAAAGTATCACCTGAGGCAAAGCAACGGAATGGATCCCATGGTCGGGCCATGGGAAGACGGAGCAAGTTGCCGATGTTTCGCCACGCCTTCGGCCCGTCATTCCAGACCGCGTGGCGCACAGCGCCATCGCCAGACCTGGAATCCAGATATCAGCCCATGCCAATGGCGTGACCTTGCAATCCTTACCTGTTTTTCGTTCGATCACACTGATGCGGTGGCTTCCAGATCAACGCTCGGCTTTGCCTCACTTGTCTGGAATGACCCGGTTATCAGGATCTTGCCTTATCTCAAATGCGGATTTGGCGGCATCGCGTGTGCCACACGATTGCTGTCCCGGGCTTGACCCGGGACCGAAGGGCCGAGGGCCGTCATGATCATTGTCTCTACGACCCCGGATCTCCGCTTGCGCTCCATCGGGGACGGCGAAGGAAGGCGTTGCCCCAGCCTCATCCATATTGCCCCGCCCCAAACTCCCGCATAAGCTGCAGACAGGAGGACGGCACGTGGCGGCAGAACCGGACAAATTTGATCGAAAAGAGCTGGAGGCCTGGTTAGAAGGGAACCCTGACAATGTATCCGTGGCGTTTGCAACGCGATGCGCTCTTCGGCTGTTCCCGTATTTTGGCAATATTTTGGATCACCCCGCAGTCAAAGCGAGGGTATTCCTACCTTACTTTCGTGCCAATTCCCTGATGGTCTCCTTCTTTGCAGGGTCAGAATACACCTCATCGAAGTCGGACGTAGCAGTCAACATCTACCAGGCCGCTTCTGCTTTCACCCACTACGCCGCCAGCGACGACAACGCGACAGCCGCTGCCAAAACGTCAGCCGAGGCAGTCTACACGCTCAATGGCGACGCCTACGCCGCCGCCATGTCTGCCGCTCTAGACATCTACAGAGCTGCTGGGACCAGCGCCTCTATCGCAATCAAGCTCGATCAGCAGAACACCGACTCTGGATGTCTGGCTTCTGATCTCATAGCCCACGCCCTCTGGCCAGACGGCCAAATCCCCGATGAAATCTATAAAAACTGGGAGTACTTAAAAGCCGATCTCCTCTCCCGAGATGAAGACTGGGACGTCTGGACCGACTGGTACGACGACCGGCTCGCAGGCCACCCTCCCGAAGAAGAAATCCTAGCGGTCGCCCGGGTGACCCTGCCCGAACCGATGTGGGAGCAAGGGCCGAAGCTGGTCAATGCAGCTATCCGGAAACTGACAGACCTCAGCGAAAAGGGCGGGCCAGAGGCCGTCGAAGAACGGATGGAGGAATTCCGGCGGCAGTATCCAGAGGAACCGGGGGAAGCTGACGATCACGCGGCGGCTGTACTCCAGGGCACTAAGGCCAATATCAACGAAAACGATACAGCCGAAACGAAGGATCCTAACAGCGATATCTTTCCGGACGCTGATACCGACCCGAGCACCGAGCAGACCGGCAAATCCACCTTTTTCCGCAAAAACCTTGCCGGTGGCGAGCCGCAATCCGCTCAATCGGGAAATGGTGGCGGCCCACCGGGAGGTGGTGGCGACGGAGGCAATGACGGGGATGATCCACCGCCAACGCAACCACCAGATGGTCCGGCTGGCGACGGCAGCCTGTTGCCCAGAGCTTGGCTGTTGCAATACACCCCGGAAAACCGGGTGGCCCGATGGGTAAAAGATGCGAGGCCGGGCTCTCTCCTGCGGTGGAAATCCGGCAATTCCTTTCCAAGGGACATTGAGCTAGACGATCCGGTGATCTACTGGCGCACCATACATCCGAAGAACAAGCAGGACCGCGGCGGGTTGGTGGGAACCGGGCATGTTGTTTCCACCGAGACCGAGCTTGAAAACGGCATCTATCGCTTTCCAACTGAAGTCCATGAATTTGAAGAAGAAAACCGGATTGAGCGGGACGAAGCCGTCAAAGCCGCCGGCCTTGCCTTCCGGAACTGGCAAGGTGCGGTCAAACACCTGACACCCGAACAGGCCCTCGGGCTGGATGCGCTCCTGCGCCAATACGGCCGGCAGCCGATTTTTACCGACCAGCAGCTGATTGATGCGGGGTTTGTCCAACCACCTGATCAAACCGGCCCTACCCGCCGGGAGGATACTGAAAAGAGCGTCAAAAACACGGGCAGCGGTTCAACCGGCAATTCGGACGCATCCGGCTCCGGTGGTTCCGGCGGCGGAGCGTCAGATGGAACGGGCACAGGCAACGGCGCCGAAACCGACGGGCAGTTTGTTCCCGACGATGCGGAAACGGAGGAGGATTCCCTTGGGCGCGGGGTTCTGGCGGTAGCGCTGGCCCGGCGGCTGCATTTGATCTGGCGTGAGCTAAATGGCACCAACAAATCCGCTTCCCAGGAGATGCTTACCGCTCAAGCCGAAGCCGTAGATTCATCCACTTGGGCGGGGCACACGGAGGAGAGCTGTTTTTTCGACCGGTCGCGGGAAAACACACGCGCGGCCTTTGTCCTTCATCTCGACGCGCCCTGGGGTGGCGGCAAGACCACATTCGGCAATTTTCTCGCCCGCGTGCTCAACCCGTCCGGATTTGAGCATGGCCCCAATTCCTTCCTGCGCCAGCAAGGTTATGACGATGAGGACATTCGAACCGTCTTTCTCGGCGAACCTGCTGGAAAATCCGGCACTGGTGATGGCCGGGCTCTGCCCATAGACGCCCGCCGCCCGTGGATCATCGTTCCGTTCAATGCCTGGCAGGCGGAGCATGTCAAACCGCCCTGGTGGGTGTTTTACCAGACCATCCGGCGCCGCTGTTTTTCATCTGTTGCCTGCGAAGGCGTTGCGCCGGTTTCTCTTGGCAAGAGCCGCAAACCCCACGAGACGGGCGCACGGCCCAGTTTTGCAACATGGCTGGGGCTTTGGTGGCATGAGCTGGCCTGGAGGTTTTCCAGTCCGAAGGTTCTGACCCTGCTGATAACCGCGCTGGTAAGTGGGACCTTGCTTTTGTTATTTGGTTGGCTCGGCATCGTGGATATCATCGGCACAAAAGGAAGAGAAAGTGTCGGGTTCAGCCTGACGGACGGCTTCGGATGGCTTCTTGGCGGCCTGACGACACTCAGTCTTTTCTGGAGTATCGGCTCCGTTTTTACCGAATCCATCCGCCCGGGCACCGACACGCTGGCAGAACGGCTGTCGCTTGGTAGCGGCGATCCGTTTGAGCGCTTCCGCCAGCACTTTTATGAAACCATGGAACGGGTCAAAAGACCTGTGCTTGTCGTGGTTGACGATCTCGATCGGTGCAAGCCGGAATTCGTGGTCGATCTTGTGCGCGGCATGCAAACTCTGCTTAGAAGCCCGCGGGTCGTGTTTGTTGTTCTTGGTGACCGGGACTGGATCGAACGCGCGTTTGAGGTGCACCACAAGGACATGAACAAGGTGAATGTGGGCAAGGAACAGACTTTCGGCGCCCGCTTTGTCGAAAAGGCGATCCAGATGTCCTTCATCCTGCCGGGTCTCGAAGCGGACAAGCAAAAATCCTACGTCCGGCGTCTTCTACTTGGACGAAAAGCCGATGTGAAAGGCAAAACACCAAAGACCGACCAGCGCCAGGCAGCGGCAGCCATGCGAACCGCATTTCAAGCCGTAATCCGGGAAGAACCGAAGGCTGCGCAACTCAACCAAAGTGAGCTGAAGGAGCGGGTCCGCAGGAATGTGGCGACAGCGGTTACGCCACAGGACAACACGGAAACCGTGTCCTCGGTCCTGAGTGACGACACCGTCTTCAACTCGCTTTTGAAAGATGAAATGACGAAATTCGCTGCGGTTGATGAGCAGGTGGAAACCGAGATCACCCACCGGCTTGAACCCCTGGCCGACAATCTTCCGGCCAATCCCCGCCAGATCAAGCGCATCGTCAATCAGGTGACGTTTTACAATGCCGTCGCTATCCGCGAACGCGACTGGGCAGATAACAGCCCCCGCTGGCTGCAACTCGCCCGCTGGATCGTGATCATGACCGAGTGGCCACAAAGCTGGCGCGCACTGGCATCCTTCCCGGCGCTGGTCGGGCTGCTTTATGCTGAAGATGCGAAAACCGCGCTTTTCGAAATGAGGGAAAACAAGGAACTCGACGCGGAACTGTCACCCGACGACGACGCGGTGCTGGCTGAAGTTCAACGGCAAAAAGGCGACCCGAACCTGATGGCCTTGATCAAGGGGGAGAGTGATGACGTGAAGCTCGACCGGGCGGCGGTGCTGGACCTTTCAAGCCTGACACCTTTGCACAGCCGGGAGACAGAGCTGACCAGCCCCGAACTCTCGGACGAAAAGGAAGACGCCTAGCGTTCCAAGGTTGCCGGCAATTCTTTCAAGGTATCCATCGTCATCCCGGCCAAACGCAGTGCGAGCCGGGATCGGGGTGGCAAAAGCTTATCGATTTCAATAAGTTGGATCTCAAGTGACTTGGGCTCACCGATCCCGGGTCTCCGCTTAAGCTCCGCCCGGGATGACCAAGGAGGGGGTTGTCAGCAGTCTCAGAGATCCAAAACTAACACCTCCTCCCCGTCACCTCCTCCCCGTCACCATCTCCCGTTTTCCGGCAAAGCCCTTCTGTTTTGTGATCGAAAATCCGGCGGCCGCCAGGTTGCGGCGGACCCAGCCGGCGGCGGTATAGGTGGCAAAAGTGCCGCCGTCTGCGGTGATGTCGAAGGTCGATTTCAGCAGATTTTCTTCCCACAGCTCCGGGTTTTTGGCCGGGCTGAAGCCGTCCAGATACCAGGCATCAACCGTCGCCGCCGGAGTGTTCTTGCCACCGATGTCCGCGATCATCTGACGGGCATCGCCAATCCCGAGCCAAAGGTCCGCACCGGAAAAACTCAGCTTCGACCAGCCGGGCATCGGATTCCATTGTTCCAATAACGCCTTAGCCTCAACCGAAAGCTCGGGAAAGGCGGAGAGCGCTCGTTCAAGCTGGTCCCGGTCCATCGGATAGAGCTCAAAGGAAAGGAAGGTCAGATGCGGTGCATCTATAGCATTTGCCAGGGCATTTAGTGTGGTCAGGAAATTGAGGCCAGTGCCAAATCCGAATTCGGCAATCGTGAAGTCTTCCCGGTCCTGCCAGCGCTCCGGCAGTCCATTGCCCTGCAGGAACACATGCCGTGTTTCAGCGAGCCCGCCCGCGCGGGAAAAATAGGTGTCGTCAAAGACGGCGGCCTTCGGCACCTCACCTTCCAGCCACTGAAGTTCCGGGGGCGCGACGATATCACTCCCTGTTTTCCTTTGCCGGGCATCATTCATGGCATTAGAACCTTGCAAGATTGTCATGACGCCTTTTAGGGGAGCGAGCGCCTTATGACCAATGCTTACGATCTTGCCATTGCCGGAGGAGGCATTTTCGGCCTGTCGATTGCCCGAGCAGCGGCAGCAAGCGGAATGAGTGTGGCACTTATCGAAGCAGAGCGGATTGGCGCCGGGGCCAGCGGCGGCGTGCTGGGCGCGTTGATGCCGCACATGCCGGCCCGCTGGAACGACAAGAAAGCATTCCAGTTCGCGGCTCTGAAAGATCTTGAGGCTCATGTTGGCGCTCTTGAAGCAGAAACCGGCCTGGCCACCGGCTACCGGCGCTGCGGCCGGGTCATGCCAATCACGTCCGAAGACCGGCTGACCCATCAAAAACTGCGCGCCGAAGAAAGCCTGACCCGTTGGGACACCAGCGAGACCGGCTTTTCCTATAAGATCGATACGCCCCAGACCCATGCCACATGGCTGACGCCCGATGCTGCCCCCTTCGGCGTCGTCTTTGAGACACTGTCAGCCCGTGTCGCCCCCATGGCCTACCTCGGTGCGGTCTCGGCATCCCTGACACAGACCCATGGGCAATCCGTCGACATTCTCACCGGCGAACGGTTCGAGAGTTTTGACGAGGTAACGGGCGAGGTAAAACTCTCCGGAGGCACGGCGTTGAAAGCGGGAAAGGTCGTGCTCGCCAATGGACATTCGGTCTTTGGCCTCATCGAAACGCTCACCGGCCAGGAAGTTGGCTCCGGGGAAAAAGGCCAGGCACTCCTGATCGAGGGAACCGGCCTTGAAGCCATGCCGGCTGTCTATTGTGACGGTGTCTACGTTGTCCCTCACGACGATCACACGGTCGCTGTGGGATCGACCGCAATCCGGGACTTTAATGACGTCAACCCAGACCCGGTCAAGTCGGAAGAGCTGCTGGAACGGGCACGGGGTTTCTGCCCTGCGCTCGCCCACCGAAATGTCATCCGGTCATGGGCAGGCGTCCGCCCGCGCTGCCACTCACGCGATCCGCTGATCGGACTGCTGCCGGACCACACCCGCACCTATGTGGCCACAGGCGGCTACAAGATTTCCTTCGGAATTGCGCATCTGGTCGCCGACGCACTGGTTTCGCAGTTAAACGGCACGGAACCGGAGAACCCGCTTCCGGAAACTTTCCAGCCAGAGCATCACTTCGGCGCAAACGCTCTCGCCTCAGATCGTGCCTGAGGTTTGAAACACGCAATTTCGGTGAATAAATTGAAAGTTTAGCCGGCCCAGTGGGCGACCAGGGCATAGGCGCCGTAAAGCGTCAGGCAGACAGACCCCCAGAAAAGCAGGTTTTTAACCGCAATAAACAGAACACCAGCGCTTTTGCGGCGCTGCGCCGTAGACGCTCCGGCTTCAACATTCCCGATGTCGGTCAGGGTTTTGGCCATTTCGTGCGCTTTTCTTTACAAAAATCCGTCGGACTCTTCAGACCCTGAATGATTGCCCCTTTTTAAATCGTTAACAAGCCTTCACTGCCGCTATCACCGCATTTGTGATTGGTTACCAAATCCTTGCAAGCCGTTATCAGATTTGATCTTATCTGCTGCAAATTCATTCCACGACACCGCCCGCTTTGCTGCGGTCCCTGCCAAAACTGAGGAATTTCATGAGCCTTGAAAGCGTTCGCCGCCACCTGTCGGAGGCTGCCCCCGACCTGGAGGTCCTGGTTACGGAAAACAGCAGCGCGACGGTAGATCTTGCAGCCGAAACCCATGGCGTGGCACCGGCACAGATTGCCAAGACCCTGTCGTTTCGGCTGAAGGAAGACGTCTTCCTCGTGGTTGCGCGGGGGGACGCCCGGCTCGACAACAAGAAGGCGAAGGCTGCGTTCGGCGGCAAGGTCAAGATGCTGAGCCTGGATGAGGTTCAAGAGATCACCGGCCATCCGGTCGGCGGTGTCTGTCCCTTTGGGCTTGAAACACCGCTGAAGGTTTATTGTGATCTCTCGCTGAAGGCCTTTGACGAGGTCATTCCGGCAGCCGGCGCCACCAATGCGGCGGTGCGCATTTCGCCCGACCGCATGGCTGAAATCACTCAGGCCGACTGGGTGGACGTGTGCCAGGACCCGCCGACTTGAACTTTTCTGACCTAAAGAGGCCAGTATTTCGGCACAGCGCCTTCATACATGATCCGTCATGCCATGACTTGATCATGGCATCCACCCCGTTCCGTTTCCAATTGACACCACTTTGCTCGTGGCAAGGTCACGGTATGGATTGCAGGATCAAGTCCTGCAATGACGAAGCGGGATGCTTGGTCAAACAACACCGCCAACCTATGGATCAGCAAGGGCGTGAAGCAGCTCGGCTATGCTGAGAAAAATAACTGAGACTGCTATTGCAGGTCAGACGCCGTAGTACTCCCGGTACCAGCTGACAAATTGTGCAACACCCTCACGCACGGAAGTTTGCGGCCGGTACCCGGTAAGCTTTTGTAACAGCTCCGCATTTGCCCAGGTCGCTGGGACATCACCAGCCTGGATTGGCATCAGGTTCTGGTCCGCGCTCAATCCGGTCGCGTCTTCGATTGCCTTTATGAAATCGGTCAGCTCTACGGTCTCCGAATTGCCGATATTGACGATCCGCCAGGGCGCTACCGGTGACAGGCTGTCCCCTTCCGGCACCTCGCCCTCTTCCGGGCGCACCGGAACAGCGTCAATCAACAGACGAATGCCTTCAACCAAATCTTCGATATAGGTGAAGTCGCGCCGCATCTTGCCGTAGTTGTAGACGTCAATCGGCTTGCCTTCCAAGATCGCCTTGGTGAACTTGAACAGCGCCATGTCAGGCCGGCCCCATGGGCCATAGACCGTGAAAAACCGGAACATGGTGACCGGAAGGCCAAACAGGTGCGCATAGGAATGCGCCATGGTTTCCGTGGCCTTTTTGGTCGCCGCATAGAACGACAGCTGGTGATCGGCCTTGTCCGTTTCCGTGTATGGCATCTCCAGATTGGCGCCATAGGCTGAAGAGGTAGACGCCAGCAGCATGTGCTCCGGCGGGAACGCACGGGCGGCTTCCAGCAGCTCGAATGTTCCGCAGATGTTGGATTCCAGATAGGACCGTGGCGCCTCGATGGAGTAGCGGACACCGGCCTGGGCCGCCAAATGAATGACGATGTCCGGCTTTTCCGCCTCGAACAGTTTCATAAGGACATCGGGCGCCTCAACACGCTCGTTAACCGCCCTGAAATGCTGGTTCTGCAATAACATCTGCTGACGGCGCTCTTTCAGGGCGACGTCGTAATAGTCGGTCATTGCGTCGAGACCAATAACCCGGAACCCGTCGGCAAGCAGCCGTTTGCACAAAAAGAAGCCGATAAAACCGGCGGAGCCGGTAACCAGAACCGTTTTCATGAAGTGATTTATCTCATCATGTCCGAAAATCGCCGCAGACCGATAGCATGAAGCGCCCGTCCGTCCCACCCTCTAACAGACTGATCAGCTGCAAATCGAATTGGAAACTGGCCCGATGATTTTCCCGTGTATCCTTTCCGGCGGTATTGGCTCGCGCCTGTGGCCGCTCTCCCGCAAGGACCGGCCCAAACAATTCCTGCCGATCTTTGACGGCGAAAGCCTGTTTCAAAAGACCTGCAACCGGGTCCGCGGTGAGGAGTTTGGTGCGCCAATCGTGATCGGCAACAACGACCACCGCTTTTTGATCGGCGAACAAATGGCCGAGATCGGCCTGGAACCGGCTGCCATCCTGCTGGAACCCATGGGCCGGAACACGGCCCCGCCTGCCGCCATGGCAGCACTGATCGCTGCTGAACAAGATCCGGATGCGCTGGTGCTGCTGCTGCCTTCAGATCACATGATCGGCAAGGAAGACGTGTTCCTGAAGGCCATTTCGGAGGCCGCACCGGCGGCCAGGGCTGGCAAGATTGTCACCTTCGGCATTACGCCGTCCGAGCCCAACACAGGGTATGGCTATATCCGGCTGGCGCCAGGCAAGGACGCTGTGCGCGGCGTTGAGGCATTTGTTGAAAAACCAGATCTGGCGACGGCTGAAAAATTCCTGAGCGCCGGCAACTATGTCTGGAACGCCGGAATTTTCCTCTATTCCGCCACCGCCATGATCGAAGCCTTTGAAATTCATCAGCCGGAGCTTTTGGCCGGTATTCGCGCGGCAATGGCCACGCGCAGCCGCGACCTTGATTTCACCCGCCTCGATCCGGATGCCTTCGCACGGCTCGACAACATTTCCATCGACTACGCGATCATGGAGCAGGCAAAAACTGTTGCCTGTGTTCCCATGGCCCCCGATTGGGATGACCTGGGTTCCTGGTCCGCAATCTCCGGCGTTCTGGACAAGGATGAGCAAGGCAACAGCGGCTTGGGTGACACAAGGTTCCTGGGCAGTGAAAACTGCCTCGCTTATGCCGATGAAGGCCTGGTTTCACTGATCGGTCTGAAGGATGTGTTTGTGATTTCCACCCGCGACAGCGTGCTCGTGGCGCACAAGGACAAAGCGCAGGACGTGAAGAAGATTGTCGAGGCGCTGGAGAAGGAAGACCGGCCTGAGGCCAAGGCTCATCCGCGGGCCTACAAGCCCTGGGGCTACACGGAACGGATCAGTTCCGGCGACCGTTTTTCGGTGCAGTCGATGATGATCAAGCCAGGCAAGAACCTGACCCTGCAGAGCCACCTTCACCGGGCGGAGCACTGGATCGTTGTCTCCGGCACGGTGGAGATCACCATTGACGGTGAAATGCGCCTTCTGTCGGAAAACCAGTCCGCCTATGTTCCGCTGGGCGCCAGGCACAAACTTCACAATCCCGGAAAAATCCCCGTCCGAATGATTGAAGTGCAATCAGGCACCTATCTCGACGAAGACGACATCCTGCGGCACGATTGAGACAGAATTGCCTGATACCGGAATAAGCGAACTGGGTTCTGGTATTACTTGGAATTCAGCCGTTTTATATGCCCCTGCATCGCTTTTTGCAGCGGTGATGTCTGGCTTTTGTCGGCAGGAATATAAATGCCGTCACGCGCCAGTCCGGCCCAAAGTTCTGCCTGTTCCTCGTGCGAATGAGCCCGCGCCTGCAAGCCAGATTTACGCATCAGGGCTTTCGTATCGTCTGATCTGAGCAGCAACATGATATCGCCGTCGATCGTACCTTTTCTAGATGTCTCGCCAGTACGTGCAACATAGGAAGAAAAGTGGAACCGTCTCCCGGAAGGACTTTCGCCGGAAAACAGGCACTCAAACGTTGCTCCGCCGTAGGTCCTGCCACCGGTTCCGTATCTGCCAGGTATCGATCCCAGCGAACTGTTTATCTTATTGCAATTGATGGCAAGGCGGCTTGAGATTGCATCCGGGAGCGCCCGTGCCACTTCGCCGTCCGGCAATATCACTTCAACCCGGTTTACCTCCGCCAACAGCGCGAGGTCCAACAAACGTTCTGCGCGTTCAAGCTTTAGAGGACCGGTGCCCTTGCTCATCTGATAACCAGCGATAGCCAAGGCAACGAGGATCATTGCGAAGCCAACAATGGATTTGTTGCTCATGCCATGATTCTCACTGCAAAACCGCTGACCGTTCTAAGCTTGTGAACACAAAGACCTAGAAGACCGATATGCTCGTCCTGCAATCAGATGTTACAGGACAAGCCCCCCACACTCAAATTGGTGCGCTCACCATCTCAGTGTGTCGTTTGCTGACAGGCCACCCACCAACCTTTGGCACCCACTGTCACAAACAAACAAAAAAGCCGGCAGAAATTCCGCCGGCTTTGACCATTCACATCTGAAGCACCATCAACCGGTTTTCCGCAAGACGAACTCGAAGTTCGCCACCAGCTCGGCATCGATCGCCGGATCGGAATTGGGCTTGTATTCCATCTGCAGCGGTTTTTGGGCGCCGAAGACAGTGTCCGTTTCCAGGTAAGGATCGTCAGTCGTGAAGATCTCGGTGATAAGCGTTTTGTAGCCCTCAGCCTCGATGCCCATGTGGATGTGAGCTGAACGCATGCCATGCCGGTCGGAGGCGCGCAGGATCTTGCCGCAGGGCCCGTCTCGCGGCACCGTGTAAGGCACTGGCTTGACGGTATAGAAGGCATAGCGGCCCTCTTCGTCGGTTTTCTGCTTTCCGCGCAGATTGAATTCCGACTGGTTTTCGTCGAGCACCGCGTAAAGCGCGTTTGGTGCAGTTTGCCAGATATCGATCACAGCCCCTGCCACCGGTTCGCCATCCACGCCCTTGACCGTTCCGCTGACGAAGGCGGTCTGGCCGCCGGGCACCTTATCAAGGTTGATCGAACCGCCAATCGGGAAGAACGGAGAGCCTTCTGCGTGCAAAGGCCCAACCACGCTGCCCGGCGTTTCCGGTGGCACCGGGTTCCGGTCCTGAAGTTCAACTAGTGCGCTCAATCCCAACAGGTCTGACAACAGGATAAATTCCTGCCGGTCTTCGGTGCAGGTCTGGCCAATGTCCTTCAAGAACTCCATGCCCTGCAACCATTCATCAAACGTCAGATTACATTCCGCTGCAGCCAGATGGACGTGTTTGATGACGGTCAGGATGATTTCCTTCGCGCGCGGTTCTTCTACTCGCTGGTAAGCGGTCAGCACCTCTTCCAGCAATTGTTCACGGGTTCGTTTTGCCACTTTGATCCTCCAAGCGGTTTCCGTGTATTTCCACTGACCTGGAGCTTTTATTGGCCGGTCAAGCCGCCAGGTACGCAGCCAATGAAACACTGCAAATCAGACCTGGATTTGATCCAGATCATCGTGTTTTGGCGGTGCGCCACTCGTTTCCAAGAGGGGCTTGAAATCGTTGAGATAAAAAATATCGGTTTTTTTATTATTTTTTGCAAAATTACGTTATTTTTCGAAAATCAGCCGTCAGACCACTGTAAAAATTGCGATAATCAGGGTTTCCGTCTCGGTCCTCACCTTGCTTTCACCCAGCATTTCCGGCGTGTTCACACTCAAAAATGTATTGGCTGTGCTGGTGGTATGTCTCGCCGGGAAGCAACAATGCGGAAGGAAAGTCCGGATTATGCGGCGCGTCGGGCCAGGCCTGGGGCTCCAGCGCGATGCCCGCATGAGCGTCCATCTTCATGCCGCATAGACCTGGATGTTCAATTGCAATCTTGGCGCCATCATAGACCTGCAGGCCGGGTTCGGTGGTCCGGCAACTGAGGGAAACGCCGGATGCCCTGCTGCGGAGTACAGCCACTTGGCGCAAGGCCTGACGGCTCGAACCTGTACAATAGTTGTGATCAAGGACACCCTGGGACGAGGCTTGCGAAACCGGTGCCGGTTCGCGGAAGTCAAAGGTTGTCCCCGCAACAGGTCTTACTTCCCCGGTCGGGATCAATTCCTCGTCTACCGGCAGATAATGCTCCGCATCGACCTGCAGCTCATGATCCAGAACAGAGGGACTTCCTCCCAGATTGAAATAGCTGTGATGGGCAAGATTGCACAGGGTCGGAGCGTCCGTTGTGGCCGTATAAACAATATCGAGGACGCCGCCATCCAGCAGCGAAAACCGGGCCTCGGCCTCTAGCGTTCCCGGATACCCCATCTCACCGTCGGCAAGTGTAATGGCAAACACGGCCGAGTTCGCAGTGGTATCTTTCAGCTCCCAGCAACGTTTACCCATGCTGATAGAACCACCGTGAAGCGAGTGTTTTCCGAAAAAGTTCCGGTCGAGCTGATAGACTTTGCCGTCAATCTCCACATGGCCATCCCGGATCCGGTTGGCACACCGGCCTGCCGTCGCGCCAAAATAGGGAGATTGGGTGAGGTAGGGCGGAAACACCTCAAATCCCAAAACCAGAGGCGCATCGTGCCCCTCAAGCCGTAGGTCCTGCAGTACGGTTCCGTAGGTGAGGAACGAAGCAGACAGTCCGCCCCCATTCAGGCAAATGCGCCGAACAGGCGTCCCGTCCGGCATGGTGCCAAAGATTTCCATCGGTTCAGCCATTTAGCGGCACGGCCTGACCGGTCCGGACGCTTTCCTCCGCCGCTTCGCCCACCAAAACCGACCAGTATCCATCCGTCAGGCTAACTTCCGGACGACCTTGGCCATTCCGGATCAGATCGCGGAACCGCTGATGCTGATAGAAGGTAGAGCCATGATGGTCACCTGCCTGCAGGATGGTTTCGTCAACCTCGATCTGTTCGATCCGGACGGTTTTGCTGGTGCGGTCGGAGATTTCCACTTCGGATGCCCGCTCCTTGCCATCCGGCGAGAACCGGGCTGGTCCTGGCACCTTGGCATCAATGCGTGCCTTGTCCCCTGTCACGGAAACAACCTCCTGCCAGTAGGAGCCTTCTGCAAACATGCAAAGGTCAAGCATGCCCCGGGAGCCGTTTTCGAAATCAACCACCACAAAGGCATTGTCGAGCACATCGGCCTTACGGCCATCAAATTCCTCGCCCTGGAAGTTGATATCCATTCCGCCTGAGGCATAGACACGCACCGGATCGCTTTGCATGGCGAGCCGCATCAAATCCCAGAAATGGCAGCATTTTTCGACGAGGGTTCCGCCTGTACGGCTGTTGAAACGGTTCCAGTCATCAACTTTCGGCAGGAATGGAAACCGGTGCTCGCGGATCGAAATCATCTGCGGCTTTCCGGCAGTCCCGGCCCTGACCTCTTCCAAGAGGCGCGCGACTGGTGGCATATAGCGGTATTCCATCGCCACCCACACTGGCGCTTCCCGGCCATTGGCCAAAGCAATTGCGTCCTGGCAATCAGATGCCGTCGTGCACAAAGGTTTTTCGCACAAGATCGGCATGTCTGTGTCAAGCACATCGCGCAAAATCGCATGGTGCGTATCGTTAGGCGTGACAATCACCAACGCATCCAACTCTTCGGAAGACAGCATGTCCCGGTAGTCAGCGTAGGCCCGTGTGCCGTTGCCCGCGGTTTCCAGTGACTTGGCGCGCATGCCCGGATCAGTGTCTGCCAGCGCCGCAACACTGCATCCCTCCAGGAGATTCAGGTTGCGGATGTGTTCCTGACCCATCATGCCCGAGCCGATAAGTCCGTAACGAATAGTCATGGTGTTCAGATCTCCAGCACAGGCAAGCCAAGCGCGCCTGCGGCGCTTTTCAGGGCGGCGCGATGATCGCCATAAGCCAGTGCCATGTGGTGCTCCAGGCCGGAGGCAATCAGGTCCTGCAGAACATCGCCTGCGGGCCGGTCAAAACGAACGACGCCGGAAGTACCGGTGTAAGCCGCGGGGCGGGCCAGCATTTCGCCATGTGACAGCACCAGCTTGGGCTTGTTGAATGCCTGGCTGAGGCGGACCAGTGTCACCTCCCCTGCCTTCAACGGGAACTGAAACAACAACGGTTGTTTCCGGTTGGTATGAACGGTCGCGACAGCTTCTGTTCCCGGATCGCACATGGACATGGGCGCCTGACCGCAGTGCCAGACGACGGCGGTTCCGTCTTCACAATCCAAATCCACGAGATCCGTCAGGAAAACCGGTGCTTTTGCTGCCTCCTGCAAAAGCAGCTGGGTAAGGGCACCATAGACGTCTGCTTCACAAGCACAGGGGATCCTCGCTTCGCCCATCATGGAAGCCGGTCCACAGACGGCACCGCCATATTCGGTAAAGGTCTCCGGCCAGCACCTGATGGCAAATGCGTCAAACTTGCCGGACTGGCGGATTTCATCGAGCCCAAGCTTTAGCCGCAGCGAACGATCCAGCTGTTCTGCGTCAACTTCTCCCGCATTGGGGACCTGGCCGTCGAGAACTGTCCGCAATCCGGCGACGTCGATGGGATCTGCCTTCCGGGCGCTGTCAAAGAGAGTTTCAAGCTCCAGCGCTTCGACTTCCACGCCCGTCAGACGATCGACCTCGGCGCGGTCATAGGCACATGTATCGAAACCCGTCGGATGTTCGCCAATACGGGCAACGCGGCGGCCACGCAGGGCGGACGCGATTGCCCTTCCCGTTTCATCGGCTTGGGGAATCGTACCTGCCTCAAGCCGCCCTGACAGGCGATCGCTCAACAGCAATCCGGCAAGATCAGGTGGGATGCTTGCATCCGGATCGGCGTAAAGCCAGGAGAATTCCCGTCCGTTCAGCCCTAGCGCATGAGCTGCCAGATTGAGCCCGCAGAATGCGTTGAGGCGCAACCGCCCCCCTTCTCTTGGCTCCGGAACTGCCCAGATCGAAATAGGCTGGTCGAAAGCCGCCGCAGCAGCGACAGCCATACTGGCGTCGGTGAAGGTCACCTGAAGGATCACGACCTGATCCACATCTGCCGCTTTCAGCTCCTCTATTGCAGCGATTGTTGCGTCTTCATCGAATAGGAGCGTGCGCGGGCCAGCCAGATCGTGGCCGCTGGCGTCGAGAGCTGCCAGCATTGCTGTCAATTTGCTTTCTGCATACGGCACGTCAAACGTTGGACGGCCAAGGGGCAGCAGTCCCAGTTTCATGCTGCGCTCCCGAAACCGGAGTAATCATGCCGAAAACTTGCATCTACGGGCTGGAAAGCACTGCCACCAGCGCCGTAACAGGGATGAGAGGACCACGGTGCGGCCTTGGCATCGGCCAGCTTGGAAATGTCGCTGAGATAGGCGCGCGCATCCGTTTCCAGGGACGCGCGGATCTTGTCCCAGTCCGGATAGGCATTGAATGCGTCCAGCCAGATTGCCCGGCCAGCGAGGAAACCGGACGCACCTGCGGCAAAGGCATGCTCAAGTACCTTGCGGAATTCCGCCTTGCCGGCACCGGCCGACAGCATCACCCATGGACGGCCAGCAAGCCGTCCCATTTCATCAAAAACGGCCTGAACTTCAGGTGACCCGTCCGCATCCTTGGCGTTCACCGGGCTTTCCAGCTTGAAGATATCAACACCGTAATTCGGCTTGGCGAATTCCTCTACAGAGGCCAGAACGTCATCTGCCTTCTTGCCCTTCATTTCAATGTAATCGCGGGTCTGGTGGGCATCGCTGGCAAGCGGATAGACCAGAAGTTCAAACAGGAACGGAATGTCGTAGCGGTCACACTCTTCACCGATCCGCTTGACGTAATCCTGCTGGGCTTCACAAACGGACGTACCGGCGTCCGGCCGGTACCAGGCCAACACCTTGACTGCGTCAGCGCCCATGCGCTTGATCTTCTCAACTGACCAGTCATCTATGCTTGAGCTCAACCGGCCTTCCGGTGTCTCGGTAAAGACGCTGTCTTCCAGGGTGACGATCAGCCCCTTGGCCGGGGACAACGTATCAATGGCCTTGGGCACCGCGTAATGCGGATCGAGTAGCATGGCCGTGGAGAGGTCCTGTAGCGTTTCGACAAGCATCGCCTTGAAACGGGCAACCTCATCCCAGGGCGCAATATCCACGCCCAGATGCGCTGCGATTGGTCCCTTAATTGGTGGACGCTGGTCGACAGCCGTCATCTTGAAAAGCCCGTTGGCATCAGCCATACGGCGCAAGCTCCAGAGTTTGCCTGGTGAGAGGCTCATAATGGATTCTCCTTTAGGTGTTTTGTGACCTCGGCGCGGTCCGGTGCTCCGGACCGGCCGCCGGGCCGTGTGCATTTGAGAGCTGCCGCAGCGCTGGCAAAACGAACCGCATCATCCGCAGTCATGCCTTCGCCAAGCGCCAGCGCGAAAGCGCCGTGCCAGATATCGCCAGCTCCCAGGGTGTCGACAGCCTTCACGTCAAAGGCTGGAAAATGTTGAATGCCATTCGGACTGCTATAACGGACGCCTTTGGCCCCGTCGGTCATGCAGACCCAGTTGTTGTGATGGCCTGCCAGTTCGCTCAACACGTCGTCTGTGGCCTCGCCCGGCATCACCGCCTCAAGGCCCTGCCTTGAAAAAGCGGCATGGCTTGCCGCCGTAATGAGACGCGGATCAATTGGGGCTTCCCCGTCCAAAATACCTGGAATGCCGCGTTTTCTTGCCAGCATAAGCCCTGCCAGCGCGGCTTCCGGCAGGCGGGTGTCGACAAGAACAGCGTCGAGTGCAGGCGCATCGTCGAACGTGGCGGGGTCCAGATAAAGGCCTTCACCGCGGAAGTTGGCAATCTGACGTTCGCCGTTCCTATCGATATAAACCGAGGAATAGGATGACCGGGCGCCTGCAGCGCGGTTGACAAGGGATACATCGACCTTTTCACGCTCGACGCCGGCGAGGATCATGTCTCCGATCGCATCATCGCCCAGCTGGGCGCCAAGCAGCGCGGTTCCGCCCAGGCGGGCGACCGCAACAGCTGCATTGGCGGCAATGCCGCCGCCGACCACATCAGCTGTATGCGCTACATATTTTTCAGCCCTTTTGGGCAGCTGATCGAATGTAAATGTGAAATCGGCGACAGCGGAGCCGATGCACAAAACGCGGGTCATGAACGCACCATAGGGTTCCGCGGACCGTCGCAGCTAAAGGAGCTAGGCGCTGTGCACGATCCGGGGAGTAGATTTTTAGAGGTAGACAGTGTTGTCAGGAGCAGGGCGGCAAAAACCGCCCCGCCCGGTGTTTGTTTGTTAGTTCAAGTCTTTTTGCCGCGCACCGTTGATATCGGTTTCAGCAGCCGCAACGGCTTCTTCAAGAGCGCCGAAGATCTCGCCGCCCCGGGCGACATTTTCCTTGAACCAGTCATAGACAGGTGTCGCCGCCTTGGCGAAAGCAGCTTTCTGCTCAGGGGTCGGGACATAAAGGTCGCCGCCGCCTGCAACAAACTCTTCATAGGCCTTGATTGACTTGCGCTTGGGCGAAGCAAAGGTTGCCTGTTGCAGAGCGTAGAAACCATCGACAACAACGCGGCGCATGTCTTCCGGCATGGCCATGAATTTTTCGTTCGACATCCACCACAGAGCACCCATGTAGGCATGGCCGTCGAGGGTGACATACTGCAGGCCGGCATCCGGGAATTTCATGCCCATGATATCAGTGATGCCGTTCTTGGATCCTTCAACAACGCCGGTCTGGAACGAGGTGAACAGCTCCGGCCACGGAATCGGCGTTGGAGCCGCACCTAGCGCCTTCACCAGCTCTTGCGGCAAGTCGGCGACAACCGTCCGGATCTTCAGGCCTTCCATGTCCTTCGGTTCTGCGATCCTGCGCTTGGTGTTGGCAAAGTTCCTCCAGCCGCCGGTGTTGCCAATGGTCATCAGGCGGATCAGGTTGTCGCTGTCTTCCAGCGCCATGGCGCGCATGGTGCGGGTGAAATCACCCGACAGGACGTGCTCAGCAACCCGGTCGTCAGACATCATGTAAGGCAGGTCAAGAACCTGGACATAAGGGAAGATGCCGGATGCGCCGCCGGAGGTGGAAATGTAAATGTCGATCGCGCCACCAGCGATGCCCTGCAGGCATTCCGCCCCGTTTGAGCAGAGCTGCGTGCCGATGAAGAGTTCGACCTCAATAGCCCCGTTGGACGCGGCTTCAACATAGTTCTTGAAGACGACAAGACCATCATAGTCCTCGTCGTTTTCGTTGGAGTTTGCGGTCGCGCGCAAGGTGAAGTCGGCGGCTGTGGCGCTAAGCGCTGAGCCGGCGAGCATCGCTGCGACCGTTAATGTTTTAAGCGCTGATTTGAGCATTGAGGTCCTCCCTGTTATCGCTCAGATACATAAAATCTAGTCCGCAAACCCGGTCAGCCTAGGAATGGTCATCGAAAGGGCTGGAATGTAGGTAATCAGGAAGATCACCAGAACCTCGACCGCCAGGAATGGCAGGATTGCCTTGGCAATGGTCTCAACCCTCTCCTTCGACACCGAGGCCGCGACAAACAGCACCAGCCCCATGGGCGGCGTCGCCAATCCGATGGTCAGGTTGACACTCATGATGATTGCGAAGTGGATCGGATCGACGCCAAGATCGAGAAAGATCGGGCCAAGGATCGGACCCAAAATGATGATCGCCGGTCCCGCATCCAGAAACATGCCGACCACGAAGAGAAGCAAGTTGATCAGGAACAGCAGGATCAAGGGATTGTCGGAGAGGCTCAGAACGAACTCTGCCATGATCTCAGGCGCATGGCTGAGGCTGACCACGGTCTTGAAGGCCATGGCGGCACCGACCAGCAGAAGGACGACCGCCGATGTAATCCCGGCGCGGCTGAGCACACCGGACAGTTCGTTAAGCTTCAAGGAATGCAGCACGAAGAAGCCAATAATCAGCGCATAGGCAACGGCGACTGCAGCAGCTTCTGTGGGTGTGAACACACCAATCAGAATACCGCCCAGAATGATGATCGGCGTCTGCAGCGGCGCGACGGCCTTTTTGCAGACTGTGCGAAAATCAGCCGACACAACCCGGCGC
Organism: Roseibium sp.; assembly: GCA_965230705.1. Taxonomy (GTDB): domain Bacteria; phylum Pseudomonadota; class Alphaproteobacteria; order Rhizobiales; family Stappiaceae; genus Roseibium. The sequence continues at coordinate 1,568,637 of CBDDLN010000001.1, read as the reverse complement.
AAGCTCATCAGGATGACATGAGAAATCGCCAGCATCGCTACATAAACAATTGCCGACATGGTTCCTGAAGCTATCTCGAGACCAAGCGCAGCACCTATGCCGTTCGCCAGAGCGAAGAGCAGGAACGCGAAGTTCAATCGCAGCACCACGAAGGAAAACCAGTATTCCACCGGTGCGATCGCTTCGCCGGGATTGACGATCCGTTGGGCCTTTGGAAGGTCGTATTTGTTGGCCATGGCCTTGACCATGATCATGAGGCCAACCCCGACCATGACCCCGGGAACAATGCCAGCAAGGAACAGGGCGGCAACACTCTCGCCCATTACATAGGCGTAGATGATCATGATGCCTGACGGGGGAATGATCGGTCCGATGACCGAAGAGGCTGCCGTGATTGCCGCAGCAAATTTCCGGGTGTAGCCCTGTTTTTCCATAGCCGGGATCAGCATCGAACCGAGCGCCGAAGTATCGGCGACCGCCGAGCCCGACAGGCCGGCAAACAGCATGGACGACAGGATGTTGACGTGCGCAAGCCCTCCGCGCAGGTGCCCCATCAACGCCTGGCTGAATTCCACCAGGCGGATCGTGATCCCGCCCTTGTTCATCATCTCCCCCGCCAGCATGAAGAACGGGATCGCCATCAGAGGGAAGCTGTCCATGCCATTGTAGAGATTGCGGTACAGAAGCGTTATGTCGCGCTCCTGGCCGTTGAGGTAGAGCAGAATGCCAGGCGCAGCCAAAAGGCCGAAAAACACCGGTAGACCGACCATCAGGAAAACGAGGAATATGGGCAGGAACCAGATCAGCATCAGTCAGCCCCCGCCATGTCTGCAGCCGGAAGCCGGTCAAGTTGCTCTTCGCCGCCAATCAGCCCCACGATTGTTCTGAGGATCAGCTCGATGTTGACCGATATCAGCAGGACCACACCAACCAGCAGTGATGCCATCATCCAGCTGCGCGGCACCCTGAGCCACTCTGAAAGCATTGGATCAAGCGGAACATAGAGCGACGCGGTGGCAAACCGGCCGCCGAAGCCGGTCACTTCGGACCAACCGATTTGAACAGCCACGATCAGAACCGCAAGCGAGATCAGAAAGAGCACCAGGTTCAGCAAGTTCATCGCCTTGAATGGCAGCGCCTCGCCCAGCATGTCGATGGCAACAAAGCCGCCCCGGCGGAAGGCTGTCGGGGCCATCAGGCCCGTCATCCATAACATGCAGAACCGGGCAGCTTCGTCAGGCCATGGCAGTGCGCTATTCAAGACATAGCGAAACACCACCTGGATCAGGATGGCCAGGACCATGAGCCCGATCGCGACAACGCCGATGCCCCGCCCGATTTTCAGGACAAATGCGTTTATCGCACCCAGAATGCGCAAGACAGCCAGCAGGCCTTCTTGAACCGCCACCATTGGCTCCTCCCAGAGCAACCGCGCCTATATTGACGCGTTTATTTTTTCGTTTTTTTCTTTTTACAAACTAAAACGAAAATTCAGTCAAGGTATTTCCGCCAAGTCAGCGGTGTTTTGATCCGCCAGAACCACTTCGACGCCATTTTTCTTGCAGGTTTCAATAAAGGCAGTGCTGGCCCCGGTATCGGTAATCAGTGTGTCGATCTGGTCCAGGTGCCCAAAACAGACAGGGGCGCCGTGGCCGAACTTCCGGCAATCAGCGGCTAGAAAAACGTGCCTGGCGGCGGCGATAATCGCCCGTGTTACCGAGGCTTCACGCAAATCGTAGTCCAGCAGCGCACCGTCCGCAGCGATGGCGGCGGCTCCAACAATGGCAAAATCTGCGCGAAACTGGCTGATGAATTCGACCGCACTTTCGCCTAGTACAACACCGTCCGATCCACGCACCACGCCGGCCGGTATCATCACTTCAACCCCGGAAATCTGCCGCAGTTTGTCGGCAAGGTGGACCGAGTCTGTTACCACTTTCAGACCAAGGTGATGCTCCAGGTGGGGAATAGCCGCCTCAGTGGTGGTTCCGGCATTCAGGATTACCGAACTGTTGTTCGGGATCCGCGCCGCCAGTGCTTCACCAATCTTTTCCTTCTCCGTCCGGGCGATCTCACGGCGCGCTTCAAAACCGGTATAAACGGTGCCCGCCAGCAGTGCGGCGCCACCATGAAACCTGGAGATTTCATTGGCTGCCGAAAGCACCGTCAGATCCTTGCGGATCGTTTGCGGCGTTGCATGAAAAATTTCAGCCAGCTCGTCTACGGTCGCGCTGCCAGCGTACTTTAGGTGTTTTAATATTTCAGTCTGGCGCGTTTGCGCATTCCGGATCGTCCGCATTTCGTCCTCTTGTTGCATCGTTATCAATGAGGATACGAAAAAAACGAAAGAACGCACGAAAATTCGAATTGAGCCTAATCCATCCGAACCATGTAACTTGCGTTTTCAGTAAGGTAGACACTGCGGCGCAGTTCAACGACCCGGTCAAGCAGATCGAAACTCCGGCGCATGCCAATCAGAACCGGAGTATCGGCAGGTTTTTCAAACCTTGCACCAAGATCAGCGCCTAGAATACCAGCGATGAGGCTGTCCTCAGCCGCAATAATTGCACAGCCGTACGCTTGCTGAAAAAGGACATAAAGTGTGTTCGGCAAGGGCGCCCTGTCAGCAAGACCTGGAAACAATTCAGCGGGAACGATGCTGAATTCGTGGCACAGCGGCTTGTCGTGCCAGCTGCGAACGCGTTCGATTTCAAACACCTGAGCCGGATTTCCAAACAGCTGTTTGCGTTCTTCAGGGCTCGCTTTCCGGCGGCGTACAGTCTCTTCTTTCAACTCCGGAACAACCTGCTCGCCCTCAGAATCGCGCAGGTTGAAAAAATGAAACAATGAGTTTTCCGGGGTCCTCTGGCTAACGAAAGTCCCCTTCCCCTGCCTGCGCTCAATGATCCGCTTGCGTTCAAGCTCAATCAGCGCCTTGCGGGCCGTTCCCTGGCTGACCCCGAGCTCCGCAGCAATATCGAATTCACTCGGCAACATGGTTCCGGGGCCATAGGCGCCGGAGACAATCCGTTCGATGATCTTGTCAAAAACCGTTTGGTAGAGCTTTGGCGGCGCAGGCTTGTCTGTCATGCGCGCAAGCTACCACGGGCAGGGATTCGTTCAAACATCTATATTGACTCTTATATAAGATTAAATATACATGAGAGGGAGCTTCCGCAAAATTCGACAGGAGACATTTATGTCTGAGGTACCCCATTTGCTCGTTCACGAGCATGCCGACAATGTCGGTGTTGTTGTTGTTGAGGGGCTGACGGCCGGCACCGACATGCTGGTGTGCGTCACCCACGACAATTCCACGTTCCGCTTGACCGCCGGCGCCGATGTGCCGATCGGCCACAAGATCGCGCTGAAGGATCTGAAGCAAGGCGACACGGCCACCAAATACGGCGAGGACATCGGCAAGATCATCGCCGATATCGCAAAGGGCGCCCACGTCCACACCCACAACTGCAAGACCAAGCGCTGGTAAGGAGCCGCTGAATGTCCTCCAAATATTCCAACATGACTGTCCAGGGCTACCGGCGCGAGAACGGCCGGGTCGGCGTGCGCAACCACGTGGTCATCCTGCCGCTGGACGATATTTCCAACGCCGCCTGCGAGGCGGTGGCCAACAACATCAAGGGCACCATGGCGATCCCGCATGCCTATGGCCGCCTGCAGTTCGGCGAGGACCTGGAAGTCCACTTCCGCACCATCATCGGCACTGGCGCCAACCCCAATGTGGCCGCCTGTGTGGTCATCGGCATCGAGCCGGACTGGACCCAGCGGGTGGTTGACGGCATTGCCGCCACGGGCAAGCCGGTCGCCGGTTTTTCCATCGAGCAGAACGGCGATCTGAAGACCATCATGGATGCCAGCCGCAAGGCCAAGGAGTTCGTTCATTTCGCCTCCGAGCTGCAGCGCGAGGAATGCGCGCTGTCGGAGCTGTGGATCTCCACCAAATGCGGCGAGAGCGACACCACCACCGGTCTTGGCTCGTGCCCGACCGTCGGCAACATGTATGACAAGCTTCTGCCGGAAGGCATCTACGGCTGTTTCGGCGAGACGTCCGAGATCACCGGGGCGGAACACATCTGCCAGAAGCGGGCGATCAACGAGGAGGTCGGGGAACGCTGGTACAAGATGTGGAAGGCCTATCAGGACGAGGTGATCTTCGCCCACCAGACCGATGACCTTTCCGACAGCCAGCCGACCAAGGGCAACATTCTGGGCGGCCTGACCACCATTGAGGAAAAGGCGCTTGGCAATCTGGAGAAGATCGGCCGCACCTCGCAGTACATCGACATTCTGGAGCCGGCCGAGGCGCCGAAGTCCGGCAAGGGCCTCTACTTCATGGATTCCTCGTCCGCTGCTGCCGAGTGTGTCACCTTGATGGCCGCAGGCGGCTATGTGATCCACACCTTCCCGACCGGCCAGGGCAATGTGATCGGTAACCCGATCGTGCCGGTGGTCAAGATCACCGCCAACCCGCGCACGGTGCGCACCATGAGCGAACATGTGGACGTCGACGTCTCCGGCATCCTGCGCCGGGAGATGACCATCGATGAGGCGGGCGATGAACTCATCGACATGATCCGCAGAACCGCAAACGGCAGAAACACAGCCGCAGAAGCCCTCGGTCACAGGGAATTCTCAATGACAAAACTGTATCGGAGCGCATAACTCCATGAAAATCGTCATATCCGAATTCATGGATGAGGCGGCGCTTTCCGGATTTTCCAGCGACGACCAGGTGCTTTATGCGCCTGGTCTTGTTGATGACCGGGCAGCACTTCTTGCTGAACTTGCCGATGCGGATGCGCTTATCGTGCGCAACCGGACGCAGGTCGATGCGGAGCTATTGTACGCAGCGCCAAAGCTGCGCGTGGTCGGGCGCCTGGGCGTTGGGCTCGACAATATCAATCTGAGCGAATGCAAAGATCGCAGGGTTGCGGTCTGTCCGGCAACCGGCGCCAACACGCTATCGGTCGCTGAGTATGTGATTACAACCGCACTTGTACTGGTCCGTGGCGCCTATTATTCAGCCGCCCAGATGCAAGCCGGAGATTGGCCCCGCAATGCGCTGATCGGCGGCGAAGTTTCCGGCCGCTGTCTGGGGCTTTGGGGATTTGGCGGGATTGCACGCGCGGTTGCGGCAAGGGCGAAGGCGCTTGGCATGCGCGTTGCTGCACACGATCCGTTCGTTGCCGCAGATGATCCTGCCTGGCAAGACGTACAGCGCTGCGAAACCGGTGAAGACCTGCTCGCCTGTTCCAACGCCCTCTCCCTGCATGTGCCGCTGACTGACGGAACCCGCAACCTAATCGACGCAGACGCCATCAGCCAGATGCGGCCCGGCGCAGTTCTCATCAATACGGCTCGAGGAGGCGTTGTCGATGAGGCTGCACTCGCCGCGGCCCTACAGTCCGGAGCCCTTGGCGGAGCAGCGCTCGATGTCTTTGAAACTGAGCCTTTGACCGCCGAAGCTGCGGCCAAGTTCAAGGACGTGCCCAATCTGATCCTGACGCCGCATATCGCCGGGGTTACGGATGAAGGCAATGTCCGTGTCTCTTCCGTCACCGTTGAAAACGTCAAACGGGTACTGAGCAATGACTGACAATGCCGTTTACATGCAAAAGGAAGAGGCCGAGCAGCTGATCGAGGCCACTTTGGTGGCCAACCGGACCAGCCCAGCCAATGCCAAATCTGTAGCAAACGCCCTAGTTGCGGCGGAAATCGATGGTCAGGCCGGGCACGGGTTTTCCCGCGTAGCAAGTTATGCCGCCCAGGCGCGCAGTGGCAAGGTTGACGGCGCAGCTACTCCGGCAATCGTGCACCAGACTGCAGCCTTTGCCAGTATTGATGCGGCAAATGGTTTTGCCTATCCCGCCGTTGATCTTGCAATCGATGTACTGGCCGACATGACGCCGAAGGCCGGCGTTGCCGCTGCCGGGATCTTCCGCTCGCACCACTGCGGTCAACTGGGCATTCACGTGGAACGGCTGGCGGAGAAAGGCCTCGTTGCCCTGATGGTGGCCAACACACCACAGGCTATGGCGCCGTGGGGCGGCCATGCGCCATTATTCGGCACCAATCCGATTGCCTTTGCCGCGCCGCGCGAGGGAAAGCCGCCGCTGGTGATTGACCTGTCGCTGTCCAAGGTCGCGCGCGGCAAGGTTATGGCCGCGTCAAAGGCCGGCAAGCCGATCCCGGAAGGCTGGGCGCTTGATGCTGCCGGAGAGCCGACCACCGATCCGGGCTCAGCACTCAAGGGCACCATGATCCCGGCGGGTGACGCAAAGGGGGCAGCCCTTGCCCTCATTGTCGAAATTCTGGCAGCCACGCTTGTTGGAGCCAATCATTCTTTTGAGGCCACATCCTTCTTTGATGCAGAAGGTTCCGCGCCTGGTGTTGGTCAGACAATCATTGCATTCGCGCCTGGTGTCGTATCAGGCGGCAATTTCGCCGATCGCTTGGAGGTACTTATCGGCGCAATTGAGGCCCAGGACGGCGCACGCCTGCCCGGCTGCCGCCGATTGGCGGCACGCGAGAAGGCGCAAGGCGATGGCGTGAGAATTCCCAGCCACCTGTTGGAGGAGATCAGAAACACCGGTTCCAGCTGAACCGCTGACCGTGGAGTGGCGCCCGCGGCTGTGAAATGAATGCCATTTTTTGGGAGGAGTAATACTTATGAAGTTCAGAACCAGTATAATCGCCGCGGCTCTTACCGTCGTCGCGGGTGTCGCATCAGCCGAAGATTTTCCGGCAGGAAGTGTCGACTACGTCATTCCGTTTGGTCCCGGTGGCGAATCCGATATCACCGCCCGGTTTCAGCAGCCCTTCTTTGAAAAACTCTATGGCCAGCAGCTTGTTGTCTCCTACAAGCCAGGCGGCGGCGGTGCCGTTGGCTGGTCGCAGCTGAACTCCATGGCAGGCGACGGTTCGGTGATCATGGGCATCAATCTGCCGCACATTGTCATCAAGCCGCAGCAAGGTGATGTCGGCTTCAAGACCGATGACATCACAGCTGTTTACATGTTCCACTACACGCCGGACGCCATCGTTGTGAAAGCCGATAGCGAATTCGAGAGCTTGCAGGACCTCATTGACCATGCAAAGGCCAACCCGAAGCAGGTCATCTTCTCCGGCTCGGGCAAGGGAACAGCAAACCATCTGGCGCAGGTCCAGTTTGATGCTCTAGCCGGGGTCGAAACCACCTATGTCGCCTTCAAGGGCACTGGCGCTGCAGTCGCCGCGCTGCTTGGCAATCAGGTGAAAGCGGAATGGGGCTATACCACCGTCGGCGCCAAGCAGGGCGACAAGGTCCGCATGCTTGCCGTTGCAATGGAAGAGCGGCACCCTGCTTTCCCGGATGTGCCGACATTCCGCGAACTTGGCTTTGACCTTGTATCCGGGGCCTATCGCGGTGTCGCGGTACCAAGTTCCGCTTCCGAGGAGACCCGCAAACAGGTGTCTGACGCAATTGCCAAAATCAACGCCGATCCTGACTTCCAGAAACAGATGCTTGATGGCGGCTTTGCCCTTCTCGATGTCGGCTATGGCGACAGCATGAATGCCTTCCTCACCGAAAAGGCCGAAGGCTACATTGGTGCTGCCAAAGCCGCAGGTATCATCGAATAAATCCATACCCGGGGGCGTGCCTTTTCGCGCGCTCCCACCCTTTGCTTTGTTCTTACTGTCCCTGAACCGCCGCCCGGGGAGAAACATTTGCTCGACTTCTGGTTAAACGCCCATTCGCCACTGAACCTGATGCTCGCCCTTTTGGGGGTCGCCGCAGGCACGATTATCGGTTCGATACCGGGGCTGACCGCCACCATGGCTGTTGCCGTTTTGGTGCCGCTGACATTCACCATGGCGCCGGACAGCGCGTTGATCCTGATGGGGGCCATCTATACCGGTGCGATCTATGGCGGTGCCTACGCGGCTATCTTGTTGAATACGCCAGGGACACCATCAGCGATTGCGACGACATTTGACGGTTACCCCATGGCCAAACGGGGCGACGGCGATCTCGCGGTTTCGATTGCCTGCCTGGCCTCCGTTGCCGGCGGCCTGGTTGGCGCACTGGCGCTGCTGATCTTCGCGCCGCCCCTGGCAGAAGCCGCCCTCGCCTTCGGTCCGGTCGAATATTTCTGGCTGGCCATCTTTGGCCTGTCTCTGATTGCGGCGCTTTCAACGGGGGACTTTCTGAAAGGCGTCATCGGCGCCTGTTTTGGCCTGTTGATCGCCATGATCGGCATTTCCGAGACCAGCGCTGAGGTCCGCTTCACCTTTGGATCCAGCACCCTGCTTGGTGGTATCGAGACCGTGTCCGCCTTGATCGGCCTTTACTGCATTCCGGTGCTAATCGACCTCGTTGCAACGCCCAACAAGCATTTGCAGGAACCGGAGGATACCCGCGGCTTCCGCCTGCCCGAGGCGGTCATGGCGCTGGCCCGCAACAAGTTCAACCTGATCCGCAGTTCCGTCATCGGCACGATGGTTGGCGCCCTTCCCGGCGCTGGCGGATCCATCGCCGGCCTGGTCGCCTATTCGGAAGCGCGACGCAGCAACAAGGGCGACGAGAAATTTGGCGAAGGCAATCCCGGCGGCATTATCGCCACGGAATCGGCCAACAACGCAACAGTCGGCGGTGGCTTCATCCCGACACTGGTTCTTGGCATTCCCGGCACACCGCCGGATGCCGTTATTCTGGGTGCGCTTCTGGTGCAAGGCGTGCGCACCGGACCGAGCCTGTTCTCTGAAGGGGCGGACATCGTCTACACCTTCATTTTCGGGCTCCTGCTTGCCACCGTGCTGATGCTGCCGGTCGGCCTGTTAATCGGGCGGTTCGCCTACCGGGCGATCGTTCAGGCGCCCAAGGCTGCGCTTGTGCCAGCCGTTGCCTTCATGACCGTCATTGGCACTTTTGCCATCCGCAACAGCGTTTCCGACATTGTCATCATGATCGTGCTTGGCGTGATTGGCTGGCTCGCTTCCAAACGCGGGTTCTCCGCGTCTCCAATTGTGCTGGGCCTGATCCTTGGGCGCATTGCTGAACAGGGCTTTGTGCAGAGCTGGACCATCGGTGATGCCATTGGTGATCTTTGGGGCCAATTCTTTGGCCGGCCGCTTTCAATGGTGATCATTGCCCTGACAGTGCTCAGTTTCCTTTACCCCTTCTGGCCGCAAATCAAGAAACTGGTCATCAAGTCGAGTGGCGAGCCGGTTCTGGACCGGGATCCGGCCCCGAGAAACGCCGTGTTGCGCGATCTTGCCAGCCTTGTCGTTTTCGGCGGCATTGCCCTGATCGCAATTTCCCAGTCAGCAAGCCTCAATCAGGAAGCGGCAGTCTTTCCAAGAACGATTGCCATTGCCATGTTCGCCTTGACCGCTCTTGCCGTGGTCAAACTCTTCATCACCCGCCATGTCACAGAAGTTGCCGTAGAAGGCTCGTGGTTGCGCATGGCCTCTGTACCGGTCCTGATGCTCGTGGCTGTCGCCCTGTTCCCAATTCTTGGCTTCGAGATCTCGGCAATCCTGATGGGATTGGCACTGATCCTGCCAGCGCAACACGAGGCCTATTCGGCAAAAGGTTGGATGATCCTTGTGGCCGGTGTCGCCGCCATCATCTTCGGCTTCACCCTGCTGTTCAACGAGGTCCTGGGCGTGCCGTTACCTTGAAATTCAAATACGGATCAGAACTACTTCGGTAGCCACAAAACAGGAAAAGCCGAAGTTTTATATGATCAGCCAATCCGTGTTTGCGGTCATGTCGCCGACATCGAACGCCATTCCGCTTTCCTCCTGAAAGTATACCGTGGTGTTGGAAGACAAAACGACTTCCACGGTAAAGCTGTTGTGACTGGAGGCGTTGGCAAAAAACTCTGCCGTGGATGCGAATCCGAACGCTTCAACGTTCAAGATGTCTTCGGCAAAATCGAACCCCTCGATCGTATCGCTTCCGTTTCCGGAAACAAATCCGACAAAGTCGGCATCGCTGTCGGCGCTGATATCCAGAAAATCATTGCCCCCGCCGCCCCAAAGGGTGTCAGCTCCGTTTCCGGCTTCAACGGAGTCATTCTCCGCGCCGTTGTAGATGACATCGTCGCCGTCACTTGCGGCGATCGTGTCTTCCCCGCTGCCGCCGAAGATCACATCGTCTCCCTGGGCACCGATGAGAAGATCGTTGCCCGCGCCACCGTATATCGTTGCAGAATTGCCGAAATAATCCTGAATGGCGTCATTGCCCGCACCACCACCCAGTATGTCTGTTCCGGCACTGCCGACGAGCGTGTCGTTCCCAGAGCCGCCCCAAGCTTCGTTTGAGGCCGTGACATTGTCGTAAATGTCTGCGGTAAGATCGGCGATATCAATATAATCGTTCCCAGAGCCACCATAGACGGTGTCTGACCCCAGTCCGGCAACAACATGGTCGTTTCCCCCGCCGCCTGCGAGAATATCGGCGTTCAATCCGCCATAAATCGTGTCTGCACCCAGATCTGTGCTTCCTGCCCAGACCGTATCGTTTCCTTCACCTGCGGAAATGGAATCGTTTCCGCCATGCGGTACAATCAAATCACTTTCTCCGATGATGTCGGTGAAAGTGTCCGCACCATCAGTTCCAACAAAATTTGCCATAAAAAACACTCCGGGCGTTCAATCGGGAAATTCTGCACAGTGGCTTTCACTATAAAAAGTTGAGCGGAAAAGATAATACACCAAAACAAAGTCGGGTTGCCGGGAGTTTTTTTTCAAAACGGACGAATGGCCAGGCTAATGCAGGCTAGACAACGGCCTCCTTCGCAAGACCAGCGAAAGCGATGATCCAGCATTCCACTACATTGTATTGAGAACTTCACTCTGGCAATCTGCCGCAAATGTACTGGAATGTATTGGCTACGCTTGGCGGCGTCGGCCTATTTCTCATCGGGATGATGCTGCTGACAAGCGGCCTGAAAGCGCTGGCGGGAGACGGCCTGCGCCGCATGCTTGCCCGCTTCACCTCAACGCCTCTTTCGGGCGCCGTAACCGGCGCGCTGACCACAGCAGCCATTCAGTCCTCCAGCGCCACGACCGTCGCGGCGGTCGGGTTTGTAGCCTCCGGACTTTTGACCTTTCCGCAGGCGATCGGGATCATCTTCGGCGCCAACATCGGCACCACAATGACAGGCTGGCTCGTGGCGATCCTCGGCTTCAAGCTTAACCTCGGGCAGGTCATGCTGCCGGTTGTCTTCGCCGGAGCACTTCTGAAACTGTCCGGACGGCAGACGCCCGCCGCGCTCGGCCAGGCACTTGCCGGTTTTGCGCTGATCTTCATCGGCATTGAACAGATGAAGGTCGGCCTTGACGCCTTCGAGGGCGTGGTAACGCCGGCCGATTTCCCGTCAGATACCCTGCTGGGGCGGCTAGAACTGGTGGCGATCGGGGTGCTGATTACCCTGGTTACCCAGTCTTCAAGCGCTGGAGTCGCCACGGCCCTGGCGGCCTTAAGTGCAGGCGCGGTGAACTTTTCCCAGGCCGCCGCGCTGGTCATCGGCATGGATGTCGGCACCACATTCACCGCGGCTCTTGCCACCCTTGGCGGCGGCACGATGGCCCGGCGCACCGGCTTTGCCCATGTGATCTACAATCTCATGACCGGGCTGATGGCTTTTGTCCTTCTCGGTCCCTTCGCCGCCGCAGCCGCCTACTTCTATGGTGACGGCGGCTCCCTGACGGCGCTGGTCGCCTTTCACAGCCTGTTCAATCTGGTGGGTGTGGTCCTGATCCTGCCCTTTGCCCATCCCTTTGCCCGCCTTGTGGAATTTCTCATTCCAGACAGGGGATCGGAACTGACGAAATCCCTGGACCAGCTGACCCTCCGGGATCCGGAGGCGGCAACTTCGGCCGCTAAAATCGCGGTGGAACGTTTGGCAATTGGCGTGACGCATCACCTCAGGTCGAGACTGGGCGTTCACGGCAGTGACGACAATGATTTTGGACGCGAAAGCCTGGAAGCCGCCCTTGAGGAGACCCGCGGCTATCTGGACAAGATAGAAGTGCCGGGCAAGGCCGACCGCCGGTCGGCGCAGATCAAGAGCATGTTTCACGCGCTGGATCATCTGGACCGGCTGCTGTTCCGCTGTTCGCAAGCCGAAAGAATTGACGAACTGGAGAAAGACCGGCGGCTCGCCCGCCTTAGCGGGATCCTGGTTTCGGCAACGGATCATTTCAGTGATGTTGAAGACCCTAAAGCCTGTGAGGTTCTGCTTGACCGTGTCCAGCGCCTGCTACACCAGCAGAGGCATTCACAAAGGGACCGGATCATTTCCGAAGCCACCCATGGCACCCTTTCCGACGAAGAGGCCTGGGCGCGGCTCGACGCCCTGCGCTGGCTGCACCGGGTCGCCTATCACCTCTGGCGCATCCGCGTGCACCTGAACCTACTGAATGGCTCTGCCGCCAATACCTTGCCAGCCGCCATCCCAGCCGACGAAGCCCGGCTGGAGGTGGAGCAGGATTAGAAGGTTTTGCGCGCGAGCGCGCGATGACCCAGTCCGAAATCCCTGCCGGAAAACGGGTGAAACGCAGACCATCCCGAAAAGCCTTGGGAGAAGGCTGGTCAGAGAGTGTGCGGCAAAGATCAGGAATCCAGCCGGATCATCCTGAGAGATTTCGACAGGATACGGCATAGCGCATTTTCAATCGGCTTCTGGTTGCTGCGCGAGGGGATAAGAAGCCCGATTTTCAGATCTTTCAGGAAGCTGGATTTGAGCGAAAGGTAGCGCAACTGCCCGGCCTCAATTTCGTTCAGAAACCCGATTTTCGAATACAGGCCAATGCCATGGCCATTCAGGATCATCGAGCGGGCAAGCGGCAGGGAATTGGTATAGCAGGCGGTTTTGAGCGGTACCTTGTTGTCCGCCAGTGCCAGATTGACCAGCGAACGTTCTGCCAGGGCATCATAGGAGCGGACGAGAGGAAACGGTGACAGGTCCTCTATGTCCAGTGCGTCGCGTTCGGCAAGCGGGTGGTCCTTGTTGAGGATGGCCCCGATTGGTGCGGACTTCTCTGTCCGCAGCCTTACACCCGGGTGAAGATCGTTGCAGAACGAAATACCGATCCCGGCCTCCCCTTCGGCAACCGCTCGCACGATATCGTCCGGCTGGGCGGTCCTGATCGTATAGGTGATGTCAGGGTATTCGCGGGCGAATTGATCGATGGCCGAGGGCAGCAGGCTGAGGGCCACGGAATCCAAGGATACAATGTCGATGTGACCGGCGCGCATCTCGCGAATGTCGGCGACCACATGCAGGATCTTGTCGTAGTCGAAAATCGTTTTCCGGCAATGCTCCAGAACAACGGCGCCTGCTGCTGTCAGCTCGACACCTTCCGCATGCCGGTCGAACAACCTCACTCCAAGCCGCTCTTCAATGTCGAGAATCTTGCGGTTTACCGAAGATGACGAGACATGCAGCACTGCTGCTGCACGCCGGATCGACCCCTGGCGGGCGACCTCATCAAAATAGCTCAAAAACTTACTGTGCATGCGGACTTGACTCCCTGGCGATGCAAAAAAGGCATCGCTATGCGCAAAACTTAGTTCTATCCGCAACACCCAGCGCGCGTCTAGGCTGAAAAGAAAACGGGAGATACCCCAAAAAATCACCTACCAGGAGACCGACAACATGACGAACAGGGGACTTAACCGCCGGCATATTCTTCAGGGAATTGGCGCGACGGCCGGGCTTGCAACAACGGGCACATTCTTTTCGATCGAACCGGCGAAGGCCGCCGATTTCAAGATCAGGCTGCAACTCGGCTGGCTGGCATCAAATGGAATTCTCGGCGAAGTCATGGCTGACAAGCTTGGCTATTTCGCCGAAGAAGGACTTGAGCTGGAAATTGTACCAGGCGGCCCCAACATCGATGGTGTGGCCTCCGTTGCGTCGGGAGCGAACAATCTCGGCTCCATCTCCTCTTCCCCCTCGCTCATGCTGGCGCGGTCAGCGGGCCTCCCGATCAAGTGTGTGGCTGCCGGATACCAGCAGCACCCGTTCACCTACTTCTCCATGGGCAGAAATCCGGTTCGCAAACCGGAAGACCTGATCGGCAAGAAGGTGGCCACTCAAGGCACGGCGAGGATTCTGCTGCGGGCGCTTCTTGCCAAGAACGGCATCGATGAAGATCAGGTCGAGGTGTCGGTCATGGGCGGCGATATGGCCCCGTTGAAAGTTGGGCAGGTCGATGTGGCGACCGGCTGGCAGACAAATGTCGGCGCGCTATCGGTTCTTGGCGACGAACGGGTCGACATGAAGCTCTGGGACGCAGGCATCCAGCTTTATGCCAATCCCTATTACACGACCGACGATGTTCTTCAGGAACATGGCGACAAGGTTACAGCGGCGATCCGGGCGATCTCGAGAGGCTGGGGAGTTGTCTTTGAAAACCCGGAAGCTGGCGTTGATGCACTGGTCGAGCGTTACCCCAACATGAAAAAAGAAAACGAGATGAAGGCAGTTGATCTGGTTCTCGGCTTTTCGTTCAACGAAAAGACCAAGGCCGGTGGCTGGGGCGTCATGGCTGTCGACAACTGGCAAGAACAGATCGACACCTACGACAAACTGGGCCAGTTCACCAATGGTGCGCCGAAACTGTCCGACATCATGACGCTGGACATTCTTGAAGCCACTAAAGATGTCCGTCCCAAATTTGGCTAAAGTTGCGGACATGCGTCTGCAGCAGGATTTGGCAAGCCGCAATGTTGCGGCCTGCCTGTCCCAAGCCTGGGTGAAGTTCGGAAGCTTTACCGCCCTTGAAGACATCAGCCTGGAGATTGGCGAAGGAGAATTCTGGACGATCCTCGGTCCATCCGGATGCGGCAAATCCACCATGCTACGGCTGGTTTCCGATCTGGTGCCGGCGGCCAAAGGAAATGTCGAGATTCTCGGCAAGACCACTGAAGCGGCACGCCTTGCACGTGAATTCGCGTTTGTCTTTCAAGACGCAACACTGCTGCCTTGGCGCAGTGCCTTGCAAAATGTCGAACTGCCGCTGGAGATTGGACGCAAGAGAGGGGTCAAGATCCCTCAGTCTGAACGATCTCCACGCGAACTGCTCAAGCTGGTAGGTCTGGAGGGCCGCGAAGACGCACTTCCTCATGAGCTTTCCGGCGGCATGCGCCAGCGGGTGGCGATTGCACGGGCGCTCGTCTGCAAACCGAAGCTCCTGCTCATGGACGAGCCATTTGGTGCGCTCGATGAGATGACGCGGGACCGGCTCAATTTGCAGCTCCGGGACATTTGGCAGGAAACCGGCGTCACGATCCTGTTTGTGACCCACTCCATTCCGGAGGCCGTGTTCCTCGGGCAGAAGGTCTTGATGCTCCGGGCAAATCCGGGACGCGTCAAACAGGTCGTCGATATTGATCTGCCGCCCCATCGGAACGTTGCCTTGCGCGACACACCGGAATTCAACCGCTATTGCGGCCAGCTTCGCCAACTACTGGAGGAATGCTGATGTCATTGGTACAGGTTTCGCCAGATATTGAAGACGAAAAGGCCGGATTGCTCGAACACGTAAGGCAGCGGGCGGCCAACGCAGCAATCCCGATCGGGACGGCCGTCTCCTTGCTGCTCATTTGGCAGATTGGAGTGCGGTTGTTTGAGGTGCCGACCTACATCGCACCTGCGCCGACAGATGTCCTCGCAGTGTTCGTGAATGAGTTTGCGCTGCTGTCGCGGAATTTCTGGCCAACACTGATTGAAAGCCTGTCGGGATTTGTGGTCGGCAATCTGGCGGCGATTTTGATCGCTGTTGCCTTTGTTCATAGCCGCACAATCGAAAAGGCGTTCTTTCCAATCGCCGTCTTCATCAACACGATCCCGATTCTGGCGATTGCGCCGATCCTCGTGCTGATTTTCGGTGCGGGCATGACAGCAAAGGTCGTCATTGCTGCGCTGATCTGCTTCTTTCCGACCCTGGTCAATATGGTTCGGGGGCTTCAGTCCGTCTCGCCGCAAACCCTGGAACTCGCCCGGATCCTGTCCGCATCCAAGGCAGAAGTGTTCTGGAAAATCCGGCTGCCATCCTCATTGCCGTTCCTGTTTTCGGCTTTGAAGATCGCCGCGACCACCTGCGTGATCGGAGCAATTGTCGGGGAGTGGATTGGCGCTGACGTTGGCCTTGGGGCCTTAATCATCGACAGCACGTTCAACTTCCGCTCACCGCTTCTCTACGCGACCGTTTTCGTTTCTTCCGGCCTCTCGGTGCTTTTGTTCACCGCAGTTTCGGTCGCCGAGAAACTCGTCATTCGCTGGTAGCAGTTGTTACCGCCGCCAGCCGTTCAAAATTGAAACAAGGAACAAGAAATATGGCAGAGCGTCATACAGAAACTGTTCAAACAGAGGGCGCACAGATCCCGGTCGTTGCCACTTGCGGTGTCGTCGTTATTGGCGCCGGACCGGCGGGTCATGCAGCTGCCATTTCTGCGGCCCGCAATGGGGCTTCCGTAACCCTTCTTGAACGCTACCATCATCTTGGCGGCATGGCCTCCGGAGGTATGGTACTTGTGCTCGACGACATGGTCAATGACGGCAATGAAATCGTCACAACAGGCATTGTCAGCGAATTTGTAGACCGGATGGAACGTCAGGACGCTGCAGTTTATCCGCCGCCTGAAGAGTGCCAGACCAATTGGGAGATGTGGCAGAAGTGGTCCCGCTGGGGCT
The DNA here is from genome assembly GCA_965230705.1 of Roseibium sp. GTDB lineage: Bacteria > Pseudomonadota > Alphaproteobacteria > Rhizobiales > Stappiaceae > Roseibium. Next base: position 1,551,925 of record CBDDLN010000001.1, on the reverse strand, counting down.
GCATCGACTTCCACAAGGCGATGATGCCGCAACCGATCATCCATGCCGTTGCCTTTGATCCGGATGCTTGGAAAAGAGTGAGCCTGGACATGGTTGTGGAAGCGAAGGTCAATCTGCGCACCCACAGCTGGTTTTCCGATGTTCTGATGGAAGGCGGCCGGATCACCGGTGTGATCGCCCAGACTAAACTTGGCCGCCAGGCGATCCGCGCCAAATATGTTGTCGATGCCACCGGGGATCTGGATGTCGGTGTCGCGGCTGGGGCCGAATACACAGACGGCCAATACATTGTTACGACCGTGTTCCGGATGGCCAATGTCGATACGGACAAGGCAATCGCCTTCGAGTTTTCAGATCCGGAGGAATACAAAAAGCTGGACCGCGAAGCCCGGCGGCGCATCGGCGGCGCCTGGGGCATGTGGTGGCTGAAGACCCCGATCCCGGGCATTGTGTGGTGCAATTGTCCGCATATGCCGGGTTATGACGGGCTTTCGGTCGAAGACATGGTTGCCTCTGAAATCGAGGGCCGGGAGCGGATGATGAAGCTTCATCAGTTCGCCAAGGAAAACATCCCGGGCTTTGAAAATGCCACCATGCTGGGGGCAGCCGAGCAGATGGGAATCCGCCAAACGCGGCTCCTCCAAGGCGAATACGTCGTCAACAAGGATGATGTGAAATCGCGCCGGTATTTTGAAGACACCGTTTGCCGCGGCCGGGACTACTACACACCATACCGAGCACTGCTTCCGAAGGGCATCGACAATTTAATCGTCGCTGGCCGTCACTACTCCGTAGAAAGCGATGCCCAGAAACTGTCGCGCGAAATTCCGCCTTGCATGGCGCAAGGGGAGGCGGCCGGCGTTGCTACTGCGCTGGCCCTGAACGGGGATGTCCCGCTTCGGATGGTTGATCACAGGGCAATCCAGAAACAGATGCGCGCCCAGGGGGCTGACCCGGGGGACAAACCGTCGGCAAACGCTTTGATCGAAGATCACGTCGCGGCGGAATAACAGAGGCCTACATGTCAGAGAAAATTATGCCGCTCGATGGCATTCGTGTCATCGACTTCACCCAAGTTATGCTTGGTCCCTGCGCTACTCAAACCCTCGGTGACTTCGGTGCAGACGTCATCAAGATCGAACGTCCCGGGGCCGGTGATCTCAGCCGTGGTTTTTACGGTGTCGACACCGAAGAAGCGACCAACAATGCGGTCTTCGCCTCACTGAACCGCAACAAGCGCTCGGTCGTCATCGACACCAAATCGCCAGAGGGACACCAAAAAGTCCTGGATCTGATCAAGACCGCCGATGTCGTCGTCGACAATTTTCGGGCTGGCGTGATGGACCGCCTCGGCTTCGGCTATGACGCCCTGTCCAAAATCAACCCGAGGATCATCTGCGCATCTGGAACCGGATTTGGATCCACAGGCCCCTACGCTCACAAGGGCGGTCAGGACGTCCTCGCCCAGGCCATGACCGGAGTGATGGAAAAGACTCAGGATCCATCTATCCCAAAGTCGATCTATCCAACCACCTTGTGCGATTACTCGGCCGGGATGCATCTCGTGCAAGGCGTCCTTGCAGCGCTGTTGATGCGGGATAAGACCGGCCATGGCCAAAAGGTCGAAGTCTCGCTGTACGACAGCATGATCGCCATGCAGATGCAGGAAGCGGCACAATGGTCTAAACACCGCGAAGTCCTCAATTGGGCCGCCATGCCTTTGACCGGCGTTTTTGATGCGACAGACGGAGCAATCGTCATCGTCGGCGCCTTCAAGGCAAATCCCTTGCAGGACATCTGCAACGCGCTTGAAATCGAGGACCTGTCTCCCGAGTATCCGACGCTGGATGTTCAGCGCAAACACAAGCCCTATCTGCAGCAGCGCTTCAAGAAGGCCATCGCCGGAAACACCTGTGCCTATTGGCTGGAGCGTCTGGAAGCTCAGGACCTTCTTTGCGCGCCAGTGCGTTCGCTGGGTGATGCATTGGATGATCCTCAGACCAAAATCAACGGCATGCTGCACACCATCCAGCATCCGGTTATCGGCGAACTTACCCTTGCAGGTTCGCCGGTGCATCTGAGCGATGCGCCGCTCACAGTCCGGCATCTCCCGCCGCGGCTTGGGGAACACACCGAAGAAGTGCTTCGCGAGCTGGCAACGCTTCTCGCACATGAGGCAGCCGAATGAGTGTCGAATTCGAGGTCTCGGACAATTGTGCAAGGGTGACGATCAACCGGCCTGAAAGCCTGAATGCCGTCGACTCTGCCGCACATGCGCGGCTTGGCGAGATATGGACGGAAATTGAATCCAATCCAGAAATCCGCTGCGCTGTCCTGACAGGCGCAGGCACCAAGGCATTTTGCGCAGGTGCTGACCTTAAGGAGGATACCGGGCTATCCGGCGTGGACTATTGGAAAAGCATCAGTGCCACCGGATTTTCCGGAATAGCGCTCCGGCAGATGTCCACACCGGTGATCGCCCGCGTCAATGGTCTGGCACTCGGTGGCGGTCTGGAAATGGTTCTTGGGTGTGACATTGTCATTGCCGCAACGACCGCCCGGTTCGGACTGCCAGAGGCCAAGGTCGGGCGCGTGCCGCTCGATGGCGGCATGGTTTTGCTGCCGCGTCTTATTCCCCGAAACATTGCCGTGGGCATGATGATGACCGGGGCACTGGTCCCAGCCGCCGACATGGAGCGCTACGGGCTATTGAATGCAGTGGTTGCGCCGGAGGATCTGGATGCTGAGACCGACCGATGGATTGCCGGGCTCTTGAGCTGCGCCCCGCTCAGTTTGAAAGCCATCAAGGCCGTGTCCCGCCAGACCGCGCATATGTCCTTGCATGACGCCTTCCAGTATCCGGTCAGCGAACTGGAAGCTGCCTTGTTATCCGAGGATGCTGCTGAGGGTGTTGCTGCGTTCCGGGAAAAACGGCCTGCCGTCTGGAAAGGCCGCTGACCGGATGACCCTCGTGATCACCAGTACATGCATCGACGTCAAGGACGGTATTTGTACCACCGTCTGTCCGGTCGACTGCATATACGAGGGAGAGCGCATGTTTTTCATCCACCCGACCGAATGCATCGAGTGCGGGATGTGTGAGAGCATTTGCCCGGTGGATGCCATCCGGTACGCCGACGAAGTCGAAGATGATCAGCGACCGTTTCTGGCGTTGAATGAAGCTGCGTTCCGCAACGCAGCCGGGCTGGTTGAAGAACCGGGCGGGTGGAAAAAGGGCGACAGGCCGCTCCCCGATCCGTCTGAATTGGCGGGTCTTGCCAAACGATATTCCAAGGAAGAGGCAGTTTGATGGAAGGCGTAATTGCTGCTGTGCCAACTCCGGTTGACAGCGACTTCATGCCAATGCGTGCACCGTTTCTGGAGCATTGCAACTGGGCGCTTCACAATGGCTGCGATGGTTTGAACATCCTCGGTTCGACAGGGGAAGCCAACTCGTTCGATACGCCGCGCCGGAAGGATGTGATGGCATGGGCGGCGGAAGAATTGCCCAAAGAAAAGCTGATGGTCGGGACGGGAACTCCGTCGCTTCGCGAAACGATCGAACTGACGGCCCATGCGGACGAGTTGGGATATCCCGTCGCGCTTGTTCTTCCACCTTACTATTACAAACCCGTTGATCCGGCCGGTTTGAAGTCCTGGTATCTTGCACTCCACGGCGCGCTCGGCGCGCGGAAAATCCAGATCTATTTCTATAACTTCCCGCAAATGACCGGGCTTACTATTCCGGTGGACTTGATCGCAGACCTTGTGTCGCTGGCACCAGACCGGTTTGCCGGGATCAAGGATTCTTCAGGAGACTTGGATTATTGCCGATCTGTTGTGGCCGCAGCTCCGGCTTTACAGGTATTTCCGAGTTCAGAAACCGCGCTCCAAACTGCGGCGGCAGATGGCTACGCTGGGTGCATTTCCGCCACTGTGAACGTGACCGCGCCCTTGGCTGCGCAAGTCTGGTCCCGCCGTTCTTCGCCTCCCTTGGCGGTTTGCGACGAAATAGCAAGGCAACGCGGTCTGCTTGCCGGACCCACGCTGATCCCGGGCATCAAGTTTCTCGTCGCAGCCCGGTCGGGAAATTCCGAATGGCAGCGTGTTCTACCGCCATTCACGCCTTTGCCAAAGACCTTGGGATTGGCACTTCAGAATGATCTCAACCGGAGCGCATGACCATGGCAGAAGAGCGAATTTGGACGCAGCGGTTCATGGCGCTTTGCGATCATGTGGCATCGTGGTCGGAAGATCGTGATTTTCAGGTCGGATGCGTCATAGCTTCAGCCGAAGGCCGCGAAATCCGGTCTACCGGGTACAATGGCTTTCCGCGCGGTGTCCGGTCCGATGATACGGCACGGTTTTACCGGGAAAGCGGTGAGAAGTTTTTCTGGTTCGAGCATGCGGAGCGGAACGCGATCTACAACGCCACCCGCGCGGGTATTCGCCTGTCGGGCTGCACCCTTTATGTGAACCGGTTCCCGTGCGCCGACTGCGGCCGCGCGATCATTCAGGCCGGCATTCCCCATATCGTTGCGCCCCCCATCCCGCAAGCGGACGGCGCGCTTGACTACAGTTTTCAGGTTTCGCGGCAAATGCTTTGCGAGGCCGGAGTGCGGATTACGGAATTCAAGTGAGGTTTGAACATGGTTAGAAGTCAATCGCTGGTCGCAGGAGAGTGGCTCGCATCAGACGAGGTCTTGCAAAATGAGCCCGTCACCGGAACGGCCGACCGGTTCTCGGCCGGTACACCGGAGATGATCTCGAAAGCTTGTGAAGCAGCGGAAGAAGCCTTCTGGAGTTACGGATATTCTTCACGCGCTGAACGCGCTGCCTTTTTGCGCGCAGCGGCAAGTCAAATTGAGGCGCTTGGTGACGACATCTCCGCAATGGGCATGAAGGAGACCGGCTTGCCCGAAGCACGCCTTGAGGGTGAACGCGGACGGACGGTCGCACAGATCCAGCTCTTTGCTGACTATATCGAGGCAGGCGACTATCTCGACAAGCGCCATGAACCCGCGCTGCCTGACCGTGCCCCCTTGCCGCGGCCGGATCTCAAGCTCATCCAAAGACCAATCGGCCCGGTGGCTATCTTCGGCGCATCCAATTTCCCGCTCGCCTTCTCTGTCGCCGGTGGCGATACGGCTTCCGCGCTTGCTGCCGGTTGTCCGGTGGTCGTGAAGGGCCACCCGGCCCATCCTGGCCTGTCGGCGCTTATCGCCCAAGCCTTTGACGCCGCGATACAGGCAACGGGTGTCCATCCCGGTGTCTTCAGCATGGTCCATGATGGCGGGCGTATTGTGGGCGAAACACTGGTCAATCACCCGCTGATCACCGCGGTCGGCTTCACAGGGTCCCTGCGCGGTGGCCGTGCCCTGTTCGATCTGTGCGCGCAGCGGCCGGATCCGGTCCCCTTCTTCGGCGAATTGGGATCGACCAATCCAATGTTTCTGCTGCCGAATGCCCTAGCGGACAGGGGAGAGAGCATCGCCCAGGACTGGGCGGCCTCCCTTACACAGGGAGCTGGCCAGTTCTGCACCAATCCCGGAATAGCTGTTGTACTGGAGGGGGATGACGCAGATGCCTTTGCCAGGTCTGCCACCGAAGCTATCAGTGCGATGGAAGCCCAGACCATGCTGACGGGCGGGATCGCAGCGGCCTTCAACGCAGGGCGCGAGCAGATGTCCGCCCATCCGGAAGTGGATGTTCTGCTTGCTCTGCAAAATGGTGAGCGCCAAGCGGCGCCCTGCCTCTTGTCGACCACTGCAGAGGTGTGGCTGAACAATGAAGAGCTGGGCGAGGAAGTCTTTGGACCGCTTGGGATCATTGTCGTGGCGCGCGATCTGGAGGAAATGAACCGGCTTGCAAGAAGCCTCAAAGGCCAGCTCACCTGCACGCTGCATTCAGATGCAGGCGATGCGAGAGCTGCCAGGGACCTGCTTCGGGTCCTTGAAAGAAAGGCCGGGCGCCTGCTGGCGAATGGGTTCCCAACCGGTGTCGAGGTCTGCGATGCCATGGTTCACGGCGGCCCCTATCCCGCGTCTACCAACTTTGGCGCCACGTCGGTCGGCACACTGGCCATCCGGCGCTTTCTGCGCCCAGTCTGCTATCAGAACATCCCGGCCGAAATCCTGCCGGAAGACCTGCGGGGCTAAGGACTGCGAACCCGCAGCCCGCATCAACTTGAAGACCCATGGACATTGCCGCGGAAGTCGCGGCAATGGTTCCGCCATTTAAGAGGATAAAGCGCTTGGGATGGTTCCCAAGCGGCGGCGGAGCATTGCGCGGCAACGCCGTTCCATGGACGGGCTGCAACTGTCCGCTCCGCGGGCTGGTCATGCGGATCGGATCAAACACTGGGTCACGTGGAAACTGCAGGCGATTGTGACGCACAAGAGCCGGTAGCCCCGGCCCAGTCTGGAACCCGGTATCACACGCCGCATTTTAGAAGAAAGTGGCTGGGGTGGCTGGATTCGAACCAGCGCATGCCGGTACCAAAAACCGGTGCCTTACCGCTTGGCTACACCCCAAGAATGAGGACGCTGTATAACGGGGCCGGAAGAGAAGTGCAAGGCTTAGATGAGGGGTAAAAACACTGCTTTTGCATAGTTTTCCCCAGACCGTGTTGCAGCCGTAAAAACAGCAGCTTGCAGGCTGCCGGTGTCAGCGCCCTGCTGCGGCCGCGAATGCCTTGCCTGCCCCCAGCCACGGCCTGTCCAAATTCAGATATTCGTCGCAAGAACCCTCTTGCGGGGGGCGCCGACCGGTGCTAAACAGCGCTCCACATCGGCGGGGGCAACTTCGCCGTTCCCGGCAGGTTTTCTCAAAAACCTGAAAGGCTTTGGATCGGAGTGTAGCGCAGCCTGGTAGCGCACCTCGTTCGGGACGAGGGGGTCGGAGGTTCGAATCCTCTCACTCCGACCATTTTTCTCAAAAACCGCCCTATTTCGGTTAGTGGTCAAGGTATGCCTTCGGTGGGCCAAACATACCGGAGTAGGTTCCTGCAACTGACCGCCAGACCGACATCCAATCCGTCTCCGACATGCCCAAAGACTTCCATCAGGCCAGATGGTCTCCCACTCCGCACGAAAAAACACCTGCCCACCTTAACGCTGCATTAACCATAAAAACCCAACTTTTGGTTGGGGTTTTCTGGAACAAGTCATTGGAAAAGGGCATTTCGGCATGGGACTCGCATGTCCAAAGCGTTTGCGTTGCGCCGTTTCAATGGCTTGGCTTGCCGCTTTCCTAGGCTCTTCCAGCGTATTTGACATCGCCCTCCTCCCCAATGCTGCATTTGCCGATCACTACGTCGAATGCACCGACCTTTCCAGAAACTGGACAGACAAGTCGTGCTGGCATGATGGCGACCGTCCCGATCACACAGGTGGTAGCGATGTGATCATCGGCCAAAATCCGGTCGCGATTGAAGGATCCGACCGCATTTCTAAGAACTTCCAGATCAGCATCACCAACGACGCGGTCGATAGCTACTATGGTGTCACCGTAATGCCGGTGAATACCTTGATAATCGGCGAAAACGAGAAGATTTTGGGCGATAGTTTGCAGCCCGCCCTCGGTGGTCTCAAAGTAACCGGCAACAAAGCGGGCTTGTCCGCTCAAACAATATTCCTCGGCAAGAACGGCGGCGCCGGCACACTCTATATCGAAGATGGCGCAAAAGTGGATGCCAGGAGCATCTATACCGGCGGGTATTTTGAAGACTCTCAGGCCACAGGTGGCGGAACTGGAACAATTGAGGTTTCAGGTGCCGGTAGCTACCTCAAAGCTTTTGAACTGGGCTTGGGCGTTAACGCGTTGGATGGTCAAACATTCGCACTTTCCGATGATGCAAGCGCGGACTTTACCATTCTCACTGTCCATTCGAAGGGAGCCTTGTACCCGAACGGCTTTGCTTCCAAACCTGCGGTCACTGTCGACAATTCGACCCTGGCCGTCGATGCTTTGAATATCTTACCTGACCCGAGCCCGAACATACACGATGTCTTCCAAGTCAATAGTGGCGGAACACTCGTTGCACAGACCATTTCTCTCACGGCCAATACCAACCTCAACTACAACAACACGACATTGTGGTTTTACAGCGGAACGCTGCACATGATCGACCGCGGTAGCGGCAGTTCGCCATCGACGACGGTTAATGGCCAGCTGGTATTCGGCAACCAATCGACCCTTCTTTTCGATGCAACGGCTCTGGACGGGAGCGCAGACCTCAAGATCAACGGCAATTTGGTCAATCCGAGTGATGAGGGCAAATTTGACCCGCTGACCTATACGAATATCAACATAGCGGTGAATCCGAACAAGGACGGCTTCACTCCGGATCTGGATACAAAATACACCATAATAGAGTCTTCCGGCGGCTTTGAAATTGACACTTCCAGCTATGATCATGACGATTCCAGCTACGGTCTGAAAGTCGATTCCGGATACCATTTTCTCGATGCAAGCGCCGAGTTTGACGACACCAAGGGCTATCTCACGCTGACCAAAAACACCTCGGCCGTCGCCGACAAGGCGGCAACTGCCAACGAACAGGCGGTCGGCGGAGCAACAGAAGAGCTCGGCTCCGGACATGAGGTGCATGATGCCTTCATCAGCACGCCAAGCAGCCAATCGGTCCGCGCCGCCTATAACGGCCTGACCGGAGAAGTTCATGCCAGTACGACAAGCAACGCAATCAACGCCGCCCTCGTCTCCGCAGGTGTTATCAGCGACCGGATGCGAGGCGCGCAGCTTGGCGGCGTAACTTCGGCAGTGACTGCCTTTCACGGCGAAGGGGCGCCGCAGAGCGGATCGCTGGGCGCGCCGCAGTTGTGGCTGCGCGGCTACGGCAGCGTTCTGAGCGTTGAGGAGAGCGGTTCTGCCGCCGAAACCGATACGGCCACCGGCGGCATCATGGCCGGGTTTGACACCCTCTTTAACGAGGCTGCAAGGATCGGTGTCGCCCTTGGGTACTCCCGTACCTTTTCCAACACTTCGGATCGCTTTTCGAAATCCCGGATCGACGGTTTTCATGGGTTTGCCTATGGCAGTTCCCACTTCGGCGCCACGTCCATTCGCGGTGGCCTTGGCGCGACCTACAATCAGATCGAAGCCAGCCGCGAAACCGGACTTTCCGGCCTCCCCGGCATCCTGTCAGCCGACTACACTGGCTGGACCGGGCAGGCCTGGCTGGAAGCTGCCCATCTCTTCCCAGCTGGCCATTCATCTTATCTGGAACCTTTCGCCGGCCTCAGTCTCGTTAGCAGCTACACTGAAAGCTTTACCGAAAGCGGAAACGCTGCAGCCCTGAACGTCGAAGCAACGCGCCAATCCAACTTGTACTCCACCTTTGGCATCCGCCTCGGCACCGATATCGACATCAGCGAGGCCCACACCTTGGGAATAAGCGGCTCTCTTGGATGGCGGCATGCCTTCGGCGATGTCACCCCCGAAAGCACCATGTCTTATGCCAGCGGTTCGAGCAGCTTCAACATTGCCGGTTTGCCGCTGGAACGGGATACCCTGGTCTTCGATGCGGGAATCGACATGCCCGTTTCAGACAGTTCGCTTTTCGACCTGCGGTACTCCGGCCAACTTGGCGCCAATGCGCAGGAGCACAGCTTTAAAGGGACGTTCCGGCTGACCTTCTGAATAAATTGGTACGCGCAGCGAACCGAAAACCTGGCCTTCCTGCTCCTGCATTCGAAACGTTCGAGCTGGAGGTACAAATCCTTTAGCTTCGGCAAATCAATCAAGCTGACGGGCAAATCTTAGCCGCCCCCGTAATCCTTCGACAGAAAATCCCAGACAATTCTGGTTCTTGCCGGAAGATGCTTCGCAGGTGGGCGCAAGAGGTACATTTGAAACGGCGAGCAATCCACGAAGTTGGCAACGTGAACGAGCTGACCCGTCTTAAGTTCCTCTTCGACGATCATCCGGGGCAAAAACGCGAGGCCGGTTCCCGCAATTGCCGCCATTTTCAGCAAGAAGCTGTTATTCGCGCGCAGCGCAGCGTTGGGGTCAATCCAGGCCGCAGTTTTACCGTCCGACAAATGCCACTGGTTCGGCGCCCTCAGGCCACTGAAAATCAATGCCTTGTGATGTTTAAAATCAGTCAGCTCGGACAATCCCCGATTGTTTGCGAGATATTCAGGGGAAGCGCAAAGAACCCTGGGCACGTCGCCGATCTTGCGCACCACAGCAGTGCTGTCCTGCAAAGTGTGAGCAATGCGCACGACAATGTCCGCATCGTCGTTGAATAGATCGACAAAACTGTCTGAAATGGAAATCTCGAGCGTCAGGTTCGGAAAGCTATCCTGAAAGCCTGCCAGTTGTTTTCCCAGCCGCCCCAACGCAAATATCGTTGGCACATTAAGCCGCACGGAACCGGCGATTTGTGCTGAGTTACACTGCAGTCTATCCCGCAATGACTGCAGCTCATCGGCCACCCGGCCGGCACCGCGATAGCATTCCTGGCCCGCATCCGTTAACCGCAACTGCCGGGTGGATCGGATCAAAAGCGACGCATTCATGTGTTCTTCAAGCCGGGTCACCTGTTTGGCGACCCAGGCAGGCGTCATGTTCAATTCGCGCGCAGCGGCGGAAAAACTCTCCCGTTCAACAACGAGGCGGAAAATGCGCAAAAATTCAGTGACGTTCTCAGAACTCATTATGTGACGATTAATAAAAGATAACTTGACATATCGCAAGATTATCACACCAGAACGCAGTAGATAGGTTGTTCGGCATGTTTCATCTGGAGCCAACCATGCCGTTCACACCCTTATTCGATCCGTTTCAACTCGCCTCGATAAAACTGAAAAACCGCACTGTTGTCGCGCCAATGACACGTGTCAGCGCAACTGAAGAAGGCAACGTCAGCGAGTTGATGCTTCCTTACTACCGCTCCTTTGCGGATGGCGGTTTTGCTGCGGTTATCACGGAAGGCGTCTATACCGACAAGCACCACAGCCAGGGGTATAGATACCAGCCCGGCTTGGCCGATCTAGAACAGGCGGCAAGTTGGGCGAAGCTCATAAAAGAAGTCCATGACGCCGGTTCGCGTGTGATTGTACAGCTCATGCACGCTGGCGCTCTCTCGCAATACAACCGGTTCGTCAACGATACTCGTGCCCCATCGCCTGTCCGGCCCAAGGGAAGCCAAATGGAGTTTTACCGCGGAGAAGGAGCCTATCCGACGCCACAGGAACTCGCTCCAGCGGAAATAGAAACTGCCTTAAAAGGATTTGCCGATTCAGCCCGCCGGGCGCAGGATGCCGGTGCTGATGGCGTCGAAGTGCATGGCGCTAACGGATATCTGCTCGATCAGTTCCTGACTGACTATACCAATTTGCGTCAAGACCGGTATGGCGGCAATACACTCAACCGAATACGACTGACCTGCGAAGCCATTGAACGCGTGCGCGAAGCAACTGGCCCGGATTTCACTGTTGGCGTCAGAATTTCCCAAGCCAAGGTCAATGACTTCAACCACAAATGGGCTTCGGGGGAAGACGATGCCAGAGTCATTTTCCCTCAATTGGCCAAGGCCGGAGCGAGCTACATCCACACGACAGAACATCACGCAGCTGAGCCAGCGTTCTTAAATGGCTATCCGCTGTCGAGACTGGCCCGTCTGCTGACTGGCCTCCCGGTGATTGCCAATGGAAGACTGGGCGATCCATCTCAGGCGGCAAAAATGCTCACGGACCAGCATGCAGACCTGGTTTCCCTCGGCAAATCCGCCCTGGCATCGCCAGACTGGCCGAACAAAGTCAGGCAGGATGAAAAACTGAATGAATTCAGCTTCGAAATGTTCTCACCGCTTGCCGACCTTCAAAGCGCAAATGCCTTTCAATCCCGTCTCGCGGTACAGTGACAAGCAGTATTGCGCGGGAAACAAATGCAGGTCTGGCATCATGCCGGTCCTGCAGTTGCCCTCAGTTCGCTGCCACAACATTCACCGCGCACAACCGAAACAAATGAGAAAGCTTGGAATCTGCAATTTCAGAAGTTATCCCAACAACCAAATACACGCCAAAGGCGCATCATCTATTTTTCGCAAAATATATCTCTTGATATCCGGGGATTTGCCTATATTGGCGATACCGAAACAACAAAAACATCTGATATTTTTACTCCACTTACCCTTGGTAAGGAGCAAATCCTCGGAGATCTGTGTCATGTTGATGAGACACTCAGATGTTTTTTTCGCTTCGATTCTGGATTCCATGTCACAGCAGATTGCCGTGATTGACAACCAAGGGATTATCCGATGGGTCAACGAAGCCTGGCGGACATTTGCGGAGGAAAATGGCGGCTCGCCGGACAAGACCTGGCGCGATGTGAATTACCTCGACGTCTGCAACACTTCGGGAAATGAAGGAGATCCGGACGCTGAACTTGTGAAGGCGGGAATTGACAAAATCATCAACCGGGAATTGCCCGTCTTTTTCTTCGAGTACCCCTGTCACTGCCCGCAGGAAAAACGCTGGTTTATGATGCGCATCCGGCCATTGGAGTGGGACGGCCCCAGTCATTTTCTGGTTACACATCAAAATATCACTGAACGTAAACTCGCCGAATTGCGGGTTGAGGAATTGGCGATCCTCGACGGCTTGACCGGAATAGCCAACCGCCGGCGTTTCGACGACTTCCTGGACCGGGAATTGCGGCGCGCCTGGCGCAATGAACACCCAGTATCCCTGGCGCTCATCGATATCGACTTCTTCAAGCCTTTCAACGACCACTACGGCCATATGGCGGGCGACGAATGCCTGCGCCGCGTGGGTGATGCCTTGAAGACGTTCTCGCGCCGTCCGGGCGACCTGGTGGCCCGATACGGAGGCGAAGAGTTTGCCGTAATCTTTGGCGACACTCACAATGCCGCGGCAGTCGATCTGGCGGAAAAGATCCGCAAGTGTATTCAGGAACTTGCCATTCCACACGGATTTGCAACTGAGGCGGGGTGCGTCACCATCAGCGCGGGCGTCGCCACGGTAGCGCCCACCAACGAGCGGGAAGCCAATCCGGGCCTGATTATCGAAGCGGCCGACAAGGCGCTCTATCAGGCAAAGGAGAACGGCCGGAACCGGGTTTGCTACTCTGCAATTCGCTAACGGTTTCGCTGCTTTCTATGTTCAAAATCGCATTGGCGGCCGGACAATTGTCATTGACAGGGGACCCATACCCTTACGTAAAGGGCACCTTTTCCCAATTATTTCGCGAACGTATTTGAAAGGCCTTCGCTTAGCCTGACGTAAAGTCAAGACCGCAATCTGCATTCTTCTGAGATGGGATCCGGCGTTTTTCTCTACGGCACCGAAATTTTATTCGTATTGACCGCTCCAGATCCAACAAAACCCAAGAATCCGTTTTTTTGAAAAAGTCTCTTGGGATCAAATTACCGCGATTACACTTTGCAAATACCGTTTACTGAGGCCAATTTCCTTCTACTTTCACTTGCTCGCAATAAAATTTGGGAAGCACGAGGATCGCGGCTCCTATCGCCGCATCCAAGTGCCCTTTTCTTTCATTGGACACTCTGATCTCATGACGCCAACAGTGCAGCAAAACAGCTGGTTTTATGGGAGGAAATCTTGGCGAAAATTGCAATTGTGGGCAGCGGCTTCATTGGCCGGGCCTGGACCATTAGTTTTGCCCGTTCAGGGCAGGAAGTTGTCCTGTGGGACAAGGACGAAAGCCAGCCGGACAAGGCCATCTCATACATTTCGGATGTGCTGCAAGACCTTGTCGCTCATGACCTTTTGAACGGACAAGAGCCTTCGGCCGTGCTGGCAAGGATTACCGGAACCTCGGACCTCGGCGCCGCCGTTGATGGCGCTGACCATATTCAGGAGAACACGCCGGAACGGCTTGAGATCAAGAGGGACGTTTTTGCCGAACTCGACGCCCTTGCCGCACCCGATGCGGTTATTGCCAGTTCGACATCGGCGCTCCTGCCTTCAAAGTTCACTGATCATTTGAAGGGGCGTGAACGGTGTCTCGTGGCCCATCCGATCAATCCACCGTACCTCATTCCGGCTGTCGAGGTTGTCCCCTCCCCCTGGACTTCCCCTGAGGCACTGGAGCGCGCACGTCAGCTCATGATCAGCGCTGGCCAGTCACCAATCATGATGCAAAAGGAGATTGACGGGTTTGTCATGAACCGGATGCAGGCTGCACTCCTGGAAGAAGCGTTCCGGCTTGTGGAAAGCGGACATGCCAGCGTTGAGGATGTGGACATCGGCATCCGCGAAGGACTGGCGGCCCGCTGGGCCTTCATGGGGCCTTTCGAGACCATTGACCTGAATGCTCCCGCAGGTGTGCGGGACTATACCGCGCGCTACAACGGCCTGTTCCAGAACCTCTTTGATCAGATGCAGCACAGGGCCGACTGGACCGGCCCGGTTCTTGACAGGATTGAAGCGGAACGGCGCCAACAACTTTCAGAAACAGATTTTGAAGCACGGCAGAAATGGCGGGACCGGAGACTGATGGCTCTTGCCGCCCATAAACGTCAGGCAGACAAGGATATTGGAACATGAATAAACCCGCAGCGAACCCGCAAACCGGCAAGGTCATTATCACTTGCGCCATCACCGGCTCGATCCATACGCCGACAATGTCGCCGCATCTGCCGATAACACCTGACGAAATCGTCGCCGAGGCCGTTGCTGCGAGTGAAGCCGGCGCCGCCATCCTGCACCTTCACGCTCGCGATCCGGAGAACGGCAAACCAGACCAGAGCCCGGAAGGCTTTGCCAAATTCCTGCCACGTCTCAAACAGGCCTCAAAGGCCGCCCTCAATGTAACGACCGGTGGCAGCCCCTACATGAAGGTGGAGGAACGGGTCCGTCCGGCAGCAGAATTCAAACCCGAAGTTGCTTCGCTCAACATGGGGTCCATGAACTTTGGCCTATATCACCTGGCCGATAAATTCGAGACCTTCAAATACGATTGGGAAAAGCCGCATCTGGAAGCGACACGGGACCTGGTGTTCCGCAATTCCTTCCAGGACATCGAATACATTCTGACCACCTGCTACGAAAATGATACGCGGTTTGAGTTTGAGTGCTACGACATCTCGCACTTGTACAACCTTGCGCATTTCGTTGACCGGGGACTGATCAAACCGCCGTTCTTCGTCCAGTCGGTGTTTGGTTTGCTTGGCGGTATCGGCACCCATCCAGAAGACGTTCAACACATGAAGCGGACCGCAGACAGGTTGTTCGGATCTGCTTACCGCTGGTCCGCCCTGGGGGCTGGCGCCAGCCAACTGCGCATTGCGGCTCAGACAGCTTCGCTTGGCGGCAACATCCGGGTGGGACTGGAGGACAGCCTTTGGGCTGGCAAAGGCAAGCTAGCCCGCTCCAATGCCGATCAGGTGAAGCTTGCCCGCGGTATTATCGAGGGGCTTGGCCTATCCGTCGCCACACCTGATGAAGCACGGGAAATCCTGTCACTGAAAGGTGGTGACCGGGTGAACTTCTGAAGCAGCGCCTGTCAGCACAAAAGGCCCCAATGCGCCCCGGACGCACTTGTTAAGTGTCTGGGGTGCAATGGCAATTCATCGTATGAGCCGTCAAGACTTGCCGAGTTTCGCAGCCTTGAGGGCCTGGGACAGAACCTGGCGGTCGCCAATCTGGTTGGAGAGCAGCAGGATCAGCCGGGCATTGAAAGCATCGCTTTCCGGCTTGCTCATGCCTTCATGGGCGGCAAGGAGCTCTGCATAAAAATCATCGGCCCCTGCCAGGTTCGGCTTTGTGTTGAGATCAGCCATTATCGTGCTCCATTGGCCCGGCCGGTTGCGACATTGAGCGCAGCGCGGACAGCCGCCTCGTCATAGGATTTCCAGCGTGCTGCCACGTGCTGGTCCGGCCGCATCAGATAGACACCCGCTTCGGCCTGGCCCAGATACCTATCCTTCAGCGCACCGCTCGGATCATCATTCGTGGAAAGGGTCATGCCCTCAATCGCAATACCGCGTTCATCGAGGCTTGACGGCACATCGGTGTCGATACCGATCAGCTGAAAGCGATCACCCAGAAGATCAAGCAACCAACCGCCGCTGACCGGTGCATCTACTGCCGGAGAACCTGGACGGGTACGGACAGGATACCCCTCCAAATCGACACTGTTGAGCGGCGATCCATCATAGGTGCAAGGCACGGAAAGCCGGCCTGAGTTCACCAGTGGCCGGGCACACTCGTAATGCTCTGACAGATCCAGAACGGCATCGCGGAACAGACGGCTCACTTCCGACTTCGGCGTGATGAAATCCGTCGAACGGCTGGAGTTCATGATGTTCTCGTCCGCGCCGTGAACACGCTCCATGTCATAGCTGTCCAGCAAGCTGTCCGGTGCCAGACCATCCATGACGAGCTTCAGCTTCCAGATCAGGTTGTCTGTGTCCTGCAGGCCAGAGTTGGCGCCGCGTGCGCCGAATGGAGACACCTGATGCGCCGCATCTCCTGCAAACAGCACCCGGCCATGCCGGAACTTTTCCATACGGCGGCACTGGAAGGTGTAGATCGACACCCACTCAAGCTCAAACTCTACGTCATCACCCAGCATAGCCTTCAGGCGCGGAATGACGTTTTCTTCCTTCTTCTCTTCTTCCTTGTCGATGTCCCAGCCGAGCTGCAAGTCGATACGCCAGACATTGTCGGGCTGCTTGTGAAGAAGAGCCGACTGGTCGCGGTTGAAGGGCGGATCGAACCAGAACCAGCGCTCAGTCGGGAAATCGGCCTTCATGATCACATCAGCAATGAGGAAGTTGTCCTCAAAAACGCGGCCGACGAAGTCGAGCCCCATCATCGCCCGCATTGGCGAAGCCGCGCCGTCACAGGCGATCAGCCAGCTGGCTTCCAGCTTGTATTCGCCCTCTGGCGTTTCGATGGTCAGCCCGGCATGATCCTGCTGCGGATCAACGGCCACCACCTTGTTGCCACCGCGGATCTGGACGGGTTTGCCTTCCGCTTCCAGTTCCCTCAGGCGCTCGTAGAGATAGAGTTCGAAATAATACTGCTGGAGATTGATGAAGGCCGGACGCTTGTGGCCATCTTCGGGCAGAAGATTGAAGCCATAAACCTCGCGCTCATCAAAGAACACCTTCCCGGTGTTCCAGACCACACCCTTGTCGACCATCGGATCGCCACAGCCGAGCCGGTCCAGGATTTCCAGTGGCCGCTTGGCAAAACAGATTGCCCGCGAGCCCCAACTGACCTTGTCATTGTCGTCCAGAACGACCACTGGCACATCATGCTGCGCAAGATCAATCGCTGCGGCAAGGCCAATCGGCCCAGCGCCTATGACGACCACGGGATGGCGCACCGGCTGGGATGCGTCCTGATCGGCAGACCGCTTGTATGGATAAAGCGGTGTCTCAAATATCTTGGTCATAGGTCCTCCCCGCAGCTCCCAACATTCGAGTTAATTAGTTACACTTGTAACTAATATCTGGCAAGCGCTTTGTAGTCAGGAGTTTTGCGTAATTTCGCGGCTTTTTAACGGCTTTGGCCCGCAGGCGGGGCGTTGGCACCTCCAAAGGCGCCAATGCCTTTTCAAATTCAGCCTTGCAGCTTCGCCCACATGTCGGCGTCACGCTCTGCGGTCCAGATGCGCGGTGTGTCGATGCCGCGCGCTTCGTCATAGGCGCGGGCAACGTTGAATGGCAGGCAATGCTCGTAGATAGCGAAATCCTTGAACTTCGGATCACATTCGGCCCGTACCGCGTCCCAGGCTTCCTTCAGGCTACCGCCACGGGCGACAATGCGCGCAACCGGACGATAGGTGCTCTCGACAAAGTCACGGGTGCATTCAATTGCCGCGTCAACCATTTCACGGCCGACCAGAGCATCTCCCCGGCCCGGAGCGATGGACTTCGGATCGAAGGAACGGATCATGTCGAGCGTATCACCCCAGTCTTCGAAGTGGCCGTCGCCGCAATAGCAGGCCGAGTGATATTCAACGATATCGCCGGTGAACATCACTTCTTCGTCCGGCACCCAGGCGACAATGTCACCCGCAGTGTGCGCGCGGCCGAGATGCATCAGATCAACCCTGCGCTTACCGAGATAGACGGTCATCCGCTCTGAAAACGTGGTGGTCGGGTAGGTCAGGCCCGGGATGCTTTCATGGCCCTGGAACAGGCGCGGGAACCGTTCAAATTCCGATGCCCAGTCTTCCGCACCGCGTTCTTCGACCATGGCGCGCGCTGCGTCGCCCATAATGATGGTCGGAGCGTTGTAGGCCGACGCCCCCAGTACGCGTACCGCATGGTAGTGGGTGAGAACCAGGTGGCTGATCGGCTTGTCGGTCACGGAGCGAACCTTTTCGATCACCTTGTTGGCAAGCCGCGGAGTTGCCTGCGCTTCGATGATCATGACGCTGTCATCGCCGATGATGACGCCGGAGTTCGGATCCCCTTCGGCCGTGAACGCCCAAAGATCGCGGCCAACTTCGGTAAAGGAGATTTCCTTTTCTTCCATATCGCCAGCGGATGCGAATTGCTTGCTCATGTGTTTGATCCTGTACGTATCGTTCCCGGCACGGTTACTTGTGCCAAATCAGAATAGTAATATCCGGAGCCTTGCTCCGAACTCTCCCCATGAGAGAGGGGTTCCAATCTTTCAGGAGCCCTCAAGCCCCTTCGTATTTCTCGACTGTTTGCTCAATCGCGCCGAAGATCGAATGGCCATCCTTGTCCATCATTTCGATGCGCACTGTATCACCGAATTTCATGAACGGCGTATTCGGCTGACCGTCGTTGATGGTCTCGATCATGCGGATTTCGGCAATACAGGAATAACCAACGCCGCCTTCGGAGACCGGCTTGCCCGGACCGCCATCCAGTTTGTTGGAGACCGTTCCCGACCCAATGACGGCACCGGCTGCCAATGGCCGTGACTTGGCAGCATGGGCAATCAGTTGCGGAAAGTCGAAGGTCATGTCGATGCCCGCTTCGGCCCGGCCAAAGGCTTCGCCATTGTAGTCAACGCGCAGCGGCAGGCTGACTTTGCCACCATCCCAAGCGTCGCCCAATTGATCAGGTGTCACTGCAACCGGCGAGAAGGTGGATGATGGTTTTGACTGAAAGAAGCCGAAGCCCTTGCCCAGCTCTGCCGGAATAAGACCACGCAGGGACACGTCATTGACCAGCATGACGAGCCGGATGGCATCACGGGCCTGTTCGACAGTAGCCCCCATCGGCACATCATCGACAATCACGGCAACTTCGCCTTCCATGTCGATGCCCCAGGCCTCATCGGCCATGAGGATGGGATCGCGCGGTGCCAGAAAACTGTCAGACCCGCCCTGATACATCAGCGGATCGGTCCAGAAGCTTGCAGGCATTTCCGCGCCGCGGGCTTTGCGCACCAGTTCCACGTGGTTCACGTATGCGGACCCGTCCGCCCACTGATAAGCGCGCGGCAAGGGTGACATGGCATCATGTTCGTGAAAACGCAGCGAGGGTACGGCGTCGTGGCTGAGGCTTTCTGCCAGAACCTCGAGCTTCGGAGCCACCTTGGCCCAGTTGTCCAGCGCAGCCTGCAGCGTCGGTGCGATATGCGTGGCTTCCGTGCAGCGGGTCAGGCTGTCATTGACAATGACCAGCTTGCCGTCGCGGGTCCCGTCCTTCAGCGTGGCGAGTTTCATTTAGAATTCCTTGTTCTTGACGGGCCTGCAGCCCCAAACTGATTGGCGGCCCCTCCCCGGAGCTTCGCTCCGGCGTCTCCCACTGGGGAGACATTGGAATGAGAGCAGCCAGCCTTTGCGATCCGGTTTACTTGTTCCAGGTGCCTTCCGGCGTGCCGTCGAATTTCTTTTCGATAGCATCCCAGCAGTCGATGTAGTCATCCTGAAGCGGCGCTTCCTTCGCGGCAAAGCTTGTCAGATGCTGCGGGAAACGGGTTTCGAACATGAAGGACATGGTGTTGTCGAGCTTGTTCGGTTGCAGGTCAACAGTTGACGCTTTTTCAAAAGCTTCGTTGTCCGGCCCATGGGGCAGCATCATGTTGTGCAGGCTCATGCCACCAGGGACAAAGCCCTGCGGCTTGGCGTCATATTCGCCATAAATGTTGCCCATCAGTTCCGACATGATGTTCTTGTGGTACCAGGGCGGACGGAAGGTATCTTCCATTACCATCCAGCGCTCGCGGAACAGCACGAAGTCGATGTTCGCCGTCCCCGGCACACCAGAAGGCGCGGTCAAAACTGTGAAGATCGACGGATCCGGGTGATCGAACAAGATTGCGCCGATCGGGCAATAATTGCGGAGGTCGTATTTCACCGGCGCATAGTTGCCGTGCCAGGCAACCACATCCAGCGGTGAATGGCCGATCTTGCAGGTGTGGAACTGGCCGCACCATTTGACGGTCACCGTGGAAGGTGCATCGCGATCCTCAAATGCGGCAACCGGCGACTTGAAGTCGCGGCGGTTGGCCATGCAGTTGGCGCCGATCGGCCCACGGCCCGGCAGCTCGAACTTCTGGCCGTAGTTTTCGCAGACAAAACCACGCGCCGGTCCGTCCACCAGTTCTACCCGGTAAAGAAGACCGCGCGGGAGAATGGCGACCTCCTTCGGCTCCAGATCGATGATGCCCAACTCCGTGCAGAAACGCAGTCGGCCTTCCTGGGGCACAACCAGCAGCTCGCTGTCAGCGGAGAAGAAGTACTGGTCCACCATGGATTCGGTGACCAGATAGATGTGGCTTGCCATGCCAACCTGGGTGTTGACGTCACCGGCAGTGGTCATGGTGCGCATGCCGGTCATCCAGTTGAGTTTCTGGCCCGAATGCGCCACCGGATCCCAGCGATATTGCCCAAGCGAGATCACGTCCTCAACGACATTCGGCGCGGACTGCCAGTAGGGCAAATCGGTTTTCTCGTAGCGGCCATTGTGCTTGACCGACGGGCGGATGCGGTAACACCAGGTCCGCTCATTCTGGTGGCTCGGTGCGGTAAAGGCTGTGCCCGAAAGCTGCTCGCCATAAAGGCCGTACGCACATTTCTGCGGGCTGTTCATACCCTGCGGCAAGGCACCCGGCAGCGCTTCGGTTTCAAAATCATTTCCGAAACCGGGCATATAGCCAAGCTCGTTTGCGCCTGCATCTGCTGCAGAGTTATTGGCTGCTGCTGTGTTGATCTGGTCCATGAGTTCGTCCTCCCGGTCAGGTCCGAGTTCAATTTAGTTACATGTGTAACTTTATTCATATGAACGGTCAAGGGGGCCGGAAAAGGAACAGTAACACGTGGCCAGGATCACCGCAGTCGGCAAATTCTTGTGGCCGCATTCTTGATCGAAATCCGGACTCACGATATAGTACATAACAGGAACAAATGGAATCGATCTTATGCGGACATGCGAAATGACCGAAGCGCCAGGCGGGCCAGGCCCCTCATTCAACTTGGATGATTTGGCACCGTCCTCAGCCTCTGCGCAGCCAAATGCGCACCAGCAGGTCACGAAGGTGTCGCCCTATGATGTCGATGTGATGCTGCTGTTTCTCGGCAAGGCCCGCAACAAGGCTGAAGCAATCCGCCAGAACGCCACCGCCGGCAGCTATCTCGACACGGTCTTGCATAAAACGATTTCCGGCATTGATCAGGAGATGGCCCAGCTGAAGTATCTGCTGTCCCAGCGCGACCTGCCTGATACGCCCCAACCCTCAAGGATGCGTCCGGCTGTTTGACATAGCGACAAGCTTAGGCCGCGGCTTCGTCGCCGGGCTCGGTACGCCAGCCCAGATCTGTAAGGGTCACGATCCGGTTACCGCGCAGGTCTGTGGCGCAGACCAAAAACCCGCGCTCTTCCATGTGGCTCAAAAGCCAGCGGGCCCGCCCCGGTGAACGGGTGCCATAGGCAGTTGCAATTTCAAGGTTTCCCGGACAAGGCGCTTTTGCAAGCGCCGCCTTGGCGAGCAGCAGATAGACGCCGCGCATTTCTTCCGGCAACTCCGCAGCGACGAGTTCCGCCTGCGCCCAAGCCCCATCATCTACATCGGCCTTGTCGACGCCAGCCCTCGCCACAGAGAGTTTTTCCCGGAATACCTGCAGATCTGGCGCACCGCCCGGCAATTTGGCAATCCGGCACCGCACCTGGAAGTCCTGATAGAGCGTTGCCACCGGTTGGAAAGCTGCCTCCGGTTCATTCAAGAGGTCCGACATAATCTCCGCGATGGTTTCCTCACGGGCGCCATAGTCCAGCAGATTTGCAGCCGGTTCAGAATCGTCAGCCGCAGCCCCTTCAGCATTTGTCAGTTGATCGAGCACCTCATCCGTTGAGGCGACCGGCTCGGGAATGCGCGGACGCACCGGTACAGCCTCATCTGGAGACGGTGTAAAGATCAGGTCCTTGGCGTCTTCCGCCGGTTGGGTCGGCAGCGGCATCAGCTTGGGGCTGCCGCCCCGGCCTGCCGTTTCCACCGGCCCGATCTTCACCGGGACAGGGCGACGGGACAATGCAGGGCCCAGGGCAACAAAATACCCGCGGTCCAGATTTCGGAAAGTCTCCGCCTGGCGCCGTTCCATTCCAAGCAAATCAGATGCACGGGCCATGTCGATATCGAGAAACGTCCGGCCCATCAGAAAATTGGAAGCTTCGGCGGCAACATTCTTGGCCAGCTTTGCCAGCCGCTGGGTCGCGATCACGCCGGCAAGGCCACGCTTGCGGCCGCGGCACATGAGATTGGTCATGGCTCCGAGCGACCGCCGGCGCGCTTCTTCTGTGACTTCCCCGGCCGCAGCCGGTGCAAAAAGCTGTGCTTCATCGACAACGACAATCATCGGATACCAAAGGTCCCGGTCGGCATCGAACAGGCCATCGAGAAAGGTTGCGGCAGCCTTCATCTGGCGGTCCGCATCAAGGCCTTCCAGATTGAGGATCACGGACACCCGGTGCGCCCGCACCCGCCCGGCGATCATCTGGAGATCTTTTTCCGTCCCAACCGCATCGACGACCACGTGACCGTATTTGTCGGCCAATGACACGAAATCGCCTTCCGGATCGATAATTGCCTGCTGCACCCAGCTGCTCGACTGTTCCAAGAGACGGCGCAGCAGATGCGATTTGCCTGAGCCGGAATTGCCTTGAACCAGCAAGCGGGTTGCCAAGAGTTCTTCCAGATCCATGGTGGCCTGCTGGCCGCTTGTCATTTCGCCGATATTGATGCTGACCGTCATGCGTCTTTTGGCGGTCGCGCGCTGCCTGAGGCGCGGCTATCCGCAGGAACTCCTGATGTTTTGCACTTGCTGCCGAAGTCAGCACGATTCCCGCCGGGCCACCAGAGCGGAAAGGTTGATGAAGCGCGGATTTCCCCAATCCGTACCAAGAAGTCAACAGCTTCCTGGAAAATCCCCACCTCAGCCCTTTACACGGTGGCATTCTGTCTTACCTCAGAAGCTGAAGTTTCAGGGAGCGACCAGAATGCAGATACACGCGGATTTGACAAAGCGGGCCGAGGTGGACAGCAACCAGCTCGACTGGATCGCCTCGCCGATGGCCGGCGTGGAACGCCGCATGCTGGAGCGGGATGGCGAAGAAGTTGCCCGGGCTACGTCTCTCGTGCGTTATGCACCCGGTTCTGCCTTTTCCGCTCATTCTCACGAGCTGGGCGAAGAGTTTCTGGTGCTGGACGGTGTCTTTTCCGACGAGACCGGTGATTTTGCAAAAGGAATGTATGTTCGGAACCCACCCGGCTCCAGCCACACTCCTTCGAGCGAACCGGGCGCAATCATCCTGGTTAAACTCCGGCAGATGGACCCTGCCGACGATACCTTTGCACGCGTAGACACATCTGACGCCGCAGGCTGGCAGGACAGCCGCGCGGGAGAGAAAATCTTACCGTTGTTTCACAGCAGCCTTGAAGATGTCACCATGTGCGAGTGGGCCCCTGGTGCTGCCTTTGATCCATCACCGCTTCCCGGCGGCGCCGAGTATTTTGTGGTTTCGGGCAGTTTTTCCGATGAAAGCGGCCACTACAAAGAGGGCACCTGGCTGCGCATTCCAGCCGGAACCACCCAGACCATTCGCAGCGATGCCGGTGCACGGATTTTCAGGAAGTGCGGCCACCTGGCTCCAAAAAATAAAGTGCCGGACTCAAGGTCACGATCTCATTTATAAGGGCGCGACCTAAGATCCGTATCTTGACGGACTTGCAGCCTTCCTCCAAGTTCATTCATATGATTTTTTGAATATGTATCTGCGACCGCCGCAGATGAGGGAGGACATGATGAAGACCATTTTTTCCAGCGCCGCTGCAGGTGCACTCGCACTGGCACTCCTGGTCCAGCCAAGCTTTGCCGAAGAACCGCTGAAAATCGACGACAAAGATACGGCAGTCACCATCGATACCGAAGATGGCGCTGTTGAAATCATCCGCAAGAAAACAGATGCGGCGCTCATCGGCGGCGTTCTTCAGCCGATGGTTCCAGTTCCGGGCGTAACACCTGTCGGCGAGCTCGAAGTTCTGGATGCCCTGAAGACCGGCAGCGCGAAGGTCGTCGACATGCGGACCGCCGAGTGGCGCAGCGAGGCAACAATCCCCGGCAGCATCCACCTTCCCTATATCGAAGTGGCTTCGCGTCTGGATGAACTCGGCTGTACCGGCGAACAGGGCAACTGGTCCTGCGCCGATGCCGTCAACATCATCGCTTTCTGCAACGGTCCGGCGTGCGGCCAGAGCCCGATTGCCATGAAGGCCATGGTCCGCGAAGGCTATCCGGCCGAGAAGATCTTCTACTACCGCGGCGGCATGCAGAACTGGACTGTTCTCGGCCTGACCGTCGCCGAAGGCATGTTCTGAATCGTTAGCAGCGCCTCTTAACCGGCGAACACGCCCCTAAACGCTGTCTCGCTCAAGGGACGGCGCGGGCTTGGCACTTCGCGGGCGCGCAGATCCTCAGGAAGGCTTTCCGCGTCCGCCTGCCGGCCTATGGCAATTGCAATCTCAATTTTGAACTGGTCCGGGATAGCCAGTTCTTGCCGTATCCGCTCTGGCAGAATGCCTGCCATGGCGTGCGTATGATAGCCCATTTTCGATGCTTGCAAGGCAAGCTGTGCCCAGGCCGCTCCGCTGTCGAACGTGTGAAAATTCGACGTTTTTCCGCCAAAGTCCTCGGGCATTTTCGTGTCCGAGAGCAGCAGTACCAGCGCAGACGCCTTGTCTGCCCAAGAGCGGTTGAAGTCATTGAGAAAAGACGAAAACACCGGCCAAGTTTCATCCCCGCGCAGGGAATAGACAAACCGCCAAGGTTGAATGTTGTAGGCCGACGGCGCCCAGCGTGCTGCCTCAAGGACGGACAACAGATCCTTTTCCGGCATTGCCGATCCATCGAAAGCCCTTGGCGACCAACGGTTCACGAACAGGGACTCTACCGGGTGTTCCGGTGTCCTGTATCCGTTGAGAATAAAATCTTGCGCAGAATGGATGGTCATCAAATAGCTCCTGATCTCATGCAGAGCAGCGAAAAAAATATCAGACCGCTCTATCGGGCAGACCGGATTTAATACGCCTCGCCACCTCATCAGGAAGATAGGCATTTTTATCTTTATATCAAGTTACTTTTTGCCAAGATATGAGATCGCTGCGTTTAATGTGAGTGAACAACGTTCTTGAAGGCAGAGGGATATTGTACAAAAAATGGCCTCCGCGAGACCCGCGGAAGCCATCAAATACGCAATCAGATCCAATCGTTTGTAACTACGATGCCGGACTTAGGAGAAATCTTCCTTGTAGGTATCGCGCAGAACATTTTTTTGGATCTTACCCATGGTGTTTCTGGGCAAGGAACCAACCACATGGATCTGCTTGGGCTGCTTGAACTTGGCCAGCTTTTCAGCCAGGCCCTGCTTTACGGCGTCTGCGTCAACGCTCTCGCCGTTCTTGGCAGCGACAACGGCGACAACGCCTTCACCAAAGTCCGGATGCGGCACGCCGATCACGGCGTTTTCAGCTACGCCCGGGATCTCGTCGATCAGGGCTTCCACTTCGGCCGGATAAACGTTGAAACCGCCCGTGATGATCAAATCCTTCGAGCGGCCGACGATGGAAACATAATCCTGGTCGTCGATGCGGCCCATGTCCCCGGTAATGAAATAGCCGTCAGCGCGGAATTCCTCGGCGGTCTTTTCCGGCATCCGCCAATAACCCTGAAAGACATTCGGACCTTTCACTTCAATACCGCCAACTTCGCCTTTCGGCAGCTCCTTGCCGGTTTCCGGATCGGCGATCCTGAGGCTCACGCCTGGAAGCGGGAATCCGACTGTGCCCGCACGCCGGTCACCTTCATAGGGGTTGGAAGTGTTCATGTTGGTTTCGGTCATGCCGTAGCGCTCGAGGATCGCATGGCCGGTGCGTTGGGAAAACTCCTTGTGAACTTCAGCCGAAAGCGGCGCAGATCCGGAGACAAACACACGCATGTGGGCAACGAGCTCTTTTGTGAAGGCTTCAGAGCCAAGGAGCCTGGTGTAGAAAGTCGGCACACCCATCATTGAGGTCGCCCGCGGCAGCAGCTCCAGCATCGCATTTAAGTCGAACTTCGGCAGGAACAAAATGGTGCCGCCAGCCATAAGAGACACATTGGTTGCAACAAAAAGACCGTGCGTATGGAAGATCGGCAGCGCGTGCAGAAGGACATCTTCTCCCGTGAAACGCCAATAGTCGGCTAGAACGCGCGCATTCGATGCCAGGTTTTCATGACTCAGCATCGCCCCTTTTGAGCGGCCCGTGGTGCCGGATGTATAGAGGATGGCAGCCAGGTCATCGTCCTTGCGGGCCACATCCTCGAAAGTTCCCGGTGCAGCGTCGGCGAGATCACGCAGAGCCCCTTGCCCAGTAGCGTCCAGGGTCTGCAAACTCGCCCCGACTTTCGCGGCAGTTTCAGACAAGTCATCCTTTGTAGAAGGATCACATACAAAGACCTTGGGCTCCGCATCGCCGACAAAATAATCGATTTCCGCCGGTGTGTAGGCCGTATTCAATGGCAGGAACACGCCACCTGCCCGCACGGTTCCAAGATAGAGCATCAAGGCTTCGGGTGTCTTTTCCACCTGGACGGCCACCCGGTCTCCAGGCTGGACACCAAGACCAATCAGGGCATTGGCATATTGCGCGGAAAGCGCCAGCACATCGCCATAGGAAATCCGCCGGCCATCGAGCGTTTCCAGGAAAATCTTGCCTTGCTCAGGCATCTTGGCGCGAATTTCAGAAAAAAGGTGGTTCATGGTGTTTAACTCACGGGCATCAGGTTTTTTTGTTGAGGGACGGCTTTCGCCTGTTTTTGTACGGCTGCACTCGCGGCTACGGTGCCGGTTGCAGCAAAAGCTTCGTGGTTTTTCTCGATCGACCGGAGTTCATAGAGATAATTCACCATGAAACCGTAGGCCTGCGACAAGCCATTGACCGAAACATCGCCCAGCCAGTTGACACGCTCTAGCTGCGCACCATTGCCGATGTGGAATCTGGCGACAGGATCCAGTGGACGATTCTTGCGGTCCTTCTCGCGGGTCAGGTAGTGGGCACAAAGCCCTGACATGACCGGATCCAGTTCCTTGGTCAACTCCCAGTCCATTTGCCAGTCCTGCTGCTTCAGTTTGCCGATCATCTCGTCATCAAGAAGACTGCGCACAACACCGCTTTCGTCTTTCAACTCGCGATCGAACCAGCGCGCAAAACCGGGGACTGGAGACAGTGTGACAAAGGTCTTCAATGCAGGCAGTTCCCGGCGGAGTTCTTCCACCACCTGCTTGATCAGGAAGCTGCCAAACGAGATGCCCCGCAGTCCCTTTTGACAATTGGAGATGGAATAGAAGACTGCGGTCGCCGCCTTGTCTGCACTGATTTCAGCGCGCTCTTCGGCCAATAGAGGGCCGATTGCACCTGGAATATCCTTCGTCAGAGCCACTTCGACAAAGATCAGCAGGTCATCGACCAGCGCGGGATGGAAAAACGCATAGAGCCGGCGATCTTCCAGACCAATCCGCCGACGCAAATCATCCCAGCCATCAATCTCGTGGACGGCCTCATACTCGATGATCTTTTCCAGAATGGCTGCCGGAGTTGACCAGTCGATGCGGCGCATTACGAGAAAGCCCCGGTTGAACCAGGAGGAGAACAGATGTTCGAAATCCCGATCAACTTCGCGCAAGGCCGGATTGTCGGCCATGCAGTCGAGAAGATCTGCCCGCATGTCCACCAGGGCCCGGGTGCCGCCGGGCGCCAGGTTCAAGCGGCGCACAAGCTCTTGCCGGCTAGGCTCGGAAACCGCATGCAATTGCCTCAGCAAAGCCGGGTCATCCGGCTTCTTCTGAAGCGCTGCAACGGCGTCCTGAACCTTCTCCATGTCGGGACCAAAATGTTCCAGCAGAGCTGTAAAGAAGTCCCGTTTCTCTTCGGCGTTCATGCCGGCATAAATGGTGAGAACGTCACCGGCGACGGCGACGCCAGAAGCCTCGCCGCGCCCCGACAAGAGCGTTTCGCATAGTTCAACGACGGGCACATCGGAATTCCGGTTACGCCTGACGTCGAGCAAGGACCGCCCTTGTTCGGTTATTGATGCCAGCAATTCGCCAAAGAAGCTTGTGTTCATAAAGCTTTCCCCATCATCAGATCGGGCAACCACGTCGCGATGCCCGGTACGAGGCAAAGAATGACAATGCCAGCCACCATACACATCACGTAAGGGATCGACCCACGCAAAATCTCTGCGAGCGTGATCTTCGGAGCTATCCCGTTGATAACGTATAGATTGAGCCCAACGGGAGGCGTGATCAGCCCGATTTCCATGTTGATCGTCAAAACAACCGCAAACCAATAGGGGTCAAAGCCTGCCTGCAGAATAATCGGCAGCAGGATTGGGGCCGTCATCAGGATAACCGCGACAGGAGGCAGGAAGAATCCGGCCACCAGCAGGAACAGGTTGATGATTCCCATCAGGACCCAGCGGTTGACGTCCAGAGCGGCAATCCATTCTGCGATCGACTGGGTTATGAACATCGATGAAAGGGTGAAGGAAAACAGCTCCGATGCACCGATGATCATCATGATCATCACGCTTTCCTTCAAGGTATCACGGAACATTCCGGTGACCCGGGAAAAGCTCCACATCCGATAGATGACAACGACCAGCACGATGCAGAACAGGGCGCCAACGCCAGCAGCTTCCGACGGCGTGGCAACGCCGCCGTAAAGCACATACAAAATGCCGACGATGATCATCAGGAACGGCAACACCCGGGGCAGCGCGGCAAAACGCTCCTTCATGGTGAAACGCTCGGTCAAGGCGGACAAGCCGATACCGCGGCGGCGGCAATCGTAAATCGTCCATACCATGAACAACGCTGTCAGCATGAAGCCCGGCAACAGCCCGGCCAAGAACAGACGGCCGATCGAGGTTTCAGTGGCAATGCCGTAAACAATCATGGTGATTGACGGCGGGATCAGAATTCCAAGCGTACCGCCCGCAGCAATAGAACCGGCAGCGATCTCGTTCGGATAACCCCGCTTGGTCATCTCCGGAATGCCCATCTTGCCGATGGCAGCGCAGGTAGCGGGAGATGACCCGGAGAGCGCAGCAAAAATGGAGCATGCGCCGAGATTGGAGAGAACCAGCCCGCCGGGAACCCGGTTGAGCCACCGGTCAAGCGCCTCATAAAGATCCTTGCCAGCAGGAGATGAGGCAACCGCCGCGCCCATCAAGATGAACATCGGGATGGAAACAAGACCGAAGGATGCCAATCCGCCAAAAAAGGTCTCGCCGAGAATGGAAAGGCTTCCCGCGCCATCCACGATCAGCAGGGCCATGATCGAAACGAAACCAAGGGCAAAAGCGATGGGTGTTCCGATGCCGAGCAATGCCATTAGGGCAATCAGCACCAGGATACCAGATACAAGAGGGCTCATTCGTGTGCCCCCCAGATCTTGGCCAATTCAGCAATATATTGCAGGACGAGCAGGCCGATGCCGAGCGGCAGAGGCAAGAGCGGAATCCATAGCGGCAGGGCCCAGACAGTGTCCGTTGTCCAGCCATAGCTCCAGGCTTCTTCAAAGTAGGTCCATCCGGACCATGCCAGCATGGCCGCAAATATGATGCCGATCATGCCAGCCAGAGTTTGAAGGATCTGCCCCCAGGTCCGGCTCACCGCAGTGACCACCAGATCGACGTTCACATGCCCTTTTTCCAGAAGAACATATGGCGAGGCCAGAAACGTCATGGCAACGAGTGCGTAGATTACAAACTCGGTCTGCCAGACGGTCGAAGCTTTCAGAAAATAGCGGATCACCACCATCTGGGTGACCACAATGATGGCGGAAGCCAGCAACAGAAGCGAGAAAACGGCTGCCCCTCTGGAAAGAGCGGACACCCAGCGAATATAGGCGGTCATGTGAATGGTCCGTAATTGCGGCGTCCGTTCGTCATTGTTTCGTTCGTTTCCAGTTCCACTAACGCCGGCATAATTCCGATTGGTCAAAAAAACAGCCCGGCCGTTTGTGGACCGGCCGGGCTGTATTTCACTCAGCTGCGCTTATTCAACAGCCAGCGCCTTGTCGATCAGCGCCTGACCGCCATCCACTTTTTCTGCAAAGTTCTTGTAGGAAGTCTCCTTGGCAATCGCGAGCCAGGAGTTGTAGTCGTCACCTGACATTTCAACGACTTCCACACCGGCGTCTTCGTAAGCCTTGACCAGCTTGTCATCGAGGCCCTTCGCCTCGCCGAGGAAGTATTCTTCAGCCACCTTGCCTGCGGCCAGCAACGCTTCCTGCTGATCCTTGTTCAGCTTGTCCCAGCTGCGCTTGGACATTAGGATCGGCTCGTACATGAACCACAGCGCGTTGGCGCCAGGCTTTGTCAGGCACGTGACCTGCTCGTAGATCCGGTAGGATACGAAAGAACCGGACGACGTATTGGCCGCATCCAGAACGCCTGTTTGCAGGCCGGTGTAGATTTCAGATGACGGCATGGATGCGATCGACGCACCTGCACCAACAAGCATCTGTTCAAAAGCCGGACCAGCGGCGCGGGTCACCTGGCTCTTCATGGTTTCAGGGCTGGTGATGCACTGCTTTTTGGACGCAAATGCGCCAGCAAGCCAGGCATCAGCCAGAACCACGACGCCAGCATCGTTGATGACCTTCTTGATGTCATCCATGAACGGCGAAGAGTTGAGGCGTGCGGCCCGGTCATGGTTACGCACCAGCCCTGGCATCAAAGTTGCGGAAAATTCCGGATGACGGCCAGACGCATAGTCCAGCGGGAACGCTGAAATGTCCAGCTGACCTTTCACCATCGCGCCCCACTGTTCCTTCGGCTTGAACAGCGACTTGCCTGGATAAACCTTTACATCCAGCCCAACGTTGGCCTTTTCGACTTCACGCGCGAGAATCTGGACCATCTCATCACGCACGTCACCCTTGCCTCCCGGCCATTGGTGAGACGCTTTGAGTGTAACATCTGCAGCCTGGGCGCCCGGCATGGCGACACAAGCCATAGCGCTCATCACGAACGCTGCTTTGAAAAAGGATTTCATTTCTACCTCCCAGTGGCACGCCATCCGCCAGCTGCAATCCCGCATGCTGGCTTTCCCGGCGCGAGCGGCTTCCCGCCGGGCTAGAGGCAATCACACCAGTCGCATGCGAGTCAATCTTTTTTGTATACAAGCAAAGATGAATTGCATAAATTGAAGGAATGACGAAATCACGCTCGAAAGTCCGGCGCGCTGAATCCTTGCGCGAAACCCTCGAAAGCGACATAGCCACAGGCCACTACCCGGCCGGGACACGGCTCGACGAGGTTACACTCGCAAAACGCTTTGAGGTTTCACGCACACCTATCCGGGAAGCACTAATTGAGCTGTCCGCCTCCGGACTAGTGGAAATCAGGCCGCGCCGCGGTGCCTTCGTGAAGGAAATCGGCATCGCACGGCTTATCGAGATGTTCGAAGTCATGGCAGAGCTGGAAGCCATGTGCGGCCGCCTGGCCGCGCGGCGGATCACTCCGGGCGAACTGGTACAGCTGCAAGCAGCCCATGAAGCCTGTGACCTCGCGCGCAAGGAAGGCGACCCGGACGCCTACTTTCAAGCCAACCAGACCTTTCACGAGGCCATCTATACCGGCAGTCACAACCAGTTCCTGGCGGAGCAGGCGCGAAACCTGCAGCACCGCCTCCGAGTGTACCGGCGACTGCAATTGAGGGTCCGTAACCGGGTCGCAAACTCGCTGTCGGAACATCAGGACATCGTCGACGCCATTTCCGCCGGCGACGCCGAAGCCGCGCAGAACCATCTTCGTCAACATGTTCTAATTCAGGGCGAACGGTTCAACGACTTCGTCGCCTCGGTGTCCACCCATGGCCGGGAAACAGCTTCCGAGCCCGCCTGACCAAACCTTAAGCTCAGCCGGAACTGAAGAAGGAACCGGAATGCGTACCGAAAGCCTTGCAGAGAAAATTGCAGATGGAACGGTGCATGTAATTGGCATCGGGTTCGGCGTTGCGGCAACGATATCTTTGATCATCATTTTGCGGGATGCGCCGGATGTAGGGCGCATTGCCAGCGTGATGGTCTACGCGGCCTGTCTCATGGCGATGCTGATCTGTTCGGCGCTCTACAATATATTTGCCAAAGAGAACAAAACCGGCTTACTGCGCAGGATAGATCACGCTGCGATTTTTTTCATGATTGCGGGCACTTATACTCCCCTCGCCGCGATTATCATAGGCGGCTGGACCGGCGCGGTCTTGTTGATAACGGTCTGGACTGGCGCACTTGCAGGAGCCGCCTTGAAACTGGTGAACCTTCAAAGCGTCGACCGGATCACTGTTCCCCTGTGCCTTGCGCTCGGCTGGGTCGTTGTATTTGCGTTCAAGCCGTTGCTGGATAACGCCAGCACATTCGCTTTCTGGATGATCTTGCTAGGCGGCGCTCTCTACACAGCCGGAACCGCCTTTTACGCGTGGAAGCGCCTGCCCTTCCAAAATGCCATCTGGCATGCCTTTGTGCTGGCCGCCGCCATCTGCCACTTCAGTGCGGTTGTCAGCGATGTTGCGATGGTACCGGTTTCGGCGAGCTGATAAGTGAGCCGCTCCGGCACCGGCGAAGCAGTTTAGGCCGTTTCCTCATCCTTCGTCAGCACGACAACCTTGGTGCGCAGGGGAACCCGATCAAACAGATCAATCACATCCTGCTGCCACATGCGGATGCATCCGGAGGATGCCCGAGTACCGATGCTGGTCGGTTTGTTGGTGCCGTGAATGCGGAACAGCGTGTCCGTTGATCCTTGCCAAAGGTCCATTGCCCGCGCGCCAAGGGGATTTCTCAATCCCGGAGGAAATCCGTCGACCCAGTATTTTTCCAGCGAAGGCTTGCGCGCAATCATTTCCCGTGGAGGCCGCCACAACGGGTGCTCCCGCTTGACCCGGATCAGCGCTTCCCCTGACCATGCAAATCCGGCACGCCCAACACCAATGCCGTAACGCAACGCCTTTTTGCGCGACAGCGTCCAGTAAAGGAAGTTGTTGTATGGATCGACAATGATGGTACCCGGCTTTTCACGGGATTTATAATCAACAACCTGACGCCAATACTTCTGATCAAACGACTTGTAATTGATCGCTGGCCAAGTGAAATCACCGTCTGGCCGTGCCGCATAGGCCGATGCATAATCAAACTCTTCGTCCGGCAATGGCGGCTGATCATGCAACCCGACTGAGTAGCAGCCGGAAAGTGGCAATGCCAGCATCGCCAATCCGCCACCGAGCAACGCGCGCCGGCTAACAGAGGCGGACGACTTCTCGGACCCGGCTAAATTTGGACGTGTAAATTCGTTCGGCATAACGGTTCCGTTCGTTTGCAGCGCTTTTTCATGCGCTACCTAGCGGCACATTGGCAAGCCATTTTTCAGTTGAAGCCGCCATCTGCTGGAATTTCACTCCCAAATACCGCACATAAGGCAGTGTCTCCCCGCCTCTCCCGGCAACACATGGAATTCTGACTTGTCCACCTCCCTCTCCACAATCCCCGTTTTTGATGGCCATAACGACACGCTTTTGAAGCTGGAAATCGAAAGCCGGACCGGCAAAGAACGCAGTTTCTTTGAACGCTCAGACAAAGGCCATCTTGACCTGCCACGGGCCCGGGAAAGCGGGTTTGCCGGCGGTCTTTTCGCAATGTTCGTTCCGTCCAACCTTGAGCAGGACTTCACGAAGCCGTTCAATCCGAATGATCCAGCCAACTACGCGGAAATTGGCCAGCCGGAGGCGCTTGCCTTTACGCTCGCTCTTGCTGCCCGGGCGAGGCGGATTGAGCGTGCCTCCGAAGGACAAGTCGTCATTTGCCGGGATGTGGCGGACATAGAAACCGCCATGGACAAGGGCCAGCTGGCAATCTCGCTCCACATTGAGGGTGCTGAGGCAATCGACACCGATTTTGATGCCCTTGAGGTTCTCCACGCAGCGGGTCTTCGCTCCCTCGGCCCGGTCTGGAGCCGGAGGAATGCCTTTGCCGAAGGAACGCCCATGGCCTTCCCTTCATCCCCGGACACTGGCCCCGGACTTACCAGCGCTGGTGAAGAACTAGTACGTTCGTGCAATCAGCTCGGCATCCTGGTCGACTTGTCTCACATCACTGAAAAGGGTTTCTGGGACGTTGCGAAAACGACCTGTCATCCGCTTGTGGCAAGCCACTCCAATGCACATGCCATCTGTTCAAACGCCCGCAACCTGACAGACCGGCAACTGGATGCGATCAGGGAAAGCAAGGGACTGGTTGGAGTGAATTTTCACGTCGGCTTCCTCAGGGAAGACGGTGGTCACTCCAGCAACACGCCTTTGGACACGATTGTCCGGCATATTACCTACCTCGTTGAACGATTGGGGGAAGACCACGTCGGGTTAGGCTCCGATTTCGATGGCTGTATGCTACCTGCCCCTATGAAAGACGTCACGGGACTACAGCCTCTGATTGAAAAACTCATCGAGTCCGGTTTCGATCTGCCATTGGTCCAAAAAATTTCCTTCAGGAATTGGCTCACGGTATTGAAACACACACAAAGTTGACTGAGCGTTCCAAAACTCTCTTTTTTGTGATCTGTTCAGTAATATTTCGGATTGTTTCTCAACAAGCCGCCGTCAAGACTAAACGCATCAAAACTGGTTTTGCTGTAATAAAAGCTGCGATAGCAGAACCAGAAACGCAAACGGGCAAGCGTAAAGAAATTGAATGGGCGGGTCCATTCTCAGCAATCGTTAGTTGAGACACCAATTCACCTACGCCTTGGTCGTTTGGACAAGAACCAGGGGTAGCTGTGCTCCAACTGACCATGAGACGTTCGCTCGCTTCGGCTGGTTTTGCGGAACTCTATGAAAAGGTTGGCACTGCTATGGTTCTTCGGGGGAAACGAAGAGACACATGGCTTTAGTCCAACTCAATGCCGGACGAACCACGGCGCGAAAAGGCACCCGGAAATCGGAAGCCGTCTATCAGGGGCTCAAGCGCCGGATCATTATGGGATTCCTGACGGATGAATCTCCGATTACGGAACAGGCGCTCGCCCAGGAATATTCCTGCTCGCAAAGCACTGTCCGCGAAGCACTCATGAGACTGCAGCACAACGGTCTTGTTGACAGACGGGGATACGAAGGCACCTTTGTAACAAGCATCACGGAAGAAGAAGCCGTTGTTATGGTCCGGCTGCGCGTGGACCTGGAATGCGCCTGCATGGAACGGGTTGTTGCACGGATAACAGACAACGATTTTGACGATCTGCATCAGCTGGACAGCGAATACAGGGAACATCGCGGGCGGCGCGATGCTTATGCCTGTTCGGAAGTCGACAGAACCTTCCATCGCACCTTGTTCAACATTTCCGGCATGCCCATGCTGGAACCCATTTTGAGCCGCACACTCCTCCAATTACACCGCTATATGCTGTCGCGCCATGAAGGCAATATTACGTTTCCACGAAGCCCCCATGCCACCCACGCCGAAATTCTCGACGAAATAAGAACCGGCGAAGTTGATGCTGCAAAAGCCGTCATAAAGAAGCACATCGCAGCAGCCACGACTTTTCTTGTTCCAGACGTCGGGGCAATCGTTTTCGGCGAAGAAACGACGCGGACTATTGCCGCGAACCTTGCCTCTGCCTAGGCGATTCACGGCCCGGGCAGAGTGCTTCTGAAGCTAAGCGGATTGCGTCAGCATTGCCGCGGAGATCAGTTCGCGCGTGTAGTCCTGTTGCGGCGCGTGAAAGACCGCCTCTGCCGTTCCTGCTTCAACGACCTTGCCATACTGCATGACCATGACTGTATCTGCGATTGCCCGGACTACAGCCAAATCATGGCTGATGAAGATATAAGTCAGGTCATGGGCTTTCTGCAGCTTTCTCAGAAGGTCGATAATCTGTTTTTGAACCGTCCGGTCCAGGGCAGAAGTCGGCTCATCAAGCACGACAAGATCGGGCTTCAGCACCATTGTTCTGGCAATAGCGATCCTCTGCCGCTGGCCACCGGAAAACTCATGCGGATAACGGTTGCGCATGGCCGGATCGAGGGCTGCTTCCTTTAAAGCTTCACATGCCTTTTCGTCTCTTTCACGTGCAGTTAAAGACGGCTCGTGAACCAGAAGGCCCTCCGCAATGATCTGGCCAACAGTCATCCGGGGACTCAGCGAACCGAAGGGATC
Organism: Roseibium sp.; assembly: GCA_965230705.1. GTDB lineage: Bacteria > Pseudomonadota > Alphaproteobacteria > Rhizobiales > Stappiaceae > Roseibium. Next base: position 1,515,239 of record CBDDLN010000001.1, on the reverse strand, counting down.
CTGAAAGACCAGCTGCATATGGCGGCGCAGTCCCCGCATTTCGGCGCGGCTGCGGCCACTGACCTTCTCCCCCTGAAACACCACACGGCCCGAAGCGGGGAGCAGGTTCAAAAGTGCCCTCCCCAGTGTTGATTTGCCGGAACCGCTTTCGCCGACAATGCCAAGTGTTTGCCCCCGTCTCAGGGAGAACGTGACATCATCGACCGCCCTTAAAATGCCGGGTGGTGAAAACAGCCCGCCGCCAAAAGCAAACTCGACCGCAACCTTCTGCGCTTCCAGAACGATCGGTTCCGTACCAGCAACCTGGCCTTTCTCTCCTTCAGGTTCTGCATTCAAGAGCTTTTGGGTGTAGGCGTGCTGCGCTCTGGTGAAGATCGGTTCGGTCTCGCCGGTCTCCACAACCTCTCCGTCTTTCATGACATAGACGCGGTCTGCGATCCGGCGGACGATGCCAAGATCGTGGGTAATGAAGATAACGGCCATTCCGAGGCGCTTTTGCAGATCTGCCAGAAGGTCCAGGATCTGCGCCTGGGTGGTTACGTCAAGAGCTGTTGTCGGTTCGTCCGCAATCAAGACATCCGGGTCATTGGCAAGCGCCATGGCGATCATCACCCGCTGGCGCTGTCCTCCTGAAAGCTCGTGCGGATAGGCTTTGATCTTCTGCTCCGGCGTTGGGATGTTGACCAGTTTAAGCAGTTCAAGGGCTTTTGCCCTGGCTTCCTTCCACGTCTTGTTGCCATGAACCACCATGGGTTCAGCCAGCTGCCGTCCGATCGTGTAAAGCGGATCGAGCGAGGTCATTGGCTCCTGGAAGATCATGGTGATCTTTTTACCCCGAACCCGATTGAGCGCAGCCTTGTGCAGGTCAAGGAGGTTTTCGCCTTGATAGGTGACAATCCCAGCTGCCCGGCCGTTTGAAGCAAGCAATCCCATTGCGGCCATGACAGTCTGGCTTTTGCCCGATCCGCTCTCGCCTACAATGGCAACTGTCTCGCCTGAATTGATAGCGATATCAACGCCGCGCACCGCATGTATGGGACCGGTGGCCGTTTCAAAATCAACGGTCAGTCCGCTGATTTCCAGGACCGGGCCGGTTCCAACCATCACGTCGTTCACGTTCATGAGCCCCTCCTCATCGGTCTTTCGGGTCAAGCGCATCGCGCAAGCCGTCCCCAATGAAGTTCAGGGCGAACAGTGTTGATGTCAGGAAGATCGACGGAAAGATCAGCATCCAGGCCGCCCCTTGCAGGTTGCGGGCCCCTTCGGAAATCAGAACACCCCAACTGGTCATCGGCTCTTGCACACCAAGGCCCAAGAACGACAAAAAACTCTCCAGCAGGATGACCTTGGGCACCAGCAGGGTCATGTAAACGACTACCGGGCCAAGTGTATTTGGTATGATGTGCCGCCTGACGATGCCACCGTCGCTAACGCCCATGGCTTCCGCGGCCTGCACGTATTCCTGCCGTTTGATGGAGAGCGTCTGGCCGCGCACGATGCGGGCCATATCCAGCCACTCCACGGCGCCGACGGCAATGAACATCAAGACGAAGTTCCGGCCAAAAAACACCACCAGCATGATCACGAAAAAGATGAATGGCAGGGAATAGAGCACATCCACGACACGCATCATCATTTGGTCGACACGGCCGCCAAGGTAGCCGGATGTGGCGCCATAAAGCACGCCAATGGTGATGGCGACAACGGTAGCCAGCAGGCCGATGGTCAGGGAGACGCGCCCGGCGATAAACGTGCGTGTCATCATGTCCCGGCCATTTGAATCGGTGCCGAAATAAAAATGCACGAAATTGACATCCGCCCGCATGACTGCGGACCTTTTATCATCAGAGAAGTCCGTCAACGCTGCACCAGTGAACATGTCGCTTCGATCCACATATCGCGTTGACCTTGGATCAATTTCGCGGCGGGAGGATACGCGAGCAGACACCGTATCACCGTCGCGCTGAATGTCCTCGACAGTGAACCGCGCCCGTTTCAGCACCTTCACAAAGGCCGGTTCTACCTGCTCGGCGCGGGGGTAGGCAGTAAGGCTTGCCGGCACTTTCACATAGTCCCGGTAAACCTTGTCAAACGGGTGGGGTGAAACAAGCGGCCCAAGGACGGAAACAACCGCTATGGCCGCCAGCACAATGAGACTGGCTACCGCGGCCCGGTTGGCAAGCAATCTGTCTCTTGCATCGTCCCAAAGGGACCTGCCTTTTGCCGGAACGGATGCGCTTGGAGTTGAAGAAACGCTCATGACCGCCCCTCAATCATACCTGACTCGGGGATCGAGCAATGCATAGAGCAGATCCACGAGGAGATTGAACAGGATGACGAAGCTGGCGATGACCACGACCGTTCCCATGACCAGCGTATAGTCACGGTTCAGGGCTCCTTGTACAAAATAGCGGCCGATCCCGGGGATCCCGAATATGGTTTCAACGACCACGGAGCCAGTCAAAAGGGCCGCCGCAGCGGGTCCGAGATAGGACACCACCGGAAGAAGCGCGCCCCGCAGGGCATGCACGACAACGACCATGTAGTCGGTCAGGCCATACGCTCGGGCGGTACGCACATGATTTGACCGGAGTGCCTCGATCATAGAGCCACGCGTCAAACGCGCCACCACCGCTATCTGTGGCAGAGCGAGTGTGACCACCGGCAGAATGACATTGACGAAAGCGCCGCCGTTCCAGCCGCCGACCGGTAGCCAGCCAAGCCATACGCCGAGGATCAGGGTTAGCACCGGGGCGACAACAAAATTTGGAATGGTAACGCCCAAGGTAGCTGCCGCCATGACTGTGTAGTCGGCAGGCTGGTTCTGGCGCAGCGCTGCAAACACACCGAGGGTGCCGCCAACCACGAGAGCCAGGCAGAGCGCCGACAGGCCGAGCTGAATGGAGATTGGCAGGCTTTGGGCGAAAAGTTCGTTGATAGTGAAGTCACGGAAATAAAAACTCGGCCCGAAATCGAGGCGCGCGATACTCTGCAAATAGAGCAGATACTGCTGCCACAGCGGTTCATCCAGGTGATAGATCTTGTTGAGGTTCTCCATCACCTTGGCCTCAAGCGGCCGCTCCAGATCAAACGGCCCGCCCGGAGCAACCCTGATCAGGAAAAAGGAAATTGTGACGATCAGGAAAAGCGTCGGGATCGCCCCGAGTAATCGTCCGAGGATATATCGGTGCATGACTCCGCCTTCATTGCCAGCGGCCCAATTGGCCGCTGGCGTTCGTTTTTAGTGATGCACTATTGGGAGATCGTCATCCAGCGGGTTGGATGAATGTTGAGGAGATTGTCCTCAAAACCCGCAACTTTATCGGATACCAGGTTCAGCGAGCCGTAATACATCAGCGGAATGAACGGCAGGTCGCGCATGAAGATGGTCTCTGCCTGTTTCAGGATTGCGGCGCGCTTTTCCAGATCGACTGTCCCTGCAGCTTCGTCCATCAACCGGTCGTATACCGGGTTGTTGTAGTTGGCGTAGTTGAAGCCGTCATTGTCGGACTCCACCATGAACAGGAAATTCTGCGGGTCCGAGTAGTCGCCGATCCAGCCTGCACGGGCCAGATCGAAGTCGCCCTTGTCACGCAAATGGGCGTAGTGGGTCTTTGTATCGGTGTTCAGCAACGAAACCTCGACACCGAGCGGTTTCCACATATCGGCAATGGCGACTGCCGTGTTCTTGTGGTTTTCGGAGGTGTTGTATCGGATCTCCACTTTCAGCGGATTGCCTTCGCTATATCCGGCTGCTTCTAGCAATTCCCGGGCCTTGTCTTCCCGGTCGATCATCGACATGTCCTTGTAATCGTCATAGGCAGGCTCACCGTAATTGCCGATCCCGGGCGGTACGAACGAATAACCGGCCACCATGGTCGAGCCCCAGATTTCATCGGCCAGGAACTCCCGGTCGACCGCCATCGACAACGCTTGGCGGACGTCCGAATTGGACAGCGCCTCATCCGTATGGTTCACGGCGTAATAGTAGGTTCCAAGGTAAGGCGCGACACGGAACTGGTTTCCCAGCTCCTGGCGCATGAACTCAACCTGCTCTGTCGGCGCATCATTGTTGGTATGCAGTTCACCGGCCTGAAACCGCCGAAGGGCCGCGCCCCGGTCTTCGGTCGGATAATAGAAGATCGTGTCGATTGCCACATCCGCGGCGCCGTGGAAATGCGGATTCTTGACCGACTTGACATGAGCGTTCGGCACAAACTCCGCGAGTGTGTAAGCACCGTTGGAGACAATGTTGCCGGGCTTCACAAAGTCCGTGCCATGGGCATCAACAGAGGCCTTGTGAACCGGCAACCCGGTCTGGTGGCCCAACAGATCAATGAAATAGGGTGTCGCAGAGTTGAGCGTGATCTGCAATGTGTGATCGTCGATCGCCATCACACCAAGCTCGTCCGGTTGTTTCTCGCCCTTGTTGACCGCTTCTGCGTTCTGGATCGGATACAGCACGTTTGCGTATTTGGCACCGGTTTCCGGCGTCATGATCCTGCGCAGCGAAAAGACAAAGTCGCCGGCCAAAACCGGATCGCCGTTAGACCACTTGGCATTGTCGCGCAGCTTGAAGGTATAAACAGTGCCGTCGTCGGAGACAGACCACTCTGTGGCAACACCGGGAATGATCTTGCCATTGGCATCATAGGTTACAAGACCTTCGTAGAGGTCCCGGAGGATGTTGGCTTCATAAATTGTCGATGTCTTGTGCTGGTCGAGCGTCTCCGGATCGGCAGTATTGCCCCGGTGGTAGACCATTTCGGCCATTGCGGTCAGTGATGTTGCGGTGAGAAGCGCGGCAGCCAGCGCGCCCATTTTCACGGACTTCATCATCATTGATCTCCCCTCTTTGTTTTTGAGTATCAATTAACGACGAGAGACCATCACACGACCAATACGTGCAATCAAGAAAATCATTCAGAAATTTCGGAAAGACACACCAACCGGGCACAATCACTGTAGCGCCCGGCCCCATATGAGGAAAAATTCCCGGTTTTTCCCCTTATTGAGAATATTTTCCCGATCACGATCAATAAGGAACTGCAACTTTAACGACACATTCGCACCTTACCACTATAGGCAAGATATGTTCCCGTGCGGGGATTGAACGATTTGTATTTGCGCGAACAATAGGCAATCCACTCCGGAGAGAATGCCGCGTATCCGGCGGGACGCGGATGCCGGTAAACCCGTTCAGGATAATGGGGCCGTGGCAGGACGTAGGCCCGCGAACGGTATGGATAGGGCGGATCGTAATAGTAGCGCGGAGGATATCTGTAACGCGGGGGATACCGGTAGCGCGGACCAGCGTAGTAGACCGGCCCTCCGTAGTACCGATGCCCGTAGCCGTATCTGTTTCCATAAGAGTTGGAAGCGATGATCGCGCCTGCAGCCAGTCCAATTATGCCAGCAGCGGCAACGGCGCCACCATTGTAATGTCTTTTTTTCTTCGCAGCCGCAGGGCTGGCGAGGAACATCATCAGCGCGAGAAAGACAAGAGACAGCCCGAATGCCTGCCTCAGCGTGTTCGTAAAGGTCATGGCGTACCTCATACTGGCCGCACATGTCCCCATTCGTGCAGCTGATACCGCCCAGCGGATCCAGTGTAGCCGATTTCAATTCAAAAATCCCGCTTTCAGAAACAACGGGAAAACGTGTCGCACAACATGCCGCCGCAGTTGGCCAAAAGACCCCGCATTGGGAATCGCCTTTCGCTGGCCACCCTGATAGAAAGCCGTCCCGGCTCAAACCCTTTTCCTTGGCATCCTGCACGTACCCATGGCTCCTCCGCTTCTCATCCTTCGCGACATTCATCTGACCTTTGGCGGCACGCCGCTTTTGACAGGCGCGGAGCTTTCCGTATCCGAGGGCGAACGGCTTTGCCTTGTGGGCCGCAACGGCTCTGGCAAGTCGACACTTTTGAAAATCGCCGCCGGCATGGTGGAAGCTGACAGCGGAGAACGGTTTTTCCAACCCGGCCGCACGATCCGCTATCTGCCACAGGAACCGGACCTTTCCGCCTATGCCACTACGATCGACTATGTGAACGAGGGGCTGGCCCCTGGAGATGATCCTTACCGTGGCCAGTATCTTCTTGATGTCCTCGGCCTTACCGGCAAGGAAGACCCCAGGGCGATTTCCGGCGGCGAAGCCCGCCGTGCGGCCCTTGCCCGGACCCTTGCGCCGGAACCCGATATCCTGCTGCTCGACGAGCCGACCAACCATCTGGACCTTCCGGCGATCGAATGGCTGGAAGAGGAGCTGAAAGGCCTGAAGTCAGCCCTCGTCCTGATTTCCCACGACCGGCGGTTTCTGGAAAACCTGTCGCGCGCCACGGTCTGGATCGACCGGGGCATTGCCCGCCGTCTCGACAAGGGATTTGGCCATTTCGAGGCCTGGCGCGACGAGGTGCTTGAACAGGAAGAGCTCGACCAGCACAAGCTGGCGCAGAAAATAAAGCGCGAAGAGCACTGGATGACCTACGGGGTCACCGCAAGGCGCAAGCGCAACATGCGCCGGGTGCGCGAGCTGGCGGATCTTCGGAAACAAAAGCGCGAGCACCGCGGCCCGCAAGGCACGGCCAAACTTGCCGCAGCCGAAGGCGAAGCGTCCGGCAAGCTGGTCATCGAGGCCAAGGGCATCTCCAAAAACTTCGGCGAGCGGGATATCGTCAAGGCGTTTTCCACCCGCATTCAGCGCGGCGACCGGGTTGGCCTTGTTGGCCCGAACGGTGCCGGCAAGACGACGCTTTTGAAAATGCTGACCGGGGAGCTTGCGCCGGATGCCGGCTCTGTGCGTCTCGGCACCAACCTGGAAATGGTGACGCTTGACCAGAAACGGGAAAAGCTCGACCCGAACGACACGCTGAAATCGGTCCTGACCGGCGGACGCGGCGACACGGTGATGGTCGGCGACCAGTCGAAACACGTAATGGGCTACATGAAAGACTTCCTGTTCACGCCGGAGCAGGCCCGCACACCGGTCGGCGTCTTATCGGGCGGGGAAAGAGCCCGTGCCATGCTGGCGAGAGCACTGGCAAAAAAGTCCAACATGATGGTGCTCGACGAGCCGACCAACGATCTGGATCTGGAAACCCTCGATCTTCTGCAGGAGCTTCTCGCCGACTATCCGGGTACGGCGCTGATTGTCTCCCACGACCGTGATTTTCTCGACCGTGTGGCAACTTCCGTCATCGTTTCTGAAGGCAACGGCGCCTGGCGCGATTATGCCGGCGGCTATTCCGACATGCTCGCGCAGCGCGGAGAAGGTGTTACCGCCCGAAAGACCACTAAGCCGGCCACCGTCAAGAAGGACAAGGTATCAGCCGCTGAACCTTCCGGTCGCAAGCCAAAAAAATCAAAACTCAACTTCAGCCAGCAGCATCTCCTGAAAACCCTGCCGAACACGATCGCGGAACTGGAGAAGAAGCTGGAAAAACTGCAGTCCGACCTGTCCGATCCGGAGCTTTATTCCAAAAACCCGGACAAATTCGCCAAGCTGACCGCAGAGATTGGCGAACTTTCAGACGAAAAGGACAAGGCCGAAGAGCAATGGCTCGAGCTCGAAATGCTGAAGGAAGAGATGGATGGGTGAGGCGCTCTCAGCTTAACTGGATGCTGAAAAGGTATTCGGAAATTCTTCGCACGGTTGGCCTGGCATGCTCCTGTTCAAGTACAGAAATTAGCTGAGAGCTCGCTTTGCCCACGCTGATGCGCTGTTTTACAGATCGCACGCATCTTCTCTGAATCTATCTGGGACAACGGCCATGCGGTCTGCACGGCCTTTTCTCCCCTCCCCCTCGTGGGGAGGGGCAAGGGGGTGGGGGGCATGTTTACAAGTCAAAATTCTGCCACCCCATCGCCCCCCCCATCCCTAACCCTTCCCCACCAGGGGGAAGGGAACACCCTCAGTCGAATATCCTCGCCTTGACGCTCAGGGTTCCACATCGGCGTACAACTGTGCCGCCCTTGTCTGGATCAACGGCCATTCGGCCGGCACGGCCTTTTCTACCCTCCCCCTCGTGGGGAGGGGCAAGGGGGTGGGGGGCATATATATGCAAGTCAAGCTTCTGCCGCCCCATCCCCCCATCCCTAACCCTTCCCCACGAGGGGGAAGGGAACTACGCCCACCCAAAAACCCGTGCCTTTTCCTTGTCTGAGAGCTGCTTCCACTCCCGCTTGCCTGGACCTTCCAAGTTGAGATTGCCGATATAACCGCTGGAGAGCCCGGTGACATGGTTTCCGGTCGCGGTAAAGATACGGCGGATCTGGCAGCAATACCGCATGCCCTTCACCCGCTCGTGCAGGCCTTTTCTACCGCCCCGTTGAAACGATCGAGTGCACCTTCGAAGCGGCCAAAGGTTAGTGCGTCATTCACGCCGAGCGAAAAACCTGCCTGGATCTGCTCGCCGAGCTCGAAATCCTCCTTCAAGGTGCTCACGGTCAAATCATGGTTCTTCTGCCAGTGGCGTTCCGCCTTTTCTGTCAGTGGTCCGGCCGATTTCGGGATCAGCGTCACACATCGGATGTGGGTGCGATCGCTGGCCAGCGGCACAAGGTGGATCCAGGCTACATGGTCGTGCAGAACCAGGATCGCAGATGCCGGAAAGACCGTGTAGAGCAGATTGGCGTGATTGCGGATTTTCCAATCCCTGCGCGGCATTTCTATCAACTCATCAATGGTGGTCCGAGCAAGCACGGAGCGGATATGGGGACCGAATTGCCGGTAGGTCGAAAGGTTGTCATGAAACAGAGGGCCGATGGTTGCCGCATGAGCAACCCGGAAATGATAGGCTTCTAGCCCACCTTCGATCAGGATCTTCCAGTTGCACATCCATTCCCTGGCTTCTGTGGCAAATACCTGGAGGTCCTGGAAATTCAGCCAGCCAAAGTCCTCCGCAAGCGGGTCAAGATAATCGCCAAGGGCAGCAGTCTCGCCATCGGGATTACCGATCTGGACGAAGATCCAGCCAAATGCTTCGGTACAGGCGATGGGTTTTAGACCGAAGCTTTCCTTATCGAGATCGGGGAAGCCTTGCGCCTGGTGCGGGACGCCAATCAGCCTGCCCTGATTGTCATGGGTCCAGGCATGATAGGGGCAGGAAAACCGGTGGCGGCAACCGGCTTCCGCCTTCACCAGCTGCGCGCCGCGATGCCGGCAAACGTTGAAAAAGGCATGCACCTTGCCATCCCGGTCCCAGGTCAGCAGAATCGGCACACCGGCAAAACTGCGGCAGAGAAAAGATCCCTCCTCGGGAAGCTCGCTGGCGTGGGCCAGCATGTTCGGAAGACCATGAAGCAGCTTATCGCGTTCAAGTGCGAAGCGTGCCGGATCGGTGTACCGATCGACCGGCGAATAGGTGACTTCCTCGTCCAGAAAGGCGGACTTCTGCTTCCTGAGGCCGAGCATCTCGTCCAAAAGCTCGATTTCCGTTTCGCGCTGCATGACGTTCTCCCGTCTCGCCTGGATAGCCTAGTTCACACCCTCACAAATGAGGGCGCGACCTGGCATTCAGATCTTTGAAAAATCGCCGCTGCGGCCAAGGCCTGAAGAAAACCGGCCCGCGCCCTCCAGGCCTTCCTTTCGGCAGGCGTCAAGCCCGTTGACCCATTCGCGGCGCAGGCCCTCGTAAACACTCATGTCCTGGGTTTCATGCACTGTCCGGCGGTCTGCCAGCATGGCCTGCTGCGGAAAACGGGCAATCTCGTGGGCCATTGCCTCGGCCGCTGCGCGCGTTTCGCCTGCCGGCACGACCCGCTCGCACAAGCCGATGCGTTCTGCTTCCTCAGCCGTAACCTTGCGGCCGGTCATGATGATGTCGAGCGCGCGGCCCTGACCGACAATGCGCGGCAAGCGCACCGATCCGCCATCAATCAGGGGGATGCCCCAACGGCGGCAATAGACGCCGAAATAAGCGTTTTCAGCCATAATCCGGCAGTCGCACCAAAGCGCCAGTTCCATTCCCCCGGCAACCGCTGGCCCCTCCACGGCGGCCAGCACCGGCTTCGACAGCTCCAGGCGGCTCGGGCCCATTGGCCCGCGCGGTGCAGGTGCCGCGCCCATTCCAAAACCGAGGCCTTCAACAATTTCCTTCTGAAAGGCCTCGCCTTCAAACAGGCTGGCGCCATACTTCAAGTCCCAGCCGGCACAAAATGCACCGCCCTCTCCCCAGAACACGGCAACCCGTGCCTCCGGATCTGCGTCGAATTCGAGAAATGCGGCGGTCAGTGCATCGGCGCTTTCCGGGTCCATGGCATTGCGCGCTTCCTGATACCGGCTGTGAATGACGGTCCAGACATGCCCCTGCTTTTCCACGCGAACGGTCATCACCACCTCCAAATATAACGTTGTTATATCAAAATAATTACGATATATGGGCTATTGGGTCAAGAACGCCTAGCAATTACCGGAACCTCATCCATGACCTCTGTCGTCCGCCCTGATCCGAAAACCCTTCGCGAAGAAGCGCTTAGAGAAACCCGGCGTGGATTGATCCTGGATGCGGCCTTCGGCGTGTTTTCCGAGCATGGCATGGAAGGCACAACCATGCGCGCGATAGCAGCGGCCGCCGGCTGCACGACCGGCGCGGTATACCCTCACTTCAAGTCCAAGGAAGAAGTCTATGGAGCGCTGCTCGCCCGCTCACTGGACACGCTTGGCGCCAATGTGGCCGCGGCCATGTCAGTGGCCGGAGAAGGATGGCCACGCTTTGAAGCCGGCATCCGGGCGCTTGCAGTCTTTTACCTGGAACGGCCACAGGAAATGGCGCTCGGATTCTATCTCTTCGGCAGCGGTATCGGCCGTCACGGACTTTCAAAAGAAATGGACCGGGACCTGAACGAACGGCTCGCCACAACGCTGGACAGGCTGGAAAAGGAACTCTCTGTCCTTGCTCCGGCACGCATTGACAAGGTGCATGGCGATGTCATGTCGCTGTTTTCCGGACTGGTCGGCGGATTGATGCTGCTGCACACGGGGCGCCTTGGTACATTCAACCAGCCATTTGAGGCGATCGCCGAGCAGCAGATCGCCGTGATCCGCTCACTCTATGACCAGCCCGCAGAGTAGCCAGGTGCTCGTCTCAGCCGAAGATTGCCGCCTTTTCCTCGTCTGAGAGCTGCTTCCAACCCCCCTCGCCTAACCCTTCCAGGCTAAGACCGCCAATGCGGCTGCGGGAGAGTTCGGTGACGTGATTGCCGGTGGCGGCGAACATGCGCCGGACCTGATGGTAGCGGCCCTCATGCAGGGTGAGCCGGGCATGGGTTTCGTCAAAAACCTCCAGCCCGGCCGGTTTCAATGGCTTTTGCTCGCTCTCCAGCATCATCTCACCGGAAGCAAAAAGCGCGGCCTCATCGCCTTTCAGCGGACGGTCCAACGTAACTTCATAGACCTTGGCAACTTCCTTTTTGGGGGAAATCACCTGATGCAGAAACGTGCCGTCGTCAGTGAAGAGCAGGGCGCCCGATGTTTCCTTGTCGAGCCGGCCAATTGTGGAGAGCGCCGGTTTGCGCAGGCGGTAACGGTCCGGCAACAGGTCATAGACCAGGCGACCCTGATCCTTCGTGGAACACGTGTAGCCAGTCGGCTTGTGCATCAGCAGCACCATGCCAGCTGGCGGATCGAGCGGCTCGTCATCCAGAAGAATGTCTTCATGCGCCACCTTGCTGTCAGCCTTCAGGGCGTTGCCGTCCCGGTCAGTGACCCAGCCGTTCTTGATCGCCTGCTGAATTTCCTTGCGGCTGCCGTAACCAAGGTTCGCAATCAATTTGACAAGACGCATTACCGGCCCTTCCCCTTGATCGCGCGGATCACCTTGTAGCCCCCCTCATCGGCCAGCATGTCAAAGGACTGAAACACCTCCGACAGGGTGTGCTCGTAAGGAAGATGCCGGTTGGCGACCATGTAGAATACCCCTCCGGGCCTCAGGCCTCTGGCAGCTGCACGGATAAAGCCCTGACCGACATCGGTGCGGTCTGCCTTGCCGGACTGGTGAAACGGCGGGTTTGAAACCACAAAATCATACGGCCCTTCAATGCCGCGTGTAACGTCGGACCAGATGCCGGTGAGTTGGCGTTTGCCGGAAAAATCTTTTAGGTTCTGTTGCGCAAGATCCAGAGCCCGTTTTTCCGCCTCATATAGATCCAGCACAGAGACCTTTGGGCAGCGTTCAAGCACTGTTCGGGCGAGAAATCCGAAGCCGCAGCCAAGGTCCGCGCCTTTGCCGGACAGCGTTTCAGGCAGGTGACCGGCCAACAACTGCGACGCCGCATCGATCCGGTCCCAAGCAAAAACGCCCGGCCGGCTGACATAGGCACCGTCCAGAACCGGGCGCGGCGCATCCAGCGCCTGCCAATCGGCCAGCAGATCACGATTCCAGCCCTCGCTGACTTCCCCCCAGATGACCCGGCACTTGTGCTTTGACAGCCGGTCGACCGGCCCAAGGAGTGCTGCCAGATCCACTTCCAGCGTCTTGGCGCCTTCTGAATTGGGCGCTGCGGCTATCACCCAGCCACCCGGTTTTGCCTTGGCGACGGCGCGGGCGAGCTGCGCCCTTGCTTCCTGGCGCTGGCGGGTTGGCAGAACAAGAACAAGGTCGAAGTCTGAAGTTTCCGCCTCCGGGACGACTGTGTAACCAGCATTTTGCAGCTTGTCCCGGTCCGGCGCGAAGCTCTGCTCGCAGGCGAGCTGCTCTTTGTGCAGAACGCTGAGCTCCGGTGCATACCGGGCCCGTGACAGCAGCACACGGTCTGTCGCATTCAAAGGAACGGCGTCACTTTGCAATGGCAGCAAAAGAGTTTGAAGGGCGGGATCAAGCATGTTTGTAGTTTCTCTGATGGCCAGCGCAGGACTGATTGTCCGGCCCGGCCTGGGAAGGCCGTCTTACGCGTCCTCGCAGCAAAAATCAAAAGGCGGCGTCTGACTTGAACTCCTCGCCATCCACCAGCAAGCGCAGCGGAACGGAGCGCCCTTTCGGGCCAATCGCGGCGACAAGATGAACCCGGTCTGCGGCCAGGCGCTCCACCTTCTTGCCTTCACCTTCGGGCAGGAAAAAGGCGTCTATGCCGTAATCGACCCGCAAGACGGTATCATCAGCCGCCGAAACAACCACTCCCGAGATTGCAAGCGGTCCCGCATCCGCGCGGGTTCCGGTCACATTTGCCGGAACTGCGGTTGCGCCAGAGGTATCAAGCCCGACGAATACCGTATCCCCCGCCTTCCAACTGTCCTTTGCGCCCGGCACATCCGTGGAAATCTGAGTGAGCGCCAGATTGATGATCACATAGTCACCACGCAGCAAATCACGGGGATCGACGGGTCTGAGGTCCAGCACCACTTCCTGACCACGCAACTGCACTTCAAGCCGGTCGGCAAGCGGAACGGCGATCAGGCCTAGCTGAACCAGCGCCAGCATTCCCCAGCGCAGATACGGACGGCGAATAACCGTTTTCCTGCTCATGCCGGCGCCTCCCCATCCCTCTTGGGCGCCGTTCGTGCAGCCTGACGGCGCAGCAGCCGGGTTGCCACATAAGCCATGACGATCAGGAATACGCCGGCCACAAGGAAGAACAAAGACTGCCCCAGCAGTGTGCCAACGGTTTCATAGAGCAACCACAGCGCGGCTGCGGCGAGCCCCGCATAACCGCACAGGCTCCAAAAGGCGTGATTGTAAACCGTGCCAAGCAGACTGGTCCCGATTAGCCCTGCCAACACCAAAGCTGCCGCCAACAAGACGTTCGGTATGACCACCGGAAGGACGATTGCCGCGAGCGCCATCAACACCGCACCAAAGAAGGTGACGGCCTTGCCGGTCTTGAAGGACAGCAGGAAGCCGATGGCACCCAACAGAACCGCCGGCAGAAGAACGGCGGCAACCGGAGCTGCCCTCAGCGCAGTCAACACTGAAGCATCTTCAAATTCACCAGAGGCGAGCAACACACCTACAAGCAGGATTGCCAGAAGGGCAAATCCGACATCCTGCAGCGAACGCAGCATGAGCCAGCGGCCGTGACCGTATTGCGGATAAGAACTGGACCACTTGACGATCAAATCGGCCACCTGGCCGAGCTGGACCATAATTGCAGCAAGACCTGCCGCTCCCAGCACCATTATTGAAAACACCAAATCTTCGCTGGCGGAAATCCAGTCGGTGGTATCTGCCAGCCATCGCCCATAGGTGACCAGCAGCAACGAGATCGCTGCCCAGCGCGACAAACGGTTTGGATAGGCAACCGGATGCAAGAGAATGACTGCAAGAAGAGCAAGGCCAATCAGGCTCTCACCAAGCTCGGGCGTGCCAATATCAGACCTGCCGAATTGCCAGGTAAGCGCTGCGGCAGCAGCAACAATCAGCGAAGCCCTGGATCCGGTCATCCAGGCAGCAGCCAGCGCGCCAAGGCACACCAGAAACGCACCACCAGGCCAATCGGAAGGCAGATGGTAAATCTGCCCGACCAGCGCCATGCCCCCAACAAAAATCAGGGTAGCAAAGGCGGTCGCCAGATCCGCGATACCTTTTCGGCCAGCTCCCGCAGCCCAGGCCGCCAGAAAGTGTGCAGCAACTATTGTAACTGCGATCCCGCCGAGCTTTACGTACTTGGGGATGCCGCCCCAATTGGCGGCAATGAAGGCAGCAAAGGCAAGCGCAATGCAGGCGACCCCGATGCCGCCAAGGACAAACGGCAGGCGCCAGCGGCCATCTGATGTTTCAACCGCCTCCAGGATGCTGGCGGCGCCGGTCGAAGTTACCCACCCCCGGTCAACCCAGCCTTCCAAATCTTCCTTGAGGCGTTTTTTATAGAAAAGATCGAGCATGCACCGCCAGATGTTTGAACTATCAGTCTTGTCGATCCAAATAGAGATACCGCAGCCTCGAACAGGGGGATAGCCCCTTACCAAACCCGACGCAATTTTCGTGGTTATTCCCGGCTTCAATGGAAAACCTGACCAAATGGTCGAACAACCCCGCTCAAATTTTGAGCTTCCGATAAATCGGACATTGATCGGACTTGCCAACGAAATCCGCAGCACGAGAGAAAATTTCTCGCTAGGTCAATTGGATAGCGAACTCATAGACTTAAGCCCATAAAAGAGGCTAGCAATGCTCATAACTTGAGCAGTAAATTACCTGCTTGCTTATTAGGCATATGATCCTCACTCTCCTGCCGAACAATCACCTAACCAGGGGAAAATCATGCGCCGTTTGACAGGTATGGCCATAGCGCTGGCAATGTCGGCCTCCAGTGCATTTGCTGCGACTGACATCAAGTTCACGCTGGATTGGAAATTCGAAGGACCTTCGGCTCCATTCTTCATTGCGCTCGACAAGGGCTACTTCTCCGATGAAGGGCTCAATGTCACAATCGATTCAGGCGCCGGTTCGCGCGAATCCATCCCGCGGGTCGCAACAGGAACCTATGACATGGGTTTCGGCGACATAAACGCGCTCATCAAGCTGATGGACGAGCAGAAAGACCTCAAGGTCAAGGCCGTCATGATGGCCTATGAAACGCCGCCATTTGCAGTCATCGGACGCAAGAGCCTTGGCGTCAGCGAAGATCCGAAAACGCTTGAAGGCAAAACCCTTGGCGCGCCGCCACCGGATGCTGCTTTTGGTCAGTGGCCAGCCTTTACAGAAGTGACCGGTCTCGACACCTCCGGCATCAAGATCGAAAACGTCGGCTTCCCGGTTCGTGAGCCAATGCTCGCACAGGGCAAGGTCGATGCCATCTTCGGCTACTCCTTTTCCTCCGTTTTGAACCTGAAAGCCCAGGGCGTTCCGGCTGACGACATTGCCTTGATTCTGATGGGCGAGCACGGCCTGGATCTCTACGGAAACGTTGTAATTGCCAACACGGACTTCACTGAAGCCAATCCGGACGCGGTCAAGGGTTTCGTCAAAGCCCTGATCAAAGGCTATCTGGATGCGATCGCCGATCCGGCTGCAGCCATTCCTCACGTGATGAAGCGGAACGAAGTTCTGGATGAGGCCGTAGAGACAGATCGGCTGACAATGGCCGTCGAGGGTTCCATTGCAACCCCGGCTGTAAAGGCAAACGGCTTCGGCGGCGTTGATATGGAGAAGCTCGCGAAATCCATGGATTACCTGAAGATGTCCATGGGCATCAGCGACACACCGCCGGCGGCCGAAAAGGTTTTTGACGCCAGTTACCTGCCGCCGGCAGAAGAACGGATGGTGAAATAACCAGCGTCCCAACCACTTGAACGTTTGGATGAAGAATTGAGCGGGTGTCAGCATTGGCACCCGCACACTGAAAGAACATGGACTGCCTGTGACCGGATTTGTTGAACTTAGAGATATTCAGCTGACCTATGGGGGAGTAGCTGACAGCACACTCGCCCTCGACGGCTTGACCATGGGCGTTAAAAAGGGTGAATTTGCAGCGGTTGTGGGACCTTCGGGTTGCGGCAAGTCGACCCTGATGAAACTCGCGACCGGCCTGATTACGCCTCAGACAGGCACGGTGGAAGTGGCCGGGCACGAGGTGGACGGACCAGTTTCAATTGCCGGCATGGCCTTTCAAAATCCATCGATGTTGCCTTGGCGCTCAACACTGTCAAATGTCATGTTGCCGCTAGAAATCGTGCAACCACACCGGAAACAGCTACGCCAGCAGCGATCCGAATATGTCGCAAAAGCGAAAGAGCTTTTGAATTTGGTCGGGCTCGGTGGATTTGGTGAAAAATATCCCTGGCAGCTCTCTGGCGGAATGCAACAACGGGCCAACCTGTGCCGGGCACTGATCCATGATCCGACCCTTTTGATGCTTGACGAACCATTCGGTGCGCTCGACGCTTTCACGCGGGAAGAGCTGTGGCAGGTCATGCGCGATCTGCATGCGGAAAAGGAATTCACCGTTATTCTCGTAACCCACGATTTGAGAGAAGCCGTCTATCTTGCGGACAGGGTTTTTGTCATGAGTGCAAGGCCCGGACGGATCATCCGGGAACGCGAAGTATCCTTTGAACGACCACGCTCGATTGATCTCATCTACGAAGCCGCATTCAACGATGTCGTGCACGAACTGCGCGAGTTGATCGCCGATGCGAGGGCCGCAGCATGAACAAGAACCAATGGCTTATCGCTGCACCCTGGCTTTGGACAATCGGATTGTTTCTGCTTTGGGAATTTGCCGTTCACGCCTTCAGCCTGCCGGTGTATATCCTCCCGGCCCCGACAGACATCTTTGCCGCAATCGTCAAATACTGGTCGCCGATCTGGAAGAACTCGGTCCAGACGATGTTTACGACACTGCTTGGGTTCCTGCTTGCCGTTGTCGGCGGGCTGCTGCTTGGACTGGCAATTGGCTGGAGCCGAATGATTTATGCTGGTCTCTACCCGCTGATGATCGGCTTCAACTCGGTCCCCAAGGTCGCAGTCGTGCCAATTCTGGTGATCTGGTTTGGCATCGGCACCATCCCTGCAGTTCTGACCGCGTTCCTTATCGCCTTCTTCCCGATTGTGGTGAATGTCGCCACTGGCCTTGCCACTATTGAACCGGAGATGGAGGACGTTTTGCGCGCCCTTGGCGCCAAGAAGCTGGACATCATGCTGAAGGTCGGAATTCCGCGTTCCATGCCCTATTTCTTTGGCTCATTGAAGGTTGCGATCACCCTCGCGTTCGTCGGTTCGGTCATCTCAGAAACGGTCGCGGCCAATTCCGGCATCGGTCACATGATGCTGGCTGCACAGTCTCAGTTCAACGTGCCGCTCGTTTGGGCCGGCCTCGTTGCACTCGCTGTCCTTGGTATCGTCATGTACGTGTTGATGGCTTGGCTGGAAATGCGCATGACCGGTTGGGCGCACCGCTCTTCGAGGTCCTGAACCAACCGCAAGCCTTTTGCGCGAAACCGGTGCGACCTTTGTCCGAACGGAAAGACTGATCTTCACCTTCTGGACATTGACAGCCTGCGCCGGGCTGGCTTCGATGGCAGCTTGGAAGTCTCCAGCGCCATCCGCCTTTCGTTCAGAAGGAAAACTGCCATGAGCTTGTCGCGTCAGCTTGCCCTGCGGGCCGCCGAACACAATCCAGTCCGAGTCGGTCTCATTGGCGGCGGAAAATTCGGCTCCATGTATTTGACGCAGGCACGGCTGACCAAGGGCATTCATGTCCTTGGCATCGCCGACCTCAATCCGGACCGCTTGCGGGACACACTCAAGCGTTCGGGCTGGCCGGAGGCGCAAACGGATTCGACCTCCTTTGATGAAGCGCTGCATTCCGGGCGGACGTTTATTACGGACAATGCAGAAGACCTGATCAAGGCGGATGGTCTGGATGTTCTCATCGATGCTACGGGTGATCCGGCGGCCGGCATACGCCATTGCCTTCTTGCCTTCGACCAAGGCCGCCATGTGGTGATGGTGAATGTGGAGGCGGACGCGCTCGCCGGTCCGCTGCTTGCCAAACGCGCCGAAGCGGCCGGGGTGGTCTATTCCATGGCCTGGGGGGATCAGCCGGCTCTCATTGCAGATCATGTCGATTGGGCACGGACCTGTGGTTTCAAGGTGGTATGCGCCGGCAAAGGCACCAGATACTTGCCGAGCTATCATCAACTGACACCTGACACGGTCTGGGAGACATTAAGGACCTATCTTGCCCTCGAGCATCCTAACCAGATCAACCTGAAAATGTTCAACTCCTTCCTGGATGGCACCAAGTCCGGCATTGAAATGACGGCAGTCTGCAATGCAACCGGCCTTGTTCCCCAGGATGACGGTCTCGCCTTCCCTCCCGCGAGCCGGTTTGAACTTTCAAGCGTCTGCAAACCAAAGGCAAACGGGGGCACCTTGACCAGAACCGGTACAACTGAAGTCGTCTCTTCACTAGCCAGGGATGGCAAGGATGTAGAGCACAATCTCGCCATGGGTACTTATGTGGTGATTGAGGCCGAAACAGATTATGCCCGCCAGTGCTTTACCGAGTACCATATGCTCGAAGACGAAACGGGCACCTTCGCCGCGCTTTATCGCCCGACCCATATGATCGGCATGGAACTCGGCTGGTCCGTCGCTTCAGCGGCACTTCGCCACGAACCGACCGGAACAGCGATCGGCTTTCATTCTGACGTCGTCGCCACAGCGAAGAAATCCATGAAAGCCGGCGAAATGCTGGATGGCGAAGGCGGTTTTACAGTGTGGGGCAAGCAATGTCCGGCCACGACGTCTCTTGCAGCCGGGTATTTGCCGCTGGGTCTTGCCAGCCAGGTTCCCCTGCAGCGCGACGTGTTAGCGGGTCAGAAGCTGACATGGGATGACGTCGCCATTGAAGCGAATGATACGGCCTATCTCTTCCGCCGCCAGATGGAAGCCGAGTTCGGTTAGATGTAAGCGGCATCCAGAACCGGGCTGAAGCAGCCATTGCCTTCCAACGTGTCATGCGCTCTTTCTCAACTTCAACAGAACTCCCATTTCGGGCTTCTTCGGAGAAACTTCGTGACGACCCACCTGTTTTCGCCGCTGACAATCAAGTCGGTTACCTTGAAAAACCGCATCGCCATTTCACCGATGTGCCAGTATTCAGCTGGCGATGGAATGGCCAACGACTGGCACCTTGTACACCTAGGAAAATACGCCCAAGGCGGCGCTGGCCTGATCTTTACCGAGGCGGTCGCGGTCAGCCGCATAGGCCGTATTACACACGGTGATCTCGGCATCTGGTCAGATGAACACGCTGCCGCACTTGCCCGGATCGCGGCATTTCTGCAGGCACATGGATCTGCTGCCGGTATACAGTTGGGGCACGCGGGCCGGAAAGCATCGATGCAGCGACCATGGGAAGGCAACGCAGCTTTGACGGAAGCCGAATTTGCGGCAGGAGAAGTTGCCTGGCCAATCCTCGCACCGTCTGCGGTCGCCATGGACAAAGACTGGCTTGTGCCACGAGAAATGACCCAGGACGACATTGCTGGCACGGTTGCAGACTTTGCAGCTGCCGCCAACCGCGCCGATAAAGCAGGGTTTGATGCTGCAGAAATTCATGCAGCCCATGGGTACCTTCTGGCCAGTTTTCTATCGCCTCATTCCAACAAACGTGCAGACGCATATGGTGGCGACCGGGTTGGCCGGGCCAAGGCCCTGTTTGAAGTTACCGATGCGGTCCGGGCAGTGTGGCCCGATAAAAAGCCCCTGTTTGTGCGCATTTCTTCGGTCGACGGAACACCGGATGGCTGGAACCTTGATGACAGCGTCTGGCTTGCAAGCGAATTGAAAGCGCGCGGGGTTGATGTGATTGACTGTTCATCAGGCGGCATTGCCGGACCGGCCACAGCAGCCAGAACCCCGCCGCCAGATGGCTTCCAGGTGCCCTATTCGGACAGAATAAAAATGGAAACCGGCATCCTCACCCAGGCTGTCGGACTGATAACGCGGGCGCAACAAGCCGAAGAAATTCTTTCAAGCGGCAAAGCCGATATTGTTGCCATTGGACGTGAAGCACTCAGCGACCCGAACTGGCCTGTTCACGCGGCTGATACACTTGGTGCCGATAGCGCCTTCGACACCTGGCCAAGACAATATGGCTGGTGGCTCAACAAACGGCGCCAAAGCACCGGACGTTATTGAGCGATGCCTATTGAAAGATGGTGTCCTTGGCGCCGATATCAGCGGCGCTCGCCCCGCTCTTGTAGCCGCTGTGAAATGCCGTAAAGGGCACGTCAAAGTCGGTCACAGTGTATAATCCGAGCTTGAAGTAGTATCCAGATACGTGGACGTCATCGTATCCGGTAGAGCCTTTGTAAGTGATCACTTCCTTCCAGACACCACCAGGACAGGACTCCAGTTCCAAGGGCGGGCACTCCCTATGCCAGGCCGTGATTTCGCCATCTGACTCTGGCGACCAGACGACCTTGTAGACGTAGTCGTGGAACACGCCGCGCTTCAAGGATGGCAAGTCGTAGAGGATCTCTCCATCGCCCTTTTTGCCGATTTCTGCGACCCGCTGCTTGTTCCATAAGGTCACGACAAACCGTCCGTCCCATAGCCGGTGGGAAATCGGGGGCCGCAGACTGTCATGACCTTCCTGCATGCGCTCATGCCATTGCGCGAGAACCAGTCGGTGCTTTGCGTCGACCGGAAAATCCTCGGGCAGAAGCGTGGCGAAGCGGTACCAAATCTCGTCGCCGTTTTTCGAAACATGCAAATCCCGAAGTTCGGCACGAACGCCCGACGAAATCTTCTTGTCGTCCGGCTTGATCACAAAACGCACGGCTGGGATCTGCTTGCCCTCATAGTCAACAACGATCAGTTCGGCTGAATCGCAATTGGCGAGACGTTTCGTGCTGATGTCCTTCGGGATGTCATTGGGATCCAGATCGCATTTGATGGAGTACTCTTCGACCGTCACCGCCTTCCCGTTGATGACAATTTCCTCCATCTGCTCAGCAGATGCGCCCGCACTTACGCCAAAGCATAATGCCAAGCCAACAGCAGTTACCGCTGATCGCCTGAACTGGGTAGCCAAACCGGTCATCAAGAGCCTCCCTTGCAATTCCTTCGCGCATAGCCACGCAACGTGCACTATTCGACAAGCTAGGGCATATCCGGCCGGGTTGGTACCGGCCAGTTGCGGAGAATTTGTTATTCGGCAGGCTCTTTCCTGGTACGGCGGCGGGTAGGTTTCGGTTTATCGGCTTTTAGCGGATCGTTCGAAATGTCCCCAGTGACCGGATCGAGCTCCAGAACCCGGTGGAACTCCTGCAGCATTTCCAGGGTATGAGGAGCCATCTCATCAATGGCACCGGGAACATATTGCACCACCTTCGCCGCCAACTCCCGGTCTTTCCTGGTTCGCAGCAGTTTGGGAAGGGTCGCAACCGCCTGTTCGGGAGCAAACTCCACAATCAGGTTCTGCTCATGCAGCATCATCGCCCGCTCTTCAGCGGTCAGGGACTTGAAAGGTTCATCCTGTGTCAAAACCCGTGCTGACCGCTCCAGCCTATCGCGGCGTACGTTCCCCCGGCTTTCAGCCAGCAGGATCAACATACGGATCACAGCTTCACAGAAGCCGCCCTTTTCGATGTGCATCAGAGCAGAGCGAACCGTCGGCAAACCTGCGAGGTCCTCCTTGCGCTTGAGTGTTCGTCCTGGCTGATGGGTACGGCCAAACCAGCGGGCGTAAGGTGCCCCCCAAATTGAGAAGAACATGTTCTCGTACATGGTATCGCGAACGTCCCGGAACAAATCCAGCGACTGCTCAATCATTGCAGCAGTTGTTCTTTCAGCTTGAATGAAGGGATTGTCCGAAGCAGCTGGTTTGCGCTCCGCAGTCACTTTCTCAGCCAGTTCGTTCAGAGGTGCAACATAGGGATTCTGACTGGAAAACAGCGCCCGCTGCAATCTCAAGGGGTGCATCTTTCGGCGCAGCTCTGCGGATTGTTCGGTTATCCCAGCTTGAACCAAAGGCCGGACGAAGACATCGTATGCCTCCGCCTGTTGTTCTGAGTTGCGGGCAACAGCCGCAAACGGCACCTCATCATCGCGGCCATCGTCCAACGCTCTGATGTCATCAAACGTGCGTTCCTGGAAACTCACCGTGAAGGTCCGCTCAAGCAAAGGCCCTTCGAAGTCATCGATCTGCATTTCGTAAAGGCCCGGCGGAAGCGCCTCAATGGTTTTAAGTGTAGACGTGACCTCGGTGTGTTCCTTGTTGGCGATCTTCGATGAGACGAAGATGCCAAGATGCCCCACCTGGTCATGCACCATGTAAATGATGCGCTGGCCGCGGATGGCGATCTCCCGCTCATCGGCGTAAGTGTCCACAATCCAGTTAAGCGCCTGCTGCGGCGGGGTGATGTTGTCCCCGTGGCTGGCAAATACGATGATGGGCGAGCGGATATCCTTAAGGTCGATGTTCCGGCCCGGTTCAAGGCGCGCCTCATTTTTGGCCAGGCGGTTGCCCACAAACAGCTGCTCCACAATCCAGCGCATTTCCGCTTCGTTGAGCAGGAAGTATCCGCCCCACCAGCGTTCAAACTCCAGAAAACGCGGAGCCTCGGTGTCGGCCTTTTTGTAGAGGTCGAAATACTTGCCGAAAAAATTCCGCGCTGGATTGAGCATTTCGAAATTCTGCACGATGTCCGCGCCGTCAAAAACACCATGACCCAGGTCTGAATAGAACATGGCATTCCATGTCCCGCCGAGCACACCGCCATTGTAGCGCATCGGGTTTTCCCCGACCCTGCCAGCCCAGGTTTGCACCGGTGCACCATTCAGGACGATTGGCCCTGTCAGGTCGGGATTGGTGGCGGCAAGCAGCAAGGTTGCCCAGCCCCCCTGGCAATTGCCTGTGACGATGGGATTGGGAGATTCAGGATGCAATTCCCGAACCTTGCGGACGAACGCGGCCTCAGCATGGGTTACATCGGCAAGAGTTTGCCCCTTTTCCGGCATCCGCTTGAAACCGACAAAATAGACCGGGTGTCCATCTTCCAGCGCAACACCAACCTGACTGTCTGGCTTGAAACCACCAATACCAGCGCCATGACCGGCGCGCGGGTCAATGATGATGTACGGCCGCTTCCAGTCTTTTACCTCGGTGCCCTCTGGCGGAATAATCTTGAGAAGCATGTAGTTGCAAGGACGCGGCAGATCGGCGCCATCAACCACAATCTCATAGTCATAAATCAGCACCGGCGGACAGCCTGCTGCTTCGTGCTCTAGAAAAATGTCGCCCCTTTGGCGCAACGTGTCGAGGGTCAAGATCATTCGCTGGCCGGCATCAACAAAATAGTCCTGCCAGGCTTCCGCTACAGCACCATCTGACAGGTGGTCCGTGATCTTCCGGCCAATCTCGCACAGATCAGCAACATTCTTTTCGGCCCGCGCCTTGTGGGTGCTCGTAATCGTCTCAAGATGTTTGCTCAGGCCATGCAGCATCAATTCGCTCATGTTTGAAAGCTCATTGAACTGCGCCTGCATCGCGTTGATCCGTTCACTCGGGGACCAGGCTGTCGCATCCGTCATGGATTTGAGCAATTCGTCCTGACCATCCTGGAGAGCGTCGAACACATCTTTCATCTTGTAGGTCCTATCCGATAATGCTGTAGCCGCCGTCGATCGGGTGTACGCCGCCAGTCACATTGAAGGCCTCCCGGCTTGCCAGAAACGCGGCATAGGCGCCAACGTCCTCGATCGTGGCCAAATGGTGCGTGGGCGCCCGGTTAGCCGCATCATCCAGAAGGGCATCGAACTCCGCGATGCCCGATGCAGCCCGCGTTTTTAGTGGCCCGGGCGAAAGTGCATGAACCGAAATGCCCTTGGGTCCAAGTTCGGCAGCCGCATAACGGGTCGCAGCCTCGAGCGCTGCCTTCACCGGCCCCATCACACCGTAGTTCTCGACCACGACCTGGGATCCCATGAAGGAAACGGTCATGCAGGTGCCGCCATCGGGCATGAGCGGTTCCGCCCGGCGTATCAATCGCAGGAACGAGTGAACGGAAATGTCCATCGCCAGGCCGAAACCGTCAGCTGAACAATCAACAACCCGGCCATGCAGGTCCTCTTTTTTGGAGAAGGCGACCGAATGAAGCAGGGTGTCGAGCTTTCCCCATTTCCTGTCAATTTCCCTGAAGAGCGCGTTTATTTCCGCGTCATTGCACACGTCCAGCGGCAATACGATGTCCGCGCCCAGCTCTTCAGCCAGCGGGCGTACATGCGGCTCGGCCTTTGCATTAAGGTAAGTAATCGCCAAGTCGGCGCCTTGCGCCCTGAATGCCTTGGCGCAACCGTAGGCAATAGAGTTCTCGTTGGCGACGCCGACAATCAACGCTTTTTGACCCGTCAGATCAAACACGGCACAAACTCCGATATAGCTCAAGGCCGATCTGGCCGGAGGAGCAGATTAGAGTATTGTATTGCACCGCAACAAAATCAATGTGACGCTGCTGTATTTTTTGCAAACTAGGTGTTCATACGGGGTGGGTTCACAAAATTCGATCCTGATCATCTACACTTTGCGAGCGACCACATACCTGCTCTTGATCGAGGAGCCATAGGTTTGCGCATCTATCACTTCAAAGCCGCCACGCTCCATCAGCGCATCAACCTCTTTCTCTTTAAGCATATGAACCAATGGCGCTTTTCCAAACATCCTCATAACCGCGATTATTGGCGCAAACAGAAATTTCTTGCTTCCCAAACAGACGGTTTTTGAAATGAAAAGGCCACCAGGCTTCAGCAACCCGTTTACCCGGTGCACCGTAGCCTCTGGGTCTTCTGCCAAATGAAGAAAACTGAAGGCCAACGCCGCATCAAACCCGTCAGGTGACGCACCTGCAGCATTTTCAAGCTGCCTGTCAAACGGATCGGCCTGCAGAAACGTCAGGTTCTCGACCGGATCCTGCTTCAGTTTTTCTTCTGCTATTTCGATCATTCCGGCGGAAAAATCGGTCGACAGATAGGTCTTGACCGCAGGTGAAAGCCTGAAAGCCGTTGATCCGGTGCCGCAACCCACTTCCAAGACCCGGTCATCCGGCCCCAGGTGCTCAACGGTGCGGGCAAGCCACTTTTCATAGGTCGCCGTATCCTTGACGGGCGAAGCGGCATATTTGCGGGCGATCTTGTCCCAAAACCCGGCATAACTTGTCATCATTGGTCTTTCATAAACGGAACACGGCGACCCCGAGGCCCCTCCGGTCCTCCGCCGCCAATTGATCCCTTTCATACCCATGCAAATTGAATATATTAATTGCCCAAATTTGCAGGACGTTTATACAAATTTGCATGAATTGGCGGAAAAACAATTTTGACTGGAATCATGCGCGGGCCTTTCTGGCAACGGCAGAGGAAGGTACGCTGTCAGCAGCAGCCCGCGCGCTCGGACTGACCCAGCCAACCCTGGGCCGCCAGGTTGCCGCTCTTGAAGAGACGCTTGGCGTTCTGTTGTTTGACCGGGTCGGCCGCTCGCTGGTGCTTACAGAGGCCGGGCGCGATCTGGTCGAGCACGTGAAAGTAATGGCTGATGCGGCAAGCCGAATTTCGCTGGCGGCTTCCGGCCAATCCCAGACGATTGAAGGCAAAGTCAGCATTTCGGCGAGCGATATCACAGCAGCCTACATCCTGCCGCCGATCCTGAAACAGCTGAAGCAGTTGGCACCAGGTCTTGAAATCATCGTCATTGCATCAAATTCGCTGAGCGATTTGCGCCGCCGGGAAGCGGATATCGCTATCCGCCATGTCCGGCCTGAACATCCGGAACTGACCGCGAAATTGATCCGCGATGCCCGTGCCTTTTTCTACGCAACACCCGGTTATCTTGAGACCGCCGGGCATCCTTCAAGTCTGCAGGAGTTGGCGCAAGCGGACTTCATCAGCTTCGGCGATCGGGAAGAGCTCGCCGGTCTACTGAAACGCCCCGATTTTCCGATCACGGCAAGCAATTTCAAAATGGGATCGGCCAGCGGCGTATCCGCATGGCAAATGGTCTGCCAGGGCCTTGGCATCGGCATTATGTCCGAAGAGGTCGCCGCGCTGACACCGGGCGTGGTCCCTGCCCTGCCGGATATGGATCCCTTCCTTTTCCCGATCTGGCTCGTTACCCATCAGGAACTTCACACCAGCCGCAAGATCCGGCTGGTTTTCGATCTGTTGGCAGATGAATTAGCAGCGGTCAAAACACGAGCAGAAAACTGATTGGGCCGAAATTTTTGTCTCAGTAAAATCCCAAAACTATCGCGCCAACATCCAATTAAGCACCAACCGCCAGTCAGTCATGCGGATCGGGGTACCGTGGGTACCGGTGTCGAAGAGCGTGAACTTGATCGGATATCTGGGCGCGCGCCGTTTGATCTGCTTGAAGAAATTCGCCTGCGTCTCCCAGTTGTAGACCGAGTCATCACTGCCGTAGCCCATGTAGATTGGGACTTTCCGCTTTAACGCACCGGAGGAAAGAAAAGCAGGGTCTTTGGGCGAGCCGAGCAACAAGATACCGTCCACATTGCGGGCGTAATTGCCGCTTTTCAGGAGGTTCCAGCAGATGATGCCGCCCATGGAACCGCAGGCGACAACCACCTTGGCCAGCGGAGAAAGCTGCTTCTGGTAGGCAATCAGGGCCGCGACATCCTGGGTTCCCTTGGTGCCGAAGCTGGCAAATTCGGTTGAGATGTAGGCCCCGCCATTGCGCACCATGAGGTTCTGCACGCGGTTGAAATTGCCGCCGAAGGAGACATCATTGATGCCTTGGAACCGGTTGCCGCCCTGGCCATGAATGTAGATCACTATGGCCTTAGCACCGCCCTTGGCCTTGCCAGTGGCCATATATTTGACAGTGCGTCCGTTGGCCTGGATCTCGTAGCCTGACCGGCCGCGCTTTGGCTTGTAGGAGACGTAGTTGCCATAGACCTTGCGCTCGTCGACCTCGTCGCGGTCACGCAGATCACGTTGCTTGGAATATTCCACCACGATGAAATCGCCATCGAAATGCGACGCCGTGATCTTTTTGTAGCGGAACAAGCGATCCTTATAGGGAGCCAAGACCTCGGCGCTGGCAGGCGTTAAGGCCAACAATCCGGCAAACGCAATCAAGGCCGCCATTGTCGGTGCCAATGTGATGAAGGATCGGTGCATTCAACGCTCCACATTTGCCCAAACCAAAACGCCTGGCTGTCACGGCCACTGAATCGGGCGGCCTATCATGATAGTTATGAATCGCTTGTTGCGAACCCTATCGGCGATCCTTGACCTGCGCAATCTGCGAGCGGAAAGCCCCTCTCAGAGAACTTCGCAGCCTATCTGGCCCCATCGCTCAGAACCAGCAAAACAAATCACCTAACGTCATGTAATTGGTCGAAAATTTCAATGAACATTGTAAAAATCACCATGCACCGATGAATATTCGGGTAGAATCCCGTAAGCAATTCGGGTGGAATTTTCCAAATACTGAACCTTTAACAAATTGGTAACCATAAATTACTGACAATTGAACTTGGAAAAACCGAAGCAGAAAGCATCGGAAGGCCAGTTCAGGAGAACAGATATGCCAGTAATTTCCTTTGCCAATGCAAAAGGCGGCGCAGGCAAGACTACTGCGGCTTTGCTATTGGCGACCGAAGTTGCGGAACGGGGGAAAAGCGTCACCATATTCGACGCAGATCCGCAGAAGTGGATCTCCAAGTGGCACGAGCTGCCCAATTGCAACGAGCGGATTTCCGTTGTCAGTGAAATCTCGCCAGCATCAATTACCGAACAAATCACTGATGCCGTGAAAGCCTCGGACTATGTAATCATTGATCTTGAGGGCACCGAAAACCTGATCGTGGCCAATGCCCTTTCGGTTTCCGATCTGGTGGTCATTCCAATCCAGGGTTCCTCCATGGATGCCCGCGGCGGCGCCAAAATCCTGACAATGATTGCTAAACTGGAGAAGGTCGTCCGTCACAAGATCCAGCACAGCGTGGTCTTGACCCGTACCAATGCGGCAGTCACCACAAGAGCCATGAAAGCCGTTCAGGAGTTCCTCGCGGTTAAGGGCATTGATGTCCTGTCAACGCCGATTGTTGAACGGGCGGCCTATCGCGACCTCTTCGAATTTGGCGGCGGCCTTGGCGACCAAGAGCCGAAAAAGATCGCGAATTTGAAGAAGGCCAAGGAAAACGCCGAGATGTTTGCGGCCGAGATCCTGGAAAGGGCGGTCGTTCTGCCCAAACGGCGTTGGTATCACTTCTTCAAAAAGGCCTCCTGATCGAAAGGCCTTCAAAAGCTAACAACCAAGATCATAAAGCGACAGAACATTTCCCCATCGACCTTGCGGCAAACGAACCTCCACACGTTTGCCGCTTTTTCTTGATGCCAAAATAACGCAGCCACCACCGTTTCCCTTCCAGCTGCAGAGCGCTAAGCTTCCGACATTACGGGCTGCCCCATGCACTCCGCCCGTTTGCCAACGGGAGAAATCATGCTGTTTGCCAATTTCCCAATCCTCTTTTCAGCAGCTGCAGCCTTGCTGCTTACTGCCTGCAACAACGAAGACGGCAATGTCGCTCTGGGCAATCTGGAAAGGGACAGGGTTGCGCTGACGGCGACTGCCAATGAAGTTCTGGTCGAACTGCCGGTCTCGCAAGGAACCTTCGTAAAGAAGGGAACCGTGCTGGCCAGACTGGATTCGACCGAGCAGCAGGCGGTGGTCAACCAGGCGAGGGCGGAAGTTCAAAAGGCCAAAGCCAATCTGATCAAGCTGAAAAATGGCGCCCGCGAGGAGGAAATTGCAAAGGCAAGAGCAACGGTTGCCGGTGCCAAGGCAGAGCTGGTCGAGGCGGAAAACAACTTCAAACGCTACAAGGACCTGACCGGACGGGGCACAACCAGCCAGGCACAACTCGACAGCGCCCGCGCCAGCCGGGACGCGGCCGACGCTTCATTGAAAAGCGCCGAAGAACAGCTTCGCGAGCTGGTGAACGGCACCCGTCCCGAGGACCTCGACATCGGCGCGGCCGAACTGGCCGCCGCCGAAGCAAGCCTGGCCACGCAGGAAAAAATCCTCGCAGATCTCACGATTACAGCTTCCCGGGATGGCAGGCTGGACAATTTGCCCTGGAACCTCGGGGAGCGTGTCACCATCGGCAGCCCGGTTGCAGTGCTTCTGGCCGGAGATGCGCCTTATGCCCGTGTCTATGTTCCAGAGCCCTACCGGGTGAAACTCAACGAGGGCGACAAACTACAAGTGCGCATCGACGGCCTGGAAAAGCCCATCGAAGGTTCCATCCGCTGGATCAGTTCCGAACCGTCTTTCACACCCTATTATGCCCTTAGCCGGTCAGAGCGCGCCCGTCTGATGTATGTGGCGGAGGTCCAGCTTCCCAACAGCGCTGAAGATCTGCCCAATGGTGTCCCGGCTCAGGTAGTCCTGCCGTGACCGGAACAGATGACGGTGTCGCCATCCAGGCCTCTGGACTGGTAAAACAATTCAAGGACCTACGAGCTGTCGACGGACTGGATCTCACCATCGAGAAGGGCATGATCTACGGCTTTCTCGGCCCAAACGGCTGCGGCAAGACGACTGCCATCCGGATGCTCACAGGCCTTTTGACTCCAACGCAGGGCACTGTCGAAGTGCTTGGTCTGTCCGTGCCGAAAGACGCGGAAGCGCTGAAATACAAGATCGGTTACATGACCCAGGCCTTTTCGCTCTATGGCGACCTGACCGTTCTTGAGAACCTGAACTTCATGGCAACGATCTATGGCCTGCCGTCCGGCAAACGAAAACGCCGGATCGGTGAAGTCATGGAACGGTATGAACTGACCGATCTGGCACACAGGTTTGCCGGCAAGATGAGCGGCGGCCAACGCCAGCGTCTTGCCCTTGCCACGGCGGTGCTGCATCAGCCCCAGCTTCTGTTTCTGGACGAACCGACATCGGCGGTCGATCCGGAATCCCGCCGGCACTTTTGGGAACAGCTGTTCGATCTGGTGGAAACCGGTACTTCCATCGTGGTGACCACCCATTTCATGGATGAAGCTGAGCGCTGCCACAAACTGGCAATCCTCGAGGCCGGGCAAAAGCGGGCTGACGGAGCGCCAAAAGACCTGATGGCGGCCATGGGTGCCAATGTCGTCGAAATTGAAGGCCAGAACCTGCGTGACATTCGAAAACGGCTTTTGAATACAGGCGACATCCTCTCCGCAGCCCAGATCGGTGCACGCCTCCGGGTGCTGGTCTCCGACAAGATCGATGAACCGGTCGCCTTCCTGAAATCCCGACCCGAGACCGAAGGCGCAAGCCTTGTTGAAAGGGTGCGCCCCAACCTTGAAGACGTCTTTGTTACGGCGACGGGAGAAGGCCGCCAATGAGGTCTCTCAGCCGGATACTGGCCATCTTCCAGAAAGAACTCGCGCAACTGCGCCGGGACCGGATGACCTTCGGCATGGTCATCATGATCCCGCTGATCCAGCTGATCCTCTTTGGCTATGCCATCAACACCAACATCCGCGACATTCCTGTCGCCGTGGTCGATCAAAGCCAGACCGCAATCA
Organism: Roseibium sp.; assembly: GCA_965230705.1. Taxonomy (GTDB): domain Bacteria; phylum Pseudomonadota; class Alphaproteobacteria; order Rhizobiales; family Stappiaceae; genus Roseibium. Next base: position 1,484,254 of record CBDDLN010000001.1, on the reverse strand, counting down.
GCCGTATCCTGATCCAGATGGTCGAGGCAACACGGGTGGTGAAGGTGACCGAGCGCTTGACCACAGTTGAAGAGGCTGAAGCGGCCATCAAGTCGGCACGGGTCCGGGCGGCCTTCATTCTTCCCGAAGACATTGCCAAGCGCATTGTCCGTTCACCCAGCACGGGCCAGGGAACTCCACCGTCAACGGACGAGGAAACCAGCCGCCCTGTTGCTCAATGGATCGTCGACGGATCCGATACAATGATCGCTGGGGCCATCAAGTCGCTGCGTTCCATGCCCCTGTCGGAGATTTTCCGCCAGCCGCCTAACCGTTCAACGCCAACCTTTGAGGTCGCGCTGTTTTTCAATCCCGAACAGCGCACAGCGGTCAACATCGTGCCCGGCCTTGTGGGCATCATCCTCACCATGACCATGATCATGTTCACTTCCGCTGCCATTGTCAGGGAACGCGAGCGGGGCAATATGGAAATGCTGATCAACACGCCGGTCAAGCCCCTGGAGCTGATGATCGGCAAGATCATTCCCTATATCTTCATCGGCCTGCTTCAAATGGTGATCATCCTCGGATTGGGCCACTTCCTGTTCAATGTTCCCATTGACGGCAACATGTTCGATCTGCTGATCGGAACGCTCCTGTTCATTGGCGCCAGCTTGTCGCTTGGGCTTGTTCTTTCAACGATTGCCAAGAGCCAGCTGCAGGCAACGCAGATGACCGTTTTCGTGCTTCTGCCATCGATCCTTTTGTCCGGCTTCATGTTTCCCTACGAGGGCATGCCGGTTGCCGCTCAATACATAGCCGAAGCATTTCCTGCGACCCACTTCATGCGCATGATCCGGGGCTTTATCCTGCGCGATGCCAGCCTTTTCGACCTTTATCGCGACGTTCTCTGGATGTGCGGTTTTTTCATCCTGGGCATGATTGTTGCCGCCTTGCGATTCAAAAAACGCCTGGATTGAGCACCACCAAGTCTCAGATGCCCACGTCTTCAAGAACCGATTTGATCGAGCGAACAACCTCAGCCGATTTGCCTTGATTGAGCGCATCGGGATGAGGATCGGCAAAACAGCCGGAGTCATTGTCGAAATACCTGCCCGTAGCCCCCGCAAAGTCGTCCGACAAGGCAGCCTGGACAAGGATCTTCGCGCCGATGCTAAGGTCGCTCCCGGCAACGCCAAACCCTTCCTTGACCATCTTGCTGGCAAGCAGCGAGCCCGGATTGACCGCGATGACCGCCGGTCCATTTCCACCCAGCGCCGAGGCCATCTCACGGGACCACATGGTAATTGCAAGTTTGCTTTGGGCATAGGCCGCCATCTCGTCGGATAGGCGGGCTCTACCAGCCAGTGCATCCAGATTGACCGGCGCCTGCGCAGCCGAGGACAGGTTTACGACCCTGCCGGTCTGATCCATCAAAGGCAGCAACCGTTCCGTCAACAGAAAGGGCGCAATCGTGTTGACCGCGAACCGCACATCGAGGCCATCGGACGTAATCTGCTCCCTTGTACGGAAGACACCAGCATTGTTGATCAGGATATCGAGCCGATCGTGATTGTCACCCACCTCCACTGCAAGCCTAGAAACCTCCGCCATCTTCGAAAGATCGGCACGATAGATTTCGACGGTTCCGGCACTCGGCATTCCGGTGAGCAGCTTTTGCGTATCAGCAAGTTTTTCCGGATTGCGGCCATGGACAAGAACTGTGTGGCCAAGCGGGACCAGCAATTTCACCGTTTCAAGGCCGATCCCATCGGTCGCACCGGTGATTAGAATGGTTTTTGGCACGTTTTTGGCTCCTCTAGGCCGCAAAGTACGGCAGGATTTCGTCTGCCAGTTGCTTCAAAGTGGTTTCGATGTCTGCCCTGTTGAAACGCAGATTGAGGGCAACGTGATTGATGCCAATGTCTTCTAGCTTTCGAAGATAGGCCTTGAGCGCCTTTGTGCCAGATCGGAATCCGAGATGAATTGGCATTGGCTGTTCTGCCGGATCCTCGGCCAGGTCAAAATACAACGGCTGCATGACCGGCTTGTCGGCCCTGCCAAGTTTTCGGATCCGCGCCCGCCAATCGGTAACAACCTGTTCCTGCTGAACGATGTTGCGTGGATAGGTCATCCAGCCATCACCGTTTTGGGCGATCCAGTCCGGATCCTGCTGGCTGCCCCCGGTTATCAGTTGCGGGATTTTGCCGGCCACCGGTTTGGGCAGCATATCCAAGCCGCCATTCAGATTGCCGTGGGAGTTTTCAAAAACAGGAAATCTCTCTGCCATCCCGTCGATATAGGCCACACTGTCCCGGAACCGCCGGCCACGCTCGGCAAACTCAATCCCAAGTGCCGGATATTCTTCCGGCCGGTCGCCCGAGGCAACACCCATGAGTAGCCGGCCTCCGGACAAGACATCCACGCTGGAAGCAGCCTTGGCGACATGGGCCGGATGGCGGAGCGGCAGCACGATACTGGCCACCCCGAGGGCAATGCGGTCTGTCTTTCCGGCCAGAAGGCCGAGATAAACGAACGGATCGAAAGTCTGCCCCGCGTCCCCGAAGGTCGGTACATTGAACGGGACATCGCGCAGCCAGACGGATAAAAAACCAAGCTGTTCGGCCAGTTGAATCCGTTCCACGTGGCGGACCATCGTTGGCACCGGAGAAGCAGGATAGGCTTCCAGCGGCACCACCAGCCCAAGACTCAACCTATTGGGCTTGAAAACGGCATTGTATGCCCGGTTGAGGGGCTGGAATGCCAGGTCTTCGACGGGTTTGAGCATCTACAAGCTCCCTCACGCTTTCCTTCAGTTGCGGCAACACTGGAAGCAAGGGCACTGCGCCCAAGAGATCCCACGGATCAAGCCAGGTCGTCCTTGCCTTCGATCAGGAAATGATGACTGACTGAGCCGGCAGTGCGGGCTTTCAGATGAGGCACATAGTCCGGATCCTTCATAAAGGCTTCCGCAGCTTCCTTTGACGGCCATTCCAGGATGATCCGCAGCGCAGCCGCCTCCCCCTCACCTTCAAGGCGTTTGTGACTTGCGGTGCGAGCAAGGTATTTGCCGCCATGTTTGGCAACCAGCCGGTTGGCAGGTCCGATGTAGTCCGGGATCCAGTCCTCGCTGGTGGGTGTAACGGCCAGAACGGAATAATAAGTCATGAGGGTCTCCTGAAGAGGTGATCGCATTTCGATAAAATGACGCCGGCTGCCCGCCGGGTGTGTTTTCGAATTTACGGCTTTCATTTTCGATATAAACAGTCGAATTTTGAGTTCAAAATTCTGATTTTATATATAATCACCTTAAGTACAGGCAGCTTTGGTCTCTCTGTACTGGCAGCAGAAAAGTTCAGCATCAGCACGGAGGGAAACAACTCGGAACGACTCCGGGCTCCAAGAGGTCGGCCGCATTCAGGTCCGTCACCGGCGATTTTCTGTTGGTCAACGCCTCGCCGGAAAACGGCAACCGCCGTGTCCTTGGCCCTCCCGCCAGGGGTTTGATACCCGCCGGTTTTGTGGTTGTGTTACAAGATAGGAAACAAACACCGGACGTGTTTTAGATATTTGTTCGAATACTGACTACCGGGGGCTGCCCGATGGTAACGCGCTGGATCGCTATTTTTTGTATTTCTTTGGTGATGACAACAGGCGTGCAGGCGTCCAAACGCGTCGCTCTTGTCATTGGCAATTCGGATTACGAGCACGTCTCCGCACTTCCCAATCCGATCAATGATGCCACAGATATTGCTGCTTCGTTCACACGGCTGGGGTTCGACGTCACCCTTGTGGAGAATCTTGGATTTGGTGAAACCCGGCGGGCCCTCGGTGAATTCAGCGACAAGGCCTTCGGTGCGGATATGGCGGTGATCTTCTATGCCGGCCATGGAATGGAAGTGAACAAGCGCAACTACCTTATTCCCACCGATGCGGAGTTGGCGACAGACAGAGCCATTTCATACGAAGCGCTGCCGATGGACCTTTTGACCGAGGCTTTATTAGGCGTCAAAGGCTTGAAGCTAATCATGCTGGATGCTTGCCGCAACAATCCTTTTGCAGCGGAAATGAAAATGACCAGCAGTACCCGGTCCATCGGCCGGGGCCTCGCGAAGGTGGAACCTGCCGACGGTACACTGATTTCCTTTGCCGCCAAGGAGGGCACGGTTGCCATCGATGGCGAAGGCCGCAACAGCCCCTATACAAAGGCGCTTCTGGACCACTTGGAGCAGGCCGGATTGGAAATTCAGTTCCTGTTTCGCAAGGTGCGCGATCAGGTAATGGCGGACACTGGTAATCAGCAGCAACCATTTACCTATGGCTCCCTTCCCGGCACCGCGATTTACCTGTTTCAGAAGCCCGTCACGGCAAACATCACCATCAATCAGAACCCACCGGAAAATGACACCGTAGCAAAGCTTGAACAACGCCTGGCGGAATTGCAAAGGCGGATGGATGAGGCTGAAAACCGGTTTTCAGATGGAGCAGCTGCCTCAGAAGCGCAAGGACCGATTGCGGCGAGAACAAATCCTGGGACAACAGGCACTGACTGGGAAAATCCGCAGTTAACACGGGAAGATCTGTTCGACAAAGGTCAGGAGGCCTATGACAAGCGCCAATATGCGATGGCGCTGCGCTCCTGGCAGGTTGCAGCCGCTCTAGGCCATCCGAACGCGCAGAATTCGCTGGGCATCATGTATGACAATGGCTACGGGGTTCAACAAAACCATGCAGAAGCGGCGAACTGGTATCAGAAGGCTGCGGAACAAGGGTATGCATTTGGCCAAAGCAATTTGGGCTTTATGTATGAAAATGGCGACGGGGTAGATCAGGACTATGCCGAAGCAGTGAAATGGTATCGAAAGGCCGCCGATCAAGGGCTCGCACTTGGGCAAAACAACTTGGGCCACATGTATGAAAAAGGCTTCGGAGTAAGCCAAGACCAAACAGAAGCAGTCAAATGGTACCGGAAGGCTGCCGAACAAGGGCTCGCACTTGGGCAAAACAACTTGGGTCATATGTATGAGAACGGCTACGGGGTAGACCGAGACATTGCCGAAGCGGTGAACTGGTACCGGAAGGCAGCCGAACAGGGACAAGCCCGTGGACAGACCAATCTGGGCTCCTTGTATAGAGACGGCTTGGGCGTTGAGCAAAACAACGCGATAGCCGTGAGCTGGTACAAAAAGGCAGCAGAACAAGGGTTTGCGCCAGGGCAGAACAGCCTCGGCTATATGTATGCAAACGGCTATGGAGTCGAAAAAGACGATATAGAGGCGGTGAAATGGTATCGAAAAGCGGCCGAACAGGAAAATCCATCTGCAAACCATAACCTCGGACTTCACTACGACCGTGGAAACGGTGTGAAGAAAGAACCGCAAATCGCTGCACAGTACGTTCTAAAGGCACTCAAGGCTGGCAATCGATATTCCATCGGCCAAATGAAAAACAATTCCTGGACCTGGTCAAAAAGCTTCCGCAAGGAACTTCAGCGCCACCTAAAGGATGCGGGGTACTATCACGGAGAACTTGACGGGTCGTTTGGTCCAGCAACCAAAGCCGCCATTGATGCCTTTGCCAAGTCCAGCCCGAACGGATGACAATACCGCGCTATAGCACGTTGTAAGAAATTGCTTCCTCCTCCAATGTCAGCAGCATCGAACGTTGCTCCTTCGACGCGGCCGAAAGTTTAGATGTGAGCGTTTCTTTCGGGTACCTCCGAGTGTGCTTTTTGCATTTCAGGCTTGCGGCTTCGATATAAATAACCGAATTTGGAGTTCATAATTCTGATTTCGGATATAATCTTAATGGATACAGACAGCGTACGGCTCTTTGTGCTGGCAGCGGAAAAACTCAATATCAGCGCGGCAGGGAAAGAGCTGGGAATGGCACCGGCCGTCGCCAGTGCCCGGCTGGCCAAACTGGAAACCACTCTGGGCGCGGATCTCCTGCACCGGTCAACCCGCAAGGTAACGCTGTCTCTGGAAGGTGCCGAGTTTTTGCCCTATGCACGGGAAATCCTTGCGCAGGAGACAGCGGCACGGACGGCCCTTGGCCTTGAGAGTTCAACCGCCACCGGGACCCTACGCTTCGCCGCACCCAGCTCCTTTGCTCAGCTCTATGTCGTACCGTTGCTACCGGAGTTCTTGAAGAAACACCCAGGCCTTAGGCTTGATTTGCGCCTGTCAGATACGCAGTTCGACCTTATTGAAGGCAGTTTCGATCTCGCGTTGCGCAATTCAGCCTTGGCCGACAGCAGCCTGAAGGGGCGAAAGCTGGCCGACGACCAGCGTGTCCTGTGCGCCTCGCCGCGCTATCTCGACGAACATGGCAGTCCCAGGCACCCTGATGACCTGGCACACCATCAACTTGTGGCGTTCCGAGAACAAACTCCCAAGCAGTTGACAGGGCCCGATGGAACGTCCGGCTATTTTGATCCCCGGCAATCGGATGGACGGCTGGTCATGGATGATGGACTTAGCCAGAAACTTGCAACACTCGCCGGTGCCGGTATTTCGGTCAATTCACTCTGGAGCATTCACAAGGAGCTGTCGGAAGGTTCCCTTATCCGGGTCTTGCCCGACTACGACGTCAATGACCACTCGGTACTTTGGCTTGTGTATCCGAAGTCAAATGTCCTGACCGCGAAGGTGCGGATTTTCATCGATTTCCTGATTGAAAAGATCGGCAAGGCACCGGCCTGGATGAACAATTGAGGCTCAAGCGCCAGCTTTGGACAGTTCGAACTGGCATCAAATAGGATTGGTATCAACGGCGGCTATGGTACTCACCTGACTTTTTCAAGCAGCCACTTTGCTCTTTGCAATTGCTCGGCAACAGTTGTCAATTTCCGGGTCAAACCGGACTTTTTGGTTTCCTTTTTGGCTGACGCAAGATCGGCCTGGAGCGACTTTTCCTTTGCCTTCAGCTTGCCAATCACCTTTTCAACGTGCGACGGCTTGATCTTCTGGACTTTCCCCTTTTTCAAACGGGCGAAATAGTCGTCCAGTTTTTCGATGCTTTTACCCAGTCCCATCTTAACCTCATCTATGAAGGCATGACTTAGCTTCCCGTTGCCCGTTCAGTTACCTCGTCATCTTCCAGCGCAAGAATGCGTTCCACCTCTGCCATCGCATTTTCGGTTTGGGCAAAATATGCACGTGCCGCCTCTAGTAGATCCCGCATGGCGCCATAGGCATAGTTTGAATCGTTCAGGAACGATGTCGCTGCCGCGGCACCAAGATCATGACTGCGGATCAACTCTTCGATCCTGGTATGAGTACCCCGCTCATCCGCTTCAACCTGAATCCGTTCCTGGTCGAGCCACAACGTGCTGCGTTCTTCCGGGTCGGCCAACTCCAGCTTTCGAATTTCAACCAGAATGCGGGCAATTTCAGCCCGAAGCCCATTGTAAAGGTCGGTTATGACACCTTGATGTCGCCCGGTGTAAGCTGTGGTATTGCGCCTCAAGTGCTTGATAGCCTTGACCGCTCGCACGATACGTCCTGCTGCATCGCGCATTGAGTAGACGTTGTTCATTACGTCTTCAGGCATGTCCTTGGTGCCCACCCGCGTGGCAAATTCAACAATTGCAGCGTAGAGCGTCTTGATACGGTGTTCATACCGCTCATCAATGTCGAACTCGACAGGTGTCAGACTGGCCTCAACCGTCGCGGCAATGTCGTCTGTGGCAAAGAGTTCGTGCCGGTGCAGGTTCAGACCATGCACGATCAGCTCGACCGCATTGTCATAGAGGTGCCCGACTTCCTTTCGCATCGCGATTTCGATGGTTGGAGGAAATTCGTCAACCGCTTCTGAAAGGTACTTCGGCTGGCTCAGGTCTTCTTCCGGTTCAGCAATCATGCGTTCCAGGAAGGCGATCAGCCTCTTCATGAACGGCAGCATGATAACCACACCGGTAACGTTGAAAATGGTGTGAAAAACCGCCAGTTTAAGCGCATAGTCGGTGTCCGCAATACCGACGTTCGCGCTGATGAATTCTACCGCATCCCGCATCGGCGCGATGAAAGTGAGCGCCACACCCGCTGTAACCACGTTGAAAACCACATGGGCAAGGGCCAGCCGTTTGCCCTGATAGTTCGCCGTCAGAGAGCCGATGATCGCGGTTATTGTGGTGCCAATGTTGGCTCCCACTGCCAAAGCCAATGCATTTTCGTAGGAAATCTGTCCGGCCGCGATAGCTGTTATGATCAGCACCATGGTGGCGTGACTTGATTGCATGACCACCGTGGCCGCCGCTCCTATCGCGGTATAGGTGATCAGGCCAAGAACGCCCGTCATTGCAAACCTGGTCAGGTCGAACTGATCCTTGAAGGCTTCAAAGCCCTCTTTCATGTGGTGGATGCCAAGGAACAGGAAGCCGAGGCCTGCCAGCACAAATCCGGTGCCGCGGATATACTTGTTCTTTTGGAAGACAAGCACAATTGCCAGAGCCAGCATGGGCAGCGCATAGGCCGATATCTTGACCTTGAGCCCGAAGCCCGCAACCAGCCATGCGCCCGTTGTCGTGCCGATGTTGGCGCCAAAAATGATCCCGACACCGGCAATCAGCGAGATCAGCCCTGCACTCAGGAACGAGATCGTAATGACCGACACGAGCGAGCTGGACTGCATGACCGTCGTCGTGACAATCCCGAAGCCGATTGATTTGGGAACCGAACCGGTAACCTTTTTCAGCGCCTTTTCAAGGAGGCCGCCACTGAACAAGCGGAAGCCATCTTCCAGCATCAACATGCCAAAAAGGAAAATGGCTACACCAGCGGCAATTTGCTGGAAGTCCGGGCTGACCCAAAAGCCCAGGCTGAGCGCTAATAGGATAACCGGAAGAAGAAGCTTCTTCATCATGGCGCAGGGCTCCTATGGCACCATCATGCCGCGCAGGACGAAGTAGAACATGGCTGCCAAAAACGCGGACACCGGAACCGTAATGATCCATGCAGATACGATTTTCAGCAGGGAACTGCGCTTTACAAGCTGCCGCTTCAGAGCCTTTTGCAAGACCTTGCGCTCAGCGGCATCTACCACGGCGTCAGGCCCCATTTTCTTGAGATCGTTCAGAATGCGTTTCTTGTCTTCCGGTGGAGCATTTCTGAAATTCATCAAGACCTTTTCCACCTGATCGAAATCCGGTTCACCTACGTGGTGCTGAAGCACATTCTCGACAACACGCCCCAGGCGCTGTTCCAGAAACTCCCGCAGAAACCCGACGCCGAACACCGCACCCAATGCCACATGCGTGGAGCTGATGGGCATTCCGAGCTGACTGGCAATAATCACCGTAATGGCCGCAGCCAAGGCAATGCAGAAGGCCCGGGAGCGGTCCAGTTCCGTGATTTCAGAGCCAACGGTTCGGATCAACTTGGGTCCAAAGAGCGCCAATCCGATGGATATACCAAGCGCACCGATGACCATGACCCAAAGCGGAATGGCAACCTTTGCACCGCCCTCACCGGCAATCAGGACATCGACGACCCCTGCCAGCGGACCAACCGCGTTAGCGACATCATTTGCGCCGTGGGCGAAACTCAACAGCGCCGCGGACAAGATCAATGGAATCGTGAACAGCCGGTTGACGCCATCCCGGTTGTTTTCCAGCATCGGGGCCGCCCGGTTTATCATTGGCCGCACCACAATATAGGCCAGCATTGCGACAACAACGCCTGCCAGAAACGCTGACGTAAAGTCGACCTTGATGATTTTCTTGATGCCCTTGAGGGCGATATAGGTGGTGAAGGCCCAAGCCATGATGGCGATCATGATAGGGACAATCTTTTTCGCCGCCTCGACCGGCTCTGGCTTGAAAAACACCAGGCGCTTTAGAGAATAGAGAAACAGAGCAGCAATCAGCCCTCCGGTCACTGGAGAGACAACCCAGCTCAGGGCAATCTTGCCCATGGAATCCCAGTTTACAATGTCCCAGCCGGCAGCAGCAATCCCGGCTCCGGCAACTCCACCAACGATGGAGTGCGTGGTCGATACCGGCGCTCCCAGCCATGTTGCTGCATTCAGCCAGACTGCGGCGCCCATGAGGGCACCCATCATCACCCAGACAAAAACATTGGGATCGTTCACATTGGCCGGATCAATGATGCCCTTCTTGACGGTGGCCACCACATCACCACCTGCTATGATGGCTCCACTGGCTTCGAAAATCGCGGCAATTACGATTGCGCCGGTAAGGGAAAGAGCAAATGAGCCGACTGCGGGACCGACGTTGTTGGCAACATCGTTCGCACCGATGTTGAGCGCCATATAAGCGCCTATGACGGCTGCAGCGACAAGCAGATAGACCTGCTCTACATTGCCAAATGTGGAGCCGGTGTAGACCATCACCGCTACGATAAACAGGACTGCACTTCCGAGCCGCCCGACCTCGGTGCGGCTCAAGTTTGCCGCGTTCTCAATTCTCAGGTAGTCCTTGGCTTTCATTCTGCGCTGCCCCCCGGAAAAAACGAAACCCGGCACGGACAAATCCATCCGGGCCGCTTGCTGCGCTGGGAGCTGCAAGTGCTACTCAAAGCGCGCGCAATCGGTGTTCATGTCAGGTTCCGGCTTACGCCCGATCAGTGATCTTTTCCCCGCGATCTGTTACCAGTTCGCCGCCAGAATCCTCTTTATTGTGGGCGTGATTCTAATTTGGACAGGATGGAAGAGGAATGAGCCAAATCAATCTAGCCGGCTAAACGACTCGAGCCGCAGGTGATGTGAAAATTAAGCCCTGGAAATGGGTAGAAACTCAGACTGCAAAGACAAGAAAGCGATCCCTTTTTGATTACCGACCGCACCGCAATCGCCGCCGCTTTGATTGTTGTTACAACCGGAATCCTCTGGGGTATCTACTGGTTGCCGGTTCGATTTCTGGAGGACACGGGGCTTCCCGGCCCTTGGGGCACGGTTGCGATCACCGGCGCTGCCAGCCTTCTGCTCACCCCCTTCGCAGTGGCGAATTGGCGGCTGCTCGTTTCTTCCAATCCTCTCGCGCTTGCTTCCATCGCGCTCGGCGGCTTTGCGTTCGTTCTTTATTCGATCGGCTTTGTCTATGGCCGGGTGGCGATCATCACCCTGCTATTCTTCCTGACACCGGTCTGGAGCACGCTGATCGGGCGCTACATCATGGGCTGGACAACGCCGAAACTGCGCCTGGTGGCGATTGCCGTCGGACTTTTAGGGCTAGGCATCATGCTGGGCGCCGGCGGTGAAGTTCCAATCCCAAGGGGAACCGGCGAGTGGATGGCGCTGGCCTCTGGCATCTTGTGGTCCTTTGCAACCACCGGCATCCGGGCAAAGGCCGAATTGAAGTCCGGCATCGCAAGTTTTGTCTTCGCTGCAGGCGGCTTTACTGGTGCACTGCTTCTTGCACCCACTCTCGAACCATTTCCGGCTGAAATTCCCCCCGCAAACGTTCTGCCGGCCCTGGGCTGGTCCTTTTTGGCAGGTAGCCTTTGGTGGGGAGCTTCCCTGTCAGCTTTGATGTGGGCAACGCCGCGGCTCGACCCGGCCCGCGTCGGCATTCTGTTGATGTCGGAAGTCCTGGTTGGCATGGTGTCAGCCGCCGTTTTGGCTGGCGAACGCCTCAGCCCGATGGAAATGGCCGGCGGTGGGCTGGTCTTATGCGCCGGCGTGCTTGAGGTCTGGCCAGTCCGAAAGACATGAACGCCTGAAGCGGTATAAATCTGACGGAACCAGGCGATCTGCTGCAAGCTCATAGTCAGCCAATATCTTCAGGTCTCTCTTGGCTAGGATCGAACAAACGCAGCACCTGGGAAACAATATCCTCCTTATCTGCGTTACTCGGCGAGACAATCCCATAGGTCGCGATCCCACTGTCGACAGCCATCAACATCTTCGACATTGCAGCCAGAGGCATGTCAGGCTCTATTGCACCGGATGCTTGCGCCGCAGCCAAATTGTTCAGAAACATGCGCTCGATCTCAGCCATCATACCTTTGGCCGCTTCAAAGGCCTCCGGGCTGACGATGTTCTTTTCAGTCAGCGTATTGATCATAAAACAGCCGTGATAATCGCTGCTGAACTCGATCGACCGGAAATAGTTACGGATATTGTCCAGACCCATTGGCTCCTTCGACAATGAGCTGCGATAGGCGTCCCGAGCGCCCTTAAGATAGAGCTGCAGAGCTTCCTGGAAGAGCCCTTCCTTACCACCAAATTCAGAATAGAGACCAAACCGGTTGACCCCGGTCACCTCAACCAGCTCGCCCAGATGCGTTCCTTCAAATCCCTTGGCCCAGAAGAGGCGCATTGCCTTTTCCAGAACTTCTCCGCGATCGTAGCTCTTGCGTCGTCCCATGCGCGGATCATAGCCCTGCGGCCAGTCTTCGCAAGTTTTAATCACGCATCGTTTAGAAAAAGATTGACAGCAGCAAGCGTATGGATTTTTTATCACCTACCGTTCAGTTATTGGAGATATCAATGATAAAGAAGGTTCTCGCCGCCAGCGCTGTCGCCCTATCGCTGGCAGGTAATGGCGCCTTTGCAGAAGACACAACCGTCTTTGAAATCGCCTGGTTCAAACTCAACCCCGGCACGGACGCGGCGGAGATGATGAAGGCCGCCCAGCATGTGCAGAACCATTTCCTGCCGAAATTCGATGGCCGGATCTACCGGGAACTCATGCAGGAAGATGGCGGTGACTACTGGATCGATTCCATCCACTGGCGCGCTTTGGGTGACTTCGAAAGGGCTGCTGCCGAGATACTCACCGACCCGGACGGGGAACCGATCATGGAGTTGATCGACACTTCAACCCTGGCCTGGTTTCATGCCAACCGTATCCGCAAGTGGGAGGGGAACGTGCCTAACGGAGATGGTTTTACCGAAATCCAGTTCTTCCGCCTGGTCGCCCCTGGATCTGAAATCGAATTCCTGATGCCCACGACGGATGAAGACTTCCTGCGCGCCGCAGAAGCCATTCAGGAGACACTGGCAGACCAGCCGGGCTTTGCCGACCGGGAACTTTTCAGGACCACCGATGGCTGGTGGATCGATCTCATCCATTGGCAGTCCCGGGAAGACGCAGCTTCAGCAAAGGCTGCCATTATGGCAGATATGGCCGATCCAGAGTCCGTTGCCATGTCCTTTGTTAGCAAAATCGACCCGAAGAGCCTGAAGACCTTCAACATGAACCAGCGGCAGGTCTGGTAACCGGCATGGGGATGGTTCCTAGCCGGGACCACCCCGCCCTCGCCAGCCTGAGCGCCGACGAAGACCGCCGCTACCCGCCTTGCCAAATCTTGATGCTTTCAATCGGATAAAGCAGCATCAGGACATTCAGTGTCAAATTGTCCCGGATCACCCAGAGCGCCAGCAGCTCGAAAACAATACCGGCAACAACTGTAACCCAGACCGGCATTCTCCAGGCAAACCAGAAACCGGCCAGCATCCAGATCACATCGAAAATGGAGTTCAGAACGCTGTCGCCGTTGTAGCCGACAGCGATCGTCGCCTCCCGGTAACGGTCGATGATCCAGGGGCTGTTCTCGACAACCTCCCAGGCAGCCTCGATCAGGATTGCCCCAAGGGCCCGCTCCCCCACCGGCCGCGCACGGAAAAGCAGCCACAAGAACCAGTAAAACAGAAAGCCGTGAATGATATGCGAGGGCGTGTACCAGTCCGCAATATGCTGGGAAGACCCGGCAACATCGCTGGCGGGCGTCCAGAACAGCACATATCCGCAGTCACAAATCGGGATCCGGCCCATGGCCAGAAGAATGCCCGCCATCGCGGCGGTCATCAGGAACCCGATGATTAGGAAAGTACGGTTTGTCAAAGGTTTTGCTCTTGATTTGTTGGCTTCTGCTCTTGCCATGGGTGGCAAACGCCGAAGCCGTCACCAGTCATATACCTCTTCCCACGATGCCAGCCTCCGCGCAACGAAACCGAATCCGGCAACCCTCTCATTTATAGTACCTCGGTCATTCAGCTCAAATTCTGCGGCGAGTTGGTGTGATAGTGGCCCAGCCCAAATCGAGAATAACGAAGAGGAGTGGCTTCAAACCCAAACAAACGGCTGCGGAAATAGCTCATACCCCAAGCTCCAAATTATTCTGGTAATATGCGGGTTTTGGAAAAACGGAAATCGATCTTCAATTTGGCGGCTTCAATGGCGTCATGCAGCCCCCCACTCATGAAGATCTTTCCTCTGAGTTTTGGATCAATCCAAAGATCCGCACCTTGAAGCGCAGATGTGGAGACCGCGATGTCGCCATCTTCCGCGTCATTGGGAGCACGCCACACCTCGATCCCCTTTTCTTCATTGCGTACGACAAGGCGTGCACCATTCGTTTGCTCTGGAAGGAAACAGTCCTTCTGAGCACCAAAATTTAGGAAGTAAAATGGGCCGGGCAGCTGAGTTGTTTTGTCGATCTCATAGATCGGAAATTCAACAAGTTCGCCACTACCGAGGTCGAAACCTTTCAGCAACTCAGCCAGCTTGCCTTTGACAGAGAGAAAACCATCGATCCAAAAGAGGTCATTTACACGAGACCAGTTTTTTGCTTCAAAGACATAAGCTGCTTCAATGAACTCTTCCCGTGAAAGCTTTTCTCCTCGTGAAGCACGCATTACGTTGTTCAAATGCGTCTCGGTCGATCGCCCCATTTCAAACTGAGGTGGAGCCCAATCCTGTCCGTAGTGTTTTTCACGAATGCCCAGCTTGTTACCCAGCTGTGAGTTGTTGCGTACACTGCTGACCCAGATTTCATCTACCATTTTGGTCTCCTGAAGTTGCGCAATTTGAACTGGCCTCGACTAAGCTTCCAACAAGCCTGAAGTGCCCATCATTTCGTTTGCGCAAATACGGAATCGCTATTCCGATCACTTACAAGAAGAACCCTTTCCAAATTGCAACCCAGAGAGGTTTTATGAGGATAGGTTGCAGCCAGCAGCTCATGCGTCATGATCGAACTTTATCTAGCAATCATACTGTCACCTCGCCTCCAGCAGTGTGATCGAGAAGAATGGAATCTGCATGGATCACCGAACAAAACCCGGTGCCGACAGAGATGACAGAGCGCCAGCAATTCCACACTGGTCTTTTTCGTGCTTTCCCTCTAGAACCTTGCGCCAACGAAACATCACATAATCCGGCCTTGACCGATTTGGGATTGCGACCCGGTTGAACCGATGCGCGCGCAAGCCTTCCGGCCCGGCAGATCAGGAGAACTTCCATGTCCACCGCCAATGGCGCGCCTTATTTGACGCGGCGCACGTTTGCGATCATCTCGCACCCGGATGCCGGTAAGACGACGCTCACTGAAAAGCTGCTCCTATCGGGTGGCGCGATCCGGGCCGCCGGCCAGGTGCGTGCACGCGGAGAACGCCGCAGGGCCCGGTCCGACTGGATGAAGATCGAGCAGGAACGTGGCATTTCGGTTTCCTCGTCGGTCATGACGTTCGAGCGGAACGGCATCATCTACAATCTGCTTGATACCCCGGGCCACGAAGACTTTTCCGAAGATACCTACCGCACGCTGACCGCTGTCGATGCGGCGATCATGGTGGTTGATGCCGCAAAGGGCATCGAGGCTCAGACTCGCAAACTGTTTGAAGTCTGCCGCCTGCGCGACATTCCGATCATCACTTTCGTCAACAAGATCGACCGTGAAGGCCGCCACGCGCTGGAAATCCTGGACGAGGTGCAGGAAGCGCTGGCGCTCGATGTCTCGCCCCAGACCTGGCCGGTGGGCATGGGTTCCGACTTCTTCGGCGTCTACGACTGGAAAGCGAAAAAATTCCACACTTCCGATGGTGAGCGGGGCGGTGCCTTTGCCCAGACGAAGGAAGTCTCCGGCCTTGAAGATGAAGCGCTGACCGGAACCGTTTTCGACCGGATCATGGAAGAGCTGACGGAAAACGTTGAGCTCGGCGCAGAAGGCTATGCGGAGTTCGACCAGGAAAGCTTCCTGGAAGGCCACCTGACACCGGTCTTCTTCGGCTCCGCGCTCCGCGATTATGGCATTGAGGAAGTGCTCGACTTCATCGCGGCCTATGCCCCGGCACCGCACTCCCAGCCGGCAACCGGCGGGCGCACCATTTCACCTGAAGAAGACAAGGTCACCGGCTTCGTCTTCAAGGTGCAGGCGAACATGGACCCGAAACACCGCGACCGGATCGCCTTCGTCCGCCTTTGCTCCGGCACCTTCAAGCGCGGCATGAAGCTGAAGCACGTCAGGGCCGGAAAATCGATTGCCGTTTCCGCGCCGATCTTCTTCTTTGCCGAAGAGCGTGAGATCGCCGAAACTGCCTATCCGGGCGATGTTATTGGCGTGCCTAACCATGGTCAGCTGCGCGTTGGCGATACCCTGACCGAAGGCGAGGAAATTCATGTCACCGGCCTGCCGGCCTTTGCACCTGAAATCCTGCGTCGGGTCCGCCTTGGCGACACCATGAAGGTCAAGCAGATGCGCCAGGGCCTGCAGGACCTTGCCGAGGAAGGCCTGGTGCAGATCTTCAAGCCGGATATCGGTTCCAACTGGATCGTCGGCGTGGTCGGCATCCTGCAGCTCGATGTTGTGGTTGACCGCCTCAAGGCGGAATACGGCACGGAAATCGGCTTTGAGCCGGTCAATGTCTCCACGGCCCGCTGGATCGAAACCGACAATCAGACCTTGGCCAAGATGATCGAGAACCACCGCATGTCGATCGCCAATGACCGCGACGACCGGCCGGTGTTCTTGTTCAAGAACGCCTGGGAAGTCGGCTATATCGGCGAAAAATACCCTGACGTGACATTCCGCGAAACGCGCGAGATTGTGTATGAGGGGTGAAGCATCATTTGAAGCAGGTTTATTGGGCTTTCGGTTAGAGCTCAGTGTGCTGTGTTCATTGACTGACCAAACCCGACGCTAGAGATGACGTTAGTTGCCCGGTTGCAATACCTTCTATCCGAAGCTGATGTTTACGGACCCGTTCCGGAAGAACAATTAGCACATGCGGAAGAAATTCTTGGTTTCAAACTGCCTGAAGAATATCGCTGCTTTGTCAAAGAGTTTGGGGCCGCAATATCTCCTGGGCGAGAAGTCTATGGCCTTTTTTCCCATGAAAGCGATGCCCCACCGCTATGGCAACACGTTCTTGAGGTCCACAATAGTTTAGAAAACGCTGCGTACCGAACTGGCCTGCCATTGCATTTTTTGGCTATTTCTGATGATGGGATGGATTGCGTATTCTATCTAGACTGCGGCCCAGATTGTACTGGCGTGGTTTACAAGATAGGTCCTGGCGTTGAGCAGAAGTATGCCGGTACCTTTCTGAAGTTTTTGGAAAAAGCAGCCACTGACTAAGAAAACCAAATGACTAGACGCTTGCTTATGTTGTGGAGACTGGCCGGTGTTCCTGTTCAAGAGTGCCTCGGAAGTTGGCTAAAGGCCGACTTTTCTCTGACGAATAATTCAATGAATCGAGCGAGATCGTCCACGAAGGCTAGCTGTTAATGACCAATGCAGTCCAGCGAAGTGAGCGCCGGGCCCGAAACCGCATCCGATTATCCTGGAGAAATAGCCGTGCCTCATTTCCTGATTGGCTTTGTCGTCCTGGCAGGCGTCCTTCGGGTTGCCGCACTTCTGGTATCGATTCGCAATGAAAAACGGATGAAGGCTGCGGGCGCTGCCGAGTATGGTGCTGGAACATCAACGGCTCTGGCGCTTGCCCATATCGCTTTTTATCTCGCCTCCATCGCGGAAGGGTTTTGGCGGTCCGCTCCTGTGTCCGCCGTCACGTTCGCCGGCCTGATCCTTTATGGTCTGGCCATGTGCGCCCTGATCTGGGTCATGGTGACACTCGGCCGGTTCTGGACAGTAAAGATCATCATCGCGAAGGACCACGACCTGGTCACGAACCGCCTGTTCCGGCTGATCCGGCACCCGAATTACTATCTCAACATGGTTCCCGAGCTGATTGGCTTTGCGCTGGCCCTGCAATCCTACGCCACGCTGTTTCTCGGTCTACCGGTCTACCTCGCTATCCTATTGCGCCGTATCCGCCAGGAGGAAAAGGCCATGCGCGAGGCGTTTCAGGCGTATTGAGCGAAAGCCCTACAGTCCGTCACATCGTGTCGGTCGCCGTATCAAACAGGATATAAAGCCCGGCAGCGATCATCACGAAGGGTGCGAGCCGTTTCAGGAATTGTTCCGTCCGGACGCTTGGCTTCAAACCCTTTAGGAGAGCTGTTGCGGCAACCACCAGGCAGGCGGTGGCGAGCAATCCGCCGAAAAGGACATGGCGGTCCAGGTCCTGCCGTGTATCGGCAAAAAAGGTGGACATCAGGACAAATGTGTCAGTGCTCAAAGCCAGGAACATGGCAGCGGCGCCCATAAGGGAGCTGGCTCGGTCAGGCGCAGAAGACGCTCTTTGAACCGTTTGCCTGCCCCGCCAAATTTCCACAACACCGAGGAAGACCGGCACCAGCCCCAAATACCCAAGCTTTTGAGGAGATACGAAGGCCGCCCCGGCACCAAGCGCATAAGCACCTGAAATGACGAGGGCTTGCGCCACCAGAAAGCTAGTCAACACCTGGCGATACCTGCCGCCAGAAGCCAATGCGAGAAAGGCAAAAAGCCCATCAATATTCGTCAGGATATAGGCTAATGCGACGGAAAACGAAAAAACCATGCGAAGGCACCGGCCTATGTGAAAAATTCAAGCGTAAGCGCGAAAAAACGTGTTCCCATTGTGCCTTACGGCGCTGGTTCATCCCGGTCAAGCGGCGAACCGTCGAGTAGGTTGGCCAGAATTCGACAAACCTATTCAGTCACAAACAGCCGAATTCCTGCAATTTCATGGTCCGAAACTTCGGGCAACATTCAGATTCGGATCCACACCAAAATTAACCGGCTTTGCGTTTAACTATCGACTTTTCGCCATATTGCAGTGCAATATATGAATTCAGGTACACGTTCGACCTGACTTGCGGAGCCAGTTTATGAGCAATTTCAAAGCTATCATAGACCTTCTCGGCCTATCGGCCGACGAAGCCGCCGCGTTTCTGCACGCCGATCGAGCCGACATCGTTCGCTGGTGCGAAACATCTGACGGGCCGCCGATTGAAGTCTGGCAAGCGTTGGTGAAATTGTTCGATACAGTCCGCTTTGCAGCACAGGATGCGGCAAGAGCAGCCGATCTGGACAATTTGAACGCCGATGACCTGAACCGAATTTCCGTTTCACTACCCGTTGCCGATGGCGCGCCTGAAGGTCCAAAGCGTGCAATAACGGCAATGGCTGTCACTTCGCTCGCCCGGGTTTTTGTGTGAAAGGCTCCAGCCGGAGCAGATATGTTCCCAGCAGCCGCTCTCCCAGAATTCGCACTTAGCGATTTTCTGTGGCAAATAGGGACAGCGGCACAGGATTTTTGATATCTGTCCGGTTCTTGCAGAAGTGCTGCCCACACTTTTGTGTATAAAGCGTGGCACTTAGGGTGCCCAATAGATTGGGTCATGAAGGCATGAAGGACGCGCGGCTTGTCGGCGTACAGCTTTAGCAACAGTTTCAAACGGCAATGCGCAATCATGTTCGCGTTGGTCATTCGCGAGATGACGACGCGCTACGGCAACAAGTTTGGCGGCTACATGTGGGCCGTCCTTGATCCCGTTTTGACGATCGCCGTCCTGACGTCCATCTTCTCTGCAGTCGCGCGCGTTCCGGCGCTGGGGCGGAGCTTTCCGCTGTTTTTCGCGACAGGGTATGTGGTGTTTTACATGTACCGGTCCACGTCGGAACAGGTCAGCAGTGCGATAGAAGCGAACCGGGCACTGCTGAATTACCCGATTGTTACGCCTTTTGACGCGATATTCGCCCGCATCCTGCTCCAGGCCGCGACCCTTTTTGTTGTGACGGTCCTGCTGTTCGGTGGCCTGGCGCTTGTAACTCCGCTTGAGCGGCTGAACTTTGAGCCTATTTTCACCGCCAGTTTCTTCGCGATCCTGCTTGGTGCCGGCGTTGGCTCCTGCAACATCGTGTTCTTCCACATGAACAGCACATACCAACAGATCTGGGGAATTGTTAACCGGCCCGCCTTTATCATTTCTGGCGTGTTCTTCCTGCCCGAGGCCTTGCCTCCGCCATTTCGCGACTATCTGATGTGGGTTCCCTTTGTTCATTTGGTGGGGTTGTTCAGAACCGGCTTTTACCCCACTTATCGCGCGTCCTATGTGGATATGACCTACGTCATCGGCTTCAGCGTATCGACGCTGGTAATCGGCCTGCTGCTTGTGTGGTATTTTGACTCAAGGCTCAGAGAACAGAAATGATCAGGCTCGAGCATCTGACCAAGCGGTTTAAACACAAGGGGGAAACCCGCTATATCGTGAGGGACGTTTCCTTCACGATACCGCGTGGCGACAGCATCGGGCTGCTTGGCCGCAATGGTGCCGGCAAGTCAACACTGCTGCGCCTGATTGCCGGGACGATCAAGCCGACAAAAGGCAAAATCCGGAGATTCTCGCGGGTTTCGTTCCCGCTTGGGTTCCAGGGAAGCTTCAACGGAACATTGACCGGGGAACAAAATGTCCGGTTTGTTGCCCGGATTTATGGCCGTGAAACCGAAGAACTCGTTGAATACGTTCAGGAATTCTCTGAACTTGGCAACGCATACCGGATGCCCGTAAAAACCTATTCATCGGGGATGAGAGCCCGGCTTGCATTCGGTGTAAGTATGGGAATAGATTTCGACTACTATCTGGTCGACGAAATTACTGCGGTGGGTGACGTCAATTTCAAAAAGAAATGTCGGCGTGTCTTTCAGGAGAGACTTCAAAATTCGGACATAATAATGGTGTCTCACTCGAATGCTTCCTTAAAGGAATATTGTAGTGCAGGCATTGTATTGGAAGACGGAAAGCTGACGTATTTTCCAGACATCAATGATGCGATCAAGTTACACAATGCCAACATGGCCAATCGTTGATATCTGTTTTTGATGGGAATGAAGGACGATTCGATGCCGCCGCATCAAAAACCGGTACAAAACAGAAATAAGCAAGGACGCAAAGCGGACATCGTCACGCTACAGAAAGGGCCTGCGCAAGAACCTGTTCTCAAAAAAGAACCTGGACGTGAGCCGGTCCTCAAGACGACTCGCGATCAGTCTCTATTGAACCGGTTAAAGAAATCCGGGCTTGATCCCCAACGGCTTCTTGATCTGAGTTTGCCCGGTGCTGGCCACAAGGGAAAGGCGAAAGCCCGCCATAATCTGATTATTGCGGCCTTTCTGTTTCTCGTGTGCATTCCATCTGCACTTTTCACCGCCTACATGTTTCTTGTCGCCAGCGACCAGTACCACAGCACAACGGCATTTGCCGTTCGAAGCTCTCAGACCTCTCCGGCAACCGAAGTACTGGGGCTCGTGCTGGACAGCGGCTCTGAATCGACCACCTCGAATAGCTATATCGTCAATGACTATTTGAGGAGCCAGGCCATACTTGAAGACCTTCCCTCCTCGGTGAACGTGCAGGAGATCTTCAATAGGGAAGGCTCGGACTGGCTGTTCAGAATGGGGCGCGACCTGCCAATTGAGGACCAGCTCGCCTTCTGGAACCGAATGGTTGATGTCAGCTACGATTCTACTTCCGGGGTGATATTCGTGGAGGTCCGCAGTTTTCATCCAGAAGACTCCACCACCCTCGCAGCAGCTATTCTTCACCGCAGCGAGGAGCTGGTAAACCAGCTGTCTGAAACCAGCCGGCGTCAAACGGTCCGGTTTGCCGAAGAGACTGTTGCCCGCGCAGAAGCCCGGTTGAAAGCCATCCGGAAGCAGTTGCTGGCCTATCGCGAGCAAACCCAGGAAGTCAGCCCGGAACACGATGCGCGGATAGCAACAGAAATGATTGCTGGTCTGGACCAAAGGGTCGCCTCGAAGGAAGCGGAACGGAAAACGCTCGAGACCTATCTTGATGCGGATTCTCCCCGTATTCGCATGCTGTCTCAGGAAATCTCGGCACTCAGAGCCCAAATCGCCGATGAACGCCTTCGCCTGGGTACCGGATCCAATAGCCGCACAGCCGGCAACACCAACAACGGCAAGGGTGATCGGGCATCGATCTCTTTCCGTATCGCCGACTATTCCGAATTGGCTCTGGAAGAAGAGTTCGCACGCCAGCTCTACACTACGGCCCTCGCCGGCTTGGAGCAGGCACGGCAGGAAGCAGACAACAAGTCGCTCTATCTGGCTACCTTCATCAATCCGACCCTGTCCCAGGACGCACAATACCCCCACCGTTTCCTCTACTCGTTGGCGTTCTTCCTCCTGCTCGGTGGAACCTGGGTGGTGGTGGTCCTGATGTACTACAACATCCGCGACCGTTCTTAACCGGTCCACAGTAGTTCTTTGTTCCAGATCGCTCGTAGAGTGGTTAAAAGCACGGACAGAACAACATTAGCCCAGTGTCCGACTACCCATGAGAATTGGCCTTGCCACGACAGGCTTGCTTCCGCTCAAGCCGATGATTGAGAAATTGCTATCAGGCCGGGCCGTTGTCTTGTCGAGAACTCTGCGATCGGTAGACGCTGTCGCTGGCTGGGGGCACAAGCCAACGGCGGACAAAGCACGGAACTATGCCCGCAAACGCGGCCTTCCCTATATTGCCCTGGAAGATGGTCTGCTGAGATCGATTAAACCCGGCAAGGGCGAACTGGCGCGATCTCTGGTGATCGACCGCAGCGGCATTTACTACGACGCCAGAACACCAAGCGATCTGGAAGAACTCGTTCTAGGAAGATCCAAATTTGGCGATGATGCCGCGAGAGCACAAAATGCGATGGCCTATCTGCGGGAAAACCGGCTGTCGAAATACAACAATCACCAGATCGACGGCATTGGCCCGCTGGACCTCCAGACCTCAAAGTCAGAAGATCACATTTTGGTTGTTGATCAGACCGCTGGCGATGCCTCCATCGCCGGTGCGTTCGCGACGGAACACAGCTTTGCCGAAATGCTAGTCAGCGCGATAACAGAAAACCCGGAATGTGAAATCCTGATAAAGGTCCACCCGGAAACCATCTTGGGAACAAAGGCCGGGCATTTTGACAAGCAAGGTCTGAAGGCTCTCGCACAAAGAGCCCCAGAAGTTGGCGAAGCTCTGGAGACGAAGCGGGTCCGGCTGATCGGCGAAAGCATCAATCCCTGGGCACTGCTTGAAAGCTGCTCCAAGGTTTACTGTGTATCCAGCCAACTCGGGTTCGAAGGTTTGCTCGCAGGCGCCGAAGTCCATTGTTTTGGGATGCCGTTTTATGGCGGATGGGGGCTGACGCAGGACCGCCTTAAAGCTCCAGACCGCCGAAAGCCTGTTACGCTGGAGGCGCTGTTTTCAGCGTTTTATTTTGACTACGCCCACTATCTAGACCACGACACTGGAAGCATAGTCGAGTTTGAAGATGCCGCTCCGGCGCTTTTGCAAGCCCGGAACCTGGCAATGGCAGAACGGGGCGCAGACCACAAATGAGTACCCTGCCCTTCCTCTCAAAACGGCTGCAACGCAAAGCCCAGGATGGCAGCAATGCTATCCACTGACCTCCTTTCACCAAGCACGTGGTTTGGCGCGGCTGCCCAAACGATCCCGACAGCGGATCTCTATTTTCTGAACGCCTGCCAGTCGTGGCTGCAAAAGTGGCCAGTGCAAAGCGGACCGATCCGGCGTGAGGGTGCAAACTCGTTCTCCTGCGGCACTGCTATCGTCATCTGCCGTAGAGACAGCGATGCGGTCGTGAACCGGCTACTCCAATCGGATTTTGAACGGCTCTATTACATAATCGACGATGACCTTTGGGCGGCTGAGCATGATGCAACGCTGCCTGATGGCTACCGCCAACGCTTGCTGCGTCTGAGAGAAGGTCAGCACAATCAGCTGGCTGCGAAAGCAGACCGGATAATCGTTTCTTCCGAGGTTCTTGCCGATAGATACGAGCAGAAGGGCTATAAGGTGACCTTGCTCGATCCCTACTGGTCAGAACCAATGGCCGATTTGGGCCACTTCGATGCATTGGATCGCAGTGCACCGATAGAGCTCGGCTATCTCGGCAGTGCGAGCCACGCCCGAGACCGGGAGTTCGTCCTCAAGGTCTTTGAGAACCTTCTTGAAGAAAAAGCCAATGTGCGTCTTACGATCGTTGGCAGGGCAAATGTGCCAGACCGGCTTTTGGGACAGTCCAGGCTAAAGATACTCCGCCCAAGGCCCTGGACGAAGCACCGAAAACGGCTGACCCGCTTGCGGTTCCATTATTCGCTCTATCCAACGGAACCAACCGACTTCAACAAGGCGCGTTCACTGAACAAGTTCGCAGAACACGCCGTCTCGGGAGGTATCGGTGTTTACAGCCGAAGCTGGCAATACGCCGATTTCATTTCCGAGAGCAAAGGCGGTATTCTTCTCGAAAACACGATCGATGCATGGACCGGCTGGCTGCTCGAATGCGCCAAGTCCGGCAAACACAGCCTTGAAAACCTTGAACCCGGCGCCGCGAAGGCCTTCAATGCCAAGTCGCTGGAAAAACAGCTGGAATTCTGGAAGCCCACTTTGGGCCTGTGAGCTGCTAACTCACTCCCGCCGCTATTGGCTTTCCCAAAGGACCTGACCCGAAGCCGTTGCCACGCATTTGATGGTATCCCCTTTACGCAGAGGCGGCTTCTTCAAATCAAACCCGACGTACCCACCACGCGGTGCCTTGTAGGCTGCCATGATCGGCCGGAAGGCTTTCGACAATTTCGGCTCAAGGACCGGCTTGCCGTTTACTTCCAGATGGACCGTTACAGCCTGATCATCGCCGGGGACGAATGCAAATCCGCTCAGAACGTCTTTATTGTCGTTCGTCACCGTTCCATGGACAAACGCGGCTGACTTTGCATGACATTCCTTTCGGGTCTCGTTGAGCTGCTTCACTTTTTCATAGAGCGCCCGGTCCACCACGGTTTTCTCAAAGGCAATTTCACGCATTTCGTAGGTGACGACCGTATTCTCGTTCTGCTTTCTGCCGGTCACATTGTCCCGCCGTGAGGGAATGGCGGCGCTGCAAATCTCTCCGATTTCCCGGAGGCTTACGTCGTAGTCTTCGGTCAGGCCGATATACCGGTAGGCTTCGATCGGCACACCTTGCAGAAGGCGGCTTTGAACAGCGTTGTGCTTTTCCATGTCCGCGAACTCTTCAAATGTCCCGGAAAACCCGTTGTCTCTTTTGAAGTGGCGGAAGTGTGAGATCAGCTGATCAACCGGATCGCGGACGATGGACACTGTATTCTGCACACCAAATATCGGCAGATACCTGGCCGCATTGATGTGCCCGGACATCAGTCTGACGTTCGTCTCTGCCAATGCCTGGGAGAGCGCGAACATGTCACCTTCATCATAGAAGAACCGTTTGATCAGATCCGACGTTTCCTTGGCCTTCGGATTGTAGTCGTAAAGGATCTCGTCCTTTGAAAATACGCTCTCTGCCGCCTTGCGGAAACTCGTTCCGCCGGTCTTTGGAATGTGCACAAAAAACAGCGGCTGGGGTTTGGTCAAAGTCATCTGTACCGGAATTTCTTAGTCTAGATGGAGTGCGGATCGGGCCGATGCTGCTGGCTACTTGTCCAAGAACCTGAAGCAAGCATCAACATAGGAGAAACTGTCGTTGTAATAGGGATCTTTCTCCAGCTTCGCCCCCCAACGCTGGCGCATAACCTCAGATTCCTTTTGCAGCCGCTCAGCTTTTTCCGGCGAGGTGTCCTTGCCTCTGGAAACAGATTCGTAGTGATAGAGCTCAGCATAGGGCGTGAAGACGTTGTGCAGCCCCTTCGATGTCAGCTTCATGCAGAAGTCCACATCGTTATAGGCGACTTTCAAATCCACTTCGTCCAGACCGCCAGCTGCCTCATACTTGCTCTTTTCCACAACCAGGCAGGCGCCTGTGACAGCCGATATATATTGTGGCAACAAAAGCCGCGCCTGATAACCGGTCTTGTCACCTGGATACCCATGGAAGGCATGATTGGCGATACCGCCAGCCCCCAGAATAATGCCGGCATGCTGGACGGTGCCGTTCTCATAGAGCAGCTTTGCTCCGACAGCGCCCACATTGGGCAGGAGCGCGTGACAGACCATCTCCTTGAGCCAGTCGGTGGTAATTGCTTCCACATCATTGTTCAGGAGCGCGATCACCTCACCACGTGCTTGCTCAACCGCCCTGTTGTTCATGGCGGAGTAGTTGAACTCGCCATCGAACTTCAGAACTGAAACCGGGAACTTGGAGGTGACTTCATCCAGGTAGGAGTGGGTCGCCGGTTCAACGCTGCCATTGTCCACGACGATGATATCAAAGCTCGGATAAGCCGTTTTGTTGAAGAGGCTCGAGATGCATTGTTCCAGAAAATCCACGCGATCACGTGTCGGAATGACAATGGTGACATGCGGCGCCGGGTTGGGCAGCTCACGAACCACGCGGTTGCAGCCATGGGGCCCCCGGATGACAGATGCCTGCAGGTCCGGATAGTTCTCCTTCAGATAATCGCGGACCGCACGCTGGCGGGCGTCGATAGCCTTTTCCAAAGCCCGGTCGGAGAAGGATCCCGACCCCTTGAAGGCGCGCCAGTGATAGAGAATTTTCGGGATATGGCGGATACGGCTTTCATCTGAACGGGCAATGAACCGCAAAGCCAGGTCATGGTCCTGACTGCCTTCAAAGCCCTTCCGGAATCCGCCGATTTCCCGCAATAGGGATGTCCGGTAAACACCAAGGTGGTTGATGTAGTTCTGGGTCAGGAACAGTTCTTCGTTCCAGTCGGGCTTGAAGTGGGGCCCACCGTGTTCCCCAGTCGAACGGATCTTGTCTTCGTCAGAATAAATCAGATCCAGATCCGGATCGGCGACGATCTCGCGGGCAATGTAATACAGCGCATGCTTCGGCAAGAGATCATCGTGATCCATAAGAGCGACGTATTCACCGGTCGCCAGCTCCATCGCCGAGTTGGAAGCCTCACAGATGTGACCGTTCTGCTCCCTGAAAACCACCTTGATGCGCGGGTCAGCCCCCGCCATTTCCGAAAGGATCTTTGCCACATGCGGTTCAGTGGAGCAGTCATCGGCAATGCACAGCTCCCAATTGGGATAGAGCTGATCCTGCACCGATATAAGAGCTGCCCGCAGGTCCTTGGCGGACGCGTTGTAGACCGGCATGACAACCGAAATCTTCGGAGCGCCGGTCCAGCCGCCGATTTCCTGCTGGATTTCTGCGATCTCCGCATCCGACAGGGTCGCCTGCGCCATGCAGATCTTGTTCGCGATGTATTCGTTCTGTTTGGGAATGCTCATGCCGACAACACCGGCCAGCGCAGTCCGGAACCGGTTCATGGCCCGAACTTTTTTGCCCCGGATTAGCCAATATACACCGGACGCGAGATTGGCGGGGATCTGCGAGGCCAACTTATATTTCAAACTGGTAGGCACCGTCTCTCCTGCGCCGCTGCTGGCGATATTACTTGCCTGCGTTCTTAGCCTACGCCGGTTTATCCAGCATCCCGGGCGATTTTCAACAGGTACTGACCGTATCCGTTCTTGGCCAGCTTCTCGCCCTGTTCAACCAGCTCGTCAACCGAGATCCAGCCTTTCACAAAAGCAATTTCTTCCGGGACTGCTATCCGGTGCCCCTGGCGTTTTTCGATCGTCTGCACAAAGGAAGCCGCTTCCACGAGGCTGTCGTGGGTCCCGGTGTCAAACCAGGCAAAGCCGCGTCCCAGGCGCTCCACATGAAGATCGCCCCGCTCAAGGTAGGCGCGGTTCACGTCGGTAATCTCAAGCTCCCCACGGGCGCTCGGCTTGACGTCTTTCGCGATCGAAACAACATCACGATCGTAGAAATACAGGCCTGTGACGGCCCATGGCGACTTCGGGTTTTCCGGCTTTTCTTCAATGGAAGACGCGCGGGAATTTTCGTCGAATGCGACAACGCCATAGCGTTCAGGATCGACAACCTCGTATCCGAACACCGTCGCGCCGGAGGTTCGCTCAGCTGCGCGTTCCAGTTTCTCTGTCAGCCCGTGTCCGTAGAAAATGTTATCACCGAGAACAAGCGCACACGCCTCCCCGCCAATGAAGTCTTCACCGATGAGGAAGGCCTGTGCGAGCCCATCCGGGCTTGGCTGCACCGCGTAGCACAAGTTGACACCCCATTGAGATCCATCTCCCAGGAGAGCCTCGAAGCTGGCAGCATCTTCCGGCGTGGTGATGATCAAAATATCCCTGATCCCGGCGAGCATCAGCGCGGTTACCGGGTAATAGATCATCGGCTTGTCGTAAATCGGGAGCAGCTGTTTCGATATGCTGCGGGTAATGGGATAGAGCCGTGTGCCACTGCCACCGGCAAGAATAATACCCTTCATCATAGTTGCTCCGATTATTGCAAAAGTTGGGTAACTGAGGATCAAGCTGCCTGTTCGAGGCGCTCAAGCATTTCTGCGAGGGCGCCCTGCCAGGGCTGCATTGAAATGCCGTGGATGTTGGCGATCTTGCTGCAGTCAAGCACCGAGTTTGCAGGCCTTTTGGCCGGTGTTGGAAATTCAGATGTTGGAATGGCCAGGACATTGGGACGGCGGCCGAGCGCATCTTCCGAAAGCTCGAAAATTTTCCGGGCAAACCCGCACCAGGTTGTATTTCCGCCACCTGCGCAGTGGAATGTCCCATACCCCTCCGCAGGCCAGTTACCAGCCTTCACCTTGCTCGCAAGGGATAGGACAGCTTTCGCGAGATCAGCCGCATAGGTTGGCGACCCGGTTTGATCATCCACCACCTTGAGCTCATCGCGTTCCGCGCCAAGCCTCAGCATCGTCTTCACGAAATTTGCGCCATGGGGATCAAACACCCACGCCGTCCGCAAAATGACATGACGGTCCGTCGCGGCTCGTACAGCCTGTTCGCCCGCTTCCTTGCTCTCACCGTAGGCACCCAGAGGCGCAACCGGATCATCTTCGACATATGGGGCAGGCTTGGTGCCATCGAACACGTAGTCCGTGGACACATGGATAATGCTGGCACCACAACGTTCCGCAGCTTCTGCCAGATAGCCTGGACCATCACGATTGATTGCAAATGCCTGATCCAGATCAGCCTCTGCCTTATCGACCGCCGTATATGCAGCTGCGTTGACAACCACCTTCGGACGGACCTTGTCCACGATCGCGTCTACAGCAGACTTTTGCGAGATATCGAGATCAGTGCGGGCAAGCGGAAGCACCTCAACATCAAACTCGGATGCCAAACGAACAACTTCGTTGCCAAGCTGGCCATTGGCACCGGTCAGGAGGATATCCATTGTCAGGCCCCGGCAGTCTCTGTTTGAGGCGCTGTCATCGCATCACCAAGCCCGAGCCTGTCACCGGTGTATTTGCCGGTGCGGATGGCTTCCCACCAGGGCTTGTTGTTCAAATACCACTCGACGGTGTTTCGCAGGCCGGTTTCGAAGTTGTGCTTTGGTTTCCAGCCGAGTTCCCGCGTTATCTTGGTTATGTCCATCGCATAACGGGCGTCATGGCCCGGCCGGTCGGAAACGAAAGTGATCAGGTCGCGGCGTGAGCCACTTGACGAGGGAACCAGTTCATCCAGCAGGTCGCAAATGCCGCGAACCACATCGATGTTCGTCAGTTCCGCCTCGCCGCCGATGTTGTAGACCTCGCCGGGCGTACCCTTGGTCACGACCTGCCACAACGCATCTGCATGATCTTCGACGTGAAGCCAGTCACGGACATTTTCACCAGTTCCATAGACCGGTAAAGACTTGCCTTCCAGGCCGTTGAGAATCATCAGCGGAATGAGCTTTTCCGGAAAATGATAAGGGCCGTAATTGTTGGAACAATTGGTCGTCACCACCGGAAGATCGTAGGTGTGGAACCAGGCCCGGACCAAATGGTCCGAAGCTGCCTTTGACGCCGAATACGGCGAATTCGGCGCATAAGGGGTAGTTTCCAGGAACGCTCCGGTCGGCCCCAACGAGCCATAGACCTCATCGGTCGAAATGTGATGGAACCGGAAACCGTCTTTCTTGTCCCCGGAGAGGGAAGCCCAGTAATTGCGCGCAGATTCCAGAAGCTGGTAAGTGCCAACAATGTTGGTATCGATAAAAGCGGCAGGGCCGTCGATCGAACGGTCGACATGGCTTTCAGCCGCCAGGTGCATGATTGCTTCCGGTTTGATGCTTTCCATCAACTCGTTCATCCGCTTGCTATCCCGAATATCGGCACGAACGAACGTATGGTTCGGCTGATCTGCGACCGGAGCCAGCGAAGCAAGGTTGCCCGCATAGGTCAGGGCATCGACCGTGGTCACATCAACCTGCTCCTGAAGGACAAGCTTGCGCACCACCGCAGAGCCGATGAAGCCTGCCCCGCCAGTCACCAGAACTTTCATGATCTATTCGCTTCCCTCGAATTGGAAATAGGTGGGCAGGTCCGACAACAACGGCTGCTTCTGGTCTTTGTCGGACAAAATGGCAGCACGAGGATCAACACCCCAGTCGATTTTGAGCGCAGGATCGTTCCACAAAAGACCCTTGTCATGCTCTGGAGAGTAGTAATTCGACACCTTATAGAGAACCTCTGTGTCGGGCTCAAGCGTAACCAGCCCATGGGCAAATCCGATTGGAACCAGGATCTGGTTCCAGTCTTTCGCGGAGATGACCGCAGACACATGCTGCCCGTAGGTTGGCGACCCGGTTCTCAAGTCAACGGCCACGTCCAGGATCGATCCGCGGACCACGCGCACCAGCTTGTCCTGCGCAAAAGGCGGCGTCTGGAAATGAAGGCCGCGCACAGTCCCCTTTTCTGCCGAGAAGGCGTGATTGTCCTGCACAAAGCCGATCTCAATACCGGCCGCATCTAGAACGCTTTTGTTATAGGTCTCGGAGAAAAACCCCCGGGCATCGCCAAACTTCCGGGGCTTGAAAATCTTCACATCCGGAATTGCCAGGCTTTCGATGTCCATGTCTTTGATCACCCAAGGTTAGATATATTCGACGGTCAGGCCCCGCGCGAGCCGGGTGAATGGATCAAAGCTGGCCCTCTAAATGTCAAGGTCTATTGGCCGTTTTTGATAGAGCATCTCATACGGCGGCTCAATTGCCTGTCATTCCCCGGCTTTCTCGCCAGGTCTCACCATTGGTCAGGCCAGGCAAGTTGACTGATGTCATGTACCGGAGGCTGGGTTTTACATAGGTTAGCTGGGAGTTATTCTGGCCGGAACACCGCTCTTGGGTTCTGAGCCACAAATGAGGCGAAAACCTTGTCATGACGAAATCTGCCCCTTCCGACGGTCCGATCGCCCATTCGAACGGCTTGTCGAGCATAGAAGAAACCGTTGAACGCGCCATGACGCTTTGCCGGCCGGTGCTGGATACGGAGGATATTCCACTATCCGCTACAGCTGGACGGATCAGCGCACACGATGTGGTTTCCATGTTCTCCCTGCCGATCCACGACCACTCGGCCGTTGACGGCTACGCACTTGGCGGCTGTGGGCAGATCCCGTTCCGGATCGTCGGCCGAACCATTGCAGGCGACACAGCCGACCGGCCGCTGGCTGATGGCGAAGCTATGCGCATCATGACAGGTGCACCGACACCTCCTGGCGCCAAATGCGTCGTGATGCAGGAACACGCGATTGTCGAGGATGATCTTGTCACGCCCGACTATCAGGTTCCGGAGGGTGACAACATCCGCCGCGTCGGCGAAGACGTCAATGCGATGGACGTTCTGGTGCGGGCAGGTACACGGCTTGATCCGCGTCATACGGCCATTCTGGTCGCAAGCGGCTACCAGAAAATCGCAGTCGAGAGAAAAATAAAGGTCGCACTGCTATCGACGGGAAATGAATTGAGGGACGCAGGTGTTGGCATGGGCCCTGGCCAGATTTTCGACACCAACCGGCCCATGCTGCAGGCCTTGCTTTCGACCGGCCGCGCCGAAGTGACGGACCTCGGTATTGAACGCGACAATCTGGAAGCGATCACAAAGGTTCTGCGTGACGCGGCTGAAAACTTTGATCTGATCATCACCTCTGGCGGTGTTTCCGTCGGCGAGGAAGATCATCTCAAACCCGCAGTCAAGGCAGCTGGAGGCACCATTGAAAGCTGGCGCATGGCGATCAAGCCCGGAAAGCCGGTTGCGCTCGGCAAGATCGGAAATGCCGTCTATCTGGGATTGCCCGGCAATCCACTCGCCTGCTTTGTCGATTTCCTCCTGCTGGGCAGACCGATACTCGATGCACTGTCGGGAGCCGAGCCACGCGACCCGCTGATTCAGAACGCCAAGGCAGCCTTTGAATGGAGCCGGCGTCCCGGACGGCTGGAATTCTTTCCAGTGACGATTGTCGGCACGTCAGAAGAAGGGCTGCCGCTTTTGGAAAAAACCGGACGGGCCGGTTCTGCACGGCTAATGCCATTGATTGAAGCCGATGGTCTCGGCGTCGTTGCAGCGGACTGTACTGAGGTTGAGCCCGGTACAGCCCTCAAGTTCTACCCCTTCCGTGCCGGGATGGGATTATAGGCCGCCCAAAACCTGCTACCTACACAAATGAAAACCACCCGGCCTCTTTCAAAAGCGCCGGGCGGCTTTCATTGTGCTTATTTGTAGTTAGCGTCCGGGGCGATGCGCCTTCAACACCGTCGGATCGGTATCCATGTGGCCTGCGCCAATCAGTTCCAGGCAATAGGGGATTGCCGGGAAGACCGTGCTGAGACACACGTCAATGCTCGAGGGTGCTCCCGGAAGGTTGATTATGAACGTTTTTCCACGCACGCCGGCAGTCTGGCGCGAAAGTATCGCCGTCGGCACCTGATCAAGACTGCTGCGGCGCATCAGTTCCCCAAATCCAGGAAACTCCTTGGTCAGCACAGCGCGCATCGCTTCCGGCGTCAGGTCCCGGGGCGATGGTCCGGTTCCACCGGTGGTCAGAACCATATCCACCCGCTGCTGGTCGCAAAGATCGATCAGCTCGTCCCGCACAATTTCAAAGCCGTCAGAGACTATTTTCCGGTTGATTTGCATGGGCGTCGTAACAGTGCGGCGCAGCCACTTCTCGATGGCCGGGCCACCTAGATCGGTGTATTCGCCGCGGCTGGCGCGATCGGAAATGGTCAAGACTGTGATCTGCATGGGGACTTATCCTCCGAGTGTAGACATGGCCCGGGCAATGCCCTGGACGCTGCCGGTGCCAATGTGAAAATCGTGTCCGCGGGGTTTGCTGAAAACCGTTTCCCGGATCAATTGCTCTGCCCGTTCGTTGCCGTCAGACCCGCGAAGGGCATCCCGCAGTGAAACGCTGCCTTCCTGTCCCATGCAGGTGTAGAGCCGCCCGGTGCAGCTGACGCGGACCCGGTTGCAGTCGGCGCAAAAATCGCAGGACATGGGCGTGATGAACCCAAGCCGGCCGCCGGTCTCCTTCAACCGGACATATTTCGCAGGACCGCCCGTGCTGTCGGACAGTGGAACGAGTGACCACCGCTCTTCCAGATCGCGGCGCAGATTCGACAAGGATAGAAAGCTGCTTTCGCGGCAGTGCCCTGCACCACCAAGGGGCATTTCCTCAATCAGGGTCAGATCCATGCCGCGCCCGTGGGCAAAACGGATGAGATCATCAATTTCGGTTTCAAAAACGCCCTTTTGAGCCACCGCGTTGAGTTTCACCTTGAGGCCTGCGTCCTGAGCAGCATCCAATCCAGCAAAGACCTTCTCGATACGGCCCCAGCGGGTGATCGCCTGGTATCGTTGTGGGTCAAGCGTATCGAGGGAAACATTCACCCGCCGCACGCCACAAGCCGCCAATTCCTCGGCATATCGGGACAAGAGCGAACCGTTTGTTGTCAGGGTCAGCTCGTCCAGCGTTCCGTTGTCCAGATGGCGTGAAAGACTCTGAAACAAGCTGATCACGTTTTTCCGCACCAGGGGCTCGCCGCCCGTCAGGCGGATTTTCCGGATGCCGTTGTCGATGAAGATCGAAGACATCCGGTAGAGTTCCTCAAGGGAGAGCACGTCCTTGCGTGGCAGAAACGTCATGTTTTCGGCCATGCAGTAAGTACAGCGCAGATCGCAACGGTCGGTTACCGAGAGCCGCAGATAACTGGCTGTGCGGCCATGCTGATCAACCAGCGCATTACAGGCTCCCGGCTTGAGAGCTGTTTCCGGGATGTCAGCCATTCGCCACAGCCTTCTGTGGTGCGGGCAGCACGGCTGAACACCAATCCTGCAAATCATTCAGGTCAGGGGAAAGCTCGATTGAGAGGTCCCCTGTGAACTGCCGCCAATCCGGCAAATAGGGAGCCCGGACACCGACGAGCACCGGAATGGACAGTTCCACAGCCTTTGCAATGAGCTGCCGGAAGCCTTGTCCGTCCTGTTCACCCTTGCCGAACCGATTAAGGATGAGAAGGTCCGGCCGACTGTCCAGTTCAACCAGCAACCGCGCCGTGATGTCAGCAAGGCCGCGCGGATCAAGCCGGCAACCTTGTGAACCCTTGCCCAGCGGTTGTGAGATCTCCACGACCTCTCCGGTGGAAATCATCTCCAGTCCCATGTCGGCGCAGCAGGTATCGTCACACTCGGCGCGGCGCTGCAGCACGCCGGAAATCCGGAAACCGTCTACATGCAGATGGTCGACCAGCGCTTCCAGAAAGCTGTCGACTGCCTTGCCGTTTTCTACCGCGATGGCCGCGCAAAGGGGCGTAGTCTTACTCATCAGTCACTTCCGTCCGTTAGCAATTTCGCCGGTCACAAGCCCGGCTGGGTGGTCCGTTTCATGGGGTTCGTCGGGTTGATGCGTGCCGCAGCTACACGCCCGGCCGCTATGATCGCAGTCCAGGTCGCGCAGGAGGCCGTCATTGAGGCCATAAACCCAGCCGTGGATGGATAGCTCCTTGCCCCGTTTCCAGGCTGACTGGATGATCGGGGTCCGGCCCAGCGCATCCACTTGCGCCGCAATGGAAAGTTCGCACAGCCGGTTAAGGCGGGACGCATCATTGCTTATCGCGTCAAGTTCTTTCTGATGCTGATCTGCCACGTCGCGGATAGGCTGGAGCCAATGATCGACGATGCCGTGACGATGGCCGTCCATGGCCGCTTTCACACCGCCGCAGCCATAATGGCCGCACACGATAATGTGCCTGATACCAAGGCTTTCCACCGCGAATTCCAGGACAGACAGCAGGTTGAGATCGCCTCTGTGAACGAGGTTGGCCACATTGCGATGAACAAATACTTCGCCGGGCTCCAGACCGGTAATGACATTTGCCGGTACCCTGCTGTCGGAACAGCCGATCCACAGGTAGTCAGGCTCCTGGAGCGCGGACAAACGCTGGAAGTATTTCGGATCCTTGGATTTCTTCGATGTGGCCCAGGCCAGATTATGTTCGAGAAGATCAGTGAGCATCCGATGCCTCCGGGTAGGGTATTCCACGGCGGGCTGCCATGCGGCGTCCAAGGTTGCGCAAATCGTCAGGCGTGAGCCTAGCGCGGGCGAGCGGCAAGAGAATTGCGTTTTCGCAAATGAGATGCCGATGTTCATTGGCAGCAAACCGGGTCACCAGCGCACTGGTTTCAGCGTCGAACTGCCGGTCCCCGTCCGGTTGACGGTTGGTTATGGCGGCCACAATGGTTTCTGGATCGAACCGGTCAGGCGCCTTGTCCTGATTTAGTCCCTCAAGCACCTTTGCAATGTCGTCGTCTGGTTTGGCCCGCCGCCGTAGAAGCGGATAAAGGTCCTCTTCTTCATCAATTAGATGCACCGCAAAGTCATTGGCCAAAAAGAAAACCGCGGCTTCAAGCAGGCTGATGTCGACCTTGTCCTGACGGCACAGCGTATCTAGAACCGAACACATTGTCCGGTGACGGAAGTGTTCGGCGTGAATGTAGTCCAGGGGCACCGCCAGCAGGGATGCAGGCGGTGGATCGGTTAAGGCCTGGATTGCGAGATTTCGGGTTTCCGCAGCCTTATCCATTTTTAGCCCTCCTATTGCACGAGGGGACCATCAACCTCCTGAAGGTCGATCCCGGTCAGTTCGGCTTTGGCCGCCAGAATGGTGATGTACTGCGAAACCGCTCTCGACCAGCTGGCAGCTTCCAGCCAGGCCGCGATCTTTTCCCTGGCCTGTTCGAACGGGAGATCCCGGCCCGGAATTTTCCGGTCAAGTGCAATGACGTGAAAACCGAAATCCGTTTCAACTGGCTCTGCCGTGATGTCGCCTTCCTTCAGGGCCTCCAGGGCCTGATCGAAGGCATCGACCGTGTCACCTTTCGAAAGCTGCCCCAAACGGCCGCCCTCCCCTTGCGATGAACACGCGGAGAACTCCGCAGCAGCGGCGGAAAAGCCAGAAGGATCGTTCCGCAAGGTCTTGCAGAGCGTCTGCGCCTGGCGCTTGGCCTTGTCCCGGGCCACTTTATCCTCAGGGCGCGCGGCAAGCAGAATGTGCCGGGCCTCATAAAGCGGCTGGGTGCGGAACTTACTGGTATTCTGTTCAAAATAGCGCCGGCATTCGTCATCCGTTGCCATGGGAACAGTGACATCCCGGTCCATCAGTTCCCGGATTGCCGCATCCTCCGCCGTTTCCGGACGGCCAGTCTCATCGGTTTCCGGTTCGCCGGTGACACCCTGGTCTTTGGCTTCCTGCAGCAGCAATTCACGTACGACAAGCGCCCGCTTTGCCGCCTTGACTGCCTCACCTGGTGTCTCGGCCGGATGGTTCTGAGCTTCCGCCAGTATGTCCTCTTCCGGAATCACCGTGCCGTTGACTGAAACGGCCTCCATGACGGGCTTCGCCTTGGGTGGCACCGACGTATCCGGCTCCTTGTACCCGGAGTAACTGTCGGCTGGCGCGCCCGGAGTATCCGGGCGCGTGCTCAATGTTGGGTTTGTATAGATGTTCGCCATCAGGCTACTCCGCCGGCATCCGGACTGTTGAAAGACGACGGTCCTTGGCGCGCACAACCTGATAACCCGGGCGCCACAAGTAGCGGACCGGAGCACTCAGCATGTGTACAAGCCGGGTAAACGGGAACACCAGCAGGATGGTCAGGCCGAGGAACAGGTGAAGCTTGAAGATGAACGAGACATCCGCAACAAACCCGGCTGCGTCCGGATTGAAGGTGAAGATGCCTTGCGCCCAGTTCATGAATTTCACCATTTCATGACCGTCAAGGTGGGTCAGTGAGACCGGGATGGTCAGCAGGCCAAGCGCCAGCTGGATCCACAAGAGGACGATAATGAACGTATCGGACTTGCTTGATGCCGCCCGGACCCGCGGATCATAAAGACGCCGGTGGATCAGCATGGAAGCGCCGACAATCGCCATGATCCCAGCAACGCCACCAGCAAGAATTGCAAGCAACTGCTTGGCGCCGTGGCTGATGCCCAACGCATCAAAGAAGGCAATCGGCGTCAACAGGCCGACCAGATGGCCAAAAAAGATCACCAGAACGCCAACGTGGAACAGCACCGAGCCGATGACGAGCTGCTTGCGGCGCAAGAGCTGGCTGGAACCGGAACGCCATGTATAGGGCTCACGGTCATAGCGCACGATGCTTCCCAGGATCAGTACCGCAAGGGCGATATAGGGGTAGATCCCGAACAACAGTGTATTGAGGTAACCGGACATGGATGCCCTCCTACAAGCTGGAGTGTTGTGCCGGATCTACCGGCTTACGTGTATGGGCGCGTAGCTGGCGCTGAAGCCGGTCGGGGCCACAGTCGTTCTCGCCGGAGTTTCCGCCGAAAGTGACTGCTTCCTCTTCCCAGATTTCATCCAGCGCCTTCAGGTCGCTCGGATCATCTTCCGGCATGCCAAGAAGTTCCTTGACCAGGGAGCGGTCAGGCTTCCCCAGTGCCAGGGACTCCAGCACTGCAAAGATGTTCCTGTAGATCGACTTGCGCTTTTTCAGACGCTCATTCAGAGCGGAAAGAATATGCGCGGTCTGACCTAGCAGCTCACGGGCTTCTGCATCAGGGCGCCGGGAGAGATATTCAAGGAACAGCGGCAGGTAATCCGGAAGTTCCTTTGAATCGATCTCAAACCCGTTCTCCTCATAAGTCGCCATCAGGTCGACCATGGCCTGCCCACGGTCACGGCTTTCACCGTGCACATGCTCAAACAGATGCAGTGACAATACACGGGTCCGGTCGAACAGGAACACATAGCGTTCCTGGGCGTCATAAAGATCCCGGCCGGCGATGTCGTCGATCAAGGCCTTGAGCAGGTTGAACCGGCGCTCTCCAAGCTTCTTGTCTTCCTTCAAGGCTGCGACGAGTTCCCCCGCCGCGCCCTGGAGCTCTTCTGTCGGGTAGGACAGCAGAAGCGAGATGACTTTGTAGGTCTTGTTCATCATGCACGCTCCTTGAAGATGTCCGTTGGCGTTTGGACCGTCTTGGTGCGTTTTGCACCAAACAGATCCGTTTCGGTTGCTCCACCTGAGCAGCCATTGCCGAAGGAGAAGCCGCAGGAGCCGCGCACGTCATAGGCATCCTCGCCAATCTCGCGGTGGCTCGTTGGAATGACAAACCGGTCCTCGTAGTTGGCGATCGCCATGACCTGGTACATGTCCTCGATCATCTGGCCGGTCATGCCGACACGCTCTGCCACGACTTCGTCGATGACACCGTCGACCGTCTTGGCACGCATGTAGGCACGCATGGCAAGCATGCGTTCCAGCCCGGAGATCACCGGCTCTTCCTTGCCGGCTGTCAGCAAGTTTGCCAGGTACTTGACCGGGATCCGCATAGAGCGGACATCGGGCATGGCACCGTCAACGCCGATTTTCCCTGCCTCGGCAGCAGACTGGATTGGTGAAAGCGGCGGGATGTACCAGACCATCGGAAGCGTCCGGTATTCCGGATGCAGCGGAAATGCGACTTTCCAGTCGATGGCCATCTTGTAGACCGGTGAATCCTTGGCAGCTTCCAGCCACGCGTCCGGAACACCGTCCTTGCGTGCCTGTTCGATCACAGCCGGATCGTTCGGATCCAGGAAGATCTCGAGCTGCTTCTCATAGAGATCCTGCTCGTCATAGGCAGAGGCTGCCTCTTCGATCTTGTCGGCGTCGTAAAGGATGACACCGAGATAGCGGATCCGGCCAACGCAGGTTTCCGAGCAGACCGTAGGCTGGCCGGATTCAATGCGCGGATAACAGAAGACGCATTTCTCAGATTTGCCCGAAGACCAGTTGTAGTAGATCTTCTTGTAGGGGCAGCCGGAGACGCACATGCGCCAGCCGCGGCATTTTTCCTGATCGATCAGAACAATACCGTCGTCATCACGCTTGTAGATCGCACCTGACGGGCAGGATGCGACGCACGCCGGATTCAGGCAGTGCTCACACAGCCGTGGCAGGTACATCATGAACGTGTTTTCAAACTCGCCGTAGATGTCCTTCTGAACGCCGTCGAAGTTGGCATCCTTCGACCGTTTGGAGAACTCGCCACCGAGAATTTCTTCCCAGTTCGGACCCCATTCGATCTTTTCCATCCGCTCGCCGGTGATCTGAGACCGCGGACGGGCGGTCGGGGAAGCCTGAACCTCGCCCGAGGTCTGAAGGTGGCCGTAATCGAAATCGAACGGCTCATAGTAGTCGTCGATTTCCGGCAGGTCCGGATTGGCGAAGATGTTGGCCAGAACACGCCATTTGGCGCCGATTTTGGGCTGGATCTTGCCGTTTTTCTTGCGGATCCAGCCGCCGTTCCACTTCTTCTGGTTTTCCCACTCCTTGGGATAACCGACGCCCGGCTTTGTTTCCACGTTGTTGAACCAGGCGTATTCAACACCCTCACGGTTCGTCCAGACGTTCTTACAAGTCACGGAACAGGTGTGGCACCCGATGCATTTATCGAGGTTGAGCACCATTCCTATTTGAGCACGGATTTTCATTCTGCCGCCTCCTTGTTCGATGCGACCGGTTCCTGATACGGGCCTTCCATCCAGTCGACGTGCGGCAACTTGCGGACCACAACGAATTCATCGCGGTTGGCGCCGACTGTGCCGTAGTAGTTGAAGCCGTAGGACTGCTGGGCATAACCGCCGATCATGTGGGTCGGCTTGGTGATTGCCCGTGTGACCGAGTTGTGAATGCCGCCGCGCTGGCCGGTCAGAGGCGAGCCTGGCGTGTTCACGATCTTCTCCTGAGCGTGGTACATGAAGATGGTTCCATCCTTCATGCGCTGGGAGACGACCGCCCGGGCCACAATCGCACCATTGACGTTGTAGACTTCGACCCAGTCGTTATCGACAACACCGGCCTTGGCCGCATCAACTTCGGAAATCCAGACCACCGGTCCGCCCCTATTCAGCGTCAGCATCATCAGGTTGTCGGAATAGGTGGAGTGAATGCCCCATTTCTGGTGCGGCGTGATGAAGTTGAGCACGACGTTCTTCTGGCCGTCGGCCTTGGCTTCGATAGCCGGGTTGATGGTCTTGGTGTCAATCGGCGGGCGATAGACGCAGAATCCTTCACCAAATGCCCGCATCCACAGGTGATCCTGATAGAGCTGCTGGCGTCCGCTGAGCGTCCGCCACGGGATCAACTCGTGGACGTTGGTGTAACCGGCGTTGTAGCAGACCTTTTCCGATTCAAGGCCAGACCAGGTCGGTGAGGAAATGATCTTGCGCGGCTGTGAAACCACATCGCGGAAGCGGATTTTCTCGTCTTCCTTCGGAATGGCCAGATGGGTGTGGTCCCGTCCGGTGTTTTTCGACAGAGCTTCCCAGGCCTTGACTGCAACTTCACCGTTGGTTTCCGGTGCCAGTGTCAGGATGACCTCGGTTGCGTCGATATCGCTTTCGATCCTTGGCCGGCCCTTGGTCGGGCCTTCCTCGGTGACAACACCGTTGAGCTTGCCGAGCAGTTCAACCTCGTGCTCGGTGTTCCAGGCAATGCCCTTGCCACCATTGCCGAGTTTGTCCATCAACGGACCGAGCGCCGTGAACCGCTTGAAGAGGTTCGGGTAATCACGCTCAACGACGGCGACGGTCGGCATTGTCTTGCCGGCAACCGGCTCGACATCGCCTTTCTTCCATTCATCCACATCGAATGGCTGTGCCAGTTCGCCCGCGGTGTCGTGAAGGATCGGCACCATGACCACATCTTTCTCGACGCCCAGAATTTCCGGAGCAACTTCGGAGAACTTCTCGGCAATGCCCTTGAAGATATCCCAGTCGCTGCGCGCATCCCATGCCGGGTCCGCTGCACTGGTCAGCGGGTGGATGAACGGATGCATGTCGGAGGTATTGAGGTCGTTCTTCTCGTACCAGGTAGCAGTCGGCAGAACGATGTCTGAATAGACACAGGTGGTTGACATGCGGAAGTCGATGGTCACCAGAAGGTCCAGTTTTCCTTCAGGTGCGTTGTCATGCCATTTCACTTCCTTGGATCTTTCAAGCCCTTCCGGTCCGAGATCCTTGCCCATCACGCCATGAGAGGTGCCAAGCAGGTGTTTCAGGAAGTACTCGTGGCCTTTACCCGAAGATCCGAGAAGATTTGACCGCCAGACAAACATGTTGCGCGGCCAGTTGTGCTCATCATCCGGGTCCTCGCAGGACATTTCCAGTTCGCCGGACTTGAGAGCGCCGGCAACATAGTCCTTGGCCTCAACACCGGCTGCAGCCGCTGCCTTGGCGACTTCCAGAGGATTGGTCTTGAGCTGTGGTGCCGATGGCAGCCAGCCCATGCGTTCCGCTTTGATGTTGTAGTCAATCAGTGCCGAGTCCCAGTCACCATCAGGTGCGGTCGGAGACAGAATCTCGTCCACCTTCAAGGTTTCATACCGCCACTGGTCAGTGTGCGCATAGAAGAAGGAGGTTGAGTTCATGTGGCGCGGCGGGCGGGCCCAATCGAGACCGAATGCCAGCGGCTGCCAGCCGGTTTGCGGGCGCAGTTTTTCCTGCCCGACGTAATGGCTCCAGCCGCCGCCTGATTGACCGATGCAACCACACATGACCAGAAGATTGATGATCCCCCGGTAGTTCATGTCCATGTGGTACCAGTGGTTCAGGCCGGCGCCGAGAATGACCATGGACCGGCCATTCGTCTTTTCCGCATTGGTGGCGAATTCACGGGCGACCGTGATGATGTTGTCGCGCGGCACGCCAGTGACTTTTTCCGCCCACGCAGGTGTGTAAGGCAGATCATCGTCGTAGGAGGTAGCCGAATTCGGATCCTTCAGTCCGCGATCAAGACCATAGTTGGCGGCAAACAGATCGAAGACCGTCGCAACCAGTGCCTCGCCGCCTTTCAGTTTGACCTTCTTGGCCGGAACAGACCTGACGATTACGCTCTCGTGGTCGGTGCCTTCAAAGTAGTCGTGTTCGCGGTTGCCGAAGTACGGGAAAGCGACCGGTGCGATCTCGTCGTGGTCCTCATCCAGGATGAGGCTCATTTTCAGATCGACATCGTTGCCCTTGGAGTCTTTGGACTCAAGGTTCCACTTGCCTTGCTCACCCCAGCGGAAGCCGATAGAGCCGGTAGGTACGGCAACTTCACCGGTTTCAGCATTGATGCCGACGGTCTTCCATTCCGGGTTGTTCTTTTCACCCAACCCGCGGGCAAATTCCGATGCGCGCACAAGGCGTTCGGGTACCAGATGACCATCCTTTTGCACCAGACGCACCAGCAGTGGCATGTCGGTGTAGCGCTTGCAGTAGTCTTCGAAATACTCCGCCTGACGGTCAAGGTGATACTCGCGCAGGATCACATGGCCGAGGGCCATGGCAAGTGCGGCGTCTGTCCCCTGCTTGGGATGCAGCCACATGTCGGAGAACTTGGCTGCTTCCGAGTAGTCCGGTGAGACCACGACCGACTTTGTGCCCTTGTAGCGGACTTCCGTATAGAAGTGAGCATCCGGTGTCCGGGTCTGGGGAACGTTGGAGCCCCAGAGCATCAGGAAGCCGGCATTGTACCAGTCTGCAGATTCAGGAACATCAGTCTGCTCGCCCCAGGTCATCGGAGATGCCGGTGGCAGATCGCAGTACCAGTCATAGAATGACATGCAGGTGCCGCCGAGGAGCGACAGATAACGGGAACCGGCTGCGTAAGAGACCATCGACATGGCCGGGATCGGCGAGAAGCCGATGACCCGGTCCGGGCCCCATTTCTTGGCAGTATAGGCGTTGGCAGCTGCTGTTATCTCGTTGACTTCGTCCCAGGTTGCGCGGACAAAACCACCGTGGCCACGTACCTTGATGTAGTCGGAACGTTTCGCGGGGTCTTCCTGGATGGCTGTCCAGGCGCCGATCGGCGTTTTGACCGCACGTTCCTTGCGCCACAGCTTCAACAACCGTGACCGGATCAGCGGGTGTTTTACCCGGTTGGCCGAATACATGTACCAGGAGTAGCTGGCACCGCGGGAACAGCCGCGCGGTTCATGATTGGGAAGATCCGGGCGGGTGCGCGGATAGTCGGTCTGCTGGGTTTCCCAGGTAACGATCCCGCCCTTGACGTAGATCTTCCAGGAACAGGAGCCGGTGCAGTTGGCCCCGTGCGTAGAGCGCACGATCTTGTCGTGCTGCCAGCGTTTGCGATAGGCGTCTTCCCAGTCCCGGCTTTCGTTCGTGGTAACACCGTGGCCGTTTGAAAACTC
The DNA here is from genome assembly GCA_965230705.1 of Roseibium sp. Lineage (GTDB taxonomy): Bacteria > Pseudomonadota > Alphaproteobacteria > Rhizobiales > Stappiaceae > Roseibium. Next base: position 1,440,678 of record CBDDLN010000001.1, on the reverse strand, counting down.
TTCGGTTTCCTTTGGGGCCAGAAAATTCAGGCGATCTAGTAGGTGACTCATTATGTGTCTCCCTGGATTTCATGGTTGGCGGGACGAGACCGTCCCGCCGCTTAGCTGTCTTGGGATCACGGGTTCTTCACGTATGCATTCGGGCGCAGGTAGAACCACCAGTTGATGATGATGCAGACCATGTAGAAGGCAGCGAAGCCGTAGAGCGCGATTTCCGGAGTTGCGAGCTTAATCTGCTCACCCAGAACCTTCGGGATAATGAAGGCGCCATATGCGGCAACGGCTGATGTCCAGCCAAGAACCGGGCCAGCCTGTTCCTTGTTGAACACGACCGCGATCGTGCGGAAGGTCGAACCGTTGCCGATGCCCGTTGCGGTGAACAGGATCAGGAACAGGATCAGGAAGGGTACGAAGTAGTCTTCCGGAGTTGCCGATGCGTAGGCAGCCTGCATGAAGTAGGCAACACCCAGCGCACTTGCGACCATCACGACGGAAATGATTTGCGTCACCTTGGCACCGCCAAGCTTATCGGAAATCGTGCCGCCAATCGGACGGATCAGGGCGCCGATGAACGGCCCCATCCAGGCGTACATCAGGGCACTCGGACCGTTCGGGTTGACCGTGTCATGGGTCATGACACCATCGACCATCACATGCTGGAAACCGAAGATCACCTTGATCGCCAGCGCGAAGGCCGCCGAATACCCAATGAAGGAACCGAATGTCATCGTGTAGATGACGGTCATCGCCCAGGTGTGTTTGTTGCCGAAGATCTTGTACTGGCGGGTAAGGTTCTGACCGACCTGACCAGGAATAAGCTTCAACAGGATCACGGTTGCTGCGATTACGATCGGAAGTGCGATCCACTTGGAGACATTCCAGCCCGAACCCCCGACCTTTTCAGGAAGCATCAGCCACAGGCCGCTCGCAGCCGTGACAAAGCCGATCAGAAGCATGAAGCTGATGATGGCAAAGCCGCTTATCGGGCTGCCGATATCCGGCGAGACATGCTCGTCACGGATGTTGTTCATGCCAAACCAGCCGGCGAAGGCGAGCGGGATCAGGAACACCAGCCAGATGTAGCCCGCATTTTGAATGTAGGTTTCAGAACCAGCCGGGATCTTGCCGATCAGCGTGCCGCTTGTGTTCTGCAGGATCATCGCCTCACCGCCGAAGATGCCCATTGTCATGGCAAGCGGTACAAGGATCTGCATGGTGGTCACGCCGAAGTTGCCGAGGCCAGCGTTCATACCCAGCGAATAGCCCTGCATCTTCTTGGGGAAGAAGAAGCTGATGTTGGACATGGAAGAGGCGAAGTTGCCGCCACCAATGCCCGACAGGAAGGCCAGGATCTGGAACTGCCACAGCGGTGTATTTGGATCCTGCAACGCAAAACCTGCACCGGCAGCCGGGATCATCAGAAGGGCCGTGGTGAAGAAAATGGTGTTCCGCCCACCAGCGATCCGAATGAAGAACGTGCTGGGGATACGAAGCGTTGCACCGGTCAGGCCGGCGATTGCGGCAAGGGTGAACAGTTCGGACTTCTCGAAGGGAAACCCAAGATTCAGCATCTGAACCGTGATGATTCCCCAGTAGAGCCAGACGGCAAAGCCGCACAGGAGGCTTGGAATCGAAATCCAGAGATTCCGGTTCGCGATGGATTTTCCCTGGCTATCCCAGAAGCTTTGATCTTCCGGGTTCCAGTTGCGAAGGTCTTGGGCCACTTCTTTCTCCCTTGACGGTAGATGAATGAGGTTTGAGGGCGGCAGGCCGCAGGTGCGGCCTGCCGCGCCGGATCACTGGTTGGGCTGGGGCGCCATTTCCAAGGACCCGGCTAACAAGGTGAGGCTACGAGGTGTGAACCGCCGCAGCCTCCGCATCAGGCTGCCGTCTCTTTTGTGCCGTTCTTTTTCTCGACAGCTGCAGTCGCTTCTTCCAGGGCAGCAACAGCAGCAGCTGCGCGCTCCTTCAGGTTTTCGATGTTTGCGGCCGCGAAGTTGATCCGCTCTTCTTCTTCCTGCTCCGGATTGAAGCGGACAAAGAAGGCCAGGAACGATGCGATCGTCACGACGATACCGATGATGAAGAAGGCTTCCGACCAGTCGACAACGCCCTTGAACAGGAAGCCGGCAGCAACTGCACCTGCGTTACCGCCTGCGCCAACCACACCGGCAACAGCGCCGAGGGCCTTCTTGTTAATGAACGGGACAACCGAATAGGTGGCGCCTTCTGCCATCTGGGTGAACAGCGAGAACACGATCAGCGAAGGAATGGCGAGGAAGAGCACCTGCATCTGCGAGAACAGCATCAGCGCAAGGCCTTCGCAGAACAGGCAGATGAACAACCAGAATGCCCGGCCTTTCAGACCCCACAGGGCACCATAGTTGTCGCCAAATATTCCACCCAAAGTACGGGCGAAGATGTTCATCAGGCCGAAGGAAGCTGCAATACCGCCAGCTGCCACCAATCCGAGGTCAAAGTAGTCAGCGAAGTAGAGAGCAGCGACGTTGTTGACTGTCAGCTCGATGCCGAAGCAGGCGCCGTAGATCAAAAACAACATCCAGACTCGGCTGTCCTTGAGCGCCATCATGTAGGCGCTTGTGACCGACTTCTTCTCAGGCAGCATGCCCTTGGCACGCAGCTCCGCGTAGTTGCCGTCCGGAGCATCCTGGGTCCAGAAATAGTAGGCAATGCCCATTACGAAGATGGCGAGACCAACCACGACCATCGACAGACGCCAGCCAACAGCCTCGCTAAAGCCGAAACCTGCGACAAAGACCGAGAAGATCAGCGGCATGGCGAACTGGGTGACACCACCGCCGAGGTTACCCCAGCCAGCCGATGTCGCATTTGCCTGGCCGACCACATTCGGCGCGAACATGACCGAGGTATGATACTGGGTGATAACGAAGGATGCGCCGATGGTACCGATCATCAGGCGGAACAGCAGGAAAGTTTCGAAGTTCGTGGAAAGGCCGATCCCCATCACCGGGAGTGATCCGAGGATCAAAAGTCCGGAATAGGTCAGGCGCGGCCCGATACGGTCGCAAAGCCAGCCAATTATCAATCGGGCGAATATGGTCACCGCGACAGATGCGATGATCGTCCAGCCCACCTGTTCTTTTGTCAGTCCCAGCTCGTTGCGGACAACCAGCATCAGCGGGGCAATACCGAACCAGGCAAAGAAACAGAGGAAGAACGCAAACCACGTCATGTGGAAGGTTCTGATTTGCACCATCGTCACTTTGAAGAAATTTCCCCAAAGCTTTGTAGCTTTATTCTGAAGTTCCATCGAACTCCCCCATAGCGTCACGGCTGGGCCGGCCGGCTTCACCGCATCGACAAATCTTGTTCAAGCCGGGAAAGCGAAGGAGTGAAATGACGGCGCTGTGCTTGTGGGTGTTTCAAACGTTTGCCGCTTGAGACGTATTCCGAAGCTGCTGTTTATCCGCCAAATTCCGAACCATTCCCTCTCCCTATTGCTGTCCGGCTGCATGTCAGCCAGTGCGGCAACAGAGAAAAGATTCATAAAGACGGGCTTGGAGTAGTTGATTTTTATCAAGTCTCCGGGGTACTGCCTAAGAAACAAGGGGCGATTGGATCGACATCAAATGAACAACAATCATCGACAAGCCCTGGCGTTGCAGACAACAACTCAACCATGCACCTTTGTCGGCAACCGTCTTGATAAATATCAAGGGAGAGGCAAGGCATGCGCTTAGGTGATTTGCAGGAAGTCCGGTCGCTGCAGCTCTTCAGCAGCATGAGTGACCATGCCTTCGAAGACCTTATTCAGGCTTCCTATGTCCAGAACTTTCCTGCGCAACTGGATCTCATTCAGGAGGGAGAACCAGCCGACTTTCTCTATGTTGTCCTGGAAGGCTGCGTGGAACTCTACGCCATGTCGAATGGCCGCTCTGCAACCATGGGGATGGTGTCGCCGGTCAGCACGTTCATTCTGGCTGCCGTATTGCGCGATGCCGTCTATCTGATGTCGGCGCGCACCTGCGACAAGTCGAAATTGCTGCTGATTCCTTCGGAAAATGTCCGGGCAGCCTTTGAACACGACACGGCCTTTGCCCATGCCATCATCAACGAACTGGCGCTTTGCTACCGGACCGTTGTCAAGGAGCACAAGGACCTGAAACTGCGATCCGGCGTCGAACGGCTTGCCAACCGGCTTTTGCGCTATCACAGGGACCAGGGTCACACGGGCTATCTGTCGTTGCCACACGACAAGCGCCGCCTTGCGTCCATCCTCGCCATGACACCGGAAAACCTGTCCCGGGCTTTCAATACGCTGAAACCCTATGGCGTCGAAGTCGACGGCTCCAACATCAAACTGAAGGATGTTGCTGCCCTGGAAGTCCTGGCGAAACCAAATCCGCTGATTGACGACCGGTCGACCTGAAGCATTTGGGCGTTTTTGCACCAAATTCGCGAAATAACGGCGGCGGCAATTCTTGAGCCCGCAGCAAATCTAGCCACGCACAGCTCGTTCATATTCACGATGGGGGAAAAATGGTGCCCGGAGGCGGATTCGAACCACCGACACGCGGATTTTCAATCCGCTGCTCTACCAACTGAGCTATCCGGGCATCTGACGGGTCCGGGCGGCGCCGGTTCGTCGAAAGCCCGGCTCTTATAGAGGCTCGTTTGGAGCTTGTCCAGCGCCCCGGCAAAGTTTTTCAACAGGCGTCAGGACCGGTTCTTCCAAAAGCCTCATTTATTCACGCCAAGGTGTGAACTATCTTATGATTCAAGATGTTACTGGAGCCAGCCCACCTCCACCTATTGCAGTTCACCGGCCACGATCCCGGTTGCACCCCATGTGCCATCCTGAACGTTGAAATTGCCGAGAACCCCGTCAATTTCGCTGTTTACACCGCGCACGATCGACGTATTGATCTGGCCTTCCATATTGGCAACGGAACCGGAGAACAGATTGCCGTTGACCACATCCTGTTCCGTCAGACTGGCGCCGAAACTACGGCCGTCGAAATCGGCAATGGCGGCAGCGCCCGTGCGTTTGGCAAAATCCACCGTCATGCCGAAACTTCCAGCGGCCAGATACTGGGCACCGTCGTTGATTACATTGCCAACAGCATGCCCGATATAGGCGGCCGATCCCGTGGTCGGCAGATCCGCGGAGTTTGTGACATCCCCGGCAACCCAGGTTCCAAGGTGAACATTGTCATAGCGCTCACCGTCCGCGGTCAAAGAATCGTCCTTGAAATTGGCGCTTGTGCCCCAGTAGCCCCACTCCAGGAAGGCACAGACGCATTCGGTCTTGCCGGCCATGATCGCATCGTCGGCACCGGGAACGAGTGAGCTGGGCAACATGTAGGTCTTGGGGCTACCGTCGGTCACGTGGGCAATCACGGCGCCATTGTCGGTCGTTATGGCCGTATCGGAATTCAACGCCGCGTTACGTGCAGCATATGTGTCTTCGTCGATGTAAACGCCCCGGGATGTTCCATATCCATCCGAAGATGTGCCAAATCCTAGATCGTATCGTTCGACTTCGCTGTCTTTTCCGAAGGTATCGCTGACGCCAATTGAACCGCTCACGGTGCTGTTCGATTGGTTCAGCGTCATCATGAAGTCGCCAGCATTTTCACTGGCAAAGGCAACCGGCCCTGCATCCGTGACCCAATAATTGGCGCTTGATTCGACGACCCCAGCGGCAAAGCCATAGAGCGTACGGGTGCTGCGGGTGAGTTCTGATACGGCGATCTCCCCGACGAGTTGCCCGGCGTGCATCGTGGCGCTCAAGGTATCCGTTTGAGAGATGTCGTCAGGCCGGTGAACATAACCATCGCCAAACGGGTCGTTCAAATCCAGCGCCGCGCCCAGAACGAAATTATCGGCATCGGGACCAAAGAACCGCCCGCCGTCAGCGCTCCTGAGAGCCAGTAACGCTCCCCCGTAGAGCCCTGCAGATTCATATGCATCGCGCCTGTGTCCGCCGCGCCTGCCCGTGTCTATGGTCAGTTCGCCATTATCATCAAACACCAGGCTGGTGATCAGGGAGACCATTGATTTCTGATCGGTCCCATTTCCATCAATCAGGAAGGAGGAGGCCAAGAACCGCGCACCTTCGAGCGTATCCGTGTCATCCTCGATCATCAGCAGACCGGTGGATGAAACGGCGCTCATGAAATCGGAACCAAGGTCGGCAGCAATCAGTGGATTCACAAAAAGCGCTTCAGATTCCAGCGGGTAATAGTTTCCAAGCGCATCGGCATCGCCCATCTGGAACGATGTCAGGGCATCACCATAAAGATGGTAGCCGCGCACCATCAACTCGCCGTCATCGGCTCCAAAATCATCAAAATTGGTAGGCACGCCATAGAGGCCGTAAATCACATCCTTGCCGCCATAATTATATCCAGGCAGCACGCCGGGCACGACGGCCGGAAAATGCGTGATCAATGCAAAATTGGTCCCGATAACCCGAACACCCTGCGCATTTGCAGTCAGGGTTCCAAGGCCTGCTTCCGTCAGATCGGGCGCGACGGGAACATAGGAGGTATCGTAATACTCACTTACATGGCCCTGGTCGGTCATCGACTGGGCGTAATACTCAAACGTCGGCACGCCTTCGTCAAAAACATAGACACGGTCTTCGCCAACATCCCCGTACCACAAGCGGTAGGCGTCACTGTCAGTCACGCTTTCGACAAAGACGATTGTCTCGTCCAGGCCATATGTGCCACCAGCGAGGCCCTGATTTCCAGGATCGGACACAACACGGCTGCTATCCCAAAACGGGGCAAATGTATCCCCTGCCCGCAATACCCTCACATTCGCTGTTTCGACTTCGCCTTCGTTGTCCTCTTCCTCTTCGATGACAGCAATGGTCTGGTCTTGAGTGGCAGACTGAATCAGTTTGCTTTCGGACCCATCAAGCTCAGCAGTCGCCACGGTTTGCGGCTTGGGCGGCGGCGTTGTGGCAACAACCCCCAGATCCGAATTGGCCCGGGAGACACCGGACTGAGCAACCTTCTTGTTGGTCGGTTTCTTGGACGCCCCGCCGCTTTGCCCCCGGCGGCTGGAAAGCGCCTTTTGAACACTGCCTAGATCGGCCTGTGTCGTGCGGCGTATCCCCGGCGAGCCATTCGGCCCGATCTGCATCGTGTAGCCGTTTTCGAAAATCCGCTGCGACCGGCCGCTTGTGCCGGAAAATGTCAGTTCCTCACCAAACAGAAGCGAAAACGCGGGCTGTTCGGCCTCCAGATTGAGGTTGGCGATCCCCCCACGAATGCCAATGGTTCCGACCGGCGTGTTGACGGTAACGCCGCCCTTTTGCTTGCTCAGCTTGCCACCGACAAAGCGGGCAACGCCCTTGCCGAAGGACACAACGAGTTTTCCGGTGCCCGCGTCCGGGTCGTAGACGAATTCGTCGATGACAAGATCGGAATTTGCACCGACCGTGAAGGTGGAGCCATCAACCAGCAGCACCTGAACCAGACCATCGCTGGAGGTTTCGATCCGCTCGCGGAAAATAACGTTGTCGCCGAGTACAATGGTCGAGCGGGAAGCGCCTGGTGGTGTACCGAAGGCATCCCGGTTGACGGCTGCAGCAACACCGACTTCTACCGCGTTGGCGTATCCGCTTCCAAGAAGTGTAGAGCCTGCCAGTAAAGCAAGACTGGCTGCTGTCGTCAGACGTTTCAGGTGCTTGCGATTTCCCTTTGGTCCAAACATCACCGTCTCCCTAGAATGTTTTGACCAGCGACAGAATCGCGGACGCATTGGTGTAGGAGCTCAAATCGTAGTTTGAATACTGCCGCCGCAGTTCGCCCGTCAGTGCAATGGCCACATCGCTGCGAACCGGCACGGTCAGCACTCCCCGGCCCCATCCTTCGTAGTTGAATTCGCTTTCCGTATTGCTGAACAGGGGATCAGGGCTGGCGTAGTCCCGGTAAATGAACCCGGCTTCCAGATCCAGCGTCCAGGGCTGAGTGATCTTCTCAATCGGAGAGGCAAACTTGTAAGAGCCGCCGAAACCGCCGCCGATCTCCCAGCTCTGGTTGTAGTTCGTCACCGCTTCTTCGAAGTCCGCCAGCAGGAACGAGCGGGCGCGCCAAGCCGCAGACATCTGGCGTGTCACTGTAAGGTCCGTGCGAAGAACATAGCCGTTGCGGTCTGAAACTGTGGGATACTCTGATGTGTCATTGTACCAGCGGCGCCGGAATTCGGCCTTACCCACGATCCGGGTCTTTACATCGGGCAAGGTGACAAAACGGGCTCCGACACCAATGCTGCCCAGGTAGTTGGCGTGGTTGAGACGAACGCCGGAGAAAATGCCGTAAACCCCGGCACGGCCATTGTTCAGGCCAAACCGTTTCAGGTTGAAGGACGGGCCTGCAGTCAGTTCAGCAATGCCGGTGTCGAGACGAACCGCATCAGCGTAGCGGGCACCATAAAGCAGCAGTCCTGTTTCGAACTGGTCTCCCTGTGCACCAAGATCAAAGGTGTTGTGCAGGCTGGCAGCAGCAAAAACATTCACATCCGCCTGCCCCGTTGAAGTCTCATCCAGCAGGAAATCCCGGCCATTGAGCGAAACCCGCCGCCCACCTGGCGCCGCATTGGCGTTGGTCTGCCCTCTGACACCAACCATGACGGCACCCTTGAACTGGGTGGGCTGCTCCTGCTCGGCGATCGCAGCTAGATAGGACTGCACCCGTGCCTCAACCTCGGGTGGCACGTTTGGTGACGCGAGCGCGCTTTCAAAGTAGTACCTTGCCGTATCGGTGGAGCCGAGGCGGAAATACAATACGCCGAGTTCCAACTGCACCCGCGACAGCCCGGGCGCATAAATCAACATCCTTTCAAACGTTGAGATTGCCGCCTCGTGGTCACCTAGAAGCGCGGAAATCGTCGCATATTCAAAGGCAACATCAAGGTCATCCGGGCGCCGGAGCATGACCTCCAACAGCGCCGTCTGGCGGGCTTGCAAGGCTTCAGAGGATGCCGGAGGATTGTTCCCCGCGTCCTGTGCGATGACCGTTTGCCCACTGAAGAGAAGGCAAACCAGGACGGCAGCCGCACCCGCAATGAGTTTCAAACACATGAATGGCGACAGCTGCCTCGACACAACGCTGTACTCCGGAAACAAAAAAGGACTTTTGCCGCACACAAAAGTTAATAGTCGTTAATAATCATTGTCATAGGAAAAATTTCTGGATTTGTCGAGGTAAAACACCACCCAGAGGTGAAGGCCTTGAAATACAAGTGGTTCGCTTTGCGATTTCTCCCGACCACAAAAAAGCTGCGCCCAGAATCGGGCGCAGCTTGTCAGAAGACATCCCAAAATGATGGATCTATTTCTCCGAAATCCGCCCATCCGTGTAGGCAGAATACCCATTCGACTTTGCCAGGTACTCGGCAACAACGTCCGCCAGGTCCGGTCCGAAATCGTAGGCATTCATGCCTTTTGAAGCGAAGATCTTGTACCCGTCACCGCCACCACGCATGTAGTTGTTTGAGACAACTCCGTAGACCTTGTCCGGATCAACGGGCGTCCAGGCGCCGTTCTCCATGACTTCGGCCGACAGGATCCTGGCACCGGCAGGCTTTGATTTGGTCCAGGTGTATTTCAGGCCGGAGACCTGAGCAAAACGGCCCGCGCCGTCTTCAACCTGCGACACTCCGTTTTCAAGCGCTGCAATGATATCCACGCCCTTCAGCTGAAAGGTCGACAGGGTGTTCTGGAACGGCAGCACCGTCAAAACCTCGCCCATGGTTACATCACCGCCGTCGATCGCTGCCCGCAATCCACCGCCATTCTGTATGGCTACCTGGATGCCCTGATTCTTCACACGGTCGAGCATGGCATCGGCTACCAGATTCCCCATTTCGCATTCCTGGGAACGGCAGACCGCCCGGTCGGCGCCAATGGCCGATGTGGCCTGACCAATAACTTTCTGACGAATTTCGTCAAGCGGTTCGGCAAGAGCCTTGATCCGGGCTTTCATGCTGCTGTTTTCGGCGATCTTGCCGTCGACAATGATTGGTTCGCCAACCGCCGCCGTAACGATGCCGTTGTCATCGAACGTCACATTCAGTTCGCCAAGAAACTTGCCATAGGCGTAGGCCTGGACAATTGCCGTCTTGTTGCCATCCGGAGCTTCGACCCATGTCGGGTAAGGTCCCTTGGCCTTGTCGGAGGTGTTGGAGAGATAGGTGTTGGAATGGCCTCCAACGATGACATCAATGCCGGAAACTTTGGACGCCAGGTCGAGATCAACGCCATAGCCGGAATGGCTCAGGACAATGATCTTGTCGATGCCGTCGGCTTGCATCCTTGCAACTTCAGCGGTCACCGCTTCAATCGGATTTGAGAAGGTGATGTTGGGCCCGGGGCTCGCCAGCTCGTGGGTATCTTCAGGTGTAAGGCCGATCAGAGCGATCTTTTCACCGCCACGCTCCAATACGATCGACGGCTTCAGAACGTCGGCAAGTTTGGGCTCTTTGGAAACGTCCGCGTTGGATAAGAGGACCGGAAACTCTACCGCATCCATGAAACCGCGCAGCACTTCCGGTCCATCGTCAAATTCGTGATTACCGACGGTCATTGCATCATACCCGAGGGCATTCATGAATTCGGCAGCGACCTGACCCTTGTAGTATGTGTAGAACAGCGATCCCTGAAACTGGTCCCCGCCATCCACCAGGATCGAATTGTTGGAAGCTGCCTTGCGGTCGGCAATGATCGTTCCAAGACGCGCATAGCCGCCAAAGCACTTGCCCGCGGCGTTGTCTTCTTCCTTGCAGCCGGAATCATATTTGTTGATGGGCTCAACGCGGCTGTGGAAATCGTTCGTGTGCAGGATCGTCAAATTGTAGTCGGCTAAAACAGTGCTGGAGAAGGTGCCAGCCATCAATGCTGCAGCAACGCTTGCAAGAAACTTGTTCATGAATACCTCGCTCTCGAATTCCCCGCCGGTACCCGGCGGTTAGCGGTTCCCATCGGCAATTGTGACTCTTTCGCAATCCCTGCGTCGATCCTGTCACACATGGGATAGCGCGGCGAAACACCGGTCCTTCCACACGGCGGCGGCAGGATCATTCCTCGTCACTTGGTGCCATCAGAAGCAAATAAGAGCGTGAAAAAATTTTCACCGCAAGAATATTTTTCGAAGCTGGCCGAGATTTACAGTCTGCATCCGTTTGGCTTCCAGCCGGCTGTTTACCGTGAGAGCGCAAGAGAATGCTGGCTACGCTATTCCCCAGGCTCTTCCAAATCATCTGTTTCGACGACGGGAATTGTATAGCCTTCCGAGAGCCAGCGATTCAGGTCCACTTTTGTGCAGCGATCAGAGCAAAAGGGATAATGCTCGGGCGTCGATAGTTTGGAGCAAATGGGGCACGGCCGCATGCGGCGGTCTAAATTTTTAGTCGGTGCCTTTGCCATATCCACTCCCCATGCCTATCCCCGCAGGTGGTCCAGCCAACCAGCGGTCGCAGCATTGAATCGCGAGCTTACGCAGCCGCGGTCATCCAGTTCTTGTGCACCGGATATCCTGCTGCGGCCAAAAGCCCGGCAGTTTCAACCAAAGGCAGTCCAACGACGGCTGGATAGGATCCGGTCAGCTTGACGACAAAACTGCCAGCAAGGCCCTGAATGGCATACCCACCAGCTTTTCCACGCCATTCGCCTGAAGCGACATAGTCGTCTATTTCCTGCCGGGACAGGCGTTTGAACCGAACACGGGTCTCTATCAGTTTGGACCGGACCCGTCCTTCGGGGCTTGCAACGCAAACAGCGGTAAACACCCTGTGTCCGCGTCCTGAAAGCAGCGACAGACAGGCATAGGCCTGATCGGTAATTTCCGCTTTGGGCAACACACGCCGGCCAACCGCCACGACCGTGTCGGCCGCCAGTACAAGCGAAGACTTCAATTCTTCAGAAGCATCCGCCACGGCACGAACGGCCGCCGCCTTTTCCTTGGCAAGGCGGGTTGCGAGCGCCCTTGGTGTTTCAAGCTTGTTCTGCGCTTCATCGACATCGGCTGGAATAAGATGATCCGGTTCGATGCCAATCTGCTGAAGCAATGCCAGACGGCGCGGTGACGCGGAAGCCAGAATCAAAGTGGGAGCCTTCGTCATGCAAACCCAAGTCCTGCTGCCGGCGCGAAGCGCCTCAGTGCATTATTTGAAACGGTAGGTGATCCGACCCTTCGTCAGATCGTAAGGGGTCATTTCGACGAGAACCTTGTCCCCCGCAAGTACGCGGATCCGGTTCTTGCGCATCCGGCCAGCGGTGTGCGCGATAATTTCGTGGTCATTTTCGAGTTTCACGCGAAAGGTCGCGTTGGGCAGAAGTTCAGTGACCACGCCCGGAAACTCAAGAGCTTCTTCCTTGGCCATAAGGTATCCTGATTGAGGCGTTCAGATGAGCCGGGAACCTAACGGATCGTTTCGAGAAAAGAAACCGTTCTTTGTGCCCCTTTTCGCAGAAAACCAGATGATTACCGCATTTTAATCCTGGGACGGTGCTTTGCCGGTTATCCGCTCGGTTGCGGAGACCATTCCAGCCGCTTCTTTATTCGCATCATCAGCATGTCGCGGACAGAACGGTAGGAATCGAGGATTTGCTCCCGGCTGCCCGTTGCAAGCGTTGGGTCCATCGTTGGCCAGTATTCCACATCGACCGCCTCCACGCGGGTCATGTCCAGCGCCTTGTGGTGCGCTTCGGGTGCCAAGGTCACAATCAGATCAAAACCGGACTCATCCAGGTCTTCAAAGGTTTTCGGCTGGTGCTTGCTGATATCGATCCCGATTTCAGCCATGACAGCCTCAACAAAAGGATCAAGTTCGCCCTGGCGGACTCCCGCGGAGCGGACATATATCTGATTGGGGAACAGCTTCCTCGTCATTGCGGCGGCCATCGGCGAGCGTACCGCATTCATCCCGCACGCAAACAGTATCGCTGTCGGACGGCTGCCCGGCCCGCTCACCCTGCTCAGCCCTTCCAGTGCAAGGCGTACACGAGCGTAAACAGTCGTCGGGCGGTTTGCATGTCAACCAGGATCTTGCCCTCCAACCGTTCCATCAGGATTGTCGAACCTTCGTTATGCACGCCCCGGCGCCCCATGTCGATGGCTTCGATCTGACTCGGCGTCGAATGGCGAATGGCTTCGTAGTAGCTTTGACAGATCAGGTCGTAGTCCTTGACGATTTTTCGCAAGGGCGTCAGGGATAAAACATGGGTGACAACGTCGGTCCCCTGTTCGAGACTGATCTGCAATACGAGCTTCTTTTCCACAACGGAAATATTCAGCACGTAATCCGCTGGCGGATGGCCGACAGGCTGAAAACTGTTTTCTTCGATCAGGTCATAGATCGCCACGGCCCGGTCGTTCTCGACATCTGGTGTCGAGCGGGCAATTGAAGCCTCGTCCAGGACCACATTTACAAGCCTGCCGCCGGTGGCCTCGTTCTGTTCGCCGTTCGCGTCGTCCATGACCGGTTTGACCCTCAGAGATTTAGCCTGATCGATACCGAGCGGGCATGCCCGCTCAACCCTTCAGCCTCGCCAAGCGTAACGGCTGCAGGACCGATCTGACGCAAGCTTTCCGGTGTGCATTTCAAAATCGAGGTGCGTTTAACAAAATCCAGCACAGACAAGCCAGACGAGAAGCGCGCGGACCTGGCAGTTGGCAGGACATGGTTCGACCCGCCGACATAATCCCCGATTGCCTCGGGTGTGTAGCGCCCCAGGAAGACAGCCCCGGCGTTGCGCACACTTTCAAGCATTGCTTCGGGATCCTCGACAGCAAGCTCCAGGTGTTCCGCAGCGATCCGGTTGATCAGCGGAATTGCATTCTCCAGGCTGTCGACAACAATCACCGCGCCGAAATCACGCCAGCTTGCCTCTGCTACGTCTGCCTTGGGCAGCGTCTTCAACTGACGTTCAACGGCCTCTTCTACCCGCGCCGCCAAATCTGCGCTATCAGTAATCAGGATGGATTGTGCCACGGGATCATGCTCGGCCTGCGCCAGCAGATCTGCCGCCAGCCAATCCGGATCGTTGTCCGCATCGGCAACGACCAGAACCTCCGATGGTCCGGCGATCATGTCGATACCGACCGTCCCGAATACCCGGCGTTTAGCCGCTGCGACAAACGCATTGCCCGGACCAACGATCTTTGCGACCGGTGCAATTGTCTCGGTGCCATATGCAAGCGCCGCGACGGCTTGAGCCCCGCCAATGCGATAAATTTCGGAAATCCCGGCGATCCGGGCAGCCGCCAGAACCTGCGGGTTGAGAACACCGTCAGGGCTAGGCACGACCATTGCGATCCTGTCAACTCCTGCAACCTGCGCAGGCACCGCATTCATCAGGACAGAGCTTGGATAGCTGGCCAAACCGCCCGGGACATAGAGCCCGACTGCCTCAATTGCGGTCCACCTCGACCCAAGCTCGACGCCGATTGGATCGGTGTAGCGATCGTCTTTCGGCATCTGGCGGGCATGATGCGCGCGGATACGCTCGCAAGCCAGGTTCAAGGCATCCAGCGTCTCGGCTGGCACTTCTTCCACCGCGGCATCGATTTCGGCCTCTGTGACCTTCAGATCTGAAAGTTTTTCGGCGTCGAGACGATCAAACCGTTTGGTGTAATCCACCACAGCCGCGTCGCCGCGCTCCTGCACGTCACTCAGAATGTCGCGGACGATCTGATCAACATCTTCGGACACCTCACGCTTGCCAGCCAGCAACGCGGCAAAGCGGCTTTCAAAATCGGCGTCCATGTTCGACAGACGAATTGCCACCTGTCAGGCTCCTCAATTGCGGGCACAGCCCTGAATTCTTGTTACCCGCTCAGCTCAGGTCGTGCGCCGGTTTGTTTGGCGTCGACCAGGCCGCTCCAAGGTCGGCGAGCTGCACTTCGATGCAATCCACCTCCAGCATGATTGTCCCTCCGCCAGCGAACTCCAGATGGATATTCCCGGCCGGCGCCTCTTGCTCATCAAATGTGACGGCAAGCAGCTCCAATACTGCTGACTTGGCATCCTGACGTATATTGGCGGCTTTCATGGACCGCACCTGTGCAACAGCCAGCGCGGCCCGGCGGCGCTCATGCTCGCCCGTGCGCTTGTCTTCCGCCTTGTCCCAGACAAACCGGTTCAGCGCGAACACTGCCTTGTTCTCTTTCGGCAGATAGCGAATATCCCCAACGGTCAGTACCGCGTCTTGAAGGTGGGCGGACAGAACCTGCAGGTCCTCCGCGTCCAGTGCTGCAAGCTTCAGCTGATCCATGTCGTACAGATTATTTCCCTGGCGTCGTTTCTGTCGGGCGTGAGGGACCGCGACTACACCATCAGGCTTGCATCAAACCACCCCGATCACCCAGCAACCGATGACCTAACGGCTAATTGAGATTTTGACAATGCAGCCAGACCGAAAAGGTCTCAATGGAATTGTTATATCAGTTCCAATCCGGCCGGTTTCAGTGCCATAGTGACGCTATTCGAGACAAAAGGCCGAAATCCGTCATGCTGTTATCCCGATCTGTTGCACTGCTTTCAGCGCTGCTGGCTTTCTTATCCTTGCCCGGCAACCTTCACGCTGAAGATACCAGCCCCGACTTGATCCGGTCCTACGGCGAAACCTATTACGTACCGGCCTATTCGAAAATCTTCAGCTTTACATCTCAATCTGAACTGCTCGCTTCAACGCTTACGGTTCACAACGTGGATCCGGACACGAGTATCGAGCTCACCGCAGTCTCCTACCATGGCGAAGACGGCAAGAAGCTGAAGGAACTGACTGAAGAAGTCATCAAGCTGGCGCCGTTTGGGTCCCGCAGTTATCTCATTCCCCGAAATGACCAGACCGGCGGAATAGGTGCCAATTTCATTGTCAGTTGGAAAGCAGGCATTCCAGCGCTGAGCCCACTCGTTGAATCCGTGATGATCGGCGGGGTCAGCTCGCCCGGCACGTCTTTCGCCTTGCGCGGGCGCGTCATTGACCGCAAGAAAACTCCAGACTGACGGATCCCATAATCGGCCATATTTTGTGCCGTAGCGTCAGCAATCCAATCAGCGGTTTCCATGCTTTTCATCAACTTGTCCGGTAGCTTGAACCGCGTCCATTTGCGCGCTCAAATCTTGATATGCATCAATTATTTCAATGTATTATCGTAATATAATAAGTTCTGTCGCTCACAATTGATGGCAGGACCAATCCATGGCAGGTGTGTTCGGTACTTTAGGTGATGATCCCTTCCTCGCAGGCACTTCCAGCGGTGACGAAATTCGAGGATATGCCGGCAATGACAGCCTCATAGGATA
Organism: Roseibium sp.; assembly: GCA_965230705.1. GTDB lineage: Bacteria > Pseudomonadota > Alphaproteobacteria > Rhizobiales > Stappiaceae > Roseibium. The sequence continues at coordinate 1,424,373 of CBDDLN010000001.1, read as the reverse complement.
CGGCGGAAACGACATCCTCGATGGCGGGACTGGTAACGACACCATGGATGGCGGCGACGGGGATGACAATTTTGTCGTCGATTCAACCTCAGACAATGTCATTGGTGGAAGCGGTGAGGACTCCGTTGAAGCATCGGTCGATTTCACATTGCCCGATGACGTTGAGAATTTGTGGATCGAGGGCTATGCCAACACCAATGGGATTGGCAATGCGCTCGACAACTACATTCACGGAGATTCCACCCAGAACGAGATTTACGGGCTCGATGGCAATGATGATCTCAACGGCGATGGTGACAATGACCTGATCGAGGCCGGTTATGGCAATGACGAGCTGAATGGCGGTTATGGCTCGGACACCTTGCGCGGCGACGCTGGCAACGACCTTATCTACGCCTACACGGTTGAGTTTCCGACTTTCTCAACGGATCCGGACTCAATGGAAGGCGGAGATGGCAACGACACGATGGTAGGCGCGCAGGGCGCCGACTCAATCTGGGGCAATGCGGATACAGATTCCATCGACGGCGGATCAGGCAACGATCTCATTCAGGGGGGCACCGGCGCTGACACCCTCGATGGTAGCGTTGGCAATGACACCATCTATGGCGCAACGGCAGCAGATGAGAACGGCTCGTCTGACGGCGATTCTATTACCGGCGAAAGCGGCGACGACGACATTCGTGGCTCTGCAGGTGCGGACACACTGGATGGCGGTTCGGATGACGACACGCTTACCGGCAACTCCGGCAATGACGAGCTCACCGGAAGCTATGGCGATGATACCTATTCCGGAGGAGATGGCACGGATACCGCGTTCCTTTCCCACGCCAGCATCACGGTCGATCTGAATGTGTCCGGCGTTCAAACCACCGGAGAAGGCGACGACCAGTTTTCCGGCATCGAAAACGTGACGACCGGAAATTATGCCGACAGCCTAACGGGTGATGCTAACGCAAATGTCTTCATCTCCGGTGCCGGCAACGACACGGTCCAGGGAAATGGCGGCGCTGATTCCGTCGAAGCGGGATCAGGCGACGATTTCATAACCGGCGGTGCGGGATCTGACACGATTGATGGCGGGGCCAACAACGATCAGATTTTTGCAGGCAGCGGTGACAATGCAGCCGACAGCATGACTGGCGGCGACGGCAATGATGAGATCGGCGGAGGAGCGGGAAATGACACGATCTCTGGCGACAACGGATCAGACACGATTTACGGCGGAAGCGGTTCGGACAGTCTCGACTGCGGCAGCGGCGGTGATACGGCCTGGGCCGGCAGCGGATCGGACTACATAAGCGCCGGTGATGATGCTGACGTCATAGGCGGCGGCCTTGGAAGCGACACGCTATATGGTGGTGCGGGCAATGATGTTGCCTACGGCGGCTACAACGACAACGTCTCTGAAAACAACGATCGCTTTTATGGCGGCGCCGGAAACGACACGATCTTCGGTGGCTACGGCTCTGACAGCATTGAAGGCGAAGACGACGATGACCTGCTCTACAACGGAACAGGATCGGATACCGTCTCCGGGGATGCAGGCAACGACACACTCTGGGGCGGCGCCGGCATGGACTTGTTGTCCGGCGGCACTGGCAACGACCTGTTCGCATTTGTCGCAGGTAATGGCGACGATACGGTTACGGGCTTCTCGCCATCCGATGATACGGTGGATCTGTCGGGAACGGGCTTCGACTTCACCGACTTCAGTGACGTTCAGGCCCAATCCCAGGATCTCGGCGGCAATCTTTTGATCGATCTGGGCGGCGGAGACACCCTGACGCTAACCGGCATTGCGATTGGCAGCCTGGCAAGCGACGATTTCATCTATTGAAGTTCAACAAGAACGTGCCCCCGTCTGTTCGGGCGGGGGATTTATCCTGAAATCCGCTCGATCTTGGCACCGCAGCGAGTGAGCTTGTCTTCCAGCCGCTCAAAACCACGGTCCAGGTGATAGACGCGGTTGACAGTTGTTTCGCCTTCCGCAGCCAGCCCGGCAATCACCAGAGAAACAGACGCCCGGAGGTCGGTCGCCATCACTGGCGCTCCGCGCAGTTCCGAAACACCGTCCACGGTCGCCGTGCGGCCGTCGATCTGGATCTGCGCGCCAAGACGCGCCAGTTCCTGAACGTGCATGAACCGGTTTTCGAAAATCGTCTCGGTAATCTTGCTCTGGCCGCCGGCCTTGGTCATCAAGGCCATGAACTGAGCCTGCAGATCCGTCGGGAAACCAGGGAAAGGCTCGGTGCTGACGTCAACCGGCTGCAGGCCGTTGCCGTTCCTGTAAACCTTGATGCCTTCTTCGGTTTCAGTGATCTCCGTCCCGGTCTGGCGCAAGACATCAAGCGCGTTTTCCAATAGGTCAGGCTTAGCGCCCTTGAGGAGAACATCGCCGCCCGTCATGGCAACCGCCATGGCATAGGTGCCGGTCTCGATCCGGTCCGCCACCACAGAGTGGTGTGCGCCATGCAGGCGATTGACGCCCTGAATGCGGATGGTTGGAGTTCCCGCGCCCTCAATCTTCGCCCCCATGGAAACGAGGCATTTGGCGAGATCAACCACTTCGGGCTCACAGGCCGCGTTGACGATTTCCGTTTCGCCCTTTGCCAGCGTTGCCGCCATCATGATGGTATGCGTGGCTCCAACAGAGACTTTTGGAAATTCCACCCGGTTGCCCTTGAGCCCGCCAGGTGCCTTGACCACAACGTAGCCGCCCTCAATCTCGATCTCCGCGCCGAGTGCGGTCAGGCCATCAATGAAGAAATCGACCGGCCGGGTGCCGATAGCGCAGCCGCCAGGCAAGGAAACCCGCGCCTCGTGCATGCGCGCAACAAGCGGGCCAATGACCCAGAAACTCGCCCGCATCTTGGAGACAAGTTCGTACGGCGCCGTGGTATCAACAATTTCGCGGGCGGTCAGATGCACGGTCTGACCTTCCAGCTCGTCCTGACCTGACCGCTTGCCATTTACCGAATAGTCGACGCCGTGATTGGAAAGGATCTGCGTCAGCTGCGCAACGTCGCGCAGGCGCGGGACATTTGCGAGTGTCAGGGTTTCATCGGTCAGCAGCGAGGCAATCATCAAGGGCAGTGCTGCATTCTTGGCGCCCGAAATCGGAATAACGCCATTGAGCTTTTCGCCGCCTGTAACCTTGATGCTGTCCATTTGTCCCTGCCCCGTTCGTCAATCGCGCTGCAAACTGCGATTTTTCGCAGCGCCTTTCAAAGCAAGGGTGTCGTCTATACGCAAGATGTGGCTCATGCAAGGCAAGATCGGGGCTTTGCAGCGGCATGGCACCGCCTGTCCGGCCAGCGCAAAAACACCCCAGTTGCGGCAGCATGTGCTCTGACCGGCTAAAGACAGAATTCTCACTCTGACGATTTGCGAGCCTTAGCAGCTGTCTTGCGCCGCCTTAAATTGGTCCTGAGCGCATCAGCAAGCCGGTCTTCCCGGGACTTCTTGACGGGAGATTTGCTACCCTCTTCAGCCCCTTTCCGCCGATCGGCACCTTGGGCCTGTTTGTCATTCGGTGTTTGGTCGCTCATCGGTATGCCAGAGTTCTCAGGTTCATCCGGCGGCTTTCCACAGGCCAATGCCGGTTTTGCATGTCCTTGATTTATCTATTCCGATAGCCCGCGCCAAGGCCTTCGGCCCCGACCCATCCGGATCTTTTTCTTTTGCTTGAAAAAAACCCGCCGATAGCGCTTGCGCGGCAAAGCCAACTGTGGCAAAAGCCGCGTCATTCCGGTCGAGCCGATTGGCCGGAGCAAGCGGGTTTGTCCCTGCCGCCCTTTTCTCAAAAAGCCGTGCGGAAAAATGGGACACCATGAAAGCTTCGAGGCTTTCCCGCCGGACGCTGCCGTAGCTCAGGGGTAGAGCACTCCCTTGGTAAGGGAGAGGTCGAGAGTTCAAATCTCTCCGGCAGCACCATTTACACCACCCAAAATAAAGAGAAACCTTCTAAGGCATTGTAACTGTGCCAGCAGCAAGCTGCCGAACAAAGCAGGATTGCGCAGCAAATCTGTCACGGTAGGGTCTCCCCCTAGCGAGACAGGGCCGTACGCATTGAACGGCAGGAGATGATCAAAACTCGAAGTCTCCAGCTTTCACCTGGCCTATGTTGGTATTCCAGAGCGTAATTGTTCCTGCCCCTGTGTCGATGACTGCATCCGCGCCGGACTGGGTGATCGACAGCGCGCCGAAGCCGGAGAGGCTCAAGGCCGAAAGGTCTATTGTATTGTCGCCGAGCATTTTGAAACCGCCAACATAGTCATCACCGTGATCGGACCCGAAAATCAGCGTGTCATTTCCACTTCCGCCAAACACGCTGTCATTGCCAGCGCCGCCGGTGATGTTGTCGTTCTCGCTGCCGCCGTAAAGCTCATCGTTTCCGCTGGCACCTTCCAGTTCGTCTTGCCCATTCGCGCCGTACATCACATCGACGCCTCCACCTCCAAGAAGTGTATCCTTGCCTGCGCCACCGCCAATAATGTCGTTGCCGCTTTCGCCCCAAACGGTATCGTTGCCAGTCCCAGCCCAAATCGTATCGGCGCCGGACCCGCCGCTCAGGAAATCCGCCCCTTCACCGCCGAAGAGCACATCATTTCCGGTTTCCCCTTGAATTCTGTCATTACCTGATGCGCCGCCGAGCGTGTCATTCCCGCCACCGCCTTTCAATGTATCGTTGCCGCTGTCTCCGGATCCGGCAAAGACCTGGTCGTCGCCTTCTCCAGCGGCAACCGAATCGGACCCGGCACCACCGATGATGAAGTCGTTGCCGCCCCCCCCACTGACAGAATCGTTTCCGGCACCTCCGGAAATGGTGTCTGCACCACTGTTTCCCGAGATACTGTCTGCCCCGGCCAGGCCTTCAAGATCGTTGTCCAGCTTGTTGCCGGTCAAGGTATCAGTGCCTGAACCGCCGATTGCGTTTTCGATGTCCGCATCATAGGCAATGGCGAAATCTTCAACTGAATTGAAGGTCGAGAAAGCCCCTTGCCGCAGATCGATCAGGCTGGAGCCACCGGTTCCGTTCTTGACGGTGTCGTTCCCGCCGCCATCCCAAATCACTTCCAGCTCGTTATCGCTTGTGCCGGTATACGTCGTATTGCCGGAGTTGGTATCCACATTGGCTCCCCACCACGCCTGCAGAGCGGCAATGTCATAGAGCATGAGGTGATAGGATTCCTGCCCGCTTACGGGGTTGATATCGTAAGACATGACCGTGTACCGGTCGTTGTCTTCCGAAGCATCGAGAAATGGACCGTCCGGATTGTTTCCGCCTACATCATAGTCGCCCGGATGCTTGAGCCCGAGCGTGTGGCCGATTTCGTGCAGGATGGTATCGAAGTCGGTGGCTTGTTCGATAGCACGGGATTCGAGGAAGACCGCTGCGCCGTCCCATTCGCCACTCGAGTATGACCATCGGCCGCGTCCAGCGTTGCCGTTTGTCGAAGGGTCGTCAGTATAAAGATCGCCAGCTCGGAAAAAGCTGATTACCGCGTCTTCGCTGGTATTGGTGTTCTCTTCGAATGTGACGTTGATATACTTCTCGTATTCATCAAGAGCAGCGGAAACAGCGGCTTTCTGAGCGTTCGTAAAGGGAGAAAACCCGCCTCCGACATCGCTCCATGGGAAATCGTCCGTCTTGCTCGTTTCGAAACGATAGGTGAAATTCAGGGTTGGGCCATCATGAGATGTCCAGCTTTCCAGTCCGAAATCATCCGCCCGCAACAAAGTATCAATACGCTCGGAGAGTTCTTCATCTGAAAGCACGGTTTTTGCCTTAATGCCAACGTTGAGGCTATCGATCCCGCCTTTGCTTCTGGTCTGTATCAAATGCTTTTGATTGGAACCGCTCATTTCACCTGCTCTTCCTATAAATCTGCATAAAAAACCAAGTCCCCTACCGAATTGGCCCTTGCGCACGCTTGCCGGATCTCTGCACGGACGAAGCTAGCCGCAAAGTGATTGTCCCGCTGTTCTGCATCAATGAGTTGCAGCCTCAATCGGTTCTTTTATTCCCTCTTGGCAGGCACTTTTATGGCTTGTGGCTCATTTGAACGGCATCAGCCAACTTGTTGGCCGACATGACGGCCCGACCAGTCACACAAAAGATCTTGTTTAGAACCAAGACCGAAAATCGCCAAGGACAAGGACGTGCAGGTGGAGATGGCAAAGATCCATCTGGACGGCTGTTAAGACGGCCGGCTCACTGGATCTGGGCAGACCAGGGGATCGATTGGCCGCCCCAGTCACATTTGTAATGCCCGCTCACGAAGCGGCCTTGAATGACCCCGTTGTATCGGCAGCCCATTCCAACGCCCGGACCAAAGGTGTCTCTCCGGACAATCGTGATTTTCTTGCCGGAGGCCTTCATCGTGAGATTTGCGCGGACCAGGCCGCCACTGGGGTGGGTCCAGGTCGCCTTGAACTTGTTTGTTTTGCGGACCCGTTTCCATGTGCCCTGCCAGCCCGACTCCTGCTCGATCCAGACGGTACTGGGGATCCGGCCGCCGCCCTTGTTGGCATTGTTCTGCTTCGGCGGCTGATTTTTGAGAGACGCATGTTTCCCGCCCGACTTGTCGCAGGCCCGGGCAAATTTCATGGCTTTTGACGAGCCGGCAAGCGGCCAGGCCTGTCTGCCTCTGTTGATGTCCCGCCGGGAATTGCCCTGCTGCAGGTGAAGGATGATCCTCCTGCCGCGGCGAAGGCCTTTTGGCGGCAGCTCCAAAACGGCCCAGCCATCCTGATCATTGTTGAACTGGGTATATTCCTGAGACCCATGGGGCCGGATTTCGAACGTGCCCCACGGCTGGTCGCTGCCATAATAGGGCATTCCCACCTGCCAGCGCCCGCCTCTCGTCGCCATGCGGAAGGTGGCTTGCGCATTGTCCCGTTCGGCAAAGCAATAGGCATAGCGGCCATTGAGGAACACTGCGCCAATCCGCCATTTCCCTACAGTCGTCAGCACGCGTTCCTGCGGTGCCGCTTGTGCAGCAGTCCAAGACAAACAAGAAACCAGGAGAGAGGCCGCAATAATGGCGCGCATGTCAACAAATCCTTCTAAAAATGCATTCTTTGGAAATCTGATTATCCAAAACAAACCACGGCACCGCCGGCACCAGCGCCAAGTAAAACTTCAAAAAAATTTACATGATTTTCCAACCGAGGCAACATGAAACATATGTATTGACGGAAATAGAATATGACAGTTAACCTCAATAAGTCTGGCACATGCGTCATGCTGACGGCGGTTTGTTTCGTGAGGCGCTGATATTGCTGGGCCTCTTTATATTTTTTATGAAGTAATTTTCAGGGGTGCGGGCATTGTCATTTAATATCAGAAACGCAGTTTTAGTATTCGCTTTTGTTCTACTTATAAATTCGGGTGCAGCTGTCGCCCAGCCAGTGGATAAAATCTACAGCCGGCACGGCGTCTTCATCGTGCATGCCAACAACCAGCCGGGCCGGCCGACGGTTTGTTTTGCGGCAACGCAAACGCGCACCAACAACGGCCGCCCGCTGGATGTGAACTTCGCGTTCGACGGCCGTCTATGGATCATCAGCTTCCCCTATCCGAAAGGAACGATTGTCCGTGGCGGTCTTGAACTTGACGGCATGGCCGACAGCTTCCGTGCCGAACCGCTTGGTGATGGCTATTCGGCGTTCACCGTTGCGGGTGGCTTCATAAATGATTTGCGGCGTGGAAGTGTCTTCAGATTACAAATTCCCGGCGTTGGCCGCGCGGCCATCAGGCTGAAGGGATCCGGCAAGGCCCTTGGCGATGTGCGCACCTGCGTAAAAAGAGCAGGTGTGCGGCCCGCAGCGCAATCCCGGCCTTCAAAGGCAAGCCCGGCTGCGCCCCAGGCCGGCAAGCAGGCGGGGAAGCAGAAAAAACGCCAGAGAACGACCGGCGGTCCGTCCGAATGGGGCGGATATCAAATTGCAGGCACTGGCCAGGCACGGGAGAAGCGCTATGAAGGCGTGCGCGGCTGGCGCGTTCGGTCGGCCCGCCACAAGGGAAAACACGCTTATTGTGTAGGTGTTTACCGCAAGGACGGTTACAATGTCCGCCTTGGATGGGACGGGCAGCAGTGGCAGCTCGCGGTCCCGGTAAAGGCAAAACCGAATTGGTCGGGCACGCTTGAAGTGGACGGCGACGCCCGCGGAATGTCGGGATCCGCTGTCGGCAAGTGGACGATTGCCTGGCTCGCGCTCTGGGACCTTGAACGGGTGGCACAGGGAAGCCAGGGCGTTTTGTCCATGGGCCGTGCAGACTATGATTTCCCCTTGAGCGGATCGGCGGCGGCAATCAAGAAAATCGAGGAATGCCATAAGCGCCGGGGCAAGCCCAAAAAATCTGCCGGTAACGCCGGCAAGCAGGGAAACAAAGCCGGCAAACAGGGCAACAAGGCCGGCAAGGCACCGCAAAAGGCAAAGGCCGGCAAGGGATGCGGCCCCGGGGATGTCAGATTGCCGAAAACGGGGCTCTGCCAATCAAAGGCCCTGTCGTTTTTGCCTGTGCGCAAACCGGTTGACGCTGTTTCCATCGGCAATTGTCCCTTCAAGGTCAACGAAACCGCATTCGCCGGTGGCCAGGTCCTGCTCTACCTGTCAGAGCATTGCCCCAACAAACCGCCAAGACGGCTTGTCTATGGCGGCGGCGCCCGAAATGCGGTCGTCTATCTGAAAGGTGGTCCGGCGGCAGAACCAGGCCCCTATCAGGAAGGGGCGATAACGGTAATCGGCCTTGATCCGGGCGATCCCGTTTCTTCGCTGCAACAGTCCTCCCGCAACGCCATGCGCGCAGACGGCTATCAACAGTCCAAAATCGGCCTTTGCTTCATTCAGCAAAGACCAGCCGGACACTACGTCTTTGAGCCGACGGCTGCCCATATCAACAGCCTTCCAGGTGAAGGGCCCGGGGAATGGTCGTGCGGCCCGGCAGGGCCCGGTGACGCACTTGCTTACTGGCGGGTGTTTGGGGGGCACGGCTGGCTGTTCCAGCATGGCCAGGACATGATCACGGGCTATGAGCCGATGAGCTTGACGCTGATCACACCAAACGGCTCTGGCGGCTGGAAGCTGGCGAAGTAGGCCCCCGCCGTTAGACTACATTCCAGCGCAAAGCAGGTTCCGCAGTCCAAATTCTGTGATGGACAATGTCTGGTAAAGGCCAGGTTGAACTCAAACCGGCCTGACCGGCAAGCCATTTGGCACGCCTTCCAGAATGCACAAGAGACCGTAGGAAAGTATGGTCGCCTGTACCAGAGTGAATAGATCCCCCCGCCAACTGGCCGTCTTTTGCGGCGTTTCATGCCAATCCATGCTCGCGGGCGGGGCCGATTTCCACCGTGAAACACAGGGGCAGAGTAGCAAAAATTCAAAAAATTTGTCCAAATGATAAAAAAATTTCCCAATTCCGCCCTGCACATATTGTAAGCCCGCCTAATCTGTGGCCAGAATGAGGGGTATAAAAAATAACTCCAGAGGTTCCAGATGACATTCGCAAAAACCATTTCATGGCCGCGGCGCGCCATTCTGAAAGCCGCACTTGCCGTGACTGCGGCAGCTTCCTTCGCCATCCTCCCCGCTTCGGCGAAAGACAAACCGATCAAGGTGGCCGCCATTTACACCGTTCCAGTGGAACAGCAATGGGTCAGCCGGATCGACAAGGCGCTCAAGGCTGCCCAAGCGCGCGGCGACATCACCTACACATTCTCCGAGAACGTTGCCAACACCGACTATGAGCGCGTCATGCGCGAATATGCCGAACAGGGTATGGACCTCGTCGTCGGAGAAGCCTTTGCCGTTGAGCGGGCTGCGCGCAAGGTGGCCGCAGAATATCCGGACACGGCCTTCCTGATGGGCTCGTCCTTCGGCCCGGCGAAACCGAACTTTGCTGTCTTCGACAACTGGATCCACGAGCCAAGCTATCTGTCCGGCATGATCGCGGGCGCGACAACCAAGTCCAACATCATCGGCATGGTTGGCGGCTATGCAATTCCGGAAGTCAACCGGCTGATGAATGCCTTCATGGAAGGGGCAACGTCAGTCAATCCGGACGTCAAGTTCCTCGTGACCTTCATCAACTCCTGGTACGACCCGCCAAAGGCAAAGGAATCCGCTTTTGCCATGGTCGACAAGGGTGCCGACATTCTCTACGCGGAGCGCTTCGGTGTCTCTGATGCAGCCAAGGAAAAGGGCATTCTCGCCATCGGCAACGTGATCGACACGGCCGGCGACTATCCGGGCACCATCCTCTCCTCCGCCCTGTGGCATATGGAGCCGAGCATTGACCGGGCCGTTGACGCTGTCCTTTCCGGCAGCTTCGAGCCGTCCGACTATGGCCCCTACAGCTTCATGGGCTATGGCGGCGGCAGCTTCATCGTTGATGAAAAGCTCGCTTCGGCCGACGCTGTCTCTGCAGCCAAGGCCAAGGAAAAGGAAATCCTCGACGGCCTGTTCCGGGTGAACGTCAACGACAGCGAGCCGAAGTCGACCATGTAGGCCGGTCTTAAGCTGGACAGCCGGGGGCAGGCTCTCTGCCTCCGGCCCATGCCCTCGCCGCCAGGTGTTCTGGCGGTCCTGACATCATTGCTATCTGGAGGCCGTCATGACGTCCTCATCTACTGGTGCCCCGGTCCTTCTCAGGCTGGACGGTATTACCAAGCGGTTCGGCGCGCTTACTGCCAACGGCGATGTTTCCCTGGAATTGAGGCGGGGCGAAATTCTGGCCCTCCTGGGGGAAAATGGCGCCGGCAAGACCACCTTGATGAACATCCTCTTCGGTCACTATGTGGCGGATGAGGGCAAGGTGGAGGTCGAGGCTCCCGGCGGCGGCCTTCATGACCTCGAACCCGGCTCCCCCCACGCCGCGCTGGAGGCGGGTATCGGTATGGTTCACCAGCATTTCACGCTGGCGGAAAACCTGACCGCACTCGACAATATCCTGCTTGGCACCGAGGCCTTGTCGTCAGTCCGCTCCGCGCGGCTGCCTGCCCGCAGACGCCTTGATGAGCTGATGGAAAGATCGGGCCTAAAGGTCAATCTGGATACACGCATTTCGCTGTTGTCGGTCGGCGAAAAGCAGCGGGTTGAAATCCTGAAAGCGCTTTATCGGGACGCCAAGGTTCTGGTACTCGACGAGCCTACCGCCGTTCTGACTCCCCAGGAATCAGACACGCTGTTTGCCACGCTGAAGACGCTGGCAGCGGATGGCCTCGGCATTATCTTCATTTCGCACAAGCTTGCGGAAGTCGTTGCCTCGTCTCACCGGGTTGCTGTCTTGCGCGGCGGGCGGAAAGTGGCAGACCAGCCGACTGAAGGCAGCAGCCAACGCCAATTGGCCGAGCTGATGGTTGGCCATGAGATTACCGAAACGGTTCGCGAGGCTGGACATCCAGGAGCGCCATTGTTCCTCTTGAACAATGTCACGACCGGCAGCGGGCGAGATGCACTTCACGATGTTTCGCTGGAGCTCAGGTCGGGTGAAATCCTGGGCATTGCCGGTGTATCCGGTAACGGACAAACCGCTCTTGCCAAGGTCATCTCTGGCCTGCAGCGCCCGGAAAGCGGAACGGTGACCTTGGACGGCGCCGATCTGAGCCATTCCGATGCGCGGACAATGATTGACTCAGGCCTGGCCCGCATTCCTGAAGACCGCCATCACGACGGCATTGTCGGCGCCATGACCGTTGCGGAAAACCTGGCCATTGAATCCATCCGTAAACCGGCAAACCAGCGCTATGGGATGTTGCGTTTCGGTGCCATGCGAAACCGGGCGAAAGAGGCCATCAAGGCCTATGACATCCGCTGCCAGAGCGAGGACAGCCCGGCCCGGCTTCTTTCGGGCGGCAATATTCAGAAAATCGTACTGGCACGAACTCTCGACACGGAACCGGATGTGGTACTTGCTGCACAGCCGTCGCGCGGTCTTGATGTGGGCGCAACATCCGACGTCCACCAGCGGCTTTTGGCGGCCCGGGCCCGGGGGGCCGGTGTCATTCTGATTTCAGAAGATCTGGATGAGCTAATGCGCCTTTCGGACCGGATCGCCGTGATTCACCGCGGTCATTTGTCAGCAGCCGAACCAACCGAAACCCTGGACCGGGGCACACTCGGGCTCAGAATGGCCGGACACAGCGGAGACGAAGCGGCATGATCAGATTTGAACCCAGAGGCCCCGCCCCGCTTTCAAGGCTGGTACTCGTCCCGGTTTGTGCGGCAATAGCCGCCCTTATCCTGGCTGCCATCCCGATGCTGTCGGCCGGGCTCAATGTGTTTGAAGGCTATGGACTGATGGTCAAGGGCGCCTTCGGCTCGGCTTTTGCCTTCACAGAAATGCTGACAAGGGCAACGCCGTTGATCCTGACCGGCCTCGCAGCTGCCGTCGCGTTCCGGGCCAAGCTCTGGAACATTGGCGCGGAGGGCCAACTTTATGCGGGAGCCCTCGCCGCGGTCGCCATTGGTAGCGGTGCCTTCTCCGCGCCTTCCTATGTCCTCATACCGGCCGTGGTTCTCGCTGGCGCGCTGGCGGGCGGCCTGATCATGCTCGGCCCAACCCTTTTGAAGACCAAACTTGGCGTCGACGAAGTCGTTACAACCCTGCTGTTGAACTTTGTCATTCTGCTGTGCGTACAGATGATGCTGGAAGGCCCGATGAAGGACCCGATGGGCATGGGCTGGCCGCAGTCGGAGCCAATTCTGGACGAGGCTGCCCTACCAAAGCTGATGGCGCGCATGCGCATTCATGCCGGTTTGATCATCGCGCTTGTGGCAGCGCTTGGCGTCTACTTCCTGCTTAAACGCACAGTCTGGGGTTTCGAGATCCGGGCTGTTGGCGAAAACGCGGCTGCGGCCCGCCATGCGGGCATGCCGGTGACGGCGACCTTCATCCGCGTTGGCCTTCTCTCCGGTGCACTGGCGGGCCTTGCCGGTGTTGGTGAAGTGGCTGGTCTCAAGGGGTATCTGACCGCCGATCTTTCGCCGGGCTTTGGCTATTCAGGCATCGTGGTTGCCATGCTGGCGGGCCTGTCACCGATTGGCGTCGTCTTTGCAGCCCTCTTCATTGCCAGCGTGTTCGTCGGCGCGGACTCCATGTCCCGAGCAACCGGCGTTTCCAACTACCTTGCCGACCTTATCGTGGCGATGTCGCTGCTGTGCGTGCTGATCTCAGGCATTTTCCTGCGCTTCAAAGTGCGTGTGGTTGGCGTCAAGACTGCCAAGGAGACTGCAGGATGAGTGAAATACTCGAAATTCTCCTGGCGGCCAATTTCTGGGCAGCTGCGCTGCGTATCGCGACACCGTTGATATTCGGCGTTATCGGCGCCCTGATCTGCGAGCGGGCCGGTGTTTTGAACCTCGGCATCGAGGGCATTTTTACCGCTGGTGCCATGGCCGGCTGGATGGCGGTCTGGCTCGGTGCTGGTCTTTGGGGCGGTGTGCTGGTCGCAGCTCTGGCCGGAGGCTTCTTTGGCCTCATTCATGCGATCCTAACCGTGCCGCTTGGCCTGTCGCAGCATGTGTCAGGTATTGGCGTTACCCTGTTTGCCACGTCGCTCAGTTACTTTGTCTACAGGACCGCCCTGCCGGAAGTGTCTTCACCGCCGCGCATTGAAGCCTTTCAACCGCTGGATATCCCGATCCTGTCCGATCTTCCGTTCATCGGTCCGGCTCTCTTCCAGCAAACGTCCTTGACCTTCCTGGCGCTTATTCTGGTCGCCATGACGGCCTATGTGCTTTATCGGACGCCGCTCGGACTTGCCATCCAGGCCGTTGGAGACAATCCGTCGGCTGTCGAATCCCAGGGACTTTCGGTCTATGGATTGCGGATTGGAGCGGTTGTCGCCGGGTCCGCTGCCATGGCGCTTGGCGGCGCGTTCCTCACCATGTCCGCATTCGATGCCTTCTTCTTCGGCATGGTCAACGGACGCGGCTGGATCTGCATCGCCCTGACGGTTTTTGCCTCCTGGCGGCCGGGCAAGGCGCTGATTGGAGCACTGCTGTTTGGCGCATTTGATGCGTTCCAGGTACGCCTGCAAACGGAAGTCGGCAGTATCATTCCCGGACAGGTCTTCCTGATGATGCCGTACTTGCTGTCAATTGCTGCGCTGATCTTCGTCGCCCGCAAGGCAGATTACCCACGCGCGTTGCTGGTGCCCTATTTCCGCGGCCAACGTTAACAAGGATTGGCTCATGAGCTACGACCTTCTCGTTACGAACGCCAATCTTCCAGACGGACGCACCGGCGTGGACATTGCCTGCAAGGACGGGCGGATCGCGGCGGTGGAACCGGGAATAACAGCAGAAGCCGGCCAGGTGATTGATGCCGGCGGCAAGCTGGTTTCGCCGCCTTTCGTCGACAGCCATTTCCATATGGACGCCACCTTGTCCCTCGGCCTGCCGCGGATGAACCAGAGCGGCACGCTATTGGAAGGAATTGCGCTATGGGGTGAGCTGAAGGAAATCCTCACGGTCGAAGCCGTTGTAGAGCGGGCGCTCAAATACTGTGACCTTGCGGTCAGCCAGGGCCTTCTCGCCATTCGCAGCCATGTGGATGTATGCGACGACAAGCTCACTGGCGTTCAGGGGCTGCTGGAAGTCCGCGAGAAGGTCAAGGACTACATTGACCTGCAACTGGTCGCCTTCCCTCAGGACGGTCTGTACCGGTCACCGAACGCGGAAAAGAACCTTCTGAAAGCCCTTGATATGGGCGTGGACGTTGTTGGCGGCATTCCACATTTCGAGCGTTCCATGGAAGACGGCGCAAAGTCCGTCAAACGTCTGTGCGAAATTGCAGCCGAACGCGGCCTTCTGGTCGACATGCATTGTGACGAGACCGACGATCCAATGTCCCGCCACATTGAAACGCTTGCCTTTGAAACGCAGCGCCTGGGCCTTCAGGGACGGGTTGCCGGATCCCATCTGACCTCCATGCACTCCATGGACAATTATTACGTCTCCAAACTGCTGCCTCTGATCGCGGAGGCGGACGTGCAGGCAATCGCCAATCCGCTGATCAACATCACGCTTCAGGGACGTCACGATACCTATCCCAAACGCCGCGGCCAGACCCGGGTGCCGGAACTTCGAAGCTACGGCGTCAATGTTTCCTTCGGCCACGATTGTGTGATGGATCCCTGGTACTCCATGGGATCAGGCGACATGCTGGAAGTTGCCAGCATGGGTCTTCATGTGGCTCAGATGACCAGCCGCGACGACATCCGCTATTGCTTTGAGTGCGTGACGTCCCACCCGGCAAAGGCAATGGGGCTTGAGGGCTACGGCCTCGAAAAAGGATGCAAGGCAGACTTTGTTCTCCTCCAGGCCCGGGACACGATCGAAGCGATCCGCCTGAAGGCCACGAGGCTTGCCGTCGTCAAAGGCGGCAAGGTGATCGCGGAAACCCCTGCGCGCAAGGCCCGGCTGTCACTTGACGGGCGGCCAGATACGGTTGATCCGTCAGACTACGCACCGCGAGAAGGGTAAACTCCTCCCATCACTTCACCCCTAGCCAGCCGCTCCAAAACCTTCGGAGCATGGCTATTCATGCCCAACCATTAAATTCCGCATAGTAGAATTATATTCCATATATTGACACCTGACTGCATTTGGTATTCCTATTGCGCAAACGCACAATAAAAACCATCGGGAGCAATCACCGGCGGGTATTTTGGGAGGAATAATGAACCGCATCCACGAAGGTCTTGAGGCAACTGCAGAACAATATCCGGATACAGCTGCGATCCTGACGCCAGACGGTGAGCAGGTTACCTATGCGCAGCTCAAACTGATCGTAGACGAAGCAGCCGCAACGTTGCGAGCCAAGAACGTCCGTGGCGGCGACAGGGTCATTGTTGTGGGCGAGAATTCCGTCGCGATGATTGCGTTCATCCTCGCTTGCAGCCCTCTCGATGCCTGGGCCGTTCCGACCAATGCACGCATGGCAGCGGGCGAGATTGACCGGGTTGTCGCTCACGCAGAACCACGCGTTATCGTTACGACCGACGATGCATCGGACAGTGCTGCAGCTCATGGCGAACGCTTGGGCGCTTCGGCTGTTGAAGGCGCCTTCGGCAAAATTTCAATATCCAGCGCCAGGGAATGCAGCTCGGAGCCGGTCGAAACAGCACCCGAGGATCAGGTCGCCGTCGTGATGTACACCACGGGCACCACAGGCGACCCGAAGGGCGTCATGCTCACGCACAATAATCTCCTGTTTGCGGGAACTCAGTCAGCAAACCTGCGCGGATTAACCCATGGCGATCGCGTTTATGCCGTTTTGCCATTGAGCCACATTTTCGGACTGGCCTCAGCCCTGACCGCCTCGCTGCTGGCCGGCGCCACGCTGTTGCTGGAAACCCGCTTTGCACCGGACAAGCTCTACGCAGCGCTAAAGGACGGCGTAACGGTCTTGCCTGCCGTGCCGCAAATGCATGCACTTTTAATGCAGCATGTTCTTGAACAGGGTCTGGAAAAACTAGATGCACCTTCCCTGCGCTATGTCTCTTCGGGCGCTGCCCCGCTCGATCCTGACTGGAAGCGGCGTGCCGAGGCCTTTTACGGCGTTGCCCTGCAAAACGGTTACGGCATGACCGAGACAACCGCCGGGATTTCCACCACGCGGGTAACCATTGGAGATCCGGATATCAGCACCGGAAAGCCAATTCCGGGAACTGAAGTCATTCTCGTTCCACCGCCCGGGCAAGACGAGCTTAAGGATGGTGTCGGTGAGATTCTGGTGCGCGGCCCGCATGTCATGAAGGGTTACTACAAGAACCCGCAAGAGACAGACCGCACATTGCGTTCAGACGGATTTGTTCACACAGGCGATCTTGGACGCTTCGACGAGACGGGACATCTCTCGGTCGTCGGCCGCTGCAAGGAGCTGATCATTCGCGGTGGCTTCAACATCTATCCGCCCGAAGTGGAAGCGGCGATCAACGACCACCCGACGGTCATCCAGTCCGCTGTCATTGGACGTTCGGTTGCCGGAAATGAGGAAGTCCTGGCTTTTGTTCAGGTGCCATCCAAGGATGCGACCAGCGAAGCGGATTTGAAGGAACATTTGAAAGACCGCCTTGCGCCTTACAAACATCCCTCGCGGATTGTGCTGACCAAGTCCCTGCCGGCCGCCGCAACCGGAAAGATTCTGAAGCACAAGCTGGTGGAGACCTTTCAAGACGAGCTCTGAAGGGTCGCGCAAATTGCTCTTTGAAAAAAGAAGACCCGCCCAGTTTTTTACGACTGGGCGGGCGCTTTTTTATCTTTTGAAGACCTAACGCAGGCGCTCTATCGCGGTCGCCATTTCAGTCTCTAGCCGGAGAACGATCTCTGCGAGCGGTTCGATCTTGTCGACAAAGGTCAGCGACTGTCCGGCAGACAACAAACCACGGGAGACGTCCCCCGTCTCATAGGCCATACGGCCGACTTTTCCCGACACATGAGGCAACAATGGCTCGATGCCGCCGTTGGGGTTTTCCGCTTCCATTTTGGAAACGATTTCCGTGGTCTCGTTTTTCAAGGACCGGACAGTATTGCGGACAGACTGCAGGATCAGGGCCGTATCGCGCTCAGTGGCATTGACCAGCGCGGCCTTGAAATTGTCATGGGCCCAGATCTCTTCTGCAACCAGGAAACGGGTGCCGACAACAACACCTGATGCTCCCATCAGCACTGCTGCTGCAATCTGCGATCCCTGCCCGACACCGCCGCCGATCAAAAACGGGATTTTCAAATCCCGTTCCGCCATCGCCGCATTGACGAAGCTGCCGATCATGTCCATGCCGGGATGGCCACCGCACTCCGCACCGACGATAGCAACAGCATCAACGCCGACAGACTGCGCTTTCAAGGCATAGCGGACGGCCGGTACCTTGTGCAGAACCTTGATGCCAGCATCTTTCAGGATGGGCATGTATTCTTCCGGGTTGCGCCCGGATGTTTCGACGAAGCGCACCCCTTCATCGGCTATCAAACGGAAAACGTCCGCAGTCTTTTCTCCCGGCACCAACTTGGGCAGCATGGAAACATTGACCCCAAACGGTGCGTCACCGCACAAATCGCGGCAACGCCGGATCTCAGCGCGGAGGTCGTCCGGATCAGGAAAGCTTGCAGCTGTAATGAAACCGATGATGCCGGCGTTGGCGGCGGCGGCAACATAGTCAGCATTCGAAAGCCACATCAGTCCGCCAGCAACCACCGGCAGCCGGATGCCGAACATCTCCATGATTTCGGTTTTTACACCCAGATTGTCGGCAACCCTTACATCCATCAGTCTGTCCTCTTACGTAAGGCGGCATAATCCGGTTTTGTTTTGCCAAGAAATGCAGAGATGCCCTCAGCGGCCTCAGCGCCGCCCAGGGCTTCGGCCATGCTCTGGCGTTCCAGATCGAGCTGCTGATCCAGTCCGGTGGTTTTTGCGCCATCCACCAGTTGTTTGATGCTGGCGATTGCGCGTTCCGGCCCAACTGCAAGACGCTCGGCAATACGTCTCGCTTCGGCGAGCGTTGCGCCTGGCTCTACAACACGGTTGACGGCGCCGGCCTGGGCCAGGCGTTCTACCCCTACCGGATCACCGAACAGGCACATTTCGGTCACAAGCTGGCGCGGCAGCGCCTCTGACAAAAACGCTGTCGCTCCACCATCTGGCGTCAAACCAACCTTGATGTAGGCGACGGTGAAGTTCGCGTTGCGCGCAGCCACGACGAAGTCACAAGCAAAGGCGATGGAAACCCCGGCCCCAGCCGCTCCACCTTCAACTGCTGCAATCACTGGCTTGGAACAGTTGCGAATTGTCCGGATCAGATTGTGAAGACGTCCTATGGTCGTCTTGCGTTCTTCAAGAGACATCTCTCGGCGTTTCTTGAGCGCGTTGAGATCGCCGCCAGCACAAAAGAACTCACCGGCACCTCTCACGATGACGGCTGACACTTCAGGGTCGTTTTCCGCCTCTTTCAGCGCATCGACAAACCCTTGATAGAACTCCGGAGACAGCGCATTCCGCCGGGCCGCGTTGTTGTTCGTGACCAGGAGGGCCGATCCCTCCCGTTCCACCAGAACAAGATCTTCAATCTCAGCATCCGACATTTGCAACTTTCCTCTGCTAAACAGGTTCTGCTGTCAGGATGCTTCCCGCATCAGCTCGACATAGCGATGAAGGTGATGGTCACTGTCTCCGAGCATGTGATCGATCATCACCAGACGCTTGGCGAAATGGGGCAAGGCATACTCGTAGGTCATGCCGATCCCGCCATGCAGCTGAATGGTTTCTTCCGCCACCAGCTTGCCAACCCGGCCGATCATGTTCTTGGCAGCGCTGACGGATTTTTCCCGGGTGAGACGGTCTGCTTCGAGTTGCCCGGCAGCGTTGATGACCGCTGAGCGCGCCTGCTCGATTTCAATCAGCATGTCCGCCATACGGTGCTGCAAAGCCTGAAATTGACCGATCGGCCTGCCAAATTGTGTTCTGGTCCGCAGGTATTCGATCGTCAGCGCCTTGGCAGCCTCCATCGCCCCGACCGCTTCGGCGCAAAGCGCCAAGGTCCCAGCGGCAATTTGCGCTTCGAGAGCAGGAAAAGCCTGACCTTCAACACCAAGCAGCGCCACCTGGTCAACAGCCACATTTTCAAGCGTGATTTCGGCTGCCCGGCTCCCGTCCATCGTCGGATAGCTTCTGCGTTCGACGCCTTCCGCCTTGCCATCGATCAGGAAAAGGGAAATCCCGTCCTCCTCATGGGACTCGCCGGCAATGCGTGCACTCACGACCAGAAGGTCCGCCGTATCTCCGTTGGCGACAACAGCCTTGCTGCCATTCAAGACCCAGCCGTTTGCGTCCTTTTCTGCCTTTGTTGAGACTTCACTCAGTTCGTACCAGCTCTCCGGCTCGCCATGCGCCAGGGCCACCAGCGTTTCGCCGGAGGTAACCTGTTCAAGAACCGCCTTTTGTTCATCAGAACCAAGCGCCGCAATCAGGCCGCCACCCAATACGGCTGAAGGCAAGAAGGGTTCCACAACGACGGCTCGGCCCAGTTCTTCGAAAACTACGGCAATATCGAAGCCCTTGCCGCCGAAGCCACCGTCTTCTTCCTTGAAGAGCGCGCCGACAATTCCAAGTTCAGCCATTTCCGACCAAAGCTCGCGGGAGAAACCCTCGTCGCTGGCAGCCAGCTGGTTTCGCGTTTCGATATCGTAGCGGTCGCTCAGGAAACGGGCGATGGTCTCGCCCAGCATGCGCCGCTCTTCTGTATGTGTAAAATCCACCGGCGTGCTCCTAGAGTCCCAGAATCGTCTTCGTGATAATCGTCTTCTGGATTTCGTTCGAACCACCGAAGATCGAGAGTTTGCGATTGTTGAAATACTGTTTGGCCGCGGGCGCCGCGTAGTCAGGACCGACCGGCTCTTCGTTGTATCCCTCCTCCAAAGCTTCGGAGACGAAGGGAAGCGCATATGGGCCCATGGCCTGACGCGTCAGATCATTCAGCTCCTGGCGGATCTCCGTTCCCTTGATCTTGAGCATGGAGCTTTCCGGCCCAGGTGCCGCGCCTGATGCAGCTGCAGCGAGAATCCTGAGATTGGTCGTCTTCATGGCTTCCAGATCGATTTCAACCCGAGCAATCTTGGCTGCAAAATAGGGATCCTCGATCAGCGGACGTCCGCGCTTCTTCTGGGTTTTCGCCACCTGTTTCAAATGGGCCAGGCCAGCATTGGAAAACCCGACGCCTGCAATATTCGTCCGTTCATGGGTCAAGAGGTACTTGGCGTAGGTCCAGCCCTTGTTCTCCTCACCCACCAGATTCCCGGCGGGAACCCGGACATTGTCGAAGAACACCTCGTTAACCTCGTGCTCTCCATCCAGCAGGATAATCGGGCGCACCGTCACGCCTGGTGAAGCCATGTCGATCAACAGGAACGATATGCCTTCCTGCGGCTTGCACTCCGTATCGGTACGCACCAGACAGAAAATCCAGTTTGCGTACTGTCCGAGCGTGGTCCAGGTCTTCTGGCCATTGACGACGTAGTGATCGCCATCACGGACCGCCTTCGTTTTCAGCGACGCGAGGTCAGAACCGGCACCCGGTTCGGAATACCCCTGACACCACCAATCGGTTCCATCCAGAATTCGGGGCAAATAATGGTCTTTTTGCTCCTGGCTTCCGAACTTCTGTAGAACCGGGGCCAGCATAGCGAGACCGAAAGGCACGGTCCGAGGGGCACCAGCAAGGCAGCACTCTTCTTCAAAGATGTGCCGCTGCACACTAGTCCAGCCCGGACCGCCATATTCTTCCGGCCAGCCCGTTGCCAGCCATCCCCTTGCATTCAAGATGGCGTGCCATTCTTCCATATCGGCCTTGCTCAGCCGCTTGCCGCCCTTGACCTTGCCGGACAAACGCGCGGGCAGCTTTGCAGAGAGAAATTCGCGGACTTCGCTACGAAAGTCTTCTTCCTGTGGGGTGTAGTTCAGATCCATCGCGCCCTACCCGGTCAGTAGATTTCGAACAGGCCGGCAGCACCCATGCCGCCACCCACACACATGGTCACGACAGCGTATTTGGCGCCGCGCCGTTGCCCTTCCAAAAGGACGTGACCAACCTGCCGCGCTCCGGTCATGCCGTAGGGATGCCCGATGGAAATCGAACCGCCGTTCACGTTCAATTTTTCCGGATCGATATCAAGTTTGCGCTGGCAATAGAGAACCTGTGAAGCGAACGCCTCGTTAAGTTCCCAAAGATCAACTTCGTCCGCGCTTACACCGGCCCGCTCCAGAAGACGCGGCACGGCAAAGACAGGGCCGATCCCCATTTCGTCTGGCTCACAGCCAGCAACGGTGAACGCCCGGAAAGCGCCGAGCGGCTTGATGCCCTGGCGTTTTGCTTCTTCTGCTTCCATCATCACAACAGCCGCAGCACCGTCGGAAAGCTGGGAGGCGTTGCCCGCTGTAATGAAGTGTTCCGGGCCGCGTACTGGTTCCAGCTTCTGCAGGCCTTCAAGCGTGGTGGTGGGCCGGTTGCACTCGTCTTTGGCGACCGTCACATCCTTGTGGGAGACTTCTCCGGTCTCACGGTCCTTGACAGCCATCGTGACATCCATTGGCACGATCTCATTGTCATAAATACCCGCTTCCTGCGCCTTTGCGGTGCGCTGCTGGCTTTGCAGGGCATAGGCATCCTGATCTTCGCGGGAAATGCCGTAGCGGGCGGCAACCGTATCTGCAGTGTCGATCATTGCCACGTAGACGTCCGGCCGGTTTTCCTGCAGCCAGGCGTCATAGGCAAAGGTCTGGTTGACGTTACCCTGTGCCAGCGTGATCGATTCAACACCGCCGGCCAATACCGCCGGTGCGCCGTCCATCACGATACGGTGCGCGCCCATGGCAACAGCTTGCAGGCCTGAGGAGCAGAACCGGTTTACAGTCATGCCGCAAACGGTCACCGGCAGGTCTGCCCGCAGGGCGATCTGGCGGGCAATGTTGCGTCCCGTCGCACCTTCAGGAAAGCCACAGCCGAAAATGCTGTCTTCCAGCGTGGACGGGTCGATACCGGCCCGGTCAACTGCTGCCTTTGCAGCGTGCCCCCCAAGGGTCGCGCCGTGTGTAATGTTGAATGAACCGCGAAAGGCCTTGCCAATTGGCGTGCGCGCGGTGGAAACCAGCACTGCTTCACGCATGGTTATGCTCCTCAAATATTCAGTAGATCGCCGATCAGCCGGCTTTGTTCAGACTTTCGAAGTTCTCGCCCTTTGCGACGAGATCTTCGAGTAGCTTTGCAGGTTTCCAGAAATGGGGATCTTCTTCTGCATAGCTGCGGATATCCGCCAGGACCTTGTCCAGGCCAACCATGTCGGCGTATTTCATCGGGCCACCGCGCCAGCGCGGAAAACCATAGCCAAACAGCAGGGTCATATCCACGTCGAGGGGCCGAAGAGCGATCCCCTCTTCCAGTACCTTTGCCGCTTCGTTGATCATGGCAGCCATGTAGCGGCGCATGATGTCTTCTTGGCTAAAGGTTCTTGGTGTCCGCCCGGCAGCTTTGCGCTCAGTTTCAATGATGGCTTCGACTTCCGGATCCGGCGTCCCAATCCGGGCACCTTCCGGATAAAGATAGAAACCCCGGCCCGTTTTTTGGCCGAACCAGCCACGCTCGCAAATCCTGTCCGAAACGGTTACATAACGTTCGTTCGGATCACGGGTTGGCGCAAGACGCTTGCGCGTCGCCCAGCCAATATCAAGCCCGGCCAGATCGGCTACCTGATAGGGCCCCATGGCAAATCCGAATTCGCGAACCGCCTTGTCGATCTCGTATGGCGAGGCTCCGTCTTCCATCAGATAATCGGCCTGTTTGCGGTAAGTTGCCAGAATGCGATTACCGATAAAGCCGTCGCAGACGCCTGCCCTGACACCGATTTTCTTCAGCTGCTTGGCCAAGGCGAAACCGGTGGCAACCACATCGGGCGCCGTCTCATCAGCCACGACAATTTCAAGCAGCTTCATGATGTTGGCAGGCGAGAAGAAATGCAGTCCAATCACGTCCTGCGGCCGTGAGGTGACAGCGGCGATTTCATTGATGTCGAGATAGGACGTGTTCGTCGCCAACACCGCGCCACTGCGGACAGTTTCGTCCAGTTTGCGGAAGATCTCCTTCTTGACGTCCATGTCTTCGAAGGCAGCCTCTATGACGAGATCGACATCGGCAAAGGCGCCATAGTCCACAGAACCGCGGAAATAACGCTCCAGGGTTGCCGCCTTTTGTTCGGCAGTTATCCGGCCGCGTTTGACATTTCCATCAAGGATCCGCTCGACATTTGCCCGGCCGCGTTCAAGGCTTTCATCGTCGCGCTCGACCATTGTCACCGGCAATCCGGCACTCATGACCGCAATGGCAATTCCGGCGCCCATGGTTCCGCCGCCGATAACGCCGACACTGTCGATGCCTCTGGGCTCAACACCCTTGAGCCCGGGTACCTTGGAAACAGCGCGCTCGGAAAAGAAAGCGTGAATGAGGGCTTCGCGTTGAGGAGATGCCTGGCACTCGCGGAATATCTCTCGCTCCCGGGCCAAGCCCTTGGCGAACGGCATGGCCAATCCTTCTTCGGCCGCATCTATAGCGCGTAGCGGCGACTGCTGACCACGGGCTTTCTTCGCAGTGGCCTTCCGGACATTTGCAAAAATCTCGCTGGCCGAACCTGCTGCGTCAGGCATTGCAATCTCACTGGTCCGGCGGACCGGCAGGTTCTCATTGAGAACCTTGCGGGCGAAGGCCAGGCCTGCGGCTTTCGGATCTGCTTCGTCACTGATTTCGTCAATGGCGCCCGCTTCCAGCGCTTCGGCAACCGGCACATGACGGGCTGATGTGATTTGCTCCAGCGCGCTTTCCAGACCAATCAGCCTGGGTAGGCGCTGCGTGCCCCCGGCTCCTGGAATGATCCCGAGATTGACTTCAGGAAGGCCAACCTTCGCACCTGGCAATGCCACGCGGTAATGGCAACCGAGTGCAACCTCGTATCCGCCGCCAAGAGCCGTGCCATGAATGACGCAGATAACCGGCTTTGCGCCAGCTTCGATCAGGTTGATTGTTTCCGGAAGATACGGCTCCAGCGGCGGCTTGCCGAATTCCTTGATGTCAGCGCCAGCAATGAAGGTCCGGCCAGCGCCATAAAGAACAATTGCCTTGACTGAATCGTTTGCGTTCGCGTCGTTGCATGCATCCACCAAAGCCTGCCGGACGGCCTGGCTGGTCGCGTTTACCGGCGGGTTGTTGATCTCAACAAAAGCGATATCGCCTTCAACATTCAAGGTGACAGGATTTGTCACTTCGCTACTCCCTAATCTTTCCAACGCTCTGCCCAACTTCCTGAGGAGCATCCTCTTATTCCACGCTACAGCCTGTCGGCTGTTCGCAGATATCGACTTGTTGCCGGCATTCTACTCAGCCTTGACTCAGTTTCAATATATTAAATAAAATTCTACTATGCGGAATAGATACAGTTTTCCCAGGACGCGCATCCGCAACACCTGCCCCTTTATCCGAGATTTACGAAAGCAGGCGGCAGCCCCATTGTCTGTTCCAAATCACGCACAAGCGCCGCCAGTTTTGGACCGACATCATTGAGGATACGCTCCTCGGTGAGCGTATCGGTCAAGGCGCCGAAGCTGAACACCAGCGGTTCAGCAAATTCGTGGCTACGGAACCCGACGGACACAGCGCTGATCGTCGAAGCCCAATCGCCAAGCGAATAGACGAACCCATTCTTGATCAACTGAGCGCGCGCATCATCAACGACGGCGCTGATCCGGTCTTCCGCACCTTCCCCTGCCGCAATCAGCGCCTTGGAAACATCCTGCAGTTCCCTGGGGCTTAGTGTCGCCATAAAAGCCTGACCGGATGCAGCTCCAAGTATTGGAATCCGGTGTCCGACCTCTAGCCAGATGGATGCTGTTCCCTGCGGCCGCCAAGTGTGGGCCAGCATGAGTTTTGCATCGTCCCGCACAGCAATAAGGCCAAGCGTCCCGCTTTCATCAGCAAGCCGCTGCATCATGCCGCTCGCGGTTTCAAGAAACGACACCGATGCACGGGCGACATTGCCCAGCGCAAGAACCGAGGGGCCAAGACGGTATCTGTCGGACCGTTTGGATTGTGTCAGGTACCCAAGGGCCTGAAGGGTGAAGGTCAGGCGCGAGACGGTAGACTTCGGCAAACCCGTCCGCTCGGCGATTTCCTGGTTACCCAAGCCATTGTCGGATGGCCGGAACGCCCGAAGAACACTGAGCCCCCGCGCAAGCGTTGTCGCAAATCGCCGGTCAACCGTTGCCTCTACCCCCGACATAATACCCCTCTCTTTCCTCTCATCCCCGCCGGACGCCCTTGCCGGACGTCCGGTTTTCCGCTCCTACCACATCGTATTGGGCAATAGCAGCGAAAGCGCCGGGAAAAGCACAATGCACGCCAGTACAATTGTATCCATTCCCAAAAAGGGCACTATGCCGGCAAAGATCCGGTCAACGGAGACGTCGCGTCCTACGACATTGGAAATCACGAAGACATTCAGACCAACCGGTGGCGTAATCAGACCGATCTCAAGCAGCTTGACCACAACAACACCAAACCAGATCAGATCAAGGCCAAAGCTTTCCACCATCGGAATGACAAGCGGAAGCGTCAAAACCATGATGCCAATCGGATCAAGGAACATCCCAAGCACCAGATAAAGCAACACGAGCGCGAGCAGGAACACCCACATGGGCATCCCGCCCGATGCCAGGTCTGCGATGGATCCAGCCATCCCCGTCAGCGCAACAAAGGCGACAAAAATCTTGGCACCCGCTGCAATGATGAAGATGGAGGACGTTTGAATGCAGGTTTCCTTCAGCGAAATCCAAAGCCCTTGCCACGTCAGCTTCTTTTGCACGACGCCGATCACAACCGCGAGGCTAACGCTGAGTGCAGCAGCTTCTGTCGCAGTGAAAATACCGCCATAGATTCCACCCACGATCATGATGAACAGCGCAAGCGCGGGCCACGCGCTTATGGCCGCCTGCAGCCGGGCTTCGCGGGTAACAGGCTCGTTGTCCCGAGGGGCCACTTCAGGGTTACGGCGGACCCAGAAGTAGATCACCAAAAGAAATCCGGCGAGCGACAGCAGTCCCGGCAGCACACCGGCCAGGAACAAGCGGCTGATCGATGTTTCCGTGAAAATTCCATAGATGATGAAAAGAACACTCGGCGGAATCAGCGAGCCTAGCGTGCCGCCGGCCGCGACCGAGGCGGTGGCAAGGCGCGGGTCGTAGCCCATGCGCAGCATCTCAGGCGAACAGATGCGCCCCATTGCGGAGGCACATGCAATTGAAGACCCCGTAATGGCTGAAAACCCGCCACAGCCGATGACGGAAGCCATCGCAACGCCGCCCGGGATGCGGGTCAGCCAGACACGGGCTGCATGATAGATGTTGGTCGTGATCCCGGTCTGATAGGCGATATGACCAAGTGCAACAAACAGCGGAATCATGCTGAGGTCGTAGGAGTGGATCAGATCGAAGGAATTCGAATAGATCATTGATGCCGTCGGGCGGATCGCCCTTTCCGGCATGAAGGTGCCCGTGCGCGTTGCAAAGACTATAAAGGTCGCGATTGCCGCTACGCCGCCAAGGGCAAAAGCGATAGGCACGCGGATCGCCAGAAGTACGAGCACCACCGCAAAGGCAATGAGCCCAATCGTTGCCGGATCCATCAAGAATTCTCTTTCGATATTTCAGGTGCTTTACCGCCAATTGCACGGCCAAGGTCGGCAATCGCAAGAACCATCATGCGAACCATGAACACGCCCATTCCAAGCAGGAAAATTGCCCTTCCGGGCCATTTCGGCAGGTGGAGGTCACCAAAAAAGAAGCTGCCGGCATTCACCGTATGCGCCAGCTCCCGCCAACCGGCGAAGAGAATGGGAAGAAGCGCAATGCAGCCGAAAAACGAGGCAAAGGCAACAAGCCAGGCCTGTGTTCTGACCGGAAAACGGTTGAACAGAAATTCAACGGCGATGTGGCTCCGGTTTGCCGAGACTGCCGCAAGCGGCAGAACAATGGCACCGACCATCAGTTCCCGGACAAAAATGATGCTGTCCGGAATTCCCAGGCCAAACAGAGACCGGCTGAAAACACCCGCCGTAATAAGGAGACACATCGCGGCAACGCACAGGATGGCAATGCCAACAAGATAGCTTTCGAATGACCGTAACATGAGCCCAGCCGTAAGCGTTTTGGTGGAGTTCGGAACAAGTCGGCTTCCTGCGGCGCAAGGGCCGCAGAAAAACCTCGTGTTTGCCAAAGACCAGAAGCAGTTCGCCCGGACATCAAATTCCGGGCGAACACCCTGTCATTCGGCGCCTAACGTGCCCAAGGATAGCCTTTGGTGTCACGCTCATCGCTGTATTTGCCAATCAGCGACATGTAACTGTCCAGCATCGCGCTGCCATCCATACCGGCTTTGCCGACCTGGTCTTTCCAGGCGCCAAGGTACTTCTCACCTGCAGCTACAAGTTTCGCACGCTCTTCAGCCGGCAGCTCGATGATTTCGACCTTGCGGCCATCAACGCCTTTGGCCATGTTTGCCACAGCTGCTTCATTGGCTGCGGTCAGAATCTTGCCAAAGTAGTCCGACATGTCGCGGCCGGTCGTCATGATGATGTCCTTTTGACTGTCGCTCAGACCGTCGTATACATCCTTGTTCATGAACAGGCCAACTCCGCCGACCTGACCCCAGTTCAGCAACGTGTAGCTATCGACCACTTCATATTGCTTCAGCGCATTCATCGCGTAGGAGTAGCCTTGGGAGCAATCAATCAGGCCGGTATCCAGACCCTGATAGGCCTTGTAGATGCTCATGCTCACCATGTTGGCGCCAAGCTCACCAAAGACCTTGCCGTAAGCACCGGTACCGCGCACCTTTTTGCCCTTGATGTCGTCGACAGTGCGGATTGCTCCGCCTTTGCAGCCGATGTGGACAGCTGAAGTGGTGAAGGTGCCGATATAGACAAGGTTCTTGTTCGCCAGGTCCTGGATGGCACCCTCATTGGTGCGCATGAATTCATCCGTCGCCCGCATTCCAACCCAGGCATCCGGATTTTCAAACGGCAAATCGGCGATGCCGTAAACGGACATCTCCTGCGGATAATAGACTGCGATCACGGTTCCAGAATCGGCAACCCCATCAGCGACAGACTGCAGGGCAGCGTTCGCCTTGAACAGCGCACCGCCCCATTGAATGTCATACTTCAGATCGCCGTTCGAACGCGCACCAACTTCGTCGGCAAACCACTGCAGGGCTTTGGCCCTGGCGCCCCGGTTCGGACCGGCTTCGCCGTGTATCAATACTGTTTCAGCTACTGCCGCACCGGACAATAACCCCATGGCCATGACTGCAGCCGCGGCGAACACGCTCTTTTTCATCTGCTTTGCTCCTCCCAAATTCCATTATGCGGAATTACCTTCTGCATATAAGAACTGTACACCATCATTTCCGGATTGCAATCATCGTTTGGAGAAAATGCGCAATATTTGAATGAGCCGGGAAAACGAGAATTGCGCACAGGTGTACGTATGCCGGGCTGGCTTACCAGCGGACACGAAAAACACATTCATTTTCAGAAGGATATTAAACGCGGCTACAGGCGCTGACAGCGTCGCCGCGTCACAACGCGTAAATGACTTCTGCCGCCCGTACCGCAGCAGAAGCCCGGTTTTCGACACCCAGTTTAACGAAAATCTGCTCCAGGTGCTTGTTCACCGTGCGCGGGCTTAAACCCAAAATGTCGCCAATGTCCTTGTTTGCCTTGCCCTTGGCGATCCAGATCAGGACTTCCGCTTCCCGGTTGGTGAGCTGAAAACTGTTCTGCAACGCTGCAATTTCTCCCGCTTCGTCAACTGCGGTGATGCGAAACAGGTTTTCATCCGGACCAACCCTGCCAAGCGGGTGAAGCTGCACCACGGCCTCATCGAAGAGAGCCAGTGAGAAACTTGTGCGCCGGTTTGCCGCGCCTCCACCGTCTGATGCGCTTGAGGCAAGCCAGTTCCCGATTGCTTCTTCCAAAATCGAAAGTCCGCCCTCCGGGTCACCGGCAACATCTTCACCGCGTGACAACAAGCGCTGTATTTTCGGCGTTGTCCAGAGCAATTTGCCTTGGTCAGAGGCTGCGGCCAAATGCCTGCCGGCTGCATCCAACGCCACATGAGCGCTTTGAACCGACCGCGCATTTTTCAGGTGTACCTTGATCCGCGCGGTCAGCTCGTCAATGTCGATGGGCTTGGTCAGGAAGTCGACACCGCCGCAATCCAGGGCTTTAACTATGTGCTCGGTCTCGGAAAGCCCGGTCATGAAGATAACCGGCACGTGCTGTAAAGCCTGGTTCTGCTTCAACGCCGCGCAGGTCTCAAATCCATCGAGACCCGGCATAATCGCGTCCATCAAGATGGTGTCCGGCGTGATCTTGTTGCAGATGTCGAGGGCGGCTTTGCCGCTGGTCGCGACCAGAACGGCAACACCGGTTTTCTTCAACGCCTCCGATACGACACCGATGGCTTCCGGGCTGTCGTCGACGACAAGAACCGTATCCCGCCTGTCATCCGTCATGGGGCTCCAATCCGCTCAACAGCTCTCTGTATGTATCGAAATCAAACCGGCTCAGGTGCCCACGCAATTCGGCGACCAGGCGCTCGTTGTCCGGATTGATTTCCAGATCACTAAGCTTTGCCTCGATCCCCTCAACGTAGCCGATTTCCGCCAATCCCAAGAGGTCCGCGACATGGCCTGCGCCCGGCGACCGCAACGGGCCAGCAGGCTTCGGCTCCTCGAAAAGAACAGGATCTTCCGACCATTCCAGTCCCAGGTACCGGCGCATGAGATCGAGCATTTGCCGCATGTCGAACGGCTTCGCCAAGGTACCATTGTGGGCCGACGGCCCGTTGGGGCGCAAAGAATGATCGCCGATGTTTGCCGACAACATGACGATCGGCGCTTTTTCGCCCCTCTCCCGCAATTTCACGGCCAACTCCCATCCGTTCATGCCCGGCATGAGAATGTCGACGAAGTAGAAATCGGGCTGCAGTGCGATGAGTGTCGACAGACAGGCTTCCGCGCCATCGGCCTCGACAACTGCAAAGCCGAGCGGCCTTAACAATTCTCCGACCAGCGCCCGGTGATCAGAATTGTCATCAACGACGGCGATCGTTTTCCTTGGCCCCAGATATCCGCGGATGTTGCGTTCCGGCCTTTGTGCGGCGACCGGCTGAAGGACCTCGGCGAGCAGCAGTCGCACCTCAAACGTACACCCCATTCCCGGCTCGCTGGCGAGAGCAATGGCGCCCCCCAGCGTCTCAGTGAGCAGCTTGGTGATCGTCAACCCAAGCCCAAGTCCCGGCAACCGGCTGGTTTTTGCCGCCTCGCTCCGTCCAAAAGGCTCGAATATCTTGGCCTGCTCTTCAATCGGGATGCCAGGACCGCTATCCGCCACAACAAAACTTGCGACCTGTGACCGGTAGCCGACCTTGAGCGAAATCTCTCCAGCCTGAGTGAACTTGATGGCATTTGAAAGGAGATTTACCAGGATCTGCCGCAATCTCTTTTCGTCGGTCCGGACGAATACCGGCAGATTCTCGGCGCGCTCATAAACGAAATCCAGGCCTTTTGCCGAAGCCTGCATGCGAAACATGTCGACGATCTGATCCAGGAAATCGTGAATGTTGATTTCGTTGCTGTAGACCTGCAATCGGCCGGATTCAATCCGGGATATGTCCAGTAGACCATCAATCAAACCCGAGAGATGTTCGGCGCTTCGCCGGATGGTGTTGATTGCCGGTTTGCGTGCTTCGGAAATTTCCTCGTCCCGCTCAAGGACCTGCGCATAACCCATGACCGCATTTAGCGGAGTTCTGAGCTCGTGACTGAGCCCGACCACATATCGGCTCTTGGCGAGATTTGCCGCTTCCGCATCCTCCTTGGCTTTCTGGAGCGCCGCGTCTGTTGCCTGGTGCGCATCGATCTCCTTCTGCAACAGCGCGTTCTGCCGTGCCGATTCCTCCTCAGCCACATGCCGGGTGTCATGGGCCAGAACCAGGAACCAGCAGGCAATTCCGGCAACAACAGCGAATACAAAAAAGATAAGCGCGACTGTCTGTGCGAGTAGAGCCGATTGCTCGGGAAAACGGACAGCGGCTTGAGAAAAAATGATCCAGAGCACCAATCCGATGCCAGTAAATGACATGGCAACGGCCATGGCATAACGGCCGAGGCGGGTTTGAAAGAAGCTGAATACGGTTTCCGGCAGCAATTCACAGGCAACAGCGCTTACCTGGCTGGAAATCCGCGCTTGCGGTTTGCACAGGTCATGACATCGCGCATCAAGAGAACAGCACAACGAACAAATTGGCGCCTGATAGGCCGGACAATATGCCATGTCTTCCGGTTCGAACGGATTTTCGCAAATCGAGCAGGCAATCTGGTCTTTTTGCTGCCAGCTCTGACGCGGCTTGCGCGCCAGATAGTACTTGCCCTTTGTCGCATATGCGATTGCAGGCGCAGCTACAAAAGCGGTGCCCATGGCAAGGAAGGTCGCCAGTGCTGCGGCCGTCTCACCGAAATGGCCGAAATGCGCCACGAGGGCAATGCCGGCTGCCAGCAGCATCGAACCTGTTCCGACCGGATTGATATCAAACAAATGCGCCCGCTTGAACTCGATTCCCGGCGGAGCCAAACCCAGCGGCTTGTTGATGAAAAGGTCGGCTGAAATCGCACTGAGCCACGCCATGGCCACGATCGAAAAAACGCCGAGTGTTTCTTCCAAAAGCTTGTAGATGCCAAGCTCCATCAGGAGCAGTGCGATCGTCACATTGAAGACCAGCCAGACGACCCGCCCTGGATGGGAGTGAGTCAGCCGGGAGAAGAAGTTCGACCATGCAAGTGATCCCGCATAGGCGTTCATCACATTGATCTTGAGCTGCGCGACCACCACAAAGACGGCCATGAGGATCAGGACCACTGTCTCATTGGGGATCATGTACCCAAATGCCACCGTGTACATCCGCGAAGGTTCGTCGGCATGCTCCACTGGCACGCCATGAGAAAGCACAAGGACGGCCAGAAACGATCCGGCGATCATTTTGGGTGCGCCAAGAACAACCCAGCCTGGCCCTGCCAGGAAAAGCGCCAATTTGTGCCGCCTATGCTTTTGTTCCTGCGCCGGGAGGAACCTGAGAAAGTCTACCTGTTCGCCAATCTGCGCCATCAAGGCCAGAATGACGGCAGCGGCCGCACCGAACTGCACTAGGCTTATGTCCTGCCAACTTCCACCTTCAGTGCGTGGTAACTGAGTGGTGGGGTCTATTCCTGCAAAGCCGAGCCACACCGAGATCGCCTGCCAGTCTGTGAAGGCAATGAAAACAAACGGCAGGATGTTAAGAACGATCCAGAACGGCTGGGTGGCCAGTTGAAAACGGCTGATCCAGGTGATGCCATAGGTCACAAGCGGTATCACCGCTACCGCGCTGACAATATAGCCCAGCCACAACGGCAGCCCGAACGCGTATTCCAGAGCGCTCGACATGATCGAGGCCTCGATCGCAAACAGAATAAACGTGAAACTCGCATAAATCAGAGAGGTTACGGTCGAACCGATATAGCCAAACCCGGCGCCTCGGGTCAGAAGGTCAATGTCTACGCCATAGCGCGTTGCATAGCGGCTGATCGGGATCCCTACGATTAGGATGACGAGGCTTCCGACCAGGATCGCGGCAAAGGCATTGGCAGTTCCGTAAGACAGGGTGATCGCCCCGCCGATCGCTTCCAGGGCAAGGAAGGAGATCGCACCGATTGCCGTTTGGGAGATCCGGCGGGAAGAGAAACGCCGCGCGCTTTTGGCGGTGAAACGCAACGCATAATCTTCCAGCGTCTGATTGTTGACCCACTGGTTATATTTTCGCCGGATCGGAAGAATGCGTTGCCGCGCTGTCATTTGACCTGTCTAGTTTTTAATCATCTGCCAATGAAAGCAGCAGCCCTCACCTCCGAAGGCGGTCTTTTTCTCAAGAACGGACCGCAAAAGGCTTTTGAGTGAAACAATTGCAGGCTTCGTGCCGTTTTCCCGACCAGCCGGTCTTTTTGACTGAAACCGGGGTTCAGGTTTGATGGTTTGAACGGGAGCTGGGTTCGGAGCGATGAGAATAGGCGCCCAGCGTTTGGGTCTATTGGCAATGAAAAACGGGCGGCTGACGAGCCGCCCGTTTTTGTCATATTCTGAAATTGACCCAGGAAACTGATCAGAACCGTTTGTTGGTCCGCTTGAGCTCCCAAAATTGCCCGGACAACTTCTGACAACGGGTCAGATGCGGCATGTTGTTGTTTGGACCACCATTGAAAATATCAAGACAGACGCCCTTACCGCGGAATTCGGTCGTCAAGCGGACCCAGCCGTTTTGGAAATGCACCCGCCAGAACTGACCTGAATAGTTTGCGCATGGCACCAGATGCGGCTGGTTGTTGCGACCGCCACCGTTATAGATATCCAGGCACATGGATTCGCCGCGGAACAGGGTCTTCAGCTTATAGTAGCCTTTTTTCGCTGGCTTGAACCGCCAAAACTGCCCTGAAAAATTCGCGCATTTGACGAGATGCGTCATGTTGTTTTTGCCGCCGCCATTGTAGACGTCGAGGCACATGCCCTTGCCCCGGAACTGTGTCTTTAGCTTGTAATAGGCACCTGGGTCGATGGACTGCGCACCAGCAGTCGGCACCGCGGCAAGCGAACCCAGCAAAACCACTGATAGGACGGCGCAGACACCCCGCAAACGCCGAATGATGTTTAGTTCAAGCATATTCCCTCCGAAAAACCGGTATTCAAAAGAATTTCATGTAATTTCCAACGAACGCCCCAACTCCCCCCCTATGTCTTTCGCAACCAAAAGTTAGACAGATAACGTCATCATTGCAGGCGCGATAAATAATAATGCGCCGAGATCCACCCAAAATGGATTTGTTTTCAAAATCAATATCATCGAGTTCAATAACGCGGTCAATAGTGCCCCTGGCGTGCCGCCTCATTTTGCTTCCAAACCAACCTCAGTAATGAACCGAATGTTCGGCCAATGAAGGGACCTACGTCAATTGACGTATGTTGCGCTGCACAGTTCCCCCGCACGATCCCCTCCCGACGGCAGCCTCCACTTGCCTTCAGAACGCACAACAGGGTTCTCACAGAGGGGAAAATTCCATGAAAAAGCATCTCAAAGGTCTCGCCCTTGCTGGCCTGATGACCAGCACAATGATCGGCGGCGCGGCTGCTGAAGAGACCATCAAGGTCGGCATCCTGCACTCACTCTCCGGCACGATGGCGATTTCCGAAACCACGCTGAAAGACGCCATGCTGATGCTCATCGAAGAGCAGAACAAGAAGGGTGGTCTGCTCGGCAAGAAACTGGAAGCAG
The DNA here is from genome assembly GCA_965230705.1 of Roseibium sp. GTDB lineage: Bacteria > Pseudomonadota > Alphaproteobacteria > Rhizobiales > Stappiaceae > Roseibium. The sequence continues at coordinate 1,389,407 of CBDDLN010000001.1, read as the reverse complement.
TCGTAGTCGACCCGGCCTCCGATTGGCCGCTCTTTGCAGAAAAAGCCCGTGAACTGATCGAAGTGAACGGCGTTGACGCTGTCTTCGGCTGCTGGACGTCGGTCTCCCGTAAGTCGGTTCTGCCGGTCTTTGAAGAACTGAACTCCCTGCTGTTCTATCCGGTTCAGTATGAAGGTGAAGAATCACAGCGCAACGTCTTCTACACAGGCGCTGCTCCAAACACCCAGGCTATCCCGGCCGTTGATTACCTGATGAACGAGGAAGGCGTTGAGCGCTGGGTTCTGGCCGGTACCGACTACGTTTATCCGCGCACAACCAACAAGATCCTTGAGGCCTATCTCAAGTCCAAGGGTGTTGCTGAAGAAGACATTATGATCAACTACACGCCCTTCGGTCATTCCGATTGGCAGACGATCGTTTCCGATATCAAGACCTTCGGCTCCGCCGGCAAGAAGACCGCTGTGGTTTCTACCATCAACGGCGATGCCAACGTTCCCTTCTACAAGGAACTCGGCAACGCAGGCATCAAGGCCGAAGATATCCCGGTTGTTGCCTTCTCCGTCGGTGAAGAAGAACTCGCAGGCCTGGACACGGCTCCGCTCGTTGGCCATCTGGCTGCCTGGAACTACTTCCAGTCCGCTGACACGGAAGCAAATGCCGAGTTCATCGAAACCTGGCAGGCTTTTGTTGGCGATGAGAACCGCGTCACCAACGATCCGATGGAAGCACACTACATCGGATTCAATATGTGGATCGAAGCTGTCGAAAAAGCCGGCACCACCGATGCTGACGCCGTGATCGACGCCATCGTGGGTGTTTCAGTCCCGAACCTCACCGGCGGCTATTCTGCCATGATGCCGAACCACCACATCACCAAGCCGGTTCTGATTGGCGAGATCCAGGAAGACGGCCAATTCGAGACCGTTTGGGAAACCGACGGCCTTGTTGTTGGCGATGCCTGGTCTGACTACCTGGAAGGCTCCAAGGATCTGATCTCCGATTGGCGCGCTCCGATGTCCTGCGGCAACTTCAATACCGCAACCGGCAAGTGCGGTGGTTCCGGCTCCTAAGCGGGAAAACGGAGTTGGGGCGGGCATGGTAGATGCCCGTCCCGCTACACCTCCAACTCACGACGTCATGCCATGGCTTGACCATGGCATCCATTCCGTTTCCTGGCTGCTTGCACAGCCGTACAAGTTTAGGCGGAACGGTATGGATCACCGGATCAAGTCCGGTGATGACGGCTGAGTGAGAGGCAAGGCTCAGACTTGTTTTTCGAATATCCGAAAGCCAAAGGCGATCACGGCCTCTCAAGCTGAGGGGCAGATATCTCTCAATCCCGGTGGACCGATGTCCCTATTGAAATCCTTCCTCGTCCTTTTGTGCCTGCTGTCCGGGTATTCCGGGTCCGCGTTCGCACAAAGCACTCCAGAGACCTTTCGACCACTGATCAATGAGCTGGCAAAAGGCAAATACAAGGAAACGGAGCAGCAAATCGGCGCTCTTGTCGCGACCGGTGATCCGGCAGTGGCTCCGGCTCTTGAGGCTCTTGGGGCCGGGAACCTCTACTTCAAGAAGTCGGATGGTTCGGTTTTCATCGCTGAAAAGGATGGCAAGTCCTTCAATCTGACAGACCCTTTGACACTTGAGGCCGCCGGCGCAGCCGGAAAGCGCGAAGTCAAGAAAATTAAGGTCAACAACAAGCTGCGCCGGGTTATCCGCGCTGCGCTTGGATCGTTGACGTTAATGGCTCCAGACCCGGCCGTGCGCATGACCGCTGCACAGTCCATTTTCAAGGCGCAGGATCCGGAGAAGATTGAGGCGCTGGAGACAGCACTCGCAGAAGAGAGTGATGACAAAGTTCGCGTGGTCATGGAGCAGGCGCGGGCCGCTGCCGTTCTGAACTCGGACCTGGATGAAGCCGAGCAGATTAAAGCGGTTGAAACACTCGTCACGATGGGTAATCGGGACGCCCTCTCACTGCTAATAAATCTGGAATCGCGCTCGGAAGGCGCCTTGAAAACTGCAGCGTCTGCGGGAGCTGCAAAAATCCAGAAGTCGATTGCCACCTGGGATGCTGCTCAAAACGTCTGGTATGGCTTGTCCCTTGGCTCTGTTCTGCTTCTCGCCGCCATTGGTCTTGCCATCACCTTTGGCGTCATGGGCGTCATCAACATGGCCCATGGCGAAATGGTGATGATCGGCGCTTATGTCACCTTTGTCGTGCAGGAACTCATCCGCACCTCTGCACCCGGCTTGTTTGAGTATTCGCTGTTTATAGCGCTACCGCTAGCGTTTCTGGCATCGGGATGCATTGGCATCGCAATTGAACGCGGAGTGATCCGCTGGCTCTACGGCCGTCCGCTGGAAACACTGCTCGCCACCTGGGGTATCTCGCTCGTCCTGCAGCAGGCCGTCCGCTCCATCTTTGGCCCGACCAACCGGGAAGTCGGCAATCCGGACTGGATGTCCGGTGCTTTTGAGCTCGGTCAGATGACGATCACCTATAACCGGATGTGGATCATCCTGTTCGCATTTCTGGTGTTTGCGGGTCTGTTGCTGGTTCTGAAAAAGACACCGTTTGGCCTCTACACAAGGGCTGTCACACAGAACCGGCGGATGGCGGCGTCTATGGGCATACGCACGCCCTGGATCGACGCCCTCACCTTCGGCCTTGGATCCGGCATCGCCGGGATCGCGGGTGTCGCCCTCTCCCAAATCGACAACGTCTCGCCCAACCTTGGTCAGGGCTACATTATCGACAGCTTCATGGTCGTGGTTTTCGGCGGGGTCGGCAATCTCTGGGGCACGCTTGTCGGGGCAATGACACTGGGTGTCGTCAACAAGTTCCTTGAGCCCTATGCCGGCGCGGTTCTGGCCAAGATCCTGGTGCTCGTCTTCATCATCCTATTCATTCAAAAGCGTCCAAGGGGCCTGTTCGCCCTCAAGGGCCGGGCAGTCGAAGCATGATGACCTCTTTCCTCTTCCGCGCCATGGATGCCCGAGCCGGTATCTTTTTGGGCATCCTTGGGGCCGTCATCCTGCTGGTTCCAGCCGGCAACCTCCTGGTTCCGGAAGGCTCGCCCTTCCATGTGCCGACCTACGCGGTGGCGCTTATGGGCAAATATCTGACCTATGCCCTACTGGCGCTGTCGGTGGATCTGGTCTGGGGCTTTTGCGGGATCCTGTCGCTCGGGCATGCGGCCTTTTTCGCCCTCGGCGGCTATGCCATGGGCATGTATCTCATGCGCCAGATTGGCACCCGCGGCGTTTATGGTGATCCAATTCTCCCTGACTTCATGGTTTTCCTGAACTGGGATGCCCTGCCCTGGTTCTGGTACGGCTTTGACATGTTCTGGTTCGCCGCACTGATGGTCGTGCTGGTGCCTGGCGCCTTGGCATTTATCTTCGGCTGGTTCGCCTTCCGCTCCCGCGTCACCGGCGTCTATCTCTCCATCATCACCCAGGCACTGACCTATGCCCTCCTGTTGGCCTTCTTCCGCAATGACATGGGCTTTGGCGGCAACAATGGCCTGACCGACTTCAAGGACATTCTGGGTTTTGATGTACAGGCAGACACGACGCGGGCCGCACTTTTCGCTGCCTCCGGGATCGCCTTGGGATTGTGTTACCTCATCTGCCGCTCCATCACGCGCTCAAAACTCGGCAAGGTTTTGGTTGCTGTCAGGGATGCAGAAAGCCGGACACGCTTCCTGGGTTACCGGGTCGAACACTACAAGCTCTTTGTCTGGACCGTTTCGGCCATGATGGCCGGCGTCGCCGGGGCCCTTTATGTGCCACAGGTCGGCATCATCAATCCGGGCGAATTTGCTCCGGCCAACTCCATTGAAGTGGTGATCTGGGTGGCCGTTGGTGGACGCGGCACGCTTGTTGGTGCAGTTCTTGGTGCTGTGCTGGTGAATTTCGCCAAGACCTGGTTCACAGCCGTCCTGCCCGATGTCTGGCTCTTTGCGCTCGGCGGCCTCTTTGTGGTAGTCACGCTGTTCCTGCCAAAAGGCATCGTTGGGACAATCGGCCAAGGTTGGACTGCCATGAAGCAACGCAGGATTTCCGCCGATGCGAAAAGCGGATCCGGCACCCCGCCGATGGCACCACCACAAAGCCCGGCGGCGCCTGCGAACTTAGTCACGCCGTCCAAAAGCGCGCCGCCTTCAGCCGAACCCCAGCCTGCGGAGTAACCCATGGCACGTGCAACCAGCCAACTCTACCTCGACGGCGTTTCAGTTTCCTTTGACGGCTTCAAGGCAATCAACGATCTGTCGCTAACCATCGATCCGGGCGAAATGCGGGCCATCATCGGCCCGAACGGTGCCGGCAAGACAACCATGATGGACATCATCACCGGAAAGACCCGGCCCGACGAAGGCGAAGTCTATTTTGACGGTACGATCGACCTCACATCCGAAGATGAAGCGTCGATTGCCGAACTCGGCATCGGCCGGAAGTTCCAGAAACCGACGGTTTTTGAGAGCCACACGGTTTGGGACAATCTGGAACTCTCCTTGAAAGCACCGCGAGGTCCGTTTTCAACGCTGTTCCACGTCACCGCGGAACGCGAAAAGGAGCGGATTGAAGAGCTGCTGGAGTTGATCCGCCTTGGCGACAAACGTGACGAACTGGCTGCCAATCTGTCTCACGGCCAGAAACAATGGCTGGAGATCGGCATGCTGCTCGCTCAAGACCCGAAGCTGCTTCTGGTCGATGAACCCGCTGCCGGTATGACCGACGCAGAAACGGCCGAAACGGCCGAACTCCTGAAGAACATTGCCAAGGACCATTCAGTAGTGGTTGTCGAGCATGACATGGACTTCGTCCGCTCGCTCGAGGTGAAGGTCACCGTTCTCCATGAAGGCTCGGTTCTGGCCGAAGGGTCTCTCGATCATGTTTCCGCCGATGAGCGGGTCGTTGAAGTTTATCTGGGGCGTTGAGGTATGAGTTCACATTTCCGACCGTTGTTCCCGGTGCAACAGCGTCTCGCCGTCCCGGCCTTGAGCCGGGACCTGCCCCTACGCCCTTGCAAATATCCCGCTTGGTCCCGGATCAAGTCCGGGACGGCGCAAGCGGTTAGCACGGCTACACTCAACCGATGGCCAAACGTATCTAACTCCGAGAAATCGAAAGCAAAAAATGCTTAAAGTCGACAACATCGATCTTCACTACGGTGCGGCGCAGGCACTCAAGGGCGTCTCACTGACTGCGGAGACCGGCAGAGTCACTTGCCTGATGGGCCGCAATGGCGTCGGCAAAACGTCAACATTACGGGCGGTTGCCGGGCAGCAGGGGATCAGCTCAGGCAACATCTTATGGAACGGCGAGGACATCTCTTCACTCGCGCCTCATGCCCGGGCAAAAAAAGGGATCGCAATCGTACCGCAGGGCCGAGAAGTGTTTCCGCTTCTCAGCGTGAAGGAAAACCTTGAAACCGGCTACGCCCCGATTCCGCGCAAGGAGCGCTTTGTCCCCGAGACCATCTTCGACCTGTTTCCGGTCCTGAAAGACATGCTGCACCGGCGCGGCGGAGACCTCTCCGGCGGCCAGCAGCAACAGCTGGCGATTGCACGGGCCCTGGTCACCCGGCCCAAACTGCTGGTTCTGGACGAACCGACCGAAGGCATCCAGCCGTCGATTATCAAGGACATCGGGCGCGCGATTTCCTGGCTGCGGGATCAGGGCACGATGGCGATTGTTCTGGTGGAACAATACTTCGAATTCGCCCGGGATCTTGCAGACGACTATGCCGTTATGGACCGGGGTGAGATTGTCCTTTCCGGTTCAGGCGCAGACTTGTCGGAGAGCGAAGTCCGCCGGTACTTGACGGTTTAATCCCGGACTCTTTTGAAATCGGCTAAGGCAGGTCGTGTGGCCGGGAAGCTGTGAAGGTCACACCTGCTCGCCTAGTTCCTTGTAATCGGGCTGATCCCTATCGAGCTGGCGCTTCAGATGATCAAAATGGGCAAACGCCATGCCCTGATAAGGATCCCACTCACGGGCCGTCTTTTCCGCCAGCGTATCAGGCATGACAGCCAGCGGGCGCCCAGTGGCATAGGCTTTCAGCAGTGTCTCGCTCGCCCGCTCGAAGAAGTAGAGGGTTTCAAACGCTTCGGCCACCGTTTCGGCGGAAACAGCGACACCATGATTGCCCATGATCAAGACCTGTTTACTGCCAAGAGTTTCAGCAATGCGTTCGCCTTCTTCGGCCGCATCCGCCATACCGCCGAAACCAACATCAATTGCTGTTTTGCCAAAAAACCGAGCCGTGTTCAGGTCGATCGGTTTCAATTGCGGGTCTTGCAGACAGGCAAGCGCTGTCGCATTCGGCGGATGGCAATGAAACAACACCCGGCAAGCAGGATTATTCCGGTGAACAGTGCCATGGATACACCAAGCCGATGGATCAGGCGCATTGGGGCTGTCCATAGTTTTGTTGTCATGGGCATCCAGAATCTGCAAATCGCCGGCACGGACTTCTGAAAAATGCACCCATTTCGGGTTCATCAGGAATTTGGATCCATCTGCAGAAACGGCGGCGCTGAAGTGGTTTCCGACAGATTCATGCCAGCCGAACTGGACGGCAAGGCGGAACGCGGCTGCAAGATCTATTCGCAAAGAGGCTTCAGAGGAAAGCGAGGCTGACCCGCCTCCGGCCAAATTGTCAGTGGTCTTCATGGGGACCATACCTTTTAACATAGCACCCCGAAAAGGGGAGTTCGTTTCGCCGGCTTACAAACAACCATAGACATACCTGTTGGCGCACCAGATCCCTTGATCTTCAAACACGATACACTTTCGGGAAGCAAGACGGAATGGGATCTGTCGGTTCATGAACTTCGCCAGAAAATAGAGTAGATTTCAAAGCCGTCGTCTGGTTTTCAAAGTCCAGCCGAACGAGGCTCAACCTTGTGCATCGGAGCAAACCGTTTGATTACCAAGGCACCGTCAACGGTTTCCAGCACGAGCCAGTAAGTGTCGCGCCGTAGCCTTTCGAATCCGATGACGCCTGGAGGGGCCGGGCCGAAGTCAACTTCCAACTCAACAACCACCACCTTTTGCCCTGGCGTCCACTTTTGCCTGCGGATCAGATCGACATCAAGAATGTCAGCGTTTTCCAAGATGGTCAGCGAATGAGGTTGAACCACGTCGCCGTCGAGCGCGTCCTCTATCAGCCGCTCGATCTGCCGCTCGGCCAGCATGTCGGAGAACCAAAGCCACGACGCCTGCGTTCCAGAGGTGCCGACAAGCGTCAGGAACAGGGTACAGATGAGCATTCGAAAGCTGGTCATGATGAAAGCCTCTCTCAACCAGATCGGGAAAATCCTACCACATTTCGCCAAGGCAGTCTGCGAACTGGAGACTGTGGCTAATCCGGCCCGCATCGCCTCTCCAACATGCGCAGGCACTGGTGGTTTGGTTTTCAGGCGACAACGCACCATATCTTCAGGCAGCACTTGGCAGCCCCACCACGCAACGCTGCGCGGACGAAAAGATCAAAGACAGGAACGGTAGATGAACCTTGCAACACCGCCACTCAACGCTCCCGCCTTTGACTCTGCCGCGCGCAATCCGGACAATCCAAACCACCTCATGGTGATCAAACCGGTCAAACAGCGTGTGCAGGTTCATGCGGGAGATGTGCTTGTGGCTGACAGTACTTCGGCACTCCGGGTGATGGAGATCGGGCGAAGTGTCTACGATCCGGTCTTCTATATTCCTGCTTCAGATATCGTTGCCGATTTAACGGCTTTGGATAAGTCCACCCACTGTCCTATCAAGGGCTATGCGACCTACAGATGTCTGAACGGGATTGAGATTGGCTGGCTCTATGAGCACCCAATTCCAATGGCCTCAGAACTTGCCAACCATCTGGCATTCTGGCCCGACAAGATCCGGTTTACGATCGGGAGCTGACGCACGCCGACCTCAGGTTTCGAATGGGCATTTTCTTGGTGCACGGACGATCCGGCAAACCAATAGATAAGTGAAATCTCAGAATTGCTGTGCCTGCCGAAAGAAGGTAGGAAGCAGCCCATAGTCATGCTACTGCCATCTGGTTCTGATAGCTGACCCGCCCTTGTGGTACCAACCTTTCCGGCGATTCATCGCTTTTAAGCTCAAGACTGGGATTTCTCATGCGCGTTGCAATGATTGGCACAGGCTATGTCGGCCTTGTTTCCGGAGCCTGCTTTGCCGATTTCGGCCATGTCGTAACCTGTATCGACAAGGACGAGCGCAAGATCAATGCCCTGAACAACGGCGAAATTCCGATCTATGAACCGGGCCTTCAAGAGCTGGTTGCCAAGAATGAGCAGGAAGAGCGTCTCTATTTCACCACCGAAGCGAAAGAGGCGGTCCGGAATGCCGACGCAGTCTTCATTGCGGTCGGAACGCCCACACGTCGCGGTGACGGCCACGCGGACCTGACCTATGTCTATGAGGCGGCCCGGGAAATTGCCCAGCTGATTGAGGGCTTTACCGTTATCGTGACCAAGTCCACCGTTCCTGTTGGAACTGGTGACGAGGTTGAAGCCATTATCGCGGAAACAAATCCGGATGCTGAGTTTGCGGTTGTTTCCAATCCTGAGTTTCTGCGCGAAGGAGCCGCCATTAACGACTTCAAGCGCCCTGACCGCGTGGTTGTCGGCACGGACAATGAAGAAGCGGCCAAGGTTATGCGGGAGCTTTACCGTCCGTTGTTCCTGAACGAAACACCGATCCTCGTCACACAGCGGCGGACATCGGAACTGATCAAATACGCCGCCAATGCGTTCCTCGCGGTGAAAATCACCTTCATCAATGAAATTGCGGATCTCTGCGAAAGTGTTGGCGCGAACGTTCAGGAGGTCTCCCGCGGCATCGGGTTGGACAACCGGATTGGCGGTAAGTTCCTCCATGCAGGCCCCGGATACGGCGGTTCCTGCTTTCCAAAGGACACACTTGCGCTCTCGCGCATCGGGCACGATTCAGGTGTTGATCTCAAGATTGTCAACTCAGTCATAGAAGTGAACGCCGACCGCAAGAAGAACATGGCGGACAAAATCGCCAATTTCGTGGGCGGTGATGTTTCAGGCAAGACAATTGCCCTGCTCGGTCTTGCTTTCAAACCCAATACAGATGACATGCGCGAAGCGCCATCGATCGACATTGTATCCAAGCTGCAGGAAATGGGCGCCACTATCCGTGCCTATGATCCTGTCAGCATGGAAGAAGCACGCCACGTCATGAACGACGTCATGTTCTGCGACGGGCCGTATCATGCGATCGAGAATTCGGACGCGATGGTCATTGTGACGGAATGGGATCAATTCCGGGCGCTTGATCTGGAGCGGGTCAAGGAGACATTGAAAACGCCGGTCGTCGTCGATCTTCGCAACATATACGATACAGAAGACATGAAGGACCGGGGCTTTGAATACACAAGCATTGGTCGCACTTATTAAGCTTTCAATTTATACAGGAATTATTTCTACCTGATTGAAATATTTTTAAGTCGGCATTCTGAGAGAATTTCTCAAGACAATGAAATAATTGAATAAATTCGGGGAGCGCCCGTTAACCCTTTGTCAATCTTTCGCTGGCGGCGATAGGCAGTAAAACCTACCTTGAATTCCGGACAACCGTTTCATTTTTGGTTTTTGAGGTGCCTACCGTGGCCCAAGAGAACGCATTCGTTCGTAACAACAGTGATACCCCGAAACCGGCCCGCCGGCCTGCTCAGCCTGCGCCTCAAACAGGCAGGCCGAAATCGGCCGCACGTGCGGCAAAGGTCAGACGGGCCGCAGCCGGGCTGCCAACCGGAGATGTCAGGGGACGCTGGTTCTCCAGGGCACAGCCCCTTGCAGACGGCGCCCCGCTTGCAACCGTGGCCGCCACATCGGCTGCACAAGACAAGCAAACTCGTCTTGGTTTAACCCGGAAGCACTTCAAACGAGCCTTCGACTTTACCGGTGCAGCTGCAGGCATAGTGCTGCTAATGCCGCTGTTCGCCGCCATAGCCGTTGCTATCAAAGCCAATAGCCCCGGGCCTGTACTCTTTCGCCAGAAACGCCATGGTGCAAACGGAACATTCTTTGAAATTCTCAAGTTCCGGACCATGTACGCCGACAAAGGCGATCAATCCGGTGTCCGGCAAACTGTGGCAAATGACCCTCGTGTAACGGCGGTGGGTCAGTTTCTGCGGAAAAGCAATTTCGATGAGCTGCCTCAGTTGTTCAATGTCCTTCGCGGGGAAATGTCGCTGGTAGGGCCACGCCCCCACGTCCCCGGCATGCTCGCAGCCGGCCAACCCTACGAAGAGTTCGACCCGCGGTACATGGAGCGCCACAAGGTTCGCCCCGGCTTGACCGGCCTTGCGCAAGTCAACGGGTACCGTGGTGAAACCAAGACCACGCGAGCTGCGCTGATGCGGCTGGAGTGTGATCTGGTATATATCGAACTGAACAATCCAAAGCTCGATATCAAAATCATCGCAAAGACCATTGCACGGGAGTTTTTCAACGGCAGGGGTTATTAGAAACGCTACCGTTCACAGCCTCGCGCGCCGCGCACAGTTGCCGGAAAATCAAAGATGGCGGCAGGTTTCCCCGCCGCCAATAACATCAGCAACAAGTTCCAGTTCGGCAAGCCTGGTCTGCGTCCTGGCAATCGGCATCACAGCTACGGCCGAGATACGTGCTCTCTGAAAGATAGAAGTCCGCAAACGCGTCCTCAAAGTCGGGCGCGACTGACTTTTCGGCCAATCCTGTCTTCATGAGCGCGGCCTGCCACGCCTTCACCTTCGGGCCCTGTCCGATAAAGTCATAACCGGTTCTCTGCTCGATGATATGCGCACGGTGCAATAGCGGCAGCCAGGCGATGTCGACCATCCCGATGCGCTCGCCACCGAAATACGGGCCATCCCCGAGCTGCTTTTCAACCTTCTCGAAAGCTGATCTCAGTTTGGCGCCACGTTCCTTCAGCGTTGCCAGATCTGAACTGCGCTGTGCGCCGCATTGCACCAGATAGTTTTTGCTCGCGAGGTAGCTCCAGGCCCGATTTACTGCCTTCTGCTCCGGAGAAACACCTGGCTCAAGGGCCGGATAGGCTTCATCCAGATATTCCGCGATTGCATCAGATTCAAAAAGCGGCAGGCCAGAGTCTGTGATCAGGACAGGCACTTGCCCGTTCGGAGACATCTCAAGGAACCATTGCGGCTTCGCCTTGAGTGAAATGAATTCTATTTCGTAAGGAATACTCTTTGCTTCAAGCAGCGCTGTCATGCGCTGCACAAAAGGGCATATCTTAAAACTGACAACCTTGATCATACTTCAGGTCCATTGTTGATTGCGTTCGCCTATAAAGACGCACTGCTCACAAAAAAGACGAAGAAGTACTCAACATTTTTTGCAACCGCCTGTTTTCGTTTCGTATTCCACGATGCCGCCAACGGCGCCAAACTCGAAATTGCAGCAGTCGGTGAACCGTTTGTGCAGCTTTTTGCGGGCCATCTGCACGCGGGACTTCAATGTCGAATAGCTGAGGTTCAGCTCCGCGGCATAATCCTTCTGGGATACCCCATTTAACTCGACCGCACGCAACAGCTCTGCGTCCTCGCTGGGTAAGCCATTCAAAAACGGCTCCACACAGCCTTCCAGCGCATGCGTTCCGTCATATGGCTCGTCGGAATACCAAAGGTCATCGGGATTAACCTCAGACTTACGTCCCGATTTCCGGTAGTAATCGACGGTCACATTGCGAGCGATCCGGAACAACCAGGCTCGAAGCGTATCATCCTGCCGAAGTGTCGGCAGGTGCTGATGGGTCTTCAGCATGATCTCCTGCAGCAACTCTTCCACATCATCCCGGTTTGCAATCCGCCGCGAAAGATAGGCTTTCAGGGCAAGCTGGTATTCGGTCCATATGGTTTGGGTGTCATGCAATGGATGACTGCCTATTGGTGCGTTAGCCAAACAGAAGCCGCCGTCTGCGGTCCCAATTCTTACGAAGCCGCATCAGCCAGGGTAATCAGCCGCCTGAGCGCCAATTCGTATCCCTGTACGCCAAAACCCGCGATCACACCATCGGCACGCATGGAAACGAAGGACTTGTGGCGGAAAGCTTCCCGCTTATGAATGTTCGAGACATGGACTTCCATCACCGGGAATTCGCAGGCGTTGAGCGCGTCCAGAATGGCAACCGAGGTGTGTGAGTAAGCGGCCGGATTGATAATCAGGCCACTCGCTGTCTCACGTGCTTCCTGGATCCAATCAATCAATTCATGCTCGGCATTGCTCTGCAGGAATTTCAGTACAAATCCGCGTTCGGCCGCCAGGGTTCGGCAGACGGCTTCGACATCGGCCAATGTTTCCGTGCCGTAGATCTCTGGTTCCCGTTTGCCCAACAGATTCAGGTTGGGACCATTCAGGATGTAGATGAGTTTCGACACAAGTTCCTCCGCACGATGCAGCTTACGACAACGGACTCAACAGAAAAGCCCGTTCCTGAACTGCTTTGTGCCACACAAAAGGCCTCAGGTTCCAGATGTTTGGAGTTTTCCCGCGAGATTGGCGTAAGCGGACTTAACCGATTGCGGTCACTTCCTCGCCCTGCTCTCCGCCACCTTCCTGCCCACCTTGTGCACCGGCTTGCGGCCCGCCTTGCCAGATTTTCTGACGGTTGCGGATTTCGCGCGGAGCCGGACCAAAATAGGTCGCAGTCTTGATGAAGTCACGAGGATGCAGGATCACGCTCGATACGCGTTGATAGAGCGCCTTGGCGGAAATCGGTTTGGACAATAGCTCATGAACACCCAGCCGCCGCGCTTCCACGATCCGGCTGCGCTCGGTATGGGCTGTCACCATGATGATCGGGATGTAGGCAAAGGGATTATTGGGGCTACGGATCATGCGGACCATGTCCGCCCCGTCCAGGATCGGCATTACCCAATCGAGGATCAGAATATCCGGGTTTGCCCGGTCCATAGCCTCCAGCCCCGAGGCACCATCCTCCGCTTCCACAATTCTACGGGCGCCAAAGCCCTGCAGCATCGTGCGGATGATGGTTCTCATATATGCGCTGTCTTCGACCAGCAAAAATGTAAGTGAGGCAAGATCCAGGCTCACCTTTTACCTCCATGTTGGGATCGAAGGCTGCCACATAATTCTGAAAAGAGAGTTAGTGCCGCGCGGAAAATCGAATCCACCGTCAGAACGCACCATTTTGCAGTCCAGGACAAGGAAGCCCGGCCGAAAGGCGGCTGAACATCAATGGGAATGACCCAATCCCGTCTTAACGGCTTTTTTGTATCTCTGCCTTACCCGCCTGATGAACACAGCAAAATGCTGTCCGCTTCATGTATTCAGGTGCGTTTTATGCCGAGCAGACTTGTTCCAACAAATAATGAGAAACCTCTCACTCTTGGCCGTGGCACGCGCGCGGTTGCCGCTCAAACCCCTTTGCGGCAGAACCTTCTGCTCTTTTCGGGAATTGGTCTGGTTCTGGTGGCCGCAACGATGTTTATCGGCACCGCTCTAAGCTAGGGCAAGCCTCACAAATGCGGACCTCATCTTCCGTGCGGCCGTAAATAAGTCGCGGCTTATTTACGGCGGTCAGAACCCTGTTCGCCGTCCGGAAGGTCATCATCTTCCAGAATCCGCCACTTGGCGCCTTCCAGATCCTCAAACTGGCCGCTTTTGAGCGACCATAAAAACCCGATCAGACCTAGAAGGCCCAAAAAGATGGCGATCGGGATCAGGTAAAGCAGCACATCCATCAGATCATCTCACGCGTTGTCGCTTTCGCCCCAGCGCAATCGCAATGCATTGGCTGTGACAGCAATGGACGATGCCGACATCGCGACAGCCGCCATGAGCGGCGTTACGAATCCCGCTACCGCCACAGGTACCGCGATGACATTATACAACGCCGAAATCCAGAGGTTTTGTTCTATTGCCTGGCGGGCTTTTTTCGAAATCCTCAAAGTCTCTACGACCGGCTTGAGTTTATCGCCCAGAAATACCGCGTCCGCCGCTGTCTGGCTGAGATGAACCGCTGTCACCGGCGACATGGATACATGTGCTCCCGCCAAAGCAGGTGCATCATTCAGACCATCACCGACCATTAGTACGTTCCGGCCAGCTGCTTTCAGTTCATCCAGACGGGCAATTTTGCCACCAGGCTTGATGTCCGCTTGCCATGTGTCGATCCCAAGAGCCTTTGCAGCAGATTCCACGGCTCCGGCCCGGTCTCCGGATAGGATTTCCAGGGCATAACCTTGCGCCTTGAGCGCGGCGACGGTTTCAGCAGCATCGGGACGCAGTTTCTGGCTGACCGGCATCAGGCGCACAGGGCCATCCCCGTGACGCATTGCCAAAAGGGACGCACCGGGGAAGCGTTTCAATGCATCGGAAACAGAAGTTTCATCAGCGCCGCAGAACACAGGACTGCCAAGAAGAAGCATCTTGCCGCCAACCTCGGTTTTCATGCCAGCCCCGCGAACTTCCAGCGCATCGTCAAACGGTACGCGAGCGCCGCTCGCCCGCACCAAGGCCTGAGCAAGCGGATGTCGGCTCGACAACGCAAGCCGCCCAGCCAGCAACAACAATTCATCATCCGGTGCGACTGGTTCCAGCAGCTGCGGTTCGGCTGAGGTCAACGTTCCAGTCTTGTCGAAGACGATGGTATCCGCGTTGGCAAGCCGCTCAATAGCATCGCCTGCATTCAACAAGACACCAGCGCGGAACAGTTGGCCTGAGGACACCACCTGAACGGCCGGAACCGCCAAGCCGAGCGCGCAGGGACAGGTGATAATCAACACAGAGATCGCGATGACAAGCGACGGTTGCCAGCCGGCACCGCTGATCCACCATCCCAAAAATGTTAGTGCCGCAGCTGCGTGCACGATGGGAGCATATAACCGGGCAGCACGGTCAGCGATGCGCACATAAGCCGATTTTGCTTGCGCAGCCGCCTCCAGCAGCCGGTTAACCTCATCCAGCAGGGTTGCGCCTGCACCGGCACGAACCCGGACCTTGAGTGTTCCCTCACCATTCATGGTACCGGCATAAACGTCTGCGCCAGGACTGATGGGGACCAATACGCTTTCGCCGGTCACCAGGCTCTGATCAATTTCCGAGGTGCCATCTTCGACAATGCCGTCGACCGGCACGCGCTCCCCTGCCCGAACAAGGACCAGATCTTTCGCCAACACTTTGGAAAGCGGGACCTCACGGACCACACCGTCGGGGCTAATGCGGGCGGCCACCTCGGCTTTCAACGCAGCGATATTTTCGGCAAAAGACCGTGTGCGTCCGCGCATGTTGTGGTCGAGATATCGACCGACTAGAAGGAAAAACAGCAGCATCACGGCCGATTCAAAATAAACATGATGCTGGTGCTGGATCGTCTGGAACAACGACAGCCCGACCGCCAGCAGAACCCCGATGACAATGGGGACGTCCATATTCAGGCGTCCGGCCCTGAGCGCGGTAGCCGCGCTTTTGAAAAACGGCCGGCCGGAATAGGCAACGGCAGGCAAGGCGATCAGGGCTGAAATCCAGTGAAACAAATCACGGGTTTCGGGCGTGATATCCGTAACATTGCCTGACCAGACAGAAACCGACAGCAGCATGATGTTCATGCCAGCAAACCCGGCGACCGCCAGCGCTCGCAGCAAGGCCTTGCCATGCTGATCCTGTCTGTTTTTCTGACTGGCGGGATCAAACGGATGGGCGGTATACCCGAGCCGGGACAAGGCAGCGACGATGTCGTCGGCACCAGTCTGTTCCTGCAGCCAGTCCACCGCAAGACGCTGATTGGTGAGGTTCACACGGGCTTTCCGGATGCCGGGAAGATGCGCAAGTCCACGCTCGATTTCCCCCATGCAGGCAGCACAGGTGATACCTTCGACGGCCAAGTCCATATGGACCGCACCATCTTCAGCTGGCGTGACAAACGCATCCCAATCACGCATGTGAATGCTCACGGGCTGCTCCTAGAGCACTTTTGAGCAATACGGAGCAACTTGATCCTCTATTCGGGTCTGTTGACCAGGCGCGGCTGGTGCAGTGGCCTGGATGGCCACAAAGCGGGCGCAACGCGGTTCAACAGGCCTGAAAAGCGGACCTCCGGTGGGCCAAATCTGCACATCTGCAGCGTTGCGGATTTTGACCGATACCCCGTATCGCGCTTCACTCCGCGCCTTGCAGCTGTGCAGATTTGGCTCCATCAAGTGACTCCTTATTGTTCTAAAGTGCTCTAGTTTTTCAGGAACAGCCGGTTCTCGGACCGGAAGACCCGTTTGTCGTCGCTATGGGCTTCCAGTATCAGGTTCCAGTTCCCGGCTGCGACGTTTTCCACATTGGCCGAGTACTTGCCTGCAGCGTCTTCCACCAAAGTCAGGGAAATGTCGCCGCTTTCATGGGTCGGATGCTGCAGGGTTGCCGAAAACTTCAGGCCAGTCAACGCGGCATCGGACTTGTCAAAAGCGGAGACTTCAAGCCGGGCATTCGTTGTTGTCGTCCGGGAAAGCTCCGTTTGAACCTGCCATCCGAGCTTTGCCTGCGCCTTTGCAGCGGCAATGTCCTTGTTGTAGCCCTGTCCCGCTTTGTAGGAGCTTTCGACAACAACTCCGGGGAACGACCCGAAAGCCAGCCAGAGGAAGATGGCATTCGCAACAAAAACCACCGCGAAGAAACCGAGCAACCAGATCAGCACCGTTTTACCGGTAATCGCTTTCGGGTCCTGGGCATTCATATTGGTCATCATTTGATAGGCTCCCGTATTCAAGGCGCTATGGCGCCTTGAAGAAATCCTTGGCGGTTACGACTTCACCCATGACCGATTCGGTCAATCGGAAGGTGACATCAGTGCTTTCAGGCATCTTAACACCAGGAGGTGATGTCACCAGAACACGAACTTCACGTGTCGTATCCGGTTCAACCTCGATGATCGGCCGGCCGGCAAAAACGGAATCAATTCCGACGGCTTCAACCGATGTTTCAGGCGGCATGCCTTCAACATGCAGCATGAAGTGGCGCTCATGCATCCGTTTGTTTAGCAGACGTACCGTGTAGCCGTTGCGCACAGAGCCATCACTTTGCGTCACAAAAATCGGGTTGCGGTCATGCAGCACATTGATCCCGGCAAAATCCCGTGTAAGCAACGCGAACAACATGATTGCACCGACAATTGCAATAACCGCGGCATAAATGACCGTCCTGACCCGGACGATTTCATAAACGGATTCCTTACCTTCGATGCGGCGTTCGATGTTCTCATCGGTGTCGTAAGCGATCAAACCCTTCGGTTTGCCGACCTTGTCCATGATGTTGTCACAGGCATCAATACAAAGCCCGCACTGAATACAGTCCAGCTGCACGCCCTTGCGGATATCAACACCAGTCGGACAAACATGAACACACTGGTGACAATCAATGCAATCGCCCGAAGGCAATCCCTTCAAGGCCAACGCCTTGTTTTGCTTCAGAGAGCCGCGTGGCTCACCACGGTCCCAACGGTAGGTAACGTTGAGCGCCTTTTCATCTGTCAATGCGGCCTGGATTCGAGGCCAGGGACACATGTAGATGCAGATCTGCTCCCGCATGAAACCGGCAAGCAGATAGGTTGTCGTTGTCAGAATACCGATCCAGAGATAGGCAGTCCAAGACGCCTGGAAAGTCGCCAGTTTGTAGACAAGTGTCGGCGCATCGGCGAAGTAGAGCACCCAGGCACCACCGGTCCACCAGGCGATCATCAACCAGAAGAAATGCTTTGTTGCCCGCCGGGCGATCTTGTTGGCGTTCCAGGGACCACGATCCAGCGCCATACGTTCACGCCGGTCGCCTTCCACCTGCCGCTCGACCCATAGAAACAAGTCGGTCCAAACGGTTTGCGGGCAGAGATAGCCGCACCAGATACGTCCGGCAATCGCGTTCATCAGGAACAGGGCAACGGCCGCAATGATCAAGAGGCCGGTGAGGTAATAAACTTCCTGCGGCCAGATTTCGATAAAGAAGAAATATGCCCGGCGCCCTTCAAGATCGATCAGGATCGCCTGTCCCGGGGCATTGGGGCCACGGTCATATCGGATAAAGGGGAGGAAGTAGTACAGCCCCAAAGTGATGAAAAGGAGCGTCCACTTGATCCTGCGGAACCGTCCGCTGACGGCCATAGGAAAAATTTTCTTAGCCGAGGCGAACCACTCGTCCGGCTGCTGTGATTTTGCAGCTTCGGTTTCGGCAACCATGCCGTCCGTCCTTCTGTTCGGCCAATCCCGCCCCAAAGGGATTACCCAGGTTTCCGGGCCAGACTTTCGTCCGGCCCAGTCTGTTTTGCTCTCGATTAATCTTTCATTCGGCCTTCAGGATCCCCGTATCAGGTACGGGGATCCGAGGTATTCTACTGACCACCGCCGAAGGAGTGTACGTAGACAGCCAGCGACTTGACCGTTGCAGGATCCAGACGATCTGCCCATGCGGGCATTACGCCATTCCGCGCGCTGTGGACCTGTGCCTTGATGTCATCCAGCGATTTTCCATAAAGGTATGTCGCTGCAGTGAGGTCCGGTGCCCCCACTTCCTGCATACCTTTCAGATCTTCGCCATGACAGGCGGCGCAGTTGTCGTCGTAAAGCACTTGGCCAGCGGCCAGGTCGACATCGGCTTCAGCTTCCAGACCGGCCTTGGAGGCTACGTAATTGGAGACCTGATTGACCTCTTCCTTACTTAGCAGCTCGTCAGTGCCGAAGGACGGCATGTCACCAACGCGAGCTTCATCGTGACCGGAACGGATCCCGTAAAGCAGTGTGGTGTGGATGTCGTCGAGCGTACCGCCCCAAATCCAGTTGTCGTCCTGCAGGCTCGGATAACCGACGAAGCCGGTCGCACCAGTGCCGTGGCAAGGCGCACAGTTGTCACCAAATGCTGCCTTACCATTGGCTAGAGCAAACTCCAGCATGGCTGGGGTTGTGCGGATGTCTTCAAGAGACGCCGCTACCAGCTGATCGCCAATCGTGGCCCGCTCTGCGATGCCTTTTTCATAGGCTGCAAGAGCATCAGCACGCTGGCTATCACCCAGAACACCGGTCGTGTAGCTGGAGATCAATGGCCAGGACGGATAAACGATCCAGTAGCCAACGGCCCACAAGATGGTGACATAGAACAGGTACAACCACCATCTTGGGAGGGGATTGTTCAGTTCCTTCAGGCCGTCCCACTCGTGACCGGTGGTCTCAACGCCCGAAATTTCGTCGATTTCCTTGTTGTGTATATCGGCCATGGATCAGTCCTCCCGAAACGGGATCTGAGCAGCATCGTCAAAGCGCTTGCGGTTTTTCGGCCACAGCACGTAGGCCAGCACGATGCCAAACAGTATCATGAAGTAGAGAAGGCCCCAGGTCTGCGCGAAGCCAGCGAAAGCAGAATAAGTCTCATTCATCGCCTTACCTCAGGTTTGCCTTGTCGTCGTAGATCGAGAAGTCGACCAGCGTTCCGAGCATCTGCAGATAGGCCACAAGGGCATCCATCTCAGTTACTGCCTTTGGATTTCCGTCGAAATCGCGAACCACTGCTGTCGGATACCGCTCAAGGAATTCATCGGCTGCATCCGTGTCAGGGCTGGCCTGAGCGAGGATGTCTTGTGCAGCCGCGCCAACCTGGTCCTCGGTGTAAGGAACACCGACAATCACATTGGCCTTGAGGTGATCTGCAATATCGCGTGTTTCAACAGACGCGGTCTTCAGGAACGGGTAGCCGGGCATGATCGATGCCGGTACCACCGAACGCGGATCGATCATGTGCTCGACGTGCCATTCATCAGAATACTTGCCGCCAACACGAGCCAGATCCGGACCTGTACGCTTCGAACCCCACTGGAACGGATGATCGTACATGGATTCAGCCGCCAGAGAGAAGTGGCCATAACGCTCAAGTTCGTCGCGCATCGGACGAACCATCTGCGAGTGGCAAAGATAGCACCCCTCGCGGATGTAGATGTTACGGCCAGCCAGTTCGAGCGGCGTATAGGGCCGCATGCCCTCTGTCTTTTCGATCGTGCTCTTCAGATAGAACAGCGGTGCGATCTCGACCAGGCCGCCAATGGCGACCATGACGAGAATGCCGACCAGAAGAACAAAGGAGTTCTTTTCAAAGATTTGGTGTTTGTTCCAAACAGACATTTTGTCCCTCTCCCTTATTCGGCCGGAGCCAGGGAGCCCGCAGCAGTGGCTTCAGCTTCTTCAGCTTCGCCGTGGCGTACGGTCATCCAGAGGTTATAGGCCATGATCAGAGAACCGAGGACGAACAGGGCGCCACCGAGTGCACGGATCACATAGAAGGGATGCATCGCTTCAACAGTTTCGATGAAGGAATACTCCAGGAAGCCGAGGCTATCGTATGCACGCCACATCAGGCCCTGCATGATCCCGGAAACCCACATTGCTGTGATGTAGAGAACGATCCCAAGGGTCGACAGCCAGAAGTGCCAGTTCACCAGCTTGAGCGAGTACAGGCCCTTCTTGTTCCACAGCCACGGAATGAGGCAGTAGAGCGCGCCGAAGGAAATGTAGCCAACCCAGCCAAGCGCACCAGAGTGAACGTGACCAATGGTCCAGTCGGTGTAGTGCGACAGTGAGTTAACCGAGCGCAGGCTCATCAGCGGACCTTCGAACGTGGACATGCCGTAGAAGGCGACCGAAACCACCATCATGCGCAGAACCGGATCGGTGCGCAGCTTGTCCCAAGCCCCTGACAGGGTCATCAGGCCGTTGATCATGCCACCCCAGGACGGCATCCAAAGGATGATCGAGAAGGTTGCACCGAGTGTCGAAGCCCATTGCGGCAGAGCCGTGTAGTGCAGATGGTGCGGTCCAGCCCAGATGTAGAGGAAGATCAGGGCCCAGAAGTGCACGATCGACAGACGGTAAGAATAAACCGGCCGGTCAGCCTGCTTCGGAACGAAGTAGTACATGATCGCCAGGAAGCCTGCGGTCAGGAAGAAGCCCACTGCGTTGTGGCCGTACCACCATTGCACCATCGCATCCTGCACACCCGACCATACAATGTAGGACTTGGTGCCGTAGATGGAGACCGGGATCGTCAGATTGTTCGTGATGTGAAGCATCGCGATGGTGACGATGAAGGCCAGATAGAACCAGTTTGCCACATAGATATGCGGCTCCTTACGCTTCCAGAGCGTACCCAGGAACAACAGCAGATATGCCACCCAGACGATGGTCAGCCAAAGGTCAGCGTACCATTCCGGCTCTGCGTATTCCTTGGACTGGGTTGCCCCCAGCAGATAGCCGGTGCCGGCAATCAGAATGAAAACGTTATAGCCGATGATCACAAACCACGGCAGAACCCTGCCCGGCATGCGTGCGCGGCTTGTCCGCTGAACCACATACATGGAGGTCGCCAGCAGCACGTTACCGCCAAAGGCGAAAATAACAGCCGACGTATGCAAGGGGCGCAGGCGGCCGAAGTTCGTCCACGGTAGGTCGAAATTCAATGCAGGCCAGGCAAGCTGAGAGGCGATGATCAATCCGACCAGGAAGCCGGCGATGCCCCAGAACATTGCAGCCACGGCACCGAATTTCACCGGCCCGAAGTTGTAATTTGGTTTGCCATCAATTTCCTGCGGGATTTCCGTACCGCCGTCATTGAAATAGCTTTTGAAGATGATGAACACACAGACCGCGGCAATTAATGCCCCAAGCCCGGTGTGAAATGCCATCACCTGATCATATGTTTTGCCTGCTATGATCAGGCAGGCGAATGCCAACACTACGAGGAAAGCGGCGAATAAGCCTTCCTCAAGCGAAATTAGTCTGGCCTTAGTCTGTGCCATATTCGCGCCCCAGTCTTTAAAATCGTTACAGAGTACAACGACAGCTGACCAAGAGCACGGCCAGCAAATCCTGACGTTGATTCAAATCAAGAATACGTCCCCTCCCTATAAATGATCGCCGACATTGTGCCGCTGCGGCAATCCGTCTATGGGACGAAAGTTAGAGCCGATTTTCAATATTTGCAGGATTTCGCAAAAAAGGAATCGAAACGCCCGGTTACCGGTCGAACAGAAACCCTGTGATCAAGGGGAGCAAAAGAGCCATACCAGTGAATCGCACAATCTGGTGCGCCGCTACAAACGCCGGATCGAGGTCAAGCATGAATGCCATCAATGTCATGACTTCAAGGCCACCAGGCGCATAGGCGAGCAGAAGCTGGCCGAACGGGAGATCAAGCAAAACAGCCCCAAGCCATGCACAGGCGCATGCGATCGACAGACCAACAGAGATCGCGACAAGTCCAGCCTTGAGCATGGCAAAAAATTGCGAATAGCTCGTTGAGCCGAACCGGCAGCCAATCATGCTGCCAAGGGCAATGTAGCAGGGAATGATGACCCAGGGCGGTATGCTACCGGAAACCAGGCCACTGGCATTGAGGGCAGCGCTCATGAAAAACGCACCCGTCATCCAGCCCCCTGGCACATTTAATTGCACCGCGACGAAACTGGAGACGGCGCAAAGGCCAAACAGGACAAGCCCATCCTCCCAGAACATTGGCCCGGCATCGGCCACACCGGTCACGTCTCCAGAACTTGTTGACGTAATAACGATGGGAAGCAAGGCGACCAGGATGAACAGCCGCACCATTTGCGACGTTGCGATCCGCGAAATATCCGCATTCCGGTTGGCCGCGAGTGCCAGGACGAAAGACAGCGCGCCCGGGATGGAGCCGAAAAACGCTGTTTCCCGGTCCCAGCCGACACGGCGCTGTAAATAGATATAAGTAGCCCCGGTAATCATGACCATCGCAATGACGAGGCCAAGCATCGTCCACGGCCATTCGCCAATCCGGTCGATCACTTCGGGGGAAACGCCAGTTCCCATGAAAGCGCCCAAAACAATGAACAAAGTATCGCGTACCCTGTCCGGCACCGCTGTGCGGACGCCGCTCAGCGTCGTCGCGGCAACCAGAACCATGGCGCCTGACAACCAAGCCGCGGGTAGCCCCATCAAGGAAAACAAAAAACCGCCGACCGATCCGATCAGCAAGGTAAGGACGAAAGGGTAAATGCTCGCGATTGTCACTCAGATCTCGTTTCCAGCCTCAAAAACGGCTCGGGCCAATAAACACTAAACCTAAAAGAATACGGTTCCGTGCCGCCTTCTATAGAGGGCATTGCTTTTGGCATCATTATTGATTGATGCAATCAATATGTATTTCGTTCTTGCAGGCGTTCCGCGGATTGATTCTAGGTCACGGAAAGGACCAAAACATTTTCAATCCAATCGGATTTTGACGGAAATCAAGGCACGATAACGCCATTCTCGACCACAAGACCATATGAGCAAGATCGACCTTTCCTATGCAATGCGGACTGTTCCGCGTTACACGAGTTATCCGACTGCCCCGCATTTCCACGGTGGTATCACCGCCGGGATGTATGCTGAGTGGCTCAGCAAACTTGGTCCGCAGGATTCCCTGTCGCTGTATCTGCATGTGCCTTTCTGCAAGCAGCTTTGCCATTACTGCGGCTGCCACACCAAGGCGACGCGGCAGGAGATGCCACTGATTTCCTATGGCAAGACGCTTGGGGAGGAAATCGAACTCGTCGCGAGCCACCTCAAAAACGCCGGGCCTGTAAGGCATATCCATTGGGGCGGCGGTACACCCAGCCTGCTTCCGCATGACTCCCTGGTTGCCCTTGCTGGCAAAATGCGCAGCTTGTTTGATTTGGCGCCAGATATTGAACATGCAATCGAACTGGATCCCCGGCTGGTCAGCGCATCGCTAGCCAACACGCTTGCCGAAATTGGCATTACGCGGGCAAGCCTCGGCGTGCAGGATTTCGATCTGAAGGTTCAAGAGGCGATTGGACGCGTTCAACCCTTCGATACCGTTGTGTCCTCAGTTGAACACTTGAGGGCCGCTGGCATTGATGCATTGAACTTCGACCTTATGTACGGCCTGCCAGAACAGACAGCGGAAACAATCCGCGATTCCGTCGCCAAAACTGTTGAACTCAATCCCGGCCGGATTGCGCTCTTCGGCTATGCTCATGTGCCATGGATGCGAAAGCATCAGCAGCTGATCGATGAGAGCCGGCTGCCAAGCCCGGCTGAGCGAGTTGAACTTGCTGACGTCGCCAGGAAAGACCTTCTGGACGCCGGATATGTTGCCATTGGCCTTGACCATTTTGCGCGCGCAGACGACAGCATGGCGATTGCAATTCAAAACGGCGACCTGAAACGCAATTTCCAGGGTTATACGACAGACCAGGGAGAACAATTGATCGGTCTCGGCGTTTCGTCTATCGGCCGGTTGACTCAGGGCTACATTCAAAACATGCCGGACGTCGGCCATTGGCGCAGAGCGGTCCTGAAAGGTGAGTTGCCGGTAGCACGCGGTCTGGCACTTACAACGGACGATCTTTTGCGCGGCCACATCATCGAGCAACTCATGACAAACTACAGCTCGGACCTGGAGGAGGCTTGCCGGGTATTCAACACTGACATCAATAAACTCTCAGCCTCTATCGAAAAACTGGACGATCTTGTTCAGGACGGCTTGGTTGAGCTGAATGCTAATGTGGTCACGATCCCAACCGCGGGCCGGCCATATGTGCGACTGGCAGCAGCAGCATTCGATGCTTATCTGGACGACGCCGAATCTCAAACCGGTGCCCGGCATTCCATGGCAGTCTGACAATCAGGCAGCGATCTGGGCGCCAGAATGCTGTTACCGTGACACTAGAAGAAACAAAAACGGCCTTCCCGAGAGAAGGCCGTTTTATTTGAGAGCTTGAAACCGGCTGGAGCTTAATGAATGCCGGTCATTTGGCAGAGACCACAAACCTTGTTCAGGTGGATCTGATCTGCCCGGTCGATGCGGATCACACCGCGTCGTTTGAGTTCAGAAACCACGCGGCTGACTGTTTCAATCGTCAGGCCCAAATAGTCCGCAATTTCCTGCCGGGTCATGTGCAACTTCACATCATGGCCGTCATCGCCATCTTCCGACGGACCAGTGCAGCCGACGCCGCCCCGGTCGGGCACCAGATACATCAGGAAGCTGGCGACCCGCTCAACAGCAGATTTGCGCCCCAGCAGCACGGCATGCTCATGCAAGACCTGCATCTGATGGGTCAGGCACTTGGTCAGCTGAAACTGCAACTCTGTTGATCCTTCGACCTGCTTCAGATCGATTTCATAAACTTCGGAATCAGTCAGGGTTTCGGCCGTACAATCATATTCGGTATCGCTCGACAGGCCGAAGATGTCGCCTGGACGTAACACTTCTACGACCTGGCGGCGGCCATCTGGAAGGAGCTTGAAAAGCATAACCGTACCAGATGCGAGCTCGTAGAGACGCTTGGCCGGGTCACCTTCATAAAAAACAACGTGATGCTCACCATAGGTCGACCGCTTGGCACCGAACGCTTCGAAAGACGCGTTCACTGCTTTCGTCCTGCAGCTGGCAGCATCCTGTCCCCGTGCGACAGGCCCAGTCCTATGTTGGTCGAGATAAGCCATAGTCCCCTCCAAATATATGTTGCCCACAGAGGCTGCGGAACCAGTGCGATCGATTTCAAATGGAACTCCTACCATCTGCTGTCAGGCGACACGTCCCGTCCGACGTTGCTACCCTGATCGCTTAACCAACACTAGAGGTCTGATTTTGTGAGCAAAATTCGGCAGACTGCGTACGGTGAACTACATACGCCAATGGTACGGTGCGGCAAATTGGCCCCGACAAACCTAAGATTCGGCCGCTAGTCGAGATGCTCCGCCAAAGCAGATATCGACAGAGGTTTGCGCAACAATACGAAGGAAGACATTCCTGCCAATGCACGATCAAGCAGGTTCTTTGGCTTGCCGGATATCGCGATAATCTTGGGAGGCTTGCTCAATCGGTTGAGACGCTCAATAACACGGTCACCTCCCATGCCAGGCAACCCCAGATCCACAACGACGACATCGTCACTTTCTGGATACGGCAATGAACAAAAGGTCTCACCATCCGGGTAGCAGACGACCGTGTGCCCGAAATCGGAAAGCACAATATTAAGTGCGTCCGATACAGCATTGTCGTCTTCAATAATATGAACCCGCAACGACCCTACTCACGATTAGCCGGTTAGAGATGACTTCCCATAATACCGCTAATCAGCAAGAAGAGATGTACGCACAAACACTAAAATCGATAATTCGATAATAGGGCTGGAAATCCTCGATTTCCGCCATTTATGCGCTGAGCTGCCGAATGAAAGCCCCCTACCGTCCGAGGACAATCCGGACGAGATCCGCAGCATTGCGGGCGCCGAGTTTTTCCATGATCCTCGCACGATGAACCTCTACGGTACGCGGACTGATACTCAACTGACGGCCGACTTCCTTATTCGAGGCACCACCGGTGATTTCCTTTAGAACTTCGCTTTCACGGCGCGTCAGAAGATCGGCACCGGTAAAGGTCATTTCCAATTCATCGGAATTCCGCTTTTTGACCGTTTCAATACCCTGATTGATCCGCTCTACAACCTTCTCAGCGGTAAATGGCTTTTCAATAAAGTCGAATGCGCCATTTCGGATCGCCTCGACAGCCATGGGAATATCGCCCTGGCCGGAGATGATAAAAATGGGCGCCGGGTAGTTTTCAGCCTTCAACGTTTTAAGGATATCGATCCCGGACCGCCCAGGCATATGAACATCAAGGATGACACAAGCCGGTTGGGTCTTGCTTGCGGACTGTATGAAAGTATCGCCATCAGAAAAGGTTTCGACGACAAAGCCTTCCATGTTGAATACGACAGATAACGCGTCTCGCACAGCCGGATCATCATCGACAATGTAGATCGCGTCCGTTTCGCCCGTCATTCGTTCTTGCCCCTGATGTGTCATCTATCTTCTTGTTCGCCCGGCTTCAGTCAGTCTATTTCCGCGGTGCTTTCTGTCTCGGTCGGTAGCTTCAAAACAAAAGTTGCCCCCGGTTGTGTAGCTTCCGTATCCAGATACAGATCCCCGCCGTGATTTTGCGCAATTGATCTTGAGATTGCCAGCCCAAGACCAAGGCCTTTCCTCTTTTGCCCCGAAAATGCTTTGAACAGTTCAGGGATCATATGTTTGGGCACGCCGTCCCCATTGTCATTGACCCGGAATTCGATAAATCCTTCAGGGGCTGAGACTGACAAAGTCACGCGCTGGATTTTCTGCTTTGCGACGGCTTCACGCGCGTTCCGTAGAAGGTTTACGAGTACCTGACGGATCTGAACCGAGTCCGCAGACAGGACCGGAAGATCGAGGGCAGTATCCAAATGGAAAATGGACCGGTCGCTTCGGTGCCCCATTTCGACAAGGTCGATACAGGAGCGCGCGAAATCCTCGACATCGATTTCGGTCCGTTCCGGTTCCTTTTTCTCAACCAGCTGGCGCATGCGTTGAATGATTTCGCCGGCGCGTCCCGCCTCGGAAACAGCCTTCTCGATCACATCCAGCAGGACTGGATTGAAATTTTCGTCGGATTGGGCCTTGCGCGATACAGCCTGCAGGTAAAGCAAAATTGCGGTTAGCGGCTGATTGAGTTCGTGCGCTATGGCAGCGCCCATTTCGTCCATGGCGCTGATTCGGGTCATGTGGACGAGCTGTGCCTGAGCCTGGGCCAGACGCTCCTCAACCGATCTGCGCGGCCGCAGATCTCGCAAAATACCGATGAACTGGCGACCCTCCGGTGTGGAGGCTTCTCCTACCGACAATTCGACGGGAAACTCTGTTCCATCTTTGTGGCGTGCGCGCACTTCCCGGCCAATTCCGATAATCTTCTTGTGACCGGTCTCAAGATAATCACTCACGTAGCGATCATGGGCATTCGCATAGTCAGACGGCATGATTTTCTTGATGTCTTTGCCGAGCAATTCGGACGCTTTGTAGCCAAACAGCGATTCACAGGCCTTGTTGTAGGCCAAGACTTCGGATCGCTCGTTCATAACGAGGATCCCATCGACTGCGGTATCTAAAACGCTGGCAAGACGCGCCTCTGACGTTGACGCGATTACGTCCGTTTTCGACATAACAATGTCATCCATATCCAACTCCGCGGATCGTTCCGGACGCGCCTGATAAGGGTATTTACTTAACGTGGCGAGAGCAAGTCCGACTTAAAGGTCATTTGCCCACAACGCAATTCGACTTACGGATTCTGCCAACAGATTAGAACTTCGCGCGAAACATAGGCGCAGGAAACGGCCCCCTCCTTGACCAAAGGCAGATCCGGGCGCGAGACCGACACCGGTTTCGGAAACAAGTTTCAACGCTGCGTGACGGCTGTCACTCAGACCCTCGATACCGAAAAACAAGTAGAAGGCTCCTTCAGGCGCCGACAGGAGCACACGGTTTGACTGGGACAGGCCATCAACAACAATTTGCCGGCCCTGACGGGCGCGGGCTATCTGATTCTCAAGGTACGCCTTGCCGTCAGACAAGGCCGCAATCGCTGCCCGCTGACTGAAGACCGGAACGCCGGAGGTGGAATACTGAATCAGGTTTTCAATGACCTGACCCATTTCCGGTGGCGCCTGAAGCCAGCCAACACGCCAGCCGGTCATGGCCCAGTTCTTGGAGAAAGTATTTACATAGAGGATCTTGTCATCCGGACCTGCCAGCTCACAAAATGAGGGGGCTGCCCGTCCTGTGCCGTAAAAAAAACGTCCATATACTTCGTCGGCGATAATCCAGATCCCTAAAGACCGGGCTTTTTCAAGGATCTCCTTCAACACTTGCGAGCTCGCAACCCAGCCGGTCGGGTTACTGGGCGAATTCAGATAGATTGCCCGGGTTCTTGGTGTTGACGCATCAAACAGCTTTTGCAGATCCAGCGACCAGCCACTCGGGTTCCAATCCATAACGACCGGCACGGGTCTCGCACCCATAATTCCAAGGGCTGCCGCGAGATTTGGCCAGGCAGGGCTTGGAAAGACGACTTCATCACCTGCACCAGCCACACACTGAACGGCAATCTGCATGGCCTGCATGCCTGAACCAGTGACAAAAAACTGGTCCGGCGAGAATGGTCGTCGGTAGAGGCTCTGTAAATCCTCGGCCAAGGCCTGCCTAAGGTCCGGAATTCCGCGTTGATGGGTGTAAAAGGTTTCACCTGCATCCAGCGAAGCCTTGGCTGCGGCGCAAATGAAGTCTGGTGTTGGCAGATCGCCCTCACCTACCCAAAGCGGGATAAGGTTTTCCTGATCCCGGGCCGCATTGACAACTTCCACAATTCCACTTTCGGGAGCCTGCCGCGCTTCTGCACGCAAGCTCTCAATCACGCGCTGTTCCAACACTTTGCCTTTCAAACTCTTGGGATACGAATGTCTCAGAATCCGCAATTTCAATCTGCAGCGCGTATTACCTTTACATGTTCCTGCGTCAACCCAGCCAGATCGGCGCGCAAAACAACATCTATTTCTTGAGAAGGTCCCGGATTTCCTCCAGCAGCACGATGTCTTGAGGGGGAGCGGCTGGTGCTGCCGGCGCTTCTTCCTCCTTGCGGCGAAGATTGTTCACAGCCTTGATCAAAATGAACAATGCGAAGGCCAAAATGACGAACTTGATCAATGCATTGATGAACAATCCGACATTCCATGTCACAGCACCGGCGTCCTTGGCGGCAGCCACAGTGGCATAGGGACCTTCCGGCGCACCTTGCTTGAGAATGACGAACAATTCGGAAAAATCGACGTTCCCGAGCAACATGCCAATTGGAGGCATAATGATGTCGTCGACAAGTGATGAGACAATCGCCGTGAATGCAGCGCCGATTACAATACCGACAGCCATGTCGAGCATGTTGCCCTTCAAGGCAAATTCCTTGAATTCCTTAAGCATTTCACCCTCCAAAAATCGAATTCCGACAAAGTGACTCACCCGCGGGAGCCAAGCAACAACAGGATCAGTGTTTTTACTAAGTCGCAAGATGATGGCCGCAAAAACTTTCACGCAAGGCCAGACCGTCTTGTTCGCATGGCGAATAGACATGCCGCTCTGCGTATGTTCCGATCGCCCCTTGCGGCAAGCCGTTGAAAAACCGACACTGTGTATCGGACACGGTTTCGCCTGGGAGGAAACTAGAGACCTATTATGATGCACGGTTGGCTCGTGATACTGGCAGCAGTCGGGTACATCCTGTTGCTGTTTGCCATTGCCAGCTATGGTGACCGCATGCCGCGAAGGTCTTATCCGGGCCGTGGACGCCCGCTGATCTATGCACTTTCGTTGTCTGTCTACTGCACGTCCTGGACCTTCTTTGGCTCCGTTGGCAATGCAAGCCGCAACGGAATTGAGTTCCTTACAATCTACATTGGCCCGATGCTGGTGTTTGCGGTCGGCTATCCGCTACTGCGCCGGATCATCAGGATAGCCAAGGCCGAAAGCATCACGTCCATTGCGGATTTTATTGGCGCCCGCTACGGCAAAAGCCAATCGGTTGCTGCGGTTGCAACGATCATCGCGGTCATTGGCATCATTCCCTACATCGCACTTCAGCTCAAAGCCGTTTCGCTGTCCGTGACGACGATGGTCGGGCCGCTGATTTCTCCGGGTGACTCGTATTTTCCGGTCTTTGACGACATCACATTACTGATCGCAATCGGCATGGCCGTCTTTACCTGGCTGTTTGGTACCCGCCACATTGACGCGACAGAGCACCAGGAAGGCCTGATGCTGGCGATTGCAGCTGAGGCAATCGTAAAACTGCTTGCATTTCTGGCAGTCGGAATCTGGGTTACCTACACACTTTATGGCGGGCCGCTGGACCTGGTACGGGCGATCACTGAAGCCCCTGAAGTCGCCGCGATTTTTGAGCAGCCCGTCAACTACGGCAACTGGATGGTGATGATTATCCTGTCCTCGTTTGCGATCATGCTCCTGCCGCGCCAGTTCCATGTCCTTGTTACGGAAAACAACTCAGAAAGTGAAATCCGGCGCGCAGCCTGGCTGTTCCCGATTTACCTGATCCTGATCAACCTGTTTGTCGTACCGATCGCTGCTGCCGGACTGCTGCGGTTTGGCCAGGACATTAACCCGGACACCTATGTCCTCGCCCTTCCGATTGATGCCGGTCATCCATGGCTGGCACTGTTCGCCTTTATCGGAGGCCTGTCAGCTGCCACAGCGATGGTGATTGTGGCCACCGTCGCGCTGGCCATCATGATTTCCAATGACATTGTTGTCCCCTTGATCCTGCGCGGGCGCAGTGAAGACGATCTGGTCGCTGGCAGCGGAAAGGACATGAGCCGGAACCTTCTCGGGATCCGGCGCATGGCAATATTCGGCATATTACTGCTTGCCTATGCCTACTACCGGGCAGCCGGTGATACGGCGGCACTGGTTTCTATCGGCCTTCTCTCCTTCGCGGCCATCGCGCAGTTTGCCCCGGCATTTTTCGGCGCTCTTGTGTGGCGCCGGGCAACAGCCCTGGGTGCGATTGCCGGAATGACCGTCGGCTTTGCGGTTTGGTTCTATACTCTGCTTCTGCCAACGTTCGCCGAATCCGGTCTGGTATCTGCAACAATCCTGGAAACAGGGCCGCTCGGTATCGGGTATTTGAAGCCACAGTCGCTGCTGGGGCTCAATATGGACCCCTTCATTCACGGCACCCTCTGGAGCCTCTTGTGCAACGTCCTGTTTTTCATTCTTGGGTCCTTGTTGCGCCAACCTGAACCTGCCGAAACGCTGCAGGCCAACGTATTTGTACCGGATGATCTGGCCCCAACGCCCAGCCTACGCATGTGGCGGACGACCGTCACTGCCGGCGATCTGCAGGCAACGCTAGCCCGCTATCTTGGAGAGGAACGAACCAACCGTTCCTTTATCCGCTATGCGCGCGAACGGGGCATCGTTCCAGATCCGACCGAAACGGCAGATGCCAATCTGCTTAGGTTTTCCGAACAGCTGCTTGCCAGTGCGATTGGGGCAGCATCATCGCGGCTCGTCCTGTCCCTGATGCTGAAACGGCATGATCCGTCCACAAAAGGCGCGGTCAAACTGCTGGACGATGCATCGGCAGCGATCCAGTACAACCGTGACCTGCTGCAAACAGCGTTGGACCAGGTTCGCCAGGGACTTGCTGTGTTCGACAGGGACCTGCGCCTGATCTGCTGGAACCGGCAATTCCGCGATCTGCTTGGTTTGCCGTCCGAATACGGCCAGGTTGGCACGACGCTCGACATGATCATCCGGTTCAACGCGGCCCGGGGCGAGGTCGGAGACGGTCCGATTGAAGCGATCGTCGCCGATCGGCTGGAGAAACTCGTCGTCATTCAGGAGACCTATCAGGAACGCCTGGCCTCCAGCGGGACTGTACTGGAAGTCCGCATAAGCCCGATGCCCGACGGCGGTGTGGTGACCACCTACACCGACATTACAGAACGGGTTTTGGCGGAAGATGCGCTGGCGCGTGCCAATGAAACTCTTGAGCGGCGGGTTCGGGAACGAACGGAAGAACTGACACACGTCAACAAGCGGCTGGTGCAGGCAACTCATGCTGCAGAAGAAGCCAACATCGGCAAAACCCGGTTCCTTGCCGCAGCAGGCCATGACATTCTCCAGCCCCTGAATGCCGCCAGACTTTATTCATCCGTTCTGGCTGATAAGTTCAGCGATGGCGAAACCGGTACGCTCGCGCGCAATGTCGAAGGTGCCCTGGAATCCGTTGAAGACATCATCAGCGCCGTTCTTGACATCTCCCGCCTCGATACCGGTGCGTTGAAACCGGAGTTGACTGTCTTCCGTCTGGATGTCCTGTTCAACGCTCTGGAAAGTGAATTCGAACCTGTTGCAAGGGAAAAAGGGCTGGAGCTCACGTTCGTTCCAACCAGCATCTCGGTGCGTTCAGACCGGAGGCTGCTGCGCCGGCTTCTCCAGAACCTGGTCTCCAATGCAATCAAATACACGACGAAGGGACGAGTGCTGGTCGGCTGCCGGCACAGAGGCGGCAGGATTACCGCCGAGATCCATGATTCCGGGATGGGTGTACCTGCAGCAAAGCAGAAGATCATTTTCCAGGAGTTTCATCGTCTGGATGACGGTATGCGCGTGGCAAAAGGCTTGGGTCTCGGATTGTCAATTGTTGAGCGGATTGCACATGTGCTGGAACACCCTGTCGAGCTCACATCGGAGGTCGGCAAAGGCTCCTGTTTTTGCGTTTCACTGCCGATTGCGGCGGCTGTGCCGGTAGAGACGCCAGTTCGCAGCGCCGCTCCTGTTCCAGCTCAGCTGGATGGCCTGCGTGTGCTGGCCATCGACAATGAGCCGGATATTTTGAGCGGTATGCGTCATTTGCTGGAAAACTGGAATTGCGTAGTAACAACAGCGCGCGACGATACAGAGGCAATGCAAAAGCTGGGCAGCACCGGCGAAGTGCCAGACATCATTATTGTCGATTATCACCTGGATGATGGCAATGGCATTGATGCAGTCGTTCGCATGCGCTGGAAGTTTGGCATTGATGTGCCGGCATTGCTGGTGACGGCTGACCGTAGCCGCGCGGTCCGGGGGGCGGCAAAAGAAAAGAATATCGACATGTTCAACAAGCCGGTCAAACCGGCCGCGCTCCGCGCCCATCTGGCGCGGTGCCGTGCAAAGCAAGACGCCGCAGAATAATTTGGCGCGGCGCCTAGTTGTCTTAAGAGGATGAAGCGGCCTGCTCTTCTTCGCCGCCAATTTGCCATTGGCCTGCTTCGATCTTGGAAGCTGCGATAACGGCCTGTGTCCGGCTTTCAACACCCAGTTTTTGCAGGATCGCTGATACGTGCGCCTTCACGGTTGCTTCGGAGACCGACAGCTCATATGCGATCTGTTTGTTGAGCAACCCTTCGGAAAGCATCATCAGTACCCGGACCTGCTGAGGCGTCAAAGTGGACAAGCGCTGCACCAGGTCACCAGCGCCATCATCTGCGGCGAGGTCGATGTCTGGGGGACTCCACATGTTGCCATCCATGACGGATGAAATCGCTTCGCGGATCACCTCAATACCATGGGACTTGGGAATAAAACCGGAAGCGCCAAATTCAATGCAGCGCCGGATTGCCTGCGGCTCTTCATTGGCAGAAACGATAACAACCGGCACACCGGCATACTGAGCCCGCAAATACATCAACCCCGAGAATCCGCGCATACCGGGCATGGAAAGGTCCAGCAGAATCAGGTCGATGTCACCATCTTCTTCGAGGCGGGCTGTCACATCTTCCAGAGTTCCAGCCTCTTCGATGCGCGCATCCGGAAACTGGGTTTCAAGCGTCTGCCGAAGTGCCCCTCTGAAGAGAGGGTGGTCATCCGCAATGATGAAACTGAATTTTGTGTCCTGCACGCGTGGTTTCCTCCCTCCGACCCCGGATCTTAGATAATCTCAAGGGTTTATTGTTTCTACCGGTTATAGATCAAGGCAACTGGCCCGGAATCTTGTTTGTCCGTCTCTGCAGACCTCGCTTCTCTTCTTTTTGGCCTAGCGGCATAACCGCCAGCCAGTTTATGCGAAACATACAATTTCCAGGTGCCTTGTCCGTCCGCAGACTAAAGAAAAAATCCCAAGCCTGAACACCCTGCCTTTGTCCCACCGTCTGACTATGTTTGCACCACTTCGAATTTACAAGTCAAACTGCGATTATCCTTGAATGCTCCTTTCCCGCACTGCTGCCAATGTAGCAGGCATTCCAAATGCGGCCCAGATAACATTCCGGATACTGTAAATGGATATGTTCCGTAAGGGAATTGATGCATTGCAGCAAGATTTTTGCAAGCCCGGCATTGCAAGATATAATCCGAAAGTCTAATATAGACGAAAGTTTAATAATGATTCGAATTGAACAACTTCGTTTGACGTCGGCGATTTCCTGCCGGACCTCAATGTTCGGATCTCGAAAACAAGGTTGAACACACAGAATGACGGCCTAGCCGCAAAGGAGCGATAGAGATGAACCTTTGGAGTATTGCACTTGCGGCCATGATCTTTGCCGCTGCCGCGACAGGTAAAGTCACCAATCCAAGCGACGCCTCTTCCTCAATAACGTTGTCCGGGGCCCCCGTCACCACATTGCACACACCCGCGACTCCATAAAAAGCCGCTGCAAAAACAGCGGCCAACTATCGACAGAGCCGCTGAAGCAGCATTCATGCTGGTTCTGAAGCTGCGATTTCAGTTTCCCGGCGCGCTTGATATTGTCGGCAGCCATACCGACGCGGCTTGATTGATTAGAGCTGCGAAATTACACGTTGCGACATAAAAGGCGCGTACGCTCTCGCCGGTTTCAGGTACCTGGGCCTTCTCCGCAGGGCTGTATCTGCCAAGCTCCTCACCCACCTGCCCCTCCCCACTGAATGATTTGCCTCCAAACAGCTGACGGCTGCCTAACGCGTTAGGTTTCAAGCTAATCGTTGAGAGGGTTTTGGCGGTGAACCTGGCAAAACACCGCGACCAAGCGGCCACAAGCTTAGTTGCCGCAATGTCAGGGCCGTCTAGATCCGCCACACGATCCCGCGGCGGTCTTTATTCACATTCCTTTTCAACATTAACAATATTAACAAGCGTCGACACCGCACTCCTCATGGAATTGCAGACAGCAACGAAACTCAACTTTATGTAATAAAGAAACACTACAGAATAATACAACCCATTCACACCGAAAGTGCTTACTGCTCTCAGCTTAAATTTATCTGAAAATTGATTTAATTCCGACCAGAAACAAATACTCTTTGGATAACTGATATTTTGTTTGAAAATTTCCGCAAAGAAAGTAAATCTGGCGGCATCCGAGGGTTATCCGGTTGCACCCGCGGGCTAAATTGCACGAGGCACATATTATTATGACAATAGCAGAAACGCTGTATTCATTTGTAAACCGCTGGGAATGTGACGAAAACGACCATCTCAATGTCCAGTATTACTTCAGCAGATTTGAAGAAGCCGACCGGCAATTCCAGTTGATTTCGGGCCTCAACGAGGCACTTGTCGGCGCCCGCCGTGTACGGCACGTTCGCTATCACAAGGAACTGAGATCCGGAGACCTGATTGTTGTCCGGTCCGCAATCGCTTTCGACGG
The DNA here is from genome assembly GCA_965230705.1 of Roseibium sp. Lineage (GTDB taxonomy): Bacteria > Pseudomonadota > Alphaproteobacteria > Rhizobiales > Stappiaceae > Roseibium. The sequence goes on along the minus strand of CBDDLN010000001.1, from coordinate 1,353,329 downwards.
ACCGCATATGCTCACTGCGGTTCACGAAATGTATGACGTCACCACGGACACGCTCGCCGCGACGGCAATTGACGGATATGAACCCAATGCCAACTCCGCCAAGGCGCTGAGAGCCCGGTTCAAAGACCATCAGTCACCAATGATTGACGACGCTGCGCCACGTGGCATTCCGGCTACGCCCGTCAACAACCGTCTGACCCCGGCCGCTGTGCTGGCCGCTGGAGCGAAGGTCTGCTTTCGCTCTACGGTCCTGCCAAGACACCTTGGTATTGATGGCCGCGCGGATGACGCTTTTGCCCTCTCCTGCTTTACAGATGGTGTTCCACATGTCTGGCAGCGCACGCCCATGAACCAGACCTATTTGACCGAAAACGGTTTAGGTAGAGTCGCGGTGGAGATGAAACTCTCCTGGTCCAGCCCATTGAAGGCAGGGGACGTGGTGCTGGTGGCTACCGGAATAACAGGCTGCAACGCCAAGACATTCACTATGCGCCACCACCTGTTCGAGGCCCGCACGAACCGATTGGCAGCTGTCTGTGACGTTGTCGCGCTGGCGATGGACCTGAATACTAGACGCGCGGTCGAGATCCCCGAGGCAACCAAAAAGGAAATGGCGCGACAAGCGATGCAGTAGAAGGCCGGGCTTACGGCACTTGCCCTATCCGGCCAAGTCAACCGCCTTCGAGTTCGCTTTGAATGTCGCGCATGAGGCCGAAAAACCGCCGCATGGCGTTTTCTGAAAACCGAAGCATTTTCTCCAGTTGCTGCTCATCTTCTTCAGACAGCCGGGTTGATGGTTTTTCCGGTTCAGGTGCTTCTTTTGGCTCGGGTTTGGCCGCAACCTCAGGATCTTTGGCTGTACTTTGCGGGGCATCGGAATTCGCAGAGGGGCTAGGCTGGTCTGGTGCCGCACCAGAAGGCGCCATGTCCGGTTGCAAATTGGCCAGCTCTGATTTCAGCCGATCCACCTCTTCCGACAACGCGGCAATTTCGGCAAGATAAGCGTCTTCGGCTAGGGGCGCAGGCATGCAGCGCCAGGTACCATTGGTTTTCCTGCAAAAACTAACCGACCCGGCCTCACGGTCGATGCGAAGTATGTCGCCGTTTGACTTCACAAGCGCATAACGGTGGTCAGTTTGCTTGGTGTTGCTCTCCTGCCCGTTTTCGGCTCCGCCAGCACCAACTTGCACGTTTTGTGCTGAGACTGGCGTTGCAAACGCGGTCATTACCATCGCGGCTGCAGTTATTGTGGCAGCCGCCACGATGTTCTTTACCGCTCTTTTCATGCTTACGCCCTTTCCGAACATGTGAAGCACGCATCTAAACCTGATGGCGCCATTATGCCCTCCGGACGTGACCAAAGCGCGGCAGGAACAAAAATTTCCCTACCGCGCTAACCGGCTGAACAGATCGTTGTTCAAAGCGGAGCGTAGGGCCCGCGGCCGCTCGCCAGTGCATCATTGAGCAGGTCGAGACGGTCCTGTCCCCAAAATGGCTCACCATTCAGCACATAGCATGGCGATCCGATAACGCCCAAGTCAATGGCATCCGTCTGGTTTTGCTTGTATATCCCCGCGACTTCCTCAGAAGTGGCTGCTGCAATCACGGATTTCGCATCCTGTCCCAGATCAGTCAGGATTTTTCCAAGCACTGCTTCTTCGGCAACATTCAGATCATCGGCCCATACTGCGCGGAATGCAGCGTCTGAAAAATCCATGGCCGGACCGCCAGCCGCCTGCAGTGCAATTGCGCAACGGTCAACCAAGCCAGGTGGTGTTGGGAAAAATTTCGGTTTGAATGTAAGAGGGACCGCGCGTTTGTCCTTCCAGCGCTGCATTTCAATAAACCTGTAGGCTTGCCGCGCCGGATGCCTCTTGCCAAGCGGGAGGCCTCCGGAGGCATCAAAAACACCCGACAGGTCCACCGGCCTGGGACGGATTTCAGCACCATGCCGATTGGCAATCTCCCGAAAGGGCTCGTGCCCCAAATATGCCCAAGGCGAGATATGGGTATAGAAATAATCGATTTTTACTGACACCAATCAACTCCGTAGACTTTTTCTTGACCGAACCTGCGTTGGCTGACCCAAGAAATCAAGCTTGCCATTCCTGGTTTTGCTGAATGCTGAACACAGTTCGGTTCATTCAGCCAGGCAAAACCGTTCAATGCTCATTCTTGTTTTTGGAAAAGTGGACGTTTTGCACAATCCCTATTATAGAGGGCAGTCAAGAGAGTTTCGCCTGCCTGGCAAGGCTTGCGAACCGCATGACTTCCTTTGAAAGAATTGAATGACCGACCTGAGTTCCCTCGCACCGGCCCTGGCGGCTGCGCTTGCGAAGAAGGGGTACGACACCCTTACTCCCGTTCAAGAAACAATCCTGAACGATGCCCCTCCCCATGCCGACCTCCTGGTTTCAGCGCAAACCGGATCGGGCAAGACTGTTGCCTTCGGCCTGGCGCTGTCGCCGACCCTCCTTGGCGAGGCAAATAACCTTGGCTCTCCCGGAGCTCCGGTCGCACTTGCCATCGCACCGACCCGGGAACTGGCGTTGCAGGTCAAGGAAGAACTGACCTGGCTTTATCGGGAAGCTGGCGCCCAGACAGCCTCATGCGTAGGCGGCATGGATCCGCGAACCGAACGCCGGGCTCTCGACCGGGGTGCCCACATTGTTGTTGGCACACCTGGGCGCCTGCGCGATCACATCGAGCGCGGGGCTCTGGATCTGTCGCAATTGCAGGCCGTTGTCCTTGATGAAGCAGACGAAATGCTCGACATGGGCTTTCGGGAAGACCTGGAATTCATTCTGGACGCTGCGCCGGAGGACCGTAGGACGCTAATGTTCTCGGCGACCGTTCCCAAGCCGATCGCAGATCTTGCACGCCGGTTCCAGAAGGATGCGGTTCGCCTGTCGACTGTAAGTCCGCGGGAACAGCATGGCGATATCGACTACATCGCCCATCCGGTCGCGCCCAACGAGCGGGAAAACGCGATCATTAACGTCTTGCGCCTGCACGAGGCGGAAAAGGCGATCCTGTTCTGCTCCACCCGCGAAGCGGTCAAACGGCTGACCAGCCGGCTTGCCAACCGGGGCTTTTCCATTGTCTCGCTGTCCGGTGAGCTAAGCCAGGCCGAACGGTCAAATGCCCTGGCAGCGATGAAGGACGGGAGGGCTCGCGTGTGTGTTGCGACCGATGTTGCGGCCCGTGGCATTGATCTGCCGAATCTGGACCTGGTGATCCACGCTGACCTGCCGACCGGCAAAGCAGCCCTTCTGCACCGCTCCGGGCGGACCGGACGTGCCGGCCGCAAGGGAACCTGCGTGCTGATGGTGCCTTACCCGCGCCGGCGCGCGGCTGAGCGCACGCTGCATTTCGCCAACGTCAAGGTCACCTGGAAAGGTGCTCCGACAGCCGATGATATCCGCGCCAAGGACAAGGAGCGGCTGTTTAAGGACCCGGCATTTGAGGCCGAACTGGAGCCGGAAGAACTGGCAACGGTCCAGGAACTGCTTGAAAAGCATGGCGCTGAAAAAGTTGCCGCTGCCTTTGTCAAACTGCACCAGCAGCGCTTGCCTGCACCCGAAGACGTATCGGAAGCCAGCGAAGACAATATCAAGGGCCGCGGCCCTGGCGAACGGGGCGGGCGCATTGCGGAGATCCGCGGTAAATTCGAAGGCGGTATCTGGTTCCGCCTGTCGCTCGGCCACAAGCACCGGGCTGATCCGCGCTGGCTGCTGCCGATGATCTGCCGTGCAGGCCATGTGACCAAGCGCGAAGTCGGGGCGATCAAGATCTTCCAGAACGAAACCCGCTTTGAAATCGACGGCGCCCATGCCGAACGGTATGCGGAGACCATCCGGCGCGATGGCACAGGCGAAGACAATGTGACCATCACCGTTCTTGATGCCCGAGGCGCCAAGACGCCGCCGCCACCTTCGCCACGTCCGCGTGGTGGCCAGGGTCGACGGCGTGACGATTTCGAAGGCGGCAGAGAAGACCGGATGGATCGCAAAGACCGCAGAAACCGACCGCCCCGGGACTATGATGCCAAACCGAAGAAACGGCGCCGGAACTTCGACGACGAACCTGCGCCGCATCACCCAGCCTATGAGCCGCTCGACATGAAAAAGCTTGAGGGCAACGAGGGCAGCCGGAAACCACGCAAACACGAAGCCAGGCAGGATGGTTCCGGGGACGATCCCAGGCCGAAATCCGGCAAGCCAAAACCCAAAAAGGACGGCGTGAAAAAGAAGGCGGGCAAGAAGAACAAGCCCTCACGCGCCCAGCGCAAGGCAGCCAAAGCCAAAAGCTAATTCAAGCAAACCGGCGCACCGGTTTCTCCTTTGATGCAAGACGTGCGATGCTCACGAACTGCTGTTGTTCGGACGAGCAGAAGCACTGTGCATATCGGGGGGAACCATGCGCTTGTTTGCAATCCTGGCCGGCTTCGCCGCCACAATCTTCACCGTATTCCAGGAGGTTCCGGCATCCGCCCAGAGCGGTCCGGATTTTCACATGGATTGCCATATGGCCCGGACGAACAACGAGACGTTCATCTGTGCCGACGAGGACTTGTTGCGCCGCGACGCGAAAATGGGCGAGCTATCAGACAAGCTCTACAGGTTTCTCGATCCTACCGGAAAATCGGAAATGGAACGGGAGTTTGCCGAGTGGCTGGCCACCCGGGACGACTGCGAAGACAATTACTTCTGCAACGCGTCCATGTACTCCGACCGCATTGCCTTCCTTCAGGAAGAACTGGATCACATGGACGCACCGGCAGCAGCAGGTGCACCGGCGGTGGGAAATGACGGCTTTGGCATGGTCGCCAATGCCGGCATCCCCGGCCACAACAAGGAAAGCTACCCGGGTCTGACCATCGATATCTGCAAGTCAATCTGCATCCAGCGCGATTGGTGCAAGAGTGTCGACTTCGACCGGGCGAAAGGTGCCTGTTATGTCCAGCCGGTCGCCGAGGAAGATGTGGGCTCACTCAGAACCGACTACCCAGGGCATCCCTATGACCACTATTTCTACGCGCCCCGGCTGCGCAATTGAGGCTTTACCGACCGCATTCGGAAGCAGAACCTGCTAGAATCTGGCCGCCATGCAGATCGTTTACATAACAACGGTCAATTCTGGGCCTATTCACAAGCGCTAACATCATTCCCGAAAGCTAAAAGCCGATGAGCCAGCTGAGGGAACTGACCGAAATGGGTACTGGCAAGACGCTGCCGTTCAGTTTCAAGGCTGCCGCCGTTGTTGTGGCCGGCTTTGGTTTCCTGACCGTATTTTCCGGCGGCTTGGCGTTGTTCGGCTCTTCGAATGTGAAAGAGCGGCTTGGAGATATCGTCGGATTTGTCCTGTGGTTCAATTTCCTGGCGGGCTTTGCCTATGTAATTGCGGGCGCAGGTCTGTTCTACGGCAAGCTCTGGGCAACCAGGCTAAGCGCAATCATCGCCACAACTACAATACTGGTACTCGTCGCCTTCGGCATCCATGCTGCAAGCGGTGGCGCTTATGAGGTCAGGACAGCTATGGCCCTCCCATTCAGGGCCGCTGTCTGGCTGGTCATGACCTTTGCCGCTGTCCGGCAGACCGGTTGGCGTTAATGTATGGATGTGGGAAGGCGCAACAGCCTTAGCCACGGAAAAGGATCTACGAAACTACTCGTTGATCACGAGCGCGATCGTCCAGTCATCACCGTCCTGCCTCAGATGGTAGTGGCAGGTGAATTCCAGGATGGCATCCCCATCGCCATTCTCCTGACGCCAATCCAGCGTTACCAGGGCGGTTGATCCGCTTACATGACTGGAGGAAACGTGGAATTCGGAATAGGTGACACCTTCGTTTTCAAGGGCCGATAGCAAGGCTTCGATGTTTTCCAGAAGCTCCTCGTCATCCTTGAAAACATGTCCCTTGTCATGCTGCCAGATTACGGCCGGCTGGGAAAAACAGTCTGCTATCTGGCCCGCATCAAAATCATTGAACCCGGCCAGATAGTCGTCAAAAAGCTCCGCAATGGCCCCGGATGCATCTGACTCAGGATCTGCCCCGCTCTCCGGACCGGCGTCCGGAAAACGAGGATCGTTTTCTTCCTGCACGTGAATTCTCCCCTGCCCCTCGGCCAATTCGTTGACCGCTTCCGTCAGCGCCACTTGATTGAAACATCAATCATGCCACCGCCGCGTCGCTTCTATCATATTGAAGAAACGCGGGTTTCGTCCAATTGTTTTGCAGCGCAACTTGTGTGGGGCCGAGATGGACCCGGCATGTTGGCTCGAACGCCGGCACATATTGAATGCTTACGCTTCAGGACCTTGAACCTGGAACAGACTGACAGGAGGCAAAAATCCCGGCGATTTTGGGCCCATTCGAACATATGATACCGCCCCACTGGAAGCCGCGCAGGCCATTGTCAAAGACGACTTCGAACCAGTCGTACCCATCAAAACGGACACCGGTGTTGCTCAGGATCGTGAGCCATGTTCCCTGCCTGATGCTTCCGGTCTGGCGGTAGCTGGTTCCAGGCCCGGCCCGCAGCCGGCCGCCGAGGGATTGACCGACGATGTTCAACTGTTCGGCAGGAATTGGCGGCGCAGCCGTGTTGACCGGCGGTAGGGCGCCCTTTGCATCTGGCTGGCAGGGATAGGCCGCATCGCCGAACCACAGCGTCGAGTTGAAACCCTTTGGCTCGAAGGAGGCGGATTCGCCATCATTGACGAAAGTGCCCGGCCCATAGGGCTTCAAGAAAAACGTCCTGTCCGATGCCTTGTAGACTGCCCGCCCCTCTTCCGGGATCATCGTGACCGTCGGACTGATGTTTCCGACCGCACAACGGTACACCAGATTTTCAGAAGCGAATGCTGTTAAGCTGTTCGGCGCAGTTAGGAGACCAACAACACTCAGCACGATGATAACTAGAAGGTTCAATGTTTCCTCCTGCCTCGAAACAACTCTTCGCAATCTTAACAACAGCTCGGTAATGGTTCATTTTAAGGTAAGGTTCTTGCCGATCATTGTCAGTCACCAAGCCGATGGAAATAGCAAATTGCATTTGGCGACATTTCAACCGCGGAATACAGGCAGCAAACACCTCTATTACCCCGCTAGGTCGACGCAAACTGAAACCATACCAGCCTACAGCAAAACTTGAAAAATACCTGCTGAGAAAAACATGCAAACGCTACATGCCTAAAGGAAGTCAAGATAGTTCAAACTAATGACATATATCCGCGTTGTATCACGTTGGGCTGAGAGATTTGCGATATGATAATTGAACTAAGATTCGAAATGCCGTTCTATTTGGGCGTTGAAGGATTTTTCCCAGCAAAGGTTGGAAATGAAATAGCAGAAGTCACTTTATCGACGTTTTATGAAAAAAATCCACGAATGCCTGGCGCATCGTTTACGAAAAACATTGTTCTTGCGGATGATGACACGAACATTTTCCGACATACAAAAGTCATGGCGGATATTTACTCAGACAATCCCCATTTCAACGCTCCTGAAAATATCGAGCCGCAAGAAATTGTGAAACTGGCAATGTCTTTAGCCAACATTTTAATCACCGGAGTTCGGCTCGCTTATAACGATTACATCAAGGAATTCATCCATTCGCCAAAAAAACTTGGGCCTATCGATTACAAATTAAAAAAGAAAGATGGATCAATACTACTCTCTGGCAACTTTGACTCTTTTATGGGCGGAATTACTTTTGCAACGCCTCCCAAGAAGGGAATTGAAACTATTGATTTTGCCAGAATACTAAAAAATGGCGCTGAAATGCCAATTGCCAAGGAGTTATATTATGATGCACGGCGCTATATGGTGAATGGAAATGCTCGAATGGCGATGGCTAACTTATTGTTGAGTTTCGAAGTTGGACTTGCCGATTCACTCTATGAAATTGCATCTTGCGGCACCGATACAACATCTAACAACAGTATTCTGAACGCACCCATAGGCACACTTGGAAGTCGACACTCTAAACGCCTATTGGGTGCCTCTCTAAACAAATCGCAATACTGGGGCGACCGGTTCGCGAATATGTATTTGTGGCTGAAAAAAACACGAGATAGTGTTCTACACAAAGCCAACTTAATAGTCGAAGTAAACGGCAAACAAAGAGATTTCTCCGATATTGAAACTATAAAATCTTTTTTCGAAGAATATGACTGGATGCAAACTGAACTAGAACGCGCAGTAAGAAATATTATTTCTAATAATAACCACAGAAACTAACTAAGATTTACTGACGACACTCTTGCGATTAAAAAAATCAACCCTTTTTCTCATTTAGCATTCAAAAATAATGCTGGCTAAATATTCCACACTTACCAATCACAATCCCATAATTATGCTCGGCTCCGCATTTGGAGCTAATTTTGCTCAGATACAACAGCGAAACTCGTTGATGAAGGTTCAGCGGTTGCATTGCAGGCACTCCCCCCTCGCCATCTGCCCTTGCCCAGCCTAAAACAGGGTCATGACTGCCGCGCGCTTGCCTGATGTTTTCAAGGACTGGTTTTCCCGGCGCGGATGGAGCCCGCGGGCGCATCAGCTGGCGCTGGTCGACCATCTTTCAAACGGACATTCAACGCTGCTGATCGCCCCGACCGGAGCGGGCAAGACCCTGGCCGGTTTTCTACCGAGCCTTGTGGAGCTGGAAGCACGGGGCAAACGCAAACCGGGCGCAGCCGGCTCAAACGGTGTTCACACGCTTTATATCTCACCGCTGAAGGCACTGGCCGTCGATATTGCCAGAAACCTGGAAACGCCCGTTTCGGAAATGGGCCTGCCGGTCAAAATCGAAACCCGGACGGGCGACACGCCCTCGCACAAACGCCAGCGGCAGAAAATCAATCCGCCAGACATGCTTTTGACGACGCCCGAGCAGATTGCCCTTCTTCTGTCCGACCCCGCGTCCGAAAAGCTGTTTTCCTCGCTGCGCACGGTCATTCTGGACGAACTGCACGCGCTGGTGACCTCCAAACGTGGAGATCTGCTGGCGCTTGGCCTTGCCCGGCTCCGCCGCCTGGCGCCGGGCCTGCGCACCATCGGGCTTTCGGCGACCGTTGCCGAACCGGACGACCTGCGCGCCTATCTGATTGATCAGCCCAATCCTGAAACACGTGCACTTTCCAAGGTGGTTCAGGTCGCCGGCGGCGCGAAGCCGGACATATCCATTCTGGCGTCGGACGAGCGGGTGCCCTGGTCCGGCCATTCAGCCCGTTATGCGCTCAGTGACATGTACCGGCTGATCAAGCAGCACCGTGTGACGCTGCTTTTTGTGAACACGCGCAGCCAGGCGGAAGCAATCTTTCAGGATCTTTGGCGGATCAACGAGGACACCCTGCCGATCGCGCTTCATCATGGCTCACTGGCTGTCGGTCAGCGGCGCAAGGTGGAAGCGGCGATGGCGTCCGGCCAGCTGCGTGCCGTCGTGGCCACCTCCTCGCTCGATCTTGGTATCGACTGGGGCGACATCGACCTTGTCGTCAACATCGGTGCACCCAAAGGCGCCAGCCGTCTGGCACAGCGGATCGGGCGGGCCAATCACCGCATGGACGAGCCGTCAAAAGCGATCCTTGTTCCGGCGAACCGGTTCGAGGTTTTGGAATGTCAGGCGGCCCTGAAAGCCTCCAAGGCAGGTGACCAGGATACGCCACCCCTCCGGCAAGGCGCACTGGATGTTCTGGCTCAGCATCTTTTGGGGCTCGCCTGCGCTGCGCCGCTCGATGCGGTTGAAACCTTTGCAGAAATCCGGTCCAGCGAGACCTACCGGCATCTGAGCCGGGAAAGCTTTGATAAGGCACTGGAGTTTGTTGCCACCGGCGGATATGCGCTCAAGAGCTATGATCAATACGCCAAGTTGAGACTGGGCAAGGATGGGCTGTGGCGGATCGCCCATTCGAAGATTGCCCAGCAGTACCGGCTGAACGTTGGAACCATCGTGGAAGCCCCGATGCTGAAGGTAAGGCTGGTCCGGTCCAAGGCCGATGGCCGCAGAACACCGGTTGGACGCGGCGGGCGCATGCTGGGCGAGATTGAGGAGTATTTCATCGAACAGCTTACTGCCGGTGACACCTTCATCTTCGGCGGCGAAGTCTTGGGGTTCGAGGCGATCCGGGAAAACGAGGCCTACGTTTCGCGGGCGAAATCCGACAGTCCGATGATCCCGTCCTATATGGGCGGAAAGTTTCCTCTGTCGACCTATCTGGCCGAGGGTGTGCGGACGATGCTGGCAACGCCTGACAGCTGGCCGCAATTGCCGGATCAGGTGCGCGACTGGTTAAGGCTACAGCAGGCAAAATCACGTCTTCCGGCCCGCGACGGCCTGCTGGTGGAAACATTCCCACGGGCCAACAAGCATTACATGGTCTGCTACCCGTTTGAAGGGCGGCTTGCTCATCAGACGCTGGGCATGCTGATCACCAAGAGGCTGGAGCGAATGGGTGCCCGGCCGATGGGGTTTGTCGCCAATGACTATGCCCTGGCGGTCTGGGGTCTGGGCGACCTCTCACTGCAGTTCTCCTCCGGCCGAATCCCGCTTAACACTTTGTTTGAAGAAGATATTCTTGGAGATGATCTGGACGCCTGGCTCGCCGAATCCAGCCTGATGAAACGCACGTTCCGCAATTGCGCGGTCATTGCGGGCCTGATTGAACGGCGCCATCCCGGCCAGGAAAAAACCGGCCGTCAGATCACGGTTTCCACGGACCTTATCTATGATGTTTTGAGAGCCCATGAACCGGACCATATCCTTCTCAAGGCGACCTGGAACGATGCCGCGGAAGGACTTTTGGATATCTCCCGGCTGAGCCAACTTCTCGCACGGATCAAGGGTCGAATCACGCATACTCAGCTCACCAGGGTGTCGCCGCTCTCGGTGCCGATTTTGTTGGAAATCGGAAGAGAGCCCGTTTACGGCGAGGCCATGGAAAGTATTCTTGACGAAGCAGCAGATGATTTGGTCTCGGAGGCCCTTGGATGACAGCACTGGGTAAGCACATTCGCGAGTTCGCGGCAGCGCCGGTGTGTCACGATATTCAGGTCAATGGCCAGTTGATCGGCCTCCATGACAGCGGTTGCCTGTGGTGGCCCGATGAAGCCACGTTGATCGTGGCCGACCTGCACCTTGAAAAGGGCTCCTCCTATGCCCGGCGGGGCGTGTTGCTCCCCCCCTATGACACGGCCGTTACCCTGGAAAAGCTGGCTGCGGTCATCGATGCGTTTGAGCCTGCACGCATTATTTCGCTCGGCGACAGCTTCCATGATGCTGACGGTTCCGACCGCCTGCCGCCGCCTTACCGGGCGCTGCTTGCTTCCTTGCAGCTGGGCCGGGAATGGATATGGGTAACAGGTAATCATGACCCGATCGCACCCGTCCGGCTGTGCGGTGATACGGCCGATGAAATCACGATCGGCACTCTGACCTTCCGCCACGAACCCTTGGAAGGCGGATCCTCACTCGGTGAAGTCTGCGGGCACCTGCATCCAGCAGGCCGCGTACGCCGCTTCGGCCGGTCGATCCGGCGGCCCTGCTTTGCAACAGACGGCACCCGGCTCGTGCTGCCCGCATTCGGCGCTCTTACCGGCGGGCTGAATGTTCTCGACAAGGCGTTTTCACCGCTGTTTGAGCGGAAAAAGTTCTCCGCCTTCCTGCTTGGCGAAAACCGGCTTTATCCGTTTACGGCGTCCCGGCTGATCGGGGATTAACTTTCCTTGCCGATTTTTACCCAGGCGATGACGAGCTCATAAAAGACCGCCAGAACGACCGGGCCGAGAAACAATCCCAGCAAGCCGTAGGCAATCGTCCCGCCCAATACGCCGACGAGAATGACCAGCATTGGCACATCCAGCCCGCGGGACATCAGCACCGGCCGCAGGACATTGTCGACCAGCATCACCGGCAGCATCAATGCAGTAAACAAGAGCGCTGGAACCAGATCCCATGCACTCCACGCCCAAATGATCGTTGGCACGATTATCAGCGCCGGCCCGATCTGTATGATGCAGAGGAACAAGGCGGCAAAGGTCAAAAGCCCTGCCATTGGCACTGCAAAGGCGATGAGCAGCACGCCGGTCAGCAATCCTTGAATAACCGCCACGCCAATCACGCCCCGCGACACGTTGCGGATGGTTGCCCCCGCCAGGTCCACGAACTCCGCCCCGCGCGGTGCAACGATCCGGTCGGCGAACATCCGGGCTCCCTGCGCCAGCTTCGGTCCCGGGACAAAGAGAAATCCCGCCAACAATATCGATACGACAAAAAACAGAACACTTCCGCTGAGGGACGCGAGCATGGAAAGCACCTTGCCGCCGGCAGGAACCAGCAAGGGACCGATCTTGGTGAAGAACAACTCCAGACTGCGGCTGGCCAGTCTCCAGAATTCGGCAATCTTGGCTCCGATGACCGGCAGTTCGGACAGTGCATCCGGCATTGGCGGAACCTTTAGCCCGCCATCCGTAATTGCCTGCAGCCAGCTCTGCAGCGTCTCGACCAGGCTGACGACCAGAACAGCTACCGGCCCGATCACAATGGACAGACAAACAAGCGTGATCAGAGTTGCTGATACTATCTTGCGTCCGCCAAGTTTGCCGGCGAGCCAGTTATAAGCGGGATAGAGGGCAACTGTGAGCACAACGGCCCAGAGCAAGAACAGAAAGAACGGAGCAACCAACTGCAAGGAGAAATAGGCAAACAAACCGATTACAGCCAGCCGGATGGCGATATCGATCACCTTCACATCAAGTGAAAACGCGTCTCGTCCGGTCTGCACACTCTTGTCAGTCGAGGGAGATTGATCGGTCATTCTGTTCCCGCCGTATGAAATGCACATGTATCGTAGGGGAAGAATAAAGATGGAGAGTTTGTGTACCAGCAAAAACTCAGATCATGTGCAAAGCGCACAAGCCAAACGCTAGGGAAGCCTGAACAATGATGCGGCGTGCGAAGCCATTTCTAATCCTTCTAGCTGTTTTCACACTCACTCATTGGCCGCAAAGTGCTCAGGCAGATGACGCTGTTTGGGAGGACGTGAGCAGCGGCACTGTTGTCTTGTTTCGCCACGCCAATGCTCCGGGCATGGGAGATCCGGGAAACTTCAAGCTCGGCGATTGTTCGACGCAGCGAAACCTTGACAACGCGGGCCGGGAACAAGCCCGAAAAATCGGTGAGCGGTTTCGCGAAAGGCAAATCAAGGTATCGGCGGCCTTGACGTCCGAGTGGTGCCGGTGCCGCGAGACCGCCGACTTGGCATTTCCGGGTCAAAGCGTGGACGCACCCGTATTCAATTCCTTCTTTGCAGACCGTTCACGCAGCCGGGAACAAACGGCAGACGCCATAGAGCTGCTCGAAAAAATGCAAACAGCCTCAGGCGCGGTCGTCGTGGTGACCCATCAGGTAAACATTACAGCGCTCGCCAGAGTGTTTCCCTTGTCGGGTGAAGGAATTGTCGTGCGCGTACAAGATGGAACTGTCGAGGTTCTTGGACGGCTTGCGCCTCCCTGATGATCGTGGACTGACACCTGAAACACTCAGCTGAATTCAGCGATCCGCTTTGCCGTTTCCGGGTCCATGAAGCCCCGGACAGTGGCTTCCGTTTCGAGCGCCATGGCTGCCGTGATGCTTGCACCACCCGGACGGGTGAGGATTCGGCGGAGATCCTGAACCGGACCTGATGGCAGAGCCGCAATCCTCTGAGCGAGTTCGATGGCCATCGGCATCAGTTCGTCCTCGGACACCACGTCACGGATCATGCCCCAATCTTTGGCCTGAGCAGCATCGAAACGCTCACCGAACAGGATGAGTTCGCGGGCCTTTTGAAGGCCGACAAGGCGTGGCAACAGCTCGGTAACTCCGCCAGTGACAAAGAGACCCCAGCTCACTTCGGGGAAGAAAAAGCGGGTACCTTCGGCAGCAAGCGCGAAGTCGCAATTGATGACCCATTCAAGGCCGCCACCAACCGCCCAGCCCCGGATCGCGCCGACAACCGGCGTGTTACCGAGAACCATGGCCCGCGTGACATCCTGAATCTGCTCCACATAGTGGGTTGTCCCGGTCAAATCGGAAACCTGATCCTCGAAGTCCTTGAGATCATCGCCGGAACAAAAAGCCCGCCCCTCTCCGGTCAGAACGATCGCACGAATGCCGTTATCTTGGTCGGCGGCTGTCAAAGCAGCGGTCAGGTCTTCGAGCAGTTCCGGGACGATTGCATTGAGACGATGGGGCCGGTTCAACGTTATCTGCCGAACCCCGCCGCCAAGGTCCTCCGTCAGCACAGTTTCTGTCACGATTGTTCCTTTCTGATCACCCGGCGTGTCTTGCCATCGGTGCGCGGCAACGACTTGAAGGGCAAAAGCGTTATCTTGGATGAGATGCCGACGTCGCGTTTCAGAAGCTGTTCAACCGCAAGCGTCAATTCGCCAGCGGCTGGCTGCCCTTCAGCGAGTTCTGCTTCGACCGGCAGCACGTCGTAGGGACCAGGTCCATCCAGAACGATCCTGTATTCCCCCGACAGGTCCTCAAAACAATTGAGAACGGCAGCAACCTGCGCCGGAAAGGCGTTTATGCCTCGCACGACGACCATGTCGTCGGCGCGGCCGGCAACACGAAAACGTGGCGCGGTGCGCCCGCAGGCCGCGCGGCCCGTTCCCGTCAGTTCAATGATATCCCCGGTGCGAAACCGAACCAGCGGCTGGCACTGGCGCTGCATGTGGGTCAAAACCAATTCGCCTCGGGCGCCTTCCTGCCACTTCAGGACCGAACCCGTTTCGGGGTTGATTAGTTCCGGATGCAAAATGTCGAGCGCCATGAAGTGCAGATCATTGTCGATCTCGCTCTGGCCGGCGAAATTGCAGAACACGTCGGTGACACCATAGTTGGCGTTGCGCACCTTAAAACCCCAAACGTCTTCCAGACGTTCCCGGAAACCGGCATTATCGAGACCTGCCTCACCGCCGAAAAGGGCCAGCTTCAGGCCGAGATCGCGTGGCTTCATTCCGGGAAAATCCTCGGCAATCACCTGTTCCAGAACAGCCGGATAAGAAGGCGTGCAGGAAATCGCAGTGATGCCGAGCTCCTGGATGGTCCGGATCAAAAGACGTGTATCTCCGACACCGAATGGGACGACGGATGCTCCGGTTGCTTCCAGCGTCAGATGATCCGTCAATCCGCCCATCCACATGCGGTAATTCAGGCAGTGCACCACCCGGTGCGCCGGACCAAGTCCGCTGGCGGCTTGTGCGCGGCCGCCGACAATTTCTGTCTGCTCTGCATCGCGCGCCGACAGGCACAGGTTCATCGCTGTTCCCGTTGTGCCTGAAGTTCTGTGGATCCGGCTGATCAGCGATGGGACCGCCGCCAGATAGTCGCCGAATGGTCCGTGCTCCTTCTGGCTTTGCCGCAACATTTCCTTGTCCGACAAAGGCAGGTCGGCAAATGCCTCCAGCTTGTCAGGCGGTGCCTTTTCTGCCCAGAGACGGCGGTAGAGGCCCGAATAGGTCTGAACATATTCCTTCTGGGTTTGCCAAAGACGTTCGCGGTGCACGGTCAAGTCGGCGGGATCGGTGAAATCAGCAGTATCCAGAAGCATAGCTAGACCAAAAAATGATATTGATGTCATTTTCATTTTCACACTTGCCGTTCCCTGTCAACAGGTGCATACCGGGAAATGAAACACCTCCTTGTTGTCCAGGCACCAATGAAAACCGCACCGGAACAGACTTCTCTTCGGTTTGCCGACGCCCTTGCGGCATCAGCCCAGTCCGCTGGCAAGAAGACAGAACGGACCCGGTACAGGCTGCTTGCGAGCATGGCCGGACAGCTTATGGACGGCATTGACCGACGGGACCTGAAGGTGGCGGATGTGACGAAAGATGCCGGTCTCGCGCACGGCACTTTCTATCGGTACTTCACAGATACCCGGCAGGCGATGGACGCGCTGATAGAAGAATTCGCCCAGTTCGTACGTACCGGGCTTTCAAGTGCCCGCGAAGGTGAGCCCGGGACACAGGCTCGCGTCCGTGCATCGATGAGTGTCTACGTCCGCCTCTACGCCAACAATGCGCCGCTCATGCGATGTCTTGTTGATTTGGGGGCGGAAACATCGGCATTTTCAGCCTCATACCAGAAACTGAACCGGATCTGGTATGAACGAATGGCCATGGCAATTGAGAAGCGCCGGGCGGAGCACGGCAACCAGCCCAGGCAGGTACAAGCAGAATCTCTGGCGACGGCCTATGCTCTTGGCGGAATGGCCGATGATTTCCTGGCACAGGTATTCCTGCGGAAAGAACCCGCACTCGCCAGCCTCGCCAAAACCCCCGACACAATCGCCGAGTTACTGACCACACTTTGGTTGAAGGGAGCCTATGGGAGCCTGCCGGACAGCAAAGACTGACGGCTGACCTCATCGAGCCATGGCTGCATACCGATCCGGCAAACAGGCCAAGCACTCAGTCTTTCTTGAAAATCACACTTGCCAGCCAGCCTGTGAAAATGGCCAAGGCCACGGCCAACAGGCCATAAACAAGCGCATAGTTTTGCGCGAGATTGTAAGTCACTTGCTCAAAACCAATCTTGGCAACGTTGAGACTGGCTTCGGTCTCCGACAACAAGGTTCCATCCTGCAGGAGAAAGCTCTTCACCTTGTAGGTTCCGACAGGAATGTTGGCTGGTAGCGGCACATTGGTCCGGAACATCGTGTCGGTCAGAAACTCGATAGATTCCGGCCGTTCGGAATAAAGACCGTTTTCCTCTCTAAGCCGCAAAAAGGCCCGCCGAAAATCATCCCTCTCAGACAAAGGGACCGACGAGCCAGAGGAAATCGCAAGATTGATGTGATTGAGCCCGATCTGGTTGCTGTCCAGCAGCTCACGGCTTCCTATATCGCCTACGGCTTTCGTGCTGGCCAGGGCATAGAAGGACGGCACATCGATAAAGGTTTCGTAGAAACGGTTGACCCAGACGCCAAGGAACCGGCCTTTCCGCCGTGTCGTGACCTCCTGAGGCGGACCTTCAACAATGATCGCCAGATCATATTCACCCCGCCGGCCGATGCTGTTGAAGTCCCGGGACACCTGGCCGAATATGACAATTTCTGTGCCAGTAAAATTCGACTGGATCGACACCAGGTCGGACGACAGGGCTGTGACGAGCTCTTCAGCACGAGAGCCATGCGAGTTGGTGACCAAAGCCACGAAACCAGCAAGCAGAACCAGACATGCAAAGAAGCGCCGGCGGTTCATGAGCCCGCCCCCGTCATCACTGCAATTGAATAAAGGTCATCGGGCGTCAGCAGCAAATCTACGGCAAACCGCAAACCAACACCCAGCACCAGCAGGGCCAGCAAAAGGCGCAGCTGATCTCCGCGCAAATTCTGGCCCATGCGTGCACCAAATTGCGCGCCGATCACGCCCCCGATCATCAAGGTCAGCGCCAGAACAATGTCGACAGTCTGCGTTCCGATAGCATGAAAGATCGTTGCCGATGACATTGTGAACAGGATCTGGAACAGGGACGTTCCAATGACAATCGAAGTCGGCACACGGAGCAGATAGATCAGCGCCGGCACCATCATGAAGCCGCCGCCGATACCAAGCACTGTTCCCAGAAAGCCGATAATGCCGCCGAGACCGAGCACCGGAATAACGCTGACATAGAGCTTCGATTGCCGGAAACGCATCTTGAACGGCAAGCCGTGGATCCAGTTGTGCTGTCCAGGCCG
Organism: Roseibium sp.; assembly: GCA_965230705.1. Taxonomy (GTDB): domain Bacteria; phylum Pseudomonadota; class Alphaproteobacteria; order Rhizobiales; family Stappiaceae; genus Roseibium. The sequence goes on along the minus strand of CBDDLN010000001.1, from coordinate 1,335,597 downwards.
GCGTGCTGAGACCTTTGCACCGCTCCTGCGCCTTTGGATCGCGCGGACCGACTCAACCAGCATCAAACCGCCGATCGTGCCCAGAAACGTCACGTAGGATAGTGAGATCACAACATCGAGCTGACCGACCGATTGCAGAAGATCGAACAACAGGACGCCAAGGATCGATCCCGTGACACCGCCAACGAGCAAGACAGTCGCCAACTTGAAATCAATGGCTTTTCGCCGCCAGTAGCTAACAACAGCCGATGCAGAGGATGCGACCACCTGAGTGGTCACCGTTGCAACGGACACGGCAGGTGGAATACCGGAAAAAATGAGCAACGGCGTCAAGAGGAAACCGCCGCCGATTCCAAACAGCCCGGAGAGAAACCCGACAGCGCCACCCATGCCGAAAATGACAAAGATGTTGACCGGAATTTCAGCAATGGGCAGATAGAGTTGCACAGAAAACTACCGATGTTCGTCAGCGCCGGGACTGCGCTGACTTGCGACGTCAATTTGGTTTAAGACCCTCTGCCAATGGTCTGTCAACCTGAGAGGCCACAGCCTCTTGAAATAATACCAGTCTCACGCTCTGGATATATCCAGTTACATCTATTGAATAACGCCAATCAGATCGACTGACTTTCCAACTCTTTCAGCAGTTCAGCGTCGACTACTCCCGTTTCGTCCAGACCGACGCTGCGCTGGAATGCCTTTATCGCGCTGCGTGTCTTCGGCCCCATTTGGCCGTCCGGCTTACCGGTGTCAAATCCGAGCACGTTCAGCTGCGTTTGCGCCTTCATGACCATGGACGTGTAGTCGATCGCGGTGCCAAGCGGGACGGAGGCATTAGTCGCCCCAACTCCAGCATCAGCCCACTCCGGGTCAGTCGCAACCTTGCTTGCTGCCGGATCTGGTGCCTTCAGCTTGAAGTTTTCGACTGCGAGCCGTGCGGACGCCAGGGTCGCCTGGTCCATTGAATTGGCAACATCGTCGCGTTTCTTGGCGGCATCGCGGTCGCCCTGCTCGGCGGCGATTGCAAACCACTTGTAGCTGGCAGCCAGATCCTTTTGGACACCAAGGCCGCGCGCATAGAGAATGCCGAGATTGAATAGACTGTCTTTCACGCCGTAGTTGGCGGCATCCTCAAACCACTTGGCGGCTTTGGCAAAATCGGGAGAGCCCCCGGCGCCTTCCGCATAAAGCACTGCCAGATTGTGCATGGCTTTCGGATTGCCAGCTTCTGCAGCCTTGATGTACCAGCTCTTGGCCTTTTCCAGGTCCTTCTCGACGCCGCGCCCCTTTTCGTAAAGGCTGGCGAGGCGGTATTGCGCCGGAGCAAGGCCCTTGGCGGCAGCCTTCTGATACCATTTTGCCGCTTCGGCAAGATCGGCTGGAATGCCGTTTCCTTCAGTGTATTTGACACCAACCAGGAACTCGGCGGCCGGATTTCCGCTGGCAGCGGCGCTGCGCAACGCCATGGTGCCAACTTCTTCCGGCGGCAGGTTCGAAACCAGATTTGCCGGAATGGCAGATGCATCCGAACCCGGTGCATCCGTTGCGAAATTAGATCCAGGCTGAGTTACTTCAGAGCCGAAAGAACTGCTTACGTCAGCAGGTGGCGCAAACGCCAGATCCGTATTGTTGTCAGCCGAGCGGTTTGAGGCCGCCTCCAGCACCGGCTGAGGCGCGGCAGGCCCATCTGCAACCACCGGCGGATGAGAAGCCGACGGCGCGGTGGCTACGCTGGATGGAGGAACCGACGCCGGGCCCGTATCTGCGGCTTGCGGTGAAGATTTCACAGGGTCGGGCGGTGTTGCCGAAGGCACTTCCGCACCGGACTGGTTCAAACCGCTACCCGCAACGGGCTGATCACGGCCAGCGTCTGCGGCATGCGGCAGCGTATTTTCCGGCTTTTCGTTGGCAACGGCCACCTGGTCGCTGATTGGAGCAGGTGAAGAGACCATCCGGAATACAGTGACAGCGCCAAGTGCCAGGATCACCGCAGCGGCAGCGAACATCAGCGCGCGCTTGCGCCGGCCACCTGAGCTTGTGGTTTCATCAGGAGCAGGACGGTCGCCTGGAAGGACAGTCGAACTGTCGTCAAGTTCGACGACCGGCTCTTCTGCAACCGGCATTTCCGGTTCTGCAGCATCTTCTTCAGCCGCTTTGGGCGCTTTCTTGCCACGATTAAGAGCGTTGCGCAGCCAGCCCATGCGCGAACCGCTACGGCCGGATGTATCGTCATCTCCGCCTGCTCCGGCTTCAGCTTCTAGCTGCTCTGCTTCCTGGGACGCAGCCTGTGCAGCACGCCGTGCGGCCGCAATGAAATCTGCCTTCCGGTCGCGAATCCGTTCGGCCGGGCGGTCCTGAACAGGACGCTCACGCGCGACAAAATCGTCAGCAGGTCTGCTCGGCACCGGTTCGGCAAACGCGTAGGACCCGGTTTCCGGCACCGCCAGATCTCTTTCCGCTTCCACTTGAGCTGCCATGAAAGCTGCGCTTGGCTTTGCCGCCGCCGCTTCCGTCCGTTCGATTTTCTCCAGCCGCTCGGTCAGGGAACCGAGAACTGCGCGCATTCCATCAAAGGTGTTGCGGTTACGCTCTTCGCTGCCTTCAGCTGTGTCCAGCAGGCGCCGGAGATCGGACTGCAAACCCTGGATGACCTGATCATATTGTTGTGAGCCGCCAGCAGCGTGTCCGGCGATAGCCTCCCGGGCAGCATTTTGAGCGATTTCGACAACATCCCGCCGGGTGTCTTCCAATCCAGTTTCAATGCGGCCCAGAGCAGTCGCAACATGCTCCATTTCTGCAGAGCCCTGGGAAGAGGTCTCGAGTTGTTCTGCAAGCGCTGCAACCTTGGCACCCAGTTGCTCGAACCTTTGATCATCCAGGTTATCACCGCCGCGCTCGACGGCCTGGGCGAGATCCTGAATACGTTGTTCCAGAACTTCGGTAGACGCCGGTCCCGGAACGCTGGCCCGCATTGCTCCGATTTCCTCGCGCAATTTGTCGAGGTCGGACGTGGTCACCGTATCACGCGGCTGCTCCAGTTGCTCCGACAGAACATTCAGCCGTGCCTGCATTTGAGACAGGAGCTTGCTGTCGGCGTCACTGCCCTGTTTTGCGGCAGGAGCCGGCATCACAACAGGTTTGCTGGCCTGTTTCTCAATTGCGTCGATCTTGTTGGTAATCGCGTCCAGACGCTGGGAGAGCGCGGAAAATGCACTGTCGTCAATGGCAGGCGGTGGCGCCTGCTCAATCCGGTCAAGACGGCCAACAATCTCGTCAAGGCGGCTGTCGACCCGGCTCATGTCGGCGCTAACATCCGCAGAAGCCCGTTCATCGGACATCATGCCGACGATGTCTTCAAGGCGTCCCTGCAGGCGGCTCAGCGTATCAGGAGCTGGCATGCGCTCTTCCATGGCGCTCAGCCGGGAGTCCAGTCCTTGCTGCCCGCGGGCCAGTTCTTCCAGATCGTCCAGCCGTCCGGAGACAAAACGCATACGGTCGTCGATACCTTCGACCATCGCGCCTATATCGATTTGCTCGACATAGTGACGCAGGTTCTGCAATTCGGTGCGGAGCGGTTCGATTTCTTCGTGGCTCTTGCGGGCCAGCAGCTCTTCCATCCGAGCTGCAATATCCGAAATGCGATCTTCCAGCAGCACGATGTGCTCGCCGCGCGGCAGGGCAGCGAAAGCATCTTCAATTTCGGTCAAACGTGTCGCCAGGCCACGAAGAGCCTTGGGATCCACCGTTGCGCGCGACAATTCATCAAGTCGCTGCAGAATATGCGCATAGCCGTGCTCAAGAGTGTGCAGCGACCCTTCAACATTGGTGCGTGCCACCATCGCCTTCAGATCGGCAATTTCCTTGCGCATTTCCTTGGCCAGGAGGTCGCCCTTGCGGTCAGCCTGCAGCCTTTCGATCATATCGGAGAGACGGCGCAGCTCTGCGTTCTGCCGATTGACCTTCTCGCCGGTTCCACGGGTGTAACCGCCCAGCGCGTCCCGCAGGGATCCAAGCTCCTGGCGAACCTGATGGAACGCCTCTTGCTGCGGCTTGCGCAGCGCTTCGATCCGCCGGCCAAGATCCTTGTAAAGATCCATGGAGGCATTGTGCGGCACCTGTGCAGCGGTACGGCGGCGTAGCGGCGGCTGCCGGTGTTGTCGGCTTACCGGCTCATGATACGTTTCGTATTCAGGATAGTCATCGGCATGGTCGTCGTATTCGTCTTCAACCAGCGGCTCATATTGATCATCCGGATGACCATCGTAAGCCTGCTCTTCAGCATAAGGATCGCGACCATAGTGGGATTCCCGGTCATCCTCATAGCCCTCTTCCGGGCCCGGAGCATAGGCATTCAGGTGGTCATCGGTTTCATCGACGTCTGCAAAGCCCTGCACTTTCTGGTCCAGCCGGTCGAGAGCACCCAAGACATCTGAAAGGCGTTCACCGCGCGCTTTTTCTGCGCGCCTTGGCTTGCCCGCAGACGGCCGCCGGGTCCTGGAGCGCCTCTTTTGTTCGCCACGGGTGTTTTTCTTGTCAGCGCCGCCGCGTTCACGGGCGGCAAGCAGACGGTCCAGTTCACCTGCAACAGCATCCAGATCCTCGTCACCGCCATAAGAACCTGCCCGCTCGGGCCCGAGCGCAGTTGCGGTTCGGGTAAGACGTTCCACTCGGTTCAGTTCGGCACGTGACGGTCGGCGCGGCGCGGTTCGTTCCAGTGCATCACGCAAGTGCCCGCCATGGGGCTCGTGCACATCAAAACGCTCTTGCCTGCGGCGACTTGCATCGCGATTTTTCCAAGCCGGCATATCTAAACCCTGGACTGACGGTCCTTAGACCGCTGAGAAATGATGGGCTGCGCGGCGCCAAATACGCAATACAGGACGGTTTGCAGCAGATACCGAATATTTGTCTGGACAGGGTAAACAACGTCTTAACCACGCTCGGGAACATGCGGAAAACGTAGCGAAACCCAGACTTTTGGGGGCTGCTTCCACATATTTTTTTTCGGCCGGCCTTAACGTTGTTGACGAATATATGCTTCGAACACTGGACGTTTACGCTTACGTAAAGTACACATTGATCCAATGGTAACCGGTTGTTAAGAGCTTTTCCGGCCGTCACCCCAAGGCATTTCATAAGTGCCGGTGATAGAAATGGTTCTTTTTACAGCCTGACTGATCGGAGGCCTGCATCCGGCCTTTGCAACAACACAACTAAATATGCGAGTGCCCCTCGATGAGCGAAGCATTGTCCATTTTGAATGACGACGAGCTGGTGGACGTCGTCGCTGCAAATGATGAAAGCACCGTCAAGACACACTTCACAATCGGCGAACTGGCCAAGGAGTTTGGCTGCACCTTGAGAACGCTTCGGTTCTATGAAGACAAGGGTTTGCTCAATCCTAAGCGTGACGGCATGAACCGGGTTTACACCCGCCGTGACCGCGCACGTCTGAAGCTTGTGCTGATGGGAAAGCGTGTCGGCTTTTCGCTGACCGAAATCCGCGACATGCTGGATCTTTACGATCTGCGCGACGGCCAGGTCACCCAGCTTCGGGTCGCACTAGGCCGCTTCAACGAACAGATTGCCATTCTGGAAGTCCAGCGCAAGGACATCGAACAGGCAATTGAGGAGCTTTCCCGCACCGTCGAGATCGTCTCCGGCATGTTAAAACAAAAAGAAGCTGAGGAGACCTGACGGTCGTTCCAATACCTTTTTCCAGCAAAACGACAATCGCCCGCGCAGAGTGACCCAGTCACCCTCTGCGCGGGCTTTTTTTATTGGCAACCCGGTTTGAAGACGGCCTGACATGATGTTCTATAGGGACGCGGGCAATGGCGGAGGAGCCAGCATGATGAATTTCGTCAGACGAACCAGTGCTGTTTTGGGTGGGTGTGTTGTTGGGTTCAGCGTGGCGCATGCTTCCGCGCAGCCGCTTGAACGCCATTTTGGCAACGGCGCAGCCTGTTACGCGCGCACCTATACAGCCTCCCATCTGGCTAAACACAGCGGCCAAAAAACTGCGTTCATTCAATTTGCCTATTTGCCAGGCCAGTTCGGCCCGACTGCGCCAGGCGACCTGGAATTCAAGGTCAGCGTCCGCTTTAAATACGGCCCGGAAGTTTTCACCAATACCGGCCTTTGTTTTCCGAAAGGCGCCGCTTACCGGTGCCAGATCGAATGCGATGGCGGCGGCTTTGAGCTCAAGGACCAGGACGCCGACAGCATTCTCCTGATCAACAAATCCGGATTTGTCCTTTCAGAATGCGATGGCGGTGACGCCTTTGTAGAGCTCCTGCCGGAACCAGACGACAAGGTTTTCCGCCTCGACAGGATGCCGGTTGCGAATTGCAGCCCTTGAGTGGGGGCACATCCCGGCTACAGATCCATCGGTTTCGATACCGATAGTGATCCCTTGCGTCATGCGAAACGCCCAAAAACCGGCAAAAACCCGTGCCCTCGATCCAATTTCGGAACTTGAATTCAATAAAATTAGCCATTTTGAGTGATTTTCCGCATTTTTTGCGTCACCCTTCCCCAAGGACACCACTTGCCCACGCAGGAAGGGACACGTATATAGCCAGCATAATTACGTTTACGGAAACGTAAGGTCGAAAATATTCTACGGCATTACGGGAGGACCTTCATGCCGAGTTACAGCGCACCGGTCGACGACACGCTCTTTTTGCTGAACGACGTTCTTGATTACGATCAGCATTCCAGCCTACGGGGCTTTGCTGACGCGACACCGGATCTGGTGGAGGCAATTTTGCGTGAAGGCGCCAAATTCGCCGAGGGTGTTGTCCAGCCGCTCAATCAGTCTGGCGATGAAGAAGGCTGCACCCGGTCCGAAGATGGCTCGGTCAGCACGCCCAAGGGATACAGGGAAGCCTACACCGGGTTTTCTGAAGGCGGCTGGGGTGGTCTTTCCGCAGATCCGGACTTTGGCGGCCAGGGCCTGCCCCATGTTCTGACAACGGCCATCAACGAGTACATGTCCTCCGCGAACATGGCGTTTGCGATGTACCCGGGCCTGACTGCCGGCGCGATCGCTGCGCTGACTTTGCATGGTTCGCAAGAGCAAAAGGCAAGATACCTGCCCAACATGATCGCTGGCACCTGGACCGGCACCATGAACCTGACTGAGCCTCATTGCGGCACGGACCTTGGCCTTATCCGGACCAAGGCCACACCTCAGGCCGACGGCAGCTACAAGATTTCCGGAACCAAGATCTTCATTTCCGCCGGAGATCACGATCTGTCTGAGAACATCATTCATCTGGTTTTGGCCCGGATTGAGGGCGCACCGGAGGGCACCCAAGGCATTTCTCTTTTTGTCGTTCCCAAGTTTGCCATCAACGACGACGGCTCGGTGGGAGACGCCAATGGCGTGACCTGCGGTTCGCTGGAGCACAAGATGGGCATTCACAGCAATGCCACCTGTGTGATGAACTACGACGGATCAACGGGTTGGTTGATAGGCGAGGAGAACAAGGGCCTGCGCGCCATGTTCACCATGATGAACGAGGCGCGTATTGGCGTTGCCGTTCAGGGCCTCTCCCAGTCGGAAGTCGCCTACCAAAACGCCGTTGCCTACGCCAAGGACCGCATTCAGGGCCGCGCCCTGACCGGACCGAAAAATCCGGACAAGGCAGCCGACCCGATCCTCGTGCACCCGGACGTCCGCCGGGTCCTGATGGGCATCAGGGCTTTCAACGAGGCTGCCCGGGCACTGATTTTGTGGACCGCCCTGCATGGCGATATCTCCCACCGTTCTGAGGACGAAAAGACCCGTCAGGCATCAGACGACATGATGGGCCTGATGACACCGGTGCTGAAAGGCGTTCTGACGGACACCGGCTTTGCCAACACGGTCAACGCACAGCAAATGTTCGGCGGCCACGGCTACATCACCGAATGGGGTATGGAACAATTCGTGCGCGATGCCCGTATTTCCATGATCTATGAAGGCGCGAACGGCATACAGGCTCTTGACCTTGTGGGCCGCAAGCTGCCGGCAAACGGTGGCCGTGCGGTGATGAGCTTCTTTAACGAAGTCGGCACGTTCCTTCAGGAAAACGGCGAGAATTCCGATCTGGCAGCCTTCACCGGGCCGCTTAAATCCGGCCTGGAAGACCTGCAAAAGGCGACCATGTGGTTCATGAACAACGCCATGGCACAGCCGGACAATGCCGGTGCTGGTTCGACCGATTACATGCATCTCTTCGGCCTCGTTGGCATGGGCTACATGTGGGCGAAGATCGCAAAGGCAGTTCAGGACAAGATTGCCGCCGGCGCGGGCGACAAGGAAGACTGGCTGAAGACCAAACTGACGTTCGGCACGTTCTTCATGGAACGCCTGATGCCGGAGACCAGCGCCCACTTGGCACGGATCTCCACCGGTGCAGACACCATGATGTCGCTTCCAGCCGAAGCCTTCTGATTTTGACCCTTTGACCGGATCAGGGGCGGACATCAGCCCGTCCCTCAAAAACAAAAAACCAGGGAGTAACACGCATGGGTGCAATGGATGTTCCGCCGCCCTCCTTTCAGGACGAGGAAATCAACCTTCTGGATGAAGCTTTCGGCCGGTTTCTGGAACAGGAGATCGCGCCGGAATACGAAGAGTTCGTTGAGGCGGGTTGTGTGAGCCGGGAAGCTTGGCAGAAAACCGGCCAGGGCGGATTTCTGTGCCCGTCCATCCCGGAGGCCTATGGCGGTGTCGGCGGAACCTTTGCGCATGAAGCTGCAATCATTCACCGCCTCGGTGTTGACGGTTTCGATCACTTTGGCATCGCGCTACATTCGGCAATCGTCGCGCCTTACATTCTCCACTACGGATCGGAGGACCAGAAGAAGCGCTGGCTGCCAGGCCTGGTTTCCGGCGATCTGGTTGGCGCGATCGCGATGACTGAACCCGGCGCCGGTTCCGACTTGCAGGGCGTCAAGACAACGGCTCTCAAGGACGGCAATCATTATGTGATCAACGGCAGCAAGACGTTCATCACCAATGGACAGCTGGCAAACCTGATCATTGTTGTCGCCAAGACCGATCCCTCCCAGGGTTCCAAGGGCATCTCGCTGTTTGTGGTTGAGACTGACAAGGTTGAAGGCTTCACCCGGGGCAGAAACCTCGACAAGATGGGCTTTAAAGGCAACGACACGTCCGAGCTTTTCTTTGAAGATGTCCGCGTACCTGCTGACGCCCTGATCGGAACAGAGGAAGGCCGCGGTTTCTACCAGTTGATGGAGCAACTGCCGCAGGAACGCCTTTTGGTCGCTTGCCAGGCGATGGCCGCCATAGAACGCGCGCTCATCCTCACGCTGGACTACGTCAAGGAGCGCAAGGCATTTGGCAAGACCATCCTCGATTTTCAGAACACGCAATTCAAACTGGCAGAACTGAAAACGGAAGCCACCATCGGCCGCGTGTTCACCAACGACTGCATTGACCGCCACATCCGCGGTGAGCTCGACAGTACGACGGCCTCCATGGCCAAATACTGGACAACCGATCTTCAATGCAAAGTGATGGACGAATGCCTGCAGCTGCATGGCGGCTACGGCTACATGAATGAATATCCGATTTCCCGGCTCTATACCGATGCCCGCGTGCAGCGGATTTACGCCGGGACAAACGAAATCATGAAGGTGCTGATCGCACGCAGCCTTTGATCACGGGGACATTTGATGGCCGAATACAAACTTCACTGTTTCGCCCAATCCGGCAACGCCTACAAGGCCGCACTAATGCTGCAGCTAAACGGGGCGGACTGGGAACCGGTCTTCGTTGACTTCTTCAACGGCGCGACGCGGGCTCCCGGTTACCGTGAAACCCTCAATGAGATGGGCGAAGTTCCGGTACTGGAGCACAAAGGCACCACACTGACCCAGTCAGGTGTCATTCTGGACTACCTGGTGGAGCAGTTCGGAACCTATGGCTGGTCTGACGATACCGAGCGCCGGGAAATCCTGCGCTGGATGCTGTTCGATAATCACAAATTGACCGGCTATACGGCTACACTCCGGTTTCTGCGCCAATTCGCCCAAACCGGGGAAACCGAGGTCACCAAGTGGCTCGAAGGCCGGGCAATCGCCGCCTACAAGGTGCTCGACAAGCATCTGGCAGACCGGAGCTTCGTTGCGACTGACCGCGCAACGATCGCGGACCTGTCTTTGTGCGGCTATCTGTTCTGGCCCGACGAAATCGGGATCGATTTTGCACCTTTCACGAATATTGCCCGCTGGCTGGAAGCGATCCAGGCGCTTCCCGGCTGGAAGGCACCCTATGACCTGATGCCCGGGCATCCGCTACCCGCCTGAATTGGCACGACGAACTCTCACGGAGGAATTCCATGCCTGAAGCCTATATCTACGATCATGTTCGAACGCCACGCGGCCGCGGCAAGAAGGATGGTGCCTTGCATGAGGTCCCGTCAGTCCGGCTCGCCGCCACGGCCCTGGAAGCCATCCGCGACCGGAACAACCTGAACACCGCCAACGTTGACGATGTGGTCCTCGGCTGCGTGGACCCGGTCGGTGAAGCCGGCGGCGACATCGCGCGGGCAGCCGTTTTTGCAGCCGGCTATGACCGCACGGTTCCCGGCATGCAGATCAACCGCTTCTGCGCCTCTGGCCTTGATGCGGTCAACATGGCGTCTGCGCAGGTGATGTCCGGCCAGCACAAGCTGGTCATTGCGGGCGGGGTGGAAAGCATGAGCCGCGTCGGCATTGGCGCCTCCGGCGGAGCCTGGCCAATCGAACCACAGGTTGCTCTCCCGTCCTACTTCATGCCGCAAGGGGTATCTGCAGATCTGATCGCCTCCAAGTACGGTTTTTCCCGTGACGACGTGGATGCCTATGCGGTGCAAAGCCAGAAACGGGCCGCGAAGTCCTGGAATGAGGGACGGTTCGACAAATCTGTGGTTCCGGTCAAGGACATCAACGGCATCACCATTCTGGACAGGGATGAGCACATGCGTCCGGAGACGGACATGCAGTCACTCGCCTCCCTCAATGCCTCTTTCGAACTGATGGGCAACATGGGCGGCTTCAACGCGGTTGCCATCCAGGCACACCCGGAAGTCGAAAAGATTTCCCATGTTCATCATGCCGGCAATTCCTCGGGCATCGTCGATGGCGCAGCCGCCGTTCTGATCGGTTCACGCCGCGCAGGGAAGTCTGCCGGCCTGAAAGCGCGCGCGCGGATCAAGGCCTTCGCAAACATCGGTTCGGAACCGGCGCTGATGCTGACCGGTCCGGTGGATGTGACGAAAAAGCTCCTGAAAAACGCCGGTATGGAACTTGGCGACATCGACCTCTTTGAAATCAACGAAGCCTTTGCGTCGGTCGTCTTGCGCTACCAGCAGGCGTTCGACCTTGATGCCGACAAGGTCAATGTCAATGGCGGTGCCATCGCTCTCGGCCATCCTCTTGGCGCAACGGGAGCCATGATCCTCGGCACCGTCCTCGACGAGCTGGAGCGGCGCGACCTCAACACTGCCCTTGTGACCCTGTGCATCGGCGCAGGCATGGGAACAGCAACCATTATCGAACGGGTTTGAGGAGGCTTTCATGAGCTACAAGAACTTCACCCTGGAAACCGATGCCGACGGCATCGCCCTGATCACCTGGGACATGCCCGGTAAATCCATGAACGTTATCGATCTCAGCGTCATGGATGAACTGGACGCCATCGTCGATGACGTCGTCAACGCTGAAAACATCAAAGGTGCCATCATCACGTCCGGCAAGGCCGCCTTCACAGGCGGAGCAGATCTGACCATGCTGGAAGGCCTGTTGAAGGACTTTCACGCCAAGCGCAGTTCTGATCCGGAAGGCGCAGCCAAGGCACTGTTCGACGGCTCCCGCCGCCTGACGCTGATCTACCGCAAGCTTGAAACCTGTGGCAAACCCTTCGTTGCAGCCATCAACGGCACTTGCATGGGCGGCGGTACAGAACTGGCGCTTGCATGCCATGCGCGTGTTGCCGTCGAAGATGATCGTTTCACCTTTGGCCTTCCGGAGGTCAAGGTTGGACTGTTTCCCGGTGCAGGCGGAACCCAGCGTGTCATGCGCATGACCGACGGCCAGCAAGGCATGCAGTTCCTTCTGCAAGGCAAGACCCTGCGGGCCAAGCAGGCGCTGGCCATGAAGTTGATCGACGCTGCCGTGCCGGCCAAAAAGCTGGTCGACGAGGCAAAGAAGATGCTTAAAGCCGGTGTCGACCCGGTAAAGCCGTGGGACAAGAAGGGCTACAAGCTTCCCAACGGCAAGATCTATTCGCCTGCCGGTTTCCAGTTCTGGCCGGCCGCCAATGCCATTTACCGGCGGGAGACACAGGACAACTACCCGGGCGCGCGCTATCTACTGCATTCGGTCGTCGAAGGCCTCCAGCTCCCAATGGACCTGGCGCTTCAGGTTGAAAGCCGCTATTTCGCCAAAGTTCTGCAGACACCAGAAGCGGCCAACATGATCCGCTCACTGTTCGTCTCCATGCAGGAGTTGAACAAGGGTGCCCGCCGTCCTGAATCGGCTCGTCCAAACAAGATCAAGAAGCTCGGTATTCTGGGCGCCGGTTTCATGGGCGCCGGCATTGCCTATGTCACGGCAAAGGCCGGCATTGACGTGGTCCTGATCGACCGGGACCAGGAAGCGGCTGATAAAGGCAAGGCGCATTCCGATGGGCTGATGACAAAGGCAATGCAACGTGGCCGTGCCACTGCAGACCAGAAGGAAAAACTCCTCTCCAAAATCACGGCGACTACCAACTATGACGAGCTGGCGGACTGTGATCTGGTGATTGAGGCCGTTTTCGAGGATCGCGAAATCAAGCGCGTGGTCACCGAACAGGCCGAAGCGGTCATGAAGAGCCGGGCAATCTACGCCTCCAACACGTCCACATTGCCGATCACCTCGCTTGCCGAAGCTGCGCAACGGCCGAAAAACTTCATTGGCATTCACTTCTTCTCACCTGTCGACAAGATGATGCTGGTGGAAGTGATCATGGGCAAGAAGACCTCCGACCGGGCGCTCGCGATGGCGCTCGATTACATCAAGGCAATCAAGAAAACGCCGATCGTGGTCAATGACGGCCGCGGCTTCTACACCTCCCGCGTCGTGATGACCTACATCCGCGAAGGATTGATGATGCTGGCGGACGGTGTGCCGGCTGCCATGATCGAAAACGCTGGCAAGATGGCCGGTATGCCAGTGGGGCCACTGTCCCTTGGAGATGAGGTCGCTCTTGATCTTGCATGGAAAATCGTTTCGGCCACACGGAAAGACCTGGGCGTCGATTATGTCGAAGGTCCGCTCGACAACATTTTGGAAGAAATGGTCGTCAAACGGGAACGCTTTGGCCGCAAGAATGGCAAGGGCTTTTATGACTACCAGGGCCGTGACAAACAGCTTTGGCCGGGAATTCCGGAAGTCGTAGGTGCACCGAAACCCGCTGACAGTTTTAACATCGAGGAGCTAAAGCAGCGCCTCCTTGTCATGCAGGCGCTGGAAACGGCCCGGATATTCGAGGAAAAATGCCTAACCGACGTCCGGGAAGCGGATGTCGGATCGATCCTTGGTTTCGGCTTTGCCCCCTATACCGGCGGTACGTTGAGCTACATAGACACCATGGGAACGGCCGCTTTCGTTGACCTTTGCCGGAAGTTCACCCGCAAATGGGGGCCACGCTTCAAGGCCAACAAGTTGCTGCGGGACATGGCAAAAAACAACGAGACTTTCTACGGCAGATTCCCACCCAAGGCTGATCAGGGATCCGCCGAAGCTGCCTAAAGAAAGCAGTTTCTGCCACGGAAACAGAATATGGGCACTGTCGCGAGGCAGTGCCCTTTCTCATCGATCACCGCGTTTTCCGGCACTTTATTGCCATTTTCGCCGAAAAAGTTGACTTCTCCCGCCATCGCCCAACATACTTTGGCGAGGAGAACTTGTGTCCGAAGGGGGCGGTGCATGAGGCAATCCAATGTTTGGGTACGGGCGGATGGGCTGAAAGTCCTTCGCGACCATCTCTCTGACCATGCGGTGGATTGGGGTGCATTGGCGCACAAATTCCAATTTGACCTCGAAGTTCTCGACGCGACCGATGGCGTCGTGTCGTTGACAGCGTTTCAGGAAATACTGGATCTCGTTCCAACGCTCGTGGGCAATGATGCTTTGCTCTTTGACGTCTTCAGTTCCCGCAATTTGAGTGAATTCACCGTCTTCGATTACCTTTTCATCTGCGCTCCAACCATAAGGGACGGCTGTATTGCATGGGATAGATCCATGCCGATCCGGACGAATGCGATCGAAATCAAGTATTCAGAGCTTGGCGGAGTTGGATACCTTGAGTGGATACACTCAAATCTCTACGGGCCTTGGCGGCAGAACATGTTCGCAAGAATGGGTTGGGCCGCAGGACGATTTGAATCCGCGCTTGGAGAAACGACTGCACCGATCAACATCGAAATTGCTGCGGAGCCGCCCGTTCATGTGTCCAAATTCCAGGAGCGATATGCCTCAAGGATCAAATTCAACGCGAGCCGGAACGTTATCAGGATCGAGAAGGAGATCCTTGACCGCAAGCCGCGCCGTCATGAAGACAATCTGTACGCCATAGTTCAGCGTTCAGCGCTTCAGGAACTTGCAACTGTCTCCGCTTCGCAGTCCCCCGTGATCGAGATTTCCGAGAAAATAGCAGAACTGCTGAAAACCGGCGCCTGCAACCTCAATGCTGTTGCAAGAAGTTATGGAACCTCACCCCGCTCCCTGCAGCGCCTGCTTGAACAGCATGGGACTTCGTTCCGGCAGTTAACTGACGACGTCCGCAAAACGTCTGCAAAACGGTATCTGCTGGAAACAAGACTGCCGATGAAGGAAATTGCCTTTCTGCTTGGTTTCGGCGAAATCAGTGCATTTTCCCGTGCATCCAAGGCGTGGTTCGGTGCAGCTCCAAAATCCATTCGGCAGGGCCTTAGCACAATCCCCGAAGATGGTGATCCTGCGTTGGAAACTTGACGGGTTATAGCTAGACCTGCGGACGAAATGGTGCCTCCACATCGGTGGGACTGAGCAGACCAAATGATGAAAAGCGCAGCATCTGGGGCTATTGAAGCACTGACTACAACAGTTCCGCTCGCGACCGTGAGCCATCGGAACGCAATGCGCCGCAAATACATATTAAAGTTGCATCTAAGTATGCTATTCTAGCCGGGTTTTATTCCCCACTTGGGTCTGGTTTTTGCAATCACATTACTGACCAACAAGGCACTTCGCGGTTTCTACTTACGCCGCCAGATACGACGATGACCGTATTGCAACAAGAAGACTATTGGATCCAGGCAAGCCCCCTTGCCCACTTGGGGGAGTATGCCAGGACAGAGGGATTAGATTGGGACACATTTTTAAGCGGGTTTGACCTGCAGGACATTGAGATCGCCGATCCAGACACCACAATCAGTGCAAAGACAATGATCGCTGTCTTCCAGCGCTTTGCGGAAGTGTCTCAAAACGACGCTCAAATAATCGACATTTTCCATGGCTTCCCAGTGGGCTTTGCACAAGGTTTCGATTACCTCGGGATCTATGCCCAATCAGTCCGCAAGGGTCTGTCAAATTGGTGCCGCTATTCCGCCTTGCGCAGCAATTGCCTCAAGATCCACTATTCGGAGGACGAACATTTCGGCAAACTGGAATGGTCACTGCCTTCCAGCTTTTCAAATTACACTCAGTTTTCGTTCGTGTTCCTGGGTTGGGCGATCAGCCGTACGGAAATGCTGCTGGGGGATAGCGAATGCGACATCGAGATCCACATCGATTCACCGAGGCCAAATTCCGTCTCCACCATTTTGGAAAAATACGGTGGCCAGGTTCAGTATAACCAAGCGGATCACTGTGTGCTGGTACCCTCTCATCTTCTCGACCTCAGTCCAGGCACGACCGACCCGGTCCTGCTGCGTATCGTTGAAAATCACGTGCAACAGGTCATAGACGGCCGACAAACAGCTGCGTCCCCCTTGCACCAAATCATAGAAGTCATGTGTGAGTGCATGAGAGCAGGCAATTGCTCCGTTGATGCTGTTGCGAACAGATCAGAACTTTCGCGCCGGACACTGCAAAGGATTTTTGAAGCGCACGGTACGTCCTACCGGTCTCTCCTGGCAAAAGTCCGCAAAACCGTTGCTGAGCAGTATCTCCTGGAAACTGACATGCCACTGAAGGAAATTGCTCATTTATTGGGTTTTTCCGGAATGAGTACGTTCTCGAGAGCTGCAAAAATCTGGTTTGGCACCTCTCCAAAGGCGATACGCAGCACTTCGGAAAAACAAAGCACAGCAGGCACCTGAAGACCAAACCGGTCTGCCGCGGCGGCACGCTGCAGGCTAGCAGTTTGGACTCCCATCAAAGTTAACCTCTTCGGCATGAAAGTTGTCAAATAACGCCAATTCTGCGACACTTGTGCTTGGTTCTCATCAAGGATGTTCCGATGTCCAAGTTTCCATCTTCGGAATGGGTAATTTCTCGGCCCCTTGGGATTTTGTCCAAGGTTGCGGATGAAAATGAGATCGACTGGCCGGACTTTCTGAAAAATTACGGGCTTACGGCCGGCGAGGTCCAAGACCAAGGCAGCCGTCTGGACGTCAGGACTGTCATCGCTGCTTTTGATGATTTGGCCCGGTTGACAGGTGATGACATCGCGGTTTTGGATGTTTTCTACCAGGCAGAAGTCGGATATGCGAATTTCTTCGATTACGTCGGATTTTGCGCCCCGACCGTCCGGGAGAGTCTAAAAAACTGGGCCCGCTTTTTCCCAACCCGGACCAACTCAACCAGCCTTTCCTATTCCGAGACCGACAGCCATGGAATTCTGGAATGGTACATTCCCGATCATCTGGGAGTTCGGTGCCAGTTCACCTACGGCATGAGTGCCTTCATGGTCGGCCGGATCGAACAGATCCTTGCTGGAGATGGAACAGGAGTATGCACCGAACTGGCAGCCCCGCCTCCTGTCAGAACAAGCACTTTCTTGGCGAAATACAACGGTCAAATTACCTTTGATGCTCCAGCCACACGTTTCCTTGTTCCAAGCTCGAAGCTCTCAAACCAGCCGCCCGATGCAGACCAGGGACTTTTTCGAATTGTGGAGGAGGCAGCCCAGCTTGCGCTGGAAGAAGGGCTGCCCGGCAATCTGTCAACAGTACGAATTGCGACGGTCATCTCCGAACGTTTGAAGTCGGGCGACTGTTCACTGGATGAGGTTGCAGCGGAACTCAACGTGACACCTCACCAACTCCAAAAGGAGCTGGAATTGACCAACACGACGTTCCGGCAGCTTGTTGGTACAGTCCGGCGTTCAGCTGCCGAACATTATCTGAGGGAAACCAACATTCCCGTCAAAGAGCTGACTTACATGCTTGGTTTTACCGAGATCAGTGCTTTTTCTAGAGCGGTTAAAAACTGGTTCGGTCACCCTCCGAGAACCATCCGCAATCAAGCGCAACAACCGGAAACACTCTCTGTCGTCAGTAAGAGCCAAGGTTGAAGACCAACACGGAATGCGGTTGGCCAGTGGCTTCCCAGTGAGGACCTTGAACAAGAGCACCGGGCGAAAACGTGGCAGCGTTTGACCCCTCTCATTTGTCTGCTGGCAAGGCGGGGTGCTCGCGGTGGTGCAGGCACCATAAGAGCATCCCAACATAGTCCAGCGGGCCAATGAGAGGTGGCCCTTTGGGTGGCATTGCGCGGCCCTCCGGCTGCGTTGCCCCCCTTGCCCGATGTCCCGCATCGCGCTGCGGAATGCGCCTGGCCGGGAGAACCGCACAAAACCATCTAACGTGTCCACGTTTACGACCGGTGCTCTAACCGATACGCCACAAAGCTGCTCAAATGACCACAGCTTGCTTGTCCGGATTAGCTCTATGTTAAATATCGAGCCGACATTCGAACTGCGTATACGGTCTTGGCTCACAGGCACCTCGTCAGTCAGACCTTGTTATTTTTAACTACTTCCATCCACCGCAATACATCATTTTCCTTGAGAAAAACTACTTAAATTCAATCCATTATATATAATCATGGACACTCCACATCGAGATCTATCCATATATTCATTCGTATTGACCAAGCTGACATTAACCGGCTTTTCAATATTAGTGAATTTTCAACTTGAACTCAGATACAATTCCTCATCCAAAACTTGATTGTATGCTAGTATGGCACTGCATGTGGACGCAATCTCTTGGATCTGAAGTTCAGACGTGAGCTGCGCTCTGAAATATCCAGCTGTTATTTCATGCGTTTTCCCAAAGGGAATGCATGAAGTATTAATTGAGGTCGGCTTTTGGCAACCAAAACGCTCAATCCTCTTGAGTGGGCATTGGCCGATCAGATCGGCTACCTCCAGCCGCTTATACGCGCACATGGAGTGGATTGGAGCGGCGTGGCCAACCGTTTCGGTTTGCCGGAGAATGCCAATGACCTCATCGGCCGTAAAATTGAAATTTCCGTCCTTCTGGCGCTGCTCGAATTTGTCGCCGGCGAGATTGACGACGATGCCGCCATACTCGATTTCTTTTCAGAGCTCCCCCAAGGAGCGTTCCCGACTTTTGAATTTGTCGCGTCTTGTGCACCGTCACTTCGAACCGGTCTTAAGAACTGGCAAAGGTTCTTTGTGCTTCGGGGAAATTGCATCAAGCTGGCTTTTGACGAACAGCCGGAATTCGGCACCCTAACATGGGAGATCCCGGACCGCTTTACCCCACGCAAACAGGCATTTTTCGCAGAAGTAGCTTGGGCAGCAAGCCGGATAGAACACATGGCGCTGGGACAAGCCATGCGCTTAACGATTGAGCTGAGTGTCCCGCCCCCCAAGTGCAAATCGAGGTTCCAGCAGCGCAATGGTAGCCACTTGAAATTCGGCCAGGCACATGACCGCATTCTGATACCTTCAGTTTTTCTCGACCTTAAGCCGCAATGCGGCAAACCCTGTCCCTATGCTGAAATTGAAAACGCAGCTATGACTGATGTGGACAAGATCCTGCAATTGGGCAGCCCTTTAAATACAATCAAGGCAGCTATCAGCAGCCATTTGAAGGCAGGCGATTGCAAGGTGAAATCTGTGGCTGCATACTTGGGCATATCGCAAAGAAGCCTGCAGCGCCGCCTTGAGTTTGAGAACACGTCCTTCCGCCAGTTAACAGATACTATCCGGCAATCTCTAGCCTCCCGGTATTTGCGTGAAACGAAGTTGGACCTCAAGGAAATCGCGTTCCTGCTCGGATACTCTGATCTCAGCACGTTTTCCCGTTCGGCACGGACCTGGTTCGGGATGCCGCCGAGCGACTATCGACGCAAGAGCTGACTTTCATGTTGTCGGGGTTGCACCGGATTGACCTAATAAAGGAACGAGACCGTGCAGCGACACGATCTCGTAATAGACGCAAGACACTTCCGGAAGGGTCCGGCGGCTTGCCAGCAACAAAGGAAAACCAGTGAAGCCCCCACTTGGGCTACACCCCTTCTTACTTATAAAACGTCTGGATCCGTGCTTATCGTTATGTCATGGCTGAAAGCGTACCATGGCATTTATACGGCAGTACGATGGGGCCATATGCCTATATTATTTGCCAGTCCACTTTCAACCGATGCGGCTGAAATCAAGACGCTGGATAGTGACCCTTATTTGGAAGTTTCTTAAAAAAACGAGGCCTGCCATCCGATACCGAAATCAATACTGTAAACCGCGCAATTGGTAATTAGCCTGATAAGATTGTTTTTTGACTGATTATGCCAAAATAAGCTGATTTACCTAATCCGCGTCAATTCAGCACCACTCTGGCGACACTGCCACTGGTCACACCAACCACAGATACGCGCTATTGCGGACGGGCCCGCGCCACCATAAATAAGCGGAACCAAGTTCAGCATCCACATTCCCGGCGGAAAACATAATGTCCGAACAAAACCTGTCGAAATTCATGGGCGGATCGCCTGGCCAAGTCATTTTGCGGCTGGTGTTTTTGTCTTTCGTCGTTGGTGTAATCTTGTCTGCACTCGATCTTGATCCGTTGGATCTGATCGATATGTCCATGCGTTTCATCGAACGCCTTTGGAACATGGGCTTCGCAGCTTTGGGGAACATTCTGCGCTATTTCATTGTCGGCGCCATTATCGTTGTTCCAATCTGGTTGATTGCGCGCGTATTCAAGACAATGGGGCGGTAACCCGTCTGCCGCTTTCATTCGATCGGACTGCGAGCGGCGTCAATTCCGCTGCCGTCCGGTGCAAGGTCACATGGCGGTCTGCAAGTTCCTCAATGTCGGTGGAATAGCCGCCGCCTAATACACCAGCAACCGGCAAGCCGGCCGCGGCCAGGGTTTTTAGAACATACCGATCGCGCGCGGCGAGCCCTTGACGGGTCAAGCTCAAGCGGCCGAGCTTGTCCCCCGCATACGGGTCAACTCCAGCGTTGAAAAAGACAATATCAGCTTCAGCCGCCCGGATAACGGCCGGTAGCGCTTGAGCCAAACGGTCCAGATATTCGGCATCCTCGGTTTCATCTGGAAGCGCGATGTCCACGTCAGAAGCCACTTTTCTGACTGGATAATTTTTCTCTGCATGCATGGAAAAGGTGAAGACACTTTTGTCACCAGCAAAAATTTCGGCCGTTCCATCTCCCTGGTGCACGTCAAGATCAACGACAAGCGCACGCCGGATTGCGTCATCGGCCTGCATGACGCGGATTGCGACGGCGACATCATTGAACACGCAAAAGCCTGCCCCCTGTGCCCAGCGCGCATGGTGACTGCCGCCTGCAGTGTTGCATGCGATGCCTTGTTCCAGCGCAAGGTATCCGGTCAAGACAGTGCCGCCGGTGGCACAACGCGCCCGTAATCCGACGGACTGAGACATCGGAAACCCGATTTCCCGGGCGATCTTCGAAGGCACATCAGCGGCAAATAACTGGTCGACATACGAGCGGTCGTGTGCCAGCGCGACCCATTCGGCAGGTGCCGGGCGCGGTTTGATAAACCGTTGCCCGTTCAGCAAACCTTCCTCTTCAATCTTCGCTGCTACCGCCCGGAATTTTTCCATTGGAAACCGGTGGTTTTCCGGCAAATCAGCGCAATAGGCGGGATGATGAACAATCGCTAAGGTCATGATTTTGGTTTATAGGCTTGTTGAGGGCCATGAAAAGCCCCCGCACATTGGAGGGTGCTGAGCGCGCCTCTTCGTTCTTCCCGCATCAACCGGAAACAACCTTGTTATCCGGCCCGTTTCTGCAAAAAAACATGACCACCCTTCCGCAATCGGCCACCGAAGGAAAACCGTTTTCCGTAACGCATCGCAGCGTTCTTGCAATTGCGGTTCCCATGACCCTGGCCTACCTGTCGACGCCGCTTCTGGGTGTTGTTGATACGGCGGTGATCGGTCGTCTCGGAGATGCGGCCCTGATCGGCGGAATTGCCATCGGCAGTGTGCTGTTTGATCTGGTATTCACGACTTTCAATTTTTTGCGGTCCGGGACCACAGGCCTAACTGCACAAGCCTTGGGCGCGAATGATCACAGCGAAATCCGGGCTACTTTTCTGAGAGCTATTGTGATCGCGCTTGCTGCGGGGCTTGCAGTGATCGTGCTGAAGGCACCACTCTTGGAGTTTGGGCTGGCCTTTCTCGGCGGCAGTGACAACGTCCAGTCCGCGACACGGCGCTATTTCGAAGTGCGCGTCTACAGTGCGCCCTTTCTCCTGATCAACTATGCGATCCTTGGCTGGTACCTGGGACTGGGTAAGGCCAACACAGGCCTGTTCCTCCAACTTCTTCTCAATGGCCTCAACATCGCGCTCAGCATTTGGTTTGTGATTGGGCTGGAGTGGAGCATTGAGGGCGTGGCCGTGGCAACAGTTCTTGCAGAAGCTGTTACGGCCGGAGCCGGATTTTTGCTTGTCCTTTACACATCAAAGAACGTTAAATGGCCCACATGGCAGATCGTTTTTGAACGCAGGCTTTTGCTGCGCATGCTTGCGGTCAACCGCGACATCATGATCCGCTCGTTCACCTTGCTGTTTGCCCTCGCCTTCTTCACCGCGCGGTCCGCTGATCAAGGCGACACGATCCTTGCCGCAAATGCGATCCTTGAAAAACTCGTCGTCGTGGGAAGCTATTTTCTTGACGGCCTTGCAACGGCAGCTGAACAACTGGCAGGCCGTGCAGTTGGCGCACGGTACCGGCCCGCTTTCGACCGCACCCTCAAGCTGACTTTGACGTGGAGCCTTGCGATGGCCGCCGGGCTCGCGGCCATCTATAGCGTCGCGGGCAGCTTCCTGATCGACCTGATAACCGTATCACCGGAGATTCGGGAGATGTGCCGTACTTACCTTTTTTGGGCGGCAATCACACCACTTTGCGGCGTACTGGCATTTCAGATGGACGGAATTTTTATCGGCGCCACCTGGTCCCGCGAGATGCGCAACATGATGCTCATATCACTCGCCACCTATATCGCGGCCTACTACCTCTTGTTCCCGCATCTACAGAACCACGGGCTCTGGCTAGCATTACAGATCTTTTTCGGCATGCGGGGACTGACGCTATCCTACGTCTGCCGAAGAAAAGCCGACAGCACGTTTGCAAATACCGGCTGAAGCCGCCTCAGGCGTCAGCACCCGCCCAGGCATCGACATTGGCGTCCCGGGCCTCTGAGAGTGAGCTCAGGCCGTTTTCATCGAGCTTACTCGACAACCCTGTGAGGATATCCCCCACCAGGCCCATGCCATGAAACACAAGCGCGGAATAGATCTGCAGCAGGTCTGCACCGGCTGTGATCTTTGTCCAGGCTGTCTCCGCGCTGTCTATGCCGCCAACCCCGATGATCGGCAGGTCGGCACCTGCAAGCTTGCGTGCCTTGGCCAACGCAATGGTGGATTTTCTAAACAACGGCTTTCCGGACAAGCCTCCGGTTTCGTCCCTGTTCGCATCAGCACTCAGGCCATCGCGGGAGATTGTCGTATTGGAGACGATCAGACCATCAACGCATTTGCCAAGAACTTCATCGATGATCTCTTCAAGGGAAGCATCATCCACATCCGGTGCGATTTTCAGGAGTACCGGGACCTTGCGGCCAACGACCCGAGTCCGTTCATCCCGTGCGGCGATAACGCCCGTTAGAAGCTCGGCCAGCGCATCGCGGGCCTGCAAATCCCTGAGGCCGGGCGTATTGGGCGACGACACGTTGACCGTAAAATAGGATGCGATATCGGCGAAGGCATGAATGCCCGCCACATAATCCGCCACCCGGTCTTCAGATGTTTTATTGGCGCCGACGTTGATGCCCACAATGCCGATCTGCCGGGCCCGGCGGTCCAGCCGGTGGCGCAAGGCTTCGTGCCCCTCATTGTTAAAGCCATAGCGATTGATAACGCCCTGATCGGCGGGCAACCGGAAAACACGGGGCTTGGGATTTCCGGGCTGTGGCTTCGGAGTGACTGAGCCAACTTCAGTAAAGCCGAACCCCTGCCGCAACAACGCATCCGGCACTTCACCGTTCTTGTCAAACCCGGCAGCCATACCCAACGGGTTGGAGAACCGCAGGTCCCATAACTTCACTTCAAGCCTTGGATCGGTGGGCAATCCTGGCGCCGGCAGCAATCCGGATTTCAGCGCCTTGATCGTCACGCCATGGGCGGTTTCCGCGTCCAACCGGTGAAGGCCGGCAAGGGCAATTTTTTCCAGGGAGGAGCCGATCATTGTTCAAGATCCGGAAATACGTGATGGCCACTATCATCCAATGGAAGCGGTTGAACCCACCTGGCCTCCGAAGGGGCGAAGGTCGCATAAAGGTGGGGGAACAGATCACCGCCGCGAGATGGTTCCCATTTCAGCTTGTCACCAAATGCCTGCGTTTCAAACGCCGCCAGGAGCAGGCCGTTCTGACCTTTGAAGTGCTTCCCTGCCGTCTCACGCACCTGCACCGCTGTGGAGAAGTGAATGTACCCGTCCGCAAGGTCCACCGGCGCGCCTTCGAACACACCATTGGCTTCCGACTGGCGCCAGAGTTCTTCTGGAACGATTTTGTATATCAGCTGCATTGGTGTCGGTTTCTTCCTGTAAAACGAAGCCCTTGTCCGTTTTAGATTAGACTGAACGGCCAAATCGGCGCGGACCCTATAACCAACCGCCGACAGGAGCAAGCATTGAGGAGGCCCTGCTCCAGTCGTCTAAACTTTGACAGGAATTTTTGCCTTATACATAATTTCCTCAAGGTATTTATTCCTGCAAACGCATGAGATCCGGAGGCTGCGATGCTGTCGCATGAACAGGTTTGGGCAGCGATTGACGCGCTTGCGACGCGCAACGGACTGTCGCCCTCTGGACTGGCCCGCAGAGCCGGGCTGGACCCGACGACCTTCAATCCCTCAAAGCGCATTGCCAACGATGGCCGTCCGAGGTGGCCGTCGACCGAGTCGCTTGCCAAAATCCTTGATGCCACCGGCGAACCATTCAACACGTTCATCATGGACAAAAAGGCCGAGAAGGCCGCCGATGCCGACACCCGCCTGGTTCCGCTCATCACGCTCGGCGATGGCCTACTCCAATCGCAGAAAATCGCGATCAGCGAGGTACAGGAAACAATCCCTTTTCCAGACCCCAGAACAGGCAAGTTGTTTGCGCTGGAGATCACCGGGGATCAGATGCTGCCGCTTTACCGGGACGGAGATACGGTGATCGCCGCTCCCGACTCGGCCATCCGGCGCGGCGACCGGGTTCTGGTCAAGGTGCGCAATGCACCGCTGCAAATTCTGCTTCTCCATCGTCAAACGTCAAAAACGACAGAGTTTTCCGAGCTCGACACACGCAGGCCAAATGTGGTGCTGGACCACTCGGAAATTGACTGGATTGCCCGTATTATATGGGCGAGTCAGTAATCAGAGCACTTTTGAACAATTCGGAGCCGCCAGGCAGCCCATGAAGTTCCGCTCATTTTTTATGCCTGCAGCGCTGCTTTTGGGCAGCGCAGGAACAATTGCCTGGCTGTATATTGCCGAACCGCCAGATCCAGAAAAAAAACCGGCGCCACCTATTCCGGATCAATTACGTCTAACAGACAGCGGCCAGTCCAGAATCAATGCGGAAGGCCAGTCCCAGAACGGCGTTGCACCAGCCGCACCACGGCCAAGTGACATCCGGGACGTCTCGCCGGAAGGCATTTCCCCACCGTCAGTTACTGGCGCACTCACCCGCGTTGAACCTTCAAAGGAATACCAGGACCTACTCAATCCTCCGGTTGAACCCATGCTGGAAGGGCCATTCGACATGCGCCGACCCCAGGTCCTTGATGCCGGAACTTTGAAGTCCGATTCAATGCTCGTGCAGATCGCTTTCATCCAACCCTTGGCGCCCGATGCGACTTGCCTGTCCAGACTTGGCGGCACTTGGCCTTGTGGCGCGCGTGCCCGCACGTTCCTTCGCGGTCTGGTGCGCATGTTCACCGTTTCCTGTGAGAAGCAGGAAGTACTCGGGCCGCAGAAAATGGTGGCAGTCTGCACGCGCAAGACCATCAACCTGGGTGAATGGCTGGTCCGCTATGGCTGGGCCGATCCGGCCGAGGATGCTCCGGAGCACTACATCGCCCTGGCAAATGAGGCGAAAGACAAGAAGCGCGGCAAATGGCAGGCAGAATGGCTGAAGGAATTGCCCGATGCCGCTCTGGACCAAAGCGATCAGGATCTGGAGGATACTCCGCTTCCGGGAGAAGAAGACATTCTCGTCACCCCTCCGGACTTCACTTTGCCCGGCGACAATCCGTTCGACACCCTGGATTTCACCCCTGATGGGTAATCTGCAAATAATGGCTGCCGGCACGACCGGCTTTGGTGGTGGGAGCCCCAACTGAAGGCCTCATGCTGAGGAAGCACGAAAGTGCTGTCTCGAAGCATGGCAGCACATACCTGTATTTGCCACCCATCTTTCGAGGCTACGCTTACGCTCCGCTCCTCAAGATGAGGTGCCATCTGCCGTCATTCTGAATTTGGAAAAAAAGAAAAAGCCGCCCGGATGGACGGCTTTCCTGTTCTTCAAATCAGGCGCGGCGTTTAAGCCGACAAGGTTCCCGCAAGCGCCTTGCTGATCAATGCCCGAGTTTCCTCAATGCCATACAGAGCAACAAAGGAGCCAAACCGCGGTCCTCGCTCTTGGCCTAGGAGAAGCTGATAGAGCGCGGAGAACCAGGCAACGGAAACGCCCGGACCGCCGTCAGGGCCTTTCTTCTTCGGATCCTGATAACGCTCAATTGCGCGCGCCACATCAAGAACCGCATCCTGAATGACCGCACCGTCCGCATCGGCCGGCAATGCCGCCAGTTTTGCGTCTAGTTCAGCAAGCGCCTGAAGTTCAACCTCATCCGGAACCTTGAAGGATTTCGCCGGCTTAACGAAGTCGTCAAAGTAGCGGATCGCATAGCCGACCAGGGCATCCAGCTCCGGATGGGTTTCAGCCGTCACGCCAGGCGCATAGCGGGTGATGAAGGCCCAAAGAACTTCCTTGCTCTCGGCATTGGATGCGGACACCAGGTTCAGCAACATGGCGAAAGGCACAGGCAGATCGATCTGCGGAACATCGCCGGAATGAATGTGCCATGCCGGGTTCTGCAGCTTCTGCTCCACCGGCATGGCCGGAAACTTCTGCGCAAAGGTAAAATACTCATCGACAGCCTTCGGGATGACGTCGAAATAGAGCTTTTTCGCAGTCTTCGGCTTCTGGAACATGTAAAGAGCCAGGCTTTCCGACGGCGCATAGGTCAGCCACTCGTCAATGGTGAGCCCGTTGCCCTTGGATTTGGAAATCTTAGAACCGTCATCGGCGAGGAACAGCTCATAGACGAAGTGCTCCGGTGCCTTGCCGCCAAGTACCCGGCAGATCTTGTCGTAAAGCCCCATGTTCGGCCCGTGATCCTTGCCGAACATTTCAAAGTCCACACCCAGTGCCGCCCAGCGCGCACCGAAGTCCGGCTTCCACTGCAGCTTCACATTGCCGCCGGTGACCGGAAGGGTCACATCCGTCCCGTCCTCATCTTCGAATGTGACGGTGCCGTCGTTGGCATTTACATCCTTCATCGGGACGTAGAGTACCCGGCCGGACGTCGGAGAAATCGGCAGGAACGGGCTGTAGGTCGCCTGTCGTTCTTCGCCCAGGGTCGGCAGCATCACCTCCATAAGGGCCTGATACTTCTCGACAGCCTTCAACAGAATGGCGTCGAACTTGCCGGACTTGTAGTACTCCGTGGAGCTGGCGAACTCATAGTCAAACCCGAAGGTGTCCAGAAACCGGCGCAGCATGGCGTTGTTGTGATCGCCAAAGCTGTCGTAGTCGCCGCCAAACGGATTTGGCACGACGCTCAAAGGCATCTGAAGATAAGGCTCAAGCGCCGCCTTGTCCGGAACGTTCTCCGGGATCTTACGCATGCCATCCATGTCGTCCGAGAAGCACAGAAGCCTGGTCGGCACCTTGTCTTCGGTCAGAAGGCGAAAGGCGGTCCGCACCATGGTCGTGCGCGCAACCTCACCGAACGTGCCAATGTGCGGCAAGCCCGAGGGGCCATACCCGGTTTCAAACAAAACTGGTTGCGCCGGATCGCGGCCCTCGATCCGTTTGACCAGTTTTCGCGCTTCTTCGAAGGGCCAGGCTTTAGATTTCCGGGCCGCCTCGACAAGATCTTGCGAGAGGTCAAGCGGTGGCAGGGCGTGGTCGGTCATGGTACGGGTTCAGTTCTGTTTGCTTGGAAAGACGATGCCGAACGGACCAGCATCACTGTGGCGATCCGCAAAGGCGCGGCGACACTAGAAAAGCCAGGCCCTCCCGTCAATCGTTGTCGCATCTACTATACTTGCGATCCTTAACCAGAGCCGCTACCTAACGCGTGATAGCAAGCCGATGGAAAGGCAAATTTACGCAATGAACGATTCAATCAGCATTCAGGAAGCTCTGGTCTACGTCATGGTCATTATGTCGGCCGCAGACAGCACCATGACCGACAATGAACTGGCCACCATCGGAGAAACGGTCAAGACCCTGCCGATTTTCAACGGCTATGACAGCGATGACGTGATCCCTGCTGCCCAGCGCTGCAGCGAAGTCCTGCAACAGCCGGACGGGCTGGACGCTGTTTTGACAGTCATTACGAATGCGTTGCCAACCAAACTCTACGACACAGCCTATGCGATTGCTGTAGATGTTGCGGCCGCTGACCTTGATGTCCGCCAGGAAGAACTTCGCCTGCTGCAAATGCTGCGTGACCGGTTCTCGCTTGACAAATTGACTGTTGCTGCAATCGAACGCGGTGCTCAGGCCAGGCACAAGACTGCCTGATACCCATCAATTCATGCTGTGGATCGCGTCCGGCAGATCCAGGGAGAAGGCGGGAATTGCGACATCAAATGTCGTCCCGTCTTCCCGCTCCATCCCATAGCTGCCCTGCATGAAACCGGAATCGGTCGTCAACGGGCAGCCTGAGGAGTATTCGAACGTCTCGCCGGGTCCGATGACCGGCTGTTCACCGACAACGCCAGCGCCACGGACTTCCTCGACGCGCCCAAGCGCGTCCACAATCTTCCAGTATCGGGATTTGAGTTGAACCGGCTCATTGCCATCATTGCGGATCTCGATGGCATAGGCCCAAATGTACTGGTTCTCATCCGGGTTCGATTCGTCATCGAGGTAATAGGGCTCGACGCTTACCTCAATATCGTTTGTGACCGCTCGGTACATTCCCGAATAACTCCATCCTCAAGCTGACCGCAATTCTGCCAGCAGAGGGGCCTTATAGGCGTGTTGACGTATCCGTGAAAGACACTGACTTGCTGAAAATGCATCAATCTCCCATTAGAAGGGACGAAATCCCCTCCTGATACGAGCCTGATGATGTTTGACGCCCGCTTGAGACCGTTGATCGACCCACCGCTCAACGCGGCCGGCACCACTCTCGCCAAATCTGGAATTTCGGCAAACACGATTACGATCACCGGTTTTGGGTTGGGTTTGGCTGCGGCGGTTCTGATTGCGACCGGGTTTTCGCTTCTAGGGTGTCTTTTCCTTCTGCTGAACAGGTTGGCCGACGGCCTCGACGGAGCAGTTGCGCGGGTCAATGGCAAAACCGACCTTGGCGGCTATCTCGACATCACGCTCGATTTCTTCTTCTACGGCGCAATACCCTTTGCCTTCGCCGTCGCAAATCCGGAGACAAACGCGCTTCCTGCTGCTGCACTGCTGTTGAGCTTTTATGCCAACGGATCAGCATTTCTCGCTTTCGCGATCATGGCGGAAAAGCACGGCCTGGAGACCGACAAGCAAGGCTCCAAATCGCTGTATTATCTTGGCGGTCTCGCGGAAGGGGCCGAGACGATCGGCCTGTTTGTGTTGATGTGCCTCTGGCCCTCTGGTTTCGCCATCCTGGCCTGGGCGTTCGCGGCGATATGCATTTTGTCGGCGAGCGCAAGGCTGCTGATAGCAGCCCGTACGCTTCGCCGAACTGCCGTCAGCTGATTACGTCCAAGGCCTGGGCTACATCTTCCAGGAGGTCTTCAGGATCCTCCAGACCAACCGAAAGCCGCAATATACCGTCGGTTATGCCAAGTTCAGCGCGCGCTTCTTCTTCCAGCGACTGGTGGGTAGTTGTTGCCGGATGGGTGATCAGA
The DNA here is from genome assembly GCA_965230705.1 of Roseibium sp. GTDB lineage: Bacteria > Pseudomonadota > Alphaproteobacteria > Rhizobiales > Stappiaceae > Roseibium. Next base: position 1,305,913 of record CBDDLN010000001.1, on the reverse strand, counting down.
CTTTTCGCATCACCGAGGTTGTTGGAAATCTTGATGATCTCCAGAGCGTTGGTGAACTTGAAGGCCGCTTCTTTTCCGCCGGCAATTTCCATTGCCAGCATAGTGGAGCCACCCGTCATCTGCCGTTTTGCCACCTCAGCCTGCGGGTGATCGTCTCTGCCTGGATAAATCAGGCGGGTAACTGCAGACTGATCCGCAAGAAAATCGGCCAGCCGCCGCGCGGACGCAGATTGCCGTTCCACCCGAAGCGGCAGGGTTTCAAGGCCTTTCAAAAGCACCCAGGCACTGAACGGGCTCATGTGCGGCCCGGTGTGCTTGACCAGCGGCATCACTTCATCGGTGATCCACTCTTCATCCGACAGCACCACGCCGCCAAGACAGCGCCCCTGCCCGTCAATGTGTTTGGTCGCGGAATAAACAACAACATCAGCGCCAAGCTTCAGCGGAGACTGGTACATCGGAGTGGCGAACACATTGTCGACCACCAGACGTGCGCCAACAGACTTCGCAATCTCGGCGACCGCTGCGATATCGATGATTTCCAGTGTTGGATTGGTTGGGCTTTCAAGGAACATTGCGGTCGTGTTCGGCCTGACCGCCTGACGCCACTGATCAATGTCGGTTCCGTCCACAAGTGTCGATTCCACTCCGAAACGCGGTAGCAGCGTTTCAACGATGTACCGGCAGGAACCGAAAAGGGCTTTTCCGGCAACCACATGATCGCCCGCCTTGACGCTTGCCATCATGGCCAGGTTCACAGCGGCCATGCCGCTTGCCGTCGCCCGGGCCGCCTCCGCACCCTCGAGCGCTTTTATCCGGTCCTCAAACATGGAGACCGTCGGATTTGCATAGCGCGAATAGACGAAACCCGGATCATCGCCATTAAAGCGCGCCTCGGCCGCTTCAGCGCCGGCATAGACAAACCCTTGGGTCAAATAAAGCGCTTCAGATGTCTCACCGAATTGAGACCGGCTAGTACCGCCATGCACCAGTTCGGTCGCCGGGCGCCTTGTCTTCTTCTTGTTTTCCGTCCGCGTTGTCATTTTGGTCACTCCAAATGCAAAAACCCCGGCCTCGGGCCGGGGTTTTTGCAACCCGGCCTCTTTAGCGACTTATTTAACGTGGCTGCAAGCCGGCCGGCTCAAATCACCACGGATCCGGAGAGACGAATACGGTAAAAACTACAGAACGTCAAACGAGGGACTGATAAAAGTTGGCGGATGCCCGGCGATCCGGTAAGCACGGGGAAACAGACGTATTTGAAACGGGAAGAACTGATGACGGCGGCACCGATGGGTATTTTACCGGCACACACAATCAAGACCATGTTTGCCGAGAACACCATTTTCGCCGAGGAGCCCCCGGTTGACGGGCAGATCCAGCCGGCCAGCCTTGACCTCAGGCTCGGACACATTGCCTACCGTGTCAGGGCCAGCTTCCTGCCCGGACCTTCCGCTACCGTCGCTGAAAAGCTGGAAGCCCTGGAACTGCACGCCTTCGACATTTCTGAAGGGGCCGTTCTGGAAACCGGGTGTGTCTATATCGTTCCGCTTCAGGAAAACCTCGCCCTGCCGCAGGATATCTCCGCCACTGCCAATCCGAAGAGTTCGACCGGGCGGCTGGATGTCTTTACCCGTGTGATCACCGATCACGGTCTCGCGTTTGATACGGTGGCAGCCGGTTACAGCGGCCCGCTTTATGCCGAGATTTCCCCACTCACGTTCCCGATCCTCGTCCGTGCTGGGTCCCGCCTCAGCCAAATCCGCTTTCGGCGCGGTGCCTCGTTGATCGCGGACAGCGAGTTGGAAGAGATCCACAAGACCGAAACCCTTGTATCCGGTGGCAATGAGCGCATCGGCGGCGGGGTACAGTTGTCCATCGACCTGGAGGGAAAAGGCGAAGGCAGCCTGGTCGGCTACCGTGCAAAACACCATTCCGGGCTGATCGATGTCGACCTTCCAGGCGCCAACGATCCACTCGATTTCTGGGAGCCGATTTACCGGCGCGGAGCCGCTGAACTTATTCTCGATCCAAACGAATTCTATATCCTGGTCAGTCAGGAAGCCGTCCATGTGCCGCCCGATTTTGCGGCGGAAATGGTGCCCTTTGACGCACTCGTGGGCGAGTTCCGCGTCCACTATGCAGGTTTTTTTGATCCCGGATTTGGCCACGCCAGCGCGGGCGGCGTCGGGTCACGTGCCGTTCTGGAGGTCCGCTCCCATGACGTGCCATTCATCGTCGAACACGGCCAGACCGTTGGAAGGCTTGTTTATGAGAAAATGGCCGAGCGTCCCGGACAGCTCTATGGCGAAGGCATCGGCTCCAACTATCAGGGCCAGGCATTGAAGCTGTCCAAGCACTTCAAGATGCCAGCCTGACTTCCTTATGGACCTGAAAACCGTCTCCCGCGAGTTTGAAGGGTTCCTGGAGGACAGGAAATCCCGGTTCCTTGCGTTTCTCGTGCCTGTAGACGAATTCGAGGCCCGGCTTGGCGAACTGCGCAAGGAACACCGGAAGGCCAATCACATTGTGACCGCCCACCGGCGCCTTCTGGATGACGGACGCATCGAGGAAAGCGGCAAGGACGACGGTGAACCGGCCGGCACCTCTGGCATGCCAACACTCAAGGTGCTTCAGGGCGCGAAACTGATCAATTGTGCGGTGCTGATCGTACGCTATTTCGGTGGCACGAAATTGGGTGGTGGCGGACTTGCCCGCGCCTATTCGGGCGCTGCCCAGAACGCCATTGAGAATGCGGAGCTGGTGCCATTCCAGAAGTTCGGCCGGAAAGACGTGAGCGCGAATTTTGCATCGAGCTCTGATCTGGAAAAGCAAGTCGAGACCTTGGGACTGACTGTCGCCGCCAGGGACTATACGGAAACTGGTGTAAAACTGACGGTGGAAGGTCCGGAAGGCCAGCTTGAACAGTTGATTGCCTACTGCCAACACGGTTAGACGCGATGCCCGCTCGACACGGCCTGGCACACTCGTTAGAAGACCGGTTGAACAGTCGCGCCGATTTTGCGCGCAAGGAACAAGGTTTCAGGAAACTCCATGGCTTCAAAAACCGCTCTGATCACAGGCGTCACCGGACAAGACGGAGCCTATCTGGCGGAGCTGCTGCTCGAAAAGGGCTACCAGGTGCACGGACTGAAGCGCCGGTCGTCCAGCTTCAACACTGGCCGAATCGATCATCTGTGCATTGATCCCTACATCAATACACAGCTGCACCTGCACCATTCTGACATGTCGGATTCGTCCAGCCTCATCCGCTTGATGGCGGAAATCCGCCCGGACGAGATATACAATCTGGCAGCCCAGAGCCATGTGGCGGTCAGCTTTGAAATGCCGGAATATACCGCCAACTCTGATGGGCTTGGCGCCCTGCGGCTTTTGGAAGCCATCCGGCTGCTAAAGCTTGAGGACAAAACCCGCTTTTATCAGGCGTCGACTTCCGAACTTTACGGCAAGGTGCAGGCGATCCCGCAGGATGAGACAACGCCGTTTTATCCGCGCAGCCCCTACGCTGCGGCCAAGCTCTACGCCTACTGGATTACCGTCAATTACCGTGAGGCCTATGGCATTCACGGGTCAAACGGCATCCTGTTCAATCACGAAAGCCCAATCCGCGGCGAGACTTTTGTCACCCGGAAGATCACCCGTGCGGTGGCTGCCATAAAGCTCGGCCTGCAGGACATGCTGCACATCGGCAATCTGGATGCCAAACGCGACTGGGGCCACGCTGCCGACTATGTCGAGGGCATGTGGCTGATGATGCAGCAGGACAAGCCGGACGACTATGTGCTGGCAACCAATGAAGCGCACACGGTCCGTGAATTCTGCGAAAAGGCCTTTGCCGAACTCGGCTACAACATTGTCTGGGAAGGTACCGGTGTCGATGAAATCGGCAAGGATCGGGAGACCGGCAAGACGCTGATTGTGATTGACCCGCGCTACTTCCGCCCGACCGAAGTGGAGTTCCTCCTGGGAGATCCGTCAAAGGCGAGGGAAAAGCTGGGCTGGACGGCGAAGCGCACCTTCAATGATCTGGTGCATGAAATGGTACACGCCGACTATGAGCTCCTGAAGCAGGAACGGCTCGCCCGGCGGGCCTACGGCCGCAACGACTGATTGGGAACACTGCGAGACTAAAATGGCGCACGCATTCGACAGGGTATATGTCGCAGGTCATACCGGCATGGTCGGCTCCGCCGTTGTCCGCCGCCTGCAGCGGGACAATGTCGAAACCGTCGTCCAAAGCCGGACCGAACTGGACCTTCTGGACCAGAAGTCGGTCCATGAGTTCCTGAAAAACGAACCGGTCGATGCAGTCGTTCTGGCGGCGGCAAAAGTTGGCGGCATTCTGGCGAACTCTGAGTACCCGGTTGATTTTCTTTATGAAAATCTCCAGATCCAAAACAACGTCATCCACGCTGCGGCGGAAGCCGGCATCAAGCGGCTTCTGTTTTTGGGTTCCTCCTGCATCTACCCGAAGTTCAGTGAACAGCCGATCCGGGAAGACGCACTGCTGACCTCGCCGCTGGAGCCGACGAACCAGTGGTATGCAATTGCCAAGATCGCCGGCGTGTACCTGTGCAAGGCCTACCGCGAGCAGCACGGCCTTTCCTACATTTCGGCCATGCCGACCAATCTCTACGGCCCCCACGATAACTTCGACCCGGTCACCAGCCACGTCCTGCCGGCGCTGATCCGAAAGTTTGTTGAGGCAAAACAGAGCGGCAAGAAGTCTGTCGAGATCTGGGGAACAGGCACGCCCCTGCGCGAGTTCATGCATGTGGATGACCTCGCTGATGCGCTGGTTTTCCTGCTGTCATCCTACGATGGCGCCGAGCCGATCAATGCCGGGTCCGGTCAGGAAATATCCATCAAGGAGCTTGCGATCCTGATAGGAAACCTCGTCGGATATGGTGGCGACATCCATTTTGATACTTCCAAGCCCGACGGCACGCCGCGCAAGCTGATGGATTCAGGACGCCTTGCCGCGCTCGGCTGGACTCCCTCAATCGCGCTTGAAGACGGCATTCGCACGACCATAGACTGGTACAAGAACAGCGAAGAATTTGCCTGAGCCTACGCAGGTGCGGCCGCAGGAAACCGCACTACTGTTTTAGTTCGCCCCTGAGCTCGGCCACTTCCTTGCGCAGCTCGCGTACCTCGGCAAGGATGTGTTCGGCTTCGGCGTGGATCGCCAATCGGTCCGCATCGGCTTCCTGCTCATGTTCTTCCTGCATGGCCGAGACGATAATACCGATGAATAGGTTCAGCACGGTAAAGGCCGTGCACAGGATGAACGGCACGAAGAAGATCCAGGCGGAGGGATAAACTTCCATCACCGGCCGGACAATACCCATCGACCAGCTCTCCAGGGTCATGACCTGGAACAGCGTATAGAGCGACAGCGCCAAGGTGCCGAACCATTCCGGGAAAGCTTCGCCGTAAAGCTTGGTCGCCATCACGCCGAAGACATAAAATACCAGCGCCATCAGCACCACGATTGATCCCATGCCGGGAAGAGCCGCCATAAGGCCGCCGATCACTCGGCGCAGTGAAGGCACAACGGAAATCAGCCTCAGAACACGCAGGATCCTCAAGGCGCGGAGAACCGAAAACGCGCCCGAAGACGGCATCAGGGCTATGCCGACAATGGCAAAGTCAAACAGGCTCCATGGATCGAGAAAAAACCGCGGGCCATGGGCAAAAATGCGCAGGGCAATCTCGCAGACAAAAATCGCCAGTATCACTTGATCCAGCGCCACAAGAAGCCCGCCAATTGAAGCCATGACCGAAGAACTGGTCTCAAGGCCAAGGGTGATGGCATTGACAACGATGACCGCAACGATGACCATTTCCCATTGCTTGGAACTTACAAGGGTCTTTGTCTTTTCGCGCATCCGATCACCTGCCTGCCCTGCCGGTCTGCGGATTGCCGCATGGCCGGGTAATGTAAAGTCGCGCGGAAAATGGCGATTCCGGAGCGCATTATCAAGGCGATTTTGCACCCTGACGGGTTTTCCATCAGTTTTGTCTGCCGCGTTAGGAGCTCCAGTAAATCAGCCTTGACAGATTTGGTGGATCGGCGCAGAAACGGCGGTCTGTTGCGGGTGTAGCTCAATGGTAGAGCAGGAGCTTCCCAAGCTTAAGACGAGGGTTCGATTCCCTTCACCCGCTCCAACGATTTCAATTACTTATTACGTTCTGTCCGGGGTGTGGCCGCCTGTAGCGGCGCTATGGCGCAAGTACGGCTAGCATCTTGTTCAATCATCCACCCTTCTGCGCCACGTAGCGCCCTGCTCCTTCTGGGAAGGGCAATTGGGCGTGCGCTGCTGCAAATGAGGCGAGTTTTTCTGCAACCTGCGCACCCGGCAGGCAGCTGGCGCGGGTTGAAAGGTCGACGTGCAGCAGAAACGTTTCGACTGTCGCAGCGAGCTTTCCTCCACCTCCACGCAGATGATGGAAGAGGTGCAACTTCTTGCCCTCGCCGCCCAACACCTGAGTTGTAATCGTCAAGCGGTCCCGGGCATGCAGCTCTTCCACAAAGCGGATGTGGCTTTCGACCGTGAAATAGCTTTTGCCTGCTGCGATATAGTCCGCATCGGCACCAATCATCTCCATGAACCGGTCTGTCGCCGCCGCGGCTGCTTCCAGATATTGGGCTTCGTTCATATGGCCGTTGTAGTCGGTCCAGCATTGCGGGATCTGACGATCAGCAGTAACGGGCAAATCTAAAGTCTCCGCGACAGCAAGCCCCGCTTCGTGACCGTTGATGACGCCTCCAGCGCCGCTGCCGGTCTTTTTCAAGGCCCGCATCATGGCGACCAGATTGTCGTCGCGCAGGCGTTCCAGCTCGCGGATAGTCAGATGACCGGACTGGTCATCCGATTGCCCTGCGATCAGGTCCACGAGATCATCGGTAAACTCCGGCACATCCGTCAATTTGGTCCAAGGCCACTTTAACGCCGGGCCGAACTGCGCCATGAAATGCTTCATTCCGGCTTTACCACCAGCAATGCGGTAGGTTTCGAAAAGACCCATCTGTGCCCAGCGGATCCCGAAGCCCATGCGGATGGCTTCGTCGACTTCCTCTGTTGTGACAATCCCGTCCTTGACCAGCCAAAGGCTCTCCCGCCAGACCGCCTCAAGCAGCCGATCGGCAATATGGGCATCGATTTCCTTGCGGAGGGTGAGCGGATACATTCCGATGGTTTTCAGAAGTTCCGCCGCTTTGGCTGTTGTTGATGGTTCTCCAACCAACTCGACAAGCGGCAGCAGATAGACCGGGTTGAAGGGATGGGCGACGATCGCCCTTGCGCCCTTGGCGTTCAGTTCGGATGGTTTGAAGCCCGACGTCGAGGACCCAATGATCGCCACATCAGGGGCCAGATCCGACAGGTTGCCCAAAATGTCATGCTTCAGGGAAAGGCGTTCCGGCACGCTCTCCTGCACCCAATCGGCACCGGCAACAGCATCGGCCAGGTCTTCGTGAAAAGTGAGGCTGCCTTCAGCGGGCAAAATTTTATCATAGAGCGCAGGCAGGCTGCGGCGGGCATTGGCGATGACTTCGCCAATCTTGCGTTCGGCCTCCGGATCCGGATCAAAAACAGCAACATCCCAGCCATTCAGGAGAAAGCGGGCGGCCCAGCCGCCCCCGATAACGCCGCCACCAACGATACATGCCTTCATGCCGGTGCCCTCTTCGTCAGTCCGAGTTTCTCGCGAACCGCTTCCGGGCCAGCGATCCGTGCGCCCAGGCCTTCGATGACGGTCACAGCCTTTTCAACGAGCTGGGCGTTGGTGGCCAGCACGCCTTTTTCCAAAAACAGGTTATCCTCAAGACCGACCCGGACGTTGCCTCCGGCCAGGACCGAGGCCGCAACATAGGGCATCTGGTCCCGTCCAAGGCTGAAGGCCGACCAGGTCCAACCTTCCGGAACAGCATTCACCATGGCCATAAACGTATTGAGGTCATTCGGCGCGCCCCAGGGCACGCCCATGCACAGCTGGACCAGCGCCGGAGATGCGAGCGTACCCTCGTTGACCAGCTGTTTGGCGAACCAGAGGTGCCCTGTATCAAAGGCCTCGATCTCAGGCTTGACGCCGAGTTCCGTCATCATGCCGCCCATGGCGCGGAGCATGCCCGGCGTGTTGGTCATGACATAATCGGCTTCGGCAAAGTTCATGGTACCGCAGTCGAGCGTACATATTTCCGGCAAGCACTCGCGAATGTGCGCCATGCGCTCGCTGGCACCGATCATGTCCGTTGCCTGTTCCTTCACGGGAAACGGCGCTTCGGTGGAACCAAAGACGATATCGCCACCCATGCCCGCGGTGAGATTCAGGACCACATCCACATCAGCGGCCCGGATCAGATCAGTCACTTCCCGGTAAAGGTCGAGGCGGCGCGAGGGAGCGCCGGTTTCCGGGTCTCGAACATGGCAGTGAACAACCGCAGCGCCGGCTTTTGCGGCGTCAATTGCACTCGCCGCAATTTCTTTCGGGCTGCGCGGAACGTGAGATGATTTATCCTGCGTGCCGCCTGAGCCGGTCACAGCGCAGGTGATGAAAACATCCCGGTTCATTTGAAGTGGCATGAGCGTCTCCTATCGGCCCTTCCAGACCGGATCCCGTTTTTCAGCAAAAGCCTTGGCGCCCTCAAGCTGGTCTTCAGACCGGTAGAGCGTTTCCACCGTTGCGATCTGGCTGTTGGTGATGCGGTTCAAGGCATCCTGGAACTTCATGTCCTCCGCCTCCCTGACAATCTCCTTGATCGCGGCATTCACAAGCGGCGGACCGGAAGCGATCAGTTCGGCCAGTTTCCAGGCTTCCCTCATCAGGTCTGCAGCCGGATAGATGTGATTGACCAGTCCCCAGCGCGCAGCTTCTTCGACATCAAGCCAGCGGCCGGTGAACAGCATTTCCATGGCGATGTGATAGGGAATGCGCTTGGGCAGTTTGATGCTGGCCGCATCTGCAACCGTGCCGGACCGAATTTCCGGAAGGGCAAAGGTCGCATGGTCGGCAGCCAGGATGATGTCGGCAGAGAGCGCCAGTTCCAGTCCACCGCCGCAGCAGATTCCGTTGACTGCAGCAATTACTGGCTTGTTGAGACCGCGGAGCTCCTGCAGGCCGCCAAAACCGCCCTTGCCGTAGTCACCGTCCACGGCGTCTCCATCCGCCGCTGCCTTGAGGTCCCAACCCGGGCAGAAGAATTTTTCGCCGGCAGCCGTGACGATCGCGATCCGCAGGTCCGGATCATCGCGGAACCCGGTGAAGATATCGCCCATGATCCGGCTTGTGGCCAGATCAATGGCATTCGCCTTGGGCCGGTCTAGTGTCACTTCTAGCACATGACCCTTTCTGGCCGTCCTGATTGGAGTATCAGTCATTTCGGAGCTCCCCGTTTGATCAGTGCATCTGCAGCAATGGCAAAATTTTCGCCGCATAGCAGCGGGTTGATTTCAACTTCGGTCACCGGGCCGGACATGGCGTAGGATTGCACGGCCATGGCGGCATCGATTATCGCTTCGCGATCGCAGGGCGGTGCGCCACGGTATCCGGCAAGGAGCCGGGCTATCTTGAGGGATTTGAGCGCCGTGCCAATTTCTGCCCTGGGGGCCGGTACGGTCAGCGAGGTGCTGTCTTCAAGCAGCTCGGTCAGCACTCCGCCCGCAGCTATGGTCAAAACCAGTCCATGCGCTGGATCCAGTACGACGCCGAGAAGCAGTTCCGCAGTTGCCCCTGTCACCATTTCTTCAACCAGAAAGGTCTCCACCGGCATTACTTTTGCAGCCGCGCATACTTCGCCAGACGTCCTCAGGTTGAGCCTGACTGCCCCCGCTTCCGTCTTGTGCGCCAGTCCTGTCCCTTTCAGAACAACCGGATACCCAATCGCTTCTGCGGCCCTGGTAGCATCAGAAACTCCGCCAGCGAGCACGTACCTCGGGAGCCTGACGCCAAATTCTGCCAGTTCCTGTTTCGCCAGATGTTCGGGAACCAGTTCAGGATCAATAACCGCCGCAGGTATATGGATCGGGTCATTTCCTGGCATTTCGGTTGGACCGGCGAGAGCCTCGATGGCGGCAATTGCCTCGTCCATGCCGGAAAGTGGGATAATCTTCCGAGAAATCAGATCCCGCGCGATGTCTTCAGGTAGCGTTTCTGGAAGCGTACTGAGAACCGCGATTGGCTTTTGGGCGTAGCTCATTGCGATTTCAATTGCATCGACGACCTTCAACCATACAGCTTGCGAACATCGATCCATGCGCGGGAAATCCAGCACGACAATCCCAAGCGAAAGATCACCCTCCATCATTGCAGCGAATGCACGGCTCATCGCATCGACATCGCCCCAGATATAGGTGTGGTAGTCGAGAGGATTGGCGAGAGAGACCTTCGGCCCGAGTGCGTCCCCCAAGCCGATCCGCTGCTGATCGTTTAGCGGCGGAAAACTGACGTTTCGGTTTGCGGCAATATCCGCGATGAGGCTGGCCTCGCCACCGGAGCACGACATAGAGGCGATCCGGCTATTCGGCAGCCGACCGGTCACATGAGCAAGTTTCAGGGTTTCCAGAAGAACCGGCAGGCTGTGAACCTGCGCGATACCGAGGCGCTTGAACAGAGCTCGCGCTCCAGCTTCACTTCCAGCAAGCGCAGCGGTGTGCGAGGCCGCCGCCGCCCTTGCCTGTTCTGTCTTTCCGATTTTTAGCACGACAATTGGCTTGCCAAGAGATTGCGCTCTTAAGGCAAATCCTTCGAAGGCCTTAAGGTCATCAATCCCCTCAATATGCAGCCCAATGGCCGTTACGCGCTCATCTTCAAGAAGTGCGTTTCCGATCGCAGACAATCCCGTCTGTGCCTGGTTGCCGACGGTCATCAGATAGGCGATCGGCAGACCGCGCATCTGCATGGTGAGGTTCAAGGCAATGTTGGATGACTGCGAGATGATCGCGACGCCACGATCGACCGTTGTCAGTCCATGCTGGTCTGGCCAAAGGGCCACATTGTCGAGCGCGTTGATGAAGCCGTAGCAATTTGGTCCGATGACCGGCATGTTCCCAGCTGCCTGGACCAATGCGGCTTGCAGGTCCGATCCGTCAACCAGTTCGCCGTTGGCTTCGCTGAAGCCAGACGCAAAACAGACCGCGCCACCGCCCCCTCTTGCAGAAAGCTCGCGGATCACATCGACACTCGCATGACGGTTGACGCCAACAAATACGGCATCCGGTATGGAAGGGAGATGGCTGACAGATCTCACGGCTGGACAACCGGCCACTTCGGACCGTGTTGGATGAATTGCCCACAATTCACCTTGGAAGCCCGTTTTCCGGCAGGTGCGGACAACGTTCTCGCACCACGTACCACCGCCAATCACAGCGACCGTTTTTGGCCTAAGCAAACGATCCAGCGAACGCATGGCTCAGGCTCCCAAGGGCCGGAAGATATCCCTGCTTATGATATGGCGCTGGATCTCGCTGGTGCCGTCCCAGATCCGCTCCACCCGCGCGTCACGCCAGAAACGCTCGACCGGAAAATCATCCATTAGCCCCATACCGCCGAAGATCTGCAGCGTGGTGTCTGTGACCCGGGCCAGCATTTCCGTTGCATGGAGTTTGGCACTGGCAATTTCCCGGTTTGCGGGAAGGCCCTGATCCAGCCGCCAGGCACCGGCGAGCGTCAACCAGTCTGCAGCATCAATCTCGGTGATCATGTCGGCAACCTGGAAACTGACGCCCTGGAACTTGGCAATCGCCTGACCGAACTGCTTGCGTTCAGCCGCATAGTTCACAGCGTAATCGAAGCACCGGCGGGCGCGGCCAACGCTCATCGCGGCAACGGTCAGACGGGTAGCATAAAGCCACTCGTTCATGACATCGAAACCGCCATCAACCTCGCCCAATACCTGCGCGTTTGGGAGACGGCAGTTGTCGAAATAGAGGATGTAGTTTTTGTAGCCACGGTGGCTGACCGAGTTATAGCCATCACGGACTTCAAATCCGGGCGTGCCACGGTCGACCAGGAAGCAGGTGATCCGCTTTTTAGGCCCCTTCGGCGTTTCATCAACACCGGTTGCAACAAAGACGATGAAAAAGTCGGCGTGTTCAGCACCTGAGATGAAATGCTTTGAGCCGGAGATCACCCAATCCCCGCCATCACGGACAGCCTGACATTTCATGCCGCGCACGTCCGAACCTGCATCCGGTTCGGTCATCGCAAGCGCGTCCATTTTCTCGCCGCGCACAGCCGGAAGCAGATAGCGTTCACGCTGTTCTCCTTCGCAAGCCATCAATATGTTTTGCGGCCGGCCGAAAAAATGGGTGAGTGCCATGCAACCACGGCCGAGCTCCCGCTCCACGAGCGTGAAATCCATGTGGCTGAGACCGGCGCCGCCAACCTCCTCCGGAAAGTTGCAGGCGTAAAAGCCGAGATCGATGCACTTCTGCTTCAGCTCTTCTCCGAGCTCAAGAGGTACCTGACCGGTCTTCTCGACCAAATCCTCATGCGGATAGATCTCATTTTCGACAAACGCGCGAACCGTTGAAACGATCAGCTCCTGTTCGTCACTCAGGCCAAAGTTCATCCCGCCCCTCCCTTGCGCATCTGGCAAGAGAGTGAGACAAGAAGGCAGCCTCTTATGTGCAGTTTTGGTATATTTTCATGCAAAATTCGGAAAACAGCACACCAGAACTCTCTATCGCGGTTTTCTTGTTCGAGAATTTCTCAAATCATTGCCTGGCCAATGCGGTTGAACCCTTCCGGGCAGCAAACACGATTTCCGGAAACCGCCTCTATTCCTGGAAGTACCTTAGCCTCGACGGTGGCACTGTGACGTCTTCGAGCGGGTTGTCGGTCGAGACGGTTTCCTGGGCAGAGGAAATGCCACGGGGAGAATATCTCTTCGTCATGCCCAGCTACGGTTTCGCCGGGTTTGCGACACCCAGGATGAGCCAGACGTTGAGAGCTGCACGAAACCGGTTCAAGCTCCTTGCAGGCCTCGATACAGGAGCCTGGCTGCTCGCTGCAGCCGGGCTCCTGGAAGGAAGGAAGGCAACGATCCACTGGGATGAGTTCTCACATTTTTCCGAAACCTTTCCAGACGTTGAAACACTGGAAGACCGGTTTGTGCTCGCTGATGATCTGGCGACTTGCGGCGGGGCAACGACTGCGATCGAGCTGGCACTTGAGCTAATCAAGATACGTCACAGTCCTGTATTCTCCTTGGAAGTCGCATCCATGTTTATGCATGGCGACAAACTGGATCTCCACAATCCCTACCAACGCCTGACATCCGATACCCTGGTACGGAGTGCAGCCGCCCTGATGCGGCGGACCATCGAAGAGCCGATAACCATTCCCGAACTCGCCCACCGGCTCAAGGTGGATCAACGGACCCTTGAGGACCATTTTCAAACGGAAATGAAACTGACACCTCAGGCCGTCTATAAGGCTGTCCGGCTGCGGGAAGCACGGCGTCTTGTCGAACTGACAAACATGGGTATTGCGGAAATCGCCACACGTTGTGGCTATCAAAATGCCAGTGCGATGACCCGGGCGTACAAATCAAAATTCGGGCACCCGCCCCGTTTCCACCGGCAACTGTAACAACCTGCTTTTCAATCGAGGCGCCTAAATTTCGTAAGGCCGTGCTCGATCTTGTTCCAATGATAGGGCGACACCAGGAACTCCCAGATGGCCCTGTAGCAGGCAGCTCCCGTACACAGCCAGTAAAACGGAAGACCGAAAAGGTCCCTTATGCGTGGAGAAAGCCCTCGTTTCGCAGCCGCCAGCCACAGCGCAGCTGCAGCGCCAATGTAGCCGGCCAGCGAGGCCCCAATGCAAAGCCCCAAAAAGGCACCATTTGCGGCAGAACCGGAAAGCGGGGGAGGAACCAATCCGACCAAATAGGCGGCAAACACCACGCAGAAAACGGGATGCAACGCGATCAATAGCAGGCTCCCGACAAACATCACCGCCAAAGCTCCAAACCGTTTCCAGCCTAGTTCCCTGCCAGTGCGGAGCGGGTCCCTTGTATGAACCAGAACGGTTTGGAACCAACCCTTGTACCAGCGCGCCCTTTGCGCAAACCATGCCCGCCAGCTTATGGGCGCTTCTTCATAGGTAGCGCTCGCCAGTACACCGGTCCGATAGCCAAAACGCGCAAGCCGTACTCCGAGGTCAGCATCCTCCGTTACATTGAACTTGTCCCAGCCGCCCACGGCTTCAAGCGCAGACCGCCGGAAATGGTTCGAAGTGCCGCCCAAGGGGAATGGCCAGTTGTTGCGATGAAACCAGGGGATCAGCTGATCAAACAGGCAGGCATATTCCAGGGCGAACTGCCGCGAGAAGAAGCTATCGGCATCATTATCGGCGACCAAACGCGCCTGGAGGCAGGCCAGACTCTGGGGCGCCAAGGCGAATAGCAACGCCGCCTTCTTCAATTGATCTGCTTCCGGCCGGTCTTCCGCGTCATAGATCGTCACAAACTCCCCGGTCGTCAGGTGCAACCCATGGGCAAGTGCCCTTGGTTTCGTCTGCGGCGTTCCCCTCGGCACCCGGACGACTTCCATATAGTCCGGCAAGGGCCGATCAAATGCATCGAAGGTTTCGCGGTCATCCTGTTCTGTCAGAAAAAGGACCTGCAGCCTGTCTCTCGGATAATCCAGCCGTTTCAGGTTTGCCACCAGCGAACGCACCACCCGGGCTTCACGATAGAGAGGAACCAGGATCGTGTATTTCGGCCAGAGTATTTTCGGACTGCTGAATGGGGCAGCAAGTTCAAATGTCGTTCGGTCCGTTTGTGTTGCAATTGCACCCGCCAGCCGGGCGGCGCCGGACGAAAAGCAAATCGCGGCAAATACCGTGCAAAGACCGAAAAACCAGACCACAGCGGGAACGGCAACACCGGCCACAAAAGCAAAAAGCGTCAAGAGAAGGGCCAGTTTTTGCCCATTTGACAAACGCAAATGAGCGGAAAAATCCGGGAACCTGCTTTGCAAGTCACCCGAAGGGCCGGACATTATTGATGTCGCGTGCTGCATCGCCTGCGGCGAGACAATGCGCACCTGCCGCGCAAACTCCGGGAACCGTTTCAGGTGTTCATGCACGGCATCAAATTGATCGCAGCTCGGTGAAATGGCATAGGTTGCAGTGCTGTTGTGCAGAGATACCAACAGCGGACCATGGTAGGGGTCGCCGAACTGCATGGCTCGGTCGTTCAGGCTCTGCGGCCGAAATCCACGGTCCGGCAAAAATGGAACACCACAATGCTCTGCATAAGCGCTATATAGAGTGTCGGAGTTGACCAACGCATTTTCAAGCAAATATTCGGCCGGTGTCATACCACTCTTTGCAGCCAACCGGCAGGCCGATAAAACAACGGATTTTGGAATGCCCCTCGACAGAAGAACTTCCAGCTCACCTGGAATATCCTCTTCCACGCCAATACCCCCCCCCGCGTCTTGCTCACAAGCGTTTCGCAACTACATCAGCGGCTTTCTTTTCCTAAACTACGTTACGGAAACTTGAGTAATTTAATGCATACGCAATCAATACACGCAATAGTTTATTTTTTGGCTTACACACTCATGCTTTTTTTAGGTGCTCCAGCGCAGGCGCAAAACGGCCTGGCAGAAACATCAGCAATACCCAATTTCTGGGATCCGAAAGCCGTACAAGACAGACCGGCGGAAATACCCGACAAGATTCAGTTTTTGGCTGCGGACGCCTACCCGCCATTTGTTTTCCGCGATGCGAATGATCAACTAACGGGGTTCAACGTAGACTTGGCCCGAGCCCTGTGCCAGGAACTCAAGACGTCATGTTCATTACAAATCAAGGACTTCAGTGCACTTCCCACCGCCCTTGAGGAAGAAGAAGGCGACGCCATCATCTCCGGCTTGGAACGTACCGCTGCGTTGGTAGGCAAGTTTTCCTTTAGCCAGGATTACCTGAAACTTCCGGCCCGTTTCATCGTGAAATCCGGTACGGGCACAAAATTCAGCGAAACCGCTATTGCCTGGGAAACAATCGCCGTCGAAGCCGGATCACGCCATGAAGCATTCGCGCTAAAGTTCTGGCCTGAGGCCACGATTGCATCTTATAGCACCCTCACAGAAGCACGCGCTGCGGTTGTGAACGAGAAAGCTGACGCGCACTTTGGCGATGGACTTGGCCTCTCTTTCTGGCTGAGAAGCGAAGCGGCTGGCGGGTGCTGCGAATTTGCCGGAGGCCCGTGGCTTGAACCGGGCTATTTCGATGCCGGATTATCAATCGCCACGCGAAAAACCGACACTGAACGGCTGGTCGCAATCAACTACGGTCTGCGCCGGCTTCATCAGACTGGTGTTTATCGCGAGCTGTATCTGCGGTACTTCCCCATCAGCTTTTTCTGACTCGCGAAAGTTTGACCTGTATGACCACCTTTCTCTGGAACCGCCCGGACACGCCGCCGCTCGCAACGGTTCTGCTGGCTCATGGAGCCGGCGCGCCCATGGACTCTACCTTCATGGAGAAGATCGCAGAGGCAATGACCGCCAGCGGTTTGGCTGTGGCACGGTTCGAGTTCGGCTATATGGCTGCCCGGCGTGACGGTGGATCCAAACGTCCGCCGCCGCGTGCAGACAAACTGATCGGCGAGTTTCAAACCGCGCTCCAGCAAGTCATGTCAGAGCAGCCAGGCCCTCTGCTGATCAGTGGCAAGTCGATGGGCGGGCGTGTGGCTGCGATGCTATCGGGCGGAGCATCACTTCCCTCACGGGTGACTGGTGTTGTCTGTCTCGGATACCCATTTCATCCGACCGGAAAACCCGATGCCGAATGGCGCCTTGCTCCCCTGCAGGAGGCCAAACGCCCGGTGCTCATACTTCAGGGTGACCGGGACCCGTTCGGGTCACAGAATGAGCTGGCGGAAACCGAATTGCCGGGTCACGTTGAGGTGCACTACCTGGAGGACGGAAACCACGACTTCGGTCCGCGCGGCAAATCTCCAGCGACACTAGACGGGAACATTACCGAGGCCGCCAAGGCCGCTGCAGAATTTGCTGGCAGGCTTTCTCCGGAAGGCTAGGTCACGGATCCATAAATGAGGCTGAAATGGCGCCACATACGGTAATGATAGGCAAGGAAAAGCGCGATAAGCGGGCTGGCTGCCCGGTTGAGCGGTTTGACGCTGCAGATCGAAGCCGTTTTGGCGTCGCTTCGCGATGGGATGAATTCGTCCGGCAACAGCGTTGCAAGCCTTTTAAAACCGGTAGGTTTCCTGCACGCTTGCGCCTTGTATGCGCACGAATTTATCTCCACCATTTCAATCGCATTTATGAGTCCGTGACCTATCGCCGCCTATTCCGCAGGGATAATGTCAGTGGAACCCGGCAAGCCATCAGGCCCAGGCCCATGATGCCGTCGGTGCAGAACCAGACCGGCAAGGTCGCTTCCAATCATCAAAAGCGCAGGTACCAGGACAAGAACAAGAACGGTCGCTGTTGCCAGGCCGAAGACGATCGTGATCGCCATTGGCAATAGAAACTGGGCCTGCAGGCTGGTTTCGAACATCAGCGGCAGCAATCCGCCAATCGTCGTCAGCGACGTCAGGATAACGGCCCGCAGCCGGTCACAACTTGAGGCGACGGCTGCCTCGCGGACTGTTTCGCCCGTCGCCCGCCGTTCTTCAAAACGGGCCACCAGAATGATCGAGTTGTTGACCAGAATTCCAGCAAGGCCAAGCAAGCCAATAAAACTCAAAATGGTCAGTTTGAAGCCCATCAGATAGTGGCCGACGATAGCGCCAACGATGCCGAATGGAATAATTGACATCACCACGAGCGGACGGCTGTAACTGGCGAATATGGCAGCAAGGATTATGTAGATGCCGGCAACCGCCATCATCACGCCTGTTAGCAGATCAGAAAACGCAGTGGCCTGTTCCTCTGCCCTTCCCGCAAATGAGTATTCAAGGCCGTATTTGTCACGCAAACGCGGCATAAGTTCCGCATTCAATTCGGCTATGATCTCGGTGTTCGAGGTAACGATGGGATCAACATCGGCGACGACGGAAACCACGGTCTTGCCGTCCCTCCGCTGGATGACAGAGAACCCTTGAGCATCCGTCAGCTTGACAACTTCCGTAAGCGGCACAAATTCGCCTGCAGGGGTACGGAGCGATAGTTTGCGTAAGGCGGCGCTTCCGGTTGCCTCAATGTTTTGTCGGACCCTAACGGTGACCTCTTCGTCTCCTTCAGCAAACCTGCGGGCGATGTTGCCCTCAAATGCGTTGCGTATCTGTCTTGCAGCGCTCTCAACAGTAAAGCCAAGAGCCCGCCCGCGCGGCGTCAACTCGACAAGCAGTTCCGGTTTGCCAAAGGGTAGGTCGTCGGTCACGCCACTGGTTCCAGGATAACCAGACAGCTCCTGCTGTATTTCAAGGGCGGCTTCCTTGAGATCCTGCAAGGGTGCCCCGGTCAACCGGATATCAAGATCACGGCCGGGAGGTCCGCCGCGACGCTCAGCAATGGCAACTCGAGATATGATTGGCAGGTCTGGAACCGCCCGGCGCCAGGCGTTAACAATATCCGGCGTCCTGATTGTCCGCTCTTCCGACTTCGTAAGCTGGACGTTGAAACTGGCAATGTTGTCGCCCCGGTTGTTGCCGGCCTGCCCTAGTGTCGCATAGGCCGCGACAATCAGTTTCTCGCCGC
The DNA here is from genome assembly GCA_965230705.1 of Roseibium sp. Taxonomy (GTDB): domain Bacteria; phylum Pseudomonadota; class Alphaproteobacteria; order Rhizobiales; family Stappiaceae; genus Roseibium. The sequence goes on along the minus strand of CBDDLN010000001.1, from coordinate 1,287,206 downwards.
TGTCACCCACAAGGTTCTGTTCCGCCTTGCCCAAAGCCTGCTCAATCTTGCGGATGCCGTCGATGGCTTCAGCCTCTGGAACACCGGCATGGAGGAAGACGAAAGCACTCAGGTTTTCCGCTTCCGGAGACGGGAAGAAACTGAAACCGACGCGTCCGCCACGTACGAGTCCGACAGCCAGGATGAGACAGGCAATCGCCAGGGCGAAAGTGACATATCGCCAGTTGACTGCAAGCCGGACCAGTCCATGGAACGGATTGTCCCGTATCCATTCGAACCCGGTATCAAAACCACGGCGGAACCAACTCGGTCGATCCTGTGTGCTGTTCCGGACCTTGCGCTGGCGGAGGGCCTGAAGCAGCGTTTCCACCCCCAGAGCAAAGAGAAAACATGCTGCCGCAATGAGCGCCTGGAAACCGAGCGCTCCGATGCCGTCATGCACCGCACGCAGAGGCACGGCAATTGGATCAAGGAACGGAGGTACGGACAGATCAGGCTGGGTCACCAGTCCGATTATGAAAATGGCAGGTGCTCCGGCCAAAATAACGACCCGCCACCAGTTCCATCCTGCCCGTCCGCTGAGCGCGTGGCCCAAGTGACCCGGCAGGATGAAAAAACACTCCACCAGAGAAGCGATTACCACCGCGACAACAACAACGGGAAGTGTTCCCATAATCTGGCCGAGCACATCGCTCACCAGCAGGATTGGAAGAAAGGCGGCAACCGTCGTGGCGCCCGCAGCTATTACGGGTGCAAGCATGGTAGAAGCGCCATTGACGGCGGCATCGTGGGGATTGTCTCCCATGGCTCGGCGGGTGGCCGTATGTTCGCCGACGACAATCGCGTCATCCACAATGACACCCAGCATCATGATCAGGGCAAACAGCGAGATCATGTTGATGCTCTCACCCGCCACCCACATGATCCCAAGTGTAGCCATCATCGCCACGGGAATCCCTGCGGCAACCCAAAGGGCGATACGTGCATTCAGAAACAGAAACAGGATGCCGACGACGAGAACGAGACCGGACAACCCGTTTTCAAGCAAGAGTGTGATCCGGCCTTTGACCGCATCCGCACGCACATCGTATTTCAGGATTTCAAGCGTTGGTGGCAGCTCCGGACGAACCTCTTCAAGATATTCCTCCAGGATGGCTGCAGCCTTGAGCGTGTCAGTGGTCTCGACGCGCTTGACCTCCAGTTCAATCGCGCGCGTTCCCTTGGCAAATCCCTGATTGTCACTATCGCTGAAGTCCCGTTCCACCGTTCCAATGTCGGCAACGCGGGTTTTTTCGCCTGACGCCAGGGATTTTACCTCAATCCGGCCGATGGCTTCCGGAGAACGTTGTTCTGCCATGGCCCGGATTTGCCGCTCAACCGCTCCATCAAGATTACCGGCAGGGAGATCGACAGTGTTCCCGGCGACGAGCCCAGACACGTCAGAAACTGTTAGATCCAGACGGCGCAATTCACGCTCGGGAACCTCAACGACGTATTCCGGCGCCCGGTATCCGAGGAGTTCGACCTTGTCGATGCCGCGTTCAAGAAGATCGTCACGCAGTTTTCGCGCAAAAACCTTCAGCGCGTCTTCAGAAAATGGCCCCCGGATTGCCAAGGTTGCGACATTGTCGGTAAAGGTCACGCCCGTCACGACCGGCGTTTCGGAATCGACCGGCAGCGTGGTCACGCCGGACACAGCCTGCTCCACATCGGACAGCGCTTTCTGCATGTCCGTGTCCTCAACAAACTCCATCATGACAGAGCCACTGCCTTCCCGGGCATAGGCGACAATTTCCTTCAGGCCATCGGTGAACCGCAGTTCCGGCTCGATGACCTCCAGAATGTTGCTGGCGACGTCTTCAGAGCTTGCCCCCGGCCAGGAGACAGAGACAACTATCCGGTCAATCTTGACGGTTGGGAAAAACTGGGTGTTGAGCTTGGACAATCCAAAGGCCCCGAACAGCACCATGATGACCATCACGAGGTTCGCGGCATTTGGATGACGGACAATCAGCTCAAGCAAACCATTCGACCGAGGGCGCATCGCAAATACTCCCTCTAGTTGGCTTGTTCGCCGGCAGGGCCGGAAGCGGTACTGCGCCCGCCACCCTCACCGCCGGTGTATTCGCGCACCAGCAGCCCATCACCGGCTTCCGGTATGCGGCTGGAGAGAACAATGTCTCCATTCTCCAGGCCGCCACGAACAATGATGTAGCCATCGTCAAATGCCAGTGGCTCGACTTTGCGTCCGGCCAGCCGGTCATTTTCCACGATGTAGATCTGGCCCTGGCCGTAAAACGCGGCTTCCGGCAAACGGACCGTGTCATGGTAGGTGATGTCAGGAACCTGCACTTCGACAAAAGCGCCCGGACGCAGCGGCGTCTTTCCTTCTTCAAACGCCACCCGGGCGAAGATGTCGACACCGCCGCGCGTGCTCGCAACATCCGCACCGACGCGGTCGATCACCGCATCATACTCGACAGGCTGGTTGCCAAGGTACCAGATGACCTTGACCTCGCGGCCGACAACAGTTCCGCTCTCGGCGATCATGCGTCCGTATTGATTGTCGGAGAGGATGAAGCGGACTTCCAGTTCATCGCGGCTATAAACGGCCGCAACCACGTCATTCACACTCACCAACCGGCCAACCTGCGCGGCCTCGCTCCGGACAACGGCATCAAAAGGCGCTTTCAGGACGGTATTGGTCAACTGCCTCTCGGCGTCCTCAACCCGCCATTTCAAACGGGCGATGACCGCATCCTGCTGGATGACCTTGGCGTTTTCCAGTTCAAGCGTATTGCGCCGCTGCTCCAATGCCTGCTGACGCTGTGACACCAGCAACTTCCGCTCATCGACGGTCCGTTCAGTGACCGAGCCACGGGTAAGAAGTGCCTCGGCGCGTTCCAGGTCCTTTGCGGCAAAATCCAGCTGCTCCTCGGCCCTCACCTCATTGGCAATTTCAAGGGTGACCCGGCCTCGGTTCTCGACCTGCTGAGCTTCCGCCTGCGCGAGATTGGCCTTCGCCTCGGTCAAGGCACCTTCGTAGTCAAACCGGTCGATAGCGAGAAGCTCTTCGCCTTTCGCGATCATTCCCCCGGCCTTAAGCTGCGGATTGACAGAAACGACCTCACCGCCAACAAGTGTCCTGAGATCAACCTGTCGGCCTGCAGTGACTTCGCCATAGACGCTGATCAAGGGCGTGTTGTCACCGCGCTCTGCCGTTTCAAAAACAGCGGTATAGATCTTTTCCTGCACCGGGCGCTTGGCCACTTCCGGCTTTGTCGCAACCAGACGGTTCATTCCTGTGACGGCGCCAAACAAGATGGCAAATGCCAGCACAGCCTGCAGGATGGCTTTCAGAACCAGAAGGACACGGTTACGCCGTGGCGGTTCGGGCGGTGGCCCGGTGTACGCCTGCGGGGAATGGGTTCCGCTTTTGGTGTCCTCAACGGACTGCAACATCTGGTTACGCTCCGACAATCTCCAGTCTGCGGATACGAAACCCGCCGGAAACCGGTTCATTTTGCATTGCAATATTTCTGCGGCCGATTTTCACCGGCCTGCTCAGCAATGCAAGGATACAATTGTAACCAAATGTAGCAGTTGCCGCGAACGGTTACACCGCGTCGAATGCGTAGCGCGCGCTGCAGAATTCACAGGTGACCACCACCTGATCATCCTGCCGCATGTCTTCAAGCTCATTGGCACTGAAGCTGCTCAAGATCCCTTCGACCTTTTCGCGCGAGCACCGGCACTGGTCGGCAATCGGCTGCGGGTCGAAAAGGCGCACTCCGCGCTCATGAAACAACCGGAACAGCAGCTCTTCCACGGTGACTTCCGGATCCGTCAATTCCACGTCCTTGACGGTCTCGACCAACGCCTTTGCTTCTCGCCAGGCATCGTCTTCTTCAACCAGATGGGCGACCGTGCCCTCCGGTGCGTCACCGGGGTCGATATCCGCCTGGCGCATCCGTTCTGGAGCATCAGGTAGGAACTGAACCATGACCCCGCCCGCAACCCAGCTGCGGCTCGGGCCTTCCCCGTCGTTGCGGGTAAAGAGTTCGCCGACCGCAAGGCGGATTTCCGTCGGAATCTGCTCAGAGCGCTCAAAATAACGGCGTGCAACCTCCTCAAGGGATATGCCATCCAGCTCTACCAGTCCCTGATAGCGCTGCATGTGCTGGCCCTGGTCGATGGTCATCGCAAGATGCCCCCGGCCGAGCAGTTCCTGTGCCGTCGGCGTGCCTCTTTTCATCACCTCTACGACGCGATCGGCGTCGAAAGTGGCGCAAGCGCGCAAGGCATCCGGAGAGGTGAAATCCACCACCAGCATGGATACCGGCCCATCAGTCTGCGATTGCAGCGTGAAGCGGCCCTCGAACTTCAGCGAAGTCCCCAGCAAGGTGGTCAAGACCATCGCTTCGGCCAGCAAGCGTGAGACTGGTTCGGGATAATTGTGGCGCTCCAGGATATCAGCGACCACCGGGCCAAGGGCAACCGCCCGGCCACGCACATCCAGCCCTTCAACGGCAAACGGACGCACAGCATCCATTCCCGCAGGGGCTATCCCATACGCTTCAATATCAAAAGCCACGTTTTAAGCCTTTCAAACCGCGTCAAAACACCAGGCAAGGATACCTTTTTGCGCGTGCAGACGGTTTTCCGCTTCGTCGAACACAACGGAATTCGGACCATCCATAACTTCGGAGGTCACTTCCTCACCCCGGTGCGCTGGAAGACAGTGCATGAACACGGCATCCGTTTTGGCTTCCTGCATCAGCCGCTCGTTCACCTGGTATGCACTCAACAGGTTATGACGGTTTTCCGCATCGGCATCGCCCATGGAGACCCAGCAGTCAGTGATGACACAATCAGTATCCTTGACTGCTTCATATGGGTCGTCCGTGACAATTATCGAGCCCCCGTCCGCACGGGCCTTTTCGATGAGGTCCATTGGCGGCGCCAGCTCAGCAGGCGTCGCAATACGGAGTTCGAAGTCAAAACGCGGGGCTGCATGCACCCAGGACGCCAGCACGTTGTTGCTGTCACCGGTCCAGGCAACGCTTTTGCCGGTGATCTGACCGCGGTGCTCTTCAAATGTCAGCAGGTCGGCCATGATCTGGCACGGATGCGAGACCTTGGTCAGACCGTTGATTACCGGAACGGTGGCGTATTCAGCCAGTTCGTTCAACTGGTCATGATCCAAAATCCGGATCATGATTGCATCAACGAACCGCGAAAGAACCCGGGCTGTATCGGCGATGGTTTCGCCGCGGCCCAACTGCATTTCCGCACCTGTCAGCATCACGGTCTCACCACCAAGCTCACGCATGCCAACGTCAAAGGAAATGCGAGTACGCGTGGACGGCTGCTCAAAAATCATCGCCAGGACTTTGCCTGCAAGCGGACCCTCGCCCCGGCGAACACCGTTGCGGTCCTTTTTGATGCGCTTGCTTGCGTCCAGGATGTAGCGCAATTCATCTTTGCCGAATTGCGTCAGGTCGAGAAAATGCCTCGAGGCTCCGTTGCTACTCACTCGGCCGCTCCCTTGACGTTCATTGTTTCTTCAACGGACACCGCTGCCTGCTCAAGGCGCGTCACCGCATCTGTGATTTCTTCTTCGGTGATGGTCATTGGCGGCAAAAGACGAATGACATTGTCGCCTGCCGGCACAACCAGAAGGCCCGCCTCACGTGCCGCCCCGACGACATCTCCTGCAGGTGCTGTGCATTTCACGCCGAGCATCAGCCCCTGTCCGCGGACGCTGTCGTAAACAGCCGGATGGCTGTCCACCAGCCCGGCCAGCTTCTGCTTCAACAGCAGGCCTTTTGTTTGCACGGCCTCAAGAAATCCATCGGCAAGGACAACATCAAGGACCGCATTGCCGACGGCCATTGCCAGAGGATTGCCGCCAAACGTGGTGCCATGAGTACCCGGCACCATGCCAGCGGACGCCGCTTCAGTTGCCAGACATGCCCCCATTGGGAAACCGCCGCCAATACCCTTGGCAATCGCCATAATGTCCGGTGCGATACCGGCCCACTCATGGGCAAACAACTTGCCTGTCCGGCCAACACCGGTTTGGATTTCATCGAAAATCAGCAATATGCCCTCGTCATCGCACAACTTGCGCAACTGACGCAGAAAATCGACAGGGATCTCGCGGATTCCGCCTTCACCTTGAATGGGTTCTATTGCAATTGCCGCCGTTTGCGGCCCAACAACCTTTTTCAAGGCGTCCAGATCGCAAGCCGGAACCTGATCAAACCCCGGCGCCTTTGGCCCGAAGCCCTCCATGTACTTGTCCTGACCACCGGCAGCAATTGTCGCAATCGTCCGGCCATGGAATGCACCTTCGAAGGTAACAATATGGAACCGGTCCGGCTCACCCTTGTCGTAGTGGTAACGGCGCGCAGTCTTGATGGCCGCTTCCATCGCTTCAGCGCCGGAATTGCAGAAAAATGCCCGGTCCGCAAACGATGCGTCCGCCAGGCGTTTGCCCAACCGGTCCTGCTCAGGCACCTGATGCAGATTGGAAATGTGCCAGAGTTTTTCAGCCTGCGATTTGAGCGCTTCGACCAGATGCGGATGACTGTGGCCTACGGCGTTGACAGCAATTCCGGAACCGCAATCGAGAAAACGTCGGCCGTCGCGCGTAACGAGCCAGACACCTTCTCCGTGATCAAACTCAAGGTTTGATCTTGCGTAATTCCCGAACAGCGCAGACGCCGGCATTGTATCCACTCCTATGGAGACGTGATCCCCAAACCCCGTTCAAAGGATGGGGCTGAAACGCAACGTGCCGCCCGGAGAGGCGGCACGTGCAAATGAATGCCCCTTATACACCTGTTCTACGGCGATCTGTCAATTGAAATGGCGCAATCCCGCCATTCGCAGAAAGTCGCACCAATACCGCCATTTATGGGGAAAAGTCGTTTCATCCCCATCTCATTAGGGCTGCCAGCTTGCCTCAACTTTTTCCATTATTGTAATCTTCCCTCATCGGACACGACATATCGTGCTTCAAATCTCAAATCGGCACTATATATGCCATGACTGGCGCGTGCACGCGCGCCTTAACAACCGGTTAATGTCTCGTGGCGGACGCGACTGACCAAGGGGTGCGTAAAATGAGTTGGACGGCGGAACGCGTAGAACTTCTGAAGAAGCTTTGGAATGATGGCCTCAGCGCAAGCCAGATTGCTGGCGAACTCGGCGGAGTGACCCGAAATGCAGTCATTGGCAAGGTTCACCGCCTCGGCCTGTCCGGCCGGGCCAAAGCTCCCGCTACAGCAAACAAACAGCGCCGCAGCCGGCCTTCGGCTCCTTCGTCAGCGCCTTCCAGCAATCGGCCATCACCGCAACAACCACAATCAGTTGGTGCTACCGCGCTGAAAATGGCGCCTGCACCTGTCGCTGAAATCAAGCCTCAGGCCGAGCCGATCGCAGAGCTCGTCCCGATTTCGCAACGTGCTTCGATCCTGACGCTTACAGAACGCACCTGCAAATGGCCGATTGGAGATCCCAGCAGCGAAGACTTCTATTTCTGCGGCCGCACTTCTGATGCCGGCGTCCCATATTGCGCCCATCACTGCAAAATCGCCTATCAGCCATTGAGCGATCGCCGCCGTGACCGCAGAACTACAACGGCCCGCGCTTCCTAATATTATATTCCGCCTCTACTTAGAAAAGCCCGCATCTTTGCGGGCTTTTTCTTTTTTAGACTTCAGAAAATTTTAGTTTATTTAGACAGGTTAAATTAACCATAAGGCCTTCATCTTCCTGAAACGCAGGAATGTGATCCTCATTACAGAATCCTCAAGCAGAAAAGAATATCCATAGGGCACCATCGAGACGTTGATGCACACGCCTTGAAAAGGATTTCGAAGTGCTCCGAAGGGCCGCAGACCCAAGAGATGCTGGCAAAGTTGCGCCTCTTCCTTCGATCCTGCCCCGTCCTTTCTGCAAACTGAGGGATAAACAGATGAAAAAATCCACCTTCCTGTCTGCTGCTGCCACTGCCCTGGCGTGTGGTTTGGCCAGTCCGTCCCCCTTGCAGGCGGCGCCGGCTTCCATGTTCATTCTTGATGCCTCTGGCTCCATGTGGGGCCGCCTTGCCGACGGCAAACCCAAAATAGCGGTCGCACGGGATGTCATGGGCAAATTGACATCAGAATTGCCCTCATCGGTTTCCGCAGGTCTCATTGCTTACGGCCACCGTAAAAAAGGCGACTGTAGCGACATTGAAGTCGTGCAATCGCTTTCGGCCAACGGTGGCGTTTCAATCGGTCAGCGTCTTGAGCAGCTCGTGCCGAAAGGCAAAACGCCCATTTCCGACGCTCTCACGCTTGCAGCGCAAACCCTGACCGGTCTTGAAGATGACCGGACGATCGTTCTGGTCAGCGATGGCCTTGAAACCTGTAGCGGTGATCCGTGTGCGGTTGCCGAAGCCCTGCACAAGTCTGACGCAAATCTGAAGATCCACGTGGTCGGCTACGGCGTCGACAAGACCGCGCAAAAGCAATTGCAGTGTGTCGCGATGAAAGGCGGCGGCGCCTATTTCAAGGCGAATGACACCTCTGGTCTCACAGACGCCCTCACCCAGGTAACCCAGAGTATCTCCACCCAAAAGGAAATCGTTGTCGAGGCGCCGGTTGTCGAAGAAACCGCGCCTGCCACCGAGATCCAGATCCTCGGACCTGGCACGATCAAGCTCAAGCTCGCCGACTGGGTGAAAATGCCCAAGTACTGGAAGATTACCGACCCGGAAACCGGCGAAGAAACCGCAAAGGTCAAGACCGATAGCGTTCCGGCGATGCCTGGAGATTATCAACTTGTCTGGCGTCACCTGGAACACGGTGCCACCGAAGTCAATCTTCCGGAGATTATCTCCGTCTCCTCCGGCAAGGTCACAGAAGTTTCCATTGATACCGGCCTGCAGCTGATGCCGCCAGAAGGCATGAAACGGCCTTACTACTGGCAACTGCTGACAAGCGATGCCGAGCTTGAAAAGCAGTTCCGCAAGCGCGATGCGGCAGCCAATTACAAGGTCTGGGACGCCGTCCCTGTTCCGGAAGGCAAATACACCTTGATCCTGCGCCAGAGCGAGCACGATCACGTGGAAGTCAATTTGGGCAAGGTTGAAATCGAAAAGGGCAAATTGTCCAGACTTCCGCTCGACCAGGGTCTGAACCTGCAATGGCATGACGCCTGGAAGGATATCTACTATCTGAAAGTGACGGATGAGGCAGGTGTTGAGCGCAAATTCGACGGCCGCGGCCCGGTTATCCTGGCACCGGGCAAATACAAACTCGCCTTGCGGCTGACCAAACACCTGCATTCGGAGGCTGATTTTGGCGAGATCACAGTTCCTGAACAGGGGTTTGTCGATGCAAAACTGACATCCGGGATCAAGTTCGACACGGCAATCAAAGGCGAAATCAAACTCACCATGACTGAGCTTGACAGTGGAGCCGTCACAACGGTCGGCTGGAGCGGTTCATCAAGTTATCCTTGGCCGCCGATACCGCTGGCGCCGGGCCGCTATAAATTCGACATGAAACTGAAAGGCTCACAACCGATGACAATCGTTCCGGAACTGAAAATTGAACCGGGACAGTTCATCACGGCAAAAATGTAAGCGGAAAACAAAAAGCGCAAACAAAGGAAAACCCGCCACCCGGCGGGTTTTTCATACTGCTGACAAACCTACGATTTCCGTTTCATCCTGAGAAACCGCGAAGCGCTGTCTTGAAGGATCGGCCATAAAATATTGAGAATACCTCCCCCCACCTTTCGGAGCTTCGCCGCGCTACGCACCTCAAGGTAAGGTGTTGGAGAGGTGGGAGTTTTGCCAGATGACCCAAAAAATCAACTTGCGACAGCAAACTGGTCGTTGAACGAGTACCCGGCACCACGAACGGTGCGGATAGGATCCTTCGCCTTGCCGCGGTTGAGCGCCTTGCGCAGACGGCCAACATGAACATCGACAGTGCGTTCATCGACATAAACATCGTGGCCCCAGACACCGTCGAGCAACTGCTCACGGGAGTACACCCGGCCAGGCGAGGTCATCAGAAACTCCAGAAGACGGAACTCCGTCGGGCCCAGGTGGATTTCCTTTGAATTCCGGCGCACCCGGTGGGTTTCACGGTCAAGCTCGATGTCTCCGGACCGCAGCATTGTGGAGACGACCTCAGGACTTGCCCGGCGCAGGATTGCGCGCACGCGTGCCATGAGTTCGGGAACAGAAAACGGCTTGACCACATAATCGTCGGCACCGGTCGACAGCCCGCGGATGCGTTCAGATTCCTCGCCCCGCGCCGTCAGCATGATTACTGGAAGACGTTCGGTGTCTTCCCGCGCACGCAGCCGGCGGCAGAGTTCGATTCCGGACAGCCCCGGCAGCATCCAGTCCAGCAGAAGAAGATCGGGCTGGCTTTCGCGAAGGCGAATTTCCGCTTCATCGCCCCGTTCGCAGGATTCGACCGCATATCCTTCAGCTTCAAGATTGTATCTCAGCAACAGGCTGAGCGGTTCCTCGTCTTCAACGATGAGTACCTTCGGCATTTAAACGCTCCGAGTCATTCCAGGCTGACGGGGACACCCCGTCAGGCATTCTCTGTGTCTGAGAAGCCGGTCTCATCGACTTTCGGACGGTTGTCGGGAAGACGTTCGCCCGTCGCCATCCAGTAGACATTTTCTGCAATGTTGGTGGCGTGGTCGCCAATACGCTCAATGTTTTTGGCGCAGAACAGAAGGTGCGCACATTGGGAAATGTTCCGCGGATCTTCCATCATGTAGGTCAAAAGTTCGCGGAAAAGAGACGTATAGATCGCATCAATCTCATTGTCGTTCTCACGCACTTCCCATGCAGCGACGGAGTCGCGAGCCGTATAAGCGTCGAGAACCTTTTTCAGCTGACCGAGCGCAAGTTCGGTGATGTGCTCCACGCCGATGGCAAGCTTCTTGGAGGTCAGATCGGCATCGATAGCAATGACCCGCTTGGCCACGTTCTTTGCCATGTCACCAATGCGCTCAAGATCGTTGGCGATGCGACCGGCCGAGACGATTTCACGCAAATCCGCTGCCATTGGCTGACGGCGGGCGATGGTCTCCACCATCTTCATCTCGACGACCTGCTGAAGCTCATCCAGCTTGGCATCCTGATTGATCACTTCCTGGGCAAGAGCCAAGTCCTGCGACACCAATGCCGTTACTGAATTGGTGACAAGCTTTTCCGCCAGACCGCCCATTTCCGCGATCCGGCTTTTTAGCGCAGTTAATTCTTCGTCATAGGACGTAACAGTATGCTCAGTCATACCGAATCCTTTTCATCTAACCGGGGTGTTTCGCTGAATTATCCGAAACGGCCAGTAATGTAATCCTGGGTTCGCTTATCGAGAGGATTGGTGAAAATGTCCTCGGTTTGCCCTTCTTCGACCAGAATGCCCAAATGGAAAAATGCAGTGCGCTGGGACACGCGGGCCGCCTGCTGCATGGAGTGCGTCACGATAACGATCGTGTAGTTCGCCCGGAGCTCGTCAATTAGCTCTTCAACCTTTGCGGTTGCGATCGGATCAAGCGCAGAACAGGGCTCATCCATCAGAATGACTTCCGGGCTGACGGCGATTGCGCGCGCAATGCAGAGGCGCTGTTGCTGCCCGCCGGACAGGCCTGTTCCCGGAGCGTCGAGGCGATCTTTGACCTCCTCCCACAAACCGGCTTTCTGCAAGCTTGAAGCTACGATTTCATCCAGGTCCGCCTTGTTGCGGGCGAGCCCGTGAATGCGCGGACCATAGGCAATGTTGTCGTAGATCGACTTCGGGAACGGGTTTGGCTTCTGGAAAACCATACCGACCTTTGCGCGAAGTTGAACCGGGTCGACTTTCGGATTGTAGATGTCTTCCTTGTCAAGCAGGATATCGCCTTCAACACGGCAGATATCGATCGTGTCGTTCATCCTGTTCAAGCAACGCAGGAAGGTGGACTTTCCGCAACCGGACGGGCCGATAAATGCGGTAACCGACTTTGACCGAATGTCCACATCGACGTCTTTGATCGCATGCGTGTCGCCGTAGTAGACTTGCACCTTGCGCGCGACGATCTTCGCATCATCCACTTCGGTATTCACTTCGAGTGATGGCATCTCATTCATGGGAATACAACTTTCCTTACCAGCGGCGCTCGAACCTGCGGCGCAGGATGATCGCAAGAATATTCATGGATAGCAGGAACACCAACAAGATGATGATGCCGCCCCAGGCTTTCTCATAAAAGGCAAAATCCGCGCGAGCAGCCCATGTATAGATCTGGGCGGGCATTGCGGAGTTCGGCTCGATAAAGCCGCCAATGAAGTCGCCAGGATAACCACGGGCAACAAAACCGACCATGCCGATCAAAAGCAGCGGTGCCGTTTCTCCAAGTGCTTGTGCCAAACCAATAATGGTTCCGGTCAGGATACCAGGCATGGCCAACGGAAGCACATGATGGAAGATCGCTTGCATCTTGGACGCACCGATTCCAAGAGCCGCATCGCGGATGCTCGGCGGCACAGCCTTCAGTGACGCGCGCGTCGAGATAATGATGGTAGGCAGCGTCATCAGTGTGAGAACCAAACCACCCACGAGTGGCGCGGACTGCGGTAGATGCATGAACTGGATGAACACTGCCAAGCCGAGAATACCGAACACGATGGACGGGACTGCAGCAAGGTTGGAAATGTTCACTTCAATCAAGTCGGTGATCTTGTTCTGCGGCGCAAATTCTTCCAGGTAGATGGACGCTGCGACGCCGATCGGCAGTGCCAGGAAAAGCACAACGAGCATCATGAAGAAGGAACCGACGACAGACGCGCCAATCCCTGCACCGCCTGGATTGTCCACGCCGGAGTCAGCGCCTGTGATGAAATTCCAGTTGAACGCGGTCCGGATAACGCCGGCTTCCACAGCGGCATCCACGACATCAAGATCGCTTTTCATCAGGAACCGGCTGTCGGACATCGATTCCCGTGTAATCCGCCCGTTCATGTAACCGTCAACCCTTGAGGAGGCGGACAGCTCAAACGTAACCGGCTGGCCAAGTTTGTCCTGGTTCTCGCGATAGAACGACCTGATCGTACCGCCTGTCTTGCCGGCGATACGTTCGATCGCAGCGGCATCATAGGGTACTTCAAGACCCTTTTCTTTCAGCTGCTTCTCAAAAGCATTGATGAAGAGCGTGCTGTAGGCCTTGGTCTTGAACAGCGACTTTTCAGCTGCTGCAAACTCTTCCTGGGTAACCGTAATATCGACGTCAACGACCGTATGACTAAAAGCGGGAACGCCTTCGGAGATGATCGCATAGGCCAGCACGACCAAAAAGAAGAGACCGATTGCAATCGCTGCAATACCGTAGGCCTGGAACCTCTTTTCGGCGGCATTGCGCTTCTTCGTCAGAGTATCAACCGCATAAAGCGATTTGGACTCCGCAGCACCGCCGGCGAGATCGGGAGTTAGAGTTGCGTCGCTCATCAGTCATACTGCTCCCGGTATTTGCGCACAATGTAGAGCGCAACAATGTTTAGACCTAACGTCACAATGAAGAGCGTCATGCCAAGCGCGAAGGCCACAAGGGCCACCGGCGAGGCAAAATCCGCATCACCAGTCAGCTGACTTACGATTTTTGCTGTGACAGTTGTCATTGCCTCGAACGGGTTGAGGCTGAGCCTTGCCGCAGCGCCTGCGCCAAGAACAACAATCATGGTTTCGCCGATCGCTCGGGATGCCGCGAGAAGGACAGCGCCCACAATTCCCGGCAGCGCAGCTGGAAGAATGACTTGTTTGACCGTTTCAGATTTGGTCGCACCTAGGCCATAGGAGCCGTCACGCATGGCCTGCGGCACCGCGTTGATAATATCATCAGAAAGCGAACTGACGAACGGGATCAACATGATCCCCATCACGAGACCGGCAGTCATTACAGACGTGCCCGCTTTCATGATGCCTATGCCGCCGTCGCCAAAGACCGAGACCAGCATTGGGCCAACCGTCAAAAGGGCGAACAGACCGTAAACAATGGTCGGGATGCCAGCCAAGACTTCAAGAAGCGGCTTGGCAATTGAACGGACCTTCGGACCGGCATACTCGGACAAGTAGACAGCTGCAAACAATCCAATCGGTACGGCAACCGCCAAGGCAACGACCGAGATATAAAACGTACCCCACAGAAGCGGTATAATACCGAGCTCAGAGCTACCACCCCGACCGGAGAAGCTGGGCGCCCAGGTCAGACCAAAGAAGAAATCTAAGGCAGGATAGAGCCGGAAGAACTCGACGGTGTTGAACACCAAGGAAAGCACAATCCCGATGGTCGTCAAGATCGCAATAGACGCCGCGCCAATCAGGATTGCTTTGATACCGTGCTCAACCGTATTTCGGGCACGGAAATCCGGGTTCGTTTCCCGCAGCCCCCAGAGAGCACCAGCGAGAGCAGCAATCAAGACCGCGATGGTCATGTAGAGTTTACCGCTTGAATTGACAATCCGATAGCGCTGCGCAGCACGAAGAACCGGCTGCGTAATCTCTGACGTAACGATCTGCCCTGCCTCTTTCAGGCGGGTGGTGATGTCATTGAAATCCGCACGCGCGTTCCGGGCGAAATCTTCTGTCATCGCGTTATTGGCAACAGCGTTATCCAGTCCACGTGCAGCGCGCCGGACTTCAGCAAGCACCAGACCACGTGAAGAACCTTCGCTAATCGCGCTGTCCGGGATCATCGCGGAAATGTCGCTGTTTACGATGAATGGTTGCGCAAGAAGCCAAATTATCAGCAGCAGAAACGCCGGAACCGCAGCCTTCATTGCAACATTTGAGCCGTAGTAAGACGGCAGCGAGTGCAGATGTTTGCGATCTCCGCCAGCGCTTGCCAAGGCCCGTGATCGACCAAGGACATAGCCTACCGCAGAAATGGCGAGCACGATCAGTATTAGCCAAAGTATCGGCATACGCTTCCCCGGAAGTCAGAATTAAAAATTCCAGAAAGGAAATAGGGGCGGCAGAACCCGCCGCCCCAAGCATCGAGCAGGCGCTCGATTACTTCATGGTTTCTTCGTTGGCTACGGAAGCCTGAACAGCTGCCAGCTCCGGATCGGAAACGAGGCCGTACTGAGCCAGCGGGCCTTGCGGGCCGGCGATTTCGTCAGCGATAAAGAACTGTGCGTATTCTTTCAGACCCGGGATAACGCCGATGTGCGCCTTCTTGACGTAGAAGAACAGCGGACGGGAAACCGGATACTCACCAGAAGCGATGGTAGCTGTAGACGGCGAAATTCCGCCCATGGTCGCAACTTTCAGCTTGTCGGTGTTGTTCTCGTAGAATGCCAGACCGAAAACGCCGATACCGTTCGGGTTGGAGTCGATACGAGCGAGAGTTTCGGTGTAGTCGCCGTCGATGTCGACAGACTTGCCGTCTTTACGAACGTCCAGGCAAGCGTCTTCAGCGTCGTCTTCGGACATGCCACCGTCCATCATGGCCTTCATGGCGCCAGTGTCTTCACAGCCCTTCAGAAGAACCTTGTCTTCGAAGACTTCACGGGTGCCGTGCTTGGTGCCCGGGATGAACATTGCGATTTCAACGTCCGGCAGGTCTTTATTGAACTCAGCCCAGGAGTTGTAGGTGTTTTCAACAATTTTGCCGTCTTTCAGCACCTTGCCGCCGATGGCGTTAAAGATGTCAGAAGGCTGGAAAGCAGTGAAGGCAGGGCCGCTCTGCTGAGACGCGAAAACGATTCCGTCGTAACCGATGCGAACTTCGATGATGTCTTTGACACCAGCTTCGGCACAGGCCTTGATTTCTTTTTCGCGGATTTTGCGGGAAGCATTGGCAACGTCGATGGTGTTTTCGCCAACACCTTCACAGAAGCGCTTCAGGCCAGCAGAAGAACCGCCGGACTCAACAACCGGTGTCGGGAAGTCAGTGTTTTCGCCGAAAGCTTCAGCAACGATGGAAGCATAAGGCAGAACGGTCGAAGAACCGGCAACCTGAACCTGATCGCGGGCCTGAGCAGCGCCAGCGACGATGGAACCAGCAGCTGCGAGGGCTGCAACGCTTACGAGGGTCTTGAATTTCACTTGACCACTCCCTTTGAATGTCAAGGTTTATTAGATAATCGACGAGGCCGAGTGCCCGAGCGATGAGGGCGAACCTAGAGCCGTCATATGAGACTTCTATGACAGTTAGATATCAGTTTTGTGACAGATCAAATTATTGAAATAATTCATCAATTTCCGCCACATCAGAATTACATGACAGGGCGGAACCAAAAAATGACAGTCTTTGGTTGATCCGCCAGTGAGGTTTTCCAACACAGCCGGATTCACGATCTGCGGATGGCCACCAACTGGCCATATGCTGGACGGGGTCTACATGCGCTCGGGAGTCAGCACACCCGCGGCGGCAGCCCCAACCGACAAATTGCAAAGGGTAACGGGATCAACCAAACTTCCGGCAAGTAACCCTTGCCTCCGTCGGCGTCCCTGGAGCAACTAAGTCCGCGTCCCCTGCTCAAAACAGATTTTGAACGTCGCGCCTTTTCCGGGAGCACTCTCAATGTCCAGCCGGGCACGGTGGCGCGCGAGGATATGTTTGACGATTGCCAGCCCCAGCCCGGTTCCCTTCTTGGCACGGCTTGAGGCAACATCCACCCGGTAGAACCGCTCTGTAAGCCTTGGCAGATGCTCTGCCGGGATTCCCTCGCCATAGTCCGTGACCGAAAGACACACTTCACCGGCGCCTGACAGATCGCCTATTGCCGCGACACGAATATCGACGAACTTGCCCGTGCTCCCGTATTTGAGAGCATTTTCGACAAGGTTTTCGGCAACCTGGATAAGCTCGTCGCGATCACCGAGAACATTGGTGTCGCCATCGATCTCGGTGCGGATCTCCATTTCCATGTCCTGCGCCAGCGGACCCAGAGCGTCGGCGGTGTGGCGCACAACTTCAGCCAGATCGATTATGGATGACGGACGCACATGGGCTTTCAACTCAATCCGCGACAACGAGAGAATGTCATCAATCAACCGGCGCATGCGGCCGGACTGTTCGAACATGATTTGCAAGAACCGGTCGCGCGCTTCCGGATCGTCCTTGGCAGGCCCTTGAAGGGTTTCAATGAAGCCGGTCAGCGAAGCCAGCGGTGTCCGCAATTCATGGCTGGCATTGGCAACGAAGTCCGTTCTCATCCGCTCAAGGCGCTTTTGCTCGGTTTGATCGTTGATCACGACAAGTATGAAATCAGGTGTCCCTGTTGCATGGTTTCCGGTCGCTGAACCGGGCATGTAGACCGGCGCCACATGGGCCTCAAAGAACGCCTCAGTTGGCACTTTTTCCACCCAGTGAATCTGCTCCGGTTCTCCCGATGAACAAACCCTATCGAAAGCTTCGAGCAAAGAGGGCGCACGCAGGGTAAATGAGAGCGGCTCGCCAGGTTTGACCTGACCATAGTAGTCCTCCGCCGCACCATTGATGTACCGCATGATGCCGCGGCCATCGGCAACGAAACAGGGAACTGGCAGCGCGTCTACCGTCACCTTCATCCCGGTGCCAGGCCACATCCGGCGCAGCTGCCGTTGCTGATTGACTTGTAGTTTGATGGAACGGGAACGGCGTGGCACATAGGCTGCGACCAGCGTCAGAACAGCTATGGCAAGCAAGACGACAATTGACGGGACATCATAGAGAACGTCAGCCCCGATACCTATGAAACCGCTTGCCAGAAGAAGCCAACGGGCATCTGTGATCCTTGCAACAGGCGAAACCCGATCAAGACTGGCATCTGATTCCGAGGATGTGGTTTTGGTGTCGGCCATGGTGCTACGCAGGCTTTTGGTCCAATTTCGAGATGCTGGAATCACCGGGAACGATTGCCATTCCGGACGGAATACAAGCCAGGCGACAGGTAATGGTGGGCAATGCTGTTAGCACGGAAGATGTGTCATTCAGACGACAACTTCAAATTATTTAGCCCGCAAATCAATTTTGGACCACATCTGCCCGTCTTTCCCGGTCACTTCCGGAGGTTCAATCGTGCACAGGCCAGCGGTCTTACCCGCGCGCCGCTGCCTGCACGATCCGTGAAAGAACTTGCTGCCATCCGCCATCGGACGCGGCCATGGCATCGCGGTATTCATCAGCCTTTTCGCCGTGACGCAAAAACTCGCTGTGCACCAGCTCGAGACGGGTCTTGTCTCCGGTTTCGCGGAATTCAATCGTAAGGCGGCTAGATGCTCCGGGGTCGGCGATCGGTTCTCCATCAGGCGATACTTGCCAAGCAAAACGAACATAAAGCGGTTCTTCAATTGACAGGATCGTCCCCCAAACCCGCCTCTTTCCATCTTCTCCGATCTCATAGCAGACACCCCCAGGATGTGGTTCGATGCCACACTCCCGAACCGGGCCGCTCTTGCCAGCAAAAGGTGACTCCCACCACAGCGCCGGGTGATCCACGATCAATGCAAAGGCTTTCGGCCGTTCCAGCGGAACGA
This sequence comes from Roseibium sp., assembly GCA_965230705.1. Classification (GTDB taxonomy): domain Bacteria; phylum Pseudomonadota; class Alphaproteobacteria; order Rhizobiales; family Stappiaceae; genus Roseibium. The sequence continues at coordinate 1,268,682 of CBDDLN010000001.1, read as the reverse complement.
CACAATCAAACTGACAAGCCTTTTCGTTCGACATAACAAGTCCTACAGTATGCAATCCAAGATGAGGCAACAGGGGCCGAACCAATAAAGATTCGGTCTGAATATCAATACCCGCGCTTCCAAACGTCCATTAATCCGATTCTGCCTTCATAATGATGACGCTTGCAAACCATGGCCCCTGGAAAAATACGAGACCGGCGCCGTGGGGCAAGCCATGATCCTAAAGATTGCCGGTAGACGACTTCAACACCTAAGGAATTTGCTTTGAAACACGATCGCGATTTTGATCCGCACTATGGCACAGCGATTGAAGTCAGCGACGGTATCCGCCGGCTGACCTGCAACAATCCAAGCCCGTTCACGTTTCACGGCACCAATACATATCTCATTGGCAGCGGCTCCTGTGTTGTTCTAGACCCGGGACCGGAAAATGAAGCTCACTGCGATGCGATCATAAAGGCTGCCGGTCAAGGAAAGATCGAAGCAATTCTGGTTAGCCATACCCACATGGACCATTCACCAGGCGCACGATTGCTGCGGAAAAAGACTGGGGCGCCGATCGTCGGCTGCAGCCGCCACCGGGCCGCACGTGCGCTCGGGGATGATGAAGTCAATACAATGGATGCAAGTGCTGACAGCCAATATGCTCCGGATCAGGAACTGAAGAACGGAGACGTCTATTCAGCGGGCGGAGTAACCTTCGAAGCACTGGCAACTCCAGGGCATATGGCCAATCACCTGTGCTTTGCGGTCGGCGGAACCGATATTCTGTTTTCCGCCGATCACGTGATGGCCTGGTCAACTTCGATCGTTGCCCCACCGGACGGCAGCATGCAGGACTACATGGCTTCACTTGAGCTGATACTGGGCCGCGGTGAAACCGAATATCACCCTGGCCATGGTGGAGCCCTGCGGGATGCAAATTCCTATGTGGAAGATTTGAAAGCCCACCGCCTGGGCCGGGAGGCCTCGATAATGCAGCGGCTAACCCGCCAACCGGTCTCCATCCCCGATCTCGTACTTCAAATATACGATGACCTGTTGCCCGCTTTGCGGCCAGCAGCGGCTCTCTCGGTATTTGCCCATCTGGAAGATCTGACGGGCCGCGGCCTGGTCATTGCAGAGCCCCAGGTGACGCTGAATGCGATGTACAGGCTCCCGACCTAGAGCGCCGGGAGGTCCGCAACTATTCGCGGTTCAGAGCAGCGTCGGCAGGCTCAACGGCAACTGGCCCGTCATCTTCTTCGAAATAGGGTTTAAATGCTGGAACGGGAATTGTTTCGCGTTCTTCCACCGCCTGAGCTGCTTCACCAACGATGTTGCCATCAGCGGCATCTTCTGACTGCTCTGAGGCCAGCACGTCTTCCTCGCTGACCGAAATGCCTTCCAGCCGGCCATAGGTTTCGCGCAGAACATTGTCGATCTCGACAAAGAAGCTCCGGACCCTGTCAACATTGCCGGTTAGGCCACGCACCCCGAACCGGGACGCCGAGCGGACATCTAGCAGCGCACCAACCGGATCAGGCCTGATCCGAACCACCATGTCTTCCTTCAATCCAAGAAGCCTGGTGGCGGTTTCAACCTGCAAACCGGTGGGCGCATCCAGAAGATCCGGCGGCAATTCAAAGCTGACCCGCCAGTCGTTGCGTAGAGCCACTTCCCTGGCCGCAGCATGAAGTTGGCCCGGAGCAATCCGATACCGTCTTGGAACAATATCCGGGTAAAGGTCTTTCTGCTGGGCCGAGCTGGGCAGTTCGAACAAAACCTTCAACGTCTCTGGCGGTGCCTTTTCGACGTTCCTCAGACCCGCGATGAATTGCGGCGGGTCGAGCAAGTCTGTCGAAACATCCGCCATGCCAGGTGCTGCTGCCAACCTGCTGGCGAACAAAGCCAGAGGCACAAGCGCCAATGCACCATAGACAAAGCCGAACAAGGCACGGGTACCTCCGTCCCCTCCGAGGGACCAGAGGCGCGCAAAGGAAAACAACGAAAGCAGGATGGCGAGACTTCCCAGCAGGGCACCCGCAAGCACAGACAAAACCAAGGCGGTTGTGTCGATCAGGTCAAACCTGTGCACCAGAACGGCAATGATCGCGACAGGGAGCGCAACAGTTCCAAGCTGCTGGCTGACATGTGCGCTTTTCGAACGATAGACCGGGTAGCGCTTCATCACTCAGCGGAATCATTGTTAAGGCTCAGACCTTCTCGTAGCACAACTATTGAAGAGGGCGAAGACCGGGGCAAATCGTAGCAGTTTGCCGCCGTGCCCTGCCGTAAAGGAATATCTGCCATGCTGACAGCGCAACTCAAAAACGGCACCACGCCTTAGTGCCGCAAATTTATTACGAATTTTCCTAAGGCGCGTAACAATTTGTCACCGATGTTGACTGGCCGAAAACACGTTTCACACCCATTATTTTTTGCGTTGGCTGGAAGTTAGTCCGGTCCGCATTGAGTCATTCCTGAAAACTTGCCACAGGATCGTCTCAATCAGTGTGCAGAAGCGCACAATCATATCGTGTTTGGAATCGAGAAATGTCGACGACCGCAAGCCCTGCAGCACAAGCAACCGCATCTACCGCCGCCAATGCCAATCTGGAAAGCCTTTACAAGCCGGTGGGCATTGCTGCGTTGAACGCTGCAACGCAGTGCAAGGGTACGCCCAAGCCGGCCAAGACCGGTAAATAATCCGGACTGACGCCACCCTCGCCTTATGTGTGAGGGCGAAATTTGGCGTCCCCGGAGCTAAAGCTCGCGCAGGAGCCGCTGGCCCCTGCGCCATCCTCAATATTTTCTGTCCGATGCACCGCAAACCAGATCGGGTTGCGTTTTCTGCATGGTGACTTTTATTGTCCGAAGGCAACACCTCCGGGCCATAGACGTCGTGCGCCCGTTTTGTCAGGAACGCAACGATGATAATCGCCTATTGTCCGACCTCTTCAGGCTTAAGCCGGATCGAGTTGGCGCCCGGAGATCCGCTACCCGCCACGTCGGTCTGGATTGACCTCTACAAACCGACGCACGAGGAACAACTCGCTGCCGAAAAACTGATGGGTGCGGCAATCCCGACAAGGGAAGAAATCGCTTCTATTGAAACTTCTGCCCGTCTTTATGATGAAGACGGCGCCATCGTGATGACTGCCCTTCTGCCAATGGCAGCCAGCACATTTGACCCGGCGTTGTCTTCGGTCACCTTCGTCCTGAGCTCAAAACGGCTGGTTACGGTCCGCTACGGCGAACCGAAATCGCTCGACCTGTGCGCCCGCAAAGTCCAGGCGGACACAACCATAGAGCACAAGGGCCCTGCAATCCTGTTTGTGCTGCTGGACATCATCGTCAATCGCTGCGCCGATGTGATGGAGGAAGTTTCCGGCGAGTATGACGAGCTGTCGATGCTGGTCTTTGAAGAAGGCCTCACATCAAGAAAAACGCAGTCCTACCAAACGGCGATCAAGTCCCAGGGGCGGATTGGATTGCAGGTCTCCAAGATGCACGACGTGTGCACGAGCCTCTCCCGGATGATGCTTTTCCTGAGCAGCCACGCCGGCAAGGTAACCCTGTCAGATGCTCAAGTGGAGCTGTGCAAAATGACAGGTCGGGACATACACTCCATCAAGGAACACGGCGACGCGCTCGACAGCAAATTGTCCTTCCTGCTCGATGCAACTGTCGGCCTGGTTACCCTGGAGCAAAACCAGATCATCAAGATCTTCTCGGTCCTTGGCGTCATCTTCTTGCCGCCGACGCTGATCGCATCAGTCTACGGGATGAACTTCTCCAACATGCCCGAGCTGGAATGGCATCACGGCTTTCTGTTCTCAATCGCCCTGATGTTCGGGTCGGTCCTGGTTACGTTCCTGTTCTTCAGGCTGAAGAAGCTGCTCTAGACCGTGCCCTGACCCCGCACACTCGCGTCACGGATATAGCCGTGTCTTGGTCCAGTCACCGCCTTCGGTGGTGCGTGTGAATGAGACCCGGTCATGCAGACGGAATGGGCGGTCATGCCAAAACTCAATAGACGTCGGGTTGAGCCGCATGCCGGACCAATGGTCAGGCCTTGGGATTTCACCGATTGCGAATTTGGCCGTGTAGCGCGCCACTTCCTTCTCAAGTGCAAAGCGGCTTTCCAGAGGACGTGACTGTTTTGACGCCCAAGCCCCAATCCGGCTGCCGCGCGGACGGGACTGGTAATACTCGTCCGCCTCATCAGCACTTACCTGCTCCACAGGTCCGCGAATCCGGATTTGACGGCGCAGGGACTTCCAGTGAAAGCACAGCGCTGCTTTGTGCGCTCCGAGCAGTTCTTCGCCCTTGGCGCTTTCGAAATTTGTGTAAAACACGAAACCGCGCTCATCGAAGCCCTTCAGCAGAACCATCCGCACATTTGGCAAGCCATCTGCGTCTACAGTGGCAAGTGCCATTGCAGTCGGATCATTGATTTCGCTTTCAGAGGCCTCGCTAAGCCATTCACCGAACAGCTCAAACGGCTTCATGGCTTCAGTAAAGTCATCATTTGTTAACTTTTTTGGCGAATCGTCGGTCGTTGTCATGGATGTCCTGCAAATGGATTTGAAGGCCTAGGTCACGGACCCAGAGTACCGGTGATGAACCGCCGGACAAGGAAGGTCAAGAGGCGTGATGCGATCTGACTCACATAGAGCTAATAGCTATCGGATCCAGACCCTGGGGCCGGCCGTCGTGGCACTTGGCGTCTTCGTGAGTGCATGCGGCCAGATCAGCGCACCAGTCGGCAGCGATGACCTCGCGGCTCCCCTGGTCCTGACAGGTTCCATTCCGTCCTCCACCGATGTCTCCTACGCCGATATCGACAAGGAGGACAGGGAGATCATCGCCCGGGCGATCGACGCGGTTGTTGGCGGCCAGGATGCTGATGCAACAATGACCTGGTCGAACAAGCAAAGCGGCAACTCGGGAACAATCGCAAGCCTGGACGCTGCTTCCCTTTCTTCAACCGGTTGCCTGGAATTCAAGACCACCGCCAATACGATCGAAGGCGTCCGTCTCTATGCCGGCACTGCCTGCCGCGACTATGCCGGCACAATGGCGATTACCGTGTTGAGCGCAAGCGAGACTTGAACGCGGCAGCAATCCCGGTAAAAACATTGGCCAAATCGGCTTTGTCCAAAGCCGGATCTGGAATTTTTTCCTAAGACATCCGATATGTAGGACAACACAATCACGGCCCGGCTTCGTGCATGGTGGAAGAACCGCACTTGAGGCCCAGTGGACTGGCCGTGTATGACAGAAAGAACGCCCTGCGGGGTGAGGTGAAAAACGATGCGTGATCCATATAGCGTTCTGGGCGTGGCAAAAGACGCCAGCGAGAGCGATATCAAAAAGGCCTTCCGGAAGCTGGCCAAGAAATACCATCCTGATCAAAACAAGGATGACAAAACGGCTGCGCAACGCTTTTCCGAGGTCAATCAGGCCTATGAAATTGTTGGCGACAAGGAAAAACGCCGGCAATTTGATCGCGGCGAGATCGATGCGGAGGGCAAGCAGCGGTTTCAGTCTCAGGGCTTTGAAGGTTTCAGCGGCTTTCAGGACTTTGGCCGTGGCCGCGGTGCGCGCGGATTTCGCGAACAGGCCGGCGGCGCCCAGTCGGGCGGTTTCGATGATATTCTAAGTGATATTTTGGGCGGCTTTGGCGGCCGAGGACGGGCTCGCGCCGGCGCTTCAGCAGGTGCCCAGCGCGGACCTGCACCACAAAAGGGTAAAAATGCCGACCTCAAGGCATATGTCACGCTGGAAGAACTGGTCACGACTGGCAAAACGCAAGTGACCTTGCCAAGCGGCAAAACCGTCAATGTGTCAATTCCTGATGGAAGCCGGGAGGGCGATGTCATTCGCCTACGAGGTCAGGGACATCCAGGCGAAGCCGGCGGCGCGGCAGGCGATGCCTTAGTCGAAGTGCGGATGAAGCCGCACAAGTTGTTCGAGGTGCGCGGCAACGACCTGATTTTGGAACTGCCCCTGACGCTCTATGAAGCGGTGCTGGGTGCCAAAGTGCGCACACCGACGCTGACTGGTGCGGTCAACCTCAACATTCCTGCCAATTCGTCCGGCGGCAAGACCATGCGCCTGAAAGGCAAAGGCTTGCCGACCAAGACCGGCGGCCATGGTGATCTTCTGGTTAAGTTGCAGATCGCCTTGCCACCCAACGCGGATGACGAACTCGATACGCTGATGAAAGCGTGGAAAGAAGTCACGCCGTACCGCGTACGAGGGCCTGAGTTCGACTAGGCTATGGTCTGGCTGTTTTCTTGATGAGTTCAGCCAGACAGAGTCGCATCAATTGAGCACACTGCCCAGCATTAGAGCCTTCAGAACGCTATCTGGCCATGAATGCCTGGAACGCCGCGATTGCTTCCGGCGATTTCAAACGCTCGGCAAACAACGCTATTTCCTTTTCCACGCGGGAAAGCAGAACTGCCTTGTCGCCTTTCAAAAGCTGGCGTGACAGCCGCATGGCCTCCGGCGGTTTTGATGCAATAGAGGAAGCACAAGCGCGAGCGGCCTCCTCCACATCACCTTCAACGATCCGGTTGATCAGACCGGCCTTTTCCGCCTGCTCGCAATTGAATGCTTCGCCAAGGCAAAGCAGTTCAAAGGCCCGGACATGCCCCATGAGCGCGGGCCCAAGGAGGCTGGACCCGGCCTCGGGCACTAGACCCAAATCCACAAAGGGAGACTTGAATAGGGATCCAGGCGTTGCAAAAACCATGTCGCAATGCATCAGCAACGTGGTGCCAACACCAATCGCCAAACCATCAACGGCAGCAACAATCGGCTTTTCATTGAGGGTCAGGGCCTTCAAGAACCGCACCACCGGCGCCTCACCCAAGCCGCCACTTTGGGCATGGTTCAGAAAGTCCGGAATGTCATTTCCAGCGGTAAACGCGCCCGAGTGGCCGCAAAGCAGATGACAGCGGACAGCATCATCCGAGTTGCCCTGTTCCAGCGCATCTGCAAGCGCGGTGTACATTTCTCCGGTAATCGCATTCTTCTTATCCGGCCGGTCAAACCTTAAAGTCTGAACACCGTTTTCCAGCGAGCGGACAATGCCGATTGATTTCACGTCACTCATACCGCCAACGCCTCCGGATCAAAGGACAGGATGCCTTCCGCTGACGTTAGAATATCAGCGCGCAAGGCCGATGTTTCACACAGACAGGTTTCGCAGAAGCTGCGAGCCATTAGGGCCCTTTCGGCCGATGCGGTTGCGTTCTCACTGCTGGATCTCAGGGCGCCCTTTGCCAGCAGCGCACCGCCAAGGGTCAAGCCGGCAAGTCTGAGATAAGGCGTTGCACCGGACAGTGCATCGTTCACCCGACCTTCAGATTGGGCCTTTGCCATGAAGTCTGTGGCAGCTTCGATGTCTTCAACAGCAGCGCCCAGCCGTTCGCCAGCATTCCCAAGTTCCGGGCGGTTGGAGGCTCGGACCTCATCAGCGATTTCACGAAGTTCCTCAATAAAGCCCTGTACATGCTTGCCACCGGACAAGGGCAATTTGCGCATGACCAGATCGATTGACTGGATGCCGTTGGTGCCTTCGTAAATCGGGGCAATACGGGCATCGCGCAGATGTTGCGCCGCCCCCGTCTCCTCAATGTACCCCATTCCGCCGTGGATCTGAACGCCGGTAGAAGCCACTTCAACACCGAAGTCGGTCGACAGCGCCTTGGCAATTGGCGTCAGAAAACCGGCCCGATCGCTCCAGTGGGCTCTTTTTTCGTCCGTCTCAGAAGACCGCGACAAATCGATTGCATGGGCACAGGCGTAGCAAATGGCCCGGGCAACTTGCGTCTTGCTTTTCATGGTCAAGAGCGAACGCTTGATGTCCGGATGGGCGGCGATCGGGCTCATGCCCTCAGCTTTTTGACCGGAAACCCGGCCCTGCTTGCGATCAAGTGCATAGGCGAGTGCATCCTGATAGGCTCGTTCCGCTACACCAAGGCCCTGAATGCCGACAGCCAGGCGGGCATTGTTCATCATGGTGAACATGCAGGCGAGACCCCGGTTTTCTTCGCCAACGAGCCAGCCAATCGCGCCGCCCTTATCGCCAAACACCATTGTGCAGGTCGGCGATCCATGAATACCGAGCTTGTGTTCAACGCCCGCACAATGAACGTCGTTGCGGTCACCAAGCGATCCATCAGGATTTACGAAGAACTTCGGCACAAGAAACAACGAAATTCCGCGCGTGCCCGCTGGCGCATCAGGCAGCCGGGCCAGCACGAGATGCACTATGTTGTCCGTGAGATCATGTTCGCCGTAGGTGATGAAGATCTTCTGGCCGGAAATCTTGTAGGTTCCATCTCCGACCGGCTCGGCCTTCGCCCTCAACGCATTGAGGTCCGAACCTGCCTGAGGCTCGGTCAGGTTCATGGTGCCCATCCATTCGCCGGACACCAGTTTTTCCAGGTAAGCCGACTTCAATTCGTCGGAGGCATGTTTTTCCAGCGCTTCGACAGCCCCCATGGTCAAGGTCGGTCCGATGGCAAAGGCCATGGAGCCGGAGTTCCACATTTCCAGAGCTGCGGCAGACAACATTTGCGGAAGTCCCTGACCGCCTGCTTCCGGATCGGCGGTCAATCCGTTCCAGCCACCTTCGATCCAGCTGTGATAGAGATCGCGCCAGCCGGGCGAAGTTGTTACAGCCCCATTTTCCAGCGTCGCACCATGTTGATCCGCGACGGAATTCAAGGGCGCAATTTCCTCTCCGGCAAAACGTCCGGCTTCCGTCAGAATTGCGGATACGAGATCGTCTCCGAGCTCCGAAAAGGCCTCAAGCGCCTGAACATCAGACAGGCCGCATACATCCTTCAGGGTAAAAGCGATCTCATCGACCGGTGCACGATACATTCAATTCCTCCTTCACCGGAAGCCGGTGCCATAACCGTCCTTGTATACCTGTATGTTTGCACCTGAAAAATGCTCCGCTTGACGGCAAAGCCATTCGGCAGCACAAGGCACAAGGACATTCGTTCAGCGCGGACGTTAGCGCCGTTTACGTAAACGTCAATACGATTGCGGCAAGTTCCCGCATATCCCTTTGGCTATTACAGGCATGACAGAGAGAAGCAATACTATGCGGCGATGGTCCGTAAACCTGGCAGAGGAAAACTGGCGCGATGCCCAACAGGCATCTGAAGTCGTGCAAACACTTCTCGATGGTGAACTTGCCGCCATTCCAACAGAAACGGTTTACGGCCTGTCGGCCGACGCAACCAATCCACTCGCCTGTGCCAAGGTTTTCTCCGCCAAAGGACGCCCGCAGTTTAATCCGCTGATATCACACGTCGCGTCCCTGGACGCTGCGCGCAAACATGGCGAATTCAATGCTCAGGCTCTGAAACTGGCAGAAAAATTCTGGCCCGGGCCGCTGACGCTGGTCGTTCCGAAAAAAACCACATCGCCGATTTGCGACCTTGCAACTGCAGGCCTTCAAACCGTTGCCCTCCGTGTGCCAGCAGGCCCCATAATGCGACTTCTCTCAGAAAAGGGCGGCATCCCCATCGCAGCACCCAGCGCGAACATCTCCGGCCGCATCAGCACAACGACAGCAGACGCCGTCGCGGCAGACCTTTCCAGCGCACTTGGCTATCTGGTGGACGCTGGCCCCTGCCCTGTCGGCATAGAGTCCACCATCGTCTCGTGCGTTGAAGACAGTCCCCGCCTGTTAAGACCTGGTGGTATTTCGAGAGAAGCTCTGGAAAGCACTCTCGGCAGACCATTGGAAGGTGCAGCAGAATCCAAAACGCCGACTGCGCCGGGCATGTTGGCCTCCCACTATGCCCCGGCTGCAAAAGTTCGCTTGAATGCAACAGATGTCCGCCCCGGCGAAGCACTGCTTTCATTTGGAGCCGACCGCCTTCCATCAGCCGACAAAGCAATTGCCGAAATCAATCTCAGCGTCTCTGAGGATTTGACAGAAGCCGCCGCAAGGCTTTTTGCGTCATTGCGCGAACTGGATAACAGCCAGGCCGAAACGATATGCGTTCAGAAGATCCCGGAATGCGGTCTTGGTGAAGCCATCAATGATCGGCTGCAACGTGCTGCAGCGCCCCGGCCGGCGCAATAGAGGCCATCATTCGTCAAAAGAATTCACACACAGGCCTCCGAAAAGGAAGGTCTGTATTGCTCCGTCATTTTGCCAATACATTTTTGCACTGCCATACCCATCTCGGTCAAAAGGCCCGTGTTTCTTAGTATTTTCGGCGGGTATTTAGGGGTTATACACAGTTATACAATCGCTCTTTACGGTAATCTACTCGCGACATGCGCACGGAATCATTTATTAATTGTCCTAGAGATTGAGATGCAGCGGACCTCCCCTCGGGCCAATTAGGTGCCCGCACCTGTTGGGGCCGGATCACACACCAAGCCGGCCCCCTTTTCTTTGGACTGCTCCCCAATTTTCCCCAGCAGGCTTTCCGAATTCCCCTCTTGGCTTTTCACCATAGTTCCATTGACACCAGACTGCCGGGAAGTTCTGATTGCCCGCTCATTTAAAGGTCCCGCTGTTGGGACTAGTCTCAATTCTTCTTCCCCGGGGAACGCACTTGTCCACGCTTCTGCTGCAACACACGTCATATCTGGACCATCTGACACCGGTTGGCCATCCGGAACGCCCGGACCGTTTGCGCGCCATAGATCGAATTCTGGAGAATGAACGTTTCCAGAGCCTGGAGCGGGAACAGGCACCTCTCGCCAATTTGCAGTCCGTCGCAAAGGCGCATCCGGAATCCTATGTTGCCGGTCTTGAAAAGATGTCACCGGAAGAAGGCCTGGTCCGTGTAGATGCTGACACCACAATGTCACCAGGCACGTGGGAAGCCGCATTGCGGGGGGCCGGCGGCGCTTGTCTCGCGGTCGATGAAGTGCTGGAGAAAAAAGTCGACAACGCATTTTCCGCCTCACGCCCCCCGGGTCACCATGCGGAAAAAGACCGGGCCATGGGGTTCTGCTTTTTTAACAACGCAGCCGTCGCCGCACGTCACGCCAGAAATGTGCACGGAATGGACCGTGTCGCCATCGTGGACTTCGATGTTCATCACGGCAACGGGACCCAGGATATCTTCTGGAACGACCCGCACGTGATGTATTGCTCCACCCATCAAATGCCGCTTTATCCAGGCTCCGGCGCGGCCAATGAAACCGGCAACGCCGATACGATCGTCAATGTCCCTCTCGCCGCAGGAGACGATGGAACAATCTTTCAGGAGGCGTTCGAAGCGGTGATCCTGCCCAGATTGCTGCAATTTTCGCCAGAGCTGGTCATCATATCAGCCGGTTTCGACGCCCATGCGCGCGATCCGCTTGGCGGACTAAGGCTGCTGGAAGCCGACTTCGCCTGGGCAACCCGGGCTCTGATGGATGTTGCAGACAAGACAGCAGATGGACGTGTCGTTTCCATACTGGAAGGTGGATACGATCTTGAAGGCCTTGCCCGTTCCACCGCAGTCCATGTCATGACTTTGATGAACGGGTAGAAGTACCCAAGGGACCAAAACTGAGTTGCAAGGTAATACCTGCACTTGACCTGCTGCATTTCCGGCGCAAGGTTGGGACAAACGATTCCTGAAAACACCTTCCGGCAGAAATTTCATGACTGAAGCGCAGCAGGCAACAGACGTTTCAAACCTTTCGTTTGAAGACGCACTCAAACAGCTTGAAACCATTGTGCGGGAACTGGAACAGGGTAACGTTCCACTTGAGCGCAGCATAGAAATGTATGAGCGCGGAGCCGTGCTGCGCGCGCATTGCGACACGCTGTTAAAGGCAGCGGAAGCAAAGGTTGAAAAAATACAGCTGGCTCAAGATGGCTCTGCAAACGGAACAGCGCCACTTGACCCTGCAGGCTAAAGAAGAAATCAGCCAGCCAGGAAACCCAGTCAAATATATAAGTAGACTCACGTAGAGAACCAGCGGCTTCTATTCGGAAATACTGCCAGCTACCTTAGCGAGAATTGATTTAAAACATTGCGATATATCCCAGTTCCGGTAATTTCGTTTACCTATGGCAGATTTTTCGACCGCAGATGAATTCCAACTACTGGAGCACGTGCAAGGTTGCGCGAATAATCCTCGCCTGTGGCCAAAAGCCATAAATTCGATCGAAGTCGCCTTTTTCTGCAGGACATACCTGCTGGAACTCTTTTCGAACGGCAAATGCCTTCCAAGGTATTGTGACCCGGACGATACCAACCGTCTTTGGACTAGCCTTAACTCCCTACATTCCGAAGACGGGCAAAGCGCACTCGGCTTTCTGCTCAATGACAGCAAGTCATTTCACCCTTACACCCGGAACAACTTCAAGCGCCCCGCTTCCGGGAATGGCTCCCAGCTTCCCGACCATCTTTCTGAATTCGAGGCCTATCCGGGCTACATAACAGTTTTTGAGAGACACCCTGACCGGGTCACCCTGTTCTGCTGTACGTCCGCATCCAAGAGCCAGGACGGGTGGGACAAGAGCCTTCCCGCTTCGACGTTTGAGCGGTTATCCCGAACCGTTGCCCGCACATTGGAACTCACCGACGTTCTGGAGCAGAAAGACACTGAGCAAAACGCTCTACTGTTAATGCTGCAACAGCAATCCAGCGCAGCTTTTCTCCTCGGGTCCGATCTCGAAATCATGACGGCCACGCCGCCTTGTGAAAAACTCTTGTCAGATGGCGACATATTTTCCGCCAAAGACAACCGGCTCATTCCGGTTCACAAAGACGTGGAGAACGTACTGGCCAGAATCTCTGAGCAGATCGAGAATTCTTTCACGGCAAATGGAACGAGTGTTCCAGAATACGATACAACCACACAATGGGAGCAGTCGATACTGCTGGCACGTGATGACGATCGGCTAAGCAGGGTAATGATACGCACCCTCTGGCCAAAACAGCGAACGCTGGCCGTCAATCCAAATGCATACATTTTGGTCGAAGTCCGGAACCCGATGGAGGTTCCTGAAGAAATGAATAATCTTCTGAAGTCACGTTTCGAACTATCCGAACGAGAATCTGAATTGGCCTATTATCTCGCCAAAACAGGATCACTGACGTCAACTCTTGAAATTCTTTACATTACAAGAAATACGGCGAAAACTCATCTTCGAAGGATCTATGAGAAGACTTCGACACAATCCCAATTGGAACTGACTAAACTTCTACACAGCTTGTCTGGACTATTCTAGGAACTATGGCTCAACCTGAAATCTTAATGAGATATGAACCTCGCCAGTCCGCCATGTATCCCTTGGCGTCGACAAAAAAAAGGGCCACTCAAAGGCGGCCCTAGTTGATCACTGTGCACGTGGCCCCATCGACCACGTGTATTTCGTATGATACTTCGCGCAAAATTGCATCACCCAGATGGGTGATTTGCGCAACAAAAAGGCCAATGAAGCCCCGAATTCGAACAAATTTTCGGCCTTGTGGCGCAGAATGCCAAATGAATAAGACGCAGAAAACGAGTTTGCAGAGCTCATTTGCGCGCTAGATATGCATAGTGTAAGGCTGCCTCTGATACCTCTAACTGGAGCTTTAATCCGCGTGACGCCCCCTCCGCATACCCCGTTGCTGGACAGCATCAAGAGCCCGGCAGACCTTCGCCAACTTGAGGAAACAGAGCTCGGTCAGCTTGCGGATGAGCTGCGTGCAGAAACCATCGATACCGTTTCGATTACCGGCGGTCATCTTGGTGCAGGCCTTGGTGTCGTAGAGCTCACAGTCGCGCTGCACTACGTTTTCAACACACCGGCCGACAGGCTGATCTGGGACGTTGGGCACCAGTGCTACCCACACAAGATCCTGACTGAACGCAGAGACCGTATACGAACTCTACGTCAGGGCGGTGGCCTGTCAGGGTTTACAAAGAGAGCAGAGAGCGAATTCGATCCCTTCGGAACGGCCCACTCTTCGACATCGATCTCGGCCGGCCTCGGCATGGCAGCTGCACGTGATTTGGCTGGCGGCGACAACAATGTGATTGCGGTCATTGGCGATGGTGCCATGTCCGCGGGGATGGCCTACGAAGCCATGAACAACGCTGGCCATCTTGGTTCCAGGCTGATTGTGATTCTGAACGACAATGACATGTCGATTGCGCCGCCTGTCGGTGCCATGTCCGCCTATCTGGCAAAACTGGTCTCCGGGCCGACTTACCAGTCGCTGCGCGATGCCGCCAAGAACCTTGCCAAAAGCCTTCCAAGGCCCTTGCAGGAAAAAGCCGCACGAGCCGAAGAATATGCGCGTGGCTTCTGGACCGGCGGTACCTTGTTTGAAGAGCTCGGGTTTTATTACGTGGGTCCGGTCGACGGCCACAATCTTGAGCACTTGCTGCCGATCCTTAAAAACGTCCGCGACACACATCACGGACCGGTGCTGATCCACGCTGTCACGCAAAAAGGCAAGGGGTACGCACCTGCAGAAGGTGCAAAGGACAAGTATCACGGCGTTGCCAAGTTCGACGTCGTGACCGGCAAGCAAAGCAAGCCCAAGGCCAACGCTCCCAGTTACACGAGTGTTTTTGCCTCAAGCCTTGTCCAGGAAGCAGAACAAGACGACAAGGTGGTGGCAATTACGGCAGCCATGCCGGATGGCACCGGGCTTGATCTGTTCCAGCAAGCCTTCCCTTCGCGCACCTTTGATGTGGGCATTGCCGAACAGCATGCCGTAACATTTGCCGCAGGACTTGCCACGGAAGGGTTCAAACCTTTCGCAGCAATCTACTCAACGTTCCTGCAAAGAGCTTATGACCAGGTCGTGCATGATGTCGCGATCCAGGGCTTGCCTGTCCGGTTTCCTATCGACCGCGCTGGCCTCGTCGGCTCCGATGGGCCGACCCATGCAGGCTCCTTTGACACGGCCTATTTGTCATGTCTTCCCGGATTTGTAGTCATGGCAGCCTCCGACGAAGCAGAGCTTCGGCACATGGTGGCAACTTCCGTTGCTTACGATGAGGGACCGATTTCATTCCGCTATCCCCGCGGTGAAGGCGTAGGCGTAGAAATGCCAGAGCGCGGCAGCGTGCTAGAAATTGGTCGCGGTGTAATTCGCCGGGAAGGGTCCAAGGTCGCACTTTTGAATTTCGGTGCGCGCATGGCTGAATGCCTGAAAGCGGCAGATGAACTGGATGCAGCGGGTCTTTCAACAACTGTTGCAGATGCCCGCTTTGCCAAACCCCTGGACATTGACCTCATCACACGCCTTGCCCGCGAACATGAAGTGCTTGTCACCATCGAAGAAGGATCCGTTGGCGGTTTCGGCAGCCATGTGCTGACCCAACTGGCAGACCTGGGCCTGTTGGACCAGGGCCTGAAGGTCCGCGTGCTTGCCTTGCCAGACAGCTATCAGGACCAGAACAAGCCTGACGTAATGTACGATGATGCCGGACTGAATTGTGACGGGATTCTGCGGCAAGTGTTCCAGGCGCTCGGCACGGATAAAATCGGCTCGACAATTCGCGCGTAAGAGCTGGCAACAGCCGACCTATGCGCGAATGCATACCACAAGCGCCGGATATGCATTCTTGTGTAATTGACACAGAGATGCTGGACTGAAAAAGCTAAGCTGAATAGGGAGTTGCGCCGGTTAGCCGCCGGCGCTTTTGTTTTTTCTGGGCCATGCGGGGAGGCATTCATGGCGCAAATGCTCACTTCCATTTCAGCGTTGCTGTTTTCAGTTGCCTTTTTCGTTCTGGGACACGGCCTGCAAAACACCCTCCTGCCGCTGGCGGCAACAAACGCTGCGTTCACCGAACTTGAAATCGGGATCATGTCGTCTTCGTTCTTTGCAGGTCTGGTGGCAGGCTGCATAGGAGCGCCACATGTGATCATGCGCGCCGGGCACATCCGTGCCTATGCGGCGCTGGTCTCGTTGATGTCCGCTGCGGCCATTCTCCATCCGCTGCTTATTGAGTCGGTTGCCTGGAGCGTGATCCGGTTTATCTCCGGATTTTGTCTGGCTGCTTTTTACATGGTCATTGAAAGCTGGCTGAACGAACGCGCCACGAACGAGACACGCGGCACGGTGATGTCCATTTACGTTGTCGTGCTGTTCGGTTTCATGATGATGGGGCAGGTCTCCATTATCGGCATGGATATCACTTCGTTTGCGCCCTTTGCCGTTGCGTCCGTCATGGCGAGCCTCGCGGTTATGCCTATCGCCCTTACGACGACAACACAGCCTGCGCCGATCACGCTTGTGCAGTTCCGGCCGGTAAAGCTCTACCAGAATTCTCCCGCCGCGCTTGTCGGGATTTTTCTGTTCGGCATCGCCAATGGAGCCCTGTTCACACTGGCCCCGCTTTATGGATCGCGGATTGGACTGGATAACAATCAGGCAGCCATTTATGCAGCGGCAATCATCGGCGGCGGCATGCTGTCCCAGTGGCCGGTCGGCCGCCTCTCGGACATGGTGGACCGGCGCCTTGTCATGATGGGCGTGGGGATTGCCTCTGCCATTGTTTGCCTTTCCGTCGTTCTACTGGCGCCAACCGGCTTTTATGCCGCCGTAACACTGGCCGCCTTGATCGGCATTTGCACGCAACCCGGCTACGCGATCGCCGTTGCTCATGCCTTCGACTATGCCGATCCGGAGGACTTTGTAGAAACCTCGTCGGGCCTGCTTCTTTCCTTTGGTATCGGTTCGATTATCGGACCGTTCAGCGCTTCCATCCTGATGGATCAGTCCGGCCCGCAAGGTCTCTACATCCTGACAAGCCTGGTTTATGTCATCCTGGCCGCCTTCATCCTGGCGCGGCTGTTTGTCCGCGAGGCCATCGATCCGGAGGAAAAATACGACTTCGAATACGCGGCAACTGCACAGGTCGGTTCCGTAATTACGCCAGAGCCGCTTGATGTTGACGCTGACAACGTCATCCCACCGGAAGAATTCCCGGCTTACGAAGATCCGATCTACGACGCTGAAGCATCAGAAATTACAGAAGAAGTGATTGTCCCGGAAGAAACTTCCGAAGAACAAACCGACGATGCAAACGGGTCTGCCGACGATGGCCAAAACCCGGACGAAACGAATAAATCCCGTTCGGACTGACCTGTGACGAATAGGCACTCGACGGCTGGGAAGAACGAGGTCATATTCCCCCCGATGACAGAACGCCAGACAACAGCCTTGCAACTTTTGCGGCAGGAACGCCACCCGCTGGCGATCCTGGCGTTGCTGGCTGTCGGCCTTCGAGTCAGCCTGATGATGATCGGGCTATCGCTTTCTCCCGAGGTCGCCGCGTCGGGCCTGGGCCTGCTGTGTCAGCCATCGGTGCTGGAAGGTGAAAGCACGCCGCGCTCTGTAACTCATGATCCGGCGCATTGTATTTGCGGGCCGTCCTGCATTCACCTTGGTCAGCAGGCCGCGGCACCTCCAGGAACAACGCCCTGGCTGAGCGGCCTGACCAGCGAAGGCATCAGGCTCGCAGGTGCAGATAGCAACTCCAATTGGCCCGTAAGCCGGTTGGCTCAGGCGTTAATCAGAGGCCCTCCTTCTTTCTTGACCTGAGATTCGATGCATAGGCGCTTTGCGCCACAACTCTCAATTTTCAAGGAAGAAACAGATGAAACTGCTCAAAACCCTGGCCGCAGCGGCCTTGATCTCTGTCGTATCCACTGCCTCTTTTGCTGCTGACGTTGTAATTGGCGATATCTCCATTGCCGGAACCTGGACCCGTGCAACCCCGCCCAAAGCAAAAGCCGGTGGCGGATTTGCCAAGATCACAAATGCAGGCAGTGCAGCCGACCGTCTGGTCGCCGCCAGTTCACCAACAGCCAAAAAGGTCGAACTTCATGAAATGGCCGTTGAAGATGGCGTCATGAAAATGCGCGAGATGGAAGGTGGTATTCCTGTTCCGGCCGGAGAAACGGTTGAACTGAAACCTGGCGGCCTCCACATCATGTTCATGGGCCTCAAGGAAGGTTTCAAGGAAGGTACTCACGTGCCAGTCAAACTGACATTTGAAAAGGCCGGTGAAGTGGACATCATGCTGGACGTTCAGAAAATGGGCGCCAAGGGCATGGCACACGGAAAAATGGACCATGGAAAGATGAACCACGGCGACGGTTCGGAAAAGAAAAACTGAGGACCCTATGTCTGGTTTCAAATATCTTCGGTACGGGGCTTGGGCGGCGGTGGCCGCCCTTGCCGTTGCCAGCGGCGCGATCCTTTACAAGCAGACCACCCAGGACAACAGCGCCAGCAGCTTGATCGAACCGCTTGCTTCCATTGGCGGTCCGTTCGAATTGGTCAATGGCGAAGGAAAGACCGTCACGGACAAGGATTTTGCCGGCAAACCGCTGGCGATCTTCTTTGGCTTCACATTCTGTCCGGACGTCTGCCCGACGACCTTGTCTGAAATTCAGGGATGGATCGGCGTACTTGGCGATGATGCGGACAAATTGAACTTCGCCTTTGTTTCGGTGGATCCTGAACGGGATACCCCGGATGTCCTCAAAGATTATGTCGCTGCCTTTGACGAGCGGATTGTCCCGTTGACCGGTTCGCCTGAACAAGTCGCAGACGTCATCAAGGCATACCGTGTTTACGCCAAGCGGGTACCGCTTGACGACGGTGACTATACGATGGACCATTCGGCAGCCGTGTTTTTGATGAATTCCGACAACCGTTTCGTTGGAACGATCGCTTATGGCGAAGCTGAAGAAAATGCGGTCAAGAAGCTCAAGCGGCTGATTGAACAGGCACCGGCCTCCAGCTAAGGGCCGGTTATTGCCACGCACGAGACCGGAGCAGATGTCATGAACACATCGCTTTATACAGGATTGGCTTTTGGGGCGATCGGCCTTTTGGCCCTCTCCGGTCTGTTGTGGCTGCGCTATGGCGAACGGATCTATGTCGACAAGATGATTGCCGCAATCGCCGGCTGCTTTTGATCCGTATTTTCACTTTCCGGGACAGCGGCCCTTCCGGTACAAGGCGCCATGATCAGCAAAACGCGCCTAGATCAGCATCTCGTCGATACAGGACACTTTCCCAGCAGAGCCCGGGCTCGGGATGCCATTTTGCGTGGCACGGTCGCGGTGAACGGCAATCTGGTCAGCAAACCGGCTCAGAAAGTTGCAGCGGAAGCTACAATCAAGATCGAAGATCCGGCAGCCCGCTACGTGTCGCGCGCGGCGCTGAAACTGCTTGAAGGGCTGAAGGCATTCGGCATCGATCCCTCAGGCCGGACCTGTCTCGATATAGGCGCGTCCACGGGAGGCTTTACCCAGGTCCTTCTGGAAAAGGGTGCAGCCCGTGTTCATGCGATTGATGTAGGCCATGACCAACTGCATGCCTCTATAAGGCAGGATCCAAAAGTCATCGCAACCGATGGCCTCAACGCCCGTTACCTGACCAGCGCCGATCTGAATAACGAGGCCCCGGACCTTCTGGTATCTGATGTCAGCTTCATTTCATTGAAGCTCGCCCTTCCGCCGGCACTGGACCTTGCCGCGCCTGGTGCTGAAGGCATTTTTCTGGTCAAACCACAGTTTGAGGCGGGGAGGGAAAACATTAGCAAGGGCGGGATCGTGGCGCCCGAAGTCGCCGAAGAAACGGCCTCCAGTCTGAAACGCTGGCTGGATGCTTTCCCGGACTGGCAAGCCGGGGACCTCATCCCCTCCCCCATCAAGGGCGGCGATGGCAATGCCGAATGGCTGCTTTACGGCAAGAAAGCCACCTGAGTGGACGCAAGTTACTGCATATGCTCAATTGCGGACTGTTGTACGCGCCTAAATAAGCCGGCGCACTAGCGAGGACAAGCCGATTGCATCGGCAAAAGGCACAACTTCAGGACTTGCCAATCGGGCCAATCAGCGGTGTTATAGCTTTTTAAGTAAGTCGATAGGCAAATGGCACAGCTGCTCACATTTGACGGGCTAATCGGTCGCCAGACATGGTGGCAACATCAAGTCATTTCCGTAGTTCTGGTTTTTGTGCTGCTGCCGTTGCTCACTGAAGCCATTTCCGAATTATTCCTCTTTATCACGCCTCCCCCCGAGGATCTGGTTTCGCAGTCGGTTCTGACGCCCAAGATATACCCGACCAAAGCATATCTCTTGACGTATCCGCTTGCCGTTTTGTTAGGGGGATTAGCGATTTGGATAGGCTTTGCGGCAACTTTTAAAAGGGTCCGTCACCGTGGCAGTCACATGATGTGGACCGGGCTCTACGTTATTGTGGTAACAAGCAACATTTTCATCGTGCTGCTGCAGGAAAGCGGTTGGTCCACAGACAAGAACCTCCTTAGCCCTACGTTGATCATTGCATACATCAATATCGTTTTCACGGTTTGGCTAGTCGTGTTCTGCGGCGTTTTAAACGGCAATCCAGCAAAAGCCTCTGAATCCGAAGAGCAGGAAAGATAAACGTCATCTTAGGCCGTATCTGATCGGGAGCCTGAAACTCTGTTCTTGCCCGCCAGGCAGTTCAGCGGTATCGCTGCGCGCCATGAGGGAAAACAATCTGACCATTACCGAGCTCGGACACCGGGGCGACGGCATTGCCGAGACGGATGACGGACCGGTCTTCGTACCGGGTATCTTGCCGGGCGAAACCGTCTCTGCCACCATTTCCAAAGGGCGCGCGGCCAACATCACCGTGTTGGAGCAAAGCGCGGACCGTACCGAGCCGGTCTGCAGCCATTTCACCGCCTGCGGCGGATGCTCTGTCCAGCATCTGGCCGGGCCGGCCTATCTGAAATGGAAACAGGATCTTGTTGCCAAGGCACTTCTCGCGCGGGGGATTGAGACGGAAGTCCAACCGGTCGTGCCGGGTGAAACCGGCTCCCGCCGCCGGGCAGTCCTGACCGCTGTTCGAGCCGGACGTCACGTGCTGCTCGGCTATCACGAAAAATCAAGCCACCGCCTGGTCGACATCCGGGAGTGTCCGGTCCTTCAGGACGATATCGTGCGTGCATTGCCGGACCTCAAACGGCTTGCCGCGCCGTTGATGCCCAAGAAGGGTGAGCTCCGCCTGACCGTACTTTCAACAAGCGCCGGGCTCGATGTTTCCGTCGAAAATGCGCACAAAAACTACGAGGCGAAGTTTGCGGAGCTGTCCCAGCTCACAGTGGAACTGGACCTGGCCCGTCTTTCGGTGAACGGCGAAACACTGCTTGAAGTGCGCCCGCCAGTTCTGGATCTGGGCGGTATTGCGGTCGTTCCGCCTCCAGGTGGCTTTACCCAAGCGGCACTTGCCGCCGAAGCAGCGCTCAGCAGCCTCGTACTGGATGGCATTGGAAAGCCGAAGAAGGTTGCCGATCTCTTCGCAGGGATCGGGACCTTTGCGCTACGGATCGCGAAAACTGCCTCGGTTCATGCCGTTGAAGGGGACGCAGCTGCCCTCGGTGCGCTCGACAAGGCCTTGCGCATTCAGAAAGGCTTGAAGCAGGTGACCCAGGAACGGCGGGATCTGTTCCGTCGCCCCCTCATGAAGGCAGAGCTTGAAGCCTTTCATGCGGTGGTGCTCGATCCGCCGCGTGCCGGGGCCCAGGCGCAAGCCGAGCAGCTTGCCTTGTCATCGGTCACGAAAATCGCCGCTGTTTCCTGTAATCCCGCGACACTCGCCCGGGATCTGAAGGTCCTGATCGACGGCGGCTACACGCTGCAAACGGTCACTCCAGTAGACCAGTTCCTGTTCTCGCCCCATATTGAGGTGGTTGCTGTTCTTTCGAAGGAATGACGGGATGAGCGAAACCGGCGCGGGAGCAAAGGAAGACCTGATAGCAAAGCCACGCAGGCGGCGGTCATCACTCGGAAAACTCGCCCGCCGGGCAGATTATGCCCTCCGTCAGGGCAGTCGGATCGCACTTTATGCCGTCCATTCGGAAGCTATGCGGCGCATGAACCAGCGTTTGCAGAAAGACCTTCCGGATGTTCCAACGCCAAAACCCGAAGGCCCCGTTCCGAGCCAGCGGCGGATGCTTGCAGACATCGCCAAGCTTTTCGCCGCTGACCTGAAGTCGGTCGAAGATGGCATTTATCCGGCGCCCCGGGATGGCACCATGACCCCGCGCCAGCTGCTGGCAACCAGCCGGGCGTTCTTTGAAGATGTGCCAAAAGTGGCCGAACGCCGAGCAACAGGGGCCCATCAGGAAGTCAACCAAGACCCGGGTGGTTTCTCCGAGGCCCTGCCCCGCTATTACCGGCAGAATTTCCATTTTCAGACCGATGGCTGGCTATCGGAGGAAAGTGCCCGGCTTTATGATTTTCAGGTTGATGTTCTGTTCTCAGGCGCAACGGCTGCCATGCGCCGCCGCGCTTTGGTGCCGATGGCCGAAATTTTGCGCAAGAAGGATCAGCGCTGCGTTTCCTATGTTGATCTCGCCTGCGGAACAGGCGGGCTGTTGAAACCGGCGCTCGATGCGTTTCCAAGGTTGCACGGCATTGGCCTTGATCTGTCGGAGCCGTATCTCAATGTTGCGCGGGAGCGCGTGCCGTCACGGCGGGCGGGTTACATCACCGCTATGGCGGAGCAACTGCCCTTTGCCGACAACAGCCTTGACGTTGTCTCCTGCGTTTTTCTGTTCCACGAACTTCCGCCAAAGGTCCGCCGTCAGGTGATCAGCGAGGCGGCACGCGTCCTCAAGCCAGGCGGCTCTTTCCTCTTTGTCGACAGCCTGCAGACGGGTGATGTTCCGGAATACGACGGTCTGCTCACCCTCTTCCCGCAGCTGTTTCACGAGCCGTATTACACGTCATATCTGGCCGAGGACTTTACCAGCCTCTTTGCGAATGCAGGGCTTTCAGAACGCTGCATGGCTCCGGCTTTCGTCTCCCGTGTTGGTGAATTCGTCAAAGAACCGGTGGAGATCTAGACGGAACGTCGCCCAGTTTGACGGGCGGCATAAGACGCCATTTCAGTAATACTGAAATTTTTCGCGCAGCCGTCTTGTCACTGAAATCCTCCCGGGATACATCGGGAGTATGAGACTTGATCATTGGCTATCGCAAACTGGAGAAAGCCGCAGTGCCTTTGCACGGCGGGCAAACCTTTCTGCCGCGTCTGTTACGGCCCTTTGCAATGATCCCAACGTTTGGGTGTCGCGCGACATGGCGCGCAAAATCGCTGAAGCCACTGAAGGCGCAGTGACACCCAACGACTTTCTCGGCCTTTCCACAACCAAGGAGCATCCCGTGTCCCAGGCCCGTGTCGCAGAAGCCATCCGTGCATTCGAGCGCGGCGAAATCGTGGTCGTTACCGACGATGATGACCGCGAGAACGAAGGGGATCTGATCGTTGCCGCGTCCAAGGTGACACCGGAGCAGATGGCCTTCATCATCCGCCATACTTCCGGCATCGTCTGCGCACCAATGACTGTTCATGCGGCCCGGCGGCTACGGCTGGACCCGATGGTCGCGGAAAATGACGCGCCTCTGGCAACAGCCTTCACCATCTCCGTTGACTACCGGCAAGGTCTGACGACCGGCATTTCCGCGGAAGAGCGCTGCTCGACCGTACGCGCGCTGGCCAATTCAAATGTAGGGGCCGAAGATTTCGTCCGCCCGGGCCACATCTTCCCGCTCGTTGCCAAGGAGGGTGGCGTTCTGATGCGCTCTGGCCATACGGAAGCGGCCGTCGATCTTTGCCGCCTTGCCGGATTGACCGAGGTCGGCGTGATAAGTGAACTCGTCAACGATGATGGTACGGTGAAGCGCGGTCCGCAGGTCGCCGATTTTGCTGCCGAGCATGACCTTAAAATGGTTTCTGTCTCCGATTTGATCGCCTGGCGCCAGCGCACCGAACGGCTGGTCGAACGTATCAACGAACAGCCGGTCGAAACGGTGGTTGGCCCGGCCTATGCCATGACCTATTCAACGCCATATGATCCGATGCACCACGTGGCAATCGTCTATGGCGATATTCTGGACGGCCGGAATGTGCCGGTCCGGCTGCAGCTGGAATCGGTTCTGGACGACGTCTTCGGCAAGGCTCAGCCGCTAGATGCCACCATGGAGCATTTTGCAGAACGCGGCCGCGGTATCATTGTCTACCTGCGCGAAGGGTCTGTGGGCGTCGCCCGCCAATCGCAACGGACCCGCGATGATCTTGAAGCTGCAGAGAACGAAGAACACGGATCTGCCCAGGAACGGCAGGAGCAGTGGCGGGAAATCGGCCTTGGTGCTCAGATCCTGAAGGACCTCGGTGTCACCTCCATCCGTCTTCTCGCCTCCCGCGAGCGCCACTATGTCGGGCTGGAAGGATTTGACATCAAGATCGAGGAAACGGAAATTCTCGATACCTGAGCCGAGAACCAGCTCCTCTTACAAATTACGAATACGGCCGAGTCTAACAGGCTGGGCCGCTGTCAATTGAACGCGGCAGCTAAGTGGTCGATCAGGGACCGGATGCGCGCCGTCAGGTGCCGTCCGGGCGGATAAACTGCGTACAGCGAAATTTCTGTCGCTTCTTCCTCCTGAAACAGACGTGTCAGTGACCCGGCCTCCAAAAAGGGCTTGGCTGCGTAATAGGGGCACATGCCAATCCCCACCCCTCCGGCCGCCATATGCGCCACGGAACGTGGCGAGTCGGTATGAAAGGATCCGGACACGCGGACAGATACGTTTTCGCCATCTATTTTGAAAACCCAGTTGTTTGTGTCACTTCGGCGTTGTTGGGTCAGGCAGTTATGCGTTGAAAGTGCGCTTGGATGCTGCGGCTCTCCATGTTCGGCGAGGTAGTCCGGAGCGGCAACCACAACGAGCGGCATCGTCATGAGCTTGCGCGCCATCAGACTGGAATCGGCCAACGCTCCAAACCGAACCGCCAAATCAAAACCTTCCTCGATCAGCGCTACGTGATGATCGGCCAGATGCATGTTGATAGCGACTTTCGGGTTCTTGGACAGGAACGGCTGTAAAGCCTCCACCAGCTCCCGGCTGCCAAAACCGGTGGGTGCTGTAATCCGGATTGGCCCTGCCAGTTCCGCCTGACGTTCTTGTATCAGACCCTCAAGCTCGTCGAATTGATCGAGCAGTGGCGCACAGCGTTCCAGATAGGCCCGTCCGGTCGCCGTCAGCGTGACACTGCGTGTGGTCCGGTTGAACAATTGGGCACCTAGCCGCTCCTCCAACTGGCGAATGTATTTGCTGGCCAGCTTCGTGCTGATGGCGAGCCGCCTCGCTCCTGCCGTGAACGATCCGTGCCCGGCCACAGCCACGAATGTTCGCATGCCTTCGATCGTATCCATCTGCCGGCTTCTTTACACACTCTTATTGTCGCCATTTTGTACATAATTTTTCCTGACATAGATACATTATCATCCATATGGACCAAAACTATCTGTGGCTTGTCAGAAAGAACTCCAACTGATTTAGCCACCGAGAGGAAATCTCAATGTCCAATGCCATACGAATTCATAGCTTTCCGCTTTCCGGCCATGCCCATCGTGTCGAATTGTTTGCCGGTCTGGCCGGGATCGCCCACGAGGTCATCCCGGTCGATCTGGCCGCTGGCGAGCACAAGCAGCCGGCCTTTTTGGCGCTCAATCCAGCCGGTCAGGTACCCGTAATTGAAGACGGCGATACCGTCGTCACGGACTCCAACGCCATTCTCGTCTACCTGGCCCGAAAATTCGCTCCGTCCTATCTGCCGAACGATCCGAAACTTGAAGCCGAAGTTCAAAAGTTCCTGACACTGGCGGCCGGCGAAATCGCATTTGGGCCAGCAGCAGCCCGCCTGATCACGGTATTCGGCGCACCATTTGACCCTGAATTCTGCAAGGCAACTGCGAAAAAGGCCTTCGACAAGCTGGAAGCCCATCTGGATGGCCGCGATTTTCTGGTCGGAGGAGCGCCTACCATCGCCGATGTTGCCATCTATAGCTACACAGCCCATGCGCCGGAAGGCAACGTATCGCTCGAACCTTACCCGAACATCCGCCGGTTCCTGGCTAATGTCGAATCTCTGGACGGTTTTGTACCAATGCAATCAACCCAGGTAGGACTTGCCGCCTAACCCGGCAAAATACAGCGAAGATCGCCAACAGTAGCCCCGCCAATCGGACCAAATTTCCACGTCTGCTTGGCGGGCCCCGGCCCTGGCGGCACAGCAGAGCCCGTCAGCGGCTCTCAGCTGCCGGACCTGAAGCGACACTCCAAAATCGAGGCCTGTGATGCGGAACGATCCGAACCCCACACCCGTACGCTCCCCCTTTCACGCGGGCGAACAGGAGATCCAGTCTCGTGTCGGCAAGCGTCAGGCGATGGAGACCTTCGGCCGGCGTGTGATCCGCCGGTTCATGCCAGATCAGCATCGGACCTTCTTTGAGCAGCTTCCCTTCCTCGTGGTCGGAAGTGTTGACGCTGAAGGCTGGCCATGGGCATCCATCGTGCCGGGAAAGCCAGGGTTCATCTCTTCGCCCGACCCGACACACCTGAGCATTGGATCGCTGGGCCTGCCTGGGGATCCGTTGAGCACTGCGATCAAACGCGACGCACCGGTGGGTCTTTTGGGTATTGAAATGCCAACCCGGCGACGCAACCGGATGAACGGCCGCATAGAGGCTACCGATGGCACAGGGTTCTCCGTTGCCGTGGATCAATCCTTTGGCAACTGCCCGCAATACATCCAGACACGCAGCATCGATTTCGTACACGAACCGAACACAGAGCACGAGAGATCTTCTCCGGTCCGTTTCGAGGCCTTCGATGATGAGGCCAGAGCCCTGATTGAAACCGCCGACACATTTTTTGTCTCAAGCTATCTGCAGGCTGACGACACCCCTGAAGTCGAAGGAGTCGATGTATCCCACAGAGGTGGACGGCCGGGCTTTGTTAAAATTGATCGCAATACACTCACAATCCCCGACTATTCGGGCAACTCCCATTTCAACACGCTCGGCAATTTCCTGCTCAACCCGAAGGCCGGCCTTGTTTTTCCGGACTTCTCGACCGGTGACTTGTTAATGTTGACGGGAACGGTTGAGCTCCTGTGGGAGGATGCGGCAGAAATCAAGGCCTTTGCCGGGGCTGAGCGCGGCTGGCGGTTCACCCTGTACCACGGCCTGCGCTTGCCCGCCGCCCTGCCCTTCAGATCAACATTTCATGACTATTCACCCTCGAGCCTGATCACCGGCGATTGGGCCCAGGCCGAAGCCACCCTTGAGGCGGAGGCCAGGCGGAACGCCTGGCGGCCTTACCGAGTTACCCGGATAGAGGATGAAAGCTCGGTAATCCAATCTTTCTATCTGAAGCCAGCTGATGGTGGCGCTATCCTGCCATTCGAAGCAGGCCAGTTTCTGACGATCAGCATAGCGGTTTCAGATACGGACAAACCAGCAATCCGAACCTACACCGTTTCCTCAGCGCCCGGAGAAACGCATTACCGGATTTCAGTCAAACGGGAGGTCAGTGGCCAGGTCTCCAGATTGTTCCATGACACGGTGAAAGTGGGCTCACTTGTCGAAGTAAAAGCTCCCCGCGGCGGTTTTTATATCGACCCGGCAGAAACACGCCCCGCAGTCCTTCTGGGTGGCGGCGTCGGCATTACGCCAATGATTTCCATGGCGCAGCACATTGTAAAAGAAGGGCGGCGCACTCGGCACTTCCGCAAGCTCACGATCCTTCATGCGGCTAAGACGTTGCAGGAACGCGCATTTGCAGCCAGTTTCCGGAACCTGGAAGCTCAAAGCAATGGCGCTGTTCAATACCGGTCCTTTATCAGCCGTCCCGCGAACAGAGAAAGCTCTGAAATCGACGCATATGACACCGGGCATCTGACGCCCGATATCTTGCGCCAAACACTCCCACTGGATGACTACGATTTTTATCTGTGCGGCCCCGCGCCCTTCATGCAGGCGCTTTACGACACCTTGCGCAAACTCGGCGTACGCGACAACCGCATCTTCGCAGAGGCCTTTGGTCCAGCGTCACTGAAACGGCAACAGGATGGTGGTGGGGACACCGTATTTGACGCAACAAAGGAGGCTGGAGAGACTGTCATTAAATTCGCGAAGTCGGACTTTGAGCAGCGTTGGAACCGCGGCGGAGACACCATTCTGGAGACTGCAGAAACTCATGGCCTCACACCAGACTCCGGCTGCAGAAACGGTAATTGCGGCACGTGTGCTGTAAAGCTGAAATCCGGTTCCGTGACTTACCGTGTCCAGCCATCGGCCGTGATCGCCGAGGACGAAGTCCTGATCTGCTGTGCTGTTCCGGCCAAGGGAGCGGATGTCCTCGAAATCGATTTGTGACAACCGGTCAACTGCACTTTGACAATGCTGAGAAACCATCCGAAAGTCGTCGTTGAATCGTCAGTTACAAAAAAGTTACGTATGTCAGACCCCGGCGTAGATCCCTTCGATGAAATCGGCGAGCCGGAAGGCCCGCGGCCATTTGCGATCGGCTTTAACCGGTCAAGCGGCGAAGCCTTGGTGTATGGCAGTCTGGTGCTCGGCGGAATTCTTGTGCTGGTGGGAACGGTAGCTCATCTGCCCTATCTGGCAGCCGCTGCCCTTGTCCCGCTTGTCATCGCCTTTTGGCACTATCCGATGGCGGAGAAAGGACAGCCCCAACTGGGGGCGAACGCTGATGGCCTGTTCGTCGAACGTATCGGCTTCCTGGATTGGGCTGCGGTCAAGGACGTTACACTTTCCGAAACCGCCGTGCGCAGTATCCGGCTGGTCTATCTTGAAATTTCGCTGTTCCAGCCCCTGCCGGAGGCGGTTGCAAAACCGCAGAGTTTCCCACTTTGGAAACAGGTCATGATGCGAAACTGGTCTGTGTACCGGCAGACGAATGGTACTGATCTTATTAAAGTCCAGCTCCACCCGCTCACCAATGACCCGGAGCAGATCGTTCACCGGTTGCGCAATTTCTTAAGCCCGCACCGCTGACCTTCGGTTATATGCGCTCAGGATTTAGAACAAAGAAGACCTCCCGGAATGACTGGCATT
This sequence comes from Roseibium sp., assembly GCA_965230705.1. Taxonomy (GTDB): domain Bacteria; phylum Pseudomonadota; class Alphaproteobacteria; order Rhizobiales; family Stappiaceae; genus Roseibium. The sequence continues at coordinate 1,239,759 of CBDDLN010000001.1, read as the reverse complement.
CCGGGAGGTCGGTTTCGTCAGTAGGAGGCGTGGTTACATAAGGTATTTCTTGAAAAACGCCACAGTCCGCTCTTCTGCCAACTTGGCCATTTTCTCATCGTATCGCGGCGTCGTATCGTTGTGGAAGCCGTGGTTCGCCCCCTCATAGATGAAGGCTTCATAGGTCTTGCCGTTGGCTTTGAGAGCTTCTTCGTAGGCCGGCCATCCCTTGTTGATACGCTCGTCCAATTCTCCATATTGCAGCAGCAATGGTGCTTCGATGGCCGCGACATCCTCTGCCGCCGGCTGACGGCCATAGAACGGTACGCCTGCGGCCAGCTCCGGATAGGCAACAGCAATTGCATTGACCACGCCCCCGCCATAGCAAAAGCCAACTGCGCCGACTTTTCCGGTCGTATCTTCGTGGTTCAACAGGAACTCAAAACCCGCAAAGAAGTCGTTGAGCAGCTTCTCGCGGTCGACAGTTTTTTGGAGCGTTCTGCCTTCGTCATCATTGCCGGGATACCCCCCAACCGAGGTAAGTCCGTCCGGTGCCAGTGCTATGAAACCGGCCTTTGCCATGCGCCGCGCAACATCTTCAATATAAGGATTCAAGCCGCGATTTTCGTGAATGACCAAAACAGCGGGCAACTTGCCGGTCGCACCCGCTGGCTTTACAAGGTAGCCATTCACTTCGCCATGACCGTTGGGAGAGGGATAGGAGACGCGAGCCGTCGTTATCGAAGCGTCATCTGGAGAAACCTGTTTGGCGAGTGCGTAGTCTGGCGACAATTGATCCAGCAGCATCGCTGCCGTCAGCCCAGCCACTGTGAATTTCCCCGCTCCTTCGAGAAACTGGCGTTTGGTTATCTTCCCGTGCGCGTAAAAATCATAGAGATCCAGAAGCTCTTGCGGGAAGTCCTTGGCGGTCTTCCGGCGTACCGGTGTCATGTCGTTCATTGCATTTCTCCGTCGATCCAAACTGCACCCGCAAGGAAAGGTAGAGATTTTTCTTGTCAATTCTACGGAGAAATTTGAGAAAATCGATTTTATTTGCTCACAATTCAGTGTTGCAGCTGCCGTTGGACAAGGGGGACAAATTCAGGCGTCAACGTTTGAACAGCCCTGTCAGCCAATCCCTGATCACCTGAATGCGGGCCAGCTTGTCATCCTCGCCCCGGTAAACAATCCAGACTTCGCGAAAGAGATCCGGCAACGGTTCTGACACGCGATTCAAACGCGGATCCCGGTCGGCGATCAGGCACGGAACCACGGACTTGCCAAGACCTGCAACAATGCCTTCGATCGCGCCGCCAAGATCGCACACTCGAATTGGACCAAATTCACCGCCATCCGTTACCGCCGATCTTTGCATCCAGCGCGCATGCGGAAGGTCATGCATGGTTTCCTGATACCCGATCCAGGGCATGCTTTCCGCTTCTTCCGCCTTCACATCAGCGGCAACATAGACCGCGTGTTCCATAACACTGATGCGCTGGGTTTTCAGGCTATGCCCGCCATCCACCGGGCGGGCAAGACGAAGGGCCACGTCCGTTTCGCGGTTCACCAGACTGACGTTCCGGTTTTCTGAATCGAGATCCAGAACAAGGCCAGGAAAACCATCCGATAAAGTCTGCGCTTCAGGGATAAGCAGCCGGTTGACCAGAACCGGCACGGCGGACAGCCGGACAAGACCGGCAATCGAGTTCTGCTCATCTGTCAAATCGACTTCCAGGTCCGAGACGATTTGCTCGACACGCTCACCCCGGTCGGCAGCCTTGTGACCAGCATCCGTCAGGACCAAGGAGCCGTCGCCGCCCCTCTCGACCATTTTCATGCCGAGCGCAGCTTCAACGGTTCGCAATCGGCGGGCGACCGTTGTGGCATCAATTCCAAGACGCGTTGCAGCAGCTGCAAGCGTACCGCCGCGCCGAAACTCAACGATGTATTTTAGATCACCCCAGTCCATTGCTGCATACTTGCAGTTTATGTCTGCAGGCGCACCTGTTTATCTGCATTTTCGCAGCATGTAATTTGCATCCCTAGGAGGAAGGGATGCTAGCTGAAATTGCAGGATATACGGGACTGAGTGAAACGCAGTTTCTCATCTGCACGGCCGCGATCCTGACCGCAGGCCTTGTCCGGGGATTTACCGGCTTTGGCCTTTCCGCTGTCGTCATGGCCAGCGTGGTGGCAATTGTCCCTCCGGTAGAACTGATCCCGATTTGCTATGTTCTGGAGGCGGCCGCGAGCGTCGCTCTGTTTCGCGGCAGTTTGAAATCGGCAAACTGGAAGATGGCGGCAGCGCTCGCCGTTGGGTCTGCCACCGGTGTCCCCATTGGTCTTGCAGTGACAACCTATATCCCGGTCGATGCCTCCAGGCTGACCGCGCTGTGTCTCGTCCTGGTTCTAACCGGCGCACAGTTGTTCAAATTCGCACCGCCTGGGCTGGGCGGGCGCTATGGCGCTCTCATCGCAGGGCTTTTTGCCGGCATTGCAACGGGACTTGCTTCAGTTGGCGGCCTGGTCGTCGCGCTTTACGTCCTGTCCCGGAAGATTGAACCGGCGGTCATGCGCTCCTCGCTGATCCTCTACCTGCTCATCGGCATGGTAACGACGTTGGTGTCGCTGCTCTACTATGAGCTCATGACAGTGCAGACGCTGCAGCGCGGATCGGTCTTTATACCTGTTGTGCTACTAGGCGTGTTTCTGGGCGCAAAGCTGTTTTCACCCAAATTGGCGCCCTACTATAAAAGAGCCTGCCTGACCCTGCTGATCTGCCTGTCCGCAGCCGGTGTTATCCGGTTGCTCTGAGCACATAAATTCAGTTTCAGCCGATCTGACCGCGATGGCGCAGGAAGTGATCGGCCAGCACGCAGGCCATCATGGCCTCCCCGACAGGGACAGCGCGGATACCAACACAAGGATCGTGGCGCCCCTTGGTCATGACATCAACTTCCTCGCCTTGCCGGGTGATCGACTTGCGTTCCGTCAGGATAGAGGATGTCGGTTTGACCGCGAACCGGGCGACGACTGGATCGCCATTGGAAATACCGCCCAGAATACCGCCGGAGTTGTTGGTCAGGAACAACGGCTTGTTATCATCGCCAATCCGGATTTCATCTGCATTTTCTTCACCAGACAATTCGGCTGCGTCGAAACCATTGCCGATTTCAACGGCCTTGACCGCGTTGATCGACATCAGCGCTGCAGCGATCTCCGTATCCAGTTTGCCGTAGATCGGCGCCCCCAATCCCGCTGGCACGCCTTCAGCGATTACTTCGATGACGGCTCCAACGGAAGACCCGGCCTTACGCACGCCATCGAGGTATTCAGTCCAGAACGCGGCGGCCTCTGCATCCGGACAGAAAAACGGATTGTTGCCGACTTCAGCCCAATCCCAATTGTCCCGATTGATCTTGTGCGGCCCGACCTGCACCAGAGCACCACGGATAGTAACGTCCGCCATGACCTTGCGGGCAACAGCACCGGCTGCAACACGCATGGCGGTTTCACGGGCAGAAGACCGACCGCCACCGCGGTAATCCCGAATGCCGTATTTGGCATCATAGGTCATATCCGCATGCCCCGGCCGGTAGCGGTCCTTGATTTCAGAATAGTCCTTTGATCGCTGGTCGGTGTTCTCGACCATAAGGGAAATCGGCGTTCCGGTCGTTTTCTGGATGCCATCCTCATCGACCATTACACCCGACAAGATCTTGACCTGATCCGGCTCCCGCCGCTGGGTGGTGAAACGGGATTGCCCCGGTTTGCGCTGATCCATGAAACCCTGGATATCAGCTTCGGTCAGCGGAATGAGCGACGGGCAACCGTCAACCACACAGCCAATTGCCGGCCCATGGCTCTCACCCCAGGTCGTGACTCGGAACAAATGACCAAAGGTGTTGTGCGACATGTTTCCAATTCCAGATCGTTGAAGCCAGCCAGTTCAGCCACCCATTCCTGACGGAAACAAGCTCTGGCCGGGCCGGTATGAAAGCGTGGCACAGCGATACGGCATGACGTCCGTGAGCTCAAGTCCCAGAACAGCTTTGATCACTACGGCGCTCTCGTGCTGAGGACATATAAGAAACTCCTTCCAAATGCTTCTAGAAGAACGGATGGCTTCAAATTACTTATTGAAGTTTTAACCATCCGAAAAACTATCAAATACCAAAATTGATTGGCCTGAGATTTCATTCTCAAAACCTTTTTGCCAAAAATTAAAGAAGTACACGGCAATATAGCTTCAATAACTTTGCACAATCGGCCGGGGAACGCAGTGAATATCCGCAAATGGCTTTTAGGCGTCATCGTATTTCTCCTTGCGCCGAGCCTTCTATTTGCCACCTTATGGATCAAGTCGTCGATCAACGAAGTCAAAGCCGTTGAGCGTGCGCTGACTGGGCTGGAAATGGTCCAGACACTCGGCCCACTGATCCGCGAGCGGCTCCAGGAACCAACCCTCAGCGATGCGCCAGAGAACCTTGAGCTTCGCGGCGCGGACATCCTTACACCAGAAGAACTGCGTTTCGTTCAAACGACCTATGACGCATTCATTAGCGAACCTTCGCGGGCCAAATCCATACGTCACGCCCGCTCCATCGTTCGGACGATCTCTCAATCGGTAATGCTGGCGTCCATACCAAGTTTTGAAACCGCCGAGTTGCCAGACCTCCTGAGTGACCGGCTTTTGACCTCGGTTGTCAGGGCCAACGAAATGGTCCGAAGTGGTGAACAGCTTGCGCAAAAGCCGCTCATCAATTCCTGGGACCGGATGTCCCTTCCAGTTCAAGGCGGCCAGTTCAAGGCAGCAGCGGATGAAGTCGACCGGATCGCCAACGAACAGCTGCCTCTTCTTGAGATGGCAGGGTCTCACGGTTTGCGAACCCTTATGCGCGCTTATGGCCGGGCAAACGGATTTTATCAGAATGCGGGGGCAACCCTGCTATTATCGGTCTATAAGGCTGAGACTGGCTCGGATATTGCCGTATCCCGGCTCAAGGCTGCCCTGCCCCATTTTGTCAATACGACAATGAACCTCTGGGACGGAACGATCGAATACCTTGCCGCCGATCTAAGCGAACGCCGCGACATTACGATTGTCTCTGTTGTTATTGCTGCAGCACTCGGGCTAGGCATTATCTTCATCGCCTTTGGCCTGGCGTTCATATTGAGCCGCAGCATTGCCGACCGGACTCTCGAGGAGTTTCACAAGCTCGGCTACCACGACCCCCTTACCGGACTGGCAAACCGGCGCGGGCTGATGAAAACGATAGATGCTGTCGCCCAAACAAATTGCGACGGCATAACCGGCCTGATCCAGATCGACCTTCGGCGGTTCAAAGCCATCAACCACCGCTACGGCGATCAAATCGGCGATGCCACCTTGCAATCGGTGTCTGAAGCGTTTGCCCGGTCCAGCCAGGAGGGCGATTTCGTGGCACGCACGGGCGGAACAGAATTCACGTTGCTTCGGCGCAATGTCGAATCCGTTGCCGATTTCAAGGAACAGGCGAACCGCCTCAATGCGGAAATCGGCCGGGAAAGGCGCATCCACAATCACAAGATCCGGCTGGAAAGCAGTATTGGCGTCTCAATTACCGAACAGGGTATCCGACCAACAGAACAGCTTTTGACCGACGCGACTTTGGCAACGCGATCTGCCAAGGCTCAAGGCACAGGAGCCGTTTGTGTTTTTGAAGCGGAAATGCGCGACACGTTCGAAAAGAACACCGAAATTGCAAGGGATCTGAAAACGGCGCTGAAAGACGGCAACATCATTCCCTGGTATCAGCCGCAGGTGTCAGCAGATTCAGGCCTGATCGTAGGCGCAGAAGCTCTTGTGCGCTGGGTGGATATTCAACAGGGAGTTCGTTTTCCAGGCAGTTTTCTGCCGGCCGCAGTGGAAGCCGGCTACATGGACACTCTGGACATGTGCGTACGCAAGCAGGCCATGGACATGGCGGCCCGGCTGATGGAAAAGAACGACATACCCTTCCACATTGGTCTCAATGTATCCGCAGAGCTGCTGGCAAAACCTGACTGCGTCGACCTTTTGCTGGGTGAGGTAAAAACCGCAGGTCTTTCCACGACACAGGTAAGCATTGAAATCCTGGAAGCGGTGATGATCGACGAGTATACCGCCGCACCAATCAAGGCGAATGTCGCCCGCCTCTCCGACAGTGGCTTCCACGTCGAACTGGATGATTTCGGCACAGGGCATTCAAGTATTTCCAGCTTGAGGGACCTTCGGGTCGACCGGGTCAAGATCGACCGCAGTTTCGTTACCGGTGTCGACAGCAACCCGGATCTGCAAAAATTCACCAGTGCTCTCATCCAACTTGCCCGCAGCCTGGACATACGTGTTTTGGCCGAGGGTGTTGAAACAGAAGCAGAGCGGAAATGGCTGGCAGACAACGGATGCGACGTCATCCAGGGTTTCCTCATATCAAAGGCAGTTTCGGAAGAGGATTTCCTGTCACGCCTCAGCCACTGGAAACCCACCGTGGTTCAGTTCCCAAGTCAAACGGCGAGCTAAGCCCCGCTGGTACAGTTTAAGCAGGAGCCCTGATTTTTATCGGTCGCAAAGCGAAGCTTCGCGGAAGATCCCTCCTTCTCAATACCTAGGTCACGGACTCACAAATGCGATAGAAATCGTGGAGATGAATTCGTGGGGATACAAGGCGCATGCGTGCAGGAAACCTGCCGGTTTTCAAAGGCTTGCAACGCCGTTGCCGGGCCAATTCATCCCATCGCGCAGCGACGCCAAAACAGCTTCGAACTGCTCAACCGGACAACAAGCCCGCTTTTCGCGGTTTTCCTTGCTGATCCTTGCCGTTTATGGCGCCATTTCAGCCTCATATATGAGTCCGTGACCTAAAGCGCTTCAAGTGTCTTGAGCCGTTCTTTGAAGTCCACGGCAGCCAGCGAAAAACCTCCATTCGCGCCATCAACAAAATGAACATGACTGCTGTCCTGCAGATCAGAAACGAAGCAGGTCATCAAGGCACTGTCGGCTTCATGAATACCGTAGATCAGTTGCCTCTCCACGAAGCCCTTTGCCAAAAACGTCTTCAACCTCTCGATGTCAGCCTCACCAAGGTCCATTACCAATCGCAGGGAATCGTCCAGCTTCCTGTGATCCGTTGCAAGGGCCAGCTCGTCCAGATAGGGAGCCGCATTGAAGCTTCCAATCGACCGGCCGGTAAAATAAGACCAACAGAAGGCCATATTCTCCACCAAAGTCTTCAATGCGGTTTTCAGTGTTCCCCTGGCAGCACCGACAAACGCGATTTCAAGCCCGGTCTTTCGCGGAGGAAACCGAAACTTCAGTCTATCCGGTGCTGCAATCACCGCATCTTCATCCCGGCCCAGCGGATTAAAGCCCACCGCCCTCTCCAACCCGGTTAGGAAATCTGCAAGCTCGTGATTGGAGCCTGTCGTGACCGGCTTGACGATAAGCGAGACGATACGGCCCTTCCGCGCTGCGATTGGCTCCCAACGGCAGGACAGACCGTCCAATGCGGGTGCGGCTCTTGAAGAGTGCTCAATCCTGAAAGGGAGGTTTTGGGAGGTGTCCTTCAAGATGCGATCTGCAAGCTCCAACCCGTCCCCGATTGCCATGGCAAGATAGTTGCCTGGCAGCAGCTCGTATTTGCGCACGCGGATGTCTGCCCCGCGCAACCGGAGTTCAGAAACCGGAATGGCGGCAGCCCTGAGCTCCAGACTTGCCAAATCGCGGGAGAGCTCCGCAACACCAGACAACGCTGCCTTTCCCTCTTCCAATCCATCAGGCGGAACCAGAAGAAGAGCTCCGTCGCCGCCGAATACGAAGGGGACTTTGTCCCTGCCAAGCTTGTTCAAGACAGCGGTGATGACGGCAGCCCCTATAAAATTGACTTCCTTGTAAAGACCATCACGCACGGCCTGACTTGAATTGACAATGTCAGCGGCCAAGACCGACCAATCTTCCGGTACTGGTACGTAGGCTTCATAATCCCCAAAACCGGTTGGCTCCGAAAAGCAGCCCAAATCCTGATAAAATGTTTCACTCGTCATCGCTTCGTCCAACATCTCCTGCGAGCCTACGCAGCAGCGCCGAAATCCGACTATCTAATCGCTGTTTGATCCATTCACGATTGCGTGTGGCACGAGGTAGGGCAACGCCAGCTGAATGAGAGACTTCTGATTTCAATAGAACGGCAACAAAAAAGACCGCCCCGTATGACGGGGCGGCCTAACGTTTCAAGTGTCGCGGCGGGCTTACTCGTTAGAGAAGGCGCGCCATGCAAATGGGCTGCTCAGGGAAGCTTGAACTCCACGTGCAGCCAGAAGTTTTCTTCGTCCACGGCATTCCGCGTGTAGACATTTTTTGTGTAGTAGGCCCGGGCCGTCGCTGGCCCGAAATTGTAGGACAGCTGAGCACCAAGAGCCAAAGACTGGGCATCGCCGAACTCGGCGCCGCCATAGGCCGTGCCATTGTTGCTGTCCGATGTGATCTGGGTGTTGTAGTAGCCGACGAGACCGGCGGACCACTTGTCGAAGTTCCGGATCGCGGACACTGCCAGGTTCAGCTGATCACCTGACTTGTAGCCGTTTTCCTTGTTTTCGCCATTGAAATTGAACACCGCCTGACCGGTGATATTCCAGTCTTTGCTCAGGTAGCTGAGGGCAAATTCCGGTTCAATGATGTACTCAAACGGTGGCGCGACCGTTGGGGCCGTCGCTGTTTGCTTGTTGTTGCCCACCATAAAGTAGTTGCCAATGCCGGCAGACGCATAGAAGCCGTTGCCCAAATCCCAGGAAAGAATGTGCTTCCAAACCGGATTGAGCATACCCTGGTTCGTTCCATTACCGGCGGGCCCGCCAGATTGCTGCAAGTCAACCATCACCGGCACGGCGAAGAACATCATGTACCGGGCGCCGAGAAGCTCCCAATCTGTGACAAAGTTCACCTGTGTCGATTCAACAAATGCGCTGACATCAATACCAGTGTCTTCACCGACTGAACCAACAACGCTGCCGCTGCTGTAATTAAAGCGCTGAAGGACATAAACCCCAGGCGGCGGCAATGCGCCAGTCGGAATTCCAAGGGTTAGGCCACCCGGAAACGCCGGGCCTATGCCCGGTTCACGGGCCTCTGATGTGTTGGTTGTTACACCCATACCGCAAGCAGCGACCAATAGCGCCGCAGCTATACTGCGACGAAGACTATTCTGTTCCAATGCTCATATCTCCACCCTGAACAAATCAAAACGATTTCACGACACCACATCGAACCCTAAGCAACAGTACAGTTGTACTTTAATGGCGCTAGATTCTTATTGTGGTACAATCGTATTGTATCGTGGATTCATTCATTTGCGGAAAAAATCTTTTGTCCGATTGGTAAAGAAGAGCCCTCCCTTCACTTCGCTGAAGTGAGGTGGCTAACTTTCTGTTTTCGCAACGTAACAAAATTCGAAATAAGCAAACCAACGCCTGGACGTCGAAGCCCAGCGATGCATGGTCTGAAATTTTTTTTGATTGTTTTGTTGGCCGAACGCCAATCAGGTGCTGTCGATCGCCCGCTTCACGGCGGGCAATTTATGGCGCGCAAAAATTGCTATATTTGTTGTCCGGTTCGACCGTCCGTCAGATTTCCGTAAAGCGACTGTTGCGCCAGACGTAAGCCACATCCTGCGAAATGTTCAATTTAGGAACGACGGCTGTATCCAGACCTTCCAGCAGACCGCGCAGGACACGAAATACACCGCCATGCGATACGACAACAGACGGACGGTCTACTGTCTTCAACCAACGGCCGATCCTATCAGTGAGCATTTCGTAGCTTTCACCGCCGCCGGGAGCCACAAACCCCCATTTGTTCTGCCGCCGGCTGAGAACCTGGTCCGGTTCCGACACAGCCAGTTCCTCAAGAGTGGAACCTTCCCAAGCACCAAAGGTCAATTCCTTGAGCTGGTCGTCCAACCGGTAGGTACCGGGATCGATATTCATTGCCCCGCGCACAAGCTCCATGGTCGCGCGCGTGCGGCCGAGGGGCGAGGACACAAAGTCCAGCTCCGCAGGTGCAAGCCCCTCAGCCGCCAAATACGCCCCAAGACGCTCTCCATTGGCAGCTGCCTGCTGCAACCCGGTCTTGTTCAGCGGAATGTCCTTTTGCCCCTGCATCCGTCCTTCCGCATTCCAGTCGGTTTGTCCATGACGGACAAAAATGAGCAGTTCCGGATCATGCAAACGGGGCAATACGGCAGTCATACGGGATACCTGCATTTGAGGAGGCAATAGTCTTTTTGCGCGAGAATTGCGCTTCATGAACAAGGCCACATCCTTATGAATAGAATGTGGCCCCATATTGTTTTCCATAATTTCAGCTGGAAGGCACCTGTATGACGACTTTGCCGATCAGTCCTTGACGACCGAAATATCCGGCGCATCCACCGCCTTCATGCCGACAATGTTGTAACCGCAGTCAACGTGCTGAATTTCTCCGGTCACACCACGGCCCAGGTCAGACAGCAGGAACAAGGCGCTGTCGCCCACTTCCTCGATGGTTACGGAGCGGCGCAGCGGGGAGTTGTACTCGTTCCACTTCAAAATGTAGCGGAAGTCGCCGATGCCGGACGCGGCGAGTGTCTTGATCGGGCCGGCCGAGATCGCATTTACCCGGATGTTCTGCGGGCCGAGATCCATGGCAAGATACTTGACGCTGGTTTCCAGGGCCGCTTTTGCAACACCCATGACATTATAATGCGGCATCACTTTCTCGGCGCCGTAGTAGGTCATGGTCAAAATGGAGCCGCCGTCGGTCATCAGTTTTTCAGCGCGTTGAGTAACGGCGGTCAGCGAATAGCAAGAGATGTCCATCGTCCGGTTGAAGTTGTCGGAACTCGTGTCCACAAACCGTCCGGTCAGTTCAGTCTTGTCTGAGAATGCGACTGCGTGGACGACAAAGTCGATCTTGCCCCATTTGTCTTCCAGCGCCTTGAACACATCGTCGATGGTTTGCGGTTCTGTTACGTCACAATGGCCAACAACAAACGCTCCGAGCTCTTCGCCCAGAGGTTCCACCCGTTTTTTCAGCGCGTCACCCTGATATGTGAGGGCCAGCTCGGCACCGGCATCGGCAAGTGATTTGGCGATACCCCAAGCAATAGACTTTTTGTTCGCCAAGCCCATGATCAGGCCACGTTTGCCGTTCATCAGTCCGCGCGTTTCCGCCATCGTCATCTCCAGAAGAATTCCAAACTGCACCCGGAAGGGCTGGCATCCTATGGCACAGCACCCCGGTTCCTTCAAGCCGCGCTGTGGTGGAATGAAGCGTCGACGTACGCGATCCAAATCATTATGTTACCCGCCGATTCCATCCCGTCTTGCAGTAAGGACCCGTGAATATGGAGCGCATCGCCCATGCTGAACGCTTTGCCGAAATCATCGGCGCTGGCAATGTTCTGACATCGCCGGAAGACAAGGCACCGTTCCTGGTTGAGTGGCGTGATCTGTACCAGGGCGTGACGCCGATGGTCCTGCGACCAGGCTCCACGGAAGAAGTCAGCAGGGTAATGGCCTACGCCCACGAAAACGGCATCAAGGTCGTTCCTCAAGGCGGCAACACCGGTCTCGTTGGCGGCCAAATTCCGCTGGAAAACGGCGAGGAAATTGTACTTTCTCTGGGCCGGATGAACAAAATACGCAATGTCGATCCGGAGGGCTTCACGATCACCGTCGACTCAGGTGTCGTGCTCGAAACCCTGCAAATCGAAGCGGAAAAGGCCGACCGCCTTTTTCCTCTCTCACTCGGTGCCCAGGGCTCGTGCCAGATAGGCGGCAACATTTCCACCAACGCCGGCGGCACCGCCGTCCTGGCCTATGGAAACACCCGGGATCTTGTTTTGGGACTGGAAGTCGTGCTGGCGAACGGCGACGTATGGAACGGTCTGCGGACCCTTCGCAAGGACAACACCGGTTATGATTTGAAACAATTGTTTATCGGTGCCGAAGGGACGCTGGGCATCATTACCGCAGCGTCACTTAAACTTTTCCCCAAGCCGAAAAAACTCGAAGCCGCATTCGTTGGACTGACCAGCCCGCATGCGGCCCTGAAGCTCTTCTCGCTAGCTAAAGCGCAAGCCGGACCGGTCTTGACCGGATTTGAAATCATGCCGCGCGTCGGTGTCGAGTTTTGCGTGAGCCATCTCGCAGGCGCCCGAGATCCATTGGAAAATCCTCACAACTGGTATGTCCTGATGGAGCTGTCCAGCGGCTCCGAGGCCTTTCCGATCCGGGACCTGATGGAGGCTATTCTGGGTGACGCCTTTGAAGCCGGCCTGGTTGAAGATGCCGCTTTTGCTCAAAACCTCTCCCAGGTGAAAGACTTCTGGCACATCCGTCACGGCATGTCGGAAGTTCAAAAGGAAGAAGGCGGCTCGATCAAGCATGATGTCTCCGTCCCGGTCGCTTCGATACCGGATTTTCTCGACCGGGCCATTGCTGCGGTAACGGACTTTGTTCCCGGCTGCAGGCCGGTCCCGTTCGGGCACCTTGGAGATGGCAACATTCACTTCAATGTCAGCCAGCCGACCGGAGCCGACAAAGAAGACTATCTTTCTAGATGGGATGAGATGAACACGATTGTTCACGGCATTGTTCAGGAGTTTGGCGGATCCATTTCCGCAGAACACGGCATCGGCCGGCTTAAGCGCGATCTTTTGCAAGGCGTGAAGAGCGAGCTGGAACTCGATTTGATGCGGCGGATAAAATCAACCATCGATCCGGGCAACATCCTCAATCCTGGATGCGTGTTGTCAAAGACCCGCTGAAAACATGCACCTCCCGGTGGCAGCTTCAGATAAGGCCCTTTGAAAAGAGGCTGCCCAGTCCGGGTACTGGCAGAGCGCAAGCCCCGCTAGCTGCATTCACGTTGAGGCCAGGCGGCCAAATGGCTGTCGGAACTCCCAATCTCAAGTAAACTTCCGACCAGAGGTGCCCAATACTTAAACGGGCGCAAGACCGGAACATTTGCTTGGATTACTTGAATTGCAGCTGACAGAATCGGAGTTGGGAAATCCGGGATCGATACCAACCAAACCGTGCAAGACTGCCGGCGCAAATAGACGAGTTATTCCCGCTATCCTCAGGAAATAGCATCCGCCACCGTTATTTTTGCCAAGGAAAATCTTTCCCTTTGGAGGCGCGCGCATTTAGGCGCCCTTGATAAAAATCACGGGATTTCGGTTAATTCCGGGCTTTTTGGAGGCATGCGGCCCCTGATATCGAGATCAAGGATTTGGCCTTAAAAAAATCCATTTTTTTCCAAAAACGGTTTTGAATTTCTCCATCCGGCTTTTCACCGCCTTAACCTGGCATACCAGATTGGGAAAGAACTCCGTAGAATTGACAGGTAAATTCGCGCCAATTGCTGTCAGCGTGACCTTAGATTTTTCTATACTTAATTTTTTTTCCAGTTTTGGTTAAAAATTTGTTCAATGCGGCAAGAAAATGAACAACAATAGTTAACGTAGAGAGATGAAAGGAGCGGACAACATCGTAACAACTAACAGGAAGGCTTAAGGCTCTTAAGTGAACGACAAACTGGCCTCAGGTAGGACAGAACAGTTGCCTTTTGCGCCTTATGACAAGACTAAAAAATAAAATCTATGCGAGTAAGCAAAGTAAAACAAAGTGCACGTGAAACACGGCAGGAACCTGGTTCCAACAAAAAGCCCAGGTCATGCCGAAACCCAAAACCGCGGCTACGTTTCCGCAGAAATTGATGACTGTTGTCTGGCAAACCATGGCGGATGGTTTGAACGGCATGCAATTGACGGGGCGTAGACGCGCTTTCCTAATCTAGGAGGCGACCATGCAAGTTCAGAGCATAAGTGAACAAGTCCAAAGCGTGAGCGAAACAGAACGCTGGGACCGGGTTAAGACGAAGCTGAGAGCAGAGCTGGGTGATGATGCGTTTTCCAACTGGTTTGGACGCGTTATCCTGGAGGAAAACAAGGGCGATGTCGTCCGGTTATCTGTACCAACCAGATTCTTGAAGCACTGGATCCAATCAAATTACGCAGACCGTCTGGTCGGTCTCTGGCAGCGCGAAGGCGAAGACATAAACGGCATCGAATTGACCGTTCGTGGCGCGCTTCGCCCCCGGCAAGCACCAAGCCGGAAGCCAGCTGCCCTGCCAAAACCAGGTTCCACCGTTTATCCCGGATTGCCACGCCCAAGCGGCAGGGGTTCCGGTCTGGGCGAACCCATCATTTTCCCGCGTGGCGGCCTCCCAATGGGAGAAGCAGATGAAGCCACCTTGCGTGAATTCCTGCACGGCGCACCGATCAATCCGAAATACACCTTCGACAATTTCGTGACCGGCAGCTCCAACGGTATCGCATTTGAAGCCGTTCGCAAGATGGCAACGGGCACTGCTCAAATCCTTGACCTGGTCTACCTGCATGCCACTGGCGGGTTCGGCAAGAGCCACTTGCTGCAGGCAGCGGCAACGGAGGCCCGTTCCCGTGGTCTCAACGTGTCCTACCTGACCGCCGAATACTTCATGTATCAGCTGGTCCCAGCGCTTAAGTCCCGGTCTTTCCCGACCTTGCGCAACATGCTGGCCAATCTGGACCTGCTTTTGATTGACGATCTGCAGTTCCTGCATGGAAAACAGGCCCGCGCCGAGTTCTGCGAAACGCTGAACCTGTTGATGGAGCCTGTTGGCCGGATCATCGTCGCAGCGGACCGTCCGCCGCATGAGCTGGACACCGTAGAGCGCGGCCTGAAAACCCGCCTATGCGAAGGTTTGGTCGCAGAAATTCAGGCGCCGGACTTTGGTCTGCGCCGGGATATCCTGAATGCACGCATGCAGGCGTTCAAACGCACTCTGCCGAGCTTCGATGTTCCGCCAAGCGTGCTGGATTATGTCGCTTGCCACGTCACATCCTGCGGCCGTGATCTTGAAGGCGCAATGCACCGCTTCTTCACGCATCACCAGCTGACGAGCCAGGCCATTTCGCAGAGCCTGACGGAAAAGCTGCTCAGCGATCTGATCCGCTCTGCGGAAAAGCGCAGCACCAAGATTGACGATATCCAGCAGGTGGTTTGCAAACACTACAACATCAGCAAGGCGGACCTGTTGTCAGCCAGCCGTGCCCGCAACCTGGTCTGGCCACGCCAAATCGCAATGTATTTGTCGAAAGTTATGACACCGCGCTCACTGCCGGAAATCGGCAAATGGTTTGGCGGCCGGGATCACACCACCGTGCTGCATGCGGTACGGAAAATCGAAAAGCTGGCAGAATCGGATTCCGGACTGCGGCGCGACCTGGCTCTGTTGAAGAACCTTGCGCATAGCTGATAAATGAGCTGCTTCTGAAATTGCATTCTCCGCTAAAGCTGGGAGTGGCCTCGAGCCCTCCCAGTTTTCTCGTTTTTTTGGGCGTGAATCAGAGTTTGGCAATCACCAGATGACCCGGCACCGGCATCTTGTCCTCAAGACGAACAGTAATCGGTTCAAAAAGCTCAACATCCAGCCCGGCAGACAACAAGGCACCCCGGATATAACCCTCGTCATGGGCAAACCGGTGCTTCGGCCCAACCTTGTAGTGTGCACCGGCCAAAAGATCTTCAGGCAACGTTTCCGTAGAAAAGGCCAGATACCCGCCAGGTTCAAGGCGTTTCACCGCCGCTTTCAGGAAGGGATCAATGTCACCGAGATAGGGAAAGACATCGGTTGCCGCGATAAAATCCCACAGCGGACGTGAACCATCGTCGTCCTCAAACTCGTCCAGGAAAGACACGGCTTCGCCAACATAAAGATCGTCATAGACTTGCCGGTCGAAAGCGAGTTCCACGATCCGCTCAGACAGGTCAACGCCGGTCAAATGACTGGCGCAATCGGCAAACGCCACACCGGTTAGGCCCGTACCGCATCCCAAATCCAGCAGCCGCTTGAACGGCCCGATTTCCATAACGCGGATCAGCTCGCGAAGCTGCAGCGGAACGCAGTAACCGAGCTCATCGACCAGAATTTCATCAAACACATCAGCGTTTTGATCGAAAAGCGTTGCGACGTAGGCATCCGGCATTTTGTCCGGCGAACTCGCACGGCCCAGCGCGGCAAGACGGATAGACACCCCGCCTGCATCCGACGGATCGATCTTCAAAGCTTCCTGATAGGCAGCTTCAGCCCCTTCCAGGTCACCGGTTTTTTCCAGAACAAGACCGCGGTTGTAGGCTTCGGCCAGCTTCTCGTCGTCGATCATCACGTTTCACCGGGGCACGTTTCTTAGAACCATTCCCCTCAGGCCTCCCTCACCGCCATTGGTAGCGCCTTTTTAGAACAGATCCATTTGGCCGTCACCGGCTTTACCCGATGCGCCTGACTTGGCGCCGGCGCGCCTTTTGCCCGAAGTGCCGCTTCGATCGTTTTCTTGCGGTTCTGCTGCACCGAGTTCAATTGGACGCTGAACATCGGGATCATCGTTGGCGACCTTGTTGACGCGTGACGACACCGGCACCGCCGAAAGATAGCCCTCCGGCGCAGGCACAAGCATCTGCGACGCCTCTTTTGCCATGACATTTCCCGTATCAAGCCAATCGTCAAAGCTCTCGGGCATCAGGATTGCCGGCATCCGGTGATGGATTGGCGAAATATCCCTGTTGGCCTGAACCGTCAGCAGTGCACCGCTGTCGATCTCCCCGCCATCCGGATCTGACCAGGTTTCCCAAAGACCCGCGATTGCCATGACGCTTCCATCAGCCGGCGTGATCCAGAATGGCTGTTTGCCATCATCAGTCCGCCGCCATTCATAAAACCCGGAAACCGGGACAAGACACCGATGGTGACGCATTGAAGTTCGAAATGATGGTTTTGAGGCCGCTGTTTCCGACCGCGCATTGATCAGCAAGGTAAAACTGGCTGGGTCTTTGACCCAGGACGGCACAAGGCCCCAGCGCACAAGCGCAAACCGGCGGTCACCGTGCTCCTGGCGCACGGTCGCGATCGGCTGAGTTGGAGAAATATTGTAGCGCGGCGGGAAATTGGGTTGGTCGATATACCCAAACAGGGCCCGGACATCCTCTGGTGTCGCGGTCAAACTAAAGCGGCCGCACACACCAATCCCTTCCTTCTAGATCGCGATTCAAACCTCAGTCCTTCCGTCCGGTTAGGCAATTGGAAACAAAGACGTACTACAGTGTAAGCGTTATGAGTAGCTGGGGGTATAGTATGGAGTCGGAAGATCCAGTTCTTGGCGCCGGAATTCTGGCAGCCGATAGGCTGGAACAGGCCAATATCAATCCGACAACCGGATTGGCCACCGATTACCTCAACCATTTCAACGAAGTAGTCATGCTTCTGGAAATGCTTCCGGCTATGCCTGATTGCGCCGAAGACGTGCTGGACTGGCAACCGCTGGACTACGAATCCCATTTCGAGAACTCCAGCTTTACCGACAAGCAGCTTGCCGTCATCGCCTACCATGCAGCCCCCGTTGCACTGCGCACCCACCTGGAAGAGCGGGTTGCGCAAATTGACGCAGCCGTGTTGTCAGCGCAGGAGAAGCTCAAGGCAGCAGCCGACCCGGCAACGATCGCAAATGAAATCGCAGAGACGGCGACACATGTCATCAAGCCTCTGATTTCGATTGCAAGCGGTGTTATCCACGGTCACGTAATGCCTGATGCTGACAGTCCGGAAGGCGACGACGCCCAGGCAGAAATCGACGCACTTTTCGCTTAAGGTTCGAAACCTCATTCTTCATTCGACTTTCTTCTTGTTCGTACCTTCATCACGTTTGCGCCCAGCGCTGTAGCTATGGCACACAGGCTGGATGACCGTATCCCGTGCCTATCCCTCCGTTCCGCTACTTGGTGTGAGCGTTCTTTGCCACCACGAGGGCAAGGTGCTGCTGATCAAACGCGGCAAAGCCCCCTATGAAGGTCACTGGAGTCTTCCGGGAGGCTTGGTGGATCTTGGGGAAACGCTAAAAGCCGCTGCCGAACGCGAACTCCTGGAAGAAACAGGGATTACCGCGGCGCTCGGCGACCCTGCCGACACTTTCGACAACATACATACCGACGCCTCAGGCGGCATTGTTTCCCACTATGTGCTCGTAGTGTTCGCAGGTCCGTACCACTCAGGCGTTCTGCGCGCAGGTGACGATGCTGCCGACGCGGCTTGGATGCACCTGACCGAGCTTGATGCTCTCACCACAACACCGGGTACTCCAGACCGCATCTGGCGGATCCTGCCGCTCCTTTGAAAGCAGGAAACCGGACAGCCAAATCACGCTGGCTTGATGCACCTTGATTTCCCTTAAGCGCTGCCCTGCATGATGCTTGGCCGGCGTCAGTTTCCTCGTTCCGGGAGAACAAGAGCATGGCCTTCAAGCTTGACCGGCCGCGGCAGTTTCTTGTGGCCCTCTTTACATATGTCCTCGTTATTCTGGTCAGCGCAGGAATTGCATCCGCAAATCCCGACCAATGGCGCAAGGCCGGTTTCACGACGGACTTTTCCAAGGCTGGAGTTCCTTTCACCGACATTCTCTCCGGTGGTCCGCCCAAGGACGGAATACCTTCGATTGACGCTCCCGTATTCGAACCGGTCAGCAAGGCTGATTGGCTCGATCCGAAGGAAGCCGTCATCAGGCTGGAAATCGACGGCAAGGTCAAAGCCTATCCCTTGCGGATCCTGATCTGGCACGAGATTGTCAATGACAGTCTTGGCGGAGTTCCGGTGTCCGTTACCTATTGCCCGCTCTGCAATTCATCGATTGCCTTTTCCCGCACTCTGGACGGACACCTCCTGGATTTCGGCACGACCGGCCTGCTGCGAAATTCGGACCTCGTCATGTATGACCGGCAAACCGAAACCTGGTGGCAGCAGTTTACCGGCGAAGCCATCGTCGGAACGCTGACAGGCAAGACATTGAAGATGCTGCCTTCGCGGGTCGTCGCCTTTAGCGAACTCCAGTCCGCTGATCCGCAAGCCATGGTTTTGTCTACCCCGCAACCGGCACGGCGCCCCTATGGCCGCAATCCCTATCCTGGATATGACAGCCGGTCCGCCCCCTACCCGCTTTTTCAAGGAGAGCTTCCAGCTGGCATCGAACCAATGGCGCGGGTTGTTGTGGTCCGCTCCGCGAACGGACTTCATGCCGTTGCCCTGGCGCATTTGCGAGAGCGGGAGACAATTTCACTTTCTGAAGAAATCGAGCTGAGCTGGAGCGGCGGTCAGGCTTCTGCTCTTGATGCTGACAGTGTCAGCGGCGGGCGCGATGTGGGAACGGTAAAAGCGGTCAGAAATACCCGTGATTCAACCGAAGACCTTGTTCACGACATCACCTTTGCCTTTGTCGTTCACGCTTTCCATCCTGAACTTGGGATTATCGGTGCCAAGTAGACGACTTGCACTTGCAGCAATTGCTGGCTCATGCGCATGATCCGCGCATGCAATTGCTCACCAGATCTTTCACTAAGACATTTACTGCTGCAGCCGTTTTGTTGACGGTCACCTTGGTTCCGTCTTCCGGCCTCGCCCAGACAGGCGCGCGGGACACCCCGCCCTATGAGGACCAGTTGCTGAGGCTGGCTGAAGTGTTCGGCGCACTGCATTTTCTGCGGCCGCTCTGCGGACACAAGGATGATCCGTCCTGGCGCGCACAGATGCAGTCGCTGATAGATACAGAAATTTCCGATGAGAACCGCCGCCGGCGCTTCGTGGAGCGGTTTAATCTGGGTTACCGTGGATTCTCAACTGTTTACCGTGAGTGCACAGATGCTGCGCGTCTCGCTTTGAAACAGTATGCGGATGAGGGCAGCACCCTTATTTCCGACGTAACCAGCCGATATGGCCGATAACTGCGGCAACCTTCTCCAATCCCTTACCGTTTGGTTAACCTTTTTAATCAATTTTGTGAATGCTTGTTAAGTTTGCGTTCACAGTTGGTTATCCTGACGGTCCGCCGTGCTAGGATTCCTATCAAGAGATTCGGGAGGCATCTTCCGCCGGCAAGTTCGAGGCGGTTGGCAAAACCGGTAAGGGAACGAATGATTAACGACGATTACAGTGACGCGGTTATGGAAGCGGAATTTGCCGAGGATGAGGATATCCGGCGGGCTGCGCTCAGTTTTATCTCAGATGCCTGGGCCGAGGCAATCGCATGCGGTGTGGATGCAGATGCTGTCGCCCATGCCGCCATGTTTACTGCTCTTGCCGATCTGGTTGCAACATACGGCGAAGACGCGGTTTCCAAACTCGCTGAAGGCTTGCCTGAGCGCATTCAGCGCGGCGATTACACCGTCAACCGGATCCTCCAGTAAGACAGAGGATCTCCTGACGGCCGGGCATTGCCGGCCGTTGATGCATCATCTGAAGAAAACATCGTAGGCAAGATCTGCGCCGACGGCGATCCCGAACGCGATCAGTATGATGCCAGCGATGAAATTGGCTTTCTCCAGCCAACGGTCGTCTATCCGTGCCGAAAAGTGGCTCGCGATCCACGACACGGTCGTCCACCAAGTCACGGCCCCAAGAGATACCCCGGCCACCATCGCCAGGGCTCCTACGTGATCGCCATGTTCAGGCCGCCATCTGCCGAGACCTCCAACGATGGCGACGAATGCCAGCACAACACCCGGGTTTGTGATGGACATGAAAAACGCCGCTGCGGCATCGCCAAGAAACCCTTTTCCTTTTCCATCTGAGCCGCGTTCCATATGCGGGTGGGTGTTCATGACCTTGAAACCAAACCCGAGCAGCAACAGGCCGCCAATCGCCTTGATCAGATCGAATTGACCTTCAATAAACGTAGTGACAGCGGAAATCCCGAATATGGCAGCTGCTGCGTAGATCGTGTCAGCGACAACAGCCCCAAGCCCGACGTATATCCCCTGACGAAAGCCGCTTTGAACCGCGTGCTGGATCGCCATGATGTTGACTGGCCCGACAGGCGCGGTCGTCATGAGGCCGATCACAAATCCAATCAGGCCAAATTCCACAAAGCTCACAATATCTGCCCTTCATTGACGGCTGCAGTCCCTTGACGTGACCGATAATGTACCCGCAATGCACAACATGCCCATTCGCTTTTAAGCGAGTGTAGCCAGCGGGGCTTAATTGTGTGTATTGAAGTGCCGTCGATGCAGACTGGCCAGAGGAAAATGCCGTGGCAATTCGATTGCTGTTCTTGCTGATTATCACCGGTCTTTATACGAACTCGGTAACGGCCAAGACCGTGAAGACCGAGCCGATCATCGTCGCTCCTCAGGCCGATCCATCTGGTCCTGCCATTCCCGATGATGCCATTCCACCGGTGTCTACTGATTTGAACGAAACGGTTCCTGAAACGGCTGAAGAATCCGAACCACCGCAGGACAGCGACGCCGCAGCGGCGGAGGTTCCGCCTCAGGTTTTCTACGACCTCAGCGTTTTGCCGAAACCGGTTGCCAGAATGCATGCCCAATTGTCGGAAGCAGCGGAACTTGCGGATTTCAAGCGCCTTCGCATGATCCTTGAAAGCAATGAAATGCCGCCGACCCTCTCGCTCACGGACATCGGAGATCCGATCGACTTTCTGAAGGAAAGTTCTGGGGATGGAGAAGGACTTGAGGTCCTTGCAATCCTCGCGGACACCCTGTCGGCTGGTTTCATCCATGTGGACCAGGGCACGCCGCAGGAAATGTACATCTGGCCTTATTTTGCACGCTACCCGTTCAGCCAGCTCACGCCGGAGCAAAAGGTGGAAATGTACCGTATTGTCACTTCCGCCGATTTTGCGGAAATGGAAGATTTTGGTGTCTGGCTCTTTTATCGCGTCGGCATTGGGAAAGACGGAACACTGCACTATTTTGTCGCCGGAGAGTGACCCTCGGATGGGCGGGTAATTTCGGCGTAAAACGCGTATCCTCGATAAGGGCGTTCGACCGCCAGCCCAGCTCCGTTTTGCAAGGCCATCGTTGCCAGCTCTGTCTCCAGATCCGCTCGCGGGCTGACGTGAAATTTTGAAAGCCAGGCGAACAGCGCCTTTTTGAACAGGACGGGCAACCGCTCTTGTTCGCCAAAGTCAACCACCAGGACGCGCCCTCCAGGGGCGAGCTGCGCCATTCCCGTCGCCAGTGCCTGGCGCCAGACGGGTATCATCGACAAGGTGTAGGAATAAAAGACCCTGTCGAAGGTTTGCGGGCCGAACACGGAAGGGGCCTCCGGATCAGACGCATCCCCTTGCGCCAGGACGATCTGGCCGGCGAGCCCTGCCTTTTCAATGTTGCTGCGCGCGGTCTCCAACATCTCCAGCGAAATGTCGATCCCGTAGAACCTGGCCTCGGGATAGTGCTTTGCAGCGGCGATCAGATTCCGCCCGGTCCCGCACCCCAGTTCCAGCACCCCCGCACCAGCTGTAGCGTCCAGCCGCGAAATAAGTTTGTCACGGCCGAGAAGATAGTATTTCCGAGTCAGGTCGTAGAAATGCCGCTGGTTGCGGTAAACCGCATCCATCAGCTGCGCGGTATCAGCGGTCGCTGCCATGGACTTATCCGTTGTAGACGTAGAGGTGGAAGCCGCCATAGATCGATGACCGGTCCTGGCTGCCAAGACGCAGGCTTTCCTCTTCCTCATAGGTCCACTGATTGAGCGTCTCGTCGGCCACACGTCCGGGCAACAGTGTCGGCTCAGCGGCAGTCCGGAAGACCACCCTCGCACCTGGTCGGGCCGTCCGGGTGATTTCGCTCCAAAGCACATTCAGCTGGGCATCCGTCATCCAGTCCTGCGCGTCCAGAAGCACATAGGCATCCAGGCTGTCATCCTCCCTGCTGTGCAGGTGTTCGGTGAAGTTCCGGTTGAGAACCCGCACCCGGCCTGCCCGGTCGCGAATGGCCTCGAAGTGCTCGCGTTTCAGATAGGGCGGCAACGGACCGGATTCACCGGTTGTGCCTTCTTCGCGCGGTGCGTACCCGCGGCCGAACGCCTGCCAGGCGAAATAATTGTCCTTAATCGAAAAATCGCAGGCGAGTTTCTCAAGCCGCCCGCGCAAAACGTCCGACATGTTGCCTTCTGCGCTTGCCGAGACCAGCGCATCATACTGCGCTGGTGGAATGCCAAGACCATAGAGCGACATCTTCTTGGACGTCGCCCACCGCACGAGACGCTTGTCGAACAGCGGAGCGAGCGCTGTATCGAAAAAGCTGCGCTGCTCATCGAGCGACCTGGCACGGACCATGTGCTTCGGGTCGATGCCGTAAAGCCTGGCGATCAAATGCCCTGCCCCGATGCAGTAGCCTAGCAGACCGTGATGATAGAGGTCGCGGGAAAACAGGGTGATCCGCTTGCGGCCCCAGCCGGCCAGATCCCGGCCTTCCCAGTAGGCCCTGGAATCTTCGTCCAGTTCATTGCGGAGAAACCGTTCATAGGTGGCGATGTTGGCTTTTTCGTCAGCCTCGCCGAAGAACCGGTAGAATGTGTCGTAGTTTGGCAGCCGCTGTGCTGCGAGCAGCTTGAGCCGGCCCAGAGCAACATGCGCACGATTTAAGTCGACTGCGGTGATTTCAGCCGGATCAGCCGTCAAATAGGACATGACATTGCAGCCGCCCGACGCGATCGCGATCATCCGCGAAGTCGGTTTCAGCTGCAGGGCTTGCATGTCGACATCGGGATCTTCCCAGATCTGCGGATAGACCATTCCCTTGAAAGCGAATGTAAACATGCGCTCCAAAACGCCCTCGCGCAACGTGGCATCGGACCGATGAACGGCGTTCTTCAAACGGACCTTTGAGGCATTCAAGGTGCTGTTCGCCATCGTTCTCTCCCAAATCGCAAGCTTTCGGAATTTCACGATGCGATACGGAAGGGAGACGACAGTTTGGTGACGAAAATCAGGATTTGCGCATTATCCGGTTAATAAAAAGGACGCCCAAACAAATCGCTGAGACAATGACCTGACGGCCTCCTGCTGAGGAAGCACGGATGTGCTGTCTCGAAGCATGTGCCACTTGCTGTTGAGTTTGCAGCCCATCTTTCGAGGCTTCGCTCTCGCTCTGTACCTCAAGATGAGGGTTGAGTTGATATCAATGGCTACATGACAATGTTAGGCCGCCCAAAGGGGCGGCCTCAGACTGCTGACAAACCTCTAACCTATCAGTCGTCATCGACCCACTGCGATAAAGTTGCGAAAGCAGTGCCACAAACACATACGTCATCACCGGACTTGATCCGGTGATCCATACCATTCCGTTTCATTGCGACAAGCATCACATGAGGCAAGGCAACGGAATGGATCCCATGGTCAAGCCATGGGATGACGGAGCAAGTTGCCGATGCTTCGCCACACCCTCGGCCCGTCATTCCAGACTGTCTGGTGCGCGTGCCATCATGTGATCTGGAGGTCAGAAATCAGATCCCGCCGAAGGCGTTATCTGAGGCGGTTGACAACCCTCTAACCTATCAGTCGTCATTCTCGGCATTGCGCCAAGAACCTATATTTTTCGAAGCCCTATAGATGGTCGGGACAGGCCCGACCATGACGACGGAGAGTAAATCGAACTTTGTAATCAAACTCAGGCCGTCCAAAGGGACGGCCTTCCGATCGTAAAATTCTTGTAAACTCAGCGAGTCACCACCACAAAGTCCGTTCCCAGACCGGTATTCCGCTTGTAGGAGCGGTCCGTGACGATCAACGAACTGCCTGGCGTGATCATCTTGGCTATGTCTTTGCGGATCTTCTCAGACATGACGATCCGGTCCAGGACATCATGTGAGTCACCGAATGTCTCGCCTTCCGCTGGAACGACCATCCAGTCGACTTTGCCTTCGCCTTCTTCAAAGGCCAGGGCGGTGAAGACATGGGTGCCGATCTCTTTCCCGGTTTCTTCAACGGTGACAGGGGCCTGGTAGATGTCGCGGAACTTGCGGCGGACGCGCAGAACAGCGTTTTGGCCTTCCTGATAGTCGGCATCCTTGTAGATCGACTTCAACAACCCCGATGTAACCTGGCCGGTCACCGGAAGGTCCGCACCCTCCTGATAGAGCCGGATGGCTGCACGGGTCTTGCGGCCGATAACGCCATCCACCGGACCTGCCTTAAAACCCATCTCGTTTAGGAGACGCTGCATGACGCGGTTTTTGCTCGGCGGCTTGCGCAACGTGACGATCATGCGCAAGGGTTTGTCGAAATGCGGATTTTTCTCCGCCTTTTCAGTAACGTCCCGATCAAATTCAACGGCAGCAACGGTACCGCGCAAAGCCGGGTCTGCAGCAATTGTCCCGGCAGAAAGGCTGGCAACAGACGTTCCGGCAGCCTTTGGCTGAGGAAGTGCCTTGTGACGGATCAGCTTTGGTTCAACCTGATCCCGGGTCACTACAACGTGCATGCCGCGCTGGGTCATGCCGAAGATTTCCTTGGCAAAAGCGCGTGGCAGGCGGATGCAGCCGTGGGAGGCCGGATAACCGGGCAGGCGGCCCTGATGAAGTGCGATGCCGGACCATGTCAGCCGCTGCATGAAAGGCATCGGTGCGTTGTCATAGAGATTGGAAAAGTGCCGGCGGCGTTTTTCCAGGATCGAAAACACGCCTGGCGGAGTGCTGTTACCGCGTTTTCCGGAGGAAATCGGCGATTCACTGATCAGATCAGTTCCCCGATAGACCTTGATGTTCTGTTCTTTCAACGAGACCAGCATCTGCAGCGGTGCAGGCGTCGCGGCCTCTTCTGCAGCTGTTGTCTGTTTGTCGCGCGCAAACGCGCCAGTGGAAACGGCTGTGGTCAGAGCCAAGACGCCGACGGCGCAGGCAATCCGTTTTGCGGGGACCAACGCCCCAAAATCACGTTTAAAATCAATCATCCGCTGAGCCCTCATACTCAAAACTCTTAAAAAGCCCGAATGAAGCTTTAAAGGTAACCTGTGTATTTTACGTTATGAGATAAGGTTATCAAAACGTTGGGATACACGTCTTAGGCACAAGACAGCACACTAGCGCGCAGAAATCCGTAATTCGCATCACATTTTCGCGGGTTAGGTACAGGGATAAGACCTGTGGCATTTAGGCCGCAAAACCTGAGCGCCTTCCATGCCGTGCTTCAATAGGCCTATGGACTTTCACATCACTGGCGGCTATTTTCTATTTATAGGTGTATTTTTGTTTATACACCTCATTAATTGCACGCCCATCGTCTACCGCCTCATGGCGTGATCTATGGTTCATCAGACGAAGGGAGATCGAAAATGGCTTCTTCAACTTCCCGGATATTGTTCCTCGCCATAGCGTTGTTGGGATTCATAGGGGCTGCATTCGCCCAGGACCGCCCCAAAGCGGAATATGTTTCCAGTACGGAGATCAATTCCAAAGGCCTGAAACTAGAGATCCCAGGCCGCGGAACGGTCTTTTTACGGAAGGTTTTCGCAGACAACGACCCGAAGAAAGAATGCCAGGTTCATACACCGTCGGTCACACGTGCCATTTCCGGAATGGGCAGGATCGACGCCGCATTCACGATCCGCATCAAGGTCCACTCAAGCGGTGACGGAAAACTCTATTGTGAGGGACAGGGCAGCGGCTGCAAGATCACGATCGAAACCGACGATGCCTTTGTACGCGACCCGGCTAAACAATCCTCCGGCGGCTGAGCGATAAAGACAAAACAGCTGATGCCCGCCCCCAGGGCGTCAGCTGTCCTCAGTCGAATCCAAATCGGCAGCGCCGATTAGCTTCTGGGCATGCCATCTTGAAAGAGGACAGCTTCGCCTTGCGATGGTGTTGCCAGCGTGTCTTCCCACATGATCCGCTGACCACGCACAACAGTTCCAACTGGCCAGCCAGTGACTTCTTTGCCGTTGTAGGGCGTCCAGCCGCACTTGGAAGCAATCCACTCGTTACGGATCGTCTGCTTCTTCTTCAGGTCAACAATGGTGAAATCAGCATCGGAACCAACGGCAATCCGGCCCTTTCGGGCGGTTTGGAACAAACGCGCCGGACCTGCGCTGGTCATGTCAACGAACCGGCTCAGGCTGAGGCGCCCCGCATTGATGTGGTCCAGCATAATCGGAACCAGCGTCTGAACGCCGGTCATGCCCGATGGCGATGCCGGATAAGGTTTCTGCTTTTCTTCAAGGAGGTGCGGCGCATGGTCGGATCCGAAGATGTCCAGGATCCCCTGCTCCAGTCCCCACCACAGGCGCTGGCTATGACGCGGTGCACGCACCGGCGGGTTCATCTGGATCAGTGTTCCAAGGCGCGCATAGTCATCGCTGGTGAGGCTCAGGTGGTGCGGCGTAACTTCAATCGAGGCAACGTCCTTGTGATCAATCAGGTAATCGACCTCTTCCGCGGTCGAAAGATGCAGAATGTGGATCTTTGCGCCAACCTTGCGGGCAATACCGACCAGCCGCTGGGTGCATTGAAGCGCAGCTACCTCGTCACGCCAGACCGGATGGGAACTCGGGTCGTTCTCTACCCGCTCACCCTGACGCTCGCGCAGACGGTACTCATCTTCTGAGTGGAAGGCCGCACGGCGGCGTGTGGCGGTCAGGATCTCCGTCACACCGGCATCATCCTCCACCAGAAGATCACCAGTGGATGAGCCCATGAATACCTTGATGCCCGCAGCACCCGGCAGTCGTTCCAGTTCAGGGATGTCCTTCACGTTTTCCCGCGTGCCACCGACCCAGAACGCAAAATCGCAGTGCATGCGGTGACGACCACGGCTGACCTTGTCCGCGAGCGCTTCCTCCGAAGTGGTGAGCGGATTGGTGTTCGGCATTTCAAAAACAGCCGTAACCCCGCCCATTACGGCCGCACGCGAACCCGATTCAAGATCTTCCTTGTGCTCAAGGCCGGGCTCGCGGAAATGCACCTGACTGTCGATGACACCCGGCAGGATATGCAGGCCGGTGCAGTTGATGGTTTCCCCGGCCTGTGCGCTGTCAAAACTGCCGAGACCGGCTACCCGGCCGCCGCGAATGGCAACGTCGCGCGGGCCTTCTCCGTCCTGATTGACAACAGTTCCGCCTTTGAGGATCAGGTCATAGGTCTCGGTCAATGGTCGGGCCTCCAGGTCACAAAAAGAAAAGTTGGTCCGGCTTATACGCGCAGACTCAATCAAGGGCCAGAGGCGGTCTGCTGCTCTGGCGGACTTGCCGCAGACCTTTCAAATGATTATTTCCCTTAATTCTTCAGAAGCTGGGGCAGAACAGGACACGATTCCATGACACAACCGAATTTCGCTGTGCTGGCGCATCGTGGCGCAATCCGGGTGAGCGGCCCGGACTCACATCACTTTTTGCAGAACCTGATCACCTCGGACGTGGAGGAGATCGACAAGCAGGGTGCCGGATTTGGCGCACTGCTCACACCGCAAGGCAAGATCCTGTTCGATTTCCTGATTTACAGGGACGGTGACGCCTACCTTCTGGACGCACCGCTTGAAACGCTGCCCGATCTGGCGAAGCGGCTGACATTCTACAAATTGCGCGCCAAGGTCGAAATTGAGAATCTGAGCGAGGAACCCGCTGTCGTTGCGGTTTGGAACAGCACCCTTCCGGAAAACCTGCCAGGTATTTCCACCCCCGATCCCCGCCTGCCAGCTCTTGGTTTTCGACTGGTAGGGTTTGAAGAAGAGATCAAATCCGCATTTGAGGCATCCGGTGCGGTCGAAAAGACGGAAGCGGATTATGCCGCTCACAGAATAGGTCTGGCCGTTCCGGAAGCGCCTTTTGATTTTGCCTATTCGGAAATCTTCCCGCATGACGCGGATATGGACCAGCTCAGTGGCGTGTCCTTTTCGAAAGGCTGCTACGTCGGCCAGGAAGTGGTCTCAAGGGTCCATCATCGCGGCACTGCGAGAAAACGGTTCATTGCAGCGGTGAGCAACACACCCTTGCCAGAACCTGGCACCCCGGTTCTGGCTGATGGAAAGGCTATTGGCACGCTCGGTTCGAGCGCAGACATTGATGGCACCCACAAGGGGCTTGCCCTGGTGCGTCTTGACAAGGCAGGGCCTGCGCTTAAGAACGGCATCCCGATTACATGCGGAGACAGTTCCGTCACATTGTCCATTCCGGACTGGGCCAATTTCGGCTGGCCGGATGACAGTGCTGATGCCGTTTGAAGCCGCGACCTTAAGGAAAACAGTATGCCAGCCGACCGACCGGATCAGCCGCCCAGAGCCTGGCAACGCATGCTCTCCGGCCGCAGACTCGATTTGCTGGACCCCTCGCCGCTTGATGTGGAAATCGCCGATATTGCCCACGGGCTAGCCCGCGTTGCGCGCTGGAACGGGCAAACCCGTGGTGATCACGCATTTTCAGTGGCCGAACACTCGCTGGTGGTTGAGGACATCGCAGTTCAATTGAAACCCGATCTTTCCGCCGATTGGCGGCTTGCTGTCCTGCTGCACGATGCGCCGGAGTATGTGATCGGCGACATGATTTCGCCGTTCAAGGCCGTGATCGGCGGTGCCTACAAGGCTGTCGAGCATCGCCTGCAGGCGGCAATCCATCTCCGTTTCGGGCTTCCTGCCGAGATACCGCAAACGATCAAGAAGCTTGCAAAACGGGCAGACATTATCTGTGCCTACCACGAGGCTGTTGAGCTTGCCGGGTTTGACGAAAAAGAAGCAGCGAAGATTTTTGGCAAGCCGCGCGGCTATTCGGCCCTCACCTCAAACTCCGGTGGCCTGAACCTGCAGCCGCTTCCCGTTGCCGAGGCGCAAAAAGCATTCCTGCAGCGATTTGAGGCAATCGAGGCTTTGAGAGCCAAGGAAGCGCTCAGCAAAAGTGGGCACAACAGCAAAAAGAAACGCGCCTGATAGGTGACCTGACCGCGCCGTGCGGGTACGATTCGCGGCAAAACAACAAGTCAACGAATCACCATGCTTCACGTGTGTTCCCTTTCCCGTCTTTCTGAAACCGTCGAAAAGGCCGGGGCGACCCACCTGGTAACCCTGATCAATGCGGAAATGGATGTTCCAACACCCGATGGTGTTGCGCCAGACCGGCATCTCGTACTGGGTTTCAACGACATCGTTGGTGATATCGATGGGCTGACACTTCCCGGCGAAGACCATGTGAAAAGCCTGCTGGAGTTTGTGAGGAACTGGGACCGGACAGAACCCCTGGTGATCCACTGCTGGGCGGGAATTAGCCGCTCGACTGCAGGTGCCTACATTACTGCCTGTGCCCTCAATCCCGACCGCGACGAATATGAGCTTGCGGAAGAACTTCGAAACCGGGCGCCCTCGGCAACTCCGAATGCGCGTCTGGTGCTGATTGCCGACAAATTGCTCAACCGCGACGGCCGCATGATTGATGCAATCCGGGGAATTGGCCGGGGCGCATCTGCGTTCGAAGGAACACCTTTCGTAATGCCGATTGATTGAATTAGTTTATATCACGCCTTCATAATTGAGCTTGAAATTCATCTCCACCATTCAATCTCTTTCATGAGAACGTAAAACAGCAGCATCGGACGATCGGGGGCCTCTGCATGACGGAGAAAACGGCGACACTCGAAATCGGCCTTAATGCCGTGATCGTTGCCGTATCTGGTGGAATGCCGCAGATCGTTCAGGTTGGCGATTCTCTCGGCCCGGATGCAGAGAGCCTCCCCTTTGGCCCCTTCGACCCGTTGCATCACCGCACATTCGAAATCGGCTTGCGGGCCTGGGTGGAAGAGCAAACCGCGCTTCGTCTCGGCTATATCGAACAACTCTACACCTTCGGTGATCAGGGCCGGCACCGGCTGGAAGGCGATGCGGGCCCGCACGTGGTGTCTGTCGGTTATCTGGCGCTGACCCGGCAAACACCGGGATCGGAGACGACACTTGCGAGGCATCACTCGGCCTGGAGGTCCTGGTACGACTACTTCCCCTGGGAAGATTGGCGGAACGGGCGGCCGGAGATGCTGGACAGGGACCTGCTGCCATTGCTGCATGAATGGTCCGGCAAAGTGTCGGACAGCGACCTTGCACAACAGGCACTCAGCCGCCCTGAACGTATACGTCTTGCCTTTGGTGGCGAACAAACGGTCTGGGATGAAGAACGGGCACTCGACCGCTACGAGCTGCTCTACGAGGCTGGCCTCGTCTCCGAGGCAATTCGTGACGGCCGCCCGTCCGCGCTGAAACATGGTGACTTGCCAGCCTTTGGACGCCCCATGCGGTTCGATCACAGGCGTATTCTTGCAACTGCGATTTCCCGCCTGCGCGCCAAGCTCAAATATCGCCCGGTCGTCTTTGAGCTGATGCCGGACAGTTTCACCCTCACGGACCTGCAACAGACAGTGGAAGCGATCTCCGGGCGCCATGTGCACAAGCAGAATTTCCGCCGGCTGGTGGAAAATGCCAATCTTGTGGAACCAACCGGGGCAACGTCTACTGCTACCGGCGGACGTCCGGCCGCCCTCTTCCGGTTCCGGCACGAGATCCTGACAGAGCGGCCCGCACTCGGACTGAGAGTCGGCGGCCGCTAGACACGCCAATCGGTGCCGGACAGCTCCGAGCCAAAGCTGTTTCGTGGTGGATGGCAATTCCCAGATCCAAACCTCATCCTGAGGAGGTTCGCAGGACTGTCTCGAAGAATGGGCCACAAATCATGGAACTCGTTGCCCATCTTTCGAGGCTTCGTTTCGCACCTCAAGATGAGGTATTTGGGCCTGATACAAGCATCCACGACAGTCTGCCTATTGAAATTATTTTGGACCGCTAGAGCAGACCGATGGCGAGGCCAGCGGCCGTCTGATCACGCCCTGATTTCAGATTTTTGATCTCGAAGACATCTCTTTCGCTATTTTTTTAATAGCAATCCGCAGAGCAGCCTGCTAGAAATCGCTATCACTTTAATAGCAAAGAGTTGTTTCGCCATGTCACTCGTTGCCTGGTCCGCCGCTTTTGGTGCTTCTGCCTGCTGGGCAGCCGGTGCTATCCTTGCCACCGGCCCCTCAAGACGGCTTGGAAGTTTCGCCCTCACCCGTTTGCAGCTGGCAACTTCGGCGCCCGTTCTTGCGCTGCTGGTAACCTTTCAGGATGGCTGGCGGACGATAGATCTTTCCCATTGGCCTGCGATCCTCTTCAGCGCCATGTTCGGCGTCCTGTTCGGCAACCTGGCCATGATGGCTTGCCTAAGCCGTGGCGGTCCGAGGCGTATGCAGATGATGATGGCCTTGAGCCCGATCGCCGTCATTGCCATGTCCGGCCTCTATTTGCAGGAAGCCATAACGGCAAGAGAGCTCCTGGGCTGCGCGATCACCATGGTCGGCATCGTAGTCGCCATTTTCTTCAGTGCCGAACCTGAAAAAAGGGATCGATTTGAGTCTCTAAACGGGTCACTTGTTGCCGTCATCGTCTTCGGCCTGCTGGCAGCCCTTTGCCATGGAGCCGGTTTGATTGCCCTGAAGCCGGTCATGCTTGCCGGAACCGATCCGCTGGCGACATCCTTCTTGCGTACGGCAACTGCAGCGGTCGCAATACTTCTGATCGGCCTAGTTCCCCACCGTTCCATGAGAGGCGGCGAAAATCCGGACTGGAAACTTGCCGGCGCTGCGATCTTCCCCGGACTGCTCGGCTATGTCGTGGCAGTATCGCTGCTGCTCATCGGCCTTCGCATCCAAAATGCTGGCATTGTCACCGTACTCGGCTCCCTCGCTCCGGTGATGATGATGCCCATGCTGTGGTTGCTGGGAACAAGAAACCTTCCGCTTCCTGCCTGGGGTGGGGCCGGACTGGCTGTGGCCGGCTCTGCACTACTGATCTTTTGAATTGTTCTTCAGATAAACCTGCCAAAATTAACCATACCGCAGACTAAATTCGACGAATTCGAGCATAATTCCGCGTTTTTTGCCGTTATTAACGGTCTTTCAAGGTTAAGCGGCCAGTTTCATTTCAAGGATGGGAGTTCATACCCCGTTAGTTTTTGTTGTCCGGCGTTGTTCGGACCTGCGTATCGAGTTGGAGTTGGCTGCGTATGTCTGGCCCGAGTACCCGCCGCAACCGGCGGAATTCAACCTCTGCTACATCGACACCCCTTGTCCGCCGCCGCCCAAAGCACCGGCTTAAACGCGTTCTCCTGGCTGCCCCTTTTGTCTTTGCCTTTACGACGGCAAGTATTGGCGAACAGGACATTATTGCACTGATCGCGGCGAAAAAGGCAGAGGCTCCGCGCTGGACGATGGCGCTGGAACCGGCCAACTTTGCAGTCTCCATGGCGCCGACCCTTGCTTTGAGGGACAACGGCCGTGACGAGAAGTCCGACGGTCCACAAATGACACTGACGTCTGCGATCAAGGGCAAGCGCAAGACCAATGTCAGCGGGCTGGACGACGTTGCCCGTGAAACCATGCCGACCGAACTTCCCGATGAAATCAAGGTCAACCGGTCGGCAAAGGGCGACCGCCTGATTACCATGGCTCCGGACCGTCAGATGGTCGACCGTGCGGCGGGCACCGTGTTTGCCATGCAAAGCATGATCGGCGGCGACAAGAAGGCAGATCTTCCGCGCGTCGCATTCGTGAAACCTCAGCCGCTCAATTCGAAAAACAACGGCAACTCACTAGCCAAGAAGACCGGCGGCCCGATCGACCTGCAAAAGGTCATGATGGCCCGCAATGCGGCGGCAGCCAGCTTCTCGCTCGTTTCCGCCTATGCGCCTGAATCCGTGCAGGACACGAAAGAACCGTTCGACGCTCTGTTTGGCGCTGCCAAATACGAACAGGAACTCCCGCCGCCTGAAGATCCCAAGAACCCGCATTGGTGGGCCCAAAAGCCGCTGCCGCTGTCTGTCGGCACCAAGAAGGAGCAGCGCTGCCTAGCCGAAGGTATCTACTTTGAAGCGCGCGGCGAAAGCGAAGAAGGCCAAGTCGCGGTTGCACAGGTTGTGCTTAACCGGGTGAAAAATCCCGCCTATCCGAACACAATTTGCGGTGTCGTCTATCAGAACAAGCACAAGCGCAACCGTTGCCAGTTTTCCTTTGCCTGCGATGGCATCCGTGACCGGATTTCCCAGCCCAAGAGCTGGAAACTGGCGCAGCGCCTTGCCAAGGAAGTGCTCGACGGCAAGCAGTACCTGAAGATGGTCGATGCTTCGACCCACTACCATGCGACCTACGTCAATCCTCGCTGGGCAAAGTCCATGGTCAAGCGCGGTCAGGTCGGTCTGCACATCTTCTACAAAACCCATGCAGGCGGCTGGAACTGATAACAGCCACTGTTTTCTGGTTCTCCGTTCAAGCAGACCAACGTTGCTCGTGGATTGCTCTGAGCGTATTGCAGGTATCAACGATACCTGACGCGAGTAACTGAACATGCCCGATACCGCTCCGTTCCAGGTGACGGCTGACGATCCTGTTGTTCCCGGCATCCTGAAACTGATTCAGCGGACCTTCGCTTACATGGAACCGCGCATTGATCCACCGTCCTCAATGCATCGGTTAACGGTGGCTTCAATCCAGGAGCAATGCGCTTCCGGAGAGGTTTGGGCCATCGGAAAACCTCCGCTCGCCTGTGTCTTTTTCACAGAGCAGACGGATTGCCTCTACATTGGAAAACTCGCCGTCTGCGATACAGCGCGCGGAAAGGGTTACGCCAGAAAACTGATTGATCTTGCTGAGGGTCTTGCACGGAACAGGGGATTGCCAGCGCTTGAACTCAATACGCGCATAGAACTCATCGAAAATCATCAGACATTTCAGAGCCTGGGATTCGTCAAGGTTGGGAACGGAAAGCACGACGGTTTCAGCCGCCCAACCTATATCGTGATGCGCAAGCCTGTGCAGGCGGAAGTACGGTGATAAATCTAAAACCACAGCCTCATCCTGAGGAAGTCCGCAGGACTGTCTCGAAGGATAGGCGACAAACTATTGAATTTCTTGCCCATCTTTCGAGGCTTCGCTCCGCTGCGCACCTCAAGATGAGGTCGATGGAGGTGCAACAGCTCATTGAAAAACATGAGAACCTCCGCAATGGATACTAGTTAGGCCAAGGCCCTTGTCAATCACTTACCGGCGCCGGAACCGGCTTCGTGCCCGCCGGTCCTCAATCGGGCTTTTGCCATGCAAGGCCCGGTAGCGCTTGCCAAAATGGGAGGCGCTGGAGAAACCGCATGCAATCGCGATTTCGATCATCGGCATCGTTGTCCGGCAAACAAGACGTTGAGCGATATCGAGCCGGATCTTGATGTAGTAGTCCAGCGGCGAACAATCGAAGTACTGCCGGAAATCC
The DNA here is from genome assembly GCA_965230705.1 of Roseibium sp. Lineage (GTDB taxonomy): Bacteria > Pseudomonadota > Alphaproteobacteria > Rhizobiales > Stappiaceae > Roseibium. The sequence goes on along the minus strand of CBDDLN010000001.1, from coordinate 1,204,582 downwards.
CGCTGCAGCTGCCGCGTGCTCACGTTGAGTTGCGCCGCCAGTTGCTCCTGGGAAAGCGTCTCTCCAATGTTCTCGGTCATGAGTTCGATACACCGGCGGAGCCGCGGCGGGATCAAATTCAATTCGTCCCGCATCAGTGTGTTTTGGCGTTCACTGCCAGATCTCATGTCGTGGTGGAGGGCAATGCTTGCGACATCGCTGGCAATCGCGCCGCCGTGCAGGTCTGCGATATAGCCGATCATCAGATCCAGGGCGGTGGTGCCACCAGCACAAGTCATCAGCCGCCCGTCAGCCTGTATCAGGCTGTCGACCAGTTCCGCATTCGGATACCGCTCCTTGAACAGGTCTGCATATTCCCAATGGATTGTGCACTGGCGCCCGTCCAGCAGGCCGAGATCCGCCAATACGTAAGCCCCGGTGCAAATTCCGGCGACACGCGTCTGCCTGTGTGCGAACTGACGGATGATGTTTTTGTGCGCCGGCGCCAATACGTTGTGCTCAACATCATCGCTGCTGCACACAGCCAATAGATCAGTATGAGATACATCGGCCAGAGTACAATCGGCGCGCACAAAACCGCCCGAGCTGGCCAAGGCGTCTTGTCCGTCCAGGGTGCAGCATATGTAATTGAAGGCCTTGCGCTTCATGATCTTGTTGGCGATCCGCAAGGGTTCAATTGCAGAGGAGAAGGACAACAGCGAAAAATTGTCCAGCAGCAGGAAGCAGATGTCGGTGCATTCCGCTACGGCTGCGCCGTCAGTTTTCTCATCAGCCTGTAGGTTAGCTGCAGCCAATTCACCTAAAACCTCCATGTCTCAACGGCCTGCGAAAATCTGTTGCGCGGCCGGGCGTCTACCGTTCATTTGATTCAAACACATTGGTCACGACGTAAGTCGCGAGCAGGATCAGATGAAAGCCGAAAAGCGCGGCGACCTGCAACGCAGTCGCCTGGGAGTATTCCAGGAGTTCGCTCAGGACGTGGATCGATGAGATGATGATAATCGTCGACACGATCCGGTGCTTCATCCGCTTGTAAGCCATTTGGCCCTGCTGGATGTAATCCTCCCCATGGGCTGAGGCCTTGATCCGGAACGTATTGTAGGTGTTGGTCGCCACCATCAGCACAAGGTTGGCGATGAATACCATATCGAGCATATTCAGGATCAAGAGAATGGTCTTCTTTCGATCCAGATACTCGTAGGTTTGGATTGCTCCGAAGATGTCGATAAAAAAGGTGATCAGGAACAGCGACATCCCGATCGCCAAACCAACCAAAAGCGGGATTTGCGCCCACCGGGTCAAACGGGTGACGACATCCATGCTCTTTTCGGCGTCTGCACTATCGTGGGTGTCACTCATGACCTGGTTTCCGCTAATTGACTGTCTGAACCCTACTCATGGCGGTCACCCCATTCAATCGGTAATGTCCTGACCTTCGGCCATTCCAACCGGAATTCCTATGAATTTCCAAAGCCCTCGGAATCGGTCATAAATTCGTGGGCTGAACTCAGCCCGCATGTAAGGTGCGACCCACTCCGGGGCACCTGAAAGACCAAACAAAGGATCGTACATGACCAAACAGATTGCCTTCGGTGCAGCCTTCACCCTGTTCGCGGCCACTCCGGCCTTTGCCCATTTGGACCCAGCATCGCATGGCTCCTTCGCAGCCGGTTTCACCCATCCGATTTTTGGCCTGGATCATGTTCTTGCAATGATTGCTGTTGGCTTGTGGGCGGCGCTCATTGGCGGGCGAAACGTCTGGATACTGCCAACTGCTTTTGTCGGCGCGATGCTGGCCGGTTTCGGATTGTCCATGGCCGGACTGCCGCTGCCCTATGTCGAGCCGGCCATCCTTGCTTCTGTCGTGGTTTTCGGGCTCGTTGTGGCGCTTGCCCTGCGTCTGCCCAATTGGCTCAGCATCACTCTTGTCGCGTTGTTCGGAGCGTGTCATGGCCACGCACATGGTGGTGAAATCGGGAGTGCAGGGCTTTTCGGGTACGCCACCGGCTTTGTTCTCGCGACCGCTCTGTTACACGCTGTCGGAGTTCTAATCGGCTATAGCGCACACGCCTCGGCCGGGCACAACGGTTCGGTCGCCAGGAACATGATCCGAGCTCTTGGTGCTGCTACAGCAGCTTGTGGTGTTCTGCTCGCTGCCGGATAGATCTGAAAGCTTTCGGGGTGTCCCTCAGGACATCCCGATATCCAGGCCGAGGTCCAGAACAGGCGCCGAGTGGGTAATCCACCCAGACGAGATCAAATCAACACCAGCTTCAGCCACGGCCTTCACCGTATCCAGCTCAATCCCGCCGGAAGCTTCCAGCAGCGCTTTTCCGTCCGCAATGGCGACAGCCTCACGCAGCATCTCCGGCGCCATATTGTCGAGCATTACAACATCCGGGCCCGCCGTTAGTGCTTGTCTGAGCTGTTCAAGGGTATCCACTTCCACCTCGATTTTCACCAGGTGCCCGGCATGAGCCTTGGCCGCATTAATCGCCTGGACCACTCCGCCTGCAACGGCAATGTGGTTGTCCTTGATCAGGATCGCGTCATCGAGCCCAAAGCGGTGGTTCGATCCGCCGCCGCACCTAACAGCGTATTTTTCAAAGGCGCGCAATCCCGGTGTCGTCTTGCGGGTGCAAACGATATCCGCCTTGGTATGGGCAATCAGATCAGCAAAGCTGGCTGTCGCTGTCGCAATACCCGACAGATGGCCTGCAAAATTAAGCGCAACCCGTTCAGCGGACAGGATCGCCCGTGCAGGACCACTGATCCGGGCAATTTCGCTCCCCTTCTCCAGCCGGCTGCCATCCTTGATGAGCAGCTTAAATTCCACAGTGTCATCAGTGAGCCGGAAGGCGCTTTCCGCGAAGGCGATTCCGGCAAGGACACCGGGTTTGCGGGCAGCAATTACAACCGATGCGGTGGCTTCCGCCGGGATCGTCGCAAGGCTGGTCACATCGCCTGCCCGGCCCCAATCTTCCAGCAAAGCGTTCTTGACTGCTTCATCAATCATCAGGCGAGGCAGTACGGGCAAATGGGCGGTCATGGTCTTTCCGTTCTGGATGATGAAGCAGGATGCAGGAAATCAGCTGGATACCAGCTCTTCACAAGCTGATTTTGCAACCGCCTCGACGTCTTTCAACGTGGTGTAGGAGCGTTTTTCCTGATCGGCATCGGTGGCAGGGAAATCGGAGCGGTAGTGCCCGCCACGGCTTTCCGCACGTTGCAAGGCAGCCGCTGCAATGATCTTGCCGGAAATCATCATGTTGCGAATGGAGATCCGGGCGCAGGCCTGTTCAGCCTTGCAAATGGCTGCAAGCGCGCGTTTCAGACCACCGGCGTCACGCTCAACACCCACCAGGCTGCTCATCGTATCGCGCAGGACAGTTATGGCGTCCCGCTCCTCGATGTTGCGCTGGCTCGGCAGGCCTGGTTCGCTATCAAGCGCATTCCAGAAGGCGCTGCGCGGAGTCGGCATCAGGCCCTGGATGTCCTCGGCAATGCGGGCTGCAAAAACCACAGCTTCAAGCAGAGAGTTGGACGCCAGCCTGTTGGCGCCGTGCGCACCGGTTGAGGCCACTTCGCCAGCTGCCCAGAGCCCGTCCAAGGAGGTTCTGCCATTGGCATCGGTCAGAACACCGCCCATGTGGTAGTGCTCGGCGGGCGCAACCGGGATTGGCTGGGTCCGCGGATCTATACCAAAGGCCTGACAGGCAGCGAAAACGGTTGGATAAAGCCCATCAAAATCTCCACCAACCGCTTTGCGGCAGTCGAGAAAGGCACCCCGTCCTGACGCCCTTTCCCGATGAATGGCCCGGGCCACAATATCGCGCGGTGCAAGTTCCGCGTCATCATGGACATCTTCCATGAAACGCTCACCGGCCGAATTGACAAGGATCGCGCCTTCACCCCGCAGCGCCTCGGTTGCCAACGGCGCGGGATCCTCGCCCACATCAAGTGCTGTTGGATGGAACTGAACGAATTCAGCATCGGCAACAACCGCTCCAGCGCGGGCTGCGAGAGCAAGCCCGTGGCCATTGGCCTCGCCAGGGTTCGTGGTCACGGAGAAAAGATGCCCGATCCCGCCAGACGCGAGGACGACCGCCCTGGCCGGGAATGCCATCCGGTCGATCCCGCCCCGTTTGCGGGCCAGAACTCCAGTCACATGGCGGCCTTCCGACATCAGGCTTTCGCCCATATAGCCTTCGATGACGCGGATGGACGGTGTGTCTTGAACGGCAGCAACCAGCGAATCCATAATGGCTTTGCCGGCCATGTCTCCACGAACCCGGACAACCCGGTTCTCCGAGTGCGCAGCTTCGCGGGACAACTGCAAACGGCCTTCCAGGTCCTGGTCAAACGGCACTCCGTAAGACAGGAGATCTCGGATACGGTCACCCGCCTCGCGGGTCATCATGTCGACGATCTTCTCCTCGCAGATGCCGGCCCCGGCTGCGAGCGTGTCGTCACGGTGCTTGGCAGCGGTATCTGTTTCGGAGACAGCTGCGGCAATACCGCCTTGTGCCCAGGCGGAAGATGCCCCTTTGCCGATCGGGGCATTGGTAATGACAGTCACCGGCCGCGGAGCCAGTTTCAGAGCGCAAAATAGCCCGGCGAGACCACCGCCGAGGATGACAACGTCATCCACATCCTTGCCCGGAAGGGCGGGCACGAAATCCTCAAGCGCAACGCTCATCGGAGATATCCCGAGATAGACCGGCAAGATGCCGTAGCCCCGGCAGGCCTGCCGGGGCACACAGATAACAAAATGCGGATCAGCTCTTCAGATTGATCATCCGCTCGACCGCGACCCGGGCCTTTTCAGCGATAGCCGGGTCAACAATCACTTCTTCCTTCATTTCGACGAGGGAGTCGAGAATTTTGGACAGGGTGATCCGTTTCATATGCGGGCACAGATTGCACGGCCGGATGAAATCGACATCAGGTGTCTCGCTGGCCACGTTGTCCGCCATTGAGCACTCGGTGATCATCATCACCTTTTCCGGGCGTTTGGTCTTCACCCAATCGATCATATGCGCGGTGGACCCGGCAAAATCGGCTTCAGCGACCACATCCGGCGGGCATTCCGGGTGCGCGATGATTTTCACGTCAGGCTCGATCTTGCGATAGTCCTGCAGCTCTTCCGCAGTGAAACGCTCGTGCACCTCACAGGCGCCATCCCAGATCAGCACTTCCACATCGGTCTTGTTGCCGACGTTGGCCGCCAGATATTTGTCCGGGATCAGGAACACCTTGTCGACACCAAAGCTTTCCACCACCTGCAGCGCATTCGAGGACGTGCAGCAGATGTCACATTCTGCCTTCACGTCTGCAGACGTGTTCACATAGGTGATGATCGGCACCCCAGGATTGCGCTCGCGCAAACCGCGGACATCGGCACCGGTAATGGATTCAGCCAAAGAACAGCCCGCCCGCATATCCGGAATCAGAACCGTCTTTTCCGGGCTGAGGATTTTCGATGTCTCGGCCATAAAGTGCACGCCGCACTGAATGATGACTTCCGCATCCGTGCGCGTTGCCTCGATGGCGAGCTGAAGACTGTCACCGACGATATCCGCAACTCCATGGAAGATGTCCGGCGTCATGTAGTTGTGCGCCAGAACCACAGCGTTGCGCTGCTTCTTCAACTGGTTGATTGCATGGATTGTCGGAGCCAGCGCCGGCCATTCGATCGCCGGGATGATGTGCTTGACCTTTTCATAGGCCTCGGCAGTCGCAGCGGCGACCTCCGGCGTATAATCAAGCTCTGGCCGTTCGATGGGGCCGAACCGGTCAATTGCGAGCGGCGCAGCAGCGCCCATCTGCAAGTTGGTGTCCGAAATGTCTGTAACGGTCATGACGACCTCCCAGGCAAATACATATACTCATTTTGAGCATATAGATGTCAAAAGAAAACGGGCCAATGGCCCTTACCGTCTTTTGCTCGTTAAGAGCTTATATAAGGGTTTTTGAAATTGAAATCCATAGACTTCGTCGTCTAAATTTCACAATTCGTTTTTCACCTGTTTCATGAACAACTTATCGGATTCGCATTTCCAAAAGCGTCCGGTTCTGGTGCGTGGTGTCCCTGCGGCACTTGCTTGTGATCATCCATTGATCAGCGTCTTTGATGTATTGTTCAATAATATTCGTTTTTTATCATCACTCAGAACTCCTATCGTAAACCTACGATAAATTCGATTTATTCAGAGTGAAGAGCGCAATGTCTGACGCCACCATCTACCGCGCCCGAAGCGGTCCGAACATTCCGCTTATCATTACCTGCGGCTGTGTGATTGCCCTGTTGTCCTTCGGACCGAGATCAGCTATGGGCCTGTTGTTCCAGCCGATGACCGAGGCGCGTGACTGGAGCCGGGAAATCTTCGCCCTGGCGATCGCGATCCAGAACCTAATGTGGGGCGCGGCCCAGCCGTTTGCGGGCATGATGGCGGACCGCTTCGGCACATGGAAAACAATGTCACTTGGCGCGGTGCTCTATATGGCCGGGCTTTTGCTGATGACCCAGGCGGAAAGCGCCGTTGCCCTGCATATGTCTGCCGGCGTTCTGGTTGGCCTCGGCGTGGCCTTTTCTTCCTTCACGCTTGTCCTGGCCGCATTTGGACGCAAGGTGACGCCCTCCCAGCGTTCACTCGCTTTTGGTATCGGCACAGCCTCCGGTTCCATGGGGCAATTCGTCTTTGCGCCTGTCAGTCAGCATCTGATCGAAACAGTTGGATGGCAGTTTACGTTGACCGTATTCGCCGGTCTGATGATGACCATTCCCTTGTTTGCGCTCGCGCTCAGAGGCCGTGCCGAAGCCGCCCCCGGCACATCAGCGGCTACAGATCAAAGTCTCAAGCAGGCGATTGCAGAAGCCTTCGGTACGCGCGGGTTTATCCTGCTGACCATTGGTTTCTTCGTCTGCGGCTTCCACGTGGCCTTCATCACGGTGCACCTGCCGCCCTATATCGCTGACCTGGGGCTAGACCCTGCATGGGGCGCAAGGGCGATTGCCTTGATCGGGCTCTGCAACATCGCCGGTTCTCTCGCCTCAGGCTACATCGGCGGGCGCTATTCCAAACCGATTTTCCTGGCGTTGATTTATCTTGGGCGCGCTGCAGCCATCACTGTCTTCATCATGGTTCCGGCTTCACCGGCAAGTGTGCTGATCTTCTCTGCCGTCATGGGCATCTTGTGGCTGTCCACTGTGCCGCCGACGTCCGGTCTTGTCGCCGTGATGTTCGGGCCGCGCTATATGGCGACCCTGTTTGGCTTCGTCTTTTTCTCCCACCAGATCGGCTCCTTCCTGGGCATCTGGCTGGGCGGGAAGCTATATGACGAAACCGGGTCCTATGACGCGATCTGGTACGTGGGGATCGCACTCGGCATTGCAGCGGCCATCATCCACTGGCCGATCCAGGAAAAACCGGTCGCCCGGCTGGAAGGAACACCGGCGGAGTAGTTTTCCGGAAAGACGAAAGCCAGACAGCGATTGGCTGTCTGGCTCTCACCTTCGTTCGTCAAGAGTACTTGCGATGAGGCATCAGGCCTCAAGGCTTGCCCGGGTCTTTCCGATCATCAGGGCCGACTCTGCAGCTTCCCGGCCCTTTTCGACAAAGTGGTCCCGGTAGATCCCGATGTGGTGCTCGGTCGGCTGGAAATTGTGGGGCGTCAACGACACGGAGAGGACCGGAACGTCGCTGTCCAGTCCCGCTTGCATCAAACCGCTGACAACGGCTTGCGCCACAAAATCATGCCGGTAGATGCCGCCGTCCACGACCAGGGCCGCGGCGACAACAGCTTCGTAGCGTCCGGTCCTTGCCAGGTCGCGCGCCAGAAGCGGCATTTCAAAAGCACCGGGTGCGGTAAAGACGGCAACCTGATCGGCGGGAACGATTTGGCAAAACCCCTCGAGAGCCTTGTCGACAATGTCGGCATGCCAGTTGGCTTTAATGAAAGCATAACGGGTGGATGTTGCAGCCACAGCGATCTCCTTATTGCAACAAACAAATCATCTAAGGCGATCGCGTGTGCTCGCCGCGCCAAAGCTTTAGCGCGAAGATCACACGTTCTCTCACATCCGGACTGTCACCGTCGGCTCAGGAATTTCACCTGATCTGCTGACCCTTGACCGGCTTTGCTGGTCAAGGCGCTCGCGGGCTCGCATCATCTGCTTACCGCCGGTGGGGAATTGCACCCCGCCCCGAGAACGGCGGGAACTTGCCTCATGCGGCAGGCAGTTGCAAGCGCCAGAGGTTCCCAATGATGACAAAACTGCATTCCGCACAATCATACCTGCGTACGTCATCCCGCACGCAGCGAAGCGGAGATGCGGGATCGGGGAGCCCCCGTGCATCCAGTCAGTCAAGCAGCTCTCTGATCCCGGGTCGCACTGCGTTTGCCCGGGACGACGCTCTTTTATTTCAGCCAGGGTTACCGGCAAACTCTGGACAGGTGCGCGGGATCCATCAGCTTAAGGAACTAACCGGCAACCTTCGAGAAGTCGGCAACCACATGCGTGGCGTCGCGAATGTCGGAGAGAAGCCGCAGGCGGTTCATGCGCAGGTCCGCGTCGTCAGCGTTCACTAGAATATCCTCAAAGAACCGGTCGACCGGTGCACGGAGCTTTGACAGGGCTTCCATGGCGCCTTCGAAATTCTCGCCCTGGACAGCGGTTTCCGCATCAGCCCGCGCCGCATCGATGGCAGCGGCCAGGTCGATTTCCGCCTGCTCCTTGAAGTGCTCTGCAAGCGGACGGCCGCTGACCGGCGTACCGTCTTTCTTTTCTTCCGCACGCAGGATGTTCACGGCCCGCTTGTAACCGGCAAGCAGGTTGGTCCCGTCTTCCGTTTCCAGGAACTTGCCGAGCGCTTCCACCCGCTTGACCACCATCAGCAGGTCGTCCTGACCGTCCATGGCGAAGACAGCATCGATCAGATCGTGCCGGGCCCCGGCGTCCTTGAGGTGGACTTTCAGCCGGTCGGCAAAGAAGGACATCAAGTCTGCAATAACTGCACCATCATTTTCGACAGCAACACCGGTCAGCTTGAGTGCTGACTCAATGGCCCCACTCAGCGGCAAACGAAGTTCATTCTCCAGAACAATGCGGATCACACCCAGCGCTGCGCGGCGGAGGGCATAGGGGTCTTTCGATCCGGTCGGCTTTTCGTCAATCGCCCAGAAACCGGCCAGAAGGTCCAGCTTGTCGGCCAGCGCGACAGAAACGGCAACCGGATCTGACGGCACTGTGTCGGACGGACCTTGTGGGCGGTAGTGATCTTCAATCGCCGTTGCGACCGAGGCGTCTTCACCTTGCGCGGTCGCGTAATAACGGCCCATCAAGCCCTGCAGTTCCGGGAATTCGTAGACCATTGCCGAAACAAGATCGGCCTTCGCCAGTTGCGCTGCGCGTTTTGCCTTGTCAGCGTCCGCACCGGTGACAGCCGCCAACTCGGCAGAAAGGGCTTCCAGGCGTTTCACCCGTTCACTTTGAGTGCCGAGCTTTTCATGGAAAACGATGCTCTCCAGCTTCGGCAGATTGTCGGAAAGTTTGGTTTTGAGATCCGTATCCCAGAAGAACCGGGCATCGGACAGACGAGCCCGGATAACCTTCTCGTTGCCGGCAACGATCACCTTGCCGCCATCCTCGGCAACAATGTTGGACGTCAAAACAAAACGGTTTGCCAGATTGCCGGTCTTCGGGTCCTTCAGAACGAAGCACTTCTGGTTGGCGCGGATGGTGAGCTGGATGCACTCGTCCGGAATTTCTAGAAACTCTTCCTCGAAAGCTCCGGTCAAGACCACGGGCCATTCCACGAGACCGGCAACCTCCTCCAGAAGACCTTCGTCTTCCACCAGCTCCAGTCCCAGTGCCAACGCCTGGTCGCGCGCATCATGCGCGATGATGTCCTTGCGGCGATCGGCATCAAGTACAACCTTGTGCTTTTCCAGGGCAGGTGCATAGTCGTCGAACCGGCGGACCTCAAACGCCTCGTCGGCCAGGAAACGGTGCCCGCGGGTCGACTTGCCAGAGGAAATCCCATCGACTTCAAACGGCACGACTTCCGGTTCTTCCGTCTCGGGTCCAAATGTGGCGACGATGGAGTGCAGCGGGCGCACCCAGCGCATGTCCCCATTGCCCCAGCGCATGGACTTCGGCCACGCGAAGCCCTTGATGAGGCTTGGCATGAATTCGGCAATCAGCTCAATGGCGGAACGGCCCGGCTTTTCGATCACGGCAACATAGAAATCGCCCTTTTTCGGATCGGTATGAACTTCCGCCTGATCAATGGACGACAGGCCTGCACCGCGCAGAAACCCTTCAACAGCCTTTTCCGGCGCACCGACGCGCGGGCCCTTGCGTTCTTCGCGGGTGGCCGCTGATCCGGCCGGAACACCGGCGACATGCAAGGCCAGGCGGCGAGGTGTCGCAAAGGCTTTTGCGCCTTCATAAGGCAAACCGGCGTCCACAAGCGCGTTGGTGACCAGCGATTTCAGGTCGTTGGCGGCACGGCGCTGCATGCGTGCGGGGATTTCCTCGCTGAAGAGTTCAAGCAGGAGATCGGGCATCGGTGTTTCTCGGCCTTCGGTAGGAGCGCCGGATCATGGCGCGTCAGATAAGTCGCCCGTGCGTTAGCAAGTCCGCCCGGTTTTGTCACCCCCTGCGCAGTCCGGCACCAGAAATTCTTCATGCGAAACAGGCATGAGAAAACTTCGCAAGTCTCAAACAAAGCGATTGCCGTCCCGGCCAAACTCAGTGCGAGCCGGGACCTCAAACAGATCGTGGATCTTCACTTCGCTGCGTCCGGGAAGACGGAGAAATGGAACCCGCTCTCAACCCGACTTTGCAGGCCCTTCCCTCAACCACCGAGGAAGAAGGCAATAATCGCCGCGTTGGCCAGATCGACGAAGAAGGCCGATACCAGCGGCAAGATCAGGAAAGCCCGTGTCGCCGCGCCATATTGCTTTGTAACGGCAGTCATGTTGGCGATGGCGGTCGGCGTCGCCCCGAGCGAGAAACCGGCGAACCCGGCACCCAGGACGGCGGCCTCATAATCCCGGCCCATAAGCGGGAACAGCAGGTAAATGATGAAGATGGCCGCACCAACAATCTGGGCCACCAGAATGATCATCATCGGCCCGGCCAGTCCTGCAATCGTCCACAGCTGAAGGCTCATCAGGGACATGGTCAAGAAGATACCCAAAGCCAGGTCTGAAATAACCGCCAGGGATTTCGATCGCGCCGGCCAGACCATCTTCTTGAAGATAAACGGCATGGTGTTGGACAGGACGATGCCACAAAACAGGCAGACCACAAACAGCGGCAAATCCAGATCGATCAACTCTTTCAGAACTTCATCCAGAACAGCGCCAAGGCCAATCGTGATGTTGAGCCACAGGATGCTGCGCATCAGGCCGGTGTGTGTCACATTGGCGGTCGGCTCGGCTTCCGTTTCCAGGCCAATGACCGGTGTCTCCTCCTGCTCGCTTTCAACCGGCTTTGCACCCTTGCGGTTGATCAGGATATCGGCCACCGGCCCGCCAAGCAGAGAAGCTGCGATCAGACCAAGCGTCGCTGTCGCCGCGCCAATTTCAACCGCACCAACGACACCGTAGTCCTCAACCAGGCGCGGCCCCCAGGCAATGGCCGTACCATGCCCGCCAACCAGCGAAATCGTGCCGCCCAGCAATCCAAAGCCCGTCGGCAGTCCCATGGCTGCTGCAAGACCGGTTCCGATCAGGTTCTGGAAGATCATGTAACCAACGGTGAGGCACAGCAGGATCAAGAGCGGTTTGCCGCCTTTGGCAAGGTCGGAAAAACGGGCATTGAGGCCAATGGCCGTGAAGAAATAGAGCAGCAGAAAGTCGCGAGCCTCTAGCGTGAAGCCGATCTGGCCGCCAGTCCACAGGTAGTAGGCAAGGCCGAGCAGGGAAACCAAAAGCCCCCCGGAAACCGGTTCGGGAATATTGTAGTGGTGCAGGAACGGGATCGCCTTGTTCAGGCGGACGCCGAGAAAATAGACGACGATCGCGATATTGAAGCTGGTAAAGCCGTCTAAAAGAACATCACCGCCTGTCATCATCCGCGCCCCTTAATCCAACACTGCCCATTGGTCATAACACGCGGTAGATGTACTGCAATCCCCTTGCTTACCAGCCGCCGCCGCCTCCGCCGCCTCCACCGCCGCCGGAAAAGCCACCGCCGCTGGAAAAGCCCGAGCTGGAGGATTTGGGTGCAGGCAGTGACGTTGTGAACGAGCCGGCCATAGCGCTGGTAACCGAATTCATCGACCGGGAGACATTGTGGCTATCGAACACCCGGCCGGAATACCAGGTAGGGGCATAGCTGGCTGACGCAGCCGCCCCCGCAGCCGATGTCAGCCAGCTTTGAAAGGCATCCGACCAGGGTTTTTCGACGCCCAGCGCCACCGCATAGGGCAGCAAGGTTTCAAAGTGCGACGGGCTCATCTCCGGATGGCCAGCCATATTCATTCGTTCAGCTTCGGCAACGGAGAGATAGAGTTTGAGGCCTTCTATGCCATCCAGTTTTTCCCGCCCCAAGGCAGTTGGCGCTCCCATAAGGAAGAAGAACAGGATGTTCGTTACAAACAAGACCACCGCCAGTATCGGGAGGCGTGGGAGGTTCTCCAGGCTATCAAGCGAAAACACCGGCGCAAATATGCCAATTGCGACGATGACAGCAAAAATGCTGACCACCATGGAAACCCGCCGCCCTACGCTTCCAAAATGGCGTGCCTTCTTGAAAAGGTTCACGATTGAAATCGCAATGAAAGTGCCGAACATGACAGCGGCGACCAAAAACGCGATCTCGTCATCCGACGCGTTGCCAAAGGCGATCAGGGCGATGATGGTGAGGATCGACAGGAGCACACCAGGGATCAGAAACAGCTTGTTGCTCTTGAAGTATTCGTTGCGGCTTTCATCCTCGATGGCCGACCGGAATTTCGATCCAAGCGTTTTGACCGATGTTCCGTTGTCCTTGCTGATTGTCAGCGGGCTTCCCCGATTGCTGAGCCAGCGATTGACGGCAGCCTCGCCCTTGGGAAGCAAGGCGTTCCAGCCCCGTTTCGAACTTCCTGATACCTGGGGAGTTAAGGTGACGGCTTCGCCGGGATCTTCCAGAATGATCCGCCCCTTGACTGCGAGGTTGAGACAGGCTGCGGAAAGAGCCGTCCATCCACCATCGCCAAATCCGCGGTTCACAATGTAATTGGCGAGCGCCGGCGATATGCCGTCCGGCGCCTTGAAACGGGGAAAGATAACGCCCTTGGCCGGATCCCGGCCAATCAGAAACCAGGTCAGAAGATAATAGGCGAGCACCAGAAAAATGCCGAAGCCGCCGAGCAGCTCTGCCCGGTAATCCATGAGAAAATACTTGGTCTTCTGCGCTTCAGTCGGCGGCGAAATCGTGCCCTTGGGCAGCGCAACTACCACGCTTAGCCCCGCATAGGGGGCAAGCGTGTGTGTAGTCCTGAAAAACAAACTTGAGCCGGCCTCCTGTTCTTCAACTTCGAAATTCCGGCCTTCGCTGCCGTAAAAGCCTGTGAAGGCGTCGTAGTGCTCAGGCTTTGCTCCCGGAGGAAAGACAACTTCTGCCAGGACCGCATCAATGGGAAACACCCATTCGTTGCCGGTCACATTCCAATAGACTTCATCATGGCTGCTGAAAAACCGGATCTGGCGGGATGTCCGGTATTTGATTGTATAGACATGCTTGCCGTGGGGAATGAAGACGTCTTCGTCACCGATATAGATCCGGATGCCGCCACGGTTGCGCACTGTGTGATAGGCAGCCTCGCGGCCATCCTGCTCGACGCCGAGAAGGTCAAATCCCGCTTGCCTCCGGCGGCCGTCATCGGTCTCGAATACAAGCGGTATGTCCCGGAAAATGCCGCGCTTGATCTGATCACCTTCGGCACGGACGGTGATGGTTTCCGTGACAATCAGGTCACCATCTGTCTGGACATCAATGTGCGAGACAAAGCGCAGAATGCGTTCATCCGCGCTGGCGCCGGCCGAAATTGCTGTGAGCAGAAAAACACCGACGAGATACCGGGTAATTCGGCAGGAAATCCTAGCGATCATCAAAAAGGTCTCCCTTAGAATTCAACTTTGGGAGTCGCTTTTTCCGCCGGATCCTCGATCTCGAAATACTCCGCCTGCTCGAACTTGAACTGCTGGGCCACCAGATTTGACGGGAAACTCTCGACCATTACGTTCAGGCCCCGCACGGCGCCATTGTAATACCGGCGTGCCATTTGAAGCGCATCCTCAATCTTGTCCAGGGACGCGTGCAGATCGGCGAAGTTCTCGCTCGCTTTCAAGTCCGGATAGGCCTCTGCTACTGCAAACAGCTTGCCGAGCGCCTGCGACAGCAATCCTTCGGCTTTTGCTCTACCTGCAACATCGCCATCGGCCACCGCTCCAACACGTGAGCGCATCTCCGTGACCGCTTCCAGCGCTTCACGCTCGTGCGAAGCATAGCCCTTAACAGTCTCGACCAGATTGGGGATGAGGTCGGCCCGGCGTTTCAATTGAACATCAATGCCGCTCCAGCCTTCGGCAACCATCTGCCGCTTTTTCACCAGGCTGTTGTAAAGGGCAATGACATAGAGCCCGAGTGCAATCAAAACGCCAAGAATAATCCAGGTGGTCATAAAAAAGCCTCCGCAGGAAATCCTGGCGGAGGCTAACTGGTAATTATTGCAATGTCATCACCGGTGCTCTGTCATCCGGTTCTGATCATGTATCAGCCCTCGTAGCCTACACCACCGGCTTCCGTTTCCAGGAAGGCCGCGCCGCAAGCCTTGGCGAGTTCGCGCACCCGCAGAATGTAGCTCTGGCGTTCAGTGACGGAGATCACACCGCGGGCATCCAGCAGGTTGAAGGCATGGGACGCCTTGATGCACTGGTCATAGGCCGGCAGCACCATCTGGTGCACGGATACACCGGCCTCGTCGCGTGCCTTACTGCCTGCATCGAGCAATGCGCGGCATTCGTTTTCCGCGTCCTTGAAGTGCCGGAACAGCATCTCGGTGTCCGCGTGTTCGAAATTGTAGCGGGAGTATTCCTGCTCGGCCTGCAGGAAGACGTCGCCGTATGTGACTTTCTCGTCGCCTTCCATGCCGTTGTAGTTGAGGTCGTAGACGTTATCGACGCCCTGAACATACATGGCGATCCGCTCAAGACCATAGGTCAGCTCGCCGGAGACCGGGGAACACTCAAAGCCCGCGACCTGCTGAAAGTAGGTGAACTGCGAAACTTCCATGCCGTCGCACCAGCATTCCCAGCCAAGGCCCCAGGCGCCGAGGGTTGGGCTTTCCCAGTCGTCCTCGACAAAGCGGATATCATGGATGGAAGAATCCAGGCCAATCGCCGCCAGCGACTTCAGATACAGATCTTGTAGGTCCTGCGGCGACGGTTTCAGGATCACCTGGAACTGGTAGTAATGCTGCAGCCGGTTCGGGTTCTCACCATAACGGCCATCGGTCGGGCGGCGGGACGGCTGGACGTAAGCAGCTTTCCACGGACGGGGTCCAAGCGAACGCAACGTCGTTGCAGGATGGAACGTGCCGGCGCCGACTTCCATGTCGTAAGGCTGCAGAACGACACAGCACTGATCCGCCCAGAACCGCTGCAGGGTCAGGATCAGTCCTTGAAAGGAGTTTTCAGGGCGCATATGCGCCGGAACGTCGCTCGGCATGGGTGATTTGTCCGTCAGAACCGGGTGGGTTTTCTATCGGCGCGACAGGTGCCACGGAGGGGGCGCAACGTCAAGGGCCGGGATGAAGGAGAGTGGAAGACGCGGCTATCCCCCTCACCCGATCAGCTCGGTTCACCAAACCACTCTTAGGCCGCAGGCGCCTCCTGTCCGGGAGACGGTTGAGCTTTACCGCCTTTGCCACCGGGCACCTTGATGCCGTGGAAGGTGGCGTAGAATACCGGCACCATGACCATGGTCAGGATCGTACCGATAGTCAAACCTCCCATCAGCGTGATCGCCAGCCCGACCCAAAAGACGTCCGGTAGTAGCGGGACCACTCCAAGCACGGTTGTCGCGGCAGCGAGCGCCACGGGCCTGAGGCGCGAGGCCCCAGCATTCATCACCGCATCGAAGGGCGCCTCGCCTTTGGTCAGATTGTCGTTGATCTCGTCAATCAGGACGATCGAGTTCTTGATCATCATGCCCGACAAGCTCATCGCCCCCAGAAGGGCGACAAAACCGAATGGCGTTCCGGTGAAAAGCAGGCTCGGCGTGATGCCTATGATGGCAAACGGGATTACCAGGAAAATGACCAGCGGCACCCGGTAGGCATTGAATAGTGCGACGACAATCAGCGCCATGATGGCAACGGCCGGAAGTACGCCGGGTATCAAGCCTGCCTGGGCATCAACAGTGCCTTCATGCTCCCCGCCCCATTCCATCACGTAGCCGGGCGGAAGTTCCTTCGCCAGCGCCTCGAATTCATCAAGCACATCTGCCCGGTAGGTCGGGAAGGTGACACTATCGATCTGATTGGCCTGAACCATCAAGGTACGCCTGCGGTCGCGGCGGTTCACCAGAGGGTTTTCACTCCTGGTAGCCACACTTTTTACCACCTGGGCCAGCGGAACGGGCTCGGTGGAGAGCTGCGATTGAATTTGCAGGAATTCGAAGTTGTCGACTGCAGCCGTGTCTTCCTCGACATGCCGCAGCATGATCGGGATCAGCTCATCACCTTCCCGGTAAAGGCCAATCTGACGGCCATCATAGGCACGCTTTGTCGTCCTGCCGAGATCTTCCGGCGTCACGCCGGTCCAGCGTGCCCGGTCCTGATCGTATTCAGGGACTGCGGTCCAGACCTTTTCGCGCCAGTCCGTGCGCGAAACCTTGGTCCATGGGTGACTATCCAGGATGGCCATGGCCCGGTCGCCGATTGCGCGTAGCTCAACCGGGTCGGCATCGGCTGGTCCAATGAACCGAACTTCGAACGGCCAGGAGTAGCTGGGCCCAACGCCGAATTGGCGTACGAAGGCCTTGGCCTCCGGATGGTTTGTCGACAGCCAGCTCTGAAGATTGGCCGCAATATCGGGAATATCCCGGTAATCGGCCACATTGACGATCAACTGCGCATAGGAAGGATTTGTCGGCTCCGGATCAACCGGCAGATAGAACCGCGGAGGGCCGGAGCCAATGAAGCTGGCAATCCCGGTAATGCGTTCGTCGTCCTGCAGTTTGTTTTCAATGTTGCCGACAGCAGCCGAGACTGCCTCGATCCTGGTTCCCTCAGGCGCGTAATAATCGACCATGAATTTGGTCATGGCAGAGGTCGGGAAGAAAAGCTGCTGAACGGATCCGAACGACACGCCCGCAGCGACCAGCGCAGCGACAGCAACGCCGATCGTCAAGAAACGGGCCTTGATCGCCGCACGCAGAAAGCCCCGGTAGACAGCGTAAAATCCAGTATGAAAACTCGCACCTTCCGAGCCGGGCTTCGGATCAGGCAACATCGCGACACATTGTAGCGGCGTAACGGTCATGGAGATGACCCAACTCGCAATCAGTGCAATGCCGACGACAGAGAACAGGGTGCGGCAATATTCGCCGGCGCTCTCAAGCGAGGCAAAGATCGGATAAAACGCCATCACCGCGATGATCGTTGCACCAAGCAACGACATGGATGGTCGGCTGGCTGCTTCGATCGCTGCCTGCTTCCGGTCCATGCCCTTGGCCATGCGCACCGTTGCCCCGTCAGCCACCACGATGGAATTGTCCACCATCATGCCAAGGGCAATGATCAGCGCACCAAGCGACATGCGCTGCAAATCGATCCCCAGAATTGCAAGAACGATAAACGTGGCCAGAATTGTGAGCAAAAGGCCGGTGCCAATGATGATACCCATGCGCAGGCCCATCGTCAGTGTCAGCACCACCAGCACAATCACCACGGCCTGTGCCAGGCTGATCAGGAAGCTTTTGACTGCAAGATCCACATCATCGGATTGCCAGTGAACCTTGCTGACTTCAATGCCGATGGGAAGACGGGGCATCAGCTCCTTTATCCGTGCGTCGACAGCCTGACCAACCGTGACCACATTGACGCCCGGCTGGAAGGAAATCGCCAGACCGATCGACTGGGCGCCGTCAAAGCGCATCAATGTTTGCGGCGGTTCGGCATATCCCTCACGGATGGTGCCAATCTGGCCGAGACGGATTGTCTGCTGGCGGTCGTTGACACCTGCCTGTAGAGCATCGGTGGTCGTTGGCCGAATAATCAGGTCTTCAATATCGCGTGGCGAAACAAAAGCGCCTGTTGGCGCAATGCGCATGCGGTAGTCACTGATATTGACTGAGCCTGAATCGACGACGGCATTCTGGTTCTGGATTGTCTGTTCCAGTGTGCCTTCGGAAATGCCAAGTTCGACCAGGTTTTCCTCGCGTACGTCGAAATAAAGCACGCGGTCACGTTCGCCCCACAAGTCGACACGGCCAACACCACTGATCAGCGACAGCTCCCGTTGCAGGAAATCGACATATTCCTTCAGTTCCCGGTAGGTAAAACCGTCAGAGGTCACCGCCATCAGCAACCCAAAGACATCACCGAAGTCATCATTGACAACCGGACGTCCGGCACCCGGCGGCAAGCTGGCTTCCACATCGCGGATTTTCCGGCGCAGCGTGTCCCAGATCTGTGGCAGTTTATCGGACCAGAACCGGGCCTGGATCTCAACTTTTATCGATGACAAGCCGGGGCGGCTGGTACTTTCGATATAATCGATTTCCTTGATTTCCTGGAGCTTCAGCTCAATCCGCTCGGTTACCTCCTGCTCCACCTCTATCGCACTCGCACCGGGATAAGGTGTTGCAATAACCGCGGTCTTAATGGTGAACTCAGGATCTTCAAGCTGACCCAGCTGCAGATAGGCGCCAATCCCGCCAAGGATCAGCATCACAACAGCAAACCAGACGAATTTGCCGTTTTCGATCGCAAAACGGGCCATGGTCAACTTCCGCCGTTGGTTTCGCTCAAGGCCACTTTCTGGCCCTCGCGCAGCGAATTGGCACCGGCAGTCACGATAATTTCGCCGACCTTCAAGCCACCGTCGATCGCCATTCCCTGTGTTCTGGGCGACCCGACTTCAATTGGCCTTGCCGATACCGTGCTCGACTGCGGATCGACGATCCACACATGCGGCTCGGTTTTTCCTTCCGGCACGAACACCGCTGCAGGTGGCACAACCATGTTGCTGAATGGCAAATATTCATCGGCGACACTGCCAGAGGCTCTGCCGGTCATTCCGGGCAAGACCTGACCACTTTCCGGTTGATCCATCAAAAGCGTAACTGGAAACGTACGTGTGGTGGGAGACGCCTCAGTGCCAACTTCAGTAACTTCGGCCGGAAGCTCGACATCACCGATGGCATCGAAGGTAACCCGGACATCTCGGACATGTTTGGTCAGGCCGATATAGCGTTCGGGAATATCGATCACCATCTCGATGTGTTCGCTGTCGAGTACACGCAATACCTGGGTCTGTGCCCGGATTTCCTCGAAGTCCTCAACGTATTTGGCAACGACAACTCCATCAAATGGTGCCGCGAGTTGAGCATAAGACAGATTGAGTGTTGCTTTATCGAGAGCGCCTTGAACTGACGCAATCGCCGCCTTTGCCGAACGCTCACCGGAACTGAAACGGTCAAGCGCTGCCTGCGACACGTGACCCTTTTCAAACAACTCACGCTGACGGGCGGTTTGGTCCCTGGCGTTTT
The DNA here is from genome assembly GCA_965230705.1 of Roseibium sp. Classification (GTDB taxonomy): domain Bacteria; phylum Pseudomonadota; class Alphaproteobacteria; order Rhizobiales; family Stappiaceae; genus Roseibium. Next base: position 1,184,808 of record CBDDLN010000001.1, on the reverse strand, counting down.
CATAAGACGCAACTGCGCTTTCAAGATCCGCCGACAAACGGTCCACTTCCGCCTGATAAGGGGCAGGATCCAGCGTTGCGACGACCTGTCCCTTTTTGACATCGTCGCCTACTGAAACGGAAATGCCTGTCAACGTGCCGCCAACGGCAAAGCCTAGCGAAACCTCGCGCGCAGCTCGCGCCGTGCCGATGAAATACCGGCCATGAAGATCATTGGCATTGGTCACCGTGAGGGTCCTGACCGGCCTTACAATCTCCGGAACTTCGGTTTGGGCTGTCTCGTCCTGACAGCCGGTCAGCCCAATGGCGAACGCGCAAGCCAATACTGCAAAGGTCGGGTGTTGGAAAGAAGTCGTGAAACGCATGATCTGCTATCCAATCCGTTTGGTTTCCAAGGATTTGAATACAAACTTACCGATAAGGCAGCTTAGGGCCGATCATGCTGTTTTTTAAAGCTGTTTTTTGTGAATTTCTGAATTCCTCTGCCGAATGCGCATTCTTTCAAGCGCACATGCAGTGGGAACGATGCCGGGTTGCTGAACAGCCTGACCCTCACTCATAGCAATTAGGCTTGGCGGTTCTGGTGCGGCGAGAAAACTATTGTGGCCGGTATTTGCCCGTTTCCGGATCCAGGACCAGCGTTTCTGCCGGCTGTGCGGAATGAGATGCCCGCGCGGCTTCGGATAGTTGCCGTTCTACCTGGGACATTTTCTTCTTGATCCGGTTGGCGATCCAATAACCACCAACCGCAAGGGCTGCAAATCCGATGAGTTCCGTCATCTTCTGGCCTTTTCCAACATATTGATTGCGGCGATCCCAAAAGGCCGCCGCCAGCCCAACCCCGATTTCATGTTTGCCAATTCCAGCCCGGAAAACAAGCCTTGTCAGGGATGATGAACCTGTTTCAGCGCAGGTCAGATGCCGAAGCGCATCCACATCGCCCGCGCTTCAGCCGATGAAATTAGATCGTCGCCAATGGTATCCGGAATACCCAACCCGATACCGACACCCGGCTTGCGGCCAAACAATCCTCTTGGTGCCGAAATGAGTTTCGGTTCCGCTTTTTCGCCGTAGCGCTTCTTCAAGGTGCCGCGAAGATCTCCCATGCCGTCGACCAATCCGAGCTCGAGCGCCAGCCTTCCGGTCCAGAACTTTCCGGAAAACAGGTCCTTGTCATCCGACAGCACGTCACCACGGCGCGCCTTGACCATATCAATGAAGACTTCATGAATGTCTTGCTGCAGGCTCTTCAGATAATCGATATCGTCCGCGTTCTCCTCGCGGAACGGATCCAGGATCACCTTCTTGTCGCCAGCGGTATAAACGCGGCGCTCCACGCCCATTTTCTTCAAGAGTTCGGGGAAACCGAAACCGGCGGCAACAACTCCGATCGATCCAACGATGGAGGTCGGGTCTGCAATGATTTCATCGCCGGCAAGCGAGATCATGTAACCGCCGCTGGCAGCAACATCTTCGACGAATACCAATACATCTTTCTTGTTTTCTGCTGCCAGGTCCCTGATCCGCTGAAAGATCAGCCGGGACTGGACTGGAGACCCGCCTGGTGAGTTCACAATTAGTGCCACCGCCGGTGCCTTTTTATAGGAAAATGCCTTTTCCAGCGGTTGCGCCGTCGTGGCGAGCGACAAGCCCGGCCTGAGCGGCGTCGCCATTCCTATTGGTCCCTGCAGCCGGACAACCGGAATAACAGGGCCTTCATCACGGAACTTACGAGGCAAAAACTTGCGGAATGTGTCGAACACGAGCTCATTTTCTCCATAGCGGGGCTCTGGCCAGCATATAGAGATCAATTGACGGTTTGAAAGTACCGGCCAAAATTTCCCGTGTGAACCTTAACTGGTTCAAGGTTCGGAAGGACTGCGCTTCTTTTGACCAAAAGCAGCGGCATCCGACTGAAGGGCTTTCCTGTCCCGGCGCCGTTGCGGCCGGCGCGACCGGCCCGGTGTGGTGCCGACACCCTGCTCAATCTCCTGATCATCTGCCAGCCCAGCTGTATGCTTTTTTTTCGATCCACCAAATCCGCTGACAATTGTCTTTTTCGGAGATCCCTTTCCAGTGGACGAAGCACCACCCAAAACCGTCTTGGCGTCCGAGCCGCTGGTGAATTGCCAGAGAAGCTGAACGCCAGCACACCCCGTTCCCCGCCAGGCGATACTGCCCCGTACGGGTAGATCGAGGCCATCGATGTTCAGGGAGATTTCATCTGGCAAATGACAAACACCCCGGCCTTCAAGCCGGCAGCCATTCTTGCTTGCATTTGTTATGATGCAGGGAACAAAAGTGCTCCCGCCCGTGCCACTAACCCGCGCTGGAATATGTACAGTCCGCCGGCGCTCACGCCTTTTCTCGCCGTCGTTTGCCGGCTTTCCAAAGTCAAAAACGACTTTCGCCTGCCCTTCGCCGATGTCCGTGATTTTTCCACGGATCATGTTTTCAAGGCCATCAACGCGCAGACCAATCGCCTCGCCTAGCTCATCAATGCGATCGGTGAGAATGTTGCAACTGGAGCTGTTGAACTGGGACGCAGACGCCTCGATGCAAAGCAGCTTCTCCAGATCAACGACCAGGACAGCCAGTGTTGCATCTTCCGGTATTTGCGGAGCCAACATTGCCACAGTTCATTCCCTTCAACTTGCGAAGGTTCTAAACTAGCCGAGCAAACATCAGGTTAATTGCAGTGTAAAAATTCTCGATATTGCAAAATACTATTATTAAAAAAATGGTACAAAAACCAATATTCGCAATAGACTCAACACATTCTATAAACACAATTCCTAACGCAGCTTATTACTGATCGACAGGAAATCACGCCAGGAAAGACGCTTCTCCAACGGACTCCGCAGCAAATATGCGGGATGATAAGTTGCAATGCAGTCGATATTCCCGTTTTCGGTACTGTACTGTAACCACTTCCCCCGCAGTTTTCTAATTCCCTCCCGGGATCCCAAAAGGGTCTTGGCAGATGCCGATCCCAGAAAAACAAGAACCTCTGGCGCCACCAGCTCGATCTGCCGTCCAATGAACGGTTTGCAGATTTCAGTTTCCTGAGGTGTTGGCGTGCGGTTGCCGGGCGGCCGCCAGGGAACGACGTTGGCAATATATACTTCGGACCGGTCGAGCCCGACCGCATTCAGCATGCGATCCAGCAGCTGGCCGGAGCGGCCAACGAACGGACGGCCCTGAATGTCTTCATCCCGGCCCGGGGCTTCTCCGACAAACATGACCCTCGCAGCCGGATTTCCATCAGCAAAAACAAGGTTCTTTGCGGTCAGCCGCAAATTGCATCCTTCGAACCGGTCCAGGCATGATCGCAGCTCATCGAGAGAAGAGGCCGTCTGAGCTGCATTTCTGGCTGACTGGATGGCATCGCTGTCTGGGAGTACTGCGCCCGTAAAAGCCCCGCCCCCGGCTTCTTCCGGTCGCCTGGAAACTGTCTGGGGCCCGGCAGACTTTGAGGCTGGAACCAACTGCGCAATTTGAGATGTACCGGCATTTGCAGTCCGGTTTTGGGAGGGAGCTTCCCTTCCTGCCATCGGACCTGCCTGTTGCGCCGTCCGGGCATTGTCCATCTGGGCAGACACCTGGAACCAGTTGACCGCTTCCTCTTCCAAAAAGCAGTCGACACCGGAAGCCAGATAGAACTCCAGCAAGGATTCAAGCTCGCGCTGCGATGTATCCAACCCTGACAAGAACAATACCTCCGGATCGCAAACTAGCGCCTGCTCAGTTGAAATCCAATGCCTGGACTTAGATGCATCCTGTTCAGACGGAGGAGAGATGAACTTGTCGACAGCTTTCCACCAAAAACCTGTAATTCCACCCGACTGATCGCTACTTTCCCATTACGTAAACGTAAATCCACCACTTGACGGATGGATGAAAAATAAGGCTATGTCCCATCCGAATGAGGTTATGTCCGGTCAGTTTGTGGGTAAATGTCGCCATTGACGGCAACGATTGTCGAATTTCGCATGCTAATTTTTTGCGAGAAAGATAAACAATCAACCACTTGCCGGGACACGAGGGAGAAATAGATGTCGGAACAGGAATCGCTTGGCGAACGCGAGAGCATGGATGTTGACGTTGTAATCGTCGGCGCCGGCCCCGCGGGTCTGGCTGCAGCAATCCGGTTGAAGCAGATTGCCAACGAAAAGGGTGAAGAACTCAGCATCGTGGTATTGGAGAAAGGCTCGGAAGTCGGCGCCCACATCCTGTCCGGTGCGGTTGTTGATCCGATTGCTCTCGACGAGCTGCTTCCAGGCTGGCGTGAGGAAGACAATCCCTTAAAGACTCCGGTTACCGCCGATCATTTCCTGGTGCTTGGCCCTGCAGGCTCAATGCGCCTGCCGAATATGTTCATGCCCAAGCTCATGAACAACCATGGAAACTACATCGTATCTCTCGGCAATGTGTGCCGTTGGCTTGCCGAGAAAGCTGAGGCCCTGGGCGTTGAAATCTACCCGGGCTTTGCTGCAGCAGAGCTCCTGTTTGACGACGAAGACAGTGTTGTTGGCGTGGCAACCGGCGACATGGGCATTGGCCGGGACGGCAAGCCCAATGCCCAGTTCACCCGCGGCATGGAGCTGCGCGGCAAATACGTTCTGATTGGCGAGGGTGTTCGCGGTTCGCTGGCGAAAGAGCTGATTGCCAGGTACGAGCTCGACAAGGACTGCGACGTTCCGAAATTCGGCATCGGCATCAAGGAACTCTGGCAGGTCGATCCAGCAAAGCACCAGCCAGGCCTGGTTCAACACTCATTCGGCTGGCCGCTAGATGGCAAGACCGGCGGCGGATCGTTCCTGTATCACCTTGAAGATAATCAGGTGGCTGTGGGATTCGTTCTGCATCTCAACTATCAAAATCCATGGTTGTCGCCTTTCGACGAGTTCCAGCGCTTCAAGACCCATCCGGCCATCAAGGAGGTGTTTGAAGGCGGCAAGCGGATCTCCTACGGCGCCCGGGCAATCACTGAGGGCGGCTATCAGTCAGTGCCGAAATTGTCTTTCCCCGGTGGCCTGCTGATGGGTTGTTCTGCCGGGCTGGTCAACGTACCGCGGATCAAGGGATCGCATAACGCCATGTTCTCCGGGATGCTGGCTGCCGAGGAAGTCATGGCCGCAATCGGACGCGGTGAAGCCAACAATGACCTGACAGGTTACGACAGCGCCTGGCGCACCAGCGAGATCGGCAAGGACCTGAAAAAGGTTCGCAACGTCAAACCGCTCTGGTCCAAATTCGGCACGGTTCTTGGCATTGCGCTCGGCGGTCTCGACATGTGGACCAATGAGCTCTTCGGCTTCTCCTTCTTTGGCACGATGAAGCACGGCAAGACGGACGCCCAAAGCCTGAAACCGGCCAAGGATTGCAAGAAGATCGACTATCCGAAACCGGATGGAGTGATCTCGTTCGACAAACTGTCGTCCGTGTTCCTCTCCAACACCAACCACGAAGAAGATCAGCCGATCCACCTGAAGGTGGCGGACGAAGCTCTGCAGAAGTCTTCCGAGCACGACATCTTTGCCGGTCCGTCAAACCGCTACTGCCCTGCGGGAGTATATGAGTGGATTGAGGAAGGCGATGACGCGCCCAAGTTCCAGATCAATTCCCAGAACTGCGTGCACTGCAAAACCTGCGATATCAAGGATCCGAACGGCAACATCACATGGACGGTGCCGGAAGGCGCCGGCGGGCCGAACTACCCGAACATGTGATCCCGTCATCACAAATTCTTCCATCTTGGAACAGTCAAACGGCGCCGGAATGCAAATTCCGGCGCCGCCGTCTTGTGGTCGATAGGAAATATCCGGCAGCCGGAATTGTGGGGCCGGTCCGCCGGTCGCGGTTTCTTGTTGGTTCGCAGCTCCCGGAACGGTTACGTTCTCTTTTACAGAAGCTCCGAATTCTTGCCCGCTGCCACAAGCTCTCGATTTTCGAAGACACAAGCGCTGCCGCAAACGCCAGCACACATGAGTGTGCGTGGCACATTCCTCAGCGCGCAGTTCGCCAACAGGCGAATTACACTCCATTCAAGAAATCGGTTTTGGAGACGTCCGAGACGGAAACCTCGCCGGGTTGCCCCGGTTGGTTCGGTCTTCCTGCCACAAATAATTAGCTGGAACGCTCGCAAAACGCCGCTAGACGCCTAGCAAATTCCACCCCAAGGTGAAATTTAACCAAGCATCTACCGCTTATTACGCTGCAGTGCAATATACAGGTTTTTACTTACATCTCAACAAAATTTTGCCAATTGGTGAAATTTTTTAAGCTTCCAAAAAAATTCTCTCAACCGGAACCGGAAAACCCGGGTTTTGGCGATTGGATCCAGTGCATTTCCCATCTGAGCACGAAGCAAAACAACAATGGCCTCCCAGTTCCCTGAAAGGCCATCGTTAGGTCACTCAAACCAAATTTGGTCTGGCTGATGCTGTCATGCCGCCTGCGTAGGCCGGCGCGACGCCCGTTGAGGCCGCCGCTTGCGCTGTTTGGGCGCATTGTCGTTGGCGCTGCCTTTTTTGGCTTCGAACCGTTTGTTCCCGGCCTTTCCTTCGGCATTTGACCTGCGGTTGCCGCTGCGGCCACGCCGTTTTTTCCCAGAGGGCGCCGCCGCACTTGCCGGAGGCACCTCACCGCTGGCGACCGCAATTGAAATGCCGATCAGCTTTTCAATCCGGCGCAGAAGATCGATTTCTTCCGGACAGCAGAGCGCAAAAGCCTCTCCATCCGCACCGGCGCGCGCTGTGCGGCCAATGCGGTGAACATAGGCTTCAGGCACTTCCGGCAAATCAAAATTGTAGACGTTACGAACACCGGGAATATCGATCCCGCGCGCGGCAACGTCGGTCGCAACCAGAATCTTCAGCGTTCCTTGGCGCAGGGCCTTAATGGCCTTGTCACGCTGGCTCTGGCTCTTATTACCATGGATGGATCCTGCAGAGAGTTTCGCTGCGACCAACTTGCGCATCAGCCGTTCCGCGCCATGCTTGGTCCGGCAGAAGACAAGGGAAAGGTCATCCGGACGTTCCTTGAGGAGAGAGACGAGAAAATCCGTCTTCGCCGCCTTTTCCAGGAAATGAACGCCCTGCACAATCTTGTCAGCCGTTTTGCCTGCCGGAGCGACTTCAACCTGCACCGGATCGGTCAGATAGGAACGCGCCAGATCATTGATCTGTTTGGGCATGGTTGCAGAAAACAGCAGCGTTTGGCGGGATTTCGGGATCAGGCTCGAAATCCGCTTCAATGCATGAATGAAACCGAGATCAAGCATTTGATCGGCTTCGTCCAGCACCAGGAATGACACGCCATTCAAGGTCAGCGCGTCGCGATCGATCAGATCAAGCAAACGTCCTGGGGTCGCAACAAGAATGTCGGTTCCATGGGTAAGCCGCTTGATCTGCGGGCCGATTGCAACACCGCCGACCACAGACTGCACGCGAAGCTTGGTGCCGCGCACGAAACCGATCAGGTTTTTTGCAATCTGATTCACCAGTTCGCGGGTCGGCGCCAGAATCAGCGCTTTTGAGCTTTTGGCTGTCCGCGGGCTATCGTTCGCCAGCAGCTGTTGAACCAGCGGCAAACCGAAAGCAGCAGTCTTGCCGGTACCGGTCTGTGCCAGTCCGACCAGATCGTTGCCGTCAAGAATGTATGGAATTGCATCTTTCTGGATTGGGGTCGGTGTATCGTACCCATTCGCTTCAATGGCCGACAGCAGATGGTCGCATAGGCCAAGCGATTTAAAATCAGTCAAATTTTTTCCTTTTGCGGCACAGCCGCAGTGTTGGCGCATCAAAGGCGCAGCTGCAAACCCCGTCACCGGTGGCCAAATGAGGCCAATACTCAGATACGGAGATCAGGTTCGCGTAATTCGGGATCGTGCATAGCGCGGCCTTCGGGCCACTTGTAGGCATCTAACGTCAACGGTACGCGCGACGGTCAGACCGCCACGCGTATTGTCGCAAAACGGACTAAAGTCAAGTGAAATCACTTATTACGGCTCTCAGGCAACTTTGAAACCCGTGTCATTTTCCCGGTTTCAAGCGGAGCAAGCGCCCAGCATCGTTGTCTGTAAGCACATAAATCGATCCATCCGGCCCCTGCCGCACATCACGAATGCGCTCGCCAAGGTCCTTAAGCAATTGCTCTTCTGCCGCAATCTCAGTGCCGTTCAACGTGAGCCTTGCCAGATGCTGTCCACGCAGCGCACCCACAAGCAGGGAACCCTTCCAATCCGGATAGAGCGCGCTCGTCACAAACGCCATTCCCGAGGGGGCAATCGACGGGTCCCAATAATAAAGCGGTTGCTCCATCCCGGCTTTGGCGGTGCCTTCACCGATCTTGCCGCCAGTATAATGGCGCCCATAGGAGATGACCGGCCAGCCATAGTTTTTGCCAGCTTCCGGCCGGTTGACTTCATCGCCGCCGCGCGCACCATGCTCCACCGTCCAAAGCGCGCCGGTTTCCGGATGGATCGCCGCACTTTGCGGATTGCGATGGCCGGTCGACCAGATTTCGGGCTTGTGTCCGGCTTTGCCTTCAAATGGATTGCCCGCTGCAGCTGAACCATCCCTGTTCAAACGCAGGACCTTGCCCGCGTGGTCCGAAGGATCCTGCGCTCTGGGTCCGTCGCCCCTGTCACCGGTCGTAACGAACAGCAGACCATCAGGCGAGAAGGCGAGCCGTGACCCGAAATGGCGCCCGCCGAAGGCTCTGTTGTTTCCGGAAAAAATGGTTTCGCCTTCGATCAGGGAGTATCCGCCGCTCTGCGACTCAAGCTTGGCCCGAAACACAGAGGTACCCGCCCCTTCAGGCGACCCCTGCGAATAGCTCAAATAGACTTCGCGGGTCCGTTCAAAATCAGGGGCCAAAACGACGTCAAGCAAACCGCCCTGCCCCTGGTCAAACACCTCCGGTGTCCCAGGCACAACCGATTGAGTTCCGTCCGCGTTGACGAATTTCAAGACGCCATCGCGTTCGGTGACGAGATAACCGCCCGCCGGCAAGAACGCGACGCTCCAGGGATAGACCAGGTCTTCGGCAACCGTCTCCACGGTTACCTTCGTTTGCGCCGTGGCATCCGAGCCCGAAGCCGTCAGCACGCCGAGTACCGCCGTAACTGCAATGACCAAAGACCAGAGCAAACTCAAAAAGCCAAATCTGGCATTCTGCCGCCACACACCATGTCGCATACTCGTCTCCCCGGCCCGTCAGGCGTGTGGCCTGCGCTGAGAATTTTTTGGGTTCAAGGCATAGACATAGGATTTTGCAGCGCCCGGTTTAGAGGGGAGAAGTAAAAAACATTGAAAGAGACGATCTACAAGGCCTTTTCCATATCCGCCAAACGCGCCGCGATCGTGCGCTTTTCATAGTCGACGTTCCAGTCGATCAATGTGCGCCAGACCACATCCACCTGGTCAGCTTCCAATCCCAGATCTTCTGCCCGGTGGCGGATTGCAGCGACCATTGTTTCGATGCGTTCGCCGTCAAAAGCTTCATCTGGATGCTGTTTCAGCTGCGCCATACGCCTGACGTACCCCTGCCGCTGAGCGAACAGATCGAGCAGCGCCTGGTCGATTGCATCGATCGCGGTGCGGATATCCTGTTTCGCTGTGCATTCGGAAGGTGTTTTAAGGTCAAGCATTAGGTCACGGCCTCCCAAATGAGATTGAAATGGTGGAGATGAATTGGCGCGGATACAAGGCGCAAGCGTGCGGGAAACCTTGCGGTTTGCAAGGGTTTGCAACGCTGTTGCCGGGCCAATTCACCCCATCGCGAGGCGACGCCAAAACGGCTTCGATCTGCTGCGTCAATCCGCTCAACCGGGCAACCAGCCCGCTTGTCGCGATTTTCCTTGCAGATCTTTGCCGTTTCAGGCGCCATTTCAAACTCATTTAGGAGGGCGTGACCTAGGCTGCCACTATCAATGGAATTGGCACTGAATGCCTGACAGCGGCAGCGTTGTCCACGCTGCCGCTGCTGAAAAATTGACGCAGAGGATCGGTTGCCTATTCAGCCGCTTTTGTCTGCGCTTCCACACTCGCCAACGCTGACATGTTGACCACGCCACGCGATGTTACCGAAGGCGTCAGGATGTGTGCGGGTTTGTCGGCGCCAAGCATGATCGGACCGACATGCAGAGCCTGGGTTGCGACCTTCAAGAGGTTATGAGCGATGTTGGCAGCATCCAGGTTCGGGAATAGAAGCAGATTAGCCTCGCCGGTCAGTTTGCTGTCCGGCATCACGCGCTCACGAAGATCAACGCTGAGGGCTGAATCGCCATGCATTTCGCCGTCGACTTCCAGATCCGGGTACCGATCCCAGATCAGCTCGAGAGCTTCCCGCATTTTGCGGGACGACGCGGTATCGCGCGACCCGAAGTTCGACATGGAGAGCAAGGCAATTTTCGGCTCGATGCCAAAGCGCCGGATTTCCTCGGCTGCCAGGATCGCCATTTCGGAGATTTCTTCCGCTGTCGGATCTTCGGACACAAAGGTGTCTGACAGGAACAACGCGCCCCGGCTGTTGATGAGCAGGGACATGGCAGACAGATCCCGCGCCGTTTCGCATACGCCGATAACCTGGCGGATATCGCGAAGGTGCTTGGTGAAGCGTCCTTCGAGCCCGCAAATCAGGGCGTCTGCGTCGCCGCGGCGGACAGCGATTGCCGAAATGACTGTCTGGTTGGTCCGCACAACGGTGCGGGCCGCATTTGGCGGCATGCCCTTGCGGCCAACACATTTCAAATACTCTTCTGCATATTCGCGGTAGCGGGGATCGTCCTGCGGATTTACAAATTCGAAGTCGGTTCCCGGGCGGATCTTCAATCCGAACCGCTCACATCGAGCGGCCAACACGTCCGGCCGGCCCACAAGGATCGGCTTGGCAATGCCGTCCTCAAGGAGAACCTGAGCCGCCCGCAGAACCCGTTCGTCCTCTCCTTCCGCATAGATGATCCGCTGCGGATCCTTGGCAGCGTTCTGGATAATCGGCTTCATGATCAGGCCAGAGCGGAAGACGAACCGGTTGAGGCGGTCATTGTAAGCGCCAAAATCCTCAATCGGCCGCGTGGCAACGCCGGAATCCATGGCAGCCTTCGCCACCGCTGGCGCAACCCGCAAGATAAGACGCTGATCAAATGGTGACGGGATCAGGTAATTTGGCCCAAAGGTCTCTGTCTTGCCGCCATAGGCCCGTGCTGCGACGTCCGAGGGTTCTTCCTGCGCGAGGCCGGCAATGGCTTCCACCGCCGCACGCTTCATCTCTTCATTGATTGTCGTGGCGCCAACATCCAGTGCGCCGCGGAAGATGAACGGAAAACACAGGACGTTGTTCACCTGGTTCGGGTAGTCCGAACGGCCCGTGCACATGACCACATCGTCGCGCACGGCTTTCGCGTCTTCCGGCATGATTTCCGGGTTCGGATTGGCCAATGCCAAAATCAACGGCCCCTTGCCCATCTTGGCAACCATTTCTGGTTTCAGCACACCGGCAGCTGACAGGCCCAGAAACACATCCGCCCCGTCGATCACTTCTGCCAGAGTGCGTTTGTCGGTCTTTTGGGCAAATTTGGCTTTCCATTCGTCCATGAGCGCCTCACGACCTTCATAGACGACACCCTCAATGTCGGTGACCCATATGTTTTCCAGCTTTGCACCGAGCGACAGGAGCATGTTCAGGCAGGCAAGCGACGCCGCGCCAGCGCCTGACGCCACGATCTTGGCATCGGCAAGCTGCTTGCCGGCCAGATGCAGGCCGTTGCGCACGGCAGCGCCAACGATGATCGCTGTTCCGTGCTGATCGTCATGGAACACCGGAATGTTCATCCGCTCACGCAGCTTTGCCTCAATCTGGAAGCACTCCGGCGCCTTGATGTCCTCAAGGTTGATGCCGCCGAAGGTTGGCTCCAGCACGGCAACAGCGTCTACAAAACGGTCGACGTCCAGCTCGTCCACCTCGATGTCGAAAACGTCAATTCCAGCGAATTTCTTGAACAGGACGGCCTTGCCTTCCATAACCGGCTTGGAGGCCAGCGGACCGATGTGGCCTAGCCCCAGAACCGCCGTTCCGTTTGAAATCACGCCGACAAGATTGCCGCGCGCTGTGTAATCGGCTGCTTTTCCCGGCTGGTCGGCGATTTCGAGACACGGCGCAGCGACACCTGGAGAATAGGCAAGCGCCAGATCGCGCTGGTTGCCAAGTGGCTTGGTCGGCTGGATCTCCAGTTTTCCCGGCTTTGGGTGCTCGTGAAAAAACAGTGCGGCTTCGGTAAGATCGCTTTCTGTTTTTGTACTATCGCTCATGACGTTTCCTGTCTTCCTGACCTTCCCTAAGGTCATTTATCAGCTACCGTTTATCAGTCGAGTGCACGCGACCAGGGCTTGTTAGACTTTATGATTAGTATCTGACGTTTAACCGGCACGATGCAAAATGAGAACCCGTAACAGGCCAAAGAGCACAACGGCATTCAAGATATGCCACAGGAAATGCGTGCCCAGCGCCCATTGACTGCATAGCGGTTCGTCAATGGTGCGAAAAGTTAGCGAAACGGTGAACAAAGCCCCGATTATCAGGACTTGCCTGCCGAGGGTCTTGTCGCGCTGATAGAAAAAGCCACCAACGACAAAGATTGCCAGAAGCGCCGGAAAATAGCCGGCAGACGATCCGACAATTGGTGCCCAGACTTCGCCCACCATCGGTGAAAGCACAAAGAAGCCGATGACAATTGCGACCGAAATCACCCAGTGCAGCCCGAGAAACCGGCGCAGTGCGAAAAGAAGGTAGACGTGGATGAAGACCGCGATTGGAATAACGTCGGTCAAAAGTGCCCAGCGCGTGGCAAAGGTGTGAAACAGAAAGGATCCGATCCCCGTTGCCAGCACCACCCCGATCAGAAACAGGCCTGCCCAATCATCCGGCGTCCTTCGCCGCCACAACAGGTAAACTGCAACGGCCGCGATGATAAAAGCGGCGTTGGTAACCGCATTGACCGGTTCGGACCAGAATTCGGGGCCGATGCGTTCGCAGTAGTGATTGACATGTTCGTTCAGGTTCAATGCACGCTCCCGTATTTTGGCCGCTCTAGACCCGAACCATCACGAACATATTTCATTGCACCGGATATGTAAGCCCGCATCTGGCAGAAACGCGCTGCACCCTCTATGTCTTATCGAAAGAGGAGCCGCCCATGTCCCGCATTGATGATAGCCGCCCGTTCATTCCGTTGAACATCGCCGTGCTAACCGTGTCCGACACCCGAAAACTGGACGAAGACCGCTCCGGCAACACGCTTGTTGATCGGCTGGAGAAGGCCGGACATAAGCTGGCGGACCGCAAGATCGCCAAAGACGATGTCCCTGCTATCCAGGCTGTGGTGAGGGACTGGATTTCAGAAGACGGTGTTGACGTCATCATTTCAACTGGCGGCACCGGCTTTACCGGACGTGATGTGACGCCGGAAGCGATGGAACCGCTGTTTGAAAAGAAAATGGATGGCTTCTCGGAAGTCTTTCACCGGATTTCCTATGACAAGATCGGCACGTCCACTATCCAGTCCCGAGCCACGGGCGGTGTGGCTGGTGCGACCTACATCTTCGTCCTCCCCGGCTCTCCCGGCGCCTGCAAGGATGCCTGGGACGGCATCTTAAAATGGCAGCTCGACTACCGCCACATGCCCTGCAACTTCGTTGAAATCATGCCGCGGCTGGACGAGCACCTGAAACGCGGCAAGCTGCAAGAAGCGTGAAGTGCTCGCTCGGGTCTCGCCCATGCACAATCGCTCAATACCGACTGTGAACTGCCCGCTATGAAGCCTTTTCGGCAACATTTTGATGTTGTTTGCCCCACCGGCCAGGCCCTCTTGAAAAAGATCGAGGCTTTGCGGCCGATAACCAGTTCCACTCGTGAAGGCGTCTAAGGAGAAAGCATTGCTTCCGGAAAAACTGAACATCCTGAACTCCGCGAAAAGTCAGATTTCCAAAGTCTTTGATCCGCATATTGTCGGCGACGTGAACGAGTCGCAGGTCAAGGTTGCCAAGTTTGGCGCGGAGTTCGACTGGCATTCCCACGAGAACGAAGACGAAGCCTTTCTGGTCCTGGAAGGCAGGATTGCGCTGGATTTTCGAGGTGGAACTGTTGAGCTGGGTGCCGGAGACTTCTTGGTCGTACCAAAGACAGTGGAACACCGGCCGAGGTCACTCACCACCGAGCCCGTTGTTGTCATGTTCGAGCCGGCAACCACCCTCAACACCGGTAATGCCGACAGCAAACTCACGGTAAGCGAATTGAAGCGGCTCAAGCCTTAACAACTGGCATATCAGGCGGCGTTCAAAAATAGAAATCTCCAAACTGATCTGGCCTCTACAAACTCAATTCCGGCCAACTTTGATATTGGCCCTGGCCGGTGTGGCGGAAGCAATGTAGCCGTTATGCCTTGCCGGCCGAGGCCAAACGGATATGGCTCTCGGTTTCGGCAACTTCCGGCAGGGCGCGGATATCGTCGAGGGTCCTATCCAGCAGTTTCAATGAGCGGACGCGCAGCTCGGCGACCAAATCGAATTTTCCGCTGAGCGTGTGGATGTCCGTTACAGCTTCGATCCGGCGCAAGGACGCCTGCGTGACCCGGCCATCATCAGCTTTCAGGCGGATCAGGGTGAAGGCGCTGATCTGGTGATCATCCTCCGACTGGCCGAGTTCGACCGTGAACCGGTGGATCACCTTTTGATGCAGCAGCTTGTCGATCCGGTTCTGCACCGTCCCGCGCGACACCCCAAGCGTTTCGGCCAACTCAGTGACCGAGGTGCGCGCGTCACGGGTTAAGAGGTGCAAGAGCCGGTGATCCAGATCGTCCAATTTTTTCCTCTTCTGTTGATCAACTCCACTGCCCCGGCCCCTCTTGGACCGGGAAAGCCTTGGTATGCGGTGTCCCCCGCCGTCCCGGGCGCAGAGAAGCGGAGACCCGGGACCTGCTTTTGCATGCTGCCGGAACAGGTCCCGGCTCAAGGCCGGGACGGCAGCTGTCGGGATCGCTCAAAGCCGCATCACACCCCAAAAAGTCCCCTCTCCCATGGGGAGAGGGTTAGGGTGAGGGGATCAAGCGGCTGCGCAAGGCAAAACAACACCGGCAAACACCCCTCATCCGCCCTTCGGGCACCTTCTCCCCACGGGAGAAGGGATCACGCACCGCTTAGCTCCTAACAGGGAAACTACCATTCCGTCAAAAAAATCCCGATATGCAAGAATTATTGCCGTTTTGATTGACGCCGACTCACGGCCTAATAGGAGATGATTGGCTCCTTTCCGGAGGGCAATGGGGGCAGGCAGATAGACGCCCGCCAAGGAGGATAGATGAAAAAGATTGCAGTCCTGGGACTGGGCAAGGTTGGCGCCCTCGCCGCGCGCCTGCTGCACGATAGCGGCTTTGAGGTGCAGGCCTATGATCAACACAAACCGCGGGAGGCCCTGCCCTTCGAGGTTCATCCGGCAGACCTGAAGGCATATGATGGGCTCTTGAACATGTTTCAGGGCGTCGACGCGGTGCTCTCGTGCCTGCCCTACCAACTGAATGTCGGTGTCGCCACGGCTGCCCACGCAGCCGGGATCCACTACTTTGACCTCACCGAAGATGTGCCGACCACCAAGGCCATCATCGAGATGAGCGACACCGCCAAGGGCCTGATGGCACCGCAATGTGGTCTCGCACCCGGGTTCGTTGGCATCGTTGGCGCCAAACAGATTGGCGATTTCGATGAATGCCGGTCTTGCCGCATGCGCGTCGGCGCCCTGCCGCAAAACCCGACCGGCCTGATGGGCTATGCCTTCAACTGGTCACCGGACGGAGTCGTCAACGAATACCTCAACGACTGTGAGGTGATTGAGGATGGCGTGCGCAAGTGGGTATCGCCGATGGAGTGGCTTGAGACCATCTATATCGACGGCATGAAGCTGGAAGCCTTCACCACGTCCGGCGGGCTCGGTACGATGTGCGAGACCTATTTGGGCAAGGTCGCCAATATCGACTACAAGACCATGCGCTATCCTGGCCATGCGGATCTGATGAACTTCTTTTTCCACGAACTCCTGATGCGCAAACGTCGCCATGAGGCCGGCGAAATCCTGGTGCACGCCAAACCCCCCACCGACAATGACGTGGTCTATGTGCATGTGGCCTCAGAAGGCACCATCAATGGCCGCCCGCGCCGCGAGGAGTTTGTGCGCGCCTACAAGCCGATCGAGATCGGCGGCAAGATACGCACGGCAATCGCCTGGACCACCTCGGCCTCCGTCGTTGCCGTTATCGAAATGGTTCGTGACGGAACATTACCGAAGAACGGTTTCCTGAAGCAGGAAGACATACCGCTGGACGCATTTTTGAAGACGAAGACCGGATCGCTCTATGCGGGTTGATCTGTGACTGGCTCTCGGCGGTGCAATACCGCCCGGCCCGGAGCTATGCATCTGGTATGGATGAATTGAAAGCCTCGCGCAGCTGTGTTGCTGCTGGCGTCAAGGGCGTTCCGGCTTTCCAGGCAATACCGACATCCATCGTGGGGACTTGTTCAATCAGATCGACTTTCTCAACACGCCGCCCGTCAAGCGTCCATGGCCGGTAGACGACATCGCTCAGGATCGTGACCGCCTGGCCGGTGGCAACCAGGCTCCGCACGGCTTCTACCGAAGTGGAGGAAAACTTGATGTCCGGATAGCCGGTCTCGCCGCTCCAATGCGCGAGCCCCTGCTTTTCCGCCTCATCTGAGTGCAAAACAGCATAAGGATAGGCGGCGACATCCTTCAAGCCGACGGACTTCTGCCGGGCCAGAGGATGATCGACGCTCACCCAAAGACGGCGCGGCGACCTGTGGAGTGTCCGGCTCTTGAGGCCGATGTCATTGGTCAGGTTTGAGGTCAGAATGAGCGCAAGATCGATTTCTTCTTTTATCAGCGATTGCTCAAGTGAATCTCTTGGGGCCTCGATAAACTGGACATCAACCTGGGGATATTGGCGCAGGAAGTGTTCGACGACCGGAAAAGCAAAGTAACTGGAGAGCGTCGAGCTCATTCCAAGCCGCACTTGCCCGACAACAGAAATCTCATCCCCATCGACACTTTTGACTGCTGCCTCGAACGACGCCGCAATCTCGCGCGCATGATGCCAAAATTTGTGCCCGGCCCGCGTCAATCTCAGTCCCGTTGGCAACCGATCAAACAGGTCGGCACCCAGCAAAACTTCCATATCCTTGATGGCAAGCGTGATCGCGGACTGAGAGACATTCAACGCCCGTCCGGCGGCAGAGACCTGTCCCGCGTCAACCACCGCAAGGAAATACCGGATCTGCTTATGCGTCAGCATATTAGTTTTTCCAATTTCTATAATCTAAAATCTGAATTTTCAATATCATGGAGCGGCTGTCAATCTTGCAACTCAACGGTAAGGAGCGGCAGCGAGATGACAGCTCGAACACATGCAATTCAATCCTGGGCGCCGGCATCTACCCTGGAAGAAGAAGGACATGGTGCAGAGGATTTCAGCTATCGGAACCTGCTACATGATACGGCGGACACCGGGCGGATGTCCCTGACCGCCGTTCAGGCTGCCCCAGCTTCATCTGAAGCAACGGACGGCGCCGACAGGCTGCGCTATCGCAGTCCCTTGTGGGGATCGATTGATGAGTGGGCCAGCGAACCTGATTGGCCAGGACACTGGGCGGTTGCCAAATACCTCTAGGACACGCCCCCCAAGGGGGGTGGTCTTGCCGGCCAGTCAGACAACCAGAACCGCGGCGCCCTGCAAGCGGCCGGAGCGCAGATCATCCAGCGCCTGGTTGGCCTCCTCCAGAGGATAAGGCACCGTCTCGGTCTTAACGCCAGCAGCCTCAGCCAAAGGGAAGAACTCTTCACCGTCCTGACGCGTGAGATTTGCAACCGACAAAATGGACCGCTCTTCCCAAAGATCCGCGTAGGGAAAGGCCGGAATATCACTCATGTGAATGCCGCCGCAAACGACCTTGCCGCCCTTCCGGACAGCCTTTAGAGCCAGCGGTACAAGGCCGCCGACCGGTGCGAAAATGATTGCCGCGTCGAGCTCAACCGGTGAGATATCATTGGAATCTCCGGCCCATGCAGCACCGAGTTTTTTGGCAAAGTCCTGCGCCGGAGCATCGCCTTCGCGGGTAAAGGCATAGACCTCAATCCCTTCGTGGCGGGCGATCTGGCACAGGATATGGGCGGCACCGCCAAAGCCGTAAATGCCGAGCCTGGAAACGGTGCCTGCAAGCTTGTAACTGCGGTATCCGATCAGCCCGGCACATAAAAGGGGAGCCAGTTCGACCGGATCCCGGTCTTCGGGAAGCGGGAACACATATCGGGTATCGGCCACGCAATACTCCGCATAGCCGCCATTGATCGTGTAGCCGGTGAATTTCGGGGCGTCACACAGGTTTTCATGGCCCGAGGTGCAGTAGTCGCAAGACCCGCACGTATAGCCGAGCCAGGGAACACCCACCCGTTGGCCAGGTTTCAGAGCACTGACGTCTGGTCCAAGCGCCTCGACACGGCCGACAATCTCGTGGCCTGGAACAAGCGGCAACGCCGGCTCCGTCAGATCGCTGTCGACAACATGAAGGTCGGTCCGGCAGACACCACAGGCTTCTATCTTGATGCGAACCTGCCCGGCCTGAGGTTCCGGCACCGGAAGGTCGGTCAGCTTCAACTCCGCACTTGTGCCGTCAAATACCATCGCCCGCATGATGTCCGCTGCCCTCCTGGTGCTTTCAGTTCGCCCTGGTCAGCTACGAGGAAGGCGCATTTCCCTGTCATATGGCGACGGGGAGATAACTTTCGCTTCCACGAGCTTCCCGCAACAATCTATATGCAGGTTTTGTCCCACTTCGCTTTGCTTTGGCTCAACGAAGGCATAGGCAAGGTTCAGGTTTGTCCGGTGTCCCCACTCCCCGGAGGTCACCGTCCCGACAACGGCATCATCCATCATGAGCGATGCACCGGCATGTGCTGGAGCACTTCGGGAATGAATCTCAAGAGTAACCAGCTTTTTCGTTGGGCCGTTGGCCTTGCGTGCCAGCAAGGCTTCCTTTCCTACGAAATCCGCCTTGTCCAACCTGACGAACCGGCCGAGCCCGGTTTCAAAAGGATCGAACTCGGTCAATATGTCGGCCTTCCAGTGCAGGAAGCCCTTTTCCAGCCTCATTGAGTCCACTGCGCGCGCACCGAACAATTGCAGGCCGTGTTCCTCGCCCGCGTCACGAAGCGTCAGGTAGGCTGCGTAAAGCGACGCATTGGGCACATGGATTTCATAGGCAAGTTCGCCGGAAAAACTCACGGCCATGACGGTTGCCGGTACAATGCCTATGAAACATTCGCGCACTGATAGCCAGGGGAAACTGGAAGCGGACCAGTCTTCCCGGGCACAGGCCGAGAGAACTTCACGCGATTTGGGACCAGCCAGCACCAGGATGGTCTGGTCATTGGTCAGGCTTCGGATCTGAACATCCTCGCCTGCTCTCAAGTGATGTTGCAGCCAATCCATGTCGTGATACTCGCTGGCTGCTGCCGACCCATACCAGATCCGTTCTGGTCCACGGTCAGAGGCCGGAAGGTTGGCAATAGTCGCTTCCGCTTTCACCATGCCCTGGCGATTGAGCAGATAACCAAGGCCAACGCGGCCTTGTTTACGGATAACCGTCCCGCAGATCATGCGGTCCAGGAAGCTGTGCCGGTCGGCTCCGGTTATTTCGAACCGGTTGAAGCCATTGACTTCGCACAGGCCGGCATTGGTCTGGACGTTTTTGACCTCCGCTGCCACGAGATCAAACGTTTCATCAAACTCAAATCCCAATGTCGGGTGAAAGTCCTCCTCCGGCTTGATGTAGTCCATGCGTTCCCAGCCATTCACCACGGTAAATTCGGCGCCCGCAGCAGCCAGTACCGGGGTCAGAGGGGTGGTTTTTGCATTGCGTCCAGCTGGCCGATGCTCATGGGGGAAATGAAACCGGAATTCGTTTTGATAGTCTTCAATCGCCTTTAGCGCCGTCAGTTCCACGTTGGCGTGGCCCGTGAACCTGCGCGGGTCAATGCACCAGGTGTCATAGCAGGCTTCACCATGGACGATCTGCTGAGCGAGCAACCAGCCGTGGCCGCCGCCTTCACCGAGGCCAGCCCTGAGACCGATGATACAGAAGGCATTGCGTTTTCCCGGTATCGGCCCGACCAAGGGCGCACCATCAATGGTGTAGGTGATTGGACCATTTATCACCGTGCGAATGCCGGTCTCCATCAGGGCAGGCATGCGTACGAACGCGCCCTCCAGCACGTCGGTCACCCGATCCAGATCATCCGGACAAAGGGCATTCACAAAGTGCGGGTCAATGCCATCCATGCCCCAGGTTTTGCAGTTTTGCTCATAGAAGCCGAGCAAGAGACCATTCTTTTCCTGGCGGCAGTAGTAGTCGGAAATCGGACACCGCAACAGCGGCATGCGATGGCCTGCCTCTTTGATCGCCGGGATGTCTTCAGTCAGAAAATACTGATGTTCCATGGACATGACCGGATGGTGCACACCCATCATGGCGCCAACTTCATTGACCCGGTAACCGCAGGCATTGACCACGATATCGCAATCGATGTCCCCTTTTTCCGTATGCACCGTCCAGGTGTCATCCGCATGCTGGGTCAGTGCTGTCACCGGTGTGTGACGGTAGACCTTGGCGCCGGCATGACGCGCCCGGCGGGCCAATGCCTGGCAAAGCTGGGCCGGATCAATGTCACCGTCAAGCGGGTCCCACAGCCCGCCAATCAGGTTATCGGTTGAAATCAGCGGATGCCGGCGGGCGCATTCTTCCGCATCGATCACCTCGAAATGAACATCCATGCCCCGGGCCATGGAGGCAAAGTGGTAATAGCCCTGCATCTGGGCTTCCGTATTTGCCAGCCTTATGCCGCCATCGCCGTGGTGATAGTTGATCGGATAGTCCGGATCTTCGGAGAGTTCATTGTAGAGGCGGATTGAATGGCTCTTGAGGCCCACCATGGTCTGGTTGGTGCCGAAATTGGTCACCTGCGCCGCCGAATGCCAGGTTGTCCCGCTGGTCAATTCATCCCGCTCCACCAGCACAACATCCAACCAGCCTTCCCGGGTCAGGTGATACAGCGTGGAACACCCGGCAATGCCACCACCGATAACAACAACCTTTGCCCGCGTTTTCATCTGCTCGCCTCCTCTGATGTTTCACCAGTTGAAAGGCGCGCGAAATGAATGCAAGCGCTTTCATTTATTCAATAGAAAATCGAAAATAATTTTCGATCTTATCTATTTTATGGAAGCAGTATATCGATCCCTGAGCCAGGGATAGGCTTCGTGAACCGGATCCAGGGCAAATGCCTTAATCAGTTCCGTAAGTTTGTTTTCCACCTTCCCGGCGATCTGCAGCGGACAGTCAGCAGACCAGAACAGGCCGACTTCACGCGCGAAGTCCTGCTTTGGGAACTCCAGCAGCCGTATGTCTTCATGCGAATACCTGCTTCGCGCGAAAAGCAGCGGGGTTGTCACCGCCCAGCCGGCACCAGCGGCAACAAGCGCCATCATGATCGCGTTGTTTCCGACCATCATCCGCTTGCGCAGCCTAACTTTCATCCGTTGCAATTGGGCTTCAATATGCTGGGCAATCATCTGAGAGCTGTGGAAACGCAAAAACGGCATTTCCGACTGACCACCCAACAGGTGCTCAGCGTCTTCAGCACAAGCCTTCGGTACGGCAAGCACAAACGGATCCCGTAAAAGCGGCTTATAGGACACGCCCGGAAATGACTGTGAAGGCTTTGCCATGATGCTCATGTCCAGCGTGCGGTTCTGTATCATTTCCTGCAGCTTCAGGCTGGGTTCGATGTGATACTCAAAATCCAGCGCCGGCAATTCCCGGTTCAGGAACACGGCCAGATCAGGAACGACCCGGGCCTCAAAATCCTCGATTGTTCCAAGACCGAGTTGCCGCCCGAACTGCATGGCGCCCGGATTTGCATTGGCCATTGCCTGGCGAAGGGCAGCAAGCGGTGGCTCGAGGTCTCCGAGAAACGCCTCTCCCGCCGCAGTCAGCCGCAGCGGTTTTTTCGAGCGGTCCAGAAGGGCAACGCCCAACTGCTCTTCAAGCGCACCAAGGTGGTGCGCGATAGTGCTGGTCGAAACATCCAACGCTTCTGCCGCCCCGATCACGGAGCCACATCGCGCGCAGGCCCGGAACACTTCCAGGGATTTCAAGCTGATTTCCGGTTTCGTCGCCACGCACCACTCTCAATTCTCGGTTCATTCCACCAGGACTTTGTTGCCGCATGTTTGGTTCACCAGAAACCAAGGCCATTGCTAAAATCAAGAAAGCCAACTTTTTGATTGAGACATTGCAGTATTTCTTATTTTTTGGTTGTAGCTGTTAATTAATCACAAGTTAAAATGTGCATTCCTTTGAATCTTTTTTGAAATAACGCATATTGGGTTATCGTCACAAAAAAATAGCCTTCAGTTAAAATGAAAAAATCTCCTGATCCAATCAATAGAACCGTAAAGTTTGCCTCTAACTTATTCTTATGGTTTCTAATAACACTATCATCTTATTTATACTTATTAATTGATGATATTTATAATATTAAATTTTCCTACGCTTCCTGGTGGCCAGAGTTCTACGACATAGCAACAACTTTTCTTTCTGGTGGACTGATATCATTTATTTTCTATTTCTTAGTTGTTGCTGTACCGGAATACAGAAAAAAAAGGATAGTTAAAAGGAATATTCAGAACATATATACAAATGTAAAATACGACATTGCGTACCAAATCATATTCGCAAGCCAGAAAGGCGGCAGGAATGACCTTCAAGCTGATAGAAATACAATAGAAAAAGTCTTAACCGTTTCTGGTTTTAGAGAGTTATTTGAAAATGGCAGGGAATCAGACGAAGGATTTTACGCATTTAGAAATTACATGA
Organism: Roseibium sp.; assembly: GCA_965230705.1. GTDB lineage: Bacteria > Pseudomonadota > Alphaproteobacteria > Rhizobiales > Stappiaceae > Roseibium. The sequence goes on along the minus strand of CBDDLN010000001.1, from coordinate 1,161,812 downwards.
GTGACGATGTTCCAGAATTCAGAGAAATAATAATAAATCTAGAACAAATATCAAAGCAAATTGAATTTATACTTCATAATTATCCGATTTCGGATCCAGACGCATTTGATTTCTTTAAGTACCTAGAACTAACATTGCTGAGAATATCTAAGAAGGGGCCCGGATATGAAGAAGAAAAAGAACTTTCCAATTTCATCTGGAGAGTTTTTGGTGGATCGAACTGGATAGAAGGCCCAAGAGATTACGATCCTATTCAACGCATGATCGACAGCATCTAAGTCCCAAACAACATGCCGGCGTCCTAAACAACATCCAGCCGACGTAGACGTTACGGCACTGGCTGTCAGGATCTTGTCCAAAAACCATCTCAAACTACTACTACTTCGTCAGTGTTTCGCCCGGGAACATCTCCGGATCAGTCACACCCAATCCAATCTCATCGGACGGGAAAACGCCAAGCTTCTCGCAAAGCGCAAAGGAGGCGCTATTGTCCGGCGCAATTCCGGTGCAAACCGTGCGTACCTGCAGCTCTTCCCAGAGGCGCACGATACTAAGGGCCCCAAGAACAAGGGCGATCTTTTGCCCCCTTCTATCCGGGTGGCAGGTTAGACCACCCCAAAACGCATGGTCGGCAAAACCGCTTTGCTGGTGGTAACACTTGTACCCCCATGCGCTGGCGATGACTTTTCCCGATTCATCAATACCGGCAAGGGTTACACCCGGCACATCCAGTCCGCGCATGACACGTCCGGCCATCACCAGAACACCGCAGTCACCGGCCATTGACGCAAAATCGCTGATAAGGGCCGGGGCAGTTTCTGCACCCAAACGTTCGACGGATATGTCCTCAGGCAATTTGTGAGTTTCCAGGATTTTCCGGGCCACTTCATAGGCCGGTTCGCCGCCTTTGCAGAACTCCCAGGTATTCGTCGCCAGGCCGCAGTCTTCCACCAGCTGCTGAACGGTGCCTGCCTTTTCCTTGGGCAGAAAATGGCAAGTTGTCGAGCCCTGCAGACGTGCGAGCGACACCAGTTTTTCTGCGGTTTCAGGCCCATGATACCCGGCCAGGGCTACGATACGGCCATTGTAGGCATACCTTGGGTCATCTTGGATGAGTTTCCACGTATCCCTAGCGCGCCTTGAAACGGTTTGTTGTGATCTTGTTCCAAAAAACTCTTCGTCGATCTTCATTATCCCTCCACCAGTTTAGGCGGCGCTTAAAATATATAGGCAATACCACTTTGATACGGCAGAATGTCTTGAAAACGAAATGGAGTTATTACTTTCAAAAAGAAGAAAATAATAAAGGCGCCAGTTTAATTCCGTCAATATTGCTTGCATCACACCGAACAACTTCACTAATGCGAAGCCAAATCCTCAAGCTTGAACCTTTCCGGATCACGCCTTCGCCAGAGAACACGTTACAGCGGTGAGGCAGTCCATGGCCCAGGGAGCGGCACATGACCGATACAGCTGAATTTGAAAAAATGGAGCGTAGTGGCTGGTCCGATCCAGCCATTGCAAAGGGCTATGCTGACGCTTTTCAGGAGGCCACGCGGGCCGTTGCAATCGAGCTGTCAAACGCAGTGCGCGCGAAGCCTGGAACCAGAGTGCTGGACTTGTGTACCGGTCACGGCGTTGTCGCAGCGCAACTCCTGCGACATGGTGCCCTGGTGTCGGGTCTCGATTTTTCACCTGCCATGATTGCCCTTGCGCGGAAAGCCGCGCCGGAAGCGACTTTTTACCAGGGCGATGCGATGAACATGTCCGTCGATGACGACAGCTTTGACGCCGTGACCATCGGTTTCGGTGTGCCGCATTTTCCTGATCCAGAACGTGGTTTGGCGGAAGCGGCCCGCGTGCTCAAACCCGGAGGCCGGATTGCATTTTCCATTTGGCAGGGGAAAGGATCTGACGGTGCATTCGGCTGGCTGTTTGATGCGGTAGGCCGGCTTGGAGATCCGTCTGTGACCCTGCCTGCCGGGCCGGACGCCCATATGCTGGCGGACCGCACCATTGCAGAACCGATGATGTCGGCACTCGGTTTTGCCGACATTGACGTAACCGAGCTTCCAACGGAACTTGAACTGGAAATTCCAGAGGCGCTGTTTGATGCTTTCGATCGTGGGGCTGTCCGTGCGGCGTCCTTGTTGGGTGGCCAGTCTCAAGCCATTCGTGACGCCATACGAGCGGACCTGGCCTCCCGGGTTCGGTCAGAAGGAACGGAAGCGAACGGCAGGTTCCGGGTCCGGTCACCCTCCGTCATGACGTCCGCGACTTTGCCTTGAAAACAGGGGACATGACCGTTTGGCAACTTCGGGAACTCAGACCTATTTCCCCTGTTCACGTCCGTCCGTTTCCAACGCCGCGGCCCAGACCTGAGAGACTTTTGAAAGCGGCAGCAGGGACTTGTAGACGTCGGCGCCAAGGTCTGTCACCCGGTAGCCGCCCTCCCCCATTGTGACGAAACCAGCCGCCTTCAATTCTTTCAGCCGGGCATTCAGAACCGCCGGCGAAATCGTTTCACAAGCATCCTGCAGCCCACGAAAGGTAAGAGGCCCCTGCTCGCTCAGGGTCCATAGCACGCCCATGGCCCAGCGGCGGCCCAAAAGGTCGAACAGGGCCATGATCGGGCTGCCACTTCTGGAGCCCCTAACGGCTTCACCTGGTACCGGGATTTTTACCACGCTCACTCCTGTTGCTATATTTTCAATAGCGCGCTATCACACAATTAGCAAGTTATGGAGGCTCAACCTTGAGCGCAAAGGATTTCGGATTGTGGGCGCTGCTGGCCTGGTTGTGGGGCAGCTCGTTCCTGGCGATCGATATTGGCCTGGAGAGCTACGATCCTCTGGCGCTTGTGGCGGGCCGGATGATAATCGGCGCGGCCGTATTGGTGGCCTTCATCTACGCCAAGGGTGTCGGCCTCAAGCTTGGCCCGCGGGGCTGGCTGCTTGCGACTGTCCTCGGGCTCACGGGCAACGTGATCCCGTTTTTCCTGATCAGCTATGCCGAACAGATTGTCGATTCCGGTCTTGCCGCCCTGATCATGGGAATCGCACCGATCGTTACCCTGGCGTTGGCCCCAATGGCACATTTTGAGGAGACGCTTGGGCCCGGAAAAATACTCGGTGCGGCCTTCGGCTTCGGCGGGATCATCGTTTTGGTTGGACCCAGCGCGGCAGCCGGATTGGGCGGGGATCTCCTGCCCCAGCTGGCGCTTATCTGCGCGGCGCTGTGTTATGCCTCAACAGCCCTCATTTCCCGGCGGTTCGCCTATCCCAATCCCCTGCAAATGGCAGCCGCATCCGTTCTGACCGGCGCCGTTCTGATCACCATCGTGGCAGCGATGAGCACGCCTACTTTTGATCTGGCTGAAGCGCCGCTGCCGTCGTCATTGGCCGTGCTTTACCTCGGCCTGGGACCGACTGCTCTTGCCGCCCTGATCTATTTCCATCTCATTCCGCGCATTGGCGCTGCCCGCCTGCAGCAGGTCAATTATGTCGTGCCGGTTCTTGGCACGTTCCTGGGTATGGCAGTGCTCGCCGAACAGCCCGCCTGGACAACCTGGACCGCTATTCCGCTCATTCTGCTAGGGGTTTATTTCGTATCGCGGCCGGACAAGCCGCGAAATACGCCGGCATCGTTGGCTTAGCCGTGCAGCTTGACCACAAGGCTTGGCGGCAGACGCAGGGCACCGACGCAAAAGCGGGCCACGGTGCGCCTTAGAGATGTCATGAGCCCAAGGCCTTCTGGACGGCCAGAAGAAATGGCAGCTGCGCGCAGAAACACCAGTCTGCGGCGGCCAATGCGTTTGACAAGATCAAGGTCTTCCAGCTCCGGCAGGGGCCGGTAGCCGCCAAGATCGTTGTAAAACCGCCTGGATAGCAAAAGCCCCTGATTGCCATACGGCATGCCCAGAATGTGCGACCGAAAGGAAGCGAAGGTTTCCGACACTCTGGGCGCAAGGCCAAAGGCTTCAAGCCGCAGCTTGAAGGCAGCGGCTGTCCGGTCGGCGCTGCCTGCCCGCTCAGCCCGTTCGATGAAAGCCTGCACCTCGTGATGCCAGCCGGTATCCAGCACCGTGTCAGCAGACAAAAACAGCAGCCAGTCTCCCCGGCGCGCCTGATTGGCACCCAGTGCCAGCCGTTTGCTGCGCGGGCCAGACTGGACAAGCCATTCGCATCCAGCCGCATCGGCAACCATGTGGGTGTTGTCGGCTGAACCGCCGTCCACCACGATGACTTCGCGCACGACGCCCTCTGCAGCGGCTGTCACAAGGGCGGAAAGAGATTGGGCCAGGGCAATCTCGGAATTCTGTGTTGGTATGATGACGCTGATCATGCCCACACTTCTAACCAGTTTTTTGCCGCAGTGCGAGAAGTAGCGGCTTGTTTTTATCGCTCTTCCAGTTAATGTTCCTGATATGTTCTAAATTTCGGAAGCCGGACACAGGAATGACCGCACCAACTCCTACTGACCGCCTTGCCGCTCTGGCAGCAGATGCTGATGCCAGGGTGCGGCCAGACGTGCGCCGTGGCCGGGCGGCAGGCCTCAACAAGTCCGGCCGGTTTGAACCGTTGGCGCGGGAAAGCTTCGATGATGGCTGGGAAATCCAAGACGACCTGCCGCCCTTGAAAACAACAGTACAGGATGAACGGGCACGGACCATCATCACCCGTAACCAGTCGCCCGATATATCCTTTGACCGCTCAATCAACCCTTACCGGGGCTGCGAGCACGGCTGCATCTACTGTTTCGCTCGGCCGAGCCATGCCTTCATGGGATTATCTCCTGGGCTCGATTTCGAAACCCGGCTTTTTGCCAAACCCAACGCGGCCGAACTTCTGGAACGCGAACTGTCCCGGCCAAATTACCAACCGCGCACCATTGCGATCGGCACCAACACCGATCCCTATCAACCGCTGGAACGCAGCTACGGTCTCATGCGGGAGATTTTGGAAGTGCTCGACCGCTGCAATCACCCGGTCGGTATCGTCACAAAATCTTCACTCATTGTGCGAGATGCAGATATTCTGGCCCGCATGTCGGAACGGAACCTCGCTAAAGTCGCGCTATCCGTCACGACGCTTGACCGCAAACTCTGTCGGGCCATGGAACCGCGCGCATCAGCGCCCCACAAGCGCCTGGAAGCGATCCGGTCGCTGAATGAGGCGGGCGTACCGGCTGCCGTCATGGTGGCGCCGGTCATTCCTGCACTCACTGATCATGAAATCGAGGCGATCCTGGAAGCCGCACAGGAACATGGCGCGACGTCGGCAGGCTACATTCTCCTGCGGCTGCCCCTTGAAGTCTCCGAGCTCTTCCGCAATTGGCTCTTGCGGGAACGGCCAGACCGGTATCAGCACGTGATGAACCTGATCCGCTCCATGCGCGATGGCAAGGATTACGATGCAAAGTGGGGCGAACGCATGCGCGGCAAGGGGCCATATGCTGAGCAGATTGGCAAAAGATTCTCTCTGGCGACCAAACAGCTTGGACTGAATGGCCGACGGAAAAAACTCAATACGGACGATTTCGTCTCGCCGCAAAAGGGCGGCGTTCAGCTAGATCTGTTTTGAACTGATGTGAAGTTCAAACTTCACCTCCTCTGAAGGCCTTGTCCGGCGCCAGACAAACAGCCATTGTCAGCAGATGAGTCATACTCCCTCCCTGTTCGACCTTGCCTTCGATGACACACCGAATTTGAAGCTTGAGCGCAAGCACGCGGCCGACTTCTGCAACCGCCTGGCCGGTGTCGATGAAGCCGGGCGTGGTCCCTGGGCCGGACCAGTGGTCACAGCCGCCGTTATCCTCGACTATGACAATCTGCCGGTCGGGCTGAACGATTCCAAGAAACTGACGGAAGCCAAGCGCGAAGTCTTGTTTGACCAGATCATTGCGTCCGCCCAAGTGTGCGCAGCAAGTTCCAGTCCAGCGTCAATTGACCGCCTCAACATCCGCGCCGCCACCCTCTGCGCGATGACCGGCGCCGTCAGGGGGCTTGCCGTCACGCCGGAATTTGTACTGGTCGACGGCCGCGATGTGCCGCCAAAGCTCGGGTTCCCGGGCCAGGCCTTGATCAAGGGCGACGGGCGCTGTCTGGCTGTCGCTGCGGCTTCCATCATTGCCAAGGTCTTGCGTGACCGGATGATGGTCCGGCTGGACAGGCTTTCACCCGGCTACGGCTTTGCTGCTCACAAGGGCTATGGCGTGCCGGCCCACCAGGATGCGCTTGGTAAGTTGGGGCCATCAGAGCATCACCGCATGTCGTTCAAGCCGGTCCGCGAGGCGGCAGCGCTCATGAAGAGGAAGACTGACGTTGCATGACGTGATTATCCGGCAAGCAGCTGCCGGGGATGCCGATGACGTTCTGAGGCTACAGAAAGAAGCCTACTCATCCGAAGCCGAGCTTTATCAGGATAGGTCGCTCATCGTGCTGCATGAGACAACAGACAAATTCCTTGAGGCCCTCGAAACGCATCTGGTTCTTGTTGCCATAATTGGCGGACGCATAGTCGGATCTGTTCGTGGCAGGCTGGATGGCGACGTGTGCCGGATTGGCCGCCTCTTTGCCGCGCCCGGCCATCAGGGTCGGGGCATTGGCACCCGGCTGATCTCGGCCATTGAGAACAGGTTTTCAACGGCTCAAAGATTCAGCCTGTTCACCGGTTACAGGAGCCACGGCAACATCAAGCTTTACCAGCGGCTTGGATATGAGATCACCGGCCGCGACAGGATGACCGACAAGATCGAAATGGTGATCATGGAAAGGCCAGTGCACAAAGCTGACGCTGGCCGTTGATCAAGACCTTTCAATCGCTTTGCATTCCTTGGCGCAGCAGCTCGGCGGCTCGAGTCACTGCTTCCATATCCGTTGCGGAACTCATGGTTTCTCTCGCATGTAGAAGGGCAGGCCGCACAGCTTCAACTGACTTTCCGAAACGAACCATCCATTCATAGCGGGGCACCATCCAGAAGTTAAAATGGTGCTTCGTGTCTTCGTTGTAGAAATAATATACGTGCTCGATCCCAAGCCGCTTTTGTTGCTGCATCCGAATCTGCTGAACCAACGGGACAAATTCTGCTGTTTCGTCCGATGTCATATCTGTAAGAAGCCGGAAATGGCGCTTCGCTGCGACTATCACCAGACCGGGGACGGGATAGGCGACATCCTGATGCGCATGAAATGCGCTGGTCTCATGGATCGGGCCGCCGGGCACTGCCTTTCGGCCGGAAACAATCTCACAACTTAAGCATTTCTTCTCCACACTCTTCTCCAATCAGGTCGCAAAGTATGAAATTTTCCACCCGGGAATTTCTATGAGACTGTAAGTCAACCTGATCTGTGTCCACCCAACAAAAAAGCGGCCCCGGATGGAGCCGCTTTTAAAAGATCGATGCGGAGGAAAGCCTAGTTCAGCTTTTCTTTCACCTGACCAATGCTCTTGGCGAGGATGTCGTCTGCGACCTTGTCCTTGACCTTGGCGGCCAGGATCTGCTCGGCGGCGGCGACAGCCACATCGGCTGCCTTGGCACGAACCTCGGCAACAGCCTGGCTCTCAGCCTGAGCAATCTTGGTTTCAGCCGCCTTGGACCGGCGCGCAATCATCTCTTCCAGAGCCTGATTGGTTTCCACGGTCAGCCGCTCAGCTTCAGCATTTGCTTCAGCGACAATCGCTTCCGCTTCAGCTTCGGCTTCATGACGCTTGCGCTGGTATTCGGACAACAAAGCCTGAGCTTCTTCACGAAGCTTGCGGGCTTCATCCAGTTCCTTGCGGATTTCGTCCGAACGGTTATCCAGAGCGCCGTTGATCTTGCTGGGCACTTTTACCCAGATGATCACGCCAAAGAACAGGATCAGACCAACGAAAGCCCAAAATGTTGCATCCATGGTCGTCTCCTCAGTTCATTGCCGACTTGAGCGCCTTGGTCAGGTCGGTCTTTGTCGGAGCCTTGCCCATCAACGCCTGTACCAGCGCGGTGGTGGTTTCTCCGGCAATATCGCCAACCTGCGACATGGCTTCGGTCTTCACGCCAGCGATGTGAGCTTCAGCGGCAGCCAGCTTTTCAGCAAGCTCTGCTTCGGCCTTTTCACGGCGTGCTTCGTTGTCGGCCTTGAGCTTGTTGCGCGTGTCCTGGGCAATTGAATGCGCCTTGCCACGGGCTTCTGCGAGGGCCTGTTCGTAAGCTGCAATGGCTTCGTCGGTTTCTTCCTTCAGCCGGTTGGCTTCAGCAAGATCACCGGCAATGCGATCCTTGCGGTCTTCAAGGATACCCGCGATCCGCGGCACGGCAACGTTCTTCATGATCCAGTAGAACAGGCCAAAAGTGATGGCCAGCCACAGGATCTGCGAAGCAAATGTCGTGCTGTCGAACGGCGGAAAACCCGCCCCATGTTCTTCCGGCGGCACTTCGATAACAGCGTGCGTGCCGGCTGTTGTTGACTGGGTTTGGCCTGCCATTTCCTGTCTCCATTATCCGGCTAGGCGGCGCTTTACGCCGCCACCGGAGTCGCGTCAGTAATCGCTAAAGGATCGAGCGATTAAGCGAACAGGAGGATAAGGGCAACCAGCAGGGAGAAGATGCCCAGAGCTTCCGTCACGGCGAAGCCGAAGATCAGGCGGCCGAACTGACCGTCAGCAGCGGAAGGGTTGCGCAGAGCGCCTGCGAGGTAGTTACCGAAGATGTTGCCGAGGCCGATGCCTGCGCCGCCCATGCCGAGACATGCGATACCGGCACCGATGTACTTTGCTGCTTCTGCTTCCATGACACGTGCTCCTAAATAGTGTTTTTGCAGATTTCACAAGCGGCGCCAGTGGCGCCGCGCGAGAGGGTTACCCTTAGTGTGACGGATGGATCGCGTCGTTCAGGTACATGCAGGTCAGAACCGTGAACACGTAGGCCTGCAGGAACGCGACCAGGAATTCAAGCGCCGTCAGGGCGACCGTCATTCCAAGGGGAAGAATGGAACCGAAAATCCCGACCGCGCCCATGGCGCTGAGGCTTACGATGAAGCCGGAGAAGACTTTCAGGGTGATGTGACCGGCCAGCATGTTCGCAAACAGACGAACGGAGAGGCTGATCGGACGGGACAGGAAGGAAATCACTTCAATCAGCGTTACCAGCGGGATCAGTGCTCCCGGTACGCCGCTCGGCACGAAAAGCTTCAGGAAGCTCATGCCATTTTTCATGAAGCCGTAGATGATGACCGTCATGATCACCACCATCGCAAGCGCGAAGGTCACGATGATGTGGCTGGTTACGGTGAAGAAGTACGGGAACATCCCGAACAGGTTTGCAACAAGTACGAACATGAAGAGCGAGAACACGAGCGGGAAGAACCGCATTCCGTCTGTTCCCGCGGCACTTCGCAATGTACTTGCCACGAATTCATATGCCATTTCCGAGATCGACTGCAGCCGGCCCGGGACAAGTCCGCGGCCGCTGGTGGAGAAGATCAGAAATGCGGAAGCCGCTGCCACGGTCAAAGCCATAAACAGCGAAGAATTGGTGAAAGAGAAATCCATACCCCCGACTTCAATCGGGAAAATTTTCTGGATTTGGAACTGATGGATCGGATCGTTCGCCACCGGTCAGCCTTCTTCGCTCGTTCATTTTCAGGGCGCATCAAAGCGCGTCGATATCACTCGGTACTGCCGTCGTCCGGTTTGTTGCGCTGAAGTTTTGCGTCAGCTTCCTCGGTCATTCCGACCGAGCGAAGCACGTTCAGCACTCCAGCTGCAAAGCCCAGCAGGAGGAAGACAATCAGGCCAAAAGGCGCTGTCCCCAACCACTGATCGGCAACCCAACCTATCCCGCCTCCGACCAATACGCCGGCGATGAACTCTGAAGACAGTTTCACCGCGTGCCCGTATCCGGTGGAGCTCTTTTCCAACTTGCGTTTTGCGGAGAGTTCCGCCTCACGCCGGTCTTCAAGCTTCCGGTCCAGTTGAGCCCGCCGCTCCGACAGACCCGACTCTAAAGGCGCCTCTTGCCGGTCTTGCCCGTCATTGTTCTGCGAAGAGCCGTTCATGTGTCTCCCGCATCTCTCGACAAATCCAATCCGGCGGCGATGAGCCCCCAAAGCCGCGCGCACAATAGTCGGCACCCCCAGCCGTGTCAAGGAGACTTAATCATATATTAAGCTATTGAATTTTAAGGGAATTATCCCTGAAATGGCGTTTTGACCAAACCATAGTCGAATATGGCTGGGTGCATTGCACACCGAAACGGCGTTGTTAGCCCGCTTCCCGGAATCGTTCTGCAGTTTCAAGGTCAACGGAGACCAGCTGCGAAACGCCGCGTTCTGCCATGGTCACACCGAACAGCCGGTTCATGCGCGCCATGGTGATCGGATTGTGGGTGATGACGACAAAACGGGTGTCCGTCCGGCGGGTCATTTCGTCCAGAAGATCGCAGTAGCGCTCGACATTTGCATCATCAAGCGGAGCATCCACCTCATCAAGAACGCAGATCGGCGCCGGGTTGGTCAGGAACACCGCAAAGATCAGGGCCATGGCGGTTAGCGCCTGCTCGCCACCAGACAAAAGCGTCATGGTCTGCGGTTTCTTGCCAGGCGGCCGGGCAATGATTTCCAGACCCGCATCCAGCGGATCTTCCGAATCGACCAGTTGCAATTCGGCTGTTCCGCCGCCGAACAGATGGGTGAACAGCCGCTGAAAATGATCGTTGACGACCTCAAAGGAAGTCAGCAGCCGCTCCCGCGCCTCCTTGTTGAGATTCGAGATGCCGGTGCGCAGCCGGCGAATCGCCTCGATCAGGTCATCCCGTTCGCTGGTGAGCGTTGTTTTCTGCTCATCAACCTCTCGCAGCTCCTCTTCGGCGCGCAGATTGACGCCGCCAAGGCGTTCGCGCTCGGCCTTGAGCCTGTCGAGCTTGCGCTCCATGGCATCGGGATCCGGCAGCGGCGCGCCTTCCTTCAGGCCAGCAATTTCCGGCAAGGCGGCGACTGGAACTTCCAGGTCTTCGTCGATCCGCTGTTCCAGATTGGCTTTACGCTCCTGGGCCGCCTGCAAGCGCTCCTCCGCGCGGATTTGCTTTTCGCGCGCAGTAGACAATTCCAGCAGCGCTGTTTTGGCGAGCTGATCGACTTCGGAAAGTTCGCTCTCCGCACGCTGGAGCTGGTCGTCCTGAGCCTTCTTGTTTTCCTCGGCCTTGGCGATCGCAGAAAAAAGCTCGCGGCGCTTCAACTCGATCTCTTCCGGCGCTTCAATCAGCTCTATCCGCTCTTCCTCGGCCTCCTCGCGGCGGCCCTTCAGAACCTCGATCTGCTGCGTCGCATTGGCGGCACGTGATTTCCAGCTGTCATATTCGCGCGCGATCGCCTCCATCCGCCGGTCGCGCATTTGCTGGTCGCGGGCAAGACCTTCAGCCACAGCCCGTGTTTCGGCAAGAGAGGTGCGGGCAAGCGCAACACGCCCTTGAAGCTCCAAGATTTTTTCCTGAAAACCGGAGACTTCCGGCGTTTCAGCCAGGCGTTCCTCGCTTTCAACCAGAATTTCCCGTGCTTCCGCCAGTTCTTCGGACAGGCGTTCGCAGCGCTCGGTGGCCGCTGCCTTCCTGGCCGACAGCGCGGACAAGGCGCGCTCACCGGCACTCAAGGCATCGCGCTTTGCCGCGACTTCCTTTTGCGCATCACGGACGCTGGACCGCGCGGCCTGCTCCATGTCCGCCGCCTGGCGTACCCGGCCATTGGCCTCTTCCAGGCTGACCTTTCGAGCATCGACCTCACGCCGCGCCGTATCAATCTGGTCAGACAACTCGACAAGCCGATTCTTCTGCGCAAGCCGCTGAGCCGCCGGTGTCGGAGCTTCCGCACCGACCACAAATCCATCCCAGCGCCAGAGATCGCCCTCACGGGATACAAGCCGCTGTCCCGGCTTCAAGAGCTTTTGCAAACGGGGACCGTCTTCGGCCTCAACCAGGCCAATCTGCGCAAGGCGCCGCGCCAGGACCGCGGGGCCGTCCACGTCTTCGGCCAGCGAGCGCGCACCCTCCGGCAATTCCGGATCCGCCATGCCAACCAGGGCCTCGCCCCAGCGCACAGGCGCGTTTTCATCCACCGGCGCATCAAGATCCTCGCCCAAGGCAGCGCCCAGGGCGGTTTCAAGGCCCGGTGCGACCTTCATGCTCTCCACAATCGGAGGCCATTCACCGCCAAGCGATAGGGACAGCATGTTCTCCAGCGTCCGCGCTTCGGTCTCGTAGCGCGATAAGGTCTGCTCTGCCTCGGTCAGCGGAGCACGGGCGTCCTGTTCAGTTTCCCGGGCAGCGCGCGTTGCCGCTTCGGCTTCTTCAGCCAGGGTCTCGGCTTCGAAAAGCGCTGCACTCGCGAGCTCCAAAGCTTCGCGGCAGTCTGCAACATCACCGGCCCCGGCCATTTCCGAGTCGACTGCCTCAAATGCGCGTTGTGCTTCGGCAGCTTGTGCTGACAACCGGTCGCTGCGCTGGCTGGCCTCGGCCACACGGCGTTCCAGCTGCTGGCGTTCAGCAGTTGCCCGGGCAGAAGCCTCGGTCAATTCGGACAGAGCCGTTTCGCTCTCCTGAACAACGTCCTCGGCCTCAGCCACCTTCTCGCGGGCGGCCTCCGACCGCTCTGCCACGGTCTCATTCTCTTCGATGAGTTCAGCCCGCTCTTCGGTCAGGCGTTCAAGAACATCATCATTTTCAGAAACCAGGCGCTGTTCGCGGGCGACATCTTCCGCCAGCTGGGCGAGACGCCGGTCAAGGTCCTGCAGGCGTTCCTTTACCCGGCGCTCTTCAGAATCAAGATCATTGCGGGCGATGATCAACCGCTGCAACACGGCGCCAGCCTTGGCGGAGGCATCCCGCAGTTCCGGCAATTTGTGGGCGGCAATGGCCTGTACTCTTGCGCTTTCCGCCTGAACCGCGGTGGTTTCGGCGACAATTCGCTGGGCTTCGCGGAATTGGGTCTCCGCCTCCTGCAACGCGTCGCGCGCCTCCGACCAGCGCAAATAGAGAATGCTCGCCTCGGCTGCCCGGATTTCCGATGACAGATTGCGGTAGCGCGACGCCTGCCGGGACTGGCGTTTCAGGCTGTCCAGCTGGCCATCGATCTGAACCAGCACGTCCTCAAGCCGCTCCAGGTTCTGCTCTGCTGCCCGGAGCCGGATTTCCGCTTCATGGCGGCGGCTGTGCAGACCGGAAATGCCAGCAGCCTCCTCCAGGATCTTTCTGCGCGCGGTCGGCTTGGCGGAGATCAGCTCGCCGATCTGCCCCTGGCGGACCATGGCCGGTGAATGGGCACCGGTGGAGGCGTCGGCAAAGAGTAGCTGCACGTCCCTCGCCCGCACATCCTTGGCATTGATCTTATAGTTGGAGCCGGATTCTCTTTCGATGCGGCGGCTGACCTCCAAAAGGTCGGCATCGTTGAAGCTGGCCGGTGCGGTGCGGGTCAGGTTTTCCAGAAACAGTGTAACTTCAGCGGTATTCCGGGCCGGCCGGTTGAGGCTGCCGGAAAAGATCACGTCATCCATGCCGGATGCACGCATGTTCTTGTAGGAGTTCTCGCCCATCACCCAGCGCAGGGCTTCAACGAGATTGGACTTGCCGCAGCCGTTTGGCCCGACGACACCCGTCAGGCCATCACCGATGACAAATTCCATCGGCTCGACGAAAGATTTGAACCCGACAACGCGGAGCTTGGAAAACTTCATCGGCGCCCCCGCTTAACCGGGCAACACGCCGATGACAGGCTTAAGTGGTTTGGACAAGCAAGAGCCTGCAACAGGAGCCGTGACGGCTGCCTAGAGGTTCTCTGTAATGATCTTGCCCATTTCCTCAATCGAAAGCGCTCCTGAATGCCTTTCGCCGTTGATGAAGAAGGTCGGCGTCGAGTTAACCCCGAATTCGTTTGCGCCGCGATCTCTCACTGCATTCACTGCGTCAAGCAGACCCTGGTTTGTCAAGCACTCCTCGAAGGACTCCTGTGTAAATCCGACCTGTTTGGAGAAATTGAGCAGTGAGTTGTACGGATTGTCGGTAAATGCCCAGCTGCGCTGCTGTTCGAACATGATGTCGATGATGTCGAAATATTTCTCAGGCGGAGCACAGCGCGCCAGCATGAAGGCAGCGGCCGCAACAGCATCAAGCGGGAATTCGCGGAAGATAAACCGCACCTTTCCAGTCTCGATATATTCCTTCTTCAGGGCCTTATAGGTCTGCTTGTGAAAGTTCGCACAGTGGCCGCAGGTCATGGAGGCATATTCCACGATCGTGACAGGCGCATCTTCAGAACCCAGGATCTTGTCACCCAGCGGGCCCGGGATCAGCAACTTGTCGAGATCGACGCTTTGAGCCAGAGCGAGTCCGGGAACTGACACCAGACCGGTTGCAAGGGCCAGGCCGGAGGCAGCGTGAAGAAAGTGTCTGCGGGAAAGTGTCACGAGAGTATTCCGTCCAATGTTTGATCGCCGAAGTGACGTTTGTTGTAAAAGGATGTGCCCGCTCCGGCAGGCGGCGTCAACTCAATTGGTCAATTATGGCAAGAAGGGGGAGGCCTCAATCCGCACTGATCACGGTCTGTTTACCGGACTTGTCACTTGTCCGGATTTTCGCGGGCGATGACCTGTGAGCCCAACCGGGCCAGCGCACGCTTCAGCCCGTCATGTTCAACATTGGCGAGCCGGGCTTCAAGGCGCTGCTCTTCATCCTGAGTCAAATCGCGCAAAGGAGCCTTTGTCTGTTTCCGGCGGATCGACACCGGGCGCTGCACGATCTTGATACGTCCAACAGCGGCCCAGCCATAGAACGTGTTGATGCGCTCAATGATCTGCTGTGTTTCGTGCGACAGCCTGAGCGCTGTCGGGCCATCGGTATGCACCACGAGTGTCGCAGGCTTGGGCGCGGATCCGTCCGAAAGTCCGGCATCTTCGGATTGACGCGGCCAAATTAGACGCTCCGGCAACACCCGTTCGCCATACCGTTCACCGACGATATCCGGCCAGGAGGCAACCACATCAACCGTCGCAAAGCCACGCTTGCGGCAAACAGGCGTCATCGCCTTGCCGACAAGGTCTGCAAGCGGTTTGGCAGAAACCTTTCGTCTGCTCGATGCTATGGCACGCTCTGGCGAAATGGCATTACTCCTGAGTTCAGCCCGACAAACGGTACTCACGTACCCTTACTTGGGTTCATCAATGCGACAAAACCAAGACTTCGTGAGGAACGCCTGCTCAAACGCCTTTTATACATGTGTTTTCCCCAGGCTTTCCAAGTCATCGCTTGAAATGGCCGCGCAAAGCGGCACGTTTGGCACATGAGTTCTATCGCTACTTCGCAAAAACTTCTTGAATGGTATGACCGTCACGCAAGGGATCTGCCCTGGCGGGTGCTGCCGGCAGACCGGGAAGCCGGTGTTGTGCCCGATCCCTACCAGGTCTGGCTGTCGGAAATCATGCTGCAGCAGACGACTGTTGCCGCCGTAAAGGATTATTTTTTAAAGTTTATTCGGCTCTGGCCCGATGTCGATTCGCTTGCGGCAGCGGATACTGATGATGTCATGAAGGCCTGGGCTGGCCTTGGATATTACTCCCGTGCCCGCAATTTAAAAAAATGCGCGGAGCATGTTTCAAATTCCCTCGGCGGCCGGTTTCCTGAGACCGAGATCGAACTGAAGGAACTGCCCGGGATCGGGCCTTATACGTCCGCCGCCATCTCAGCCATCGGTTTTGACCACAAGGCCGCAGTTGTGGATGGAAATGTGGAAAGGGTGCTCAGCCGCCTGTTTGAGATCAAGGAACCTCTTCCAGCATCAAAACCGGCCATTCGCCAGGCCATGGAAGAGCTGACGCCTGATAAACGCCCAGGCGACTTCGCTCAGGCTGTGATGGACTTGGGCGCCACAATCTGCACCCCGAAGCGGCCTGCCTGCGCTTTGTGCCCCTGGATGGAAGACTGTACGGCTCGCAAGTCCGGGCTTGCCGAGACCCTGCCAAACAAAACACCCAAAAAAGCAAAACCGACCCGCCGGGGTGCGGCCTTTGTCGCCGTACGCAAATCAGATGGCGCGGTATTGTTGCGGCGGCGTCCGCCGAAAGGCCTGCTCGGGGGTATGAGCGAAGTTCCCGGAACCGAATGGTCCGAGAGCTTTGTTGCCGAACCAATCCAATCGCCCTTGCAGGTAACAGGTGACTGGGTCGTGCGTCCCGGTGTTGTCAAACACACGTTCACCCATTTTCACCTCGAGCTGACCGTTTACCGGGCCGAGCTGACAGAACTTCCGGACCTGGATGCGGACAGCTGGTGGTCGGGCCCAGACGAGCTTGACGGAGAAGCCCTGCCCACCGTGATGAAAAAGGTGATCACCGCAGGACTCTCAAAATAAAAAAGAACCTGACTGCTGGAAAACAGTCAGGTCAAGTGACGGAGCTTGTCAAACTGGTTATTCGGCCGGAGTTAGAGCAGCATGCTGCTCATCGGCCTGGAAATGTTTCGCGTTGAGCTTAAAGACCAGCAAAATGGTTGCAGCCTGAAGCAGCAGGGCGATGGCAGTCACGCCCCAGTAGCCTGCGGAAAACTTCTCCAGCAAACCTGCAGCAACAAGGCCTTTGTTGACGTAAAACTGGGCCAGAACCGTCAGGGCAACGCCGGGACACACCAGCGCATAGGAGCCCGCGCTTTTCTTCGTCCCAAAGACATAGTTTGCGAAATAGCCGAGGCGGCGCAGAACCGCATATCCCAGCAAACCGAACAGCAGTTGTACGGCGAGCATGTCAGTCAGCAACATGAATGTATCCGCCGAGCTGCCATGAGCATCGAAATGCACATGAAGACCGTGCCCCTGTCGCATCAAGGCAATTGATATGACGGTGACGATCGGAATGGCGACCCAAAGCGTCGGGGCAGCCTCTTCGCTCGCGCCGTTTTCCATCATGGAGCGGAAGCCGAGGAACAAAGCGACCGTTCCGAGGATCGTTGCGGCGACTATAAAGAAAGTCGATGCAATATGGCTGAGACCGGCAACCCATAGGGTCTGGCTCATCGCAGCCGGCGCAGCAAGACCAACCCCGACCATCGCCAGGGCAAAGGCTGGAAGCAATTGCGCAAAACTGTTGTTGCGTGCGCAGTCAAATCCGCCGCCAGTCAGAACACGGCCAAAAAAGTCACCGAGCAAGACAAACGCGTAGATGCCAACCGCCAGGAACGCGATCATCGCCAGCGGGAACAGATACTCAACGATGGACCACAGACCGGGAACATATACGAGACCCAATATGAAGCCGCCGTTGATCGACATGGCCAGGGTCAGGGGAACCGCCAGGAGCTGTGTCTCCGCATTTCCCGAACGCATGGCTTTATAGGCAGGCGTTTGCCGGAATTGGCTGAATTCCTGCAAATTCCAGATCAACAGCCGATAATGCAAATAGGCGAAAACCGCGATGCCGGCCCAGGCAATAACGATCGCGCTCTTCAAAAACACGTCGCCGGTGCTGAATGCCGCCAGAATGTCCTCAAACACCGGCACCGGCTGACCTGGATGAGGAACCCAGAACATCAGGTACATAAAGAACGTCACCGTCAAACCACCGGCCCCCAGTGAGGCCAGGAAATACAGGGGCGAATATCGCGCGCCCAGACGTGGTAGCGAAAAGAGCATCGGACCAACCTTCAATAGTTTCATATTATTGAAAGTATAGCCGCTCAGCTGATTTTCAAGTTGATCTGAATCAAATAAATCAATGGAGAAAGCGTTCTCCTGGCACACCGGAACGACAGGTGCGCCCTACGAACCGAACCTGAGATCGGATTACTTATTAATAATAATTAATGTTCAGGCGAACGGTCATCTGAACAACAAAACGCTCCGTAACACCCGCGTGTGCAGCAGGACATACCCCCGTCAAATAGATCCGGCGGATTACCTGTCATGCTGCGTGTCTGTGACAACAATTGGAGTGCTACATGAAATTCCTACAGAAAATCGCCTTCGCCCTTCTCCTCGTCCTTCCGCTATCTGCCGCAAACGCCGGCCAGAAAGACATTGTCGACACCGCGTCCGGCGCCGGATCGTTCAATACGCTTGTCGCTGCCGTGCAGGCTGCCGGACTAGTCGACACGCTCAAGGGCGACGGCCCCTTTACCGTATTCGCACCAACTGACGAAGCATTTGCGAAACTGCCAGCCGGCACCGTCGACAATCTTTTGAAGCCGGAAAACAAGGATCAGCTGGTCGCCATCCTGACCTACCATGTGGTTCCCGGTAAAGTGATGTCTGGCGACATTGCAGGCAAGACCGCCGATGTGGCGACCGTTCAAGGTGGCAACATCAACGTAGATGCCACCAAGGGTGTCAAGGTCAATGAAGCAACCGTGGTGACCGCCGACGTGGAAGCCTCCAATGGCGTCATCCACGTCATTGATACGGTTATTCTGCCCAAGTCATAAACGCGGAAAAATCGCTCGAAACTGACTTGCGAAATCAGTTAAATTCGGCCTGGCAGGTTTTCTGCCGGGCCGATTTTTTACCTTGGTAAGAATCACCAATTTTGTGTCGACCCAACACTGGACTTACAATATAGAATAATTCTAAACTGGAAGCATCAAATCCAAACCGGAGAGCAGCCATGAAAGGCAACGCAAAAGTTATTGAAAGGCTCAACGAGGCACTGTTTCTTGAGCTTGGAGCCATCAATCAGTACTGGCTCCACTACCGCCTGCTGGCTGACTGGGGTTATGCCCGCCTGGCAAAAAAGGAACGCGCTGAATCCATTGAAGAAATGGAACATGCGGACAAGATTACGGACCGGATCATCTTCCTGGAAGGTCATCCGAACATGCAGAAGCTGGCGCCGCTGCGGATCGGTCAGAACATCAAGGAAGTTCTCGAATGCGACCTGGCCGGCGAATATGATGCCCGAGAATCCTATTCAAAGTCGCGCGACATCTGCAAGGATGAAGGCGACTACGTCTCCATGAAGCTCTTCGAAGACCTGCTGGCGGACGAGGAAGGCCACATCGACTTCCTGGAAACGCAGCTGGAGCTTCTGGAAAAAATCGGCATTGAGCGCTATGGCCTGCTGAACGCAGCTCCGGCAGACGAAGCGGAGTAAGCTTAGCTGCCTTTACGGCGGCCATACGACCGGCCTCGAAATCAAAGAGCACGCCGCGAATGCCGGCGTGCTCTTTTTCTTTTCAGCAGTGGCCAACTTTTCCCTGCAAACTCTACGGACGGTTCGCCTAGCCGTTTATTGAAACGCCGTCTCGGCAAAGCTTCTGAGTTTGCGCGAATGCAGGCGGTCGCTCGGCATGTCACGCAATTTTTCCAATGCTCTGAGACCGATTTCCAGATGCTGGGCCACCTGCCGCTTGTAAAAGTCCGTCGCCATACCGGGCAGCTTCAACTCACCATGCAAGGGTTTGTCGGAGACGCACAGCAGCGTTCCATAGGGCACACGGAAACGGAAGCCGTTGGCGGCTATCGTCGCTGATTCCATATCCAGCGCGATCGCCCGTGATTGCGAGAACCGCTTGACCAGATCGCTCTGGTTCCAGAGCTCCCAGTTCCGGTTGTCGATAGAGGCGACGGTTCCCGTGCGCATCACCCGTTTCAGTTCATATCCGTCATAGCCGGTAATTTCGGCAACCGCGTCTTCCAGGGCCACCTGAACCTCGGCAAGCGGCGGGATTGGCACCCAGACCGGCAGGTCCTGATCGAGCACATTGTCTTCACGCACATACCCATGGGCGAGCACATAGTCGCCAAGCGTCTGACTGTTCCTGAGGCCAGCGCAATGGCCCAGCATCAGCCAGGCATGGGGCCGCAGCACGGCTATGTGGTCAGTGATGGTCTTGGCGTTGGACGGCCCGACGCCGATGTTGACCATGGTAATGCCCCGGTGGCCCTCACGTTTTAAGTGATAGGCGGGCATTTGAGGCAGCTTGGCGGGAATGGTCCCGCAATTGGGGTTGGTCTCCCCTGCCCGCGTGATCAGGTTGCCCGGCTCGACAAAAGCCTCATACCCACTGTCCTTGTCCGCCAGTAGCTCATGAGACATGCGGCAGAACTCGTCGATATAAAACTGGTAGTTCGTGAAAAGCACGAAGTTCTGGAAGTGCTCAGCGGCTGTTGCCGTGTAATGTTGCAAGCGGTGCAGCGAATAGTCCACGCGTGGACCGGTAAAGGACGCCAGCGGCATGACACCATCAGCTGGCTCATAAGTGCCGTTGGCGATGGCATCATCCATCACGGAAAGGTCGGGCAGATCGAACACATCGGCCAGTGGCTGATCCAGGCTGGCAGCTGCCGCGCCGCCTTCCACATGGGTACCGTCATAAAAGGCAAAGTGCAGCGGGATCGGCACATCTGAATCGCCAACAACAACCGGCACATTATGATTGCGGATCAGAAGGGAAATCTGCGCCTCCAGATAAGAGCGGAACAGATCCGGCCGCGTGATCGTGGTCGCGTGGGTGCCCGGGCGGGAGACAAAGCCATAGGACAGGCGGCTGTCCAGGCGGGCATGACTGTCGGAGGTAATTTCAATTTGCGGATAAAAAGCACGGAAGCGGCCTTCGACGGTTTCCCCGCCAACCAGCCTCTCAAAGGCGTCCCGCAGAAAGGCAGTATTGGCCTCAAAAATTTCTATCAGCCGGTCTACGGCTGCGGCTGCGTCGGTAAATGTCTCAGCTGGAAAAGCTGGAGCGCAGCTCACGGGACGGGTTTGAATGGACCTGAAATATCCAGATGTATGGGTCAATCGTTTCTCCTGTTCTTATAGTTATTCCTTCAGGATCTGCATTTCGCGGGCTGGGTCAATCGCTGCAGGATCAAATTTGAAAATTTTTTCAATATACGAAGAAATTTTTATCTCGCTTGAGGTTGCGATCCCAAAGTGACTTCCGTTCTTTTGTTGCTATTTTCAGTCGAAATGTGACGTGATCAGGAAATCCAATGCGGTCATTTGACGAAATCGTGGCACTTGCCGAGGCCAACAAGGGCGGTGACGGCGCACTTGCGGACTTGCTGAAGGGCAGCCAACCGAAATCAGCTGCAGAGCTAAAGGTTGTGACAGATGACCGGTGGCTTTCCATGTTCACCCGCTGCATCTTCCAATCCGGCTTCAGCTGGAAGGTGATTGACGCCAAGTGGCCCGGGTTCGAAGAGGCCTTTCACGGGTTTGACGTCCCGTTTCTCAGTTTCCAGCCCGATGAGTTCTACGAAGGCCTGACATCTGACACCCGCATCGTCCGCAATGGCGCCAAAATCAGATCAGTGCAGGCCAATGCGGTTTTTCTCAGCGACCTGGCAAAGGAACATGGCAGCGCCTCGGCCTTCTTCGCCAGCTATCCGGAAACCGATCAGATCGGTCTGCTTGAGCTTTTGAAGAAGAAGGGAAACCGCCTCGGCGGCAACACCGGCCAATACGCGCTTCGTTTCATGGGCAAGGAGAGTTTCATTCTCTCAAAGGACGTTGTTAACGCTCTGATGCGCGAAAACGTCATCGAAAACGCAAGTCCGTCGAAAAAAAATATGACCGCGATTCAGGCCGCTTTTAACGAATGGAAATCCGAGACAGGTCGCAATCTCACAGAAATCAGCAGAATTCTGGCGTTTTCGACAGGACCGTCCAATTAACTTCTCGTAAAGCTTTTACACTCGTAAACAAACTATTGATTCAACGATCATTTTTCCGAATCGAGCTTAACTCCTGATTTACCAAACCCGGTAACCATGACACTCGAAATTGCGTGAGGTATTGCGTCGCAATGAGAGTACTGCGTACCGGGGTGTCCTCTGTGGCACCCCACACAGATCATAAGCCGGACTGGCTCGACACCATCATCAAGGGCGACTGCGTGGCCGCCCTGGAACAGCTGCCGTCCGCCTCCGTGGACCTGGTTTTCGCCGATCCGCCCTACAATTTGCAGCTGGGCGGAGACCTGCACAGGCCGGACCAGTCGAAGGTCGATGCCTGCGATGATCACTGGGATCAGTTCGCAAGCTTTGAGGCCTATGACGCCTTCACCCGCGCCTGGTTGCTGGCCGTTCGCCGGGTGATGAAGCCGGATGGTTCGATCTATGTAATCGGCTCCTATCACAACATCTTCCGCGTCGGTGCCATCCTTCAGGATCTCGGCTTCTGGATCATGAATGACATCGTCTGGCTGAAGTCCAATCCGATGCCGAACTTCCGCGGCAAGCGCTTCACCAACGCTCACGAGACGATCATCTGGGCGACCAAGTCGAAGGACGCCAAGGCGAAGTTCAATTATGACGCCCTGAAGGTCTTTAACGACGACCTGCAGATGCGCTCCGATTGGCACTTGCCGCTATGTACCGGTTCTGAGCGGCTGAAGGGCGATGATGGCCAGAAGGTTCATCCGACCCAAAAGCCTGAAGCCCTACTTTACCGAGTCCTCACCGCCTCTTCTGAGCCCGGTGACGTGGTTCTCGATCCCTTCTTCGGCACTGGCACGACCGGCGCGGTCGCCAAGAAACTCGGCCGCCATTTTGTCGGCGTCGAGCGGGAGACAGATTACATCGAGGCCGCCCAGGCGCGCATTGACGCGATTGAGACCGGCTCGGGCGTTTCCCTGGAAATGCAAAAGGGCAAACGCGCGGAAAAACGCATCCCCTTCGGCAACCTTCTGGAAGCCGGCCTCTTAAAACCCGGCGCTGAGCTTTCGTGCTCCAAAGGCAAACATCTGGCGATCGTCCGGGCTGACGGATCGCTGAAATCCGGCGACCACACCGGCTCGATCCATAAGGTCGGCGCTCTGGTACAAGGTCAAGAAGCCTGCAACGGCTGGACGTTCTGGCACATAAAGAACGGCCGCAAACGCGCACCAATTGACGACTTGCGCAAGGAAATAAGGTCCCGTCTGCAGGCATAAGCAAGACGGCTTATCGCGACTTCCCCGCGAACACTTAGCCCCGTTTTCCATCAGGAAAGCGGGGCTTTGTTTTGCTAGGAATAATTAACCGCATTTGCAGATCCAGCTACGCATTCAAACCCACGCGAAGTATACCCGCTCTAATTGTATTTTTTGGAGCAGCGGATGAACAACTGGACCCCTGTACGCATAGCGCTGCTGTTTGTATTTTTGCTCGTCACCATATTGCTGGTTTGGGATTCCAGAAGGTATTTTGTACCAGAACAAATTTATTCAGAAAATTTCGACAATGAAGATCCGGACTTGATTTTGGGTGGTCAACTTACTGTCCCGCCCAGGAGATCGCCTTGGAAAATTCGCTTTGAGGATGGAAAACTAATATTCAAAAACCGGACCAAGGGGCACAACACACATCTGGTGGACATCAACTGGGTAAGATTCGACGGCAGTGAGAAACTCTCCCCGGTTCAAAATGCTGACATTGCCGTAACTGTGACAGCCGACTCCAACGGACTAGGCGGTGCCGGCGTCATCGTCGGATCTGTGGAGCACCGCAGATACTGGTTTTTTGGCATCGATGATCATGGCAGGTATCATGTGTTTCGCAAGCGCGGCAGTAAACTCACCCCTGTGACAAACGGCTACAACGTGGCAATTCTTCAAGGAGAGGTGAACCGCGTTTTTGTCGACCGGCAACAAGACAAAAACGTTTTCTTCGTGAACGACCAAATGATTATCGAAGTCCCGACAAACGGGCCAAAGGGAAGGCCTGATGGCGTCGGTTTGAGTGCTTTTGGTAAGGGAACCTACTATTTTGATGACCTTGTCATCACCCAATGACATGTGTGGCGGGGAAACCAATTCGCCTGACCACCCATAACCAACAGCCCCTCTGATTGCTCCTCCGAATTTTCGTCACGCTCCAAGAATTCAAACGTCTTGAAGATGATCGGAGGTATCGGGGGAAGAGATGGCAGCAGCAATATCCGATCTTTTATTGGCCGTTTGTTTGCACGCTCTCCTGCGAAATCGCCCAAAAATTCAGGCTTCAGCCACCAGCTCCATATCTGCCTTGCCGGTTCAGGGCGGGAGAATGGCGTTCAAGCCTCAGTTGTTTGATGGCCGTGATAGTGACGGGAGGAACTTGCAAATGCCGAGCCCCATGCCGATTGATACCATTTCCCCTGTAAACCGTTTGTTCGGCAGTGCAACCATTAACGCCGCCGGCAATGGCTTTGATCCAAGCCGTCTGCCCAGCACCTATTACATGAACGCCGCGGGGGAATTTGTGCGGTTGCGTGCATTGCATTCGTCAGGATTTGCCATTTTCCGCAAGGCAGCACGTGTTGTTGGCATTTATACAGGTGCCTGGGACAGGAACCAGTCGTTCAACTGGAATGCCACCAGCAACGGGCAGATCGTTTTCCGTGAACTCGGTGACAATGCGGCTGACATCTCTGATGAGATTACAAACCTGCAGGGCACGACCATGACAACCGCGCAAATTCTGGCGCACAACGCGAACCCGTCAGGCAACCTCGACGATGAGGTGGTTTTCGTGGACGATGGCGCTCTTGCCGGTAGCTACTTTGGCGGCGACCAGCATATTACCAACAACCTTTACGAACCAATGCATGTGGTCGACGCTACCAATAACGCTTCAACCCGCGCCCACAGGGGTCACACATTAATTACACCTGAAACGGCCCAAGGCTTCTACGATACCTATTATCCGGGCCTTTTGACCCAGTTGATGCAACTTGGTCAAAGCGCCCAGTCAATCAGTATCGACCTTTCGCCCAAGGGCCGCTCTCAAGTAATGGAAATCATGACCAACGTTGAGTATTTCCCGAGAGACATGTTTGCCTCCCAGGCAGACCAGACACGCCTTACCAAGGCGATGATCATGAGCTTCGTCTGAAAAATGTTGGGGCGGACCCGTTTGATCCGCCCTTTCTGCACTCACACAAAGGCGACCAGCGCCTTGCGCCGCTTGCCGACGGAAATGGACAGACGGTCTCCGGCCTGAAGGTCACCGCTGGAAATCTGCCGCCTGGCATCATGAACCACCTGGCCGCCCAGACGGACACCACCGGCTTCCACCAGCCGCCGGGCGTCGCCGTTTGAACTGGCAAAGCCGAGTGCAACCAGCAGCTCCAGAAGGCCGAGCCCGTCTGCCAACTGCACAAGCGGAAGATGATGGGTGGGTTCGGCAATCTCTCCGGCTCCTGCAAAGAGCGCATCCCCCTGCTCTAATGCTGCGCGGGCTGCTTCGCGGCCATGAACAATGGCCGTTACCTGGGTGGCCAGCACCTTTTTCGCTTCGTTGAGTTCCTGGCCCTTCAGATCTGACAGACGGGCAACCTCGTTCATCGGCAGCTCGGTGAACAGCCGCAGGAACCTTGGAACATCCGCATCGGCGGTGTTGCGCCAGAACTGCCAGAAGCCGAAGGCGGACAGGTGTTCCGGGTGCAGCCAGACAGCGCCGGCCGCGCTCTTGCCCATCTTGGACCCGTTGGCCGTGGTGATCAGAGGCACTGTGAGGCCGTGCAGCTTTCGTCCGTCACATTTGCGGCCCAGCTCGACACCGTTGACGATGTTGCCCCATTGGTCTGAACCGCCGATTTGCAAGGTGCAGTCATGGCGCCGTGCCAGCTCCAGAAAGTCGACGGCCTGCAAAAGCATGTAGCAGAATTCCAGCACCGTCAGCGGCACCTGGGCGTCCAGGCGCGACTTGACACTGTCGAAGGTCATCATCCGGTTGACGGTGAACTGACTGCCGTAGTCGCGCAGGAATTCCAGAAAGCGGAACTCGTTCAGCCAGTCCGCATTGTCGACCAGAAGAGCACCGTCCGGCCCACTTGGGTCCAGCAGGCGTTCCACCGAGTGGCGGATACCGGTGATGTTCGCCTTGATCTGGGCCTGCTCCAGCAGCGGCCGCGCCTCATTGCGGAAGCTCGGATCGCCCACCTGGCTTGTCCCGCCGCCCAGAACGATAATCGGCCGGTGGCCGAGTTTCTGCAGCCAGCGCATGGTCATCAGCGGCATCAGGTGGCCAACGTGCAGGCTGCCGGCGGTGGCATCAAAACCGGCGTAGGCGGTTACCGGCCCCTTGCTGAGCGCGGCATCAAGCGCTTCCAGATCTGTGCATTGACTGATGAGCCCGCGCTCCAGGAGAACCTGAACGGCTTCGGATTTCAGCTTGCTTGCCGGTTTTCCGGCTTCGATTACATGTGAGGTCATTTTCTAAGCTTCCTGGTCTGCCCGCCAGGAGCTTGTGAAATCAAAAAGCCGCCTGACGCGGCGGCTTTGTTGAATTCTTTCAGGTGAGCAAGATCCTACGCAGCCGCCGATATGTCGGTGACGTAATAAAAATACGCGAAGGTTGCAGTCGTCTTGATCATGGGCGGCACCATTGCCGGAGGATCGACTTCTGTCAAGCCGGTTTTTGCTGGAGGGGGATTTCTCGATGGCAACAGACACCAAAGCACGCCCAAGAGCGCCGCAGGCAATACCCCGGCGTTGGTAAGGTTTTTCCGTTCAAAAGAACGGGATGGCAGGCGCCCGGTCCATGCCGGGAGGTGTGGGGTAGAATGGTAAGTGTGGCAAGGGCGGTACGCCTGCCCGGAACTTGTGTCCCAAATGCTCCGCGCTTGCCCTGCCCTCTTTGCTGCGCGCCCGCGGTGGTGTGAGGCCGAGGGTTTGCCAGAAGACAGATGCGTCCAGCTTGCGCAGTTTGCCTGAACCCAAACTCAAACTAGCCGGTTTGCGGACCACCGGCAGCTCCAGCGGTCCGTTACTTCGCTGAAATCCACCTCAAGATCCGGTTCCTGTCACCGCGAACGGACGGACGTTTTCGGCCCCGTGTGAAAGGAACCGGACAATAATACGTCATGCCCATCGGCGTGGGATAAGTTTTCTTTGGTGTTGGATAGGCTACGGCTGCTAGAGCACTTTCCGACCAATTGGGTTCGTTTGATGAAGATATCCGGTTCACTCGGCAAGGCGCGCCGCGAAGCGCGATGCGGTGCATCGGGCAAGCGGCGCAACGCGGTCGATGGGCCAGATATCCTCACCCATCAACAGGCAAAGTAATAACCGGGAACCAACAGGTCGGGCCGGGCGATTTTGCCCTCTGGCATCGTTGGTTCACCCTTGTGGTGGGAAACACCGCGGTGGGCGAACCGCCTCGCCAGTGGAAAACATCGCCACGGTCAAACGATCCAAATTGATCGGAAAATGCTCTAACCGAGCACAATCACCTTGGCGCCGACATTCACCCGGTCATAAAGGTCGATAATGTCCTGATGCCACATGCGGATACAGCCGCTGGAGGCATTGGTCCCGATGCTGCTCGGTGCGTTGGTGCTGTGGATCCGGTAGAGCGTGTCCTTGTTGCCCTGCCACAGGTACAGCCCGCGTGCGCCGATAGGATTGCGAGGGCCACCAGCCTGACCGTCGCGGTATTTTTCCAGCGATGGATCCCGTTCAATCATCTCATCGGGCGGGAACCATTTCGGCCACTCGCGCTTGTAGCGGATGACGGCCTCCCCGTTCCAGGCGAAACCGGCCCGACCGACCCCGATGCCATAGCGGATTGCCCGTCCGCCGGGCTGAATAAAATAGAGAAACTTCTTTTTCGGATCGACGACGATGGAACCTGCTTCATGCCGGGTCGGATAATAGACCGACTGGCGCAGATACCTTGGGTCGAAGTTTTGATACTTGATGGCAGGTAGCGAAAACCCGCCGTCCCGTGTCGGAGCATAGGCCGTCGCATAATCCGGAGTGCCGTCCGACAGCGGTGTCAGTCCTGCCTCGACGACCGAATTCTGCTGGCTTTGGCACGCGGCCAAAAGCAAAGGAAGTCCGGCAACAACAGTGCGGCGGCTCAATTTCATCGCCATTAATTTGCTCCAAATACCAAAAACTGCGGTCCGTTGCCTGACAGGCGATGAACAGACAATTGTCTGCCTACCTTGTTGAACCGCCAATCCCGTGCAGCTTCAAGCCTCATCCGCAAATCACTCCTGAAAGTGAACGGAAATGTATCAAGGGCCGGACCACAAACGCGACAGAACATTCCGCAACGTCCGTTTGAAAGCAACACATTTATGGTAAATGGACCATTAACAATCATATCGGCAACGTCGGTGATCTACTTCAACAGCTATGAGCGCCAACTGCCACAGCTGACCCGATTCCATGCATAAGCTTGAGGAATATCTTTGCTGGAAACCCGCTCTTCTGGAGCGGAGTATCCGGGTGCCCGGGAACTAAAACAAACATTTCAGATGTATTTGACTGACAAAGTTGAGGTTGGTTAGCTTTATATAAAAGCACTTAAACAACTTGTGATTGCCAAGATTTGATTCTGATAAATTTAGAGATGAAACCTCATTTCTGACTGGAGGGCAGGATGAACGCCGACCGTCTGAAGAACGCAACGGTGGCCAAATATTTTGATGTCGACAAGCTATCCGCCGACCTGATGAGCTGGGACTTGAATGTTCAGCCGCTACATCCTGAAAAACCCGGAAGTCATGTAGCGAGTATTGCTCAAATCAATGGCGGAAAATTTCTATACGACTTTGCCAGTTTCCTGATCACTCTTGATCATCGGGGCGCAACCCCGCCAGACATGTACACATTTTCTGTTCCGCAAATTTCTGCGGGCCCATTCTGGCACCGGGGCAGAAGTTACGGATCCAACTACATTTTCGTTCAACAGCCGGGAACGGAATTCCATGTAATTACCCCGAAAGGCTTCGAGATTTTTCATATTTCCCTGCCCGAAGCAGACGTACACAGACGATTGCACAGCTACGGTTTGGGCCAGGCTCGCTTTCAGAAGCTTCCAAAGGCGTTTCACGCTCCCGCGCAGTTGATGCAGGATGCGCGCTCAATCCTGGCGAAATCCTGCTGGGAAGAAGGATTTGCCAAGGATTGGATCGCCGACGACCTCGTTGATCGAATTGTCGAATGCTGGCTGGCGCAAGAAGGTTTGACGCCCAGACGGGAAACCCTGACCATACCGAAGGCGGCACTCGAACAATGTCTCGAAGCCGTTTCCGCTGGTGACACTGTTGGCCTCGATGTGTCCCGGATCTGCGCAAGTACAGGTGTGTCGCGAAGGGCACTTGAGAGAGCTTTCAGCGAGATGCTCGGACTGGGGCCTTCGACATTCTTCAAGGTTGCGCGCCTTGCGGAGGCACGAAGAAGGCTCATCAATCCGCCTGACGAAAACCAGACGGTCGCGAATGCAATGTTTGAAACCGGGTTCTCTCACGTTGGACAATTTGCACGGGACTACCGGAAAATGTTCGGCGAATTGCCCTCAGACACCCTTAAACGTGTGACGGGAGCTTAAGTTTGCAGTTGCTCCGGGGACTTCGAAGTACCCGAAGTGCCCAACCCCGGATTGCGTTCCTGAAGATCTGACAAGGTCAGGCCATCAAGCGATGTGAAAAACGCGGCCACGGCACCTTCCAGCCGTTCACAGTAGACCTTCCCGCCATAGCGCAGGCAATTGCACCTATCCTTGGTATGCTTGCATCCGGTCAGGGCAAAGTCGGTTTCTGAAGCCTTGAGGACTTCCGCAATCAGAATATCTTCTGGCGATTTCAGCAAAAACACACCACCGCTACGCCCCCTGACAGTCCCTATCAGGCCGTTCAGCCTGAGCGCCTTGGAGATCTGGTTGAGCTGACCGGTGCTGAGTTTGCAATTGCTTTTCACATCATCAATCGAAACCACCGCATCCTGACTTCTGGCCAGATAGGAAAGGAAACTGATCGTGTCATTTGTCGTTTTGGACAGCCGCATCACATAGTCCTTCGTTCTCGGTAACGAAATGCGTCAAACGGGATGATGTTTGAGAAACCGGTCGAAACAGATTGTCCGTCTGGCCAGACCGGCTACGGGTATTTCAAGAAAGCAGGTCCAGTGAGCCAGCGACCGCACGGTTGCCTAAGCCTACCCTGGCAACAACACAAGCTTCTGCGGAACCCGCTCCTAGACCAGGTCGATCAATCATATTCCAATTTTGCTTGTCATGAGCGATGGGGCCCACGTCGAATTCTTGTCTGCACTATCGTCGTCAGGAAACGGGTGCGAGCTCTTATTTTGGTCGTTGTGTCCGAATCCTTTCATCAAAGGATACATAAAAACACTTACGACCATGATCTCATATGCGAAGCACCGTCAAAAATTACAGGAGATAAAAAGAGGGTAGGCTCTCAAAGAGGCTATCGGCGAATCCCTGCGTTCGAAAAGGCGTTGGTGCAGACCTGTGAGATCTACACGCAATCAATGGCAATTTGCTCTGCCCCGACCTGCCTAAACCCCTATTCGCCCAATATGCTTGAAAGCCCGACAGCCCGGCGCATTGGCCGGGCTTCGGTTCATGTTTTCAAACTGGCGACTGTCCTATTCCGCCGCTTGAGGAGTCACTTCAGCCGGAGTCGGAGCTGTCCATTTGAGAACCGGTTTGCGGGCCGCGCCGGTTTCATCGAGACGGCGGCGCGGAGCAAGGTATGGCGCACCGGAGAACCGGTCCGTTTCCTTGCGCTGTGCACTCATGACCAAATCCCGCATGGTGGCGACGAAAAGATCGAGCGAAGCCCGGCTTTCCGATTCCGTCGGCTCGATCAGCATCGCGCCATGGACGACCAGCGGGAAATACATGGTCATCGGGTGATAGCCCTCGTCGATCATCGCCTTGGCGAAGTCGAGCGTGGTGACACCGGTGTCTTCCAGGAAACTGTCGTCAAACAGAACCTCGTGCATGCACGGGCGCTCGCCAAAGGGCAGGCTCATCAGATCCTGCAGGCCAACACGGACATAATTGGCGTTGAGGACTGCGTCTTCCGATGCCTGGCGCAAACCGTCCGAGCCGTGGCTTTGCATATAGGCAAGAGCGCGCACGAACATACCCATCTGGCCATGGAAGGCGGTCATGCGGCCAAAGGGCTGCTCACCATCCTTCGTCTCTTCCTCCGTTTCCACAAGCTCCGGGCCGTTTGCCCCTTTGCGGATGAATGGCAACGGTGCAAAGGGTGCCAACCGATCAGAGAGGACCACCGGACCGGAACCGGGACCGCCGCCGCCATGGGGCGTTGAGAAGGTCTTGTGCAGGTTGATGTGCATGGCATCAACGCCGAGATCCCCCGGACGGGCCTTGCCGACGATGGCGTTGAAGTTGGCGCCATCGCAGTAGAAATAGGCGTCCGCCGCATGGACCGCCTCAGCGATCTCGATGACGTCCCGCTCAAACAATCCGCAGGTGTTCGGGTTGGTCAGCATGATGCCGGCCACATTGCCTTCATGCTCGGAGATGGTCGCCTTCAATTTGGCGAGATCGACGGTGCCGTCCTCCTTGGCATCGATGGAGACCACCTTGTAGCCAAGCAGAGCAGCAGTTGCCGGATTGGTGCCATGGGCGCTTTCAGGAACAAGCACGATCTTCGGATCGCGTCCAGCTGCCGTGTGGGCCGCCTTAATCGCCATCATGCCGCAAAGCTCGCCATGAGCTCCGGCCTTCGGGCTCATGGCAACGGCGGAGGTGCCGGTGGAGACCATAAGCCAATGGGCCAGTTCGTCGATCAGCTCAACAGCGCCGGTGACCGTGGACAGCGGCTGCAGCGGGTGAATGTCGCCAAAGCCCGGCAGGCGGGCCATTTTTTCGTTCAGCCGCGGATTGTGCTTCATGGTGCACGACCCGAGCGGATAGAGCCCGGAGTCGATCGCATAATTGTTGCGCGACAGGCGCACGTAGTGGCGCATGGCTTCCGGTTCGGATAGCCCGGGCAGTTCCAGCGCGTCTTCCCGGGCATGAGCGCCGAGTTCAGAAGTAAAATCCTCCGGTTCGTCGAGATCGACACCGCTCATGTCCATCTGGCCGACTTCGAAGATCAGCGGCTCTTCCATATCGAGACCGCGGTTGCCGGTGAAGGTTTTCGGACGGAAGCTCTCGCCCGCTTCGCCCGGTGATGTCGGGCGGCCTTGCGTGTTCATACTCATGCCAGCACCTCCTGCAACGCATCGGCAAAGGCCGCGCGGTCTTCATCAAGGTTGACCTCGGTAGAGGCGACCACCAGCAGGTTTTCAAGGTCTGCCTTGCCCGGCTCCAAACGGGAGACCGGAACACCGGCCAGAATACCTTTTGCGGCCAGGGCCTCGACGACGTCAGCAGCCGGTTTGGAGAGTTTCACCGTGAACTCGTTGAAATACGCACTGTTCAGCACTTCAACGCCTGGAACGGCGGAAAGGGCTTTCTTCAACTTCACCGCGTTGGCGTGGTTGATCCGGGCCAGTTTCTTGAGGCCAGCCCCACCAAGCAGCGACATGTGAATGGTGAAGGCCAAGCAGCAAAGACCGGAGTTGGTGCAGATGTTGGAGGTCGCCTTGTCGCGGCGGATGTGCTGCTCACGGGTTGAAAGTGTCAGGACAAAGCCGCGCTTGCCTTCCGCGTCCACCGTTTCACCGCAAAGGCGGCCTGGCATCTGCCGGACGTATTTCTGACGGGTGGCGAAGAGGCCAACATAAGGTCCGCCGAAATTCAGGCCATTGCCGATGGACTGACCCTCGCCGACCACGATATCAGCGCCCTGCGTCCCCGGAGGTTCGATCAGGCCAAGCGAGACAACTTCAGTAAAGACTGCGATCAGCAGTGCCTTGTGCTGATGGGCCTTTTCCGCAATCGGCTTCAAATCGATCAGCTGGCCGTAGAAGGACGGCGACTGCACGACCACGCAGGAGGTCTCGTCATCGATCTGCGACAGGATGTCTTCCGTGCCATCTGGATCCGCCGGCAGGCTGACCACCTGGTCCCCGGCCATGCTTGACAACCCCTCGACCACTTCCCGGTACTGCGGATGCAAGCCGCCGGAAAGAACCGCCTTGTTCTTCCTGGTCACCCGGTGCGCCATCAGCACAGCTTCACCCGTGCCGGTGGACCCGTCGTACATGGAGGCGTTGGCCACATCCATAGCCGTCAGCTGCGCCACCTGCGTCTGAAATTCAAACAGGTACTGCAGCGTGCCCTGGGTGATTTCCGGCTGATAGGGCGTATAGGAAGTCAGAAACTCCGAGCGCTGGATCAGGTGATCGACGGTTGCCGGCACATGGTGCTTGTAGGCGCCGGCGCCGACAAAAAACGGAACCGACCCGGCAGCCGTGTTCTTGGCGGCAAGTGCGGACAGCTGCCGCTCGACCTGCAGTTCGCTTGCCCGGCGCGGCAGGTCCAGAAGGTCATTCAACCGCGCCTTTTCCGGCACGTCGGCAAACAAATCGTCGATAGAGGCAGCACCAACGCGCGCCAGCATATCGCTGCGGTCGGTGTCGCTTAAGGGAAGATAGCGCATGGTCACGGCTCTTCGCGTTAGGGGGAAACCAGGCGCGCCGGTTCCGGCTGCACCTCGATTTCGGACTTGACTGAATTGGCGATGAAACAAAGTTCATGCGCCTTCTCGTGGAGTTCTGAGATCCTCGCCTCTTCCGGCGCGGCTTCCGCCCGGAAGGTGATTTCAGGCCGGAGAGTCACCTTGGTGACCGCCAACTTGCCCCGCGAAACGCGGGCCATGAGGCCCTCTGCCTTGTCCTGATAGCTCTCGACAATCAGGCCGTCCTGACGGGCAAGATCGAGGAACCAGAGCATGTGGCAAGAGGAGATCGCCGCAATGAACGCCTCCTCCGGATCAACGGCCGCTTCGACGGAGTTCGGCAAAGGCACCACGGTCGGTGATGCAGAGGCAGGCACCTCGATGCCGCCATCAAAACGCCAGACGTGACCGCGCGAATAGGAGTTCGCGGCATAGTCGCCCTGGCATTTCCAGGAAATTTCGGCCGTGTAAGTGTGCCCTGCCATGGTGTTAAAGCGTCTCCACGTAGGCCTTGTAAGCTGCTTCATCGAGCAGTTCGGTGAGCTGATCGGCGTTGCCGACCGTCATCTTGATGAACCAGGCAGCACCTTCCGGATCTTCGTTGACCTTGGCCGGCTCATCGGCAAGGCCGTCGTTTGCTTCAACGACTTCGCCGTCAATCGGCGCGTAAACTTCAGAGGCCGCCTTGACCGATTCAACAACCGCCGCTTCATCGCCCTGCGACAGGCTCTTGCCCGCTTCCGGAAGCTCTACGTAAACAACGTCGCCAAGCTGTTCCTGGGCGTATTGGGTAATGCCGATGGTGGCCGTACCGCCGTCTACGGCGATCCACTCGTGGTCCTTGGAGTAATAGGTGGTCATGATCTCTCCCAGTACTGTCTGATGGGTGGTCAGGATTTCGGTTTGCGGTAGTAGCGGTGTGGCGCGAAGGGCATGTCTGCCACCTCTGCCGGCAGCTCCCGTCCGCGAACGACAAGATTGAGTTTGGTTCCAATTGCCGCGTGTTCGGACGCGACATAGCCCATGGCGATCGGTGCACCGACGCTGGGGCCAAAACCGCCGGACGTAACAACGCCGACCGGTGTCCCGTCAGGCAGGCGGATTTCAGCGCCTTCGCGTGCAGGCGCCCTGCCCTCCAGCTTCAGGCCGATCCGGACACGACCTGGGCCATCCTTGAGTTCTTTCAGGATCCGCTCATCACCCGGGAAACCGCCGTTCTCGCGCCGCCGCTTTTGCATGGCAAAGGTAATTGCGCCTTCCACCGGTGACGTGGTTTCGTCAATATCATGGCCATAGAGGCAAAGCCCGGCTTCAAGCCGCAGGCTGTCGCGGGCACCAAGACCAATCGGCTTCACCCGGTCGTCTGCGAGGAGCGCCCGTGCAATAGCTTCGGCAGCACCTGCAGGAACGGACATCTCCACCCCATCCTCACCGGTGTAGCCGGCCCGGGCGATGTGGCAGGCGATACCGTCAAATTCCATGAAGTCGCCGGACATGAATCCCAGGTCCGCCGCCGCGGGCGCATGAGCTGCCACGGCCTCGACGGCTTTTGGCCCCTGAACTGCGATCAGCGCCTTGTCTTCAAAGATTTCGAGGCGAACGTTGTCCGGGAGGTTTACATTCAAATGGGCGTAATCGCCGTCCTTGCAGGCAGCGTTGACCACCAGCATCAGCACGCCGTCACTGTCTTCCGAGAGGGGCCGGGAAACCATCAGGTCATCAATGATGCCGCCTTCGGCATTCAGCAGCACCGTATACCGCTGCTTGCCGCGCCCAAGTTCCAGCATGTTGGACGGGACCAGCGCTTCCAAGGCCTTCGCGGTGGTTTCATGGTCCGGCCCCACCAAGCGGGCTTGCCCCATGTGCGAGACATCAAACAGACCGGCGGATTCGCGTGTGTGCAAATGCTCGGTCATGATGCCGGCCGGATATTGCACCGGCATCTCGTAACCGGCAAAGGGCACCATGCGCCCGCCGAGTTCGACGTGAAGATCGTAAAGCGGAGTTTTTTTCAGATCGCCTGCAGCGGCTGCCTCAGCCATGTCAGCTCCTCGGGTTTCAGGTTGCGCACGCGACGGATTTCTCCGGCATGCACCCCCTCTGTCCGAGTACCTGAGAGATTTCCCGCAATGAACACTCCATCGCGGTTACTCCTTCGGTGAGCTGTTCCGCATCCTTTTCAAGGACGCGATTAACTGCTTTCCAGAGCGTTGTTTTCCCTGCGGTCCTTTTGCCTGAGAGTTTCCGGGGCGGTTGCTCCTTCGGCGCCGGTCTGTTTCATCCGGCCTCTCCCGCAGGGTATTCAGTGTTGCCACTGGCCAATCCGGGAACGACCCGACTTGATGCGCAGATTTTGGGATGACGGCATAGGCTTGTCAATATCCGGCATGCGGATTCATGATCAGACCTTGGAATCCCCCATTCTGCGCAACGTCAGTTTAACGGCGGCCCTTCTTACCTTCGTCGAAACCGAATACGATCTTCATCTCCCGATTCCGTTCCACCGTGTATTTTTCTTCAACCACGGTCCAGGCTTCACTTGGAGAACCAACTTCAATCGGAACCGGAACCGAGACAATTTCCGACTTGAACGGTGAACCGTCACCATCTGCGGCAATTAGTGCGACCCGTACCGGGAGTTTCACTTCCCCGCCCTTCCAGGCTGGCCCTGGCGTTGCCTTGCCGGACAGGCCGAGCTTGATGCTGGTTTGGTCCGTTCCAACGCGCTTGCAGCTGCGGGCCCATTCTTCGATCGAGGCGTGATACAGCAGAGCCTTAGGTTCTCCTTCCTTGCCCCGCTCATACTTGGAAATGAAGTGAGTGTTGGGAAGAAGCTGGATGGGCGGGCAGTAGACATCTGCAGTGAATGCATTCGGATCAACTTCGATTGGCCCTTGCCCGCCGGTAATGACCGTTGCAACCGCACCCCGTGTTTTGTCCACAACGCCCGTCGATGTACTTCCGCTTCCGGCAAGATCGTCCGATCCGCCCACGCATCCACTCAAAAACAGCGCACAGATAGGCATGACCCAGGCTCTTTTCAGGCCATTGGCACCGATATTGTCACTGTCTAAATTCATTCTTCACCTGTAGTGTTTCCAGTCATCCGGCGTTGCTACATAGCAGGTGATGAAAACCTTGGCGAGACTGAGGCCAAGTGTCGACAAGGATAACCGGTCCAGACTATGGACTTCAGCCTTGACACCTGCGGGTCCCGGCCCCTTATTGCGCACAGGTTCAAGTCCAAAGGACAGATATGAGCGAAACTGTCGCTGAAAAGCCGAAACTATCCGTTCTCCTGTGCGCTCCGCGGGGATTTTGCGCCGGAGTTGACCGCGCGATCCAGATTGTCGAGCTGGCGCTGGAGAAATACGGCCGCCCCGTCTATGTGCGTCACGAGATCGTGCACAACAAATTCGTTGTCGATAGCCTGAAAGCCAAAGGGGCTGTTTTTGTCGAGGAACTTGACGAAATCCCCGAGGATGACCGGGGCCGGCCGGTGATCTTTTCGGCACATGGTGTGCCGAAGTCGGTGCCTGCAGACGCCGCGAACCGGAACATGTTCTATCTGGATGCGACATGCCCGCTGGTCTCCAAGGTTCACAAGGAAGCGGAAATTCATCACCGCCGCGACCGCGAAATCCTGCTGATCGGCCACGCCGGCCATCCGGAAGTGATCGGAACCATGGGGCAATTGCCCGACGGCACGGTCTCCTTGATTGAAACGGAAGAAGACGCGCGTACTTTTGCGCCCAAGAGCGGTCGGCAGCTTGCCTATATTACGCAAACCACCTTGTCGGTGGATGACACTGCGGGCATCGTGCGGATACTCCAGCAGCGCTTTCCCGATATTGTTGCGCCCCACAAGGAAGACATCTGCTACGCCACCACAAACCGCCAGGACGCTGTGAAAACCATCGCGCCAACGGTCGATGCGATGCTGGTGGTTGGCGCGCCCAACTCGTCCAATTCACAACGGCTCAGGGAAGTGGCGGAACGCGCCGGATGCAAGGTGTCCATCCTGATCCAGCGGGCTGCTGACATTGACTGGAGCCAACTCGACGGCATTTCCTCCCTCGGATTGACTGCCGGTGCGTCAGCGCCCGAGACCCTGGTGGAAGAAGTCATCGCAGCCTTTTCCGACCGTTTCACCGTTGAGGTCGATACGGTCCGCACGGCTGACGAAACCATTTCCTTCAACCTTCCCCGCGAACTACGCGCCGCGACAGGCCCTGCGGTAAGCGCAGCAGAATAGATAGAAACCATGGCAGTTTACACCGAGGTCGCGGACGAAGAGCTTTCCGCGTTCATCGACACCTACGATATCGGCAAGTTGCTCTCCTTCAAGGGGATCGCGGAAGGGGTCGAAAACAGCAATTTTTTGGTTCACACGGAAGCCGGTTACTACATCCTCACGCTTTACGAAAAGCGCGTCGATCCCAATGACCTGCCGTTTTTTCTAAACCTCCTGCAGCATCTTGCTTCCAGCGGGATCACCTGCCCGACGCCAGTCGCCACCCGTGCTGGCGCTGTTCTTGGAACGCTCGCAGGCCGGCCTGCTGCCCTGGTCACCTTTCTGGAAGGGATGTGGGTCAAGCGGCCCAAGCCGGAACACTGCGGTGCGCTTGGCCAGAACATGGCGCAAATGCATCTGGCCGGTGCCGATTTTTCGATGACGCGGAAAAACGCTCTGAGCGTCGACGGATGGCGTCCGCTTTACCAGCAATGCGAAGGCCGCGCGGATTCAGTCATCCCCGGATTATCTGCCGAAATCGAGCGGGAGCTGGACTATCTGGAAGCGCATTGGCCTGCCGACCTGCCCGTCGGGGTGATCCATGCGGACCTCTTCCCGGACAATGTATTCTTCCTCTCTGACGAGTTGTCCGGCCTGATCGACTTTTATTTCGCCTGCACGGACGCTCTCGCCTATGACATTGCGATCTGCCTGAATGCCTGGTGTTTTGAGCAAGACCTTTCTTTCAATGTCACCAAGGCGCGTCAGCTGCTCAATGGATATTCGCAAGTTCGTCCTCTGACTGACCAGGAATACAGCGCGCTGCCACTGCTCGCCCGCGGCGCGGCACTCCGGTTTTTGCTAACACGCCTTTATGACTGGCTCAGTGTGCCTGAAGGCGCGCTCGTTACGCCGAAGGATCCGCTGGAGTACCTGAAAAAACTCCGCTTTCACCAAAGCGTTGAAAACACTGGCGCCTACGGATTGGACACATGAGCTCAGAAAATCGCGTCACGATCTATACCGACGGTGCCTGCTCCGGAAATCCTGGTCCGGGGGGCTGGGGCGCCATCATGCGGTTTGGCAAGCACGAACGGGAAATGTCCGGTGGTATGGAGGAGACCACCAACAACCGCATGGAGCTGACAGCAGCCATTGAGGCGCTGAATGTCCTGAAGCGTGCCTGTGCCGTGGATCTCTATACCGACAGCACCTATGTCCGCAGCGGCATTACCGAATGGATGGACGGCTGGAAACGACGCAACTGGCGAACGTCTGCCAACAAGCCGGTAAAGAATGCCGACCTTTGGCAGGCTTTGGACGAAGCCCGGACCCGGCATGATGTCACCTGGCACTGGGTCAAGGGGCACGCAGGCCACCCGGAAAACGAACGCGCCGATGAACTCGCCCGGCGCGGTATGGCTCCCTACAAACACGGGATCGCATCAGACCCGTCAGAGGGGGAGATTTGACGAGACCTGAGTCCATCAAGGAAGCGCCGTCGCAGTCTCACGTTGGCGGCGCGATACCGAACAACATTCTGATCATGGCCAATCCGACCTCGGGCGGATACCGGCCTGACGCGCTGGCACATATCCAGTCGCGGTTGGAAGAAGCTGGGTATCATGTGACCTTGAGGCTCACACAGAGAGCAGGCGAGATTGGCGATGTTGCCGCCGATCCCAAGCTGGCGGTCAGTCTGCTTGTTATAGCGGGTGGAGACGGCTCGGTGAACGAGGCGCTGACAGGTTTTCAGAGCAATCCTGCACCACCGGATCTTGCCATCATACCGGCAGGAACTGCCAATGTTCTTGCCCATGAACTAGGCCTTCCACATAAGCCCGATGATGTGGCCGACGCGATTTTGCAGCGGCGGACCAAAACCCTGCATGCCGGCCTTGCCAACGGGCAGCCGTTTGTCCTGATGGCCTCGTCGGGCTTCGATGCCGAAGTGGTTCACGGCATTCCATTGGCCTTGAAGCGCAAGTTGGGCAAGCTCGCCTATGTGCTCACCGCGCTCAAGATAGGTCTGACCCGAAGAAGCACTGACCTGGTGATCGAAATCGACGGTCAAACGGTTTCCGGAAAACTGGCCGTTGCAACCAACGGCCGGTGCTACGGCGGCCCCTTTGTCATTTGCCCGGATGCGTCTGTCACAAAGGCCGGGCTGCAAATGCTTATCCTGGAAAAGGACGATC
Source organism: Roseibium sp. (assembly GCA_965230705.1). GTDB lineage: Bacteria > Pseudomonadota > Alphaproteobacteria > Rhizobiales > Stappiaceae > Roseibium. Next base: position 1,122,120 of record CBDDLN010000001.1, on the reverse strand, counting down.
CGCTCTCAGCGATCCGGTTCGGCTTCGCCCTTTTGCTTGGCCGGGTCCACAAGGCACGCGGCGTCAAGCTCATGCCTTTTGACCGGGCAAGGATCATGTCGAAAACACCGGTCGCCGTTCAGATCGACGGGGATCCTTTCGGAACCACGCCTGTCGAGATCGAAGTTTCACGCAGTAGTCTGGAAATCGTCGTCCCGTAGCCTGAAGTAGGCCGGTTATACGACGCCGCCTTAGAAAACACGGTTTCCTTACGCCGGTTGCGGTTCAATTTCCTTTTGGCGGCGCAGCAACTTACTGGCTTCATCGGCAGAGACCGCCTGCCCGAAATGGTAGCCCTGGGCGTATTCACAGCCGATCTGATAGAGCTCAAGCGCATCGGCTTCGCTCTCCGCCCCTTCAGCAACAACCGCCATCCCGAGATCATGGCCCATGGCGACGATCGTACGCAGCAAGACCGGACGTGCCGACTTGCCATTTGCTTTCACAAACGACTGGTCGATCTTGATCGTGTCAAAGGGGAAGCGCTGCAGATAGGACAGAGACGAATGGCCGGTGCCAAAATCATCAAGCGACAACCCGGCCCCAAGCGCACGCAGGCGTTCCAGCACCTTGGCGGAATACTCCGGATTGGCCATCACGACCGATTCCGTCAGTTCCAGCTTCAAGCTTCCCGGTGCCAGGGAGGTGCGTGAAAGGACGGCCTTCACGTCGTTGATGAGATCATGTTTCAAGAGCTGGCGGGACGACATGTTGACCGAGGCAAACAGCGGCCGCGTCGTTTCAATCTCACGCTGCCAGAATGCCAACTGGTGAGCGCCCTTCTCCAGCATGTACATTCCCAGCTCGTTGATCAGGCCTGACTGCTCGGCAATCGGGATGAACTCGGCCGGAGAAATATTGCCGCGTTTGGGATGCTGCCACCGTGCCAGGACTTCAAATCCGGCAATCGTCTGATTTTCAAGCCGGACAATCGGCTGGAAGAAGACACCGAGGTTCTCCTTGCGGATCGCTTCCCTCAGATCGCTTTCAAGATCCACGATATTCTTGCCAAGCGGGCGCAGGATCGGCCTGAAGACCTCCTGACGATCGCCGCCGAGGCGCTTGGCGTGATTGAGGGCAATTTCACCGTTGGTAATCAGGTCCTCGATCGTCTGCTTTTCGCCTTCATAGAGCGAGATGCCGACGGAACAAGTGAGGAAGATTTCACGATCACCGAAATTAATCGGCGCCCGCACCGCAGACCTCAAAGAGTCTGCAAGCGCTACGATCCGGTCCGGAGCCGTCTCTGACTGGACGAGCAAGCCGTATTGATCGCCATTCAATCTGGACAGTGCATCTTGCGGGCCAATCAAACGCTGCAGCCGCCGGGCAACAGTCAGAAGAATGCTGTCACCAGCGGATAGACCTATGCTGTCATTGACCTGCTTGAACCGGTCCAGATTGATGATCAGAACGGCCGGTTTGCTTGTCTTGTCCGCCTTTGCCATTGCGATCGCCGACTGCAGGCGATCCATGAAGAGCTCGCGGTTCGGCAGGCCAGTCAGATTGTCATGAACGGCGTCATGCAGCAGCCGTTCTTCCGCCGTCCGTTCTTCCGTCACATCCAAAAGCGTGCCGACGCATCGGATCACCTCACCGTCCGAACCGACGATCGGCCTCGCCCGCAAGCGGAACCAGCGGAAGTGACCATCTTCAGAGCGCAAACGGAACGTCTGGACAACCTTGCCGCGGCGCTGATCGACTACGGCATCCAGTGTCGCGCGGAAGCGGTCCCGGTCCTGAGGATGCAACACATCCAGCCAATCGCGCGCCGGGCCTTCCAGCGTGCCGTGCCTGAGATTGAGCAGATCCTCAACTTCATGGGCGGTGAAGATCCGGTCCCGGTCGATATCCCAGTCCCAGATGATGTCACCGGCACCGGTCAAGGCAAGCGCGCGCCGTTCAACGTCAGAAATCAGACCCTGTGCAATAGCGCCACCCGCAAAGGCGTGCTGCATCACCGTAAAACCGATCAGAAGAACAATCAGAACCAGACCGCCTGCCAACGCAGGCTGAACGATGTCGTTGGCAAGAGCGCCTGTCACGGTCATCGCCGCGCCGATCTGCCAGGCAATCAGCAGGAACCAGGTCGGTATCAGCATGATCGCCCTGTCGTAACCCTGGAATGCCAGGACCAAAATCGTAACGAAGCCAAGAACCCCGATCACTCCGAGCGACAGGCGTGCGACACCTGCTGCAATGGACGGATCCCAGACGGCTACACCGATCAGACCTAGCAGGAGTACCAAAGTGGTCAGCGCCAGATGCGAATAGTGGATGTTCCACCGGTTGAGGTTCAAATAGGCGTAGAGGAAGATAATCAGGCTGGCTGCCAGCATGACTTCGGCATAAGCGCGATAGAGCTGGTCCGCACCCTCATCCAAATTGAAGACCAGGTTCCAGAACCCAAAGTCGATACACAGGTACGCAAGGACCGACCACGCAAGAGCCGCCGTTGCAGGGAACATCACCGTTCCCTTGACCACGAACAGGATCGTCAAAAAGAGCGCAAGCAGGCCGGAGATGCCAAGGACAATACCGCGGTAGAGCGTGTAAGCGTTCACCGTCTCGGTGTAGGTGTCCGGCTCCCACAGCCGGAACTGCGGCAATTCCGGAGATGTCAGTTCCGCAACAAACGTGACAACCGAACCGGGATCAAGCGTGACGAGGAAGACGTCCGCTTCCAGGCTCTTCTGCCGTTCAGGTGCAATTCCCTGGCTCGGCGTGATCGCGGCGATGCGCGAAGAGCCAAGGTCCGGCCAGAACATTTTTGATCCGACCAGCTGGAAATACGGAGCGACAAGCAGCCGGTCGATCTGTTCATCGCTGGTGTTTGCCAGGGCAAACACGGCCCAGTTACTGTTCTTTCCGTCCCGGGAGGAGACTTCAATCCGGCGCACGATCCCGTCAGCACCCGGCGCAGTCGACACCTGAAGGCGCGGCCCGGCGGCAGCGTGGATGTCCACGACCTTTGTCAGGTCCAGCGCCTCAACATTCAATGGAACAGGGACCGGCTCGACAGCTTCCGCCAATCCGGACGGCAACAAGCTGATAAGCCCGATAAACAATGCGAGAAGAAGATTGCGTATGCTCACAAAGTGGTCCGGCAACAATTTCGACATGGAGCGAATGAGTATCGGTTTGCGCGCCATGTCACAAGATTTCTTTCACGAATCCACCGTTTGAGGGTGCGGTCTGTGCGATTGCCTTAGCGTGATCTTCGGCAAGGCACGCATACAGAACATGATCCTGCCATCTGCCGTTGATAAGCAGATATTTGCGCGCATAACCTTCACGCCGGAAACCGGCATTTTCCAACAGCCTGATCGACGGTTCATTATCGGGCAGACAGGATGCTTCCACCCTGTGCAGATCAAGGGTCTTGAAACAATGCGGCAATATCAAGCCGACAGCGCGGCTCATATGACCCTTACCGGCATAGGGAGCGCCCATCCAGTAGCCCATGGTCGCCGACTGGCAAACACCTCTGCGGATGTTGGAAAGCGTTATACCGCCCAAGAGCGCATCTGTTTCTCGGCAAAACAGCAGATAGGGATAACTGCGCCCTTCGCGCCGGTCCTTGGCGTATTTGCGCAGCCGCCGCCGGAAACCGGATTTCGTCAGGTCGTCCTTAGGCCAGATGGGTTCCCAGCGCCTTAGAAAATCGCGGCTGGCAGACCTGAGTTCCGCCCAGTTCCGAAAATCCCCGATGACCGGCGCGCGCAGGTAATGCGTGCTCGATTCAATCCTTGGCTCAGTTTCCGGCGCGATCGTGGAGCGCAAGAGCGACATGCCAAAGACCCTTTTCCTACATCGACGCTGCTTTCGGGAGCGGCGCGCTCATATGGTGCACGATATCATCGGCAGAAATGAGATCCTTCACCGGCCCGACCGCGGCAAGCGTTGGCGTCTGGCTTGTGAACGTTTCCTGCGCGACCCGGCGGATGTCTTCTGCTGTGACGGCTTCGATCTTGTCAGAGATTTCTTCCAAAGTCAGGATACGGCCGTGGATCAGGATTTGCCGTGCAATCTGGCCTGCACGTGCAGTCGGGCTTTCAAGGGCCATCATCAGGCCCGCCCTGATTTGCGCCCTGGACCGGCTGACCTCTTCTTCCGAGATCGTTTCCGAAGCAGACTTCAGCTCGTTGAGGATCACCGGCATCAAGGCCGCTATGTCTTCCTGACTGGTAGCTGCGTGGATACCGAACAGGCCAGTATCTGAAAATGCCCAGTGGAAACTGTAGATCGCGTAGCACAGCCCGTGCTTCTCGCGTACTTCCTGGAACAGGCGCGACGACATGCCGCCACCCAGAACCGAAGCCAGGATCTGGATCGTGTAATAATCCTCGGACTTGTAGGGCCGTCCTTCGAATCCGATCAGGATCTGGGCTTCCATCAGGTCTTTTTCGAGCTTCTTTTCGCCGCCCTTGTAGACTGCGGGGCCTTCCTTTTCGGCAGGCTCCTTGCCAATTCCGCCGAATTTTTCTTCCGCGAGTTTGACCAGCGCATCGTGGTCGACTGCGCCCGCGGCGGCCAGAACCATATCCGGGCCCCGGTAACGCGACGCCAGATAATCATTCAGTGCGTCGCGGCTAAATCCGCTCACGGTCTCAGGTGTACCGAGGATTGGCCTGCCGATCGGCTGGTCCGGCCAGGCAGTCCCCTGGAACAAATCGAAAGCCTGATCTTCCGGAGCATCATGAGCAGCACCGATCTCCTGCAGGATCACGTGCTTTTCGCGGGTAAGCTCATCCACATCGAAGGTCGAGTTCTGCAGGATGTCGGCGAGAAGGTCCACCGCCAGAGGCAGATCCTCTGCCAGTATCCGGACGTAGTAGTTGGTGTGTTCAATGCTGGTGGCAGCATTGAGTTCACCGCCAACCGCCTCGATCTGTTCCGCAATGTCACGGGCCGTCCGGGACAAGGTCCCCTTGAAGGCCATATGCTCCAGAAGATGTGTGATCCCGTTCTGATCCGGGTTCTCCGCCCGCGATCCGGTCCGCACCCAAACACCCAGGGCTGCGGTTTTCAGGTGAGCCATCTGGTCGGTAACGACCGTTAATCCATTAGAGAGCGTCGAGGTTCTGACATCCATGTCCTAAACCCCGCTTTGCACGGCACGGGCATGGAGCTCTATGTGCTGTTCAATGGCGGTTTGTTCAGCCGGCAGCACCTGCTGACGTTCCTCAGCACTCATCATTGGCTGCAGTTCAGGCGGCAATTCGGGCCGCACGCCGCATGCAGCTTCCACGGCATCCGGAAACTTTGCCGGGTGGGCAGTGCCCAGAATGATCATCGGGACACCCGCCTGTTCGTGCTCTTGAGCAACATGAACACCGATTGCCGTATGCGGGTCCAGCAGATAGCCGCTGTCTTTCAGCGTCCTGGAAATTGTTTCGGCGGTCTGGGCCTCATCGCAACGGCCAGCCGCGAAACGCGCACGGATGTCAGCAAGCGGTGCCGGATCAATTGTGAAACTGCCGGACTGACCAAGCTGGTTCATAAGCCTGCGAACCGCGTCTCCGTCATGACCATAGGCCTCAGATAAGAGCCGCTCGAAATTGGAGGAAATCTGAATATCCATGGACGGTGCCGTGGTCGCCGAGACCCCGCGCATTTCATAGCGGCCGGTTTCCAGCGTGCGCGCCAGGATGTCGTTGACGTTGGTCGCGACCACCAGCTTTTCGATCGGCAGGCCCATTTTCATGGCGGCGTATCCGGCGAAAATATCGCCGAAATTGCCGGTAGGCACTGTGAAGGACACCGGCCGGTGCGGCGCACCAAGAGCCGCGCCTGATACAAAATAGTAGACGATCTGCGCCAGGATCCGCGCCCAGTTGATCGAGTTGACACCGGACAGGGCCACACGGTCGCGGAAACCGAAATTGTTGAACATGCCCTTCACGATGGATTGGCAATCATCGAAGTTGCCGGTCAACGCCAGTGCGTGGACATTGTCGTCCGCCGGTGTCGTCATTTGGCGGCGCTGGACGGAAGACACACGGCCATCTGGGAACAGAATGAAAATATCCGTGCGCTCACGGCCTTTGAAAGCCTCGATGGCGGCGCCACCGGTGTCGCCTGATGTTGCGCCAACGATTGTCGCCCGCAATCCCCGCTCGGTGAGCACATAGTCCATCAGCCGGCCTAGCAGCTGCATGGCAACATCCTTGAACGCCAGCGTCGGGCCGTGGAAGAGTTCGAGGACAAAGGCATTTGGGCCAAGCTGTACGAGCGGCGTCACCGCATCGTGCCGGAAGCCAGCATAGGTTTCCTCGATCATGGTGCGCAGTGTATCTGCCGGCACCGAATCCCCGATGAACGGTTCAATTACCTCATATGCGACCTCGGCATAGGACTTGCCTGCGAATGAAGCTATTTTCTCATCGTCGAACTTCGGCCAGTTTTCCGGCAGATAGAGACCGCCGTCGCGCGCCAGTCCCTGCAGCAGAACATCAGAAAACTCAAGAACAGGTGCTTCACCACGCGTACTGAAATATCTCACCGCGCCTTATGCCTCCAAACTGGTCAAATTCCGGATTCAATCCGGCCTTGGCGTCCGCCCACAGTAGAGCAAACTTAGCCGGATTTAAAACAAAACCATGGATATGTCAGGCGCTAGTTACGTCAAAACCTAAGTTTCGGCAATTTGCCCAAATTTTACTCAGGCGTGACCGGCATCCCCATAGAGCATTGAGGGATCAATACCGATTGAAATCAATGCGCGCTGCCATTTGTCATCATAGGCCGGATCAAACACCAGATGCGGTTTCGCCGGCCCTGTCAGCCAGCCGTTGGACTGGATTTCATCTTCCAGCTGCCCCGGCGCCCAGCCGGAATACCCAAGAGCCAGCATCGCCTGTTCGGGCCCATCCCCATCAGCCATCGCCTTGAGGATTTCCAGTGTGGCTGTCAGGCAAATCCCGTCTGCGATTTCGAGGGTCGAACGATCGATGACAAAATCGTTGCTGTGCAGGACGAAACCGCGTTCCACCTCGACGGGGCCGCCTTTGTGCACATTCATTTCGCGAATGCGTGACGGCAGGCGGATCGCCTTTTCATCATCCAGGATGTTGAGCTGAACCAAAAGGTCCTCAAGCGACAAATGCCTGGCGACTTGATTGAGGACAAGCCCCATCGCCCCCTGTTCCGTATGTGAACACACATAAACGACGGAATGATTGAACCTGCCATCGGCCATGTTTGGCATGGCAATCAGAAGCTGCCCTTCGAGCGAATCCGCCGTCGCAATTTCCGTCATTCACACCTCACCGGATTGCGCGCAGAAACCGAGAGCCTGGCACCTGCGTCAACAAAACTATCACCCACTCTTTCAGTATAATCGTATTTTCCGCATATGCCGCCGAAAATCCTGATTTTCTTTCTCCATCTCACATGGAAATGACCGGACGCCAGCGCAACGTGACATGACGTCTATTTGGACGTGTAGTAGTTAGGACCCATGAGACATTTATTTGCCGTTTTGGGCCTAACTTTGGCGCTGCTGCCAAATCCTGTGGCAGCCGCTTCATCTGACTGGATCAGTGTCACTGGAGGAGCCGTCCGGCTGATTTCCGCCGGACCTCCCGAGGCCGGCGTCTATCACGCAGGGCTTGAGTTTTCGCTGGACCCTGGCTGGCACACCTATTGGCGTTTTCCAGGAGAAGCCGGCATTCCGCCGCAAACTGACTTTTCCGCCTCCAGCAACGTTGGCGCAATTGAAATGAAATTCCCGGCGCCTGCCCGATACGATGACGGTTTCACCACGTCGATTGTTTACAACGACGGTGTCGTACTTCCCATGCTGGTTACCCCAGCGGCCCCAGGGCAGCCGGTCACACTCAAGGCGGACGTCTTTTTCGGTGTGTGCAAGGAAATTTGCGTTCCGGGGAACGGATCCTTTGAACTCACCTTGAAACCGGATGCAGCGGCAGACCGGGTATCGGCGGTGCTCATCAACCGGGATCTTGCTCTTGTACCTACAGAAGTAAACGCTGACGCTTCTGCGATTACTTCAATCACAACTGTTCCGGGCTCTGACGCCCCGGTTCTGACTATCGAAGCTTCGGTAACAGGAAACGGAACGCCGGACCTGTTCGCGGAAGGACCGGAAGGCTCCTATATCGGCGTACCGGTTTTGAAAGACCAAACGGGCAACAAGGCGGTTTGGACGCTGTCAACGCGCGGCCTGGCCCAGACTGCGGATGGCTCTGAATTAACGCTGGTACTCGTTGACAATGGGCAGGCGTCAGAGAGCCGGCATCACATCTCCGCGACCCTGCTGAATTAATTTTGAATAGATACACTTTTGCCCTCGACGGCGGCCCCATGTGCCCCTAACTCACCTTCTGGCGCCGGTACTGCCGGCCGAGCAGGAGACCTAATGCATGACAATCAAGGTGGGCGACCGGATCCCGGACGCAACGTTTCACCAAATGACCTCCGATGGCCCGGGGGCAATCACGACAGACGAAATCTTCAAGGGAAAAACGGTGGTCATGTTCGGCCTGCCAGGGGCCTTTACCCCCACTTGCCACGCAAACCATCTTCCCGGGTTCATCGAACATAACGATACGATCAAGGCAAAGGGCGTCGACACGATCGCTGTTCTGGCAACCAACGACCTGTTCGTCATGGACGCCTGGGCGAAGGCTACGAACGCCACTGGAAAAATCGAATTCCTGTCCGACACGTCTTCGGAGTTTGTCAAGGAAATCGGATTGGCCCTCGATGTGCCGATTTTCGGCAACACCAGATCCCAAAGGTTTGTCCTGATCGCCAAGGATGGCGTCATCACACATCTGGGCATCGAAGAAGGGCGCGGCGAAACCACCTTGACCGGCGCTTCGGCTGTTCTGGCACAGCTTTGATAACTGCCAGACTCTGAGAAATTCCCGGGAGCGCTAGCCGCTCCCGAACTTTATGACAAAGTTCGATTTTCTCTCCGCCGTCATGGTTGGGCCTGTCCCACTGCTGTCCGGTTTAGCAAATTCAATCCGCAACATGGCCAAAACAGGCGGCATACTCCCCTCTCCCCCCTTGAGGGGGAGATGTCTCCTTCAGGAGACAGAGGGGGCTAAGCGTCTGATTTTAATAATATACGCTGTATTTTACTGAGAGGGTGCACCCCCCTCTGCCCGCATTCGCGGACATCTCCCCCGCAAGGGGGGAGACATTTGGAACAAGTTGCAGCGTATGTGTCCATATCAAAACAACCAGCTGTTTTTGACTGCAAAACAGCAGCTTACGGCACGCTGACCAATTTAAACCGGACAGCAGTGGATCAGGTCCGGTGATGACGCATGTGGTTGTGGCTGTGCTTCCAGATATTTGCCCAGTGAGTTGGTGACGACTGATGGGTTGGAAGGTTTGTCAGTAGCCTGGGGAGCGCTAGGCGCTCCCGTTTTTCTTTGGCTGCGTCCTTACCACGCTGTAGGCATAGGCGGTAAAGACACCGATCAATGTCGCTGCGAGACCAAACCAGGTCAGTGCGTACCCCAAATGATCGTTCTTGAACCTGACGATGGTTTCCCCTGCCTGCGGCAGGCCGGTTTCCGGGGTGAATTCCTGATCGATATCAATGCTGAAGGCCGCTAATGCGACATCCCCGACTTCCAGCACGCGCGCCATATGTCCAGTGTCGCGGGCGAACCAAATCCGCTTGGTCTCGTCTGCTGCAGGTGTGGTCCAATTGGGTGTTTCCGACTTGCGCAAAAGGCCAGTCAGTTGCTGCGGACCAGAGGGAATGTTCCGCCAGCTGGCGTTGTTTTCAAAGGCAAAGCTTTCCGGAACAAAACCGCGATTGACCATCACGGTCCAGCCTGCGTCTGTCTTAAATGGGCTGTAGGCCAGATAGCCAGGACCGGCATATTTGTTCTTGGATTTCGTAAGCGCAAAATAATACAAGGCCGTTCCTGGCAGGTATTTGCCGGAAATGGCTACATGCCGGTAGTCGGCTTCGGCCATGTCCAGGCCTGGCCAGGTTTCAGGCCCCGGCGCTGGAACTGCAGGCAGACCAACATCGCGGGACACCTTTGCGATCAGCGCCTCCTTCCAGGCAAGCCGGTCGAGTTGCCAGAACCCAAGGCTGAGCAAAACCGCAAGCCCGCAGACCGCGGCAATCGCAGGGAGAACCAGTTTACGCAGGCTCCCGCCCGGTCTTTCTGCAGAACTAGTCGTCAAGTCGGCCTTCCCGGGCGCTGTTTTTGTATTGGACGGCAATCATGAGCCCCTTCAAAGGCCGCAAGACACCACCGGCCAGGATCGCGGTCAATGGAAACCACAGAACAATATGTACCCAGATCGGCGGCTGATAAGACAATTCGACCATCAGCATCAGGCCAACGATGATAAAGCCGACGATCATGATGACGAATACGGCCGGCCCATCGCCGCTGTCTGCAAACTCATAGCTGAGGCCGCAATTGCTGCAAGCCGGCTTAACGGTCAAAAAGCCGGAGAACAAACGTCCTTCGCCGCATCTGGGGCAATGACCTGACAAGCCGGCTGATACAGGATTGACCGGGGGATAGTGGGCCTTGTCATCCATGCAGCTCTCCTTCCGTTTTCTGCCTTGCCCAGTTCCATAGCGCGCAAACTGCCTCGCTGGAGATCAAATGTGCTGCGATCTATTGACGCCGCCCATTGCCCTCACCTCAAACAACAAACGCCCGATCCGAAGCCGGACCGGGCGCCTGAGATTGCGTATCAGCCGTTATCAGTGAGCTGCTGGTGTTCCAGCGCCCCAGATGTAGATGGCAACAAACAGGAACAGCCAGACAACGTCAACGAAGTGCCAGTACCAGGCTGCCGCTTCGAAACCGAAGTGCTTTTCAACCGTGAACTGGCCTGCAAGTGCGCGGAACAGGCAGACGGCCAGGAAGATCGTACCGACGATCACATGGAAGCCGTGGAAGCCGGTCGCCATGAAGAAGGTCGCACCGTAGATGTTGCCGCCGAAGTCAAAGGCTGCGTGACCATACTCGTAAGCCTGAACGATGGTGAACAAGATGCCGAGAAGAACGGTAAGGACGAGACCCCACTTCAGGCCCTGACGGTCGTTGTGCAGCAGCGCGTGGTGTGCCCAGGTAACAGTCGTACCAGAAGTCAGCAGAATGAGCGTGTTGAGCAGCGGCAGGTGCCACGGGTCAAACGTTGCGATTCCATCCGGCGGCCAATGTCCACCAGTTGCCTCAACGCGGGCGAACTGTTGGACTTCGCCAGCAAACAGCGCCGCATCGAAATACGCCCAGAACCATGCAACGAAGAACATCACTTCAGAAGCGATGAACAGGATCATACCGTAGCGCAGGTGCAGGGAAACAACGCGGGTGTGGTGTCCCTGCTGGGATTCGCGCACCGTATCCCGCCACCAGCCGAACATGGTGTAGAGAACGATCAGCAGTCCGACAGTGAACACGCCCCAGCCGGTCAGGTTCAGCCCAAACAGGATGAACTCTTCACCGCTCGACATCCTCATCAGGCCGATCGCCCCGAGTGCCATGACGAATGCACCAACCGAGCCGATAAACGGCCACGGGCTGGGATCTACCAGATGGTAGTCGTGGTTTTTTGCGTGTGCCTCACCCATGGGCATGCTCCCCAAAGTTCCCATTTACCGTCGCGTTCGCCGCCACGGTTTTAAAGCCTGTCTTTTGCGGCCGGGCTTTCGACCCTGGCCGCCACTGGTTTAACCGGTTCTTCGACCGGAAAAAATGTATAGGACAACGTGATTTCTTTCACGTGTTTCAAGTCCGGATCCTTGTCCATCTCAGGATCCACGAAGAAAACAACCGGCATCTCAACCGACTCGCCTGCCTTCAATTCCTGCTCGGTAAAACAGAAACACTCGATCTTGTTGAAATAGGCCCCGGCCTCATTCGGCGTCACATTGAACACGGACGTTCCAACAGTGGAACCACCCGCCTTGCTCGCTGCGAAATAGGCCATCTGGGCGGTTTCGCCCATTTTCAACGTGATTGTCTTCTTGACCGGTTTGAACGCCCAATTCAGGTCAGGATTGACGTTTCCGTCCAGCCGGACCGTGATCTTGCGGTCAATGATCACATCAGAAGCACTTTCGGCTTTCTGCGTGGTGCCGCCATAGCCTGTCACCTGGCAGAACAGCTCGTAGAGCGGAACGGCTGCGTAAGAGGCACCAACCATCAGGCCAAACACGCCAAAGCACACCAGACCGACGATCCGGTTGCTGGTTTGTGACTTGCCATGTTCTGACGGTTGGTTGGTCATTCAGTCTCTCACATTGGCCGGTCGAGAACGGCCGGTCCCATTTTCACGATTGTCACGACGTAGAACAGGACCACCAGTGCGGCCAAAACGAATGCAATCGCGATCGAACGCGCACGCCGGCGTTTCTTTTGTTCGTCAGTCAGTTTGATGCCCTGCTCTTCCATGATGGCTTACACCAGTCCTTCCACGAGGGTTTCACCAAGAAGAAGAGCGAACAACAGGAACAGATAGAAAATCGAGTAGCTGAACATGCGGATGGCAGCCTTGCGTGCCTCATCGCCTTCGCGTTTGCGCCAGACGATCCCTGCCAGGGCAACGAATGCGACACTCAGAACTGCCGAGGCAACGCCATATACCGGCCCGGCAAAGCCGAGCAGGTACGGAGATACCGCGATCGGCGCCAGAACCAGCGAATAACCCAGGATTTGATTGCGCGTGGAATCCTCACCAGCCACCACCGGCATCATCGGGATACCAGCAGTCCGGTAGTCGCCGCACTTGAACAGTGCCAGCGCCCAGAAGTGCGGCGGGGTCCACATGAAGATGATCAAAAACAGAATGAGGCTTTCAAGGCTCACGCTGCCGGTGACCGAAGCCCAGCCGATCATCGGAGGAAATGCGCCTGCAGCGCCACCAATAACAATGTTTTGCGGCGTCGAGCGCTTCAGCCACATTGTGTAGACGACGACGTAGAAGAAAATCGTAAAGGCAAGGAACGCGCCGGCGAACCAGTTTACCACAAGTCCGAGCGTCAGAACCGAACCTGCAGAAAGCGTGAGGCCGAATGCCAGGGCTTCGCTGGGCGTGATCTTGCCAGCCGGGATCGGACGTTTCGCGGTCCGGCTCATGACGCGGTCGATATCGGCATCGAACCACATGTTGAGCGCACCAGAAGCACCTGCTCCGATCGTGATGCACAACAGGGCAACCACGGCCAGGACGGGATGGATCGATCCGGGGGCCATCATCATGCCAACGAAAGCCGTGAATACCACAAGCGACATCACACGCGGCTTCAACAGCGCGATGTAGTCACCGACTTCGCCCATTCCACCGTCCCAATCGGCGGCCTGTCCGGTCATCATGTCGTGGCGCTCGGTGAGCGACATACGGCTTATCCTTGAACTCTTGTCAGTCTTGCCGGGGTGAAAGCAGTACCCGGGAGTGGTTTCCGGCGCCGCACCAGACAGGCGCGAAGCTGGTAATCGCTCGGTTGGGGCCAGTTCAAAACCGGCCCCGTCTTGCCGTTACTTGATGCGCGGCAGGGTCTCGAACTGGTGGAACGGAGGCGGAGAAGACAGGGTCCACTCCAGGGTCGTTGCACCTTCACCCCATGGGTTGTTGCCAACCGCACGCTTCTTCATGAACGCTTCCATGATGCCGAACAGGAAGACGAGCACCGCGAAGGCCGAGATGTAGGAGCCTATCGAGGAGATGTAGTTCCAGTTTGCCAGGGCATCCGGATAGTCCACATAGCGCCGCGGCATGCCGTTCAGGCCAAGGAAGTGCTGCGGGAAGAACACCAGGTTCACGCCAATAAAGGTGATCCAGAAGTGCGCCTTGCCGATTGCCTCATTGTACATGTAGCCGAACATTTTCGGGAACCAGTAGTACCAGCCCGCAAAGATCGCAAACACAGCACCCAGCGACAGAACGTAGTGGAAGTGAGCTACAACGTAGTAGGTGTCGTGGAATGCACGGTCGAGACCGGCGTTTGCCAGCTGCACGCCTGTCACACCGCCAACGGTGAACAGGAAGATGAAGCCAATCGCCCAGACCATCGGAGTCTTGAACTCGATGGAACCGCCCCACATCGTCGCGATCCAGGAGAAAATCTTCACCCCGGTCGGTACCGCGATCACCATGGTGGCCGCTACGAAGTAGGCCTGCGTCTCAACGGACATGCCGACGGTGTACATGTGGTGCGCCCACACGATGAAGCCGACAACACCAATCGCAACCATGGCGTAGGCCATGCCGAGGTAACCGAAGATCGGCTTGCGAGAGAAGGTTGAGATGATGTGGCTGACAATGCCGAAGCCTGGGAGGATCAGGATGTACACTTCAGGGTGACCGAAGAACCAGAACAGGTGCTGGAACAGGATCGGGTCGCCGCCGCCAGCCGGATCAAAGAACGTGGTACCGAAGTTACGGTCCGTCAGCAGCATGGTGATGCCACCAGCCAGAACCGGCAGGGACAGAAGCAGCAGGAATGCGGTGATCAGAACTGACCAGGCAAACAGCGGCATCTTGTGCAGGGTCATGCCCGGCGCACGCATGTTGAAGATTGTGGTGATGAAGTTAATCGCACCGAGGATCGAGGAAGCACCGGCAACGTGCAGGGACAGGATCGCCAGATCCATCGCCGGACCAGGCTGACCGGAAGTCGACAGCGGCGGATAGATCGTCCAGCCGCCACCCACGCCATTCGCGCCCGGAGGGCCTTCGACGAACATGGAGAACACGAGCAGGAGCAGTGCCGGCGGCAGGAGCCAGAACGAAATGTTGTTCATTCGCGGGAAAGCCATGTCCGGCGCACCGATCATGATCGGAACGAACCAGTTGGCGAAACCGCCAATCAGCGCCGGCATGACCATGAAGAAGATCATGATAAGGCCGTGAGCCGTTGTGAACACGTTGAACAGGTGCGCATCACCGAAAATCTGCATTCCCGGCTCTTGCAATTCCATCCGGATCCCGACGGAAAGTGCTCCGCCAACGATGCCTGAGAAAATTGCAAAGATCAGGTACATCGTCCCGATGTCTTTGTGGTTCGTCGAATAGACGTAACGCCGCCATCCAGTTGGATGATCGTGCGCTGCGTGCGCGTCGGTCGCAGCCATATTTGCGCTCCCTCGTTGATTTCAATTTCCGCGTACCTGTCAAAGCGGTACGCGGCTGCCCCTTGTTTCGATATAGCCGTCCGGAAGCTTACCGGGCGGCGACCGTCATGTCTTCGCCAGACGCTGCCTCAGCCACCTTGCGGTCGGCGGCGATCGCAGCCATCAGCTGTTCGTTGGCCACGTCAACGTCTTCCTTGGCCGCTTCAACCCAGGCATCGTATTGCTCTTGGGTGACGACGCGGACGCCGATCGGCATGAAAGCGTGGTCCTTGCCGCACAGCTCAGAACACTGGCCGTAGTAAATGCCGGTTTCACGCGCACGGAACCAGGTCTCGTTCATACGGCCCGGAACTGCATCAACCTTGACGCCGAAAGCAGGTACTGCGAACGCGTGGATCACGTCTGCGGCAGTGACCAGAACCCGGACGGTCTTGTTGACCGGCACGACCACGTCGTAATCAACGGCCAGAAGGCGCGGGACATCTGCAAGCGGAACGCCACGGGTTTCGGCAACTTCCTTGCGCTCATCATCACCAAGCATGATGGCGTCGAAGGAGATGTCTTCCATGCCTTCGTCGGAATACTCGTAACCCCAGTACCACTGGTAGCCGGTCGCCTTGATGGTCATGTCGTATTCCGGCAGCTCGATTTGCTTGTAGAGCAGACGGAAGGACGGGATCGCGATCACGACCAGAATGAGGATCGGAACAACGGTCCAGATCACTTCAATCATCGTGTTGTGGGAAGTCCGCGACGGATTTGGATTGGACTTTGCATTGAACTTGCCCATCACGATGAGCAGCAAAGCCAAAACAAACAGTGTGATGACGGTGATCAGTACAAGCGTCATGCTGTTGAACGAAGAAATGTCGTCCATAACATCGGTGACTGAATCCTGCAGCCCCAGCTGCCATGGCGCCATTCCTGACGCATCTGCCAGTGCCGCTCCTGTTGAAGCGGCAAGCGCCGCAGCGCCGCTCGTCAATTTGATGAGACGCTTGAAGTTCGCCTTCACGTCTGCGCTCCCTTCCCTCTTTATCCGCCCCTGCCGGACGGATCACGCATGCATTTTCTCGAACCAGAACCGGCCCGACTTTAGTTGGGCACTGACTGCCCCATTGCCGGCATTCCGATACGAATTTGCCGCATCATAAACACAATCGCAGAACTAGCGCGATGCTACCTAAAACTGGAGCGGCGAAGTGACGCAGCTTACGGCCTCAGGCTCGACGGCGCACAAAAACCACAAGAAACGCCGGGCCGCAACATGGATTCCGCTTTTTTCTGCGGCGGTTTTGACGCATCCACACTTGATAAAAGTCAATGCCCGCCACAATTCCTCTCAAAAATTCAGGAAATATCACGTGTTCAGCGATTGTGCTCCAGCAAGCAGTGGCGCCTCACCACTGGCTTGAGGTTGTCGCAATCTCGTTGTTGAATACGAAAACTGATTCGCTGCCCTGATGAGTGCCGAAGCTGTTAAAGGCGCTGACCGGCGCGGTTCAAGGCACCACTTTCTGGAGGCTCCTTTGCCGTTTCCGATTCTGTACTTTCGCCCCAGCTCATTTCTGACCCAGCCGAGAAGACTGGTGAAAACTGCTTTCACTGCTCTATCTGCCCTTACTTTGGCAGCCGTGTGCACATTGTCCTCTGGGAATGAGGCTTTGGCCCAGGGCGAGATCAAGGCGACCCATGGCGACTGGCAGATGCGGTGTGACACACCGCCAGGCGCTCCGGCGGAACAATGCGCCCTCATTCAGAACGTAACTGCGGAAGACCGTGAAAATGTCGGCCTTTCGGTCATCGTCCTGAAGACCGCGGACAAGCAAGCCAGGATCCTGCGTGTTCTGGCACCGCTCGGTGTTCTTCTGCCTTCCGGTCTTGGCCTCAGGGTCGATGATGCTGATATCGGACGTGCAGGCTTTGTGCGCTGCCTGCCGAACGGCTGTATCGCCGAGGTGATCCTGGAAGATACATTGCTGACCAAGCTGAAGGCCGGCGGACTGGCAACCTTCATCATCTTCCAGACGCCTGAAGAAGGTATTGGAATCCCGATTTCACTGAATGGATTTTCAGCGGGCTTCGACGCCCTGCCTTAGTTAATCCTGCCAATCAGGCGGTTTCCTTGGACCCGGCTCCGTTGGCTTGCGGAGGCGCTGCCCGGGGCGTAACGGTGTGCAGCCGGTCAGTCCCTGCGTAGAGGCCGTCGGTCAACTGCATGGCAAGACGCTCCTCGTCCCGGCGCCGGACATCTTCCTCGATCTGGTCGATCCGCTGCACCGGAATGCCAAGGCGTTCAAGCGCAGCGCGGCCAAAGGCAATACTCGATTCAAAGGTCTCGCGGATCTGATAGTCCACGCCCTGTTTGGTAAGCGCTAAGGCATGCGCCCGGTCCGTTGCCCGGCAAAACACCAGCGTATCCGGGAAACCATCGCGAATCAGATCGATCGACTTGCTCATCACCTGATCGTTTTCGATGCACATGGCAATCAGGGCGGCTTCCCCTGCACCTGAGGCGGCAAGAACATCGGCGCGCGTGGCATCGCCGTAATAAACACGGTACCCGAGCTTGCGGGCATAGGCGATACGATCCGGCCTGTTGTCGATGGCGGTGATTTCCAGACCTTCGGACGTCAGGATCTGCGCGACCATCATGCCGAAGCGGCCAAAGCCCACAACAAGGACGGTCGGCATCGCTTCTTCGAAGGACTCGATCTTCGGATTTTCGACACCGCTCGCCTTGATCCTTTCCGCAGTCCAATCAAGCACCAGACAGGCAATTGGCGTCAGCAGCATCGTCAGGATGACAACCGCGTTCAAAAGGTTGGCTGTCTGATAGTCCAGGATCTGGCTGCCAACGGCGGCTGTGAACAAGACAAACGCGAACTCACCGCCCTGAGGCAAGGTCACCGCAATACGAAGCGCATCCGTATTCGGAGAACCGGTGACGCGCGAAAGCCCCCAAAGGAACACGCCCTTCACCAGCATCACCACCGCAACTCCTGTCAGCACCTCAAAGAGATTGCTGCGCAACACGGTGAAATCCAGGGACATTCCAACCGCGATGAAGAACAGGCCCATGAGAATGGAGCGGAAGGGTTCAATGTCCGCTTCCAGCGTGTGACGGAAACTTGATTCTGCCAAAAGAACGCCAGCTAGAAACGCACCAAGCGCCATGGACAAGCCAACGGCGTTCATGATCCCGGCGCTGCCCAGCGCCACAAGGAGGGCTGCCGTCAGCATGACTTCCCGTGCCCGAGTTGCGGCCAGGATCGAAAACAGTGGTGATGCAAGATAGCGCCCTGCGAGAATAACCCCCGCGACCGCGCCGGCAATTGTCAGCACTTCCTGAGCGATTTCACTGGTCGTCGCAGGCCCTTCATCGGGCGCCAGGATTGCGACCATGGCAAGCAAGGGGACAATGGCAATGTCCTGCAGCAACAAGATGCCGAAGGCACGCTGACCGTATGCTGCCGAGAGCTGCCCGCGTTCCTGCAGGATTTGAAGCGCAAAAGCGGTCGAAGACAGCGCCAGTCCGAATCCAGCTACGAGCGCCGCATTGTTGGGAATTCCGGCCAACAGGGCCAATCCGTAGAGCGTGACGCCAGTAAGCAGAACCTGAGCGGTACCAAGGCCAAAGATGTCACGCTTCATGCGCCAAAGCTTTGCAGGATCGAGTTCCAGCCCTATGACGAACAGCAGAAGAACGACACCAAGCTCGGCGACATGAAGAACGTCTTCGCCAGAACCGGAACCGAGAAAGCCAAGGCCAAAGGGACCGATGACCGCCCCGGCAGCCAAGTAGCCAACGACGGACCCCAGTCCAAGGCGCTTGGCAATCGGCACAGCGACAACCGTCGCTGCCAGAAAGACAATCGACTCAGTAAAAAACGGGGGTACGCCTTCGCTTGCCATTCCAACTACCAGATACTCTCATCCCTTTCGTCAGTTTAAATCCTGGACGTTAAGAAATTCAGTCAAATTGAAGTGTTTTTGTTAGGAAATAAAAATGACATTTCTTTAACGAAACCGCGCCTGCCCTTCCGGACCCGAACAGGAAGTTAAAAGCCCTTGGCGTCATTCCAGACAAGTGAGGCAAAGCCGAGCGCTGATCTGGAATCCAGCGCATCAGCGTAAGCGCAGGCGAACGCAGAACAGTACCAGAAACTAAAGCCGCGCCGGCGGTGTGAGCTGAAAACTAGATTCCAGATCTCGCGATGGCACTTCGCACCACACGGTCTGGAAAGACTAAGCAATCCCGTTTAGCCCGGCTTTTCCGTTCGGCAAGTGAAGGATCGTGATTGATCCGGCAGCCTAAACAGCAGTCCCGCCGACCGTCAGACCATTGATGCGCATGGACGGCTGGCCGACACCAACCGGCACGCCCTGCCCCTGCTTGCCGCAGGTGCCCATGCCAGGGTCCAGCGCCATGTCATTGCCGATCATGGTCACCCGGGTGAGTGCGTCGGGACCATTTCCGATCAACATCGCCCCTTTCACAGGTGCACCGATCTTACCGTTCTCGACACGGTAGGCTTCGGTGCAGGAGAAAACGAATTTGCCGGAAGTAATGTCCACCTGGCCGCCGCCGAAGGACACAGCAAAGATACCGTCCTTCACCGAGGAAAGGATTTCCTCCGGCTCCTTGTCGCCCGACAGCATGATCGTGTTGGTCATGCGCGGCATGGGAATGTGAGCATAGGATTGGCGCCGGCCGTTGCCTGTTGGCGACATGCCCATAAGCCGGGCATTTTGCCGGTCCTGCATGTAGCCGACCAATATGCCGTCCTCAATCAGCGTCGTGCGGCTGGTCGGCGTCCCTTCGTCGTCAACGGTGAGCGATCCGCGCCGATCCGGGATTGTGCCGTCGTCAACGATGGTGACGCCGGGCGCGGCGACCCGCTCGCCCATCAGGCCAGCAAAAGCGGAGGTTTGCTTGCGATTGTAATCGCCCTCAAGGCCATGTCCGACTGCCTCGTGCAGCAAGATACCGGGCCAGCCCGGCCCCAGAACGACGTCCAATGTGCCAGCGGGCGCCGGAACAGCTTCCAGATTGACCAGAGCCTGCCGCAGCGCTTCGTCGACCCCTCCCTGCCAGTTCTCGGTCGTCAGGAACCGGTCAAATGCCTCCCGGCCGCCGCAGCCGAAGGAACCGGTTTCCTGGCGTTCATCGGATCCCGCGATGACGGAGATATTGAGCCGGACCATGGGCCGGACATCGCGGACCCGGTGGCCATCAGCCCTCAGAATATCGACCACCTGCCAGGCACCGGCCAGCGAAGCGGTCACCTGACGCACCCGCGGGTCTTTCGCCCGGGCATAGGCGTCGATTTCTTCCAAAAGCTTGACCTTGTCCTCAAAACTCGGCCCGCCGATCGGGTTGGCGTCAGAATAAAGGGACTGGTTAGTCCGGCTTGGCGCGGCGGCATAAGTTCCGGAGTGACCGCTTTTGACCGCGCTGACTGCATCTGCGGCTCTTTTCAGCGCTCCTTCGGAAATCTCCCCCGAATGGGCATAACCGGCAGCCTCTCCGGCAACTGCGCGAAGACCAAAGCCTTGCGCTGTGTCGTAGTTGGCGCCCTTCAGGCGGCCGTTGTCGAAAACAAGGCCTTCCGATTGACGGTATTCAACGAACAACTCGCCATCATCAGCACCATGCAGGGCATCGGCGGTGATCCGTTTGGCCGTTTCAATGCCCAGTCCTGATGTTTCGATGAGATCGGTGTTGTGATCGTCCATAACGCTATCCCTGATGTGGCCGCGGCCGGGCCCAGTTCGCCGGCTGATATCCTGTCTGGCACAGGCTATCGCCCTGCAGCAAGTTTCAAAAGGCAAATAGGGTTTTTCAGGGCGTTTTCACCTTTTTGATATGTTGCAATGCATTATTTATGAGTATAATACTCATATTAAAGGCAGCCGCATCCCCGCGAAATTGCCTCCATTGAGCCAACGGCCAAACGCCCCAGCCAGTTCACCACTCTATCGAGTCCGATCCTGAGCGCTACGCAACGGGAAACGATGTCGTGCGCGCGCTCGAAGGCAGAGTAATCATGTCAGATTTCATGGATGATGGCGCAGAAGCAACGCCAGCTGAATTGTTTCACCGTTTTCTTGACCAGCGTGGCGATGGCCTGGATCCCAGATTGCATGCAGCCCTCAGAACCCCCGGCACTGTTTCGGGTCCGGCACGCCCGATCGAAGGTTTTGGCGACAATGTCATCACCGTCGATTTCCGCAACCCCAACCGGCCTGCACTCGCCCGACGTACCGGAACATCGGGGAGCGGCACGAAATGAACACTGTGCTGGTTGTTCTACATCTGGTCGCGTGCCAACCCGACCTTTTGATCTGCAATGACATGCCCGATGACGGGCGGCGCTGGACGGATATTGGCGATTGTCAGCAGGTACGCCCGATAACAGAGTCACGTGCCAAATCAGCTTCAGGCAACGGCCTCGTCATCATGGGGAAATGCCGTTACCTGATTGACCGGGACGGCCGCAGCCCTCTGCTGTTCTAGTTACGGGCTTTGCTGAAACGACGCGATGCGGCTGCCTGCCTTCGCTTTCTCGTCATGGCGAACCCGTCGCGCATATTCAATGTCAGGAGCGTGATGTTCACTGCACCAGCAATCAGTTCAACCGCCTGGATGCCATAGAACAGCGCATCGAGTTGACCGCTTTGGGCACGCATCGCCAGAAAAACCGCCGACGGCAACAAGACCAGAAGACCATTGCCGGCGATTACGGCCATTCGTGCTTTCTTTTTCGAAATAAGCGATCCCTGCCGTCCCCGTCCAAGGAACGCACCGGATGCACCCGCCATCATCATGGCAGGCACCAGAATAAGCATCCCCTTCAGGATCGCTGTCTTTACCCAAATAACTGCATTCTCATCGCCAAATAGTTCTGACCAGGCGGTGCTTCCCCAAAAGATGCTCACCATTAGCAGGGCAATTGCGCCCGCGAAGGCGTGAATTTTCGTTCGCATGATCGACCTCCATTTAAAATAGTATGCTATATATAAATTCGCATAGCATGCTATTCAAGAGCTCAGCAATCTCCGAAAATCGAAAAAACGTCCGAGCGGCGCATGGAGGCCGGATTTCTCTGGATGCTCCTGCTCTGGCAGACACCATTGGAAGAGATTAACTTGCCCTTCTCCATCCGACTGCATAGGATCGCGGCAATATCAGAGGTGGGTTGCCCAGCTCAATTTCACATTCCGGATCTGTCATGATGAACCGCTATGAAAGCCCGCGCATGCCGAGTGAAGCGAAAGTCCGCTACCTCGACGGCGACTACCAGGTCGAAACACCGGGCACCTTTGTCCGTTGCGCCGTTACCGGTGCCGCAATTCCGCTGGAAGAACTAAAATACTGGTCTGTGGAGCATCAGGAAGCTTACGTGGATGCCGCCGCATCCCTGAAACGCTACAAGGGCGCCTGAAGGTATAGCCCGCAAGGGGCTCACATAGCTCCATTGTGAATATGCGGCGCGCGAAAGACGCGGCGACTGCCGCGTCCCAGATCGCTGACAAAGCTAAATACATACTCCTTCGCAACCGCCGGGCCTGTCCCACTGTTGTCCAGTGATGACGCAAGTGGCTGTGGCTCTGCTTTGTAAATTTTGCCGCGGTGAGTTGATGACGACCTATAGGTTAGAGGGTTGTCAACAGCCTCCGGTCACGCCTTCGGCGAATCCTGATTTCCAGATCACGCGATGGCACGTTGAGGTGCATGGCCTGGAATGGCTGGCCAGGGGGCGAAGCATGGGCAACTTGCTCCGTCGTCCCATGGCCCGACCATGGGACCCATCCCGTTGCCTTTCCTCATGTGAGGCTTGTCGAATGGAATCGGAACGGTATGGATCACCGGATCAAGTCCGGTGATGACACATGTGGTTCTGGCGCTGCTTTCTCAACTTTACCGCCGTGAGTTGATGACAACTGAGAGGCAGAGGGTTTGCCATCCAGCTCAAACGCAGTCACTGCCGCGTCATCCACTTCTGAACTACAGGCCGCTATCAGAGCGTTACCCAAACATCGCCAGCCAGATTCAGGTTTTCCAGCGTGATATCGCCGGTAGACAGGCCCCTCAGGTCAACCGATGTGGTGTCCGACAAAGTGATGGTGACACCGTCGTCAGCGTTATCAACCGCGTTCGACAACAGGTCCCCAACCGAGCTAAATCCGAAGCCGGATACATCAAGCTTGTCATCACCGCCGAGGGTGAATCCGGTCACCGTATCATGCCCGTTGCCTTCATTCATGATGACCAGATCATTGTCGGTCACACCGGCATGACCAACTGCGAGGATGTCGTTTCCAGCTCCACCCCAAAGAGTGTCTGAGCCCAGACCTCCGTCAATGCTGTCGTTTCCGGTTCCATTGAAGATCTCATCATTGCCGCTGGAGCCGTACACGGAGTCCGTACCTGCACCGGCATAGATCAGGTCATTCCCCTCCCCGGCCACAGCATTGTCATCACCAGCGCCGCCGTAAATCGTGTCGTCGCCGCCCCAGGTGTTGAGCTGGTCATCGCCGTTTCCGCCGCCGACAACGTCGTCTCCTCCGCCGCACTCCAGTACATCGTTTCCTTCACCTGCCCAGATCATCTCTGAATCGGTATCTTCAAAGGTTTCGTAGGCAACAATCTGGTCATTGCCCGAGCCGCCATAAATTGTATCGCTTCCAGGTCCGCCATAGAGACCGTCATCGCCAGCGCCGCCACCCAGAACATCATTGCCTGCCTGGCCGTAGTAGCTGTCGTTTCCCAGATCGCCAGAACCTGCAAAAACGGAATCGTTGCCATCACCTGCGGCAACGGTATCGTCTCCAAGACCGCCCACGATAAAATCGGCTTCTACTGCTCCTTCCAAATCATCATCGCCTGCAGTACCGATCAAAGTTGCCATAAATCTTCCCAACATCCGTAATTATCAATTGCGATGTTAGCTTGTGGGGCAAACCGTACAAGCTAACCTTTCGCCTCAAAGGTCCGTTGCCGCAGTTTCTCCTGAATCAGACCTATAAGATGGTCTTCATCATCAATTTGCATTTCGACCTGCAGAACCACTGACTGTGCCTCCAGCCACCGGAATATCTCGCTGCGCGCGCCCTTGAGCCGCACCATGTCCTTGGCGGTTGTCACCAGCTGAAGATCATCCTGTTCGGCAGCGACCAACAGAGCTTTGGCTTCACCTTCACTGAAGGCGTGATGATCAGCGAACGCTCTTTTCTTCGCGACCGTTAGCCCCTCGTTTTCCAGCGTTCTGAAGAATTTCTCCGGCCTGCCAATTCCCGCATAGGCGAGCAGCCTGCGCTGCCGAAGCAGTCCCTGTTTTTCAGCGGCGAGCCGTGCATTGAAAATCGGGGCACCGCGGCGGGAGGCCAGATGAACGACGTCATCCGCAGCGTCGCCGTCCCCCACAACAACCAGCATGTCGGTTTTGACAATCTGCCGAGCCATGGGTGCACGCAAGGGACCAGCGGGAAGACAGAAGCCGTTACCAATACCCGTTTCTGCATCCACCAGCACAATGCTGAGATCCTTGTGAAGGGCCGGGTTTTGAAATCCGTCGTCCATCAGGATCAGGTCAACTTCCAGTTTGGACAGTTCGTCTGCCCCGCTCACGCGATCAGATGAGACGACAGTTGGCGCAGACGCTGCCAGCAACAGCGCTTCATCGCCGACGGCTGCAGCATCATGGTTGTCTGCATTAACCGCCAGCGGCCCTTTTTCCTGCCCGCCATACCCACGCAGCAGAAAACCGGGCTTATACCCTTCGGATTTCAGGCGGGCGGCGAGCCGCAGTGCAAAGGGCGTCTTTCCAGCCCCACCAACAACGAAGTTGCCGATGCAAAGGACCGGTAACTTTGACCGTCCACGCGGTTTTTGCAGCATCTTGTGGCCAGCGATGAAACCGTAAAGCGCGGCAGGTCCCGCCAATAGAAGCGCCGGAAGAGTGGCGCCCTTGCGCCACCAAAAGGCCGGCGCGGCGGTCACGGATTTCCCTTTCCAGCGTCACTGCCCAGACGGCGGCGCAGCAGCGGCTGCAGATATTCGACCGTTCGCTCGAGAGCACCGCGCCCGCCTTCAACAATTTCCAGTGCCTTTTTCGCCTGGACTGCCCGCGCGCTGTTGTCCCGAAGTAGCGTATCGACACAAGCGGCCAATTCGTCCGGAGTTTCCAGGCGCTGTGCGGCCTTGGCTCCCCACAGGATTTTATAGACCGCACGGGCATTGGCGACTTTCGGCCCACATATGATCGCGGCGCCGAATGTGGCGGCTTCCACCGGGTTGTGTCCGCCGACATCGTTAAATGACCCGCCAAGAAAAGACACAGGCGCCAATTGATAAAAGAGCGCCATTTCCCCGAGCGTATCGCCGATGAAAACAGCGGTTCCTTTTTCCGGCTTGCCCCCTGAGGACCGGCGGACGGCCGAAAAGCCTTCGGCATCCACAAGCGCTTCGATGGAATCAGCCCTTGCCGGATGGCGCGGAACCAGCAGCAAAAGACAATCAGGATGGGTCTTTCGAAGTTCTGCATGCGCGGCCAGTGCGATTTCGTCTTCACCGGGATGAGTGAGGGCCGCCAGCCAGACCGGACGGTCGCCCAGCGCTTCTTTCAGGTCATTCAGTTCCGGCGTCCTGGCATCGTCCAAACGGGCGTCGAACTTCAGATTTCCAGGACATACAGCGTCCTTGCATCCCAGTTTTTTGAGCCGCCGCATGTCCGCTGGTGTTTGCGCGAGCGCCAGGTCAAGACAGCCGAAAACGTAAGTAGCTGCAGCCCTCAATCTCAGCCACCCGCGGAAGGACTTGTCCGACATCCGCCCGTTTACGAGCGCAAAGGGAATGGTCCGCCGCCTGATTTCGACAAACAGCGCCGGCCAGATTTCCGATTCAACGGTCAAAGCCAGGTCCGGCTTCCAATGGTCCAGAAACCGGCTGACAAAAGAAGGGCTATCAAAAGGGACAAACTGGTGGATGGCGCCTTCCGGCAGGCGGTTCGCGGCAAGTTCGGCGGAAGTGCGGGTGACAGTTGTTAAAACGACCTGACTGCCGCGCGCAGCCATGGCTTCGATCAGCGGCAAGACAGAATTGGTTTCTCCGACACTCGCTGCATGGATCCAGACAAGATGGCCGCAGGGACGCTTAATATTGGGGCGGCCCCACTTCTCATTTGCCCGCGCCGGATCTTCCTTGCCCAGCCTGCAGCGAATGAAGTGCAGCAGCCAGTAGAAAGGCACCGCCAACCGGGCAAGACCGAGATAAAGACTGACGACAAAAGGACGGGTGTCAGCCATTGCCGCGCCCGACAAGCTCATAGGCCCGGTCAGTAACCCGGTTCAACTGATTTTCCACCTCAAGGCGCGACTGTTCGAGAACATCATCTTCCGCTTCCGCCGGAACGTAGATCGGATCACCAATCACCACCGATCCCTTGCCAAAGGGAAGGTTGATGCTGGCCTTGTCCCAGGAATTCAGGTCGATGCTTTTGCTGGTTGCAACTGCTACCGGCACGATAGGCCGGCCGGAGTGTTTTGCGAGCTGAACGATACCCAGCCCTG
This sequence comes from Roseibium sp., assembly GCA_965230705.1. Taxonomy (GTDB): domain Bacteria; phylum Pseudomonadota; class Alphaproteobacteria; order Rhizobiales; family Stappiaceae; genus Roseibium. The sequence continues at coordinate 1,095,415 of CBDDLN010000001.1, read as the reverse complement.
CAATCCGCGCCGGCCCTTTCGGTACATCAGCCGTCATGGCGATGACGTCACCAGCCTTAAGCGCACGGACCGCTTCGATGAACCCCTTGAGGCCACCGCGTTTGACGATCTGGTGACTCTTCTGACTGCCCGAGGCCCTGATCAGCCCAAGCCCAAGCTTGCGGATTGCGGTCGCATTGACCTCACCATCCGCGGACCGCGAAATCATGACCTTCGCCGGCCAGCCTTTGGGCTGAAAGAACGGTACAATGAAGTGCTGGCCGTGCCACATGGCAAATATCACCGGCAGATGCTGATCCAGCCGATCGTAAAGATCCGGCGGGTCCATCGCAAACGTGTTTGTTCGATGAACCAGCTTCAGATATCCGGCCAAAAGGGAACCGGCCGCCCGAACTACAGCCGGGTGCCGGCCGAAGCGTTTGATCATCTTTCAAAACGTCCAGTCAGATCGCACTCCGTGACCTAGGCTTCGTTATCCGGATCCATCAACCGGTGCATGTGCACGACGAAGTAGCGCATATGGGCATTGTCGACCGTCGCCTGCGCCTTTGCTTTCCAGGCCTCGTGCGCCTTGGCGTAATTCGGATAGATGCCAACAATATCCAGGGCATCAAGATCGCGGAAAGTCAGTCCCTCAGGGCTTTCCAGCTCGCCGCCGAAGACCAGATGCAGAAGCTGTTTTGCGGGTTCGGTCTTGCTCATCGATCAAATCTCACCGGTTTGAGAAATCCGCGGGCCGGTCACCGGTCGCAGACGCAACAACATCACATACTGGACCGATCAAGCTCCGCGTTGCTGCAATCAAGGACGGATGCCTGGTTTGGGGCCTGTTGTAGGAAAGAGGCCGTCCAGCCAAATCGGTCAATTGTCCGCCCGCTTCCTGCACCAAAAGGTCTGCGGCTGCAAGGTCCCAATCGCTCGCACCCTTGCGCGCGGCTGCGACATCTACGCGCCCGGCTGCAACCAGCGCGAGCCGGTACGCCAGTGAGCGAATGTTTGGCGTGCGTTGAAAGCCAGCCGCAATGATGTCCCTGTTGGCCACAATGGAATGTGGTCCGGAGAGGCGGGCGCCTCGTATTGCGGTTTGATGAGAGCCTGACAACGGCTTGCCGTCCAATGAAGTCCCGCCACCGCTGTGCGCCAGGAACATTTCCTCCCGGACCGGACAAAAGAGAGCCGCAGCCACCGGCCGCCCCTCATCCACAACCGCAAGGGAAATGGTCCATTCGTCACCGCCAGCCAAAAAGGCCCGCGTACCGTCTATGGGATCAATAATGAACACCCGCGGCCTGGAGAGCCTTTCGGCGCTGTCGGCCGTTTCTTCCGACAGCCAGCCATAGTCCGGTCGCGCATGGCACAGGGTATCGGCGAGAAAGCCGTCAACTTTCAGGTCTGCTTCCGAAACCGGGGACTTGTTGTCCTTGAACCAGGTTTGCGGATCCCGGCCAAAATACGACAGGGCAATCTTTCCCGCCTGCCGGGCGGCATCTTCAAGCAAGGCCAGGTCGTTCAAATTGGTTTCCAGCGGCGTATGCGTCTCAGTCTCCGGCAAGGGCCAACCCTTCAATCAGGATCGACGGGCTGGCAACGGAATACCGGGCATCCAGATCATCCGCCGGCACCATGCGGGCGAACATGTCGTTCAAATTGCCGGCAATCGTGATTTCGCTGACCGCCTGAACCGGCTCGCCGTTTTCAAACCAGAACCCGGCAGCACCACGGGAATAGTCTCCAGTGACGCCATTCACGCCGTGACCTATGAGATCTGTCACCCAAAGGCCCTCGCCGACTTCTTTCATGATGTCTTCTGGCGACTTGTCACCCGGGTTCAGTGTCAGGTTCGTTGCACCCGGCGACGTTCCGGAACCGCCACGGTGTGCCCGGCCATTGGGTTCAAGGCCGAGTTCACGCGCGGACGCACCGTCCAGGAACCAGTGATTCAGAATACCGTTCTCGATCATCTGAAGACGTTCGGAGCCTGTTCCCTCCCCGTCGAAAGGCCGAGTCGCCGCACCGCGCGGTTTGAATGGGTCGTCGACTATCGAAATCCCCGGTGCAAAGATCTGCTCACCCATCTTTTCCCGCAGGAAACTGGATTTGCGGGCGACAGATGCCCCGTTGACCGCCCCGGCGAAATGGCCGAGCAGGCTCTTCGCCGCCCGGGACTCATAAAGCACGTTTGTCGTCCGCGTCGTGATCTTCTGCGGATTGAGGCGACGGACGGCCCGTTCACCCGCCCGGCGGCCGATGTCAGCCGGCGCTTCCATATCTTCAAAGAAGGTCCGGTAGTCGTAATCGTAATCCCGCTCCATGCCGGTCCCCTCACCGGCAACGGCGGTCATGGAAAGCCCATGACGGGATGTCATGTAAGATCCGAGAAATCCGTGACTGGTGGCAAGCACCACGCCTGCGAGCCGCCAGGACGCACCGGCGCCACCGGATTTGGTAATGCCGGAAACCGCAAGTCCCGCCTCTTCCGCGGCCCGGGCACGGTCCGCCAGACCGGCTGCATCCATTTCCTTGTCATCAAGGATCTCAAGCTCAGGAATATCAGTTAGTAGACGGCTCGCATCGGCCAGACCCGCATAAGGATCCTCGGGAGTGACCTTGGCCATGGCAACAGCCCTGTCCGCAAGGGCTTGCGGATCATCGAGCACATTTGCCGAAACTGATGCAGTGCGCTTGCCGACAAAGACGCGCAGCGTGACATCATCTCCCTCGGCGCGGTCGGTTTCCTCAACCTTCCCGTCACGCACATCAACAGAAAGCGATACGCCGGTTATGGCCACGGCGTCACATGCATCCGCACCTGCCTTTTTGGCCGCTTCCACCAATTGGGCCGCGCGGCCCTCCAGCTCGCTTTGATCGATCGTAATGGACATGTGTTCGGGATCTCCTGATGGGAGAGTTGTATCGGCTTTAGACTCAGCAGCCGAGTTTGTTCTGGCAGGTCTGAACCCTATGCCGATGTAGGGCGCGGAGCAACCACCGGAAACACTTCCTCCGCAGGTCTTTGCGCGTCATATCCGCCCCTTGCGCCTCCGCCGGCATTTGTGTCGCGATACATCAGGCGAAGCTGGCTCCGCGAAGCACCATGGTTGACACATCCTGAAGAGAGTGGTGACAATTCGGTAACCCTCTTAAAAATCAGACTTTTTTAACCGTTCCTGTTAAGCGGATCACCATCTCCCGTTGCTAAGTTGTGTTTATCGCGAGACCGAAAAACAATGGGTCCGACGGAGAGGCAAGTGGTACGTCAAACAGCAACACAGGCGGTCACGAACACCGGGGCGGGCAGAGACTATCTGCCCGACCCCGGCTGCTTACCAGCCACATTCCAGACCGATGTTGAAACGGTAGCAGGCGCCGCCTGCAGGCTCGCGCAAGTCGAAGTTCATGTGAACCGAAAGTCCGTCACGATCAGCCGGTCAGCCCAACAAGATATTGCAGGTGTTGAAATCCCGATCAGCCAATTTGCCGGCGTGATGGTTCAAGTCGCCCCTGCAGATCAAAGCGGGACAGTCTCGGCGAAACTGGTTCTCAAGCACAAAGATGCCGGTCTTTCTCCGGTCCTGGCAGAAACAAACCGCCCGGAAGATCTGGCCGCAATCTGGCCAGCATGGTCCAAGGCGCTCGGTCTGCCGATGCTTGTTTGCGATCTCGGCGGCAAGATCAAACCAATTGATGCGTTTTCAGCCAAGCCAGCAACCAGCCCGGCCCCGCGCCGCCGTCTCGCACTCTTGACGGGACGCAGGCCACGTTTTCTCGTTCGGCGGAAAACCGGAAACTCCATTGCATCTACCGCTGTTTTCCGCGATGAGCGGGAAATTATCGCGAGAACCTAAAACAGCCGTTAGGCTTGGCCTCGGCTCCTGACGCAGTCTCACACATCTCGAAGCTGTGCAATCAGACGAGACGCCTCACGCAAATTTCTTCCATACACTTTTCAAGTGCATACCCCTGCCTTGACGGCACTTTTTCTGAAAACTTTAAAAAATATGCAAAAATCCGGATATATCTACACTTCTAGAACGAGAAGTAAGGTATTATTCATCCGTACCGTGCAAATTCTTATTTGAACCCCACCAGAAGATGCCGGACTTTGACAAATGCCTGTTGATGCAGCCACGCTGCTTATTGCCGGAACGATCGTCCAATATACCGGCGCCATGTTGTTTTTGCTTGTTTGGAAACTCTACCGGCAGCAAAATCTCACCAACACCAGCTGTCTGTTTGTGTGGTCAGCCGCATTGGCGCTAATCGGATCGGGCTCCCTACTGGTCGGACTGCGCGGTACTTTGTCCGATCTTTTCAGTATCGTTGCCGCGAATGCCATCCTGTTGTTCGGTGTCGGCCTGTTCAGAACGGCCGTGGCGGATTTGCTGGGGCAAAAACGGCATTTGCCAATGGCCCTGCTTCCCGGGCTGATTTGGCTGTGCCTGTGCGCCTACCCGCCTTTTATTTCGAACCTGCTGCCTCGGCTATTTGTGGTCCAGGCCGGCATTTTCGTCACCCTCGTCTGGACGTCCTACATTTGCTTGAGGCACAATCAGGCGAACCTGATCACGAGCCGCCTAATGGGCATCACTGTGGCTGGCCAGGCCCTTTCCCATCTATTCTTGCTGATCAATGCCTACTCAACGGAGTTCGCCACATTTCTCGTCATGTGGCAGGCTGACTATCTGAAGATTTATCTGCTTAGCGGGCTGCTGTTCACCTGCGGCACAATCATCCTCTCCTTCGCCATGTTTGTGGAAAAGCATCAGCTTTACTTCCAATGGCAGGCCGGCCGGGATCCATTGACCTTGCTGCCAAACAGCCGAGGATTTGGCCAGCAGATTACGGAATGGCAAGACGGGAACACACTGGCACAAGCGCCCTTTTCCGTTGCGAAAATCGATATCGACCACCTGAAAAAAATCAATGAAGACTATGTCCCGGCTCTGGGCGATGCGGTCCTGCAACTGCTGGCCCGAATTTGCAGGGATATGGCTGGGGAGAACGCCATTATCGGACGTGGCGGCGGTGAAGATATCACCATCTTGTTTCCCGGCCTCCCGGTCGGCAAGGCTGCGCTGCAAATGGAACAGATCCGCAGGGCATTTACCGCCTCAACCGCCAGAGCCGGCCGTAAAACGTTCAAGGCGACAGCGAGTATTGGCGTAAGTGGCGGCAGCCCCTCAAACACGGATTTTGAAGGAGCGGCATCGGCGGCAACCGAGGCACTGATGAAGGCCAAGAAACTTGGGCGGAACCGGCTCTGCATGGCCGCGGCGCCAATTGCGGAGGATCCGGAAACGGATCATGACGCCGCCCACTCTGCTGACCCCGAGGCGCAAGACCGTCACGACAATGCGGCCTAAACCCTCCAAATTCTGCGGATGCTCAGATCCACAAAATCAGGGCGTCGGCCAAAAATCCAATGAACACGATCCAGCCATAGGTGGTGTTTGATCTGAATAGCTTCAGGCACTGGTCCGGATCATCAATGTCCAGAACGATGGACTGCCACAGTAAATGCAGCGCGCCGAGCGCGATGCCTGCAAAAGCGGCGGGTCCGGCATCCGCCAAACTGGCCGCAATCATGAACAGGACTGTAGCTGCGGCGTAAAGCCCGAAAATCGCGGGTTTGGACCAACTGCCAAACAGCTGAGCGGTTGATTTCACCCCGACAACAGCGTCATCTTCCTTATCCTGATGGGCGTAGATCGTATCGTAGCCAATGGTCCAGCAGATCCCGCCGATGTAAAGCACGACAGGTGCCCAACTCAGCGAGCCAAAGGCAGCAGCCCACCCCATGAGAGCGCCCCATGAGAACGCCAGACCGAGGAAGAACTGCGGCCAGTTCGTCACGCGCTTCATGAACGGATAGATCGCGACAGGCAGCAACGAGGCAATCCCGAGCAAAATGGCAAAAGTGTTGAACTGGACCAGCACCATCAATCCGGCAAGTGCCTGCAAGACCAGGAAAACCTTTGCCTGGGAACGGGTTACCTGACCGGCCGGGATTGGCCGTGACCGGGTACGTTCAACCTGCATGTCGATGTCGACGTCGACCAGATCGTTATAAGTACAGCCGGCACCGCGCATAGCGATTGCACCAACCAAAAACAGGAAGATGTGCCAGGGATTTGGCCATGGCCCACCCTGCGCGATTGCGGCAAGACCGGCAGACCACCAGCAGGGCCACAGCAACAGCCACCACCCGATCGGCCGCTCCCAGCGTGCCAGCCGCGCATAGGGTCTTGCCCACTCTGGCAGACGCGTATCCACCCAATGCCGTTTGACCGCATCGGCAACCGGTCCAGTGTCTTTGGTTGAGAAAAACATGTGCCCCGTTTACCCGGTTCCAACGCCGGTTGCGAGCGCTTTGTTGTCTTAGGTCACGGACCAGAGCCAAGCTTATAAACCGGTATCATCCAAAAAATCCCGTTCAAGGTGGCAGCATGAGGTGCAGGCAAATCCCTCACCGGAATAGACAGCTTTCAAAGGACTGTCTTTGCACAGGAATGCCGAGACAGAGAGGATCCCAAAGGCATCTAGATCCTGCAGAACGCCGCGCAGGAAACGCCTGGCCAATCCCTTGCCCCGCATTTCCGGCACGAGATAGAACTCGGCAACGAATGCGGCCCGTCCACCCTTGCGGACGTGATGGTAAAAACTCACGAGGCAATATCCGGCCTCTTTGCCATGAAAGTGGGCGTGATAGGCCCGTCCGACCGACGCGTTCACCATCAAGGCGCGGAAAGCATCCTCCTGCTCTTCCGTTAGAGGGATATTCTCCTCCTCATACGCCCGCTGAAGGAGATGCAAAATTGCTTTGGCATTCACGGGACCACCAAGCCGCAGTTCAAGCGCCCTTTGCATGTCCGATGTTCACCGGACGCTGGATTGCCGAACCGGGACCTGCATGCTAGACCGCCGCAAAACCGGCTGATTCAACCGGCGCCAGCCGTCCGGTCGCAAGCCGCCAGCAGCTAGATTGAGAGGTCGCCCGTCCATGAATATTCTCCTGATCGGTTCTGGTGGCCGTGAACACGCATTGGCCTGGGCACTCTCCCATTCGCCGATCTTGACGAAACTGTTCGTGTCTCCGGGCAACGCAGGGATCGCGCAAATTGCCGATCTCGTTTCCCTGGACGCGGCAGACCACGGCGCCGTGATCGAGTTTTGCAAACAAAATGCGATTGACCTTGTTGTTGTCGGTCCCGAGGCTCCACTTGTCGCTGGCCTGGTGGATGATCTTGACGCCGCAGGCATCAAGGCCTTCGGCCCGAGCAAAGCGGCTGCCCAGCTGGAGGGCTCAAAGGCGTTTACAAAGGGCGTCTGCGACGAAGCCGGCATTCCTACAGCCGCCTATGCACGCTTTGACACCAAAGAGCCGGCACTCGCCTATGTGAAAGAGCAAGGCGCGCCGATCGTGGTGAAGGCTGACGGGCTGGCGGCCGGCAAGGGCGTGGTCGTTGCCATGACCGAGGAAGAGGCACTCAACGCAGTAGAAGCCTGTTTTGACGGGAGCTTTGGAGACGCAGGCGCGGAAGTCGTAATTGAGGAGTTCCTGACCGGTGAAGAAGCCAGCTTCTTCGTTTTGGTTGACGGCGAAACCGCATTGCCGCTTGCAACCGCCCAGGACCACAAACGGGCCTATGAAGGTGACGAAGGTCCGAACACCGGAGGCATGGGAGCCTATTCGCCCGCGCCGGTCATGACCGAGGCGCTGATCGAAAAGACCCTTTCGGAAATCATCAATCCGACAGTCGAAACAATGGCCAAACGCGGCACGCCATTCAAAGGTGTGCTCTATGCCGGGCTGATGATTACGGACGAAGGCCCGAAACTGATTGAATACAACACCCGGTTTGGCGATCCGGAGTGTCAGGTGCTGATGGTCCGGCTCAAAGACGATCTTCTGACACTGCTTTTGGCCTCTGCCGACGGAACATTGGACAAGGTTTCTGCCCGTTGGCATGACTCAACGGCCATTACGGTTGTCATGGCAGCAAATGGCTATCCCGGCTCTTATGAAAAAGGCACCGAAATCAAAAACCTGGATACTGCGGCGGCAGACCTTGATGTAGAGATCTTTCATGCCGGCACAAAAGCCAGCGGAGGCAAGACCCTCGCGAATGGCGGCCGGGTCCTTAACGTGACGGCCACCGGCAATAGCGTGAAAGAGGCTGCCGCCAAGGCCTATGATGCCATTGGAAAGATCGACTGGCCTGACGGTTTTTGCCGTAAGGACATCGGCTGGCGTGCAATTGCGCGGGAAGAAAGCCAGTAGTTTCCAATATTCAGGTTTTATCGGCATTTCCGGCAATAAGGACGCACACAGTGAACGCATCATCCCTTCCGGATCTGTTTCCCGGCTTTGAAGAAAAATTCGTTTCGACCAGTTCTGGAGATCTGTTTTGCCGGATAGGTGGTGAAGGTCCACCGCTATTGCTGCTGCATGGCTACCCGCAAACACATGTCATGTGGCACAGGGTTGCTCCGGAAATGGCGAAGCACTTCACTGTCATCATTCCCGATCTGCCCGGATACGGTCAGTCCGCCATTCCACCGCTTAGTAACGACCATTCAGCCTATTCCAAACGATCTATGGCTTTGGCGATGGTGGAGCTGATGTCTGCTCTGGGGCATGAAACCTTCACCCTTGCCGGCCATGACCGCGGTGCACGTGTCTCCTACCGCATGGCGCTGGATCATCCCGAGAAAGTGGAACGTATCGCGGTGCTGGACATCTTGCCCACACGAGATTACTGGCAAAAAATGGACAAGGCATTCGCGCTCAAGATCTACCACTGGTCATTTCTTGCCCAACCCGCCCCTTTTCCGGAAACGCTGATCTCGGCCGCTGCGGCTCAATTCCTTGACCACACCTTGTCAAGTTGGACAGCGTCCAAGGACCTGTCGGCCTTTCATCCAGATGCGCTGCAGCACTATCACGCCTTTTTCGCCCAGCCGGAACGGGTTGCCGCCAGTTGCGAAGATTACCGGGCCGGCGCCACGATCGATGATGAACACGATCAGCAGACCGCCGACACCGGCGGCCGCATCCTCTGTCCGCTTTTGACGGTGTGGGGAGCAGCGGGTATTGCCCAATCCAGCGATACGCCATTGACAGTGTGGCAGCGCTGGGCTGCTGACGTAGAGGGCGGTTCGACCCAGAGCGGTCATTTCATGGCTGAGGAAGATCCGGACGGGTTGATGGAAAATCTGCTTCCGTTCCTGCTAAGCCCACGCCCTCATAAGTGAGGTTGAAATGGTGGAAATGAATTTCCGTGGGCACAAGGCGCAAGGCCTCAGGAAACCAATAAATTTTCAAGAAGTTGCTACGCTGTAGCCGAACATATCCACCCCAACGCGACGCCAGAATTGGGCTCTTCTGAGCAGGTCCGATGGACGGTGAATTGGTTGCGCCGCGTTGGGTTAGCGCCCCTGACCGGACACACACTAGACATGCGGTCGCTTCCTCGTATTCACGCGCCAATCCTGCGCCATAATCATCTCAGCAACGAGTCCGAGCTTAAATAAACGCCGAGAAAGATTCAGATTATCATATGTATTAATGCAATAGAGTGGCTTCCGACACGTAAAACCACTTATCACAATTAACTTCTATAAGTATTTTACGCCAGCAAGGTAATTGCGAGAATTTTCTATATATCGCAATTTTTCCATAACATTTCAATGCCTTATAAATTCACCCCGCCACTTTCCCTTGTCATTGGCAGCTAGCGAATATTACCAAAACTCATTCACCTGTGCAGCGCAAAACGAAAATGCACTGGCACACCAATAAGTTAAGCAATTGATTGTATTCCGGGATTCAACTCAAGTTAACTTGTGTAGGCTAATCTGCTTCAAGTCTAAGGTGTTATCGAACCGGAACTTGGGAAGCAAAACACAACAAATCCCAGACAACAACGGTTGGAGAACCCCTCTGTTTGAGTATCTGGCAGCGATTGCTGCCGCGGGGAGTTTACTGTGGGCGTCGAATCGCAATCGTCGAACACCAATAGCCACAAAACCTACAGCGGCCGTGTATCGGCGCGGCTGGACAGGATCTTGCGCGATTGGAGTTCCGATGGACGGCAAATCTCCCGGCCACTCAAGGCGACGTTTCTAGTCTTTCTTCTCTTGGCGGTATGCGCCCTCACAGTCCAAAACTCCATCAATGCTTACCGGGATCTGGAAGCTCCGCTCCTGAATGCGACAGTGAGCGCACAAGAACTTCTGAGACACCAGAAGGTCATCGGCTCCTCTGGTCTTGAACAGACACTTCTTGGCATCTCGACCAACAGCAATCTTGTCGAGGCTATTGAATTTGGTCTATCGGACCGCATTCGCGACGTCGCGTCGGACCTGCTGGAGGAACTGGAAACCTTCCACGATGTCTCCCAGTTCACCATTTACGATGCAACGATCACCCATGAGTTCCATGTTCATGATCCCGGCCTCTTCGAGCGGGCCGGGCAAACCTACCTTGTCAAACTCGCAAGTGCCGTCGGGCGAACGACCCGGGGCTTTGAGCTGAACGATGCGGGCATGGCGGCAATTGCCGCCGTCCGTCCGATTAAAGTTCGCGACGAAACTGTGGGATACGCAAAGCTGTCCATGGACTTGCGCAGACCGCTGTCGTTGATTTCTTCCTCATTGGATGCAGATGTCCTGGAGGTTTACTCGGCAAGTCACCTGGCCGAACATCCGCAGCTCGACAGTCAGCCTGGCCGCTGGGTTCAATTCGGGAACTATCACGTCCGGAACTCCGGCATCGGCTCCCTGCCTCCGAACTTTGAGGACCTGCTTGAGAACAGCTTCACGTCCAGCTCGGTCTACTCAAACGCATTCATCTTTGGCGGCCGCTTGAAGGCATTGTTCAGTTCGCCAGTCGTTATGACCGATGGAACACGGGCAGGCACCCTCGTTCTTGTCCATGACATTACCGACAAGTTCTGGGCATTCGTCAAAAGCACCGGTTGGTCGATTCTGATCGGAATGTTGCTGGCCGCTTTGTCCTGGGTGGTGTTCAACCGTTTGATACAGGCACTTCAAAGGTCCATCCATCAGACCAGGGAACAGCTCGAGCAAGAAGTCATTGCCAACACCATAAAGGTGCAAAACAGCCACAACCGGCTGATCGAGGCACAGAAGATTGCCGCGATTGGAAGTTGGGAACGGGAAATTCAAAGCGGCAAGGTTCACTGGTCGGATGAGTTGTACCGGATCCTGGGATTGCCGGTTCACATGGATGCGTCAGTCGCACGGCAGCAGTTCTACGGCATGCTCTCAGAACAGGAACGTGATGCTTTCTGTTCCGCCTTGACGGAGGCCTCTGCAAATTGTTCGGACTTTGATGTCGAGTATCAGGTCGTCCGCAAGGATGGCACAGTCCGGCACCTGCATACGCGTGGTTACGTTGTGCCGGATAGCAACGGCAACGCTGAACGCGTTCTGGGCGCCACGCATGACATTACCGACTGGCATATTGCTCAGGAACAAAACCATCGTCTCGCCAGTATCCTGGAAGCATCGCTCAACGAAGTCTACATCTTCGACGCCAAGACGCTGCGGTTTGAACACGCGAACAAATGCGCGCGTGAGAATCTCGGCTACTCCATGGACGAGCTGCAAAACCTGGAGGCTTGGTCAGCAGCAAAAGACTATACGGCCGAGCAGCTCCACAAGCTCCTCGAACCGCTGGTTTCAGGTGATATGTCTGTCCTGAATCTCGACGGCGTGCTTCAGCGCAAGAATGGCAGCGAGTATCCGGTAGAGGTAAGACTTCAGCTGCACCGGGAGCGGAACAAAAACCTGATCGTTGCAATTACAAACGATATCTCGGACAGGATTGCCCGTGAGCAGGAGATTTTGGCCGCCCGTGAGGAAGCTGAACACATTGCGTACTATGATGCCCTCACCCAGCTGGCGAACCGCGCCTGCTGCCAGCGGGAGGCAGAAGTACTGTTCGCAGAATCGAACCAGAACAAGCCATCCTTCATCATCCATCTAGACCTAGACAACTTCAAACGCATCAATGACACTTTGGGCCATACGGCCGGGGACGCCTGTCTTGAAGAGGTTGGCGAGCGTCTGAAAATGTGCTGCACGGGCCTGGGCAAAGCCTACCGTTGGGGCGGCGACGAATTTGTCATCATATCCTCAGGGCCTGATGCAAATGCCGAGGAACTCTGCGAGCGCTTGAATATCGTTATGCGGGCGCCGATGGAGTTTGAAGGAAAACAGATCTGGCCCTCCGTAAGCATGGGGGTATCGAGCTGCCCGGAAGACGGCGAAGACTTCGGCACACTCCTTGTACATGCCGATCTGGCACTTTACCGGTCAAAGGATGATGGCAAGGACCGCTGGTGCTTCTTTACAAGCGACATGAAAATCGACAGCGATGAAGAAGCACGCCTTGATGAGGAACTGCGGCAAGCCGTCCGCCGCGACGAGTTCTTTCTCGTCTTTCAGCCGCAGGTCAATATCCGGACGCACCGGATCACCGGCGTTGAAGCTTTGGTCCGCTGGCAGCACCCAACCCGTGGCACGCTTGGTCCGGGCGCGTTTTTGCCGACGGTTGAAAAATCGAACCTGGCTTCGACATTGGGCGAAATCGTTATCAACAAGGCGCTGCAGGCAGCCCGGTCCTGGCAGGACGACAACATCGACTTCGGCCGGATTGCGGTAAACCTTTCTCCGTCCCACCTGACGTCCGGCACCTTGTTGCACGACTTTGATGTGGCAATGAAACGCCATGGGGTTGGGCCGGAAAAAATCACCGCCGAAGTGCTGGAATCGGTCTTCCTCGACAATGGACGCTCAGACAATGCGCAAGTTCTGGAGGAGCTGCACCGTATCGGCGTTCATATTGAACTCGATGACTTCGGCACAGGTTATGCCTCCCTTTCGCATGTTGCGGACCTGCCGATCAACGGCCTGAAGATCGACCGCTCCTTTACTGCGAAGATCCTCGATGACGAGCGCAAGGAAATCGTCGTCAACCAGCTCATCCATCTGGCCCGGTCGCTCAACATCGGCCTCATCTGTGAGGGTGTTGAAACGGACGCACAGCTTGGGCGTTTGCGGATGATGGGAGACTTCTCTGTTCAGGGGTACCTAATCGCACGTCCAATGCCATATGACGCGATCACGGATTGGCTCTCAGAGACGACAGAAGATCTCGTTTCCATAATCTGATTGTCGGAGTTCGGGGCGCGCACGTGGTGCACCTGCGGACAAGTCAGCCAGCCGCCGGCAGAATTGACGCCGTGACATCTTGAAGTGTCCGGTCAAGAGCGCTGTACTCCGCTGTTCTGCCTCCTGCGAGCCCTCGGAATCACGTCTCGAGCTTTCAGACCGGGCATGCCCTAGCGGCCTTCCAAGCAACTTCACCACCACTCGCAGTAAAACCGATATCCGCCAAACAAAGTTATCCCTTGGCAGATCTCCCTAAGAGAATCGGCTTCACTTTTGGAGTCAATAATCGCGACTACTACCAATTTGAGCGGTTTGTTATTTCAAATTAGGACTTTGTTAATCTCGTCTCGCAAACCTGAATACTCACTATTGGAGTTCTTGGAAAATGCAGGAGATTTCAGGATCTATCGACATTGAGGGCTGTCCGGTCGCCGAGGAATTTTTGATTTCCTTGTTGCAGCTGACACTCAAGGACGTTGCCGAGCGCGCTGAGACAATGCCGGAAGACCAGCGAGGACAGCTCGCGGTTTATTGTTATCGCAGATCCCATTTGCGGAAACTGGGTCTTGCAGTCGCAAGCCAATGCAGCAAATGGCGGCTGGTTCAGGAAGCAGGGCACGCCGGGGAACTGATCCATTTTCAGGCGACCCACCTGGATCTGACGCTGGCAAGCGATACCTATATGTCTTCCAGGCACTACAAACGTCCGGTCAGCCTCCACAAGGTTTGATTTCCCAAGGCTGGTTTCTCCTCCCACCAGCCTTCACTTGGCAACCGTTTCGGGCGATCCGGAACCATCTCTTCGAAGCGGTTGCCAGTTCTTTTTCTTTCAGACCTTTGGTACTTGGGCAAGTTTCCGCTCAAGAAGAGACTTGCATCAAAAGGCCAACACCCTAACCTAAAGATATCAGTCAACCGGCGGGGGACGCCGCTATGCAGGAATTCGCCTCACGTTTGCGTTTGAAATTCGGGTTCAGCGTTTTACTGGCACTGATTGCTGCGGTGCTGAGCGCGCCTGCCTACGCAGTTTGCCAGATCGTTGCTGACACTGCACCCGCTGGCCCCAGGCTGCTGAAAGTTGCCCTGGCGCCGAATGAAGTGCAGATCCGTTATATTGGTCACTCCACATTCGAAATCGAAACCCCGGGCGGCATCCGGATCGCCACAGACTACAACGACAGCGTACGGCCGTTGCTGGTGCCCAATGTCGCGACGATGAATGGGGCGCATAGCACTCATTACTCAGTTCTGCCGGATCCGAACATCGACCATCTGCTCTATGGCTGGAACCGGGACGGCGGCCCAATTGATCATGATCTTATGGTCGGTGATGTCCGTATCCGGAACATTCAGACCAACATACGCGGCTGGGATGGCGAAACCCGCCGGCTGGGCAATTCAATAATCGTGTTTGAAGTCGCTGACTTGTGTATCGCTCACTTCGGCCATCTGCATCATCGGCTAACCCAGGAAGACCTGGTCCGGCTGGGGCAGATTGACGTCGTCTTTGCCGCAATCGACAACTCGTCCACCTTGCGCCTGGACAGCTTGATGCAAGTGTTGGCTGACGTTGAGCCACGGCTCGTCATCCCGATGCATTTCCATTTTCCAGGAGCACTGCAGACCTTTACAGCAAGGGCCATCAAGGACGGCTTCAAGGTCGAATCCGCCACTGAACCCAGACTTATCGTAAAGCGTGAAAATCTGCCTTTGGAAAAGACGGTCTACATCATGACGCCAAGCGGCAGCTGACGTTTTGCCTGCAATTCCCCGCGTTCAAGAAGCCTTCAAGAACATCACTTGACTGTCGCCAGCAGTTCTTGTGTCCAACACCTCGAAACCGGACGGCAGATCGACCGCTGTACCGGCACGTTCTTCCAGAACGCAAACCGCACCAGGCTTCAACCAGCCTCCGGAACTGGCGGACAACAAAGCTTGCTCGCCCAAGCCTTTGCCATAGGGCGGATCGGCAAACACAAGATCAAACGGTTCAATGGTTCCGGTCGGACCCAGCTTCGTGGCATCCCGGCGCAGGATTCTCGCAACACCGTTCAGACCAAGCGCTTCCATATTGCGCCGGATCGCTCCGCGGGCCTCTGCCCCCTCCTCCACAAAGGTGCAGTGCCGCGCGCCCCGGCTCAACGCCTCAATCCCAAGAGCACCGGTACCGGCAAACAAGTCCAGTACGCGAGTGCCGTCCAGGTCCAAGCCTGTTCCGTGGGCCAATATGTTAAACACGCTTTCCCGCATCCGGTCGCTGGTCGGTCTGGTGGCCTGCGACTTGGGTGCAGCAAGGGCGCTGCCCTTGAAGCGGCCTGCAACAACCCTCAAGAACGTCCTCCACGCCGCGGAGGCCGGCCGCCTGAGGGTTTGCCCGGACTGGAGCGTTGCGGCGCTTTGCCCCTGGAACTCCTGGCATCTTCGCTACGGCTTTGCTGCTGCTTGTCTTCCACCAGCCCCTCATCGCTCCAGATCCGGCGGGGTGGCCTTGAAGGCCGGGCATCCGCATCTCTGTCCGAGCGTTTGCCGGTGCCAAACACGGAGGCGTAACGGTCTCTTGGAGACGGTTTGCGCGTGCGTTCGTCGGAGTTTCTTGATCGTTTCTGTTGGTCCTTGCCTGCAGGTTTGCGGCCGCCGCGCCCCTTGGCTGTTGCCGCTTCACCGTCCCGCTCTGTGAGCCAGCGTCCCTGAGATGCAGGTTGGCCCGACTGACCACGCTGCTTGCTCTTGGGCCCGGACTTCTTTTCCGCTTCCGGCTTGGGCGTATGGAACAGCGGAGCATCAAAATCGGCGCCCGCTTCCTCTGCCAGTTTCTCACCAAGCTGATCGCGCAGAACCCTGCCGCGAATTTCACGAACTGCGCCTTCTTCAAGGTCCTGTAACTGGAACGGACCGAATGACAGGCGGATCAGCCGGTTCACGGCAAGACCCAGATGTTCAAGAACCCGTTTGACTTCGCGGTTCTTGCCTTCGCGCAACCCGACAGTCATCCAGACGTTGTTGCCCTGTTCCTTGTCCAGTGTTGCCTCGATGGCGCCATACAGCACACCATCGATCGCGACACCTTCCTGAAGAGTATCCAGCTCGGCCTGGGTTACCTTGCCAAAGGCGCGAACACGGTACCGGCGCAGCCATCCGGTCGCTGGCAATTCCAGAACACGGGCCAGGCCGCCGTCATTGGTCAGCAGCAACAGCCCTTCGGTATTGATATCGAGCCTGCCGACCGAGAGTACCCTGGGCAAGTCGTCCGGCAGGCGGTCAAATACGGTTTTCCGGCCTTCAGGGTCCCGGTTGGTCGTCACCAGGCCACGTGGCTTGTGATAGAGCCAAAGCCGCGTCCGTTCACGGGTCGGCAACGGCTCCCCGTCCACCAGGACCTTGTCATTCGGCGTTACCGTTATTGCCGGCGTTTCGAGCTTTTTGCCATTCAGTTCGACACGGCCAGCAGCAATCCAGGTTTCAGCTTCGCGCCGGGAACACAGGCCTGCACGCGCCATCACTTTCGCAATCCGCTGGCCCGTGGACGCAGTGCCGTCGTCAGCAGCCGGTGCCGGCGCTGGTTGTTTCCGCTCGCGCTCGCGCGACGGCTTGGGGCCGGACGCTCTTTTGACGTTATCGCGGCTCTTCTTTCCGCCGCCCTTTGGTCCGGGGCCGCGGAATTTTTTGGTTCTATTGTCAGATGTCATGTGCGCGTCATAACAGAGGTAGGCGCCTTCGGGAATCGCCAAGTTTGCAGAGCTGACATCTGGATTACGAAGCCTTACAAAAAGACCCATCTAAAAACAGACGGATCTTTCGTGTTGGCTAACAACAATAATGAGAAGAAATCGTTCATGGACATTGCGCTGGAACAGGCCGCCCGCGCTGGTGAACGTGGCGAAGTTCCTGTCGGTGCAGTGATCGTTCACAGGAACGAGATTCTCGCAGCAGACGGCAACCGCACCATCGAACACAATGATCCGACGGCCCATGCGGAGATCCTCGTCGTGCGCGCGGCATGCGAAACGCTTGGATCCCAGAGACTTCCAGACTGCGATCTATATGTAACCCTCGAACCCTGCCCAATGTGCGCAGTGGCCCTCTCCTTTGCACGGCTGCGCCGGATCTACTATGGCGCAGGTGATGAAAAAGGCGGTGCTGTTGATCACGGGATACGTTTTTTTTCCCAGCCCACATGCCACCATGCGCCGGAGGTATATGCCGGTATAGGCGAACAAGAGGCCTCCCGGCTCCTACGCGACTTCTTTTCAAAACGCCGGTAGGGCCTGTTGCCCGGCAGCGTTGCAAATATGTAACGCTACGGCAATTACTGAGAATTCAGCCCCAGTTTCCTTCGCTGATGGGTACGCGCAGTCTATCCTCATTAGGCATTGTCATATCCTTTAGATTGTACTCTGCCAAAGGGTTCATAGCCTGCGAATAGGCACCTGCAGTTTCTTGAGTTGGAGCGTTCCATGACACCCAAAAAGTACCTACCGGTAACAGCTGTTGTTTTTGGCATCGGCGTGTCTCCAGCACTTTCCGCTGATCTGCCAGTTGCTCCTGAACCAATCGATTATGTTCGCATCTGCGACAGTTATGGCGCCCGGTTCTTTTACATACCCGGCACCGAGACCTGTCTGAGGATCGGCGGGCGCGTCCGTGCGGACTACCGGTTCGCAAACTTTGGAGACGTGGGCAGCCAGTGGGACTCCAAGGCGGATCAATCCTTTCAGTTCCGGTCCCGTGCCTATGTTTATCTGGATAGTAGAACGCAGACCGAACTCGGCCTTTTGAGGACCTATACTCAGCTCTATGCGACCTACACCACCGGCAACAACATCGCGGATGTGAACGCGACCATCGAAACGGCTTTCGTGCAACTGGGCGGATTCACATTTGGGACCACCGACTCGTTCTGGGATTTCTGGACCGGCTATTCTCTAAACGCGCAAATTGAAACGTACTCGGATCGGGATACCACCCTCCTTGGATACTCCGCCTCTTTCGGTAACGGAGTATCGGCATCCATTGCGTTGGAAGATTTCAGCGGGCGGCAGGCCACTCTGCTTTCGCCAGTCGTCAACGGCTATGGGGGTCAGACCTGGCCAGACCTAGTGGCCAAATTGCAGATTGATCAGTACTGGGGTTCCGCGCAGCTCATGGGTGCCCTGCACCATGTCCGCTTTGCCGACAATACGGCCGATGGAGAACTTGGCTGGGCAATCGGCGCCGGTGTGGAAATCAAGGCAAATGCCATCAGCAACGGCACCAAGGTAGCGCTTCAGGGCGCCTATACTGATGGCGCCAGCGTTTATGGCACCACCGTATGGAACGGCTGGATAACAGACGCAATTTTCGACGGCGTCACCACGCGGACCACAAAAACCTGGAACATCTTTGGTGGTATCAGCCAGGACTTCGGTGATGTTACGCTGGCACTTGATGCCGGATACCATAATGCTGATGCGGGCACAGCCGCGCGCGACTTCACTCAGTGGGATTTGTCAGGTGGGCTGATCTGGTCACCTGTTCCCGGCCTCGATATTGGAGCCGAAATTCAATACCGCGACCTTGATTTCGATGCTGCGTCAGGTCTCGCCGACGGCAACCAGATTTATGGCACCTTCCGCGTCCAGAGGACTTTCTGAGGAACAAAGAACGTCTGAAACCGCTGCTACAAGACGGCCGGAGCATGCAATGCTCCGGCCCTTTCTTTTCTTTCTCATCCGTTTCCTGATGAGGTGTCCTTCAAGAAATTCAGCACTGATGGCCACAAGCCACCTTTGGTCCACAAATCGCTGTGCTTGCCGCCTTCCACGATCCTCAGCCGCTTGTCACCATCGGCAATTTCATAAAGTGCCTTGCCATGATCGACAGGAATAACGGCATCCTCGGTCCCGTGGATGATGAAAATCGGCGGTTCTACTTCCGTTATGCGCTCTCGGGTCAAAAACGGATCTTTCATCAGGACCGAAACTGGCAGCCAGGGATAACTGTCAGCCGCGATGTCCAGTGCAGCCGTATATGGCGCCTCAAGCACCAGCATGCGGGCGGCAGGCCGTTCCTTTGCGACCGCCGTAGCGACACCCGTTCCAAGCGACTCTCCGTGCAAAATGATGCTATCGGCCGTTTTGCTCAGCCGGTCGAAATGTTCGATGCCATCGGCGACAAACGCGGCCTCCGATGCGCTGCCTTCACTTCCTGCATATCCACGATAGCTGGGTGCATAGAGACCCATTCCGCTATCGATAATCTGCTGAAAACGGGGGGCACGGCCGGAGACGTTTCCGGAGTTTCCATGAAAATAAAGAACAGTCGGCGCGCCTGGCTCAGAAGGCGGCGCCTGCCAAACCGTAACGATGGTGCCGTCTTCCAACGTGACCTTTTCCTGCGACACCGACGGCAGACCCTTTTCAACCGGCGCTGCAATGGCTCCCGTGGGCTTGAAGACAAAATCCCGCTGGAACGTGTACATGTATCCCGCCGCTGCCACATAGGCGGCCGCTGCAGCAACCAGGACGACCGTGGAAAGTCTTACAAGAGCAGATCTCGCCTTGCCGGCTTTCGGTTGCAAATCTGAGTTGCTCGAGGGTTTGTCGCTTGCTTGCACGTGGGTTCTCTCTTCGGTGCTGCCCAGGTGTTAGAAAATGGCGCTGCAATAGCATGTTTCAAGAATGCGGCGGTTCTTCGAAAAGCGGTTATTTGCGCCCGAACAGTTTTTCTATGTCCGTCAGCTTGAGTTCAACCCAGGTCGGCCTGCCGTGATTACATTGACCGGAGAGCGGTGTTGCCTCCATCTCCCTTAGCAAGGCGTCCATTTCCGGCGCGCGCATCCGCCGCCCGGCCCGGATGGAACCATGACAGGCCATTGTGGCAGCCACATAATCGAGCTTTTCCTTCACGCCGGCAGCCGTATCCCATTCGGCAAGCTCGTCAACCAGGTCGGAGACCAGCCCGCGAATATCCAGATCACCCAGCATCGCGGGCGTTTCGCGCACGACAACAGCGCCGGGGCCGAACGCTTCCAGCACGAGACCGGCTTCCTCAAGATCGGCTGCCCGTTCGGCAAGCCTAGCCACATCCTCTTCGGGCAGCTCCACCACCTCCGGGATCAACAGGATCTGGCGCGCCACTTGTTTCTTGGCCAAGGCCTCCTTTAACCGCTCGTAGACGAGGCGTTCATGGGCGGCATGCTGGTCGACGATCACCACGCCATCACCAGTCTGGGCAATGATGTAGGTCTCATGCACCTGCGCCCTTGCGGCTCCAAGCGGCAGGCCGGTTCGATCCTCTGCGGGCATTTCCTCATTTGGCCGCGCATCAGCGGAAGGGCGGACCAGTTCCGCCAGTCCTTCCTGCATCTCCTGCGGCGCGTAGGCGGCGGCAGGTTCTGCAAATCCACCTTCCGCGTGTTGCTGCGTTTCGAGCGGACGGAACGCTGCAGATGAGAAACCAGAAGGCTGATATCCCGGCGTTCCTGCACCGTATTGTCCCATGCCTGCGCCAGAGGTCCGCAGGGCCTCCAGAGCAACAGATGCGTTGGATGTCGACGAGCGATGGCCTGACGCCACAAGCGCCTGTTTGATCGAACCGACGAGTAGCCCGCGCACCAGCTGTGGGTCCCGAAACCGCACGTCTGCTTTGGCTGGATGAACATTCACATCCACCTGCGCGGGTTCAAGATCAATAAACAAAACAACGACCGGGTGCCTGTCGCGGGCCAGAACGTCAGCATAGGCACCCCGAAGGCCGGAAAGCAGCAGCTTGTCCTTCACCGGCCGTCCATTGACAAAGAAAAACTGATGCTGCGCATTCCCCCGGTGAAACGTTGGCAGTCCAGCGAAACCGGTCAGCGAAACGCCTTCGCGGACGGCATCGATTTCCATTGCATTGTCGACAAAGTCCTGTCCCAGAACCTGGGCAATCCTGGCAAGCCGCGGATCATCCCCCCTGGCGGCTGGCCAGCTCTGGGCTTGACGATCCGGTCCCGACAGGGAAAACCCGACCTGCGGATAAGCCAGGGCCATTCGCTTGACGATTTCCGTGATGGCCGAAGCTTCGGCGCGATCCGATTTCAGAAACTTGAGCCTCACCGGTGTCGCGAAAAACAGGTCCCGCACCTCAACCTGTGTGCCCTTGTTGCGCGCCGCAGGTCCAACGGGGTGTTCCTTGCTGCCTTCAACGGCTATTTTCCAGCCATGCTCTTCAGCGTCGTGACGTGTCTGGATTTCAAGGCGGGCAACGGACCCGATGGACGGTAAGGCCTCGCCGCGAAATCCGAGCGTGCGGATATCAAACAGGTCTTCGCCGGTGATTTTGGACGTGCAGTGCCGCCGGATAGCCAGTTCCAGATCGCCCCGTGTCATCCCAGAGCCATTGTCTGAAACCCGCATCAGCGTCTTGCCGCCTGCTGCCGTGACAATTTCGATGGAGTTTGCCCCAGCATCGACCGCGTTTTCGACCAGCTCCTTGATCACGCTTGCCGGCCGTTCAATGACCTCACCGGCGGCAATCCGGTTGATCACATCCTCGCCTAGCTGCCTGACCTGCATTCAGATCCCTTTCTTCGGGTTTCCCGGACCGGACCGATCCTATATGGTCCGCGGCGCATCATCTCGATTCCATCACTTTATCAGATCCTTTCAGCTTCGAGTCTCTCATCATGAATGCTTCTGCACCGCTTCTTGTTCCCGGTTTGGCGAGCCTTGCGCCTGAATACTCTGGCATCTTGTGCGATGTCTGGGGTGTTCTTCACAATGGCGTTGCCGCCTTCCCAAATGCGCCTGAAGCGTTGAGCGCCTATCGCAAGGAGACCGGCGGCAAGGTGGTTCTCATCACCAACGCCCCGCGCCCATCTCCCCCTGTGCGGGAGCAACTTGCCATGCTGGGTGTCGCCGATGACGCTTATGATGACATCGTCACATCCGGTGACGTGACACGGGAGTTGCTGTCTCAACATGCCGGATCAAAAGCCCTGCATATCGGTCCAAACCGTGATTTGTCGTTGTATGAGGGCACCGGTGTGGAGCTGGGCAGCCCGGAAGAAGCTGTCGTGATCAGTTGCACTGGCCTGACAGATGATGTGACCGAGACACCAGACGACTACCGGGAAATGTTTACCGGGTTCGTAGCGCGTGGATTGCCGATGATTTGCGCCAATCCGGATATCGTTGTTGAACGCGGCGATCAACTGATCTGGTGCGCTGGCGCGCTCGCCCGCCTCTATGAAGATCTCGGCGGCAAGGTTTCGATCATGGGCAAGCCGCACGCGCCAATCTATGAAACCGCAATGAACCGGTTGTCGAAACTTCATGGTACGCAGGTGGACAAACAGAGCGTTCTTGCCATCGGCGATGGATTGCCAACGGACATCCGCGGTGCTGTTTCCCAGGACATTGATGTCCTGTTTGTCACGGCGGGCATCCACGCTTCTGATTTCGGCCCGAGTGATGCTCCGGACGAAAATCTTGTCAGACGGCGGCTTGTCGAGGAAGGGCTGCGGGCACGTGCCGCTGTCCCGCGGCTAACCTGGCAATAGAAGCCGGATTGTAGCCAAAATAGGAAAAGCCGCCTGATCAGGCGGCTTTTCCGTTTGATTTCTTATCAGGCAGCTGGAGTTAGTCGAACAGCTTGTCGATGTCTGCCTGAGCTTCTGCCAGCAGGGCATCAATATCGTTCTGAGACACACCCTCGCCCTCATGCTGCGGCCCGTGCAGGATGAGCTCGCGCTTGCGGCGTTCCTCTTCCGTTTCTTCAGCATCGGCATGCACATCTGGCGTCAGGTTCAATCTATCGACAAATGCGGATACTCGCTCATCGATAAAGTTCAGCGTAGAGACGACTTTGGAAATCCGCTGGCCCGTAATGTCCTGGAACGTACATGCCTCGAAAACCGTGATCATCTTTGCGCTGACAAGATCCTGATATGCCTGAGGATCACTGGTGTCGGCACCCATGATGTCTTCAGCTGCCTCCATGATCGTGTTCGTGGCGTCTTCTGTCGCCTCCACGATTGCATCGAGTTCGCGGCCCGCTTCCGGGATCCGGCTGGACTTCATGTCATTGGCGCGCAACGCCGTGATATCTTCCTTCAACCGGGAGATCTCACTAGCGATTGCCGTCAACTCTTCCGTCACTGCAGGCTGGATTTTCTCCAGTACCTCGTGCATCGAGCCGGACAAAACCTCGGCCAAATGCATGACGTCCGATAGGGATACATCCCCAGACCTGCTCTTGTTTTCCTGAAGAAAATCGATGACTTGCGCCACGTTTTCTTTGGTCATTGCGGCCATATCGAAAGCCTTTTCTTTTCCGCCCTTTCTGCACTTTATTAAAAAGAGGGTGCAGAAAACGGAGCCCGCTGCGCCATGCCCCCGTCATGGTGTCGCGACGAACTCGCCCAAGTTCGCAGGCAGAGCCGGCACAATCCGGTTCCGCCGATTTTGCGGATCTTAGTCGGAGAAAACCGCTTCGATCTTGCCTTTCAATGTCTGTGCATTGAATGGCTTCACAATGTAGTTGTTCACGCCGGCCTTCTTGGCGGCGATAACATTTTCCGTCTTGGATTCAGCGGTCACCATAATGAATGGTGTTTTGCTAAGGCTTCCGTCAGCGCGAACCTGCTTGAGAAGCTCGTAGCCGGTCATCGGCTCCATGTTCCAGTCGGAAATGACCAGACCATAGCGGCGCTGTTTCATTTTCTCGAGCGCTTCTGTGCCATCGGCGGCGTCATCAATGTCTTCAAAACCAAGCTGCTTAAGCAGGTTCCGAATGATCCGGATCATCGTTTTATAGTCGTCGACCACGAGGACCGGCATCTGAAGATCAAGGGCCATCATCTACTCCATACTGTCAACCTGCGCGGCTCTGGCCTTGGGCCGTGGATACGCTTTCTGACTTAAAAGGAGAGAGACACTAAAGAGTGTCCTCGCCTCCCCACACTCAGAAGAAATTACGGCAAGCCCCTGAAAAGTCCGTTAATAGCGATATTTTTTTTCTTCACCGAAAGCCTAATTGTCGCTTATAGACTGCTGAAATAGCCTGTGATTACCTGTAATTCTGCCAGAAAATAAGCCAAAGGAACGTGATGCTTGAACTAAGAAAACTCTGCTTCGAAGACCTTGAAGTCGGCATGACGGAAACACTAGTCAAACACGTCAGCTCTTCGGATGTGGTGGGTTTTGCCGAAGTTTCAGGCGATCGCAATCCAATCCATTTGTCTGAACATTTTGCAGCCCGCACCCCTTTCAAAACACGTATCGCGCACGGACTT
The DNA here is from genome assembly GCA_965230705.1 of Roseibium sp. Lineage (GTDB taxonomy): Bacteria > Pseudomonadota > Alphaproteobacteria > Rhizobiales > Stappiaceae > Roseibium. Next base: position 1,070,961 of record CBDDLN010000001.1, on the reverse strand, counting down.
TACACCGCGAGCCTGATTTCGGCGGTCCTTGGAACCCGCCTACCCGGCCCCGGCGCGATCTACCTCTCGCAGACACTGAACTTCAAGGCTCCGGTCAAGATCGGCGACGATGTTCTGGTCACGGTTAAGGTGGAAGAACTGATGGAACGCGGCAACCGCGCCCGCCTCACCTGCGTTTGCAGCGTAGATGACTTGGTGGTTTTGGAAGGCGAGGCCCAGGTCAAGGTCCCCAAGCGCGGCGAGGACCGGTCAGGCCTCTAAGACAAAGACGCGCTGACTGCCACCAACTCTCCATATCTATGTCTGCTGACCGTGCGAAGTGGTCCTTGACCTTTCGCGCGCGAAGCGGCAGTTTCCAGCCCGAATTGCGTCTATCCGCATCGCCAAGTCTGCGCGGTGCGCTCTTCGAACGCTGAATGTCTATTGGGTCTCCCGGTGTTTCCGGGCAGCCCAGCCGCGAAGGTATTGCAAATGCCCGTTTCCAATCAGGCCAATTTCACGGTCGTCTCTGGCCTTGGAGACTTTCCGCAGCATTTGACCGGCGGAGTTGTCGCGATCGGCAATTTCGACGGTGTTCATCGCGGCCATCGCGCGGTTCTGGATGAAGCCCTCAAGGAAGGTCGTGAAGATGGTGTCCCAGTCTTTGCGATGACCTTTGAGCCGCATCCACGGACGGTATTCAACCCATCGAATCCCGTTTTCCGCCTGACGCCGCCCGATCAAAAGGCTGAAGTTCTCGAAGCCTGCGGGTTGGACGGTGTTCTGGTTCTGCCATTCACACGTGACTTCGCGGGAATGGAAGCGACGGACTTCGTTGCAAAAATCCTGATCGACCAGCTGAAGATCTCTCATGCGGTCACAGGGTACGACTTCCACTTCGGCAAAGCCCGTGCCGGAACGCCGGATTTCCTGAAGGCAGCCGGAAAGGAAAACGGCTTCGGCGTCACGATCGTGGAAGCCGCACAGGATGAAGGCGCTGAAGTTATTTCTTCGTCCCGTATCCGCGGTGACCTGGAAAGCGGAGACATCGCGCTGGCCAATGGCCTGTTGGGTTACCGCTGGTTCATCGAAGCAGAAGTTGCCCATGGTGAAAAACGCGGCCGGGATCTCGGCTTTCCGACAGCCAACCTTGCACTCGCAACCAATTGCCCCCTGAAGCACGGCATTTATGCCGTGAAAGTGAAGACTCCAAATGGCTTCCGCGACGGTGTGGCCAACTTTGGCCGCCGGCCGACGTTCGACAATGGCGCGCCGCTGCTGGAGGTCTTCCTCTTTGATTTCGATGGAGACCTATACGGGCAGGAACTTCGGGTTCATTTTGTTTCGTTCCTGCGCGGCGAAGAGAAGTTTGGCTCCATCGATGAGCTGGTTGCCCAAATGAACCGGGATAGCGATGAAGCCCGTGCCGCTCTTGGCGCGCTTCAACCTCTTTCCTCTCTGGATCTCGCCCTTCTTGAGCTTGGGGAATGACGGGAACGGAGGGCAATTCTGCCCCCCGGCAAGACAATCTCACAGCCCTTGCCATGATGGCCAGCGCGATGATGATCGTCCCGGTGATGGATGTGATTGCCAAATACCTGGCACTCAGCCTGCCGCCGATGGAAGTGACCTTCGGCCGGTTTTTCTTTCAACTCATCATTACCGTTCTTTTTGCTGCATTGGTGGGACAGGTCCCTAGCCTGAGAAGCAAGCGGCCATTCCTCAACTACTTCCGTGGTGCGCTGCTTTGTGGTGCCGTCTTGTGTTTTTTCACTGCGGTCAAATACATGCCGGTCGCCACCGCAATTTCGATCTTCTTCGTCGAACCGATGATCCTGACTATTTTGGCAGCCGTGGTGTTGAAGGAAAAAGTCGGCATCCGGCGAATTGCGGCAATTGTTATTGGCCTGGCCGGTGCCCTGATCATCTTGAGACCGAGTTTTGTCGAAGTGGGACCAGCCAGTTTGCTGCCGTTGGGAACCGCAACGCTTTTTGCCGTCTACCTGTTGTTGAACCGGGTGTATGCCGGATCAGACGGCGTACTGGCCCTTCAATTCAGTGCCGGAGTTGCCGGCAGCCTGTTGCTGGGGGCAAGCCTTGTGACCGGGTCGGCGCTTGGGTTCGCCGACTTCGCCATAGTGATGCCCGGGACTTCTCAATTGGGACTGCTGCTGGCGCTCGGCATAATCTCCTTTGTCGGCCATTGCCTAGTCATCGCTGCGTTTCAGAGGGGCGAAGCTGCGGCCTTGGCACCATTGCAATATCTGGAAATAGTCAGCGCAACCGTTTTCGGCTACCTCGTTTTCGGTGATTTCCCGGATGGACCTACCTGGTTCGGGATTGCGCTGATCGTTCTCAGCGGCATCTACATTGCGCACCGCGAACGGATCGCCGGCAACGCCTGACATCAGGCACTGGGTTCAGCCATGAACCGGCGTGACATTAGGCGACCGGCACTGCCAGCCAATCCAGATAGTTATTGCGAGCAGGATCGGTCCGACAAAGGGAAGGCCAAGCTCTCCGGCAAACCGGCTTACCGCAGTCAGCAGGACAACAGCCGCTGTCAACAAGGCAGTCCAGGCGGGAAGCGGCCGATTGGCGCCGTAGTGGATCAAAAACGCGAACGGGACAGCCAGCAGCGCCAGGTCATAGGAAAGCGCAAATGGCGTTGCCAGAAGGCCCGCGCCAACCAGGACGATCGCCTTTGCCTCAAAGGAGGTATCTGAGTTCCAGACCTTCCATACAAGAAGTCCGCCTGCCAGAAGCGTCAGGCCTTGAAGGCCGTACGCCACCTCCATCGGCACGCCTAGGCCCCGCAAGGACGCATAGACCGAGATCATCTTGTGAAGCTCAACATAGCCATGAAGCATGGTGTCGCGCGCAAAGCCGGTCTGGTCGGCGAATGCCACCCAGACTTCAGTTCCTAAGACCAGCCAGCTGACAAAGGCAAAAACAAGAGAGGTTGCAGCCGCAGCAAAAAAAGTGCGCCAATACCCGCCCGCGATAAGCGCGATTGGAATAAGTACGCCTAGCTGGGGCTTGAAGGTCAAAAGGCCGATGAACACACCAGCCAAAACCATCCGGCCTTCCGCCAGCATGACCAGCCCGCCACCTAGCAACGCTGCCGCCCATAGTCCATTTTGGCCGTGGAAATAAGTGTTGAAGCTCGCTGGGAGCGCGGCGGCTACCAGAAATCCATGCCAGCTTCCGATGATCCGGCTACACGCCAAACCGGCTGCGAGCGCACCCAGGATTTGAAATGCGAAAAAAGCCACAACGCCGCTCAAAAAGCCAAGCGGCAGCACCAGCAACAGATAGGTTGGCGGATAGAAAAACGCGAAAAATCGCCCCTCTCCCAGGTATTTGGCCTGCAGGGCGGCGAATTCTTTGCTGTGGTAGGGCGTTTCCGGGTTGCCTGAAACAGCCTCGCGGGCTGCCACCCAGAAGCTCAGGAAGTCATTGACCACGGCCGTTCCGTTGGCGGCCGTCAGTATGCCGGGATAGAGAAAGAGATAGCCAATAAGGAAAGCGTAGGCGGCAATCGCCATGAATGCCGCTGGTATCAACCGGTCTGCAGTCGCCCAGCACCCGTCTTTCAATCCAGTGATCATGCCCGCCCCATTGGGTTCAGCCCGTCAAGGATGGTTTGTACGGTGGCTGCGTTAACAAAACGCTTTGATAGCAGGACCGGCTTGCTAAGCTTGAAGATGGCATCAACACCTTCCGATGATCAGTCTGCAGAAGTCCTTTATTCACAGCCAAAGTGCTGCTATGTCGTGCGCATGCCACGCTGTCATGTGTTCAAAAGAGACTGCAGTCTGCTGCAGATCCGTCGAATTACCGGCCCGGCCTTCGGCTGACGCTTATAGCGCCACCAAGGACCGGGAGATCCCACATATTGCCGGTCGCATCCTGCCACCGAGCAAAACAGACCTTTGACTGCTGCAGCGCGCCACAGGCGCCGATTTGACCGGATTCCAAAAAAGCGATGACCGAGACACCCTCCCGCGACTATTCAGAAACGCTGAATTTGCCCAAGACCGATTTTCCTATGCGCGCCGGCCTTCCCAAGAAAGAGCCGGAAATCCTTGCGCGCTGGAAGCAGATGGATCTTTACAAGAAGCTGCGCGAGGCGAGTGCAGACCGCAACAAGTTTATCCTGCATGACGGCCCTCCCTACGCCAACGGCAACATCCATATCGGCCATGCGCTGAACAAGACCCTGAAGGACATTGTCACCCGCTCAATGCAAATGATGGGCTGGGACTCCAATTACGTTCCTGGCTGGGACTGCCATGGCTTGCCGATCGAGTGGAAGATCGAGGAACAGTACCGGTCGAAAGGCAAGAACAAGGACGAAGTTCCGGTCAACGAATTCCGTCAGGAATGCCGCGAATTCGCCGATCACTGGATCAAGGTGCAACGGGGCGAGTTCGAACGGCTCGGCATCGAGGGCGATTGGGACAATCCCTATCTGACGATGAATTTCGACAGCGAAGCGGTCATTGCTCAGGAGCTGATGAAATTTGCCACGTCCGGCCAGCTTTACCGCGGCTCCAAGCCGGTCATGTGGTCGGTTGTTGAAAAGACCGCGCTGGCGGAAGCTGAGATCGAGTACCACGACTATCAGTCGGATCAGATCTGGGTGAAGTTCCCCGTTCAGACGGCTGGTGGCAGCGATGATAGCGCTGTTGAGCAGCTGCTGGATGCGGCGGTCGTGATCTGGACGACGACGCCCTGGACCATTCCCGGCAACAGGGCCGTGTCTTATTCCTCACGGATTTCCTACGGCCTTTACGAAGTGACCCAGGATGGCCTGCCGGACGACAACTGGGTCCAGACTGGCGACACGCTGATCCTTGCAGACGCCCTTGCAGCCGATGTGTTCAAGAACGCGCGGATCGAAGACTTCAAGAAGCTTCGCGATGTTTCGGCGGATGAGCTGTCTACATTGACACTCGCCCACCCCTATCAGGACATGGACTTTGGCGGTTATCAGTTTGATGTTCCGCTGCTTAACGGTGACCACGTCACGGACGATGCCGGTACCGGCTTCGTGCACACGGCGCCCGGCCACGGCGCGGATGACTTTGAGATCTGGATGGCCAGCGCCCGCGATCTGGAAGACCGCGGCATCAACACGGCCATCCCTTTCACAGTGGCCGATGATGGGTTCTACACCAAGGATGCACCGGGCTTCGAAGACCATCAGGTGATCACTCACAAAGGTGAAAAGGGCAAGGCGAACAAGGCAAACATTGAAGCCTTGAAGGCAAGCGGCAATCTGATCGGCCTCGGCCGGTTGAAGCACCAGTATCCGCACTCCTGGCGTTCCAAGAAGCCGATCATCTTCCGCAATACGCCGCAGTGGTTTGTCTATATGGACCGTGACATTAACGGCCAGAACGACACGCTGCGGAGCCGTGCCCTGAACGCAATTGATGCAACCCGCTTCGTACCGGAATCCGGTCAGAAACGCCTGCGCTCCATGATCGAGAACCGGCCTGACTGGGTGCTTTCGCGCCAGCGCGCCTGGGGCGTGCCGATCACCGTCTTCATCCACAAGGAAACCGGCGAGGTCCTGAAAAACGAAGCGGTCAACAAGCGGATTTATGATGCGTTTGTCACGGAAGGCGCCGATGCCTGGTTCGCGGAAGGCGCGAAAGAGCGTTTCCTCGGCAATGACTTCAACGGCGATGAGTGGGACATGGTCAAGGACATCCTGGATGTCTGGTTCGATTCCGGTTCCACCCATGCCTTCTGCCTGGAAAAGCGCGAAGATCTGATGCCGAAGCGCAAGGGTCTCGGCGGCGATGACTACGTTCTCTACCTGGAAGGATCCGACCAGCACCGTGGCTGGTTCCATTCCTCGCTGCTTGAAGGCTGCGGAACCCGGGGCCATGCGCCCTACGATGCGGTGCTGACCCACGGCTTTACCATGGCCGAAGATGGCCGCAAGATGTCCAAGTCGCTGAACAACCAGGTGTTCCCGCAAGACATCATCAAACAATATGGCGCCGACATTCTGCGCCTCTGGGCGGCGTCTTGTGACTACTCGGAAGATCAGCGGATCGGGCCGGAAATCATCAAGACCAGCGTCGACAGCTATCGCAAACTGCGCAATACGTTGCGCTGGATGCTGGGGTCGCTTGCCCATGCCAAGGGCGAAGGCGTCGCCTATACCGACATGCCGGAGCTGGAGCGGTTGATGCTGCACCGGCTCGCAGAATTGGACGAGCTGGTTCGTCAGGCCTATTGGGACTACGACTACAAGCGGATTTTCCACCATCTGTTCACGTTCATGACGGTTGAACTGTCGGCGTTTTATTTCGATATCCGCAAGGACGCGCTCTACTGCGACGCGCAATCGTCCACACGGCGCAAGGCTTCCCTGTTTGTCATCGACAAACTGTTCAATTGCCTGGTCACCTGGCTTGCCCCCATGATGCCGTTCACCATGGACGAGACCTGGACCTCCCGCTATGGGACCGAGGCATGTGTCCACCTGGAGCAGTTCCCGGCCGTTCCAGCAGAGTGGCGCGACAATGCCTTGAGCGAAAAGTGGTCCAAAATCCGGACGGTCCGGCGCGTGATCACGGGTGCTTTGGAAATCGAGCGCCGCGAAAAGCGGATTGGCTCGTCTCTTGAGGCCCATCCATCGGTCCACATCACCAACCCTGACCTGATGGCGGCGCTGGACGGACAGGATATGGCTGACATTGCGATCACAAGCCAATTGACCCTCTCATCGGATGCCGCTCCAGAAGGTGCATTCACGCTGGATGATACGGATGGTGTTGCCGTTGTGCCCGGCCTTGCAGAAGGCCAGAAATGCGCCCGTTCGTGGAAAATCCTGCCGAACGTCGGTTCCGATGCCGATTATCCGGATGTGACGCCCCGCGATGCGGATGCTCTGCGTGAGTGGGACGCCGCTAACGCAGCGTCCTGAGGCCAGTGGATAGGCATCAAAACAGCTCATGAGCGAAGGCAAATCCGAAATCACTCCTCAAAAGGCCGGTTGGACCTCCAACTGGCTGTGGGGCCCGTTCAGCGGATTTGTCCTCAGCTTTTCAGCCCTGTTTTTTATTCTCGACCAGGGCACGAAGCTCTGGCTGCTTTACGGCTTCAAGCTGGCGGAAAAGGGAGCTGTGCCAGTTTTCCCATTTCTCGATCTGGTCCTTGTCTGGAACCGGGGCATTTCGTATGGCCTGTTTCAGCAGGACAGCGATTTGGGACGTTGGGCTCTCTTGCTGGTAACTGCACTTGCAAGCATGGCGCTTTGGATCTGGTCGGTCCGGTCCGACAGGTATTTCCTGTCATTCGCGCTTGCACTTGTCATAGGCGGAGCGCTTGGAAACGGCCTGGACCGGTTCCTGTACGGCGCTGTGGTTGACTTCGTCCACTTCCACATTGGCACCTTCTCCTGGTATGTCTTTAATCTTGCAGACGTATGGATCGTTGCCGGCGTCGCCGGTCTCCTGTATGACGGTCTGCAAATTGGTCCTAATTCAGCCGCAAAATAAGTGTTATCTTGCCAGCTGAATTCGGACATACGTTCGCCGGACGGATTTCGGGCGCTTCTGATCGCCTTGAGAAAACCCGGCAAAGACAAGGAATCTGCAGTGTTGCGGACGATCTTAAAAGCTCAATTCCGTTTCCTCATCATCGCCGCTCTGGGCGCGCTTGCAGCTTGCCAGGCGGCAGACGGGACAACGCAGGCGCCGGATACTGCAATGGTCAACGCCCTGATGTCGGGCCTTGGCGCAGTCAATCCGGATGAAAAGCCGATTGAGTACAAGCCGCGTGCGCCGCTGGCCATGCCAGCCGAGCCGACAGCCCTGCCCGAACCTGAAACAAAAGTCGCCGGAAAAGCATCTGAGGCGTGGCCCCAGAACGAAAAGAACAAGGACTTTGAAGCTGTTAAGGCGCTATATGCCAAACGCCAAACCGGCGGCTCCGACGGCCACGAGAATTCACGCCTGAGTTCCCAACAGATGCGCGGTATCAACGTCTACCAGAACGGCCCGCGTGACCGTGAAGCTGAACGCCGGGAAGAGGACATTGGTGACGGTGACCGATTGACCTCTGAGGAAATGCAGCGGCAAAACAGCCAGGCGGCTGAGTTGACGAAGAAGTCAAGACGGGGTTCACAAAGTGCCCTCACGACGCGCCGTTACCTGACAGAACCGCCGTCGGCCTACAGCACTCCTTCGGATGACGCGCCGATGCCTGAAATCGTTGAAGTTGAAAACAAACGCGATTCGGGAAGTGACCCAGCTTGTGCTGGTGACAACATGAGCTTGAAGTGCCGCTCCCGCTAACCCAGCGGCATTCAACATCCAGATGACAAAAATTTAACGGGGCCGCGATCGGTTTCCGCCCTATATTCTTTGCTTGGGCCCAATAAGTCTGAGAACCCTGTCGATTGCCTTATTCAACACCGGAGGTGGATGTGCCGCGTTTCAAGAACCTTTCAGGTTCGCGCAAGCGAATTGTTTCGGCGCTCTCAACTATCGCCATTTGTGCCGTCTGGTCGCTAAGCCCTGCGGTTCAGCAGTCCGCATCGGCCGCTGAACCGGACCAACAAGCCACAACCCTGAAGATCGCACCTGATCTCAGCCACTTCATGCTGGACAACGGTCTTGAGGTTGTCGTCATCCCCGACCACAGAGCGCCAGTCGTTACGCACATGATCTGGTACAAGGCCGGTTCTGCTGATGAGCCTGAGGGTCAATCGGGTGTCGCCCACTTTCTCGAACATTTGTTGTTTAAGGGGACCAAGGCCCATCCGAATGGTGCCTTTTCAAAGATGATCGCAGAGCTGGGCGGCCAGGAAAATGCCTTCACCAGCACCGATTACACTGCCTATTTCCAGCGCATTGCCAAAGAGCACTTGCCGCTCATGATGGAAATGGAGGCGGACCGGATGGAAAACCTCCTGTTGACGGATGATGTTATTGGCGCTGAGCGCGATGTGGTTCTGGAAGAACGCCGCTCACGCGTCGACAGCCAGCCCGGTGCCCGCCTGTCGGAAGTTCTGAGTGCCGCGACCTTTGTGAACCATCCTTACGGATCTCCCATCATTGGTTGGGAACACGAGATCCAGGCCCTAAACCGTGAAGCCGCGGTTGCCTTTTACGATCGCTTTTACACACCGAATAACGCGGTGCTGATCATTGCCGGGGACGTGGAAGCTGATGACGTCAAAAAGCTGGCTGAACAGACCTACGGCAATGTCGCCCGGCGCGCAGAACCGGGTGCCCGTGTCCGGCCGGCAGAACCGCCGCTTCCGGGAGAGCGGCGGGTAGCCGTCAGCGATGGCCGTGTCAGGCAGGAAAGCGTGTCCCAGACCTGGATTGTCCCAAGTCAGGCAACCGGCAACGGCCGGGAGCCTGAATCGCTGGAGGTTCTCTCCTATATTCTTGGTGGCGGACCAACAAGCCGGCTGCACAAGTCGGCTGTGCTGGATCAAAAAATTGCCCTCAGTGCAGGCAGTTATTATCAGGGCAGCAGCCTGGATCAGGGCCGTTTCGGTGTTTATGGCAACCCGGCTGAAGGTCACACACTCGATCAACTGGAGCGCCTGTTCCAGGAGGAGGTTCAAAAAATAATTGCTAGCGGCATTTCAGACGACGAGCTGGCGCGTGCGAAACACATCATGGTCGCCAACGCGATCTACGCCCAGGACAGTCAGACCAGTCTTGCGCGCATATTCGGCCGGGCGCTGACAACAGGCGAAACCATTGAGGACGTGCAGTCCTGGCCGCAACAGGTACAGGCCGTCACCGCACAAGACGTTCAAGATGCCGCCAAGACCTATCTCTCAGGAACACCGGTTGTTGGCCTGCTGAAAAAGAAACCTGCGCTCGATGAAACCAGTGCAAGCGTACCTGGCAATGGAAAGTCCTGATCCCATGACCAAAGCTATTCTCAAGATACGCGCTTTGTGCGTTTCCGGCTTTTGCGCGATCGTGGTCGCGCTGCTTGTCTCCGCTCCAGCAAACGCAGTCGACATACAACGGGTTGTCAGCCCTGGCGGGATCGAAGCCTGGCTGGTTGAAGATCACACCGTGCCACTGATCGCCCTCAATTTCTCGATGAATGGCGGTTCCTCACAGGATCCGGCTGGCAAGGAAGGTCTGACCCGGCTCCTATCCGCCACTCTTGATGAAGGCGCCGGCGATTATTCCTCAGAAGCTTTTCAAGGAAAGCTTGAAGAACTTGCCGTCAGCATCTCCTTCAGCACTGGCAAGGACTATTTTTACGGCAATCTGAGAACGCTGACCGCAACGCGCGATGAAGCCTTCGACCTGCTGTCGATAGCAGTCAACGAGCCAAGGTTTGATGCTGAGGCGGTTGACCGCATGAAAGCCAGGCTTTCGGCGAGCGCCCGGCGGAATACGCAGGAACCAAATGCGGTTGCCGGCACCAACCTTATGAAGGCGATGCTCGGCGATCATCCCTATGCGCATCGCACAGGAGGCACAGAAGAAAGCCTTAGCACTCTTTCGCCTGAAGACCTCAGGGTGCACCGGCAACATCTGTTTGCCCGCGCCTCATTGAAGGTTGGTGTGGTGGGATCCATTGACGCTGCCACGCTGGGTCCGCTCCTGGACAAGGTGTTTGCCGCGTTGCCGGAAAGCACAAATCTGTCTCCTGTTCCCGATGTGGAAGCGGCGGCCGGTGAACGCGTCGCTGCCCACCTGCCGGTACCGCAAACTACGCTCCTTTTCGGTCTGCCGGGACTAAAGCGTGACGACCCGGACTACCAGGCAGCGTATGTGATGAACCACATTCTGGGCGGTGGCAGTTTTACTTCCTGGCTCTATGAGGAAGTGCGGGAAAAGCGTGGGCTTACCTATGGCGTGAGCACCTACCTGTCGCCCTATGACGCCACTGGCCTCATGCTCGGCTCCGTTGCAACCCGTGCCGACCGGGCCGACGAGACGCTGCGGGTCATATTGGACCAGTTTGACCGCATGGCGAATGAAGGCCCAACGCAGGAAGAGCTTGATCTTGCGAAGCGCTACATTACCGGCTCTTACGCACTTCGTTTCGATGCATCAGGCAAGATTGCCAGGCAGCTGGTCGCTCTGCAGAACGCTGAACTCGGCATCGACTATTTTGATCGCCGGAATGCGGAAATCGAAGCCGTTACCCTGGATGACGTGAAGCGGGTGGCCGGGCGTCTGCTGAAGGACAAGACACCAACCATTTCATCGGTTGGACCTGTAGCGAACAACTAGCAAAATAAAAATTAGCCGGCGCCAGCGACCTGTTTACGGGGCGCCGGTGCCGGCGTCCCCTGGAAAACTTCGTTTCTGACCGGCCGCGGCGGCGAGAACAAATTGCCCTGCGCGAGCGACACTTCGTAATCGAGCAGATCCAGCACCTGACTTTCGGTCTCGACCATGTCGGTGATCAGTTCGATGCCGTATCTGTGAAGCAGGTCGCCAAAATCGGACGGATGAATATGCCCGTGGTCGGCTTCGCGGCGGCCGATCAGGTAATCAGCGTGCAGCTTGGCAAATTTGAAGCCGCGTTGCGCCAGCGACTTGAAGTCCATCTTCATGTCATCGATGCGGTCCACGGAGAACTTGAAGCCAATTTCCGCAAGCGCGCTCAAGCTCTCCAGCTCCATGACACCCATTTGCGCTACATCCTCTTGGGAAAACTCCAGGATGAGTACGTCCGCAACGTTTTTGTTGGATGTCGCGAAATCCAGGAAACCCGGAAAAAACGTCTCGTCGATCAACGACGTTGATGAAATATTGCAGAAGAGTGCCGCATTGCGATTACGCGATGTCAGACGCCGTATCACCTGAATTGACCGGAACAGCAGCAAATTGTCGATCCGCGCGATCAATCCGGCCCGGACAGCCTCCGGCAGGAACACCGATGCAGCGATCAGCTCCCCCTGGGAGTCCCGTAACCGGGAATAGCCCTCGTAGTACTTTACCTGGCGCTGGGGCAAGGTGACGATTGGCTGGAGAAACAATTCCACGCGGTTTGAATTCAGCGCTGCCGTGATCAACTCACGCATGGCCGGATCCGGTGGCGGCGGCGGGGCCTTTACTGGTGCAGCCGGCTGTTCGCTGTGCTCAATCGGCCCGGCCGACAGGTTTTCCATCTCATCCTGGCCTACCACGGCGTCCAGCGGCGGGACAGGATAGGAAGGCGCTGTCTCCGAGGCTGCGGGAGGAGGCACGGCACCGGCAGAGATGGCATCACGAAGCAAGCGCTCCTCTGCGGCCTGTAGGTTCATGCCAAGGCCTGGCTCGCCAGGATCCATGGCCGGAGGCACTTCCTGATGGGTGACCGGGTGAACTGCCGCAGGATAGGGCGCGGGTTGCCGGGGCGCCTGCGCTTCATAGGGCGGATATGAATTTTGATAGTGTGGGAGTTCGGGATGAACTGGCGGAGGCACCAACCTGTGTTGATCTTCCACCCGTGTTTCCAGGTCGGTCATGGCCTCGGCCATTTGCTTGACCAAAGATCCCAAGACTTCCACTTCGGCGAACAGCGGATCAATCTCTTCACGGGTGCGGCGCGGGATGGTCCGCTCGACCCCTGTGACGCGGCCTTCCAGATTTCCGACATCCTCGTCGAGGTCCGCCATCTTGTCTTCCAGGCGGTCAACCGCATCGCTGACCGCACTACGGTCCGTTGCCCGTGCCACCAATAGATGGAACATGATCATCGTGCACATCAGCCCCAGCGACAGCGACACGGCTTCGCCAAAGGGACGCTGAAACTGGAAAATCAGCACAGCCGCGGCAGAAAGCGCAATCACGCTCATGCAAATCGCTATGAATATGGTCGCCGTGCGGCCCATGTTCCAATGATGCTCTCAACTCGAATCACAAAATTCAGGTTAATCATGCCTTAAGAATTGCCGGTATCCGAATCTCGTCCAGCAGTTTGCAGTGGGTATCATTGGGTTGTCCCCGGTTTACCGCACTGGTTTCCCTCAACGTTTGCGAGCAGACACCGACACGGACCGGGCATCCCGCATGCCCCGAAGGACGCACTTTACACTTTGCAAGCCGATTTTGCTTGGTTACCCTTCCCCTAAGACACCTAAAAAAGGAGTTTTTGTCAGTCTAAGACTGAACTTGAGGGAACGTGCGGTAAGGAGGGGACCATGACCGCAGCCGGGAAACCATCCCGGATTCTGCGGGAGCGCGAGAGCACTGCCGTAGAAGGTGCGATACGGGGGGGAAATCGCGGTGATGACACGAACTCAGTGTCCGCCGACGATATTCAGCGTGCTCTTCATTCTATATTGGACAGTCCGGAATTCCGATCAGTTGTACAGCTCCGGTCGTTCCTCAACTACGTCGTTACCAAGACGATCGAAAACCGGACAAGTGAAATCAAGGGCTACACCATAGCTGTCGAAGCCCTGGGCCGGGATTCATCCTTCGATCCCGTATCCGATCCGATTGTCAGGGTCGAGGCGGCCCGACTTCGCCGCCGCCTGGAGACATACTATGAAGGCAGCGGCAAAGACGATCCGCTCCTGATCGAGATCCCCAAAGGGTCCTATGCTCCGAAATTCACGAACCGTGTTTGCGTTTCCCGCCAAAGCGGGATTTCTCTTGAAGCGGAAAACACGGCAACCTCTGATGGTTTCCACGATGAAATCAAATCAGAATCTGCTTTTTCGAGTTTGGCGGAGCGCGCCGAACCAATGGCTACCGCGCCAGTTTTTCTGAAAGAAACTCAAGAACGTGATCTGAAGCCGAGTGGCGCTTCCTACTACCCGCCCAAATCGCGCATCACCTTTGATACGCCGTTGATGGAACCTGCCCAAACGGGGCGCGCAGATCACGCACAGACCAGCACCAAACATCTGCCGATTAGTCAGGTGCAAGCTGTGTTCATTTTGGTTGCGACGTTTTTTGCCGGTGTGTTAACCGGCCTTATCCTTTGAATCTCAACGCCTTACAATGACGTCCCCACCGATCATTTTTCCGCTTTCCTGTAATCTTTAACAGTGATGACAACCCTTTGTTTACCCTGTTCGTAGAAATATCAGACAGCTGATTTGTTCGATCCGGTTCGAACCAGTGCAATTGATAGGGGATGCCCAGTAATGGGGAGTGTTCGGGGCCTCAACCGGCCCGCCATAGTTCGAGTTCTGGATGTCGCGGCATCTGAAGCTACCCGCACCGCAGCTGTCTGCGCGAAGCTGACAGTTTCCTGTGAGGAACCGGCGCTTTATTCCGATCCGGAGGTTTGCCTCGGTGATCTGGCAGACAAATCCGCAGACATTCTCATTCTCGATCTGGAAACGATCGGCGGCGAAGAAGCTCTGGAAACCTTCGCTGTCCGCTGTCCCAAGACCATGCTGATTGCCGTTTCAGCTCAGGGATCGGTATCGCGGGCCGTCAACGCAATGCGGTCGGGTGCACATGACTTCCTGACGAAACCGTTCTCACTTGATGCGCTCGCAGCCAAAATCAACTTTCAGCTGGAACAACGGGATTTCTCCACCCCGGCCACACCTGAAAATGACATCGACCTGTCTGGTGTCCTGCCGGCGGAAGCGCTTTCCGACGAAGCAATCAAGGCGCCAAACGCCCTTCAGTCCGGCCTGGAGAAAATGATTGGCCAGTCTGCCCCCATGCAGGCGATCTTTGAACAGATTGGCCGGATGGCTCCGTCCCAGGCACCGGTTTTCATCACCGGCGAATCCGGCACCGGCAAAGAGCTTTGCGCCAGTGCAATCCATACACAGTCGAGACGCAACGAGCGGCCTTTTGTGACGATCAACTGCGCTGCCATTCCCCGAGACCTGATCGAAAGCGAAGTCTTCGGATACATGCGCGGCGCCTTCACCGGTGCGACAGAAAGCCGCCCGGGCGCTGCAGAACAGGCAGATGGCGGTACGCTGTTTCTGGATGAAATCGGCGAGATGGATCTCATGCTGCAGAGCAAGCTGCTCCGGTTCTTGCAGACCGGCACCTTCCAGCGGCTTGGCGACACCAAAAGCCGAAAGGTTGATGCGCGCATTATCTGCGCGACAAACCGGGAACCGCTGGCTGAAATCGATGCCGGCCGCTTCCGCGAGGACCTTTATTACCGGCTTCACGTGTTGCCGGTCCGCCTGCCGCCGCTGCGCGAACGGCGCGATGATATTCTTCCGCTCGCCCAGGCATTCCTTGAGCGCTATTCCGATGAAGAACGCCGTTCTTTCAAGGGCTTCGATGCTGATGCGGAGGCCAAGCTGCTGGCCTATCCGTGGCCTGGCAACGTACGCCAGCTGGAGAATACGGTCCGGCAAATTGTTGTCATGAACGACGGGGCTGCGATCACTCTGGAAATGCTTCCTTTGATTGTCCGCGATCCATCCGGACGGGGACCGTCAATTGTCGATCTGTCCCGCGAACGGACAAAGGTCACCCCAGTGGCACCGCGTGCCTTTGATGACATTGAACCCCTCTGGGCACAGGAGCGGCGTATTATCGAAGATGCGCTGAGTGCCTTCGACGGCAACATCTCCATGGCAGCCGCTGCCTTGGAAATCAGCCCCTCCACCATCTACCGCAAGCGTCAAAACTGGATGGAACGAAGCCTTTAACCGGCTTCTTGTTTACCGCACCGCACGCATTTTCTTGTGTCTTTGCTGCAGGCAGTCTATATCGGCTGAAAACAAGTTGTAAAAACAACACTGTTGGGCATTGTCAGGGGTAAATACATGCAAGTTCGCTGTGGCGGAAGACATACGGTTTGTGGCGCGTTCTTCTTTGCTTCAATACTCTGTGCTTCAGGATCATTCGCACAATCTCCATCCAACAATATCCCCGGACCTGACGCAGCCCTGTCGGAAAGCATGGCCTCTCTTGCAACGGCCTGGGACGCCTCTGACCTGGTGTTTACAGCGGCAACCTTCACAGAAACGCAGGCGTCCGGCTATGGCCAGTACACTCCGCTGGCATCTGCTGAATTTTCCGACGGCCAGCCGCTCAATGTTTATGCCGAACCGGTCGGTTACAGCTTTAACAAGACTGATGAGGGCCTCAGCTACAAGGTAACCGCCAGCTACCGCTTGTTGAACACGACCGGGCAGGTTCTTGCCGCTGGCGAAGATATCGCAAGCTTTTCCGGCGTGGCACGTTCGCCAAAACGCGAATTGCCAGCGTCACTGACCTTCCAATTCGGTGGCCTGCCTGCAGGAGAATATACGCTGGAGACCACCTTCACGGATGGTGTTGGCGGCAAATCCGGAACCTTCTCCCTGCCATTCAACATTCGCGCTTCCCAATAACCTGCCTTCATGGCGCCGCAAATTCATGGTCATTGCACGCATCATGACGGCTTGGGGCCGGATCGCTTCAAGTTGCCGGCACATTGGTTGACGGACGTTAACCTCTCATTTTTTTCAAGGTTTTCGCGCATTTTTTTATCTGCGGAACCATTGACAAGACTGCTCTCCAACCATACATCACCGCCGTTAGCACTCGCCATTGAGGAGTGCTAACAGGTTATTCAGCAATTGCGTTGATAACCGCGTAGCAAAAATATTCATGCCAGCACGCTGCCTAAAGTGTGGGGGCGTGCCCCATGAGAGGAAAGAACCACATGACATTTCGTCCGTTGCACGACCGTGTCGTTGTTCGCCGCGTCGAATCTGAAGAAAAGACTGCTGGCGGCATCATCATCCCGGATACCGCTAAGGAAAAGCCGCAGGAAGGCGAAATCGTTGCCGTAGGCAATGGCGCTCGCGATGATTCCGGCAAGGTTGTCGCTCTCGACGTCAAAGCTGGCGATCGTGTTCTGTTCGGCAAGTGGTCCGGCACCGAAGTCAAGATCGACGGTGAAGATCTCTTGATCATGAAGGAATCCGACATCATGGGCGTTATCGCTTAATCCAGCGAAGCCTCTGATTTCATCCGAAATTCCAATCAAAAAGTGAGACGATCGAATGTCTGCAAAAGACGTAAAGTTCTCTTCTGACGCACGCGACAAAATGCTCCGTGGCGTCGACACCCTCGCCAACGCTGTTAAAGTGACCCTCGGCCCGAAAGGCCGTAACGTCGTTCTCGACAAAGCCTTCGGCGCACCGCGCATCACCAAGGATGGTGTTTCCGTTGCCAAGGAAATCGAACTGGAAGACAAGTTCGAGAACATGGGCGCACAGATGGTGCGTGAAGTTGCCTCCAAGACCAACGACATCGCTGGTGACGGCACGACCACTGCGACCGTTCTGGCTCAGTCCATCGTCAAAGAAGGCGCCAAGGCTGTTGCTGCCGGCATGAACCCGATGGACCTGAAGCGCGGCGTTGACCTTGCTGCTGCTGAAGCCGTCAAGTCTCTGGAAGCTGCTTCCAAGACCATCACAACTTCTGAAGAAGTTGCTCAGGTTGGCACCATCTCCGCCAATGGCGACGAGCAGGTTGGCCAGGACATTGCTGAAGCAATGCAGAAAGTCGGCAACGAAGGTGTAATCACCGTCGAGGAAGCCAAGTCCCTGGAAACCGAGCTGGAAGTCGTTGAAGGCATGCAGTTCGACCGCGGCTACCTGTCTCCTTACTTCGTCACCAACGCTGACAAGATGCTGGCTGACCTGGAAAAGCCGTACATCCTTCTCCATGAGAAGAAGCTTTCCAATCTTCAGGCCATGCTGCCGATCCTGGAAGCTGTTGTTCAGTCTTCCCGTCCGCTGCTGATCATTGCAGAAGACGTTGAAGGTGAAGCTCTCGCAACGCTCGTCGTCAACAAGCTGCGTGGCGGCCTGAAAATCGCTGCTGTCAAGGCACCTGGCTTCGGCGACCGCCGTAAGGCAATGCTCGAGGACATCGCCATCCTGACTGGTGGTACCGTGATCTCCGAAGACCTCGGTATCAAGCTGGAAAGCGTCACTCTCGACATGCTCGGCACCGCTGAGAAAGTCGCGATCACCAAGGAAACCACCACCATCGTTGATGGCGCAGGTTCCAAGGACGACATCTCCGGCCGCGTTAGCCAGATCAAGGCTCAGATCGAAGAAACCACTTCCGACTACGACCGTGAAAAGCTGCAAGAGCGTCTTGCCAAGCTGGCTGGCGGCGTTGCGGTTATCCGTGTTGGCGGTGCAACCGAAATCGAAGTGAAGGAAAAGAAAGACCGCGTCGACGATGCGCTGAACGCAACTCGCGCTGCTGTTGAAGAAGGTATCGTTTCCGGTGGCGGCACCGCGCTCCTGCGCGCCAAGGCTGCTGTTGCTGCGCTGTCCTCCGACAACGCTGACATCGAAGCCGGCATCAAGATCGTTCTGCGCGCTCTGGAAGCTCCGATCCGTCAGATCGCTGAAAACGCTGGTGTTGAAGGCTCCATCGTTGTCGGCAAGATCTCCGACAACAACGACGCAACCTTCGGCTTCAACGCTCAGACCGAAGAATACGTCAACATGATCGAAGCTGGTATCATTGACCCGACCAAGGTTGTTCGTACTGCCCTGCAGGACGCAGCTTCCGTTGCCGGTCTCCTGATCACCACCGAAGCCATGGTTGCCGAGCTTCCGAAGAAGGAAGCAGCAGCACCGGCAATGCCGGGCGGCGACATGGGCGGCATGGGCGGCATGGGCTTCTAAGAAGCCTCAGCTCACAAGCTTTTCGGAAAGGGCGGTCTTCGGGCCGCCCTTTTTGTGTCTGCCGCCCATCATCTTGGTTTGCGCCGCTGTGCAGCGCGGGGAGCGGCATGGGTTCCCAAGAAGCCTCAGCTCACAAGCTTTATGGAAAGGGCGGTCTTCGGGCCGCCCTTTTTGTGTCTGCCGCCCATCATCTTGGTTTGCGCCGCTGTGCAGCGCGGGGAGCGGCATGGGCTTCCAGGCCCACCTCAGGGGTCTTTAAAACATCTGACTTGTGGAGCCTTGAAGGTTTACATGCCAGCTCCTCACCGTTCCTGCAGGGCCAGGCGGGCGCCAAGCGCGCAATAGATACTGCCCACGACCTTGCCCTGCCATCTCAGCACTGCGGGATTTTTGCGCAGAAAATTTCCTAGTCCGCCCGCTGTCAGGGCGAACACAAAGGTGCTGACAAAGCCAATCACCGCGAAGAGCACGCCCAGCACGGTTAGCTGCAGAAGAACATTGCCGTTTTCCGGCTTCACGAACTGCGGCAGGAACGCCAGGAAAAACAGGGCTGTCTTGGGGTTTAACACCTCTGCCAGAATAGCCTGCCCAAATGCCTGTGCCGGCGTGAGCTTCGCCCTTCCCTGCCCCAGGGACACGGGCGCCTTTTCAAGGATGGCCTTGATCCCGAGATACACAAGGTAGGCCGCGCCAAGATATTTGATGATGCTGAACAAAAGCGCCGAAGTGGCAATGATTGCGGAAATGCCGATGACGGCAAGGGCGGTGTGAATGATGTCCCCCACCGTTATCCCGGCGCCGGTCGCAATGCCCGCCTTTGTGCCGGACGTTGTCGCTCTTGCAACGGTCAACAGCGTGGCCGGACCGGGGATAAAGACAAAACCGAGGACAATTGCCACGTAGGTTATCAGAGTCGTCTGATCAATCATTCAAAACTCCCGCAATCAAGGCTGACAGCTAACACGATTTGCGACCAGCGGCGCAAGCGGCATTACCCGGACCGCCATGGGGCTGCGCCGGAGCGAGCAACAAAAAAGGCGATCCAAAGGACCGCCTTTTCATTGAGGAAAATGATTGCTTCGAACCGCTACGCGGCCCGGACTTCCTGAAGGAAGCCTTCCACCTGGTCACGGAGGGTTTGTGCATGATCGGACAGATCAACAGCCACCTCGAGCACCTCCTTGGCAGCAGTGCCAGTGTCGGATGCAGCCTTTGCCACGTCATTGATTGTCAAACCAACTTCGGCTGTCCCCGCAGCTGCCTGCTGCGTGCTGGCGGCGATTTCCTGGGTGGCGACGCCCTGTTCGTTCATGGCTCCCGAAATCGTATCGGAGATATCCTTGATCTGGCCGATGGTCTCACTGATCGACTGGATCGCTTCCACGGCATCTCCCGTGGCTGATTGCATGCCCGCAATCTGCGATCCGATTTCCTCCGTTGCCTTTGCCGTTTGCGTGGCGAGGTTTTTCACTTCCGACGCAACAACGGCAAATCCCTTGCCGGCCTCGCCTGCACGTGCAGCTTCGATCGTGGCGTTCAGGGCCAGGAGATTCGTCTGCTCCGCAATGCCGCTAATCAGCTCAATTACTTCACCGATCTTGCTTGCCGCATCCGCCAGCCCGCGTACCGACTCATTCGACCTCAAGGCTTCCGCATTAGCCTGATTGGAGATGTCGGCCGATTCTCCGACCTGCCGGTTGATCTCGCCAATTGACGCAGACATTTCTTCTGCGGCCGAGGCAGCGGTTTGAACATTGCTTGACGCGCTCTCAGCCGCGTCTGCAACGGCAGTGGCCTGGTGCTGGGTCTGTTCAGCCACGGAAGACATGGACTGCGCCGTTGACTGCATCCGCTGCGAGGAACTTGTGACGGTTTCCACAATGCCCATCAGCTCTGCCTCGAACTGATCGGCCAGCGCATTCATGCTTTCGCGCTTTTCTTCGGCAGCAAGGCGCTCGCGCTCGATCTTTTCCTGTTCCATGCGCTCGACTTCGATCGCGTTCTGGCGGAACACTTCAAGGGCCTTCGCCATCTGACCGATTTCGTCGCGCCGTTCGGATACCGGCACTTCCACATCGGAATTGCCGTCCGCAAGAGCAGTCATTGAGCCGATGATATGGATAATTGGACCTGCGATCATGCGTGAGATCAGCCAGTTGAGGGCAAGACCCACAAACGCAACGGCCGCTACCGTGATCAGGAACAACTGCAAGGCTTCCTGCGCACCAGCCAGTGTTGCATCGGTTGCTGCTATCCGGAGGTCGTCCACTGCCTTGTTCAGATTGTCGACGTCGCTGACCAAAACGGAGTGCAGCTGAATGGCATCATTCATAAAGATGCTGGCGGTTGCGACATCAAGGGTCGCCATATCCGCGGTCCCGAGCGCCGCCTCCTGGTATTCGCTTGCATGGGCGACCGCATCTGCCTGCAGCTTTGCCAAATCCGGATTGCCGAGTTTGGAAAGATCCAAGGCTTCAAACGCCGGAACAACGGCCTTCAGATCCACCATCGTTTTTTCAAACTGAGCGTTGATCTTGTCCGTGTCGGATTCGTTCGTTGCCGTCGTCATAAGGCCGTAGAGTGACAGCTGCGCATCCGCCAGCGACTCCTTGATCTCACCCATGTCTGCAAAGGCCTTGATCTGAACATGGCTCAATTCTTCGATTGCGGTTCTCTGCTGATTGATCGCCAGGAAGGAAATCACTGAGACGATTCCCAGTCCGACCAACAGAATGACCGGTGTCACGAACATTTTCTTGGCAAGCGCAAGATTGGCGAACCAGTTCATGCTTTTTCCCACCCAGGTTTCCGAGGCACCGATGCCCGAACCGGCCATCGACTGGTTATGAAAAAGCGGACCTCACCAAGATCCGCTTCAATGATTCAAATTATTTGTAGATACCGACACCACAAACATCGCCGCCGAAATCTTTCACAATGGAGGATTTCTGCTCGATTTTCTTGGAAACCGGATTTGGCCAGCGGTAATCAACCCAGCCGCCGCCAGACTTTCCGGTATCGATCAGCTCGACAACGAAGAGTTTGCCATCAGCGTCCTTCACCTTTGCCAGGTTCTTGCCAATCAGCTTTGCATTGACACCATGCGCCACCACGTTCGCATCATAGTCGTTACAGAAAACGTAGAGATCACCATTCTGCCAACTGCCGCCGGGCGTAGAGAAATCCTTCAGCGCTTGGTCACGCCCCACCGAGTTGTAGTGAGCGGCGGCCTTGTCCAGCAGCGCAGTGGCGTCTTCCGCGGTTCCCCGATCACCGGCAAATGCGACCGACGACCCCAGAGCGGCAGCACCTGCAACCATCAACGTAGAAATTTTGGTTTTGAGCATCCGTTATCTCCATTCGAGATCTCAATTAGGAGCTCCACATTGTTTCGAAATATCTAAAATTGTAATAACACGGAAAATATTTCGAATAAATTTGAATAAAAATCGAGGTTTAAATCATTACTCCTCAGTCTATTCGCCGAATAAATCAAAAGTTATGGTAATTTATTGATTCGTTATATTGATATTTTTTCCAATATTACTATTATATATTTTACATATCACTTATATCAATTAATACTCCAGTAGATAAACTAGAAATTCCCAGTGAAACAAACGGCATCTTCATTTTTGGCTACCGACGTGCCATGTCTTGATCCGCGTTCCAATATGCACACGGAAAGCTTCCCATGAATACCGAAGACAAAGCCCGCATCGAACAGCTGGAAATAGACTTGGCCCACGCCGTACGCACAATCGAGGAACTCAATTCCGTGGTGTTTGAGCAAGGCAAGCAAATCGACCGGTTGACACGTAAATTGACCGATATGACCGACCAGGTCGAAGAACTCATTGAAAACGCGCTCCCTGGCCACCAGATTGAAAAACCGCCACATTATTGACGGACGCACCGACCCCGCTGCCGCTTAACCCAACTGGACCCCAGCCATGCAAAACCATCGAATTCTCCTGAAATCCAGGCCAACAGGGCGTCTCACTGAGGCAAATTTCGAGACCAAAACCGACGACCTTTCACCGCTGGAAGATGGCAAGGCGCGCGTAAGGGTCGTCTTTGTATCGCTCGATCCCGCGATGCGCGGTTGGGTGTCCCCGGCGACAAACAGTTATCTGCCACCCGTTCCGCTGGGCGACACAATGCGTTCGCTCGGAATTGGCGTTGTCACGGAAAGCAAGGCTGAAGGATTGAAGACCGGCGACTGGGTCACCGGCTTTACCGGCTGGACCGAAACGCTGGATATCGCTCCCGGCGAGCTGACCGTCGTGCCGGCATCCGTGCCGATGGAAGCCTATATGGGTGTCTTTGGTCTTGCAGGAGCGACCGCCTATCACGGCCTGGTCAAGGTGGGACGGCCGAAGGCTGGCGAGACACTTTGCGTGACGGGAGCGGCCGGCTCTGTCGGCTCGCTGGTCGGCCAGATCGGCAAGGCCCTCGGCATGCGCGTGATCGGCATCGCCGGAACAAAAGAAAAATGCGACTGGCTGGTCAACGAGCTCGGTTTTGATGCCGCGCTAAACTACAAGACCGACGATCTGGACGCAGGTCTTCAGGCCTTTGCACCCGATGGCATCGACGTGCATTTTGAAAACGTCGGCGGCAAACCCTTTGCAGCCGGTGTGCGTAACATGAAGGCCTTTGGCCGAATGGTCATGTGCGGGTTCATCTCGGTCTACAACGGCGATGCGCCGGATGAAATGCCGGACATGACCGCTGTCGTCCGCAGAAGGCTCCGGGTCGAAGGCTTCATCATGACCGACCATTTCGACACTTATCCGGAGATCTTCAAGGCGCTCGGCGAGATGCTGCAGAACGGTCAGCTCAAGTACCGGCTGGATATTGTCGAAGGCCTTTCCAATGCACCTTCGGCTCTCAACAAGCTTTTTGATGGCACCAACAAGGGCAAGCTGGTGGTCAAAGTTTCCGACCTTTAAGGCTCTTCGATTGCACGACAAACGATGTCCGGTTCAATCCGTTAGCGAATTGTACCGGAGTACTTGCATTGCCAGTTTCCAAAAAGGATGCCCAGCATGGGTCCAATCACCGAAGCGGCCCCGCTCTCATTCCAGGACAGCCTGCCTGAACATGCCGATGTCCTTATCGTCGGCGGCGGTATCATTGGCGTCTCTGCCGCATTCTGCCTGGCCGAACAGGGTCAGAAGGTGGTTCTTCTGGAGAAGGGCAGGATTGCGGGTGAACAGTCCAGCCGGAACTGGGGCTGGATCCGCAAACTTGGCCGCGATGCTGCAGAACTCCCGATCATGGTCGAGGCCGCCCGTTTGTGGGACGGCATGGCGGCGCGGATCGGAGCAGATGCCGGGTACCGCAAGGAGGGCATCATCTACCTCGCCCGGTCTGAAAAGGAACAGGCAGCCCGGGACGTACACTATGACACAGCGAAACAGAACGGTGTTGCTGTTGACCGCCTGAGCAGGTCGGAAATCGATCAAATCGTGCAAGGGCGCCCGGGCTATTGGCTGAGCGGGATCCGGTGCCCGTCCGACGGCCGCGCCGAGCCTTTCATCGCTGTGCCCGCCATGGCCCGTGCAGCACAAAAAGCGGGTGTGGTCATTCGGGAAAACTGTGCTGTCAGAGGTTTGCAGAAGTCAGGCGGACGGGTATCCGGTGTTGTGTGTGAGGATGGTGAAGTCAAAGCGGACAAGGTCCTGCTTGCAGGCGGATCCTGGACCGCGCTCTTTTTGAACCGTCACGGGATTTTCTTCCCTCAGCTCAGCGTGAGGGCGAGTGCCGCGCGGCTCGGCCCGGCTCCAGATGTTTTTGCAGGCTGCGCAAGCGATCCCGAGTTCGCCTTCCGCCGCAGCGAAGATGGCGGATATTTTGTCGCCCTTACCGATCACTCCGATTACTTCCTTGGCCCGAGCGGCCTTCGGCACACGCTACTCTATGCAAAGTCCGTCTGGGGGTCTGCAGGTAGCCTGTACTACAAACTCGCCGCGCCAAAAGGCTATCCAGACGCCTGGGGCACCAAGCGGAAGTGGCGTGATGATGAGACGACGCCGTTTGAGCAAACGCGGGTCCTCGACCCTGCACCCTGGAAAGGTTTTGAAGACAAGCTGAAACAGCGGATAGCAGAACGGTTTCCTGCCCTGGCGGACGTACCAATCACGAAAAGCTGGGCGGGTATGATCGACACCATGCCTGATACCGTTCCGACGATGGATGCGATTCCTGGGCTAGAGGGTGCGTGGGTGGCATCCGGGTTCAGTGGCCATGGTTTTGGCATTGGGCCAGCAGTGGGCCAAGTCATGACGGATCTGATGCTGGGACAACCGACCGGTTTTGATCTCTCCCGCTTTCGCTTTGACCGTTTCTCGGACGGCTCACCGATTAGGCCCGGCCCGTAAATCCGCTTTCCCGAATGGGATTTGCGCTCCCCAAATGAGAGGAACGCAGACTTGCCTCCGTTTTGAAGCCGTGCAATAAGGCGCCCACTCATCAAGAGAAGGGCTGGCGCCCTCACCAACCTGCCTGACCGGGCAAGGTGGTTCCCGCCAGGGATGTGGCCAGATCTCCGCTCAGCGGTTTGTCTGGCAACCAAGCGGTAAAACCCGAATTTCGCGCCAGTCCTCCTCGGGAAACCGATGGAGGATTATTTGTCTGAGAATACATTCGCCGGAAAGGCAGCAAGCCTCGTGCAAAACAGGAACGAAAGTCTCGCCGGGTCTATCGATGCGCCAGAGGATTCTGCGGCCTGGATTGACGCCGCAGAGGCCTGTGTTCTGGCGCGCATGAGGCAGACCCGGATATTCGGCGGTCTGCCAAACTTCAAGACTGCCCTCTCCAAAGTCGAGCGCCGGGAACGTCTCGAGGGGCTGTTAATGCTCTGGGCCGAAGGTTTTTTGTGTACGATCGACGAAGAACTTTTCGCCGACATTTTGAAACGGCGCAAACCAGCAGCTCTCAAGATTCCAGCCGGCAAGTAGCTGCCCTACCGCAGGGAACTCCAATAGCAGTTCACAGCGGGGTCAATCCTTCTGCCGGAACCGGGCGCGGGCGTCCGTCCTCATCGACAGCGACCATTGTGAACGTCGCCTGCGTGACTTTTTCCCTATGGCCAAACCGGTGGCGCAGGGCCCAGGCTTCAAGAATGATTTCCATGGACGACGTGCCTACGCGGCCAACGCGGCTGTAAACGCACAGCACGTCTCCCACATGCACCGGCCGGATAAATTTCATCTTGTCGACAGCGATGGTGACGACCCGGCCCGCAGCACGCTGACCAGCAGCAATGCCCCCGGCCAAATCCATTTGCGATAGAACCCAGCCGCCAAAGATGTCGCCTGCGGCGTTGGTATCGGCAGGCATTGCCATGGTGCGCAGGGTCAGTTCGCCTTCCGGGCTTTCGTCGCTCACATCGAATCTCCAATTGCAGTTTCAGAGGCCCAAGTTAGCGAGCCCAGGTCGTCGAAGAAAGTGCGTCTAGAACAATAATATCATCGCGATCATCAGCCAGAGTGGCATTGGAGCTGCGACCCAGATCAACAAAAAGGGGAGCAGCCGGCCGCGAAATTGCTGAAAATACATATTGGTTATCCTTCGACTACTCAGATCAGCCCGAATTCCCAGGCAGCCAGTCCGGTCAATGCTGCAAGCCCGACGGTGAACGCGGCACGCGCATTTCGCACCAGGCTCAATCCGATCGGGTCAGGCTTGGGCAGTCGCATGCCCTTGGCCTCAATGTGCATGGAGACGACCATGGTCAAAAAACCGGCGAACCAGAGCACGACGCCGATTTCGGCGCACAGAACCAACACTTCAAGCATTGGACCGTCCTCCTGCCAGGCTGACTGACCTCAACTCCGGCGGCGGATTGGTTCCCGCGAATCCAAAAGTCGCCAGCCAAAGGCTTTCGGCAATCCGCTCCGCAGTGGCGATGACTTCGGCCGCCACGGCTTCCGTTGGAAAGATCTCACGGGCAACTGGTCTGAATACTGACAACCACTCGGCATAGTCTGACGAAACGATCGCCTTTTGCTGCAAATGGGCTGGAACCGGCTTGCCCTTGTAGGCACCGTTTTTCAAAAGGACTGATTGCCAGAACAATTCCATCTTCTGCAGGTGTTCCGGCCACCGGCCAGAAAGCCTTTGTTCAAACAGTGGTCCGAGGCGGGAATGTTCCCGGATCCGGCCATAAAAGGTTTCCACCAGAAGCTTGATCGCATCCGCTGTGATTTCCGGATGTGGTTCGCTTTGGAGAAACTTGGCCGAAACCACCGGTATCGCTGTGTTCTTTTCGGCTTTTTCGCTTCCAGGCATTGGCCTGCCTCACAAACATTCATTTAACATGCATCTTTTAATCTCATATCAATGCGCTAAAATCAACATCTAAGATGAATATTTTAGGATTGTGGTATGCGCCTTAGCCAGGCAAGCGACTTTGCCCTCCGGATTCTGATGTTCTTGGGACAGACCGATCAGCCGCAGACCGTGGAGCGTCTGTCTGCATCCTTAGGGCTTGCACGATCTCATGTCATGAAGATTGTGGCTCAACTCGGCAGGGCAGGCCTGATTGAAACAACACGGGGCCGCGGCGGGGGCATCCGCTTGTTGAAAGACCCGAATGACATTCGCGTCGGCGATGTTGTGCGCGAGATCGAACCGGACCTGGGTGTTGTTGCATGCCTGCAGCCGGTACCCACCGCCTGTAGTTTTCTGCCGTGTTGCGGGCTCAAGGGTGCAATGGCTGAGGCCGCAAAGGCCTTTCTGGACAGCCTCGATGGCCACAGCCTGGCCGATATTCTGCGCGGCACGCAGATTGCCCGCCCGGCCAACACAGCTGAGAACAACAATGCTTAAAGCGTTGAGGCCTGCTTGAGGAAGTCAATCTGCTCAAGGCAGTAGTAGCCGGAAATCCGGCTGATCGTTCCTGCACGCTTCCAGTCGTTGAGAACCCGGCTGACGTTTTCCCGCGCCGCGCCCGCCATGTTGGCAATATCCGCCTGGCTGAGCTTGTAGTGGATCAACATCCTGCCATCGTCCAGCGGCTTGCCGAATGTTTCCGACAACTGCAGCAGGGTTTGCGCAACCCGGCCCGGCAAAGGCAGGAAGGACCTTGCAGCCAAAACATCATTGGCATGACGCAAGCGCTTGCCGACGATGGACAGCATGTGGCGGTAGACGGCCGGATTTTCATCAGCAAACCGTTCAAATGCAGCCCGGTCGATAAAGGCGAGATTGGCTTCTTTCAGCGCACTCACCGTTGCCGATCTCGGCCTGCCATCCAGAAGCGCCAGCTCGCCGACCAGGTCGCCCGGTCCAAGCACCGCCAGCAATTGCTCATCGCCATCGACAGAAAGAATGGAAACCTTGAGCGAGCCTTCCAGAACGGCGTAGCAGCCATTTCCCGGATCACCGTTTTCAAAAAGAATGGTTCCCGCACCGATCTTCATCGGCCTAGCGAGACTCGAAAGTCCGTCCGCTAATTCCGGCGCCAGCCCTTCGAGCGAAAAACTGTTCCGTAGAAAATCTTTAATCTCCGCCACGACACCCAACTCCTTTTCGGTTCTTCAGGCCCTTTTTTGGCTCAGGAACCGTACAAGTGTGACCCACATCACGTGCATTCGGCCAAATTAGACCTATATCTCTAGTCATGGAAGCGGGTTTCCCCTCCCCTCCCCTTCCATGGCCTCCACGAAAAACGGTTCCGATCCCCGCGGAACCGTTTTTTCGTTTCAGGATCCTGATCCCTCAGTGATCGGGACTTCAGCTCAAGAAAACGTTCGTATCCTCCAAAGTATGGAAAAACCGGTCGCTGGCCAGCACTTCCCGCTGGCACTCGCGGATCGCGACCTTGTCGCGTGGTTCTTCCCGCCGCAGCCGATCATCGGCCTTTCCCGGAATGCAATGAACGAAGGTCATGTCTGCCATTCCATCGAAATGGCGCCGCATCCTCGTGTGTAGTTCTTCCGGATCAGGAGTTGGCGGCAACGGTGGCCCTTTTGGCAAGACCTTAATTCCATATTTCACTGCCGCCTTTGACAGGCGCCGGGATTGAAATCCCGGCTCCAGCGGAGATACGAGAAAAGGCGCCTTGTGGTAACCGGCCTTGTCAATCGCCTTCAATACCAGCTTGGCGATGGCCATCCGGTCGAGCAAACCTTCCCGGACTGCAATAAAGTCAGGCTCTCGATCCATCAGGAACGTGAAGCGGTTCAGCTGCGCCTCGGCTTCAGCCAAAATAACCTCATCCGGCAACAACCGGAGCATTGCCCGTCGCTCAATCGACGACCGGCTTGGCATCTTGTCAGAATATAGCGCATGCATCCGTTCGCTGACCGGACGGACCCGGTCGCCGCTAAAGGCCAGCGTCACGCCGACCAAGGCGCGTTTGCCGACTGCTTCAGAAACTTCCCGTATGGGCTTGAACTCGCGCGGCCACAAATCGCTCGCAACCAGACACCCGACCGCGCTGATCCGTCCTTCCAGCATCAATCTACGCAAGGTTCTGTCGACGCCAAACGCCAGCCCATAATCCAATGCGCCCAGAGTAACTCTCTTCATTCCCTCAAATACCTGGCGGCAAATCTCAAAATCTGTCTATCCCTGAGGCAATTGGAAAAATATTTCAACCGCCCGGTCAATAAAACCGCGAACGGTCAGTCCGCGTCATACCCCAATGGCAGCCCCGAAGGCGCCGATATTTCATAAATAGCAATATCTTCAAGAAGGGTGCCGTCTACCGTTCTGGGCACTGTGCCGATGCGCCGGTAGGTGCCGAATTTGTCAGTCAGAACCTTCGACCGGTCGCGGCGGGTTTCGGTGACATAGAGCCCCTTGCCGGCATAAAGGGTCACATCCGGTTCGCCCTGCATGCCATAACGGATGCGTTCGTTCAGCTGAATGACCGGCAGCCCCCCCTTCATCAAATAGCTGAGCTGACCATTCAGCCCGTAGCCCGTCGTTACAATGTAGTGAGCACCGGTT
The DNA here is from genome assembly GCA_965230705.1 of Roseibium sp. GTDB lineage: Bacteria > Pseudomonadota > Alphaproteobacteria > Rhizobiales > Stappiaceae > Roseibium. The sequence continues at coordinate 1,041,440 of CBDDLN010000001.1, read as the reverse complement.
TCAGAGGCGATGCGACTGATTTCCGCCCCAATCTCCGGCCAGCCGCGCAGCTGGAATGTCGGATCCTTGCGCCCAAAGGCACCGGAGATCGGATATACCGCATGGACTTGCACAAGAACGGTCACCACCAGACCAAGGACAACAGCTGCCACGGACAATGTCCGCCGAAACTGCCTGTCCGCCCTGCCAACGAAATAGGCCGCCATCAGTGCAAACACGGGAAAGAGTGGGGCCGGCCAGTTCGCCTGGACCCTGGAATGAAGGGCATGAAACAAAAGGTAGGTCAAGAATGGCAGGACCATCAGCACCAGTAGCGAGGCTACCTCGTCGCGGTGCCGGGCCTTGCGCGCCAGAGCCACTGCGCCAAGCGCGCCCGGAACGGCGATGAGCGGGTTCATCAAACCTATGAGTGCGCCCAGGAACTCGAAGATGTATTTGGTCGTCCAGTCGCCGCGCCCGGCGCGGCCGAACTGCTTGTAGAAGCTCACCCACTCATGAATGTGGTTCCAGTAGAGCACGGGCAGGAACAGCAAAAGCGCGATAAGGCCACCCGCCCAAAGCTGCCAGGACACAAACCAGCGCCGCGCGCCTGGCACCCAGAGGAGCCAGAGAACCAGCCCGGCACCTAAAAACAGGACGGAGTATTTGGACAAAAGCCCCAGCCCGGCAAATAGTCCGACCGCGAGCCACCAATTGGCATTGCGGGACGTGACGAGCTCTGCCAGCGCCCAAAGGCACAAACCCCAGAACAACACCGACGGCGCATCGGGCGTCGCCAATATGCCACCAACACCGACAAGAATGCTGGTGTTCAGGAACAAAACGGCCCAGCCAGCGGTGCGGTGGTCGAACAACAGCGCCGCAGTCCGCCACAGCGCGAGCGAGCCAACAACGGACGAGAAGATCACCAGCGCCCGGGCGCCGAAGAACGTATCACCAAACACCTGTTGCCCGAGCCAGATCCACCAGCCAATCATCGGCGGGTGATCGTAGTAGCTGAGCGCTGGCGAAAGACCCCAAAGCCGGTAATAGGCTTCATCTTCGACAAAATGCGCCTGGGCCCCTGACCAGATCTTCAGAACCATCAGGCCAAGTACAACAAGCGCAAGACCGGTCGGCCGCAGGTAAAACGGCAACTTTTGATCATCCGGCACGTTGCGCATTGTCCGAACCCTAGCTTTTCCGCCAGGTCAAAGCGGAACTTGCAGCATAGTTCCAAACCGCGCCCATGATCGCTCCGGCTGTTCCGGCGAACCACCAGTAGGAGGGCTCGGCGTAAATCAGGCTGGCAACACCAACGTTTGCCAGAACGCCAACACTGCAGACCAGATAGAAGGTCAAGAGGCCCTGCAGCGCCCTGAAGCCCCGCAAGCGCCGGTCGCGGTAGGTCAACTGGTTGTTCAGGATGAAGTTGGAGGTCATGGCGACAAACGACGCCCCGGTCTGTGCGAGATTGAACTCCAGCGCGCCAAAGACCAGAAACATGCGCAGTGCGATCAGGTGAACCACAAGGCCGCTTGCCCCAACAAGACCGAACATCAGGAAGCGGACGGAGATGACGTTGCCGAAATACTTGGCCATCAGCAGGCCGAAGTAATCGAGAGTCACCAGTGTATCGAGCTTGCTCTCGCCGAACTGGCGTTCGCGGAAGGTGAAAGGCAGCTCCTTGATCCGCAGGCTGCCTTTGGCACTGGACACAATGTCGAGCAGGATCTTGAAGCCTTGCGCAGAAAGGTGCGGCGCCACGGCTTCTGCTTCCTCGCGCCGTATCATGAAGAAACCGCTCATGGGATCTGTCAGCGAGACATTCAAAAGCTTCTGCGCGAGACCATTTGCAATGTTTGATCCCCAGGCCCGGATGGAGGAAAGGCCTGTACCAACATCACCGCCGGCCACCTTGCGGCTTGCGACAACAAGATCAGTGTCTTCACCGCGCAGCGCTTCAAGCATGCGCGGCAGCAGTGTCTCGTCGTGCTGGAGATCGGCATCCATGACTGCAACGAATGGGGCAGAACTGGACAACATGCCTTCTATGCAGGCGCCAGACAGTCCACGCCGCCCGAACCGGCGGATCACGCGGATGCGCGGATCGTAGCGGGCAATCTCCCGCGCCACATCCGCAGTGCCGTCGGGCGAATTGTCATCAACGACGATGGCTTCCCAGGCAATGCCCTTCAGCGTTTCACTCAGCCGGTCGACCAGTATCGGGATGTTTTGCGCTTCGTTGAACGTGGGAAGAATGATGCTGACTTCAGCGGTCGCGGTTTCCCCGCCCAATCCTGCAGATGCGCCGCCGGCGACTGGACCTGCAGTATCGGCTGAAGTCTGATCCACGATGTTTTCCATTGGCGCAGGGGCTCCTGACATTCCGCCCGGACTGTCCGGGAAACACCCTGACAGACGTATGGTTTCAAAGGTGCGCGGACATTAGCGGCCTTCGCCGGGAATGCAAGCAAATCACCGTTCAAGTGCCGCTATAAACAACGCCTCTTAACAGGAGGGTAAATGAAAGCCGGATTCAGGTTTGTTGCTGTGACCCAACAGTTGAATTTGATCCCCCGCACACACCAAAGCGGAGAAGCGGGATCGGCGAGCCGGAGCTTTTCGGTTTCTCGCGTTTGGCAATTCCAGCCTATTGGCACTCCGGTCCTGGCTCGCACTGCGTTTGGCCGGGAAGACGATGGATGGTCTTTTTGTTAAGGCAGCAGACCACAGCTCTTGCGCTCCACCTTGCCCTTAGGCCTTGTTTCGTCTAGGACATCGCGGGAAAAACAGGGGCTTGCCAGGCGTCCGGAATGATACGGTCTGGTTGGAGCGCCGAGACAGCTCGCCAGGACATCAGGATTTCATGGCCAAAAAGCAAAACAAGTTGAAGGCGCGCCTGCCGCGTGGCTTCGTCGACCGGTCTGCCGACGACATCCGGGCAGCGGATGAAATGATCCGGCAAATCCGTGACGTCTACGAGCAATATGGCTTCGATCCGGTCGAGACCCCGGCGTTTGAATACACCGACTGCCTGGGCAAGTTTCTGCCGGACACCGACCGGCCGAATGCCGGCGTCTTTTCCGTGCAGGACGATGATGACCAGTGGATGAGCCTGCGCTACGACCTGACCGCGCCGCTGGCCCGTCATGTGTCGGAAAACATCAATGAGATCCAGCTGCCCTACCGGACCTACCGGGCCGGCTGGGTGTTCCGCAATGAAAAGCCGGGACCGGGCCGCTTCCGCCAGTTCATGCAGTTCGACGCTGACACTGTCGGCGCCCCCGGCGTTCAGGCGGATGCGGAAATGTGCATGATGATGGCCGACACCATGGAAGCTCTCGGCATCCCGCGCGGCCAGTACGTCATCCGCGTCAACAACCGGAAAGTTCTCGATGGCGTCCTCGAGGCAATTGGCCTGGGCGGCGAAGAGGATGCAGAACGGCGCCTGACGGTACTCAGAGCCATCGACAAACTCGATAAGTTCGGCATTGAGGGTGTGAAGCTACTACTTGGCCCAGGACGTTGGGACGGCGGCGAAGAAGGTAAGGGCGACTACACAGCTGGGGCTGGATTGAATGCTGCTGCACGCGATCAAGTGATTGCTCTAATCGACGCCCGCAATTCTGCTATCGAAGGTGACTGGAATGATGAGGGGCTGATCGACGATCTGACCCAGCTCGACTTCATGGTCAACTCCGCTTACGAAAGTGGTGTTGGCGAACTTGCTACTATGGTGAAACTTTTTAGAGCAAGTGGCTATGTTGAAGATCGAATTCAAATTGATCCTTCTTGCGTCCGCGGCCTGGAGTATTACACAGGCCCGGTCTACGAAGCTGAACTGCTGTTCGATGTCACCAATGAAAAGGGCGAGGTTGTCCAGTTCGGTTCCGTCGGCGGTGGCGGGCGGTATGACGGTCTGGTGAAGCGTTTTACCGGCCGCGATGTTCCGGCGACCGGCTTTTCCATTGGCGTCTCGCGCCTGATGACTGCGCTGAAGAACCTTGGCAAGCTGGGCAAGGCGGATGTTGTCGCACCCGTTCTGGTAACAGTGATGGACGGCAAGGAAACCGAACATCTCGCGCACTACCAGAAGATGGTGCAGGACCTGCGCCAGGCCGGTATCCGGGCGGAGATGTATCAGGGCAACTGGAAGAAGTTCGGCAACCAGCTGAAATATGCTGACCGGCGCGGCTGCCCGATTGCCATCATTCAGGGGTCCGACGAGCGCGAAGCCGGTGAGATCCAGATCAAGGACCTGATCGAAGGCGCGCGCCTGGCCTCCGAAGCGACCGACGTCGACAACGTCACCTGGCGGGAAAGCAGGCCGGCTCAGATCACCGTTCGCGAAGATGCGCTGGTAGAGACCGTCGCCAAGCTTCTCGCAGACCAGGCGGAAGACCGCCGCCGTGCGACCGAAGGACAATAGGATGACCATCGTGTCCGGACTGAACGAGACAGCTATCGCGGCCGTTGAAAAACTGTTTCAGGACGCCGGTCACGCGTCTGTTTCACCGCCAATTCTTCAACCGGCCAATACGTTTCTGGACCTGACCGGCGAAGATATCCGACGCAGGCTGTTTCTGACCCATGGCCCGGATGGCAGCGATTTGTGCCTTCGGCCCGATTTCACGATTCCCGTATGCCGCCAGCATCTGGAAACAGGTGCCTCCGACCGGCGCGCCGATTACAGCTACTACGGCCCGGTGTTCCGCCAGCGCGCCAGCGGCAGCGGCGAAATCCCGCAGCTTGGCGCGGAAAGCCTAGGACGGACCGATATTGCCCAAGCGGATGCGGACATGTTGCACCTCGCCGTTTCCGCCCTCGACACACTTGGCGCCTCCGACCGGGACATTGTCATCGGCGACGAAACATTGTTCGTCGCGGTTCTGGAGGGGCTTGGCCTGCCAAAGGTATGGCAGCGGCGCTTGCGCGATCTCTTTGGTGAAACCGACAAACTGGACGCTGCCATCGCGCGCATGGCGGGCGAAGCAGACACCAACGACGAAGGCCGGGATGTCCGCCTTGGCTTTTTGGCCGCGCTGGAAGGCGCCGACCCCGAAGCCGCCCATGCAGTTGTTGAAGACCTCCTGTCGATTGCAGGCATATCCGCCGTCGGCGGACGGACACCGGGCGAAATCGCTGATCGCTTCCTGGAACAGGCCACGCTGGCCAATGGCTCAGGCGGACATGCAAAGGCAGCAGGGATTTTGCGTTCTTATCTTGCGATCCGCGGACCGGCTGGCAGCTGCCTTCCGAAACTCGAGGCTTTCCAGAAACAGGCAGGGATCGATTTCGGCACTGCTTTGGACGGTTTCAGAAACCGGCTGAATGCCATGGATGCCAAAGGGCTGGTGTCAGATGACGTTGTGTTTGCTGCCGATTTCGGCCGCAGGCTCGACTACTACACCGGTTTCGTCTTCGAGATTCACAGCCGCTCCGGCGAAGCTGACGGCCAGCTGGTCGGCGGTGGCCGCTATGACCGGCTTGTCAAACTTCTCGGCGCCGATGTTGAAGTGCCGGCCATCGGATTTTCCTTCTGGCTGGACCGGATCGCCAAATTATCAGGGCGCGACGCATGACCAAGCTAACCATCGCCATTCCCTCAAAGGGACGCCTGCAGGAAAAGACCAACGAGTTCTTTGCAAAGTCGGGCCTGAAAGTAACCCGGCCCGGCGGAGCACGGAACTATCGTGGCGGAATAGCAGGATTGGACTCTGTCGAGATCGCATTCCTGTCTGCATCGGAAATCGCGCGCGAACTGGCGGCCGGCAGTGTCCATTTCGGCATTACCGGCCTGGATCTGGTGCATGAGAACATCACAGATCCGGACGGCTCAGTTCACACCGTGACACCGCTCGGTTTTGGCGGCGCCGATGTTGTGATCGCAACGCCGAACGCCTGGATCGACGTGGAAACCATGGCCGACCTTGGCGATGTGGCATCGGATTTCCGGAACCGCCATGGCCGCCGACTTCGGGTTGCGACCAAATACGTTAACCTGACGAGGGCCTATTTCGCGCAATTCGGCATTGCCGACTACCGGATCGTGGAAAGCGCCGGCGCGACGGAAGGAGCCCCGGCTGCCGGGTCCGCCGAGCTGATCGTCGACATCACGTCAACCGGCTCCACACTGAAGGCGAACAATCTGAAGATCCTGTCCGACGGCGTCATCCTGCGCAGCCAGGCCCACCTGGTTGCGTCACGCAAAGCGGACTGGCCGGACGACGTTCTCTCCGCGGCGCGGGCTATACTCGACCGGGTTGCCGCAGAAGAGCAGGCGCGAGACAGCCGTTTGGTCAAGGCATCCGTCACAAACCGGGAAGACGCGCTCGCAGCTGTTGAGGCCCTGGGCGCGGTCGAGCTGTTCCCTGGAGACGGCGGGCAGACATTGTCTGTTCTCTGCTCACAAAAGTCCGCGCCGGATTGCGCCAAAGTCCTGATTGAGACAGGAGGCGCGGAGACGGTGACCGTGGAAAAGATGGAATACATCTTCAAGCGCGAAAACCAGTTGTTCGCCCCGCTCCTCGCCAAGGTTTCCGGATAAAAAATGGGCCGCAAAAAGCGGCCCAGTATTCGGGAAATCTGAAGCGGGTCAGACAACCGTCATTAAGTGTGCACTTGTCCCCATCGTCGGACACGAACGCTTCTTTTACGCAAGCGGATCCAATTGGATCACTTGGGCCGCAGAAATTTTTTCCGAGTGGCTTCCACCGGCTCCCGGCAACAACAGCCCTCAAGGTGATCATTAACCATTCCCATGGATTGCATGAAGGCGTAGATCGTGGTCGGACCGACAAAACTCCAGCCGCGTTTTTTTAGGTCCTTTGACATTGCGGTGCTTTCGGGCGTCGCGGTGAGTGCCCGCGCAGCGGTGAGGTCCAAAACGTCCGGCCGGTCTTCATCGCGAGGCTCGTAACGCCAGAAATAAGCCGCCAGGGAACCGAACTCCTGCTTCAGTTCGATCGCGCGTTTGGCATTGTTGATGGTGGACTCGATTTTTTTCCGATGACGGACAATTCCGGCGTCTGCCAGGCAGCGCTCTACGTCGCTCTCGTCAAATCGGGCCACCTTTTCAAAGTCAAAACCGGCGAATGCAGTCCGGAAACCTTCCCGTTTGCGCAGGATCGTCAGCCACGACAGGCCGGCCTGAAATCCCTCCAGGCAGACCTTTTCAAACAGGCGGATATCGTCAGCGACAGGCCAGCCCCATTCGGTGTCGTGATAGCGGCGGTAGTCTTCCAGCCCGCCATGCCACCAGCACCGGTCCTTGCCGTCGTCTCCCGTAATCAGGCCTGTTTCTGACTTCATCGACATTGCTCCCACCACTGGTCCTGCCCTTCAATATTCCCGTTTTGTTCTCGATAGCAAGCTCCAAATACAAGTCCTGTTCAAAAACCGGCTTGTTTCGCAACCGTGTTCAAACTGCTGGTAAAGGTTCCAATCTATCCACCGTCATCCCGGCCGAGCAAAGCGAGAGACGCGATCGGGGCGGCAAGGACTCATCGATTTCAAAGAGGTGGACAACGATTGGCTTGGGCTCACCGATCCCGGGTCTCCGCTAAAACTTCGCCCGGGATGACCAGGGAGAGGTTTGCCCTCAAACAAAACCCGGCCGTTTTCGCAGCCGGGTTTTGGAGAAATCTGTAAGGAGTGCGTCAGGCAAACAGGGCGTCGATATCGTCCTGGGTCGCAACGTCCTGATCGCTTTCCAGAGACGGGCCGTTCAGCAGCGCGGCATCGCCTTCGGCCGCTTCCTCTTCGTGCACGTCAATGTCCTTGAAGCTTTCGATCCCGCCCCAGATGCTCATCATCTGGATAATACGGTCTTCAACGAACCGAAGCGTGCCGACGACCTTGGTAATCCGCTGGCCTGTCAGATCCTGGAAGTTACAGGCCTCGAAAATCTGGATGACCCGCTCCTGAATGTCATTGGCCATTTCTGCTTCCTGCCCTCCAAGCCGGGCAGATAGCGTATTCGCGGTCTCGTCGATGAATTCGGCTGAAGACAGGATGGCTTCGGTCGCACCTTCGGTTCCCATGACTACAGCGTCCAGTTCGTTGGTGACGCGGGTCATTTCCTCGCCTTCCGAGCCCGTCTTCTGGTGCAAGGTTGCGATCTCACGCTTCGTCTGCGCGATCGCCTCATACATTGCGTCCAGTTCAACCTTCAGCTTCGCGGCTTCAGACAGTTCCTTGCGGAATTCCTGCATGAACTTTTCGCTGACGGCCTTGGCCTGTTCCTCGGCGACGGGTTGGGAAGGCTGATTGCCCGCAGCGATCATGCTCTTCAATTGCGCAATCTCGCCAAGTACTTCCTGATGACGGCGATCTTCCTTGACGGCAGGGTCATCTGCCGACTCCACCTGCAAACGGATCAAGCTCTCAGCTCGAAAAGATCTTTTTACCGCGGCCATACCCACTCCCGTCATCATCCCGTCTGCCCCCCCAAAGGGCGATACCCCTATCTATAAGCATTGATGGCTTAAAGAATTCTTGTCCGATACGAGCTTTGGTCGCAGAATTCGAAGCTTCCACCTACTCACGTATTTTTCGTTTTCTTATGGTTAAAGGTTTCGATACGCTTTGACTGATGTGATGACGATATGAGAGCGGGCGGAACATTTTGGCGTTTGGCCGGCAGTGGAAAAGAACAACGATTACCAGCAGTTGCATTTATGACTCGACTTATCTTCGCGTTCCTATTGGTCTCCGGTTTGTTTTCAGGAACCGGCAAAGCCATTGCACAGCCCTTCTCGACAGAAGAGCTGCTCAACGGATTTCAAAAAACGGTTTTTGGCCTGGAGTACCGGGCGTGGAGCTGGCGTCCATATCTTGTGAAGAAGTTCACGGTTCCGGTCCGGTTCTATGTTCACAATTTGTCGAGGAAAAACCGGAAACCAACAGTTCACGCCTTTGTCCGCAATGTAGGCCGCAAGGTGCATGGTCTTTCCACCGGCCTGGCCAGCAGTCCCGGCAGCGCGAATTTCCAGGTATATGTTGTCGACCGGTCGCAGTATCAGGAAGTCGTACGCCGGGATGTCTACAAGAATCCGAAAAGCGATGCCCCAGGCCGCTGCCTGGTACGGGTCGTCTCCGGGCGCAGAGGCATAAAACAATCAACTGCCGTCATAGTCTCGGATGAAGGCGAATTTCTGTTCCGGCGCTGTCTCGTGGAGGAAATCCTGCAAGGCCTGGGGCCCATGAATGATGATGAAGCGCTCACTCATTCCGTCTTTAACGACCGGTCACGGCACAGCAGGTTCACGGCCTTCGACCAGATCCTATTAAACATGCTTTATGACGACCGCATCAAACCGGGCATGTCTACGAAGCAGGTCAGCTCGGTTCTTCCAATGGTTGCCCGTGATGCCAAACGCCGCCTCCGTTAACCGGTTTCGAGGCATTTTCCCTGTAGATTCAATAGGCCTTTTTGGCATCGGCCGAACGGTGGTTCCGCATTAAGACTTTATGAACATTAAATAAAAACGGACTGGTAACCAACAATTCAGATATCGGCCATGGTTACCCGCTGATTCACCATTGGCTATCTTTCGCTCCCTAACATGATTGCCGTTGTGTTAACCGGGACAGTTAAATTTTCCCGGCTGGTTTGATGTTTTGTAGCGAGTCCATCCATGAACCGGTTTTTGTCTTTAGCAATCCTGCTTGCCCTGGTTCCAGCCGTTGAACCGGCGTTTGCCGGCAACGCGGGTAGAGTAGCCCCTCCGCCCCTTGTCCTCAGTCCCAATTTGTCCGAGCCGTGGATCCTGCAGTTGCAGCCGCAACGGCGGGTAGTTCGGCGCGCGCCGGTCCGCGCGCAGCGTTCGCTGTGGACCCGGCAGCAAACTGCCGCCCGCCGGCAGACCGCCAGTGTGCAACGGCAACGGCAGCAGCAACGCCAGGTGCAGCAGCGGCAACGTCAGATCGCACCTCAGTTCCTGCCGACAGTCGTGGATTATTCAGGTCCCCATAAACCGGGAACGATCGTCATCAACACCAACGAGAAGTACCTGTACCTCGTGCAGCGCGATGGAACTGCGCGCCGTTACGGTGTCGGTGTCGGCAAGCCGGGTTTTGAATGGGCCGGTACCCACAAGATCAGCCGCAAGGCGGAATGGCCCGACTGGCGTCCGCCGGCTGAAATGCGCAAGCGTCGTCCGGACCTGCCGACCTTCATGCCGGGCGGCCCTGAAAATCCGCTTGGAGCACGCGCGCTCTATCTGGGTTCAACGCTTTACCGCATTCATGGTTCCAACCAGCCGTGGACCATTGGCCATGCGGTCTCCTCCGGCTGCATCCGTATGCGCAACCAGGACGTGACCGATCTCTACCAACGCGTGGGTGTCGGGACGACGGTCCACGTTATCTAGCACCGGATTTGGTGACCAATGAAAAGGCCTCCGGCGAAAACGCGGAGGCCTTTTTTACGCCTGGTAGACGCTTTCCAAACCTTCAGGAACCGGGCCTCCGTAAACCCAATCCAGAAGTTCAGCGGTATGGATTATCGGCAAACCGGTTCCAAGACCGATTTGCGTCATGCAGCCGATGTTTCCGGTCGCAATCAGATCCGGATTTGTTTTTTCGATATTGGCGACTTTCCGGTCACGCAATCGCCCGGCAAGATCCGGTTGAAGGATGTTGTAGGTACCTGCTGATCCGCAGCACAAGTGGCCCTCCGGCACATCCTTTACAGCAAAGCCGGCTCCTTTGAGCAGATCCTTCGGCTGACGGGTAATCTTCTGACCGTGCTGCATCGAGCAAGCGGAATGATAGGCCACCGTCAGACTTGGGGTGAAGGCAGGCGCTCCGAGTTCAATTTCAGCAAGAAACTCCGAGATATCCTTGGTCAGGGCCGAAACCTTCGCGGCCTTGTCAGCATAGGCAGGATCTTCCCGTAGCATGTAGCCGTAATCTTTCACGGTCGTTCCGCAGCCCGATGCGGTAATCAGAATGGCATCCAGGCCTTTTCCGTCGGCTTCCCTCGCCCAAGCGTCGACGTTGCGCCGCGCGTTTTCAAGAGCCGCATCTTCCTTGCCCATGTGATGGACCAGGGCACCACAACAGCCTTCCCCTTCCGGCAAGACGATTTCATATCCCGCCCGCTGCAGCAGCCTGATCGTCGCGTCGTTGATTGACGGTTTGAGAACTGGCTGCGCACATCCGGACAGGATTGCGACCCGTCCCTTGCGCGCACCTGCATGAGACGGAAAAGACGTCGGCCCCTCCATCTGCGACCGGACAGGGGCCTTGCTTGGAGCAAGCTCCAGCATGGCTCCCATTTTCGCAAACGGACCGCCGAACACCTTGAGCAATCCAGCCAGAGGCCGCCCGAAAAATGCGCCAAAAAGAGCCAAGCGGAAGCGTTTGGGATGCGGCAGGACAAAGGCAAGCACTTCACGCAAGAGCTTGTCGGCAAACGGCCTTTTATAAGTCTTCTCAATGTGAGCGCGGGCATGATCAACCAGATGCATGTAATGCACACCGGAAGGACAGGTTGTCATGCAGGACAGGCAGGAAAGACACCGGTCGATATGTTTGACCACCTTCTCATCTGCAGGCCGGTCATTTTCCAGCATATCCTTGATCAGATAGATCCGGCCACGTGGACTGTCGAGCTCATCTCCCAGGAGTGCAAAGGTCGGACAGGTCGCCGTGCAAAATCCGCAATGGACGCATTTGCGAAGAATTTTTTCCGATTCAGCAACGTGACTGTCCCGAAGTTGCTCGGCGGTAAAATTCGTTTGCATTTCCAATCCCTTCCGCAACCATCGAGATCACGTTTTACTGAGGCTAGTCCGCAATCTCGCACCGGCCTTGAATTTCGGAGTGTTTTCTTGATCAGCCGGCGACCATCCGTCCAGGATTGAGTATCCCGTGTGGATCGAATTGCGCTTTCACGCGCTTGGCAAGCTGAGCCAGCGCTTCCGGCTGAGGTTGAAAAACATCTACTGAAAGCCTGTCTGACGGAGATGCCCGGACCAGGGTCGCATGTCCGCCTCCAATAGCTGTGATTGCTTGACGGATTTCCCGATCGTGCAGTTGGCCATCCTTCAGCCGGACCCAGACCAAGCCGCCGCTCCAGTCGAAATAGGCATCAAGGTCCAATCCAGCACCAAGGGCTGCAACCAGTTCTGCGCCCGCCGTAGGTGCGACCGAGATCCGCCAAACTGGCGATACCCCGCCGGCAAATGGCAGTACGTCGCGGATGGAAGCCCAAAGAGCCTGCGACCCGCCATCAGCCAACCTTACGGCTGCACCGAATGGGGCAAGCAGTTTCTCCAGGCTTTTAAAGCGGTAGTCGACCGAAGCCGCAAACCCTTCGAGCCGCAACACGGTCCTGGCCGTATCGCCGTCAATACCCGATGGAAGATGAGCCGCGCCGGAAACCTCCGCCGAGGATCCCATCGCCATGCACATGGCTTTCACGGCATACTCATTCGAGAGGCCGTTCAGCACAAAAGTTGATGTGGTCTCGGGCTTTGGATTGACCTTCAACGTGATGGTGGTCGCAACCGACAACGTTCCCCAGGAACCACAAAGTGCACGGGGCAAATCGTAGCCGGTCACGTTTTTCACAACACGGCCACCGGATTTGAAGATTTCGCCGCGTCCGGAAACCGCCTCCAGACCCAGAATATGATCCCGGGCCGCTCCGGCCTTGATCCTGCGCGGGCCGGCCAAATTGGCGCCAATTACACCGCCGACCGTTCCTTTGCCGGCTGTATCTCCCAGCAGCGGACCGTAGTCCATAGGCTCAAAGGAAAGTTCCTGGCCATTGTCTGCAACGAGCGCCTCGATATCGGCAATTGGCGTTCCGGCGTGCACTGTCAAAACAAGTTCGGCTGGCTCATAGATCTCAACGCCGCTGACACCCGACATATCCAGCACATGTGCCGTCTGCACCGGGCGGCCGAGCGCACGTTTTGAACCCTGGCCGATAATTTCCAGCGGATGATGCTCTGCTGCCGCCCATTTGACTGCTTCGCAGGTGTCGCGCGTATCGCGCGGTTTTAAGGTCGCGTCCATCAGAACACCTAAAATCGGGGAATGTCCGGGAAGGGCAACTGGCCCTTGTGCACATGCATCTTGCCAAGTTCCGCGCAGCGGTGCAGCACAGGGAACACCTTGCCCGGGTTGAGCAGCTGCTTTTCATCAAAAGCACATTTGACCCGCTGCTGTTGCTTCAGATCATCCTCAGAGAACATGTCCGGCATCAGGTCCCGTTTTTCGATCCCGACCCCGTGCTCGCCGGTCAGGACACCGCCTACTTCAACACAAAGGCGCAGGATATCGGCTCCAAAAGCTTCGGCCGCGTCCAGTTCTCCAGGCAAATTGGCATCATAGAGAATGAGCGGATGCAGGTTGCCATCTCCTGCATGAAACACATTCGCAACCCGAAGGCCGTGCTTGTCGGAAAGTTCGCGCATACGCGCCAGAACCTTGGGCAACTCCTTGCGCGGGATGGTGCCATCCATGCACAGGTAATCGGGTGAGATACGCCCGACCGCCGGGAAAGCGGCCTTGCGCCCTGCCCAGAAGGTCATGCGCTCGTCCTCATTCTCGGACACCCTGACGTGACTGGCGTTGTTGGCCTTGGCGATCTCTTCGACCCGTCCAATCAGGGCATCGACCTCCGCTTCAGGCCCATCCAGCTCCACGATCAAAAGCGCTTCTACATCAAGCGGATAACCTGCATGGACAAAATCCTCGGCGGCCTGGATGGCCAGCTTGTCCATCATCTCCATACCGCCTGGGATTATGCCTGCGCCGATCACATCGGCAACGCATTTGCCGCCGTCCTCACTGGTGGGGAAGCCGATCAGCAAGGCACGGGCCGTCTCAGGGCTTTGAAGGATACGAACGGTCACTTCGGTGACAACGCCCAGCAATCCTTCCGAGCCGGTCATCAGGCCCAGCAGGTCATAACCTTCGCTGTCGAGATGCTTGCCACCGAGGCGAATGACTTCACCAGTGATCAAGACCATTTCCAGGCCGAGGACGTTGTTTGTTGTCAGGCCATACTTCAGGCAATGCACACCACCAGAGTTCTCGGCAATGTTTCCACCGATTGAGCACGCAATCTGGGAGGATGGATCCGGTGCGTAATAAAAACCCTCATGTTCCACGGCGCGCGTTATCCCGAGGTTGGTTACTCCGGGCTGGGCGACTACGGCGCGGTTTTCAAAGTCGGTTTCAAGGACCTTGTTGAACTTCATCATCGACAGGAGCACGCCGTCGGCAACCGGCAGAGCACCGCCTGATAGAGAAGTTCCAGCCCCTCGCGGCACGACTTTCACATCGTTCTCGTGGCAATAGCGCAGGACACGGGACACCTGATCAACGGTCTCGGGCAAGACGACGATCAGCGGGAGTTGCCGGTAGGCGGTGAGAGCATCGGTCTCATAGGGCCGCATTTCAGTTTCATCGTGAATGACACCTTCGCCCGGAACAATGGCTTGAAGAGCTTTCACAATGTCCGCTCGGCGATCGATTACCGCACGGTCCGGCGCGGGCATAGCAATCCCGGTCATCACCTCTCCCTTTCCATTTTCGAACAAATATGATCTATTATTGCCTCAAAGGCGTATAATCAATCTGTTCCGGTTATTTTCCCAGCAGGTGGTCTCTCGGCCAAATCTGTCAAAAAACCATGCCGGGCGATACGCCACCGACACAACAATATTTCTTTCCGGGCAGTTGAAAATGAGCAATCTCACCGACATGGAAATATTCGCAAGGGTTGTCAGCGCAGGGAGCATGTCGGCAGCTGGCCGGGAAATGTCACTGTCGCCAGCAGTCGTTTCCAAACGCATCCGGCGCCTGGAAGACAAGCTGGGCACACGCTTGCTTCAACGGACAACCCGCCAAATTGCGATGACTGAAGCCGGCCAGGGCTTCTACGAACGGGTTATTGCGATACTGGCATCGGTTGAGGAGGCTGAAGCCTTCGTCTCCCGCGGATCGGCGCATGCGCGGGGAACCTTGAAAGTTGCTGCACCGACGTCTTTCTGCCGGATGCACATTGCTCCGTATCTAGGCAAATTCCTTGATGCAAACCCGGACCTGGCAATCAATCTCGATCTTTCCGACGATTTTGTCGACATCGTTGGCGAAGGGTATGACTTGGCCATCCGGATTGCCGAATTGTCTGATTCCAGCCTCGTCGCCCGCCGGCTTGCGCCGGTTCACAGGATCCTCTGCGCTTCACCGGACTATCTGGCCCGCTACGGAAAACCAAGCTCCATAGAAGACCTGGTGGAAAATCATATCTGCCTGGCTGCAGCCAATCAGGACACCTGGCGTTTGATGGGCCCCAACGGTGCTGAGACTGTCAGGACTCTCGCGCCGATCAAGACCAATTCAAGTGAAGTTGTTCGGGAATGCTTGCTCGCCGGAGTGGGTATCGCATTGCGGTCGACCTGGGACATTGGTCCAGAACTGAGCGAAGGCAAGCTAGAGATTGTTTTGCCGGAGTACCGGACGTCGAAAGACGTCGGTTTGCACGCCGTTTACCCAAGCCGCCGGTTTCTTCCTGCTAAAGTACGGGTTTTCATCGATTTCCTCGCGGGCCTATATGGGTCATCACCTTATTGGGACGCAGGTCTCGATAAGTGGCTGGCTTTGCCAAGTGCAGCGAAAGCAAGCTAGAAACAGGCAAAAAGCAGGTTTCTGGCTGCGACAAAGGCGCTCAAGCCGATCAATTCATGCAGGGAATATGTATCAAAGCCTTGCATTCGAAGCTTGTTTCTTGTTGTAAGTCCCAAGCAGGACTTGACGTCATTGAGGGAGAATTTGATGAAGCGTCTGTTGATGGCCGCCGGTACGGCGTTCCTGGCCTTGACCGCTGTAGCAGCAGCTGAAGGCGACATTAAGAAGGGCGAAAAGGTCTTCAAAAAGTGCAAGGCTTGCCACGCCGTTGGCGAAAAAGCCAAAAACAAGGTTGGCCCGCAATTGAACGGAGTGGTTGGGCGCTCCTGGGGCACCGTGGAAGGCTTCAAGTATTCCAAAGCTCTGATCGAAATGAGCGACGGCAAGGTTTGGGACGCGGAAGCTCTAGATGTTTACCTCACCAAGCCCAAGAAGCTCATTCCAAAAACCAAGATGGCGTTTGCTGGTCTGAAGAAAGAAAAAGACCGGGTGAATGTCATTGCGTATCTGGCGCAGTTCAAGGAAGACGGCACGAGCGAATAAACGCTCTGCACTTCTCATGCAGATTGAAGGCCGGGTTCAGCCCGGCCTTTTTTGTTTGATCAATCAATCGTCCTGATCATGTTCTTCGGCATGTTTTGACCTGATCCTGCGAACGGTAAACCAGATTGCACCGACCACCAGCGGCACCGCCAGTCCGGTTATCGTTCCTGGCCCTGGCCCAGGGAGGCCGGCATCCTTGGCACCCTTGGCCAAATAGGAAATCAGGCCGACCACGTAGTAGCTAACTGCCGCGACAGACAGACCCTCCACCGTATGCTGCAGTCGCAATTGCAGCCGCGCACGGCGGTTCATGGACTGCAGCAAGCTCCGGTTTTGCTGTTCGAGTGCCACATCCACCCAGGTGCGGAGTAATGTTGTCGCCCTTGCTAGCTTACGTGACAGCATCGCCTGGCGGTCTTCAATTGACTGACAGGTGTGCATTGCAGGTGATAGGCGGCGGCTCAGAAAACCGGACAGGCTCAAACTCCCGGCGATCGGTTCTTCGCGCAAAGCCGCGACCCGTGTCTTGACGATTTCGTTGTAGGCCCTGCTTGCGCCAAACCGATAGGAACTGGCCACAGCGCCAGCTTCCAATGTGGCTGCCAACCGCGTCAATTCCGCAAGCAGGGAGCGGTTCGCTTCCAGACCCGCAGATTCCTGCATCTTGCTGGTCAGGTCGACCAGCTCTGCTTCAATCGCGCCGAGTTCCGGCTGCAAGCGGTTTGCTTCAAACAGCCCCAGTAACGCAAGAGAGCGGTAAGTTTCGATTTCGAGAAGGCGCTGGACAACGGCGCCGCATTGGATGGGCGTCATGGTGTCATTGAAGACCACAATCCGGGTCAGGCCATCGCCATCGGGACGGAAATCCATCGCCGCCTGCCCCGCTCCGTCCAATACCTTGAACGCGGTCAGGCTGGCAGGATCGTAATTCTCACGCCACTCCTCAGTGTCTGGCGGGGGACAAACATCAACCCGCGAAGCCATCAGCAATGGCCCGGGCGCACGGAATGCCGCGCCAAACGGATGTTTGGGCGGCAGCGGTCCGAATGGCTTTAACGTCTGTGCCGGACCATTCCATGTATAGGTGGTGAACTCGGCATGCCGCTCCCAGCTCAATGTTCCGCCTGCAAGTTCCAGCACATGATGGCGCGCAGATTTCATCGGCCCGGGCAGGCCTTGAGACATACATACATCGCAAAGCCATGCGTGATCGGCTACCGCTTCTTCTGCACTGGTAGTAAAGGCGTAGTGAAGCACGACGCGCGGCGTTTCCAGTGGGCGGAACGGCCGCGCATGGACTTCCCCCAATACGGCATCCCGCATTGGGTGTGTCTCAAAAGCCGGCAAAGTCCCTGCTGCATCCTTCGCGGTGTCGCGCATCTTTGTCCTTCGACTCCTGGAAACCTTTGTTACTTTGTGGGCCTCAGGATGGCGTATTGACCTGATGTTTGTCACCTGCTGAAAAAGCCGCGCGCGAAAAACTACACAGGACAACGATTGAAACTCAATCACGCGTCAGTTGTTGTTGTTCCACTTGCGCTCCAATGAGCAACCGGTCGGCATTTTGGTCGGCGCGTTGAAACTGCATTCGGCATTTTGCAACAATAAACGCTGGGCTCCTCCACCCCCATGTAAAACAGCCACTTCAACCAACTACGCTGCACCGCAAGATAAATTCGACACGCGCCGGATTCAGAAAACTCTGACCCATCTCGTTTGATGTTTGGCGGCAAATGCCGGCATCGAGCAATTCCGAAACACTTTGGGTAAAAACCCACCTATTAACAAATACTAAGGCACTCAAATATCGGCAACTTTACTTGCCGCCGGAATTGTTCCACCTCACCTATACGAAAATACAGCTATCTGCTCCTGCCCTTAACAGATGAATTCAAGGCGCGCACCTGGTCCGGCAGACCAGCGAAAACAACTTCTGTGCAGCGCAGCAGAGCCTTCATGTTTTCTTTCAGAAAAGTGCCTTAAAGCCAAAAGATCCAATAACTTAATCACCTAAAGCTCCCCCCTACCAATGGACTGCATACAAAATTCAAAAAAGTCTATTTCCCTTGTCCTATCGAATGGATGGTGGTTTGCTGAAGCTGTTTAACACCGGCCAACTGAAATTGGGTGGCGTAGACGGGAGGAAAATATGACTGAGACACTTAACCGGAGACGGTTCCTTAAAGGCAGCGCGCTCACTGCAACAGCCGCAGCAGGCACTCTTGCAGCACCCGCAGTTGCTCGCGCAGAAACAACTGTCTTGAAAATGCAGGCCGCTTGGGGCGGTGGCATCTTTCTTGAGAACGCACAATCCTATGTGAACCGCGTCAACGAAATGTCCGGCGGTGCATTGAAAATCGAACTTCTGCCGGTGAATTCCGTCGTGAAGACATCGCAGATGCAGGACGCTGTTCACCGCGGTGTTCTTGATGGAGCCCACTACGTACCGGCCTATTGGTACGGCAAGTCCAAGGCGGCTTCCCTATTCGGCACCGGCCCATGCTTCGGCTGGTCGTCACAGGAAGTTCTCGGCTGGTTGCACTACGGCGGCGGTCAGGCACTCTTCGACGAGCTGATGGGCAGCCTCGGCCTCAACGTTGTTTCGTTCTTCAACAGCCCAATGCCGGCCCAGCCGCTTGGCTGGTTCAGAGAAGAAATCAAGGATGCGTCC
This sequence comes from Roseibium sp., assembly GCA_965230705.1. GTDB lineage: Bacteria > Pseudomonadota > Alphaproteobacteria > Rhizobiales > Stappiaceae > Roseibium. The sequence goes on along the minus strand of CBDDLN010000001.1, from coordinate 1,022,593 downwards.
CAGATGAGCGGCCTGAAGTACCGGACCGTTGGTCTGGCTGCTGATGTTCTTCTGGAAATGGGCATGTCTGTTGTTCAGCTGCCTGGCGGTGAAATCCAACCGGCCATGAAGTCTGGCCTGATCGACGCAGCCGAGTTCAACAACCCGACCTCGGACCGTGACTTTGGTATGCAGGACGTGTCCAAGCATTACCATCTGGCCTCGTTCCACCAGTCCCAGGAGTTCTTCGAAGTCACCTTCAACAAGGCGAAATTTGAAGCACTGCCGGCTGAACTGCAGGCGATCATCAAGTACGCTTCTGAAGCCGAGAACTCCAACTTCTACTGGCACAACACCAAGCGCTATGCGGATGATCTGGTGAAACTCACTACCGAGCAGGGCGTGAACGCTTACCGCACTCCGGACAGCGTGATGGCCGAACAGCTGAAAGCTTGGGACGTTGTTGTTGCCCGCCTGTCCGAAGAGGATCCGTTCTTCGCCAAGGTTGTAGACAGCCAGAAAGCCTACGCCAAAGTGGTGATGAACTATCTGAACCTGAACCAGCCTGACTACAAGCTGGCTTACAAGCACTACTTCGGCTGATTGACAGCGGAAAATTGAAACCGACAGGGCCGCCTTCGCGCGGCCCTGTTGCACACTGATCTTCAGGGAGCGCGCTTGTGCTTAAGACAATCCATGCCATTGAAGGGCTGAGCCAATGGGTCGGCAAAGCCTTCGGCTGGTGTATCATGATCCTGACCCTAGGCATCTCCTATGAGGTCTTCGTCCGGTATGTGCTGAACAGCCCGACGATCTGGGCCTTTGATGTTTCTTTGCAGATGTACGGCGGCCTCTTCATGATGGCCGGAGCCTACGCATTGGCGCAGGATGCCCATGTGCGCGGTGACGTTCTTTACCGGCTTTTCCCTGTCCGGGTTCAAGCGCGGATAGACGCCCTTCTTTATATTATCTTCTTCTTCCCCGGCATGCTGGCGCTGGCCTGGTTTGGTGCTGATATCGCCATGGACGCCTGGCGCTACAAGGAAAAGGGCTTTACCGGCCTCGTGCAGGTCTACGGCATGAAAACCCTGATCCCTGCTGCCGGCTTCCTCCTGATTGTCCAGGGCGTTGCAGAGTTCATGCGCTGTCTGATCGCGATGCGCACCGGCAAATGGCCTGAGCGGATCGATGACGTGCGCGAAACCGAAGACATGCTGACACATGTAGACGAGGATCACCCCGAGATGGGCATCAAGGCCCAGATCGAGGGCAAGGCATATGAAAGTGAAAATCAGAAATGACGGATCCTCAAGTCGCCATCATTATGCTGTGCCTGTTTATTGTACTGGTACTGCTCGGCTTCCCCATTGCCTTTACCCTCATCGCCATGGGCGTGGCCTTCGGCTACTACGCCTACGCCACCGGCATGCCCGACAGCCTGGCGGATGTCTTCAACAACAACATCTTCTTCCTCCTGAACCAGAACACCTATTCGGTGATGGAGAACGACACGCTGGTCGCCATTCCGCTGTTTCTGTTCATGGGGTATGTGGTCGAACGTGCAGGCATCGTCGACAAGCTGTTCTTCTCGCTTTACCACGCAGCCCGCAATCTGCCCGGCTCTCTGGCAGTCGCAGCCCTCATCACCTGCGCGGTTTTTTCGACAGCCTCCGGCATTGTTGGCGCCGTGGTGACGCTGATGGGCCTTCTGGCGTTCCCGGCCATGGCAAAGGCGGGTTATGAGAAAAGCTTTGCGTCAGGCGTTATCTGCGCGGGTGGAACGCTGGGCATCTTGATCCCGCCGTCGATCATGCTGATTGTGTATGCCGCAATTGCAGAGCTTTCTGTGCTGCGCCTCTATGCTGCGGCAATCCTGCCGGGCCTGATGCTCGCAGGTCTATACATTGTCTATGTGATCATCCGTGCCTGGCTAAATCCATCCCTGGCGCCAAAGCCGAAGGACGAGGAAATCCCGCCGCGCCGCCAGATCTACATCAATCTGCTGGTTGGCTTTGTTCCTCTGACGCTTTTGATCTTCCTGGTGCTCGGGTCGATCCTTGGCGGGTTGGCAACGCCGGCTGAAGCCGCGGCCATGGGTGCGCTTGGCGGATTGGTACTGGCCGCAACCTACCGCTCACTCACCTGGACCAAGGTCAAAGAGAGCGTCTTCCTCACCGCCAAGGCAACCGCAATGGTGTGCTGGCTGTTTGTCGGTTCCTGGACCTTTGCCAGCGTCTTCTCTTATCTCGGTGGCCACGACGTGATCGAGCACTGGTTCCTTGGCATGAACCTGCAGCCTTGGCAATTCCTGATCATGGTTCAGTTGATCATTTTCCTGCTTGGCTGGCCGCTGGAATGGTCGGAAATCCTGATCATCTTCGTACCGATTTTCCTACCTATGCTGGAAACCTTCGGGGTGAATCCGTATTTCTTTGCCATGCTGGTCGCACTGAACCTGCAAACCTCGTTCCTGACCCCCCCCATGGCCATGTCGGCCTACTATCTGAAGGGTGTTCTGAAGGATCAGATCGAACTGGTGGACATCTTCAAGGGGCTCATGCCGTATCTTGCGATCGTCATGCTTTGCATGGTGTTGATGTACATCTTCCCGGGCATTGCTCTGTGGCTGCCTGATGTATTCTTCGGACCGTATGTGCCGTGATGAAGGATAATCTGACAACACTCTCGGCCGCGCAGGCGGCCGAGCTCATTCGTGCCGGACGGCTCACATCGGTTGCCCTGGTCGAAGCATGCCTGGCACGCATTGATGAAACCGACTCGGTCATCAAAGCCTGGGTTCATCTCGACCCGGAAAACGCGCTTGAACAGGCGCGGGAAGCCGACCGGATCCGCCGGGCCGGGCACGGGACCGGCGTACTGCACGGCGTGCCCGTCGGTTTGAAGGACATTATCGACACCCGCGCCCTGCCAACAGAGTGCGGCACACCAGCCATGGCCGGGCGCCAGCCAACGGAAGACAGCGCTGTCGTCGAACGTCTCATTGAGGCAGGGGCGGTAATCCTGGGCAAGACCGCAACAGCGGAGTGCGCCTTCCTGAACCCTGCGGAAACAACCAATCCGTTCGATCCAAGCCGGACACCTGGAGGTAGTTCCTCTGGGTCAGCAGCGGCTGTGGCCGCCCGTCAGGTGCCACTTGCGATCGGTAGCCAGACAAATGGCAGCGTGATCAGGCCTGCAAGCTTCTGCGGAACCTACGGGTTCAAACCTTCAAGCGGGCTGATATCCCGCAGGGGTTTTTTACAAACGTCCGAAACGCTGGATCAGGTCGGTGTGTTTGCCCGCGACATCGCTGATACCGCCTTGTTCAGCCAGGCGCTTGCCGGATACGACCCGCGCGACGCCGCGAGCCTGGCCCGCCCTGCTCCCGGTTTTGTTGCTGGAGCTGCGGCAGAACCGCCCGTGGAACCTGAACTCGCCTGGTTTGATTTGCCGATCAACTCCCGGCTGGAGGCAGATGCCCGGGAGGGGATCGATGCCGTTCTGGAAACGCTTGGTCCCCGGGTTCAACGTTTTGAGGCTGCACCACAGCTCAATGACCTCGTTCATACCCAGGCGGTGATCCATCACTACGAAGTGGCCCGGAACCTGGACGCCCTTTATGTCGAGCACGGGCCAATGCTCAGCGACAAGCTGCATGAGGCTCTTGCAAAGGGCCGTGAAATCAGCACTGGCGAATATGAAGATGCTCTTGGCGTTCGCCAGAGCGCTGTCGGTTTCTTCGTTGAGGTGTTCAACGACGTCGATGCGATCATTACGCCTGCGGCAACCGGCGAAGCGCCGAAGATCAGTGGCGGCACGACAGGCGACCCGATTTTCTGTTCGATATGGACGCTTGCCGGTCTGCCCTGCCTGAGCCTGCCGCTGCTAGTCGGTGAAAACAATCTTCCCATTGGTGTACAGCTTGTGGGAGCTATGGAAGAAGATGACCGTCTTCTGCGCACTGCAGGATGGATGGTCGAAAAACTGAGTGCAGCGGACTAGCCGTTGGGAGGAACATCATGTCCAGACTAACAAACATCATCACAGGCCTGATTGGCCTGATCTGCTTCGCCGCTTTCACTTTTGGCCTGTCATACACGATATCCGACGGCCATATGGTCGGCTGGATAAAGGGCATTCCCTTGATGGCGATCGTTCTCTTTGTCATCGGCCTGGCGGCCTACAACTTTTATGAAGACGCAATCCGCAAGGGAGACGTTGACTGATGTCCAGGAAGGTCCTGTGGCTCCCCCGCAAAGTTTCCGATGCGACGGTAAAACGGGCGCTGGAAACCTACGAAGTCATTTTGAATGAAGCCGATACAGTCAGCACAGCCGACGAAATCGTGGCCATGAGTGCCCGTGTGGATGCGATGATGCCGTGCCATTCGGAGACCTTTTCTGCCGACGTCGTGGCCAGGCTCGATCCGCGTCTCAAGATCCTCGCCAACCATTCTGTCGGCACAGATCATTGCGATCTGGACGCCCTGAAGGCCAAGGGCATCGCAGTCACCAACACGCCGGATGTTCTTTCTGACGCAACAGCGGAAATTGCCATGCTGCTGATGCTGGGTGCTGCCAGGCGCGCCGTCGAAGGCGACAGGATCGTGCGCAGTGGCGGTTGGGACACCTGGAGCCCATCCTTCATGGTTGGCAAGCAGGTCAGCGGAGCGCGCATCGGAATTGTCGGCATGGGGCGGGTTGGCCAGGCCTTTGCCAAAAAGGCGCGCGGCTTCGACATGGAAGTTCACTACTACAACCGTAGCCGCTTGCCCGAACATCTGGAGTTTGGCGCCCACTACCACAATTCCCTGGACAGCCTTCTGCCACTTGCTGACTTCCTGTCCCTGCATTGCCCGGCCACGCCTCAGACAAAGAACCTGCTGAACGCTGTTACGCTGGCCATGCTGCCGGAGGGGGCCGTTGTCGTGAATACGGCACGCGGCGCACTGGTGGATGAGGGTGCGCTAATTTCCGCGCTTGAATCTGGCCATGTCTCTGCAGCCGGCCTTGATTGCTTCCAGACGGAACCGGGTGGAAATCCAGCGTTTTCATCGTTCGACAATGTCTTCATGTTGCCGCATATCGGCAGCGCGACAGTTACGACGAGGGATGCCATGGGCTTTCGGGCACTCGACAATCTCAATGCCTTTTTTGCCGGCAACAAACCTGGAGACCTGCTCTAAAATTCAAAATTGGATAAATTAATTGACCAATTTTGAAAAACGCGTATAACTGCCTCAACGTCAGGGAGGCAGTACGTATTGCTGCGCCCGAATGGGAACGGCAGAGCATGTTTCAGAAGATCAACCACCTGCGCAGCGCCGATGCAGTCGTCGAACAGATCGAGGAACTGATCCTTCATGGTGTCCTGCGGTCAGGCGACCGGTTGCCGCCAGAGCGTGATCTGGTGGCGCAGGTGGATGTTTCCCGGCCGGTCCTTAGAGAAGCATTCAAGACGCTTGAGGAGCGCGGCCTTCTCACCAGCCGTCAGGGCGGTGGAACCTTTGTCGCCGATTTGATCGGCACGGTTTTCTCAAGCCCAATTGCCGACCTTATCAGCAGGCACCCATCTGCAAACGGCGACTATCTCGAATTCCGCCGGGACTTTGAGGGACTGACTGCCGCCTACGCAGCCAATCGCGCAACTGATGCCGACAAGAAGATCCTGACCCGGATCATTTCAGGCATGGAAGAAGCCTTTGAGACAGAAGACCGGCACCGCGAAGCTGAACTGGATGTGGAGTTTCACCAGGCCGTTGGGGAAGCTGCTCACAACCTGATCCTGCTGCACACACTGCGGGCCTGCTACCGCTTGCTGGCAAGTGGCGTGTTTTTCAGCCAGCTGAAGCTTTATCACCATCCAACGGCCCGCAAGACTTTGCTTGAACAGCACAGGGCAATCGCCAACGCCATTATTGATGGCAATGCGGACGCCGCACGACGGGCCTCCGAAGAGCACATAGACTTTGTCAAAACAGCCCAGGACGAAGTGGCCCGTCAGGGCGCACGGCAAGACATCGCGGACATGCGCCTGACCCGGGATGCACAATCCAAGACAGGCAAGAAATCCAAACCCCAGACCAAAAGGCGCGGCAAGTCCAGCACCTAAACAACCAGAGTACAGGATCAGATCATGTCAGCCATTACATGCGTTGCCGACCTGCAGGCCCTCGCCAAGCGCCGTGTCCCGAAGATGTTCTACGAATACGCCGATACCGGCTCCTGGACACAAAGCACCTATCACGACAATGAAGCCGCGTTTCAGCGTCAACGCCTCCGGCAAAGGGTTGCGGTCAACATTGATAACCGCAGCGTCAAAACGCAAATGATCGGCGAGGATGTGGCAATGCCGGTGGCTCTCGCCCCGGTCGGTCTGACAGGTATGCAACATGCCGACGGCGAAATTCTCGCAGCCCAGGCGGCCGAGAAGTTTGGTGTTCCCTTTACGCTGACGACGATGAGCGTGTGTTCCATTGAGGACGTCGCCGAGCACACCTCCAAGCCGTTCTGGTTTCAGCTCTATGTTATGCGGGATCGCGGGTTTTCAGAATCGCTCATGAAACGAGCCCTTGCCGCCAACTGCTCGGCGCTTGTTCTCACGCTTGATCTTCAGGTTCTGGGACAACGTCATCGCGACATCAAAAACGGCCTCAGCACACCGCCGAAGCCAACCCCGCAGGTCATGCTTGATCTTCTGTTGAAGCCGCGCTGGTGCCTGAACATGCTGCTGACACACCGGCGCCAGTTCGGCAACATTCACGGTCATGTATCGGGCGTTGAGGATATGAGCTCTCTTGCGGAATGGACAGCGAGCCAATTCGACCCGACCCTCGACTGGTCTTCAGTGGAGTGGGTGAAAAAGCACTGGAACCGGAAGCTGATCCTCAAAGGCATCAACGACGTGGAAGACGCAAAGATCGCCGCCGATATCGGCGCAGATGCGATCATCGTTTCCAACCACGGCGGACGCCAGCTTGATGGCGCGCTGGCCTCCTATGATGTGCTGCGGGACATCGTCGACGCGGTTGGCGACAAGATCGAAGTGCACATGGACGGCGGCATCCGCTCCGGACAAGACGTCTTCAAAGCGGTCGCCATGGGGGCCAAGAGCACCTACATCGGACGGCCCTATATTTATGGATTGGGTGCCATGGGCCGTGAAGGTGTCACCAAGACATTGGAGATCATCGAGAAGGAGCTCGATGTTACCATGGGCCTGTGCGGCGAGACCGACATTGCCAACGTCGGCCGCCACAATCTTGTGCTTTAGCTGGCCTTGAGCGACGGACCAAGCAATCCGGCCCAGGCCTGCGCAAGCTTCAGCCCTGCCCGGTCCGCCGCATCTGCATAGCATTGCATTTCGGCTGGCAGCCGCGTCTGCCAGCCGGGGCAGCAGGCCTCGATCTCTTCGGCGAACGTCTGTGACCAGTGGGCAACAACATCGGAAGACGCTTCGAAATGGAACTGAATGCCATAGGTCGACCTCCCGACACGGAACGCCTGATGAGGGGTCAGATCGCTCGTCGCAAGATGCACAGCGTCTTCCGGCAAGGTGAAGCTGTCCGTGTGCCAATGAAACAGGGGTTCACCGTCTTCTAACACACAGCCTAACGGATCTTGCCGGCCTTCCTCCGTTGGCCGCACGACATGCCACCCAAATTCAACCGGCCGGTCCAGAATATTGTCCGCGTCAAAGGCCCGGGCGATTAACTGTGCGCCAAGGCAAATGCCCAGTACAGGCTTACCGCCGGAATGAAACGCCCGGATCAGATTGCAAACATCAGGCAGAAACGGATAGCGGTCATCATCGCGGGCATTTTGCATGCCTCCCAAAACCACGAGGCCTGCGTGCGCACTCTGATCAGGCGGCAAAGCATCACCCTCGTGTGCCTTTACAATTTCCCATCCGAACCCGGCCTGTTGCAGCACTGAACCGACCTGCCCCAAAGGCGTATCCGGGTAATTCTCGATCACCAATACTTGCATAAAAACGCTAAACCCCACCCGTGAGTCGTACCTCGCATGATGGTAGGGTTTGCTGTTTATTGCGAGCGCCATGGTGCACAAATTGTCCAAACATATCCCACTGCAAAATCGGGTCCTGCCTACAGGTGAAATTGTTTCTCTTGCCTCCCGCGGCACCTTCATGGGCAACCGTGGCGGCCGGTTTCATGATCCGGAGACACGTACCCTTACCAGCCGCCGCTGGGCATCCCGCCGCTGGATCTGTTGTGTGACATCTTTCAAGAACCGGCAGCGGAAGGTGATGGGCCAAAGCTATACGGAGCTGTTTTTCCTGGACGAACCGACGGCACTCGCTGCTGGACACCGGCCTTGTTTTGAGTGCCGCCGCGCCGATGCCAACGCATTTGCCGATGCATTTGCGAAGGGGCAGGGGGCAGATGGCAATCTGGCAGCAGATCCCATGGACCTCATCCTGCATGCTGACCGACTGGACGGGCGTCACCAACGCACGTTTGAAGCACCGGTGAATGACCTGCCCGATGGTGCCATGGTGATGGTTGGTTCAACGCCTCATGCGGTTCTTGATCGCCGTTTGATTATTTGGACGCCGGAAGGCTATCAAGTCCGGCAAGGCCCGCTGCCATCAAGCCCGGTGTCGGTTCTAACGCCCCAATGCATCTGCCATACACTGGCAAACGGTTACCGGCCGCACTGGCACGCCAGTGCGTCACGGGCTGTGGTGTAGGCTGCGGTCTCATAATTGAGATTGAAATGGTGGAGATGAATTCGTGCGGATTCAAGGCGCAAGCGTGCAGGAAACCTAGCGGTTTTCAAAGGCTTGCAACGCCATAGCCGGGCCAAATCATTCCATCGCGCAGCGACGCCAAAACGGCTTCGATCTGCAGCGTCAAGCCGCTCAACCGGGCGACCAGCCCGCTTTTCGCGACTTTCCTTGCAGATCATTGCCGTTTGTGGCGCCATTCCAGCCTCATTTATGCGTCCGCGGCCTAACTTCAAAATCTGTGATGTTTTCATCACGAACAATCATTTGAATTGGAGGTAACCAGATCGCATTTTGTGCCCAACCTAAAAGGGCACCCATGTCAGTCACCACATCCTATTCCGCTCCTCAGGAGCCTGCGCTTGATGCAACCGATTACGGCCTTTACGCCGTAACCGTATTTGCCTGGGGTTTCAGCTGGATTGCGATGAAAGGCCAGGTCGGGGTGGTAACGCCGGAAGTTTCTGTGTTCTGGCGTTTTGTTCTCGCCGCGGCGACCATGTTCGCCTGGAGTTTCTACCGCGGCCATGACCTGCGATTCAGCTGGCGGGCACATGTCCGTTTTGCCGGCCTTGGCGCATTTATCTTTTCGACCAATTTCACGCTGTTCTACTACGGTGCGTCCTATCTTCCCTCCGGCCTACTTGCGGTCCTGTTCTCCCTTGCCTCGGTCTTCAACCTGTTCCTGGCCTTTTTGATTTTCGGCCAGAAGCCCAATTTGATGACATTGGGCGCTGGTGTCCTGGGCTTTAGCGGTGTCGCCTTGATGTTCTGGCCGGAGATTCTTGGAACCGACATCGATTACGAAGCTGCCATCGGCCTGATGTTCTGCATTCTCGGCACGCTGTCATTCTGCCTTGGAAACATGATTTCTGCCTCCAACCAGCGCGCCGGCATTCCGGTCACGCCAGCAACGACCTGGGGCATGGCCTATGGCACCTTGTTTCTGGGCCTTTTTGCTTTGATCAAGGGAAACAGCTTTGCAATTGACTACTCGGTCACTTACCTGGGTAGCCTGATCTACCTTGCGATCATCGCGTCCGTGGTTGCGTTCGGGTCATATCTGACACTGCTCGGCCGGATCGGCTCCGCACGCACCGGCTATGCAACGGTCATTTTCCCCGCAGTCGCACTCACCGTTTCCACGATCTTCGAGGGCTACCAGTGGACAGGCGTTGCCTTTGCCGGCCTGCTTCTGGTCATGACCGGCAATGTGTTGATGCTCCGCCGCCGCTAACGGCGGCAAGGCACATCATCACTCGGCGGCGATTTGCGAGGAGACGTTTCCAATTGCCGCGACAATGTGATTGCATAGCGTGTCGTGCATGGGCTGGCGCGCACCATCGGAACGCAACATCGTGATATCGCAGGTGGGAAGCTGCGGATAGCCGTCCCGCTCATCAAGTATGCGCATCCCGTCCCTGATCGCACTTTCCGGAAAGACGGTTACAGCCAAGCCAGCCTGTACCGCGCCAACAAGCGCGGAGGCGCTCGAACTGACGTAGGAAATAGAATACTTGCGGCCAATGCGATCGAGCGCTTCCATTGTCAGGCGGCGCCAGTCACATGTTGTCGGACCAACGGCAAGCCGAACCACATCCATCGTGTGGGCGCAATGCTGATTGGAGGTCACCCAGTATAGCGGCTCCCGGCGGATGATTTCGCCTTGCAGATCCGTGATGTCGCCAGACGTCACGATAGCCACATCCAGCTTGCCTTCGCGGATTGCTGCGCCGAGCCGAACGCTGCCGTTACACTCAACCTGAACCTCGATTGACGGATTAAGCCGGTTAAAAGCGGCAAGAACCTGAGGCAGCAAACGATCCGCATAATCGTCCGGCACACCGAGTTTGACCCGGCCGACATCTTTGCGGTTGCCAAAGGCCGCCAGCGTTTCGTCATTCAGGGAGATCATCCGGCGGGCATATTCGACCAGGCGCTGACCGTCCTCCGTCAACTTTGACTGGCGGCCATCCTTGGCGAAAATCTGCATGCCGACACGTTCTTCCAGCCGGCGCATCTGCATGGACACCGCCGACTGCGTCTTGTGTACCGCCTCACCTGCCTTGGTGAAACTTCCAAGCTCGGCGATCGCGAGAAAGGTGCGCAATTGATCAATATCGAGAACGTGGTTCATGCGCGGCCGCATCCAATCTGCATAAGGATTTGTGATAATTCTCAGAATATATATCAAAATTACTTGTTACAAAAGAGACCATTTGCGCGCAGTTCCGGATTTGACATCTGCCATCTCGACACACCGAACAGGCATCAGGTTACGATAATTTTCCGGGCCCACTTCCCTGCAGGCGTTGTAAAATCCGTATATTTATCATATTTTTCAATATCTTAATTAAACATCAACAAACGTGATTGATTTGATGAAAAACATTCGTTGGATATATTAAAGCAGAATCCGCATATTCCAGTTGTTCACGAAAACGGATCGCCGGGAAGCCGGCGCTTCACTGCCTGCAATTCTGATTGCCGGCTAACAGGAGACCTATGCCATGACCCATTTCGCTAGATACAGCTTGACCACCGCTACCGCGCGGCTGATTGCCAATGCATGGCGCGCAATGGTGAACCGCAAGCAGGTTGCAAAATTGAGTGACCTGACAGACGCCCAACTGGCAGACATCGGTCTGACCCGGAGCGATGTTCGACGTGCCTTGCAGCGCCCGTTCTTTGCCGATCCTTCCCCTGTTCTGACAGCCATGGCCAGGGGACGTGAGCAACACTTTTCTTCAATCGTGCCGGAGGTGGTTCTCCCGGCTCGTTCGCAGGCGGCAAACACGATTTCCAGTCCGGCCCCGTATCCGGTCCGGAAGTTGGCCGCCTGATCCCCCCGGAACCGCAGCCCGCCGGCAGTCGATGCCGGCACCCAACTGGCCCGCTTCCCCCAAGCGGGCCATTTTTATGTCTCGTCAGGCTCCCTACCAGACATCATGTTTTGCGTGGCCTGGTGAAACAATGCATCGAAGGCCTTGATCTGCTGAGACTGGATATCCTGACCAGTAGCGACCCAATCCTTCATCATCGTTTCGAATTCTGATTTGTCCGGTTCACCGGCATCGGCTTCCGCCGCCATCTCTTCTTCAACGGTCTCTTCAACTTCGGGCTCAGGCTCTTCCGGTTGGCGTGCCTTGCCCATACCGGTAAAACCGGACCAGAAAGCATTGACGGCATCTGTGTAGCTTTGAACAAAGTCCGCCGGTTTCGGCGCGGGCTTCGGACGGCCGCGAGCAAATCCACGCATGAATGCATCCAGCAGTGTTTGCGCCTCTCCAGTCAGATAAGGCCGGGCCACCTGTCCCATGGCAAGCGTTGCGGCGACTGGCATCATTTCCTGGATAGCCTGATTTTGAAGGCCGGTGTTTTGCGCAATTTGATCAGCAAGGGCTTTACGGACGAATTCCGGGCCGAAAAACGGCGATAACCCTGCTTCGCCTGAAGCTGGTCCGACACCACCAAATCCGGCGGTCGGATTGAAAAACGCCGGCGGCGCGGTATCGGCAGACAGGAACGGCGCAAAAGCCTGCGCCCCTGGACCAAAATGCTTGAAGCCGGTCATCGCAGCAGGAACCAGTTGCGACATGGCAGTGCCCATGTCCTGGTTCGTCCAGCCAAAACGCTGCTGCATATCCTCGGCGATTGCCGCCAGATTAAACGGAAAAGCTGTCCCGGGATCGTCTGCCATTACCTTGCCCTAAAAGAGGTCTCACGAATCTCATGATCGGACGAAGCCCTTCTCACGTCAATTCGTACGGTAATGGAAAGGTGCTCAAGCTGACCCTTCCCTAGTAAGCATAGTCCTTGAATATCTGGGTCACATCTCCGTTCCAGCTGCCGTGATAGCGCTGCAGGAGGATGTCAGCCGGGCACATACCGGCGGCAAGGCCTTCTTCGATAGGTGCCAGATGAACCCGCTCATCCAAATCACCGTCGCTCAGGCGCGCGCGCCGCTTCAGGCCTTCCTGGGCCAGCGCCAGAACCTCTTTGGCAACATCCAGAACTGTCCCACTGCGGAATTGTGTTTGCAACGCATCTTTTGGAACAGATGACCGCAGGGTTTCCCGCTCTTCTGCCGTCCAGTCCTTGACCAACTGCCAGGCCTGATCCATTACGCCGTCGTCATAAAGCAGGCCGACCCATAGCGCAGGCAATGCACAAATACGGCGCCACGGGCCACCGTCGGCCCCGCGCATTTCAATGTACTTCTTCAGCCGCACATCGGGGAACAGCGTCGACAGGTGATTGTTCCAGTCGCCCATGGTCGGCCGGCCTTCCGGAATCCGGTCGACAAGAGCGCCATTCATGAATTGCCGGAATGTGGTGTCAGTCGCGTCATAATAGGTGTCGCCGCGTTTGGCGAAATACATCGGCACATCCAGGGCCCATTCGACGTAACTCTCAAATCCGAAGCTGTCGTCAAAGGCAAACGGCATTCCGTTGGCGCGGGCGTTATCGGTATCGGTCCAGATGTGGCCCCGGTACGACTTGAAGCCGTTCGGCTTGCCATCTGTAAACGGCGAATTTGCAAAAATCGCAGTTGCAATCGGCTGGAGGGCAAGGCCGATCCGCATCTTGCGCACCATGTCTTCTTCCGAAGAGAAGTCCAGATTCACCTGGATTGTCGACGTGCGGTACATCATGTCCAACCCGAGGGTCCCCACCTTGGGCATGTAGTTGGTCATGATTTCGTATCGGGACTTGGGCATTACCGGAACATCTTCACGGCGCCAGGTCGGTGTCATTCCCGTGCCCAAAAACCCTACGCCAAGGGGATCTGCCACCTGGCGCACCTGGGCCAGATGGGCATTCGCCTCACGGCAGGTTTCGTGCAGGCTATCAAGCGGCGCACCGGAGAGTTCGAACTGTCCACCTGGCTCAATTGAAATGGCACCGCCGCCTTCCGGATCGGCCAAACCGATAATCTTGCCGGCATCCTCAATCCGCTCCCAGCCCAGCAGGGTTTCCATACCGGAAAGGACAGCCTCCACACCATCGGGACCGCCGTAGGGTATCGGCGACAGGTCGGACAAACGGAAGCCGAATTTCTCGTGCTCGGTTCCTATTCTGAACGCCTCGGCAGGCTTGCAGCCCGCCTCAAGAGTTGCGGCAAGCTCGCCGATGGTTTCAATCGGCGTAGAGTCGACGGTGTCGCGTGCCATTCAGCAAGTCCCCGGTCATTATTCGGCCCGCCTTGCCCTTTGCGGGCCCAGCGCGGACTGTATCAATAGTTTCGTTCTTCGGAAGTTTTGAACGACCCGTCGCATTTAGGACTGATTTGCAAGGATAGCAAGGTGCGCATCAATCAGGTTACCTGGATCACGCAATTCTGAAGACGTCCGTTTTCTCGTCTCGCCCCCGAAGCGTAATCTGGCCAACGCTGGTGACCTTCAAATCTTGCGGCAATTGACCAACAGTTGTCCCGCTTGCCAGGATGATAACCCGAGCATCCCGGTCGACGGTCTTGCCATATTCCTGAAGCCGGGCGGCAACATTAACCGCGTCACCGATCACCGTATAATTCATGCGGCTTTCTGAGCCAAAGTTTCCGACCACCACTTTACCGGTGTGAACACCTATCCGGATCCTCACATTCGGATCCCCTTCTTCCGAAACCTTCTTTGCCAAAGCCTTCATAGAGACCACCGCATGAGAGGCATGATCCTGTTGCTCGGTCGGCGCTCCCCAAAAAGCCATCACCCCATCGCCCATGTATTTGTCGATGGTGCCGCCTTCTTCCGTTATGGCATCAGACACGGTTTCAAAATACCGGTTGAGGAAGGCCGCCGTTTCTTCTGCGCTCAGATGAGATGCGAGGCTGGTAAATCCGGCCAGATCCGTAAACACGATCGTCATATCCCGTGTTTCGATCCGCCGCGCATCGGTCATTCCCTCGTCGATCAGACGCTTTACCAGCTGTCTTGGGACATATCGGGCAAACGCACCAAGCGCACCGAGCGTGCCGTTGAAGGCGGCATTCACGTCATCCAGTTCAGCCAGCCGGGAACGCGGCAAGTGGTCGACACCGTCAAAATCGAGATCGCGGATATGGGCTGACGCATTTGCCAGCCGTGTCAAAGGCCTTCCAAGCAATCGGCCAACCATGAAAGACAGAAGTGCTCCGATAAGAAGCACAGCCGCCGCCACATAGGCGACGAGCCGGGTTTGGCTGAAGGGCGCTCCGTAGTCTTCTGCGCGGTAGAGCACACCGACAATCCAGTCCTTTGCAGGACCATCGGCCATTTCATCGTAGACAGCCGTGTTCATCCGATTGTGCGAACGAAACAGACGGCCATTAATCCCGCTCCGGACATCGCGGGACTCTGGCTGATCCTTCCAGATGTCCTGCAACGGGCTTTCAGAAAAGCTCTCCAACTCAGGCAGCGCCCTGCCTTCTTGAACTCCAAATGCCGTGTCTTCGACACCAAAAATCGCAATGACGGTGGAGCGGTCTTGCAGCAAAAACGGTGCTTGGCGCTCCTCCCAACGCATTTCTTTCGTGAGTGCCTGAAACACACCTCGCGGATAATGCACAGACAGCACCTGACCGGTTGGCAACACCATCCGAGCATTCAAGACCGGGGCGCCAAGTTCCGGATCGATTGCAAATCCTGTCCATGACAGGCTGCCGGCTGGAGCCGCATTATTGTCATGGTCAAGCAACCTTAGATGAACGCCCTCCGGAAAGAGAGGCTGGTAGGCAGTCAGCCAAGCCACCGATATTTTCTCGCCAGAGAAATTGCCGGATCCAGCGATGGTCTTGAGCACACTCTCCTGTTCCTGGAAAAACCCACGCACAATCAGCTTGTTGCGCATGATCATCGTTTCAGAGGATTCAGCGACCAGCTTTCCGGCAATCGTGCGGTTCGATGACTGCATATAGATGATGATGAAGCCGCAAACCGCGATCAGCACGGCTGAGAAGAACAGCCCAAGAGCAACGCCAACAGGCACGCGCACCTTCTGGATGCGCTCACCTGCGTAATCGCCGTGTCCGTATTCTGTCGAAGCCGGGACCTGACTGTCAGGCGGAATGATTTCCTGTGCCATCGTTTCCCTTTAGGCCTACGTGGTGGCCTGACTTAATTCCAATCGCCAAGAGTGGCCTGCACGATCGCAAGCGCTGCGACCGCAGCGGTATCTGCGCGCAGAATACGAGGTCCGAGGGGAATTGCAGTCACAAATTCCTGGCCGCGTAACAATTCCCGCTCTTCCGGCGAGAACCCGCCTTCCGGCCCAATCAGGATAGCCAGGGGCGTCACTTCCTTTTCACCGAGGTCAGCAAGTGCCGGCAACGGATTGTGTGTCTCCTCACCCTCGTCGCAAAACAGCAACCGGCGGCCAGACTGGGTGTCCTTCCAGGTACTGACAAGCTCCTTCAACGAGACCGGCTCCTGCACATCCGGCACGGCGATTACGCCGCACTGTTCAGCGGCCTCGACAACATTCGACTGCATCCGCTCCAGATTGACCCGGCTGGACTGGGTGAATTGGGTCATCACGGGCCTGAGGCTGCCAGCTCCCATTTCGACCGCCTTTTGCACCATGTAGTCGAGCCGGGCGTGCTTCAGCGGCGCAAACAAATACAGCAGATCGAATGGAATTTCCTGTTCACGCGTCTGCTCCACCAGCTCAAGCATGCAGGCCTTGCGCCCCGTTGCCCGGATTTTAGCGCGCCACTCGCCGTCGCGGCCATTAAAGACCAGGATCTCGTCATCGTCCTTCAAGCGGAGCACATTGAGAAGGTAGTTTGCCTGACCCCGATCGGCTTCGACCGATCCCTGGTCAGCCAGACCATGGCGGAGAAAAAGGCGCTGCATCTTGAATTCGTATTTTGACATTTCGGCTCTTGCGCAAAACTGGGGTCTCAGACTCGCCGCCAGCATAGCCTCAGCCCCGGGGCAAAATCGTGTCAAAAGTCAGCTTGTGGGAAACCTTGCCGCAGCTGCTGATATCCGCATGTATGCCCGAGCCATCTGATCTAACCATCTCCGCTTGACCAGCCCTGCCGAAGCGGCCAGTTTCGAGTGATCAGACAGGAATCACCCTTTGCCCGACAAGCCTTCCAACATCACCGAATTTTCGGTCGCCGAAATTTCCTTCTCCATCAAGAAAACGATGGAAGATGCCTTTGGTTATGTGCGTGTCAGGGGGGAACTTGGCCGTATTTCCCGGCCTGGTTCTGGTCATATCTATCTCGATTTGAAGGATGACCGCGCGGTTCTGAGTGGCGTCATATGGAAAGGCGTAGCCTCGCGGCTGAAGATCCAGCCTGAACAGGGCCTGGAGGTGATTGCCACCGGGAAGATCACCACCTTCCCCGGCCAGTCGAAATACCAGATGGTGATCGACGCTCTTGAACCGGCAGGGGCCGGCGCCTTGATGGCACTTCTCGAAGAGCGCAAAAAGAAGCTTGCCGCCGAGGGTCTCTTTGCCGAGGAACGCAAACAGCTTCTGCCGAGCCTGCCGCGCGTGATTGGCGTGGTAACGTCTCCAAGCGGCGCGGTCATCCGCGACATCCTGCACCGGATTTCCGACCGTTTTCCGCTGCATGTGCTGGTCTGGCCGGTACGGGTTCAGGGGGAAACCTCTGGCGCGGAAGTCGCCAATGGCATTAAAGGCTTCAACGCACTTCCAGAAGCTGGCCCGATCCCGAGGCCCGATTTGTTGATCGTTGCCCGTGGCGGCGGCAGTATTGAAGATCTTTGGGGTTTTAACGAAGAAGCTGTCGTCCGGGCGGCCGCGGACAGTCATATTCCGCTGATTTCTGCAGTCGGTCATGAAACCGACTGGACGCTGATCGATCTCGCCGCCGACCTTCGCGCACCAACACCAACCGGTGCTGCTGAAATCGCGGTTCCGGTCAAGGCCGACCTTATGGCGATGACTGACGACCTGTCGCGCAGGCTGTCATCTGGCCTGAACCGGCTGATCGCGAACCGCCGTACGGAGCTTCGCGCTGCTAGCGCTGCCCTTCCAGCACTCAGGGATCTTCTGGCGTTGCCGCGCCAGCGGTTTGACACGGCAGCCAGCAGCCTGGAACGCGCGCTGATTGCCAATACGAGAACGCACCGGAGCAGTTACCAGAACGCGGCGTCCCGTCTGTCCCCGCTCCTGCTTGCCCGGTCGACGGTCAAAGCGCGCGATCAACTGGATGCGCTCGGTGACCGTCAGTCCCGCGCCCTTCTGGTTGCCACTCAACAAAAACGGCAGGGTTTTGAAGCTACGGCCGACCGCCTGTCGCCTTTGCGACTAAAACAGCAGATTACGCTCGGCGGTGAACGGCTAACCGCCCTGTCCGACCGGATGGACCGGGCTTATGGCACACGGCTGACCAAGTCCCGCGACCGGCTGGACGGATTGGAAAAACTTCTGAAGTCCCTGTCCTACAAGGATGTGCTTGCCCGCGGCTATGCGCTGGTACGAGACGAGAAGGGCGAGCCGGTACGCTCGGCCAGCACGGTCGCCTCCGGTGCGGCGCTCTCCATCGAACTTGCCGATGGAACCATTGATGCGGTGGCCAGTGGTGCAGGCTCCGGCCCCGCTTCTGCAAAGCCTGTCCGAAAACCCAAGAAATCCACTCCCTTAAAAAAAGCCGACAACCAGGGCAGCTTGTTCTAATTGGCAAAACTGACAATTCACTAAAATTTTAAAGATCCCCTTGGCCTCTCTTTAGGTTGTGCAATTTAGCGTGCACCACCATAAAATCAGCACTTACGGGTTTCAAAAATGACAGTTCGGCGAAAACAATTTGGGAAGCGGTCACCAGACAAACCCAAGGTAAGGACGCCCGAGCAGCGCTTTCATTCCGATAGCGCCCAGATGATCAACCGGAATGACACCTCCCTCGAAAGCAACGATGATTTTTCTATCGTAAGCATGCTTCTCCGCAATCTTGCATTCCCATTCAACTTCAACGGCCGGCTCGGCCGCGGCCTTTTTTGGGGCATGGGGATCATCCAGTTTTTCGTTGCAATGGCTCTCTTCATTTTAATTTTCAGAACTTTGGACGTGAATGCGCTCGAGGCCAACGGTCTTCGGAATATGATTGCACACCCCGACTTTCTTCCCTTTGCTCCCTTCGTCATCTCCTTGTGGGTAATTGGCCTGTCAGTCACTGTGAGACGAATGCACGACAGGGGCGTTTCTGGTCTCTGGATGCTGGTCTGGTTCATTCCTTTCGTCGGCATTCCAGTCATCATGGTTCAAACATTCAAAAATGCCTTCTTTGCCGGCACACCCGGTCCCAACAAATATGGCACCTAATGAAAATAGCCGCTGCGGTGTCGCAGCGGCTATTTCCTTACTTAAGGCCTGTGCCCTACCCCATCATCGACGGTAGAAGAGTGATGATCCATGGGAAGGCCAGCAGTCCTCCGATGGTCAGAACGTCGGCAACGAAGAACGGGACGCAGCCGCGGAAGACTTCCTGAACTGGTATGTCGGGCCGTACACCAGATACAACAAAACAATTGAGGCCTATTGGCGGTGTGATCAGACAGAGCTCCGCCATCTTGACCACCAGGATCCCGAACCAGATCGCGCAAGCCTCACCCGACATGCCAAAGGCGCTGTCAGCCGCCGAGACGCCCTCACCGCCATTGAGAGCGATCACCGCCGGATAGACGACCGGCAGGGTTAGGATCAGCATGCCAATGGCGTCCATGAACATGCCCAGCACGGCATAAGCGCAGAGGATCAGGATCATCACGACCCAAGGTGAGAACTCCAGCCCGACGATGAACATCTTGAAAGCATCCGGCAAACCGGCAAAGCCGAGGAAGCGGACGTAGACGAGAACACCCCAGATCAGTGTAAAGATCATCACCGTCAGCTTCGCGGTCTCAT
Source organism: Roseibium sp. (assembly GCA_965230705.1). Taxonomy (GTDB): domain Bacteria; phylum Pseudomonadota; class Alphaproteobacteria; order Rhizobiales; family Stappiaceae; genus Roseibium. The sequence continues at coordinate 1,003,006 of CBDDLN010000001.1, read as the reverse complement.
GCAGAGCCTGGAACAGCTGCCTGGTCCGCATGCCCTTTGCAAAGGCCACGATCAGCACCACGAAAGCACCCAGTGATCCGGCTTCTGTCGGCGTTGCAAGGCCAAAGAAGAACGAACAGAAGATGATCGCCACGACCGCAATGATCGGCAGCGTACCCGGCACGGACTCAAACCGCTGCTTCCAGGTAAAGCCGGTAACAGGCGGTGCATCGCCGCGCCAGGCGGAAACACCGACAATGATGGCCACATAGATCAACGCGGAGAACACGCCCGGCAAGAATCCGGCAATCAAGAGCTTGCCGACCGATTGTTCCACGAGGATCGCGTAGATCACCAGGATCGCCGATGGCGGAATCAGGGAGGCGAGCGTTCCGCCTGCGGCCACAACGGCCGAGGAAAGCCGTTTGGAGTAGCCGGACGCCAGCATTTCCGGGATCGCCACCCGGGCAAAGACCGCAGCCGTTGCCACTGACGCCCCGGACACAGCCGCAAATCCGGCTGTCGAAAACACGGTTCCGACCGCCATGCCGCCCGGCAGCCAGCCGAGCCAACGCTTGGCAGCTTCAAACAGCTGCTTGGTGAAGCCGGCATAGAAGGCAAGAAAGCCGATCAGGATGAAGGTGGGCAGAACCGATAATGCATATGTGACCGACTTTGAGTGCGGTATGGTGCCTGCCATTTTGAGGGCAACAAAGAACCCGCGCTCAAAACCCATTTTCATGGAGAACAGGACGATCAGTCCGATCATTCCGGTAAAGGCGGCGGCAAAGGCCACACGCATGCCCATGACGACCAGGACGAGCAGAACGCCCGTCATCAAAAGGCCAACGTCAAACGGGGTCATTTGCTGCCTCCGGAAGTGTCTTCGCCAAAGGCTTCTTCAATTTCGTGCTGCGCGGTTTCCTGAACATCCTGGATCACCGGAACGGCAATCGGCTCGCGATCAGGTTTGGCAACGAGACGGGCGTAGCCGTAGATCTGCAGCAGCAAGCGTAGGAACAGGACACTCAAGGCGACAGGAATAACGAGCTTCGACGGCCAGGTTGGCAGGCGGATATCGATCGTGCTGTCCCCGATCGACCAGGCCCGGTCGAAGTGGAACAAGGATCCCCAGATCAGGAGTGCAACGACCACTGCAATCAGGATGACGCCTGTCATCTCGCAAATCCAAAGGGTCCGCCCCTTGAGTTCGCCAAGGACGATTTCCATCCGGATGTGGCCGCCGACGCGCTGGCAATAGGCGACACCACAGAACGCAAATACGGCCATGGCCTGCTCGGTGATGTCGATAAAGCCGGGTACTGGTGTGTTGAAAAACAGACGGCCCAGGATCTGGACAACTGCCAGCAGCATCAGCAGGAGTATGCTGGCCGCAGCTACAAGGTTGAACGCGTTTTCCAAACGGGCGAGTGCGCCGTCGAAACGGATAAAGGTCTGCGGGCGGTCCGCAGAGCCGTGACTGATCATTTGATGAACCCCCAATGGTGCGTCTCCGGCGCCAGCGAAAAAGTGCCGGCGCCGGAGATAGTCAGGTCAAGCTGCGAGCGGGGGTCAGCCGTTGATGGTCTTGCGGACCAGATCGAGCAGCTCTTCAGCAGGAAGGCCGTTGGCATTCTGCTCTTTCAGCCAGGCATCCCAGATCGGGCCAGCTTTGGCGCGGAATGCTTCAAGATCGGCCTCTGAGAATTCAACCTGCTGGATCTTGCGGGCTTCGAGCTCAGGCCACCACTTATCGTAGACCTTGGCGTAGTTGGCCAGATAGTGATCGAGTGCCGGATCGACTGCCTCATCAAGCGCGGCACGGAAATCGTCCGGCAGCGCCGCATAAGCGTCCGTGTTGACAACGACTGGGCAATGGACGGTGCCCGGATTGAGGTTCTTGGTCCACCAGTTGGCAACTTCCACCGTCTTGTACGCCAAATGCGCATGCGGGGCGAAACCGGCAGACTGAACGGTACCAGAGTCGATTGCCTGGTAGGTCTCAGATGCTGTCACGGAGGTCGGAACTGCGCCTACAGCTTCCATCATCTTTCCAAGACCGCCCAGAGCACGGACACGCATGCCATCAAAGTCACCGATTGAAGTCGGTGCATCGCCTTTTCCGGCGAAGTTGTATTGCGGCATTGGCGAAGGCATCAGCGGTTTTGCGTTCCAGCGGCCGAGGTCCTTTTGAACAGCCGGGTGCGCATAAAGCGCCTTGGAAACCTTCACTTCCGTTTCCAGATCGGCAACGCCGAGGAAAGGCAATTCCAGAACTGTCAGCGTCGGGTTCTTGTCGGCGTGATACGAGGCACAGAACTGGGCCATTTCGAAAGCACCGAAGGAAATGCCATCCAGGTTCTCGCGGGACTTGGAAAGCGCACCACCGTAGTGAAGCTTGATCTCAAACTTGCCATCGGTCTTTGCGGCCACTTGTTCGGCCAGCTTTTCAATGTGCTCGGTGAACGCCCGGCGCTTGCCCCAAAGGGAAACATTCCAGGTGACATCGGCAGCAAAGGTTTCAGTGGCGAAAAGAAGACCCAGGGCAGCGGCAGAGGCCGCAGTCGCAAATTTGCGGGCAGAGAGCATACTAGTCCTCCCAGATAAACGTGTGCTCTTGAGCTTTGACGTCCCGGCTGCGCAGCCTCATGCCACACCAGCCCGCGTCAAGCTGCTTCCCGCAATTGCAGGTGCCATGCCAAACTTGCACCTTCGCGAAATATTTCGATTTTACAGATACTTAATTTATCCAGCCAAAGGCCCTTCGCCAACATATCGGCAAGAATCCGCCGACGACGGAAAACCATTGGCGGAATCTTGCCAGTTGGAGTTATTTTGGAGAGACTGGCCGGCTAAGGCCCAACCGCGTCATTTTCTCGTTCAAGGTCCGCCGCGGCACGCCGAGCTCATCCATCACTCCCGCCATATGCCCATCATGTCTGCGAAGGGCACTTGCAATAACGTTGCGCTCGTAGTTGTCCATGATTGTGCGCAGCGTTCCTGCTTCGCCGACATCACGGGCTGCAGCGCTTCCGGTCACCAGCGTTTCCAGCGGCTGACGGTCGACACCTGCAGACAGGACAAACCGCTCCGCCGCGTTACGAAGTTCTCGGACATTGCCGGGCCAGGCATAGGTCTGGATGAAGGCCTCATCCCGAGCGCTGAGCTCTGGCCGTTCCACCGCGTATTGCGCGACGAACCGGTTCACAAACGTATCAAACAGCAAAAGACTGTCGTTCCCCCGTTCCCGCAAAGGCGGCATAGAAATCTCGATGGTGTTGAGCCGGAACAGCAGGTCTTCGCGCAGGGCATTCGATGCCACGGCCTTGCGTGGATCCACATTTGCCGCGCTCACGACCCGAATGTCGACCGGGACCGGCGATCGCCCACCGAGCCGGTCAATCTGCTTTTCCTGAAGAACACGCAGCAACTTCGGCTGCAGGTTCATCGGCATGGAGACAATCTCATCCAGAAACAGCACGCCGCCATCTGCGGCTTCTATCCGGCCAAGCCGGGACCGGTCTGCTCCGGTAAATGCCCCTGCTTCATGCCCGAACAGCTCGGCCTCGACCATGGTTTCGGGAAGGGCAGCTGCATTGATGGCCACAAAAGGCCCATCCTTGCGCCGGCTGAAATCATGCAGTGCTTGCGCCGCAACTTCCTTGCCGGTTCCTGTTTCCCCCGTGATCATGACCGCAACATCCGTTGAGGCGAAGTGCAGCAACCGTTCCCGCAAGGTTCGCATGACTGGGCTGTTACCCAACAGCCGTGCTTCCAGCCCTGCATTGTCTTCCAGGCGTTGTGTCAGTGCGCGGTTTTCCAGAACCAATGTCCGCTTCTCGCTTGCCCGGCGGACTATCTCAGCCATGCTGTCCGGATCAAATGGCTTTTCGACAAAGTCATAGGCTCCACTGCGCATGGCATCGACAGCCATCGGAACGTCCCCATGTCCCGTAATCAAGATCACCGGGATATCCTTGTCGATGTCCGCGATCCGACGCATGAGGCTGACGCCGTCCTCGCCTTGCAGCAACACGTCTGAAACGACGCATCCGGGAAACTCCGGCGTCAATTTGGCCATGGCTTCCGGTGCGCTCTGCGTTTCAATGGGCTGAAATCCCGCAAGTCCCATCCACTGACGCAAGGCAGCGCGCATAGCCGGGTCGTCATCAACAATAAGGACCGGTTTTTCCGCCAACTCGGTTGTCATTCTGCTGCGGCCTCATTTGCCTGCGCAGCCGGCGTATTGCCGTCTGCAAACTTCTTGTCCTCAGGGGCCGGAAGAGAAAACACGAAAGTTGCGCCACCGCAATCGTTGCCGGCGATGCTCAGTGAACCACCGATATCTTCGGCAATCCGTGTGGAGATCGAGAGGCCAAGACCCAAACCGCCGCTGCTGAGTTTGGTCGTGAAAAAAGGATCGAAAATCTTTTCCCTGATCTCGTCCGGGATCCCCTGCCCGTTGTCGGTGACCCGCATGACGATGGATGTTTCACACCGCTCGACGTCCAGGCTGACTTTGCCCTCCGCCACTTGCGAGGCCGCATCAGCGCCATTGCGCAGCAAATTCAGCAGCACTTGCTCGACCGGCAGAGGTGCTGTCTCCAGCCGCAATGGACCATCAGGAAGCGAGATGTCCAGCTTGACACCAGTCTCTTCAAATCTTGGCAACGCGATTTTGGCAGCTTCCCTGATATTGTCTTTCAAATCGACACACTCGATTCGGCTTTCCGCAGGGCGGGCAAACCGCTTCAATTCCTGCGTCAAAACCGCCATGCGGTGTTGCAAACCGTCAATTTCCGAAAGGTTGTCCCGCGCTTCGTCGGTACGGCCGATATCGAGAAACTTCCGGGTTCCGGCAACAAACATCCGCAACGCGGCCAGCGGTTGGTTAAGCTCGTGGGCAACGGCTGCGGACATCTGACCGACTGCAGCAAGGCGGCTAGATCTGGCCAATCCCTCTTGTGCCGTACGCAGTTCCCGTTCGACCCGTTTACGTTCCTCTACTTCATCAACCAGCCGCTCATTGAGCTGACGCAGATCGGCTGATTCCTGCTGCAACAGAGCCGAGGCCCGACGTAGCGAGCGGCCGCGTAGTACCAGCAGCGCAACCGCGTAAAGCAGGCTAATCCCGATTGCCAACGCCCATATCAGCCATGCATTGGCCCCAGTTTGCGAGATCGGGGTCAAATAATGCAACTTCCAGCCCATCAGCCCGACCTCTGCCTGGTTCCATCGGTATTTTGTTGTACCAATGGTCAGCAGATTGCCGGACAGGGCTGAGCTCTGCGAAAGCAGATCCAGCGGTTGCTTTGCGTATTGGCGCGTCGTACGGATTTTTTCGACGGTTTCAGCGTCCAGCGGTGCCAATGCCTTAAAACGCCAGTCTGCAACACTGGATAGAAAGACCACTCCATTTTCGTCTGATGCAAAGACCGTCTCGCCGCCCTCTGCCCAAGCACGTTCAAGCGGCCGCATATCGACCTTAACGACAGCGACCCCTTCAGGATTGCCCTCCACCGGTGTCGGGCGCGCCAAAAACAGGCCGGGCCGCCCGGTGGTCAGGCCGATGGCAAAGTAGCGGCCTTCCTTGCCCTGAAGCGCCGACTTGAAATAGGGGCGGAAATTGTAGTTTCGGCCGACAAGTGAAAACTCGCTTTGCCAATTGCTGGCTGCAAGCGTGTCACCGGCCCGGTTCATCACGTAGAGAATGTCTGCACCGGAATTGACTGCCATTTCGTTCAAGAACCGGTTGGCCTCTGCCGTCTTGCCGAAGCTGCGCAGCACTTCTGTCGCCCGCGGATCCCGGGCCAGCATATAGGGCAAATAGCGGAACTTGTTGTATTCGCCGACAATCGTCTGCCGATAGAGGGTCAGCCGTTCCGCCGCTGTCCGGTCGATGTCCGCCTCCTCACGCGCGGTGATCAACTGCACCATGAATGGCGCGACAAGTAGAACAGCGAGCGGCGGCAGGGCCAAAAGGATCCGACTGATGTGCATGCCGTTTTATCGGACTTTTTTTTGAAAGTCGCAAACTTGAAACACCATCATGGACAAGAGCCGCAAAGCCCAGTTAGGTTTCGCCCAAATTGACCGGCTTTCAGGAACCCACCATGGATTTTGCACTCACCGAAGAACAACAAATGATCTCCGATACCGCACACAAACTGGCAGCCGACCGGCTGGAGCCATTGGCGGAAACGGTAGATGCAGGTGGCGGGCGCAACGAGTTTCTGGAGAACCTGAAGCTTCTGGCAGAAAACGGCTTCATGGGCCTGAACGTCAGCGCAGATTATGGCGGAACGGAAGCCGGATCGATCGGCTTTGCTCTTGCAGTCGAAGCCCTGGGTGGCGGCTGCGCCTCAACGGCGGTTACTGTCTCCGTCACCAATATGGTTGGCGAAGTGATCCAGGCTGTCGGCTCTGAAGAACAGAAGGCCGCCTATCTACCCAAACTGGCCGATGGCACTTATCCGGCTGGCGGTTTCTGCCTGACGGAATCGGGTGCCGGTTCTGATCCTTCGTCCATGAAAACGCGCGCGGTCAAGGACGGCAATCACTACGTCCTCAACGGTTCCAAACTCTACATCACGTCGGGCGAGTATGCTGGTGTCTTTGTCGTCTGGGCGGTTACCGATCCGGACGCCCCGAAAGGTAAAGGCATTTCCTGTTTCCTCGTCGAAGCAAGCACGCCGGGGCTCATCATCGGCAAGGCGGAAAAGAAGATGGGCCAAACCGGCTCGTCTACCAATGAAGTCATCTTCCAGGACTGCCGGATTCCGGCAACAGCCATGATGGGCGCTGAAAACGACGGCTTCCGCATCGCGGTTGGCGAGCTTGCAGGTGGGCGGATCGGCATTGCCTCCCTCGCGCTTGGCATTGCACGCAAGGCCATGGAAACCGGCAAGGCCTACATCAAGGAACGCCAGCAATTTGGCAGGCCGCTCTCCGATATGCAGGGCTTGCAATGGATGATCGCTGACCGGGAAACGGAATTGGAAGCGGCCCGGCTTCTGATCCTGCAGGCTGCGGCCCTGAAAGACGCTGGCAAGCCGTTTGCCAAGGAAGCTTCCATGGCAAAACTCTTTTCCTCCGAAGCGGCCCAGCGCGCGACCTATACAGCGCTACAGCTGCACGGCGGCGCGGGTTACATCAAGGAATACCCGTTGGAACGCTATGCCAGGGACGCCCGGATCACCACGATCTACGAAGGCACAAGTGAGATCCAGCGCCTTGTCATCGCCCGGGAAGTCATGAAGGCGATTTGAACTTCAAATCTTTAATTAGGGGCAGTTGATGTCGATCCGCTTGCCGGAATTGTACGGCACTCCGGTGCTGGAAACAGAGCGCCTTGTTCTCCGGGTGCCGGAACGATCGGACTTTCCGGCTTACCTGTCCTATGTGCAATCAGACCGGACTGCCTTTGTAGGTGGACCGAAGCCTGACCAAGTGGCTTTTGAACGGTTCGCCGGCATGATCGGGCAATGGCTACTACGTGGTTATGGGCGATTTACAATCGTTGAAACAACAAGCGGCGCGGCAATAGGCCATACAGGCCCCATGCATTACGATGATACGGTTCCACCAGAAGTCACCTGGACGCTCTGGACCAGCCAGGCCGAAGGCCGTGGCCTTGCCTTTGAAGCGGCGTTGGCCGTCAATGATTGGCTCTTCGATGATCTTGGCTGGCAGGAGGTTATCGCGGAAGTACACGAGGGCAATCTCCGGTCGCGGGCTACAGCTGAAAGGCTTGGCGGCCAGCTGCTCCGGGGACTGCCGAAAGCGAGAATGAAAAATGGTGTTGTCTATCGTTTCAGTCCCGAGACGATGAAGGGCAGACGATCAGTCTGAGTGATAGCGAACAACCAAACTCATTGAATTTAATTGATCATTTTGCGCTTCAGGCCCACGCCCGATTGATTACGGTCAAAGCTGCACCTGTTGAATCTTCCTAGGCTTCCTGTGAAGGTAGCGGGCGCGATGTGATCGGAGCCCGCGCATAAGGAGGTACATCATGGCTATGAAAGACATTCTGACAATTTCTGATCTGGCGGGTTCTCAGCCAGCATCGAAATACGCGCTTGAGCTCGGACGGCAATATGACGCGCATGTAACCGGTCTTGCGATTGCCTTTGAGCCAGTCGTGCCAGCCTTTGCCGCGGCTCCCATGCCCGTTGACTATCTGGAAGCCGCTCACGAACAGGCAGTTGCAGCGGCCAAGGAGTGCCAAAAACAGTTCGAGGAAATGGCCCGTTTGGCCGGAACGAAGTCTGAAACGCGCATTGCCGAAGTCCTGACCGGCGGTCCTCTGGAAGGTGTCTTGAAGCATTGCCGGTGTACGGATCTTGTTGTTGTGGGCCAAACCAATCCGGATTCTCCGGAACCCATGCGGGAACTTCTGATCGAAACGATCCTGTTTGAAAGCGGCGTCCCGGTACTGATCGTGCCGTATATCGGCGTTCCAGATGACAATCCGAACAATGTCGTGATTGCCTGGGACGGCAGCTCGACGGCAACCCGTGCGGTCCATGCAGCAGTGCCGCTTCTGGACAAATCCGACAAGATCACGGTGCTGGTCGTCGAGAAGAAACCGAGTGGGGCTGGTCAACCGGGTGCAGATATCGCCACCTATCTGGCACGCCACGGGCTTGATGTGACCATTGAAGTCATCACCAATCCGCAAACGGGCATCGCCGATACTCTGCTGAACCATGTTTCCGATCACGGCAATGATCTTGTCGTAATGGGCGGCTATGGTCACAGCCGAATGCGTGAGTTCCTGTTCGGCGGCGCGACACGTGAAATTCTGGGTGCCATGACCGTTCCGGTTCTCATGGCGCACTAACAACACTAGTTGACCGAACCGGTCACGCTAAAATAGTTGAAACGGCAATGGGGAGGATTCGCCGGATCTTCTCCATTACCCGGTTCGGCTTGAATGCAAAGAGGCATTGGCGTGACCATTCGCAATCTGGAAGGTTTCTTCGCTCCTGAATCTGTCGCCGTGATTGGCCCGTCGCGGCACGATCCGGCTGTTCTGGACGCCCTTCTCAAAGGACTGACAGACACGATTGGCAAACGGCCGCTCAGACTGATCGGCCTCGAGGCAGGCGGCGTTTGGGATGAGCACAGTGCAGCATCCCTGGATGAACTGCACTCCGCACCAGACCTCGCAATTTGCCTTGCGCCATCAGCGCACATGCCGGCCCTGATTTCTGACCTGTCTGCTCGCGGTACACGCGCAGTCCTGCTGTTGTCTCCGGGCTACGAAACATGGCCCGATGATCTTTTGCAGCAATGCCGGGAAGCGGCGCGGCAATCTAACCTGCGCCTGATCGGACCGGGCAGTCTTGGCCTGGCAATTCCGGCCCTTTCTTTCAACGCGCTCTTGAGCGCCGAAGCACCGCTCAAAGGCGACATTGCCTTTTTCGCCCGCTCCAGCGCAGTCCTCAATGGCACACTCTCCTGGGCTGCCAGCCACCGGACCGGCTTCTCCGCCGTTGTCTCTCTCGGCGCTCGCATGGATGTCGATATCGGAGATCTAATCGACTACTTCGCGCAGGACTACAGGACCCGGGCGATTGTGCTTCACCTGGATAGCTTGTCAGAACCCCGCAAATTCATGTCCGCCGCCCGTGCGGCGGCCCGCAGCAAGCCGGTCATCGTCATAAGGTCCGGCCGCAGCCGCGATATCCGCGGAACAGGGCGCACGCATGCCGGACGATTGGCTGATCCGGATCTGGTCTACGAGGCAGTTTTCCGCCGCGCCGGAATGATGCGGGTCGATGACCTTGATGAAATGTTCGAAGCCGTTGAAACCCTGTCGCGGATCCGGGTGCCAAAGTGCGAGACAATTGCCGTGGTTGCCAATGGCCAGAGCCTTGCGTCTCTGGCGGCAGATGGTCTCTCCGACATGGGTGGTAAAATCGCTTCGATGAACAGCGCAACACGGGACGCGCTAATACCTTATTGCCGTACCCCGCTTCCCTCCGATGATGGGGCGAACGATCTGGCGCGTTTTGTTTTAAAGGAAGATCTGTCTCCAGATGATCTCAAGGCAGCGCTGCAGGCGCTTCTCGCTGACAAAGGCATCGACGGCGTCGTTTCGCTCCACGCAGCGACTGCCTTCACTTCGCTCCGCATGATTGGCAATGCCATCGCTAAAACCGTGGAGGCAGAACGAAAACGCACCCGGCGGGCCAAAGCCCTGGTCACTGCATTGGTAGGCGGCGACGGAACCACACGCGGCGCGCTGGACGCTGCCGGAGTACCTTGCTACGCCAGTCCTGCAGAGGCTGTCCGCAGCATCATGCACCTGGAGCGGGATGCCCGCTCGCGCGATTTCCTGATGGCGGTGCCGCCCAGTTTGCCGGACGACTTTACGCCGGACACCAAGGCCGCCAGAACGATCGTTGAAGCTGCCCTGGCCGAGGACCGCAAATGGTTGTCACCGGAAGAAGTCACGGGTGTTTTATCGGCTTATCAGATCCCGGTCATCGAGACCCGTCTCGCCAAAACAGCGGACGAGGCTGCGGCACACTCTGAACCAATGTTCAAGAACGCCCGGCACTGTGTGGCAAAACTGATCTCACCGGACCTTCCATTCAAATCGCGGATCGACGGTGTCCGGCTTGGTCTTGAAAATCCGGAGGCGGTAGCGAAAGCAGCAAAAGAACTGATCGAACAGACCAGGCGGATGTTTCCGGATGCTGCAATTGCCGGGGTTAGTGTACATCCAATGCTGGAGGACCGGCATGGCCTGGAGCTGTTTCTCGGGATCGCCGATACGCCGGTGTTCGGACCGGTGGTTGTCTTCGGCCACGGTGGCACAGCGGTAGAAGAAAGCGGCGACACATCCCTTGAACTTGCTCCGCTGGACCTCAAACTGGCTGATGCGCTAATCGACCGGACACACGTTGCCCGGCTTCTGGCAGGCACCGCCGCCCGTCCTCAACTCGACCGGGAAGCCATTACGCTCGCCCTCGTCAAACTGTCTCAAATCAGCATCGATATCCCTGAAATCCGGGAGCTCGATATCAATCCGATTGTGGTACGCCCAGGCGGTATTCTTGCGCTTGATGGCCGCATTACGCTCAGCCAGCCAGTCAGCCATCGGGGCCGCCGGGGCAAGTCCCGGCTGGCGATCGCGCCTTATCCCAACGAGTGGGAACAAACATTGGAGCTAAAGAATGGGCAAACGGTATTTGTTCGCCCCGTGCGGCCGGAAGACGAGGACCTGTTCAGGGAGTATTTCGAGACTATTTCTCAGGAAGACCTGCGTCTGCGCTTCTTTGCGCCGGTCAAGGACTTCAGCCACCGCTTCCTCGCCCGGCTGACCCAGCTGGATTATGCCCGTGCCATGGCGTTTGCGGCCATCAACCCGGAAACCGGCAAGTTGCTTGGTGTCGTGCGTTTGCACACAGATCCAGACCATCGAACCGGCGAGTATGCGATCCTGGTCCGGTCGGATCTGAAGGGCATCGGCCTTGGCTGGGCCCTCATGCAACTGATCATCAGATACGCCAAGGCTGACGGCATCGAAACCATCAAGGGCGAGGTCCTGAAAGAAAACACCTCCATGCTCTCCATGTGCGAAGGGCTCGGTTTTTCTGTCAGGACATCGCCGGATGATCCCGGCGTTGCCGACGTCACCCTTCCAGTCGCAGATGCCTTGGAAAGGCTGGCAGACTGATCAGGACGCTGACTGTGCTGCAGACCGGATTTCGCTCAAGCTGGAAGCCGGGGTAATCGCTTCAGGGTCAAGCTTCAGATGCAGAAGCGCCGGTTTGCCCGACCCCTGTGCCCGTTCAAATGCGGCACCAAAATCATCAGTCGATTTGACCGTTTCCGCATGCGCTCCGTATGACCTTGCCAGAGCAGCGAAATCCGGATTGGTCAGAGCCGTTGCAGACGGGCGTGCCGGATACGTCCGTTCCTGATGCATTCGGATGGTGCCGTACATCCCATTGTCGATAACCAGAACAATGATGGCGGCGCCTTCCTGGCAAGCTGTTCCGAACTCTTGCATGGTCATTTGCAAGCAGCCGTCGCCGGCAAAACAGACGACGGTCTGTTCGGGCCGCAAAAGCTTGGCAGCAATTGCTGCTGGCAGGCCATAGCCCATGGAGCCCGATGTCGGGGCCGCTTGTGTTCCAAATTTGCGGAACCGGTGGAACCTGTGCAGCCAGGTCGCGTAGTTACCGGCCCCATTGGTGAAAATCGTATCGTCCGGCAGATTGTCCTCAATCCAGTCAATCACACCAGCCATTTGCAGGCTTCCGGGTGTTTGCGGCCGCGCACCGGACCAGGCCAGATAGTCAGTATGGGCTCTTTCCGCTTCGCCGGCACCCTTCAATTCGGCAGGCGGCTGTAGTCCCTCAGCCGCCTTGCAGAAAGCGGCCGGGCTGGCGTGGATTGACAGCGATGGCCGGTACACCCGCCCAAGTTCTTCTGCATCCGGATGGATGTGAACCAAAGGCTGATCCGGTTGAGGGATCTGCAACAGGGAATACGACTGGCTGGGCATTTCCGAAAGGCGGCCGCCCACCAGCATAACCAGATCAGAGTTCTGGATCCGCGCCTTCAGCTTCGGATTGATGCCGATGCCGACGTCGCCCGCATAGTTCGGATGCAGATTGTCAAACAGCATCTGGCGGCGGAAGGAACAAGCGACCGGCAGATCAAACCGCTCTGCGAACCTGGTGAAAGCGGCAACCGCCTCTGCATTCCACCGGCTGCCGCCAAGAATGGCGATCGGGCGCTCGGCCGCCCAAAGGCGCTTTTGCAGATCTGCCATGACGGTCAAACCCGGATGGGTTTCCACCTGACGCCACGGTTCAGGCTGTTTAATGTCAGCAACATCCACGAGCATGTCTTCAGGAAGCGCCAGAACCACCGCGCCGGGCCGCCCGGATGTCGCAACATGATAAGCTCTTGAGATAAACTCCGGCACCCGGTGTGCGTGATCAATTTCTGCCACCCATTTGACCATCCCGCCAAACATCTGGCGGTAATCCACCTCCTGAAAGGCCTCGCGCTCACGCATTCCCCGTTCGATCTGTCCGATAAAAAGGATCATCGGCGTGGAATCCTGCGCAGCAATATGAACACCGGCTGCCGCATTTGTAGCGCCTGGTCCCCGGGTCACCATGCAGATACCCGGTGTCCCCGTCAGCTTGCCATAGGTATCGGCCATCATCGCCGCGCCGCCCTCCTGACGGCATACGGTGACAGCTATATCCGCATCATAAAGAGCGTCGAGGACTGCCAGATAGCTTTCGCCGGGAACGCAAAAGACGCGTTCCGCGCCATGCTGTTCCAAAGCTTCGACAAGAAGCTGGCCACCGTTTTTCTGCTGCATTTTGTTCCCTGCTGGCAAATAGGACGTTTGACGCGATTGCTCCTTGTATAGCTTACCCGCCTCAAGCACGGCAGAGGTTTGCTCTGGTAGATTGGCAATGGGTTTATTCCGTTTTGTACGAAACCCGCAGAGTGCAAAAAAGAGAACGGGCAGCCGCGGCTAACCCGACTGCCCTTCTCCGAATTGATATGCCCGCAAATTCGCTCAGTAGCGGAACAGCGGAAATCAGCCCTTCCGCTTTACCTCAATCTTCTTCGCGTTCTCAGCCTCCAAGGCCGGACGCGGAAGGGCCAAGGTCAAAACGCCATTCTCAATATGCGCCTCAACCTGATCCATCTCCGGTTCGAACGGTAAGGTCATGACACGCCGGAAGGAACCGTAGCTCCGCTCGCTAACATGCCGGTCTTTCTCACTCACCGTTTTATCCGCCGACTTCTCACCCTTGATTGTCAGGGTTGTACCGGACAGGGAGACATCGACATCCTGTTCAGCAATTCCGGGTAGTTCGGCAGTCAATTCAAGACCATTGTCGGTCTCGTGGACATCAATTGCCGGGAAACCGCTCTCAAAGCCGGCGGAAACCGGCCACTTCTTGCCGAAATCCTGAAAAAGCCGGTCCATTTCCTTTTGCAACGACATCATGGGGCTGGCATCGCCCCGCCAAAATGAAGGCAGCCTCGAACTCATTTGAGCCTCCTGTTCCTTTGATCAAAGTTTCAGATTTCTCAAAAAGCGGCGCCCCTGGTGAAGGCCCGCGCAGCTATTTTAGAAGCTTGGAAAGTATATTCTCCTTGACACACATCAACCATGGGACGTGAAATGGATCTTTGAAATCAATACATAAATTTCCAAGTGTAAAAATTACCAATTACAAGCATTCATGAAATTGAAATGCTTAAGTGCGTTCATATAGGCATGCAACCCGCACTTTATCGCTGTAATTATTGCCGGTTGTGTGTGCCATATATCTCCTGGAGATGCTCATGAACGCTTCTGAAATAGAAATCGTCAAGCAAACATTTGAAAAGGCGGCTGGTCTTGGAGACAAGGTTGCCGAGATATTCTATCAAGAGCTCTTTGCAATAGATCCGTCCCTGCGCAGCATGTTCAAGGGAGAAATGAACGAACAGGGCCGCAAACTGCTTGCTGCCTTGACGATGGTAGTGCGCAATCTGGAAAAAACGGACGTAATTGTGCCGGTTGCCGAAAAGCTCGCGATCAAACATCTCGACTATGGCGTCACCGCGCGCCACTACACATTTGTCGGCAATGCTTTGCTGCGGACCTTGAAGAAGGGACTTGGCCCGGACTTCACGCCGGAGGTCCGGCAGGCCTGGATCTCGGCCTATCAACTCCTCGCAGATGTCATGCGTGCAGCAGCCTATGACACGGGATCCGTTAAAAAGACGGCGTAACCCATAAAAAACCGGGGCGAAACGCCCCGGCTGACATCTGCTGACAAAGCAGGAAAGTCTTTAGATCGATTGGACTGTCACAACCTGAAAGGTGTGCAGGTCTCCATCCTCGTCCTTGATGGAGACATACTCGCCGGGTGCAAAGGCATGAGCACCGAAGCGGTATCCGGCCTCGTCGTCATCTTCACCCTCAATGTCGTAGTGGAACGCCCAGGAACCGCCGGGCCGGTGGATCAAATGCCCAACTTCCTCTTCTTCATCGCCCCAAAACCGGCGGACCCGGCAATGCTCGCGCTCTTTCTTCCACAGGGCCGCATCAATGTGATTGGTCTCGTCCAGCGGTGCGGTAAATTCGTACCCATGATGCGCGGAGCCTTGCGGATACTCCTTTGTCCGCGCCAAATTCAATCTTATCTTTTTCAGTGCCGGATGGTCACCCATGGCCGTCCTCCTTGATTTCCAGTTGTACCGAGATTGCCACAGCACCCGGTTCTCTCATTGAGAAAGATCAAACAGTTGAGCGGCAGATTGGAACACCTTAAACAAGGTCTCATCACGCTTGACAGGACAGGATCGGACACAAGCGCAAATGTCTCATGATACCAGCCAGAACCGCGTCTTTGCTTTCCTTCAGTCACTGACACCGGACGATACCGGACGGCCCGCCGCTGAGCGTATCGACACCCATGCAAATGTCATTTTTCTGTCTGGGTCAAAGGCCTACAAAGTCAAACGGGCCGTATCCTTCCCGTTCCTGGATTATTCCACGCTGGCCTTGAGGGAGGAGGCGTGCAAGCGTGAAATCATCTATAATGCCCGCAACGCCCCGGACCTTTATCAAAAAGCCGTCCCTGTTACTGAGCAGCCGGACGGGAGTCTTGCTCTTGACGGTTCTGGAAAACCAATCGAATGGGTTGTGGTTATGAAGCGTTTCTCGTCAGATGGCGAGCTGGACCGTATTTCACAAAGTGGGCCGCTGGGTGACGACATGTCACAGGCTCTTGCCACCATGATGGTGGCAGCGCATGAAAAGGCGCCAGAGCGCACGGCTGAAGACTTCATAAATGAATTGAAGAGCTACGTTGAGCAAAACGCGACGGCCTTCGCAGACCATCCTGAACTGTTTCCGCCTTCAGCAGCCAGCCATCTGACCGAATGCGCCCGGACCTGGCTCCATAGGATTGAAGACCTCATCCGCTCTCGTGGCCGTCACGGCCTGATCCGCCTGTGCCACGGCGATGCCCACTTGCGCAATATTGTCCTGCTGAACGAAAAACCGGTGCTGTTTGACGCGGTCGAGTTTTCCGACGGCATCGCTACGTGTGATGTTCTTTACGACCTTGCATTCCTGTTGATGGACCTTTGGGAACGTGGGCAAAAACGCGCCGCGAACCTGGTCTTCAACCGCTACTTTGATGCTGCCCATCGTGACAGCGACATTGAAGGACTGGCCGCCCTGCCGTTCTATCTGATGATGCGCGCTGCAATCCGGGCGAAGATTGCAGCAAGCGCCGCACTGAACCAGGAAGATCCTGAAGAAAAGTCAAAGCAGGAAGATCAGGCCCGGACCTATTTCCAGCATGCTGTCGCATTTCTTGATCCTAAAGACGCCATTCTGACGGCCATCGGAGGTCTCTCTGGAACCGGGAAGACAACGCTCGCTTATGGACTGGCGCCGGACATTGGCCGAGCACCGGGTGCACGGGTGGTCAGAACCGACGTTGAGCGAAAGGCGCTGCTTGGAATTCTGGAAGATGCCAAGGCGCCGCAAAGTGCCTACACCAAGGAAGCGGCCCATGCCGTTTATCAGGCGATCGACCGGAAAATTCAATCGATCCTGGCAGCCGGCCATTCAGCGATTTTCGATGCTGTCTTTGCCGACAAGCAAGAACGGGACGCTGTTGCCACGGTTGCTTCCAGGGTCGAAGTCGAGTTCCAGGGCCTCTGGCTGGAGGCCCCCGTCGACGTGCTCAAAAGCCGTGTGAAGGCAAGGAGCTCGGATGCTTCAGATGCCACAACCGCTATCGTTGACACGCAGCTCGGCTACGATCTTGGTAGGCTTTCCTGGGCACGCGTAGACGCTGGCGGCACTTATGAGCAAACGCTGGATAACGCGCGCAAAGCTTTTGCGCAGCAGAATTAAAGATTGATAACGGCAGTTGGTCTATAGACCGGCTGCCCGAAGGCTTACCGCTGCAAGAACGGCAAACAACACGGCGATATATTCTTTTCCCGCCCAGGCCATGACCGCAGCGGCAACGATCAGGCAGACAACCACAGTCAGACCGCCCTTGAAGGCAATTGGCAGCACAGTTGAAACGATAATCGCACCCGGAAGCGCCTCCAGCCCGCGCCGGATTTTTGGAGTCATCGGGACCTGGCCCATGATCCAGTAGCCTCCGGCCCGGAGCGCGTAGGTCGCCAGTGTCATTCCCAACACTGCAAGAGCGAACATCGGGTCGATGGAATAGAAGCTTTCAATCATCGAGATACGCCCCCGCCAGCGCACCAACAATGGCTCCGCTTAAGATTCCCCAATAGCCACCAATCAAATACCAGGTCAAAACGGCTGCTATGCCTGCGAGCGCCCAACTGACCGTCTGCCGTTTGCCCTTCCAGAGCGGCACCAGCAGGGCGACGAAAAAGGCCGGCATGACCACATCCAGCCCCCACTTGTGCGGATCGGTGACCAGACTCCCGACAAAGTATCCAGGGATCACCGAGGTGGACCAAACCATCCAGGTGAAAATCCCGCTGCCGAGATAGATTCCCCAGTCCCGCTCCCCGTTGCCGTACTCGCGCAAAGACAAGATCCAGTTCAGGTCAGTCAGGAAAAACAGCGCGGGATAGGTCTTCGAAGCGGGCACCTGGCCTAGCCAAGGTCTGAGGCTGGCGCCGATCAGCAGCATCCGCATGTTTACCGCTGCTGTTACGCTGATCATCGCAATCGCACCCGCCCATGTCAGCGGATCGGAATAGACTTCCATGGCGACATATTGGCTTGCCCCTGCAAACACGAAGGAGTTGATCAGCAGCGTTTCGACAAAACTCAGGCCGTTTTGCGCCGCCACGGTTCCGAAAACGGCTCCGAAAGCGACGATTCCCGGCAATGCCGGCAAGCATAATACAGCACCCCGGTAGCAACCGCGGGCTGTCAAATACGCTGTTGTTTCTGTCATTTGGTGTGCGGTTTCACGGATCGGTTTATGGAGGCGCCCAAGGGCACACTGAATTAGCGCCCAACCATGAACCGGTTTGAGTCTGCAAACCAATGAATATTTGTGATCTCACCCATTCCAGCTGTTTCTGCGACCGGTCATGCCTTTGCAAATGCGCCGGCCGCCTCTCAGAACATTACGTCATAGACCATGCGTATGCCCGTAAAGCCAAGGAAGAGGGCAAACACCAGCTTCAGTTTTGACGGGTCGATCGTATGGGCGATTTTCGCGCCAAGTGGGGCTGCGTAAGTGGAAGCGGGAATGATCAACGCAAACCCGATGAGATTGACGTAGCCCAGTGAAAACGGCGGACGGCCTTCTGCCCCCATGCCAAAGTAAATCGACATCAAAGTGCCAGGTACGGCAATGATAAGACCGATGGCAGCTGCCGTGCCGACTGCCTTACGGATTGGATAGGAGAACAGGGTCAGGGTCGGGACACCAAGCGTTCCGCCGCCAATTCCCATCATCACTGAAATGCCGCCAATCAGAAAGCCGATCGTTTCCTTGAACGGGGAGGCTGGCAGTTTGTCCGCCAAAGCTGCACCATCCTTGCGGAACAACATATTGGCGGAAACGGCTAGCGCTACCACACCAAACACCAGCGTCAACGCACCACCCGATATGTTCCCGGCCAGGGACGCGCCGGCAATCACACCCAGCGCAATCGCCCACCACCAGGATTTCAGAAGGTCCATGTCAACACTTCCGCGTTTCCAGTGAGCACGGGCGGAAGAGGTTCCTGTGGCCAGGATTGTTGCCAGCGATGTGCCCACAGCAACGTGCATCAGAACGCTTGGGTCGATTTTTAGCGCCGAGAACATGTAGTAGAGCACCGGCACGATCACGATGCCGCCTCCAACACCCAACAGTCCGGCAATGATCCCGGCCACAAGGCCGGTTGCCAAGAGCGCCACCGCCAGCAGCGCGAGTTCCATAATGCTGATGTCAGCCATTTGCTACCCAGTCCGAATATCGATTTTTTCGCAACATAATGACAGAGCGCCTTGTTGGCCAGCGCGCAGGACTGTTGCCGGTTTGGAACAGATCCTGACGAAATTCATCGTCGCAAACGTTCGTATTGCAGCTTCACCGTGTATCGGCAATTCTTTGGTCCAATCAGTCAGTCCAAACCAGCCAACAACTTGGGAACGCATGCAAACTTACAATCTTGCGGTTTATACGTTCGGCCAGTTTCTGGCGCCTTACGAGAGCCAGAAGATACGTGGCTTCCGGAACGCAGAACCCCATGCAATGGCGGCAATTGAGCAGTCGGAAGGCTTTATCAGCCGCTCAGGCTATGATGGCGAACCGGGTCCCGCATGCTGGGGCACTCAGGTGTTTCCGAAATACTGGGTGGACAATGGAGATGGCTGGGCACCATCAACCCTATCGCTCTGGCGCGATATTGAATCCATCATGGCCGCCACCTACCGGGGCTTTCATGGCGCTGCCTACCGCAAGGGGCGGAACTGGCTAACCTTGTCAAAGGAGTGACCCGGATATGTGCTGTGGTGGGTTCCGGAAAAACATATTCCCGACTGGACAGAAGCCGTTGAACGGCACGAGCTTCTAGGCGATAGCGGCCCTTCCCCCGACGCCTTCACGTTCCGCCAGCCCTTCTTGCCAGACGGCACGAAGACCAAGGTCGATATGGATGTGATGAAACAGATCGCCAGCCGGAATGAAATGACTGGCGCGCGCAGCCAATAAGCCCATGAACGCAATCGTGAGTGTTACAGCGGCAATAAAAAAAGAGGCCGGCCTTGCTGAGGGCCGGCCTCTACGGCCCGCGGTCGATGAGGGAGTACACGCGGGTTCGCTCAATTCAGATCAGGTCAGATATTCACTGAAAGCTGGATTGGACAAAAAGGCTTCTTCTCCGGCCTTTTTTATCATCGCAAGCTGATCTTTATTGAGGTAAGGGCCAATCGCCTTTTGCATGGACGGACGCTCTTTCATGCGCCGGTACCAATCGGTCACACCTGGATAGTTCGCTTCCCACAGTGCCGTAAGCCCCAGGCATTCAAGCCGGTACATGTAGGCGACAACAAGGGTGTCGGCGAGAGAGAATTCCTCACCCATCAACCAGGGTGTCTGGCTGAGTTCCTTTTCCATATCGGCGCACATTTTCGCCAGACGTCCGAACGCCGCCGGGACGTAATCCGATTCCGGCCCCTTTTCGACTAGGTCACGCATTTTCTTGGCCTTGATCCGGCTCGGCATCTTGGCGTACCGGGCTTCCAGCTCTTCCTGGCTTTTCTGCAAAAGCATCGTGCGCTGGTAGCTGGCAAAGGTCAGCGTGTTGACATGATCATGGTATTCCAGCGTGTTCATGCCCCAAACACGGGTTTTGGCCTGCAGGTAGGGATCTTCGGGCATCAACGGATTTTCGTCTGAAAGACCATCGACGTATTCGGCAATTACGCTCGATTCGTAGATGCGCCGGCCGTCGTCTTCCAGCACAGGAACAACGCCATTCGGATTGATCTTGAGGAATTCCGGCGTCAGCTGTTCACCCTTCGGCAAACTAATCTCGACGCTTTCCCAGTCCAACTGCTTTTCTGCAAGAACAACACGGACCTTAATGGAACAAACGGAATTTCCGTTGTGATAGAGTTTCAGCAACCGCCCCTCCTCCCGGCAGTAAAATCAGGGCGCGGTAACGCGGCCCTCTTGAACTGCATCGTGGTATATCTGTATCACAATATGGAGATTGAGGCATTATGAGTCAAGACCAAGCTGTCTTGCCTCTGCGTTGAAACCAGCAGTCTCGGCAATCCTGGAATTGGTTTTGGTGGCTCCGTTTGCGGCAGCCGCTGCACAACTCTGGCTTTCCGGTCGGCGCAAACAGCCTGAACCGGACCTTATGTAGCTGCCGCGGTATCCAACTCTTCCTGTTTGGGCAGAAGTTCGGCAATGGAGGCAACATAGGTGCCGACATCATCCCGGTCGGAATTGAACCATTCCAGCGACCAATTCATGGCGCCAAGCAACGTGTAGCGCAGGTAGCGGATTTGCGCGGGTGTTGCCGACGTTCCCAGATATGCGCCAATGAGCTCATTCCAGACAGTGTTGTAGGTCCGGCGGACTGCCTTCAGCTCTTCCCGTACCGAATCCGGCACAAAGGGGTAACATCGAATGTGCGCCGAGGAAAAATCGCTCTCTGACAAAAGGGTTCTCAGGTGCACGTGCATGGCAAGAACCAGCCGTTCGCGTGGAGATAGGGAACTTCTTTGCTTCAGCTCTTGCTGCACCGCCTCCTCAACCACTTCGACACCGAGGCGCATGACTTCCGTGGCAAGCGCTTCCTTTGAGGGAAAGTGATAGTAGAGACTTCCCGCCTTCATCCCGACCTCGGCTGCCAAATCCCGCAAGGACATGTCGGCATAACCGGACTCGCGCATCATGCGGGCGGCCACACCCAGAATTTCGCGTCTCGCCTCCGCAGCTTTGGTCTTGGTTCGCGGCCGGGACGGTTTCGTCTCTTCACTCATCTACCACCTCTGGAAAGGAGGAGATGCAGATGTTTCCGATGCCGCTTTGGGATTCCAGCGCCGTGAACGCATCTGGCGCAGTATCAAATGGAAAGACTTTGGAAATCACTGGCCGGATCTCATGCTGCTGCAAAGCTCGGTTCATGGCTTCAAATGCAGATCGCGATCCACATGATACCGAATGAAGCGTCAACCGGCGCGAAAGCACGAGCGGCAAAAACAATTCCGCATTGTTGCCAGTCACATTGCCGATCATGACAATCGTTCCACCGGTTTTGACAGCCTTGACGGATGCGCCCAGGGTTTCCGCTCCGCCCAGCTCCAGAACGCGGTCGCAACCCACACCGCCCGTCACGTTTTTGACGGTATGCGACCAGTTTGCGTCGACGGATCTATCGATCACGATATCAGCGCCCAACGCGCGTATCTTTTCCGCCTTTGCAGGGCCGGATGTCGTGACGATTGTGCGCGCTCCTGAAGCCTTCGCCAGCGACAAAGCCATCAAGGCAACGCCTCCGGTTCCAAGAATAAGTACCGTTTCACCCGGACGGAGCGGAGCTGGTTCGCTCAACGCGCTCCACGCTGTCACGCCGGCACAAGGCAGGGTCGCGGCTTCTTCATCACTAAGGTGGTCTGGAACCCGGACAAGAGCCGAAGACGGAATAACACGGTGGGTTGTCAGGACCCCGTCAAGCGGCCCACCAAGCCTTCCGGTCTCAAGGCTGGCCGGAGGAGGTCCGCCTTGCCAATGCTGGTAAAAAGCCGGGCACAGTCTGTCGCCGATTTCAAAACCGGCTACGTCGCTCCCCAATTCGGCAACGACGCCGACACCATCCGACAAGGGGATCAGCGGCGGCTGGATAACTTTCCCGTGCTGCCCGCGCATGACAACAAGATCACGATAATTCAGTGAAGCCGCCCGCATTTTCAGCAGAACATCACGCGGACCTGGGCGAGCGTGTTTGCCAGACTTTCTGACCAGATTGTCCAACCCGAATCCGTTTGAAAACGACCAATATTCCATGCGGTTACATCCGTTTACTGACTTCTTCGAGCATAACTTCGGTCGCACCGCCACCAATGGCCTGCACCCGTGCGTCACGCGACATGCGCTCAATGGCACTTTCGCGCATGAAACCCATGCCGCCGTGAAACTGAACACAGGCATACATGACTTCGTTCACCAGTTCACCGCAATAGGCCTTGATCATGGACACCTCCCGGACAAGATCCTCGCCATGCGCGGCGCGTGCTGCCGTGGCATACACCATCTGCCGCCCAGCCTCGACTTTTGCACTTAGGTCCGCAAGGCGATTGCGGATGACCTGCTTGTCCCAAAGCGGTGCACCGAACGCCTTGCGGTCCTTGACGTATTCCACCGTCAATTCAATGGCTGCCTGCGCCTCTCCCATGGCCATGGCACCCAGCACGAGCCGCTCGTTTTGAAAGTTCTTCATGATCTCGTAGAAGCCGCGGCCTTCCTGGCCGAGCACATTTTCCGCGGGAACATATACATCAGCGAACGACAGCTCTGCAGTGTCGGAGCTCAGCCAACCGTGCTTGCTCAGAGTTCTTGAGACGGTAAATCCGGGCGCCCCCCATTCCAGAATGAACATGGTCACCGACTGGCTTGGCCTGCCGTTCGCATCGGTTTTTGCGGCCACGCAATAGACATCGCCCAAAACACCGTTTGTGATGAACGTCTTAGCACCGTTCAACACATATCCGTCCCCCACGCGTCGGGCCGTCGTACGAATAGCCTTCACGTCCGAACCTGCATCGGGTTCCGTAACGCCCACCGCCGTAATGATTTCACCAGTGATCACACGCGGCAGGAACCTTTCCTTTTGCGCATCACTGCCGGCATTGAAGATATGGACGGATGCCATATCCGTGTGGACCAGCGCGGTAATGGCGACGCCGGCGTAGGTGCAGCGGCCCAGTTCTTCAGCCAGAACCACTGTTGCCCGTTCGTCCATGTGCGAGCCACCAAATTGCTGCGGATAGCGGATGCCGAAGAAGCCAAGATCCCCCATCTTGCGCAGCAGGTCACGCGGCGTGGCACCCTCCGCTTCCCAGGCATCTGCGTACGGTTTGATTTCTTCTTCGACAAAGCGGCGCACCTGAGCCCGCAGCAAGTGGTGTTCTTCATCGAAGAAGAAATTGCTGGCCGTAGTTGCGTCAAATCCGAGTGCGCTCATCGATCTGTCCCGTCAGCTTGAATTGTTGAATTGATGAAATCCGGCCTGCGTTTGGCGGCAAAGGCAGATGTTCCCTCCTGAAAAGCGGGACCTGCACAAAGGCGCACATTGGTGTCGCGCTCATGGTCGAGCATACAATCCAGACTGGATACCAGGCCGCGATCCACGGCCTTGCGGATTTCCACAAAAGCTTCGATTGGTCCCTGTGAAAGGTCATGTGCCAGGTCCATTGCTTCGCTCGCTAGGTCATCATCCTCGACGCACCGTGCAATTAGGCCCCAGTTTTCAGCTTGTTCCGCACCGAGGCTTTCGCCGGTGAGCATGAGCCGCAAGGACCGCGCCCGGCCCAGTGCCTGCGGGATAAACCAGGTATTCCCGACATCGGGAATGACACCCAGTTTGGGACCGAACACCTGGATAAACCGCGCAGACCGGGCCGCGAGGACCATGTCTGCGGAGAGCGCAAGACCAACGCCCCCTCCCGCCGCGATGCCGTTTACAGCGCTAATGACCGGTTTTGGCATCGACCGGATCAGGCGCACAGCCTGGTTCCAGCCCTCATCCAGTAATTTGTGAATGCCCCTGCCCTTGTCCTCAAGTGCAGCCATTTCGCCGACATGCGCTCCAGCGCAAAAGCCGCGTCCCGATCCGGTTACAATGACGGCTCTCACCTTCGCATCGCTATGAAGGTCTTCAAGCCGCTGAATGAGCTGAACCATCATCGGCTCATGGATGGCGTTCAATTGCTCAGGCGCTGAAAGGGTCACGATGCCGACGGCATCATTCACCTTCAGTGTGACCCAGTCTTTCCTGTTGTCCTCCATCGAAATCTCCATACAGATGCGACCTGTTGACAAATATTTCTAACGGACGTTAGGTAGAAGTCAACAACGAAACTTTGTAAGAGAGGTTGCGGCAATGGTCGACATGACTGGTCTGATCGACGAATTGCGGGAAATTCATCGATCAACGTCTGAAGGCGGTGGTGAAAGGTTCCGGACCCGGCATCATCAGCGGGGCAAAATTTTCGTGCGGGACCGGATCGAGATCCTGCTCGATGCAGACACTGCCTTTCTGGAGTTGTCGCCTCTGGCAGCATATGGGCTCTATGGTGGCGAAGTTCCGAGCGCCGGGATCGTCACTGGTATCGGCCTGGTGCATGGCCGCCCCTGCATGATCATTGCCAATGATGCGACAGTCAAAGGAGGGTCCTTCTTTGCTGAAACCGTGCGCAAACATTCCCGTGCCCAGGAAATTGCCCAGCAACACCGCTTGCCTTGCCTCTATCTGGTCGACTGCGGCGGCGCCTTCCTGCCCGAGCAAGACCGGGTCTTTCCGGATCAGGATCATTTCGGAGGCAGTTTTTGGCGGCAGTGCCAAATGTCCGCAGCCGGGATTCCGCAAATTTCAGTCGTGTTTGGCGGATGTACCGCTGGCGGCGCCTATATTCCCGCTCTGTCCGATCAGGTGATCATGGTCCGGGGCACCGGCCGCATACATCTGGGCGGCCCCCCGATCGTCAAGGCCGCGATCAATGAAATCGTCGACGGTGAAATCCTGGGCGGGGCCGATATGCACACAACGGTTTCGGGCGTCAGTGATCATGTTGCTCCCGACGAAGAAACGGCCTTGCAGAAACTGCGGGAAATCGTTGCCAACCTCGGCAACGGCGGAGCAATCACACCACCGCCTCAGAGTCCCGAACAACCGCTCGCCAGCTCTGGGAGCCCGGAGGAATATGCGCCTGTTGATCTGAAACGGCCAACAGATACGCGTGCAATGATCCGCTCAATGGTCGATGCGTCCGTCCTGTCCGAATTCAAGCCGGACTATGGCGCAAGCCTGATCACCGGCTTTGCCCACATTCACGGCTATCCGGTTGGCATCCTGGCAAACGATGGCGTTTTGTTCGCCGAAAGTTCGCTCAAGGGCGCTCATTTTATCGAGCTGTGCGATCAGCGGCAGATCCCGCTCTTGTTCCTTCAGAACATCACCGGCTTCATTGTTGGAACCGAGGCGGAAAAGGGGGGCATTGCCAAGCATTCCGCCAAGCTGGTGTATGCGGTTTCCAATGCCCGGGTTCCCAAATACACGATCATCACCGGGGGCAGCTACGGCGCGGGAAACTACGGCATGTGCGGACGGGGCTTCCGGCCACGTTTCCTGTTCTCATGGCCAAATTCACGGATCGCCACGATGAGCCCGGAAGTGGCGTCGACGGTGGTGACCGATCTGCGCCGCGCCAGCCTCAAGAGCGGGGCGAGCGAGGAGGACATTGCGGCCCTTGATGCCAAGACCCGCAAACAGTTCGAGGAACAGTCCAACCCTTATTATGCCACGGCGAGACTTTGGGACGACGGCATCATCGAACCCGGCCAGACACGTGATGTTCTCGGATTATGCCTCTCGCTTGCAGCGGGAGAAGAACAAGATACGGCGCCGCGCCCAGTCTACAGAATGTGAGATCCCGGATGTTTGAAAGTCTGCTTATTGCCAATCGCGGTGAAATTGCCTGCCGCATCATCAAGACGGCCCGAAAGATGGGGTTGCGCACAATAGCTGTTTTTTCCGAGGCTGACCGGGACGCCTTGCATGTACGAATGGCCGACGAAGCAGTCGCCATCGGTCCAGCTCCTGCACGGGAAAGCTATTTGTGCACGGACAAGATCCTTGATGCCGCCCGGCTGACAGGCGCTCAGGCGATCCATCCAGGTTACGGCTTCTTGTCGGAACAAACTGACCTTGTCAAAGGATGCGCAGCACAGGGAATTGTGTGGGTGGGGCCGCATATGAATGCCATTGCGTCGATGGGCTCCAAGATAGCCGCAAAGAAAATCGCAGTTGAAGCCGGCGTCCCCTGCATTCCCGGTTATTCGGGCGAAGATCAAAGTGACGCAGCTCTTGTTGCCGCTGCGCATGAAGTCGGCCTTCCGGTCATGGTCAAGGCCAGCGCTGGCGGCGGGGGCAAGGGCATGCGCACTGTCTTCGAACTGATAGACCTTGAACCCGCAATCAAGGCTGCGCGTGCCGAAGCGGCCCGCTCTTTCGGGGACGGCAGGCTGCTGATTGAAAAACTGGTCCAGAACCCGCGCCATGTCGAGGTGCAGCTTCTGGGCGACAAGCATGGCAACCTGATCCACCTTTTCGAGCGAGACTGTTCAGTCCAGCGGAACCACCAGAAAATCCTGGAAGAAGCGCCCGCTCCAAATCTGACGGAAGCGACACGCGCGGCATTGTTCGATGCAGCTTTGGAATTAGGCCGGAAAATCGGCTACGACAGTACCGGGACAATCGAATTCGTTCTCGACGCTGCCACAGAAGAGTTCTTCTTTCTGGAGATGAACACCCGCCTTCAGGTGGAGCACACGGCAACCGAAGAGGTGACCGGTCTGGATCTCGTTGAGCAACAGCTTTGGGTAGCCGCAGGAGAGCCGCTCAGCCTTTCACAGGGCCAGGTGACTTGCACGGGTCATTCAATTGAAGCCCGATTAACCGCCGAAGACGCTTCAGACGGTTTTCGCCCGAAAACTGGAACCATTTTGAGGTGGCGCGTCTCCAAAGAAATCCGTTGCGACAGCGGTGTCGAGACAGGATCGGTTGTCGGTTCAAACTACGATTCAATGATCGCGAAACTGATCTCTCATGGCACGGATCGCGATGCGGCACTGCGGAAGCTGATTTCAGGCCTTGAACGGACGGAAATCGCCGGACCTGGAACCAACCGCCAATTCTTGCGGGATGCACTGCGAACCAGGCGTTTTCAATCCGGAGAATTCACGACCGATTTCCTTGCCCAAGAGTGGCGCGAGGGTTGGCAGCCGAAACAAGTGAACACCCTGCTTTATGCCGTATTGGCGTACCATCTGGACAGGGCAGAAAGCTTGTCTCCGTGGCAGTCCCTTGGCGGATTTAGGCTTCTGGAGGCTGCAGGACGGCCCGCGCATGCGGTCTATCTGGATACAGAAACACCGGCAGACCGGATCTCGGTTCGACGGGAGACAGAAAATCGTTTTGTTGTCAGCTCCACTTCAGGAGAGGAAGTTTTGACGGCAAACCGGCTCAAATGCGGTCCGCTTCGTGTTGAGCGAAACGGGGTTCAGGAGATCATTGGCTCCCTGATCTCCGGCAGTGCGGTTCATGTGTGGGGGAAGAATTTCGATGCCACGCATCAGATCGTGCAACTTGGCGACTACAACGCTGCCCAGAAATCAAACACCACAGCGGCACCGGACCAGATCGCGGCGACCATGCCAGGCCTGGTGCTGAATGTCCTGGCGGAACAAGGGGCGCTTGTTGAGGCAGGAGATACCCTGGTGGTCATGGAATCAATGAAGCTGCTGATGGAATTGAAAGCGCCTGCTGCCGGCACAGTAAAGAACATCAAGGCGGCACCGGGAGAAAGCGTTGAGGCTGGGGCGCTGCTGGTTCAACTGGAACTCAGCGAGGAATTGGAGGGATAGGAATGGCTGGTCTTTGGTACGAGGAATTTGAAGAAGGCATGGTGATCGATCATGCCATCACCCGCACCATCACCGAGGCAGACAACATGTTTTTCTGCTCGATGACTTTCAACTCGCAACCTCTGCACATCGACCGGCACTTTGCCAAGAACACGGAGTTCGGCAAGCCGCTCGTCAACTCGCTGCTCACGTTGGGAACGATGATAGGCCTGTCCGTTTCCGATACCACTCTTGGCACGACGATCGCCAATCTCGGCATGACGGACGTAGAATTTCCAGCTCCGGTTTTTCATGGCGATACCTTGAGGGTTCGCACAACAGTCGGAGAGTGCCGTGAAAGCCGTTCTAGGCCCAATGCCGGGATAGTCAATTTCCATCACCAGGCCTTTAAACAGGACAACGTGCTGGTCGCTTCCTGCAACCGCGCCGCCTTCATGCACAAGCGGGCGGCCGCATAGGTACGTTGCGGCTGTAGGCCTGTTAAAAACGTGTCCGGCTTCAAAGTCGTCAAAAAGTGGCCGCCCAAAGAAGTGGCGTGATTTTGTAACAGGTGCCGAACGAAGTGCGGCGTCCAATTAGCCGCCCTTCGGGCATTGCCAATCCAATCAACGTGTTTCCAGGCAGGAAACACCCATGAGTGCAAATCGGCGCAATTAATTGAGAAAATGGTACAGACGAGTGGATTCGAACCACCGACCTTCGGAGCCACAATCCGACGCTCTAACCAACTGAGCTACGTCTGCAAATATCGAAGTGGCGCGGAACCTATTGGCTCTCAGCGCGGGTTTCAAGAGGTCTTCTAACCGGCTTTCATTCTGTCCACAAGCGAGAATTTCATCAAGATGGAAACATTGCGCCTAGGGCCTGGATACCGCCAAAAGTCGCCGGACCAGCTGGGAATTTCGGATCACAGCCGGGAAACAAAAAAGCCCCGATGCATGCGCACCGGGGCAATTTATCATTCTACCGGATCAAAAAGATCGATTAGTTGACCTTGAAAGTCTTTTCGACAGCTTCCTTGACCGGATTAGTAACGTCGTTGCTGACCTTGGTTGCGAATTCCTGCAGGTCTTTGGTCTGACCGGACAGAGCGTCGAACTGCTGACGGGCATAGGTGGACTGCAGTTCAATTGCTTCAGCAACGGTTTTGGCAGCCATCAGTTCCTTGATGAAAGAGAAGGCAGCATCGGCGTTTGTCTTGGCCGCATCAACAGCCATGTGGTTGAACTCGACTACGCCCTGGCGGGAAGTTTCGAAAGTGTCTTCCATCAGGTCGGTTGCATCTTCAGCAGCGGTCTTGACCTTGGCGTAGGCTTCACGAGCGTTTTCGATGCTTTTTTCGGTTGCTTCACGGAAAGCAGCCGGAACTTCCATTTTCGGCATTGCGAAAGCTTCGAAGTTCGTGTCAGCAGCAGCCTTGGAAGCTTTGGTTGCGCGGGCTTTCGGAGCGGCCTTTGCCGCAGTAGTGGATTCAGTCATGATCTCATCTCCTAAATTTTTCGGATGCGATCATCAAAAATCAAGTGAGGCGCGCAGCAATGGGAGGTTTGGGACGCGCCCTGTCGTCATCCGCAAAAGTGTTGTAGCGTAACTTATGCTGCATTGCAATATATTTTGCACTGCACAATAAACTTTTTTCCAATTTCTGCCGTATCGGAATTTTGCACCTGCACAAATGCGGCAGCTGGAACGCCCTGCGTCCCTAGCCTATGGCAGCAAATACGTACCACAGACTTGGGATTTCTCGTTTCATCAATGGCTTGGGCTGTGCAGCCTTGACCGCCCAAGCCATCGTCACTTGCGGGATCCGATAATCAGCCCTTTACCGACCCAGCAGCATCCTGTGCGGCCTTGGCAGCGGTATCGCCAAGTTCCCGGGCCTGTTCGCCGAGTGTTTCCATCTGGCTGCGCATGAAATTCTGCTGCAGGCTCATCATCTCGGTGAGGTCTTTTGCCTTAACCATTTCCTGGGCGAATTTGAACGCGGCATCCACCTGCTCTTCTGCATAGGAGAAGGATTTTTTCTGAACGTCGTTCGCACCGCTTTGAACAACATTGGCTGTGTCCTCGGCATTGGAAACGGCCTTTTGCGTGGCGCTCATGAAATCATCGAACGCTTTTTTGGCCTGATCAACGCTTTGCGAAGCAAAATCGCGCATTTGTTCGGGGATCTCGAAACCAGTTTTATCCGTCGCCATGGATTTTGTTCCTCAAAACTCGTGCCTACCCAAGTGCCCACCGTTGGCGGTGCACAATACAAAATTTCGTATCACGGAAGGATGACAACGGCAAACACGCACTCATAGCTAGTATTTCTACTATTGCCGGTTAACCACGCCTTCAACCATCCGGGTATAGAGAGCCACTTTGCATGGACGCTCAGCGGCTTTGACGGTATTAACTGGGTGTTTACCACTAAAGTGGCGCAGGCCCCGTGCGCGGCCCTGCGATGTTGCGAGACTTGCGGAGTTGAGCTTTGGACAACCAGCTGCAAACCTTTATTGAGCTCAGCACGCTCCCCGAACTCTCGGACCTTGCAAATGACAAGCGGGCCGCTTGGGTGTGGTCCGCCGACGGCACACGGATTCTGTGGGCCAATGCAGCAGGCGCAAGTTTTTTTTCCGTCCGTGATGTAGCAGGATTTTCCAGGCTGACCGCCTTGGCACGCTCTCCGGCGCGCCCTCACATCGCGCGGATTGCGACAACCGGTGACACCGGAAAGATGTCGATAGACCGCTTGCGGTTTTATCGCGGCCTCAGGGTCATGCTTCTGACCTGTCAGTGTCAGCGGCTTGTTCTGCCAAATGGCAATGACGCAGCGTTGATTGTTTGCGGCGACAAGGGCCTGTTCCTGACCGAAGACCCCTTCCCGGCCTACCTCGATATGCTCGCCGGAACAGACCGCAGCGTCTTTGTTCTCGGTGACAGTGGCGACGTCATACAGCAGGCCGGCACCCTGTCTGGAACGCCGGTCCAGTCAAATCCGGAAGACGGCGTCTCAATTGCCTTTGCGAAGGCCCGGCTTAACGATGCCCTGCACGATGCGGCGATCGCTCAGCTGGATCCGTCCCGGACACTGATTGTCCTGAAGAACGAAATGCTGGAGGAAGCCAGCCCGCAAACTGCACCGCTCGCAGAATCTGCGGCGGAAACCGCTGTGGCAAGCGCCAGTGTTCTGATTACAGAAGAGTCCTCCGACGCATCTGCTGACGCCCTGGATACCGAGGCGCCTGAGCCGGACGCGGCCAGCGAGCCGGCAGCAGAGGCCGATGGGCCGGAGGCTGATAACTCCGAAGACAAATGGGTGCGAGCTGACGAGCTGTTCGACGAGGAAGAAGACAAAGACCCGGCACCAGAGGCCACCGCTGCAGATGCCGAAGACGCCTCGGCTCCAGCCGAGGAAGCTGAAACCGAAGCACAAGATGAAACGCCTGCAGCAGATGCGCTCAACGAAGTTGATGAGGCCGCTGAACACGAGGACGCTAGCCCTGCCGACGAACCGGGGGACATTGCCGAAGCTACGCCAGAACTGACCGCAGCAGCGGACGTTGATGCGGATACAGAAATAGAGGCTGAGGCTGAGGCTGAGGCTGAGGCTGAGGCTGAGGCTGAGGCTGAGGCTGAGGAAACCACCCCGGCAGAAGAGCCTGCGCAAGAGAAATTCAATTTTTCTGCCCGGCGGCGCCCGATCCGCTTTGCCTGGAAGATGGACGTGGACCAGCGGTTTACGTTCCTGTCCGATGAATTCAGCGACACACTCGGTCCGGCGGCGGCAGATATCGTCGGCAAGACCTGGGCTGAAGTTTCAGAAGAGTTCAAGTTCGACGAAGACCGGAAAATCGCGGATGCTCTGGCGAGGCGCGATACCTGGAGCGGCAAGACCATCTTGTGGCCGGTCACTGATGTTCCATTCCGCGTTCCCGTGGATATGGCAGCTCTTCCCGCTTTCGACCGGGACAGGGTATTTGAAGGATACCGGGGATTTGGCGTCTGCCGTACCGCCGATGCAGCCGAAGATCCGGACGGACCACATCTTTTGACCGCTGTACCTGCCGTTTCCGTTTCCGAAGAAGCTGCCAATGTTGAGGATAAGGCAGTTTCCGATGAATTGGAGCTGACTGAGGCAGATGTTGCGGTTCCAGACACTGTAGATGAGGCACCTGAAGCAACGGATACCGAGACCGCTCCGGAAACATCCGAAGAACCAGACGCCGACTCGGCTAAAGACGAGGAACAAACATCCGCTGCCGGCGGTGCTCTCCTTGCTGCAAGTGCCGCCGCGATTGTCGGTGGATTGTCATCCGGTGCTGTGGCTGCCACCGATGAAACTTCAGAAGATGAAGGCCCAGAGGCTGAAGAATTGCCGCAATCTGCGGCGACGGTAGAGACTGCAAATGAAGTCATTTCGGCTTCAGCAGATGAAGATACGCAGCCGGAACAGGATGCGAATGCAGAAGGTGATGCTTCTCCTCCATCTGAAACAGAAGTTAGCGCGTCCGTGGATGAGGCCGCCGACTCTGACAATCTCGAAGCCTCAGATGATACATATTTAGAAGACAGCACTGCCAGTGAGGAGACTGCAGCGGACGAAGCCTCCGATGATACGCCGTCTGACGAAGAGCCGGAATCTGGCGAAGTGGCCGTTGCCGCGGCCGCAGGCGAGCAGGAAGAGCCTTCCGATGAGCCGATCGATGAAGACGAAGAAAGCGCTGCACCAATTGCACAAGAGGAAACCGGCGGACCGGAGCTGACAGGAATTTCCGGAACGGCGCCTCTGAAACCGGATGAAATCGAAAGTGCTGTAAAAACGCTGGCCAAATCCTATGGCCAGAACCAATCGCAGGAAAAAGATGCGGACCTGCCGCTCGATGAGCCGGCACCTGAAGAGGCAGAGGCCGAACAGGAAACGACAAGCAGTGAGCCGACGGTTTTTTCCGATGAGGATGAGACGGAAACCGACCGCGAGGAACGCGAGTTTTTCGACGAGACTGCAGCCTTCAAAGAAGAAGAGACAGCTTCGCCTCAGTTGAATCTGGTGAGTGAGGAAGCATCCGATCAGGATGAAGCGGGCCATCCGGCAACGATTCCGTCCGGCGTTGAGGATGACGGCAAGGTCGTGCGCCTTGCCGGCCGGGTCCCGCGCCTCGTACCTGTCGATACATCGCGGCTTTCAAAGCCCGAACGGGAAGCCTTCAGAAAGATCGCCGAAGCTCTGGGCGCCCGCCTGGAAGGTGAGCTGGAAGAAGGCGGCGCGGAAAACGACGAACTGAGCGAAGCCGCCGAAGCCTTTGAAGAGCAACTGAAGGCCCCAACGATTGACCTGATCGAACCCGGATTGCTGGACCGCCTTCCCGTTGGCATCGCCATTGCCCGCGACCGTGACGTTCTCTATGCAAACGGCACCCTGCTGAACCTGCTTGGGTATACGAACCTGGATGAACTCAGCGAAGCTGGCGGACTGGAAGCTGTCTTTGTCGAGGATGGCGATGACAATCTGCCTGACGCGGAAGGTATGGAAGGGACGGTCGACGGTAATTTGAAGGTCCGCCTTGCTGGCGGCGGTGTGCGGCCGGTCAATGCCCGGATGCATTCCGTACCCTGGAACGGCGGCAGCGGATTGATGATCTCCTTCGCAGAACCGCCTGCGCCCCCGGCACCGCCAGTCACCGAAATCCCGGAGGCAGAGCTTGCCAAGGCTCATGACCTGATCACGGAGATGGATACAATCCTCGAAACGGCAACAGACGGTGTTCTGGTGCTGGATTCAGAGGGCGTTATCACCAAGGTCAACCGGTCAACAGAAGCCTTGTTCAGTGCCAGCCGGAGCGACATCGAAGGCGCACCCTTAACCGACTATCTGGCGCCGGAAAGCCACCGGGCCGCACTCGACTATCTGGATGGGCTGGCGCGCAATGGCGTTGCCAGCATCCTGAATGACGGACGCGAAGTGCTTGGCCGGGTGACGGGCGGCGGCCTGATCCCGCTGTTCATGACCATGGGCCGGATCGACACCAGCAATGGCGATCACAAGTTCTGTGCGGTTCTGCGCGACATCACGCAGTGGAAAAAGGCCGAAGAAGAGCTGACGGAAGCCAAGAGCCAGGCCGAAAACGCCAACTCACAGAAGTCCGACTTCCTGGCCAAGATCAGCCACGAAATTCGCACGCCCCTGAACGCGATCATCGGCTTTTCCGAAGTCATGATGGAAGAACGTTTCGGGCCGATCGGCAATGACCGCTACAAGGAGTACCTGAAGGACATCCGGACTTCCGGCTCGCACATCATGAGCCTGATCAACGACCTGCTTGATCTCTCCAAGATCGAAGCCGGCAAGATGGACCTGCAGTTCACGGCCGTGTCAGCCAATGATGTGGTCAACGAATGCGTTGCCCTGATGCAGCCCCAAGCCAATCGGGAACGGGTAATTATTCGCGCCAGCTTGCCGGAAACAGTGCCTAGTGTCGTCGCAGATCCGAGGTCCATGCGCCAGATCGTGCTGAACCTGCTGTCCAATGCCATCAAGTTCAACAAATCCGGCGGTCAGGTGATCGTGTCCACGTCACTGGAAGACAGCGGCGAAGTGGTTTTGAGGGTGCGCGATACCGGTGCCGGCATGTCCGACAAGGAGCTTGCCGCAGCTCTAGAACCCTTCCGGCAGGTCCACACCGCCCGTCACGGCGGCGGAACTGGGCTCGGCCTGCCCTTGACCAAGGCATTGATCGAGGCAAACCGGGCGAGTTTTCATATCGACTCCACGTCCGGTCAGGGCACGCTGGTAGAAATCACCTTTCCGCCGCAAAGAGTGCTGGCGGAATAAGCTTTAAACCGGCTGGCACCAAACGGCGGAAACCCGCGTTCCGGCTCTTCGCACTTCACAAAGTTTTTGTCAGGCCGCCAGTCTTTGGCGGCTCGGGATCACATATGCCCGGATGACAGGCAGTACCAAGCGCTTGTTTTTAATAATGGTTCTCAACTAAATCCGGACTTTTTCCCTCCAGTTAGTTTTGAATCATTCTAAACTATTGATTTTTAACGGCTATTGACAAACTTGAATGTTATCCTCATATTCTCGCTCAGTGATCTGAGAGATCACGATTGTTCAATGCAATCCAAGTTTTGTGTTCGGGAGAACCAATATGAAGAAGTCCGTTTGCGCCGCAGCTGGTGCAGCTTTGCTTGCATCCGCATTCACGTCGGCAGCACCGGCCATGGCCGAAGGTGAGGTCAATATCTATTCCTACCGCCAGCCGTTCCTGATCCAGCCTTTGCTGGATGCCTTCACGGCGGAAACCGGCGTTAAGACAAATGTCATTTACGCCAGCAAGGGTCTCAGCGAACGTATTGCGGCGGAAGGTGAAAACTCTCCGGCTGATGTTCTTTTGACCGTCGATATCGGCCGCCTTGATGGAGCCAAACAACTCGGCGTCACCCAGCCGGTTTCATCCGATGTGGTCAATAAGAACATTCCGGAACAGTTCCGCGATCCGGAAGGCCACTGGATTGGCCTGACCAACCGCGCCCGTATCATCTATGCCTCCAAGGACCGCGTTGCCCAGGACAGCATCACCTATGAAGAACTGGCCGATCCGAAGTGGAAAGGCAAAATCTGCACCCGTTCCGGCCAGCACGTGTATTCAATCGGTCTGATCGCCTCCATGGTCGCCCATCACGGCGCTGAAAAGACCGAAGAATGGCTTGAAGGTGTCCGCAACAACCTGGCCCGCAAGCCAGCCGGGAACGACCGTGCTCAGGTTAAATCCATTTTTGCTGGTGAATGCGATATCTCCATCGGCAACACCTATTACATGGGCAAAATGGAGACCAACGAAAAAGAGCCGGAGCAGAAAGACTGGGCCGCATCCGTCCGCATTCTTTTCCCGAATTCCGCTGACCGTGGCAGCCACGTAAATCTGGCTGGTATCGTTCTGGCCAAACACGCTCCGAACAAGGACAACGGTGTCAAGCTCATCGAGTTCCTGACATCCGGCAAGGCACAGGAAATATACGCTGAAACCAACTTCGAATATCCGGTCACGCCGGGTGTGGAAGTTTCGGATCGCGTGAAGAAATGGGGCGAACTCAAGCCTGATGCACTTTCCCTCGCCGAGATTGCCAAAAACCGCAAGACTGCCAGTGAGCTGGTTGACAAAGTCGGCTTCGACGACGGACCGTCTTCGTAAGGTCTACAAAGCACATTGGTTGTGCAGACAAGGCGTCGCAGGCATGCGGCGCCTTTTGCATTTTGGCGTCCAGACCTTTAGTGAAGGTTCCGAATGATTGTGTAAAAGGCCGAATTGTTGCCGTTCCTTAAAACCGCTTCCTTATCAGCCCAAATCTGGCAAGCCGCCGCGATATTAGTCGCGGCACTTGTGCTTTTTCCGATTGCGGCAATTATCTGGATCGCTTTCGCCCCGACAGGTGACGTCTGGTCTCATCTTTTGTCCACGGTTCTGCCGCGTTCAGTGCAAACAACGCTCATTTTGATGCTGTGTGTGGGCCTTTTGACCAGCATCCTTGGCATAGGAACTGCCTGGCTCGTCACAATGTGCCGCTTTCCAGGCCAGCGTATCATTGATTGGGCACTGCTGATCCCGCTCGCCGTCCCGACCTACATCATCGCCTTCGCCTATGTGGAGATTTTGGACTACACGGGCCCGGTCCAGTCCGCCATTCGGTCCATTTTTGGCTTCAAGACTTCCAGAGACTACTGGTTCCCGGAAATCCGCTCGCTTGGTGGCGCGATTTTCGTCATGAGCATCGTCCTTTACCCATACGTCTATCTGACCACCAGAGCGAGTTTCCTCATTCAGTCGGCATCCATGTTCGACGCATCCCGCACGCTTGGCGCAACACCATGGCGGCTGTTTTTTCGCATCGCCCTGCCGCTTGCCCGGCCGGCTGCAGCAGTTGGTGTTTCGCTGGCGCTGATGGAGTGCCTCAATGATATTGGCGCTGTCACCTTCTTCGGTGTGAAAACTCTCACTTTTTCGGTCTATGATACCTGGTTGAACAGATCGAGCCTTAGCGGCGCCGCTCAACTTGCCCTCGCCATGCTGGTGATGGTCTTCGCTCTTTTGTGGATCGAGCGGTTTGGGCGCCGTAAACAACGCTTCGACAGTAGCGGGACCAAGCATCGAACGCCGGCCCGGTTTGATCTCACTCCCGTACAGTCGATTGCTGCACTGGCTGCCTGTTTCCTGCCGGTCCTGCTGGGATTCATTGTCCCGGCTGTGCTGCTCGCAGACAGAGCCAGCAGGCGTCTCGATGAAATGTTCTCGGCAAGTTTCACCAGTGCTGTCTGGAACAGCCTTGTCCTTGCAGCACTCGCTGCGTCCTTGACTGTCCTGATCAGCATCGCGCTCGCCTATGCGCTGAGGCTACGAAAGACGCCTGCGCTGCAAGTGGGCGTGCGGCTTGCGTCGATTGGATACGCCATACCGGGCACAGTTCTGGCAATTGGTATTCTCATTCCGCTAGCCGCTTTCGACAATTTCATTGATGGACAAATGAAAGCGCTGTTCGGGTTTGGCACCGGGCTGCTGCTGCTGGGAAGCGGCGCCGGGCTTGTCTACGCCTACGTCGTCCGCTTTCTGGCTGTTTCTTATGGTCAGGTTGAGGGCGGTTTCGGCAAGATTTCGCCGCATCTCGACATGGCATCGAGAACGCTCGGCCGCAATGAGACCCAAACCCTCTCTCAAATACACCTGCCGATTATCCGGCCGGTCCTGCTGTCCGCAGTTCTTTTGGCATTTGTTGACTGCATGAAGGAGCTGCCGGCCACGATCCTATTGCGGCCTTTCAATTTCGAAACGCTTGCAACAACAGTTTTCGAAGCCGCATCCCGGGAAGCGTTTGAGGAAGCTGCCCTTCCCTCGCTCGCGATCGTTTTGGTCGGACTGCTGCCGGTCATTTACCTGGCGAGAACCAGTGCCTCTTCGTTCCGAAACAAGGGATCTGTCAGGGAACGCACGCTGGTTCCCAAGGTTTAGATAAATCGTAACCAACAGTCTGAGTTGACAAGCGGGGCCGTCCGTTCCTCTATCAAGACACCTCGTTGAAACGCTGTGGTGAGATGATGGAAAAGAAGCATCAAATCAATGTCTGGTACGCCTTTGCAGCCGTTCTCCTGCTGCTTTCCTTCCAGAGCTGGTGGACTGCCTACAAGACCATTGAACCGATCCCCTACAGCCAGTTCGAAAAATATCTCAAGGATCACAAGATCGAGGAAATCTCGGTAAAGGACAATACGATCGAGGGCAAGTTCCGTGAACCGCTGCCCGACGGAAAGCAATATTTTGTCACGACGCGGGTAGACCTGCCGCTGGCAGAGGAACTGACAAAATACGACGTCAAATTCAAAGGGATTATCCAGTCAACATTTCTGCGGGATCTGTTGTCCTGGGTCCTGCCAATGCTGCTGCTGTTCGGCCTGTGGGCGTTTTTCATCCGCCGGTTTGCCGAGAAACAGGGCCTTGGCGGCATGATGACGGTCGGCAAA
Source organism: Roseibium sp. (assembly GCA_965230705.1). Taxonomy (GTDB): domain Bacteria; phylum Pseudomonadota; class Alphaproteobacteria; order Rhizobiales; family Stappiaceae; genus Roseibium. Next base: position 964,378 of record CBDDLN010000001.1, on the reverse strand, counting down.
TCGAAGGCCAAGGTCTATGTCGAAACTGGCATTGAAACGACCTTCGAAAATGTTGCCGGCGTTGACGAAGCCAAACGCGAGTTGCAGGAAATCGTCGACTTCCTGAGAGACCCGCAATCCTACGGCCGCCTTGGCGCGCGGGTGCCGAAAGGCATCTTGCTGATCGGCCCTCCTGGCACCGGCAAGACCCTGCTCGCACGTGCGGTTGCCGGTGAAGCGGGGGTGGCATTCTTTTCAATTTCAGGCTCTGAATTTGTCGAAATGTTCGTTGGTGTGGGCGCCGCTCGGGTCCGGGACCTATTCGAACAAGCCCGCAAGGCAGCACCTGCGATCATTTTCATCGATGAGCTTGATGCCCTTGGGCGGGCACGCGGAGCCAATCCGATGTCCGCCAACGACGAAAAAGAACAAACGCTGAACCAGCTGCTCACCGAACTCGACGGCTTTGATCCGTCAGCCGGCATTATCCTGCTGGCCGCGACCAACCGGCCAGAAATCCTGGATCCTGCTCTGCTGAGGGCCGGCCGTTTCGACCGGCAGGTCCTGGTCGACAGGCCGGACAAGCCGGGGCGACGGGCTATCCTGGATGTCCATATCAAGAAAATCACGCTCGACCCGGAGACCGATCTGGACCAGGTTGCTCAGCTGACTGCCGGTTTTTCCGGCGCCGATCTGGCAACGCTGGTCAATGAGGCCGCGCTACTGGCGACGCGGCGTAATGGGAACGCCGTGACGCTTGCCGACTTCACCGAGGCCATAGAGCGGGTGATTGCCGGTCTTGAAAAGAGAAGCCGTGTCCTGTCCGAGACCGAACGCAAGACCGTGGCTTATCATGAAATGGGCCATGCACTGGTGGCCGCCAATCTTGCTGGGGTAGACCCGGTCCATAAAGTATCGATCATCCCGCGTGGTATCGGCGCCCTGGGCTATACAATTCAACGCCCAACCGAAGACCGGTTCCTGCTATCGACCGCTGATCTGGAAAACCGCATGGCAGTCCTGATGGGCGGCAGGGCTGCTGAGAAAATCATCTTCGGAAAAATATCGACGGGCGCGTCGGACGATCTGCAGAAGGTCACCGAAGTTGCTCGGGAAATGGTGGCGCGTTACGGCATGGATGAAACACTCGGCAACCGGGCCTATTCAGCGCCCCGCCAGTCATTCATGGGGCAACCGGTTGCCGATATGACCGACATTTCTCAGGAAACTATGCGGGAAGTGGATCTGGCTGTCCGGGAGCGGGTGGAAGCAGCCTTTGGCTCCGCCATTGAAATCCTGAACTCCCATCGCGCCGATCTGGATGAAGGTGCGCAGTTGCTTCTGGACCGCGAAACGCTGACTGACGAGGACTTTCCGGCCATCCGGCCAATTCTGGAGCGCGAAGCCGATTCCAGCGAAGCAGCGCAATAGCTGGTCAAAACGTTGAAATGAAAACGGTCCGCCTTTTCAGGCGGACCGTAGTACTTCCAGGAAAGCCACTCGTTGCTTAGACGACGGCTGCCTCTGTCGATGCCTTCACTTCGTCCAGGGTAACTTCTGGCGCCAGCTCGACAACGGTCAGACCATGCGGGGTGACATCAAATACACCCAGGTTGGTAATGATGCGGTCGACGCAGCGAACGCCAGTGAGCGGCAGGCTGCACTCTTTCAGAAGCTTCGGATCGCCCTTCTTGGAGGTGTGGTCCATGATAACCACGACGCGCTTGACGCCAGCCACCAGGTCCATCGCTCCGCCCATGCCCTTGACCATCTTGCCCGGGATCATCCAGTTGGCAAGATCGCCCTTTTGCGACACTTCCATTGCGCCGAGGATGGACAGGTCAATGTGACCGCCGCGGATCATGCCAAAACTGTCTGCAGACGAGAAGTAGCTCGTTTGCGGCAGTTCGGTGATCGTCTGCTTGCCCGCATTGATAAGATCGGCATCAACTTCATCGTCAGTCGGGAAAGGCCCCATGCCGAGCATGCCGTTTTCCGACTGAAGAGCGACATGAACGCCTTCAGGGATGTAGTTTGATACCAGGGTCGGAATACCGATCCCGAGGTTCACGTAAAAGCCGTCCTGCAGCTCCTGTGCCGCACGCGCGGCCATTTCATCACGTGTCCAGGCCATTTGTGATTCTCCTCAACTCAATCAGGCTTCGCGCGTGGTGCGCTTTTCGATGCGCTTTTCGTGGGTGCCCACAATAATGCGGTCCACGAAAATGCCCGGCGTGTGGATCTGATCAGGGTCCAGGCTGCCGGTTTCCACCAGCTGCTCGACCTCAACAACAGTCACCTTGCCTGCAGTTGCCATCATCGGGTTGAAGTTCCGGGCTGTCTTCCGGTAGATCAGGTTGCCTTCGCGGTCTGCTTTCCAGGCCTTTACCAGGGAAACATCCGCCACGAGGCCGGTTTCCATGATGTAGGTTTCGCCGTCAAAGTCCTTGTGCTCTTTACCTTCAGCGATCAGCGTTCCAACGCCGGTCTTGGTGAAAAAGCCCGGGATCCCGGCGCCACCTGCACGGATACGCTCAGCCAGCGTGCCCTGCGGATTGAATTCCAGTTCCAGCTCGCCATTCAGGTACTGCTTTTCGAACGTGGCGTTTTCGCCCACGTAAGATGACACCATCTTCTTGATCTGGCGGGTTTGCAGCAGCAGGCCAAGTCCAAAGTCGTCAACACCGGCATTGTTGGAAATGGCTGTGACGTCCTTCACGCCGCTGTCCCGCAGTGCGGTAATCAGGTTTTCCGGAATGCCGCATAGACCGAAGCCACCGGCCATTACCGTCATTCCATCAAATGGCAGTCCTTCCAGCGCAGCGGCTGCGTCCGGATATATCTTGTTCATACTCATCTCCTAGAAGACTTCTATTGGCCAGTCGCGCGCAATTGACCGCAGGCGGAGCCTTCCGTCAAGAGGTCCTTCGCACCTGCACAGCAGTTCTGACGAAAATACTATGCCGAACTGCATTTACCATGACTGATATTTCCGGCTCAGATCGAAGCTCAGCGCCAAATGCCTACGTTCTCAGCCCGCTGCAATATGGTATGTAAACTCTTAAAATGATGAATTGCGCTGCGGGACACTGCGGACCCCGGCGCCGTAGAGAGTGCGCGTTGTTACAGTTCCTGTCGACCATCTTCAAGATTGCGCTTGCATCGCTGATTGTCGGCGCGACCTTGTCTGCGCTCAACATCTCCGCAGCGGACCTTCTTGCGCAAGTTGGGATGACACCAGAACAAATCTGGGCCTATCTGCAGATGGCCGTCACCTGGGCCGTCCCCAATATCATTTTGGGTTCCCTGATCGTGCTTCCTATCTGGATCGTGATTTATCTGTTCCGGCCGCCGCGTGCCTGATCCGCTCTTTCCGCGTCAGGTCTCCGCCAATGCAGCCCGCTCATCCCGTTCCCTCTGGACCTGCTGGCGTTTGGTGACCAGCGACGCTGCGATGACAGCTACAGTTACAAAGCCGACGAGAATGGTACAGACAGCATTGATCTCAGGCGTCACCCCAAGGCGCACCTGCGAATAAATCTTCATCGGCAGCGTTGTTGCGCCGGGTCCGGTTGTGAAGCTTGCAATCACCAGATCGTCCAAAGACAGGGTAAAGGCCAGCATCCAGCCGGCAACCACGCCCGGCAGTATGATCGGCAGGGTGATCAGGAAAAACGTCTTCACAGGAGGACAGCCAAGATCCTCGGCGGCTTCCTCAATGCTCTTGTCGAAACCGACAAGTCGGGATTGCACGACAACGGCGACATAGCACATAGCAAATGTCGTGTGCGCCAGCATCACGGTCCAGAAGCCGCGCGCCTGGCCTAGCGCAACAAACAGCAACAACAGCGACAGTCCGAGGATGACTTCGGGCATCACAAGCGGGGCAAATATCATCCCGGAAAAAAGGGAGCGACCAACAAAACGCCCGGACCTTACCAGCACAACGGCAGCCATGGTGCCCAGAACCGTAGCGATACTGGCGGAGAGGAACGCAACCTTGATTGTCACCCAGAAGGCCTCAAGGAGCTGCTCGTTCTTGAACAGCTCGGCATACCACTTGGTGGAAAATCCGCCCCAGACAGTTACCAGACGGGACTCGTTGAACGAGAAAATAACCAGAAGAACGATCGGCAGGTACAGGAACGAAAATCCAAGTACCAGCGACGTGACATTGAACCAGCTCGGACCGTTCCTCATCCTTCCCTCTCCGCCATCTTTTGCTGCTGGTTCTGGAAAAGCACAATGGGAATAACCAGGATCAACAACAGGATCACGGCAACCGCGGATGAGACCGGCCAGTCCCTGTTTGCGAAGAACTCGACCCACAGGGTCTTGCCGATCATCAGAGTGTTGGAGCCACCGAGCAGGTCCGGGATCACGAATTCGCCGACGGCCGGGATGAACACCAGAAAACAGCCGGCAAATATTCCCGGCAGCGACAGGGGCAGCGTTATTTTCCAGAAGGCCTTCCACGCAGGACACCCGAGATCCTGCGCAGCTTCCAGCAGGCTTTCATCGAGCTTTTCCAGGCTGGCATAAAGCGGCAATACCAGGAACGGCAGGTAGGAATACACAATGCCGATGTAAACCGCGATGTTGGTATTCAAAATGACCAGCGGATCGTCAATGAGCCCAAGGGCCAGCAGGAGTTGATTGAGAAGGCCTTCGTTCTTCAAAATGCCGATCCAGGCGTACACACGGATCAAGAAGCTGGTCCAGAACGGAAGGATGACAAGCATCAAAAGCGTGGGCCGCCATGCCTTGGGGCTTCGGGCCATCCCATAGGCTATCGGGTAGCCAACCAGCAGGGTCAGAACCGTTGAGGTCGCGGCGATGACCACGCTCGATACGTAGGATTTCCAGTAGAGCGCATCTTCCGTCAGCCAGACATAATTCTCCAAAGAAAATCTGGCGACATTGTCCTTGAAGGCAGCCCAGCCCCCCGCCAGGTCAAACACCGGCAGATACGGCGGAATCGCAATCGCTGTTTCGGAAAGCGAGATCTTGAAAACGATAAAAAACGGCGCGAGGAAAAATACGGCGAGCCAGACATAGGGGACCGCGATCAGCAAGCTGCTGCCGAGCGAGCGTTTCCGCCTGCTACTCACGCTGCTTTCTGCTGTGTCCTGTACGCTCATATGCGTCCCCTCTAAGACGTCAAAATCACCCCGGCATCCCGCTCCCAGGAAAGCACCACCTTGTCATCCCAGGTGATTGGGCGCTCGACCAGCCGGGTTACATTGGCAACGGTTGCCCGGATGGTTTCAGCCTCCCCGACCCTGGAGTGGAAGATCGAGACATCCCCAAGGTAGGCAATATCCCACACCATGGCGCCTGCGGTGTTGACCTGACCGTCCTTGATTTCGCCCGGCTGGATACGGATTTTTTCCGGCCGCATCGCATACCAGACAGTATCGCCGGCCCTGGCATCGGTTGTCTGCGCACTTTCGATCTGGAAATCCTGGGCAACGGCCTGAAGGCGTGTGCCGTTTTCGTCAGTTTCGACTACCTTCGCCTCAATGAGGTTCACATCGCCGATAAAGTCCGCGACAAATTTGGAGTTAGGCGTCTCGTAGATCTCCGCAGGCGTTGCGACTTGAACCAATTGGCCGTGATCCATGACAGCAATCCGATCCGCGACAGTCATCGCTTCTTCTTGATCGTGCGTCACAATCAGGAAGGTGGTTTTCAGTTCTTCCTGAATGTTCATCAGCTCAAACTGTGTTTCTTCCCTAAGCTTCCGGTCAAGTGCACCCAAGGGTTCGTCAAGCAGAAGAACCTTGGGCTTTTTGGCCAGAGACCGGGCAAGAGCAACGCGTTGGCGCTGGCCGCCGGAAAGCTGATGGGGTTTGCGTTTGGCGAAGGGCTCCAGCTTGGTCAGCCGGAGCATTTCCTGCACACGCGCGGCAATGTCCGCTTTCGGCATATTGTCCTGTTTCAGGCCAAAAGCGATGTTCGCTTCGACATTCATATGCGGAAAGAGCGCATAGGACTGGAACATCATGTTCGTTGGCCGGCGGAACGGTGGAACCCCGGCAAGATCCTGCCCATCCAGGAAGATCTGTCCCGAACTCGGGGTTTCGAACCCGGCGAGCATGCGCATCAAGGTGGTCTTGCCGCAGCCCGATCCGCCAAGCAGCGCAAAAAACTCGCGCTCATAGACCTTCAGGTTGAGGTCCCTGACAGCGACGAACTCCCCAAACTTCTTGGTGACATTGCGGAATTCGATGAAGGGCGGTGCGGCTTCATCCTCCCAGGGAGAAAAACTCCTCCGCACTGGTCCAATCGACATTTTGGCCAAGTCCCCGCCCCCGGCTTGAACGCTTCAAACGAAAGGAGCCAGCGTTGGCTGGCTCCACCTCAGGCTAACGTCACTGGCCGCTTTTCACGGAGGTCCAGGTGCGCGTCACGATCCGGTTGATTTTCGGTCCGTAGGCCTTCTTCGTATAGAGGTTCTTGACGGTATCATCGCTTGGATAGATTGCGGCATCGCCAATCACATCTTCATTCAAGAACTTCTGCGAAGCCTTGTTGCCGTTGGCATAGTAGACATAATTCGATGCCTTCGCCATGACTTCCGGACGCATGATGTAGTTCAGGAACGTGTGGGCTTCTTCAGCATGCGGAGCATCCGCCGGGATCGCCATCTGGTCGAACCACATCAGCGCGCCCTCTTTCGGAATGGCATATTCCACGGTGACACCATTGTCGGCTTCCGCTGCCCGGTCGCGGGCTTGCAGTACGTCACCGGACCAGCCAACGGCTACACAGATATCGCCATTTGCAAGAGCGTTGATGTATTCCGACGAATGGAATTTCTGGACATATGGCCTGACCGTTTTCAGGAGTTCACCGGCCTTTTCGATGTCACCCTTGTTTTCGCTGTTCGGATCGATGCCGAGATAGTTCAGGGCAGCCGGGATCAGCTCCGTTGGTGCATCCAGAATGAAGATGCCGCATTCCTTCAGCTTCTCGGCATTTTTCGGATCAAACAACAGCGACCAGCTGTCGACCGGGGCGTCGTCGCCAAGAGCAGCCTTTACCTTTTCGACATTGTAGCCGAGGCCGGTTGTGCCCCACATGTAGTTGATCGAGTAGGCGTTGCCCGGATCGTATTCGGCCACCCGCTCTTCGATGTCCTTCCACATATTGCCAAGATTGGTCAGCTTGGACTTGTCGAGTGGAGCAAAGACCCCAGCCTGGATTTGGCGCGAGAGAAAATCGGCGGTGGGCACGACGACATCATAGCCTGTCCCACCGGCAAGTAGCTTGGTTTCCAGGATTTCGTTGCTGTCGAAAACGTCATAGACGACCTTGATGCCCGTCTCCTTGGTAAAGTCTTCTAGGATCGATTCATCGATATAGTCTGACCAGTTGTAGACATTGACGACACGGTCCTGCGCCAATGCAGATCCGGCCAACAGGCTTAAAGCCGCGACTCCGGACAAGATGCTCTTGATCATGATTTCCACTCCACTCCAGAATGTGACACCTTCAGCCGCTTGAGCGGCTTTTTCTGTATTTCCGGCAGGATATCCTGCTTCATTTCCAATGCGCCGGCGCTTTCAATCGCGTCCGCAAAAAACCGTCTGCCTACTATCTTCAAACAGACCGATTTTTGTCTAGAGATATGTCTGCCGTTCCAGCGAAGAAATTTCCCGGCCGAATTCGTTGAGCTCTTCTTTCTTGATTTCGGTCAGGACCTTATGCATTTCCGGGCCGACCGCCTCCTTCATACGATCTGACGCCTCGAAGGCATCAATCGCCTCGTCCATCCAGGGCGTCAGGCGCTTGTGTTTTTTCTCATACGCGTTGCCGGTGACCGGTTTGGGCGGGGCTTTTTCGGCCTTCAAACCTTCTAGCATTCCAGCCAGAACACCTGTCAGAACAAGATACGGGTTGGCATCCGCACCGCCGATGCGGTGTTCCACGCGCGCCGCTTCCGGACTGCTGGCCGGCACCCGAAGAGCAACGGATCGATTGTCGTAGCCCCAGCAGATTGAGGTTGGTGCGTAGGATCCTGGTTGCATCCGGCGGAACCCGTTGAAGGTCGACGTGAACAAGAGCAGTGCTTCCGGCATGGTCTCCAGCAGGCCGTTGATTGCATAGCCTAGCCGCTGAGCGCCCCTGTCGGGACAAGCAAACAGATTGCCGTCTTCATTTTCCATCGACACATGCACATGCATGCCGTTGCCAGGCCATTCCACGAACGGCTTGGCCATGAACGACGCCTTGAGTTCGTGTTTGCGGGCCACTCCTGCAACCAGCCGCCGCAGAAGAACAGCATCGTCCGCCGCCCTCAGCGGGTCGCGCCTATGATGAAGGTTGAGTTCAAACTGGCCGGGTGCAGCCTCAGAAACCGCCGCATCTGCCGGAATGCCCTGCAAGTCTGCCGCAAGGCGGAGGTCGTCGACTACGGGAAGCAAAGATTCAAGATCCGACAAGGCGTACATGTTCTGTCGTGCCGGGCCGCGGTGGGTGGAAAACAGAGGTTTCGGCTGCTCTGTCCAGTCTCCGTCACTTTCTTCAAAAAGATAAAACTCGAGCTCGTAAGCGCAGGTTGCCGTCACGCCGTAGGCTGCAAGCTTGTCGACCATCCGCTGAAGAACGTGGCGCGGATCTGCCAGAAAGGGGTCGCCGTCCCGGTCATACATGGACAGAAGCACCTGTGCTGTCTTGCGCTCGACCCAGGGTACCAGCTTCAAGGTTTCCGGGATCGGCCAGCACACGCCGTCCTTGTCGCCGGTTTCGATGTGCAGACTGGTCTCCTCCACCTCCCTGCCCCAGACATCCAGGCCGAACAGCGAATAGGGAAAAGCGACACCATCGTCGAATATCTTGCGGGCTGCGTTCCCGGGCAACCACTTGCCGCGCAACACGCCGTTGGTGTCGGGCAAGATCACCTCGATCGTATCGAGGTCGGCGTGTGTCTTCAGGAAGCTGTCGATATCGGCTTTCCAGCCCGGCTCGGCTGGATGTTCCAATACCTGATGGGGCATTTCAACCATTCAAGCCCTCGATCCTTTCGCGCTGGCTAGTTTTAACTGCATTTGCGCTCCGGGAGAAAATGTGATCACTTTCTTGCAAGCGTGTCAAGGCACCCGCAGCCGGACCGGACGGTTCCGGCCAAACTCCGATAGCTGGAGGGACAAGAAGGACATTGCTTTGAAAGAGGGCAAACAAGTGAAGGAGCGGCCCAAGCCGGAAGGCGCCCGAACCGGACGTGGCATCGCCCGCGATCAAGTGGAACGCGCGATAAGGACCGCGCTCCTGACGGGCCGGTTCATCCCTGGAAAAGCAGTAACGCTGCGCGGGCTTGCCCAGGAACTTGGCGTTAGCCCGATGCCGGTTCGCGAGGTCATTCAGAGACTTGCAGCAGAAAACGCACTCACTATCAAATCGAACGGCCGGGTTCAGGTCCCGGAAATGACCCGGTCCCGTTTCGATGAAATCCTGACGGCGAGATTGTTGCTGGAGCCGGAACTGGCTGCAATGGCTTTAAACTACATTTCACCGCAAGATCTTGTAAAAGCAGAAAAAATCGATCTCGACATCGACGCCTCTCTGGGCACGGGCAACGCGGAAGCTTACATGCAGCTCAACCACGCTTTCCATTTCATGATCTATTCCGCAGCGGGATCAGAAATTTTGCGCCCGCTTGCGGACAGTTTGTGGCTGCAATTTGCACCTTTCATGCGCACCGTCTACGGCCGCGTGGGAACAGCGAACCTGGTGGATTGGCACAAGGAAGCAATCCGCGCGCTTCGGCAAAAAGATGAAGCAGCCCTGCGCGAAGCGATCGCATCTGATATCAAGGACGGAATGGGGTTTTTGGGCCGGGAAAGTCTGCCCGCCGGGTGACAGTTATGCCTTGCCGCACAAGTACCCATTGACTTGCACATTTTGTGATCACAAAATAAACGAAAGCGCCGCTGAACCGGAACACCGAAAAAAGTATGCAGCTGACAACCGTTCTTAACGATTGTCGAACTGCAGCCAACCGGAACAGCCACGCAGAGCTTCTGGAGCCAACCGTGAGCGATCAAACGCCCGAATTCGATGATAGCAAAAGCCTGCGCGGCGTAGCTGACATGGAGGCTGCGCGACGGTGGCTTCAAATGCGCAATATCCAGGACATCGAGTGCATTGTTCCCGACCTTGCCGGGGTGGCACGCGGAAAGATGATGCCGACGGAGAAGTTCTTTTCTGGCCCTGTCATGACGATGCCGGCATCAATCTTTGCCCAAACAATCTCCGGAGAATATCCGGAGGATGACGATAGGTTCCAGCACAACCCGACAGATGGAGATTTGTATTTCCGGGCGGACTATTCGACCCTGACGTCCGTTCCCTGGGAGGCTGATCCGACCGCACAGCTCATCCACGACACCTACACCCGCGACGGTGAACCGGTCGAAACCGCGCCAAGGAATGTCCTTAAACGGATTTTGAAGCTCTATGAAGAGAGTGGCTGGGAACCGGTGGTTGCTCCTGAACTGGAATTTTATCTCGTCAGGCCGAATACGGATCCAGACTACCCGCTCGAACCGCCGACAGGACGTTCAGGACGCCCGGAAGTCGGCCGCCAATCCTATTCCATCTCGGCTCTGAACGAGTTCGATGACCTGATCGACGACATCTATGATCTGTCTGAAAAACAGGGCCTTGAGATCGATACGATGATCCACGAGGAAGGCGCCGCGCAGATGGAAATCAACCTGCGCCACGGCCATCCTCTGGTGCTGGCCGATCAGGTATTCCTGTTCAAACGCACAATCCGCGAAGCCGCGCTACGCCACGACATGTATGCGACCTTCATGTCCAAACCGATGTCCAACCAGCCCGGCTCAGCCATGCACATTCACCAGTCGGTGCTGGACAAGGAAACGGGCGAGAACATTTTTTCCGACAAGGACGGTGAAGAAACCCAGGACTTCCAGTCATTCATCGCCGGTCACCAGGCATTTCTGCCTTATGTCACCTGTATCATGGCGCCGTTTGTAAATTCCTACAGGCGGTTCGCCAGGAATTCGACGTCGCCGGTCAATGTCTATTGGGGCTACGACAACCGCACCGTTGGCCTGCGTGTTCCCTATTCATCGCCGGATGCGCGCCGGCTGGAAAACCGGATCCCGGGCTCGGATGCCAATCCATACCTGGCGATCGCAGCTTCACTGGCGTGCGGATATCTGGGAATGACCAAGAGCCTCACACCGGATGCGCCGCGCACTGGCTATTCAAGTGATGTGGTCAAGTCCCTGCCACGGGGACTGCCCGAGGCCGTTGGCCTATTCGAGAACAGCCAGGACATGATCGATATTTTCGGCGAACGCTTTGTCGCCACTTACCGGGCAATCAAATACGAGGAATTCGAGACCTTCATGTCGGTCATCAGCCCGTGGGAACGGGAATACCTCCTGCTCAACGTTTAATTCTGCTGCCAGCCATTCGCTTAACGGAGAACACTTCATGACGGCGCAATCCAACATCTATCCGACCGCTGCGCTTCAGGCCGCCGATGCCGCCCACCATATTCATCCGTTTACCGATACCCAGGCCCTTAACAGCGAAGGCAGCCGGATCATCACCCATGCAGAAGGCGTTTGGCTGACCGATTCAGATGGCAATCGCATACTGGATGGCATGGCCGGTCTGTGGTGTGTTCAGGTTGGTCATGGGCGGCAGGAAATTGCGGATGCAGTCCATCGCCAGATGAGTGAACTCTCCTATTACAACACCTTCTTCAAGACGACCCACCCGCCCGCTGTTGCCTTGTCGGAAAAGCTTGCGGAAATCGCTCCTGCGCACATGAACCGGGTGTTTTTCTGTTCCTCCGGGTCAGAAGCCAATGACACCGTCTTCCGGATGGTCCGCTACTATTGGGACCAGATGGGGAAGCCTGAGAAAAAGGCAATCATCGGCCGCTGGAATGGATATCACGGGTCCACGCTTGCCGGGACCAGTCTCGGCGGCATGAAGGCCATGCATGACCAGGGTGATCTTCCTGTTCCTGGCGTTCACCACATCGATCAGCCCTATTGGTATGGCGAAGGTGGCGATATGAACCCGGACGAGTTCGGGCTCCATGTCGCCCGGATGCTGGAACAGAAAATCGACGAGATCGGCGAGGACAAGGTCGCGGCCTTTATCGCTGAACCAATTCAGGGTGCGGGCGGCGTTATCATTCCGCCGGAAACCTATTGGCCTGAAATCAAAAGGATCCTGAGCGAGCGGGATATTCTCTTTGTAGCCGATGAAGTTATCTGCGGCTTTGGCCGTCTCGGCACCTGGTTTGGGTCAGACTTCTATGGTCTTGAACCGGACCTCATGCCGATTGCTAAGGGCCTGACGTCCGGATACCTGCCGATGGGCGGCGTTCTTGTGTCCGACCGGGTTGCCGAAGGCCTGATCGACAAGGGCGGCGAGTTCTATCACGGCTATACCTATTCCGGTCACCCTGCCTGCGCGGCCGCAGCGCTGGCAAATCTGGAAATCATTCAAAAAGAGGATCTTGTCGGCTTCGTCGCCGACAAGATCGGTCCCTATCTTCAACGCCGCTGGCTGGCGCTGGGAGATCATCCCCTCGTCGGCGAAGCCCGCATGACAGGGCTTGTAGGTGCCCTGGAGCTCGCTCCCAACAAAAGTAACCGGGGCCAGAAGTTTGCCGATGAAGGAACCGTTGGCACGTTGTGCCGCGACATCTCCTTCCAGAATGGCATGGTCATGCGAGCCGTGCGCGACAGCATGATCATCTCACCGCCGCTTGTTCTGACCGAAGAGGAAGCAGATCAGTTGATCGCAATTGCCCGCAAGACGCTGGACGACACTTATGTGGAACTAAAACGGCGCGGTGAGGTTTAACGCAAGTCTTTCGGCTGGAACCTAAACAAAACAAAAAGCCTTCCCAGGACGCTGGGAAGGCTTTTTCAATGGCGTCAGCAGCAGCAGATGAGGGGATCTATTCTGCGGCTTCAACCAGATCGCGATGGGACCGGTGGGCCCAAGGGCGCGTCCCGGACGGCACTTCTTCAATCGCGCCGAAAGCCGGCTGAAGGTACTTTGTAACTTCAGGCCATTCGCCCGCTTTCAGGGCTTTCAGAACTTCCGGTTTGGAAATCTCAAAACTCGAAACACCGCAGCGGCGCGCGAGCGGCACCTGATCGAGGATGTATTTCCCGGCCGCGCGGATATCACCAGTGTAGTTGAGATGTTCCCGAAGGTCCCGGGCTGCGGAAAAGCCGCGGCCATCTGCAAAGCTCGGAAACTCCACCAGAATCAAAGGCAGGTCCTGCAGGAACGGCTGCAGCTGTTCGACCCCATCGCCAGGAGCCACCTTGACCGCAATCTTGCCGTCATGCCCCGCAAGGCTTTCCCAATTTTCCAGATAGCGGGCCAGCGGCAACACCAGATCGCCGGTTTCGGGAAGTTCGGCATCGGCCTCAAGCTCGATCCAGGCTTCTTCCTGAAAGTTCCCGTCGGAATACACTGTTTTTGTCATCGTTCGCGTCCCAGATTCGTTTCTAAATACCGCTGCCGTCGATTTCGCGGCCATGGGTTGGCAAATGAATGCCGCATTCGGTTTTTTCTTGTCCGCGCCAGCGCCCGGCGCGCGGATCCTCGCCCGGTTTCACCTTGTCCGTGCACGGCAGGCACCCAACCGATGGATAACCCTCCGCCACCAACGGATGTGGCGGCAGGTTCAATTCCTTCGCGTAGGCAAGAATGTCCTGCGCGCTCCAGGAGGCCAGCGGATTGACCTTGATCCGGTCATCTTCGGTTTCGAACAGCTCCAAGGTGGACCGTGTTGCGCTCTGGAACCGCTTCCTCCCAGAAATCCAGGCCGTAAATCCGTCAAGCGCATGCTCTAAGGGCAGGACTTTGCGGACATGGCAGCAGGCGTCGGTATCCGACATCCAAAGCATTCCCGCCGGGTCTTCAGTCGCCAGGTCTTCTTTGAGTGGCCGCTGGCTCCGCACATCGGAAAAACCAAACCGCGCGACCAGTTCATCCCGGTAACGCAACGTGGCCGGAAACAGCTTGCCTGTATCCACAAAGACAACCGGCACATCGGGATTGATCTGGGACACCATGTGAAGCAACACGGCCGAATCCGCACCGAAACTGGAAACCAGTGCGATTTCGTCTGCGTATTGCTCCTCAATCGCGGCCCTCAGAACCGTCTGCGCATCGGCACCGTCAAATTGCCGGTTCAATGCGGCGACTTCGGCCTGAAGCGCAAGCTCCGGATCAACAGCAGTCGAGAAGTGACTAACCAGCGCCATAAAGTGCTTCCTTGAACGGGGCATCCCCAACGCGGCGATAGGCCTCCAGGAACGTTTCGCTTTCGCCTTCCTTCAGGCCAAGATAGGTGTCGACCAGCGTCTCCACCGCATCGACGACGGTTTCTGAAGAAAAGCCGCGGCCAACGATCTCCCCGATGGAGGAATTCTCATCCGCCGAACCGCCAAGCGTGATCTGGTAGAATTCTTCGCCCTTCTTCTCCAGACCCAGAATTCCGATGTGACCGACGTGGTGGTGGCCACAGGCGTTGATGCAGCCTGAAATCTTGATTTTCAGCTCACCGATTTCTGCCTGGCGGTCTGCCGTTCCAAAACGTTCCGAGATTTCCTGGGCCACCGGAATGGACCGGGCTGTCGCGAGCGCGCAGTAATCCATTCCCGGGCAAGCGATGATGTCCGTGATCAGACCCGAATTGCCTTCAGCCAATCCGTTTTCGACCAGAACATCAAAGACCGCCGGCAGGTCCTGCAGTTTGACGTGAGGCAGAATGACATTCTGCTCATGGCTGATGCGAATTTCATCGTGCCCGTAGGTCTCGGCCAGCCCTGCAATCACATCCATTTGGGCATCCGAGGCATCGCCCGGAATTCCGCCAATCGGCTTCATGGAAATGGTTACGCTGACATGGCCCGGAACACGGTGCGGGTTGAGGTTGTGCTCAACAAACTGGGCAAATGCCGGATCGCTGTTCCTGCGCGCCTCGACCTCATCTGAATGCTCGGGCAGCACCTCCAGTGGCGGCGGAGTAAAGTAGGCCTCAATGCGGCGGACTTCTTCATCCGGCAACCGGAGAATGCCGAAGCGGATCTTTTCAAATTCCGCCTCGATTTCGGCCTTCAATTCTTCCAGTCCGGTTTCGTGGATCAGGATCTTGATGCGGGCCTTGTACTTGTTGTCGCGGCGTCCATAGCGGTTGTAAACCCTCAGAATGGCTTCCGAATAGGCCAACAGATCTTCCTCTGGGAGGAAGTCGCGGACCTTGCGGCCAATCATCGGTGTCCGGCCAAGGCCACCCCCAACGAAGACTGTAAATCCGATTTCACCGGCGTCGTTCCGCGCCAGCTGCAAACCGATATCGTGCACCTGAACCGCGGCACGGTCGTTCGGTGCGCCCGTGATTGCGATCTTGAACTTACGCGGCAGGAACGAGAATTCCGGATGGATTGATGACCATTGCCGCAGGATTTCCGCGTATGGGCGCGGATCTGCAATTTCATCCGCAGCCGCACCGGCGAAATGATCCGCAGTCACATTCCGGATGCAGTTACCTGACGTCTGGATGGCATGCATTTCGACTTCAGCCAGCTCTTCCAGGATAGCCGGGGTATCGGAGAGTTTCGGCCAGTTGAACTGGATGTTCTGACGGGTCGTGAAGTGGCCATAACCATGGTCGTATGTCCGCGCGATATGAGCGAGCTTGCGCATCTGACGCGAATTCAAGGTGCCATAGGGAATTGCGACCCGCAGCATGTAGGCATGCAGCTGCAGGTATAGACCGTTCATCAAACGTAGCGGCTTGAACTCGTCTTCAGAAAGCTCTCCAGCCAGGCGGCGCCGGACCTGATCCTTGAACTGTTCAGTACGCTGGCTGACGAAGCTGGCATCGAATTCATCGTAACGGTACATCTCTTATCTCTCCTAATTGGGCGCTGCCGTTTCAGGCGCTGCCCTGCCCTCTGCCTTGCTGGGTGTTAAACGGAAATGGCCTGGGCCTGTTTGCCGAGGTTTGGGTGGGTTGTCGGACCGGTTGCACGGATCTGCTCGCGGTAGCGAACCGGAACAATCACACCGTCCTCAATGGTGACGGCTATGTCGTAGACACCGACGACTTCCTGTTGCCGCTCCGCCTCTGCACCGAGCGCAAGGCCTTCTTCAACAGCTTCCTTGTCTTCCAGGACTTTGGCCAGGGTGACACGCTCCACCCAGGTTCCGCTCTCGCCCATCCAGACTACATCGCCGTTCAACAGGCGGTTTGCAGTGATGACTTTCATGACTTTCGAACTCCTCAAGCCGCAGCAACCCGGGCCGCTTTTTGCGGCGCAAGGGGTTCGGCATTTGTCAGTGCGGCGTGACCAACGGCCTCGCCGATTACGATCAGAACTGCACCGTCGATTTCCGCGCGCTCTGACAGGACGCTGAGATCAGACAGGGTTCCGGAAAATTGGCGTTCCGCCGAGTGGGCGGCGTTTTCGATTACGGCGACGGGTGTCTGCGAAGCCAACCCGGCCACCATCAGTTTTTTGGCAACTGCAGCAGCAACTGTGCGGCCCATGTAAACCGCGACCGTCGAGCCTTTCAGCGCAAGGCCCGCCCAATCCGGCAAGGTTTCCGACTTGGCATTGTGACCGGTCGCGAAGACCAGGTTGGAGGCAACACCGCGCAGGGTGAGCGGGATCTGCGCAGACGCTGCTGCGGCAAATGCGGCCGTAACTCCGGGGACAATTTCAAACCCAATGCCGCCAGCGCGCAGGGCTTCCATTTCTTCCGCCGCACGGCCAAAGATCATCGGATCGCCAGCTTTCAAGCGAACGACCTTGTTACCGACGCGTGCCAGGTCCACCAGCAACGTATCGATTTCCTGTTGCGAAACGGAGTGGGCGTCTTTGCGCTTGCCAACGGAAACCCGTTCGGCATCACGGCGGCCCATCGCCACGACGCTTGAGGGAACAAGAGCGTCATAAACAATGACATCGGCTTCCTGCACCAAACGTTGCGCGCGAAGCGTCAGAAGATCTTCTGCGCCGGGCCCCGCCCCGACCAGCCAGACGAACCCGGCTTCGTCAGCCTTTCCGTTCAAAAGGCGCTGCGCACTTGCCCATGCTGCATCGTGCTTGCCGGCATAAAGGTTGGTCGCGACGTTTCCGGAAAAGAACCGCGCCCAGAACTGACGCCGTGCGGCGCCTTCACTAATGACGTTTGCAACGGTGCTGCGAAAACTCTCCGCCAGACGTGCCAGTTCTCCGGTTGCCCGCGGAAGCATTCCCTCAATACGTGCCCGGATATGGCGGGCCAGCACAGGTCCGACTCCAGTTGAGGTAATCGCAATGGCAACTGGTGCCCGGTTGACCAGTGCTCCAGTATAAAAGTCACACAAGTCCGGCTTGTCGACCGCATTTACCGGGATACCAGCGCTACGGGCTGCATCAACGACCGCCTTGTCGAGACCGAAATCTTCACGAGCGGAAAAAACCAGGGCAGCGCCATTCAAATGGTCCGCGCAAAAGTCTTCTGCCAGATGCTCAGCGCCGACCAGTTCGATCGCCTTGCCGAGTTCCGGTTCCATTTTCTCTGAAACCACGATGATCCGTGCATTGGTTTCGCCGAGCAGCCGCACTTTGGCAGCAGCTTCAGCGCCATGCCCCACAACCAGCACCGGGCGGCCGGCAACCTTGGTGAACGTCGGGAACACATCGAGACGCGCGCCGGAAATCGCTGTTTCCCGCGTTACCTTGTCCGAACCGTTCACTTTTTGATGGCGCGCCATCACCGCTCTCCAGACAAAAATTGCTTCATCCCTAATGTAGGCGGTCTGGCGCTCAGCCACCGGGCATGACATTTCAAAGGTTCGAACAGGAACGAAATAGATTTCTGCCGTCAAAGCGGATTGGTTGAGTTGAATCCCATCCGGCCATGGAAACAGCCACACTCATGCCGATATCATCTTGATGACGTGGAAAATTGCGCATACCCTTTTCAGGGAAAGCACTTACGGCAGCAGCATTTGAGGCTGCACCAGATTTGGCTGGGGGGATTTGATGCGGTTTTGGAAACTGATTTGCGCTGTTTCGGCCATAATTCTGGCAAACTGGCCCGCAAACGCCGCCGTTGTTGAAACATTCCGACTTGGCGGTTGGTCGGGCAGTGCCTTCACTGATGATGCGACCGGACGCTTCAACAACTGCGTGGCATCCGCTGCCTATCGAAGTGGTATTACTCTCTACGTCCAGGTGGACACCACCTACAACTGGGCCATCGGGTTTTCCGCACCAACCTGGAACCTGACCCCCGGACAGAAAATCCCTCTTCAATTCCGAATTGATCGTGGCGCGTGGCAGAGCGGCACCGGAACGGCGGCCGACAAGACATTGGTGCGGATGCCGATGCCCGATGACGGCTACATCATCAAAAGATTCCGGCGCGGCCGCACGATGTATGTCTACGATGGCGCCTACAATTACGAGTTCCGCCTGACCGGGACCTCCAAACTGATGGCCAGGCTTGCCAGGTGCGTGAAGCGGAATTCATCGCGCCACGGTGTAAGTCCCTCCATGGGGAGCGCGGCTGCGCCGGCCCAATCACAAAGCCCTGCGCAGCCGGGAAGTTCAGCCGCCCCGGCCGATCCGCAGCTGGCGATCGAGGCAACTCAGGCACTGTTCAATGTTCTCGGCCAGGCAGGCATTTCAGGCTTGAAACTGATCCCCGACGGTCAACGGGAAGAGGACTTGAACGGATTGCATGCAGTCGCCGCTGATGAAGCTCGAACTGTCGTTGCGCATATCTTCGCACCGGGCACCTATCAGAGTGAGCAAGAGCTCATCTCAATGATCATCGCTGATTCAGCAAAGAGTTGTGAGGGCAGTTTTTCTTCGGGAAGCGAAAAGCTCGTTGAAGGCGGAAAGGACCTCTTTACCGCAAATGCGCGCTGTCTCGCCGGCGATGTCGAATTGATCGAGCGGGCGGTCATCGTCAAGCGCTCTGCAGGCGGGATTTACGTCTATGGTGTTGCAGACACCTATACAGGCGAAGGTGGTGGTGCACCACTTTCTCCGCCCAAACTGACAGATTCCACCTGGTATTCCGCAACAGCGAACGCGTCGCACTAGGACACTATGACAAAAGGGCTTTGGAGAGCTCCAAAGCCCTTCCCTTTTTCCCGTCATCGAATCCTAGGCAGCAAAGGCCTTGATGAAACCTTCAATCTGGGTTGTGAGGGTCTGGGTTCGATTGGCGACCGATTTGACCGCATCACTGACCTCATGGGCTGCATTGGTCGAACGCTCCGCATTGTCGCCCAGTCCGGAGACGCTGGCATTTGCTTCCTGCGTTCTGGATGATGCCTCGTTCACGCCGCGCGCGATTTCTCCAGTTGCCGCGCTTTGCTCGGCTACTGCCGCCGCAATTGCGCTTGTTTCTGCAGTCACATTCCCCATGATTTCAGAAATCTCCTGAATCGACCGGGCCGCATCGCTCGTTGCGCCCTGAATGGCTGAGATTTGCTGGGTAATGCTCTCGGTTGCTTTGCCAGTCTGGGTGGCCAATTCCTTGACCTCGGATGCAACCACAGCAAAGCCTTTTCCGGCTTCACCGGCCCGGGCTGCCTCGATCGTTGCGTTCAGTGCCAAGAGATTGGTCTGCTCGGCAATTGTAGAAATAAGCTGAACAACTTCACCAATTTCCTGAGCTGCAGCCGACAAGGTTTCGACCTTCTGGTTCGTTGCCTGCGTGGTGTTTGCCGCTTCGGCGACCACGGAAGTGGTCGAGTTGACCCGCTGATTGATCTCTTCGATTGAGGAAGACAATTCAGCCGCTGCAGAGGCTACAGCTTCGACATTGGACAGGGCCGAGTGGGATGCTGACGACGCACCGTCTGCGTTTTGTGTTGTGTCCCGAGCAACCGCAATCAATGTTCCTGCAGTTTCTTCAAGCTTGGCCATTGTATTGTCGACATCAACAATCAGCGAGGAGACATCCGTCCGGAAGGACGACACGAGGTTCTCACGGTCGCGGAGACGGTCAATCCGCTCCGCATCCTGGGTACGCTGCGCTTCAACCAGCCGCTCTCTTTCGCAAGCACCGTCGCGCAGCACATGAATTGCCTTGGCTAGGGAGCCGATTTCATCATGCCGTTTGCTTTCTGAAAGCTCGATGGAATAATCCCCACCGGTAATGCCTTTAACGGCGCTGGCAAGCGCGGCGAGAGGCATGACCGCCCAGCGCATTGCTATGTAACCACCAAGCCCGATTGCCAGGAGAACCAATCCTGCGTTGGCGAAAGTCATCAAATTGGCATCATGTGCTGAGTGCTCATATGCATCCGCCTCGGCAAGAGCTCCTTGCCGCTCCGCCACCAACTGTTCCCGGTGCATGCTTAAGGCTTCTTCGAGCGCACTGGAGAGCTTTTCTGCAGCAGAGTCGAAATTGCCCATGAGCTTGTTGCCTGAGGACGGCCCGCCGGAAACATAAGCATCAGCCATCGTCTTTCCGGCAGAGTAATAGACAGGAAACCGCTTTCGAATTTCCTCTATTTTGGCCGACAGCCCGGCGTAGCCCATTTGGTTTGCCAGCGCCTGGGCCGCCTCACTGTCAGATCCAAACTTCTCTGCAAACTCCGCTGCAACCTCAAAACCATCATTCAGGCCGTCCAGCCCTCGCGTAGCTGAAATGTCCGTCAGCCATTGCTGTACCTGAACTATGTCGAAACGCATGTCTTGCAGGGTGATCGTCAATGTCATCGCTTCGCCTGAAAAGCGCTTGGCACTCGCTTCGAGCTTGCCGGCGTTTTCCTCCAGCTTATAGAGGATGCTGATGGATCCGATGCTCATCGCGCTTACGGCGACAAATGCCATCGCAATGACTGCCGCCATCTTCGACTTCAAGCTTTTCATTTTCTTGTCCCTGAACACACCAATTCAAATTGCGAGAGCACCCCAAGCCCAATGACAAAAGAGTGTCCAGGACAAGTAACAATTTAATTAATAAACCCAGCTCAAACGAACTATACTTACGGTGGATAATATAAATTCCTACATTATTTAAAATCACTGATTGCTTGTCAGTTTATTTTTCAATCTGAAATATTTCCCGAAAATAATTCTTAGATCTTGCGTATAAGAAAGGGACTGGTAAGTAGTTTTATCAGTCAATCAAAACGGCTGCGCCTTCGCGGCGAGGGTCGCCAATGCCGGTGAAATGGCCGTCTTTGCATCGGTTGACGGCATGCACCCCGCCGAAGAACATGTTTGGCTCCGGCCACGCCCTGTGATCGGAAAAGGCGGCGCGCAACCCGTCAGCATCGTTTGATTGAAACAGGTCCTCAAAATCAAGATGGCCGTCTTCAATGTGCATCCTGGGAGCAGTGACAGCGTCCCTCAGGTCTTCGTTTTTCAGACACAACCGCGTGACAGTTTGAAAGATCGCTGAACGGATCCGGTTTGAACCTCCAGATCCCAGGACATCCAGCCTTCCGCCCTCTCCGGTCGCAATAGCCGGGCACATCATTGATGCGAGCCGGGCATTGCAGGGCCAGTCTCCTGATCCAAACGGATTGACGTCTTCCTCGCCGAGAATGTTGTTCGGCATAAAGCCGAAGCCATTGACAATTTCACCATTGCCCTCGCCATTGGAAACGGTGATGGAACAAGCGTTTCCGTCCGCATCGACGACCGAAATGTGCGTCGTTCCCTTTTGCCGGATTGGCCGGGCGATAAGCTTTGATAGATCGCCGCCGGCCTCACGCCTGGCCCTGTCCGCCTCGTCCAGCGCCCTAGCCATGTCCAGGGGCCGTGTGCCTGCCGTATGCCCGAGAGCGTACGCAATGATGGTGCCGCTGGCGGCAGGAAGCGGATTGAGATGCACCGTAGATGCGCCGAGTGTGATGGTCAGGGGCTGACGATGTTCAGCCTTGTAGGCTTGCAGATCCTCCGATGTCAGATTGCCTGTCTCCTTCTGCATCCGGACGAGCTCTCCACCTAACTCGCCGTCCGCAAAACCTTCACGCGCTGCATGGTCAAATGCGTCGGCCAGTCCGGGATTCCTGAATACCCTCCCAGCAGCAACCACGTCACCGCCTGGTGCAAACAGCTCTGCAGCAGGAATGGTCGCTGTCAGGATCGGTTTTACGACCGTGGAGAGGTAAGCCTGATAGGGCGTCACGATGACACCTTCGCGAGCCGCTTTCATTGCCGGTTCAAACAAGTCGGACAATGACGCGGTCGCACCAGCTTCACGCAGTGCGTCTATTCCGGCAAAAAATCCCGGTGTTGCGACAGTAGCCGGACCGATATGAAACCGCTGCGTGGCCGTGCCAAAATCAGCAACGATCTCCTCAAATCCATTGGCATCCGATTGCCTGCGATGTATCGGCGTTTGCGGGAAAAAGTCGACCAGGGATACATCCCCGGTCGCACCATTGCGCAACATCGCAAAACCGCCACCGCCCGGAGATGCCAACACAGGCTCACACACGCACGCCATTGCAAGCGCTGCAATTCCCGCATCGATCGCGGTTCCGCCTTCACGCAAGATGGCTGCCGCGGCTTCGGCTGTGAGCTTGTGTCCGGCTGCAACCGCACCCTTGTGGAACTTGTTCATGAAGCGGTCAAATCATACAGGCTTGAAAAACACAAGGTAGTCATGTGGCTGTGGGTTTGTCTTCCCGTCTAAGGCCAGTGACAAAGGTTCGGCATGATCACATTGCCGCGATCGGGCTTGATCGGAATCCCGCCTTCAGGCATACATCCCTCGACTTAAGACGACTGGTCATATTATGCCGAAATCAACTTCAAATCGGGACACACTTTTGGAAAGAGGTCTCGACCTTCTTTACACGCAAGGTGTTGCAGCAACAGGCGTTAAGGAGATCACCAATGCTGCAGGTGTTCCAAAGGGGTCATTTTATAATTATTTCGACAGCAAAGACGCTTTCGTTGTCGAAGCACTGAAGCTGTATGAAAAGCAGCTCCTGGAACACCTTGAAGCGCAGCTTGTAAAGTCTGAAAAACCGCCTCTTCAAAGGCTTCGATGCCTGTTTGAGGATTGGGCAGACCTCTACGATCAGGAACAGGGGCGGTCCGGATGTTTTGCCGGGAACCTGTCTCAAGAGCTTGCGCTTGAAAACCGGCCCATACAGTCAGCTCTTTGTACGGTTTTTGCGTCCCTGCAGCAGAAATACATCGACTGTTTGAAGGTTGCACAGGAAGCCGGCGCTCTTGCCAAATCTCAAGATGCCACTGTATTGGGTCAATTCATCTACAACGGATGGCAAGGTGCTGTTTTACGCGCCAAATCATCTGGCACATCAGAGCCAATGAGGTTGTTTATCGGTGTGGTCTTTGACCAACTGCTGAATCCCGCAGCTGAATAAATCCACATTTCAAACCACAAGAAGGAAGGAGCGTATCCAACAAACCGGAATCTATTTCACCAATTTCAAGACGACCGGTCATCTTGATTGCTGTTCGGAGTGAC
Source organism: Roseibium sp. (assembly GCA_965230705.1). Classification (GTDB taxonomy): domain Bacteria; phylum Pseudomonadota; class Alphaproteobacteria; order Rhizobiales; family Stappiaceae; genus Roseibium. The sequence goes on along the minus strand of CBDDLN010000001.1, from coordinate 940,909 downwards.
GAAACAGAAAGACACGGTCCAAAATCGAAAGGTCTTGCAAATGAACCTGCTTACCAAATCGCTGCTTCCAATTGCGCTGGCAATGCCGCTTGCCGGAACGCCAGATGCACAGGCAGCTCCAGCGCCTGAAACAGCCTCCGCCAAAATGCCCTACGGCTACAAATTTGTTGACGTGCACGGCTCAAAAATCGCTTACATCGACGAAGGCAAGGGCGACCCCGTCCTGTTCATTCATGGCAATCCAACGTCTTCGTATCTTTGGCGCAACATTCTGCCTCATGTTGAAGATCAACGCCGGATCATCGCTCTGGACCTGATCGGCTTCGGCAAGTCGGACAAACCCGATATAGATTACTCCTATCAGGATCATTACAAGCATCTGACCGGCTTCATTGAAGCCCTCGACCTCAAGAACATCACCCTCGTGATCCACGACTGGGGCTCGGCACTCGGGATGCACTATGCACGAGAGAACGAACCCAATGTCCGCGGCCTTGCATTCATGGAAGCAATAGTCGCCCCTGCCGTGCCGATCCCCGATTATGAATCAATGGGTGCTGCCGGCGAATTCTTCAAAGCTGTTCGAACACCAGGTGTCGGCGAAAAGATGATCCTGGATGAAAACATGTTCGTTGAGGTCATCTTGCCTGAAATGGGTGTCGCCAAACCGCTCACAGACGACGTGCGTGCAGTCTACCGGGAACCATTCCAAACCAGGGAAAGCCGCTTGCCGACCCTGGTTTTCCCACGAATTATCCCAATCGGTGGGGAGCCAGAAGAAATCACGGCCATCACCACCGCAAACGGAGACTGGCTGGCTAACTCACCTCTTCCCAAGCTTTATTTCTATGCAAAACCTGGTGGACTTAACCCGGCACCGGTTGTTGATTATTTCCAGAAGACACTTCCAAATCTGGAAACCCGTTTCATAGGCGCGGGCGTCCATTATCTGCAGGAGGATCAACCTGACATCATTGGTCAAGGCCTCTCTGACTGGTTGCGCCGCAACTGATTGAGAATGAATAACAAGACAGAGAAAAGCCGGCAAAAATGCCGGCTTTTCAGGTACTTCTGATAAGAGTACTTATTTCAGGGCTTGTAGCACCGACACATAGTTTGCGACAGCCGCGCCGCCCATATTGAAGATGCCGCCGATCTCAGCATCCTTGACCTGGATGTCTCCAGCGGTTCCAGTGAGCTGCATTGCTGTCAGAACGTGCATGGAAACGCCTGTGGCACCGATCGGATGACCCTTTGCCTTCAGGCCGCCAGACGGGTTCACCGGCAGCTTGCCGTCCATTTCGGTCCAGCCTTCCAGAACCGCACGGGCACCTTCGCCTTCCTTGGTCAGGCCCATGGCTTCGTATTCGATCAACTCGGCAATCGTGAAGCAGTCATGAGTCTCGACGAAGGAGAGGTCGTCCAGCGCCAGGCCCGCATCGCCGAGCGCCTGGCCCCAGGCGTGGGAACACCCTTCAAACTTCAGGATGTCGCGCTTCGACATCGGCAGGAAGTCCTGCACATGTGCCATGGAGCGGAAAGCGACGGCCTTTTTCATGCCAAGAGCCGTGGCCGTATCGGTCAATACCAGGGCAGCAGCACCATCGGACACAAGGGAGCAATCCGTCCGTTTCAGCGGGCCCGCAACGAAGGGGTTTTTCTCGCTTTCCTGACGGCAGAAATCGTAACCAAGGTCCTTGCGCATCTGAGCGTAAGGGTTGTTGGCGCCATTCTTGTGGTTCTTCGCAGCTATTTTCGCCAGAGCGTCAGACTGGTCGCCATACTTCTGGAAATAGGCATCTGCAATCTTGCCAAAGACACCGGCAAAGCCGGCAGGAATGTCACCCTCTTCCTTCAGGTAGGAGGCCTTCAGCAGGTTCTTGCCGATTTCCGGTCCCGGCGTCGTGGTCATCTGTTCCACTCCGACCACAAGCACGAAACGGGCATCCCCACTGGCGATGGCCCGGGCACCCTGATGCACGGCAGCGGAGCCGGTCGCACAGGCGTTTTCAACGCGCGTTGCCGGTGTAAAACGCAGCGACGGATCGGCCTGAAGGACCAGCGAAGCGGTGAAATTTTGAACCGAGAACCCGGCATTGAAATGCCCGAGCAGAATTTCATCAACATCTTCTGGCGCGATGCCGGCGTCGTGGATCGCTTCGCTCGCGGCTTTGACGATCAGGCTTTCGACGGTGTCTTCAGAGTGCTTTCCAAATGGCAAATGGGCCCAGCCCACCATTGCTGCAGTCATCGTAGTTCCTCCCATACTCGTCCGCCGGACGAAGATTAAAACTGCCTGCGCCGCCGAACCTGCCCAACATAATGGCATGCTGCATTGCGGCATTCGCGTTGAGAGTTCCATCTTGAATGCAGAATAGCAAGGCCCAAATGACTAAAACGTCATACAAATCTATTTATGTTATTATTTTCAATATTTTATCTAAGTCAATTTTTGAGATTTACCGATGTAATAGGAAGAATTCCAGCCTCCCTCCTCATTTTGAAGCACAGTTGCCATGGTAAATTCACACGGCTGTCATGTAGCTACACCATTGTAACTGCATTGATATCAGGCATTTTTTTCTAGGGCTTTTACCGAATTCGGCCAGTCTTGCTTGCAAGACTGGCCTTTTTTCCAGCGGACCACATAAAGGTTCTCTTGCTTGCAGCGCAACACGCGGCTGTTTAGCGGATCGTTTTCCCGTTTTCGCAGAAGAAATGCGTTTTCCCAGGATCAAATGCGAGGCCCACACCATGGCCTTCTTGCCACTGGCCTGCGCCATCGGTGCGGACCAGAACCGTTCCAAGGCCCTCAATCGCCACATACAGATACGTATCGGCACCCAGATACTCGACTACGTCAACGGTGCCGTTTGCCTGCCCTTCGCCTTCCCCAACCAGGCCGATGTGTTCTGGCCTGATTCCGATCTCGACGGCTGGCCGCTCTGCTCCGGCATGCGGATAATGCCCGCAGCCATGACCATCCAGATCGTAACGGTCTCCGTCTATCGAACAGGGCAGAATGTTCATCTTTGGCGAGCCGATGAACTGGGCAACAAACCGGTTGTCTGGCCGCTCATAAAGGTCGCGCGGCGAACCGACCTGTTCAATGACACCGCCTTGCAGCACCACGATCTTGTCCGCAAGTGTCATTGCCTCGACCTGGTCATGAGTCACATAGATCATGGTCGTTCCAAGGGACTTGTGCAGACGCGCAATCTCGAACCGCATCTCCACCCGTAACGCGGCGTCGAGGTTCGATAAGGGCTCGTCAAACAGAAAGGCCTTCGGCTCCCGTACAATGGCCCGGCCGATCGCGACCCGCTGCCGCTGACCGCCTGACAGGGCTTTGGGGCGCCGCTCCAAATAATCATCGAGCTTGAGAACTTCCGCAGCGCGAGCAACTTTCCTCTCGATTTCAGTTTTCGATTCACCGGCTGTTTTCAGACCGAATCCCACATTTTCACGGACCGACATATGCGGATAAAGCGCATAGGACTGGAACACCATGGATAAGCCGCGGGCAGACGGAGCTTCGGCAGTCACATCTTTGCCATCGATGACGATTTCACCGCGGCTTGTCTCCTCAAGACCGGAAATCAACCGCAGGAGCGTCGACTTCCCGCAACCGGAAGGACCGACGAAAATAACAAATTCACCATCGCCGATATCAAGGTCGATCCCCTTGATAACCTGCAGGTCACCAAACCATTTTTCAACGCCATTGAGCCGGATTGAACCCATCTATTCGTTCCCCGCTTAACTCTTCGTCCGCACTCAAGCAGCCCGCGCTGTACTGCGCGGCGACGCCCAGGCGAGCCAAACCGCCGCGGTCCAGGAAAATGCGTTCCCGCCTGCGCCTGATCCATCAACCGGACTGTAGTACTCGGCAAATCCGCTGATTCGCGCGAGATCCGCCGTGTCCTGGCGAATGCGTTCGGCCCGCTCAAGGTTTCCTGTTTCTGAAAACCCGCGCGCGATCATGAAGTTGACGATTGCCCACACGGGTCCGCGCCAGTACCGCTGCGGTTCAAACCGGTCATGGTCCGGATCATAGGACGGCAACATGTAGCGAACCTTGTTCGCGATGCGGTCAAAGTGGTCGTTAAGGGCGTCCAGAACCTCCGGATCTGTGATGCCCGCATAGGGCGCCAAGAAGGCGGCACTGGACACGCCTGTTCCCATGTTCCCGGTGCGCAGATTTCGCGTGGTATGAGCCTTGAGATCCGCGTTCCATAGATCGCTTACGCCGCGTTCCAGACGCTCTATCCAGCCGTCGATCTCTTTCAGCTCCTCAGAGAAACCCAGAACCTTTCCAAGCACAGCCAGGTCTCTGTTTGCGCGCAGAAGGATGAGGCTTGTTCCGGGATCGGCAACGAGGAACGGGCATTGTTCGACAACAGCCTTCGGCTCCCAGTCCAGGGAACGGCCACATCCCAGGATCGCCATATAGCGATCGTAGTCTTCCTTTCGAGGACGCATGTGGGGATCGACATGAGCCGTATCCTTGCGGGTATAGGGCTCGACACTGGACGTATCGACACCGGCCAGTGGCTCATCCCAGTCCGGCAAGTTATCCCTGCCGGATTCCCACGGGTGGATGATTGCAACGCTCCCCAGTCCTTGAGGGTCCCGGTAGGTGGCAAACCAGCGGTGCCAACGCATGAGCTTGGGAAACAGCGCCTTTGCACGCGCAGCGCTGTTTTCGCCGGGCCAGCGCTCATAGAGATCACGGACGATGGTCGCGGCCACAGGAGGCTGGGAATGACCTGACGTTTGCAGGCTACCTGTACCGGCATTCCAGATATCGGGACCTGGAAAGTAACTCGGATCGTTCTTGTGAAACAGAATATGGGGCACCATTCCGTCCGGCCACTGCCCGTCGAAAAGCGTTTCAATCTCCTGCCAGGCCCGATCGATATCGAAACTGGCGAAGCCCAGCGCTACAAAAGCGGAGTCCCAATTCCACTGGTAGGGATAAAGACCCTTGGTTGGAACCGTGTAGGTTCCCAGGTCGTTGTCCTTGAGAATGGTTTGCGCGAGAGCGTCCAGATCAGCGCTCATGGCTGTTACTCCAAATAAATCCACATATAGCCGTCATCCCTTGACACTCCCCGCCGTCAGCCCCTGCACGAGGAAGCGTTCGAACCAGAGGAAGATGACCAGAACCGGAACGGTTGCGATGACCGCGCCGGCCATGAGGTGCTGACGTGGAACTTCCGATGAATTAAGCGCCACGACGCCGCGTGACAGGGTAAAGATGTCCGGGTCATCCAGGAACATGAACGCAAACAGGAACTCGTTCCAGGCAATCATGAACACATATAGGGACACGGACGCCAGTGCCGGCAATGACAGCGGCAGGGTGATTTTCATGATCACGCCAATTCTGCTGAGCCCGTCCATCAGGCCGGCTTCTTCCAGCTCCGAAGGAAGGCCCCGGAAATACCCTTGCAGCATGTAAAGGGACACAGGGATCGTGGTCGCCGGATATACGATCAACAGGCCGGTCAGACTGTTCCGCAAGCCCAACTGAGAGAAGACTGCGTAGAGCGGGATGACCAGCACAATAGCCGGGACCATGTAAATCAGCAGAACCGACCGGGACAGCACAGCCCGGCCCGGAAAACGCAGCCGTGAAACCGCATAAGCGCCGGGGACGGAGAACAGCAGTGTCAGGATGACCGTCGCCACGGAGACGAAGGCCGAGACAAGCAAATAGCGGCCGAAATTATACTCGGTAAACAGTTCCACGTAGGATCTGAACAGACTGGAAAACCCTTGCGAGACATCAATCGACAGATCGAGCGGGTTTGCCAGGAGCACTTGCTGGCTCTTCAGTGATGTCATCACCATTACGTAGAAGGGCAGGATGACGATGATCGAAAAGATCACGAAACCAATGCCCTTCATGATCCGGATATAAACGACTTCGCGATCATACCGGGACATGGGACCGAAGGAGACGCCAGACAGACACAACCGATTGGCCAAAGCCACGCAAACTACAAGACCAACAATCGCAAGGGCGTGCCATGGCATTGCCGCATCCAACGGCAAGCCGAATGGTGCTGCAAAGGTGACGGCCATGAGCACCAGAAAACAGATCAACCCGGCAAAGACCGTTGTCTTTCGTGTTGTCTGCTTCTCCTGCAACCATACCTGAAACAGTGCGCTGATAACGCCTGACATGAAGCCCGCACCGACTTGCGGCACCGCGACGGCCCCAGATGCAAGGGTCAAGGTAACCCCGGCTACAATCATGATCACCGAGCCCCACAGACCACCTGCCAGCACAGCGAGAAGGAAACCGGAAAGATTTCTCATAGGCCCTCCTCCTTGGGCGAGAAGTGGAGGAAGATGATGGCGAATGTGACCAGCAGAACAAACACAACCACGGCTACGGCCGCACCAGCGCCCAGGTTGGACAGGGCAAATCCCTGTTCATAGACAGCGACCGTCAATGTCCGTGTCCCGGCATTGCCGCCGGTGAGCAGGAAGATGTCATCGAACTTGTTAAAGGTCCAAATGAACCGCAGCAGGAACAGGACGGACAGAATTCCGGCAAGCTGCGGCAACGAGATGTACCAGAACTGCTGCAGTGGCGTTGCCCCATCCATCTCGGCCGCTTCATACATGTCCGTGTTGATGGACTGCATACGCGCCAGAATAAACAGGAAGGAAAGCGGGAAATACCGCCAGGCCTCAAATGCAATGACTGTTGTCAGTGCCAACGGAAACTCCAGCGGAATACCAAAAACCGTATACTCGATCGCCCGCTGTCCGAAGAAGTTGATCGGTTCGCTGGCCGCGCCCATTTTGGTCAAAAGGGCATTCAAGGTTCCCGAGAATGGATCAAAAAGCACCACCCAGGTGAAAGCGACAGCAATCACAGGCGACACATAGGGAAACAGAAACAGGCCGCGCAACAACCCACGGCCGCGGAAGGTCGTATTCAGAAGTTGAGCGGCAAACAGTCCGAGGACAAGCGCACCGCCGGTTCCAAACACCGTGTAATAGAACGTCACGCGCAGGACGCTCCAGAACTCGTCGCTGTCAAATATCCTGGCGAAGTTTTCACCGGTGAATTCGAAACTGGTCAGGACATTGTCCGCTGCGCCGGAAACGGAAATCGTATCATCCAGATCCTGTTTCTCACCTTCGAAATAGGCCGCCTCAGCAATCCCCTCAAAGCGCAAACGCTCGCGCCATTTGCCGGGAACATTTCCCAAATCACACGTAACCGCCTGTCCTGTCAGGGAGCACTGGTCCGGGCTGCTTTCAGCCCTGAACCCGGCAGGAAGCTCGGCCTTCAGAACAACATTGCGGATTTCCTTGTCCTGAGATGAGTTCCGCACCCGGAACTCGACGGTCATCTCATCGCCGGCTGCCTGCGGCTTGCCACGCACACGGTCGTTGACCAGAACGGTCGGCGGGCGCAGGTCGGCAAGCTGGACAGGCTTCACACTGATCCAGAAGTTGGCAAGCAGCGGTCCCAAAACGATCAACAGGATGATCAGAAAGGTCGGAGCAAGCATCAGATAGGCGAGCCGCGCCTCTCGCCTCTCCATTGGACCGATACCTTTGGGCGGCTGAAGCTGTCGGCCAGCGGAGGAATGTCCCGGCTCGGGCATGACAGGTCTTCCAGTGAAAACGGATTGGAAGTTCGTCCGGGAGACCCTGAGGCCTCCCGGCAGTTTCACGCAACTGCTGGCATGCTACTGAATTTTCGCCAGCTCGTCGTTCAACTTGGCGACCGTCGCAGCGGCGTCGCGCTCACCGTCGATATACTCGCGGACCAGGCGGTTGATCACCTGGCTGTTGATGATCTTGGAGGCCAGTGAAAGCTGGCCTTCCTTGACGCCCCAGCGGCTCGCCGTGTCCAGCCCGCTGACGATCTGTTCGATCGTTGCCGGGTCATAGAGCTCGGTGAGCGGCGCCTTGCGGTCCACCCCAACCGGCAGCTTGGACCAGCCGGTCACATATTTGACCGGATCAGAGCCATCACCCCGGCGGACCGGGAACTTACCTTCCGGCGCAATGGAAAGCGTCGACAGGTAACCTTCGTCCATGGAGTACTTTACGAAGTCCATCGCTGCATCCGTGTCGGCGTCATTGGTTATGCCGAAATAGCGGACATCGCCCCAAGCAGCACCGTCCGGGTTGGAAGGGCCGGACAGAGTGGTCACAATACCGGTTTTGGACGCAAGTTCCTTGGAAGTTGGGTCGTCGGTAATTGTCGGAGGTGCGCTGTCACGCAGGCCAGCGAGTTCGTCCAGAATGAACGGCGACCAGATGATCATCGCTGCCTTGCCGCCGAAATAGAGTTCGCGCGATTGCTTCCAGTACAGGTCGCCAGGAGGCGAGGCCTTGGCAATCGCCTTGTAAAAGTCCAGCGCTTCAGTGGTTTTCTTCTCGTCCAGGGCCTTGAAGCCATTGCCATCGACCGGGCTGACACCATTTGCCAGCAGCACATGCTCCAGAACCTGGCTCATGAAGTTTTCGTCGATCTTCGTCGCCGCGACAAAACCGAACATTTCGGGCGGATTGTGGAGCTTTTCCAGCGCTTTGAGAACTGCGCCATAGGTCGTCGGTGCTTCAAGTCCGTTCTCATCGAACAGGTCCTTGCGGTAAACTACCATTTGGGTCCAGCCATCGACCGGTACTGCCGCATATTCACCTTCATAGGTGGCCATGTTGAGAGCACCCGGCGCAAAGCTTGACGCGCCAAGCCCTTCGATCACTTCGCTGGCAGCTTCAGAATCGAGAATACCCGCTTCTGCCCAGGGCAGAGCGTATTGCAGCGGATGATAAATCACATCCGGCAGATCGCCAGCGGCGAATGCAGCCGTTGCCCGCGTACCCAGGTCCTTTTCCGTCACCGGGATGACTTCCACATCAACACCGGTTTTCTTTTTGAATGCGGCTGCCATTTCTTCTTGCTTGGCGAGCCGTTCCGGCTGTTCTTCGGTTGTCCAGAACCGCAATCCTTCGGCATGAACCGAAGCCACGGACATACTCAACACGCCAGCAAGGGCCGAAGCCTTTAGCAGTGTCCTCCCAAACATTGCACTCTCCCTTTAGATCTTCCGTTGCACTAATCAGACCGCTTGAGAACTGCTGCCAGTTCCTCAGGCGATTTCGAGGGTGGGCCATCCGAGGCCCGCTTCAAAAGTTCTGCGTGCGCCAGCTCCTGGCGCGGCTCCGCTTTGTTGTTTTCGATAACATCAATCAGCATGCGCGCGATCTGGCCGCCTGCTGCCTGCGTTGATTGAGAAAACGTCGTCAGAGGCGGATCTACATAGGCGCCGACCGGCAAACCGTCGTAGCCAATGATGGTGACATCCGACCCCACGGCCAGCCCACGCTCCCGGCAGTGTTTCATGGCACCAATCGCGACGGCATCCGTTACACACAAGATTGCTGTCGGCGGGCGATCAAGGCTCAGGAGCTGACGGGCTCCGTCCACTCCGCCTTGCTCTCCAAGAGCCTGGACAGTTGCCAGTTCCGCATCGGTATCAATGCCGGTATTTTTCAAGCCCAGCTGATACCCGGCAATCCTCTGGCGGGCGAAATTGAGGTCCTCCGGCCCACCGATAAAACCGATCCGGCGGTGGCCAAGCTTGACCAGATGCTCGACACCTTCAACAAACGCAGCTTCATTGTCGATGTCGAACCAACTGTATTGACGCGAGTGACCGGTTCGTCCGTGCGCCACAAACGGGACATTTCGGGACAGGAGAAAACTGACCCGGGGATCATCTACTTCCGTACGTGTCAGGATGAAACCATCGACCTTGCGCCGGGCAATCAGGCGCTCGTGGGTTTCCAATACATGATCGGCAGAATGGGAGGTAGTAATCAGCAGGTCGTAGTCCAGCTCGTCCAGCGCGCGCGCTACACCATCAATAAATTCAGATAAAAACGGATCTGCGCCACGGCCCTGCCCGACCGGAATAACAATTCCAAGGGTGTCCTGACGGCCACGTTTGAGGCTGCGGGCAGTCGAAGACGGATGATAGCCGAGATCTTTGACCGCTTTCAGAATACGGTCACGGGTCGCTTGGGAGATGTCGGTATAATTGTTCAGGACACGCGATACGGTCCCTTTTGCCACGCCGACATGGCGGGCAACATCTTCGATTGTTACTGATCCGCGGTCACGGGTCATCTTTCCTCCCAACGCACCTTTTGGCGCTTTGTATCTTGCTCGGCTCATACACCGGCATCGTGACATACAAATTCCAAAACATGCGCCGACTATTTTACAAAACCGATTTTGTAAGTCAACAAAAACGGTTTTGTAAGCAAAATCGATCTTTTCCTGCCCTGAAATTTGCCGGAGTTTGAGGATGGAATCTTTTTGACCCAGGGGCTCATGTGGCACGATCGGCATTCTCAGCTTCCCAAACCGCACCCAGGAAACTAAACAACAATCTGATGGGTTTAAGTCACGTCTTCTCTAACATGGATGTGACCGGCCCCTCCGTCATCGCCGCACGCAACAAACGGACAAAACGTGGCCCGTATGCCCCTCCCTCTATCGGTCTTCATCATAGCAAAAGACGAAGCAGACCGGATCGGACGCACGATCGAAAGCGTTAGAGAGCTGGCCTCTGAAATCATTGTGATCGATAGCGGATCCACGGACAGCACATGCAGTGTTGCAGAAGAGCTTGGTGCAAAGGTGATCCACAATGACTGGCCCGGATATGGCCCGCAAAAACGGTTCGGCGAGGACCAGTGCCAAAACGACTGGCTGCTGAATCTCGATGCAGATGAGGAGATCACACCCGAACTCGCACAGGAAATCCGGCAACGATTTGAAAGCGGACAGCACACAGAAGCTGATGGCTGGCGGATCATGATCCGTGATGTTTACGCCCACGAAACCCGCCCCGCACCCTGGGCCTATGGCTATCATCAAATCAGGCTGTACGACCGGAGGAAGGGACGGTTCTCAACCTCCACCGTTCACGATACGGTGCGGCCAGAACAGGGGGCGGTTATCAAATCCCTTTCCGGCATCATGGCCCACCGGTCGATCCGCTCCCTGGAATTTCAAGTCGGCAAATACAACCGGTACTCGGACATGCAGGTTGCCGACATGGTCTCCAGGGGACGTCAAATGCGCAGGTGGCGGTTACTGACGGAGTTTCCTGCGGGCTTTCTGAAGGCCTATTTCCTTCGGAAGTACTGGCGTTACGGCTGGTGGGGGCTTGTTCTATCAGTCAACTACGCGCACGCGCGGTTTCTGCGGGTCGCAAAATCTTACGAAGCCGAACTGATCAAGAGCAATTGCAAAGACCCGCCGTCGAGTTGAGTGCGGTCAAGTCCCGTAGAATTCCGAACGTGCAGGCTCGGCCTCGGCCCTGTGCACCCGGATTGGCTGCCTAATTCCAGACACGTGATTAAATTGCTCCAGTCGGCGGATTGTCGTTTGAGTTAATTCATGACCACGTGACAGCACCAGCTCATGCGTACCCTCGATGAGAATGTCGTCGACCAGAATATCGCCGGAACGAAGGGCACGGATGTAACATTTGGTGATCAACCTTTGGTCGGGCATATCGATCTCGGAAAGCAGACACGCCTTTGTTACCTCCAGAAGATGAGGATCGTACTGCCGATGATTGATCTCCAGCGCCTCTATGGCTGCCGCATCCACCCCACTTTCCGGGCTCGCATACCAGAGGTCGGTCAGTAACTTGATAATGCGGGAATTAAGCGGGATGTCTTTCCCGGCCGGCCCGTCGGCTGGAAATCCACTGCCATCAAATCCCCGTCCGGACAGATAAAGAACTTCAGCCACCTTCTCCAGCTGCGGAATATTTTTCAAAAGATCCCGCGTTTGCGTTGGAGCTTCGGACAAGACCTGGTGCTGCTGTTCCGTCAAAGTCTTTGCCGCACGGAACCGGGCCAGAATTTCCTTTGGCAACAACGCCTCACCCAAAGGCGAAAACATGATCGCCATTTCCAGTTCCCAGGTGCGCTTGATACCGAGCCGCCGGGCGATTTTTAACGCCTGTACACGCATTGCCGGGGTACGCCGAAACGCTTCGGAGTGAAACAAGGCGAGCATTTCGATCAAAAGCTTGACTGACCCGGAAAGCGTCTTTTCCAGGATCTTCCTATCGCGGACGGTGCGCCGGTGCTGGGCAAGCGCAGCATCAACTGCAGCGGTTAACTCTTTAGCTGAGCAGGGCTTTGTCAAAAACTGAAAGAGATGACCTTCGTTGATTGCCTGTTTTAGAAGGTCGACACTGGTTTCCCCGGTCAGCATGACATGTGCGGCCGATGGGGCGAATGATTCAGACGCCCGCAAAAACGCGGTACCCCCGCGACCTACAACATTAAGGGCAGACACAATGACTGAGACATCCTGATTATCCTTCAGCCAACTCAACGCAGCTTCCGTATCTGCGAAAGTGCTGACCTGGAAACGGTCCTGAAAGAGACTCGCAAACGCCTTGCGAACCTTCTCATCAGAATCAACAACGAGGATTTGCGAGCCCAGCTCCTTGCGCATGACAGTTCCCCGAATACACCCTCAACAAAACGTCCCCTACGTAATTTTCCGCACGTTGACTTCACGCAGGCTAAAAATCTCCAAAATTAATTATCCTCAAAGAAGACTAACAAATAGTTCTTCTATTGGAATAACTTTAATTCGCATCCTAATTATTACCAATACTGGTTCCGCGGCAATTTTGACACTTTCACCTGCCTGCTTTGAAAAGGTGCAAATTCCTCTATAAGGCAGTCATGATTGACGTTCTCATTCTCGGCGCCGGACCATCGGGCCTCTATGCAGCCGACCGATTATCCAGCAAGGGTTTCAGCGTTTGCATTGCTGACCGAATGCCGTCTCCGGCCCGCAAGTTTCTGATGGCAGGACGCGGAGGTCTAAACCTGACGCACAGCGAAGATCTTGATCTCTTCAAGACGCGCTATGGAGAAGCCGAACCCTTTATCGGGCCGCTGATTGATGCCTTTCCGCCGGAGCAACTGCGTGCCTGGTGTCATGTTTTGGGAGAAGAAACGTTTGTCGGCAGCAGCGGCCGCATATTTCCCAAAAGCATGAAGGCGTCACCCTTGTTGCGCGCCTTGTTGCGGCGGCTGGAACGCCAGAACGTCACCTTGAAAAGCCGCCTGACCTGGACAGGTTTTTCCAAAGATCGGGCGTCCCTTTTTCGCGACGGCAAAGGCGAAACCCAAGAAATCGCGGCCAGGACTACCTTGCTGGCGTTTGGCGGTGCTAGCTGGCCGCGCCTTGGGTCTGACGCAAGCTGGGTCGCTGAAACCGAAAAGTGCGGAATAAATATCCGGCCCTTCAAACCGGCGAATTGCGGTTTCCATGTCGACTGGAGCCAGCACTTGATCGGCCGGTTTGCCGGAACGCCACTCAAACGAATCAAGCTGCATTTCGGAGACAAAAGCGTCCGGGGCGAAGCGCTTGTTTCTGAGAAGGGGCTTGAAGGCGGTGCGGTATACGCCCTGTCATCACCGGTACGCGATGCGCTGGAGACATCTGATAAAGTTAACCTCAGGCTTGATCTCACACCGCAATTTACGCTTGAGAAACTGCAGCAGCGGCTGGCGAAACCGCGCGGAAAACAGTCATTTTCCAATTTTCTTCGGAAGGCTGCCGGTCTGGCACCTGTCGAAATTGCGCTTTTGCGGGAAGCTGGCCCTCTGGCGGAAAACACAAACGAAGTGGCCCAGAGAATTAAGTCGCTTAACCTCACGGTGAGGGAGCCTTTTGGAATTGACCGGGCGATATCAAGCGCAGGCGGTATATCCCTTAAAGAACTGACGCCTGAAATGATGCTGGCCAAACTGCCGGGTGTCTTTGCAGCTGGAGAAATGCTGGATTGGGAAGCGCCGACTGGCGGCTATCTTCTTCAGGCGTGCTTTTCCATGGCTCATCGGGCGTCGGGCGGCATTGCCCAATATCTTGAAAACAGCAATACAGAAGGCATGCCATGACAGTCTTATATGTTGATGCCGATGCATGCCCGGTGAAACAGGAAGCTGTGCGGGTCGGCGAGCGGCACAACACGCCGATCAAAATGGTCAGCAACAGCTGGATGCGCCTACCAGAAAGTGATCTGGTGGAGCGTATCATCGTATCGGACGGCCTGGACGAAGCTGACAACTGGATTGCCGAGCACGCCAGCGCCGGAGATGTGGTGATCACAGCAGATGTCCCCTTGGCATCGCGATGTGTCGACGCCGGCGCGCTTGTGCTTTCGCCAAATGGCAAATCCTTCCGCGAAGACGCCATGGGCATGCGCCTGGCGATGCGGAACCTCAACACGCATCTTCGGGAAACGGGCGAGATCCGGGAAGGCGCACCTCCCTTTACAAAGGCCGACCGGTCGAAGTTCCTCAACCAGCTGGAAACGACCATGCGGGCGGCAAAGAGAATTAGCGCTCAAAACAAATAAACCCCCGGTGGAAGGGATATTCCTTCCGCCAGGGGCCGCCGGTTTGCGCCCGTGCTTTATTATCTGCAGAAACGGTATTTGCCGGAGTACGACAGGAAATAGCCTGTGTTCGGGTTGAAGGACCGGTATTTGCTGGAGCAATACTGGTACCATTCAGGGCTCCAGGGTGCCGGACGGTAGTAGACCGGAGCCGGTGCCACGTAACGCGGCGGCGGAGCGTAGTAACGGCGGTGGGCATGGGATCCGATGATGGCACCGGTTGCCAAACCAATTACCGCGCCTGCAGCGAACGCACCATTGCGACCATGTTTTGCGTCTGCGGTTTGGGTAGTAACAGCCATTGCGGAGGTTCCGACAACAACAACGGCCAATGTAGTCAGTGCGATTTTCTTAAGCATTGTGGTTCTCCTTAGTCTGTATCTCAAACCTGTTTGGCTTGGTAATTCTTGTTTGATGTCTCTCTCTCGATGAAATTGACTATAGGAGAACGAAGAGCAGCGCGTTGTGACTGCCATCACAAGACGTTTTATTTTGTAAAAAACCTCATTTTGAGCGTATCGAACTCTGCAGCCTGAATGCATTCGGGCTGTTCTGGGCACCCCGGCAGACGTCAAAATCTCAAGCGGTGAGCCGGGGGTAACGGAGCTCAGCCCGCGGTTTATGCTTGCAAAACCCTACAAATGCCCCACATTTGTTGATATCGGCAGGACGGTTGCCGGTCGGGACATGAAATAGACCCGGTTAAGATTGGTTTCGGCAGGCGATCCCTAGCGAGGTCCCTGCTCTGAATGTCGAAGCTTTTCCGTTTCTAGCTGACTGCTCGTTTCACTGAACCATGCAGGCGACTGACAGGTTCATCACCTACGGAAAGGTATTCAGAATGCGCGAGAGCGGCACCATCAAATTCTTCAACTACGATCGCGGATTTGGCTTCATCACACCGGAAAACGGCGGCAAGGATGTGTTTGTTCATATTTCCGCGTTTGAACAGGCAGGCATTCCGGCACCTGAAGAAGGTGCAAAAGTGACCTATGTGACCGAAGACGACCGCCGCGGCCGCGGCAAACAGGCGGCTCAGCTCGAAATGGCTTGAGCCTTCAGGTCAGTTCATTGAAATTCTTAAAACGCTGGTGGCAACGCCAGCGTTTTTTCTTTTAAAAGTGGTCCTCTCCGGCCTTCGTCGGCTCATATACATTGCGCAAATCTTCCAGCGCCTTCATCCGCTGCTGGCTGCGTTCTGCATTTTCATTGGTCACTCCGGCTATCAGCAATTCTGCAATCGCCATCAAGGCCGTGCTTGAATCCCAAGGTGACGGCACAGCCACCCGCGCTGGCAGCACATGTGCTGCGATACGGCCGATCGGCGACATCCAGCTGTCTGTAATCAGCCCAACAGTTGTGCCCTGGCGAGCAGCAGCTTCCGCGAAACGAATGATCTCCGTCTGATAGCGCCGAATATCAAAAACAACCAGAACATCCCGTGGCCCCATGCCGATCAATTGATCCAGCCAGTTGCCTTCCTGTCCGGCAACATGAACAACATTGGCCCGCACGATCCGAAGGTGCGCCGCCATATAGCGCGCTAGCGCATCTGTGAACCGGCCGCCGAGCAGATAGACGGTCCGCTTTTCGTCCGCGAGAATTTTAACGAACGCCTGCAACTCGCTCCGTGGAAGATGCGTGAAGGTTTCCTGCACATTCTCCACCAGCTGATCCATTAGCGGATCGCCGTCTGCCGTCCGGGGCGCAACCATGTTGGAACTTCGCGCCAATGGTGAATTGAGCTGGCTCTGTAGCTCCATTCGCAACCTGGCTTGAAAATCCGAGAAACCGGGAAAGCCCAGACGCGCCACGAATCGCAGGATCGTTGGCGAACTGACGCCAGCTTCATCTGCAAATTGTGCGACCGTTCCAAGCCCCTGCATCGGATAGTTTGCCAGCAGCGCATGGGCTGCCTTACGCTCCGTTGCAGTGAATTCGTCAAGCCGTTCCCGGATCTCCTCCAGCAGGGGTCGTTCCATAACCGTCCTCCCACTTTGCATTTTCATATTTCTGTTTGACTTCACCGCAAAGTGTGTATCAAATAATACAAGGTTCGACCTTCTACGCAATCCTGTAACAAAAAATACAATCGTTAACAGATGGGCGGCCTGACGAGGGGACAATAATATGGCAATCGGTTTGCCGGCCAGCGACGAACAAGCACCGGTAACTATTGTAAATCCAGCTGGCGCCGGACCATTTGTCCTGCTGTGCGACCACGCAAGCAACCGCATGCCTTCTGCTTACGGCGGGCTTGGGCTTTCTGCGGAAGACCGTTCAGCTCACATAGCCTGGGATCCGGGAGCGCTCGGCGTTTCCATCGAATTGAGCAGGCTCCTGGATGCACCGCTCGTCCATTCAACAATCTCACGGTTGATCATCGACTGTAACCGGGACCAGTCTGCACGAGATCTCATCCCGGAAATCAGCGAGCGGACCCAAATTCCTGGCAACCAGAACCTCAGCAATCTGGAGCGGGGCCATAGGATTGCCATGGCCCACCGGCCCTTCCATGACGCTATCGACGATGTCATCGACAGACGTGTCAGAAATGGCGACCAATCGGTTCTGGTTTCGATCCATACCTACACCCCGGTTCACATGGGTGTAACCCGCCCCTGGGAAATCGGGTTGCTATCCAACAAGGACCGCCGCCTGGTCGACCCGTCGCTGGAATTCCTGCGCAAAAATACAAAATACCTCATTGGCGACAATGAGCCCTATTCACCTTCGGACGGTGTCTACTACACGCTTGAGCGTCATGGGGAACGACGCGGTTTCATGTGCCTGATGGTTGAAATCCGTAATGACGAAGTCGCCACGCCGGACGCGGAAAAGAAATGGGCCGCATTGCTTGCCGATACATTGAAGGCCGGCCTTGCCAACGCGGCCGAAGCCGGCGCGGGAGGGTCTGATGCCTAAGATCGCCCGCCTTTACATACGCTGTGTGGATGGCTTCAACCACGGTCTCGGGCGGATCATCATGTGGGGCGTCTTCGTGATGGCGGCGATCCTGCTATGGTCCTCCATCTCCAAGACATTCTTCAATCCGTCCCTCTGGACACTGGAAATCGCGCAGTTCGCGATGGTGGCCTATTACGTGCTCGGCGGCCCCTACTCGATCCAGTTGGGCGCAAACGTGCGGATGGATCTGTTCTACGCCGATTGGTCGCTTAAAAAGAAAGCCTGGTTTGACGCCTTCACGGTCTTCCTGCTGCTGTTTTATCTGGCCATCCTGCTCTACGGCGGCGTTCGCTCAACGGCCTATTCGCTTGGCTACTTCGGCACTGAGGCCTTCGTCTTCTTCAAGGACCTTTTTGTTACCTTTGTAACGCAGGGGCCAGAAGCGGCCAAAGGCATGCTCGGCTATATCGAACGCAGCCCGACGGCCTGGCGCCCGATCCTGTGGCCCATCAAACTCATCATGGTATTCGGTTTCTTCCTCATGCTCTTGCAAGCTGTTTCTGAGCTCCTGAAGGACATTGCCCGGATCAGGGGAGAAGAAATCTGATGTCCTATGAGATGATTGCACTTCTCATGTTCTCGTCGATGATGCTGATGCTGCTGACCGGTCAGCGGGTGTTTGGCGCAATTGGCGGGATCGCAGCAGTCGCGGCCCTCGCGCTTTGGGGCACAGGCGGTGGCGATATCCCCTTTTCAGCTTCCATGAAGCTTATGAAATGGTATCCGCTGCTGACGTTGCCCATGTTTATTTTCATGGGTTACGTCCTGTCTGAGACGCGGATCGCCGATGATCTCTACAAGATGTTCCACGTCTGGATGGGCCCGGTCAGCGGCGGCCTGGCCATAGGCACGATTTTCCTGATGGTTCTCATATCGGCGATGAACGGCCTGTCGGTTGCCGGTATGGCAATCGGCGCGACAATCGCACTGCCGGAGTTGTTGAAACGCGGATATGACAAAAGGATGGTGACCGGCGTGATCCAGGCCGGGTCGTCACTCGGGATTCTGGTGCCGCCGTCCGTTGTCCTGGTGCTCTACGCGATGATCGCGCGCCAGCCGGTTGGACAGCTTTGGCTCGCAGGGGTTTTGCCGGGCCTGATGATGGCAGCCATGTTCGTGATTTACATTGCGATCCGTTGCAAGTTCCAACCCCAGCTTGGCCCAGCCCTGACACCGGCAGAACGGGAAGCCTCCAAATCGGAGAAGTACCGCCTGCTTGTCGCCGGTATCCTGCCAATCGTCATTTTTGCCACCATGATGGTTCCGTTCGTCAACGGCTGGACCAGCCTTGTCGAGAGTTCGGCGATCGGTGCCTTGACTGCATTTATGGCAGCCGTTCTCAAGCGGCGGATGACTTGGGAAGTCCTTAAAAATTGCCTGCGCCAGACGCTCGGAATTTCCTGCATGTTCATGTGGATCATTCTGGCCGCCCTCGGCTTCGGCGCGGTCTTTGACGGTCTTGGCGCCGTGAAGGCAATCGAGAACCTTTTCACCGACCAGTTGGGGCTGGATCCGTGGATGATCCTGATCCTGATGCAGCTATCGTTCCTGGTGATGGGCACCTTCCTGGATGACACGGCAATGCTGGTTATCGTGGCACCGCTGTACGTACCGCTTGTCCGGATGCTCGGCTTCGACCTGATCTGGTACGGCGTGCTCTACACGATCACCACCCAGATCGCCTACATGACGCCGCCATTTGGCTACAATCTCTTCCTGATGCGGGCAATGGCCCCGAAGGAAATCACCATGCGGGACATCTACGGCTCAATAACACCCTTTGTCCTTGTCATGATCTGTGCGCTAGCGCTGGTCATGATGTTCCCGCAAATCGCACTTTGGCTGCCGGAGTACATCTACAAGAACTGACCCCGGTCAATAAAAATAAAAACACGAACTTCAACCACTTAACCTGAACTGGCTTCTTCGCAATAAAAACACGCCAAAGGCACGAAGAACCAAACCGTCTATCACCAGAAGGGGAGTACTTCTCAATGACGAACAGACGTGATTTTCTAAAAAAAGCGGGTGTTGGCACCGTAGCTGCTGCTGGCGCCTCCACTCTCGCCGCTCCGGCCGTTCTTGCCCAGGCACCCATCAAGTGGCGCATGCAGACTTACGCTGGCCCGGCCCTTGCCGAGCACGTAGTCAAACCCGCCATCGATGCCTTCAACAAGGCTGCCAATGGCGAAATGGTCATCGAACTTTACACGGCCGATCAGCTGGTTCCGACCGGCGAACTGTTCCGCGCAATGCAGACAGGCACGATTGATGCTGTTCAGTCCGACGACGATTCCATGGCTTCTCCGACCGAGGTGACTGTCTTTGGCGGCTACTTCCCGTTCGCGTCCCGCTATTCCCTCGACGTGCCGGTGCTGTTCAACCAGTACGGCCTGAACGAGATCTGGGATGCGGAATACTCGAAGGTTGGCGTCAAACATCTCTCCGCTGGTGCATGGGATCCATGCCACTTTGCCACCAAGGACCCGATCCGCTCGCTCGCGGACCTGAAGGGCAAGCGCGTCTTCACCTTCCCGACCGCTGGCCGCTTCCTGAGCCAGTTCGGCGTTGTGCCGGTCACCCTGCCTTGGGAAGACATTGAAGTTGCCGTTCAAACCGGCGAACTCGACGGCATCGCCTGGTCAGGCATCACCGAAGACTACACAGTCGGCTGGGCCGATGTGACCAACTACTTCCTGACCAACAACATTTCCGGTGCGTGGGCTGGCTCGTTCTTTGCCAACCAAGGCCGCTGGAATGAGCTTCCGGACCACCTGAAGACCATGCTTCAACTGGCCATGGATTCTTCCCACTACTACCGTCAGTGGTGGTACTGGGGCGGCGAGGCTTCCCTGCGTGTTGACGGCACCAAGATGGAGCTGACATCCATTCCGGATGAAGAATGGGCAACTGTCGAAGCTGCTGCCGTGAAGTTCTGGGACGAAGTGGCTTCTGAGTCCGAGACCAAGGCAAAAGTCGTCGAAATCTTCAAGAAATACAACGCCGACATGCAGAAGGCCGGCCGGCCTTATCGCTACGGCTAAACCTTCCTCCAAGACGCCGGTTCGGGACTTTGTCCCGGACTGGCCACTTTACAAGTATCTCAGGAACAAACGGACCCCCTCCCAATGGCTGGCAACTTGACCTTTGACGCACTGAAAACAGCGGTTGCAAGCGGCGAGATCGATACCGTTCTGGTGTGTCTCGTCGATATGCAGGGCCGGCTGATGGGCAAGCGTTTTCACGCCCAGCACTTTGTCGACAGCGCGTATGAGGAAACCCATTGCTGTAACTATCTTCTGGCAACTGATCTGGAGATGTACACGGTCGAAGGATTTGCCGCGACAAGCTGGTCCGGAGGCTATGGCGACTATGTCATGAAACCGGATCTTGAGACGATCCGCCGGGTGCCCTGGCTGGAAGGCACCGCAATGGTGATCTGTGATGTGCTCGATCACCACACCCACAAAGACGTTCCTCATTCGCCGCGCGCCATGCTGAAGGCACAGGTTGCCCGCATGAATGAGCTTGGACTGACGCCAATCATGGCGACCGAACTGGAATTCTTCCTGTTCGAGAAAAGCTTCGACGAACTGCGCAAAAGCGGCTACCGCGATATGGAGCCTATTTCCGGGTACAACGAAGACTACCACATCCTTCAGACCACCAAGGAAGAGGATGTGATGCGGCCGGTCCGCAACGGCCTGTATGGTGCGGGAATTCCGATAGAAAACACCAAGGGTGAAGCGGAAGCCGGTCAGGAAGAACTCAATATCAAATATGCGCCTGCGCTCGATACGGCGGAATACCACACGATTTCAAAGCATGCGGTGAAGGAAATTGCTTGGGCCATGGGCCGCTCCGCAACCTTCCTGCCGAAGTGGCGCAGCGACAAGGTCGGGTCGTCGTCGCACGTTCACCAATCGGTTTTCGACAAGGACGGCAACAACGTTTTCTGCGATGCCAATGGCGAATACGGCATGTCCGAACTGATGCGGCATTATCTTGCCGGCCTTATTAAGTACGCGCCGGATTACACCTATTTCCTCGCGCCTTACATCAACAGCTACAAACGCTTCCAGAAGGGCACTTTCGCGCCGACCAAAACCGTCTGGTCCGTCGACAACCGGACGGCCGGGTTCCGGCTGTGCGGCGAAGGCACCAAGGCGCTCCGTATTGAGTGCCGGATCGGCGGGTCGGATCTGAACCCCTATCTGGCGCTCGCGGTACAGATCGCTGCGGGTCTCAAGGGTATTGAAGAGAAGCTGCCGCTCGACAAGCCGACATCCGGCGACGTTTACGAGGCGAAGAAGGCGAAGGAAATTCCGCACACCCTGCGTGATGCTCGCGAAACGCTGCGCAAGTCGAAATTCCTGCGCGAAGCGTTCTCCGATGAAGTCATCGATCACTATGCCCGTGCGGCTGAATGGGAAATTGAAGAGTTCGACCGGGCTGTTACCGATTATGAAATCACCCGGGGTTTTGAAAGAGCCTAACAATGTCAAGCAAAGTAACCTGTATTTCGCCGATCGACGGTTCAGTCTATGCGGAGCGTCCAGTGCTGTCTCCGGAAGAGGCGCGCGCGGCAGTAGCACGTGCCAAATCTGCTCAGCTTGAATGGCAGAAGCGTCCGCTAAGCGAGCGAATTTCCCTGGTTCTGGCGGGCGTTGCTAAAATCGGCGAGATGAACGACGAGATCGTGCCAGAGCTGGCTCATCAGATGGGACGTCCGGTTCGTTACGGCGGCGAGTTCGGTGGCTTCAACGAGCGGGCCACATATATGGCAGAAATCGCCGCGGAGGCCCTGGCACCGATCGAAATCGCCGACGATGCTTCCTTCAAACGGATGATCAAACGTGTTCCGCACGGTGTCGTTCTGGTGGTCGCGCCTTGGAACTATCCCTACATGACGGCGATCAACACTGTCGCCCCGGCACTAATCGCCGGCAATACGGTGGTCCTCAAACATGCGTCGCAGACGCTGCTGGTTGGCGAGCGCATGGCCAAAGCCTTCAATGAGGCCGGTGTTCCGGAAGATGTCTTCCAGAACGTCTTCCTGGATCATGGTACGACCTCGGCTTTGATTGCAGAAAAATCCTTCGGCTTCGTCAATTTCACCGGCTCTGTCGGTGGTGGCCAGGCCATGGAAAAGGCGGCGGCGGGCACTTTCACCGGTGTTGGCCTGGAGCTCGGCGGCAAGGATCCGGGTTATGTCATGGAGGACGCCGATCTGGATGCAGCCGTCGACACGCTGATAGACGGGGCGATGTTCAATGCCGGCCAGTGCTGTTGCGGTATTGAGCGGATCTATGTTGTCGAGAGCCTTTATGACGCCTTTGTCGAAAAGGCCGTGAAGATCGTTGAAGGCTACAAGCTCGGCAATCCGCTGGATGAAGAAACAACCATCGGTCCGATGGCCCATGCCCGGTTTGCTGCTGAAGTTCGTGCACAAACGCAAGAGGCGATTGCCGATGGCGCTAAAGCCTTGATCGATCCGGCCAAGTTTCCGGAAGACGATGGCGGCGCCTATCTAATGCCGCAGATCCTGATCAACGTTGATCATTCCATGCGCGTCATGCGCGATGAGAGCTTCGGCCCGGTTGTCGGCATCATGAAGGTCAAGGACGACGCGGAAGCTATTCGTTTGATGAACGACAGCAACTTCGGTCTAACGGCTTCGCTCTGGACCAAGGATACCGCCCGCGCCGAAGCGATTGGCGATCAGATCGAGACGGGGACCGTGTTCCTGAACCGTGCGGACTATCTGGACCCGGCGCTGTGCTGGACCGGCTGCAAGGACACTGGCCGCGGTGGTGGTCTGTCCATTATCGGGTTCCACAATCTGACCCGCCCGAAATCCTATCATCTCAAGAAAGCTCAATAAGATGGTGCTGACTGCCAATTGGTCGTATCCAACCGCCATGCGCTTTGGCGCAGGTCGCATTTCGGAAATCGCCGATGCCTGTAAGGCGTCTGGTATCTCCAAGCCGTTGCTTGTTACAGACAAGGGTCTGGCAAGCATGGACATCACCACCAAGACCCTGGACCTTTTGGATGCTGCCGGTCTGGGCCGCGGCCTGTTTTCGGAAGTTGACCCAAATCCGACCGACCTGAATGCGGCGGAAGGCGTCAAAGTCTATCAGGAAGGCGGCTATGACGGTGTTGTTGCCTTTGGTGGCGGCTCCGGGTTGGACCTTGCCAAGGTGATTGCCTTCATGGCGGGGCAAACCCGCCCGCTGTGGGACTTTGAAGATGTTGGTGACTGGTGGACACGGGCAAATGCGGATGCCATCGCGCCGATCGTTGCTGTTCCAACAACGGCCGGAACCGGGTCGGAAGTTGGCCGCGCCAGCATCATCACCAAGGTCGATACGGCGGAAAAGAAAATCATCTTCCATCCGAAGATGCTGCCGTCCGTCGTGATTTGTGATCCGGAACTGACGGTCGGCATGCCGAAGTTCCTGACGGCCGGTACTGGCCTTGATGCCTTCGCGCATTGTGTGGAAGCCTACTCCAGCCCGCATTACCATCCGATGAGCCAGGGCATTGCGCTGGAAGGCATGCGGCTGGTCGTGGACTACCTGCCGCGGGCCTATGCGGACGGCACGGACTTGGAAGCACGCGGTCACATGATGTCGGCTGCTGCCATGGGTGCAACGGCGTTCCAGAAGGGCCTCGGCGCCATTCATGCGCTCAGCCATCCGATTGGCGCGGTTCATCACACCCACCACGGCACGACGAATGCTGTGTGCATGCCGGCCGTTCTGCAGTTCAACAAGTCCGCGATTGCAGACCGGTTCGACAAGGCAGCTGGCTATCTCGGTATTTCAGGCGGTTTTGACGGCTTCTGCGCGTTCGTGGATGAGTTCAACGCGTCCATGAACATCCCGAAGACCCTGACTGAACTTGGTGTCAAGGATCCCAACATCGAGGAACTGACGGCTGCCGCCCTGCGCGACCCAAGCACCGGCGGCAATCCGATCGAGATGACCGCTGAAAATACACGGGCGCTGTTCGAAGAGATCATGTGATCTTACGAACATGCACTCACATTCTGACTAGGGGCTGCAAGGCTAATCTTAGCCAGCCTTTTGCCGATAGGAACGGGCAAGGCCGCGGAGTTCAAAGAGCTCCGCGTCCTCCATTTTCAGGACTTCGAAGTAGTGCGCGAGGTTCTCCAGATAATCAATATTGGGCCCATGAACGCCCTCTGCATGCGCAATCCGGCGCGCCGTCTCTTCAATGCTCATTGGCGGCAAGAGCAGCGGATTGTCCCGATTGACGACAAATGACAGGGCCAAAAGCTCCCCCTGTTGCGTCTCAACACTCAGAAATTGCGGTGCATACGAGAAAAGCGACATTTCACGGCGCCAGATGTATTTGCTCTCCTCATCGAGGGCATCAGCCGCAATCCGGAACACCAATCCATTGCACGACCCACCACGATCGAGGCCTGCCATCAGCCCGGGCTGATCAGGAGTACCACGGCCAAATTCAGAGCGAAGGCAGAAACGCCGATGGTAACCTGACAGGCTTGCCCGTCTGATTTCAGTGAAATGAAAGGCCGGGTCCCACATCAGCGATCCATAGCCGAAAACCCAGATATCCTGGCCCCACTGGTCTTGAAGCGATTCCTGCCGGGATGCCTCCCTGTTTTCATGGCTCCGGCGCCAGCTCTCCGGAAAGCCGAGTGCCCGCATTTTCCTCTCAGTGGCCGTTGAATCCAGAGTGCGGAAACGGCTCTCTTCCGGCGGAACAATCTTGTCCCTCAAGTTTGGGTGATGGCGAAATGGGTCTGTGCTTTCGTCCATGCGTTTTCGGCAGCCTTTTAATTTGCGATAAGACAAGACCTAACGGCACAGCATGAAGCGGCCAAGTCTCAATCTGCCTAAGTTGAAACAGTTTCACTGAGAGAAAACCCGAAAAGCGATTTGGCGCTGTAACAAGCCCAAGGCTGAAATGATTAACCAAACCTTAACGTTCCGTTACGCGAAGTCCCAAAAAGTTAAAATTCCTGCTATGTTACCTCAGTAAAAATCCTTAATTGCAGGGTTTTTTTAATGGGCTTACGCAGGATTGCCAGACTCAACGGAAGCACCTGCCCGCGCTTTTTTAGAAGAGCGGCAGGCCTGATTTTGCTTTGTCTGTCGTCTGGCTCGGTCTTCAGTTCTCCTGCTTTTGCCGCCATCACGATAACCTATGACTCCAAAACCGACCTGAGAACCGTAGCCAAGACCTACCTTGGTGACGCAGACCTGTGGCCGTCGATCCTGCAAGCCAGCGGAGCCTCCAGGGTTACCGATTTGACCCCGGGCCAAAACCTCATTGTTCCAACCACAGAAGTCGCGGCGGCGCGCTCGGCACTGGATGTTTCCAAAACACGTATTCAGGATGCCAATTCAATAGGTGCTCAGGTTTTTGCCTTTGAGGAAATCGATGAGGCAATCAAGCTGCATGACAAGGCCCTGGGCTTCCAGAAAGCCGGTGACTGGGGCGGCACGCTGGAACTGGCGCTCGCGGCAGAAGGATATGCGTCCCGGGCTTACACCCTCGCTGAGAGCAACCGGGACAAAGCGGCCGAGGCACGTTTGAGCGACCGGCAAGGCTGGGTGGAAGGCCAACGCCCTGAGGACCTTGGCTGGCAGGAAAGAGAACTGAATGCGGTCCTCATCGAAGAGGAAAAGGTGAGAACGCTTTCCCGCTCGACCGCGCAAATCACGTTCCGCGATTCCGGCCGCTTGCGGTTGAATGCCAATTCTCACGCAGTCATTCAAAGAATGCGGGTGGATCCGCTGCGCAACCGAGAAGACGCCAAGGTCACCCTGGTGGAAGGCGACTTCTACGCGCTTCTTGGCGGTGACTCTGATCGAAAGACGCTGGAAGTCGATGTCCCCGACGTCAATGCGCAGATTGATTCCGGAGACTTCTGGGTACGTCAGGATGTCAGCGGCGCCAAATTCACAAACTACGATGACCGGCGCGTGGAAATTGCTGCGCGCGGTGACAGGGTCGAACTCGGACGCAATGAAGGAGTTGTCATTCGCTCTGGCGAAACACCCAGGGAAAAGATCGAGCTTCTTAAAACTCCGCAGCTGCTTTTGCCCGCTGATGATGGCCAGGTGTTTAACCAGACCGCAGACCTATCCTGGACAGCCGTGGACCAGGCAGCAGGCTACTGGCTGGAACTCTCCAGAGACTCAAACTTCAATGAAATGGTGGATTCTGTTTCCGCGCTTGCAGAAACATCTTTCACATTGGAGAGCCTGGACACTGGCATCTATTATTGGCGTATTTCCGCGCTCGATCAATTCGGACTGCCCGGACCGCGTAGCCTGCCCCGCCGCTTTGAAATGCGGATCGATACAGCTCCCCCCTACCTGCGTTTGGATGCCCCCGTCAGCAGTGAGATCTACCGGGACGCGTCGGTCGATGTGAGCGGCGAAAGTGAACCGGGCGCGCGCATAACGGTCAATGGAACGTACGCCGAAATCAATGCCCTCGGCGCATTCACTGCCACCGTTCGCCTCCAGCCAGGAACAAACACCCTCGAACTGGTCTCGGCAGACCCTGCCGGAAACAAGACCCGTCTTTCGAGGGAAATTGTTCACATGCCGGATGCCTCGGCAAAGATCGCATTCAATAAGGCAATTCCAACAGTTTCCGCTCGGCATTTTCTGGCCAGCGGCCCTGAGATTTCACTCTCCGGAAAAACAGAACAAAACGCACGGTTGACGGTGACCGGCCCGGATGGTTCGGAATTGGTGACAGCCACGACAAACAGCGCTGGACTGTTCGCTTTCACCCTGCCTTTGTCCGAAAAAGAGGCCGACTTTGCCGTCAAGATCGTTACTCAGTCCGGTTATGAATCTGAAGATACGTTCAAAGTCAGCATTGATGGTGACGGCCCGCAAATTGCGCTGGATGAAATCCTCCCCCGTTTGACTTCAACCGAATTCCTGGCGCTTCGTGGAACTGTGACCGGAAGCGCCCGTGTTCAGCTCAACGGACGGGACATCCGGCTGTCGAGCGATCGTTTTGATGAAGTCATCACCCTGACAGAAGGTGAAAACACACTGCAGATGTCCGCAACGGATCTGGCTGGAAATGTGACGGTAGAAACATGGACTGTCTCCCTTGACCAGCAACCACCAGCCTACGTCAGCCATTCGGTCAAACCGGCCTCCGGCGGACGTGTCAGTGTGGAAGTGAAAGCGGAGGACGCGAGCGGGCTGGCCAAGGCAGCGCCATTTACCTTATTGTCGAATGGTACTGAAGTCTCTGGCTTCTTGCGGTACAACAAATTGAGTAGAAGTTATCGGGGCGCAGCGGCGGTCGCCTCGGCTGATATCTCGGGAGTTCGTCTTGCAGACGTTGAACTGCAAGACGATGCGGGAAACCGGATTCGGGTCCGGTTGAAGTAGCGGAGATCGTCGCGGGTATGTATTCAGTCGAAGCGCGTCGCAAAAATCGGATCTGTCGATCCGGCCTGGCTGCAGCGTTCGCCTTTTTATCGGGATTTGCAGGACTTTCCGGTCCGGCGGCGTCCGAGGAAGGGCGGCCGATCGAAGCCCCTCTGCTCGTCACCTATGGAACTGATGCGCCGCACCGCGAAGGCGACCCGACCCATCGGCAGATCATCTACATCGACTTGCCGGACGGTTTGCAAGAGCGCGTCTATTTGCGCGTGTTCGATCCCGACAATGCTGGCGATTACGACCTGATCTATGGCCAGCCAAACTCTGAAACGCGGTACACGGTGTTTGGCGGCGATGGCGCCTATGCAGGAGAGCCTGTTGACGGCAAGACAAACACCGAAGCAGAACTCTCTAGCGGCAATGTGATTGCCGACAAGACCTTCGGAGACGATCCGCGAACCGACGGCCAATGGACAACGATTGCCCTGCTGTCGCCCTCCGATGGAGAGCAAAGGGGCAACCGGCGTCTCTTCCGGCTTGTGGTCGATGGTATCACCGGCAACGACGGCAATCTTTACGGCGTGGACCTCAGCCTGCGCAATGCGCGCGCCGTTCCGCCGGAAGGCGCCAAGCTCTACTCCTTTGCACCGACAATCCGCGTGCCGAACCGGACCACGTTGACCGAGCTCCGGTTCCAGGTGCCCGGTGAAGAGACTGAGCTTGTTGTCGACAATTTTGATGCTGCCCATGGCAAGCTTGCACTAGCGACGTCTTTTCGCTCCGTTCCCTTGAAGCCTTCGGGTCAGGGCCGCTGGCGAAGCGAGACGGTCAAGCTAAGGCCAGACGAGCAAGGCCAGATAGCCGCGATTACGCTGCGCGGCGGTTCGGAAATGCCGAACGATGCCACGTTTTACATCACCGTGAAATCCGACAGGTTGCTGCCGCTTGACCTGCCGCCGTTCAATTGGCGGCCAAACCGGCGGCCCATAATTCACAGTAGCGCGACCTTCCTGGACGGGTGCCGCGCAATCGCTTTCGATGCCTCCCAATCCCGGGACCCGGATGGCAACCGCCTGTCCTACACATGGCGGTTTTCCGACAATACGGTCATGACCGGCCCAACTGTGGTCAAGGACTATGAGCTGACTGGCCGCTTCAGAGAGCGCCTGGAAGTCAGGGACAACTCAGGCCTTGTTGGCAATGGCAGCACCCAGGATATCGACGTATTCGTCAAACATCCGCCGGTTGCCCGGATCGATGCACCGGCCATTGTTGCAACCGGCGAAAGTGTGCTTTTCAATGCGGAGACTTCCAGCAGTGATGCGGCGGATATCGCCCACTTCGACTGGAGCTTCAACGACGGCATCAAAGCGCAAGGCGCGAAAGTTGCCCGTGTGTTCGAAAACCCGGGCGACTACATGGCAGCACTGACCGTGACCGACAATTCGGGCCACCCATGTAACAACCACACCATTGAAATCCCGATCCGCGTGAACGCCCAACCCGTCGCAGAAGCCGGCTCTGACCGCCGAACAGAAATCGGCACCCGCCTCAGCTTCGATGGCAGCCGAAGCTACGACAGGGATGGAAAGATCACGTCCTACCGGTGGGACATGGATGATGGCACCGTTCTGAGCGGTGACAAGGTCGGCCATGCCTTTTCTGCACCGGGCAACTACGAGGTCGCCCTGACGGTCGAGGACGACGCGGGCGTTGCCAACAGTTCGGACGTTGATACAGCAAACGTCATTGTCAACGCGCCACCTGTCCCCGTTGCGGGCGATGACAGGAGTGTCGCGGTTGGCGAAGTGATCGAATTCGACGGCAGCCTTTCCAACGATCTGGATGGTGAGATCATCGAATACGTCTGGGACTTTGGCGACGGAACAAAAGCTGCGGGTGAAAGAGCAACGTACGCCTATGCGGCACCGGGCACCTACCAGGTTCGCCTGTCTGTTACCGACGATTCAGGAACGAGAAGCCGCGGCAGGATCGATACGCTTTCGGTTCGCGTAAATGCAGCGCCAATTGCCAACGCCGGCCCGGACCAGATTGTCACCGCCAGCGCAGTTGAGTTTGATGGCACAGGTTCATCTGATGCGGATGACGCGATCGCCAGCTATTCCTGGGAATTTGGTGACGGTGGTATCGGTGAAGGGCCCAAACCCTCGCATGTCTACAAGACGCCTGGCATTTACACCGTCCGGTTGACGGTTACAGATTCCTCAGGGACCGAACGCAACCATTCCAGCGACAAAATGCAGGTCGTCGTCAATACGCCGCCTATTGCAGATGCCGGACCGGATCTTGTCGGAGCTCCCGGCGAAGAACTGATCTTCCAGGCCTCCCGGTCCGTCGATCCGGATGGTGACGTTGCCAACTACGAATGGGATTTTAAGGACGGAACCACCGGCGAAGGCCGGGTCACCGCACACACCTTCAAGAAACCCGGCAGGTATTTCGTCCGTCTGAAGGTCACAGACAACACCGGCCATGCCCGTGCGATCGACTACGACGAAACGGAAGTCTTCATCAACGCACCTCCGACCGCCGATGCTGGAGATGATATCCGGGTCGCGCCGGGCGAAACGTTTACGCTCGACGCAGCCCGCTCAAGCGATTCAGACGGTGAGGTCACCGAATTCCGCTGGGATGTAGCTGGCATGGATGACCCGGTCTATGAACAATCCTTTCAGCTCAAGCTCGATGAACCGGGGACCTACAAGGCTCTTTTGACCATTGCGGACGAAAGCGGGGCTGAAAACAGCCTTGCGGAAGACGAGCTGACCATTCGCGTCAACTATCCGCCCAAAGCGGAAGCGGGCAGTGATGTCTTCACTTCCAAGAGCCTGATCATTTTCGATGGCAGCGCTTCGTCCGACCCGGACAGCGATGGCTTGACCTACACTTGGGACTTTGGTGACGGAACCTCAGCAAAGGGCGCCCAGGTCGCCCACAATTATGCAGCCGGCGGCAGCTATCCGGTGATCTTGACTGTAAGCGACGGAACAGGCCTGGCAAACGGTATAAACCGTGACGAACTAAGGGTGGTCATCAACAATTCGCCGGTCGCGCTAGCCGGACAAAACGAACGGCTGTGTACGGGCGATATTCTGGTTCTTGACGGCGGCAAATCCTACGACCCTGATGGCGGTGTCTTGAAATACAGCTGGGACTTTGGCGACGGCAGCGGTTCGGATATCGTCAACCCGACCAAGACCTACCGGCGCGGGGGCGTCTACCCTGTGACCCTGACGGTGACGGATGACTCTGGCCTTGGGAATGCCGTTGCCCGCGACCAGATCGCCGTCACGGTGGACCAGTCGCCGGTGGCAGAGGCCGGGCCTGATCTCAAGGTCTGCGCAAATACGGAAACCCAATTTGACGGGTCAAAATCATGGGATGCAGACGGTGTGGTCAACCGGTTCCAGTGGGACTTTGGCGACGGCGGATCCAGCGGCGGTGACAAACCCCGGCACACATACCGGCGGCCTGGAACCTATCGCGCACAGCTGACGATCGAAGGCGACCGCGTTGGCCAATGCGACATCAGGGCCCGTGACGAAGTTGTCGTGGAGGTGACACCAGCCCCGGTGCCGATCATCGTTGCCGAAACCGCGGTGCCGGTTGGCGAAACTGTCAAGTTTGACGGGTCGAGCTCCTATCTGGACGGCGGTTCGGTTTCCAGCTGGACCTGGGACTTTGGCGACGGTCAAACGGCCGATGGCGCAGTTCAGGAACACCGGTTTGCTAAACACGGCACCTATCGTGTCGCCCTCACAGTCAACAGCAACGCGGCGTCCGAGGACTGCCGCCAGATCACGGCCTATCACCTCATCACCGTGAATGCGGCCCCGATTGCCGATGCTGGCGAAGATATCGTTGTCGGGGCGAATGAAGAATTCATCCTTGACGGTTCTGGGTCCAGCGATCCGGAAGGGGCTCTTTCCCGGCACAGCTGGAACTTGGGCAATGGCGAGACCAAGGACGGTGTAGCAATCCGCCACCGGTTTGCAGAATCTGGCCGGTATGAGGTCAAGTTGACAGTCACCGACACGGCAGGATTGGCGAATTCGTCCGCATCCGACACGATTACAGTGATCGTCCACAATGGTGTCACCGCAATTCTTGATGCGCCCGATGCGGTTTGTGTCGGTGAAAACATCACAATGTCTGCCGCACAATCGGCAAGCCCTGACGCTCCAATCATCGGTTACCGCTGGGGCTTTGGCGATGGCACGACCGCGAACGCGGAGACGGTGACCAAGCGCTATGTGACGCCGGGCAGATACAATGTTTCGGTGCTTGTTGACGACGGCATGAACCGGGCTTCCAGCCAGCGGGAGACGTCCAAGATCATTCTGGTCAACCAGCCTCCCAACGCAATTGCCGGCCGCGACCGCATGGTCTGTCCAGGTGTTCCGGTCCAGTTCGATGCAACGGCGTCATCTGATCCCGATGGCCGAATCTCGAAATATGAGTGGGATTTCGGTGACGGGAAATTCAAGACGGGTGCCCAGCCTGAGCACACATTCGACAGGCCGGGAACTTACAACGTCACCTTGCGGGTGACCGACGATTCCGGCTCTTCCTGCTCCTTCCGCGATGATCAGATGACTGTCGTCGTCAACGCCCCCCCGACTGCCGATGCGGGTCTTGATCGGGAAGTCTTTGTCGGTGGCGCCAATGATGCAGAAATGTTCAGCGCCTGGCGGTCGTTTGATCCCGATGGCACCGACCTGGCGCACGTCTGGGAATTCGGCCCTGACGGTCAACGGTCGGGCGAACGGGTTTCTCACACCTTCAGCGCGCCGGGTGACTATGAAGTCCGTCTGACGGTTTCTGACGGCACCGGCCTTTCATGTGGCACCGCTTCTGATACCATCCTGGTCAGGGCACGGGCGCGGGAAGTCTACTAGGGGTGAAAATTCAGCCGCGTGCCAGGCCGCTGTCTCACAAATGAGCGTGCGGCCCAGGGCGGGGGCGTGAAACATGCGGCTTACACTTCGCAAGAAATTGCTGTTGTTTTCTGTTGCAATCGCGGTTTTACCGCTGCTGATTGCTGGGGAAGCACTGATCCGAATTGCAAGGGATGAACTGAAGAGTTCGGCGAACGATCAGCTGACCACCACAGCGCGGCAAGTCACCACGGAAATCGACAGCGTCTATCAAGACGCCTGGCTCGCGCCGCTTTCGCTCATTGCAAACGCGGTGGACAATGACAAGCTCAGTGTCGATGCCAAGATCGCTCTCCTGACCCTCGGGATCGCGGATCTACCTGACATTGTCGCGCTTCAAATCACCGTCGAGGGGACTGCTAAACCGCTTCTGGTTACCCGTGAGGGCTTTAGCGGGAAATTGGTGGATATTGGCCTTGATCCCAAGGAAGTGCTTCGGACAAACCCGGCTGAAGTCGCCGGCTTTTTGCAAGGCAGTAGCAGCCTAGACAGGGAAATCCAGCATCCGCAAGGAACTGAAATCTGGCTGGCAACCATTGTCCTACCGCTCAAAAACCCGCTTGGAGGCCGTGTGGCGACCTTGTCGGCACGTGTCGACCTGAGCCGGCTGGCATCCTTTGTGACATCTCATGCTTTCACCAAGACCGGCACGATCACAATCGTCGACAAGGCTGGCCAGCGTCTCTTTGATCCGGATATGAAGGACCTTTCCGGTTTCGCCATCGTGGATGAAGCAACAAGTCTTCTGACGCTTCAAACCCGGATTATCAGCGTCAAACCCCATGCCCGGCCAGATGGCGAGGTCATGCTTGGCGCGTTTTCGTTTCCACGCCCGTTCGACTGGGTGGTGATTGCCGAAAAGAGCGAAGCAGCCGCCTATTTCACCATCGATGTCATGACCGAAAACCTTCTGATCTGGGTGGGTGCTGGACTGGCGGTTGCCGGTGTCGGCGCGATTTTCTTTTCACTCGGGATTTCCCGGCCCATTCTGAAGATTGGCCAGGCAGCCATTGAAGTCGGCAAAGGCAACTTTCAGGCCCGTGTCGATGGTGTGCGGAGCAAGGACGAGATCGGCGAGCTGGCCGGCCGGATCAACGAAATGATCGGCCAGATCAACGAGCGTTTTCAACTTGCCAAGTTCGTCTCACACGGCACCATAGATGCCATCAAGGGGTCCACTGAAGATGGTGTGCGGCTCGGCGGGTCGCGCAAACGGGTCGCAATCCTGTTTGCCGATATTCGAGGCTACACCGCATTCTCTGAAAGCCGCGAACCTGAAATCGTCGTTGACGTTTTGAATCACTATTTCGCCCACCAAGGCGGTGCTGTCTCGCGTCACAATGGTGATATCGACAAGTTCGTCGGCGATCAGCTTATGGCAATCTTTCAAGGACCTGAGATGAGTGCCGATGCTGTCCGATGTGCCCAGGAAATTCAGGACATCATGGAAGCATCGGCCAAGGAACACCCGGACTGGGAGCTGGACATCGGTATTGGTATCGATGTCGGTGATGTGGTCGTCGGCGCCATGGGCAGCCCGGACCGGATGGACTACACCGTCCTCGGCGATCACGTTAACCTCGCCGCACGGCTTTGCTCAGCGGCAGCTCCGAAGGAAACGATGATTTCCGACGCCGTTTATCAGGAAACGAAGGACTTCCGGGACTTCGGTTTTGCACCACTGGAGCCCATTAGCGTCAAGGGCAAATCCAACCCGATCCTTGTGTATGCGGCCGAAGTGCTGAAGACAGGCGCCGAGGCACCGCAAACCGCCGCCGGGGCGTAATCCGGCCTGCCCAGTCAAGACAGGCCGGGACAGATCAGATCATGCTATCGAGCAATTCGTTCTCGCCGATTTGGCCGAGAACATTGCCTCCCTGCGCGACCAGAATAGCGGTTTCGGATTGCCGCTTCAGCTTGATGACCTCGCGCAGGGGGGTTGCGGGTTCACAAGTAACAGCCCCCTCGCCCACAGAAGCTCCATTGGCATCCGCCATGATGTCCCGCGCCCTCAGGACATTCAGTGGATTCATATGCCCAACGAAGTCGGCAACATAGGGCGTTGCCGGCGTACGCACGATTTCCTGTGGCGTGCCAAGCTGAATGACGCGCCCACCTTCCATGATCGCGATGCGGGAACCGATCTTTGCGGCCTCATCAAGATCGTGGCTGACGAAAATGATAGTCCGGTTGAGGCTCTTTTGCAGATCAAGAAGCTCGTCTTGCAAACGGTCCCGAATTAGCGGGTCCAGTGCAGAAAACGGCTCATCCATCAAGAGGATCGGCGCTTCGGTTGCAAAGGCGCGCGCAAGGCCGACCCGCTGCTGCATGCCGCCGGAAAGTTCGTGGACGAACTTGCCGCCCCATCCGTCCAGCCCGACCAGTTTCAGCTGCTCTTCAACCTTGCCTTTGCGTTCCTGGTCCGGCATGCCGGCAAGCTCGAGACCAAACCCGACGTTCTCCGCAACCGTCCTCCAGGGAAGCAGCGCGAACTGCTGAAACACCATTGCGATCCGCTTGCGGCGTAAGTGGCGCAGTTCTTCTTCAGAACAGGTTGCCGGATTGATGGTGCGCTCACCATCCTTGACCGAAACAGATCCGCGAATGACCGGGTTCAGCCCATTTACAGCCCGAAGCAGGGTCGATTTACCCGACCCGGACAAGCCCATCAGGACGATGACTTCACCTTCATTGATATCGAAAGTGGCACCGGCAACGCCGAGGATCTGCCCGGTTTCTGCCTGGATGTCCTGCCGGGTCTTGCCGGCATCAATCATTGGCAAAGCATCTTTCGGGCTGTCGCCAAATACGATGTCGACGTTTTCAAAGGAAACAACAGGGTTCGTCATGACCGTGACCCTCCAGCTTCATCGGTCCGGAAGAACCGGTCAAGCACGATGGCGATCAGAACGATGGCGACCCCCACCTCAAATCCCTTGGCGATGTTGACCGTATTGAGCGCACGCAGTGTGGGAACGCCAAGGCCGTCCGCGCCAACAAGAGCTGCAATCACCACCATGGAAAGAGACAGCATGATGGTCTGGGTCAGGCCTGCCATGATCTGCGGCATGGCATATGGCAACTCAATCTTCCACAGCAGTTGGGACTTGGTCGCCCCAAAGGCCTGGCCGGCTTCCAAAAGGTGCGTCGGCGTGGAGGACACACCCAGCTGAGTGAGGCGTATGGGTGCCGGAATGGCAAAGATGACCGTTGCGATCAGGCCCGGAACCATACCAAGGCCGAACAGGATCAGCGCCGGGATCAGATACACAAACGTTGGAATGGTCTGCATCAGGTCCAGTATCGGTCGAAGCGCGGCAAACAGCCTTGGCCGGTGGGCGGCAGCAACACCGACAGGGACACCGATGGCCATACAGACAATGGAGGCCGCAATCACAAGAGCCAGCGTCTCCGTCGTTTCTTCCCAATAGCCCTGATTGATGATCAGCAACAAGGACGCGGCAACAAATATCGGAAAGGAAATCTTCCGGCGGACAAAGTATCCAACTCCCGCGGCAAGCGCGACGATGAAAAGCGGATGCGGGGTCTGCAACAGCCACAGAATGGCGTCGATCATGGTTTCCAGGACGATCGAAATGCCGTCAAAAAACCAGAACGCATTGTCCGTCAGCCAGTCGACAAACGCTTTTGCCCATTTGCCAATGGGTATCTTATGATCGGTTAGCCACTCCAAAGCCGATCCCCCCGTTTTTTGTTCTCTTGGTGCCCTGCCGCACCTCAAAATAAAAAGCGCCGGAGCAGTGCCCCGGCGCCAATGATTTGGTTTTAGTTAGAGGCCCAGTTTGGCCTTGACCGCAGCAAAGGAGTCGCCACCGTCAACGGTTTTCACTCCTACGAGCCAAGCTTCCCAAGTCGCTGGGTGGGTTTTCAGCCAGGCTGCGGCTGCCTTTGCCGGATCTTCACCGTCATTCAGGATCGCACCCATGATCTCGTTTTCCATGGCGAGCGAGAACTTCTGGTTTTCTAGAAGCTTACCAACGTTCGGGCACTCTTTTACGTAGCCAGCACGCACATTGGTGTAGACAGTCGCGCCGCCGTAGTTCGGGCCAAAGTAGTCGTCACCACCGTCAAGGTAAGCCATCTCGAAGTTGGCATTCATCGGATGCGGCTCCCAGCCGAGGAAGACGATGTCTTCATCACGCTTTTCAGCGCGGGCAACTTGCGCCAGCATGCCTTGTTCTGAAGATTCAACGACTTCGAAGCCCTTCAGGTCAAAAGCGTTGGCGTCGATCATGTCGATGATCAGCCGGTTGCCATCGTTGCCCGGCTCAATGCCATAGATCTTGCCATCAAGGCTGTCCTTGAACTTGGCGATATCGGCAAAGCTCTTCAGGCCTTTGTCGTAGGTGTATTTAGGCACGGCGAGCGTGTATTTCGCGCCTTCCAGGTTTACGCCAACTGTGTCGACGGACCCATCGTCACGGTAGGCTGCAATATCGCCTTCCATGGTCGGCATCCAGTTGCCGAGGAACACGTCAATATCCTTGTTCTTCAAGGATGCATAGGTGACTGGAACCGACAGAATCTTGATCTCTGTCTTGTAACCGAGCGCTTCCAGAACAGTGGTCGTGGCGGCAGTGGTTGCGGTGATGTCCGTCCAGCCGACATCGGAGAACCGAACCGTGTTGCAGCTCTCAGGTTCCGCTGCCAGCGCGCTGCCTGTCACGCCAGCCAGAATCGCAACGCTTCCCAGGATTGCGGAAATTTTCTTCATTCTTACCTCCAATTGTCACCACTGTTCCTGCCAATGGACAGCAATGAGCCCTTCAAGACAACGGGCTTCTTAATATTTTTGCGCAAGATCCGGCCCGATTGGCACCAGTTCCTTCACATAAGGAAGCATTGTCCTATATTTTTTGCAAGTTTTCATTGATTGGTCATTCAATTAAAAATAAATTTCACCCAAATGGAGATCGGCAATGCCAAAGATCGGAATGGAAGCAGAGCGGCGTAGAAGCCTGATAGATGCCACCGTGGAGGCAATCCACGAGCACGGCTATTGCGATGTGACCATTTCCCAGATCGCCAAACACGCAGGCGTATCTGGCGGCCTTGCCCATCACTATTTTGGCTCAAAGGATCAGTTGCTTGCCGCAACCATGCGCCATCTTCTCAAAGACCTGGGCGATGGCATCCGAAGCCGGCTGGCCAAGGCAGAAACGCCGCGCGAACGGATCACGGCAATCATCGAAGGCAATTTCGCACCGGATCAGTTTCGCGGCGCGGTTATCGCAGCGTGGCTGGCTTTCTACGTTCAGTCCCGCACAACGTCGAGCAACAGGCGCCTGTTAAAGATCTATTCGGCCCGCCTTGCCTCCAACCTCACGTTCAACCTTCGCCACTACATGCCTGCCTTAGATGCGCGCAAGGTGGCAGAAGGTGCGGCCTCCATGATCGACGGCGTCTGGATCCGGCAAGCCCTGAAAGATGGAACCGGCGACGCCAGGCAGGCAATCGCCATGGTCGAAAACTACGTCGAAACACAAATCGCTTCTCATCAAGGGCAGCCGGACCTGCAAGTCCCGCCCAACAATAGGTCAATACAATGAGTGGTCACTACGATTTCATCGTCGTTGGCGCCGGCTCGGCCGGGTGCGCTCTGGCTTACCGCCTTTCGGAAAATCCGAACAACAAGGTTCTGGTTCTGGAATTCGGTGGAACCGATGCAGGCCCATTCATCCAGATGCCGGCCGCCCTCTCCTATCCGATGAATATGTCGCGCTATGATTGGGGCTATGAGAGCGAACCGGAACCGCATCTTGGCGGCCGGCGCCTTGCGACGCCGCGTGGCAAGGTGATTGGCGGCTCCTCATCGATCAACGGCATGGTGTATGTGCGCGGACACGCGCTTGATTTCGACACCTGGGAAGAAATGGGAGCAGCCGGATGGGGATACCGCCACATCCTGCCTTACTACCAGCGTCTTGAAACCAGTCACGGCGGGCAGAATGGCGTACGCGGCCACAGCGGGCCACTTCATGTCACGCGCGGCACCAAATGGAATGCGCTGTTTGAAACCTTCAAACAGGCGGGTGAAGAAGCAGGATACGGCAGGACTGACGACTACAACGGCCTTCGTCAGGAAGGCTTTGCGGATATGGAGATGACCGTCTTC
This sequence comes from Roseibium sp., assembly GCA_965230705.1. GTDB lineage: Bacteria > Pseudomonadota > Alphaproteobacteria > Rhizobiales > Stappiaceae > Roseibium. The sequence continues at coordinate 901,944 of CBDDLN010000001.1, read as the reverse complement.
AAAGGCCAGCGCTGGTCAGCGGCAAATGCCTATCTGAAACCGGCTCTGAAACGTCCGAATTGCCATCTCGTCAAGGGCGCCCTGGTGCGAAAGGTCCTGATTGAGAACAATCGCGCAGTTGGCGTTGAATACGAGAAGGGCGGCGAGATCCATAAGGTGACCGCCTTTCAAGACGTTATTCTCTCGGCTTCATCAATCAATTCGCCCAAGATCCTGATGCAGTCCGGCATTGGTGCTGCCGAACATCTCAAGGAACACGGCATTGATGTTGTGGCGGACCTTCCTGGCGTTGGGGCGAACCTGCAGGATCATCTGGAGCTCTATATTCAACAGGCCTGCATCAAGCCGATTACGCTCTACAAGCATTGGAACCTGGTCTCTAAAGCCCTGATCGGTGCTCAATGGTTGTTCTTCGGCAAAGGGCTCGGCGCATCAAATCATTTCGAAGCCTGCGCTTTCATCCGCTCCAAGGCTGGAATCAAATACCCGGACATCCAGTATCATTTCCTCCCTTTCGCAGTTCGCTACGACGGCAAGGCTGCAGCAGAAGGCCATGGGTTCCAGGCCCACGTCGGGCCAATGCGTTCCAAATCACGCGGACATGTAAAACTGAAGTCTGCCGATCCAAAGGACGCTCCGTCCATCTTGTTCAATTACATGTCCCACGAGGACGACTGGGAAGAATTCCGCACAGCGATCCGCCTAACCCGCGAGATCTTTGCACAAGAGGCCTTTGCGCCATTCCGCGGCAAGGAAATCCAGCCCGGTCCGGACGTTCAAAGTGACGCGGAGTTGGATGACTTCATCCGCGAGCACGCCGAAAGCGCTTATCATCCCTGTGGCACTTGCAAGATGGGTGCAGCCGATGATCCGTTGGCGGTCGTCGATCCGGATTGCAAGGTTATCGGCGTAGACGGTCTTCGGATCGCAGACAGCTCAATTTTCCCGCAAATCACCAATGGCAACCTGAATGCCCCGTCCATCATGGTCGGAGAAAAAGCCGCCGATCATATTTTGGGACTGGACATTTTACCTCCTTCGAATGCAATTCCCTGGATTCATTCGGACTGGGAAACACACCAGCGCTAATGCGCTTGTCCAACGATTACTGACCGCTCGCGGCCACCAAAGAAACACCCGAGAGGACGCCCCTATGCGCGCGCAACCAACCGCCTCACATTACATCGGCGGCACTTATGTCGAGAGCCCGGAGGGCCATCCGTTCCCCTCAATTTACCCGGCAACCGGCGAGGCCATCGCATCGTTGAATGGCGCCGACACTGCGACTGTGGAGGCTGCGATCACAGCGGCGATTGAAGGCCAGAAAGCCTGGGCTGGCACGGCTCCTGCTGAGCGCGGACGGGTATTGCGCAAGGCAGCTGAACTGCTACGGGAAAGAAACCGGGACCTCTCTATCCTGGAAACGCTCGATACCGGCAAACCCTTGCAGGAAACCCTGGTCGCCGACGCTGCCTCTGGTGCTGATTGCCTGGAGTATTTCGGTGGCCTCGCGGCAACATTGACCGGCGAGCACATCGATTTGGGCGGTTCATTTGCCTACACCCGGCGTGAACCACTCGGAATTTGCGTCGGTATTGGCGCCTGGAACTATCCGATCCAGATCGCCTGCTGGAAGGCGGCCCCTGCCCTTGCCTGCGGCAACGCCATGATCTTTAAACCTTCCGAAGTAACGCCTCTGTCCGCTCTGAAACTGGCGGAAACCTTCACCGAGGCGGGATTGCCAGACGGTGTTTTCAACGTGGTGCAGGGATATGGCGATGTAGGCGCACAGCTCGTCTCCCATCCGGCTGTCGCCAAGGTGTCTCTCACCGGTTCCGTGCCAACCGGCTCTAAGGTCGCCGCGCTGGCAGGTGAGCATTTGAAAAAAACCACGCTGGAGCTTGGTGGCAAATCTCCCCTGATCGTTTTTGACGACGCCGATATCGAAAACGCCATTTCGGCTGCAATAAACGCGAACTTTTACTCCACCGGTCAGATCTGCTCGAACGGAACCCGGGTCTTTGTGCATACGGCAATCAAGGAAGCCTTCTTGGCCCGGCTCGCTGAACGGACTGCCAATGCCACGTTGGGCGATCCTTTGGACGAAGCAACGATCATCGGACCGCTGGTCTCCAAACCGCAACTCGACAAGGTCTTAAGCTATATGGCCCTTGGCCAGGAAGAAGGAGCACGGCTCGTCTGCGGCGGCAAGGAGGCGGAGGTTGCAGACTATCCAAATGGCTTCTTTGTGCAACCAACCGTGTTCGCCGATGTGAAGGACAACATGCGGATTGCGCGGGAAGAGATCTTCGGGCCTGTCATGTGCGTTCTCGATTTCACTGACGAGGACGACGTGGTCGCCCGTGCCAACGATACCGACTTTGGACTTGCCGCCGGTGTCTTCACGAAAGATATTCAACGGGCCCACCGCGTTGTCGGAGCGCTCGATGCCGGCACGTGCTGGATCAATACCTACAATCTGACACCGATCGAAATGCCCTTTGGCGGCCACAAGAAATCCGGTATTGGCCGCGAAAACGGTCATGCGGCGATCGAACACTACAGCCAGATCAAGAGCGTTTTTGTTGAAATGAACGGCGTCGAAAGCGCCTTCTAAACGTTTTGCCGGTTAGTCATTGCGCCAGCCGGGTCTTGTCCGGCTGGCCGTCTGTCATTCAGATACGATTAGGCCGGACGGCCCGATGTTCAGGCGCTTCATTTATCAAAAAACGCCTTTTGCTTTTCCTTCATGGCTTTGGGCGACATGCCAAACCAGCCCTTTGCCGCACGTGAAAAAGCGCTGATGTCGGAATACCCAAGCAGGAAGGCCACATCGCTTATTCGCAGATCGGCTTCTTTTAGATACCTTTCCGCCAGATGCTTGCGAACGTCCTCAACGACGTTTCGGTAGTTGGTCCCAGCCTGCTCCAATATCCTTTGCAGTGAGCGGCGCGACATACCGAGCTTGCGGGCAACGTGCTCAACGGAAGCATCCCCGCTCTTCAATGCAATGCTGACCTGATTGCGAATTTGGTAGAGTTGGTCTTCTTTGTAAGCACTCCCGCGGAGAGCCCGGAGCGCGGACTGCTCAACTATACGAAACAGATTTGGCTCGCCCGTATTTGGAAAGAGGGACAATTTGTCAATCGGCACCCCCACCCGGTCCTTTTCACAGCCGAACTCAACATCGTCTCCAAGTATTCTTCGAAACTCATCTGAATTTTCCGGTTCCTGACGGCTCATTTGGACTTTTAAAGACACACTTTGACCGGAGGTCATGTGTTTGATCCGGGAAAAGGCAAACGCGACCAGGGAATCAGCGAACTGTGACCGGGGACCAAAGCTGTCAGGAAATTGCCAGCTCAAATAAGCCCAATCCGATTCCTTCTCGAAACTCACATGAATCGCATTGCAGGGAAGGTTCTCGAACCGTTGCCAGTTTTGCAAGGCCTCACCCAGTGAGGGAGCCGAGAGCAATATATACTCAAACACAGCTCCGATCCCGATGGGTGCCGAAGAGCCAACTTTTACTCCGAAGGCTTCGTCATCAGCCATCTTCGCCGCGATTTCGCAAAGCGCGATAGAGTGTTCCAACGGAATAAACTCTTCCGCGTCCGGTTTTTCCGGCTTAAGTCCTGCGGCAATTGCAGCCTTTTGCCAGGAAAGCCCGCGCTCCTCGAGAGCGGTTAATGTCTGGGCAGCCCCAAATCCAAGGATCTCGGCGCCCGTGTGTAGATGTTTGTCAGGCATGGCACCCCATAGGCAAGGCGCCAAAATCTTACGTAAGGTAAGATTTTTCGTCAAGTTTTTGGCACCTAATGTCAAGACGGTGCCAACCAATTGAAGCTGGATTATCGCGTCAATCCCAGCTAATCGAAGCCAATGCAAGAACTGGATGTGTTAATTATTGGCGGCGGCGCAGCGGGCCTGATGTGCGCCATAGAAGCAGCAAAACGCGGCCGCAAAACGCTGGTTATTGACCACGCACAAAAGCCTGCAGAGAAAATCCGTATTTCAGGCGGAGGCCGATGCAACTTCACCAACCTGCATTGCTCGCCGCAGAATTTTCTTTCCCAGAACCCACGGTTTTGCGTCTCTGCCCTGAAACGCTACTCGCAACAGGACTTTTTACAGCTGGTGGAGAAGCACCGGATTGGCTGGCATGAAAAGACACTCGGCCAGCTTTTCTGCAAAGAGAGCGCTCAGCAGATCATCGCAATGCTGCTTGATGAGCTGTCGACAGCGGGTGGTAATTTGCAGTTGGGCACTTCGGTTGATGCGATTGAAAAGCCGGATGATCGTTTCGAGGTTCAAACCAGCAAAGGCCCTATCCGCGCATGCTCACTCGTCATTGCGACGGGTGGCCCGTCTATTCCCAAGATGGGGGCGACCGGTTTTGGCTACGACATCGCCAGGAAATTTGGCCTTAACGTGATTTCGCCCAGAGCCGCATTGGTTCCCCTGACATTTTCAGATGCGAACAAGGAACTGTGCAAACAGCTGGCCGGCGTTTCGCTCAACGCTCTGGTCTCCTTTCGAAAGACGAAATTCCGCGAAGGACTATTGTTCACGCACCGTGGTTTATCCGGTCCGTCCATTCTGCAGATTTCTTCCTATTGGCAGGAAGGCCAGCCGATTTCCGTCAATCTGGCTCCAGACCACAACATCTTCGATTGCCTGCGGTCCGCCAGGCAGGCAACACCAAAGCAGGATCTTAAAACTGCACTTGGAGCTTTCCTGCCAAAACGCCTCGCCGATGGCCTGGCACAGGAACACCGGCTCTCGGGCCGCCTTGCAGATTTGTCGGACAGGGTGCTGTCACGCGCCGGCGACCTGATCAACCGCTGGCAGCTGACACCGGTGGGAACAGAAGGCTACCGCACGGCAGAGGTCACACTTGGGGGCGTCGACACAAAGGAACTATCCTCCAAGACGTTTGAAGCGTCCAAGGTGCCCGACCTCTATTTTATCGGCGAAGTCGTTGACGTAACTGGCCATCTTGGCGGTTTCAACTTTCAATGGGCCTGGTCATCAGGGCACGCCGCCGGACAGTTCGTCTGAGCAGGAACCACTTTTCTCCGCACACAATTTTGATGCAGCGCACAAATTTTTGATGATCGCCCCTCATTTGCCGCTATACTGTCACAAACGGAGACGGAAATGCGGCGAACAACCATACACGATGTTGCAGAACAGGCGGGTGTCAGCCTGGCGACAGTGGACCGGGTGTTGAACGGGCGTCCAGGCGTACGCAAGGTGACAATCGAAAAAGTTCAAACTGCCGCTGTTCAGTTGAATTATACGCCGGATGTCTATGCCGCCAATCTGGCCAAGAAACGGAGTTACCGCCTCCAGCTTCTCATTCCCAATGGGCCGAATGCCTTTATGGAGGACTTGACGAGAGAGGCAATCGCGCACGCCAAAACCCTCGAGCGCGAACGCATTCACGTGCATGTGGAACCAATTGACGCATTTGACGGGCACCGGGTCGCCGGCACGCTCGCCGTTTTGGACAAATCCAGCTGTGACGGCGTCGCTGTTGTCGCCCCCTCGTTTCCAAAAGTGCGTGCGGCAATCGACCGGCTGCAGGATCGCGGGGTTCCGGTTGTTACCCTTGTTTCGGATCACCCGGCTTCCAGCCGGCAGCGCTTCGTTGGAATAGACAATCTTGCCGCAGGCCGCGCGGCCGGGCGGTTGCTCGGCAGGTTTTTGCCCCAGTCTTCAGCCAAGGTCGCCTTTGTTGCCGGGTCTCTGGGCCTGCGCGATCATGCGGATCGGTATCGCGGCTGTTCCGAGATCCTCGCAAATGAGTTCGCGCATCTGGAGCTTCTCAAGGTTAAAGAAGGCCGGGATGACAACATGCGCAACCAGGAGATCGTAAAACAGATCCTGTCCGAACATCCGGACCTTGCCGCAATCTATAACATTGGTGCTGGCAACCGGGGCATGATCACGTCTCTGGAGCAAAGTGGGCGTGCCACGGACATTACATTCATTGGACACGAGCTGACACCCTACACCCATGCCGCGCTGGAATCAGGCACCATGGACGCCTTGATTGCGCAAAATCCGGGGCATGAAATTCGCAGTGCAATTCGGGTCTTGAAAGCATTGTGCGACAAATCGCCTATCGTCGACGCTCAAGAGACAATCGGAATCGATATCTTCCTGAAAGACAACCTCCCATTTATTCCAGCATCTTAGCCAATAGCTCCCTCTCGTGCACTTGGCCGAATCCAAGAACCGGGGATGTTTGCGAGCCGGATTTCAATAAACTTGGCTCTTACATTCAAATATTCTAATTGACGCAGGCGCGATCTCGGCCCATATCTAGGGCATGCGCTTGACTCAACAGACCAATTACGCCGTTCGCGCACTGATGTACTGCGCGGTCAATCCGGACAAACCGAGCAAGGTTGCAGATATTGCAGCTAGCTTCGACATGTCGGAGACGCACCTTTTCAAGATCATGAAGGTGCTGGTCGATGCCAATCTGATCAAGACAATCCGTGGCCGCAATGGCGGTGTGATGCTGGGACGGCCAGCTGAAGACATATCCGTCGGTGAAGTGGTGCGCGCTGCCGAAGACAAGTTTCTTCTGGCTGAGTGTTTCGACAGTGGCAGCAAAGACTGTCCGTTGATCATGTCCTGCGGCTTCAACGGATTGCTGCATGAGGCGCTGGAAGCATTCATGGACGTACTCGACAAGAAGTCGATAGCCGACCTGTCTGAAGATCGCTTCGGCATGCGCGATCTCCTGAAAATCGATACGCCCGCTTCACTGGCCGCTGCCAGCTAACGCCTTAGCTCGTCTAACCGCATTCCCGAATTTTGTTGAGACGAAATTGGCCACGCCAACTCTCAGGTTGGCGAAGTGGCCTTTTTGCGTTTGGCGAAACTGTCTGGCTGGCTCACCGTAGAGGGAGAGGAGAGAACAGCTGGCTTGCCTGACAATTTGGCTGTTACGCCAGCCTGGCCAACGAGCGAAGGACGCGAATTCCGCTTCGTTGAAGAACAGGCATTGCCTTCATACTGAAACTTGAGTACCTGTGTCAAGTATAAAGCTGAGCTAAAAACTCAACTTTATAACCTTTCTAAACTATTGAAAGATCGGACGAAATGATGCAGAGCCCAAATCCACGTCAGACCAAACTCACACTTGGCAAATCACTCCGTTCTCCGCGGCTCCGCGAGGCTGAGGCATCCAAGATGCTGGACACAAAAACGCTCTTCAACGGCACCAAGGAGCTTAAGATCCTGCACAACTCGGACACCTACCGGCTTTCCATCACCAAACTTGGAAAACTGATTCTAACGAAATAAGCCTACGTGGAGCAGTGTGCCGACGAGCGTGGCCGCCTATTGCCAATGTCGCACTTGTGCAAATTCTTAGCGCTCTTGAAGCGTGACGCCAGCGCATTTTCCCTGCATGATCATGGAAACAATAGATCGGGCCGCTTCAAGGCCGTTTGGGGAACTTAGTCCGCATATGTTCATCAGTGTTTTCGATATCTTTAAAATCGGCATAGGCCCATCCAGCTCGCACACTGTTGGTCCTATGGTTGCTGCACAACGGTATTTCGAACGCCTTGGCGAACTGCCCGGCCTTGAAGGAAGAGCGCACAGGATCACTGTTACGCTGCACGGCTCTCTAGCATTTACGGGCAAGGGCCACGCCACCGATCAGGCTGTCTGCCTGGGATTGACCGGCGCAAAACCGGATGCACTCGATCCGGATGATGTTTCCCCGATCATGACTAAGCTTCGGTCAGACAAGAAAATTACACCAACGGGCCTACCTGCTCTTGCTTTTGATCCAGACAGCGACGTGATCTTTGACTACGGCCCGCCACTGACAGCCCACCCCAATGGTATGACATTCCGCATTTTGGACCGGGCCGGAGAGATGGTGGATGAATTCATCTACTATTCAATCGGCGGCGGATTTGTTGTTACCGAAATGGAAATGCGCAACACGTGCAATGCGCGTGAGGAGCTGCTCAATCAGGACGTACCCTACCCTTTCACATCAGCAAAACAGATGCTGGAAATGGGGCAGGCGAGCGGCTGCAGTATCGCCAACATGAAGCTGGAGAACGAATGCTGCGAACTACCCCGGGAAGAAGTTGAACAAGGTGTCGACCGGATTTGGTCTGCCATGGATGCCTGTATCAATCGCGGCATCAAAGAACAGGGGATCCTGCCCGGCGGCCTGAAGGTTAAACGGCGGGCCAGCGAGATCTATCAAAAGCTGATACGCGAGGATCGCACGAACAAACCCTTTGAACACACCGTGATGGACTGGCTCGGCGTCTATGCCATGGCGGTCAACGAGGAGAATGCATCGGGCGGGCGGGTTGTCACTGCACCGACCAATGGTGCTGCAGGCGTTATACCAGCCGTTACACGCTATTATCTGGATCATTGTCCAGATGCCGATCAGGACGGCATCCGGACGTTCCTTCTAACGGCCGCAGCTATCGGCGGTATCATCAAGGCCAATGCCTCGATCTCGGGAGCAGAAGTTGGATGCCAGGGAGAAGTCGGCTCAGCTTCAGCCATGGCTGCCGCCGGACTGTGCGCAGCTCTCGGCGGGACAAACGAACAAATAGAAAATGCCGCAGAGATCGCCCTGGAACATCATCTGGGCATGACATGCGATCCGATTGCCGGTCTCGTCCAGGTGCCCTGTATTGAGCGCAATGCCCTTGGCGCGGTCAAGGCGGTCACGGCTGCCTCCCTCGCCTTACGCGGCGATGGCAGTCACTTCGTCCCGCTTGATGGCTGTATCGAGACCATGCGCCAGACAGGTCTCGACATGATGGATCAATACAAGGAGACCTCGACGGGCGGTTTGGCAGTCAATATCGTTGAATGCTGACACCCGGCCGGGCCTCCAAATGACCTTTGTCCACTGAGGCAACATTGCGGATCTGGGGCTAACCTGGGATAGAAGGCACCTGAGATTTCAGGTGCCTTCCATTTGTTTGCACTCAGCTAGCCAGATAGTACGGCGAATTCATCTGGCGGCTTGCCTCTTCGGTAATACTCGCATCGAAGATCCGCGTATAGAAGGCACAGCCAATCTTCGCTGCAGTTTCAGGAAAAACGTTGATCGCAAAATCGGCAGCATTTTCAACGGTGTCAAACGCGTCAAACCCGCCCAGAGTGTTGGTAAACAACCCGCTCAGCCAGATCTTGTTCTGCAATCCACGCACTTGCTCGAGCGCAGTGTTTCTCTCTTTCCACGCAAACTCATCAAATGGTTTCGAAAACTGTAGTTCTGTGTAGACGAATGCACCTGGAGTTTGGGACCGCCCGCCGCCGAAATGCACCGCCCCCATATCAGTACTGGCTTCCTTGACGATTTCGGCATCGAAAACACGGGTGTTGTGCGCAACGCCAAACGCCCGCGGCTCAGAGGGGAAGTATTCCGTCACAAACTTCCGCGCGTTGTCTTTGCTATCGAAAGAATACAGCCCTCCCAGCGTCTGTGTTGAATGTCCCTGTAGCCAGGTCTTGTTCAGGAACCCTGGTTGCTTCCTGATACTTTCATTGATTTTCCGCCAGGGCGCTTCGCCGAACGGAACTGAGATGGCGACTTCGGTGTAGACAAAAGCTTCTGGTGTCATGATTGACGCTCCCTTTGCATTGAGAAATGACGGTGCGAAAAGTGTGCTGGCAGCAGCACCAGCGAGCAGCTGGCGCCTGGAAATTTCTGCCTTTTCAACGATCCCGCTTCGCTTGAATTCTTCGGTCATTCGGCACTCCTTATGAACTTGCATTATGCAAGTTGATTTCATATGCGTCATAAACTTGTTTTTTGCAAGTTGATTTTTTATGCTGCGGACATGACACGAAAAAAGCAAAGCTATGAATCTGGATGTCCGATCGCCTACGGCCTTGGAACATTCGGCGATCAATGGTCACTCTTGGTTATCCGTGACCTGGCAATAAAGGGCGTGCGCACTTACAGCGAGCTGTTAGATGGCTGGGAAGGCATATCGACCAATATTCTGGCTCAACGGCTGAAACAGCTTGAAGAAAATGGCATCGTTACGAAAAAACGTGATCCGGACTACTGGCGTAGTTTCGTTTACGAATTGACGCCCAAAGGGCGTGACCTGGCACCGGTTCTTGCCGAAATCATTTTATGGAGCGGGAAATACAACACTGCCGACCATGCAATGACCGACACCCTGGAAAAGGTAAGGGCTGATCGAGCCGGATTCGTAGAGAAAATCAGGGCCGGTGACGTTCCCTGAACAATACGCCCGTTGCCGAAAACACATACCACGCAGGGTCTAGACTTTGTCCTCAAGCTGCCTACGTACGGGCACATGACAGCGTATGCCCGCTGGTACTCTGGTCACGAGGTTCCGATGGTTCTGTACGTCACCCCAATGATCGCGGCAATCCTCGCTGCGATCTTCCTTGTATTGAGTTTCCGCGTCATCAATCAGCGGGAAACGTCGAAGGTTTCTTTGGGCGACGGCGGCGATGAGGTGCTTCTCAAACGCCTTAGGGTACACGGCAATTTCGCAGAATACGCGCCGCTTGCGCTGCTCCTCCTGTTGATCGCGGAACTCCAGGGTGCGCAGCCCTGGGCGCTTTACGTGTCTGGCGCTTCTTTGATCATAGGACGGCTTTGCCATGCGATCGGCACAGGGAGAATTCCGCAGATCACCAATTTGCGCGTTCTCGGGATGCTCTTGACGTTTGTATCCATCATCGGCACGACGCTAATGATCCTGAAGATTTCTCTTTTTGGATAATCGGTCAGATCTGCTGCAAGCGCGTCTTGTGGGCATGAGCAATGTGGCGCCGGGCAGCAGCTTCGGCCGCTTGCGAGTCTCCGGCCACAATCGCCTCCACAATTGCGGCATGTTCCTCAACCGCAGTCTCCCGGCGTTCCGGGGTATCCAGCGTGGTGCCCGCCATCAAGATGAGTGACAGCCGCAAATGATCGATCAAGCCAACCAGATATCTGTTGTGGGAAGCCAGACACAGACGGCGGTGAAATTCGCGATTGGACCGGACGAGGCTGTCTTCATCCTGAACCCGCTGGCGGTCGGCCCGAACCAGATCCTGAAGGATTTCGATTTCCGGCTCGGATGCATGTTTGGCGGCAAGGCCAGCCGCGGTCCCTTCAAGCACTTCGCGCATGAAATAGACTTCGTTGATCTGACCATGATCGAGTGTCGGGATCACCATGCCCCGGTTGGGTTCATGAACGGCCAACCCTTGCGCCTCGAGGCGTTTGAGGCCTTCCCTGATGGGTGTCCGGCTCACGCCAAACTCTTCGGCCATGTCTGCTTCACGCAGACGGTCGCCGGGCTTGAGCACGCGTTCTTCGATTAGGCCGATCAGCCGCTGATAAATCTCAGATCCATTCATGGCTGATGGTGATACCCCGTTTTCTGAAAAAAATCAGCAGTTTGCTTGAAGGCACATTTCAACAAAGAGCTTTGCCAAAATCAACAAACGTTCACCGCGGACCGTCGCACTTTACATCTTGCCCGAAGGATCAAACCGTTTTCCGCCGACAACCGGTTTGCTGGCACCCGTGGTCTCGGGATAGCTGGTTGGCAGTCCGGCAAGGCAGCGTGCCCCCAAAAATGCCATCGCCTGCGCTTCCATGGCATCGCCATCAAATCCGAAATCCTCACTCGTCTTGACGTCCCCGTCCAACCGGTCTGCCAACTCCTTCAAAAGAGTTTTGTTGAGCCGGCCACCGCCGCAGACAATCCAGAGCTTGGGACTTTGAGGCAGCAGCCGGACCGACCGGGCAACTGCCTCGGCAGTGAAGCTGACCAAAGTCGACGCGCCATCCTCAAGCGAGACTTGCTCTCCCAGGTCCAAAGGAAAGGCGTTCCGGTCCAGCGACTTCGGGCCCGGCCGTTCGAAGTACGGATGTTGCAGCGCCTTTTGGAGCCAGCTGCGGTCAGCCGTTCCTTTCGCCGAGAGGCTTCCGTCAGGGTCAAATTCACCAGCCTGATGCTGGCGTATCCAATCGTCCAGCAATGCGTTGCCTGGCCCGATGTCAAACGCAATTAGTGTACTGCCGTCAACGTAGGTCAGATTGGAAACGCCGCCGATGTTGAGAAAACACAGCGGCTGCGGCAAATCCATTGAGAGCGCCTGGTGATAGACCGGCACCAGCGGCGCACCCTCACCGCCCCAAACCATATCGGCAAGCCGCAGGTCGCCAACAACTGGAATGGCAAGACTCGCTGCAAGGTTTTTTGGTTCTCCCAACTGCACTGTTTCGCCGCGTTTTGGGTCATGCCAAACTGTCTGGCCATGAAACACGGCAAGGTCTGGAGACAGGCCATTTTCGCCTACGAACTGCCGGATCGCACTTTCATGATCCCGTGTCACCAGCGCTGCAACGTCGGGCCAGTTTTCCCGGCAGGCAGGACCGTTAGAAATTGCTTCCAGAACGGCGGCACGGGTCTCGTAGGCATAGTCAACCGTGGCAGACGGACCGAAACGAACGACGGTCCTGCCGTCCGTTTCAATTTCCGCAATATCTATGCCGTCTGCTGACGTGCCACTAATAGTTCCGATCACTGACCACATGATCAGAGTGATCCGGCAACGCTCTCCAGCGCGGCCTCGGCAATATCAAACATCTCATCGACCTGTTTTTCGGTGATGATCAATGGCGGGCAGAATGCCAGCGCATCGATCATGTTCCGGGAGATCAACCCACGCTCGTGGAACGCCATGTTTGTTTTCAGGCCAAGTGCCCCTGGCGTTGACGCCATGCTTTCGTGCGCAACTTCGATTGCCCCGATCAGTCCGATCCCGCGGGTCTCAATGACGAGCGGATGGTCATTGAAGCTGGAAAGACGCTGCATGAAACGCGGGCTGACCGCCTTCACATTGGACAGCAGATCCCGCTCTTCGAATATCTTCAGGTTTTCCAGCGCGACAGCAGCAGCCACCGGGTGCCCGCTCGCTGTATATCCATGTCCCCAAACGCCAATCTTGTGGCTTTCGTCTGCGACTGGTCCATAGACCTTTTCGTTCACCAGCAGCGCGGAAATCGGCATATAGGAGGATGACAGCGCCTTTGACAGCGTCATGATGTCGGGCTGCAAATTGTAGGTCACAGATCCGAACATTTCACCGGTTCGGCCAAAGCCGCAGATCACCTCGTCAGCCACAAACAAGATGTCGTATTTCTTCAGGACCGGCTGAACCGCTTCCCAATACCCATCCGGTGGAACAACAACACCACCGGCGCCCATCACAGGTTCGGCGAAAAACGCGGCAATCGTCTCCGGCCCCTCAGCCAGAATGAGATCTTCCAGATCCTGGGCGCACCGTTTTGCAAACGTCAGCTCGTCTTCACCATCCTTGGCCATCGTCCTGAAATGCGGGCTGGTAGTGTGCAGGATAGTGTCCAGCGGAAGATCGAAAGATTTGTGGTTGTTCGGTAGACCGGTCAGGCTGGCCGATGCGATGGTAACGCCATGATAGCCGCGAACCCGCGAGATGATCTTTTTGCGCTCCGGCTGCCCCATGGCGTTGGAGCGGTACCAGATCAGCTTGATGGCCGTGTCGTTGGCTTCAGAACCTGAGTTGGTGAAGTAAACCTTCGACATGGGCACCGGCGCCATGCCGATGAGCTTTTCCGCAAGCTCCACGGACGGCCCATGCGTCTTATGGGTAAAGGTATGATAATAAGGAAGTTTTTCCATCTGACGGGTAGCAGCATCAATCAGCCGCTTTTCGCCAAAACCAACCGCCACGCTCCACAGGCCGGCAAGACCTTCGATGTAACGCTTGCCGGTATTGTCCTCAACGTAGATCCCGTCGCCTTTTTCAATGACCAGCGGGCCGGCATCTTCGTGCTTGCGGGCATCCGTATAGGAATGAAGCTGGTAGGCAATGTCACGGGCTTCAATGGAGTTTGGCAAATGGTTCATGGCACACCTCAAGAACGGGCTTTTGGCAAAAGCTAAATCTTTGAGATGCGCAAATCACGCGAAATCGCATCAGCCGAAAAAAAAGAGCCGGAGCTGGTCGCCTGTCTTCCGAAACGCACCCTATCTAGCGGCCACCAGGACCCCGTCTTTGACGTCATTGCTGGGATGAACTACGACAATTTCGCCCTCTGACAATCCCGACACGATCTCGACTTCAAGGCCATTGGCCTGCCCGATTTCGACTGTGCGGGTCTTCGCCACGCCATCTTCGACAGCATAGACCGCCCATTTATCTCCCAGACGGAAGAGCGCGGTCAGCGGAAGTGTCAGAACATCCTCGCCCTGCCAAAGGATGACGGAAACCTCGGCCCGGAAACCATGCGCTAGATCATCATAGGCTTCGGGCGGATCGGTCAGCTCTACGACAATGTTGACCCTTTGCTCTTCAATACCGAGTGCCGACACTTTGGTGAACCCGAACGGCTCTACCCTCTCGACACGGCCATTGAGCAAAGTGTCACCGCCCCACCCGCTGATCTCAACGGCCATACCAGGTTTTGCTTTGACCGCATCGGCTGACAGGAGGTCAGAGACAATCTCCAGATCCCGCGGATCGCCAATTTCGGCCAAAACGGTTCCGGCCGGCAAAACGCCCTCACTTTCCTTCAGCACGCGCAACACTTTGCCATCGGCGGGCGAGTGGATCGGGATACACGAACACGCATCGCGCTGCTTGATCAGCTCAATCGGCGAAATCAGCTGTGTTTTCGCGCGCTCCAGCTCATGCACACGCATTTGCAAGGTCGCTTCGGCCGTGGCGAGTGCAGCCTGTTTGGTGTCATAGGCAAGCTCGGCTTCATCCAGTCGGCGTTCCGACACAGTGTTGGACCCTGCCAGACTGCGAAACCGTTCAAGATCTGTCTCTGCGAATGACAATTCTGCGCGTGCCCGAGACACATTGGCCTCCGCCAAGTCCCGCGCAGCTTTCGCCGCCTGGATCAGCGACCGCATTTCCGCTTCGGTCCTAAGATCCAGAAAATCAGGATCAATCGGTTGTAGCTGGGCGATTACCGTCTCGCTGGCAACGATCGTATCGCCGGCATCCCGCTCTATGCGCAACACACGTCCGGTGACCGGGGTGCTGACTTCATAAATCTCCTTGATACGGGTTTCACCTTCCTCATCAATGCTGACGGTCAACGGCCCTTTCTCGGCCGCCATCAGGTCAACATGGATTGGCCGAGGCCAAAGGGCATAGGTTATCCCGGCGGCAACGATAGCCAGCATTACGCCCCAGATCATCACTCGTTTCATCGTGATACTCATGATCCAAACCCGTTATTCTCGTGTTTTTAGAACGCTGATCAGGTCCAGCCGGTCCAAACGGCGGCGGACGAGAAGCGCTGAAAAGCCTGCAGCCACAAGCGCCATCAGCATTGCATAGCCATAGGAAGCGGGCTCAATGACGGCAGGGATCCGGTACAGCTCCGTGTCAAAGGAACTTGCCATGCCGATCGCCATCTGGTGGCCAATCACACATCCGACCGGAAGCGCCAGCAGGGTCAAAAGCATGCTTTGACCCAGGAGGATGTAGGATATCTCAAATCTTGTGAAACCGATGACCCGCAGGGTTGCGAGCTCGCGTCCGCGTTCAGACAAGGCTATTCGAGCGGAGTTGTAGACCACTCCAATAGCCAGCGCGGCGGCGAAGCCAGCAAATATCCCGATATAGATAAAAACCGTCTTTGCCATGGTTTCATTGAATATGTCGATCGCAGCCTGTCTCAGGCTGACCGATGACACATACGGCGTGTCCTTGAGCTCCTGGAAAAGCGCAGTCTGCTCCCTGGGATCGGTCTTCAAATGCACCGTGTTGACGACATTGCTTTCGCGCATCATCCGGTTCAGCGCGTCAGCCCGCATATAGGCGGGATATCCTATGTAGGTCTCGAAGATCTGGACCACTGGCACTTCGGCAACGGGGCGCTGGCCTTCGAGAACCTCCAGCGTAATGGTGTCGCCAATACCGGCATCCAATATCTGCGCAAGTTTGGAGGAAATCACCAAACCGTCTGGCGGCAGGTCAATCTGCCCGCCCGTTGAATCATAGACCTGAAACAGCCCCTGTTTTTTAAGCAGTCCAGACAGGCTGATGCGCTTGTGGCGCGGCCCGAACCGTGCCCGCACATCAAGGTTCCGCTGACCTT
The DNA here is from genome assembly GCA_965230705.1 of Roseibium sp. Classification (GTDB taxonomy): domain Bacteria; phylum Pseudomonadota; class Alphaproteobacteria; order Rhizobiales; family Stappiaceae; genus Roseibium. Next base: position 885,800 of record CBDDLN010000001.1, on the reverse strand, counting down.
CAACCGCCTGAACGCCCGGCAGGCCCTTGAAAGCCTGCAGAACGGACGGAGGCCTTACATCGTTGAGCATCACCGTGACGTCCTGGCGCTGCGCGGCGACAAAATAGACGTCGATCAATCGATTGATGGAATCCAGCCATTGCAACGCCATGATCAGGACCGCAACGGACATGCCGATCCCCAGCACGGTCAGCCCAGAGCGGAGCGGCCACCGGAACACCTGACGGAATATCATTCGAGTAGGTTGATCGAGCACACCCGACAGTTTCCCCCTCGACAAAAATGTCTTTGAAAACCGGGGGGGCGCTGGCGGGCGCATTGCTTCTGCCGGCGACAGTTTCACCGCCCGCCGCACAGCGCTCAACGTACCAATCACAGCCGCTGCAAGGCTGAAGCCCCCGGCTATCAGAAAACTGTCCGCCTCTGGCCGGAACAGGAGAAACGGAAAGCTATACATCGATGCGTAGATCGACGTGGTGAAGCGGCCAAGTCCAATCCCAAGCAAAGATCCAAAGGCAATGCCAATGAGCGATATGATGATCACCAGCTTCATGTAGTGCCAACCGACTTCAAGGTTGGAATACCCAAACGCCTTGAAGAGGCCGATCGTTCCGCGCTCGGTCGCGATCAACCGGTCGATCACCATATTGGTCAGAAAAGCCGCGACCGCGAGAAAGATCGACGGAAGCAAAGTCGCCATTGTCGCCAGCTGGTCTATCTCGCTGCGTAAAAACCAATTCGATATCTGATCCTTCCGCGCGATCGCCCCACCGCCGCCATACCGTTCAAGCATTCGGTCCAGCGACTGGATGACAGTTTCCGGATTTGTACCCGGCAGCAGCGTCATCGTGACACTGTTGAACGCCCCATCGAGATCGTAGGCCCCAGCGAGTGCCTTTTCGCCCATCCAGAAAACACCAAACCGCTTGCCATCAGGCATCAAGGCACCCGGCCCGATCGCGTAGGAGTATTCAGGCGAATTGCCGACCCCAACGATCCGGAGAGTTCGTTTTTGGGTGTTGATCACCGCCGCCAGCGTATCGCCAATTTTCAGACCGTGGGCGTCGGCGAACTTCTCGTTCACGACCACTTCATCAGGATTGGTGTGATCAACAAGCCTGCCCGAAAGAATGATGATCCTGTTGAGCAATGGCTGTTTCAAATGCGGGAGCGACGTCAGGACCGCTGTCGCCGGCTCCTCAAAACCGGGAATATCCAGCGTGGCGAGTTCCACGATGCGCGGCTCAACGCTTTGTACACCCGGGATCCTGGCGATTTTCCGTGCAACGGATTTCGGCGCGCGTTTAAGGCCGGAAAACACCTCAGCGAACCGGTAGCGTTCGTAGTAGGCATCCGCAGTTGCCTCAAGCGACTGAATGGCACCCAAAGACTGCACCATCATCCCGACACCCGTCGCGATGACGAGGGCAATAGCCAGCACCTGCCCCTTAAGGTGCCACAAATCCCGGAACAATTTGCGGTCGAGCGGGTGCATAGTTACCAACGCACCTCCGCCGCCGAGAGCTTATGTGCATTTACCCTCACATCCGCAATCGCACCATCAGCGAGACGGATGATCCGGTCGGCCATATCGGCAATTCCGGAATTGTGGGTAATCAAGGCGGTGGTCGTGCCCAGCTCGCTGTTGATCCGTTCAATGGCTTCCAGAACGATGACACCGGTCTGACTATCAAGCGCGCCTGTCGGTTCATCGCACAAGAGCAGCCTCGGCCGCTTGGCGATGGCGCGGGCGATCGCGACACGTTGCTGTTCACCGCCGGACAGTTGGGCAGGAAAGTGATGCAGGCGGTCTCCTAGCCCCACCAGACGCAAGGCTTCGGCGGGAGCCATTGGATCGGGTGCAATCTCGGTGACCAGGGCCACATTTTCTTCCGCTGTCAGGCTCGGAACCAGATTGTAGAACTGAAAGACGAAGCCGACGTGGTCCCGCCGGTAGCGGGTCAGCGCGCTGTCATTGTAAGCGGTAACCTCGGCACCATCAAAGTGGACACTGCCATGGGTCGGCCGGTCGAGCCCGCCTACGATATTCAGGAGAGTTGACTTGCCACTTCCCGAAGCCCCGAGAAGAACAACCAGCTCGCCTTCGTAAAGATCAAGGTCAACCTCCCGCAATGCCCATACGGCCACATCACCAGAGCCATAAACCTTCGACAAGCCCCGCGCAGACAGCGTCGAAGTCTTTTCTGCGGTCATTTGGTTTTGGACCGCGGTGCCGGTCTTGTCGCTCGTCTCTTGCATGCTGGCAGCCTTCAAAACACAGGCAATGGAGTTCAACCCACGCTGCATCCTTGCCGAACCTGACGGCGAACGACATGCGATCGATCAAACAGTCTAGATTTTTCCTGCGATGAAGCCTTACTGCAACGGCAAACGAAACCTGGAAAAAGAAACGCTCAGGACCAGCGCCCTATCAGGATCCCGGACGCATCTTCCTGATTGCGGACGTTTTCCACGGCCTCATCGCGCATTGTTACCCGGTTTTTGCGGTTCAACAACCTGTCGACAAGCCGGTGGTGCATCATTTGCCGGACATCCTCGTAACTGCTGTCCCGGCCAAGGTCATTGAACTCATCCGGATCATTTTCCAGGTCGAAGAGTTGGGGCGGGAAATGCTTGAAGTGGACGTATTTCCATCTGTCCGTCCGGATCATGTAGCCACGCGCCTCGGACGCTCCGACGTCCAGCGTTTCGCGGGCCTGATAGAAGGCGTAGTCGATTTCAGAAAAGACGTCATCCCGCCAGTCCTCGAGCTGTTTGCCATGCAGGATTGGCTCCAGGCTGCGTCCTTCCAAGCGGTGGGAGGCCTCTTCCGCACCTGTTGCGTCCAGAAAGGTCGGCACCAGATCAATCGCTTCGACAAAGTCGTCCGAGACTGTTCCTCGGGTGTTGTCGGCTTCCGGCCTCGGATCAAAGATGATCAGGGGAACACGAACGGATGCTTCGTGAAAGAGTTCCTTTTCGCCCATCCAATGGTCGCCCAGGTAGTCTCCATGATCGGAGGTGAAGACGATCATTGTCTCCGACATCTTGCCAGTCTCTTCGAGCCATCCAAACAGGTTGCCCAGGTGATCATCGATCTGCTTGATCAGGCCCATGTAGGCCGGAAGGACTGTTTCGCGGGCGCCCTGCATGGAGAAAGTCTCGCTGACCTCCATTCCCATGAAAGCTTCGAAAACCGGATTGGGATCGTGCCGCTCCCTCTCATCACGGACCGCGGGCAGAAGAGCCTCCGGCCCATACATGTCATGATACGGCGCTGGCGCCATATATGGCCAATGAGGCTTGATATAGCTCAGGTGACAAAGCCACGGCGTTTCTCCGGACTCTTCGATGAATTCCTTTGCCCGCTGGGTCATATAGGCGGTCTCAGAATGCTCTTCCCTGATCCGAGCCGGCAGGTTCGAATTCTTCAGATGCCAACCGGACAAGAGTTCGCCTTCCGGCCCTTCGGCGGAATTTGCGTAGTCATTCCAGGGATTTTCTCCCTCATATCCAAGCCCGCGAAGCCAGTCGTTGTAGCGTAGCTTTCCACCCTTCTGGCGCAGCAGTGGGGTTGGATGCAGCCCATCGTCGCGCTCATAGGGATCAAAACCTGGCTGGCTGACCATCATGCCAATTTCGGTCGACTGGTTGAGGCCAAGTCGTGCCATTCCTTCCGCATCGGGCACCATGTGGGTCTTGCCGACAACGGCGGTCCTAACGCCCAGCGGACGCAAATAGTCTCCAAGCGTCAGCTCGCCGATAGGAAGAGGCACCCGGTTCCAGGTTGATCCGTGACTAAACACAGTTCTGCCTGTGTAATAGCTCGCCCGCGAAGGCCCGCAGACCGGAGACTGAACATAAGCGCGATCAAACCGAATGCCCCGGCTTGCCAATTTGTCGATGTTGGGCGTTTTCAAATGCGGGTGACCGTAGCAACTCAGGTAATCCCAGCGCAGCTGGTCGGCCATGATGAACAGGATGTTTTTGATTTTGGTCATCTGAAACTCGTCAACGCATGAGCCCGGGAAGCAGTGTGGCGGTTTGCGGGATCGTAAACACCAGCACCAACGCAGCCACCATCGCAAAAATGAAGGGTATGACACCCCGGAAGATATCCGGGAGCTTCGTATCCGGCATTACGGAGCGCACGACAAAAACGTTCATGCCAATTGGCGGCGTAATTAGACCGAGTTCGGTTACCAGGACCACCACGATACCGAACCAGATCATATCTACACCGCTGTCATAAAGCGCGGGCAGGAACACGGGAACCAGCAGCAAGAGGATCCCGATCGACTCAAACACCATTCCCATCAGCACGGCGATTCCGGCGACGACCATGACGAGCTGCCAGGGAGAGAGGTTCCATTCATCAATCGCATCCAGAATGTCGTAGGGCATGCCGGAGAGGTTGATGAATTGCGCAAAAACCAACGCTCCGAATATTGCTATGAACAGCTGCGCCGTGGTTTTGGCCGCCTCTACCAGACAATGTTTCCACTCCGACACCTTGCGTAAGTGTCCGCGTAGCCATGAGATGACAGCAGCGCCGAATGCGCCGATACCTGCTGCCTCGGTCGGGGTAAAAATGCCGCCATAAATCCCACCTAGAACAACGATGAACAGGGCAACAACCGGCCAAACCGACTTCAACGCCTGTTTCTTGCGCTCTTCGGGAAGTGGAACACCTGCTGGGCCGGTGTCCGGAAAAACCCGCACCGTAATGGCGACGGCAACCAGAAACAGGGTCACCAGCAACAGCCCGGGCACCACGCCGGCGATGAACAGCTGACCGATGTCCTGTTCGGCAACAATTCCGTAGATCACAAGCGGCACTGAGGGCGGGATCATGATCCCCAAAGTGCCTCCAGCCGCGATAGTCCCTGTGGCGAGACTATCTGAATAATTGTACCGCCGCATCGGAGGCATGGCCACTTTGGTCATGGTCGCGGCTGTGGCGATGGAAGAACCGCAGACTGCCGAAAAACCTGCACACGCAACAACCGTGGAAAGCGCAAGTCCGCCGCGCAATTGTCCCAGGGCAATATAGGCGGCGTCATATAAATCACGGCTGATATCTGCGCGGTAGATAAAGACACCCATGAGGATAAAAAGCGGGATGACGCTGAAATTGTAGCTCATGGCGTCTTCCATGATCTGCGTACCGGCCATCGCCAATGCGGGGTCCCAACCTCGCAGATAGGCAAAGCCGACTATGCCGACGAACATCGTCGCAAATCCAACCTTGAATCCCAGGAAACAAAGCAGCAAGAGGACTGCAAAACCGAGTAATGCGATGGTCACAGCATGTCCCCTGTATCGTCTTGATGTGCGGAATGTTTAGGTAGTGCCAGCCCTAAAACCTGAACGATCAGGCTAACCACCGACAAAAAGGCAACGGCGGAAGTCACAATCACCAACGGCCATTCAAGGACTACGGTGATTGACCCGAGTTCATGTGTCTCAAATGCGATCTTTGTCATTTCAACGGCAATGATGGCCATGACAAAGACAGAAAACCCCTGCACCAGATACCGTCTGAGATAGGGAAACAGCCGTTCAAGGCGGGCTTCGAATATGTCGACGGTGATGTGGGTGTCGTGGGCATTTACCAGGCACAGACCGGCGAAGATCGTCATGGCCAGAAGGAACTGGATCATCTCCGCAGCGCCGAAGATTGGCGCGGTAAAAACATAGCGCCCGACCACATCGGCAAATGTCAGGATCATCATCACGAAGATCAGAAGCGCGCAAAGCGCCTCGATCACCGATAGTATCGGCGGCAACGCCACCTTTGCAAAGTTACGCATAACCGCCGACCCCTTGTTGGATTGTCAGATCACTTGTTGGAAAGTTCCTGAACCCGCTTCACGTAGAAATCATAGGCAGACTGGCCATCGATTCCGGCAGCGTTGGCTTTGTCGATCCATTTCTGGGTAAGCGGGGCTGCGGCTGCAATCAGTTCCGCCTCGAAAGCCGGATCAGCATCAACGATCGTAATGCCGGATTCTTTCAAGAGTTCGGCCGCCGTTGCATCCGCTTCGATCCAGTGAGCAGCGGCCATGCGGGCAAACTTTTCACCACTCACTTCCATGATCGCAGCCTGATCTTCCGGAGAAATCTCCGCCCATTTGTCGTTGTTCATCAACAGCGTGAAGCTGGTTGAATAGATCCGCTTATTAAAGCGGGTCATCGACTTCGTGTACGGAATTAGCTGGAAGTCGCGGACCGAGGTCGGGCTCAAGCCGACATAAGCATCCACAACACCACGTGAAATGATCTCATTGGCCTGGACAGCGGGACCGGCGACGACACCGGCGCCAATGGCTTTCATGATATTGGCGTTGGTGCCTGGCAGAGCCCAGATCTTGCGGGATTTCAGATCCGCCATGGAGTTAAGCGGCGTGTCGGTCTGGCTCCACAATTCACCTGGGGTAATGACCCACATGGACATCACCTTGACGCTCTTGACCTCGTCCGGGAAGAACTTCTGGTAGGTCTCCCAGAGTGCACTCGACATTGCCACGGAATCGGTGGTGGCAATAAACGGGTTCATGGCAACAAGCGGGCCGGTAATACGGTCTTGAACTAGGCCGCTAAACTGGACTGCGGCATCGACCACGCCCTTTTCAACGGAGGACCACTGGTGCGGCGGCGGAGCCACAGATTTCGGCGGAATGGTTACCTTGACCCGACCTTCAGTCGCCTCTGCGATCCAGTCCCCCCAGGTTTTGAGAATGGACTTGCACACCATGTGCTGCGGTGCCCAGAAGCAATTGACCACAAGTCGGGTCTTAGCCTCAGCCACACCAGCTGGAAGCATAAAAGCCAGCAATAGCGCCGGAACGAGTAGTCTTGAGAACATGATATTTCCTCCTCAAATATCGGCACGCCTCCGGTTTGTCCGGTATGTCACACAGCCACCACCCGAAGGCGGCTCCTCACAGCTGCAATTGCCGAATCCACGTAAGTCAGTTCTGTCTTTCCGCTGCCACTTGTCAGCGCGTCACAGACTCCCGCCGCTCCCACTCAACGCAGTCCTGCGACATGTGCAGGCGATTTGTTCTAGCCGTTAATCCTCCTCAGTCTTATTGGTTAGAAACGGTCAAACCGGCGACCGATTAGGGCACCCTCGACCTCAACTTTTTCCCGTAGACGCCGGACAAACTTCATCAGCGCCTTCCGCTCGTCTTCCGTGAAATCAACCAGGTACGTTTCAAGCAGATTGACAACATGCGGGGCGCATTGAAGGATTTTCTGACGTCCTTCTTCTGTGAGTGTCAGCTCTGCCCGCCTTCGGTCACGCACGTCGGATCTTCGCTCGATCAGCTTGAGCGCCTCCGCTTGCATCAGGATTTTGCTCAAGGTTGACCGGTCAAATCCACCGGCTGTCGCCAGCTCCTGCACCGTCGGCGTACCGAGCTCCGATATCTGGGTCAAAATCCGCCAGATCCGCTGATCAATCCCATAGTCTTTGAGCACGTACTTGAGGTTACTCATGTGCTGCATGTACGTCATCATGATGTGATGCATCGGCCAGTCGAACGTGCGGAAAGGCATCGACTGATCGTCTACGTCCCCATTTTTCTCAATCTGATCAATATCTTGCATGCAACCACCTCTCATTAGGAGCATAATACGTGAATATTCACCTATTAGCAACGGAAAAACCCAGGAAACCGCCGCCGGCCCTGGGTTTTTCGCGGGTCAGATCAAAAAGCGACCTTATCGCCACCTTTCAACGCAAGGATCTCCCTTGCCTCATCCGGAGTTGCAACTTCACAGCCCAGATCTTCTACGATCCGCCGGATCTTGGCGACCTGCTGTGCATTGCTTTCAGCCAGCTTGCCGCGGGTGATGAAAAGGCTGTCTTCAAGACCAACGCGGACGTTGCCACCCATCTGGCTTGCGGTTGATGCCAAGCCCATTTGCGCTCCGCCAGCGCCCAAAACAGACCAACGGTAGTTGTCGCCAAACAAACGGTCCGCCGTGCGTTTCATGAAGATGAGATTGTCAACTTCCGGCCCGATGCCGCCAAGAATACCGAAAATGAACTGAATGAAGATCGGTGCCTTGAAGAGGCCGATGTCCATGCAGAATTTCAGATTGTAGAGGTGTCCTACATCGTAACATTCATGCTCGAACTTGATGTTGTGGGGCGCCAGCTGTTTCGCAGCGTTTTCAATATCCGCGAAGGTATTGCGGAAGATATAGCCGTCGGAATTCTCGATGTAGTCCTTTTCCCAGTCGAACTTGAACTCGTCAAAGCGCTTTGCCAGCGGGTGAAACGAGAAGTTCATTGAGCCCATGTTCATGGAACACATCTCGGGAGAAAACTTCAACGCCGGTGCGATCCGTTCTTCGATGGTGTTCTTCAAGCTGCCGCCGGTGGAAATGTTGATAACCGCATCCGTCGATTGCTTGATCCGCGGCAGGAACGCGGCGAAGTCATCCGGATTGATCGATACAGATCCATCTTTCGGATTGCGGGCATGCAAGTGCAGAACCGAAGCGCCAGCTTCTGCAGCCGCCACTGCCTGGGCGGAAATGTCATCCGGCGTATAGGGCAAGGCGTCCGACATGGTCGGCGTGTGGATTGCCCCGGTGATCGCACAGGTAATGACGGTTTTGTTTTTGCGGGCCATTGCCGCCTCCTAGTTCTTGGAAATCTTTTCAACGACCCGGCGGGAGAGCGGGAAGATCTCGATGTTGTATTTCGCCTTGACGAATCCCCAGATCCCATTCGGGGCCTTCAACATGACTGCAATCGCCACAACGCCCAGGATCAGGAGGTAAGTCGTTCCCAAATCGGCGAGCGTCTCACGCAGAAGGAAGAACACAATCACGCCGATGATCGGACCTTCCAGCGTCCCAATCCCGCCAATGACTACGATGAAGATGACGAAAGCTGTCCAGTCGTTGACGCTGAAAGCCGCGTCCGGGGAAATCCGCAATTTCTGCAGGAAGATGAGAGCACCAGTCGCGGACGTCAGGGCGGCCGTGATGATGTAGATGGTGAATTTCCGGCGCCAGATATCGATACCAAAGCTTTTGGCGGCAAGCTCACTATCGCGAATAGCCGTCAGAGCCAATCCGTTGCGCGACCGCAAAAACGCATAGATCACCGCGATAACAATCACCGCCATTCCAAGTGCAAGCCAGTAGCTGGTGGCCTCGCGCATGGACCGGTTCGAAGCAATTGACTTCACGATCGCGACCGGCAGAGAAGTACCGGATCCACCTCCAAGAGCGGCAACCTGCGCGAAGCTCAAACGGAACACCTCCGCAATCACCCAGGTACCGATCGCAAAGTACGCGCCGCGCAAGCGGAAGATCAGCAAAGCCACCGGGACAGCAATCAGGCCGCCCAATACCGCCGCGACAGGTATGGCAGCAAGAGGTGACATGCCACCAAACATGGCCAGAGCGAACAGCATGTAGCCGCCGAAGCCGACAAATGCTTGTTGTCCAACGGAGACCAGCCCGGCGTATCCCGCCAACAGGTTCCAGAGGCAAGCCAGAGAAAGATACAGGTAAATCTCACTGAGCAGCCGCATATCGGCCCGGCCTGCCCACCAAGGTGCACAAACCAATCCAACGAGGGCGATGATCCCGATTACAGCGCCCGAACGGCTTGCAGGAGACGACCGGGAAATCGAATAGGAAGCTGAAACGGTCATCCTTCAATCCTTGGAAACAGGCCACGGGGACGGACAGCGAGCACGATGAGAAACGCCAGGTGACCCGCCAACAGCTGCCATCCGGGGTTAATCTGAGCCCCTATGTTCTGGCTTACACCAAGGATGATGCCGCCTGCGAGCGTCCCCCAAAGGTTGCCTAGACCACCGATAATCACCGCTTCAAAGCCGAAGATCAGGCGTCCAGGTCCGATAGACGGGTCGAAACTGGTACGTATTCCCAGGAATACGCCTGCGATGCCGACAACCCCCAACGCAAGGGCCATTGCAAGGCCGAACACGTGGGCCTTGTTGAGCCCCATCAGCTGGGCAATGTCCTGCTTGTCGGACACCGCCCGGAACGCACGGCCAAGCGCTGAGCGGTAAAAGATCCATTGCAGCCCTGCGATAACCGCAACTGACACACCGAACATCAGAAGAGGCAACACGCCAGCACTCAATCCACCTGGAAGCTGAACGCTTGCAATTTCAATTGCGCCCGCATTCATCTTCTGCGGATCAGCACTGTAAACCTCCAGCAAGCCGTTCTGGATGATGACGGACAGGCCGAAGGTAACCAGAAGCGGCGGCAGAATATCGTCGCCAAGCGTTTGGTTGAGTATGCCGCGCTGAAGCGCATAGCCGAGACCGGCCATGATCGGGACTACGAGCAAAAGCGCGGCAAGAGGGTGAACCCCAAAACCAGTAGTAATCGAAAGGCCCAGGAAAGCTGCCAGAACGATGAAGTCACCGTGCGCAATGTTCACCAGCCGCATAACCCCGAAAATCAGGGACAAGCCGGCGGCAAACAAAGCATAGAGGCCGCCCAGCAGCACCCCTTGTAGGATTGCGTTGATCCATTCCATCTTAAACCCCGAAATAGGCGGCGCTGATCTGCTCGCGTGTCAAAGAGTCCGGAGTCCCCTGAAGAGAAATCCGGCCTTCCTGCATGCAGTAAACGCGGTCTGATACGCTAAGCGCCTTTGCGATATCCTGTTCCACGATAACCGCGCTCATGCCTTCGCCGATGATTTGCGGCAGCGCGTCGTAGATCGTTTTGATAATGATCGGGGCCAGCCCCAGACTAATTTCGTCGAACAGCAAAATTTCCGGGTTCGACATCAGTGCCCGCCCAATGGCGACCATTTGCTGCTGACCGCCGGAGAGAGCGGTCGAAGCAACGTTCCGCCGCTCTTCCAAAATCGGGAAGAGTTTGAAAACAGCTTCTAGGTCCCATGGTCCGCCGCGGCCCATTTGGCCGCCAATGATCAGGTTTTCCTCGACCGACAGCGATTGGAACAATTGCCGCCCCTCTGGGACCATGGCAATGCCAAGCTGGGCGATCTGATCAGCCCGCAATGACCCGATGGGCTGGTCCTTCCAGTGCACCATTTCCGGTTTGGATTTCAGGAGCCCGGTGATTGACCGCATAAGGGTCGATTTTCCGGCGCCATTGGCACCAATTATTGAGACCACCTCGCCAGGTGTGACGTTGACCGACACCCCGAAAAGTGCCTGAAAGTCGCCGTAGTGCGCTTCCAGTGCTTCGGTTGAAAGCAGAGCATCAGGCATCGGCGTCCACTCCCATGTAGATTTCCTGCACCGCTTGGCTCGCCATTGTTTCCTTGGGATCGCCCTCGGCGATCTTGCGGCCGAAATCAATCACGATCAGGCGGTCCACGACGGACAGCAGGGCATGGACGATATGTTCGATCCAGATAATCGAAATCCCGGTGCTGCGAACCGAATTGATCGTATCAACCAGTTCGTGGCATTCCTTTTCGGTCAATCCGCCGGCGATCTCGTCAAGCAACAGCAGCTTCGGCTTTGCACACAGCGCCCGGGCAAGCTCAAGCCTCTTGCGGCCAAGCAGGGTCAATCCGCCAGCAAGCGTATTGGCCCGGTCGATCAGACCAGTTTGCTCCAGGACATGCAGGCAATGTTCATTGGCTTCCTGAAGCGGACTGTCGGCACCATGTGTGGCCGCAACGAGAACGTTCTCAAACACGGTCATAGCGCCGAAAGGCTGCGGCACCTGAAAAGAGCGCGCGATGCCCATCTTGCACCGGCGTGCCGCGCTAACATTTGTTATCGTCTGGCCATCAAAGGCAATTTCACCGGCATCTGACATCAAGGTGCCCGTGATCAGATTGAACATGGACGTCTTGCCAGCTCCGTTTGGACCGATAACGCCCAAGGCTTCGCCATGAGCAAGATCGTAACTGAGCTCGTCTGCGACGCGCACTGCGCCGAATGCCTTAGAGACGCCGGTAAGCTGAAGTACCGTTGACATGGTTTTCCGTACAATTGAGAGCCAGGGGACGCACGGTCCGAAGACCGTGCGCCCAAGGAATTACGACAGGAGTTTCAGCGTGCCCGTGGTGGGAATTTCAGGCGCGCTTCTATTTGCCGTAATTACAAGGTCGAAACCGTTTGGTCCCTTTTGCCATTGGCCAGCGACCAACGGTGTTTTGCTGACGTTCTTGACCGGGCCGAAGCCCCAGTTGATGTAGCCAACAACCGTCGTCAGGTCAGTGCTGCGAATGGCTTCCAGAATGGAAGACGGATCATCAAGATCCGCGCTCCGGCGCAGAACATCAGTCGCAACTTCAAACAAGGCGTGTTTAAAGCCGATCGGCTGTGTCCACGGACGGCCAGAGGATTGCGTATATCCTTCAGCCAGCTGACGGGCACTTTCACCGGTCAGCGAAGAGGAGAACGGATGATCCGGTGTCCACCAGATTTCCGATGTCAGGCCGTCGCCGCGGTCGCCAAGGGATTCAATGACAGACGGGAACAAGAGAGCCTTGCCGATTGTCACGACTTTCGGGTTGAAGCCCTGTTGTGCGCATTGTGCCCAGAAGGTGCCGAAGTCCGGCGGGATCATGTTGCCCGTGACGATTTCACAGCCAGCTTCCTTGAAAGCGGAGATGTGAGAGGAGAAGTCATCTGACAGCGGCTGGAACCGGCCCGGATCGACCAAGTCGTATCCATGCCCCAGAAGCGCCGGCGGGAAGCCGTGGGTTTGATCGCCCCAGGCATTGCCGTCCGCATCGTTCGGGAACAATCCACCGACAGACTTCTTGACACCTGCACGGTCCCACAGGTCCAGGAAGGAGTCGATGACGTCCTCAAGGCCCCAGAAGAAGTGGTAGGTGTAGTCAAATCCGGTCTTCGGATCACCGTTACGGCCGAAGAAATAAGGCTGCCATGGGCAATCTGTGGTGATACAGGGAACTTCGTTCAGTTCCGCCTGATCAGACACCGGGTTTGTTGTATCCGGCGTTGAGGCAGCAACAATTAGGTCAACTTCCTCGCCAAGGATCAGCTCCGAAGCGACTTCTGCAGCGCGGTTCGGGTTCGACTGGGTGTCTTTGGAGATGATTTCGACATCGTAGGTCTTGCCGTTGTTCTCAAGGCCAGCGCCGAGAACCTTGTTGATGCCTTCCAGCACAAAATCGTCTGCTTCCGCAAAACCGGCATAGTGGCCGGTGCGGGGGCTGACGTGACCAATTTTCAGCACAGGATTCGCAGCATAAGCGCGCGTATGCCTCAGGATTGCCGGTGCGGCGATGCCAGCTCCGGCCATCGCAAGGAAACTGCGACGGGATGTTGTGTTTTTCTTCCCAGTGTACTTCATCATCATTCCTCCCAGATGTGAGTAGGTCGATTGAATCGAGGCTTACAGGATGTCCTCAAGTTTCCTCAGATGGGTTGCGACACGCTGGCGGACTTCATCTGCCTCCTCGGAAGTCCATGTCTGAAAACCTTCACCGGACTTCATGCCCAGCTTTCCTGCTTCAACAAGTGACTGCAGGTACGGGGATGGTCCCGGCCGGCTTTCCAGATCAGCCAATACGTTTTCATGAATGTCGAGCGTCAGATCAGTGCCAACCAGATCGGCATTCGCCAAAGGCCCCAGCACAGACAGGCGGCGGCCAAAGCTTGCATTAACGACCTTGTCGACGGCTTCTGCTGAACAGACGCCCTTTTCAACAAGGCTGATTGCTTCTCGCCACATCGCATGTTGAAGACGATTGCCGATAAAACCAGCGACGTCCTTCTCGACACGGACAGCGGTCTTGCCGACGGACTCCAGCAAATCAACCGTTGAAGCCATAGCCGCTTCGCTGGTCCACTCCGTCCGGATCACTTCGACAAGAGGGATCATGTGCGGGGGGTTCCACCAATGCGTTCCCAGCGCCCGCGAACGGTTCTTCAGATCACACATGATCGTCGTGATCGGAATGACCGATGTGTTGGAAGCGAAGACACATGCTGCCGGTGCAAACTGCTCCACATCGGCAAACAGCGCCTTTTTCAACTCCGGCTTTTCCGGAGCAGCTTCAAACACATAGTCAGCGTCAGCTACGCAACTTTCCAGATTGTCATGAGTGGAGATGAGAGCAAGCGCGCTGTCTGCCGCTGCGCCCTCAACCCCAAGCGCTGCCAGGCTCGCACGCACGCGCTCATGCAACGTTTCCAGACCTGCTGGAAATGCGTCGTAGACCGACACATTGTGCCCTGCGCGTGCGAAGGTCAGGGCTATGCCGTGCCCCATGAGTCCGGCACCTAGGACAGAAATGTTCCGCGCGTCCGTCATCGTTTAACCTGCCGTGTAGCCGCCGTCGGCGTAGAGAATATGTCCGGTGTAGAAATCCGACGCCTTGGAGGACAGGAACAAGAGCGGCCCGATCAGATCTTCCGGCTCACCCAAGCGGCCTTTCGGAACACGGGCCAGGAAGCCATCACGGAAGCCTTTTGCCTTTTCATCATCCGCGAACATCCATGCGGTCAGCGGAGAGCGGAACACCGTCGGGGCAATGGCATTGACTGTAATCCGGTCTTCGCCAAGCTCGCAGCCCAATGCCTTGGTAATACCGTCTACGGCTGCCTTTGAAGCGCAGTAGGCTGTATATCCGGCCGGATGGCCAAGCAGACCACGGGCGGAGGAAACAAGAACAATCTTGCCGCCTGCATCCTGAGTTTTCATCTGCTTCGTCGCAGCCCGTGCGAGCAACCAGGACTGAGTGACATTGGCATCCATTACGCTCGTAAAGGATTCAGGCGCCATTTCATCGATCTTGGCCACCTTGTTCATGCCGGACGCCACAACGAGAATGTCGAGCGCACCAAATTCAGATACCGCCTCATCGACCATCTGCTGGCAAGCAGCCTCATCCGAGGGACGCAGATTGATTGGCTTCACCTGCGCTCCAAGAGCCTTGCACTCCGAAGCGACATCAGCCAATGCGCTCTCATTCCCTGCAGCAATAACCAGCTTACAACCGGCTCCTGCCAACGCCTTGGCAGCAACAGCGCCAAAGGCACCAGAAGCGCCTGTCACCAGCGCAACCTTGCCGGTGAGATCGAACATCTTGAGCGGATTTTTCCAAATATCTGTCATTGTATTCAGGCCTTTGGAGGATACGGAATCACAACCAGCATGGTGCAAACGTGATTTGAACGGTTTTCGATCTTGCGGACTTCGTCCGGCGCAATTGTGCAGCTATCGTATTTGCCAAGAACGGTCTCAGTCCCGTCCACAATCACCGTCATCTCGCCCTCTAGAACGAGGTACACCTTCTCAAAAGGTGTCGAGTCAGGACCGGCGCCGCCGCCAGGAAGAAACTGGCTTAAGCCCAGCCACTGATTGGTTGGCCCGCCTTCTTCGAATCCCTGCAGACGAAGCCCAACCACATCAAAATGGTTTGGCGCCTCATAGGGCTCAGCATCCTGGAATCGTTTCACAAGCATCTATTTCCTCCCCGACGCTTGGGAGAGGCTGCTGAGGTTCAGCAGCCTCGGCCATGTCAGAAAGTTTCGCCAGCCTCGATGCGGTACTGCTGACCCTTGTCGATCATCGCAACCAGGCGAATGATGCAGCCATCACCGCGATCCCAGTTCCACGGGAAGAAGGCAAAGGTGCAGCGCTTGCCGGTCACAGCATCAAGGTCGCCACCGACGTTCTCAATGCCGAGAATGCCATTGCTGAACAGCTTGTTGTGAACCGGTTCCCACTCCGGGAAATCCTCTTCCCAGCCACGGCCGCCGGACCATTCTTTATATTCCGCCTCAAGATGCGGAAGGATGGGGCCATTGCGGTGCGGACCGATTGCGGTTGCAAGCGGGTGGTCGTTGGCCTGGGTGTCATGACCGACAACCTTGATGCCCTTGTCGACCATCCAGTCAGCGGCGGACGGAACGAGGCCCGGACAATGTGCAAAGTAGTCGCCGTCTTCGTACTGCTTGTGCCAACCGGTGTTGATGATCAGGACATCATTCTTGCGGATTGCGTGGCCACAGGCTTTCTCCAGATCATCTGCAGTGATCTGCTCCCACTTCTTTTTCGGAATGGAGACAACCAGACCGGATCCGAAGAAGTGCGGAAGCGGCACTTCGTCAATAAAGGGCGTGCCCTGAACGACGTGCGCCGGCGCATCAATATGGGTCGTCACGTGCATGGTGGTGGTGATCGTCTGGGAAAGCACACCAGACTTCGCCATGTAGTGTTTCCGCTCGATCTGGACATCCTTGAAATAGGGCCAGTTTGGGCACTGGAAACCATAGCGGTGAGAGAGGTTGTAGAATTCAACCCCCATATCGTTGTTCAGATTTTCCTGAAAATCGATGCCGCGAACTGTAATCGTCATCGTTCTTTCCTCCCGGAATTCGGCGTTAGTAGAGCGCACTCAATCTATGTATTGCTTTACGATACGACTGTATCATTATATGGTCAAGCTAATTCTTGCATTACAAAATTGGTCAGACGTCTCCGGAAGAGGTATATCGTGCTCAAAAGAACAACCGATCGGTCCATATGGATTCATGAAATGAGCGCTGAAGAACCTAAGAAATCCTCGCAACATCAGGGCGTGCAGGTGATCGCCCGGGCTGCGGAAATTTTGAGAGTTATGAAAAATGATAATTCAGGCCTCAGCCTGGGCCAGATAGCCGAACGCGTTAAACTGCCGCGCTCGACAGTTCAAAGAATCATCAACGCCCTGCTTGCCGAGCGGCTGGTCATGACCACATCAGCCGAAGGTGGGCTCCGCCTGGGACCGGAAATTCAGACGCTCGCAGCTGCAGGGCGGATCAATGTGGCTGAACTTGTTCGCCCGGTTTTGGCAGATCTTGCGCGGGAAACGGGTGAGACAGTGGACCTGGCGGTGTTTCGCGATGACCAGATGGCATTCGTAGATCAGGTTGAGGGAACGCACCGGCTTCGTACCGTATCAGCGGTAGGTGAAATCTTTCCAATGACAACGACAGCGAACGGCAAGGCCGCTCTTGCGATTATGCCAGACGAACTGGCAGCGGCCGTCGCCGCGAGGGAACTGCGCAAGCTGGGCGAGAAGGCACGCCCATTGTCAGATCTTGTGGCGGAGATCGAAGAAATCCGGGAGAAAGGCCTTGCAATGGACCTCAACGAACATACGGACGGAATTTCTGCTGCAGGTATTGCCTTTGAAGACAGTACAGGGGTTGTTTACGCCGTTTCTATTCCGGTCCCAAGCTATCGGTTCGGCGGACGCAAAGAGCAACTATGCGACTTGCTGAAAACAGCCCACGAACACATAGTGGAAATCATCTGACTTGATGATTTCCAGTTCAGCCTCAAGAAAACCAACGACGATCATTCAAGCATGATGACCGGCCCTTAGGCCGGTCAGCTGAATCAGGCTGGTGATTTCATAGCCAGCCAACAAAAACCACCGCGCTGCTTTCACCTCGCCGCGCGGCGGAGTTTTTTCAAACCTTCCAGAAGCAGAAGACACCCCAGGCGATCGCAAGTCCGAGCGGCGCCCACAATGGCATGCCAAAGAGACCAAGCCAGGCCAGGAAGATATAAACCGTTCCCAACAAGGTGATGAACAAACGGTCTCCGCGGGTGGTTACAAGCCCGAGTGCCCCCATCCGTTCCTGTCCTCCCGGATAACGGATTTCCAGGACCGTCAGAATACCCATTGCCGAGAAGATCCCGATAAAGATCAGTGCGGTCGGCCAGGTCCATGCCATCCAACTCAACATCACACCCTCCCCAGGGCAAAGCCCTTGGCAATGTAGTTTCGTACGAAATAGATCACGATGGCACCTGGAATGATGGTCAACGTTCCAGCCGCGGCCAGCAGCCCCAGTTCATAGCCTGCACTTGATGCCGTTTTGGTCATTGTCGCCGCAATAGGCTTTGCCGCGACAGCTGTGAGCGTTTTGGCCAAAAGCAACTCCACCCAGGAGAACATGAAGCAGAAGAACGCCGTCACACCGACACCAGCCTTGATTGTCGGCAGGAAGATCGTCACGAAAAACGCCGGGAAGGAGTAACCGTCAACGTAGGCTGTTTCATCGAGCTCCTTCGGCACACCTCCCATGAAACCTTCCAGGATCCAGACTGCGAGCGGTATGTTGAACAGGCAGTGCGCCAACGCGACGGCCAGGTGGGTATCGAACAACTCAACGGCCGAATAGAGCTGGAAGAATGGCAAGGCAAACACCGCCGCCGGCGCCATGCGGTTGGTCAGCAGCCAGAAGAACAGATGCTTGTCACCGAGGAACCGGTAGCGCGAGAACGCATAGGCAGCGGGCAAGGCTACGGCCACCGAAATCACCGTATTCATCGTCACGTAGATGATGGAGTTGATGTAGCCCCAGTACCAGGACGGATCGGTGAAGATCGTAACGTAGTTTTCAAGCGTGAACGTCTGGGGAAACAACGAAAATCCGGACAGGATTTCGTTCGTCGTCTTGAAGCTCATCGCGACCAGCCAATAGATCGGCAGCAGCAGAAACAGAATGTAGATGAGCGGGATGAGATGTCGTCGTTGCATCCTGTCCCTCCTTACTTGGCGTCGTTGCGCGTCATGAGCGTGTAGAACACCCACGAAACGAGCAGCGTGATTGCGAAATAGATGAGCGACATGGCGGCTGCCGGACCCAGGTCGAACTGACCAAGTGCGATCTTCACAAGATCGATGGATAGCAGGGTCGTTGAATTGCCAGGACCACCGCCGGTCAGGACGAACGGCTCTGTGTAGATGTTGAAGCTGTCCATGAAGCGCAACAGGATTGCGATCGTGAGAACCTGCTTCATCTTCGGCAGCTGGATGTAGCGGAACACCGCCCAGTTCGAGGCACCATCAATACGGGCCGCCTGATAATAGGCGTCAGGTATCGACACCAGCCCCGCGTAACACAGCAGCACTACAAGCGATGTCCAGTGCCAGACATCCATGACTACAATGGTGACCCAGGCCGCAAACGGATTTTGCGTCATATCGTAGGAGATGCCGAGTGTATGGTTGAGGAAGTATCCGAGCAAACCAATGTCGGGCAGAGTGAAGATATTCCACATGGCACCAACGACATTCCACGGAATGAGCATCGGCAGGGCCATGAGAACAAGGCAGACCGGCACCCAGAAACCTCTTCTCGGCATCGCCAGTGCGATGACAATTCCGAGGGGAATTTCAATGGCCAGGATGATCCCGGTAAACAGGAACTGCCGTCCGAGTGCGGAATGGAAACGGTCAGACCGCAGCAGCTGCTGGAACCAGTCCAGGCCCTGCCAGAAAAAGACGTTGTCGCCGAACGTTTCCTGAACGGAATAGTTGACCACGGTCATCATCGGGATCAGGGCGTTGAAGGCCACCAGCAGCAAGACTGGGAGGACAAAAAACCAGGCTTTTTGATTTTCCGTTTTCATGCTGCATCTCCCGCTTCGCTGACCAGCCAGCCATCCGCGTAAAGCCGCGTTTGATCCTGTTTGAAAGCGAGCTTGACTGTGTCGCCACGTGACGGCGCAACGCCTTCGGTTATGGCAGCAACACGGGCTTCTCCAACCATGGCTTCAACCAGCGTGTACCGGCCCACATCAGCAGCCTTGCGCACAGTGCCCTCCAGGCTGCCCTCGCCAATTGTCACAAATTCGGGCCGGATTCCAATTTCGGTCTTGCCTGAAACATCACCCTTGATCGCACCTTCCAGGGGGATGGAATTGCCCTGGAAAAACGCCCCGCCATCGCGAACTTCGCATGGCAGAATGTTCATCCCTGGTGAGCCAATGAAATGACCAACAAATGTATGTGCCGGTCGTTCAAACAGCTCCTGAGGAGTTCCGATCTGGACCACCATGCCGAGATCCATCACCACTACCTGGTCTGCAAATGTCAGAGCTTCCGTCTGATCGTGCGTAACGTAAATCATCGTCGCACCAACCCGCTGATGCAGCTCCTTCAACTTGGAGCGGAGCTTCCATTTCAGATGCGGGTCGATCACCGTGAGCGGCTCATCGAACATGATGACATTGACGTCGTCGCGCACAAGGCCGCGGCCCATAGAGATTTTCTGCTTGTCATCTGGTGACAAACCGGCAGCGCGCACATTCAGCATGTCGTCGATTTCCAGCATCGCTGAAATCTCACGAACACGGACATCAACCTTTGCCTCCGCGACACCCCGGTTGCGGAGCGGGAACGCCAGATTGTCGTAGACGGTCATCGTGTCGTAGATCACCGGGAACTGGAAAACCTGCGCGATATTGCGCTGGTCCGGTGCCAATTTGGTGACGTCGTTTCCGTTGAAAAGGATCTTGCCTTCAGAAGGTTCCAAAAGACCGGAGATGATGTTCAGCAATGTGGATTTGCCACAACCTGAAGGTCCAAGCAGGGCATAGGCGCCGCCGTCTTCCCAGTCGAGATCGATTTCCTTGAGAGCATAGTCTTCCGGACCCTTGGGGGCCGGGTGATAACTGTGCTTCAGTTTAGATAGAGTGATTTTCGCCAACGCTCAGGCCTCCTCACGCAGCGAGCGAGCCATCAGGCCCGAAATAAAAACAATGAGACGGGTCGAGGAAGAACTCATGCTCCTCACCAACCTGATAGGGATGGGTACCATGGGAAAGGGATACCCAGTTGGTGTCGCCGAGCTTGAAGTGCGCGCTGCTTTCAGATCCGCTCAACTCGGTCACCAGAACCGTACCGCGCACAGGAACAGTCGCTGCATCGCTGGGTGTCGGCAAAACATAGTTGGGACGAACGGCGACGGTATATTCCCCGTCTGACAGTCCTGCGGCAGCACCGGTCAAGGTCCAGGATACCTTGTCGTTCAAGCGCGCTTCGGCACCTGCCTTGGTAACCTTGGATACATTGATCGGCGGATCGGAGAAAACGCTCGCAGCCATCAAGTTTGCCGGCTGCCTGTAAATATCGGCGGTCGGGCCAAACTGGGCAACCGTCCCGTCATTCATCAAGGCTGTACGGCCACCGAGAAGCAGAGCCTCTTCCGGCTCGGACGTGGCATACACTACGACAGCGCCCCTTCCGGCAAAAAGCTCGGGCAACTGATCACGCAACTCTTCGCGGAGCTTGTAGTCCAGGTTTGCAAGGGGCTCGTCCAGAAAGACGGCCCGGCTTTCCTTGGCAATCGCACGCGCCAGCGCAGTCCGCTGCTGCTGCCCACCTGACAGTTCGTGCGGACGTCTGTGCAGCATTGGCCGGAGCTGGAGAATGTCGGCCGCATGTTCGACCCGGCCTTCTATCTCGGATTTTGCCATTCCTGCCACCTTGAGTGGCGAGGCGATATTCTCAAAAACAGTCATGTGCGGGTAGTTGACGAAGAACTGGTGCACAAGGCTGATGTTGCGTTTTTGCGGCGTAAGATGCGTGACGTCCTGGCCATCAATGAGGATCGAACCGTCCGCCACGGAGTCGAGTCCGGCCATCAATTTGATCAGGGACGTCTTCCCTGCCCCGGTTTCCCCGAGAAGCACATTAAAGTGCCCGGCCTCAAGCGTTAGAGTGGTTGGCTTGATATGGATCTGCGCACCAACGCGCTTGGTCACATCTCGCAATTCGATTGTCATTGAAAGCGCTGCTCCCGCCAGCAGGTCTTGCTGCTCGCTTCAAAGCTTCTTGTTTTGGATAAACCGGCCGGGGCACAAAGCCCCGGCACGGCCATTGATTGCAGATGTTACTGCTTTGCCCAACGAGCGACCAGCGCGTCGTAGTTCACGGTCTTGCCGTCAGGCTTTTCGTTGGCGAGCTTCGCCTTCGGAGCACCCGGCTTGGACAGCCAGACTTCCGCGTCCTGCTCTTCGTTCAAGCGAGGTCCGCAACCGCCGTAGACATTGGCCTTCTCATCAGCACGCTGCATGCGGGCCATGGTGATGTCCATTTCTTCAGCCAGACGGTCCATGGCTTCCTGCGGCGTGAACGCGCCGGAGTTCACGTCACCGATCTGCTGCCACCAGATCTGGGCCAGCTTCGGATAGTCAGGAACGTTGACGCCAGTCGGAGACCAGGCAACGCGGTCAGGAGAGCGGTAGAACTCGACCAGACCACCCAGCTTCGGAGCACGATCGGTGAAGGACTGGTGGTTCACGGAGCTATCGCGGATGAAAGTCAGGCCAACCTGGCTCTTCTTCACATCAACGGTCTTGGACACGACAAACTGGGCATAGAGCCAGGCAGCTTTTGCGCGATCAAGCGGAGTGGACTTGAGGATAGTCCAGGAACCCACGTCCTGATAGCCGACCTTCTGGCCTTCTTCCCAGTAAGGACCATGCGGGCTCGGAGCCATGCGCCACAGCGGCTTGCCAGCCTCGTCAACAGTGTTGTTGCCTTCGGACTTCGGCTTCACCATGTCGGCAGTGAAGGCGGTGTACCAGAAGATCTGCTGAGCAACGTTGCCCTGGCTGAGAGCCGGCAGCGACTGGTAGAAGTCGTAGGATGCTGCACCTGGAGGCGCATACTTCCGCAGCCATTCGTCCCACTTGCGGATAGCATAAACAGCAGCTGGGCCGTTTGCTGCGCCACCGCGGGAAACGGATGCACCAACCGGGTTACAGGTGCCGGCTTCCATGCGGATGCCCCACTCGTCAACCGGAACACCGTTCGGCTCACCTTTGTCACCAGCACCAGCCATGGAGAGCCATGCATCGGTCATACGCCAGCCAAGGTCCGGAGCACGCTTGCCGTAATCCATGTGGCCATAGACGCGTACGCCATCCACTTCCTTGACATCCTCAGAGAAGAACTCGGCAATGTCTTCGTAAGCAGACCAGTTTACCGGCACACCGAGATCGTAGCCGTACTTGGCCTTGAACTTGTCCTGAAGGTCTTTGCGGTCGAACCAGTCCTTACGGAACCAGTAAAGGTTCGCGAACTGCTGGTCAGGCAGCTGGTAGAGATCGCCATCAGGGCCAGTGGTGAACTGGATGCCCATGAAGTCATCAAGATCGAGGCCCGGGTTGGTGACGTCTTTGCCGTCGCCAGCCATGAAATCTGTCAGGTTGTAAGCGAGCTGCAAACGTGAGTGAGTGCCGATAAGGTCACTGTCGTTCACGTAGGCATCATAGAGGTTACGCTTGGTCTGCATTTGGGTCTGAACCGCCTGCACGACCTCCCCCTCACCAAGGATCTGGTGGTTCACCTTAATGCCGGTGATCTCTTCAAATGCCTTGGTCAGAACTTCGGATTCATAGGAGTGCGTCGGGATACCTTCCGACAGAACATTGATCTCCATTCCCTTGAATGGAGCAGCGGCATTAATGAACCACTTCATCTCAGCCATCTGCTCGTCCTTGCTCAGAACGGACGGCTGAAATTCGTTATCAATCCAATTTTTGGCTGAAGCTTCATCGGCGTATGCAGAGCCTGATCCCGCAATCACGGCGGCTGCCGCAACCGCGGACAAAAGATACTTGCGCATCCATTCCTCCCTAGGTTTCGAATGCGTTGGACTTACCAACGGAAAAGGTAATAAACGAAGGAAATCGAAAGTCAAACGAAAATTAACGCTGGATTTCTTGAAAAATCCGCATATTTTCGAAACCGGACAATTCGCGAGGGGACCAGTGGACGTCGAAGCCAGACACAACGCAATATTGCAATTGCTTCGCGCACACGGAAGTGTCGCCGTTGAGGATCTTGCGAACCGTTTTGGTGTCAGCAGCCAGACGGTACGGCATGACCTAAGAGAACTCAGCACCGCAGGCATGGTTTCCAGAACCCATGGCGGAGCCCGGCTGATAGCCTCTGCCACGAACCGGCACTACGCAGAGCGCCGACAGCACCAATTCACCGAAAAGGAAGCCATGGGCGTTCTGGCGGCTTCCCTTATTCCCAATGACTGTTCTGTTTCCCTCAACATCGGAACATCGACAGAGCAGGTCGCCCGCGCACTAATTGACCATACCGGCCTGGTTGTCCTGTCGAACAACATCAACATCATCAACCTATTGATGGGAACCGCCACCAAGGACTTGCGGCTAATCGGCGGCTCGGTCCGGCAGGAAGATGGCGCCATCGTTGGTGAAGACGCAGTCGACTACATTTCGCGATACAAAGTGGATTTCGCAGTTATTGGCGCGTCTGCGCTGGATGCCGACGGCGCTGTCCTGGACTACGACGCTCGTGAAGTCGCCGTTGCCAAAGCCATTCTTGAAAATTCCCGAACCCGTATTTTGGTCTGCGACAGCTCCAAATTCGAACGAACAGCTCCAGTCCGCATCTGTGATGTCGCAGAACTCGATTACGTCGTTACTGACGCGCTACCGCCCGACGGTTTTTGCGAAGCAGCGCGCAGGGGACAAACTGAAATACTTACATTGGATCAATGTCATGCCTGAACCCAAGCCACTGTCCGAGCCGGCAGCTGCTGTCACCGATCTGTTCATTATCGGCGGCGGAATCAATGGCTGCGGCATTGCCCGCGACGCCGTTGGCCGTGGCCTGAGCGTTACCCTGGCGGAGATGGGCGACCTGGCCTCTGCAACCTCTTCGGGTTCGACCAAACTGTTTCATGGCGGTTTACGCTATCTGGAATACTTCGAATTCCGCCTGGTACGGGAAGCTCTGATCGAGCGCGAGGTTCTGCTGCGGGCCATGCCACACATCAGCTGGCCGATGCGTTTCGTTTTGCCCTATCACAAGGACATCCGGTTTGAGAGCGATACGCCGACAACGCGGCTGCTGAACATTTTCATGCCATGGCTCCGTGGGCAGCGTCCGGCCTGGCTTATCCGCCTAGGGCTGTTCATGTATGACCACATGGGTGGCCGGAAAATCCTTCCTGGAACACGAACACTGGACCTTGCTGAAGATACCGCCGGTGAAGCCCTAAATGACCGGTTCAAGAAGGCCTTTGAATACTCAGACTGCTGGGTACAAGACAGCCGTCTGGTCGTTCTGAACGCGCGTGACGCACAATCGCGCGGTGCACGGATCATGACCCAAAGCAAAGTGATCAGCGCTGAAGTTGAAGACGGTCTGTGGCTCATCGTCGTGGAAGACGGCAAAACCGGAGAGCGCCAAACGCACAAGGCCAAACTGCTGATCAACGCCGGCGGTCCCTGGGTCGGCGATATCATTCAAAACACCGTCCGGCTGAATACCAGCGAAAGCGTCCGCCTGGTTCGCGGCAGCCACATCGTCACGCGCCGCCTCTTCGACCACGACCGCTGCTACTTCTTTCAGGGAACAGACGGACGGATCATTTTCGCCATTCCCTATGAAGAGGATTTCACGCTTATCGGCACGACAGATGCCGAGCACACCGCCCCATCGGTAAAACCGGAATGCACCCGGGAAGAAAGAGATTACCTGCTGGCATTTGCTTCGCAGTATCTAAAAGAACCGGTAACCCAGGACGACATCGTCTGGAGTTACTCCGGGGTGCGTCCTCTTTACGACGACGGCGCCAAATCTGCGACGGCCGCCACTCGGGATTATGTGTTGAAGGTGGAAACCGGTGCCGGGGCGCCGCTTCTGAACGTCTTTGGCGGCAAGATCACAACCTACCGCCGATTGGCAGAATCCGCACTAGAGAAGATCCAGGCGCATTTTCCAAATGCCAAGGGAGCGTGGACGGCCGGTGTGCCTCTGCCCGGCGGAGACTTTCCGGTGCAGGATGTCGATGCTCTGACCAAAAAACTTCAAAAAGACTATCCATTCCTGGATGAAAAAGCGGCCCGCCGCCTGTTCCGTACCTATGGAACGGAGACCTGGGACATATTCGGTAATACCCGCCAGATAGAGGAGCTGGGGCAGGGTTTTGGGGCTGGGATCACTCAGCGCGAACTGGATTGGGCGGTCGAAAACGAATGGGTTCACACCGCAGAAGATTTCCTTTGGCGCAGAACGAAACTCGGCCTCTATCTAACACCGGATGAAGTTGGCGCTATTGAGGATTATCTTTCAACCGCAGCTCAGGCGCAAAAAAGCGCCTGAACCTCAGCTTGGCAAAATTCTGCTGCCGGGCTTTAACCGGCTGACTAACACTTAAACCGCTTGTCAATTGATCCATCAGCAGCCTAACGTCACCCCAATAATAACCTTGGGAGGACAATGGCGTATGATGGAGCGCTGTTCCGATCGCGTCGCCAATCTGGCGCATTTCCTGACGAAAAACGCCCTCCGCTGGCCCGAGCGGGAGGCGATAATCTGGGAGGAAACAAGCTGGACCTGGTCGGAGCTGGACGCACGCGTTTCTGCGCTTTCAGCAGCCCTTCAAAATGACTTTGGAATAACCGACGGCGATTCCGTTCTGGTGCAGGCGCAAAACTCCAACCAAATGGCGGAGATCATGCTGGCCGCCTTCCGGCTTGGTGCGGTCTGGGTGCCCTGCAATTTCCGGCAAGCGCCTGCAGAATCCGCCTATGCAGCGCAAAAGGCGAAAGCGAAGCTGTTCATTTGCGATGCGGATTTTGGTGATCAAGCAGAGGCAGTCAAAGATGCCCGGCCCGAGCTGAAAGGCACAATCAGCATTGGCGAAAGCAGCTTCGGCACTTCCTATGAAGAGCTGATTGAACGCCATATGGGCAAAACAGTTCCCAATGCGTCGGTGGTTCACAACTCGCCGTGCTGGCTGTTCTTCACCTCCGGCTCGACAGGAAGGCCCAAAGCGGTTGTCTTGACCCACGGACAAATTGGGGTCGTCGTTCTCAATCACATGTGCGACCTCATGCCGGGCACGACGGAACATGATGCGTCGCTCGTCATAGCCCCCCTCTCCCACGGTGCTGGGCTTCACTTGCTGGTACAGCTTTCGGTCGGTGCAAAGCACGTCCTCATGCCTCAGGGAGGCTTTGATCCGGCAGCAGCATTTGAACTGATTGAAAGGCATAAGGTGAGCAACATGTTCACCGTGCCCACGATCGTAAAGCGTTTGGTGGAGGATCCTTCCATTGATCGTTTTGATCACTCCAGCTTGCGCCATCTGATCTATGCCGGCGCGCCCATGTACCGGGAAGATCAAAAACGCGCTCTAGAAATGCTCGGCCCTGTGCTGGTGCAATATTATGGCCTTGGAGAAGTTACCGGGAACATTACGGTTCTTCGGCCTGAAGACCACTCTTTAGAAGACAATGTCCGATTGGGAAGCTGCGGCACCGAGCGCACGGGTATTGAGGTTTCCATTCAGGACGACAACGGGACCATCCTGGCACCGGGCGAAACGGGAGAAGTCTGTGTCATTGGGTCTGCTGTCTGTGCCGGGTATCTCGACGACGATGACGCCAATGCAAAGACCTTTCGCAACGGCTGGTTCCGCACCGGTGATATCGGACACATGGATGAAGCGCGTTATCTTTATCTGACCGGCCGCGCGTCGGACATGTACATCTCAGGTGGGTCCAACGTTTATCCGAAGGAAGTGGAAGAGGTTCTTCTCACACACCCGATTCTTTCCGAAGTCGCCATCCTCGGCATTCCTGATCCGCAATGGGGCGAAGTCGGACTGGCCGTTTGTGTCACGGAAGAAGGCCAGCAGGTGAGCGATGCGGAATTGACGGAGTTTCTTTCTGACAAGATCACCCGCTACAAGATCCCGGCCCGCTATCTCTTTATTGAAGAAATGCCGACCAGTGCCTATGGCAAGATTACCAAGAAACTGGTCCGGGAGTTTCTGACAGACAAAGGCCTCCTATGAGACGCCCTGCCCCGCAAAAGCTTGAGGATATCCAGCATCCAGGGCCGAAGGCGGACAACCGCCTGCCCTTTGCCCTGTGCCATGCCAGCACGGTTTCCGTTTCGCTGGGGGCTGGTTCGCCACTGGTTGAAGCACTGGGGCGGTGGGCGGACGATGCTGGTTTCACCTCGGCTGTTCTTGACCTTTCCGGCTTTGAGCCGAGCGCTTTTGATTACGTGATGCCTGACCGGGCAGTCGATGACCGCCATGTGGCCTGGTACAGCGATACACATTCATCCAACGGAGCCGCCTTGGACGAGGCCGTCGCCGTTCTTGGCTGGCGGGACGGAAACTGGTTTGCGCATGTTCATGCCTATTGGCACGAGGGCGGACGTTCCCACCTCGGGCACCTTCTGCCCAATACGCTGACCACTGCAGCAAATGCGACGCTCTCCGGCTACGGGATCAAAGGCGCACGTTTCGAAGCCGCCGAAGATCCCGAGACCGAATTCACCCTCTACCGGGTAGAGGCTGGTAAACTGCCGGATGATCGCAAGGCCAATGCCCTAGTCACGACACTCGCACCTTTTGAGGATTTTCACAGCTCGGTTGCGAAACTCTCTAAGGAACTTGATGCAGAGACAATCGATCTGATGGGCCTTGGAAGTTTTGCAGGCGCCGGGTTCCATGAAGGGCCTGCAATGACCGGTCTCATTTCTGAGATTCTGGTCCGCCCGGCCGTGACACTTCAAACCACATCCAACTTCCAGATCCCCGTACGCTGCGTCGATCTAAACGGTGATCTCTTTGAGGGGCTGGCGAAACCGGGCAAATGCCCAACTCTGGTGACCTGTGAGCTGTTGTTGGTGGGAGAGGCCTGATGGCCACATTTTTTAAGATGATGCAGTCCCGGATCAAGCCCGGGACGGCGGTCATACGTTTGTATTCAGATGGAAACCGCTTTTAACTCGCCGTTCGCTACCGGCTCTGCCGCACCAACTTTACTTGCGGCACAGAATACCGGCCCTACGCCAATCAAGACCGGCTCTTCCAAGCCCAATGATGCGACGCCAGATCCAAGCTCTGACAGTTCACCGGACCAGCGCTGCGAAGTGTTTCTTGAAATCGCAAACACCGCTGTAACAGGAGTAGACGGCGTGAGGCCCTCACCAATCAACCGTTGACTTATGCGGCCAGCCATCCGCGCGCCCATATAGAAAACCGTCGTAGTCGCAGGATCAGTCAATCCTTTCCAATCAACAGTTTCCGGCAACTCTCCATGACGGGAGTGGCCGGTCACGAAGCGGACAGACTGAGCATGATCGCGGTGGGTCAAGGAAACACCCAGTTCCGCTGCCATTGCCGAAGCCGCTGTAATTCCTGGCACGACGGAAGCGGCAATTCCTTCATCCGCCAATCTAGCCAGTTCTTCACCGGCCCGGCCAAAGATCATCGGGTCGCCGGATTTCAATCGGACGACCGACTTCCCTTTTTTGGCAAGCCGCACCATCATCTCGTTGATATCTTCCTGTCGGCAGCTTTCACGCCCACGGCGTTTGCCGACGAGCATGCGCTTGGCTTCCCGGCGCGCCAGCTCCAGAACGCTATCGTCAACCAGATCATCGAACAGGATGACATCTGCTCCTTGAAGGGCTCGCACGGCTTTGAGCGTCAAGAACTCAGAATCCCCCGGCCCAGCGCCAACCAGCGTGACCGTACCCATGCTCTTTCCGGCCACCTCTCTGGTCTCGCAGATCAGTTTGTCTTCCTGACCAGAGGCACTACCTGCTCCTTTCCCTGAAAAAGCCAGGTCGACAAAACGCTCCCAAAAGCGCCTGCGTTCCAGTCCCGGTTTGAGCTGTTCAATCACTTTCGAACGAACACGCCCGGCTAATGCAGCCCAGCCGGCAATGCTTGCGGGGATCAGGGTTTCAATCTTCCTGCGGATCGCCTGTCCCAATATTGGCGCAACGCCATTTGTCGAAATCCCGATAACGACAGGTGACCGGTTCACGATCGAGCCGAACTGGAATTCGCAGAACGGAGGATTGTCAATCACATTGACCGGCACGCCAGCCGATCTGGCGGCACAAGAAAACGCCTGCGCCTCCCCATCGCTTGCTGCATCCGCAATTGCGAGTGCTTTTCCTTTGAAGGCCTCCCCAGACCACGGGCTACTGTGATGAATGAAGCGCTCCTTGTGGCGGCTTCCATCGATGAGCGCCTGAAACTCTTCGCCAAGCTGCTCGCAGTAAATATGAACCTCCGCGCCACTGGCGGCCAAAAGCTCAGCCTTCCACGCGGCAGCTGCCGTTCCCCCCGCTATCAGGGCTGAGCGGCCCTTAAGGGAGAAAAACAACGGCAGGACGGCGAGATCCTCAACCCTCTTGGAAGACCGGGCGCGCGATCCCTCAACCGGCTTTTGCAAAGTCGGGCGCATCGCATTTTTCCTTCTCAAATTCGTCAAGGATTGTCTGGATCTCGGACCGGCAAGATCCGCAGTTTGTCCCGGCCTTCAGGCAGGAGCCGATTGCCTGAACCGTTCCTGCCCCTTCTGCACCAGCAGCCATAATGTCGTTGCGCCCAACACTGAAGCAGGAACAAACCAGTGGCCCTGGGTCAGGCCTGTCTCCAGCCGGGCGCCCTGCCAAAATCTGAGCCCGGCTCAGGGCGCTGTCTGCAGGCGCCGACAACAATGAACAGGCCCATTGGCGTGATACTTCAACAGGCTCGGCGCTGAAATAGATTGTCGCAGCCAATTGTCCATCGCTCCAGTAGGCAAAACGCTGCGCATTCGGCGCGCTTCCGATCACTGACAGGCCATCAAGGTCTTCCTTGTTCTTTCCGGTCAGTAGGTGAGACAAGGCTTGAAGGTCAGCCTCCGACTGACTGGCCAGCTCCAGCCGCCAGCCACCTTCAACAGGTGCCAGTGCCCAATAGTCAGCGGGAATTGACTTGGGCTTGCTCTTCAAAACAGCAAAGCCGTACCAGGCCATTTCAATCTTGCGGACCGAGACCGGTGTGAATTTCAATCCTGGCTGTCCGGATACGGGATCAATTTCCGGTGCAATCACCGCATCGATGCGGCCCTTGGACGACAACTGATCGGTCCAGTGCATTGGAACAAAAACCGCGCCTTTTTGAACACGTTCTGTCAGCTGTGCCCGGACAAGAACCTTGCCGAATGCGCTCTGAACTTCGACAACATCAGCTGCATCAATCCCCAGCACTGCCGCGTCTCCCGGATGGATTTCAGCAAAGGGCTCGGAGATATGGGACGTCAAACGCCCGGTTTTGCCAGTACGGGTCATCGTATGCCACTGGTCGCGAATACGACCGGTATTGAGCGCGAACGGGTAACGCCTTTCGGTCTTTCGGACCGGTTTCACTTCAATGGGTAGGAACTGCCCTTTACCACTTGGTGTGTAGTAGCCGCCTTTGGCGAAGAAACGCTCTTTCGCCTTGCCTGTGCCTTCCGGAACCGGCCACTGTACCGGTTCCATTACCTCATAGGCCGCGTCGCTGATGGTCTTCAGCGCTCCGATATCGAAATCGCGGCTACCATCGTTTTTATATGCGGAGAGTTCTGCGTGTTCGCGCAGGATTTCAGATGGGCTTTGAAAGCCGAAGCCGTCACCGAAACCCATCCGTTTGCCGACTTCGGTGAGTTGCCACCAATCCGGTTTGATGTTTCCTAAAAGGTCCAAAAACTTCTTCTGGCGGGAGATCCGGCGTTCGGAATTGGTCACCGTGCCATCCTTTTCGCCCCAGGCCGCAGATGGAAGCAGTACATCAGCGTAAGGAACCGTGTCCGCCGCGCGTGTCACTTCAGACACCACAACAAACGGGCATTCTTTAAGCGCCGCAGAAACGTCATCCGCGTCCGGCAGGCTGTCGACCGGGCTTGTTGCCATGATCCAGAGCGCTTTGATTTTTCCAGCCTTGACCGCCTTGAACAGATCGACTGCCTTCAGGCCAGGCTTGCTGGCAATTGCCGGGCTTTGCCAAAATTCCTGCACTAGATTCCGGTGGTCTTCATTTTCAAGCGCCATATGGGCGGCAAGCATGTTGGCAAGGCCGCCGACCTCCCGCCCGCCCATGGCATTGGGCTGCCCAGTTACTGAGAACGGCCCCATTCCCGGTTTGCCGATGCGACCGGTCGCCAGATGAGCGTTGATTATTGCGTTGACCTTGTCCGTCCCGACCACCGACTGGTTGACACCCTGGCTGTAGACGGTGACCGTTTTCTCTGTCCGCGCAACCATTGAGTAGAACAGTGCGATATCCTGCGGCCGCAGGCCGGTTTCCTGCGCTATGCGGTTGACCTCGCAGGGGCCTGCCGTCTCAAGGGCTGCTTCAAAACCTTCCGTGTGCGTACTGATGTAGGGTTGGTCCAGCAAACCGTTTTCAGACAGAAACGCCAGAAGGCCATTGAAGAGCGCAGCATCCGTATCCGGTTTCAGCGGCAGATGCAGATCGGCAATTGCGCAAGTTGCTGTTTCTCTTGGATCGACCACAACCACGCGCATAGCCGGATTGGCTGCCTTGGCCGCTTCAACGCGTTGAAACAAAACCGGATGACACCAGGCAAGGTTTGATCCAACCAGCACGAGCAGGTCACAGTTTTCCAGATCCTCATAAGTGCCTGGAACCGTATCGCTGCCGAAGGCGCGCTTGTGCCCTGCGACAGACGAGGCCATGCAAAGCCGCGAATTGGTGTCAATGTTGGCAGAGCCGATGTATCCCTTCATCAGCTTGTTGGCGACGTAATAGTCTTCCGTCAGAATCTGCCCGGAGACGTAAAAGGCAACGCTGTCCGGGCCATGTTCTTTCACCGCATCGGCAAACTTTTTGGCGATCAAGGTTAGGGCGCTGTCCCAGTCAGACGGTTTTCCCGCAATTTCCGGGTTGAGCAAACGATCGTCCATCGACAACGTTTCCCCAAGCGCAGAGCCCTTCGAACACAATCGGCCATAGTTCGAAGGATGGTCGGGATCGCCCGCGATGGTTACCGATCCGTCGCCGTTTTTTGTTGCGAGAACACCGCAGCCGACACCGCAATAAGGACAAGTGGTTTTGACCATGTTGCTATCCTCGATTGCGGCCATAATTCAGTTTCCTTGAGTTTTTCCTGTTTCTATTTGAATGGGCTGAGCAGTCTTCAGGAGGTGTTCCGGCGGGCCACGTCATCAGCAGCAAGCAGCACCTGACCGTTTTCCACCTTGGCTGCAGTTATCGCGACGGAGCCTTCGTCCGCGCCCTGCGCCAGCCCGGTCGCCAGATCGAAAACCCAGTTGTGAAGCGGACAGGTGACGGAGCGACCATGAACGATGCCATTGCTCAGCGGCCCGCCCTTGTGCGGGCAGCGGTCGTCCATGGCGTAGACTTCATCGTCCGCAGTCCGGAAGACAGCAATACAGCCGGCCGACGTTTTCACCACCCGTGCGCCCTGGCGGGGAATGTCGGCAAGGTCTCCAATGGCAATCCAGTTTCTTGTTTCCGCGTTCATTCTGCAGCCTCCGCCATCAATGTCGCCATCGGATTGAATTCGTGCTTGTCCTTGCCGGACACACGTTCCGACCACGGATCGACCTGTGCGTATTTCTGGGAGAAGACGAAGCGGTCGAAATAGGCTTTGCGCTTGTCCGCATCGTCCATGATCTGGGCGCGGATTTCGTCGTAGCCTATCCGTTTGGCCCATTTGTATATCCGCTCAAGGTAGTGCCCCTGTTCGCGGTACATTTGCGTGAGCGCGCAGACATGCTCAAGCACCTCTTCCTCGGTCTTCACAATCCCGAGTACTTCAGTTCCCTTGATGTCGAGCCCAGCGGCCCCTGCGTAGTGGATTTCATAGCCGCTATCCACGCAGACGATGCCGATGTCCTTGCAGGTGGCTTCCGCGCAGTTGCGTGGACAGCCAGAGACAGCCAGCTTTAGCTTCGCAGGCGTCCAGGAACCCCACATGAACTTTTCAAGCTTAATGCCGAGCCCTGTTGAATCCTGGGTGCCGAACCGGCACCAGTCGGAGCCAACACAGGTTTTCACCGTGCGAAGACCTTTGGCGTAGGCCTGTCCGGAAACAAACCCGGCTTTGCCAAGCTCCTCCCACACAGCAGGAAGGTCTTCCTTCTTGATCCCCAGCATATCGATCCGCTGACCGCCGGTGCATTTGACTGCCGGGATATCGAACTTGTCGACGACATCGGCAATTGCCCTGAGTTCGGACGAAGTCGTCATGCCGCCCCACATGCGCGGAACGACAGAGTAGGTGCCATCCTTCTGGATGTTGGCGTGAACGCGCTCATTGATGAAGCGGGACTGATAGTCATCCGCATATTCATCCGGCCAGTCGGAAACCAGATAGTAGTTCAGTGCCGGCCGGCATTTCGCGCAACCGCCAGACGAACTCCACTCCAGCTCCTGCATCACAGCTGGAATGGTTTTGAGTTCCTTGGACTTTATCAGCCGCCGGACTTCATCATGACCGAGAGGCGTGCAGCCGCACATTGGGGTGACCGCAGCCGGATTGTAGCTGTCACCCAGGACCACCTGCATCAGCTGTTCCACTAGCCCGGAACATGTCCCACAGGATGCCGAAGCTTTCGTGTGTGCACGCACATCGTCGAGCGAACTGAGGCCCTTGTCTCCAATCGCGGAAACAATCTTGGATTTACAAACGCCGTTACAGCCACAGATTTCCGCATCATCCGGCAAGGCTGCAACGGCCGCCGTAGGGTCCAGGGGGGACCCTCCCTGATAGGCTTGGCCGAATATCAATGTCTCACGCATTTCGGAGACATCGGTTTCCTTTTTCAACAGATCGAAGAACCATGGTCCATCGGTAGTTTCGCCATAAAGCACAGCGCCGATGATCTTGTTATCCTTCAGCACCAGACGCTTGTAGACGCCTGCTGCTGCATCCCTGAGGACAATTTCCTCGCGATCTTCCCCTTCGGCAAAATCGCCTGCGGAATAAAGATCAACACCTGTCACCTTGAGCTTGGTTGCTGTGACAGACCCTTCATATTCGGACGATCCGCCTAGCAAATTGTCAGCGATAACCGAAGCCATATCGTACAGCGGAGCAACAAGGCCATAACACATGCCCTTGTGCTCTACACACTCACCAAGCGCAAATACGTCCGGATCGCTCGTGCGCATATCGTCACCGACGATGATGCCTCGCCCGGTTTCCAGCCCAACCGATTTGGCCAAGTCGGCTGACGGCCGAATGCCAACCGCCATGACGACAATGCTGGCTTCGATTTCTGTTCCGTCATCAAGGCGAATAGCTTTCACATTGCCGGAGCCGTCGTCGACAATCTCGTGGCTATTGGCTTTGGTGCGGACATCTATCCCACGCCGCTTGAATTCTTCTTCCAGAAGATAACCGGAGGCCGTGTCGAGCTGACGTTCCATCAGGGTCGGCATCAGATGGAGAACCGTAACCTCCATGCCCTGCATCTTCAGGCCTGCTGCTGCTTCCAGCCCAAGCAAACCGCCACCGATCACGATGGCCCGGCCGCCTTTTTCGGCTGCCGCCAGCATCTTGTCGACGTCGTCAAGATCCCGGTAAGTCAGAACGCCGTCCAGATCCTTGCCCGGCAAAGGAATGATGAACGGGTTGGAACCGGTGGCAACCACCAGCTTGTCGTAGCTTGCCGTTATGCCGTTTTCCGAGCTGACCGTTTTCGCGTCCCGGTCGATTTCAGAAATCTTGGCGGATTTGTGCAGTGTGACGCCATGCTCTGCATACCAGTCATCATCATGAGTAATGATGTCCTCATAGGTCTTTTCACCAGACAGCACCGGTGACAGCATCAGGCGGTTGTAATTGACCCGAGGCTCGGCGTTGAAAATGGTCACGTCGTAGGCGTCAGGATCTTTTTCAAACAGGAATTCAAGCATCCGGCCCGGAGCCATACCATTCCCGACGATTACCAGTTTTTGTTTGGTCATTCTCTCCCTCCCCGGTTCACTCGGCAGCTTCGATGGCCGCCTTTTGGCGGGCCATGCGGGCTGCACGTTTTTCCTGGATGGATTTCAGTTGTTCTTCACTTGGATCGGCACCGCCTTCGTAGGCCTCCAAGAAGTCCAGAAGTTCCTCGCGATAGGCGTAATAATCCGGGTGGGCGAGCAGTTCCTTGCGGGACCGCGGACGCGGCAGGTCGACTTCCATGATGTTGCCGATCCGCGCGTTCGGACCGTTGGACATCATCACAACCCGGTCGGCGAGCAGGATTGCTTCATCGACATCATGGGTGACACAGACAGCCGTTACCTGGGTGCGTTTCCAGACATCCATCAGGACATCCTGCAGCTCCCAGCGTGTCAGGCTGTCCAGCATGCCGAAGGGCTCATCAAGCAGCAGGAGTTTCGGAGACAGGGCGAATGCCCGTGCGATACCAACCCGCTGCTTCATGCCATTCGACATGTCGCTGGCCGCCTTGTGCATGGCATCGCCGAGCCCGACACGCGACAGGTAATACTCGATGATGTCGTTCTTTTCGCCCTTGGTGGCGTCCGGATAGACCTTGTCGACTCCAAGCTGGACATTTTCGAAGGCGGTCAGCCACGGCATCAGGCTTGGTGCCTGAAAAACGACTGCCCGGTCCGGCCCTGCCTCGGTGACGTGCTTACCATCAAGAACGATTGCACCCTCTGTGATCGGGTTGAGGCCGGCGACCATGGACAGGACCGTGGATTTGCCGCAGCCGGAGTGACCGATCAGGGTGATGAATTCGCCCTTCTTCATTTTGAGGTCGAAGCCGTCGACCACGGTCAGAGGGCCTTTTGGGGTCGGATACACCTTCTTAAGCTGGCTGAAATCGAGGTAGCGGTCTTCAATCGGAGACTGTGCAGCCCGTTCATAGGCAGCAGGTAATTTGTCTTCCTTGCCCGGCCGCTGGGTGATCGGGACAATGTTGGGCAGGATAATATCCCGGTCCATGTCCGCGCCACGTTCAGCACCGGCTGCCATGAGGTACTCGGTAATGTCCGCGCGAAGCCGGATGAAGTCATCATCGGAGTTCATTTCTGCACGGTCGCGAGGCCGTTGAAACGGCACCTTGAATTCAGGTCCTAAAGTTGCCGGAGTACCCGGCTTCAAGGGAATAATCCGATCTGCAAGCAGGATCGCCTCATCCACATCATTGGTTATGAGTACGATCGTCTTCTTTTCCTTTTCGCAGATCGCCGCGAACTCATCCTGCAGCTTGGAGCGGGTCAATGCATCCAGAGCAGACAGGGGTTCATCGAGCAGCAAAAGCTCTGGCTGCATGGCAAGTGCCCGTGCGACAGCCACCCGCTGGCGCATGCCGCCAGACAGTTCCGCCGGCTTTCTGTCCCTCGCGTGACCAAGGCCGACCATCTCGATGTACTTGTCGGCAATTGCCTTGCGTTCTGCGGCCGGCTTGGACTTGAAGACAGTATCCACCGCCAGGCCGACGTTGCCAGTTACCGTCAGCCAGGGCATGAGCGAGTAGGATTGGAAAACGACGCCGCGATCCGGACTTGGGCCGTCGATTTCCTTGCCCTTGAAGATCACCCCGCCCTGTTCCGGCTCGATCAAGCCGGCGAGCAGTGAAATCAAGGTGGTTTTACCAGTTCCCGAGAAACCGACGATTGCAATGAACTCGCCTTCCTCGACCTTCAGGTTGATGTCTTCCAGAACGTCGGTGCGCGACGCACCCTCGCCATAGGACTTGGAGACACCTGAGATTTCCAAAAAGGACATTCAGAAGCTCCTTAACGGTTTGCCGAGAAAGTAAATGCGCGCTGCAGGGCGTACATCAGCCGATCCAGCATGAAGCCGATGATGCCGATGGTCAGAACCGCAACCATAATCTTTGCGAGTGACTGGGAGGAACCGTTCTGGAACTCATCCCAGACGAACTTTCCGAGGCCCGGATTCTGCGCAAGCATTTCTGCAGCGATCAGAACCATCCAGCCCACACCCAGTGACAGACGCAGACCGGTGAAAATCAGCGGCAGGGAAGACGGCAGAACCAGCTTTGTCACGGTCTTCCAGGTTGGCAGCTGAAGGACACGGCCAACATTCATCAAGTCCTTGTCGACTGACGCAACGCCCAGCGCGGTGTTGATCAGGGTTGGCCACATGGAGCACAGCGTGACCGTAACAGCCGAGATAAGCAGCGACTTCGTGAGCCACTCGTAAGGGTTCACATAAGTTGCAGAAACGATCATGGTCACGATCGGCAACCAGGCGAGCGGGGAGACCGGCTTGAATATCTGGATCAACGGATTGATCGCGCCATTGAAAGATCTGGAGAGGCCTGAAGCAATTCCCAAGGGAACTGCAATTATCGTCGCAATCAGGAAGCCGAGCCCGACTGTGATCAGGGATGTCCCGATCTGGTCGATGTAGGTTGGTTTTCCGGTATAGTTGCGCCACTTGACCTTGTCGGCCTTGCCGGCAGCTTCCAGCTTGGCGTTGCGGATTTCCTGACGCTCATAAAAAGCATCAGCCTTCTCGCGCTCGCGGACATGATCTTCCCAAAGGTTGATCGTTTGAGCCCACACCTGAGAAGGACCGGGAACTGCGCCCAGGGAGGTTTGAACCTGCGGGGCCAGTACTGCCCAAAGAATTATGAAGCTGGCAATGCCGATCAGCGGGATGAGCAGCACCCGCTTCAATTCTCCGAGTTGTTCACGCGGGCTGTCGCCAGCCGCGATTTTCAGGATTGGGGTCAGCCAGGAAAAACCGAGAGCATCCAACCAGCCAGATGCCTTGTTGATCCGAGTGAAAAGCCGTTCGCGGCGCTCTGCGCGGGCAAGATCAGCCCCAGATGCGGTGTCAGCATTGGCCATTTGAATGGTCCTTTGTCTCTGTAAACATTTGCTTTTATTGGATGGAGCGGCGGAGAGAACCGCCGCCCCGAATGTCTGAATTGGTCAGCCGCCGACGACTTCGCTGCCGTCAACCATCTGCTTGCCTTTCAGGCCAATTGGCAGGCTGTCGATGTAGGCATTTGGCGTACGGCCGTCGTAGGGAATGCCGTCGATGATGTCTTCGGCCGGCGTCGGAGCACG
The DNA here is from genome assembly GCA_965230705.1 of Roseibium sp. Taxonomy (GTDB): domain Bacteria; phylum Pseudomonadota; class Alphaproteobacteria; order Rhizobiales; family Stappiaceae; genus Roseibium. The sequence goes on along the minus strand of CBDDLN010000001.1, from coordinate 847,164 downwards.
GTAACCATCGGTGTCCCAAGGGAAGTCGGCTTCTTCAACATGACCTTCTTCAACCAGCATCTTCGCGGCCTTGAGGTAGATATCCGGGCGATAGACGGATTTGGCGACTTCGTCGTACCAGCTGTCCGGCTTGTACTCGGTGATCTGACCCCAGCGGCGCATTTGCGTCAGGTACCAGACAGCGTCTGAGTAGTAGGGATAGGTCGCGAAGTAACGGTAGAACACGTTGAAGTCCGGAACGTCGCGCTTGTCGCCCTTCTCGTATTCAAAGGTACCGGTCATGGAGTTGGCGATGACTTCCGCATCCGCGCCGACGTATTCGGACCGCGCCAGGATTTCTACAGCTTCCTCACGGTTGGCATTGTCGTTTTCGTCAAGCCACTTGGCGGCACGGATGAGTGCTTTGGTCAGGGCCAATGTGGTGTTCGGGTATTTTTCGGTGAATTCCTTCGTCAGGCCGAACACTTTTTCCGGGTTGTTCTTCCAGATCTCGTAGTCAGTGATGACCGGAACGCCAATGCCCTTGAAGACAGCCTGCTGGTTCCAAGGTTCACCAACGCAGTAGCCATAGATGGTGCCTGCTTCGAGAGTGGCCGGCATTTGCGGCGGCGGAGTTACGGACAGGAGGGCTTCACCCTGGATCTGGCCGGAGATGTCCGTCTTGGAATAGAAACCAGGATGAATGTCGCCGGAGGCAAGCCAGTAGCGAAGTTCGTAGTTGTGCGTGGAGACCGGGAAAACCATGCCCATGTTGAATGGCTTGCCGTCGTCAATGAACTTGTCGACCACAGGCTTTAGCGCCGATGCCTTGATCGGGTGAGCCGGCTTGCCATCGTCCTGATATTCGATGTGCGGCTTCATCATTTCCCAGATCTCGTTGGAAACGGTAATGCCGTTGCCGTTGAGGTCCATGGAGAATGGCGTAACGATGTGCGCCTTGGTACCGAAGCCGATGGTTGCGGCGATAGGCTGGCCGGCCAGCATGTGAGCGCCGTCCAATTCGCCAGTAATTACCCGGTCGAGAAGAACCTTCCAGTTCGCCTGCGGTTCGATGGTAACGAAAAGCCCTTCATCTTCGAAATAGCCCTTCTCGTAGGCGATCGCGAGCGGCGCCATGTCAGTGAGCTTGATAAAGCCGAACTTCAGCTCATCTTTTTCAACATCCAGCATTTCGGCGTTGGCTGGAAAAGAGGCAGCGGACAGCAATGCCGCAACCGTTGTTCCAAACGCCAGCCTGCGCACCAATCCATATTTTTCAGTTTTCTTCGTCACGTACTCAATCCTCTCTTCAAGTGCCCGGGGAGGCGGGCTCATGACCAGAAAAACAAAAACCGCCGACGGATCCTTTCATGCGGGAGGACATGTTCGGATCGCATCGGCGGCTTTGCCGTTTTGCCCGTTTTTGGGCATTTTCTCTGGAAGGCCTTCATTGGCACTGCAACAATCTTTGCAGGTATCGTGCCAATTTGGATATTTCTTATTTAATATTTAATATCATATAGTTACATCGATGAACGCTTTTGCCTATTGCTGCTAGCTGTCTCAAAAACGTGCTTTGGATGTAATCAGCTGCCGGTTTTTTGTGCACAGCAACATAATGGGCAATCAGGATGTAGCACTGGTGCTGCCTACGTAGTCGGCGAGCGCATCAGGGTCGAACGGACGGCCATCGAAAAAGCTGACGCCTAGTCCAGGTTGATGACTTTCAGCCCGTGAGAGGTCAAGCGCTTGACGGCTTATTGCATCATCAAATACCGCTTCAACCAATTTCGCTTGTTCCTCGGAGTATTCAGCCTGATGCCACCGCACCATTTGGGAGTAGAACCAAAGGCCGTGGGCCCGGCGCGGAAGTGCACTCTGCCCGCTGACGAACTGGAAGAGGCCTGGTGCAGGGTTTTCCTTTCCATTACCTAACCGCAAAACGCCTGTTAATGCGGGAAGACACACTTCCGGTTCGCAATCGAGAAACTCCGAGCCAGACATCAGCATCGCCAGATCATTGGCGTTTTCCGCTGCCGCACACCATTCGGCCGCATCGGACAGCGCTTTGATTAGCGATACCAGAGTATTGTTGTTGGCAGCGGCCCACTCGCTCGTGGCCGCAAGCACCTTTTCCGGGCTATCGGGCCAAATTTTTTGCTTATAGGTTGCAATACGGCCAATTCCGGCAGCAACTGCAGCAGAACTCCAAGGCTCACCGACGCAATACCCATCAAGCTGGCCAGCAGACAATGCATCCGGCATTACACGCGGCGGCAACACTGCAATTTCCACATCTTGATCAGGATTGATCCCTGCCGCTGCCAACCAGTAACGCAATTCATAAGCGTGACCGGAGAACGGATGAACCACACCTAATCGAATGCGATCAGCGCTACGCCGCGAACGCCGTTCGACCACCCGCGCCAGCGCAGCCCCAGCATCTGCAGGTTCAGTCGCCCCATCCCAGCCCTCATCGGCCATTTGCGCCGCGATGGCATTGGAGACCGTGATTGCATTGCCGCCAAGGCCCAAAACCATGGGTGCCCGCATGGGCACTGCCAGTGATGTCAGATTTAATGTGGCGGCAATCGGCATGGGCGCAAGCATATGTGCCACATCAAAATGGCCGACAGAGATCCGGTCCCGAATGTTTGCCCAGGAGGTTTCCCGCACCAATTTCAGGTTCAGACCGGCAGCCTCGGCAAATCCCCGCCTGGCAGCGGCCACCAGAACAGCGCTATCCAGGAGCGGAATAAAACCGCACACCACCTCTGTCCGGGCACCGGTCATTGAACGCTTCTCCTGCAGGCCAGCTCTTGAATGTCTTTTGTTCCGTACGCTTTCATTCGTCCGCCCCAAGCAATCCGCTAGCTATGACCAGGCTCTGTGCCACATCGATGATTTTCCGGTTTTGATTCATGGCCGTGCGCCTCAGCAGGCCGTAAGCGTCCTTCTCCGACAGGCCTTTGGAACTCATGAGAATCCCCTTGGCTTTTTCGATCGTTTTGCGCTCGGCCAACTCGTTCCGGGCTTGCTCAAGCTCGTCGGCCATACGGGAAAAAGCCCGGAAGCGGCTGATTGCCATATCCAGGATGGGTTTGACGCGTTCTTTTTTCAGGCCATCAACGATATATGCAGAAACGCCTGCTTCCACGGCCGCCTCAATCGAATCTGGCCCGGATTTATCGACGAACATGGCAATCGGCCGGCGTACGGCCCTGGACACCTGAAAGACGTGCTCAAGCTGGTCGCGGTTGGGATTTTCCAGATCAATGACGATAACGTCGGGCTCTATGTCCGCGATCCGCCGCACCAACCCATCGATCTGCCCCGAAACAATAACCCGCTCATGCCCAGCCTCCCGCAGGCCTTCCTCAATAACGGCGGCGCGGATCTTATTGTCATCAATGACGAGGATGGTAAGGGCATCAAGCATGCCCACATTATGCGCAGGTCTATTTTTTATGCAAACGAAATGCTGCGCCGCACCAAAATGTTATTAACAGCCTTCGGCCCTCCGGCCAAAGGGCGGACGATGTGCGTCTGTACAATTCGGCAAATTTGCTCGATACCAACCGCGCGGCACGAGAAATTAAAAACTCAAGTCAGCGCGACCGAGCTGCGAACCCTGACGCGCCGACATAGACCATCACTGAAAATGAATATTAATCCGGTCACGGATCGCCCGGTCCAACTCCGGCGATAACTGACTTTGTGCAGTCGCCAGGATCTCGTTCTTGCGGGCAATCGCGCTATCCAGCAGCATGGGGCGATCCGCTTCGACCCACTCTTTCGGGCTCATGCGGTTGCCCAGATTGGGATATACGTATTCCGTCTGCATCAGCGCCAGTGTCTGTTCGCTTCCCAGGTAATGGCCAGGCCCTTCAAGACATACCGATTTCATGACCTCGATGGACGTGCTGTCTTCGGTGACGTCGATGCCGCGGACGGTGCGCAGCACCTGACCCAGAATATCATCTCCAAGGATCAGCGATTCCAGGCAAAAGCCAAGCAGGGACGCGTGCATGCCGACAGATTCGTAGACCATGTTCAGGCCCGACAAACCAGCCAGCGTATTGGTGATGCCCTGTTCCCATCCAGCTTGCATATCGGGCAATTTGGAATCCGAAATACCCCCGGCTGCACCTCCAGGGAGATCGTAAAACCGATGCATTTGAGCACAGCCAGCAGTCAGCAACGCCTGCTCGGCCGATCCGCCGGACATGGCCCCCGTGCGTAGGTCGCTGACAAAGGGCCAGGTGCCGAACACTGCCGGATGGCCCGGGCTGATACTGTTGACATAGACGACCCCGGCCAGACATTCGGCAACGGCTTGAACGATTGCAGTAGCGATCGGTGCAGGTGCAGTCGCGCCAGCCTGTCCTGCGCTCAACAACAGCACCGGCATTCCACCGCGAATGCAGTGCTCCATCGCAATACAGCTCTCTTCCGCAAACTTCATCGGCGGAACAACGAAGCAATTGGTGTTGGAGATAAAGGGCCGGTCTCGCCAGGCTGCTTCGCCGCCTGCGATTTCGTGGATCAGATCAAGGCAAGGCTCAACATGGGAAGGGTCGGAAAAAGACGTGCCGACATGCTTGGTTGTTCCTGAACAGCATGCAAAGAGGGTGTTCAGGTCCATTTCCAGATTGTCGAGCACATCACGGCACACCATCGCACGCTGGAAAAAATGGACGTTGTCCAGCTGCTGGACAATGCGCGCTGCATCGTAAAGGTCCTGGGCGGTCGTGTCGCGATAGGTGTTGGTTTCAAGATCCACCAGATGTACCGCTGCTCCAGCGGTGCCGAAGTGAACATTTGCTCCGGTAAGGTGCAGATCGTGCTTCGGATCGCGCCCGCGCAAGGTGATATTCCGGCCTGCAACAGCCAGCATGTCCTCAACGAGAGCCCGGGGAAACCTCAACCGGCCATCATCGCCGAGGATCGCTCCTGCAGCAGTCATGGCATCTATACCGGATTGCGGCGCCTGCGACAGTCCAATGACTTCCAGAGCCTCCAGCGCCGCCCGATGGATGCGCTGAACACCGGCTTCCTCCAACGGCTTATATTTCCCACCGGGTAACCCGGGGCGGATTGGCCGAATGTTATCGGCCAGCGGCGCAGCCCTGAGCGCCTTGCGCGCTGCCCTGCCCCCTGAGCGACCAGACCGGCGTGGTGCACGTGCGGTATTTTCCTGAGCCATCGCCATTTCCCCCGAAATATTATTGGAGCTTAAGCCCGCAGCCGCTCGTTGCGCGGATCCCAGACCGGCTGGTCCGCCTGAACAACTGCTTTAAAGCGGTCGCCGAAGATCTCGACTTCAAGTTCAGTGCCCTCTTCCGCGAGATCAGCTTGCAACATGCCCAGCGCGATACAGGCATCGACGCGATGCCCCCAATAGCCACTGGTGGTTTCCCCAACGACCTTGCCGTCTTTCCACAGCGTGGACATGTAAGGCGGATCACAATCGCCTGCGTCGACGACTAGCGTGACAAAACGTTTGCTGAGCCCCTGTTGCTTTTCAGCTTCCATCGCCGCCTTGCCTCGAAAGTCCGGTTTCGACCAGTCGACAAAACGCTCCAGACCGCCTTGAAGGATTGTGTAATCCGTTGACAGATCACCCTTCCAGGCCCGGTAACCTTTCTCGATGCGCAGGCTATTCAGCGCGAACATGCCGAACGGACGCAAACCGTGGTCTTTTCCTGCGGCCAATACTGCATCGAATACCTTTGCGGTATCCGCGGTCCGGCTGTGCAACTCCCAGCCAAGTTCACCGGCGAAGCTGACGCGCAGCAGCATTATTTCGGCCCCGGCAACGTTCGCCTTTTGCCAGCTGAGCCATGGCAAGCTCAGATCGGCACCAGTCACGCCGCTCAAAATGTCCCGGGACTTCGGGCCAGTCAGGATCTGGCACGACCAATCGTCAGTTTCGTCCACCAGGCTCAAACCGCCAGGCAAGGACTTTGCCAGCCAGTCGTAGTCATGGCTTTGCGCCGTAGCGGCGGTGATCAGCATGATCTCGTCTTCATCGAGCCGTGCGATCGACATCTCGGTGACGATACGGCCCTTGGTGTCGGCGAAATATCCAAGCCCTACCCGGCCGACGCGCGGCAGTTTTCCGGTCATTTGGGTATTCAGCCAATCCGCGGCACCGGCCCCGCTCAAACGGAAGCGGGAAAAGCCGGGCAGATCGAGGATACCAGCCGCATCGCGGACGGCGTGGCATTCCTCGCGTACCGCATCGAACCACGGTCCTTCGCGGCGCCAGGTCAGAGTTGCGTTTTCAGATACATCATCGCCCGGCCGTGCGTACCAATCAGGGCGTTCCCAGCCATTGTAGGCACCGAATACGCCTCCCAATTCCACTGTCCGGTCATAAATGGGTGATTTCTTCTTGTCCCTGCCTGCCGGCCAGGCATGGTGCGGGAAGTGCATTGCATATTCATGGCCATAGACTTCCATGCCTTTGGCAATGCAGTAGTCTTCGTCACAAAAGGCGGTAAAGCGGCGTGGATCACACGACCACATGTCCCATTCGGTCTCACCCTCGGTGATCCATTCGGCCAAGACCTTACCTGCCCCGCCCCCCTGACAGATGCCAAAGGTGAAGACACACGCCTCAAATGCATTGGGAACACCGGGCATTGGTCCGATAAGCGGATTTCCGTCCGGCGTATAGGGGATGGGACCATTGATATTCTTGATCAGCGGGGCCGTTGCCAGAAGCGGCACGCGCGCCATGGCGTCTTCGATGTACCACTCGAGCCGGTCCAGATCGTCCGGGAACAGCTGGAAGCTGAAGTCCTCCGGGAACGGATCGTCGTCGGTGATCCAATGCGCCTTGCAATTCAGCTCGTACGGTCCGAGGTTGAAGCCGTTCTTCTCCTGCCGCAGATAGTAGGAGCTGTCGACATCGCGCAGCAGCGGCAGCTTGTGCCCGACTTCCTTTGACCAGGTTTCAAGTTCGGGAACCGTGTCAAACAGCATGTACTGATGGCTCATCACCATCATCGGCAAATCGCGTCCGAACCAGCGTCCTACCTCACGTGCATAATATCCGGCTGCGTTGACCACATATTCGCAGCGGATATCGCCCTTAGGTGATGAAACGATCCACTCATCGCCCTCGCGCCGGACACCGGTTGCCGGGCAGAACCGGAAAATCCTGGCACCATGGTTGCGCGCGCCCCTTGCAAGCGCCTGGGTCAGCTGCGCCGGATCGATATCGCCGTCATAAGGGTCGTACAAGGCGCCGGTGAGGTCGTGGGTTTCCAGGAACGGGTATTTGGACCGGATTTCATCCGGGCCCATGATCTCAAGATCCATACCCTGGTATCGGCCCATGCCGGCAACGCGCTGAAATTCGCGCAAGCGCTCGTCACTGTGGCCGAGACGGACCGAACCGGTGACGTTGTAGTTCATCGGGTAGTCGACTTCTTCGCCGAGACCGCGGTAAAGCTCGGTGGAGTAGCGCTGCATGTTCATGACCGACCAGCTAGACGAAAACGTTGGAACGTTACCGGCCGCATGCCAGGTCGATCCGGCGGTCAGCTCGTTCTTTTCCAGAAGGACACAATCGCTCCAGCCGGCCTTTGCCAAATGGTAGAGCGCCGACGCACCAACGACCCCGCCGCCAATGATTACAACCCGTGCAGTAGACGGAAATTCCGACATCGTTTGATCTCCCGTTTTAATGACTTTCCTGCCGTTCTCGGTTGTTTTCAATCCGGCAGTTTCGGTGATATTAATCGAAGATTCCGATTAGAAACCATACTCCGTTACAAGGTACCGCCATGCAGCCGGAACTTATTGAAACATTCTTGGATCTGATTGAAACCCGGAGCTTCAACAGAACTGCGGAGCGGCTTGGGATCACTCAGTCGACCGTCTCGGCGCGGGTTGCTGCGCTGGAAAAGAAAATTGACCGGAAACTCTTCAACCGTTCGAGAGCTGGTACGGAACTCACCACCGCCGGACTACGGTTTGAACCGCATGCGCGGGACCTACGCCATGCCTGGACAGAAGCCTTGCGCTCAACGCGCGGGGCTGGCGACAACGCGCTCTCCATTCGCATGGGATTACAAATGGACCTGGCTGGACCTCAAGTGGGCCGGTGGGTCACAAGCTTCCAAACCCTGTTGCCAGAAACAGCCTTTTACATCGAACTCGACAATTCCGTTCAGATGTGCAGCGACCTGCAGGCGGGACATATGGATTTTGCCGTCATGTTTTCGCCTCGCCCGATACCGGATCTCTATTTTGAAAGCATTGGCGAAGTGCGTTACCTGCTCGTGTCATCGCACAGCCCGAGTAGAGCAGATGTTACGGCTTCTTCATATATCCGCGGTGAATTTTCACCGGCATTCGACAAGCAACATCAAAAACTGTTTCCGGAGCTATCGACCCCCACCTTGTCGTGCGGACATTCGTCTTCCATGAGCAAACTGCTTTTGGCCGTTGGCGGCGCAGGTTTTGTTCTGGAAGAGGTGGCCCGGGATCTGGTCACCAACAACGGGTTTCATATCGTCGAAAAGGCACCGGCAATCCTGCAAACAATCTACGCAGCATCGCACTTGAGATACAGGCACACCCGCGCCACGCGAAGGCTTATCTCCGTCGCGCGGAACAATCTTATGTAGGGGCCAATCCTGGTTTAGAGGCCGAACAGTGTCTTGGCGTTGCCCGAGCAAATCCTGGAACGGGTCGCATCCGAAACATCGGCTTCTTCAATCCAGTCGCAGGCGGCCTGGATGTTTTCAAACGGATAGTCTGCAGAAAACAGCACCCGGTCTTCGCCAAGCGCGGCCAGTGCACATTTCAAGGGTTCATCAGAACAGACCCCCGATGTTGTCACCCAAAGATTTCGCTTCAGGTATTCAGACGGCTGCATCTCGAGTGTGCGGCCCTTGGCATTTGAAATCGCCCAGCGGCTGTCAAACCGCCACAGCTGAAATGGGAGTGTTTCACCCATATGGCCAAGCACGAGTTTTGCCTTGGGATACTTGTCGAAGACACCGCCAAATATGATCCGAAGCGCATGGGTGCCGGTTTCCACCATCCAGCTCCAGACGGGCCCGTAAAGCTCGGGGTGGTTCATGTACATATAGGGGACATCGGGCGGGTTACTGGGATGTATGTAGACAGGTGCGCCCAACGCTTCCGCGCACTCCCAGAACGGAGAGAACCGGTCATCGTCCAGATAGACACCGTTTGTCTGGCCATTGATCATCACGCCCTGAAAGCCGAGCTCCGTGATACAGCGCTCCAGTTCCACACAGGCTGCTTTGGGATCCTGCATTGCCAAATGCGCCAGCCCGCCGAACCTCGGCTGGGCCGCCATTTTCTCGGCCAGAAAATCATTGCAGTCCCTGGCCTTGCGGATGGCAATTTCCGAAGACCGTTCTACTTGAACTCCCGGTCCCGCCAGTGACAAGATGGACAGTTCGACGCCAACGGCATCCATTGCCTCAATTCGGCGGCCATCGAAATCCCGCAGGGCGTCGTAGGCCAGACCAAAAAGATCCGGACTGATATTGATGGCGGTCGTCTCGAAGTATTCTTCGAACCCGGGCGCCAGAAAATGTTCCTCAAGCGCGATTTTCGGTGTCCTGGATGTCATTTGTCTGGTCCCTCAATCGATCTTGAGAACGGGTATCTTTTTGCTGGATTGAGGGTCCATGGATAAGCGGTCATGAGACACCTCAATACAGGATATTGGGAAGCCAAAGAGCAATTTGCGGGAACACAAACAGCAAGGCAATCAGAAGAAGCGGGGCGATCAGGAAAGGAACGATGCCCTTGTAAAGCCGGCCCAAATTGATGTCGGGGGCCTGTGCCTGAATTATGAAGATATTCATTCCGACAGGCGGCGTTATCAGACCCAGCTCAACAACGATGACAACGATGATGCCAAACCAAAGTGGATCGTAGCCAAAATCTGTGATGACTGGCAGGAACACGGGAACGGTGATCAGCACCATCCCGATGCCTTCCAGGAAACAGCCCAGCACCACATAGAGAAGGATGATTATCGCCATCACCATCAAAGGCGTCAGGTTCCAATCCTGCGCAGCAGCGATCAGGAGGTTCGGCAACCGTGTCTGAACCACGAAGTTGGCGAACATGGTCGCGCCGATCACGATCAGAAACAGGGATGCACTGGTCAGCGCTGTCGCGCGCAGCGAATGGACCAGTCCTTGAATGGTCAAGCGTCCGTCGAGAAATCCCAGAACAATTGCGCCAAAACTGCCAATGGCTGCGGCTTCGTTTGGGCTGAACACGCCGGCGTAAATACCGCCGATCGTCACCACAAACAGTACTACAAATTGCCATGGCCGGAGGGCCGCCTTCATCCGTTCGGTAAAGCTGGCGGGCTTGTCATCAGGTGCCATGGCTGAGGAGAAATTCGCCAGTACAAGCGCCACGGCAACATAAAGAACAAGCAGCAGAATGCCCGGCAGCATGGAGGCTGCAAACAAACGCGGGACAGATTCCTCGGCAATCGCGCCATAGATGATCAAAATGATCGATGGTGGAATGAGGATGCCCAGTGTCCCGCCGGCGGCCACAGATGCTGTCGAAAAACCATCGTCATAGTCGGCTTTGCGCATTTCGGGTAAGGCAATCCGCGTCATCGTGGCAGCTGTAGCAACGGATGAACCGGATATGGCGCCAAAGGCGCCGGATGCGGCAATTGTCGCGATCGACAAACCGCCGCGTAAGCCCGACAGACAGATGCGGGCAGCGGAATAAAGCTCCGCCGACAACCGCGAGGATGTTGCGATTTCTCCCATAAGGATGAACATCGGGATAACTGACAGGCCGTATTTGGATGCCATGTCAAAAGCCGTTGATCCGGCCATGAATTGGGCAACCGTCACGTTTGACAGAACAATATTGCCGCCAATGCCAATCATCGCCAGCGCCAGCCATACCGGCATGCGCAGGAACAGCAGCGCAAACATCAGCGCCACGAAGATTATTCCAATGACCGCAGGCGTCATGACGGCTCCTGATCTGCCTGTTTGCGGCCAGTATCAGATGCGGATCTGAACACGCCTACAATGGAGGCTAGAACCCCGCCGCCTACTCCCACAAGAGCAAGCGCCCAGGAGATCCAGACCGGCATGTTCAACTCCAGCCGGATCTCGCCATACTGGTAAGACTGAAAGGCCGGAGTAATCATTGAATTGAAGATAAAGAGCAATATGCCTGCCGAAGCAAAAGCAGCACAACGGCGCAGCACAACAACGGTCCGGTCTGAGGCAATCTGGTCGATCAGATCAATGACGATTTCCCTTGAGCCGGAGATGACCGCGCCCATGCTGAAAGTCACCGCAGTTACAAGGCACATTTCAACGACGTCATAGGTACCGGTGATGGGCGCGTTGAACAGGTAGCGCATGAAAACATCGCTAACGATCACCAGCATCATGACCAGCAAGGCCAGCATCGCAATTGCCAAAAACGCCCGAACAATTGCATCAGAGACCGCGAATATCAGCGACATGGACAACCCTTAGGTCTTTGCACCAGCGTGAAGGCCTGAGCTAGCGGGAGAAAGGGGGGAGCACTGCTCCCCCGCAATCTATTTCGTGTAGGCTTCGAAGAACGCCTTGCCCGGTTTGCCGCTGCTCTCGACCGCTTCGATCGTACTTTCCACGAGAGGTTCCACGAGCTGGGTCAGCTTGTCCAGTTCTTCACCTTCGAGGGTGATGATTTCGACACCCTTGTCGGTGATGTATTTCCGGCCCTTGGCCTCACCGGCATCCCACATGGCTCCAAAGGCTTTCGCGCGTGCAGGTCCTGTGGTTTCCAGAATGAGGTTCTGATGCTCCGGTGACAGTGAGTTGAACTTGGCCTCGTTCATCACGACCGAGAACACGGCAGATGCCATCCCCGGCTCAATGGAGTACCTTACGATGTTACCAAGATCAAAGGCCATCAGCGCTTCATACGGGAAGGTCGCCCCATCGATGACGCCCTTGGACATGGACTCAGACACCTCACCAGGCGCTACCGGCATGGGAGAAGCGCCAAGCTTTTCAATCATCGCCTGAAACACCTTGCCGGCGTACCGGATCCGGCGGCCTTCCAGGTCTGACAGGGATTTAGGCTTGTCACCGGACAGGTTGATCTTCAGCGGCGGCGTTACCGCCATCCAAAGCACCTTAGTGCCGGGATTTTCCTCAGCCAAATATTCGTCGGCCAGCATGGTCAACCGCTCAGATGAGATCTCGCTGCTGGTGCCGGCAGACGGATAAGACAGCGGCAAAGCTGCCAGTTCGGCGATGGGGAAACGGCCAGGGTTGGTTGCGGTCAGGACAACGGCGATATCCGCGCCTCCGCTTGCCGCCAAATCATACTGGCGTGGCGGTGGTGCGAGCTGGCCCGCCGGATAAAGATCAATCTTCAACTCACCGCCAGACTTTTCCGCCAGTTCCTCACCCCAGGCCGTGAGCATACGGTTGAAAGCGTGTTTTGGCGGCACGAATGTCGACACTTTCAAGGTTTCGGCCAGTGCCGTTCCCGGCAGCACAGCAGTCGCCAAAAGAACTGCAGCAATTTTACAGATGTTCATCAGGTCCTCCCTTGGCATCGCAACGCCAACAACAGCTTTCCCTGCGCCTCCACACGCATCAAACCTGCAGCATCACGACTGGTTCGGACAACAACACCTCCAACATTGCTGCCCTGTGAAGAAACTTGACACAAAGACCAATATTAATTCCAATATGAAATCTTTCCCCTTCGATAAAAAAACTTATGAATATAAAGCCGAACCACCTTCTCTTCCTGGCAGCGATCGACGAACACGGGAGCCTGGTGCAAGCGGCCAAGTCCTTGAATATTTCCCAGCCGGCACTTTCAATTAGTATTCAGCGTCTTGAAGACATCACTCAGATGCCGCTGGTGGAGCGCGGTAGAAATGGTGCGCGTCTGACGCCCGCCGGATTGTTGCTGGCGCGGCGCGGATCAGAAATCGACACATCCGTTTCTGCTGCCGTTGAGGAGATTACACTTTTGGGCCGCGGCATCGGCGGCAAGTTGCGCATTGGGGGCACCCCCCTCTCGACCAACAGCATCATTCCAGCGGTGATCTGCAACATCCTTAAGCTCACGGAAGAAGTCGTCATCACCGTGCTCGAAAGCGTCGATGAAGACCTGATGGAAAAGCTCGACTCCAACGAACTTGATGTTGTCATCAGTGCGCCGACGCTGGGCGAAAACAACTACTCGGTTGAGAGCATTCCGCTGTTTAACGCAAAGACAGTCCTGGTAACCCGGCCCCAACACCCTTTGCTGCAGTCCAAAGAAGTGTCACTCGCAGATCTGAAAGATCTTTCCTGGGCAATTCCTCCAACTGGAGGGGCATTCCGGGCCCAGATCGACGCGTTTTTCATCACCAATGGTGTTCCGTTCCCGACCCGCACCTTTGAGGCTTCCTCCTTTCAGATTCTGAAACGTGTGATTCAAGGCTCCGATGCTGTCACACTTGCCGCAACGCAGATCGTGCGCGATGAGCTGGATGCACAGAAACTGGCCTATCTGGAACTCAAGGAATCTGTGGCCGAGAGGATTTTTGGCTTGTACACGAAAGCCAACCGGGACCTTGGTAGTCTCGGCGAGCTATTTTGCGAACTCGCTGTGGACATCGCTCCGGAATTTGAAATGCATGTGAATAACGAAACAGCTGAATGACATCTTGCACCGGCACCACATCGCATAAGGTTTGACAGCTCCACCCTGACATCCGATTGTTCCTGCATGGAAATTCGTCAATTGCATTGCTTCGTTGCTGTAGCGGAAGAGCTGCACTTCCGGCGCGCTGCCGAGCGTATCGGACTTGCTCAAACTGCCCTGTCGGCGCAGGTCCGCAATCTTGAGGAGGAACTGGGTTTCCCGCTGTTTTTCCGCACAACCCGGCACGTCAGCCTTACACAGGCCGGCTCTGTGTTTCTTGATGAAGTGCGTGCTGTTCTTGACCGGCTAGACAAGGGCGTGGAGACGGCACGCTGCGCGGCAACAAGCGAATTGGAGCGCTTGAGGATTGGTGGGATTGATGCGGCCCTCGTCTGGTTCCTGCCCCCGATCTTGAAGCGCATGCACAAACAGTTTCCCAGCCTGCATCTGCCGTTGACCGAAGTGAACGCCTCAACCGAACAGGTGCGGGAACTGCTGCGCCACCGGGTCGATGTTGCGTTTTTCCGGCCTCCGGTCGCGATTGAGGGTGTCACCTGGGAAGTTCTGTTTGAAGAAAAAGTTCTGGTCGCCCTGCCGGAAAACCATCCACTCGCCAAAGAAAACGAGATCAGCGTGACTCAAATCGCTGTTGAGCCGCTGATCGGTTACCCGGCCCATGCCCGCCCGCTGCTTCATGCAATGGTCAAGGAAAGCTTTGCGGAAGCGGACACGCGGCCGAATATCAGCTTGGAAGTTATCGAAAAATCAACGCTTTTAAAGCTTGTCTCTCAAGAGCTCGGGATAGGCCTTGTTCCGCAATGGGTCAGCCTGGACACCCATGAAAACATCGTCTTCCGGCTGTTTTCAGGCGCAAGATCCAAGCTCGACTTCGGGGTCGCCTGGCGTGAAAATGACACCAGCCCGACCCTGAAGACGTTTCTTCAAATGGTGCGCGAAGAAGCAAAACAGGTCAGCAGAAAGCTGGGAGAGGCCGCCTAAACGGCCTTCGCGGTCCTGGTCTTCTAAAGTCTCTTTTCACTCAGAACGGATTGGAAGAAAGCCTTGAACTCTGCAAGGACGAGCTCCGGCACCTCTTCGGCCAAATAATGCCCGCCCGGAAGTGCCCGGCCTTGGACATGCACTGCCCGTTCCGCCCAAAGGGCCAGGCAATCAAAGTGTTTTTCGATCGCTCCGTTTTTTCCCCAAAGCGCCAGCAGAGGAATAGAGAGCTTCTGCTGCCCGTCCTCATCATCGTGCTCAATGTCGATTGTCCTGGCCGCCCGGTAGTCCTCGCAAGAGCCGTGGATCACTGCAGGATCACGGAAGTACGTCAAATACTCTTCCAATGCCTGCCAACTAAATGGACTCAGACCTGCTGATCCGGACCCGCATTTTTTCAGCCAATAAAACTCCGAATTGCTGCCAATCAGGTTTTCCGGAAAGGGAGCCGTTTGCGTGAGCCAATACCAGTGCCAATAGGTTTGGGCAAAGGCACTGTCTCCGTCCCGGTACATCTCCCGCGTCGGGGCAATATCCAATGTAGCAAGTCCAAGGACGTGCTCTTCGTGGTCCAGTGCCAGCCGGTGAGCCACGCGAGCCCCGCGGTCGTGCGAACCGATCAGAAACCGGTCGTGACCCAAGTTGGTCATCAGATGCGCCATATCGCTGGCCATCGCGCGCTTGGAATACGGTGCATGGTCGGGCGTGGTGACCGGCTTGTGCGAGCGTCCATACCCCCTGAGGTCGGCGCAGATAACAGTGTAAGATTGAGCCAGTTCCGGTGCGATCCGGTGCCACATGGCAGAAGTCTGCGGATAGCCATGAAGTAGCAAGAGCGGCGTGCCCCTCCCTTTTGTCCGGCAAAATATCTTTCCCTCAGGAACGTCGATCAGGCGTTCTTCAAACCCATCAAAAAATGGTTCGGTTCTGGAAAATTCCAAATCCTGGCTGCCGGGAGTGGTCATTGATACGGTATCTCCAACTCATGATTTTCCATGACCGTAGCGGGAAATCCCAGACTTATTACTTCTTATTATTATATAATATTTTCCGCTTAATTCCCTTTCACCTCCCTGTCTAAGCTTCGGCCCAGATCAATGGGAGGATGACATGACGTCGAACCAGCATATCAGTTTTAACAAGATCGCCCGCTTTGGAACCGTAGCCGCCATGGCCTTTGCAGCCACAACCCTTATGCAGTCTTCAACCGCTCTGGCTGCCGAAGGGGAGACCTGCATTTCCAAGCCAGTGACATACGTCGTTGGCTACAAACCGGGCGGCGAATCCGACGTAACCGCACGCATGCAGCAAGAGTATTTCGAGGCGATTACTGGTCAGCCGCTCGTCATTCACAACCGCCCGGGTGCGGGTGGCGCAACAGCCTGGGCACAGCTCAACCAGTTCGACGGCGACGGCCACACCCTGATGGGAACCATTGTACCGCACACTGTGTTGCAGCCGGCTATGAAGGAAGTGGGTTACAAGACGGATGACATCAACAACGTCTATTTCTTTCACTACACGCCAGATGCGATTTTGGTGAAGGCCGACAGTCCGCATCAAACATTGAACGATCTGATCGAAGAGGCCAAAGCCAATCCTGGCCGCATTACCATGGGCGGATCCGGCACCAATTCGGCCAATCACCTTGCGACCCAGATCATCAAGGATCTGACCGGCGCAGCGACGACATATATCCCATTCAAAGGCTCAGCACCGACGATAACCGCGCTTCTGGGTGGCCAGATCAAGGCGGCCATGAGCTACACGACGCAAGGCGTCAAGGCAGGCGACCAGGTTCGCATCCTGGCTGTTGCCACCAACGAGCGCCATCCCGCATTGCCGATGTCCCGACATTCAAGGAGCTTGGTGTTGATCACGTTGGAGGGGCCTATCGCGGCGTCGCGGTTCCGGCCAGCACACCGGAAGATGTCCGCAAATGCCTCTCTGGCATCATTGCACAAATTAACGCCAATCCGGACTTTCAAAAGCGCATGAACGAGGCAGGATATTCGGTCATCGATATTCCGGCTGAAGAGGTTCCGGCCTTCATAAGTCAAAAGAAGAAGGACTATGAACCGGCGATCGCCCAGTTCAAGTCTCAGTAAACTCCTCCCCCCAACGCAAATTGCCGGCAGCAGATTTCTGCTGCCGGTGACCCCGGCAATACTTGGAGGTTAGGCGTTTGTTAGACGCTTTTTTGAATTCCATTACAACGTTCAATATCTGCCTCGCTCTTGCGGGCGTCTTTCTGGGTACAATTGTGGGCGCGTTGCCAGGCCTGTCGGCCACTATGGCCGTGGCGGTTCTTGTGCCCTTTACCTTCACCATGGATCCGGCATCGGCTCTGATTGCACTTGGCGCGGTCTATACCGGCGCCATCTATGGCGGCGCTTATGCGGCAATTCTGGTGAACACCCCCGGTACGCCCGCGGCCATCGCAACGGCCCTTGATGGGTTCCCGATGGCCAAGAAAGGCAAAGGCGATCTTGCTGTCACGATCTCCTGCTTTGCGTCCGCGACCGGCGGCCTGATCGGCGCAATCGCTTTGCTTCTGGTGGCGCCACCGCTTGCAGTCATTGCCCTGAAATTTGGTCCGGTGGAATACTTCTGGCTTGCGATTTTTGGCCTGTCGCTGATCGCCGTCCTTTCCAAGGGCGCGACCTTGAAAGGCCTGATCGGTGGCGCCGTAGGTTTGCTGCTGTCGACCATAGGATCGGCGGTCGTGGGCGGCGATGTCCGCTACACTTTTGGCGAACCGGCGCTCCTTGGCGGCATTCATATCATCCCCGCGCTGATTGGCCTTTACTGCGTGCCTGTCCTGCTCAACATGGTTGGCACCCGCGACCCGCACATTGAACGGGCAGACGCCTCTGGCGGTTCTCGCATCACCGAAGCGCTCGCGACACTTTGGGCGAGCAAGGTGAACCTGATCCGCTCATCGGTCATCGGTACGGTGGTTGGCATTCTTCCGGCCGCTGGCGGCGCTGTTGCCGGGCTGGTTGCCTATTCCGAGGCCCGCAGAACGTCGAAAAACAAGGCTGAATTCGGCAAAGGGGCCGCAGATGGGGTCATTGCATCGGAATCGGCGAATTCCGCAACGGTTGGCGGCGGCTTTGTGCCGACACTGGTTCTTGGTATTCCCGGCACACCGCCAGATGCCATCATCCTCGGTGCTTTGATGGTTCAGGGTGTCCGCACTGGTCCGCGCCTGTTCAGCGAACAGGCAGACATTGTCTTCACCTTTGTTTTCGGCCTGATCCTCGCAACGATCCTGATGATCCCTGTTGGACTTTTGATCGGGCGCTCTGCCTACAAGATGATTTCAAACATCCCAAAGAGCGTACTGGCACTGGCAATTGCTTTGTTGATCGTCATCGGGTCCTTTGCCGTTGAATCCAATCCGACGCATGTGGTGATGATGGTTCTGCTTGGCGGCTTCGGATGGCTCGCTTTGCGCTTTGGCTTTGAACCCTCACCGATCGTTCTTGGCCTGATCCTTGGCCCGATTGCCGAACAAGGCTTTGTGCAGGGCTATCTGATCGGCACAGCTTCCGGCGATGTTCTGGGCGAGTTCTTCGGCCGGCCGATCAGCATCGCGATCCTGCTCTTCACCCTGATCACGCTGGCTGCGCCGTTCTGGTCCGAACGGCAGGAAAAGCTGCGCGCCGCCCTTCCGAAGGAGGCCGACAATGTCTGAGACAACCCAGTCCTACAGCCATTTGCGGAGCATACTCCCGCTGGCGTTTTTCGCATCCGCTGGCGCTTATGGCCTTTATGAAGCGCAGGAGATGACGGACTTCGGGGCGATCTTTCCCCGTTTCGCCAGTAGCGTCATCGTCCTTGCCTCTGTTGCGCAACTGATCCAGCACCTTCGTGGAAGAGAAGCCACTAGTCATGGCAGCGGAACTCTTCTGCGCCCGCTCCTCCTATTGGCCATTCTTCTGGGATGGGCCGTGCTGCTGCCGGTTCTTGGATTTGTGCCAACCTCCCTACTCGGTGTTGGCCTTGCATGGCTGATCGCTTCTCAGGAGCCCAAAGGGCTCAAGACACGCGTTTTGGAAGCGTTTTACCTGGCAGCTTTGGTTCTTGTGGTCGACTTCGTCTTTGGCCAGCTGTTGCTGGTACCCCTGCCCTAATCCTATTGGAGAGAAGATGTCTGCAAAGACCTTGTACGACAAGTTATGTGAGAGCCACCAAGTGAAGCGGATCGATGAAGAGACGATCCTTCTTTACGTCGATTTTCACATCATGAACGAATACACCAGCCCGCAGGCTTTTGCCGGATTGCACGAAGCTGGCCGGATAGTCTGGAACCCGAAAGCGCATCTGGCGTTAGTCGATCATGTCAATCCAACCCGGCCAATTGCCTCGATTAATGAGATCGCAGATGAAGGCGGACGGCTTCAGATCAAGACCCAGCTGGAAAACTGCGAGCGCCACGGAATTGAGCTGATCGATCTGTTCGATCCCCGCCAAGGCATTGAACACATCGTTGTACCAGAAAATGGTTATGTCTGGCCGGGAATGGTGGTCGCTTGCGGCGATAGCCATACGACGACTTACGGCGCATTCGGTGCCCTGGGCTTCGGCATTGGCACATCGGAGATCGAACATGTGCTGGCGACACAGACCCTTGTCTACAAAAAGCTGAAGAACATGCGGGTGACCGTAGATGGCGATCTGCCGTTTGGCTGCACGGCAAAAGACATCATCATGACGGTCATCCAGGAAATCGGAGCTGCCGGGGCCAGCGGTTATGCCATCGAGTTTGCTGGATCGACGATTGCAGCACTCAGCGTTGAAGCCCGCATGACCATCTGCAACATGGCCGTTGAAGCTGGCGCCCGCGCTGCCGTTATGGCGCCGGATGACAAGGTGATTGAGTACCTTCGCGGAAAGCCGCGCGCACCAGATGCAAAAGACTGGGAGGCTGCCGAGACAAGCTGGCGTCTGTTGGCGTCTGACCCGGACGCCATCTTCGAAAAGGACGTTGCAATCGCGGCAAGCGCCATTGCGCCCATGGTCACCTGGGGAACCAGTCCGGACCAGGCCAGCGCCGTCACAGGCAAGGTCCCTCAACCGGAAAAGCCGTCCGATGACCGCGCTCTCGACTATATGGCCCTAACCCCCGGGATGCGTTTGCAAAACATCCGCATCGATCGCGCCTTTATCGGGTCTTGCACCAACAGCCGCATAGAAGACCTGCGCCTAGCAGCAAAGGTCCTCAAGGGACGCAAAGTCGCCGGTCATGTCACCGCCATAGCGGTGCCTGGATCAAAGGTGGTGCGCGCCCAGGCCGAAGCGGAACATCTCGACAGGATATTCCTGGACGCCGGATTTGAGTGGCGCGGCTCCGGCTGTTCCATGTGCCTGGCCATGAACGACGATATTGCCGGAGACGGTGAGCGCTGTGCCTCGTCCACCAACCGTAACTTTGAGGGCCGTCAGGGCCGCGGTGCCCGCACCCATTTGATGAGCCCGCAGATGGTCGCTGCAGCCGCCGTGACCGGTCACCTGACCGATGTTCGAAGCCTTGACCGGGAGACCTGAAGATGGAGTCCTTCACCACATTGAATGCCGTTGCAGCCCCCCTGCCCGCGCCCAACATCGACACCGATGTAATCATGCCGAAGCAGTTCCTGAAACGCATTGACCGCGCCGGCCTGGCCGAAGGAGCCTTTCATGAGTTGCGCTTTGATGAGAGCGGCACTCAACGTCCTGAGTTTATCTTGAACCGGCCCCCCTATGACCAGGCAAAGATCCTGATTGCAGGAAAAAACTTCGGCTGCGGTTCCTCCCGCGAGTATGCAGTCTGGGGACTGATGCAATTGGGTTTCCGGGCCATCATTGCGCCGAGCATCGCCGGGATATTCTTCGGCAACTGCGAAAAAAACGGCCTGCTCGCAATCACTTTGGAAGAAACAGAGGTCAACCATCTCCTGCAAGTCGCGGCAACTCCGGAAACCGCAGAGATGACCATCGATCTCCCGAACCGAACCATTCAACTGGCGGATGGGCAGATCTTTGGATTTGAGATCGCGACTGCACGCAAACAGTTACTGCTATCGGGTGCCGATCATGTGCAACTGACACTCAACGACGCGTCCAGGATCCGAACTTTTGAAAATGAGTATTTTGGTTCCCGGCCTTGGCTTACATCAGCACTGCGGCCAAATGCGCATACATAGGCCCACGGTCATGAGGTTACAAGCAACTAGGTAGTAGTTATTTAGCCGGATAATATGTCACACAGAGAATCCGTTCCCTACCCTAAACCCTCTTTTTGCAACACCTTGTATTCGGGTAATTCTGCCCGCCAGGGTGGGTTGGCACCGGCACGGGAAACAGAGATGGCGGCAGCTTCGGCTCCATAAGACAAAGCGGCCTGTATCGCATCCTCGGAGACGTGCACCAGAGACTTCTTTGTTAGAAGATCCTGATTGGCAAGGGCAGCCAGAACTCCCGCATTAAAGGTATCTCCGGCGCCGACCGTATCAACCACCGCAACGCTTCGAGCTGCGACAGAAACTTCAGCTTGGTCTTTCAGCAGAGCCGTTGCGCCTTCTGCGCCCCTTGTCACGATTACAATTGACGGACCACTCGCCTGCAATCGCCGGACCTTGATATTGACAGGTGCAGCATCTGGAAAGATCCAGGCCAGATCCTCATCAGAGATTTTGACAATATCTGCATGACTAAGGATCCGGTCTAGCCGTGCGCGATAGCGATCCGTGTCGCCAATGAAATCTGGCCGGATATTCGGGTCGAGCATGACGACATGCTCTTCGGACGCCTTGCACACAAGGTCTGCATAAGCGTCTGCGCAAGGTTCGACAGCCAGACTGATCCCGCCGAAGAAGAGAGCATTCACGTTTTTCGGCAAAGGCGGAATATCAGCACCTGACAGCATGCGCCCTGCAGAGTTCTCGTCATAAAATGTGTAACTGGCCTGCCCATTCTCCAGACTGACAAATGCCAGCGTAGTTGGCAGTTTCGAGCGGACACACAAAGACGTATCAACGTGACTGTTTGCAAGTGCTGCGGCCAACTGATCTCCGAAGAGGTCCGTTGAAAGCCCGGTCAGCATACCGGTCGCAATTCCAAGCCGGCCCAGCGCTATTGCCGTATTGAATACAGCCCCGCCTGAATAGGGAACATAACCAGTTTTCCCATCCACCAGCGACGCTGGTATCATGTCAATCAGCGCTTCTCCGCAGCAAAGCAACATGGTTTCACGTTACCTCTTTTTGCAGATAGTCAGTCAAAGTGTTGCGGACTCCATTCTCCCACACAGCTTTCATAGCGCTTACGAAAGCAGTTTGGAAAAGCGTGTTTCGGCCCAATAGTCCAAACACATCGCCAAGCTGGAGGAAGGCACTCGGATCAGTCCGGGTTTCCCGGGCCGCCGCTTGCAATTCCTCGTGCCGAACGTCTTCCAGTGGTCCGTTCACGCTTCCCTCCGCAGTCGCCGCACAGTAGCGGCACCAAAATGCGACTTCCAGAGCAAGGCCTTCCATTGACGTTCCCAACTGAAGGGCATCAGTTACCGAGGGCAAGATAAATTTGGGCTGCCGGTTGGAACCGTCGGTACATAGCCGGCTAATGCTGTCACCCACCGCCGGGTTTGAGAAACGGTCCACACACGTTTGCAGGTATGCTTCCAGGTCTATCCCTGGAGATGGAGGGATAATCGGAATGACGTCCGAATGCATCAACTTCTTCAACCATGCGGAAATAAGTGGGTCCGCCATTGCTTCATCGACAGCCTGAAAACCCAAAAGCGCAGACGGGTAGGCAATGGCAGCATGTCCGCCATTCAAAATTCGCAGTTTCATTAGTTCATAAGGCGCGACGTCGGCCACGAACTCAACGCCGACTTCTTCCAGCCGCGGGCGCCCCGCCGAAAACTTGTCTTCCAGCACCCACTGGCGAAATGGCTCACAAGCAACCGGCGCCTCATCAACAATTCCGAATTGCTCCCGAACCAGCATTTTCACCTGCTCCGTCGTTGCGGGTGTGATGCAGTCAACCATCCCGCTTGGGAACGCAACCTGATCGTCGATCCAGCTTACCAGGTCCGGCGCCAGTTCCTTGGCCAGGCCCAATAGTGCCCGCTTCGCCACTTTTCCGTTTTCTGGAAGATTGTCGCAGGACATGATCGTAAACGGCAGCAGTCCTGTATCCTTGCGCAAACCCAAGGCACTTATCAGGATGCCAAATATAGTCTCCGGCGCACCCGGATTGGCGATATCCTTTTGAATGTCCGGGTGGTTGACATCAAATCCATCCGTCTGCGCGTCGACGTAATAGCCCCCCTCGGTGATCGTCAGGGAGACGATCCTGATTTCCGGTCTGGTCAGGGCGGTCAACAAAGACGCAGGCTCAATTTCGGAAAACCCGATCATGGCTCCGGTTATCCGGGGGTGAAGCCCATTGGGTTCCAGCTCCACCACCGTCGACAACCAATCCTGGCTCTTGAGTTTGCTTCGCATGTCAGCGTCATAGGGCTTTATTCCTGCGCCAACGATCGCCCAGTCGAGGTCGAGCCCTTTGTCGAACAGCTTGTCCAGATAAACCGCCTGGTGGGCGCGATGGAAGTTGCCAACTCCAATGTGAACAATGCCTGCGGAAAGATCGTCACGTGCATACGAGGGGCGTCCGATTGCCGGATCCAGGTCTTCCAACGTTGCGAGAGATAGTTTTGTCATCGCGGACGCCTCGTATACTGAGCTGGAACGATGCGTTCCGCCATATGCACCAGTCGTTCCGGAGTACCCATGTCTTTCACGTTCCGCTTTGTGGACAGGAAATTCCGCCATCAACTCATCCAATTTCCGCCATCCACATTGTAGGTTTGCGCCAGAATGTAATTGGCTTCTTCACTGGCAAGAAAGATTGCCATGCCGGTCAGGTCGTCAGCTGTTCCCATGCGCCCGAATGGAACGGCTTCGCCAACTTCTCTTTTCTTCTGTCCGGGCGCTTTGTCTTCGTACTTCGCGAAAAACGCATCGACACCATCCCAGTGTTCGCCGTCGACGACACCAGGAGCGATAGCGTTCACATTGATGCCGTGTTCGATTAGATTGAGGGCCGCTGATTGAGTAAGGCTGATGATTGCGGCCTTGCTGGCGCAATAAACAGCAACCAGTGGCTCGCCGCGGCGGCCAGCCTGGCTGGCCATATTGATGATCTTGCCGCCGCCGCCACGCGCGATCATGTGCCGGGCCACGGCCTGCATTGTAAAAAGCGTTCCGCCAACATTGATGTCGAAAACGCGTGCAAAGTCGGCCCGCTCTACTTCGGTGATTGGGGCTGCAGAAAAGATCGCCGCATTGTTGATGAGAATGTCAATTTGACCCAATGCGGAAACGGTTTCGCTCACTGCATGGTCGATACTGTTCTGATCGGTTACATCCAATTTTACAGCAATGGCGGAAGCACCCAGGTCATTGGCAGAGTGCTGTGCCCGTTCAAAGTCAATGTCAGCAATTGCGACCTGTGCACCTTCTGCGACATAGGCCTGGGCAAAAGCCAGACCAATGCCGCGAGCCGCACCAGTAATCATCGCGGTTTTGCCTGCAAGCCGGTTCATGAAAGCCTCAGGCCGTGTTCGTCGAATTTGTGGATGACATCGGAACGTGGGGTCAGGTGGATCTTGTCGCCATGGCGGAAGCCAACTTCTCCATCTGCACGAACGGTGATCGATTCAGCCAGGCCTGTGTCGTGAACATGGAAAAAGGTATCTGATCCCAGATGCTCAGAAACGCCGACGACGCCTGACCAGGGACCTTCCGTTTCCGAAACCGAAATGTGTTCGGGGCGAATTCCGATTGCATGTGCGCCATGATTTGCAGCGACAGCACCTTCGATAAAGTTCATTTTGGGCGAACCGATAAAACCGGCAACGAACTGGTTGCGCGGGTTCTTGTAGAGCTCCAAGGGCGAGCCGACCTGCTCAATGTTACCTGCTCTCAACACCACGATTTTGTCAGCCATGGTCATGGCTTCAACCTGATCATGGGTCACGTAAATCATTGTTGTCTTGAGCCGTTCATGCAGTTCGGAAATCTCCAGCCGCATACCAACCCGAAGGGCCGCATCGAGGTTCGACAGGGGTTCGTCGAACAAAAACGCGGATGGTTCACGGACAATGGCCCGTCCAATCGCAACGCGCTGGCGTTGGCCGCCGGACAGCTGCCCGGGACGGCGGTCCAGATAGTCTGTCAGGTTCAATACAGCCGCCGCCTGTTCCACACGGCGATCCTGTTCAACCTTGTCGAGCTTTGCCATGCGCAATGGAAAGGCAATATTCTTGCGCACCGACATATGCGGATAGAGCGCATAGGATTGAAAGACCATGGCCAGGCCGCGTTTGGCTGGCGGAACGCTGGTTGCGTCCTTACCGTCAATCAAAATCGTGCCGGAAGTGATATCTTCCAGGCCTGCGATCAGCCTGAGAAGCGTGGACTTGCCGCAGCCAGATGGGCCGACAAACACCGTGAATTCACCATCTTGAATTTCGAGATCAAGCGAAGGTATGACCTCGACCTTGCCGAAACTTTTTGTCACCTTTTTGAGTTGAATTTGTCCCATGACTAGTTTCCTTACTTAACGGCGCCGAAGGTAAGGCCGCTAACGAGTTGTTTTTGGCTGAACCAGCCAAGGATCAAGATCGGCGCGATGGCCATGGTCGAGGCCGCACTGAGCTTTGCGTAGAAAAGACCTTCGGGGCTGGAGTAGCTGGCAATGAAGGCCGTCAGCGGAGCCGCCTTGGCCGCCGTGAGATTGAGGGTCCAAAAAGCTTCGTTCCATGCCAGGATCACGTTTAGCAGGAGCGTCGAAGCGATACCGGGAATGGCCATCGGAGTGAGTATGTATAAGATCTCTTCCCTGAGGGTCGCCCCATCCATCCGGGCTGCTTCCAGGATCTCACCAGGTATTTCCTTGAAGTAGGTGTAGAGCATCCAGACGATGATCGGCAGATTGATCAACATCAGCACCAGCGTTAGTCCGACCCGCGTGTCGAGCAATCCGAGATTGATGAACAAAAGGTAGATCGGATAAAGCACTCCTACGGCAGGAAGCATCTTGGTAGACAACATCCAGAGCAAAATATCCTTGGTGCGCTTGGACGGGACAAAGGCCATAGACCAGGCAGCTGGAACAGCGATGATGATGCCGAGGACGGTCGAGCCGCCGGCGATGATGATCGAGTTCCATAGAAAACGCATATAGTTGGAGCGCTCCATGACCACCGAGTAGTTCTCCAAAGTCCAGTCAAAACCAATGAAAACCGGAGGGTCTGCAATAGCAGTAGCTTCGGTCTTGAAACTGGTCAGGACGGTCCACAAAATCGGAAAGAAGATCAGCAGGCCAATTGCCCATGCAGCAGCGGTATTGATGATTTTGCGATTGTTAGTAACTGAGCGAGCCACGATGTCCTCCTCAAGCGTCCAGATTCTTGCCGACCGCACGCATCAGGAAGATGGCAACGATGTTGGCGAGAATGATTGCGTAGACACCACCGGCTGAGCCAAGGCCAACATTCTGGCTTTCCAGAACTCTCTGGAAGATCAGATAGGTAAGTGTTCTTGTGCCGAACGACCCCTGTGTCGTTACAAAAATTTCAGCGAAGATAGCCAGTAGGAATATCGTCTGTATCAAAATGACGATTGTGATCGCCCGGCCAAGGTGCGGCAGGATGATAAAGCCGAAGCGTGCAAGTGGTGGAGCTCCGTCCATTTCCGCGGCTTCCAGCTGTTCGCCGTCCAGCGATTGGATTGCCGTTAACAGGATCAGCGTCGCAAACGGCAACCATTGCCAAGAAACAATAATGACGATGGAGGTCAGCGAGGCATCACTCATCCAAACGATGGGCTCTGCACCGAAGAATTTCCAAAGATGGGCAAACAGACCATTCACCGGGTCCATAAACATGTTCTTCCAGACCAACGCGGAGACAGTAGGCATGACAAAGAACGGTGCAATTACCAGGATTCGAACTACTCCTTGTCCCCACATCGGTTGGTTGAGAAGGAGCGCCAAAAGCACACCGAGCATCACTGTGATAGCCAGAACACCAAGGACAATAACAAGCGTAGTCTGAACACTTGGCCAAAAGGCGCTGGATGATACGAAGCGCACGTAGTTGTCGAAGCCCACCCATCCAAGATCTCCACCGCGCAGCGGCAGGTACTTCTTGAATGAGAAATATAGTGTCATCGTCAATGGGATGAGCATCCACCCCAGAAGCAATACAACGGCCGGAGCCATCATCATACGTGCAGCAGAACGGGAATGCTGAGTTGCCATTGGACACATCTCTCCTGTTGACTGGCGAGGGCCGTCACTTCGGATGTTAGCTTGTGTTGAGAAAAAATGGAGGGCAGTGATCCGCGCCGCCCTCCAGGTTAGGCTATGCCACCTATATGAGGTCTTAGCCTAGGGGGGAGAAAGTATCAGTAGCCTGCGGCTTCCATTTCTTCCGCTGTCAAAGCTTGCGCCTTTGCAAGGGCTTCATCGACCGTTTGTTGACCGGCTAGCGCTGCGGAGAACTCCTGACCAACCTGAGTAGCGATTCCTGCAAATTCTGGGATCGCGACGAACTGGACACCAATATAGGGGACCGGATCGACTGTCGGATTGGTCGGGTCAGCCGCATTGATGCTGTCCAGCGTCATTTTGGCGAAAGGCACTTTGGCGTAGTTTGGATTCTCATAAAGAGACTTCCGGCTTCCAGGAGGCACGTTTGGCCAGCCTTCTTTCTCAGCGACAAGAGCCAGATAGTCCTTAGAAGTCGCCCACTGGATGAATTCCTTCGCGGCACCTTCTTTTTGAGTTCCGGCCGGAATTGCCAACGCCCAGGCCCAGAGCCAATTGCCACGTTTGCCAAGACCTGTGTCAGGAGCAAGGGCAAAACCGACTTTGTCAGCAACGGTGGAATCGGTTGGATTGGTCACGAATGACGCCGCGACAGTTGCGTCGATCCACATTCCGCATTTGCCCTGCTGGAAGAGCGACAGGTTTTCATTGAAGCCGTTTGTCGATGCGCCTGGAGGGCCTGCATCATTCATAAGGTCGATGTAAAACGAGAGTGTTTCCTTCCACTGTGGACTATCGAACTGAGGTTTCCAGTTTTCGTCAAACCACCGGGCTCCGAACGCATTGGACGTGGCAGTGAGGAACGCCATGTTTTCGCCCCAGCCCGCCTTTCCGCGCAAGCAAATGCCGTAAATTTCGTTGTCCTTGTCGGTCATCGTCCGGGCAGCGCCGGCAATGAAGTCCCAAGTTGGCGCATCCGGCATTTCAAGCCCGGCCTTCGCCATTAGGTCGGTCCGATACATGATCATGGAACTTTCACCGTAGAACGGAGCAGCATAGAGCGCGCCGTCTACGGAAAGTCCACCGCGCATTGCCGGAAGAATGTCATCGACATCATATTCTGCCGGCAGATCGTCGAGTGAAACGAGCCACCCTTGCTTCCCCCAGATCGGCGTCTCGTACATGCCGATGGTCATGATGTCGAATTGGCCGCCCTTTGCGGCAATATCCTGTGTGACGCGCTGGCGGAGCACGTTTTCTTCCAGTGTGACCCACTCAACAGTGTGGCCAGTTTTTTTGGTGAAGTCTTCTGTCAGACCCTGCATTCGGATCATGTCGCCGTTGTTGACGGTCGCGATCGTGAGGGTTTCAGCAAATGCGCTGCCCGACAGGACCAATGCAAGTGCGGAGGCCGCACCGAGTGACGCCTTAGATAACATCCTATTCCTCCCTGTGCTGGATGCATCTGAAAGGTACCGAACAATATCACTTCGAGTCAATAAAAAATTTTACGCGCGTAAAATTTTGAATTAAGCAGAGGATCGCATTACCAATTTACCTTCGAAGAGAGTCTCCAATCGACGGTCCATGTGGCGCCCGCCTTCGATCACCGCAAAAAGAGTTTCGACACTGTGGTCAGAAATTGCCTCATAATCTTGGGCAACCGTTGTCAGCGGCGGACAGGTGAACTGAGAAAAGGGGTGATCATCATGGCCAGCAACGCGCATGGCACAGCCTTCTCCGTGCCCTACCCGCATTCCCTTCTCGTAGCACGCGGACAGAAACCCGATTGCCAAACGATCGTTGCTGCAAAGAACTGTATCTGTCGCAATCTGGCGATCTTCGATCACTTTCAGACCTTCCCGATAGCCAACCTCTTCAAAGCCCCAACCGCTGCCTTCAACCCGAATAACATTTGGCTCAAATCCCAACCTCTCCATTGCTTGAAGATAGGCGTTCCGTCGTTTGTTGGCATTTGGATTGACCGGCTGCATTTCAAAGAAACAGGGCGGTTCGCCCGTGCGGCACAAATATTCAACGATCAAGGGAACTGATTGAAAATTGTCAGATCCTACAAAGGCTTCTCCAAGACCTTCGATGTTCGCATCAAAAAGAACCGTTGGAATGTCGCTGCAGAACTTTTCAATCGCTCCACGGTCTGATGCACGGCCGAGCGGTGCCAGCAGAACGCCCGCCGGTTTGAGCGATCGCAAGCTGTCTAGAATATTGCGTTCAAGTTCCTGCTCACCATGTGAGCTGAAAAGGATCGGCCAGAAGCCGGCATCAATACAGCGGCGTTCAATGTTACGGGCAATTTCGGCGAAGAATGGATCGGCGAGATACGGCACAACAATCCCGATGTTTTTTGTCAGACGCCGGTTCTGATTCATTGCGAAGATGTTGGGCCGGAAATCGTAACGTTCCAACGCCTCCTCAATCCGCTCCCGGGTTGATTGACGCACGCTGCCCGGATCATTGAAGTATTTGGAAACCGTCGGCCGGGAAATGCCGCTGACGGATGCAAATTCTTCCATATTCCTGATTTTTCGATCCGCCATTTTCCGCTTCAACTCTCCACATGATGCGCATTAGCTGTGCAATCGCGATAATCTCTCTGTCAAACGAGACAAGTTTTGATTTTTCCGCGCGCAAATTATTTGCTTTACATTAGAGATTTTACGGGACTGCGGTCAAGCAACCCGGCCGGCAGTTGTAGCACCGCTGTTCGAAGGCTTTGCTTTTGTGATGCATCGCCGCTTTACACGACGGGTCTCGTTGTTGAGCGATCGCAAACCGGCCGAGGTCGATTAGGTCGTGTACCGGAAGAGATGCACACGTCTTTTTGTTCAGCGCCGTTGGCACAGCAGCCCAGGCCAGCTCTCATTCGGGTGAACTGATACCACGCAGCCAAGGTTTGCAAGGCTTCTGGATATCGTCCGCACCCTCAAACTTTGAGTGTCTTGAGGTTAGATTGTTCCCGCCCAGACAATACTGTTGTCCGGTCCGCAGAAGAATTCCGGAGAACATCAAATGCGCCTGTCGCACATACATTCATTTAAGAGTGCGGATTGGCGCCGTCGTATTCAAACGCCGCCAAAACACAGGTACTTAGTCTCCAGATAATCCTCGGCGCCGTATTTTGATCCCTCTCGCCCGAGACCGGATTGTTTGATCCCGCCAAACGGGGCGACCTCAGTAGAAATCAGACCTGTGTTGATGCCGACCATGCCCGTTTCCATCGCCTCCGCTATCCGCCAGCACCGGCCAATATTTTGAGTGTAAAAGTAGCCTGCAAGCCCGAAGTCACTGTTGTTTGCCAACGCAACGGCCTCTTCTTCGGAGACAAACCGGAACAGCGGCGCCAGTGGGCCAAAGGTTTCCTCGTTGGAAACCAGCATGTCTGGGGTCATATCAGCCAGTACGGTTGGGGTAAAAAACGGGCTCTTTCCCGCGTTCTGTTCATAGCCCTGTAGGACCCGGGCTCCTTTGGACACGGCGTCGGCAAGGTGACGATTGACTTTAGAAAGGGCTGCCTCGTTGATCAGCGGGCCGATCTGGACATCATTTTCCCTCCCGTTTCCGATCTTCAATTCGGCAACGCGTTTTGAGAGCCGTTCTGCGAAGGTTTCGTAAATGCCGCTTTGGACATAAATTCGGTTGGCACACACGCAGGTCTGGCCGCTGTTGCGGAACTTCGCGATGATCGCTCCTTCCACAGCAGCCTCCAGATCTGCATCATCGAAAACAATGAATGGCGCGTTGCCGCCAAGCTCCAACGACATCTTCTTGATCGTTGGCGCGCATTGCTCCATCAGGATCTGCCCGACCCTGGTTGATCCCGTGAAGGAAATTTTGGCGACCTTGGGATTGCGGCAAAGCTCCTTGCCAACCTCTGAAGCCCGCGTGCCCGGAATGACGTTGAACACACCGGCCGGAATGCCCGCCCGTTCGCCGAGAACCGCTAGAGCCAAGGCTGACAGGGGAGTAAGCTCTGCCGGCCGCGCAACAAATGTACAGCCAACGGCCAAGGCCGGTGCCACTTTGCGGGCGATCATTGCATTGGGGAAATTCCAAGGGGTTATTGATCCAACGACCCCAACAGGCTGCTTTACGACGATGAGCCGCTTGTCACGCTGATGGCCGGGGATCGTGTTGCCATAGATCCGCTTGGCTTCTTCGGCGAACCACTCGACATATGAGGCGCCGTACAGGATTTCGCCGCGAGCTTCTGCCAATGGTTTACCCATTTCGGCGGTCAGAATACGGGCGAGATCATCGGCGTTGGCAACAAGCAGGTCGTGCCACTTGCGCAAGACAGCACCACGTTCCTTGCCGGTCATTGCAGCCCAGTCAGCCTTGGCCTGATGCGCCGCATCGATGGCCAGCGAAGCCTCCTCAACACCAAGGTCGGTTACCTGGACAATCTCCTCTCCGGTTGCCGGATTTAGAACGGGAAAGGTTTCGCCATTCTCAATCCACTGGCCATTTACGTAAGCGCGGGTTTCCAAAAGGCTTGGGTCTGACAGGTTCAGCACTTTATGCCTCCCTTGCGGCGGCAATGGAGGTTTCGAGGATATCCATAGCCTCAGCGAAGATAGCGTCTTCAATCGTGATCGGCGCAAGGAAGCGTATTACGTTGCCGTAAACGCCGCAGGTCAGGAGTAACAGGCCACGCTCCAACGCCTCAGCCCGGATGCGCGCCGTTAGCTCCGGATTGGGCTTGGAGCCGTCATGGGTATTGAACTCTGCCGCAACCATGAACCCAGGGCCGCGAATATCGGCCAATTCAGGTGTCGTTGCCCGTATGGATTCCAGCCTCTGGCGCAACCGGGATCCCAGTTCGTTGGCACGTGCGCACAGGTCCTCTTCCTCAATCGCATCCAGCACGGCATGAGCTGCTGCGATCCCCAGCGGGTTGCCGCCATAGGTTCCGCCCAATCCCCCAGGTCCGGCAGCATCCATGATGTCTGCCCTGCCGCAGACGGCGGCCAGGGGCAATCCGCCAGCAAGCCCTTTTGCCATGGTCGTCAGATCCGGCGCAATTCCGTATCTTTCCATCGCAAGAAGGTTCCCGGTACGGGCAAACCCGGTTTGGATTTCATCGGCAATCATGGCGATTCCGTACTGGTCGCACAGCGCCCTTAAAGCCCTGATCAACTCGGCTGGCGCTGGATAAAAACCGCCTTCGCCTTGCACAGGTTCAAAAATAATCGCTGCTACACGGGATGGGTCCAGGTCAGATTTGAACAAGCTATTCAGCGCATTCAATGCATCATCTGTAGAGACGCCATGCAATTCCACGGGAAACGGAATGTGGTACACGTCCGGCATCATGGCACCGAAGCCGGTCTTGTAAGGCGCCACCTTTCCGGTCAGGCTCATCCCCATAAAAGTCCGCCCGTGAAAACCGCCGCCGAACGCGATAACCGCCGGCCGGCCGGTATAGGCCCGTGCGACCTTTATGGCATTTTCCACCGCCTCGGCACCGGTCGTAACGAAGACTGTTTTCTTGGGAAAGTCACCCTGCACGGCGGCATTCAACCGTTCTGCAAGGCTGATGTAATTCTCATACGGCAGCACCTGATGACAGGTATGGGTGAAGGCGTCCATCTGGCGCTTCACAGCTTCCATGACGCCTGGATGGCAATGACCCGTATTGACCACCGCAATGCCGGCTGCAAAATCAATATAGCGATTGCCTTCGACGTCCCATACTTCAGCGTTTCTGGCGCGGCTTGCATAGATCTGTGTTTGCATGCCAACGCCCCTTGATATGGCGGCGTCGCGGCGGGTGCTGATCTCAGCATTCAACATGGAGATCCCTTTCAAGTGGAAACGTGATGAGAGGCGGAGCCGAAACGGTCCCCGGCGTTAAGGCCGGAGGCGTCAGCGCCCGCTCAGGATGATGCGGTAGCGCATCTGATCGAAGATGACCGCGAGGATGAGCAAGGCCCCAAGCAGGACCATCTGCATGTACGAACTTATCTGGGCGAGGTTCATGCCGTTTTGCACCAGGACGATAAAAAAGGCGCCGAGCACAACGCTCTCGACCCGTCCGATCCCGCCCCTCAGAGAAACGCCGGCAATCACGCAGGCGGCGATCGATTGCAGAGCGATTGTCCCGCCAAGGTTTGCTTCACCCGATTCAACACGGGCCGTCAGAAGCAAGCCGGTCAGGGATGCGATGAGCGCACAGATCGCATAGGCAAGCATCAGGGTTCGCTTGGTATTGATCGCCGAGAGGTGCGCGGCTTTGATATTGCCGCCCACGGCGTAGACCTGTGTTCCAAGCCGGGTGCGCGACATGAATGTCCACATTATGGCGATACACAGCACGGCGACGATCACGGGAACGGGTATGCCCCAAATCCGGCCGAACCCGAAGGTGTCTCCAAAGGCAAATGGCAGCCCGGAAACCGGCACACCGCCCGTCAGAAACAGCGCAAGTCCCGCCCCTACGGATGACACGCCTAGCGTCATGATAAAGGGCGAAACATCAAAGTAGGCAACGCCGATACCGTTGACCAAACCCACCGCTATTGCGGCTGCAAAACCCATGAATGCACCCAGCAAAATTGCCAACCAGATCGCATCGGGAAACACGCCCGCCAGCCAGACCATTCCCATAGCCGACACGACTGAAGTAAGAGCGATCGAAGTCCCCACGGACAGATCAAACCCGCCGGATATCAAGACCAGCATCTGCCCCATAGAGACAAGAACCAGGTAGACAGATTGACGGGCGACGTTGATCAGGTTTTGCCCGGTCAGGAACTGCGGGGACAACGTCGTGAAGATGATCAGGGCTCCGAGAAGGAAGAACGGAAGCACGCCGACCTTGACGAAAACCTTCTGAATAAAGTCGATGGGCCCGATGTTTTTTCCGGTGCTCATTGTTTTGCTCCGCTTTCGTCGAAGAAGTATTTCAGGACTTGCTCTTCGTTCATGTCTTCACCGGTCAGCTCGGCCGTGATGTGGCCGTGTGCGAGAACGATCATGCGATGAGCCAGGTTCATGACTTCGGGTAAATCGGAAGAGATGACGACAATGGCCTTGCCGGCCTCCGCCAGTTCCTTGATCAGCAGGTAAAGGGCTGCGCGGGTGCCCATATCGACGCCGACTGTCGGCTCGTCGAAGATGATGATGTCAGCGCTCTGTCCGAAACATTTTCCAAACAGCACCTTTTGCTGATTACCGCCGGAGAGCTGCGAAACAGGTTTTGTGCGATACGACGGGTGCAGTTCGACATGATCAGAAATCGAACCGGCTTCAGCATCGACCTCCCGCCAGTTGACGAATATGCCGTCACCTCCGGTGCGATTTCCCATGACGAGGTTGACCGCCAGATTGTCTCGGGCTGACTTCGCAAGATCCAGCCCTTCCGCCTTGCGGTCTGGTGAAAGGTAATAAATGCCTGCCTGGATTATGTGGCGGGTCGACGCGTGACTGATATCTTCTCCGCGAAAATGTACTGATCCCGAGATCCGGGTAGTCAACCCCATCACCGTCCGGAACAATCTGGATTTTCCCGATCCGACGAGCCCGGCAACACCCAAAACCTCTCCAGCCCGGACTTCGAATGTGGCAGCATCAATGCCCGCGGTAGTCAGGTTCTCGGCAGAGAGCAGAACCTCACCTGGCGTCTGAGCAATTTCCGGATAGATTTCATCAATCGCCCGGCCGGTCATCATTTCAACGAGAGCACCGTCGTCGGTATCCGCCATGTCGACGGTTCCGATCTTAGCCCCGTCACGCAGCACCGTTACCCGATCGGCAATGCGGGAGAATTCCTGAATGCGATGAGAAATGTAAATGATCCCGACACCCTTGGCTTGAAGCCTGCCTATCAGGGCGAAAAGGTTGTCGACTTCCCTGTCAGTCAGTGAAGCTGTCGGCTCATCGAGAATGAGCACCTTCAGATCGCCATGGAAAGCCTTAGTGATTTCCACCATCTGTTGTTGTGCCCGGGACAAATGGGCGGTTACTTCGTTGGGGTCGATGTCAAACCCGAGTTCGAGCAACATGTCATGGGCGCGCGACCTCATGGAGCGATGATCAATGAAGGGGCCTTTCATAGGCTCCCAGCCCAGAAATATGTTTTGTGCCACCGACAAGGTCGGGATCAGGGAAAACTCCTGAAACACCGTGTAGATGCCCGCGTCCTGTGCCATCGCCACATTTTCGAAGTGCACCTCCTTGCCATCAACAAGAATACTTCCCCCCGACGGTGCATTGGCACCGGCGAGCATGGATATGAGCGTCGATTTGCCGGCGCCGTTCTCGCCAAAAAGGACATGAACTTCACCCGGCTGAAGATCAAGATCCACCGCGTCCAGAGCCAGAACACCGGGGTATTGCTTTGAGAGTTTTTGAGTTTCTATCAACGCGGCTTGCGGCATCGTGATCTCCAAAAAAGCAGGCCGATAGGCAAAGCCTGGCCGGCCCGCAGTTTCTCGGGGAGAAAACCGTTTAGTTTTCGACGTGGAAGACCGGGGAATACCCATCCGGCGGCAGAATGTTTTCGCGAGCAACTTCCTTGATGTTGCTTGGATCAACTACGAAGATCTTCGGACCAACATGTTTGGTGTATTCCTTGCCTTCGAGAATGCGCACTGCCTGATCAATCGCGATCCGGCCCTGGATAACCATGCTGTCAGCCGGAGCAGCCAGAATGAAGCCGCGCTGGATACCGGTATAGACGCCCGGTGTCATATAGAACGCTAGTAAGTCGACTTTGCCGCGCAATCCCCGTTCGCGGATAACGCCCTGAGCAGCCTCCGCCGTCACGGCAGTCCCGGCCAGATAACGTACGTCCGGGCTGGCCTGCAGCACGTCTTCGACGAGTTTCAACTGGGCTTCCTTGCCGGTATCGCCAAATCGCGGCTCGAGCACCTCGACGGCTGAACCTTCGACCGCTTCCATAAAGCCGGCATGCGCTGCCTCGACCCAACCCGCGCCAGCAGGTCCGGGGAACCAACCGACTTTAACCGGGTCAGATCCAGCTGGATGTTTCTCTGCCAAATACCGTCCGGTCTCAGCTCCCATGGTGCGGAAAGAGACCAGTGATTTAGCTGCAATGTCGCTGGACGACACACCATTGATCACGTCAATGACCGGAATGCCCTTGCCCGCGATCTCTCCAATGACGTTGTTCAGGCCGTCATAGGATATGGCGCCAACCACAACGGCATCTGCCCCACTTGAAACGCAATCTTCCAACTGGCTGATCTGCTTGCTGAGTTCGGTGTAGCCGCCCGCCTCGTTTAGGGTCATTTTGACACCGAGGCGTTCTGCTTCAGAGGCCACGCCATAGTCCACGCCAAGCCAGTAGGCATCTTTCATGTGCGGAAAAGACACGCAGATATTCCAGGGCTTTGAAGCGCTTTCGAGCGGCGTGTAGGTTACCGGTTTCAAAGACCCATCGGTAGAAAACGCGGGCGAAACCTCTTCCGCCTCGTAGGGATACCATGCTTCCTCTGCATGTGCCGCCAGCGGCAGGGCGACAGCAAGCGCAAATATCGAAGCTGAATTCAGGGCGAATTTCATCGTTCTGACCTCCTTGTCAGTTCCAAAAGTTGAAGCGGTTTCCCGCGATTTCAGGGTTGAATGCGGCTCGTTCTAGCCGAGCTCTTCTCGGATTTTTGCAAGCATTTCCTTGCGATCCCGCCGGGCTGCCAACGCCTGCGGCATGTCGACTTTTTCAAACCTGACCGGTGTATGCGGCTGCAACTGACCGATCAGATCCATGTCCGCCGAAATCACCGCACCAAGCGTGAAGTAGCCACCGCCTGAGACGGCATCCCGGTGAAGTACGATGGGTTCGGTTCCCCCGGGCACCTGAATAGAGCCATATGAATAGCAGCCATCGACAATATTCGAGGGATCAGCACCGGCACCGAAGGGCGGTTCGCGATCAACAAACTCCAAGGCGCGCCCGCCCTTGAAGCGGTAACCCATACGGTCGGCCTCCGGAGCAACGGTCCATTCGTCCTCGAAAAAACCTTCTCCCGCGGCTTCCGTTAGGCGATGCCAGTACAGGCCTGGCAATACTCTCAGGCATGCTGGGCGTCCCGGCATCCGGCGTAGATCTTGAGGCACGCTGCGCCCTTCTCCTGGCCCAGCCTTGTCAGCGACAGGCAGCTTATCGCCGGCCTGAACCGCGCGCCCATCAATGCCACCGAGCGCCCCAATCGGATAGGTCGAACGACTGCCCAGCGCAGGTTCCGTGTCAATTCCGCCGCTGATTGCGATATAGGCGCGCGCTCCGGATTTCAAAAAGCCAAAGCTGAGCGTCTGACCCGCAGAGACAACGAAGGATGTCCAGGCTTCCCTGGGTTCGCCATCAACCAGGATGGGCATGTCCGCGCCAGTCACCGCGACAGTCGCAGTTCCTTCGAATTCGATGATTGGCCCCATGAATACAGCTT
The DNA here is from genome assembly GCA_965230705.1 of Roseibium sp. Classification (GTDB taxonomy): domain Bacteria; phylum Pseudomonadota; class Alphaproteobacteria; order Rhizobiales; family Stappiaceae; genus Roseibium. The sequence continues at coordinate 809,749 of CBDDLN010000001.1, read as the reverse complement.
CCAGGCAGGCCGCATCCTCAGGATTACCGACCAACATGTTGGCTGCCCGAAGCGCAAAGCGATCCATTGCTCCACCCAGGGGAATTCCCAAATGAAAATAGCCGGGCCGCCCAAGGTCCTGGATCGACGTGGATAGGCCTGGGTTTTTGATCTCAAGCATCATTGAGGGCCTCCAGCATCTTTGCATTGGTACCTTGCATGTCAGCGTTGAAGGCATCGAGGTCGAATTCGACCTCTGCAATGCGAGGCACATATGTGCCGGCTTCAACCGCCGCAGCGATGGCGTCATATTCAGCCCGGTCAATGGGCTTCCATTTCACGATGTCGCCGGGTTTGAAAAAGACCATAAAGTCCTTCAGATAAGAGACTTTCTGCTCGGGATCGTAGATTGGCATCGGAGTGACACCGAACATCTGGTAGCCACCGGCACCACGCACCGAGTAAGTGCAGGCGAAACAGCCGCCGTGCCCGACAGTCAGTTTCGGCGTATCGGTTCGCGGACTGAGATATTTGGGAACTTCCAGCTGCTTTTCCCGTTCCACAAGTTGGTAGAGGAACGGCAGACCAGCCACGAAGCCGACCATTGAAACAAACCAGGGCTGCGAATGGTGGGCCTCTATGAAGCTTTCCACGCTGTCATAGCCGTTTATCCGCGCAGCATAGTCCAAGTCAGTCCCCGAAGGGTCTTGATGCCTCTCACGAAACCGCATCAGGGTTTCGTGGGTCCATGGGTCCTGATAGTAGACCGGAACTTCGACAATCCGCGTCGTCAAGCGTTTCTCGGCGCTCTCCGCCTTGTGTTCCAGCGCCTTGATCTGCTCCATGATGTCATCAGGGGCTATGACATCCGGGTCGAAACGTACCTGAAAGGACGCATTTGCCGGGCATACCTCCGTGACACCAGCGATGTCTGCATCCCGGACTGCATTGCTCATGGACAGTGATTTGAAGAAGGCGTCCAAAGACATCTCATCGTCTATTTCGACATAAACGTGCTCATCACCACCAAATGTGTATCTTGTCTTCATCTTATGCCCTCACTGTTGAGCGGAGGTGAGATTGCCGGCTTCCAGCCAGGGTTCCAGCCATTGAGTGTGAAATTCACCTGATGCGACGCCGGCATCTGCGGCCAGGGCCCGATGCAGCGGAGCTGTGGTTTTAAGCCCGCCGATTTCAAGTTCATTCAACGCATCCGCCATCCTGGCGATTGCATCCTCACGATCACTGCCGAGCACGATGAGTTTGCCGATCAAGGAATCGTAGAAAGGAGGGATCTGATAGCCTTCGTACATGAAGTGATCGAAGCGGATGCCTTCACCTTCCGGGATTTTCATTTCCGTGACCTGTCCCGGGAACGGCAGGAACTGCATGAACGGGTCTTCCGCATTCAGCCGCACTTCGATCGCATGGCCCCGCCTTTGAATGTCATCTTGTTTGAAACTGAGTGGTTCTCCGCCACAGACGCGAACCATCTCCTGAACCAGATCAACACCGGTGATCATCTCCGTCACAGGATGCTCTACCTGGATGCGCGTGTTCATTTCGATGAAGAAGAATTCCCGGGTCGCACTGTCATAGAGATATTCTAGTGTCCGCGCGCCGCAGTAATTTACAGCCTCCGCCAGAGCGACTGCGGTCTGGCAAAGTTCGGTCCGGGTATCTTCATCAAGGCATTCGGCACCTGCTTCTTCCCAGACCTTTTGGCGCCGGCGTTGCAGTGAACATTCACGTTCAAAAAGATGGACTGCCCTGTTGCCATCACCAAGTATCTGAACTTCGATGTGACGGGGCGCCAGCACAGCGCGCTCAAGATACAGTCCGCCATCGCCGAAAGCAGCAGCAGCTTCGGCCTGGGCCTGTGGTGCCAGTGTGCAGAGCTCTTCCTCGTTGTGGGCTATACGGATACCTCGTCCGCCGCCACCGGCCGCGGCCTTTACCATGACCGGATAGCCAACTGTGGCAGCGACTTCTACTGCCTCATCTGTGGACCCGATGCGCCCTTTGGAGCCTGGCACTACGGGCACACCCGCCGCTTCGGCAGCTTGCCGCGCAGCAACCTTGTCGCCCATTCGCTCAATTGTATCTGCCGAGGGGCCTACAAAGGTCATCCCTGCATCGACGACTGAACGCGCAAAGCTCGGGCTTTCAGCCAGAAATCCATAGCCGGGATGCACAGCATCTGCCGCCGTCTCTTTGGCGGCCGCTACAACCTTGTTGATGTCCAGGTAAGAAGCAGCGGCGGGTGCTGGTCCAATACAGACCGCTTCGTCCGCCATTTTGACGGCCAGCATGGCCGCATCAGCTTCAGAATATGCCTGAATTGTTTGAATGCCCATCTGCCGGGCTGCGCTGATAATGCGAACGGCAATTTCACCGCGATTAGCTATGAACAAACGCTTGATAGCCATACTAGGCCTCCACCTCTGCCAGCGCTTGTCCTGCCTGAACCGGAAGGCCATCTTCAATCGTGTAACTCACGAAAGACCCGGCAACTTCCGCCTTGACTTCAATGAACGTCTTCATGACCTCGATAAGACCAATGGTTTCTCCGGGAGCTACCGGATCCCCCGCCGCCTTGTAGGGAGAGGCCTCCGGCGATGGCTTCATGTAAAAAGTTCCGGGCAATGGTGAAACGACTTCAGCCATGGGTTCTTCCTTCAGTAAATCGTTAGAGGCCAAGGACCGTGGAAGCGGGTGCAATCGTGATGTTCGCCTCGGTCAGCCGGGTGCGGATCGTCTTGCCGATTTCCAAAGCACCAGGAGTGTCGGAGTGAAAGCAGATTGACTCGAACTCTATTTCAATGTCGTCGCCGGTGACTGTTGTGACCCGCCCTTCCTGACAGGCACGCAAACACTTCGCGGCAAGTTCTTCCGGATTCAGACGGCCCACCTGGCGTTTGAATACGATCGAACCGGAGTTGTCATAGTCCCGATCTGCGTAGAATTCCCGGACCACCGGGTAATCTGCACGCTTGGCGACCTCAAAGGTCTTCGAATTTCCCATGCAGAACAGTATGGAAGTGCTACAGGTTTTTCCCAGCGTGTCGACCAGAAGCTCAGAGAGTTCTTCATTGGTCGCGGCTTCCATATAGAGAGCGCCATGCGGCTTTACGTGCTGCAGCTGTATACCGTAGCGGCGGCCAAATTCCCGAATTGCGCCGATTTGATAGACAACATCGTTTACCAACTCCACTGAATTGGACCGGATGTAGCGGCGGCCGAAGCCTTGCAGATCGCGATAACCTGGATGCGCGCCCAATCCTACCCCGTAGGTTTGGGCCAGTTTGACCACCCGGTCCATGGAATTTGGATCACCTGCATGAAAGCCAGCTGCAATGTTTGCAGAACTGATAATCGCCATGATCTCTTCTTCAGGCGCGTCGCCAAGGGTCCAATGACCAAAGCCCTCGCCCATATCGCAGTTGAGATCGACAATGTCTTTCATGGAATGCACCCTCGTTACCTTGAAAAAAACTGTCGCAAAGCATGGGTGGAATTGGAAATTCTTTTATTTGATCTAACATTATCAATTTTTCCGAAGGGATGAGCTTTTCAAGATTCCGTTAAGTTATTGATATTTAATTATTTCATTAAGATCCCATCTCCGAATCTTCAGCTCTTTCTAATTTTTCGATAGAATTTAAATCTCTTTTTGAATAAACGAACATTATGAACCTGAGGCATCTGAAATATTTTGTGGCCACGGCCGAGACTGGCCAAGTCAGCCGGGCTGCCAATGTGCTGGCCATTTCCCAGTCGTCGGTGACGAGCGCAATCAAGGAGCTCGAAACGGAACTGGGCGCTGAACTGTTTCAGCGGTCTTCATTGGGAATGGAATTGACAGAATCCGGGCGCGAATTTCTGGCTGCCTCGCGCGAGATCCTTGAAAAGGTTACAGACGCCAAGAACCTGACCCGTCGCCGGTCAGGAACGAGTGGCCAGGTATCGCTGGCCGCCACCTACACGGTTATAGGATACTTTCTGCCATTTCATTTGGACCGGCTGGCACGGATTCATCCGAACCTCGATATTCAGGTTCACGAACTGAACCGGGAAAGTATCGAAAACGGCCTTTTGTCAAACCGCTTTGATCTTGCGGTTCTTCTGACCTCGAACCTGTCTAACCCGGAACTGGAAACGGAAACGCTGCTCAAATCCTCCCGCCGCCTTTGGGTGCCCAACGGACATGAGTTTCTTTCACAGGACAAAGCCTCGTTCCAGCAGATTGCCGAAGAAGACTACATCATGCTGACCGTGGACGAAGCAGCACACACGACAATGAAGTACTGGGGCCACACAAACTTTCGGCCCAAGACCTCATTGCGTACGTCATCCGTGGAGGCTGTACGTTCAATGGTTGCCAATGGACAAGGGGTGACAATCCTCTCCGATATGGTCTACCGGCCCTGGTCCCTTGAAGGCAAACGCCTGGAAACACTCTCCACGGACATGGAAATCCCGACCATGGATGTGGGATTGGCATGGCAGAAGAACACCGAGCTCTCGCCCGCTGCGATGATGCTGAAGGACTATTTCAAACAAAGTTTCGTTTCGCCGCAAATGGCACAGTTCAACACCCGCAGGTAAGGTGCCTGGACCGGCTATGCTTAAACTATACGTTCTGGCTATCTGACAATCCTCTCCAGCTCAAGACCATACCCAAGCAAGGCGTCATCCGACCCAGGACTTCCAGAAAACAATATGCTTGTTGGAAGGCCCGAAGGATCAAAACCATTGGGTAGGGCAAGACCCGGCATGTTCAGATAATTTCCAATCGAAGTGTTTCGCAACACCTTCTGATTGACCTGATGAAAGTGCTTTGTATCAATCTCCAGCTTTGCCAACGCGGGGGCTGTCATCGCTGTTGTCGGCATGGCGATCAGCCCGCCGTTCAGATAGGTTTTCAACTCCTCTTGCAGCCGTTCTCTTTCCCGCTGCAGGATAATCAGATCAACAGCAAGAACGGACCTGCCAGCAAGGATGCGATCCAACACTCTCGGATCAACCTCCTTTGCGCCTGGTGACTCTACGATTGCCTGGTGCTCAGCATAAGCATCTGCCGATGTGATACTGCCATGCATGGCAATCAAGTCGGCGACTTTCCGGAAAAGCTTGTCCGGGCCGCGCGAGATCCTGGCACCGGCTTTTTCAAGAGCCGTTACACTCTGCATGAAATTGGCTTCAACGGCGGCGTCCAGATCCTCCAGAACGACCGCCTCGGGCACAAAGACATGAACACCGCTTATGGACCGCCTTCTGACAGCGGACATCACTTTGCCGCTGAGGGCCGCATCAAGCTGAATGCAGTCTTCTACCGAACGGGCGATCGGGCCTACAGTATCGAGGGTACGTGATAACGGAAACACTCCCTCCTTGCTGATACGGCCTTCGCTAGGCTTAAAGCCGACCAACGCGTTGAATGCGGCGGGAATTCGGATGGACCCGCCCGTATCCGTGCCAATTCCGCAGGGGGCAAATCCCATGGCGACCGCGACGGCCGTACCGGAAGAGGAACCGCCGGGAGCACGCTTGATATCCTTGGAAAATGGATTTGGCGGGGTTCCAAAATGCGGATTTAGTCCCAATCCTGAAAACGCAAATTCCGACAGATTCACCTTGCCAAGCATTATCATGCCCGACGCGGCAACGTTGGCGACTGTCTCAGCATCACGCCGCCGAACGTCGGCCTTCTGATATGTTTTGGAAGCTGCGGTCGTGGTTTCTCCAGCGAAATCGAAAAGGTCTTTCCAGACGAGCGGCACACCATCCAATGCGGACAGTGGCTGGCCCGACTTCAACCGCTTGACCGCAGCTGAGGCTTCCGCGAGGGCCCGCTTTTTCGTCACCTTGATGAAAACGCTCTTTGTTTCAGATATTTCAATCTGATCAAGCAGATAACTCGTAAGATCTACCGCAGACACATCTCCAGCAGCCAGGGCACGCCCGATTGTCGATGCTGATTTTGCGGCGAGTTCTGCAATTCGGGTATTTATTGGATAATCCATCTTAGCCGGCCATTGTGTATTCGATTTGCGTGCCCTTGAGTGCCATGAAACAGGCTAGTGACCACCGGATTTGGGCTTCCTCAATACCGTTGGTAATGAACACCAGCAGATTGGTTGGATAGTCTCCGTCAGGTGCCTCCAAGTGCATGGGCGGGTGCACCACATGTTGAACGCCGTGCACGACAACCGGCGTTTGGCTCTCCTGTATATTGAGGACGCCCTTGACCCTAAGGACACGATCGCCATGGCGGTGCAGCAATGCCGTTAGCCAGATGGCAAACAAGGTCCAGTTGGTTGAAGCATCGAATTCAATGACAAAGGATGTCAATTTGCTCCCGGCCGTATGATGGCCATGTCCGCCGGACATCATCGCGCTGGCCTTGTTTTTCCAACGCTGCACCTCCGCGTATCGGCTGCTATCTTCCGCGACATCGGCTGCGAATAACCAATCTCCGCGGAATCCGCTGCCGCAGGATTGATCAATTTCCGCAAACGGATTCATCTGGCAAATCCACCGGGACAATTCCGCCAGATCTGGCCGGGTCGCCAAATCCGCCTTGGTAATCAGAATGCGATCGGCAACTGCAATTTGTTTGCGTGCTTCTTCATGAGCGGAAATGGTCGACTTCCCAGCCAGTCCATCCACTGCACAAATGACATTTCCTGTTCGGAAATGGTTCCGGATGACCGGTTCCGCCAGAACGGTCGACAGGATCGGCGCCGGATCTGCAAGTCCTGTGGTTTCGACAAAAACCCGTCGGAAACCTGGTATTTCCCCACTGGCAGACCGATCGTACAAGTCGCGAAGAGTTTCCTGGAGGTCCGACCGGATCGTACAGCACACACAGCCATTATCGAGCAGAAGTACACCTTCCTCGACTTCTTCAAGCAACAAATGATCGATACCAATCTCGCCAAATTCATTCACGATAACCGCTGAATCGGAGAAATCCGGGTTGGATAGAACTTCGCGCAGCAAAGTTGTTTTTCCAGCTCCCAGAAAACCGGTGATGATATTGACCGGGATCATTCAGCACCTCCATCGAGCTGCTTCAAATAGGTTGCGTCAAGCGGATCAAATGCCTCACCGAGAATGGTTTCGGTCGCCATCCACACCATGGAAAGATCCTGAACCACAAAACGGCGCCCCGTAGGCGAGGACACGACGTAGCTCGAGGCCTGGAAGTCCTCGACCGAAATCCGGAATGGCGCCAACACAGCGTTGATCAGTTTCGTGCGGGCAATGCGCTCTGATCGCACAGAGGGCAGGTTTTCACCTGAAAAGGCTCCCTGGTGGGCAGAGATCTCCGCCCAATGCGTGACACCAAATAGACCGCACAACCCGCACATGTCCCCGTTCTCCGCTGCTTAAGTCCGCGGATTGCGGGAGACAAAGTCGTCCGCAATTTCATCGAATGTGGTGAATTTCACACCTGGATGGCTGGAGATGTGACTAAAGAGACGCTCCAGCATCAACAGTACTTGCGGCTTGCCGGAAACATCCGGGTGCAAGGTGAAGGTTACGACTCCATAGTCCATCTCGCGATAGACCCAGTCGAACTGATCCCGCCACATTTCCTCCAGATGCCGGGGACTGACAAAACCGTGGCTGTTCGGGGCAGCCTTCATGAACATCATCGGCGGCAGGTCATCCAGATACCAGGAAGCAGGTATCTCCACCAAATCGGTCTCTGTACCCCGCACAAAGGGCTTCATCCACTCAGATGGCTGTTTTGAATAGTCAATCTTGGTCCAGCTGTCGCCGACCCGGATGTAATAGGGTTCAAAGTCGCGATGCATCAGCGAGTGGTCGTATTTGATCCCCTTTTTCAGCAAAAGCTCGTTTGAGACCTTCGAGAACTCCCACCACGGAGCCACATACCCGGTCGGGCGGCGTCCGCACAGTTCCTCGATCAACTCGATGGACTTGTCCATCACCGCTTCTTCCTGCTCCGGGGTCATGGCGATGGGATTTTCATGGCTGTAGCCATGCATGCCGATTTCGTGTCCGGCATCAGCAACGGCCTTCATCTGCTCCGGAAAAGTCTCAATTGAATGCCCGGGCATGAACCAGGTTGTCTTGATGCCCCAACGGCGGAACAACTCGAGAAGACGCATGGATCCGACTTCACCCGAAAAGACTCCCCTTGAAATGTCGCATGGGCTGTCTTCGCCGCCATAAGAGCCCAACCAGCCCGCGACAGCATCGACGTCCACGCCAAAAGCGCAGTAAATTTCCTTCGTCATTTATTCCTCCTAGATAAACTTTTCTGGTAGCGGCACTCAGCCTGCTAATTCGCCAAAACGGTTGCGCATTGCGGATGCCAGACCAAAGAGACCAACGCTCCCGGTTCCAGTCCTTTGCCTTCGACGTTTTTCTGTATGGTCTCGAGGCGCATTTCCCGGCCATCGTCGAGCACGATCGAGGCCGATGCGCTGGATCCGATCTGGGCCAGCGTTTGCAATCTTCCGGTTACGACATCCATGCCGTACCATTCGGTGGACTTCTTCCGACCTGGATGGACCTGGATGAACTCCGACGGAACAACCAAGTTGGCGTCACCGGTGAACTCGGAGTTCTTCGTCTGCGCACATCGGATTCCGCGCAAGGGGCCACGTTTGGTTTCGACGATGTCAAAACGGCCGTCCCGACCAAGAACCTTGCCTGAGAACAATGTGTTGCGGCCTATGAACCTGGCGACGAAGGACGTCTGCGGCCTCATATAGAGATCCTGCGGCGAAGCGATCTGCTCCACTCTGCCGGCATTCATGACCACGACACGGTCGCCCATTGAAAGCGCCTCGGACTGCGCGTGCGTCACGAAAATGAACGTGATACCCAATGACTTTTGCAGGAGTTTTATTTCCTCCTGAATTGATTTCCGCAGGTTCGCATCCAGGGCGCCGAGTGGTTCGTCCAACAAAAGAATCTGTGGCTCCACAACCAGGCCTCTTGCAAGCGCCACGCGCTGCTTCTGGCCGCCTGAAAGCGAGCCTTCTTTGTCTCCGGCAACGTCCGTCAACTGCAGCTTTTCAAGAATGTCACCCGACCGCTGACGTGTTTCAGCTGCTGAAAAACCACGTACCTTCAAGGCAAATTCAATGTTTTGCCGAACGGTCATGTGCGGGAAAATCGCATAGTTCTGGAAGATGGTAGATGTCGGCCGTTGTTCGGCCTGTACATGGGTGTAATCGGTTCCCTTGATCCGCAGCTGCCCTTCAGTGATGTCTTCTAGACCAGCGATCATCCGCAAGGTCGTGGTCTTGCCACAACCCGACGGGCCGACGAACGAAATGAATTCGCCAGGTTCTACCTTCAGATCGAACGCCTCGACCGCGGTATTTCCACCGGGATAAACTTTTTTCAGCTTGATAAGTTCGAGATCGAATTCAGACATCATGTCAAACCTTGGAGTTGATGGGGAAGGAGGCTGCTTCCTTCCCCAAAGTGCTCTATGCGTTAAGGAATTCGTCCCAACGGCGGATGAGGTGATCGTATTCATCAGGCCACTGGTGCCAGTAGGAAACATGGTTGGCACGTTCTTCCAGCGACCCGCCATCGCGCAGATCGCCTTCCCAGATTCCTCGCTCCGGAGCGCCGACCCAGGGTTTTCCTTCGTACCAGAAGGCATATTTTTCCGGCACCATGACCTTTTTGATGTTGGTCGTTGGCGAGTAATAACCCTGTTCGGAAACCACGATCCCAGGACGGCCTGACAACCAGAAATCGGCATAGGCTTTTACGGCTTCGGCATTCGGCGAACTGCCGATCTGCGATATCCCGATTGACCAGCCCCGGTACCCTTCCTTCGGTACGGCGTAGGAACATTTGATGCCCTGCGCCTTGACGGCCATAACCGCCGGCTGCCAGGCATCCGCCAAGATCATCTCACCGGACGCTAGAAGATTTACCAGCTCTCCGAAATCCCCCCACAAGGCCCGGAACTGACCTTCCTTCTTCTTGGCAATCAGGAACTTTGCCGCCTCATCAATTTCATCCTTGCTCGGATTTCCGGGATTGTTGGCTTCAAGGTGACCAAGAGAGTTCATCGCGAGAATGGCCTGGCCAATTGCAATGAGCGGATCGATATTCAATCCGGTCTTGCCCTTGAACTTGGGGTCGAAAAGCGCAGTCCAGGTGTTGGCCTCTTCAGCGCTGACCAGATCAGGCCGATAGCCGATTGAATCGAAATTGTAGACAGTCGGCACCATCCACAATTTGGACTTGGCATCATCTGCCCAAATCTGTCCGGAAATCTGGGCCGAAGGAGCAAGCTTCGGGTCGATCTCGGTAAAGGTCGGACGGATGTTGCCCCAATTGCTCAGATCTGACGTTGGAATGGGGGCGATCGTATTAGTAGCGATCATGGCCGGGAGCCGTTCGCCGATCGTTTCCCAGCAGTCATAGGCCTTTGAACCTGACAGCAGTTCGGTTTGGGTATTGGGAAAGATGTCGGCTTTCCCTGATACCGATCCAACGCCCCAGGTTGACTGGAATGCTTTCAGCAGACGCTCCTGAACTGTCACAGACAGCCCGACCGTTCTTAACTCCTGTGAAGCCAAATTTCCTGCCGCCCAGGCGCCTTGGGGAAACAGGGACATTGCTGTCCCGGTTGCCGCGCTTACTTGAAGAAATCTTCTTCGCGAGATACTCGCTCTGTTCATTTTTATGTCCTCCCAATTTGGATTTGGCGGGGCCCCGCTAGTAACGGCCGACCAAAAGCCCCCCATCGACGGCGATAACCTGGCCGGTCAGGTAGCGCGCTGCTTTTGAAGCGAGAAAAACGGCAACGTCCGCGATATCTTCCGGTTCGCCGACCCGGCCCATCGGAATGAAATCGGCGGCAGCTTCCAGGCCCGCCTCTCCCAGCGAATGCTTTTCGGAAAGGGCTTGCGCAGTCCGGATGTACCCGGGCGCAATGCCATTCACCCGGATGCCGTGCCCTGCAAGTTCGACGGCCAGCCCGCGGATCAATCCAACAACGCCTGACTTTGCAGCCGAATAGTGGACATGCTCATCCCAGCCGTACGCAATGCCCATAATGGACGAGAGACAAATGATTGAGCCCGCCCCCTGTTTCTTCATGGCAGGAGCAACCGCCCGGGCCAACCGCATCATGCCTTTGAGATCCACATCAAACGTGTGGTCCCACTTGTCGTCACTGAGCTCATTAAGGGGAACGCGATGAGCTATGCCGGCGTTGTTGACGAGAACGTCGACAGACGAAAAACGGGCGTTGAGATCCTTGACGAGGTCGTCACACTGAATTGTCGAAGTGACATCCAACGCTACAAATTCTGCAGATCCACCGATCTCGGATATCTCGTTGGCCGTATGCCTGCCGTCCGCTTCGAGAACGTCGGTTACGATCACGTGGTAACCAGCTTTTCCAAGCGCGATAGAAGTGGCTCTTCCAATGCCGATGCCGGCTCCAGTTACAAGCGCCGTTTTTTTGTTTTCCACGGTGTCCTCACAGCATGACGTCGCCGCAATTCGGGCCCAGCGTTTGCCCAACAAAGGTCCGGGCTTCGCCGGAGGCTAAAAATGCGACGGTGTTTGCGATTTCTTCTGGTTCTGCAAAGCGGCCCAGAGGCAGGGCTGCGGCCTTTTCTGCACGCCATTCCGGCGAAAGCCCCATGACCAGTTCGGTTATGACGGGCCCGGGCGCGACTGCATTCACACTAAGGCCCGCAGCACTTACTTCCCGCGCCAGGGCTTTGGTGAAACCAATAATCCCCGCCTTGGCTGCGCTGTAGTGGACAAGCTCACCAGCGCCGATCTGACCAAGCTGGGAGGCGATGTTGATAATGCCGCCCCGCCCCAGGCCAAGCATGCCATCGATAGCCCTGCGGCACGTGAGAAAACATCCCGTCAAGTGCACGGCCAGCATCCTGTCCCAATCGGACAGTGTCATTTCATGAAAGCCGATCTGTTGAAGATGGCCAGCGTTGTTCACCAGAAGGCTGCAGCTGCCCCAGACGCCTTCGCACCGGGAAAACAGTTCCTCTACGCCGTCCGGGCTGGAAACATCCGCAGCGTGAGAGATTGCCGAACCACCCAGATCCACAATACGCTGAGCTGTATTGCGGGCGTGGTTTTCATCCAGATCGTTGACGACAATCTTCGCCCCTCGTTCGGCAAGCTTCAGAGCAATTGCCCGGCCAATACCTCGTCCCGCGCCAGTGACGATGGCAACGTGTTCATCAAGGCTGGACATCAGATATCCTCCTGGATGTCTGAAGCCGCCAGTCTTGCGCGCCGTGAAGAAAGGCTCAGAAGGATGCCGTAGACCGCAAGAACCGAGAACGAAACCAGGGTTGTCAGCACGCCGAAGGCAAAGAGGTTCGGATGTATTTCGACGGCAAAGGTTCCGTAAATCGCAATTGGCATTGTGACGTCGGACCCGGCTGTAAATAGCGTGCGGGGAAATTCGTCGTAGCTCAGCGTCAGCGCAAACAGCATTGCTGACAGCACGCCCGGGAAGATGATCGGAAAGGTGACCTTTCGGAAAACACGGGCTGGTGCCACGCCCAGCGTCAAAGCCGCTTCTTCCACCGTTTTATCGAACCGGTTGAATATCGCGAGCATGACCAGGAATGCGAACGGAAAGGTATAGACGACGTGCAGAACGAAGGCCGTCCCCCACCAGGACCTGTCGATGCCAAGCTGGTCGGCAACCAGCGCCATTCCAAGACCCAACAGCACCCCCGGCACCATCATTCCCAGAATGATCAGGTAGAAAACAGTGCCGGAACCCTTAAATCGGGTGCGGAAAGCCTGGGCCGTCATTGTGCCAAGCACCGTTGAGACAACCATGGTTGCAAAAGCCAATGTGATCGACCGGGTGAGAGCCTCACCGATCGGCAATGGCGCAACTCGCGACGCGGGCGCTATGCCCAACACATGCTGGTACCAGAACGTCGACCATTCGATGATCGGGAACTGCGGTCCGCCTTCGGGTCCCTGCTGGAAGCTGAGGATGCCCATTACGATAAAGGGGCCGTAGAGATAACCGAGGAATGCCAGAAGGTAGACGGCCAGCACCCGGCGTAGTCCGGTTAGGTGATACATATCCGGCCCTCACAGTTCTTTCTGAAGATTGACGAAGCGCAACAGCAGAGTGATCATCAGGGCCATGATTGCGGTCAGAATGACCCCGACGACCGCTGCGAACGCCCACTTCAGTGAGCCGACCTGTGTCACAATGATGTTTCCAAGGAGATTGACCTTGCGGCCTGACAGTGCCGAAGCCGTCGCGAATTCACCCAGCACCATCACCGAGACGAAAATCGCTCCAACGACGACGCCAGGAAGGCTGAGCGGAACAATAACCTTCCGGAAAATTGTGAGCGGAGAAGCACCAATATCGCGGGCTGCTTCGATCAGGCTACCGTCAATGCGTCCGAGCATGAAGGCAATCGGACCAACCATGAAGACCACGTAAATCTGGACCATGCCGATAACCACGGAGAGTTCCGTAAACAGCAGGACCTCAATCGGCTGGTCAATCAGTCCAATGCGCTCCAGGAGTATGTTGACCGCGCCTTCCTTGCCCAACATCGGACGCCAGGCGAGAACCCGGATCAAAAACGACGTCCAGAATGGAATGACGCAGGCCACAAGCAGCATCGTTTGCAGAGACTTGCTGCGTACAAACTGGCTGATGAACAGGGCCGCCGGATATCCAAGAAGCAGCGTCAGGAACAGGACGGTCAACCAGATACGGATGGTCCGGACCAACGCGCCATAATAGGTCTCTGATGAGAAAAAAGTGGCCCAGGACTCTGTGGTCAATGTCGAGTTGATTGCGAATGTCGTCTGGGTCCAGAAGCTGACATACACCATCATTATCAGCGGGATGACCAGAAACAGGACCATCCAGATGACACCAGGTGCCAGCAGAAGATGGGTTTGATATTTTTGCCAGAAAGAGCGCTGTCTCAATGGCAATCCGGAATTGATGCCGACTGGACGCATCATGCCGCCTCGCGTGTTTTTTGGGGAGTTAGCAACTGGCCGCTGGCATCGAAAAACAGAGCCGCAGATGGCGGCCACCCCAGCCGGTAGGCTTCGCTTACACGAAATCCTTCCTCGGGCATTTCGCTTAGGTGCCGCTCGACCTCGAACAGCTCGCCGGCTGCAGTCTTGAAGAAGTAGATGATTTTCGAACCCAGAAATTCGCTTGTCACAAACGTTGCTGCGATTTCCGATGGGCGCTCCAGTCCGCCGTCGTCCGACGTCACTGTCATTGCGTTGTAGGGGACGGCACAGTATTTGGCGCCGTGAATGCCACCGGGTACAGAAACAATGGCATTGCAGACGCTAAAGTCCCGGCCGGTTTGAGCACCCTCAAGAATGTTGAAGCAACTCAACATCTTCGCGACGCGGACGCATTCCGGCCGCGCGTAAACTGTGCCCGGCGCGGCAGTCTGCACCAACATGCCCTGATCAAGGACGACCATTCGGTCGCCCATGGCCAGGGCCTCCGTTTCATTGCCAGTGACGTGAAAGAACGTAACACCGAGAGCTGAGCGTATCCGCCGCAACTCTACGGTCATTCGCTCTCTGAGGTTTGCGTCAAGGGCGCCAAGCGGCTCGTCCAACAGGCAGACAAGTGGCTCGCAAACCAGAGTACGCGCCAGTGAAACCCTTTGGCGCTGTCCCCCGGAAAGCGCCCCGACCATGCGTGCCTTGTAGTCTTCGAGGCCGACCAAATCCAACATGGCCAATACCCGCTTGCTGACCTCGGCCTCATGGGTCACCGGATCGGCTTCTCGATAGCGCAAGCCAAAGGCGACGTTATCAAAAACGCTCATATGCGGAAAAAGACCAAACTTTTGCTGTACAAATCCAACGTTTCTTCGATGGGGCAGTTGGTAGGTTACGTCCTCTCCCGCCATTAGAATTGCGCCACAATCAGCCGCTTCCAGACCAGCGATAATGCGGAGGAGTGTCGACTTTCCAGCGCCTGAAGGCCCTAAAAGCGTAAGGTATTCATCCTCAGGCACTGAGAGACTGAATTCTCTCAATGCGATATTTCCGCCATAGGATTTTGACAGTCCAACCAGTTCCATTCACGCCTCCCTTGCAAGGCGATCATAGTGTCTCTTTTATTCAAAAGTCAAAAATAAAATGTGTTTTGTGTTCGCAATTTGACATCCACGTAACTGCATCACTGAAAAATATGAGGAATTTCGGGTTGTGTGAGATTTCACTGAAACGTAAAGTGTTCAAATGATACAAGGCACACAGGAACGCTTTCCGATTGAGCAAGAGTGAAACAGGCCCAAGCAGACCGAGATCGACCCGCGCATCGCAAATTGAAACCATGCTGCAGAACGCGATTGAGGCAGAGCGTTTGCCAAACGGAATTGTCATAACCGAAGGGCGCCTGGCCAAACTCTATGGAACCAGCAGAACGCCTGTTCGCGCTGCATTGACCAACCTGGAAGAACAAGGGCTGCTAGAGCGTCTGGACGGGCGCGGATTTGCAGTTCGCAAATACGCGTTTGACCAGGTCGTCCGCCAAACGGTGACGGAAGAAATGCTCGGGTTGGGACAAACCGACCTTCAACTGCGCTCCGTAACGTCGCAACGGATCGAAAGCGACGCCGATGCGGTGCTGGTACAGGCGCTGCCGTTCGGCCAATTTGCGATCAGCGAGCAAGCAATGGCCGACCACTATGGTGTCAGCCGAACCGTTGTTCGAGAACTGTTGCCACGGCTGCAAAGCCGGGGACTTGTGCGCAAGGACGACCGCTCCCACTGGTCGGTGGGGCCGCTCACCTCCCGGGAAGTCGCCCAGTTTTATGCCATTCGCGCCAAACTTGAACCTCTCGCCTTAATCGAAAGCGCCCCGAAATTCGGCAGGAATGACATCCTCTCCATGTGGGAGAGAAGTGAGCAGGGTTATGAAAACTCGGCCAAACTAATTGCGAGTGAACTGGAAAAGCTAGAAGAGGACATTCACGTCCAGCTCCTTTCCAAATCCGCTAATGCGCACCTTTTACGCATGGTCCGCGAAAGCCAGCAGGCTCTTGTCGTCAACCGGGTGTTTGCCTCATTTGTCGGCACTGCTCCTTTCGACATTTCCTTGCGTGAACATTCCATTGTGCTGGAGTTCATCATGCGGGGCGCTGTTGAAATGGCTGCAACGGCGCTGGAAGAACATATCAACCTGGCGGCTCGGCGTACGCGCCAGAGGCTTATGACGTTGTCGGTTGTTCCTGAGCCGGAATTCCCGGAATACCTGATGAAAATAGGCCCTTGAGCATTTCTCAGCGTTAGAAACTGACACAACCTGCAAGGAAACTCCTGCACCGTGACGACGCCCGATCAAATCCCCGCTCCCGCTGTGATCCAGACCACGCCGGTCCTTCGTGTCCTTGGAACGACGGTCACGCAAAATGCACTGCTTAAATCCGCCGCGGAACAGGACGTTGGCGTCAAACTCGACTTCATTACCCTGGATGGCACAGAGGCCCAAAGACGGTGCGCCCTCGCGCCTAACAGTTTCGATGTCTATGACCAATGGTTTCACGACCTGGATCTGGTCTGGCCGGCCGGCTCACTACAGGGCATTGAGCTTGAACGGATCCGGCACTGGGACGAAATAAACAAGCTCCCCAAGACGGGGCGGCTTTCTGATTTGGTGCAATCCCTGCCTGGCGGAAACCCGAGTGACCGGCTTTATGTCCAGCTGGACCGCTCCCTGGCCCGGAAAGAAAGCGACCTCATTTCGATGCTGCCGACTGTTCACAATGCCGATGGCTTTGCAGTCATTGGAGAACGGTCATCTTCTGTGTCCAGCTGGGGCGATCTGCTTTCGCCGGAATGGTCTGGCAAGGTCATCTTGCAGCGTGACGCGGCCATCGGCAGCCTGGAAATTCTGATGGCGCTGAAGGCGCAAAACAAGCTGCAGGTCGCAAATCCCGGCAACCTCACCTTGGAAGAAATCGACAACCTCACCCAACTTCTGAAGGCGCATGTTGACGCTGGACAGTTTCACAGCAGCTGGGCGGACGAAGCCCAGGCCATCTCGGCTTTGCGGTCAGGAGACGAACTCATTGGCAGCTTGTGGTGGTCCGGCGCCGCCAAACTGCGCAGATTTGGAGTTCCGGTCAGGATTATCGAACCCAGAGAAGGGTCGCGCGGGTGGTTTGGCGGCATGTCCCTGTCGGCACGTCTGTCCGGACGTGCCCTGGATTATGCCTATGAATACCTCAATTGGTGGCTTGGCGGATACGCAGGCGCAGTGATGGCGCGTCAAGGTTCCTATATCTCCAATCCAGCTGCCGCAAAACGCTATCTCTCCAATGACGAATGGAACTTTTGGTACGAGGGGAAACCGGCAAAAGTCCCCATCGCAGACAACGATGGACAGGTGATCTATGAGATCGGGGAAATTCGCGGCGGGTCCTATGAGGATCGCATGAACCGGATTTCTATCTGGGACACGGTGTTCGAAGAACACAACTATCTTGTCCGCCGCTGGGAACAAGCACTGGCAAACCTTTAAGGCGCCAGGTTTCAATGTGACACGTACACCGCGCTTTTTTCGAACTTGCTTATTCGGTCTGTGTTCTAGGTCCTGCTTGTCACTTAAGGAGAAATTCAGGTGTTCCTCCGCAAATATGCGGCCACCTCTTTTTGCGTTGTTTCGATGTGTTGCCAAAGATGGATAACGAAAATGACTGCATAGACTGGGCCTGATCTCCCAGTTCCATTCCCAAAACTGCCTAAAGCAACTTCCGCTTCGCGAGATTGCGCATCAGCGCGCCTGTTCCAAATGTCCACTCTGGGCACTCCGTCGACAAGCGCACAGTGTTTTGCAGCGTTCCAAGTTGTGCGCATGAAATTTCAACGACATCGCCGAGCTTGTGGGTGAAACCCTCGCCCGGCGTATCACGATCCTTGGTCGGCGCGAACAAGGTTCCAAGAAAGAGGAAGAAACCATCCGGGTATTGGTGGTGCAGTCCCCGCGCCTGGTTGACGAGATCCAATGGGTCGCGGCTGATCTCCGTCATAGTGGAATGACCAGAAAGCTCATAGTCATCCAGACCACTCACATGAAGATCGAGGGATAGGTTCCGAACCGTATCCATATTGAACGTCTTGTCGAACAAGCGGAGCGCGGGACCGATGGAGGTTGATGCATTGTTGTCTTTTGCCTTTCCGAGCAAAAGGGCGGAGCGTCCTTCGACATCCCGCAAATTGACATCATTTCCCAAAGTGGCACCTTTCACCTCTCCGCTGCTGTCAACCGCCAGCACGACTTCAGGTTCCGGATTGTTCCAGTGGGATATTGGATGAAGCCCTACGGAGGCTCCAAAGCCGACTGCCGCCATCGGCTGCGATTTGGTAAAGACTTCTGCGTCTGGGCCGATACCCACTTCCAGATACTGGGACCACACATTTTCTGAAATCAGCGCTTCTTTCAACTGTGCAGCTTTCTCGGATCCTGGTGTCACTGACCGCAGGCTGTCGCCTATAATGGCCGAACACCGCTCGCGGATTTTTTCAGCCTTACTCGGGTCACCTTTGGCCTTCTCCTCAATCACCCGTTCGAGCATGGAAAAAGCAAATGTGACACCACAGGCTTTGATTGCTTGCAAATCTGCCGGCGCAAGCAGCCAGGGTTTTGCGTCATCGGGATTTTCCCGTGAGTTTTCCAAAATGTCTTCCAACCGGCCGAGCGGCAAGCCATTTGCTCGGGATATCCAATCTACAGGTTCAGGTAGCTCCAGCAGATCCCGCATCGTTGCAACTTCACTACAAGTGATGTCGACGAGACCACCATCGCGAAGAATACAGACCGAAGGGCCGGAAACGTCTGGCCTCCACACTCGAAAAACGAAGGTACCATCAACCGGGAGGTTCAAAGGAGATTTCATTGGGAGGGTGTCCACTTCTTTGAGCACAGGGGCGCCCAACTGCACATCTGGCGCATCGCCTTGTGAAGTTCCTTAGTAGGTTGCCCGGCCGCCTGAAAGATCGAAAACGGCGCCGGTTGCGAAACTGTTTTCCCGATCACAAAGCCAGGCGATCATATCCGCGGCCTCCTTGACTTCTAGAAACCGGTTCCTTGGAATTTTTGAAAGCATGTAGGCGATATGTTCTTCGCTCATTTGATCGAAAATTCGGGTGCGGGCTGCAGCGGGCGTCACAGCATTCACAGCAATATCGAACGATGCGCATTCCTTGCCAGCGCTCTTGGCAAGAGCGATCACCGCAGCTTTTGATGCGCTGTATGCCGATGCATTGGGGTTGCCCTCCTTACCGGCGACAGACGCGATCAAAACAATGCGGCCATAATTCCGGGCCTTCATGCCCGGAAGCACCGCCTTCAGCAAATGAAAGGAGCCGGTTGTGTTGACGTCGAGAATCTTTCGCCAGTCTTCAAGCGGATATTCTTCGATTGAGAGGTTTGGTCCGGCGATGCCTGCGGAGTTTACAACAATGGAGGGATCGCCTGCCCTTTTCTTTGTATCCTCAAGAGCTGCGGCAACCGACATCCAGTCAGAAACATCAACCTTTACCGGAACAGCCCCAATTTTTGATGCCGTATGTTCAAGCGCTTGCTCGTCGGCATCCCAAAGAACCAGACGGGCGCCCTTTTCGGCCAGCCGTTCTGCACAAGCAAATCCAATGCCTTGTGCCCCACCTGTGACGATAGCAATGTCCTGCATATGATACTCCAAGCATTTCGAATGGGCACCAAACTTACCCTAGTTCAGCGCAGACATGACAGATGCAACGCTGGTAACGCAGGCGACATTCTGCATGGCATAATTTATGGAAGCGCGGTGCCATTCTGCATTCATCGTAGAACAGGCGTCCTCCGGCACAATAACTCTGAACCCCTTGTCGGCCGCCGTGCGGGCCGTGTGTTCGACGCTCATGTTTGTCCACGAACCGGTGTTGATTATCGTATCGATACCGGCATGGCGTAGATACGATTCAAGACGCGACGTCTCCCATCCGCTCATGGACATTTTTTCGCAAACGAGATCCCCGGGCCGGGGCTCGAGACCGGCTACTGGCGCGACGCCCCACGTCCCCCGAACAAGCGCATTCTCGCCCTTCAGCCCCTGAAACAGAGGCGCGTGTTGAGCAAGCAAGGGGTGCCCGGGCTCGCAAACCATCCAGATATGAATTACTGGAATGCCTTTCCGGCGTGCTGCATCTGCAAGGGCAATTGCATTTGAGACCACATTCTGGTCACGGGCATGTTGCGGCGATCCGGTATCGGCAAACGCGCCGCCCTCAATCATGACGTCATTCTGCAGGTCCTGAATGAGCAAAGCGGTTTTGGCCGGATCAATGACCGGACATGCCGAAAGCTGGAGACCTTTCGCCGAAGAGGTTGAAACACCGCCTGCTGAATGGGTTGGTTGGTCTGGCGAATGTTGCTGTGCCGGCCTGGGGGACATAAAAGGCTCACGCCTTGGCCGGACTTTTGTTTGAATACTGTAGACGGACGTGCAGGCGCACATAAAAAGCGTCTGCCAGTCGTCGCCACCCCAATGAAGATTGGCAACCATTTCGGGAACATCCACTTTTCCGATCAACAG
Source organism: Roseibium sp. (assembly GCA_965230705.1). Lineage (GTDB taxonomy): Bacteria > Pseudomonadota > Alphaproteobacteria > Rhizobiales > Stappiaceae > Roseibium. The sequence continues at coordinate 789,170 of CBDDLN010000001.1, read as the reverse complement.
ACCATCGAACGAATAGACCCAGATCCCGCCTGGTGCAGTCACCCAAACATTACCATTTGCGTCCGCCTTCATTCCATCTGGAACGCCAGCTTTGTCTGGATCCTTGATGCCAGAGGCAAAAACACGGCCATTGTTGAGCCTGCCATCCGAACCAATATCGAACATCCGGATGTTAGCCTGCTCGGTGTCATTGACCCACATCCAGCGTTCACATGGGGAGAAGCACAAACCGTTCGGCTGATTGAACATGTAGCGATCGGAAACGAGGATGGCCTCATCCCCCGGCTTGTGTCCGGGTGGCAGCATATATACGCCCTGAAAACCCTGCTGCAGGGGGCGGGGCACGCCGAAATGCTCTAACCTCCCGTAGGTCGGATCGGTGAAGTAGATCGCTCCATCCGATTTCACAACGATATCGTTCGGTGAGTTGAGCTCTTTGCCTTCGAAATGCGACGCAAGAACCTCGCGCGTTCCATCGGGACGAAAGCGGGCGACAGAACTTGTGGCATGTTCACAGACGATGAGATTGAGTTCCGAGTCATAAGTCATGCCGTTGCCCTTGTTGGACGGGCGCATGTTCTCGGTAACACCGCTTTCAGCGGTCCATTTCCTCCGGACGTCACCCGGCATGTCGGAAAACAGAAGATACTTTTCGGTCGGGTGCCAGATTGGCCCCTCGGTGAAGACGAAACCGGTACCAAGCTGATTGACCGGTGTATTCACGTCCATCAGATCCAGAAATTTGGAATCGACAGCTGTGTGACCCATGAGTTCCTCCAAACACTTCCGACTAGCAACCCGCAAACCTGACTTCATCAGTATCCGTGATTACATTGCGAACCACTGCCGTTCAGGCAGGGTTTCCGTCATGGGACCGGGAACCGTCATGCCGAGGCGTCCAACAACTTGTTGGTTCTGGATTTTGGCCGGCCGGTCATGGACAGGCAGAAGGAAGGTGTAATTGTTGAGGAGTTTCTTGATTGCGCCCTTTTCCTCGCGTTTCGACCCGGCGTGGTTGCCCGTCACGCGCGGTTCCATCCAGTTGTTGGTGTAAACGTGGTTCACAATCTGATCATTGAAGTCGTAAATGACATCACCGCAGATGCAGGCCAGACCTTCGGCGGTTTCCACGATCACATTCATTGACCCCTCGGTGTGCGCTCCTGCTGCCTCACACCATACACCCGGGATGATTTCTTCCGCTCCCGTGATTTCCAGATCCAGGAATCGCATGGCCTCCGGTTCATAGATCCGGTCCACAAGGTGTTTGATGTCCGGTTTCGGGTATTGCGGATACATGATGCCCGAGACGGAGAATTCCATTTCCTTCCGGTTAAGCACCACCGTCGTATTCATAGAGAAAAGGTCATCCTTACCTGCATGATCGATATGCAGGTGCGTGTGCAGGATGTAGCGTATATCACCTAGCTTCAGGCCATGTTTGGCGAGCTGGTTCTCGATCATGTTGTCGTGGAATTGCAGGCCGCGCATACCCAAGCTTTCCATGATCGCATTGTCCCGGTAGCCAGTGTCGACCAGAACGGGATAGGTTCCGCCAAGGATCAAAAAGCCATATACAGGAACGCGGCGAATACGACCGCACTCATGACCCAGCACGAGAAACGATGTCTCGAGTTCAATGTCACCGTAGTCCAGAACGTGGATAGTAAGTGCCATTCTTTATCACTCCCGTTTGATTGGAAGCGGCAGCAGTTCACCGACTAAAGCCGATAGAAGCGCTCCGCCGTGTCGTTAAAAACTGCTTGTTGCTTTGCTTTGCTGAGGCCCTTTGCTCCTTCTTGGAAGGCTGCAAAAAGGTCCGGGTAGGTGGTCCAAATCTTTTCGATTGGAAAGTTCGAACCGAACATGCACCGTTCGGCGCCAAACAAACCAACGCTTTGTTTGATCATGAACGCGATGAATTCCGGGTCGTTTCGGTGGATAAAGGTTCCAAACGCCGAAAGTTTGCAGAACACGTTCTCGCTCGCGGCAAGGCGGCGCATTCCCTTTCGCCAACTTTTTACGCCGGCCGGGCTCGTGTCCTCGAGCATACCTGCGTGCTGGAGGACAAATCGGACCTCTGGGTAGCTTGCGGCCAGCTCCGCTGCGTCTTCCATCTGCGATGTAAACACCTGAAGATCAAAGGACCAGTTGTAGTCCTTGAGGTAGGCAATGTTTTTACGAACGTTCTGGTCAGCCGGCAGATCGGGCCGTTGGGCGAACCGGTAGAGCGGGTTCTCGTGCCAATGAAATTGCTGCCGCAGTCCGCGCATCAGGGGATATTTCTGCAGGAGGTCAAGTTGCGGGCGAACATCTTCAACGGTGAAATCTGCATAGCCTACAATTCCGTGCGGCCAACCTGTTTCATCCGCGACGGACTGAACCCAGGCCACTTCATCCTCAAACCAATTGGGCGGCCAATTGGCCTGGATATAGACCGACTTCTCAATTCCCGTATTTTTCAGATCTCTTCGGAACTCATCGATAAGATAGTCGCGTTTGATCGCCGCGTATGGGCCAAAGATACGGGGCTGCTCAGGTCCCAACAGCCATGGCAAATCCTTTTGAAGCCAAATGTGATGGTGTGCGTCGATCATCGTGACCTCGATAAGCTAAGAACATGGTTGCAGAGGGCTTCGACCCGGCCACCGGGAACCAGGCCATCGAGGTACGGCAGGCAAGCAGAAAGAGCCTTGGTGCGTGGTTCGAAGCCAGGCTCGGATGCAAGCGGAGTTAGCCAATCCAGCCGCCAAGTCAGGCGGGACAGCTTTTGGATGGACTGCACGAGGCTATCGGGCGTCCCGCGCTCCAGCCCATCGGATAGAACCAATACCGCTGCACCGCGCGCGTAACCGGCAAATCGCGGCACGGACAAAAAAGCGGACAGCGCATCACCAATCCGCGTTCCACCATCAAAATCCGCGACAGCGGCCCCAACGGCTTCCAATGCCTGATCCCGGTTCCGAAGGCGCAATGAATGCGATATCCGGGTCAGACGTGTTCCCAGCGTAAAAGTCTCAACACGATCGGCTGCCTGTGTAAGCGCATGTGCAAACCGCAGCGTTGCTTCGCTTTGATCGCGCATTGACCCAGATACATCAACAAGCAGCAGAATCCGACGCTGCCGTGTTTTCCGTCGTGTTACCGGGAGATTGAAGACTTCTCCGTCGCGTTTGATCGCTTGCCGGAGCGCGCGGCGCAGAGCGATCCGCTCTCCCCGATTGTCAAAGGACCTCCTGTAGGACATGCGCCGGGGCAGATCGTGCTCCGCCCGCCTCGCCAAATTGCGCAGCGCTTCGTCATCTTCAACCGGTGCAAATTGGCGATGTCTCAGAATTTCCGCTGATGTCGCAAAGTCCCCGCTTTCATTTTCATCGAGACCTTCTTCAACATCAACGGTCGTGCCTGTTGGCTCATAGGCCTCGACATCTTCTTCCTCATCGTCATCTTCAATTGAGGCCGCGAGACCCTGGCCTAGAAAATATGCGCGAAAGAGAGCTTCAAATTCGGGCTGGCGTTCTCTGGGAACCGCGAGCATGGCAATTGCGGCCCGCCGGATATCGGTCATGTCCATTGGGCCTAGAAGGCCAACGGCTTCAATGAAACCGATGGTTTGGTCGGGCGAGACAGCGAACCCGTGAGCGCGCAGAACTTGCGGAAATTCAACAAAGGGCCTGGCGGCTTGCGGAAGCGTCATGCTGCCTCCTGCGGCATGAAACTTTCCAGCCTGTCATCGAGGTAGGCAAGGTCGTCATGATCCTTCAGCGCCACTCCAATCGCGCGCCTGAATGCATCTGGCCAGGTTGCACCTTGATTGTGGAGCAATGTTGCGGCCTCAGCCCATTCTACGGTCTCAGCAACACCCGGGAGCTTCGCTAGCGGCTCGGTTCTGAGCATCGCGACTGCTCCCGCAACTGCGTGGGCTGTTGCTTCCGCCACAGAACTTGCGCGCGCCATAACGATCTGGGCTTCAAGATGAAGGTCCGGATAGTCGATCCAATGGTAGACACACCGCCGGCGCAGAGCTTCATGCAGATCGCGGGTTCTGTTCGAGGTGAGGACGACCACTGGCGGCCTTGCCGCACGCACAGTCCCGGTCTCCGGAATTGAGATCGCAAAGTCCGACAGAAACTCAAGAAGAAATGCTTCAAATTCCTGGTCGGACCGATCTATTTCGTCAATCAGGAGCACGCAATCGTCAGGTGAACGCAATGCTTCAAGCATTGGCCGCTCGAGCAAAAACCGGTCTTCATAGATATTAACGTAATCATCGCCCGCCTGCCGGATGGCCAGCATCTGCCGCGTGTAGTTCCATTCATAGAGCGCAGACGCTGCATCGATACCCTCGAAACACTGCAGGCGAACCACGCTTCGTCCGAGAACCGATGCGATAGCCTTTGCCGCTTCTGTCTTGCCAACACCCGGCGCCCCTTCCAGCAGTAAGGGCTTGCCAAGGGCAAGAGCCAGATAGGCCGCTGTCGACAGATCATCACCCGAAATATACTGGGCCGCGTTGAGCGCGTCCCGCAAACGGGCCGGACTGTCTATGCCAACAATGGAAGAGACAACGGGCATGGTTCAGCGCGCCCCCTGCGGCCGCGCGCCGCCGTTTGCTTTGATGCCCCGGAGAATTTTTTCAGGGGTGATCGGCAACGTGTCGCATCTGACGCCGACCGCGTTGTAAACCGCGTTGGCAATGGCAGGGAGAACCGGATTGGCGCACATCTCACCCGGTCCCTTGCCCCCGAATGGCGCATCTTCCGCGGGACGTTCGAGAACAGCGATGTTGTGATCAACGACTTCACCGGGGCCGGGCATCAGATAGGAGTTGAAGTCTTTTGGCCCATGACTACGGTCGGGATAATAGGGCTCTGTCGTTTCGTAGAGTGCATGCGAGACACCCATCCACGCTCCACCCACCAACTGCTGTTCAACAAGCCTCGGGTTAAGAGCGCGGCCGACTTCATAGGCCGAGTTGATCTGATTTACGGTGACCTCGCCGGTCTCGTCATCGACTTCCAGATCAATGACAAGTGCGGCATGGGCGAAGCAGGACACAGGTGTCATTTCGCCGGTTTCAGGATCAACATCTGATGGCGGCACCAAATATATGCCGCGTCCAGACAAGGTGCGTCCCTGCTTGAATTGAGCCGCTATGGCGGTGTCAGCGACAGTGATGCTCCGGCCCGGCGCACCCTTGACGTGAATGTTGCCCTGGCCATCGGTCTCAAGGTCGGAGGCGTTGACTTCAAGTTCTTCAGCTGCAGCTTCCAGCAGCGCTTTGCGCGCTTCGGTGGCAGCCCGAATAACGGCGTTGCCAACGCGGTGTGTGCCCCGGGACGCAAAGGAACCCATGCAGTGCGGGCCTGTATCGCTGTCGGCGGTATCGACATAGACGTCCGCCACCGGAACACCGAGTGTCTCGGCAGCGATTTGCCGACTCACTGACTTCATGCCCTGCCCAAGGTCAATTGAAGACAGAGCAACCATGAATTTCCCGTCGGGTGTCGAATGTACAAGCGCCTGGCTGGGGTCGCCACCAAGGTTCATGCCGATCGGATAATTGATGCAGGCAAAGCCGCGTCCTTTGTGAACGGTCATGATCAGCGTCTCCTCGAACCGGACAGGAATCTGGATACGCCTGGCCGATTGACACCACGTGAGAACGGCTTGTCCGGTTTGTAAGGCGGTGTGCCGCTTGCTGGCTGCGGGGCAGCGGGTTGGGTTGGTGTGGCAATCTGGGTCTCGGGGTGAACCGCTGATTGAGCCGCTCTCGGCTGAGCGGTTGTTTGTGGTGCCCCTGGCGGAGGCAACGGTCCCGGCCTTTCCACCGGAATTACCGGTGCCGGCACAGCCGTCTCAGGTACGGGTGCCGCGGGTGCACGAGAATGCATTTGTGCCGTTGCAAGATCAGGAACCTGCGTCGGTGTATCCGACGGCCCTTTATAACCAGTTCGGGACGGATCGATGATCATGTCCTCGTCCTGCGGCGCGGCGGCTGTGATCGCGATGCCCCTTGTACCCGCAGCGATACGCCCCGTAGAGGAAGCTCCTGCACCCGGTTCGGCTGGGATGGCCGACTGGCGCCGCTCACCGATCTTGCCGACACTATCAGTCACGGTTTCGGGGATCCTGGCGCGTGCTCCACCGCCGCCCGTCAAACTGGACTGCCTTGCAGCATCGCCGCCAATGGTCCACCCGGATTTCTGGCTTGCCACTTGGCAACATTCAATCAACGCAGCGTTCTTTGCCAAACGGCGATGGGGTTTCATATCTCCATCCCGGTAAGCATTTAAAATCCGGAGTTCTATCGGGTTCATACCCACCGTTTCGGCGATTTTGTCCATATGGCACTCAATGGCAAAATCGACGGCCGTGATTCCGAAACCGCGCATGGCTGTGGCAGGTGTCCGGTTGGTGAAAACGCAATAGACGTTGGAGGCGACGTTCGGGATCGTGTAGGGGCCCGGCAAATGCGCCGTGCATTTGATGATCGCGTAGGATGAGAGCCGCGTGTAGGCACCCGCGTCGAAGAAGCCGGTAAACGTTCGCGCTAGAATTCTTCCATCACGCGCAACCCCGTCCCTGATACGCCAGCGCTCGGCGCCGCGCGGCGCTCCAACCTGCATTTCCTCGGACCGGTCCCACATGAATTTAACTGGACGTCCGGTCAGGACTGCCCCCAGTACCGACATTGGCTCGGCAATGCTGTCGACCTTGCCGCCAAAACCGCCACCGACAGTGCCGCCAATAAAGTGGAGCCTGGACGATGCCATATTGAGAAGTTTGGCCGTCGTGCCCAAAGAGAAGAAAAGCGCCTGTGTGGAGGTGTAACAGACATACCGGTCATTGGTTTCCGGAGCAACAATTGCGCCACAGGTTTCAATCGGGGCCTGCTCGATTGGCGATGTCTGGTATTCGCCTTCAACTATGTGATCTGCCTCGGCAAACCCCTTTTCGACATCTCCGAACCTCAGTTTCTGATGGTCATACCGGTCGTGGTAGTCGAACGTGTTGTTTGGATAGACTTCATTGACGACGGGCGCGCCCGGCGCCAATGCATCTTCGGGATCTAACACGTGCGGAAGCTCTTCATAGTCTACCCGCACCGCGGCACAGGCATCGCGTGCAAGTGCTTCTGTTTCTGCGATAACGGCCGCAACCGGTTCGCCGACATAAGCAACCTTGGTGTCCTGGATGAGCTTTTCTTCATCCTTGCCAAAGTTGATCAGAGATAGGAGCGTATTGAGGTTGTTTGGGACATCACGGGCCAAAACAATTCGAACTACGCCAGGCATGCGTTCGGCTTGTGAGGTGTCTATGGACCTGATCCGTGCATGGTGGTGGGGAGAGCGCACGCACCGCATATGCAGCAGACTTTCAAACAGATGATCGTCATAAAACGGTGAGCGGCCTGTAACGTGGCCGAGTATGTCCTGACGCCGTGTCGGTTTGCCGATTTCTTGCAAGTTATCATCGCGTTCATCGGCAAAAAGGTCTTTGCGAAATTCAACGGAAGACATCAGACGGCCCTCCGTATTGGCTGACTGCTCGCGCTGAGGATCGCATCAATGATGGGTTCATAGCCGGTGCAGCGGCAGATGTTTCCAGAGATAGCTTCAACAACTTCTTCGCGGCTTGGGCGCGGGTTCTTGTCCAGCAGTGCTTTTGCAGCCATCAGCATGCCGGGTGTGCAGTAGCCGCACTGGGCCGCGAAGCCCTCCATGAAAGCCTCCTGCAGGGCGTGCAACTGCGGACCATCGGCCAAACCGTTGGTGGTCTGGATGTCCTTTCCCTCCACGGTCTCGGCAAGTGTCAAACAGCTGAGATGCGGCTCGCCTTCAATCAGCACAGTACACGAGCCGCAACTCCCCTGACCGCAGCCATATTTAGGTGTGAGGTCTCCGACGCCGCGCCTCAAGACATCCAGCAAGTTCTGGGCATCTTCGACAAACACAGCGGCTGGTGAACCGTTAAGTTTGAATTGAACGGGCGTCTTGGCCATCAGCGTTGTCCTTCACCCAAAAGAAGACGTTTCAAATGCACCGGAGCAACCTCTGCCCGGTACCAGCCGGACGCCAGACTGTCGTCGGGCGGCGTGAGGTTCTGAGAAGCCGCCTGGAGCGCGCGGGAAATACCGTTTGCGTCCAACTCCGCTCCCTGGAGTGCGGATTCCACGGCAGAAACCCGTATTGGAGTTTTGGCCATTGCGCCGTAAGCGATCCGTGCGCCGGTTATCCGTCCAGCTTGGCGGGGAAGCCATGCAGCCATGCTGAGAAGCGCAGCGCCCACCGGTTTGACACGTGTTACTTTGCGGAACCGAAAATCATCACCTGAAGGACGAGCTATCGAAATGGACTCCACAAGGCGGTTTTCGGTATCTCTTGTTTCAAGCAACCGGTCCAATTCGATATCGCTGCCATCCGACATCCGGATTTTGGCATCCAGTGCAAGAAGCGCGACGGCAAAATCGCCATAGGGGTGACGTGCAAATATGTTTCCGCCAACGGTCGCCATATTGCGTACTGCCGGTCCCCCAATCGAATGTGCAACAGGATGGAGGAAAGTCACATCTGCGCTTTTCAAAATGTCGGCCATCGTGGTGGCAGCACCAATTCGGATGCGACTTCCCTCGGTTGAAATCGACGCCAAGATTTTCGGATCACGAAGGCGAACCAGACGCGAAATCCCCTGATGGCCGTAGTTGATTCCGCGCATGACCAGTGTTCCTCCTGCGAGAAACACGGCTTCCTGTCCGCTGCTGTTGGCGGCACTTTGAAGGGTGTCAACTGTCGTGATTGTCACCATCACCTAGGCCTCCAATCCCATGAATTCGGAAACGGCCTTGAAACCGGCCACGTAAATGTCATTTCCGACCAAATCGGCCAGTTCCTTGTTCCGCCCGGCCGGAGTGTCAAAGCGGCTTTCCCATTCCCAAAGCGTTGTATTGTCATCCGTAACCGGCATCAGGCGTACATGGGCGACGTAGTTGAAGAGCGGGATGGGCGTGTCGAGCAGGCAATAGGAAAGTGTCTGCTCCAGATCCGAAAGAGTGAGGAGCTGTTCCCTTAGCTCCGATCCGTCCTGCAGCTTGAAGCGCCGGACTGCACCAACCCTGTCAGGGCTCTCTCCACGTTCAATTTGACTTGTCGAGACAGCTGGATGCCAGCGGTCGTGGCCATTGAAGTCGCGCAGAACTTCCCACACGTCTTCGATTGGTGCCTTCAAGACAGTGCTACGGACAACTTTGACCACGACGCCAGTCTCTCCTGCCTATTTGAATTTCATGTCGGCTGGATCAAAGGTCGTGACTTGCACGTACATCAGTCCGTCCTGCGTGACATAAGCATCGGCGCCTTTGTAGGGCTCGGCCAGAAAATCTGCCTCAACGCGCCAGGAGACATTGACCGTGTTGCCGACCGTCTTGACTTTTTCGGCAATGAAAGTTGCGCCTTTAAATCCCCCTTCATCGCGGGTCTGGCAGAAACCGGCAAAGACATCGCCAATATTCTTGCGCCCTTCGATCCACACCCCATTGGGCAGAATAAACAGGACTTCTTCGGGGTATTGCGCCATCAAGCGATTCCAGTCGCAGGCATTCAGCGCATCGATGTGCTCAAACGTAACGCGCTCGGCATTTGGTTGCAGCACCAGCGCTGGCAGATCCTGGGCATTTGCAACAGAGGCCACCATGCTTGCACCAATCATTCCCAATACAGTTGATTTCATCGCATTTTCCTCCCTACTGAATTGACCCTGCTTCAAGACCGTCAGCTTCCCCCGAAGTGGCGCTTCAATGCATCAAAGCCGCCCTGGAAAACGTTGGATCCAATTCCCGAAACAAGATCCGCCTCATTGTCAGGATCGCAGGAGAATTCCGCGGACCATTCAATGAAACACCGGTCGCCTTCCGTTACGGGCGTCAGACGCAGGGTTGCGACATAGTCCGTAAGCGGCATGGGGCTTTCCAAAATGGCGTAGGTGCAAAACATGTCGTAGTCAGACAAACCGAGAAGCTGTTCTCTGATGTTGTCTCCGTTCTGCAGGTTGAAGTTCCGTATGCAGCCAACCTTATCGGCAGGCAAAGCTTCCTCGATCCGGCTTTCACGAATGCGCGGATGCCATTTCGCCAAACCGTTGAAGTCTCGGACCCTGTCCCAGACCTTCTCAGCCGACGCATCAATCACCGAGGAGACGTAGACCCGCGCCATTACTTCGTCTCCTTCTTCGCGTCAGACGCCTTAGATCCGCCGTCCCCCTTGAGACGCTTCATCTCATTGGTTGCCCGTGTCATGTCGCTGGCGGTGCGCATGATGTCGGACTTGGCAAGGTTCGATCCGTCGATCCCGATATCGCTCAACAAGCTGTCGACCATGGGAGCTTGAACCCGGTATCGGAGAGCTGAGTTGATGACTTCATCGGTCGGGCTTCCGCCGCCACCCGGCGCACCTGCACCACCGCCATTGCTACCATCGGCCCAACCCAGACCATTGGCACCGCTGCCGCCAAGCTGCATGATCTTGATATCGTTGATTTTTTCCATCGGCTTGACGGAGGCAGCTACGATGCCCTCAACATGCTCAAGCATTTTGCGTTTGAAGAGGGAATGCCTCGCGCCGTCTGTGAGAACATTCTCGGCTTCGTTGATTAGCTTCTGGGCTTCGGCCTCGACAGACTTTCGAATTCGTTCTGCTTCTGCGGCAATACGTTTTTCTTCCGCTTCCTTTTCCGCGAGCACCACATCGACAGACTTCCGGCGGGTGGCCACTTCCGTTTCCTGTGCCGTTTTGACCCTCTCTGCGGCTTCTGCCGCGCGCGCCCTGGCAACTTCTGCTTCGACAGCAGCGGCGCTTTCGTCTAGCGACTTCTTGTAAAGCTCAATGGCCTTGTCCATCTGAGCGCTTTCGACAGCTTTCTCACGCGCAATTTCCAAGCGCCTGCGTTCGGTTTGATGGCCAATGCGGGCGTCGTCCAAGCCCCGTTCGGATGCAATTTGCGCTCTTTGAATTTCTTCCTGACTGGAAATTTCTGCCTCGCGAAGTGCCTGAACCCGTGAGATTTCGAGCTGTTCCAAAGCTTTCTTGCGTTCAAGTTTCTTTGCATCCAGTTCCTGTTCTGCATGGATTTTCTCCACGTCGATGGACTTTTCCTTTGCGACTCTTGCAGCTTCGACCGCCTCGTCTGCTGCAACCTGGGCTTCGTCGATCGCCTTGTTGCGGGCGATTTCCAAAGATCGGATTTTTTCATCCCGCGCGATCTTTTCGGCGGTGGTCTCTTGCTCTTTTTCGATCCGGAGCTGCTCGACGGTACGGCGTGAGGCGACTTCGGCAGTCTCGACGGCTTCGGTCTTCTCGATTTCTCTCGTTCTGAGCGCAATATCTTTTGTAATTTCAGCAGTTCGGATCTTGTTTTCCTGCGCAATACGCGCCGCTTCAACCAATTCCTGAGCAGAGATATTCGCAACATCGACTGCGCGGTTCCGGGCGATTTCCCGTTCGCGGAGATCCTGTTCGTAGGCAATACGCTCTGCCGCGACCTTTTTTTCCTTGGCAATACGGGCAGCTTCCGTTGCTTCGGCCTTTGCAATTTCCGCTGCCTCAACGGCTTTGGTGCGTGCAACGTCGCGTTCCTTGGTAACCTCTTCGGTTTCAATCCGCTGCAACGTGGTCTTGGTTTCCTGCGCAATCCGGGCCGCATCAACGGCTTCGCGAGCCGCGATTTCAGCTTCTTCGACAGCCTTGTTACGGGCAATCTCCAGGGCGCGGGTTTCCTGCTCAAACGTGATGCGTTCGGCCGCAATCACCTTTTCCTGCGCAATGCGTTTTGCTTCGGTCGCTTCCTTCGCTGCAATATTGGCTGCATCAAGAGCAGCCTGGCGGGCTACCTCTCGCTCATCAGTGGCTTCCTGCGCCGCAATGCGCTCAAAAGACAATTGCTGGTCTTGCGCGATCCGCGCCTTTTCGACCGCTTCGCGCGCTGCAATCTCTGCTTCGTCAACCACCTTGTTGGAAGAAATCTCGAGATTCCTGATGCGTTCTTCCTGGGCTATGCGGGTTTTGTTCGTCTCTTCGCGCGCCGCAATTTGAGCTATTTCGATTTCGCGCTGTTTCTCAATTTCCAGAGCCCTTGTGGCCTGATCTGACGCAATTCGCTCTGCTGCCAAGGCCTTTTCGCGGGCGATCCGGGCTGCCTCAGTCGCTTTCTGGCTTGCAATCTCGGCTTCCTCGAGCGCTTTTTGGCGCTCAATCTCTAGCTGACGAGTCTCACGATCAGCGGTAATGCGTGATGCATTGACCGTTTGTTCCTGGGCGACCCGAAGTTTCTCTGCAGCTTCGCGGGATGCAATTTCAGCCTGTTCAATCGCAAGGTTCCGTGCGATTTCCTTTTCCCGGGTTGCTTTTTCAAAAGCAATCCGCGCTTCGGTTACGGCTTCCTCTTGAGCGATTTTTGCCTTTTCAATCAGTTCACGCGCAGCAATGTCGGTTTCCTCGATTGACTTGCGGCGTTCGATTTCAAGGGCTTCGGTTTCACGGTCTTTGGAAATCCTCGCCTCAGTCAGCGTTCTTTCCTGCGCTATGCGGGCTTTTTCGACCGTTTCCTTGGCTGCAATATCTGCTGCCTCGGTTACCTGCTGCGTACGGATGCGCTCTTCAGTGAGGTTCTTTTCCTGACCGATGCGGGCCTTTTCGACCGCTTCCCGTGTGGCTATTTCCGCCTCGTCAATGACCCGCTGGCGCTCTATTTCTTTCTGACGCACTTCTCTTTCTGATGCGATGCGGGCTTCTGAAATTAGCCGTTCATTTTCAATCCGTGCGGTTTCAATAGCTTCTCGGCTTAAAAGAGAGGCCTGTTCCGCTTCCTTTTCCCGCTCAGAGCGTTCACGAACCAACTCTGTATGTTGCTGCGCCCTGCGGAACTCTATTTCCCGCTCTTGTTCCAGGCGCGCATGTTCACTTTCGCGTTCAATATCAAGAACTTGCTTTTCAGCTTCCAAATTGCGTGAGCGGATGCGGATCATTGAATCCTGCTCAATGTCATTGCGCAGTTTTCTCCGGTCCTCGATCTCTTTTATGACAGTTGTCAGACCTTCTGCGTCAAACCGGTTGGACGGGTTGAAATACTCAATTCCGGTCTGGTCGATGTCGGTAATCGCTACACTTTCCAGCTCCAAACCGTTTTTATCCAGGCCGACCTGTGCCGCGTCAAGAACCCGCGCAACATAGTCGTGACGGTTCTCGTGCAGCTCTTCCATCGTCATTTCGGAAGCAGTGGTCCGGAGCGCGGAAATAAATTTCCCTGAGAGGAGAGAATGGATGCGTTCCGGCTCAAGGGTTCGCCTGCCTAGTGTTGACGCAGCAACACTGACCGCCGATTTTGTCTGCCCAACGCGCACATAGAATTCTGCATCCACATCGACTCGCAACCTGTCCTTGGTAATGAGAGCGTCTTCTTTCTCCCGCGTTAGTGCCATTTGAAGCGAGTTCATGTTGACCGGCGTGATGTCGTGAATAATCGGCCAAACGAACGCACCGCCATCGATCACGACTTTTTCGCCCAGAAAGCCCGTACGGACGAAAGCCACTTCCTTTGTCGAGCGCCGATAAAGCCAATGCATCACCCAGTAGAGGATGAAGACAACGATGACGGCGAGTATGAACCACAACACCAGTTGTCCAATGAGCTGACCAGCCATTTTCGATCCTCCCTCCGCGGCTTAAGAGCCGCGAATTCCCTTGAATTTTTTGGTTTGTTCGACAAGCGCGATTTCAGTCGGTAGGCGTTCCATTGAGGATGCGCCGTAAAAGCCGTGGCAATTGCGTGTATTCTTGAGAACGAATTCCGCATCCTCGGGCATTGCGACCGGTCCGCCATGGACCAGCACAATTGCATCCGGATTGACTTCGAGAGCCGCTTCCGACCATGCGTCTACAATTGCAGGACAGTCTGATAATTTCAGTGCCGTTTCTGCACCAATGCTTCCGCCTGTCGTCAGACCAAGATGGCAGACAATAAAGTCTGCTCCAGCCTTTGCCATTGCTGCTGCATCTTCGGTAGAGAAAACATAAGGCGTGGTCAGGAGATCCTTCTGATGCGCCATCTGGATCATGTCTACCTCGAGCTGGTAGGACATCCCCGTCTCTTCAAGATTTGCGCGGAAGTTGCCGTCGATCAGTCCAACTGTCGGAAAGTTTTGAACGCCAGAAAATCCGGCTGCTTTTACTTCATCAAGGAACTTGTCCATGAGACGAAATGGATCGGATGCACAAACTCCGGCCAAAACAGGCGTTTCCCGAACTACGGGCAATACTTCGCCGGCCATTTCCATCACGACCGAGTTTGCATCGCCGTAGGGCATAAGGCCCGCGAGGCTACCGCGCCCCGCCATCCGGTAACGGCCGGAATTGTAGATAACGATGAGATCAATCCCTCCAGCCTCTTCTCCCTTGGCTGACAGTCCGGTACCTGCGCCGCCGCCGATGATTGGCTCACCGCGGGCGATCATCGCGCGGTATTTCGCAACCAGTTGCTTGCGATCAAACATCATTATTCTCCTGCTGCTCGGCTGCGCCGGCTGGAATGGAAGCCCCGGAATGTCGAGACGATAAGGTCCGCAAATTCGGGATCGTTAATGTTGTGTGGAACCCTGATGAGTCTGCGCTCGCTTGTTTGGCGCACCGTATCTTCGAGAGTTCTGAAAAGCGCGTCGTCTGCTTCAGTGTCTTGGAAAGCCATGCCTGGAGCATCGAGCAGAGAGACCCCGCCTTCCGGCAGGAAAAAGCGAACGGGCGACGTCATCTCGTTGAGGCGCGCTCCAATCCAGCGCCCCATCTCGATGTTTTCCTCAACCGTTGTGCGCATCAACGTGATCTGGGGATTGTGCTCATAGAAAAGACGGCCCCGATACTTTTCGGGTACGGTGTCCGGTGCGTTGAAGTTGACCATGTCAAGCGCGCCGCAAGAGCCGATATAGGGCAGGCCAGCGCGGATCGAGGCACCAAACCGGTCATCGTTGGCGGCAAAAACTCCGCCGGCGACCATGTCGCAAACCTCTGTCGTAGTCAGATCAATGATTGCTGCCAGCATGCCGCTGTCCATGAGCTTTTCCATGGATCGGCCTCCAACGCCGGTCGCGTGGAAAACCAGGCAGTCAAATTCTTCTTCAAGGGCAGCCGTCACCTGTTGGACGCACGGTGTCGTAACCCCGAACATTGTCAGGCCAACCGCAGGCTTGGCGTCAATGATGGGTTTGCGTTTCCGGCTGGCATTAACGGCACCTGCCAGTGCACCGGCACCATTTCCAAGTACTTCCCGCGTAATTGAATTCAGGCCCTGAACGTCGGCGACGGAGTGCAGCATCATGATGTCCGAAGGACCGACGTATTGCTCGACGTTTCCGCTAGCCACGGTCGAGATGACCACCTTTGGAATGCCGACAGGAAGTGTGCGCATTGCAGGACTGACAAGCGCGGTGCCACCGGAGCCGCCAGCCGAGATAATGCCGGCGATATCTTGCTGCGCGGATATCCAACGCTCGAAAGCAAGTGTCATTCCAGCAACAGCTGTCCCGCGGTCACCGGTGAATACGCCGCTAGCCCCTCGTGGATGAAACGCTGCGACCGCATGCGGTGGGACTTCCGCACCTGATGGTTTGCCGCTGGTCGACAGGTCGATCATGCGAACCGTCAGACGCTCGCTTTTCAGAATATCCCGGATATAGCGGAGCTCTTCGCCTTTCGTGTCGAACGTGCCCGCGACATAAACCGTTGTTCCGCTGCCGGGTTTGGTTGCCGAAAGCGCCGGGACATTCGCCGTCGGTACGGCGGTTGAGGTTATGGTCCGTGCTGAGCTTTCTATGACCCTTACCGGAACGGGCTGGGACCAGCGGGTTGGTGTGGTTGGATTGGACACATAGATCTGTTGTACGGACGCGGCTTTGGGTTTTTCTAACTCCGCTGTGCCAGGACTGGATGATGGCTCTGGAGTCTCATCATGGGCATGTCGGCCCACGCCTAGCAGGGCTTGCTGAAGATCCCTATCTGAAGCCAGCTGCGCGGATGGCATGATGCGATTGATTTTGCCATTGACCATGATGGCAACTTCGTCTGCGACTGCGCAGGCCACGCCGATGTTCTGCTCAATAACAAGGACATCTATGTCACCTTCCTGACCCAAACGTGCCAGCATCTCTGCGACCTGGTTGACGATGACTGGCGCCAGACCTTCAGTGGGTTCGTCCATCACGAGAAGTCTTGGATTGAGGAGCAGTGCCCGTCCAATTGCCAGCATTTGCTGTTCACCGCCAGAAAGCTGAGCTCCCCCATTGGTGCGGCGTTCCGCCAGCCTCGGAAAGACGGAGTAGACCCGTTCCGGGGTCCATGCGCCACCTCTTCGAGCAACCAGTTTGAGGTGTTCATCGACGGTGAGAGATTTCCAGAGGCGGCGCCCCTGGGGCACATATCCAATGCCCAAGCGGGCGATTTCAGCAGGCCCAAGACCTGCCAGGTTATGCTCGGCGAGACTAATGGAGCCTGATGCGACCGGCACAAGCCCCATAATTGCTTTGCAGGTTGTCGTCTTGCCCATTCCGTTGCGGCCGACCACAGACAGGACACCATGGTCCAGCGTCAGGTTTACGCCCTGCAAAGCATGAGAATGGCCATAGAAAACGTTGAGATCCTTGATCTCGAGGGCTGGAGTCGAACGTTCAACCATGGCCGAGCGACTCCTCTCCGCCTAGATAGAGCGCTTGAACCTCTTCATCATCTTCAATTTCGGCCGGCTTGCCTTCTTTGAAAATCTGCCCGTTGTGCATCATCGTGACAGATTCAGAAACGCGAAGAGCGACATCCATGTCGTGCTCAATGATGATGTAGCCCATATGCCCAGGAAGGCCGGTCAGGATCTCTATGAGTTCGGTTCTCTCCATCGGAGACAGGCCAGCTGCCGGTTCATCGAACAAGATGAAACGCGGTGCCCCGGATAGTGCCATGGCAATTTCCAGCTGCCTTTGTTGGCCGTAGGAGAGATCGGAGACCTTGGTATTTTGCACCTCGTCCAGGTGAACCACATGGATCAGGTTTGCCGCGCTTGCCATCAAAGCGTCATCCCGCTTGGGGCGTATAAAGGAAAACCGGCCGCGTGATACTCCGCAGCAGGCGAGATAGACATTGTCGAGAACCGAAAGGCCGGAAAACAAAAGAGAGATCTGGTAGGTCCGGCGCAATCCGCGGCGGATTCGCTCTTGTGCCGGGAATGCTGCAACTTCCTCGCCGAAAAACCTTATCGAACCGGCCGACGGAGGAAAATCGCCCGTTATGCAATTGAAAAGAGTCGTTTTGCCGGCACCATTGGAACCAAGTACGGCGCGGCGTTCGCCAGGCTTTACGGTGATGTTGATGTCGGTGAGCGCCGCAAGGGCCCCGAACATCTTACTAACACCGCGCAGTTCAAGCGCATTGGAAGTTCCTGTTGCGCTTAGGCGGTCGGAAACCGAGCTTGCTACGTGATCAAGGAGACTCATAGCTGCTCCTCCCTGCGATCGAGTAGCGGGTCGCGTTTGCGGTAATCCTGCCAACGGTCCCATAGGCCGAGCAGACCGTCCGGGGAGAAGAAAACAATCGCCAGAAAGCCAAGCCCAATCAAAAGCTGGAACCGTTCACCACTCAGGCCGACGGAAATCAGAATATCGATCGCAAAGGTTTTCAGCAGGACGAAAATGAACGCGCCGATAAAGGGGCCTATTGGGCGGCTCATGCCGCCGATGACTGCAATGACAAGGATATCGATCGCAGGACCTATGCCAGCGGTGCCTGGCGAAATCTGAGCCGACTGCCAAGTCAACAAAATGCCGCCAGTTCCGGCAATCAATGCTGCAAAAGCATAGGCGGCGATGCGGTGCGCATTGACGCTGTATCCGAGCGCTGCCATTCGGCGCGGATTGTCCCGTACGCCCTGCAACGCAAGGCCGAAAGGCGCCCGCGATATATACAAAACCGCAAAATATGAGACCCCCGCCCAGAACAGCGTCAGATAATAGAACGGGATGCTTTGGCGCCAATCTACGCCAAAGAGTTTCGGTGGCAATACGCCATTGAACCCGGAGAACCCGTTGAAGACGGCGTAGTTCTGGCGAGTGAAGTAGAAAAACGCCGCGGCCACCGCGAGGGTGATCATGATCGTGTAAATACCCTCGGTCCGGACGGCTAACGAACCAACGACCGTTCCGAACAACATGGCTACCAGCAACGCCAGAGGAATGGCAATGTACCAGGGCCACCCCAAGCTGATATCGGTGATGGCGCTGTTCCCGAATATCGCTACCATGTAACCCGCCAATCCGGCGACGGACATCTGAACCAGGCTGACCATGCCACCATAGCCGCCAAGGAACATCAGGCTGAGTGAGATCATTCCCAGAATGAAAGTCCAGCCGAAAACCTGGTAGAGCGTGAACTCATTGGCGAACGCAGGCATGATGAGAAGAATGATGCACCCGACCCAGTAGCCGGCGGGGATACGCTCGAACCAAACCGGCTGCCGTACATCAGCCTTGCCGCCCATGCGGTTTTCAACCATCGCCATAAATCAGCTCCTCCCCATGAGGCCCTGTGGGCGGAAAGCTAGTACAAGCACCATGATCAGGAAGGTCAAAACGACGGCGTAGGTCGGGAAATAAACGGAACCGAATTGTTCTGCTAGGCCGATCAGCAATGCACCCAGCGCTGCTCCGGGGATAGACCCCATACCTCCTACGATCACCACAACCAGGGAGGCCAGGAGGAATCTCACGTCCTCTCCAGGGGCGACCGACTGGAACGTCCCACCGACGACACCGGCAACTCCGGCCAGCCCGGCGCCAAAAGCGAACACGCCGACAAAAACTAGCTGGATGCGCGCACCTGTAGCAGAAAGCATATCGCGATCATCGACACCTGCGCGGATCATCATCCCGATTTGAGTGCGGTTGAGAATTAGCCACATGCCAACACCAACCACCACGGAGGCGAGGAAAATAACTACTCGTACAACAGGATATTTCAGATAAATCAGGTCACCAGTTGACCGCTTCACGCCGGTCACGAACATCGTTTCCATTGGACCGCTAAGCCAGCTGGGCGGTGTAATGTTGAAGAAGTCGCCGCCAAAGCCCCACAACATCAGATCGGCCACAACAATCGATATGCCGATGGTGACAAGGGTCTGGCGCAGATCTTGACCTTCCATGCGCCGGAAAATGAAAACCTGCATCAAAATACCGAGGATGGCTACCAGCACGAAGGCAACGGGAAATGCCAAAAGCCAATAACCAGAGCCTGAGGCGACAAAATAGCCGATATACCCACCCATGAGATAAAGCGTGCCATGCGCCATGTTGACGTTGCGCATGAGGCCAAAAATGAGAGTGAACCCACTTGCGACCAGAAAGTAGAGGCCACCCAACGTCACCCCATTGAAGACCGCATTGAGAAAGACCTTTTTTCGGCCGATGACCTCAACAAGCCCCTGTGGCCAAATGGCAAAGATCAACCAGATGAAGACTGCAATGGCCACAACGATTAGAAGTGTCCAGGCAGGATGCCTTGATGCAAAGTCCTTCATCAGCGGACCTCACCAGCGGGCAATTGTAGAACTTCGGTTTTCGTGTGCCGCTTCAAGCGACTTCCTCCCTAAGCGCAGCTGACATTCTTTGTCTTTTGCTTGGGAAGAATGTTACGGTCGACTATCTAGAACAGGCGTACCCGATAGTATTCTAGGATGGCCCTACATCGGCATAATTTGGCCTCGCAGGAGCACCCAGGTCATCATCCGCCTAAGTGTGCGACCCTTCTGTAGTCACTTGGTGGAATTCCTACATTTGAAGAAAAGAAACGAGTAAAACTGGCCTGCGAAGAAAAACCAAGATCATAGCTGATTTCCGTTACCGATTTGTCGGTCGTCATGAGATCGCTTATCGCTTGTTCCGCACGCAATGTGTTGAGATAGAGATTGGGCGTAATACCCATTTGTTTTTTGAACAACTTGAAAAAATGCGGTCTTGAAAGGCCCACTTCACGGGCAAGCCATTCAACTTCAACTTCCTCAGTGTAGTTTTCCTGCATCAGGCGGAGAGAACGCCGAACTCGAAAATCTGTGAACTGCTGCCTTCTGTCACCCAGCATCGAATTACGGTCAGCATTGCGCCAAGATTGCTCAAAACACTGTTGGGTAGTTCTAAACAAATAGCCGTCAAACAATTGATCATTGTCGCCATCGAGAAGCAGAGACGTGAGGCGCCGCACCCAATTAACAACGTCGGGTGACATCGAGATTCGCGAGTTCCCGAAATTTAGCGCGAATTCGGCAGACTGGCCGTTTTCAAGAAACCAGATCGGTTTGATGTAAAGAACCAGGCAAAGGCAAGCTTGTGCTGCCGGCTGTTTTTGCGGGTGGAAGCTGTGTTGCTCCCATGGACTGACTGCCACGGCAGTCAATTTGTCGACTGCGATCCACTTTCCAGAGACATTGACTTTCGCTTGGGCACCACTGAGATAGAAGATCAAGTGCCCTTCGCGGTGGGCATGCGTAATGATCGACTTGTCCAGTTTATAAAGCGCTGCGCGACCGAATTCACCGTGGTGAACGGAAATCGCTTCGCTCATCATCTCTCCTCCCGATGACTAGCGTTTCTCTCAATGTAAACGTTTTCTCAAGAGTAAACCCCGCACGCCCTGCCATTGGCAAGACGATTTGAATGACAAAGAGACTTAGGGTTACGGATAAAGACTGGGGCAAACGCTGCAGCGCAACGATTATGAATAAATATAGGCAGTTTTCACAATAGTAAAAAAATCCATGGCTAATCGTCCTTGCTCTCGCGGGCCATAACTTGAAGCCTTTCGCCCACCAAACGGCACATGATAATCTACGCCGGCAGTCGGCAGGTTGACCATGACCATTCCAGCCTTTGACTGCTTGCGGAAATGTGACGAGTATCGGAGGCTTGTTGTACAAATTCCTGCGCACAAGCCAAATTCTGTATCATTGGCAACGGCAAGCGCTTCTTCGTAGTCTTTGACTCTAATTACGGCGGCGACCGGCCCGAATATTTCCTCCCGGTTAATCCTCATGTCATTTGAAGTGTCAGTGAACAGTGCAGGCTGCAGGAAATAGCCGTTTCTGTCTGCTTCAACTGTTGCGCCACCAAATCTAAGGTTGCCGCCCTGAGAACGGCCGATTTCAATAAAGTCCAAATCTGTTCGCAATTGCTCTGCGCTGGCAACAGGACCAATGTCGGTTTTCGGATCTAGCGCGTCCCCGACAATCAACGACCTACCTTTTTCGGTCATTCTTTCGATAAACCGCCCATAAACTCCTTCCGTGACGATCAGTCGCGATGATGCGGTGCATCTTTGTCCGGTCGAAAAGAAAGCCCCGTCGATGGCGACTTCAACCGCGAGATCCAGATCAGCATCATCCAATACAACCAGAGGATTCTTGCCGCCCATCTCAAGTTGAACCCTTTTCATCTGCTCAATGCAGGCTTTGGCGACGCGCTTTCCAACGGCTTGAGAACCAGTGAATGTAACACCATCTACTTTTGGGGATTGCAGGATTGCATTCCCGACAACAGCACCTTCGCCGGAGACAAGATTAAATACCCCATCGGGCAAACCGGCGTTTTGAAGGATCTGGGCAAGAATCCAAGCGCAACCAGGCACCAATTCGGCAGGTTTGAACACTACAGTGTTCCCGTAGCAGAGCGCAGGGGCAATTTTCCAGGAAGGTATTGCCAATGGGAAATTCCAAGGTGTTATAATTCCAATAACACCAAGTGGCTCCCGTGTTACTGCCACATCAATATCGGACCTTACTGACGGGAGAAGTTCGCCGGCCTGCCGAAGACACTCACCGGCGTAAAAACGGAAAATACTGGCTGCACGCGCAGCTTCCGTTATTCCCTCGCGCAGGGTTTTGCCTTCCTCCCGCGATAAAAGACCTCCAACCTCCGACTGTCTGATTTCTAGTTGGTCTGCAACCCTATTCAATATATCAAAGCGCTTCTGCGGTGAGGTCTCCGCCCATATTGAAAATGCGTTTGATGCCGCCTCAATTGCAGCTTGCGTTTCGGCCACTCCAGCTTGAGCGTAAAGACCGATCAATTCAGAAGTATCGGATGGGTTGATGTTTTCGATTGCTTTTGCCGTCGTAACCCATTCGCCATCAATTAGAAGCGGCTTCATAAGTTCGCTCGGTTGTCTTGAAGAAGTGCAGATTGCATGATTGCAAGAAGGTTCGGACTATTTAGAGCCCGGGTGGACCGAACCGCAGCGAGATCGGAAGCGGCTAAGTCCGCCGCTATCCTGATTTCCTTTTCAACAATTCCCATCTCAACAAGGCTCCCGGGTAAAGGGAGTGCTTTTAGAAAATCGATTACGCTTCGTACTGGCGATCCGTTCTCGCCGGATCTAAACACCTGCTTTAATGTTCCGAATTTCTCGTGCGCCGCATCAGCATAAAACTGCAATACCGCGGGAAGCAGAAGACGGCTTAGAGCCCCAGGGTCAAGACTCCGGCCCGCTACTGTTTCCAATGCACAGCCAATCGCGTGAATTGTGCCCAATCCCTTTTGCAGGGCGAGTGCGCCATTGAGGCTGGCGGCCATAAGCTCCCGACGTGCCTGAACTGTGTCGTTTTCTAAAACACTGTGAAGGTTTTTGATAACGCGGCCGAGACCGTCGAGCGCAATACCATCAGCAGGCGGATTATAACCTGGTGACAGATAAGCTTCGAGGCAGCGTCCCAGCGCGTCAACACCTGCGCTCGCGCTTTCAATGCTGCCAGCGCCTAATGTCAGTGTCGGATCGCAAATTGTGACTGTTGGCACCAGTTTCTTGCACATCATGCGAGACCGCTCGCCATTAGATAGAATAACTGGTGCATGTGCACTTACAGCCGCTCCAAAACCCTTAATACTTGGCACCGCGTATAGTTCGGGCAGCTTTTCCCCAATCTTCCGAGACCCACCGCTTGCAAACGAAAACGTCTGGAGCGGCTCATGATGGGCAATTGAAATTCGGCTGATTTTGGCAAGGTCAATCGCTGTTCTCGCTCCAAACGCGATCAGTAAGTCCCTATCGTGTTTTCTGTACTCTAGGGCGAGTTGCTTAGCCGCATACTCGTTCGGAATGTCTGGCACATCACTAAAAATCCGGACTGAAGAACGAACAGGCAGACCGGCCAACACTCGCTCAAACATTTCACTTTCGAGATGCGGAGTATCTGTGACGACCAGAGGGCGTGTCTTACGATTGACTTCCATTTCGGACCAGAGCGCTTCTTCCAAAACGCCGTCCGCGAAATGCACTCGCGTGACGTATGTAATAAGCGTCATGATCTGATCTCATAACTGGATCTTCGTGCGAAAAAGAACGCCGGGTGCTGATAACACCCGGCGCTGATAAGGTTTAGTAGGATGTTTTACATTCCGGTGTGTCCCGGCTCGGCAGACCGATTTGCGCGAAGGCTTCCGGATCAATTCCGAGTTGCTGGTTCACGTTTTCCTTGATCGAAACAAGTTTGGTAACCAATGAACCATCTGCCAGTTCGGCGACTTCCGAAACGAAATTGGCACCGATAGCTTGACGATTGCCATCCAGCGTAATCTTGCCGTTAGGCGCATCCAGTTCCAAGGAACTGAGGCATGCCCGCAGCTTGGTATGCCCATCCGAAAGATCACCCCCGATTTCATCCAGGCAGGTCATGGCTGCCGTAGTTGCATTATAGTATCCTGTCGCCAGCAGTGACGGACTTGGGAAACGTTGATCCGGCTCAAATGCATCTTGGTAGGCCTTCACATAAGCTTTCCAGTTTGCATCATCCCAAGTATCGGACTGTGGTCCGGCTGACGGTGTTCCAATCAGAGCCTTCTTGGCATCCCCTTTGGAATTCAATACCGTGCCATCCACCATGATGGACCCACCAATGAGGTTGGCGTCACCACCGGCCTGCTGATATTGATTGAGGAAGTTGACGGCGTCACCGCCACCGAGCCCGAGATAGATTGCATCGACATCGTCAGGAAGTGACGCGATAATTGAGCCAAAATCCTTGGTTCCCAACGGAACCCAAAAGCGATCGGTTATCTCACCGCCAGCCTGGCAAAACTCCGTGGCAAATCCGAAAACCTGCGTATAAATGAAAGAGTAGTCCTCACCAACAGTCGCAACTGTTTTCCAGCCCTTTTCGTTGAATACATAGTCACCCAGACCAGCGGACCACTGCGCACCATCCGTGTTGAACCGGAAGAAGTTTTCCGACGGGGTAACGTATGTGGTTTCTTGCGCACCTGATATCCCATTCAAGAACGTCACTTGCGGCTGGGTCTTCGAATAGTCCCGAATTGCGATCCCTTCCGATCCTGAAAGTGGACCAATAACAATGTCAACTTTATCCTGCTCAACCAGTTTGCGAGCTCCGCGAACAGCGCTGTCAGGTGATGCGTCTGTTGATTGGATAATCAGTTCAAGCGGTCGTCCACCAGCTTCCTCACCACGTACCGAAAGGGCCGTTTTCAGCCCACGAACACCGTCTTCACCGAGAACAGTGTATGTACCTTCAAGGGTTGCAAGAACACCCACTTTCAATGGATCAGCAGCATAAGCTGCACCGGTAATCATGAATGCGGCCGAAGATGCTGCAGCCATTAGTTGCTTTTTCATCCGTTCCTCCCAACGAAACCTCAGCCGCTGACCGACACAAAAGGGTCAATTCCCAAAAGGTCAGAATGTTCCAGATTGCGTCCACGGCAATAAAGTCAGCATGCGCCAGGGAGAATAGTCAGCCTATCTCGGAGAGTGTGCGTCATATAACGCTCAGTCTGTTTTTCAGACTGCATCTGCTCACTTGCTTGGACTCATCGTCGATTTTCCAGGGGTAAACGGACATTTCAAAAGATTTGCGATGAACATCAACCAATGGAGTTTGGCTCGCGCAAGCAACACAAAGGTTTTAGGATCAAAAATGACAAGGTAAAGATAAGCAGCTTTTCGCCATGATCCGCTGAGCTTATTATCTGCAATGCGCCGCCAACCACACAAGTCTCCGCCTCAGTAACAAGCCGTTCGTGCCAGGCAGTCTATCTAACGGCGCAGTTTCCCTTCAAAAACGAGGGAGGTAAACCAATTATGTGTAACGCGCAAGAACACTTGGCACTTAGGGAATACCCGGGAATAAGTGGGATTATGCGATAATTGGTCGTTTTCTGCGGTTCCCGATGGGATGACCAGAAACCGGGCACGCAACTTCATTTGGCAAAACGTCGCGGAAATGTCGGTTGGCATTTTATGCCACTTGAAAAACCCGTTTGAATTCAATGGCCGCGCAAGTTCGAGGTGGGAACTAAGAGCACAATCTCGCCACCGGTTCCCACCTCGCAATAATTCGCGGAATTCTGCCGATCAAGTGGGATGTGGCTACCCCTTCCTACCGGCTAAGATGGGAACTACAGGACCATAAAATTCCATATGACATATTATGCGAATCTTTGAGCTGACGTAATTTTCCAAAAATGAGTTGTTAGATGAATGGCATCTCCGCGGACCAAGTTGACCTCCAAAGAACGGCCGTATTGAATTTGCCTTTGGAACTAAATCACAAAATACTCAAATATAACTCAAGGAATTTTCAGTTCGCAATATATACTACAGGCTGAAATTCAGATTGGAGAACTAGCATGCAACTCGTTTTGGTGCCCTCTAATCAAAGTGGGGAGATGAAGAAGATTTACGAAAAGGCGTTTTCGGAGGCAAC
Organism: Roseibium sp.; assembly: GCA_965230705.1. Classification (GTDB taxonomy): domain Bacteria; phylum Pseudomonadota; class Alphaproteobacteria; order Rhizobiales; family Stappiaceae; genus Roseibium. The sequence continues at coordinate 763,382 of CBDDLN010000001.1, read as the reverse complement.
AGAATTGTATGTTTTAAGCGCCTACTTAACAGAATGGAACTTCCACGGGGAGCTAAACCCAAAGTGCAGTATGTTCCGTTTAATTGTCGGAACTGATTTTGGGATTACTCGAAAAAGTGCACTCGAAGAAGCATTGGTGTGGCTTCCAAATGATCAAAAATGTAATTTTTTAGCCGTTGATCATGTTTCCGGATTTCATCCAAAGGCCGCTTTTTGGAAAGATAAAAAAGATGACTACTATTGTGTGATCGGCTCTTCTAATCAAACAAACGCAGCATTTAATACGAACTATGAAGCAAATATCCTATTAAAAATTACTTCGAAACACTTTAACCAGGCACTTACGTGGATCAAAAATATTGAAGATAGCTGCTCTCAAGTAAATGAATCCTGGATTAAGAACTACGAAGAAGGGGAACCAAGCTCAAAAAGGAAGCCAAAACACAACGGTAAGAACTATGGGATGAGTGCAGAAAATTTTAAGGTGCCACCCAACTTTGAACAAGAATTTCTTCTTGACCGTCAAAGACAAATGGCCGCCTATGCAAAAATTAGAAAAAAATTCATGGCGCTGGTTAAAAAATGCGCCGCTGGAGAAAAATCAAACACTGAATTTTATCGAGAATTTATTAGATTATGGGGAACGGGTCATCACGTTTCATTTCAAACCGATGGATGGAAACGAACCGGAAAGAACTCTGACTTCTCAGAAGTTTGCGAGAGCTTAATCAAGGTACGAGACAGTGATGTTACCAACCGTGACGACGTTGTCAGGGTTGAGCTTGACCGTTTGGAAAAGCTGAAAATTCCAACTAGGAAGTCCTTGTTTACTGAATTTCTCTGTAAAGAACTGCCAGACGATTTCCCTGTATGGAACAAACCCATAGAGCGGTATCTCAAATCTCATCAACTCGATTTTCCACGCGCATCCAGCTTCGGATCGAAATACATCCATATGGCACGAGAAATGCGAAAGATCAGGAAACGCGAAAGCATGCTGGTAGCAAATCTTGCTGAGCTTGATCTATTGATTGGTCTTCAGGATGGCTGGAACTAAAGCAATTCTGGCGGGACAAGATGATCAATTTATAGAATACGCGAATTGATCTGCTTACAAAGCAGACATTCGTTGCGTCTGCCTATATTCTCAGAGGAGGGCTCAATGCGGCCATCCGAGCCTCTGAGATAAAGGCTTTCAGCAGATACTTGGAATGCTGCTCAAACCTTCAACCAAAGTAATTCCATATTCTACGTTATGCGAATCCTTGAGACGGATAAGGCCTCTTGCGGGTATTGAATTCTAGATATTAGTCGTTCAAAAAGATCTTCCCAACAGACGTGCAAACAGCAAAGAAGGACGGGAAGAGATTATTCGTTATGCGTCGGACGAATGACTGGATTGGGGACGAAGCGGACCATCGTCTTTTGCTGATAATATTGCGTCAGGGAACATCAGACGGACCCAAATCCTCGTGACATGCCGCGTTGTACCAGACCGCTATCAGCGTCTAATCATGCTTGCTCCAGGTTCAATTAGCAGAGCGTAGTTGAGACATTTTACGAGGTGATGGAGACGGTGCACCTCGCGGAAAAGCGCGAGAAGGCGGTGCATGTAATCGAGCAGCTGAACTTCTCGTTTCTTCTCCCGCTCCATTCCCTCTAGTTTCGGATAATAAGTGATGAGCTGTGTTACTTCATTGTAGTCGATTTTGTTATGAGCGATGGCATTTCTCAGTTCGTTGTCGTGAGCGAGCGGATCGATGGTATGCCATCCACTGTCTAGGTCTTGCAGCTTATTTCCTAAAGCCGTGTCGGCATACTTGTTTAATGATGTAGGTGACAGCAGTTTGCCGGCTTTACTTTTCCTCACCAAGAAGGCGTTGTGGTCACCACGTTCGATGAGATTACCCATACCAGCCACCAGCACCAGCTGGCGGCTCAAGACCTCCGCCATGTCTTTGTAGACCTCACGGTATTCAGAAAAATCCTGAGAACTGACACGCATTGCCGTCTTTCCCGCAGCGTACGTGTCGTCGACATCCAGAAAGAGTGCCGGTCGAAGCGGCAATTCTGCTTCGAAGATCGGCTTGTAGACTTTCAAACAATCGCGTTGGAGACTTGTCAGGAAATCCCTATCGTAAAGTTCTTGCATGAATGCCGCCATTGCGGTTTTTTTGTTCTGCATAAGATCGACAATGGTGTGGGTATATTTATGAACGAGTTCCTGGCTGTCATCAGGCAAGGTGAAAGGCAAAACGTAGTAGCTAATCACTTTATAAAGGGCAGCATTAATGTCTTCTATTTTTTTTGATTTCACCTGAATCTTAAAACGTCTTTTTGCGTAATCGCAAAATGGTCCGTAAAAGCCCTTCGTATACTTGGCGATTAGTTCGACTACCTGCGGATATTTTTTGTACTGCTCATTGATCAAGCCCAGCCTCTTCCGGTGAAAGTCGGCCATCGAACCGCTCGAACGGCCAACAGCTTGCATGTAGGGCGTTTTCCCTGGAACGTAGGTTCCGAATACAACTGGAAAGTCCAAATGTAGATCAACGAAATCTAGTTTTGTGTCGAACTTTCCTTCTAGTGGCGCTTCAGATGCATTTGTAAGCGTCCACTTTACCCCTTGATTCAGATGGACATCCTTCGGCTTCTTGCCTGCTAGGATTGCTGCAATTGCACGATTGTCGAGAGTATCTGCGTTTTTAGCCGATACATGGATGCCGATGAGGGTCCCGCAGTTCTTGCAACAGAACTTCAAGGGCTGCACGTCGCGATTACTCATGCCAATGCGACAGTTCGTTTGGTTTGAACATTCGTCGCACTTCAAAGAGATGTTGAAGTTCATGGATAGAAACCCGGTTCTGTCATGAAGTTACCAAGTACACTTGCACGGTCATTGCCGTCAATCAGTGAAAGTAGTGTTTTTCATTCAGATAAAGTTTTAGTTGCTGCCAGAATAGAGTGCGCGCGTGCCATGCGCACTTTGACTCTGTCGCCGCTATTAACGATTGGCAGCTTCCGTACAGCTAAACAAAGACTCTGAACGTCCAGAGTGGGAGTGCAAAATGGAGGTAAGCCGAAATACGATGTTACGACCACTAGGGCTGATATCGACGCAGGTCCCCGCGGAATTTTTGCTCAATCTGTAATAGTGTTTCCCGCCGCCGCAACACGCCGCAGTCGCTATTTTATGCCGTTGGCACAAATTGCCGCATCAATTCAAGATTGAGTTTTCTTGGTTTAACATCCAAAATATTTCAACTGAAATTTGTATCAGGATCAAACCTGTTGTTTGCCTGTGCCTGGTTGGGCTTTGGCAGCTTTTAAATCGCGCTTTAAACGCGTCTCAAGCCACGGCAGCAGGCTTGTGAGTTCTTCCGTGTCGCTGGGATCCACGGCCCGCTCAATCAAGGCGTTGTAGGCGCTGGATTGCTCGTCAAACAACGCATCCGGTGGCAACGTTATTTGTTCGGCCTTATGGAGGCTGGTGACCAAGCGCCCGACTGCACGAAACACGTCCGGGTTGATGGTACGAAGACCCAACGATGCAGGAACCGCTGACGCATCCGCTAACATCTCCCCTGCCCCGGTAAGTAACCAGTTTGCGTTTACGCCGTATTTGTCGTGATAGGCGCCCAGAACAGTCGCTGTTGGCGTATTTTCACCGCGCTCATAGAGCGCCAAAGCGTCTTTGCTAACACCCAGCGTCTTCGCAAAAACATCCCGCTTTTCATCACCAAAAAAACGTCTCACAGCGCGAAGACGGCCACCGAGCGGTGTCTTCGGCTCACTTTCTGGTCGAGCCAAATCAATATTTAAATGAAAATTCTCGTTTACAAAAAGAGAATTTTCATTTATCTCCATTTTATCGGCCCGATTAGTCGGCCCGACTGGTTACACCAAAACTCCAAAGAAAACGGCTTGCTGCAACAAGCCGCTTTCACGAAAGGAACCCGCTATGGCCAAGCCTAAGCAGCTCCCTAAAGGTGGCTGGGATCCGATTTCCATCAAAGCAGAGCTGCATCGTCAACGCATGACGATGGCAAAGCTTGCCGAGATAAACGGCAAAGACCCCAAGTCGATGTCTCACGTCTGGAAGAGATCTCTCTCGTGGGCAGAAAAATCTATCGCTGACTTCCTAGAGATACCCGTCGAGCATTTGTTTCCAGACCGCTATCCAAAGACAACCGCCCGAATCCTTGATAGCAAATATGCAACATATGCCGCTAGGCCAAAACGGCCCGAGGCCCCGGACAGGGAGGCGGCATAAATGGCCATTCCCTGTCACCAGTCTCAGTCAGGCCAGACACAGTTTTGTGGACCTGATGGCCCCTATGTCCTGACAAAGGTTTCACGATCCGGCCGCCGCTACTTTTTCAACGGCACTTTGACTTGTGTTGAAACCGCTAATTCAGGCGCTTCAATGGTGGCTCAAACCACAGTCACGCCGGCGGACGCTTTTCAGTACGGATCCAGTGACCTTCCAGCTGCCATCGCCAGTCTGTTGAACAAACAGGGTATCGGCGGGACGCCTTGGTGTGTCGCGCCTTTCGGTCAGATCCATTCCGGTTTGGGAGGGCTGCAGTGACCTTTGCTAATCCAAGTGTTGAGACCGTTTGGACAAGAACCGATGCACTTCTGAAACGGGCAATAGAAGCAACCGAAGGCCGTAGCCAACAGGATGCACTGGATTGGCTCTACAAGGAGGCTACGCGCGAACCAAATGAAGAGCGCGCGACCGCGTTGCTGCTCAATATGGCATTCGTACTTTCAGAGAAAGGTGGAGAGTTTTTTGATGGCCTCTTCTCGTGATTTGACAAGCAATAAGTGGTTCCAGTTCTCCGGAGCATCTGACAAAAACTCAACAAGCCCTTCTACCGATAATGGCTTTCCGGCTTTCAGGGTTCCCATCACGGCCTCTGCAATTGCTTGCCGCCAAAAATCAGTACTCCCTTCACGTACTATTTGCTGGGAGGCATCAAGCCGATCCAACAACGTTTTCTTCTCGTCTGTCATCCGATTTCCCTTCGACTCAGTCTTTGCAGCCTTGAGTTTAGGGGAAGCGCGTCACCTGCGTAAGTGGTGATCGTGCGGCGCTGCCGCTCCTTGTAGCTCCGGTCCCGACCGGCGCTGCGTTCCTCCCTTAACTCACCGGGCGGGCCAACAGGTCGCTCCTGCCGTCCGGTCTTTTTCAAAGGGCCTGTTTCGTGTCAGACCAAAAAATCAAAATTTCACTTATTGATGTTCCCACAGACCGGCTTCGGGATGTCGATCCGGACTGGGCTGCGTGCCTTGCCGGTATGTTCACAGAGACCGGCCATAAAACACCGATTGATGTCGAGGCGGACGGCACGCGGTTCAAGCTTGTCGCCGGGGCGCACCGGTTAGCGGCTGCAAAGATCCTCAAATGGAAAGAGATCGACGCCCGTGTCCTTGAGCCACAAGGCGAACACGGCGCGCATGAAATGCGCCTTCATGAGATTTTGGAGAACCTTGGCCGGAAGGACTTCAACGCCCTTGAGCGTTGTGAAGCCCTATTTGAGCTGAAACGGGTATACGAGGCTCTGCACCCGCAAACAAAGAACGGTGGAGATCGCAAGAGCCAAGCCACTAAAAACAAAAAGGAAAATCAGATGGCAATTTTTGCCTTCTGTTTTTCAGCAGCAGAAACCACAGGACTTTCCGACCGCTCAGTCCGCCTTTCAGTTCAGATTTTTGAAGGGCTTTCTCAGGAAACCCGCGAGCGCCTAAAAGGCACTGCCTTCGCCACCAAACAATCCGATCTGAAAACCCTGGCGGAGCTGGACCACCAAGACCAGGCGAAGGTCCTGGACCTCGTCCTCGGCGAATATCCAAAGGCCGCATCGATCGCCGATGCAAGGCTGCTGATGTCCGGCAAGCCAGCCCCCAAGGAGGCCGAAGTCCTGCTTGGCCGAGTGTCCAACATCCTGCCGAAATTACCGCGCGCTTCCCGTTTGGCGATCTTCCGCCAGCACAAGAAAGACATCATTGCGTTGGTGAAAAAGGAGGGTTGGCTCGATGCGTAGAGGACGCCCACCGAAAGACACACTCACCCCCGATATGTTCCTTGACTGGACGCCGCCCAAGGTATCAGTCGGGTTTGAGCCAGACGCAATCAAAGGTAACCGGCTGGCATCGCGGATCAGCCGCGCCGTTGCCAAAGCGCTGAAGGAATGCGGCATCAGCCGCGAAGAAATCGCCGCCACCATGAGTGCCCATCTGGGACATAAAGTGACGGTCTCCACCCTCGACGCTTATGCCAGCGAAGCCAAAACTGACAACAACATCTCCGTCGAGCGGCTCATTGCCCTGATACACGCGACTGGCAAAACCGAATTGCTCGGTTTCCTTTGTGAAGAGTTCGACCTGAAGGCCGTACCAGCGAAGTATGAAAACGTAATCACGCTGGCGCTGATCAAAGACCACAAGCAGCAGCTAGAACAGCAAGAAAAGTCCCTCCAAGCGAAAATCCGGAGGGCACTATGAAACTCTGGCTGACGGCTCATGAACTAGCCGAACTCGCGCTTGATGGAATGCCTACCAGTAGGCGCGGTGTCCAAAAGCTGGCTGAGCGTGAGGGGTGGGCCGACACCAGCCTGTCCCGCCGCCGTGAAGGCCGCGAAGGCGGCGGTGGTTTGGAGTACCACATTGACCTGCTCCCCCTCCCGCAGCGGCTTGAATATGCCGGGTCGTTCATCCGCGTTGAGCGGGAAGACTACCTGACTGAAACCACCAATGAGCTGAACCGGCGCGAGCTGAGCACACGCGATGCCCGTTTGATCGTCCTGAAAGTAGCCGACCGCTTCAGGAAGACCAGCGGGCTAGGAGCTAGCGCGTCTGACCATCTGTTTTGCCAGCTGTTTGACGACCGCAAGGTGCCCCTGCCTGAATGGGTTCTGGAGCACGTCAAGCGCATCTCTGCGCGGACCATGCACCGCTGGCGGAGCAATGCCCTTACCAACATCAATCGCCTGGCTCATGACCCGGCCCATGCCCGCAAAGGGACGGGCGTGCTGGACCGCGCAGAAGGAGGACGGCTGCGCTCATACTGCCTTGCACTCTATGCATCCAACCAGTTTTTGGCCGCCAAACATATTCGCACAACTGCAATTGCCGAGTTTGGCAACACAGTTCTGATTGAAACTGCACAGGTTCAAAAACGGGTGCCAATGCCACCTTTAAGAACGTTTCAAAACGCCCTTAAAGTCTGGAAAAAAGAAGACAGAAACGCCCTCCTGAAGATCACAGACCCGGACGCTTACAAATCCAGGGTTCGATTTGCGGCGACTGGCGCAAACCGAATGGACCGGCTCAATCAGAAATGGGAAGTGGATGCATCTCCTTCCGACATAATGACCACCGAAGGCCGCCCCACTATTTATGCTGCCATCGACCTTTATTCCCGACGCACGATTATCTTGGTGAACCGGACTCCGCGCGCTGAAGGAGTCGCGCTTTTGATCCGCAAATGCCTCATGACTTGGGGCGTTCCGGAAATCATCAAATCCGACAACGGGTCCGATTTTGTTGCAAAGGCGACCGTCAGGCTTTTGGACGCCCTTGGCATCGAACAAGAGCTTTCAACGCCATACTCGCCGGAGCAAAAAGGAACCGTTGAGCGGGTAATCGGAACCTTCCAGCGGGACTGCGCGGCCACCCTGCCCGGCTTTGTTGGTCATTCGGTTTCAGACCGCAAAGTCATTGAAGCGCGCAAGCAGTTTTCAAAACGGCACAACACTGACGAAGCCAAACTTTTTAACGTTGAGTGGTCTTCTGCCCAGCTCCAAGAGGAAGCCGACCGCTGGACCGAATATCAGTACGGCGAAACAATACATTCCAGCCTAAAGGGCAAGACACCGAATGAAGTTGCCCGTGCCTGGACCGCTCCAGTCAGTCAGATTTCAGACCCGGCAATGCTGGATGTCCTGTTGGCGCCAATCGCCAGCAACAACGGTATCCGCCGGGTTCAAAAGACAGGTGTCAAAGTTGGCGGCGAGCATTTCATTTCAGCAGATGTCATGCCCGGAACAGATGTTCTTGTCCGTCACGATCCTGAGGACCTGGGCCGCGTGTGGCTATTCGATCCGGACGGCGACACTTACCTCGGACAGGCAATCAATCCGGTCCTGGCCGGTCTCGATCCGGCAGAGCACACAAGGCGCGTTCAAGCAGCGCAAAAAGCCCATTTTGACGAGCGCACAGCAGAAATCAAAAAAGAGATCCGCAAGATCACGCCAACGACCGTAGCAGAAGCGCACCGCGCTCAACATCAGCGCAACGCAAGTGTTTTGGATTTCCCCCGCCCAACCGAAAAATACGAAACCCGGCAGATGCAGGCTGCTGCTGCGGTCAAGGCCAAGCGGGCGCCCAAGCCGCTTACGGCAGCCGAACAACAGGTCATGGATGACTTGAACGCCTCTCCCGCTGCTCCGGTTTCAAACGTTCAAGCACTCAAGACCAACCACACACCAGAGGACCGTTTCAAACGGGCCAAACGGTTCGAAGCACGCATAGCCGGAGGCGAGAAATTGGCGGACGCCGATGCGCTCTGGCTGACCGGCTACCAAGCCAGTCCCGAGTACCAGGCTTTCAAACTGATCCACGAGGATTTTGAACGCCCGGAGCAAGCACCGCCCGCGTCCTGATGGGCAAAAAACAACCCCGGAAGCTGCAACTTCCGAGGCTCAAGACAGTCAAACTATCGGGAAGTAAAGATGACGAACGGAAGCCCCACTGTCAATGGCGGGTTAGCAAACCTCAAGAATGTTGCCCGGTTTCTCACCCTCACAAACACGCTCATTCACCGGTCTTCAGGCCTGCCTGGAATTGGTGTGTTCCACGGCCACTCCGGCCTTGGAAAAACACAGGCCTCCATCTATGCGCAAAACAAGACCTATGCGCTCCGGCTGGAGGTCGGTGACAGCTGGACGAAAAAGAAATTTCTGCACATGCTGCTAAAGGAAGCCGGTATCGAAAATCCGCGCGAACGGACGATTGCCGATCTTGCCGACAAGGCGATTGAAGTCCTCGGCGACGATCCAGGCCGCCCCCTCTTTATCGATGAAGCAGACAAGTTGGCCGACAAAGGCATGTTGGAACTTGTCCGCGAAATCTACGAGCACAGCCAGGTCCCGATCATGATGATTGGCGAAGAGCTGTTGCCTGAAAAACTCGAAAAGGTAGAGCGGTTCCACAACCGGGTCCTGAGCTGGGTTCAGGCCGAGCGCTGCGACCATGAAGACGCCCGCAAGCTGGCCGACCTCTACTGCGCAGGGATCGAGATTTCTGAAGACCTTCTCGATCGCACAGTTGACATGACCAAAGGCAAAGCACGCCTGCTTGTCGTCAACTTCAACCACATTCGAATGCATGCCCAGAACACGGGCAAATCGCTACTGACAGCGGCGGACTTTGAAAACGGATTTTTTGCAACCGGCCAGGCTCGGCGCACGCGGGTTAGGAGGGCTGCCTGATGTCAATTCAACTGGAACTGAAGGTAACGGCAGGCAAACCAATTGTCCGGGGGCATGACCACTATTGGAGCGTGATCAAGGACATTTGAAAATCTTCTCTGTTCACCCGGCGTGAAATCGCTCAACGCTCTAACGACCGTGATGATCGGGCCATAACTGACTTTTTGCGGCGGCTCACCAAGGCCGGCTTTATCCAGGTGGTGGATCAGCAGAAAGTCAGCAAACCGACAGGCGGCACCAACTTTCACAACGTCTATCAATTGGTCAGGAGGCAGGCGGCGACTCCAATCGTCAACCGTGACGGTTCGATCGGAACACAGGGGCTGGCCCAGCTCTACATGTGGAACGCCATGCGTAACCTCACGCAATTCGACAAGGCGGAGCTGGCGATTTCAGCAACGACTGACGATGTGAGTGTCGCGATTGAAACCGCCCGGCGCTACGCCCGTCACCTGCAAAACGCCGGATATCTTCAAATCCGCAGACCAGGAGGGTCGGGCGTTGCACGAATTTGGCGTTTGAAACCGTCGATGAACACCGGACCAAACCCGCCCAAGATCCTCTCCTGCAAAGCGGTCTATGACGCCAACCTGCAAAAGATCATGGGCAATCCGGTCGCAGTGGAGTGCGCGGCATGACCCAGCAACTTTCCATGATCGAAAAGGCCCAAGCCGCGTGGGGTGAACACCTGCCAGATTGGGTGGCCGAGCTTGCCCTGCTGGCGACCAACGAAGGTCTGAACGCCTGTGCAAAGCGGCTGCGGTATTCAGCTGCCGTCATCAGCCAGACGATCGGCAACAAGTACCCAGGCGATCTTGCGAAAATCGAAACGACAGTCCGTGGCGCCCTCATGCACGAAACCGTGCAATGCCCCGTCGTCGGTGAGATTGGCCGGGACCGGTGCCTCCAGCACCAATCAGCGGATCGGGCTCATACCAATTCTGTGCGCACACGGCTTTACCTCGCCTGCCGCTCTGGCTGCCCGCACTCCCGTATTCGTAAGCAGGAGACAGAACATGCTTAGCACCGATCTCGTGAACCTTGCGAGCTGGGCCTATCTCGCCATGGACGAAAACGATCCGGAGAAACTCCAGACAAGCCTTCGGCTGATTGCGGATCGCATCGAGAAAACCGCCGAACAGGCACGCGGTCTTGAGTTTACCAGGGTCGGCGTTCAAGGGCGCACAGTCATTGATCTGAGCGACCCGAAGATCGCGCTCTTCCCCGTGGCAAAACGCCCGGTCCCTATAGGGGACGGAGGTGCAGCATGAGGCCCTGGACCTATCGCGATATCGCTGCAGCTATCGGACTGCATCTTCTCGGCGAAGATGAAGACGGTGTGGCAGCCGTTCTCGACAGGAGCCCGGAAGACATCCGGCGCCAATTTACCGCAATTGAAAGCTTGGTTTTCGGAGCGATGAACGCCCCGGCAGCAGCGCCCAAACCAAGCCGCCGATCTGTTGTCAAGAAAGAGGCGCCGGTGGCTGCGACACCGCGCCCTAAACCTAAGTACCGCCCGCGTACATTCCACGTATCTCCGCTGGTTCGACACCTTCCAAGAAACGGACAGGGTGACGTGACAGCTCAGTTGATGGGCGATCCAACGGCGGCGGCTGCCGAACGGTCTTTGACAAACCCGGCAAGCCACCGCCCCCCCGAACGCAAAGCCAAGTGGAGTTAAAACATGAGCCGCACAACACGGGCCAAACGGCTGGCCGCAAGTTACCCGGTACCGCAGTCCAAAGACGATTGCGACGAAATGATCCGGGCTCTCGGTGACCTCCGGCGCGATGTCGCCCGGCTGGAAGCCGACATGAACGACAAGCTCGCCGAGGTCAAAGAGCGCTTTGAACAAAAGGCAGAACCTCTGCGCGAAAAGGTGGAGGAGCTGCTCGGTGGTATCGAGACCTGGTGCGCTGCCAACCGGGACGCGCTCACCAACAGCGGCAAGGTGAAATTCGCCAAACTGAAAAATGGTGAGATCCGCTGGCGCATCCGTCCGCCGAAAGTAACGGTCCGGACCAAGGATGCGGTCCTGCAGGCACTCAAGGATCTCGGCCTAACCCGGTTCATCCGCACAAAGGAGGAAATCAACAAGGATGCAATCCTTGAAGATCCGGACGCGGTGAAATCTGTCAAAGGCATCGGCATCGGTTCGGAGGGTGAAGACTTCGTGGTTGAGCCCTTCGAAGCAGAGCTGAACGAGAAAGTGGCGTGACATGTCCCGCCTCGCCAGCCCAGACGTTTCTGAGTTGAGTGAGACAAAAGCCCTGCGCGACAGGCGTCAAGATTTGTTGCGCAGAGCCCGGTACTGCCTGCACCGACGGCCTGATCTGGCCGAAGAGTTAAAGCAGGCAACCAACGACCTTTTGAGACGCGAGATTGAAGCCCGGAAAAAACCAAAGCCACTCGGCGATGCCGGGGCTGTGGGGAAGCGGCAAAACGGTTTCGATTTTTACAAGGATTGAGCCCCATGAACGCCATCGCACGAATTCATATGCTCAAAAAAGCTGCCGCCCTGAACGACGACAGCTACCGGGATCTCCTGGAGCGGGAAACCGGAAAACGGTCGTCTACTGAGTTGACGAACACCGAGCGCCTGGCGGTCATCAATACGCTTGAAGCCTTGGCGCCTAGGCGAGACAGCCAGCGGGCCACCGGGAAATTCGCCAAGAAACTGCAAGCGCTCTGGATCGCCGGTTATAACCTTGACGTTATCCGCGACCGATCCGACAGGGCGATGATCGCCTTTTTGAAGCGGCAGACCGGGCTCGACCATCACCGCTTTTTGCAGGACGTCGAAGATGCTGCAAAGGCCATTGATGCCTTGAAACAGATGATCCGGCGCGAAGCCCGAAACGACGATCTGTTCCGCCGTGAAAAGGAACGTGTCCCGCTCCTGAACGACTACCGGTTCCAAGTCTGCCAGTACATCTGGTGCGAGCTGGTTTGCCGGGGGCACACACCCGCCGATACGCTCGCCGAATATCTCACCAAGCGGACTGGGCGGCAGGAAGTCTATCAGCTCACAGCAGCCGACTGGATCGTGGTTCAGAACGCGCTTGGTAAGATCTACCGGAACCTGAAATGACCGATCCGCTGTCCGGCCTGTCCCCGATCCTGCGCGAAATCGCCGAGGCTTCCGATCTGGAAGCGGCGATGACGCTTGCCGGTGCACGGGGCGGACAGCGGGTCTATTTCCCAACACCCGACCGCCTGACTGACAGCCACTGGATCGTAAAGGCGATCGGTTGGCAGCGCGCGCAAACCGTCTGTACCCAGATGGCCGCCCGCCAGATTGAAATGCCGCTGGCCGGTACCGGCATATGGCCGTCGATCTATCGCGCGATCGACGCCCGGCTTGCAAATGGGGACAGCGTCAATAAGATAGCGTCAGCGCTCCGGATCTCGCGGCGGACCGTCTACCGCCACAAGGCACGCTCCAAAGCCCATCCCTGCGGCGCACAGGCAAGCCTCTTTTAAAAGCCGTTTCAAAACACATTCAAAAAGCCCCGTGGTGACAGCAGTCACCCGCGAAGCTGTGTCCTGAATTCCCCATTCTTCCCGCATCGGATTTTTCGCAGCCATCGCTCCAACACCGAGGCGGCCATGTGAAGCGGGACAACATGACAGACATTTTTTCTGAACTGAAACGCGGCGGCGGCAAGCTGTCCGATGGCGCCGTCGTAGATCTGGCGGCCAGCCGGATCGGCTGTGACGTGCGCGTGCTCTGGGCTGTGCTGGATGTGGAAAGCGCCGGACGGCCCTATGACGATCAGGGCCGGTTGATCATCTTGACCGAAAAGCACGTTTTCTGGCGCGAGCTGCCGAAGGCCCTGCGCTCCAAAGCCCGGCGCCTTGGTCTTGCCGTCTCCAAATGGAGCCGGGCGAACTACAAGGGTCTTGGCGGGTCCGGGTCCAACAAGCGCTGGGACCGCCTCGGTGCCATGGTTGACCTGCACGAAACCGCAGGACTGCGGTCTGCCTCCTACGGCGGTCCGCAGATCATGGGTTTTAATGCCGAACTCTGCGGTTTCCCGGATGTTCAATCCTTTGTCCTGGCATTCGCAGAAAGCGAAGCAGAACAGCAAAAGGCCTTTATCCGGTATCTGGAAAAGACCGGTCTTGCGCAGGCCTTGCGGGACAAGGATTTCCGTGCCATCGCCCGCCGCTACAACGGTCCGGGGCAAGTCACCCGCTACGCTGGCATGATGCGCAATGCTTACAACAAGCTGGCGCGCCGTGATGCCATAACACCTGCCACCGAAAACACCCGGACCTTGCGCCTGGGCTCGGAAGGGTTCCGCGTAAAGGCCCTGCAGGAACGCCTCACTAATCTCGGTTATCACGTCAAGCCAGATGGCGACTTTGGTCCGGCCACCCGGCGCGCGGTCGTTTCGTTTCAGATGGACAATGGTCTGGTCACTGACGGCGTTGTTGGCGAGATAACCGATGACGCCTTATCAACGGCCATCCCGCTCAATGCCCAGCCGGGCGGCACCCGCGAAAACCTCACAGTCAAGGATCTGCGCAAGTCCGGATCTCAAACCATCAAGCAGGCCGATCGCCTGACGAAGCTGGGCGTAGGCACTGTTGCCACTGGCGCCGGAGCAACGGCGGTCGAGGAACTCTCGGCCATTCCGGATCTGGAAACGCTCAAAGGTCTGTCCGGCCTCATTCATGAGGTATCAGGGCAGCTGCAGCCGTTGATCGGCCTGATCGGCGACAACAAGTGGTTTGCCCTGGCTGCAATTGGCGGAGCCATCTATTTCCTCTCCCGGCAGATCAAGCAGCGCCGTCTCCACGATGCCCGCGAATGGAGGCATATCGGATGACTTACCTCCTGTCGCTGATCCTCAAGTTTGCGTCCTCCAAACTGGTCAAGAAATCGCTGGATTTCCTCCGTGCCCAGGCGGCAGAGAAAACCGGCCAGGCCCGCATCGAAGCAGATGTGACCATTGCCCAGATCGAAGCGGCCACCAAACAAACCCAGATCATGGCCGATCTGAACAAGGACAAGTTCACCTATTGGGTGTTCTGGCTCTTTGCAGGGCTCTTTGTCGTACCGCTCGCGGCGTGGTGGATCGCGGTCATTCTCGACAGCATCTTTTTGTTTGGCTGGGGCGTTGCCACCGTGCCCGTTCTGGAAGAATGGGGCGGCCAGATGATCCAGTGGCTTTTCTACGTCGGCGGCGGTGTCGGCGTGATCAAGATGCTCAAGTGAGCGTGCCCATGGACATGGACATCAAGGACTGGCTCGGCGCATTGGCCCTGATCGTTTCGCTCATGACGACGGTCTATGCCTGGATGACTTCCAAAGCGAAAGCCAACTCCGAGCACTTGAAGATGGTGGACAGCAAGCTGGTCGAACATGACCGGCGCATTCAGTCCGTCGAAAGCGAATTGAAACACCTGCCGGACAAAGACGACGTCAACGAACTGAAGCTGGCGATCGCTGAGCTGCGAGGCACGGTCGGCCGGTTGGATGAAAGCCTGGGCGGAGTTTCGCGAACCGTTCGCCGCGTTGAGGGCTTCTTGATGAAGGAGGGCGATTAGATGAGCTATCCCGACATGGTCGCGGAAGATTGCCGTTTGATCATCTTAAAACAGTTGGCGGCCGAAACGGATCGCCGCCTGAATGAAACGATCCTGACCAAGGTTCTGGAGAAATACGGGCACCGGAAAACCCGTGAGTATGTGCGCACCCAGATCCGGAAGCTTGAAGAGCTTGGCGCGGTCAAGGTGGTTGAGGCGGGTTCCGTCTTGGTCGCGCAACTCTTGCAACCAGGTCTGGATCATGTCGAGTGCCGGTCCTTCCTTTCAGGTGTCGGCAAACCTTCACTGGAGGGTTGAATGGCCAACCGCCGTCGCGGCCGGGGCCGCCTATCGTCCATCGAACAGCTGCCACCCGAGTGTGACCAGATCATCGTCTGGGCAGCCAATGAATTGCGCAGCCGCGACCGCACGCAAAAAGAGATCTACGAGGAATTCTTTTTGAAGCTGGAAACCCTTCAGGGCGAACACCACGGCGAACTTGAATTCACGATCCCGTCGTTTTCCAGCTTCAACCGGTACTCGTTGAAGCAAGCTCATTTGACCCGCCGCCTGGAAGACACCACCGCAATTGCCGGGTCCATCGCCGACACCTTCTCCGCTGAAAAGTCGGACGATCTAACCCTGATCGCCGCCGAAGCAATCAAGACGCTGGTCTTTGAGTTGCTGACCGATGCAGGCGAAAGCGGCATGGCCCCCAAAGATGCCATGAACCTCGCCAACGCGCTCCGGTCCGCGACCGCCGCGCAAGGGATCTCGTCCAAGCGCCGCCAGCAGGTTGAGAAGGACTTCGCCAAGAAAACCGACGCCGCGCTCGACAAGGTTGCACAGGCCAAGGGCTTGTCCTCCGAAACAGTCGCCACCTTGCGCCGTGAATTTCTGGGGCTGCGCAAATGACAGAGCCTGCGGCCAATAAGGTTATACTCTCACGAAACCCGGAGAACCTTCCGTCCGAATTGCCACGTGGTTCTGAGATCCCCGAGGATCTCGACCCGCTGGCCGATGGGATCTTGATGGACCATCAAAAGGAATGGCTGGAAGACAAGTCCGATTTGAAGCTGGCGGAAAAGGGCCGGCGCACCGGTATCACCTTTGCTGAAGCCCTGGACGATACGCTGATCGCCGCCGCCAGCCGTGAGGCGGGTGGTGACAACGTGTTTTACATTGGCGACACCAAGGACAAAGGCAGGGAGTTCATTGGCTACGTTGCCCACTTCGCCAAGGTGGTGGCCGGTGAGCTTCTGGAAATTGAAGAGTTCCTTTTCGAAGATCAGCGCGCGGACGGGACAAGCCGCAATATATCGGCTTTTCGCATCCGCTTTGCATCGGGCTTCCGTGTTGAAGCTCTGTCTTCCCGGCCCGAGAACATCCGGGGTTTGCAGGGTGTCGTCGTTGTTGACGAAGCTGCATTCCATAAGGACGTGCGCGAGGTTTTGGATAGCGTCAATGCGTTGCTGATCTGGGGCGGCAAGATCCGGATTATCTCCACCCACAACGGCGTCCTGAACCCGTTCAACGAATTGATCCGCGAGGCCAAGGCCGGGAAAGTTCCCTACAGCCTCCATTTCATTCCATTTTCAAAAGCAGTTGAAAATGGCCTCTTTAAACGGGTTTGCATGCGCAACGGCGATGCCTACACCAAGGAAGGCGAGCGCGAGTGGGAAGGCAAGATCCGCAACGCCTATGGCGCCCGCAAATCGGCAATGCGCCAGGAGCTCGATGCGATCCCGTCAGAGGCGGAAGGCGCTGCCCTGACACGAGTCCAGATCGAAGCCTGCATGAAACCGGGAATTCCCATTGTCCGCTGGTCGTGTGACGATGATTTCAAGAATGCGCCGGAGCACATCCGCAAGGCCGAACAGGCCGACTGGTGCACGGAAAACCTTCTGCCAATCCTGAAGAAACTGGACCCGGCACGCCCGCATTGTTTCGGCGTTGACTTTGCCCGCTCCGGCGATCTCACCTTCAAGCTCTTCTTTGAACTTGGCCGGGACCTGGTACGCCGCTCCGTCTTTGCGATTGAGCTGCGCAATGTGCCGTTCGACCAGCAGCGGGACGTGCTCTTTTATGCCTGCGACCGCCTGCCGAGGCTCTACGCCGGTGCGCTTGATGCAACCGGCAATGGCCAGTACCTGGCCGAAAAGGCCGCGCAGGAATATGGCGAAATCATAACCGAAGTCCATTTGACCGCATCCTGGTACCAGGCCAACAGCCCGGTCTATGTCGAAGCCTTCAACGACCGGACCCTTGTTCTGCCGATGGATGAGGATGTCCTGAAGGATCACCAGGCCCTGGCCTATGTGAACGGCATCATCCGGGTGCCGGAAA
This sequence comes from Roseibium sp., assembly GCA_965230705.1. Taxonomy (GTDB): domain Bacteria; phylum Pseudomonadota; class Alphaproteobacteria; order Rhizobiales; family Stappiaceae; genus Roseibium. Next base: position 746,004 of record CBDDLN010000001.1, on the reverse strand, counting down.
AAATGCGGTTCAAGGGTGCCGATGGCTTTGACCGGCATGGCGACAGCGCCCCGGCCGGTATTCTTGCCTATTTCGCCAGCCGTCAGGACAATTTCGAAATCACCTTCACGCCGGTGCATGAAGAGGCAGAAGACGATGACAAGCCCCTGCCTGCTGGCGGCATGGATTACAACCGGAGGGACGGACTTTGGTAAGTGAACGGCGGCCGGTAATTCTCGGGCCGGATGGCAAGCCCGTCACGGCAAAGAAGAAAGACCTTTCTGAGGAAACCATCTTCCGGGCAACGGCATCGATCCCCCAGCATTTCGAGGATGTGGCGGCCAACTTGAAGCCGCCCCGCCTTGCCCAGATCCTGCGTGCGGCTGCTGAGGACGATCCTTCGGACTTCTTTGCCCTGGCACAGGAAATGGAAGAGCGCGAGCCTCACTATGCCTCTGTTCTGGCAACCCGCAAACGTGCGGTCTCGTCCATCGTGCCAGTGGTCACGGCTGCCAGCGAAGACGCTCGGGACGAGGAAATTGCTGATGCGGTCCGCACCCTGACGGAAAGTCCGCACTTCGTTGACATGCTTGACGATTGCCTTGACGCGCTAGGCAAAGGCGTTTCGGTTGTCGAAATCATCTGGGATACGTCCGGGGCTCAATGGACCCCGGAAAGTTACATCTGGCAAGATCCCCGGCACTTTCATTTCGACCGCTTGCGGCGCCGGGATCTCAGGATCAAAGTGCCCGGCGATCCGGATGGGCTGCCCTTGGCAGCGGGCAAGTTCATCACCCATTTCCCGCGCCTGAAAAGCGGCATTCCGGCCCGGTCTGGACTTGCCCGGATCGCCGCCTGGGCCTTCATGCTGAAAAGCTATTCCATCAAGGATTGGGCCGCATTCTGCGAAACCTATGGTGTGCCGCTCCGCCTGGGCAAGTATCACACCAATGCCAGCGAAAAGGACAAGCGGGCGCTGTATCGGGCTATCCTCGCCATGGCCAACGATGCAGCTGGCATCGTCCCAGCGTCGACCGAAATCGAAATCATTCAGGCCAACGCCCGTGGTGGCGAAGCGGTCTTCAGGGCCTTTGCGGACTTTTGGGACGAACAGATTTCCAAGGCAGTCCTCGGCCAGACGATGACGACGGACGATGGATCATCACTTGCGCAGGCGGAAGTGCACAACGATGTGCGCCTGGACATCCGCAAGGCCGATGCCCGGCGCATGGCCGCGACCATCAACCGGGATCTTGTGCGGACCTTCGTTGATCTGAACTTTGGTATTCAGGAGCGTTATCCGGCTGTGGACCTGCCGGTCACAGAGCCTGAAGACCTCAAGCTCCTGGCCGAAGTCCTGAACATGCTTGTCCCCATGGGTCTTAGAGTGGCCATGGCCGATGTGCGCAAGAAAGTCGGCTTTACAGAACCCGATGACGGTGCCGAGGTTCTGACCGCGCCAGCTGCCGTGTCTGCCACCGAACAAGCCTCTCCGGACAAGGCGCAAAATACGGTCGACGGCAATGCGCTCATGGACGGGATTGGAGCAGAGGAACTGGATGCCTGGCAGAAACAGATGGCCCCTATAGTGGATCCTGTCCGCGAACTGATCGGATCGGCGTCATCGTTCAAGGATATCCTGGCGGGCTTGAATAACCTTGCCGAGGAGATGGACGAAACCGAGCTTGCCGAAGCCCTTGCGCGGGCCTGCGAACAGGCCCGCGTTGTTGGGGACCAGGTGAACTGAGGTGACCGGGTTCCGCATCAAGAGCGCACCGGCGCCGGAGACCACCCGGTTTCTTGAACAAAAGGGCCTCAAGCCGTCCTTTCACTGGAAGGACGTGGCACCTGAAGAACATGCCGTCACCCTTACGGTGGCCAAGACGACAAAAGCCGACGTTCTTCTCGACATCAGGCAGGCTGCTGAAGCCGCGTCAAAGGACGGCAAAACGGTCAAACAGTTTCAGGATGAGCTGGAACCCTTGCTGAGATCCAAGGGCTGGTGGGGCACGCGCCACATGATCGATCCCAAGACCGGCGAAGCGGTCACAGCCCAGCTTGGCAGCCCCCGCCGCCTTCGAACCATCTATTGGGCGAACATGCGGTCGGCCCGCGCGGCTGGCACATGGGAACGGGCGCAACGCACCAAGGGTGCCTTGCCGTATTTCCTCTACCGGCTCGGCCCGGCTGACAAGCACCGGCCGCACCACGAAAATAAGAACGGTATCATACTGCCTGTGGATCATCCCTTCTGGAACACATGGTTCCCGCCCAATGGCTGGATGTGCGTGTGCTGGGTGCGGCAGGTCTCTGAAAGCGAAGCCGCCCGCCTGGGCGGACCGACCGAAGCGCCAGAGGTGCCTTTGGTTGAGTTCGTCAATGAGCGCACAGGCGAACGGATAGAGATCCCGGAAGGTGTGGACCCGGGCTGGCATTCCAACCCCGGACGGGACCGGGCGCGGAACCTGATCAATCATTTCAACACCCGCCTGGAAGAAACCGGCGCGGCGATGCCCGAAACTGCCAGGCGGCTGGTTTCTGAATTCTGGGCCTCGGGGGCGCCTAGCGCTTATGCCAACATGGCTGAACGGGTCCACATGCCCGTTGCCTATGTTCCGAAACTGGCGGAGCGGCTGAACTCGCCTTCGCCTCTGGTGGTCGTTTCCAGCGACACGGTCCGCGCCAAGACCGGCAAGCACGGCGCCGTTCAGGCGGATGCCTTCGCGCAAATACAGGAGATGCTGGAAAGCGGAACCGCGATCGACCGCAGATCGGCCGGTAAGGGCATCAACTTCTGGATGGAAGGCGGCGACTTTCTCAGGCGGGCGGTCTTGCGCCAGTCCGCTGATGGCTTCCTTTATGTGTCCACCTTCTTCGTTTCGAGCGCCAATCTCTTGCAGTCGCACCTTGACCGGTATGGGCAATGGAGGGGGGAATAGAAGCCGAGGGACGGACAGCAACATCGCCCGCAGGTTCGTGCCTGCCACTGGTTTGCTCGGCTGCCCTTCATATAGCATTTCCTGGTCTGAAATAAAACAGCCTGAAAAATCGCCTCAGGAGCCCGCACAGCGTCCTTTGCGCCCGATGGCCCGTAAAAATCGCCCGCGCGCGTTCTGCCCTGTTTAAGACCCGTTTAACGGCGAAGCTGGTTGACATGGCCGGATGCATCGGCATGCTGGATGGCAACTTCCCCCAAATCTGAACCAAACCGGGTGACATCTGACACCCTGTAAGCGGCTGGGCCGGACATGCAGTCTGGCGCAATGACCCAGCTCACTGCATCTTGCTTTGTTGACCTTCAAGCCGGAGAGGATCGCTCTGCCCCTGAGTGGGTGGAGTTGATCCCGGCTGGCCCGAATGTCATCGGCCGCGATGGCCGCGCGTGGGTCAATGACCGGCCAGACGACATTGTCAGTGCCTTTACGGTTGATCTCCCCATCGACTACGAGCACGCCTCCGAAGAACCGGCAGGCCAGCCCGCACCGGCCGCCGGTTGGGTCAAGGAAGTGCAAAACCGTGGCGGCGCTGTTTGGGGCCGGGTGGAGTGGGTGGAAGCAGCGGCAAACATGATTGCCGCGCGTGAGTACCGCTTCCTCTCACCCACGTTTTTCTTTTCCAGAACCAGCACCCGCATTGCCCGGCTGAGATCGGCCGCGCTCACCCACCACCCCAATCTTGACTTGAAGGCGCTCAACCGCAGCCAGTCAGAAACAGGATCACCAGCCATGAACAACGAACAGCGCAAGGCCTTGTGCAAGAAACTCGGCCTTGCTGACGAAGCCTCGGATACCGCAATCCTGGGTGCCGTCGAAGACCTGCAGGCCGATGTGGCCAAGGCCGAAAATGCCGCGCAGACGCCGGACCTCGATAAATTCGTTCCGCGTGCGGATCACGACAAGGTGGTGGCCGATCTGGAAGCGGCCAACAACAGCCTGACCGAACGCGACAGCGCCGATGTTGAAGCGCTGGTCGATCAAGCGATCGCCGATGAAAAGATCACTCCGTCCAACCGGGATTTTTATGTCGCCAGCTGCAAGGCTGAAGGTGGGGTTGAGCGCTTCAAGGCCTTCGTGGCCGCAGCGCCAAAGCTGGCAGTCGCTGCAAACTCCGGGCTCGACACCAAGGACCCGGACGAAGCGGTGGCTGCACTCTCCGCCGATGACAAGCTCATTGCCGATCAGCTCGGCCTTGATCACGGCGAATTCTCCAAATCCCTGAAAGCGGAGGGTTGAGCCCATGCTGACCGCAGCAAAAAAGACCACAAAGCGTAGTGGCGATCGCGCAGGCGTGCCGGTAGGCGCCGCCACCAAAGTTTTCTGTGGTGCGATCGTTGTTTGGGAAGGTCCGGCCTGTGTGCCGGGCAAGACCGCAACCGGCCTGAAGAGCGCCGGACTGGCCCTTGAAACGGTCGACAACAGCTCCGGCGTTGACGGCGAAAAGCTGATCCTGATCGAAATGGACGGCTGGTTCCTGGTTGATAACGACATCGGCGATCCGGTGACCACCGCTTCCATTAACGAGCCCTGCTACCTGGTCGATGACGAAACCGTCGCGGCCACCGATGGCGCGGGCACCCGTTCCGTCGCCGGGACCGTTCGCGAAATCGACGCCCAAGGCGTCTGGATTTCCTTCGACTAACCCACTTCGCCCACCGGAGTTCCTAATTATGGATATTACAGGCGCAACACTTCGAACCCTGGGCATTGGGTTCAAGACGAACTTCCAAACTGGCTTTAAGGGCGTTGAGCCGAGCTGGCAGACCATCGCCACCCTCGTTCCGTCCACAACAGCCGAAAACGACTATGGCTGGCTTGGTGACTGGCCGAACCTGCGTGAATGGATCGGCGACCGGGTGGTCAAGCAGCTGGCTGCTGGCAGCTACACCCTGCGCAACCGGAAATTCGAAAGCACGGTCGGCGTAAAGGCCGATCATATTTCGGATGATAATCTCGGCATTTACGCACCCCGGTTTGCCGCCATGGGGGAAGCAGCCGCGAAATTCCCCGATCAACTTGTCTGGAGCCTGCTAACGGCAGGGTTCGATACGCTCTGTTATGACGGCCAGAACTTTTTTGATACCGACCACCCGGTTGTTGATCCGGACACCGGAAAGGAAGTCTCCGTTTCCAACATGCAGGCGGGCGCCGAAACGCCGTGGTTCTTGCTGGACACCACCCGTTCTCTGAAGCCGCTGATTTATCAGGAGCGCGAAAAGCCGGGTTTCGTGGCCAAGGAAGATCCGAACACCTCCGATCATGTCTTCATGAAGGATGAGTTTTTGTACGGCACCAAGGCCCGCGGCAATGCCGGGTTCGGCTTCTGGCAAATGGCCTTCGGCTCAAAGGCAGAAATGACAGAGGCCAATCTTGATGCGGCCTATGACTTCATGACCACCCAGACCAACGACGAAGGCAATCCGCTTGGCGTCAAGCCGAACCTGCTGGTCGTTGGCGGCACCAACCGCAAGAAGGCGCAGGATCTCCTAAAGGAGTTCAAGCCGGGCGGGGAAACCAACACCAACCACGGTCTGGTCGACATCCACGTTTCGCCCTGGCTGCGCTAGGCCGGACCTGATCACGCCAGCACCCCGGTGATGTTGAACGCCCCGGCGCGAGGCCGGGGCGGTCTTTAGGAGAACGCAATGTCCAAGATTGAAGTATCAAGCCCGACTGTCCGCCGCCGTGCGGGACTGAAGTTCGGCCCGGTCCCGGTCATTCTCACTGTCAAGGATCTGACCGAAGATCAGTTGAAGGCGATCGACGCCGATCCCCGCCTCAAGATCAAGCTGATTGAGGGGCCAACTGATCCGGACGATGAGGACGAACGGCTCGACCTAATCCGGGAGGCCGCCAACGGTCTCTCCGGTGATGATCTCACCCAGGACGGCACGCCAAAGGTCTCGGCTCTGGCCGATGCTCTCGGCTGGAAACCTTCCAAGGCTGAAATCACCAAGGCCCTGAGTGCCGGCTAATGGCTTATGCGAGCGCACAGGACTGGCTGGATACGGAAGCCGATCAGAGCCATCTGGCCGACCCGGAAAGAAGCGGGACGGCCGATCTGGCGCTGATCGACCGTGCGATAGAGCTGGCGTCGAATGAAATGGATGGCTGGCTTGCCGCCCGCTACGAAACGCCTGTCTCGGATCTGAAATCCCTGCCGGTCCTGAACGCTCATGTCATAGCCATTGCCACCCACCAGATGGCCCGGACCTCGGGCGCCGTGACGGAGGAGATCCGCAAGCGCTACGAGGACAGCATCGCCTACCTGCGGGCGGTCAGCCAGGGCAAGGCAGACCTGCCGCGAACACCGCCGCCCGCCTCGGATGCTGAAAGCGCTTCCGGGTCCGGCGAAATCATCATCTCAGCACCCGAACGCCTGTTCACACGAGACAGTTTAAAGGGGCTTTAAATGGCTGGGCTTGAGTTCGTTCTTTCTTACAAGGATCTCGGCGCTGAAAAGGCGATCGGCCGCATGGCATCCATTGACGAGGATGCCCTCCTGGACACCCTTGGCGCGGTAGGTGTCAGCCAGACACAGCGCCGGATCGAAAGCGAAAAGGCCGGTCCGGACGGCACACCCTGGCAGGCGTGGTCGAAGGGCTACGCCAGCGACAGGACAGGCGGTCAAAGCCTGCTGATGTCGGAAGGGAACCTTGTAACCAGCATCGACCATGATACGCGCGGCGGCGAAGTCGCCTGGGGCTCGCCACTGGTCTATGCCGCCGTTCAGCAGTTTGGTGCTACGATCACGCCGAAAAATGCCAAGGCGCTCGCCTTTACAATCGGCAGCACTTTGGTCTTGGCCAAATCGGTCACTGTTCCGGCACGCCCTTACCTTGGTCTTTCCGCTGACAATCGCAGCGAAATGGAAGAGACCGCCCTGCAGTTCATCGCCGGGGGCGCCCGATGATCGAACCGCAGACCTATTCCCAAATCCAGTCCGCCATTGTCACGGCCTTGTCGGAAGCGGAGATCCTGCCGACGGGCGCTGAAATAGCAGCCGCGCCTGGCGCGCTGACAGAGGACTGGCTTTCAAAGAATGTGCTCAAGCGGGGCGCGGCCTATGTGGCCATAACCGGCATTAGGCCGGACAGCCACTATTCCAGCGGTACCCGCAAGCACACATTGACCCTCGGGATCTTCCTCATTCCCGCGCCCGGCCGCCGCGACGAACAGGCCTCGGCCCTGACGGATACGGCCCAACGGGTCCTGGAATTCCTCGACTTCAACCGCTTCGGCCTCAAGGCCGCTGACCGGCCAGAAGCTGTAACCGCCCGCAATGCCTTTTCCCCCAGCCTCGACCGGAAGGGTTCGACCCTCTGGCTGATCGACTGGCGCCAGACCTTTGTCATCTTTGGCGAAGAGGAAGAGCTGCCGGTTTGGACGGGAGGCGCCGGTGGCTAACCCGTTTGTTGTCATGGAAAAGCGCATTGCCGAACTTGAGCGGCGCCAGGGCAATTACATCCGCAAGGTAACGGTTACCGAGAATGAAGGCGGCAAGGTCAAGGTCGAAGACGGCTCCGGCTTCAAATCCGGGCTGGTGCCTCAGGCCGCCATCACCTCGGGTGAATGGAGGTTCGATGCGCCCGCCAATGAAGGCGCGCAAGGGTACTTGATTTCGCCGGACGGAGACCCGGCGCAAGGCATGTTTTTCCCCTGCCTTCCATCGAACGAAAACCCGAATGCCTCCACCGAACTTGGAACCCTCCGCCTGCGTGGTCCGAACAACATCGCCCTCACCATCAAGGACGGCGTCGTCACCATTGAGGCGAACAGCATTGAACTTGGTGGCTCCGGCGGCCCGCGTGTCGCCCGGATCGGCGACCGGGTGGAAGTGAAGACCGGGTCCTCTGCCGGTCTGTGGAAAATCGTCGAAGGCTCTGAAGTCGTCACAGCAACCTGAAGGAAAGTCCATGCCAACCGAAGCTCTGAAAGAACTGGAATACGAGGTCCTGAAACCTTTCCCGTTCAAATCCGTCCGGCCGCGCAAGAAGGGCGACATCGTCAAGGCGACCGAACCCGAGGCGCGGTTTCACGTGATCGCTGGCCGGTTGAAGGAAAAGAAACCGGGAGCTGCCGCCAAGAAGCCCTCCAAAAACGAGGATTGAGCACAGTGGCGGGCTATGACGCACAAACAGGAAAACCGTTGGAGGGCGATGCACGGATTGCGCAGGCACTCCGACGCCTGGTCAAGACAGAACATGACCTGGTCATGCGCCGCCATCTCTTTTGCGAATTGAACCGGCTGGTCGGCACTCCGCTAAACCCGATTGAGGCGCTTGGGTATTCGGCCAGTGTTGCCGGAACGATAATCGACAACGAAAGCCGTGTGGACGTCATTTCCGTCAAGGTGGCCAACGGCGATTCGGACGGCCGTATCCAGCTGGAATTGGCGGTCAAGTCACGTGAGACCGGCGCCGCGATTGATCTGGCGGAGGTGGTCAAGTGAGCCGGTTTGACAACATCATTCAGGTGCCTGGCCTTGCCGCGCCCAAACTGATTGAGCCGCTATCGTATCAAACGCTGCTGGACCGCCAGCTTGCCGCCTATGCCCACCTATGGCCGGAGTTTGACGACGAAACCGAATTCGAGCCGGTACGGGCCCACCTGGGCGTTGACGCCTATGTCGAGAACGCCTTGCGCCAGCGCATCAACGAAGCCGCCCAGGCAACCCGGCTGGCGACCGCAGAGGGCGCCGACCTCGACATCATCGGCATGTCGCGTCGGCGCAATGTTGAACGCCTTGAAATAGACCCCGGAGATCCGGCCGCAACGCCGCCTGTAGATCCTGTCTACGAGGAAGACGAGGATTACAGGAAGCGTATTCAGCTGAGCCCTGAAAGCTATTCAGTCGCCGGGCCTGAAGGCGCCTATGTCTATTGGGCATTGAGCGTGGCGGGTGTCGCCGATGCGACCGCCATCTCGCCAGAGCCATGCGACGCGCTGATCACCATTCTTGCCCGTGCGGGCGACGGCAGCGCAGGCCCGGATCTGATCTCTGACGTCGAAGCTGCATTGAACGACAAGACACGGCGCCCGATTGGCGACCGGGTGACCGTGGTTGGCGCCGAGATCCTGCCGCGCGTCCTGGACGTCACGCTCTATGTTCCGCCTGGTACCGTGGACGATGCGGTCGTCGGTCCGGCCACGGAGGCCCTGCAGGCCTATCTGGACGATGTGTTCATGATCGGCGTTTCTCCCGACATTTCCTCCATGCATGCGGCGCTTAAGGTCAGCGGCGTGTCGAGGGTCCGTGTGTTGATTGACGGCGCCCTGACGGAGACCGGGATTGCGGTCGGCGACGGACAGGCTGCCCATGTAGCAATCAACTCCCTGGTAACGGAGGTCGACGGTGTTTGATCTCACGAACCACGCAAGCCTTTTGCCAAACTACGCCAGCGACCACGAACGGCGCGTTGCGACACTCGGGTATGACATTGCCTTGCCAGCAGCCATTCAACGGTTGCGCTGGACCACCCACCCGCTCAATTGTCACGAAGACGAACTTCCGTTCCTGGCTTGGGAGGAAAGCGTCGACTACTGGCAGGACGCCTGGACCGTCGAAGTCAAACATGCGGCGATCGATGCGGCCGAGGAAATCCACCTTTTCAAAGGCACTTTACATGCCGTTGAAACCGCCCTTTCAACGCTGGGTTTGGAAGCGGACATAACCGAGTGGTGGCAGCTGGAAGTGCCTGGTCAGCGGGGCACGTTCACGGTCGAACTGGATGCGATCACGCTTTACCGCAACGGTCCCCCGGCAACCAGCGCCTTGCAGATTGACGTACGTGCCTGGGTGACCACCTCCAAGCCACTGACCCGGCACTTTGCCATGTCCTTAAAGGCCGGGCTGGAACACACCGCCCATGTGGCGATCGGCGGCACCGCCAATGTCGGCGCGTCCCTGAGCGGCGAAGCCGGGCTTGAGCTGCGGTTTGACCGGCCTGCCGCGATCGCCGCCGCTGCCACATTCGACAGCGCAGGAACCGTGCGCGGTGAAGCCGTAACCCGTCTTCAATTCGAAACACCGGCGCACACCGCAGCCGCCTGCACCATTCAATCAAATCTCTTGTTAAGGGGAGCTGCCGCATGAGCGCGCCACTGGCAATTCAACCGGTTTTGACGGCGGCAGGCATCGCCGCTGCGACCGCCGCCGCCAACCACGGGCTTCACGCCGAAATCACCGAGTTCGGTTTTGGCTCCGGACTCTATACGCCGCTATCGACGCAAACCGAGTTGGTAACGGAAGTGATCCGAGCACCGGTTTTGCGGTTCGCCAATGAGATCGAAAACACGCTGTCGATCGAAGCGGCGCTGGAAGATCACGCGGCCTTCGACCTTGGCGAAATCGGCCTCTTTCTCGATGACGGAACGCTGTTTGCCGTTTGGTCCGACCCCGATGCGCATCTCATGTCTTTGGTGCCGGGCATCGCCCTGAACTTGCGCCTGGAGCTGACGCTTCAGGAACAGGTTTTCAATTCCATCACCGTCGCCGCGCCAACGGTCGACACATCCGTGCTTGCCGCGCTTCTTCAACTGCTTGCCGGTCAGGCCCGCATTGTCACCCGTCAACTTGAAAAGGAGGGCCTCTAAAATGAGCGTACCTGTAGAACTTGCAGCCGCAACCGCCGCCCTGAACGCCAACGCCCAGACCTATTTTGATAAGCTGGAAGAACTGAAGCAGATCTTCGGAGAATATCCGGCTGACGGAACCACGGTTGAGGTCAGCCCGACCGGTGATTTCAACACGCTTGCTGAAGCATGGGCGGGCATCCGCGACCACCACATCACCGGCCCGCTGACAATCCAGCTGGACAACTCGGTCCATGTGATCAACAAGCGCGAGGTTTTGGGTCCGCATCCCTGGGCGGGCAACATCCGCATCATCGGCAACGTCGCAGCCCCGCAATCCTGTACTATCCAGATCGAAGACAGCGCGGCAGGCATCGATACGGAAGATCCAAACGCCGTTCATGGATTGGAACTCAAGGGCTTTAACGGCATTGAGCTATCCGGCATGAAGTTTCGGGGCTCGGGCGCCGCATCAACCGCTCTTGGTCTTGCGGCCACCGATGGTTCGGCGATCTATTCCCAGCCCGGCACCCTGTTGTTTGAAGATCTGTCCCTGGGCGCCTATGTCAACAATGCAAAGCTGGATGCCTACGGACTGCAGACGACCAACTGCTACAACGGCGTTCTGGCTGGCGACGGCGGTCTGCTGCGTTGCATGGGCTCTCAATTCGCCGGACAAGCCTATGGCACGGGCGTTGGCCTGAAGGCAACGGACGGCTCTGTCATTCAGTGTTACGAGGCGCTGGTCACCAACTTTGATTTCGGCCTGATGGCCGTATCAGGTGCGCATATGGGCTCGTCCTGCGCGACCGCCCGCGATTGCTTCACCGGCTTTTACTCCCGCGCGGCGTCCCACTGGTCTTATGGCGACAACACCCGTACCGACTACGGTTCCGACCAGTGTTACTACGGCTACCGCTCGGAGGAAGGCGGCAACGTCTATGCGCCTTATGCCCGATCCATGAACTGCCGTCAGGCGCTCTTTGCTGATTGGCACGCCTTCATTCAGGCCCGCTACGTCAACGTGCAGGAAAACAACACCGCCTTGGTGCCGTCCTATTCCGGGTCTGCCTATCACATACAGGCCAACCGCAATTCCACCATCCACGCCGACAACGTGACCTGGGCAAGCACCCAGCGGTCCACGTCCTACCGCAGCAACGCAGGCACCGAGTCTTTCGTGCAGGTCTAACGCCTGCCGGTTCAACAGGAGTGCAATCAAATGGATCTCACCAAGGACATTCAATCGAAGGCGGACGAACCGTCAGCACGCGATATCGTGCGCGGCAAAATCTCTGCGCAAGTCGCCGACACCTCAAGCCTGCTTGGCACACAGGCCGATATTCTCGGTGTGCTTCTCACGGCGATGTGCGCCGACATCGTCGCGCTGGCTGACCATGCTGGCAATGATTGCCAGCGCAAACGCCTGGAACTGATGCAGGCGGCAGCCGGTGAACACGACATCGTGGTTTTGGCCCGCGAGACACTCGCCAAGATCGAAAGCGGCGACGTCAAGCTGCCGGTCCACATCAAGGGCCTTCCGGAAGTCGTGGAAGAGGTTCTCGACCGCGCCAACAAAACCGCCGTCATTCTGGCCGGTGGCGACAACGAGGCGCCGGAATAAGCCATGAATTACGCTGCCGCCCGACCTGTGATTAAGTCCGGCGATCTTCTCGCTTGGCGTGGCCAGTCACTGATTGGCCGGCTCATACGTCATGTGACGGGCGGCAGCTATAGCCATGTCGGCATTGCGTGGCACTTCCGGGGACGGCTGTTCGTCCTGGAAGCGGTTGAAGGGCGCGGCGTGCAGATCCGCGCAGCTTCCTCATTGCCGTCATTCGACTGGATCAAATGCGGGCTGATTTGGCACGACGTCGCCGAAGCGGAAGCGCTTTCGTTGCTCGGCAAACCCTATTCATACATGGACGCGATCCGCGCTGCCCTTGGCCTCAGGTTCCAGTCCAGAGGTTACATCTGCAGCGAGTACGCCGCCTATGTTCAGCACCATGCAGGCGCTTTAACCGGCACGCTGGACACCATCACCCCCTCCGCCCTTGTCGCCTTCTGGCTGAACGCCGGAAAGCCGCTCCAAGCTGTTGCCAATTCACGCGACGCAGAAAGGAAGTTGCCATGACAACGAACTATCATCACGGCGTCCGCGCCACCGACCAGACCCTTGCACCCTCGCGTATCGCGGTTGGCGATGCCGGGGAAATCGGAATTCTTGGAACCGCACCAGGAGCTGACAGCGAAAAATGGCCGGTCGATGTCCCGGTGGACATCACCGGTGACATCACCAAGGCCGATACGCTCGGATTGACCGGCACATTGCCGCTGGCGATCCGGACTATCTGGAACCAGTACGGCACACAAAGCGGCAAGCTTGTCATTGTGCGCCAGGACGAAATCGCCGACCCGGCACAACAGCTGTCGGCCATGGTTGGCAATCCAACCGACAAGACCGGCATTCACGCTTTCAAGAACTCGGTTTCGTTGCTTGGCATCGAGCCTGATCTTCTGATCGCACCGGGCTTTGCCATTGCTGACAGCAACACTCAGGCCCAGGCATTGATCACCGAAATGGTTGCGGTTGGCCAGAGCATGCGGTCTTTCGTTTTTGCCGATGGTCCGAACACCACCACAAACGAGGCGATCCAGAACCGTTCCCCCTATGGCTCGGACCGCCTGATGCTGATCGATCCCATGGTCAAGGTTTGGGACACCAATGCGGACGCCTATGTGGATCTGCCAGGCTCGGTTGCCTACGCAGGTGTCCAATCGAAACTCGATATGGAAAAGGGCTTCTGGTGGTCCTGCGACAACAAGAAGGTCAACATCAACGGCCTTTCCCGGCCGGTCTATTGGCGAACCAACGACCCGAGCAGCGAAGCCACCCACATGAACGCCAACCAGGTAGCGACCTTCTATCAAAAAGACGGTTTCTACACTTGGGGCGGCGAAACCACCGACAGCGAACGGCTGCTTGGCGGAACCATTGTCGGCCGACGTGTTGCCGACAAACTGTACGATGCCCTGGAACGCGGCCTGACCCAATTTGTCGGCTACCCGACCAGTTTGCAGCTGATCAAGACGATCGAGGCTCTTGGCCGCCAGTTCCTTCAGGAGCTGCAGCAAAAGGGTGCGTTGATCGGCTACGAATTCGCCTTGCCCGAGGCGCTCAACACAGCCGGTCAGCTGGCTGATGGCATCATGTTCTACCACCTGAAATACGTCGAGGCGGTGCCAGTTAGAGACGTTGAAATCTGGGGTTACCGCACCCCCGGTCTCTACGAAGAGTTCCTGACCGCTGCCGCAGCACAGGAAGGCCTGCAACTGGCTGCCTGACCGCCGCCCAACTTAAAGGAGACATTCCATGATCTTTTCTGAAAGCCTGGCGGGCTTCACCATCTGGCACGGTGCCAACGACTATGGCGGCAGCGTCACCAGCGGCAAGCCGCCGGAGATGAACCGCAAGACCGCCGACAGGCGGCCGGGCGGTCTGCAGAAGTCCGTCAAGACCCGCCACGGCTGGGAGGACAGCCCGCTGGAAATCGGGCTGGCTGGTTTGACGGACCCAATGTTTGATTTTCTCAACGGCGCGACCATCGGCCAGCACACCGTGTTCCTCCGGGGCGCTTTTGAAGACGAAATCAACGGCGGTACCAAAACCGCGCTGCTGGAATTCCGCGGCCGGGCAAACAAGCTGATGCTGCCGGATGAAATGAAGGCGGACGAGGACGCTGAAGGCAAGATCGAGTTCGACTGGATCTTCTACCAGCTCACCTATGGCGGCGAAGAGAAGATTTTCTTCGATGTCCTGAACAATGTCGTCAGGCTCAACGGCACTGACGAGGCAGACGGCATCCGGCAGGCGCTCGGCCGCGCCTGACCGGCCTTGAAATACCAGGGAAGCCGTTCGACCCCGCCCTTAGGAGCTTAAGCCGGAGTAGCGCCCGGATCGGAACGGTGGAGCCGGTGGAAGCCCGGCGCCCTTAAAACCGGTTTGAAGGACCTTCAAAATGGACACAGTAGAAGTCACATTGCCCCGCCCCATCCCCGTGGACGGCCAGAACCTGACCAAAATCACTCTAATGCGCGAACCCACGGGTGCGGACCTCGGCCGCCACACCGTGCATGATTTGCTGGATGGCAATCAGAAGGCCATCGCCCACGTGATCCCGAAGATCACTTCGCCTTATGTCTCGCCAAAGATGGTGAAGGACATGACGGCGTCCAACCTGGTTGCCCTGCAAAATGGCATCGCGGCTTTTTTGGAAGGGACGGACTTCGATGCGCTGGTGACGCGGAAGACGGCGGAGACGAAGACAGCAGCTCCGGAGACAGCGAAAGCCGGGTCCTCCGTCCCGAAAGCCTAGACCAAATCCTCTACGAGGTGACAGCGGCCTTTTCCTGGCCGCTGTCGGATCTTCTCCGGCTGCCCTGGTCGGACCTTTACCGCCACTGGCTGGCAGCCCGCAAACTTTTGGAAGAACGGGTCAAAGCCATGGAAACCAGCAAACCTTAAGGACCGTGTTACGCCATGAGCCAGCTGAAAGCGGAAATGCTGCTTTCCCTCCGGGACCGTCTGTCGGGCCGGATGCGCAAGGTGCGTGACAGCCTCGGCCGGGCTGGCAAGGACGCCCGCGCCATGGGCAAGGACATGCGGGCTGCAGCCGGCGGTTCGGCCGAACTGGCACGCCGACAGAGCCGCACCCACGAGACCACCCAAAAGCTGACCAGGTCCCAAAAGCGCCTTGCTGAAGGTGTCAGGAGCACCAATGAAGCCTACCGCGCCCAGGCGACCGCCATGGAGAGGATTGAACGGCGCCAGAAGGCCTTGCTCCGCCTTACCGACAGGATGCGCAACCGGGCAAGGGACCGGCGCAATCAGGGCTTGGCGCTTGGTGCGGGAATGGGGATTGCCGGAGCGGCCGGTTACTATGGCGGCCAGCGCATCTTGCGCCCAACCGGCCAGAACGTCATGGCCTACGCCACGCTTGAAGAACAGCTCGACTCTGTGGCCGCCGTTACGCGGATCAAGAAAGGCAGCAAGGACTATCTTAACCTGAAAGCACAGGCTCAGCACCTTGGCGCTACGACAAGCTTTACTTCCCTACAGGCCGCCCAGGGGCAGCAGTATCTGGGCATGGCCGGATTTGACCCCAAGGAGATTATCGACGCCATGCCCGGCGTGCTGGATCTTTCCAAAGCCACCCGTACCGATCTTGGCGAAACCGCGAACATCTCGTCCGATATCCTGTCCGGCTTCAACTTGCCTGCAAGTGAGATGAACCGGGTCTCTGATGTGCTGGTTGGAACCACCACCCGGTCAAACACCAACCTGACCATGCTGGGCGATACCATGAAGTATGTCGGCGCCAATGCGACCGCGCTCGGGATATCCATGGAAGAGACCGCCGCCATGGCTGGTGTGCTGGCCGACAGCGGCCTGAAGGGCTCCATGGGCGGTACCGCCTTGCGCGCCATGTTCTCCCGCCTTGCGGCTCCGCCAAAGGCGGCCCAGGACGCGTTGGATGAACTCGGCGTGTCTGCGGTTGATGCCAATGGCAACATGCGGCCCATTCTGGACGTGCTGAGCGATCTGAACGCCGCCCTGGACAAGGTTGGCGGTGCGGACCGGATGCGCCTGTCCAAAGCAATCGCAGGCGAAGAAGCTGGAACCGGCTTCCTGTTGCTGACAAGCGAAGAAGGCCTGGTCAAGGTCAAGCAACTGACCGCCGAACTCAACAATGCCAAGGGCGAAGCGGCTTCCGTCTCCAAGGGAATGTCCGACAACCTCGGCGGGGATCTCAAGGGCGCCGGATCGGCCTTTTCCTCTCTCGCAGAAACGCTTGGGGAAAGCGTCAATCCCGAAATGCGGGAACTGACCAAGACCATCACGAGCTTCACACGCGGCATCAATGAGTGGCTGAAACAGCACCCGAATGTGACCAAGGGCCTCATGTTGACCGCGCTTGCCCTGGGCGTGCTGACCGTTGCAGGCGGCGGCCTCCTTATGATGGCTGGTGCGGCGGTAACGTCCCTTGCGGTGATGCGTTACGGCATGGCGCTTTTGGGCATCCGCGCCCTGAAGGCGGGTATCGGAGTTGGCCGGATCGGGAAGGCATTTAAAGGCCTGTCAAATCTAAAGCCTCTCCGCTGGGCAACCTTCATTCCAAAGCTTCTTTGGAAGACGTTTGTAACGCCGCTCAAATGGGCGGCCTATCTGCCCAAACTGGCATGGCGCGGCATCGTCGCGGCTCTCAAGTGGGCCACGCTGATCCCCAAAATCAAATGGGTGTCGATGGCAGGCAAACTGTCCTGGCGCCTGTTGATCACACCTTTGAAATGGGGCGCCAGACTCATTCCGGGCATTGGCTGGGCGCTGCTGGCTGGCGAGCTTTTGTGGTCGCTGCTGGTCAAGCCGCTCGGCTGGGACGGTTACATCAAGGACATTGCCTGGGGCACGTGGATCAAGGCGGTTGAATGGGCCAACTATGTCGGTGATTTCAGTTGGTCCGAGATTGTGGGAACGGTCAAGAAACTGGACTGGAGCGGCTGGATCGAAAAGGTCGACTTGCGCGAGGCCGGACGGGAAGCGGTGCAATCGCTTTGGGACGGCATGAAGGAGAAATTTGTCGAGTTCCTGAACTACGTCAAATCCATCCCGAGCCTGATCATAAACGCGATCGGCTCAATCGACTTGTCGAATGCGATCAAGTTTCCCAGCTTTGGCGGTGGTGGCAGCAGCGCCAGCGCTGCCAGCGCGGCGGCGGCACCACCCGCGAAGCCATCCTTCAAAACCGCTGACGAATTCGCCCGTGGCGGCACCGTCCGCCGCGACGGTCCGATCCTTGTTGGCGAGGAAGGTCCGGAGTTTTTGTATGGCAGTCAGGGGGACTATATCGCCCATAACCGCAACCTGCGTTCCATGGTGCGCAGGGCTGCCCTTGCATCGACCGTTGCCGCCGTCCCCATGGCCGCAGCTGCTGAAACGGCCGAGCCGTTGCTGCCGCGTCTTCAACAGGTGCAAACCGGCACCGCCCAGCAGCCGCAGGCAGTGGCCGGTACCGCGCAGGGTGGCACCGCCGAGGGCGGGACAACAATCACGATCGACAAAATCGAAATCACCATCAAGGAAGCGGGCGATCCAAACGCCACGGCCGAGGCGGTGATCGCCAAGATCAACAAGCGGCTTGGCCGCCGTTTGTCGGACTAGGAGGCTCCCTTGGAACGCCCTCTCGCAACCCTCGACAAGTTCGTTTTCTCGCCTTCCATCGGGTCCTATGAACGCATGCAGCGGCGCTGGCGTTTTGCTTATGCCAAGCCGAAGCCGATCGGCTCCATGGCGGTCAAGCAGTTCATGGGTCCTGAGGACGATGAACTCACCATTTCGGGGGGCATCTGGCCGGAGATCCAGCCGTCTGCCATGTGGAAGATCGAACAGCTCGCGGCCGTCGCTGCCACCGGCAAGGCCATGACCTTGATGTTAGGCGATAACAGGATCGTCGGTCGGTATCATCTGGAAGATATCGACAAGGGGGAACGGGAGATCGAGGGCGGCGGTTACGCCGGGGCGATCAGCTTTCAATTGCAGCTGAGCCTTGCAACCGGGAGCGAGTTTCAATGGCCGTTTTAAAGGCACTTCAAAACGAAACCGTTGAACAGATGATCTACCGCCATTACGGCCGCCAGGACGCGGACCTCCTGGACGCCGTTATTGACGACAAGCGCAACCTCGGCCTGGCCGCACTCGGCTTGCTGCTACCGCTTGGAACCGAAGTTTACATGCCACCTGAAACCTCCGGGGCGCCAGCCACCACCGTGGCGGCCGACTACGCCACCAACCTTTGGGACTGACATGCAACCGGCCGCCGAAGTCTGGATAGCAGGGCACAACGTCTCCGGGTACATCATGAATGCGCTCGGCAAGGGGCGCCTTGGCTCCATTACCGTGACAGACCGGTCGGGTGGTGAAAGTGATACGGTGGACATGTCGCTTGTGCGCGACAACTCCATTCCGATCCCGCCTGAAGGATCGCCGATTTCCGTTTCACTCGGGTACATCACGGCAATTCTGCCCATGGGCGATTTCGTCTCCGATGAACCCGAAACAAGGGGCGACGGCTCAGGCGGACACCTGATGGAAATCAGCGGTTCGGCCGCCGACTTCACAGGACCTTTCAAGGAAGAGCGGACCGAAAGCTACGACAACAAGACCGTGCGCGAGATCGTTTCGACGGTGGCCGGACGGCAAGGCCGGGCGCCGGTCGTCGGACAGAAAGTCGGCGCCATCAAGATCCCGCATATCGACCAGACACAGGAAAGCGACATGCATTTCCTGAACCGGCTAGCGGACGATCTGCACGCGACGTTCAAGCCCATGAAAGACCGCCTGATCTTTGTCGATCGCGGCACCACCAGATCGGCAAGCGGCAAGCTTCTTTTTCCGATCCAGCCGAGCGGTCCTGCAATTCTCGACTACCACTGGCGCGGCGCCAGGCGCGGCGATGTGAAATCGGTCAAGGCCTATTGGCACGACCAGGACGAAGCGACCCGCAAGGAAGTGACCGCAGGAAGCGGCGAACCGGTCAAAACCCTGAAACGCACCTATCCGACTGAGGCCGAAGCACAGCGGGCAGCCGAAGCCGCTTTGAAGGACGGGGAAGCCTCGATCGAAAAGGCAAGCGTCATGCTCATTGGCAACCCGGCGATCCGAGCGGAGGGGCGCTTGGTCTTGCCACCGGTTCAGCCGGAACTTGCAGGCGCCTGGACCATTCAGGAAGCCGCCCACGAGATCTCCGACAGCGGGTATCAGACCGGGGCGGAATTGGAGCGTGTCAGGTGAGGAAATTAGCCGTTAGTGCCGATATGGAGGTTGCGAAGTTGATCTTCATCGAAATTGCGTAGCTGATGCCCCTCGTAAAATTTTGGCGGATCGTCAGGTCGATAAAAACAACCCTCGTAGCTGACATCCGTCAGGCAGCCGCTCGTCGCATAAATGGTTCCGCTAAGGTCGCATTCAACCAATTTGTTCTCATAGCCATGGCACATTCCTATGGCCGTAGGATTCACTCTGAAAAAAGTACACAATGTGAAACAGTTGTTTATTGGGAACGAAAACACCCCGCGCGGCAAATCATCCGAGCTTCGAATGAAGCAATTATGAAATGTCCATTTCGCATTGTCCCTTGTCAAATTCTGCCAATCACGGCTGACTGCGAAACGTTGGATTGCGTCTTCGACGCAATAGCTTGGGAGCGGTACAGGAGAGATGCTGAAGTAGCCATTCATAAAAGCAGCTGGGGGAAAGAGGAGATTAATCTGGAAGTACTTTGTTCGCTGGCCCGCCAGTTCGAAATTGTTAGCATTGTGCGAGCCAAAATCGGCGAACAGCATGCTAATTTCGTAATCAGGTTGCCTACCGAAATAAACAATGAAATCGGATATCTCCTTTGCAAGCTGCTTACCTTCAAAATGATGGTGCAGAAAAAGCGGCCCAAGTTGTCCGGCAGCCAAATGCACGGCAGCTGGTTTATGGCCGGATTGTGGAGCAGAGACGATGGTGCGCAACATGGACACTCCAACCCGCTTGCTCACCATGTCCTCTTGTATGAGGTACGTCGCCGCCTTGTCCAAGAGCAGGGCAAGATTGGCCTCGTCCTGGCTATCATTCTGTCTCTTTTGTTCGTCAGCTTGCCGACTGTTTATCGCTCCACGCCACAAGACGGAAAAAATAGTTACAGCCGCCGCACCAGCAGCGAGAAAAGGTGTAATCGACCTGGACCGTGTTCCCATATTGTTGCCAACGGCTGGGTCGAGAAAAACCCACCAAAACGCATAGAGAAGACCGAGAACAGTAAATATGGCGAACGCTATCGCCAGTCCAAGCCAGGTATCTTCCGAAACTCTAGGCACATCAGAGATAGGATTGTCGCCTTTTTCCGAATTGGTCATCGGATCCCACCAATCTTCCTTTTTCCCCTGCCCCGACAGGCGGCCCGGAGCCGAAGGTCCGGACGGCGGACTTCCATCGCCAAATTTCAGCACGCCCGGCAGCCGTGAGAAACAACCGCCGCACCCGCTTGCTCGCGCGAACAGCTACAGTGTGGCTGAGTCGCCTGCAGGTTGTCATGAATGAAATTAGGTGCGGAAGTTGCCGCAAGCTCTTGATGAAATCCGCGAATAACGCGATCATCGGCCCCGTAGAAATCAAGTGCCCGAGATGCGAGACACTAACAAATTTGAGGCCGCTAGAGCCCTTCTCCGAACGCCAGATAGAGCGCCCATTTCAGGAGAAGACATGTCCTGGCAACTCTTCCTGCAAGACGCGCTGGTGCAGATCTGTCCGACGGGAACGGTCTTGAACCCTTTTACAGGCTCCAGTACCACGGGCCTCGCGCCCTAAGATCCAGGCGCCGGTTCGTCGGTTGTGAACGGAAAGCATCCAATTATGAGATCGCCTGCGAGCGCTTGTCCAAAGCCAATTATGTAGGCATTCAAACGCGACACTAAATCTGCACCGACATAGGACTTTTATAGTTGGGCTTGCGTGTCAGTTGTGGAACTAATAACTACTCAACTTAGTTCGAATTATACATGTAAAAGGGTCATTGGTTGAAAAAGTACCCACCAGAGTGGTTGCAATCCAGGCAAAGACTGGCCAAACGACGATTTGAAAAACGGCTATTTCGGAAGTTCAAAACCTATCAGAGGGCGGAAAACGTAACCTTATACCCGCCTGCGGACCTCTCATTCGAGCGGACGTACAATGATACAGTGAAATTCCTCAACCATTTTAGAGACACGACGCTACCTCAATCCAAACGAGTTTTTGTACATGTTGATTTGACTACCGTTCAGAAAATTTCAGTACCAGTTGCTATCGTTCTTGCCGCTGAGTTTGACCGTTGGCGGCAACTCAAAGGCCTTAACCTTAAGGTAAACGACGCTGAACATTGGTCTCCTAAGGTTCGTCTGTTGTTTTCTGACCTTGGTGTGTTTGATTTGTTGAGCGTAAAGAAGCCGCGCCAGTCCGGCTCCCACAACATCGATAACATTACACTCACGCCTCTCCAAACCGGCCTCAGACTGGACGGGCAAAAACTAAATAGGCTCCAGACCCGATTTCGAGACATTCTCGAGGGCTTCACTTCTAACCCCGGTGTCTATGATGGGCTAGCGGAAGCTGTTGAAAATGCAATCTATCATGCTTACCCGAAAGATTATAAACCCATCCACCAGTTTGCTGGACACAGGTGGTGGGGGGCTGGCTGTTTGGATCGCGAAACAAATAGACTTAGATTTTTTGTGTTCGACCAGGGTGCCGGCATACCGTTTACTTTGCCTTCAAATGCCCTATATGAAGACGTAAGAGAATGGATAGCCAAGAATTCTGCGGGTGTACTTCCAAACGACACCGTCATGCTAAGAGCCGCCCTGGAGACCGGAAGGACTCGAACAGGAGCCTCGCATAGAGGCCTTGGTTTACGAAAGATGGCAGATGTGATCGCAGGAACCGATGCTGGTTACTTGCGCATAATCAGCAGACGTGGTGAGATTGTTTACCACTCCAATGGTAAACTAGAATCCCGAGTCCATACTGAAAGTGTTGGTGGAACTCTAATCGAATGGTGCTTGCCCGCTGATGCTCTAGTTTCGATGGGTGAAGATGCAGATGAAGACAATTAACATTGCTCGTGATTTTTCAGAGTTTCCAGGCGGTAGGTTGAAATCTATCGGCACTGGGAGTGGTGAAGAATTTCGCGACAAATTTTTAGTGCCTGCTCTGCAACAGCATGAACCGCTCCTCATCGAGATGGACGGCACGGCAGGATATCCTCCCTCGTTTCTGGAAGAAGCTTTTGGAGGTTTGATCCGCTTGGGTTTCAGCGAAAGCGACATCTGGAAGAACATCAACATCAAAACAAACACTCAGTACGAAGTTTATAAATCCATGGCGGAAAACTACGTTCGCGCGGCCGCTGAGCGAGGTTGAATTGCTCGGCCTTGAATGGAACACCGTGTTTTCTGCTGGTATTGGAACTATCTTCGGATTAGTTGCTAAAGAATTTTTCTCTGACTTGGTACGTCGACATCAGAAGCTGGAGATGGACAGAGACTCGGATGTCGGTGAGATTCATTCTGCTATAGAAATGATACGAGACTTATCCGACGAGTTTTGGATTCACGATGCAATAGACTTAGCCGAACAGGACGAGGTCGCGAGTGGCCGCCTAACGGCAGCTCTTCATCAAAACAACTTGCTTATTACTGGTCTTTTTACTGGCGACGCCAAAAGACGGTGCGACATTGCCCATATGAGGTTTATGGACGCTGTTGGTGGAGGTGACTTTGGACAATCAAACAGGAAAGCTGCACCACAACGGCTCAGGACAATTCATATTGCGGCTCTTAATTTGAAAGACGTTGTGAGGCGTGAACGCCGCAAACTGAAATCTAAGTTCCTCGGCTTGATCTGACAGCAAAACTGGATGCCAAATGAAGTTGCGCGATTTGCCAAACGAAGTTGCGCGCTACAAATCGCGAACAGCCGAAATCTGCTTACACAGTGCTTACACAGCCAAATTTTCACCGAAGCGAATATATGCTAAGTTATTGGAAAATATGGCGCACCGGGGAGGATTCGAACCCCCGACCCCCAGATTCGTAGTTTCGAATTCTGGGATTTAGTGAGATTTACCGAGATTTCGTGATATTCCGTTTTTCGCAGAAAGCTGGGGTAAAATCGATAGGAACATTCCCCGAAATTCTTGTACATTCCTCTCTGCGCGCTTACTATGTGATTGCTATTTATAGGCATCCATTCCAGCAATCACATAGAACTCATGACCCGATTAACGAAGCGGACAGTCGATGCCGCCATAGCTCAGCCCAAGGACTCGTTTATTTGGGACAGCGAGCTCTCCGGCTTTGGGCTCAAGATCACGCCAAAAGGCCGGAAGGTGTTTGTCTTGCAATACCGCCTTGGTGGCCGGAAGGGCGTCACCCGCCGCTACACGATTGGGACGTTCGGGAAGCTCACAGCGGACCAAGCACGAGTAGAAGCCAAAAGGCTGCTTGGAGAGGTGTCCAGGGGAAATGACCCCCAAGACCTCAAATCCCAGCAACGGGCAATACCGAAACTGCATGAGCTTTTGGACAGTTTCCTAGAAATCCACGTAGGTGCAAAACTGAAGCCTAGCACAGCGACCGAATACCGGCGGGCTGTTTCATTGCACATAAAGCCTCGGATGAAGGACCATCCCATAGACACCTTCAAGCGTTCGGACATTTCAAGATTACACCATGCGATGCGGTCGAATCCCTATCAGGCAAACAGAACACTGGCGCTGCTCTCAAAGTTCTTCAATTGGTGCGAAGTTGAAGACTACAGGACGGATAACTCGAACCCCTGCCGACACGTAAAGAAGTTTAAGGAGGAGAAGCGCGAGCGCTTTCTATCGCAAGACGAGTTAAAGCGCCTTAGCGATGCGTTGACGGAAATTGAGCAGTCGGGCCTGTTGATTGACGATGATACGGGCAATCGCTGGATGCCATCGCCGCACATAATAGCAGCGATAAGGCTTCTGATCCTTACGGGCGCTCGCTTGTCCGAAATACTGACCTTGAAATGGGAATACGTCGATTTTGACCACGCTCGCATTCGGCTGCCAGATTCAAAGACCGGAGCCAAGACGATCTACCTGAATGCTCCTGCCTTGGAAGTCCTGTCGCAAATTCCCCGTTTAGACAAAAATCCGTTCGTCGTTTGTGGTGAGAAACAAGGCGCACATCTCGTAAACCTGCAAAAGCCCTGGAGGCGGATCAGATCGGTAGCGGGTATTGATGACGTTAGAATTCATGATCTAAGGCACAGCTTTGCAGCCGTCGCAGCAAGCTCTGGAATGTCACTGCCGATGATTGGTGCTCTGCTGGGTCACTCTCAACCTCAGACAACAGCGCGCTACGCCCATTTGGCGGAAGATCCAAAACAGGCAGCGAGTGAAGCAATCGCCAAATCCATCAGCAAATCAATGGCGGCGAAGTCAGCTGCTTCACCGGTCAAACTGATCAAGGAAGAGTAGGAAGCGCCCGACATGCAGGAAACGATAACCCTACCCGCCCGACTTTCAGTCACACAGGCTCTGAATTGGATTCTTGATCGGGACCCAGAGACACTAGACGAAGACCCCTTTGAATTTAATATTTACGAATATCCATTGGTTCGACCGGAGTGCCCCACCTCGCATTTTTTGAGCCTACGGCTTGAAGGCTATCGTGATGCTAACGACATCCGCCCGCCGTTAATGTATCCAAGTGACGCTATTTCCGCATTGTTGGACGGGCTAAAATCAGGGCATTTTCAGGCAAGTTTTGGGAATGGTGAGGCCATCCCAGCCGCTTTGCTCGAAGACTGCAAACTCGAACATGGCAATGACACGACACCGTATCTAACGCGGATTGTGTCGCCGGAAATATCTGAACCGATATTCATCGCTGCGAAGCAACTGGCTGAAGACTTCTCACCGTTTTGGTATCAGGGCGTCGAGCCTATGTCGCTGGAGCCCCCGGCGTCCGTTCCGTGGAATATGCTAGCGCGCGCAGAAACCGGCACCTCACCAGATAAATTGGTCTCTGAGTTTTTCCTGGAAGCCAGAAAGGAATTATCGCCTCACGATCCACCGGACGGGGACGTTACGGCAGTAAGACCAGATGGCACCGCTGACGCAGCTGCAATCGAATTAAATAAGGCACGACAGAGGCTACGGGATCACTTCACATATGCCGCCGATATCGTGAATGCGTTTCATAGGGCGGGTCTCTTCGCTGTCTACATGGAAGACGATAGCGGGACGTTCCGTATTGTGCCATGGAAGGCATTTGAAATCCGTCCATATCCGGACGCGCCAGAGGGAATGGGAAGAAACTTCATAAACTGGGCGGGCGGCGTCCTTCAGCAACCCTTGGACAAGAAGTTCGAGCCTTTTTGCTCAACCCTTGATCACGCTGCACCCGCCTCACTGCTTCTGATGAAGACTGAAGCCGAAAAGGTAATCAGGCTGTGCAAGCGCATTGCGGACGGTGAGACTGTTGACGACTTGATCCAATCCGTATTGAACCCGTCCCGGCCCGTGTCTATGCCAGAGACACAGCCCATACCTGACATTGAGCCAAGCGACCGTATGACGCTCATGGACGCAATGGTGTTTTTTGGAAAGCGGGACACCAGTCTCACCGACGAAGAAAAGCACTATGAGCACGTGGATATCGTTGGGGCAAAGACGCTTTTTCCGTTGCTCGCAGATGGCGTGTTGATTGCCAAGGGCTTCAATGCCGAACTCATGCTTGAAGTCGTGCCAAGAGATTGCTGGCTGACAGCGGGGTTTGAGCACATGGCAGAGTGCCATCTTGTCGGTTCGATGGAGGAATTTGAGGTCGGCGTTTCCGGTTGCGAGTATGGAGGCACGCTCACCATATTCGATCCTGACGACCGCTTCAGGAGAGCGACCAGGCCCAAATGGGTGAACATCCATGTGCACGGTCTCAAGGCATATTTGGACAATTTGAATTCGGCACCCCCCGTACCGAAAGCGGCCCCTGTGGATAAATCTGAGCCTAAAAAGATGCACATGGGTCGGAACACAGAAGGCGAGGCTGCTGCCCTTACATATCTGTTGGGGTT
Source organism: Roseibium sp. (assembly GCA_965230705.1). GTDB lineage: Bacteria > Pseudomonadota > Alphaproteobacteria > Rhizobiales > Stappiaceae > Roseibium. Next base: position 719,769 of record CBDDLN010000001.1, on the reverse strand, counting down.
GATGTCGGGCGGCTCTTATCCAACTCAAAACCGGGAGCACTACTGGGCTGATATCATGGAGAAATTCGGCATTGGAAAAAGGGCAGCCAGAAGAGTGTGGGACATTTCGGTCCAAACGTCGAAGAATCAAAACTGGGGTAAACGAGGTAGGAGGCCGAATAGGAATTAACGCGCCACTCCCTTTTGGCACCCCCTTTTGGCACCCCGTATCGATACGCTAATCTATTGTTTTTATTTGATTTTTTCGATTCAAACCTTATCTTTCCTCTTGTGCCCCGAAGCAACCGGGACTGAGACAGAGAGGAATAAAATGGCCGAATGTAGCCCGCCCCTTATCAGCGCTTTTGACGCTGCAAGCTACTTGAACTTGTCGCCGTCCACGCTCGCAAAAATGCGGCTGGCTGGCACTTCCCCCCGCTTCATCAAGATGGGTCGTCGTGTTGCGTACCGGCGAGAAGATCTGGACGAATGGATTTCAGGCCGAGCCTGCAATTCAACGTCAGAATATGAATGCTCTAGCCTGCGATAGGTGACAATTATGGAAGATCTAGAAATGAAAAACCCCGGAGGGTCGAGCTCCGGGGCCATGAAAATCGACAAAGCGACTTCCGCGTTTAAGCAGAAAGGAATATGCGCCCAGATCGATAAAAAGGCAAGCGATTTCCCGTGCGCCTTTGACGAGAGACAGAAGCAAATCAATGCGGAAAAAGTGCTCGCACGCCTGGCTGAATTTAAACCAGCCAAGGCGCCAGACTGCAAGCCGCTGCCCACTCAATGCCGCCTTCGCGAAATCTTCGAGTACGACAGAGAGACCGGCCAGCTAATCTGCCGAGTGAAAAGAGGCGGGCTTCGTGTTGGTGATGTTTGCGGGACTGACGCGCAAGGATACGTACAGGTATTCGTAGACCACGTACCCTATCGGGCGCATCGGCTCATTTTTAAACTGGCCTATGGCCGGGAGCCAGTAGGTTTTCTGGACCACAAAGACGGTAATCGTTCAAACAACCGGCTTGAAAACCTGCGAGAAGTCACCCCCTGGGAAAACAGCTTGAACCGTTTTGCGCCGCCTGCTTCCGCATCTGGTGTCTATGGCGTGTATCGAGTCCCTGAACGTGGGAAGTGGCAAGTTAGTATTAGCATCGGAAATCGCAGCGTCCACTTGGGTTATTTCGACAACCTCTGCTGTGCCAAAGTCGCCCGCGCACATGCATTTGGCCTGCTGATCAATACCCCTGCCAACGACAATACGGGGGTGCTTGATCATGGGTAATGCAGCACTCGATCTGACGAACATATCCATTCTTGAGCCGCTTCCCGTTTCGAAACTGAAAGCCGAAATGGCACAGTTTGAGCAGTACCCGCCGAAGCTCTCGACCGGCCAAGCTGCTCGCTTGATGGGGGTTACATCTGTCGGTGCGGGGAAGCTTCACGACCGGAGCGACTTGATCTGCGATGGCCGCGATGAACTTGGCAACCGCATTTACAAGCGCGACGGCTGCATTGCCTACCGCTGGGCACAACTCAACTTTTACGCCACTGGCGAAACCGAACAAGGGGGGTGGGAATGAGCAAGCGCCCCTGGTTTAAGTTCTATCCAAGTGACTGGCAGGGTGATTTGCGCCTGCGCTCCTGCTCTGTCGCGGCTCGCGGTCTTTGGGCCGAACTCATCTGCATTATGAACAGTGCCGACCCGAAGGGACATCTTCGGGTCAATGGCTCCAAGCCGAATAATGGGATGCTTTCAACGCTCTGCGGCGTGACCGAAAACGAGGTAAAAAAGCACCTCAATGAGCTGGAAAACGCTGGTGTGTTCAGCCGGGCCAATGACGGCACTATCTTCAGCCGCCGAATGGTTCGTGAAGCGGAAAAAGCCAAGAAAAACCGCGAGAATGGGGCAAAGGGTGGCAACCCTGCGCTTATGAGTTCGGTTAACCCCTCGGATATCCCGCCGGATAACCCCGAAGTTAAGGGTGGGGTTAAAGCCCATATTCCAGATACCAGATACCATATTCCAGAAGTACCTTTCCGTACCAACCAAGAGACAGACACTGAGGTTATTAGTAACTCTGTAGGGGGGGCGGTCTGATGCTGAGCCAACTGCGCGCCCACCAGGTCCGCGCCATGTCCATGCTTCGCCGTTCCCTTGGTACGGGACACCGCAGGCCAATGCTCCAGGCACCAACCGGATTTGGGAAAACCATCCTTGGCGCCGCTATCGTTGACGGAGCTTTGTCGAAAGGCAACCGGGTTACGTTCGTCGTTCCGGCCTTGTCGTTGATTGACCAGACAGTCCAAGCCTTCTGGCAGGAAGGAATTCGGGATGTCGGCGTTATTCAGGCCGACCATGAGCTGACAAACTCAAGCCGCGCGGTTCAGGTCGCCAGCGTCCAAACGTTGCAGCGCCGGGTTTTTCCGAAATCTGATGTTGTTGTGATCGATGAAGCGCATCGCTGGTTCAAGACTTATGAAGACTGGATGTCGGACCCGCTGTTTGAGCAGGTTCCGTTCATCGGCCTGAGTGCGACGCCTTGGACCAAGGGCCTCGGAAAGTTTTTCGATGACCTGCTGATTGCTGCGACCACTGCGGATCTGATCGACAACGGGTATTTATCCAGGTTTCGTGTTTTTGGTCCCTCCAGCCCGGATCTTTCACAGGTGCGCACTTTGGCTGGAGATTACCACGAGGGCGATTTGGGTACGGTGATGGACAAGCCGCAACTGGTCGCCGACGTGGTTTCAACCTGGTGTTCATTAGGCGAATGCCGCCCCACTCTGGTGTTTGCCGTCAACCGCGCACATGCGAAGAACCTGCGAGACCAGTTTGAACGGGTTGGCGTTCCTACCGGTTACATCGACGCGTTCACCGATGCAGACGAACGAGAGGACGTCCGGAAGAAGTTTCATAACGGTGACCTTCAGGTTGTTTGCAATGTTGGCTGCCTGACAACCGGAGTTGATTGGGACGTCCGCTGCATCATCCTGGCACGCCCGACAAAATCCGAAATGCTGTTCGTTCAGATGATTGGGCGGGGACTTCGCACCGCTGACGGCAAAGACGACTGCCTCATTCTGGACCATTCAGACACCCATCAGCGCCTAGGGTTCGTTACTGACATCCGGCACGAGACCCTTGACGATGGCCAGCAGCAGAAGGGCCAAAGCAAGACACGGGATGAAGCTGTTGCGCTTCCAAAGGTCTGCCCATCCTGCTCGTTTTTGAAGCCGGCGAAAGTGCATGCATGCCCATCCTGCGGGTTTGAACCGGAACGTCAAAGCGATGTCGAGACCGTAGACGGCAACCTTGTTTCACTGGACGGGAAGAAGCGGAAGTACACACCGGATGAAAAGCGGCGCTGGTATGCGGAGCTGCTGGGCTACGCCTGTCATTTCGGTAAAACGAAAAAATTTGCCCTGGCACAGTACCGCCAGAAGTTCGGCGAATGGCCCTACCGCAAGAACGGCGTGCATCCTGTCACCCCGTCAGACGAGGTTAAGTCCTACGTCAAAAGCCGAATGATCGCCTACGCGAAACAGAAACAGCAGGCACAAAACAGGAGTGCTGCGGCATGAGCGAGATCAGAAAACGCTGCAAAGATCGTTGGCCAAGCCTTTTGACAATGATGGGCATCGACAGCCGATATTTGAACGGAAAACACGGCCCCTGCCCAATCTGCAACACCGGAAAGGACCGTTTCCGTTTTGACGATAAAGACGGTTACGGCACCTATATCTGCAACACATGCGGCCCTGGTGATGGTTTCGATCTTCTGATGAAATCCAAGCGTATTGGCTTTGCAGAATGCGCCAAAGAGCTGGAAAGCATCATCGGCAAGGCAGACCTCTCAAAGCCCCGTCAATCGCTTGATAGCGACAAAATCAAACGGTCGATGAATAACCTTTGGGCTGGAGCTAAACCCGTCGCCAAGGGAGATCCGGTGGCGATTTATCTCGCCGGTCGCGGCATGCAGTTGGAGGCCTTCCCGGAAGCGCTGCGCTATCACGACCGATGCAGCTACAGCCACGAGGGGAACCGCTATACGCACCATCCGGCAATGATCGCGATGGTAACGGGGCCAAGTGGTCCGACAACGCTACATCGGACCTATCTCGATACCTTCGGGCGCAAGGCCAATCTTCCATCAGTCCGGCGCGTTATGCCCGGCAAGATCGAAAAGGGCGCAGCTGTCCAGCTTGCACCATCTGCGGCAGTCATGGGGATTGCGGAAGGTATCGAAACGGCGCTGGCAGCTTCCGAGATCTGGGAAATGCCAGTTTGGGCCGGACTTAACGCCGGGATGGTGATGCAGTGGCAACCGCCTGCCGAAGCCAAGGAGGTTTACATCTTCGGCGACAATGATGCGAACTATGCCGGACAGTCTGCCGCCTTCGCACTGGCGCACCGCCTTTCACACGAGGGAAAGCAGGTTCAAGTGCAGCTGCCGGATGAGCCCGGTGACTGGAACGACTTCCTTGTCAGGCAGAAATTTCAGAAAACGGGATAAGGGACACGCCGCTTTTAAGCGGGCAATAGCGGATTGAGAACAGAGGTAGACACTATGGGACGTAAACCGGAATACACTGAGGATATCGCCAAAAAGATTTGCGAGCGGCTGATTGAAGGCGAAAGCCTGCGGGCGATCTGTGCCGATGACGGCATGCCTAATCGGGCGACGGTCTTTCGTTGGCTCGACAAGAACGAGGAATTCCACGACCAGTACGCACGCGCGCGTGAAATGCAGGCCGACGGCCTCTTTGATGAGATCCTCGAGATTGCAGATGCCACGGCGAACGATTGGATTGAGGCGAGCAAGGCGCAGGCTGAAACCTGGCAGGTCAACAACGAGGCAATTCAGCGCTCCCGTCTTCGTATCGAGGCCCGCAAGTGGATGGCCTCCAAGCTCAAGCCTAAAAAGTACGGCGACAAGCTGGAGCTCGACAACAACATCAAAGCCCCTGACCCCATCGCGTCCCTGTTTCAGCAGATTGCAGGGAAAGGGAAGCGTCTGGCGCATGACGACAACACGCTTGATTGACAGGCATTGGCTCAGTCGTCCAAATATTGACTCGAACTCATCTATTTCCAGGAAAAGCCGATCTGAATCAACATTCGGCACATTATGGCTTTAGATATACTCAAATATCAAAATAAATAAGGCGTGAGTGGCTTTGCGGAGGTTTTTGGTAGCTACCTACCTGAAAGGTAAAGCCGCTCTCAGTGAGTCTTATTTTAGCGCGGCGCGCGTTTCGGGTTTTGGAGCCTTTCAAAACCTGACATTTGAGGAAAGGCGCGCGGGGAACTAAGCCGACAGCTCCAGACACCCGGCCCGCCGTTTTCTAACGGGAAGTAACGGAGCAATTCGCAGGCGTTCGCTTAGTTACACTTTTCGAGGTTTTCGCTTTTATCGGTGGCGGGATTGTCAGCAGCTCCGCTCACTGTAATTGAGTCGCCCCGCCTCTGAATTGTGAGGAGCTGGGAAAATGCCTCTGCCTCAATATAGCACTGTGCGATCACTGTCCAAACTTGCTCCGCCCCACTGGAATGGATTTGGGCCTCTTCGTCCTCCGCAACCCAAACAAACCGGCAGGAGGCTTCATGCCGCCGGAGCTCGTTCGCTTGCAAAAGCGTCCAATCGTCTGTGTCTGGATATTTCCCTTTCAGCACTCCGCAAGAGCCGTTCCGACCATAAGCACCGTCAAGGTTTAAAGGCTCAGCAAAAACATAAGTGGAGAGCAGTAGACTGGTGAGAAGTGCAATCAGTCTCATGTGAACCTCTTTCAACTGCCGCAACCCTGAGAATATGCAGGCTGCAAACGGTTATCAAGGGATGCGGGTCATAAGGGCGGTTGTAGTGTAGCAAGCATTCCTCACAGCGCGCTTCGCCATAACCGCCAGATCGCCCTCTAATCCAGAATGAGAAAACGAATTGAAAACGCCTGCTACATTCAAACAAACTGACGTAAAGCGGGCGATAAAAGCTGTCCAAGATGCCGGGCTAGAGATTGCCAGTGTTCAGATCACACGAGAGGGTACAATCCGGATAGAAACATTGCTTAAGGCGGCGCCCAGTGGTCCAGAGCCGGATTTTTAACGAAAGGCCTTTTTCGCGGATTTAGCGGACTATCACTCGCTTCGTCGTTCAGGCTGGAACTCAGAAGAGAAAGTCTAAAGCGCCGACGTCGCCGGAGTTTGTATTCCAAAGGGTGACGCTTCCACCGCCGGTTACGATGATTGTGTCGGCTCCCGATTGACTAATGCTCAGCGCGCCAAAGCCCGACAGCTCTAGCGCAGTTAGGTCGATTGTATTTGTGCCCTTATTTGAAAAACCGCCGATGAAATCATCACCGTGATCGGCTTCAAATTGAAAAACATCGTTGCCACTGCCCCCATAGAGGCTGTCATCTCCCGAGCCTCCTGCAATCGTATCGTTTCCGTCACCGCCGTAAAGCGCATCATTTCCGTGATCTCCACTGACCTGGTCCGAACCCGATGCAGCGTAGGCAATATCATTTCCTGCCCCAGCGACTAATAAATCGCCGCCTGCGCCTCCGCCAAAAATGTCAGAACCTTCGCCGCCCCAGATTGTGTCGTCACCCGACCCGCCCCAAGCTATATCCGCTCCGTTTCCACCGCTTAGAAAATCGCCTTCGCTACCACCAAAAAGAACGTCGGAACCGCCCTCACCAGAGATGCTGTCGCCTCCCGGCCCGCCGCCTAGTGTGTCATCACCTTCCCCGCCTGCAATCGTATCATCACCCAGATCCGCACTTCCCGCATAGACGGCATCGTTGCCAAGTCCGCCCTCAATACTGTCGTCGCCTCTTTCTCCGACGAGCGTATCGTCGCCGTTCAGGCCAGCGATACTGTCATCACCGTCGCCTCCTTTCAAAAGGTCGGCATAGGTGTTTCCGACAATGGCGTCGTTCGCGTTCAAAATATCGAGTAGCCACACCCCTGACCCGAACACCAAATCGAAATTTGAGATGACCAGATCGAACTCAATGACATCAATTATGGATGAGTTATCGTGATTGTAGTATCCGACGCCTTCAAGGACGCTGTAGTCAGAATAGTAACTTCCGACGACAATCATAAAGCCGATGGCATCATGGCCAAATATTTGATACTGCTCCGCGACCGTATTGTAGTCGATATAGGTGTAATCAATTAATACACCGGTGATATCCGGCTCTATTGATACTCCAATCCCATTAGAGATATTTGACATATCACCGCCAGAGCCAAGCTCATCGTAATATACAACTAGCGCCATGGGTTTTCTCTGGCTCGGGAATGTAAATTTTTTCTATTTAAACGTGCATTTGAAAGCCTTTCAATAGTTATATCAGCAGCGCGCTGAATATCTCGCCGTCTGCCGAAGCCGACCTTTCACTTAATCTTTCTTCAGGCGCACGCCAGCACCGCCGCCATTCTCAGGAATGAACTCGATTCCGGCGCCCTCTAGAGCTGCCTTCACTGCCAGCACGTTATTCGCCAACCCTGACGATTTCCCCTCTGAAGACTCCATTCGCTTAAGCGTCGGCACAGAAATGTTGGCCCGCTCTGCAAGTTCAGCTTGCGTCATTCTCACCAAGGCACGGGCCGCAGATATTTGCCGTCCAAGCATGATGTTTGATCCTTTCATATATTTTTGATCTATAAGGATTGATTTAGAGCTTGTTTTGATCTAAAAGTATTAACACAAGCTAAATGGAGCAGCAACCATGCTCAATAGATCCCGAATTATGAAAGAGGCGCATAAGCGCACCCGCCAGGAAATGAGGGACTTCCCGAACCTCTACGCCGGGTACAGCTATGCCTCCGTTTTCGCCATTTGTCTGCGCGGTGCCTGGCGTGATGCCAAGCTTGGGAAATTCGAAGCCCCGGTAATCGCCCGCAAGTCAAAAGTCAGGGGCGAAATCCTTCGCCTTCAGATGAAAACCCGCATGACGGCGATGGATTTCAATCGCTGGAGTGCATTGAACCAGGAACTCAGGAGTGCGTTATGATGGAAGCGGCCAAGGAAAATGCAGTGAGCACAACCGGCAGAGACAAGTTCACCGATTACAACAATCTTGATTCAGACATGGCGCGGGTCAAGTGTTTGCTGGATGCGGCAATCGCTTTGCTTCTTGAAATTAACTATGCCACCGCTGGAGGCAAGCGCATTCACCAGCTTGATCAAATAGAAGCATTAGTCCGCACCTCCAGACAGGACCTGGGGAAAATCATCACAGACGCTGAAACGCTCTTTCATCCGGAGAGGCAGGAGTCCGAGTCTTCTGAGGCAGGGCTAGACTTGAGCGGATTAAGCGCAACGGAGCTGTCAGACCTGCGTGACGTTATCTGCACCATCTCTGAGGTAATAAGTGGCCTCTATAGTCAGCCTCGCTTCTGGAGGGACCGCAACAACACAAAGGCTGGCGACGTTCTTGAAAAGATGCTCGAAAAGCTCGGCGCTCAGGAAGATCATGTAATGGCGAAACTGGACGCAATGCGCCCGAACTCCAAAGAAAATCAAGATGCAAAAGCAAGGATGCTGATTGACCAGGCTGTGAAGTATGGCGAGCCGCTGTCCGTGGTAGCCGCATTGTCTGCGGAGCTGTCCGCCCAGTCTGACCTCGCTGACCATTGACCGACCAAACCCAGAACATCCCACCCGGCAAGCCAAAGCCGGACCAATTTCAATTCCTAAGAACAGGGATAAAAACGATGACTGAGGCAGTATGCGCGACCGGTGCGCCCGAGCAGATTATTGATAAACTCAGAGACCAACTATCTGAAACACTTGCACGGATTTATCGGGCGCGTGCCCTTGCCGATACTTCCGCGATGATTGCCGATTACATGTCGGGTGAACCCGAGCAGCTAAAGTCCATTGATCAGCTGAGCGCTCTTTCTGAAGCGGTTCGCGAACTCATGGATAAGGTTCTCGATGATATCGGAGCGCTAAACAACATGAGCCGGGAGCTTGAGGCGCCGCCACGCATCCCATCTCATTAGTCAAAGTTGGTTTCGAACAAATACGCGCAGCGGGCTCAGGTCTGTTGCGCGTTTTCTTTTGGGCGGACTAGTCAAACCAACCCACGAAGAGCAACGACCCTCATCATTTATTTTGCTCAACACCCAAACTTGAGTTTACACCCTAACTCAAGTTGAGAAATTGACTGTTATTTCAAATAGTTATATATCTTATACGCATCTTTCAACGGCGAGGCGATAAGATGAGAAAAGCTAAATATACGCTCAAATTCCCGGTCCCCCTGTCTCCATGGCAGCGTGAGGAACTGGCGAAGGCAGCAGAAGAACGCGGCGTATCCTGCGCCCATCTCGTTCGCGTGGCCATCGGCGCTTACCTCGAACAGCCCAAAGCGGCCTAACCAGTTCCGTTTCTTATCGGGGGTAACAGTGGAAGCATCAGACGGTAAAGACGTATGTCCTGAAGAGGCGAAGTCGAACAAGGTCACAAAGCCAAAAGAAAGCTCTTTGCTGCAAATATGCGAAGATGGGCGCGTTGTTATCACGCATACCGAAGGCGAGCTTCTATTCGGCTCAACCGATGGGGTTTTCATTACTGGTCTCACCTCGGACGTTGTGAACATATCAATGGATAGCACCGAGCCTGCGACGAACGAAAGAGCGGGTTATGTCGCCTCAATTGTTGATGGTATCGGCCCAAAAGACCAGGTTGAGGCAATGCTGGCCTCGCAGATCGCTGCCGTGCATCTGGCGACCATCAAAGCAAGCTGCTTCTTTCAAAAATCATCTTCAATGGAAAGACTGGATGCCGGTGAGCGGGCCCTAAACAGGCTCTGCCGAACCTTTACGACTCAGATGGAGGCTCTGAAGCGATACCGAACAACCGGGCAATCAGGGAAGGTTCGAGATGTGAATGTCAGCGATGGCGGGCAGGCCATCATCGGTAATGTCTCGTCTGGGAACGCGGGATGAAAAATGTTGACGCACACCCCATGCACTTGGCCCCAAGATGTACGGCCCGGTCAAAGCGCACAGGCCAGCCCTGCAAAAACCCTGCCGTCAAAGGTTGGACGGTTTGCCGGATGCATGGCGCGCGCGGTGGATCAAAACCGGGAGAGGATTGCCCAGCCTACAAACACGGCGGGAGGACCAAAGAGGCCGTCGAAATGCGTAAATCCGTCAATGCGCTCTTGCGCTCCCTTCAAACGGTTTGACGTAGGAGGCGTTGGATAGGGTTATGCACTTAACACCTCAAGAGCGTGAGGCGGTCATTGCGACGATGCTAGGTGAAGCCCGTGGCGAGGGATACCTTGGCATGGCCGCTGTTGCTCAGACCATCATGAACCGCGCCAACGTGCGGGATAAGCCGGTTTCGGCTCTTCTGGATAAAACCCAATTCAATGGTGCCGGGTTTTCTGGCGCAAGTTCACAGCTTCGGGAAGTTGCAGAAAAGGCGCTTGATGCCGTACTGGCTGGGGAAGACCCGGCGCAGGTTGGCTATGCTGATCATTTCGCGACAAACAGCACATCGAATGACTGGACAACGGCTTACGCCGATACGGCAAACCAGTTGGGCGGACATACCTTTTATAGCTCTCCGGAAGCCCAGAGCCTCGCCGAATGGGCCGCGATTGAGAAGACGCCACAAGCCAAACCGGACTTTTCCAGTTTCTTTGACAGCCCGGCCAATGCGTTCGGGCTCACAGAGCTTGAAGACAGGCCTATTGCCAATATCGATTGGAACCTTGGCCCGATGCGGCCCGACAAGCCTACATCAGGAATTCAAGGCGTCGTGGCCGGTGTCGTCGGCGAAATGCTGGGTCCTGGCTATAGCGTCAATGCTATCTCTGGGATGGGCGACTTTGGAGCACCACATAGGCATCCCACCGGGAAGGCTCTCGATTACGACATTATAGATCCGCAAGGAAACGTTGTTGTAGATCCTGACACGCTGGCCGCTGTCACAACTGAAATTGCCCAGCGCACAGGCGGCAGTACGGGTTACGCGCTTGACGGCGGCTACATGGGCATGGGGCGCATTCACAGTGACTTTGTGACACCGCAGAGTGTAGGCGCTGCTGCTTGGTCACGGGGCCGTGGTTATAGCCCGATCACGGGCGCAGAGGCGATCGAACAGCAGCTCTACGACGCTGCAATGGGCGGTGGCATCCCGCAATCGAAGCCTTCGATGGACCTCTTTGGGGCCAGCAGCTCCGACTACCTGGCAGACGCCATTAAAGACAACCTGTTTGACATCTCCGCCACGGCCTACGGTCATCAGGCCCCGGAAACAGTCCATCATGCGAATGTAAGCGCGGATCTGTCGGGCCTGTTCGATACGCCTGTTCTGGAATCGCCGGAAGTCACAGCACATGCCTATGGCCATCAAGTTCCTGAGACGGTTCAAAATGCGACTGTCAGCGTAGATCTTTCCAACCTGTTCGACACGCCGGAAATCTCGTCCCCTTCAGTCGCTCCGGCGCCCATCGAGATGGCCCCAGCCCAAGGCGCGCCCCTAGATCTAGCTCCCCCAGCACCTGAACTCCCCGGCGTAACCACAATCGAAAAAGACCAGTCCAGTGTGAAAGGCGACAAGAAGGACGACTATTCCATAGGCCGGGGCATTGTTGATTTCGCGATTGGCTCGGCTCTGCTGAGTGGTGCGGGCCTTCCGGCTGTCATGGCAGGCAAGAAGGGTTATTCGATCTCCAGAGGGCTCCAGAACGGCATAGGGGCTGTTGCCGGGGGTGTCGGCTCTGGCCTTGGTGGTCTGTTCGGGTTGGATCTGGAAAGCGGTTTTGCCAACACACCGGGCGGCATTGCTTCGGCAGTTGCGCTTGATGCCAGCAACAACGGACTTGGTTTCTGGGATGCTTACACCAGGGCAGGTGGCAGCTACGGAGCCAGAGACGCAGCCTATGCGATGTCCCTAGAGCAACAGGCACGTGAACGGGATGGCCTTGCCACATGGGGTGATGCCTTTGGCGACGCTCTTGGCGGTCTGTTTGGCGGCGACGATGAGGAAGACGAAACCAGCGGCGGCGGGTTTCTAGGCGGACTTTTCTAATACAGGGTGAATTCCATGGCGGGCATTTTTGATTTTCTCGGCGATGGCACGGGTGGTTCTGGCCTCAGCGATCTGGCAAGCAATCCGCTGTTCATGATGGGCGCACAGATGACGGCTAACGGGGGCGACCGGCGCAACCCGGTATCCTTGATGCAGGGTGTGCCACAAATGCTGATGCTGACACAGGAAGGGCAGCGCCGTCAGGACGAGGTGAAGCGCAAGAGGGAGCATGAAAACAAGACCCTCGCCTTTCTGGAAAAGAACGCGCCAGAGCTGGCGGAATTCGCAGCCGCTACGGGCGACAACAAAGCAGCGTTGAATAGGTATCTTCAACAGAGGTATTCAAAGCCAAAAGACCCCTACACGGTCGTCGGCGGGCATCTCTACAATAAGGAAACCGACGAGTGGAAATCGCCGCCTGACAAAACCGGCCCTGATTTCGATACCGAACAGAAGCTTCGCAAGGAGTATTCCGGTCTCGACCTGACTAAGGATTTCAACAAGGTTGAGGCGGCTTATGGCCGAATTTCCGCAACAGAGCCAACGGCAGCGGGTGACCTGGCGCTGATCTTCAACTTCATGAAAATGCTGGACCCCGGTTCCGTCGTCAGGGAGGGAGAGTTCGCCAACGCCCAGAACACCGCTGGTGTGCCGGACAGGGTTCGGAATGTTTACAACAGGCTGATGAGCGGCGAGCGGCTGAACCCTGCCCAGCGCGAAGCTTTCTCAAGCCAGGCTGAAACTCTCTACGAGGAATCCGCTAACCGGATGAAGGGCGTAAATGAGCGTTACCGGAGTATCTCCGGATCGCACGGCCTTGACCCGTCGCGGATTATTCGACCGGTCACCGACTACAATCAAACAGATCCATTGGGGATTCGCTGATGCCTTCCATGCAGGAAATCCGCCAGAAGTATCCGCAGTACGATGATATGTCGGATGCCCAATTGTCGGATGCTCTCTATTCCAAGTTCTATTCCGATATGCCGCGTGAAGAGTTTGACGCGAAAATCGGAATGACAGCGCCGGAAACTCAGCCCTCTGAAGGTCGCAACCCATCGAGTGAGGCTGACGATACCCTGAGCATGGCGCGGACCGGGCTCGGTGGTTTTATTGAGGGAATCCCGATTGCCGGACCTCTGCTCCGTCGTGGGACTGAAATGGCGGCAGCGGCAACATTGGCGCCGATGTCAGACCTGACCTACGATGAAATCCTGGCAAAGATCGACGAACAGAATGCGTCGGAAAAGCGCGACAATCCTGTAATCGACATTGGCTCACAGGTTGCCGGGTCAATTGCCGCCACAGCACCTCTTGCCGCCACGGCGACCGGCGCAAAAGCACTTGGCCTTACTGGAAAATCATTGATGGGCAGGGTGGGAGCATCAGCGGCTTCCGGGGCAGCAATCGCTGGCGCTGACCAGACTGCCAGAGATTTTGCTGATGACGGGACCGTTGACCCTATGAATACGGCTGGTGCCACCGCCGTTGGCGCAGGTTTTGGCGCTGCTATTCCTGTGGCCGGTGCTGGTGCCCGTAAGTTAGGCGGATCGCTGTACGACAAAGCGAGGAAGGGTTGGGACGCGGCGTTCAACCCGAAAAGGCGAGCCGCGCGGCAAATAAGCGACGCTATCGATATCGACAAAGCTGCCGGGCGTTCCGCACTTTCTGCGGACGATCTGGCGCGGGCCCAGCGCAATGGCCAACCTCTTCTCAATGCTGATCATGGCGGAGAAACAACGCGGGCGCTGACACGAGCTGCGACGAACCAGTCACCGGAAGCGCGCGATACAATTGCCCGTGCCGTTAATGAGCGTTTCGAAACGCAGTCTGACCGGCTTGTTTCAAAAATCACGGACCTCGCAGGTGGGAAGGTCGATGATCTGGCTGCTGTTGAGCAGCTTCGTCGTGCTGCGACAAAGGCCAATGACCCAGCCTACAAAAAAGCCTTCACGCATCCCAAGGCACAATCCTTGTTTACACCGCGCCTTCAAGAGCTGATGCAAGCTCCAGCAATGCGCGCTGCCGCCCGTTCTGTGCCAAAGAAAAGCGCTAACCGGGGTGCCGTGCAGGGCTTCAAGGAGATCAGAAACCCGTTCGAAATGAATTCTAACGGTGACTACGTGCTGCGAAAAACAGCAGACGGCACTGCAATTGCGCCCAATCTTCAGTTCTGGAACCAGGTTAAAATCAATCTCGATGGTGCCTATAGCTCTACCCGAGACCGAAGCATGCGAGCTGACATCAAGGCCCTCAAAGATGCACTTGTTGATGAATTGGACTCGGCGGTGCCGCAGTACGCTGTAGCCCGTGCCGGTGCAGCCCGGTTCTTCGCGGCAGAAGACGCTGTTGAAGCTGGCCGCAAGTTCTTCAAATCAGCGCGCATGATGCCCGAATTCCGTAAAGGCCTGATGGCCATGAAGGGCGCAGAGCGCGAAGCTTTCAAGGTTGGTTTTGCCTCTGAAATCATCGACGCGGCCAAGTCGAGCCCAGACAGATCAAATGTCATCTCTCGTTACTTCAAGTCGCCGGATAGCCGCGAGAAAATGGTGATGGCATTTGGTCGCCCTGCTGCTCAGGAGTTTGAAGCCTTCGTTCGAATTGAGAATGCAATGGACATGCTGCGAACAGCAGCTACGGGAAACTCCACGACGGCGAGACAGCTCTTGGAAAGCGGCGCGGTTGGCTTTGGGACGTGGTGGTATACCGGTGATCTGACGACCGGTGTTGTGGCTGGAGCGGGAGCTCGGATGGCTGGGCGTAAGATCCACGCGAACATCATGAAACAGACTGCCGATATGCTGATGTCGAACGATCCGCAGGTGCTTCAGCGTGCAATCAAAATGGCGTCAAAATCCCAGCAGCACATGGCTGCGGTGGATGCCATCACAAAGGCAATTGGTGGGGCAGCGCGTGGCGTAGGCTTTCAGCTCTCAACTGAATAGCCCTGAGATCATGGAAGGGATAGAGAACAGGAATTCACCCACGTCCCTGGAGTAGTTCCGGCTGACATAAAGCATGAACCCGATCATCACGACCGCCGTTATGCTCTCAATCGCATATTCGAACGGCGTCCAGTTGCTGGAGTTGTGGGGGTTATCCTTGTGAGGGTCTTCTTCTGACATGAAACCTCATAAGCCGACGAGGAAAGCGAGACAGAGATAATGCGGCGATTAATCGGGCGTATCATATCATGGCTCCCCACAACTTTGGAATTGCAGGAGCGTTATATTCGCCTTGAACTTGAACGCTGCGAGGTTAAGCGCTTATTGTGGCAGTACAGGCTGGCGAACATTAAGCAGCGACAGACTGATCAGTTCTTAGAGGAAGAGTTGCGCCGGTTCGAGGAAGAGGACGCCGAACCGCACTTTGATGAACTGAGCTCTTATGAATTTGAGCCGGAGCGGGATCAGGCGGACAGCCCAGCCCCTGCCATTCCAGAACAGACGCAACCTGCTCGTGGAAGGGAAATGCGGATTTCTGAAGCCATAGATAACGGAATTTATTACGCCCTGGTTCAGGAAGGCATGACGGTAACGGAAGAAGCTACCGATTTAGAATATCCAATTTACACCATCGCAGCTTGTACATTTGACGGCAGAGTGGGCCAGATCTGGATAAGGTCTTCTCACGCCGAAGCATTGAAAGTGGCGTCTTGGCTCATGAACAATGACGAGCGCTGCTACAACTACCTCGACGCTTCAAATAAGACATTTCATTGACGGCACTGATTGATTGCAATTTGGAAAATTCAATCGGCCACCCCCTAAAGGCGCCCTGGCGCCAGAAACAATTTTATCAATGATGGTCGCTAGCTTCATCAACTTCGAGAAACGTCCGCAGTTCGTGATTTTGTTCATGTTCAGTTCATTCGAAATCCAATAACAATGATCACAAACCTACTTCATGGAGTCAGAATAATGAGGGCATTTTGTCTACTTGCGGCCCTATTTCCTTTCATTTTCGGTGGGGTGGCTAATGCGCAAGATACGCCAACCGAAGAAGAAGTGGTCGTATTTCTATTTATAGGCATCGAGCATGAACGGAATATAAAATATAAAAATGGGGATCACGTTACTTTCTTAAAGGTAATAGAAGATCCACCAGCATACAAATTTCAATCTACATTACACCCGGAACAGCTTGTCTTTTTCAATATTGAAAAAGAAGGGAAATGCAAATACCGTTTCTTTACTTCTTTAGATTTGGGAGGGAAGCCGGAGGGGCGGCAATTTGATATGGACTTTTCTGGCCTGAGGCAGATTCAGGTAGTACGCGACGGGACAGAGGGTTTAGTAGCACTCCATGGTGCAAATATTTCTTGCAAAGACCCTACCGGCGATCAATGTAACCTAGGTGATTATACTCACTATTTCGTCCCCGATCAGTCGCGCCTGAACAATGCATTGAATTACTATAAAAAGTCGTTTTGCGCAGGCAAACCCTATTAGTTGATCGGAATTGTGTGGAGCAACTGCACCGGTTAATTCCACATCCGCGCAACAAGGCCCTGCTCTTCTTTACCAACCGCTTCGAGATCGATTGTGGTTGTTGTCAAATCAGCATGCCCCATCCAATTCTGGATCATGTTGAGTGGCACTTCGTTGACGGCCGCATTGATCCCGAACCCGTGACGTAATCCTTTCACGGTGCGATGCGGTGCATCGGGGATCCGACCTACCGGCTCTCTCTCGGCCACTCCCCTGGGTGAACAGCCAGAACAGGCCTTGCTTGTACATCAGTTGACCCACAGCGGGCGCATTTAAAGCGGCATAGTTTTGGGAGATCCGGAACCAGGTCCGTATCCTTAAATCGGCTGTCATCCAGATATTTGAAATTCGCACAGTTCAGGCAATGAATACCAAGGCGGAGTTTATCCGACCGGCGTATGCTGCCTATGGTGCCGGGGCAAACGCCTTTCGCCGCCAATGCGCTTGCTATGTGATTGCTAGGCAACACCAAGATGCACGCAATCACCTCTAAGTTATTGAAAAATATGGCGCACCGGGGAGGATTCGAACCCCCGACCCCCAGATTCGTAGTCTGGTGCTCTATCCAGCTGAGCTACCGGTGCTTAGGGCCTCTGGTCTGGTCCTGCGCAACAAAGCTTTTGAGCATTTCGCGTGGTGCCGACCGGGCTTGTGTATTCAGGCCGCGTGAACGCGTCCCGAACAGGGCGCTACTCCTACTGCCGTCAGAAGGTGAATGCAAGGGGCAAAATGGTTTTTTTCAAAGGCGGCTTCAAACTGCCCGGCGCGCCGCCATTTTCATCTGCCCAGCCTGTTGAAATCTCCCAGCCATGGAACATGGCTTAACTCCGGTCCGGCAATTCGATGCAAAAACAGGCCCCAGCCTTGCTCTCGTCCAGTGTGATACTGCCGCCATGCGCCTTTAGGAGTTCGGCAGCTATTGCCAGGCCAAGTCCAATGCCGCCCTGCTTTGATCCGCTGTGAAACGCCTTGAACAGTGCCTTTTTGATATTGCCGGGAATACCCGGCCCGGTATCGGACACGGTAATCAATGTAACCGAGCCTTCGCGATGCCCCTCCAGGACAATGCGGCGTACCAGGGTTGGCTCCTTTTCGGTTTCCAGCGCCTGCAATGAATTGCGGCACAGATTTAGAAGCACTCTGAAAATCTGTTCCGGGTCAGCGTCCACTTCAAGGCCTTCAGGCACCCTGTTTTCAAACGAGACGACTGAATTTTCAGCCAGCCCCAGAACATCGGATACGTCGTCGCCAACGCGTCTGAGTTCCAGCAGCCGACGTTGGGGTGCCTCTTCCTGGGCCTTGCCATAGGACATGACTGCCTGGGTGTAACTGACGGCCCGGTCAAGGGTTGCCAGGATCTTCGGCGCCAACCGGTTCACGGTAGGATCCGGCACATGCTCAAGGCGCTCCAGAAACAGCTGCGCGGAGGCCAGCAGATTTCGAAGGTCGTGATTGATTTTGGAGACGGCAAGGCCAAGGTCTGCCAGCCGCTGCTTTTGATGCAGGGCCCGGGACAGGGCTTCCTGCATGGCGGCGAGCCGGACTTCCGCATCGCCAAGCTCATCCTGCCGGCCGGAAACCGAGATGACCCGGGTCGGATCTTCCGGTTCTTCTACGAAACGGTCCATTGATTCCGTCAACCGCTGAAGCGGACGCACAAAGAGGGCACGCAGGCTGATGTAGACGAGCGAAGCGGTAATGATGGAAATAACCAGCGACAAAGCCAGGATCCGTCCGGAAAACGCCAGCATGTCAGCTTGCAGCAGTTTTACCGGCAGGACGATATCGACCCGTTCCACATATCCCATTTGCCCTTCACCAACCACACGCATCAGGCCGTCGCCTGAGTAGGCCAAGGTCCGGAAGCTCTCAACAATCGCGCTGATCGGCGAGCTATCTCCCATATCGACCACGAAATCGACGGTTGGCGGCACCTCGCTCATGGCGATCAGGCTGCGCCGGCTGCCGAGATCCAGCGAAATCGCCACAGCACCGGTGGTACGCAGCAGTTCCTCCTGCAGGCGCGGAGCGATCGTGTTGGTCTCGTTCAGTACAGAAGCCGCCACACCGGCCGTGGTCAGCCGATCATGAAGCCAGTTGTTGCGGTAGTTGGCGACTGAGGGAACATAGATGAACACTTCCGCGAGCATCACGAAGACGATGGTCAAAAGCAGCAGTTTACCGGATAGGCCACCCAAACGATGACCGGGAGCATTTCCAAACCCCCAGCGGGAGAGGCCTCCTGTGGTCTCAGGAGCAGCAGGCTGAGCTTTGCCTTCCGGCAATCCCTCGTGTTTCATACGGTCAACTTCCCGTCAGCCAGTCAACTTTCCGAGCACCATCGCGGCGATATTATCCTAACACACTTAAACTGCGGACCAATTTCCGCACCAGCGGATTTTTCGGCGCCTCAGCATAATAGGAAATTGCAGCACGGCGGACCAGCTCCCCGAGCGTCGGGTAAGGCGCAACGAAGCCCACCAAAGCCTTCATTGTCAGTTTTTGCGAAATCGCGAGTGACAGAAGGTTCAGAATTTCGCCTGCCTGCGCCCCAACAATATCGGCGCCCAGCAGCCGCCCGCGCGGCCCTGCAATCAATTTCAGCTTCCCTGCTGTCAGGCCTTCTGCCTGCGCACGGTCATTGCCCGAATACTCGGCGGATAGAACCTTCACTTTCCCGCCAAACCGGGTGCGGGCCTCTGCTTCGCTCATTCCGACATGCCCCAGTTCCGGCGAGGTGTAAGTCACCCACGGGATGATCGACCGGTCTTCCTTGACCGGCAAACGAAACAGGATGGACCGAATAACCAAGCCTGCGTGATACCCGGCCATATGGGTAAACTGCAGTCCGCCCGTTACATCGCCAATTGCATAGACTTTACGGTTGCTGGTGCGCAGTCCCTGATCAACCGCTATCCCGGCCTTGCTGAAATCGATACCTGCCTTTTCCAGGTCCAGACCGAACACGGTAGGCGCCCTTCCGGTTGCGACCAGCAGATGCGAGCCTTGTATGCCGTGTCTACTGCCGTCCGGCGTTTCCAATTGAACGCCGATGGTGCCGGAACCGTCACTCCCCACTTCGATGACCTTTTGGCCTTCCAGAATTTCAACGCCTTCAGACCGGACCGCCTCCACGACAACGGCCGCCAGTTCCCGGTCGTCTTTGCCAAGGGCCTGAAGGGCTTCGACCACGGTCACATTGCTGCCAAGGCGCCGGTGCGCCTGCGCCATTTCCATACCGATGGGCCCGCCACCGATAACGATCAGATGTTCAGGTGCCTCACGCAATTCAAAAAGCGTTTCATTGGTCAAATACGGCACAGCGTCCAGACCAGGGATGGGCGGAACCGCCGCGCTGGAGCCGGTCGCAACGACAAAGCGCCGGGCCCGTATTTCCACCTCCCCGGCTTCAACACAATCGGCCGCGATGAACCGGCCATGCTCCTGAATGACGGTCACACCCAGTCCCTCGAACCGCTCGACAGAATCATGGGGCGCAATGGAAGCAATGACGGCCTGCACATGATCATTCGCGGCCGCAAAATCGATCTTCGGATCCGTATAATTCACGCCAAATGCAGGCGTGCACCGATGAGCGCTGGCTGCTTTGGCGCTTGCAAGCAGTGCTTTTGACGGAACGCAGCCATAGTTGAGGCAATCGCCGCCCATCAGGCCTTTTTCGATGAGGACAACATCAACACCGAACGCTGCGGCAGCGGCTGCGACCGATAGCCCGCCCGAGCCGGCACCAATTACACAAATGTCAGGCTTCAGGACCTTGGGCATCTTAAACTCCAAAAGGCGGGAAACGATGTTATCCGGTAGACCGGCGGCTACGAAAACGTTTCAGCGCGACGGGAATCAGACTGACGATGCCCAGGGCAAAGAAGGCTGCCAGCAATTCTGGTGTGACGAAGGCACTGACGTCCAACTGGCAGTTTCCAGCCGCGGCACAGCCCGGGTTCGCCGCCTCCTGTGCTTCGATCACACTATCAAGACCGGACCCGATGAAGGCAAAGGCGAATGTTCCCGGAATAATCCCGACCAGCGTCGCTGCCACGTAAGTTCCGACCGGGACATGGAATATGGCAGGAGCAATGTTGACCAGCCAAAACGGAAACACAGGCGTTAAACGCAAAAACAGCAGATAGCTCATAGCATTTTCGCGAAATCCACTGGCAAGGCGCGAAATAAACGGCCCGGCCCGTGCTTTCAAAGCCGCGCCGAGGGAACTACGCGCCGCCAGAAATACCGCGGTGGCACCAAAGGTGGCCGCGAAAATCGTGGCCGTTCCGGCAATAATCCACCCGAACAAAAAACCACCGGCGATAGTCAAGAATGAAGCGCCTGGAAAGGACAGCGCGACCGATGCGGCGTAAATCAAGATATAGACCGCCAGCGCAAGAAACAGGTTATCGGACACGAAAGCCATCAGGCTCTGCCGTTCCCGGATCAGGTTTGAAAGCGACAGATGTTCATGCCAGCCAAGGGAGAAGCCAATTCCCATGACGGCCACAAGGAGCCCAATCGGGAGCCAGCGCCGCAGGCCAGCATACTGTGTTCTCCGGCCCGGCCGCACAGAAAGAGAATCTGACTGTTCTTGCTCTCCGGCCGCCAAAGTTCCCTCACTGATTTCAGACCTTTTCCGGTCCACCATGTCGTTTTCCAGCCCGGTTACTTTCTTGTCCGCGCCAATGCGCTTTCATTCACGTGTAACCTATTGACTTAAAGAAGAATGCCTCATCACTGACAAGTGACACTCTGTCATCTCCGCTTTACCGATGCGTGAACGGCTAAAGTTGCTCAATATTAGCACCGATATCGTTGACTTGGGGGCCACTCCCCCGTATAAGCGCGCACGACCGGGACATGCATTCGGACCCAGCCTGCGTTTCAGGCGCGCTTAATCAGCGCTTCGGGTGCTTCCAGAAAGAATTTGAGAATAAGGGCCGCGCAGGGTTGCGCGGATTAAGAACAATGAAACGTACGTATCAACCGAGCCGCCTTGTCCGCAAGCGCCGTCACGGCTTCCGCTCGCGTATGGCAACCAAGAATGGCCGTCAGGTCCTGTCCCGCCGCCGGGCCAAGGGTCGCAAGCGTCTGAGCGCCTGATAGGCTCTCGCATGCGGCGCTGCCGGTGATGTTTGTTCAAGCAACCCAGCCCACCCCGCCGCTCATGGAAACACTAAAAAAGCGCTCCGAATTCCTAGCCGTCGCCAAAGGCGGACGGGTGAATCGGCGCGCTTTTTCGTTGCAGGGCCTTGCCCGTGGTGGCGAAGCTGAACCGCGCGTCGGTTACACGGTGACAAAAAGAACCGGCAATTCCGTTGCTCGCAGCCGAATCAAACGGCGCCTGCGTGCGGCTGTCGCCGCTTTGAGGGCTGAAGATATTCCGCAACAAGCCGACTATGTGATCATCGGCCGCGATTCAGCGCTTACTCTTCCCTTCCAAAATCTCGTGCAAGACCTTAAATCCGCATTGCGGCAGGTTTTGACGCCGGGCTCCACGCAACGCCGCAAGAAAAAGAGTGCGCCCAAACCGGCTGTGAAAGCAGAAGCGGTGCCGCATCGTAAACAGGGGTAATCCAGTTGTTCTCTGAAAACCGAAATACGATTCTCGCAATCGTCCTGTCCCTGATCGTTCTTTTGGGATGGCAGTATTTCGTCGCCCAACCGCAGCTGGATCGCCAGCAGGCGGAACTGAAGGCTCAGCAGGAGGCAACACAGCAAGCTGCCGGCGCTCAGGATCCGCAAGCCCCCGTACCAAACACCGTTCCAGGCCAGGCCAATGCTCCTGCAGCGCCCGCCTCTGCCGCCGCAACTGCTGCGACCCGTGAAGCCGCGCTGGACGCGACCACGCGTGTTACGATCGATACGCCGCGTCTGTCAGGTTCGATCAACCTCGCCGGCGCGCGCCTCGATGACGTCCGCCTGAAGGACTATCACGAGACCGTCGACAAGAGCAGCCCGACAATCGTTCTCTTCTCGCCGAAAGGCAGCCCGAAGCCCTATTACGCCGACTACGGCTGGGTCGCTGACAGCAACAGCAGTATTACCCTGCCCGGCCCAGACACGGTTTGGTCCGTCAAAGGAAGTGGCCAGCTGACCCCGGCCACTCCGGTGACTTTGACGTATGACAACGGCGAAGGTCTGGTCTTCGAACGGACCTACACCATCGACGAAAACTACATGTTCACCGTCGAGCAATCTGTGGTGAACAATTCAGGCACGCCGGTCACGCTGTATCCGTACGGTCTTATTGCGCGCAATGGCGCCCCCGAAACCACCGGTTTTTACATCCTCCACGAAGGGCTTCTTGGTGTCTTTGGTGAAGAAGGCCTGATGGAAGTCGACTACTCCGATGTGCAAGAGGATGGCCCGGTCCGCCCGGCGCAAGTCGATCAGGGGTGGCTTGGCATCACCGACAAATACTGGGCGGCAACGCTCATTCCCACACCGGGAACAACCTTTCAGCCGGGCTTCAGCTATGCAGCTGGCTCAGGCAATTTCCAGGCAGACTTCCTCGGCAATGCCGTGAACATTCCAACTGGCGGATCAGCTGATACCAGCTCATTCCTCTTCGCCGGCGCCAAGGAAACCAATCTGATTGATTCCTATGAAGCAGCGCTCAGCATTGCAAACTTTGAACTGTTGATCGACTGGGGTTGGTTCTACTTCCTGACCAAGCCAATGTTCTTTGCCATCGACTGGCTGTTCAAGCTGGTTGGCAACTTTGGTGTCGCGATCCTGCTTGTGACGGTTGGTATCAAGCTGGTGTTCTTCCCGCTGGCCAACAAGTCCTACGTCTCCATGAGCAAGATGAAGCTCGTGCAGCCGCAGATGACGGAAATCCGGGAAAAACATAAGGATGACAAGGCGAAGCAACAGCAAGCCCTGATGGAGCTTTACAAGAAGGAAAAGATCAATCCGCTGGCAGGCTGCCTGCCGGTCCTGATCCAGATTCCTGTGTTCTTCGCGCTCTATAAGGTGCTGTTTGTGACCATTGAAATGCGCCATGCGCCTTTCTTTGGCTGGATTCAGGATCTTTCCGCTCCCGACCCAACAACGATCTTCAACCTGTTTGGCCTAATCCCGTGGGATCCGCCGCAGCTGCTGATGCTTGGCGTATGGCCGCTGCTGATGGGCATCACCATGTTCCTGCAGATGAAGATGAACCCGGCTCCGCCAGATCCGACACAACAGATGATCTTCACATGGATGCCGGTGATCTTCACCTTCATGCTGGCGTCCTTCCCGGCAGGTCTCGTGATCTACTGGGCATGGAACAACTTCCTGTCGATCACACAGCAAGGCGTCATCATGCGCCGCCAGGGTGTCAAAATCGAACTCTGGGACAATCTCTCAGGTATGTTCAAAAAGAAGAAGGCCGAATAAGCGTAGGCTGACACCCGCAGGTTTAGCTGCTAACAATCATGGCCCCGCCATCCGGTGGGGCCTTTTTGCATTTAGGAGTGCCCGGACAATGATCGACTAAGGCAAAGACCAATTCCGCAAGGCAGAGCTGCTGACCGGCGGTCATCCGCGTTACCGAACGCACACCCTTTCCTTGTCATCTTTGCTCTTTGGAGGTCCCATGCACGGCCCCTCTCCCGATACGCTTCGCCCGTTTGGCGGCGAACCGCACACGGTTTTTCTCAAGAACGTCATTACCCACCCTAATATCGAGGTCGGTGACTATTCCTACTATCACGATGAAGACCATGCGGCGGATTTCGAAAACCGCAATGTGCGCTACCACTTCGAGCCGCTTGGCGACCGATTGAAAATCGGGCGGTTCTGCGCATTGGCCACCGGCACAACTTTCATCATGAGCGGTGCCAATCATGCGATGACCGGGTTTTCCACCTATCCGTTCAACATTTTTGGAAACGGTTGGGAAGAGGGCTTTGAGCCAGCGACAGTCTTTGATCACCTACGCGGCGACACGCTCGTTGAAAACGATGTCTGGTTCGGAACCAACGCGGTCATCATGCCTGGTGTCACAATTGGCTCCGGCGCGATCATAGGCGCCCATGCAGTTGTTGTTTCCGATATTCCGCCATTTGCTGTAGCCGTCGGCAACCCGGCACGCATCGTCCGCCTTCGCTTCGACGAACAGACTATCGAACGACTGCTGAAGATTGCCTGGTGGGATTGGCCTATCGAGAAGATCACCCGCTGCCTTGATGAAATTCGCCGCGCGGATCTTACAGAACTGGAAAGGGTTGCAGCGGAACCTGACAGTCCGCTCGACGCAGGGACGAAGGCAGGCTAGAAGGCACTTCATGACTGAAGAAGAAAAATATACAGCCGAACAACTGGAAGCAGGCCGGCTCTTGTTCGCAAAGCCCTGGGATTTTATCACCAGTGTCACGGACATGGCCAATCTGCCGCCAACTGAAGGCACCGAGATAGCCTTCGCCGGGCGGTCAAATGTTGGCAAATCGAGCCTCATTAACGCGCTGACCGGCCGCAAGGGTCTCGCCCGGACATCCAGCACGCCTGGCCGGACGCAGATGCTCAATTTCTTCGGTGCACCGGAAACGCCACTGACAATCGTCGACATGCCGGGATACGGCTATGCCCAGGCTCCAAAGGAACTGGTCGAAGCCTGGACGGATCTGGTGTTCTCCTACCTCCGCGGCCGGCCTACGCTTCGCCGCGTGTTCTTGTTGATCGACAGCCGCCACGGCATCAAGAAGAACGATATTGAAGCCATGGAACTGCTCGACAAGGCGGCCGTGATTTATCAAGTCGTGCTGACCAAGGCGGACAAGATCAAACCTGGTCAGCTGGCGCGCTTGAACGAAGAAACCTCCAAAACCCTGTCCCGGCGGCCGGCGGCCTTTCCCGAAATTCTGGCAACCTCATCGGAAAAAGGTTCTGGCCTTGGTGAATTGCGCGCAGAAATTCGGAATTTGGTTTCCTATTGAGGTCAGGATCTTCAATTGAGAAGGCCAGCGGAACCGGCTATAGAGCGGAACTCCTAACTTCCAGAACCTGAACGAGTACATTCCTGACATGACGACCCCACAGGACGATCTAAGCCGCGCCCGTATCATTGCTCAGGCCCTTCCCTACATGCAGCGCTATGACGACCGGAAGGTGGTTGTAAAGTATGGCGGTCATGCCATGGGAGACCCGGAACTTGGACAGGCATTCGCCCGCGACATCACCTTGCTGCGGCAGTCTGGGGTTCATCCAGTCGTGGTGCATGGTGGCGGACCGCAGATCGGCAATATGCTCAAGCGGCTCGGGATTGTCAGCGAGTTCAAGGCTGGCCTCCGGGTGACCGACAAGGCGACTGTCGAGATCGTGGAAATGGTGCTTGCGGGCTCCATCAACAAGGAAATCGTGCACGCAATCAACGCCGAAGGCGGACGGGCCGTCGGACTATGCGGCAAGGACGGCCACATGGTCACCGCCGAAAAATTGCGCCGCACGGTCGTCGACCCCGATTCCAACATCGAAAAAGTCATTGATCTGGGTTTCGTAGGTGAACCCGCTTCTATCAATCCCACGGTACTGAATCTTGTCCTCAAGGAAGACCTGATCCCGGTGGTTGCCCCGGTCGCACCGGGTGTGGACGGCGAGACCTACAACATCAACGCGGATACCTTTGCTGGTGCGGTCGCAGGCTCCTTGAATGCGAAACGGCTGCTCTTCCTAACAGATGTTCCCGGCGTGCTCGACAAAGAAGGCAATCTAATCAAGCAGCTAACCGTAGCAAAGGCGCGCGAGCTGATTGCCGACGGCACCATATCCGGCGGTATGATCCCCAAGGTTGAAACCTGCATCGAAACGCTTGATCAGGGCGTTGAAGGGGTGGTCATTCTGGATGGCAAGGTCGCGCACGCGGTTCTTCTGGAGTTGTTCACTGATCGCGGTGTAGGGACCTTGATCCGACCGTGAGCGGCAAGAGACCCATCCCGCGGGAAGGCCGGCATGCGCATGCCCAAGACCTAAGGGTGTTCCAGGGCGTGGAAGCATGGGTGTTTGATCTGGATAACACCCTTTATCCGGCTGAAGCTGACCTCTTCAGCCAGATCAACTATCAGATCGCGGACTATGTCGCCAAGCTGCTTGATCTCGGGCACGACGAGGCACTGAAAACGCAAAAGGCCTATTACCACGAATATGGCACCACTCTGCGTGGCCTGATGATCGAGCACAAAATCGATCCGGACGATTTTCTTAGGCACGCCCACGACATTGATTATTCGAACCTGAAGCCGGATCCTGCACTAGGCAGCGCGATCGAGGCGCTGCCAGGAAAGAAGTTCATCTTCACCAACGGCGACCGGCCGCATGCGGAACGCACGGCGGCCGCGCTTGGAATTACGGATCATTTCGAAGACATTTTCGATATCGTTGCTGCGGATCTCATGCCGAAGCCCAACCGGGAAACCTACGACATGTTTCTGCAGCAGACCGGCATCTCACCGGTTCGCGCAGCCATGTTTGAAGACCTCAACCGCAATTTGGAAGTTCCGCATCGACTTGGAATGCGGACTATTCTGATTGTACCGTCGGGCACCCGGGAAGTGTTCAGGGAAGACTGGGATGTGGAGCGCAAGGCGCGGTCGCACATTGATTTTGTGACCGATGATCTCTCGGGCTTTCTGACAGCGGTCAAAGGACAATTGGCATCCTTCTAGGTCGCCTCCGCCTGCACTATTCAGAAATTTCTGGCATCTCGCCCAGCGCCGCCGTAACTTGAGAAAAACTCAAACAACGGACTGTGCGATATGGCCTCCCTTCGTGCATTGCATGCTTTTTCCCTTCTTGCCCGGCATGGCCGCGCCTCCATGGCAGCGGAAGTTCTGGGCGTGTCCCCATCCGCTTTGTCCCACCTATTGCGAAAACTGGAATCCGAGCTTGGCGCAACCTTGGTTCTCAGGGACGGCCGCGGACTGACCTTGACCGAAGAAGGTCAACGGCTGGCTCTTGGACTGGGTGACTCGTTTGAGCGGATTGCCGAGGCTGTTGACAGCTTCAAACGCCGCAGCCGGACGGAACTCCGGATCAGCACCGTTTCAACCTTCGCAACGCGCTGGCTCATACCCCGCCTTCCAGAATTTCAGGCTCTGCAGCCTGATGTCGAAATTCTTCTGTCAGCATCGACCCGTATGATCGATCTCGACCGGGAGAATTACGATTGCGCCATTCGTTTGGGCGAAGGTAACTGGCAAGGTGTTGAGAGCGCACTGCTCTGGCAAGAACATCTTGCAGTGGCCATGGCACCGTCGTTGTTGACCGAAGAAGGCGCACTTAACGAAACCAGTTTCTCGGAAATCCGCTTGCTTCACAGCGCTGCCAGGCGAGGTGATTGGGCGCATTGGATCGAAGAAGCAGGCCTCACTCACTCCGATGCGTCCTCCGGGACCGTTCTGGAAAGCCGGGACCTGGCTATCCAGGCAGCAATCGCCGGAATGGGCGCAATCGTCATAGATCGCCGCTTCGTGACTTCCGAACTGGAAGCCGGTCATTTGGTCATGCCTGATTGGCCAGTCGTGGAACTGAGTTCAGGTTACTGGTTTGTGCGCTCAACTTCCCGGCCCCAATCCCGGCCGGTTGCCGCCTTCCGGTCCTGGCTGCAGGAAGCAGCCGTCGCATAACGACTTGCGTTCAACAGCGCGATTATCCCATACTCTTTGCAGCGGGAAGCAACAGCTGCATTTATGCCAGTAACAACCTGCTTCTGGAACGAGTAGAGGGGCGTTTTTATGGGCATTTCTTCAAAGTGGGGACTTCTCGCCGTAGTAGCGGTAATCTTCTGCTACAGTTCTATATCGCAGGTTCAGGCGGAAACCTTGAAATGGCGCTTTCAGAGCCAGCATCCCAAAATTGTCGACGTTGAACTCTACTCCGATTCCCGCCGGGGCCATGTCTGGCCTGGTAACAACAAGATTTACGTTCTTGACGATTACTCCACCAAGACGATCTCCATATCCTGCCGGTATGGCGAAAAAATCTGCTATGGCGCCTGGGTCCGCAACCGCGAGAACACATATTGGGGTGTCGGACACGGCAATCGGAACAGTTGCCGCAGCTGTTGCTACACATGCGACGGCGGACAAACGAAGGTCATCGTCCTTAATCCTTAGGATTCGGAAAGCTCACCGGAACAGGATAATTGCGACCACCGACAAGACGATCAGGCATGATCCCAGCAGCTCGTTGCGTTTCAGTGTTTCTCTGAAAAACAGCCATGAGGCAGCAACGGTGAAAACGAGTTCAATCTGGGCCAGTGCCCGGACATAGGCGACTTGCTGTAAGGTCATGGCCGTGAACCAGCCAATGGATCCGGCGACGCCAGCAAAACCAACCCAAATGGACGGTCGCCAGTTTCTAAGGCTCGCGCTTAACTGATCAGGCTCCTTCCAGGCCATCCAGGTGGCCATGACCACGGTTTGGAACAATGTGACACAGGCGAGTGAAAAGGCGGCCTGCATCAGAAAACCCGGCCCGCCAAGGGACAAGGAGGCTACCCGGTAAGCTGCGGCCGAAGCCCCGAAAAACGCAGCCGATGCCAACCCGATCATGGCTGGCCGTCCAAGAAGCGCGGAGCCGAGCTCACGCCAATTACCAGGCGTCTTGGACAGGGAAATGAGAATGACTCCCAAAACGCCGGTCATAATAGCGACGGCAGCGGGCAGTGTCACAGTTTCACCAAGCAGGACCAACCCAAAGAGCGCCGCCTGGACCGGTTCCGTTTTGGAATAGGCCGTGCCGACGGTGAAATTTCGGAACGAAAACACGGACACCAGCAAGAAGGTGGCAATGATCTGTGCCAGGCCGCCAAACGCAGCAGCCATCAGGAAGTATCGGTTGACGGCCGGCAACTCATATCCGGCCAGCAAATGAAGCGAGGCCACATAAAGCAAGGCAAAAGGAAAGCCGTAACCGAAACGGATGAACGTCGCTCCCGTGGTCCCCACAGCGCCTTTGAGATGCTTCTGAAGGGCAGAACGAAGGTTCTGGCAGAACGCTGCAAATATCGTGATCGGAATCCAGAGTTCCATAAAGCGCCGACAGACCTCCTTGATGGATCAGCAATGGCAATAAGGATTTAGATCCACAACATCGGCGCCTCACCGCTTTAGCGCAATTGACTTTCGCTCAAGCGCGATTGATCATTAGGTATAACTACATACCAATAACAATCCGGAGGTTCTTATGGCGACGTATGAATGTGAGGCTTGCGGCATGAGCGTCAACGCTACTTGCGGCAAATGCGATGCCCCTTTGGTCAACGACATACTCAAGCTTGATGACGGCCGGGAAGTTCAGATCTCCAAATGCCCGAATGGTCACGGGAAAATCAAATCGCCCATGTGCTGCGGCCAGGACATGAACTACGCCCACGCTTAGGGCGACTGCGTCCTTTTTCGCCATTGGTGAGCTTGACACCTACCCATCACGGCGCTTAGGTCCGGCGACGATTTTTAACAGTTGTGCCGGAGACGACGTTCCTGATGACCCATGACCTTGCCGCACTTGCCGAGATAATCGACGCTGCGTTTGAAGACCGCGCAAACATTGACACGCATACCACCGGCAGCGTCCGGGACGCGGTCGAAACGACCTTGAACCTGCTAGACCGCGGCCAGCTGCGTGTTGCCGAAAAGAAAGCCGGCGACTGGATCGTTAATCAGTGGGCCAAGAAAGCGGTGTTGCTGTCGTTCCGTCTCAATCCGATGGAAGTCATCAAGGGCGGCCCTGGCGATGCGACCTGGTGGGACAAGGTCCCGTCCAAGTTCGACGGCTGGCGCGGTATTGATTTTGAAGAGAGCGGCTTCCGTGCTGTTCCTAATTGCACGGTCCGCCGCTCTGCCTTTATCGGCAAGGGCGTCGTCCTGATGCCGTCCTTTGTCAATCTCGGCGCCTATGTGGATGAAGGCACGATGGTCGACACTTGGGCGACAGTCGGTTCCTGTGCGCAGATCGGCAAGAACGTTCACTTGTCAGGTGGTGTGGGGATCGGTGGTGTTCTGGAGCCGCTGCAAGCCGGGCCTGTCATCATTGAAGACAACTGCTTCATCGGCGCCCGCTCGGAAGTGGTTGAAGGCTGCATAGTCCGCGAAGGTGCCGTCCTTGGCATGGGCGTTTTCATCGGCAAGTCGACCCGCATCGTTAACCGCGAGACCGGCGAAATCACCTATGGCGAAGTCCCACCCTATTCCGTGGTCGTTGCCGGATCCATGCCGACATCCAGCCTGATGGGCAATGGTGAAGCAGCGCCGAATCTTTACTGCGCTGTCATCGTGAAAACCGTCGACGAAAAGACACGCTCGAAGACGGCCATCAACGAGCTGCTGCGCGACTGATCGCCCGCAATCAGACAACAAAAAGCCCGCCCGGAGTTCCGGGCGGGCTGAGCTTGATGACAAATCCTTTGGCCTCTCCATCGTCATCCCGGCCAAGCGTAGCGCGAGCCGGGATCGGGAAGCCAAAAGACTATCAAGTGCAATAAGATACAAACTGACGATCCTGGGCTCTCCGATCCCGGATCTCCGCTTACGCTGCGTCCGGGAGGACCAATTCGGACTTTGTCAGCAGTCTGTGCCCGCCTGGATATCCCGGCGGGCTTTTTCATATTTCGGCGATCAAACTGTCTTCAGGATGTCCAGATCCGTCCGCCGATTTCGGCGATCAGCAGCGACAAAACAATATCGAGCACGACTATCCCCAGCGTGACACTGATGGATGAGCGCAGAGTGATCCGTACGATATTAAACCGGTACCACAACACCACCACCAGAGTGACGAGCGACAATAGAACCAGAATCCCCGATGAAATAACTCCAGCCAGATAGAGCAAACCCGCCAAGACATAAGGCACCGCGGCCAGCAGGCTCGACCAGTTCCGAACGACGATCAGGCTAATGTAACCGTTGGAAATTCCGATTGGTCTTGCGAGGACTGCAAGGATGATTGGCAATGCGATCCAGTCCAGTCCCAGAATAGCAAACTGCGCGGTCCAATAGGCCCCATTTGGAAACGTGTCTGCCAGCAGGCCTGCTTCGGTCAGCATCAGTTTCTTTTCGGCCATTGCGCTGACTGCAAACATCGGCAGAAGCAGAAAAACAACGCCGAACGATCGCCAAAATCCATCAATCGACTGGTCGAACCAGCGCAATCCATCAGGCCGGTTCAAAAATAGCAGCCAGGATCCTTGAATGGCGCGTGCGATTTCCGGCCCCTTGATCATGGATCAGGCAGCTCCCACTGGCGAAAAGTAGCTGTCCAGAAAACGGCGGTAGATAAGGGCGAGCTGATCAAGATCAGCCGTTGCAACACATTCATCGACCTTGTGCATGGTTTGCCCTACCAGACCAAATTCGACCACGGGGCAGTAGTTCTTAATGAAACGTGCATCCGATGTTCCGCCGCCGGTCGACAGCTCTGGAGACCGGCCAGTGATTTTTTCGACGGCAGCTCTCAGGGCTTCAATCAGCGTGTCATCTCGCGTCAGGAACGATTCACTCGCGTCCCGCTTGAATTCAATGGCCCAATCCAGCCCGTCCGGAGCCGCCTGTTCGAGTGTTTCGGTAACCTTGGCCTTCAAGCTGTCAATGGTCCAGGTGTCGTTGAACCGGATATTGAAGCGGGCTTCGGCCCGTGCCGGAATGACATTGAAAGCCGGGTTCCCGACATCCATGGTCACGATCTCAAGATTGGACGGTTGAAACCGATCGTTGCCGGCATCCAGTACCAGGGCTTCAAGACCTGAAAGCAGCGTCAGCAGGCCCGGGATCGGATTGTTCGCAAGGTGTGGATAGGCCACATGGCCCTGAATACCGGTGATCATCACAGTCCCTGAAAGCGAACCACGCCGGCCGACCTTGATAGCGTCACCCAGAACTTCAGGATTGGTCGGCTCACCGACGATACAGGCATCGAAAACATGACCGTTTTCCCTCGCCCACTCCAAAAGCTTTATCGTCCCGTTGACTGCCGGGCCTTCTTCATCACCGGTAATGAGAAACGAAATCGTGCCGCCGAAGTCTGCACCACGGTCGTCAAGAAAGGCGAGTGCAGCAGCAGCAAAAGACGCAATTCCGCCTTTCATGTCGACAGCGCCGCGGCCGAAGAGCGTGCCGTTTTCTATCGTTCCGGTAAACGGGGCATGCGCCCAATCGGCCTCATTTCCGGGTGGCACCACGTCTGTATGACCGGCAAAGACAAAATGCGGGGCGCCTGAGCCGATCGTCGCAAAAAGATTCTCAACATCCGGCGTCCCGGCATCGGAAAAGGTAACGCGGCTGACCTGAAATCCGGCGCCAGACAGCAGGTTTTCCAACTCCGTCAATGCTCCGCCCTCGGCAGGTGTCACAGAAGGGCACTGGATCAGACTGCGCGCAATTCTGATGGCGAGAGAAAGCTGTTCGGTCATTTAAGCGTTGATACCCTGGATCTTACGATGATCTTCGAAAATAGCTGTTTGGCATCGGGCCATAGCGGTTTGCACCTTGCGCACCCGGAATGACGCCGAAAATCAGAACCGCAACGACATTTACGAACGGTACGAAAATCAGGAGTGCGAGAAAACCCGTTACCCCGATGTCCTGGCACCGCTTGATCACCAGCGCCAGCTCAACCCATTGCAACGCAAAGAAAAGAAACGGAAACAGCGGATTCGATTCCATGAAGTGAATGAGATTCAGCTCGGTCAATTCAGTGCCAGGACCAAGTGATGTCCACCACATGCGCATGGCAATCAGGATGACAATCCAAACCAGTATGAAACCCAGCCAGTAAGGTTGGCGGGAGATCCGTCCAATCGGGCTCAGCATGAGCCAGGCAATACTGGGGGTCAGATTGGCGGTACGATTGTTGGGCGCCATGAGAATTCCGGTCTGTTGGATTAATGAGCACAGTTTTCTGGGTGCGCTCACAAAAGGCCTACTTTGAATTGTTCATACGAGTTAGTGGGTCCTGAGCCCGGGATCAAGCAAACGATGCCAAATCCGCGTCCTATTTCACCCACCGTCATTTATCCCGACTAGTTTCTTCTACCAATGGCTAGGATGCCATAATGTCGCATAATGGGTCATGCTTTCAGTTGTTCGAAAGTTGGGGAGGAGAACATGGCAGAGAATACGCAAAATGTCGCTAGCCCGGGAAACAAGGTTGTGCGGAGGGATCCGGTTGTCCGGAAGATCACAGTCAATGACGTCATCGATGCCCTCGCTGCGGGCCTTAGGGATCTGAAAGCCGCGCCAGTCTACGGGCTGATGATCGGAGTATTTTTCACCGTCGGCGGCCTTGTCGTCATCCTGACAGCCGCGGCGCTCAACATGAGCTACCTCAGCTATCCGCTCGCAGCCGGGTTTGCATTGCTCGGACCATTTGCTGCTGTCGGCCTTTATGAGGTCAGCCGCAGACTGGAAACCAACCAGCCTTTGAGCTGGTCGGCAGTGCTGGGCGCAATGTGGGCACAAAAGGGCAAGGAGATCTCCTGGATGGCCTTTGTAGTCCTGTTCATCATGATCATGTGGATGTATCAGGTTCGCCTTCTTCTCGCGATTTTTCTCGGTTTCCGGTCATTTGCCTCGTTCTCCGAATTCATTACTGAAATCATCAGCACGCCAGAGGGCTTGATGTTCCTCGCCGTCGGTCATGTTGTCGGTGCGGTTCTGTCCCTAATCCTGTTTTCGCTGACGGTCATTTCATTCCCGCTGCTACTTGCTGAAGACCGGGACTTCATCACCGCCATGATCACCAGTGTCAGGGCCGTCGCGACTTCACCAATTCCCCTGATCGGATGGGCTATTGTTGTAACAATTACGTTGATCATATCGATCGCGCCGGCGTTTGCCGGACTGGTGGTCACGCTACCGGTGCTTGGCCACACAACGTGGCATCTCTATCGTAAATGCGTTGAACCGGAAGAAAGCGAAGCAGCTGCTTAGCTGCTTTGCTCAGCCATGACGGCCTGCTTGGCCCGCCATTCGGCTGCCGCGACCACATCCTCCTCCGCCGTGCGGTAGTCGACGTGCGTCAAATAGAGCCCGTCGGCCGGGGCAACTGGCCCGCAGGCCTTGCGGTCGCGGGCAACAAGGGCTGAGCGGACATTTTCGCGTGTCCACCGGCCATCCCCGACCAGCCGCAGTGTTCCGACCATGGACCGGACCTGATTGTGCAGGAACGACCGGGATGAACACTCGGCAATGACAATCTGACCTTCCCGCCGCACCGAGAAGTTCTCCAGTGTCTTGACCGGGCTCTTGGCCTGACAACGGGAATGCCTGAATGTGGTGAAGTCGTGATGGCCGACAAACTCCTGCGCTGCATCGTTCATGGCCTCCGCGTCCAGATCCATTTTCACATGCCAGGCAAGACCAAGCTCATGTGTGAGCGGCGGAACACGATTGAAGATCCGGTATTTGTATGACCGCCGGATCGCAGAAAAGCGTGCATCAAATCCGTCATGCATCTTTTCGCAGGCAAGAATTGCAACAGGATCTGGCTGACAATGGAAATTAAGCGCACCCATCACCGTTTTTACCGGCCAGTCTTGGGAGAGATCCGCATGAGCCACCTGACCGAGGCCGTGAACGCCGGTATCGGTTCGTCCGGCTCCGCCTATGGTGACGTCCTCGCCGGAGAACGCCTTGATTGCGCGTTCAATCACCGCCTGCACCGAAGGGCCATTCGATTGGCGCTGCCAACCGACAAACGGCCGACCGTCATATTCCACTGTGAGTTTGTAACGCGGCATTTGCAGCCTTATTCGAATTCTTCAAATGGTGTGGCGAAGGCAACCTCGACAGGCAGGTCTTCCCGGCCTGCGTCGGTCAATGCCATGGCCATAAATGCCGCACCTGCATAAGGACCCTGCACCTTGGTTGCCAGCTCTGCATCAAACCCGAACCGCGGGTAATAGGCCGGTGGGCCAAGGACCAATACCAGATCCTCACCCATTTCTTTCAGCGTTTCCAGGGACGCCCTGATCAGCGCGGAGCCTATTCCGGATCGTTGAAGCTCCGGCCAAACCGATACGGGAGCAAGACAGGCAATCGTTAGTTCCTGTCCGCGTCCAACGTTGGCAGGTGTTACGCGGCTATACGCAACATGTCCGACAATCCGGCCATCCCCGTCGACGGCAACCTGTTCCAAAACCAAGGCACCGCAATGGCGGAGCGTGTGAACGAGCCGCGCTTCCGTATCCTGTCCGAAAGCCGCCGTCACCAAGTCTCTTACGTCCGCCTCATCCGTCGGCTGTACCGAACGCACTGTGAGTTTTGAAATGTCGATAGCCGTGTTCATCCGTCTCGTCCTTGACACACCCGATCGGGCTCAGGTCAGACAGCCGCCAGAAACAAGCTTGGCGCCGCGCTGGAATTCTTCGCCAGTCATTGGCTTTTTGCCCGCCCGTTGCAATTGAACAAGCTGTATGCCATCTCCGCCGCACGCGATGACTGGATTGCCGTCAACACCGACAACTTCACCCGGCTGTCCGCTGACACCCTCCACCAGAGCGCTGCGCAAGACCTTGACCCGCTCCGTCTTGCCTGACAGGTCCATTTCGCACCATGCGCCCGGGAATGGCGACATACCGCGAATATGATCATGAACGGACTTTGCCGGAGCTGTCCAGTCGATCCGGGTCTCCTCTTTGGAAAGCTTGCTGGCGTAGGTCACGCCGTCTTCGGCCTGCGGTGTTTCGGTCAGAGCGCCACGTGACAAGGCAGCAAGCGCCCGCACCATCAGATCGCCGCCAAGCGCCGACAGTCTGTCATGGAGTTCGCCCGCGACCATGTTCGGACCTATTTCGATGGTTTCAGACATGCAGACTGGCCCCGTATCAAGGCCCTTTTCCATCTTCATCACCTGAACGGCAGTTTCCGTGTCGCCCGCCATAATCGCCCGGTTGATCGGCGCTGCACCGCGCCAACGGGGCAACAGGGACGCATGAAGATTGAGGCATCCATCACGTGGGGCTTGCAGAACAGCTTCCGGCAGCAACAATCCGTAGGCAACAACAACTGCAACATCTGCTTCCAGCTCGGCAAACCGCTGCTGCTCTTCCCCGTCTTTCAACGACTGCGGCGTAAACACCGGAATACCGAAGGTTTCTGCCGCCTCATGAACCGGCGATTTCTTCACATCCATGCCCCGCCCGGCCTTGCGTGGCGGCTGCGAATAACAGGCGACGACGTCGTGCCCCTGGCCGACAATTTCCATCAAGGTCGGGACCGAAAATTCGGGAGTTCCCATAAAGATAACGCGTAGAGACATGAGCTGCTGACCGGATTGACTGTGTCCGGCCCTTATGGCGCACTCAGGCCAGTCCCGGCAACAGCCCTTTAAGGCTTGAGACCATCATTTCCATCGCAATCGCTGCCAAAATCATACCCATAAGGCGGCTGATCACGCTGGTTGCAGTCTGTCCCAGCACTTTTCCCAGATAAGGCGCGGCAAGAAAGGTTCCGCCCAGCAGAGCAATTGCCCCACCCAGTGCAAACGCATAGGCAATGTCCTGAGAGACATGAGAGACCTGACCGCGAAAAATGATCAGTGTTGAAATCGTCCCCGGCCCGAGCAGGATGGGGACCGTTATTGGATAGATGGCCGGGTTCTGTTGTTCCTTGTGATGCGCCTTTTCTTCCTCTGACCCATGATGAGTTTTGCTCTGCTCACCGGACAGCAGCTGCAAGGCAATCAGCAGTATCAAGAAACCGCCGGCCAAGCGAAACGCGTCCAGGCTAATGCCAAAGACCGCCAGGATCGCATTGCCGGCAAGGGCAACGATTAGGCCCCCTGAGATCAAACCGACAATCACCGTCAGCGCAACCCGGCGCTGGAACGCAGGACCGCCATCGGAAGTCAGTGAAAGAAAGACCGGCAGATTGGCCACCGGGTTCATGATCGCGAAAAGCGCTGCGAACATCTTGAGAAAAAAGGCAAGATCCATGCAACACCTCCGCCGTTCACCCCATCAAGGCCATCAACCAGCCTAGGTCACGCCTTTATAATCGAGGTCGCCGTCTAAACCTTAGCGGACAGCTTGGCCTGCTTGGCGAATTTTTTCATCACGCGATCGCGTTTCAGTTTGGACAGGTAGTCTATAAACAGTTTGCCGTTCAGGTGATCCAACTCGTGTTGAATGCAAGTCGCCAGCAACCCGCCGGCGTTAAGTTCCTGTTCAGCCCCTTCCCTGTTCAGGAACTGGATCTTCACTTCTGCCGGACGCTCCACATCCTCGTAATACTCAGGAATGGAAAGGCAGCCTTCCTGATACACCGAAGTTTCTTCGCTCGACCAGACGATCTTCGGATTGATGAAGACCATTGGCTCTTTCGGCGCGTCTTCCTTGGCCACGTCCAGAACAAACATGCGCTGCAAAATACCGATCTGGCTGGCTGCCAGGCCGATACCGGGTGCGGCATACATGGTTTCAAGCATGTCGTCGGCCAAAGTCCGCACGCTGTCGTCCACTTTTTCGATCGGTGCGCACTCCTGGCGCAGGACGGGATCGGGAATGATGAGAATGTCGCGTTTAGTCATGGGAACCACATAGGAAATGGCGAAGCTACGGTCAATCTGAAAGCTTGGGCGACACCGATCTTGCCAACTGAAACCGTGCGTGGACGCTGCAATCCGGCACGAATCGTTCTATGTTTGTTTCATGCAAGATACCCTTTTCATCATCGGCGACAGGCCGTTTTCCGTACTCGAGGCTGTTATCGGTGGCGGGCTATTCCTTCTGGTTCTGATCGTCTGGCTGGCACTTGGAACCTTGCGCCAGGTTCGCCTGCGGGCGGATGCCGATACAGCTGCGGCAGAACGCATTCACGAACTTGAAAGCCACTTGTCCCAACTCTTGCGGTCGCAAGGAGAAATGTCCGGCCGAATGCAGACGATGGCCGAAGTCTTCGGATCGCGGCAGTCCGATATCATGCGAGCGGTCAACGAACGGCTAGATGGAATGGGACACAAGATGGGCCTTTCCCTCGCAGACACGGCCAAACGCACCAACGATGGGCTTCGCCACCTGCATGAACGCCTGGCGATCATCGACCAGGCGCAAAAAACCATCACCGACCTATCGGGCCAGGTGGTGGAACTTCAGGCGATCCTTGCCAATAAACAAACCCGCGGCGCATTTGGTCAGGGACGGATGGAAGCCATCATCCAGGATCAGCTTCCTCCCACCGGCTATGATTTCCAGGCCACCTTATCAACGGGTGTCCGGCCGGACTGCCTCATTCATATGCCGAACGGAGCACCTTCCCTTGCGATCGATGCCAAGTTCCCGCTTGAGGCCTATAATCGGCTGAAAGAGGCGCGCTCGGACGAACAGCTGAAACAAGCCAGTGCCCAATTCCGGCGCGATTTCACAAAGCACATTCAAGACATCGGTGAGAAGTACCTTCTTCCAGGCGAAACGCAGGACACCGCATTCCTTTTCGTACCCTCGGAAAGCGTGTTTGCAGAACTCAATGAGAACTTTGAAGACCTGGTGCAAAAGGCTCATCGGTCGCGTGTGGTGATCGTTTCGCCTTCTTTACTCCTGCTTTCAATTCAGGTGATTCAGGCTGTTCTTCGGGATGCAAAAATGCGGGAGCAAGCCCACTTGATCCAGGCCGAAGTCGGCCATTTGATCAACGATGTCAGCCGCCTCAACGACCGAGTTGGAAAATTGCAGACCCATTTTGCCCAGGCGAACAAGGACATCGACCAGATCCTTATTTCGACCGACAAGATTTCCAAACGCAGCCGCAAGATCGAGGATTTGGAACTGGGAGAAGTTCCTGATCCAGAGAGCGAAAGCAAAGTCGAAGGCCGCGCTGACCTCAGACTACCTTCCTGATCGAACGCCTCTGCGTTTCCGTGATAGTTTTCTGGATGCTTTGAAATGGCACGTCATTGTTATTTCACAGCCGCCCTCATAGTCTCTTGCAGTCTGTTGAAACGATACGGGGGCTCCCGAAATGATGAAACTTTTCTCCAGCTTGGCGCTTTTTGCCGCCGTTTCGATTTGTTTCGCCTTGCTTCATAGCCCCAACGCCGTTGCACAGAAGGCCATGGCAGAAGACTGCACCATGACCGTGCAGGAAACCTGGTTTGGCGACTACACGGCAGAGGCTTCCACCTCTGGCGAATGCGGCCTAGGCAACTACGGCCTTGTCGTTCACAACGGCAAGGGCGAAGTGATCTGGAACGAAAGCTATCAAAATGGAAACCTGTTCGGATTCGATGAAATCTATACGCCTGCGGAAATGAAACTCGCCTTGGCCGATTGGGTTGGCACCTACGCGCAGCAATCCACTTCAGGCACATTGCCTCAATGGCCAGCCGGAGCGGACGGGCCGGAGGCGGGTGAATTCCCGTTCTATGTCGAGGAAGGTGTCACTCAGCCGCTTTACGAGGAAGTCCGTGCCGAGGATCGGCCCATGATCTGTTACATACAAGGTAGGGAAAGCCTGCTTTGCCTCTTGCGCCATCCGGAAACCGGAGCGTTGGAAACAGTCGGATTTCAGTCTTTTCCGGGCTAATAAACCGCAATCACTTACAAACGTGGCTTAAAGTCTCCGGATGCTGGTGATCGCACCGAATTCAGCCTCCGCAATTCGCTCGACTGCAACGTCCAGCGGCTCTGAGGCAACCGTCATGCTATAACCGTTGGCATGAAGCAACCGGCCTTTGCCCTGAACGATCGCCACATGTCCTTTCCAGAATATGAGATCGCCGCGCAACAGGTTGTCGAGGTTTTCAGTTTCTATGGCGCCGCCTGCACTTACCTCCTGCATGTCGCTATCACGCATCAGCTCATGTCCACCCACTTGCGCGGATAGCTGCACGAGTGCTGAACAATCGAGGCCCAGGCTGCTGCGTCCGCCCCAAAGATAAGGCGTCCCGAGAAACTCCTCCGCAGCCGCGACCCAATCCGTTTCCTTTTGTTTCGCAGGTACAAGATGTCTGGAGACAACATAACTTCCGTCATCTAGCCGGGCATACTCCAAGCCTCGCGTTGTCGCAGCATCCGTAACTGCAACATTGGATCCGATCGAGATCAGGCCCAATGGCGGAAACTTCAAATCCGGACCCGGATACCGGTATGTCCTGAGCGCACGGACCCTGTGGGAAGGTTGGTTTGGTGCCTTGAGATCTGCGGAAGAAAACCAGCCAACATAGCCATCGGTCTCCAGCTGCCCCCAGGCCCAACCTTCCGGCGTTTCCTCAAAGACGGAAACATACTCGCCATAGAGCGCTTCGGTATCGATCGACTGACCGACCCGCGGTTCTTTGCAAAAGGCGAGCCGGTCAGACGTAACTTGCCTACGAACGCCTTCGACAAAACGGGCCGCGGGCACCTGGCCTTCGTAGGCCTTCCCCGCCAGATCCGGGCGGACTGGATGTAAGCGGCGATCTAGACCATTCAACATCTGTCAAAACCAGTTTGATTGCTCAAACAGCATACCAATTAACGCGGCAGCTCTTTGGCCTTTTCTGAAACCAGATCGCCCAGCCGTTCCAGATAAAGTGCACCTTCAACGGTTCGGGTGATAATTACATTGCGTTTGTCTGCCTCATCCCGTTTGCGGGACAAAAGCCGCATGGCTCCCAGGGTATCGAGCGCCCGGGTAACCGCGGGTTTCGTAACATTGAGTTTGGCAGCCAGGCCCCGCACAGTGTGAGGAGGCGGCTGAAGATAAACGGTCAGCAGAATCGTCAACTGACGCGCAGACAGATCCTGATCGCTGTCACGGACCAGCGCCAGGTTCACATCGTGCATCAATCTGAGCGCCTGAGAGGCGCGAAGGTCAACCGCCATGCGCGGGACTTTCCCATCCGGTTCGAATCAACGTCCATCAAAACAGTAAATCGTTTCGGCTCCGTTATTTTCCACCAGAATATCTGTCGCAAAGCAAGTCAAACAACGCGCGGATGCCCTGTGCTTCCCCACCTGAGG
The DNA here is from genome assembly GCA_965230705.1 of Roseibium sp. Classification (GTDB taxonomy): domain Bacteria; phylum Pseudomonadota; class Alphaproteobacteria; order Rhizobiales; family Stappiaceae; genus Roseibium. Next base: position 678,310 of record CBDDLN010000001.1, on the reverse strand, counting down.
GTTTCCCAGGCTTTTCAACAGGCGTCCAACCATAGACATCGAAATGCGCCCAGGACCTGGACTTTTCCACAAACCTGGAAAGGAACAATCCCGCGGTAATCGCACCGGCGAATCCGGCTCCTGAGGTGTTGATGTTGTTCATATCCGCGATTTTGCTGTCCAGATACTTCATGTAAGGCTGCCAAAGAGGCAGTCGCCAAAGCGGATCAGCGCTGGCTTCCGACACAAGTGCCAGTTCCTCGGCAAAATCATCATCGTCTGTAAAAAAGGGCGGCATATCCGGCCCCAATGCCACGCGGGCGGCCCCTGTAAGGGTTGCCATATCTATCAGCAGATCCGGCTCTTCGGCGTCTGCCAGCGTCAACGCGTCGGCGAGCACCAATCGTCCCTCCGCATCCGTGTTGCCGACTTCAACCGTCAGGCCCTTGCGGCTTTGAAGGACATCACCGGGACGGAAAGCATCACCAGCCACGGCGTTTTCGACACAAGGCACAATGACGCGCAACCGGACAGGTAGGTTTGCGGCCATAATCATGGACGCCAGTCCCAGGACGTTTGCAGCGCCGCCCATGTCTTTCTTCATGAGCAGCATCGCACTTGCCGGCTTCAGGTCCAGACCGCCGGTATCAAAGATCACGCCTTTACCAACCATTGTGACCTTGGGAGCGTCTTCGTTGCCCCAAGTGTAATCTGCAAGCCGCGGCGCTCTGGTGCTGGCAGCTCCCACGGCATGAACCATCGGGAAACCGCGCTCCAGGAGATCATCTCCCACAACGACCTCCCCTGCACCTCCGTGGCGTTCAAACAGATCGTGAATTGCGGCTGCGAGTTCCTCCGGCCCCATGTCATTTGCCGGCGTATTGATCAGATCCCGGGTCAGCCCTACCCCATCCAGAATGTATCCGATCCGGTTCAAATCGACAGAATCGGGAACCACCAGTCGGACGGGCTTTGCCTCACGGGCACGGTATTTTTCGAACCGATAGGACGACAGGGCAAAACCCAAAATCACATATTCCAGATCCGGAAAGTCATCCGGCAGCAAATAGTCTCCGGCCGGAAGACCGGAGGACAGTTTTCCCAGAATGAACGGATCGCCAGATCCTGCTTCGGTCACACCGGCCAATACAGCAGCGCCGGCTTCATTGTCGACCGGCACAAGCAGATGCCGGCCGGCATCCGCTTTAAAACCGTTGCGACCAGCCCAATCAATCGCCGCCTTGCCCCAGTCTTGCAACACCGCCTCAAGGGTTTCGGTGTTCACAGCGACAATCGGCGTCGGATTTTGAGTTTCGCTAGGACGGATCAGGGAATGGCGCACGGAAAGATTCCTAGGATTCGGGAGTTCAGGACTCCAGACCTAAGCTTCTGCCTCCCCCTTGGCAACCCATTCAGTGTGAGGCGGGAACTGCGAAATGCGACGGTTTAACCAAGCATTAGGGTTAATAACCTATTGCTAGAAGTGAAAGATTTCGGTCGTTTTGATATCCGTAGAGGTCAAGGAATGGTCCACTCAGCTTCTGGCATGAACCGGCGGAGAAACTGCTATGTGCCGCTCGCAGCAGCAATGACTGCCGCTGTCCTGTTGGCCGGCTGTTCTTCTTCAAAAACGAACAGCGTAGGCACACACTCGCCCGCCGCGAGTACAGCATATGTCAAACCTGGCTCCTCTTCTGCAATGCAGGCCGTTTCTTCCTGGGGGTCGAAGTATGCCAACAACGACAAGGATCGCGCAGCAATCCTTGGATATGCCAACGCCTTGCAGCAGAACGAACAAATCGAGCAAGCTCTTGCAGTTCTTCGAAGTGCTGTCATCTCATATCCCAAGGACCGGAAAATCGCCTCGGCCTATGGGAAAGTGCTGGCGATGAATGGCCGCTTCCAGGAAGCGCTCAGCGTACTGGACCGCGCCCAGACGCCGAAGCAGCCGGACTGGCGGCTAATGTCCGCACAAGCTGCCATTCATGACCAGATGGGCAATCACGAGCGCGCCCGGTCGCTTTATAATCAGGCTCTGAAGATCAATCCCAATGAAGCTTCCCTTCTGAACAATCTCGGCCTGTCCTACCTCCTCTCAAACCAGTTGCCCGATGCGGAGTACACTCTGCGCAAGGCAGCCTCTCTGCCTGGAGCGGACAGCCGTGTGAGGCAAAACCTTGTCCTCGCACTCGGCATCCAAGGCAAATTCAAGGAAGCAGAGAAAGTTGCGCGATCAGAGCTCGATCCCAATCAAGCACAGGCGAACATTGCCTATTTGCGGGACATGATCGCTCAGCGGCGCGGATAAGACCGAACGCGCCCGTCAGGGGCGCTATTAAACACAAAAAAGGCCAGCCGAAATGTTCGGCTGGCCTTTTTGATTTCCGCGCGTTTTCCGGACCTGCCTAGTTGAAGGTATCCATAACCTGCATAACGGCCGGGCCCATGATTACGAAAAACAGGACAGGCAGGAAAAAGATAATCATTGGCACGGTCAGCTTTGGCGGCAGGGATGCGGCTTTCTTTTCTGCTTCCTGCATACGCTGATCCCGGGTGTCATCTGACATCACACGGATCGCATGACCAACGGGTGTGCCGTACCGCTCAGCCTGGATGAGAGCCATCATCACGTTCTTGACGCCATCAACGCCAGAGCGTTTTGAAAGGTTTTCATACGCTTGGCGGCGCTCACCAAGATATGAGAGCTCAGCTGTCGTTAACGTCAACTCTTCCGCAAGTGCTACAGACTGTGCACCAATCTCTTCCGCGACACGCCTAAAAGCCTCTTCAATCGACATCCCCGATTCAACACAGATCAACATCAGGTCCAGAGCATCCGGCCAGGCCCGTTTGATGGATTGCTGCCGCTTTGTAATGAGGTTCTGGATGTACAAGTTGGGTGCAAATACCCCGACACCCCCGACAAGGATACAAACGGAAACCTTTGTAAGTGCTGGCGTGTCGGACGGGACAACTCCAAATGCGTAAACCAGCGCGACTGCAAACAGGACTACCGGAATGGCAATGCGGGCGAAGAGAAAGGTGTATAGTGGCCCGGTCCCCCGGAAACCAGCCATACGCAGTTTGTCTTGCGTAGTCTCATCCGCGAGTTTGGATTTCAGGTTGAGACGATCGACCAGATTTTTGACCTGGTCTCGGGGTTTGTTGCGTAATGCGGCCCTGCTTTCCGTCTTTTCGGTGGCCAAACGGGCCCTTTCCTGGGCGCGTAGTTTATCCCTTTCAAGCGCGACCGATTTCATCCGGGACTTTAGCGTGTCCCGCTCCAGCAGTGGCATCGCCAGCGTAAAAAGAGTTCCCGCAACGGCGACCATCGTCAAGCCAGCGATCAGAAAGCTGCTATCGGTCAAATTCGCCAGTTCAAACACCGCAACCCCCTAAAAATCAAAATTGATCATTTTGCGCATGACCATGATGCCGATAAACATCCAGGCAAGGCCGCAGCCGATAATGATCTGACCAGTTGTCCGTGTGAACAGCAGGGTCATGTAGTCTGGGGCCACCATGTAAATGACACCAGTGACAATAAACGGCAGAGAACCGATGATGCCTGCCGACGATTTCGCCTCCGCACTGAAGGCTTTGATTTTACGATGCAGTGCTTTTCGTCCGCGCAACACCTTCGACAGATTGCCCAGAGCTTCTGACAAACCGCCGCCAGCCTTTTGCTGAATGGCTACAACAATGGCAAAGAAGTTGGCCTCCGCCACTGGCACACGTTCGGGCAGTTTTGCCACTGCTTCGTGCAGCGAGACGCCCATAACCTGCGTTTCGACAATTTTCCGGAACTCTGTTGCAACTGGTTCGCGGGCTTCCTTCGCGACAATTTTTACGCAATCACCAAATGGCAGACCCGCTTTAACACCGCGTACAATGATGTCGATTGCATTGGGCAGTTCGTCCAAAAACGCATTGAAGCGCCTCTTGCGGCGAAAATTCACGTACCAACGCGGCAGCCCTAGTGCACCGACAAAACCAGCACCTAGCGTCACAATCAGGTTTTGAGAGGCAATCAGGCCGACAAGCGCAGTCGCAAACCCGAGCGCAATACTGAAGTAGATAAAGTGCTTGCGTTCCCAGGAAAGCCCTGCCTGAGCAAGTCGGACACGAAGCGATATTTTTTTTTGTTGCTGTAGGGCAGCTTTCTGGCGTTCTTCAAAATCCTTGAGCTGATCCTGGACCGACTTTCTCCTGCGGTCGCCGTCCCGTGCCTGTTTGCGCAGCTCATAAGATTGCGGACGCTCGGTTATGCCACTCAAGCGTTGATCCCGGCGCCGTGTTGCCGACAGGAGGGGTTGAAACAACGCATATATCACACCACCAATGCTGAAGGTGACGAGCAATGCGACAGCAATACCTGTTATCCCGGGCGTGAAGAATGGCTCAAATGCTTCCATCACTCATCTCAGTCATTTGCATATTCAGGCTGTTCGGCGGCATCTAGCGCCTCGGCAAGTCTAGCTTCTTCCCCGAAGTAACGTGCCCGGTCCCAGAAACGCGGACGTCCGATTCCGGTTGATCTGTGACGACCGATAATCCGACCGCTCGCGTCCTCTCCGATCATGTCGTAAAGGAAAATGTCCTGGGTGATGATGACATCACCCTCCATCCCCATAACTTCGGTCACATGCGTAATGCGCCGGGAGCCGTCCCGAAGCCTTGCAGCCTGGACGACCACGTCGATCGAGGAGACGATCATTTCGCGCAGCGTTCTTGAAGGCAGCGAGAAGCCGCCCATGGTAATCATGGATTCAAGACGGGATAGAGCTTCACGTGGTGAGTTGGCGTGCAACGTTCCCATTGAACCGTCGTGACCAGTGTTCATTGCCTGCAGCAAATCAAAGGCCTCAGGTCCACGCACCTCACCGACAATAATGCGTTCCGGGCGCATACGCAGGCAGTTTTTGACAAGATCGCGCATTGTTATCTCGCCTTCACCTTCAAGGTTGGGCGGACGTGTTTCAAGACGAACGACATGCGGCTGCTGAAGCTGAAGTTCCGCGGAATCTTCGCAGGTAATGATACGCTCGGTGTTCTCGATATAGGCCGTGAGACAATTCAAAAGTGTCGTCTTGCCTGACCCCGTACCGCCAGAGATCAGGACGTTACAGCGGGACCGGCCGATAATCTGCAGGATCGTTGAACCTTCAGGCGTGATTGACCCGAAGTTCACCAACTGGTCCAATGTCAGCTTGTCACGTTTAAACTTACGAATTGTGAGAGCCGGACCGTCAATCGCAAGCGGCGGCGCGATAACGTTGACACGAGAGCCATCCGGGAGGCGGGCGTCACATATCGGGCTTGAATCATCGACCCGGCGTCCGACCTGGCTCACAATCCGTTGGCAAATGTTCATCAGCTGGGAATTGTCTTGGAATGCAATGCCCGTTTGCTGCATTTTCCCTTCGGTCTCGATGTAAACCGTGTGGGCACCATTGACCATGATGTCGGCAATATCATCGCGGGCGAGCAATGGCTCCAGCGGACCATATCCAAGAACATCGTTACAGATGTCCTCCAGGAGATCCTCCTGCTCCGCGATGGACATCACGACATTCTTGAGCGCGATGATGTCATTCACAACATCGCGGATCTCATCGCGCGCATCTTCCGGCCCGAGCCGGCTTAGCTGCGAAAGGTCGATTGCCTCAACCAAGGCAGCAAAAATTTGTGCCTTGGTGTCATAATACTCGTTCGACTTGCGTTTTTTGTTGTCGACCTTCGGTTCGGGCGGCGGCGCCTCTACCGCTTGAGGCTTCGGCTTGGCAGCAGGCGGCACCTGCGCGGCCGCCAACGCTTCAGTCACGGCATCAGAAGACGGCTGAGGTTGAGCGGGCGCAGCAGGCGTCGGTTCCGGTAAAACCGGCTTTACAGGAACTGCCCCAGATGATGTTGAACCACGTCTTCCGAACATGACGAAGGGTCTCTCCGTTACCCGTTGTTACTCAGCCGGAACGGCCAGTCAGCTTGGACAAGATTGCAGAGAGCCCCGCCCTCTTAGTCTTACTAGAAGTTGACTTGCCAGAAACAGAATTGGCAATGTCACTGAATACAGATGCAATTGCGTGCTTTGAATCCAGCTCTGCAATCATCTGTCCGTTGTTGGCGGCCGTTCCAAACAGCTGCGGCTCGAAAGGAATGGTCACTGGCGCTTCCAAACCCAGCGCAGCAGCAAACTCTTCGGGCTTGATTTCCGGCCGTTTGGGAACGTTTACCCGGTTAATCACCAATTGCGGCAACCGGTCATTCGGACGGAGCTGCTTCAATGTATCGACAACATTCTTCGCATTGCGCAGGTTTGCAAGATCCGGTTCAGCAACCATGACAACCTCATCTGAGCTGACCAGCACACTTTTCACCCAGCCATTCCAGGAATGCGGCACGTCCAGCACAATATTCGGTGTGCTGTCGCGCATCGTGTCCATGAGGGTTTCAAAGACGCTTTCGTTGTAATCATATGTCCGCTCAAGAGAGGCTGGAGCAGCCAACAGGCTCAAATTCTCGGAACATTTCGACAAAATTCGATCAAGAAGAGTTTCATCGAGCCGTTCTGGCGCCGAGATTGCTTCGTACACCCCTTGTAACGGGTCCTGATTATAGTCCAAGCCCGCGGTTCCGAATGGCAGGTCCAAATCCGCGACAACGGTCTCACTTTGCAGGCCGCGGGCAAGCGCCCATGCAGCATTATGGGCGACGGTCGACGCGCCACATCCGCCTTTGACACCGAAAAACGCGATCGTTCTTCCCAGCGGCCCGGTCGACGGATCTCCATACAACTCGCTAATCGATTGGATTAACTGATAAATATCCAGAGGTGTGATCAGGTATTCGCTCACACCCCGTTGAATAAGGTTTCTGTAAAGAGTGACGTCGTTTACGTCACCAATCACGATCACTTTAGTCCCAGCGTCGCAATACTCGGCAAGCCGGTCCAAGTCGGCGATGATATCGCCTTTGTTCGATGCAGTTTCAACGATGATGAGGTTGGGTGTCGGCGCCTGCGCAAACTGGTCGATCGCCGCATCAACACCGCCCATGTGAACCTTTACATGGGCTTTCGCCATCCTCCGGTCTTCCGCCGCCGCTTCAATGATACGCGTCGTATCCTGGTTCAGGCAAAAGCCCTGGATAGAAATTCGAGGGATCGGCCGGATTTCATATCCTTCTTCCGGCTGCGGTTTCGGCTCTTGCGGCATGCCCTGATATCCGGAATCGGCAGCGAAGTTAGCCATATCCATTTCTGCGCTCATGACCTTCTTACTCCGACACGCTGGCGCCGTCGCCTTCCTTATAGGAAGACGCGGTCTCATCACCTGAACGGTATTTCTCAAACACCACAGCCCTGCGCTGCTGGTCTGCTGGTGCAGTTGCGCGAGGCGTGATCAAGTCGGCAGGATTGGCGACCATCGCCGCAAGATTTGATTGCGTGGCGCAACCAAAGTTTTCGTAATCCACATTCTGGTTTACGTGCCCACCAATGTTTTTGGGCCAATCACCGCAAGGGCCTGTTGTTGCCATGACACGTGCGAATGACAACCGTACAGGCGCATCGGCCGCAGCGTCGTCAACGGAGTAGCTTCGGGTCACAATATGCCTGTTTCCGAGCCCGCCACGTTTCAAAGCCTTGCGGATCTGGGGGGTTACGGCATGAACAGCTGCTTCGTTCCCGGCTCCAGATGGCACGAGAATTTCAACGCGCCCATTGCCTTGCTTTTTGGAGCGGGCCCCAAATTCAGAAATGCTGTCTGCCAGATGCCGGTTCAAACTGCGTGTCTGGTAACCAATTGGCAAGTCCAGTGTTTCGGGCTGTTCATTCACGATGATCGGGTGACGAAGCCGGTAGTCATTAGCGGCGACCATTGTCGTTGGGGCCGATTGACTTTGGCAGCCTGCCACGAAGAGAACGGCGACGACTGATAGACCCGCTTTCAATGTGCCTGGACGCAGAAGTGTATTTCTCTTAGTCATCTGCCGATCCTCACTTGTAGATAAATCCGACCTGACCGTGATAGGCCCCGGCCTGCTCTTGCCCTGGACGGCGGAAAATTTTGTTCAGTCGATTCAGGAAAACGGTCTCTGCGTCACTCGCCGGCATCAGATTTTTGTCCGGACGGGTAAGCTTCCGTTCAGCAACGGGCCGAACCACGTAAGGTGTCACGAAGACAACAAGTTCGGTTTGCTGACGCAAGAAGTCGCGGCTCTTGAAGAGAGAGCCAAGCACTGGAAGCTGCATCAGCCCCGGAATTCCCGTAATTGACTGCTTATAGGATTCTTTAAGAAGCCCTGCCATGACCAGGGTGCCACCGGACGGAAGCTCGAGCGTGGACTCAGCACGCCGCACCTTCAAAGCAGAAATCGTAATTCCGCCTGCCGTGACCGCACCTTCGTTGGTCAATTCACTAACTTCAGTCTTCACGCGAAGGCTGATCCGGCCGCCGGACAAAGCCACTGGCGTGAAATCCAGGCCGACACCAAACTTCTTGAATTCTACGGAGATCTGGCCATCCTCCTGAGAAATCGGGATGGGGAACTCACCACCCGCCAGGAAGCTGGCATTTTCACCGGAAATTGCCGTCAAAGTAGGCTCGGCGAGCGTTCTGATCACTCCATCACGCTGCAGCGCTTCAATGCTGGCTGACAAGGATGTGCTGCCTGCCAGGAACGATCCTCCAGCAACCGCTTGATTGACAATTGACGAGTTGACCGGGAAGCTTGTCGAGTTGTTGAATCCGGCGGTGTAATTCCCGATTCCGATTGTACCGTTCAGGTTTACACCCAATTGCTTGATTATCGACCGCTCAACCTCTGCGACCGTGACTTTCAGATGGATCTGATCTTCACCTTCGACAGCGACCATGTTCAGAACCTGGGCCGCCGTTACTCCTTCACCAGCAAAGCGGGCAGCAATATCCGCAGCCCTTTGGGCGTCGCTAGTGCTGCGAGCAGTGCCTGAGAGCACCATGTTTCCGCCAATCGAATCTGCAGAAATATTGGAATTGGGAATAGCACGCCTAATCAACCGGGTCAGATCGGACGTATCCGGCTCAACCCGAAGATTGAAACTAGCCAATTCACGGCCACTGCTGCCGAACAAAACCAGGTTGGCCTGGCCAGCCTTGTTGCCCAGAATAAAGACGCGATTGCGGGTCCGAACAACTGCATCGGCAATTTCGGGGTTTGACACCAGAACATCAGCGACATCATCGGCAAGGTTGATCACGACGGACCGCCCTATCCCGACTCTGAGAAGCCGGTCTGATGTGCGTTCACCAGAAGCAATATAAACCTGCTTCGGGAAGCCCCCTTGCGCCAGAGCACTTCCGCCAATACCCAGACCAATCAGTGCGGCGGCTAACAGAACGAGAGTCTGCCCACGAGCCTTCAAATCAGTCCCGAACACTTTTTGAGCGCATGTCTTGAGTAGCTTTTTCATTGCGTGCTTGCCTGACTGGAAACGCCATATTTAACGAAGCTGACACCCCCACGGCGGCGAACTGGTTCGCCCTCCTCGTCTGAAGAGTCCTGTGCACTTCGCAAAGCGAGTGAAATCGTTCCAAGCTGTTGGGCTTGGGCTACTACTTCCGCCTGCTCCAGCCCAAGCTCAAGCGTGGCAGTTCGTTTAGGAGAAAGTGCTTTCTCGTCCTTCTCACCAGCAGTGGTGGTGTCAATCGCGAGAACCCGGACGTTTTCAAGGATTGTTTCACTCATCACAGCCCGGTTTTCACCCTGCCGCGTCAGGATCAGGTCCACCTTGTCCCCTGGAAGAATAAAGCCGCCGGCAGTCGTTTCTGCTTCAACCCCCACAGCAATTGCCCGTTTCCCCTTAGGCAGAATTGCGGCCATGAAACCCTTGTCGGTGTCAATCAAACGTTGAGCACGAATAGGTTCGCCTTCATAGATCGGCGCTTTTGCAATCTGGCCGGAGAAAGTCGAAACAGCGTCCGGATCAGATTTCCGCGTCACTGCTCCAGGCGGTATCGCATCGCTTGGCCAACCGGCCCAGTCGACTGATTTTTTGTCCAGTTTCTGTCCTAGATTTATGTCTTTCGAGGCAACGAGAATTTGCGCCTTCTCTGACTTCACTGGCGCCTCGGCAACCGGCTCCGGAGCAGGTGATTTGGTCATCACCATACGGGCCGCGAGCAATCCTGCGCCGAGTGCTACACCTAAGACCAAAAGCCGTGCGTATCTCATCTCTCAATCCACTTGGGCAGCGCGGGGAATCCGCGCGATAATTGATATTGTGGAATCCAATTCGTCAAAACATGGTTAATCATCAGTATCGAAATATCGTTAACAAGAATTAACGTTATCTAATATTTAGTTACCAGAACTCTCTTCTTGCGAATATTAACCGTGGGTTAACCATAAAACGTGAGCGCGTTGATGATAGGGAGGTGTATTTAAAACGAACTCAGGAAAACCAAATGGTCGCCGGATAAACCAGGAGCGCTGCAGCGGCGATTGCAATCCCGTAGGGAATACCAGTCTTCCGGTCGTGCAACCGGGCGATCCACTCCTGGTTCGCCAAGACATTCGGAAGAACCGGCCACCAACGAAACGCCAGTAGGCCTAGCGTGAGCACCATTCCAAAGATGGTGGTCATCAACAAAAAGCTGAGAAGGTTCTCGTTAAAGCCGAACCAAAGTCCTATCGCGCTCGCGAGCTTGGCATCACCACCGCCCATCCAGCCCAAGGCGAACATTACCAGGCAAGCAACGAAAACCACACCTCCTCCGGCCAGATGCCAACCCCATTGCTCAATCGGCAGGCCGATAATGAGCGCAAAAACGGCAAATCCAATAGCCAAAAGTATGGAAATCCAGTTTGGGATCTTCATTGTCAGGAGATCTGATACCCCGGCAACCGTTACCAGGATCGGAAAGAATAAAAGAAAAGACAAATCGAGCATCGGACCCGCCAGCTTGCTGGAATGAGACCGGTAAAATCGCCTGTAAAAATGGCCAAATACTTAAAAAAATAAACGGGCGGAAAACCGCCCGTTCAAATTTGCACTTTATAGAACGCTGATTATTCAGCGTTACCAAGAGCGGTGTCGATCGCGGTAAAGACGCCTGTCAGGCTACCGGATGTGGTCTGCAGGATTGCGACGATAGCAACAGACAGGAGACCTGCGATCAGACCGTATTCAATAGCGGTTGCGCCAGATTCGTCCTTGGCAAAGCGTGCGAAAAGATTCTTCATGAGTTTGCTCCAAATTCCACTTGTGTTGACAGCTTCATATGTCCGCCGGACTTGTTGTTCAGCCGTTCTGGACATGCGAAGAGACTACGCAACAGGGATTTCCAATACGTTAAAATCATCATTGAATCTTGATGTAATCGCGAGAAAAAACTACATGGTTAACAGATATGAAACGGGATATTTCACATTTTAAAAATATTTCTTGAAAATCTTTAAATAAATAATATTCAATTTCAATATTTATACTTATTCTTTCGCCAAAACTAGAAAAATTCCCCAAAACCTCTCTAATATAGACGGGATAATTTTTCTCTATTTCCAAATTTTATTCACATTCAACGCGATTTTTTCGATAATTTCTCTTCAACTGCATTGATGAAAATTACGAACCTCTGGACTAAGCCTGTTTCAACTGATCGAACACGCAATACCAGTAAATGAATACCTCAAAATTCCCATTCGTTAGGGCTTCCTTCACCTTGTTATTGACTAATTGTCGCAAACACCGATGAAACTGGAGTACGCCATGAGAGTGACCATTGCTCTGTTGAGACCCTTGGCTGTTATGGCATTGATCGTCCTGACTGCTGGAAGTGCTGCAATTGCGAGTGGACCTGTCAATGTTACGGTTGACCGGGCAAAAGTATTTCGCATCGAAGAAGCGGCAAGCACCGTGATTGTTGGCAATCCATTCATTGCCGACGTTGCAATGCATGATCGATTCACGGTTGTCGTGACCGGTAAGAGCTATGGAAGCACGAACCTGGTCATTTTGGATGAAAAAGGCGCGCCCATAATCGATGAAGTGATCGTGGTACGCGCTTCAGGCGAAAACACCGTTTCTGTAACGCGAAATTCGGCTCGCCAAACATATTCCTGTGCACCGGTATGCGAACCAACACTGCAACTGGGTGACAACCAGGCAACTTTTGAAGCGGTCGCCGCACAAGCCACCATGCGCAATGACCTTGCGGAAAAAGCTGCTGGCGCCAGCAATTAGGAACTGAAAGATGTCCAAACACGGCGAATATACATCGCGTATCGCCAAGAGGGCCGGCAAACTACTTCGTTTAACCGCCCGGTTTGGAAAACGATATTCTGATGACCGCAACGGTGTCACTGCAATCGAATTCGCTTTCGTCGGACTACCGTTTCTTATGATCGTGTTCGGAATACTCGAAATGGGCCTCGCCTTTTTCGTGAACAGGATCCTGGATAACGCAGTGCAGGATTCCGCCCGTATGATCCGTACCGGACAGGCCCAAGGGGCCAGCTTTAGTGCGGATGACTTCAAGGATGATGTTTGTGGCCGCCTGCCCGGTTTCCTGTGTGATACGGACAAGTTTGTCGTGGATGTAACAACATTCGAGTCATTCGACGACTTAGGCGATCTCGAATCCATGACGGACAACGAAGGCGAACTCAAGGACGATTTCACCTTCGAAATGGGCTGCGCCAGCGAAATCGTCGTCGCGCGGGCTGTTTACAGATGGCCATTGTTCACTGCCTTCTTTGAATTCGATGATGGCGATACCGGCTCTTCGGAGAGATATCTCTATTCAACCGCTGTGTTCAGAAATGAACCCTTTCCGGAAACCTCGGGGACTTGTGCGTGATGTCTAGGGGCCGCCTGAATTCACTTTTACGCCATTTCTCAGCTGTCACGTCCGACCGGCAAGGTGTGGCTGCGGTCGAGTTTGCGCTCATCCTTCCTTTCTTGTTGATCCTGCTGATCGGCATGGCGGAAACGGTCAGTGCCCTTAATCACGATCGCAAGGTCAGCCAAATCGCCAGCTCGGTTACTGACTTGGTTGCTCAGGCGGAAACAGTCAGTAGCAGCGACATCTCGGACATCATGCTTGCTGCTGAAGAAATCCTGAAACCATATTCAGCCACCGGACTGGAAGTGATCGTTGCAAGCGTTACATTCGATGACGAAGGTGATGCAGAAGTCGATTGGAGCAAGGACAACAGCAACGGCTCCCCTTGGTCAGCGGGGTCTGCTCCTCCAGTCGAATTCCCAGATACAATTGCAGTAGCTGGGACTTCTCTGGTGGTTGGCCAGTCCACTTATGATTATGTGCCCATGTTTGCAGCTCTGGCGCAAAACATCTTCCCCCGGGCGACATCCATCGAACTGAGCGACACCTATTTTTATAAGCCGCGACTGACGAGCACGGTGACGTTGGATTAGTTCGTTTGCGCAACAGAAACTGTGCATTTTGGCTCAGGAAATTCCAAGGTAGCCAAAATACCTGAACAACCGTATTTGTTCTGCCGTATAAGACCGATAATCTCCCAAAAAACGAGTATATGCATCGCAATAGCGCTGTGCATTCTGGCGGGATGATTGTCAGGAACTGAAAATGGCTACCAACAAGACCTACGACCAGATCGCAGTGGGTGACAGCGCCGAGATATCGCGCGTCTGCTCGACCAACGACCTCCTGGTATTTGCGCATGCATCCGGCAATCTCAATCCGTTGCATTTGCCGGACACCGATTGGACCGGAGACGGCAAGGTAGACAAGCCAATCGCTCCATCCATGTGGGTCGGTGCTCTGGTTTCCGCCGCAATCGGCAACATCCTGCCAGGGCCTGGTACAAAATACAAAAGCCAGACTTTTTCGTTTCACGAACGGGTTGCCGTCGGGGATGTACTCAAAGTCAGGATCGAGGTGACAGCCAAGAAACCTGGTGGCTTACTAGAACTCAGTGTTTCAGCAGTAAAAGGCGACGACATGCTCGTCACTGACGGGGTTGCCGAAGTTTTAGCCCCCAATCAAACCATCGAATATGACGCTTCTGATCTTCCCACACTGCTTGTTGAGCGTCACCGCCATTTCAACCGATTGATCGAAACCGCAAGCGCCCTGCCCTCACTGCCAACCGCGGTTGTTGCACCTGATGACCCCAACTCCTTGGAAGGTGCGATACTGGCCGCAGAAAAAGGACTAATCCAACCCATTTTGATTGGTGCAAGTGACCGGATCCACGCAGCTGCCGAAACCCTGAAGACAGATATTTCGGCAATGGAGCTTATTGATATTGAAGATGAATCCGAAGCTGCGGGCAGAGCGATTGCAATGGTTCATGAGGGCAAAGTTCGTGCCGTCATGAAGGGGCACCTTCACACAGACGATTTGCTGCGCCATATCGTGAAACGGGACGGTGGATTGCGGACAAAACGGCGGATCAGCCATGTTTTTGTCATGGATATTCCCGGCCGGGACACACCGGTGCTTATTTCAGATGCTGCCATCAACATCGCACCAGATCTCGATACCAAAGCAGACATCACCCAAAATGCAATCAATGCGGCGCTCGCGATAGGCCTGAGCAAACCGAAGGTCGGACTGCTGTCGGCCATCGAAACAGTCAATCCAGCGATCCCTTCAAGCCTTGATGCGGCGGTCATATCAAAAATGGCAGAACGCGGTCAGATCAAGGGCGGTATCGTCGACGGCCCTCTCGCGATGGACAATGCCATTGACGTCCAGGCCGCCAGAACCAAGGGCATTACCTCCCTTGTTGCCGGACATGCGGAAGTCCTGATCGTTCCAAACCTGGAATCAGGCAACATGCTGGCCAAGGAGCTCACGTTTATCGCCCATGCGGAAGCTGCCGGTTTGGTGGTCGGAGCCAAAGTGCCGGTTATGCTGACCAGCCGGGCCGACGACTCAAGGGCACGCCTTGCCTCCTGTGCGCTCGCAATTTTGTACAATCACTGGCTGATCAACAAGACGCCGGCTGCCCCCTTCAGCAACGCGGACAACTGAACATGAACCAAGAAAAGAAGATCCTGGTTCTCAATTCCGGCTCCTCCTCAATCAAATTCAATTTTTATGACGGCAAGACGGAGAAAGTATCCGGACAGATATCCGGCCTTGGCGCACAGCCGCATATCGAACTGCAGACAAAGGATGGAACTGTTGATCTGAACCAGCATCTGGACGAGACCGCAGGGGCATCGCACGAAACCGCACTAGCCGCACTTTTGGATACTCTGGAACACCATACGGGTGTTACAGATGTCGATGCGGTTGGGCACCGCGTCGTTCACGGAGGTGTCGGCAATGCGGCACCGCGCATCATTGATGCAAGCATGCTGCAGTCACTGGAAGAGCTCATTCCTTTGGCTCCGTTGCACCAACCCCACAACCTAGCCGGAATATATGCTGCAAGGACTGCCTTTCCGAATGCCATACAAGCTGCCTGTTTCGACACGTCCTTTCACCGGAAGCATGCATGGGTGAATGACACCTTTGCCCTCCCGCGCTCATATTACGATGAAGGAATACGCCGATACGGATTTCATGGCCTTTCCTACGAATACATCTGCGCGCACTTGAAGTCGCAATATCCGTCCATTTTTGCCGGCAGGGTGGTGGTCGCACATCTCGGCAATGGCGCCTCCATGTGTGCGATCAGGAATGGCCAGAGTATTGGCTCGACAATGGGATTCACGGCCCTGGATGGCCTGCCGATGGGAACACGCTGCGGACAACTTGATCCTGGTGTGGTGCTCTATCTCATGCAGTCAAAAGGGATGAACGCCGATCAGATTGCTGACCTCCTCTACAAGCAGTCCGGCTTGAAGGGCATGTCAGGGATTTCTCAGGATATGCGGGAACTCAGCGAAAGCGACGACCCGGCAGCAATCGGAGCTATTGATTACTTTGTATTTCGGATCCGCCGTGAAATTGGCGCAATGGCGGCAGCCCTCAATGGCATCAATGCATTGGTGTTTACCGGCGGGATTGGAGAAAACTCCGCAATGATCCGGGAACGCGTCTGCCAGAACCAGGAATGGCTGGGCCTTGGTTTCGATCCGAAGAAAAACAATCGTGGCGAAGAACTTGTTTCGACCGACACCTCGCGCGTCCAAGTCCTGACAATCCCAACAAATGAAGAAGAAATGATCCGCCGGCACACATCGGCGCTTCTTTGAATTGCGAGCTTCGCTTAAGTCCTTCACTTGGCAAGAGATTTGAGCAAGTCTTGATTTTTTGGTTCGTAAGTCCGCAGCAACGCCTCGTAGTTGGCGTGCACCGTCGGTTCAAATCCTCCAGGCATGTCCGGCTCGATCGCGAAATATGCAACTGGCGCGGTACTCTTGAGAGCAAGCAAGGCCGAGCGCAGGCCCTGCTTGAATTCGTCAGGAAGAGCATACCGAACCGTGTGAGCATCATAGGGAATGGGAGGCGACTGCCATATAACTCTCAGGCGTTCCAGGCCCTGACCCCCGGATAAAAAATAGTCATTCAGTGTGCCAGCCGTGTAACCCACCTTCTTTTCTCCAGCCAAGGTGGACCATGCCGTCGTCGCATCTACACGGCCATCAAGAAGCGCCTGCAAACCGTCTACAGGGTCTTTCACGCGAACAAGCGTTCTAAAATGTTTCGTTGGATCAACACCTTCCGCGGCAAGGTTGGCCAATGGCACACGAAAGCCCGCAACTGACTGGGGCCCCTGAACACCAAGCCGTGTTTCTTTTAGCCCCTGAAGCGTTGGTTCTACCTGGCCAGCGCGTCCCACAACAATGGCATGATAACGTCCTGGAAATGCATCTGGGCGGGCAGTCACCAAAGGTTCGACACAGGCGCACTTCGCATAAAGCGCAGCATAGGCGGATGAAGACAGTTTCGCATAATCGATCTCGCCATTCGCCAGCGCCTCGACCGTCTCAGCCATTGTGTCCATAAGAAACAGGTCAACGCGCAAATCAAGGGCTGCCTCCAGGGCCAGCCGAAACGCATCCACGCGTTCGCGCATCAAATCATCCGTTCCGACGGTAATTCCTACTTTTAGGCGCTGGACTTCGCCCGAACTCCCGGCAGCCAAGGCAAAACTACCGGTCGACAGCCCAAGTGAAACCAGCAGCAGAATTGCAAATCTGCTCATGGTCATATGCCTAACATCTTTTCATGGTGCCATTCACAAAGCGCTTTTCGAATCACATCCCAATTTGAACATGTTGCAGAGTTGAAACGAATAGATGATCGACACGGTGATTTTTGACGTCGGCAATGTCCTGATTGAATGGGACCCTGAACATCTCTATCGCAAGCTTATTCCAGACCAGGCGGAGAGGTCGCATTTTCTTGCAAACATCTGCACTCCGGAATGGAACGTTCAGCAGGATCTTGGCCGTTCCTGGTCCGAGGCTATCAGTGAGCTTTTAGGAAAGCATCCTGACAAGCACGACCTGATCAAAGCCTACTCGGAGCGGTGGCACGAAATGGTTCCTGGCGAGATTTCCGGGACGGTCGAGATACTAGAAGAACTGAAGTCTGCCGGTGTTCCGCTCTATGCCATCACCAACTTTTCAAATGAAAAGTTCGCGGAAGCCAAGGCACGTTTTCCATTTCTGGCCACGTCCTTTCTGGATACGGTCGTTTCCGCCGAAGAACGCATTATCAAACCTGATCTGCGTATTTTCGAGATACTGATCGAGCGCAACCGTTTGAATGCCAATGCGTGCGCATTCATCGACGATTCGGAGAAGAATATAAAAGCTGCTGACCAGGCCGGGCTGAATGCCGTCCACTTTACCGGAGCAGATAAACTGCGTCGGGACCTGAAGGACCTGGGGCTACTGCTTTAAGTACACCGAATGTCGTTAGGCCTTTTCAAAGCTTTCGAGAACATTCACACAGTTGGTGCCAAGGGCATCAACTGCATAGCCGCCTTCCATCAAAAATACGGTTGGCACGCCAACGCCAGCCAGGCGCTGGCCAAGCTTGGTAAAGTCTTCGCTCTTGAATTTGAAGCCCGATATCGGGTCGTGCTCATAACAGTCCATGCCAAGCGATACGATCAGCATATCGGGTTTGAAGACGCCGAGCCAACGGCAGGCCTCTTCTAGCGATGATGCGTAGCTGTCCCAGTCAGTTCCAAGTGGCAACGGCCAGTTCTGCGTAAAGCCGGTGCCCGCGTTCTCCCCGGTTTCATCGGCATGGCCCAAAAAGTAGGGGTATTCGGCCTTGGGATCGGCATGGATGGAAAGGAAGAGCACATCCGACCGGTCATAAAAGATCGATTGGGTGCCGTTTCCATGGTGATAATCGACATCGAAAATGGCGACCCGGTCCATGCCTTCGTCGCGCAGCCATTGAGCAGCAATCGCCGCATTGTTCAAGAAACAGTAGCCGCCGTAGAAGTCCGGTCCGCAGTGATGGCCCGGCGGTCGGCACAAGGCGAAAGCGGACTGCTCGCCGTTCTTGACCAGCTGCGCGGCAGCAAGTGCGGTATTGGCGGATGCCTTGGCTGCCGCATATGTTCCCGCGCCGATCGGCGTGCCGGCATCCATTGAATAGCGGCCCAACAAGCCGTCGATATGATCGGGAGCCAAGTCACTTCTCAGGGTCCGGACAGGCCAAACGAACGGAAAGGCTTCCTTGCTCCTGCCTGCATCGGTCCAGCGCTGCCAAAAGCTCTCGAGAAAATCCAGATAGTCCGGCTTGTGAACCCGGCGCAACGGGCGCATTCCGAAATCTTCCGGCTCGATGATGTCACCAAGCTCCCGTTCCCTGAGTGCTTTCAGGACAAATTCGGCGCGAGAGGGAATTTCGACCGCAGGCTTCAATTCGCCATCAGAAATCTCCTGTTTCGGATCATGTGACAACTGGACGGGAGAGAAGACTGTTTTCAAGGATTTGTCCTCGCCAAGATCAGAGCAAAGTCTCTAAGAAAACCGGAACTCGGAGATATGCGAATAGGTTTCATCAGGCCTCAGAACCACATTTGTGAAGCCATGGTGATTGATGCTGTCCGGCCATCGCTGCGGCTCAAGGCAAAGCCCCGCATGCGGCCCGTAATTCTTGCTATCAAGGCCGAGTGCGGAAACATTCAGCTTATACCCGTCATAGAGCTGGACACCGGGCTCGGTTGTCCAGAGTTCCATGCGGCAATCCCCGTCGCGGTCTTCAAGTGCTGCGGCAAATTCCACCGTCTCGCGTGGCGCATCCGCAAGGCAAAAGTTGTGATCGAAAATCACCGCTTCCTCTCCGGCCTTGCGCTTCAGCTTACGGCCTTCGCCAAAATCATAGGGTGTCCAGGCAACCTTGCGGATTTCACCGGTCGGCAATCCCATGTCATCAACCGGAAGATATGTATCTGCGGCAATCTCCAGAGAATGCTCCAGGATCGTATCGCTGCCATCAAGATTGAAATAGCTGTGCTGGCTGAGATTGACGAGCGTCGGCTTGTCCGTTGTGGCAGTCATTTTCACGCGCAAGGCACCGGCACCAGTCAGAGTGTACCGAAGCAAAACTTCCACACGTCCCGGATACCCTTCCTCACCATCTTCGGAAACATACTTCAGCAGGACACTGCCTTTGTCACTCTGCTCCAGCGTCCAGATACGATTGGAGAATCCAGCTTTCCCGCCGTGGAGCTGATTGCCATTCTCGTTGGCATCCAACTGAAACTCTTCACCATCAATCGTCGCCCGTGCACCCGAGATCCGGTTGGCAAACCGCCCGACAAGAGCGCCGAAATAAGGTGAATGATGGAGATAGCTCAGCAGATCGTCAAAGCCGAGAACAACCGACTGACCGTTGAACTTCAAATCGCGGACAACCGCGCCGTAGGTCAAAATGCAGGCCTCAAGCGGCCCTTTCTTCAAGGTCACTTCATGGACGGGCGAACCATCCGGCATTTCTCCGAATTCACGGATCATTACTGGGGCCTGTCTTCCGAACTGATGGGTTAAGTGTATGTGTGTGCAAAGCGGAAAGGGCGGAGACCGCCCAATCCAAACCTCAAGAGGCGAATAATAAATCAGATCGTCTGATTATACTCGCCGACTTCCGGATTTTCCCGCAAGACGGTATCGACCGCCTTGAACATTCCATGAAGACGTTCTTCAGATTCCGGGCTTTCGACAACTACAACCAGTTCCGGCTTGTTGGAAGAGGCGCGTACAAGACCCCAGGTGCCGTCATCGGTCACAACCCGCACCCCATTGACCGTAATCAGGTCCGTGATCGCGTGACCACCAACCTTCTCACCCTTTTCCTGCATGTCCTTGAAGCGGGCAACAACACGCTCAACAACGTCGTATTTGATCTCGTCATCGCAATGCGGCGACATTGTCGGCGAGCCCCATGTCTTGGGGAGATCGCGGCGCAAGTCAGCCATGGTCTTATCCGGATTGCGGTCGAGCATATCGAGGACCGCAATGGCGGAAACCAGACCATCGTCATAGCCGCGCCCAATTGGGGCATTAAAGAAGTAGTGTCCCGACTTTTCAAATCCGACAATCGCGCCCAGTTCGGTGACACGCCGTTTGATGTAGGAGTGTCCGGTCTTGAAATAGTCGGTCTTCGCACCGTTCGCCTTCAACACCGGATCGGTATTGAAGAGGCCGGTTGATTTTACATCGACCACGAACTGGCTGTTCGGATGAAGCGCTGAAATATCGCGGGCCAGCATGACGCCGACCTTGTCTGCGAAAATCTCTTCACCTTCATTGTCGACGACTCCGCAGCGGTCCCCGTCGCCATCGAAACCAAGGCCCACTTCGGCACCTGTCTCCAGCACCTTGTCCCGCAGGGCATGAAGCATTTTCATGTCTTCCGGATTGGGATTGTAGCGCGGGAATGTGTGGTCGAGTTCTGTATCGAGCGGGATGACTTCAGCCCCCAAGGCTTCCAGGATCCGCGGAGCGAAGGCACCAGCAGTTCCATTGCCACAGGCAGCCACGATCTTGATCGGCCGCTTGAGTTTTGGACGATCGGTCAGATCCTTGAAGTAAAGCTCGGGAAATCCGTCGACAAAGCGGTAGCTGCCGCCGCCCTTAAGATCAAACGCGCCTTCAAGCACGATTTCCTTCAGACGCCCCATCTCATCCGGGCCGAATGTCAAAGGCCGGTCGATACCCATCTTGACCCCGGTCCAGCCGTTGTCGTTATGCGACGCCGTGACCATCGCAACGGCTGGAACATCAAGCGCAAACTGCGCAAAATACGCCATAGGCGACAGCGCCAAGCCAATGTCATGAACATTGATTCCTGCAGCCAAAAGGCCGTTTATCACCGCCATCTTGATAGATGCGGAATAGCTGCGGAAGTCATGCCCCACGGCAATATCCGGCCGGACGCCGCGTTCATGGATCAGCGTGCCGATCCCCATGCCCAGCGCCTGCATGCCCATAAGGTTGATTTCTTTTTCAAACAGCCAACGCGCATCGTATTCGCGAAAGCCGGTCGGCTTTACCAAGGGGCGGGATTCGTACTCATAGGTATTGGGACGAAGGGCAGCCTCAGGCTTCGGCAGCATGGAAAACCTCTCAAGAAAGTCAGTCTATGTCGTTGAAGAATTGTGGAACGGCGACTACGCGGCGCAGACTATTGAACGAGCACCAATGTGTCATCTGAAATATCAAACCGCTCAAGACGGCCAAGTGCCGACATACCAAGCAATGGCACCGATAACAGGCCTTCCTGCAACACCAGCGTCTCCACATTCTTCAACCGAATTGGACCGATACGGAGTTCACGCAAGGTCGTTGGGGCTGCCTTTACGGTGCCATTCGCGGTCCGGACCGGCACCTTGTAGTCGGAGGGTTGCAGAAATATGCCAATCTTGTTGGCTACATCTTCCGGCAGTGCAATTTGAGATGCGCCGGTGTCGACAAGCATCGTAATTGTTCGGCCATTGAGCCTTGCGTCGGTGACATACTGCCCATTGCGCGCAATAGGAATCTCATAGGTCCGAAATCCATCCTCTTCAGCATTGTCCCGGGCGTCTGCACTACCGCCGCCTGACACGGACTGGCTTGCAGTCCATTGTTCAAGATACCTCGGCGCGAAGGGAGCCACCGCCAGAATGACCAAAATAATGAAGAAATAGCGTGTCATTGCCCGGATGCCGGATCTCGCATGAAGTTCAACTTGTCCGGCAGATTATCCGAAGCAGGTTATCATGACGTGAAGGGCGTTAGGCCCATCCGCCATCGACAACATAGGTTTCACCGGTGCAGGCAGATGCTTCGTCGGACGCGTAGAATAGAACAACGCGCGCGACATCCTCCGGAAGCAGCTTACGTTTCAAGCATTGCCGCTCGTCGATTCGCCGGTGACCATCTTCGTCCAGCCAAAGCTCTGTCTGCCGGTCTGTCATGATCCATCCTGGCGCAATGGTATTGACCCGGATGTTGTCCGGTCCGAGATCACGCGCGAGCGACCGGGTCAAACCCTCGACTGCGGCCTTGGCCGTCGTGTAGCCAACCATGTTTCCCGCCGAAATCATCCAGGAAATCGACCCCATGTTTATGATCGCGCCATTACCGGCTTCCTGCATATCCGGGATGACGGCCTGGGCAGTGAAAAACTGATGCTTCAGGTTTACCGCAATCCGGTCGTCCCAGTAGCTGGGTGTCATGTCCTGCCATGCGTGCCTTTGATCATTGGCCGCATTGTTGATCAATATGGTCAGTGGTCCGACAAGTGCACGTGCCTGCGTGATCGTATCTGCGATCGCGTCACTGTCTGTCAGATCACACTTCAGGAAATGAACCGTATGACTGGCACTTGAAAGTTCTTCGACAAGGAAAATCGATTTTGGTTCGTTGATATCAAGAAAGACGACACCAGCCCCCTGGGCTGCGAAGTGGCGCACGATTTCCGCCCCGATCCCGGTCCCGCCGCCTGTGATCAGAACGCCTCGGCCCTTCAAGGACGGATAAATTGCGCCGAATTGCATGCCCACCTCCCAGTGCCCGAGACAAGCCATAGAAGATCAGATCTGACGGCATAAAAAAAGCGCCCGGTGAAAAACCAGGCGCTTTTTGCAACTTTTATTGCCGTAACGTCACTTGGTGCCGTACATACGGTCCCCAGCATCGCCGAGGCCCGGCATGATGTAGCCATGGTCATTCAACCGTTCATCGATAGCGGCGGTATAGATCGGCACGTCCGGATGCGCCTCGATAAACTTCGCCACACCTTCCGGAGCGGCCAGCAGGCACACAAAACGCAGATTGTTCGCACCGCGGTCCTTTAGCCTCTGGATCGCCGCTATTGCCGAGTTGGCGGTCGCCAGCATAGGATCCACAACGATGACCAGCCGGGCATCCAGATCTTCAGGAGCCTTGAAGTAGTATTCGACGGGTTTCAGCGTTTCCGGATCGCGGTATAGGCCGATATGCGCGACACGTGCGGATGGAACCAGTTCCAGCATCCCTTCCAGAAGACCATTTCCGGCGCGAAGAATAGAAGCAAATACGAGTTTCTTGCCGGACAGCGTCGGAGCCTGCATTTCTGCAAGCGGTGTCTCGATAGTCTGCATCACCAACGGCAAATCGCGTGTCACCTCATAGCAAAGCAAGACCGAGATTTCGCGAAGCAAGCGGCGAAAACCCTGGGTCGACGTTCCCTTGTCGCGCATGATGCTAAGTTTGTGCTGGACCAGCGGGTGATCGACGACGTGGGCTCCGGACATGACTGCCTCTCTGTTTGCGCGGGTTGGAGGGTATTTCCTCAAGGTTCTGAAGTTTATCGAGCTATGCACAAAATGGCAGCCAATTGACAGCCCCGGCCGCTAAAATTCCTGAGACTTCTGCAGAAAACTCGGGCTTTTCCTCCGCAATCTCGGTTCCCATCCTCAAGGTGGCACCCTCCATAACGCATGTCAGCGGCAAAGCCCCCTCCGGTGCCTCAAGCACCTCGCGCAATGAAGCAGCCAGCAGGTCAAGTAGCGCAACACTCAGAGCTCTGATTTCGATCGCGCGATCAAGGTCATTGGAACACTCGCGCTTGAGCTGAATGACACCTGTATCGATAAACAGCAGAGCATGTTCCAGGTTCGCCAGACCGGTCAGGCTGTCGTAATCACCAACCTCGACACCGGCCCATGCAAATGGCTCGATCAAAGAATAAGCCATTTCCTGCGCGGACAAATGAAACGGAACGATGCCGCCTCCTTTGCGGTCACCCAGGATTTGCGAGTGACGGAATGCATCGCCCAGACCGACGTCCCCATAGGTCGCTCCGCCCCCCCATATCGGGGAAATCCCCTCCAGCAAGGAGGCAAGAACATCAGGCAACAGGATTGGTGTATCGCCGTGCTCGCGAAGGTAAGTCTCCGCCAAGCACCCAGGCCGGAGGTCGTCATTCTGTTCAAACAGATCCGGCCTCAGGCCAATGGTTTCGCCTAACCTATGGAGCGCACCGGTGATGGACTGAATTGAGGTTGCGTCCCGGTTCCGGTCCAATTTGAGGGCTTCGACAATTTCCGCTTCTTCCAGCCGAATAAGGGCATGAGCATCGGCGCGCAAAGGGTCGGCCGGCTCGGCGGAAAAAGAGCCCGCCGCAAACATGGAAAGAGCCGCCAGTGCTATTGCCTCACGCCCTGCATGAGGGTTGCCACTGACCGGGTCCACCCACCGCCATTCCGGGTGCAGCGGTACGGACATCGTGTGAATGACAATCGCCAGATCAGCAGCAGAACAAACCAATTCTTCCGGACTTCCAAAAGATCTGGCGTTTGCCAGCATGCCCCACCGGTCTATTCCATCAGCCTCCAGATAGCGCCAGCAACCGGATGGTGGAATTTGCAGATCAGGATAGGCCGCCTCCATGACCTGGCTGGCCCGCTCAACAAGCTGCGGCATCTTTTCCAGGTCGACTGACACGGACGCCAACTTTCCAGACACGGCGGCCTCAAGAACGTTGTTTGCCTGTTCGCGGATAGCCTCCGCTGTCATCAACCAGATCGCTTCGGATGTTTCTGGCGCCTGCGTCATGCTCTTAAAAGTCCCTGGAATTGCATCTCTGAAAAGGTAGTCAACTTGGCCTACCCGGCTTCGGCACTTTCCAGGCGGACGAGCAATCTTTGGCGGGTCGGGTCATCACAAAAGGCCGCTTCAATAGCAGTGCGCGTCAGGTTCAGCTGATCGTCAAAGCTCCAGTTGAAGGTTTCAGCAACGGCCGAATACTCCTTGCCCAGAGTCGTGTTGAAAAACGGCGGATCGTCGGAATTCAGGGTAATCCGGACGCCTTCCCGGCGCAGAAGGTTGACCGGGTGGAAGCGTAGTACCGAGTAAATTCCAAGTGCCGTGTTTGACGTTGGGCAGACCTCCAGAACAATACGGTCGTCCGCAAGGCGCTTGACCAGTTCTTTGTCCTCAATTGCCCTCACGCCGTGTCCTATACGCTTGACCCTCAAGAACTCCAAAGCAGCAATAACGCTGTCCGGCCCGCCGAATTCCCCGGCATGGGCTGTCAAGCCAAGCCCGGCATCCGCGGCCATGCGGAACGCCTTGGCGAAATTTGCCGGATGGCCCTCGCGCTCATCGCCCGCCAATCCAAAACCGGTGACCAGTGGATGCGGATTACCAATCACTTCCTTGACGATCCGCTCAACGGCATTTGTCCCGAAATGGCGGACACCGATGGCAATCATCCGGCCTTCAATACCGGTTTCATGCTTGGCGCGCTCAATGCCGGCTGCCAATCCCTCGACATAAGAGCGATAGGACAGGCCTGCCGCCTGGGCGTGATCCGGAGAAATAAAAATTTCTCCATAAATCGCCCCCTCAGCAGCCAGCATTCTGAAGTAGGTCTCACTTAGGAGGCTGTAGTCTGCCGGTGTCTTGAAAACAGAGCTGGCAAGGTCATAGGCCTGCAGAAACGTCGTGAAATCCGACCAGATGTATTTGCCGTTGGGATCAATGATTGATGAAACATCGATCCCTTTTTGATCGGCCAACCGCTTTACCAAAGAAGCCGGCGCTGCCCCTTCAATGTGGCAATGCAATTCGGCTTTGGGCACCGTTTTATATTTTGTCATCCCGTCCAGCTGACCATCCGGAAATTGGCATCAAGAGTGTTCGGTGTCACTCATACAGGACTGCAGCTGTTCGCAACAGTCCGTGGCTAAAATCCACGCATCGGTTTGTCAGCTGCACGCTTAAGCCAATTGTCCGCTGACCAGACGGCCTCTCCGTCAACCATATGCACAGCATAAGCGTGGCGCGAACGCGAAGATCGGTTAGGAGCCGATTTATGCGGTACCGAGCCATGCAGAACCACGAGCGTTCCCTTGGGAGCAACCAGGGGCGCGTGGTGCTCACCGTCTTCAAACGGTGTCTTGTCCAGCGTGTCCATGACAAGCGCCGAGCCATCATAGTGGAACCTTGACCGCAATGGTCCCTTGTGGCCTCCGGGTACACCATAAAGCCCACCGTTGGTCTCGTCTGCATCTTCAAGAGCAAACCAGAAACCGGTGCATGTCAGAGGATCAGTGTGCAAAAAGGTGGAATCCTGATGGCAATTCACCTCTCCACCAATATGTGGCGGCTTGAAGATATACATCGACTGCGCAAGCAACGGTGAGATCAGTCCAAGATCCCTTGCCGTCCGAGCCATCTTCTCATCTCTGGTAAAGGCCTCGAAGACCGGATCGTCATCGTGGAGCGCATGGCCAACCTTGTTCAGCGCTTCGTGCTTGCCCTTCACCAGTGCACCACTGCCATCGAAAGCTTCTTTTTCAAAGAAGAAACGAATCTTGTCACCACTTTCGCGGAAGTAGGTGTCCTGGGCATGGCTCTGCGCCCCCGTCTCGAAGATCGATGAAATGCTGGCCGGGTCGAAGGCATCGATGAGCGTAGACATGCGTTCTTTCAGCGCATCGCATTCGCCAGCCGATTTGTAGTCGCGCAGAACCAGGAAGCCATCTTCCTCGTAGGCCTGCTTCATTTCGTCTGTCAGATGACCATCTTCGGCCGCTTCAAAACTGCGCGCCTGCATCGTTTCCTCCAATGGATTTGTGCTCAAGCGTTCTCATTCAAACAAAGCTGGTGCCGTGTTTTCCAGCCGCAATACCCAGATGCCTTGCAACGGACTCACCGATATCGGCAAACGTCTTGCGTTCACCGATATGCCGTCCAGCAATGCCCGGCCCTGTCCCAATAACCGGCACATGCTCCCTAGTGTGATCAGTACCGGACCAGGTCGGGTCGCAACCGTGATCGGCTGTCAGGATCAACAAATCACCATCCTGCATCCGGCCTGTCATTTCCGGAAGCCGGCGATCGAAGTGCTCAAGCGCTGCCGCATAACCCGGGACATCTCGGCGGTGACCATAGAGTGAGTCAAAGTCTATGAAATTGGCGAAGATCAAGTCGCCCTCCCCGGCCAGATCCATGGCTTCCAGGGTCTTGTCGAACAGTTCGTCGTTGCCAGCGCCTTTCAACACCTTCGACACCCCCTGATGGGCGAAGATGTCAGATATCTTGCCGATACCGAAAACCGTGCGGCCCTCGTTCGTCAGTCTGTCCAGAAGCGTCTTTTCCGGCGGCAGCACCGAATAGTCACGGCGGTTGGCGCTGCGGACATACTCTTTCGAACTTTCTCCGATAAACGGCCGGGCAATCACGCGGCCAATGTTGAAGGGATCTGCAAACCGGCGGGTGACTTCGCAAAGCCTGTACAGCCGCTCCAATCCAAAATGGGTCTCGTGTGCGGCGATCTGAATCACAGAGTCGGCGGAGGTATAAAATATCGGCTTTCCGGATTTGATGTGTTCATCGCCGAGTTCCTCGACGATCACCGTGCCGGACGCATGTTTGTTGCCAAGTATGCCCGGGATGTCCCCCGCCTCAACAATGTCGGCAATCAGACCATCCGGAAAGGCTGGAACAGTATCGGGGAAATACCCCCAGTCGAACCGCACCGGTACGCCGGCGATCTCCCAATGGCCGGAGGGAGTGTCCTTTCCATTGGAGGTTTCGCAGGCATGACCCCAAAGGCCTTCCGGTTCACCAGAGTAATCAAGGCCAGGTGCCGCTTTTCCATTTGAAGCCAGCGATGCTGCTCCCAGGCCGAGGCGGTCCATGTTTGGCAAATACAGAGGGCCGCTTCGCAGACCAGCCTTGTCCGCGCGGCCCGCTGCGCAGGCTTCCGCAATATGCCCGAGCGTATCGGATCCGGCATCGCCGAACCGGTCAGCGTCCGCAGCGCCACCAATTCCAAAACTGTCCAAGACGCACAAAAGTGCACGAGGCATTAGCGTTTCCTCTTTGTGTTGCCGGTGACTTCCACCGGATGCGTGCGTTGGCCTTCTATGGGCCAAACTTCACGGCAGTCAGGGCGCGATGCGTTCCACGACAGCTGGATTGTCCGGAACATCACGCGCCCCACCGATGCGATAAGCCTGACGCACGGCCATAGCAGCTCTTTCCGCATCTGCTTCACTTGCGGCATGAACGATGGCTATCGGCGCATCGGCATCCACCCGGTTTCCGATGCCTGCAAGATTGGTGAGACCAACTGCGGGATCGATGACATCCGCCGCTACCCGGCGGCCACCTCCAAGCTCAACGACCGCAACACCAACCGCGCGGGCATCGACGCCAGTCACCACACCTTCATGGTCCGGGTAAATCGGCGCTTCAACCGGCGCCTTTGCCAGGTAAAGTTCAGTCTTTTCCATGAAGTCTGCAGGACCACCGAGCGCGGCGACCATCCTGGCAAAGACCTCTGCGGCTCGCCCGCTTTCAAATGCATCGCGCATTTGCTGAGAACCCGCTTCGGCTGTTTCTGCCAAACCGCCGGTTGCCAGCAGTTCCCCACCTTGGGCTACCGTGACATCCCAAAGCCGGTTATCGATGACTGTACCTTTGAGGAAGTCAACAGCGTTCTGCATTTCCACGGCATTGCCTGCTGCGGACGCCAGCGGTTCATTCATGTCGGTGACAAGTGCAGTGGTTTTCAAACCCGCGCCATTTGCGACATTCACCAGGCTGGCAGCCAAGGCACGGGCGCTCTCGGCGGTACCCATAAATGCCCCTGTGCCCCATTTCACGTCCAGCACAAGGCCTTGCAAACCGGCCGCGAGTTTCTTGGAAAGGATCGAGGCTGTTATCAGGTCAATGCTTTCCACGGTCGCTGTCACGTCGCGGATTGCATAGAAACGCTTGTCCGCCGGCGCGAGATTGCCGGTCTGGCCGATGACTGCGCAGCCAACTTCCTTCACGACTTTCTTGAAAAGCGCATTGTCCGGCTGGGTCTGATATCCGGGAATACTGTCGAACTTGTCCAGCGTTCCGCCAGTGTGACCAAGACCTCTGCCGGAAATCATGGGAACTGCTGCGCCGCAAGCCGCAAGCGCGGGCGCCAGCATCAGGGAAACATTGTCACCGACGCCGCCGGTGGAATGCTTGTCCAGAACCGGCGCCTCGATATCCGACCAGTCCAGAACGTCGCCGCTGTCACGCATGGCGCAGGTCAGGACGACACGCTCATCAACGGTCAGGCCCTTAAAGAACACAGCCATGGCAAGAGCCGAAACCTGCCCTTCACTAATACTGCCATCAGCCAGTCCACTTACGAAGAACTGGATCTCGGCAGGCTCAAGTGTCCCACCATCACGCTTCTTCCGGATTACTTCCTGCGCCAGCATTGTCAGTATCCGTTGTTTGCTTCAACGTCGCCGCCCTCAAGGACGCCAATCAGGACGTCCCAAAGACCGCTCGCACCAAACCGGAAAGTCGACGCAGATACCCAGTTATGCCCCATTATCCTGTCAGCCAATGCCAGATAGCCACCGGCATCGGCCAGGGTCCGAATTCCGCCTGCCGGTTTGAAACCCACTGATTTCTGATGATCGCGGCGTGCTTCCTCGATCGCGGTCAGCATGATTTCCGCGGCCTCAAGGGTCGCATTGACCGGTACTTTTCCCGTAGACGTCTTGATGAAATCAGCGCCTGCGCCAATGGCAACTTCAGAGGCAAGATGGATGAGCAGCGGATCCTTGATTTCACCTGTTTCCAGAATGACCTTCAACAAGGCGCCTTCGGGAATCGCAGCACACACGCGAATGATCTGTTCTTCAGCAAATCCCTTGCGGCCCTCGGCAAATGCCCGGTAGGGCATAACCAGGTCGATTTCGTCCGCGCCGTCGGTAATTGCCTTTTGCGTCTCGGCGACGACCGCGCCGGTATCCGTTCCGCCCTCAGGAAAGTTCACAACCGTCGCCACACGGACGCCTGTGCCCTTAAGCTCCTCAACGGCTTGAGTAATAAAACGGGGCCAAATGCAGACAGCCGCGACAGAGCCATGCTCGCTGACTGCGCGTTGCGTCAGATCCGTGATGTCACTTGCGCTGCAGTCGTCATTGAGATTGGTGAGATCAAGCAAGCCCAAGGCGCGTCTGGCCAGGGCTGTTTCTGGCGTCTCAGTCATGTCCGATTTCCTTCACAAAAGCGCGGACCAGATCTTTCATACGTGCCATGCCCGTCTTGGCAACGCTCTTGGTCTCATCATGGGACAACCCATGCGCCTGCATGCCTGCTCCGTAGTTTGTGATGATGGACATGGCCGCGACCCTCAAGCCCAGAAAGCGCGCAATGATGACTTCCGGCACGGTCGACATGCCAACCGCATCGGCTCCAAGCATCTTCGCCATGCGGATCTCCGCAGGCGTCTCAAAGGACGGGCCGGAGAACCACATATAAATCCCTTCGGCGATCGGATCGCCGGTCTCGGCCGCTACCTTCTTCATTGCCTCTCGAAGACCGGGATCATAGGCCTCGCTCATATCGAGGAAGCGTTTTTCATCCTCTTCGCCAATCAGAGGATTCTTGCCGGACCAATTGATGTGATCTGATATGAGCATCGGGCTGCCGGGGGCGACTTCTTCGCGCAACGATCCGGCAGCATTGGTGGCCAGCAAGATCTCGCAGCCAAGCTCTTTCAGCGTTTCCACGGGCGTGCGCATGACCGACGGATCGCCGCTTTCATAGTAGTGGGCGCGGCCTGAGAGGATGACGACCGGCACACCTGCCAGCGAGCCTGCAACCAGTTCGCTGGAATGCGATGTAACCGTTGAGACCGGAAATTCGGTTAGGTGCGAATAGGGGATCCGCACCGCGTCTTCGACTTCTTCAGCCAGTGTTCCAAGACCGGAGCCGAGGATCATGCCGATGCGATAGGAGCCCGGGCGGGCAGCGCGGACAATTTCCGCACATTCATGACCATAACCACTCATGGAGGGTCAGTCCTTTTCTTCAAGTTCAAAACCTGCCGGCAGAAGATCCGCCACTGTGAAGCTCTTCTTCACGGCATTCAGATCCGCGATGTGGACCACCACATCTGGCCCGGAAAATTCGTTCAATTTCTGACGGCAACCACCGCAAGGAGAGCAAAGGGCGGCATCTGCAATAACCAGCACTTCAGCAATCCTGGTCTCTCCGGCGCGAACCATAGCGCTGATCGCACCCGCCTCGGCACAGGTCCCTTCCGGGAAGGCCGCATTTTCAACATTGCAACCGGAATAGATTGCCCCGCTTTCCGTCCGGATCGCTGCGCCCACCTTGAACTTCGAATAAGGTGCGTAGGCGTTATCCCGGGCAGATTTCGCAACTTCAAAAAGATCGTCCGGCCCGCTCATGTGCGCTCCTTCAAATAAGGAATGCCGGAGGCCTTGGGCGGAATTGCCTTGCCGATAAAGCCGGCGAGCAGAACAACCGTTAAAATGTACGGCAGTGCCTGGAAGAACTGGACCGGCACCTCACCGATACCCGGGATTTCCTGCCCCTGAAGGCGGATAGCAACCGCGTCAAGGAAGCCGAACAACAGGCAGGCAAACATGGCATTGGCCGGTTTCCATTTGGCAAAGATCAGAGCTGCCAGCGCAATAAAGCCTTTACCTGCAGTCATGTCCCGAATGAAGCCGGAGGACTGGGCGATGGCGAGATAGCTGCCCGCAATTCCGGTCAAAATACCGCAGGCGATGACCGCACGATAACGCAACCAGACGACCGAGATCCCGGCTGTATCCACGGCTGCGGGATTTTCACCAACCGCCCTCAATCGAAGTCCGAACCGGGTGCGGAACAAGATCCACCAAGTCACCGGAACTGCGATAAATGCGACATAGACCAGTATGTTGTGCCCGGACAAAAGCTCAGAATACACCAACCCGATAACCGGAACGCTCTCCAGCTGCGCAGCAAAGGGAAACTCGATATCCTGGAACCGGCCACCGCCGGAAAGCGCGGGAGTCCGCCCCCCTTGATGAAACCAGGCCTGGCCCAGCAAAACGGTGAGTCCGGCAGCAAGGAAGTTGATTGCAACGCCGGAGACGATCTGGTTACCGCGGTTCGTGATCGAGGCAAACCCGTGTATCAGCGCCAGACATGTCGCGACGGCAATCCCGCAAAGGAGACCCATCCAGGGATTTCCAGTCACATAGGCAACCGCGCCTGCACCAAAAGCAGCGCCAAGCATTTTTCCTTCCAGGCCGATATCGACCACACCAGAGCGTTCGGAATAAAGACCTGCAAGACAAGCAAGCAACAATGGTGTCGACAGACGGATCGTGGAATCAAGGATGAGGATCAGTGTCTCAAACATGGTCTGTCCTATCCTGCCTGAGCGGCCGATTTGCGGCCCATGGTGAACAAGTGCACCAGCGTCGGCCGGAACATGTACTCAAGTGCACCGGCAAACAGGATAACCAGACCTTGAATGACGATAATCATGTCGCGGGTGATTGCCGGTTTTTCAAAGGATAGCTCCGCCCCGCCCTGATACAGCATGCCAAACAGGATGGCCGCGAGAACAATGCCCACCGGGTGCGCGCGTCCCATCAGCGCGACCGCGATGCCGACAAAGCCGTAGCCGGTCACAAATTCTAGAAGCAGCCGGTGCTGCGATCCCATGATTTCATTCATTGCCATCATACCGGCCAAGCCACCGGAGATCAGCATGGTGATGACAATGGTCCGGACCGGGGATATGCCGGCATAAACTGCAGCCGTTGCATTGGCGCCAAATGAGCGGATTTCAAATCCGAGCCGGGTTCGCCAGATCAGCAGCCAAACTCCAATTGCAGCCATCAGCGCAATGATCAGAGAAAGATTGACTGGCGCGGTTCCAAAGTTTGCCGCCGGGATGATGTCATTCAAGAACGGCAGCCGGCCGCCATCTTCGAACGTTCGCGTTTCCGGCTGCATGGATCCAGGTTTCACCATGACATTTACGAGCAGGTAGTTCATCAGCGCGGCTGCGATGAAGTTGAACATGATCGTCGTGATAACCACGTGACTGCCGCGCTTGGCTTGCAACCATCCCGGAATGAAGGCCCAAGCGGCACCCATGATCGCCGCTCCGGCGACAGCAAAGGGCATGGTAATCCACCACGGCACATAATGGTCCAGCATCAGGCATGCCCAAGCAACCCCAAGGCCGCCAATGTAGGCCTGCCCTTCGCCGCCAATGTTGAACAGCCCTGCATGGAAGGCGACGGCGACCGCAAGCCCGGTGAAGATGAAGTTGGTGGCGTAGAACAGAGTAAAACCGACGCCCTCGCCAAACCCAAGTGAACCCCAAAGTAGAATCTGCACTGCTTCAAGCGGATTTTCACCAATCAGCAGCACCACCAGTCCGGACACAAGAAATGCTGCAATCAAATTCAGCGCCGGAATCAGGCCAAAATCGACCCAGCGTGGAAGTTGCCCCGCGCTCATACGGCTTCTCCTTCGACGCCAGCCATCAACAGCCCCAATTCACCCTCGCTGGTTTCCGGCGGTCGTTCGCCCACTACACGCCCGTCAAACATCACCAGAACACGATCCGACATTCCACGGATCTCATCCAGTTCCACGGACACCAACAAGATCGCCTTGCCTTCATCGCGCAATTCAATGAGCCGCCGATGAATGAATTCGATGGCACCAATATCGACACCACGTGTCGGCTGCCCCACCAGCAAAACGTCAGGATCCCGTTCGATTTCCCGCGCCAGCACGATTTTTTGCTGATTGCCTCCGGAAAAGCTCGCCGTTTTCAGAAGGGGGTTGGGTGGCCGGATGTCGTATTTTTCGATTTCGGCTTCCGCCAGGCGCTTGATCCCAGAGATGTCCAGAAACAGGCCTTTTGAGTAGGCTGGATCATTGTGGTAGCCGAGAATGCTGTTTTCATATTCGGCAAAGCTGTTTACGAGGCCAGCCCGGTGCCTGTCCTCCGGCACGTGGGCCATACTTTTTTGGCGCATTTCAGCGGGATTGACCGGCGTCTTTGCCAAATCGATCGTTTCTCCAGCAATTTGTAGGGTCCCGGCAGTGACGGAGCGCATTCCCGCCAATGCTTCCAGAAGCTCCGATTGGCCATTGCCCGATACGCCTGCGATCCCAACGATCTCACCGGCGCGGACGTCAAACGAAACATCCTTTACCCTCTGCACGCCCCGGCTGTCGGTCACGGTCAGATTGGAGACTGAGAGCGCAACCTCTTTCGGTTCGGCCGGTTTCTTGTCGACACGCAGTAAAACGCTCCGGCCCACCATCAATTCGGCCAGCTCTTCCATCGAGGTGTCGGAGGTGTTGCGGGTCGCTACCATTTCCCCCCGCCGCATGACAGAGACCGTATCTGTCACGGCCATGATCTCCCGCAGTTTGTGGGTGATCAGCAGAACCGTCTTTCCCTCGTCTTTCAGAACATTGAGGATCCGAAACAGGTGGTCCGCTTCAGCCGGTGTCAATACGCCAGTCGGCTCATCGAGAATGAGGATTTCAGCCTGACGGAACAAGGCTTTGAGAATTTCCACCCGCTGCTGCAGACCAACTGGCAATTCCTCGATCAGCGCGTCCTGATCAACTTTCAGCCCGTAGTCGGTTTCCAGGCGGTCAAGTTCCTTGCGTGCCTGTCCAATACCATTGGCAAGAAGTGAACCGCCCTCGGCTCCAAGTACAACGTTTTCCAGCACGGTGAAATTGTCGACCAGCATGAAATGCTGGTGCACCATGCCGATCCCCAGTGCGATGGCCGCTTTTGAATCGGCGATCGAAACCGTTTTGCCATCGACGATAATGTCGCCGCTGTCGGCATGATAGAATCCGTAGAGGATCGACATGAGCGTGGATTTTCCGGCGCCATTCTCACCGACGATACCGTGGATCGAGCCTTTTTTGACTACGAGGTCGATATCCTTGTTGGCATGCACACGGCCAAAACTCTTGTTGATGCCGCGAAGTTCAATTGCGGGAACATCGCTTACAATACCCGGCCCGTTTTCCGATTTCAGCATTCCATCCCCCCGGAAGGCCTGTCCTAGTTTAACGGGCATGCGCCATCTGTCAGGACGTCATGCACTTTGATTGTTCCAGAGGAAATGTCCGCGACCGCCTTGTCGGCAGCAGCTTTCATTTCAGGCGTAATCAAGCTTTTGTTGCTTTCGTCGAGCACCCAGTCCATCCCGCCCTCCTTGAGGCCCAGAACCCGGATGCCCGGTTTGAAGGCGCCGCTAGCGGCAGAAGAAAAGCTGTCGAAGACCGCATTGTCGACGCGCTTGCGGATTGATGTCAGAACTTTTCCAGGATGCAGGCCGTTCTGATTGGAATCTGTTCCAATTCCAAGGACGTTTGCATCTGCAACCGCCTGGAGAACACCGATGCCTGTTCCGCCTGCTGCTTGAATAATGACATCTGCACCCTGCCCGATCTGGTTGCGCGCAAGCTCAGCGCCGCGGACCGGATCTGCAAAAGCGGCAGGTGTATTTCCCGCCATATTGAAGACGACTTTCACATCCGGTTTGGCCGCACGTGCGCCTTCCGAGTAGCCGCACAGGAACCGGCGGATAATCGGGATATCCATACCACCGACGAACCCTACGGTTCCGGTATTGGTGGCCATAGCTGCTAGCAGCCCGGCAATGTAGGCGCCCTCATGTTCCTTGAAGACGTACGAAGCAACGTTCGGCGCATCGACTACCATATCGACAATGGCGAAGTTCGTTTCCGGGTAGTCCTTGGCAGCCTGCGTAACAGCAGAAGCCTGGTTGAATCCAATCGCCACAACGGGAGACTGTCCACGGCTGGCAAAATTCCTTAGCGCCTGGAGGCTTTGTGCGTCGCGCTGAAGTTCGAATTCGCGAACTTTGGTGTCATGTTCTTTCAGGAACTTCTGAACGCCCGAATAGGCGCTTTCATTGAAGGATCCGTCGAATTTTCCGCCCACGGAATAGACGATCGCGGACTCGGCAACAGCACCGGTAGCGTTCAGGATCATCGCTCCAAAGAGGGCTATTCCCGCTGCAGCAAACTTGTGCATGTCCACTCCTGCGCGCATTCACAATGCGGGCGGTCTGAATGAAAGAATATTCGAAAGATGTCGGCACCGCGTCCCTTATTTGAGACGCGGTGCCTGAGGCATACCTTAGAACGGGCAGCTGCTGTCGGCCATGTAATCATGGACCTTGATTTCACCAGAAATGATCGCGGCCTTGGCCTTTTCGACCGCTGCTTTCATGTCTGCCGTAACCAGCTTTTCGTTGTTTTCATCAAGCGCCCAGTCTACGCCGCCTTCTGCCAGTCCCAGCACACTGACACCTGAAGTCCATTTTCCATTTTTGGCATCTTCAAAAGTGCTGGATACAGCGACATCAACGCGCTTGAGCATGGACGTTAGCACCGAACCCGGGTTCAGCATGTTCTGGTTGCTGTCCACACCAATGCCAAGCTTGCCTTCATCTGCTGCTGCCTGCAGAACACCAATCCCGGTTCCGCCTGCTGCATGGTAGACAACATCTGCACCACGGTCGAACTGGGACTTGGCCAACTCACCGCCTTTAACAGGGTCGTTAAAGGCCGCACCTGTGGTGCCAGTCATGTTCTCATAAACTTCGGCATTAGCCTTGGTTGCAGTTACTCCCTGCTTGTAACCACAGGCAAATTTGCGAATTAGCGGAATATCCATTCCACCAACAAATCCCACCTTGTCAGATTGTGATGCAAGCGCCGCTGCTACCCCAACTATATAGGAACCCTCGTGTTCCTTAAAAACAATCGACCGCACATTCGGCAAATCGACCACTTCATCTACGATTGCGAACTGTGTATCAGGGAATTCAGGTGCCACTTTTTCAACTGCGTTTTTATGCAAAAAACCGATCGCAATGATCGGGCTCTGGCCACGCTTGGCGAAATTGCGCAAGGCTTGTTCCCTTTGGGAATCGTTTTGGATCTCGAAATCGCGATAGGCGATGCCCGATTCCGCCTTGAACTTTTCAGCACCAGTGTAAGCCGATTCATTGAAAGATTTGTCGAACTTGCCGCCGACATCGTAAACGACAGCCGGCTTGATATCTGCCGCAATTACTGCGGTCGAAAACGCTACCCCAGCAAGGGCAGCTGTCATCGTCAGGAGCTTCTTCACTGTACATGTCCTCCGACATTTAGGACCAACCCCGCTGGCGGCCCTTTCACTTACTTCCCCACTTGGCCGCCCGCCTCAGGCAGATTGGGCCAATTGCAATCCGACCTTGCTGCTTAAGGCTCTTGCGAGACCTTCGTCGGCAACAAGATCGGTGATCACGCCAGCCCGCAATGCGGCAAGAGCGGCATCACACTTGCTCTCGCCACCAGCCAACGCGATCAGACGCGTTCCGCGAACCTCATTGAAATGAAGACCGACAGCGCAGTCTCCCAGGCTCACGTCCGCAATCTTTCCTTCTATTGTCAAAAACCGTCCCATGAGATCGCTGACAGCGCCACTCTTCAACAGGCCGGCCTGCTCTTCCTTGGAAATCATCCCGCGCTCAATAAGATGACCTTCCTTCTCCACTGAACCAATGCCAACGATAAAGACATCGGAGTGCCGGGCCCGTTCCATCAAATCCTGCACACTCCGTTGCCCGAGAAACATTTCTTTCTCTTCACGGTTTTCGGCAAAATAGGGAACCGGCAGATAGTATCCTTCCCCGCCAGTCCGCTCCTGCATGCGCTGAACGATATCGTAGGGATTGGCCGCAAGGGTTCTGGTCAAGGAGCCGCTAATTGACATGATTTCAAGGTCGGGGCGATTGATCTTGCCCATTGCCTCAACGGCGGATTTCAGCGTCCGGCCCATGCCAACACCAATCCGCCTGACCGTCGGGGCTGAAACGATACCTGAAAGTACATGTGCTGCAGACATGCCCACAGCCCGGATGGCGCTGTCCATGTCTCCGCCCCCCAGCTCCGGGGCGATAACACAGCTGTTCAGATTGAAGTGGCGCGCGATCTGATCTTCCAGCTCCAGGCACTCTAGAGGCCGGCCTTCGATCTGGAACTTCACATATCCTGCCTTTTGCGCATGGGCGATCAGGCGGTGCACCTTTGCCGGAGACATGCCCAACTGCTTGGCGATCTCGCCCTGTGTGCGCCCTCCAACGAACGACAGCCAGGCGGCCCGTATCGCAAGATAGGTTGTCCAGTCGTCATCCCGCGCCTGCATCAGGAACTGCCACCTTCCCTTTACGCCTGCCGGCCTTTAGTGCGCGCCGGCACAATTTCTCTTCAGACAGCGCTCCTAGCCACCCCCATTAACCAAACTTCACGCTTCAGGCCCGAATGGAGAATTGGGAAGTGAAA
This sequence comes from Roseibium sp., assembly GCA_965230705.1. GTDB lineage: Bacteria > Pseudomonadota > Alphaproteobacteria > Rhizobiales > Stappiaceae > Roseibium. Next base: position 639,750 of record CBDDLN010000001.1, on the reverse strand, counting down.
TATTCTTCACTGACTGCGAATTTCTTCACACAGTGCCCATCCGAATCACGAACGTCAAGGGAATAGTCGCGATTTTTGCCGGTATCCGGCATTTCGCCACGCTTAAATTGGCAAAAGTACCGATACGTAATGACTAGGCAAAGATTGCCGGGTTACGCGAATTTGATACCGAAATAGGCAAAGATTGCCTTGTAACTAGGCAAATCATTCTTACCTGTGGGTAAAGTGCACTTTGTGCGCTTCTGAATTTGCCAGCTAAATCAATTAACCAAATAATTTGGCATAATGATTGCTAGGCTTTTTTGGTTCGGCGCCTAAGAAAATCCGGCAGCATCCGCTGCTTTGACAATGGGTGACGGGCCAATAAACGCTGTTCAGTCTCAGTATAGGGAGAGTTGTAAAAACCGATGTGAGGTAAAAGGAGATAATCGATGCCTCTCAAACTGTGCAAAAAACCCATCACATACGCCGGCGGCGTACTCCTTGCCGGCATAATGACGACAATGGCAGCCCTTGCCGGCACAGCCAATGCGCCAAAAAGCACATTTCAGTTCGAAGCATACGACCCCTCCAAAGAGGTCGATGTGGAACTTGTCCTTGCTGTCGACATTTCCCAGTCCATGGATACCGAAGAACAGGAAATCCAGCGCGCGGGATATGTTGCAGCCCTAACGTCAGCCGAATTTCTGGATGCCGTCCAGATTGGCCCGATTGGGCGGATCGCCGTGACCTACATGGAGTGGGGCGGTGTAGATGAACATTTCCTCGTCGCAGACTGGACCGTTGTTCAGGATGAAGCCAGTGCAGCGTCCTTTGCGGCGCAAATTGCAGAAGCACCGCTTCGTCAGGTTCAACGGACGTCCATCGCCTCAGCGCTGAAGAAGTCCGTCGAGATGGTCCAGACCAACGAATACACCGGACTTCGCCAGGTGATCGACATCTCCGGCGACGGCCCCAACAACCAGGGTGGGTCGGTGACCGAGGTCCGCGATCAGCTTGTTGCCTCCGGCGTGACCATTAACGGTCTGCCGCTGATGATGAAGGCAAACAAGAACACCTGGCAAGCCATGCTGCACCTCGATCACTACTACGAGGATTGCGTGATCGGTGGTCCCGGTTCGTTTGCCATTCCGGTTCGCTCCAAGGAAGGTTTCGAGGATGCGATCCGCATGAAACTGGTTATGGAAATTGCCGGCCTGACTTTCGAGCAACCGCTTGTTCGCAAGGTATCAGCTCGCAAACCCATCCGCTGCAGCCTGTTTGACTAGAAGTTCTGCGCACACGCGACAGCTGGTGCGCAGTACACGGTGAACAGGGAAGGCTTCCAACACTCCCTTAGAGACGAACAGCTTGATCGGCCCCAACCTGTCAAACGCCCACAGAAAGGGTGTTGTACGGGTAGGGGCCGTTTTTTCTGCGCTGATTGGCATCCATTCATATCATTCGAGGCAGGTGTCACAGTGACTGGGGCAACTTCCTTTGCGCTTTGCGGTCCAGAGCGGTAGATGTGTGGTTCTTATCCCCATCCCCGCTGGAGGACGCCGAATGGCCGATCGCCCTTCCCTGGCCCTGGTTGCCCATGATGCAAAAAAAGGCACCATGGTTGAATTCGCAAAACGCAATCAAGAAAAACTCGCATCTTTTTCGCTTTTTGCGACCGGGACCACCGGCGGACGAATTGCTGAGAAGTGCCCAAACCTTGAAATTACCCGCTTGAAAAGCGGCCCTTTAGGAGGCGATCAGCAAATTGGCGCGATGATTGCCGAAGACCAGCTGCACGGTTTGATCTTCTTTGTCGACCCGCTTTCGCCGATGCCCCACGATGTTGATGTGAAGGCCTTGATGCGCCTGGCCCTGGTTTACGACCTGCCAATGGCTCTTAATCTAGCTACGGCTGAAATACTGCTTCGCTCTGCGCGTTTAACCGGTTTAAAATCGACCTCTACCACGCCCGAAATTAACGTTCCGCGTTCATGAGCCGATCATTGCAGACCACCCATGCCTTTGATTTCCCAATCCTGGTTGCTGACATTGGCGGTACAAATGCCCGTTTTGCACGGGTAGACCATGCCGATGCCGAAACCGATTTCCTGCACCCCACCGCAACCGGGGATCACAGAGATATAGAATCGGCGATACGCTCAGCCAGCAGCCAGACAGAAGGATCTGCCGCCCGAACAGCCATAATCGCCGTGGCAGGCCCGGTGACCGGCGACGAAATTCCGCTGACAAACGCCGACTGGGTCATCCGGCCTCTCAAGATGATCGCGGAACTCGGGCTCAGCGAAGTCATTGTGGTCAATGACTTTGAAGCGCAAGCGCTCGCGCTGCCCGGCCTGGGCGGCGGCGATATAAAGCAGATCGGCGGTGGTTCGATCCGGCCCTCCGCAACAAAGTTTGTCCTTGGTCCGGGAACTGGCCTTGGCGCAGGCGCTTTGGTCAATGCTGCCGATACCTGGGTACCGGTCCCTGGTGAAGGCGGCCACGTTGAACTTGGACCCGTCACCGAAGAGGACTATCTCATTTGGCCGCATATTGACCGCACAGGCGGGCGGATAGGGGCGGAACAAATTCTGAGTGGAACCGGACTCCCGCGGCTCTCACGCGCAGTATCTGCATTCATGAACTCAGACAGAATGTTCGACAGCGGAGCCGATCTCACAGAGGCGGCACAGACAGGGGACGACGTTGCTGTAAGAACGATGAAAGTGTTCGCGCGGGCGCTTGGCCGCGTCGCAGGCGACTTTGCACTGACACTTTTGGCACAAGGCGGCATTTACCTGACTGGTGGTGTCACACGGCACGTGTCACAGTTTTTGACTGATGACGATTTCCGGAGCTCATTTGAAGCCAAGGCTCCGCATGAGGAGCTGATGGGCTCCATTCCAACTTTCATTGTTGAGCATCCCAACCCCGCGCTGGAAGGCCTCGCAGCATTTGCACGCACGCCTTCAAGATTTGCCGTCGATGTGACAGGCCGGCGTTGGAAAGCCCCAAACAAGACGGCGTAATAACCGCCGGACCATAGACCCACCTTCCGAACATGACGCGCACCTTTTCCACTCCCCTTCCAATCGACGGTGTATTGCCGCAGCTTATGAGTGCCTTATCGGACAGCCCCAATGCTGTTCTCGTTGCAGAGCCTGGTGCCGGTAAGACCACCCGTGTCCCGCTTGCTCTTCTCGATGCTCCCTGGCGCGGTGACAGCAAGATCCTGGTTCTAGAACCTCGGCGCCTGGCTGCACGTGCGGCCGCAAGGCGTATGGCTACTGAACTCGGTGAAAAGGTTGGAAAAACCGTCGGTTACCGGGTTCGGATGGAGACCAAAGTCAGTAGCCGAACGCGCATTGAAGTGATTACCGAAGGGGTTTTCACACGTCTCATACTGGATGACCCGGAACTGACCGGAGTTTCAGCCGTCCTCTTTGATGAATTTCATGAAAGATCCCTCGATGGAGACCTCGGCCTTGCCCTGGCGCTGGACGTCCAAAGTGCTCTCAGGGAGGACCTCCGCCTGCTGCCAATGTCCGCGACAATAGACGCTGCATCTGTTGCAGGACTGTTGGATGATGCCCCGGTCATCGAATCTACTGGCCGCAGTTTCCCCGTCGAAACGCGTTATGTCGGTCGAAAGGCGGAAGAACGTATCGAACCGCAAATTGTCCGTACCATCAGACAGGCCTTGGCTGAAGAAACCGGCTCCATTCTGGTGTTCTTGCCCGGGCGGGGAGAGATCCGCCGGACTGCCAGCATGATGGAAGGGAAACTGCCCGCCAACACCAAAATTGCCCCGCTCTACGGCGCCCTAGACGCCAAATCTCAGGATCTTGCGATCCGGCCAGCCGCCAAAGGAACCCGCAAAGTGGTCCTTGCCAGCGCGATTGCCCAGACATCGCTCACCATTGAGGGTGTGCGGGTCGTAATCGACAGCGGCCAGTCACGAGTTCCAAAGTATGAACCACAAACGGGCCTGACCAGGCTGGAGACAGTTCGTGTTTCCAGAGCCACAGCCGACCAGCGCAGGGGCCGGGCGGGACGGACGGAACCAGGCGTGTGTTACCGTTTGTGGGACGAGGCCCAGACCCAGTCCCTTGCGGCGGCTGAGACACCTGAAATCCTGGAAGCGGACTTGTCCGGCCTCGCTCTGGATCTTGCCGCCTGGGGAACAGTGGATCCCGCGCAGCTCAGATTTCTGGATCCACCGCCTTTGGCAGCCTGGTCTGAGGCCCTGGAATTGTTGAAAGCGCTGCACGCTCTTGATGATGCCGGACGCCTGACCGATCAGGGCAAGGCTCTGGCAAAGCTTCCGCTCGCCCCCCGTCTGGCCCATATGCTGGAGCGGTCTGCGGCATCAAACTCGGGACTGACTGCCGCCTTGATCGCGGTATTGTTGTCAGAGCCTGGACTGGGCGGCAACGACCCGGACATCAGAAACCGGCTGCGCAGGTTGCGGGAAGACAAGAGCGGGCGGGCAAAGGACGCACGGATGCTTGCCGAGCGCTGGCACAAGCTGGCTGGCGGGACTGAGCGCACCGTTGAGCCGGAGGACACAGGTGCGTTGCTTGCACTCGCCTATCCAGACCGCGTTGCCCAGGCCCGCGGCAAACGCGGCCGTTTCCGGCTTGCCAACGGACGGGGCGCGGAACTGCTCGAGGAACACCCGCTTGCCGGGGAACCATTTTTGACGATCGCCGACATACAGGGCCGGGCCGCCAATGGCCGGATCATGCTGACAGCTCCTCTTGGCCAGAACGATATCGAAGATCTCTTTGCGGGTGAGATTGTCGAGGAAGACGATGTCCGGCTGGAAAAAGACGGATCTATCAAGGCACGAAGGGTACGCCGCTACAAGGCTGTAGAACTTTCGTCCAAAAGGATCGGCACACCTGATCCGGAAGCTGTCACGAAGGCTCTTGTCACTGAACTTGCAAGGCGCGGTATCAGCCGCTTGCCCTGGACAAAGGACCAGCTTCGTCTTCGCGCGCGTGTGGGCTACCTGCGGCGATCAGGCGAGGCCAGTCTTCCGGACCTTTCCGATGAAGCTCTGACCGGCACGATGGAAAGCTGGCTTGGCCCGTTTCTGGCCGGGCGGTCCAGCATTTCAGCGGTTGATGCGGCATGCCTTGGAGATGCTCTCGCCAACCTGCTGCCTTTTGACGCCGCCGCCCAGCTTGAGAAACTTGCGCCTTCACACTTCACCGCACCAACCGGCAGCAAAGTCCCGATTGACTATGGAAACGAGGTTGGCCCAACCATTTCCATCCGCGTGCAGGAGTTGTTTGGCCTGACAAGACATCCATCAGTTTGTGGCGGGAAGATACCATTGACACTTGAATTGCTGTCCCCGGCACAGCGACCAATTCAGGTAACGCGGGACCTGCCGGGCTTTTGGGCCGGATCCTGGTCGGACGTTAAGGCCGAGATGAAAGGCAGATATCCCAGACACTCCTGGCCGGATGACCCAATCAGCGCCGAGGCCACCCGAAGGGTAAAGCCCAAAGGCGTTTGAGCGGCAATACTCACTTCACCCTTGGGTTGTGTTATGTTTCGCGGAACGGGAGCACCTCTCGATGAATCGGCGATCCATAATCAGTGGGCTGGCTGACAGGTCCAGTTTGCCCCTGCGGGAAATTTCCTATTGCCTCGACAACGGTAATCAGGCCGAGGGCATCTTCCTTATGCTGCTGGAAAGGGCCGTTCATAAACCGGCATCGCTGTCGGAGGAAGAAGGACGCGCGCTCTACTATGGCATCCATCTGCTGGGTGCCTTGGGCACCAAAGCGGCAGCCACGCCCCTATTGAAACTGCTGACCAGCGTTGAACGGCAAGCCGCATTGATTGTAGGCGACGCCATAGGTTCTACAATTCCGCGCGTCCTGATGGCGCTCACACAAAAGAGCGACCCGGATTATTGGCCCCTTGTGACAAATCCCTCGCTCGACTGGCTCGTGCGCGATGCATTCCTCAAAGCCTGGACCTTTCAGGTTATGGAAGGCGCCATCAACCCTAAGGAAGCTGAAGCCAAACTTGCGGCATTTCCCCGGCACACGCTGCTACTCGCTGATGACATGATCTGGCTGTCATGGATGACCGCTATTGCTGACCTTGGTCTGTCGGGGCTTGCGCCTCTGGTCCGGAAAATGGTCGCGGAAGGCGAAATTGAAGTGAGCCCATTGGCTGTTTCGAAAGAGGAACTGGAGGAATTCGAGGCCGACTTGCGGTCGGCCTCAATTAACTCTGAGCTGCCAAGCTGGCGCGAGCAGAGGGGCTACACGCCATTTGCGGGTAGCGTTTCCGATTTCGAACAGGCAAGCCGGTCGTGCCCCGAGTTTGTCGTCTCCGAAGCCCCTCCCCGGCTTCTCGCTGCAGAGCGCGAGAAACCTTTCGAGAGCTGATTTTGACAGCAAAAATCAGTCGTCCGACGCTGCAACAAGGCTGGCGTTGCCACCGGCAGCGGCTGTGTTGATTGAAACGACCTGCTCCAGCGCAAATCGGGACAGATAGCCAGGGCCACCTGCCTTTGGGCCCGTTCCCGACAGGCCGGATCCGCCGAACGGCTGTGTTCCCACAACCGCACCGATGGTGTTGCGGTTTACATAGACATTGCCCACCGACAGGCGGTCGACGACCCGCTTCACCATGGCATCAATCCGGCTGTGCACACCCAGTGTCAGGCCATAGCCAGTTGAAGCGATGGAATCGAGAACCTTTTCCAGATCCTTGGCGTCGTAGCGGACCACATGCAGAACCGGTCCGAAAACTTCACGCGTGAGGGCTTCCGGACGGTCCAGCTCAATAATATGCGGTGCGACCCAAGAGCCTTGGTCCAGGCCCGGCGGAGACGACGGCCCGGCATAGCGCAGTTTTTGCGTTTTCTTCATCTCAGCCACGTGGGCCAAAATTCCGTCTCTCGCCTCGCTGTCGATCACCGGACCGAGATCCGTTGACGGCAGTCTTGGATCGCCAAGAGAGAGTTCACGTGCCGCCCCTTCCAGCATCTGTAAAAGGCTGTCGGCGACATCCGACTGGACGTAGAGCAGCCGTAGGGCCGAGCAGCGTTGGCCGGCGGAGCGGAACGCCGACATCATGACATCGTCACACACCTGTTCCGGCAAAGCGGTCGCATCCACCAGCATGGCGTTGATGCCGCCAGTCTCCGCGATCAGGGGCACGATCGGGCCGCGTTTTTCAGCCAGTGTCCGGTTGATCGCCCAGGCAGTCTCGGTGGAACCGGTAAAGGCGACACCTGCGACAGCCGGGTGTCCGGTCAATGCGGCACCGACGCTGCCGTCACCTGGGACCAGCAACAGAACATCGTCCGGCACGCCGGCTTTGTGGAACAGTTTGACCGCTTCATATGCGATCAATGGCGTTTGCTCTGCAGGCTTTGCAATAACCGCATTGCCTGCAACAAGAGCCGAACTCACCTGTCCAAGGAAAATCGCCAGCGGGAAATTCCAGGGTGAGATGCAGGCAAAGACGCCGCGGCCGCGAAAGCGGTAGCGATTTTCTTCGCCGGTCGGCCCTGGCATCAAACGCCCGCCGCCAAAAACGCCACGGGCTTCAGCTGCATAATAGCGGCAGAAGTCGACGGCCTCTCGAAGTTCGGCAATCCCGTCCGTGAGCGTCTTGCCCGCTTCCACGCAGAGGAGCGCCATCAACCGGTCCCGATTGTCCTCGAGAAGATCTCCCATCTTGTCGAGGCAGGCGGCCCGTTCTTCAACAGGCATGCGCGACCAGCTTTCAAAGCCTTTTGTGGCGGCGGCCATGGCCTGTTCGACCGTTTCCCTTGATCCATTGACCACCGTACCAGCCAAGATCGCACCATCGACAGGGGACAGGACGTTTTGCCCTGCTCCCAATTCATCAAGACCTGGCACCAACGGTGTCGCGCTGACTGCCGGAAATACGGTTTTCGAAATCCCTCCAGTTAAAGACAGCCGCTCTTCGGCAAACCCAAACTCGAGCCCTGCCGAATTCTTTCTGGACTCGCCATAAAGATCCTCTGGAAGCGGGATCGACCGGTTCATGACATGCGCACCACTTTCCAAGATTGTGGTGGGCCGTGTCAGGAGTTTGGCAACCGGTACGGAAGCGTCACCAACAATGGTGACAAAGGAGGAATTGGCACCATTTTCCAAAAGCCGGCGCACAAGATACGCCAGCAGATCCTTGTGTCCGCCAACTGGGGCATAGATCCGGCAAGGATATCCATCTCGCTCGGTCACAGATTTGAAGAGGCTTTCGCCCATGCCGTGCAGACGCTGAAATTCATAGCCTTCCTGATCGCCAGCGAGTTCTGCGATCTGGGAAACCGACAAGGCATTATGGGTGGCGAACTGCGGATAAAGTACATCGCGCGCCGCCAGCATGCGTTTTGCGCAGGCAAGATAGGACAGGTCCGATGCAGCCTTTCGCAAGAACACCGGATATCCATCAAGCCCGCGTTCCTGGGCGCGTTTTACTTCCGTATCCCAATAGGCGCCCTTGACCAGCCGGACCATCATTTTGCGGTTCTGGCTCCGCGCAGCGGCAATCAGCCAATCGATAACCTCCACGGCGCGTTTCTGGTAAGCCTGCACCGCCAGTCCGAAGCCGTCCCATCCTTCCGTCACAGGATCTGAAAGGATGGCAGCGATCACATCGAGTGAGATCTCAAGCCGGTCCGCTTCTTCGGCATCGATGGTCAGATTCAAGTCATAACTGCGGGCCAGGCGGACAAGGTCCAGAATGCGCGGCACCAGCTCATCACGGACCCGGTCGCCATTAACGGCCTCATATCGCGGATGCAGAGCGGACAGTTTGACCGAAATGCCGGGACGGTTTGGAAGGCGCTGATCACCTGCCTTCTTTCCAATCGCCTTGATCGCGTTTGCGTAGGAATTGAAGTAGCGCTCTGCATCCTCTGCCGTGCGGGCGCCCTCGCCGAGCATGTCATAGGAATACCGGTAGCCTTTGGCTTCCTGTGCCTTAGCACGGTCCAGCGCGCTTTCAATGGTTTCACCAAGAACGAACTGATGGCCCAGCAACCGCATTGCCTTGCGGGTCGCCGTCCGCACAGCCGGCATGCCGAGGCGCTTGACCAGGGCTGAAAGAACCGTCTGAGGAGTATCGCCTGGATGGAGCAGACGGGACGTTATGCCAAGCGCCCAGGAGGAAGCGGAGATGAGCCACGTGTCGGACTTCGCACCGCTCTCGTCGAAACGGGCGGCGGCGAGCTTGTCCTCAATCAGTTTGTCCGCCGTTACCGCATCCGGCACCCGCAAAAGCGCTTCGGCAAGAACCATCATCGCCAGGCCCTCACGGGTCGTCAGGCCGAACTCGCGCATGAAGTCCTCAACGCCGCCAAGGCCTACAGGCGTAGACCGGATATCTTGGATATAGGTGGTAGTCCGCTCATCAATGCGGTTTTCAAGATCGGGCGCAAATGCAGTCTCGGCCAGAAGCTGACGAACAAGCTTGCTGTCATCGGTGTCATATGGGCTGCGAAATGGCGGCAAATTCGCGGTGTCTAGACCCTTTTCCGGTGCAATTGCAGTTACTGGCACAGCCACTCTCCCATCAAAAATATGCGCAAGCGGTTGCGCCGTTAATTTTCAATGATAATCCGGATTAAACTTTGTTTTTCACGTATTTTCTGTATTATTTACGGAAATTATCCTGAAAATAGCAAATAATATGACCATTTCCCCTGACCTAAACAAAACAGACCGGAAAATCCTCAACGCCCTTCAGAAAAATGGACGGATAACCAATACCGACCTGGCAGATCAGGTGGGCCTTTCACCGACAGCCACAGCGGAACGCATGAAACGGCTCATCCGGGACGGATATATCGAGCGGTTTTCAGCGCACCTTGCACCGGAAAAAGTCGGACGTGGCCTGTTGGTGTTTGTCGAAATCAAGCTCGACCGGACATCCCCGGAGATTTTCGATGCCTTCAAACTGGCCGTCGAAAGATCCGGCGACATCCTAGAGTGCCACATGGTCGCCGGAGGTTTCGACTACCTGGTTAAAAGCCGTGTCACCGACATGGAAGCCTACCGTCGCTTTTTGTCCGACGTCATATTGACTTTGCCGGGTGTCCGGGAAACCCACACCTATGCGGTGATGGAAGAAATCAAAGACACGCATATACTCCCAATCTGAAATTGGAGGGCGGGTTTCGGGCATTGCTCACAACGGGTCACAATGCCTTGTCTTGACCGTGTCCTGCCGGTTGGGTCACACAGGAAAAAAGAGGTTTTCCATGTTTGCCAAATACCTGCCAGGCTTCGCCGCGGCCCTGACACTTTTCGCCTCCCTTACTCCCGTAAAAGCCGAAGCGCCCCAATCCTGGAAAGAGATTGAGGCCGCCGCTCGTGGGCAGACTGTATATTTTCATGCCTGGGGCGGAGAGCCGCGCATCAACGCCTACATCGATTGGGCCGCAGAGCAGTTGGAAGAGCGCTATGGTGTCACCGTCAAACACGTGAAGGTCACGGACACAGCAGGAACCGTTACGCAGATCGTTGCCGAAAAATCAGCGGGTAAAACCGAAGGCGGCTCGGTCGATCTGGTTTGGATCAATGGTGAAAACTTCAACACCCTCAAAAAACAAAACCTACTTGCGAGCAAAGGTTGGGCACAAACCCTGCCTAATTGGACGTATGTAGACGTTGAAGGCAAACCAACGGTTCTGTCGGACTTCACTGTTCCGACTGACGGACAGGAAAGCCCGTGGGGGATGGCCAAACTTGTGTTCTATTACGATGGAGCATACGTGCCGAAACCTCCTCAATCCCTGGAAGGCCTTGCCAAATATGCTGCTGAAAACCCAGGAAGGGTAACCTATCCGCAGCCGCCGAATTTTTACGGCACGACGTTCCTGAAACAGATCCTGATCGAAACCATCGACGACCGCAGCAAACTTGACAAACCGGCTGTAGAGGATCGGCTGGAAACTGATCTGGCACCACTTTTCAAGTATCTTGATGAACTTCATCCGAACCTTTGGCGGAAGGCAGAAGCTTTTCCAGCGAATGCAGCACACATGCGCCGGCTTCTGGCAGACGGTGAGCTGGACATTTCCTTCACGTTCAATCCCAGTGACGCATCAAGCGCCATCCTGAATGGCGAATTGCCCGAAACGGTTCGCAGTTTCGTCTTTGAAGGCGGCACGATCGGCAACACTCATTTCCTTGCAATTCCCTTCAACAGTTCGGTCAAGGAAGGCGCGAAAGTACTCGCGAACTTCCTGCTTTCACCCGAAGCTCAGGCGCGAAAACAAGACCCAACGGTTTGGGGTGATCCGACTGTACTGAACGTCTCCTCGCTGCCAACATCTGACAAGGCTCTCTTTCAGTCTTTGGAACTCGGCGTTGCGACGCTGAGCCCGCAAGATCTCGGTCCGACGCTGCCTGAACCGCACCCAAGCTGGGTCGCGGCCGCCGAAAGGGCCTGGGCAGCCCGGTATGGTGGCAGCTGACCACCCGGCGGTAGTAGTGAATTCTAAAAACCGGCCGCTGTTAACAAGACTTCCGGCAATTGCCATTCTTATCCTGGTCCTCGGTCCGGTTTTGATCGGGCTTGCCGGAACCTTGCTGCCTGCCTCCGGGTATCTTCCGGCTCTTGGAGGAACCGAGTTTTCCCTTGCCCCGGCGATGGCGCTATTTGCACAACCGGGGATCCTGACCTCGATCCTGCTCAGCCTTGGCACCGGATTGGCCGCGACAGCTTTGTCGTTTGGACTTGTGGTCTTCTTTACTGCCGGCTGGCTGGAGACGAGAGCCTTCAGAGCTGTCACCCGCCTCCTGTCACCCCTCTTGTCGGTGTCGCACGCGGCAGCAGCAATTGGACTTGCCTTCCTTGTGGCCCCTTCAGGTCTGGTCATGCGGGCGCTATCGCCGTGGGCAACCGGATACAACCGCCCCCCCGATCTGTTGATCCTTCACGACCCGCTAGGCATCACCATGACCGCCGGACTGGTGGCCAAGGAAGTTCCGTTCCTGTTTCTAATGCTGCTCGCCGCATTGCCGCAGTCTGACGCCAGGCGCCGCATGCGCATTGCAGCCAATCTCGGCTATGGCCGCGTTTCCGGCTTTCTGAAAACAGTCCTGCCGGATTTGTACGCTCAAATCCGACTGCCGGTGATGGCCGTCCTGGCGTATTCAACCTCCGTGGTGGACGTGGCTGAAATCCTTGGGCCTACGACGCCCGCCCCGCTTGCGCCGAGAATTATCGACTGGATGTCCGACCCCGACCCTGCGCTTCGGTTTCAGGCTTCCGCAGGCGCTGCCTTGCAGCTCTTAGTAAGCGCCTTTGCCCTCCTCCTCTGGCGCATAGGTGAAGTCCTCTGCAGCCAGTTTGCAAACAGGACATATGGGAGTGGTCAGCGCCGCCGGGCAGACCGCATCAGCCGTTTGGCCTCGCTCGGCCTGATGACGCTGCTGATCTCGGCTATGGCCTTCGCGCTCGTCATTCTGATCCTGTGGTCGGTGACAAAGAGTTGGTGGTTCCCGGCAACTTTGCCCAACAGCCTTACCTTCAATTACTGGCTCGGTCTTTGGGACATAGGCGGTGATCTGATTACAAACACCATCATGATAGCCGGCCCCGTTGCCTTGTTGTCTTTAGTGCTTGTGATCTGGCAACTGGAAACCTGGACGCGGGCGAACAATCAGAGCTCCACAGTACTCAAATTCCTGATTTTCCTGCCGCTCATTGTTCCGCAAGTCTCGTTCCTGTTTGGGTTGCAAATATTCTTCCTTCTGGCCGGGTCAGATGGCTCCCTTGCTGCGGTCGCTCTAGCCCATCTGGTTTTTGTCCTGCCTTACGTCTTTCTTGCGCTTTCCGATCCGTGGCGTCATCTGGATCCGCGCTATGCCAAAGTCGCAGCAAGTCTTGGCGCTTCGGAACGCCGTATTTTCTTCCGTATCCGGCTGCCGCTCCTGCTTCGGCCAGTGCTTGTTGCCTTGGCAATAGGTTTCGCCGTTTCCATTGGGCAGTACCTGCCAACGTTGATGATTGGTGTCGGACGTATCGCAACGGTGACAACAGAAAGTGTCGCGCTTGCCAGTGGTGGCAACCGCTCCGTCATTGCGATCTACGCCATGCTGCAACTGCTTTTACCGCTGATAGGTTTTTTGCTCGCTGCCCTAATCCCGGCCATGATGTTTCGGCATCGCCCGGCACTGTCGCCCAATCGGTAGGTTCAATGAGTGAAGCCAAAAACAATCCGGCCAGTTTGAAGCTGGACCATATCCGTATCAAGCTGGGTCAAAGGCAGTTGATTGCGCTCGACCGTGAGATCGCGCCGGGCGAAGTGCTAACTGTCATGGGAGACAGCGGAAGCGGCAAATCGACCCTGCTGGATTTCGTTGCCGGATTTCTTGATCCGGCATTCAATTCTGAAGGTCAGGTTTGGCTTGGCGAACGGAACATCACCCAATTGCCAGCTCAAGAACGCAAAGTGGGGCTCATGTTCCAAACTCCCTTGCTGTTTCCCCATATGTCGGTTGCGCAAAACCTGCTGTTCGGTCTGAAGCAGGATTGCGATGGCGACGCTTCTGACCGGCGCGCATATGTTGCAGGTGCCTTGCGCGAGGTTGGCCTGGAAGACTGTGGCGACAGAGATCCTGCGACCTTATCCGGAGGCCAGCAAACCCGTGTTGCCCTGATGCGCCTGTTGTTGGCGGAACCGAAGGCCCTATTGCTGGATGAGCCTTTTTCCAGCCTCGATCAAACCAGACGCGCTGACATTCGAAAGCTTGTGTTTTCGCTTGCCCGGGAGAAAGAACTGCCTGTGCTTCTCGTCACTCATGACCCAGAGGACGCTGCGGCAGCCGGGGGTGACATCGTTTGCTTGTAGGTCTGCAGGACTACAGACACCCGCCGCACAGCATCCATTCAGTCTACTGAATCGGCGGATTGGGCTTGCAGAAGTGCGTAACGGTCGATTCCGATCCGTTCGATCAGCGAGAGTTGCGTCTCCAGATAATCAATATGGCTTTCTTCGTCGGCAAGGAGCTTTTCAAACAACGCCATGGAAACGTAATCGGCGCACTCCCGGCAAACCTCGCGGGCTTCGTGATAAAGCGCCCGGGCGACATATTCACCGGCCAGATCGCACTCGATGCATTCCTTCAATGACTGGCCAATGCGGAGCGGATCCAGCACCTGCAGATTGGGCAGGCCTTCCAGAAAAATGATCCGATCCATCAGTTCATCGGCATGCGCACGCTCTTCGTCCGATTCCTCGCGCTCCTTGGCAGCCAGCTTTCCAAAGCCCCAATCGTCCAGAAGGCGGGCGTGCAGCCAATACTGATTGACCGCGGTCAGTTCATGACGCAAGGCCTTGTTCAGATACTCAATGACTCTCACCTCACCCTTCATCGGGCCTCTCCCTTTTTGTTACGCTTTACCGCCCGCTTGCTTTTCCCATACTCGCTTCCGGCAGGTTCGTCCGCAGCTTTTTCGTGGATGAGCTCGATAACGGATGGAAAACAACCGCCGCAACGCGGACGGCATCCCAGCTTGCGAAACACCGCACCTGGGGTTGGAACCTTTCCGTTCGGATCAGCACGCATTTCCTTCGCGGCATTGCGAAGCTGCTCATCCGATAACACATTACACGAACAAATTATCATTCCTGCGTCCAAGCTGTTCGCAATTGCGAACTATTCTGTCATAGAAACAGCTGGCCGCATAAACTAAAGTCAACTGCAAAAGTCAACTTTTCTTTCGAACTTCCTGATCAAGGCTCCCCCGCATGACTGACCCCAATACCATTGATGACCGCCGCACCGTCGTTTTGACTGGCGCAAGCCGGGGGATCGGTCATGCGACCGTAAAGCGTTTTTCAGCGGCTGGTTGGCGGGTGATTACTTGCTCGCGCCAGGCCTTTTCAGACAAGTGCCCCTGGCCGATGGGGCCGGAGGATCATATCAAGGTCGACCTGTCCGACCCTGAAAACCTCGGATTTGCGGTTCAGGAAATCCGCAAACGTCTCGAGCCACACGGATCCAAACTAGATGCCCTGATCAACAATGCCGGGATCAGCCCGAAAGGGGATGACGGCGAGCGGCTCGATTCCATAACGACATCGATGCACACATGGCGCCATGTATTCCAGGTCAATTTCTTCGCCCCTATCATGCTGGGCCGCGGACTGTTTGATGAACTCAAAAAGGCGGGTGGATCGATTGTCAACGTGACTTCCATTGCCGGTATGCGTGTTCATCCGTTCGCCGGTACAGCCTATGCAACATCAAAGGCAGCCTTGGCATCCCTGACGCGTGAGATGGCAGCGGACTTCGGACCACATGGGATACGCGTCAACGCGATTGCACCCGGTGAAATTGACACGTCAATCTTGTCTCCAGGAACCGAAAAGCTGATTGATGAAATTCCGCTCCGGCGCCTGGGCCGCCCGGAAGAGGTGGCGGACACAATCCATTTCCTCTGCACATCCCCGGCATCCTATGTCACAGGAGCGGAAATCCACATTAATGGCGGCCAGCACGTCTAAACAGAAAATGCAATCACTGATTTACAGTACCTTAGGGAAATAATAATCATTGGTTGCATATTCATAGGTTATTCGGCAATTTTACTGGATTCTCCATACCTGAACACTGACAAATTTACTCAAATTTTATTCATCATTGTTACCGTCCCCGGAGAATTGGTGGGAATTCTAGGGGAACAAAATGCGTGCAAATAAACGCGTTCTGCAAAAACTTGTAGATTTGAAATTCGGCTACAAAGTTGGTGGTGGCTTTCTAAGTATCCTGATCTTAACCGGCATCGTTGGCACAGTGGGTTTGCTGGCGATTACGAATCTTTCGTCACGCTTCGACGTTTCTGGAGATGCAACACATGTATCTTCGCTGCTTGAAAAAACGTCTTTGAACCGGGAAACGTTCTTGACGACGCAAGATCCGGCTGCGGCAGAAGAGACCAATGTTTCGCTAAACGAACTTGATACCGCGCTAGATCACTTGAGAACCGAAGTTGCTGACGACGCGACATCCGTATCGCAGGTAGATCAGGCTAAAACTGCCATTGGCGAGTTCCGAAGCACGTTCGGCGCCGTGTCCGATCAAACCAGCGCGCAGAAGGAAAGCCTTCAGACGCTGCTGCAATCAACAGACTCTTTGCTGGCACAAGCTTCGAAAATCGAAGACATTTTGCATGTGGCTGAAAAGGATGTCAGGACCTCAGTGGTCAAGGCCAATGAAGACCTTGACGCCAACAATCAGTTGGCAAGGACGATCTTCTCGCTGCAGGAAGAAGCGTTCAACGTACAGCTTATTTACCTGAAGGCCCGCGGCAATCTAAGCGGTTCGACTCTTGAAAAAGCGCTCACAATTACCGGAAACATAGCTCCCGATGCAAAAACGCTGAGCTACAAGAAAATCCCGGGCATCGAATCGAAAAGCCTTAAGCAGCTAGCAAAACATGCGAAAAATCTGGACAAACTGCTTGCCAAAATGGGCGGTGACCTGGATTTCAACGAAGCTTTTGAGGTGAAAACCAACGCCGGCAAGGAAATAGAAAACCTCATTGCCTCGGCGAAAGATATCCGTGCCCAAACGATCATTGCGGTCACCAAGTCGAAATCTGCGGCCATGAACGCAAAAACGCGCCTCAAGGTGATTGAAGAAGTCGCACCGAACGCAGTCGCGCTCAGCCGTCTGGCCCTTGCGGCCCGCGCTGAGACACTGAATTTCTTCGGCGGGTTTGGCGGTGAAGACATCAAAGTTCTTCAAGAGCAAATCGCGGCGCTACTCGAATTGGAAGAACATCTGGCTGAGGCAGCAAAAGTATTGCCTGAAGCTGCAGAAATTATCGGTGAAATACCCGTTGCAATCGTTACGTTCGACAAGTCTTTCAAAGACATGCACACAACGCGCAACGAGCTCAACGAGCAAAAAGCGATGCTTGCGAGTTTGACGAAAACCGTCAACACCCAGATTGAATCAATCGCAAACCGACAAGCGCAACTGGCCCAGGATGCCGGTTCCTCTGCCTTGGCGCAAATCAGCTTGACCTTGGTTCTGGTGGCCGTCGTCGGTGTCGTGGTGGCCATTGCTCTGAACCTGGCAATTACCAAGCCGATCCAGGGGATGACGCGTGTGATGTCTGCGCTCGCCAATGGGGACAACGATGTGACCATTGCCGGCACGGAGCGGGGTGACGAGATCGGCGACATGAGCCGGACGGTTCAGGTATTCCGCGACAACGCCCTGGAGCGGGCCCGCCTGCAGGAAGAAAGCACCCGTGATGAACGGGCACGCCTGGAGCGCCAGGAACGGATCGACGGCATGATCGCCGCCTTCCGCTCAACGGCCGAAGATGTCATCGGCGCCGTCGGCCAGACCGCCGAGGGACTGGATGAAACCGCAAATGCCCTGACCGGCATTGCCCGGGAAAGCTCAGAGCATGCGGCAACCACCCTGACCTCGTCGGATGAAGCCACGCAGAATGTCCAGACGGTGGCCAGTGCGGCTGAAGAACTGGCAGCCTCCATCGGCGAGATCTCCCGCCAGGTTGCCCAGACGACCGAAGTCGTCGGCCGGGCAACCGAGGGCACCCGGGAGACCAACCGCAAGGTCGAGGGTCTTGCGGAATCGGCGGCCAAGATCGGTGAGGTCGTAACCCTGATCCAGGCGATCGCCGAACAGACCAACCTGCTGGCCCTGAACGCAACCATCGAGGCAGCACGGGCAGGCGAAGCCGGCAAGGGGTTTGCGGTCGTTGCCTCCGAGGTCAAGGAGCTTGCAACCCAGACCTCCAAGGCAACGGAAGAGATCAGCGCGCAGATTTCGTCCATTCAGAGTGCGACGCAGGAATCGGCACAGGCCATCGGCGAGATCACCGAGATCATGGAAGAGGTCGACAACTACACCGCGACCATCGCGGCCGCTGTCGAACAGCAGGGCTCTGCCACGACGGAAATCTCCCAGAACGTGCAGAAGGCGGCGGAAGGCACCACCTATGTCTCTTCTGCCATGTCGCAGCTGTCGCAGGCAGTCGACCAGACCTCCTCCTCAGCAGACATGGTTCTGTCCGCCTCCGGTGAGCTGGCCGAGAAGACGGGTCATCTCAAGTCGGAAGTTGACCAGTTCCTGGCTAACGTCGCTGCGGCTTAAGCAAACTTCCAACCGAAACAACAAGGGGCGGCCAAACGGCCGCCCTTTTTGCATGGATTTTTTCAAGGCCCCAGGGTCCGCACCCAAATCAAGGCACAACCCGTCAAGTAATTTCAAGAACTGATCCAAAATTTTCGAATAAAAATAAATGTCGATTTTTGAGTTTATCCGGCCCAAATAATAAAGGAGGAATCCTCCGACCAGCTCAGGACACCAACTGAACAACACCTTTCAATATTTACCTCAATTTTACGCATAAATTTTATCCTGACGTAGAGAATAAAAAATTTCCTGGGTGGGAAAGCAAAAACGTCATGGTCAAAATACTGCAAACACTAAACAATCTCCGCATTGGCTACAAAATCAGCGGTGGTTTCACGGCGGTGCTTCTGCTGACCGCTCTTGTCGGCGGCGTGGGCGCCATATCTGTCAGCGGGCTGGCCAACCGGTTCGAAAGCGCTGATCAGGCGACGCAAGCCATGATGCGCTTGCAGGAAGTGACAACCAACCGTGAAGCCTATCTTTCGGACAAGACACCTGCTCTGGCCGAAGGAACACAGACAGCCATCGCGGCCCTCAACACTTCCCTGGAAGGTCTGAAAGGCGAATTGAGCGCAGATGCCTCAAGCCAGGCCGGTGTAAATGAAGCGATCGAGGCCGTCATCGGTTTCAATGACACCTTTGCCGATGTAACAGCCGCGATTACCGAACAGCAGGAGCTCAACGAAAAGCTCAGCTATTCAATCGCCAATCTTAGCGCCATCGCGAACGGCATCGCCAGCAGCGCAAACAAGATCCGCAAGGAAGCGTCTGCGGATTCGAAAGCTGCTCAAGAGGCCCAAACAGACGCGAACAATCTGGGCCAGGTTGCTTCCAAGGTTCAGGAAGACACGCTTTTGATTGAGAAGTCTTTCAAGGCAGCCGGAACTTCAAACTCCGGCGAGGACATGAAGAAGGCGCTCGCGATAGCAGAAAGTCTTGTTCCTGCTACAGCCAAAATGGAAAAAACCCAGATCCCGGGTATCGACCACAAGAAGATAAAGGATCTCTCCGCACAGTCTGCCGAACTTGCCGACAAGCTGAACAAACTCATTTCCACGACCGACTTCATGGAAATTTTTTCGTTCAAGAAGGCAGCAGAAGACGCAATGGCAACCGTTGCTGTTACGGCGCAGGCCCTTCGCGAGAACACATACAAGGTGCTTGAAAACGTCGAGGCACAAACCGAGGAAGCCAATAAGAAACTCGGTGAAGCCGATTTTCTTCTGTCCAGTGCAGCAGAGCTGAGAAGCGCCGCTCTGGAGGTAAAGGCCGCAACTGCAACCTTTGTCGGCCAAAGTGGCTTCAGCGGTGCATCAACAGTTCATCAGAACCTTGAAGATCTGAAGTTCATCGAAGGTGAACTTGCCCTCGGGGCTGCCAAGTTCGACGCGATCGCCAAAAAACTTAGCGCCGCGAAAACCGCTATCACTTCGTTCGAAACAGCGTTTTCCAGCATGGAAGTCAGCAAGATCGATACCGCCAAGCGTCTGGACATCTTGCAGGTATTGGCGGAAGACGTCAGTGGCATGATCTCGAAAATCGCGTCGGAACAAAGCGCGCAGGCCAAGGCTTCCAGCACGCAGGCACTGGCGATCATTGGCGCGGCGCTTGCGGTCGCTGCGGTCCTTGGCATTGTTCTCGCAATGAGCTTGAACTTCATGGTCACCAAACCGATTCAGGGGATGACGCGTGTGATGTCTGCGCTTGCCAATGGGGACAACGATGTGACCATTGCCGGCACGGAGCGGGGTGACGAGATCGGCGACATGAGCCGGACGGTTCAGGTGTTCCGCGACAACGCCCTGGAGCGGGCCCGCCTGCAGGAAGAAAGCACCCGCGATGAACGGGCACGCCTGGAGCGCCAGGAACGGATCGACGGCATGATCGCCGCCTTCCGCTCAACCGCCGAAGATGTCATCGGCGCCGTTGGCCAGACAGCTGAGGGACTGGATGAAACCGCAAACGCCCTGACCGGCATTGCCCGGGAAAGCTCAGAGCATGCGGCAACCACCCTGACCTCGTCGGATGAAGCCACGCAGAACGTCCAGACGGTGGCCAGTGCGGCCGAAGAGCTGGCAGCCTCCATCGGCGAGATCTCCCGCCAGGTCGCCCAGACGACCGAAGTCGTCGGCCGGGCGACCGAGGGCACACGCGAAACCAACCGCAAGGTTGAGGGTCTTGCAGAATCGGCGGCCAAGATCGGTGAGGTCGTGACGCTGATCCAGGCGATCGCCGAACAGACCAACCTGCTGGCCCTGAACGCCACCATTGAGGCAGCCCGGGCAGGCGAAGCCGGCAAGGGGTTTGCTGTCGTTGCTTCCGAAGTCAAGGAGCTGGCAACCCAGACCTCCAAGGCAACGGAAGAGATCAGCGCGCAAATTTCCTCCATTCAGAGTGCGACGCAGGAGTCGGCACAGGCCATCGGCGAGATCACAGAGATCATGGAAGAGGTCGACAACTACACCGCGACCATTGCGGCGGCTGTCGAACAGCAGGGCTCTGCCACTACGGAAATCTCCCAGAACGTGCAGAAGGCAGCGGAAGGCACCACCTATGTCTCTTCCGCCATGTCGCAGCTGTCGCAAGCTGTCGACCAGACGTCCTCGTCCGCAGACATGGTTCTGTCCGCCTCCGGAGAGCTGGCCGAAAAGACGGGTCATCTCAAGTCGGAAGTCGACCAGTTCCTGGCAAACGTCGCTGCGGCTTAAGCAGACTTCAAATCCAAACAACAAGGGGCGGCCAAACGGCCGCCCTTTTTTATGCCGCTCTGCTTCTAGAAGAGCTTTTGCACATGGTAGGTGAGGATGAGTGCGAGGCACGCCTTCAGATCCTCTGCAGGAAGGCTCTCGCGTGTATCAAACAACAGCCCGCGATTGCCGTCATGGTTGAAATGGCTCGGATAGAGTTCCTTGATCCGCCCCGCGAGCCTGGTCCGGCAATTGAAGAATACGCCGATAGTATTCGATCTCTTCTTGTAAAACGCCAATCTCAGCGTTGTACCCGCCCGTGTCTTGGACGTGAGATAGGATGGCTCCCCCCACTTCAACGTCTCCAGTAGGGGGCCGATCCTCGGATCTTCTTCAGCAAGGTCCATCGCCATGCTGCGAAGCTGCAAAAGATGCGCCCGAGCCGGTGGTGGGCATTTTGCAAAATAGGCTGCAACGTCAGCTGCCACGCCAGTCTGCCAAGTGGCATCAGAGTTCCGTTCTTCAGGTTTCACATCAAAACACCCCTTCACAACCACCACAGTTGCGCGCAAATCTGCCTGATCCGATTGACCCGGCGGCCTTGCGGGAATAATGCCTGTTGCATCCGTTCCGCGAAACCCATTGAGAGACTGCCGTGCCGGACTTGCCGACAGAAACTGCCCTTCCCTCCCCGGGTCAACCGCCGTTGCAGAAGTGGCCGGTCATCCTGGAAACACCAGGCTGGAAGGACTACCGCCTTTTGGACATGGGCCAGGGGCAGAAACTTGAAAGGTACGGCCGCTTCACCATTTTGCGCCCTGAGCCGCAGGCAATGGGGCAAAGGCGGCTGAAACCATCCGTATGGGATCGTGCCGATGCTGTGTTTTCAGGTGACACGGAAGAGGAGGGCCCGGGCCGCTGGAAATTCTCCGGGAACGTTTCCGAAACCTGGCCAATGTCCTACGGACCGGTCCGCTACAACGGCCGCTTGATGTCCTTCCGCCACGTGGGGGTGTTTCCCGAACAGGCAGCCCATTGGGATTGGGTAAATTCCAAGGTCCGTTCTGAGCGAAAAAGGGCGCAGGAAAAGCCACTCAAGATACTGAACCTCTTCGGCTATACGGGCCTCGCATCGCTTTTGCCAGCGACGGAAGGTGCGCAGGTCACCCACGTTGACGCCTCGAAAAAGGCCATCGGCTACGCGCGGGAAAACCAGGCGCTCTCCGGTCTTGAGGATCTGCCCATCCGCTGGATCTGCGAAGACGCCTCGAAATTCGTTGCCCGCGAAGTCCGGCGCGGCAACACCTACGACGGCATCATTCTTGATCCGCCGAAATATGGCCGTGGGCCCAAGGGCGAGGTATGGGATCTTTATACCAGCCTGCCCGGAATGCTGAACGACTTGCGTCAGATCTTGGCCAAGGATGCCCTGTTCATGATCCTCACTGCCTATGCCATCCGGTCGAGCTTTGTCGCCATCCATGAGCTGATGGCTGAAACCCTCGACAAACAAGGCGGTCTTCTGGAATCCGGCGAACTGGTCATCCGCGAAGACGGTGGAAACCGCGCCCTTTCGACATCGCTCTTTTCCAGATGGAGCAGCCGATGAACGCTTCTGGAAAACCTGAACGGATCGGCTCGGTCAAACAGATTACGAGCCATTCCAATCCGATCGTAAAAGAGATCAAGGGATTGGTAGCCCAGCGAAAACACCGGACCCAGTCCGGGCTATTCGTGGCTGAAGGGCTCAAGCTCGCAACGGATGCACTCGCTGCCGGTTGGGGCGTCAGGTATCTGGCCATTGGTCCGGAAGCGCGGGACAACCCGGTTGCGCAGCAAGCCTCCGCGACGGCCAAGGCTAGAGGTGCACTGATCCTTGAAGTCAACACATCGGTCCTTTCCGCGATGACCCGCAAGGATAATCCGCAGATGGTCGTGGGCGTCTATGAGCAAAAGGCTCTGTCCAAAGACGACATCAATCCGAAAGGTGCCTCAGTCTGGGTAGCCCTCGACCGGGTGCGGGACCCCGGTAATCTGGGTACGATTATCCGGACGGCAGACGCTGTTGGTGCCAGCGGCGTGATGCTTGTCGGAGACTGTACGGATCCGTTTGCGGTTGAAGCCGTCAGAGCAACAATGGGATCGCTCTTCCATGTGCCGCTGGCGAAAATGACGAAAGCGGAGTTCAAGTCCCTTGCTGCCAGCTGGCCGGGCACCGTTGCAGGTACCCATTTGAAGGGGTCTGTCGACTACCGGACACCGGACTACTCCGATCCTGTTCTGCTGCTTATGGGCAATGAACAAAAAGGTCTTGAAGAGGACATGGCGGAAGCGTGCTCCACGTTAATCAGAATACCGCAAGTCGGCGAAGCAGACAGTTTGAACCTTGCTGTCGCCACCGGCATCTCGCTTTATGAGATCCGCCGAAAGCACTTGGAACTTTGAAAGGTATGTCCATGCGCCTGTTTGTCTTCGGGGTCGGCTATTCATCGCAAGCGTTCATCAACCGCATCCGGTTCAGGTGCGCATGGATAGGCGGAACCACACGATCTTCTGAAAAGGCAGCCCGACTTGAGGCTGATGGTATTCATCCGTTTCTGTTTGATGGCAGTAAGCCCGGGCAAGGGATTACCGAAGCACTGAGCCAAGCGACGCATGTGCTTGTTTCAATCGGCCCGGGTGAAGCAGGAGATCCGGTCCTTAATCACCACGCAGACGACGTCGCTGCGTGCAAGCCTGACTGGCTTGGATATCTGTCCACTGTCGGCGTTTATGGCAACCACGACGGTGCCTGGGTGGATGAAACGACCGCCTGCAAACCAGTCTCGAAACGGTCGGTGCAGCGCGTTGACGCGGAAAATGGATGGCTTGCATTTTCTAAGGCCCATGAGATTCCTGTCCAGATTTTCCGCTTGTCAGGGATTTATGGTCCGGGCCGGAATGCTTTTGAGAATTTCAAAAAGGGCAAGGCACGGCGCCTGATAAAGCCCGGTCAGGTTTTCAATCGCATCCATGTCGCCGACATTGCTGGGGCCCTGGAGACGGCAATGGCGGTGCAATCGACAAGGATTTTCAACGTCACCGATGACGAACCCGCCCCGCCTCAAGATGTGGTCACCCTTGCGGCAGAACTTCTTGGAGTCGCTCCGCCACCGGAAATCCCATTCGAAACTGCAGACCTGACGCCGATGGCCCGATCTTTTTATGGCGAAAACAAAAGAGTCTCCAATAAACGCGTCAAGGAAGAACTCGGATACCGGTTTGAATACCCAAACTACCGGGTGGCCCTGAAGGCACTCGCTCCAGGGTACGCTGAAGATTAAGGCCATGAGCTTCAGCCAGAAATTGACTGGAATTCGGTAGAGGGCTTTCCAGATAGTTGCGATGGCATTTGGCGATTATCGGCAAAATAGCTACTCCGGGTCGGCACAAAACCCGCGGTGAGTTCCAGTTGACAGCCGCTGCCGAATTGCGCAGCTTGCGCGCGACCGGCCTCAAATGCGCTATCAGCGCCTGAAACACGCGAATGCGGAGAAATTCCATGTCCAATTGGTCCGTTTATCTTTCCGGAGAAATCCACACGGACTGGCGCGAACGCATCACCATTGGTGCCGAAGCCCTCAGTTTGCCGGTAACTTTCTCGGCGCCCGTAACCGATCATGATGCCAGCGATGATTGCGGAGCGTTCATCCTAGGCGATGAAGAGAAGAAATTCTGGTACGACCACAAAGGCGCCAAGGTCAACGCGCTGCGCACCCGCACGCTGATCGAAAAAGCCGACATTGTCGTTGTACGTTTCGGTGACAAGTACAAGCAATGGAACGCAGCTTTTGACGCCGGCTATGCGGCAGCACTGGGCAAGTCTCTGATTGTACTGCATGATCCATCTCTGACCCACCCACTCAAGGAAGTGGACGGAGCAGCTCTCGCGGTTGCCGAAACGTCAGAGCAGGTCGTCGATATCCTGCGGTATGTCATTCGCGGTGAACTGAACCGCTAGCGGCCTGCCCGACCGTGCAGCCTTGAATTTCCAGGGCACCATACCATTTAATAATAAGCGCGAGCCGGTAGGGGCGATATGGCCTGCTACCGGTTTTCGCATTCCGGCGTTTGATCGCAGTCACCTGCCAGCCGGATTTAATAATTGAACACGCCGCCCGGATTTGGGCGAAGCGATTTCAAATACCTTGTCATCAAGACGTTGAAATTCCGGAGTAACAAGCCCCGGTATGAACGTCAGTTTATTGAAAAAGAAAGTAACAATCCGTGTTGCATGGAAACGTTAAATGGTTTGATGCAGGCCGTGGTATCGGCTCTATCGAACCTCAGGACGGCGAGGACATCCTCGTTGAGATTTCGGCTCTGCGCCGGTCTGGTATCGACAAGCTCGAAGAAGGGCAACTGGTTGCATTCGACCTCGAATGGCGCCTCGGCCGGGCCATGGCGGAGGACCTCAAGGTTCTCTGACAGCCGACAAATCATCAGAATGTGAAGGGCGGTTTTTCCGCCCTTTTGCTTTTGTCGCACCGGAAAACATTCCGTGGCCGCATTTTTATTGCTAGGGTCCGCCAACAATGTTTCCTGTTTCAGGGACCGTGCGGTCAAAGGAACCCAAATGTCGTTTTCCGAATGCAACGTTTTGCTGGTCTATCCGCGTTTCCTTGCGGGGTCTTTCTGGAACTACGGCGCAACCTGTGAGCTGGTCGGCGCGAAGTATCCCGCCCCGCCGCTTGGCCTGATCACGGTCGCGGCAATGCTGCCGGAGAATTGGTCCGTCAAACTGATTGACCGGAATACTGAAGAACTGCACGACGCGGCCCTGGACTGGGCGGACCTTGTCCTGACCGGTGGCATGCTGCCGCAACAGTCGGATGCTCTTAATGTCATCCGTATGTGCCGCGAAAGGAAACTCCCTGTTGCTGTGGGCGGGCCGGATGCCACGTCCAGCCCGGAAGTCTACGAGTCCGCCGACTTCCGTGTTCTTGGTGAAGCAGAAGGCATCCTCGAAAAATTTCTCTCCGCCTGGGAAGATGGTGTCCGTGCTGGAACTTTCGAAGCTGAGAAGTTCAAGGCAGATGTTACTACAAGCCCAATTCCACGCTTCGACCTGCTGAAGTTCGACAGCTATGTCCAGATTGGTGTGCAATATTCGCGTGGATGTCCGTTCACGTGTGAGTTCTGTGACATCATCGAGCTTTATGGCCGCCGTCCGCGTACCAAGACCAATGAACAGATGCTTGCCGAACTCGACCGGCTTTATGAGCTCGGTTACCGCGGTCATATCGACTTTGTCGATGACAATCTGATTGGCAACAAGAAGGCCGTCAAAGCCTTCCTGCCGACGCTGATCGACTGGCAGAAGAAGCACAACCGGCCGTTTGAGATGTCTACCGAGGCATCCCTCAACCTGGCCGACGATGATGCCTTGCTGGCTCTCATGCAGGAAGCCGGCTTCTTTTCCGTCTTCATTGGCATTGAAAGCCCGGACCCTGAAGTCCTCAACGCAACGCGCAAGAAACAGAACACCCGCAGGGATATCGCGAAAAGCGTGCACCGGATCTATGACGCGGGCATCTGGGTGCTTGCCGGCTTTATAGTCGGCTTCGATGAGGAAAGTGATCAGGTCGCTGACGAAATCTCGTCGCTCATTGAAGAAGCAGCCATACCCGTCGCCATGACCGGACTGCTGTTTGCCCTCCCCAACACCCAGTTGACGCGCCGCCTTGCACGCGAAGGTCGGCTTCACGCGGACTTTGCCAGTGATGACCCGAACACCATTGATGGCGATCAGTGCACCGCTGGCCTGAACTTCAAGACATTCCGTGACCGGGCCGCAATCCTGCGTGATTTCAGAACTGTCATTGACCGGGTCTATAGCCCGGAAGCCTATTTCAAACGCGTGCAGACGGTCGCCGGCATGCTGAAAATGGATGGTGCTAACGGCGAGTTGGTTGGAGGCGGACTAGCGCACGACCTGAAGCAGTTTGGCAGGCTCATGTGGGCCATGACCTTCACCAACAAGACCTATCGCTGGCCTTTCTGGAAAACATTGGCGATTACGGCCTTCACCAATTTCCGCGCCATCAAGCCGGTCATGATGATGATCGCGCTCTATGTGCATCTCGGTCCGTTTTCCCGGTTTGTCATTGGTCAGATCGACAAGCAGATCGACGAGATTGAAAACGGAACGTGGTCAGCACCGGAACTCGTGGCTGCCGAATAGTACCAAACAGCCACGCCAGATTTAGTTAACGCGATGTTAACCGGATAGCTTGCACTCTAGTCCGGTTGGCGTCGGCGCATTGACCGGCGCATGTCCATCTCCGGGTTCTTTCATGCAGATCTCAATTGAGACAACGACGCAAAGCACCAGCATCTTAAGCGCTACGTTCACCAGCGGTGGACGCTCTGGTAACTCTGCGGGGCAAACGGAGCAGAACGCCCCGAAGGCACCGGCTCTCACTGCACTGGAAGCTGCCACAAAGAAGGCGGAAGAAGATGCGGTTGTTATCGCTGCTCTTCAAGACGCGGTCGAAAAGGGCAAGGGCGAAACCGAAGAGGACAGCGAGGAAACAGCGCTGGCCACGATTGAAGACTATCAAGAAACTGCTGGCAAAATACGCTCGGCTCTTGGCGACGATAGTGACAATCCCACGCTCGCCTACGAAAGCGCAACGATTTCTACAACGACAATCGAAGCCGAAATTGATGGCAACACCCTGTCGGCAGAATTCGTTTCCTTTGAGCGCGTGTCCTATGACAGCGCCACCGGACTGACAGCAAGATCAGCAAGTGCCACCAATATCGAGGCGGATTTCGGCAACGTGACCGCCAGCTATCAAAACGCGTCGGTTAGTTCGCTCTATGCCGGGTCCGGCACCCAGATCGGCAATCTGATCGAAGGGCTCGCCTGACGGCTTTCTGCTCTAAGCATTCCTACCCCTTGAGGCTTTCTCCGCAGTCCTGTAAATCCGGGCCGGTATATCATCTGGGTTGACTGTGCTGGGGAGTTATCAGCCGTGAATAATCTCAAAGCGGAGCTGCTTCGCGGCCTGTGGTACGTCGCCTGCCCGAGCTCTGAGATAAAGCCGGGCAAGATGATCGGTAAAAAACTGATGGGCGAGATGGTTCTGTTCGCCAGAGCCAACGACGGCAAAGTCTTCGCCCTTCGGGACATCTGCCCGCACCGCGGCATTCCCCTGCGCCACGGCTGGTTTGATGGAGAGCACGTACAGTGCTGTTATCATGGCTGGAAGTTCGACACGGAAGGGACATGTGTCGATATTCCCTCCACTCATGAATACCAGACGATTGATTTTTCCAGGATTTCCTGCGGCGCTTATCCTGTCGTTGAACAGCAGGGCCTGATCTGGATCTATTTCTCCGAAAACGGCGAGAAGCCTGAAGATGGCCGCCAGCCGCAGCCGCCGATGCTACCTGATTTTGCTGCGGAGACCGGACCGGAAGTGGCCATCATGCAGCCGTTTATCTGCTCGGTTGATCATGCAGCGCTCGGCCTGATGGACCCGACGCACGCGGCATTCGTCCATACCTCCTGGTGGTTCAAGAAAAACGCCACCAAGCTCCGGCCAAAGGAAAAGGTGTTTGAGCCGTCAGAGCTCGGCTGGGCCATGGTCAGGCACAAGCTGCCTCCGCAGAACATCGCCTACAAGGTTCTTGGTGACGATGTGACCACGGAAATCCGCTACATGCTGCCCGGGCTGCGCATTGAGCACATCAAGGGCTCCAAACACTCGGTCGTCGGCCTGACCACGATCACACCGGTGACTGAGGATGAGACGGAAGTCCGGCAGTTGTTCTGGACAACCATGGGCTGGGTGAAACCTCTCAAGCCCCTAGTCCGCCATCTGATGAGCGTGTTCCTGAACCAAGACCGGCAGGTGGTCATTCAGCAGCGTGAAGGGCTGGAGTACAATCCAAAACTCATGCTCATCAATGATGCTGACACCCAGGGCCGCTGGTGGATGCAGCTCAAGGAAGAATGGGCCCGTTCCGGCACTGAAAAGCGCGACTTTGCCAATCCGGTCAAGGCGAAAACGCTGCGCTGGATGAGCTGAGTTTCTGGTTGCTGTGCATACAGCCTCAAAACCAGAGCAGCAGCACCAGGCACCATGCTGGCAGCGTAAGGCACCCGATCAGGGATGACTGGGTAACAATGGTGGCAACAAGACTTCTGTCCGCACCATAGCGGGCCGCCAAAACATGGGAGGCTGAAGCCGTCGGCAGAGCTGCAAACAGGATCAGCGCTGCGCAAATTGGCGGCGAAGCGTCCAGCCACAACATGGCAAGCATCACCAGGCCCGGCAGCAACACCAGTTTCACCAGATGCAAACCAGTATAAAAGCGGTCAAAACAAATCGCCTTTGACCAGTCGAGTGCAGCACCAATTGACAGAAGCGTCAGCGGCAAGGCCGCATCGGCGAGCCGCCCAACCACAGCGTTTGGTAAAGCGGGAAGCTTGGTACCTGTCAGAGCGACAGCAACGCCTGCAAGGCTGGCGAGCAAAAACGGGTTCAGCGCGACTTCGCGCGCCCTTGAGAGGAAGCTGCCCTTGCCACGCGTGAGGGCGCTGACCGCCAGCACGTTCGCGAAGGGCACAGCCATTCCAACCGCTATGGCCAGGAAGCCGGCGACTGCGGGTGGAAAGGCCTGCACGACAACAAATGCCATGGCCGTATTGAACCGCCATGAGGTCTGCCAGGCCCCCGCGAAGTCGGTCCACTGCTCCGGCCCGTAGCGGCGCAAGACATAGCCGGCGGCGCACGCAACGCCGATAATCAACCAGACGGCCAATCCGATTGACAAGAGATCGGCGGGGTCGACTGGCCGCGAAGATGCTGCAACAAAAAGAAGGGCTGGGAACAGGCCCTGAAAGTTCAACCGGTCCAGCGCTTTCCAGGCCTCTGGCGTCAGCAGCC
The DNA here is from genome assembly GCA_965230705.1 of Roseibium sp. Classification (GTDB taxonomy): domain Bacteria; phylum Pseudomonadota; class Alphaproteobacteria; order Rhizobiales; family Stappiaceae; genus Roseibium. The sequence continues at coordinate 609,948 of CBDDLN010000001.1, read as the reverse complement.
TTCCAAAAAGCGCGCCCAACGCAATCAATCCCAAATCGGGCAGGACCGCGAGGAGTGGAGTAATGGCAGTCGTGCCAGACAAGGCAGAGCTCCGGCTTTGTTCAGTGTGGCGATATCTCTGTTTTAGAATTATGTTATGGCAAGATAAAATAATTAGAAGTTATATTATGCCTGATACAGATCTCTCGCTAACTGCCCTGCGCGCACTCAGCCTCATTCGTGAAACCGGTTCCATGTCCCGAGCGGCACAGACACTGTCTGTTTCCCAGCCGGCCATTAGCCGCGCGGTGTCTGCGCTGGAAAACCACTTTGGCTTGTCTCTGGTATCGCGGGAAGAACGGCCGCTCATCCTAACAGCAGAGGGTCATATCGTTGCCGACTTCGCCCAGCGTATCGACGGAAACTTTGCAGATCTTGCAAACGAACTGGAGCGGCGAAAACGGGGGCAGCAGGGAACGGTCACGATTGGCTCTTTCGGAGCAAGCGCCTCAACCTGGTTGCTGCCAGACCTTTTGAAGTCCTTCGCCCGATACAATCCGCAGATACATGTCGCCATCCGCGAATACGACGATCAGGACGTTCTGAGCGCTCTTCAGGATGGCGACGTTGATGCGGCGGTTTTGGCAAACCCGCCTGAGCAGCTTGATCAGGTCCAACTGGGAAACGATCAACTTGTCGGCTTGGTTCCGAGCCACCACCGGCTTGCCGAACGATCGGAACTGACGCCGCAAGACTTCTTTTCCGATCCCTTCATTTTGACCAAGGCCGGCAGCGAGCCCTTGATCCGGGCCTGGTTTACCCAGTCGGACTCAACGCTGCCGAAAGCCTATCACCGGATCCGGCAAACGGCCTCGATCATGGCGCTTGTATCGGTCGGGCTCGGGATCAGTATCGTGGCCCGCTACGCACTGCCGGAAGATATTGGGGATTTGAAAGCCGTCCCGCTTAACCCACGTGCACCCAGAACTCTCGCGCTGGTTCGCAGGCCGGAAAGCGTAAAGTCTCACGCTTTCCGGCTTTTTTGGGCATTTGCCGAGCGGAACGCAGCAGCCGAGTAAGAACCCGGATCAGGCCTTCTTCAGGTAAGCGGCAATGACATCGCGGGCGGCCTTCAGATCGTCGCGGTGGATCATCTCGGTAACCGTGTGAATGTAGCGTGTTCCGACGACAATTCCGACGGCCTTGGCCCCTGCTGCAGCCTGTTGCGCGGCGGCACCATCCTGGCCACCTGCACGGAGCATGGTGCGCTGGAACGGTATCTTGCCCTTTTCCGCGATTTCCTCGATTTCCTTCACCAGATCTCGGTCGGCGATAAAGCTGGAATCCTTCACATGGAGGCCAAAGCCTTCGCCTTGAACTGTTGTCCGGTCCTGTTCCGGCACACCGGGGGTATCGCAAGCCAGTGTGGTGTCGATACCAAGGCCGATGTCCGGCTTGATCGCAAAGCTTGCGGTCCGGGCACCGCGTAGCCCAACCTCTTCTTGGCAGGTAAAGGCGACATGGATCTCACACCCGTGTTTGACCTTGCCCAGCGCCCGGATTGCCTCAATACCAAGCCAGCAGGCAACCCGGTTGTCGAGCGCCTTGGAGACAATCTTGTCACCGATCTCGATCAGCGGTTCATCCATGGTGACCATATCGCCAATCTTGACCTTGTCCTTGGCCGCCTCGCCAAGGCCAAGATCAATGATGAACTCGTGCGGCTCTGGAACCTTCTTGCGCTCTTCGGGTGAAGAAATATGGATTGGCTTGCCACCCGGGTTCATCACTCCCTTGAAGTCACCGTCATCGGTCGACACAAGAACCCGACGTGAGAAGAGATTACGGGCGTCAAAACCGCCCACCGGCTGGACATGAACGAAGCCCTTGTCGGTGACATGGGACACCAGAAAGCCGATTTCATCCATATGACAGAGCAGCATGACCTTCTTCGGCTCTGTACCTTTTTTGGCAGCCTTGCGCGGGTTCCGTTTGCACAGCAGCGACCCCATCGGGTCAACAGTGACTTCGTCGAACAGGTCTTCAATTTCCGAAAGGATCAGGTCACGCACCCGGTGTTCATTGCCAGGGACGCCCGGCGTTTCACAGAGGCGGCGAAGAAGGTCGATATTCATGAAAGATCCCATCGGTGTATTGTAACTGTCCGCCAGCCTAATCGCTGCGCAGAGGAACGGAAAGATTAATTCCCATAGGCACGCACAGTTGAATTCCCCGCGCCCGGCCGATCCCGCTTACCAATTTCAAAAAAACCTGAACTCGTACGCCCTTTGCCCTTGCAACGTCGCAATTGAAGGCAAAAATCAAAAGGTGCCGTCTTTCGGCAAACTGTCTTTGGCTGACCAGCCGCAATTCATAATCGGGGGCACTCATGTCTTCAAAAAAGAAAATCATTCTCTCCATCGATGGCGGCGGCGTTCGCGGCTTGATCCCCCTGCGAATTCTGGAATCGCTTGAAAGCCGGATGGCACACCGTGGAGTGATGCTGCCGATGCACAAGTGCTTCGACCTAATGTGCGGCACCTCGACCGGCGGTCTGATCGCGGCAGCTCTCGCCGCACCGAAACCGGGCGGCGAACGCGGCGAAGCGGCAGCGACACTGTCTGAGCTACGGGATTTTTATGAAAGGGATGCCCGGGACATCTTCACGCATTCGGCCCGCCACAGGCTCGCCCGATTGGTGACAAATCCATTTGGCCTGTTTGACGAAACCTATGACGCCCGCCCGCTGGAGAAAATCCTGAAGGAAAAATTCGGCTGGACGGCGATGTCGAGCGCGCTCACGCGTCTCGTTCTGACCGCCTACGATATCGAACGCCGCAAAGCCGTTTTCATGACCAACGGCCTTGAGCACAACGGTGCGCGCCCGGACGACTATCCATTCTGGCAGGCTGTTCGGGCAACAACGGCAGCCCCGTCGTACTTCGAACCTGCACGTGTTGAAAACCTCACCCAGTCCCGCAACGAAGCCTTGATTGACGGTGGCGTATTCATGAACCACCCGGCAATGGCGGCCTACATAGAAGCAAGAAAACTTGGCTGGGAAGCCAAGGACATTGTCATCATTTCCCTCGGCACTGGACACGCACCTGAAATGGCTTTCCCCTATCAGGAGGCCATAGGCTGGGGCGCCCTGGGATGGATGCAGCCCTCCAAAGGTGTGCCAATCCTGTCAATTTTCTCGGACGGACAGTCTCAGACTGCGAACTATCAGGCAGAATGCCTGTTCACGGAACTGGGCGAAGCGCGGTACATTCGGATAGACGGACAAATTGATTCGGCTTCCGAGGCCTTCGACAACGCCCGGCCCCGCAACATGATTGCATTGAACGGCGCCGCAGACCGGATCATCCGAGACCAGACAGTCCTGTTGGACGAGCTGGCGGAAATGCTGATCGACGCAAAGGCAGCGGCAGAAGAGCCCGACCGGATCACCAACGCTGCCTGACCGGACCAGCCGGAACAACGGAGCAAATGGATGTCCAGACAAGAAACGGGGTTCGCAGCACGCTTTGATCCTTCAAAAAGGTGGGTAGCTTCGGTCTTGCTTTCAAATGCTCATGGTGGCTTGCGGCGTACTTCGGTTTTGCCGGTATTTGCCGCGTTCTCCTTCATTGCCATCTCCCATGCAGATCCGGCTGCTGCCCAACGGACAGCAACGCCTTCTCCGAAACCGGAGACCGTTCAGCTAGCTGCCTTGGCCAAGATCCCCGTTCCGCGTCCAAAGGCAGCCCTTTCTGAAAAAGGAAAGCCAACCCCATACAACCGGTCTGGCAAACTCGTCTTGCGTGGCGATCAGCCGGCCAAATTCTATTTCGGCGCCATGCAAGGCCCCGCCCCGCTCAAGGCCCGTGCGATCGGGTCTTACGCAAAAGGCTGCCTTGCCGGAGGTGCCGCACTGCCGGTGGACGGCCCGAGCTGGCAGGTCATGCGCCTGTCGCGCAACCGGAATTGGGGTCATCCGGAACTGATCGATTTTTTGCAAGACCTTGCAAAGGATGCGCCCGGCCTCGGCTGGCGCGGTCTGCTTGTCGGAGATCTTGCCCAGCCGCGCGGCGGACCAATGCTGTCAGGACACGCAAGCCACCAGATCGGGTTGGACGCCGACATCTGGCTGACCGAAATGCCTGACCGGCGGCTGACCAAGACTGAGCGCGAGGAGATTTCGGCCATCTCCATGCTCAAGGGGCGTCTTGATGTGAAAGGTGCGGACCGGTCTGTCGATCCGGCCAAATGGACCGAAACCCGCGCCCGGTTGATCCGGCGCGCAGCCAGTGACAAACGGGTAGCGCGGATTTTTGTAAATCCGACGATAAAGAAAGCGCTTTGTGATTTCGAGAACGGCAAGGACCGATCCTGGCTGCGCACAGTGCGTCCCTGGTGGGGCCATCACTATCACTTCCATGTCCGCCTGGCCTGTCCGCGCGGCAGCAAGGGCTGCAAGAACCAGAACCCGCCGCCCCCCGGTGACGGCTGCGGCAAGGAGCTGACCTATTGGCTATCGGACAAGCCTTGGGTTCCCAAAAAGCCAAAAGATCCGAACAAGAAAAAACAGGTTGTCAAAAAACGCCTCATGAAACTCGCCGCACTTCCCAATGATTGCCGGCAGGTTTTGAAAGCCCAGTGAAATGGGGCTGCCGCAGACCTTGAATTCAAGGCCGTGCGGCAGGCCGCGATAGCTGAGCTTCCGGCAAAAACATGGCCCGCATCATGTTTCGGAAAAGCAGAACCTGGGCGGGAAATACTGTTGGCGATGACAAGGCTTTCGACATGACGATACCACCTTCCAAAATGGTTGATACCATGTCGGCCAATGCATCGAGGTCGATATCTTCCTTGGGAGGATAACGGGCTGAGATTTCCTCAAAAATTGTCCTGAACCGGGTCCGCCAAGCCAGAACGGCCGTCCTGTTCAATTCGCGGATTTCCTTGTCGAATAGACGCTCCTGATAGCAATAGGTCGCGATAACGCATCCTGGATGCCCTTCCGGAAGATCCTCCACCACGCGGGCCAGCAGTTTCAGGCTGATTAAAAAGGCCTGCAAAGGATCATCGGCCAACTCGCGGCCCTGATCGAATATATCGTCAAAAAGGGCTTCTTCTTCAGCAATGTACTCTTCCAGAAGAGCGCGGGCCAATTCACCCTTGTCCTTGAAGTGATAGAAAAAGCCGCTTTTCGTAATCTCCACTTCGGCGATCAATTCATCGATCGAGGTGGCACCAAAACCTTTTTCCAGAATCGACTTACGTGCTGCATCAAGCAACCGCCGCCTGGTCTCCGTCCCTTTGCTCACCAACGCCTCCCCAGTTGTGGCTCCAGCGCTACTGTACCGTTGGTACAGTAATATTCGACCGTATTGCCCCTTAGGCCATGGCAATTTTCACTAGGCACTCGACAAGCCATTGTTACAAAAATGAAAATTCTTTTCACACGTTGGTGGACCACGTGTTTTCTAGATCGAAACACCGCTTGTCACGACATTAGGTGCATTCAACGGAGCAGGCTCGCTCCAAAAGTTGTCTGAAATTATGAATAAAAAAGGGAATGCCAAAATGCCAAGCGTTTCAAAAGAATTGCCACATGCGTCCGAACAGTTGTTCCTGACTGACGGGGGGCTGGAAACAAGCCTCATTTTTCTGGAAGGCGAAGACCTCCCGCTGTTTGCTGCATTCACACTGCTGCGAAAAACTGCAGGCCGGGCCAAGTTGCAGGATTACTTCCGCCCTTATGCCGAGCTCGCCGTAAACAACTCCGCAGGTTTCATTCTGGAAAGCCCAACCTGGCGCGCCAACCCTGACTGGGCCAGTCAACTTGGCTACAGCACGACTGCACTCGATGAAGCCAACAAGGAAGCCATCACAGCAATGCGGGAACTGGCTGCCGAATACCAGACCGACCGCAGTCCCTTCCTGGTAAGCGGCTGCATTGGCCCGCGGGGCGACGGGTACCAGGTGCAGAACGCAATGGGTATTGCGGATGCCTGCCGTTACCATTCCCAACAAATCCGCGTGTTTGCCGATGCCGGTGCAGACATGGTTACGGCGCTCACCATGACTACTGTGGAAGAGGCAGCCGGAGTTGCCCAGGCCGCTGCGGAAGCGGAAATACCATCGGTTATCTCATTCACCGTGGAAACGGATGGCCGCTTGCCCTCAGGTGCTGATCTCGGCGAAGCAATCCAGGCCGTGGACCACGAGACCGGCAGCGCGCCTGCGTACTACATGATCAATTGCGCCCACCCGACCCATTTCGCAGATGTCCTGGCAGAAGGCGGTGACTGGGTAAAGCGTATCTGCGGTATCCGCGCAAATGCATCTGCGCTCAGCCACGCCGAACTCGACGCAGCTGAGGAACTTGATGCGGGCGACATGCATGACCTTGCAAGAAGGTACGGCAATATTCTCCAGGCGATGCCCTGGGTCCGGGTTGTTGGTGGGTGCTGTGGCACAGATCACAACCACATCTCAGCAATATGCCATACCTGTTCGCAGGAGAAAGCCGCATGACCTGTTTACAACCCGCAACCACCTACCGAACTGCCAAAGCAGAGGACGCAGGCGAAATCGCAAAGCTGTTCTTACTGTCATCTGATGGATTGGCTGAGTATATCTGGCGTAAAGTGGACGCTGGCTCGACAGATATTCTTTCCACTGGTGCCAAGAGGTACGCGCGGGAGAATGCTGATTTTGGGTACCGGAACTGCATTTTGGCAGAAACGGATGGCGCTGTTGCCGGCATGCTTCATGGATTTGCCATGCCGGTAACCACCAGCGAAGCAGATAGTGACCCGGTTCTGCGGCCCTATTCCGAATTGGAAGCCCCTGGCAGCTACTACATTGCGGGGATCGCGGTGCATGACCGGTTCCGCAGGAAGGGCATAGGGCAAAAGCTCATGGCTCTTGCCGAAAAGCGGGCGCATGAACTCGTGCTCCCGACTGTAAGCCTGATTTGCTTCACTGCAAACAAGCCGGCAATGACCCTTTATTCAGGCCTTGGATACAAGGAAACTGACAGGCGGGCCATCGTGCCTGTTCCATGCCTTAAATATCAGTCCGGTGATGCCGCTTTGCTCGTGAAAGACTTGGATTAGCCGTTCAAGTCATCAAATAAATCACCTAGTCCCCGGGCGGCACTTCTCTTTCATCCAGAACCAGGCTGACAAACACGAGATCCAACCAGCGGCCGAATTTCTGCCCAACCTGCGGCAGACGGCCGGTGATCTCAAATCCGCACTTCTCGTGCAAGGCCAGGGAAGCTTCATTCTCGCCATCAACACCGCCAACCAGCACGTGATATCCTGCCTCCCGGGCCAGATGAATGAGGCGCTCCAGCAAGGCCCGTCCCACACCAGACCCGCGCGCGTTCTCGGTCACATAGAGAGAATGCTCCACCGTCAATCGATACCCTTCGCGGTAGCGGAAAGGACCATAGGAGCCGTATCCAATAACATTGCCATAATCATCTTCGGCAACGATCACCGGTAATCCAGCCTGCTGGCGTTCTTTCAACCATTCCGCACGCTGTTCAAGCGTCTCGGTCTTTGTCGTCCAGGCGGCGAGTAAATTTTCTACGGCATGGTTGTGAATGGTAAGAAGAGCCGGAAGGTCTTCCTGCGTTGCACTACGAAGTGTGACCAAAAGCATCTGTCTTTGTTGTTCCCCTAAAGCAGGTTTTTTATCTGTTTGGCATTCCACAGGGCGACAGGGTCACCAGACGAAGGTGAACATCTCTTTTATTTTGAGAAAATTCTAAACTGCCATTCAAACAGTTTTCCTTGGCGCCCACATTGCATCGTCATTTTTTACAATCCCTAGCCGTAACGGTAAAGCTAATTTGCGCCAGTTTGCCTCTATTGGCAGGAATTCTCACAACTTGGAACTTATCCTCTTTGCGGCTGCGAAACGGGGTGCTAAACGACCGCCATGACGACGAAGACCCTATCCAATATCCGAAACTTTTCTATCGTGGCCCACATTGACCACGGCAAGTCGACGCTTGCCGACCGGTTGATCCAGATGACCGGCACGATGACCGATCGCGAAATGACCGAGCAGGTCCTCGATTCAATGGATATCGAGCGCGAACGTGGCATTACGATCAAGGCGCAAACCGTCCGATTGATTTACAATGCGAAGGATGGCCAGCAATACACGCTGAACCTGATCGACACCCCGGGCCACGTCGACTTTGCCTATGAGGTGTCGCGTTCACTGGCTGCGTGTGAAGGGTCACTCCTGGTGGTGGATGCATCCCAGGGCGTCGAGGCGCAGACACTGGCGAATGTTTATCAGGCCATTGAAAACGACCATGAGATCGTCACGGTTCTGAACAAGGTCGACTTGCCTGCGGCAGAGCCTGAACGGATTCAGGAACAGATTGAAGACGTCATCGGTATTGACGCCTCTGAAGCCTGCATGATTTCCGCCAAGACCGGCTTGGGCGTCGAAACCGTGCTTGAGGCCATTGTCGAGAAACTGCCAGCACCGGAAGGGGATCCGGATGCCACGTTGAAGGCCATGCTGGTGGACAGCTGGTACGACACCTACCTCGGTGTCATGGTCCTTGTGCGCGTCATTGATGGCACGCTCAAGAGGGGACAGAAAATCAAGATGATGGGCACGGGCGCGGCCTATGACGTCGACCGGGTCGGTGTCATGACACCGAAGTTCCTGCAAGTCGACGAAATCCGGGCCGGCGAGATCGGTGTTTTCACCGGATCAATCAAGGAAGTGGCCGACACCCGAGTCGGCGATACGATCACCCTTGAAAAGAAACCCTGCGCAGAAGCCCTTGCCGGTTTCAAGCCCGCGCAGCCGGTCGTCTTCTGCGGCCTCTTCCCGGTTGACGCCAACGACTTTGAAGATCTGCGGTCCGCCATGGGCAAGCTGCGCCTCAACGACGCCAGCTTCTCCTACGAGATGGAAACGTCGGCTGCGCTCGGTTTCGGTTTCCGTTGCGGCTTCCTCGGCCTGCTACACCTTGAGATCATCCAGGAACGCCTCTCCCGCGAATTCAATCTGGATCTGATCGCCACGGCCCCGTCCGTGGTCTACCAGATGAGCCTCACAGACGGATCTGAATACGAACTGCACAATCCGGCCGACATGCCGGATGTGGTGAAGATTTCCGAAGTCCGCGAACCCTGGATCCGCGCCACCATCATGACGCCGGACGACTATCTTGGCGGCATTCTTAAACTCTGCCAGGAGCGCCGCGGCCTTCAGATCGATTTGTCCTACGTCGGTACGCGGGCAATGGTCTCTTATGACCTGCCGCTCAACGAGGTGGTCTTTGACTTCTATGACCGTCTGAAATCGATCTCCAAGGGTTACGCGTCCTTCGACTATCAGCTGTCGGACTACCGGGCCGGCGATCTTGTCCGCATGTCGATCCTGGTCAATGAAGAACCGGTCGATGCGCTCTCAGTTCTGGTTCACCGCTCGCAAGCCGAGCGCCGTGGCCGGGCCATGGTGGAAAAGCTGAAAGAGCTGATCCCGCGGCACATGTTCAAGATCCCGATTCAGGCGGCAATCGGCGGCAAGGTGATTGCCCGCGAGACATTGTCGGCCTTGCGCAAGGACGTGACCGCAAAGTGTTACGGCGGCGATGCCACCCGTAAGCGCAAACTGCTTGAAAAGCAGAAGGCCGGTAAGAAGAAAATGCGCCAATTCGGCAAGGTCGAAATCCCGCAAGAGGCCTTCATTCAGGCGCTCAAGATGGATGAGTGAAAGGTGGAAGAATTTGCTCCATAACGTATACAAACGCAGTAGTTGCAGAGAAACTTGCTTCTGGGCATAATCGCATCCAACTCAATCTAGTTGGAGTTCAACCTAAAGAAAAATTAAAATATCGTACTCTACACTGCTCGCCTGTTTAAGTTGCGGTTAATCCCAATTTGGTGAGGCTGCTTATTGTATTTGCTATAGGAACTGCAGCATGCCTGTTTCTTACCCTAAAAGCTTAGGCGACGATTTGAAAATTCTTAGTCAAATCGATGAAAAGACCTATCAAAGTGTTTTGACACTACTAAACGAAATTGAAGACAACACAATTAGGCCCTCAGTACTCCGTGAAAGACTCGGAAAAATTGTTTCAGAAAATGAGGCGGATCGTCTTGTTCGAGTTTCATTAAGTATCTGCAAGGCTCTATCCGCAAAATCTACAATAGAATTGCCAAATCTTCTCAATGAAATTGCTTCAGACATCGGCATAGATGTAAATCTTATAATGCCTCTAGAAGATATAATAAATTCACCCGCAATAAAAGTGACGGCCAAAGCTTATTTTCTTTCTTATGACCACTCGCAAATTTTTTCTTCCGTGAGCTCGGTAGTCGACGTAAGACCAATCTTCAATGAAGACAAGTCGATAATAGTCGGCACCGTTATAGTGCCGACTATCAAATTAAAGTACTTTGACAACAATACTGACACTCGAAAAGAACTATCTCTTGCGCTAGATGAAGATGATGTAAAACAAATAGCTGACGCGCTGAGCGAAATTATTGGCAAAATTAAATTGACCAAAAAGGCGCAGATAGAACCAACGCCGTTGACGAGTTTTACGGCTGGCGAAGAAAGCCTCTAAAATGACACTACCAACAGATAGGCTATCCGACCTAAATGACGACATTCTCAAGCTAGGTGGCAATAACGTGCTGCCCTACAAACAAGAACGACTCAAATCTGGCCGGATGGCTACCTCTTCTGAACGATCTGCAAGAATCGTTGAATTGTTCGACAGCGAACGATTCCCGCATCCCGCTAAGAGTAGCGAAATAGACCTGAACGCCTTGAGCGCTCAACTCGATCAAATACGCGCAGATGTTGATTCCCTGACATTGGAAAGCCAGACTCGTTTAGATTGGTCTCATGAAAACACAAAGACCGTCAGAAACGAAACAGCAAGAATTATAAGAAAGTCATTCTTTTCTTTATTGACAGAGATTCTCCCCGCATTCGGCTTATGCTTAACATTTATTTTAGCCATACTTAGTGTGATAAATTTTTCCAATGAAAAAATCGGCTTTTCCGCCCTTTACGCTCTTCTTACTATGACTATGATTTACCCAACGTATATGACATTTGTTATCAGAGGTCGCTTTCGTAAAGAGATCTAACATGAAAAATATACATAAAATAATATCATCAACCCTAATGATTTTCTCAGCCCTCCTTGCTTTGTATATTCTTCTTTCTCCGGAGGGCTTTCTAGCTAAATTGGACAATGTGCCAATGAAATTCATTGCAGTTCTTACATTAATTTTTCTCTCTACTCTTCTTTCCTTCGTGATTCTTTGGTATTACTATGAGCCAAAGCCAACTAGGCTGATAGCAGGAACTTGCCGACTCCTCACAACAAGTTTTGTACTGTCCCTTGCCAGTGTACTGTCATTCATACCAAGCATAGACAATGCAAGGCTGAGCACTTCAAGCATTTTTATCGAATTTACAGAACCGAGCAAAGACATCATAATTCTTTGTGTAGCTATAATGTTTACCCTAGTCTTCTCATCGGCAACTTATGCGGTCGTATACTTCTATAATACGCAACGCAATTAAGGATTAATAGGCAATTCAGCGCCGATTGAACGGCAAGTCGGCAAGTTCACGCGGACTCATACGCTGAACGGCTGGATGAGACAGCGGATCGTTCCGGTCGTATGCACCCGCCGGTTTGCCGGTCAATTGCCGGCGTTTGAACAATTTCCACATGATCTTTATTTTCCTTCTTGTTGTTTTTTGCATGGCCAAATTCCTTGTTCTGAATTTAGCTTGCCTAACTATAGGTACGCACGCTTCCGCATAAAATCGACTTCTTCTGAGTTTTGATTTAGAAATTCTAAAATGAAAAATCTGAACCAGATTCACCTGTCCGGGCTGCGGGCCGTTGAAGCCGTGGGCCGCCTGGGCACCGTGAAAGACGCTGCGAACGAGCTGGGGGTGACTGTCGGCGCTGTCAGCCAGCAGCTTCAAAAGACGGAGGCGCAGCTGGGTGTTCAGTTGTTCGAACGGCAGAACAGACTGCTGATACCGACGGCGCACATGCTGGCTATGCAGCCTCACCTCACATCGGCCATGTCCTCACTTGCGACCGCGGTTGCCACCACACAAAGAGGCCGGGAAGATGCCCTCACGATTTCGGTCGCGCCGGTGTTTGCCGGCAAGTGGCTGGTCTGGCACTTGAGAGAATTCAGCAAGCTGCACCCTGGAATTCGGGTTCGTGTCGAGGCAACAGTTGATCTCGTCGACCCAAACACCAGCGATGTTGACCTTTGCATCCGTGTCGGCCATGGCCCCTACACCGGCTTGAATGCGGAAAAGCTGTTGAACCAGCGTGTGTTTCCGGTTTGCAGCCCGGCACTAGCCAAGGAGATCAAACGCCCGGAAGATATTGGCAAGTTGCCAATCATTCACGATCCCGGGCAGATGTTCTCCTGGAAAACCTGGCTTGATCTATTCGGTCTTGATGAGAGCATTCTTCAGGACGGCCCGAGTTTCTCAGACGGTTCCTTGTGCCTGGATGCGGCAATCGCCGGACAAGGCGTGTTCCTCGCCTGGGAAACGCTCGCCGTCTACGCAGTGCAATCCGGGCAGGTCATTGCCCCTTTCCCGGAGCGGCCGGCAACAGGTCTGGGATACTGGCTGATCAGCGGCAACAATGCGCCACGCACCAAGGCAAAGGATGCATTTGGAACCTGGCTGAAAGACGAGCTGCAGCGCTCCATAGGCCGGCCAAAGGGCAGCGACATGGCGCCAACCGGATAGCGCAATCATCTGAAAAACTGCAATCTGCTTTTTGCTTGCCTTCGCTGCAGGCTTGCTTATTGTTCGGCTCATGAAACGCTCTTTGAACACGTCCCTGCCCTGCCTGCTCCCCGCTCCGGGTCTGCAGTTCGCGGACGTGCGCCTGAGGCAAGTGGAGCTGCAAGGTCCGGCCTGCGGACGATTTATGCGCTGAAGCGCCCGAATTTCCTGCGCAAAATCAATCACTGCCCTCACACGCAATAAAGCGAGAGAGGCCGTGGCATTGTGCGCCATAATTCGCTAAAAGACCCCGAATTCCTGTTTCGATGAAACCGCGCATTCGCGCGAACCGACGACCGAGTACGCATGTCCGACCTGACCACTCTTGAATCTGAAATCCTTACTGCCATCGACACTGCATCCAGCGAACCTGCTCTGGAAGAACTCCGGGTTGCAGCGCTTGGCAAAAAAGGAAGCATCTCCGAGCAAATGAAAACGCTTGGAAAAATGAGCCCCGACGAGCGCAAGACAATGGGCCCGGCACTGAACGGCCTGAAGACGCGGGTGGCGGATGCAATTGCCGCCCGAAAGGATGTTCTTGCCGAAGCTGCCTTGGAAGCGCGCCTTGCAAGCGAACGTGTTGATGTCACCTTGCCGCTGCGCCCCTCGCCTGTCGAGACCGGCCGGGTTCACCCGGTAAGCCAGGTGATTGATGAACTGACGGCCATCTTTGCCGACATGGGCTTTTCCATTGCCGAAGGGCCGGATATTGAAACCGACGAGCTGAACTTCACCGCGCTGAACTTCCCTGAAGGCCACCCAGCGCGTGACATGCATGACACCTTCTTCTTCAACGAAAAGGAAGACGGTGAGCGTCTGCTTCTGCGCACGCACACATCACCGGTGCAGATCCGCACCATGCGCAGCCAGGAACCGCCGATCCGCGTGATCACACCAGGCCGGACCTACCGCTGTGACAGCGACCAGACCCATACGCCGATGTTCCACCAGGTTGAGGGCCTGGTGATCGACAAGGAAGCTCATTTCGGCCACCTGAAATGGATCCTGCAGGAGTTCTGCAAGGCGTTCTTCGAAGTCGACAACATTGAAATGCGGTTCCGGCCGTCGTTCTTCCCATTCACCGAACCGTCCATGGAACTGGATATCCAGTGCGACCGGTCGGGCAAGGAAATCAAGATCGGCGAAGGCTCCGACTGGCTGGAAATCCTTGGCTGCGGCATGGTTCATCCGAATGTGATCCGCAATTGCGGGCTCGACCCTGACGAATACCAGGGCTTTGCCTGGGGTATGGGCATCGACCGGATCGCCATGCTGAAATACGGCATGCATGATCTCCGGGCATTCTTCGATGCCGATGTGCGCTGGATCCAGCACTATGGATTCCGTCCTCTCGATTTGCCTACCCTCGCGGGTGGCCTTTCCGGATAACCGGTCGCTTCAACCCTTCGCAGAAGGCTGTGCCCAATGACGTTTTTGATCCGCCTTGCCGCAGCAATCACGCTAACGCTCCTCGCCGCTGTACCGGCGTCTGCCCAGACGTCGGATCTGTCGACACGCGTTGCCAAGCCGACATCTTTTCTGGAAGCGTGTGCTGAAAAGATCGAGGAACGTGGCCGTCTGCGATTTTGCGACACCTACTTTCGCGAAAAACTCGGAACTCAGGCTGATGCCCTTTTGTACCTGCGTGACCGGATTACCAAGCTGCGGGCTGGCCATGAAGCGGCGGCTGGCGAGAAATACGACAGCTTCCTGAACTCGGTTTATATCGTCGCGTTTCTGGCGATTGTATCGATCGCCCTTGTGGCCGGCGACCGTAAAATCAGCGGGCTTGCTAAATGGGGCGCGTTGGCAAGTTCTGCTGCGGTTCTGGTTCTGGTGGTCGTCACAGCGCTTGGCTGGCTGGGTAAATACCGCGCTGAATATGCAGCCCAGGTGGAACTTGGCATCCTGCGGGACCGGATCGAAACGGAATCCGCACAGGCAATTGCGACCGGACAGACAATCACGCCTGACGTTGTGCGCGACTGGACAAAAGACTTTCAGGCGATTGGCCGCCGGTTCGCGGAGAACTACGGCGCTGCCTCCCGCCTTCCGGAACTGGATCGCTTTCACAACGAATAAGCTGCCTCCCGCGCTTGATCAGATTAACGGCGCCTAGACCGCCGCGATAGAACACGAAGAGTAACCAAATGAAATTCACACTGTCCTGGCTCAAGGAACATCTCGACACTGATGCCAGTCTCGATGAAATCGTCGAAAAACTGACCATGATCGGACTTGAGGTTGAGGAGGTCTTCGACCGTGCAGCCCCCCTGGCACCGTTCAAGATCGCCAAGGTTCTGGAAGCCGAACAACATCCGAATGCCGACCGGCTTCGCGTGCTGAAGGTTGATGCAGGCGATGGCGGTGAGCCGTTGCAGATTGTCTGCGG
The DNA here is from genome assembly GCA_965230705.1 of Roseibium sp. Lineage (GTDB taxonomy): Bacteria > Pseudomonadota > Alphaproteobacteria > Rhizobiales > Stappiaceae > Roseibium. Next base: position 594,752 of record CBDDLN010000001.1, on the reverse strand, counting down.
CGCCCCCAATGCGCGCGCCGGACTTGTGGGCGTTCTCGCCCGTCCGGGCCACTATGTTCCTGGCATCGACGTGACCCTGTCAGTCGGCAAGATCCGTGATGTTGAGAGCCACGGCATGATGTGTTCGGAACGGGAACTGGAACTTTCCGACGAACACGATGGCATCATGGACCTACCCGCGGACGCCCCCGTCGGTGAAAGCTATGCCAAGTGGGCCGGGCTCGATGATCCGGTTATCGAAATCGGCCTGACGCCCAACCGTCCGGACTGTACTGGCGTCTACGGCATAGCCCGGGATCTTGCTGCGGCAGGTGTTGGCAAGCTGAAAGAACGTTCCCACGAACAGATTCGAGGCAGCTTCCCCTGCCCGACTGATGTCAAACTGGACTTCGGCGATACGCATCCGCTGTGCAAGGCATTCGGCTTGCGCCTGGTCAAGGGCGTCAAGAACGGTCCCTCGCCGAAATGGATGCAGGAACGCCTGCTCGCAATTGGTCTGCGCCCGATCAACACGCTGGTCGATATCACCAACTACATGACCTTCGATCAGGGCCGTCCGCTCCACGTATTTGATGCTGCCAAGGTCAAAGGCGACCTTACCGTCCGCCGTGGCGTCAAAGGCGAAGGCATCGATGGCCTCAACGGCAAATCCTATGAGGTTGATGAGTCGGTCTGTGTGATTTCCGATGACCAGGGCGTGGAAAGCCTTGGTGGCATCCTGGGTGGTGAGATCTCAGGCTGTACGGAAGAAACAGTCGATGTGCTGATCGAATCCGCTCTTTGGGACGAAGACGGCATTGCGGCAACCGGACGCCGGTTGGGTGTGAACACCGATGCCCGCTACCGGTTTGAGCGCGGCGTGGATCCAGACTTCATGCTGCCCGGCCTGGAAATGGCGACCAAACTCGTCCAGGATCTTTGCGGCGGCGAAGCGTCGGAGCTGGTTGTCGCCGGTGAAGTGCCAGACGCCACCAATGTCATCGAGTTCCCGTATTCTGAAGTCAAACGCCTGTCGGGCATTGATGTTTCGGTTCCTGAAATCAATGTGTCGCTCAAAGCGCTCGGTTTCTGGATTACCGGTTCAGGGGATGTCGTGAAAGTCGCGGCGCCGAGCTGGCGGCCCGACATTGAAGGCAAGGCCGACCTCGTGGAAGAAGTGATCCGGATCATTGGCCTTGACCGTGTTCTGGCGACCCCTCTTCCCCGCCTGGGCAGTGTTGCGACCAGAGTGCTCACACCCGGCCAGATCCGCCGAAGCCGGGCACGCCGTGCGTTGGCCGCCCGCGGCCTGAACGAGGCAGTTACGTGGTCGTTCATCTCACAGGAAGACGCCAAGGCCTTTGGTGGCGGGCAGCCTGAACTGGCGCTTGCGAATCCGATTTCGCCCGATATGTCCGACATGCGTCCAAGCCTGCTTCCCGGCCTTATGCTGGCGGCCCAGCGCAACGCGGACCGCGGCTTTCCGGACGTAGGACTGTTCGAGGTCGGACAGGTGTTCGCCGGCGACAAGCCGGAAGACCAGAAAATGACGGCCGCCGGCGTCCGCCGCGGTAGTGCCAAGGTGACCGGTTCCGGGCGCCACTGGTCTGGCGTTTCCAACTCTGCGGATGTGTTCGATGCCAAGGCAGATGCGGCCGCAGTGCTTTCAGCTATTGGCGCTCCGGTTGAGAAACTGCAGGTCTATACCGATGCGCCGGATTATTTCCATCCTGGCCGCTCCGGCGCGCTGAAGCTTGGCCCGAAGAACACGCTCGCCGTATTCGGGGAATTCCATCCGCGTATCCTGGGAGCTCTCGACATCGAAGGGCCTCTGGTTGGGTTTGAGATCTACCTCGACAATCTTCCCACGCCAAAGAGCAAGGCCACCCGTTCCAAGGGCGCGCTGAATGCTTCCGACCTGATGCCAGTACGCCGCGATTTCGCATTTGTTGTCGGCAAGGACATTGCCGCAGAAACACTGCTGAAAGCAGCGCGCGGTGCTGAAAAGTCTCTGGTGTCAGGCGTTACATTGTTTGACGTCTATGAGGGCAAGGGCATTGGCGACGACCAGAAATCACTGGCAATCGACGTTGAGCTTCAGCCGAAACAGAAGACGCTGACAGACGAGGAAATCGATGCCGTCGGCAAGAAGATCATCGCTGCTGTCGAAAAGGCAACCGGTGGCACCTTGCGCGGTTAGTCCCGCTAAAACCAGCTCAAGCGAAGACACGCGGCGTTCAGCAGCGTGCCTTTTTCTATTTCCGAAGACGGATCTCGGCAAAAAGACCGACTCAGCCCATAGTCCTTTCTCATTCCACCTCCGGCTCTTGAGATCGTGAAAGTCATACCGATGGACACTCCTGTCGCCAAAGCCATCAAAGTCCGATCACGCTTAGCCCTTTTGAAGGACCCAGAACGGACAAACGAAGATGAGCGGATTGCCGCGCTGGAAGAAATCGTCCACGCAACGAAGACCCTGGCGCAAATTCTGTCGGGGCTGCGAAGCTTGGACCTGCCGGATGCATGGCTCGTTTCTGGCGGGATTTATCAATCCGTCTGGAACCATTTGACAGACAAGCCAGAAGGCTACGGCATCAAGGACTATGACATCATCTATTTTGACGGCGGTGATCTCAGCTATGACGCGGAAGATCAGGTCATCAAGAAGATGATCGCAGCCTTGCCAAACCTTGCCGACAAGCTGGAAGTGCGCAATCAGGCGCGCGTTCATCTCTGGTATGAAAAACGGTTTGGGAGGCCCTACGCACCGCTTAACTGCTCCATGGAGGCTCTGACGACCTACGCGGCCAAGACCCACGCGGTGGCCGCGCGGTTAAAGGGTGATGGTTCGCTCGAAATCCGCGCACCCTTTGGGTTGACCAACATTTTTGCAATGCGGCTTGTCCCAAACCTTGGAACGAACAACAAGGAAACCTTTGACGAAAAAGGCGCGCGCATGAAGCAGCTATGGCCAGAGCTTGAGATCGTGCCGTGGATCGAAGCCTAACAACAGATCAGCGGCTTGCTGCATCCGCAATCTGAACATTCTGCGGCATCGCCTGCAACATGCGGCAGCGAATGAGCCCCCGAACAGAGTTGCCAATGTAGACAACATCAGCGCAGGCCAGATCGTGTCGGGTTAGATCCGCTTCCTCCGCCAAACCGGCCTCCAGAAGCCCCTCCCGAAACGTCCCTGGCAACAGACCATGGCGAAGGGCAGGTGTTAGCAGCCGCCCCCCTTTTTCGATAAACAGCGTCGTATAACTGCCTTCGGTCAGATAGCCGTTTTCGTTTTCAAAAAGGACTTCCTGGCAACCAGAGGCCTCCGCATAGCGTTGCCGTGTTTCGTCATAAAACGCACGATTGGTCGTCTTGTGGTAGAGAAACCGATTGGTCGAACATGTTCGTTCTTCAGCAATGACCAGATCCCAAACATCTTCAGAGGCAACTGACTGGAAGGGCGTTGCGGATAGCTCAAACTCTCCATTTTCAAGGAGCTCAATCCGTACACGATGCGGCGTCACCAATGCGGATGATCCCGCTGCCAAAGCCTCCCTCAGCCTGCTTTCCGGAAATTCAAATTGGAAGTAATCCGCTGATTTGGTCAAACGGGAGAAGTGCCGGTCCAGCAACAAATAACCTTCGCCCGGCATCCAGGCCATGGTCTCAATCAGGTTAAATGTAGTGTTAGTGCCTGTCATGAATTTCAGCTTCAATGCGCACTCATCATATTCTGGTGCGGCCCCTGAATCATAGATAACACCAGACCCTGTTCCAACTTCACCTGTCCCGTCATCATTCAAGACCAGTGTGCGGATCGCCACATTGAACAGGAAGTCGCCGGAAGGTTGGATGTGGCCGATAGACCCGGTGTAGACCCCGCGAGGTCCGGTCTCCAGAGTGTTGGCAATCTGCATTGCGCTCAGCTTTGGCGCCCCGGTGATCGATCCGCACGGGAAAAGCCGCGCGATAATACCGGGCAATTTGATGTCCGGCTTCAGCTCCGCTTCTATGGTCGACGTCATCTGGTGGAGGCTCTTGTAACGCTCCACGTTGCAAAGTTCCCTGACCTTTACGCTTCCTGTTTCCGCGATACGCGAGAGGTCGTTGCGCATCAGATCAACAATCATGGTGTTCTCTGCCCGCTGCTTTGGATCGGCAGCGAGCTCACCTGCGATACGCCGGTCTTCGTCCAGATCGCGGCCGCGGGAAGCGGTGCCCTTCATTGGCTTGGTGCGAAGAAGGTTGCCCTTGCGCTCAAGAAAGAGTTCCGGAGACAGGGAAAGAATGGCGAGGTCGTTCTGCTTTATCAACGCTGCGTATTCGACCGGTTGCCGCTTCAGCAAATTCAGGAACTGGCGTTCAGGCGATCCCTCGTGGGAGAAGGCCGCACGAAGCGTCAGGTTAACCTGATAAACATCCCCCTTTGCCAGATGCGCCTGCACTTGCTCGAAGGCGGCATTGTAGTTTGCCCGGTCCATTCCGAACTTCGGGCAGGAAATCTCAGCGGCCTCATCTACTCCCTCAGCCAACAGAGCCAAGGCATCAGACAAGCTGACCTCTTGCGGCGCATCATAGACACCGAACCAGAGAAGCGGTTCTCCAGTCGATTGCCAACGCGCCCGGAGTTTCTCCTCAAATGCAAAACCGAGTTCATAGGCAAAATAGCCGGCAAGATGCCGGCCTTTGGCACGGACCTGCTCCAGCCGTTCCAGTGCCGCTGGTACATCTGCCAGGTTTGCCGTGGTGATGACTTCATGCGGCGCTTCAAACAGCAGTCCGCTTTTTGCTTTCAAGGCATCAAGTAAGAGAACGGAACCTTTCGGCAGGGCATTGCTGTTCATTCTTGGAAGCAGACCGGCTGTTGCGCAAATTTGTAGCCCAGGACGATAGTGCACCGGGATGAAACCGGCACATGGCAGGCACCGCGGAAACCGTCAAGTCCGTCTACGACATCTCATGGCCTAAAACAGAAAAAGCCGGCCACAACGGCCGGCTTTCCCAATCATGACTGAATGCAGTTTTACGCAGCTGCAACGTCCTGCAGGAAGCCGTCGACAGATGCCTGCATCTCGTCGGCCTGGCGCTCCAGCTCCTGGGCTGCATCCGCGACGGAGTTCGCCGAGCCAGTGGTCCGCTCTGCTGCCTCACTGAGGCCGCCGATATTGGTCGCCACGAGTTCAGTTCCATTAGCCGCTTCACCAACATTGCGGGAGATCTCGTTGGTTGCCGCACCCTGTTCTTCAACAGCCGCAGCAATCGCCGCAGTGTAGTTGTTGACCTCATCCATTGTTTCCGCAATCGCACCGATTGCTTCAACCGCATCCTTGGTTTCTGCCTGGATTGCGGAAATCTGCGCACCAATCTCTTCGGTTGCCTTGGATGTCTGGGTAGCGAGTTCTTTCACTTCCGAGGCAACGACAGCAAATCCTTTGCCAGCTTCACCGGCACGGGCAGCTTCGATCGTGGCGTTCAGAGCAAGCAGGTTGGTCTGTTCGGCAATCGCCTGGATCAGGGTAACAACCTCACCGATCCGGTTGGCCGCTTCCGCCAGACCGGCAACTTTCTGGTTACTGGTCTGCGCGCCCTGGGTTGCCTTTGCAACGATGCCGGTGGTTTGTTCGACCTGACGCGAGATTTCACCGATCGAGGACGACAGTTCTTCAGCGGCCGATGCAACCATCTGGACGTTGGAAGACGCGGTGTCAGACGCCTGTGCAGCCGATGCAGCCCGGTCCGAAGTGTCTTCCGCAACAGAACCTAGGTCGTGAGATGCGGAACGCATGGACCGCACCTGCTGGGTAACACTTTCCAACTTTTCCGCAATCTCCTGCCGGAACTCGGAAATACGCTCACCAATTTGTGCCTGTTTCTCGCGCTCTTCCTGCATACGGGCATTTTCGGAGTCCTGCAGCGCTGCCGCCTGCACCTGCGATGCTTCAGCTTCGGTTTGTGCCATGCTGGCCATATTGAACGCCTGAGACAAGCGGTTCACCACCCACCAAAGGGCTCCAACTTCTGCAACGACAATGGTCGCGTGGAAAACGACACGCATGAAGTCGGCGCCGTTTGGAAACACAGCCCAAGGCAAGACAAAATTGAATACTAGGTGATGGACTGCAACGACGCCCGCGTACGCGATAAGCGCGCGCCAGTCGACCCACCCAGCCAAGATTGCCAAAGCCGCAAAGAAATACATATGTCCGTCAAGCTGGAAGGACGTAGCAGGATTGTCTGTCGCCAGAGAGGCGACAAAAAGAGCAACCAGACATGCTAGCGAGATCGCTGTTGCAATCCTCGTTTCCAGGCCGCTGCCAAATTTCACCCAAGCGCCAGTGGCGGCAGCTCCCAGAAGCAGTGCTGCTCCTGAAACGGTGACGACAGAGACGTTTCCTACCCACCAGGCAGTCGCCATTACCAAAAGTACGTTCACCCAAATGAAATAAACAAGATAACGCGAGTATGCTTGGCGCATTGCGTCGAGTCTGTTTGCTGCAGTGATTTCCGAACTCATTTTTCCCTCTCCCCGAAGGATCTCGTAATGCCCGCACAAGCTTGGGCTACAATGGATGACGCCACGAATGACGCGCCGGATGCGTATAACCGTCCGACAAAGCCGTCACTTCCAGTCTCGGTCACCGCTATCCAACCTGATGAATCTGTCGAGACAATTTGCCCGCCCGCCATGGCAACGATCTCCGATGCGGAGGCGCTCCAGGGGCTTGCAAAAACCGCGACCCGTCCTTCAGCTCCCGGCTGAAGTCCCGCGAGGATCATCACCAGGCAAGCTGCCGAAAAGTAAGCCGCAACAAAGCGTTTGGAATAATTCGCCGACATACCCATCCGTAACAACGCGCAAATGCGCTTCGTCGTTTATCGGGTATTCTGCTTAACAATTGCTGAAAGATACCGGCAATTCTCGCTCACCAGCAAAGTAGTTGTAAATAATACGAACTACCGGAATCAGCTGACGGAACAAGACTTTTCACGCAAAATATATAATCAGCACATCAGATTTGCTGCCAAGCTACTTAACAGCCGGAGCTGGACAGGAAACCCCTGTCCCGCCAATCCCGCAGTAGCCACCAGGGTTTTTCGCGAGGTACTGCTGATGGTAGTCCTCTGCAAAAAAGAAACTGTCCCGCTGCCGGATCTCCGTCGTGATCGTGGATTTGACACCACCATCCTTTAAAGCGCCCTGATAGGCTGCCTTCGATGCCTCGGCTGCATCAACTTCTTCCGGATCAGAAAGATAGATTGCGGACCTGTACTGTGTTCCAGTGTCATTGCCCTGGCGCATGCCCTGGGTCGGATCGTGGTTTTCCCAGAAGACCTTAAAGAGCTGATCCAGCGAGACCTGCTGCGGATCGTACACAACCAGAACAATCTCTGTATGCCCCGTCCGGCCTGTGCAGGTTTCATTGTACGTCGGGTTAGGCGTATGGCCGCCGGCATATCCAACCGCAGTCACATAGACACCCGAAAGCTGCCAGAACAAACGCTCTGCACCCCAAAAGCAGCCCATTCCGAACAACACCGTCTTGTATCCGTCCGGATAGGGCTCCGTCATCGGATTGCCGCTGACAAAATGCGGTGCACTCGGCACGATGGCTTCAGCGCGGCCGGGCAACGCCTCCTCTGGAGTGGGAATTGCAAACTTTTTCGAAAGCATCGTCATAAAAGACATGGCATTCCCCATTTCGCGCACTTGCAGCCGACCAGCCAGCGAACAACGCTGGCCTTTCGAGAACATGGCGTGACGTTCAGAATTTGCAAGTCGTATTTTGTCCAGTTGGAATACCAAGTCCTGTCAGGCAAAAACGTTTGTCTTCCGGCGCCTGTGCGCGCCAAGCCACAGCAAAATTAGCCCGATGGGTCCAAGCACGGCCCAGATCGGCCATGTCAGCAGCGTTTGAAGAACAGGATCCCAAAGAAATGGACTTACGTTGTGCTGTACCGCCTCCTCAAAGAGGCTAAGCGTTTCAGGTGAAAACTCCGACCAAAACTGGCCAAGCGGCAGCACAATCAACTTGGATTGCGCAATACTCCGGCTACCATCGGCAACAAAAGCAACGACAGTACAGGCCAGAAGCAAATAACCGGCCAGCCGTAAAACAAATTTGAGAAAAGCAATCACAGGCAACCTTCATCTATTAAAAGTTGAGAAAATCCGAGTGTTTCGAAAAAAGGATATTAAACAGCGCTTACTTGATTACGTATATGAAGCTATTTTGCTCTGCTGCAAGCCCAAAATCAAAAAAGCGTGTCGCTCGTCACACTTGTGCACCTGAGGGTTCGGACCAAAAAATGAGGTTGTTTTGGTTTGATCGGGAATGCTCAAATACCAGGAGCGGAAGTAAAGGAAATGCGGCGTATTTTCGAACTTTCCGGGACGCCGGAGTTGAGCTTTCCCGATCAAATCCGAGGGACGGTGAATTGGCATCTCCTCGAAGTGTCAACGCCCTTGAACGGGCACAAGCCCGTCCTGCGGTCGCTTCCTCGCGATGTTTTGCCAGTTCACCGCCAAAAATAAGCTCAGTTATGAGTCCGAACCCCAGCCAGTTTCCGCTTTCCGCGCCGCTCCTAAGCATTGATTTGGCTTGAATTTTCAGCGTTTTCCCGCAGGAACACCAATGCACACAAAAAAACTCGACGAAGCGCTTGCACCGCAGCGCCTGCTGAGTATATTGCGCAAGCTCTCAAGCAGGATAATCGCTTGCGAAACGGACAGGTGGCCGAGTGGCTGAAGGCGCACGCCTGGAACGCGTGTATACGGGCAACCGTATCGAGGGTTCGAATCCCTCTCTGTCCGCCATTATTATTGAAATAACTAGACTTTTTAGATCGAAATCAAGTCTAACCCACACACTATCCGACAAATGAAGAAGCGAATTTTGTACTGCTTCGTACAGGCGCTTACTGATGTTGCGGACGCAGCTTTGAAAAACGAAATGCGGTTCGGCATTGGTTGCAGTGAAATAAGACATTCATGGCTTTGGTTCCCTTACTGAAAGAAAGGAACGAACGCCTTCAGTATGCTCGCCGGGTTTTCTTCTTGCGGAAAGTGGCCTGCATCTATCTCCGTACCAGTCACGTTCGACGCCCAATTTGACCACAACGCTTTGGGATCGCCTGTTCGTGCAGGAAACCTGTACCGCGACCATACAGAGTGCAAAGGGCACTGGATTTTCCGTCCGGCTGCCAAATCTTCATCGTCATGCTGACGATCAATTGCCGCCCCCGCCCGGTAGTCCTCACACATTGCGTGTACGCAATCGGGATCCGAAATTTGAGCACAGTAAGAATCGAGCGCGGCGTCCGAGAACGCCGCGAGTGATTTGGACTTCGACCAGTCAGCCAAGGTGAATTCCAGATACGGCCGCATCATAAGCGATAGGATCTAACTACCGACGAGTCGCCGCCCGCGCTGTGCCATACACTGTGTGAGCATGACACATGGCAATGATGCCTGGAAGTTCTTCCTGAACAGCGGCATGCAAAACGAGTCCGGCCGGTTAACGGAATAATCGCCTTCAACGACCAGACCGCCACTTCAAAACTCTTCGTAGCCGGCTTGCATAAATGCGATGCATCCCTGAAAGGAGACCGCAACGCCCGGGAAAAGAAACGCTTCCGTCACCCGACTTTTGCAATGAACGCCAGTGTACTATCGACCGATCTCAGGACTTCACTCTTTCCATCTTGGGATCGTAGAGCGGTGCGAGAGTAACAGTGCAAGCGACACGCTCCGTGGCCACTTCGAGCTCGTATTCGCCATCCTTTACATAATCAACCGTGACGCCGTTCGGATTTCGGATGTAGCCCATGCCAATCGACTTGCCGATGGTGTGTCCGAAACCGGCGGAGCTCAGCCAGCCGACCCGCTCGCCATTGCGATAGATGGTTTCACGGCCAAGCAGGATAACATCCGGATCGGCAACAAAGGTGGCCATCATCTTTTTCACGCCTGTCTGGCGTTGAGCTTCGACAGCAGCGCGGCCCTTAAAGTCGATATTCTTCTTCATCTTGACGGCCCAGCCGAGACCCGCCTCGTCCGGTGTGTGGTCGGGACCAATGTCTGAAGCCCAGGCTCGATAGCCCTTTTCCAGGCGCAACGTCTCGATCGCCCGGTAGCCTGCATTGATCAGGCCAAGCGGTTTGCCAGCTTCCTGTAGCGCGGCGTAGACGGCCGTTGCGTATTCGACCGGAACATGCAGTTCCCATCCAAGTTCACCGACATAGGTTACGCGCAGAGCAGTTACCGGGCAGCCGGCAATGCCGATGACCTCGGCCTTGCCAAATGGAAAGGCCTGATTGGAAACATCGTCGCGGGTGACCGCGCTCAAAATATCGCGCGATTTCGGCCCCATGAGAGAGAGAACAGAATTCGACGAGGTGACATCGACCAGCTGGGCGTTCATTCCTTCAGGGATGTTGCGTGAGATCCAGTCGAAATCGTGGGTGGCAAAACCGGTGCCGGTGACGATGTAGTATTCGTCCTGTTTGACTCGAACGGCAGTCAGATCACATTCGATGCCGCCGCGGTCGTTCAGCATCTGAGTATAGACAAGGCTGCCGACCGGCTTGTCGACGTCGTTCGAAGCGATCCAGCTAAGCGCATCGCAGGCATCCAGCCCCTTAAGTGTGAACTTTGCAAAAGACGTCTGGTCGAAGAGGACTGCAGCCTCCCGGCAGGCCTTGTGCTCGCGGCCTACGGCCGTGTGCCAGTTCGGGCGCTGGAAGGTATAGATGTCCTTCTGCTCTTCGCCTGCCTCGACGTCCGCGAACCAGTTGGGCCGTTCCCAACCAAGTTTTTCACCAAAGACCGCACCCTCAGCCAATAGGGTATCGTAGAGCGGAGACTTGCGGCACGGACGGGCGGAGTGATGTTCCTCCGACGGCCAGGCCATGGTGTAGTGTTTGCCGTAGGCTTCGTAGGTTCGGCTGCTGATCCAGTCCTGGTCAAAATGCGGGCGGCCGAAACGGCGGATGTCCGCGGGCCAGAGATCGAACGGCGGCTCGCCATTCGTCACCCATTCGGCCAGCGCCATGCCTGCCCCGCCACCGGCGGCAATGCCAAAAGCGTTGAAGCCCGCACCAACAAAGAAATTGCGTTGCTCGGGAGCTTCGCCGAGTATGAACATCCCGTCAGGCGTGAAGCTCTCTGGCCCGTTGATCAGTTCCTTGATACCCGCGGTTTCAAGCGCCGGTACGCGGCCAAGGGACAATTCCATCAACTGCTCAAAGTGATCAAAATTGCTGTCCAGCAATGTGTAGTGAAACCCCTTGGGAATGCCGTCCCGGGCCCAAAGAATAGGGTTGGGTTCGTAGCCGCCCATAACAAGCCCCCCGACTTCTTCCTTGTAGTAGGTGAGCCGGTCGGGGTCGCGCAGGGTTGGCAGATTGGAAGGAACACCCTCGATGCGCTCCGTGACCATATACTGATGCTCGACGGGAACGAGCGGCACATTGACACCGTATTGCTTGGCGAACGTGCGGGTCCACTGGCCGCAGCAGGCAACAACTTTTTCGCACTCTATGCGGCCGCGCTCCGTTTCTATGCCCTTGATAACGCCATCCTGGATGTCGACCGAAAGAACCTTGGTATCCTCGAAGATCTTGGCGCCGTTCATCCGCGCACCGCGTGCAAGCGCCTGTGTGATGTCAGACGGATTGGCCTGACCATCCGTCGGCAGGAACGCGGCGCCAACAAGATCGTCAATGTTCATTAACGGCCATAGATCAAGCGCTTCCTTCGGGGTGAGAAGCTGCATGTCGAGACCAAAGCTGTGCGCGGTGGTTGCCTGGCGGCGAACCTCTGTCCAACGCTCCTCTGTACAAGCGAGACGCAAGCCACCGTTCATTTTCCAGCCTGTAGCGAGGCCAGTCTCTTCCTCCAGCTTGTTGTAAAGGTCGATCGAATAACCCAGCAGCTGAGTAACGTTGGCGTTCGAACGCAATTGCCCGACGAGGCCCGCTGCATGGAATGTGGTCCCGGACGTCAGCTTCTTGCGTTCAAGAAGAACGACTTCAACGCCTGCTTTGGCAAGATGATAGGCCGTGGAACATCCAACGATACCTCCGCCGATGACAACAACTTTTGACGAAGAGGGAATCTCGCTCATGTGGTTCTCTTTTTCAAACGAGGCAGTTCTCGACCAAGGCCTTTGTTCACTTGCATGGGCGTCCTGAGTATTTCCTGCCGATGGCAAAATTTCCGGTATGCCCTTGGATTCCTTGACGATCCACAACCTGATCGCGCCAAAATCCACACTCAAACTAAAAATACACACATAATACCCCAAAAGTCCACGATTTTGCTGTGCAGTTGTGTTGTTTCGTGTGATATGGCCATGAAGTCCACAGCGACTGTGGCCTTACGTGGTATTTTCTCCTAAGTTTGCCTGCTTGGTTGGTTGAGGGAGAATGTCTCGAATGGAACCTTACGCGAATCATACGCAGAGGCAGATCCTCAACGAGCTGCGCAAGGCAGGCGGACTGCTCAAGGTTAGCGTCCTGGCCGAGGCTCTGGATATTTCTGGCGAAACCGTAAGGCGAAACGTCAAACGGCTGGTTGACATGGGCGCCGTGGAAAAGTCCCACGGCAGCGTCCAGCTCATTGACGAACACGAGCAGGAAGAAGGCAATTTTCAGGAACGTTTGAACCTTAACGAGATCGCCAAGAAACGGATCGCAGCCCACGTTGCGACTATGATCCCCAACGAGAGTTCACTGTTTCTGGATATCGGCAGCACCACGGCCTATATCGCCGATGCGTTGCGGAGCCACCGCAAGTTAATGATCGTGACCAACTCGGTCTATGTCGCCTATCGCCTATCCATGCGTAATGACAATCGCGTCTTCATGGCGGGCGGCGAGCTGCGCGGCGAAGACGGCGGCGTTTTCGGGGCTGATGCAATGGCCTTCGTCGCCAACTTCAACACCGATTTCGCCATTCTGTCCACGGCGGGGCTTGATGCGCAAAACGGTTTCACGCTGTTCGATTTGGAAGAAGCCATCTTTTCCCGGCACATCATGGACAAGTCCGGCACCCGGATCATGGCCTGCGATTCCAGCAAGTTCGAACGCGAGGGACCGGTGACGATCGGAGATCCGGCGCTGGTCGATCATCTGGTGACGGACGCCATGCCGCCGGAAAGCCTGCAAACAGCATTGCGGAACTGGGACGTGGAAATTCACTCCACCGACCGCCCCAAGGCCGCTGTGACCACTTTTTGATATTCCGGTGGCGCCTTGCGGGCGCGCAAAATGTGTTCAGATGCGGGTGTTTCGCCAGCAGACTATTTGGCGTCCGCGTGTTGCCTTGCATCGCTGGTGCCAAGTGCATCGAAGATTCTTCACCCCTCAAGTTGCCGATCCGACGCCCCCGCCCTCTCCAAGAGACACTCGAAGTCCATTAATTCCACATAAAACTACGAATTATGTTGAATTTTGTGGATTTAATCTGACTATTGAGGGAAAGTCTCCTTGATTGAGAGCCCGCACATGCAGTCAGCGAGGAAATGCGAATGAGCCGGTTTGAGGCCAAGTACCTGATAATTGGTGGTGGTGTCATTGGCTGTTCGATTGCCTATCATCTGGCAAAGAACGGCGAAAAGGACGTCGTCCTGCTTGAAAAGGCCTCGTTGACTGAAGGAGCGACCTGGCATGCAGCCGGACTCGTGGGCCAGCTCCGTTCCTCGCGCAACACGACGAGGATGCTCAAACGCTCCGTGGCCATGTATGACAGTCTCGAAGAAGAGACCGGCATGGCCTTCGACTGGAAGAAGGTCGGCAGCTTGCGTCTTGCAGCGACCCGCGAGCGCCTCTTGGAAGCAAAGCGGCTAACAACAATGGCGCGCAGCTTCGATCTTGAAATGCACATGATCTCCGCTGGCGAAGCGAAGGATCTGTTTCCCTATATCGATGCCAGTGGTCTACAGGGAGCGGCATACATTCCCTCCGATGGTCATGTCGACCCGGCAAGCCTGACCCAGGCGATTGCCTCGGGCGCGCGCAAGCACGGAGCAACGATCAAACAGGGTATCAAGGTCGAGGATTTCGAAGTCATAGACGGCCGGGTAACCCGGGTAATGACTTCTGACGGCGATTACTCCGCCGAAGTCGTAGTGATGGCTGCGGGCATGTGGAGCCGTGAACTTGGCGCAAAACTCGGGATCCGGGTGCCAGCTTGCGCCGTCGAGCATCAGTACATCGTCACCGAACCGCTACCAGATGTGGAACTGGTCAAGCGCTTGCCAACCCTGCGGGACCCGGAACGGCTGGTTTACTACAAGCCGGATGCCGGCGGGCGTCTGGTGGTTGGCGGCTACGAAGAGGGCACGCTGCCTTTTGGCGATGGAGGTATTCCAGGTGAGTTTGTCCGCCAGCTGCTGCCTGACAACCTCGATCGTTTCGGGCCGCTGGCTGAGCTGGCAGCCGAAGTCACGCCAATTCTCAATGAAGTCGGTGTCCGGACAGTCATTAATGGACCGATTCCGTATTCTGCGGATGGTGATTTCGTCCTGGGCTGGGCCCCTGAAGTCGAGAACCTTATGATGGCAACGGGTTTCCTTTATGGCATCGCTGCTGGCGGTGGCGCCGGCGAGATGATCGCCGAATGGATCACCGAGGGGAAACCGAGCCTTGACCTGTGGCCGCTAGATGTCCGCCGTTTCGGTCCACATCACGGTACCAAGGCCTTCATGTATCCGCGTGCGGTGGAACACTATGCGCACCATTACAAGATGCGCTACCCGGGCCAGGAACACCAAAGCGCACGCGAATTGCGGCTGTCACCACTCTACACGATCCTCAAGGAGCACGGTGCTGTCTACGGCTCAAAGAATGGCTGGGAACGCCCTCTATGGTTTGCACCCGAAGGTGTTGAGCCAGTGGACCAACTCGATTTCCTTGAACCGGGTTGGCACGAGTACGCAGCGCAGGAGCACAAAGCCGTTCGAGAGGGCGTGGCGCTGATCGACCAATCGAGCTTCGCCAAATATGAGCTGATCGGACCTGGTGCACTGGACCTTCTGCAAAAGCTTGCTGCCTGCAACATGGATCGTCCTGTCGGATCGATTATCTATTCGCAGCTCTGCAACGAGCGCGGCGGGATCGAGGCGGACCTTACGATCACCCGGCTTGGCGCCGATCATTTCTATGTCGTCACCGGTTCCGGTTTCGGCACTCATGATGCCGACTACATCCGCCGGCACATGCCCAAGGATGGCTCTATCCAGTTGATCGAGATGACCTCGGCTCGCGCCGTGATCAACATTTGCGGGCCGAAGGCACGCGACGTTCTGCAACAAGTCTGCGAACAGGACGTCTCCAACGATGCCTTCCCGTTTGGCACCTCTCGGGACATTGTGATAGGGGCTGCTCCGCTGCGGGCGGCGCGCATTGGATTCGTTGGCGAACTTGGCTGGGAGCTGCATGTGCCGACCGAATTCGGTGCGCATGTTTACAAGGTACTGCGAACCGCCGGCGAAGCCTATGGGATCAAGGACGTCGGCTATCGCGCCGTTGACAGCCTCCGGTTGGAAAAGGGCTACCTCTACTGGTCCGGCGACATCTCACCCGATTACACTCCGATCGAGGCGGGGCTCGGCTTTCGCGTCCATTTGAAATCGGGCGGGAACTTCATCGGACGCGGCGTTTTGGAAAAGCAGAAGTCAGAAGGAGCCCCGCGAAAGCTCTGCACCTTCATCACAGAGGCGAAGCTGCCGCTGTATGGCGGCGAGACCATTCTGCACGGTGGACAAACGGTATCCCTGGCAACATCAGCCGGTTTCGGCCACACGATCGGCAAGACAATTGTCTTCGGGTATCTGCCAACGTCCCTTTCGGGCGAAGTGGCATTCGAGATTGAGGTGTTCGGTGAACGTCACGCCATAGAGCGCGCTGACGGGCCACTTTACGACCCCGGGAACGAAAAACTGAAGGCCTGAAGGAAGACCAATGATGGACTATGCTGACAAGATTGTTTCAGCGCTTCGGAACGCGCCAGGCTTCGCTGGAGTGAGGATTGAGGAGTGCACGATTACCCGGTTGGGCGGCATGACCAATCTTGTGCACCGGGTCAAGGCGCCGCAGGGCGACGTCATTGTTCGCATTCCTGGTGAAGGGACCGAGGAATACATCGACAGAGCGGTCGAGATAACAAACGCCAATGCGGCCTACCGTGCCGGGGTATCGCCTGAGGTTCTTTGGGCGGATGCCAAGTCTGGCGTCATGATATCCCGAACCATTGATGGCATTACCACAATGACGCCAGCAATGTTCAAGAACCGTGCGGGGTCTCCCTTTAGAGCTGGTGTTGCGCTTGCGAAACTGCACCGGTCGAATGAGACCTTCGATTTCCGCTTTGAACTTTTTGCGATGATTGATGATTATCTGAAGGTGCTGTCGACCAAGGATGTGGAACTGCCGGAAGGCTACAACGACATCGTCAAGGCGGCGGAGCCGGTCAAGGAAGCCCTTGCCGCCAATCCGGTCAAGCTTGCGCCGTGCCACTGCGATCCCTTATGCGAAAATTTCCTCGATGACGGGGATCTCATGTGGATTGTTGACTGGGAATACTCCGGCATGAACGATCCGTTGTGGGACGTTGGCGATTTGTCGGTTGAGGCCGGAATGAATGATGCTCAGGACGCTGACCTGCTTAAAGGGTATTTCGGGCGAGAGCCAACAGCGGCAGAAAAGGGACGAGTCGTTATCTACAAGGCAATGTGCGATCTGTTGTGGACCCTCTGGGGATTGATCCAACATGCCGATAACAACCCGGCAGAGGACTTTTGGGCTTACTCCGTGGAGCGTTTCGAGCGCTGCAAGACCCTGATGCAAAGCCCCGATTTCAAGGATCATGTTCAAGCAGTTGGTACTGGTTAACGCCCTTTCGCTCCCCTTGAAAGTGAAAGGCCACTGGAGGCGCAACCCAAGTGTTGCGCCTCATTTTTTATATTTCATACGTTCAGGGTTTCTAGCAACTGATCCCGAAGGGATGCGGTTGCAGCCGTGATGACGCGCCCGTCGGAACCGAGATTGAGCGCATTGCCGTCCCAATCACACATGATGCCGCCAGCCGCTTCCACAAGGGCAACGAGTGGCAGGTAATCGTAAGGCTCGAGACCGCAGTCGACGACAGCGTCTATCTGCCCGGATGCTACCAGCGCATGCGGATAACAGTCATAGGACATGCGCCGCGTGTGACCGACAGAGCAGAGGCGGGCAAAGCGCTCCGGACTGGCCGCGTTCAGTCTCTCAGCTTCGTTTACGTATACCAACGCATCAGCAAGGTTTTCGGTCGTACGGCAAGCGATGGGTTTGCCGTTCATTGCGGCGCCAATCCCTGCCGCGCCCACATAGGTTTCGTTGAGCGCAGGCATGCGGACGAGGCCGATTTGAGGTTTCTTGTCCTTGTAACGGCCAAGCAGCATGCCGAACAACGGACTTCCAGTGATGAAGGAGCGCGTTCCATCAATCGGATCAATCACCCAGATGGCAGAAGCATCGAGATTTTCGGTGCCGTATTCTTCGCCAAAGATACCGTCGCCGGGAAAAGCTGCTAACAGCCTGTCACGAATGAAGGCTTCCGTTTCCCGGTCGGCGATCGTTACAGGACTGTCGTCAGGCTTGGCCTCAAGGTCCAGCCTGGCGCGGAAATACTTCATTGGAAGCTGGCTGGCTTGAGCAGTTATTTCAATGGCTTGCTCAACAATGGCGCTCAAATCCCGGTCCATTTTTGCTTTCCTATCGAGTGGGTGGTTGCCCCTGGTTTACGCCACTGCAAGTGTGCGCTGCAGCACGCCTAATATTGGCTAAGATATGTGAAATCCGCCCCAACAGCCACACGAATCACACCCATTTCCACGCAAAGTGTTGGTATTGTGTTGCGTTTTGTGGAATCGTTGGTACGCTTTTCATTCCGGTCGATGCACGGATCGGACAATGACCAACAGCAGGGAACAATTCGATGGCGTGTAAACAATTGGTGGCGGCAGCCGCATTATCCACTCTGGCGTTTCACACAGCATTTGCTGGACCGGAATCGACCGATCCGATCAAACTGACGACACATGACTGGACCGGCCAGCTGGTTACGACAACGATCATGGGCGAGGTACTGAAAGAAGCCGGTTACAACGTCGACTATGTTCAGGCCGACTATATCGCCCAGTTCGCGGGCCTGAAAACGGGCGACCTCCATGTCGCCATGGAAATCTGGGAAACAACGGGCCGCGAAGCCATGGACGAAGCGACTGCCACAGGCAAGGTCGTGAACCTGGGTGAAACCGGTATGAAAGCCATCGAGGAATGGTGGTATCCTTCCTACATGGAAGAAGTCTGCCCCGGCCTGCCGGACTGGAAAGCCCTCAACGACTGCGCGGAAAAGTTCGCGACGCCGGAAACAGCGCCACTCGGCCGTTATCTTGGTGGTCCGGTGACATGGGGCGGGTTCGATGATGAGCGCGTCGAAGCGCTTGGCATGGACTTCGAGGTCGTACATGCAGGCACTGACGCAGCCCTGTTTGCGGAGCTTGAATCTGCCTACCAGCGCAAGGCACCTATTGTTCTTTGGCTCTATGAACCGCATTGGGCACCGGCCAAGTATGAAGGCAAATTTATCGAGTTCCCGCCCTATTCGGCCGAGTGCTACAATGACCCATCCACGGGCATGAATCCGGACGCCGCCTATGATTGTGGCAAGCCGACTGGCCCGATTTGGAAAGTCGCCTGGGAAGGTGTTGAAGGCAAATGGCCGGGCGCAGCCAAGGCGGTCAAGGCTTTCGACATCAGCAATGCGGACATGGGTGCTATGGTTGCCAAGGTCGATCTTGAGGGCAAATCCGTAGAAGACGTTGTTGCCGAGTGGATGAATGCCAACAAGGATACCTGGAGCGCCTGGATCCAGTAACTGAAAGTCAGCGGCAGTGCTGGAGACGGTTCTGCCGCTTACGTTTTTGAAGAAGACCGGAGTAGGCGATGGAGCGCCCTGTCATCCTGGATTGCCGCGGAGTGTGGAAGCTCTATGGGCACAATTCCAAGAAATTTCTCACTCGTCACAATTGTGCACCGACTGATCAGGACCTGGCAGACAATCAGATTATCGGCGCTGTTCGCGATGCCAATGTAAAGATCCTCAAGGGCGAGATCTTCGTCATCATGGGTTTGTCCGGCTCGGGCAAGTCAACCTTGGTGCGCTGTTTGTCCCGCCTGGTGGATCCGACAGCCGGAGAGATTCAGTTCGAAGGCAGCAACCTGCTCTCAATGAGCGACGCCGAACTGATCCATGTCCGGCGCAAAAAGATGGGTATGGTGTTTCAGCACTTCGCCTTGCTGCCTCATCTGACCGTGCTCCAGAACGCAGCCTTTCCACTTGACGTCCAGGGTGTTGATCGCAAGACCCGGGAGAAAAGAGCGCGCCAGATGATCGATATTGTCGGTCTGACTGGGCGCGAGGATTATTATCCACGCCAGTTGTCGGGTGGCCAGCAGCAGCGGGTGGGTATTGCCCGCTCTCTCGTCGCCGATCCGGATCTGTGGTTTCTGGATGAGCCGTTTTCGGCTCTCGACCCACTGATCCGGCGTGAGATGCAAGACGAGTTTCTCCGCCTGCAATCTATGCTCCACAAGACCATCGTCTTCATCACGCATGATTTCGACGAGGCTATCCGTCTGGCCGACCGCATCGCCGTCATGAAGGACGGCCGTATTGAACAGACGGCAACGCCTGAAGAACTGGTGTTGAACCCGGCAACTCCGTATGTCGAGGAATTCACCCGCCATATTCCCCGCGCCAAGGTCATCAAACTGCGTTCGGTCATGTCACCAGGTGCACCGGAAGGCAGTTATTCAGGGGAACTTTCCGGCGACCTGACTGTCGACGCCACGGTCGAGCAAATCGATGCCGCCGAGCATCCGTTTAAGGTCGTTGACGAGGACGGGGTGGCAATCGGGACGATCGACGCCCGCGCCGCCATCAACGTCATGATCGGACGGGCGAACGCATGACAGACCAAGTTACCGCACAGGCGGGAACATCGTCCGTACCCAAGGGCTACCTGACTGGACCCCGGATTTTCTGGATCGGACTGTTTCTCGTTACCTGGGCGCTGTCGACCTGGTCGTTTGCACTATACAAGGCACTGGATGCGCGCTGGATTATCCGTTTTCCGAAGAAATACGAGCTGCCGTTCGAAGGCTGGATAACCAACGCAATCAATTGGTTGGTGGAAGATCTCAGTTTCGGCTTTTTCACCTTCCGCGATATCACTCGGTTCATCTCGGCCCTGATCGAGGCGCCGTACAATCTCGTCCGTGACTTCCTGATCGACGGTGTCATGCTGGGACAAGGTCAGCAGGCGGTCGAACTCCTGCCGCCGCTGAGCTGGATTGCCGTGATCGCGATCATGGTTGGGCTTGCACTCTATGCCAAGGACAGGTTCCTGGCGTTGCTGGTCGGCGGATGTTTCACTTATCTCGCTGTTTTCGGTCAGTGGGAAAGCGCGATGATCACTCTGGCCTCGGTGCTGATAGCCGTGCCGCTGGGTGTCGCCGGTGGACTGGCTCTTGGTATCGCCGCCTACCGGTCTGACAGTTTCGAACGTTTACTCAGGCCGGTGCTTGACCTGATGCAGACCGTTCCGGTCTTTGCCTACCTCGTACCGATCCTGGTGCTGTTTGGCTTTGGTCCGGTCGCTGCCCTGATCGCAACGGTCATTTATGCAATGCCGCCAATGGTGCGCATTACGACGGTTGCTTTGCACTCTGTACCTGAAGAGGTCATCGAGGCAGGCCAAATGGTTGGCTGCAGGCCACGCCAATTGATGTGGAAGGTGCTTGTACCGACTGCCATGCCGATGCTGATGGTCGGTGTGAATCAGGTCATCATGCTGACGCTCAACATGGTAATCATCGCGTCCATGATCGGCGCAGGTGGTCTTGGATACGATGTCCTCACCGCGTTGCGCCGCCTTGATATTGGCGGAGGTATTGAGGCCGGCCTTGCCATCGTTGTCATGGCAATTGCTCTGGACCGTCTCAGTCAGGCTTTTTCAGTCAACCAGGCCCGCGTGCATCCCGATCCGAAACTGCCATTCTACAAGCGTTATCCGAAGTTTTCAGCGGTTGCTGCCATCGCAGCCGTGACAACGCTGGCAGGCATTTATGTTCCCGCCTTTCAAGCGTATCCGGAAAGCCTCGTCCTCACGACGGGAACCTTCTGGAACACGGCGATGGAATGGATCAACGTCAATTTCTTCGACACAATCGAAGCTGTCAAAACGGCCTTGTTCAACTTCCTGCTGTTGCCGGTGAAACGCTTTTTCGGCGGCATCCCGTGGCTATGGGGTATTATCGCCGTTGCGCTGGCTGCAGGCCGGATCGGAGGTTGGAGACTGGGGCTGATGGCGGGAGCCATGACGGCGTTCATTGCAGCATCAGGCCTATGGGGCAAAGCGATGACAACCGTGTACCTCTGTTCGGTTTCGGTTCTGATCGCTAGCCTGATAGGCATCCCGCTCGGTATCTGGGCTGGCCAAAGTAGCCGCGCCAATTCGGTCATCAGCGCATTGATCGACACTCTCCAAACCCTGCCGAGCTTCGTCTACCTGATCCCGGTGGTGATGCTGTTTCGTGTCGGCGATTTCTCGGCGATGATTGCGGTCGTGCTCTACGCGCTGGTTCCAGCTGTTCGCTACGCTGCGTACGGTATTCGTTCCATAGACGAAGAGCTGATTGAAGCCGGGAAAGTGTCAGGCTGTACGGAACGCCAGATCCTATGGCGGATCAAGCTGCCACTCGCCGCGCCGTCGCTGCTGCTCGGCCTCAACCAGACCATCATGCTGGCGATTTCCATGCTCGTAATTACCGCTTTGGTCGGCACACGGGATCTCGGTCAGGAAGTTTATATCGCGCTGACCAAAGCCAATACCGGACAAGGCATCATTGCAGGTCTTGCTGTTGCGTTCATCGCGATCATCTCCGACCGGATCGTGACGGCGCTCGCCCGTTCCTCAGAAGAGAAACTGGAACTGAAATGACTTCTCTCGACCAAGCCATTTCCAAAGCCCGGGAACTGCCCTGCTGGAAAGAGGTGAAGGACATTGCTCCGCTCGAAGGCGGCATCACCAATGTCAATCTGGTTGTCACCGACCGGGATGCCAAGTTCGTGGTGCGCTTCGGCGACGATATACTGGAACACGGGGTGATGCGGTTCAACGAACTGGCCATTAGCCGCGCAGCCGCAGAAGCCGGGATCTCGCCAAGTGTGCATCATAGCGAGGACGGCATCCTGGTGCTGGAGTTCATCGAGTCCTCCGCACAGACGGATCAGGACCTCCATGATCAGCAGACCTTGCTTGACGTGACAGACCTGATCCGCAAAGCACACACGGAGGTCACGGCACGGGCACGCGGACCAATCCTGACCTTTTGGGTGTTCCATGTCCTTCGCAATTACGCGGCATTCTTGGAAGACCGGAGCTCTGTTCACCTGCCCAAGTTGCCGCAGTTGATGGAACAGGCTGATCTCCTTGAAAAGGCAGTCGGCAAGGTTGACCTGGTGCTTGGCCACAATGATCTGCTGCCCGCCAATGTCTTGCGCGGCAAAGATCGTTTCTGGCTGGTCGATTGGGAGTATGGCGGCTTCAACTCACCAAATTTCGATCTCGGCGGTCTTGCAACCAATTGCGGTCTTCCGCCGGAAGCCGAAGATCTGATGCTTCAGCGCTATTATGGGACTGATCCGACGCCGGATCTGAAAAAAAGCTATGAGGCAATGAAATGCGGTTCATTGCTGCGCGAAACCATGTGGAGCATGGTTTCCGAAATCACCTCTTCACTCGATTTCGATTACGGCACCTACACAACTGAGAACCTCGAAAAATACCGGCGGGCATTCGAGTTGCTGTGACATCTTGGTTGCAATCCGCAATCTCGGCTGCAGAAGCCGATGAGCTGGATAAAGCCATTGGCAACGCAGCTGATGTCAACAATCCGGTAGGGATTGCCGAAGCTGGTCGTGCCTTACCGGATCACTTCCTCAGCCGCTGCTGGAAACACCCGGCCGTCAAAGAGTTTGCGCGCTGTTCGCAGTACTTCCACGCGCTCCATAGTGCCACCGCCGACATGCGCAACTACCGTCACCTCACCGGTTGGGTTTTCAATTGAGATGTGTTTGCTCTTCCCGGCTGGAATGACTGCGAGGCCAGAGCCAACGGCTCCCTCAGTCAGGCACGCCGTTGCCACGCTGACCGCTCCAAGCACACCAATGGATTTGTGGCAGCGATGCGGAATGAACGTGCGTGTGCAAATGGCGCCGCCATCTGAAGGGGCACTGACCAATGTCATCTTCGGAACGGATTTCCCCGAAACATCGCCAAGGTTCATTAAAGGTCCGGCCTTCAAACGAAGCTTTTCCAGGCGATCACGCAAGTCGGTATTGGCCTCCAGTTCCGATGGAGCTTCAGAGCCGGTTAGGCCAAAATCACCGGCGCGCAGAACAACACAGGGCATTCCGTTGTCGATCAATGTCGCGTCCATACCATCGATGATGTCAACGACATTGCCGGTGGGGAATAGAGCGCCGCAGCTTGAGCCTGCGATATTCTGGAATTCGATCGGAATGGGGGCCGCCGTTCCTGGAACACCATCAATTCCTGCATTGCCTGCATAAACGGCCTTGCCCTTTGGTGTCCGGACCCGGAGCGCTGCTGTCCTACCCGAATTTTCCATGAAAACACGAACCGTGGTTTCCGGAATAGACGCGTTGACGAGCCCGCGCTCGATGGCAAATGCTCCGACACCTGCGAGAATATTGCCGCAGTTTTGTGAGGATGAGACAATCGCCTGATCCACGAACACCTGGAGAAACCGAAAGTCGACATCCACTCCGGGCCGTTCACTGGGCCTGACGAGTGCGGCCTTGGAAGTCAGCGGATCAGCACCACCCATACCGTCTATCTGACGTGGGTCTGGTGATCCCATAACACCCAGGATGAGCCGGTCTCTTTCAATCTCATCCGCAGGCAGGTCGCTGGCCAGAAAGTATCCTCCCTTGGACGTCCCTCCCCGCATCCACATGCAGGGAATGCCATCCTGGTATGGATCAGACATACTTCAGCCCCTTTTCCTTCAGGCGTTCGCGCATGCCGTATATGTCGAGTCCCAGTTCCCCAGAAGCCAATCGCCGGCGCTTTGTTTCTTCAGCCTCAAGCCGGGTCTTTGCGCTGACAAGCACACCTGGCGCGTTTTCGCGTGGCACAACACAGACACCGTCGTCATCGGCCACAATGACATCTCCCGGATTTACCGTGGCGCCTGCGCACACCACCGGAACATTCACCCTGCCGAGCGTTTCCTTCACCGTTCCTTGAGCCGACACTGCCGACGACCAAACGGCAAATCCCATTTCTGCAAGGTCGCGCGTATCACGGACACCTGCATCGATGACCAATGCCTTGCAGCCCCGGGACATTGCGGACGTTGCCAAAAGATCGCCGAAATAACCCATGTCGCACGGCGCAGTCGGCGCAAGAACCAATATGTCGCCGTCCGTGACTTGCTCGATTGCAACATGGATCATCCAGTTGTCGCCTGGTGGTGCAGAAATGGTGACCGCAGTTCCGGCGGCTTTTGCCCCCGTCCAAACAGGACGCATCCTTGAAGCCATCAAGCCAGTCCGTCCTTGCGCCTCATGGACCGTTGCAACACCTGCAGCACCAAGCTCTGCAATCACGTCCGCATCAGCGCGGTCAATGTTTTGTACAACAACACCCATCTCAAACCTTCCTGACCGGCGGCGTGCCGTGCGTATGGAAACTTTCAATGGTTTTTAGTCCCCATGCCTGGCCTTTCTTGCGGTCTGTTTCCGTCCAGCACACAGGTTCCCAATCCGGATCCAGCATCAGCCGTGCCCCGGAATTTGCGAGCTCAACCCGATTGCCGGCAGGTTCCCATACGTAGAGAAAGAACGTTCCCTGTACCGCGTGTTTGTGCGGGCCGGTTTCAATGAAAACACCGTTTTCGAGAAAAATGTCGGCGGCACGAAGAATGTCTTCACGCTGATCCGTGGCGTAGGTGACGTGGTGCAACCTGCCGCTGCCTCCGCCATGTTCCTCTGTACAAGCCAAATCGTAGGTCTTGTTGTTGACAGTGAACCAGCATCCGCCAAGCCGTCCGTTATCTAGTTGAATATATTCCGTAACCCGCGAGCCGAGGCAGGTGACCATGAAGTCCCGGAATTCGGTCACATTTTCAGACAAGAGATTGAGATGATCGAGGCGCCGCGGACACGCGCCAGCTGCATGAAACCGGCTCGCGTTGTTCTTGAGAGCAGGTTTCTCGGCGGCTCCGGGCTGATACTTGACCGTCTCCCAGTAGATTTCAAAGACATGGCCAAACGGATCTTCAAATCGAAATGCCTTGCCATGGCCAAGATCTCCCTCGACCCAGCCGATAACCTTGTACTTGCTGGCTTCGATCGCGGCCACGCGGCGCGCAAGCGCTGCCGGTGAGGACGCGCGATAGGCCACATGCCCGATACCAGTTCGATCGCTTCGGGTCAGCTTGAGGGAATGAAATTCGTAGTCGTCCCAGGCGCGCAGATAGGCCGACGTTTCGTCCTGGCCAGAAAGCGTCAATCCGTAGATGCGGGTGAAAAAGTCCAAGCTTTCCTCAAACTTGTCGGTCAGAACTTCGACGTGTGCAAGGTGCGCCAGATCAAAACACGGTTCAGGCATAGTTCTTTCTCGCTATTTTTTTGTTGGGCTGTACCGGTAAACACACGCTGTACTGAGACGCAGAACCGGTTATTTCGGATTCGGTTTCTAGAGTTCGTCGACGCAGCGCGGGTAAACAGTCTCGAAGCCTTCGGCGTATCTGGCAGCACGCCCTCCGGCCTGACCTCCCGAATTTCGTCTGAAATGGTTGGCCCGGTTCTCAGCCACATTCGTGTAGTAGGCCCACAAATGATGCTGACCCTGCATGCATTCGATGGCCGCCCGCTTGCTTTCCCAGACTTCGGTAATGTCGAGGAAAACATTCGGGATCCAACCCATTTGTTCGGTCTGATGGGGCTCAAACAGATAGAGTTGCGGTGCGCCCAGAACTGCCTCTCCCGGGTTATGACCCCAAGCCTGCGCGATCATCCGGACTTCCATGGCAACCTGCGTCGCATACATGTGGTCCGTGTTATAAGGATCGTATTTGGAGTGGCTGAGCATGAAATCCGGTTGCACGGACCGGACAACATCAACGAGCTTGTCCCTGGCATCCGGATCTACATGAAGAGGATAGTCACCGAGATCCATAAACTGGATATCATGGACACTCAGTGCCGCCGCGGCCTTTTCGGCTTCGCCACGGCGTGCAGCCTTCACCTTCTCCAAGCTCATGCCGGGTTCTTTCCATAGCCGGGCACTTTCACCGCGCTCTCCGTAGGACAAGCACACCACGGTCACTTCGTAGCCGCGTTTCTGATGCAGTGCGATTGCACCTCCACACCGCCAAACAAAATCTGCAGCGTGAGCGCTGATAACCAGCGCCGTTTTTGAGGCAGACATAGGCCGTTCCTTGAAAGTTTCCCATTGGCTAAACCTTCCGGGAACGCCCTCTCAAAAACCATTTGAATTGACGATGATATCCATAAGAAAATACTATAAGCATATGTGAGATTAGATTGAGATGGTCCCCAAAACAGCCCTTTTGAACCTCAGGCACCTTCGCGTTTTCCTTGAAGTCGCTAAGAGCGGCGGCATTTCGGCTGCTGCAAGAACAGTGAACCTGTCACAACCGGCCATCACTCAGGCGATTGCAAAGCTGGAGGCTGTTTTCCAACAAAAACTGTTTGCCCGGGGCAGCACCGGAATGTTTCTGACTGAAGCTGGCGCTCTGCTTCAAGCACGGGCCGATCGCGCACTTGCTCACATTAGAAACGGCTGCGCGCGGGCGCTCAAGAGCCAGATGCGGGACGGAAACAGCAAGGCAGGTTCATTCGAACTGCTCATTACCAGCACCCAGTTGCGTGCGCTCTTGCTGGTCGAGACATCAGGGAGTTTTTCGCTCGCAGCCCGGAACCTTGGCATCTCTCAGCCATCGCTTCATCGGGCTGCCAGAGACCTGGAGGCCAACTCAGGCATGCAACTGTTCAACAAAACCCGGCAGGGTATCGCCCTGACCGATGCGGCCAAGAGGCTCGCACAACACACCAGGTTAGCCATTGCGGAAATGAGGCATGCTTTTGAGGAAATTGATGCAACGCGTGGGGTCGACAGCGCCCGCGTGGTCATCGGAGCCTTACCGCTTGCACGCAGTCATATACTTCCCGTTGCCATAAACAAACTCACAGGAAAACGTCCATCAGTACAAGTCAGCATCGCCGACGGCCCCTACGACGACCTTTTGCATGGATTGCGCCACGGCGAGATCGATTTGATGATTGGCGCCTTGCGAGATCCGCTTCCGGTCGACGATATCGAGCAGCATCCCTTGTTCTCCGACCGGCTGGGCATCTATGCGAGCCCAGGCCACCCGCTGTCCTGTAAAACCAGTGTAACGCTAGAAGACTTGCGCCTCTTTCCATGGGTCGTACCAAGATCCGGTTCGCCAACACGGCAGCATTTCGATGCGCTATTCGGTGTATCGGACCAATTTCCTGCCAAAGGTTTGGTGGATACCGGCTCGCTCGTTCTGACACGCGGCATCGTGCGCGGCAGCAATCGGCTCGCCCTGATCTCCCGGCATCAGATGCAGGAAGACCTTGCAAACGAACGGGTCAGCCAGATCGAATTCGACCTGCCCGGGTCTGAGCGCAAGATAGGCATGACTACCAGGAAAAATTGGCATCCAACTCAAACACTGAAAGAGTTTTTAGAAATCCTGCGAGGATTGGCTCAAAAAATGGTTTGAGTGAGGGTTGTCTCACTCCAATCCATCGGCCCAACGTCCGCCCAGCTGGCACTTTGATTTTGGATGTTTTCAAGTTCTTGCCTTAAGCAAACCCCAGGAAGAAAACCACCAGGCAGTCAAAAGTGTCTCAAGCCTCAATCCGGAGCAGATGTGATTATCGAAACCGGCGGCGGCACAATCACGCTATGGAATACCACCCAATCGGACATCTCGGCAGCGGATTTCGCTTTTTGACCTTCTGATTGGACAACTGAACAAGCCAAGGACCTCCTTGCCCTAACTGGTAGAGGAATTTTCATCTTCCTTCCCTCTAATGGCCAGACTTTCACAAAGGACTGGGAAAACGGGTGGCGATATCCGGCTCACAGGGTGGTTTGAACGATTTTCTGGATGCGCTTGGCGCTCGGGAATCCAGTAACGACTATTCCGCCGTTAACTCCTATGGCTATCTGGGGCGCTATCAGTTCGGTGAACTGGCGCTAATCGATGCCGGATATTATGCAGCTCATGACGGCACCAGCGCCAACGACTTTACTGGCGCCTGGACGGGCCGCCTCGGCGTCACCAGCAAGGCGGAATTTCTGGCGAATCCCGATGTCCAGGACGACGCGGCCGAGATCTATATCACCAAGCTCTGGTCATATATCCGGGCGCTGGATCTGGAATTCTATGCCGGTCAAACGCTCAATGAAGTTGAGTTGACTATTTCAGGTATGATCGGCGGTGCCTGGCTTGTCGGTGCCGGGGGGCTCGCCACCTTCATTTCCTCCGGCGGCACCACTGCCCCCGGAGATGCTTATGCCACGCTGGTTACCGAATACATCACGCTGCTCAACAATTATGACCTCTCTTCCCTCGCCGATTTCGTCACCAATCTTGAAAAAGGCAACAGTATAGCGGGCGGCAGCGAGGCCGACATTTTAAAGGGTGAAGACGGCGATGACACCCTTTCCGGGGCCGCCGGCGATGACGTTCTTGTTGGCGGCGCCGGATCGGACGACTTGAGCGGCGGCGATGGGAATGACGGCATTTGGGCCGGAGCTGACGATGATGCCGGAGACAGTGTTTGTGGCGATGCCGGAGACGACACGATTGGCGGAGGCATAGGCAACGATAGTCTCTATGGCGAAACGGGATCTGACGTTCTCTTTGGCGGCAGCGGCAATGATTTTCTAAGCGGAGGCGGCGAAGAGGACACCGCCTGGGCCGGAAACGGGAGCGACACCGTTTGGGGTGGCAGCGGGGCCGATATCATCGGAGGCGGGGCCGGAAACGACAGGCTGGCTGGCGGTTCCGGGTCTGATACGATTTATTCCTCAGCTGGCAACGACGAGGCCTTTGGCGCGGATGGAAACGACGAAATCTACGGCGGTGACGGCAACGATACGCTGACCGGTGGAGTAGGCGACGACAGCCTCTTTGGCGGCGATGGAGACAACCGATTCCTCTTCGACAGCAATCACGGAGACGACTTTATCGGCGGTTTTTCGACCGGCGGCGCTGATTTGATTGACCTATCGGCCCTCGAACTTGCCGGCTTTGGCGTCCTCGAGATTTCGCAGTCCGGCGGCGACGTCGTCATCGGCACCGGAGACGGCATGATTACACTCTGGGCTGTGAGTATCACCGATGTCACGGAACAGGACTTTGTGTTCTAGTTTTTCCAATAAGTTTGGCGCCCAACCAAAGTTTTGGCTGCAATCACTCCCGAGTTCTTATTTCACATTTCTTGAAATTACTCTGCGCGACAAGTGGCTGAACACATGAATACTGGCTAATTTGGGGTTGCATTCGACCGGAAACGACGCTTTAAATTCTAGTAATTTTTCTCATTGTTTCCGGGGGTTAATTCCATGACGATTATTGTCAATGTTGCCGAGCCATCCAACCTGAGTGCCGCCGATTCCTTTAATCTTATCGACTGGGCCGTTGATGATGCTTCGATCTCCAACATAACCTCTTCGTCTTTTGACCTGTCTGGAACTTACAATGGGGCGTCTGTTACCGGCACCGTTACCGGCTCCGGTTTCACCCTCGGACAAATCGGTGGTTTTAACTACTTCATTGCTGGCACGGCCCAATCGGCAACGATTGCAAGCAACGGCCAGACCTGGATTACATTCTCCAATATCAACATCGACTTCTCGACCTTTGCCCCAATTCTTTACAGTGACGACATTGGGCAGAACAATTCGGCAGTAGAAGACTACCTGTTGTCGCTTGACTGGGACATTACGCTGACCAGTATCGACGACTTCGCGGCGACTTCCAGTACGATTGGCGAAGGCATTGCGTTCGATCCTGCCGGCGATGACGTGTTCACAGGCAAAGCCGGTGCAGACACCCTGTTCGGCGGTGGCGGCGATGACACCATGAACGGCGGCGCGGGGAACGACTTCCTGACGCCGGGAACCGGCTCTGATGAAGTCAATGCGGGAGACGGCAACGATCAAGTCTATGCCGGTTCAGGCGATGCCGGAAACGACGTCTTTTACGGTGGCGACGGCAATGACACCCTCGGATCTGGGGCCGGCAATGATTCCGTTTACGGGGAAGCCGGCAACGACGTTCTCTTCGGCGGAACCGGCGCGGACTACATCAGCGGCGGCGCCGGTACGGATACTGCATGGTCTGGAAATGGAGATGACACCGTTATTGGCGGAGACGGCGCCGACATATTCGGCGGCGGCGGCGGCGCGGACTCTCTCCTGGGCGGAGCCGGCAACGACACGATCTACGGCGCTGCTGGAAACGATATTGCGGACGGAGCGGGCGGCAACGATCAGGTTTATGGCGGTGATGGCAACGATACACTGACCGGCGGCGCAGGCGACGACAGCATCTTCGGCGGCAGCGGAAACGACACGCTTGTCTTCGAAGCCAGCCATGGCGACGATTACGTCGGTGCGTTCGAGACCAAAGGTGACAATACCCTCGACCTGTCAGCCCTGAACCTCTCTGGCTTCGGTGCGCTTGGCATTTCCCAGTCCGGCGCCGACGTGGTGATCGACACCGGCGAAGGCACGATCACGCTGTGGAACACCAATACGGGTGATGTAACGGCGAACGATTTCGTTTTTTAGGGATCGCTCAATTTAGGTGCGGTTTTTGTAAGCGTGGGGGCGCAGTGTGACTATCATTTCGACTGGAAGCTATTCGAACCTCAATGTGATCGCGTCTGCTTCGGTTTCCGGGATTACCGTAAACGGTATTTCAGCGGTCGAGGACCTGAATGGTGACGGCATTGATGACTTCGTTATTTCAGGCGCAGTTTATCCACCAGAGGATCCAGGCACGCCGGCTCAACAGGGCGTAATCCTCTTAAGCCAATCGGGCGGCGGTTACGCTGTGGCATCCGGAGCTGCACCTATTTCCATTCATGCACGCGAATACCTCTTTGAAGACTTCGACGCAAACGGATTTACGGACATATTTATTGCTGACACGGGATACGATGCGGATCCGTTTCCCGGTTATGCGAACCAGCTTCTTCTTCAGACATCTGATGGCGTATTTTCAGATGCCTCCAGCCAGATGTTCACGCAAGCTGATTTTACCCATTCCGCAGCCAAGGGAGATGTCGACAACGATGGTGATGTCGACATCCTGGTGGGCAATATCACGGGCGGCGGCGGCACTGAAACGCCCTATTTCCTCATCAATGACGGCTCTGCAAATTTTACTGAAAATTCAACCCGCTTGCCTGACAGCTTGCTGCAGTATTTGGCTCAATACGATGGACAGTCAACAGAAACGGTGTTTGTCGACGCTCAGCTCGCTGATCTGGATGGAGACAACTGGCTGGACCTAATTGTCGGCAAAGAATACAGCGGTTTTCCAACGCGCATATATTGGAATGATGGAACAGGCAACTTCGCAGATGATGATGTTACCTATTTACCTGATCACCCCGGTCACGAAACCGGCGTAGCCACCGATACGAACTCAACGGCTGTCCAAGATTTCGAGTTCTTCGATTTCAATGGCGATGGCAATCTTGACCTTTTTCTACTGCATGAAATCTTTAGTTATGACGGTTATGCCTTTCAAATCCTGATCAACGATGGTTCAAGGAAGTTCGTCGACGAAACGGTTGAACGGATAGGAGCCGACGCCTCATCAGAAAGCGGAGCTGGTTGGATCACCTTTGCGGAAGTCAAAGACATAAACAATGACGGCACAGCCGACATTGTGTTCGATATTGGACCGGATATCGCACCAATTGCCCTGCTAAATAATGGCGAAGGCTACTATGACATCTTGAATTCATCCTCCGTCAATCAGACCGGACTCAACGATCACCTGAATGCCGTAACT
Organism: Roseibium sp.; assembly: GCA_965230705.1. Taxonomy (GTDB): domain Bacteria; phylum Pseudomonadota; class Alphaproteobacteria; order Rhizobiales; family Stappiaceae; genus Roseibium. Next base: position 562,544 of record CBDDLN010000001.1, on the reverse strand, counting down.
AGTTCGGATGGCACCGGTATCTCCTTTGTGCTTCCATTTTATCATGACGGTTCCTATTTCGTGAGCGAGTATGAGACTGTAACGCCCGCGGTGGTCGAAATAGTTTCCTTCACTGGCACCTCCGGCGCTGATCAGATCACCGGCGGCGATGGTTCGGACAGCATGACCGGATTTGCCGGGGATGATGTCTTTTCGGGAAAAGATGGCGCCGACACCGTTCAGGCCGGCGGAGGTGATGACGCGGTCTGGGCAGGTGCTGGCGACAGCGGTGGAGACCTGGCCTATGGCGGAACCGGAGATGACACCTTGGGCGGCGGTGCAGGTGCAGACACACTCTACGGTCAGGGCGATAACGACTTGCTGTTCGGCGGGAACGGCACTGACCTTCTGTCCGGTGAAGCGGGTCATGACACAGCCTGGTCCGGCAGCGGAGCTGACAGCACATCAGGCGGAAGCGGCAACGATACCCTCGGCGGCGGCCTAGGAAACGATACACTCTCAGGCGGCGGCGGAAATGATGTGATCTACGCTGCAGCCGGAGCAGACCGGATGACCGGAAACAACGGAAACGATGAGCTCTTCGGCGGTGATGGCAATGACACGCTGACGGGCGGCGCTGGAGACGACAGCATCTTTGGCGGCAGCGGAAACGACCGCCTCATCTTCGGAGCCAGCCATGGTGATGATTACGTCGGCGCCTTCGAAACCAAAGGTGACAACACCATCGACCTGTCAGCCTTAAACCTCTCAGGTATAGGCGCGCTTAGCATTTCCCAGTCCGGTGCTGATGTTGCGATCGACACCGGCGAAGGCACGATCACGCTGTGGAACACCAGTACGAGCGATATAACGGCGGGAGATTTCTTGTTCTGATTATTTCACCCTATTCAAGCCTCTCCGGAGTGTCTGTTTATGACCGACGTTACTTTTGGCAATCCCATCGTCACTCCAAACTACTTTGGTCATGAGCACAATGATCCAGAGTTGACGTGGAACAGAGGCTGGAACATAGACATCAACGGCGATGGCGACCAAGAAATCCTCGTTTCATCGGGAAATTTGTTTGACGACGGTCTGGGTAGTAAAGGCCCTCAACCAGTTGTTGTGCTCGACTTCAATGGAATAGAAATTACGCACAGCACATCCTCTTATCTGACGTCAGTGCCAACAACGACGCTGACCAGGCTGTTCGTCCTTGCCGACTTCAACAATGACGGTCATGAAGATCTGTTTCTAGTCAACACCGGCGAGGAAGCCACAATCCCGTTCCCCGGCGAAACCAACGTTCTTTTGCTTTCAAATGGGAATGGAGAATTTGAAGATTCCACTTCGAATGTTTTCCAAGGAACCGATTTCAGCCATGCCGCAGCTGCCGCGGATTTTGACCTGGACGGAGACATCGACATCTTCGTGGCCAATATTGGCAGTGACGAAGACCAACCGGGCTATATTATTCTTAATAATGGCGATGGCACTTTTTCCGGTCCTGAATGGATGCAAAGCAGCACACAAGGCAGCCAAAGCGCGCTTTTCAGCTCTAACTTCAACGATGTTGATACTCCCAACTGGGTCGAACTTATGGACGTCAACGCTGATGGCGCGATCGACCTTTATTTCGGGCCACTTATTGCCACAGGCGGCAACGCCGAAGTCGCAGGCCACGGCTACGCCCTCAATGATGGCACTGGCAACTTTGAGCTCATTGTGAATACGGACTTGTCAACCTCGCTTCCCGCGACCGTCTATGAAGGCAATGTCGTCGACTATTCCGCATCTGCCGATTTTGACAATGACGGAGACCTGGACGTAATCGCACTTCATTCTCCCCACGATCCAGCCGATCCTGCATATTTTCAATTATTAAGAAACGATGGCCTAGTTGGTTACACTGACGTTTCGAACAAGATCGAAGGCCAGGGAAACGGTAATTTTCTGGAGACTTTCACTGGAGCACCCTATTTCCAGGAAATCGACTTTGACGCCGATGGCGATATCGACCTAGTGCAGATCCAGCCAAATGCGGATTATTCAGACCGCGTGTTCTTCATCTTCGAAAATGACGGATCCGGCAACTTTGCCAGAATATCAGACGAGGGCTTTCCAGAGAGTTCGACCTATCGTTTTGCTGATGTGAATGGCGATTGGATACCTGACAGTGTCTACACACTCCAAGACTATGATGTGCCGGATTCCTATTGGACGTCCGACGTGCCGTACGGCGTGCAATTTATTACCCTTCAGCTTGGTTCAATCGACAAGGCGGTGAATCGAACCGGCTGGTCCACCGACGACAAGATCGCCGGTGGGTCGAAGAACGATTCCTTGCGAGGGGAAGGTGGTGATGATTCTCTCAACGGCAACGACGGTAATGACAATATAGTTGCCGGTGGCGGATCAGATTACGTCCTGGGCGGAAGCGGAGCAGACGCGGTCTGGGCAGGAACCGGTGACAACGGCAATGACACCCTTTATGGGGGGGCCGGAAATGACACGTTGGCAGGCGGTGCAGGTGCGGATAGCCTCCTTGGCGAAAACAACAATGACGTCCTGTTCGGTGGTAGCGGCGGCGACTTTCTGAACGGCGGCGCGGGACAGGATGTTGCGTGGGCTGGAGCAGGCAGCGACACCGTCTGGGGAGGCGACGGTTCCGACCTGTTTGGCGGTGGTTCTGGCAACGATACCTTGGCGGGCGGAAATGGAGACGACGTCTCCTATGGCGCGGCTGGCAATGACAGCGTCAAAGGTGCCAATGGCAACGACGAGCTCTTCGGCGGTGATGGCAACGATACGCTGACGGGCGGGGCTGGCAACGACAGCATCTTTGGCGGCATTGGAAACGACCGCCTCATCTTCGGAGCCAGCCATGGCGATGATTACGTCGGCGCCTTCAAAACCAAGGGCGACAACACCATCGACCTGTCAGCCCTGAATCTTTCAGGTATAGGCGCGCTTGGCATTTCCCAGTCCGGTGCCGATGTGGTGATCGATACCGGCGCGGGAACGATCACGTTGTGGAACACCAGTACGAGCGATGTAACGGCGGGAGATTTCATTTTTTAGCGGCAGTTGGAATGCTTCGCATCACAACCAGTTGGCCATTGGCATCAATGATTTATAATGACCTTCCAGCACACGGAATGGGACCGGTCCAAGCAAATATTAGTGGCAGAAACGAGCCAAGCAAACGGAATTGATAAATACTGTTAGCTCTGGCGGGCTTACACTTTTAGACTTCAATGATAGAACCGAATTACAGGATTATTTTATGACTATTCATTTCAATTATTACCAAGGCCACACCTATGGCATCGTCGATACGGCAATGACCTGGGACGAAGCTGCCGAGTTCGCACAACAACAGGGCGGTTACCTGTCTATTGTGAGCAATAGCGGTGAAAACACATTTATTCTGGACGCAGCACTCGCGCTCAACGGAACAGGCGGCGGAACCGCTGCACCGACTGCATCGGATGGGGGTGGGAGCGCTTATGTCTGGTTGGGGGCTTCTGACGCGGACACAGAGGGCGTTTGGACCTGGGTCGATTCAACCGCAGTAAGTGGTTACACCCCTTGGGGCAGCGGAAACGGCGTGACCGAGCCCGATGATTTCAATGGCCAGGATAATTTGGGACTGGCCCTGGAACCTTGGCCAGCCGGATCGGGAGCCATCGGCGACACGGGAGGATGGAACGATGTCGACGGTGCCAATCAGTTATGGGCAGTAATCGAATGGGATATTCTTGCAGGCAGCGATGACGATAACGTGGTACTGGGCAGTGACTTATCCGAAACCTTCGAAACCTATGCCGGGAATGACGTGGCGACGGCAGGGGATGGAAACGACAGCGTAAATGCTGGCGAAGGAAACGATCAGGTTTGGGCAGGCGGATCAGACACTGGCAATGACCTTTTTTATGGCGGAGACGGCAACGACACTCTCGGTTCCGGTGCTGGTAACGATTCCATCTATGGCGAAAACGGCAATGACGTTCTCTTCGGCGGCACTGGCACCGACTATATCAGTGGCGGAGCCGGCCAGGACACAGCATGGTCAGGCAATGGAAATGACACGATCCTGGGCGGAAACAACGCAGACATCTTCGGCGGTGGCGGCGGTGCGGATTCTCTTGTGGGCGGCGCAGGCAATGACACGATTTATGGAGCTGCCGGAGCCGACATTGCCGATGGAGCCGGCGGCAATGATCAGGTCTATGGCGGCGACGGCAACGATACACTAACCGGCGGCGCGGGTGACGACAGCATCTTCGGCGGCAACGGAAACGACACGCTCATCTTCGAAGCCAATCATGGCGATGACTATGTCGGTGCGTTCGAGACCAAAGGTGACAACACGCTCGACCTGTCAGCGCTGAACCTCTCAGGTTTCGGCGCGCTTGGCATTTCCCAGTCCGGCGCCGATGTGGTGATCGACACCGGCGAAGGCACCATCACGCTGTGGAACACCAACACCGGTGAAATAACCGCAGGTGATTTCGTTTTTTAGCTGCGAATATCTAGAAAGCTGCTCTGCATTGTTTCGAATTTTTTGGAAAATCGCGAAGCATACCAAATGTAAAGATGAATCCGCCTCGAAACGGAACTAGCTAACAAAATCACTGAAAACACTTTTTTATTAGGAAAATACAATGAGCAATACAGTTTTGGCCGACACAGTACTCGATTTCTTTGATTCTGGTGTTGGGCCGCTCGTAGGCCCATATGGCGGCACCGAATTTCCCGCTAATTATCCGGTTCCGGTCTCGTTGGACTACGCGATCGACGGAGATTCGAACACCTCCGTCTCGCTTCCCACGGGCTCCTACATCACCGTGGCATTTTCCAACGGGGGTATTGTGAACGGCCCAGGCAACGACCTGTTCATTTCTGAGCCGGGCTCGGGTCTTGAGGTGGCCGATATTTATGTTTCCAGCGATAGCGGCCTCACATTCACCTATCTGGGTGAGGCTTATGGAGATCAGCTGACCGAACTTGATTTGGACGACATCGGCTACTTTGGCCTCGTCAACGCCGTGCGAGTCGTAGGACTGGACAATGGTGGCGACTCTCCTGGCTTTGACATTGCCTTTGTCACGGCCACGGAAAACAGTTCAATTTCCAAAGATGTTCCAGGTAGTGAAGATAACGACGAAATCACCGGATCGGATGACAACGAGTATTTTGACCTTGGTTCCGGCGATGATTTCCTGTCCGCCGGAGACGGCAATGACTACATCTTCGCCGGAAACGGGAATGACGCTGTTTGGGCCGGCGCGGGCGATGCCGGCAATGACACTGCCTTTGGCGGTGCAGGCGACGATACGATCGGCGGCGGTGCCGGGGCCGATAGCCTGAGCGGAGAGGAAGACGATGACCTTCTCTTCGGTGGAAGTGAAGGTGATGTTCTGTTGTGCGGCGAAGGCGACGACATCGCGTGGGCAGGAGAAGGCGACGACAGCGTTGCCGGTGACGCTGGCTCCGACATCTTTGGCGGCGGATTGGGAAATGACATTCTGCTGGGCGGCACAGGCAACGACATTATTTACAGCTCCAGCGGTAATGATGAAGTTTCCGGTGATGTCGGCAATGATCTGCTTTTCGGCGGTGACGGTTATGACACGCTAACTGGCGGTGCTGGCGACGATAGCCTCTTTGGCGGCAATGACGATGACCTGTTCATCTTCGAAGCCAACCACGGAAACGACTATATTGGCGGGTTCGTGACGAAGGGAGACAACACCATCGACCTTTCTGCCTTGAGTCTCTCCGGCTTTGGCGCGCTCGGAATTTTACAATCCGGGGCGGATGTGGTGATCGATACCGGCGAAGGTACCATCACGCTCTGGACCGCTGGTACAAGTGACGTGACCGCAGGCGATTTTATTTTCTAGCACCAGAGATTTTGAACAGCTGTTTGAATTGAGAATGACTAGTTTTCAATCCAAAAGCGTGATCCCTGGCACACTAGAAGACCCACTTTTCTGTTCTTATTGAATAGCAATTTTTATTTGATGGGGGCTGATTATGGCCGAAGTACTTGTTTATCGTGGCACCGGTGTAAATGGCACTGCCAATTTCGGGCACCTTCTGGGAACCAATTACACATTCGAAATTGGCGATATTGATGCTGATACGAATTGGTCGCATTTGACCAACGGAATGTATCAAGCCGGAAACGGTTTTGTTTTTCGTGGCAGCGACACCGATGGCTTCAATGAGAACCTGACCTATTCGGATGGCACCAATTCTCAAGCCATTCTTTATGACGAAAACGGCAATTACGTCCTGGATCCAACGGCCTTTGCGGCTTTCGGAACCGAAGCGGTATTTCTGGCCAACACGGACAGCGTGAGCGGAACCGCTGTACAAGACCGGGCGTTTATGATCACCAATGGCGGCAATGCGCCCGAGCTCCTCCTGTCCGTTCCAATCTCCAGCTATATCCTTGGATCAGATAACATTTATGCCTTTGCAAGAAGCGGCGATTTCCATGTCGTGCGGCCAGACCTTAGCTCGTCTGTCATATATGAGGCTGACGAAAACGACCTATACATCGACTACTTTTTTGAATTTGACGGTGCCCTTTATATTCGCGCTAACGACGGCTTCGATAACGACTTTTACCGCGTGGATCCAGACACTGCGACACTGACAAAGATGTCTATCGCTGAAAACGGCGGTGGTGACAGCGTCTATTTTTATTATGCTGGCGTTGGAGATGATCAGTTCTACTTCTGGCTCAGCGCCCCTTACGTTCATGGGGTGGAACTATACGTATCTGACGGCACGTCAGCCGGCACACAATTGGTCCAAGACATCAATCCGGGAACTGGCAGCTCTGTAAATCATAACTATTACGGCGGTGCCGCGACCATTGGCAACAAGCTCATTTTCATTGCCACCGAAGGCGGTATTGAAGGCTACGAGCTGTGGGTGTCGGATGGCACATCGGGCGGCACATTTGCGCTCAGTGGTGCTGGCACCAACGCAGGCAACCTGGGCTTCACCCATTATCAGTTTCAGCCTTTGACCGCGGGCAATCTGACCTACTTCGAAGCCTTTGACAGCGAAGCTGGAAACGCCTTGTTCGTGACCGATGGAACAATTGCCGGCACCAAGATGCTGATGGATCTGAACGAGATCAACGACGCCTATTCCAAGTCAAATCTGTTTGTGGTCGACGGCACCTTTTACTTCTCTCCCAACAACGGACTTTATTCCGGCTCAGTCTGGACGTCGGACGGAACCGTCGAGGGTACCGTGCTTGTTTCCGATGCCTTGCCCTCCAGCAATGCTGCTTACGCACCGCAAATGTTGAATGTCGTTGAACTCGACGAAGCAAACATCCCGACGCCGACCTATACCGGCGGGAGCAGCAGCGAGAGCTTCACCGGCGAAGATCTGGATGAACTTTTCGAAGCCGGAAGTGGAGACGATACAATTGTCGGCGGCGATGGCAATGACACAGTCTCCGCCGGAGATGGTGACGACCAGATCTGGGCTGGCGCCACAGATACCGGCTCGGATGAAGTCTCAGGCGGGGCTGGAAGTGACACCATTGGCGGTGGCGGCGGCGCTGACACCCTGAATGGCGATGACGACGGCGATCTATTGTTCGGTGGCGATGATGGCGACACCATCAATTGTGGCAGCGGAAACGACATAGCCTGGGCCGGACTTGGCAATGACAGTGTTTCAGGTGGTGCCGGGAATGACATTTTCGGCGGTGGTGCTGGCCATGACACCCTCGCCGGCGGCAATGGGAACGACACTATCTACGCGGCTGCTGGAAATGATGAAGTAACCGGGGGAAACGGGAACGATCAGATATTTGGTGGTGAGGGCAATGACACGCTCACCGGCGGCTCCGGCAACGATAGCATCTTCGGTGGCTCTGGAAACGACACGCTCATATTCGGTACCAGCCATGGCGATGACTATGTCGGCGGGTTCAAAACCAAGGGCGATAACACCATAGACCTGTCTGCCTTGAACCTCTCCGGTTTTGGTGCGCTGGGTATTTCGCAGTCCGGCGCAGATGTCGTGATCGACACCGGCGAAGGCACCATCACGATGTGGAACACCAACTCAAGCGATGTGACTTCGGATGATTTTCTATTTTAGAAGAAAAGAGGGACAGAAGGCGGTCCTAGAGGCCATCTTCAATAGCAAACCCGTTTCAGCAGAAATTGCACACAATTAAAATTGCAAGTAACCAGTTTATTCATCTTTCAAATCATCGCCTTATAGCTCATCGCCGTCATAAATTGCAGAGCGGTGACCATGTCGAATATTTTTTATTCCGGTGATGTCGTAGACGTCGATTTTTCTAACTTTTTTCTCGCTACGCCCTACTCTGGAGACACGTTCGTCTCCTACGATGAAATCGGTGGCCAATATGAAATCAACCAAAGTGGTTCGCATCTATATACGGTCACACTGACCGGAACCAATCTGGTGTGGGAAGACGTTTTTGGTGATGACGGGCTGGTTGGGCCAACATCAGGAAATATTTCATCCATCACAATTGAAGACACCGGCGGAAACACCGTTTTCGAGTTCACTGGCCAGTTCGATGTTTCAGAGCAGGTTCTCATCGATCCGGACACAACCTTTTTTGGCGGCGACTATGAAGAGGTCTTCGGATCAGCCGATGAAATCACTGGCAATGGTCTTGATCAGATCCTTTATGGGTACGGCGGGAACGACATCATCAATGGCGCCGGCGGTGATGACACGCTCCGGGGAGATGCGGGCGATGACACCTTGAATGGCGGCGCCGGTAACGATCAGATTTGGGCCGGCAGCAGTGACGCGGGCAATGATGAAATGTCCGGCGGGTCCGGTAACGACACGGTCGCAGGCGGGGGCGGAAACGACACTCTTCGCGGCGAACAGGGTTCCGATGAATTGTTTGGCGGAAGCGGAAGGGACTTTCTGTCCGCAGCGGATGGAGAAGACACGATTTGGGCCGGATCAGGTGACGACACGGTCTGGGGCGGAAATGATGACGACCTTCTGGGCGGCGGTAGTGGCAACGACACCTTGGCTGGTGGCGAAGGGGATGACGTAATCTATGCCGCCGCAGGCAGTGATTTCTGCTTCGGCTCAGAAGGAAATGACCAAATATTCGGTGGCGGCGACAACGACACCATTACCGGTGGGGCTGGTAATGACACCATGTATGGCGGAGAAGGTGATGACAGTTTCGCCTTCGATGCCAATCATGGTGATGACTATATCGGCGGCTTCCTGTCCAAGGGAAACAACACGATCGACCTGTCTGCCGTGAACCTCTCCGGTTTTGAAGAGCTTGGGATTTCCCAAGCCGGTGTGGATGTTGTGGTTGACACCGGCAGCGGGACGATCACACTGTGGAACACAACAGTCGGCGAAATATCTGCGGATTATTTTATCCTATAGGGGGCAGAAGCGCGGAAGGCGGCACCGGCAACCGTCTTCCGCATCCCACAATTTCTTTTGATAGTTCCACTCAGCGCCGTTGAACGGAATTTCCTGTCCAGCTTCAGGTCAGACTGTACCGCCCAGAGACCCTTCAAGCTGGGCAAGTTCCTGCCCCCCTGCCATGAGGTCCTGGAGTTCTTCGGCATTGATCTCGCCGCGGGTTGCCGTGCCGAGTGTTTTGCCGCGATTTAGTACTGTGAAGCGATCGCCAACAGCCATGGCATGGCGCACATTGTGGGTGATGAAGACCACACCAATGCCGCTTTTGCGCACCTTGTCGATGGTTGCGAGCACGTTTGAGGTCTGGCGCACACCGAGCGCAGATGTAGGCTCATCGAGGATCAGCACCTTGGCACCGAAATAAACGGCGCGGGCAATGGCTACTGTCTGCCGTTCGCCACCTGAGAGGGTGCCGACAGCCTGGTCAGGCGAGCGCAGATGGATACCCATTTTGGCCATCTCTTCCATGGTCACTTCATTTGCCTTGGCAAAGTCAAAAAAGCGGAACGGGCCGACACGCCTTTCCGGCTCGCGTCCCATCCAGAAGTTCCGGGTAACCGACATCAACGGTATCATCGCCAGGTCCTGATAGACGGTTGCGATGCCAGCCGTCATCGCATCGCGCGGGCTGGCGAAAGCCACTTGCTCGCCGCCCATGCGGATTGTGCCACGCGTTGGTTTGTGCACGCCGGACATGGTTTTGATGAATGTCGATTTGCCCGCGCCGTTGTCGCCCAAAAGGCAATGGCATTCCCCCGGCATGACGGAGACGGAAACACCGTTCAGCGCGATCACCGGGCCGAAATGCTTTTCGATATCAACCAGCTCGATCAGAGGGACAGTCATCAGCGTTCTCCCGTGATCATGCGGCGGATATAGGTGTTCAGGATGACAGCAAGCAGCAGGATCACACCAAGGAAGACGCGGAAAAGCGAACTCTCAACACCAGCAAAGAACAGTCCCTGCTGAACAACTCCAAAAATCAACGCTCCAAGGGCAGCCCCGATCACCGAGCCGTACCCGCCGGTTAGGAGCGCGCCGCCTATTACAACGGAGATGATCGCCTCAAACTCCTTCAGCAAACCCCGGTCGGCCGCCGCCGAGCCGAATTCCATCACCTGGCAGGTGGCAAAAACTGTGGCGCAAAACGCGGTCAGCATGAACATGGAAATCTTGACGCGGTTGACAGGCACACCGACATAGCGCGCCGCCTGGGCGTCACCACCGGCAGCAAAGATCCAGTTACCGAACTTGGTGCGGGTCAGGAGATAATGGCCAAAAACGATCAGCACGACCGCCCAGATCATCAACATCGGAATGCCTTCAACCACCGGCTGACCAGCTTTGGGACCGGCAACAAATTTGCCGACGACGCCAAGGTCTGCCAGCCAGACAAACAACCCGTTGAAAACCTTGGCACCAAAGAGCCACGCCAAGGGATCGCCTTCAGCTGCATCCCTGACACCTCCGATAATGGTTTTACGGGTGGTAGCGATGGCAATGAAGATGGTCAGTCCGCGCAAGATGTAGAGGAACGCCAGAGTAACAATGAAGGACGGCAGGCCGGTCTTGATTACCAGGTAACCGTTGAGCGCACCGATCGCCAACGCGAGGGCAAAAGCCGTGAGAATGGCAAACCAGGCGGGAAAGCCCCATTGCACGGTCATAAGCGCGATAATGATGCCGGAGAAGCCAATCATGGAGCCGACGGAAAGATCAAACTCGCCTGCGATCATTAGAAGGCAAGCCCCGACTGCGATGATGGCAAATTGGGCTGAAACCGTGCCCCAGTTGACGATGCCTTCGGGCGCAAACATTCCACTGTCACGGGCAATTCCGAGGAAGAACATGAAGACGAGTATGGTGCCGCAAATCGCTCCAAGCTCTGGCCGGATCAAAGCCTTGCGTAGCGTCGACATCTCGCGGACGCGCTCGTCCTTGCTGGTCTCCGGTTCCAGGCCTTCTCCGGTTTTCTGGCTTTGTGTTTCAGCCATAAATTTCCCTCCCGCAGGCCGCCCAAGCCCACACCATCAAGCGGCTGAACCGCGTTTGTTTTGGGACAAAATCCACAACACCAAACCTGCTCAAGGAGGAAGAGGCGGTAGCCGCCTCTTCCTATGGTTCCAGTGGTTGTTGTGTCTTTCGAGCCTAGCGGTATTCCCCGGCGAACTTCTCAACCTTGGCCAAAGCATCCTTGGTGATGAAGCCCGGGCCGGAGTTGATGTTGTTGCCCGGCAAAACGCCGAACCGCTGGTAATTGGCAAGTACGATCACCGGCAGGTAAGCCTGCAGGAACGGCTGCTGATCGATGCCCCACTTGATGGTGCCATCCTTGATCGCTTTCACGATCTCCGCACCCAGATCAAAGGTACCGAAGTAAATCTGGCCGGCCTTGCCAATCTCCTGAAGCGCGCCGATGGTGGGATCGGCCGAGGTTGGACCAAGGGTCAAAATCGCATCCGTGTTTGGATTGGCCGACAGATAGGCCTTGACCTTGTTCTTGATTTCCGCCGGGTCCTGACCGCTGTCGATCATGCTGTCGCCAAGCTCAACGCCCAGACCATCCGCAAAACCGCGGCAGCGCTCACCAACAACCGGATTTGAAACCACGTGGTTTACGCACAAGAACGAGCCGACACCATCGCGCTTGGCGCGCTGCCCCGCTGCGAGACCGGCGTCATACTCTGGCTGCCCGACATACATCAACGCGCCGACGTCAGCCGCTTGTTCGGGTGTGCCGGAGTTGATGATGATGACCGGAATGCCCTTGGCGACCGCATTCTGGATCGGGCCGGATAAAACATCCGGGTCAGCCAGCGTTGTGATGATACCGTCCGGATTGGACGCTGCCGTCTGCTCAATAATGCGCGCCATGTCGGCGATATCACCAGTCGGCGGATTGCGGTATTCAACTTCGGCGCCAACCTGCTCGCCAGCGAGAGCCAAGCCGTTTTTGATCGTGTTCCACCAGCTGTCGCTGTCAGGGGCATGACTTACAAGCACGAACCGCTCGCCTTCAGCTTTCGCCTGCGGCGCCCAGACACCTCCGATTGCAATCGCCGCGGCAGCTAAACCAAACAATAGCCTCTTCATGATCATTCCTCCTCCCAGGGTGTGATCTTCCTCACGATTTTTTTCCACTGACAATTTGACACCCATTCATCCGTACAATCAAGGAATTTTTGCAAGCGGTTGCAAAATGTTTGACCGTAGTCGGAAATCAGGTAGGCTTCCCAGCATCATGCCGCAGGCGCGAGATCGCCAATCTGGATAGAAAATGCCCGTCACACTCAAAGAAGTCGCTGAACAAGCCGGCGTCTCACGCTCTGCCGTTTCCCGAACGTTCACACCAGGGGCAAGTGTCTCTGCAAAAACGCGTGAGAAGGTTGAAAAGGCCGCCAAGGAACTTGGCTACAAACCGTCGCTGATAGCCCGCAGTCTGGCAACAAACCGAACCAAACTGGTTGGACTGGTGGCTAATAACTTCCAGAACCCAGTCTTTCTGGATGTCTTCGACCTTTTCACCAGCGAATTGCAGAAACGAGGCTTCCGGCCCCTTCTTGTCAATCTGTCCAATGAGACCTCGCCCGACAAATCGGTCGAACTGCTTCGGCAATACAATGTCGATGGCGTTATCGTTGCCACATCCACCTTGCCGACCAATTTCGCAACGGCCTTCCAGGAAGCCGGAATTCCCGTGGTCCATACCTTCGGCAAATATCAGGCAAATGGCGGCGTCCATGTCGTTGGAATTAACAACGAGCATTGTGGCAGTCTTGCCGCCAAGTCGTTTGCCGAAAGGGGCTACCAGAACGTCGCCCTGCTTGGCGGACCGGAATCTGCGACGTCAACGCAGGACCGCGCGCACGGTTTCCTGAAAACGGCCAATGACCTGGGATTGACCGTGGTCGCAACATGTTATGCGGAAAACTATACATACCAGGCCGGCCGCGCGGCGATGGCAGACTTGCTGAACAACGCTGAAATCGAGGCCGTTTTCTGTGGTGACGACTTGATCTGCATCGGTGCAATTGACTCAACTCTGGCAGCAGGAAAACAAATTCCGGAAGATATTGGGTTTCTCGGGTTCAACGACATACCGATGGCCGGTTGGGACGCCTATTCGCTGACCACCATCCACCAGCCAGTCCGCGATATCATCCTCAGTTCCGTGGAACTTGTTGTGCGAATGGTTGAAACTCCGGGCCGCAGCCCGGAGGTCCGCCTGTTCCCCTGCTCGATCATTGAACGCAGCACCTTGAGAGAGCGCCCTGAAACCGAAACAGTCTGAATCGAGCAGCGACCCCACTTTCCAGACCGCTTACTCCTTCAAAAAAGAAAAGAGACCTAGGCGGACACCCAGGCACCGCCAGATTTGGCTGACCGGGCCGCAGCCTCTATTGCCCTCATCGACCACAAGCCATCTTCGGCGCCCGGATAGGCCATGGCCAAGGGGTCCGGCGATTCACCCGTCTTTCTTGCGAGAATGACTTCGGCCAAATCCTTGTAAATGTTGGCGAAAGCCACGGGAAGGCCTTCCGCGTGGCCAATTGCGATCCTTGAAGCCCGCACGGCTTCCGGCGAAAGCCCGGCATCACCACGTTCCAGGATCTGGGTTCGGCCATTGAGCGGGGTCCAGTGGAGTTGCTCGGGATGCTGCTGCTGCCAGGAGAAACCGCCCTTTTCGCCAAACACCTGAAGCGTCAAGCCATGCATGCGCCCGACCGCGACCGCGCTGGTCCACAGGCGGCACAACGCCCCGCCATCCATGCGGAAATTGATCATGGCATCATCTTCAAGCTGCCGGTCGCCAACGAGAGATGCAAAATCTGCGGACACTTCAACGGGCTTTTGACCGGTAACGAAACAGGCCATGTGAAAGGCATGAATGCCCGCATCGGCAAAGACGGCCGATGTTCCTGCCTGCGCCGGGTCATAGCGCCAGCGGACCCGCGGGTTATTGGCATCGGCAGCATCGGCATGAAATCCGTGGGCGAATTCCGCCTTGATCAGCCGGACCTTCCCGAGGTCGCCGCCAGCAACCATTGCCCTCATCTGGCGGACCAGCGGATAACCGCTGTAGCCGTAATTAACCGCACAAATCTGACCGGCTTCATCAGCAACAGCGACGATGTCTTCCGCCTCTTTGGCAGTCATTGTGATCGGTTTTTCGCAAAGAACGTGAAATCCAGCCTGCAGGAATGCCTTGGCGATTTCATAGTGTGTGGCGTTGGGAGTCGCGATGGTTACGAGGTCCAAACGGTCCTCACGAGCTTTCTCCGCTGCAAGCATTTCGTGCCAGTCGCCATATGCACGGCTTTCAGACACTCCCAACCGCTGTGCAAAGTCCTTGCCGCGCATTGGATCGATATCAAGCGCGGCGGCTGAGAGGGCAAAATATCCGTCCAGGCCAGCGCTGATCCGGTGGGCCGGGCCGATCTGAGACCCCTCGCCGCCGCCAATCATCCCCCAGGAGAGCTTTGTCATGCACCCTCTCCAAAACCAATGGATTGCAGGAAGTCGCGGTTTTCTTTTGCGTCATCAAGCGGCGAGACGTCCTGGGTCGGGTCGCAGTCCTGTTCAACCGTGCACCATCCATCAAAGCCGGCGGCTTCCAATCGTTTTTTCACGGCCGGGAAATCAACCGTACCTTTGCCCAGATTGCAGAAAATCCCATTGCCGCAAGCTTCATAAAAATCCGTGCGGTTCGCCACGACACTAGCCCGGACTACCGGGTCGATATCCTTAAAATGCATGTAGGAGATCCGGGCCATGTGCCGGTCCATGAAAGCGAGCGGATCAAAATCCGCATAGAGGCAGTGACCGGTATCCAGGCAGATCTTCAAGGTGCTTTCATCGACCTCTTCAAGAAGGCGTTCAACCTCCGGCTCAAAATCCATAAATCCACCAGCATGCGGATGGATTGACGGCGTAAGGCCATACTCCTCAGCAGCCATTTTGGCGACGTCATGGATCCTGCCCCGAAATGCTTGCCACTCGGAGCCTGACATTTGCTCAGCCTCATCCGGCCGTCCGGCCGTCGGTGCCCGCCGTTCAGATATGGAATCGATTATGACAAGATGTTGCGCACCATGAGCTTCGAGCGCCTTGTACGTCCTGACTGCCCCGTCCTTTACATCGTCCCATTTGTCCGGATCGTGGAATGCGCGGAATACAACGCCGCCAATCAGTTCAAGATTCCGCACGGCCAATGCGTCGCCGAGTTCTTCCGGGTCTTCAGGCATGAAACCGACGGGGCCAAGCTCAATCCCCTTGTATCCGGCGTCCCGGCACTCATCGAGCACTGTCTGCCATGACGGATTTCTTGGATCGTCAGCGAATTCGACCCCCCAGGAGCACGGGGCATTGCCAATTTTTATTGTCATGATCTGCTTCCCAAAGTGACGGCATGTTGTCGCGGATCTGTCCGCTATATGCCGTTCAAATTAATCCATTTTTTTGCGTCGTTGGATTGCCAGGCCGCTTCCACGACCTGATTGACGTAAAGCCCGTCTTCGAACGTCGGCCAGATGTTCCGGCCGGTTTCTATCGCCTTTAGAAAATCCCGGGCCTCGATGATGATCTGATCCTGATATCCCGTGCCATGGCCTGCCCCGAGGCAGAAATTGACATAGTCAGGGTGGCTTGGGCCGGTCAGGATTTTCTTAAATCCTTCGCGTTCCGGCCGCTGGCCGCCTTCAAATAACCAAAGTGCGTTCTGGTCTTCCTGATCAAACCGGATCGCTCCCTTTGTGCCATAGATGTCGTAGGCATAACCCATCTTGCGGCCATGCGCCGCGCGGCTGATGTAGAGGCTTCCGAGCGCGCCAGACATAAACCGGCACATGATTTGAGCGTGATCATCATTGGACACAGAGACCATGCCATTTTCGCCCGGACGCTCCGCGACAATTGTTTCGATTTCCGCGATCAGACTAACGATTGGTCCGGCCAGAGCATGCGATGCATTGATGATATGCGGCGCCAGGTCGCCCATAGCGCCATTGGCGCGGCCCTGCGCCCGCCAGCTGGCCGGCAGTGCCGGGTCAGCAAAAAAGTCCTCGGTATGCTCACCGCGGAAATGCCTAATTTCCCCGATCTCGCCGGCCGAAATGATCTCCCTCGCAAGCTGCGATGCCGGCGTGCGGATGTAGTTGAAGCCCACCATATTGACCGCGCCGGAGGCATTGGCAGCAGCAACCATTTCCCGGCTTTGGGCCAAATTCTGCCCCAGAGGCTTTTCGCAAAATACCGGCTTTTTTCTATCAAATGCGGCCTTGGCAATTTCAAGATGGGTCTGCTGCGGAGAGGCGATGACGATTGCCTCCACATTCGGGTCAGAAACAAGGTCTTGCCAACGCGCCGTCGACCGGCAGAAGCCGAGTGACCGGGCCTTTTCTGCCGCGCCCTGTTCGGAAGTGGTGCAGATCATTTCCAGTCGCGGGCGCATGCAAGTACCGAACACGGATCCGACAGCACTCATCGCGACGGAATGGGCTTTGCCCATGTATCCGCCACCGACAATCCCAATGCCGATTTCGCGTGTTTTCATCCGCTTTCGATCCAAAAATTGCAACCGCTTGCAAAAAACCTAAACACCGTTTAGCTTTCCCAGTCAAGCGCTCTGTGGAGCCTGAAAAACAATATCACTCGTCCCGGAGGTAAGGCATATGGCCGAACACACGCTCCGCCTCACCATGGCACAAGCTCTTGTCAGGTACCTTGCCGCCCAATACGTCGAAATAGACGGCAAACGGGTTCGGTTTTGCGCGGGCGGATTTGGCATATTTGGCCATGGCAACGTGACTTGCCTCGGCGAAGCTCTCTACCACCACCGGGAGGAGTTGCCGCTCCTGCGGGGCCAGAACGAGCAGTCCATGGCAATGGCCGCTGTCGGTTATGCAAAGCAGCAACTCAGGCAGCGCTTCATGTTCGCCACCTCGTCCGCCGGACCGGGCACCACCAACATGTTGACGTCTGCCGGCATTGCTTACACCAACCGGCTGCCTTTGCTCATGCTGGCAGGTGATGCCTTCCTGACGCGGCTGCCTGACCCGGTGCTGCAGCAGGTAGAGCATCCGTCTAATCCTGGCCTGTCCGTCAACGACGCGTTCAAGAGTGTCTCGCGCTACTGGGACCGCATTACCCACCCCGCGCAAATCCTTCAGTCCTTGCCCGCAGTTATCAGCACATTGATCGATCCGGCGGATTGCGGACCTGTGTTCCTTGGCCTGCCTCAGGACGTGCAAGGCTGGGCCTATGACTTTCCCGCAGCCTTCCTCGAACCCAAAACTCATTATTTGAGGCGCCAGGCACCGGATGCCCGGGAACTGGCCGCAGCAGCAGAACGTCTGAGCTCGGCAAAGCGCCCGCTGATCATCGCAGGTGGCGGTGTTCAATATTCGTTTGCAACCGAAGAGCTGCGAGCCTTTGCGGACCGTTTCAAGATACCGGTTGTCGAGACAATTGCCGGGCGGGCAAACCTGCCCCACTCCCATCCACTCAACTGCGGCCCCATTGGCGTAACCGGCTCCAATTCCGCAAATACGCTGGCCAGGGAAGCAGACGTCATTCTGGCGATCGGAACACGTCTTCAGGATTTCACCACCGGTTCTTGGACCGCCTTCGGCAAGGACGCACAATTCATCTCGATCAACGTTGCCCGCCATGATGCCGGCAAACACATGGCGATGCCGGTCGTTGGAGATGCAAAACTCACCCTGCCCACGCTGGCAGATGCCATTGGAGATTACTGCGCACCCGGATCCTGGCAGGAAAAGGCCGTAGGCGAACAGGAAAGCTGGAACGTCTACGTCAGCGAAAACATTTCACCAACGGCACGCGACGGTAGCAACCGCCCCATGTCCTACGCTCAGGTCGTTGGCGCGGTAAACGAACTCTGCCATGAGAACGACCGGATCGTTGCGGCCGCGGGCGGCTTACCAGCGGAAGTCACTGCGAATTGGCGCACGAAATCTGTCGGCAGCGTCGATGTCGAGTTCGGCTTTTCCTGCATGGGATATGAAATTGCCGGCGGGTGGGGGGCAAGGCTTGGGCATATGCAGGATCACCCCGATCAGGACACCATCGTCTTCGTCGGCGACGGCTCCTACCTGTTGATGAATTCCGACATCTACTCCTCGGTCCTGACCGGTGCGAAACTCATAATTCTTCTGTGCGACAATGGCGGCTTCGCCGTCATTAACAAGCTGCAGAACAACACCGGCAACGAGTCCTTCAACAATCTGATTGCCGACTGCAATCTCACCACGGAACCATTTGCAGTCGACTTTGAAACCCATGCCCGTGCAATGGGCGCGGAAGCTGAAACGGTGCACTCGATCGCGGAGTTGAAAGACGCTTTTTCCCGCGCGAAAGCAGCCGACCGCACGTATCTGATTTCACTGAAAGTGGATGCCTTAGACGGCTGGACCCAAGAAGGGCACGCTTGGTGGGAAGTAGGAACGCCAGAGGTTTCGGAGAGCGAGAAGGTTCGCGAGGCCCACACGGAGTGGGAAAGTGGCCGCACCGACCAGCGGAAAGGCATTTAGCAATGCCCAACCGCCTAACGCCACACTCCAAATTCCTGGTCCTGGGCCGGGCCGGAATGGATCTTTATGCAGATCCGCCTGGCACGCAGGTGGAGCACGCAACGGGTTTCTATGCGACCATCGGCGGATCTTCCGGAAACATTGCTGCCGGTTTGGCGCGTCATGGACTGTCCGCGAGCCTGCTCACCTGCGTTTCCAATGACGCTGTAGGCCGTTTTGTTGTCAGGGAACTCAAGAACTTCGGTGTCGACACCCGCCATATTGTCACTTTGGACGGTGAAATGCGCACGTCGCTCGCCGTCACCGAGACACGGATCGCAGACACCCAAAACACCTTGTACAGGAACAATGCGGCCGATCTGATGCTGAGCGAAGAGCATGTCTCCGCAGTGGCATTTGATAAATTCGAGGTGTTGATCGTAACCGGTACTGCACTCGCCGTTCCGCCCTCCCGAATGGCCACCTTGAGAGCCATGCAGTCAGCGGGTGCGACCGGGGCACTCGTCGTTCTGGATCTCGACTACCGTCCCTATTCCTGGCAGAGCGCGGCTGAAGCCGCTGAAGTCTATGGTACCGCTGCCGGCCTTTCTGATCTTGTCGTTGGCAATGATGACGAGTTCGCCGTGATGGCAAATGGCGATCATGCCCTCGGCAGAGATTTGGCTGCACGGCTTGGAAAGCAAGGAAAGACCGTCATCTACAAAATGGGCGAGAAAGGCTCTGTCGCTTTCACCCGTGATGAGGAATTCTCGACCGGAATCTTTCAGGTCAATGCGTTGAAACCAATGGGGGCTGGCGATGCCTTCATTGCCTCATTGATGGCGAGCCTGACGACTGGCGCGCGCCTAAAGGAAGCCGTGCGAAACGGATCCGCTGCGGCCGCAATGGTTGTGAGCCGTATCGGCTGCGCGCCCGCCATGCCCACCACAACCGAACTCAACGAGTTTATTGAGCACCAATCGGCAATGCCGGCTTGAGGAAACAGTCATGCATATCCCTCCCTACGACAATAAGAACCAGGCCGTTATCGATGCGGAGGATTCCCGCGTTCCGCTCAATTACTTCAACATCGTCAAACTCTCCCGCGGACAGGCATTCGAATACGCGGTGCCCGGGTATGAGACGGCGATTGTTCCGGCAACCGGCACCGTCGATGTAGCGGTGGAAGGAATGGCTTTCCCGGCGCTCGGGTCACGTGGCACCGACGTTTGGGACGGTGAGCCTGAAGGCGTTTACGTCCCGACAGGCGCAAAGGCCCAGATGGTCTGCGTCAGCGACGAAGTGGAAGTCTTTGTGGCGGGCGCCAAATACGACAAGGTTCTGGAACCGTTCGATGTACGTCAGGCCGATATCGACCTGGTTCAGTATGGGTCTGATGACACAAAGACCCACCGCAAGATCAAGCACATCCTGGGAACGAAATATCACGACAAGGTTGGCCGTCTGCTGGTCTCCGAACTCTTCACAGTTGGACAGGGCGGCTGGTCCGGGTTTCCACCGCATAAGCACGACGCCGACCGGCTGCCGGACGAAACGCGCCACGACGAGACCTATAACTTCCGCTTCCGCCCGAACAAGGGTTTCGGAATGCAGCTGGTGCAACGGGAGGACGGAAAGGTCGGCGACGCCTATCACATCGTCGATGGATCGACGATCCTTCTGGACAAGGGCTACCACCCCTGTGTCGTCGCGCCGGGTTATGAAATGTACTATTTCACAATCCTGGGAGGGCTGTCGCAGCGGTCACTGGTGCAGTATTTCCAGCCGGACCATGCCTGGCAGGTTGAGACAATCCCCGGCATCAAAGACATGATCGCCAAATTCAAATGACTGCGGCGACGCTCGCCGACGTTCTCCCCCCTGCGGCCAAAAACGGTTATGCCGTTGCTGGCCTTGTGGTCCTGGGGTGGGAAGATGCCGTTGCCTTTGTCGAGGCAGCTGAAGAGGTTGGCTGTCCGGTCATCCTTCAGGCAGGACCGGGATACCGGGCCCACACGCCAGTGCCGGTCCTTGGCAAGATGTTCCGGTATCTCGCTGACGCCTCAAATGTGCCTGTCGTCTGCCACTTGGATCATGGCTATTCAGTGGATGATTGCCAGGAGGGAATAGAGCACGGCTTCACCTCCGTTATGTTCGATGGTTCATCGCTGCCGATATCAGAAAACATAGATAAGACCGCCCGCCTTGCCGAAGAAGCCCATGTGGCCGGTGTGTCAGTGGAAGGAGAGGTCGGCTTTGTCGGATATTCAGACGGCGCTGCCTCTGCATTTACCTCTCCTGAAGAAGCCGCCCGCTTCGACCGGGAGAGCGGTGCAGACGCCATCGCAATCTCTGTCGGCAATGTCCATCTGCAGACAGAACCCAGCGACGGCATTAGTTTTCAAGCGTTGAAAAAAATCGAAGAGGTCACGACACGCCCATTGGTTTTGCATGGAGGCAGCGGAATACCCGCATCAATCCGGCAAAGGCTGGCGTTTGAAACGCGAGTCTGCAAGTTCAATCTCGGGACGGAACTACGTCAGGTATTTGGCAAGTCGCTCCGGCAAAAGCTTGATGCAGATCCGGAGGAGTTCGACCGGCTTAAGATCCTGAAGCCCACGATGGCTCCAATGCGCGAAACCGCTGCCGCTATCATGAGATCGCTTGCTGAGCGCTAGGTCAAATGCCCTCAGCAACCACTCATGCGATAGAAATCGGAAATTCTACATATTGACCTTCCAGTGGCTGGAAGCCTTATCTGCGTGTCTGGAGCACTTTTGATCAATACGGAGCCACTTGATGGAGCCAAGTTTGGTGTCGATCGCGTCGGGAATTCTCTATCCCGTGTTTGGCCTTCTGCTGTCTCCGGTGATCGCCAAAGCACTCCGCCTTCGACGATTGCAGTTGTGAGGATGAGCACCCAACCGGGGGAATGACATGAACATATCAGCGGCCGCAAAAGAGTCAAAACTGCCACCGAAAACCATCCGCTATTATGAGGAGATTGATCTGGTGCGCCCGGCACGCTCGGAAAATGGCTACCGTGACTACTCCGAAACTGATCTTCACCGATTGAAATTTCTGCAGAGGTCCAGAGGGCTCGGTTTCACCATTGATGAATGCCGGCTGCTGCTCTCCCTCTATGAGGACAAAAACCGCGCCAGCGCTGACGTGAAGGCGATTGCCCTGGCAAAGATCGAAGAAGTCGACCGGAAACTGTCGGAGCTGCAATCCCTCCGGGCAACCCTCGCCAACCTTGCGGGCAACTGCCATGGTGACAGCCGGCCCGACTGCCCAATTATGGATGACCTGGCAGGTGAAGCATGAAAAAGCTGCTGGGATTCGTTGTCGTGGGGGCCGGAGCAGCCTTCGCCACCTTGATGTACCTGAATTCGGACAAAAGTCCGTCAAACAACGCTGGCGGCGGCGCACCCATTGTCAAGGTTGCCGTGCCGCAGCTTTCAGGATCAGCACTGGAGGGCGAAATGCTCTTCAATACCAATTGCGCGGCATGTCATGGACCAAACGCTGCAGGGCAGGACGGTGTCGCACCTCCTCTTGTGCACAAGATCTATGAGCCAGGGCATCACGCAGATGGCTCCTTCTATCTCGCAGCAGCAAGGGGCGTCCGCGCGCACCACTGGCCTTTCGGGGACATGCCGCCGGTTCCGGATGTCTCTGAACAGGATGTTACGAAAATCATTGCCTACGTCCGTACGCTGCAACGCGAAAACGGCATCTATTAACGGATTGAATTCATGACCTTCACCAAACGCAAATCGATTTTGGCTTGCCTACTCCTCGGGGTCGGTACGGTTACCGCGTTCGCCCATGGCGGCGCGACGGGCATCGTCAAAGAGCGCATGGACGCGATGGAGGAAATTGGGGATGCAATGAAATCCATCGGCCAAATACTGCGCGGTAACTCAGAAATTGATGCGGGGAAAATCACACAGTCAGCAGATGTCATTGCAGGCCACTCAGGGGATGCTCTGACCAAACTGTTTCCGGAAGGCAGTTTGCATGCTCCTTCGGAAGCGAGCCCGAAGATCTGGCAGGACTGGGCCGATTTTCAGTCCATGGCGGCTGATCTAAATGAAGCCGCAGCTATCCTTTCCAATCTGTCGAAAGACAACGGAGCAAATTCGCCGGAAGGAAGGAAGGCCCTGGAAACCGCATTCGGCAAGGTTGCAGGAACCTGCAAATCCTGCCATCAGGACTTCCGGATAAAGAAGGACTAAGTCATGGTCCAGTTGCGCGCGCCTTTGACCCAAATGAAGCAGTCGGCATCCGAGTCTAATTGCATGACACGGCGCAAGTTTTCAGTTGGGGTGCTTGGGTTGGCCGGAACCATGGCCCTTCCCTTTCCAACTCCTAAGGTCGCGCAAGCCAAAGACGGATTTCTGGAAATAATCGCTGGCCCGTCGTCACACCGTCTCTATGGCCCCGACGCGGAGCCCTCGGACCTTTGGACCTACAACGGAACCTTGCCCGGGCCGGAAATCAGGGCGCAACGAGGTGAGCGAATTCAAGTCCGGCTGATCAACAATTTGCCCGAACCAACTTCAATCCACTGGCACGGCATTCGTATCGCCAATGCCATGGATGGAGTGGCCGGCCTCACCCAGGACCCGGTGCCGCCTGGCGGAACCTTTGAATATGACTTTGTTGCCCCGGACGCTGGAACCTACTGGTATCATGCACACAACAAGAGCTGGAACCAGGTTGGACGTGGACTCTATGGCCCGCTGATCATCGAAGAAGAAACTTCTGCCTATGACCGCGATCATGATCTGACGCTGATCATGGATGACTGGCGGCTGGGGGACCAGGGCAGATTGGACCTTGCCAGTTTCGGCTCGCTCATGGACTGGAGCCACGCCGGCCGTCTGGGCAATTGGCTGACGGTCAACGGGACCAGCAAGCCAAAATACCATCTGACTGCCGGCGAAATGTATCGCATCCGGCTGATCAATACCTCCAATGCTCGGATCCTTGAGCTGGACCCGGCTGCAATCGGCGGCCATGTGATTGCCTATGACGGCCAAGCCTTGGCAGAACCGAAACCAATCAGCGCAACCGATCTACGCATCACGCCGGCACAACGCGTCGATCTGTTGGTCGTTCCGGAACCTGGCCGAAATCTGGCCCTTGTCGAAGTCTCCAGTGGCACACCTTTCACTTTTTGCGAACTCGCAGTTGCTGCCGGAAGCAACAGCCCGGCAGTGACCCCGGCGCTGCCTCCGAACAAAATTCCGGAGCCGGATATTCCAAATGCACGGCGTATTGTGCTCGACATGACCGGTGGCGCCATGGGGCAGATGGGCCAGATGCGGTACAAAGGGAAACAGCTGACGCGTGATGACATTCGCAATACGGGACAGGTATGGGCATTCAACGGAATTGCAAACCTGGATGCTGAACCGCTGTTCTCAGCGCGGCGCGGTGAAACGATCCTGATAGAAACGGTCAACAACACCGCTTGGCCACATGCAATGCATGTACATGGCCATCACTTCCGCATTCTGGACGAGAACGAAGAACCTGGACCATGGCGGGACACTTTTTTCATCGACCGGCAGGACGCTGTAAAAACCGTCTTTAGTGCCGACAATCCGGGAAAGTGGCTGCTGCATTGTCATATGCTGGAACATGCTGCCGCGGGAATGACCACCTGGTTCATTGTGGAGTGATCGGGGCACTTCACCAGCTTGGCTGGCTTGCCAATCCCCCGGCCATGAATTACCTGAGATGCAGTCCGGTCCGGAGGCATGGTCTCCGGCGAATTCCAGCTGGTTCCATCTTTGTGCGTTCTTGATGGACCTGTTCGCCCGCTTTATGGAGCCTTACCCCGCATGACAATCCGTTTTCACAAGAACGACCTGCCGGATCTTTCGGCCTATGAAAATGCTGACGCCGCTGCCGTCGATTCAGAGACCCTTGGCCTTAATCCTCATCGGGACCGGCTCTGTGTTGTCCAGCTGTCACCGGGAGACGGAAGTGCGGATGTCGTTCAGATCGAGCGCGGGCAACGCGACGCTCCAAACCTTGCCCAATTGTTCACGGATGCGTCCAAGCCGAAAATCTTCCACTTCGCGCGTTTCGACGTCGCGGTTCTGCGCCACTATCTCGGCATTGAGGTAAATCCGGTATGGTGCACGAAAATCGCCTCCAAGCTGGTGCGCACCTACACCGACCGCCACGGCCTGAAAGATTTGACCCGGGAACTGTTGAGCGTCGACCTTTCCAAGCAGCAGCAAAGTTCAGACTGGGCCGCAGAAAAACTTTCCGACGCCCAACTTGCCTATGCCGCATCCGACGTGCTGCACCTTCATGAGTTGAAAGCCAAACTTGAAATGATGCTCGCGCGTGAGGAACGCACTCATATCGCCAATGCTTGCTTTAAATTCCTGCCTGTACGCTCGGAGCTGGACTTGAAGGGATGGGAAGAGACAGACATTTTTGCCCATTCATAGGGCGCGCGGGCAAATGGGTACCTATCTATCACTTTTGAACAGCAGAACCGGACGGCCTGCTGTGATATTCATGGGGTAGCGGGCAAAGGCAACAGGATCTGACCGTGACATTGGATGCAGCAAATCCCGGCGTGTTCAGCGGGCTGCCCGGGGGTGGCCAGCCGCAAACACGCGCGCAGCGGAAAGCGCGCCAGCACAGCCGGCTCGTCAAGGTCTTGCGAGTGCTGTTTCCTCTGGTTGGAATTCTCATATTCGCCGGGATGGTCGGCCTTGTTGTTGTCTTCAATTACCTCTCCAATCTCGGACTTGGAGCGGTCAGTCTGACCGGCGACGGTCTTGTCATGCACCGCCCGGAACTGTCCGGACATGACGGCGATAGATCGTACAAGGTGACCGCCACACGGGCATTGCAACGGCTTAGCGACCCGAATGTCATCGACCTGGAAACGATCCGGGCCGCGGTCGTTCTTGGACCTGAGCAAAATGCCAAGATCATGGCGCTCAAGGGCACCTACGACAACAATGCTCAGACCCTGCGCCTCTATGAGGGCCTGCAACTGGAATGGAGCGAGGGATACGTCATTGACCTTGCCGAGGTTAAGGTCAATCTAAAGACAGGGGCGCTGGAGACCAGCGAACCTATTTCGATCCGCTCCGACAAAGGCAACATCAGGGCTGGTCAACTCAGTTATGATCAGGAAGCTGGAACAGTCCGGTTTAGCGACGGTATCAAGATGACGCTGAAACCTGCGGAACAAGGAAACTAAGATGGTGAATGTGATCCGCCTCGCCCTGATAGCGGCGATTGCCAGTTTCGGCGTCCTTTCGGCCGCCCATGCCCAAACATTTTCCAATGCCTTTGCCGGGTTTGGATCAAACACCAGTGAACCGATCCAGATCGAGGCCCGTGAGCTTCAGGTGGAAGACAAGACAAACAGCGCTACCTTCTCCGGCGACGTTGTCGTGTCGCAGGGCGAGACCCAATTGAAGACCCAGCGCCTGCGGGTGTTCTACAACGGATCAGCCGGTGGCTCGGTTCAGCAGCAGATTTCGCGGCTGGAGGCGTCAGGCCGCGTCTTTATCTCTTCCAAAGACCAGACTGCCACGGGCGACAAGGCAAGCTTCGACATGAACCGGCAGGTTATGGTTATGACCGGCAAGGAAGTTGTTCTGAGCCAGGGGCCGAATGTCGTGGTCGGCAACAAGCTGACTGTAAACCTGAAGACCGGCAAAGCCGACCTGCAGGCGCCGAGTTCCGGGCGGGTGAAGGTACTCATTCAGCCGAAAAGCCTGGAAGGCAACTAAGCGGGGCCTCCGCGCTTTCACTCGACACCTACAGGTCAAGGCCTTAAGACACACGATGTACGCGCTGTATATGGATTTCATTTGTGAAGCTGTTTTCCCCAAATCCGGACGGACTGCCAGTGGACATTGAAACAATGTCTGCGCCCAGCCCCGCATCAACCGGCGCGTTGGTTGTTGACGGCATAGGCAAGACCTATGGCCGCCGCCAGGTGGTGAAATACGTCAGCCTCGCTGTTCGGCCCGGAGAGGCTGTCGGTCTGCTAGGTCCAAATGGCGCGGGCAAGACAACAACATTTTACATGATTACCGGACTGATCCGCCCGGATCAGGGCGCGATTATGCTCGAAGGTTTGGACATAACGAAAATGCCGATGTACCGCAGGGCACGCCTCGGTATCGGCTATCTTCCTCAGGAAGCTTCTATTTTTCGCGGCCTGACAGTCGAAGAGAACATTCGTGCTGTCCTGGAAGTCATTGAGCCGAACCGCAAGAAGCGGAACGACGAACTGGACAATCTGCTCGCCGAATTCGGTTTGGAGCATTTGCGCAAATCACCGTCCATTGCCCTGTCTGGCGGTGAAAGGCGTAGGGTTGAAATTGCCCGCGCACTTGCCAGCCGACCTTCCTTCATGCTGCTTGACGAGCCCTTCGCCGGAATTGACCCGATCGCGGTTGGCGATATTCAGCAGCTTGTGCGCCACCTGACCCAAAGGGGCATCGGCGTTTTGATCACAGATCACAATGTCCGCGAGACCCTGGGTCTGATCGACCGGGCCTACATTATTGCTGCGGGGGAAGTGCTGACAGAAGGCCTTCCAAACGAAATCGTAACCAATCCGGACGTTCGCAGGCTCTATCTGGGGGAACAATTTACGCTTTGATGACAGGTCCGCAAATACTGTATAAGCAAGAAGCGGACCAAAATCGGCAACGAGGTTCTCCGGAAGTAAATGGCAATTTCAACAAAGCTCGAGATGCGGCAAAGCCAGTCGCTGATCATGACGCCGCAGCTCATGCAGGCGATCAAACTGCTGCAATTGTCAAACCTTGATCTTCTTGCCTATGTCGACAACGAGCTTGAGCGCAATCCACTCCTCGAAAAAGGTGACGGCGACGGCCCAGCATCTGAGGCAACTGATGCGCCGGAGCAGCCGGCAAGTACGGATGCTTTCGAAGGTCAGGATGCGGACAAGGCAACACCTGGCGACGAGCCGCAGTCCGGCGACTGGATGGAAAGCCAGCTGGAAACCGGCTCAGAGGCCATTGCCTCGCGTCTCGACACTGATCTTGGAAATGTGTTTCCCGATGAGCCTGGCGTTCCCGCCTCACCTGATCCGGCAGCGCTGAAGGGCGGCGACAGCTACAAGAACGTTTCCAGCGGCCCCTCCGGCGAAGATTACAATCTTGAAGCCTTCGTTGCCGAGGAAGACACGCTTGTTCAGTCACTGGAAGACCAGATGCACCTGGTGCTGTCAGATCCAGTCGACAAGCTGATCGGCAATTACCTGATCAATTCACTCGACGAAAACGGTTACCTGCACCTGGATCTGCCTGAGACCGCTGAGCAACTGGGTGTCGATCTGGCGAGGATCGAAGAAGTCCTCTCATTGATGCAGACATTTGAACCAGCTGGTGTTTTTGCCCGCGATCTACGCGAATGCCTGAAACTTCAGCTGGTTGACAAAAACCGCTACGACCCGGCCATGGAAGCGCTGATCGAACACCTTGAACTTCTCGCCAAACATGACCTCTCCGGCCTCAGACGCCTGTGCGGCGTGGATGACGAAGATCTCAGGGACATGATTGGTGAAATCAAGGCGCTGGACCCAAAACCGGGCAGTGTCTTCGGCGGCGCATTGGTGCAGCCGCTGGTGCCCGATGTTTTTGTGCGCCGGGCCAGCGACGGCTCATGGGCGGTGGAACTCAATACAGATACGCTGCCGAAGGTTCTGGTCAATCAGACCTATTTTGCGACAATTACCAAGAATGCGCGTAACGAGACCGAAAAAGAGTATCTGACCGACTGTCTTCAAACGGCAAACTGGCTGGTGAAGAGCCTCGATCAACGGGCAAAAACGATCCTGAAGGTATCCACAGAGATCGTGCGTCAACAGGACGGTTTTCTGACTTACGGCATCGAGCACCTAAAACCGCTTAATCTCAAGACCATCGCAGAGGCGATCAGCATGCATGAATCGACGGTCAGCCGTGTGACCTCGAACAAATACATGGCGACGCCACGTGGGATTTTCGAACTGAAATACTTTTTCTCTTCCGCCATTTCTGCCACCGGGGGCGACGACGCCCATTCAGCCGAAAGCGTCCGTCACAAGATCAAACAAATGATCGATGCGGAATCGCCGAAAGCCATTTTGTCTGACGATACAATCGTTAAGCGTCTGAAGGACGAAGGGATCGACATTGCAAGGCGGACAGTCGCGAAATACCGGGAGGCAATGAAGATTGGATCTTCGGTTCAGCGGCGGCGGGAAAAACGCGTTAGCTGATCCAATTGCCACAGATTAATTGCCGCAGGGCAAGATCATCTAAATGGCCTGACAAAAACAATCGGCGCCAAGATACGCTGCCGACAAACCCAATCGTGAAGCCAGCTTCGCGAAAATGCGCGTTCATGCAATTGACACAAACGAAGCTCGCGCTTATACGAGCCACCGCATGACGTATGAGGAAGGGGATGGCGCTCGGGCGCTGACTGGTCCATTCTGTAGGCTTGAGACGCTCACCATGTTTCAAGCACCGGCAATGAGGCCGGTGATTAATCGGTCCCTACAAGAATAAGAGGTCCTCATGACATTACGGATTTCGGGAAAAAACGTAGACGTTGGCGACGCATTGCGGACGCATGTCACGGACCGGATTGAAGACGCATTATCGAAGTACTTTCCGGGTGGATACACCGGACATGTTACTCTGAGCCGTGAAGGCACAGGCTTCAAATCCGAATGTACATTACATCTGGATACCGGCATCGTTTTGCAGGTGTCTGCCCAGGACCAGGAGCCGCGGCATAGTTTCGACAATGCAGCTGAGAAGATCGAAAAACGGCTGCGCCGGTACAAGCGCAAGCTGAAGGACCATCACCTCCATAATGGCCAAAGCCGCGAGGCCTTCGAAGCCGCATCCTATGTTCTGGCCTCACCTGAGGAAGAAGAAGAAGTTCCTGCGGATTTCAATCCGCTGGTGATTGCCGAAACTTCAGCGAAGGTAAAGACCATGACCGTGGGAATGGCGGTGATGGAGCTGGACCTTTCCGAAGCGCCGGTCGTCATGTTCAAGAATGCAGCTAATGGCGGAGTAAACGTGGTTTACCGCCGGGCGGATGGCAATATCGGCTGGATTGACCCGGCCCTGGTGGCACAGGAAGCCGCTGAATAAGACCGAAAAATTCGGATCCGCCGAGCGCGGGAATCGGCGGGTCCGGATAGTGATAGGCGAAATAATGGATCTAACTGATCTACTGACAAAAGACGCAGTGATTACCGGGCTGAAAGCGAAAAGCAAAAAGCAGGCAATCCAGGAAATGTCATCCAAGGCGGCCGTACTGACAGGTCTGACGGAACGGGAAGTGTTCGACACGCTGTTGCAGCGCGAGCGCCTCGGTTCGACAGGCGTTGGTCACGGCATTGCCATTCCTCACGGAAAGCTGACACGTCTTGATCACCTGGTCGGGCTTTTTGCTAAGCTCGACAAGCCGATCGATTTTGATGCATTGGATGATGAACCGGTAGATCTGGTGTTTTTGCTTCTGGCACCAGAAGGTGCGGGCGCCGACCATCTGAAGGCCCTTGCCCGCATTGCGCGCCAGCTACGCGATTCGACCGTGACACAAGGACTGCGCAAGGCCCAGGATTCCGCTGAGATCTATGAGCTGCTCACCCAATCGGTCACGTCTTCAAACGCTGCCTGAATGACATCCATTTATTGCCAACAACCGGCTGCGAGCCGGTTTTTTGCTGCGTGGCTACCAAAACCCTCTTGAAACCTGAGCGCCAGAAAATCAAGCGCCCAGCGCATATCAGTTGTTGGAGGCAACCCGCGCTGTGACGACCGCCTCTGCAGGTATCGCTCCTTGCTCCATCGCCGGGATGTCCTCAGCAAAGCCATTCGCTTCGAGTGCAGCCAATCCGAGGCTTCGCAGTTCTTTCGGCGGGTCGGTTTCTTCCGGAATCCGCCAAAGCGTCGATCGGATACCAACCATCCCCAGCGCCGGCGACGACAGCAGAATTGCGCCAGGAATGGCGAAAAGCGGACCAAGGGCAATTGGATAGACCGGCCAGACGAGTTCGATAGGCTGCTGCACGATCCAGCTCAAAGCAGCAACACCAAACACGGTCTGCGGCCAAAGCTTCTTGGACGCCAATCCTATGGGCAGGCGGCTCAACCCGCGCGCTTGCGCGCCCCAACCAATTGTTTTCCCAAATAGAAGCCCCGACATGAACAAGCTGTGCGCGATTGCCATCACGGGTGCGAGCATGGCCGAATAAACGATTTCTGTGGCTGAGCTAAGGACAACCCGAACCGATCCGCCAAACGAGCGCCTCAAGTCCGTCCGTGCCAGAATATCGGCAATGGTAGCGAGCTTGGGTGCGAACACCATTGTCAGGATCGTAAAGAACAGGGCCGCGCCAGTATCGGCTCTATAGGGCGCCTCGCTGCCCCCTTCCATTCCTAGCCAGGCTGCGGACACCATGAAACCAAGCCATGCCGGAGAGCCCAGGAACATCAAAATTGCCAGAACCAGCTGGAAACGGCTAACCGGTTTCAAATCTGGCATTGCAAGAAGACGCCAGTATTGCAGATTGCCCTGGCACCAGCGCAAATCACGGCGGATGAATTCGAGCAAATGCGGCGGGTTTTCTTCATAGCTTCCGCCCTCCTGGGGCAGCACGCGCACCTCATAACCCGCGCGGCGCATCAGAACAGCCTCAACCTGGTCATGAGAGAGGATCCACCCGGAAAGCGGACCCTTTCCGGGCAGTTTTGGCAAACGGCAATGCTCCATGAAAGGTTTCAGCCGCAAAACCGCGTTGTGACCCCAATAGGGTCCGCAATCGCCCTGCCACCATGCGCTGCCGAGCGTGTAAGATCGCATACCAAGGCGCATGCCAAACTGAAAGATGCGCGCGAAGGCACTGTCCGTGGGAAGCCCGACGGCAAGGCTTTGCAGGATGCCCAGTTTCGGATTGGCCTCCATGCGCCGAACGAGCTGAAGAATAGCCTTTGCGGACATGAAACTGTCCGCATCGAGGGTCAATGCAAAGTCGTGGTCAGAACCCCACCGATCGCAGAAATCCTCGATATTACCTGCCTTGAAGCCAGGATTGTCTTTGCGCCGGCGATAAACAATCGGCACAGCCCCTGACCAGCGTTTTGTCAGGCGCTTCACCATAGCCTCTTCACCGGCCACAACCTCGTCAAAAAAGCTGTCGCTCAAAACATAGAGCGTGAAAGCAGCACTTTCTCCGCTTCGCACAAGGTCTGCCAACATGGCATTGAGATTTGTTTCCAGGCAGCCGACATCTTCATTGCGAATGCAGGACAACAGCGCAGTTTTTGTTGTCAGGCGGGCATCCGGATCACCCGCATCGACCGGGCAAACGGCCTTTGCTGGATCCCGGCTCAATCGCATTAGGCCGAGGCCGATGACCCCGTTCCAAAACCCAATAATGGTCCAGGGTAAAGTGACAAGAAAACAGCCGATAACAAGTGCATCCCGGACGCCGTAGCCGTTGGGCGACAGTGTAACTGCCATCAAGGCAGCGAGCCCGGCAAAACTTGTCGCGCAGAGTGCAAAAAACACCAGACGCCGGATTGTCATGTTTTTTCCGGAAGATTGAGAAACAAATGGCATTTCAATTCCAACACGCAATATTGTGACTTTCAAAATCCGCACCGGAGGCTTTAGGGATGCTGATACATCCTCCTACGGAAAAACGGGGCAGATGGTTTTCTGTCTGAATCAATCCATGACCCAATCGCACACCAATGTGACATCCTCCAGTCCTCCGGCGGCCAAGGCACAAGCGCTTTGGTATGTGGCGCCGGGTCGATGTGAACTGCGTAGTGAACAACTTGGGCAGATTTCCGGCGAAGCGGTCAGGATCAGGACTGAAGCCAGCGCAGTCAGCCGAGGGACGGAGTGGCTTGTGTGTAGCGGCCTTGTGCCCGAATGCGAATGGCAGCGCATGCGCGCACCGCTTCAGGAAGGGGATTTCCCTTTCCCGGTGAAATACGGGTATGCCTGCGCCGGCAGAGTGGAACGCGGGGCGGGCGAACTTGTCGGCAGCCGGGTTTTTTGCCTTCATCCGCATCAGACTGTTTTCGATATTCCGGCGAAGCATGTCGTACAAATTCCGTCTGGCATTCCAAGCACACGTGCCACCCTTGCGGCCAATTTGGAAACCGCGCTCAATGCTTTATGGGACGGTTTGCCTTCACCTGGGGATCACATCTGCGTGGTTGGAGGAGGCATACTCGGGCTTCTGACCGGATATCTTGCTGCGCGCATTCCGGCAACCCGCGTCACACTGGTGGATACCAATGCGGAACGAAAGGCCGATGCGGCTGCGATGGGCTGTGAATTCGCCCTTCCGGAAATGGCGCCACAAAATCAGGATCTGGTTTTTCACGCGAGTGCCTCTGCGGAAGGGTTGCAGACGGCCTTTAAAGCTGCCGGAAATGGCGCAACGGTCGTTGAAATCAGCTGGTATGGGAACAAGGAAATTCCTACGGTCCTTGGCGCTGATTTTCACAGCCGCCGCCTGATCTTGAAGTCCAGCCAGGTCGGCGCCATCCGACCGGACCGTCAGGACCGCTGGACGTTTAAACGCCGTCTTGAAACCGCCTTATCCCTGCTTGACGATCCCGTCTTGGACCGTCTCGTCGCCCGGCGCATCGCGTTCCAAAACGCGGCGGAGCAACTGCCGCTTCTGCTCAACAGCGCTGAGGGCCTTGCCCCGATCCTCACATATGAGTGAGCACTTTCAATTTATTATGTTCAAAAGGACCCGGTCGTATGTATGCCGTTGAAGTTCGTGACCATGTCATGATCGCCCACTCCTTCAAAGGAGAGCTGTTTGGACCTGCGCAAGCGCTCCATGGCGCCACATTTGTCGTTGATGCGGCATTCTTCGCCCAGTCTCTTGATGAGAACGGCGTTGTAATCGATATCGGCCGGGCGCATGAGGCCTTGAAGGAGGTGTTGCAGCCCCTGAACTACAAGAACCTGGATGATCTGCCAGAATTCGCAGGCGTTAATACGACAACTGAATTTCTCACCAAACATGTTCACGACCATCTGACCAAGGCAGCGCGGGAAAGCAGGCTTGGACGTGACGGCAGCGAGATTTCCTCCATCCGGATCACGATTTCCGAATCTCACGTTGCCCGTGCCTGGTACGAGGCCCCCGTTGGATAAGTTCGGTCGGAAGCTGATCTTCGCTTACCCGGGTAACCTGGATACGCCGACCGGCGGCTACGGCTATGACCGCCGGATCATTGCAGGCCTTCGCGAACTGGGCTGGGACGTGCAGCCGCTCTCGCTTGGAGAGGGATTTCCGTTTCCAAGCGCTGAACAAGTGCTGGAGGCTGAGCGCCGGATCTCGGATCTTCCACCGGACGTGACGATAGTCATAGATGGGCTTGCCTATGGCGCAATGGCTGAGGCGGCAGAACGGCTCGCCAAGCGCCATACACTCGTCGCATTGGTTCATCATCCCCTCTGCCAGGAGAATGGTTTGTCTGCTTCACAAGCTGACAGGCTCAATAAGTCGGAGAGGTCAGCACTCCATCATGCCAAAGAAATAATCGTCACGAGCCCTGCCACGGCAGATCAGGTTGCATCGTTGTTCGATATCGGCAGACAAAATATCCATGTTGTTGTGCCGGGAACAGACCGCGTTGAAAACGTTCCAAAACCACTGAAAGGCCATACCCGTCTGCTGACGGTTGGCACAGCAGTTCCCCGAAAGGGCTATGACCTTTTGTTTCACGCGCTTTCGGAGCTGAAACACCTCGACTGGGATCTGGATATCGTCGGCGGCACCACCAATGATCCCTCCTGTTTTGACGACCTGCAGGCACAGCTGGTTGAATGCGGGCTTGCGAACAGAATTCAATTTCATGGCGCCGTCGCTTCAGACCAATTGCCTAGGTTCTATAACGCAGCAGACATTTTTGTTCTGGCAAGCCGCTATGAAGGCTATGGCATGGCCTATACCGAAGCTCTGGCACACGGCCTGCCGGTGATCGGCAGTGGCGGAGGGGCTGTGGAAGACACGTTGCCGGAAGGAGCTGCAATCTATTGCGGGGTCGAGGACACGGTCCGTCTGCAGAAGGCCCTTGAACTGCTTTTGACCGACAAGAGTGCCCGGATGGCCTACGCAACATCCGCACGCGAGGCAGCGGAGAAGCTGCCGACCTGGCTTGACGCTGCCAATGCATTTGCAAAAGCCCTGGAGGGTATTCATTGAGTGGTTTCTCTGCAGAATGGCTGCGTTTGCGCGAGCCTGTGGACCTTGCGGCACGCAACAAATCCGTCGAAGCTGCTTTCCGGGCGGCTTTGCCGGCCAGCGAAATCAAGCTACTGGACTTGGCAAGCGGAGCCGGATCAACCGTTGCCGCCCTGTCGCCAGACCTCGGCCCAACACAAAACTGGCTACTGACAGACAACGACTTCGGCCTACTAAAAGTCGCATTGGACCGGTTCGAGGCGGCGCCGAATTTGAACGTGACCTGTCAAACCGTTGACCTGTCTCGGGCGCTCACTACGCTCCCCTTTCAGAACGTGGATGGAATAACGACCTCTGCTTTTCTCGATCTGGTCACCCGGCCTTTTTTGGAGGATCTGGTTGCCCGAGTTACGGGCTCAGGGAAACCGTTTCTTGCAAGCCTGACATATGACGGCCGGGCGTCTTGTTTTCCTGCAGATCCGTTTGATGAAGAAATCCGCATCGCCATGAATAGCCATCAGAAGACCGACAAGGGATTTGGCGCAGCTCTTGGCCCGGATGCAGCTCATGTGGCTGAATCTCTGTTTGAGAAGGCAGGGTATCGAATTGTAAGGGGTACGTCAGACTGGACCGCCGGGCCTGAGGCAAACAAATTTCAACGGGAGCTCATCGCGGGTTGGGTCGCAGCTTCGACCGACATGGACCTGCCCAGCGTCAAACTGAATTACTGGCACCAACTCCGCCTTGCGCAGATCAAGAACGGCGAGCTTCATATATCGGTTGGCCACATCGATTTTGCGGCCTTACCGAAATGAGGATGTAAACTTTTCAGATTGCCGATTAGTCTATTCCAGATCAACTAGATGGGCATGACCTAGTCTTGTCAGGAGAGGGGACAGACGAATGGCCGAATTTGTACGCTACAGCCTGTTTGGGCGCACACTGCACTGGATCACGGCATTGCTGGTATTTACGATGGTGCCGGCAGGAATAACCATGATCCGGATTGGCGGTGGCCCATTGCAGAACTGGTTGTTCGATTTTCACCGGTCAGTCGGTGTTGTCTTGATGGTCCTGACACTTGTCCGGTTGGTCTATCGTCTCGCCAAACCTCCGGCCCCGCTGCCAGTCAGCGTTCCACTCTGGCAAAGAATGGCAGCCAAAGCGGCACATGTGTTCCTTTATGGGTTCTTGATCATAAATCCGTTTGTGGGCTGGGTCGCGACATCCGCTTACGGTGCGGCCATATCCGTGTTTGGCCTTTTCACCATGCCGGCCATTGTCGCCAAGGACCGGGCGCTCGCCGACCAGCTCTTTACGGTGCATGAAGTTCTCGGGATCCTGTTCGTGCTAACCGTTCTTGCCCACGTTGGCGCCGCGCTCTTCCACGGCTTCGTAAAAAAAGACGGTGTTCTGCAACGCATGCTCTGAAACAACAACAAGAAGTAGTTACGCAGAGAGAGGAGGCACTTCGCCTCCTTTTTTATTCAACAATAAAATGCATCAAATATATTTTAATAATTCTTAAGATTAACAAATCGTAATTTAACTTTATACAATAATTTACCATGCGCTTTAAGGCAGTTTTATCTACTCTCCGATAAATAAAAAACCATATCAAGGGCGCAAACAGCCGAGTTTACTAAACCGGCTTCATTTAACAGGACCACATTCATGACGGCGATCATTCGTGAACTATTGTCGAAACACGGCGGTTTGCCGGTTTCTGTAGACCAGTTGTCCGATACGGCTGACCTGTATGAGGCCGGCCTTTCCTCTTTCGCCTCAGTGCAGCTGATGCTGGCTTTGGAAGAGGAATTCGATATTGAGTTTCCCGAAAGCCTGCTGAACCGCAAATCGTTTTCGTCCATTTCTGCGATTGCAGAAGCGATTGGGTCCATTTCTCCTGACCTGAAGGTCGCCTAATGAACAAAATCCCGGATATCGAGGCGCTCACTCTGATTGAGCGCGCCCATCGTGTTGCAGCCGTTGCGGCCAAACACGCGGATGATGTAGATGCAGCGGCCCGGTTTCCTGAAGAGGCTGTTGCTGCGATGAAAGCCGAAAGGCTTCTGGGCATTCAGATTGCAGCCGAACTGGGTGGCGAAGCGGCAACAACGGCTGAAATTGCCGAAGTTTGTTCGATACTCGGCCAGGCTTGTGCAGCTGCGGCCATGACCTTTTCGATGCACCAGATCAAGGTTTCGAGCCTTGTGTCCCACGGAGCAGATGCTGAGTGGCACCGCGGCTTCATGTCCAGGATCGCCGGTGAACAATTGCTGCTGGGTTCGGCGACGACTGAGGCAGGAATTGGAGGCAACCTGCGTAATTCCATCTGCGCAGTGGAAGTCGATGGCGAACGCTGCCGGCTGGAAAAGGAAGCCACGGTGATCTCCTATGGAGAGCAGTCGGACGCCATTCTGGTCACCTCGCGCGCGCGTGCGGATGCTGCGGCGAGTGATCAGGTCATGACAGTTTTTCTGAAAGACCAGTACTTCCTGGAAAAGACCCACGATTGGGACACCTTGGGCATGCGCGGGACGTGTTCAGACGGCTTCCTGTTCAAGGCGGAAGCGCCTGCAGAACAGATCCTGCCCAAGCCCTTTGCGGAAATTGCTGCGCAGTCCATGCTGGCCAATTCGCACATTCTTTGGAGTGCCGTTTGGTATGGCATAGCCGCCGATGCGGTCGCACGGGCGCAGGCATTTGTGCGCTCAGCAGCGCGCAGAACACCCGGCACCGTACCCCCTGGAGCTCTGAGGCTTGCCGAGATTTCCAACCAGCTGCAAATGGTGAAGTCCAACATTCAGGCTGCGCTCAAGCAATTTGATGCAGCTCAGCTGGACGAACAAAAACTGTCGTCAATGGGATTTGCCGTTGCGATGAACAACCTGAAGGTTGCGTCGTCCCAATCCATATTGACGATTATCAACCAATGCATGCTGATCTGCGGCATCCTTGGCTACAAAAATGGCACGCCCTACAGCCTCGGGCGGCATCTCCGGGATGCGCATTCGGCGCAGCTCATGATCTCGAACGACCGCATTCTTGGAAACACGTCCACGATGCTGCTGGTCCAGAAACAAGACACGAGCCTGCTGGGGTAAATCCATGGATATGCAAGTTTCACTTCTGGACCGGCTGTTCGACTCCGGTCTGCTCATCGACACTGGCGTGGAAGGCCTCTATGGCCGCTCTGGTGAGTTTGAAAGTGTGATCACCGCCTTTGAGCAGCTGATCAAACGATATGGGGATCCGGATGGAGCAGAGGAAATCCGCTTTCCTCCGGGCATGAACCGCGCCAACTTCGAAAAGAGCGGTTACATGAAGAGCTTCCCGGACCTTGCCGGTACGGTACACAGTTTCTGCGGTTGCGAACTCGACCACATGAACCTGCTGAAGTGCATGGAAGTCGATGGCGATTGGACGGAAGGCCAGAAGGCGACCGATATCGTATTGACACCGGCGGCCTGCTATCCGCTGTATCCGGTCGTTGCAAAGCGTGGGCCTGTGGCGCCTGAAGGCGGACTGTTTGACTTGCAGTCTTATTGCTTCCGCCACGAGCCATCGAGCGATCCCGCACGGCAGCAACTTTTTCGCATGCGTGAATACGTTCGGATCGGCACTGAAGCGGACGTCACCAAGTTCCGCGAAACCTGGATGGAACGCGGCAAGAAAATGATGGAGGACGTTGGCCTCTCGGTTGAAATCGATGTTGCTAACGACCCGTTCTTCGGCCGGGCCGGCAAATTGATGGCGAACAACCAACGGGACCAGAACCTGAAGTTCGAGCTCCTGATCCCGGTAACCTCTTCGACCAAACCAACCGCCTGCATGAGCTTCAACTACCATCAGAACGCATTTGGCGAAAAATGGGGACTGAAGTTCGCCGACGGTACGATTGCGCATACCGCCTGCGTTGGCTGGGGTCTGGAACGCATCGCGCTCGCGCTTTTCGCTCGTCATGGCCTTGATACAGCCGACTGGCCAACACCGGTTCGCAAGGTTCTTTGGGGCGACTGATGGCAGAGAAAGCCAGACAGGAAATGGTCTTTCCGGATCTCGATCCGGCGGCCTATGAACGCCATTCGTTGCACGACATGACGCGCGACTGGCCGGAAACCAACTGCTATCTGGACATCTGGATTGAAGTTCTGGCGAGCAAGGGACTGCCGCCGGAAGCTTGCCTTGGCTATGCCGTTACGCAGGATTTCGAAGGTGACCAGTTTACCTTTTTCAAGGTGCCTCTTGAGGACCTGGAAAGCCTGTACGGTATCCGCGTCACGGAATTGGCTATCTACGACCATGTGGAAAGTCATGTTCTGCAGCAGATTGGCCGAGGACGTCTGACCCTGGTGGAAATGGACAGCTACTATCTGCCCGACACGCAGGGAACGTCCTATCGCACCGCCCATGGCAAGACCACAGTTGCGATCAACAGGCTCGATCCTGCTGCCAAGACGATGGATTATTTCCATAACCTTGGGCTGCACAGACTGGAAGGCGAGGACTTTGACGGCGTATTTCAGCTGAATGCGTCAGAAGGCAGCACGCCGTTTCTTCCCTATACCGAGTTTGTGAAGTTTCCTGAGGAACGGCCAACCGGGAAACAACTCATGGAACGGGCGGAGTTTCTGCTGGCACGCCATCTCAATCGCAGACCGGGTGAAAATCCGGTCCGGAAGTTTGCGCAAGTCTTCCCGGATCAGGTAGCCGCTATCGCCGAACGGCCGTTTGAATTCTTTCATCTCTATGCCTTCAACACGCTCCGCCAGCTTGGGGCCAACTTCGAACTCTTTTCCAGCCATCTGGATTGGCTCGCGGACCAGGGCCGAACCGATGTTGCTCCTATTGCCGAACATGCGCGAACGATCTCTTCGACATGTAAGGTCGTGCAGTTCCAGCTGGCACGGGCTGTCATGCGAAAGAAATTCGACAAACTGGCTCCTTCCCTGCAGCCGGCTGTTGAGGCATGGGATCAGCTGATCGGCGAATTGGAAAAGGTCTACGGTTCAACCACATCTGCAGCTGCCTGATATATTCCATCATATTGTGAGCGCACCGATGACAGATGCCATTTCCGATCTTGCGGACAGCGATGAGGTTTTAACTGGCGACTGGCATTTGTGCGTTACGGCTTCAGGAGCCGCAGACAGTCCGGCTGATCTCGAGCCCGGCGATACCGGCTGGGTACCCGCCAGTGTTCCAGGAACGGCCGCAGGCGCGTTACGGGATGCGGGTCAATTTGATCCGGAAGCCCCCTCCCCCTTGCATGACAAGGACATTTGGTACGTCTGTGACTTTGCCGCAGACAATCTGGGAGAACGCATTCTCCGCATGGACGGATTGGCTACGATTGCGGAAGTCTTTCTTAACGGCGAACCAATTCTGATCAGCCAAAGCATGTTTCAGGGGCATGAGATAGCCGTAGAAGTTCAAGAGCAGAACCGGCTCGCAATCTGTTTCAGGGCCCTTCAACCGCACCTTGAGCAAAAAGGACCTCGTGCACGCTGGCGGCCGCAACTGGCCACGTCCCAGGGACTGCGGCTGGTCCGCACCACTTTGTTTGGCCATATGCCCGGCTGGTGCCCGGAGATCCACGCGGTCGGCCCATACAGGCGGATATATCTGATAGATCCGGATGCGCCCCGCCTGGAGGCAACATGCATTTCAGCGACACTTGCTCAGGATGGGACTGGTTCGCTGACCGTTTCAACCCGGATTTCCAATGGCTCTGGCACACCAGTTTTAACCTGTGCCGGAGTAAGCTGCGACATGCAGCTGAGGGAGGATGGCAGCTACGCCGGAGAACTTCATCTGCCGTATATAAAGCCATGGATACCGCACACCCATGGTGAACCTACGCTCTATGATCTCACCATAGAGACCGGCTCTACATCTATTCCGCTCGGCAAGACCGGCTTCCGTCGCATTGAGGTCGACCGCGGTCCGGACGGCAAAGGTTTCGGTTTGGTCGTGAATGGCATTCCGGTTTTCTGCCGCGGTGCAGTCTGGACAAATGCTGATATTCTGAACCTGCCTGGTGATCGCCAAAGTTACCGTCCGTGGCTGGAACTTGCCCGGAATGCTGGCATGAACATGCTGCGGATCGGCGGCACCATGACCTATGAGACGCGGGATTTCTTTGAGATCTGCGATGAGCTTGGCATTCTCGTATGGCAGGACTTCCAGTTCGCCAACTACGACTACCCGGTCAAGGATCCGGCTTTCGTCGAGACTGTGAGAGCGGAAGCACAGTACCAACTTGGCAAGACCCAAGGCTGTCCATCGCTTGCTGTTCTGTGCGGCGGCAGTGAGATCTATCAGCAAGGGGCAATGATGGGCCTGCCGGAGAGCCGCTGGAAAGGTCCGCTGACGGAAGAGATTCTCGCAGGTGAGGCCGAAACTTGCCGCCCTGACGTGCCCTATGTGGCGAATTCGCCTTGCGAAGGTGCCCTGCCATTTTCCCCCAACGCTGGCATTGCCCACTATTACGGTGTCGGCGCCTATATGCGCCCCTTGGAAGATGCCCGCCGCGCGAACGTCCGTTTTGCCGCCGAGTGCCTCGCTTTTTCCAACGTACCGGAACAGGCAACTCTTGACGCTCATTTGCCCGCTCAGCCAGGACACGATCCGCGGTGGAAAGCCCGCGTTCCACGAGACCGTGGCGTTGGCTGGGACTTTGAGGATGTTCGCGACCATTACTTTCGAGACCTGACGGGCCTGGATCCGGCAAGGCTTCGCTATGGAGATCCGGAGCGCTATTTGAACCTGTCTCGGGCCGTAACCGGGACAGTGATGGAAACCACTTTTGGCGAATGGCGCAGGATTGGTTCCTCGTGCAATGGCGCGCTTGTCTGGACGTTTCAGGATCTCGAGCCTGGCGCTGGATGGGGCGTGGTTGATGCAACGGGAACTCCGAAACCGGCTTATTACGCCTTGAAACGAGCCTTCCGTCCCTTGCAAGTCCTCTTGACGGACGAAGGCACCAATGGTCTGGACGTTCATCTGATCAACGAAACGCCCGTGGAACAGGCCGTGATCCTTGCCATTACATGCCTGCGTGACGGCCGGGCACCTGTTGTTTCAGGTAACCAGGACCTAACTCTCGCGCCGCATTCGAAAATGACGGTACCCGCAACCGACCTGTTCGGCGCTTTTTTCGATACGACATACGCATACCGCTTTGGCCCGTCAGCGCATGATGTGACTGTCGCCCGGCTGATCGACAAAGAAAACGATACGGTCCTGGCGGATGCTTATCACTTCCCTCGAGGTCTGGCGCAATCACGTGCACCGCTTGAAATGACCGCAGAAGCGGAACAGGTGAACGATAGTCAGTGGCATCTTCGTCTGAATTCGGAAGCATTCCTCCAATCAGTGCATATTGACGTTCCGAGATTTTCGGCAAGCGACAACTGGTTCCATCTGGCACCTGGAGCAACGAAGACAATCCTCCTGTCCAAAACCTCGGACTCCCAAGACACGGTCAAGTGTCGAGGCGTCATAGCGGCCTTGAATGGAACCGGACAAATTACCTTCGGAGCTCAAGCCTGATAAGAGCTCGCCGCTTTCGTGATCAACTCCACAAGCCTGTCCTGAGCCGCATCAGGCGTGATGTTGTGATCCGCATCCGGGATCGTTTCCAGGGATACCTTCGGATATTTCTCCAGCCCTCTCAGACCGGCTCCGAAGTACATCTCGAGCTGTTCAAGGCTTTCATCGCCAACGCTGCAAATGAGATGCAGCGGAACACCTCGCGCATTCAAGCTATCGAACATGCCATGACACTCCTTTCGGAATGCCTTGGACTTTGTCGGAATTGGCAGAACGGCCTCCAGATAATGCCGGACCTTGGCGACTGCATGCGCGCTGAGGCTCCTTAAGACGCCGAAGACATCAATATCTCCGGTAAACAGCCGTTTCAGCGTATTGATGTTTGCTGCGCGTTTTTTGTATTCCCCAAGAGGCCTTGGACCGGTTTCATAGAGGGCGTGAAGGTCTTCATCCGAATCCCAGATGAAGCGAACCTGGTTGATCAGGATCGCGCCTTCGACTTTTTCGTCCGCAAAGGCACTTTGAAAAGCCGTATAGGCACCGCTGCAGCGGCCGACCAAGAACACCGGCTGGTTCGTCCGCGCCTTGATTGCATCGACGACGGCTTTGGTGTCCTCGATAGGACCGTCCGTATAAAGCACTTCAGCGGCCACACCGTTCTTGGCTGGACTATCGCCAACATTTGAAAAGTCGAACCGGAATGAGGAAACTCCTGCTCTCGCAAGTGTTCTTGCCGTTCTGACCCAAATGCGCGACCAGCCGCCGTGATGATCATAGCCGGAGTTAAGCAAAAGCAGGACTGGTCCTTCGCTCTTTCCAGCCGGCTCGCACAAAACACCATGAAGCGGCTGTTCGGGGCGAACGATCATCGCGGTTTCAACGAATTCCTCCGTCGAGAGCGGTTCAGTTTCGCCAGCTGATCTCGTGTCACGGTCGCCCGCAGTCTCCAGCGGATAGTTCTGCCTACACCAGGTCGCGACTGCAGCAACGACATCCTGCGGCACGACCGACAGGGTGGGATTTTCCATCAGCTTTTCAAAACCGTGAAACGGTACACGGGTGACGCTGCTTCCCTGGCCTGACAAATGTGCTGCGAGACCTTCATCGCCCGCGACATTTTCCCTCGCCACAATCAGTGTTTTTAGATCGCTGACCGGTTCCGCCTTGAGCAAGTTGATTTGCTTGAAGTCCGCGGCCAGTTGCGCCGGCATCTTGTTGCCGCCAATTGTGACGCCTTCCGCAAGCTGTTCAGGCCTGAGGCTCAGGCCCTCATTGATCACTCTGGCGCGAATGGATAGTTCGCGGAGATATTGCCTCCCGCTAACGACCGGCGCAGCTAGGATCAAGCCGGCGACATCCTCACGCTTGCTGGCAAGGGCATGGGCAACAATGGCGCCAACGCCCATTCCCAACACGATGATGGTCGTGCAGCCGGAACGCATCCGCAACTGTTCGGCCGCCGTATCGGCTGACCTGATCCAGCAATCAAGATCGCAGTCACCATCAACATCCAGAGCATCGACCGTATTCGGATAGTCAAACCGAAGGGCGGGGAGGCCAGCGCCGGCGAAC
The DNA here is from genome assembly GCA_965230705.1 of Roseibium sp. Classification (GTDB taxonomy): domain Bacteria; phylum Pseudomonadota; class Alphaproteobacteria; order Rhizobiales; family Stappiaceae; genus Roseibium. The sequence goes on along the minus strand of CBDDLN010000001.1, from coordinate 518,171 downwards.
GCGTCACTTAAACACCGGAAAAACTTGCGGCTGCATAACTCGTCAAATCCCCAAGGCGCGCACATGAGCACCCCGGCTGATCCGGAAACACTGTTGAAGTAGCCCTGGCAACCATCAAAGCTGATGGGCGTGGCGCTTATCTGCATGCGTTTCTCCGGTGCTTACGGGCGCTGAGCCGTTCTGGGGACGAGCAACATGACAACGGCCATTCCAAGCCGGACAAGTGGTCTCGGCAGTTTGGAAGGAAGATTGTTTTGAAGGGATTCAACATCCTGTGCCGGTATCGCCCGGAACAACCGCAACATGATCAGATAGATCAAGGCGGCACCGGGAACCGCTACAATGAGGCCAAGAATGTTAGGCATGTATCCGATCATTGCATAGGCAAATGCAGCGCATAGCAGTGCGGATGTTCCCGTCGACAGCAGGTCCTTCAATTTGGGCTGGACTTCAAGAAAACGCCAGGAAAACACAGCGAGCAGCAGCAGCCAGCTCAAATGCACCAGACCACGAGCCCAGGCAGCGCCTTCTGCACCGAAAAACGGAATAATACTGCCAAGGACAATGACAGAAAATACTGCAGACATTGGCGAGGCCCACAAAAAGAAGTCACTGCGCTCTCTGGCTCCGATCACCGCAGAGGGAATGAGCGACAATCCGGTTGCGGCGGAAAATACCAGCAAGACGGACGTCATATTCGAAGCAGATTGAAATTCAGTCCCGAACAGCAGCGGCACGAGCTGGGAAGTGATAGCCGCACCACCAAATGCAATCGGGAACAGGATTAGACTGATCCATCTGAACACCCGTTGATAGGTGATCACCAGCTGCTCAATATTCTGTGCGTCATGATGCCGGCTGAAATGGGGTGTGAGACCCGCGAGCATTTGCGTCGGCAGCTGTACAACAAGGTTCGCAAGCGTCAGGCCCGCAGCGTACAAGCCGAGTTCATAGGGGCTGGCAAACAAGCCCAGAAAAAGGAACTCCATTCTGGACCACACGAAGATACCGACAACGTTAGAAAACCATACATTGCGGCCGTACTGCTTCATTTGCTTCGTGACGAGCCCCTGCCTTTCTTTTGCGCCTGCAAGAAAGAGCCTGAGGGAAGTGATCTGCGGCAGATACCGCACCACATAGCCAATCATTGCCCCTGCAGGTCCCCAGAAATAGGCGCCAACAACGAGAACCGGCAACTGCAGAACACAGCCAATGACAGTCAAACGGGCGTTTTCAAAGAAACGGAACAAGCCGCGATCAACGCCGATGGCAAGATGCGCACCTGTAAACGCCAGAAAATAGACCGAGGTGACCAGCCAAAGGACTGCATCGCCTTCAGCCCCGCTGCTTAACTTCCAATGGGCATAGGCAACCAGTCCGACGCAGAACAGGCTGGCGAATGCCAAGAACCGGCCGATCAATGCTCGAGTCAGTCCGCCATCCTTTAACTCCGTTGTTTGGCATTTACTGGCATAACGGAGGAGGATTGCCGGAATTCCAAGATCTGAAAACGTCGTTGCGGCCGCTGCGATCCAAAGGCAGTAGGCGACCAGCCCCGCGCCTTCCGGCCCCAACAACCGGGCGGTAGCAACACTGCTCAAAAAGCCGAACAAGAGCGAGATAGCACCTGCAGCTGTGCTGGATACAGACGCACTGACTAAACTCGGCATCCCTGATTCCCTGGCATGTACAGTTTGCGAATTGGCAGGTGTGTATCGCGCATGACCGGCAGCACCGGCAAAGTGCTACTGACTAGCTTGAAGGACATTGGTGCACTTCCAATTCGACCTGAAATGCACGAGGCGGACTATGCTCCTCAAATTGTTCAGATTTCATTACGGTGACCATCTGATGAAGCTAAAATCATGCCTGACTTCATTCAGTCAAAAGTAAGGAAATCCCGCTAGGACACACGCATAGAAAACAAATAAAATTATTCCCCAAAATAACAGTGAGCAAAAGAATGCCTGAGGCAGAACTCGTCAGCGTAATAATGCCTGTCTACAATGCGTCAGAATTTGTCACTGCATCAGTAGAAAGCATACTATTTCAGACCCATGATGAGTTTGAACTCATCGCAGTTGATGACGGCTCTACAGATAACTCCTATGAGATCCTGCAGGATCTTGAGCGCAAGGACAGCCGCGTCCGCGCTTTCACAAAACCAAACGGCGGCCTTTCGACTGCGTTGAATCTGGCGATAAGCAAGTCCAACGGACAATTCATCGCTCGCATGGATGCTGATGATCTGAGCTACCGAACCCGCTTTGAAGAGCAGGTCAACTTTTTAAAGAGTGCTGAAAACATTGCACTCTGCAGCTCGGCCGTCGACTACACCTTCTTTACGGGCCGTGTCTTTCCCGGTGGTCGCAAGGTGAGGAGCCCGGCGGAAATCAAGGTGCTGAATCTGTTCAGCGCAGTGCACGTCCATCCAACCGTGATGTTCGACGCCCGAAAGATTGACAGGGAAGACCTTTACTACGACGAGGCTTATCTCGTCGCCGAAGACTATGAGCTTTTCACCCGGATTGGGGCGAAACACGAGACCGCGATCCTGCCCGATCCCAAACTGCTTGTCCGCCGTCAGGAACACGGCAACCTGACGGCTCTGCTGTCAAAGCGGATAGGCAGTTTCCATTTCCAGGTTACCGAGCGCGAATGCGCGCTCGCCGGGATCGTCGACGCGCAACCGGGCGTCATGGACATTTTGACCAGTGACAGGCCAATTGACGAGGCAGCAGCAACGATCCTGGCCAAATGGCTAACCCCTATCGCCAATTTCGATGGGTATCGCAACGAGCAAGCCGATGCCTATAGGTTTGCCTTGTCTGACTTTTTCGATGTTGTCATCGATTCATTGATCGACCGTATGCCACCGGCGTTGTTGAAGGCTTTTCTGGATCAATGTGGAATGGCCGAACACCTTTCGCGCTTCAACCGGCTCAGGCTGCGGTTCAGTCATACAGGTGCGTCTGAGGCCGCCAAATTAGTTGAAATGGCAAGACAAGTCCGGCGCTATCTGAAATCCAAACCGCGCAGCTATCTGCAAGACCAGCTGCCATCAGCAGCCTTGAATGGCTTTTGAAGATCTGCGCCCAATCGCGCTGCCGACCAGCTCAACTGCTGTATAGTCCGTTGATCATGAAATAGAGCTGTCGTTCGGTGATACCCAGGTAGCCGGCATCCGAGCGGGCAAGCAGGAATGGATCTTCCAGATCTGTTGTTTTCAAGATTCCAGGCCTGACTGCGATCGCAATATCAAACCCTATATCCTTAGCCGATTTAGCTTCTCTAATACCGCATTGTCCGGCACCACCGAACGGATACGCCAGGTGCTGGACCGGTGTATCCAGCAGACCTTCCAAATACTGCTTGTTGCAGAGAAGTTCCTCGTGCACTTCGGTTTCGGACAAAGCTGCGAGCGACCGGTGGGTCACTGTGTGGGCGCCTATGGTGATCAAAGGATCGGCAGCCAGTTGCTTTAGCCCGGCCTCGTCAAGAAACGCTTCTTCGCACAGCCCCGAAAAGTCGACACCCTCATCCTCAAAGAGTTCTTTGAGCTGGAACGCTCTGGTAAAGTCCTCAGCAAGCCAGCCGTTTACCGCTGCGTATTCTGATAGTCTCTTTTCAGCAGAAGACAGAACGATATGCCGTCCCTCTTGCGCTCCAACTCTCAATTCATCTCTGGTCATGAACAGGTCGCGCAGAGCCAGCCACCAGCAATAAAGATCACGGGTAACAGCCCCTGTTGGGACGTTTATCAGCGCCGGAGCATTGTATTTTTGCAGGATTGGCAGTGCGTTATATAGGTTGTCCCGATAACCGTCATCGAATGTGATCAACACAAACTGACGTGGATTATCCGACTGAAGTCGCGGCAAAAGCTCATGAGCGCCAATCAGGTCGATATCCCAAGATCTGAGGGCTTTGAGGATCATATCCAGCTGCAGCGTCGTGCAGCCATAAAACGCCGCCTTCAACGGATCGGAATGAACCTCGTGAAACATGAGGATTGCACCGCGACCACGCTTTAGTTTTGCCAATGGCGAAAAAAATCCACATCGAAACGCCGCATCGATCAGTCGCGACTTCAGCCCCACAAATACTCTCCAGACTTTACCTGCACTTTATAGGTTTAACCGACATTGCATGAAATCGTCTTACAGACGCTTGAAAAACACATGGCAACGCTCGCTTATGAGCGAATCAGGCGTCAAATCAACAAACTCTGTCGCTTCAGGATTCAGAACTCGCGCAGAAAACTTGGCTTTGTCGAAAAATTTGAACACATCAGTGTTTTTGTGCTTGTACGTAGATAATAGTTCATCGCCGTGTAATTCGATGAACCAATGGGCATCGGTTTCACTCAACGTGCTTTGCGCGCCGGATAGTGCCTCGATTTCATGCCCCTCAATATCCAGAAAGACAAGTGCCGGAGCTCCGAACCGGTCTGTCATTTGATCAATAGTCAGTACATTTGAGCCCTCTGAGGCTCTGGTAGTGCGAGCTCGTCCATTTAAACCGCCATCCACAGATACAGCGATATTGCCGGAAGAAACCAAGGCGTTAATGCAGGTTACGTTTTGGCAGTTATTCAGCTCAAAATTCTTCTGCGCAACTTTGTGATTATGACCGTTGGCCTCTACCGCAATAACTTTGCCCGTCTCACCTGTGATCTTGCCCAACAACATCGCTATCAGGCATTGGTGTGCTCCTATGTCAAAAATAGTAGACCCTTCAAGGTCGATGCTTTGAATATAATCTATTTCCGGCACGTTTTTCCATGGCCTGTCATACCATTCCGCTGCTACCGGATCAGCGATATGCATTTTCAAGCTGCGCCCGCAGTACGTATGTTCAACGTCATAACTTGAAAAACCACGAGTCATTTTTGATTGTTTGGCGCGCCTCATGGCATCGTAAATCGGTTCTGGCACTACAGATCGAAACGCGCTTTTAAGTAGAGACATTAGAATTTCCTAAGATTATCAAATCATAACACTAGTTAAAATCTGCAATTTAGCCTTACACGAAAACTGTAAATCATAAGTTATCAATCCAGGGTAATGAAACCTAGTAACAAATACAAAAAGCCTGCGACCCCTGTTCCTGGGAGTCAATGAGCCTCTGCCTTGCAATTAAACGAGTTGACGATAAAGCTCGGCATGCTGGCGTGCGATCTGGCTCCAGTCGTATCGTTTTGCTGCCATTGCTGTTGTCGCCTGAAGCCCAACTTTAACTTCGGAGCTCGTCAGTTCGGATTGGAGCAAATCAGCTGCGGCCTCCGGTGTTTCTGCATTCACCGTTGCTTCCACTAGCCAGTCCGGCGTTTGAGGCCCATGCCGGGTTATCACGATACATCCATTGACGATTGCGGCGGCCAGTGAACCCCGGCGTTCGTCAACACCGTCTGGAAATGGCAAATAGGCAAACTCATGTTCAGCCAGTTTCAACGCGACTTCCTCGGGCGGCAGGCCTTCATGAAGTGCAACGCCCAGTTCAGATGTCTTTTCCCGGATGAAGGTCGAAAAGGCTTCCTGCCCGGCCACCGGCGCACCAATGACAGCAAGTTTTTCCTTGCCATCGGATTTGGATTTCATGATTTCCGCAAATTTGAGGAACTCTTCCAGGCCTTTGCCGGGCCAAAAAAGACCGAAGAAAGCGGTGCCGCCAGAGATCCGTGTTTTCTTTGGCGCTACAGGTATATTGCTGCCTATCGGAACGATAAGATCGCGGCCGCTCCGCTTTGGAAAGCGTTTCGCAAAAGCGTCCGCCTCGCCCGCCCTTGAGAACAACCTGGCCTCTGCCCGCTTTGCGAAGGGGTAGAACCAGGGCCAGCGGTAGCTCTTGAACACTTCAAACTCATGGAGCGTTACCACCAGCGGAGTTTTCGGCAAGAGATAGGGAGTGAGCGCGGGCAAGAATGACCGGCCATACCCCACGGACGGATATTGTATGTGCAACATGTCCGGTTGAACTTCCACCAGCTGCCGCCGAAAATCCATTGCACTTGCCAATGACCAATTGTCCCGCCTGATTGGCACAACATCGGCGCCCTGGTCAGGTAAATGTTTGCAAAGCGTGGCGGAATAATCTCCAACACCGCAGCGTTCGGGTGGCCAGGAGCCGCAGATCATCGCAATTTTCATAAGGAAACCATTTGCATTCTTGCCGCTTGAACTAGAAACGAATTACTTGTCGCGCACGGGCTGCCTGACTGAAGCGCAGATGGGTGGTTGATGTCCGCCGGAAGCAATCATCGGCATTAAAGCTGACAGTTGCTCGCGATCCTCGCCATTCGCCGGCTGAAGTGACAGGGGATAGTCGCCCCACCATTCGCCGCCTGCCCAAACTGTCCACCCCAGCCATATGTCGCCCTGGCCATTGATGTACTCAGCAAACTCAGCAAGACCTGTAAGGCAGTCGGGGCTTTTGGTGCCACCGAACTCACCCAGAAATCCTGAAAACCCGTGCTGCCGCAGCCAGCCGGAGACACCTTCCAGGGCCTGAATGGCATCCTGAACACGCGGGCATGTTGCGTGCGTTCCTGAATAATCTTTGTCCATGTATTGGTGAAGATCGAAGGCAAATCGCTTCAGCGGATCATGAATCTTCTGAAGCAGTTCGGCATTTGACCCGCCGTCCTGATCGTCAAACCAGTGCGATGCGCCGGTCCAGATAGTACCCGGCACCATGATCAAATTTTCCGCGCCAGCCTGGCGGATACCAGCGATCGCGGCATTGGCGGCCTCCAGCCATGTCTTTGCGGTAATGCCAACCGGCTCATTCATGAGCAGGAAGATCACATCGTCCCTGCCAGCGAAGGGGGCCGACAATCTGGACCAGAAATCGGCAAAGGCCTTGGCATCAACCGGACCCTCCCCAATCCTGTCATCGCCGTAGCCCGCATAATTGTGAGGGTCCAATATGACTGCGAGACCCTTTTGAGTTGCCCTGTCTGTGGTGTCCAACAACCGCGCTAGTTCCTCAGCTGCCAGCGGACCGTTCAACTGCGGCTGCAAGCGCTCCCATTTAAACGGAAGCCGGATGACATTCATTCCCTTTGCAGCAAAATATTCGAGTGTGTCATCCGATGGGTAGATATAGTCCTTGCCGTATTCCCCCGGGGCGGACCCGAATTCCGCCCCCGCCAGGTTCACCCCGCGCAGGCAGGTTTGGGCGCCGGGTTTTTCGACTGCAAAACACAGGATCACAAAAGCCAGCAGGACTGTTGCGAGCCGAGTAGACCTCCCCGACATGTTCCGTTCCCTTGTGCTGTTAACCGAATGGATACTTTGATTGGAATTCAGCCTTCCAATCTGCTCCTTCGGCAAGGCGCTATTTATTTCAAACCTGTATTGTTCTGACCAGTCCGTGCACCGGCATCATCTAGCCGGCAGTTTTTGCGCAAAGGATGAAAGAATTCATGAATGCGGTTCCTCAGATTGAAACCGAGGCAGCAGAACCAGCTGGCGAAAAGGCTTTTGCGGATCTCCACCTTGTCCATGTTGTGCGCCAGTACGCACCTATGGTCGGTGGCCTGGAAGACTTCGTCCGAAATCTGGCCGCAAATCAAATGGGCCGGTTTGCGTCCATCAAGGTCCTGACACTTGACCGCCTATTCACGGATTTGCAAAACCACCTGCCGGAACAGGCCGTCGTCGATGGAATACCGGTTCAACGAATCCCCTTTCGCGGTTCGACACGCTATCCCCTTGCCCCTTCGGTCTTTTCAAAACTGCAAGGCGCCGATCTGGTTCATGTGCATGCGATAGATTTCTTTTTTGATGGTCTCGCACTCACAAAGCCGTTCCACCGCAAAAAACTGGTCGCAACGACCCATGGAGGCTTCTTTCATACGGACAAGAACTCCGGTTTGAAGAAGATTTGGCTCAATACCATGACGCGGCTGTCGTCGCAGATGTACGACGGGATAGCCTGCTGTTCTGACAACGATCTGGAGATGTTTCGACAAATAGCTCCCTCGAAGGTACGGCTGATCGAAAACGGAGTAGACCTTTCCAAGTTCGGCGGCGCCTCTTCGCCAACTCCCCAAAAACGGCTGGTGACAATTGGCCGGTTTTCGACAAACAAACGTCTCGACCGCATTTTGGATACGGTTCAAAACCTGGTGCGATCTGATCCGCAATGGCAAGTTGATATCGTGGGATCACCGTCCGACCTAACGGCGAAGGATCTGAACAAGCTGATCACAGATCGAGACCTGAGTGGCCATGCCTATGTGCATTTGGGCCTGTCTGATCCGGGCGTGCGGAAAGTACTTGCGAATTGCAGTCTTTTTGTCAGTGCTTCGGAATACGAAGGATTTGGGATCGCCCTAATTGAAGGGCTAAGCGCAGGCCTTATACCCATCGTTCAGCCGAATACTGCTTACCAGTCACTTTCCAAACACCATGCCATGGTGCACTTGGCGGAATTCTCAAATCCTGATTCCGCGGCCGAAACTATCAACCGTGCTTGGGAAGACCTCATCCGAACACCATCGTTGAGGTCCTCTGCCATTTCCTCTGCTAACCAGCACAGTTGGGCAACAACCAAAACCCACTATGACCGGCTCTATCTGGATGCGTTGAAGCGTGGCCGTTAGAGCACCGGGCGAAAACGTGGAAGCGTTTGACCCCTCTCATTTGTCCGCTGGCAAGGCGGGATGCTCGCGGTGGTGCAGGCGTAAAAAGAGCAGCCCAACATAGTCCAGCGGGCCAATGAGAGGTGGCCCTTTGGGTGGCCTTGTGCGGCCCTCCGGCTGCGTTGCCCCCTTGCCCGATGCCCCGCATCGCGCTGCGGGATGCGCCTGGCCGGGCGAACCGCACAAAACCATCTGACGTTTCCACGTTTTCGCCCGGCGCTCTAAGCGCGGCGCATTGCTGATACCGGTAGCGGCATTGCCGGCTTTAGATCTGCAGCGCCGGCGGCAAGCCAAAACAATGCAGCTAGCTTGATTGAATAGATCGAGTTCGACACCACGAGCAGCAGGCAGATAAAGGCCGTTGCCAGCACCTTGAACTTATGGGCTTGACCGGATTCAGGTGCCGCGAAGATAAACAGGGCCCAGAGAAAAAGTGCGCCCATCAATCCGATTTGGCTGAAGGTATAGGCGAATCCGTTGTCGGCAACGAAACCAACTTCGCCCGATATGCCCAAAACGCCCTGCCAGTCCAGTTTGATCATCAAGAGGGCGGAATGAAGAATTCGTCCCGGCAGATTGTCCGGCCAGTCTACCGCATTGGTCCACCCTCCATACATGGCAAGTACCAAAGCACCGAAGAACGGCATCAAAAACAGCACTGATCTTGGAACAAAGCGGTAGATGGGGGCTACGGCGAAGAATGCCACGCAGACAAACATCCCGAACCGGGCATCGCCTAGCACGATGATCACAAAAGCCATGACAAACATGAGCCAGCGGTTTTTCATGCCATTTCTAAACACGGCCCAAAGGCATAAAAACGCGCCGAAGTTTCCCATGGTAACCGGCTCGAGAAATACCGACGAAGCCCTGATTGTTCCAAGAAACGGAAAGAAGTTTCGGCCGCCAATACGGGTACTTGAAACGAAAAGGGTCGAATCCTTGACGAAGTTCGAGTCCGCCGCCACGGTCCCACGCGCTACATAATAGTCGAAAATATTCACCACCGACGTGAAAACATCGAGCATCAGGAACTCGAACAAACCGACGAATAATACGATACCGGCACAAACAAAGATGATCCGGTCTGCTTCTTCGACATTGTGAAGCTTCCGACCAAGACCATAAAAAATCAGAGGGATGAGTGCATCCCGGATTGCCTTGAGATCCAGTTCGGGGCGAAGGGCCAGAATGAACGCCATGTAGCTCAGGAACACGGCAAGGAGAACGTAGAAGCCTGCCTTGCGATCCAAAATAAGAACGAGGCCTGCAGAAATCAGCAAGAGTTCAGACAGAACCACGTGGCTTTCACGAATTCCAAAAACGTTGGTATTTACAAACGCAAGAAAGAAATTGAACGATAGAGTACCCAGAATGACGGCATAAACGGCAGGCAACCAAAATGCCGGGCGGCCAACTGCACCTTCATGGGAAACCGTGGCTGCGTGCCAGCGGCCGTCAAGCAGCTTCGAGGACAACATTGCCAATGACCCGATCCCGCCATGGCTGCAGATAGGCGAGCGTCCGGTCCAACTCGCAGAGCCTGGTTTCTCCCTTCTCGCTAACCAGCAAAATGCCATCACAGTACCGCAGAAGTACCGGCAAGACCGGATTTGCTTCTGCCGCTCCGCAATCGACAATCAGGTAGTCTTCGGCCGCGGAGGCCAGAGAACTGTGCACTGCAACTTCCTGCCCTACATCAACCCGCTCTACAGACAGGTAGCTTGCAAGCGTGCCAGAACCCTTTGTGTTTGCGCGTTCAACCTGACGCCCGGGCCTCCCAGTGCCGGCAACTTCAGCAGAGCGCGCCAATAGTTCGACTGGGGATACCGGGTGCTTCGGTTGTTTTCTTAGTCGGGGCAGGTCGTTCTGATTGTTTGCACCAATGTTGCTGCGGGCAAACAAAACATCTTCACCCATCTCACTGAGGTGCGTAGCAATCTGGCGGCTGAGACGCTCTGTGTTTCGAACACCGTCGATAGACAGAACCAGGATCGTTGCCGGGCGCTGGTCTGCATATGCCTGCCGCAAGGTATAGGCAATTCGCGTCATTGCGAACTCAGCTTCAATTCCATTGCTGGCCCGCCCCCGACTGAAGCCTGGTATGAGCCGTTTAATGTATTCGGACGTGCCAGAGGCACTGCTGCGGACGTGGGTGAGTACCGGAACTCCGGTTCTCGCCACAAGATCACGTTCTGAGGTAACAAGGCCACGCAAAATGGTCCAACCCACGATGCTACCCGCAGCGGCGGCAAATCCGAACATGCCCGCGGCTAGAAGTACGATAATCTTGCGAGGACCATAGGGGGCAGATGGTACTTGTGCCTCGGAAAGTACCCGTGAACCATTGGCCTCCAGTTCCGGCTGTTCTTCCAGCTCCTTGGATCGCGTTAAAAAGGCCTCGTAGACTGCCCTGCTGGCATCCACTTCACTTTGCAGTTGCCGCAGTTCGATTAACGCACGACCCTGGGCCGAGTTTTCCGACTGAAGACCTGCAGATTTTTCTTCCAGAGCGGCGAGTGTGTCATTGGCCTGATCGTAAGTACCCTTCAAACTCCGCTTGAGCCGTTGGAGTTCGGCATTGATTTGGCGGCTCGTGTTCGTCAATTGAGATCGCAACTCTTTCAAGGTCGGATGGTTTGCACCAAGCGTTGTTGCCGCCTCCGCCTCTCTTTGAGCAATTCGCGCGTATTGAACTTTCAACGAATTCAGAACCGAGTTTTGCGCCGACTGCGGCAAACCGCCGGCTTCTACATTTGCCGGAGTAAGGGGTTCGGCGAGCTGATACGCAGCCTTTGCCTGCTCAAGTTTTACGCGGGCAGCAGCTATTTGAGAGTTAAGCGCCTGGATTTGCTGGTCAACAACCAAGCCACCAGCTTCAGTACTGATCAGTCCATTTTGAACCTTATACCGCTCAACAGCAGCTTCGGCTGCCTGCAACCGCGCTCTCAGATCAACTGCCTGTTTTCCCAAAGACGTACCAGTCCGGGCCAGAGCCTCAGAGCGGGCGGCACGGGATTCGGTAATGTAGGAACTGGCAACTTCATTTGCGATCGACGCGGCAATTACCGGGTCCGGGTGACTAGCTCTTATTTGAAATACATATGATCCGGACAACCGGTTGACCTGAAGGTGATTCCTCAAAGCGGCGATGGTGCTCGCCCGCCTTTCGGTCTCGGTCTTTTGCCCGGATAAACTGCTGCCAAGCAGTTTCTGTAACAGGCCTGGCCTGTTTAGTCCGGGATCATTGTCAAGATCGAGTTTACTGGACACATCATCGAGAACCGTCGCCGAAACGATAATGTAGCTTTGGCTGTTCAGATCGATCGGTTGAAGTGCCGCCGTTGTTCCCCCATCCGTGGAACGGATTGCAACGAAAGACGGGGCTTGCTGCTCTATCAGTAACTCCGCGCTGGCGCGGTACATTGGCGTCTTCAATACAAGGTAGGCAAACGCTAGCCCCATGAAGACGGCAGGGGCGAACATCAGCCAGAACAAATGTCTGCGCAACAAAGCCGGCAACTGAGAAATCTCAATCATTAAAACCAACTTTGAGAGAGCGTGTTATTTGATCTCGGCAATTTGCCATTCGTCAGCAACTTTCTGAAACGGAAATACACGTCAGACCCGTGGAGAGCCCAAGACTGTCCGCTCAAAAATGAACAAACATGATTAACAGTTTGCAAATTCATGCTTTCACGAACACAACAAAAATATACCGGTCAGCGCCTCAAACAAGGTCAAAACCTAACGGAAAATTAATTAATATTACGATTTTGTTAATATGAAATGATGTTTTTTATGTTTATACATTTCATTAACCCGACCAAAACTTAAAGCTTCAGCTATTCGATTATTTTAATTAAAAATAACCCAACGTGATAACATGATCATTGTCTGAGAACCCATACCTCCAGGTCAGCTTCCAACATGCTCGAACGCAACTTTCATTCCGGCTTATCTGTACCGCCTGAAGAGGTCAGGATCGGCCCGCTGAATATATTGCGGCTGCAGGAAGTTGAAGCACTGGAGATGGTCAGGGCGGCAGTTCTGTCACAGAAGCCGCTCGATATCGCGATCTGCAATGCCCACACGATTTTAACGGCTCTGGACACTCCGGACTATGCGGCGACGCTCAGCGCCATGACGCTGTTGAACGACGGCGTGGGCGTCAACCTGGCAAGCCAGGTACTCAATGGCAAATCGTTTCCCGACAACTTGAATGGAACGGACTTCGTTCCTCTGCTTTTGGAAAATGCTGGGCTTCCCTTGCGGATTTATCTGTTTGGCGCTGGAGAGGCCCAGGTACAGGCGACGAAGGGATGCATTGAGGTTTTGTATCCCGATCACCTCATTGTTGGTGCGCGCAACGGCTACTTTGATCCCGCAAAGATTGAGGAAATCTGCGCCGAAATTCAGGCCGCCGAACCTGATCTTCTGCTGGTTGGCATGGGAAATCCGCGCCAGGAACAGTTCATCGTTGAAAACCGGCATAGGCTGTCGGCGGTAACCGTTGCCATCGGCGTTGGTGCGCTGTTCGATTTCATGTCCGGCTCTGTCGTGCGTGCGCCGAGACCTGTTCGAGCACTGGGCATGGAATGGTTATTCCGGCTGCTGCAGGAACCCCGCCGGTTGTCGAAACGTTATTTCGTCGGCATCCCGCGGTTCCTCTATCAGATTGCCAAACTGAAGTGGGCAGACAGGCGGCGCGGTCGCGTCAATTCTGACGGATAAATTCAAGCACGCCATCAATCGTATTTGCGACCTGTCCGCCGGAAATCTCCGGTCTGTCGATCATCAGCACAGGCAGCCCCAGGTTACGGGCGGCGGATATCTTGGCGAAGGATCTTGTTCCGCCGCTGTTTTTGGAAACCAGGTGGGTAATTCCGTATTTCCGATACAGGTCTTCTTCGTCACTTGCTGACTGCGCCGGACGGGACAATTGCAGTTCCCAGTGATCAGGCAAGAGAACACCCGGAGGCTCAATCATTCTGGCGAGCCCGAAAATGTCGTCACGGTCAGTGAACGCACCGATATCTTGGCGCCCTATGGCCAAAAACACCCGGCATCCTGCCGGGAGTGCATCTGCAGCCGCAGCAAGATCACTGAAATGCGTCCATAGATCACCTGAAATGGCAGTCCATTCCGGCCGTTCCAACCGGACAAGCGGCACATCGCACTCTTGCGCGGCCAAGACAGCATGGCGGCTCATCTGGGCTGCAAAGGGATGGGTCGCATCAACAATCAAATCAATCTGGTGCCTTTTCAGATACGCTGACAAGCCTTCGGCTCCACCAAAACCGCCTGTTCTTGTCTCAACACCGAGATCGGGCTGCTTCGATACTGCACCAGCAAAGGAAGCGATAACCCGTGTACGCGGGAATTGGTCTTTCAGGTGTGCTGCCAGCTGGCGCGCTTCAAGCGTCCCTGCAAGCAGAAGAATTCGAGCACTCTCATTCATCCCAGCCGGTTTCCCCAGTCACGCGTCCCTGCCGGTCAACGATCAGCACTTCAACGTCGATCGGCGCCTGCCGCAAAATGGAGCGGACAGCCATCTTTGTCTTGAGTGCGAGTGGCGTGCTGAGATCCAGACCGTCTGCAAGTGACATGTCGAGGACTTCCTTGGCGGTGTTTGCAGAAAGGGCAGCTGAAACAAGCTCATCCGTCGCCCCGGCTTCTTTCAGGAGGTTGCTCAGGAACTGAAGATCTACCTGACTGCGCGCGGAATGCAGATCCAATGCGCCCTGCGCCAGCTTGGTGAATTTCGCGAAACCACCGGACAAGGTGAGACGCTGCACGGGATGTTCGCGCAAATATTTCAACAGACCTCCGGCAAAATCGCCCATGTCGAGGTAAGCCGTTTCGTCCAAATCATACCGGGCTCGGACGACATCTTCGGACGTCGAACCTGTTGCCCCAACAACATGATCGAGGCCAACTGCCCGAGCCACATCAATTCCCCGATGAATGGACGCAATCCAGGCCGCACAGGAGAACGGCCGAACGATACCGGTCGTGCCAAGCACAGAAAGCCCGCCGACAATGCCAAGCCTGCCGTTCATGGTTTTTTTTGCGAGTTCCTCGCCGTCTTCGATCGAAACTTCAACTTCCAGATCCGCATTGGTGCCAGCGGCAGCCGCAACCTCATCTACAGCCTGCCGGATCATCGAACGCGGCACAGGATTGATCGCCGGCTCTCCGGGAGGTATTGGCAGCCCAGGCCGTGTCACCGTGCCGACTCCCTTTCCTGCCTTGAAGACCAGGCCAGCATCTGGTGGCAACCGCCGAACTGTCACCGAAACCCGCGCGCCGTGGGTCACGTCCGGGTCGTCGCCTGCATCCTTGATGATTGAAGCAGAGGCTGTTTCAGTGGAAAGGTCATGCCCTGCCAAGGCGAATGCCGTCGTTCCGCCGCGTGGCAAGGAGATTTCCACAGGGTCGGGGAAATGACCGGTTACCAGCGCCTGATAGGCGGCCTTTGCCGCACCAGTGGCGCAGGCACCTGTCGTCCAGCCGCGCCTCAGTTCCTGGGGTTTCTTGCCGTTCATGAACGCTCTTATAGCGTGATTTTCCAGCACGGCATGTGCCAATTGCGAAGCATGTCGTTCTGTAGCCTTTTCATACCGGAGTAGTGCTTGGCGTTGTCCCTCTTCAAAGGTAGAACTAGCGCATGTCGACCCTTGATCAAACTTCACAATTGCCCGCTGAATTGCCTTCGTTCGAACCCGGTTGGGTTTGGCTAGCTGGCGCCGGCCCGGGCGACCCCGGCCTCTTGACCCTCCATGCGCTCAACGGCCTGCGGCAGGCGGATGTGGTTGTTTATGACGCTCTGGTCGACAAAAGCATTCTGAGCTGGGCAAAACCGGACGCTGTGCTGGATTACGCCGGAAAACGGGGCGGCAAACCCAGCCCGAAACAGCGGGACATCACGCTCAAGCTAATCGACTATGCCAAGGCCGGTAAAAGGGTCATGCGCCTTAAAGGCGGCGATCCGTTCGTCTTCGGCCGGGGTGGAGAAGAGGCCTTGGGGCTGGTCGGCGCCAGCGTTCCTTTCCGGATCATACCGGGGATTACTGCCGGTATCGGCGGGCTTGCCTACGCGGGCATTCCGGCGACCCACAGAGACACCAATCAGGCTGTCACGTTCCTGACCGGTCATGACCAAAGCGGACTGACACCGGACGCGGTCAATTGGGATGGCATCGCCAAAGGATCTCCCGTCATCGTCATGTATATGGCGATGAAGCATCTGGAAACGATCTCGGCGAAGTTGATGGCCGGTGGACGATCTGTGGATGAGCCTGTGGGCATTGTGTGCAACGCATCCCTGGCCAGCCAAACAGTTCTGGAGACCACGCTTGGAAATTGCACTGCCGATGCCCAAAAAGCTGAATTGTCACCGCCCGCTATTGTTTGCGTCGGCGAGGTCGTGCGCCTGAGGGCCGGACTTGACTGGATCGGCGCTCTTTCGGGCCGCATGCTGAATTCAGATCCGCTTGAACTCAGCGGTGAATTGCCGAAATCGTCGGATGCTGGATGAGCACTCCATCAGCAAAGGGCCTGTTGATTGCCGCGCCGAGCTCCGGTGCGGGCAAGACGACGCTGACACTTGCCCTTTTGCGCGCATTGAAAATAGCCGGGCATAGAGTTGTTTCAGCAAAATCAGGCCCGGATTATATCGATCCAAAGTTTCATGAAGCTGCCAGCGGCAGGCCTTGCATAAATCTGGATGCCTGGGCAATGCAGCCGGACGCAATCCGGTCGCTTGCCGGCGCACATTCAACCGGGGCAGATCTTCTGATCACCGAAGGGGCGATGGGCCTTTTCGACGGTGCGGCAAATGGGACCGGATCGGCTGCAGATCTTGCTGCTATTCTGGACGTGCCGGTTCTGCTCGTCGTCGACTGCGCAAAACAGGCCCAATCGGTCGCAGCGCTTGTTCAAGGCTTCCGGGACTTCCGGAAAGACGTCACCATTGCCGGCGTCATCCTGAACCGGGTCGGCAGCGCAAGGCATGAGGAGATGCTGAGGGCTGCCCTTTCGCCGCTCGGCCTGCCCGTGCTGGGCGCAGTGCCGCGCCTTGATTCACTCAATTTGCCGGAGCGCCATCTCGGCCTGGTGCAGGCGCAAGAACATGCCGGACTAAAAGAATTTCTCGAGACCGCGGCGGAGACCATCACAAAGACAGTCGATCTGGATCACCTGGCCGCACTTGCAACGTCCCTGTCAGCCGGCTCCCCTGCGGCTGGCATCCTTCCGCCCCTTGGGCAAAGGGTCTCGATTGCCAAAGACGTTGCCTTTGCCTTTGCCTATCCGCACCTTTTGTCCAGTTGGCAAAGCGCCGGTTCGGAGTTGAGTTTTTTTTCGCCGCTGGCAAATGAAAGCCCGGACCCGGACGCCAACGCCATCTATATTCCCGGCGGCTATCCCGAACTGCATGCCGGAACACTTGCTTCGGCTGAGAATTTCAAAGGTGCAATGAGGGTAGCGGGCGAGCGCGGCACCCTGATCTATGGCGAGTGCGGCGGCTATATGACCCTGGGCGAATGCCTGATTGACGCTGATGGCACCGCACATGGCATGCTCGGCCTTTTACCCCTGGAAACCAGTTTTCAGGCCCGTAAACGCCATCTTGGCTACCGCGTCTTGTCGCCGCTGACAGGAGCCCCATGGCAGGAACCGCTCGCCGCCCACGAATTCCATTATGCGAGCGTTGTTCGCGAAGGTGATGCCAACCGGCTATTTGCCGCTAAAGACGCCCAGGGAACACAATTGCCCGATATGGGACTTCAACGAGGCTCGGTCATGGGATCCTTCGCCCATGTGATTTGCGGGCGTTAAATCTTCGCCTTCTTCTTTGGCCTGAGAACATGCACATGATCCGCGTCGTAAAGGGCTGAATCGCGGAAGTCCTCGGCCGGTTTCAGCGCATGGCCAACAAAGATCAACGCGGTCCGGGTGATCTTGGATTTGCGGACCTTTTCAGCAATCGTCGACAGAGTGCCGTGAATAAAGGCTTCATCCGGCCAGCCGACACGGTAGGCGATGATCACCGGGCAATCCACGCCGTAGTGCGGCACCAGCTGACGTTCGATTTCCCGAAGGTTCCGGATGGAGAGATGGATCGCGAGGGTCGCCCCGCTCCTGCCGAGCGTATCGAGATCCTCGTTGTTCGGCATGGCGGAACTTTGCATGGTCGTGCGGGTCACGATGACCGTTTGCGCAACTTCTGGAATGGTGAGCTCTGTCTTCAGTGCAGCGGCTGCGGCAGCAAAGGCGGGAACACCCGGCGTAACATCGTAATCAATGCCCAGCGCATCCAGCCGGCGCATTTGTTCAGCCGTTGCGCCGTAGATTGACGGATCGCCGGAGTGAACACGGGCCACGTCCTGTCCCTTGGAATGGGCTGCCTCGATTTCCGCGATAATCTCCTCGAGATTTAAAGGCGCCGTATCGATCACACGCGCACCCTCAGGCGCAGCGGCTACAATCTGCTCCGGAACGAGGGACCCGGCGTATAAACAGACGGGGCAAGACTGAATCAACTTCAGGCCGCGTACGGTGATGAGGTCCGGGTCTCCTGGACCGGCACCGATGAAATGGACGGTCATGCCGCATCTCCTTGAACATCTTTCGGAGCGTCAATGCGCTTGGCATAGCCGCGCGGGGTATAAACAAACGGCCGGCCGCTGCCCGTTGGAACAGCGCGGCTGTTGGAAGAGCCCACCAGAACCGTGGTCAGCATGTCGACCTCGTCCACCGTCAAGGCTTCCAGCGTGGTCACGCGCACGGTTTCTTCGGGCCGACCTAGATTGACACCAAGCACAACGGGTGTGTTGGCCGGGCGATGCTGCAACAGGATCTCGCGCGCTGCCGCCAGCTGTGTGCGCCGGCGCTTGGAGACCGGATTGTAAAAGGCAATGACAAAATCACCTTCAGCCGCCGTATGTAGGCGTTTTTCGATCGCCTCCCAAGGAGTGAGCAGATCCGAAAGGGAGATGGCGCAAAAATCGTGTCCCAGCGGCGCGCCGATACGCGCAGAACAGGCCTGCAACGCAGAAATGCCGGGCGCATTGATGACGCTGACCCGTTTGGCGGCATCCGAAACGCCGCCATTGTCAGCAGGCCGGTCCAGTAGCTCATGAACGAGCGCGCCCATTGCATAAATGCCTGCATCGCCAGATGAAATCAGAGCAACATTTCGGCCCTCGCCGGCCCGTTCCAGCGCGAACCGGACCCGGTCTTCCTCTGCGCCCAATGGGAAATTGTGGTGGGTCTTTCCGGTAATATGCGAGGCAACAATGTCGAGATAGAGCGAATAACCAACCACATCATCAGCCTGCCCAAGGAGGCGGGTCGCTTCCGGTGTGCGCCAGTCATCTGCGCCAGGCCCAATGCCGATCACCGACAAATGTCCGCGGGCGCGGCCGACTTTGTGAGAGACGACAGGAACAGGGCTTCGGGCAATCGCAACCGTCGCATCCGCCGTCTTGCGCTTCTCCAGCACCAGAGCTCCCTCCGCACCAACACCGGCCAGAGCGGCGCCTTCAGAAACGCCATGGCAACCGACTTCTTCGAACACGACGTCCGATGGGTTTTTCAGCCGCGGCGTTTCCTGCTCCAACCGCTCGGCGGAAAACACCCGGTATGGCACATCAAGATGCTCGCTGAGCGCTGCCATCGCCGCTTCGTCCGCCTTCAGGTCGATGCTGGCGATGCATGCGACGCTGCCTGCAGCAATATTCGCATCTGCCAGGGCAGAACTGACCAGCTCGATAAGTTCTTCCGGCGCGCAGCCGCGTGCACAACCAACGCCAACAACATGAGTTTGCGGGTGATAGACAAGCCTCGTCGGCGAACCGCTTTCAGGCTCTTCGGTTACGGCCAATGTTATGGCCGCCGCGTCATCCTTTGGCAATTGACTACCAGTCAGCCAGTCAGCAGCTCCCTCGATCCGCACACTGGCACCTGATAGCAGTTCGGCCATCACCGGCTTGGCATCTTCCGGATTTGCAAGCCGCCAGCCCCTTGGTGGTATATCAAGTGCAATTCCCAGTGCAGTGTCGCCGGCAGTCGTCACCGCGGCATGGCCTTTCAGGCTTTCGGCGATCTGCCACGCCAGATCATTGGCACCGCGATGGCCACCAAGCAGAGGAACCACACTGTTTCCGTCTTCCGACACCGCCAGCACCGGAGGCTCACTGCGCTTGTCGGTCAAGAGCGGGGCCAAAGCACGGATTAGGATACCGCTTGCACAAATGCCGATGATCGGATGACCAGCGGAAAACAGGGTTCGAATGTGTTCAACCGTTTCGCTGAACAGCGTATCGGCATCCTTGATGCGGCCTGCCAGGCCATGCAGCACGGCGCCTGGAACAGCAGCTTCAATGCGGCGTGCCGTTTCCAGACCGGCTGAATTCAGGACGAGAACGATGGGGGAAGCGTCCACGCTTCTTCTCCCTTGTAGATGAGGATCATGGAAAAATACGGTGCTTTATCGCCGCCAAACTCACTAAGCGGCAGAACCTTCTGTTGCTCACCCAGGCTCGCGCGCTCCACATAACCTGCCCGCTCGGTAAGGCCCAAAACATCCAGCAAGGTGCGCAAACGTCCAATGTGCCGGCCGACCTTCATGATGGCGATCGACTGCGCACTTTCAATGCGCGCCTTTATTTCTTCATCAGGCAAGGTACCGGGGATGACGGTCAATATGTCGGTACGGCTGGTTAACGGACGCCGAAGGGCCGCGGCGCATGCTGTCAGCGAGGTGACGCCGGGAACAATCACGGTCGGATGGTTTTCCGAAAGCCGCGCAAACACATACATGTAGGAGCCATAAAAGAATGGATCTCCTTCGCACAATGTGATGACATCAGTTCCCGAGTTCAGAACCTCGGCAATCTCGACAGCCGCCTGATCGTATATTTCCTTGGCCGGAAACCGGCTTTCGCGCATGGGAATGACGATCGGGATTTCGCGAACGTTGTCCGGAAAATAGCTTGCCGCGATGGACCGGGCAAAGCTCGGTCCGGTATCGGGAGCCGGGTAGGAGATGACTTTGGCCGAAGAAATCAGCCGATGGGCCTTCAGCGTCAGCAGCTCCGGATCACCTGGTCCAAGCCCAACGCCGTAAAGAGTTCCGGTCATGGTTTGATGAAGCTCCATTGGGTCACTGGCATCAAAGGACGCCAGCCGGTCAGGTTGCCAACCGCACTGGCGCGCTGAACCGAAAGGCGGGAGAGCCCGCCGCCAAATTTTTGATAGGCCTTTGTCAGAACAGCTTCGCTTTCCAACGTGACGGCATTTGCCACCATCCGGCCACCTGACTTCAGCGCCGCGTGGCAGGCCTCCATAACGCCATCGGATGTGAGACCGCCACCTATGAATATCGCATCGGGTTCAGGCAAGTCGGCCAATCCACTAGGCGCCGTAGCATCTCTAAATTCCGCACCAGGTACGCCCAGCGCCATTGCGTTTTCTTCCGCCATCTGCCGGCGGCCCGCATTTGGTTCCAGGCCAACCGCGCGGGCACCATGCGCGGCGCGCAACCATTCAATCGCCACGGATCCGCAGCCGGAACCGATATCCCACAGCACCGCATGCGGATGCGGCATCAAGTGTGACAGGGTGATGGCACGGACCTCCTGCTTGGTCATTTTACCATCGTGGACGAAGGCATCATCCGGAAGCCCGGGCACACGAGCACGAAAATGCGTTCCATGAACCGGCTCAACCTCAAGCGCCAGCGTGTGAAAATCCGCGACCGTTTCAGACCAGCCTTCCGCTATGGACGAAACCATCCTTTCGCGGTCGCCGCCCATATGCTCAAGGACCGTCATCCGGCTCTTGCCAAAGCCTTCATCGGCGAGAATGTCCGCTACTTGTTGCGGTACGCCCGCGTTGCTCGTCAGCGCCAGGATCCGTGCACCTGGGTAAAGAAACGAGCGCAGTGTTTCGACTGGACGGCCATGCAAGGAAATCGTCTCAACATTCTGCAAAGGCCATCCGAGCAGGGCCGATGCGAGCTGAAAGGCGGAAGGTGCCGGCAACACCCGCATTTCCGCCTCCGGGAAATGTCGGGCAAGAGTGGATCCAATGCCGTACCACTGAGGGTCGCCGGTCGCCAGAATGGCAACACGCTTCCCTTTCAAGGCTTTCAGCTCGTCATAAACATTCGCAAACGGGCTCGGCCAGGTGCGTTTCTTGCCGGAAATGGCACCGGCAAGATCGAAATGCCGGGAACTGCCAAAGACCACCACAGCATCGTCCAGATATGGTCTGGCTGCGGTAGGAACCGCCCCATCTTCGCCAATGCCAATCAACGTGAGCCAGGCACCCATCATTTTTTCTTTCCGCCGTAGGAACGTGGTTTAACAGCAAGATCCAATGGTTTGGGCTTTGTCAGATCGGCCGACGGCTGATGAGACCGGCTGCCCCTGGAAAGACCGCGTGGCTTTGCCTGTCCGGTATCATCCTTGGCAGGGGCGGCGGAACCGGGATTGGACAGGAACCCGCGCGACCGCTGAACCGGACTTTTGCTTACCGATTTGAGCGGTGTCTTTTTCGAGGTGTCAGACATTTCGAACTTCTTCCGGTAATCCAGCGGCAATTGCATTCACTGCAGCTGCGGCCATTGCTGACCCGCCCCGGCGGCCCTTGAGTGCGATAAAATTCAGCCCGAACGGATTGTCTGCAAGCGCATCCTTCGATTCCGCCGCCCCGACAAATCCAACCGGAAAGCCGAGCACCAGAGCGGGCTTCGGACCGCCAGCAGCGACCATTTCAAGCAAATGAAATAGGGCCGTCGGAGCATTGCCAATGGCAACGACACTGCCTTCCAAACGGTCTTTCCAAAGCTCCAGCGCTGCCGCTGAGCGTGTCGTGCCAAGCGAAGCGGCAAGATCAGGCACCTGCGGTTCGTTCAGCGTGCAGACGACATCATTGCCGGTTGGAAGCCGGTTTCGGATGACCCCATGGGAGACCATTTCAACATCGGTCAAAACGGGCTTTCCGCTTTGAAGGGCCTCGTTTCCGGCGCGCACTGCATCTGCGGAAAAGATCAGATCATCGACAATGTTCGTCATTCCGCAGGCATGAATCAGGCGGATGGCGACAGGCACCATTCCCTCCGGCAGAGAGCCAAGGGACGCCTCTGCCCTCACTGTAGAAAACGACTGCCGGTAGATCGCTGCCGGATCATGTTCGTATTCGTAGGGCGGTCCGTTTAACTCCTCGCCGCTCAACCCTTGGGTTCCATGGACTTGGGGCCAAGAGGGTGATCGGCATGCGGATAGGGATGGTGATGGTGGTCATGCCCATGATCGTGCTCATGTTCATGAGCGTGGCCGTGAGAATGATCATGACCGTGGTGGTGATGGCCGGCTCCGTGATCATGGGAATGGTCATGATGGTGGTGGGCGGCAGCGCGCACCTTATCCTCGCACGCACCAGTGCAGAACTCTTCGCACAAATTGCATTCCGCCTCGGCGCCAAGCCCTTCCACATGGTGGTGGTGGCTTTCCTGGGCGAGGCCTATTTCAGCTTCAAAGCCGAGCACCTGTTCCCGGTATTTGCACATCTGGCAATTCATCAGGTTGGCACCTTGCAGGATCTCCTGAACCCGGTCCGCCATTGTATCGATGACCTGTGGGTGGTCATTGAGATAGCCGGCCTTGATGAACTCTATGTCCGGATATTTGGCCGCGACTTCATCGGTGTTGGAGTAAATCCGCTGCACCAGAACGCCGGTGAAAAGGAAATACGGGAAGACGACAATTCGTTTATAGCCAAGTTTGGCTGCGTGCTCGAGGCCTGGCCCTATCAGCGGAAAAGTGACTCCGGAGTAACAGGTCTCCGCCCAGCCGAATCCCATTCCTTCCCACAATAGACGGGTGATCTTTGCCACGTTGGAATTGGCATCGGGATCAGACGCACCCCGGCCAACGACCATCAATAGGGTGTCATGCATCCCGACATCGCCACCAGCCGCATCCAGCGCTTCCTGCACCCTGGCTCCAGCGGCACGGATCATGCGGGTATCGATAGCCAGCTCGCGGCCGTAGGAGATCTTCATCTCCGGATGAGCTGCCTGATAAGTGTTCAGGACCGACGGAATGTCATTCTTCGCATGACCAGCAGCAAACAGCATTCCCGGTACGGCGAGAACGTGGGTGCAGCCCTGTTCACGCAGCTTGTTCAATCCATCGTGGATGACCGGATTGGCAAACTCAAGATAGCCGTATTCCACCAGCCAGTCGGGAAACCGCTTCTTCAAGCCTTCCGCAAGCTGCGCGAATTGCTTCACAGCGCCCTTGTTGCGGCTGCCGTGACCACAGATCATCAGTCCTAGCTTCTCGGTCATTGGGCTGCCTCAACCTCATCTTCGGCAACCGTATCCGGCTCGCTGGTTTCTGCCTTGTCGTCTTTCTTGCGGGATTTCGCAGCAACGACCGCCGCGATGGCCGCCGCACCTGCAAGCGCAGCAACACCGATCCAATGCGAATGGCCAGCCAATTCACCGATATGACCGCCATGTGCCGAGGCAGCGGAGGGAAGGATTAGCGCACTCAAGAGGAACAAGCCTCTGAAAATCGTCTGCATTTGAAAGTCTCCCTCAATTCGTTCCATCGCCGGCCTGTCATGGCCAAATCTCGTCAGTAGCGCCCGGCTGAGGGAGAAAGCGGTGCGCCAATCGATGGCTCAGTCAATACGACCTGCCACGAAATCAACGTCGACAGCTCCGGACTGGGTTCCCGATATGGGTCAACCGTCACCGGAATCGCTTTCAGTCCCTTGAGGTACGCCGTCCAGTGCGCGCAAGCTAGTGGACAGCGTGCCAAGGATCAAGCATCAAACCGACAGGAAAAAGTATGAGAGCGCCATCACAATCTCATTTGAGGGAATGCGGACTACTGCCTTCTTGACGGAACCTTCCAAAAACCGTTGGCTCAAGCAAACAGGTCAACAGATGCCGGAGAGGGTAGAAATGGCGACGGTCAAACTGGTTCAAGACGAAGAGGCCGATGGCCTCGTAGCTGAGGTGTTTGCAGATATCCGTAAAACGCGCGGCACCGATTTCATCAACAATTTCTGGCGCGCCCTTGCTGTTGATCCGGAGTTACTGAAATCTACCTGGGGCGAGGTGAAATCCGTGATGGCAGCGCCCGGCGTTCTCGATCCGTTGACCCAGGAGATGATTTACATCGCAGTGTCGGTGGCCAACGCCTGCTCCTACTGCGTCCACTCCCACACAGCCAGTGCACGGGCGAAGGGAATGACCGATCCGCAATATGCCGAGCTGATGAAGATTGTCTCATTGGCGGCCAAAACAAACCACTTGGTGACGGCTATGCAGGTGCCCGTGGATCCCGAATTCGACATACAAAAAGCAATTTAGGATCAGAACGAGGGCAGGCAGCAACGGGAAGGCGTTCCCGATTGCCGGAAGCCACACCCTTGCTCTACTGTGATGGACAATCAGGCGAAAAGGAGTACCACCGTGGCCAGCCATTTGGTTTTCACTGTCATAGCTCAAGACCGGCCCGGCCTTGTCGAGAGACTGGCGGAAGCTATCGCCAGTTCCGGCGGCAACTGGGTGGACAGCTCAATGGCACGCCTCGGCGGAGAGTTTGCCGGCATCGTAAGCGTTGAAATCGAAACCGATGCCATCGAGAAACTTCATCAGCATTTCGATGAACTGCTGTCGGACGGCATCGCAATAACCTTGCGATCTGATGGTAAGCCCAAGGCTGTGCCAACAGGACCGGCTGCCCGCATGGATTTGGTCTCTCAGGACCATCCAGGCATCCTGCATCAGGTGTCCCATGTTCTCGCCGAGCACGGGGTTAGCATCGAGAATCTGGAAACATCGGTCACAGCCGGATCCATGTCTGGCGAACGTTTGTTCAAAGCATCTGCAGAATTGAGGTTACCGGCGGATCTTCAGCCCGGCACACTGAGCGATGCCCTGCAGGAAACGGCCGGAGACATGATGGCTGAAATCAACCTGGCCGACTGAGTCGTCTATCCTGTTTTCACCACCCGTGGATGCGTGCCAAATGCGGTTCCGCCATAAGCTTTGACGTATCCCTTTTCGACTAGGAACTCTGCGTAGCGGAAGTCGTGAATGGTGTCGACATCCAGGACCGTTGCATCTTCTGGGATACGAAAACCCTTTGATTCAGGCGCAAGCAAGTAGGCATTGAGTTCGTCAATATGGCGAACATCTAAGACAAAGGCCCATCCGGTGAATTCAACACAATCCGGATAGTCCTGCCTGCGGTAGTACCGGTTGCGATCGAAGTCGATGTAGGAGCTGACTATGCCATCCTCCGCGAGGTTGGCGCAGAGATAAGGGTGGGTATCCGGCGCCTTGAACCCGGCAACGCTTTTGCAGCCTTCGGAGTTCTCATAAAGCTTGATCAGATCAATAAGATGCTTGGCCGTCCGGAAAGGATAGGTCGGAAAAAGAACCAGAACAGCATCAACAGATTCACCCATGGTTTGAAGCGTTGATACGAAATCGGCGATAACCGGCTGCATCGATGCTTCATGATCGCCAAGTTCCTGAGGCCTCATATAAGGCCTCGCGCCATACGATCTGCCGATATCGAGATACTTTTGGCTGTCACTGTTGATGTAAGTTGCGCTGATGTCCGGGCAATCAATCGCCGGAAGAATGCTGTGCGCAATGAGGGGCAGACCATTCAACAGTTGAATGTTCTTGTCAGGTAGTCCCTGACTGCCGGACCTTGCCGGTACCATTGCGACTATTTTCTGTTTCATCAGAGGCTCAACACTTCGTCCAGTTTACCAGCATCCAGCATCTCGCGGACCTCAACAAATTGGTCGTCCGGCATATCGCTGTAATTCAAAGGCCTGCCGTCGCTGTTAGCGATCAGTTTGTTGGCATCATTCAATTCCAGCACATATTGCCGGTAGTGTTCGTCAGGAACCGGCTGTTTGGTCTTTTCATCAAATGTAATCCCGAACACGGCTTCAAGCGACTGGACCACCTTTGGCGCCAGGAACATTTCCGTTCCCGGATAGGCTGTTGCGGTAAACAGCATCTTGTTGATGGAAGCGACCGCCCTTTCATGTTCCTCCGAACCTGGTGTCAGACCGCGGGAAATCTCCTCTTCCTGCCATTTGATAAAGGCGATGCTGGTCTGCAATTCAGGGAGTGTTTCACCCGGATACCCCATGATCCAGGTGCAATTGCCATGTATCCCCGATGCATAGGTATTGCGGATGCCCTCTACCATCGTCAGAGGGAATTCATATCCATTGATCGTTTTAACGCCGTTGGACAGCATGAAGCCGCCCTTGCCCATGGCATCCAGCGTTTTGGCAGATGCAGATTCAGCTCCAAAACCGATGTAAATACATCCGGCTCGAGCCATCTCATCCACTCTCCGAACGTCGGCCTTTTTGTATCCACCGGCACGGTCAGGCCGCAGGTCAGCTGCTTCATCGAGCCGGCCATGTGTCCCCCAGCGAAATAGCCCATCGCTGGCATATGGCTCCATGATATCCGCAAGCTCGGTAATCCGTTTCGGACTGACCATGAAATTGTCGTCCAGAAGGGCGACGAAATCGACGCCGAAACGGTCCCTGTAGTGCAGGAATTCGTCTGCTATGTTTTGGGCGCTGCGCACACCGTAGTTGCGCTCCCCCTGCCCGCCTCGGAAACAGAACTTGCATGCAAACGGACAGCCGCGGCTGGAAATGGTTGAAATGCTACGCGGCATTTCAAAACTGGTGGCCGAACTGTTTCTCGCGGAGCCGCCCCAGACCGGTGTTTGCAGATAGGTCTCCATAACCGGGAAACCGTCGACATCTGCTTCCAGCAAATCATATGCAGGCCAAGGCAGGGCGTCGAGGTCTTTCGTCCGGTTGCCATGATAGAAAAACCGTGGCCTGCCGTTCTTCGTATCCTGATAAAACGGTGAAAGACGCCCGGAATTGTGAGCCCGCTCAAATCCTTGATCACGGATCAACTTGGCATCCAGTGCCATCTTGAGAACGACGTCGTCACCCTCGCTGTGAGACACGGCGTCAAGCTCCGGGATCCAGTCGAACAATGTGGTGCGGAACTGCGTCGCGAGCCCGCCTCCACTCACCAGCATGGCATCAGGATCAAGATCCCGAATAATTTTGGCGATTTCAGTTTGCCAGGAGAGGGTTGTGATCAAACCTGACAGGCCAATGATATGCTGCCCGCCGATTTTCGACAGTGTTCGGGAAATCAGGTCGCGTGCTTCGCGGTAATTCAAAGCACGGCCGTATGCCAAGCCCCGTCTCTTTGCCTCGTCGTCCTGCACACGGTAGATGTTCAGATCAATGATATTGGGCTCAGCGCCATACTGGCGTAGTCGTCCAGCCAGCAATGCTGGACCAACGGGCGGATTGTTCGGCCGCGCCTGCTCGCGAATGGGCATATTGATCAGAAGAACCTTGACCCCCTGAAGAGCGTTCGTCTCCAGGCTGTCCAGGAAAGTCATGGGTGTGACGAAGTTCATCCCTGCCTCGCCATTATCAATGTACGGGCCTCATTAACCGGAAACAATTGTTTCAAGTTGCCAATCGTGTCTTCGCTCAATTTCTGCTCACCGCCGGCACGTTCATTATTAGGCCCTTACAAGTGATAAGGACCCAAAAGTTAACCAACAGATAATATGTTGCAGTTTGCGAATCGCAGGTACCCGGTCAGAACCAAATGAGGCCGTGATCCACCAAAAAACGCACATTTTGCGCAAGACACCAAAAGCGCGAGTGGTTCGACTGTCTTCAAATCAGCCAATTCCCGCTTTTGTCTGGAATGGCGAATCGCCAGAATTTCCAATCAAGGTTCTGGCTGGCGGCGATCAAACGCCTCAGCCCGGCAGCCAAAGTGCCAATTGCGGGAATGCGATCAGAAGTGCTGCCATCAAGAGCATGACGCCGACATAAGGCAAAACGCCGACCATCACCTGAGTCAGTTTTCCAGATGAACGCGCCGCCTGAACCACATAGAGGTTCAGGCCGACCGGCGGTGTGATCAGTGCCATCTCGACCAGCAGGATCATCAGGATACCAAACCAGACCTTATCGTGACCCAGGCCAGCTATGATCGGAACAACGATCGGAATTGTTGCGACCATCAACGAAAGCGTCTCGATGAAGAACCCCAGCAGAATGTAAAGCGCGACGATTGCAAGCAAGGTCCCAAAGGGCGATAGCCCCAGGTTGCCCAAAAACGCGTTCAACGCAGTTCCCAGACTGGCCGCGCCGAGCGCGAAGTTCAGCACATAGGCGCCAAGAATGATGAACATGATCATCGCTGTGACCCGCACGGTCCCGATCAGTGCATCACAAGTGCCTTTCCATGTGAGCGTTTTGCGGGTTGCTGCAATGGCAAAGGCCATAGCTACGCCAAGGGCGGCAGCTTCTGTTGGCGTGGCAATTCCTGCGTAAATGGTTCCAACGACGACACCGAACAGGACGAGGATCGGCAACAGATCGAAAAGAGCAAAAATGCGTTGGCGCCATGACGCCTTTCTTCTCGGTCCGCCCAGCGCCGGATTGAAGAAGCATAGGATCGCGGTGACAACCATGAACATCAATGCCAGCATTAGCCCCGGTATCAGGCCTGCAAGAAACAGCTTGGGTACGGATGTTTCCGTCAGGAAACCATAAACAATCAGGTTGATTGATGGTGGGATCATGATCCCCAAGGTCCCGCCAGCGGCAATCGAGCCAGCGAACAGCCTCGGGTCGTAGTCCAACCGTTCGGCCTGTGGCATCGCGACGGTCGCAACCGTCGCCGCGGTGGCAACGGAAGAACCGGAGGTCGCAGAAAAGAGCGTTGCAGTTCCAATGTTGGCGTGGACCAGACCACCCGGTGCCCAGGCCGCCCATGCCTCCAGCGCTGCATAGGTTCTTTGCGCAACACCGCAGCGGACCAGGATTTCACCGAGGAGAATAAAGAAGGGAATGGCGGTCAGCAATGCACTGTCAGACGACGACCAGACAACCTGACCAAGGCCTTTGATCAGCGGAAACGGCGAATAGAAATAATCAACACCGAATGCCAGCAGGAACAGAACGGCGGCCACCGGAATGGAAGCTGCCAAAAGCAGAAACAATGAAGCGGAAAGAGCACCAATCACAGCAGAACCTCCGCTTCTTCTTCCGTTCCAGCAAGGTCACGGAGAATTTCCGAGCGGCGCATCAAAAACAGACCAAGGGCGAGAACCGTGACCAGACATGCCGTAGCCGCGAACCAGACCCAGCCTGACAACCAGATCGCCTGCGGTATCCACAACGGCGTTTCAAGCGGAGTATTGGCACGGCTGGCGCTTTTGAGCGACTTTGAAATCACAGTCCAGCCATAGACTGCGACGGTCGTCGAGATCGCGGCAATTGTTGCGAGCGCCAAAACGTCAACGGCATCGCGCCAGATCGGGCGCAGGTTATTGACCGCAATTTCAATACGAATGTGCGCGCGTTCCATCAACGCGACAGACAGCCCCCAGGCCGTAACACCGGCCATAACGTAGCCGGAAATCTCATCGGCCCCGCCCAGATGCGGAAGGGACAGCCCCCGCAGCGTGATTTCGAAGAGAACGAAACCTGCGGTCAAAAGCAGGACCATTCCACACGTCAACGCAACAATGCGATTGACCTTCCGGAGAGTATAGATTGTGCGGAGCATGGTCCTGCTTTCTCTGGGTTGTCAGTTGCCGACAGTGATACCGGCGACCGGTCCAACGGACTCGTTCCAGGTTTTCACATAGGCAGCATCGGTGCGGCCAACCCAATCAGGTAGGACAGTTGTCAGCAAGGCTTCGCGCGCCGTTTCAGCATCCGCCTCCGTGGCATTTACCAGCATCATCGCTGCCGGATCGCCGGACGTGCATTCGCCTGCGCCAGTCAGACAATTGATATCGTTTTCAAGCGAGCTTCCTGCAGTGTCCCAAGCCGGATCCTCAAAGTCGGCCTTGATTTTTGTCAGTATGGTGTTGCGGGTCTCTTCTGACAGGCTATTCCACTTGTCCATGTTCATCGCCGTAATGACCGGGTCCCAGCCGCCAAGCGGGAGCGGCAGCAGAAACTTCGTAACCTCATGCCAGCCCGCAGAATATCCAGACCCCGAACCGGTTACCGCGCAATCAATTACGCCACGCTGAAGTGCGCCGGGAACTTCGGAAAAGCCGACGTTGATCCCTTCGGCACCAAGCGCTTCCAGGAGTTTTGTGGTCATCCGGCCGGAACCACGCACCTTTTTACCTTTTAGGTCAGCAAGGCCACCGATTTCGGGCTGGCAAAAAACGATTTGCGGCGGATAGGGAGCGATCGCCAGAAGCTTGGCGCCAAAGCGCTTTTCCATGATGTCCTCGACCATGGGACGTGCAGCCTCAACCATCTTGCGGGCGGTTTCCGCATCTGTCGCGACCAGGGGCACATCAAGGCCTTCCAGCTCAGGCGCATCGCCGACGGTATAATCTCCGACCGTCATGCCTACATCGAACAGGCCATCGTTCAACAGGCGGAAGACATCGCCGCCCTTGACACCAAGCTGGTTGAAGGTGGTCAAGTTGACCTTCAAACCGGGAATGGCTGCGGGCAGCGTTTCACTCCAAAAAGGTGCTTCATAGTTCTTGTAAAGCGGCAGTGACGACCATGATCCAACCGCGGAAATTTCTTCTGCCGCCGCTGGAACCGTAGCTGCAAGCACGCCAAGCATGCCTGCGGTTTTTATAAAGCTTCTGAGTTTCATTGTTACCTCCTGCTGAATTTACCTTAAAGCGCCGCTGGACCCCTAATGTGTTTGTTGTGCAGCGCCGGTCATGAGATGAGAAAGGGATATGTCGACGGCTGGCGGTGTTGCCGAGGGGATATCGGTCACCAGCATGCAGCCCGGCGTATGGGTGATGCATATTTCCGGTTTGGCACGTTCGATCGCAGCCTGTGGCGTTACTCCGCATGCCCAGAAAACCGGCATTTCCCCAGCCTGCACTTCAACTGCATCGCCATAGTCCGGAGCGTTCAAGTCCCGGATGCCGATCTCTTCAGGATCGCCCCAAAAGACGGGAGTGCCATGCGCGTGCGGATACCGGGCGGAAAGATCGAAGATTGCCGGTATTTGCGCTTCAGGATAGGAGCGCATCGTCACCACGAGCGGACCGTTGAACACCCCGCCCGGCAGCGTTTCCAGCCTGGTCTTGTACATCGGCACATTGCATCCGCGCTCAATGTGGCGGACAGGATACCCTTGCCGCATCAGCGCTTCTTCAAATGTGAACGAACAGCCCAAGACGAAGGTTACGAGATCCCCTGACCAGAGACCTTCGATGCTGCCCCGCTCTTCGGCCAGCAAGCCGTTTCGATGGATCCGGTATCGGGGAATGTCGGTTCTGATGTCCAGATCTGCACCCAGGCCTGGAATTGCAAATTCACCCGGTGACGTCAGTCCGATGATCGGGCAAGGTTTTGGGTTGTTCTGGCAAAAGAGCAGGAAATCGCTGGCATACCGCTTTGGCAATATGACCACATTTCCTTGCAGGTAGTCAGGCGCTTGCCCGGCCGTTTGACCGCCAAAACCGCCGTTTCGGATCTGCTGCCTGAGTTCCTGGCCAGATGCTGATTTTGAAATTGCGTTCACGTTTGTCACCTCTTGTTTTAATGAAAGAGGCGAACGCTTTAAAAATCAAATCGATAATATTTTTCAATTACGATAAATATTTTTTATCAACCTTAGCTTCAGGAAACCAACCACGCTTTCCGAAATTTCTTCAACCAAACCGCTGATCGCCGTTCCCGAAACATAGGAGGCAGTGAAGGAAATAGGCGGGAGGTCAAAGTCGGTCTTGAGCTCTAAAAGCACACCACGATCAAGCTCGGTCTGTACGATTGCCTTTGGCGCTGCGCAGATTCCGTAGCCGGATGCCGCCAGCCGTGTGAGAGCACCCAAGGACGACGAAGTTGTCATGCTGACATCGCCAGAGGCATGGGGCGACAGCAACTCTCTGAGCTGACGGCTTGGCCGGGTGCTCTTGGCGAAGGTCAGAATCGATTCCTGCGCCAAATCGCTGACCTGCCAGACAGATCTCTTCTGCGCAATTTTGGGCACTGCGGAGAAAACCATTTCATATTGGCACAGCTCGACATTCGTGATGCTCGCCTCCGCGACCGGCCCCATCAAAAAAGCCAGATCAATTTCGCGGGCTACCAGCGCGTTCCGCAAATTGTCTGTCATATCAACGGTTAGGTCGAAATTCAGGTTGGACTTTGACTGGTTATAGTAGGTGAGAAAGTCAGGCAGCCAGCTGCTGACGATGGTTTCCGATGAGCCGAGCCGTATGGACTGTTCCACGGTTGCCGTATCGGAAAATGCGGTGAGGACCGTCTGATCCAGGTCCATCAGCTTTTCTGCATAGGGAAGCAGCCGGCGCCCAGTCGGAGTGAGATCTGCATTGCGGGTATCCCGGACAAAAACTTCGGCCCCAAGCCCCTCCTCAAGCTTCTGGATCCGTGCCGTGATCGCCGGTTGCGTAAGGTGCAAATGCTCAGCTGCAGCCCGGAAACTGCCTAGATTTGCCACCCAGTAGAAGGTGTCGAGATTGCGTATCTTGAGCGTCATGTGGTTTGCTCCGGTCCCATGATCTCATCGTCGTATCATAGAGACGCGGAGCAAACAAAAGGCGCCCGAACTGCCTGCATTTGATAAAAACAATTGCACAAGAGAACCGAGCGCCACCGGCCCCAGTTTCCGCAAACAACATCAGTCCAAGGCAACACCTTGATGCACGTGGGAAATCAGAGCGGCAGCCTGACGCTTGCAGCTCTCATCAATCAGCCAGCCAAGCATGACCCCTGGCGCGGCACCCGTGAGATCGTCCGGACGCTTGATTATGTAAAGCTCGCGCATGTCCTCTCCGAGGCGCACGACCATACGCCCGTCATCGGCAAATTCGTCCGGCAACCGGAGGCCGGTTTCACCAGCCTTCCAGGCAACGTCCGTCAAGCGCCCCGCCGCGCTCCTTACCGAGACAACGGCATTAGATGTCGCATCCTTGCGCGACAAAACCAGTTCTTGACTGCGAATGCAGCGTGGACCGGAGCTATCGACGCTCACATGCCAGATGCTCGGTGGAACCGGCAGCTCGGCATCGACACTGCGCGAAGCACCGAGAACGTTAGACCGGGCATCCGGATCACCCAGGAAGCTTTTTACAGCCGCCCAGTCTTCGCTTTCATTTGCCGGTGCCTTCTCTGTTTTGCCCAGCGTTCCATCAAATGGACCGTCGATGACCTGCATCGTTCCGTCTTTGGAAAGAACCGTAATGCGGGCGCCCTCTGGCAGGCTCAAGGCAGTACTCGCCGTGATTTCAGAACCAGGAGCCACCTTGGTATCTCCGCTGGCCGCAACCACGATCATGTCCGCAGCTGCGGGCAACACAGAACCGGCGAAAACCAAAGCTGCAACGAAAGCCAATCTACGCATGAGGTTTACTCCCTCTACTGCCGCTCCAACTCAGGGTCCATTCAATCCGTGAGCGGTCATCTGGTTTAATCACTTTCCGGAAAGCACAACGCGCGTTCCGCTATCGCCCGCACGCAGGCGATCGAGGTGGAACAATGCAGGCCCGTCTTCCGGGTTCAAAGAGTTCGTTTTCTCAAATTCTGACATTGCTTCGGACCTGCCCTCATCGAGCGCCCGAAACGCCGCCATGTATGTTTTTGCCCAAGGTTCTTCGGCAGCTTTCTGATGCATGGGCTCAAAACAGCTGACCGCCTCTCCACGCCCCTTGACCACAAGGGCGCCCAACGGACGGAACACCACGCCGTCACATGGATCCGCAACCGCTGAGCTAACGCAGATCCGGGTGCCAAGGAACCGGTTTGCGCCCTCCAGGCGCGCAGCCGTATTCACTGTATCACCGATACCGGTGTAGTCGAAAAACCGGCTACCGCCGAAGTTGCCAATGGCGGCTTCTCCGCGGTGCGCGCCAATCCGGGTTACGCCAAGCGCCACGCCCTCTGCATTCGCTGAATGACGGAACTCCTCGCAAACCGCATCAAGCGCCAAAACCAGCTTGACCGCGCGCGATGCCTGGTCCGGACACTCTTCCGGGGCACCGAAAAAACAGACGACAGCATCTCCAATGATCTTGTCGATCGTAGCCCCATGCTCGGTGATGACGTCACAGACTTTGTCCAGGTAGTCATTCAGCAGTTTTGCCATTTGATCCGGCGGCAGGTTTTCCGACAGACTGGTGAAACCCTCCAGGTCGGTAAAAATGTAGGTGACCATCCTCTTTTCGCCGCCGAGGGTCAGCTGCATGTGACCGCTGGCCAGCCGCTTGACGACCGCAGGACTGACATAGCGCGAGAAGGCGGTTCGCAGGAAAGCCTGTTTCAGTCGATCCACCCGCCAGCGGTAAAGCGAAAGCAAAAGTGCTGCGCCAATTGCGGCTACAGGCGGTGCAAACACAGGCAACAGGAAGGCTTCCACCTTCAATGCGAAAAACGCCACTGCAAGATAGGCAACAATCGCCAAGCCAAGGACAACAAATACCAATCGAGGTTTGTCAGTCAGCTGAAACAACAGGGCAGCGGCAAGTGCGGCCAGTGCTGCAAGTGCCACCATGTGCCAGAAGGCATATGCAGGGAGGCGCCTGTCATCGAGCAGCTGCGCAAGTATTTGCCCGTGAATTGCGATCCCCGGACTGGTGCCGGCAGCAGAGCCTGCCAAAGATACGCCAGGTGTTGGATGCTGATCGATTGCCGGCAAGGCCGTTCCGATGAGCACATATTTGCCTGCAAACCAGTCGGCAGGCAGAAACGAAACTGTATGAGCCGGATAGATCGGGAATGCCGAACTGCCGTCGGCCTGGAACTGATAGAGTATCCGGTTCGGAAGGTTCCCCGGCATGACGTTTTGGCCCAGCAATACCTCGGCAAAAGTCGCGACCGGTGCGTTTTCAGCGTCACGCAAAATGGGCAAATGGCGCAAAATGCCGTCGGCTTCGTCCCGCTGCAGAACGACCGACCCATGACGCCGGCCGGCAAGCGCCGCGTCGAGATTAGTGACCTGGCTTGCGGTCATACCAGCGTCAACACCAATGCTTGCCAGAACAACAGGGGTTTTGGAGCCATCAATGGCGGCGAGCAAGGCCGTGTCCTTGACCGGATCACTTGGACCATCGAGCAATATATCAACACCGATTGCGGCCGGTCTTGCCTTGTCCAAAGCCATGATCAAATTTGCCAAAAACCCTCTGTCTATCGGTGACCTGTATGAAAACCCGGCAAGTGTTTCCTCCGTGATTGCAACAATCACGATCTTGTCGCTGCTTGCCTGTTTTTCATCGTTCAACTGGCTCATGACGAGGTAATCGCCAAGCTTCGGCTCCAGCCGTGTGGCAAAGGGCAGCGTTATCAACAACGACAGGACCGCTGCTGCCAGTGCCAGTAGCAATTTGGCTCCGACTCCATGACGAAGCGGTCCTCCGGGCGGCTTGGGTGTCATGCTACAGCGCCGCCAGGTGGCCCTTCGATCCGGTACGGCGATACGTCATCAGGGAACATCAAACCTTTTGACGCCAGACTTGGTGCCATCGGCATAAATCAGCTGAACGGAAACGAATTTGGACTTCTTTGGAAGGATCACGAATATCTTGGACCCGGGCCCGCTTTGCGGCACGGCATGCGGATTGTCCGGGTCGCATTCGCCCGTCTCAAACGCGGTATCCGGCTGGTCGCTATCAATGCTGTAGTGGACGGCCGCAATGGCGCATCGATAACTGATCAGATGGGTAAAGTAGGAATAAAGCTTTCCATCCCAGTCCCTGAAACTGATCCAGCCGGTCGACAGTCGTTCCAAAATATCCTTCTGCCCCTGGACGAGAGCCATGCTTGGATCGAAATTGACCTTGAACGGCCCCTGGCTTTCCCCGCGAATGTCGAGGTATTTCACCTCAATTTCAGCCTTGGTCGCGTTGCCAGGCATTTCAAAGGCAGGATAGGGAATCGGCAAGCCGGTGCTCTGGTCGAGAGCTCCCTTCATGAAGCCCGTCGACTTGAAATCCTCACCCGGCAGCTTGATGAAAATCTCGCGCGTCCGATCGGCTATTGCCAGGTTTAGCATCCAGCCCTGGTTGCTGCGCATGGCGTTCAGCTTCACCGGATTTGCAAGTGCCTGTGTGTTGAGGATCGACAGTGCCGCAAGCCGGGTCTTGGCTTCTTCAATGCGAGCCGCAGCCATTTGCTGGTCGATGAAGTACCGAAGGTAACGACCGTCTTCTACACCCTTCATGAAGCGGGTCAGAAGGTCTTTTTCCTTGGTCTTGTCAGCCAGGGACTGCTGCCCCAAGCGCGCCTGGGAGTATTCCAGGCTCAACTCATAAAGAGCTGGAACAAACTCCGGATAGCCATCCATAAAGGATGTCAGCCGGCGCAAACGGTCTTCAGGTTCATCCAGCAGAATTCCCGCAAACAACGTTGTCGGATCCTGCCTGCCTTGCGAGAAGGAGCCATAGACTTCGCGCGCACCTGCACGGCCTTCCTGTGCTTTCAGAACCGCCTGGAAGCGGATATGCGGATCCACCTGCGGCTCGCCGAAGGCGAAATACTTCAAGTAATCCTGCCGAGCCTTGGGGTAGTCCCCCTTCAGCTCTCTTAAGCGCGCGTTGGCATAGAACTCATGCGGCCTCTGAGGATTTTCAACCAGCAGCGACCGGCTTTGGAGTTTGGCAAAAAGCCGTTCAATCTCTCCACCGGCACCGCCTGCACCTTGCAGACGCGTCTTGGCCAACTCGGCAAAAGATCCGTTCGGGAACCGGTCCAGGTAGGCCTGGATCTGGCCCTTGTCATTGCTGTCCTTCACATCATTCCAGAACTGCAGTTCGAGCTGAATGTCGCTGGCCGCAGCTGAGGATTGGGGCGCAGCTTGACCAGCTGGTGCCGCGTCTGACGGGGTCAGCACAATGTCCGAAGTCAGAGACGAATGGTCCCAGGGCACCTGATCGCCGTTGGTAGCTTCGACAACATGCAGACGGACCCGCTTGAATACGGTTTCAACGGTCGCACCGGGAACGAGAATCTCACGCGCAATCGCAGCCGTATAGGGACTGTTCAGCCCTTTGCCATCAGTAGCGGTGCTGCCGGGTGCTGTTGCAAAGGAAATGAAGCTGCCGCGCGGTGTGCTGTTCAAAAAACCAAAGCCGCCAGCCGTGCCGCCAGCAGACCGGGTCAAAGCCGTATTCCGGCAGGCGTCCAGAATGACGATATTCGCACCTTCGTGAGACCGTTCCACGGCAGAAAGCACCCAATCAACCGAGAGGGCTTCAAATTCCGCATCCACTTCGTCCCGGAGATCTGCCTTCAGAGGCGCGAGGTAGTTGCGCCCGCCCGCTTCAAATCCATGACCGGAATAATAGACGACGGCGACCGCCCCCTCTCCCGCCTCTTTGAGCTTGTCAGTGAAATCGCGAATTCCGCGCTTCATTGTACGAAGATCAGCGTTGAGAATGAGGTCGACTTTGAAGCCAGTGGACTTGAGGCTGTCCGCGATCAAGGCAGCGTCATTGGCCGGGTTTTTCAGCGGTGTCAGCGTCTTGCTGTCGTATTCCGCATTGCCAATGACCAGCGCCAGCCGTTCTGCGGCTTGCGAAATGCCTGCGCTGGCGAGAAACACCAGAAAAAACAATCCAGCCCGCGTGGCCGGTAGAACCTGCCGGGCAAAAGAAACAATTGGGTTCATTATCATCCTCCGGCCTCAAACAAAGCGTGTGTGGCGCGGCCGGCTTTTCTGCGATGAAGCGGAAAACCCGGCAAATTCAACAAAGTGGTAGCACAAAAACACTGAAATGCAGTGACACCGGTCACACTAGCGAACCGGGGCAAGAAACACAAAGAACATGCCTACAAGTAAAATGAAATGCCAGCGCTTAAAGGACTCCAGGCAGGGATTCCATTCCCTGCCAACGTCCCGATTGCTTTGCTGCCGTACCTGCTATGTGGCCCGAGAGGCCGCCGCCGCTGCGGTTTCCAGGGCCCGATCCGTCTCCGCCAGATCTTCTTCCGAGAGCGCAAGATGCGCATAGAGCTTGCTGTCGGACTTCAAAATGCCGCTGGATCTGAGGCTTGCGTTAAAGGCCTTCGATCTGGCAGCGCCTTTGTCCAGCATGTCGCGGTAGTTCTTGACCGGGCGATCGGTGAACACAACGTCGAACAACATCGGTTCACCGACAATTTGATAAGCCATGCCAGCGGTACTCAGATGGGTTCTGTAGCTCTCCATCAGTCGCTCGCCGTTCTGGCGTAGTATTTCATAAGTACCTGGTCGTTTCAGGATTTCCAATGTCTTTAGACCGGCCACGCTGGCGACCGGGTTGCCGCTGAGCGTGCCGATCTGGAAGGTGAACCCGTCCGCCCCGACAATTGACTTGTCGAAATGCGCCATGATTTCAGATTTTCCCGCAATGGCCGCCAGGGGGAAACCGCCGCCGATGATTTTCCCGAGCGTGCAAAGATCTGGCACGACGCCGTAATACTCCTGAGCGCCGCCATAGGCGAAGCGGAAACCGGTCACCACTTCATCGAAAATCAGGACAATGCCATGTTTGGTGGCAAGGTTTCTCAACGCTTGCAGAAAACCATTTTCCGGCGGAATCAGGCGCTGTAGAGGCTCTACAATGATGCAGGCGATGTCCCGCGCATGTTCCTCAATCAGCGACGTTGCAAACTCCGTGTCGTTGAAGGGTGCGATCAGCATGTTATCACGCACGCCCTCCGGAATGCCGGCAGAATCCGGAACGGCCTGAGGGAAGTTGACAAGGGTCTTCGGCGCAAGGCTCATCAGGGCTTCGCCCGACATGCCGTGGTATCCGCCTTCAAATTTCAGGATTTTCTCGCGGCCTGTGTGGGCTCTTGCAAGCCGCATGGCATACATGTCGGCTTCACCGCCGGTTGAAACATATCGGATTTGCTCCGCGCAAGGCACGGCCTCGACCAGGACCTCGGCGAGCTCAATACCGCGGGCGTTGTTGGCAAAGAACGTCATGCCCCCGGACAATTGCTCGGCGACGGCATCCATCACTTCCGGATGGCCATGACCCAAGATCATCGGGCCGGATCCGATCAGGTAGTCGATGTATTCCTTTCCATCTTCATCCCAGACCCGCGAGCCCTTGCCGCCCTTGATAATGAGGCCTGGATCGAAATTTCCGAACCCGGCAGCCGGTAAAACCTTTGCTGCCCGGTTTCTCCAGTCCTGTTGCGAGATGGTGGTTTTCATTTTTTGCCTCCTCAGGCAGCAATGGATAGGACCGGTGTTCCGAGCGCATCCGGATCCGGCCAGACACCGAGGCCGGGCCCTTCAGGCGGTTTGATCCGGCCGTTGGTCCGCACAGGAGCATCGGGATCGAGCCGCGGGCTCACATAGCCTGAGAGATC
Organism: Roseibium sp.; assembly: GCA_965230705.1. Lineage (GTDB taxonomy): Bacteria > Pseudomonadota > Alphaproteobacteria > Rhizobiales > Stappiaceae > Roseibium. The sequence goes on along the minus strand of CBDDLN010000001.1, from coordinate 478,084 downwards.
GCAAACGTTCATCACGGCTTTGGATGGCGTGGAAACTGCTATGTGCAATGCCGCAGCGGTCGCGACGTCTGATCCCCAGGTGTCCTCGACACACATTTTTGCTCCAAAATGCAGGCAGAGATCCCGCGCCCGGCGGAGCTCCGATATGCCGCCAAATTTACTGAGCTTCAGCGCAACCGCATCCATACAGCCAAGCTCATAGGCCTTGAGCAGGGTTGCCGTGTCGTGGGCGTTTTCGTCCAGCTTCATCGGCAAATGGGTGGCGTCTTTGACGGCGGCACATTCTTCAAGCGTCGCGCAGGGTTGCTCCAGCATAACATCGAGATCTGCCACCGCACGTCCAACGCGGGTCGCATCCAGGCGGGTCGCGCCGCAGTTCCAATCGCCATAGACCAGCGGACCGGGGCCAACTGCCTCGCGCACCAGCCGGAGACGGGCGGCATCTGCCTGCCAATCATCATCTGCACCAAGTTTCACCTGGATCTGGCGCATGCCGGATGCCACCGCGTCCTTGGCAATGCGTGCCATCTCCTCAGGCGCAATACAGGTGATGGAATGATAGAGCGGAAGATCGGCAGATTGGCGGCCTCCGAGCAGCGTGTAGACCGGCACGCCGCAGGCCTTGCCGGTCAAATCCCAAAGCGCAATATCGATCGCCGACTGAGCGTAGCGGTGATCAAGTAGATGCGACCGGCAGGCGGTCATCAAGGCTTCCACGCCGACAGGATTGGCACCAATCAGGACCGGGGCAAGCTCTTCCAGCGCGGGTGCTACTCCATTGGCGTAGGCTGGCAGATAGTGCGGGATCGGACAGACTTCTCCCCAGCCCGATATGCCCTGGTCAGTGTCGATCTTCAGCACCATGCTGTCGACCGTTGCGCAGGTTTTGCCGGCGGCCATGTAGTAGATCTCATGGCTCGTCAGCGGTGCCCGCCAGAGCGTGAGGCCATTAATACGGATGTCCGGAAAATTGGTCACGAAGCCGCTCCATAAACAGCAACAGGGTTTCCGAGGAGGTTTGGATCCGGGTTGAGCCCGACGCCGGGTGTTTCGGTCAAACGAACCGTGCCATTGTCGTTGCGCCCGCCCTGGCCGGGTACGGGATCATGCGCCAGATGCGCATGGCACAACCAGCTCGCCAGCCGGTTCGCGTCCGGCGTCGATGCCGCCAGATGCAAGGCTGCGGTATCGGCAAAGGCGCTGCCGCCGGTGTCTTCAACATGCATTTGCCAGCCGACCGAGACGCCAAAGTCGCGGATCTGCCGGGCTTTTGTCAGACCGCCGACCCGGTTCGGCTTGACCTTCACGCCCTGGCAGGCGTTTTGGGTCCAGGCTTCCAGATGGTCCTGAAATGAATGCAGGCATTCATCGAGCATGATCGGCTGGGGCACATTGGATGCAACCGCAGCAGATTGTTCCAGCGTTTCGCAGGGTTGCTCAATCCAATCCCTGGCACTGACGGCGTTCAAGACCTGAAGCGCCACACCGGGCGTCCAGGCCCGGTTGACATCGAACGTCACCTGTTCGCCTTTCGGCAGCGCTGCAGAGATCGCCTCAATACGCTCAATGTCAGCGGCAAAGTCGCTACCGCCGATCTTGGCTGAATGGGTTCTGTAACCAAGTTTGCTGGCTAGCCGGATGTCAGCAATCATCTCTTCCGGCGTGCCGGTGGAGATTGAGGAGTTGACGGCAACGGACGCTGGTTTTTCTGTGCCCAGAAGCCGCCAGAGAGGTTGCGCTGTGGCTTTCCCCAAAAGGTCCCAACACGCAATGTCGAGCGGTGCTTTGGCGTAAGGGTGGCCCGGCAGGGTGACATCCATATGCCGGTTGATGTCGTCAAGCGCGCGCGGATCCCGGCCCATCAGTGCCGGTGCGAGCAAGCTAAGCGCAGCACGAAGACCGGGGCCGTGCGCCGGAAGGTAGGTGTGTCCCCAGGGACAGCCTTCTCCCCAGCCGGACAGGCCCTCATCGGTCTCTATGCGCACGAAGGTGCTGTCGATTTCCACGAATTTCAGCCGGCCACCGGAAAGCCAGTAAGGTTTGGAGAGGGGCAGCGGCACCGCCCAAACCGAGATCCGTGTGATTCTCATGGAACCACCACGATGTTTCCCGTGTGTTTCTTCTCGATGAAAGCGGTCTGAGCTGCGTGAAACTCCTTCAGCGGATAGGCCGCTGCCAGAACCGGTTTGATTTCACCGCGTTCGATGTAGCTCACCAGATCGTTGAAGATGTGCGGTTCGATCACCGTTGACCCGGTAAACGTCAGATCCCGCAGGTAGAAGGTTCGAAGGTCGAACTCGACGATCGGACCGGCAATTGCCCCGGAGCAGGTGTAACGACCACCGCGTTCCAAGGCATCAATCAGCGTGCCCCAGTATGAGCCGCCGACTATATCGGCCACGACCGAGATGGTGTCTTTCCCAGTCATCGTTTTAAGGGCTGCTTTCAGGTTGGCGGGCGCTCGCTCCAGAACATGATCGGCGCCCAGCGATAGGACGTCGTCATGCTTTGCAGGAGACGCAAGACCTATCACGGTTGCACCGCGCCGCTTGGCAAGCTGGATCAACGCAGAGCCGACACCGCCGGACGCACCGGTCACCAGAACAGTATCATCTTCGCCAACATTGGCCCGGCTGAGCATGCCTTCTGCAGTGGTGCAGGAACAGGAAAACGTTGCCAGCTCGGCATCTTTCAGAGAACTGTCAATTGCGCCAACGTTGCGGGCGTCCACCACCGTGTATTCGGCATAACCGCCATTGCATTCAGAGCCGTAATAACCGGTCTTGTCCCGGTTGAAAGGATCGTCCCAATCCCGCAGCCAGCAGTCCACCATAACACGCTTTCCAAGAAGGCCGGCTGGTGCGCCGTCCCCAAGTTCGACGACCTCGCCAACGGCATCAGCCCCCTGAATGCGGGGAAAGGTTATCGGGCGCCCGCCCCAGGTCGGATCTTCTTCGGCAACTTCGTCATAGGCACCGCCCGTCGTTGCCTCTGATACGGTCTTGGAATACCAGCCAGAGCGGGTGTTCACGTCGGTATTGTTAAGTCCGCAGGCACCGACCTTGATCAACACCTCACCCGGCCCAGGCCTGGGCGTCGGCCAGTCCTCATGCCAAACGATCTTGTCGAGACCACCATGGCCTTCCAGAACCATGGCTTTCATTGTGGCTGGTAAGGTCATTCTGCGGCAACTCCAACGGGCGTATCTGTTCTGGGCAAGAGGCTTTCCGGGTCGTAGGCGGGAGCATCAAGCACACGGGCCTTTCGCGCACCATTCATGATGACCACCTCAAGGTCCGTGCCAGCTCTTGCCGCCTCCGGTTTCACATAGGCAAAGGCAAGGATCTTGCCGACGGTGTGTCCGTAGGCAATCGAACTTGTCGCCCCGACAACCTGGCCGTTCATCAAGACGGCTTCGCCTCCATGACCGTCTGCAACACCGTCCGGCTCGATTTCCAAGTAGACACAGACCCACGGAAGCTCGCTTTCAGCGCTTGTGACCGTTTCTTCACGGCCGAGGAAGCCGCCCTTGTCGAGCTTTACAAAGCGCATGACATCGGCTTCCGGCAGGGTCACTTCGTTGGTGAGTTCGCCAGCGCCCTTGAAGCCTTTTTCAAGCCGCAACGCATTCATGGCAAAGGAACCATAATCGTTCAGGCCGAGCGGTTCCCCGGTGGCCCACAAGGCATCATAGACAGCCAGCATGTCCTCGCACGGGACATGGAATTCCCAGCCAAGTTCACCGGCATAGGACATGCGGAACGCCCAAAGCCTCTTGCCGGCAACTTCGATCTCCTGAGCCGTCAGCCAGCGGAACGCGGCGTTATCGAGTGGCGCCGGCGTATTGGGAGCGAGGATTTCGCGTGCAAGCGGACCGTTCAGCGCCATCGCGGCCCAGTCGGTTGAGAGATTGCGGACCGTGATCGTATCGCGGCCCAGGTGCTGCGCCAGGTGGTCCAGCAGCCTTTGTTCAAAGAAGGCCGCACAGACGAGATAGAAACGGTCTTCGCCAAGCCGAACCACTGTCAGCTCCAGCTCGATCCGGCCGCGCCGGTTGAGCATATGCGTCAAGGCAATGCCGCCAATTTTCTTCGGCAATCTGTTGGCGACCAGACGATCGAGATAGCTTTCCGCGTCCTGGCCGGAAATCTCCACCTTGGTGAAGGCTGAAATATCCATGATGCCGGCGGTTTCGCGCACCGCCTTCATTTCCTTGCCAACTAAATCGTGCCACTCAGGCCGGTTGAAGGAATAGTAGTCGCGCTGTTCCAATCCACCCTTCGCGAACCAGCGCGGCCGTTCATGACCGTAGACTTCCTCATAAACTGCGCCCTTGTCTTTCAAACGCTCATAGAGAGGGCTCGGCTTGATCGGCCGTCCTTCAAGGCGATTGAAATGCGGGAACGGGATTTCGTGGCGAAGGCAGTAGTCTTCCTTCGCCTTGATCACCTGCCAGTCCTTGGCTGCATAGTCACCAAACCGGCGCGGATCGAACTCGCGCATGGAAATGTCTGCCGAGCCATGCACGATCCAGCGTGCCAGTTCGCGTGTCAGGCCCGGCCCCCAGCCGATACCGATCTGGGTGCCGCAACAGCACCAGTAGTTTTTCACGCCGGGCGCTGGACCGATCAAGGGATTGCCATCTGGCGGATGGGAGATTGCACCGTGCACTTCCCGCTTGATGCCGAGCTCTGAAAAGATCGGCATGCGGCCCATCGCATTTTCCAGCCACGGCATGATCCGGTCGTAGTCGGCTTCGAACAATTCGTTTTCCGCGTCCCACGGACAGTGATCCTCCCAAACCGTATTCGGGTTTTCCTTCTCATAGATTCCGATCAGGCCGGACTTCTGCTCCATGCGGATGTAACCGGAGACAAGCTTGTCGTCGCGGATGACCGGCAGTTCACGGTCCAAATCCAGAAACTCGGGAACCGTGTCAGTGACGATGTAATGGTGGGTCATGGACGTCATCGGCAGCTGAAATCCGCTCCATTCGCCCATCTGGCGCGCATAGGTGCCGCCGGCATTGACCACATGCTCGCAAGTAATGTCACCCTGTTCGGTGAAGACCTTCCACTCGCCGCTGGGCAGTTGCTTGATGTCCTTTGCACGGCACCGGCGGATGATTTTGACGCCGAGCTTGCGGGCGCCAATTGCCAATGCTTGCGTGACGCCGGACGGATCAGCATGACCATCGTCGGGCGTATGCAACCCGCCCAGAACACCGTCGAGATTGTAGAAGGGATGCAGTTCGCGGATCCGGTCGGGACTGACAAGTTCCATCGGAAACTGCAGCGCCCGCCCGACACTCATCGTATGGCGCAGCCAGTCCATCTCATCTTCAGTATAGGCAAGGCGGAATGAGCCGCAGCCATGCCAGGTCACCGATTGACCGGTCTCTTCCTCCAGTTGCCCGGAATAAAGATCGATGTTGTAGCCGACGCATTTGCCAAGGCCGAAACTGGATGTGGAATGTGTGATTTGTCCGGCAGCATGCCAGGTCGATCCCGATGTGAGTTCCGCCTTTTCCAAGAGCACCACATCGGACCAGCCCTCATGCGCCAGATGGTAGGCAACGCCACACCCCATGATGCCGCCGCCAACGATGACTACGCGGGCCGAGGACGGCAATTTTGAGGTTCCTGCTTCAGCCACGATGCATCTCCTTGGCCGGTGATTTTTCGATGGACAGCGTAATTGTACAAATGTACTCTAGTCAATCATGAATGACATGAATGTACCAAATTCCGATCTAAAAGCCCCTCAGGAGGTCCTGGAAGACCTTGCATCCGAGCTGGAAGACCTGACACCCGAACTGCGCAAGGCGGCCAGCTATGTGCTTGAAAACCCGAATGACGTCGGCGTCAGTTCAATCCGCGAGATCGCCGATGCGGCCGGGGTGAAGCCAAACACGTTCGTGCGCATGGCCCGGTCCGTTGGCTTTGAAGGCTATGAGGACTTCCGGCACCCGTTCCGCGAAGCGATCCGCAGCAGGGGGACGGATTTTCCGGACCGGGCGCGCTGGCTGCAATCCCTGGCAAAGGGGGGGCAGCTAGGCGAACTGTTTGCGGAAATGGCGGCCTGCGCGATTTCAAATATTGAGAACACCTTTGCCGCAACCGATGCCAACGCCATGAAGGCGGCCGCCGATGCCATCGTCAACGCCCGCCACACCTACGTGCTTGGTGTTGGCGTCAACAATTCCAATGCCCGCAACTTCACCTATCTGTCGGACATGGCGGTCGACACCATCTGGACAATCCCGCGCATGGGCTCCGTCGCGACCGATGATCTTGCCCGTGCTGACGAGCGGGATGTGCTGCTCGCCATGACCTGCAAGCCCTATAGAACCGATGTCATTGCCGCAGTTGAAGTGGCTCGCGAACAGGGCCTGACCATTATCGCGATTTCCGACAGCCCGGCCTCACCGATTGTCGTCGGCAGCGATCATGCCTTTGTCGTCGACGCGGAAACGCCGCAATTTTTCCCGTCTTCTGTCTCAACGATCGCGCTCCTTGAAACCTTGCTGGCGTTTGTCATCGCTGATGCTTCAGAAGAAGTTGTCGCCAGCATCGAACGCTTTCACACCCGCCGCCATGCCATGGGGCTTTACCAGGACGAGTGGAAGGACCGCTCATGAACGTTCACAGCCAGCTGACCCATACGCTTGAAGCACGGTATTACACCGATCCGGCTCATTTTGAGCAGGAGAAATCAGGCCTGCTGGCGCGAACGTGGCAATTTGCCGGTCATGCATCTCTTTTAGAAAAGCCGGGGGACTATTTCACCGTCGAGATCGCCGGCGAGAGCATCGTCTGCCTGAAGGACCGGGAAGGCGTTGTGCGGGCCTACTACAACGTCTGTCAGCACCGGGCACACCAGCTGGTTCAGGGTGAAGGCAACACCCGACTGCTGGTTTGCCCCTATCACAGCTGGACCTATGAATTGACCGGCGGACTAAGATCCGGCCCGAACGTCAAGTCCATGCCGGGTTTTGACCGCACCAAAATTTGCCTGACGTCAGTTCTGATTGAAGACTTTTGCGGCTTTCTGTTTGTGAACCTGGATCCGGACGCCAAGCCAATGGACGACTGGTTCCCGAATGTGCGCGAGGAACTTGCGTCCTTCGTGCCGAACATTGACCGGCTGCGTCCGCTTGAGTGGGTGGAAATCGAAGAGAACTGCAATTGGAAAGTTTCAATAGAGAACTATTCCGAATGTTACCACTGTCCGATCAACCACCCGACGTTCGCGACCGGCGTCATCAAGCCGGAGACCTATGACATCCAGCCTCAGGGATACTGTCTGCGCCACACGACCGAGTGCCAGAACCTGGAGCGGATGACCTATGACATCGATCTGAATTCCAACGAGCATGCCGGGGACTATTCGTCCTGGTTCCTGTGGCCGTTGTTCTCCTTCCAGGTTTATCCCGGCAATATTCTGAACACCTATCACTGGCGCCCGGTGGACGTGGATCACGTTGTTGTCTGGCGCGGGTGGTACACGGTTGACGGCGTTGATTCAGAAGTCATCCGCAGACTTGCCGTGCAAGACAGATCGACGACTGTCGAAGAAGATATTTACCTGGTCGAGTCCGTCCACAAAGGCTTGCACAGCCGGGGCTACAAGCCAGGCCCTTTGGTGCTCGATCCGGCTTGTGGCGTTAATTCGGAACACTCAGTCAAGGCGCTGCAAGACTGGATGCGGGAAGTCTGATGGCGGCGGATATCAACACCGCCGCAGGCATGCCAAAGGAGTGGACGCCGGAGCAAAAACTGTTTCCGCACCAGGTGGGTTTCACGTGTCCGCCGCATGATTGGGATGCCGCGCCCTCCGACTTCCTCCGCATCGCCCCCTCTTCCGTGGGTGTCCATGGCTGGATGCTGCATGTGCCTGACTATCGGCACCAGCTTGAACAACGCAGCCGCAATTTCAGCATGCTGGAAGACTTCGTTGCGCTGATGGCGAATAACGGCGCCGATGTATGTGCCCAGGTCGGCTCCAACTGGGTCCACGCTTCAGGACTTGGTGTTGAAGGTATTTCCGATTTCTGCAAACGCCTTAGCGACAAACACGGGCTGGCGTTCCACATGGCCGGTTACGCAATGGTCGAAGCCCTTAGGGCAATGAATGTCGAGAAAGTCGCCCTGAACGCCGTCTACCACTGGCCGGATTGGTGGCAAGGCACGGCGGGGTTCTTGCGCGAAGCCGGATTTGATGTGCTGTGGGCCGGAAACTTTGCCGATCAGGGCTGGTTTGAATGCCAGGAGGATGTCAACGCCTGCAGGTGGATCTTTGACGGCGATCTGGCGCGGAAAAGCATCGAATATGTCGCCGAACAGGCGCCTGATGCCGACGCCTACCTGGCAAACGGCATGGTCAATTTCCGGACCGGACCCAACGGCCAGCCGCAGCGGATGCTTCATGTAACGCCGGCGCTTGAGGATCTTCTCGGCAAACCGGTGATTGCTCACGACACTGCACTTTACTGGCGCATTTTCCGCTCTCTCGGCCTGGCTCCGGCCGGAAATCACGGGCGCTTGCTGGAGACACTCGATGCATAAGATTGTTGCGCTTTGGGCGGTTCCACGGTCCACCTCCACAGCCTTTGAATGGATGATGCGCCAGCGCGGCGACCTCGACTGCCTGCACGAGCCGTTTGGCGAAGCCTGGTATCAGGGAGAAGTTCCGTTTTGGCCGCGGTGGACGCCGGGCAGCAAGACCACACCCGGACTGACGCTGGCCAGTGTTTGGGAGGACATTCAGGACCGCGCCCGCAAAAGGCCGGTCTTCATCAAGGACTTCCCGCACTACATCAATCATATGTGGGACGCGGAATTCCTGTCCCATTTCACTCACGCGTTCCTGATACGCGATCCGGGCCTGACGATCACATCCATTTATGACAAGTGGCCGGATTTCGACACTGCGGAGGTCGGCTTTCCCGAGCAGCGTGCGCTTTACGATCTACTCACGGCCTTGAACGGAGAACCGCCTCCCGTCATCGACAGCAACGACCTGCTTGAAGATCCAGCCGGAACGGTTGCAGCGTTCTGTAAAGCCGTTGGCATTCCCTACCTAGAAGAGGCTCTGAGCTGGGACACTGGTGCTGATACAGCGCAATACAGCTGGTGGGACGGCGGGTCCTTTCATGCAAACTTGAAAAACTCGACCGGATTGCGCCCGCAAAAGCGCAAGTATATCGAGATTTCACAGGCACCAGCGCGGGTGCAGCACATCTACAGACGCATGAAGCCGCATTATGACCGGCTCCATGCAAACAGGATCAGACCGCAGTGACCGACATTCCAGCCTATTGGCAGAACTTCATCGACGGCGAATTCTGTGATGGTGGCGCCGGACGGCTCTCGGTGCTGGATCCTGCAACCGGCGAACCGGTCGCCGATCAAGCTTTGGCTGATGCTGCCGACGTCGACCGCGCCGTCTCGGTTGCAAAGGCTTTCAGCGAAAGGGGCACCTGGTCCGGTCTCCGGCCGGTCGAACGCGGCCGCATCGTGCGCAAGATGGGCGAATACATTCTGGAGCAGATCGACGAAATCGCCCCTATTCTAACCCGTGAAGCCGGAAAGCCCCTCTGGGAAGCGCGTCTGGAAATCGAAGGCGCGGCCCGGTACTTCGAGTACTACGGCAACCAGGCCGAGACCATGGAAGGCCGGTCTATCCCGCTCGGCGACGGCTATTTCGATTTCACGACCCACGAACCGTTTGGTGTCTCCGCGCAGATCATTCCCTGGAACTACCCGATGGAAATGACGGCACGGTCCGTGTCTGCGGCTTTGACGGTGGGCTGTTCTGTCGTGGTCAAGACACCGGAACTCGATCCGCTCACCAACAAGTTCTTTGCCGATGCGGCCCTCGCCTGCGGCCTCCCAAACGGCGCCTTGCACATCCTCTGCGGGCTGGGTCGGGACGCCGGCGCTGCACTGGCCGCTCATCCGGAGATCAATCAGATCGTCTTTACCGGCTCGGTCGCCACAGGCACTGCCATTGCCACGGCTGCCGCTCAAAACGTGGTGCCTTGTGTACTCGAACTCGGCGGCAAATCAGCAGCGATCGTCCATGACGACGCAGACCTCGACGCCTTCTTGTCGGACATGCGCTGGGGCATCTATTTCAATGCCGGGCAAGTGTGCTCGGCCATGTCCCGCGTGATCGTTCAGGAAGAGGTCCACGACAAGCTCGTGGAGGGCATGGTCGATCTGGCGCGAAACTTGAGTGTTGGCCCGGGGCTCGATTTTCCCGAATTCGGGCCAAACATGGGGCCGATGATTTCAGAGGGCCAATGCCAGCGCGCGGCTGGAATGGTGAGCGATGCTGAGCGGGAAGGCGCCCAGATCGCGACTGGCGGGCATCGGATGAACCGGCCCGGCTATTTCCTGGAACCATCGGTGCTGACGAACATCACACCGGATATGCAAATCGCGCAGAACGAAGTGTTCGGCCCCGTGCTGTCGGTCCTGAAGTTCAGGGACGACGACGAGGCCATCCGGATTGCCAACAGCACGCCTTATGGGCTTGTTGCCGGTGTATTCACATCTGACCTTGACCGTGCCATGACGGCCTCCAGGCGCCTCCGTGCCGGACAAGTCTTTGTCAACGAATGGTATGCTGGCGGCGTGGAAACGCCCTTCGGCGGCTTCGGCAAATCCGGATACGGCCGCGAAAAAGGCCGCGAGGCTCTGCTGAACTACGTTCAAACCAAGAATATTGCGATCAAATTGAGGATGTGATGGATCAGGATCTGTTTGAAAAAGGGCTTGCGCAACGAAAGGCCACGCTGGGTGCCGAGTACGTTGAGAAAAACCTGGCGGCCGCCGACGATTTCACCCGGCCGTTCCAGGAGGCCATGACCGCCTGGTGCTGGGGCTTCGGCTGGGGCGACGACGTGATCGATGCCAAGACCCGCTCTATGATGAACCTTGCCATGATCGGTGCGCTCGGAAAGATGACCGAATGGGAAATCCACTGCCGTGGTGCCATCAACAATGGCGTCACCAAGGAAGAGATCAGGGCGATTATCCACGTGGTCGGAATTTACTGCGGCGTGCCGCAGTCACTTGAGTGTTTCCGTGTCGCCAAAAAAGTACTTGAAGAGAAAGGCCTTTGATGAACGCTGAAATTCGCTTCCAACGGCAGTTGAATATCAAACAGGGTGACTGGCACCCAATGGCAATCGGCTGACTTCCATAACAACTGGCCTGGAGCAGAAATTGCGGCGGCTTTTTTGTTACGGCCAATCAGCAAACGAAACATTGTATTTCGCCTCATCCGACTGCGCTTCAAGATGTTGAATACGGCGGAATTCGCCGGGTGGCACGCCCACAAATCTCTTGAAGAACTTGTTGAACTGACCTGCGGATTTGAAGCCCAGAAAATCGGAGATCTGATCGACGGTCCGGTTCGATCTCGCCAACAGTGACTGCGCTTCATAGATGGTGCGTTCGTGGATGAGACGCAGGGGCGGCTTGTTCAGCGAGCGCGCGCAGATATCGTGCAGCCTGTCGGGCGATACACGCAGTGCAGCCGCGTAATCCTTTACGCTTCTGCGTTCCTTGAAATGCACTTCGAGAAGCTGTCTGAATTCCTGAAGAACCTGAGACGACGAGGCAATGGCGGCCGAGAGTTCATCGACCTTCGTCACGTAGCGCCACAAGTGCACCAGAAGCACACGCACTTGCGCTTCAATGATGGTTTCAGACCCGGGAGCCTGAGCCTCACCTTCCCGGAGTATCACGTCAAATGCAGTTGCAACATCACTCTCGGCATGCGCTGGATCGGCCAGAGGCATGTGGACAGGCTGGCTGGCCATCATCCTGAGCTCGGCTGCTTCCGGTTTTCGGCCAATCGCATTCGACAGGCCTTGCTCTCCCAAAAGAAGATGGGCACCGAGAGAGCCGGCTCTAATTCTGACTCTGACGTCAGAGGTGACCGGTTGCAAGATCAAGGTTGGCGAGCTGATCCACTGGGGGTCAGTGCCGGTAACAATCTGGGCTGCACCATTGCGAATGAAAACAATCCGCCAGCTTGCGCCTGCCAGATTGACAAGCCCGCCGACGAAATAATCCTGCAGACCCGCTCGAATGATTTCGGAGTGAAACTGCGTGCGAGCTGCTGAAAGGGAAAGAGTTTGCACGCGGCAATCCCCTAAAACCAATTTTTGACACTACTTTCCCATATTTTCACATTTTTCATTTGAATTCGACAGGCAAAATCCTCCTCACAAGAGCGGACCTGTGGTGACTTGTCCCCGGAACCGCTACGGGAGGAAACATTGTTAGGCGATCCAAGACAGGTCGGCAGTGGCGCCGGCACTGGGCAATCTGTTTTGACATTTTCAGATGCTGATGCTGCGGCAAGTGACGCGGCAGCTGCCTTTTGGAATTGGTCCAGAACCCGCCCCGATGAGCGGCGCGACCTTCTGGCGGCCATGGCTGCAAGCCTCGGAAAATCGAGAGCCGACCTTCGGGAAGTCGCCGCCGCCGAAATTGGAGCCGCGCCCAAATGGATTGACTTCAATATCCGGCTTGCGCAGCAAACGCTGCTCGAGGCGGGTAACCTCCTGCCGCTGCTGGAAGACAAGATTGTCGACGATCCGGTTCATGGAACCCGGTCCATCCAGCGGCGTCAGCCGGTTGGCGTCGTTCTGGGGTTCGCGGCCTGGAATGCACCAATTGCATTGTCAGTCCGCGCCGTTGCAGCCCCCTTGGTCTGCGGCAACACCGTGGTCTTCAAGGCTTCCGAACACTGCCCGGAAACCCACAGCATGGTGATAGACATCCTGCGCGGCGCAGGATTGCCGAACGGCGTTGCCTCGGTGGTAACGAACACACCCGAAGAGAGCACCGAGGTTGCCCGAAGGCTTATCTCCTATCCCGCAATCCGGCGGATAAATTTTACCGGATCAACCCGTGCCGGCCGCATCGTTGCGGAGATTGCTGCCAGTCAACTGAAACGGTGCCTGTTGGAGCTAAGCGGCAAGGCGCCCCTGATCGTAACAAACACCGCCGATCTAGACGCTGCAGTATCTGCCGCTGCCCTGGGTGCGTTTTTCAATCAGGGCCAGATCTGCATGTCGACAGAGCGAATTATCGTCTTTCCGGAAATTGCTGACGAGTTTGTCGCCCGGCTGGTCAAACGTACAGAGGCCTTGAGAGCCGCAGACCCCAAAACATCAGACGCGCCGCTTGGCCGGCTAATCAATGCCAATGCCGCCGACCGGGTCAGAGACCTGATTGATGAAGCCGTATCAAAGGGCGCGAATTTGCTGACCGGAGGCGAAATCGACGGAGCGGTCATGCAGCCCGCTGTGGTCGACCGGGTGTCTTCCAACATGCGGCTTTATCACGAAGAAAGCTTTGGCCCCGTTGCCAGCGTGTTGCGTGTTCAAGACACAGATGAAGCCATTTCGATTGCGAATGATACGGAATTCGGCCTTTCGGCCGCGGTATTCGGTGCCGACATCGACCGTTGCATGGAAATTGCCGACCGCCTCGAAACCGGCGTTTGCCAGATCAATGGCCCAACGGTCTACGACGATGCCGCCATGCCATTCGGCGGCATGAAAGCCAGCGGCTATGGCCGGTTTGGCGGGCCGGCATCAATCGACGAATTCACAGAGCTGCGCTGGATCGCGCAGCACAAGACGGGTGTCCAAGCCCGCTCTGATGATCTGCTTACTTAAAGGGAGGAACAGATGTTACGCAGGTCCTTTTTGAAACTCTCCGTCGCAATGACTTTTGCCGGAGCTCTATTGACCGGTGCCGCTTTGGCGGCTGATCCGGTCAAGATCGGTGCGGTCGCGCCCAAGACCGGTCCATTGGCAGGCGGCGCAGCCGTAACCCACTGGCCGAACATCAAGCTTTGGGCTGCTCAGGTAAATGAGCACGGCGGGTTGATGGTGGACGGTGAAAAACGTCCGGTCGAGATCATCGAATATGATGACCAGACAAATCCAGGGGAGACCATCAAAGCCGTTCAACGGCTGGCCACTCAGGACGAGGCGCATTTTATTGTTGCCCCATATGGTACCGGATTGAACATCGCCTCCGCGCCAATTTTTGCGCGCTATGGCTATCCGCAAATCGCCGTCTCAGCCATCACGGACCAGGTTGAAAACCTGTCGGAAAAGTTCCCGAACATGTTCTTCTCGCTGGGTTCCACCTCGGCGTTTGTCCAGGATGTCGTCAACATCCTGACCAAAATGCAAAAGTCAGGTGAACTGAGCGGCAACAAGGTTGCCATGGTCAACGTCGCCGATGCATTCGGGATCGAACTTGCGACCGCTGCCCGTCCCAAGCTGGAAGAAGCCGGCTTCGAGATTGTCTATGACACGTCCTATCCGCTGGGAACGCAGGATCTCTCTCCAGTCATCAAGGGCGCAAAAGCGGCACAGCCAAATGCATTCATTGCCTGGTCCTATCCTCCGGACACCTTTGGGCTGACTGAACAGGCGATCATCGAAGATCTCCAGGTCGATGCCTACTACACTGCTGTCGCCACCTGTTTCCCTGCATTCGGCGGGCGATTTGGAGCACAGGCAGAAGGCATTCTGGGTGCCGGCGGCGTCAACCCGGACTCGGCCGCCTTCAAGGAATATGCAGCCGCGCATGAAAAGGTCACCGGTGAAAAACCGGACTATTGGGCTTCGGCAACCACCTACGCCTCCCTGCAAGTGCTTGAACAGGCCATTGAGGCTGTCGGCCTCGACCGGGCAGCAGTCAGCAAGCACCTGAAAGAAAACACCTACGACACGGTGCTTGGCCCGATGTCCTTCAATGACAACAACTTCAACGAGGCATTCTGGACCGTTGGCCAATGGCAAGACGGCGTTTTCCAGGGTGTATCAGACACAGGCCGGGAAGGCGCCAAGTCCGTTCGCAAGAAAGACGGCTGGGGCTCCTGACTTAAAGAAGCCGGCCTCTCAGGAGGCCGGCTCCACGCCTGGGAAAAATCATGGATATTCTCATTATTGGGCTTTTGCTCGGCGGGACCTACGCGCTGATCGCAATCGGCTTGAATCTGCAATATGGCGTTGCCCGCATCATGAACCTTGCCAATGGCGAAGTTCTGGTGGCCGGTGGCTTCACCGCCTTCTGGTTCTACACAGCTGGTCAGGTCAGTCCTTTGCTGACGATTTTCATCGTCGCCCCGGTCGCATTCGCCCTGAACTGGTTGATCTACACCATCATGCTTGCGCCGCTGGTCCGCAGGGCCAAATCACGCGGCCAGCTGGAGGTCGATTCCATTCTGGCAACCTTTGGCTTGTCGTTCGTCGCAGTCGGACTGATGCTGGCGATCTTTGGCGGGGACTATTTCAACTATTCCTATCTCGCCGTACCAGTCACGATCTTCGGCGACACATACGCGCAAAACCGCGTTGCCGCCTTCCTGGCAGCAGTCGTCATTTGTGGCTTGCTCTATATCTGGCTTAGCCGGTCCCGCGCCGGGCTGTCCCTCAGGGCAATTGCCGTTTCTCCGGAAAGTGCGCGTCTTGTTGGCATCAGCGTCGCTCAATTGGCCGCCATTGCCTTTGCTCTTGGCGGTGCCATCACGGCCACTGGCGGCGCACTGATCTCGTCGTTTCTAACCCTTGATGCATCGACCGGCGTTGTCTTCACGCTCAAGGCTTTGATCATCGTGATCATGGGCGGTGTTGGTGACATCCGCGGCACGATCGTCGCGGCACTCCTGTTGGGCGTCGTCGAAACACTGGTTGCGTCTTTGATTGACCCAGGCTTGACGCTCGCGGCGGCCTACGCGCTGTTCATCCTGATCTTGTTGTTCCGTCCGCAAGGGCTCTTTGGACGGAGGTCCGCATGACCGGAACGGAAATCCGTAACCTCATTGTGTCCGCCGTTGCGCTTGGCGCCGCTGCCTGCCTGCCCCTTACAGGGTCCGGATATGCGCTGTCGATCGGCGTCACCATTGCGATGTTTGCTGTACTGGCGACAAGCTGGGCGCTGTTCTCGGGTCCGACCCACTACATTTCTCTGGCAACTGCCGCCTTCTTTGGCCTTGGCACCTATGTCACCGGTCTGGGATTTGAAACACTGCCGTTCTGGTCGCTGCTGCTGATTGCTGGCGTTGCCGGGGCTGTACTGGCTGCGCTTGTCGGGCTCGCGACGCTGCGTTTGTCGGGTGTCTATTTCGTGATTTTCACGCTGGGCCTTGCGGAGCTGGTCCGGCAGGTCATTACCTGGGCACAAAATCTGACAGGCCAAAAAGGGCTCTACGTCCTGACCGAGCTGACGGAGACCCATATCTATTGGATGCTCGTAGGTTTGGCAGCACTCGTCTACCTGACCGGTTGGCTGATCGGGCGGTCTCGGCTTGGCTTTGCGCTGAGGATCATTGGTGACGACGAAGTCGTTGCGGCCCATTCGGGCATCAACACGGCGACGGCCAAGATCCTGCTCTTCATGGTGTCCGGAAGCGTGGCGGCAATCACGGGGGCCATTCTTGCGCCCCGCTATGTCTACATCGAACCGTCCCTCGCCTTTACACCAATGCTGTCGTTCCAGGTCGTCATCATGGCCTTGCTGGGCGGCGTGCACAGGCTTTGGGGCCCATTGGTTGGCGTCATTCCCTTCACGCTGCTTTGGGAAACGATCTCGGCAAGCTTCCCGAACCAGACAACACTTCTGTTGGGCTTTGCCTTTCTCATCATCGTTTATTTCATTCCGCGCGGCGTCGTTGGTCTCATCGAAGACCTGCGCAACCGGGTGCACGCTCGGGAGGCCTACAGCTGATGTTGAACGCTCCCGTTCTGTCATTACGTGGCGCAACCAAGCGGTTTGGAGGCCTCGTCGCAGTCAACAGCATCGACTTCGATGTCGCAGAGCATCAGGTGCTTGGCCTGATAGGTCCAAATGGATCTGGAAAGTCGACGACCCTGAACCTCATTTCAGGAGCCCTTAAACCGACAGCCGGGACAATCTCCCTGCGCGGCTCACCGATATCGGGCCTCACTGCTGAAAAGATTACCCGGAAAGGCATCTCGCGGACTTTCCAGCTTGTGCGTCTGCTTCCCTCCATGAATGTTACTGAAAACGTGATCGCCGGCGCCGTATTCGGGCATCGGCGCCGTTGGGGGGCAGCTGCCCATGGCGAAGCCGAGCGCCTGCTTGACCGGGTCGGCCTTAGAGGCAAGGGCCACCTTCGGGTTGGCCAGTTGACATACATCGACACCAAACGTGTCGAACTGGCCCGTACCCTGGCTTCCGATCCCAAACTGCTTTTGCTGGATGAATGGCTTGCGGGCCTCAATCCAACTGAACTCCAGATCGGCATCAAGCTCATCAGGTCGCTACGCGAGGAAGGCCGCACCATCATCCTGGTCGAACACGTCATGGATGCGATCCGTTCGCTTTGCGACAGCTGCGTCGTGATGTCCTCCGGGACAAAGATTGCCGAGGGAACTCCAGCGGAAGTGCTTTCCGACAAGGAAGTCATCCGTGCTTACCTTGGAGATGACGATGCTTGAAGTTCGTGATCTCAAAGTTGCCTACGGTCAGCACCGGGCACTGGAAAATGTCTCTCTTCGGGTCAATCCGGGCGAAATTGTCGTAATTCTGGGCGCCAATGGTGCCGGGAAGTCGACCCTTCTTAAAACCATCTCCGGAATTTGCGAAGGCCAGGTTGAAGGCTCTGTCCTTCTTGATGGCCACGAGCTGGTTGGTCGGGCGCCAAATCGCATCGTTGAAGAGGGCATTGCGTTGGTGCCGGAAGGACGCGGGATCTTCGGTGATCTCAGCGTCGAGGAAAATCTCGCTCTTGGCGGCTATCCGAACCGGGCACGGGAGGAGCGATCCGAAATTTTGGACCGTGTCTATGACTTGTTCCCGAAACTGATTGAGCGCCGCCGGCAGACTGCACGCACCATGTCAGGCGGCGAGCAGCAAATGGTCGCAATAGGCCGCGCCATGATGTCCAATCCTCAGATCCTGACCCTGGACGAGCCGTCGCTCGGTCTGTCACCGCTGTTGTGCAAGGAGCTCTTTCAGAACCTGAAGGCCGTTCGCGATGCGGGGATCGGCATTCTTCTGGTGGAGCAAAATGCAAGGCAGAGCCTGGCGATCGCGGATCGCGGCTATCTGCTTGAGAACGCTCATATTGTTCATGAGGACACGGCAGGTGCCCTGATGCATGACCCGGCCGTTCAGGCCGCCTACCTTGGAGCCGCTGGAGCGGCATCCCCCCATACGCATGATGAAACAACGGGAACAACGCCCGAACTGGAAACCACGGCCCCATCGCCACCTCCGGAAAGCGCCCCCCGAACAAAAAGCGTCCCGGAAAAAAAGCATCAGACCAAAACGGCGGATTCAATCCTGGGTGTTTCCATTTCCGGCCTCGTTGAAGCGGCGGCAGCCAAGTCAGCCAAGGGCCGGGAGACGCCGGTCGACACCGGCGGCAAATCTGGCGGTTCGCGACCAGAAGACAGGTTGCAGGACGCACTTCAGGAAATTGAAGCGGCTGCAGAACGCGCAAGAACCGCGCGCCAGAGACCCAGGGAACAGCCGTTTCCCAAAGAAGGTGGAGCAGAACAGGCAACCCCATCGACCGCGCCCACCGAAAACACCAATAACGACCGCTCGAAGCCGGTCACGATCGAGATTTACCGAAAACCGCGTGTGGAGATTTACCGCCGGCGTCCGGGAAGCTCGGACTTTGAAAGGGACTGACACATGTATGATGCTCCGCTTCAACCCAGGCAACTGAAGGGCATGTTCATCGGCGGCAACTGGATCACACCCAGCGCCACCTTTGATGACCACAATCCATCTGACGGGTCGGTTTATGCATCCGCTCCTGACGGTGGTGCGGCAGAAGCAAGAGCTGCGATTGAGGCAGCCCACAACGCCTTTCCGGATTGGTCCGCAAAAATGTTCCATGAGCGGGCTCACCTGATGCTCAAGGCAGCCGATATCCTTGAGCAGCGCAAAATGGATTTTGTTGCCGCCACTCAGGCAGAAGGCGGCGGCTGGTTCGGCAAAGGCATGTTCGAAGGCGGGTATCTGCCGGAGGTTTTCAGGGCCGCGGCCGCCATGTGCTACAACCCGATCGGCGATGTGATCCCGTCTGAACACGGCAAGTTTTCAACGGCGGTTCGTCAGCCGATGGGCGTGGTCAGTGTCATTTCTCCCTGGAACTTCCCGGGCATTCTGTCTTCGCGCGGCTTCGCCTTTCCGCTGGCGGCCGGAAACACCATCGTCCTGAAGCCCTCAGAAGACACGCCCTATCTGGGCGGATTGTTCTTTGCTGAAGTGCTGGAAGAAGCCGGTTTCCCGGCAGGTACTTTCAATGTCGTGACGTGTTCGCGCGACAACGTCGCAGCAATGGGTGACGAGCTGATCGAGAACCCTTTGGTGAAAGGCATCTCGTTCACCGGGTCCACGCCTGTTGGGCGGCATATTGCGGCCAAGGCTGGGGCGCATTTGAAAAAGGCCTGTGTCGAACTTGGCGGCAAAGACAGCCTGATCATCCTGGATGACGCGGATATGGACCGGGCAACACAAGCGGCCAACTTCGGCTCCTTCATGCACCAGGGTCAAATCTGCATGAGCGTCGAGCGGGTCCTCGTCCACGAGAGTATTTATTCCGAGTTTCTTCAAAAGTTTGTCGCTCGAGCAGCAAAGCTGAAAGTCGGCGACACGTCGGATAAGGCCAATGTCATCGGGCCGCTCATCAACGATCGTCAAGTCACAAGGGTGAAGGGGCAGATTGATGACGCACTGAAGAAGGGCGCAAAAGCTGCTTTGGGCGGCGGCGTGAACGGCCGCTATGTCGAGCCTACGATTTTGACGAATGTCACTCCGGAGATGGACGTCTGGCGTGACGAGACGTTCGGGCCCGTCGTCACTGTCGTGCCATTCAAGATCGATACCGAAGCGGTTGCGCTCAACAATGACACCGAGTTTGGTTTGTCTGCCGGTATCATAACCGCAAACGAGGAGCGTGCGCTCTCCATGGCCCGGCAACTGGAGACCGGCATGTGTCACGTCAATTGTTCATCGGTCAACGATGAGCCGCATGTGCCATTTGGTGGTTCGAAAGCCAGCGGCGTCGGTCGTCATGGCGGCAGATGGTCAATGGAAACCTTCACTGAAACACGTTGGATCACGCTGGACCGGGGCCAACGGCCCTATCCACCGGTCTTTTGATGCTCCTGGAGAAAACACATGCTTGATGGAAAAACCATTATAGTTACGGGCTCCTCCTCCGGCATCGGCAAGGAGACAGCACGCCTGTGCACCAAACTGGGTGCGACCGTTCTTGGCGTCGACCTCAACAAGAGCTTTGACCATGTCGAGGAGTTTTACCGTGCAGATCTTTCTGATGCGGCCACAATCGATGCACTTGTCGAGGCATTGCCCGCTGGAATTGACGGTTTGGCAAATATCGCCGGACTGCCGCCAACTGCACCGGCAGAAAAGGTACTGCAGGTAAACCTGTTCGGCCTTAAACGCTTGACGTTGGGGCTCACTCCCAAGCTTTCCGATGGCGCGTCCATTGTGAACCTGGCCTCGCTGGCCGGCTTTGGCTGGCAGCAAAGCGTCGAAGCCATCAAGGCGTCGGAGCACGCCGATATGGATGCACTCGCGCCATTCATGGACAAGTTCGAGATCACCAACGAAGGCGGGCGAAGCTACTTCTTTTCCAAAGAAGCGCTTGTTGTGTGGACCATGCAGAACCGCTGGACCTGGCGCGATCGGGGCATCCGCATAAACGCGGTCAGCCCGGGACCTGTCGAAACGCCGATTCTGGGTGATTTTCTGAAGACGCTTGGTGCCCGGGCAGAAGAGGATGCCCGCGTCATGGACCGGCCGGGAACGCCTGAAGACGTAGCGCCCGTCGTCGCCTTTCTGCTGTCGGACATGACCTCCTGGATCCGGGGGGCGAACATTCCTGCAGACGGCGGCATGTCATCCAACATCTTGTGCAACATGCACGGGCTTTGAGAGAGGAGAGACGCTCATGTCAGCTCTAGCCTGGATCATCCTGCTGATCATAATCGCGGCGGCCCTGGTGGTTGTTGCCGGTGTTTTTTATCAACGGGCGACCAATGAGGTTAGCCTCGTCAAGACCGGCGTCGGTGGCCGGAAAGTGGTGATCGACGGCGGCACGCTCGCCGTCCCCTATTTCCACGAGATCAACCGGGTGAACATGCAGACCATCCGGATGAGTGTTTCGCGCACCAACGAAAGCGCCCTGATTACAAAGGATCGGCTGCGCGTTGATGTTGGCGCGGAGTTCTATGTATCTGTCAAACCGGAGGCAGACGCGATTACCCGTGCTGCCCAAACCCTCGGCAAGCGGCTGTTTCAGGCCGATCAGCTCAAGGCTCTGCTGGACGGAATGATGATAGATGCGCTTCGCACGGTGGCAGCCAAGATGACAATGGACGAGCTGCATGAAAACCGTGCCGCTTTCGCTGCCGAAGTTCAGGCGGCGTTGACAGATCCGCTATCCAACTACGGCCTGCAGCTGGACAGTGTTTCTCTTACTGCACTCGACCAGACCCCGTTTTCCGCGCTGGATGAAAACAATGCGTTCAATGCAGTCGGCATGCGCAAGCTGGCCGAGGTGATCGCCAAGTCCAAGAAAGAGCGAGCGGAGATCGAAAGCGAAAGCGACGTCAGCGTACGCCGTGCGGCGATGGAGGCGTCCAAGCGGAAGCTGGAAATCGATCTGGAAGAACGCCGGGCAGAGATTGCGCAGGCGCAGGAAGTCGAAACCTTGCTGGCCGCCCAGCTTGCCGAAGTGTCTGCGCGCAAGGCAGATGCCGAGCGGGAGAGTGCTTATGCGCGTATCCGCATGGAACAGGAAATCGAGGCAGCAGGTATTGCCAAGGAACAGGCGATACGCGAGGCAGAAATCGCGCAATCACGCGACCTCGAGCTTGCCGAACGTGATCGCGTGATCCAGGTCGCAGCCAAGAGCCAGGAAGAAAGCAAGGCGCAGATAGAAGCTGACAGTGCCCGGGCAGAAGCGGTCAAGGCCGAAGAAGCTGTACAGACCTCCCGACAGATGGCCGACGCAGAGCGGCGCAAGGCGCTCACGCTTCTCCAGGCTGAGGAACAGGCCGAAGCTGCCGCTACCCGCGCAAGGATTGCAGCAGAAAGCGAAAAGGCGACTGCGGAAGACCTGAAGGCAGCACGCCAGGAAGAAGCTGAAGCGGTCAAGTCTGTCGAGCTTGCCCGCGTCGAGGCTGACCTTGCACGGATCAAGGCCGAAAACTCCCGCTCAGATGCCATAGTTGCAATGGAGCTCGAAAAGGCACGCCTGGCGGCATTGCCCAAGATTGTTTCCGAGATGGTCAAGCCGGCGGAAAAAATCAAAGGCATCAGCATCAATCACGTCAGCGGGCTAGGCGGGAACAGCGGATCGCAAGCGGACAAGGCACCGATCAATCAGGCGCTCGACTCGATCCTGGACATGGCGGTTCAGTTTCCGGCCTTGAAAAAGATCGGCGATGCTGTTGGCGTCAACATCGACGACAGCCTGTCCGTTCTCAAACCAGACAAACCGGCGAAATAATAACCTCGTAGGTCATTTGCGTAGTTTTTTAAAGCTCGATTGGCCACGCTTGGTGAAAACCCGACGGTTCAACACCAACCTCAAGAAACGAAAAAAGGCCCGGAAAACCGGACCTTTTTTGGTGTTTCTGGACTATCTAGGACAGTCTGAAACGGGAAATTGGTGCCCAGGAGAGGACTCGAACCTCCACGCCCTTGCGAGCACCAGCACCTGAAGCTGGCGCGTCTACCAATTCCGCCACCTGGGCTTAGGGGGGCGCTTGTAAGCGGCCTCGCCGGTCTTGTCAATCACCGATTTGAGGTCGTATTCAAACTTATCCACCAAGGCCTTCACAGGGGCCAAGCAAAGGTCTAAGAGACTGTCTTGCGCCCGGCCGTTAAAACCGGGGACGTATTTCTTCGACGCGACAGGGGCAACCGGCATGTCCACAGCTCTCAATGGAAAACTTGTCACCGTTTTCGGTGGATCCGGCTTTATCGGCCGCCATGTCATTCAGGCACTGGCCAAGCGCGGCTACCGCATTCGTGCAGCGGTCCGGCGCCCGGATCTTGCCCACCATTTGCAGCCGCTTGGCGCGCCGGGGCAGATCATGCCCGTGCAGGCAAACCTGCGCTACCGATGGTCGATCGACCGTGCGGTTGAGGGTGCTGATGCCGTGGTCAATGCGGTGGGTATTCTGGCGCCTACGGGAAAACAGACCTTCGACGCCATTCAGGACTTCGGTCCGCGCGCGATAGCCGAGGCAGCCCGGGGCGCGGGCCTCAGCGGCATCGTCCACATCTCCGCCATTGGTGCCAATGCAGACAGCAAGTCCGACTATGCCCGGACCAAGGCTGCCGGCGAAGCAGGTGTTATGGAAACACTGCCCGACAGCATTATCCTGCGCCCGTCCATCGTGTTTGGCCCGGAAGACGATTTCTTCAACAAGTTCGCCGGCATGGCGCGGTTCTCTCCGGCTCTGCCGTTGATCGGCGGCGGCAGGACGCGGTTCCAGCCGGTCTATGTATGCGACGTCGCCGAGGCGGTCGCCAAGGCAGTTGATGGTGACCTGACAACAGGCGCGACCTACGAGCTTGGCGGACCTGAAGTCAAAACCTTCCGCCAGTGCCTGGAAGACATGATGGAAGTAACCCGGAACCACCGGCTCCTTGCGCCCTTGCCCTTCGAGATTGCATCGATGATGGGCAAGATCATGCAGATCTTCCCCTATGCGCCGCTTACGGCCGATCAGGTAACGCTTTTGAAGAGCGACAACGTCGTCTCGGACGCAGCCGAACAGGAAGGCCGCTCGCTCGCTGGCATCGGCATTACGCCGACAACGCTGGCCGCCGTTCTGCCGACTTATCTCGACCGGTTCCGGACACACGGTCAATACGACGCTCACCGTCCGGCTTAGATCACCTAAAAAATACAATTTCGAAGCGGGCCAAGTGGCCCGCTTTTTTGTTTTGCAGCCGCTCATTGCAGCCCTCGCGGGACTAACCTAGCATGGCTCCACCTGACGGGAGGCGCGCATGACACTGGCTGTCAAGATTACCCTGCTCTTTGTGGTTTTTGTTGACCTCCTTGGGCAAGGTCTGGTGTTCCCGATCATCAACAGCCTCATCATGGAGCCGTCCACGTCGCTATTGCCTCGCGAGACCTCCGAGGCCGTCCGCCATTTCGACTATGGCCTGATAATCGGCATCTTCTTTTTATGCTGGTTTTTGGGCGCACCGTATATTTCGAAAATGTCGGACGTGATCGGCCGGAAGAACGCCATCCTGATCTGTCTCATCGGCGCGCTGCTCGGTTATGCCCTGACGATCGCAGCGCTCTACATGAACAATTTCGTCCTTCTGGTACTTGGCCGGGCGATCACAGGTTTTACCGCCGGCAATCAGCCAATTGCGCAAGCAGCCATGATTGACGGCAGCACGGATGAGGAGGACCGGAACAGAAACATGGGCTACATCATCACTGGCGTCAGTTTTGGACTTGTCGGTGGCCCGCTCATAGGCGGCTTCCTGTCCGACCCGGTTCTGATCGGCTCACTCGCCAGTGTAAAACTGCCCTTTTTCGCCTGCCTTGTTCTGGTAGCGATCGCCATCCTGCTTGTGCTGGTGTTTTTTCATGAAAAGCCGGTTGAGAAGAAGCCATTTGTCTTCCGTCCGATGGAGATCTTCGAACTTTTCCTTCGCATAGGGAAGTACCCAAAGGTTTTCCGACTTACCGTCGTTTTCCTTTTCTTTCATATCGCCAACACGTCGTTTTATGTGTTCATCGACAACTACATGACCAGCCGTTTCGGCTACGGCACATTGGGCGGCAGCATGATCATGCTGACGATCGGCCTGTCTCTCGCATTCTCAAGCACTTTTCTGGTGGTGCCCGCCCAAAAACGCTTCAGCAAGCAATCCATAATGGCGCTGACCTTTGTAATCTGGTCGCTGTGCACCTGCGGTGTCATTTTCACGCCAATCGCTCTTCTCGCCTTCATTCCTGTGTTCTGCTTCTATTTTGCTTTCGGAATCGCCTACCCGACTTTTCTTGGGCTTTACGCCGCAAGTGTCGATGACCAGGAACAGGGCTGGGTCATGGGGGTAACAATTGCTGTGTTCACGGTTGTCGCCGGTGTCATGTCCCTGCTCGGCGGCGAACTCATGAGCATCGATATCAATCTGCCGTTCTATATCGTGATTGTCGCCGCCATGGTGGCGCTCGTTGTCATGCAAATCATCTGGAGAAATCCTGTAATGCAGGCACTCGTCGGCAAGGCTTGAAAGGGCTAGGTCACGGATCCTTGGGAACTATGCGAAGCAGCGATACAGGTTGCACCGGTTGCTGCTTCGCCTTGGGGGTTCATTTTTTCTGGTCGTTTAACAGGTCGCGATCCCAGCGGATCATGTTGTAGCCGGTGGAGGTTCGCACCAGGCCAATGTCTTTCAGCTCGCGGTCATTGAGCCGAGCCAGCGCCCGTTCTGTAATCCGCCTGCTGTACCAAAGGCAAGCGGCTTGGACAGCGAGTGATAATACATCCAGCACTATTCTGCGCCGTGCAGCTCTTTCGGTGAATACAGTTTCCATCGCCATCTTCCATCTCCTTGTCATTCCCGGCCCAAACCAAATGGGATCCGGCCTTTCTGGAAGAATGGCAGGGCAATCCTGACAACTGTGAGTCAGGTTTGATCTTGTTATGTTCTAAATTTTCAATTTCCTGTATTGAGGAGGGCTACAGGAGGATTCGCGATGAATTCCATTGAGCGCGCACTCGGGATTTTGCTGCTTTTAAGCGGTGGCAAGCTGGTAAGTGCAACGCGTTTGTCGGAGCGGTTCAGCGTCTCGCTGCGCACCATCTACCGCGATATTGACCGGCTGATCGCGCTGGGTGTTCCGGTGGACGCAGAACGCGGAGCCGAAGGCGGATACCGTTTGGCACAAGGGTATCTGCAGCCGCCCGTCGCGCTCACCCGCAATGAAACAGCTGCCCTTCTTTCCGCGCTTGCGCTGGTCCGCAGCATCCGCACCATGCCATTGGCCGCCGATCTGGAAGCAGCCGAGCGGAAACTTGTCGCGTCTCTGCCAAAGTCCGTTCACGGCCTACTCAGCCAGGCGGACAGGATCATCGGTATCGAGCCCGTGCCAGCCGATACATTTCATGCCGGGTCCAAAGCCGAACCGACCAGCGAATGGCAAAAGGTCCTCGATGGTTACATGTCCGGACTATTGGAAAGCCGGAGGGTGCGGTTCGACTATGCCAATCCTGCCCGCAAGGATGTCAGGAGCCATGATGTCGAGCCCTATGGCATCCTGTTTGACCGCGATCTTTGGTATCTGGCGGGCCGGTGCGTCGATACGGACATACAAAAGATCTACCGTGCAGACCGGGCCAGCAACGTAGAAGTCAGCGGGTTCCGGTTCCGGCCACCAAAGGATTTTTCGGTAAAATCGCTGCTCGGCGGGGCCTGGCTGGCCCGTGCAATGCGGCGGTGGGAAACGGAAGGCCCAAGCGCAGAAATCCAGGTGACTGCCAGCCAGGCAAAACGGCTAAGTTCGGACTGGTATTACCGCCATGCGATGTTCACACCCGTGGATGATGGGCATGTCCTGATCCGGATCCCCGACACCAGCCGCAGACGCATATTACCGCTTGTCCGCTGGCTGGGGCCTGGTGCGGAACTTCTCAAGCCATTGGACCTCAGGCAGGAACTGGCTGAGCAATTTGACGAGCTCGCTGAAATCCATTGTTCCTGAGCGGCTTTTGCCGTCCTGATCACCCGACCAAATACAATCCGGCGAAGCCTGCGAGGCCAACGGCAATCCGCCACCAGGCAAACGGCGCGAAACCGTGGCGGCTGACAAAATCGAGCAGACCTCTAACAACAAACACACCTGCAAAAAACGATGCCACAAATCCGATCCCGATAATGGTGGCATCATCCATGGAAAGAACATTCCGGTTTTTATAAAGGTCGTAGGTGAAAGCGCCGGCCATTGTTGGCATCGCGAGGAAGAACGAGAACTCAGCCGCCGAGCGTTTGTCTGTTCCCATCAGCAAGGACCCGGCGATCGTTGCCCCGGACCGGGAGACACCCGGCACCATGGCCAGGCACTGGCATACACCAATGAAAAAACAGAGGCCCAGCGGGTACTCCATCACATTGGTGTAGCGGGGCTTTAGTGGCAGGCGGTCGATCCAGAGCAGAATAACTCCGCCGATCAGAAGCGTTGAACAAATGAGCGCCGGCGATTCGAACAAGACTTCCTTGATGAAGCCATGGGCCAGCACCCCGACAACAGCGGCAGGCAGGAACGCAAGGAGAATACCGAACACAAACCGGCGCGTCCTTTCGTCGCTTGGCAATGCGGTCGCGATTTTCCACAGACGGGCGGAGTACACGGTCAAGATCGCGAGGATGGCCCCCAGCTGGATCAAAACCTCAAAGGTTTTTCCGGTACTCTCAAAGCCTAGAAAATGCCCCAGCAGGAGAATGTGCCCGGTAGAGGAAACTGGAATGAATTCTGTTAAGCCTTCTACGATCCCCAGGATCAGTGCATTGAAGATCGTTTGTTCGTCCATATGTCTTTCCGCTGCGAATCAACCGGCCGGTTTAAGAATTGGCGCCTATTGCTCGCGTGCCATGACCACCGTGTCAAACATCAATAAACCTGTCCGGTGTCAATCGATTGATAACCATCCTAAAACCATAATTGACAGCTAGGCGCACGAGAAAAGCTGGTTTATGTCAGGTCCGCCGCCACCGGTTAAAACCAACTTCAATTGCAACAGGTCACCGTCACGCTCCGGCCCGCTGAAACCGCTCAATGCTCAAGCTCTATCACCACCCTTTTTCGCCATCTTCCCGCTTCGTTCGGCTGTTGCTCACCGAGTACCAGGCTGCGTTCGAGGTTGAGGAGATCAACCCGTGGGAACGCCCGCAGAATTTGCTGCAGTTGAATGCGGCTGGAACCGTTCCGGTGCTGGTTGAAAACGATGGGCCAGGCATTTGTGGTCCAGGGCCGATCATGGAGTACATTGACGAGACCCGTGGATATGCGGTCGGCGACCGGCGGCTGATGCCTGATCACCCGGATGCCCGGGCTGAAACCCGCCGTTTGGTGGATTGGGCTCTGTCCAAGTTTGACCAGGAAGTTGTCGGCCATCTGGTGCGCGAGCGGATTTACAAACAGACCATGCCGAGGTCTTCGGGCGGCGGCGAGCCGGATTCGGCAATCCTGCGCGTTGCCCGGGCCAACATTACCCACCATCTCAAGTATTTCGGTTATCTTGTGGCATCGCGCCGCTGGCTGGCAGGTGACCGTTTATCCTTTGCCGACTTTGCCCTGGCCGCGGAACTGTCCTGCGCAGATTATCTTGGCGAAGTGAAATGGTCGGACGAAGACAACGTGAAAAGCTGGTACGCACGGGTGAAGTCGCGCCCGAGCATGCGTCCAATGCTGACCGAGAAGATCCTCGGCATGCCGCCAGCCAAGACCTACGCGGATCTGGACTTCTGATATCCAAGACCCCAAAACCGTCGAAAGAAGAACGCCTCCTTGCGGCGCTACGGACCAAGGCGGAAAGCCTGGGATTTAGCGGCCTGAAAGTGACTACGGCCAATGCCATTCCGGCTGCCCCGGAGCGGCTGCATGCCTTTCTGGGCGCCGGTTATCACGGCAGTATGACCTGGATGGCCGAGACCGAAGAACGGCGATCCAATCCGCAGGTGCTATGGCCGGAAGTCCGATCCGTGATCATGCTTGCCATGAATTACGGCCCCGATGACACCCCGGAAAACCATCCGCTTGCGCATCTGAAAGATCCGTCCAGCGCTGGTATCTCCGTCTATGCGCGCAACCGGGACTACCACGACATCATCAAGGGTCGGCTTAAGGAAATCGCCAGTTTCCTGATCTCTCGTGTTGGTGGCGATGTAAAGGTGTTTGTCGATACAGCCCCTGTTATGGAAAAGCCCCTGGCAGAAGCCGCAGGTCTTGGCTGGCAAGGCAAGCATACCAACTTGGTATCACGCGAACTTGGATCCTGGTTTTTCCTGGGCTCGATATTTTCAACGCTCGACCTTCCGGCATCAAAAGCAGAAATCGATCATTGCGGGTCTTGCCGGGCATGCCTGGACAGCTGCCCGACAGATGCCTTCCCGGCCCCCTACCAGTTGGATGCCCGCCGCTGCATTTCCTATCTCACGATCGAACATGCCGGCCCCATTCCAGTCGAATTCCGCAAACCCATGGGCAACCGGATCTACGGTTGCGACGACTGCCTTGCCGCCTGCCCCTGGAACAAATTCGCGCAAGCAGCCAGTGAGGCCAAACTGATTGCCCGGGAGGACCTGAACTCTCCCCGGCTTGCGGACTTGCTCACGCTGGACGATGCGGCATTCCGCAAGCTCTTTTCCGGCTCCCCAGTCAAACGCATCGGTCGCAACCGGTTCCTGCGCAACGTTCTGATTGCCGCTGGAAACTCCAGCGACGAAGGCCTGCTCCCAACCGTTCGCGGCCTGCTTTCAGACGAAGACCCGACCGTTCGGGGCGCAGCGGTCTGGGCATTCTCCCGGCTGACAAATGCTGGGGACTTTGCCGCGGCGAGGAAAAACAATCTGCCCCGGGAAACCTCAAAAGAGGTCAAATCCGAGTGGACCAGTGCCGGATAAAAGATTCCGGCACTGTAAGAAGCGGTCAGAAGCTACTCCGCCGCTTCGGCCATCGCCGGTGCAATCCGTGCTGCGCAGAATTTGAACTCAGGGATTTTGCCGAAGGGGTCTAGTTGCGGATTGGTCAGCATGTTGGCCGGAGCTTCGGTGAAGCAAAAGGGAATGAACAGCATGCCACTGGAAACGTCCCGGTCGGCACGCAATATCAAAGTAATCGCTCCACGCCGGGTTTCGACTGTGACCTGCTGGCCAACCTGAAGCCCTGCCCGGCCGATGTCCTTCGGGTGCATTGAGACGACCGGCTGCGGCTCAAGCGCGTCCAGTACGCTTGCCCTCCGGGTCATCGCGCCTGTGTGCCAATGCTCCAGCATGCGCCCGGTGGTCAGAACCAGCGGGAAATCTTCATCGGGCACTTCATCTGGCGGCACCAGATCGGTTGGCACAATCTTGCCCCGCCCATCTGCAGTCGGGAACGACTGGCCGAAGAGAATTTCATTGCCGGGCGTATCGTCGCTGTCGGCCGGATAGGTTACCGTCCCGTCCCGCTCCAGACGTTCCCAGGAAATGTGATTCAGCGACGCCATATGGGTGCGCATTTCTTCATAGACGTCGGGAACGTCATCATAGGACCACTCAAGACCCAACCGGTTGGCCAGCGCGACCAGCAGTTCCCAGTCCGCCCTTGCTTCGCCTGGCATGGGCACGCAAGGCCGTCCGATCTGGACCTGACGGTTTGTATTGGTGAAGGTGCCCAGCTTCTCTGCATGGGCGGACGCCGGCAGAATGACGTCTGCGTGCCAGGCGGTTTCGGTCAGGAAAATATCCTGAACGACGAGATGCTCCAGATGGGCCAGCGCCTTGCGGGCATGCGCCTGATCCGGATCAGACATCGCCGGATTTTCACCCATGATGTACATGGCTTCAATGCCGCCGGCGAGAATGTCATCCATGATTTCGACGACGGTCAACCCGCGGTTCGGATCAAGCGGCCGGCCCCAGGCGTCTTCAAAACCTGCCCGAATGTCGGGATTTTCAACCGACCGGTAGTCGGGAAACACCATCGGGATCAGCCCGGCATCGGAAGCGCCTTGTACATTGTTCTGGCCGCGCAAGGGATGCAGGCCGGTGCCCGGACGGCCGATCTGACCAGTGGTGAGGGCCATTGCAATCAGGCAACGCACATTGTCGGTACCGTGAACATGCTGGGAAACACCCATTCCCCAATAAATGATCGATTTGCCGC
Source organism: Roseibium sp. (assembly GCA_965230705.1). Classification (GTDB taxonomy): domain Bacteria; phylum Pseudomonadota; class Alphaproteobacteria; order Rhizobiales; family Stappiaceae; genus Roseibium. The sequence goes on along the minus strand of CBDDLN010000001.1, from coordinate 447,127 downwards.
TAGTGGCATAAAGCCTTGCGACCTCGCGCAGCGTTTGCGCGTCAATCCCGCAGACCGGTTCCATCGCCTCGGGTGTAAAGTCAACGATGCTCTTCTTTAGTGCCTCGAAGCCGTCTACATGAGCTGCGATGTACTGCTCGTCATAGAGCTTCTCGGTCACGATCACATTGAGGATCGCGTTCAGCATGGCAACGTCAGTGCCAGGTTTGAATTTCAGGCTGTAGTCGGCATGGCGCATCAGCCCTTGTCCACGCGGATCCATGACGATCAGCTTGGTGCCATTCCTGGCTGCCTGCTTGATGTAGGTCGCCGCGACCGGGTGGTTCTGTTCCGGGCGGGCGCCGATGACAATCATGCAGTCGGCATCTTCGGCAGCGGTAAAGGGAGCCGTTACCGCGCCGGAGCCAATGCCCTCCATCAGCGCCGCAACAGAGGACGCGTGGCACAGCCGGGTGCAGTGGTCGACGTTGTTCGTGCCAAATCCCTGCCGGATCAGTTTCTGAAAAAGGTATGCCTCTTCATTGGATCCCTTGGCAGACCCAAACCCGGCGATGCCAGCACCGCCCTTCTTCTCAAACGACGCCTTCAGGCCTTCGGCTGCCCGGTCCAGCGCCTCATCCCATGTGGCCTCACGGAAGACATCATAAAAGTCGACCGGATACCGCGACATGTCGCCGTGTTTGGGCGCATCATCTCGGCGTATCAGCGGCTTGGTCAGGCGCTCCGGACTGGAAACGTAATCGAAGCCAAAACGGCCTTTTACGCAAAGCCGGTTTTCGTTGGCCGGACCATCCCGCCCTTCCACCTTGATGATCTTGCCATCTTTCACCGACACGGATGTAAGGCAGCCGACACCGCAAAACGGACAGACGCTATCGATGACTTCATCGGCATAGACTTCGCGCGTTCTTGACGTCTCGTCCAGGAGGCTCTTTTCCATGAGCGCGCCCGTCGGGCAGGCCGACACACACTCCCCGCAGGCCACACAGCTTGAGAGCCCCATCGGATCGGCGAGGTCGAACACCGGCACAGTGTGTGAACCCCGGTCCGCCATGCCAATGACATCGTTCACCTGAACTTCCCGGCAGGCCCGCTCACACAGGTTGCAGGCAATACAGGCGTCCAGGTTCACCGCAATTGCCGGATGAGACGCGTCCTGCGCCGGTTTCCCACATGGCGCGAAACGGCTGCTGGAAACGCCGACGCTGTCGGACCATTTCCAGAATTCACTATCGGGATCGGGATGTGTTTCCCGGTCCGGCTGATCTGCCAGCAGAAGTTCAAAAACCATCTCGCGGGCTTTGGATGCCCGTTCGGTCGCCGTGTTCACCGCCATTCCGTCAGACGGAGTGCGAACACAGGAGGCAGCCAGTGTGCGTTCGCCCTCAATATCGACCATACAGGCGCGGCAATTGCCGTCAGACCGGTAGCCGGTCGCATCCTTGTGGCAGAGATGGGGAATGGCGACGCCTTCACGCTTGGCGACCTGCCAGATGGTCTCGCCATCTTCCGCAGTTACGGTCTTGCCATCGAGTGAGAAAGTGATTTGATCAGCCATGATCATTGCCCTCTGCAAGATCGGACAGGCTTGCGCCGTCCCACCTCAAATATGTTTTTTCAGTGTCGCGGGCGCCCAGCCGCTTGTAGAGCCGCATGGCACCTTCGTTGGTCATATCCACCGTAAGCTCCAGACGTGGAGCACCGCGCTTTTTCGCCTCGGCCGCGCAAGCCCGCACGAGACCTTCGCCAATACCGCGGCCGCGCGCTTTGTCGCTGACAAAAACATCCTTGATGAACAGTGCGGTTTGACCACCCGCCGCAGGAAAAAGCGGCGCAAGGGACGCATGCCCAAGGAGTGCATCATCTTCTTCTGCAACAAATAGCGCCGTATCCGTGTTTGTCTCGAACCAGGCCTCAATTCGACGCCTGAAAACTTCCGGCTGGCTGGCGGAGCCCGGGTCGTAGTGCTGGTCCATTTCCAGGAACAGGTCCACCAGCATCGCAATGTCTTTCTCAGCAGCCCGCCGAATGTTCATTGCCTAATGGTCCTCGGCAAAAAACTTCAGAACCGAAGCCACTGGGTTGGCGGCTGCCTGTCCAAGGCCGCAAATCGAAGCGGATCGCATAACCGCGTCGAGATCCACAATCTTGCTCTGGTCCCAATCCTTGTCTTCCAGCAGCTGCACCATTTTCTCCGTACCTGACCGGCACGGCGTACACTGGCCGCAGCTCTCATGCTTGAAGAACCGCATCAGGTTCAGCGCGACATCACGCATGTCGTCCTGATCGGAAAACACCACGATGGCGTGGCTGCCGATAAAGCAGCCGTGTTTTTCCAGTGTTCCAAAATCAAGCGGTTCATCGCCAAGAGACGCTGGCAGTATGCCACCCGAAGCCCCTCCGGGAAGATACGCCTTGAAGGTGTGGCCATCTTCCATGCCGCCGCAATAGTCTGCGATCAGCTCATTCATCGTAACGCCTGCGGGCGCCTGTTTTACGCCCGGCTGCTTTACGCGGCCTGACACGGAGAATGACCTGAAGCCCTTGTGACCGCGGGTCCCCTGATCGGCGAACCAATCTGCGCCCTTTTCCAGGATGTCGCGTATCCAGAACAGGGTTTCGACATTGTGGTTAAGCGTTGGACGGCCAAACAGGCCAACCTGGGCAATGTAGGGTGGACGATGGCGTGGCAGACCGCGTTTGCCCTCGATCGATTCGATCATGGCGCTTTCTTCGCCGCAGATGTAGGCACCGGCTCCACGGCGCAGTTCGATATCGATCGCGGTAATGACCCCGGCATCCCGTAGCGCCAGGATCTCCCGCCGCAGGATTTCCAGAACTGCAGGATATTCATCACGCATGTAGAGATAGATGCGGTCAGCGGAGATCGCGTGGGCTGCAATAAGGGCCCCTTCCAGCAACCGGTGCGGATCACGTTCGAGATGATAGCGGTCCTTGAAGGTTCCCGGCTCGCCTTCGTCCCCGTTGACTGTCAGATATTTCGGCCCCGGAAGGTCATGAACGATCTTCCACTTCGTCCCCGTCGGGAACCCTGCACCACCCAGACCGCGCAGTCCTGCCGATAGAGTTTCTTCCGCAATATCTTCAGCGCGAAGTTCACCTGCGCGAACCTTGTCCAGGATCTTGTACCCGCCATTCGCACAATAAGCCGCCAGATCGGTGTAGTCCGGAATTTCGGGCTCGGTCTCGCCAGCATAGATAGCGGAGCGGATGGAAATTTCGCTCGCCCCATCGACTGCCCGCTTTCCGACTTGTGCGGCAGGCGCTGATGCACATCGGCCAATGCAAGGCACCTTCTGTACCCGCACCTTGGCCGGATCAAGCCCATCACCAAGAACAGCCGCCAAAGCGTCGGCACCTTTCAGAGAACAGGCGATGCCATCACACACCCGGACGGTCAAGGGAGCCAGTGCATCCTCGCCTTCACGCACGATATCGAAGTGATGATAGAAACTCGCGACCTCAAAGACCTCCGCTTGCGACAACCGCATTTCTTCTGCCAAAGCGCGTAGGTGAGCTGCGTTCAAACATCCATGAGCGTCCTGGATCTTGTGCAGATGTTCAATCAGCAGATCGCGCCGGCGGGGCTCGTTGCCCAGAAGGCTCCGGACCTCGGATAATGCAGCATCGTCAAGTTGACGGCCTTTGGGCTGGGACGGCTTTCTTGAAAGCCCCTTGCCGAATGTCATGGCTTGTCTCTCTGGAAAATTTTTTGCCAGGAAACGCCTGTTTATCGATCAACGCAAATCGCATTTTTCGATTGTTTGATCACGTCATCTTATCAATGTTCGACGATGGTGACTTTGCAAGATTCCAGAACGCCATCGTAACCGGCAGCATCGGCTGTCGGTCGGGCACAATCAGTCCAATTACTGAGCGGACAACCGGGTCCACCAGATCAAGCACCGCCAGTTTCCCGGTCAGCCCGGCATCGACCTGCTCACCGGGGAGCACTGCGGCAAATGCCCCTTCCCGGACAAGCGCCAGAATGGCGTTAAAACTGTTGGCCTCAAACCGGGCCTCCGGCACCTTTCCAGCAACCTTGAATGTCTCGTCGATGATCCGCCGGTTCTGCATGTCCGACGTTAGCAGGCACAGAGGAAGATCGGCAGCCTCCCGCCAGGTTATTGACGATCCGGTTTCCGCAAAACCAACCAATGCCGGATCTGCAACCAGGCAGTAACGTTCCTTAAAGAGCGGCAGGGTCGTTTTGGTGGCATCGCTGACGGAATCCAAATAGGAGATGCCCGCGTCTATCGAGAACTCCTTCAACCCTTTCTCGATCGCTTTTGACGACAGGGACAGCACCTGCGGTTTCAAGTGCGGATACTTTCCGGCCAGTTTGAAACACAATTTGCCCGCAACGGGGGTTGCGGACGGGATCACTCCAATACGCAAAATCCCCCTTGGCCCGTCTTCATCGGCGCCAAGATCCTGCAAAAGCCCGCCACATTCTGACAGAACCAAACGTGCCCAACGAAGCGCTTTCTCACCATCAGGGGTGAAGCCTTCAAATCTCTTGCCCCGGAATATCAGAGGCGCGCCGAGTGCTTCCTCCAGTTTTCTTACGCGCCCGGACAACGCGGGCTGAGACAGGCTGCAGGCTGCGGCGGCACGAGCAAAATGCTTGTGCTCCGCAAGGGCGAACAGGACACGCAGATCAGCCAGATCGAAGGGCGGTAGTCGTTCCATCTTCCGCGTATCCTAGCTCCACTGCCAGAAATCGCTGCCTTCCTTGCCGTAAAACCGCGCCAGGACCATCTTGTGAACTTCCGATGCACCATCCACCAGACGGGCGCATCTGGCATAGCGGTAGATCCACTCCAGAACCGTGTCCTTGGAATAACCGCGGGCACCGTTCAGCTGAATCGCAGTGTCAGCCGCGTTGTGCAGCGTGTCCGCCACATGGATTTTGGCGGAGGATACTTCCTTGCGTGCGCGATCTCCCTGATCAAGCTTCCATGCGGCATGCATCACCAGCAACCGGCCAATCTGGATTTGATGTGCCAGATCGCCAAGTGCGGTTTGAACAGATTCGCGATCTGCCAGCTTGATGCCAAATCCCTCACGAGTGGCAACGTACTCCTGCGCGATTTCCATGCAGCGTTTCGACATGCCAAGCCAGCGCATGCAATGGGTTAGCCGCGCCGGGCCAAGGCGGATTTGCGTCAGACGCAACCCATCCCCAATTTCCATCAGCCTGTTGGCATCATCAATCTCAAGACCATCGAATTCCAGTTCACAGGCGCCACCATGCTCCTCCGGGCCCATGTTGCCGATCCTGCGCACGATCTTCCAGCCAGGCTGATCTGCATGAAACATGAAGGCCGTCAGATGCCTTCGTTTTTCATCCGGATTGTCATCGGTGCGGGCCATCAAAATGAAATGCTTGGCAACTGCAGCGCCGGAGATGAACCATTTTCGGCCGTAGATCTTCCACGTATTGCCATGGCGCTCTGCACGGGTCCGGATCATTCCAGGATCGGACCCGCCACCTGGATGTGGCTCGGTCATGACAAACGATGAATTGACCTTTCCATCGACAATCGGCTGTAGCCAACGTGCCTTTTGGTCTTCGGTCGCAACCATCTCGAGACAGCGCATGTTGCCGTCATCTGGAGCCCCGCAGTTGAAACATGTCGGGCCAATAATCGAGCGGTTGGCTTCTTCATAGAAAACAGCCTGCTCGGCAATCGGCAACGCCAGGCCACCGCGTTCCTTCGGCATTTGCGGCGCCCAAAGACCGGCCTCTTTCGCTTTGGCGCGGACCTTGTCCCTCAGAGCAAGGGTAATGTTCTCATACTCATTGTAGCTGTCCGGATCTGCTTCCAATGGCAGGATCTCGGTTGCCACGAAATCTTTGACTCTCTGACGAAGCTGTTCCAGCTCGGGACTAATTGTAAAATCCATCCAAGGCTCCTCCCAAAGCCGGTCTTAAATCGACGTAACAAGATGGCCGCCATCTACTGGCACAATCGCACCAGTCATGTAGCGTGAGGCATCGGATGCCAACAACAAAAAAGGTCCGTCAAGATCCGACAGATCGCCGGTGCGGCGCATCGGCACCCGGCTCAACATCTTGTGGCCAGCTTCTGTGTCAAAAAAACCTTCGTTGATCTCGGTTTGGAAATAACCTGGTGCGAGCGCGTTAACTCGTATGCCATAGCGGGCAAATTCGAGAGCCAGTGCTTTGGTCATTTGAATAACGCCAGCTTTGGAAACGGCGTAGGATGCAACGCCCTTGCTGACCCGTTCCCCCAGCACAGAGGCAATGTTGAGGATGGCCCCCGGGCGACCAGCATCACGCCAATAGCGGCCGCAAGAATTGGCCATCAACCAGGCGCCCTTCAAATTCACGTCCATGACGGCGTCGAAGTCTTCTTCCGTCTGATCGAGCGCAGGCCCTTCCCTAGCAACGCCTGCATTGTTTACCAGAACGTCCAGTCCACCCAGAACCTCAACAGCCGTATCGCGGCAGGCTTCGATCGACCTGCCATCGCTGACATCCATTTCGATGGGACAGGCGCTCTGTGCACCCAATTCGAGCAGTTCACCTGCAAGATCTGTAAGACGGTCTTTGCGGCGAGCGGCTATGGCGATGTGCGCCCTTTCCCGCGCCGAAATCCGTGCAAAATGTGCACCGAGCCCGCTTGAAGCACCGGTAATCAGTATGCGTTTTTCATCAAGTCCTGCGCCATGGTTCATCGCCCTGCCTATCTCCCGAAAGCCGATTCCGACGTCTCAGGGCAAAGCAAATACAAGGCGAAGTCAAGCAGTTAGATGAGAAAACGCCTCGACCACTTTTTGATACACATCCCGTTTGAAGGGGACGATCAATCCGGGAAGTTTCGCTGCATCCTCCCACCGCCACTCGCAAAACTCCCTGGAATGGCCATCGGGCGGGTTGAGGATATCGATTTCGCTGTCCGGGCCGTCGAAACGCAGAGCGAACCATCGCTGGGCCTGGCCGCCATATTTCCCCTTGCGCGTATTTGCGATAATCTCTGCTGGATAGTCATAGGTGAACCACTCGGCCGCTTCACCGACGACCCGCACAGAACGGGCTGACGTTTCCTCATAGAGTTCGCGGATCGCAGCGGCTTCCGGCACTTCCCCTTCATCGAGACCGCCCTGCGGCATTTGCCAGGCATACTCGTAGTCCGAGCTGCCCCGGCCGTCGTCCCGTTTACCGATCCAGACCTTGCCTTCCGGGTTTAGCAGCATAACCCCAACACAAGGGCGGTAGGGCAACCCGTTCCGTGCGGACGGAAAATCCGGATCGAGGCACTTGGATGACATGGGAAACTCTTATCTATCGATGGTCGCGCTTACGGGTACAAGGAGCAGGCCGCGTTGTTCCAGATCCCTGGACCAGACTTCCAGCTGTCGAACGGTCACCGGGAGCGCAGAACCTGATGCGACCGCAACACCGCGCGCACGGGCAATGCCTTCCAGCTGCAACAATTTGGCATTGATTTCGTCATCGCGTGGCACTGCGTCCAGAACAACGTCAACTGCGCTGAACGGCAATCTGACTTCGGAAGCAACTTCCGCTGACACGCTCCGGGAAGACGTTCCGTTATCGATGAACATCAATCCACGCGCTTTCAGCTTTTCAAACAGGAATTGCACTGAAGGTTTGGTCGTGGTGAACCGGGCCCCCATTTCGTTGACGACGCCGACATAATTGGTCACGCGCGTCATCAGCCAGGCCAGCCGGTCCAGCATTTCCTGCGGCTGCAAACTGACTAGAAGGGTGTGAGGCCCAGGGTCGTTATCGGGAAAGTCGAACGGCTCCATCGGCAGCTGCAGGACCAGCTCATGGCCCTTGCCCCGCGCCCTTTGCATCCAGCGATCCAGGTCGGATCCGTAAGGTGCCATCGCAAACGTTATTTCAGCTGGAAGCGTATCAATGGCGTTGGCCGTACCCGCCTCGCTGAGGCCAAGGCCTTTTACGATAATCGCGATTTTCGGGATGGATGTGAATTCCGTCGAAAATGGACGGGCATAAGCATCGAGCGGGCGTACATTTTGTGAGCTGACTTTCGGCAGGAACCCGTAACTGGATCGCTCGCTTACGCGCGGATCCGGGTTGATCAATGGATTACCTGTGGTTTGCCCGTTACCAGTTTTCCTGGATGCCTGAAGCTCATATTTAGGACCTAACCGCTCGCGATTGTCTTCGTTACGCAGGCTGGGGCCAAGATTGTCCGTGAGAGACGGACGAATTTCAACGACCTCAATGTCCTTGGACGCCAATCCCTCAACGGTCGCTTCAAGTGGAATAACAGCGGTAGGTTCGCCACCGAACGGGTCGTCTACAACGCCCATCCAGATCAGGGCTGTTGTGACCACAACGCTCAGAACACCGGCACCAATCAGTCCAAAGGGAAGACGGAGAAGCCTGCGCTTCCCCATTCCTAAGGGGGCCGTGAGATCGTCGCTCGCCATGGCGTCCTGTCGTCAGCTTCGCTTCCGGCAAGTCGCCGGAGCAGATAGAATCTGCGCCGGAAAACCGGCGCAGAGTTATCTCATATTAGTTCGGAACTGGCGCAGAGCCATCGCCTGCTGGCGGAAATGCACTGTTTATTTGAACCCCGCGCAGAAGATCGAGTGCCAGTTTCAGCTGGGTATCGTCCTTTGGATCGGGCGGTACGTAGGCCTGGCTGCCGGATTCGGCCTTGCCATCCTCTTCGTTTTCCGCTTCCAGATGGCCACGCAATCCGGCCTCGCCCTTGGTGGTCGCCCGGCCCTTCAAGTCGTCAGGCAGTTCCTGAAGCGCTTCAATGTCCGGCACGATGCCCTTTGCCTGAATGGAGGTTCCGGAAGGTGTGTAATAACGGGCAGTCGTCAGGCGGATCGCACCGTTGGCACCAAGCGGAATGATGGTTTGCACGGACCCCTTGCCGAAAGACCGGGTTCCAAGAATGGTCGCACGGCGGTGATCTTGCAGTGCGCCTGCAACAATTTCGGACGCAGAAGCCGAACCGCCGTTTACAAGAACGATGACTGGCTTGCCGCTGGTCATGTCACCGCTGCGGGCATTGTATCGTTGGGTTTCTTCCGCATTCCGGCCGCGGGTCGATACGATCTCACCGCGATCCAGGAACGCATCAGACACCGCAATTGCCTGATCAAGCAGGCCACCGGGATTGTTGCGCAGATCAATCACGAACCCTTTGAGAGAGTCCTCGCCAATACTCGATGACAGCTCATCTACGGCTGTCTTCAAACCATCGAAGGTCTGCTCATTGAACTGGGTCACACGGACATAAGCAACGTCTTCCTCTTCCCGCCAGCGGACCGAGCGGATGCGGATGATGTCACGGGTAATTGTGATTTCGAGCGGCTCTGTAGCCCCTTCACGGCGGATCGTCACAACAATATCCGTCTTGACCGGGCCACGCATTTTTTCGACGGCCTCATTGAGGGTCAGTCCCTGGACCTGCTCGCCGTCAATATGCGTAATCAGATCACCAGCCAGAACACCGGCCTTGAATGCCGGGGTGTCATCGATCGGCGAAACGACCTTCACCAGGCCTTCTTCCATCGTGACTTCGATTCCCAAACCGCCGAATTCGCCGCGGGTTTGAACCTGCATGTCCCGGAAGCTCTTTGGCGACATGTAGCTGGAATGCGGATCGAGCGATGTCAGCATGCCGTTGATGGCGCTTTCGATCAGCTGAGCGTCGTCGGGGATCTCAACGTAGTCGGACCGGACCCTCTCGAACACATCGCCAAAAAGATTCAGCTGCCGATAGGTGTCAGACGCTGCCGCATTGGCGGCGCCAGATACGCGGATCGGGACATGAGACAATGTTGTGACCGCAGCTGCGCCCACAAGAACGCCAACGAGCAGCAAAGAGGCTTTCCGTATCATCCGCGTGCCTTTTCTTCTTCCGTGCCGACCCACCAGGGAGTGGGATCTATCGCACTTCCGTCTTTTCGAAACTCAACATATAGGACAGGCTGGGAAGAACCCAGACCCAAGGTTGACGCACTCGCCCATTTGGTATTGCCCATAACACCCACAGGTTCACCGGTTAGAACAAACTGTCCGAGTTCTGCGTCAATTCGATCCATTCCCGCCAGAAGAACATGGTAGCCGTCGCCCGTGTTCAGGATCAAGAGCTGACCATAAGAACGGAAGGCTCCTGCATAAACAACCCATCCATCAGTTGGGGATGTTACTCTTGAACCTGCCCTTGTGGCGATTGTTTGACCTTCTGTCAGGTCACCAAACTCGTTTTGCTGACCAAAGTCGCGAATCATGTCCCCTGCAACGGGAAGCGGCAACTGGCCCTTAGCCTGCACGAATGGCAAGGCTGGAGACAAACGGCCAGGATCGGCAAAGGGGTCAAGCGGCTTTGCAGAATCCGGCGCCCTGTTGGCAGCCGCCTTCCTGGATTTTTCCAAAGCAGCACGTGCGCTTGCGATTTCACTTTCCAGTCCGGAAATCAACTCTTTGAGCGTTCCGGCCTTCGAAGCCAGCTCTTCAGCGAGACGCATTTCATCAGCCAGGCGCGCAGTGTTGGTTTCGCGTTCCCGCCGCTTCGCGCTCAAGAGCAGTTCCAGCCTGGATTTTTCTTCCGCCAGACGCATGGCGTCGCCTTGCAACGTCTTCTTCTCTTCCGCGATGACCGTCTTCAAGCGGCTGAGTTCAGAAAGGTCCGATGCAAGTGCTTCGGTTTCCACCCGCAGTTCCGGCATGACAGCATTCAGCAAGATCGCACTGCGAACAGCGGCCAAGGCGTCGCTTGGCCGGACGGCGAGCGCCGGAGGTGGACGGCGGCCGATCCGTTGAAGAGCGGCCAGCACTTCTGCCAAAACGTCCCGGCGGCCCGCCAAGGACCTGCGGACACGGTCCTCGTTGTCGCCCAGCCGCACCAAACGTCTCTCGGTGTCCGACAACTGGCCTTCCAGCCCCTTGATCGTGTCAGCTGTGGTCAGGATCTTGCGGTTCAAGCTCTTGCGGTCGCGATCAATAAGCCGGATTTCGGCGGCAATTGCAGCCTGACGCTCGGCCGCCACTTCAATGTCCCGGCTCAGGGATGCGAGCTCCAGTTCACGGGCTTCCTTGCGCTTTTCAGCGCTGGATGCCACTGCATCTGAACCCGTGTTGGTTGGATCTTCCGCTTTGGGAGTTTCGACAGCAGCAGCTGCGCCTGTGAGAATAATAAGAGCAGAGAAAAGAACGCCAACAAACGTGAACCAGGAGACGCGGACAGTACCGTGCAAAGCCATGAGGCCCTGCACCAAATTGCTTCCCGCCGTCTCAAGTGCGTCAACTCTCATAAAGTGTCGTACCTGGCCCACTGTAAAGGAATCGTTAACCAAAACGGCCCTGACCGTTTGCACGCATTCCCGACCGTGCATGGCTACCTGCTGAATGCGGCGACAAACGGGCAAATCCCAGGGCTGTTAACATATTCCTTATTCCCTGTGGTAGGGATGACCCGCTTGAATGGTCAAAGCGCGGTAAATTTGCTCTGCCAAAAGAATGCGGACAATCTGATGCGGCCACGTCATCGCTCCAAAGGCAATCTTCAGGTCAGCCCGCTCGAGAACTTCCGCTCCATGCCCGTCGGCACCGCCAATTGCAAAGACCACATCTTGAACACCATCAAATTTCCATTGCTCTATCCGTTTGCTGAAGGCGGCACTGGACAATCCCTTGCCATTCTCATCAAGCACGACGAGTTTCGCACCGGAGGGGAGATTGTTGATGAGGCTTGATGCTTCTTCGGACTTTCGCTGCCCAGTAGTCTGAGCTCGGCTTTCAGGGGATTCGGAGAGTTTGACAGCCGTAATGCCGAGGCTTTTGCCCGTTTTATTGGCGCGGTCAAAATACCGGTCAAAAAGCTCCCTGTCGGCACCGGCCTTCATCCGGCCGATGCAGGATACTGTAAAGCGCATAATTCCCACTCCGGGCAAAAGCCCAGATACTTTCAGAACCGCAACCGGCTGCCAGTCAGCCGATGAATTGAGGTGCTGGATCCGTTTCGGGTGCCCACATCTTTTCAAGATTGTAGAAGCCGCGAACTTCAGGGCGGAAGATGTGAATGATCACATCGCCTGCATCGATCAATACCCAGTCACACGTGTTCTGGCCCTCAACCGTAGCTGCACGCTGCCCACTGGATTTCAGATCACGCAGCAGATGATCGGCGATCGCACCAACGTGACGGTGCGAACGGCCCGATACAATCACCATGTGATCGGCCAGCGAGCTTTTCTCAGCGATATCGAGAGTCACAATGTCCTCAGCCTTAGAGTCTTCGAGACTGGCGAGAACCGTATCGATCAGATCACCCGTCAAGTCTGCGCTTACGGGAGTCTGGAGTGGAGTGGACCGTGTGGCCCCCTCGCTTTCAAAGGTCATGGTCAGGTGTAGTGCCTTTCGCCTTGTTGCCGGTCCGCCATTAAACACGTCCTGCGGAACCGATTGACCGTACCTCAGCCAGAACATCTGCCTGACTGCATCATTAGGATACCCTTTTGACCTTGGCATTTTCAAGACAAGGCTGGAATCCAGGGTCACGGTTTACATTTTTGATCTCAGTGCCGTCGATGACGTCTCATCCAATGGCGCATGAATAAACGTCCAGACCGGCGGCTTCAAATCGGTCAAAAGTCCTGCGTTTCTCTCAGGAAGCCGATAATTTTCATAGGCTTTTGCCATTGGTGCGGAGAGAACGGACAAGGACGCACCCGGCCTGTTGACCACCGCTATCGGAATCCGTCTCACAATGTCTTGCCAATTTTGCCAGTGGTGAAAACTCGCAAGATTGTCAGCCCCCATGACCCAAACGAATCGCAGCTCGGGCCTCCGAAACTGCAGCATTTCGACGGTACGGGCGGTGTATGGCGATCCCAAAACCGCTTCGTGAGCCGTGATTTTCATGCGCGGATGATCCGCCACTTCCAACGTTGTTCGGACACGTTCTTCCAAAGGCGCCAGATTGCCATGATCCTTGAGCGGGTTTCCGGGCGTTACGAACCACCAGATCTGGTCGAGGCCCAACCGTTTCAAGGCGGTGAGCGCGACCAGCCGGTGTCCGGAATGAGGCGGGTTGAAGGATCCTCCTAACAGTCCGATCCGGTTTCCCGGTTCGGCGTGCGGTAATCTCAGCCAATCCGCTTCCTTTCTCCCCGCCGCAACGGTCGATGTCATGGGCGCGTCTGTCCAGTGCCGCGCACGCAGTATTTGAAACTGGTCAGCTGTTCAACACCGACGGGCCCGCGGGCATGCATGCGCCCGGTCGCAATGCCGATTTCCGCGCCCATGCCGAACTCACCGCCGTCAGCAAACTGGGTCGAGGCGTTGTGAAGGACAATCGCAGAATCCACCTTCTGGAAGAATTCTTCAGCCTCGCCAGTATCTTCGGTGATGATGCAGTCGGTGTGACTGGATCCCCACTCGGCGATATGGCCGATCGCTTCGTTGAGATCAGCTACAACCTTCACCGATATGATCTTGTCCAGATATTCGGTAGCCCAATCGTCTTTTGTGGCAGGAACTACAACATCCAATATCCCCAGAACGCGTTCGTCACCACGAATTTCGCAGCCCTTTTCGTGAAGCGCCTTCAGGACAGAAGGAAGATGGCTTTCCAGAAGGTCTTCGTGAACAAGCAGGGTTTCCAGCGCACCGCAAATCCCTGTGCGGCGCAGTTTGGAATTCACCACAATGTCGACGGCTTTTTGCAGATTTGCCGCCTTGTCGAGGTAGATGTGAACCAGTCCTTCCAAGTGTGCGAACACGGGGACCCGAGCTTCCGTTTGGACACGGCCCACCAGGCTCTTGCCTCCGCGCGGGACGATCACATCAAGATTGCCATCGAGACCCTTGAGCATTTCGCCGACAGCGGCCCGGTCGGTCACAGGCACCATCTGGATTGCATCCTCCGGAAGCCCCGCCGCCTTGAGGCCTTCCTGAAGCGCTGCGTGGATTGCCTTGTTTGAATTGATGGTATCCGAACCGCCACGCAAAACCACTGCGTTACCAGCCTTCAGACACAACGCACCAGCATCCGCCGTTACATTGGGCCGGCTTTCGTAAATCACGCCGATCACGCCAAGCGGTGTGCGAACACGCTCGATCTGCAGGCCATTCGGACGGTCCCATGCTGAAATCACGCTTCCGACCGGATCATCCAGCACAACGATATCTTCAAGCGCCTTTGCAACCGCTTCGATCCGCTCTTCGGTCAAGGTACCCCGGTCGAGAAAAGCGGCGGTCTGGCCGTTGGACTTCATGGCCTCAACGTCGACGGCATTGCCCTCTAGGATCGCTGGTGTCGCCTTGCGCACAGCGCCGGCCATTGCACTCAACGCGCGGTTCTTGGCGTCGGTTGGGGCGGTCGCCAGAATGCGCCCGGCCGCCCGTGCGCGGCGGCCAATGTCTGCCATCAACGACTGAACGTCGCTTGCCTCAACCTTATCCAGCATTGTTCTACTACCTTACTCTTCTTCGCCCGCGCCGGTTGCGGGTAACATCTTTTAGCCGGTTCCAGCCGAAAGTGCATCGTCCAGAACCAAATCATCCCGGTGGATCATCTCCGCCCTGCCTGGATACCCGACAATCGCCTCGATTTCCCGGCTGTTGCGTCCGGCGATCAACTGGGCCTCGCCGTGGTCATAGGCGACCAGGCCGCGTCCAATGGTTCGCCCGCCATCATCAACAACACTCACCGCGTCCCCGCGTGAGAACACCCCTTGCACACCAATCACGCCTGCCGGCAACAGGCTTTTACCAGATCGAAGTGCCTTGACCGCCCCCTGATCAAGCCGGATTTCTCCACGCGGCTCCAGATGGCCGCCAATCCAGGCTTTGCGGGCAGAGGCCGGTGTGGCTTTTGCCGGGAACCATGTGCATCTGGCACCATCATCGAGCAGCCGCAGCGGGTTCAGCGCCTTACCTGAGGTAATCACCATTGACGTACCCGCCGCAGTCGCAATCTTTGCCGCGTCGATCTTGGTCTTCATACCGCCGCGCGACAATTCCGAACCGGCGCTGCCCGCCATATCCTCCACTTCCGGCGTGATGCGGGGCACTTCGGGCAGAAAGACCGCGTCCGGATTACCGGCCGGAGGGGCCGTATAAAGTCCATCAATATCAGACAGAAGAACCAGGCAATCGGCGCTGGCCATTGTCGCCACCCGTGCAGCAAGGCGGTCATTGTCGCCATACCGGATCTCGGACGTCGCGACTGAGTCATTTTCGTTGATGATCGGCACGGCGCCGAGCTTCAACAGCGTTCCGATTGTTGCACGGGCGTTCAGATAGCGGCGGCGTTCTTCCGTGTCGCCAAGGGTCAACAGGATTTGACCAGCCTGCTTGCCATGGCGGCCTAGGGCTTCTGCATAGGCCTTGGCAAGAACGATTTGGCCTGCGGCAGCAGACGCCTGACTTTCTTCAAGCTTCAGTGGACCTGCGCTCAATCCAAGAATTCCCCGGCCGAGCGCAATCGAGCCCGATGAAACTATGAGGACTTCCGAACCAGCATTGGCAAGGGCGACCACGTCTGAAATCAGCGCTTCGAGCCAGTCCCGTTTGAGGTCACCGTTCTCCACCAAAAGCGCGGAACCGATCTTGACCACAATCCTGCTGTGCCCTGTCAGGCGGCGAGACTGCGTCATCAGGGATGCCACCCTTCCTGCTCCTTGGATGGCACCTGATTGGCCTCGTCTTCCTTGTCCTTGTCTATGGCACGCACGATCATGCGAAGAGCGCGATCGACGTTATGGCCGCTGGCAGAGGACAGCAGCAGTGGTTTCTGGCCGCAAGCGGCCTCAAGCGAAGCAGACTTCTCAGCAATCAACTCTTCAGTCAGCGCATCGCACTTCGACAGCGCCACGATCTCCGGCTTGTCTGTCAGCCCATGGCGGTAGGCGTCCAGTTCGCCGCGTACCACCTTGTATGCCTCGCCTGGGTCGTCTTCCACGGACCCATCAACAAGGTGCAGCAGGACCCGTGTCCGCTCCACATGGCCCAGGAACCGGTCACCGAGCCCGGTGCCTTCATGAGCACCTTCGATAAGGCCAGGAATATCGGCAATCGCGAAGCTGCGGCTGTCGATCTGGACAATGCCGAGGTTCGGATGGAGCGTCGTAAAGGGGTAGTCGGCAATCTTGGGCTTGGCTGCGGAGACCGTCGCCAGAAAGGTGGATTTACCCGCATTCGGCAGGCCGACCAGCCCAGCATCGGCGATCAGTTTAAGGCGCAGCCAGATCCATTTCTCTTCGCCTTCAAGTCCCGGATTGGCCCGGCGCGGCGCCTGGTTAACCGAGGATTTGAAATGGGCATTGCCAAATCCGCCGTTGCCGCCTTTCATCAGCAGCACTTTTTGTCCGATTTCCGTCAGGTCCGCGATGATCGTTTCATTGTCTTCTTCAAGGACCTGCGTACCGACAGGCACCTTCAAAACGACATCAGGCCCGTGCGCTCCTGTCCGGTTCTTGCCCATGCCGTGAACACCGGTTCCGGCCTTGAAATGCTGCTGGTAGCGGTAGTCGATCAGCGTGTTGAGGCCATCAACACACTCCACCCAGACATCACCGCCCTTGCCGCCATCGCCGCCATCAGGGCCGCCATATTCGATGTATTTTTCACGGCGGAACGACACACAGCCCGCGCCGCCATTGCCAGAGCGCACATAGATCTTTGCCTGATCGAGAAACTTCATTTTTTTGTCTTTCTAATCTCTGTCTCAGGCCGCCCGGTCATCCAGGAATTTCGGCCGTTTCATTTCCATCCTGGCACCCGTCATGGCCAATATTGCCAAACCGCCAGGGGGACGGCAGTTTGTCCGCCGGCCCACTGCCCGGGAAAGGGCGCCCCAGCCAATACCCGATCTCTTGGGTTTTCTGCAACTTTTTGAGCTACAGGCGCCTGTTCAACTTGCCATCGGGTTCAAATCCCGGACGCCCATGGACCGGAGAACCCGGCGCCCGGTTCTGACCAATTGCAAATTCACGCAGCCGCCTTTGGCTTTTCAAAATCCGTACGCGGAAGCTGCACCACAATATTGTCTACCTTGCGGTCCAGCGCCTTGGCAAAGCGCACAGTCGTCCCTATCGGCTTGAAACCGAGTTTGCGAAGCAAGGCACGTGACCGGCTGTTGTCTTCAAAGACACGGGCCGCGATTGCCGGGCAATCAAACATTGAGAACCCCCAGGCAATGACTTCCGACACTGCTTCCGACGCATAGCCGAAACCGTGGAACGGGCGGCCGAGCCAATACCCGATCGTCGGGCAGTCCCGGGCTTCCGCCACGTCTCCTGGCGCCTCCAGGCCCACCACTCCGACGACAACACCGCCAAGGGTAATTGCAAAAACCGCCTCGTTCGTCATTGGGTCAGATGACAAAACGTGTTCGATAAAGCTCTGTGCGGAGCCCTCTTCGTAAGGCCATGAAAAGCTGGTCATCCAGCGAGCGACCTCGAAGTCGCGGCCTGCCAGCTTTTCAATCGCTTCGGCGTCACCTTTCTGCAGTGGTCGCAGAACCAGGCGGCGTGTAGTCAATTCCGGCAGGCTCATGCTGACCTCCCCCACTGCTTCAATGATGACCAGACGGTCCGTTCCAGAGAGTACCGTTCAATCGGTACGGTTCCGCCGGCACCAACTGAGCGGATCATGGACTGATCGCGGTACTGAAAACCCGACTTGATCAGGACACGGCGGGATGCCGGGTTGGTAACCCTGCATGCGGCGCTAAGCTCCTGCACATCTGTGTAAGTGAACGCGTGGTCCACCAACGAGTGGACCGCTTCCGTCGCATAACCATTGCCCCAGAAGGGTTCGCCGATCCAATAGCCGACATGAACCGGGCCATCGGTCTCCAGCCGTGCATAGCGCGCCATGCCAATCAACCGGCCGGTCAGCTTCAGCCGGATGGCAAATGCGGCTGCACTCGGCCATTCCTGCGCAGACCGGGCCACCAGGGCCTTGGCGTCGTTGATGGAAAAGGGATGAGGTACTTTCGCCAGGTTTGCGGCGATACGCTGGTTGTTGGCCAGAAACACAAGGTCGGCCAGATCGTCCGTTCGCGGCTGATCGAGCCGGATCCGGGCTGCTTCCTGCGGCAAGGGCGCCGCACCGGGACTGCTTTCGTCTAAGAGACCATCACTTTCGACAACCATTTCATTCTCCGATCAAAAGTTAAAAGAAAAGGGGAGATGGCGACCCATCTCCCCTTGTCGTCTTTTGACCGGTTCATCACGAACCACCGGGGCTATGGGGCGCCGGCGGTTTGGATGACACGTCGGCTTTACTCCGCTGCTTCCACCACTGGGAGCACGTTAATGAAGGTTCGTTTGTTGGCTTTCGCCTGGAACTCAACCTTGCCTTCGATCGTTGCGAAGATGGTGTGGTCCTTGCCCATGCCAACGCCCGTGCCCGGATGCCATTGCGTGCCACGCTGGCGTGCAATGATGTTGCCCGGAATGACGGCTTCGCCGCCGTATTTTTTGATGCCAAGACGGCGGCCAGCTGAGTCGCGGCCGTTGCGGGATGAACCGCCTGCCTTTTTATGTGCCATCGTTAGAACTCCTCGTTCTTCGAATACGTATGTGTCAGGTCAAATAAGGACAGCGGCTTAGTTGCCAGCCAGTTCCTTGGCCTGTTCAACCCAGTTGTCGCGCTCGATGCGGCCCTTGAAGTTCAGGACCTCGTCAACGCGGGCGATGTCTTCCGCAGAGAAGGCAACGATCTGCGCGTAGGTGGTGATGCCCAGCGCGTTCAGCTTCTTCTCAAGCACCGGACCAACACCGGAGATCTTCTTCAAATCATCCTGTGCGCCTTCCGGGGCGGTGAACAGCGGCGCAGCTTCTTCTTCAGCAGCAGCGCCCGGTGCTTCTTCCTTGGCTTCGGCCTTCGGTGCAGCCTTTTTCGGCGCAGCCTTCTTGGCCGGTTTTGCGCCACCTGTCAGGATATCTGTCACCTTGACGAGGGTGAATGCCTGACGATGGCCGTTGCGGCGCCGGGAATTCTGACGGCGGCGCTTCTTGAAAATGATGATCTTGCGGTTACGGCCCTGGTCGACCACTTCCGCAACAACGCTCGCACCTTCAACGGTCGGAGCGCCGATCGTGGTGTCTGTGCCGTTACCAACCATGAGCACTTCGTCAAACGTAACGGTGCTGCCGGCTTCGGCGTCGAGTTTTTCGACCTTCACGAGGTCGTCTGCGGCAACAGTGTACTGCTTGCCGCCGGTCTTGATTACTGCGAACATGTCGCGCACGTCCTTCTTTTCGTTCTTCGACACGGGCCCAGGTTTGTTGACCATGGTCCGCGGTTTGGCGTTGCTCAGGGCGCCCGAAAGCTCCGGTAAACCGGACAAGCAGGTCTTTGCGATCAACTGGGTTGGTCAGGCCTTTGACAACGTGAAAGGGCGGAACCCGTTTTCCAGACTCCGCCTCTCCAGCCCGCGCACTATATGCAGACGCCCGCCCAAGTCAATCCCAAAGTGGCCCGGCGGCCATTTCCAGCAGATGCGGCAGGCCGTTACAAAATTTGGCAAAAGGCCAAAACTGCCCCTTGCGGCCCGCATACGCCTTGTCTATGTTCCGCGCCACTTGAGACCCGTTTGTCAGAAGTACCGCGGAGAGGTGCCGGAGTGGTTGAACGGGGCGGTCTCGAAAACCGTTGAGCGCGCAAGCGTTCCGGGGGTTCGAATCCCCCTCTCTCCGCCAGCCCCTTTCCCACTCTCCGCCATTTAGGCGAACCGCAGAACTCCGCGATTCCTGCCAAAACGGCCAACCTCGAACAGAGGCTGGTATCGTCCATGGTATCGCGCAAGGTATCGTCCGTCGTCTCCCTTGAGGCAGTTCGTCAGGAGCGCCGAAATAAGTCGTCTGCTCCCCCTTCCGGAACACAAAAAACCCGGAAACCAAAACGTCCTTCCCCCGGCCCCAATCTGGTCCGCTCGGGAAATATTTATCTTTTTCAGGTTCGATGGCCGAAACAACTGGACCCGGGACGCTGCACGGCACCGATCCGGATCAGCCTTGGCGCTTGTCCTCACCGCGAAGCGCGCCGCCAGGCTGATCTTTTGATCGGATACGCGCGGGAGCTATTCGGACAGACGAGGTCAAGGGGCGTGACTGAAGACAATTCGAAAAGGGATGACGCTTCCCGAGTTACGGGCGAAGAGCGCGAACCTGCACTTGGTGACCCTCTCGTACAAGCGGAACTCATCGGCGAGATACGCGCGTATCAAAGGATCATCGCAACACCACCGTCCCCCGACAATCCGGAAGACCAGAAAATTCACGCTGCAATGCGAGGTTTCGTTGGTCTTGCCAAGGAAATTGCCGATCCGGAAAACGCCAATCCACTCGTCATCGATAATTTTGCTGCGCTTCAGACTAAATATACTGACGATCTTCAACAGGGCCTCGAAGAGAAACGCGGCGCAGCGCAGCCACCCGCCCCCAAAGAGGAAACCGCACGCAAGGCCAGAGCGCTGGCTGATGGCGCAGGTGTTTCTGCGGGGCATTCCGGAGCACCTGAGAAACCGTTAGCGGAAGGAGCTTTTCAGGAACCAACGCAACACACGAATGTCGAAAGGAATGATGAGCTAGCCGATGCCCCATGTCCGATTCCAGCAGTCCCCGTTACACCCCAAAAGTCAGGGCCTGAGCTGACTGTCTCACAGGAGCGGAAACCGAACCAACCGGACAACAACGACTCGCTTGATCGGAGGGTCCCCGCCTATCAACTGGATCGTCGCTATGTGGAACGCCCTGCGTCGACTGCGCCTTTGTTTTCGAAGGTCGCGAAGAAAAATCTGGACGCCTGGGAAGCACGCAAGACGACCAACCTGAACGACGTGACTTCTGCAAGAACGCGTTGCAATCTGTTTATCGAGCTGATCGGTGACCACCCCGCGGACACATACGTTGGTGCAGACATTCAGGCTTTTATCGAGTTCCTGAGATTTTATCCGGCCAATCAGAATGTTCGCGGCCCGGTAGAGGTGGCGCGGGAAATTATTTCCGGAAACGCGGATCTGCACCTGAAGCCTTTAAGCAGTTCAACGATCCAGAAGCAGTATGTCTCGATGGTAAGACGTATCATCGGAGAGGGAGCCACCGACTGGAGTTACAAGGACCTGGTCGCAACCGCCAAAGTTCGCTTCCCGAAAGGACGAAAAAACAATCAAAAGGCGAAAACCTCCCCGCTCAGCTTTCAACAGGTCTCCACCATTTTCAGAACCGGGGTCGACAGCGGACTTTTGGATGAAGCCATGCTCCCTTTGCTTGGGCATCTGACTGGCCGCCGGATTGCGCTGCTTACATACACAAGCGCTGAAGACATCATCGAGAAATTTCCAGGCGTGTGGGTCATTCAGCCCCCGGAAGATGCGGTGGACGAAGAAACGAATATCATCGAACAAACGCCATGGAAAACAGACGAAAGCGGAGACTATTTTGTCCTGCATCGCTTTCTGGAGGAAATCGGTTTCATCCAGTGGGCCATCAAACAGGAAGGGTTCATCTTCAAGGAATTGATGCGGTTAAAGGACCCTGCAAAGTCAGCGTCTTCCTATATGGGGAGGTTGTTTAAAAGAGCCGGAGTGAAGTCAGCGATTGCCCGGAACCGCGAAGTGTTTCACTCTTTGCGCGGCGGGAACATCGACGAACTCCGCGAAGAGTTCAAACCAAGGGAAACCCGCCTTCAGGTCGGCCATGCGCTTCCGGATGACTCACACGACGTGTATGGTTTCCAGACGATCCCGGAACGTCTGGGTCGGCGGATATACAATCGTCCTCTGGAAGCAGAGATCGATTTCTCAACATATAAGGGGCTAGATTTTAATGTTCTGGCGGCCAACAAACGTCGTCGGGGCCGTAACAAGGTTTAAAGGCGGGTAGACCAACGCCAATCTGTGTGTGTGGGCCAAGACCCATCCAGCCTCCATAGACGCTGTGTCACGTTTGCGGCAAGGCCGCAACTGCGCAAACATCGACTGGGACCGTAAAAGCTTCGATAGCTGGTAGCTAACCAGCCTTGAAACCATACCTTCGGCACGATGGCCTACCCAACTAACAGTTAGCTCCAACTGTATACGGAACGCAACTGCTTTCTTTTCAAGAGGTATTTAATGCGGATACCCCGCCAATCTACGTACGAATATGCTGCGGATACCTCCTTAATTTCATCATTACTAATCCTTTTAATGTTCACGCATTTCTCAATTACTTTTCTCTTAGAAGTCATCTTTACTGTATCCGACGAAAGAAAATCTACTAGCAGGAGATATCTCTCGCAGTCTTTTTTCCACCCATCTATGTCTGACAACAAAGTATCTTCAACAATACTGTCGAGCCTCTTTATGTGACCCTTAAGGTCTTTGGACTTTAGCAAGCAAAATTTCGCAGTAATGTATCCAAAATATGAGACATTCTCCGATATTGTGTTTAATATCACTTCCTTGTTTAAGCTATCATCAACAAATTCGTCACCGTATATAACAGATCCACAAATAAATAGATTCATTAATTCTATACAATTGTTTAAATCTTTGATATCGTACTTCTGAGAGAAACTTTGCGTTAAAGAATTAAGCTCTTCGAAGGCCACATGGTTTAAATATTCAATATATTCTCCACCTTCTTTTTCAGAGAAATACTGAATAGATGTTAGTATTTGAAATAAACTATAAGTCGTTCTTACTCGAGTATCTAGAGATATCACATAGAAACTAAGCTCAATTATCGCGGCCGCTACATCAGAAAGTGCGCCTAGCGATGATTCTGGCCAATCAGCGGACTTCGAGAATTTGGCAATTTCTCCAAAGAGAGAGCGCAAACGAGAAAGTATCCAACCGCTAATAGTATGAAAGCCAACGTTGTATTCCTTGGTGACCAATCTAAGCTTTTGAATGCTACGCCGAATGCCCTTTGCAATTTTCCGAACCTCGCCCTCATCATGAGTTTGATTTAGGCGTAAAATGGCGGCACGGATTTCATCAATTACGTCGGAAATATCTCGCCGAGCCAACGTAATGTCTGAAACGAATGGCCGAGATGTTGTGCTTCTCTTGTCCTCATTAATATACAACTTATATTTCTCTAACTCTCCAGAAATAACCTCCTCAATACTATCCAAGTTTTCAATAGAATTAGAAAATACAAAGTAGTCGTCTACATACCTTCTTATTGCATAATCACCTATTTGAAATTTTTTGTTAGTTTTCTTTCTATTTCCTTGTCTATACGCTGGAAAATTATCTCCGAAAAAATCCTAGAAATTTCGGGCCCGACAACTATTCCGTTTGTTTCATTGTAATTTGATTTTTGCATTATCTCATCAAAAACACCTTCAAACGTGTGGTGGTCCTTGTTTGATTTCGCAAAATCTTTATCTTTTACGGCCCAGGTAATTGAATGGGTGTATATGTTGTAAAAACAACGACTTACATCGATATTTCTTAGTCTAGAATACTTCTTCTCAAGATCAATAAACTCGCGAGAGTCGATGAACTTTAGGAGCAAATTATATTTTGAGTAGGTAAAATAATTTGCAATATGAGAGTAATCTTGCTCATCCGGCTCCCGTTCCGTTTGCACTTCGTCACTTTTGATCTCGTTTTTCTCTGAAGTTTCACTATCCGAGTATAATTTCGTAACTTGAACAGGATACCTGATTGAGTATTCACTTCCAGAGCAATATGATATGATTGCGCTCTCATAATTATTGTAATGTCTTGCCATTTTTATCTGAATAAATGGGTGTATTATCGATAGGGTAGTCTTCCCACCACGATCTTTGTTTATCTTGTAGTTTAGCGGCTTGGTAAAGCTCTTGTGGTCAGGAAGAAGCGCATCAAAAAGCACATTCGATGTTCCCTTAAAGTCTGTATTTAAGGCACCGTAAAAAAGATCGTTTGAAAAGATCATAGGCACCTCATACGGCAACGTCTCTGTCAGCAAAGGGCGCCAATAAATTTTGTCGTGAGCCTCCTTATACATTCCGCCAAATTCCCTTAATTTCTGAAATTCTATACGGCGGCATGCGCACCAACATCCGTTTTTCAAAACCGCGGAGGAAGGATATTTTCTTTAAATCATTTATCTGACCGCTGGATAAATTTTTGCCAATAGCAGTCCGGAACTCGCTTCCGGCACCAAATAAGAGTGAATGGTAGAAGCCATCGATTTGCTTTAATTCGGTTAGTGTCGGAGCCTGCTTTTCAAGGGTTGTCCCAAATCGAAGTTGATATTCCCCTGCCAACTTATAGTTATAAAAAATTCCCGACTTGATGTGAGTGGCGTTCTTTAACTTCGCCTCTTTCCTACGCACCATGTAATTACCGGACAAATACTCCATGCGAGAAAGAAGTAAATCAAAGTCTTTTTCTTTCTGAAACCTCTTTAGAGCAGTGATTATTCGCGACTTTATTCTTCGAATTTTCCGATCACCTATTGATACAATAACTTTTCTGCTTTTATTTTTTGCTGCACGTTCAAATGAAAACTTATATCCAAGATATTCAAAATCCTCCAAACATGCTTCGGATATGTTGCCAATTTTCAAAACCTTGTCTTTCCCCTTCTTGCGATTGAAATTCATACTTACGGGGATAAAATCCTCCAGTTCCTGCGAAATTTTTTGACCATCTAAATGTGTAAAAAGCAAAATGTCATCGCTAAATCTAAAATACTGATACACTCCCTCAATTTTTCTTACGTTGTAGTCGAATTCTTGCATAAATATCTCAGCTAATATTGCGGAAAGCCCGACACCCCGAGGTAAACCAAGCTCGTTACTCTCACAGTGCTTATCAAAAAATTGCTGAAACAGGTTTCTGATCTTTAATGGTGTTCTTTTGTCACCCAAGACCTTTTTCTTTATTTCTTCTAACGGTATGCTTTCGTAAAAGGACTTAATATCTTTTCTTATCACGTACATGCTGGAACCATCTAAAAGTGCTTCCACAACGCCCTTGACTACTGCATCTCTAGACGCGACACGTACACGGTGTCGGCGCTTAAGATATGCAGTAATCGTACGCGAAATAAGATGATCCGTATAGTCTCTGTAAGTATGACACTCTTTTCCATTTATATTTTTCTTATTGATATTTAAAAATATTTTAGAATGGTCTTGATAAGCTGCTATTACATTGCTGAAGATCGTCGTGCGTTGCCGAACTAAATCGACCCGGAATCGACTCGAGTCATTCGGGCGAACGGAGGCAGCAAGAGATCGCTCTGAAATCACTTTGTATCGCAAACCCGTTTCCCCCATTGCTAAACTTTGCTTCTATCGCTTTTAGGTTGCATCTGCAAGTCATGTATCTTTTTGAGATCAAAAGGCTTTCTTGCTTAACTGTCGACGAGATTTCTAATCGCGCATCATTGAAAGCGGGTGATTGAAGCGCAGACGGCGACCGTCCTGCATCGAAGCCCACCCAGGTGTGGGTGCGAACTCTTCGGCTTGATGCCCAGGCCGCATGCCGGAGGAATTCGTTATCGTTTCCGTCGGTGAGATTCGGATCGACATGACGGCTCGCATAACGAGCCATGTACTTGGCGATCGACGCCGCAGTTTCCTCCTGACCGTTCTGTCCTTTGGGCGGCGCATAGGCCGGGTCACTATCACCGACAACATAGGCGCGGCACCCGGGGTCATTCAGGCGGGCTTCGGCTTGCCGTGAAACTTTCTCCACCGATGCGAATTTGTCCCAGAAAGCATCACACACGGCACGGGCGTCTTCGCGCGTCGGACAGGCAAGGAGGAGGTGCCGATGAGGCGTCCCCGACTGTTGGGACTGGGCATTCCAGAAGCCAATTGGTCGAATGCCACGTTCCCGCAGGAGGCACATCACATTGTGATGCATGTCCTGAATGGCCCTCAGGGCTTCTTCAGGACCAAGTTCCGGATTCCATTCGGTCTGGCGACATGTTTCATTGGTGGAGTGAGGAACGAACTCGCCCGGGAGGGTGATCGTGATCCAACACAGATGCATTTCCAGCCCCTCAATCCTTGCAAGGATCGCATCCATAAGGAGCCGCCGTTTCGCGGCGTCGGCTTTCTTCTTTCGCGCATTCAATTCTCGCATTGGGATCTGGATGGACGGATCGTCAATGCAGACCAGCCGCAACCCCTCAAGGATTTCCTCGGTCGTTCGGAGGTGCGCCTTGTAGCATTCGAGGGAATAGTCCGAAACGTAGAGCGGACGGCCCGGCACGTTGGGCCCGCCGACGGCGCCGATTGCCGCTTCCACATACAAGAGCGCACGGCGTTGCCGCTTTCGCATCCGACGTCGCCACCATTTTTCGCATCGCCTTTTCCGGTGATACGGCTCCTGATGGATTGGAGCGCCGTTCTTGTCCTCCGGCGGGAACTGACGGAAATGCTGTAGCGCGCGGTCAGATGCCAAGATCGCCAAAGCGCTCGGATTCATTTCTATCAACTTGAGATCATCGAAGCCGACATATTCCCGGATAGCATTCTCGCGCTCCCGACGTCGCGCTGGATGCATTCGATCGAGGAAGGGACGCAATTCCTTTGGCAGTCGTAAACGGATGTCTTGCTGTTCAGCGTCCAGGGCATCGAATTCCTCCTGGATCTCTCTTTCGCGGACGATCCCGTCGAGAGTTATCTCGTGCTGTGCGATCCGCTTTTTTTCTTCAGAGGAGAGGGTCTCTTTGACCTGAAGGAGCTTTGCTTCTTGGCGTACTGCGTACGCACGAGCGTTCAGTTCTTCGGCAAGTCGGCGTCCGCGCTCGTCGTCGGGTACGTTGACGTCTCGCCACCACTTTTCCCGGGAGTGACGATTTCCAAGAAATGGCAGGTCATCGATGAGCTGCTGACGAATTGGGGGACGGCACCAAACCAACCGCCCAGATAACTCGCTGACGGCGACTGCCTGAGCGGTGGAAACACTGTGCCGCAAGCATTCGTCAACATTTTTGGATCTGAAATTTTGATGAGGGGGGCTTTGCCGGAACTCGGAAGGATCCGGCCGATGCACTACCTGTGCCTCTGATGTCGTCCGAAGCCGGACGTCGTGAAGAGATTCATTTCAAGCCCTCGGTGAACGCCAAAAATTAAAGGCGTATCGCTAAGGCTTGCCCGTCGGCGTGCACGAGTCAAACCGCCGACAGAACTCCCGAAGGGCCCTCGGAGAGCCGATGCTATGAAGGGGACCGCAATAGCTTTAGTCGGTCACTAAATCTTACTTCACAGCGCCCGCGGCAATAATTTCCGTCGGCGAGTTGCGCCGGCGACTCCCATCACGAACAATTTCGTAATGGGATATCAATTCATCCATTTGGAGGCGTACTCCCGGAAAGCGGATTCCAAAGGCCGCTCCGTCGACTGGGTACTCGCGGAA
Organism: Roseibium sp.; assembly: GCA_965230705.1. GTDB lineage: Bacteria > Pseudomonadota > Alphaproteobacteria > Rhizobiales > Stappiaceae > Roseibium. The sequence continues at coordinate 419,756 of CBDDLN010000001.1, read as the reverse complement.
GCGCGACGCGACCCGGAAGCCTCACTTCATGTCGATAGCCCAACACCTCCGGAGCTGGTCCATGGCGTCAGTCTCGACCAACTCGCTTCCCTCCATACCAAACTTGCAGACGACGCCACGACGACATTGAAGTCCGGGAAAACCCGGAAGATCCGGAAGGATCAGAAAAGCCTGCTCACTGTCGTCGCCTCATATCCGACGCCTCTCAAAGAGGTGACCGCAAATTCGGCAGAGCATGAATCCCTGAAGAGCTGGGAGCAACGGACCGTCGAGTGGCTTCACTCCTTGTACGGCGACGATCTGGTTTCGGTTGTCCGCCATAAGGACGAGCGGTATCCGCATCTCCACGCGTACATTCTTCCCAAATCCGATCCAGAACTCCGTGCGCTCCGGATGCATCCGGGGCACGAGGCGAAGCGCCGCGTGATGGATTCACACCCGACCGGCGACAGCAAGAAAGACCTCAACCGCATTGGAGACCGCGCCTATCGCGACGCCATGAGGGGGTGGCAGGATTCGTATCACAAGGCCGTCGGGGTGCCTTCCGGGCTCACACGACTGGGACCCGCGCGACGTCGTCTTTCCCGGGAGGCATGGCATGCCGAGCAGGTGGCGGCGCGAGCTGTGAAAGCGGCAGAAGAGCGTGCCGCAAGGTATGTAGAGGCTGTTAAATCCAAAGGCTCCGCGTACGCAGACAGGATCAAAGCGGAGGCAGCCAACGTCCGCAAGGACGCGGAGCTCCGGGCGTCGGAAGCGAAAGCTGCCCAAGTCCGGGCGTCCCGCCTCGAACGACAGGCGCAGGGAATTCTTGAACGTGCCAGACAGGATGCGGCTCGAATCCTTGAAGGCATCGCACCGTATCGCAAGGTCGGTGTGATCCTCCGATCGATCTGGGACGGCCTGAGCTCTTCGAGGATCCGGAAGAAGGTCCGATCTGAATTCGCCCAGCAGATCGAAAACCTTTTGCGGGAGGCGTCGGAAGAACGGGCGTCGCGACGTCGTGCCGAACAACGGGCGGCGGAACTTGACGGCGTCGTGAGGACTTCAGGCCTGGTTCAGGCCGCAACGTCTCGAGAGGTCTCCCGCCTGAAGAGGCGCCTGGACGCCGAAATCGACAAGAATTCAAATGTGTTGACGCCAGAAACGGCCCTCACAGCACCTTCCGGAGGTGGCCATGGGTATTAGGTCGCGGAAATCCAGTTTTGAATTCTCGATCTCTCGCGGGCGTCGACGATCGTGCCTCGATAGATGGCGGCACGCGGTCCTTACTCGCTTGCGAAAGCGACGTCGCGCGACGTCGAGCCAAAGGGCCCTTTGGCATTTCATTTTCTTCGTCGGTTTTTTGTCCGGCTCACAACAACCAGCATTCACACCCGTTGTCAGGAGGAATTCGCATGTACCACACCGAAACCCATCGCCCCATGAAACTCTTAATCCGCGACCTCCTCAGAGCGCGCCACGGACGGCGAGACTTTCTCGAACACCCATCACTGCCGGAGATTCATGCCAGGCTTCCGGGAGACTTACTCGAGTGGTTCGAGAGAGTTGTCATCATCGATCGCGATCCACTGACGATCCATTGCAGTCCGATCATGAAGTCCGACGCGGGCTATTTTGAAATATGGCGCTACATGAGGGATCGAGACTCACGGGAAGAGGCGCAGGACGATTCCGGAAATCCGAATGATCACAATAGACCACAACCCGGTTCTGCACCGAGAAACTAACTCCTGTGGCTCTACCGAATATCGCCCTCAGACTGGTAAAATATCAAAATCTTCGGTCTTGACGAGAGAAGCTAGTATACGCGTTACTTGTGGTGTGATTTTTTTGGAAGAGTTACAGCTTTTTGCCGGATTTAACGATGACCGATACCCCCCCTTCGGAAATGAACATTCCTGATTCTTTCCCTGACAAAGAGCGCTGGGAGATCATTATCCACGACTACAAGATCAGCTGGGAATACTATAAAATTAACCTTGAGGAGAGAGCTCGTATTTACAATAGATTTTTTCAAACAATCGCCCTTCCTGGAAGTATAATTACCGCAATATTTGCTATTTTCGGGTTCTTTTCCAAATCCATCGACACGAACATTTCCGAAAAAAATAAATCATCACTAATGATATTCGATAGTAATTACGTAACGATAACTATCTCTGGTGTGTTATTTATATTCTTCCTTGCAGGGCTATCTATGTTCATTCTTCACTGCTATGAAGAGAGAGTTTCTAAAGATTACCTAGCTTTCATCAATAAAGTAAGAACAAAAATATCTATTGACTATCCAGATATGGTGCCTTTTCTGAAAATTGGATACGTAATTCGGCACAAAAATCAAAAAATACTCGGAGGGACAGCTAGTTCATGGCGAATAGAGACTATGTCTATTCTAAATTCACTTATCTTTTTATTTTCTATAATGTTCCTAGCAACAACTCTTTCACAATACTTTAATTTTCTAAATAATGACACGCTTATGTTTATTTCATACCCGGTAATATACGCGATAATCTGGCTTATTCACAGATCTATTCAGAAATATATACTTAAGAAAATATGAAAATAAGAAATGTTTCGGTCCTCACCGCAGTACGTCCGCACTATATTAAGGCTTTAAGCTTATTCGAAGCTATTGATACTTATAATTTATTCTCAGTAACAAACATAGACATACCCCAACACTATAGCAAAACCTTAACAAAAGATCGTATTTTACTCGATGGCTATGACACTCTTAAAATCGATCTCGACTTCAACATTCTGAACTCCGTAAAAAGAGTCGATCTTATTTCCAAGAAGATCCAAGACACCCTTGAGATAGCAAAGCCGGACCTATTTATAGTAATCGGCGACGTTGACACTACTCTTTCCGGTGCAATTGCAGGAAATAAGGCAGGTATTCCTGTCGTGCATGTAGAAAGCGGCTTACGCTCATGGGACCTAAATAACCCGGAAGAAAGAAATAGAGTTAACGTAGACTCTTTAACAAGCATACATATTGCAACCGAGCCCTCAGGGGTTGACAATATCTACACTGAATTCGGCAAGGATGTGCCAATTTACTTATGCGGAAGTCTCACAATAGATGCTCTATGTAGATCCCTAAAACAGGGCCTTAAACCTCGTGTTATTACAGATCCGTATCTGTTTTTTTCACTTCATAGGAAGGAAAACACTGACCCACGAATTCTGAAGATAATTATCGAATTCATCAACCAAGTATCTATGATTAAAAAGGTAATATTTTCAATTCATCCAAATACCTATCAATGTATTATCAAAAACAAATTTGATATTTGTGAAAATATTGATGTTATTCCGCCATTGAACCACATAGATTGTCTCTCGTTTATGCTACACGCGGATGCGGTTATGACCGATTCCGGCGGAATACAAGAAGAGACTTCTTATCTAAACATCCCCTGCTTTACACTTAGGAGCTCTACTGAACGGCCGATAACTATAAACCGAGGAACTAATATCTTAATACCGCCTCTTTCAATTAGCGATGAAACGATTGATCAAGTGACAACAAGTCCGGTGATACCGACCAAGGAACGGACGCCCCAGAACGTCTGCGATGAATGGGATGGAAACTCTGCCAAGAGAATCTGGGAAGTCATCTCATCAATTGTCTGATCAAGTCTGCGAAAACGTGACGATTTTGCACTGTACTTGACGCTTGGTATCGGCCGCGGTATCGCTCCGGGTATCGCAACCCGTTGGCCGCCTCAAAAAATTGGCGGAGTCCTGCGTTCTATGGGTATCGCGGAGTGGAATCCCTCTCTCTCCGCCATTTTACTTTTCAAGTAATTGATTTAACTGAGTTTTTGCGACCGAAGTCGCTGCTAACCCACACTTTACCCCACATTTAGTTCGCCATTGCATGTATTGTTGAGAGCAAGGCTTTGCTTCCCGGGAATACACTTTACCAACAGGACCTAGCTAGCTTTTTTTGCGAGCTGCGTTTGAGCAACGGGGACTCTGGATTGACAACTGTTTCAGTTTAGTCGGCCGACGGCGTCCGCCATCACACGAAGGCCGGTTATCAAGTCGGCCTCGTGCGTGTCTTCGGCAAAGTCGTGGCTGATGCCGTCGATCGACGGAACAAACAACATCGCTGACGGCATCAACCGCGCCATGTTTGAAGCGTCGTGCAAGGCGCCCGACGGCATCTCGCACCATTTACCCGGGGCCTGCGCCTCAGCTGCGGCGCTCAAGGCCGCGCGCAAGTTGGCGTCCATTGGAACCGGCCGCAGCGCCTTGATCGGCACAATTTCAGCCTGCATTCCATGGTCAACGGCAATCTCGGCAACAAGATCGCGAACAAGAGTTTCCATCCGGGCCAGGCGATCGTCATCAACATCGCGCCACTGCACGTCGAATACCACTTCACCGGGCACAATGGAGGGTGCATTGGGCCGTAGTTTTATCCGGCCAATCGTCCAGACTGTGCGCGGTGTTACAATGTTTCGAAGGCAGTCGTTCAGCGCGGCGTTGAATGCCGACAGCGCCTGAAACGCATCTTTTCGCTGGTGCATCAGCGTGGTGCCAGCGTGGTTTTGCTGACCTGTTAGTGTGACCTGCAGTTGTCTGGATCCGACAATACCTGTGACAACGCCAATCGCCTCGCCCGCATCGTCCAGTGTGCTGCCCTGTTCGATATGTAGTTCAATGAAACCCGAGAACTGGTTTTGTGGCACAAACGCTCCTGCAAGATTTGCCATTGAAGACCGCGCATCGCGGAAAGAGACGCCATTCATGTCCGTGAATTCGTCCGCCTCGGCAAGTGTGGTTTTGCCTGACCAAATGCTGGATCCGGTCAGCGCTCCAAACCGCCCTTCTTCGTCCTGGAAGTTCACGATTGATACTGGCGGACCACCCGCCTCTTTCGCAGCACGCGCGATCTCCAATGCGACGATGACACCCAATGCCCCATCCAGCCACCCCCCTTCAGGTTGGGTATCGGTGTGAGACCCCAATAGTAGGGATGGAGCATCGGTCAGCCCGAAGACGTTGCCCGCAGGATCCACATGTGGGGCCAGGCCCGCCGCCTCCAACTGATTGATCAGCCACTTTCGGGCAGCCACGTCTGGTTCAGAAAATGCCGGACGCACCACTCCCTTGCCCATTCCACTCGCGCCGAAGGAACGGAGCGTAAGAAGATCTCTCAAAAACCTGCCTGGCAGAACGTTCATCTTGACCTTCCCAAACTGAAAACACCCAGAATTTGCCTGACAATCCGCAATTGGAACGCTCTGTTTCGATGCTGCAGCCGATTTGCTCACCTTTCAAGCGACCTGATCCAAAAGCGTGTCAAACAGCCTGAGCACCAAACGGGCCATATCACCCACGTTCTTGCGGATCGTAAACCGCTCTTCCTAGAATTTTCCGGTTGCGCGGGGCTGGCGCTGGCGACCCTCTCCCCGGACTGATGCCAGTCTCGAGTTAGTTTTTGAGAGATGGCATTTTCATGCCGCGGTGTCCAATCCGTGTTGTACTCCTCTTGCGAGTTCGTCTGATGTGAGCCAGTTCAGGGCGGAATGCGGCCTGAATGCATTGTAGTGCTGCCGCCAATCTTCGATGAGGTGCCGGACTTCTGACAGTGTCGAGCACAGGTTTTCATTCATGCATTCATCCCGCTGCGGGCCCGCACTTTCTTCTTTTTGTGTTGTGCTGATTCAACGTTCCTCACCAGCGAGTTTACCCAAGACAACGGCACTCAGGAGGCCGTTGCCGGAGAGATAACCGCTATCGCCGCTGCCGGAAACACCACAGGCCGCACCGCCACAGGCAAACAGATTGGGAAACAGAGTACCGCCGGTGCGATAAACACGTGCATTTTCGCCCGTTCGAAGTCCGCCTTGCGTGTGAAACAATGCACCGGTTACGCGGACACCAAAGTAAGGCGCTTTCAACCTCGGGTTATTGTAGATGCGGCCAAAAGGATCCGGGCCGTCTGCTGGAATGGCTTCCAAGGTCTCCACAAACGGGCCAACGGGCAAACCGAGCTCTCCTGCCAGACCTTCGAGTGTTGCTGAAACCTTGATTGCACCAGCGGCCTCGGCCTGCTTAAAATCCTCAAATTGCCTCGCAACTTCGGCGATACGACAATCGAAAATCGCACAGGCTTCGCCCTTTGGCTGGGCGAGCACCGCACGGGCAGCTTCCGAGTAGCCCTTGGTCTCGTTCCAGAAGCGTCGCCCCTCGCAATTGACCTGAACACCGCCTTCCATGATCACCGCCCAGGTGATCAGGATACCGTGCGGATGAGCGACGTTGCCGTGGCCCTGGTAGGCATTAAGATGCTGAAAATCCGCTCCAATTTCTTGGCCCCAGATCATCGCTTCGCCGCGGTTGCCCTCATGGCCGAACCAGACACCGTTTTCGATCTCGGGCATGTACTGATGCACCAGGTCCCGATTGCCGCCAAAACCATTGCAGGCCAATATCAGTTTTTCGCAACCGATGGTTTCAACCCCGCCATCAGGCCGGTGAACAGCAACGCCCGAAACACGGTCTGCTTCCAAGAACAGTCGATGTGCGCGGCGCTCACAGATGATGTCGATGCCCGCGTTCTCACAAGTTGCCCTCAGTCTGTCGATCAACTCACCCCCTGACCGTGATGGCAGCCCATGCATGCGCCTGCGGCTGTGGCCTGGGTAATCGAAATTGGAGACAACCGAAAACGGCAATCCGAAGGACTCTGTCAGCCAGTCGACGACCGGACCGGAGTTTTGAGCCAATCGGTCGACAAGAGCCTGTTCGTTTTCCTCATTTGCTTTGGCCTGAATATCGGCTGCGAACAGCGCCGCATCATCGTCGATCTGGGCAACTGACTGGGCTCTTGTTCCCGCAGCCGGGATCAAACCGGCTGACAGGGCGGTGGAGCCTTTCGGCACCGGATCAGCTTCGATCACCAAAACCGACTGACCGGCCTCCTTGGCCGCCAAGGCTGCGACCAGTCCGCCTGCGCCTGCGCCGATGATCAGCGTTTCACACTCCAGGTCGAACTCTTCAGGTGTTGGTGCTGTGTCAGGTCTCGTTGCGGTCATAGGCGACGCCCTTGGCCAACATTTCAGGGGTCCCAATCACCTTGTTCAGCCCGTCAAAATCGAACATTCGATCCGCGAACGGCCGGTTGCTGCCATGTTGATGCAGGCTTTGATAATAGTCCTGTGCTGTGCGGGCGAGCGCGCGCACAATGCCGCCGGGGAAGATGACAATGGAATAGCCCTGGTCTTCCAAATCCTTAGCGCCGGTAATTGGTGTCGCGCCACCTTCCACCATGTTAGCCAGAAGCGGGACCCGGCCTTTAAAAGCGAGGGCGATGTCGGAAAGCTGCTCCAGGGATTGCGGCGCTTCAATGAAGAGCACGTCAGCGCCTGCTTCCAGATAGGTTTCGGCGCGATCAATCGCCGCCTCATAACCTTCAACGGCAATTGCATCCGTGCGTGCAACAATGAGGGTTTCATCCGAGGTGCGCGCATCGGCCATTGCCTGCACCTTGCCGGCCATTTCCTTGGCCGGGATCAAGGATTTATCCGACAGATGACCGCAGCGCTTGGGATAGGTCTGGTCTTCAACCTGAAGGGCTGAGGCACCAGCGCGTTCATAAAGGCGCATGGTGCGCTGTGCGTTCAGTGCATTGCCGAAGCCCGTATCGGCATCGATGATAACCGGCAGCTCAGTCCGGTCAGCGATCAGCGACATGGTGTCGGCCATTTCCGTAACAGACGTCAGGCCAATGTCTGGCCGTCCCAGACGGGTATAGGCAACGGCTGCGCCGCTCAAATAGAGAGCTCCGAAGCCGGCGGCTGTTGCAAGAGACGCCGTCAGTCCGTCATAGACACCCGGGGCAATCAGGATTTCTTTTTGTTGAAGGCGATGTTTCAAGCTCATGATGTTGCCTCCAGCCAGGTTAATGCCTCCTGGCAGCTCATTTCATGGGTTACGGTTGCCAGCGACAGAAGAGTTGCGTCATGGACGTCGGGTTTGAAGGCGGCACTGCCGTCGGTCAGCAGGACCGTTTCGATATTTCGCAAATGTGCATCGCGCAAGGTAGAGGCGACGCCGCCGTTGGTGACAATGCCGCCGATAATCAGATTGTCGATGCCGACCGCACGCATGATGTATTCCAGTCGTGTCTGGTAAAGAGCCGAATAGGCAACCTTCTCAATCACGAAATCCGCAGGAGCCAGACTATCGACCAGCGAGTGGCCGAAACTGCCTGGAGCAAAATCGCCTTTTCCGAGGAAGGGGCGCAGTTTTTTCAAGTGCGGAGCGATCAGCGGCTCACCCTTGGCATCAGGGACAAGCGTGAACTGGGCTGAAATGTAGTGCCCACCACGCTGACGCAGTGCTTTGACCAGCGGTACTATCCGCTCCGGCAATGCGGCAATGCTGTCAGCACGCTGTCCGGCCCGGCCATACGCTCCTTCAGGATGGATGAAATCATTTTGCAGATCGATCGTCAGGAGCGCTGTCCGTGACAGGTCCCAAGTGTTCGGTTCGCTCATGACGTGGTCTCCGAAGGTTCGATAATGGTGTTGCCGAAGTCATCGACGCGCGCCTGCAGGTCCGGTTCAACGAGCACCGTTGTATCCGGCTGTTCCAGGATTGCCGGACCTTGGATCACAGCTCCCACGGTTAGCGCAAGCCGTTCGTAGATCGCCGTCTCATACCATTGCTCACCAAAGTGCACGTTGCGTGTTGTCCTGGGTGCCGGTGTGTCTGTGCCGGTCGGTGCTAGAGCCCTGAGATCGAATTTCGGCCGAAGCCCAGTCACCGCGCTGCGCAGGTTCAAGACGCGCCGGACACCGTTTTCCAGAAGCCGCCCGAAAGCTGCTTCATAGGCTGCATCAAAGGACTTCTCGATCTCTGCCTTGGTTGGCGTCTGCACTTTGTCGTTTTCCGTCCGAACCGTAAGCGGCACGGAAACCGTGTGTGTCTGGCCGATATAGGCCATGTCCAGTTCAAAATTGAGCTCCCGGCTTTCAAAGCGTGTCCGGGCAGCGTCAAGCATTGCCAGCCCCTGGTCCACATGGATCTGCATGAAGGCAGTGAGCATAGCCACATCCAGTTGATCCACGAGTGAATTGATGGTCTGGACAAAATCCTGACGCATATCGGCAATCACGCAGCCCATTGCGGAGGTCACTCCGGGATAGCGCGGGACAATGGCGCTGGCGATGCCGACGTCCTTGAGCATGGCGCCTGTATGAAGAGCTCCACCGCCGCCAAAAGGCATGAAGGCAAAGCGCTTCGGATCAAACCCCCGTTCGATGCTGACAAGGCGGATGGCGCCGGCCATACGGGAGTTGGCAACCCTCAAGATGGCTTCCGCCGCCTGGACGGTATCTAGGCTAAGTGGTTTTCCCACATGCTCGTCGATTGCCTTTGAAGCTGCCTCAACGTCGAGCCGTTCAAGCTTTCCACCGATTGGATTGTTCGGGTCAATGCGGCCGAGAACAACATTGGCATCGGTCACGGTAGGGCGGGTGTTCCCCAGTCCATAGGCGACCGGCCCGGGGTTCGATCCGGCGCTCTCCGGGCCAATATTCAAAAGCCCTCCCTTATCGACCCAGGCGATGGATCCACCACCGGCACCGATGGTGGTAATTTCGATCATTGGCGTGCGCACCACCATGCCAAAATCAATGGCGGTTTGCGGCGACAACATCGAGTGCCCTTCAGAGATCAGCGAGACATCGAAACTCGTGCCGCCCATGTCTCCGGTGATGACATTGTCAAAGCCGGCGGAGGAGGCAATGTAACCGGCTGCGATCACGCCTGCTGCGGGGCCGGAAAGTGCTGTCCGGATCGGCAAGCGGCAGGCAGTCTCAACTGCCATGACACCGCCATTGGACTGCACGATCATGAATTCGCCGTCAAAACCGCCGGACTTCAGTGCCCGCTCGAGACGGTCAAGGTAACCGGAAACTTCCGGCTGTAGATAAGCGTTGAGCGCTGTCGTTGAGAAACGCTCGAACTCCCGGATTTCCGGAAGAATTTCCGAAGATGCCGAGACATGCGGGTTTTGCCAGATCTCTCGCACGGCCACGACGGCTGCAGCTTCGTTTTCCGGATTGGCGTAAGCGTTGGCAAAAAGGATTGCGATGGCATCGCAGCCCTGCGCCCGAAGCTGCCTTGCCGCCGCTCGCACGGCTTCAAGATCAACCGGTGTTCGGATAGTGCCATCGGCCAGCGTGCGCTCCGGCACCTCCAGCCTGTTACGCCGGTCAACAACAGGTTCGAAGTCTCCCCTGAGACCCCAGGTGCGCGGCCGGTCCCGCCGGCGCATTTCCAAGACATCGCGCAAGCCTTCAGTGCAGATGACCCCAGTTGTTGCGCCTTTTCTCTCTAGGAGCGCATTGGTGCCGGCTGTCGTGCCATGAACCACAACGGAAATTTCCGAAAGATCTGGAACCCGTTGCGAAATTCCGTCCAAAAATCCACCGGACTGATCCGGGCGCGTTGTCGGCACCTTGGCGACAGATGCAGTTCCGTCTTCCTCGTTGAGTACGAATATGTCGGTAAATGTGCCACCAACATCAACGCCAACCATGCGCCCGCTCATGAGGAGGCCTCCCGCCATGTGCGTCCATAGATCCGGTCGGCTGCCTCCGCTTTAACAAGCCCGCGGGCCACGTCCCGGGCAATGTCAGTGGCTGAGCGCTCTTCCGCTTTGCCGTAACCGCCGCCGCCTGGAGTTTCCAAACGAACCGCCTGACCCTGCTGCAATTTGATGCCGAGCATTTTGGACGCGAGTGGTGGCGTCTGCCAGCCGTCATCCTGCTCGAAAGAAAACCGGTTGAGCGCACCGTCCTGGCCGTCCGCGATACCCTTGGGAGCAAAGCGTCCGCGTTCACCAAACAAAAAAGCCTCCGCGCCGTTTTCTTCCAGAACCTCGATCTCGTAGACCGCGCCCATGCCGCCGCGATGTTTGCCTGCCCCAGCGCTGTCCGGGCGGAGCGCCCATTTTCGGAACATCACCGGATAGGCGGCTTCCAGGATCTCCATTGGAGGGATGGTCGCTGTCGAAATCGGTGCGTTGCCGTGGTTGAGGCCGTCGCTTTCGGGAGAGCCGCCATGTCCCCCGCCATAGAAGCTGAACATGACCCAGGGTTTGCCGTCGCTGCGTTTACCAGCGATTGAGAGAGCATTGATCGTGCCGTAGGCATTTGCGACGACGCGATCCGGCGCCGCCTTTGCAAAGGCTGAAAAGATAACGTCGATCATGCGCAGGATCGTCTCGGTATAACCGCCTGTCGGGGCCGGAAACTCTGCTGAAAGCAAAGAACCTTCCGGCACGTCGACAGCGATTGGGCGCATGACACCGGCATTGGCTGGCAGATCCGGGAAGATGTGTTTGATGGCGACATAGGCCGTTGCAACCGTTGTCGGCAGCGCGATGTTCACTGGGCCCGCGCATTGTGGAGCGGATCCTGCGAAGTCGAGGGTCATGCGGTCGCCCTTGATCTCCAGCGCCACCCGAATGGCGAGCGGTTCATCCGTAATGCCATCATTGTCGAGAAAATCTTCCGCTTCCCAGCGCCCATCCGGCAGATCGGATAGCTCAGCCCGCATCAATGCCTCTGCCCGATGTCCCAGCGCATCGAGGGCGGAGCGCACTGTCGGCGCGCCATATTCGTCCAGCAGTTCATCCATGCGCCGGACACCGAGGTCGAGCGCTCCGAGCTGGCCGTTCAGATCGCCCCTGGCAGATTGCGGCAAGCGCGTGTTGCGCAAGAGAATGTCGATAATGTCCTGGTTGATGGCGCCTGCGCGGGCCAGCCTGACCGGCGGCAGCACAAAGGCCTCCTGGAAGACCTCCGTGGCCGCCGGATTGTAGTTGCCCGGTACTGCGCCTCCAACATCATGCCAATGGCCGACGGAGGCGAGATAGCAGAAGAGTTGTCCATCGCGGAAGTAAGGGCGCACGAGACGCATATCGGAGAGATGCGTCCCGCCGATATGTGCGTCGTTGAAAATGAAAATGTCTCCGTCTGCCATATCTCCATCCGCGGCTGCCTTTTCAATCACCGCTTTCACGGCAAAGGACATCACGCCGACAAAAATAGGCAAACCGGATTTGCCTTGAACCAGCGTATCACCGCTGCCGGCATGGTAAAGCCCATGGCTGGCGTCGTGGGCTTCGGCGATGATCGGATTGAAGGCTGCACGAAACAGCGTGGCGTCCATTTCATCGGCAATCTGCTCCATACGGCCAGACAGGACCGACAGGGTAATGGGATCAATCTCGCTCATGCTGTTGCCTTCACCTCCGCAAGATCGTTCCAGACGTCCTGGCGCGTGATCCTGCCATTCTCGATTTCAAAGCGGTCAATAAATCGAATGCCATCAAAGGGCGTGCCATCGGGCCATTCTCCAGAAAGGGTGCCGCGACAGTAAACCAGGGCCGCCGGGCCTGTGCCTTGCATGACGTCAAAACCTTGATACACCTTTTTGACAAAGCGGTAGCGGGGACCTGCCCAGGTAATCAATTCTTCTAGCGTGTGCATGGGAGCCGTACCGGGAAACCGCATGGCAAAGTTCTCGCTCAACAACGCGCGTGCGCTCTCAAGATCCCGCGCTTCCATCGCGCCCAAATAGTCTTTCACGATCTCACCCGGGTCTATGAGCGCAGCGGCACCGTTGCAGTGAATACCGCCGCGGGAATAGTTGGCCGGTTCCATTTCGTGGATCATGACCGTGATGGCTTCGGGTGCAGCGGGCACGACCAGACGGACGGCATTTGTCAGACCTTCATGCAGTCGGCGTTTATCCTCGGCCCCATAGCCCTGCAACAGATGCAGCTCGACGATCGGCATACCGCTCCTCCCAAATTTGTATTTTTTATAATACAGATTTTTATATGCATCCAATACCAAAAAGGACAAATTTTTCGTACAGCAGCTTGATCTTTTTGAAGCCAGCGATAACATTGAGTGCGGATTAGGGAGGAATATCCAGCGTGAACAAGCCCGAAAAGTCGCTGCTTCCGGACGGTGCGAAGGCACGGCAGGTTTATCTTTCGCTGCGCGATCAGATTGCTGATGGCCGCCTGGAAGACGGGGACAGCCTGCCGCCGGAGCAGAAGCTGGCGGAAATTTTCGGTGTCTCCCGCGTCACGATCCGGCGGGCGCTGGATGCGTTGGCCGCGGCCAACCTTGTTGTGCGACGCGCAGGCAGCGGCACAACGGTTCGAACCTCCGGTCAAGCCGGGCAACCGATGGCCATGAACCTGGCCACCTTGATGCCGCAGCTGGTCGAGATGGGACAAACCACCACCGCGCGCCTGTTGTCGTTTTCCTATGGCGCAGCACCGGAATTCGTTGCCAGTGCACTGCACCTGGAATCGAAAGAACAGGTTCAGATCGCAACCCGGGTCCGCAGCGCCGACGGTACGCCTTTCTCGCACCTCACCACCTATGTTCCCGCCGGAATTGCCGCGAACTATTCAGAAAACGATCTGGCGACGACGCCACTTTTCAAGCTCCTGGAACTGAGCGGTGTCCAGATCAAGGATGCGCATCAGTCCGTTTCGGCAACCCTTGCCGGGCCAGACGTCGCTGAAGCGCTTGGCATTGCTGTCGGCTCAGCCTTGCTGTCGCTGCGCCGCGTAGTGCGCGACGTCAATGACAACGGTGTGGAATACCTCTCCGCACTCTACCGGCCCGATATGTTCCGTCTTGAAATGCCGCTAACGCGGGTCGGCGACGGCAGCGCGCGCCATTGGCAACCGACCATCGGCAAACCGCCGGGAGAGTCGGCATGACGACCCCGCGCACCCTCCTAGACAAGCTCTGGTCTGCACATGAAATCGTGCGGCGCGAGGAAGGCGCCTCTCTTTTATGGGTTGACCGGCATCTCGTGCATGAAGGCTCGCATCATGCATTCGGCAAACTGGCGGCAAGGGACGCGCCCGTGGCCGAACCCGATCTGACCTTTGCCGTAGTCGACCACTATGCTCCGACACGTGGACGTGAACGGATTTCCGAACCGCAAATCAAATACATGATCGAAACCCTGCGCAAGAATGCCCATAAGCACGACTTGCGCCTGTTCGACCTTAAAGACCCCGGTCAGGGCATCGTCCATGTGGTCGGCCCTGAACAGGGGCTGACCTTGCCTGGCCTACTGGTCAATTGCGGCGACAGTCACACCTCGACGCATGGCGCGTTCGGCACCCTTGCCTTTGGCATTGGCGCAACCGAGGTCGCCCACGTTCTGGCGACCCAGACCATCTGGCAAAAGAAGCCCGCAGCCATGCGCATGAAGATTGACGGAGTGCTCGGTCCGGGTGTCAGCGCCAAGGACATCGCGCTCAACTGGATTGCGCGCCTTGGTGCAGATGGTGCCCAGGGATACGCGCTTGAGTACGCCGGCAACACTGTCCGTGCGCTTTCCATGGAAGGCCGCATGACCTTGTGCAATCTCTCTATCGAAGGCGGCGCGCGCTTCGGCCTGATTGCGCCGGATGAAACGACATACTCATACCTGAACGGCCGTCCTTACGCTCCAAAAGGGGCGGACTGGGAGGCAGCTCTGGAACACTGGGCGGAGCTGACCACCGACGAAACAGCTTCGTTTGACGAGGACATTCTCCTGGATGCTGCCGACATCGCGCCAACCGTGACTTGGGGCACAAGCCCGGAGCATGCGATCCCGGTCACCTCCACGATCCCCGATCCGAACCAGCTGGCAAACGGCAAGGCGCAAGGGGCCCGGGACGCGCTTGAGTACATGGGACTTGCCGCCGGCCACCGGATTGAGGGCACGCCGGTCGATCAGGTTTTTATCGGTTCTTGCACAAATGGGCGGATTGAAGATCTGCGCCATGCAGCAGCCGTTCTTTCGGGCCGAAAAGCAAAGGTCGCCGGACTGGTGTCCCCAGGCTCAGCGCTCGTGAAAGCACAGGCGGAGGAAGAAGGGCTCGACAGGATCTTTCTCGATGCAGGTCTGGAATGGGCATCAGCCGGCTGTTCCATGTGTGTTGGCATGAACGGCGACCTGGTCGCGCCCGGCAAGCGCTGTGCGTCTTCAACCAACCGCAATTTCCGTGGCCGCCAGGGTCCCGGTGCGCTCACCCACCTGATGTCGCCGGCGATGGTCGCGGCAGCGGCTGTGACAGGCACGATCACGGATGTTCGCCCTCTCTTGGAAGGACGCGCGGTATGAGCGGTTGGAGCCAGCACCAGGGCCACGCAATTGCCCTGCCGATCCACAATGTCGATACGGATCAGCTAATCCCATCACGGTTCATGTCGACACCTAGAAGTGAGGGATACGGCCGGTTTCTGTTGCATGACCTTCGCCGGGATGACGGCGGTGAAATGCTTCCTGACTTTCCGCTGAACCGCCACGGCCTTGCCAGCATCCTGGTGGCAGGGCGGAATTTCGGCAGTGGTTCCTCACGAGAAGCAGCTGTCTATGCCTTGGTTGATGCTGGCGTTAGAGCCGTTTTTGCCCCGAGCTTCGGCGACATTTTTGCCGGCAACGCCATCAACAACGGGCTCCTGCCTGCCCGGATCACAGAAGAGGATATGGGCCTGTTGTTTCAGGTCCTTGAGGATGCGGCGCCGGCCGCTGAGGTCTGTCTGGAGAAGGGCCACCTTCAGATCGGCGACCAGCGGATAGGTTTCGACCTCGATCCCAGCTGGCGCACCAAATTGATTAATGGCTGGGACGACATTGATCTAACCCTTGCCCACAAGCCCGACATCGATCGGCATGTACAGCACCTAATGCGGCGCGCGCCATGGGTACGGCCCGCCCACATCACAAAGAGCTCTTGATCCAACAGGAGCAGCAAGCCTCAGGACAAATCCTGAAAACAAGAGGGAAGCGGCAAACGCCGCCCGCAAAGTGGAGTGAGACTATGAAAAGGTTAATACTGGCCGGCCTGCTCGCCGGATCGACACTGTTCAGCGCAACGGCGCAGGCGGAAGACACCTTGACCGCCGTCCATGCCTTTCCTGAAACACTGATCTACACCAAGAGTTTCCTGTCGTTCGTCGACAAGGTGAATGAGGCCGGCAAAGGCGTGGTGCAGATCGATGTGCGCGGCGGACCTGAAGCAATCGGCATGTTCCAGCAGCCGGACGCTGTGCGCGACGGTATTGTCGACATGGTTTATACCCCGGGCTCCTTTTACGGCGGCGCTCTTCCGGAAAAAGACGCCATGGTCGCCTCCAACCTGACAGCTGTCGAAACTCGCCAGAATGGCGGCATTGAGCTGATTGACCAGATCCACCAGGACAAGATGGGTCTTAAATACCTCGGCTGGTTCGATAGTGGCGTTTGCTACAATCTGTGGACCCGTAATGAGCCCACCTTTGACGACAAAGGAAATCTGGAAGTTGAAGGCCTGAAGCTGCGCGGCAACAATGTCTACAACGCCTTCTTCACCAACTATCTCGGCGCCCAGGTGATCGATCTGCCAACGGGGGAAGTCTATTCAGCCCTGCAACGCGGTGTTGTTGACGCCACCGGCTGGACACAGATCGGTCTGATCGATCTCAAATGGAACGAGTTCCTGAATTACCGGATCGAACCGTGTTTCTTCTCCACCGACCTCGGTGTCATCATCAATTTTGAGAAGTGGAACTCACTGTCAGACGACTCCAAGAAAGTCCTGCAGGATGTTGCCATTCAGCACGAAAAGGACAGTGTGGCGGCGCTGCGCGCCAAGCGGGATGAGGACTTTGCTGCGCTGGACGCTGCCGGCATGACCGCCATTTCGCTGGAAGGCGACGCCAAGGCGAATTACCTGGCCGCCGCACGCGAAAAGACCTGGGAGCGCATGAAAGGCCTGATGGCCGAGCAACCGGGCGGCACCGGCAACTATGACAAGCTGATCGAACTCTTCTACGATCTGAATGCCGCAAAATAACAGGACAGTCAGGCCCGCTCTCTAGCGGGCCTGATCTTGCCGGCCCGGGGCGTGTGCATGACGGTTGTTTCAAGATTCTATAGGTTGTTGATCGACGCCATGGCGTTGGTGGCCGGTGCCACGCTGGTGTGGCTGATGGTCTCCGTCGTGATCTCCGTTCTCATGCGCAATCTTGGTCTCCAGCCGTTTGCCTGGCTGTTCACTTCGTCCGAGTACGGGCTTTTGTACATGACCATGCTTGGTGCACCCTGGCTGGTTCGCGAGAAGGGGCATGTTCACATCGAACTGGTGACCTCCGCCATCCCGGTCGGCCCTAGACGCGTGGTCAGTCGGCTGGTGGCGCTAGCCTGTGTGCTCGTCTGCGTCATCCTTGCTTGGCAAGGACTGGAGCTCTTCTTGAAGAACATCGAGCGCGGCGACTATGACACACGCGCCTACTACTACCCCCGCTGGCTGCTAACGGTCACTTTTCCGCTGAGCTTCGGTTTGATGGCAGCCGAGTTCATGCGTTTTGTCGTCGGCCCGGAGCTTATGCATACCGGTGAAGCGGGGATACACGAATAATGGAATGGTACGAAGCCCTGGCCCTGCTCTTGGGGGTGATCGTGTTTCTCATGGCCATGGGCATGCCGGTAGCCTTGGCATTCCTGGCAGCCAATATCATTGGTGCCTGGGTCTTCATGGGCGGAGAACGTGGCATCGGCCAGCTTTTAAACAATGGCCTTGGCTCGCTCACCAAATTCGCGCTCGTACCGATCCCACTCTTCCTGCTGATGGGTGAGATCTTTTTTCATACCGGTCTTGGCGGGCGCATGTTTAATGCCATCGACAAGTTGCTCGGCCGGCTCTCCGGCCGCTTGAGCTACGTCACAGTTCTCGGCGGCACGGCCTTTTCAACTCTGTCCGGCTCCTCGATGGGATCCACCGCTCTGCTCGGCTCGCTGATGGTGCCGGAGATGAACCAGCGCGGGTATAAAACGCATATGAGCATCGGCCCAATCCTGGGCACGGGCGGTCTAGCCATCATCATTCCGCCTTCGGCACTGGCGGTGCTTCTGGCCACATTGGCACAGATCGATGTTGGCGCTCTCTTGATCGCTGGCGTTGTTCCGGGCCTGATTCTGGCCGGTTTCTATATCGGCACCATCTGGCTACAGACCAAGCTCGATCCAAGCGCTGCACCTGCCTACGACGTGGAACCGCTTTCTTTCTTGAGCAAGATTTCCCTGCTTCTGCGGGAGGTCGTACCGATGGTTGGTGTGATGGTGGTGATCATCGTATTGATGATCAACGGCTTCGTCACGCCATCAGAAGCGGCCGCGTTTGGTGCCTTGGGAGTCCTGATCCTGGCAGCGATCTTCCGCTGCCTGACCTGGGAAGCGATGCGCAAATCCGTTACGGGTGCGCTCAAAGTCACGCTGATGGCTTACCTGATTGTCTTCGGGTCGGCGACCTTCAGCCAACTTCTGGCCTTTTCCGGCGCATCAAGGGGCCTCGTCAACTGGGCGATATCCTTCGAACTTGCACCGATTGCCATGTTGATGGTGATGTTTGCCGTGCTCTTGCTGCTTGGAATGTTCATGGAGCAGATCTCCATGATGCTGCTCACTGTTCCGATCTTCTTCCCCTTGGCCTTGAGCCTTGGCTACGACCCGATCTGGTTCGGCCTGATCATGCTGCTTGCACTGGAAATCAGCTTCACGACACCACCTTTCGGACTGCTGCTCTTCGTCATGAAGGGGGTTGCTCCACCCGGCACAACCATGCGCACCATCTATACGTCTGCCTTTCCGTTCATCGGCTGTTCGCTTCTGCTTGTGGCCTTGCTGGTTCTATTTCCTGAAATCGCTTTGTGGCTTCCGAGCCTGTAGCGTGAGTTCGGAACTGCACCTTATAAGATATTGAATTGATGAACTTCCTATAGTCGTTCGAATTCGTTTGACGTCTAACCAGCCGTTCGCGACGAGTGGAAAGAGTTACGGAAATGACACGCCAATATCCAGACGCTGCCTAGATGCTGCGAGTCTGTTTAGGCAATCGAGTAATATGTCTCTAAGTCCACATGTCCCCTTCCAAGAGCCTTGCCCGCGCTGCAAAAAACAACCGCTTTCAGGATCAGCCCGAGCTTCAAGGAATGAACGAAATGCGAGGGGCACAAGGCTGTCTCTCGCCGCTCAAAGTTGGGGGCAGTCACGGTTTCAGCGCCCTTTCGGCTCTTCCTCACCGTGTTCACTTTTAATCTTGCAGCAATCTTCGTTCAGCGAGAGCCATCGCCGCGGAGCTCATTTCTACAGGTTGAATTGATCAATACCGTTTTGTCTTTTTTGCCGATAGGCGCACAAAGCGCCAAAAATCATGCAATTGCCCCGCAAGAGCTCTGAGAAATCCCACCAGACAGATAGGACAGGAGCAATTCTCCTGGTTCACGGAAATCACCGGCAGCGATCACGTTGCGTACCGTGCAATTAAGATCCCGAATCGGAATGCTGATTGAAATTGCGCGGCAGAACACCGTTGAAAAGGAGACCTAGCCCGCTTCAGGCATGAGCGTTGCCTTGTCAGAAAGTCTCCATTCAGCGCTCCGTAAGACCCTCACAAATGCAGGTACTGTTCGACATGTGCCCTGTTGGCATTGAAGGCATCTGCATTGCCGGTCCAGACGATTTCGCCCTTTTCGATCACGTAGTACTGGTCCGAGATCCGGGCGAGCTCGTCGAGGTTCTTGTCGATCAAAAGGATAGAGAGGCCGCCTGCCTTCAATTTGGCAAGCATAGACCAAATCTCGGCACGGATGAGCGGAGCCAGTCCTTCGGTCGCTTCATCCAGGATCAAGAGCGCCGGATTGGTCATGAGAGCTCGTCCAATGGCAAGCATCTGCTGCTCGCCGCCGGAAAGCTGGAAACCGAGGTTGCGCCGGCGTTCGGCAAGTCGCGGAAAGGCCTCGAAAACCTTCTCTTCGGTCCACCCGCCCGGCACGGGCCGCCCAGTTGCAAGCAGGTTTTCGCTGACAGAGAGGGACGGAAAGACCAGCCGCCCCTCGGGCACCAGCCCCAGCCCTGCCTGTGCAATCCGGTAAGGCGGTTTGCCAGTCAGATCTTCGCCATTGACCAGGACGGTGCCGCCGCTCGGTTTGAGCAATCCCATCAGGCAGCGCACGGTGGTCGACTTGCCCATGCCGTTGCGGCCCATCAGCGTGGTCACCTGGCCTTCCAAAAGGTTGAGATCAATCCCGAACAGGACCTCGGCATTGCCATAGCTGGCATGCAGATTGGAAACGCTAAGGAGCGCGCTCATTGTCTGCTGTCTCCAAGGTAGGCCGCGCGGGCTGCTGGATCTTTTCGAACCTCTTCCGGAGCGCCCTCGGCCACAACCTGTCCGTCAACCAGCACCGAAACCGTATCAGCCAGCTGAAAGATCGCATCCATGTCATGTTCCACCAAGAGCATTGGAATGGCGCGGCGCAGTTCCGCCAGAATGCCGATCAGCATCGAACTTTCCACCCGTCCGAGGCCGGCCATCGGTTCGTCCAAGAGAAGAAACTTCGGCGCCCCTGCCAGGGCAACCGCAAGTTCCAGAAGCCGCCGCTCTCCGTGTGACAGGTCTGCGGCCGGAACAGCGGCGCGGTCTGCCATGTTAAGGCGCTCCAGCGTCGCCATCGCAGTTTCATTGAGCCCCTTCTCCGCACAAGCCGGCCGGAAAAAGCGGAAGCTGGAACCGGATTTGGCCTGGGCTGCCAACGCCACGTTTTCCAGAACGGAGAAAGACGGCAAGATGGAGGTAAGCTGAAAGGTGCGCCCGAGACCGGCTTGCGCACGCTGCCATGTTTTGGCGGCCGTGATGTTCTGACCAGCGAGGCTGATCTCGCCAGCGTCCGGGTGTAGCACCCCAGAGATCTGGTGGATCAGGGTTGTTTTACCTGCCCCGTTGGGTCCGATAAGTGCGTGGCATTGACCGCCAGGCACGGACAGCGAAATATTCCGGCTGACGTGTAAGGCACCGAAGTATTTGTTCAGGCCGCGGATTTCCAAAGCATTCATGAGGCCTGCTCCGCGTTCACCGGGGGTCCACCTGCCTTAGCGGGTCGTCTCGCAGGGAAAAGCAGATGGCTGAGACCACCTTTGGCATGAAGCGCCAGAAGCACCAGCAGCGGACCATAGATCAGCCGCCAATCATGAATGATCGAGCCAAGCACTTCTTCAACGATTACAAGGAAAAACGCTCCGAGAAAAGCGCCATTGCGCGTTCCAAGACCGCCCAGAACCACGACAACGAGCAGATCGCCTGACCTCTGCCAGGCGGTCAGTGCCGGACTGACAAATTCCGCATGCTGCATCGTCAGCAAGCCGGAGACAGCAGCGATCATTCCGGCGATGACATAGGCGGTCAGCCGGTAACGGTAGACTGAAAATCCGATGATTTCCGTTCGGTCGGGATTGTCACGCGCAGCGCGCAGCACACGGCCAAACCGGGAGTTGCTCAGCCGATGGACAGACCACCAGGTGAGCAGCAATGTGAAAAGGATTATGAGGTAGAGCTGGCCACTGTTATGGACCACATCGCTGCCGAACAAAGTCGCCAGCGACCAGAGCGTCAAACCATCATCGCCGCCATAAGGCGCAAGGGATGTCAGCGTGAAATAGGTCATTTGACCGAAGGCGAGCGTGATCATCAGGAAGTAGACCCCGGATGTCCGCAGCGCCAATGCGCCGGTGACTAGGGCGAATAGTCCAGAGACCAATAGCGCCAACAACAGCAAGACCAGAATGTTCTCAATCCCGCTTTCCAGGCCAATGGCCGCTGCATAGGCACCGATCGCGACAAAGGCGGCATGGCCGAGACTGATCATCCCGCCGTGACCGATCAGAAGATCGAGTGAAATCGCCGCGATCGCCAGTAGCATCGCCTTGATCAGCAGGCTGAGCAGATAGGATTGCCCGATCAGCGGCAGCACAAAGGGAGCGGCCAGAAGGAGCAGGAAGATCAGCCCCATGACCAAAAAACTGCGATCCACCTTCATCAAGCAGCCCCCTTGGCCGGCAGCAGGCCTTGAGGGCGCACCACCAAAATGGCCGCCATCAGGATATAGATGAGCATGGAAGCGAGTGCCGGTCCCACCTGATTGGAGACGGAGGGCGGAAACACGACTTCCAATCCCTCAACCAGGAGCGTGCGTCCAATCGTATCGAACAGGCCGACCAACAGGGCAGCAAGAAAGGCGCCGCGGATCGAACCGATGCCGCCAATGATGATCACCACGAAGGCGATGATCAGGATATTGTCGCCCATGCCCGGTTCGATAGCGAAGATAGGAGCTGCGATCACACCGGCAAAACCTGCCAGCATGGCACCAACACCGAAAACGATCATGAACAGTTTCTGGACGTTCACTCCAAGCGCGGAAACCATTTCCGGTGTCGTCGCGCCAGCGCGGATCAGCATGCCCACCCGGGTTCGGGTGACGGTGATGTAGAGCCCGGCAGCGACGAGCAATCCGGCTGCGATCGTGACGAGCCGGTACACCGGATAGCGCAGTTGTTCGGTCAGCTGGATTGAGCCGGAGAGAAACTCCGGCGGCTCAATGGACAGTGTTCCCGGACCAAAGATCACTTTCGCCAACTCGTTCAAAAAGATGATGATGCCGAAGGTCGCCAGAACCTGTGTGAGATGATCACGGTCATAAAGATGCCGGAAAATGAAATGCTCCAGCAGCAGGCCAAGCATGAGCGCGGCTGCCAGGGACAGAAACACAGCGATCACAAAACTGCCGGTCATTTGCTGGAAGGCAAACACCAGATAGGCACCCACCATGTATTGCACGCCGTGGGCCAGGTTGATGAAGCCCATGACCCCGAAGACCAACGTGAGGCCGGCTGCTATCAGAAACAGGAGCATGCCGTATTGGAGCCCGTTCAGGCATTGGATCAAAAGAAGGGTAAAAGACACCGCGCCCGCCTTGTCATGGCCGGACACGCCCGCCCAATAGGGAGGCGGGCGCTATCCGTTTGCTACATCTTGCACTCAGAATGGAAACTGTCGGCGTAGTTGGTCACGATTGTCCGTTTGGCCGTTGTCCAGAACTTGCCGTCATCGCGCTTTGCCACTTCAAGCAAATGAAAATCCTGGACGGGATAATGATTGTTGTTGAAGGAGAAAGATCCACGGACGGATTCGAAGTCCGCAGCTTTCAAGGCCGCACGCATTGCATCCTTATCGCTCATGTCACCACCCGTCTTTTTCAAGGCACCGGCAATCAGGTTGGCCGTGTCAAAGGACTGGGCCGCGTAAGACCCCGGAACATAGCCGTATTTTGCTTCAAAGGCCGAGACAAAAGCCTGATTGACATCGTTCTTCATGTCCGGCGCCCAGGCGCCCGCAGACAGAAAGCCGACAGCCGCATCCTTCTGGCCCGGCAAGGTGGTTTCATCGGTCGTAAAGACGGACGTGAATTTGAGGCTCTCGCCAAGACCGGCTGCCTCGAACTGTTTGACCAGGCGCACACCCATGCCACCTGGCATGAAGGCAAAGAGCGCATCCGCGCCTGCCGTTGAGATCTGCGCCAGTTCGGAAGAAAAATCCTGATGGCCGAGCGGTGTGAAGATTTCGTCTTCTACAGAGCCTTTGAAGGTCTGCTTGTAACCGGCGACATTGTCCCGGCCAGCCTGGTAGTTGGGCACCATCAGGACGACTTTTTCAAAGCCCTCCTCATTGGCAATCATGCCGCTGACCTCGGCATTCTGGTTGTTCTGATAAGAGGTGACAAAGAAGTACGGATTGCAGTTCTTTCCGGCGAAAGTCGACGGCCCCGCATTGGGGCTAATCAGGAAGGTCTTGGACTTGACCACCGGCTTGAAGATCGCCTGCAGCATGTTGGAAAACACTGTTCCGACCACAAAGTCGACCTGATCCCGCTCGACCAGGGACTTTGCTTTGAGCAGCGCGACGTCCGGTTTGAGTTCATCGTCCTCAACAATCAAGGAGACCGATTGGCCGCCCAGCTTGCCGCCGTTCTGGTCCAGAGCCAAATTGAACCCGTCGACGATCTGCTGACCAAGGGCAGCGGGCGGGCCGGACAGCGTAACGACCATCCCGATCTTGATGTCCTCTGCAAAGGCTGCCGTGCTAAGGGCGGTGTTCATTGCAAACATCGCCGCCAGGCTTGCAAGTTTGAATTTCGACTTTGCTTTCATGATCATTCTTCCCTTTGAGCCCCCCTCCGGAGCTGATAAAAAAGTAACATCGGCAGTGTGCAGGACCCTTTTTAGGACTTTGCCAGTTTTGGTCCCTGGCTGGTGCCTTTCGCCTGGTTTACGGTCAGGCGTCTTTCTTCGTCGCAAAGCCAGCCGTCTTTGCATAACCTTTGACAATTGCCTCGCGCGCTTCATATCCAAGGACGTCGTCGACGTTCTCAAAACGGCGCGGGCTTAGTTTCTCGACTTCGTCGATCACACGTTCGGGTCCGCCGATCCGGTTGATGCGCACGACTTCCGAGGTCTTTGGCAAACGGTCCTGTTCGTAGCGGTAGAGTGCTTCGCGCGGGTGTTCAGCCGCGGCCAGTTCATCGGCAATACAGCGCGCATCCAAAATGGCCTGCGCCGCTCCGTTTGAGCCGACCGGATACATTGGATGGGCGGCGTCTCCGAGAAGAGTGACCCGTCCATGCGTCCAGCGCGGCAGCGGATCCCGGTCAGCCATCGGATATTCAAAAATTGTCCCGCTCGCGCGAATGAGCGCCTCGAGGTCCATGCCAGGAACGTGAAAACGTCTGGCATAAGGCAGCACCTTGGCGAGCGGCGCTTGCCTCGACCAGCTTTCCGGCGGTGGTGGTGACACCGAGGCATCGGCGATGCGCACGTTCACCACCCAGTTCATCAACTGCCTGCCATTCTTCACAGGAGCGATAGGGTAAAGAACCAGCTTCGCCCCCAGTCCTCCGGCGATGGCCATGGTTTCACCGTCTTCCCAAACGGGCCACTCTGCCGCGCCCCGCCACATCACAACTCCAGCCCAGCTCGGCACACCCTCATCTGGGTAGAAGCTGCGCCGTCCGGCACTATGTATGCCGTCTGCGCAGATCAGCACTTCGCCGCGCAAAGTCCTGGAATTGAGCCCGTCAGCCGTGTTTGTGAAGTGAGCCGTAACGCCAGCCTCATCCTGAACAAAACCAGCCAGGCGATGACCTGTCAGAACGGCATCAGGCCCCATACGTTCGACTGCAGCATCATACAGCACCTTCTGCAACCGGCCCCGGTGGATAGAGAACTGCGGGTGTTCATGTCCGGCATGAAGTCCGCGCGCCTCCCGCCATACCTCCTGGCCAATGCGGGTCAAATAGCGCAGCTCGCGCGTGCGCAATCCCACTTCGTCCAATCGCTCCAAGAGGCCAAGTTCTGCAAGTTCGGCGATGGAGTGCGGCAGCGTATTGATACCGACACCGACTTCGCGCACTTCCGGAGCCTGCTCGACGACTTGTGCCTTGATACCGCGTTGGTGCAGCATCAATGCGGTGGTCAAGCCGCCAATTCCGGCCCCGGCGATCAGGACTGTCATTACGCATCCCCATCTTCTGGCGGAAGGAAATCGATGGCATGGGCCGTGGAGATGGCAACGATCTCAGCCGGATCTGCCTCAGGTCCCAGATTGTGAAGTGCCCAGAACAGATCGTAAAGCTGGGCCGTCGGCGTTACCCAGAACATCGTCTTGATTGTGCTATCCGACTTGTTGAAGATGCCATGCGGAATGCCGCGTGGAAGCTTCACAAAGTCGCCCGGCTCTCCAACCACTTCCTGACCATCCAGAAGGAAATCGAAACGGCCTTCGAGAATATAGAGATATTCGTCCTGGTCCGGATGGATATGTGGCGGCACGAAGGTCCCGGGCGGCAGAGTGGCGTGCCAGGTAAAGCATTCTTCGGTCATCTGCTTGGGCACATAGGTCTGCCCCAGGATATTCCAGCTGATGTTGTCGAGACCCTCTCGGGATTTGACGATCCCAGGTGTCAATGCCGTCATTGGTGTTGCCTCCGTCTTACGGGTTCTAGTGGCGAGAGCGTCAAACGCCGATTGTTTTTCTGCCGCTTCATGCTTGCGCAAACGGACCGGCAAAAGCGGCGGTAATCGGCGAGCCCGGGTCCTTTAGCCCCTCGAGAATGGTGAAGTGGTTGTGATTGCCCTCGACTTCGCAGCGCACAGGAACATCCAGTCCCTCCCACATTTGGCACATGAGACGGGTTTGGCGGATGAACTCGGGCCGCTCGCCACCTCCGACCCAGCATGTGAGCGGCGCGGCTGTTGCCGGCTCAGCCAAGGCAGCACTTTCGGCTCTGGCCTCCGCAAGATCCATCTGCAGCGTCTGGTTCATTTCCGTGTGCAGCAGCGGCCGCAAGTCATGGAGCCCGCTGATTGAAAGAGTATGTTCGATACGGTTATGGACATCCTCTGACAATGGGCTATCGGCGCAGAGCATGCGCGTTGCCAAATGGCCGCCGGCCGAATGACCGGACAAGCGGATTGGACCATCCACTTTCGAGGCAGCAGCTGTTATAGCCTTGCCAATCTGTACCGTGATTTCATGGATCCGCGCTTCAGGTGTCAGAGTATAACTGGGCAGGCAGACAGCCCAACCGTGCGCCCTTGCCCCCTCGGCAAAGTCCGTCCAGTAGCCTTTATCCAACCGCATCCAGAAACCGCCATGGATAAAGACCGCCAATCCCTTTGGAGCGTGATCTGGCCATACCAGATCAAACTTCTCCCTCGGATGAGTTCCATATTCGACATCGGTGTCGATCCGTCCTCCGTTGGCGCGCATCTCCTCCCGGTAGGCGGCAGCCCGGGCGGACCAGAAACCCGGCAACTCCTCCGATTTCGCCACGTGTTTCATATTTGCAAAAGCATCATCCCAGTCGGAAAGCGGGGGCAGTCTCATTTGGTACTTCCTGTTGGACAGCCGAACTTGCTGGCCGGCGTCAATGTACAACTCACCCTGCAACGCTTTTGAGCAATCGGTTATCCGAAAAACGAACCTGTCTTGCAGTGATAATTTTAAGCTTGAAGCAAATTGGAATTCATGCGCCTATTTGATCTAGATCAAATTGAAACAGGTTCACAAGGAAACTGATGGCCACACAAATCGCTTTGTCTCAGGAGGAGTTTTTCGCGCGGAACCCGGTGGTTCGCACGCGCGATCTGGATGAAGCGCGGCATATCACCTCCACAAAACTCTGCGACCACAAGCTGGAAGTTACCGGACCTCAGAACACTCTTTTCGTCCGCCACAATGCGGTACGTGGCCGAAGTGTGTCGGCAAACTATCTGCACTACGGCGCAGACGTGACGGTGGATCCGGGATGGCTGAGCTCCTTTTATTTGTTTCAAGTACCCCTGTCGGGAAGTGCAAACATCCGGCACCGAGGCGAAGAAATGATGGCCACCACGCAGACCGGAACCATATTGAACCCGGACCGGCGGGCCCTGCTCCAGTGGCGGCGCGATTGCAGCCAGCTCTTGTTGCAGGTGGATAAGGACCAGCTTGAAGCCGTCGCCCGCTCGATCACCGGCGCTCCCCTTCCCGGCCCCATTCGGTTTGAGATGCAGGTGGACCTGACCAATGGTCCGGGCCGTCAGCTCAAAAACCTGGTCATGGCCTGCGCCCGGGCCATTGAAAACGGAGAGCTGTTTCAGGACCAGTTGATGGCGCGGGATTTGAAGGCCGAGGAGGATCTGGCGCACGCGCTCCTAACCCTGCAGCCGAATAATATCTCGCACATCATCGAGCGTTCAGACCGGCAGGCCAATCCCCGGGAAATCCGGATTGCGCTGGAGTATATGCACGCCAATCTGGCAGAGCCGATTACACTCTCTGACATTGCGCAGGCCGCGGGCATGAATGTGCGCACCCTTCAAAAAGGTTTCCAGCGCATCTATGGTCAAAGCCCTATGCAGGTCCTGCGCAATGCCAGACTGGATACGGCGCATTATCTCTTGTCGGCCCGGCAGGATCCGCCTGGCGTAAGCGAAGCGGCCTATTCCTGCGGCTTTTCCCACCTCGGCCGGTTCTCTTCCTATTACAAGGAACGTTTTGGACATCTGCCGAGCGATCAGCCCGGACGCCTGCATAGCC
This sequence comes from Roseibium sp., assembly GCA_965230705.1. Classification (GTDB taxonomy): domain Bacteria; phylum Pseudomonadota; class Alphaproteobacteria; order Rhizobiales; family Stappiaceae; genus Roseibium. Next base: position 391,741 of record CBDDLN010000001.1, on the reverse strand, counting down.
TCACCTAGATGTGCCGCGATCGGAACAGGTAAAATCAGATCGTCCTGTCATTTCAAAAGCACTTTTCGCACCTAAGCCTATACAGCGGATCCAAAACAAATTCCCTCACTGTTGTATTGCCATTTGGAATTCAGAGAAACCATCCTCCACCTTAGGTCACGGACCCATAAATGCGATAGAAATGGTGGAGATGAATTTGTGCGGATACAAGACGCAAGCGTGCAGGAAACCTAATGGTTTTCAAGGGCTTGCAACGCTGTTGCCGGACGAATTCATCCCATCGCGCAGCGACGCCAAAACGGGCTTCAATCTGCTGCGTCAATCCGCTCAACCGGGGCAAAAAGCCCGCTTTTCGCGAATTTCCTTGCTGGTCATTGCCGTTTCTGGCGCCATTTCAGCCTCATTTATGGATCCGTGACCTAGTGTCGGTATCAAATCGGTTGGTTCAGTTCGGAAACCACAGCATCGATGCACACACCGAGAAAACTTTTGATCAGCCTAAGATCCTTTTTGTCACGTGGAATGACGACACAGTCCCTATAGTCTTCAAACATTTCGCGGACTGGAACCGCCACCAGATTTTCGGACGGAAACAGGCTGTTTTCCAGGAGCAAGCCGACGCCCAAACCATGGAGCAAGGCTTCCTTGACCATCGGAAAGGTGGTGGTTTTCAGGATCCGGGGAAAATTCAATCCATGCTGTCGGATCTTGCCGCGCACCACCCGCTGTGTAAGAGAGCCGTCTTCCGGCAAAACCAGCGTTTCCGCCTGAAGATCGACAAGTGACAGTACCGGATTGTTTGCAAGCCTGTGGTCCGCCCTCATGTAAGCCATGTATTTTGACCTTCGGAGCTCGTGGGTCACAAGCGCCGGGTAGTCCTGAGGCTCAGTCACAATCGCCATGTCCACCTGGCGTTCATTGAGCAACGTCATTGAGGTGGTCCAGTCGTAGAGCGTGAAGTCGATCTGAACCTGCGGATAGAGTTCTCCATATCGCGCAATAATGGGCATCGCCGGCCGGGGCGCATTCGCGATCAATCGGATATGGCCATCCGTCAACGCGCTGTAGTCATTTATCTTTTCTGTCACTAACTGGTCGAGTGTGGCCAACCGATCTGTGATCTTGAAGAGTTCCGAGCCCGCCCGTGTCAGCTCCAGGCCTTCTCTGCGGCGAATGAAAAGCTGGGTTCCCATATGGTTTTCTAGCTTGGCCACATGCTGTGTGACGGACGATTGCGTCACATTAAGGTGCTGCGCCGCCCGGGAGAAACTCCGTTCCCTCGCAACATAGGTGAACGCCTTGATCTGATAGGGGCTTGGAGAGGAGTTCATGACAGTTCCATGTTGTCTGCATGGAAAACTCTAGCAGCCATTAGCAACGCTAATATTACGTCATAGATGCTTCAATCGCGCTCCCTAATGTGCCCCGCAACTGAAGGGGCAATGCAATGGCGGCAATTTCCTTAAAGGCGATTGAAAAGAGTTTTGGCGAGACCTCGGTTCTTGAGGGCATCAATTTGGACATCGCGGCTGGCGAGTTTCTGACGTTGGTCGGCCCGTCCGGATGCGGCAAGTCCACCTTGCTCAGAATTCTGGCAGGGCTTGAGGCCCCTTCTTCCGGCGAAGTTCTAATCGATAGCAGAATGGTCAATCAGGTCCGGCCAGCTGATCGGAATCTGGCCATGGTGTTTCAGTCCTATGCGCTATACCCGCATCTGACCGTTGCCCAGAACATGATGACACCGCTTCGGCTCCGGGACCTGACATTCACAGAGCGTCTTCCATTCGTCGGGGCCCTTACGGCGCGTTCGAAGTATCGTAGCCTTCTCAATCAAGTTGAAGAAACGGCGAAGGTCCTGAAAATCGATCACCTGCTGGCGCGCAAGCCCGGTCAACTTTCCGGCGGCCAGCGGCAACGTACGGCTCTGGGCCGTGCGATGGTCCGCAAACCTGCCGGTTTTTTGATGGACGAGCCGTTGTCCAATCTGGATGCGGCCTTGCGTATTCACATGCGCTCGGAGTTGGCGGAACTGCACCGGTCTCTGCAAACGACATTCGTTTACGTCACTCATGATCAGGCGGAAGCTTTGACCATGTCTGACCGGATGGCCGTCATGATGGATGGCAAGATCCTGCAGCTCGGTACGCCGGATGAGATTTACAACAATCCGCAGGATATTCGGGTGGCGGAGTTTGTCGGCGCGCCGAAGATCAATCTCTTGCCCGGACATCTGGACGCAAATGGCCACGCTTGCTGTGGTGATGTGGTTCTGACAAGGGTGGCCGCAACGTCGTCGGATGAAATCACCATCGGTCTTCGGCCAGAACATCTGGCACTGTGTGAAGCATCAGACCCGGATGCCATGAAAGGCCGGGTGGTTCACAAGGAAAATCTCGGCGCTGACATCTACCTGCACATCAGCCTTCATGACGGCGCCCATCGACTTGTCGTCCGCGCCGCACCGATAGAAGGCATTCCGGTTTCCATCGGACAGGATGTCGCGTTCAAACGGCTTCATGGCGTGGCCATGGCATTCGATCCGCAGGGAAAACGGGTCGATCTTACCGACGAGGCCGAAACCGCCGTTCCGGAGGTGGCGTAATGCCGGACTCCAAGGCGCATTACTGGTTCGTTGGCCCCGCTCTCATCCTGATGTTTGTCATCCTGCTGCTGCCCATTGGCATCGCATCGGTAATGAGTTTCACCAACTACAGCCTGGGCAATCCCGGAGCAGAGTTCGTCGGACTGACCAACTATGAAAAGATCTTCACCCGCTCAACCTACGAAAAGATGTTCGGCGCGACCTTCCGTTATGTCTTCGTAGTGGTGCCACTTTCAGTTGGGCTCGGGCTCGGTGCGGCGCTCTTGATCAACTCCACCAAGCGGTTCGGTGATCTTTACAAGACCATCTACTTCCTGCCGGTGATGGCGGCCCTGATTGCGATGGCGATCGTTTGGGAATTTGCGTTCCACCCGACCATCGGCATTGTCAATTCCACACTGGAGCGCGGCTGCGGCACATTCTTGGAAACCTGGGGTTGGTTTGCCCATGGCTGTGAGCGCGGCTTTCCGCTTTGGCTGACGGATCGGGACTACGCCATCTGGACGGTGGCCTTCATAGGCGTCTGGCAAGGCTTTGGCTTCAACATGGTGCTCTACCTTGCCGGCCTGACGTCCGTACCGCGCGAACTCTATCAGGCTGCGGAAATGGATGGAGCCAAGAGCGCTTGGGACCGGTTCCGGTTGGTGACCTGGCCCATGCTTGGCCCGACAACTGTCTTCGTCGTCACCATTTCCTTCATACGGTCCTTCCAGGTGTTCGACACGGTTGAGGCTTTTTATCCGCAAGGCGGCGGGCCTTCAAAATCCGTCTACGTGATGATGTTCGCGATTTACGAAAAAGCAATCCAGCAAAACCTGATGGGCATTGGCGCAGCGATCACAGTCGTCTTCCTGGCCTTTGTCATGTTCCTCACTCTGATCCAGCGCTGGCTGGTGGAAAGAAGGGTCCATTACACATGAGCGACGCAACCCTTTCTTCAACCACGCCGGCTTCCCTGCCAACCTTCCGGTTTTCAGCCTCGGAAACCCTGAAACACGTCGTGTTGATCTTCGGTAGCCTAATCGTGCTTCTGCCGTTCTACGTCATGGTCAGCTACAGCTTCAAAAGCCCGGCTGAAATCATGCAAAATGTCGGCGGGTTTTTCGGCGCTCAGGAAGCCTTCCGGGACGATTACTGCGTCAAACTCGGCAAGGATGTCGCCGACTGCATGGTGACGCCGGTCATCTACAACTACACGACTGCCTTTGAGAAGGCGCCACTGATCCGCTATCTGCTGAACGGCGTGATTGTCACAGCTTCAATCTTCTTCATTCAGGTGTTGGTGGCCCTCCCCTGTGCCTATGCGCTAGCGAAGCTTCGGTTCTGGGGGCGCGAGGCGGTCTTCGGCTTGGTGCTTTTCTGCCTGCTGATCCCCGTCCATGCCATCGCGCTGCCGCTTTACATCATGCTGGCCAAGGTCGGGCTGACCAATTCCTACGCTGCGCTGATCATCCCATGGACCATCTCGGTCTTCGGCATCTTCCTGATGCGCCAGTTCTTCATGACCGTGCCGGACGACCTCATCGATGCGGCGCGCATGGACGGCATGAACGAGTTCTCGATCATCTGGAACGTGATGTTACCGACCGCAATCCCGGCGCTTCTTGCCTTTGCGATCTTTTCGGTCGTCGCGCACTGGAATGACTACTTTTGGCCCCGCATCGTGATCACTGGCGACCGGTCACTGTTTACCCCGCCACTGGGCCTTCGCGAATTCAAGGGCGATGCAGATGGCGACAACTTCGGTCCGATGATGGCAACGGCCACCATCATCGTCGCGCCCCTCATCGTGGCATTCCTCATTGCGCAGCGTCGGTTCATCGAAGGCATCACGCTGAGCGGCATGAAATAGGAAATAAGCACAAGTTTGCGGGGCCGCCCTGAGGCAGCCCCATCACCGAATCCCGCGAGGGGATTAACCGGGAGCGGACGAGTTTGGCGACCAGCCGCTCCCACGGCAATAGACGGAGAGTTCCATGAAAAAGACCCTCACCGCAATAGCAATGCTGCTGGCAGCTTCCGCTGCGCATGCAGAAGAAAAAATCACTATCGAGTTTGCTTACCCGTATTCGCATCTTTTTGATGTGACCTACGAGAAGATCCTGCCGAAATTCAACGAGCAGTTCCCGAACATCGAAGTGAAAATCCGTGCAACCTACGAATCTTACGAGGACGGCACCAACACCATCCTGCGTGAAGCCGTCGCAGGCACTCTTCCGGACGTCACGATGCAGGGCCTGAACCGCCAGGCAATTCTGGTCGAAAAAGGCATAGCCAAGTCGCTCGAACCTTTCATCTTGAAGGAAGAAACGTTCGAGAAAGACGGTTACCACGATGCCATGCTCAAGCTCGGCACGTTCAAGGATGACATCTACGGTCTGCCATTCTCCGTTTCCTTGCCCGTCGGCTACTACAATATGGATGTGATGGCGAAAGCCGGCATCACTTCCACTGCTGACCTGCCGAAATCCTGGGATGAAGTGGTCGCTGTCTGCGGCAAGCTGCATGAAGCCGGCGTAAAGAACCCGATGTTCTGGGGCTGGAACATCACCGGCAACTGGTTCCTGCAGGCCCTTATGTGGTCCCAGGACAAGGCGACCATGGAAGGCAATGCATTCCAGATTGCTTCTGACGAAGGTCTGAAGTCTCTGGAAACCATGAAGGGCATCTTCCGCGGCTGCGACATGCAAAACATCGAGTGGAAGGCAGCTCTTGCGTCCTTCTCTGCCGGTGAAATCGGAATGATGTTCTGGTCGACATCTGCCCTTGGTGCTGTTGAGCGTGCCAAAGGCGACTTTGAGCTGAAGACCAACGAGTACCCGGGCATCGAAGCTTCCGGCCCCAAAGGCCTGCCTGCTGGCGGAAACGCCGCGATGCTGGTGTCTTCTTCTGAAGATCCGAAAGTCCTGAACGCTGCCTGGGAGTGGCTGAAGTTCATCACCTCCGGTGAAGGCGCTGCAGATGTAGCCCGCACTACCGGCTACATGCCGCCGAACAAGGCTGCCAACGAAGTCATCCTGGCAGACTTCTATCAGCAGAACCCGAATAAAGAGACTGCTGTCCGCCAGCTGCCGCTGCTACGCGACTGGCAGGCTTACCCGGGCGACAATGGTTTGGCGGTCACCCAGGTCATCTACGATGGCATCGAAGGTATCGTCACCGGCGAGTACGACGACATGGCCGAACTTCAGGAGCAGCTCGACGAAGAAGTCGCAGATCTGCTGCCGTCCAACTAATCGGCTTTCCCTTTGGCGCCGCCCGAACTGTTCGGGCGGCGTATTTCCACAAAACAGATTTTATTGGAGGAAGCCATGAAGCTTCTTCAGCTCACGGACATCCATCTGACAAAACCGGGCAACACCATTGCCGGGCGCGAACCGAATGAAAACTTTCAAAAGGCCCTTCATCACGCCATCACCCATCATCCCGATGCCGAGGCTGTCTTCATTACCGGAGATCTCTCCGATTGGGGCGACCGGGAAGACTATCTGCGTCTGAAGACCGAGATCGCCAAGAGCCCTTTGCCGGTCCATTTGTGTATCGGCAACCACGACAAGCGGGATATCTTTTTATCCGTGTTCCCGGAGGCCGCCGATGAAAACGGCTTCGTCCAGTCAGTTGTTCCATTGACTGAAGGAACGGCAATCCTGCTGGACACCTGGGGTCCTGATACCCATGCCGGTTTCTTTTGCATTGAACGGCAACAATGGTTCGACAGGAAACTCAACGACACCGCCGGTCCGGTTTACGTCTTCATGCATCACAACCCGGTCCCGATCGGAATTGCGCCGATGGACCAGATCATGCTGCAGGATGCAGACGGCTTCAGCCAGATCATTTCCCGCCATGCAGACAAGGTACGTCACATCTTCCATGGGCATTGCCACCTGCCGCTGGCCGGATCTCTGAACGGCATCCCATTCAGCGCGCCCCGCGGTACTAATCATGCCGGCTGGCCGGATTTTGGCAACGAAGGCAATCTCGCTGGATCGGATCTGCCGGAGAGTTACGCGGTTGTGCTGACCGAAGAAAACTCTGTCATGGTTCACATGATCGAATATGGGTACGGGGGCGCCATCCGCCGTGAGGGATCACCAGATTATGCGGACTGGGACCGGCTCACCATGGTTCGCTAGCCCAGTAGATACTGGCAAGAACTATTTAGCGAACTGTGTCAGCCGCTCTTTGGCACAAACCAGTCACGGGCGTTTTCATAACAGATGCGCCGGATGAGGCCACCGGTCAGTGCCTGGTCGTCAGGTACAGCTCCTTCAGCACTCCAGCGACCGACAATCCGGCACACCAGCCGCCGGTAATACTCATGCCTCGGGAATGACAGGAACGACCGGGAATCGGTCAACATGCCGACAAAACGCGACAAAAGCCCCATTTGCGCGACCTGTGTCATCTGGCGTTCCATTCCGTCCAGCTGATCATGGAACCACCAGGCCGGCCCCGCCTGGATTTTCCCCGGCTCTGAGCCGTCCTGGAAGTTGCCGGCGATCGTTACCAACAGCTCATTGCAGGCCGGATTGAGGGAATAAAGAATGGTGCGCGGCAGGCCGTTGCGCAGATTGATCTGATCCATCAATGCGTTCAGCGGGGCAGCGATCAACGCATCGTTGATGCTGTCGCCTCCGACATCCGGTCCAAGGGCGTTGAAGAGGGCTGTATTTTGATTGCGGAGCGCGCCAATGTGATACTGCATCACAACCCCGCGTTCCCGGTATGCCACTCCCAGTTCGATCAGAACCGCAGCCTTGAAGTCAGCCTCATCCTGTTTCGGAACCGGCACTCCGTCCTGACCGTTTCTCAAAATCCGGTCGAGGTCCACCCGTGAGCGTTTTTCAAAATCAGGAAGATCGTTGATGCCGTGATCGGCAGCCTTGCAGCCAAGCGAGACGAAAAAGTCCAGCCGGTTTGTTAGTGCTGCGATGAGCGTTTCGAAATTGTCGATGTTGATGCCGCTGGCGGTGCTCAAGTCCCGGCAATAGGATGAAAAGATCGGAGAGGATGGCACCAATGCCTTGTCCGGCCGGAAGCTCGGCGCAATCTGTATTTCACATTGCGCATCGGCTGCTACAGCCTTGTGATGGGCCAGGTCGTCTGTCGGATCGTCGGTGGTTCCAACGTACTCGACCTTAAATCTGGACAGCAGCCCGCGCGCAGCATGGCTTGGCCGAGACAGTGCCGCATTAGCCAGTTCCCAGACCTCTTCAGCGGTATCTGGACCAAACACACCCTCCCAGCCGAAATACCGGCGAAGTTCCAGATGCGTCCAGTGGTACAGCGGATTGCCAAGACAATGCGGGACAGTCTCGGCAAAGGCGTCAAATTTTTCCCGATAGCTTGCCGGTCCGGTGATCAGGTCTTCCGAAATCCCGTTCCAGCGCATGGCCCGCCACTTGTAATGATCGCCCTCGAGCCAGATCTCGCCAATCGACTCCCAAGTCCGGTTCCCGGCAATGGATGCGGGATCCAGGTGATTATGAAAATCTATGACCGGCAGGTCGGCCGCGATCTCGTGATAGAGGCGCTGAGCTTGCGGCGTATCGAGCAGAAAATCGTTGCCAAGGAAAGGAGCTTGCATTGAAAGGCCTCATAGGCTGGCGGAAAGGGCCGCAGCGGCACCCTCCGCCTCAAGGGTTTGATAGGCAGTGACCAGCGTGGAGACGAACGCCGGATCGGCCGGAAGGTCGGACCCGAAGACATCGCCGAGCGCCAACATGTTCATGACGTAAGCTTCACCGCAATGAGTTGAGGCGAGATCGGAGATTCTCTCGGCAAAAGGATCGTTTACGGGCAGTTGCGAGCCGTCTTCGGCTATCCCGCGGCTGTATTTCAGCCAACCGGCAACAGCCAGAGCAGACAGGGTCCAGTCACTGCCATCTTCCAAATGGCACCGGATCGGGTTCAGCAAACGTTGCGGCAGTTTTTGACTTCCATCAGACGCAATCTGGGTGGTCTGATGCTGGAGCGCCCGGTTCGAATAGCGGGCGATCAGCATTTCGGCATAGGCCGCGATATCGAAGCCACCTGGCACGGTCAGCGTTCCAGCCTGCTCCTCTATCATCAAAGTGTGGGCCGCCTGTTTGAAAACCCGATCTTCCATGCAGTCGGATATCGTCTTCTTTCCAGCCAGAGCCCCGAGATAGGCAAGAAACGAGTGACTGCCGTTCAGCAGCCGCAGCTTGAGATCTTCATAAGGCTCCACATCGGAAACGAAGGTCGCACCAGCCAAGTCCCAGCGCGGTTTCTGGCCCGCAAAATCATCTTCGATCACCCACTGGCGGAATGGTTCGCACAGAATTCCATTCGGGTCCGGTTCTCCCGAAGCCGCTTCAAGTCTGGCGTAACTGTCTTCGGTCATGGCCGGAGTGATGCGATCAACCATGGAACAGGGAAAACAACACTCCGCCTCTATCCAGCGGTGAAGTGCAGCATCCCGTTTTTCGGCAAAGCCCAAAACAGCCGAGCGGCATAGTTTCCCGTTGGCGGGAAGGTTGTCACAGGAAAGAATTGTGATGCCGGGAAGGCCTGCATCCTTGCGCTTGCGCAGACCTTCAGCAAGCAGGCCAATCGCCGTTTTTGGTGAACCCGGTGTCTCAAGGTCTGCTGTAATTCCCGGGTTTTCGAGGTCGAGCTGACTGTTGGCGAGGCAGTAGCCTTTCTCGGTAATCGTTAGCGTGATCACCTGCAGATCGGGATCCGCGATCTGGGAAATCAGGGCCTCAATTCCGTCCCGCTTGGGGTGAAGCGTCTTTATGACAGCACCAACACGCCGAAGCGCAAGGTCATCGTCCGACATTTCGCCGACTGTGAAGAAACCATCTGCGCGATCGAGCGCGGACAGGTCTTCAGCACCGGAGTTCAATCGGGCAACGGCCATGCCCCAATCGCCCCCAGTCTGGCACAGCATCTCGTCATGAAACACAGCTGTATGCGCCTTTGCAAAAGCGCCGAATCCGACGTGAAAAACGCGGACCTTCAAACTCGCTCGATCATAGGATTTGAATGGGGCAACAGAAACGGTCTGGTTCATTGTTTCAATGCTCTGTCTAAAGGTATGCGGTCACCGGACCAGACCTGGGTTCCATCGACAGTTAGAGGGTCTGACCCTGCCAGCCAAATTCGGATTTGATCATACGCCGGCTTGAATGAACCGCTCTGGCACCAGTCCAATTCAATCCCATCGGCGTTGCGGATAAGCGTCATATGTGTAAGCAGGTGTGCGCCTTCCAAGGCTTCAGCAGATTCGCCATCATCGTCATAGGCGCTAGACCGGCAAGGCCCGGCACCGTTGGCCTGCGGATAAATGCGCCAGGTCTGCTGTGTGTCGAATTTCGGATTGCTGCGGGCATTGGCTGCCGCCAAAGGCAGAACCGAGCCGCCGCGCACAAAAAGCGGAATGCTCTCCAAAGTCACGGGAAGCTCAAGAACCGTTCCGCCCGGATGCCAGGATTTTCCGTCAAAATCCCACCAGCCCTCATCGCATTCCGGCAGATATACGCGGCGACTGACGGCACCTTCTTCGATGACAGTTGCAACAAGCAGATGCCTGCCCAGCATGAACTCAAACTCGGCAGCTTGTGCCTTTTGGTCATCGGGAAAATCCAGCCAGAGCGGCCGCAACATCGGCTCGCCCCTGGTGACTGCTTCATAAAGCAGAGTGTAGAGGTAAGGGATCAGCTGCGCCCGCAGTTTGAGAGCCTCGCGGACGAGCGGTGTGACCTCCGGGTACATCCAGGCTTCATTGGCGGTTCCGTCGTCATTCCAGGAATGGATGGTGAAACGGGGATGGAAAATGCCATTCTGCACCCAGCGCAGGAAGAGTTCCGGATCCGGTTTCGGACCTGCAAAACCTCCGACGTCATGACCAACGTTGTAAAAGCCGGAGAGGCTGAGCCCGAGGCCCATCGGGATGTTCCAGCGCAGCGTTTCCCAGCTTGTGAAATTGTCGCCGGTCCACGTTTGAGCATACCGCTGGGTGCCCGGTGCTGCGCATCTTGAAATCAGATAAGGGCGTTTGCCCGGCTGGTTCTTAACTTGTGCATCATACGAAGCCCGGGTCATCAGCTGACTGTGCAACGGCCGGATCAGACAAACCGGAATGGAGGACCCGAACCCGTCGCAGCTGGCCTCATCGTCCCACACTTCATATTCGTTGTTGTCGTTCCAGGTGCTTGCAATGCCCTTGTCGAACAGTTGCTCGCGAAGGTTCTTTTGCCACCAGCCGACAGTATCAGGATTGGTGAAATCTAGATGACTACCGGTACCGTCCCAAAATGGAGATTGCTCCGGTGCGCCGGTCTCGCTGTCCTTGATGAAAAGTTGAGCTGCTTCGGCTTCTTCAAACATGGGGTGATCATCGAGCAGCACCGGTTTGATGTTGGCGATCAGATGAACATCAGCCTTGGCATAGGCCTTTGACAACCCGTTGATGTCCGGAAACCGGCTCTCATTCCAGTGAAACACATAGCGGCGATGTCCAATTGCCGTATAGCCGGAAGACATCTGGAAACTGTCGCAGGGAATATCCTCATCCGACAGTTTTCCCAAAAATCCTTGCAGGCGTTCCTGGGCGTTTTCTGAATCCGTATAGGCCATGGTGGAGCCGGAATACCCAAGTCCCCAGCGCGGCATAAATGCCGTTCCACCAGTCAGCCAATGCTGTTGTTTCACAACCTCCAGAACAGTTGGCGCCCAGGAAAAATAGAATTCCAGTTCGCCGTCACTCGCCCGAAAGGAACGGAACGGCGGATGGTAGTTGTCTTTCTCGTTGCCGAGATCGAACCAGCAATGCGCCATGGTGTCGTAATACAAACCATAGGCACCGCGCTCGCCAAGATCAGTGATCGTGAAAGGAATGTGCTTGTAGAGCGGGTCTGTCGTTCTGGCGTCATAGCCCATGGCATCGAGGTTGCGCATTTCAAAACGCCGGCCTGAACGCTCCAGGGCACCGGCTTTCTCACCAAGGCCAAAGATCCTTTCACCTTCATGCCGGCGCATGAAGTGGTATTTGCGGTGATCCTTCCGGCCAAGCATGTAGGCGTCTTGCCGCCGGTCCTGCGCGATCTCCTGCCACGGAGCTTCGGGACTTGTTCTGCTTTCCCAGGTGAGATGGAGCGGCACCGCAACAGTCACACGAAGGCGACTGGTAGCAAGCCGAAGCCTGCCATTTTCCTGTTCAACCTCGAAACCGGGACAGGAAAACCCGCTCAAGTCCGTCCTCTGGCGGCCTTCCCAGGGAACATCGCATTCAGGTGCAATTGCCCATGTCCGGTTGAGACGTGCTTCGCCATTCTTGAGAAGCCGGACCCGAAACAAGGTGTCCTCAAGAACGCTGATTGCCATCCGGTGGCAGCCGTCGACTTGAAGAACGACACCACTTTCAGTCTGGTCGGCAAGTTGCCAGTTCTTGAGCGCTTTCATGGATCCGCCCTAGTATCCGAGCAGCAGCTGCGGCAAGAACAGGCTAAGCGCAGGAACGTAGGTGACGACCAGAAGAAGCGCGACCAATACTGCATAAAAGCCCAGCATGGGTTTGATCACTTCACCGATTTTCACCCCGCCGACAGAGCAGCCAACAAAGAGCGCGGAGCCAACGGGCGGCGTACAAATCCCAATGCAGAGATTGAAGGTCATGACGACACCGAAATGAACCGGGTCCATGCCAAGGTCCGTCACTACCGGCAAGAAGATCGGCGTGAAGATCAAGAGCGCCGGGGTCATGTCCATAAACGTGCCAACTACCAGCAGAGCCAGGTTAATGATCAGGAGAAGGACGAGAGGATTGTCAGACAGTCCAAGCAGCGCATCTGAGATCGAATAGGGTATGTCAGCAAAGGCCATGGCCTTGGACATGGCGATCGAACAGCCGATCATCAAAAGCACGATCGAGGTCGTAACCGCGCTGTCCAGGACAATACCCGGCAGCTCTTTCCAGGTAATCTCGCGGTACCAGACAACAGCCAGAAACAGGGTGTAGACCACGGCAACTGCAGAGGCTTCTGTGGCGGTGAAGATGCCGCCGATAATCCCGCCCATGACAATGACAATCAGGCCGAGGGGCAGCACCGCGCCGAGTGCCTTTTCGACCACTTCCCTGCCAGCAGGCCGCGGGGCGATCGGATATCCGCGTTTCTTGGCGATGATCCCGGCTACGAGCATCAGACACAGGCCCATCAGGATACCCGGAATATATCCGGCAACGAACAAGGCGGCGACCGAGGTCCCGTTTGTGATCAGGGAGTAGACGATGAATGTCGCACTTGGAGGGATCAGCAGGCCTGTCGGGCACGACGCAATGTTGACTGCTGCACTGTAAGCCGGGTCGTAGCCTTCCTTGCGTTGCAGCGGTGCCATCACGCCGCCGACTGCAGCTGCCGATGCTACGGCTGATCCCGAGATCGATCCGAACATCATGTTGGCGATCACATTGCAGTGCGCGAGTGCGCCCGGAAGGCGGCCACCCAGGACCTTTGCAAATTCAATCAGGCGGAGCGCAATGCCACCCCGGTTCATGATGTTGCCGGCCAAAATAAAGAAAGGGATCGCGAGCAGCGTGAAGCTGTCGAGACCCGAGGCGACCTGCTGCGCAACGATGTAGACCGACTGGTCGAAGGACATGAACAACAGGAAGGTGGCAAGTGCCGCCAAACCGATCGAAAACGCGATCGGAACGCCCAGAATCATAAGCAGCGCAAACGTCCCGAAGAGGACCAGGACCGACTGAATATCCATGATTGTCTCCTAGTCCAGCGGGCCGCCGGTATGTTGAGCGTCGAGTTGATCGTTTGGACCGCGGCCGTCGCGGATCAGATCCATCAGGAAGGTGAGGCAGTAGTAAAGAATGCAGACGCCAGAAAAGGGGATTGCCACATAGACCAGCCCCATCGGCAGTCTCAGAGCCGGAGAAACCTGTCCGGTTTCAAGCGTCCGGTTCACCAGATCCATGCCGCCGTAGATCATGACAAGAGCCGCAAAGATCGCGATCGCAGCAATGATCGCGCCGCTAACTGCCTGCTTCACAGCACCCTTGGTGATCATCGGCAACAGGTCGATTGCCAGGTGTCGCCGCTGGCCGAGGGTATAGGCCCCGCCTAAAAGCGCGACCCATATGAAGAGAAAACGCGCCATTTCGTCGGTAACGGTGCTCGGGCTTTCCAGCACGTATCGGGAAAAGACCTGCCAAACGACACAGGCCACCAAAACGGCGAAAGCAAACGTGATAACGAGGCGCAGAACCAAATCCACACCCCTGGTCAATCCAGCCAAGGTCGTCCTCCCATACCTCATGCATTTCGTCCGGCGGACCGGCGGCAGCATATTCCGGCACCTTAGATTTGCGCCAAGAAATAAAACTGGTCAACCAATTTTATAAAAAAGGTTGACTGATTTGATAAATTGGACGAACAATTTGCCATCCGCAGCGAGCAAATGGCTGCGAGGCCAGTGGCGTTGGTGTCTGCACAATTTGAGCATCACCGGCGGCAAGGCTGTTAACGGGAGGAATTCATGTCAAAATTCGTCAAGCTGGCGGCTGTGCTGGCCGCAGGCGTGGTCGCGCTCGGCTCGGCTGCAAATGCAAAAACATTGCGCCTCAACCACAACAACCCGGAAGATCATCCGCTTCACAAATCCATGGAGTTCATGGCTGAGCGCCTGAACGAGATGACCAATGGCGATCTGAAGATCCGGATCTACGCCAATGCGCAGCTTGGAACTCAGCGTGAGTCCATGGAGCTGATGCAGAACGGTTCGCTGGATATGGCCCGTTCAAATGCCTCCGAACTTGAGGCATTCGAAGAATCCTACGGCGCACTGAACCTGCCCTACATCTTTGTAAACGCAGATCATTATTATGATGTGCTGAGCGGCGACATTGGCGCCGACATCCTGAACGCTTCTGCGGACAAGGGTTTCGTCGGTCTGGCCTACTACATCGAAGGCGCGCGGTCGTTCTACGCCAACAAGGAAATTCATTCCCCAGCGGACCTGAAGGGCATGAAGATCCGTGTTCAGCCAAGCCCGTCAGCCATCCGCATGGTTGAACTTCTTGGCGGCAACCCGACCCCGATTGCCTGGGGCGAACTCTACAGCGCACTACAGCAGGGTGTTGTCGACGGCGCTGAAAACAACCCGATGGCCTTGACGTCCGCTCGCCACGGCGAAGTGTCCAAGGTCTATTCCAACGACGGTCACACCATGATCCCGTCAGTGGTCATGATCTCCAGCAAGACCTGGGACGGCTTGAGCGATGAGCACAAGACTGCGCTGACGAAGGCTGCGAAAGAATCCATGGACTTCCATCGGGAACAGTGGGATTCCATGAGCGCTGCCGCCGTTGAAACCGCCAAGAGCGAACTGGGCGTCAAATTTATCGAAGTGGAAAAAGGCCCGTTCATCGAAGCCGTTCTGCCGATGCATGAAGAAGCTGCGAAAAAGTCTCCGGTGGTCGCTGATCTGATCAAGCGGATCAAGGAAATCGCGCCGAAATAAGCGGCGCTTTGGGAGACGCCACCAATGCTCGAACGTTCTGACCTGGCTGCAAACGCTCTTCAAGCGCTGCATGACGAAGACTACGATGTCCCATTCAACACGCAGTCTTTGAACCATGAAGGCCTGGTTTTCACGGGCGGGCGGGCATTGGAAAGTCTAAATGGAGATTGGACATTTTGTGTCGATCTCCTCGATACCGGACTTCGGCAGAAATGGTTCGCCATGCTGCCGGAGGCCCCGGAGAACCGGACGGAACCATGGGACTATGATCCCTACATGGGTGAGACTGTTCCGGTGCCCTCCAACTGGGCCGTTCTTAAAGAGAAGTGGTACTTCTTTGAAGGAAGCTCCTGGTACACACGGCCTCTCGACATCGAAGACCTGGATAACGGCAAGCGCCAGTTCCTCCGGTTCGGGGCAGCGGCCTACGACTGCAAGGTCTTTCTGAACGGCAAGTTTCTGGGAAATCATTACGGTGCTTCAACACCATTTTGTGTGGAGCTGACCGGTAAACTGAAAGCCGGGCGCAACTGGATCATGGCCTGCGTGAACAACACGCGGACCCGGGACCGGATCCCGATGAGAAACACCGACTGGTTCAACTACGGCGGTCTCTATCGGGAAGTAGATTTCTTTGAAACGCCGGCTACCCTGATCAAGGATGTCTTTCTGTATCTGGTTCCGGATGGAACCTACGGTAACCTGTGTGCCGAAATCACAATTGATGGCCCTGAATCAGCTGGAGCATCGGCAACGCTTTCGATCCCGCCCCTGGGTGTGGAAAAAATCGTCGCTATTGGTTCGAACGGTAAAGGCCAGCTGGAATTTCCCGCCACACCGGATTTGTGGAGCCCGGGGGCTCCGATCCTTTATGATGTCACGGTCGCGTTCGGTGACGACATCGTCCGAGACAAGGTCGGATTCCGGCAAATAGAGCGGAACGGCACTGAAATCCTGTTGAACGGAAAACCACTGTTTCTGCGCGGCATATCCGTTCATGAAGATGATGCCGAACTTGGTAAGGTCACGAATGAAGCGGACCTGCGCCGCCGGTTTGAACATGCCAGGGAACTTGGCTGCAACTATTTGCGCCTTGCCCATTATCCCCATCACGAGAAAGTGGCTGAACTTGCCGACGAACTCGGCTTCCTGCTTTGGGAAGAAATTCCGGTTTATTGGGCAATCGACTTCGAAAACCCGGCAACACGGCGCGATGCGGAAAACCAGCTTGCCGAACTCATCAAGCGGGACCGGAACCGGGCAAGCGTCATCATCTGGTCCGTTGGCAATGAGAACCCCGATACCGATGCGCGTTTGAGTTTCATGAAGGGGCTTGCCGACACGGCAAAAGCACTGGATCCGACACGGCTTACATCTGCAGCTTGCCTGATCAATCACGCGGAAAACAGGATCGAAGACCGGCTGGCCGAGCACATCGATATCATCGGACTCAATGAGTACTATGGCTGGTACGAAGAGAATTTTGAGGATCTGGTCGCAATCGGTGAGAACTCAGACCCTGACCGGCCGGTCATAATCTCGGAAACAGGTGCTGACGGTGTGATTGGGCCCTCTGGTCCGAAAAAGGGTCTGTTCAGCGAAGACTACATGGCGGAAGTATACGTTCAGCAGATTGCAGCGCTTCGTAAGCTTGCGTATGTCAAAGGGATGTCCCCTTGGATACTTTATGACTTCCGCGTTGAACGGCGTCAGAACATGTTCCAGAACGGCTATAATCATAAGGGGCTCATTGCCGCCGACAAGAAAACCAAGAAAAAAGCGTTCCACATCCTGGCGGAGTTCTATCATCAGATAGCTGCCGGGACCGAGGATGCAAGGAAGGCCTCATGACCAGCGATGGCACAAAGCGCCGGTACCAGGAAATAGCGCAGCTGCTTGCCCAGCGCATAACCGAACAGGGCATGAAGCCCGGCGACAAGTTTCCGACCGAACGGCAGATATCAGAGGAACTTGGCATCAGCCGTTCACTAGTGCGCGAAGCCTATATCATGCTGGAAATCGAGGGTTACCTCGATGTGCGCAAGGGCTCCGGCAGCTATGTGGCCGACGGCGAGAAGATCTCGCTCAATGTGAAAAAGGGCGACTTTGGACCCTTCGAGCTTTTGCAGGCCCGCCAGCTCCTGGAAAGCAGTATCGCCGGCTTTGCTGCAACGACCATCACCAAGAATGACATTTTGAACCTTCGGGAGACACTGGAACTGGAGCGCAAGGCGATCGAGCAGGGCAAAGAGGATTATGCCGCTGATCGCCAGTTTCATTTGCAGATCGCGGAGGCAACGCAAAACAGTGCCCTTGTGGCGCAGGTTGAAGAGCTGTGGACCAAGCGGGAAACGAGCCCCATGTGGGCCCGCCTGCATGACCGGATTTTCGATCTGAGTTACCGGACCAAGTGGCTTGATGATCACGCGGAAATTCTTGAGGCGTTGCGCCACCGGGATTCTGAAAAAGCCCGGTTGGCGATGTGGCAGCATCTTGAAAATGTTCGCCTGACACTGCTTGAGCTGTCCGACGTCGGTGACCCGGAATTCGACGGCTATCTCTACACGCCGGCTGCGGCTTCATTGTAAAAGAACAAGAAAGAAAGAACGCAATGATCGAGTGCTGGCGCTGGTTTGGTCCTGACGACCCGGTTTCCTTGCAGGATATTCGGCAAACCGGAGCAACCGGGATTGTAACCGCGCTTCATGACATTCCAAACGGCGTGGCCTGGCCTGAGACTGAAATAGCATCACGCCGGGAAATGATTGAAGCGGCCGGTCTGACCTGGGAAGTCACCGAAAGCATTCCTGTCCATGAGGACATCAAACTTGGCGCGCCCGGCTGGCAGAAGCTGGCAGAAAACTGGGCCGAAAGCGCCAGGGCACTAGCGCGGCAGGGCATCAAGACCATCTGCTACAATTTCATGCCTGTGCTGGATTGGACCCGGACCGACCTGGACCATGAGCTTCCGGACGGCGCGACAGCGCTCCGCTTTGAATTTGCAGCTTACGCGGCCTTCGATCTCTTTCTTCTTAAACGGGATGGCGCAGAAGCGGATTACTCTGGAGAAGATATCCGCCAGGCAAAAGCCTGGCTGGAAGCCCACACCTCTGAAGATCATGAGCAACTGGTTCGCAACATCATCGCCGGATTGCCGGGCTCGGAAGAAAGCTACACACTTGAAGGCTTCCGCGCGGTCCTGCAACGCTACGAAGGCATTGATCGTGAGGCGCTTTTTCAGAACCTGAGCAACTTTCTGGAATACGTAGTTCCCGCAGCCGAAGAGGCAGGCATTGCGCTTGCGCTTCATCCGGATGACCCGCCCCGTTCGCTGTTCGGATTGCCGAGGATCGTCGGTTCATTGAAAGACCTGAAGCGCATTGCTACGGTGAGTTCCTCAAAGGCGCATGGTTTCACACTTTGTGCCGGCTCTCTTGGTGTTCATCCGGATAACGATCTGCTCGAAATCATCAATGCTCTCGGAAAGCGTATCTATTTCGCCCATTTACGAGCGGTCAAACGGGAAGCGGATCCCCGGAATTTTTTCGAAGATCATCATCTTGGCGGCGACATTGACATGGTGGCGATTGTCCGCGCATTGCGAAACCTGGAGCGTCAATCTGACCGGGTGTTGCCGATGCGGCCAGATCACGGGCACCGGATGCTGAATGATCTCAGCCAGACTTCGACGCCCGGTTATCCAGCGATCGGACGGCTTCGCGGTCTGGCGGAGCTTCGCGGACTTACACGGGCAATCGATGTCATGGATGGGGCTTAATCTGACCGAAGCGGGATTACCGAACCTGGCCAGTAGACATCTATTTGAGCGCAAGAATACGGTTATAGGCCGCGGTAAATCCGTTCAGGCTGACTGGAATGCCGACATCCTGTTTGTTTGAACTGGTCACCGTGACAAACAGCTTGTTCCCCATCTTGAGACTGTTGAGAAACTCGTCGTTCATCGCCGTTGCTGCGTAGACGCCCTCGTTGCTCGAAGTCTGGATCGGATGGGTTATCACCTTGCCCTGATCCACACGAAGCTTGACGCCATTTGGGAGGTGCAATCCATGGGGTAAAGCGAAAAGGATCGTGGCTTTATCGCCCGGTTTGACCGGTTTATTGACCGTGACTTTGAGTATCCGCTGCTGGGTCTTTTTCACAAAAACCAGCTGCGAGATGCTACAAGAAAGGGCTGCCTGGGCCGTAGCGCTGGAGCAACCAATGCTCCATTCCGGCTTTGGTGTGTTTCGCGCCTTGGCAGGCTCACCGGAAACTGACAATGGTTCGCCCAGCCGCAGGCTGTCCTGTTTCTCCTGCGCCGCCGCCAAGCCCGGCATCAGACAGATTGCAGCAATTGCAACAAACCGGCGAATTGCGGTGACCGGCAAATCCAACATGGCTTCTCCTTCCCGGGCGGTCCAAAAAACGGCAGGTATTAGAACCTGGAACTCACCTTGATGCTTCCCCGGTGCGAGGCACTGTTTGCAGAGAACAGGCCGTCATAGCCGAAGCGGACGGTAACGCCATTCTCGGTATTTAGGTAAAGCCCGGCGGAAAGATCCGCGAAGGTATTGTCGAACTTGCTCTCGACTTCGAACGGCGCGACATTCGCCGGTGTTCCCTCAAAGCTCGCTGACAGCTTCATTTCCGTGTCCGGGCTGTAGAGGAGACCAGCGCGCACAAAGCCATGAATGCTCGTTCCGTTTTGCTTGGTCACAAGACCACCGATTTCCAGAGACGGCCGTAGGTTGAAGAAAATCTCATCCGTACCGGAGCTGACAAGATTTTGTGCGCCTGCCCCGGTTTCGCTGAAGCTGCCGAGATGGACATGGGTCGCACTGACATCCAGGATTGGCTTTACGTGCCAGGCGCCATTGCTGATGGTGTAGGCGGCACGCATGTCCACTGTGGCAAACGCATCATTGATCCTTGATTCCGCTGTCAGGCCCGGCGTTGGCAGATCGACATACCGATCCATGTCGAACCATCCAGCCCCACCGGACAGCGCTCCGGCCAGAAGAAGCGGGCCATCTTCATATTTGAGCACGCCGCCTGCCATCAGGCGGACACCTTTCATATCGGCCCGGTCGTCAATGTAGGTTCTGTTGAAGTCGACCCCTGCCGAGAAACCGGCAAACAAGTTGGTGCCGATGGACTTCTGGAAACCGCCGGACAGGCTGGAGGCATTTTCATCAAAGCCGATAAAGCCGTTGTTGCTGTACTGCCTGTTGTAGCGGTGATTGGCGCGGGCCCAGTAGCATTCACCCTCGTTGTTCAGGGATCCGCCCTCGCCGGCTTCCGGACAGCTCAACAGATCCTGAGTGAAGGCCTGGCTGGCCTGATAGGACGTGCTGACAGCAGCCAGGTAGGGCTCAGGGTGCAGCCTGTCCAGGAAGGCGGCCAGCTCGTCTTCATCCTGTATGTTACCTGCCAATGTGAAAAGCGGCGCCAGTCCGGCTGAGCCACCGTTGTTCAGGATATCGTTGAAATGCGCCCCAACCGCACGCTGGTTATGGGTGTGAGTGGGCCGCTCGAATGCCGGAATGAGCTCCAGCAAGACATCATTGCCCGCAACGCTCGTGTCATAGTCGACCCCGACGAAGTCTTCATCGACTTCCAGATCATCGGCGACAGCGCCTGCTCCGGTCGAGACGATTGCAACAGAACCGGCGTACTGCAGGTTTTGAAGCCGCGGCGCCACGTAACCGCCAACATTGGCTGTGCCAGTCACATCAATCAAATCCGATGGATCAGCTGAGTATTTGACATCCATAATGAGGGTGCCCTGATCATCGCCCGTGCTGGTCTGAACGAAATTGCCCGTCAGCAAGGTCGTCTGGATTACGCCCTCACCACCGGGTGTCATGATCCCTTCGTTGGTCAGCGTGTTTCCAGCGCCCATGAACGCAATATCTGAGCTTAGGAAAATCGCATCGGCCCGGTTGAGGAAGGAGTTGGCGCCTCCTGCCAGATCGACGTTCCCAATGATGACTTCATGGTTGTCGACCGCGTCATTGCCGGTTCCGCCCTGGACCGCTGTTCCGCTAAGCGCGGAAAGGGTCGTGTAGTTGTTCAGCGTTCCGTTGGCGCCGTCGGGCGACATGAACCCCGCACTCGTGCCCGAGCCGCCGGTTGCAACAGTACCGTTCAGATCGACCACATAGTCGCCATTGGCTGAAGCGCCATCGCTCTGGACGAATACCGCGTGGGAGTTTTCGCCCGAAACCAGAATGTCGCCCTCGTAGGTGAGGTTCACCAACCCGCCGTCGATCCCCGCAGCACTTTGAATGAAAATACCATGCGCCTGCTTGCCTTCGGTGGTGATGTCACCGGTCTGGACGACCGTGACCGTTCCTGCCGAGCCTTCGCCGCTGGCGCTGCCGATCAGTCCGTCGGCGCCGTCAACGCTGCCCGATACGCCGCCGCCACCGCCAACGCTCTGAACGAAGATGGCATGGGCGCCATCGCCGTAAGTCGTGATCGCGCCCGTATTGGTAACGGTGATATCGCCGCCATCGCCATCGCTACCAGCGGCGCCGTTAACATGAGCACCAAAATCGGAATCATCTTCAACAAACCCGGCGATACCGCCGCCGCCGCCGATGCTCTGGGCGAAAATTCCGAAGGAACCCTTGCCAAAGGTCATGATGTTCCCGGCATTGGTAATCGAGATATCGCCGCCATCACCGCCTGCGCCACCAGCTCCGGCTACGCTGCTGCTTTCGTAAAACGCGCCGCCCGCGGTGCCGCCGCCAAGACCGCCGCCGCCGCCGATGCTTTGGGCAAAGATGCCAAATGCGCCATCGCCCAGCGTCATGATTGTTCCGCTGAGATTGATATCGACCGCACCGCCATTCCCGGCAGCACCGGCCTCACCGCCGACCATAATGTTTCCAGTCGCACCATCAGCGGAAGCAAACAGGCCTGCACCACCACCGCCGCCAATGCTCTGGGCAAAGATCGCGTGTGACATCAGGCCTTCGGTAATCACCGAACCGCTGTGGTCTATGTCGACAAGGGACCCGTCGCCGGCATTGCCGCCGAAACCACCAACGCTGGTCGTGCCTGAATAGGATACGGTTTCATCGGCATCACTGTCCACATAACCGCCAGTGCCGCCAGCACCGCCAATCGACTGAGCTGCAATGCCATAGGCGCTCGTACCATGCGTAATGACCGAACCGGCATTGTCGATGGTAACACTGCCACCGCTGCCGCTGGCTCCACCCACGCCGCCGATGTTGATCGTGCCGCCGTAGTTGGTATCGCCCTGCGTTCCGGAAGAACCACCGCCAATACCGCCGCCGCCGCCGATGCTCTGCGCAAAAATTGCATGGGACATGGAAGCGCTCGTTTCCACGCTTCCGGTATTGGTGATTGTTACCAGCCCGCCTGAACCGGAAACGCCGCCAGAACCGCCAACGCCCACCTGGATACCAATGGTCGAGCCGTCTAGGATTTCGCCGCTTGCCGTGCCGCCCGCGCCGCCACCGCCGCCAATCGACTGCGCCAGAATGCCATGTCCGAGAGTACCGCTGGTGGTCACGCTTCCCGTATTGCCGACGTTCACCGTGCCGCCTTCGCCACCACTACCGCCGCTGCCACCAATCGAAACGGTCGCACTGACATAGCTTTCACCGGCACTGGAGACCGCCGCACCGCCGACACCACCGCCGCCGCCAATGGCTTGCGCCAGAATGCCGTAAGCCTGAGCGCCGCCGGTAACGACATTGCCGTCATTATCGACCGTTATGATGCCCGCGTTGCCGCCACTGCCACCACTGCCGCCGAGACTGACAGAGGCGGATGCGGAATAAGCAGCCGATGCAATGGCTTGCGAGGTTGCCATGCCACCCATGCCACCGCCGCCGCCAACACTTTGCGCGACCAACGCGTGGGAAAGCGCGCCGTAGGTGGTGACCAGTCCTGTGTTGGTCAATCCGGCATTGAGCGCATCACCGCCATCGCCGCCCGACCCACCAAGCGCAACTGCAACAGAACCAGCAATTGGACCGGTCGATCCGGCAAGGGCAAGAGTGCCGCCGCCAATGCCACCGCCACCGCCAACACTCTGGGTGACCAGTCCATAGCTGTTTTCACCGAGGGTCGTGATTTCTCCGTCGTTATCGATACTAGCGCTGGAGCCATTGCCACCATCGCCGCCGGAGCCGCCGAGGCCAACGCTGGCTGCACCGAAGATGCCCAGGGCCAGAGAAACCGAACCACCGCCATTACCACCGCCGCCACCAACGGACTGGGCAACGATCGCATGTGAGCGATCACCGACAGTGCCGACAAAACCATCGTTATCGACGAAGACAACATCGCCGTTTCCGCCTGAGCCTCCTTCGCCACCGATGGAGACATTGACGAACCCGCCCGAGCCAAAGGCAAAGCCACCATTGCCGCCGCCGCCGCCGATACTCTGGGCCAGAATGGCGGTGGAATCGCTGCCGCCGGTCGCAACGTCTTCCGCAGTGTTGACCACCGTGACCGTGCCGCCGTGTCCGCCATCGCCGCCCTTGCCACCAATCGTGCCGCTGGCAAAGCCTTGTGCAGAGCCGCCGCTGCCGCCGCCGCCGCCAATGGATTGAGCCAAAATGGCGTACGAGCGGTCGCCGAGCGTTGCCAGATCTCCGCTGGAATCGATGCTCACCGCGCTTGCGCTACCACCGACACCACCAAGGCCCCCAATGGCCCAGCCGGCAGACAGCACTCCGGAACCGGATCCGCCGCCCCCGCCGACACTTTGAACAAACAAGGCATTGGCATCATCGCCGGCAGTGGTGACCAGGCTGGTATTGGAGAGGGTTACGGACCCGCCGTTGCCGCCCGCTTCCCCGTCTGAACCCAGCCCCGCATAGGCCGTCAGGACGCCGCCCGCGTTTCCGCCACCGCCGCCGACACTTTGTGCCAGAACGCCATGTGACCGATCGCCGTCCGTTGAGATAATGCCGGTGTTGTCGACGGTTACCAGGTCGGCGTTGCCGGCACCGCCACCACGGCCACCGACCGCGACAAGTGCGCCGGTAGAATAGCCGCCATCACCGCCACTTCCACCGATGCTTTGCGCCAGTATCGCCTGGGAATCGGCATCAGACGTGATGATCACGCCCTGATTTACAATCTCGATCTTGCCGCCGTCACCAGCCGCGCCGCCTTCGCCGGCCAAGCTGACAACGCCTAACGAAGATCCGCCACGACCGCCGCTGCCGCCAATGCTCTGGGCGTGAATACCCTGGGCATGATAACCCTCGGTCAGGATAGTGCCTGTGTTTGTAACCCGGACTTTTTCGCCCGCACTTCCACCACCGCCATCGCCGGGATCGGAATAAAAGAAGGAATCGGCGTGGCCCGCTTCACCGCCGTGGCCGCCTATGCTCTGGGCGAGAATACCGGCCGAGTGATCCCCGTAAGTGCCAATGAAGCCATGACTGACCGCCTGTACCAAAGCGCCGCTGGCCCCGCCATCGCCGCCGTCGCCACCATCAGCAGAAAAGAAGTTGTCGGCATCACCGCCGTCGCCGCCATCGCCGCCAACGGACTTTACGAACAGGCCGTGCGCTGCGTCTCCATAGGTCTCCAGCACGACTGAGCCAAAGACTTCCAAAACGATGTTGCCGGCATTGCCGCCCTGGCGCCCTTCACCGGCATCGCCACCAATGTCGCCTTCGTCCTGTCCGCCGCCATCGCCGCCGTTTCCGCCTTCACTCAGCAGAAAGACACCATGGGATCTGGAACCGCTTGTGACGACTTCCAGTGTGCCTGAGAGGTCTCCGACTGTTGCAGTGATGTTGCCGCCGCTGCCGCCTGGGCCGCCTTTGCCCGCATCGTCAAACAGGCCGGCGCCCTCGCCATCGCCGCCGTCGCCACCGGCAAGCTGCACTGAAATGCCATGCGTATCGTCTGCAGTGGAGTTTATGTCCGGAGCTGTATAGGTGAACACGTAATCGAAGGGGCTGGAATCGTCACCGCCTGATCCATTGTCGCCATCGCCGCCATCGGAACCGTCTGCGCCCTCATACCGGTGCGTATCTGGAAAAACTGCATCGTCGGCCAGCGTGGGCGCAGGAATTGATGTGATGGTAAAAATCGTCAGCAGAGCCGTGCTGGCCTGGAGCAATCGCTTATATGTCCGGTTGCTGCTTGAAGTTGACCTGGCGCTGAATGACTCGCCGCAAGTCTTGTCGAGAACCTTCACATATGCCGACATTTCGAAACCTTCAAACGATGGCCGGCCTGCAAAATCACGGATCAAATGCACAAAATCTGAATGCTGATTTGGCGGATTATCCAGCGTGCCCCAAACGACCGAATACCGCGCCCAAAACTCAGTTCAACAGCATTAAATCCCAATCCCCCGCAGCGGCCCTACCCTCTTTGCCACTACCAACTGTTAACCATAGCAACTTAATTATTCTTTAAGCGACTACTTGGAAATTTCATTGAGACAAGACGCGAGTCAAGGATTCTTTAGTATTGAATTCAGGCATCAAGCTTACAACCCCCGCTCACAACCATATATTTTAAATATAATTTATGTGATATTACGTACCAACGTGATTTTGCTTTGATTTTGCGCACCAGATCAGATCTTCCACCTGCCTCAAACACACGAAATCGGCCTAAGAACTTGTTCTTGAACTGGATCTTGCAGAAAATCTGACAAGATCACTCGGCGCCTCGAACAGCCCCCCATTTGTGGCGTAAACCATTCTTTAACATCGGTATGGTTCGCCGCATCGCCGTGCAGGTATGTCCTTCATGAAAAGGCGGGACAAATTGCCCCGCCTTGTATTGCACTACGATCTGTCGCCAAGGCCCATGCGCGACAAAATCCGGTTGCGACCGAGAAGCTGGTGATAGAGCGCCGCAGCGACATGCAGGGCGATTAACACCATGAGCAGCCTTGCAGCCAGACCATGGACGAGCCTGGGCGGCTTTTGGGTGATTTCCGGCACGACTGCCGATTGTTCGCCGAGCAGGATTGGCATCAGATCAAAGAGAATGACCGTCCGCAAACCGCTGATCACAAGGATCGCAATAACCAGATAAAAGAGCCGATGGACGTTCGCTGCCGCGAAGCGCTGCCAGTCCGAACTGTTGAAGTGACCGGGCTTTTTATCCACGAAGAACCACCAGACTAATCGCATCACGGTCAGAACCGCCACACCGCCGCCCATCATGGCGTGGGCGCGCAGCAGCTGAAGTTTGTTAGCCGCGTCGGTTTCGCTTGCTGCGGCAAATCCCGTTGCCAACAGGACCGCAATCACAAAGGCCGAGGTCCAGTGCAATCCGGCCGCCACGGCGCCATAGTGATCGTCTCCGCTTCTCCATTGCATGTCGAATACTCTCCGGGTAAGAGTTTAAATAGCACACTATATTATTTAGATAGGTAGCTATATATGTCAAGCTTCGACCGTCTGGCATCCGCCGGCTACATGACCAATTGGGCGGCGCGGTTATTCGCCCGGGCCATCGACAGTCATCTCAAGCCACACGGCTTCAAGAGCGGGCAATTGCCGGTTCTGTTTGCATTGGCTGATGGCAAGGCCTTGCCACAACGAACACTTGCCGAGCTGGCAGCAGTTGAACAGCCCACCATGGCAAACCTTCTGACGCGGATGGAGCGGGATGGCCTTATCGTTCGCAAACCGGATCCGAATGACCGCCGGAGCGCTCTGGTCTCATTGACAAACGCAACACAGACGAAACTTCCGGCTGTCCGTCAGGCCATATCGGATGTCAATTCCCGGGCCCTGTCCGCCTTACCCGAACCGGAAAAGGAAGCTTATCTCGAGGCGCTGGCTTCTATCATCGCTTCCCTGGAGAAAATGATCGGTTCAGAACAGAACCACTAAGGTTCAGCCCCAAAAATCCATGATCCCTGACTAGCGTACAGGCAGAGAGGCGCCTGTTTGCAGTTGTTCATAACAAGGGAACTACTGCCACAAACGGCCGTTATAATATTACAAAAAGCTTAGTTACTGAGCCGGCTTGCGCGCGCCATGTATTCGCGATCACAAATTTATGATGCTTATTGCCACCCACACTGGCTGCCGCTACGATATTAACTTCACATTAACTTTTGAAATTTCAGAAGCACCCGCGCCTTCTGAAGAATTTTTTATATTTCTTGACGGAGCGTTGAGATGCCTCAGACAACCAACAATGGCCCTACCGGCGTTCAATTTACCGGCAATGACAGCATTGATGGCCTGTTGTGGGGGTGGCAATGGTCCTCACCGAATTTGACCTTCCGTTTCCCTGAGTTTGCAGCCGAATATCAAGGCTATAGTCAAGTCAATGATTTCGCGCCTATGAACGTGACCCAGCAAAACCAGCTGCTGGAATTTGCGCTCAATAACCTGTCCGCCTTCACCAACATCACCTGGACTTACGACTCGAATTTCGGCGGTGGCAATATCCGTTTTGCAAATGCTGGCATCATCGACAGCGGCGATGGAAGTGGCCCGCATTTTCCTGGCTTTGGACCAAGCCACCGCGAAAGCTCGGCGGAAGCGGTCCCGCCAAGCCCGGAGTTTCCCTCTTATGCGCAGGGTGACAACTGGTTCACAATCGGCAACTACGCCGAACCTGTTCTCGGGTCGTTCCAGTATGCGGCTGGGTTGCTGCACGAAGTTGGGCACTCACTTGGCCTCAAACATGGCCACGCAGAGCAGGGTGTACGAGACGCAAATGGCAATGTGCTGTTTACGGCACCGCAACTGCCGGCGGCAGAAGACAGCCAAAACTATTCGGTAATGACCTATAGCCAATATCAGGGCCAGGTTCTGGGCGGCGGCGCGATTGGCACCGCTGACTATCCCTGGACCTACATGATGAATGATGTTGCCGCCCTGCAGCATCTCTATGGCGCCAATTTTACAACCGCCAATGTTGGCGACACCACTTACAGCTTCGACAACAGCACCGGCCAGCTGACGATCGACACCTTCGAGTTTTCAGCGCCTTACCGCGGCAAGGTCTTTGCCACCATGTGGGATGGCGGTGGCAACGACACCTATGATTTCAGCAACCACAGCAACGCTCAGACCATCGATCTGAACCCTGGCGAATGGATGACATTTTCTCAAAGCCAGCTTGCCAATCTCAATGACGGCTCCGGGAACAACGCCATCTACGCGGAAGGCAACATCGCCAACGCTTACCTCTATCAGGGGGATACCCGCTCGCTGATTGAGAACGTCAACACCAGCAGCGGCAATGACCATATTACCGGTAACCAGGCCGGGAACCGGATCGAGGCCAATGGCGGCAAGGATACCGTTTTCGGTGGTGCCGGAGCCGACACCATCTTGGGCGGCGGCGGCAACGACTACATTGTTGCCAACAGCGGGTTTGACCGTGTCGTCGCGGGCGCGGGAGCGGATCAGGTCTATGCCGGGTCTGACGATGGCGGCAACGACACCATGCTCGGCGGCAGCGGCAACGATACGCTTGGCGGCGGCGCTGGCGGGGATTCTTTGCTTGGTGAAGCCGGGAACGACCAGCTATTCGGCGGCAGCGGCGGTGACTTCCTGGGTGGAGGCGCCGGGAACGACATTGCCTGGGCCGGCGCCGGAAATGACACCATCTGGGGCGGCGATGGCGCCGATGTAATTGGTGGCGGCGCGGGCAATGACACATTGGCCGGAGGCAACGGCGGCGACACGATTTACGCCGGATCCGGCAACGATACCGTCAACGGTGCAGCCGGTAATGATGCCATCTTCGGCGGCAGCGGCAACGACACCCTGGAAGGCGGAGCCGGCAATGACACAATGTACGGCGGCGGCTGGGACGACACCTTCAAGATCGGCAGCAACCACGGCGATGATTTCATCGGCGGATTTGAAACCAAGGGCAACAACACCATTGATCTGTCGGATCTGAACCTGTCCGGCTTCGGTGCTCTCAGTGTGTCCAACTCCGGTGGCGATGCGGTGATTGACACCGGCGCCGGGACCATCACGCTCTGGAGCACCGCTGTCAGCGACGTGACCGCGTCTGATTTCATCTTCTAGATCTGATAGGCGCTGCCCGGCTTCAGAACTGAATTTTTCAGCTGGCTTCTCCAGTCGGAGCAGCCAGCTGAAGCAATGAAAGTCAATGTACCAAGAACCGCTCTAAACACCGGCACTCTATAAATCACAATCTCCGTGCACCTTGATTTGAATAGCAACCTTTTAATGGGGGAATTCAATGGCAACTGGAGTAGATCTCGATTTCGGAGCAGGTACCGTCCCAGCGTTCTTGCAAGGAAACGTTGCCGCAGGCTTCCCGATCATTTGGGGCCCCAGCCTGACCTTTTCGTTGCCCGGAGATGGCACTGTCCAAGTATTTGACGCGTTTTTCGGCGTCACCTGGACCATGACAGGCGATGGCGTTACCAACCAACCCTTAAGCTTGGCGGGTCTTGGAGATTTTAACATCAACACGCTAACCGGCGTGCTGCCCAGCGGCTCCGGCGCGATCGAAGTTGAGATCCGCGGCAACATCCTGAACAACGCCGGCGGCAGCCCGCAGGTGACCCTCAATCTGCTGACCACCCAGACGTGGGGTGAGTTCCTCGAAAACAATGACCGGATCGATGGGGGCAACCTTGGAGAAGGCCTCACTGGTGAAGCCGGAAACGACACGATCTTTGGCTTTGGCGGCAACGACACGCTTGATGGCGGCGATGGCAATGACAGCATCCAAGCCGGAACCGGTGACGACACCGTCACCGGCGGCGCAGGCGCGGACGACATCAAGCTGGGCGGGGGCAACGACACCGTCGATGCCGGGGCCGGAAATGACGATGTATTCGGTGAGGGTGGCAACGACAGCATCGTTGGCGGAGCCGGCAACGATACACTCAGCGGCGCTGGCGGAGACGATACGGTCGTCGGTGGTGCGGGCAATGACCTTATGTGGGAGGGCGGCGGCAACGCCACCACGTTCGACGATTCCGTACTGGGCGGTGAGGGCAATGACACTCTCGGCGGCGGTGAAGGCAGCGACACGCTGAATGGCGGCGCGGGTCACGACAACATCTACGGTGGCGCGCTCGATGATTCCATCATCGGCGGAGCAGGAGAAGACTTTGTCTGGGCCGGCCACGGGGACGACATTGCTACGGGCGGGGATCAGAACGACACGATCGGTGGCGGCCCTGGAAATGATACCATCCAGGGAAACAACGGAGGCGATGTCATTTATGGCGGCAGCTCATCAGAAGCTGACGATATCAGCGGCGGGGCCGGAAACGACGTCATCTATGCCGGTGGCGGCAACGATACCCTGCAAGGCGACGGCGGAAACGACAGCATATTCGGGGGCAGCGGAAACGACGTCATTGGCTTCGGCGACAACCACGGCGATGATTTCATCGGCGGCTTTGAAACCAAGGGCAACAACACCATTGATCTATCGGATTTGAACCTCTCCGGCTTTGGCGCTCTTGGAATTACTCAGTCCGGTGTTGACGTTGTAGTCAACACGGGAGCCGGAACCATCACACTCTGGAACACGTCTACGAGTGATGTGACGGCATCTGATTTTATAATTTAGGGTCAAAAAGCCTCAAACGAAGCACGAGCTCCGCTTGAGGCTAAATACAAACCTCCAACCTCTCTGCTGCCATCCTCGGCCTCGTGCCGAGGATCCATATTTTTCAATTGGTTAAGAATGGCCGGGACAAACCCGACCATGACGAAAGGAGGGGAACACAAGCTTTCTTCCCCTCACAGCCCCAGCAACAGCCGCGTGCCGTTTTTGGCGCGGGAGCAGCAGGCCATCATGCGGGCACTTTCCGCGCGCTCTGACCGGCTGAGCACGCTGTCTCTGTGGTCGACGGCGCCATCGAGCACTTGAACCTCGCAGCTGCCGCAGAGCCCTTCACAGCAGTCGCTGGCAATATCAATGCCGGTGGCCCGGATCGCATCCAGAAGGGTCTGGTCCGCCGCCACTTCGATCGTCAAGCCGGAATCCTTCAACTCGACCTCGAATGCCTGTTCCTTCTCCGGATCCAATACAGATGACTGGGAAGAAAAATGCTCGAACCGCAACGTGCCTTCCGGCAGGTCCGAAGTCAGGTCTTCCAGGGCGCTGATCATCCGGTCTGGCCCGCAGCAGTAAATCTGCCCACCCGCCGGAAGCGTTTCCACAATTGATACCAGGTCCATCCGCGTCCCCTCGCCGGACACATGGATTGCCGAACAAGATTCGTGGTCACGCATTACCCGGTCCAAGTAAGCCATGCCTTCCCGTGACCGGCCCGCGTAGTGCAACTGATAGGGCTTGCCGAGCGCCTTCAGACGATCCGCCATTGCCAGGATCGGGGTGATCCCGATACCACCTGCAACGAGCACATAGTGCGAACGGGCTTCATCCAAGCGGAACAAATTGTGCGGGCCGCGCATCCTGATTTCCATGCCCGGTTTCGCCGCGCCGTGAATGTGCACCGATCCGCCCCGGCCATCATCTTCGCGCAAGATTGCCACCTTGTAGGGTCCTTCACCGGGCTGACCGCACAGCGAATACTTGCGTTCAATATCACCAAAACAGAGCTCGATATGGGCCCCCGGGCTCCAATTTGGCAGCGGCCGGCCGTTTGCATCTTCAAGAGCGAGCTCAATCACCTTGTCGGCAATGGCCGAAACGTCCGTCACCTTGATCCGCCGGACGATGTCCTTGCGCGCAGGCGCGCCGACGGGATAGGTCACCGTCTGTTCGCGAACCGCAGGATCACGGCGCTCAGGATTTTCCGCCGGATCCCATTCCACCCAGACATGATCGGGCCCTCGAAATGAGGTGCTGGGCAAATAGGTGAACTCCTGCTCGGCCAAGCGCAGATGCGGCAAACGGCGCGTGATTTCCTCCAGGAAAATCCGCATCTCCATCCGGCCGATGTTCTTGCCCATGCACTGGTGGGCGCCATAGCCGAAGGTCAGGTGATCGACGGCGTTGTCGCGGTAGATATCGAATTTATCTCCATCCTCGAAATGGCGTTCGTCCTGGTTGGCCGAGGCCTGCACGATCAGCAGTTTCGCGCCTTCGGGGAGGTCAATGTCGCCGATGCGTGCCGGTCCGGTGGTTTCCCGCCGCCAGGCGACGATGGACCCGGCATAGCGCAGGCATTCCTCGACCGCATTCGGGATCAGCGACGGATCGGCGCAGATATCATCCCAGGCCTCGCGGTGGCTGAGCAATGTCTTGAACATGTTGGCGGACGCCAGTGACGTGGTCTCATGGGCGGCAACGATGATCGCCATCATCATCGAATGGACGTAGCTGTCGGGCACGACGTCCGGCATCACCGCATTCTTGCGGATGGTTTCATGCATCCAGCCCTGGCCGTCCGGCTCGGCGCGCATCTTCTCAATCACATTGCCTGCGTATTGCCAGAACCTGCCGACATCGTGAGCGACCTGGATCTGTTGCTCCGGCGTCGGTTTGCCCCAAGTGTTGACCGAATGGGCCACCGAGAAGGTCTTCAGGACGGCTATCTCGTCTTCAGGGACTCCCAGGAAGTGCAGCGCGACCATCAGCGGCACCTCGTAAAGCATGGCGTCGACCAGATCGACCCGGCCGCTGTCGATGAAAGCATCCACCTTCTCGCGGGTAAGCTCGCGGATCATCTCCTGCCGGGCCTCAAGGTTTTCGGGCAGAAAATGATCCATCAGGGCGCGGCGTCGCTCCATATGCGCCGGCTCATCCTCGTTCACCATCGTGCGGTTCAAGGCGAAGCCATAGCTTTTCAGGACTTCCATGGCCTCTGGCGGCGCGGGCGTGATTTTTTCCAGGACGTTTCTTGGCGAGAACAGGATGTTGTCGCGAAAGACGGCCTTGATGTCATCGTAGCGGCTGACCACCCAGTAGCCCAGCTTCGGACAGTAGAAGACCGGCAGCTGATCCCGCGACCAACGGAGCGCCTCTGCCGGGTCGAGCTGATAGGGCGGATCGAAAGGATCGAATGCGGAAGCCAGATCGGAAACCGGGCAGGCGCTTTCGCTACCTCCACCCATGGGACACACCTCCTCAGCCGCGTTGTTCGCACCTGGTTCAATTGCCGCCATTTGCCTCTCCAACAATTTTTGTCTCGATTATCGAACATTAATATCTTATTATCGCACATCATGATTTGAGCGGCAATCCTCGGCCACACAATCTTGAACCTGCATCTGCTTGAGCACAAAGAAGAGACCACGATGGAAACCACCCGATTGCAGACACTGGACCGCGGTTTGCTGGCATTGCGCGCCGTGGCTGACGCCAAGAGCGGCCTTAAGGTCTCAGAGATTGCCAAGCTGCTTGGCGTTCATCGCGCAATCGCCTACCGGATTGCCGGTACGCTTGAGGCCCATCACCTCGTTAGCCGGCTACCAGACGGGCGGCTGGTTCTGGGAAGCGGTGTTTTTGCGCTAGCGGCAAATGCGGACGAAACGCTCAGAACCCTGGCCCGGCCAATCGTCGAACAGCTCGCCAACGCGGCAGGTGCAACGGCGTTTTTGTGCCTTGCGCAGGGCGGCGAAGGTGTGGCGATCCTGGTTGCCGAACCGCGCGACACCTTCATGAACATTCATTACCGGACCGGCAGCCGCCATCCGCTTGGCAAAGGCGCGGCGGGCATTGCCATTTTGGCAGGACGGCCGGAGACCGCCGAAGACACCGAAGCCGTCATCCGCGCAAGGCGGGATGGTTACAGCGTCACCCGTGGCGAATTGCAAACCGGCGCCGTGGGTGTTGCCTGTCCCGTTGTCACGGCTGCCCAACCGATGCCCGGCATTGAATGTTCACTTGGCCTGGTCGCACTGGACGGCCTCGATACTAACAAGGCGGCAAAACTGGTTGCGGACGCGGCCGGGAGTTTGGGGCGGCAGTTGGGGAACAACGGCTGACGGAACTCCAACAGGCCGACAGCGTCAAATTCTTACAAATCAATCTCCAGCTCTCCGCTGTCTTCCAATGCCCGGCTTTGACAGAGAATGATCGTGGTTTCGCGTTGCTTGTTGGAGAGTACGAAGTCCCGGTGTTCAGCCTCTCCTGAAACGAGGCCGCACTTGCAGACACCGCAAATGCCGTCGGAGCATTTCACATCCACATGGATACCATTCTCATTGAGGACGTCTGCAGCGGTCTTGTCAGCAGGAACCTGCAGCTTGCGGCCGTCCTTCAGCTTCAGCCAGAAATCATGGTTTACGTAGTCCGGCTGTTCGGGGACGGAGAAGTATTCCAGATGCCGCGCTTCCTCGGGAAAGCCTTGACGGGCGGCGGCCTCAATAACGCCGTTCATGTAGCGGTCGGGCCCGCATGTGTAGACATGCCACCCCTCCCGGTATCCGGCCAGGATCGTATCCAGATCGGCGCGGGTGCCTTCATCCGAAAAGTGACAGATTGCCTTATCCGCCCATGGAAAAGCCTTGAGATCCTCCAGGTAGCCTGCAGCGTCCCGTTTGCTGGCTGAGTAGTGCAGCTCAAAATCATGGCCGAGTACATGTAGCCGGTGCGCAAAGGCGATCATCGGTGTGATGCCGATGCCCCCGCCCATGAGGAAGGTCCTTGTCGCGGTCTCGTCCAGCTCAAAATGGTTGATCGGCCTGGAAATGAAGATCTTGCGGCCTTCGTTGAAGATCCGGTGCATCAGCTTGGAGCCGCCTCGCCCTTCATCCTCGCGCAGCACGCCGACCTGGTATTTGCTGCGGTCTGCAGGATCACCGGACATGGAATACTGGCGCAGAAACTCCGGCGCGACAACAATGTCGAGATGGGCACCTGCGGTCCAGGCGGGCAGGTCCGTGCCATCGAGAGCTGAAAACTCGAACTTGGTGACATCGGCGGTCATTTTGTCTGCCTTGGTGACTTCAACACGAATCACCGGGGCGTCGCCATCGTTGGTGTAGCGATGGATCATCGAGGTTTGACCATCCGCCAGCCGCTGCTTGTAATCCTCTGCCGTAATCATGGCTTCATAGGCTGAAATCCCGGCCTCCCGGTCCATTGGGAAGGGATAAGGCCAGGGGTGCGGGGCAAGCGGAGCGGGATAGACGGCAAGCGTCTGATCCTCGTATTTCAGGTCGAGACCGGTTTGCAGGTCCCGCCTATTAAGCGGGTGTTTTGAAGGCCGGTAAGCGCCGTCTTCTTCCAGCTCGATATCCCACCACCATTTCTTTGTGTCGTTCAGCCCGCCGTTGCCAGCCAGGTCATCCAGCTTTGCAAGCATCGGCGCGGCTGATGGAACGTTCGACGCAGCCCAGCGGAACGGGGCTTCGGAGAACAGGCCCTCCAGGTTCCACGGGCAGGTCTTCATGCAGCGGCCGCACATGGCTCCGCCCGGCGTGGTGATCCGGTAGGTGGCGCACTTCTGGCTGTCGGACTTCCAGATTTCATAGCCGTTGAACATGAGCTTCGGTCCGGCGGTGATTGCTCCGGATGGACACTCGCGGGCGCATTTGTTGCAGCTTTCGCAGAAATTCTGCAGGCCGAAGTCGATCGGCTTGTCATGCGCCATCGGCATGTCCGTCGTCACCGCGCCGGATTTCAACCTCGGCCCCAGATAGGGATTGAGAATGACTTCTCCGATACGGCTGACTTCTCCGAGACCGGAGAGGAGCAGAAGCGGCGGCTGCAACACCTCGCCATCCAGCACCGTATGGGCCTTGGCCTTGAAGCCAAGATTGCGGATCTGTTTGGCAATCACACCACCGAGCAGCGAGAACCGCAAATAGGCGCGCATCGACTGGGCAACAGAAATCCAGTCGTCTCCGGACGCCCCCTCCATGGTCTCGTAGCCCTGATCGATGATCATCGACACCGCCTGATCGTGGGGCGGATCCAGCGGTTCACCTGCCGCATCATGGGAATACCAGGTCCAGTCCGGGCAGCGGGAAAGGCCAACCGCGTCGACACCCAGGAAGTAACTCGCAGCTTTCAGATTGGCCGCATTGCGCTCAGCATCTGTTGGAGGTTTGGCGGAAGAATTCGAAGGGCCGTCCTGCAACAGGACGAACGCGCCCAGCGCCCGCCGCTGCGCAAAACTTGGAGCAGATTTGCGGGCATAGTAGCCGCCTTTTGCACCGTCCTGCACCGACTTGCCCATATCGCCGAACTGGGCACGGGCGAACATGTCGGTACGTTTTGGCACCCGGGCGACATTTGCTTCATCAATGTAGGTCGTCGGTGCCTCAACCCGTTTCAGCCGCTCGAACGGGTGCGCACCATCGGCATAGTTCCGCGTCGCATAGGGATCGCGGTTGAACGCATTCTTGGCAAACCCAGCACCGAACCACCAGGACGGCCCCAAGGTCTTGAACCAGGGCTGTTCGCCCATCCGCGCCAGCGGCGCGTCATGGGCGAGATCCATTTCGGTGGTAATCGCAGCAAGGCTGAACCGTGTTCCAAGCCAAGGGGCCACGAGCGCACCGTCTTCGGCACTGACCAAGCCCGCAGCCACAGCAAGTTTGCCCAGATCGACGTCGCTTGATGTCGCCGTATGTGCCCGGGCGTCAAAGCCAAGAAGGCGGATATAGTTGGCGATGACCACCGCCGTTTCGGTTGCCCGCAGAGCGCCCCGGTGGGCTTGCGCATTCTGGATCCAGTCACTTCCCGGTTCGTCCGGGTTTGGATCACGCATGTGTTCATAGAGGAAAACAATTGCGTGGCGATGGCCGTCCATTTCGCGCGGCGGAGCTTCCATGCTTTCCTTTAGGTCAGCCATGATGACGTCAATGCCGGACGCAAGGGTCTTGGTCTGCCGGGTTTTCAGATCATGCGCCAGCCGGTCAATGTCCGGATTGCGCATCGGCTCGGACAGGCGCGCTTCATCGGCAAGTGGACCGATCCCGATCATCGATGCATCGCTGAAATAGCCAAATGCCTTGAGATGGTTTGCGCGCTCTGCCGGGCTGGATGGAATTTCCGCAGTGGCTCTGTTCACCAGCCCGTCGCGGATCGCATCCATCATGGCCTGGTATTCACCCATGGCGTTGACCAGACTTTCAGGCTGCTCAGGACGGTGAAAGGAGAGTGGTGTCATCGCAGGCGCCGCCGCGAGATCCGGCATCTTGCCGGTACGGCGCAAACGCTCCAGCGGATACGGCCCAAAGTGCACTGGCCGGTTTTTGTCCGAAAAGAACCGGATTGTCACAACGCTCCCTCCTCCTGTTGCTGCAACAATCTAGAGCGAGATCGACATTGGGGCCATTCATGTCCGATAATAGAATTTATGAAGAATTTCGATTTCACCGATCTCAATGGCAAGACCCTGAAGACCTTTCTGGCCATTCTGGAAACGTCGTCGGTCTCCCGGGCAGCCGATCAGCTCGGCGTCACACAGTCAGCTGTAAGCCATACGCTGGCAAAGCTCCGGCAAGCGCTCGGAGACCCGCTATTCGTCCGCTCGGGGCAATCTCTCACCCCGACCGAACGCGCCTTGAGCCTGAGGGAGCCGGTACAGGAGGTCCTGGATGGCTTGAAGGGGCTGACGGAAGGCCGTCCGTTCGATCCGATGTCGGAGGAAATGAACTTCCAGATTGCCGCCAATGATCTGCAGCGTGAACTGATTTTCCCGCAGATGATGCGCAATGCCCGGGCCTCCGGAATCCGGCTTCGGTTGAATTTCCAGGCTTCCGGCGTTCCTGATGCTGCAGTTCTGCGCAGTGACCGCTGCCAAATCATGCTGACACCGCTGCCGCCCGATGGACCGGATATCTTTCAAAAGCGTCTGTTGGTCAGCAACATGCAGATCTATTACGACCCGGACACAGGCACGCCCCCTCAGACCTGGGAAGAGTATTGCGAAGCGGAGCAAGTGGATGTGCGGTTTGAGGACGGGCGCAGCGCCCGGTCAGCACTGCGCGGTGTCGATCAATCGCAATTCCGCCCTCCAACGGTGATCCTGCCTCATTTCAACGCCATTCCGGAGTTCATCAAAGGCAGCAACCTGATCTCGACCGACAGCGCTCTGATGGCTCTTGGCCCCTTGAGCGAACTGGCCCATGCGCCGCTTCCTTTCGACTGCGAGCCACTGTCCATCTTCATGGTCTGGCATGAACGGTCCACCGCTGATCCGGCACACCGATGGCTTCGGGAACAAATTGAGGAAATTGCCAGTGCGATCCAATCCCGGAGCTCAAAATGAGAGCGCAGTCTTACCGGCAACCTCTGGCCGTTTCATTTCTCTGGCTTTGGTTTCGCGAACCGTTCGCGGAGTGACTGGCAAGGGTCTTCGCGTTCCTTTGAAGAGGTAAACCAGACATAATCTGCCGGGAAATCCGAACCGTAGTCAGCAAGTGTGTCTACGGGTTCTGCTGCCGCATCAACCTCTTCCAGTATGACAACAGCAGTGCGTTTGTTGTCTGGGGAGAGAAAAACCGGAACACCGCGGTCAGAGCGCACATGCCCATTTCCAGCAATCAGGACTGCCGGGCCACCTTCCGGCGTCTGCCGCATTGCATCTGCTAGCGCTGCATCCCGAAAGCGTTGCACGGCCATCATGTTTGGTACCATTTCCGGCGGCAGCATATCGCAATGAGAGCGAATGATTTCCGCTTCCAGACTAGAAGAGAATTCCGGAGCCAAGGGAGTGCCCAGCCCAAGCTCCCGACGCCGGTCGGCAGAGATTTCATTCAACCCGCCACGCGATACGGCACGTGTATCTGCCTGGGCCGGAAGCCCTGAAACAACATCCGCCCCCCTGGCCAAGGCGGCCTCCATGATTGGCCTGTAGAGCTCAAAGTCCGGCCAGCCGCTGCCTTTCCATTCCACGAGCTTGGCGAAATCGTCAGCGGTCGGATCGCTAATAACATTGAATTTTTCAAGGGCTTCTGCACGGTCGGCGCTCACCATCTCCATAACGACCGTTGGACGCCGGGCCGGATCAACATTTTTAAGCAAGAAAGCCTGAAGTTGGTGATGCGTCGCATTGTCGTGGACTTCGCCCAGCAGCAAATACCGGACACCTGAAAGTTGGCCCAAGAGCTCGGAGGGCGGCAAGAAAGTCTGATCACGAACCGACCAGATCCTGCCGAGGACGCCGTCGTCTACTGCACCATCCTCGACCCAGTGCTGCCAGGGCGAAGCTGATGCAAAGACAGCAGACGACAGCCCGGATATCATCACAACAAGCACGGCAACCAAACGCAGAAGTCGCATTCTTCATTCCTTCGATAGCCCTGCGAAGCTGACAAGAACCGGGAGATCAGCTTCGATCGGTATCGTCTTTGGCCGTATCGCCGGTATAGCCCCGGTCACTTCCCCGCAACGGCTGGATCAGCATCCGGTCGAGCCATAGATCCCGGCGCGTCCGGAAATGCTCAACCCCAATGGTCATTGCCGTGTGGCCATCCTTCGGCTGTGCGTGGTAGGTGCCCAAGAGCCGGTCCCACCATGGCAGATTGAAGCCAAAGTTGCTGTTGCGCTCGTTCCGGTAAATCGAGTGATGGACCCGGTGCATATCCGGCGTCACCACAAACCAGCGCAGCACACGGTCCAGAGCCAGCGGCAATTTCACGTTGGAATGGTTGAACATTGCCGTGGCGTTGAGCAGCACTTCAAAAATCAGCACAGCAACGGCAGGCGGCCCGAGGGCAGCAACTACCGACAGTTTGATGCCCATGGAAAGCAGGATCTCGACCGGATGGAACCGCAGGCCGGTTGTCACGTCAAAGTCCAGGTCGGCATGATGCATCCGGTGCAGACGCCAAAGCGCAGGCACAGCGTGAAACATGACATGCTGCAGGTAGATCGCCAGATCCAGTGCGATAACGGATGCCACGACCGCCAGCCACACCGGCACATCAATGTTGTTGAAGAGCCCCCAACTCCGGTCTTCCGCCAGCAAGGCCAGGCCGACCGCCACGATCGGAAACGTCAACCGGACCAGCAGCGTATCGACCACCACGACGCCGAGATTGTTTGTCCAGCGGATAACGCGCGGGATTTCCCGCCGCCGCCGCGGCGCGGCGACTTCCCAGCCCGCCATTACGATCAGGATACCAAGAAAAAACCCGATCCTGATCAGGGGCTCATGTTCCAGCAAAAACTCTTTCAATTCAGGCGACCCGGCATTCCGTT
Source organism: Roseibium sp. (assembly GCA_965230705.1). Classification (GTDB taxonomy): domain Bacteria; phylum Pseudomonadota; class Alphaproteobacteria; order Rhizobiales; family Stappiaceae; genus Roseibium. The sequence goes on along the minus strand of CBDDLN010000001.1, from coordinate 351,582 downwards.
TGTTCTAACTCCATACTTACATAATTCATGAAATAAGAAATGGAAGCCGAACCGGCTTTCGCCAGCACCTGGAATTGATCACTTGTAGGTTTGCGCCTCACTCGGGAATGAGCGGTCCTTGACCTCATCGGCATAGGATTTGACGGCTGCCTCGATCTGGTTGCCGAGATCGCCAAACACCTTGACGAATTTGGGCGGTTTGGGATTGAGGCCCAGCATGTCCTCAAGCACCAGGATCTGGCCGTCGCAATCCGCGGACGCGCCGATGCCAATGGTCGGGATGCCGATCTGTTTGGTGATTTTGGCCGCAAGCGGTTCCACCATTCCTTCAAGCACAATGGCAAAGGCACCCGCTTCAGCAACCGCGCTAGCATCGGCCTCATGCGCCGGCCAGCTGTCCTCATCGCGCCCCTGGGTTTTGAAACCGCCCATCACATGGCTGGACTGGGGCGTCAGGCCAATGTGGGCCATGACCGGGATCCCGCGTTCGGTCAAAAACCGGATCGTTTCAGCCATGCGCTTGCCGCCCTCAAGCTTCACCGCGCCGCAACCGGTTTCCTTCATGATGCGGGCAGCGTTGCGGAACGCGATCGCAGGGCTTTCCTCATACGTCCCGAACGGCATGTCGACCACGACCAGTGCCCGTTGCGTTCCGCGCACAACCGCCTTGCCGTGCATGATCATCAGATCGAGCGGAACCCCGACCGTCGATTCCATTCCATGCATGACCATGCCGAGGCTGTCACCGACCAGAATGAAGTCGGCGTACTTGTCGACGATCGCAGCCGTATGGGCGTGATAGGACGTCAGCGACACGATTGGCTCGCCACCCTTGCGGGCGGCAATTTGCGGAACGGTTATGCGGCGGACGGGTTTTTGCGTGCTCATGCAAGCATCCTTTCTAAGGGTGCAAATCTGGACTGGAGATCGGGATTTTAAGCTGCTGGAGAAACCACGCGCTGATCGATAAGAAGCACGGTTCCGAACCGAACGGCCAACAGGACGACAGCCGGTTTCTGCAAGGGGCCTTCGATTTCCGCAAGCGTGATCGCATCGCGGATATCAACGCTCTCAACGTCTCCGGTCTTTGCGGACTTGAGCGTTTCTTCAACGAGCTTCTGCAGATCAGCAACCGATGGCGAACTTTTCGCAGCTTCCTCTGCGGCGTTCAGCGAAGCATTCAAGAATGGTGCTTCGGCCCTTTGCTCCGGCGTCAACCGGACGTTTCTTGATGACATGGCAAGACCATCGTCCTCGCGCACGGTCGGATGGCCGATAATCTCCAGCGGCATGTCCAGATCACGAACCATTTGACGGATGATCGTGAGTTGCTGGTAGTCCTTCTCGCCAAAGACCGCCATGTCCGGACGAACGATGTTGAAGAGTTTAGTGACGACCGTCGTGACCCCGCGAAAATGTCCAGGCCTCAATTCACCCTGCAGGATCGAAGAAAGCCCGGGCACCTCGACATAGCTGTCTCCAGCGGCGCCATACATTTCTTCAACGTTCGGCACAAAAACGCCGTCAACGCCTTCCTTTTCCAAAAGCGCAAGATCGCGCTCCACATCGCGCGGATAGGTATCAAGGTCTTCATTGGGTCCGAACTGCGTCGGATTGACGAAGATGGAGACAACGACCTTGTCCGCTCTTTTGCGGGCTTCACGTACCAGCGCCAGATGGCCTTCGTGCAGATAGCCCATGGTCGGTACCAGGGCGACAGACCGCCGTCCGCGCTTGTATCCATCAACAAGTGCCCGGATCATCTCCTTGGTCGGACACGTCAGCATATACTCTCTCCCTGCGGCCGGAATTGATGCCCCGGCAAGTTCTTATTGCCCCTTTCTTCGCACATGCAGCATAAGACTGCAAACCGGCCTTTCCCGGACGCGGATGGCGCACGGGTTTTCAAACCTCCCTTCCGGGAGCATTTCTCAAGCGGGAAAAATCAGAATTTGCCGTCGTAGGAACGCGCCGGGATGCGGCATGCGAGGATTGTGAACGTGCTGCGGGTGAGCGCCTTTTGAGCTTCGGTAATAAGCAGATCACGGTCTTCGATCCATACACCATGGCCGCCATAAGCCTCAGCAATTGCAGGGAAATCTGTCTCGCCGAAATCAACGCCTAGATTGAACCGCTGGCTACCGCGCTGTTTCAGTTCGATCAGCGCCAGGGAACTGTCGACCAGCACACAGACGATGACCGGGATTTTCAAATCCCTGAGTGTGGAGAGTTCGCCGAGACACATTTCAAGGCCGGCATCGCCGACAAATGCGACGACCGGCGCCTTTCCTTCAACCAGCCGGTGGCCCATGGCGAGCGGCACCGCACAGGCCATTGTGCATAGCGCCGAGGATTGCAGCATTCCGCGCGGGCGCGGGCATCTCCAGATCTGGCTGACCAGGATCCGGTGTGCACCACTGTCGGCTGTGACCACTGTCTCCGCCGGCATGACGTCCCGCAGAGTGTGAAAAGCCGCTGCAGGCCCCCAGCCGTCCACTTCTGGTTCGAATGCAGCAGTCAGCTCGTCTTTGGTCTTTTCCGGCTTTTGGTTCACCCATGCCGGCGCGTCCGGGTTCCGGGCAGCACCCAGTTGTTCCAATGCATTGGCAACCGTGCTTCTAAGGGTGTACCGCGCGGTATGCATGCCATGGTCGCGCAGCACAGGTGTCACCTCCACCACCGGCGCATCCGCTGACCACGGATTGCGCCAGTTGATCCGCATTTCAATAGGATCATAGCCAAGGAGCAGAATACAATCGCTCTCATTGATGAGCGGCAACAGATAACTATCAGCCTTAGGAGACAGACCGGCACCGCCCAGCGCCAGGGCATGACCCTCATCCATCAGGCCCTTGCCCTTGTAGCTGGTGATCAGCGGAATGTTGAAGCGCTGACAGAAAGAGGAGATGTCCGGTCCCGCCCCTTCGTTCACTGCATCCACCCCGGCTATTGCGATGGGCCGTTCAGCTTTTTCAAAAAGGGCGCAGGCATCCTGCAGTTCGGGGCCGATTGCGGTAAACGTCGGTGCAGCGGGCATGCGGATGCCCTTGTGCCAAACTTCATCTGTCCTTGCTTCGGCGACCTTGATCGGCACGTCGATATGGACCGGTCCCGGCTGACCATCGAGAGCCGTTGCAATCGCTTTTTCCATCATGACATCGAGCGCGCCGAGATTGGCGGTGAAACTGGCTTTAACGATCGGGCGCAGGAGCTGCTGATGATCAAAAACCTGGTGGGTGTAACTCTCAGCCTCGGCCGCATCGACACAGCCGGTCAGGAAGATCAGCGGCACCCGGTCCTGCCAGGCGTTAGCGACAACATTGATGGCATTTGCGGCGCCGGGACCCAATGTTGCCAGCAGAACACCAGGCGCGCCATCTGCATGCCAGCCTCCCTCGGCCATGAAGCCGCCGGCATTTTCGTGTTTGACCAGTACAAACCGCAGGCCAGCGCGGTCAAGGCCTTCCATCAGCGCCAGAACTTCTCCGCCCGGGATGCCAAACGCATGGCGGCAGCCCGCTGCATGGAGCTTGCCTGCAATGATGTCCGCGCCTGTGGTCATGCTTCTTCGCCTTTGTCTTTCTTCAAGCCAATCGTGCCGCTGTCGGCGAGTGCCGCAATTTCATCCGGAGAGAGCCCCAGGTGTTTGCCCAATACATGAGCGGTGTCTGCACCAAGCATGGGGGGAGCCTTGCCATAGGCAACCGGTGTCCCGCTCATATTGATGGGTGAGCCGATCAGGTCCACGGTCCCGCTTTCGGGGTGAGGTAGCGTTATCTTCATGTTCCGTGCACGGATCTGCGGATCGGAAAACAGCTGTGCCAGATCATTGACCGGCCCGCAGGGTACGCCTGCTTCTTCAAGCAGAGCGATCCATTCTGCAGCGGTTTTTTCGATGGTCAGCCTGCGGATTACCGGAACCAATTCCTTCCGGTTCCGCACACGGTCTGCGTTCTTCGCGTACCGGAGATCCCTGCACAGGTCCGGTGCCCCGGCCACGTCGCAGAATTTTTCGAATTGGCTGTCATTACCCACAGCCAGAATGAAAGATTGGTCGCTTGCCGGAAACGTTTCATAAGGCACGATCGTCGGATGCCCGTTTCCAAGACGACCCGGCACTTCGCCGGAGACCAGATAGCCCACACCCTGATTGATCAGCCAGGACACCTGAGCATCCAGCAATGAGATATCGAGATGCTGCCCCTCTCCTGTCGCATGGCGATGGTTTAGCGCTGCAAGGATAGAGACTGTGGCGTACATACCGCACATCACGTCGGCGATCCCGACCCCGGCCTTGGTTTCCGTGCCGCCCTCGTCATCGGGAAAACCGGTAAGGGACATGATCCCGCCCATGCCCTGGATCAGGAAGTCATACCCGGCCCGATGTGCGTAAGGCCCGGTCTGGCCAAATCCGGATATGGAACAGTAGATCAGACCGGGATTGGCGGCTTTCAGGCTGTCGTAATCAAGGCCCCGCCGTTTCAGATCACCGACCTTGAAGTTCTCGACCAGAATGTCCGCCTTCCCGGCTAGCGAACACAGGATTTTTTTACCTTCTTCACTGGCAAGATCGACAGCGACAGAGGACTTGTTACGGTTGGAGGAAAGGTAATATGCGCTCTCCGCCGTTTCCTCTCCAGCCTCGTTCTTCAAAAAGGGAGGGCCCCATCCGCGGGTATCATCGCCCCGGCCTGGGCGTTCGATCTTGATCACTTCAGCGCCAAGATCTCCGAGAATTTGAGTGCAGGTCGGACCGGCCAAAATGCGGGAAAGGTCAAGAACCACCAGGCCGGACAGGGCGCCTGAATGCTGTGAAGAAGATGTCGTCACGTATGCTCACCAGTTATCGATTGGGCGCAAACAATCGTTCTGGACGGCCTGCGTCAACTGCTAACAGAGGCTTGAGCGCTCCGCTTCGGTCAACTTGTTGTCAGCTATCTGGCATTTTCCTTCCAACCCTTCCGCGGGTGCCAACTCCCAGCCCCGGGCTGCCGCCAGTTCAAACCAGGCCCGCTTCAGCCAACTTGCCCGCACACTGTGCCCGCCGTCATGCAAGCAAAGTTCCAGCGTGCCGCCTTCCGGGCTCCAGCGCTCGCAGCTCAGGTCGCCGTCACTGGACTGTTGAGGGCCTGCGTCCGCAAGGCCTGTCTGACGGCGCCAGACGTCGAAGCTTTCAAAGACGTCTCCCTGGTGCCAGCGGCCACCGCCCAGCGGCCGTCCTTCTAGTGGCACGACCGTGTCTGTTGTCCCGTGGACATGAAACAGATGCGGCGCACGGCTGGGGCAATTGTCGGGCAAAGGCTTCCAGAATGCCCCCGCGATAGGTGCATATCCGGAGAACAGGCCGGCATCTTCGCAGGCCGTGTACCAGGTCATGAAGGCACCGGACGAGAAACCGCTGAGCATTGTGCGATTTCGCTCAACACCAAAGCGCAAGGAGATGTCACTCAGCACCTTGTCAAAGAAAACGTATTCGTCCCGCAAGTCACGTGGGGCAGTGGGGAATGACCAGGTGCCATTGACGCCCTGCACCGCGACAAAAGCCACGCCAAGCTCATCGGCCAAGGCCTGGAATCTCCTGTTGCGGATCGCATTGACGGCTTTGCCACGGTGGCCATGGAGATAGAAAATGGCCCCTTTCGGCGCTTTTTCATCAAGCCCACTTGGCAGATGAATGTGATAGGAGCCGCCGTCAATCTGGCAGGCGGTCTCACCGCCGCATTCGGCTTCTTCAGCAGATGCCGCCGCTGGCGCGATCAACAATCCCAGAACGAACAAAAGGCTCTTCAACACGTTCTCCCGTTCCTGCAAGCCGTCCAACGCTCAGTGTTCACGGTACGCATGCGGAGAATGGCACGTCTGGCCGGGCGTGAAAAACAACAGCAGATCACAGATCAGAGAGCGCGATGCAAACGTTGCTCTAGCTCCAGTCGCCTTCGGTAGGGATGTTCAGGATCCGGCCGCAATGCTTGCAGTGAACCGCGTCGGGGTCATGGCGGGAGAGGCCGCAATCCGGGCAAGGCACATTTGCCTTGCTCGGCCTGAAAATCGTCTGAACCAGCCGCAGGAACAGCGCAACGCCGAATATCATGATCAACACGGTCATCAACCGGCCGACGCTGTCGGTCATTGTGATGTCGCCGAAACCGGTCGTGGTCAACGTCGTGACGGTGAAATAGAGCGCATCAAGGTAGTTGTTGATGTTCGGATTGCGGTCATCCTCGATAACAAACACGATGGCGGTGACCACGAAAATGAAGACAAAAAGGTTCACCGCGGATTGAAAAATGTCCTCGTTCCGGCGGAACCAGCGAGAGGTGTCCCTCAGCTCTTTCAGAAGATGATAGGACCGCATCAGGCGCAGCATGCGAACGACGCGCAGGAAGGCGAAATTCTCGAAGAACGCTGGCGCAATCAATGAGACGATCACGATCAGGTCTGCAATGGATGTAAAGCTCGAAACGTAGCGGCCGGGACGAGCCGCGGCGATGAAGCGCGCAACATAATCCAGCGAAAGAACGCCGGCGACAACGAAATCCAGCCCGTGATGCACCCGTTGCGGATCCCACACCGACGACACGATAAAATAGCCGATGGTGATGATATCAAAGGTCAGCAACGCATAGCGCCAGGCCCGCGACTTCCAGGAATGACCGAAATAAAGGTGCCTTAGTCCCGAGCGGAGCTCACCATAAGCTTCCTTCATGTCGTTCCAACCCTCGGCATCGGGACATCCATCTGATCTTGCAATTCGCTGCGCAGGAACTCTATTACCGCACGCACTCTCCTTGGTACATATTCGCGACTTGGATAAATCAGCCAGGCCGCCGTGTCATAAGTCGTAGCCGTGACTTCATGGCCCGGAAAAACGTCCACAAGGGTGCCGGCATGGATATCAGCGCGGATCAGCCAATCGGCAAGTAGCGCGGGCCCAAGGCCCTGCCGAGTGGCGGCCAATAGGCCACCGGCAGATGACATTGCAACATCCCCGTCCACTTCAACTTCCTCGCTCTGTCCTTCCGGCGACCGAAACTGCCAGGAAGACCGGAAGTCCGGCAGCATGAACAGCAGACAGCGGTGATTTGCGAGGTCTTCTGGTGATTGCAACTTTGGTGCGCTGCGCAAATAGGCAGGCGCTGCGCAGATGCGATACCGTGTCTTGAATAGCCGCGAGCAGACAAAGTCACCCTCCAGCCTGTTGCCGAGCCGAACCGCCAGATCAAGACCCTGCGCCGCAAGGTCAATATTGCTGTCCGTCAGAAGAAGGTCCAGCTGGATCTCGGGATACTGCCGCTGCAATTGCGGCAGGACCGGCACGATCATGTGCTCGCCGAATGCTGTTGACGCAGACACCCGGACACGACCGGCCGGACGGGACTGGTTGCCGCGCGCCTGATCTCGGGCTTTTTCCATCATGTCGAGGATCCGGTTTGCCTGTTGCAGGAACTGACTTCCACTTTCTGTCAGCGCCATCTCCCGGGTCGTGCGGTGAAACAGGCGAACACCAAGATCAGATTCCAATGCCGCAATAATGCGGGATACCGACGAGGGACTTGTGCCGCGTTCTTTGGCAACAGCTGCGAAACTGAGCTTGTGCGCCACATCCCGGAAAATCGAGAGGCTCAGTGAATTCATTCATGCATTTCCCGCACTACTGTTTCTTCAATATGATATTTATTCGCACGAATTGCTGCAATAAGCTCGGGCAACTCGATGGAATTGAATGAACGGAACGAGGGAAACCCATGTTCGATCTGACCGGCAAAACCGCCCTGATCACCGGAGCCAGCCGCGGAATTGGCGAAGCGGCCGCCCGGATTATGGCCAAATATGGCGCATCAGTTGTCCTGGCAGCCCGCAGCAAGACGGATATTGAGCGCATTGCAGAGGAAATCCGGAACGGCGGCGGCAAGGCAGCCGCAGTTGCTTGCGATGTTGCATCGTTTGACGACGTCACAGCGGCCGTGAACTTGGCGAAATCCGAATTCGGCGGTTTGGACATTCTTGTCAACAACGCAGGCCTGATTGATCCGATCAGCCGCCTGGATGTCTCAGATCCGGAAGGCTGGGGCACGGTTATCGATGTCAACGTGAAGGGCGTCTATTACGGCTTGCGGGCAGCCGTACCGGAAATGCTGAAGGCCGGACAGGGAACGATCATCAACATCAGCTCCGGCGCTGCGACAGGCGCTCTTGAGGGCTGGAGCCACTATTGCGCGTCCAAGGCAGCCGTTCTTTCCCTAACCAAATGCGCTGACAAGGAGTTTGGCGGCCTGGGCATCCGCGTGATGGGTTTGAGCCCGGGAACCGTTGCAACGGACATGCAAGTCGCCATCAAGACATCCGGCATCAACCCGGTCAGCCAGCTTGATCCATCCGTCCATATTCCTGCGGACTGGGTTGGCGAGGCGATCGCCTGGCTAACGACCGAAGCAGGCAATGACTATTGCGGAACAGACTGCTCCTTGCGGGATGAGGGCGTCCGGAAAGCTGTCGGCTTGATCAGCTGATCCGAAAGGGTCTGACTATTCAGCATCCGGCTGATTGGAAGGTGCGGCCTTTTCAAAGGCCGGAAGCTTCATGCAGGCCTCATTGATCGCCCGGATCGCCGGATAAGGGGACATGTCGACGCCGAACCGGGCGTTGTTCGCCACCTGCGCGACAAGGCAGATGTCGGCCAAGCCCGGCGTCTCGCCCGCGCAGTAGGGCCCAGGTGTCTTCCGGTCTGCCAGCATGGCTTCCATCGGAGCAAAGGTCTCCGCCACCCAGTGGCGGAACCAAGCAGCAACCTGGTCTTCATCTGCATCAAAACGTGTCTTCAGCGCATTTAAAATGCGCAGATTGTTCACCGGATGGATTTCGCAGGCGACCATTTGCGACAGGGCCCGGACATTCGCCCTTGCCACCGGATCATTGGGCAGAAGTGGCGGTTCTGGGATTGTTTCATCCAGATATTCGATAATCGCCAGGGACTGGGTCAGGACAGTTCCATCAGGAAGTTCCAGCGCAGGCACCAGGCCTTGGGGATTGACCTTCAAAAACGCTTGTTCGCGATGTTTTCCCAGGCGGAGATGGTGCGCCTGATAGGCGGTCTCGACACCTTTCAGATTGAGCGCGATCCGGAGCCTGTAAGACGTCGAACTTCTGAAATAGGAATGGAGAATTGGTAATGTCATTGCTGTCCCGTGCCACTTGTGCCGGCAAGCGTAGTTACAACTGAAACTAAAATCCAGTCCAATTCGCCAAATCAGTGTGCCGGCTTAGAGTTTGCCGGCAGATAGTCATGTTGTTTCAAACACAAAGAGGGCCGCTAGGCGGCCCTCCCATGAGATCGATTTGACCTGTGTCCGGATCAGATCCCGGCGAAACCTTTTGCTGCCAGAGGCTGCTCCAGCACCAAAATTCTCCGCCCAGACTCCAGGGCCAAATTCGGATACTCACTAGACATGGGCAGACCTCCTTTCTTGCAGTTGAAGACAAGAATCAGGTTAGGCAAGAAATTGATTCGCACAAGCATGTTTCATGGGCGCAGCTGCAAAGGAATTGTGCAAAACTCTGCCGAGCGAACCACAAGCGGGAACGAGATCAATGGCAAAACTGGACGAGGTCGACTGGACAGTCATTCCAGCACCGGAAGATGACGGCGCATGCGAACACCTTCCCGGATCAGAGCTGCCAGACGTGGCACTGACGGCAACCGATGGCAGCACGGTAAACCTGAAGACCTTAAAAGGTACAACGGTTGCTTATGTCTATCCCATGACCGGCCGTCCGGACCGCGACTTGCCGGATGGATGGGACCTGCTGCCTGGTGCTCGAGGCTGCACACCGCAATCCTGTGCCTTTCGGGATCACTTCGCAGAGCTGCGTGCGGCTGGAGCCAATGCGGTATTTGGCATTTCAACACAGGACACTGCGTATCAGTCAGAGGCCGCCGAGCGCCTTCATCTTCCCTTCGCCCTGCTGTCCGATACCGGCTATGCATTTTCACATGCACTCCAGTTGCCCACATTTGAAGCAGACGGGCAGACACTGATAAAGAGGCTCACCCTGATCATCCGGGACTGCAGGATCGAACATGTCTTCTATCCCGTATTTCCGCCGGACAGGAACGCTGAAGATGTCCTTTCCTGGCTGAAGGAACACGGATAGACGAGACCCAAGTGCGCCACAGAACTTTCGACAAATTCAGCAATCCACCCCTCGACGGATTGAACTATGCTGCTGAAAAACCCTTTGCAGCCTGGCAATCCAAACACCTGGAAACGCTGATCAGCGGCTGGCTGCAGCTTGATCCGCCCTGCCTGGAGCTTGCCACGCTTACCCTTGCAGAGCTGACTGCGCGCAGGGATGATCTCGCCGCCCGGATGAAATTCGCCAACGCGGAGCTCGAACCCATCCCATGGCTGGCCGATGCCCGGCAAGCTGTGCGGCAAACGTTCAAGGAAAACTTCGAACAAGAACAGCCGGTCCGGAAGGGCCGTGGCCGCGTCTACGTCGTTTTGCGTGGTGGCTATACCGAGACCAACGGCTGGTATGGTGCCTATGTCGGGTCGACCACGAAATCCGTCGGTGCCCGCTTCAAGGAACACCGTGCGGGCGGACCCCGGTCCGCCCGGGGCCTGCCGGCTCACGGGATCGAACCACTGTATTCCCTGTTTGCACCGCTAAACCCGGTCGCATCGTCCCGGAACCTGCTACGCGAGTGGGAAACCCGGCTGCACGAGTGCCTGGCACCCGTGGTGCCGAAGGTAACCGGCGATGTCGCCTTCTAGAACGTTTCATCTCTCAATGGTCTACTCGCCTTTGACTGCTCCCACGGCAATCGCTTCAAAGACACCATCCAGTTCTTTGGCCAGGGTCTGCAACTCGGCGCCCCCTTCATTCATGTATGGCGCGAACACATGGCTGGGTGTCTTCCAGGATAAAGTCGCCGTCTTGTCCGGATTTTCCGTCACATAGAACCGGATCGGCGCTTCGATACCGGCGGCAATGGATGCATCGAGCATCCGCCGTGCATAGTCATTGCGATAGACACCCATGACCCGGTTGCCGGGGATGACAATCCCCTGCCCCTTGGCACCAGCAGACGCACTTGCCTGTGTTACCAGTCCCATCTTCTCTGCCTTGATCGATGTTTTGAGCCGGTCGACCAGATCTTTGAAGGCGAAGTCCGTCTCTATCACCCGAAACCCGGGCCGCCCTTCCAAGTCTGAAGCAACCGCAATCAACGGAACGCTGAAAAGGGCAAACGACACAATCAACAGTCCAAATACACGCCGCATAGAGGCCTCCACTTCTGTTTGAGCGGAGGGTGCCCGAAATTGAGGAAAGAAATGCGGCAAATTCGTCCGAGCCGGTTCACAGTGCGATCACAACACGGTGTGGTCTAATTAGAATGTGACCTAACCCATGCCCAATTTTAGCCGGACTCGGGTTCCCAGCAAACTGCCGGCAAAAGCAAAGAGAAGCCACAGCCAGCCGTGCATGGATCCTGATACGAGACCTCCCAGGTAGGCTCCGATGTTGCAGCCATAAGCCAGCCGGGCGCCGTATCCCATCAGCAAACCACCGGCAATCGCCGTCAGGAGGTCCCGGCGGGAAAGCTTCCAGACCGGGGCAAATTGGCCCGCAAGCGCCGCTGCCGCCATCGCGCCCAAAATGACACCGAAATCCATGACTGACGTCGTATCCATAAGGACGGTCCGCTCCAGCGCGCCCTTTTGCCAGGCCCAGTAAGGCCAGGTTTCAACCGGAATTCCCAGGAAGTGAAAGGCCTTTGCCCCCCAAAGCGCGAAGGCGGACGTGATGCCCCAGGGACGCCCGACAACAATGAAGGTCAGGATCCCGACCAAAGCCAGCATCAGTGCGCCCATCATTGGCGACCAGGGACCCTTCAAAAGTGATCCCGTCTTGCGTGACGGCAGAAGTTCCCGGTGGGCGCGTTTCTCGATCACGACAGTGACAATTCCAATGATACCAAGGACAACTGCAGTCGCGGCAAAGGCCCAGACCGGACCAATGTCTTTCACCAGCGAGTAGGGCGCCAGCTTTGGCAGCTGTCCCCAAAGGTGCATATGCGCAGTAGCTGCAACGGACCCCAGGATGAAGGCTGAGAGGGTAACCATCATCCGTGTCGAACCGCCACCGGCGGTGAAGAGCGTTCCAGATCCGCATCCGCCGCCCAGTTGCATGCCAAGGCCAAACATGAAAGCGCCAAGGGCAGCCGCATATCCGAAAGGAAACACAAACCCGCCGGTGGGCCTGCCCAGGTCCGCCCCCCAGGCAATAAGCGGGAAGGAGATCAGCGATGTCAGAAGGATCAGGACAAATTGCGCCCTGAGTCCAGTACCCCGGCGTTCAGTTACGATATGACGCCATGCGGCGGTAAAACCGAAACTGGCGTGATAAAGCGAGAGGCCGGCAAGACCGCCAATCAGCGCTGCACCTGCCTGAGCCGGACCAACAGCCGCATAGGCGCCATAGGTTATCAGGACCAGAATGCCGAGTGCGGAAACCAGTACGGTTTTTTGCGGCGTGGACAGAGTTAAGCTTTGCATGTGCCTCAGTTAGGCGTTTCTCGGCCTTTGGGCAAGCTACAGATTTCCACTGTGCCATCTGTAGTGCAAATCCTCCTTTGCCCAGAAAGGACGACAATTCGGACACATCCATAACACCATTTTGTGTTTTGCAGTTCAGGACCCGGGTGCGGTCTTTTTAAAGACAGCACATCCATGTTGGACCAATCCGGAAACGGTTATGGCATCCAACCCTTGAAGGCTCTGACCACTCCTTGCCTGAGTCAGAAAAACTGAAGAGCGGCCCATGCGTCTGACAGACCAGTTTGGATACGACATCACACTTGAAGACAGGCAAGCACTGTCAGCCTGGACAGAAACAGTAAATGCCTTCATGGCGCATGGCGCCGAGACAGCCCAACACCTGGAAGTCTGCCTTGAACGCGACCCCAACTTTGCCCTGGGCCATGCTGCACGCGGCCTGTTCTGCCTGCTGCTTGGCCGCAGAGAACTGTACGACACCGCGCGCGAATGCTGGAAAATCGCCACAAGCTCACACGAAATGCGGCCGGTCACGGCCCGTGAAGCTGCGGTCACGGCTGCCCTTGGAATGTGGCTTGATGGCTGGCCTTCCCGCGGCGCAGACGTTCTGGACGAGGCGCTAAGTGAAACACCCCGTGATGCCCTGATCCTCAAGCTCTCACACGCAATCCGCTTCATTCTGGGTGATGCCTCTGGAATGCGCGCATCTATCGAACGCGTCCTGCCCGAATACGATGAAAACCATCCCTCCTATGGCTTTGTCCTCGGGTGCCGAGCGTTCTCGCTCGAGGAGACCGGCTCCTACAGGGAAGCAGAAGCCATCGGGCGGCGCGGTCTGGAATTTGCTACCAACGATGCCTGGGGCCTTCATGCAGTTGCCCATGTCCACGACATGACAGGGCGCGCCGAAGAGGGGATAGGCTGGCTGGAAAACCGGCCGGACGGCTGGGCCCATTGCAACAATTTTGGCTATCACGTCTGGTGGCACCTTGCGCTGATGTATCTGGACAGGGGCCAGGTCGACAAAGTCCTGGACCTCTACGACCGGAAAATCCGTCAGGACAAGACGGACGACTTCCGTGACATTTCCAATGCCACATCGCTGCTCTCGCGGCTTGAACTTCAAGGTGTGAATGTTGGCGGCCGGTGGGAAGAGCTGGCTCAACTATCTGATGCGCGTGCGGAAGACGGCAGCAATGTCTTTGCAGATCTCCATTACCTGCTCGCCCTGTTGAATGGCGGGCGGACGCGCGGAACCGATCGTTTGATTTCCAGCCTGCGGTACAGAAGCGAATTGGACGGCGACATGCGGCGCATTTCATCGGAAGCCGGGCTGCCGACTGCCATGGGCCTTGAGCAATACCGGAAAGGCAATTATGCATCGGCCTTCACCATGCTGGCTTCGGCCCGCGATGCCTTGCCAATGATCGGCGGCTCCCATGCCCAGCGCGATGTATTTGAACGGATCACGATTGATGCAGCCATCCGCGCCGGTCTTTCAGAAGATGCAGAACGCATTCTGGCAGAGCGCACGCGGAAACGGGGCGCATTGGATCACTTTGCCGAACAGCGGCTGGAAATCTGCGAACGGATGCACCGTGCATCCCGCGTCATGCAGGACGAGCGCTTGCGCGCAACACCCGTTTGACAACAATTAGACGAGCTTGAAATCGCCCTTTGCTGGGCAGCCATCAGATATTTGCCGTGAATGCACAACCAATAATCAAGAAGCCCAGGGATCCGCGCCTCGATTTTTATCGCGGCATCGGAATGTTCATCATCTACATCGCCCATGTGCCCTGGAACTGGTGGACGCTATGGATTCCGGCCCGGTTCGGCTTTTCCGATGCGACGGAAGTGTTCGTGTTTTGCTCCGGCATGGCCTCGGCGCTGGCTTTCGGCAAAATCTTCGACACCCACGGCTGGGGCATGGGCGCTGCCCGCATTGTTCACCGGATGTGGCAGGTCTATTGGGCACATATTGGCCAGTTCCTGATCATTGCGGTCGGGCTGATCGCTCTGCACGAGAGCCAGTATTTGAAAACCTGCTGCGACCTGACCCAGGACTATGTCGTGTCGCTCAATCTTTGGCATCTGGCGACCAAGACCGAGGTTGCTTTACCCGGACTGATGACGCTGACCTGGGTACCGAATTATTTCGACATCCTGCCGATGTATATCGTGATATTGGCGCTCATTCCGGCAATCATGTTTGTGGCGCGCGCTTCTGTTCCCGCCGCATTCGCCTTTTCAGCCGGAATGTGGCTGCTGTCGCAATTCGGCTATCTGGATCTACCGGCCGAGCCCTGGTCCGACCGCAAATGGTTCTTCAATCCGTTTGCCTGGCAATTGGTGTTCTTCACCGGATTTGCCTTCATGCGCGGCTGGTTTCCTGCCCCGCCAGTGAACCGGAAGATGATCCTGCTGTGCAGCGCAATTCTTCTGATCACGCTGCCATTCGCCTACTTCCGCATTCATCTCAATGTTGAGTGGACAAACGAAGTCCGCGAGGCGATCAAGCCGCTCTGGATCAAGACCGAGTTCGGCCTTTTCCGCTACATTCACTTTCTCGCGCTTGCCTATCTCGCCTGGGTTGTCGCCGGTGAAAACGGCAAGCACCTTTACGGCCATGGTAAAAAATGGGGCGCTTTCGTGCGGGTTGTCCAAAAGGTGGGACAACAGTCGCTGCCCGTCTTCATGGCAAGCCTGGTGATCGCCCAGGCTGCTGCAATTATGCGGGACATGGTTTGGGGACGCGGTGAATTCATCCCGCAGGTTCTGTCCAATGTTCTTGGATTTGCAGCGCTAATCGCGGTGGCCTATGTCGCCGGATGGTTCAAAGGCCAGCCGTGGCGGAAGCCAGCCGCCAAAACCGGCGTTCCGGCATCCCAAGGAACTGCACCAGCTTCCGGACCGGTTTCGACAAGTGGAATCAAGACAGAAGACGCCAAAATGCATGAACCGGACGCTGTCTGAGAGACCGCGTCCGACATCCGATAAATGCGACTTACAAATGCAACTTAATGCAGGCTGACCATTTCCAGGTCGTGCTCAAAGGCATTTGCGACGGCTGCTTCGCGGTTGTCCGCGAGCAGGATCGGCGTTCCATCGGCATTAAGTAGCGCCCACAAGCTGGCACTGCCTTCCAGAGGCGGAATTCCGGGAAAGAGCTCTTCCAGTTCGGAGGACTCGACCTTGCGGACATAGGCAACGGTTCCGTTCCCCAGGTCGGACAGATCATCCTTGCTAATGGCAGCCAATTGCTCGAATTCTTCGCCCTTCACGGGCGCTTTGGGATTGTGCATCAGTGGTTCTCCATTTGTTATTTTACTGCGGTACCTTTTAGTCACCGCTGGAGATTTCAATCTTCCTTATAACACGTTCTGGCTCCGGACGCGCCAAATCTATAGACAAAAGCCCATCTTTCAGGTCTGCGCCCAGTATTTCAATCCCTTCCGCCAAAACGAATGCACGCTGAAACTGCCTGGCGGCTATGCCCCTGTGCAGATATTCACGTGTCTTGTCATCTTCCTGGCGGCCACGGATCACCAGCTGGCTTTCTTCTACCGACACATCCAGCTGGTCCCGGGTAAACCCGGCAACAGCCAGCGTGATACGAATGGTATCACCATGGTTTTCAGTTTTTGGTAAACGCTCGATATTGTAGGGTGGATAACCGTCGTTTGCGGCTTTCGACACCCTATCAAGCACCCGCTCAATATCATCAAACCCGAGCAAAAGCGGGCTGGAAAACGCTGACATGCGTGTCATCGTCAAAGTCCTTTTAAAGCGACCTTGCACCCGGACCCAGCAGAGGCATCCGGACGGGGTGCGTCTCACCCCAACGTCTGCCTGAATATGGAGATTTGTTTTAAAGACTTCAAGCGCCAGTCAATGGCGGCCCGCTGCCGCCAACTTCTGATCCATTGAGCTTCTTTTCTGGCCTACTCACTGAACACCGCACGCCCCAAAGAACACCAAAAAAAAAACAGGAGTGCACACAAACTGTTGAGGTTCGCTGGCCGCCTAATTCTTGCCCTATGACCCAAAACCTGAGACGGTCGCGAACTTGTTTCAGTACGGCAGGCCTTTTTCGTGACCCGCGATGAATTCAATAGCTTTTGCGCCTCTCTTCCCGCCACGACAAACGTCATCCAGTGGGGCAATGCCTCGGTCTGGAAGGTCGGCGGAAAGATTTTTGCCATTTGTTCCGTCTGGGGTGACGGTCCGGGAGACCGGATCTCCTTCAAGTGCTCCGACCTTTCCTACATGATGCTGACGGAGCAGGACGGCATTGTGCCTGCTCCCTATCTTGCGCGGGCAAAATGGGTGCAGGTTCAAAGCTCCGATGCTTTGAACGACGATGACATCAAGACCTACATTTCGGCAGCGCACCAGCTGATTGCAAAGAAGCTCACCAAGAAGGTGCGTACAGAGCTCGGGCTGACGCTAGCTTAATGAGTACCCGCTCATTTTCCGGTCCAAAGGCTCGCTCTTTGCTGCTGCTCATGATCGCCGAGATTGGCGGCATGAGCCTTTGGTTCATGTCCGCCGCCATTTTGCCGGATATGGTGGCAGACCATCCAATGTCGGAAGCCCGGCAAGCCGCGCTGTCGAGCGCCGTTCAGGCCGGTTTCGTTGCCGGAGCGCTTTTATCGGCTTTTTTCGGCCTCCCGGACCGGATGGATCCGCGATCGCTGTTTTTTCTCAGCGCGGTGTCGGCGGCCCTGGTCAACGCATCCTTGCTAGTGGTCAAGCCGGGGGATGATCTTGCCATCCTCGCCCGGTTTGTGACTGGCGCCCTGCTCGCCGGTGTCTATCCGGTCGGCCTAAAAATTGCTGTTGGCTGGGGTCAGGAAGACCGTGGTTTTCTGGTGGGGACCCTGGTCGGAGCCCTGACGTTCGGATCCGCTGCACCGCATTTGTTGGCCCTGTTGGGCGGAACGGACTGGAAGTGGGCGATCGCAGCTGCGTCAGCCGGATCTGCCCTGGGCGGGCTGCTGTGCCTGGCCACAAAGCTTGGACCGCACCATGTGATCGCACCGCGTTTCGATATCCGGGCGCTGACTGAGGCTTGGACCAACCGCAATGTCCGTCTGGCCTACGCAGGATACCTTGGGCACATGTGGGAGCTCTATGCCATGTGGGCCTGGATCGGCGTGGCGTCGGCTCTTTCATATGCAGCGAGCATGCCGGAAACTGCCGCCGTTTCCTGGGGCCGGATCACCGCTTTTCTTGCCATCGCAGCGGGCGGCGTCACCAGCATTATCGGCGGTCTCTATGCCGATCGCATTGGCAAGGCCAACATCGCCCTCGTGGCCTTGATCTTCAGCGGATCCGCGGCATTGGCGACGGCCTTCAGCTTTGGCGGACCAGCCTGGATTACCTTCATCTGCATTCTGGTCTGGGGCGCGGCGATCCTGCCGGATTCAGCGCAGTTTTCCGCCCTGGTCGCCGATCACTCGCCGCCTGACAAGGCAGGCAGCCTGATGAGCTTTCAAACCGCCCTTGGATTTGCCCTGACGTTTTTCACGGTGCAGATAACACCGGTTCTGGCAGCCCAAATTGGCTGGCCGCTGATGTTCGCCTTGATGGCCATTGGGCCGGCCTTCGGTATCTTTGCCATGCTCCGGCTAAAACGCGGCTGATCACAGAGGTCCGCTACATCCGTCTTTCAAGCTAGTTGCAGTTTTTCTTCCAGAAACTACACACACAAGACAGGGTGCTTGCGGATGACCTCAACCTTTTCCAGCGGTGTGGATGTCTCCCACTACCAGGGGACAATTGATTGGGCTCAGGTCGCAGCCGACGGCATCGGTTTTGCCATGATAAAGGCCACCCAAGGGACCGGGTACATTGACCCCTGTTTTTCCGGCAACTGGGCATCTGCCAAACAGAACGGCCTGCAGTGCGGCGCCTATCATTACTTTCTTCCCACCAGTAGCTTCTTGAAACAGGCAGATCTCTTTCTAAGTCAGCTTGACGCCGTTGGGTACGATCCAGATTCCGATCTGCCGCCTGCCATTGACTGCGAGGAAACAAACAATTGCTCTATGGCCACTTACAGCTTCGCGCTTACCAACCTGCTGCAGATCCTTCAGCGGCATGTGAACGTCCGCCCGATGATTTACACCTCGCCGGACTTCTGGTCGCAAATCGGCAGTCCAGATTTCAGCAGTTACCCCCTCTGGCTGGCGGACTACACCAGCGGTTCCGCACCCAACATCCCACCACCCTGGACCAGCTTCGCAATCTGGCAGTATTCCGATGACGGCAGTCTGAACGGCATCAGTGGCAACGTCGACCTCGACCGCCGCCAGCCCGGCATAGCCCATCTGCAAAGCAGCCGGCCGGCATTGGACTGGTTCTAGAAAACAGGATCAACCAGCAAAAGCTGCTACCGGAAAAGATCTGCCCGGGACAGCGGAACAGGCGGCGTGCCCTTGGCCGTCTTTCCGGCCAGCGTCTGATAGATACGCGCCGACCCCCGATGAAAGACAAGCGAACAGCCGCCCAGGTAGGCCACCCATAGCCGGTAGAGCTCGGGGCCGACCATGGCCTCGGCTTCCGCCCGCCGCTCGGTCAGGCGTTCACACCAGATCCGGGTCGTCTTTTCATAGTGGACCCGCCAGTTCTCAACATCGTGGACTTCAAAACCCGCGCGTTCCATTTCCGCCACCGTGTGACCGATGTCGTCCAGTTCACCGCCCGGAAAAATATACTTCTGCAGCGCACGTTGTTCCGGCCTTTTGAACAAGCGGCGGCGGTTGCGCTTGGCACGCCTGGAAATCGCGTGATTGAGAAACAGCCCGTCTTCGGCAAGGAGGCCCCGAACCTTGGAAAAGTAGGTTGGAATGTTGTTCAGGCCGATGTGTTCATACATGCCAACTGACACGATCTTGTCGAAGCTTCCGGAAAGATCACGGTAGTCCCTCAGCTCAAGCGTGATCTTGTCGGCAATGCCCAGCCGTTCCGCCTTGGCTTTGGCAAAGGCCAGCTGTTCTTCTGACAGGGTAACCCCGTGGCCGGTTACGCCATAGTTGGTAACCGCATGACACAGAAGCCCGCCCCAACCGCAGCCGATATCGAGCAGCCGGTCGCCCGGCTTCAGCCGGAGCTTACGGCAGGTCATGTCGATCTTGGCGACCTGGGCGGCATCGAGATCCGTTTCTTCGCTCGGAAAAAAGGCGCAGGAGTATTGCATCTCGGGATCAAGAAAGAGTTTGTAGAAGTCGTTACCGACATCATAGTGGAAGCCGATGAAGCGCTTGTTGTCGCCTGCCTTGCGGTCCGTCCCGTCCGCGTCGGCGCCAAAGCCGCGGGTTTCATCAGGAGAAATCGCCTTTGCCGTGACAACCGGCCAGAGCGTTTTGACAAGTTCCCGCTTGCTGATCTTGCGCAACCGCCGGCGGGCGGATTTGTCGATGGCAAACGGAAGACCGATGTCGATGATTGTGCCGCCTTCAATGTCGATATGGCCATGGGCGTAATGCCGGATCAGCCGATCGAGAGACGGCCACCTTAAAAGAGAAGGCAAAACGCCGGGCTCGTTGACCATCAGCTCAAGGCCGGGAACCGGATCGTTTCCAAGCGGTTCAATCGAGCCATCCCAAAGACGCAGGGAAAAATGCATATCCGCCTCGTTTCGCACCAGTTCGATCGCACGGCGGACGGCGGCTGTCAGGCGGGTGTTTTCAGGAACCGCCTTTGCATCAATTGATTCAGTCATCGAGATCCCAAATTTCAAACCAATGCCGGCACCTTATGTGACCGGATACCGCGGTGCAATTGAGCTCTGGTGACAGCGATCAAGTCGGTGCAGGCAAAAATCTCGAAAATTCAAAATCACGCATAGATATAAAGAAATCTTTATATCCTTATTGCTACATAGGCGCGGCCGCGCTATAACCCGTCCATGAAAAGATGAGCCCGCCACGACAGAGTTCCGGACGGGCGCCTCCAGGTTTCCAGTAACAGATCCGGCCACAGAGCGGAGCCGGAGCAAAACGCAGGACGTTTTTATGACTGACTACATTGTCAAGGACATTGGGCTCGCCGATTGGGGCCGGACCGAAATCGAGATCGCCGAACACGAAATGCCGGGTCTGATGGCTTGCCGCGAAGAGTTTGGTGAGAGCAAACCGCTCAAGGGCGCGCGCATCGCCGGCTCCCTTCACATGACCATTCAGACCGCGGTTCTGATCGAGACCCTGGTCGCCCTGGGCGCGGAAGTGCGCTGGGCCTCCTGCAACATCTACTCCACCCAGGACCAGGCTGCCGCTGCAATCGCCGCCGCTGGTGTTCCGGTCTTCGCCATCAAGGGCGAAACCCTGGAAGAGTATTGGGACTACGCCGACAAGATCTTCGACTTCGACGGCGGCGCCAACATGATCCTCGACGATGGTGGCGATGCAACGCTCTACATCCTTCTGGGCGTACGGGTTGAAGCTGGTGAAACCGGCCTGATCGAGAACCCGGGTTCTGAAGAAGAAGAAGCTCTCTTCGCTCAGATCAAGAAGCGCGCCGCTGCCAATCCGGGCTGGTTCACCAAGCAGCGCGACCTGCTTCAGGGCGTGACCGAGGAAACCACCACCGGTGTTCTGCGTCTTTATGAGATGCAGAAGAACGGACAGCTGCCGTTCCCGGCCATCAACGTCAACGATAGCGTCACCAAGTCCAAGTTCGACAACCGCTACGGCTGCCGTGAATCGCTTGTCGATGGCATCCGCCGCGGTACCGACGTCATGATGTCCGGCAAGGTTGCAGTTGTTTGCGGCTACGGCGATGTTGGCAAGGGCTCTGCCCAGTCTCTGGCCGGCGCTGGTGCCCGCGTGATCGTCACCGAAATCGATCCGATCTGCGCACTGCAAGCCTCCATGGACGGCTATGAAGTCAAAACGATGGAACAGGCTCTGCCGGAAGGCGACATCTATGTCACCGCGACAGGCAACAAGGACATCATCACCTTCGACCACATGCGCGGTATGAAGGACATGGCGATCGTTTGTAACATTGGCCACTTCGACAACGAGATCCAGGTTGCTGCTCTGAAGAACACCAAACTGCGCCCGGTCAAGGACCAGGTCGACATGTATGAGTTCCCGGATGGCAAGCGCATGATCCTGTTGTCACAGGGCCGCCTCGTGAACCTCGGCAACGCAACCGGTCACCCGAGCTTTGTGATGTCCGCCAGCTTCACCAACCAGGTGCTGGCCCAGATCGAACTCTTCACCAAGGGCGATCAGTACAAGAACGAAGTCTATGTGCTTCCAAAGCACCTGGATGAGAAGGTTGCCCGCCTGCATCTGGCCAAGCTCGGTGTGACGTTAACCGAATTGAGCGACGACCAAGCCCAATATTTGGGGATTAACAAATCGGGCCCATTCAAATCCGAACACTACAAATACTGATACTCAGAGAAGAAGCCACTATATGTAGTGGCGTTACAAAAATGACTCTGCGACAGTAACGTGACGGGATCCGTGAAAATTACGGGTCCCGTTAACTTTTCAGAAACTGACTCTTCTTCGCGATTCCCAAAAAGGTTATGGTTTTAACGAATCAGGGGCCAGGAGGCACAAGCTTTTGATTCCATCCGGACTTCCGGATGAAATGGCGGCTAAGGGGATCACGGAATGCCGAGAGGCGACGAAGAAGGCGCGCGTTCAAACGCAGCGCAGCGGGGAAGGAGTCTAGCGACGACAGCAACAGCCGGCTTGACCGCTGCTGCTTCGGCGCTGCTGTCTGCACCCGCATTCGCCGCCGAAGAATTCGCAGCCAACCTCGCGGCAATCAATCCAGACACCATGGTCTTGTTTGGTGCCGTTGGCGGCATGTGCGCCTTTGCAATCACCGCCGCTGTTGCCCTTGTACGCCAGAAAAAACTCAGCTCCCGGCTGACCAAGGCACTGACCCACGAGACAAGCGACCTGAAATTCCAGATAGACCGTCTGGAATCAATGCTGAATACAGACGAACAACGGGTCATCGTCTGGACCGGCACCGGCGCCGTACCTCAGGTTTGGGGCGTGCTTCCCGAAACATCCGGCGTCCCCCGGCAAGTAAGCCAGCTCCTTGCATTCGGCCAATGGTTGAATGCCAAATGCTCATCCGACCTGGAAGAAAAACTGGACTTCCTGTTCAACACAGGCGAGCCATTTTCAATAACATTAAAGACCCGTGCTGGTTCCTATGTGGAAGCCGCAGGCCGAACCACCGGCAGTGCAGTCGTATTGCGCCTCAGAGATCTCACAGGCGAACGCCAGATGCAGGCGGAACTGGCTGCCCGTAACGCCCGTATTTCGGGCGAACTGCACATGCTCCATGCTCTTTTGAACGCTATGCCCGCACCCGCGTGGCAGCGCGATGCAGAAGGCAAGATGATCTGGGCGAACGCAGCCTATGCCCAGGCCGTTGACATGCCGGATGCGGCAAACGCGCTTAGGGACGGTCCGGAGTTCCTTGATGGCGCTGCCCGGACTGCCATGAGCAGTGAACGCAATGAAGACGGCTGTTTCCATGCCCGCATGCCGATCGTCGCAGGCGGCAAACGCTGTGTGTTTGAGGTAACCGATGTAACCACCAACGTTGGCAGCGCCGGTGTCGCGGTCGATATCAGCGAGTACGACCAGGTTCGCCGCGAGCTTGACCGCACAGAAGAATTCCACGGACGTACCCTCGACCAGCTGGCGACCGCCGTTGCCATTTATTCCAGCGACCGGAAACTGCAATTCTACAATGCGGCCTTCCGCCAGCTTTGGGATTTGGACTCCGCATTTTTGGAAGGTCATCCGGAAGACGGCGCTGTACTGGACGCACTTCGGGCATCACGAAAGCTACCGGAACAGGCCGATTACCGGGTCTGGCGCAACAAGATGCTCGACAGCTACCAGTCTCTGGAAGCAAAAGAGAGCTGGTGGCATCTGCCGGATGGGCGCACATTGCGGGTCATTGCCAATCCGCATCCGCAAGGCGGCGTGACCTATATCTACGAGAATGTCACCGAACAACTCGATCTGGAGAGCCGCTACAACGCTCTCGCACGGGTCCAGGGCGAAACCCTCGACAATCTGTCCGAAGCCGTTGCGGTGTTCGGATCGGACGGCAAGCTCCGTCTCTGGAATCCTGCTTTCGGCAAAATCTGGAGCCTGGACGAAGACCAGCTCGCGGAGATGCCGCATGTCAAGGAAGTGGTCGAGGCTTGCGCGAAGCGTGATGATGAACGCGAAGCCTGGGAAAACCTTGCAAGCAGCGTCACCGGCCTCGTAGACAACCGGACCCAGACGGCGAACCGCATGGAGCGCTACAACGGCACGGTCCTGGATTATGTAATCGTACCGTTGCCGGACGGCGGAACTCTGGTCACTTTTGTCGACGTAACCGACAGCGTCAACGTAGAGCGGGCGCTGGTGGACAAGAACGAGGCGCTTGAGCAGGCCGATCAGCTGAAAAACGCCTTCATTCAGCACGTTTCCTACGAACTTCGTTCGCCACTCACCAACATCATCGGCTTTGCCCAGCTGCTGTCCGATCCCAAGTTCGGCGAGCTTTCCAGCAAGCAGGGTGAATACGCCGAGTACATTCAGTCGTCCTCCTCCGCACTGCTTGCCATCATCAATGACATTCTTGATCTGGCGACGCTCGACGCTGGCATCATGGAACTCGACCTGAGCGAAGTCGATGTCGCGGCCACCGTCGAGGCGGCTGTCGAAGGCCTGAAGGACCGGATTGCGGAAGCCCAGATCACCCTGCATATGCATGTGCCCGACGATATCGGTGTCCTGCTCGCAGATGAAAAGCGCGTCCGTCAGGTCCTGTTCAATCTGATTTCAAACGCCATCCGCTATTCAGGCGAGCACGGCGTTGTTGATGTCAGCTGCAACCGGGAAGCTGATTCCGTCGTCTTTGTCGTCCAGGATCATGGCCATGGAATCCCGGCAGATGTCCTGACACAGGTGTTCAACCGGTTTGTCGGCCATGATACTGGCACCAAGCGCCAGGGCGCCGGGCTGGGCCTTGCCATCGTGAAGAGTTTCGTCGAATTGCACGGCGGAAATGTTGATATTCAATCCGAAGAGGGCCAGGGAACGACCGTAACCTGCACCTTCCCTGCCAAGCCGCAATTGACCGGCCAAGTTGCCGCCGAATAAACAGGCAGGATCATGTCCGATCCGATTTTGCGTTTTTTAACCGATCCCTTTCTTGAATTGTCCCTGTCCGACGAGGCCGCGACAGTGGGTCTGGCGGAAGATCTTGCCGCCATACTGGCGCCAGGTGATCTGATCGCACTTTCCGGTGACCTTGGGGCCGGCAAATCCACATTTGCGCGGGCGCTTTTGCGTAACATGGCGGGCGATCCGGATTTGGAAGTCCCAAGCCCAACCTTCACGCTGGTGCAAACCTATGAGCTGGGCCGGCTGACTGTTTCCCATTTCGACCTCTACCGGCTGGAAGAGCCGGAGGAACTGGCTGAACTTGGCCTTGAGGAATTGCTGGAGGACGGGGCGGCGGTCATCGAATGGCCTGAACGGAGCGAAGACCTTCTGCCCGAGGGCGCACTCTGGCTGCAGCTGGAGACCGTCGGCGACGAAGGCCACCGCAATTGCCGGATCGAGTCTACAAATCCAGACTGGCGCACCCGTTTTACCCGCACTCAGACAACCCGCCGCCTGATTGATGCCGCAGGTTTTGAGAACGGACGCCGCCGCCACCTGACCGGGGATGCCTCCACCCGGAGCTACGAGCGTATTGCATCCGGCACAAAGTCCGCTGTTGTCATGAACTGGCCGAAGCCGGAGGGCGCGGCGGGATCAGACGCTGCCCTGACTTACGACAAGCTGGTGCATCTGGCTTCTGACTGCCGCGCCTTTGTCGCGATCGGAAACGAATTGCGCCGCCATGGATATTCAGCCCCAGAGGTTCTGGCCTCAGATCTTGATGCCGGGCTGCTTGTACTGGAGGACCTGGGACCTGGAACCGTTTTGCTGGATGGCAAGCCGGACCCGGACAAATACTGCACCGCGACTCTTCTGCTTGCACAGATGCACTCAGAGGATTGGCCCAACGAAGTGCCACTTCCGGAAGGTCAGATCTACAAAATACAGGCTTACTCCCGACAAGCCTGGCACACCGAAGCCAGTTTGTTCCTGGAGTGGTACGTCCCCTATTCCTCGGGCACGGATGCTACACCCGAAGCCGCTCAAGAATTCCGGCGACTGTGGGATCAAGCCTTCGACGCAATCGAAGGCTGCGGTACAGGACTGGTCTTGCGAGACTATCACTCACCCAATTTGATCTGGCTGGCTGATCGCGAAGGCACGGACAAGATTGGTCTGATTGACTACCAGGACGCGGTCATCGGACCACACGCCTATGACGTTGCCTCACTTCTGCTGGATGCCCGTGTTGATGTGTCAGAAGCGCTGGAAAATGAGCTCTTTGAGACCTATGTCAAACAAAGGGCAATCACAGATCCCGATTTTGACAAGGTACTGTTTTCGGCGGCCTATGCAGTCATGGGCGCACAAAGAATTACCAAGGTCATGGGCATTTTTGTCCGCCTGGCAAAGCGGGATGGGAAACCCGGCTATTTGACGCATTTGCCGCGCATGAAAGCCTATCTTGACCGTGTCCTGCAGCATCCGGTTCTGTCTGAACTGAAGCTCTGGTATGAAAAGGCGTGCAGCTGATTTTTTACAGCCGCACCTACAAGAAACTGGAACGGTTATGACTGGAGAGACGTTTCGTCCGTCAAAGGCAATGATCCTGGCCGCAGGCCTTGGGAAGCGGATGCGTCCGATTACGGCGACCACGCCAAAACCACTGATCGAAGTCAACGGCCAGGCGCTGATTGATCATGGCTTTGACCGGCTCGCCGAAGCAGGCGTGAAGAGTTGCGTCGTCAATGTGCATTATCTTGCCGATCTGGTGGAGGTCCATGTCCTGCGGCGGCGCGATATGGAAATCCTGGTTTCAGACGAGCGCGACGAATTGCTGGACACGGGCGGTGGTATCAAGCGCGCGCTGCCGCTGCTGGGAGATGAGCCGTTTTTCCAGCTGAATTCCGATACGGCCTATTGGATTGAAGGCGTCAAACCGAACCTGGAACACATGATCGACGCCTGGGATGCCGACCGCATGGATGCGCTTCTTCTGGTCGCTGAGACGGTGAAGGCTATCGGCTACGGCGGGCGCGGCGACTTCCAGATGGCCAAGGATGGCGCCCTCAGCCGCCGCGATGAACGTGGTGTCACCCCTTTCGCATACGCCGGCGCTGCCCTTTTGAATCCGAAGCTCTTCGATGATGCCCCTGAGGGCCCGTTTTCCATGAACCGGCTGTTTGACAAGGCGATCGAACAGGGACGGTTATTT
Source organism: Roseibium sp. (assembly GCA_965230705.1). Classification (GTDB taxonomy): domain Bacteria; phylum Pseudomonadota; class Alphaproteobacteria; order Rhizobiales; family Stappiaceae; genus Roseibium. The sequence continues at coordinate 324,652 of CBDDLN010000001.1, read as the reverse complement.
GGCGTGCAGATGGAAGGAGTCTGGCTCCATATTGGCACTCCGGAAGCGATTGCCGATGCCGAATATGCCGTTCGTGAAAGTGCTGCCTGACAATGGGTGATTGCCCGCATGCTTGAGCGAACCGGCCAGCCTCGGATTTTCACTGTTCCGCCGTCGGTTCCCTTTTTGCGGCGATTGATTGAGACATTGGCGGACGGGACGCTGGTTCCAGGCTTCCGCCCGCTCGACAACCCGTTGCTGCTCTCAACGGTCACCCTTTACGTTCCCACACGCCGCGCGGCACGGCTGCTGCCGGATATCTGTCAGGAGGTTTTCGGTGGCCAGGCGGTGTTGCTGCCGGTCATCCGCCCGCTCGGGGATGTGGACGAGGATCTGCAGGCGCTTCAGGCCGGGGCCGATGCCACGGCCCTGCCCCCGCCGATGCCCATGCTGGACCGGCATCTGGCCATGACCCGGTTGGTCATGGCCTGGAAGGGCGCGCTCCGCCGTGAAGTTCTCAATCTCCGCTCAGATGAGCCGTTGGGCCTACCGGCATCGGCAGCAGATGCTGCCTGGCTGGCTGGCGATCTGCTTGCATTGATGGACGAGATCGAAACTGAAGAGGCCGATTGGTCGGACCTGGCTAGTCTCGTTCCGGACGACTACGCCCGCTACTGGCAGGTCACACTCGATTTTCTGAAGATCGTTCAGGAAGCCTGGCCAGCACATCTAGCTGAACTCGGGCGCATGGATCCTAAAGCTCGGCGGTCTGCACTGATCCGCCTGGAAGCTGAGCGCCTTGCCGCCCATCCGCCCAAAGGCCCGGTCATCGTTGCGGGCGCGACGGGATCTGTCCCGGCAACGGCAGCGCTTTTGAAAACCGTTTCGAACCTGGAGACGGGTGCGATTGTCCTGCCGGGCCTCGATCTTCACATGGACACTGCGTCCTGGGACCTGCTCAGCGGCAATCTGGAGGAGCCGCACATGAAAGCGCAGGCTGGCGTTCCCGGCCACCCGCAATACAGCCTGAGCCGTCTGCTGGACACCTTGGACGTCTCGCGCGAGGACGTCGCGCTGCTCGGGGCAAGGCCTTCCAGCCGGCATGAGGACCGGGAAGTTCTGGTCTCCCAGGCTCTGCGCCCGGCAGAAACATCAGATGGCTGGACGAATTTCCTCTCCGGATTTGCCGAGGAAAAGAGAGCCGCTGCGCTTCGGGACGTCGGCGTCCTGACCGCGCGGAACGAAGCCGATGAGGCCTTGAGCGTCGCCATCGCACTCAGGGATGCGGTTGAACTCGGCGAGACGGCCGCGCTCATCTCTCCAGACAGAATGCTGACCCGCCGCGTGGCCAGCGAGCTTGCCCGTTGGGACATTCAGGTCGATGACAGTGCCGGACGCCCGTTGGACCAGACACCACCAGCAATTCTGGCAAGCCTCACGGCCAAACTCGCCTTCAACGGCTGTGAACCTGTTGAGCTTCTTTCTCTGCTCAAACATCCGCTGGCGCGTCTTGGCTTGAGCGTCAAGGACATCCGATCCGCTGCCCGCGCGCTGGAACGCGGTGTGCTGCGGGGGCCTAGAACACGGCCTGGAACGGAAGGCCTCAAAGCCGCAATTGCCGTCTGCAGAGAGGAAGCGGAAACAGGACGTCCGCCGCCACGCTGGAAGAAAATCCATGATGCGGATTGGGATGAAATCGCAAAGCTGGTCGACCGTTTGACCGACGCGCTGGAACCTCTTGAACGCCTTTCAGACATTCATGATGCGATGCCTGTGGCAGACCTTGCTGCAGCGCATGCGGAGGCGGTTTCCCGCGTTGCCCGCGACGAGACCGGCTCGGATGCGGAGCTTTATTCCGGAGAAACCGGGGATGCGCTGGCCGCGCTGTTCGCCGGACTTTTGGAAGCGGCCGATAGCGGCCTGCAGCTAAAACCCCATGAATGGCCATCAGTCTTCAGCGCGTTGATGTCAGGTACTGCGGTCCGCCGCCGCTTGCCCGGCGATCCACGCGTCCAGATCCTCGGGCCCATGGAGGCACGGCTTCAGTCACCGGACCTGGTGATCCTCGGCGGGCTCAACGAGGGCATCTGGCCACAGCGGACCCGCAACGACCCCTGGCTCAACAGGCCGATGAAACGGGACCTTGGGCTCGATCCACCCGAACGCCGCATTGGCGCTTCCGCCCATGACTTCGTACAGGGGCTTGGTGCAAAGCGTGTGCTGCTGTCGCGGTCTGCCCGGGCCGATGGCGCGCCGACGGTAGCCTCCAGATGGCTGCAACGGATCCAGACGCTGGCTGGTCCCAATGTAGCTAAGGACATGGAAGCGCGCGGCGCGAAATACACGCGGCTTGCGGGGTTGCTTGACCGGGCATCTGACAAGGTGCGGCCGGCAAGACGCCCGGAACCAAAGCCTCCGGTCTCAGCACGGCCCAAAACCTTGTCCGTGACGGAAATCGAACTGCTGGTCCGCGACCCTTACGCGATTTTCGCCCGCCATATCCTCGACCTTCAACCGGTCGATCCGATTGGCGGAGAGCCGAGTGCTGCCGACAAGGGCACGATCATTCACGACGCACTGGCACGTTTTCTTGCCGAATGGACGAGAGATTATAACGAGCACGCAACTCGGCGCCTGATAGACATCGGTGCAGAGCTGTTCCAGCCGCTGGATGCGTTCCCGGCGATCCGTGCCTTGTGGTGGCCAAGGTTCGAGCGGGTGGCAAAAGGCTTTACCGCCTTTGAAGAGCGCCGCGCCCCAAAGGTCGAAAAGCGGTTTCTGGAAATCTCCGGCGGATTGGAACTTACGCTGCCGGGATTAGAGTTCCGCCTGCGCGGGCGGGCCGACCGGATAGACATCATGACAGATGGGTCGATTGCGGTTCTGGACTATAAGACCGGCCAGGTCCCCTCGATCAAACAGGTGGAAAGCCTGCTCGCGCCGCAAATGCCGCTTGAAGCCGCGATGGTCAAACGCCTCGCGTTCAAGGATGTGCCGGCCGATCTGCCCATATCGGAACTGCTTTACTTGCAGCTGAAGGGCGGCTCCGATCCGGTGGTGCCCGCCTTGCGCATGCCGAAGGAGAAAGAGGTCACCGACCTGGTGGAGGAAGCCTGGACGCGGCTGGAAGAGCTGATTGCCCACTACGGCAAGGACACAACAGGCTATCTCTCCCGCGCCCGTGTGTTTCAGGAGCGCCAGTTCGATGGCCCTTATGATCATCTCGCACGGGTTCAGGAATGGTCGGTCGGGTCGGAGGACGGCGAATGAGCGGTTTCCAGATCCCGGAACTGACGAAACAGCGGCAGGATCTTGCCTCCCGCCCGCGGGCCTCTGCCTGGGTGAGTGCGAATGCCGGTTCCGGCAAGACCTTTGTTCTGTCCCGCCGGGTGGTGCGCCTCCTTCTGGATGGCACCGATCCGGCACGTCTCTTGTGCCTGACGTTCACCAAGGCTGCCGCTGCTGAAATGGCGACCCGGGTTTTCAAGATCCTGGGCGACTGGGTCACGCTGGAAGATGGCGCACTGGCAGCAGAACTTGAAGCTGTCGAGGGCCGAAAACCAGATGCCAAACGCCTGGCACTGGCCCGCAGGCTTTTCGCGCGCGCGCTGGAAACGCCGGGCGGCCTGAAGATCCAGACCATTCACGGCTTTTGCGAAGCCTTACTGCACCAGTTTCCGCTAGAAGCGAATGTCGCGGGCCACTTCACCGTTCTTGATGACCGGATTGCCGCCGAACTGATGTCCGAAGCGCGGGCATCCGTTTTGCATGAAGCCGAGACCCGGCCGGAAAGTTCCTTCGGTCAGGCCTTGGCAGCCGTTATAGACCTGATGAGCGATGGCGGTGCGCAAAAGGCGCTCGATGAGTTGATCCAGAGCCGGGATACCTTCCGCCGCTGGGTTACAGACGAAGGCGATCTGGACAAGGCACTCAGCAATCTTGCAGCGGCTTTTGGTGTCGATCCGGGAGCACGGGTGCAGGACATTGACCTTCGTATTCAACGCGAAACGCTTTTGGACGAACCGGCATCCCACAACACCGCCGAAATCCTGAACAGCGGAACCGCGACCGACAAGAAACGCGCCGAGCAGATTATTGGCGCCTGGCGGAGTGCCGATCCTGACAGCTTTCAGAAGGCCTGGCTGCCAATCTTCCTGACGGCAAAGCTGGAACCCCGGAAATCGCTTGCCACGAAGAAGATCGTTGAGGGGCATGCCGATGTGGTTGATCTGCTTTTTGCAGAACAGGCACGGCTGCTTGAGCTGCTGGATGAGCGCAGGGCCGTGGTCACGCTGGAAGGAACGTCAGCGCTCCTGCGGCTGGCCGATGCGGTGATCCGGCACTATGAAGCGGCCAAAGCAGCGCGCGGGTTTCTCGACTTTGAAGACCTTGTAGTGCGGGCAGCCAACCTGCTGTCGCGCGCCGATGCAGCCCAGTGGGTGCAATACAAGATGGATCAGGGTCTTGATCATATTCTGGTCGACGAAGCCCAGGACACCAGCCCGCGCCAATGGGATGTCGTAAAGTCGCTGGCCGAAGAGTTCTTCGCCGGCGCCGGTGCCCGCCAGAAAGTGCGCACGATCTTCGCCGTTGGCGATGAAAAACAATCCATCTACTCCTTCCAGGGCGCGGTTCCGGCCTATTTCGATGAAATGCGGCGCAGGTTTTCCAGCCGTTCCAAAGAGGCGGACCTCGACTTCCATTCGGTCGACCTTCAGCTCTCCTTCCGCTCCACCCCCGATGTTCTGGGGGCAGTCGATACCGTGTTTCAGGACGTTGAGGCGCACACTGGGCTGTCGCAGGAGGTGAAGGCCCCGGTTCACGAAGCCATCCGCAAGGATCCCGGCATTGTTGAGCTGTGGCCGCTGGAAACGGTTCAGGAAATAGAGGAGCCGGACGACTGGCGCACACCGGTTGACCGGGTATCAACCGGCAGTCCCATGCTGCGCGTTGCCCGCAGGATCGCTGAAACGATCCGGGACTGGATACGGGACGGCATTGCCTCTCCAGGCGACATCATGATCCTGGTGCGCAAACGGGGCCCGTTCGTTGAAGCACTCAACCGGGACCTGAAACTTCTTGGCATTCCGGCGGCCGGCAGCGACCGGCTGGTTCTAACCGATCATATTGCGGTGAAGGATCTTGCAGCGCTCGGCCGGTTCCTGCTTCTGCCTGAGGATGACCTGTCTCTTGCCGCCGTCCTGAAAAGCCCGCTGTTTGATCTGGGTGACGATGATCTTTTGGAAATCGCCCGCGAAAGCGCCGAAAAAGACCGGGCCGGAACGCTGTGGCAGATGCTGGTCCGGCGGTCTGAAACCGATGACAAATGGGAAACGGTGCGCAAGAAGCTGGAAGTCTGGCGGGCGCGGGCCGACTTCATGCCGCCTTACGAGTTTTATGCGCGGCTGCTTTCAGCAGATGCTGGAAGGCGCAGCTTCCGGGCAAGGCTCGGTGTTGAAGTCGATGATGTGCTCGATGAATTTCTCGCCCTTACAATGGCCTTTGAGCAGACCGGAACGCCCGGCCTTGAAGGTTTTCTCGCCTGGATGGCAGCCGCCCCAACTGAGATCAAGCGCGAGCTGACCAACGCAAAGGGCCTGGTGCGGATCATGACCGTGCATGGCTCCAAGGGGCTTGAGGCCAAGACGGTATTTCTAGTTGACCCTGGAAGCGCGCCCGTAAGCGCCAGCCATGACCCGGCATTCCTGCCGCGCGAAAGACTGCGCAATCCGCTTTTGCCCCCGGCCCTGGTCTGGCTCCCACCCAAGGAAGGAAGAACGGAGTGGCACAGCGAAGCAATTGCTGAAATGCGCGCAAGCCAGGAAGAGGAATACCGCCGCCTGCTCTATGTGGCCTTGACCCGGGCGGAAGACAGACTGGTCGTCTGCGGCTGGGAGCCGAAGCGCGGCGCTCCGGAAAATGGCTGGTATTCCATGGTTTCCAAAGCTCTGAAGCCCGACGCAGCCGAAGTCAAAAATCCGTATGGCGACACAATTGCCTGGCGATGGCAGAAAACACCTGAGACCTCCGCCGGAAAATCCGAGACCAGTGACGCGCACATTGATGATGCGGCACAGGCTGAAATGAATCTGGAAGTCCTTCCAGCCTGGTTGACCACTCAAGTGAAAGCCCCGCAACGAAAGCCACGCCTCCAACCCTCCCGTGCTTTTGAAGCGATGGAAGAAAAGGATGGCGTGGAGCCAGTCTCCGCGATTACCCGGCTGAGCGCCCGCCGACAGCCGGAGAACTGGGCGTTGGAGCGCGGCCGCCTGATGCACAAGCTGCTTGAAACCCTGCCGGACATTGATGAAGCAGAGCGGGAAAACGCAACAGAGCGATTTCTCGATGCTGCGCTTGATGAGCGGTTTTGCGAGATGAGGCCGCGGCTTACCGCCGACATCAGGCAAATCCTGACTGATCCTGCGCTCGCGCCCTTGTTTTACCCCGGTGCCCAGGCAGAAGTTCCCGTGGTCGGCACTCTAACGGCTTCTGACGGCAAGGACGTTTCGATTTCTGGCCAGATCGACCGGCTGATCGTGGAAGCGGATCGGGTTCTGATTGTCGACTACAAGACCAACCACACACCACCAGAGAGCCCGGACTTCATACCTCAGGAATATGTTGCTCAGCTGACCGTTTACCGGAAGTTGCTGCAACAGGTTTATCCGGACAAACAGGTCGAAGCGGCGCTGCTGTGGACATCCGTGCCGTCCTTGATGCCTGTCCCGCAATTGTTATTGGATGAGACCTTCGCAAGACTGCGCAGTGACGGTGTCCCAGCTTGACGGATCGGGGCTGGCTACCTACGTTCAGCGCAACGCGAAGACGTCAATTGACGTTCGACTAAAAAACCACGAGGAAAATTATGGCGACCAGCACAACCACCGATTCAAGCTTTGACGCGGACGTTCTGAAATCATCCGAACCCGTTGTTGTCGACTTCTGGGCTGAGTGGTGCGGCCCCTGTAAGATGATCGGCCCAGCTCTGGAAGAAATTTCCGAAGAAATGGCTGGCCAGGTCAAAATCACCAAACTCAACATCGACGAAAACCAGGACATGGCCATGAAGTATGGCGTCCGGTCTATCCCGATGCTGATCATGTTCAAGGACGGCGAGCCGGCAGCAACACAGGTTGGCGCGGCGCCAAAAGGCAAGATTTCTGACTGGATCAAGAGCGCTCTTTGATCAAGGCTCTGGAAACAGCCTGAAATGCCCGCTATAGGGCAGGATACGAGTTAAGGTTTCAAGCGGATGTGCCCGGCACATCCGCTTGACGCCGTTCAGATCGATGGATCGATCGACAGCAGATCAATGGACCACCCCATGAGCAACGACAACACAACCCCTGAAGATCCGGACCAGGCCGCAGCGGCCGCTCAGCCTGAAGATGCTCCGGGATTTGAAACAGCGGAACAGGAATCCGCTGCCGATCCGGTTGAAGTCCTGACCGCCGAAAATGCCGAGCTGAAAGACAGGGCGCTCCGGGTGATGGCTGAGATGGAGAACCTCCGCCGCCGAACGGAAAAGGAACTGAAGGACGCGCGCCAGTATTCTGTAGCCACGTTCGCCCGTGACATGCTGACGGTATCGGACAACCTGCGCCGGGCGATTGAAGCTGTGCCCGAGGAGCTGCGCGAGAACGCGGATGCCAACCTGGCAGGTCTCCTTGAAGGCGTGGAAATGACCGAGCGCGAACTGCTGAACCAGCTGGAAAAGAACGGCGTCAAGAAGCTTGAACCGGCTGGACAGAAGTTCGATCCGAACTTCCATCAGGCCATGTTCGAGGTTCCGAACACCGAAGTGCCGAACAACACGGTGGTACAGGTCGTTCAGGCGGGTTACCAGATCGGCGAACGTGTTCTGCGCCCGGCAATGGTCGGTGTCTCAAAAGGCGGCCCAAAACAGGCAGCCAATGCCCCTGCCGGTGAACAAGGTGAGTCAGTCGACAAGACGGCCTAAGCCTTTCCAGCAGCCTTGCTGAAGTGATATGACCGCCTCTCCGGAAACCCGGAGGGGCGGTTTTCCGTTGGAGGGCTAATCAACTACCATGCTGTTCCAAGTGCTCGACTATCTGGGCGTCGCCGTCTTTGCGATATCAGGTGCAATCGTCGCATCCCGCAAAGGCATGGATTTCATCGCCTTTTTGTTTTTTGCCACTGTCACCGGCATGGGTGGCGGCACATTGCGCGATTTGCTTTTGGGCGTGCCCGTATTCTGGATCGGCTCGGAAGCCTATCTCCTGGTTTGCCTGGCCGTCAGTGGTCTGATGTGGTTCTTCGCCCATCAGGTTGAACGAGTTGGCAAACCTCTCCGCTGGGCAGATGCGATTGGCATATCCGCCTATTCCGTCATGGGGGCAGCCAAGGCACTGAGCGTTGGCGACACAGCACTTGTGGCGGTTCTGATGGGCGTTTCAACCGCAACGTTCGGCGGGATCATCCGGGATGTGATCGCAGGCGAGCCCTCGGCTATCGTGAAGTCGGAGATCTATGTGTCTGCAGCCTTTGCCGGTGCCGGCAGTTATGTGCTGCTGGTGGCCTTGGGTGCTGACATATGGCTGGCCGCCATTGCCGGTGCGTCCCTGGCCTTCTGCCTGCGGGGCGGCGCAATCCAGTTCGGCTGGACCTTGCCGGGATACAAACGGCCGAAGTGAAAGCGGATACCTGTACGGGTGAAGCCACACAAGCCGGCGATTGCCGGCTTGTGCTGTCTATGCAGACGGTCAAATCACGCCAAGTGACACCGTCACGCCGATGATGGCCAATGCAATGATTGGCAGGCTTGCTGAGTAGATCAGAGTCTTGACCATGTTCTGATCCTTTCCCTCCAGGATAGTGACCACAGTCTTTGCCCCCTGCTGATCAGAGATATGGGCAGTCCTGATTTTTAGGAAAGAACTCAGCTTCTCAAATAAACGTGTCCGGCAATGGCAAGGTCCGCCAGGCCCGATGGTTCAGACGCCTGAAAGAGGGTCTGCTGGCTATAAAACCGCCTGCCCGCCTTTTCCCCCTGGATCAGTTCCTTGAGATCCGCCGCAATGTCTGGCTCAGCGCGATACTCCGGCTTTTCCCGGTCGCAGACAAAAATCCGCACTTCAGGAAATTGCCCGGCCGCTATTGGGTTATGTGTTTGAAAAATATCGATATGTACGCCCGGAGTGAGATCAAAACCGGCGAGCTGCCCTGCCCCACCAGACGCAACGCAGATCATATCCGCGCCTTGAACAGCTCCGGAAAAGTCATCCGTTTCACCAAAGGTAATGTGTTTGAACGCGGTCTGTGACTGCAATTCCGGCAGCTTCGCCTCCGCGCCTTGCAAAAGCAGTACGGACCTGATGTCACGAACACTTGAATAGGCCGCAAGAAGGCGTGGCAACAGCGGCGTATCGCCAAGCACCAGCAATCGGCCGGTATCTTCCCGGGAGAGGTAGCGGACAGCCAGAGCGTGCTGGGCGCACTTGCGCCAGGCGTTCAAACGAGTACCGTCCAGTAAAGCGATCGGATGGCCGGTCGTGCCGGACATCAGCGCATAAAGCGCTGAGCCTGAAGGAGCGCCGGTCTCAGGTGACGTTCCCGCGTCCGTCAGCGTGAGGCTCAGGCTACAGCCGATGTATCCGCGCTCTGCATGCCCCTGCGCAAGGAAATTTGTCCAGGCAGGCGCAGCATGAAGCACGCCCGCTCCCCCTTCGGGGCGGGCGATATCAAAACTTGCCGCTGCAGGCGTGACGGTTTGCGAGCGATAGGCCCGCAACAGGGTTTCGATAAGCTCCGGATAGGATAATGCGCTTTCTATCTCATCAGAGGCGATGATGCGCATTAGATCATGGACCTATAACAGCTTAGGCCGCATGCCGGTTGTTCGGGCTCGGCAAACCAGGTTTTGCAGGCTCCAGGCTTTCGGCGCGTTCCCGAAGCTGATCCGCTTCATGGTGCCACTTGTCTGCTTCCCGGCGCTTCATCCGCGCTTCCTTGCGCCAGCGGCCCTGTTTGGCCCAGGCGCCGAGGCCACCCACAATGATGCCGATACCAAGACTTGCAAAAATGATCCAGAAAAGCGGGATGTCCGGAATGGTCAGCCGGGGGTCCTGCGGGTCAAACGGATTGAGAGACAGGGACACCGTGTGCCGGTTGGCCACGGACAGAGGCACGAGAACGGCGGCAATCGCCAGCAGGATGATGTTCTTGATGAACCGGGTCACAACAGCCTCCACAAGCCATTATTCGCGCTACGGAAGTGTCTCCGGAATCAAACGCGAAGCAGATAGGTGTCTAGCAGTGTCCTGTTTAGACCCTAGAACATTTTCCGTAAAGATTATGTCGCTTGACGGTACCGATCAGTTTCTTTGGCAATGAAGGCGGCGGCACACGGTCTGATTGACCGGCAGCGCCGGCCGACGCTAACGAAGATCGGAAAAGTGCTAGTCTTCCCCGTGGTCTACACCATCATTGAGGCGGACACGCATTTCCTTGCCGGTTTTGAAGAAGGGGACGAACTTTTCATCCACCTCGACTTTCTGGCCAGTACGGGGATTGCGGCCAATGCGCGCGGGACGGTTTTTAACCGAAAAAGCTCCGAACCCGCGCAGCTCGACACGGTCGCCGCGCATCAAAGCTTCGGTAACTTCATCTAAAATTGCATTTACGATATTTTCAACATCACGTTGATAAAGATGCGGATTTTGTTCTGCAATATGTTGAACCAATTCAGATTTTATCATTGATTGCCCCCTCGACCTACAGACTTCTCGTGTGCCGCCTCAGGAGCCTGCCAAACCGACACGAGACCGTCAAGCGTAAAACCCCTAGGAATCAGCCCTTTAGCCGAATTGAGGTGATCTGCAACGCCATTTGCGATGCCTTCGCCGATATTGAGAGCCAAACTGTCGGACATTGACAGCGGGTTTTGGTCCTTCTTGACAGTCCAATTGATGACCGGGAGATCGGCGGCAACGGACTTTTCGGTTTCCAGCCATGCAACGGCCGCATCTTCCCCGCCGATCGTATCGACCAGCTTGAGGTCCTTGGCGCGCTTGCCGGTAAAGATCTTGCCATCCGCGGCCCGGCGCGCCTCAGCTTCGGAAAATCCCCGCCGCTCGGCAACCAGAGCGACGAACCAGTCATAGGAGTCGGTCACCAGGACCTTCAGCATTTCCTGGGCTGCCGGCGTGGTTTCAGAATAAAAATCCGGTTCAGCCTTCAACTCGGTGCTTTTGACCGCATCCATTTCAACGCCGATCGTATCCATCAACTTGGCAATATTGCCGTATTGAAACAGGACGCCGATCGACCCGGTAATGGAATTATAGCGGGCAACGATGTGGTCAGCCGCGAGCGCGATCATGTAACCGGCGGAAGCCCCAACGGTCCGGATTTCTGCAACGACCGGCTTCTTGTCCGCCAGCTTGCGCAAGGCCTCATAGAGTGCCTCGCCACCTGTCGTGGAGCCCCCCGGGGAGTTGATCGACACAATCACGCCCTGGACCGATTTTGCCTTCGAGATTTTCTCGATAAGCTTCAGCTGTTCCCTGTTTTCAAGAATGACGCCGTCAATGGCAAGCCTTGCAATATGCGGTGACCGCTTGCTCGGTCCGGCAAGGCCAGCGGCGTAGATGGTTCCGCCAATGAGTGCCGCGGCGACGAGTACGAAAGCAACGACACGCCAGAAAGTCAATTTCCTGCGCATTCGTCTGCGATCAACCAGGGCATCTGCATCGAGGGACATTGTCGCCACATCTCCAAGGATAGGTCAGAAAGAAATTCAGAGCCTACATAGGGGTAAGTCCCGGCAAATTGCAATTATTCAGCGCATCGAAGTTTACAGAATGCAGTTTACCGGCCGTGGCTCCTGGCCACACTGGGTCACAGACCCAAAACCAATATGATGGCGGCCCGGCGGTTCCCCTAGAGAGGCGAGAAATTGGAATTGCGTGTCTAGTTGATGCCCACAAGTGTGAACTCAAACGTCAGATCCTTGCCCGCAAGCGGATGGTTTGCATCCAGAATGATTTCACTTTCGCCCACTTCGACGATAACGACCTGCATGACCTGCCCATCCGGCGTTTGCACCTGTAGCTGCGTTCCAAGTTCCAAGGGAATGTTGTCTGGAAACTGGTCGCGGGGCACAGGTTGCCGCGCCTGTGGATTCACTGCTCCATAGGCGTCTGTAGCCGGAATTTCCACCGTCTTCTCTTCGCCCGCCCTCATTCCGGGAATTGCCCGGTCCAATCCCGGGATAATCTGGCCAGAACCAACGGTGAATTCGAGCGGATCGCGCCCTTCGGAGCTGTCAAAAACGGTCCCGTCTGACAATGTGCCCTTGTAGTGGATGCGGACAGTATCGCCCGCTTTGACTTCAGTCATCGCGTGTCTCTTCATGCTTTTTGGGAAAGGGGAAACCGTGAATGTGCGAGGCCACGCGTTCTGCGCAGGTGCTCCAGACGTCCCGCGAACCTAAAGACTGCAGCTCAAAAGTCAAAAATGCGATCTTAACGGCGGCGCAGATCTGCGGTCGGACGCCAAATGAAAAGGCCCGGCGCATGCGCCGGGCCTTTCCTAATTTGCTGACAGTTCAGCGTGACGATTACTCGTCGTTGCCAGCCTGCTTGAGCGCTGCGCCCAGAATGTCGCCGAGAGACGCGCCGGAGTCGGAAGAACCGTACTGTGCGACAGCTTCCTTCTCTTCTGCGATTTCCAGCGCCTTGATGGACGCGGAAACGCGGCGGGTTTTCTTGTCGAACTGGGTGATGCGGGCATCGAACTTCTCGCCAACCGCAAAACGCTCCGGACGCTGCTCAGCGCGCTCGCGCGACAGGTCGGCGCGGCGGATGAAGGCCGTCAGGTCGGTGTCTGCAATCTTGACGTCGAGACCGCCGTCCTTGATTTCGATGACTTCACAGGTAACGACGGAGTTCTTGCGGATCTCGCCAGCTGCGCCGGTATCCATCGGATCGCCGCCAACCTGCTTGATGCCGAGAGAGATACGTTCTTTCTCGACGTCCACATCGAGCACCACGGCCTTGACCATGTCGCCCTTCTTGAACTCTTCGATGACCTGCTCGCCCGGACGGTTCCAGTCGAGGTCCGACAGGTGAACCATGCCGTCGACATCGCCTTCGAGGCCGATGAACAGACCGAATTCGGTCTTGTTCTTGACTTCGCCTTCGACTTCGGTGCCCTGCGGGTACTGTTCTGCGAACGCATCCCAAGGATTCTGCAGGGTCTGCTTCAGGCCAAGAGAGATGCGGCGCTTCACTGGGTCGACTTCCAGGATCATCACTTCGACTTCCTGAGAAGTGGAAACGATCTTGCCCGGATGGACGTTCTTCTTGGTCCAGGACATTTCCGAAACGTGGATCAGGCCTTCGATGCCCGGCTCCAGCTCGACGAATGCACCGTAGTCGGTGATGTTGGTCACGCGGCCGTTGAACTTGGCTTCGATCGGGTACTTGGCTTCGATGCCATCCCACGGATCGGTTTCAAGCTGCTTCATGCCAAGGCTGATGCGGTGTGTGTCCTGGTTGACGCGGATGATCTGAACCTTGACGGTCTGACCAATCGTGAGAACTTCGGACGGATGGTTGATGCGGCGCCACGCGATGTCGGTGACGTGCAGCAGGCCATCGATGCCGCCCAGGTCGACGAACGCACCGTAGTCGGTGATGTTCTTGACGACACCTTCGACGGTCTGACCCTCTTCCAGGCTCTGGACCAGTTCCGAACGCTGTTCGGCACGGGTTTCTTCCAGAACGACACGGCGGGACACAACAATGTTGCCGCGGCGCTTGTCCATTTTCAGGATCTGGAATGGCTGCGGTGTGTGCATCAGCGGAGTGACGTCGCGAACCGGACGGATGTCGACCTGCGAACGCGGCAGGAAGGCAACAGCGCCATCCAGATCGACGGTGAAGCCGCCCTTGACCTGGTTGAAGATCTGGCCGTTGACTTTTTCGTTGGCTTCGAAAGCCACTTCCAGGCGAACCCAGCTTTCTTCGCGGCGCGCTTTTTCGCGCGAAAGAACGGCTTCGCCGAGCGCATTCTCGACGCGCTCAAGGTAGACTTCGACTTCAGAGCCGATTTCCATTTCACCGTCGCGGCCCTTGGCGCCGAATTCCTTCAGCGGCACACGGCCTTCGACCTTCAGACCTACGTCGATGACGGCAAGGTCTTTTTCGATAGCAACAACGGTACCCTTGACCACTGCGCCTTCAAAAAGGTCGGTCTGGGTGAAAGACTCTTCGAGAAGAGCTGCAAAATCCTCGGTGGAGGGATTAAGTTCAGACATTGAATCTCCTGGTGCCATTCCTGGCAGGCCGCCGGCGGGTTGGTGTTGCACTCCAGATCGTTCTGGCCCCCGGAACGCGTTTCGCATTCTTCTGTCCCTTGATCTTGGGACAGGCCGGCGGGGCGAGAGACAGAAGATCCAGTCTCGTCACAAGGCGTATTCGCAGCCTTGCCGAATTGGGTGTTCCACTTGAAGGCCAGTCATCACATGATGCCGTTTCACCAGACCTGCCAAGCACGAAAGGGGGCACACCCTGAAGTGAACCCCAACACCTTAAAAATTGAAGGCGCTTACGTGTTGCAGGAGCGTGTCACGATATCGACTGCCGCCTGGAACGCGGTTTCTATATCCATTTCTGTCGTATCAAGCAAGTAGGCATCGTCTGCCTTTTGCATCGGTGCGACCGTGCGCTGGCTGTCGCGCTCGTCCCTGCGCTTGAGATCGCTCAGGATAGACTCATACTCTGCGTCCTGTCCTTTCGACACCATTTCGTCGGTCCGGCGCCGGGCACGGGCCTCGGCCGAGGCCGTCACAAACAGTTTCACCGACGCATCTGGACAAACAACCGTACCGATATCCCGCCCGTCCAAAACGGCTCCGGGAGGCGTTTTGGCAAAGCGCCGCTGGAGATCGACCAATTCTTCACGCAATCCGCCCAACACCGCAATCCGGGACGCTGCCTCGCCAATTTCATGTGCGGAGAGGATCGATTTGTCCATCTGGGCCAGATCCAGGTGCTGCGCAATCTCGATGGCCACGGCTTCGTCGCCCAGAGGAAGCCCTTTCGCCAGCAACGCGGCAGCCACGGCCCGGTAGGTCAGACCGGTGTCCAGATGGCGCAGTTCGAAGTGATGAGCAAGCCGGCGCGCCAGCGTACCCTTGCCCGAGGCTGCCGGGCCATCAATGGCGATAATCATGCAGCCTCACTTTCAGAGTCAGAAATGGACGCGCCCAGCCCAGTAAAGAGTTCGGAAAAAGTCGGGAAACTGGTCGCGATCACAGCACCATCATCAACTGTAACCGGCTTCTCAGCCGCAAGGCCAAGAACCAGGAATGACATTGCGATGCGGTGATCAAGGTGGGTAACAACCGTGCCGGCACCAATTGAGTCCGCGCCGCCGCGGACAGTAAGGAAGTCTTCGCCTTCTTCACACGGGATGCCGTTAGCTTCCAGACCGCGGGCAACGGCAGCAAGACGGTCTGACTCCTTGACGCGAAGCTCTTCCAGGCCAGGCATATGTGTCTCGCCCTCGGCGAATGCAGCGGCGACGGCCAGGACCGGATACTCATCGATCATGGACGGTGCCCGCTGCGACGGAACGGTAATGCCCTTCAATTCGCTGTACCGGACCCGAATATCGCCGACATCCTCACCGCCGGACTGGCGTTTATTGAGGATTTCAATGTTGCCGCCCATTTCGATCAGCGTGGTGATCAGTCCGGTACGGTGTTCGTTGAGGAGCACACTTTCAATGGTGAGATCGGACCCAGGTACAATCAGAGCAGCTACAATCGGAAACGCTGCAGAAGACGGGTCACAAGGGACTTCGATGTCCTGCGGCTTCAGATCCGGCTGCCCCTTGAGCTTGATCACCCGTTCGCCCGCCTCATTCAGCGTTACGGAGATATCAGCCCCGAAACCTTTGAGCATTTTTTCCGTGTGATCGCGGGTGGCTATGGGTTCAACCACAGTTGTTTCACCCGGTGCATTCAAACCTGCCAGAAGTACAGCGGACTTCACCTGGGCAGACGGCACTGGAACACGGTAGGTCAAAGGCATCGGCTGCTGCGCACCGCGGATTGATGCAGGCAACCGGTCGCCTGAACGGGCAATCACGGTCGTGCCCATCTCGCGCAACGGATCAAGCACGCGGCCCATCGGACGGTTCGACAGGGATGCATCCCCAACAAATGTCGCTGCGATGTCATGCGTGCCGAAGATGCCCATGGTCAGGCGCACACCGGTACCGGCATTTCCGAAATCAATCACACCTTCCGGCTCCAGCAGGCTGCCAAGTCCGATGCCGTCGACCGTATAACTGCCGTCGGCTTGTTTCTCGATAACGGCCCCAACGGCGCGCATGGCGTCAGCGGTCGCCAGAACATCTTCTGATTCCAGAAGACCTGCGACTGTCGTCCGGCCAACGGCCAGGGCGCCAAACATCATGGCACGGTGTGAAATTGACTTGTCGCCCGGAACGCGGATGGTTCCGGTCAGCGGGCCGGACAGCCGGGCGGTAAGCGGTTGTTGGGTTGAGCCGTGTGACATCAAGGGTTCCAAATGGGCACTCATTTCAAGGGAGCACCTCCCTATCATGTGGATCGCGGTTCGTCATCTGCAGGACTTCTTGAAATTTCTCTCATCTCGTGCAGAACAATGGATGAGAATGGGTTTGAGTTTGATTTGCCTTTGACACGGGCGCGCAACAAAGCTATTGGGCGCCACCAATTATAGAAGACGAAGGGTTAGCACAGTGGCAAAACCTGAACTTGGCACAAAGCGGCTGTGCCCAAGCTGCGGCGCAAAATATTACGATCTTCACAGGGATCCCATCACCTGTCCGAAGTGTGGAACGATCTTTGAAGTGGCGGTCACCACGCGGACCGTGGCCAAAGCAAAAGCTGCCCCGGAGCCTGAAGAGGAAGAACAAGAGGACGAGGCAGCTCCGGAAATCGTCACCCTTGAGGAAGCCGATGCGGAAGCAGAAGGCAGCAACGAGGATGTGCCGGACATCGATGGTGAAGACGTCGACCTGGACGACGATGACAACAGCGACGACGATGTCTTTATCGACGATGAAGACGAAGATGACGACGCTGTTCCGGGCATCGTTGTAGAAATCGACGACGACACAGACCGGTAACATGTGGAAATTGAACCGCTTTTCCGGTTCAGATCATTGTCCACATGAGGAATTCAAATTCGTTTGAATTTCCACTTGATCAAAGCGGGCGGCGCGACTATGGTCCGCCCGCATCAACGCCGGAAACCCAAGTCGGCTGACAAAGAAATGGGGCCTTAGCTCAGCTGGGAGAGCGCTTCGCTGGCAGCGAAGAGGTCAGGGGTTCGATTCCCCTAGGCTCCACCATTTCTTCCCCTCCACTTTCGCGAATTGCTGCTCGTTGACGGCGGATCCATGCCGCGTCTTTCCAATCGCCTTGAGCATTCAATATTCAGAAGTCGTCTTCGGCGGTCCTTCGCATTGTTCTGGGGCAAGTCGGAAATCGCGCGGCTGGTCTGAGAATCAGTCAGCACGGGCGCTGGAGAAGCCATCCCACAATTTGCGCACCGGAAAAAATCGAAACCGGTTTGAAAACCGGATGATTTCGGCGCGGAAATAGGGCACCTCTCTACTTGTTGCAAATTCAGCTGCAAGAAAGAAAAGCCCGGCCCTTGTTGCATATCCTCGGCAATGCCACTTACAGAAACCTGTTTTCCGCTCAGCTGCTGTCGCTGCTGGGAACAGGCCTTGCAACGGTTGCCCTCGGACTGCTGGCGTTCGACCTAGCCGGAGACAATGCAGGCGCTGTGCTTGGAACGGCACTCGCGATCAAAATGATTGCCTATGTCAGCCTGTCACCGCTTGCAGCGGTCTTGGCTGAACACCTGCCACGCAAGACCATGCTGGTCGCGCTGGACCTTGTCCGGGCGGGCTTCGTTTTGTTCCTGCCGTTCGTGACCGAGATCTGGCAGGTCTATCTGCTGGTTTTCGGGCTTCAGGCGGCCTCCGCGGTCTTTACCCCCACCTTTCAGGCCACGATCCCGGAAATCCTGACGGATGAGAAGGATTATACGCGCGCCTTGTCCCTGTCGCGCCTGGCCTACGACCTGGAAAGTCTGGTCAGTCCGGCAATTGCCGCTGCCCTCCTCCTTGTCATGGAATTCCATTTTCTTTTTGCAGGCACTGCTGCCGGCTTTTGTTTGTCAGGCATTCTCGTTGCAACCGCTGCTGTGCCGAATCCAAAAGCAAAAATCCGGCGGAAATTCTTCGAGCAATTTCTGCGGGGCAGCCGGCTCTATCTGGCAACGCCACGCTTGAGAGGCCTTATGGGCATCAATCTCGCTGTTTCGGCAGCAGGCGCGATGGTGATTGTAAACACGGTTGTCTTTGTCCAAGGCATTTTTGGTCTGGATGCACGGGCAATGGCCCTTGCGCTCGCCTGTTACGGCGGTGGGTCGATGACCGCAGCCCTGTTGTTGCCCTCCATACTCGACAAGGTCGCCGAGCGGCCGATCATGCTGGCCGGTGCCGCCGTGATGACGGCCGGGTGTGCGCTCTCCGCTTTCCTGGGTGCAGGTGCGGCTGGCTATGCGGCTCTGCTGCCGCTGTGGGCATTCATCGGATTGGGCCAATCCTTGGCAATGACGCCTTCCGGCCGGTTGCTGGTCCGCTCTGCCCACACAGAAGACCGGCCCTCCATATTTGCGGCGCAGTTCACATTGTCCCATGCCTGCTGGCTGATTACCTACCCCCTTGCCGGATGGCTAGGGTCCTCGGCCGGATTGGTGACAACAGCCGCCGCACTTTCACTTCTTGGCGTCTCCGGCATTGTCTGCGCAGCTCGGCTCTGGCCAGCAAGCGACAAGGAAACGCTGGTCCATGCACATCCTGAACTGCCCGCAGATCACCCGCATCTTGAAAGCGGTGAACGCTTGAGCGCTCACCAGCACAGCCACCGGTACGTCATTGATGATCTCCATGCCATTTGGCCACCAGTCCGCTAGTCAGAAAGATATGCAACCGGATCGGGAAGGATCGTTCTGAAATGCTGGAGGGGTTTGGCCTACTTGGTTTGTTTGTTGTGTCCTTTCTGGCGGCCACCGTGTTTCCGGCTCAGTCGGAAACCGCACTCGGCGCCATGCTGCTTTCGGGAAACTGGACAACGCTCGCACTGGTAGCCGTTGCAAGTCTCGGCAATACGCTTGGATCGGTGGTGAACTGGATCCTGGGCCGGGGCGTCGACCATTTCAGACATCACCGATGGTTTCCGGTGACCACCAAACAACTGGACAAGGCATCGTCCTGGTATCACCGCTATGGCCGCTGGAGCCTGCTCATGAGCTGGATGCCGATTGTCGGAGATCCGCTGACGGTGGTTGCCGGTGTGCTTCGGGAACCTCTCTGGAGTTTTCTCATTCTCGTCGCCATAGCCAAGACGGCGCGTTACATCATTGTTGCGGCAATCGTCCTGAATGTCATTTGACCGGATCCGCGCCGGATCAATGTCAGCCGAAGACGGCCCGCCCGATTGTGGAGGCGATTGCGAACACCGCAAGAATGGCGACAACATCGAGGATCGCTCCCGCCCTTAGCATTTGCTGCGATGTCACAGCGCCCGATCCATAGACGATAGCGTTGGGCGGCGTTGCCACGGGCAGCATGAAACCGAGGGAAGCAGCGAGCACGACGGGCAGTGCGAGTGCCAGAGGTTCCTCTCCCATGCCAACGGCTGCAGCAGCGGCTACAGGCAGAAAGACAGCGGCCATTGCCGTATTGGACGCCAATTCTCCCAGGTAGACGATCACGATCATGACCGTGAGCACCAGCAGCGTCATCGGCAGGTAGTCCAGTCCGGCGAAGCTGGAACCGATCCATTCCGCCAGACCCGTGCTGCTGATCGCATTTGCAAGGGACAGGCCACCGCCAAACAGGATCAGCACATCCCAGCGGATGTCCTTCACATCCTGCCAGCGGAGCAGAAACGTTCCTTTCGACCACTCGTCAGGAACGACAAACAAAAGACAGGCGCCGGCCATGGCAATGCCGGCATCCGACAAGGGCAGTTCCGGAACGGCCGCTGCGATGAAGGGGCGTATCAGCCAGCAAATCGCTGTGAGCGTCATGATGCCCGCCACCGTGTATTCCTGACGCGACATGGGCGGGAAACCGATGTTGTTCTCCGGTTCAGGTTCCTCAGGCTTGTGCGGGAACCGGTCCGGGACATCGAAGGTCACCTTGACCAGCAGGATCCACGTCAGCGGCAGAAGCACAAGAACAGCGGGAATGCCCACCAGCATCCATTCCGCAAATCCGATCCGAATGCCGTAGTTGTCTTCCAGGAAACCGGCGAAAAGGGCGTTGGGTGGTGTTCCGATCAGCGTGCCCATCCCGCCAATCGTTGCGCCATAGGCGATTGACAGCATCAGCGCAGGCGCAAAGCTCTTGTTCAGATCATCCGAACCGGAGGCAGTCTGCCCGCAAACGGTAGCAGCGACCGACAAAGCGATCGGCAACATCACCATGGATGTTGCCGTATTGCTGACCCACATGCTGAGAAAGGCGGTGATTGCCATCAATCCGGCAATGATCATGCGCGGATTTTGCCCTGCACCGCTCAGGACCTTCAAAGCCAGCCTTCGGTGAAGTTGCCAGCGCTCCAGACCCTTGGCCAGAATAAATCCGCCAAGAAACAGGAATATCAAAGGATTTGCATAAGGCTGTGCGGCGCTTTGGAATGGCGCGACACCCAGGAACGGCAGCAGGACCAGCGGGGCGAGTGCGGTAACAGCGAGCGGCAGCGCTTCGCTCATCCACCAGATGGCCATGAGCGTGCCCAGCGCTGCAGCCGACAGCCCGGCTTCCGGTAAACCAGACGGCACCGGCAGCATGAGAACAATTACAGCGGCAACCGGACCAGCAAGCAGGCCAGTCTTTCGAACCTTCGACGCAATGTCAGCGGAGTGTCTTTTCGAAGCAGTCATTGATTGCCGACCATGCCATGAGACGCCCATACATACAAAAACCCCCGGCGGAAGCCGCCGAGGGTTTCATGAACACATGACTTTCAGTATCAGGCAGCTGCGCTAAACAGACGGCTGTAGAGCAAAGGGCTGGACTTGAAAGCGTGCAAGGTTTTTGCTCCGGCCAGAACAGCCAGGTC
This sequence comes from Roseibium sp., assembly GCA_965230705.1. Classification (GTDB taxonomy): domain Bacteria; phylum Pseudomonadota; class Alphaproteobacteria; order Rhizobiales; family Stappiaceae; genus Roseibium. The sequence goes on along the minus strand of CBDDLN010000001.1, from coordinate 303,510 downwards.
GGCAAGCGGCTCAACCACAATCACCAGCATGTAAGCGGCAGCGAAGGAACCGACGGAAGCCAGGTTTTCCGCACCAAAACCCTGACCGTAGAATGCCCAGAAGGCAACCCAGGCAACAACACCGCCCTGGTAAGCCGTCGACAAGGCAAGCGCCTGCTTGTAGCTCACGTCAACATAAGCGGTCTCTTCCGGAATGATCCGCTTCGCAAGCTGGCTGACAGCAAACAGCGGAACCAGAAGCGTCGTGACGTTAACGCCATATTGCGGCAGATCGAAAGGCGCCACCAGCACACCTTGAAGCAGCAGGCCCGCAGCAAGTCCAATGGCAGCTGGTCCCGCACCAAACATCAGATAAAGCGTTGACCCAAGAATGAAGTGAACTTCCGAAACGCCTACCGGGTAATGGGGCAGAATTTCAAAGAACGAAAAGACCAACGCAGTCGCGATCACACCACGGCTGATCAGCGCGGCAATGCCGCCATCCTTGCGGAATGTGTCGACGGACAGCTTCGCAGCCATTCCAAAAGCAGCCGCCGCGGTTGCGTAGCTAAGAGCGATTTTGGCGCCGTCTACGATGCCAGGTTCAATATGCATTTTTGTCTCCTTTCCACACCACCCGTGTGGGAGATTGTCCCATGGCACCAAGCGGTGCCGATTTCCTGATGGCAGGTCTCCTGGCTTGCGGTTGTTTGCCTGTCCTGCCTTCCCGGCACTTGAAGCCAGTGGCATGAAAGGATCGGCGAACCGTTTACAGTTGCGGGGGCAGCCACGGTCTTGGTCCCTACTGGGTACGCCTCACCGTGTTCCCTTTTCATCCGCCGCGCAGCTCTGTTTGGCGGAACCATCTCCTTCAGGTTTGCGGCAATCGCTTCATCGTTGCAAGTACTTTTAAAGGGGATGAGGCGCAGGAAGCGCAAAAACCGGCGGCCCATCTGGTTTGATCGCCAATTTATTTCAGAATTTCAGACCTGAAACTGGCGAAAAACAGGTTCCGCAACCCTCCCCAATTCTGTCGTCTAACGTTCATATGAACGACACATGGCATTCACATGAAAATCCTAGGTAGCCCCGGTGAATTCATGCGGATTGCCGTCAATCCATTCCGGCGTCCGAAATCCAACCGCAGAGCGGGGCAAAGCCTCGCGATTTGGGAGCAATTTTCATGGCTTACCGCAAGACTGCCGCCAGCCTCGTCGCTGCCGCTGCCATGCTCGGCACATCTACCGTTTCTTACGCCGCAACCGAAATCTCCTGGTGGCACGCGATGGGCGGCCGCCTCGGTGAAGTCGTTATCGACATCGCCAACGGCTACAACGGTTCCCAGGAAGCTTGCAGCATCACACCGGTCTACAAGGGCACCTACGAAGAGACCCTGACAGCCGGCATCGCGGCATTCCGCGCTGGCGAGCAGCCTAATATCATCCAGGTTTTCGATGCAGGCGCTGCCACCATCATCGGTGCCAAGGGCGCTGTGGTTCCAGCTCAGGACATTCTTGAAAACGCTGGCGTGGAGTTCAACATCGAAGATTACATCGATGGTGTCCGCTATTTCTACGCCGACTCCGACGGCAAGATGATCGGCATGCCGTTCAACTCATCCACTCCGATCCTCTACTTCAACGTCGACGCGCTGAAAAAGGCCGGTGTTGAAGCTCCAAAGACCTGGGAAGAGTTTGAGGCAATTGCTCCGAAGCTGAAAGAAGCCGGTTATGTGCCGCTCGCACAGTCCCACCTGCCGTGGATCTTCACCGAGAACTTCAAGTCCCGTCACAACCTGCAGTTCGCAACCAACAACAACGGCTACGACGGCACCAAGGACACCAAGCTGGTGTTCGGCGAGCCGATCAAGTACCATTTCACCGCTGTCAAAGGCTGGCTGGACGATGGCCTGTTCGGCTACTACGGTACCGGCTGGGGTGACAACCAGACCCCGTTCAACGAAGGCAAGGTTGCCATGTGGCTCGGTTCTTCGGGCTCCTTCGGCGGCATTTCCAAGACCGTTGAGTTCCCGTTCTCGGCCACCTACTTGCCTTACTGGGATGCAGTTGAAGGTGCTGGCACCGGCACATTCATCGGCGGCGCTGCCCTGTTCTCCCTGGCTGGCAAGCCGGATGATGAAAACAAGTGCGTTGCATCGTTCTTCGAATACCTGACCTCCCCTGAAGTCCAGTACATGTGGCACAAGGAAACCGGCTATGTGCCGATCACCAATGCTGCCTACGAGCTGGCCAAGAAGGACGGCCACTACGACCGCGCACCTGCTGCCGAAATCGGCATCAAGCAGCTGACCCTGCCGGGCGGTGACTGGACCAAGGGTTACCGGATGGGCTTCTACGTTCAGATCCGTGACGTGATGAACCGTGAATACGGAAAGATCATGTCCGGCGAAACCTCTGTCGAAAACGCCTTCAAGACAATCGAAGCTGACGGCAACAAGCTTCTGGAGCGTTTCTCCAAGACCACGGAAAACTGAGTCTCTGGTTTCACACCCATCATGGGGGCGCTTTTGGCGCCCCCATTTCGTTATGTGGCAGGACCAGCCACACCCTGACCTTCCGGTATGCCGATGAAAAAAGTTCAGTTCCGCTCGCGCTGGGTTCCCTATGCCCTTTTGCTGCCGCAGCTCGGCATCGTTGCCGTCTTCTTTTTGTGGCCCGCTGCTGAAGCGGTCCGGTCTTCCTTTTATCTGGAAGACCCATTCGGCTTCGGCTCCACCTTTGTAGGTTTCGACAATTTCGTCGATATGGTGACGTCGACCGACTATGGGCGTGTCGCCCGTTTCACCGCCGTCTTCACGTTTTTCGTCACCTTCCTCTCTCTTGCGATCGCTCTGCTTCTGGCGGTCAAGGCAGACAAGGTTCTGCGAGGTGCATCGACCTACAAAACGCTTCTCATGTGGGTCTATGCGGTCGCACCGCCGGTTGCCGGCCTGGTTGGCGTCATGCTGTTCGATCAGCATGTCGGGCCGATTGCTGATTTCTTTGCCCTGTTCGGCTGGAACATGCAGATCGGCGTCAGCTACTTCGACACGGGCTTTGCAATGACGGCGACTGCGGTCTGGAAGCAGATCCCGGTCAACTTCATCTTTTTCCTGTCAGGACTGCAGGGCATTTCGAAATCGGTCCAGGAAGCGGCCAGCATCGACTGCCGGTCCGGTTTCCGGCGTTTCTGGACAGTGACGTTTCCGCTGCTGGCACCGACCGGATTTTTTCTGCTGATCATCAACATCACCTACGCCTTCTTCGACACTTTCGGCATCATCGATGTGATCGTGAAGCAGGAGCCCGGCAACAATCCGGTCACCCTTGTCTACAAGGTGTTCCTCGATGGCTTCCGCGGCAATGACCTTGGTGGTTCATCGGCACAGTCCGTCATCCTGATGATTCTGGTGTTCATTCTCACAGTCATTCAGTTCCGCCTGATCGAGCGGCGCGTGCACTACACGTAAGGGGGGCGGACATGAAGAAAAATCAGGTCATCGATCACGTGATCCTGCTGCTCGGCGTCGTCTTCATGGTCACGCCAGTTGCCTATGCATTCCTGACCAGCACCCATGATGCCATCACGATCTACAAGGAAGGCATCCAGATCGTTCCTGGCGGCAAGTTCCTGGAAAACTACGAAACGGTGCTCTTCCGGGCCGGCGGCTTCACCAAGGAAGTCGATGGTTTCGTCATGCTGAAGAACTCGCTGATCCTTGGATTGGGGTTCTCAATCGGCAAGATCATCATTTCCATGCTGGCGGCTTACGCAATCGTCTATTTCCGCTTTCCAATGGCGACCCTGTGTTTCTGGGTGATCTTCTCGACACTGCTGCTGCCGCTGGAAGTGCGCATCCTGCCGTCATACGAAATCGTCCAGTCGATGGGCATGGTGAACACCTATTCCGGGCTGATCATCCCGCTGATTGCCTCTGCAACAGGGACATTCTTCTTCCGGCAGTTCTTCATGTCCGTACCCGATGAATTGCTGGAGGCCGCCCGGATCGATGGCGCCGGGCCCTGGAAATTTTTCATCGACATCCTGGTGCCGCTGTCCAAGACCATGATCGCGGCCATCTTCATCATCATGTTCGTCTACGGATGGAACCAGTACCTCTGGCCCACCCTGATCACCACCGAAGAATCCCTGTTCACGCTCGTACGCGGCATCAAGCAGATCATGCAGGTCTGGGTGGGTGCTCAAATCCCGGCGATGAACGAGGCAATGGCCCTAGCCATTCTCGCCATTCTGCCGCCGGTATTGGTCGTGGTGATCTTCCAGAGCTGGTTTGTCAAAGGGCTCGTCGAGAGCGACAAGTGAGGTTTTAAATGTCAACGATTACTCTCGACACGGTTCGAAAGGTCTATGCTGGCGACGTGGAGGCGGTCAAAGGCGTTTCCATCGACATCGCAGATGGTGAATTCATCGTTCTGGTTGGCCCGTCCGGCTGCGGCAAGTCCACCCTGCTGCGCATGATCGCCGGGCTTGAGGATATCACCACCGGTGACATCAAGATTGGCGACCGCCTCGTCAATGATGTCGACCCGGCGGACCGGGACATCGCCATGGTGTTCCAGAACTATGCGCTCTATCCGCACATGTCGGTCTACAACAATCTGGCCTATGGCCTGAAAAACCGGAGAATGGCGAAAGACGAGATTGACCGGCGGGTGAAGGAAGCCGCCCGCATTCTGGAAATCGGCGATTATCTGGACCGCAAACCCCGTGCCCTGTCGGGCGGACAGCGTCAGCGTGTTGCCATGGGCCGGGCCATTGTGCGCGAGCCGGCAGCATTCCTGTTTGACGAACCGCTTTCCAATCTGGACGCAAAACTGCGCGTACAGATGCGAGTCGAGATCAAACGCTTGCAACGGTCTCTTGGAACCACGAGTGTCTATGTGACCCACGACCAGCTGGAAGCCATGACGCTTGCAGATCGCCTGGTCGTCCTGAATGGCGGCAACATTGAACAAATCGGCTCGCCGATCGATGTCTATGACCAGCCCGCGTCAACGTTCGTTGCAAGTTTCATCGGTTCGCCTGCCATGAACCTGATGGCCGTGCGCGACGACAACGGTCGGCTTGCCGCCGAGAGCGGTGCGGGATTCGATGGGCCGAATACCATGGGCCACGACCGCTATATGCTCGGGATCCGTCCCGAACACATGGAGATCTCTGCCGAGAAATCCGTGACACCCGACGCGCTATCTCTTGAGTTCACCGTCAATGTGCTGGAACCAGTCGGGGCTGAAAGCTACATTTATGGCCAGATCAATAGTACCGGGCCTGAGATCGTGGTCAGAGCCCCCAGCCACGCCCGCTATGAACCCGGGACTTTGCTGCATTTGAGGGCGCCAATGTCCGATGTGCATTTGTTTGATGCAAATGACGGCAAGCGGCTGAGTGCATAAAACCACCTTATGGTTTCCCCAGCCCTTTCCCGAAAAAACCTCCTGACATAAAGGTGTCAGGAGGACCTTTCCGAGAGACTTGCCTTTCCTGCGCCAGCGTCGGAACCTCCAGGCCGTATTTCACAAATCGGTCTTGGTATGGAACCTTTCAAAAACAACATTTCGCCTGAGCTCGTCTCGGTCATTGCCTTTCACCTGAACAAGCATTTGACCGGTTTCGACCGGCCGGATTTCGAGACCGGAATTCTTGAACGTCTCGATGCACTGGAACTCAAACAACGTGCGCAGTTGATCGCGGATGAGACACATGCCGCCCTGCCAGAGAGCCTCTCCGAGCGATACCGGATCCTGGAGGCAATGCTTTTTCCCGACGAGGGCGTTGGTATTGATGCGCCAAGTGACGAACGCGGGATCCGTGGCTGGGGCTTGATGCCGCTAACAAGGATTGTCGGCGAACATGGCCTTGCAGACTTCGAAGCATCGCTCGCACTCTTGAAGGAAATGACGAAGCGGGCGACGTCGGAATTTGACGTCAGGCCCTTCCTGGATGCCGATCAGAACCGGGCGCTGGCGATCATGTCTCCATGGGTTCATGACGACAGCGTTCATGTTCGCAGACTGGTATCTGAGGGATCACGCCCCCGGCTTCCCTGGGGCATGCAGCTGAAACAACTGATCAGGGATCCGTCGCCCACCTTGCCTCTGCTGGAAAACCTCCGGGATGATCCTGAAGAATACGTGCGCCGCTCGGTTGCCAATCATCTCAACGACATCGCCAAGGACCATCCGGATCTGGTGGCCGAAGTTGCTGCCAGCTGGCTGAAAGATGCCGACAAGAACCGGCACAAACTGGTGCGCCACGCCTGCCGGACATTGATCAAACAAGGGCATGAACCGACACTTGCAGCTTTCGGGCTGAAGCCGCCGGAACTGCTCGTGACCGGTCCGGATATCCATGCGAAGGCTGTCCATTTAGGGGAGAAAGTCTCGTTTCAGACCGAAATTGCTTCCACTTCAAACGACATTCAGACCCTGATCATCGACTATGTCGTCCATTTCAAGAAGGCCAATGGGTCCCTTGCGCCCAAGGTTTTCAAATGGACGAAGGCATCGATTGCGCCCGGTGAAAAGATCACGCTGGAGCGGGACCATCCGATAAAGCCGATCACGGCACGGCAATACTATGGTGGTGACCAGGCACTCAGCCTGCGGATCAACGGCAAGGATTTCGGATATTCGGAATTCAGGCTTGTGATGCCTGACGGCTAAGAATGCCATTGATTTGAAATGCCCTTAGCAAGCAAGAGCAAGGACGTCAGTGTCTCGAATTGCTCAAAAAGCCTTGGCTCATCCTACAGACCTCATCTTGAGGTGCGAAGCGGAGCGAAGCCTCGAAAGATGGGCAACATTCTCAGCGTCTAGCTGCCTATCCTTCGAGACAGTCCTTCGGACTTCCTCAGAATGAGACTATTTTCTGAGGAGTTTCATTAGCCTCAGGACCTTTAGTCCTCTTCGCCAAACCCGCTTTGAACCAGCTCCGAAATTGCGGCAATCGCAGCTTCGGCGTCCGCTCCGGAAACGCTCACATGAATGCTGCAGCCGGTGCTTGCGGCAAGCATCATCAATCCCATGATGGACGTTCCGCCAACCGTCTGGCCGTCTTTTGATACATTGACGTCCGCATCGAAGGTCTCGACCAGTTTCACCAGCTTGGCCGACGCACGCGCATGAAGGCCGCGGCGGTTGACGATGGTCAGGCTTTTTTCAATTGCCTGGACGTTTGCTGGGACATTCATTTTTTAGCCCTGCCCCGACAAGACCTGGCTGGCAACGGAAATATACTTCTGCCCCGCCTGGCGGGCTTCATCGACCGCGTCGGCAAGGCTGCGGTCAGCACGGACGCTGGCAAGCTTGATCAGCATGGGAAGATTGACACCGGCGACAACTTCGACGGTTTTGCCGTCCATCACCGAAATCGCCAAATTTGACGGCGTTCCGCCGAACATGTCGGTCAAGAGAACCACCCCCTGCCCGCTGTTGGCGGTCTCAACAGCCTTCAGGATGTCCTGCCGGCGTTGCTCCATGTCGTCATCGGGGCCGATCGAGATCGTTTCAACCTGCTCCTGGGGGCCAACTACATGCTCAAGGGCCGCCTTGAATTCTTCGGCGAGACGACCGTGAGTTACCAATACGAGACCGATCATACGTAACGAAATCCAGATGGAACGTGCGGCAAGTCCAGATGAAGGCCTTAACGCGTTTGGTGCACTGTCTGCAAGTGGCGGGTCTCATGCAAGTAAAAAAGGTTAAAGCCTCAGATGTAGTCCGGACTTTTGGGGAAAAGGCCTCGAAGCGCCCATCGCACCCTCAGCAGATTACCGGGCAATTGCCCTTCCTCCAGAAAAACACGTGGCAGGTGCACGCCATTGAGTTCCACAGTTTGGCTTTCCTCGGGTGGTAGGCGTTCGAATTCCTGCGCTGGAACAAGGTCGGCCACAAGCCGGACAACGGTTTCCGGCACATGTGGCACATCGATTATTCCGAGACCACGCACCTCCAGTTTGCCGGCCAAGGCTGGAGCTGGCGTTGCCACCAGCAAGCCAAATCGAGCCCTGAGCGCTGTCCGGTCGTCCGAGACATGGGCCGAAAAGTGTCCTTTTGCCGCAGCGGCTTCGACAATGAGTGCGGACAGAACGGATTTTCCGCTTCCAGAGGATCCCCGGATTAGAATTCCAACAGTTCCGGCAAGAACGCAGCTGGCATGCACCGTTTGCAGCAGTGGCTCGCCACCGGATGTCATTTTCCGCCTCTCACCGGCAGCAAGATCGTAAAGCGGGCGCCCGCCACTTTCTTCTTGCCGGTCTCCTCATCGGGCTCTTTGCGGTTGGACGCCTTGATCGTCCCACCGTGTGCTTCGATGATCTGCCGCGAGATCGACAGGCCAAGACCTGAATTGTTGCCAAAACCCTCTCCGTCAGGGCGATCCGTGTAAAACCGCTCAAATATCCGGTCGGTATTCTCTGCGCGGATGCCAGGACCATCATCGTCAACCGTTATCCGGATTTTCTGGCCTTTCCGGCTCAGGCCAATCCGCACAGAACCATCTTCTGGCGAGAAGGACCGTGCATTGTCCACCAGGTTGCTGAAGACCTGGCCTAAGCGGATATCGTGGCCCTGCATCCGGTAAGGATGGTTTCCGTTGGCATCGGCGATTGTCACCAGGATTTCTGCCGTATCACCGCTTGCTCTTTGATTGGCCGCATCCGCGATCGCACGCAGAAGATCAGCCAGATCGACGGGCGCAGCGTCTGCACGCGCGAGCTCCGCATCAAGCCGGGAAGCGTCGGAGATATCGGTAATCAACCGGTCAAGGCGGCGCACGTCATGCTGGATCACATCCAAGAGGCGCCCGCGCGATTCCTCCGTCTTGGCTAGGGGCAGCGTTTCGACGGCACTTCGCAAGGAAGTCAGCGGGTTTTTCAGTTCATGGGCCACATCGGCGGCGAAGCGTTCAATGGCTTCGATCTTGTTGTAGAGCGCGTGGGTCATTTCCCTGAGCGCGCTGGCCAAGTGGCCGATTTCGTCCTGCCGGTCGGCAAACTCCGGGATTTCCTGGCGCGATGTCGATCCCATCCGCACCCTCTCCGCAGCGGCAGCAAGACGGCGGACGGGCCCTGCAATCGTGCCAGCAAGCAATATCGAAAGAAGGATTGTTACACTTGCGGCGACCAAAAACACCCGCATGATCGCAAGGCGTTCGGCACGAACGATCGCATCAATGTCGCCACCCTGGGTCGACAGCAGCAATGCCCCCAAAACTGCACGGAAACGCTGGATCGGCACGGAAACGGAAACAATCAGCTCTCCGCGCTGAGAGACACGCACGACACTTGCCGGTGCGCCTGCCAAGGCGGCCTCGACCTCCGGATAGGCCCGGCCATCGCCGCCGCCGACTTCTTCATATAGCGGCAGATCGCCGCGCCGGAACCAGAGTTTGACGGACTGCCACACCCTTTCCCAAAGGCTGTCTTCCTCGACATTCGGGTCGGGCAAGTCGAACCGCAGGATCTGGGCGCTGGAATAAAGATGGCGGGAATCCAGAATGAGAATGCCTTCCGGATCATAGATGCGGGCACGTGTCTTTGTCGGAGAAATCAGACGGCGCAGCACCGGCCCGACACGTTCCGGATTGACTGGAAAATCAAGCGTATCGAGGTCATTTCCACTCGGCGCGATAGATTCGCCCGCCTGCAATTGCAGAAGGCGCTCCGGATCAACGGTAATCGCGCCAGTGTCGACGGTTGCTGACGCGGCAATGGCGCCTGCAATAATCTCGCCTTGTGTTAGAAGACTTTGAACACGGGCATCAATCAGGCCAGCCCGGAACTGGTTCAGATATAAAATGCCAATGACAAGCGCGATGAGCCCGACCAAGTTGATGGCAACAATCCGGCGGGTGAGCGACGACAGCACATAAGTGCCGAAAATCCGGCCCAAGCGGTTGAGCAGCCGGCGCCGGATCCGCTTGTTGCCAAGCCTGCGGAGCTGCGAGCGCTCCGACGCACCGCCGGGCGCAGCAGGGATGTCGGCTTTCTCGCTCTCAACCGCCATGAAAGGGGCCTTTAGACCTCCCTGAATCTGTAACCAACGCCGTAAAGTGTCTCGATCATATCGAAATCATTGTCCACGACCTTGAACTTCTTGCGCAGGCGCTTGATGTGGCTGTCGATGGTCCGGTCGTCAACATAGACCTGATCGTCGTAGGCCGCGTCCATCAGCGAGTTCCGGCTTTTCACCACACCGGGCCGTTGCGCCAGCGCAGAGAGGATCAGGAACTCGGTCACGGTTAGGGTAACCGGCTTGTTGTTCCAGGTACAGGTATGCCGCTCCGGGTCCATCAGCAGAAGCCCGCGCTCCAGAAGTTTTTCGCCTTCCTCGCGCGCCGTTGCCGGGTTTTGCGGCTGCACACGGCGCAGCACCGCACGCACACGCTCCACCAGAAGGCGCTGCGAAAACGGTTTGCGAATGAAATCATCCGCGCCCATTTTCAGGCCGAACAACTCGTCAATCTCGTCGTCTTTCGATGTCAGAAAAATAACCGGCAGGTCGCTTGTTTGCCGCAGACGGCGCAAAAGCTCCATTCCATCCATACGGGGCATCTTGATATCAAAAATCGCAAGGTCCGGCATGTCGCCCTGCAATCCTTCAAGCGCTGACATTCCATCGGTGTAGCTTTGCACGCGATAGCCTTCTGCTTCCAAAGCGATGGAGACAGACGTCAAGATGTTCCGGTCGTCATCGACCAATGCAATCGTCGGCATGGTTCGGATCCGTGTCCTTAAGCTGCCGGGCCTAATACTGCCCGTCGTATATGTCCTTAAACCAATTTGTTAGCCTTTGGCCCGCTAAATGCGCATAAATTAAGGCACAACATGTTTGCAACCCGCTTTCTGTTGTTTTCACGCTGTTGCGCGCCGCAAACAGGCCAGCCGCAATGAAGAGCCGTTTTAAAATCCTGAATTGACCGGTGCATTTGTTGCAGATGCGGCAATTTTTCCAACTTCCGGCAAATAGACGCGGAAATCGTCGATTATTTCGACCGCTAAATTAAATAACTTGCATCGTAGTTTCCAGTTAAATCGATTAAACAAACGATTAACCCCTTTGGTAGTCTTGTTGGATGCGAAAGCATCAACTAGGTTCGCAACCGCTTTTTGGTGTGGCCTACAGGCTGGATACCTGCCGCACCTTAAACTGGAAAGCCTCATCACAAGGACAGCGGGATCATGCAGGAAGTTGGTGTCAGGAATGGCTCTCAAGGCGTCGAAACGTTTGGACTGAGCGGTCTGAAGACGGTCTATTGGAATCAGAGCGAGCCTGCACTTTATGAGTATGCGATCTCGCGTGGCGAAGCACGGCTTGCTGCCAACGGCCCGCTGGTCGCTGATACCGGCACGCACACAGGCCGGTCACCCAAAGACAAATTCGTTGTTGCCGACGAAACGACCGAAAGCACGGTCTGGTGGGACAACAACGCGCGCATGGAAAAGGACAAGTTCGACCTGCTCTATGCTGACTTCCTTGAACATGCCAAGGGCAAAGACCTGTTCGCCCAGGATCTTTACGGCGGCGCAGACCCGGCCTACCGCCTCCCGGTGCGTGTTTACACAGAGTTCGCCTGGCATTCGCTCTTTATCCGCAATCTGCTTCTGCGCCCGGAACGTTCGGAGCTGGCAGACTTTGTTGCGGAAATGACCATCATCGATCTGCCGAGCTTCAAGGCTGACCCGGCAAAATACGGCTGCCGTTCCGAGACAATCATTGCCTGCGACCTGACCCGCAAGATCGTTCTGATCGGCGGTTCGCAGTATGCCGGTGAAATGAAGAAATCGGTCTTCACCTTCCTGAACTACCTGCTGCCGCCGCAGGGCGTCATTCCGATGCACTGTTCGGCAAACGTTGGCGAGGATGGCGACACCGCGATTTTCTTCGGCCTGTCGGGCACCGGCAAGACCACGCTTTCTGCGGATCCCAACCGCACGCTTATCGGCGATGACGAGCACGGCTGGGGCGATGGCGGTGTCTTCAACTTCGAAGGCGGCTGCTACGCCAAGACGATCAAGCTTTCGGAAGAAGCCGAGCCGGAAATCTACTCCACGACCCAGCGCTTCGGCACGGTACTGGAAAATGTGGTTTTGGACGAAAACCGTGTTCCGGATTTCGACGACGGCTCCAAGACCGAAAACACCCGCGCGGCCTATCCGATCCACTTCATCTCCAACGCTTCCGACACCGGCCGTGCGCCGATGCCGAAGACGATCATCATGCTGACCGCCGATGCTTTCGGTGTCATGCCTCCGATCGCAAAGCTGACCCCGGCGCAGGCCATGTACACCTTCCTGTCAGGTTACACGGCCAAAGTGGCCGGCACCGAGCGTGGTGTCACCGAGCCGCAGGCGACCTTCTCGACCTGCTTCGGCTCCCCGTTCCTGCCGCGTCATCCGTCCGAATATGGCAACCTGCTGCGCGATCTGATCGCCAAGCACAACGTTGACTGCTGGCTTGTGAACACCGGCTGGACCGGCGGCGCGTATGGCGTTGGCAACCGGATGCCGATCAAGGCAACGCGGACTCTGCTGTCTGCCGCCCTCGACGGCTCGCTCAACAATGCAAGCTTCCGCACCGACCCTTACTTCGGGTTCGCTGTGCCGGAAGCCGTGTCCGGCGTCGACAGTGCGATCCTTGACCCGAAATCCACATGGGCCGACAAGGACGCCTATGACGCACAGGCTGCCAAGCTGGTGCAGATGTTCATCGACAATTTCGCGACCTTTGAGCCGCATGTTGATGGTGCTGTCCGCGACGCAGCTCCGGCGCTTCGGGCTGCAGCCGAGTAAACCGGCGAGCAACTATCAAGATCCAACGGCGTGCCATATCTGGCACGCCGTTTTTTGTTGCGTTCAGGCACACTACAAGCCCAGCCTCATGCCGAGGAAGTACGCAGCGCTGGCTTGAGCATGGGCAGCGAACTCATGCCTAGCCGCTCTCCTTTCAAGGCTGCGCTTGCGCTCCGCACTTCGATATGTGGCTGGAGTCGTTTGCACAATTTCTATTGCCCAAAGAAATAGCCACAAACACAGGACGCGGCTTCTCTTGGCAATAAGTACAGGCACACGGGATGGTTTCATCTGAAGGGATAAGGCTTATATTCCAATTCTGAGGAGGGCTTTTCCAATGACCCAAGAGCATGCAGCCACGTCGTTTGACGTTCTGAAAACCGCGGAAGACTGGAGTCATTCCGGTAAACAGGTCGCGCTTGCCACAGTGATCGAAACCTGGGGCTCTGCGCCGCGGCCGGTTGGCTCACATCTCGTTATCGATTCGGAAGGCAATTTCGAGGGCTCGGTATCAGGCGGCTGTGTAGAAGGTGCTGTCGTTGCCGAAGCTGTCGATGTCATCGAAACCGGTAAACCAACCACGCTTGAATTCGGCGTTGCCGACGAGACCGCCTGGAGGGTTGGGCTCTCCTGTGGCGGGCGCATTCGCGTCTATGTCGAACCGGTCAAATCGAAGGAAAACTGAGCATGCCGTCACTCGAGACCCTGATGGCTTTTGCCGCAGCAACGCTTCTCTTCGCCTATATGCCAGGCCCTGCGCTTTTGTATACGGCAGCCCAGACCATCACCGGTGGACGGGCGGCGGGGTATTGGGCCGCACTTGGCATTCATATTGGCTGCTATGTGCATGTTTTTGCCGCAGCTTTCGGGCTCTCTGCGATTTTCGCCGTCATTCCGACACTGTATCTCGCGCTAAAACTGATTGGCGGCGCCTATCTGATTTGGCTCGGATTCCAGATCTTCCGAACCAGAATGGCTGCAGGCCCTGAGCCGCAGCTGGCCAAGCGGACGCGCCGCCGCGCCTTTATTGACAGTGTTCTCGTCGAAGTTCTCAATCCGAAGGTCGCGATCTTCTTCATCGCGTTCCTGCCGCAGTTTGTTGACCCGTCAGCAAGCCTGCCCATTTGGGCGCAGTTCCTGATCCTCGGCACCCTGGTCAATTTCTCCTTCACATCTGCTGATGTGTTCACCGTGCTGTTTGCCTCACAGGTGCAAAAGACATTGCGCCGGTCATCCAAATGGCAGGATCTGACCCGTTGGGTCGGCGGTTCCATCCTGATGGGCCTTGGACTGAAACTCGCAACCGACCGGACCTAACCGATGGATCTCTCTCTGCTTACCTCCCTGAACGAGGAACGGGCCGCGCGGCGTGGCGCAATTCTGGTGACCGATATGGCCTCCGGTGAACAACGGCTTGTGCGAAAGGATGCAGGCGTTGCGGGCGATCCCCTTGCAGAAGACCTGAAGCGGCGGTTCCGGTCTGGCAAATCCGGAATCGTTGAGAACGCAGAGGGTGGGCAAGCCTTTTTGACTGTCTCGGTCCCGCCACCCCGCTTGGTCGTCGTGGGCGCTGTTCACATCACTCAGGCCCTGTCTCCCATGGCTGAAATCGCAGGCTTCGACGTTACCGTCATTGATCCGCGCACAGCATTTGCCACAGAAGACCGCTTCCCGGGCGGCGTGCTTCATGCCGAATGGCCGGAAGATGTGCTCAAAGACGCACCGCTCGATCCGTACACGGCAGTCGCAGCCGTCACACACGACCCCAAGATTGACGACTTCCCGCTTCAACAAGCACTTAAATCTGGCTGCTTTTATGTTGGCGCCCTTGGCAGCCGCAAGACCCACGCCAAGCGCGTGGAACGGTTCCTGGAGGCCGGGTTGTCTGAGCAGGACATCAGCAAGATCGATGCGCCAATCGGACTCGATATCGGCGCAGCTTCGCCGGCCGAAATTGCTGTTGCTGTTCTCGGGAATGTTATTGCCGCACTGAGGCAGGATCCGGAGCGCGTTTGATGGAATTTGGCCCGCGCCCTGTCCGGGAGGCTGTTGGCTGCGTTCTTGCGCATTCGGCCAGAGTGACCAAGCAAACCTTCAAAAAGGGACGTGTTTTAAGCCGGGATGACACGGAAGCTTTGCTCGATGCGGGTATAGACACAGTCACGGTCGCCAACTTGTCAGAAAATGACATCAGTGAGGATGAGGCTGCCGGCCGTATTGCCGCGGCGGCCAATGGCGGCGGCCTTTCCTGCGACACGCCCTTTACCGGCCGGGTCAATCTTTATGCTGAGCAAGCAGGCTTGCTCGCAGTTGACCGCACCGCCGTTGATGGCATGAACCGGATCGATCCGGCCATCACGATCGCCAGCCTTGCCGAATACGCCCCCGTACAGGCTGGCCGGATGGTCGCGACGGCGAAGATCATCCCGTTTGCCGTCCCGGATACGCTGGTCAGGAAAGCGGAAGAACGGATCAGAAGGGCGCTGAAGCTGGCGCCCTTTCAGGCCAAAAAAGTTGGCCTGGTCGCAACCAAGCTGCCTCACCTGAAACCCGGCACCATGGACAAGACCCGGAGGGTCCTGGAAAGCCGGCTCGCGGCAAGCGGCAGTTCCATTTTGGCCGAAGAGCGGGTGCCGCACGACGAAACTGCAGTAGCCGAGGCGATGGGCCGTCTTGCGGACCTTGGAGCGGAGATCCTTATCCTGTTTGGCGCTTCAGCAGTCGTTGACCGGGAGGATGTCCTGCCGGCCGCAATTGTCCGTGCCGGGGGATCGGTAGAACAATTCGGAATGCCGGTGGATCCCGGCAACTTGTTGCTGACCGGGACCTACGAGGGACTGCCGGTTATCGGCGCGCCAGGCTGCGCCCGAAGTCCGAAAGAAAACGGCTTTGATTGGGTGCTGAATCGGATGCTCGCCGGGATTCCAATGACGGCAGATGACATAACCGGTCTTGGTGTTGGGGGATTGTTGATGGAAATCGCAAGCAGGCCGCAGCCAAGGGAACCGAAAGCCGTGCCAACCAAACCAAGGATCGCAGCTATCATCCTCGCAGCGGGGAAATCCAGCCGCATGGGCGGGCCGAACAAATTGCTTGCCGAGATCGAAGGCAAACCGCTTGTCAGGCATGCTGTGGAAGCTGCATCACAGGCTGGGATTACCGAAACAGTGCTGGTGACCGGTCATATGTCTGATCGTGTTATGGAAGCAGCTGGTAGTGGTGCGCATACCGTTGCCCATAATCCCGACTTCGCCGATGGCATGGCTGGCTCAATCCGGGTCGGCATGGAGCACACAGACCCGGCTGCGGATGCTGTCCTCATATTGCTGGCAGACATGCCCGGGATTACGGCTGAAACGCTGACCGGGATGATCGACGCCTATCGGGCCAGCTCCAGTGCTTTGATCATAACCGCGACTGCGGACGGAAAAAGAGGCAACCCGGTCCTATGGGATAGAAGGTTTTTCGGTGCTCTCAAGACACTGACCGGCGACATAGGCGCCCGCCATCTGATTGCGGAGAATCCTGAACTGGTCGCCGAGTTTGAAGTTGGCGGCGCAGCTCGCCTGGATCTTGACACTCCTGAAGCATTGACCGCTGCAGGCGGCACGTTACCTGCGAACTAGCATTGGTATTAGTCCAAAAGTTCAAGCATTTCAGGCACTTTGCTTGTAGACTCATGAATTGATTAAGAATTTCTTAGTCAAACGCCCAGCTATGCATGAAATGCAGGCCGCCCATGCGGAGATAAACTATTGCATTTTTGTGACAAGTCGCTTATGTACGGCGGGCGTTCGGCGCTGATCGCCTGCACGGCAACATAGCGCGCGGTGGACGCGGAAATATCCGATGAATCGCAAATGCTGTTCGGATCCTCCTCAAAGAGGATGCTCGAGCGCATTTTGCCGCGCCTAGAGAAGAAGGATAACAAGATGAACTCTTTGAGCCTCCCGCGCCCTGGTTGCTGCAAATGGGCAGAAGGTGATGCCGGTAACTACACGTTCCCGTGCAACAACCGCGTAGAAGCAGGCACATCTTACTGCGATGAGCACCGAGCACTGGTCTACATCCCGCCGGAAGAGCGCCGCCGTAACCGGTCTGGTGGTGGCATGCCTGCGACCTTCAAGCGGATCGCTGCATAACTCACGGATTGGTTTCGTGATAAGAATTATGAACCCGGCTTTGGCCGGGTTTTTTTTGGCCTTAACAAGCGCTCAAGTCACCACTCCTGCGCGGCATAATAATTTTCGCGCAATCCTAAGTATTATATCAATTATATCATTGTGATTTGTTGCGAGAACGGAATTTTATTTATTTTATAACTTAAATATAATTTACTGCCGTAGCGGTAGCTTTTACGGTGTGCCATTCAATTTGGACCGGCTCAATGCCAACCCAAGTCAACTGGCCAACACTTTTTGTGAGCAATTGTATTACACGGGGCAATCCACACGATGCACGGCACCATTTTCGGTCAAAATTCTCAGGACGTGGCACCGCTTGGATCGGGCACCGCCTTTCTTCCCGGAGATATTGCCGACTACGATGCCATCGTCGAATCGGTGGCGTCACTGCTTGATTGCCCAATGGCGTGCCTTGCGATGGTGGAGGACAACCGGCTAAGGCTGGTTTCGTGTCAGGGTCTCGACACCACGCAAATCCCATTGCAGTCATCCTTCTGCGGACAAGCCGTAGAAGATCGCAGCGTCCTTGTTGTATCCGATGCTCAAAACGATCCGCGCTTCAAAGAAAACGCATTGGTTCGCGGGTCTGAGAAAGTCCGTTTCTACGCCGGATGCCCGATCTCTATCGACGGCGTAAACCAGTCCGGCGCATTATGTGTCATGGACACCAGGCCCCGCTTGCCGGAACACGGCCAACTCTCTCATTTGACACGCCTCGGCAGGATTGTGGAAAGCTTCGCCAAGGTTCACGAAGCGGGACGCGAGGCCGAACGTGCATCAATGCAGGCGCTTTTGGATCAGCATCCCTCTCAGCGTGAAAGCGAGCTCTTCCAGGAGGTCGCCAATGTAACCGGAGTTGGTGGATGGGAGTTTTGCCTGCGGACAGAAAAACTCACCTGGACCGCCAAGACCTACGAAATTCACGAAGTTCCGTTCGACTACGAACCAACTGCCGAAAAGGCGCTGCAGTTCTATACTCCAGAGGCCCGTGCAAAAATATCCAATGTGATAGATCATGCTATCAAAAGCCTGAGTTGCTGGGATGAAGAGGCTACGTTCGTAACCGCAACGGGTAGGTCAATCTGGGTCCAAGCCGTGGGCCGGCCGATCGTGGAAAACGGAAGAGTCGTTCGGCTTGTCGGCTCCTTCAGGGACATCACCCAAAAGAAAAAAGAGGAAGAAGAACTCCGCCAATCGGAGCTGATCCAAAGGGCAACCCTTCAAACACTCGTTGCCGGAGTTATGCTGATTGCAAGATCCGGCACGGTGCATTCGATCAACGAAGCGGGTGCCGAACTTCTCGGATTTTCCCAAGCTGAAATTTTGTCGACACCTCTGGCCGAGCTTGAGCAACAACTGGAACTCAGGTTCTCGGACCAGGACTATTCCGGCGGCCTGTTTCAGACCGCACTCAGCAATCCGGAAGAGATAAAAGACAGTCTTGTTTTTGTTAAACGGAAAGGAAAATCCGGCGGGCACTGGCTTCGAATAACCGCAGACCCGATTGAAGCAGACTACAATGACTTTGACGGCGTCGTCGTCTCTTACAAGGATATGAACAAACTTCGCCGCGAGCAAAAAGCGCTGCAGGCGATTTTTGATAATTTTCCTGGCGGCATCGCCATTCGCGATGCTGAGATGAAACTGGTCAATTACAATGAAAAGTTCCAAGAGTACTTCGAATTCCCGAAAGAACTTTTAGATCAAAGTCCCAGCCGCCGGGAATTGCTACTTCATATGGCAATGCGGGGTGATTTCGGTCTTGGCGATCCGGAACAGTTGGCTGATAAAGCCTACCGTATTGAAGACCTATCCAAGCCCACAGAATATGAGCGTACTACCCCTAGCGGGCGGGTGCTCGATGTTCGTTTTACACCATTGCCCGATGGCGGCGTTGTCTCCTGTTTTTTTGACATAACCGAAAGAAAACGCCTTGAGCAGCAATTGCTTCAGAAGGAGCAGCTGGCCAAATTCCAACTGGTTGAACTGGAAACAATAATCGACAATCTCGGCCAGGGTGTCTGCGTCTTCGACAAGAATGGACGTTTGAGCCTGTGGAACCGGAAGTACATCGAGCTTCTATCCAGGCCAGAAGATCTCATACGCGAAGGCGTGAGCATCACGGAAATCCTCAACTTCGAAAAACGGCGTGGCGAGTTCATTGGCAACGTGGATGCACACGTCATAAACATGATGGAACGGCTGGCAAAAGGAGAAACCGTCCGGTTCAAGCTTTTCAGGAAAGACGGCAGGATCATTGGTCTCCTCCATGCACCGCTGCCTGACGGCGGGTGGATCGGCACCTATGAAGACGTGACTTTACGCGAACAGGCGACCGCCCGGATTACCCATGCAGCCCACCATGATGACCTGACTGGTCTCGCAAACCGCATTCTGTTCAACAGGGTCTTCAACGAAGCGATCAACGACGTTCAGTTACAGCGGGCGCAAGGGTATCTGCTTCTGGTCGATCTTGACCGTTTCAAGCCGGTCAATGACACCTATGGACATTTTGCAGGCGATGAACTTCTGAAACAGGCAGCCCAACGCATGAAAGATAGTATCCGTTCGACGGATCTGGTTGCGCGTTTGGGCGGAGACGAATTCGCAATCATCCTGCGTGGAAGCAGCCCGGGGCATGGACGGACGGCCGAGATTGCAGACAAACTCATTGGTGTTCTCAACCAGCCCTTCGAGGTTGCAGGCAACGCCATCACGATTGGCGTTAGCATCGGCATCGCCAAGATAGCGGAATACGCGTCTGATGCGGATGGCATAATGAAGGAAGCCGATCTGGCCCTCTATCTGGCCAAAAACCGTGGCCGGAACAATTACAAGTTTTTTGCAGGATCTTAGGTCACGCCCTCATTTATGCGAGCGCGACCTAGGGTTCAGACTGTACAAGCATTTCGGCCAACTCATTGGCTGCTGTTTCAATTGGAGCGCCGCTTCTTTCGATCCTGGCCTGGATCAAAGCCCCTTGCAGGGCAGACGTGCAAAGCTGCGCAAGGCGTCTTGCGCGGTCTTGGGCGAACCCGTCCGCCACGAGTTTCTCGCTCAAAATATCGATCCGCGCGGCATAGGCCTTTCGTCCTGCCTTGGCGATCAGTCTTTCCCTTGGTGCCAGCTCCAGCAAAACGGTGGTGATTGGGCAGCCGTCCCGGTAACCGGATTTCTGCATCCAGCCCGCCAGTAGACGGGCGTGAGCCTTTAGAAGATCGCCAGCAGTCTCATTCTTGCGCGCTAGATCTCTCAGGGTATCTGAGACCCGCGTGCCTGCCTCCTCAACAGCGGCCACCGCGATGGAAACCTTGCCCTCCGGGAAATAATGATAAAGCGATCCCTTGGGTGCACCGGCCTGGTCGACGATTTCGTTGAGCCCGGTACTGGAGTATCCCTGACGCCGGAACAGCCTCACAGCAACGTCGATGATCGGTTTACGGTGCTTTTGCGCCCTGGCCATTGGTCAAATCGCTTCATATTATATTGACTGGTCTAATTAAAACCAAACCTGATGGTCACGCAACACCTGAAAGGAACCGCGATGAACATCGAAGCAAAGGTAGCCAGCAACGGTTCGGACGCTGACGCCAAGTCCACTCCTCTTCTGGAACTGGTGGCAACGCTCACAGCCAGGTTGGGAAAGGCGGTGGACATGCCGCTGCGGCCGCAGGACAGCACCCTTCTGGAAGATATGGAAAGCTTCCGCTTTGGCCCCAGCTACAGCCGGCTGGCCTGGTCCACCGGAGACGGACCGCTGGTAATTCTCGTCCATGGATACTCCGGCCGGGGCGTGCAAATGGCGCCGCTGGCCATAAAGCTCGCCGAAGAAGGTTTCCGTTGTGTTTTTTTTGATGCCGGTGGGCATGGCGCATCGGATGCTGAAAAGGTCGGCTTTGCCACCTTCATGAATGATACGCGTGACATCATCGCCCACCTCGGCGAACCGGTTCAGGCCCTGATCGGGCATTCAGCCGGGGGGCTGGCACTCATGCGCGCACGCTCGATTTTCGGATTTGCCGCGCAGAAATACGGCATCATCAGCGCGCCCATCTACCCATATGTGCCCCTGGTCAACATGCGAGGTCGCGGCGCTCCGGAAGATGCCCTGAGCTATGTCAAGGCCGTGCTTTGCGACCAGTTTCAATTAGGCTGGTCGTCCCTGGTCAAAGGTGACAGCTTTGCTCCGGAAGAAGACAAGGAATTGCTGGCGATCTACGACACCGAAGATCCAATGGTCCGGCATACCGATGCCGATGAAATTGCAGCGCTGTGGCCGGACGCAACGGTTATCAAGACCCACGGCTACGGCCACAATCGCATCTTGAAAGCCAACGAGACCCTGGATGCGTTCGTCAATTTAATTAAGGAGTAGCAGCCACAGTCTACTACGTCATCGGTTTCAAGCGTAGGGATGTGTCAGCCTTAAAAGCCTCGTCTAGACAATAAAAAACGCGGCCAGTAGCCGCGTTTTAGAAACTTCGGAAATTAGAAGACCGCTTTATCAAACGGTTTTCAGCGCTTCCTGAACATCGCGCAATTGCGCGAGGGTCATTTCGGCCTTGCGCTTGGTCTCCGTGTCCTTGGCGTCGGCAACGTCTTCTTCCGCGTCCTGGATCTGCTGGGCAAGTCCCGCAGCGTCGACTTCGCCAACCGGCACAGCTTGCTCAGCAAGAATTGTCAGGCCGGAACCGGCAACATCAGCAAAACCACCGCGGACAAAATATTCATCCAACGAACCACCAGCCTCACGGCGCACCTTCAGGATGCCCGGCTTGATGGTGGACATGAACGGGCTGTGATCCTTCAGCACGCCAAACTCGCCTTCGGAGCCGGGCACGATTACTTCTTGGACCTGCTCGGACAGGAGCTGCCGTTCAGGAGAGACCAGCTCGAACTGGAAAGTTTCAGCCATTTGGCATGTCCCTTGTCAATCTGGTGACAATGGCGGTCACGCCGCCATTTCAAGAGGCAGACCGGGCTTTACAGTTTTGCAAGGCCCGGCCGCTTGTCTGATTAGGCAGCTTCCGCAGCCAGCTTCTGTGCCTTTTCGATCGCCTCGTCCATGGAGCCAACCATGTAGAAGGCGGCTTCCGGGAGGTGATCGTATTCGCCTTCGACGAGACCCTTGAAGCCCTTGATCGTATCTTCCAGGGACACGAGCTTGCCCGGAGAACCGGTGAAGACTTCAGCCACGAAGAACGGCTGAGACAAGAAGCGTTCGATCTTACGCGCACGGGCAACGGTGAGCTTGTCTTCTTCCGACAGCTCGTCCATGCCGAGGATGGCGATGATGTCCTGCAAAGCCTTGTAGCGCTGCAGAGTACCCTGAACCGCTCGGGCGGTTTCGTAGTGCTCATCACCGATGATGCGCGGGTCAAGCATACGCGATGTGGAGTCCAGAGGATCCACAGCCGGGTAGATACCCTTCTCGGAGATCGCACGGTTAAGAACCGTGGTTGCGTCCAAGTGAGCGAACGATGTTGCAGGCGCCGGGTCGGTCAAGTCATCGGCAGGAACGTAAATGGCCTGAACCGAGGTGATCGAACCCTTGGTGGTCGTGGTGATCCGCTCCTGCATGGAGCCCATGTCGGTGGCCAGCGTCGGCTGATAACCCACAGCAGACGGGATACGGCCGAGAAGCGCGGACACCTCGGAACCAGCCTGGGTAAAGCGGAAGATGTTGTCGACGAAGAACAGAACGTCCTGGCCTTTGTCGCGGAAGTCTTCCGCAACGGTCAGACCTGTCAGAGCAACACGTGCGCGGGCTCCGGGAGGCTCGTTCATCTGGCCGTAAACGAGGGCCGCTTTGGAGCCTTCTCCGCCGCCTTCCTTGTTAACGCCGGATTCGATCATTTCCCAGTAAAGGTCGTTACCTTCACGGGTACGCTCGCCAACACCAGCGAACACGGAGTAACCGCCGTGCGCCTTAGCGACGTTGTTGATCAGTTCCATGATGAGAACGGTCTTGCCAACGCCGGCGCCTCCGAACAGGCCGATTTTACCGCCCTTTGCGTACGGAGCCAGAAGGTCAACGACCTTAATGCCCGTTACAAGGATTTCAGCTTCGGTGGACTGTTCGATGAACTCCGGAGCTTCCTGGTGGATGGCACGCTTGGTTTCATGCGGAACCGGACCAGCTTCGTCAACCGGCTCGCCGATGACGTTCATGATGCGGCCCAGTGTGCCTTCACCAACCGGCACTTCAATCGGAACACCAGTGTCGGTGACTTCCTGACCGCGAACCAACCCTTCAGTGGAGTCCATCGCGATTGTGCGTACTGTGTTCTCGCCAAGGTGCTGAGCAACCTCAAGCACCAGGCGGTTGCCCTGGTTGTCTGCTTCCAGAGCGTTCAGGATCAACGGCAGGTGGTCATCGAACTTGACGTCGACAACGGCGCCGATGACCTGGGTGATCCGTCCGACCTTTTTGTCAGCCATATCCCTAATCCTCGTCTTGATCCCGTTAGAGCGCTTCAGCGCCCGAGATAATTTCAATAAGTTCCGTCGTAATCTGTGCCTGACGCTGGCGGTTGTAGTTGATCGTCAGCTTGTCGATCATCTCGCCGGCGTTGCGGGTCGCGTTGTCCATGGAGGACATACGGGCACCCTGCTCAGATGCAGCGTTTTCCAGAAGAGCCCGGAAAATCTGAACGGAAATGTTACGCGGCAGCAGGTCCTCAAGGATCTCCGCCTCATCCGGTTCGTACTCGTAGACCGCGGCAGCACCGCTCTCGCCTTCGGCTTCGTCCTTCGGCAGGTCTGCCGGGATAAGCTGCTGGGCGGTCGGGATCTGTGCGATAACCGACTGGAACTTCGAATAGAACAGCGTGCAGACGTCAAATTCGCCTGCCTCGAACATGTCCCGGACCTCGCGGCCGATCTCATCTGCGTTCGAAAAGCCGACGTTCTTCACGCCGCGCAGTTCGATCGTCTTGATCACATACTGACCAAGCTCACGCTTGATGGCATCGTAACCCTTCTTGCCGACGCAGAGGATTTTCACCGTCTTGCCTTCGGCGATCAGGCTGCGGGCCTTTTCACGTCCGAGTTTTGCGATGTTGGTATTGAAACCACCGCACAAGCCGCGTTCGGCCGTGGCAATAACCAAGAGATGAACCTGGTCATTGCCGTTACCGGCCATCAGCTTCGGCGCGTCGTCACGGCCTTCGAAAGCCGCGGCGAGATTGGCCAGCACCTGCTCCATGCGTTCCGCATAGGGCCGGGCGGCCTCCGCAGCATCCTGAGCGCGACGCAATTTCGCCGCGGCCACCATCTGCATGGCCTTGGTGATTTTCTGCGTCGCTTTCACGGAAGCGATGCGGTTTCGTAAGTCCTTGAGGCTCGCCATAGCCGCCTCTACTCCTTATCCCGACTGCTTCCGGATTAAGCGAAGTTCTTGGCGAAGGCTTCAACCGCCGCCTTGAGCTTGCCTGTCAACTCGTCGTCCAACGCCTTCTTTTCCGCAATCGCGTTCAGAAGATCGATGTTCTCGCCGCGCATGAACAAGAGGAGGCCTTCCTCGAATTCACGGACCTTGTCAACCGGGAGGTTGTCAAGGAAGCCGTTCACGCCAGCGTAGATGACAACAACCTGCTCTTCCGTCTTGAGCGGAGAGAACTGAGGCTGCTTGAGCAGCTCGGTCAGACGTGCACCACGGTTCAGCAGGCGCTGGGTCGTGGCATCAAGGTCGGAACCGAACTGGGCGAATGCCGCCATTTCGCGGTACTGCGCCAACTCACCCTTAATCGGGCCGGCAACCTGCTTCATGGCCTTGACCTGAGCAGAAGAACCCACGCGGGAAACCGACAGACCAACGTTCACGGCCGGACGGATACCCTGATAGAACAGATCCGTTTCCAGGAAGATCTGACCGTCGGTGATCGAGATCACGTTGGTCGGAATAAACGCGGATACGTCGTTGCCCTGGGTTTCAATGACCGGAAGCGCGGTGAGCGAGCCCTTGCCATTGTCTTCGTTCAGCTTCGCCGAACGCTCCAGCAGACGAGAGTGCAGGTAGAAGACGTCACCCGGGTAAGCTTCACGTCCCGGCGGGCGGCGCAGAAGCAGGGACATCTGACGATAAGCCACAGCCTGCTTGGACAGGTCATCGTAACCGATAACCGCGTGCATGCCGTTGTCACGGAAGTATTCACCCATCGAGCAGCCAGCGAACGGCGCCAGGAACTGCAGCGGAGCAGCTTCAGATGCGGTTGCAGCAACAACGATGGAGTATTCCAGAGCGCCGGCATCTTCGAGCGTCTTCACGAACTGAGCGATCGTGGAACGCTTCTGACCAACGGCCACGTAGATGCAGTACAGTTTTGCATCTTCGTCGTCGCCTTCATGCAGCGGCTTCTGGTTAAGGAAGGTGTCGAGGATGATCGCAGTCTTACCAGTCTGACGGTCACCAATGACAAGCTCACGCTGGCCACGGCCAACCGGGATCAGGGCGTCAATTGCCTTGAGGCCGGTGGACATCGGCTCATGCACCGACTTACGCGGCAGGATGCCCGGAGCCTTGACGTCAACCCGGCGCTTTTCAGTCGCCTCGATCGGGCCCTTGCCATCGATCGGGTTACCGAGAGCGTCAACGACGCGGCCGAGCAGGGCCTTACCAACCGGGACTTCCACGATGGCGCCGGTCCGCTTGACGGTGTCGCCTTCTTTAATGTCACGGTCAGAACCGAAGATAACGACACCGACGTTGTCGTTTTCCAGGTTCAGAGCCATACCCCGGATACCGCCCGGGAATTCGACCATCTCACCAGCCTGGACCTTGTCCAGACCATACACACGAGCAATACCGTCACCGACGGACAGCACCTGACCGACTTCAGAAACTTCGGCTTCTTCGCCAAAGCTCTTGATCTGGTCCTTGAGGATAGCGGAAATTTCCGCGGCCCGAATATCCATCAGCCGACCTCTTTCATCGCGAACTTGATTGAATTGAGCTTGGTACGCAGTGACGTGTCGACCATGCGGGAACCGACCTTGACCACAAGGCCACCGATCAGAGCAGGATCAACTTTCGCTGCGATGTTTACGGACTTGCCCAAAGATGAAGCCAAGGCTTCCTTCAGGGCTGCGACATGATCGTCCGAAAGCGGCGCGGCGGAAGTAACTTCAGCCGTTTCCTCGCCCCGCTTTTCAGCGAGCAGGGCACGGAATGCCTTAATCATGTCGGGAAGAACGAAGAGGCGCCGGTTTTGGGCGGCCAGCTTCACGAAATTGCCAGCAAGACCGGCGATGCCGGCCTTTTGCAAAAGTGCAGACAGGGCAGCAAGCTGCTCTTCAGCACTGAAGGACGGGCTTTTAACGAGACGAACAAGATCTTCGCTTTCGTTGAGCATTGTCTCAACAGAAGCCAGATCCCGTTCCACGTCGGCAGTCGCGCCTGATTCCTCTGCTAAATCGAGGAGGGCGGACGCATATCGCTTTGCCACGCCGGATACGAGAGATACGTTGTCAGTCACCAGGTCCGAGCTCTCTGACGATTTTCAACCCCCTACAAACGCGAACCGCTCGCAAGGCATTGAAAAAATGAATGATTTCAGGGTCAGAAGGTAAGACGGCAGAACCGTTCCCCCAAAGCCGCGCCTCACTTAGCACAGGGTTTCCCAGTGTGCAACTTCGCCTAATGGCGGTATTTGGCGAATCTTTCCGTGTTTTTGTGCATGCGCTCACAAAAAGCGCCGCAGAACGATACTTTGGGGCTCATCTAAACCTTTAGCCGGGTAGACCGCCGCAGCTCCACTTTCGGCGGATGACCGTCCTACAAAAAATGCTGCGGATCGATATCAATCTGCACTCTTAGCCCCTTCAACGGCCGCGGTGCCTGATCCAGCCAGGATCTCAGATAGCCCTGCAGATCCATCTGCCTGGGTGCCATGGCCAGCAAGCGATAGCGGTAGCGGCCACGTACCATGGAGAGCGCAGCTTCAGCCGGTCCCAATATGGTCACCGCCTGCTCCGGAGGAGCTGCACGCACAAACGCTCTGGAGTAGTTTTCGGCAAAGGCCTTGTCCGGCCCGGATATCACAATCGCCGCAAGTCGGCCGAACGGAGGCAGCCCGGCGCTGCGCCGGGAAGCTATTTCAGCTTCATAAAAGGCATCGCGGTCCTCAGACAGCAGGGCCTTGATGACAGGGTGATCCGGCGAATAGGTCTGCAGATAACCCTTGCCGCCGCCGGTCACCCGCCCTGCCCGGCCAGTGACCTGCGCCAGAAGCTGAAAGGTTTTTTCAGCCGCCCGAGGATCACCATGCGCCAGGCCAAGATCGGCATCTATCACGCCCACCAAACGCATTTTCGGGAAGTTGTGGCCCTTGGCAACGAGCTGGGTGCCAATAACGATATCGGCCCCGCCTTCTTCCACGATCTTCATCTCACGGCGCAAACGCTCCGGCCCGCCCGGCAGATCGGACGAAAGTATGAGGGTTCGCGCCTCGGGAAAGAGCTCCGAAACCTCCTCAGCGATTCGTTCCACGCCGGGACCGCAAGCGACGAGTGAATTTGCCGTGCTACAGGACGGGCAGGCTTCCGGAACTTTTTCCGAGTGTCCGCAGTGGTGGCAGACCAAGCGGCCCTGAAACCGGTGTTCCACCAGCCAGGCGCTGCAATGTGCACACTGAAATCGATGACCACAGGTGCGGCAAAGCGTGAGCGGAGCATAACCACGCCGGTTCAGGAACAGAAGCGTCTGAGCGTCACCGGCCAGCGCGTCTTTCATTGCAGTCAGCAGTTCCGGTGCAATCCAACGGCCGCGCTCCGGCCCCTGTTCCCGCATGTCGATTGCCTTGAGATCAGGCAGCGCCGCGCCGGATGCCCGCTCCGGCAGGATCAGCCGCTGGTACCGGCCCATGTCGCAATTCACCCGGCTCTCGACGGATGGGGTCGCAGATGCCAGCACGACAGGAAAACGGGCAAGATGCCCCCGGACGACGGCCATATCGCGCGCTGAATAAGGAACACGGTCATCCTGCTTGAAGGCAGAATCATGCTCTTCGTCGACCACAATCAGGCCAAGCTCGAGAAACGGCAGAAACAGGGCTGAGCGTGCACCAATGACCACCCGGGCCGCGCCGGATGCCACATTCCGCCAGGTTCGTGCCCGATTCTTTGGCGTCACTTCCGAATGCCATTCGGCCGGATAAACGCCAAAGCGTTTTTCGAACCGGCGCAAAAACTGTTCGGTCAAAGCGATCTCTGGAAGCAGCACCAGAACCTGCTTGCCTCGGCGCAGAGCTTCGGCAACCGCTTCGAAATAGACTTCCGTTTTGCCGGACCCCGTCACACCGTCAATCAGCGAGACAGCCCCGCCCTTGTCGAAGCTTTCAATCAAATCATCAGCTGCGATCCGTTGGGCGGGCGTCAGCTCGGGCGGCGCAAAATCCAGTTGAGGGGGAGGCAGTGGCGGGGCTGCAGGAAGGGAAACAACTTCGAGAACCTCCTGATGCAACAGGCCATCAATGACCGACGGGCTGACGCCGGCAGCATGGGCCAGGCCGCTTTTTGTCCAGGCAAATCCGTCTTCCATTGTCTCCAGAACCCGCCCGCGGGCCGGAGTCATCCGCTCCGGTGCTGCACCCTCAATCCGCCGTACGCCGGGGACGGGCTGCTCATCCTCCAGCGCGTCCTCGGAGCGCAGTACCATGCGCAACACCATTCCTGGTGCAGCCAGGGTCCAATTGGCGACCCATTCGATAAACTGCCTGAGATCCTTGTCGATCGGCCGGGCTGCTTCATATACGCGGGTGACGCTTTTCAATTTCTTCGGATTGATGGCCGCATCGGGCGCGGTATCCCAGACGGCGCCGACCACTTCACGCGGCCCGAGCGGCACCCGGACAATGGATCCGGGTACAACACTTACTCCGGCAGGCACTTTATAGGTATAGGGACCCGGCACAGCGACCGGCACCATCACACTTGCAATGGTTTCCGTTTGCATCGGGTCGTCTTCAAACAGCACCAGCTTGCCAAATCCCGCCTAGGTAATTGCCGGACCTCATTTTGAGGTACGTACCGCAGAAACTTCTCCCGAATGCGAATCGGGGGTTCTTCTTAGCCGCATCCTAAGGTAAAGAGACCGCGACCAAAGATCTAATCGACCGGCAGCCTGTGTGAAACGTTTCATTCGACACCAGGAAGATGCCGGATTTGCAGCGCCCATGGGAGCAAGTGCACATGAAATTTTTCGTTGATACGGCCGATACAGCCGAAATCAAGGAACTGGCAGACACCGGCCTTCTGGATGGTGTGACCACCAATCCGTCCCTGATCGCCAAGTCAGGCCGTCAATTCAAGGACGTGATCGCCGAAATCTGCTCGATCACCGATGGTGACGTATCTGCCGAAGTCGCGGCAACCGACTATGACACCATGATCAAGGAAGCTGAGGAGCTGGTGAAGATCGGCAGTAATGTCGTAATCAAACTGCCGCTGACCCTCGACGGTCTCAAGGCGTGCAAGACGCTGACCAGCAATGGCCACAAGACCAATGTTACGCTTTGCTTCTCGGCAAACCAGGCGCTGCTCGCCGCGAAAGCCGGCGCTACCTATATCTCGCCGTTCATTGGCCGCCTCGATGACATCAACCTGGACGGCCTTGAGTTGATCCGCGAAATCCGTGTCATTTACGACAACTACGGCTTTGAAACCGAAATCCTCGCCGCCTCAATCCGGACCGCCAACCACGTCAAGGATTGCGCGATCATTGGCGCCGACGTTGCAACAGTTCCTCCGGCGACGCTGAAGAGCCTGGTCAAGCATCCGCTAACCGACAAGGGCCTCGATGCCTTCCTGGCCGACTGGGCCAAGACCGGGCAGAGCATTCTTTAAAGAACATGAAGGCCCGGCCTTGAGCCGGGACCGTTTGGCAAATCGCCCCGGATCCGGGGCGGGGCGGAGCGCCGTGGCGCGGAGCAGGTGGGCTCCGCATCAACACCACCCTCGAGCTTTCTCGGTATGAGAGGGATGGTCGGTTCTATCAACAAAAAGGCCCGGGCAGTTTTGCCCGGGCCTTTTTGTTTGCAAATCTCCAACTGGACGATGAAGGAAGCTCCTTAAATTCAAGCCGCTTCTTCGGTCTCCGGCCTCTCTTCGACCAAGGCAGTGAGAGCCTCCAAGAGTGCGTTGTTCAGG
This sequence comes from Roseibium sp., assembly GCA_965230705.1. Lineage (GTDB taxonomy): Bacteria > Pseudomonadota > Alphaproteobacteria > Rhizobiales > Stappiaceae > Roseibium. Next base: position 273,390 of record CBDDLN010000001.1, on the reverse strand, counting down.
GTTTCATCCACCAGCTTTCCTTCGCCACTGTCGAATTTCTCACTGAAAGGCCCGACCGAAAGACTGCCGCGAATGTCTGCTCCAAAAAAACCGGCAGACCCCACCGCAGATTTCAACACGCTGGCAGCACCGCCTGGGCCCATGGAAGCGGAAAGGGCAACAACCGGCTTGTCCTGGAACACCTTCATATTGATACGGGACGCCCAGTCGAACACATTCTTGAAGGCTGCCGTGTAGGTGCCGTTGTGTTCAGCATAGGACACGATGACCGCGTCCGCCGCACCGATCTTGTCAAAAAAGCGCTCGGCTTCCGCCGGAATTCCACCCTCGTTTTCCCTGTCGATGCTGTAGATCGGCATTTCGTAGTCGTTGAGATCGAGGATTTCAATTTCAGCCGACGAATCAAGATCACTGCGGATCATTCCGGTGGCGGCTTGCACCAGCTGCTTGTTGATGGATTGACGGCTGCTGGTAGCTGCAAATGCGAGGACTTTCATGGCTCAACCTCAAAAACTGTTGTGTTGAGACAAGAGATAGATTGCTGCATATTTGTTTTGAAGATATCCATTTTCGCACTATATGCGCGTTTTTGCAGCAATAGACGATGGAACACTGGACCGAAATCAGAACTGCCGCCCGCGTTGCCCAACTGGGAACGGTGACGGCGGCTGCCCAATCGCTTGGCGTTCACCGGGCTACCGTTAATCGCCACATTGACACGCTGGAAGCTTCGCTCGGCGGCAAGCTGTTTCAACGTCATCCAAAGGGTTTCACCCCCACGGACCTTGGACGGGAGTTGCTCCGAATTGCCGATACGGCCGATGAGCAGTTCGAGGAACTTCACCGAAAAGCCAAGGGTCAGTCGGATGCGCTTCAAGGCGAATTTGTCGTCACTTCCCTGGCGAGCTATGCGCAAACGCTGATGCCGGTTCTGCGCTCCTTTGGCGAAAAACACCCGGGGCTTACCGTCCGGTTTCTGGCAAGCGACAGTCTGCTTCGCCTGGAATACGGAGAGGCGCATGTTGCATTCCGGGCGGGCAACAGGCCTGAAAACCCCGACAATGTGGTCCGGGCGTTCGAAGAGATCGAAATCGGCCTATATGCCGACGAACATTATGCCAAAACCTACGGCCTTCCCGAAACGGTCCAGGACTTCCCCCGCCACCGGTTCATTGGATCGGACAACACTGCGCCGCTTGCCCCCTTCCTCAAGTGGCTTCATGAAACCGTTCCCGCTGACTGCTTTTCCTTCCGGTCCAATTCTATCCCTTCAATGTCGGAAGCCGTCCTTTGCGGTGCCGGGATCGGTTTTCTGACTCGAAAAGTCGCGGTTGAACGGGGCGGATTGCATGAAGTAATCCCAACACTTCCTGAGTGGCGATCGAAGATGTGGATCGTGACTCACGTCGATCTGCACAGATCTGCAAAAGTGCAGGCCTTTTTGGCCGAACTTCGCGACTGGCAAAAATAACTAGTGCGCAGAAACGATCCTCCGAAAGCCACAATAATCTGGGCGTTTCCTGCCGTTATTTCATGATTGTTAACCGTTCAAATCTATCAGAAAAAAATCGATAAAACAAAAATCGCCCCATCAATTTGGAGTTTCTAGATGAAGCGCCTCATGCTGAACCAGCTGCTTGCATTCATTATCTCGGTCCCCGTTCTTGCAATTGCCGTTCTTGGAGGATTTCTCGCCAAGACGTCTTATGAAGACTACCGGCAGATGAAATACGCCGCGGACCTGGAAGCTCTGGGGAACACCGGTGGCCAGCTGGCTGAGACTTTGCCCGTTGAGGTGTTTTCCGCGCCTTCCGAACTTGCCGGCGCCCGCAAGAATACGGACGCGTTGTACGACAAGCTTCTGGCGGAATTCGATGCATTGAACAGCGACGATCCTGAATTGAACCGGCTTCGTCAGTCCTTTGCCCAAGCGCGCGCAAACGTTGCGGCCTTCCGGTCCGAAGTCGACAAGGGCAATGGTTCACCTATCCTTGGCGTCAAATACCTGCAGCCAATTTCTGCGCTTGGCATTGATGTGACAATGCGCGGTGCGTCGATTATTCCGGACTATGAGCTGTCAAAGAGCCTCTATGCCTACTATGCGGCACTGCAGATCCGCGACAGCCACAACATGATCAACAGTGTGATGCACCCGATCCTGGGTTCCGGCAAGGCAGCAACGCCGGAACTGGCCGTTGCCCTTCGCGCCCAGTATCTGGAACAGAACAACTCCGCGCTCTTTCTCGGCAACGGGCCGGCGGCGGCAGTTGATGCCTACAAAGCCTACCTTCAAGGCCCTGCCGGAACAGGCTTCACCGCGTTCCTGCAAACGCTTGTCGGCAGCAAGGGTGAAGCTCTGCCGGCGGACATGGCGCAGCAGTGGGCGAAGATCAATGGTGCGCGGGACAAGGTCACCCAGCAGATGATCGCGGATGCCCGTATGGCAAGTAGCGCGCTGGCCAGCGTCAAACTTGGTCAGGCCTGGTCCCTGTTCCTGATCTATCTGATCGGCACCGTCTCAGTCCTGTTCATTTCAATCGTTGCCAGCATCTTGGGTCTGAAGGTCATCCGTTCGCTTATCCGCGACAGTCAGGCTAGCCTTGCACAGCTTGCAGAGGACAATCTGGATATCGAGATCGAACACACCAACCGGGTCGACGCCATTGGCGCCATCGCCCGGTCCGCCGAAAGCTTGAAAACAGCGCTGGTTGAACGCCGTGCCCTGGAAGACGAAGCCAAACGGCGTGAAGACAACGCCCAGCAGGAACGCGCAAGGATGATGAATGACCTTGCAGAAGAGTTTGAGCACTCGGTAGGCGGTGTGGTTTCTCAGGTTTCTGCCGCGGCCGAACAGCTCAAGAACACCGCTTCCAGATTGTCTTCGGCCGCCGGAAACGCGACCACCCAGGCACAATCCGTTGCAGCTGCATCTGAAGAAGCGGGAACAAACGTGTCTCAGGTCGCCGGGACCGTTGAAGAACTCGAAGCCTCGATCGGCAATATCAAGAGCCTCGTCGATGATTCAGAATCGCAAACCCATACTGGTTCTGAGCAGGCTGAAAGCGCGAAATCCATCGTCACCGAATTGCAAAGCAGTGCGGTCCGCATTGGCGACATTGTTGCGCTCATTTCAGGCATCGCCGAACAGACCAACCTGCTCGCCTTGAACGCGACGATTGAAGCAGCCCGGGCCGGAGAAGCCGGTAAAGGATTTTCCGTTGTTGCTGCCGAGGTCAAGGAACTGGCGAACCAGACCTCCAAGGCAACCGACGACATCAGCCAGCAGATCCAGGAAATCCAGCGCACAACCGATCACGCGGTGGAGTCCATCAACGCTATTACGAACATCATTGCCTCGGTCAGCGACTCGTCATCCAGCATTGCCTCGGCGGTTGATGAACAGAGGATGGCGACCGGTGAAATCGCCAAGGCGGTCGTCAACGCCTCATCGGGCACGCGGGAAGTGTCAGAGAATATTGTCGAGGTTGCCAAAGTCTCCGAGCGGATCGGCAGCAACGCGGACGAAGTCCTCGCAGCTTCGGAAAATCTATCCAGCCAGGCAAACGAACTGAACGAGCAAATGGGCGCGTTCCTGTCCAACGTGAAAACCGCCTGACCGTCAAAGCGACCGAATGAGAAACAGAAAGGGCATTGCCGTCCAACCCGGCAATGCCCTTTTCTCATTTGAAATTGGCGATTAACGAATGACTGGTGGATTAAGCGTATCTTTCGGGCATGTCCAAAACTGACACCGATTCCCTGCTTGTAACTGCCCGCCCCGATCTCAATGAACGGGTTGGGCTGTGGCTCGACCATTTATCGGATGAGCGGCGCCTGTCGGACAAGACATTGATTGCCTATGAACGGGATCTACGCCAGTTTCTGCGCTTTTTGACCAACCACATCGGCGGGGCACCGGCCGTGAAGGATATCTCTACGGTGAAACCCGCCGACTTCCGCGCGTTTATGGCCCGGCGCCGCCAAACGGGCGCGCAAAGCCGGTCTCTTGCAAGGGGCCTTGCCGGAATACGCTCTTTCTTGAGATTCCTGGAACGGCGCGGCGAGGTGAATGCGGCGGCCGCAAGCGCCGTCCGTCCGCCCAAACAACCAAGGTCATTGCCCAAACCCGTTCCCGCACCGGATGCCAGGGCGATCACCAGCGGCGACATGGCGATGGAAACCGAGCCCTGGATCGAAGCCCGGAATGCAGCGGTGCTGACCCTGCTTTATGGCTGTGGTTTGCGATTGGCGGAGGCCCTGTCTTTGACCGGCGGAACGGCGCCAAAGCGCGGCACACAGACGATGAAAATCAGGGGCAAGGGCGGAAAGGAACGGATCGTTCCCGTGCTTCCGGTGGTCTGCGACGCAGTTGAAGCCTACCTCTCCCTCTGCCCCTATTCCGTATCGAAGGATGGGCCACTGTTTTTGGGCGCCCGCGGCGGCCCGCTCAATCCACGGCTGGTGCAACTGGCAATGCAGAAACTGAGAGGTGCGCTTGGCCTGCCGGAATCGGCAACGCCGCATGCCTTGCGGCATTCGTTCGCGACTCATCTATTGGCCGGTGGCGGCGACCTGCGCACCATTCAGGAGCTGCTCGGCCATGCGAGTCTCTCCAGCACGCAAATCTACACCGAAATAGACGGTGCTCGGCTTTTGGAGGCCTATGACAGGGCCCATCCGCGCCGGTGATCATAAAAAATTAGAAAAAACGGACGATATTCCGTGTTTCAAGCCCGTTTAGGGGGTGCTTTCTGCGAAAAAAATGATAGTGTCCCCGCCAATCCGGGAAATTTTCGGTAATTTACTCAATCGACGCTTCCGTCCTTGAGGCGGATCCGATTAATCAATGTCAGGAGAAAACTTGCAAGTCCTCGTTCGTGACAACAATGTCGATCAAGCCCTCCGCGTTCTGAAAAAGAAGCTGCAGCGCGAAGGCGTATTCCGTGAAATGAAGACCCGCCGGGCCTTCGAAAAGCCGTCCGAAAAACGTGCCCGTGAAAAGGCTGAAGCTGTCCGCCGTGCCCGCAAGGCCGCACGCAAGCTCGCCCAGCGCGAAGGCATTCTGCCGGGCGCCCGCAAGCGCTAAAACTTGCCGTGACTTAAGACCGGGCCCGCGCCAAAGGGCGCGCCCCGGCTTTGCGCTGATGTGATACAGCGCCTTTCCTATCTGACTTTCGGTAATTTGTAGATCGTTCTGGTGCGGCCATCTGGAAATGGCTCCCTCGCGATCGGGGTTCCCGCCAAACGCTCAACCAGAGCTTTTGCCGCCAGGTTTTTGTCATCCATATGGGTTTCGACCAGTTCCCAGCCATACTCTGTATAGGCGTGGTCGATGGCGGCTACCGAGGTTTCGGTTGCAACACCCCTGCCCCGCGCCTCCGGCAACAGCCACCAGGTTAGCTCCCTGCGCGGCCACCCTTCCGGCCAGGTGAAACCGCATCCACCGAGCGTCTGGCCGGTTGTCTTGTCCCTCACGGCCCACAAACCGTATCCGCGAAGCTGCCAGTGTCCCACATGACCTGCCAAAACACGCCAGGCCTGATCTGCCCGTAACGGTCCGCCATAAAAAGCGGATGCTTCCGCATCTGCATAAAAGGCTTGATAGGCCGGAAAATCCTCCATGCCTGGCCGAAATAGCGAAAATCGTTGTGTCGAAAGCTCAGGAATCATTTTTGTCTTTTCATATTGGCAATAAAGTCCGGGCCTGTGCCCATAGTTGCAAAACGCATCGGCAGATTTAACGATTCGTTCACTTGATGACCACACCCTCTGCGGGAGGAGTGCCACAATGCGATCCGCTTGCCTGTTCCTGTTCCTTGTATTCTTCGCCCTGTCAGTTTCTTCAGAGACCGAAGCGCGGGTCTACTGTCCGCTGCCGGAAGATGGCATTTGGGTCAATCCGAAGGCAAAGGCAAAGGAATTGTCCCGTCTGGAGATCGAGACCAAATGCATCGATGATCAGGTGCTTGCGCGCATGCGGGCATTCACAAAATGCGCTCCCCGGGATTGCAAGTGGGGCTGGACCAAGGCCGAACTACGGGAAGGCGGTGGGCTATCAGTCCTGCTGGTTGGTTTTCTAAGCAGCAAATACATTCAGGTGCGCAGATTTGGCGACTATCTGGATACGCTTGTGATTGATGCGGCCCACGACGAGGCAATCCCCCGCAAGAAAAGCACCTACAATTTGATCCGCAAATAAATGACGTTAGGTCAACAAGACTTGCAGTTTTTCCAATTTCGCCTAGGCTATCTGGACTGCACTATGGTGTGCAGCAGCCACACGATGGAGGCAAAGCCATGCGTGTACTTTCCCTGGCCGTTACGGGCGCCGCCCTTTTGGGGTTCGCCATTGCACCGGCAAGCGCCTGCGAATGGATGAAATCGGCTAAGTCGAACATGACAGTGGTTGAAACCGTGCCGGAAACGCCTGACGTCTCGGTCGCCACCAACGATCTTGCGCCGGAAATTCTGGAAGAGGTGACAACCGCGCCTCAACCGGAAGAAAAACCAGCCGAATAAATTTGCGACGATGTTCCTTCTGATACCCCGGTGAGCCGGACTGGCTGCCGGGGTTTTTGTGTGCCTATGCAACTTCCGCCTGGTCGTGCCGGTATTCTCTGAGTGCCTGAACCAAAATCTGAACGGCGGAATTGATAAAGAGCGCGGCCATCAAACCGGCGACGACAAGATCCGGCCAGGCGGTTGCCGTGCCCCAGACACCGAGTGCCGCCAGCATCACTGCCACATTGCCAATGGCATCGTTGCGCGAACACAGCCAGACGGACCGCACGTTGGCATCTCCGTCCTTGTAGCGCACCAGCAGCATGACACTCGCCAGATTGACCGCCAGCGCCAGAAAACCGATGCCGCCCATGATTTCCGCTTTCGGCACGCCCAAAACTAGGAACTGATAGGCTGTGGAGCCACCGACCCAAAGCCCCATCAGGAGCAGGCTGACGCCCTTGGCCAGCGCGGCCGTTGCGCGCACTTTTAAAGACGCTCCAATGACGGCCAGGGAAATGCCGTAGGTAACCGCATCGCCGAAGAAATCGAGCGCGTCGGCCTGCAACGCCTGTGACCGCGCCGCATGACCGGCAGCCATTTCCACGACGAACATGGTGGCATTGAGGGCAATCACCAGCCACAGCCGCCGCTTGTATTCCCGGGATAAGCCATCAAACTTGGCGTTCGATCCGCAGCATCCGCTCATGCAGATACACTCCTTGAAATTTCGATCTCGCTCCTGTGTAATCCCTATAGCGACTAGAGGTTCAAGAGGTTTTGATGGATTTTTCGATCGGCGAACTCTCCAAGGCAACCGGGGTCAAGGTGCCGACCATCCGCTATTATGAAAAGGAAGGCCTGCTCGCAGCGCCTGTGCGCACGGAAGGCAATCAACGGCGCTATCTGCAAGCGGATCTCGACCGCCTCGGCTTCATCAAACACGCACGCGATCTCGGATTGCCAATGCCGGCCGTCCGTGAACTTTTGGAACTCAGCACCCATCCTGACGAGCCATGCGCCGACGCGGACCGGATTGCGGGTGAACAGCTTTCCGCGGTCCGCCAGCGCATCGCCCAACTTCAACGGCTGGAAAGTGAGCTGGAGCGCATCGCCGCAAGTTGCGATGGCACCCATCCGGTTTCAGAATGCAATGTCCTGAAGGCGTTCGGCGACCACGGACTGTGTGGCGGTGAGCATTGAGACAGGTTTGCGGGATTAGGCGTAGTGGTAGGGAGAAGATATTTCGACCCCTTGGCAAAGCCACTCTGTATGTGTTTTGGGAGATTATTTATGAAACGGATTGAACTGCTGTTTTTTGGACTCGCGCTTTCCATTTGCTGTCCGGTCGCGGCCGAAGACCGGGAATACGCCAATGTAAAGGGATGGGAAATCCGCCAAAACAAACTCGGCTGTGTTGCTGTGCATCCGGGCCGGGCCGATGTTCAATGGAAAATGCTCATTTCGCCAGCCGGTAATTGGGAAACCTACTTCGACGATCTGACTGGACATCCGGCCAACACTGAATTCCCGGCAATCCTGATGATTGACGATAGAAATTTTGAAGAAACCTATTTTAGTTTTGAAGGTAAGTTCATCGGAATCCTGCCTTTGGACCAAAGACTGGCCCTGGCAAAAGGGACGGATGTTTCCTTCTTGATAGACAATATGCAGCTCGATTTTTCGCTGAATGGTTCGACTGCAGCGATGCTCAAATTGGAGGAATGCTGGCACCGGATGACAGGATACGATCCGAAAGTGTCAAACAAGCGCGGCGCTTACGCCTTCAAGTGATCTGAGACTGGTCTGCTGTTCCTGGAGCATCCAGCGCAAACCCGGATGGATAGATGGCTTTTGGCGGTTCACGCCGATAGGCGTGCAATGCGGTGCAGTAGGCAAGGTCTGCTTCGCAGCCGATTGGCCGGTCAAAAGTAGCAGAAGGACCAAGTCTCATTTACCCACTGACATTATTGCGTGGTTGTTCAGCCAGTCAATTCGGCTGTAAAGGCTATTAGACCCTCTTGCGCATCCCGATGGACCAAACCTTCAGATCCACTGCCAACTTGACGGTCGCGGCAATTACCAGTGCACAAAGGGCTGCCTTGGACAGGGTTTCCATGGTGCCTTCAATCAACACTGCATGGACCACGCTACCCACAACAATGATAGCCGCCAAGCCCGTATGCGCCAGACGCCACAGGCGTGGGCGAAGTCCCAAACGTTTACGGAATACGGCCAGGAGCGCGGTAGCAAAAACACACCACATGGCCGTCACTCCCCAGGCGGAAAACAGCGTCGGGGAGCGGAACAAAAGCGCATCGATCACATCCGGCGGGCTGGTTACCCAAAGCCCTGCAACATGAATGATCACTGCGGCAAGCAAAACAACTCCGGTCCAGCGATGGATCTGCCGGCATTGATGCGCGGAAAGACCAGGCAGATATCCACCTGCCAACAAGGGTTGAATGAGCAACAGCACCATCCCGGCAATTCCGGCAAAGCCCGCGGCGATGTAAACCGGCTGGCGCCAGGCCAGCAGAGGACTGAATGCCGCCGCCACAACGGGAACGGTTACGGTAAAAGCCAGGGCGACCCAAGCAAGGATCGCCAGAAACCTGTTCGAAGAGCGCAAAGTGATCAGACCGGCTGCAGGACGAAATGCGCTTCCAGGCTGGTATCCCGTGAACTGTTCATCACCGGTCGCAGGAATACAGTTTTAAAGTCGCCACTGTCATAGGCAAGATGCCCGTGCGCCTGGCCGAAGGCCGGAACGATCTGCGGCATTTCCAGCCGGAACCTGCCTTTGGCGTCGGTGAGCGTCGCGCCATGGCTGCGTTTGTCCCGCTCGTGGCCCTCGGTGGTATGAGCCCAGATCTGGATGCGTTGACCTGCCAGCGGAGCACCGTCACCTGCGCGCCGGACAGTTCCGCTCATCCAAAAGCCGCCACCGCCGATCCGCTTCACGATCGGTGCGTCAGGACGATAGTTGTTGGATCCACCGCGCATGGAAGGTGTTGGGGCAAGGCCCTTTGCCTGTGCAGGAACCAGGAGCCCGGAAACACCTGCCGCCATGGCTGCTCCGCCAGTGGCAATCAGAGTGCGCCGGGTGATGAAGTTACGCGTCATCAAGTGTTCTCCTAAGGCCGCTAAAATGGCGAGCCTTTATAATGGGTCCACATGCACGTCTTTTATATAACGCGTTTGTGGCGAATTCCGAGTTGAAGACGAAGAAGGCTGAAAGTTTCCTGCACACGGTTTCGTGAAGCCGTGGCTCCCCGCCCGAGCTTTTTCCGGCAACATCAATTTGGCTCTTTGCGCTCTTGGCCTGCCGGAAAAAGGAAGTATGGTCATCTCGCGCAAATCAAAAGTGATTCAGGAGCGGCCATGAGCGGACTACTCGCCCTACTCGACGATGTTGCAGCCATTGCAAAAGTGGCCGCGGCCTCAGTGGACGATGTTATTGGCCAGGCCGCGAAGGCCGGATCCAAGGCGGCGGGTGCAGTTATCGACGATGCAGCGGTGACCCCCAAGTATGTCGCCGGGTTTTCGCCCGCCCGCGAGCTGCCCATCGTCTGGCGTATCGCCAAGGGCTCCATGAAAAACAAGCTGCTTTTCCTGCTGCCGGTTGGCCTGCTGCTGAATACCTTCCTGCCCGGCATCATCACGCCGCTGTTGATGCTCGGCGGGGCTTATCTGTGTTTTGAGGGGGCTGAAAAGATCGTTCATATCTTCAGTCCCCATCACATCGATGCCGACCAGCCGAAGGACCTCGTCCAAGACCCAACGCATCTGGAAGAACAGAAGGTCTCAGGGGCTATCAAGACCGACTTCATCCTGTCTGCCGAGATCATGACCATTGCGCTCGCCGAGATACCTGACGGCACCATTTGGATGGAAGCCGCAACGTTGGCCGTTGTCGCCATTGGTATCACGGTCATGGTCTATGGTTCCGTTGCGCTGATTGTCAAAGCCGACGACATCGGCCTGCATCTGTCGCGCGAAGGCAGTTTTGGCCTCACCCGCGCCCTTGGCCGCGGCATCGTCAAAGCCATGCCCGGGATCATGAAAATCCTGATGACAGTCGGCACGGCGGCCATGCTTTGGGTCGGCGGTTCGATCGTCATTCACGGCATGAAGGAGCTCGGCCTGAAGGGGCTCTACACCACCATCCACGACATCGCCCATGGGATTGCCCACACCATCGGCACCGCGGAAGGCTTTGTCGCATGGCTTGCTACAGCGTCCATGGACGGCTTTTTTGGTCTTGTAGTTGGCCTGATCCTGATCCCGATCGTCGCCAAGGTGATCGAGCCGGTCTGGCATATAGTGAGGCCCGGCAAAGCGGAAGCTAGCGGGCATTGAGGTTCACCTGCAGCGGTTTTCAGAAAGATTCATTCCAAGCCAGGCATTCGTGCTCAACACCCTGAACGCCTGACTTCCTCGGCTGCCAGCTCCTTTATCCCACGTCTATTGGTTGCTCATTGCCTTGAGCGGTGGCGAGACCTCATCGGGTATCGGACAGGCATAGGGATCCTGCTCAAGTTTGGCATGGTGTTCCTTGATGGCCTGCTGCAGAATTTCATCGTCCTCAAACAGATCAACTGCTGTTCCGGCCATCGTTTTGGCAGCATGCAGCATGCCTTTGTGCGCGGCCGGTGCCTTGCCTTGTGCGGTTAGCTGCCATGTGTGGAAAGGGGTTCCGACAGCACAGGTCGCAACGCGGGCCTGAACGGTCGGAACGGCCCAACTGACATCGCCGACGTCAGTTGAGCCTTCCCCGCCCTCGCTTTGCCGGTCGAGAGGGGCAACGAAATCACACAAGGCGAGGTCCAGATCGACTTTCGCTCCAATCCGCCGGAACGAAACTGTGATGTTGTCTTCACTGAGCGTACCCCGGATTTTCTCTGCAAATTCTCGGTCAGTATCGTCAAAGTCGGGTGCACCCAGGCGGTCCAGGTTGCGCTGCATGGTTTCTTCCAAAGGACGATTGCCGATCAGATTGGAAACCCCACTGACAACACTGGTTTCAACTGTTGTTTCCGTCATCAGCGCCGCGCCTTCGGCAATCTTGCGCACCCGGTCGATGAGGCCGCTCAGCTCCTTCAGGTTCCGGGCCCGGACCAGCTGGCGGACGGTTGCCTTCGACTGCACAACATTCGGCGCAATTCCACCGGCATCAAGATAGGCATAGTGCACCCGGGCATCATCTGGCATGTGTTCGCGCATGTAATTGACGCCAACGTTCATCAATTCGATGGCATCCAGCGCACTGCGGCCGAGCTCGGGGGCGCCGGCCGCATGCGCCGCCAGGCCATGAAATGTGAAATCGATCCGCGTATTGGCCAGTGAATTGGCTTCATTGACTGCCGTAAAGGTTGCCGGGTGCCAGGAAATCGCCGCGTCGACATCGTCAAACAGGCCTTCACGCACCATGAATGTCTTGGCTGCGCCTCCTTCCTCGGCCGGACAGCCGTAATAGCGCACACGTCCCTTGATGCCCCGTTCGGCCAGATAGTCCTTAACGGCGGAAGCGGCCATCAGCGCGGCTGAGCCAAGAAGGTTGTGCCCACAGCCGTGTCCCGGGCCGCCAGCTTCGACGGGCTGGTGTTTGGCCATTCCGGCGACCTGGCCCAGCTCCGGGAGGGCATCAAACTCCCCAAGGATGGCAATGACTGGCCCTTCCTCTCCAGCCTCGCCGACAATCGCGGTCGGAATGCCGGCGACACCTTCGGTAATCCTAAAACCTTCCTGTTCCAGCATCTTCTTGTGTTCGGCCACCGACTTGAACTCGGTATAGGCGATTTCAGGAAGGTCAAAGACGCGATCGGACAAGCCGATGTAATCCTCCCGGCGGGCATCAACCAGATCCCAGACGCGATCAGTATTTTTCATTCTTTCCTCCCAACAAAAGTCAGCACTTGTCCGTTGCGCAGCACGAATGCTGCACATGACAGGCTTCTGAAAAGATGCCCTCAACTGAGGGGATCAGATGTCTTTCCAATAGTGGCAAGCGACCGAATGGCCCTCGCCGAAGGTCTCTAGTCCGGGTTGGTCCTTGCGGCAGAGATCCCGGGCATGTGGACAGCGCGGATTGAAGAAACACCCGTCCGGTGGCGCCAATGGAGACGGGATTTCGCCCTCGATAGGAGCAAACTCGCGTTTCCGCTGATCCAACCGCGGCGCTTCTGCCAGAAGTGCCTTGGTGTAGGGATGCCTCGGCGCACTGAAGATTTCCTCAGTTGAAGCGCTTTCCACGATCCGGCCCAGATACATGATCGCCACCCGGTCAGCGATGTGCTCGACAACGCTCAGGTCGTGGCTGATGAACAGGTACGTCAGACCGAATTCTTCTCTCAGATCCATGAAGAGGTTGATCACCTGGGCCTGGATCGAGACATCCAGTGCCGCGATGGCTTCGTCACAGACAAGAAACTTGGGTTTCACGGCCAGTGCCCGCGCAATGCCTATGCGCTGCCGCTGCCCGCCGGAAAACTGGTGGGCGTATCGGCGCTTCAAGGACGGATCGAGCCCCACCTTGCGCATGATGTCGTCCACGTAGTCCGAAGCTTCAGACCGGGAGACGATTCCATGTACCTTCGGGGCCTCGCCAATGATGTCCTCGACCCGCATACGCGGATTGAGGCTGGCGAAGGGATCCTGAAAAATCATCTGTACAGCAAGAGTGGCCGCCCGTTTGTCCGCACCAGACATGGCCGCCACGTCCTGACCTTGAAAAAGCAGCTGGCCGGTACTAGGCGCATGAATGCCGGCAACGACCCGGCCGAGGGTGGACTTGCCGCAGCCTGATTCTCCGACCAGACCCAGCACTTCACCCTCTCGGACTTCCAGATTTACTTCGTCAACTGCGTGAACGATTTCCTCGCGGACATTGGCACCCAGTTTCCGGGCAATTTTGCCTGCAACATCGAGCCGTTTTGTGAAGCGTTTGGAGACGTCCTTGATTTCTACAAGCGGCGTGGTCATTGAGCTGCCACCTGTGCCTGAGGGTGATAACAGCGCAATTCACGATTTGCCACATGCTCAACAGGCGGCGGCACTTTGCAGGCGGCGCTGGCATATCCGCAGCGCGGAGCAAAGGCGCAGCCTTCGGGAAGAGCCAGCATGTTTGGCGTCATGCCTTCGATCTGAAACAGGCGTTCGCCCCGCTTGTTGGCTGTCGGAACTGATCCCAGCAATCCGACTGTGTAGGGATGCAGCGGATGATCGATGACATCATCGGTTAGGCCCTGTTCGACGATCCGCCCGGCATACATCACCGAAATCCGGTCCGCGAGACCGGCAACAACCGCCAAGTCATGGGTGATCCAGATCATCGCGGTTCCTGTCTGGCTGGTCAGTTTTTGCGCCTCGTGGATGATTTGCGCCTGGATCGTGACATCCAGCGCGGTGGTCGGCTCATCGGCGATGATGAGATCCGGCTTGTTCAGGAAAGCAATCGCTATCGAGACACGCTGGCGCATACCGCCGGAGAGCTGGTGCGGATAGGCTCTAAGCCGCTCTTCAGGAGACGGGATGCCAACGAGCCCAAGTGCATCCCGGGAACGTTCCCACGCTTCCCTTTTGGAGACTTTTTCATGGGCAAAGATCGCTTCCATCATCTGGGAATCGATGCGCAAGACCGGGTTGAGGGTCATCATCGGGTCCTGGAAGATCATCGAAATCCGATTTCCACGGATGGTTTTGAGCTTTTCCTCCGGCGCGTTGGCGATGTCGTCGCCGTTGAATCGGATTGCGCCTTCGACAATTCTGCCTGGCTGATCGATAAGACCCAGGATGGAGAATCCCGTGATGGATTTTCCCGATCCTGATTCCCCGACAAGGCCCATCACCTCGCCCTTGTTGACAGTGAAATCAACGCCATCGACGGCTTTGACGACACCGGCATGGGTGAAGAAATGCGTCTTCAGCCCGCTAACTTCCAGGACAGCGGTCATTTCTTCAGCCTCGGATTGAGAACATCACGGAGTTGGTCGCCGACAAGATTGATCGAAGCGACCGTCATGAGCAGTGCAATCCCCGGGAAGACGGATATCCAGTACCGGCCGGACAGCATGTATTCAAAGCCGTTGGCAATCAGAACGCCCAGAGACGGTTCGGTTTGCGGCAGTCCAACACCGAGGAACGAAAGCGTTGCTTCAAGGGAAACGGCATGGGCCGTCTGCACGGTGCCGACCACGATCAGTGGCGCAAGGCAGTTTGGCAGGATGTGCCGGAACACAACCCGCATCTTGGACAGGCCCAGACACTGTGCGGCTTCGACATATTCCTTGCCGCGTTCCACCAGGGCTGTCGCCCGGACAGTTCGCGCATAATAGGCCCATTGCGCGACCACGAGGGCGAGGATGATTTTGTCGACACCTTTTCCAAGTGCAGCCACGAGCATCAGGGCGACAAGGGACGCCGGGAAAGAAAGCTGCAAATCGACCACCCGCATGATGATCGCTTCGGTCCGGCCACCGGTGTAAGCGGCAATGAGTCCGACCGACATGCCGATGATGAGGGCAATCACTCCGGAGGCAATGCCCACTGAAATGGAGATTCTGAGCCCATAAAGAATCGCTGAATAGAGATCACGGCCGGCGCCATCCGACCCAAGCCACATGGTGTAACCGGCAAAAGCTTTTGAGCCAGGGGCCAACCGCCCATCCAAAACATCGACTTGGGCAAGGTCATATGGGTTTTGCGGGGTGATCCAGGGAGCCAGAAGGGCCAGAAGAAAAATAATCGCAAGCAAGACGAAGGCCGTGGTGGCGATGCGGCTTTCGAAAAATTCCGCCCGGAACCTCTGGAACGGTGTTTCCACCTTGGCCACGGCCGGTGCTGACGAGGAAATCGTGGTATCGGTCATGCGCCCTGATCCTGCAAGCGGACACGCGGGTCCAGGATTGAATAGAGAATGTCTACGACCAGATTGATCACCACAAAGAACAGAACCATGATCATCAGGTAGGCGACGACCACAGGCCGATCGAGTTGCAGGATCGCATCGATCAGGAGTTTGCCCATTCCCGGCCAGGCAAAGATCGTTTCCGTGACGACCGAAAATCCGATCAGGCTGCCGAATTCCAGTCCCATCACGGTCACCACCGGGATCATGATGTTTTTCATCACGTGGACAAAGATGATCCGCCCTGTCGAAACACCCTTGGCCCTTGCGTATTTGACGTAGTCCTGGCTCATCGCCTCGCGGACACCAGCCCGCGTCAGCCGGATCGCCAGCGAGATCTTCAAGAGTGCAAGGTTGAGCGCAGGAAGCATTATGTGCCGCAAGCCGTCCCATGTGGCCAGGCTCGTCTCAATCCCGAATATCGACCCCGTATCGCCACGCCCGGTTGATGGCAGCCATCCAAGCTCAACGGCGAACAGCAGTATCATCATCAGCCCGACCCAAAATGTCGGCAGGGAGAATCCGAGGATCGACCCGGCCATGATGCCCTTCGACACTGCGTGGTCCGGATAAAGACCCGAGTAGAGACCCAGAGGAATTCCGAGAACGATGGCGAGTATCAGCGCGCTGAACGCCAACTCCAGCGTTGCCGGCATGTGATGAAGGATCAACTTCAAAGCCGGTTCGCCGAAGATGAAAGAGTTGCCCAAGTTCCCCTGCGCCGCGCCTTTCAGGAACAACAGATATTGCTCCCAGACCGGGCGGTCGAGGCCGAGACGGCGGATCGCGGCCTCAATATCCGCCTGATCGGCATCAGGACTGACCAGCATGTAGACCGGATCGCCAACGATGTTCACACCGAAGAAGACGATCACCGACATGAGGAACACGACGAAGAGCGCCTGCATCAGCCGGCGGATGACAAAAACAGACATAAGGGGTTCTCAGCTCAAGGGAGAACCGGACCGCTGGCAGCAGCGGCCCGGTAACTGCCGGTTATTCCTTCACGACACCCATGGCGAGCGTGTACTCGTCGGTGCGGGGAATATACTTCAGGCCTTTTTTGGCAGCCCAAGTGTTGACCTGGAAGTGGGTCGGGATGATCGCGACATCACCAATGGCCATTTCTGTGGCTTCGGCCAGCAGGTCCTGACGTTTCTCATCGTCAACAGTGCGCAATGCTTCTTCGATTTTCGCATCGATTTCCGCATTGGAGTGACGGCCCCGGTTGGAAGACCCGAATCCCTTGTCCTTGTCGTATGTATGGATCAGGGATTTAAGAGGTGAAGATGCTTCACCGGATCCGGCACCCCAACCGACGAGGATAAAGCTGAACTCCGGAAGTCCGTCCGCGCCACCACGAGAGGCCCGGCCGAAATAAACGGACCGCGGCATCGTTTCGACAGCAGTCTTGATACCTACGCGCGCAAGCATCTGGCCGATGGCTTCTGCAATTTTGGCATCGTTGATGTAGCGGTCATTCGGACCATGAATGGTCAACTGGAAGCCATCAGGATAACCAGCTTCGGCCAGCAAAGCTTTAGCACTTTCCGGATCGTAGGCTTCCGGCTTCAGTTTTCCGGAAACGCCGAAGAAGCCTTCAGGCAGCAACTGACCAGCCGGAATGGCAACACCTTCCATAACGCGCTCAACGATGGCATCCCGGCTGATTGCCTTGGAGATGGCCAGGCGGACACGCTGGTCCATCAGCGGGTTCTTGATATCCGCACCATCATTGCCTTTCACAAATGGCGAGTTCTCGCGGAACTGGTCCATGTGCAGGTAGATGACCCGGTTCGAGACACCCTGGCTAAGCTGAAGGTTATCTTTGGCCTTCAAAGTCTGGATATCAGTCGTCGGAACGGCGGCGATCATGTCGACATCGCCAGCCAGAAGAGCCGCTACACGGCTTGGGCCGGACTTGATCGGGCGGAACTCGACTTCGCTCCAAGCCGGAGCATCACCCCAATAGCCGTCATTGCGGACCAGGCTGATACTTTCACCCGGCTTGTAGTTTGAAAATTTGAACGGGCCAGTGCCAACAGCGGCAGTACCGGCATTGAAATCCTCAGTGGAAGCATCGCAGCCCGCGCTGTCGGAGATCACCGGGATAGTGGAAATGTCGTTTGCCATCAACGGATAAGGAGCCTCGGTAATGGCATGGACGGTATAGTCATCGATCTTTTTGAAGGTCTTGCCCTTCAGATAAGTGCCGTAGCTCGACGGAGAATTCGGCACATTCGGTGCGCGTTCCATGGTGCAAATGACATCATCTGCATTGAAGTCGCTACCGTCATGGAACTTCACGCCTTCGCGCAGCTTGAACTCCCAAGTCAGATCATCGATCGGCTTCCAGGAGACGGCCAGGCCTGGTGAAAGCCGCTGCTTCTCGTCCTGGGCAATCAGCCGGTCAAAGATATGGACCGACATGGCATTGTTCGGACCCAGATTGTGGAAATGAGGATCCATCGCCGTTGGCTCCGAGGCCAGGCCGATGGTCAGTTTTTCTGCAAAAGCGGACCCCGTTAACAACGCGACCGCGCTTACCGTTGCGGCAGCAACGGCTACGAATTTCTTCATGACAATGTAACTCCCTCGGAAGGTGCGATGTCCTTATCTGGACTTTTGCCGCACGATGAAAAGGATGTTAGCTTGCACAAAATTCATTGCCAACAGCAAAGTTAATCCATTTTTGCATAGGCTAATTCAACCTGAAATCCCGTCCCGTCGCATCGGATTATTCAACCCATGGCAGAACCCCGGCACCGCTTGAGAGAGATGGAAGCCCTTCGCGCATTGGTCACCACCGGTACCACGATCGGTGCAGCACGCAGGCTCGGCGTGTCTCAGTCTTCTATCAGCCGGGCATTGGGACAATTGGAACAACGGGTTGGGCGCAATCTGTTTCTGCGCAGTTCGGGAAAGATTGAACCCACGGCGGCTGCCCTTCGGTTGAATGAGCAACTGGACCCGTTGTTTGAAACGCTCGCGCTGATTGAAGGGGCGGAGTGGGCGGCAGCGGATGAAGAACCGCTCCGGCTGATCGTTCCGCCGACGCTGGCCCACAACTTCATCATCTCGAGGGTTGCTGCCTTTTTGAAACAGAACCCGGGTAAAATCCTGCAATTGGACATCCAGGCAACCGACGTTCTGGTCTCCGGTATTCTCGACCGGCACTACGACCTTGGCTTGACCAGCGCAATGATCCAGCGCTCGGGCGTTAATCTCCTTCCCTGGCTGCGGTCTCACGTGGTGTGCGCGATGCCAGTGGGCCATCCACTGGAAGAAAAAGACATCGTCACACCATCGGACCTGGAAGGCGTTGAGTTGATCGAGTTCTTGCGGCGGCTTGGCACACGGGCCATCACCGAGCAGCTTTTTGCCCGTGCCGGGGTCAGTCCGCGCACGGTTGCCGAAACGGCGACCAACATGGCGGCGTTGGAATTGGTTCGCGAAGGACTTGGCGTCACCGTACTCAATCCATTTCCGGTCCTTTCAGGTGGCATCCCTGATATCTCGGTAAGGCCGTTCGAAGCGCCAATTACCTATGACACCAGCTTTGTCTTGCCGGCTGGCCGGCAGCCTTCCGAACTCGCGCAGCAGTTTATGGAGTACATCAAATCGACCACCCCGCCAGATGAATATACGGAGGTGGTTTAACTGTGTCCGGATTCGGTCCAGCTTGTTTCCGGATCCAGCGGAAAACTTGGCCGGGGCAGGAACTCGAACGGCCAGCGTTCCAGAACCGGGCTCGTCAAGCCTTCCGTATCGATCTCATAGACCTGCTCCGGGGCGAACCATCCGGAAAATCCTGCGCGGAAGTGGCCCCTGGACTTCACAACAACGCAGCTTGCGGTGTCGATATCCAACCCAAGCATGTGGAAGAAAACGGGATCGGCCGTTTGTGCCCGATCGGAAATGACAACGACCCGAACCCCGCCAAGGTCAAGGGCAGCACACGGCCCCAGGTGCATTTGCCGACCTTGGGTTATGCCCCGCTCCCCGACAACATTGCCATCGTGAAGCGCAAGAACCCTGGCCTCCGCCTGGAAGGGGCGATCCCATTGCTCCCAGACTTCGGCGCCCGCATTGCGGTTAAATTTCGCCGTGAAATTCGCGCCTACACCGAGCCGGTGCGCTTCGGCCGCCAGATCGGGATCATGAAACGATCCGTAAAGAACACCTTCCGCCTTACTGGTGCACAGGGCGCTCAAAAGCTCGGTCGTCCGGCCGGATCCGCCACCACCCGGATTGTCACCGGCATCGGAAAAGATAACCGGCGGTCTATCCTGCTTGCTGGCCAGCTCCACGGCGCTGCTGATAGAGGTCAGTTTCCGGACAAACCGGTGACGGTTCTGCCACGCGCGACGCCCTATTTCCAAGGCAAGGTTTTCTGCCGCTTCCAGATCGTCGCGGGCGGTCACGACCACGCTCAATCCATTGTCCGGCGTATCGGAGAATATGAAGTTTCCAAACACGGAAACGTTGAGAATTGCCCCGTTGAGTTCCGCCTGACGCCGTTGTTCATAATCAATCAGATCGCCATAGGGCCCGTCTGCAGTCAAAAGCGTAACAGACGCCGGGACAATAGGTGGCCGCACGAGCGCCATCTTCGGCCGCTGGCCGCTCGAAAGACAACGTCTCAAGGAGAATGCGGCCTCTTCCCCGCGCTCGATCATGTCGACATGCGGATTGGTCCGGTAGCCAACAATCAGGTCACAGGCCTCCACCATCCTGGCCGAAATGTTTGCGTGCAGGTCCAATGTACTGACGATGACGGGATCTTGACCGACCGTAGCCCGGACACATGCCATGAGATCCCCATCCGGATCATGGCTGTGTTCGGCGACCATCGCACCATGGTTGCAGATGTATACGGCATCGAACGGTCCACCGGCAGAAAGCTGCTGGTGAATGCTGCGACAAACCGTGTCAAACACCTCGCGCGCCACCGGTCCTGCCGGATGACTTGCTGCCAGCAAGCAGGGCACGGGACACCACTCGCCTGTGGCATCCATTGCTCGGACAAAGGCGGCGAACTCTGGAGCCAGCGCCGGCGTTTCCGACCTCGCATCTTCGAGCAGTGCATCGCCTTCAAGCCATGTCAGGGACCGGAAATCAGCTTCCCCTGCCGGACGCGCGAACCAATTCGATTCCAATATCATGCCCAGCAGGGCCACCCTGGGTGCCGTCACCTGCGCCCCTCCCGTAATTCTTTTGTTTTTAAAAGGAGCACAACCTGATGCCCGAAATCAATATTCCCAATGAATACCCGGTTGAGCTCTCCGCGCCCGATATTTCTCCCTACAAGGATGGAAATACTGGAATCCCGTATATCTGGCGGTTTGAAAGCGGCACTCCAGGCCCTAACGTGATGATCAGCGCTGTGGTTCACGGCAATGAGCCATGCGGAGCCATTGCTGTTGATTGGCTGATGAAGCAGGACACACGGCCTTTGACCGGCTCACTGAGTTTCGCTTTCATGAACGTTGCTGCCTATGAAGCCTTCGATCCGGCTGACCCCAATGCCTCCCGGTGGGTGGATGAAGACTTCAACCGTGTCTGGGATACAAACGTCCTTGATGGTGATCGGGACAGCGCTGAATTGAGGCGCGCACGCGAGGTTCGCTCGGCCTTGGCGGACATAGATTTCCTGTTCGACATTCACAGCATGCAGCACCTGTCTCCGCCTCTGATGTTGACCGGCCGGCATGAACGGGCAAAGGCGCTTGCCCAATCCATCGGAGTTCCAGAACGGACAATTGCTGATTCCGGCCATGCAGCCGGCCGGAGATTGCGAGACTACGGCGCTTTTGACAGGGCTGATTCCAATCAGACGGCGCTGCTGATCGAGTGCGGTCAACACTGGGAAGCGAGTGCCGGAAATCTGGCGAGAGAGTCTGCTGCCCGGTTCCTGGTAGCCACCGGTACGGTATCCTCTGACATCCTGTCAGGATTTTCAGCTCAAACTCCGCCGCAGTCCGCTTTTACGGTCATTGAGGCCGTCACCGTTCAGCACGATGAATTTGTCTTTGCCGAACCCTTCATTGGCGGTGAGATCATCGCGAAGAAAGGGACATTGATTGGTCATGACGGAACCCAGCCAGTGGTGACACCCGAAGATGACATCATGCTTGTGATGCCTTCGAAACGGCTGTGGAAGGGACAAACAGCAGTAAGGCTTGCACGACGCGATGCCTGATTGAAGAAGCTAAGCAGACAAGGCAGAGGAACAGGACAAAGGGAACGCCATGACAACGCGCGAGGCTGCCATCAAGGCAGCAACCAGGTATTTCGATGAAGGTGCGTTCCGTGCCGACTTGGCCGAACAGGTCGCCATTCCAACGTCCAGCCGCGAGGAAGAGCATGGTAGCGACCTGATGCGTTATGCGGACGAGCTGATGCGTGCGCGGTTCGAGGCAATGGGCTTCGCGGTCGAGATCCACGAAAACACATTGCTGCAGCGTGCGCCTTTCCTTGTTGCCAAACGCATTGAAGATCCGGCCCTGCCAACCCTGTTCTGCTACGGGCATGGCGACACCGTGCCAGGAGAGGAAGGGCGCTGGAGCGAGGACCGGAATCCCTGGACCCTCGAGGTGGCCAAAACAGCATCGGGTGAACGCTGGTATGGGCGCGGCACAGCGGACAACAAGTCCCAGCATGGCATCAACATGGCGGCCCTGCGCCATGTCATCGAAACGCGCGGCAGCCTTGGCTACAATGTCACTTTTCTGATCGAGACGGCAGAAGAAATGGGCTCTGCAGGGCTCGCTGAGTTCTGCCGCGCAAACCGGGAGATGCTGGCCGCCGACCTCCTGATTGCCTCCGATGGTCCGCGTTTTTCAACCGAAGGACCGGACATCAAGCTCGGCACCCGCGGCGGTTTGAACATCCGTTTCAGGCTGGAATATCGCGAGGGCGGCCACCACTCCGGCAACTGGGGCGGACTGCTGGCCAATCCGGCGATCGTACTCATGCACGCGCTTACAACACTTGTGAGCAGGAATGGCGAAATCCTTCATCCCGGCCTCAAGCCCGAGCGCATCAAGGCTTCCGTGCGTGACGCTCTCGCCAAGGTGACGGTCACCTCCGGCCCAGGTGATCCGGAAATCGATCCATGGTGGGGCGAACCGGGATTAAGCGGGGCGGAAAAAGTGTTCGGCTGGAACACTTTCGAGGTGCTGTCCTTTATCACAGGCGACCCGGAAAAGCCGCAGAACGCAGTTCCCCCCTTTGCCGAAGCCATCTGCCAGATCCGCTTCGTGGTTGATACCGATCCGGACACGTTCCTGCCGTTGATCCGCAAGCACCTTGAAGATCAAGGTTTTGAGGGCATCACAGTTGAACCGGCCCGCATGTCGATGCTGCGTGCCTCCCGGCTGGATCCGGACCATCCGGCGGTGGCCTGGGCAGTCAACTCGATCGAGGAGACGACCGGCAAGAACGTCACGGTCATTCCGAATGCGGGCGGCTCCCTGCCGAACGACATCTTTCTCAACATCATTGGCATGCCGACAGTCTGGGTTCCGCACAGCTACACCGGCTGTTCGCAGCACGCTCCTGATGAACACGTCCTGCCGCACCTGATGAAGGAAGGGTTGGAAATGATGACCGGCCTGTTTTGGGATCTGGGAGACGGTTTTCCGGGAGTGGATCATCCCGGTTAAGCTCCAAATGCAGCTCCGATAGGCTCGGACCAACGTCACACGGGTCCACTCTCTCACGGCGATGCAGGGTCGACCTACCCCCCCCTCGTCCCAAGCAGATCTTGTGCGGTGGTGCGTTCTTACTTTCTGCCCCACCAGGTCGCTGCCAGGGGTTTGCCGCCAACAAAGGTGTCTGCGCCAAGCTCGTCTTGGATGCGCAGGCACTCGTTCCATTTGACCATCCGCTCGGAGCGCTGGAACGAGCCGACTTTCAGTTGCCCGCCCCCCAGACCCGTCGACAGATGGCTGATTGAGGTGTCTTCGGTTTCGCCGGAACGGGCTGACACGACCGCGCCCCACCCAGCCTTTTGCGCTGCCCGGAAGGTATCGATGGATTCCGTTACGGTGCCGGCCTGGTTCACCTTGACCAGAACAGCATTGCACGCTCCTGCCTTTGCGGCAGCCTCCACCAGTTCGGCATTGGTCACCAGATAATCATCGCCAATGATCTGTACTCTTCCCCCAAACCGGCGGGTGAATTCGATCATGCCCTCCGGATCATCCTCTCCGACAGGGTCCTCAATGGAAACAATCGGGTAGGCATCCAGCCAGCCGCCCAGCATGTCGATGAGTTCGCTGCTCGCCATTTCCCGGTCTTCCAGCGCCAGCCGGTATCTGCCGTCCTGGCCGAATTCGGACGCGGCAATGTCGAGTGAGATCACGACGCGCTCACCCGGTTTCTCGCCGGCCTTTTCGATGGCGGCGACCAGCGTTTCCAGCGCTTCCTCGTTGCTGTCGAACATCGGCCACCAGCCGCCTTCGTCGGCGACGCCGGCCAATTTGCCGCGCTCTGCCATGATGTCACCGGCTGCAAAATACACTTCGTTCGTCACCTCCATGACTTCGTCGAAGTTTTTGGCGCCCGGCACCATGATCATGAAATCCTGGATATCGACGCGGCGGCCCGCGTGGGCGCCACCTCCGAAGATCTGGATTTCCGGCAAGGGTATCGATGGGGTGCACTTGTAGGTATCTGCCACATGGCGCCAAAGCGGCTTTTGGGCATCCGCGCCAGCGGCATGCAACACGGCAAGGGACGCAGCGACCGTGGCGTTGCCGCCGAGGTTTTCTTTTAGGGGCGATTCATCCAGCGCCAGAATAGCCCTGTCCGCTGTATTTTGATCCTGAACGTCCAGGCCAGCCAGTGCGTTGGCGATTGGTCCGTTGACACTTTGAAGAGCCTGATCGATGCCCTTGCCGCGCAGCTTTGTGCCGCCATCGCGCAGATCGATCGCCTCACGGGTGCCTCGCGACGCGCCAGCAGGCGCAATGGCGCGGCCCAGAACACCGTTTTCCAGCAACACATCCACTTCAACGGTCGGGTTCCCGCGGGAGTCCAAACACGCCGTCCCTTGACCGTCTTGATCGCCGTCACTGTGATTTATCCTCTAAGTCTGCTGCCAGAACTTCCACTAGTCCGGCCAGGCTTTCTGCTGGCGACCGGATCAGGGAAATGGCCATGTTGCGCACAAGGGCGCGTTCTGTTTCATCGAGATATTCAGCCGGGGATTTTCCATCGACCCGTGCCAGCATAAGGGCGGGCAGGAGCCGGCAGATCCGGGCTTCAAGTTCTTCAGGTAGTTCCCAATCAACATGGGCCGCGTAGGCGCGCCAGAAGCCGCCGATATCGGCAAGCAGGCTGTTTCGGGACCGGGGCAGATGGACCGCTTTTAGAACCAAGTGGTTCAGGCAGAAGGAGGGGTCGAAACTCGCGTCTCCCATGGTCGCGCATTCTGCGTCCAGAAGAACCGGTCCTTTGGATCTGAACAGGATGTTCTTGGGACTGACGTCACCATGCACCAGCACTTTCCGGCTGTTGTAAAGCATGGTTTCCAGGGCGCCGATAAGGCCGGCCAGATCCGAGTGCCTTTTTGCGGTGTAGCTCAAATACGGTTCAATGCGCAGGGCGCGGAAATCGTCACGATTGTCGAAAGGGCCGCGGTCAAAACCGGGCCTTGCAGAAAGCGCATGAATGCGGCCAAGCATATCCGCCACCTTTTTGGCTTCGCCACGGTCCGGAGCTTCACTCAAAAGGGCCGACTTCCACAAATAGACACTATCGCCCTGGAGAAACTCCATGGCGAAACCATGCTGGGTCTCGGAGCGGCCGAACAATTGAACGGCACTTTCCGGCAGAAGATCAGCAGCCACCTTTAACCAGGCGTATTCTGCCGAATTGCGATGAACCGGTGCACGCCAGTCTGCGGCGACTTTCAGCTTGGGCAGAGCAAATTTCAAGCAGAGTTGCCTTGCGCCCACGGTGACCCGGGCAATGTCCGAGGCAACGCCGCCGGTCAGTGGGCGGACGTCTGAGACGTCATCCGCAGAGCCCAGTCCCAGTTCTTCAACCAGCATCCGGCATCGCTGCTCAAGATCCGTCGGCACTTTGTTATCTCCATTATGTTCACGTGAACATATAAGGTTTTTTGCTATTTTCTGTCAAGACATGAAATACGGCATTTGCTATAGGGACGTGATGAAGAAGGAAGACCTTTGACCGAAAAAGCGACGATCAAGTCCATCGCCAGAGACCTTGGGATCTCGCACATGACCGTGTCC
This sequence comes from Roseibium sp., assembly GCA_965230705.1. Classification (GTDB taxonomy): domain Bacteria; phylum Pseudomonadota; class Alphaproteobacteria; order Rhizobiales; family Stappiaceae; genus Roseibium. The sequence continues at coordinate 247,716 of CBDDLN010000001.1, read as the reverse complement.
CGGGCGCTGTCGGACAATCCCAATGTGCGCAAGGACACACGCGACGCCGTCCTTAAACGGGCAAGGGAACTTGGATATGTCAAAAGCGCAGCGGCAAAAGCCATGCGCGGAGACGGAACCAGGATCGTTGGTCTGCTCCTACCCAACATCACCAACGAATTTTATGCGCGGTTCGCCAATGCGCTTGCAAAGGCATGCGAAGAGCAGTCCCTGCACCTGATCATTCACCTGACTGACGACAACATCATTCAGGAACGCCAGTCGCTCGACCGGCTGCGTGAAATTCAGGCGATGGCCGTGATCATGGTGCCGGCTCCCGGAGGAGAAGGCACTGAGACCGTCTCCGGCATGAAGGTCGTTCAGCTCATTCGACAGAGAACAATAGAGGACCGTGCCGCGGCCATTTTGATCGACGATCACGAGGCAATTTGCGCTGCCGTCCGGCATCTTGCTGACGAGGGGCATCAGTCGATCGGGTACATCGGCGGCGGCCAGGACCTCTCCTCCGGCAGGCAGCGGCTGACGGCATACCGGGACGGATTGCGCCGGGCAGGGATTTCGGAAAATGCGGACCTTGTTCTGACCGGAGTACCCTCCTTCGATATGGGCCGCAAATGCGCCGAACAGCTTTTGGATGGAGGCCAGGCAACCGCCCTCATCTGCGGCGGTGTCGAGATTTCAAACGGGGCCTTGAGCGCACTCATGGACCGGGGGCAGCAGCCCGGTAAGGACTTTGCATTCATCGGTTATGGCGACCCGGCCTACTATTCCTGGATAGGCGGCGGCGTATCGACCGTGCAGCTGCCGGTCGAACTGCTCGCAGAACAGGCAATCAAAGTATTGGATGACGCGAGCAATACCTCAAAAGATCAGCCGGAAGATATCCGGCGTTTCGAGGCGAACCTGGCGATCCGCTGAGCGATGGAGCTCTGCCAGCCGCCAGTTAGTCGTCCCTGACGCGCTACTGCTTTTCGGCGTTATTCAACTTCCTCCTGCACCTTCACCCAGCTCGGTTTTTTCAGCGAGTGGATCAGGATCGGCAGGCCGATGAACACAACAAATCCGGCCGTTACAACGCCGACATAGGTCGCCGGGCTGCCGACAGGCAGCTGGCTCGGCGGGAAGAAGGATGTGACAAACGCAAAGGCCACACCGGCAAAGCCAAGACCGGCCACGCCGAGCAGTCCCGGCAGGCCACCGGGCACCTTGTAACTGCGCTCTGCATTCGGGCTGGTCATGCGCAGCCTGACGGCTGCCGCATACATCATCATGTACATGACCAGATACAGCGTGATGGTCATGGCCGAGAGCAGGAAGAACGCGACCGAGACGTTCTTCAAAACGAAATAGAGCAGCGCCAGTAAAGTCACGATGGTGCCCTGAACCAGCAGAATAACGATCTGAACGCCGTTCTTGTTGGTCTTGGCCAGGAAGGGCGGCAACTCGCCATCTTTCGCAGTCCTCAAGAGGCCACGGCTTGGTCCCGTAATCCAGGACATGACACCGGCCAAAGCACCAAGGGCGATCAGCAGGGCCAGAATTGGAACCAGCCAGCCAAGGCCATAGTCTGTCAGTGCAATGTCGAAGGCCTGCATTGGCCCCTGGTCCAGCGCGATTTTGTCAGCCGGAACAATGGACGCAAGCGCAAGGGAGCCCAGCAGGAAGAGCGCGACGATGATTACGACGGAAAGCAGGATCGCTTTCGGAAAATCGCGCGCTGGATTTTTCAATTCGTTGGCATGAACGGCGTGAACTTCAACACCGGCAAAGAGCAGGACGATACCGCCAAGGAATGCCAATGAGGACAAACCGGTGATATGCGGGAAGAAGCGCAGATGCGCTTCGCTGGTGCCAGTTGCCTCAGCGCCAGCCAGAAAGGCCATGGTGTGACCATCGGCAATCCAGGCAGCCCCAAGGGCGATGATCAATAGACCGGGAACGACCGTGCCAAGCAGGAAACCGGCCGATGTAAATCGGGCGGCGGCACTTGTGCCGGTCAGGGCAATAGCCGTTGCAAACCAATAGGCGGCAATGATCACGGTGCCGGTATAGATGCCATTATCTGCCAGCGAGGGCCGTCCGATCACATAGGCAAGGGATGCAGCTGCAAAGGCAAGTACTGTCGGATACCAGACGACGTTCTGGATCCATTGCAGCCAGATGGCGACGAAACCGGCGCGGGCACCAAAAGGCGCTTTCACCCAATCGTAAACGCCACCCGTGGAATGCGCGAACATGCCACCAAGTTCAGCTGCAATGAGCGCCGCCGGAATCAGGAAGATGAAAGCGGCAAAGCCAATGTAAAAGAGCAGCGTCGTGCCCTCGACCGCCATGAGCGGCAGACCACGGAGACTTACAACGGCAGCCACCGTCATCATGGCAAGGCCGAGAACGGAAATCCGGCCGGTCGCTGACGTTTTACCCGCAGCCGGCGCCTCGCCTTCAGAAGTGCTCTCCGTCATCGGCCTATTTCCCGTGGTGGAAGGACGCTTTGGCTTCCTTGTTCGTCATCGGATTGCGGTCAAGGAAGTCGATCGTGCGCTTCATGTCTTCAACCAGCAGCTCCATCAGATCGCGCCCCATTCCGTGGCGGACCATCACACGCTGGACGATCAGATCATGCCGGTCGGCCGGTAGCGGATAGGATGCAATCTGCCAGCCGCGCATGCGCAGACGCTCCGAAACATCATAGAGCGTATAGCCGCGCTCCTTGCTGTTTTTCAGTGTGTAGCAAACCGCCGGAAGGCCGCCCTCGCCGTCGTAGAGCATGTCGAAGTGGCCGGTTTTCAGAAGCTCCGCCGCCAGGTATTGCGCCGTTTCAGAGCAAGCGCCCTGAACGTTTGCATAGCCCTGACGTCCCAAACGCAGGAACTGGTAGTACTGGGCGACGATTTCCCCTGCAGGCCGGGAGAAATTGAGCGCAAAGGTTGGAACCTGACCGCCAAGGTAATCGACATTGAAGATCAGCTCTTTTGGCAGATCGTCAGTTTCGCGCCACACGGCCCAGCCAACACCAAGTGGCGACAGCCCGTACTTGTGGCCCGAGGCATTGATGGACTTGACCCGGGGCAGGCGGAAATCCCAAACCACGTCCTGGTGCAGGAAGGGCGCGATAAAGCCGCCAGACGCGGCATCTACGTGAATTGGAATATCAAGGCCCCGTTCAGCTTCGATCCGGTCGAGCGCCTGTGAGATCGCTTCCACCGGTTCATAGACGCCGGTGAAGGTGACCCCAAGGGTTGGGACGACACCTATGGTGTTTTCATCGACAGCGCCGGCAATCTGGTCCGCGGTCATGCACAATTCGCCGTCCAGAATCGGCAGCTCGCGCAGTTCAACATCAAAATACCGGGCGAACTTGTGCCAGCAGATTTGAACAGGCCCGCATATCAGATTGGGCTTGTCTGCAGGCAGGCCCGCAGCTTCGCGTTTTTTGCGCCATTTCCATTTGAGCGCGAGCCCGCCGAGCATCGCGGCTTCAGACGATCCGGTGGTTGAGCATCCAAGCGCTGTCTTGGCCTCCGGCGCGTTCCACAGGTCGGCAAGGATGTGGACACAGCGATGCTCGATCTCCGCTGTTTGCGGATATTCGTCCTGGTCGATCATGTTTTTATCGACACAGTCCTGCATCAGCTGCTGGGCTTCAGGCGAGACGAAGGTGGTGCAAAACGTGGCAAGATTTTGCCTGGAATTGCCGTCCAGCAGCAACTCGTCGTGGATCAGGTTGTAGACCGTATCCGGAAGAGAAGAGTTTTCCGGCATCCGGTATTTCGGCAAGGGCTGTTCGGCAAGATCACGAACATAGATGTCAAAAACATCGTGATGGCGATCAGGTCCGGATTGATGCAACGGCATGGAAGGCTCCCTGTGACCACAGGTTGGGAGAAGCAAGCAGCCTTACCTTAGGAAGCGAAAAAGGAATGTGCAATCGCCGCCCGGTGATGAAGGCGACATCCTGTGATTCAGGTCACACTCCGGAAAATGGCAGGCGGTGCTGAGGCGAACGTCGGGCCCAACGGAAATCTTCTTGCCAATGCCTGGATACTTGTTCATATTTTGTTCTATTCAATTTGGGAGGTCTATAAATGTCTATTATCGACCATCTGGGGTTTGAAGTTTCCGACTATGCCGCCGCAAGAGCCTTCTATGACAAGGCGCTGGCGCCCTTGGGAATTACCGCACTTATGGAAGTTGGGCCGGAGCAGACCGGCAGCGTTTCCTATTGCGGATATGGCGCCGACAAGCCGGAGTTCTGGATCGGCGGTGCCCAGTCACTGGGCGGCACGTTGCATGTTGCCTTTGCCGCAGCAAACCGCGCCCTGGTGGATGCTTTCTATGAAGCTGCGATCGCGGCCGGCGGCAAGGACAATGGCGCCCCCGGCCTGCGGCCGGAGTATCATGAGCATTATTACGGTGCCTTCGTTCTCGATCCTGATGGCCATAATATTGAGGCCGTCTGCCACCTGCCGGAATAGGAGCGTTCAAATGCACAAGAGCCGGCTGGGATGCCTCGTGATTGACTGCCAGGCGGGCGACCTGGGCGCCCATGAGGCCTTTTGGGCCGGCGTTCTGGGCAGGGAGCGGGAGGTCGGTTCCAAAGACCCGAAGTATCGCGACCTGCAGGGACCTGACAGCGAGCTTCGTGTCCTCCTGCAGGCCGTGGATCACCCGCCAAGAGTGCATCTCGATATAGAGACCGATGATATTCCGGCGGAAGTTGCGCGGCTGAAGAAGCTGGGCGCAACCGAAGTCGGCGCCTGCAAGGGATGGGTCGTGATGGAAGCCCCCAGCGGACACAGGTTCTGTGTGGTTGCCCCCCAACGCCCTGATTTTGAGATGCAGGCCAATAGCTGGAACGAATGAGAACTTCGGGTCCGGCCGAACTTCACAGCCGATCAAACCGGCGCGAGACAGGGCTTTAGGAGGGTGACGGCGTATCTCAAGCGGCCTATGTGTGAACGTCAGAAGAAGGACACCTGACATGCGCACACTCATTGCAGCTCTCGCAATTGCCACTGGTGCGGGGCTTTACGCCCCGGCTCAAGCCGAAACCGCCATTTTCGCCGGCGGATGCTTCTGGTGTGTGGAATCGGATCTGGAGAAATTGCCTGGCGTCCGTGACGTGCAATCTGGCTATGCAGGCGGCACAACTGACCATCCGACTTATAAAAACCACTACCGCGGCAATCATCGCGAAGTGGTCCAGGTCGATTTCGACGAGACCAAACTGAGCTACCGGGACCTGGTCGATATCTTCCTGCGCACGATTGATGTGACGGATGCGGGCGGGCAGTTCTGCGACCGGGGCCGCTCTTATACGACCGTGATCCACGCGCTTACAGATGCCCAGGCGAAAGCAGCGAAAGCCGCAATTTCTGAAGCCAATTCCCAGCTTGGTGGCAAGGTTGTCACGCCGGTTGAAGGCCCGGCAAAATTCTGGATCGCCGAGGACTATCACCAGAACTACTACAAGAGCAGCGAACGGACGTTGACGCGCTTTGGCTATGTCACCCGGGCCAAAGCATACAAGGGTTACCGCAAGGGATGCGGCCGGGACGCACGGGTCAAACAGGTTTGGGGTGCAGACGCCTATAAGGGACTGCCGAACCACGGCAGTTGATGCCGGTAACAAAAAATCCATTCGCAGCGTCAAAACGTAACAAATTGCAATAATTCTTGATTGACGCTACGATAGTTTATTGCGTGGGGGCCTCGAGTGCTGGAGGCGTCTTTTGGTTGGTTTGTTTTCCATCGGTTCGAAAGAACCGGAATTTGTTTCTGAACTGAAACTTGCCGAGGCGGAAAACCGTCTCCGCACGAGACTGACTGCGGTTCTTGAGCTTTACGGCAGAGAGCTTCCCGAATCTTCAAACGCGACGGAATTCGCCGTGGCTGGAACTGTGGCGACAGTCAATCTGTTGCGTGATCGTACGCGCAGATCCAGGAGTGTTCCCGGGTTCGAAGAGCGGTTCGTCATCGGCCTTTTCGGCTTTCTGATTGCCCATGAATTCGGCCGGCGAACCCTGGCGGACCTGGGGGTGACTTTTGCCGCCGCCGCGCTGGAACTGTTTTCACCGGAAGAAATCGGTGAGGTCTATCAGCTCGGAGCCTCCTACCGGCGGCTCAGGCAGCACAAGTCGATGCACCGGGTGCTGGTGCAGACGATTTCCGACTGGATGGATGATCCGTCCGAGGCAAGCCTTGAAGAACTGGCCGGCGTCTTCGATCTGTGCTGCCGGCCGAATTAGGGTTTCAGACCGCCTTAAAATGACTCGAAGCCGTCGTTCGATGCCGGTGGTGAGAATTGACGCGAAGGTCCGGATCGAGCCCGTCTCGAACATTTTCCGCCAAAGCAGAAATAATACTGAATGCGTTGGGACAAACCATACGCGCTAGGCAGCATGTGAATGTGTGGCCGATAACTGAACAATGGACGCGGTATTCCAACATTCGACTCTTACACTTTATTGGTGTATTCATCGGTAAGGTATAGGTAGGAGATTTTTTATGAGGATTAAGAACAATAGATTAGTCGATAGCAGTGGGACGATGGTCAAATTGGTTCCAAGCCCGAACCAAAGCGGGGACCTAATCGACAATGGCAAACCAACCACTTTGGTTATGCATTATACAGCCGGCGGCGCGGCCTCCGGTACCATAGATTATTTTAAGAAGAGCAGCTCGAAAGTCTCTGCGCATCTCGTCATTGGGCGGGATGGCGAAATCACTCAAATGGTCAAGTTCAACAAGATCGGGTGGCATGCCGGCAAGAGCCGCTGGAAGGGTCGAAAGGGTGTCAACAATTTTTCGATCGGAATTGAAATTGCGAACTATGGCAAGCTGACCCAAACCCAGAGCGGGGATTGGGTAAGTTGGTCCGGCCATATCGTCCCCTCCAATCGTGTGATTGTTGATGAACACAAGCACTTTCCCGGAAAGCAGTATGGGTGGGAGATCTTTGATCCGGCGCAGATGGATGCCTCTATCGAAGCAGCTCAGGCGATTGTCGCCGAGTACAATCTTGAGCCTTGGGATTTGGTTGGCCACGAAGACATTTCCATCCATCGAAAGATCGATCCCGGTCCTGCGTTCGATATGGATAAGTTCCGGACAATGGTCTTTGGCCGTAGTGAAGACACCTGGAATGACCTGACATATCGGGTGGAGTCTGCCACTGGCCTGAACCTCCGAACAGAACCTGCCGTATCTGCCCGTCTGATAGAAAACCTGCCTGATGGAACGGAAATTCACGTCATTGAAAAGACAGGAAACTGGTGGCTTGTCTGCAAGATCGTCAACAATGAAGAAGATGTGACTGGATATGTCCATCGGAATTGGCTGGTACCGGTATGACCGACGAAACAAACCAACTCTCACCTGCCGACCTGAAAGAGCTGAAAATCTTTGAAATTAAGGCGGGAGTCAAAAAGGTAATATATGGAACCACAATAGTGGGTGTGGCAGCTGCCTTTTTTCCTTTTGCCCAACAAGCCTCAACAGAAGTGTTCAAATTCTTAACCGCTGAGAAAGCCGCCCAACAAACAGCGATTGAAAGTACCAGAGCTTTTTTGGAGCTCGTCTCCGATGAAGGCCGCAGTCCCAATATTGATGAAAGAATAGTTCTGGCGGAATATTACACGCATCTTTCGTTGACGACAGACGAACAAAAACGATGGGGCAATTATCTAAAAGTCCTAGTTGACCAAAGAACAGAGAAGCGGGACGCTGAGATCGCTTTTGTTAAGGCGGAAAACAGTCCTGAAAGCTCACCCGAAAAAATTGCGGTGGCGGCAACAAAGGCTGAACAGCTCCGGCAAAGCGCGAACCCAAGTAGCGGTTCGGCCCTATCGTTCCCAACGTCCTTCAGCCGAAGCGTTGATCTGCTTGAATCTGAAAACAGTGCAGTGAGACGGAAAGCGAGAAGTGATCTTGCCAGCCTGGGCGTTGACCTTACAAAGCCGGCACTTGAGAAACTCAAGCTTCCAAACAAAAGCTACAGATTAGAGCTTGGTCTGCTCGTGGCTCTCACTGAGATGATGCGGGAGAATAAATCATCAAGACGGGAGATAATTGAGCAAATTGATCTGGCTGGCCTGAAGGTCTTGATGTCGTCCGCGACGTCGACAGATCGAACAACTAGAATTCATCCAATGGAGTTCTTATACGATTTGGGTGACGTAAGAGTTTTCGAACTGGTGGAAGAACTGTGGTCCAAGGAGCCCACGGACGACGGAAAATATAGTCTCGCGTTCATATTAAAGGGGGCTGCCCCTTTTGTAAGCGTAGTGGATAGAAGCGAGGCGATCGCAACAACAAACAAGCTGAAAGAGACTGCCGCAGCAAAAACCGACAAAGTTCTCGATGAGGTACTTGTTTTTCTCAACAGGTGATCTGGAATTTGCTAATGCGATAATTTTCAGCATCTTAGTTTATTGGTTAAGTACTACGCTCTCAATGTAGGTAAAGAACGCAATCATCGCCTGAATGATTGGAATGTTCCCACTAGGCGGTTCATGTAAACCGCAGCGAACACTCGCTTGCCGTCCGCGTTTCGAATATAGCGCTCTGTCGCGTAAGTCTCGAAAGGGCTCGAAGCAGACCTTCGCTGCACGACTGGCCGATGTCGGATATGTTGATCTGGCGGTATTGCCGGATCGACAGCTAAAGCGCACGCTTCCGACAAACCGGCCATTCCCGTTTAGAAGTACACGCTCTCAAACGCCGGCTTCAAAGGCTTCTACAAGCTCGATGAATTCTTCGCCGTAACGCTCCAGCTTTGACTGGCCGACACCTGATACGCCAAGCAGGGCATCCGGCGTGACCGGCCGGGCGCTCGCGATCCCGGCGAGCGTAGCATCGGGAAACACTACATAGGGCGGCACTTCGTTCTCGCGGGCGATTTGCGTGCGCAGGCGGCGGAGCCGCTCGAACAACAGCCGGTCTTCCGCGTCCAGCTCATCCGCGAGGGAGGCAGAGCGGGTGCCACGGCTTTTCTTTAGACTTGCTGCTGCCCTGTCTTTGCGCAGGAGGACTTTTTTCTCCCCCCGGAAAACGGCGCGCGCCTCTTCCGTTAAAACCAGTGCGCCGAAGTGGGCATGGTCTACATCCATGAAGCCGGCAGCAACCAGCTGACGGGCGACCGACTGCCATGTTTTGGCGGGCATGTCCTGTCCGATGCCATAGACCGAAAGCTGGCCGTGACCGAATTTGGCGGTCTTTTCCGTTTCCTTGCCGAGCAGCACATCGACCACATGGGCGGTTCCGAACCTCTGGCCGGTCCGGTAGACCGCAGACATGAATTTCTGGGCCGCTTCCGTTCCGTCCCAGGTTTCCACCGGCGACAGACAGGTATCGCAATTGCCGCAAGGCTCCGGATAGGTTTCGCCGAAATGGGCAAGCAGGGCAATGCGGCGGCAGCCGGCCGTTTCGCATATGCCAAGCAGGGCGTTCAGTTTTCCGTTTTCCGCCCGCTTGATTTCATCTGGCGCATCGCCTTCGGCAATCATCCGCCGCCGTTGCACCATATCGGCCATGCCGTAGGCCATGAAGGCTTCAGACGGCGCACCGTCGCGCCCCGCACGCCCGGTCTCCTGATAATAGGCTTCAACCGATGACGGCAGGTCCAGATGGGCGACAAAACGCACATCCGGCTTGTCGATCCCCATGCCAAAGGCCACTGTCGCCACCAGGCAAAGGCCCTCTTCCAGCAAAAACGCATCCTGGTTCGCCGCACGGACATCAGCCGGGAGGCCTGCATGATAGGGAAGGGCGCGGATGCCCTTGGCCGTCAGCCAGCTTGCAATGTCCTCAACCTTTGCCCGGGACAGGCAATAGACAATACCGCTCTCACCCTTGTGCCGGTTCAGGAAATCAAGCAGCTGCTGGCGCTGGTTCGTCCGCTCGGCGATTTCATAGCGGATGTTCGGCCGGTCGAAACTGGTTGAAAAAACTTCCGCATCCTGCAGCTTCAGGCGTTCCAGGATGTCCTTGCGGGTGTGCGGATCCGCCGTTGCCGTCAGCGCCACCCGCGGTACGGAGGGATAGCGGTCAGAGAGATTGGAAAGCGCCAGATACTCGGGCCGGAAGTCGTGTCCCCACTGGCTGACGCAATGCGCTTCATCAATGGCAAACAGGGCAATTTGCAGCGTATCGAGAAACTTGCGGAAGCTTTCCGTCGCCAGCCGCTCCGGTGTGACATAGAGCAGCTCAAGTTCGCCGCTGCGTGCCCTGTCCCGGACCGCATCCTGTTCTTCCGGCGCAAGGGACGAATTGAGCGCGGCTGCATTGACCCCGGCGGCCTGAAGGGCGCCGACCTGGTCTTTCATCAGCGCGATCAAGGGAGAAATGACGATCCCGACACCCGGCCTGCAAAGGGCAGGAATTTGATAACAAAGGGATTTTCCGGCACCGGTCGGAAACAGAACAACCGCATCCTGACCGCTCACGAGCCGGTCCACCACCTCCTGCTGCCGGCCGCGAAACGCGCTGAAACCAAAAACCGAATGGAGTATACCGGCCGGATTTCCGGCGCCGGATTGCTCCGTAAAGTCGGCTTCAAGCGGTAGTGGCGATGGCATGTGCGGCTGATTCCCAAAAATGTTCCGCACCATCCCTTATTCGCGAGGTCCGGGCAATCTCCGCCTGTGGATGAATTTTCGGAACCGATTCAGCCGCTGCAGCCGAACTCCGCGTCCGGATCGGTTGCCAGCGTTTCGGCGCAGTGGACGCGGAGCCGGTCTGTGTGTTCGGCAAGATCGCCTTGCAGGGCGTCCGGACTGATTGGTTTGCCGAAATGAACCCTGAATTCCGCATTCTTCTTGTTCAGCAGCTCGTTGAAAACGGTCATGTCGCGAAGCTCCGTGGACACCCGCGCCAGGAAATAGAACAGACCGGAGTTCCGCCCCCCCATGTGCATCGGAATGATCGGCGCCTTGTTCTTGCGGGCCAGCGCCAGCGCAGATGTCATCCATGGGCGTTCGGTCAGTTTGCCTTCATGCCAATAGGCAAGCCGGCCTGAGGGAAACAGCACCACCACCTGCTGGCTGGAGAAGGCATTTGCGGCAATTTTCAAGGTTTCCTTGGTCTTTTCGCGGCTCTTGAAGCCGCTGCGCCATTCAACCGGAACAATCATTTTCGACAGCCGCGGATTGATGCGGATCGCGTCTCGATTGGCGAAAATGGCGAGGTCGGAACGCCGTTTCTTGATGGCGTCATATAGAACGACCCCGTCTGCAATTCCGGTCGGATGGTTGGAAACCAGAACCACAGGCCCTTCGGCTGGAACGCGTTCAAGACCGAGGGTTGTCACGTTGAGGGTCAAGAGCTCGCTCAAATGATCGAAAACGGCTTTCGGTTCCATGTTCGCGATGGTGTCGGCCATGTCGACAGCCGAGCGGTAGCGCAGAATTTTGTAGGCAAAGGGCTTGATGACCGGCCACCAGGGGCTGGCCATAACCAGCCGGCCGCGTTCCGCGATCAAGGTATCGACGATATGCATATCAGCAGACAGCGATGCTTGCGTTTCTGCGGCATCTGCCGGGAGCGCTATTGTCTGTTGGTCCGAAGTAGGCACGACTGTCCCTGGTCCTTAGAAAACTATCCGTTTCGCTGCATGGTTCACCAAAGCAGCCTTGTGGGCAAAACGCCAGTGGTGAAATTGCGGCACCAATCAGACTGGTTGCAACCCTAGCTCCAGACAGGCGTCGTAAATATCCCGATGATCGTCAAATAGGCCATCGCCCAGGCGACAGACCGCGGTGTTGCCCGGTCAGTCCAATAACTGGCGATGTAGATTATCCGCAGCCCAACGAACAGAACCGCCAATTTGTCGATCCAGGCCGCATCACCACCCTGTCCAAGACCAACAATGACGGCAATGGCGAAAAAAGGGAAGGCTTCGAAACTGTTGATCTGGGCCGATTGAGCCCGGGTTCTAAACGGGTGCTTCCAATATTCGGGATCCCTTGGATTGGCGTTGTCGAAGTCCTTGTTCAGCTTTGCCGGAATGACAGCGATCAACGGAAGGATCGCTGCGATCAAGATACACCATACTGAAACGGGCACCGTGGGCTCCTTAATCAGAAATTCAATCATTAAGACCGGGTGGCGAGCGCGTTAGTTAGATTCTCATCACGTCATTTGAGTGAAATCAACGAGCCCGGCGCAATTGCCGCACACTATCGGCGAAATCTTCTTATCGCCAGAGCGATGCGCTGCCGTGCGCAACAAGGGCGGTTTCTTTAAAGACAAGGAAAGAGCACATGTCCGTATCAGACTGGAAATCATTTATTTCGCAAACCGATGGGCGCATGGCTGAACTGCGAGGCGGAATCCCGGCGGTCACCAAGGGATTTCACGATGTGGCACGGGCTGCGATTGCACCGGGGGTGCTCGATTCCAAAACCAAGGAACTGATTGCACTTGCAATCGGCATTGCTGCGCGCTGTGACGGTTGCCTGGCCTACCACTCCAAGGCAGCCGCCAAGTTCGGCGCAACTCGCGAAGAAGTGATGGAAACGATTGGCGTGGCTGTCTACATGGGCGGCGGCCCATCGATGATTTATGGCGCCGAAGCGCTTGATGCCTTCGATGCCTTTACAGGGTCGAGCGAAACTTAGAACCCAGTCCTTTCTGGAAACACGAAGCACGCCGCCGGCAAGCCGGCGGCAAATTGCCATCAGCAATTCCAAGATGGCCAGCACCTGACACGCCACAGCTGCAACTCCCAAGTGCCTACGCTGACACCGCCGCCGCCGTGGGTGTCACATTTTTTTCCAATCCCATCTGTAAACGGTACCCGCATCGCCGGGGGGTGAGTCGCTGCTTGACCACAGGGAGGTTCGTTTTGTCCAAAACGACCGTTTTGTTTGTTTGCTCAGACAATGCACTGCTCGGGCCACTGGCCGAAGCCTATTTCAATAGTAAGGGTCAGGAGCTTGTCCGCGCGTTTTCCGCCGGTCTTCAGGCGGCTGAGCACTTGCATCCTGCCGTTTCAAGGATCTTGTCAGCCCACGGCATTGAGACCGAAGGCTTGATGCCCAAGAGCCTGGATGTCTTCTTGATGCCGCTTGCGCCGGTGCCAGACCGGGTCATCAGCCTACATGAAATGCCTGATGCCCGCCTTGCCAATCACTGGGGAACGGATACGGCGCTCGAGACCTGGCAAATTGCCGGCGCAGCCCCCTTGTCACAGACCTATGCCGCTGCCACGGAATACTTCCAACGTATCTGCAACCAGATCGACCGCGCCCTGGATCCCGATTTGCCGTCTGGCAGAACACCTTGGCACAACGCGGCCTGACTTCGTGCGATCAGACCGCTTTCACCGCTGAGCCGGATTGCGACAGGAGTTTTGCCAGGCCCTTCACCAAGGCATTCGCGACACCGCCTTTGGGTGTCTTGATAAGACCGATCATATCGCCGGCGAGATAGGTAAAGCGGGCGGAGAACTTCTTCGCCAAGGCCTGCATGATGCGATTGGTGGCAAGGCAGTTGATGTAAATCTGACCAAACCGCTGACGGCTTGCCTCGTCCAGCAGTTTGCCCATCAGCCTTGTCCCAATGCCGCGTTTGCGCCAGCCGGTTTCAATGCAAAAGGCAGCTTCAGCAGACTGCGGATCCGCCAGGGCACGAAGCTCCGCACTCCCCCGCAGCACGCCATCTTCGAAATAGCCGAAGATCACCGGATTGAGCACCATGCTATTGTGGGCATATCTGCAAAGAAAGGCATCATCTACAGGCATCGCAAACCGGTTTTGCCGGGTATCGGGGTCAAGACGCAAAAGATGGTCTCGGAAGAGCTGCTCTTCGTCGCAGCCAAGCCGGCGAATTGCACCTTTGATGGTGGATTGATTGGAGTATGAAGCCTTGTCTGGCCCGAATCGGGTTGGATCGGCAATGGGCAAAGTCATGGTGTGCTCCTGTCAAAAGCATACCTCCCGAGTGCGTCCTCCCAGACGTGTCACTCATATTAAGGGCCGTATCCACTGAGTTTCAATGGGCAACGGTGTTAGACTTGAGTCGTGTTTTGGCGTTTGCCTTATTGTGGGCTAAGACAGGGCAACAATGTTCGCGGCGGAACAGGGACAGATTGGATATGATGCGGAGTGGACTAATAGTTGCAGGGTTGTGCCTGGTGATCGGCCTAACCGGGTGCCAAAGGTTTTCCGGCAGCCGAAATTACGCGGCGCCTCTACCGGCAACACCAACAACTGCAGTTGGACAGGGTGATTTGCAGCCTCTGGATGGCGCAGCTCCTCCAGTCGGGACTCCAACCGATGACCAGACAACAGCAACGGATCTTGCCAGCAATCCCGTCGCCGAACCGACCGGCGCTCTGGAAATTGGCCGGAGCGATATGCTGGGCGGCTGGAAACTCAGCTCTGGCGGAGACAACTGTCAGGCCTTCATGACGCTCACAAGCTGGTCTGGCGGTTATCGGGCCAATACGCGCGGATGTTCCTCTGAATTGCTCAGCGGTATTTCAGCCTGGGATTTGTCAGGCAAGCAGATCGTTCTGAAAGACGGAAGTGGCCAGGTCGTTGCCCAGCTTTACGCCACGGCCAAGGAACAATTTGACGGCCAGACCTCCAGTGGCTCCCGGGCGTCGCTCTACAGATAACAACTTTTGGTATTTTTTTCTGGACGACTCGCGCACTAGCTGTAGACTTAGGTTCCTAAGGAGGCAGCTTACCAATGTCCAAATATGAACCGTTGCGTGAACACCTCGTCCGCCTGGATGATGTTGTCTGGGCGGCGAAACTTGAGGATGTAGAAGGCATTCTCGGGTCGAACCTGCCGAAAAGTGCCAGACAACACAGAACCTGGTGGGCAAATTCTGGTGGCAAGCTCGTGCATCAAAACGCCTGGCTCGATGCTGGCTGGCGCGTTGAACGGACTGATCTCACCCGCAATGTGGTCGTTTTCCGGCGCCTGCGGATTGGCGGCACGGTGCTTGCCGCACGTGAAATGGCGGGACGTCCGTCCAGGTCAGACGGCCGTTCGGAGGCTGAAAAGCAACTGGCAGGCGTTATTTCAGGATTGCGGCAGCCGGTTACTGTCACGCTTCGCGCAGAGTGGACGGCATTGGGCAATGTCCACAAGGTACCCTGTTCTGCGTCAACAATTCCGAAGGGCCCTGGAATTTTGCGGATCATCATGATCCAGAACGGTGAGCCCGCGACCCGCCTTCTTCCAACAGCGTCAATCCAAACAACCTACCGGGATTTGCGCATGGCGATGACGCAGACCGACAACGACGTTGCGCATAAGCTCCTTGCTGCATTTGATGTGAAGCGGGACATTCCTCTTGAATGTGACGTCATCAAACCGGGCAACGCATGGCTGCTGACAGATGGCCGCGGCCGGAAAGCAAACCTGGAGGAGGCGCCGGAGCGCAATCTGGTTGCCCAATTGCTCTATCTACAGGAGTGCCAGAGCGGCTATTCCGCAAGAGTCCTGGCTGCCTGACGGCTTCGCATTCCAGATCTGTCCACCGGTGCTGTCCAGGCAGCACCGGTTTTTTCTTCTTTCATTGGCTCTCCGTCCCGTATTTACCCAGTCCGCTTCGTGCTGATCTTGCATCCGGCATGAATAGACCGTATTCCGCGTAAGGACGGCAGCAGCGACTTATTGCTGCTGAATGACGGGCATTCCCGCACGGAGAGCCGACTTGAATATAGAATTGCCGGTCAACCGGGCCCTTGCAGCCCGGTATGACGCCCTCGTTGCATCTGGTGAAATAACCGAGGATGCGGCGCAGGTCGAAGCGGTCCGGAAGCTGGACCAGCTGAACACCAAGTTGGCGGAAGTTCGCCTGGCTTCCAAGAAAAGCTCCCTTGGCTGGCTGTTTGCCAAGAAGAAGAACCAGATGTGGGCAGCAGTCCAGGGGCTCTACATGTGGGGCGGGGTCGGCCGCGGCAAGACAATGCTGATGGACCTCTTTTTCGAGGTGACCGTCATCAAGCGAAAACGGCGGGCCCACTTTCACGAATTCATGGCCGATGTGCACGAGCGCATCCACGCCTACCGCCAGGCCCTGAAGCGCGGAGAGGTCAAGGGAGACGACCCTATTCCGCCGGTCGCAGCGCAATTGGCGGTCGAAACCCGGCTTTTGTGTTTTGACGAGTTTTCCGTCACCGACATCGCGGATGCAATGATCCTGGGGCGGCTGTTTACCCAGTTGTTTGATTTGGGTGTCGTGGTCGTCGCCACCTCCAATGTTGATCCGAAGGATCTCTACCGGGACGGCCTAAACCGCCAGCTGTTCCTGCCCTTTATTCAATTGCTGCAGAAAAACGCTGAAGTTCTGGAGCTGGACAGCCCGACGGATTACCGGCTGGAAAAACTCTCGGGCGCCCCGGTCTATGTAAGCCCGCTCGGCGCGGAAGCAGACCAGCAAGTCGAAGACCTGTGGCGGAAGCTGACCCACGGCGTACGACCGCATTCAGAAGAACTGGAAAACAAAGGACGCAAGATCCCGGTTCATGCAGTGGCGGCCGGCGTCGCGCGGTTTACGTTTGATGAATTATGTGCCCAACCGCTTGGGGCTTCGGACTATCTGCGTATTGCCCATGCCTACAGCACCATTTTTGTCGAAAACGTACCGGTCCTTGAAAAGGCGCGGCGCAACGAAGCCAAGCGGTTCATCAATCTGATCGACACTTTGTATGACAACGGGATCAAGCTGGTGATTTCAGCAGCGGCAGAACCGACGGGCCTCTATGTTTCCACTGACGGCACCGAGGCGTTTGAGTTCGACAGGACCGCATCCCGCCTGATCGAAATGCGCTCGGAAGCCTATATCGCGGGCGAACGGCGGCATCCACAATCCTAGATATATATTCCGTATACGTCACTCACGCTGGCGGGAGGAGTCCGGTTTTTATCGATTTAATGACGCCATAGCCCTTTGATTAGCTTGCGCTAAGGCGGCAAAGGGAGTAGTGCCATTCCCAGTCATCAGCAGATGACACCAAGTTCCATCTTACGTAAAGGGAAACTTTCGGACATGGCGCGGAACAAGATTGCTCTGATCGGCTCTGGTCAAATTGGCGGCACACTCGCTCATCTCGCTGGCTTGAAGGAACTCGGAGACATTGTTCTCTTCGACATTGCGGAAGGCATGCCTCAAGGCAAGGCACTTGACCTGGCAGAATCTTCACCAGTAGACGGCTTTGACGCCAAACTCGCAGGTGCCAACGACTACGCAGCCATCGAAGGCTCTGATGTTGTCATCGTAACCGCAGGCGTGCCGCGCAAGCCGGGCATGAGCCGCGACGACCTCCTCGAAATCAACCTGAAGGTCATGGAACAGGTTGGCGCCGGTATCGCGAAATACGCACCGAACGCTTTTGTCATCTGCATCACCAACCCGCTGGACGCCATGGTTTGGGCGCTGCAGAAGTTCTCCGGTCTTCCGGCAAACAAGGTTGTCGGCATGGCAGGCGTACTGGACAGCGCGCGTTTCCGCTACTTCCTGGCAGAAGAATTCAACGTGTCTGTCGAAGACGTCACCGCATTCGTTCTCGGCGGCCACGGCGACACCATGGTGCCGCTGACCCGCTATTCCACTGTTGCCGGCATTCCTCTGCCGGACCTGGTCAAGATGGGCTGGTGCACAGCAGAACGCCTTGAAGAAATCGTGCAGCGTACCCGTGACGGCGGCGCCGAAATCGTTGCCCTGCTGAAGACCGGCTCCGCGTTCTACGCTCCGGCCTCTTCCGCAATCGCAATGGCGGAAAGCTACCTGAAAGACAAGAAGCGCGTCGTTCCCTGCGCTGCTGCCCTGAACGGTCAGTATGGCCTGAAGGACACCTACGTTGGTGTTCCGGTCGTCATCGGTGCCGAAGGTGTTGAGCGCGTGATCGAGATCGACATGAACTCTGACGAAAAGGCGATGTTCGACAAGTCCGTCGCTTCCGTCGACGGTCTCGTCGAAGCTTGTAAGAAAATCCAGCCGGCGCTCGCCTGAGCAGCCTGACGGAATGTCGAAGACCGCCGCTCTTACTTCGGCGGCGGTCCTCCTAGATGGGGGAAGCTGATGAATATCCATGAATATCAGGCCAAAGCGGTCCTGAAGGAATATGGCGCGCCGGTTGCTGACGGCGTTGCCATCTTTTCCGCTGATGAAGCGGAAGCGGCAGCAAAGTCGCTGCCGGGCCCGCTTTGGGTCGTAAAATCCCAGATCCACGCCGGCGGCCGCGGCAAGGGCAAGTTCAAGGAACTGTCCGCCGACGCAAAGGGCGGTGTCCGGCTTGCCTTCTCCTTGGACGAAGTGACTGCACACGCCAAGGAAATGCTCGGCAACACGCTGGTGACCAAACAGACCGGCGACGCCGGCAAGGTCGTCAACCGCCTTTACATCGAAGACGGCGCTGACATTGAGCGTGAACTCTACCTCTCCATCCTGGTTGACCGCACGGTTGGCCGCCCGGCTTTCGTGGTGTCCACGGAAGGCGGCATGGATATTGAGGCCGTAGCCGAAGAAACGCCGGAAAAGATCCACAATCTGCCGATCGATCCGGAAACCGGTGTTACGGAAGCAGACGCTGCCAAGCTTTGCGATGCGCTTGAACTTGCTGGCGCGGCTCGCGACGACGGAATGAAGCTGTTCCCGATCCTCTACACGGCGTTCATGGAAAAAGACATGAGCCTGCTTGAGGTCAACCCGCTGATCGTCATGAAAGACGGCCGCCTGCGCGTCCTCGACGCCAAGGTGTCCTTCGACGGCAATGCATTGTTCCGTCACGACGACATCATGGCCCTGCGCGATGAGACCGAGGAAGACGCCAAGGAAATCGAAGCGTCCAAGTATGACCTTGCCTACGTTGCCCTCGACGGCGACATCGGCTGCATGGTCAACGGCGCCGGCCTTGCCATGGCGACCATGGACATCATCAAGCTCTACGGCGCAGAGCCGGCCAACTTCCTCGATGTTGGCGGTGGCGCGACCAAGGAGAAAGTGACGGCTGCGTTCAAGATCATCACCTCCGATCCGAACGTGAAGGGCATCCTGGTCAATATCTTCGGCGGCATCATGCGCTGCGACATCATCGCGGAAGGCGTTGTTGCTGCTGTGAAGGACGTCGGCCTGCAGGTTCCGCTCGTTGTCCGCCTTGAAGGCACCAACGTGGAGCTCGGCAAGAAAATCATCAACGAAAGTGGCCTGAACGTTATCGCTGCGGACGATCTCGACGATGCAGCCCAAAAGATTGTCGCTGCTGTAAAGGGGGGCGCGTAAATGTCGATCCTCGTCAATAAAGACACGAAAGTCATCGTACAGGGCCTGACCGGCAAGACCGGCACGTTCCACACGGAACAGGCCCTGGAATACTACGGCACCAAGATGGTTGCCGGTGTGCATCCGAAAAAAGGCGGCGAGACCTGGTCTTCCGGCATGGAAAGCGCTGCCGAGCTGCCGATCTTCACCTCCGTTGGTGAAGCCAAGGAAGCAACTGGCGCAGACGCCTCCGTGATCTACGTCCCGCCGGCAGGCGCAGGCGCTGCGATCATCGAAGCGATCGATGCGGAAATCCCGTTCATCGTCTGCATCACTGAAGGCATTCCGGTAGCCGACATGGTCAAGGTCAAGGCGAAGCTGGACAAGTCCAACTCCCGCCTGCTCGGCCCGAACTGCCCAGGCATCCTGACCCCGGAAGAGTGCAAGATCGGCATCATGCCGGGTTCGATCTTCAAGAAGGGTTCTGTCGGTGTTGTTTCCCGCTCCGGCACGCTGACCTATGAGGCTGTGTTCCAGACCTCCAATGCCGGTCTTGGCCAGACAACAGCTGTCGGTATCGGCGGCGACCCGGTCAAGGGCACGGAATTCATCGACGTCCTAGAAATGTTCCTGGCTGACGATGAAACCGAGTCCATCATCATGATCGGCGAAATCGGCGGTTCTGCAGAAGAAGACGCAGCTCAGTTCATCAAGGACGAAGCCAAGAAGGGCCGGGCCAAACCGATGGCTGGTTTCATCGCTGGCCGGACTGCACCTCCGGGCCGCACCATGGGTCACGCAGGCGCCGTGATCTCCGGCGGCAAGGGCGGAGCCGAAGACAAGATCGCAGCTATGGAAGAAGCCGGCATCAAGGTTTCTCCTTCACCTGCGAAACTCGGCGAAACGCTTCTTGAAGTGTTGAAGGGCTAACGGCAATTTTATGCCGCATGCACAAGGGAAATCGTTTACGGTTCGCTGTGCATAGTGACAGGATGGAATCAAGGCGCTTCATGTGCCTTGATCCGACTTTGAGGGGGCCGGTCTTCATGCCGGTCTGGAAAGGAACCCTGGCCGGGTTCGGTGGGCAATCCGGCTGATAATCAAAAGGGCGGAGCGACCCTCCGCTGGGTGAACATGGCACGGCAGGAAGCGAACCAAGTCTTCGCACTGACGTCGTTGCTTTACGGCGCCAACGCAGCCTATATCGAAGATCTCTACGCTCAGTACAAAGAGAACCCCAGTTCGGTTGATCCGGAATGGCAGGACTTCTTTGCGTCCTTCAAAGACGCCAAGGAAGATGTTCTCAAGGAAGCCCGGGGCGCGCCGTGGAAGCGTGCTGACTGGCCGATCACCGCCAATGGTGATCTGGTCAATGCCTTTGACGGCAACTGGGCCCCGGTCGAGAAGGATCTGGGCGAAAAGATCAAGAAAAAGTCTGAGGCTACCGGCACGACCATCAGCCCTGAAGGCGTGTTGCAGGCCACACGGGATTCTGTTCGTGCCCTGATGATGATCCGCGCCTACCGGATGCGTGGCCATTTGCATGCCGACCTTGATCCGCTTGGTCTCGCAGCGCTCAAGGATCACGAAGAGCTACACCCCTCTTCATATGGCTTCACCGACGAAGATTGGGACCGCAAGATCTTCATCGACCATGTTCTGGGTCTGGAATATGCCACGATCCGGGAAATGCTCGATATCCTGAAGCGGACCTACTGCTCGACCCTCGGCGTTGAGTTCATGCATATCTCCGATCCGGCCGCAAAGTCGTGGCTTCAGGAGCGGATCGAAGGTCCGGACAAGCAGGTGGCTTTCACGCCGGAAGGCAAAAAGGCAATCCTGAACAAGCTGATCGAGTCGGAAGGCTTCGAGAAGTTTCTTGACGTCAAATATACCGGTACCAAGCGCTTTGGCCTGGACGGTGGTGAGGCCCTTATCCCGGCGCTTGAGCAGATCATCAAGCGCGGCGGCCAGATGGGCCTGAAGGAAATCGTTCTTGGCATGGCACACCGCGGCCGCCTGAACGTTCTGTCACAGGTCATGGCCAAGCCGCACCGCGCTATCTTCCACGAATTCAAGGGCGGTTCTTACGCACCTGACGAAGTGGAAGGCTCGGGCGATGTGAAATATCACCTTGGTGCATCCTCGGACCGCAGCTTTGATGGCAACGATGTTCACCTGTCGCTGACCGCGAACCCGTCGCACCTGGAAATCGTCAATCCTGTAGTGCTCGGCAAATCCCGCGCCAAGCAGGATCAGCTTTCCGCTGTGGACGGCCATTGGGTCGAAACGACGGAAGTCGACCGCTCTCAGGTTCTGCCGTTGCTGCTGCACGGCGATGCGGCTTTTGCCGGCCAGGGTGTCGTGGCCGAATGTTTCGGTCTGTCTGCCCTGCGCGGCCACCGTACCGGCGGTTCGGTCCATGTGATCATCAACAACCAGATTGGTTTCACGACCAATCCGCGCTTCTCCCGCTCATCGCCCTATCCGTCGGACATGGCGAAGGTGATCGAGGCGCCGATCTTCCACGTCAACGCCGACGATCCGGAAGCAGCGGTTTTCGCGGCAAAGATCGCCATTGAATTCCGTCAGCTCTTCGGCCGTCCGGTGGTGATTGATCTGATCTGTTACCGCCGCTTCGGCCACAACGAGGGCGACGAGCCGGCGTTCACGCAGCCGATCATGTACCGCAAGATCCGCAAGCACGCCACGACGCTGCAGATCTACTCGGACCGTCTGGTTGAGGAGGGTGTCGTTTCGGCAGAAGAAGTCGAAAAGATGAAGGCCGACTGGCGCAAGCATCTGGACGATGAATTTGACGCCGGCCAGGCATTCAAGCCCAACAAGGCAGACTGGCTCGACGGCAAATGGTCTGGTCTGAAACGCGCTGCCGATGAGGATGACCCCCGGCGCGGCGCGACAGGTCTGGCTGATGCAGAATTGAAGGATCTGGGACGCAAGCTGACCCATGTGCCGGACGGCTTCAACATTCACCGGACAATTGCACGGTTCATGAAAAACCGTGAACGCATGATTGAAACCGGCGAAGGTTTGGATTGGGCAACGGCCGAGGCAATGGCTTTCGGCAGCTTGCTCAAGGAAGGTCACGCTGTCCGCCTGTCCGGTCAGGACTGCGAACGCGGCACCTTCTCGCAGCGGCATTCGGTTCTCTATGATCAGGAAGATGAAAGCCGCTACATCCCGCTGAACAACATAGACAAGGACGCTGCCCGCTACGAGGTCATCAACTCGATGCTCTCCGAAGAGGCAGTGCTTGGGTTCGAGTACGGCTACTCCTTGGCAGAGCCGCGGGCGCTCACCCTGTGGGAAGCTCAGTTCGGTGATTTCGCCAACGGTGCGCAGGTCCTGTTCGACCAGTTCATTTCCTCCGGCGAACGCAAATGGCTGCGCATGTCCGGTCTGGTCTGTCTTCTGCCGCATGGCTACGAAGGCCAGGGTCCGGAGCACTCGTCAGCCCGTCTTGAGCGGTATCTGCAGCTTTGCGCGGAAGACAACATGCAGGTCGCAAACTGCACCACACCTGCAAACTACTTCCACATCCTGCGCCGTCAGTTGCGCCGGGATATCCGCAAGCCGCTGATCCTGATGACACCGAAGTCACTGCTGCGTCACAAGCGGTGTGTTTCCAAGCTGTCGGAATTGAATGAAGATTCCACCTTCCACCGCCTGCTTTGGGACGATGCGCAACTGGGTAATTCGGAAACCGAGCTGGTTGCCGACGACAAGATCCGCCGGGTCGTCCTGTGTTCGGGCAAGGTCTACTACGACCTTCTCGAAGAGCGGGAGAAGCGCGGTATCGATGACGTTTACCTGATGCGCGTGGAGCAGCTCTATCCGTTCCCGAAAAAGGCACTGGTTACAGAACTGAAGCGCTTCAAGAACGCTGATGTTGTGTGGTGTCAGGAAGAACCGAAGAACATGGGCAGCTGGGCTTTTGTCCAGCCCTATATCGAATGGGCTCTCGGTCAGGTTGGCGCCAAGGTAACTCGCCCGGCATACGCCGGACGCAGGGCCATGGCATCCACGGCAACCGGCCTGATGTCCGCGCACCTTGCCGAGCTTCGTGCGTTCCTCGATCAAGCGTTTGAATAATCAAGGCGGGCCGGCAACGGCCCGCACCCGACCAGAACTGGCCAGGTAGAATTTAAGAGAAGGCGAAAATGGCAACCGAAATTCGTGTGCCCACGCTGGGTGAATCCGTATCTGAAGCAACAATTGCTCAGTGGTTTAAAAAACCGGGCGATCCGATCGCGATCGATGAACCGCTTGTGGAACTTGAGACCGACAAGGTCACCGTCGAAGTGCCGGCACCTGCTGCCGGAACTCTGGAGTCCATCGTAGTCAAGGAAGGCGACACCGTTGAAGTCGGCGCGTTGCTCGGCCAGATCGCCGATGGTGCAGCTGCCGCAGCTCCTGCTGCCAAGGCTGAAGCCGCACCGGCCAAAGCCGCCGCGGCACCTGCCAAGGCCGAGCTGGTCGATGTGGTGACGCCAAGCGCCGGTGAATCCGTTACCGAAGCCGAAGTCGGCGAATGGTTCGTCAAGGTTGGCGACACGGTGAAAGCCGATGACACCCTTGTAGAGCTCGAGACCGACAAGGCCGCGCAGGAAGTACCAGCTCCGGTTGGCGGCACCATCGCTGCTGTCTCTGTTAAGACCGGCGACACGGTTGAACCGGGCATGCTGCTTTGCCAGATCGATCCAAGCGGCGCTGGTGCTGCAACCGCAGCCCCGGCAGCTACCGCTCCGGCGCCGGCACCTGCCGCACCGGCTGGTGGCACATCGATGCCGCCTGCCCCATCCGCTGCCAAGATGATGGCTGAAAAGAACCTTGCTGCTGACCAGGTGGCCGGTTCCGGCAAGCGTGGCCAGGTCCTGAAGCAGGATGTTATTGCGGCCGTCGCCTCCGGCGCCACATCTGCAGCCTCCCCGGCGGCGCCTGCAGCTGCCCGCGCTCCTGTCGCAGCTGAAGATGAAGTGCGCGAAGAGCGCGTGCGCATGACGAAGCTGCGCCAGACCATCGCGCGCCGCCTCAAGGACGCCCAGAACACGGCCGCCATGCTGACCACCTACAACGAGGTGGACATGGGCCCGGTCATGGATCTGCGCAAGCAGTACAAGGACCTGTTTGAAAAGAAGCACGGCGTGAAACTCGGTTTCATGGGCTTCTTCACCAAGGCGGTCTGCCACGCACTCAAGGAAGTTCCGGCGGTCAACGCCGAGATTGATGGCACCGACATCATCTACAAGAACTTCGCCCATGTTGGCGTGGCTGTAGGCACCGACAAGGGCCTTGTCGTTCCGGTCGTTCGCGACGCTGATCAGATGTCCATCGCCGAGATCGAAAAGGAAATCGGCAACCTGGGCCGCAAGGCGCGGGACGGCAAACTCGGCATGGCCGACATGACCGGTGGCACATTCACCATCTCCAACGGTGGTGTTTATGGCTCGCTGATGTCCTCGCCGATCCTGAATGCGCCACAGTCCGGCATTCTTGGCATGCACAAGATCCAGGAACGCCCGATGGCCGTGAACGGTCAGGTGGTCATCCGCCCGATGATGTATCTGGCACTTTCCTACGATCACCGGATTGTCGACGGCAAGGAAGCCGTGGCCTTCCTGGTACGCGTCAAGGAAAGCCTGGAAGACCCGCAACGGCTGGTCCTCGACCTCTAAAGGAGCTCAGCATCCAATGAGCCTAGAATTCCTCATCACGGCGCTGATCGTGGTGCTGGTTCCCGGCACCGGTGTGGTCTACACCGTTGCCGTCGGGCTCGGAAACGGGCGGCAAGCCAGCCTTGCCGCCGCGTTTGGATGCACGCTTGGGATCCTGCCGGCCATTCTCGCATCGGTGGTCGGCTTGTCCGCCCTGCTGCACACCAGTGCTCTGGTGTTTCAGGCTATCAAATACGCCGGCGTTGCCTATCTTCTGTATCTTGCCTGGCAGACGCTGAATGACGCCGGACCGGTCGACCTAAGCAGTGCGGATGCTGGCCCTTCCAGGGGCTTTTTTGCCATCGCCCGCACCGGGTTCCTGATCAACATTCTGAACCCCAAGCTCACGGTGTTTTTCCTTGCCTTCCTGCCGCAGTTCATTTCACCGGCGGCGGCCAGCCCGATGCTGGATATGCTGATGCTCGGCGGTGTCTTCATGGCCATGACATTCGCTGTTTTTGTGGTCTACGGCTTTTGTGCCGCTTTCGTCGGGAAACGGCTTTTCCGCAGCGACCGTGTGCTGACCTGGATGCGCCGGACCGTTGCAGCAGCCTTTGCAGGTTTCGGCCTGCGTCTTACCTTGTTGGAGCGTTAGGAGGGACTGGGATGCGGGATCTTTCCAAAAGTTTGACGCAGAGACTTTTCTACGCAGCCTGCCTTGTCCTTGCTGCTGGATGCCTTCTCACCAGCCCGCTCGCCAATCTGGCTGGCCTGACGCAACCGGCGGAAGCTGCCCTCAAGTCGGTCTATCTGGACAATCTCGCCGGCACCTACAAGGTGGATGGCCGCAATCCGAACGGCTCCCAATACAAGGGGCGCGTCACGATTACAGTCAAGGGCGACACAGCCTACTTCTATTGGGAGATTGCCGGCCAGTCCTACAGCGGTCAGGGGCATCTTCAAGGCAGCGTTCTCACCATCGACTGGGGATCCGATACGCCGGTTGTCTATCAGGTAAATCCGGACGGCACGCTTTCAGGCGTCTGGGCCGGTGGCAAGGCTTCCGAGCAGCTGGAACGGATCAAGTAGGCGGACACGGACCATGACCGATCATCAAGGCGTCGTACTCGTAACCGGTGGCAGCCGCGGCATTGGCGCCGCTGCGGCCGTGCGGGCTGCTGAGCTCGGCCATCTGGTCATGGTCAACTACGCCTCAAACAAGGCGGCGGCGGAAGAGGTCGCTGCGAACATTGAAGCCGTAGGCGGCAAGGCAGCGATCGTACAGGGCGATGTCCAGTCCGAAGCCGATGTTCTGAGGATGTTTGCGGCCTGCGACGCGCTTGGCCCATTGGTTGGCCTGGTGAACAACGCTGGCGTTGTCGATAAGCCCGAGCGTGTCGAGGACATGTCGCTGGATCGCCTGACGCGCATGTTCGCCATCAATATTACCGGGTCGTTCCTGTGCGCCCGGGAAGCAGTCAAACGCATGTCGACCAAGAATGGCGGCAAGGGCGGTGCCATTGTCAATCTCGGGTCCGCGGGCTCAAAGATCGGATCGCCTGGCCAATACGTGGACTACGCCGCCTCCAAGGGCGCCATCGACACAATGACGGTCGGCCTTGCCCTTGAAGTGGCTGAAGAAGGGATCCGGGTCAATGCGGTGCGGCCCGGCATCATTGATACCGACATTCATGCATCCGGCGGCCTGCCCGACCGGGTGAAGGACCTGGAGCCGAAGCTCCCCATGAAACGTGCCGGCACGGCTGACGAGGTGGCAAAGGCCATCAAGTGGCTGCTGTCGGACGACGCAAGTTACACAACCGGTGCGATCCTGGATGTTTCCGGCGGGCGCGCAGTTTTACCCTGATCCGGCAGCCGGATCTTTTTGAACGACAAAGGCAACACACATGTCCCAATACGATCTCGTTGTCATCGGAACCGGCCCTGGCGGCTATGTTTGCGCGATCAAGGCCGCTCAGCTTGGTTTGAAAGTGGCTGTGGTTGAAAAGCGGGCAACCCACGGCGGCACCTGCCTCAACGTCGGCTGCATTCCCTCCAAGGCGCTGCTGCACGCGTCTGAAATGTTCGAAGAAGCCGGCCACGGCCTGGAAAAACTTGGCGTCAAGGTTTCCAAGCCCAAGCTCGACCTTCCGGCCATGATGAAACACAAGCAGGAAGTGATCGACGCCAATGTGGGCGGTGTCGGTTTCCTGATGAAAAAGAACAAGATCGACACCCACCACGGCACGGGCAAGATCCTTGGTGCTGGCAAGGTCGAAGTGACTTCCGACGACGGCAAGGTGACCGAACTCGCCACCAGGAACATCGTGATCGCCACCGGTTCTGATGTAATGCCTTTGCCGGGCATCGAGATCGACGAAAAGCAGGTGGTTTCCTCCACCGGCGCGCTGGAGCTGGCAAAGGTTCCGGGCAAGCTGGTCGTGGTTGGCGGCGGCGTGATCGGCCTGGAACTTGGCTCGGTCTGGAACCGTCTTGGCTCCAAGGTCACCGTTGTCGAATTCCTGCCGAAAATCCTCGGGCCGATGGATGGCGACGTGTCCAAGAACTTCCAGCGCATGCTGAAGAAGCAGGGCATGGAGTTCAAACTGTCCGCGAAGGTCACCGGCGTTGCCAAGAAGGGCAAGGGGCTTGCAGTTTCCGTTGAGCCTGCCGCAGGCGGCGATGCAGAGGTCATTGAGGCCGATGTGGTTCTGGTGGCAATCGGCCGCCGGCCCTACACGGAAGGCCTCGGCCTTGAAGCCGCTGGCGTTGCGCTGGACGAGCGCGGCCGGGTTCAGACCGACGGCCACTACAAGACCAATGTCGACGGTATTTACGCCATCGGCGATGTCATTGATGGCCCGATGCTGGCGCACAAGGCAGAAGACGAAGGCGTTGCGCTGGCCGAGATCCTCGCCGGTCAGGCAGGCCATGTGAACTACGACGTTATCCCGGGCGTCGTCTACACCCAGCCGGAGGTCGCCTCTGTCGGCAAGACCGAAGAAGAGCTGAAGGCGGCGGGCATCGCCTACAAGTCCGGCAAATTCGCCTTTACCGCCAACGGCCGCGCCCGGGCCATGAACCACACCGACGGCTTTGCAAAGGTGCTGGCCGACGCGGAAACCGACCGGGTTCTGGGTGTGCACATCGTCGGCTTCGGTGCCGGTGAAATGATCCACGAGGCAGCTGTCCTGATGGAATTCGGCGGATCGTCGGAAGACCTCGGCCGCACCTGCCACGCCCACCCGACCATGTCGGAAGCCGTCAAGGAAGCAGCCCTCGCCACCTTCTCCAAGGCGATCCATTCGTAAGTTTTCCGGCAGTTTGTTTTTGAGAAAGCCCGGGCAATTTGCCTGGGCTTTTTGTTTGCTTGGATCTTTTCCGCTGTCCCGGACACAGCAATGCGGAGATCAGGGATCTGTGACCGCACCTCAACCGCAGGCAGTCGAACTGGACGAAAGGATACCGGTTCACGACCGGGAAGAAAAAATCACTCAGGATTCGCCTTGTCGTATTCCATCCGGGCGGTCTTGACCTGATCCATTTGTTCTGAGGACCAAAAGACCAGCGGCTTCAGGTTTGCCACAAGCTCTTGACCCAATGGCGTCAATTCATAGGAGACAGCAACGGGCGGCCCGGGGTCCACCGTGCGCGTCAGATAGCCATCACGCTGCAAACCACGGAGATTTT
Source organism: Roseibium sp. (assembly GCA_965230705.1). GTDB lineage: Bacteria > Pseudomonadota > Alphaproteobacteria > Rhizobiales > Stappiaceae > Roseibium. Next base: position 219,132 of record CBDDLN010000001.1, on the reverse strand, counting down.
CCGTCAGCACCCGCTGCGTGACATCACCAATGCAGCGTTTGATTGCGCCAAACCGCTTGGGGCCGTCTTCCAGAGCAAGGACAATAATGATCCGCCATTTGCCGGTGACATTCGAGAGCACCGACCGGATCGGGCAGTTCGATGCTTCGGCCTTGTTCGCTACGCCAATTGGTAACATGGTCTCTTCTGGTTCGTTTTGAATACCAGAAACTATTACCATACCTCTATCTTTGTCAACATATACACCTTCAAGCGGCGGTATCCTGCAGCATACCAGGTGCCTATAAAGTGCGTAATTGCTATCTGGTGCGTTTTTGATACTTAATTGGGCGACTGCTAAATGAAAGGAAGATCTCATGTCCCCGAAAGAACTGGTACTCGCACTTTTGACCGCAGCTTTTGTTGACCATGACCCGGAAGCGGCCAAGCCTTTGATGGATCCTGGCTACATTCAGCATAACCCGGCGATTGCGACGGGCGCAGAAGGCCTGATGGCTGTCATCCCGGCCGTGGAAGCGTCAGGCATGACCACGACGACCCACCGGATCATCTCTGAAGGCAATTACGTCGTGCTGCACAACACCTACGATAACGCCGATGCATTCGGTGCGCCGAGCCTGGTTGCCTTTGATGTGTTCCGGGTTGAAGACGGTGTTGTTGCCGAACACTGGGACAATCTTCAGCCTGTGCCTGAAACGACTGTTTCCGGCCGGTCGATGACCGACGGTCCGGTAGAGGTGACGGATCTTGATAAGACCGAAGAAAACAAGGAGCTGGTTGTCGGCTTTGTGCGTGACGTTCTGGGTGGGGCAGCGCCGGAGAAGGTCACGGACTATATGGATCCAGCCGTCTACATGCAGCACAATCCCATGATTGCGGACGGGCTGGACGGTCTGATGGCAGCGATTGAGGCTTTTGCCGAACAAGGGCAGGTCATCACCAAATTCGAACCAAAAATTGTTGTTGCCGAGGGCAATTTCGTCTTCGTCGCGTCAGACGCAATCATGGGCGGAAAACCATGGGCCTTCTTTGATCTCTGGCGTGTCGAGAATGGCAAAATCGTTGAACACTGGGACGTGGTCTCACCCATCCCGGCCGAAATGGCGCACGAAAACGGCAAATTCTAGCACTCAGGCTTTGCCTTGAAGCAGGCAATTAACAAACCTTTCAACCCACCCGCCGTCATCCCGGCCAAACGCAGTGCGAGCCGGGATCGGGGAGCCGAAAGCCGATCCGATTCAGTTTACTGGATCATAATCGACATGGGCTCCCCGATCCCGGGTCTCCGCTTAGGCTTCGCCCGGGATGACCAAGGATAGAGCATCCCAGCAAACTTATCCCTCGCCTCTGGACCTGCCGTATACTTGTATCCGTCTCCTTCATTCGGGGCTGGAGCCGGACCGTCCGCTTCCGGTGTCGGAGACCGGGTTTTGAGGATCTGCGCGCTGGCCTAACGGACCAGTGCCGGGTCCGGCGATCTGCAAACCGGTTTTGAGGCGGCGGGGTCTGGCGCTGTATTTTGAACCGGAGGCCGCGTCCAACTGGCAAACGGTGCGCCACACCCCACGCACCGGGCGCAGCAAAGGCGGGCGGGCAAGCGCAGATGGCTTCGGGAACCAGAATCCGGGCAGGCGCGGCGCCTTGCCACTCCTCCCACCTCTCATCATACGCGCGGGCAAGGCATTCCCGCGCCTGCCATCCCGTTCGCATTGCAGCGGGCAAGACTGACGGACAACGCCGGGGCGCACACCCGCGGCGGGGCTTGAGCATGACCGAAGCTTTGTTGAGGTTAACAAACCCTTCTCGAGACTGAACCAATTTTCAGTAAGGCCTTAGCGCCGTTTTTCCGCTTCCCGTTTATTGTGTGTTTCAACGTCCTTTTAAGAGCAATACAGGGGGAGTATTGGTTCATGCTCACGACCAGTTCAGACTCTATCGCATCCGGGATCGGCACAAGTGCGGACCTTCCCACATTGGAAAACGGCGCCTTGAACTCCGGCTTTCACCCCATCATGGGGGAAAACATTTGCATTCAAGCGATCATAGAGGGTGCGCTGCTGGCCGAGGTGGAGTTGGAGTCAATTCCCGACTACGGCGTTCATTTTTAAGATCTTTTTTGTAAGAATAATGACTGTCCAGCATGCCAGTAAGTAGATAGCCGCCCCGACGGGCGATAGTTATTCTTAGCTAGCCATTCAATATCAAGATCCATCGCACATCGCGCTAATCTTCTGGCAGTTTTCTAACGGCCCAAAATACACTAGATTGTTCGAACAATGACTAGCTGCCAAATTGAAGTAATTTTCGTTGAAATATCAAAAGGGATCTAATTAGAGAGCGTTAAATGCCATTTGGTTGTCTCTTACATGATTTCTTTTTACAAAATTGTCTGGTTCATAACCGCCAAACGTCGGTCTCCTACGCCCTCCGAATTTGCTGTTCGGCATATTAGGTCCCCCAATTATTTCATGGAAAAATAATTGGCAGACTCTCATTCCCGGAGATATTACAATTGGAATTTCCCCGCAATTATAAAGTTCAAGCGTAAGACAACCGGAAAATCCAGGGTGTATCCCGGCCGCTGTTTCAATAATAAGGCCTCGTCGTCCAAGACTAGACTTCCCGATTACATAAGCTCCAAGGTCGGACGGTAATTTTAGCCACTCAAAGGTAACTGCTAAAACAAACCTGCCTGGGTGCAGCACAAATTTTTCGCTAAATGGAACGAAATATTGTTTTCCCTCTTTATATTCGAAATCCTTCTCCTCACGGCTAACGGTTAAATCTATTTTGTTAGTTTTGCTTTGTTGCATAACCAAAAACCAGCGGCCAAGCCGGAAGTCAATTGAGGCACCGGATGGCTGGTAACTTTTGAGCTTAAAAGGGTTAGGACATATTATGAGCCTGGCATTTGGATCACTTTTCTCCAAATACTCATTAATCTTGTCAGTTCCCAACATCATCAAACCTCAAGAATTCTGAATATTCTGCCGATTTAAGCACGATGTCAGATAGCGCTTTAGCTTTTGACGAATCCCTATGGAAGTCAGAGATATAAATCTCCCAACTGGCGACAACCAACTCTCGTATGCTCGCAATTTCCGGATACGGTGCGCCGTTTTTAAAATGCTCTACGATTACGGCAGTCTTCTTTCGATCAATTTGCATCAAGCCATTTTGATGGAACATATTTTCCGCGATCTTGAACAACTCATCCAAATAGAAATCTAGCGCCTTATCAGCGATTTCTAGATAAATACTTTCAAGGGGGTCTGGAGATGATACATCTGGCAAGAAACATTCTTCGTAACCATCAACTGAGCAATCGAGAATGTTCGCATACTTGTTGAGTATTTGTGCACGTTTTTTTGTGTCCGGATACCCAGCAGATCGATAAGTGCTTAAATTTGGAGAAATAAGATAGTGAAATGCTCTCAAATACGCATCCTCAAAAAGCAACACTCCAATAAAATCACAAAATACTTCTTCTGCCTGCATCATGGCGTATTTAAACGCCGTTTGCCAAATTTGGCTAAAAACCTGCTGCGCAAACAAATCAGTATCTATTTTAGAGAAGTCAAGCTCTCTAAAGACATTTTTTAGTTCTTTTTCACTTTTAACTGTAAGTTCTTGAAGTTCTTTTTGGAGATGGACTCCAATAGTCTGTTCAATGTTTCGATGCCGCCAAATCGAATGTCCTAGTTCATGGGCGGCGGCAGGTGTTGTTAAGACGTTGTCAGATTCCGAAGCCGGCATACCGATAATAATGAAATCGGGAAGCTGTTCTAGATTTTTCGGATAGGTAAAAGGAATGTAGGACCACTCAGAAGAAAATATTAACTTCGCATCTTCACCCGCCAACTTTTTGGCCAGAGAATTATATTCTGAATGCCACTCAAATGGATTCCTAATACTAGACGAACGAGATAATGTACCTAGTATTTCGGAGGTTTGAATAATAAACCGAATCGTCCTTTGCGTAATATTTTCTTGAAGGCGCCTAGGAAATGAATTGTAGTCATGTATTCTGCTCAATTGTTTTTGGATCAAAGATCTTAAAATCTCAGCAGCATTTCCTACCGCCTCATAGGAATATTCAGATGAAGACACATGCAAAGCTTGATCGTGCAGCCTTTCAAGCTTTAATCTAAGGGAAGCTTTTTCTACATCAATTATACTTCCGCTCATCAACTCTCTGCTTCATCTTTTCTGCCCAAGTAACATCTTCACTCAAAATAGCTTCATGAAGATCAAGACAAAAATCTCTCAACGCTTCCAAGGAGGCTGCATCGCCTCCATTTAACCTGTCGACGGCCTCATTGAGACGGCCTGAGAAAACTTCCTGATGATGCTCCGGATTAAAGCTGCCGCTATTGAGATAAGTATTTTTGATTAGAAATTTGTGTGGCGTATAGCTGTCTTCCGGCGAAGCAAGTAACTCGCCAACTTCCCTCAAGAATCTTACAACAGGCTCTACAGGCGGCTGCTTTCCGGATATTTTTTTATTTATAATAATAGCAGCATCAATAGCCAATTCACCGAGCTCGAATCTAGTCATGCTCGAATCACTCGCCATTTCTAGTTCCTCCTGTTGCAGCGAATCAGAAAACATATACGCATGTCAAGATTGCACACACAAAATAACAAAACTTTACGGAGATTTTAGACCCTGCGTTCCACCAGCATTTTCTTGATTTCCGCAATTGCCTTGGCCGGGTTGAGGCCTTTCGGGCAGGCTTGGGAGCAGTTCATGATGGTGTGGCAGCGGTAGAGCCGGAAGGGGTCTTCCAGATTGTCCAGACGCTCGCCGGTGGCCTCGTCGCGGCTGTCGATCAGCCAGCGGTAGGCCTGCAGCAGGATGGCCGGGCCGAGGTAACGGTCGCCGTTCCACCAGTAACTCGGGCAGGAGGTGGAGCAGCAGGCGCACAGGATACACTCGTAGAGGCCATCCAGCTTGACCCGGTCCTCGTGGGACTGGCGCCATTCCTTTTCCGGCTCCGGTGTGGTGGTCTTGAGCCAGGGCTCAATCGACCGGTGCTGGGCGTAAAAGCGGGTCATGTCCGGCACCAGATCCTTGACCACGGCCATGTGCGGCAGCGGATAGATCTTGACCACGTCGCCGGCGACCTCATCGTTGCCCTTTGTACAGGCCAGAGTGTTGGTGCCGTCGATGTTCATGGCGCAGGAACCGCAGATGCCTTCGCGGCACGAGCGGCGGAAGGTCAGCGTCGGGTCGATCTTGTTCTTGATGTAGATGAGTCCGTCGAGAACCATCGGCCCGCAATCGTCCTTGTCGACAAAATAGGTGTCGACCCGCGGATTGCGTCCGTCATCCGGGTTCCAGCGGTAGATCCGGTATTCGCGCAGGTTGGTGGCGCCTGCCGGCTTGTCCCATACCTTGCCTTCCGTCACCTGAGAGTTCCGGGGAAGCGTCAGCTGAACCATTTTTCTTCGCTCCGCGTTTGGGCCCTTTGTCGCGTCCGGGCCTCAAGTCAGGTCGGCGTTCAGGCGTTAAGCTCGAACACCGTATTGTCTTCTGTCGAACCGGCAACGCGGTATCCGAGCGTCTGCAATTCTTCCATGCAGTCCTCGGCCCAGTGTTGCCGGCAATTTGTTTCAAGCATGATGACACGCGGCCAGGCAGCGCGCTCTGAAGCCCGCAGATAGGTCATGACCGCCCGGTCTTCGAAGCCTTCAATGTCCACTTTGAGAACATCGATCCGGGAAAGCCCCTTTTCCGCCAGTATCGCGGTCAAAGGGCACACACGCACCTCGCGCGGCGACCAGTCGCCGGCCCACTCACCCGTTGTCAGGTCTTCAACCAGCGTGGCAAAACCACAGTTGGAGGGCTCCGACCAGAGCTGCAGGGTGCCTTCGCTGTCGCCAACGGCAACTTCGGCCACGCGTACATTGGTCAAGCCATTGGCCTTCAGATTGAACACCAGCTTGGCCGCCGTATCCGGATTGGCTTCGACAGCCAGAACCTCGGCACCGCAACTGGCGGCAAAGAGGGAATAGCTGCCAATGTTGGCGCCAACATCCGCGAAGACCGTGCCGTCCTTCAGATGGGGCTGAAGCAGCTTGTGCTCCGCCTTTTCCGGCAACCGGCCCTTGGCGAGGATCTTGCGGTCGTCATAGTTCTGACCCGGGTAGATCCGGAACTTCAGACCATCAGCTTCCGTGTCATAGGGACCTTTGAACACCCGGGCCACCAGAGCCCGGATCCGCTTGCGCAAACCGGCGGACAGATCGTGCCGATCCGCCAAGCCCCAGGCAAGGCGAACCAGACCCTCGGCACGGTAGGTGCCGAAGGGGCTTGTCGTATCCATCAGGGTTGCGCTTGCGCTCAAGGGTCCCGGCGCTCCTTAGTAGACGCGCGCTTTTGGCGCGATCTTCTTCGGGTCGATGCCGCCGTCCTCGAACTTGGTCAAAGGCTCAGTGACAACTGCACGGTAGTCGAGCTTGACGTTGCCGGCCTCGTCCACCCAGGACAGGGTGTGCTTGCGCCATTCATCGTCGTTACGGCCGCCGAGCGGGCCGTCCTTGAAGTCCTCGCGGGCATGGGCGCCACGGCTTTCCTTGCGCGCCTCAGCGCCATAGACCGTTGTGATGGCGTTGGCCATCAGGTTTTCCAGCTCGAGGGTTTCGACAAGGTCGGAGTTCCAGACCATGGACCGGTCGGAGACCTTCAGGTCCTTCATCTCGCCCCAGATGGCGCTCATGCGCTTGCAGCCCTGCTCCAGGCTTTCCTGGGTCCGGAAAACGGCTGCATCTTCTTGCATGGTACGCTGCATCTTGTCGCGCAGGTCCGCCGTTGCGATCGTGCCGTTTGCGTTCCGCAGCCGGTCGAAGCGGTCCATGATCTTTTCACAGGACGCTTCGCTCGGCGCCGGTGTCGCTTCTTTCGGATCGACGACTTCAGCAGCACGGATGGCTGCGGCGCGGCCAAAGACCACCAGATCGATCAGGGAGTTGGAGCCAAGACGGTTTGCGCCGTGAACAGACGCACAGCCAGCTTCACCAACAGCCATCAGGCCCGGCTGGATCCGGTCCGGATTTTTACTGTCGGCGTTCAGCACTTCGCCCCAGTAATTGGTCGGCACACCGCCCATGTTGTAGTGGACCGTCGGCAGGACCGGGATCGGTTCCTTCGTCACATCAACACCGGCAAAGATCTTGGCGCTTTCCGAAATACCCGGCAGGCGTTCCGCCAGAAGCGCCGGATCCAGGTGATCCAGGTGCAGGAAGATGTGATCCTTGTTCTTGCCAACGCCGCGGCCTTCGCGGATCTCCATGGTCATGCAGCGGGAGACAACGTCACGGGAGGCGAGGTCTTTTGCCGACGGTGCATAGCGCTCCATAAAGCGCTCGCCTTCGGAATTGACCAGATAGCCGCCTTCGCCGCGCGCACCTTCGGTAATCAGGCAGCCGGAGCCGTAGATGCCCGTCGGGTGGAACTGAACGAATTCCATGTCCTGCATCGGCAGGCCGGCACGGGCGACCATGCCGCCGCCATCGCCAGTGCAGGTGTGGGCAGAGGTTGCAGAGAAATAGGACCGGCCGTAACCGCCGGTTGCCAGAACAACCATCTTGGCCGCAAAGCGGTGGATCGTTCCGTCGTCGAGGTTCCAGGCAATCACACCCTGACACACGCCGTCTTCGGACATGATCAGATCGAGCGCAAAATACTCGATGTAGAATTCCGCGTTGTGGCGCAGGGACTGGCCGTAGAGCGTATGCAGGATGGCGTGGCCGGTCCGGTCCGCTGCGGCACAGGTGCGCTGCACGGGAGGGCCTTCGCCGTAGTTCTGCATGTGGCCGCCAAACGGGCGCTGATAGATCTTGCCGTCTTCGGTCCGGGAGAACGGAACGCCGTAGTGCTCAAGCTCGTAAACAGCCTTTGGAGCCTCACGGGCAAGGTATTCCATGGCGTCGGTGTCACCGAGCCAGTCGGAGCCCTTCACCGTGTCGTACATGTGCCATTCCCAGCTGTCCGGCGTCATGTTCTTCAAGGACGCGGCGATACCGCCCTGGGCGGCAACGGTGTGGGAACGGGTCGGGAAAACCTTGGTGATACAGGCGGTGCGCAGCCCCTGCTCGGCCATGCCGAGGGTCGCGCGCAAACCGGCGCCGCCGGCCCCTACTACGACCACATCATAAGTGTGGTCGACGAATTCATATGTTTTGGCCATTCGGGTCAGCCTCCAAAGCCAATCTTGAGCACGGCAAACATGCAGCCCAAGCCGATAAAGGCACAGAAGAAGGTGTTGGCCATCAAGGTGATGAACTTCAGGCCTTCGCCGTGCACGTAATCCTCAATGACAACCTGCATGCCGAGCTTCATGTGATAGACGCCGGACAGGATGACGAGGAGCATGATGATCGATACCAGCGGGTTCTGCAGGCAGGCCACCACATCACCGTGGCTGGCGCCCTGGAGCGCGATGATCACAATTACAAAAAAGGAAATCAGGAAGACGTTGGCGACGGCTGTCACACGCTGCTTCCAGAAATGGTCCGTACCGTCCTTGGCCGAACCAAGGCCACGAACCTTGGCGAGGGGGGTGCGCATGTCGGTCATATCTCGTCTCCCTCAGCGAACCATGTAACCAATGATCCAGAGCAGGATCGTGATGGCAACGGAACCGGCGATGGTTGCCTTGGCCAGCCAGTTGCGGGCCTCTTCGCCAAATCCGGCACCCATGTCCCAGATAAAGTGGCGAATGCCGCCCAGCATGTGGTGGACCAGCGCCCAGGTGAAGCCGAACAGCACCAGGCGGCCCAGGATCGACCCGTAGATCTCATTGACGAAATCAAAGTAGGCCGGACCGGCGGCGGCTGCGATCAGCCACCACGCCACAAGCACGGTTCCGAAATAAAGGGCAGCACCTGTGATCCGGTGCAGGATCGACATGACCATCGTCAGAATCGGTTTGTAGATCTGAAGATGGGGCGACAGGGGGCGGTTGCTCCGCAGGTCGGCGTTCGACATCGAATATCTCTCCCGTACGACGCCCCTTACGCTTACGTTAGCGTAAACAATTCAAGGCGTTGTCATACGTGCGTTCTAGCGCCAACAGCCCGGCACGTCAAAGCATCCAATTGGCGTATATGGAGGAAAAATCGATCTGAACCGGTTTAGAGCAGGCAGATTTGTGCAAAAACTGCCCGTAGATGGCCCGGTTACGCAAGCGGTGAACCGAAAACCGACCAGCCTGTTCGCCGCGCAAACAGTTCCATCGCCTCTGTTCCAAGCTTGGAATTGCCATAGCGGTTCAATCCCGGCGACCACGCAGCGATGGAGGCCTTACCCGGCGCAACCACCAGAATACCGCCACCAACGCCGCTTTTTCCGGGAAGACCAACGCGGAAAGCAAAATCCCCGGAGCCATCATAATGACCGCAAGTCATCATCAGCGCATTGATCCGGCGCCGGCGTTCCGATGACACCAGGCCTGGCATATTCTTGCCATCCACCAGAAACCGGCCCGCCAATGCCAGCTGCCGGCAAGTCATTTCCACCGCACACTGGTGGCAATATGTCCCAAGCACTTTTTCTACGGACGCCCGCATGTTGCCGCAGGAAGCCAGATAGTGGGCGAGCGAAAAGTTCCGGTGGCCCGTCGCAATTTCCGACTGGGCAACCTTGTCGTTGATATGAATATCGTCGTCATCTGCCGCAGCGCGGATAAACCGCAACAACTCGCCCAGAGCCTCACGCGGATTGGACCCGGCCAGATAGGTGTCGGTCGTTACCAGTGCCCCGGCGTTGATAAATGGATTTCGCGGAATGCCGTTCTCACGCTCAAGCAGTAGGATCGAATCAAACGACAGACCGGAAGGTTCCCGCCCCACACGCTGCCACATTTGGTCACCAACCCGGCCCAAAGCCAGGGCGAGCGCGAAAATCTTGGAAACGGACTGAATGGAAAAGGGTGTGTCTGCATCGCCTGCAGAATAAACCGCACCGTCCGAGGTTGCGATGGAAATGGCGAACTGGCCGGGATCTACTGTCGCCAGTTCCGGGATGTAATCGGCAACCTTGCCCTTGTCTTCCGCAGCGCTCATCGCGCTGGCGATCTCATGCAACAGGTCCTGCATCCGAACTTTCGAACTCACGATTGAGATGATTTAGACGTGCAGTTCGTCAGATCGCGGCGCCAGACGCAAGCCGTTTGTAAAGATGCATCATGAAAATGGTCGCAAAGATCGGCGTGATCAGGTTGAGCAGAGGCACGGCCAGAACACCGGCAATTATAAGCCCACCCATGAACACCGCTCCGCCATTGGCCCGGCGGAACGCCCTTGCCTCCTTTGGCGGCATGAAGCGCATGGCGGCAAATTCAAAAAACTCGCGGCCGAGCAGATAGCCGTTCACAACGAAGAAAGCGATCAGATTGACACCAGGGATCAGCAACAACAGCAGGGCAAACAGGTTTCCGAGGATCACCACGCCCATGAATTTGATCGCCAGAACGATCGATTGCATGACCGGCAATGCTGTTCCGGGCCGGTCGTTGGGATAATCGTTTTTCTCTACGATATCCGCGATCTCATCCTGAAACAGACCGGCAAACAGCGCAGACACCGGGGCAATCAGGAACCCAAGCCCGACGACGGCTCCGATGCCGGTCAGGATCGAAAGGGCCGTCTCAAGCCAGGGATAGGGCAGCGCAACGAACCCGGCGACCAGCCCTTGCAACGCGATCCAAATCACCAGAAGAACAGCAAGGGTAAAGCCCAGCATTTTCCAGAAAATCGCACGGAATTGCTTTTCGAAGACCTGACTGAAGGCGCGGGAGGCGGCGGAGAGCATGTTTTCCTTGAAAGCGAAATTACCGACCGCCTCGACATAAGTACCTGGGTGCGCAGGCGCAAGGGGCGGCAGACAGAGGAATGGCGGGAAGCCAGGCTGCAAGTTTGCGCTTGCAAGTCAAGGAACGTTTCCCGCCAAAACCTTGATATATGAATGGAACAAAGCCGTTAATCCAGGCGGCGGACAGTTCGCCCCACCCAATCCGGAGTTGGTTTCAGGATGGCTTCGCGCAGGTCTTTCAATACGCTCTCAGGAAAAGCTGCCGAGCCACTTGCCCTTGTATCATAGTGCAGCAGCATGCATTCAATCGTTGCACATTCCTGGGCCCCGGACCGCATGATGTGCCCGATATGGAGACGCTTGGCGTCCACCCCCAGCACAGCCGATTCAATGGACAGCGTCGCCGGCGCGCGAACTTCTCCGACGTACCGCAGATGGCTCTCCAATGTGTACAGAGCACAGCCGGTCGCATCAAAATAGTCGGTCCCGATGGCAAAGCGATCCTGAAGCTTCCAGGTCGCGTTGCTGAAGGGAACAAGGTAATAGGCTTCGTTCAGATGGCCATAGGCATCCAGCCATGCTTCTTGAAGCGGTTCCTCGTGCAGTTTGAATGTTGCCATGGTGCTGCCAGCAGATCAGGAAGGTTTGGAAAAGACGACCAGCTTGGTCATTGCGGGGATGAGATTGCCGACGTCGTCGACTTCAAAGCCGATTTTCTTGCCAGCTTCTGTCAGCCAACCGACGGAAAGTGAGCGGGCTTCTGGAGTAAACGCCATGTGCTGCAGCTGCCAAAGCGCAGCAAGGGCCGGCCCCCGGCGGTGCTCTTCGACCATGAAGTCATGGACCATCAACTTGCCTCCGGGAGACAGTGCCTCGAAAGCCTTCTGCAGGAGCCCTTCCACAGCCTCGCCGGGTACGCCGCTCATTAGATAGGACATTAGCACTGCGTCCTGATCGGCCGGCCACTGAACTTCAATGGCATTGCCCGGAATATAGCGTACGCGGTTGACCAGATCGGCTTCGGAGATAAAGCGCCAGCCGATCTCTGCGACGTTCGGAAAGTCTATGATGGTCGAATGCAGGTTTTCGTATTCGGCGCACAGGCTGATGGTCATGGCACCGGTGCCGCCGCCCACATCCAGCAAGGAGGTCGCATTGCTGAGGTCCACCTTCCGCGCTAGCGTGCGGCCCGGCCCGAGCGAACCGGCGTGCTGGCTTTCAGAATAGACCGACGCTTGTTCCTCATCGGTCATCCAATGGCGGTATGAACTGATTGCGTCGTCAGGCAGATCCCCCTTCATAACCGCATTGAGCTGCAGCAGGAACGGGTACATCTGCTGGTCGATTTGATAGCGCAGATAGTCGCCGAAATCGTATTTTGACTGCTTAGACAGGAAGTTCTGTGCTGCCGGCGAGTTCTGGATCTTCTGGTCGTCCCCGATCGTCAGCAAGCCGATGCTGGCAAGTGCCGTGGTCAGGATAACGATCCGGTTGATCGGAACATCGACGGCCTTTGCCAGTTCTTCCGTCGTTTTGGAACCGTCTGCCAACACCGAAAAAATATCGACGTGAAGTCCTGTAAAAAGGGCTTTGGACCCCATGAAACCAAATGCAATCGACGAGAGATCTTCTGCACTTTCGATTGCGCCATCATTGGACGTCATTTTTTCTACGGCCAGCGTACTGTCCCTTCCTGTGTCTATTTTTTGTGAATGGACACAAACTATGCACATCCTGTGCTGCTGTGCAACATAGCCTCTGGTTCCGGCAGCCGGGATCGCTCCGAATCAATCGTTCGGGCAAAAAGGAGCGTGTTGCAGCAAAAAGAAACTTAAAAGGATGTCCGGGCCTTGAGGGCCTGGGTCAAAGTACCTTCGTCGAGATAATCGAGTTCACCACCAACCGGAACGCCGTGGGCAAGGCGCGTTACCTTTACGTTAAGGTGAGATAGTTGATCCGTGACGTAATGGGCCGTGGTCTGCCCTTCGACCGTCGCATTGATCGCCAGGATAACTTCCTGAATGTCCCGGTCTGCGCATCGCTCGATCAGCGCGGGGATGTTGAGATCGTCCGGTCCAACACCATCAAGCGGAGACAGGGTGCCACCAAGAACATGATAACGGGCATTGATGGCCGAAGCCCGTTCCAGCGCCCAGAGGTCGGCCACATCCTCAACCACCACCAGCACATGGGGGTCGCGCCGGGGGTCGGAACAGATTGCGCAGGGATCGGCGGTATCGACAGTTCCGCAAACGGAGCAAACGCCGATCTTGTCGACCGCGACGCCCATCGCATCAGCCAGGGGGACCAGAAGCTGGTCCTTTTTCTTGATCAGGTGCAGCGCCGCCCGCCGCGCAGACCGCGGCCCAAGCCCCGGCAGCTTGGCCAGAAGCTGGATCAAACGCTCAATTTCCGGTCCGGCTACCTTGCTTTGGGCCATAAAGCCGCTTGATCCCCTGTCCTTCAAGTCAGATTAAAACGGCAGTTTCATGCCGGCTGGAAGACCAAGACCACTCATCAGCTCCTGGGTCTTTTCCTGCATGGTCATTTCGACCTTGGCCTTGGCTTCGTTGTGAGCCGCGATGATCAGGTCCTCGAGGATTTCGACATCCTCTTCCTTGAACATCTCAGGGTCGATCTTCAGGCTGCGGATTTCGCCCTTGCCGCCGACGGTCATTTTGACAAGACCACCGCCCGCTGAACCTTCCGCTTCGATTTCAGCAACCTGTTCCTGCAGGGTGCCCATTTGCTCCTGCATCTGTTTCGCCTGCTTCATCATCTTGAGGAAGTCCATCGGATCTCTCCTTTAAAAACCCATCTGCGGTCCAAGCCGCATGCCTATCATCTGGGGTCTGCGTTTAGAAGAACAACGGGCGAATTGCCAGCCCAAACACATTGCCGCAATTCAAAACCTTGCCGTCACGGTCATTACTTTTTGAAGCACAGGTAGAAGATCCGCATGGCGAAAAACGATCCAACGAGAAAGAACCCGCAGACGAGTGATACAACGGACAAGAGCCTGACGAACTCATCTATGTCCGCCTTGGAGACAAACGCCATCGCCAGCAGGCAACCCACTGCCAGAACGAAAAACCAAATGATGTTGTTCCTGATCTTTTTGTCCATCGTTTCATCCAGCTTCCGGCCCGGCCTGACTCAATCCTCGTCCTCGTCGGCACCCAGCGCTTCCTTGAGCAAGGGGTCGTTGATCATCGGATCAGCCATCGCAGCTTCGTCTTCTTCCGAAGCCTGAACCTTAACATCAATTACTTTCGCACCGGGAAACTGGTTGAGCAGAGCTGCGACCGTTGGATGGGCACGGGCATCAGACAGAAGCTGTTCCTGGTTCGCTTCGCGCTCTTCATGAATGGTCGGCCGCCCTTGCGTGCGGCTGACAACAACCATCCAGCGCATTCCTGTCCATTCGGAAAGCTTGCGGCCGAACTCCCCGGCAATATCAGCCGGTGCATTCTCCGTCGGCTGGATCTCGATCTTGCCCGGTTCGAATTTCACCAGCCGCATCTGACGCTCAATGGCGGCTTTCATCGGGATATCGCGTTTTTCAGACGCAAGGGCCGCGCAGTCCTGGAGCGACGCCAGCGCGACAGCTGGTGTCGCCGGTAAGGGAGCAGCTTGCGGCTGAACCTGCGGTGCCCGCTGTGCAGCCCCACCGGCAATTGCCGCCAGGCGCGGACGCGGCGGCGAAGATGCGACTGGCCCAGCGCCACCACCGCCACTCGGCGCCGGAGCACTGCCGCCCGCTGGAACGGCTCCCCCGCTGCGCAAGAGCGCCAGCGCTTCGCCGGGATCGGGCAGGTCGGCTGCATAGGCAAGGCGGACAAGAACCATATCGGCAGCGGCCAGAGGCTTGGGTGCGGCCTGCACCTCCTGAACACCCTTCAGCAGGATCTGCCATGCGCGCGAAAGCACCCGTACGGAGAGTTTTTCCGCAAACTCACGGCCGCGTGCACGCTCTGTCTCGGTGACCGAGACATCGTCTCCCGCCTTGGGCACCACTTTCAAACGGGTCACCAGATGGGTGAAATCAGCAAGGTCGGTCAGCACGATCGCCGGATCGGCGCCGACCTGGTATTGCGCCGCCAGCTCTTCCATCGCTTCGGCGACACGCCCTGCCATGACATGTTCAAACAGGTCTATGACACGCGCCCGATCAGCCAGACCGAGCATTTGTCGGACTTCATCGGCTTCAATGGCGCCGGCGCCATGGGCCATCGCCTGATCGAGCAAGGAAAGGGAATCGCGCGCGGATCCCTCACCGGCCCGGGCAATCAGGCCCAGCGCCTCATCGCTGATCTGGATGTTTTCCGCATCGGAAATCCGGCGCAGCAGGCCGGTCAGTTTGGGCTGTTCGATCCGGCGCAGGTCAAACCGCTGACAGCGGGACAGCACCGTGATCGGCACCTTGCGGATTTCCGTTGTGGCAAAGATGAACTTCACATGCTCCGGCGGCTCTTCCAGCGTCTTCAACAGGCCGTTGAAGGCGGCCGTCGACAGCATGTGCACTTCGTCGATGATGTAGACCTTGTAGCGCGCGGTCGCCGGACGGTAGCGCGCCGCGTCGGTGATCTCACGGATATCGTTGATGCCGGTGTGAGAGGCGGCATCCATCTCGATGACGTCCACATGCCGGCCTTCCATGATGGCCCGGCAGTGGCTGCCTTCCTGGGTCAGCTTCACAGTCGGCTTGTCGATTTCGCCTGGCACTTCGTAATTGAGGCCGCGGGCGAGAATGCGGGCGGTGGTCGTTTTGCCGACACCGCGTACGCCGGTCAGCATCCAGGCCTGGGCAATGCGCCCGGTCTCAAAGGCATTTTCCAGCGTCTGTACCATGGGCTCCTGGCCAACCAAGTCCTCAAAGGTCTGGGGCCGGTACTTGCGCGCCAGAACACGATAGGCACCATCGCTGCCCTGCGTGTTCTGCGAGCCACTATCTGGAAAAGTCATTTCGTCCATGGACCGCACCATACCGGTTTTTTCGCGCCGGTGTCGTGCTCAATTGCCGATTTTTCTGTGAACCGTTTCCGCCGCCAGGCAACAACGCGATCACTGGCCTTCAAAGCCGGAATTCAACTTGTCTGAAAAGGGTGGGAGGCTGGAACGATGACCCGTGCCGGATCTCGTTAGGGCTGCTTCCTTCCGGACCTGACCCGGTTGGCGAGTGGCTCGTCCACCACCAACCTCCCGAGCGCCTTATATCAGAACCCCCATGGGGTTTGGCAAGAGGGCACTTCGGGAATCTTTGCAAGCTGGCAAAACCCCCGCGGAGCCGGCATGTCCTAACTGGCAGCAGCCGGAAAATTCCACTGATCAGGCATCAAAAATCCGGTCCGGGCACTGGCACTTGCAAGCCGTTCCTTCGTGTACCAGGCATTCAGAGGATTGCCGGAGACAAGGTCCCGGTTGTTGGCCAGGAACGCTTCAAAAGTCTCTTCGTTCCTTCCGGCCATCCTTTCAGCGATCACGCTCAGAAAAGCCAAGGTCACGGTCATGTTGAACTTTTCCGGCACGCCGGCCTTCTCGGTCAGCGCACGAAGACCGGCCGTATACCGCCGGGCCGCTTCGAGGAAATCATCGCCGCGGAGCATTTGCCAGGCCACAGCGACATGATCTTCGTGGCTGAATCCATCGGGTGCCAGGTCTCCGCTTTCAAAGTCCTGCAGCAATTTGTGAAGTTCGCGCGGCACGTCTCATTCTCCCTTTTCGTGCAGCTTATGGCTATCCCCGGCAACAAGGTCGAGGTCATAGACGCTTTTCAGCTTTTCAATCTTTTCCAGCGTCGCCTTGGAAAACGGCGGCTTGTTTTCAAAGGAATGCAGCGCAATTCCCTCCAGCAAATCACCCAGGGTTATGTCCAGGTGCTCCGCCAGTCCCTTGAGGACTTTCAGCAGGCGTTTTTCCAGCCGGACGCCGGTTTGCACACGTTCAATTGTCTTGGTCATAATTGTTATCTATGTACCAATATAACAAATGTCAAGCTAACCAGTCCAAAGGCATATCTGGAACAGGCACTCGCCAAGGCTGATTCTCATGGTGTAGGTTGAGGCAGCCTTTTCAGTAATCCGGATGCTATTTTCATGATGAATTTCGATCTCAATCCCCGCCTTGAGGGCGACAGTTATCCGGTCATGGATCTGGAGCTGTGCGCGGTCCGGCTGATGAAGGACGCGAACTATCCCTGGGTCCTTCTGATCCCGCGCCGGTCCGACATGATCGAGGTGATTGATCTCGAGCCGGACGACCGGGCAAGACTGATGGACGAGATATGCGCCGTCAGCGAAGCCCTGAAGAAATCAACCGATTGCGAAAAGTTGAACGTTGGCGCCCTTGGGAACCAGGTTTCGCAGCTCCATGTTCACGTCATCGCCCGTTTCCGGTCCGATGCGGCCTGGCCCGGCCCGGTCTGGGGTGTCGTTCCGCCGCTGTCCTATGATACGGACAAGGCTGAGCAACTCATCAACGACCTGCGGTGCGCAATGACGAACGATACATAACAAGACCAATAAACCGCCCCACCCGGCCCCTGACCTTGCAAGGAAAAACTTCATGACGGCATCGACCGTACCTACCCGCGCTCGCCCCTCTGTCATGAGTTTTATCGACAACACCCTGGAACGGCATTCTGCCAAACGGTCAGACAAGGCCTGGCTGGATGGCCTGTTGGCCCGGGACGACGCCAGAGTTGCGCTTTCAACCGCCAATCGCCTTATTCTTCCCGAAGGTGATGGCCAAACGATAAGCCATACGCTCGATGCTGCGCTGTCATTGGGCGCCGACAGAAACGAACTGGTTCTTCTTGGCAGCAATCCCGATGGGACTGAGCCGCTCTTCGCCACGACCATTGCAAAATCCGACGAAGAGATTGAAAGCTTGAGCGGTGTCAGAGTTACGGATCTCAGGACCCTCGCGCTTGAAGGGGCATTTTCAAAGCCGGACCTTAGCGTACTCTCCCAGGCCCGCGCACTGATCCATTGGCACCGGACGCATCAGTTCTGCTCCCGCTGCGGCCACAAGACCGAGATGGCGGAGGCAGGATACCGGCGCGACTGCCCATCCTGCGGCGGCCAGCACTTCCCGCGTACGGATCCTTGCGTGATCATGCTGATATCTGACGGCGAGCGGGCTCTGCTTGGCCGTCCGGCCCGTTTGGCGGAAGGCATATACACAACGCTTGCCGGTTTCATGGAGCCGGGCGAAACCATTGAACAGGCGGTGCGCCGCGAAACGCTTGAAGAATCTGCCATTCAGGTTGGCGAAGTCAGGATGGTATCCAACCAGCCTTGGCCCTTTCCGGCCAATCTGATGCTTGGCTGTTACGGCAAGGCACTAACGACCGACATTCAAATTGAAGATGACGAACTGGAAGCCTGCGGCTGGTATACCCGCGACGAAGTCCGGCAAATGCTGGAAGGCAGCCACCCACTCAGCCATCACATCCCGCCGCCCATTTCCATCTCCTATGAACTGATTGTCGACTGGCTAAACGGAACCGGCTGGGCGCCATAGATCCAGCCCATCGTGCTAGACTGCGCGCGACTCACATTGCAGGAGCAGGACGTGATCAGAATTCTGCTAGTGGCCATTGTGGCTTTGGGACTTGCCCCCACTCCAACGCTGGCCGGTCCGCATGACGCGGCATTCCGGGCCTTTCTGAAAAACGACGTCACTCCGGCTGCAAAAAAGGCCGGGATCACCAATGCCACCTTGAAGCGGGAACTGGCCGGCCTGACGCCGGACACTTCCCTGCCGGGCCTTGTTGGCCCCGGAGGCAAGGGATCGCCGCCAAAGGTCAACTTTCAGGCCGAGTTCCGTGCCCCGGCAAATTACTTCCGCGACAGCCAGTTCAACGCTTTGGTCGGGCCGGGCCGGTCATTGATGAAACAGCACGCGGCAGCGCTGAAGAAGATCGAGCAACGCTACAAGGTGCCAAAGCGCATCATTCTGGCAATCTGGGCTCGCGAATCCGGTTATGGCGGAGCGAAAATCCCGCATGATGCGGTAAGAGTTCTGGCAACCCGCGCCTTCATGGGGCAGCGCGGGAAATTCTTTAAGAGCGAGCTGATTGCCGCCCTGAAAATCCTGCAAAATGGCGACGTCTCGCGCAAAGCGATGAAAAGCTCCTGGGGCGGGGCAATGGGTCAGCCGCAGTTTCTGCCCTCAAGCTATCTGAAGTATGCGGTCGACTTCGACGGCAACGGCAAACGGGACATCTGGCGGTCCAAGGTGGACACCATGGCCTCGATCGCCAATTACCTGGCCAAACATGGCTGGGCGGCGGGCCGCGATTGGGGCTATGAGGTCTTTCTGCCCGACGCGGTCTCCTGTACCCGCGAAGGACCGGACAACCGCCAGCCAATCAGCAATTTTGTCTCTGAAGGCGTCAAACGGGTCAGCGGCAAACCGTTCCCGGCCCATGAAATCAACCAGCCAGGCAATATCCTCATGCCAGCGGGACGCTATGGCCCTGCGTTCATTGCGACCGAGAATTTCTACGTTCTGAAGGAATATAACGAGAGCGACACCTATGCGCTTTTCGTCGGGCATCTGGCTGACCGCTATGGCAACAACAAGAGCTTTGTCGGCAAGTGGAAGCCAACCCGGAAAACCACACGCGGTGCGGTGCGGACCCTGCAGCAGGCGCTGGAAAAGAAGGGCCATGACGTCGGCGGCGCCGATGGCCTGATCGGCTTCAAGACCCGCCGGTCGATCGGCAAGGATCAGGAAGCCTCCGGCTATTTCGCCACCTGCTGGGTGGGGTAATCCGCCTGTCGGAACAGGCGGATGCTTGTTACTTCAGCGGATTGACCACGATTGAGTTCTTTCCGCCATTGAAGATGTATTTTTTTGAACCGCCTCCCCGGTTCTCGACCTTGTCGACCGCCCAATCATGCTTGAGCTGGCAGTTCACAAAATTCTTGTCTTCAACCTGGCAGTCATAGCGCTTCTTCGATCCGCCATCTAACAGATCGTAACCACCACTGCGGCAGATGAACTTGCCCTTCTTGAAGAGCGATGTTTGGCCGCCACCCCAGAACTGCGCGTATTCGAGGACTTCCTGGCGAAAGGGAATTTTCGGATTGAAGCAGGGGTGAATTTTTTTGGGCTTGCAGGACTTTTCCGCTGCTGCCAAACGGTCGTATAGCGACCGGGCCACCAGGTGCTTTTTGCCTTCCAGCCGGGTTTTAAGGGCAGCAATCTGCTTTAGATTACAGTTCTTGATAAAGCGGTCTGCCCGCGTATCGACGCGTTTGAGAACATCGACCTTCTTTTTCAGCGCGGAAACATCGGTTTCCAGCGCAGGGCAGGTTTGACCCCAGGACAGCATCTCAAAGTCATTCAGCAATTGCCCAACGCCCTTGGAAGCCCTTTCCAACTGGCCGGCCTGATAAAAGGTGGATGCCGTATTGAAGCGCTCGTGCAAGCTGGAAAGGTCTTTGATTTGAGCTGCGAGTTGCCGCGTCTCTTCAAAAGTCTCCGCATACTGGAAACTCACGATCCTGTCCGCAGCTTTGGTGAGGTCCGGTGCGCGGCAAGTGCCGACCGCCTCACGGCCCTCTTTCAGAACATCACTCAGTTCGCCCAAGCGCTGCTTCAGTTCTTCGCCGCTCTTTTGAATGCAGGCCAATGCTCCTTCAGGAATAGGATATTTGTCCGCAACTTTCAGATCGCCAGATCGAAACGCTGAAAGTGCGGCGGCCAGGTCTTTCAGATGACCAAACTGCACCTTCGCCTGCCTTATAGGGTCCTCATATTGCTCAAGAAACTTCGGGGGAGCGCCTGCCAGGATCTTCAGTACTTCCCCTGCCCTTTCCATGTCGCAATCTTCAAGGGCAGTTTTCAGATCATCCAGGACATCCGGAGAAACGGCATCTGCGCCAACGGCCACAACATCGACATCGACCGGTTTTGGAATTACGGGCCGTGTCCCGATGTCCCGGGTTACCGTCACAACAACATGTTTCGCGGTGCCAATGTCCGGCCGTTCTGGGGCTTCCCTGGAAACGTCAATTGAAACGGCTACCGGGTCTCCAATCTCAGGTTTCGGCGCGATAGATCGTGTTACCGTAATCCCCTGGGTTACCGGCTTTGGAATATCCGGTCTGGAGACAACAGGTCTGCTGGCTTCGATCTCAATTCTCGCTGCGGCTCCAATTTCCGGCGGGTTGGCAATTTCCCGGGTCACCGTGACTTCAAGCCGGCGCGCATCGGGAATTTCGGGACGAGCGCTATAAGAGAGGTTGTCCTGCGCCATGACCGGGGGCATGGCCACCAACCCTGCAAGAAACGCCAAAATCATCCGCTTGAAGAACATTGGCCGGCAGCCCGTCACATCTTCAAGTCCGAAACATCAACGCCCGTGAGCATCGACCCCCACTCATTGATCTTGTTCACAACATCCGTTGGATAGCAGTAGAGCCCGATGGTGACGGTATCGTCGGGTTTCACTCCCCTCTTAATGACGTCGTCCTTGTAGTCCCTAAGCCTGATCACCTCGTAAAGTACGTTACGGAACCGGCCAACGTAGCTAATTCCCTTGTTCCAATCAGGAACGCTATTGGGAAGGCCCGAGAATGGGTGATCATCTGAATCAGCTGCTTCTTCCCACTCGTTGATGAGGTTCTTTAGGCGCGCTTCGATCTCCAGGTAGTCGTTCCGGCCGGTGTCTTCCAAGCACAGGCACCTATCGGAGCTTACTTCGACAGCACGCTCATTCGACATAAGTTCGACCTTTTGGTTGCCCGAACCCGAGCATTCGACCTTCACGGTCCGAATGCCATCTCCTGTTCCGTCTGACTTGAAGCCCGTCAAGGGATCGTCGGAAGCTGCAATGGCGCCGGACGTGATCCAGAAAGACGCCATGCACAACAAGGCACCAGCTGAAAGATGTGTCAGG
The DNA here is from genome assembly GCA_965230705.1 of Roseibium sp. GTDB lineage: Bacteria > Pseudomonadota > Alphaproteobacteria > Rhizobiales > Stappiaceae > Roseibium. The sequence goes on along the minus strand of CBDDLN010000001.1, from coordinate 197,404 downwards.
AGAGCTTTCATTTTCATCAGGACCTCACGTTCATCTAAAAAATCTCAGGCGGGAGCGTTTCCGGATTTTTCAGATCCGCAGCTCCCGCTCACGGGAAAAGTCTACTCAATCAGATCAAGATCACTCAGATCATCAGCTGGCTTAGCCTCGGGCATGGAGGATTGCGTCTTGTCTTCAGACTGCGCCTTTACAGCGCCGACAGCTGTCTCATCATCCCGGACCGCTGTCGCCTCGTCAGCTGACGGCGATTCATCATCGACATCTGGCATATGAACTGCGGCGTCGGCCTCAGGCGCGGCATTGTGCTCTGGCTCAGGTTTGGGCTTGTTTTTGGGAACCACCGGCATTGCTACGCCCAGGATCCGGAGTGCCACACGCGCCTGTTCATGACCGAAACGGGCGGCGCGCACATACCACTCGACTGCACGCGTTTCGTCTCTCGGACCGCCCTGCCCGTTGTCATACATGCTGGCAAGCGCGAACATGGCATCCGTGTTACCGCTGTTGGCAAAGCGTTTGTAGATCGCCATGGCACCTTGTTCGTTGACTGCGAGCCCACGGCCATCTTCCATCATGGACGCCAAGGCAATTTTTGATATGGCATCATCCGGATAGGCTTTGCGGTAATGCTGGACGGCAGCTTCTTCATCGAATGCCAAACCGAAGCCCTTTTCCTGCATCCATCCAAGCATACGATGGGATTCCCGGTCGCCGCGCTCAATCGCCAGCCGGAACATTTTCACCGCAGTCGCATAGTTTCTCTTTACCGCCAAACCATCGAAGTAGGCCTGCCCAACCAGATAGGTGGCCGTCGGATCGCCCTGCTCCTCTGCTTTTTGCGCCCAGGCAAAACCGGTGGCGGGATCCGGCTCGATGTCATGCCCCTCATAGTAGATGAACCCGAGCATCACCTTGGAGTCTACCGACCCAAGTTCGGCGCCCTTCTCGTACCAGCTGATTGCCTTGTAAATGTCTTTCGGTACGCCGAGCCCTTTCTTATAGGCCCAGGCCAATTGATACTGGGCGGGCGACACGTCTTTTTCAGCCGCGACCTGGAACCATTTCGCTGCCTTTTTGGCATTCGCCTGCGTTCCAAGCCCTTCTTTATGGTGGTAGCCGACCGCAAAAGCTGCAAATGCATAGCCCTTGTCCGCAGCGGCACTGGCCCAGGCAAACGACTGATCGAAGTCCTCCTTGGCAAGGTAAGCTCGAGCAAGCTGCGTCATCAGGCGCGGATTCTCCGGATCCTCTGATAGCGCGCTTTTGCAAGCCGCAATCGCTTCATTCACCGAGATCTGCCGATAGCTTTCCGGCCCGTCGAAAACCCGGCCCGGATCATTGGGATTGGCCGCGAGACGGTCGCATTCGGTCGGCTTTCCAGTTTGGGTCGCCGGTAATGAAAGCTTTTCTATCCGCCGCCGTGCCAGGGCGGCGAAGGCTCCTTGCGGATACTGTTCAAGGTAAAGCCGGTATTCCTCGGCATCCGAACTGTCCGCTATGGATTGCCAGAAAACGATCTCTGCGCCCGAAGCCGGTGAAGCCTCACCTGATTTTTCAGCGGAGTCAGACGCGTTAGCGGCAAATGGCACAGCGGCGGCGAGTAAAACAATTACTGCTGCTCCAGCCGTTAATCTCCAGCGCCGCCTGAAATGCATTATTAAAATCCACCAAAACAAGACGTAAACGAGAATATGAAGGCATAAATTCGCAGTTCTGCAAATTAGGGCATTTACACAGGTCAATGCAAATGCTGCCAAGATGCGGTCCATCAATGGCGATGCATCGTCCACTGCAGCAGATTGCGCTATTTGCCTGTTACTGACGACCTGCTATACCGCAGCCGCACAAAGCCGAATGGGGATTTGAATGAGCGAGATGCGCCTTGTTGTTGTCGGAGCTGCAGGCCGGATGGGCCGTGCACTGGTGCGGGCCGTTACGGAAGCCGACGGTGCCCGGGTTACAGCAGCCATAGAGCGGCCGGACTCGCCGTTCATTGGCCAGGACATCGGTGAATTGGCCGGCGTTGGCGCTCTTGACGTTCCAGTTACCGACGACCCGCTACCCGCGTTTGCCGCAACTGATGGCGTTCTGGATTTTACAGCGCCGGCTGTGAGCCTGTCGTTTGCAGAACTGGCAGCCCAGGCCCGTATCGTTCACGTGATCGGGACGACCGGCTGGGCAGCAGGTGAAGACGAACCGCTTTTTGCAGCAGCACGGCATGCAAGAATAGTGAAATCGGGCAATATGAGCCTTGGCGTCAATCTGCTGGCTGCGCTGGTCAAGAAGGCAGCCCAGGCTCTTGATGCCGACTTCGATATCGAAGTGCTTGAAATGCACCACAAACACAAGGTCGACGCTCCATCGGGAACCGCGCTGTTGCTTGGAGAGGCGGCGGCTAAGGGACGCGGAATTGATCTTGCCGATCATTCTGTCCGCTCCCGCGATGGTATTACCGGTGCCCGCACACCAGGAGACATCGGCTTTGCCACCTTGCGCGGTGGATCTGTAATTGGCGAGCACTCGGTGATCTTCGCCGGCGAAGGTGAGCGGATCGAGCTACAACACCGCGCAGAAGACCGGCAGCTTTTTGCCCGCGGCGCCGTAAAGGCGGCCCTTTGGGCATTCGACAAGAAACCAGGATTTTATTCCATGGCCGATGTGCTCGGCCTAGCAGACTGACACCCTTTCCGGATTCACAGGAGACACTCAATGGAACGCCTTTTGGTGCTCGTTCGACACGGCCAGAGCGAATGGAACTTGAAAAACCTTTTCACCGGCTGGAAAGATCCGGGACTGACCGAAAAGGGCGTTGCGGAGGCGAAAAACGCCGGCGAACAGCTGCGCGACATGAAACTGGAGTTCGACATTGCGTTCACGTCGGTTCTCAGCCGCGCCCAGACGACGCTGGATCTGATCCTGAACGAACTCGGCCAGACAGGCCTTGAAACGATCCGCAACCAGGCGCTCAACGAACGCGACTACGGCGATTTGACCGGTAAGAACAAGGACGAGGCCCGCAAGGAATTTGGCGACGAGCAGGTTCACATCTGGCGTCGGTCTTTCGACATCCCGCCACCGGGCGGAGAAAGCCTCAAGATGACCGCAGAGCGGGTTCTTCCCTACTACCATGAGCAGATCCTGCCGAAAGTGCTGCAGGGCAAGCGCACCATCGTGGCCGCCCACGGCAATTCACTGCGCGCGCTGATCATGGAACTGGAAAACCTGTCGCCGGAGCAAATCCTGCAACGGGAACTTGGAACCGGAACGCCGGTGATTTACCGCCTGGATGAAAACGGCCAAGTCAGCAGCGTGGAAGACCTGGCGGGCTAATTAGCTTGATCTAACGCACTACGATCAAAAAAGGCGGCCGATTGGCCACCTTTTTAACGAGTGCCCTTGGTTCAGACTTCAAAACCGGACTGGCCGGCAATCTGTTCCAGGGCCTTTTCCGGCCGGGCGCCGACATGGCCAATAATGTTGGCCGCGCACAGGCAGCCGAGTTCGGTGGCGGATTTCAGATCGTAGTCCCGCGCCAATCCAAACAGAAAGCCCGACGCAAAGAGATCGCCAGCACCGGTCAGGTCGACGACTTCGCCAACCTCATGGGCCTTGACTTCCACAGTCTTGTCCTTGGTGATCGCCATGGCCCCTTTTTCGCCAAGCGTCAGAGCCGTCAGAGCCCCACTGTCTCTTGCTGCCGCGATTGCCGTATCAAGATCGGCCGTTTGATAAAGCGCGCGCAATTCGTGCTCATTGGCAAACATCAGGTCAACGACGCCGTCTGCCAGAAGGCCCTGAAATTCGGAGCGGTAGCGGTCTACGCAGAACGAATCAGAAAGGGTAATGCCAACCTTGCGCTCATTGGCATGGGCGATACGGGCCGCTTCAACAAACGCCTTTTTTGCCTCAGCCGGATCCCACAGATATCCTTCCATGTAGGTGATTGCGGAAGCGGCCACGACTTCAGGGTCGACATCAGACGGACCGAACTCTGTGCAGGCGCCGAGATAAGTGTTCATGGTCCGCTCGCCATCGGGCGTAATCAGGATCATGGAACGTGCAGTCGGCTTGCCGTCTTTCAAACGCGCAGTTTCGAAATGGACGCCGGTTCCGCGCATGTCATGCGCATAGCTGTCGCCAAGTTCATCTTCAGCGACCTTGCCAAAGAAAGCCGGGCGTCCGCCGAGAGAGGCTATGCCAGCAGCCGTGTTGCCGGCGCTGCCTCCGGAGATCCGGACGGTCTGACCCATCTTGTCAAACAGGCGGATGGCCTCTTCTGTGTCGATCAGGCGCATGGAGCCCTTGATCAGGCTTTCGTTGACGAGGAAGTCTTCCTCGACATGGGAAAAAACATCGCAAATGGCGTTGCCGATGCACAGAGCATCAAAACGGGTGTCAGGCATGATTGGCTTTCGGTTCGGGAACGGAAACTAAATCTGTGGTGTTGGGCGCAGGGCGCGGTTGGCCTCAGGTTCGCGGATCTTTTCGCGGAAGGGGCTGGCGCAATAAACTCCGAGAATGGAGAACTCGGCGCAGAAGAACTTGAGCTCTTCGAGCGCCAGGGCGACCGATTTGTCCTCCGGATGGCCCTCGATATCAGCATAGAACATGGAGGCAAAAAACTGGCCTTCCAGCTGGTAGGACTCCAGCTTGGTCATGTTGACACCGCTGGTCGCAAAGCCGCCCAGCGCCTTGTAGAGGGCTGCAGGCACGTTCCGGACCCGGAAAATGAAGGTCGAAATGATCGGCTGACCTGTGTTTGCTGCATGAAGTTCTTCGCGCGACAGGATAACAAAGCGCGTCGTGTTGTGAGCCTCGTCTTCCACATCCTTGCGCAGGATTTCAAGGCCATAAATGCCAGCTGCCATCTCCGGCGCCAGTGCCGCGATCGCCGGGTCGCCGCGCTCTGAGACCTGACGTGCTGACCCCGCGGTATCGGCGCCCACAACCGGCTTCAGATCCAGCTCGCGAATGACCTTCCGGCATTGACCCAGCGCGTGTACGTGGCTCTGTACTGTGGTCAGTCCGCTGATTGTTGCGCCTTTGAGCGCCATCAACTGGAAGCGGATCGGCAGGAAATACTCACCGATGATGTGCAGGCCCGAGTGAGGCAGAAGGTGATGAATGTCGGCGACGCGGCCCGCGACGGAATTCTCGATCGGGATCATCGCGAGGTCGGCCGTACCGTCCTTCATCGCAGCAAAGCAGTCTTCAAAGGTGGCACATGGTACTGCCTCATACTCCGGATAGACATTCCGGCACGCCATATGTGAATTGGCACCCACTTCACCTTGAAATACGATTCGCTTCCGGTCAGACATTCGCTTCTTCCGTATTGGCCGCTTTGCGGCATTAGTGTCCAGGATCGATGGCGGTCCGTGCCCGCTCCAGATCATCCGGCGTGTTTACATCCATAGGTGCGCTGTCGATGATTGACACATCTATTCGCATACCTGCTTCCAGCGCGCGCAGTTGTTCCAGCTTCTCGCGAACCTCCAATGACGATGGGGGGAGGTCCACAAACCTCTCCAAAGCCGATCTGCGGTAGGCATATACGCCAATGTGCTGGTAAAGAGGCCCGTCCCCGGACGGCGCTGTTGCCCGGGTGAAATAGAGGGCCCGGTAAGTGCCATCGCCATTAGGCGTGGTGACAGCTTTGACGAAGCTCGGATCGTTCCTGAACCGCTCTTCCCGTATTTCGGTCATGATCGTACCGATGTCGACCGTTTCGTCTTCAAGAGGCCGGAATGCGGCGCGGATCGCGTCCGGCTCAATCAGCGGAACATCGCCTTGAAGATTGAGGACCACATCAAAGGCCTTGTCCGGATCTATCAGGTTCGCGGCTTCATGGATCCGGTCTGACCCGGACTCATGATCATCCCGGGTCAAGACAGCCTTTCCGCCATGGGCCTCGACCGCATCGACGATGTCAGGATGATCGCATGCCACCACGGCCTGGCCGATGTCCGCATTGGCGGCCTGTTCCAAAACGCGAACGATCATCGGCTTGCCGCAAATATCCGCAAGAGGCTTTCTTGGAAGCCGGGTCGCGCCCATTCGGGCCGGAATGATCACCAATGCATTATTCACGTGCGGTTCTAAGCCCCGAAATCTGTCTGAAACTGCTTACAGGCAGGTTCTTTGCAGTTTGTTTTGGTCGACGTCTTTTATACCTATGGACAGCGAGGTCAAAAAATTTGTAGGTTCCGCACGAATTTGGAGCTGAGATGGGTTCGCAGTGAGGGCTGCGGATCCGGACGTGTATCGAGCTTGGAGCCGGAAAGAATGGATTCCTTCACGCTGAACAAGATCGCAGGTGCGGTTTTGATGGTTCTTCTCCTGACTATGGGTGTCGGGATTGTATCTGATATTATTTTTGAGCCGACGATCCCGGGAAAACCCGGATACGAGATCGTATTGGCGTCTGAAGGGGATTCCACCTCCGAAGTGACCGCAGTCCCTGAAGTCGAACCGATTTCGGAACGTCTGATCGCTGCATCCGCAACGAGCGGGCAGAAAGTCGCCAAGAAGTGCGCCGCATGCCACACGTTCGATCAGGGCGGTGCCAACAAGGTCGGGCCGGCCTTGTGGGATGTTATCGGCCGCGCGCCCGGCGGGGTTGATGGCTTCGGGTATTCTTCTGCAATGCAAGCATTTGCCGGTGAGAACGAAGCCTGGAACTTTGAAAACCTGGACGGCTTCCTGGCCGCTCCTAAAAAATACCTTAGCGGAACCTCAATGGGTTTTGCCGGTTTGCGTAAACCAAGCGACCGCGCGGACATGATCGCATATCTTCGTGAGCAGTCGGACAGTCCGGTACCGCTTCCCTCTGAGTAAATTTCCTGATGGAAATTTTCTCTTTGTGAAATAGAATTATGGGAAACCGCGCTGTATTGGTGCGGTTTCTCTTTTTTGCTGCGACTATATTAAGAAATGACGCATAGTTTGATATGACGGTGGTGCGCAATTAAAAATTGAAGGCTAACGCAACGATGGGGACCAGAGCGGCAGGCATATTGTCCATGTCGCAATCCAGGGGCATCTGGATTGCCGCTGCCGTTGCGTCTTTGTGCCTCTTGATCGGTGCAGCCGTCACAATCCACATCAGCGGTCTTGTTCAGGACGTGGTCGCCTCTCAGCATCAGCAAAGAGCGCTGGCGAAGCTTTCCGAAACGCGCACCCGGCTGGAAAGCCGTATCGAATCGGCCATGTCCCTGGGCAATGGCTTGCGCAGCTATGTCATTCAAATGGAGCTGGACCAGGATGGCTTTGCCAAATTCGGCAGAGAGCTCATCAGCGAAATGCCTTATGTCCGTTCGCTTGGCCTCGCTCCGCAAAATATCCTTCAGTTCCTCTATCCCCTTGAAGGCAACGAGAAGGCGATCGGGCTGAACTACCGGTCCAATGCTTCTCAGTGGCCATCTATCGAGGAGGCAATCCGCACCCGGGCGAGTGTTGTTGATGGACCTGTTCCCCTCGTTCAGGGTGGTCAGGCCCTGATGCTCAGGGTGCCGGTCTTCTTGCCTAAATTTCCGGGCCAGCCGGCAGAACAACGCGAATATTGGGGCGTTGTAACCCTGGTAATCGATGAAATGGCCATGATCGCTGCAGCTGGGCTGCAAGAGGAGGCTGAAGGTTACCGGTTCGCAATCATGTCCAAAAAAGAGGCTGAAGGCTCTGTTGATATGGTGTTCGGCAACCAGGATCTGCGCCATGCCGAAGCCGTCAGCCTGCCACTTGATTTATCCGGAACGACGCGCTGGGAGATACTCGCCTACCCGGTTGGAGGCTGGATTACCTATTCCCACGAAGTGTTGATGAGCCGGGTTATTGGAACGGTGGTCTCACTGATAATCGCAGCACTGGCCTTTTTGCTCGTACACGAAGTGTTCAAAGTACATGCCATGGCGCTCCATGATCCTTTGACCGGTCTTGCGAACCGCCGGCTGCTTGAAGACCGGATGCAGCAGCTTGCGGCAATGTCTACGCGAAATGGCAATGGGTTTGATATTTATTACGTTGATCTCAACGCCTTCAAACCGATCAACGACAACCACGGTCACGGGGCGGGTGACGAAGTATTGATCGAAGTTGGTCAGCGGCTTCAGACACAAACACGGCAAACGGACACAGTCGCAAGGGTTGGCGGTGACGAATTTATCGTACTCACGCCAGGCACCATGACCGATGACGAGCGTCAGCGCTTTGTTCAGCGCGTCAGCAAAAATGTTTGTGCCGACGTTCAATATTCGGGATCGAAGATCGAAGTCTCCGCCAGCATCGGCTTTGCTTCCTTCCCGCAAGATGCAAATTCGGTAGAGGATCTTCTGCGGATCGCCGATACCAGGATGTATACTCAGAAATTCAAACGCGTTCAGACGCCTATTTCAGCAACTGTCCCAGACCCTGTGGGTTAAATTTCCGTCATCTTTGTCCGGAACGGGTGACGCCACGGGCAATGCTCCCTACTATCTACTGAAACTCTTCCTGTTCGGGTGATTCCGGACACGACTAGCCGCAACGAGTTCCTTGGAGGACATAATGCCGGGCACATGTGCAAGGACATTGCTGCGCCATATCCCAATTTGCGCCGTGTTGCTTGGTTTGGGTTCAGCGCTGCCAGGCGCGGCAGCCGCCGCTGCCGAGCCGGACTGGCACCATGCAACAGCGCTGACGGGCACCCCCAAGTATCCAGCTGATGCGAAACACTTCGAATACGTCAATCCGGATGCGCCGAAGACTGGGTCAGTCAGGCTGTCGTCCTCCGGCGGTTTCGACACGTTCAATGTTGTCTCCCCAAAGGGCAACATGGCGCCGGGCCTGCAGCTGGTCTACGAGAGCCTGATGGAAACCGCCCTTGATGAAGCGGACATCAGTGCCCAATACGGTGTGCTTGCAGAAGCAATGCGGTATCCGGAGGATTACTCTTGGGTGGAGTACCGGATGAACCCCAATGCCCGCTGGCATGACGGCAAGCCGGTGACTGCCGAGGATGTTGTCTGGTCATTTCAAACGGCCACTGAAATCGATCCGCGGCAGAAGTTCTATTACAAAAACGTCGCCAAGGCCGAAACTCTTCCAGGAGAAATCGTCCGGTTCGAGTTTGATGTATCTGAAAACCGCGAACTGCCGCACATCATGGGTCAGCTCACCATCTTGCCCAAGCATTGGTGGCTGGGAACAAACGAGAAGGGCGAAGCACGTGATGTTACCCGCTCAACTCTTGAACCCCCGCTGGGTTCTGGCGCCTATCGGATCAAGGATTTTTCCGCCAACCGGCAGGTGACCTACGAGAGGGTGCAGGATTACTGGGGCGCTGACCTGCCTATCAGAGTCGGAACCTATAATTTTGACGAGATCCGCTACATCTCCTTCCTTGATCAATCGGTGGAATTCGAAGCGTTCAAGGGTGACCAATACGATTACCGGGTCGAACGCAGCGCCAGTCAATGGGCAAAGGCCTATAACTTTCCTGCCATTCGCAAGGGCGAAGTCGTTCTGGAGGAGTTCGCCGACAAGGGCAGCGGCGTCATGCAGGCCTTTGTTCCGAACCTGCGCCGCGAGAAGTTCCAGGATCCCCGTGTCAGGCAGGCCTTGAACTACGCCTATGATTTTGAGACCACGAATGAAATCGTATCCGCAAACCTTCTAAAGCGGATCGGTTCTTATTTTGCCGGAACCGACCTTGCCTCAACCGGCCTGCCGGAAGGCAAGGAGCTTGAAATCCTGGAAGAGGTTCGCGACCAGGTCCCGGCCGAAGTGTTCACGACCGAATACAAAAACCCGGTCGGCGGCAACAAGCGCAATGTCCGCAACAATCTGCGCCAGGCCGTCAAGTTGCTGGGTGAAGCGGGTTACAAGCTCGATGGCCGCAAAATGGTCAACACGAAGACTGGCGAACAGCTGCGTATCGAGTTCATCTACTACGACAAGAGTGCCGAACGTTCGGTGCTGCCCTATTCCAAGAACCTCAACAACATTGGCATTGCGACCGATCTCCGCCTGATCGATCTGCCCCAATACATCAACCGCATCCAGGGGCGTGACTTCGATATGGCGACGCTGGTGTGGGGACAGTCGCTCTCGCCCGGCAATGAACAACGGGAGTATTGGGGATCGGAAGCTGCAGACCGGCAGCAGTCCCGGAATTACGCGGGCATCAAGAACCCGGCCGTGGACAAGCTGATTGACAGGATCATTTTTGCCAAGGACCGGGCGGAACTTGTGGCCGCGACCAAGGCGCTTGACCGGGTTCTTCTATGGAACCACTACGTGGTGCCTCAATTCTATGCTGACGTAGACCGGACCGCCCGCTGGGACCGTTTTGGCCATCCGGAACAAATGCCCGAGTACAGCGTCGGATTTCCCACGATCTGGTGGTACGACGAGGCCAAGGCGGCCAAGACAGGGGCGGCAAAGTGACAACAAATACGAACTCGGATCGCCGAACCTTCCTTAAGCTGACGGGAGCTACAGCAGCTTCTGCAATTCTGCCTGTTGCACTCATGCCAGCCCATGCCGCAACTTCGCAGCACGGCCTGTCCGTATTCGGCGACTTGAAATACCCGTCTGGTTTCAAGAACTTCGACTACGTCAATCCCGATGCTCCCAAGGGCGGGCGGATCATCTTCAGTGCGCCCAGTTGGGCCTATAACCAGAACGCCCAGACCTACAACACGTTCAACTCATTCATCCTGAAAGGCGATGCACCGCCGCGCATGGAAATGTGCTTCGATTCGCTGATGGTGCGCGCCCTCGACGAACCGGATGCCATGTACGGCCTCCTGGCGGAAAGTGTAGAAATCACCGACGGCGGCGATGCCTATGTGTTCAATCTGAGACCAGAGGCGAGGTTTCACGACGGCTCTAAACTGACCGCAGAGGATGTCGCCTTCTCGCTGATCCTTCTGAAAGCCGACGGCCATCCTCAGATCGCTCAAACGCTGCAGGAGCTGGTTGATACGGAAGTGCTCGACGAGTATCGGGTTCTGGTCAGATTTTCCGGCAAGCAAACCCGGCAGCTGCCGCTGTTCGTGGCAAGCCTGCCGATTTTTTCCAAGCGCTACTACACAGCTTATGACTTCAAACAGTCGACACTGACACCGCCGTTGTCGTCCGGGGCCTACAAGGTGGGCAAACACGCAGTCGGCCGATATGTCGAATACCACCGCGTTGAGGACTACTGGGGCAATGACCTTCCTGTCCTCGTAGGGCAAAACAATTTCGATGTCGTCCGTTTGGAATTTTTCCGCGACCGGCAAATTGCATTCGAGGCATTCAAAAAGGGAACGACAACGTTCCACGAGGAATTCAGTTCGAAAATCTGGGCGACAGAATACAACTTTCCTTCGTTTGAGGAACAAAAGGTCCTCAAACGGGAAATTCCCGATCACCGTTCGGCTGGCGCACAGGGCTGGTTCTTCAACACGCGGCGGAAGAAGTTTTCGGACCCGAGGGTGCGCGAGGCTCTCGGCTATGCCTTCGACTTCGAATGGTCGAACAAAGCGTTGTTCTACGGTCTATACACCCGCACCCAGTCCTTTTTCCAGAACTCGGACATGATGGCGGCGGGAACTCCTCCACCTGAAGAACTGGCACTTCTAACCCCCTTCCGGGGTGAAGTCCCGGATATCGTGTTTGGCGAGCCTCCGCTGGCGCCGGTCTCCAATGGTTCCGGCTTTGACCGCAAACTCTTGCGCAAGGCAGCAAGCCTGCTGAAAGAAGCTGGACTGAGACGGGATGGTTCAACGCTTCTTGGCCTGGACGGCGAACCCTTCACCATCGAGTTTCTAACCAATTCACCTGCGTTCGAGCGGATTGTGCTTCCGTTTATCAAGAACCTCGAACGGCTTGGCATCACGGCGCGATTGCGGCTGGTCGATCCGGCCCAATATCAATCGAGACTGAACGATTTCGACTTTGATATCGCGGGCCGCCGCTATGCCTTTTCGGCAACCTTGTCGGATCCCATCCGGCAATTCTGGGGATCACGGTCGGCCAGCATTCCTGGTAGCAACAATATCTCGGGAATTTCAGATCCGGCTGTCGATAGTCTGATTGAAACCATTCTGGCCGCAGAAAACCGGACCGAGATGACCATCGCGGCGCGGGCACTGGATCGGGTGCTGCGCTCCGGCTACTACTGGATCCCGCAGTGGAACCGGAATTTCTATACGGTAGCTCATTGGGATATTTTTGGGCATCCTGAGCAACCGCCGCACTATGATTTCCCCTACGAGTCCCTCTGGTGGTTCGATGCGGAAAAGGCGGAAAAAATCGGCTTTGCCGGCTAGGGTCTGTTGAGTACCAGGATTTGGAGCATGGTATGAGCGAAAATCGTTCGGATCGAGAAGCAATGCCGCAGGAAAGGCCACCCCTTTTCAAGGCTTTGCGCCGTGGAGCCGGGCGATTTTCGCCATATCCCTTCCGGGACGCGGTGCATTCGGCCCCTGAAGGCGTCAGCCGGTCCTTGTGGAGGTTGCTCCACGGCGGCCCCTCTTCCTTTTCAGCGGCAGAATGCACGTCGCGCCATGCCCGAAACCTGATACTCAATAGACCCTAGGCGAACGAAAGGCGACAGTTCAACACCATGGGTGCCTATATCCTCCGACGCCTGCTCTTGATGATTCCGACCCTCGTCGGGATCATGGCAATCAATTTTGTCATCATCCAGTTTGCGCCGGGCGGCCCGGTTGAGCGCGTGATTGCGCAACTTTCCGGGACGGATGTCTCAGCCACGTCACGGATCTCCGGCGGTGGCGGCGACCTTAGCAGCGGACTGGGCGATGCCGCTGGCAGTCCTGGCGCCGATGCAGGAGCATCGTCAAAATATCGCGGCGCCCAAGGATTGGATCCAGAGTTCATCAAGGAACTTGAAGCACAGTTTGGCTTCGACAAACCGCCCCTGGAACGGTTTGTGACCATGCTTTGGAACTACGCCAGGTTTGATTTCGGCGAGAGCTATTTCCGCGACATCCGGATCATTGACCTTATCATGGAGAAAATGCCGGTCTCGATTTCGCTCGGGCTCTGGATGACGCTGATTTCCTATACGATCTCGATCCCGCTCGGGATCCGCAAGGCGGTATCTGATGGCTCTACGTTCGATATCTGGACGTCAGGAATTATTGTTGTCGCCTATGCCATTCCAGGCTTCCTATTCGCCGTCCTTCTGATCGTTCTGTTTGCAGGCGGATCGTTCCTCGATCTGTTCCCGTTAAGAGGGCTGACGTCAGAAAACTGGGAGAGCCTCTCCTGGCCAGCGCGGATTGCCGATTACTTCTGGCATCTGGCCTTGCCGCTCACCGCAATGGTTCTGTCAGCTTTTGCGACGACAACCCTTTTGACCAAAAACTCCTTCCTAGATGAGATCAGAAAGCAGTATGTGATCACCGCGCGTTCCAAAGGTTTGAATGAACGCCAGGTTCTTTATGGCCATGTGTTCCGCAATGCGATGCTTATCGTCGTGGCTGGATTTCCCGGCGCATTCATCTCGTCTTTCTTTGCCGGGTCCCTGCTGATCGAAACGATCTTCTCGCTCGACGGGCTTGGCCTGCTGGGTTTTGAATCGGTCATCAACCGTGACTACGCAGTGGTCTTTGCGACGCTCTATATCTTCTCGCTGATGGGACTTCTGGTGAACCTAATCTCCGACCTCACCTACACCTGGATCGATCCACGGATCGATTTCGAGACGCGGGAGGTCTGAGGATGGATTCGCGCCTCAACAAGGATCTGGAAGACGCCGGCCTGGATGTGCTCAATCCGCTGCCGGAAGAAACGGCTCCGCCGCCAAGCCGGTTCTCCCTGTCCCCAATCAACCAGCGGCGCCTTGACAACTTCAACGCGAACCGGCGCGGTTTCTGGTCACTCTGGGTCTTTCTGGTCCTGTTCGTACTGGCGCTCGGCGCGGAATTCCTGACCAACGACCGGCCAATTCTGGTTTCCTACAAGGGTGAACTCCTGGCACCCGTCTTCATCGACTACCCGGAGGAAAAGTTCGGCGGGTTTCTGGCCATCACCGACTACCGTGATCCGTTCATTCAGGAAGAGATAGAAGCGGACGGCTGGATGTTGTGGCCTCCGGTCCGCTACTCCTATCGCACGGTCAACAACGAGATCCCCGTACCAGCGCCTGCGCCTCCGTCCTGGATGATGGACAAGGAGAAACGCTGCTCGCGCTATGCACTCGGAGTTGATGATCCCAATTGTGTCATCGGCAACTGGAACTGGCTGGGCACAGACGATCAGGGCCGCGATGTACTTGCGCGTCTTGTCTATGGCTTCCGTATTTCAGTTCTGTTCGGACTGGCGCTGACACTCGCCTCTTCCGTCATCGGCATCGCCGCCGGCGCCGTGCAAGGTTACTACGGCGGCTGGGTGGACCTGATTTTCCAGAGGTTCATTGAAATCTGGACAGCCATTCCAACGCTCTATCTGATCCTGATCGTCTCCTCGGTTCTGATTCCGGGGTTCTGGACCCTGTTCACGATCCTGCTTGCGTTTTCCTGGGTTGCCCTGGTTGGGGTTGTGCGAGCGGAATTCCTGCGCGGGCGGAATTTTGAATATATCGCCGCCGCACGTGCGCTTGGCGTTTCCAATGGCGTGATCATGTGGCGGCACCTGTTGCCCAATGCCATGGTGGCAACATTGACCTTCATGCCATTTATCCTGAACGGCTCGATCTCAACGCTGACCGCGCTGGACTTCCTTGGGTTCGGTCTGCCACCGGGTTCCGCCTCCCTAGGAGAACTGCTGGCCCAGGGCAAGAACAACCTGCAAGCCCCATGGCTGGGCATTACCGGCTTTGCCGTGATCTCGCTGATGCTGAGCCTTTTGATCTTTATCGGCGAAGCCGTGCGCGATGCATTTGATCCGCGAAAGAGCCTGGCCTGAGGAGACGCCTGATGACAGATACACAATCCGGCGCTCCGCTGCTCTCCGTAAGGGACCTCTCAGTCGCCTTCACCCAGGGTGGCAAAACCAACGTGGCGCTCGAAAAGGCCAGTTTCGATATCCGCAAGGGCGAGACCGTTGCCCTGGTCGGCGAGAGTGGATCCGGCAAATCCATCTCGGCCCTGTCGGTCCTGAAACTGCTTCCCTATCCGGCAGCTTCGCATCCGTCCGGCGAAATCCATTTCCGCGGCGAAGATCTGCTCAAGGCTGACGACAAGACAATGCGCAAGGTCCGCGGCAACGAGATCTCGATGATCTTTCAAGAGCCGATGACCTCCCTAAATCCGTTACACACGGTGGAGCGGCAGGTTTCCGAAATACTGAAGATCCACCGCGGCATGAGCGACACCCAGGCCCGGGAACGGGTTCTTGAATTGCTCAACCAGGTCGGCATCCGGGACCCGGAAACGCGGCTTGGCTCCTATCCGCACCAGCTCTCCGGAGGCCAGCGCCAGCGTGTCATGATCGCCATGACCCTTGCCAATGAACCAGACCTGCTGATTGCTGATGAGCCGACTACAGCGCTCGATGTGACCGTACAGGCGCAAATCCTGAAACTGTTGAAGGATCTGCAGCGCGAGCGTCATATGGCGATGCTGTTCATCACACATGACCTTGGAATTGTCCGCAAGTTCGCCGACCGGGTCTGTGTCATGACTGGCGGCAAGATCGTTGAGCATGGACCGGTTGCCGAGATCTTCGACAATCCGCAACACGCTTATACCAAACACCTCCTTGCCGCTGAGCCGAAAGGCAGTCCGCCGGTCTCTGACGACAGAAAGCCGATCGTCGTCAAGGCCGATGACCTGAAGGTCTGGTTCCCGATCAAACGAGGCTTTTTGCGCCGAACAGTCGATCACGTGAAGGCGGTCGATGGCATCGATGTCGCCGTTCGCGAAGGGCAAACCCTCGGGATTGTTGGTGAAAGCGGATCCGGGAAAACCACGCTTGGCCTGGCCATCCTGCGCATGATCTCGTCAACCGGCAGGATTGCCTTTAACGGCAACGAGATTCAGGACTTCTCCTGGAAGGAAATGCGGCCGCTCAGGCGCGATATGCAAATCGTCTTTCAGGATCCGTTTGGCGCGCTCAGCCCACGCATGTCGGTCTCTGACATTGTCGGTGAAGGCCTGCAGGTGCATTTCCCGGACCTTACCGCGCGGGAGCGGGATACGAAGGTGGCCAAGGCCCTGGAGGAAGTGGGACTGGATGCTTCCACCCGCTTCCGCTATCCGCATGAGTTTTCCGGTGGCCAGCGTCAGCGCATCTCTGTAGCGCGCGCAATGGTACTGGAACCTAAATTCGTCATGCTTGACGAACCGACCTCGGCCCTCGACATGAGTGTGCAGGCTCAAGTCGTCGATCTGCTGCGTGACTTGCAGAAGTCTCACGGGCTGGCCTATCTATTCATTTCGCACGATCTGAAGGTTGTCCGGGCACTTGCCAATGACGTCATCGTCATGCGGCAGGGCAAGGTGGTTGAAGCTGGCCATGCAGACCGCATTTTCGACCATCCGCAGACGGATTACACCAAGGCGCTCATGGCGGCGGCGTTTCGCCTTGAAACCGCACCGGAAGGCGTCGTCAGCGAATAGGCCGCTCCTTCCCGCAAGGTGTCCGTTTTCGCGCCAATTAAAATCCCCTTACGTAAAGTTTCATAACATAATATACTGTTCGTGATCCTCAACCAGGGCGCCGACGATACGTGAACTAATAAAAATTGTTACATTTCATAAAGAATAAACGGTCGGCAGACTAGTTTGATTTCAGGTCGCACAAACCATGATCGGCCAATGAAATAATACAACTTTAGGGCAGGCAGGCTATGAGGTCTTTATACCTTTTGTTGCTAACTTCCTTCTGTTTCATTGCCAGTATTAGCAATGGATATTCCAGTAGCCAGGCGAACACGATCAGCCAATTCTGGTCTCTTCAGGAGTATTCCAAACGGAACGAGCAGCAAAGACAATCAGCACCTGCCTTCGCCAAACGCATTGCAGACCCGGCCGAAGCTTATGGGCTAGGTGAACGCAAAGTCCGCATTGCCATCATTTATCCCGGCAAACAGGCATCGGATTATTGGCGCCGGAGCGCATCATCCTTCCAGGCCCGCCTTCGCGAAATTGGCGTTCCCTTTGAGGTACAGCAACATTTTTCAGAATTCGAGACGAATGCCTCGCTGCAGGCAGAACTCATCAGCAGTGTGCTCAAATCGGATCCGGATTACCTCGTTTTCACGCTTGATGCGATCCGCCATCAATCAATCGTGGAACGCCTGATCGCAAGAGGCCGTCCAAAAGTCATTCTGCAGAATATCACCACGCCCTTGAAAAGCTGGGGTGACAAGCAACCTTTCCTATACGTCGGTTTCGACCACGTTTCCGGCACTGAACTTTTGATCGACTATTATCGTCAACGCTTCGGTGAGGAAAAACCCTTCGCGGTCCTTTACGGGCCTCGCGGATATGTAAGCCGCGCACGTGGTGACACTTTCGTCCAGGCTTATGCCGATCATGAAGTTCGTAACCTGAAAGCTTCATACTACGTCGGTTATGACAGGGTAAAATCCGCCAATGCGGTCAATAAATTACTAAACGAACACCAAGATCTTGCCTTCATCTACGCATGTTCAACAGATATTGCGCTAGGTGTTCTGGACGCGGTAGAGCAAAACGGTCTAACAGGCAAAGTCATTACAAATGGATGGGGCGGCGGCAGCGCAGAGCTTGACGCCGTTGAGGCGGGCATTTTGGATGTGACAGTGATGCGGATGAATGACGACAACGGCATTGCCATGGCCGAGGCAATTGCGCTCGATCAGGCTGGCCGAGGTCACGAAATTCCTCTGGTCTACTCCGGATCCTTTGAACTGGTTCAGTCGAGCGATTCAAAAGAAAAAATTGAAGCGCTTAAGAAGAGAGCGTTTCGGTATTCTAAATGAGTCAAACAGCCGGAATAAGACATAGCAGACTATTTCTCGGCTTGTTTTTTGTAAGCCTAGTTGTCACAGCTGTGGCCTTGTTCGGCATTACCTATCTCGGCAGTTTGTCGATTGCCGAACACGAAATACAGCGTACCGCCGAAAAAGAGCAGGCGCTCGCCAGCGTCATTTACAAGAACCATCTCAACAGCCTTGAAAACCAGCTTCGAGTCGCTTCCGTCCATCGCGATCTGATAGAGGCGATCCATGCCTACGACAGCGGCGCGGCAACCGAGGTCCTTACGCAACTGGGTTCCAACGCCGTTGGCGCCTTGCCGGACATATTGATTCTGGATCATGAGAAACAACTGGGATGGCTGAACGCCAGTCTCACGCTTGTTGATGTAGCTTCCGTTCTTTCAACGCACTCGCTCAGGACAATGCCGCCTGACGAATGGCGGGTGTTTGAATCTCACGGAGAATCTGAGACCGTCGCTGTGGTGATGGCCGTGCCCGTGGTCGATCCGGAAGACGGCCGTGTCGTTGGCCGGCTCTTGGGCGGCACAGTCCTCAATGATGCCTTTTCTCTCTTGAATACGCTTTCAGATGCGCTGAACGTAGAAGGCATCGCCATAATCCATGAAGACGAGCCGATAGCGAGCTCTGGAAAGCTCTCAGACCACGCGGCCCTGCAACAAGCCTTATCCATGCTTGAGGAGGCAGACTACGGCCTCGATGAAACACGGCTATTCGTAAAAACGGTAATCCATCACGATGAAGCCGATCATCCTGTTTCGGTCATTGTCGAACATCCTGCCGATACCATTGGCAATATACGGGCAACTTATGCGGAATTTTTCCCGCCGTTCGTCGTCTACCTGATCATGGCTTCATTGATTGGTGCCTACATACTTAATCGGGTTACAAGTTCGGCTTTGACGAAATTGATTGCCTACGCCCGAAATCAGCGCCAGTCACGGGAGGTTGTTCCCTACGCCAGCGGCCCGATTGCCGAGTTCAATCAACTTGGATCCATGTATGAAGAGGCCTTTGAGACAGTGCGCCGGACCAATGCCCAGTTCCGGGACCTGGTTGACGGCTCCCTTCAAGGTGTAGTTGTCCATTCAGATGAAATCATTCTCTATGCCAACGATGCGCTTCTGGTCATGCTCGGATACGACGCTGAAAAGCCTGAAGAATTTGTTGGACTCCCAATCTGGGCAATGATTTCGGACAGTGAACTGGACCGAATGCGGTCCTATCGCCTCAAGAGAACAAGAGGAGAGCTGGTTCCTTCCGTTTACGAAGTTCGCGGCAAAAAACGCAACGGCGAAGATATCTGGCTGGAACAGCATGCAAGACTCACAGAATGGAATGGCCATGAAGCCATCTATGTAACCATTTTGGACATCACCCAGCGCAAGGAGCAAGAAGGGCTCATTGCGCAAAGGACCAACTTCGATGCCCTGACCGGCTTGCCAAACAGGACATTGTTTCTGGACAGGCTCCAGCAAAGCGTCAAGCGCGCAGATCAGATGGGACACTCCTGCGCCCTGATGTTTGTGGATCTGGACCGGTTCAAGAGCCTGAATGACATGTTCGGATACGGGTTTGGGGACACTCTTATCGAGTTGACAGGCAAGCGTATTGAAACAGCTCTGAACACCGGAGAAACCGTCGCGCGGCTTGGTGGGGACGAATTTGCAATCCTCCTTCCGCATATCGAATACGAATGGGAAGTGGAGAGGACTGCGTCCGGCATTCTGGAGGCCGTGGCGGCGCCGCTTGAGCTGGAGGACGGCAAGGACACATTTGTCACCGGCAGCATCGGCATCACGCTCTGCCCGGAAGATGGGAATCAACTGGAAGCACTTCTGCGTCAGGCGGACGCGGCGATGTACAATGCGAAGACCGAAGGCGGCAACCGGTACAAGTTCTTCGCCCCCCACATGAACGAACATGCAGAACACACCACCCGCGTGGAAATTGCGCTGCGGCGGGCGATTGAAAACGAGGAGCTAACCCTCCATTTTCAACCCATCATCAACTACAAAACCAACACCATTGCCGGCTGCGAGGCACTGGCCCGCTGGACGGACCCGGAGCTTGGCGTTGTATCTCCCGTTGAATTTATACCCGTTGCCGAGGAAACTGGTCTTATTATTCCACTCGGCTATTGGGTGCTACGCAAGGCATGTGAGTTCTATGTAAGCTGCGCTGCCAGCGGCTTTGTTATGAACGGCATAGGCGTCAACATTTCCACCAGACAATGCCGTGAACCGGGTTTCGTCGATACCATCAAGACGATCCTGGAGGAAACGGGGATGAACGCGAACCGTCTCCATCTGGAAATTACCGAAAGCGTTCTCTTTGAAGACAAACAGATTGACCCCGTCTTTTTGCTGAATTCCATTCGCAAACTTGGAATCAAGCTGTCACTCGACGACTTCGGGACAGGTTATTCTTCGCTTGGCTACCTCAAGCGGCTGCCAATCGACACGCTGAAGGTGGACCGTTCCTTCATCAAGGAGCTTGAAAGCGATCTGGACGGACAGGCCTTGGTCAAGGCGATCATAAACATGGCGGAGAGCCTTGGGATCCATGTCGTCGGCGAAGGCGCGGAATCAGAAGAACAGTGCAAGTTGTTGTCCGAATTCGGATGCCAGATGATCCAGGGATTCTATCTCGGCAAACCCATGAGCATGGAAGACTTCCAAAACTACGCGCTGGAAAAACCGTTCCTTGAGCTGCTGGCGAAAAAGGCGAGCTGACCGCTGAAAACGGATAGCAGCGCTGCAAGTTCTTTCAATCAAACAAAGAAAAAGGGCGGAGACCAAAGTCTCCGCCCTCTTGATTAGGTCCCGGAAGGCTTAGCCTTCGTCTTTCGGGATTTCCTTGCCGGTCTCCTGGTCGACGACCTTCATGGACAGGCGAACCTTGCCACGCTCGTCAAAGCCCATCAGCTTGACCCAGACCTTGTCACCTTCCTTGACCACATCGGTCACCTTGCCGACCTTGCGCGGTGCCAGCTGGGAAATGTGAACCAGGCCGTCCTTGGCACCAAAGAAGTTGACGAATGCGCCGAAGTCGACCGTCTTCACGACGGTGCCTTCGTAGATCACGCCAACTTCCGGCTCAGCAGCAATGGAGTTGATCCAGTTGACCGCTGCCTTGATAGCCTTGCCGTCGGAGGAAGCGATCTTGACCGTGCCATCGTCTTCGATGTTGACCTTGGCACCGGTCTTTTCAACGATCTCGCGGATGACCTTGCCGCCCGAACCGATGACTTCACGGATCTTGTCGACCGGGATCTTCATCACTTCGATGCGCGGTGCGTGCTCACCCAGCTCAGAGCGGGCTTCGGTGATCGCATTGGCCATCTCGCCGAGGATATGCACGCGGCCGTCCTTGGCCTGTGCGAGCGCGACCTTCATGATCTCTTCGGTGATGCCCTGGATCTTGATGTCCATCTGCAACGCCGTGATGCCGTTTTCCGAACCGGCTACCTTGAAGTCCATGTCGCCGAGATGGTCTTCATCACCCAGGATGTCGGACAGGACTGCGAAACGGTCGCCTTCCTTGATCAGACCCATGGCGATACCGGCAACCGGCGCCTTCAACGGAACACCAGCGTCCATCATGGCCAGCGAAGTACCGCAGACGGTTGCCATTGAAGACGAACCGTTGGACTCGGTGATTTCAGAAACCACACGCAGGGTATACGGGAATTCGTGGTGCTGCGGCAGCATCGGATTGATCGCACGCCAGGCAAGTTTGCCGTGGCCGATCTCGCGGCGCCCCGGAGAGCCCATGCGGCCAGTCTCACCGACCGAGTAGGGCGGGAAGTTGTAGTGCAGCATGAAATGGGACTTGTAGGTGCCTTCCAGCGCGTCAACGAACTGCTCGTCTTCGCCGGTGCCGAGGGTGGCAACAACGAGGCCCTGCGTTTCGCCGCGGGTGAACAGCGAGGAACCGTGGGCACGTGGCAGGATACCAACTTCCGAAACGATCGGACGGACCGTCGAAAGATCACGGCCATCAATACGGGAGCCGGTATCGAGGATAGCACCGCGAACGATCTCGGCTTCCAGGTGCTTCAGCTCACCGCCGAGGACGGTTGCTTCAGGAGCATCGTCACCACCGTTTTCGATCAGCGCTTCGACGACCTTGGCCTTTGCCGCGTCAACGGCATCCTTGCGCTCGGTCTTGGAGGTGATGGCATAGGCTGCCTTCAAATCGTCGGCTGCAAGACCCTTGATCTGCTCGTACAGTGCAGAATGATCCGGCTTGCTGAACTCACGCGGCTCTTTTGCAGCAGCTTCGGCGAGCTTGATGATCGCGTCGATCACCGGCTGGAAACCGGCATGACCGAACATGACCGCGCCGAGCATGGTGTCTTCGTCCAGTTCCTTGGCTTCCGACTCAACCATGAGAACCGCATCACCGGTACCGGC
This sequence comes from Roseibium sp., assembly GCA_965230705.1. Classification (GTDB taxonomy): domain Bacteria; phylum Pseudomonadota; class Alphaproteobacteria; order Rhizobiales; family Stappiaceae; genus Roseibium. The sequence continues at coordinate 175,075 of CBDDLN010000001.1, read as the reverse complement.
AACAACCAGATCCAGCGAGGTTTCCGGCATGTCATCAACAAGCGGATTCAGGACGTATTCGCCGTTGATGTAGCCAACGCGCGCACCGCCGATCGGGCCCATGAACGGAACGCCGGAGATCGTCAACGCTGCAGAAGCTGCAACCATCGCCAGAATGTCCGGAGCGTTTTCCATGTCATGCGACAGAACGGTCAGCACCACCTGGGTGTCGTTCTTGTAGCCATCGGCAAACAGCGGGCGGATCGGACGGTCGATCAGGCGGGATGTCAGGGTTTCGTGCTCGGACGGACGGCCTTCACGCTTGAAGTAGCCACCCGGGATCTTACCGGCAGCAAACGCCTTTTCCTGGTAGTTCACGGTGAGCGGGAAAAAGTCCTGTCCCGGCTTCGGGGACTTGGCGGAAACGACAGTCGCCAGAACCTTGGTTTCGCCGTAGGTCGCCATTACGGCGCCATCGGCCTGACGGGCAACTTTGCCCGTTTCGAGTACGAGCGGACGTCCGCCCCACTCGACTTCTACACGATGAACATCAAACATCATGATTCCTTACGTATGTGTCCGCCGCGCCAGAAACATCAAACGGTTGCGCGGAGACATTGTATCGGTCGGCCCCGGATGGGCCGGTTACCGATCGGACGTATCACGGGCAAGACGACAAGCCGCTTCCGGCGAACTCGAAAGCGGCTTGCAATCCTGCCCCATGACCGTCACGTGACTTCCTATAGTAAAACGCGGCGGGCAAATCCACCCACCGCGTTCACTTGATCATGCCTTTTAGCGGCGAATGCCAAGGCGCTGGATCAGCGTTTTGTAGCGTTCTTCGTTCTTGCCACGAACGTAGTCGAGCAAGGAACGGCGAGACGCGACCATCTTCAACAAACCGCGGCGGGAATGGTTATCCTTGCCGTGGGACTTGAAGTGTTCGGTCAGATTGTTGATCCGTTCGGTGAGAATTGCGACCTGGACTTCCGGAGAACCGGTATCGCCGTCCTTGAGGGCGAATTCTTTCATCAACTCAGCTTTACGCTCAGCAGTAATCGACATCGCTCTTTTCCTTTCGAAGAGAAGGCCAGTTGACCTGGCACGTTGAAATGCCGGCGGACCGGCCTGATCGGGACGTTTCCATGAGCCGAGATGTCGGTCAGCAAAGGATCTTTCCGGACGAATTGAGCGTCAGTGCTCAATAGCGGCGGAATATGGCGGAAAACCTGCCAAAATACCAGTTCTTTTTTGCGTCTGCTCAGAGGTCAATTCCGCTCCAGATTTAACACTCGGCACTCCTGACAAATACGGAAAGGCCCGGAATTTGAGTTAGCGAAGCAAACGATCGAAGTCTTGCGACAGATGCAGCACACGCACAACAAAGATGTCGGTATTCTCAGTTAAATAAAACAGAGCGTGACGCCCGATGTTGTATTTTCGGTAACGTTCCCCCGATAGGGTTTCATACACCTGTCCGAGCTCGGGAAATACGCTTGCGGTCTTCACCCCTTGCAAAATCGAGGCGTAATACTCCTCGGCTTTCGCCGGCCCATAAATCTGAAGCGTATATTCAAAAATAGACAGAAGATCTTTTTCGGCTTCCCGAGAAAAGACAGCCTTAGGCATTCTTGAAGCTGGTGACAGCTTCCCGATAAATGTCTTCGAGCGAGCGGTCGCTTCGCCCACCGTTCTTGCCCTTGTCCAGAGCCTGATCCAACTCGGCACGCGTTTCAATCGTGCCGGGCCAGTCCTGTGAGGGCTTCTTGTCTTGAGTCTTGGCCATGAGCCGCAGTCTAACACCGTTGATCGAAATCACCGAATTTCAGGTGCTACAAATTAAACACCCGGCTCGGCTGAAAACGGCCCTTGTCTACGGACCCAAAGGCGACGGGAACGCCGGCACTGCTGGCAAAGGCGGTTTCGCAGTTAAGCGGTGCGCTCCGGCCACGAAGTAGAACTGCCATACCCCGGCGGATCTTGCCGGCATCCTCATCAGAAACGGTGATTTCCTCCAGATGCTCAAGGGCGTCGCGAACCGGCAAGACAAACTCCTCGACCAGTCCTTCGATGCCCTCACCTTCTTCCCGCTCTTCGGCCGCCTGGACCAGTTCGTCCAGTGTCACCATGTCGTCTTCACCGAAGGGACCGACGAGCAGACGGCGCAGTTCGGTTACATGGCCACAGGTGCCAAGCCGCCGTCCCATGTCGCGCGCCAGCGCGCGGACATAGGTGCCCTTGCCGCATTCAGCTTCAAACACCGCACGGTTCTCATCCGGGCAGTCGACAAGATCCAGCCGGTGAACGTCAATCGGACGGGCTTCCAGCTCGACCTCTTCACCATCGCGAGCCAGATCATAGGCACGCTCACCGGCAATCTTGATCGCTGAAAATGCCGGAGGAACCTGCATGACCGTTCCGGTAAACTCGGACAGGACTTCCCGGATTGCATCCGCATCCGGCCTGTTGTCCGAGGTTGCCACAACCTCGCCTTCAGTGTCGTCGGTGTTGGTCTCCGTACCCCACGTGACCTCAAACCGGTAAATCTTGCGGCCATCCATGACAAAGGGAACGGTCTTGGTCGCTTCGCCGAAGGCCAGCGGCAAGCATCCGGTGGCGCGCGGATCAAGCGTACCGGCATGGCCGACCTTTTGCGGCGACAGGATACGCTTGATCTTGCCAAGGGCCTCGTTGGAACTCAGGCCATATGGTTTGTCGAGAATCAGCCAGCCATTGACGACGTTTCTTTTTCTTTTGAACTGCTGTTTGCGGGCCATTTGGTCGTTTTCTGTCAGCGCCTTTTGAAATTTGCAGGTGGGTTCACATCCCCCACACACCGTCGTCATGCCCGGACTTGATCCGGGCATCCACCCCGTTTCCACTATACTTGCCAAGGCCAGAGCTTAAGGCGCGGTCACGGCATGGATTGCCGGGTCAGGCCCGGCAATGGCGGAGATAGATATTTCCGCTTTAAATCACTCTCCGCCGCCGTCTTCCTCATGATCCAGATCGCGGGAGACTTCAGGAGAGTGCAGCAGGCTCTCGATCCGATCGTCGTCATCGAAGCGGGTGTCCAGGATAAACCGAACATCAGGCGTGTACTTCATCGTCAGCCGGCGCGCGACCTGGCCGCGCAGGAACTTGGCCGACCGGGTCAACGCCTTGACAACCTTTTCGCCGTCACCACCGCCAAGCGGCATGACCAGGCATGTTGCAAGCCTGAGATCCGGCGTCATGCGCACTTCGGGAACCGTGACGATGATCCCGGCAAGATCGGGATCGGCCAGCTCACCGCGTGTAAAGATGTCCGACAGTTCCTTGCGGACCAACTCGCCAACACGCAATTGGCGCTGGGACGGGCCTTTGGCGCCTTGTCCATGATGCCTGGACATTGATTAGATCCTTTGCCTTTTACCGGCACATTCCGATGGAAAAACAGAAGACGCCGGCGTGACCTGAAGGTACACGCCGGCGTCTTTCGATACTTTGGAACCCGGCGTTTAGAGCGACCGTGCGATCTGCTCGACACGGAAACACTCGATGATGTCTCCCGGCCGCATGTCCTGGTACCTGGTGAAGTTCATGCCGCATTCCTGACCGGATTCGACTGTTTTGACTTCGTCCTTGAAACGCTTGAGCGTGCCCAATTCGCCTTCGTGAATGACCACGTCGTCGCGGATGAGGCGAACCTGAGCACCGCGTTCCACGACACCTTCGGTGACCAGACAACCTGCAACCTTGCCGACCTTGGAAATATGGAAGATTTCCTTGATCTCCGCGTTGCCGAGGAAGGTCTCGCGGCGTTCCGGCGACAAGAGGCCAGACATGGCTGCCTTGATGTCGTCGACGAGATCATAGATCACGTTGTAGTAGCGGATCTCGATGCCATCACGCTGCGCAGCTTCACGTGCCTGCTTGTTGGCGCGGACGTTAAAGCCGAGGATCGGCGCCTTGGAGGCTGCTGCGAGTGTGATGTCACTTTCCGTGATACCACCAACACCTGACAGCAAGATACGTGCGCCGACTTCATCGGTGCCAAGTTCATTCAAGGCATGTGCGATCGCCTCGGCAGAACCTTGAACGTCTGCTTTGAGAACCAACGGGAATTCCTTGCGCCCAGTCTCCTGAAGGCGGTTCATCATCTGCTCAAGCGAGCCGCGGGCACCAGAGGCGACCACAGAGGCTTTCTCGCGGATTTGACGCTGACGATAGTCGGTGATTTCGCGAGCACGCGCTTCGTTTTCAACAACGGCGACCATATCACCAGCTGCCGGCGTGCCCTGGAAGCCGAGAACCTCCACCGGTTTGGCCGGGCCTGCTTCCTTCACCTGCTTGCCATTCTCGTCGAGCATCGCACGGACGCGGCCCCACTCGGCGCCAGCAACGAGAATGTCGCCCGGCTTGAGGGTACCTTTTTGAACAAGAACAGTCGCAACCGGGCCGCGGCCACGATCAAGCTGTGCTTCGATGACGATGCCTTCCGCAGTCCGGTCCGGATTGGCCTGAAGCTCAAGAACTTCAGACTGCAGCAGGATCATCTCGAGTAACTTGTCGAGGTTGGTTCCGTTCAAAGCGGAAACTTCAACGTCAATGACATCACCGCCCATGGATTCCACAACCAGTTCTTCGCTCAGAAGTTCTGTACGAACCCGGTTTGGATCAGCACCCGGCTTGTCGATCTTGTTGATGGCAACAATGATCGGCGCATCGGCGGCCTTGGCGTGAGCGATTGCTTCCTTGGTTTGCGGCATGACGCCATCATCGGCGGCCACGACCAGGATCACGATATCGGTCGACTTCGCACCACGAGCACGCATTTGCGAAAATGCGGCGTGGCCCGGCGTATCGATGAAAGTGATCTTGTTGCCGTCCTGCTCGACCTGATAAGCGCCGATATGCTGGGTGATGCCGCCGGCTTCGCCCGATGCAACCTTCGCTTTACGGACTGCATCCAGCAAAGAGGTCTTACCGTGGTCAACGTGGCCCATGATGGTCACCACAGGCGGACGCGGCTGAAGGTTGCCCTCGTCATCGCCAGTGGAGAAGAGACCCTCTTCAACGTCAGCTTCGGAAACGCGCTTGACGGTATGGCCCATCTCTTCAGCGATGAGTTCAGCCGTATCGGCGTCGATCACATCGTTGATCTTCAGCATCTGACCCTGCTTCATCAGCAGCTTGATCACATCAACAGACCGCTCTGCCATACGGTTGGCAAGCTCCTGGATCGTGATTGCTTCTGGAAGCGTCACTTCGCGTGAGATCTTTTCGCGAACGACCTGCTGCTGACCGCGCTTCGCCTTTTCCTGACGGCGGCGCATGGACGCCAGCGAACGCGAGCGTTGCTCTTCGCCGCCCGTCGCCTTGGAAATGGTCAGCTTGGACCGGCGGCGGTCATCACCACCACGTGGCCGCGCTGGCGCCGGAGCGGGTTTCTGCCGCTTGACTGCACGGAGCGCAGGCTTGCGCCCGTCATCTTCTGCAGGCTTTTCGTCGCGTCCACCAGGACGGGCTGCAGCCGGCTTGTCCGAGCGGGTTTTTGCCGCGGCCTTGTCCGTACCGGCAGCCTTGGGCGTCGGTTTGGCAGACGCAGCTTTTTCCGGTGCGGCTTTGGCAGCAGCAGCAGCTTCAGCGGCCGCCTTGGCATCTTCCTCTGCCTTCAGGGCCGCCTGTTTGGCTTCCTCAGCCTCACGGACCTTGCGGGCTTCCTCTTCCGCCTTCAGCCGGGCTTCTTCTTCAACCTTGCGGCGCGCTTCTTCCTCAGCACGGCGCTTGGCATCGATTTCAGCCTGCTTGCGTTCTTCAACTTCACGGGCCTGCGCCAGCTTCAGGGCTGCTGCACGTGCTGCCGCTTCTTCCTTGGTCAGTGTCCGCAGAACCGCGCCACCACCCTTGGAGCGCTGCTGGCCGCCACGGCGTCCTTCGCCACCACCTTGCGGCTTGTTGCGCGGCCGTTCTCCAGCCGGTGCAGGGGCAGGACGTTTCGGCGCAGCAGGCGTAGCAGCGGGTGCGGACGAGGCTGCCGCTTCCGGCTTGGCCTCTTGTCCAGGCATCACGACGCGACGCTTTTTCTTCTCCACGACGACGGCCTTTGTGCGGCCATGCGAGAAGGATTGGCGGACCGTTCCCTGGTCGCCACCGCCCCGCTTGAGGCCGAGCGTTTTACGCTCAACGCTGATTGTCTTGTCGCCTGGGTTTTTCGTATCGTTCATATTGCCTTCAGTCCTGCGCAACCGCACTGCATGCGCTGCCATGTGTCTCAAGAGCGGTGCCTGACCGGAAATCGTCCAGTTCACGCACCCGCAAGAGGAAATTCTCGCTCGCCCGACCCGCAAGCAGTGCAGCATGTATCACATTTGACCGGCCCAATGCCAAATCCAATTGTGCCGAATCGAACAAACGGACGATCGGACATCCATTTGCCTTGTCGAATTTGCTGGCAGCCACGGCCGTCAGCTTGCGAATTCCGTCGTCCGCAGCATCCGAAGCGTGGATCAGACCGATCACCGGATCCCGCCGCAAAGCCGCGTCCACCTTCGAAAAACCGGTCACCAGCTCGCCCGCCTTGCGGGTCATGGACAACGCCTGCAGTGCGTTCTTTTCCATGAGAGCGTCAATCCGCTCTGCGAGGCCCGGCTCGATCCGCACCTCACCTTTGAAGCCGCGGCCAAAGACCCGTTTTCCATTTTTTTCCGCGGCACGGACGCTATCTTGCGCCGCGGTAATCCATACGCCCCGCCCGGGAAGCTTGCGCTTCAGATCCGGAACAACATGACCTTCAGGGTCAAGAACGAACCGGATCAGGCGGTCCACCGGAAGAACCGTCCGGGTCAATGCACATTGCCGTTCGGTCGGTTCGCTTTTCCTGGGCACAAGTCCCCTCCAGCTTAATGCGCACCAACCAGTGTTATCCGTTCAAGATGGCGCCCGCAGGAGCCTCTTCAACGACAGCCTCCTCGTCGGAGCCTTCTTCCTCTTCTTCCCCTGCGGCTTCAGCTGCCATTGCGGCCAGCTCTTCTTCGGTAATCCAGCCAGCAGCTACACGCGCAGCCATTACCATGCTTTCAGCTTCCGCGCGCGACAAATCGATGCCGCTCAAGGTTCCTTCAAAACGCTTCGTCTCACCATCCTGGCGCTCGGTCCAGCCGACCAGGTCATCAGCTGCACAGCCAGCCAGGTCTTCCATCGTCTTGATGTCGTCCTTGCCGAGTGCAACCATCATGGCCGTCGTCATGCCGTCGATCGTGCGGAGGTCGTCGGAAACTCCCAGTTCGCGCCGCTCGGAATCAAGATTTGCTTCCAGCTCCTCAAGATAGTCACGCGCACGCGCCTGAATTTCGTCGGCAGTCTCGTCATCGAAGCCTTCGATCGACGAAATTTCCTCAAGCTCGACATAGGCCACTTCCTCTACCGAGGTAAAGCCTTCGGTTGCCAGAAGCTGGCCAACCATCTCGTCGACGTTCAAGGCATCCATGAAGAGTTGCGAACGTTCCTGGAATTCCTTCTGGCGGCGTTCGGATTCTTCCTGCTCGGTCATGATGTCGATGGCCCAGCCGGTGAGCTGCGAAGCCAAACGGACATTCTGGCCACGGCGGCCAATTGCCAGCGACAGCTGCTCATCGGGAACAACGACTTCAATCCGCTCGGCATCTTCATCGAGAACGACCTTGGCAACCTCAGCCGGCTGCAGAGCATTGACGATGAACGTCGCCGGATCTTCGTTCCACGGAATGATGTCGATCTTTTCGCCTTGCAGCTCACCGACAACAGCCTGAACGCGGCTGCCGCGCATACCGACACAGGCCCCGACCGGGTCGATCGAAGAGTCGCGTGAAATCACTGCAATCTTGGCACGGGAACCCGGGTCGCGCGCCACTGACCGAATTTCGATGACGCCATCATAGATTTCCGGAACTTCCTGGGCGAACAGCTTGGCCATGAACTGCGGATGTGTCCGTGACAGGAAGATCTGCGGACCGCGCTGTTCGCGGCGCACATCGTAGATAATCGCGCGGATACGGTCGCCGGTCCGGAACGCTTCGCGCGGGATCAATTCGTCACGGCGGACAATGCCTTCGCCGCGTCCAAGATCAACAATTACATTGCCGTATTCAGCGCGCTTGACGACGCCGTTGACGACTTCGCCGACACGGTCCTTGAATTCCTCATACTGCCTGTCACGCTCAGCTTCGCGCACCTTCTGCACGATAACCTGCTTTGCGGACTGGGCAGCGATGCGGCCGAAGTCCAGCGGCGGAAGAGGCTCGGCAATAAAGTCGCCAAGATTTGCTTCCGGATTACGGGTCTGCGCATCAGTCAGTGAAATCTCGGTCGAAACGTTTTCGACAGCCTCGACGACCTGCAGCAGGCGCTGAAGCCGGATCTCGCCGGTCTTCGGATTGATCTCCGCGCGCACTTCCGTTTCCGTACCGTACCGGGACCGGGCAGCTTTCTGAATCGCGTCTTCCATAGCCGTGATGACGATGGTGCGATCAATCGACTTTTCCCTCGCAACCGCGTCAGCGATTTGCAGCAGTTCCAGCCGGTTCGCGCTGATAGCCATTCAATCCACTCCTTTTGCGCGTCTTTCTCAGTCCGCATTCCGCGCATTTGTCTCGCCCAGCATCCGAAAATCCGGAAACTCAGTTGGGCTTGTTTTCGTTTCCTGCTGCGCGCGCCGCTAGGGCCGCCTTTTCCGCTTTCAGCGCAGCGCTGATCAAATCATCTGTCAGGATCAATTTGGCCTCACCAATATCCTGGAGCGGCAATTCAAATGTATCCTGCTCGCCTTTGGGCGCATCCGCCAGCTTCACGAGTGCCGCATCATCTTTGACGCCAAGCAGCGTGCCGCGGAACCGCTTGCGACCATCCAGCATGACAGCGAGTTCAACCCGCGTTTCATGTCCGGCCCAACGCTCAAAATCACTTGCACGAACGAGCGGGCGGTCGATGCCTGGAGAAGAAACCTCCAGATGATACGCCCGGTTGATCGGATCTTCCACGTCAAGGGCAGGAGAAACCGCCCGGCTAACGGCCTCGCAGTCTTCAACGGTCATTGTCCCGTCCGGACGCTCGGCCATGATCTGCAGCGTGCACCCATTGGCCGCGCTGATCATGATCCGCACGAGACGGTAGCCAAGATCCTCAATGACCGGCTCGACAATAGCGGCCACACGGGCATCAAGACCCTGCTCTGTTACTATTCTCGCTTCGTGTGCGCTCACACTTCGCTCCTGCTTTGCCTCGTCAGGCAACCTTCCAAACCACGGGAAACCAGCCTCAAATCAGCTCTTGCCGGTTTGCCACGGCCCTCAACGGACTTGGTATGCAAAAAAGAGCGGGTCCCCTGCGGGCCCACTCTCAATACCGCCATATCAGCCGTTTGAGGTGAAACTGCGCCTGTATAACGCCATTTCGCGGGGAAACGCAAGAGCCCGCCCGCCGTGTTTCACTTAATTCCAACTAAGGCTGGCGGCAAAAGGTCAAATACCTTGGCACCCTGCCCTCACGAAGCGCCTTGGCTTCATAGCGGGTGCCAGGCCACCCTGCCCAGGGTTTCCGCCAGTCTTCCGCAGTTTGCGCTGTCCACGCGAACGCAGGATGATCATGGCAATGGCGCAAGGTCCAATCAACGTAGGTATCAATATCGCTGGCAAACCGGAACTCGGCACCCGGCTTCAAAACCCGTGCATAGCGATCCAGGTTCTGGGCATTGATGAAACGGCGTTTCCAGTGGCGCTTTTTCGGCCATGGATCTGGATACAGCTGGTAGGCAAGATCAATTGATTGCTCTGGCAGCCAGTCGAGCACATTGACTGCATCATCATCATACAGCCGGATGTTTTTGAGAGATTCACTGGTGATGGCGGTTACGGCCTTGGCCATGCTGCCGATGAAAGGTTCAACGCCAATGATCCCGACATCCGGATTCTCGCGGGCCCGGTGCAGCAGATGCTCCCCACCTCCAAATCCGACTTCGAGCCAGATTTCGCGAACAGGACACTCAAAAAGGTCGGCGGCACTGGCGGGCGCAGGCTGATCCAGGTCCAGGGCCAAACGTGGCAATTCGGTTTCCATCAGGCCGGTTCGCCGGGGACTTAGAGGCTTGCCCTTGCGCCGGCCAAAGAATGACCCTTCGTATCGCTCTTTCATGCCATTCATCCATCTGCCGGCCCAATGACAAGCCGGCAGATACTTCTTTTCATCAAATCACGGACCGGCGTCAGCCTGCGATTGTGCGCAGCGCGTCAACCAGATCTGTTTTTTCCCAGGTGAAACCGCCATCTGCATCGGGCTCACGGCCAAAGTGGCCATATGCCGCCGTACGGGCATAGATCGGATTGTTGAGCTTCAGATGCTCGCGAATTCCGCGCGGCGTCAGGCTCATTACGTCACGAAGGCCGCTTTCAAGCTTCGCTTCGTCGCAACGTCCGGTGCCATGCAGGTCAACATAGACCGAAAGCGGTTCGGACACGCCAATCGCATAGGAGAGCTGAATGGTGCAACGGTCCGCGAGTTCAGCGGCGACAACATTCTTGGCCAGATAGCGGGAAGCGTATGCAGCCGAGCGGTCCACCTTGGTCGGATCCTTGCCGGAGAACGCGCCACCGCCGTGCGGGGCAGCACCGCCGTAGGTATCAACGATGATTTTCCGTCCTGTCAGGCCGCAGTCGCCATCAGGGCCGCCAATCACGAATGCACCGGTCGGGTTCACGTGCCAAACCGTATCGTCATTGATCCAGCCAGCCGGCAGTGCGCTGAACACATGCGGCGCGACAATCGATTTCACGTCTTCTGAAGAAAGGCCTGCATCAAGGTGCTGCGTGGACACGACGATTGATGTCACGGCAACCGGCTTGCCGTTTTCGTAGCGGACGGTCACCTGGCTTTTGGCGTCTGGACCCAGAACCCCTGCATCACCAAACTTACGTGCGTCGGCGAGCGTCTTGAGGATTTTGTGGGAATACAGGATTGGTGCCGGCATCAGTTCCGGGGTTTCGCGGCAGGCGTAACCGAACATGATGCCCTGGTCGCCCGCGCCTTCATCCTTGTTGCCGTCAGCATCCACACCCTGGGCAATATGTGCAGACTGTGCATGCAGGTGCACGGCAACATCGCAGTTTTCCCAGTGGAATCCCTCTTGCTCATAGCCGATGTCTTTCACGGCCAGCCGGGCAAGGTGCGCAAGATAGTCCTTGGTGATCGTTGCCGGTCCGCGGGTTTCCCCCGCGATCACAATACGGTTGGTCGTCGTGAGGGTTTCGCAAGCCACACGGGCGTCGGGCATTTCGCTCAAATAGGCATCGACAACGGCATCAGAAATGCGGTCACACACCTTATCGGGATGCCCCTCCGAGACCGATTCAGAGGTAAACAGGTAATCTTGACGGGCCATTGGCGATCGTCCTTCTGGGAATGAATACAAAGAAGCGGCGATTGTTACCGCCGCTTCAGATGCCATCAATCTAAGAAGTTTGGGGCCACGTCAAGAAGGTGGTTGTTATTTGTTATTCATCACCGGCAAGCGATTTAACCAGATCCACGATCCGGCGCCGGACTTTTGGGTCTTCAATGCGCACAAATGCCTTGTTCAGGGACAACCCTTCGGAGGAGGAGAGGAAGTCAACAACGTAGGATGTTGGCTTGGATTCGCCGAATCCTTCCGCTTCTTCCGGTGTACCCGGCGCATCTTCGAAGAAAAACGCAACCGGCACTTTTAGGATGGTTGCAATGTGTTGCAACCGGCTGGCGCCGATTCTATTGGTACCTTTTTCGTACTTCTGAATTTGTTGAAATGTAATTCCGAGCGCTTCGCCAAGTTTTTCCTGGCTCATTCCAAGCATCATGCGGCGAAGCCGGACCCGGCTACCAACATGAATGTCAATTGGATTGGGTGCCTTTTTGCTGGGCATTGGATTAATCTTTCTTATTGCTGGCGTAAAACGCCATGGTTCCCCGTATGAAACGCATACAATTTGGCGCCAACCCGCATGCACCATCAAAGAGTGTATCACTACACCTTGCATCCGTTCCACCAGGCTCCGATCAACGAGGCCATTTCACGGTTGTATCACACCTCGTTCACATTCCCAAGGCAGAAAAATCAATTTTTACGCGAATCGCGGTTGTATCCAAGCCCAAATAACAGGAAACCGCTTAAAATTGCGAACAGGAAGAAAACACCATCGCCAAATCTGGCATATACCGTTGGCGACAATTTCACCGGAAGGCGGCCGTCAATGACGCCCTTCTCATTGAATGGCAACCGCTCGAGAACAGCCCCTCGGGAATCAATCACGGCTGAGATTCCGGTATTGGCCGCGCGAACCAACGGAAGTCCTTGCTCGATCGCCCGCATCCGGGCCTGGGCAAAATGCTGATAAGGCCCAGGCGTGTCGCCAAACCAGGCATCGTTGGTTACGTTCAGAAGATATTCCGGCCGTTCTGCTGACGCTGCAATTCCCGAAAAGATTGCTTCATAGCAAATCAACGGCAGGAAGCTCGCGCCTGCCTGTGGCGATATAACGCGATGCCTGGTGCCAGCGCTAAAGGCGCCCGGCGCATCAACCAGTTTTTCCAGCCCCAAACGCTGCAGCACATCATGAAGTGGCAGGTATTCGCCGAAAGGCACCAAACGTACCTTGTCGTAAACGTCGGCGACAGCACCGTCCTGACTGATCAGATAAACGCTGTTGTAGTAATCCCCTTCGTCGCCAATTTGTTCGTAACGGACCGCGCCAGTGATCAACGCAGCGGAAGGGTCAAGCGCTTGCGAAATACGAACCAGGGCGCCCGGTTCGCGCGTTAAAAGGAACGGAACCGCAGACTCCGGCCAGATCACGTAACGCTGATGCCCAACTCGCGCAGAACCTCCAAGAGGGCGCTGCGTAAGTTCCAAAAGGCCGCCGAAAATGACGCCCCTGTTTTCAGGCCGCCATTTCTCCGACTGGGCGATGGCCGGTTGTACGATCCGGATGTCCGTTTCCGTAAAAACGGCCGGACCAGCCAGGTACAAACGTAACGAGCCGAAAAGCGCCATGGCCGCAAGCAAAGCGCAGGCTGCTCCGACCTGCAGATAGCGGCTTGTCTTGCCCCGGTTGTCAATCACAACCGCCGGTGCGGAAAAGATCAAAAGGATAAGAAATCCAAGACCATAAACCCCGACAAGACTCGCGGTCTGGGAGAACATCAAAGAGTCGGACAAAGCATATCCGAAGGCATTCCAGGGAAACCCGGTCAGGATGTGGCCGCGCAGCCAATCCGCGAGCGACAGGAACAGGGCCAGGGCAACAATCCGCGTTCCGCGATCGCTCCAAAGTAGTGCGGCAAACGCCATGCCCAGCCCATAAAACAGCGCAAGCCCGGCAGGCATGGCCAGCACGGCAAAGGGGATCATCCAGGCAAACCGGTCTGCCTCAACCAGAAAAGCGCCGCCGATCCACCAGAGCCCGGCCAGGAAGTAGCCAAAACCAAACCACCAGCCAATCGAAAATCCGGTCCAAAACCTCCGGCGCAAAGCACGGATGTTGACTTCGATGGCCCCATCCATCAGCCAAACGAGGCACGGCAAAGTAACAAGCAGAACAATGGTGTAGCTGTAAGGTGGCAGCGCCAGTGCGCTTGCGGCTCCGGCAACAAAGGTCAGGGTCCGCCGGCGCCATCCCCAAGCCAATAGGCATACGTTGGGAACAGCAGCAAGCGCCTCCAAACCTCGGTTCATATTCCGGTCACTCCGCAAAAATCCTTAGAGGCGAGCTATGCTTGCTTCGCGGGCGCGGGTCAAGCCCGTGCGGACTATCATCCGCCGCCCGGCAGACTTCAGGAACTTTCGTCAGATGACGCCGGGTCGGCTGGTAGTTGACTGTCGCCTTTTTTGGCTCGCCGGCGCTGATCTTGCGGCCGGGGTTCAACACGCCGCCGCCGGACACGCAAACGCTTGATCCGGCGCGGATCGGCATCCAGCACCTCAAATTCATATCCGGCCAATTCCGGCGCAACCAGAAGCTCCCCGCGAACCGGTACACGACCTATGGTGACAAACAGAAGACCTCCAAGCGTGTCGACGTCCTCGGAAATCTCCTCCTTGGCAAAATCCGTTCCCAGAGCCGCATCAAGATCTTTCAGCGGAAGGCGCGGATCTGCTATCCAGCCGCCGGTCTCGTCAGGCACAAGAAGATCTTCTTCATCCTCGTCGTGCTCATCCTCGATATCACCGACAACCTCTTCAACAAGATCCTCCAGCGATACCAGACCGTCTGTCCCACCGTATTCGTCAATAACAAGTGCCATCTGGATCCGGTCGGCCTGCATTTTGGCCATCAAATCGGTGGCAGGCATCGACGGCGGCACAAAAAGCAGATCACGGACCAGTCCCGCATCATTCAGCGAGACAGAGAGGTCGACGCCGGAAAGATCAACATTGCGAAGATTGTGACCTTGAGGTGCCGCTGCACCATCAGCGTCCGCATCAGGTGACTCTTCGCTGTTTTGAGGTGAGGAATGTTCCGCGATGAAGGCCATCAGGTCCTTGATGTGAACCATGCCGCGCGGGTCATCAAGGGTATCTTCATAGACCGGCATCCGCGAATGGCCGCTTTCCTGGAACAGCTCCATGATCCGGCTCAGACTCGAGCTGCATTCAACAGCATCAATGTCGGCACGCGGGATCATTACATCGTCGACCCTGAGCTCCCTGAGCCGCAGGATATTACCAAGCAGCATCCGTTCCTCGGGCGAGAAAGCAGTATCCTCGCCGCCCTCACGGGCAAGCTCGTCTTCCAGGTTTTCCCGCAGGCTTCCGCCCCCACGCCGCAGACGCAGCATTCGTTTGGTCAGGTCCCAGATTGCCGCGCTTAAAGGCGGCTTGGGCTGCTGTGGCTCTTCCGTATCCTGCTTCTGCACACCCGCTGGCGTTTCAGAAGCGGTTTCGGGACTTCGGGGTTCTGGGGCAGTCATATGTCTCAATCTGGAGGTCGGTAGGCCAAAACGGCTGTTACTGATCGTCTGCTAATAATGGGCGGTCCTGATAGGGATCTGCAATATTTAACGTTGCAAGGATCGCCCGTTCAAGGCTTTCCATCTTCTCCGCTTCGTCATCCTCTTGATGATCATAATCGAATAGATGGAGGATCCCGTGTACCACCAAGTGGGTAAAGTGGTCCGAAAAATCAATTCCCAACTCATCCGCCTCCCGGCGAATAGTCTCAAATGCGAAAACAATGTCGCCCAGCATGGGGCCATAAACGTCGCCAGAAGGATCACTTCCGGGGAAAGACAGGACGTTTGTCGGCTTGTCCTTGTCACGCCATCGGTTGTTCAACTCCCGGATGGCGGCATCATCAGTCAAAAGCAGCGAAACTTCGGAACCGGGCATCGCATTAAGTTCAGCAATACGCACCGAAGTGGCAATCGCCTTTTGCGCCAAAGCTTCCAGCTCGTCCTGCCCCGGCCAGTCGCCAGACTCCACCGTCAGGTCGATTTCCAATTCAGCCGCGGCAGAACCGGCAGGACTATCCGTCATTGCGCCGCCGCCGCTTCCTCGTTCCGGCGCCGTTCCCGAGCCTGGGCAGCTTCCCGTGAAGCATTGTCATAAGCGGTAACAATGCGGGCAACCAGTTCGTGACGAACAACGTCAGTCTCGGTAAAGCGCACCAGTGACACGCCTTCGACGCCGTTCAGCAGGCCCAGCGCCTCACGAAGGCCAGACGTCTGGCCGGCAGGCAAGTCAACCTGACTGGGGTCGCCGGTCACGATCATTTTGGACCCTTCGCCCAAACGGGTCAGGAACATCTTCATCTGCATCGAGGTCGTGTTCTGCGCCTCATCAAGCAGAACCACCGCATCGGACAGTGTCCGGCCACGCATGAAAGCCAGCGGTGCGACTTCAATCATGCCCGATTGCAGTCCGCGGTCGACCTTTTCCGGCGGCATCATGTCGTATAGCGCGTCGTAAAGCGGACGCAGATAGGGGTCAACCTTTTCCTTCATGTCGCCCGGCAGAAAGCCCAAGCGCTCTCCTGCCTCGACTGCAGGCCGTGACAGGATCAGGCGGGAGGCATCGCCGCGTTCGATCAATGCAGCTGCATAGGCGACGGCAAGATAGGTTTTGCCGGTCCCTGCGGGCCCAGTGCCGAACGTCAGGTCAGACCGGTCCATTGAACGGATGTAAGCATCCTGGGTCGGTGTGCGGGCAACTATGGTTTTCCGCCGGGTCGAGATCTGCGCGAAGGCAAGCCGGGAACTCGGCTCAAGGGTCGGTAATGGCAACTGGGCCTCTGCAGCCGCCGCCATGCGCAAAGCGCCATCCACATCGCCCGGATGGATCTCATGGCCTTGCTGGAGCCGCTGGTAGAGCGCTTCGAGCGTGGTCCGGGCCTGGGCGCAGCCTGCGTTGGTCCCCTTCAGGGTTACCTGGTTTCCCCTGGCGACGGCATCGATACCAAGCCGCTGTTCAATCAATGCAAGATTCTGATCAAATTGGCCAAAAAGATCGCCAATCAACCGGTTGTCTTCAAAGGCCAGTACAATGTGCGTCATATCCGACGCCGAGGAAGTGGACGTTTCCGGCGCTCGCCGGACCGTGGATTGGCTGTCACGCGTCAAATGCCGCCTCCTTGATGGCATCCGTTTGGGATGGGGCATATTCATCTTGCCCGCCAATCAGGCGCCCGAACAGCGAATTGGCACCAATCTCGACGATTTCCACCGCTTGTATCGAACCTATCAAGTCTTCCGGCGCATCGAGTTGCACCGCCTGCAGCCAGGGCGACTTGCCCACCATCTGACCGGGATTGCGGCCCTTGCGTTCCAGCAGCACATTAAAGGTCATTCCGAGCCTTGAGGCGTTAAACGCCTTCTGCTGATCGCTCACTAGAGCCTGAAGAACCTGAAGCCTTGCACCTTTCACGTCCTCTGCAATCTGGTTCTTCATCGTCGCGCCCGGCGTTCCCGGTCTTGAGCTGTATTTGAACGAAAAGGCCGAGCCGTATTCGACGCGCCGGATAAGATCCATCGTGTCTTCAAAGTCCTGGTCGGTCTCGTCTGGAAAACCGACGATAAAATCGCCGGATAGCGCGATATCGGGCGCGGCGTCCCGGATCCGATCGATCAGCCGGAAATACTCATCGCGGGTGTGCCCCCGGTTCATGGCCTTCAAGATCCTGTCCGACCCGGACTGTACCGGCAAATGCAGATAAGGCATCAGGGACTTCAGATCCCGGTGCGCTTCAATCAGGTCATCATCCATGTCACGGGGATGGCTGGTCGTGTAGCGCAAGCGGTCAAGACCATCGATCTCTGCCAGACGCCGCAGAAGACGGCCAAGGCCCCAGGCTTTGCCGTCTGAACCTTCGCCGTGCCATGCATTGACGTTCTGCCCGAGCAACGTCACTTCCCGTACGCCATTTGCGGCCATCTGCTGGGCTTCCGTGACGATCTGATCGACAGACCGGGAGACTTCCGCTCCGCGGGTATATGGCACGACACAGAACGTGCAGAACTTGTCACACCCTTCCTGAACGGTCAGAAACGCTGACGGGGGACGCTTCTTGACCGGGACGGCTGCCTGTTCCGACAGATGATCAAATTTCGCATCAATGTCGAATTCCGTTTCGACAACCTTTGCCCCGCCACCGGCCTTTTCCAGCAGACTAGGCAAACGGTGATAACTTTGTGGTCCCACCACCAGATCAACGATCGGTGCACGGCGGGAAATCTCCTCGCCTTCAGCCTGCGCTACGCAGCCTGCAACGCCAACCATCATGTCCTTGCCGTCTTTGGCCCGTTCTTCCTTGACCTTCCGGATCCGGCCCAGCTCTGAGTAGACTTTTTCAGCCGCCTTTTCGCGAATGTGGCAGGTGTTGAGGATGACAAGGTCCGCGTCTTCCATCTCTTCCGTGGCCTGATAGCCCTGTGGCGCCAGGACGTCAGTCATGCGATCGCTGTCATAAACGTTCATCTGGCAGCCGTAGGTGCGCACGAAAACCTTGCGCTTGCGCGGCGCAGTTTCTGCGTCGTCCGCAGCGGCTACAGCAGTTTCGACATTCGGACGTTCGGTCATTTAATCCTCATCGCCATGGCGCATGGCGCGGCGTAATGCTCGCACAGTTAGGTGGTCAGCGGCTCAAGTTCCCACAATGGGGGATGGCGGGAATTTCCGTCCATATTGAGGCCTTGGCTATTGTGCGCCAGCTTTAGCGGGTTTTTCTTCGCTTGAGAATAGGGCGGCTCTCGCTATTTCCTCAGAAACCGGCTCGCGTTCGATGGTACCCGACAGTGCGCTGACAGTCATCCGCCTGACGGAAGCTTCAAGATCGCGTGTCAGCGCTTTCCGGTCGGTTGCCTGGGTGACGGCAACCGGCTCCCCCCAGGTCACAACAACGTCGAGCGCACCTTCGGCAAACACCTTCCACAGATGTCCGGCAAGCTCCATGTCACCATACCAGGCAACGTGAGGCCGGAACTGCCTGCCCATGGGAAGGCCGTGCAGGGATTGATAGACCACGGACAGCGGCTGGACACACACTTCGCCGTCCTCGCCAAGCGCGCGCGTGGCAGCACCCAGCAGGGCAGACCGGAACGGCAAGACACAATTACCGTCGTTTGACGTTCCTTCAGCGAACAGGACCATGGCATCGCCATCACTCATCCGCTGCGCGATCTCGTCTGCGACGCGGCCCGTTTCGGTCCGCTTGGTCCGGTTGACAAAAACCGTCCGCTGCAATTTGGCAAAAAGGCCAAATACCGGCCAGCCGGCAACCTCAGATTTGGCAATGAACGACAGGGGCATCAGCGAGCCGACAACCGCGATATCGACCCAGGATGCGTGGTTGGCCGTGATCAAAAGCGGGCGTTTCGGGGATGGCGTGCCAATATGGCGAATATTGATGCCAACAAGACGGGTGGCGGTCACATGCCACAGCTGCGGCAGTTTTCTTTGAACAGATAACCCAAGCTTGATCGCCAGCCATTGCAGCGGAATCAGGATCAGGGAGACAACCGTCAGGATCAAAATGGTCAGAACTGCTTTAAGCTGAGCCATTGCCCGGACGGTCCTCTTAGAGCCTAGTCGCTTTTGTCTTCTGTGCCGGTTTCCAGAGGAACGCCGTAGAGTTCCAGCCTATGATCGACAAGTTTGTAGCCCAGTTTCTTGGCGATTAGTTCCTGCAAGGCTTCAATTTCCTCGCTCCTGAACTCGATGACCTTGCCGGTGCGCAAATCAATCAGATGATCGTGGTGTTCATCCGGCATTGTTTCGTAGCGCGAGCGGCCATCACGGAAGTCGTGGCGCTCGATCATGCCCGCGTCCTCGAACAACTTAACGGTCCTGTAAACGGTCGAAATGGAAATGCCCGGGTCAATGGCCGAAGCCATGCGGTACAGTTCTTCCACGTCAGGATGCGAGTTAGACGCCTGTTCCAAAACCGAAGCGATCACCCGGCGCTGCTCGGTCATGCGCATGCCCTTCCGCGCGCACATTTCCGCTAGGGTCGTTTGCTGCTCGTCCTTCATACCGCGAGTGCCCGTGTGCTCGTTGAACCGTTACGGCAGCGATTACCGAAGATCGACGCGCATGACAAGCGCTGTCCCGGCTCCCTCACCGGAACGATAGTATCCCTTGCGCTCACCGACCTGCTTGAAGCCCAGGCTTTTGTAGAGCAGGAGCGCGGATTCATTCGAGGCGTCCACTTCCAGAAAGAGGCTGGCGCAGCGGTCGCTGTAAAGACGGAACATTGCGTCTTCCATCAGCTTTTTCGCGATCCCGCGACCACGATGCCGTGGATGAACTGCAATGGTCAGAACTTCCGCCTCATCGGCAACCGCGCGTATGATCACAAAGCCCAGCGGCGTCCTGGTGCCGTAAGGGCTGGCCCGCCGGGCGACCCGTAGCGATACGCCTTCCTGCCCTTGCAGTCTGGCAAGTTCTTCTTCGCTCCAGTCCTGTGAAAATGACTGGGCATGGATTTCAGCAAGTTTCGGCAGGTCTTCTTGCTGCGCGTCCTCGACAACAGGCGGCGCTGTCCAGAACCACCAGAAACTCATTGCCGTACAATCCTTCCAGATTTTGCAGGCGCTGCATCAGGCGGCCGCAAATAGAGGGGCACCGGAGCTGCCACTTTCGGATCAGCCGCAATACCAAGTTGTGCAACTTTCCTGATATCGGGAAACGCGTCTTCAGACAAGACAATCGAAGTATCGCCACCTACAGCTCGCGCTACTGCCCCGGCCGCGGATCCTGCAAAGGCTGTCCCTGTGGCGACCGTTTCCGCCAGATCCGGGATCTTGCGCACGCCCGGATGCCCAGTCGGCACCGCTGAACTGTCGAACTCCTGGCAGTAGACTTCTTCGCCCTTGCCTTCCAGAGCGACCAGTATGGGGCGCCCTTCTGACCTGCCGGCATGGGCTAGAGCGATGGCAGCGAGCGTTGTTACGCCTACGACAGGCTTTGCGAGGACAAGACCAAATCCGCGGGCAACCGACAGGCCAACCCTCAATCCGGTAAAACTGCCGGGCCCGGTTGTCACCACGACACGGTCAAGATCGGTGAAGGCCGTTCCTGATTCCGCCATGGCCTCACCGATCATGTCCATCAGTTTTTCGGCATGGCCGCGCCCGATCTCTTCGCTGCAGGCGCAGAAACAAGGTGTTTCAGCACTGTCATCGAGGAC
This sequence comes from Roseibium sp., assembly GCA_965230705.1. Classification (GTDB taxonomy): domain Bacteria; phylum Pseudomonadota; class Alphaproteobacteria; order Rhizobiales; family Stappiaceae; genus Roseibium. The sequence goes on along the minus strand of CBDDLN010000001.1, from coordinate 154,433 downwards.
GGCAGCGGCGCAATTTGCCAAGGCAGTATCGATCGCAAGAACGCGCATAATACCTGTCAATTAACCGCGTCCCAGTAAGGGCGTCCACCTGCGCTTTGGGCTTAGCCCTAAGGTGGGGCTTGTAATGTGGAATCTTGCACCCAAGGGCGGGGCAAGCAGTTTTAGACCCGGACAGATCCGGGTCTAAAACATTCGAATTTCTGAGGAAATCAAATTGGGCGGACTTCTTCGACTTCCGGCACAAAGTGCTTCAGAAGGTTCTGAATACCGTGCTGTAGTGTCGCCGTTGAAGACGGGCAGCCCGCGCATGCACCACGCATCGACAGATACACGATGCCTTCCTTGAAACCCCGGAATGTGATGTCGCCACCATCCTGCGCGACAGCCGGCCGGACGCGGGTTTCAATCAAGTCCTTGATCATGCCGACGGTTTCTTCGTCACCTGCTTCAAAGAACTCACCTTCTTCGGTGTCTTCGCCGCCTGCGGTCGCCATGACCGGCTGGCCCGACATGAACTGTTCCATGATTGCACCGAGGATCGCAGGCTTCATGTGCTGCCAATCGGTTTCGTTCTTGGTCACAGTGATAAAGTCGTGACCAAAAAACACGGCCTCAACGCCTGGAACATCAAACAGTTTTTCTGCCAGCGGCGATGCGCCAGCATCTGTCCTTGAGCGGAAGTCATATGTTCCCTCTGGCAGGACCACCCTGCCGGGAAGAAACTTCAAGGTTGCCGGGTTCGGCGTAGCTTCGGTTTGAATAAACATCTCTTAATTCCCCGCGACTGTCGACGCAGCGCCTGCGCGCGAAACATCTCACTTTCCAATCGTCATATAACGATGATTTATCTTAGCGCAACCGCCTTCAGTTTGGAATCATTATAATCTAGTTATTGCAGGCATCCAAATCGTCAAGCACGCCTGCTCAGATTTTGCGGTCACAGCCCCTTAGAGCACCGGGCGAAAACGTGGATGCGTTTGACCCCTCTCATTTGTCTTCTGGCAAGGCGGGGTGCTCGCGGTGGTGCAGGCACCATAAGAGCAGCCCAACATAGTCCAGCGGGCCAATGAGAGGTGGCCCTTTGGGTGGTCTTGTGCGGCCCTCCGGCTGCGTTACCCCCCTTGCCCGATGCCCCGCATCGCGCTGCAGGATGCGCCTGGCCGGGCGAACCGCACAAAACCATCTAACGTTTCCACGTTTACGCCCGGCGCTCTAGGCCAAGGCTGCGATCGAATCGTCGTCGAGATTGCCAGGCACAATTGTAACCGGAATCGGGAAGTTCCCGGCCGATTTTCCGACGATCGAAGACACAAGCGGTCCCGGCCCTTCATTGCTCAGACCAGCCGCCAGAACCATGATCGCAATATCGGCGTCGGTCTCGATCAATTCCAAAATCGCTTCCGACTTGTTGCCCTCGCGAACCACGGTCTCTGGTTCGGTTTTTGCCACCGATTTCACCCGTTCGGCTGCTTTCGCCAGCGTTGCCTCGGCCTCTTCGGTCGCTTCGGCGCGCATGATGTCCTCAACACCAAGCCAGTGCTGAAAATCGCCCGGAGCCACCACAAAAAGCAGGAGCACCACACCGCTGGTGCGGGCCGCACGCTTGGCTGCATAAACAATCGCCCTGTCGCACTCGGGCGTATCGTCGACCACCACCAGAAACTTTCGGCGATGGCCTTCTTCGTTGCTTTTTCTAATCGCTACCATGGGCGCATGCTGCCATCAGCTTTGCGGTCCCGCAAGCACAACGATGCAGTCATGAACAACAGCCATCCAGCGCGCCGGGCGATCAGGCCATTGTGCGATTAGAGGATGAACTTGGACAAATCGACGTTCTTGGCGAGCTCGCCGATGTTTTCGCGCACATATTCCGCCGTGATTTCAACTGTTTCGCCAGACCGGTCCGGCGCCGAATAGGAAATCTCATCCAAAATGCGTTCCATCACCGTTTGGAGGCGCCGCGCACCGATATTTTCGATGGATGCATTGAGATCAACGGCAACGGAGGCAATCTCGTCGATGGCTTCCTCGGTAAACTTGAGCGTGATTTCCTCAGTCTGCATCAAGGCAACATATTGCTTGATAAGGCTTGCCTCCGGCTCAGTCAGAATTGCGCGGAAGTCATCCTTGGTCAGCGCCCTGAGTTCAACGCGGATCGGCAGGCGGCCCTGCAGTTCAGGCAAAAGGTCAGACGGTTTGGCGACGTGGAACGCCCCTGAAGCGATGAACAGGATGTGGTCCGTCTTGACCGGACCGTGCTTGGTCGAAACAACAGTGCCCTCGATCAATGGCAACAAATCGCGCTGCACCCCTTCACGGGACACATCGGCACCGGCACGGCCTTCCCGCGCGCAGATCTTGTCAATTTCATCCAGAAACACGATGCCGGCGTTTTCAACCAGCGAAATCGCGTCCTCAACGATCTTGTCCTCGTCGAGCAACTTGTCCGATTCTTCGTCAATCAGCAGCTGATAGGAATCGCGAACGGTCGTCCGCTTCATCTTGGTCTGGCCACCAAAGGCCTTACCGAGCAGATCGGAGACATTCATCACGCCAACGCTGGCGCCCGGCATGCCCGGCAGATCAAAACTTGGCATCTGCTGCTGAGCACGAACCTCGATTTCGATTTCCTTGTCGTCCATCTGACCTTCGCGCAACTTCTTGCGGAAATTGTCGCGTGTCGCCGGGCTGGCATTTGCACCAACGAGCGCATCTAGAACCCGGTCTTCGGCGAGATCATGCGCCTTTGCCTTGACTGCATCCCGCTTTTCCGCGCGCACCAAGGCAATGCCTGCTTCTACGAGGTCTCGGACGATCTGCTCAACATCCCGGCCGACATAGCCAACTTCGGTAAACTTGGTGGCTTCCACCTTGCTGAACGGCGCATTTGCAAGCTTTGCCAGCCGGCGCGAAATCTCTGTCTTGCCGACACCGGTCGGGCCGATCATCAAGATGTTCTTCGGCAGCACTTCTTCGCGCATCTGGCCGTCCAGCTGCTGTCTGCGCCACCGGTTGCGCAGGGCAATCGCGACAGCGCGTTTGGCGTCCTTTTGGCCGACGATGTAGCGGTCCAGCTCAGATACGATTTCACGGGGCGAAAAGTCGGTCATGTCGTGTCTTTCAATTCAAAATCGTCAACCGGCAGCAGGCACAAAGCGCATGATCGGTGTTGAAGATAGGGGAGAAACCAGCAAGCGGCGGACAAATCGCCAGGCCGAGCCGAGTAGAAGTATGAAGCAGCCGAGCAGGACGAGGGTCACGGCAAACCTGGCGTCGCCCGATACGTTCGCGCCACTCATCAAACTGGCAATCGCAAAGCCGAAATAACCCAGACCGGAAACAAGCAACGCCCGCCGGTCTACGATAATCGCTACAAATGCCAGCAAAAGGAATGTCGCGATCACCAATACGGCGTGCGCCGTTCCATCACTGATCACATCACCCGCAACAAGCTGCAAGACCGAGTGAACGACAAGCGGCGCCGCCAGGAGATGCAGCCAAAACGCGTTATCGCTGTTGATCGTCACACGCTTCAGGTCACGGCAGTCAAAGACCATGGCAACGGCAAAGCTCGCAATGCCGGCAAACAGAGTGAACCAGACGAAGTGCTGGTCCAAAACGCCAGGAATAGCCGTCTCCAGAAACACGGCGAGCAAGACCAGGCCCGCTGCGGTTATCGCCGCCAATCCGGCTGGGACTTTAAAGCGCAGATAATGCAATGCAGCCCCGGCAAGCGCGATAACAGTTGGCAGGATGAGCGCAGACGCATTGTTGCTGGCGATCTGGCGGCTGCCGGGCATGCCATTGCCGTCATAGCCTGCGAGAAAGCCCAGGCAGGCAATGAAAAACAGGGGTGTGAAGAAGAGCGTCAGCAGGAAGGACGGCAGCGCCATACGCATCCGTTTTGCAAAGACCTCTGACATGGCCCAAACGGCAATTGCTGCGATCATGCCAATAACAGAAGCTGGTGCAACACCGCGCAAACCGTAAGTCAGGCCGAACAGCAATATCACGATACCAATCGCGATGAAGACATCGTGAAATCCGCGCACAAACCGGACTTCTTCCGCATCCACGCGGTTCAGGCTTTCAGGGTCATCGGCTGCCAGCGGCTGGGTCCAGAATTCAGCAAGCCTGTCCGCCTGCTCACGGGACAAGATACCCGCGCCAACGGCCGCACCCAAACGGTCGGCTGGCAAGGGCTGGTAAGCTGAAGCGCCTTCGTTCAGGCTCACGTTTCACTCTCCAGCGTTTCGACCAGAACATTGGAATTGGTGTAGACGCAAATGTCTGCGGCTATGGCCATGGCCTTGCGGGCCGCGGCCTCTGCATCCAGATCGCCATCCACCAGCGCCCGCGCGGCAGCCAGCGCATAATTGCCACCAGAACCGATGCCCATGACGCCGCCTTCCGGCTCCAGGACATCTCCAGTACCGGTCAGCACCAGGGAGACGCTTTTGTCCGCAACCAGCATCATGGCTTCCAGGCGGCGCAAGTAGCGGTCTGTCCGCCAGTCCTTGGCAAGTTCCACGCAGGCCCGCATCAACTGGCCCGGATACTGTTCCAGCTTGGCTTCCAGGCGCTCGAACAAGGTGAAGGCATCTGCCGTTGCTCCAGCAAATCCGGCAATCACTTCGCCCTTGGCGAGCGGCCTGACCTTGCGGGCCGTATTCTTGATAACAGTCTGCCCCAGTGACACCTGGCCATCGCCGGCAATCACGACTTTTCCGCCCTTTCGAACCATCAGGATCGTTGTACCGTGCCAGGTCGCGGGTTCGCGGGTGTCGCTCATCGGGGTCTTCTTTCTGGGCTGAGACGGCCAACCTTTAGAAGGCTGGTCACATTGTTCCGTATAATCGCGCCCTATGTAGTCCTCCTCTTGGAAAATTCCAAGTCGGGCTGTCAGGCCGCCATATGATACCGGGCCTGTTGCAATAGAGCCTTGACCAGGTTTTGCAGCTGGCCCATTGCCCGTTCGTCGCTCAGATCACCACGGGAGTCGAAGCCTTGCGACGCGCGGGTGACAGCGACCATCTGCGGAATAACGGTCGCTCCGAGACCCACTTCCAAAATAGTCCGCATGCCGATCAACCCACGCATGCCGCCAAAGGCGCCTGGTGCTGCCGCGCCAATTGCAAAAACACGGTCCTTGAAGGCTGCTGAAGAGGGTTCACCTGGATCGCTCAACCGACTGACCCAATCGATTGTGTTTTTCAGCAGGGGCGTAACACCGGCATTGTATTCCGGACAGGCGATGAAGACGCCATCCTGGTCCTGAAACAGCCGCTTCAGTTTATGCGCATTTTTTGGAACGCCGTCCGAGATCTCCAGATCCCCATCGAAAATCGGAAGCGGGTACTCCTTGAGGGAAATCTGGGTCACCGTGGCATCGGCCAGTGCCAGGTGCTTGCACACAAGGGCCGCAAGCTTGGCATTCAATGACCCCGCGCGGGCAGAGCCTGAAAACACAAGGATTTTCGGTTGGCGCATGTCAGGTCCTTTTCATCCGGTCATGCAGAGCATGTGTTGGTCAAATGAAACCAAATGCTGCGATATGCTTGAAAGGCAAGTCTAGACGATCCGGGCGGGCACACGGTGACAAAACGCGCAGATATCCAACGCTGTAACCCAGGTCAGGCCTCAATGGATCTTGCGGTAAATCCAGACGCGGGCAGGCGGCAGGTTTTTCCAGATCCATTCCGACTGGCTGAGTTTGATGGTTCCGCACTTTGGCCGGACCGGCGGCAGAATACCGTAGGAAAACTGGATAAACGGTGCGCCCGGCTTCAGCAGCTCCATGATATCTGACAACAATTCACGGCGCACAGGTTCGGGACGCGTCAGCAGCGGCAGCGAAGACACAATGCCGTCAAAGCTTTGCGCTAGCTCGTCCTCACTCGCATCAAAATGGGATTCCAACTCGCTTTTCACCGCATAGGCATCGCCGGTCAGCACATCGAGCCCTGGAAAACGCGAAGCCAGATGTTCGCTGAACTCGGGGCTGTACTCCAGAACCGTCAAATCCTGGTGCCGGATTCCCCTGTCGAAAATAGCCTTGGTCACGGCCCCGGTGCCGGGACCAAGCTCCAGATAACGGCCATGGGCGGGAACTTCCAGATAGGAGGCCATTTTGTCAGCAAGTCTGGAGCTGGAAGGCGCAACCGCGCCGGTCTTTAAAGGGCTCTCAATCCATGTTCGCAAAAACCGGACCTCATCGAGAGCTTTGCTTTTAAGGACGCGGGCTTTTTCAACCTTTGCCTTGAAAATCTCAGCGTGCGAACCGGACTTCTGCAACAACAGACTCACCTCCTACAATTCCTTGAACGCAATGTAGGATTACCAATAAGTCAATTTCAAGGTAACGCGAGCGTCAAGCACCAAGATTATCAATAAAATCCTTGACCTTAGAGAAAAATCCCGCCGATTCAGGATGGTTCTCGCCGGAGCTTTCTTGCTCGAACTCCGCAAGGATTTCACGCTGGCGCTTGGTCAGATTCGTCGGCGTTTCGACTGTAACCTGAATATACATGTCGCCATGCTGGGACGACCGCATAACCGGCATTCCCTTGCCGCGCAGTCGGAACTGTTTGCCGGTTTGAGTGCCTTCCGGAACCTTCACACGGCTGGTTGCGCCATCAACGGTTGGCACATCAAACTGGCCACCAAGCGTTGCCGTCGACATGGAAATGGGAACCCGGCAATAGAGATCAGCACCATCGCGCTGGAAGAGCTCATGCGGCTTGAGAGCCAGGAAGATATAGAGATCGCCCGCCGGACCGCCACGCAGACCAGCTTCACCTTCGCCCGCAAGACGGATCCGGGTCCCGTCTTCAATGCCGGCCGGAATGTTGACGGACAGCGTCCGCTCTTCTGTTTTGCGGCCTGCGCCGCCACATTCTGTACAAGGGTCCGCGATCACCTGGCCACGCCCCTGGCAGGACGGACAGGTACGTTCCAGCGTAAAGAAACCCTGCGCTGCGCGCACCCGGCCTGCGCCGCCACATGTCCGGCACGCTGTCGGGCTGCTGCCCGGTTTTGCACCAGATCCCGTGCAGGCATCACAAGTGACGCTGGTCGGAACTTCAATTTCAACGGTTTTGCCGGTAAAGGCTTCTTCCAGGGTGATATCGAGGTTGTAACGCAGATCCGCGCCACGTTCCCGCCCGCTTGAGCGCCGGCCGCCGCCGCCCATTCCGAAGAATTCTTCGAAAATGTCGGACATTGTGGAATGGAAATCGCCGCCCGGACCTGCCTGTCCGCTGCCAAAACCGCCATTTTCAAATGCGGCATGGCCGAACCGGTCGTAAGCGGCCCGCTTCTGGCCGTCCTTCAGCGTGTCATAGGCTTCGTTGACTTCTTTGAAGTTCGCTTCGGCTTCCGCATCGCCCGGATTGCGATCCGGGTGATATTTCATCGCCATTTTGCGGTAGGCGCTCTTCAGCCCCTTTTCATCCGCATCACGGGATACCCCGAGAACATCATAGAAATCACGTTTGGCCATTAAGATCACTCAGCCTTGCAGCGCATTCCGGTATTTTCGTCCCGCGCATTCATATGTCCGGCCTCAAGGCTTGGCTCGAGACTTTTTGGAACGCTTATTCACGGACGCCGTAATGCAAAATGGTCCGCAGGGCAAATGAAGCCCTGCAGACCACTGTTTTTCAGGTGTTAAGCCGACTTCTTGTCGTCGTCTTTGACTTCCTCGAAGTCCGCGTCGACAACATCGTCATCCTGAGACGATGCTTCTTCGCCGCCTTCAGCTCCGGCTTCAGCTTCAGCATCCGCCTGAGAGGCCTGATACATGGCTTCGCCGAGCTTCATGGAAGCTTCCGCAAGAGCCTGCGTCTTGGCCTGGATGTCTTCCAGGTCTTCACCTTCAAGAGCGGTCTTCAACTCGGCCATTGCGGTTTCAATCGCAGCCTTGTCTTCTTCGCTGACCTTGTCGCCGAAGTCTTTCAGCGATTTTTCGGTCGAATGAACAAGAGACTCGCCCTGGTTCTTGGCTTCCACCAGTTCCTTGCGCTTCTTGTCTTCATCAGCGTGAGCTTCTGCGTCCTTGACCATCTGATCAATGTCAGCATCGCTCAGACCACCAGATGCCTGGATACGGATCTGCTGTTCCTTGCCGGTGCCCTTGTCCTTTGCGGACACGTTGACAATGCCGTTGGCGTCAATGTCGAAAGTAACTTCGATCTGCGGCACGCCGCGCGGTGCAGGCGGAAGGCCCACCAGGTCGAATTGGCCGAGAACCTTGTTGTCGGCAGCCATTTCACGCTCGCCCTGGAAAACACGGATGGTCACAGCCGTCTGATTGTCTTCAGCGGTAGAGAACACCTGGCTCTTCTTGGTCGGGATCGTGGTGTTGCGGTCGATCAGGCGGGTGAAGACACCACCGAGCGTCTCGATGCCGAGCGACAGCGGGGTCACATCCAGAAGCAGAACGTCCTTGACGTCGCCCTGCAGAACACCGGCCTGGATCGCGGCACCCATGGCAACCACTTCATCCGGGTTCACACCCTGGTGCGGTTCCTTGCCGAAAAACGCCTGAACGGTCTCCTGGATCTTTGGCATACGGGTCATGCCACCAACCAGAACGACTTCGTCGATTTCCCCGGCGCTCATGCCGGCATCCTTCAACGCAGCCTTCATCGGCGCGATCGTGCGCTTGACCAGGTCTTCGACAAGTACCTCGAACTTGGCACGGGTCAGCTTCAAGGTCAGATGCTTCGGACCGGAAGCATCAGCCGTGATGAACGGCAGGTTGATTTCGGTCTGGGACGTCGAAGACAGCTCGATCTTCGCCTTTTCCGCAGCTTCCTTCAGACGCTGCAGGGCCAGCTTGTCGTTCTTCAGGTCAATGCCCTGATCTTTCTTGAACTCAGCTGCCAGGTAGTCGACCAGAACCATGTCAAAGTCTTCACCGCCGAGGAACGTGTCGCCGTTGGTGGACTTCACCTCAAAGACGCCGTCGCCGATTTCCAGAACGGAAACGTCGAAGGTACCGCCGCCAAGGTCGTAGACTGCAATGGTCTTGCCGTCGTTCTTGTCGAGGCCATAGGCCAGCGCAGCCGCGGTCGGCTCGTTGATTATGCGCAGAACTTCAAGGCCGGCGATCTTGCCCGCATCCTTGGTTGCCTGACGCTGTGCATCGTTGAAGTAGGCCGGAACGGTGATGACCGCCTGCTCAACCTTTTCGCCGAGGTAGCTCTCAGCGGTTTCCTTCATCTTTTGCAGGATGAACGCAGAAACCTGGGACGGAGAGTACTTCTCGTCGTTCGCCTGAACCCATGCGTCGCCATTGTCTGCCTTGACGATGTCGAACGGGACCAGCTTCTGGTCTTTCGCGACAGTCGGGTCGTCGAACCGGCGGCCGATCAGGCGCTTGACTGCAAATAGTGTGTTTGTCGGGTTGGTGACCGCCTGGCGTTTCGCCGGCTGACCGACAAGGCGTTCGCCATCGTCGGAAAATGCCACCATGGAAGGTGTGGTGCGTGCACCTTCAGCGTTTTCAATAACTTTTGGATCTTTGCCGTCCATAACGGCCACGCACGAGTTGGTCGTGCCGAGGTCGATACCAATGACCTTTGCCATATTTGCCTCTCTTTCTAGCAAACCGGAACGACCCGTTACGGCATCCTTCCGGCTCCTTCTCACATAAAATGTCCGGACGCCTGTCCGGAGGTCGCGCCAAGCGCGTTGACCGCTATATAGGTGGATGAAGGAGAGCCTGCAAGACATCTGGGAGCTGCCTGTGCGGGCTAGGCCCATGTATTTTCCAGATTCCTTCCAAAATCGTTACTACATGAGAACGAACCTCCCGGAAGAAGAAGCAGATTTACCAATGTCCACACAGAAGATGCCGGTTGAAGGCTTGAAAGTTATTCCCGGTTGTTTCAGCCGGGATCAGCAGGAGGACTTGGTAGACAGCCTTCGGGAACTGTTGAAGCAAGCCCCGCTGTTCCAGCCGGTCATGCCGCGTACGGGCAAGGCCTTTTCGGTCCGCATGAGCAATTGCGGAAATCTTGGCTGGGTGTCCGATATCAATGGCTACAGGTACCAGCCGAACCACCCTGTTACCGGAAAACCCTGGCCAGCCATGCCGGATGTTCTGACCGGACTTTGGCAGACCCTTGCCCCGGAGAGCCCCGGGCCGGAAGCTTGCCTGATCAACTATTATCAGACCGGCGCCCGGATGGGCCTGCATCAGGACAAGGATGAAGAGACATTCGACGCCCCGGTTATCTCGGTCTCGCTCGGCGACACGGCGACCTTCCGGGTCGGCGGCACGACCCGCAAAAGCCCGACAAAATCCTTCAGGCTGGCATCAGGCGATGTGGTGGTGCTCGGTGGAGACGCCCGGCTCGCCTATCATGGCATCGACCGGATCCTGCCCGGAACGTCAACGCTTTTAAAAAACGGCGGCAGGATCAATCTGACGCTGAGGCGTGTTAAACCTGCCTAAAGACTTCCAGCAACGAATGCGACAACCGCTGCAGCAATCACCCATAACGCCACGCGGCCCGAGCGGGTGTGGCGGGCTTCTGCCTTGCCGATCGCTTCTGCGGTTTCCGCGTCAAACCGCAGGCCGTTGACGGTCATTTTTTCCAGTTCTTCCGACATGCGCCCGACCCGGTCGGCAAAAAGCGGCAGATCGTTTGCGATACGGCCCATGGCACCGATGGCGCTGCCGGCGTCCCGGAGTTTGCCTGCAGGGCCAAGATGTTCGGCAATCCAGCTGCCAACCACCGGTTCGGCGGTCTTCCACATATCCAGTTTCGGATTAAGAGAGCGGGCAACCCCTTCCACCACGACCATGGTCTTTTGCAGCATGATCAGCTGAGTCTGGGTCTGCATCTCGAAGAGCTCGGTAACCTCAAACAGCTGGGTCAAAAGCCGTGCCATGGAAATTTCGCTGGCGTCATGACCGTGGATCGGCTCACCGATCGCACGGATGGCCTGGGCGAACATATCCACATCCTGATTTGCCGGCACATAGCCCGCTTCAAAATGAACTTCAGCCACCCGCCGGTAGTTGCGGGTGATGAAGCCAAACAGGATTTCTGCCAGGAACCGCCGCTCCAATTTGCCAAGCCGGCCGGTAATGCCGAAATCAACCGCGATCAGCGTACCGTCGGTCTCAACAAACAAATTGCCCTGATGCATATCGGCGTGGAAAAATCCGTCGCGCAGGGTGTGGCGCAGGAAGCTCTGAATAACCGCATCGCCCAGGGCGACAAGATCCTGGCCCTCTTCGGTCAAACCTTCGACATCGGAAATCTTGCGGCCATCGATCCATTCCATGGTCAGAACCGTCTTGGCGGTCCTGAGCCAGTCCACCTCCGGAACGCGGAAGCCCGGATCCTCGGCCGTGTTTTCCGCCATTTCAGAAAGCGCGGCCGCCTCCAGCCGGAAGTCCATCTCCATGGCGACCGATTGCGCAAGGGTGTCGACAACGGCGACAGGCCTCAAACGGCGCGAGGGCGCATGAAACCGCTCGGCAATCCGGGCGACCAGGTAGAAGCTTTCAAGATCACGCTTGAACCGGCGGGCAACACCCGGCCGCAGGATCTTCACCGCGACCTTGCGGGTTTCACCGTCCCGATCCGTAACGGTTGCCGGGTGCACCTGGGCAATTGATGCCGCTGCCACCGACTCACCGAATTCGGTAAATAGCTCGTCGACCGGTTGGCCGAACTGGTCGGCGACTGCGGCTTCTGCCTCCTCGTGCGAGAAAGCCGGCAGGCGGTCCTGCAAGAACGAGAGTTCCCGCGCGGCCTCTTTTCCAACTACATCCGCACGGGTTGCCAGAAACTGACCGAGCTTCACATAGGATGGCCCGAGCTTGTTCAAGGCATCGGACAGCCTGAGTTCCGTGCTTTTATCGCGGACGGAGCGCCGCTCCAGAAGCCGGGCAAGGCGAATGAGCAGCCTCGGACCTGCGGGCAAGTCCGGCAAAATGGCCAGACCGAAGACCCCTTCGCGGGCCATGACAAAACCTGCCCGAGCCAGGCGGAGCAGCGGCATTACGGCAAAGCCCATGGATCAGAGTTTCCAGCCTGAATGAAGCGCGGCGATGCCGCCTGAATAATTGCGCCAGTTCACCTGTTCAAACCCGGCTTCGCGGATCATTTCCGCAAACCGTTCTTGATGCGGAAACTTGCGGATCGATTCTACAAGATACCGGTAAGGCTCGCCGTCTCCGGTCACCGCCCTGCCCATCGGCGGAATGACATTAAATGAGAGAGCGTCATAAACCTTGTCGAGGACAGGTACATCAACTTCAGAAAACTCCAGGCAAAGAAACCGGCCACCGCGTTTCAGCACCCGGCGCGCTTCGCGCAGGGCTTTTGGAATATCCGGCACATTGCGGATACCAAACGCGATTGTATAGGCATCAAAGCTCTTGTCAGGGAACGGCAGGTCTTCCGCATTGCCTTGCGAAAACCGGATAAGGTCCGACAGTCCGGCCTTTTCCGCACGATCCCGCCCAACACCAAGCATGGAGCCGTTGATATCGCACACAACGGCTTTTGCCGTATTGCCCGACCTTTCCACCACACGGGTAGCAATGTCCCCGGTTCCGCCAGCCACATCCAGAAGGGACCAGGGCCGGGCGCCGGACTTGGGCGGCGCAAGCACGGACACCATTGCGTCCTTCCACACACGGTGCATACCAGCCGACATCAGATCGTTCATCAGGTCGTAGCGGCTCGCCACCTTGTGAAAGACATCATCGACGAGCGCCTGTTTTTCACCTTCTCCGACGGTGGTGAAACCGAAGCTGGTCGGCATTTTGTCAGGTGACCGGTCGGAAGTGCGTTGCCCTTGCTGGCCGTCCTGCATCATGTTCTGGTCTCCCGGACTTATCGTCAGCTCTTGCCGGGCGCGCGGGCAAGGCTTATCGCATTGCGAACCATCTGGCGCTCCGAATTTTGGCGGAACATAGTACAAGCGAAAGCGGAGCGCTATCGTCCGCGCGTCAAAACCTCCATATGCCGCAGGCATATCTTACTGATCAGGGTCTGGAGACTTAAACAGCATGCCCGAATTGCCTGAAGTGGAAACCGTCCGGCGTGGTCTTGCCCCTGCAATGGAAGGTGCTCAAATCCGAAAGGTCGACCAGAACCGGCCCGATTTGCGGTTTCCGTTTCCAGAGGACTTTGTCAGCCGGCTGGAGGGACAGATCGTCACGGGCCTTTCCCGCCGGTCAAAATACCTCCTGGCAGATCTCGGTAGTGCCGACGTTCTTGTCATGCATCTGGGCATGTCCGGCTCATTCCGTGTGGAAGCAGATACGGACACAATGCCCGGAGCCTTCGTTCACAAAAAAACAAAGAATGAAAAGCACGACCACGTCGCGTTCCATTTGAATCCGAAAGAAGGCGGTACAGCCAGGGTCATATATAATGACCCGCGCCGGTTCGGTTTCATGACGCTGATCCCTCGCGCTGAACTCGCCGCACACCCACTCTTTGCAAGTATGGGAATTGAACCGCTCGGCAACGAACTGGATGGCACCGCGCTTTCGCGGTTGTTTGAAGGCAAGAAGTCTCCGCTCAAGGCAGCACTGTTGAACCAGAAACTGATAGCAGGCCTTGGCAATATATATGTATGCGAGGCACTATGGCGGTCCGGCCTCAGTCCAAAGCGGCTCGCTGGAACAATTGCCGGAAAAAACGGCCGCGCGACGTCCAAGACGACCGACCTTGCCCGCCACATCCGGGAAACATTGACCGAGGCAATTGAAGCTGGCGGTTCCTCCCTGCGCGACCACACACAGGCAGACGGTTCGCTTGGATACTTTCAACACAGGTTCGCCGTTTACGATCAGGAAGGTGAGCCTTGCCGGAAAGATGGCTGCTCCGGCACGGTTTCCCGCATCGTTCAATCCAACCGGTCCACTTTCTACTGCCCGGTGTGTCAACGTTAAAAATTAAGGATCGGATCTGATCCAACGAAAGGGCAATTGTATTGCCACGCATCTTTCGGTCCGTTACGCCTCGAAGACAAACCGGTGGATTTGCATTTAGGGGAGACCGTCAGATGGCATACGAAAACATCCGCGTTGAAACACGGGGCCGGGTTGGGCTGATTACGCTTAACCGGCCGAAAGCGCTGAATGCGCTGAATGCAGCCCTGATCGCCGAGCTCAGCGATGCGCTGGACGCTTACGAGACAGATGAACGGATCGGCTGCGTGGTCCTGACCGGATCCGAAAAGGCCTTCGCGGCGGGCGCTGACATCAAGGAGATGCAGCCTCACGACTTCACCCAGGCCTATATGACTGACCTGATCACCCCTTGGGACCGTGTGGCACGGAACCGTAAGCCGATCATCGCCGCCGTTGCTGGCTATGCGCTCGGTGGCGGTTGCGAACTGGCAATGATGTGCGATTTCATCCTGGCCGCAGACACAGCGAAGTTCGGTCAGCCGGAAATTACCCTGGGTGTACTGCCGGGAGCCGGCGGCACGCAGCGGTTGACGCGTTTCGTTGGCAAGTCCAAGGCAATGGAAATGTGCCTGACCGGACGCATGATGAATGCGGAAGAAGCTGAGCGGAGCGGCCTTGTCAGCCGGGTCATTCCGGCAGATGAACTCCTCGAAGAAACCATGAAGGTTGCTGAGAAAATCGCGGACTTCTCGCTTCCTGTCGTGATGATAACCAAGGAAAGCGTGAACCGGGCCTATGAAACGACCCTGGCTGAAGGCATCCGGTTTGAACGCCGCGTTTTCCATGCCAGCTTTGCCACCGAAGACCAAAGCGAAGGCATGACTGCATTCATTGAAAAGCGGGCGCCGCAGTTCCGGAACAAATAATGCAGGATTCCCATAGCCAAAGGCATTGACGGGCGCACTGCACACCATTATAAGCAGCGCCCAACCGGTGGCGGGATCTCTGCCACCGTTGCTATTTGGTCGGTAGCTTCTTTTGCCTTGAGGGTTGAGGCTCCGATTGTAACAGGACATTCGTCCCACTCACGGATCAGGATTGAGCCCATGGCCAACACACCCTCGGCCAAGAAGGCGGCCCGCAAGATTGCCCGCCGGACGGCCACGAACAAAGCACGCCGGAGCCGCGTGCGGACCTACCTGCGTCAGGTCGAGGAAGCAATCGCTTCTGGTGACCAGGCAGCCGCAAACGATGCTCTGAAAGCCGCTCAGCCGGAAATCATGCGCGCAGCGTCCAAAGGCGTTCTTCACGCCAACACAGCTGCCCGCAAGGTCTCCCGCCTGAACGCACGCGTTAAGGCTCTCAGCGCCTAAAATTCGGATTAAATTCCGCTCTGAAGAACCCGGCTCGAAGGCCGGGTTTTTTTAGCCGTGCAAAACGCAATTAGCTTAATCCGGCTAACTATATTGAGTCTATTGGCAAAATCCCGCCACAATCAAAATGGCAAAATTTTCCCTTTAATTTCAATATGTTAAATGCAGGTTGTAGGCTGACAAATACCCGAAACCGGATTCGATACGAGTCAAGAGAAATCTGTTTCTTTTTTTTTCGGCCTGTCAAGTTTGTGCGCTTTTATGAATGCGTACACGGAAAATCGTTGAGTCAAAAAGCATTTGGCCAAAACTGAAGGGGTGGGTCACGGAAGGTTACGTTAGGTCGTTTTTGCCTCGGTTAACGAAATGTTAATCTGATACGGTTGCCCCGCTCAGACGGTCTGTATATGTTCAACCAATCGGGAGCGCAGACGACCGATGAAAAGAAACGCAAAATAAAATAACAATTTTGGTTGTAATAGAAAATGATCAAATCAACCAAAAAGAAAGCTGAGCATGAATACTCCCATCAAAAGTATGAATACATTGCAAAAATTAATTTTCATGACCGACCGGTCCGCTGAAACTTAGATCTTCAAGTATAACTCGTTGAAAACATGACTCTGGCAAACCTATTGCCGGACCAGGGGGCGTCATGCAATTAACAGGGAAATACGCGGGAGACGTAGACGTGACGCATGCCTATGAGCGGCTTTCAACCGGTGGCAATGCGGTCCTGATCGACGTACGAACGCGAGCAGAATGGAACTTCGTCGGAGTTCCGGATCTCAGGCAGCTTGGACAAGACCCGGTATTCCTGGAATGGCAGAGCTTTCCGCCAGCACCAGCAGTAACGGACTTCGCGGAACAGCTAAGCGCGCTGTTGGATCAAAACGGCGTATCCAAAGACGCCGAACTGTACTTTTTGTGCCGGTCAGGTGCGCGCAGCCAATCGGCGGCAGTTGCCTTGACTGAGGCCGGATATACCAACTGCTTCAATGTGGCAGGTGGATTTGAAGGCACTTTAGACGCACAAGGGCACAGGGGAAATCAAAACGGCTGGAAAGCAGCCGGATTGCCATGGGCACAAAGCTGATACAGCAAGTTTCCAGGGCAATGTGCGGATCCGGAAAATCGTGTTCCGCACACAGAAATAACGTCCAATTTCGGACATAAAACAGCTGCAAAAGCAGCATATTTGGCGGTTCAAGAAGGATTTTGGCGGATCCTTCTTAATATGACAGGAGGCGGGAAAATGCAGGTTCAGGAGGCTAGTGGCTCTGAACATTGGAATCGCGTTAAGAAGCGGTTACGCGCGGAACTCGGCGATGATGTATTTACAAGTTGGTTTGCCCGGATGGATCTGGAAGAACACAACGATGGCACGGTTCGTTTATCGGTCCCAACCCGGTTTTTGAAACAATGGATTCAGTCTCACTACAATGACCGCCTGATGGGTCTTTGGCAGGGAGAGTGTGAAAACGTTCACAAAATCGAATTGACTGTCCGTGGCGCCATTCGCCCCCGTCAAACCGCCAGCGCCGCCCCGACAGGGCTTGCTACACCGAAACGTGTTTCCGCCGCTCCAGTCGCAGAACGCCGCCTGGAAGGCTTTTCAGACACCGGTTCTGTTGCCGCCGCACAAGCAGCTACCGCCGCGTTGGGACGCGGTGAAACCAGCGCGCCCAAGGATGTTCTGCAAGGCGCTGCTCTGGACCCGAAGTACACATTTGAAACCTTCGTTGAAGGCGATTCCAACGCCCTTGCCCTAGCTGCTGCGCGGCAGGTTGCCTCTGGAGGTGCAGTCACTTTCAATCCGCTTTTCATGCATGCGTCTGTTGGATTGGGCAAAACACACCTGATGCAAGCCGTTGCTGCCAAGGCCCGTGCCGACGGCCGGAAGGTTCTGTATCTGACTGCCGAACACTTCATGTACCGGTTTGTTTCCGCTCTGAAGGCGCAATCCGCATTGGCTTTCAAGGACACCCTGCGCAGCATCGATCTCCTCCTGATCGATGACATGCAGTTCCTCCATGGCAAGCAGGTCCAGCAGGAATTCTGCCACACGCTGAATGCCCTGATCGACGGCGCTCGTCAGGTGATCGTAGCTGCCGACCGGGCTCCGTCTGATCTGGATACGCTCGATGATCGTGTGCGTTCCCGCCTGTCCGGCGGTCTGGTGGTCGGCATTCAGGAGCCGGACTTCACCTTGCGCAGGAACATTCTTTCCGCGCGGGTCGAACTGGCACAACGAAGCTATCCGAATTTCGAAGTGCCCGACACCGTTCTCGACTACATCGCCAAGCACGTGGCATCTTCGGGCCGGGATCTGGAAGGCGCACTCAATCGCCTGGTTGCGCACAATCAGCTGACCAACCAGCCGATCACACAGGAAATGGCCGAGCTCACCTTGCGCGACCTGATCCGCTCCAGCGAACCGCGCCGTGTGAAAATCGAAGACATCCAAAGGGTGGTTTCCAAGCACTACAATGTGACCAAGGCAGACCTTCTATCCGCCCGCCGGACCCGCACAATTGTCCGCCCGCGGCAGATCGCGATGTTCCTGGCAAAAGTGATGACACCGCGCTCACTTCCGGAAATCGGAAGGCGCTTTGGCAATCGGGATCACACCACTGTTCTGCATGCAGTTCGCAAGATTGAAGAGCTGGCCAAGGCCGACCACACACTTGCTCAAGAGCTGGAATTGCTCAAGCGCATGCTTGACGCCTAACTCTCGGCAAAGTTTCACCAATTACAGGGGCGTCCAGACGGGCGCCCCTCTTGCATTTCCTTTCGGTTGAGGGCAGTGTCTTCCCCCCGCTTCCAAGCTGGAAGCCCCAATATCAGTTGACCGGCACTCTCCTGCCGAAGCCTCACAAGTACGGATTTTGCGTATGAAAGCGACCCTCGAGCGGACCGACCTCCTTAAGTCCCTGACCCATGTTCACCGGGTTGTCGAGCGCCGTAACACCATCCCGATCCTGTCCAACGTTCTGCTGCGCGCGGAAGGCAATGTCTTGAAACTGAAGGCGACGGATCTGGACCTTGAAATTCTGGAAACCGTCCCGGCAATGGTCGAACTGGACGGTGCCACAACCGTTCCTGCGCACATGATTTACGACATCGTGCGCAAGCTTCCCGATGGTTCGCAGGTTGTTCTGGAAACCACCAGCGACAATGCAACCCTGGAAATCCGCGCCGGACGTTCGAAGTTTACTCTGCAGATGCTGCCGGAAACGGATTTCCCGGATCTGACAGCTGGCGATTTCACGCACGGCTTCACCCTGTCTGCAGGCGACATCCGGAAGTTGATCGACACCACACAGTTCGCGATCTCCACCGAAGAGACCCGATACTATCTGAATGGCATCTATCTTCATTCCGTAGAAGCTGGTCAGGGTCTGCGTTTCCGCGCCGTTGCGACAGATGGTCACCGGCTCGCCCAGGCTGAAGTTCCGGCGCCCGGCGGGTCTGCCGGTATGCCCGGTATCATTGTGCCGCGGAAAACTGTCGGCGAAATCCAGAAGCTTCTGGAAGATCCGGAAGCAGACGTGCAGATCGAACTCTCCGACACGAAAATCCGCGCCACGACCGGCTCTGTTGTCCTGACGTCCAAGCTGATTGACGGAACCTTCCCGGACTATGGCCGTGTCATCCCACAGGGCAATGACAAGGAAATGCGGGTTGACCGGGACGAATTCAAGGAAGCCGTAGACCGCGTATCGACGATCTCGTCCGAACGTGGCCGGGCCGTGAAACTATCGCTGACCGACGGACGCATGGTCCTGACAGTCAACAATCCGGATTCAGGCAGCGCGACTGAAGAAGTCGCAGTCGAATATGATGCCGAAGCGATGGAAATCGGCTTCAATTCCCGCTACCTGCTCGATATTGCCAACCAGCTGAACAGTGATACAGCCCTGTTCCGGCTGGCCGATTCCGGCTCACCGACTCTCATTCAGGACAACACAGTTGATGACTGTCTGTTTGTTTTGATGCCAATGCGGGTTTAACGGGACGGCGGCGCTGAGTGCCGCGGCCGGAACAAGGACCTGGGTCATACCCTCTTTAGTGAGCTAAAGCGCCATGACGGATACAACTTCCGTGGCCTTGGAAAGCCTGACGCTCACTGATTTCCGGAACTACGCTCGCCTGGACCTTTCCTTTTCACAGTCCCTTGTGGCTTTTGTTGGCGACAACGGGATGGGAAAGACAAACATCCTGGAAGCGATCTCCCTTCTGACCGCAGGACGCGGCCTCCGGCGCGCACCGTTTCAGGAGGTTGCCCGTCTCACCGGATCTGGAAGCTGGGCCGTATCGGCTTCCGTTGTCTGCAATGGCATGGAAACCCGGATCGGAACCGGGCACACCGCTGGAGAACCCGGCAGACGGGTGCGCATTGATGGTGAGGATGCCAAATCCTCCGACAGCTTGCTGGACTACATGAGGGTTTTGTGGCTCGTTCCGGCAATGGATGGCCTGTTTACAGGCCCTGCCGGAGAGCGGCGGCGCTTTCTTGACCGGCTTACGCTCTCGCTTGATCCGCAACATGGGCGGCGGGTTACAGATTTTGAAAAGGCGCTGCGGCAACGCAACCGGTTGCTCGACCAGGGCGGATCCGATGGTTTCCTGAATGCGATCGAACAACAGGTTGCCGAACTCGGCACCGCCGTTTCCATTGCCCGCCAGGAGACGGTCAGCCTGCTTGGTGAAACCTTGCGGCTTCAGGCTGAAAGCGGCCTGCCATTTCCCTCAGGCACACTGGCCCTGACTGGCGCTTTTGAAACTGCAACCATTGGCATGAGCGCCTCTGACCGCGAAGACCACTACGGCGAACTTTTGCGCGAAGGGCGCGGCCGGGACCGGGCAGCAGGGCGCACCTTGATGGGTCCCCATCTCAGCGACCTGGAAGTCCACCACACCATAAAGGCCATGCCGGCCGCAAAATCCTCCACCGGCGAGCAGAAAGCCCTGCTGATTGGCCTGGTTTTAGCCCATGCTGAACTGACAACATCCGTCAGTGGCATGACGCCGGTATTGCTGCTTGACGAAGTTGCGGCCCACCTTGATCCGGGACGGCGCAGTGCCCTGTTTCGCAAGCTACTTGCGCTTGGTTCGCAGGTCTTCATGACGGGCACCGACAGCAGTCTCTTTGCCGATCTTCCCGGCGACAGCGAACTGTTTCGGATTGAAGGCGGGACCGCCACACGGGAGTTGCCCGACTAGAACGGGCTACCGACCCTCAAAATTGCCGGATTTCTGTGGTTTTCCACCGGTTTGAGGCACATGACGGCCAACGCCGCGGCGCGGAGTTGAACCCCCGTCATAAGACCGTATAACGGTACTCGATAACATAGATCATTTGGTGACTGATTCGCATGAGCGACACTTCGATTCCCGATCCGGCTCCTTCCGGCAATGAAGACGGCGCTGCCGACTATGGCGCAGAATCCATCAAGGTTCTGAAGGGCCTTGACGCCGTGCGCAAACGCCCGGGGATGTACATCGGCGACACCGATGACGGCTCCGGCCTGCACCACATGGTCTATGAGGTGGTCGACAACGCGATTGACGAGGCGCTTGCCGGCCATGCGAATCTGGTAACAGCTACATTGAACGCAGACGGCTCCGTTACCGTTACTGACAACGGCCGCGGCATTCCGACGGACCTGCACGCCGAGGAAGGTGTGTCAGCTGCCGAAGTCATCATGACCCAGCTGCACGCCGGCGGTAAATTCGACCAGAACTCCTACAAGGTATCCGGCGGTCTGCACGGTGTTGGCGTTTCGGTGGTGAACGCCCTGTCAACAAAGCTCGATCTGAGAATCTGGCGCGATGACAAAGAGCACTTCATGACCTTCGGGCACGGCGATGCACAGGGTCCTCTGGAGGTCGTCGGCCCGGCCAACGGAAACAAAGGGACGGAAGTCACGTTTCTACCCTCCCCCGAAACATTCACCAAGACCGAGTTCGATTTCGGAACTCTGGAGCACCGGCTTCGGGAACTTGCGTTCCTGAACTCCGGCGTACGCATCGTCCTGACCGACAAGCGCGGCGTGGAAGACAAGGTCGAGGACCTTTTCTACGAAGGCGGGCTGGAAGCATTTGTCCGTTATCTTGACCGGGCCAAACATCCGCTGATCGACGAGCCGATTACAATGCGCGCCGAGCGCGATGGCATTACCGTCGAAGCGGCCATGTGGTGGAACGACAGCTACCACGAGCATGTCCTTTGCTTCACCAACAACATTCCGCAGCGCGATGGCGGCACGCACCTTGCCGGATTCCGGGCTGCGCTCACCCGTCAGGTCACCGGCTATGCGGAAAGCGCCGGGCTTTTGAAGAAGGAAAAGGTCTCTCCAACCGGCGATGACTGCCGTGAAGGTCTGACCTGCGTTCTTTCGGTGAAGGTTCCAGATCCGAAGTTCTCCTCCCAAACCAAGGACAAACTCGTTTCGTCCGAAGTGCGGCCGGTCGTTGAAAACCTGATTTCCGGTGCATTGAGCGAGTGGCTTGAGGAAAACCCGGCCCCGGCCCGCGCCGTTGTTTCAAAGGTCGTCGAAGCAGCCTCGGCCCGGGAAGCAGCGCGAAAGGCGCGGGAGCTGACCCGCCGCAAGGGCGCGCTTGATGTGGCCTCCCTGCCGGGCAAACTGGCAGACTGCCAGGAGCGGGATCCGGCCAAAGCCGAATTGTTCCTGGTGGAGGGTGATTCCGCGGGTGGCTCAGCCAAACAAGGCCGGCACCGGGAAAACCAGGCCGTACTGCCTCTGCGGGGTAAGATCCTCAACGTGGAGCGCGCCCGCTTCGACAAGATGCTGTCGTCCAATGAAATCGGCACCTTGATTACGGCGCTTGGGACAGGGATCGGCAAGGAAGAGTTCAATCTGGAAAAGCTGCGCTACCACAAGATCATCATCATGACCGATGCTGACGTGGATGGCGCACACATCAGAACCCTTCTGCTGACCTTCTTCTTCCGGCAGATGCCGGAACTGATCGAAAACGGTTACGTCTATATCGCCCAGCCGCCGCTTTACAAGGTCAAGCGCGGGCAGTCGGAGCAGTATCTGAAGGATCAGAAAGCCCTTGAAGACTACCTGATTGGTTCAGGCCTTGAAGACACCTCGCTGACCCTGGCCAACGGGGAGGTGCGGACCGGCGCCGATTTGCTGGCAGTTGTCGAACAGGCACGCGCAATTGCGTCGATCTTTGATGGTCTGCACTCACGCTATGACCGCAATACAGTCGAGCAGGCGGCCATCGCCGGCGCGCTGAATTCTGAAGTGCTGCATGAGTCTGACAAGGCGGTTGAAGCCGCCGCCTATATCGCCCGCCGCCTGGATATTCTCGCCGATGAGTTCGAGCGAGGCTGGACCGGCGAAGCCCAGGACGATGGCAGCCTCATTTTCCGCCGCACGGTTCGCGGTGTGGAAGAAGCCACGATGATCGATGCGGCGCTGCTGAGCTCTGCGGATGCACGTCGGCTTGATGCCAACGCAGATCATTTGCAGGAGGTCTATGGCAAGGCCGCAATCCTGCGCCGTAAAGGCACCGAAACCGAAATCCGTGGACCGCGTACACTTCTGGACACCATTTTCGGACATGGCCAAAAGGGCATCGCCCTTCAGCGGTACAAGGGCCTCGGCGAAATGAACCCGGAACAGCTTTGGGAAACCACTCTGGATCCCAATGTACGTTCCCTGCTGCAGGTCAAGATCCGGGAAGCAGACGACGCAGACGACATTTTCACCAAGCTGATGGGTGATGAAGTCGATCCACGCCGCGAGTTCATTCAGGACAACGCCCTCAGCGTTGCCAATCTGGACATCTAAATCCGTTGTAGGGAAGCACATAAATCTACGCCACCGAGGTACCTTCCTCAACCTGCCGCAAAATGAACGCGACCTGGGCGTCCGTGAACTGCGATCTCTTCATGGAATTCTCCTCCTCCCGCAACCGGGATCATAATTGGAAAACTCCAGCTCAAAACGGTTCAGTTCTCGCGCAGCAGGTCAGCCTCTTGGCCGCTTACTCTGAGAACTCTGACGACGGACGCTTCCTTTCTTTTGGAAGTGTAATGCCTTAAATTACTAAGACTTTCGGGACGTGCAGGTTAGGAGCACCACGATAACACCGACTGCCCAGCTTGCCGCATTTCGCTGGTCTCCCGAGACATTCACCAGCTTGGTGGACGAATCTTGCCTCACATTGGAAGAACTGATGGGTGAGGCGGTCGTCGATGTCCGCGTTGGAGGGGAACAAATACTGTTTCGTGACGAGCTCAGCAGCGCGATGGTGCACTTGTCGGCCCGAGGGCCGGTTGCCTGTGCCGCAAACGGAGAACATCGCTACAGTTGGCGCTTGTCGGCGACGCCTTCGAACGCGGAACTGATAGTTGTCGGCCCAACGGTGCGTCTCCGCCTCGATGAGCAAGTCTTGACCGCTACCGGCGATGCGTTTTGGCCAGTCCTAATCGGAGTTGGCGAGCGCTATGCAGACCGTTTGTCCGAAGCCCTCGGTCCAGATCATGAATTGGTGCAACGATTTGAGAATGAACTCTCTCCTGCGAGACGTCTGCGGCAGAAGTTCTTAGCAGGCGGACAACGGTCAACAGCTTTCGAGACCTGAGGCGGAAACAGTATATTGGCTCACGGCTTGAGGCTCCCGTTATCAGCGAGCGCCTTGTTTTCCCAGTCTTCTTTTGACTATTCGGCCTGGCCGCTCAAATCTCCTTCATGCGGACAGCACGCCCGCCAGACCGTTTTCCGCGTAAACAAGCTGAATCCGCAAGTTTGAGAAGCCTGTCTGGCGTCATGTCGGCAAAATCATTCTCTGCCGCCAAATAGGCGATGCCGATAGATCCACCGATGACGAAGGACAAGCCTTCGGACTCAACTTTAATCTTCGACAGGTTCTTCTGGATCCGCTCTGCGAGCTTGATGCTGGCGGCAGCCGTTTCCGGCCAGGCCAGCGCGGCGAATTCATCTCCGCCAATCCGTGCCGCCAAACCGGCCTCACCTAACGATGCTTCGAGAGACTGCGCCACCTGCCGGAGGATTTCATCGCCGGTATCATGCCCGCCTAGATCGTTGACCCGTTTGAAGTCATCCAGATCCAGGAAGAATACGGCAAGGCCGAAACCTTTCTGCCGCTGAGACCGAAGGCGATCACGCACCTCGTCTGCAAATGCCTTCCGATTCAAAAGTCCGGTCAGGACATCTCGAAGAGCCAGCCGTTTGTATTCGTCTATGTCATCCGGATGGTCCACGTTATGGCGAACAAACGCAACAATGGCCGGTTTGCCCATCCCACCTGCACCATAGGGTACGAGTCGAACCTCGGCCGTTTGACCCCTGGCAGTCTTGCCGCTTTCACTTTCGGAAGATCTGACATGGAATGTCTCAAGACCGCAGCTCAGACAGCCTTTCAACCTGCGCTCAAGATCACACTTGTCGACCTGCCCGCCTGTAGCCTGGGAGATCGATGCGTGGATGGCAGTCAGGGCATCACTGCTCTCAAAAACCAGAACGTCGTCAGGAAAGGAGCCTGGCACCTGGTCCACAGCTGCCAGCGCACTTGCCCGGCTGCTGCTCCGGTCCAACTGCAGAAGAATCATCTGCGGATTGCCACCGCGCCCTGGAAACGGGGTCCAGGAAGCCTCCGCACAGATTTGCCCGCCACTTCTGGAAACAAGGGCGCCTTGCGCCTCCGATGCCGCCCCCACCTGAGCAACGGCCAAGAGCGGCTGGCAACGGCTCCAGCTCGCTTTTGAAAGGATTGTCTCCAACTCGAGCCGTGGCGTTTCTGCGTCAGAGCCGATGCACTGAAGGAAGGGGCGATTGGCCGCGAGCACATGGCCAGCTCGATCAATAAGAGCAGCCGGTCCTGGCAGAAACCCAAGCAACATGGATACAACTGTCGCATCCAATTGAATATTGCTTTGAGAAATCGGCGCTTGACGCTCCGAACTCAACATTTCCTGGCACTCACTCAAGTGATCACCTCACAATTACTATACCGGCCTAACACTCTTACCAATTATTACGAAATCACCGGTTCCGATTTACTAATTCAATAACACCTATGTGGCGGGCATAATCCCCATTGCTGCATTGCCCACAGCCATTCAATATTTCTTTGTTAATGGATGGTTACCAATTTCACTTCATTTTTTCTCATCAACCTGCCTCCAGCTACGGAAATCGGACTGATTGCCTCATTGTTACCAATTTGCGTGGTTATCGCGCCGGGAACACCTGAATTCACATGCCATCTGCTTGATTGTGAAGCAGCCCTACTCACGTTATTCGCTCTGGTTAGCAAGATGATTCACACCGCCACCAAATTCGCGATCAGCTCTTTCCTGTTCACCTCCGCTCTTGCCCTTTCAAATCCGGCATCAGCCGCGAAGGAGGCTTTCAGCCAATGTGGCAAGGCGTCCTGGTATGAATTGACCTCTATGACCGCAAGCGGTGAACAGGCCAATCCAAACATCCTGGCTGCGGCCCACCGCACCCTTCCATTCGGGACGAAGGTACAAGTCTCGAACCTTTCAAATGGGCGCCAGGTCATCGTGCGGATCAACGACCGCGGACCATTCATTCGTGGAAGGGTCATCGATGTCACCAGAGCTGCTGCCGACGAGCTCGGTTTCCGCGATAAGGGCATAGCCAGGGTTCATATCGCTGTGATCGAATCGGAAAATAAAATACAGCCTCGGCAATCTTGTACGCAGTAACGTTACTGTTCGATGTCGCACCGGTGTATCAATCAAGGCACCAAATTCGGAAAATTTGGTCACAATTCGTACGAATTGGACTCTTTTTGAGCAGCTAATCCAAATTTTTTGCCGAATACGCTAATGACAAACCGATCAGACCACAGTAGTATGCGCGCTGTGGTCGATGGGGCCACGTGCACAGTAACTTTTTTAGCGCGGCTGTTTTTCAGTCGCGCTTTTTTTTACCTAACGTTAAAAACCGCGCATTTCCCTGCATTAATCGCTGCTTCTGAGGCCGCGTATTAGACGCCGGCCGGCGGTGACTTCGTCAAGACGAACGCACTGACTCTCGTGTACCGCCCTTGATCGGCCGCTATCCACAGAGAACCTTCGCCCTCGTTCGCAGTACTGCAAACCGCAAAACTCCGCTAATTTTAGAATCCAGGTGGATGTTTTCCGTAAGCCCAGCCGTCAACCAAACGCTTTTCGGAGGCGGTTCCAGGGAGGCGGCTGATTCCCGGTTCTGCCAATCCATTGTGATTCACTTTCCGGAACTACGGATAGCAAGAAAGCAATTGCTCACAGCCTGCCAATCGGGTATCAGAACCCACGAATGACGTGAAATTGTCATTTTGGCACCCGTAGCTCAGCTGGATAGAGCGCTGCCCTCCGAAGGCAGAGGTCACAGGTTCGAATCCTGTCGGGTGCGCCAACCCTCTCCCTCCAGTTTCAGCACTCCCCGCTCCGTTTCAACGCGGAAAATCCGTTTAACAATGGATGTAACGTGCCTGTCACAACGGTTTTCGGTGTCTTTATACCGCGAACTGCAACGAAATGTTCTATGTATGCATTGATGACCGCATCGACTCCCGATCGAACAGAATGCGACCATGGAAGTCGATCAGGTTCTGTCCGATACCGAGCACATTAGTTCGCGCCTAACCGGCGGTTTGGCCTGAAGTTGGAATTTGAAGTTTCATGCGCCCGATTATTCCTCCGCCCGTTTTCGGCCTGATCGCTGCAGGACTGTTGTGGGCCACAGACCGGTATCTGCCGGGCCTAAGCGTTAGCTTTCCAGGTCAAGCGATGGTTGCTGTGATCGTTGCCGCTATCGGCGTTATGATCGAGACAGTTGGAATTGCCGCCTTCGTGCGACAGAAAACAACCGTCAATCCGCTACGCCCCGAGCGGGCCAACAGCCTGGTCATTTCCGGACTGTACCGCCACTCGCGCAACCCGATGTATCTCGGCATGGCTTTCCTGCTGTGCGGTTGGGCGCTTTACCTTGGCACGCTGTCGGTGCTTGTAATCGTACCAGCATTCATCTGGGTCTTGACCGAAGTTCAGATAAAGCACGAAGAGGTAGCTCTTGAGGCCCTTTTTGGCGAAGACTACAGGGCCTATATGCAAAGAGTCCGGCGCTGGCTGTAGACTGCCCTTTCAAGGTCGGCTCAGTCACTGGCCAGACACATTGACAGGAGCTCGCATGAGAACTGGCAAAACGATAGGAACAGCGTTCATCGCCGCAACGCTGCTTGGCGGGTGCGTTTCCGTTTCGGCAGGAGGTGCCGTCTTTGGCAGCCGGTCAACGGTTACCGGCGATACGGTCGAAACACGCACCACGGTTCATAGCGCTTCGGTTGGCGCCACACTCCCCCCGTCAGGCACGCCTCCTAAGCCCTAGTACCGGGTAACTTGCCAGCACCGGAAATTCGGCCTTGCCCGCCGCAGCATCCCCCCTCTATCAAGGACATTCGCGTCGCGGGCAATGAGCGCCCAATCCTTCCATTGCAGGGAATTGAACATGTGCGGTTTCGTCGGAATTTTCAGGCCGTCAGGGCTTACAGATGACGACGTTCACCATCTACCGCTCATGCGCGACCGGCTGATCCACCGCGGGCCGGATGATGAAGGGATCTGGACGGACCGGGCCGCTGGCATCGGCCTGGGGCACAGACGGCTGTCGATCCTCGACCTGTCGGAAGCCGGCGCACAGCCAATGACGTCACCATCCGGTAGGTATGTGATCGCCTACAATGGCGAGATTTACAATTTCCTGGAAATCCGCAAAGAGCTGGAGAGCGCAAACCTGGCCCCCGCATGGCGCGGTCACTCGGATACTGAAGTTCTGCTGGCGGCGTTTGAAGCCTGGGGCATCGGCAAAACGCTTCACCGCTGCAGGGGCATGTTTGCGCTGGCGCTGTGGGACCGGGAAACCAGGAAACTTATCCTGGCCCGCGATGCCATTGGCGAAAAGCCGCTCTACGCAGGGATCGTAAAAGGCCTTGTCGTCTTTGGATCCGAATTGAAATCCGTGACGGCCCATCCGGGTCTCGATCTCGCCATCAACCGGAACGCGGCGGCGCTTTGCCTGCGCCATGGTTACATTCCGGCCCCGCACAGTATCTATGAAGCGGTCATAAAGCTTCTGCCTGGCGAGTATGTTGAGATCGATACGTCAGATCCATCGCTGGCGAACTGGCAGCGGCACGCCTATTTCGACACCATCCGCGAGGCACAGGAGGCCCGGGCAAACCGGTTTTCCGGCTCGCCGGAAGACGCGGCAAGTGAGCTCGATGAGCTGTTGCGCAAGGTCATCGAGCGGCAAATGATCGCGGATGTGCCGGTCGGCGCCTTCCTGTCCGGCGGGGTGGATTCCTCAACGACAGCGGCCATCATGCAGGACCTTGCCACGCGGCCGGTGGAAACCTTTTCGCTCGGCTTCAATGAAGAGGCCGTCAACGAAGCGCCACACGCAAAGGCGGTCGCCACGCATCTTGGTACCAACCACAATGAAATTTATTTGGCGGCCGATGAAGCAAGGGATCTCGTGACCCAAATGCCGGAGGTGTATGACGAGCCCTTCGCTGACCAGTCCCAATTGCCAACCTATCTGATATCCAGGTTTGCCCGTACCAAGGTCACCGTCAGTCTTTCCGGAGACGGCGCGGATGAGCTCTTTGGCGGCTATGGCCGTTATCATTCCCTGCGCCGCAAGTGGGGCGGGTCACTTTTAGGGCAAGTTACGAAATCCGCCCAAAAGAGCTATGCGCAGGCTCTTGCCGGATTGGCTGCAACGTTTCAGGCGCTCGGCATTCAGTCTATCGCCGGTCAGAATGTTGTCAGCATGCAGGTCCGGCATTCGGAGAAGGCGGCCAGGTTTGGTACCAAATCCCCGATCGCCGCTTATGAGCGCGGCTTTACGTTGCTGGACCAGACCCATCTCTTTGTGAAGGGAGCAATGCCACAAACTGACCCGCTGGTTGGCAAGATCGCCTCAGAAGGCGGATGGAGTGTCTTGGAACAGGCAAGCACACTGGACACCATGCGCTACCTTCCGGATGACATTCTGGTCAAGGTCGACAGGGCGGCGATGGCGCACAGCCTTGAAAGCCGCGCGCCCTTTGTTGATCCGGATGTTGTGCGCTTTGCCCTCTCGCTATCTGATGACATCAAGATGCCAGGTGGCGAGAGCAAGGGTGTTTTGAAGTCCGTCCTTGAGCGCTATGTGCCCCGCCCACTCTGGGACCGGCCCAAGCAGGGCTTCGGCATTCCAAGCGCTGATTGGCTGAGCGGTCCGCTGCGCGAACTCGCCGCCGATCTCTTTTCAAAAGATACGATCGAAAAAGTCGGTGTACTGGAACCGGCGATGGTTTCCACCTTCTGGAACGACTTTACCAAGGGCAACCGCCGGCGGGCAAACCTGGTCTGGGCCTTGTTCGTCGTGCAGCTTTACCTGCACCATCACCAAAAGGCATGATTGGAAGGTGGATGGTGTTTAAGCCCCATCCACCTTCCTATAGGGCTGCGGCTGGTGGCCGAAGAAGTAGGACAAGGACCCAAGCGCCGATGCCACTTGCTTGGCAGTGTGGAACGCCTGGCGCTTGCCGCGTTCCTTGGAAGCCACGATGACCAGGCAGGCGGGAAGCTGAACGAACACCGCCGAGAACAGCCGCCCAATCCCCTTGATCAGGCTCTTGATAGACGCGTTCAGGCGCCCGGTGCGCTTTTCATGAAGCTTTGAAATGTTGCAGGCAACCCGGAACGTGCGATGCAGCTGCCAGCGCAGCGTCATCCGGTTTGCCGGGACCATTTCCTCAACAACCGCTTCGGCAATCCAGACGATCTTGCCGCCTGCATCATGAACACGGGAGAAGAAATCCGTGTCGCTGCCGCCTGAAAACCGCATGTTTCCATCAAAGCGCAATCCCAGACCGTCGTCCCGGAATACACGGGTGTTAACCAGCGTATTGTGACCTTCTGCCTTTTTCAGGAAGGTACCGGTCGGCCGCTTGTTGGCGCTTTCGGGGATAAGCCACGCCGGGGTTTCCGACGGATAGCTGTAGATCACCCGGCCATAGTAGACATCTGCCTCATACTGGCCTGTCGCGGTCATGATTGTTGAGAACCAGCCTGGATGCGCGACTTCATCGTCATCCACATAAAGCACCCAGTCATAGCCGTTTTCAGCAGCAAACACACCGCAGCGGGTCCTGACAAAAGGTATGCCCAGTTCAGGCTCCAGCACATAGTGGATGGTCTGGTTGAACTCGCGGGCGACTTCTTCGGTCACCCACCGGGACATTTCCTCCGAGTGGTTTTCCACCACCACAATATCCATGGAGATGCCGTCCGGCACATCCTGCCGGCAGACCGACTCCAGACAGCTGCGCAAGAGGATGGGCCGTTCACGCGTACAAATCGCGACACAGACTTTCATGGCGAGGCCTTTGCTCGTCTCGGTTCAGCGGTGTTTGAGCGTCCGCCTATCACCGAACTAGACCAAAATCCAGCCTTCCGGACAAACGTCATCGACGTAGACCTTGTGCATCTCGGCACGGGAGAACCAGCGCCTGGGCCCGATAACCTTCTTTTCCGGATTACGTCCAAGCCAGGCGCCCCACCAGCTGAAACTGGAATTTGCGATTACATGATTGGAACAGGCCGACATCAGCCAGAGATCCTGTTCCCTGTTGTGTCCCTCAATCAGCGTTCTGTTCTGCCAGGTCTTTGTGAGTGCATCCGCCGCATCAATGTCATCACTGAAAACAAGCCATTGGCTGCCAGGCACCAGAGCACTCATCACCTCAAAGGCGCGGGTATAATACTCATCGCCCAGGATGCCGTGGACCGCTGTCGTTTGCGGATTGTTGATGTAGTCCCCCCGCCGGATATGTACTGACACACTTGTGGGAGCCGCTGCCATATCCTTCAGGTTCTGATCAATTGTCGGTGCAACATCATTCAGCGAGAAGGCGGTGCGGATATCCTCAGCGCAGTCGGAGAAAAACCGCTCAGACTGGAAGTAGCCGATGAGATAACTGCCAGGACCTGCTGCTTCAAACCCGTCATCACTGCAAAAGACCTCTTGCTGGTAGACCGGCCCTTTCCAGAGCTTGCGCCGTTTCTTGGCCTTTGGCTTTCCGCCAAGCCGTTGAAGCAAAGACGAGCCCGCATCCGGTTCCCAGAAGTCCGGCTTCAAATCGAACAGGTCAAGACCGAAGGCCGTATGCGCCAGATCCGTACTGACCGGATCAACGAGCAATTTCACGCCATGCCTTTTGGCGAGCGCATAACCTGCAGCGTATTGGAACATCTGATTGCCGAGCCCGCCCCATATCCGGATGCAGATGGAATTGGAAGCAGACATGCAGTGTCCCTGTGGTGATGAGCAGGCGTTGGTCGCAGAACGCCGGCATTTTTATGCCGGACGCATTCCTCTAACGTGATCGCGGATGCAAATCCAGTTTCCGGGCACGCGAAGACGACGCACCTAGGCGAGTAGCGTGGCATTACGATCTTTTTCCCGGACGGATAAGCCGGTATAAGCGCCCCTCGACCGTCGATCTGCGGTCTGGATAGAGACAGTTGAATGTTTGGCATCGGCAAAAAAACAAAAGAAATAGCGCGGCGGACGCAGCACAAGGCCAAAGACACCTTCATCTACAAGAAGGAAGCGGTCGAGTTCTTCAAGTCCCTGGAAGCCAGCTATTACAGCCCGGACTATTTTTTCGACATCGTCCCTGAGTTCAAGATTGTTTTCGTTCAAGTTCCCAAAGCGGGAAGCTCGACCGTCAAACTGATCCTATCGCGGGCCGCCGGTGGAAATCCGCAGACCGAACGGGACATTCACAAGCGGAAGACTTCGTGCCTCCTGAGCCCGCGCATGTACGGGCTCAACAGGTTCTATGCCCTGCTCAACGACCCGGCAGCCTTCATCTTTACGGTGACACGCCATCCACTTGAACGGCTCCTGTCCTGCTACAAAGACAAGTTCCTGCCGTACAAGGCGTCTGAACAAACCCCTTACAACAAGGAGGCTTTGGCCTTGTTGAAAGGCATTGGTACGACGGAAATTGATCCCGGTCAGCCTTTGCCGCTGGAGGCGTTTCTGCGCATGGCGTGCAACTCGAATTACGCCCGGATCAACGGCCACTGGTCGGCCATGTCCGACATTGTTCCGATAGACAAGATTTCATTCACCCACATTGGCCGTCTAAGCGAAATCGGCCAAACGATGGATTTGCTGAAGCAGCGCGGCCTGCCGTCTTCGGCCTTTCCGGAAACCGCCGTCAACCAAAGCAAACAACCAAAGAAACTGCCGGCTCTCGATCTGGAGCTCGCCAATCTGGTGAACCAGGCCTATGCGGCCGATTTTCGGAACTTCGGCTACAGCCCGATCGGCCAGTAGACTTGGTTTAAGAGCCAGAACATTTGGTCCCGCCAAACAAGTCAAGGCTATTGCCTATGAGCCGAAAGGCTCACCACGCGTGAAGTTACCTCTCCCGTTGGGAGAGGTCGGCGCATGCGCCGGGTGAGGGGTGCAGACCCATCGTGAAACTTCAGACTTTTGCTCCCTCACCCCCCCCTCTCCCACAGGGAGAGGGAGCACCGCACGGCAAATGCGATGGCACTGCCTAACAAGTGGCGACGGCTCAGTCGCGGCCGATCAGATTGTAGAACCAGCGCTTGAGGGGGCCTCGCTTGCGTTTGTGATCAAACTCAATCACTTGCTGACCCAGCGTGACCAGATCGCTGCGAACGTAAAGTGCATCGCCCCAGAAGCGGCCCATCCAGTAGGTTTCCATCCGCTTGTAGGATTTTTCTGCCAGAAAGGCATCGACACCTTCAATCGTTGGCGATCCCTCATACTGTTTTTTGCGGTTCACTTCGGAGATGATGTAGTCGAACCGGTTCAGTACGGATTCAGAGCCCTTCAGCACCTCAAGCTCGAAGCCTTGCACATCGATAATCAGTGTGTTGTGGGAATCATCGCCGTCCATGTACTCATCGAGACGCCGGATCTCGACCGTTTCTGTTTCAGTAAATCCGATCTTCTGATTGTGCTTTTGCTCCATGATGGGCTCAAGCAATGAACTTGAAACTCCGGCATTGTCAGAGAGGTGGATGGTGGCGGTCGAGCGCTCCACACCGAGGGCCACGTTGAACGTCTCTATGTTCTCGTCGGTCTTCAACCGATCGACATGCGCCTGCAGCGCTTCAAAATGTTTGGCAACAGGCTCGAAAAACTTGATGTCACGAATCCCGGCCTGGAGATAGGCCTGCAATTCCTGACCCTCATGGGCACCAACATGCACAAGGCCTGCTACCGGCTTGCCATACCGCCCTTCAAATTCAGCCAACTCAAGTTGCACGTTCAACCATCTCCACTCACAAAGCGTTTCCGGGTCTATTCCAACAGACCGGCGCGGAAGGCTTTTGATCTTATTTCGTCTCAACCAGTCTCAGGCTGATCTCATGATAATAAGGCATCAGCATCCGGAACGGCTTTGTCAGGTGCCGCCATTTGCTTTTTCTTGGACCCGTAATCGTTACCGGCTGCGACAGCTCATCCGTTGATCCCGGCTGCTCCCGAATGACGCTGACAATCAACGGGAAGACCTGATTGACTTCCATCAGCTTCTTCTTGTTGTCCAGCATGGCCTGCTGAACGTCCGGTTTGCCGGCAGGGTCTTCCGCGAGCAGGGCCGCGATTTCGCGCACCGCCTGCTTGGGGCTCCTGATGTCAATTTCGATAAAGCCACGGCTGTCGAAATAGCTGTCCAGCCCGCCGCCTCCGGCAACAATTGGATAGGCGCCAGCGAGAATTGGATCCGCCAGCTTTTCGGTCCAGGCATCCCGATCCAGGTTGTTTTCCAGGACCATGTGATAGCGGAAACCGTCAATTCCCTCTGCCTTGTCGCGCAACTGCTGGAACCCGCGGCCGTATATGGCAAGCTCATCGCCAAGTTTCGCCTTCAGCATGTCCAGGAAACGAAGACGGCGGACTTGGTTGCGGTTCAGCTTCTTGGTCGAACATACGGCTGACAGCAATTGGCTCTTCGCCGGCGCCTTTTCCTGCCCCTGCAGCTGCCGGAAGGATTTATGCGCGCCTATCTCTGTTAAATGGTCGAAATCCAGTCCGTAGAACCAGGGAATTGCCGGGCTGGTCTGCTTTACGACACCCTTGTAGTTGTTCGGCGCTGCAGGTGCGACAACCACACCAAACTGGTCAAGATACTTGTCATCGTAGTGCCGGATGGACGGTGGTTCGGACAGGACAACGATACGCCGGTGGCGCGGAATGCGGGTTTCCAGCTTTCCATAGGGCGCATCGTAGACCAGCAGCCAGTCTGCCGGTCCGGAGCCCGCTTCGAAAACAAACCTGAAGTCTTCCCAGCAACCGTCGCCATTTGGTGTTTGGCGCGCGACAAACCGATTGTCTGGGCTGCACGCGTAATGGACAACGGTCATAGTCTACCTTCGGGCCTCAAGGGCTGTGTTTCAGATTTCCGCATATGCGCCTTGGTAGGGCGCCGCAATTATGCGGGCACGCCCTAACACGCCAGCCGCAAGCACGCTAGGCCCAGCATCCCTTATGTCTATCCGGAAATCTTCACCTCGACAAAGGCATGTGCGCGGTTTTCGTCAATGTGCCGGATCGCCTCGGCCAGCACCCGCGGCAGGTCCTTGCCATCGGCCACCGTTGCGGTCCAGGCCCGGCTGGCTTCGGCCACTTTTGTGAAATCCGGGCTTGGCGACAACCCGACAAGCGGCATGTCGTTGGACTTCGCCGCATATCCCTCAGGATAAGTCCCGGTGACTGACTGGCGGACGGCCCCCCATTCGGCATTGTTGAGCACCAGGATCAGCACGGGCAGTTCCATTGCTTCGGCGATCTGGTGGCAAGGCACCGGGTTGGAGAACATGTAGGAACCGTCCCCCATGGTCGCGACCACCAGCCGCTTGCGGTCAGCCAGCTGGATACCGAGGGCGCAGGGGAACGACCATCCCAGACCGCCGGAATGAGGTTCCTGATACCAGGTTCCATGCTCCTTCAGGTCAAGCTGCGCCATCGGGCACCCGAGCTCAGAGAGGACTGTTGCAGACCGGCCTTTTATGGCGTCAGACAGGCATTTTGAAACATAGGCCTTCGTCATGGGGGCGCCGGAGCCAGTCTCCGCCGCTGTCAGGGCCTTGTTCAACGCCGCCTGTGTCTGGCCAGTGATCCTTTCCCGGCGGCCGGCAGTTTTACTTTCCCTGCCGCCTTCAAATTCCTTCATCGCATCGGCGAGCGCCAGAACGGCCTCTGATGTTTCTGCCATGATCGTGATGTCCGAGCGGAAATTGCGGACCGGGAACCGGGCATACAAAGGGTTCTGGCCAATCTGGATGATCTTGCAGTCCGCCCGAGGCTTGTGAATTTCCGGCGACCAGGGCGCCAGACAATCCAGCACGACAATCACATCAGCTTCGCTGAGATAAGGCTCCAGTTCCTGGCCGGTGTTCATCGGGTGCTGCGTTGGCAAGGCGAGCTGAACTGCCCAATACTGGGAGACCGGGATTGCCCAGTCGCCCACCAATTGGGTGAAGGCGGAAAAGGCTTCTGCAGAACCGGTGCCGCGCTGCGCCACAATCAGAGGATTCTTGGCCTCCGCCAGCAGTTTCGCCGCTTCTTTTATGGCATCTGCATGCACACCAACCTTGTGTGCCGCCATGGCAGGGGGCGGATCCAGTTCAGCCGTCGGGCAGGGTTCACACAGCACTTCGCGCGGCAAACTGATGTAAACGGGTCCTTTCGGGATCGACGTTGAAATTGCATAGGCCCGGTCCGCCATTTCGGCGACCTGTTCGGGAAACCGCAGTTCATAGTCCCATTTGGAAGCCTCACGCACCAACGCAGTCTGGTCCCGCATTTCCTGACCCCAGCCAATCGGCACGGTGCGGGCACCAAACCGGTCCCGCTCGACGACGGGCGTCCTGCCTGAAAACAGCAACATGGGCACATGGTCCGTTGCCGCATTGATCGCACCGATGGCGCAGTTGGCGAGGCCGACATTGGTGTGGGCCATCACCGCCTGTGCCTTGCCGGTGGCAAAATAATACCCGTGCGCCATGCCCATGGCCGCGTTTTCGTGCGGCATGACAAGGGCTTCCGGCAAATCAACCTGCTTTGCCCGCGCTTCGGCGAGACCCTCGATGATCGGCGGAAAGTCAGTGCCCGAGTTCGCGAAGATGTAGTCCACGCCCAAGGTTTTCAAACGGGCCAGAAGAGCTCCGCCCGCAGTCATCGTTTCATTTTTCATTGATTGCTTTCCAGCGTATTCGACGTTTCCTCAAGGCCTTTGTCAGGGCCGTTTGAACTCAATACGCCGGGGCAAGGCTACAATTTCAAGCTTTTTTGAGTGCAACGGTTCGCCATCGAGATTGATCTGGAGAGGATTGTCCGATTCTACCGTTACGGCATTCAGTTTTTTCATGACAACCGCCTCACGCAGGCTTTCCGGCCCATTTTCCAGCACCTGGACCAGGAGATCGGGAACATCATCCGCCGTTGGTGACGGGATCACCGTCAGATCCAGCAATCCGTCATCGAGAACGGCATCCGGGCAAAGTTCCACGCCTCCACCGGCCTGTTTTCCGTTGCCGATCGCCAGAGCAAGAAAGGCACCTTCCCATTCAAAACCATCCGCCGTGATCCGGCCGGAGCTGGCGACAAGGTCGCGGAAGCGATGCAGGCCGGTGAAAATATAGGCGGCTCCGCCCAGCATCTTTTTCAGTTTTGGATCGGTCTGGGTGGTCACGCTAGTACCAAAGCCGCCGGTCGCCACATTGACGAAGGCCCTGCCGTTGACCATGCCGACATCGGTTCGTTTGGCGGTCCCGCGGGCGGCCAATTTAAGGCACTGCGTGAGGTCATCTGGATCGAGGCCTATGCCGCGGGCGAAATCATTCGCAGTTCCCAGGGGCAATACGCCAAACGAAAAGGGCACAGCCACATCCGGTCCCAGAAAATCGAGGGCGGCAGACACGACCTCATTGACCGTGCCGTCACCGCCGCCGGCAACCAACACATCAATCCCTTCACCGCTTACCTGTGCAATCGCTTCACCAGTTAGTCTCTGGGTATCACCAGCTTCCCAAGTCACCCGAACGGAAACATCGTGCCCTGCTGAACGAACAGCTTTGACAGCGGCGCGGACATCAGGCCGCTGCGCCGACTTTCCGTTCAGGATAAGCCGCAAGTGGCTCTTCTTCATCCCAAACTCCTCATCCTGGAAGCATGTCCTCCCGGTTCATACGGGCCGCCCGAACCTCTTCCATCAGCCAATTGCGAAACGCTACCACCACTGGGCGCAAAGTGCGATTTTCGGGATAGACAAAATAATAGGCTGTCTGTTGCGCCATTGACAGGTCGAACAGACGGACGAGACGTCCGGCGGCCAGTTCATCCTCGATGAAAAAGCGGGGTATCAGAGCCGCACCCGCATGGTGGACAGCCGCTTCGGCAATCATCACAAACTGCTCAAACCGGGATCCCTGAAACGCCGTATCGGTTTCCACACCGGCCATGTCGAACCATTGGCGCCAGGCAAGAGGACGGGTCGCCAATTGCAGACGGGGCACCCGGACAAGGTCTTCGGGCTTCCGGATGCCATGGCGGTCCCTGAATGCGCGGGATGCCACCGGAACCACTTCTTCCGGAAACAGCGGCTCTGCAATCGCACCCGCCCAAACCGGGTCACCATGGTGGATCGCCCCATCAAAGGATTCGTGCTCAAAGTCGAAGGGCTGGAGCCGAACGCTCAGGTTCAGACCTGCGCTCGGATAGCGGCGGTGAAATTCGGCTAAGCGCGGCGCCAGCCATCTGGTCCCGAACGTCGGCAGAACGGCAAGGTTCAAGACATCCTCGCTGCCTGCGTAGGACATGACCTGGCGGGTGGCAGCGGTCATCTGCTCCAGCGCGCCGCGAATATCATGCAGATAGAGGCGGCCGGCGTCGGTCAAGACAATGCGCTGTCGGACACGGCGGAACAACTCGACACCCAACCGGTCCTCCAGATGGCGCACCTGTTTGGAGACCGCGCCTTGCGTCAGATGCAGCTCTTCTGCCGCCCGGGTAAAACTCAAATGCCGTGCTGCACACTCAAAGGCGATAAGCGCATCGGCAGGTGGCAGAAACGCGCGTTTCATGGATGGCAAGGCCACTGTATTTTTCCAGTTCATTCCAAATTGGCATGAACAATGGACGAGAAATCGCTTTTCCGCAATCACTTGCACAGGCACATTGCGGCCAAATGGAAAGAGCCAGTGCCGCTCAGTGGGGCTGCATGCGGCACAATCGCCCGGCCGGCCGGGCAAAGGAGAGACCTCATGAATGCACCGGCAAAGATCAAATCCTCACCGGCAGGCGGCGGCACCTTCAACTGGCAGGATCCGCTCGGATTGCGCGGCCAGCTTAAAGAAGATGAGGTTCTCATCTCCGAAACGGCTCACGCCTATGCCCAGGAAAAACTTCAGCCGCGTGTGATCGAGGCCTACCGCGAAGAGAAAACCGACCGGGAAATCTTCAACGAAATGGGTGAACTCGGCCTCCTCGGCATTACCCTGCCGGAAGAATACGGCTGCGCCGGTGCTTCCTATGTATCCTACGGCCTTGTCGCCCGCGAAGTGGAACGGGTTGATTCCGGTTACCGCTCCATGATGAGCGTGCAGTCCTCGCTGGTCATGTATCCGATCTACGCCTACGGCTCAGAAGAGCAGCGGAAAAAGTATCTGCCCAAACTGGCAAGCGGCGAGTTCGTCGGCTGCTTCGGCCTGACCGAGCCGGATGCAGGATCAGACCCAGCCGGCATGCGTACCCGCGCTGAAAAGATCGACGGCGGCTACAAGCTGACCGGCTCGAAAATGTGGATCTCCAATTCACCAATTGCAGACGTCTTTGTCGTTTGGGCCAAATCCGAAGCTCATGACGGCGCTATCCGCGGCTTCGTCCTGGAGAAGGGCATGAAGGGCCTGAGCGCACCGAAGGTTGGCGGCAAGCTCTCCCTGCGTGCGTCCATCACCGGCGAAATCGTCATGGACAATGTTGAAGTTGGCGAAGATGCGCTGCTGCCAAACGTCTCGGGCCTCAAAGGCCCATTCGGGTGCCTCAACCGGGCCCGTTACGGAATCGCCTGGGGCGCCATGGGCGCTGCCGAAGACTGCTGGACACGGGCCCGCCAGTATGGACTGGAGCGTGAACAGTTCGGCCGGCCGCTGGCACAAACACAGCTGTTTCAGAAGAAGCTTGCCGACATGCAGACCGAAATCACCCTCGGCCTTCAGGCCGCCCTGCGCGTTGGCCAGCTGTTCGACGCCGGCCAAGTTGCGCCGGAAATGATCTCGATCATCAAGCGCAACAACTGCGGCAAGGCTCTGGACATCGCCCGCCAGGCGCGCGACATGCACGGCGGCAACGGGATTTCCGAAGAATACCACGTCATGCGCCACTCGCAGAACCTGGAAACGGTGAACACCTACGAAGGCACCCATGACGTTCATGCGCTGATCCTTGGCCGTGCCCAGACCGGCTTGCAGGCGTTCTTTTAACACCCGAACCTGCCGGAGACCTGGGACTACGACCCTCGTCTCCGACTAGCTGGCGGACAGGATTTCATGGCTAATTTGACTGCAGATGTTGCAATTGTCGGCGGCGCTGTAATGGGATCCTCTGTCGCTTGCCAGCTGGCCCAGCGCGGCGACTTCACTGGCCGGATCGTAGTCATAGAGGCTGACCCGGCCTACGAGATTTGTGCCTCCGCTCGATCGGCGGCGTCCATCCGCCAGCAGTTCTCCAGCGCGATCAACATTGAGATTTCCCTGTTCGGGATCCAATACCTGCGGGACATTGGGGACCACTTGGCGGTCAATGGCGAAAAACCGGTCATAGACCTGCATGAAGGCGGGTATCTGTTTCTGGCAACGCCGGACAAGGAAAGCATCCTTAAGGAAAACCACGCTCTACAAAAACAGTTGGGCGCCGACATCGCCTTTCTGGACAGGCAAGCACTTCAGACGAAGTTCCCCTGGCTGGCAGTGGAAGATCTCTCAGCCGGTTGCCATGGTGTCACAGGCGAAGGCTGGTATGACGGTTATGGCCTGATGCAGGCTTTCCGGAAAAAGGCCCGGTCGCTTGGCGTCGATTACATTGCGGCGAAAGCGACGGATATTTCACGAGACACATCTGGCTGGACGATAACCCTCTCAAACGGTGAGACCTTGTCTGCCGGCTGCCTGGTCAATACCGCGGGAGCCTCCGGCGGCGCAGATATTTGTCGAAAAGCCGGGCTCGACCTGCCGATCCATACGCGCAAACGCTGCGTCTTCACCTTTGAATGCCGCGAGACACTGCCGCTGTTCCCGCTATTGATCGATCCAAATGGCACCTATGCCCGGCCGGAAGGCACCGGCTACATTTGCGGCTCTGCCCCGCCTTCCGATCAAGATCCGGATTGCGATGACTTTGAGGTCGACTACACCTTCTTCGAAGAACACATCTGGCCCACGTTGGCCGCGCGCGTTCCCGCATTCGAGGCCATCAAGCCCGGCGCTGCGTGGGCGGGCAGCTATGATATGAACCTGTTTGACCACAATGCGTTTGTCGGCGCTGTTCCGGAAATCCCGGACTTTTACCTAGCGCTCGGTTTTTCCGGCCATGGTTTGCAGCAGGCGCCAGCCGTCGGACGCGGCCTTTCGGAGCTGATCGCAACGGGGAGCTATGAAACCCTTGATCTCAGCCCTCTTGGAATGGAGCGGTACCGGCAGAACTCACCGCTAATCGAACGGAACGTGGTCTGAGCAATACCGATTTCAGTCTGATACAGCTGCGGCAGCTTCTTCCTGTTCGGGCTGAGCTATATCTTCTTCTGGCAATGCTGGAGCCTCGCCATTGTTCCAGGCGATAATCTGGTCAAAAACCTCGCCAAACAGGTCCTTCATTCGCGCGATCCCCTTCCTGTCGGGCTCGAACGGCGGAGACTCGTGCCGCAGATAGGTTCTTTGCGCCAACAGCACGGTCATCGCGTTGACACCAATATCGGGCCGTCCGTAGGTCTCAAGAATGTAGCTGTTGGGATAAACGTCCTTGACCTCAACGGTCATGTCATTCTTGCCGCCCAGGGCCCCGGAAAACGCGGTAACCAGCGCCGGATCGCAGGCCTTCCCATCCAGAGTTCCCAGACTGAACACCGGCAGCGGCTCATCTATAAATCCCTTGATGCGGGACCTTAACGAACGGCAGATCAAGACGACGATGCGGTCATGCTGCTTACGCAGCCGCTCGACCTCACGGCGCAGGGCATCGTGGAACGGATCATAAAACAGCAGACCGCGCTGCTCGATTTCCGTCGGGCCCGGCTCTTCATCGGGAACGTAGAACTCCTTGCCGTCCAGCGTTTTAAGTGGGCATAGCGCTGGCAAAACTTCAGAACCCGGTTCGAGGACCGGTTCCGGCGCGTGATCCACATCGATGACATATCGTGATGCGGTCGACCTGATCACCGTTGCACCGGTCTCTCCATTCAGATCAAGGACCTGTTCCAATCTCCAGGAGACATCGGTTTGAAGGCGCCCTGTGGCATTCAGACGTTTGGAGACAGCTGGTGGAATTGTGGTTCCACTATCCGGCAGGCACAGAATCAGGGGACCCTCGCCCTTGTCGACAATTATCATGCGGAAACGCCAAAAAAGTGAATCGAATATCCGGCAGTGTGAGTGTGTTCCCTAACGGAAACAAGGCTGAACGCATTTTTTAATAAATATTGTGCCGGTTCGCGTTGTGATCCAGCTAGATTCTCAGAACAGATAGACTTTTGCGGCTACTGGAATTACCGGTACTGCAAAATATCATGACCGGGGTTTGGACTCCTTCATGCCGGATCGGCATGACCCCATGTGCGCATGTCGCTTTTCAACTCCCCCATCTGCACCTAATAATTCACAACCTCCTGCAACCGCACCCATCCTCCAACCGCTTCTTACGGAAAGGTTTCTCATGACACTGCGCTACGGCAAGGAATTTCTCATGATTCCGGGGCCCACGAATGTTCCGGACGAAGTCTTGCGCGCCATGCACAAACCGGCGGTCGACATTTATGAAGGCCCTCTGCTAGAGACTACGGAATTTTGTCTCGCCCGGCTTAAGGAACTCTTCCGGACCGAGCACAAAACCTACATCTATGCCGCAAACGGCCATGGCGCCTGGGATGCAGCGCTGACCAACACCTTGTGCCGCGGCGACAAGGTGCTGGTGCTGGAATCGGGACGGTTTGCGCTTGGATGGGGCGAAGCAGGTGGTATCGCGGGCCTTGAGGCCGAAATTCTGAAAGGCGACTGGCGCGCTGCAGTTGATCCATCGGCGCTCGAGAATCGCCTGCGGGCAGACACAAACGGCGAAATCAAAGCCGTACTCGTTGTGCAGATCGACACCGCATCGGGCGCCTACAATGACATTGAAGCCATACGTTCTGCCATGGATTCTGCCGGACACAGCGCGCTTTTGATGGTCGACACGATCGCATCTCTTGGCTGCGTCCCGTTCGAGATGGACAAATGGGGCGTCGACGTCGCGCTTACTGGTTCACAGAAGGGACTGATGACGCCACCAGGCCTCTCCTTTGTAGCTGCCGGACCGCGGGCGCAGGAAGCGCACAAGACTGCAGACATGAGAACCAACTATATGGACTGGACCTTCCGCAATGGTCCTGAGCACTATCAGAAGTACTGCGGCACACCGCCGGAACACCATCTTTTTGCATTCAAGGCTGCGCTTGATCTGATCGAACAGGAGGGGCTGGAAGCCATCTGGAAGCGTCATGCGCTGCTGGCAGAAGCAACACGCAAGGCGGTACAGGTCTGGGCGGAAGGCGGCGCGCTGGATTTCAACATCCGCCAGCCAGAGGGCAGAGCCGACAGCGTAACGGTGGTCCGCATGGAAAATCATGCGCCACAAAGCCTTAGAACCTTCACCAAAGAGGTGTGCGGGGTGACGATTGGCGACGCCATCGGGGCAATGTCGGGTCAGGGATTCCGGATCGCCCATATGGGACATGTCAGTGCTGCTATGGTGCTTGGCACGTTGTCCGCGATCGAACTCGGCCTTGCCAGATTGGATATTCCCCATGGCAAGGGTGGTCCAGATGCCGCAATTCAGTATCTGGCAAAAGCACTCTAAAACATCCAGGTGAGGCGAGTGTGGATTGCCCCGGGACCTCCTTGCCAAGGCGCCGACCGCGTTGAACAATTGCGGCAGAAGATGGAGAGGTCATGATCATTCTGCTCAATCTCGCTGGCGCGCTAGGCCTCTTTCTCTATGGCATGCGGGTCATGAGCGATGCTCTGACCGACCTGGCGGGCCCGGGCCTGAGAGATACGCTCGGACAACTGACTTCCAACAGGGTGAAAGGCGTCCTCACAGGCGTTTTCATCACCTGCGT
The DNA here is from genome assembly GCA_965230705.1 of Roseibium sp. Taxonomy (GTDB): domain Bacteria; phylum Pseudomonadota; class Alphaproteobacteria; order Rhizobiales; family Stappiaceae; genus Roseibium. The sequence continues at coordinate 110,693 of CBDDLN010000001.1, read as the reverse complement.
TATCCAGTCCTCATCTGCGACCACCTTGATGGTCGTGAGCTTCGTCAATGCCGGGCTGCTGACTTTGTTCGGCGCGATTTCGGTAATCATGGGCGCCAATATCGGCACCACCTTTACCGCCTGGCTCATCGCCCTACTCGGTTTTGGCGTTTCCATGTCCAAAATCGCGATACCGCTTATGGCGGCGGGTTTCATCCTGATTTCCATGAAAAACCGGCAGTACCAGAAGTGGGGCCGCTTCATTGTTGGTTTCTGCCTGCTTTTCATCGGCCTGGAATTCATGAAGGATGCGGTGCCGGATCTGCAGGATAATCCGGCCGTCTACGCCACAATCGAACAGGTATCCGGGTATGGCTTCCTGTCCGTCCTGATCTTTCTGCTGCTCGGAACCGTCCTGACGGTGGTGCTGCAGTCATCGAGCGCAACGATGGCGATCACGATCGTCGCCGCGAGTCAGGGATGGCTGCCGTTTGGAGCTGCAGTCGCCATCATCCTTGGTGAGAACGTTGGCACGACAATCACGGCAAATCTTGGGGCGCTGGTTGCCAATGCCAATGCCAGGCGTGCCGCCCTTGCCCATTTGATCGTTAACTTGCTGGGCGTTGCATGGGCCCTTTTGCTGCTCGATCAGCTGATCGCCTTTGTCACCCAGTTGACCATCTATCTTGGAGGCAGCTCGCCAATCACCGATCCGGCTGTGGTTCCGCTGGGCCTCGCCCTGTTCCACAGCTGCTTCAATATCGCCAATACGCTGGTTCTAATCTGGTTAGTCGGTCCGATAACACGTGCCGTAACCGCTTTGATCAAGGAAGTTCCGCATCCGGATATAGAGCTGACAAAACCGAAGTATCTCAGTGCCTCAGCGCTCAAATATCCAGAAACAGCAATAGATGCCTATGAAAAGGAAACCCGGAGGCTGTTCGAAACCGCCATATTTGAAGCGCTGGCACATGGAATGTCCATCAAGCGAACCCAGATCCGTTCGGATATGCACGCGCATGAAATCGTCGATGTATCCAGGGAGACCTTTGAGTTTGATGCCGGCTCTTTCTATGAAAAGCGGATTTCACCTCTCTTTGAGCAACTGATCGATTATTCATCGAAAATCCAGGACACTCATGAACTAAGCGCCGCTCAGGAAGATCATTTGCAGCGCCTGCGCAACTCCGGCCGCAGGCTGATTGATGTTGTCAAAAACATATCTGTCTTGAACTCGGTGATGAAACGCCATTGGAATCACGGCAGCGACGGCTTTAGGTCAGAAATGAATTCTATCCGGGTTGCCCTGGTGCACCTGATCCGCGCCTTCCATGACGTCCGGGTGCTGCCGAAAGCTGAACGGACCCGCGAACGCTTCAAAAGGCTGCGGCAGGAAACCAATGCTTTGGATGCCGCTATCTACGGCGAGGTGGAAACCCTGATCCGGAATAAAACCATAACCCCGGCAGAGGGCGCGGCACTGATCAACGCAAGTGCAGTAACCCGGCACCTGACAAGAGATTTCGTGAAAGCAGTCCGCGGCCTCTATGGACAGCACAAGACCCATGTTGCCGAGCGCATGCTCGAAGAAGCCTCAGAACCCGACTAGAGTGCTTCTTCCAACCTGTCGCAAATGGTTTTGAGCACCTTGATGCGGGCGTGTTTCTTGTCTTCCGACGAGACCAGTGTCCAGGGCGCATAGTGGCTCGACGTGCGGTCCACCATGTCTCCAGCTGCAATGGCGTATTGGTCCCATTTGAGCCGGTTACGCCAATCCTCATCGGTAATCTTGTGCTGCTTGTAGGCTGTCTCTTCCCGGGCCTTGAACCGGCGCAGCTGTTCGTCCGCACTGATCGCCAGCCAGAACTTGCAGATGATATAACCGAAGTTGGCCTGCTCGGCCTCAAACTCGTTGATTTCGCTGTAAGCCCGCTGCCAGTCATCATGGCTGGCGAAGCCCTCGACCCGCTCGACAAGCACGCGTTCGTACCAGGAGCGGTCGAATATCGCGATCCGTCCACGGCGCGGCAATCGCCGCCAGAACCGCCACAGGTAAGGCCGGGCCTTTTCCTCATCCGTGGGTGCGGAAATCGGGTGCACCTTGTAGATCCTGGGATCAAGCGGTCGGATGACCCGACGGATCGCTCCACCCTTTCCGGCGGCATCATTGCCCTGGAACACAAGAATCATGCCTTTCTTGGCAAATGCCTTGCGGTCGGAAAGGTCCGAAATCCGCTTTTGCAGCTTGTCCCTTTGTTCCTCGTATTCCTTCTTCTCCAGTTTGACGGAGAGGTCGATGGCATCAACTGCCGACTGATGCTGCAGGCCGCCAACAATCGGCGGAGCCGCTACATTTGCCGGATGTCCATCCTGCAACTTTGCTTCCATGGACTGGTAGACCGTCTGAGCAAGCGCTGAATCCCTGTATTCCGGATCCTGCGAAGGAATTACAAACCAGGGTGCATGCCCCCGGCTGGTTTCCAGAATGATCTTCTCGCCGACTTTTGAAGCCTTCGCATGATTTTTCAATGTGGCCCAGTCAGCAAGAACATGGCGGGCTGCGCTCTTTTTGTGGATCTTTTTCAGCCGACGTTCCTGGTCCTTCTTTGGAAGCAGAAACCAGAATTTCAGCAAAAGCACGCCTTCGTTTGCCAGCATTTCCTCAAAACGCTGAATGCGCACCATCTCCTGCTCAAACTCGTCATCATCAATCTTGCCGTAGATCCGGTCGCGGAGCGGGCGCTGGTACCAGCTTCCGAAGACAATCGCCGTTTCGCCCTTGGCCGGCAGGTCGCGCCAATAGCGCCAGAGCGGCGGCCGCAATCTGGCTTCCTGCATTGGTTCGCCGTAGGCATTGCAAACCAGGTGGCGGGCATCCATCCAGCCGTAAAGCCTTGCGACCGCTTCGCCTTTTCCGGCGCCGTCCAGACCATCCACAACAATGATCGTCGAAAATGTTCCCTCTTCAATCACTTTCTGCTGCGCAGACATCAGGTTTTCCCGGAGCTCCGGCTCCAGTTTCTTGAACGTCTTCTTGGTCATTTTCTGGGGCAGGCGTGCTGAATCAAACATACGGCTTTTCCAGGGTAGAAAGACTGATTTCCGCGCCCGGCCTCCACCCAATTCATCCGGCCTGCGCAAGTTGGCGCCGCGCAGAATTCAAATACCTGGCGGCCTCCGGGACCTTACCATAGCCGCAGTTGCTGAAAAGTGTCCTACCAGAAGCCACACCCGGAGTTTCGATGGGGCATTGATGTCTTCTTGCAAAACGCCGATATGCTGTATGTATATTCCGCTGCCTGACAGACCGCGAGTCGTGCTTCTTTGACCGAAATCCTGGGACAGATCGTCAATTTTATCGGCGACAATCCATCATTGGCTGGTTTTGTATGCTTCGCGGCGGCGATGGGCGAAGCGCTGTTCATCATCGGTCTTGTCGTGCCAAGCACCGTTGTCTTGGTCGGCGCTGGCACCTTGATTGGCCTTGGCAAACTTGACGCCACATCGATCTTCATCTGGACAGTGCTCGGTGCGACAGCCGGCGATGCGGTGTCTTATTGGTTCGGGTATTTTTACAAGGACCAGGTCCGCAAACTCTGGCCCCTGTCCCGCTATTCCAGCCTGCTGGACCGCGGCGAGGAGTTTTTCAAACTTCATGGCGGCAAGAGCGTGTTCATCGGCCGGTTCGTCCCGGGCGTGAAATCCGTTGTACCCGGAATTGCAGGCATGGTCGGCATGAACGCGGGGCGCTTTACGGTCGTCAATGTCACCTCAGCCATTGCCTGGACGGTTGCTCACCTTGGCCCCGGCATCATTGCGGGCAGCGCGCTAAATGCCATTGGGCAGATCAGCACCCGGCTTGCCCTTGTCCTGGGCGGGCTGTGCCTGATCCTCTTCCTTGCGGTCATGCTCGGCCGCTGGCTGATACTGATCATTATTCCGCTCTTTCCCGGAGCACATGCCGCCATTGTCGGCTGGTTCCGCAAACGTCCGGGCCGGGTGTCCCAATGGATTGCAGAGACCTTCGATCCTGATCATCCGCAGTCCCTTGGCATGCTGGTGTCCGCCCTCCTCCTGCTGGTCACCATGCCGGTTTTCTTCTGGTTCATTGGAGAGGTTGCCCCGGGTGCTCCCATGGTGCGGGCGGATGTTGCCATCCTGAACATGTTTGAAAGCCTCCGCTCGCCGATCGGCGACGAAATCATGGTGTTCGTGACAACGCTTGGCGACGGCATTGTGGTGACAGCCGTCGCGATTGCGGTCGCTGCCTACCTGTTTGCCCGCAAAGCCTGGCGCCGAGCGACCGGACTGTTGATCGCCATTGGCGGTACGGCGATCTTCGTTCCGGTCCTCAAGGCCATACTGGAACGCTCCCGCCCCATGGAGTTGTACTCCGGAGCCGATGCCTTCAGCTTTCCAAGCGGCCACGCGACGTTGAATGCAGTGCTTTACGGGATTTGCGCAGTCCTGATAGCGCATGACCGCAGCCGATGGGCGAAAGCTGGCATTTTCACCGTTGCCGCCACGTATGTAATCACAATTGGCTTCTCACGGGTCTACCTTGCTGCGCACTGGATGTCGGACGTTCTTGCAGGATTTTTGTTCGGCACCGCCATGGTCGCTGCGTTTGCGTTTGTTTTCGGCCCAATCCACAACGAAAAAATCGGCCGGAATGCGCTTGCTTCAATCGTTGTCGTAGCCCTCACGGTGTTCGGTGGCTGGCATGTCTCGACCAATATGGAACGCGCGCTTGCAGCCTATCAGCCGCGCAATTCACACCAGTTGCTGACAGCAGCCGAATGGCAGACCACTGGCTGGAGCACGCTGCCGCAATACCGGATCGAGCTGAGCGGCGACCGGGAAGAGCCACTGAATATCCAGTATGCCGGTGATCCCGGTTTTCTGGAAAAAGCACTGTCGCCGCACGGCTGGCAAAAACCTCCAAAATGGTCTTTGACCGCAGCATCTGGCTTTGTTGAGGGAGAAACTCCCGCCGACAAACTGCCCGCCTTGCCCAGAACCCAGAACGGCCGTCAGCCCGCACTTGTGCTGATCCAGGATGATTCCAAATCCACACCACACGGCGGGCGGTGGGTTCTTCGTCTGTGGCCAAGCGACTACGAAGTCTTGCAGACGGGAACGCTAAAACCGCTTTATGTCGGCAGTATCCTCCATGAATCCATTGTCCGGCCGATGGGCGAATTCTCGGGCCCAAAAACGGATGACGATTTCGCGCACCGGCCCGACAATCCGGTAGAACATCTGGAAGACGCACAAGTCCGAAAACGCACCGACGGCATTGAAGTCGTACTCGCATCCGGTCCGGCAGCGCCTGCCAAGCAGGAAGATCCCTAAACTAGTAAGACCGATACGCCAAGGGCCAACTCGCGGGGGCGTTAGCAACGCCGTCGCATTCCGTTTTCTCCCGGTATTCCATCAGTTCGAGTTCCAGCACCTCACCGGGCCCATCCGTCAGCCGGAAAACCTGATGGATGCCGCAATCTCCCATGCCGCGGCCCTTTTCCGTAATCCGGATGATCCCTTTATCGTTGAGCACTTCAGCGTTCATTGCCGCATAGTTTTCGTGCCCGTCCAGCCCTGGCGGGTTCGGCAAGCTGAGAAGATTGGCCCAACCCTGAGGCGGATTTTGGGTAACAGCAAAGGCGCTCGCGCCCTGATAGGCAGCAACAAAGCACGGCACCTGCCACAACAGGTAATATTCGTTGATGACATAGCGGGACCCGGGCCAGGGCGGGGTGCCGTCGATATAGCAATCGTCGCCCGCATAATCCGTAACCTGTTGTTTGACCTCCCGCGGAACTTCTGAATAGCTGCCTAAAACCTGTTCGCGGCCAAACGGGATTCCACTCGGGCCGGACCAGCCGGATGCTGTGGCCGTTTCAGATTCCTGGGCCGCATCCGCACCTGCGGAATCTTCCGGGATATCTGGGCAGCCGTATTGGCCTTTGGCCCTGGCAGGAAATGGCAGTTTGTCCGAGGTCACCACGTAGATGCTCGCGTCGGAAATGGGAGCCATTGTCTGCGCGCCATCCGCTTTCCGGATTTCAATCAGGACACGGTATGTGGGATTGCTCGACCGGTAGACATGATGACGCAACAAGCCGCCAACGGCGTCTTCCTGGCTCTGCGCGATTTCGTGAAGATCTATGAACTCCTTTCCAATACGCATGCGGGCCGGCAGTGGCGCGCCGTCTTCAGAAAATGGCTGAAAGAAGAGGTAAGAGTATTTGTCGGTTGCGGGATCGCGGTTCGACTGCCACAAGGCAAAATGACACCCGGTCGGATTAGCCGGCAGATCCTGCGTTCTGAACAGTTTCAGATCAATATCGAGCTCATTCTTTTGGGCACTTGCAGGTGCAATCATTGCCGGCAGGCAAGCTCCGGCAAAAACCAAACCTACCGCTAAAGCCTTGCGGAATTTAACAAAAGTCATACTGCGCCCTCTCCCTTGCCGTTACGGAGATAGAATGCCTCTGTTTTTCGGCAAACACCAGCATCCATAGCGGGTCCTAGAGATCAGACTGGAAATTGCAATCAATCCGAAATTGGACTTGAATCCAGCATTCAGCTTTTTATATATTCAATAACTTGAAAATAAGGAGCGGGTTCAATCATGACGGAGTTTACGCCCGTGCTGTCGCTAGTCGGCGGCGCGCTTATCGGGCTTGCCACAGTCGCGCTGATGGCAGTCCACGGACGAATTGCAGGTATCAACGGCATTGCCAGCGGGCTTTTCGCGTCTCCGGCGGGTGGAGACTGGGCCTGGCGGGCAGCATTTCTGGCAGGAATGATCGCAAGTCCGCTTGCGGTGGCAACTGTCACCGGCAACATGCCGACCATTTCGGTTCCTGTGGAACCCCTGCTCCTTGCCGTTGGCGGCTTTCTTGTAGGCATCGGGGCTTCTCTCGGATCAGGATGCACAAGCGGCCACGGGGTTTGCGGCATGTCCCGCCTTTCCGCCCGGTCGATCGTCGCCACAGGAACCTTCATGACCACGGGACTGATAACAGTCTACGTTATGCGCCATGTGATCGGAGGGTAAATTGATGCTCAAGACCCTCTCTGCATTCGCCATCGGCCTGGTCTTCGGTATTGGCATCCTGCTGTCCGGCATGGCCAATCCTGCCAAGGTCCTCAATTTTTTCGACATAGCGGGTACATGGGATCCGAGCCTGATGTTCGTCATGGGCGGCGCCCTGATCGTCACGGCTATCGGCTATCGCCTGGTCTTCCGTATGGGTGGCCCAATGCTCGGCCAGAAGTTTCACGTCCCGACACGCAAGGATCTGGATGCCAGGCTGATTGGTGGTTCCGCGATCTTCGGCATTGGCTGGGGAATTAGCGGCTTTTGCCCCGGTGGTCTGGTACCGGCAATCGGCCTTGGGACCTTTGAACCCTTGCTGACGGCGCTGGCCGTATTGGCAGGCATGGGCGCCTTGCGGCTCATCACGAGCGTCCGGTCCCGTCAGCCGGCTGCCGCGGCGAACTAAACTGCGAACAATTTAAAAAACAAAGGACCTGCCGGTCCGCCTGGTACATTGGAGATGAGTATGAGCACTGCATCCTATCCGGTCGATATGTCCGTGAAACCGGACGTCAAGGCCTTCTTTGATCCGGCAACCAACACGATCAGCTATGTCGTGACAGACCCTGAAACAAAGGTCTGCGCGGTTGTCGATAGCGTGATGGATATCGACTATGCCGCCGGCCGTATCACCTACGACCATGCAGATGAAATCATCCGTTTCATCCAGGACAACGGGCTGAAGCTGGAGTGGCTGATCGAAACGCATGTCCATGCCGATCACCTGTCAGCCGCGCCCTATATTCAGGAAAAGCTTGGCGGCAAACTGGGCATCGGTGACAAGATTACCGTCGTGCAGGACACCTTTGGCAAGGTGTTCAACGAGGGCACGGAATTCCAGCGTGACGGCAGCCAGTTCGACAAATTGTTCTCTGACGGCGACACCTACGAAGTCGGCAATATGTCGGCATTCGTTATCTACACGCCGGGTCACACACCGGCCTGCATGGTTCATGTGATCGGAAACGCCGCTTTTGTCGGTGACACCCTGTTCATGCCTGACGGCGGCTCGGCCCGCGCCGACTTCCCTGGCGGCGATGCGGCAACACTCTACGATTCCATCCAGAAAGTCCTCGCCCTGCCGGACGATATGCGCCTGTTCATGTGCCATGACTACGGGCCGAATGGCCGGGATATCCAGTGGGAGACCACCGTTGGCGCAGAGAAGGAGCACAACATTCACGTTGGCGGCGGCAAGACGAAGGAAGAGTTCGTGAAGTTCCGCACTGAACGGGATGCGCAGCTCGACATGCCCAAGCTGATCATTCCATCGCTCCAGGTCAACATGCGTGCCGGACAGCTTCCCCCTGCAGATGATGCGGGCAAGACCTTCCTGAAAGTTCCGGTCAACGGACTTTGATCCGCTGATACAAGAGAAGAAGGGAGCGACGCATGAATCCCAAGGCGATTACCGACTATCTCTCGGTCAGCCCGCAGATCAGCACCGGCGACCTTTGGGAAGTCGCTGCCCAGGGCTTTCGCTCGGTCATCTGCAACCGCCCGGACGGAGAAGCTGCGGATCAGCCGACGTTTGAGGAAATCGAGGCTGCAGCGAAAGCGGCAGGACTGACGGTCCGCTACATGCCGATCGTCGCCGGTAAGGTCCTAGATGAAGATGCAGACAGCTTCAGTGCGGCGCTGGACGAGTTGCCCAAGCCTGTTTTGGCCTATTGCCGCACAGGTACACGTTCGGCAACGCTCTGGTCACTGTCGCGGGCCGGAAAGATGCCGGTCAGCGAAATCCTGAGCAAGACCCGTGCGGCCGGTTACGACATGACCGGTGTGGTCCGGCGGATCGTCAACGGCGGCCGCACCCCAACTGAAACGGCCGAGGATGCCCGGTTTGATGTGGTGATCGTAGGTGGCGGTGCGGCTGGCATTTCGGTCGCTTCCAGCCTTAAGTCACGGAACAGCGACCTGGAGATCGCGGTTATCGATCCGGCGGACATCCACTACTACCAGCCGGGCTGGACCATGGTTGGCGGTGGCGTTTTCGATGCCTCCGAGACTGCAAAAACCATGGGATCCCTGATTCCGAAAGGTGTCCACTGGCTGAAATCCGCAGTGGCCGCGTTCGAACCGAAGGACAACGCGGTCATTCTGGACGGCTGCCGGGTGGTCAAATATGGCCGCCTGGTGGTTTGCCCGGGTCTGAAGCTGGACTGGCACAAGGTTGATGGCCTGGTCGACACCCTTGGCCGCAACGGCGTGACATCCAACTACCGCTACGATCTTGCGCCCTACACCTGGAAACTGGTGCAGGAGATGAAAGGCGGACGGGCTGTGTTCACTCAGCCGCCAATGCCGATCAAATGCGCGGGCGCCCCGCAAAAGGCACTGTATCTCTCTGCGGATCACTGGACCCGCACCGGTGTCCTGAACCACATCGACATACAGTTCATGAACGCAGGCGGCGTGCTTTTTGGCGTCAAGGATTATGTTCCAGCGCTGATGGAATACATCGATCGCTACAGCGCCAACCTCAACTTCTTCCACAACCTTGTGTCGATCGACGGTCCGGCGCGAAAGGCCATTTTCGAGGTCACCGAACAAGGCAAGGAACCGATGCAGGTTGCCGTCGAATTCGACATGATCCACGTGACGCCGCCGCAAACGGCTCCGGACTTCATCCGCGTTTCTCCGCTTGCCGACGAGGCAGGCTGGGTGGATGTCGATCAGACCACCTTGCGCCACAGAATTTATGACAACATCTGGTCGCTCGGCGATGTCATGAACGCACCCAATGCGAAGACCGCCGCCGCAGCCCGTAAACAGGCACCTGTTGTCGCGGAAAACCTTCTGGCCGACATCAAGGGCGGAAGTGCTGTTGCCCAATATGACGGCTACGGGTCATGCCCCTTGACGGTCGAAAAAGGCAAGATCGTTCTGGCCGAGTTTGGCTATGGCGGCACTCTGCTGCCGAGTTTCCCGCGCTGGCTGATTGATGGCACCAAGCCCAGCCACACCGCCTGGCTGTTGAAAGAGCGCATCCTGCCGCCGGTCTACTGGAAAGCGATGCTGCGCGGCAAGGAGTGGATGGCCAAGCCGGAAAAGGTGACAGCGGCCTAGGCTACGCTTTTGTAAATAGACAAGACGCTTGCGGGCCGGGAGACCGGCCCGCATTGTTGTTGAGCCGAATTCGAACAGGAATTTCATGAAGTATTTGGAGCGTTATCTGCCGATCCTGACCTGGGGCCGGGTCTACAACAAGGAAACGGCAACCAGCGACCTGGTCGCAGCGGTCATCGTGACGATCATGTTGATCCCGCAGTCGCTCGCATATGCGCTTCTGGCCGGATTGCCGCCGGAAGTCGGCCTCTATGCCTCCATCCTGCCGCTGGTCGCCTATGCGATTTTTGGAACGAGCCGGGCTCTGGCCGTCGGGCCGGTAGCCGTTGTGTCCCTTATGACCGCTTCGGCTGTGGGCGAAATCGCCTCGCAAGGCACGCCGGAATATTTGGGCGCGGCCATTGCGCTTGCCTTCATATCCGGATTGATGCTGGTGCTGATGGGGTTCTTCCGGCTCGGCTTCCTGGACAACCTGCTCAGCCACCCTGTCATATCCGGCTTCATCACAGCTTCGGGTCTATTGATTGCCTCCAGCCAGCTGAAACACATTCTCGGCGTGCCAGCACATGGCCATAATCTTTACGACATTCTGCTTTCCATCGGTTCGCACATCACCGAAGCCAACTGGATCACCTTTCTGATTGGCGCAAGCAGCACAGCGTTCCTGTTCTGGGTCCGCAAGGATCTGAAAAAGCGGCTTCTATCGTTTGGTCTATCGCCTTTTCTTGCAGACATCCTGACAAAGGCCGGACCTGTTGGCGCCGTTGCCGTCACCACCTTGACCGCGGCGCTTTTTAGTCTCGGAGATAAGGGTGTCCGCCTTGTCGGCGATATTCCGTCCGGTCTTCCCATGCCCCAATTGCCGCCGTTGCAGTCGGACCTTTGGATGCAACTGGCAGGCCCGGCGCTGCTGATTTCGGTGATCGGGTTTGTGGAATCCGTCTCCGTTGCGCAAACGCTCGCAGCCAAGAAACGGCAAAGAATTGACCCGGATCAGGAACTGATCGGCCTTGGCACATCCAACATCGCCTCGGCGATTTCCGGAGGCTATCCGGTGACCGGAGGCTTTGCCCGGTCGGTGGTGAATTTCGATGCAGGTGCCGCCACACCAGCAGCCGGTGCCTTCACAGCAATCGGCATTGCTGTCGCCACATTGTTCCTGACACCGCTGCTGACGAACCTGCCTCAGGCGACGCTGGCAGCAACAATCATTGTCGCTGTCTTGTCCCTTGTCGATTTTGGCGCAATCAAGCGGACGTTCGACTATTCCAAGAGCGACTTCACGGCGATGGCGGCGACCATTCTGGTCACCCTGTTTTTTGGTGTCGAGCAAGGCGTCGTGACCGGCGTGTTGCTGTCCATCGGTCTTTACCTCTACCGCAACAGCCGCCCGCACATGGCGATCGTCGGTGTTGTTCCGGGATCGGAGCATTTCCGCAATGTCGACCGGCACAAGGTGGTGACTGGGGACACCGTGTTGTCGCTCCGGGTGGATGAAAGCCTGTTTTTCGCCAACAGCCGGTTTCTGGAAGACAAGGTCTACGCCCTCGTCGCCGAACGCAAGAACTTGAAGCACGTAGTACTGATGTGCCCGGCGGTGAATGAAATTGATGCCAGTGCGTTGGAAAGCCTGGAGGAAATCAATCACAGGCTATCGGATGCCGGTGTCTCCTTTCACCTTTCAGAAGTAAAAGGGCCAGTCATGGACCGGCTGCAGAAGACCGACTTCCTGGAGCATCTGACGGGCCAGGTGTTCCTCAGCCAGTATGAGGCCCTGTGCACCCTCGATCCGCTGACAGCGCATATTTCTGAATCCAGAACACCCAAGAAGAACGCGCAGGCTGATATCTGGTCAGGCCCGGAAATCTGACCGGGAAATTGCAAAGCCGCTTGTCTCATGGGTGGGGCCACGCCATTGTCCGGCCATGGTTCCAGCTCCTGTGAAATCTCAATCCTTCCAGCTACGAACCCGGCTGCAACCGGGTACGAGTGGTCTGCTAACCGTCGTTTTTTCACAAGTGCGGGTGCCTGCTGGCAAGTTCGGGCTGGAACGCCTCTTTGCCCGAACCCGGCATTCGTGCCTGTTCCTGAACGATACGGAAAACGGCTGGTATCTTGGATTGGACGGCGAAATCGATGCCGCGATTGGGCAGGCGAGAGCGCAAACCAATGCCCGTGATATCGTGTTCTACGGATCGTCGATGGGTGGATATGGCGCACTGGCGGCAGGCTTGCGTCACGGCACCGGAACGATCCACGCTTTCGGTCCGGAACTGAAGGCAGGCGCTCCGGGAAGTCAAAGCGCGCACTACGGCATTCGGCCCGATGATCCGTGCCTATGCGATTTCAGGGCATCCTGGCTGTCGTCTAAACAGCAGCTTCACCTCTATTACGGCATCTATGACCCGGTCGATGCGGCGAATGCCGCAGCAGCGAGCACCTTGCTGCCTGGCGCCGAACTTCATTTGCTGCACTCCTGTCACGCCAGCCATGACCACCTCTACAGCCTGAACATCATCCGCCGGATCATCACTACCTTTTCCCGGAGTCCAGGTACAGAACTTGCTTCCAAGGACCTGCTTGCTGTCCTGGACCTTGATACGATGCGCGCGTTCGGAGACCTGGCCGAAATTCACGCCGGCCGAGGAGGTGTATCTCTCAATGACATCATCCGTCTTAAGGGATTTGAGGAGCACCCTGGCATGCTTGCCTTGGCCGCGGAAGTCGCAGTTGCCGGCGAAGACTTGCCTCAAGCAGTAAACTTTCTGGCGAACGCCGATGCCTTGATCAGGAGCGTGCCGGTGCTTAGCACCCTGCCAAAACGGTGGCGCAAGACCTTCCCGCTGCGCCAGGCAGAACTAATGATTGAAATGGGTGACCTTGAAGCTGCCGGACACCTTCTGGATCAAATGTTCGCAGAGTTTCCTGCCGATGCCCGGATGAATGCGCTGGCCCGCCGTCTGGACGGTCTCGGTAGGAGCCCGGCTATTGGCTCAACCGGGATGTAACTGGATCTATTTTCTTGCAAAACCGGTAATAAGCGGGCGGGCGCTTGCCATCTTGTACCGAGAGCCCGGCTGATCCGCGCGGGCGGACGGTCACCAGACCGAGCGCTTCGCCCCCGGCCGACAAGGAACAATTCATAGCTGCGCGCTGGGAGCCGGAAGAACCGTGTTCAGCACCGTAGACCTGACAGATCTGTTCAGGCGTTTCCAGAAGACCGCGAAAGATTGCCAGCACCGTACCCGGTTCACTCTGGTCGATCGTCGACATGGCGTTGCATGCGGCATCATTGGTTGCCCAGATGCCCTGGGCGAAGGGCTCAAACCGGAGATCCAGCACTTTACCTTCTAGAAGCGGCGACGAGCGCGTGACATTGGCCTTGCGGTCACCTTTGGCAGCCACTGCCGGTAAAATACCGGCGAGCAAAACCACAACCGCCAGCCCTGCACACACTTCACCAATCCGCACCCTGAGGCCCCTCCATTTCTCGCTCACACCCTAGAGGGGGTGGAAACCGAACCGCAATGGCCTTGAGGCCCGGCTGACCAAGACTTGATCGCCAGCGTGACATTTCGATCACGCATCGTGGCCATTTCACCTGAAACTTGACCAACTTGCGGCCTGCAGTTTCCTGAAATAGCAGCAAGCGACCCGGTTCCAATCACTGCGGCCTTGATTTTGACGAACAAATAATGAACATTTTTCCCATGAATGACGAGAATCCATCACGCAGGAACCGGATTTCGCTCGACGATCCGCTCACAGACGGACGGCAATCGGAAGCCGCGCTCAAGGTTTGGCGCGGAGCGGCGCGGCTGCTGCGTACCATGGATTTCGCCAGCCTACCGGAAGTCACTCTTGCTTCGGGCCGCCGCGCGGACCTGCTGGCGCTCGGACCAAAGCAAGAGCTCTGGATCATTGAAATCAAATCATCTATTGCCGACTTCAGGGCGGACAACAAATGGCCGGACTACCGGCAGCACTGCGACCGGCTGTTTTTCGCAACTCACCCGGATGTGCCGCTGGACATTTTTCCAGAAGAGGCCGGGCTGATCCTGTCAGACGGGTTTGGCGCGGAGATCATGCGGGAAGCACCGGAACACAAATTGGCCGCCGCAACCCGGAAAGCCGTAACACTGCGTTTTGCACGCAATGCCGCCCACCGCCTGCATGATCTAACAGATCCGGACGGCCGGCGGTTCTATCGCGGTCTGTAAAGCAGGTTCTAGCCCCGTGCGTCTGACCAGGCGCACGGGAGCTCAGGATCAAACGTACCGGTTGACCACGTTTTCCAGATATTCCTGACGGCCGGACTTCGGCTGCGGATTGAGGTTACCGGCAAGTACTTTTTGTTCGATGCTTTCCAGTGTGCCGGACGCCAGCATTGCCTGCGCGTCTTCGCCCTGCCAACCTGCATACCGGTCCTTGATAAAACCGGTCAGAACACCGTCTTCAAGCATGCGGGCGGCCGCTTTTAGGCCCCGGGCGCAGCAGTCCATACCGCCGATGTGCGCCATCAGCAGATCGTCCGGATCCAGCGACTGACGGCGCAGTTTCGCATCGAAGTTTGTGCCGCCGGTCGTGAATCCGCCGCCCTTCAGGATCTCGTAGTACGCCAGGGCCATTTCAGGGACGTTGTTTGGGAACTGGTCGGTATCCCAGCCGGATTGGTAATCGTTCCGGTTCATGTCGATGGAGCCGAAAATTCCAAGCGCATTGGCAACCGCCAATTCGTGCTCGAAAGAGTGCCCGGCCAGGATCGCATGCCCCTGTTCGATGTTGACCCTCACCTCATTTTCCAGACCGTGACGGCGCAAGAATCCATACACGGTCGCCACATCATAATCATACTGATGCTTTGTCGGTTCTTGGGGCTTCGGCTCGATCAGGATCGTGCCCTTGAAACCAATCTTGTGCTTGTACTCCACTACCATGTTGAGGAACCGGCCGAGCTGCTGGTCTTCCTGTTTCAGATCGGTGTTCAAGAGCGTTTCATAGCCTTCGCGGCCGCCCCAAAGAACGTAGTTTTCACCGCCAAGCTTGAATGTGGCATCGATGCAAGTCTTCACAGTTGCTGCCGCATAGGCAAAGACATCCGGATCGGGATTGGTCGCAGCCCCGGACATGAACCGGCGGTTGGAGAACAGGTTGGCCGTTCCCCAGAGCAACTTCATGCCCGTGGAAGCCTGTTTTTCGGCAAAGTAATCAACGATTTCAAATAGGTTGCGCGAGCTTTCGGCAAAGGTCTCGCCTTCCGGGCGCACATCCGCATCGTGGAAGCAGTAGTAGGGAACGCCTAGCGCGGTAAACATTTCAAAGGCCACGTCGGCCTTGAGTTTGGCCAGTTCCATGGTGTCTGCAGGAAACCACGGCCGCTCAAACGTCTGACCGCCAAACGGGTCCCCACCGGGCCAGGCGAAATTGTGCCAATAGCAAACGGCAAAACGCATGTGGTCTTCCATGCGCTTGCCCATGACAATCTCGTCCGGATCATAGAACCGGAAAGCCAGCGGGTTCGTGCTGTCCGGTCCTTCGAAGGGCACTTTTTCAATGCCGCCGAAAAAGCCTGTGCTCATGAAATCTCTCCTTAGATGCCAGCCTGTTTCAGGGCCGGATAGAGGGTGCGCCAGCGGGCATATGCCTCCGCATAGGCGCTTGTCAGATCGGATCTGGGTTCAATGCTTGACTGGATCGGCGGCGGGGCAAAGACCTCGTATAGTTGCCCTGTCGCGGCAGCCTGACCAAGACGGGCGGCGCCAAGCGATGCGCCAAAGTCACCATCAGCCGGCACATCGACTGGAATGCCCAGCAGCGTCGCAATGATTTCAAGCCAAAGCGTAGATCTGGAACCGCCGCCGACGGCTGTTACGCGTTCCAGGGTGGTGCCGGCTGCGCTCAAGGCGGCCATGCAATCCTTCAGGGCAAAGGCTACTCCGTCCAGAACCGCGTGGGTCAGCTCCGCATCGCCCGTGTCATGAGACAATCCTGCAAAGGACGCCCGGATCGCCACATCATTGTGCGGCGTTCTCTCTCCGCCGAGGTAGGGGAGAAAAAGCGTGTGGGCCGGTCTTTCCAGTTCGCCCATTTCCTTGATCAAACCCTGCGGACTTGTCTTGAGGACCCAGGAGAGCCAGTTCAGGCTGTCGGTCGCCGAGAGGATGACCCCCATCTGGTGCCAGGTTTCGGGCAGCGCATGACAAAAAGCGTGAACGGCACTCTCCACATTGGGGGAAAACCGGTCGTTTGTGACAAACAGCACGCCGGATGTTCCAAGCGACACAAAACCGGAGCCAGGTTTCACAGCTCCAACGCCGCAGGCAGACGCCGCATTATCACCACCGCCGCCCGCAACAACCGGCGCACGCTCCATGCCCCAGCGCTGGCAAAGTTCTGGCAGAAGGGTTCCTGATACTTCTGTCCCCTCTACCAGCCGTGGCATATGGTCTCTTGAATGGCCAGTTGCCGTCAAAAGGTCGTCCGACCAGTCCCGCGCAGCCACGTCCAGCCATAAAGTCCCGGCGCTATCGGACATGTCGCCAGCGTATTCGCCTGTCAGTTTCAGCCGGACATAATCTTTCGGCAACAGCACCTTCGCCGTTTTGGCAAATACCTCAGGCTCATTCTCCCGGACCCATTGCAGCTTGGGCGCGGTAAAGCCAGGCATGACACGATTTCCGCCAATCGTAAGAAACTTTGGCTCGGCCTCTTCAAGCTCTAAGCACTGCTTTTCAGACCGGCCGTCATTCCAAAGCATGCAGGGCCGAAGCGGTTTGTCGTCAGCACCCAGAAGGGTTGCGCCATGCATGTGCCCCGAAAGGCCTATGCCCCGGACCGCGGCAAGCTGCTGCGGTGCCTGTTGTTTCAAGCCGTCGATCGCCGCCTGGCAGGCAGTCCACCAACTGTCCGGATCCTGCTCCGACCACCCTGGATGCGGCCGTTCAACCGTCAGCTCCTGCGATGCCGACGCAACAACGGTCTGGCTGTCATCCATGAGGATGGCCTTGACAGAGCTCGTCCCGATATCGAGACCAATATACATGAGGTACGCCCCTCATTTCAGTTCGACAAAAAGTGCCGAGGGGTCTTTCCCACGGCACTGTATTCACCAATTCATTGCGATCCGGCTTCGGTGACAACCGGACCGGCACCCCTATTAGGGGCAGCCAAACCTCTTACCCCACGACCGTATCGTCGTTGAGCGCACCTGGTCCTGGAGTCGCGCCTTCAGGGCACTTCCCCAGAATGATCATGCCCAGGACATCATCATCGGTGACGTCGCCGGTCTTGGCCGTGCCGACCAGCTGGCCATTCTTCATTACCGCAATCCGGTCGCAAAGCTGGAACACGTCATGAATGTCATGGCTGATCAGGAAGATCCCGAGCCCCTGCTTCTTCAGTTCCTGAATCAGTTCCGCGACCATCTGCGTTTCGTGAACGCCCAGCGCCGCTGTCGGCTCGTCCATGATCAGGATCTTGGCGTTGAAGTAGACCGCCCTGGCAATCGCCACTGATTGGCGTTGACCGCCCGACAAAGCCTTTACCGGTGCATGGAACTTTTTGAAGTTCGGATTAAGCCGGCCCATGATTTTGCGGGTTTCCGCTTCCATGGCATCGTCATCAACGAAGCCAAGCGGTGAGGTCAGCTCACGGCCCAGGAAAAGGTTGGAGGCCGCGTCAAGATTGTCCGCCAAAGCGAGAGTCTGGTAGATGGTCTCGATATTCTGCGCCCTTGCATCACGCGGCGAGTGGATATGAACTTCCTCGCCGTTGATCATGATTTGCCCGCTGTCGCCCTTGTAGGCTCCCGACAGGATCTTGATCAGCGTGGACTTGCCCGCACCATTGTGACCAAGCAGGCCGACCACTTCACCCGGATACAAATCAACCGAGACATGGTCCACAGCGCGCACACCGCCAAAGGAGATGCACATGTCTTTCAGTTCTACGAGAGGGGTTGCCATGTCTCAGTCTCCCGTACGCTTGCGGTAGATGATGTCGATCAGGACGGCCACGACCAAAACGCTACCGACAACGATGTTTTGCAGCGGGGCGTCGACACCCACCATGGCCATGCCTGATTGCAGGGACTGCATGATCAAAGCACCAAGAATGGCGCCGTAGATTGTTCCAATTCCCCCGGCAAGGGCCGTACCTCCAATGACAGCGGCCGCGATCACCCGCAACTCATCCAGTGTTCCAATGTCATTGGTGGAGAAACCGAGACGCGCCGAGGCCACCGCACCAGCCAGAGCACACAGCGCTCCCATGATTGCGAAGATCTTCACCGTCAGAAATCGCGTGTTGATACCGGACAGTTCGGCCGCATCCGGATTACCGCCCGTTGCGAATATGTAGCGGCCCAGACGGGTCCGGCGCGCAACGATGGTCATGACCACGGCAACGACAATCAGGAGCAATACCGAATAGGGGATGCCGTAGCCCATCGTCAGGCCTTCCGGCAGAGTCTCTCCTGTTGCTTCGAACAAGCGCTTGAGCCTTGCTTTAGGGATGTCGTAGGCGTTCAGGATCGCGACAAAACCAAGAATTGCGATCGTTGTAATCGCCGCCATGGTGGTTTCAGCCCACATTGGCTTGACCGGGAACCCGTGAGACGCCTTGCGTCGGCGTGAGGCGATTTGCAGCCACAGAGCCACACCCACCGCAAGAACGCCGAATATCCAGGAGCCGGTTTCGCCCATGGTGCCGCCAATCCCGCCAATCATGGTGAAGGTGGGATCGAGCGGGCCGATCGTCTGACCGGACGTTATGAACCACGCAACATTGCGCCAGACCAGCAAACCGCCAAGGGTCACAATAAACGCCGGAATTCCGAGGTATCCGATCATCCAGCCATGAAAAGCGCCGATCGCGATGCCCACAATCACGCCTGCAAGGATCGCCAGGACCCAGATGCCCGCATGGCCGTGGCCCATGAATGCCGGAAGAATGTCCGTTTGAACCACCGCCATCACGGCAGCAACAGTCGCCAGCACCGAGCCGACCGACAGATCGATGTGCCGTGTCACAATGACGAACACCATGCCTGTCGCCATGATCGCAACCGAGACGGTCTGGATTGTCAGGTTGAAGATGTTGCGCGGTGTCAGAAACCGGCCGTCTGTGAACACATTGAACACAAGGCACAGAACGACAAACGCTCCAATCATGCCCAAGAGGCGTGTGTCGAGCTGCAATGCGGCAAACAGATTTCGTGCTGTCGGGCTTTTCTGCCCCGACAGTGCTGTGTCGGACATTGAGGTTACTCCTGCTGGGAGACCATTTTGCTTACGCACCGGGTGGCCTGTCCCGGAGAAACGGCCACACCGTTCTCTCTGCTGGAACGGCCCCGGGCATATCCGGGGCCGCCATTTTGGGATTTTTGCTTAGTTACAAGGAGCCGGACCGCCGGAAACGCCTTGGCACAGGTCTTCCTTGGAGATCCAACCGGCATCAACAACAGCGGTCAGATTGTCCTTGGTAATCGGCATTGGCGCCAGGAAACGGGCAGTCAGCTCAGTTCCGGACGGAGACGTCCAGGCCGCGGAACCCTTGATGTCGGAGAGAGAAGAACCACCGGCAAGTGCAACGGCAATTTCACCTGCGGCCTTGCCGAGTTCACGGGCATCTTTCCAGACAGAAACGGTCTGCGTGCCCTTGGCAACACGGTTCAAGGCAGCATGGTCGCCATCCTGGCCAGAGACCGGAATTCCTTCCATACCCTGAGCGGTCAGCGCTGCAACAACACCACCTGCTGTGCCATCGTTGGAAGCGACAACTGCGTCAACCTTGTTGTCGTTGGCCGTCAGGATCTGTTCCATGTTGCGCTGAGCGTTCGCCGGCAACCAGCCGTCGGTATAGGCTTCGCCAACGATCTTGATCGCTCCGGAGTCGAGCGCAGCCTGCAGAACTTCCTGCTGACCGCCACGGAGGAAATCCGCGTTCGGATCGGTCGCCGAGCCCTTGATCATGACGTAGTTGCCCTTAGGCGCAGCCGCGAGCACTTCAGCAGCCTGCATCCGGCCAACTTCAACGTTGTCAAATGTCAGGTAGAAAGCGCGCTGGTCTTCGATCAGGCGGTCATAGCCAACAACCGGGATACCTTCATCGGCAGCGGCCTGGACAGCCGGTCCAATCGCCTGCGCATCCTGCGCCAGAATGATCAGCGCATTGGCGCCCTGGGCAATCAGCGCTTCGATGTCCGACAGCTGTTTTGCAGATGAACTCTGGGCATCTGCAGAAATGTATTTTGCACCGGCAGCTTCCAAAGCGCCCTTGATGGCCGCTTCATCAGTCTTCCAGCGTTCTTCCTGAAAATTCGACCAGCTCACGCCAACAACAACGTCGGCTGCCTGGGCTGCGGTCATAACTGTGGCGGACAGAACCGCGCCGGCCAGTAGAGTAGCGATCTTACGCATTGCGATGTTTCCTCCGTCAGGCACAATCAGGGGATTCCCGGATCGCACCACCCAACTTTCCTCAAGAGCGGCTCGGCCGCCCGGACTGTCGGTTTTATTTTTTTCGACGTCCGAAAAAAAACCTTGCTCCAATGCGCGGCTGCTGTCAACATGGTTTTGCAAAACAATATTGCGGGGCGTAAAGAACGGAAGCTACGCAGCGTAAATCAGACCGGACAAATCCGGCGACGGGGAAACGATTCAGGGAAGAAAATCAGAGGAATGGCACGGAAAGCGGACCGGGATCAGATCCGGCGACAAAACCGAAGCATTATCTTGAAGGCTCTACGCCGAAATGGGCCCATGGCGCGGATTGACCTCGGCCATGCTACGCGCTTGAGCCCAGCGACAGTGACTGCAATCACCTCAGACTTGCTGGATCAGGGGCTCATTGAGGGCATAGAAAGCAATGAACCAAAGGCACCGCAATCACGCGGCAGACCCCGGTCACTACTGCGGCTAAAACCAGAGGCTGCCTGCGTTCTGGCCGTGCGCCTGTCGGTCGACAGGATCGACATGTCTCTTGCAGATTTTTCCGGCGAAGTTTTCCGCGAAAAAAGAGTGACATTCGACAGTTCATCTGCCGCTTCAGAAACGTTTCCGAAGCACCTTATCCAGATCATCGAAACCTTCTTGGGCGAGGCGTCGGTAACCCCGTCCATGATCCGGGAAATTGGTGTCGCTGCACAGGGCGTCGTTGAAACGGATGCCGGTATCTTTGCCTGGAGCCCCGCCTACTCAGGCCGCAGGATCCCGATCGTGAAACCGTTGTCGGATGCTTTTGGCGCAGACTGCAGAATTTCCAACGATACCAACATGATCACGGAAGCTTTGCACTGGGCTGATCCGCAACGGTACAGCGGCACGTTTGCAGTCGTTATGCTCGATTATGGGGTCGGAATGGGGCTCTACCTGGACGGACGGTTGTTTGCAGGAGCCAGCGGAACTGCAGCAGAATTCGGCCATTCCAACCACATTCCTGGCGGCGCCCTTTGCCGATGCGGAAAACGGGGATGTATGGAGGCCTACATATCCGACTATGCCATCATCCGTGAGGCTAACCATTTGCCGGAAACCACGGATCCGAAGGACATAAGCGCCGGTGTTGCCGCCCTGGCCGAGTTGATCGAGAAGGCCGACAACGGCGACATGGATGCGCTTGCGGCATTTGCCGGAGCTGGAAAGGTCCTGGGCTTTGGCCTCGCCAGAACATTGGCAATCCTTGACCCGAAATATGTTGTCCTGACTGGAACAGGCATGCGGGCATTCCGGTTCATGGAAACCAGCATGTATGCGAGTATCGAGGAAGCGCTTGTCGAAGATCTAAGGCATAATTTCCAAGTTGATGTGATGCCGTGGGATGAGGACTTCATCCGCAAGGGCCTGATTGCGCAGGCCATGCAAAGACTGGACGACACGTTTACAGGCTCCGTAAGCGGCCCGCCAAACGACATAAAATCCGGTGATCATGGAGCCGCAGCGTGATGATCCGGTTCGCCATTTTGCCGCTTGTGGGCATTTTGGCCGCTCCGGCATTCGCTGGAGACCAGTTTCCGCCCTGGTCCGAGCGGACGATATTTGAGGCACCTGATTTCGCGGAACTGGCACAACAAGAAGATCCACTTTTGAAGCTTCAGGCGCTTGGTGAGGAGCTGTTCAAAGCCAAGTTCACGACGGAAGACGGCGCAGGACGCCCGGAAGCCACCCAGGCGATTGTCCCAACCAAACGCCGCAGGCCAACACCTCTCTCGTTTCAACGTCTGGCCGGGCTCGACGCCAATGCCTGCGCGTCTTGCCACAACGAACCGGTCGCTGGAGGTGCCGGCGCGTTTACTGCAAATGTGTTTGTCTCCGAAGGCTTTGAAAGCGCCGACTTCGATACGATAGACCCTCAATTTTCCAATGAACGGGGCACCAATGCCTTGCAGGGTGCCGGTCTGATTGAACTGCTGGCCCGCGAAATGACCCGCGATCTTCGCGCCCAGCGCCAGTCTGTATTGAAAAAAGCGCGAGCAAGTGGCGCGCCAGTCTCAGCAGATCTGGAAACAAAGGGTGTAACCTTCGGCACCTTGACTGCGCAGCCGGATGGATCACTGAATGTCTCAAAGCTGGAAGGCATTGATGATGACCTGACGGTCCGCCCTTTCGGTCAAAAAGGCGTTTTCGCTTCACTGCGGCAGTTCACCGTCAACGCACTCAACCATCACCACGGAATTCAGGCCGGGGAGCGCTTCGGCAAGGCCTGGACCGGAACCGATGATTTCGATGGCGACGGCACACCGGAAGAAATGCATGCCGGGCACGTCTCCGCTCTGGTTGCCTGGCAGGCGACCCTGGCGCCGCCCTCCAGAAAACCGGATCTCCCGTCTGACTGGAAGGTCGCAGCCAGGCAGGGCGAGCGGCTGTTTTCAGAAATTGGCTGTCAAAGATGCCACAAGCCAGTCCTTCCTCTTGAAAGCCTGAAATTCGAAGACCCCAGCCCGTTTGAGGGTGCAGGCACCTTGCGCCGGGCAGATGTGGACGTCCCTATTACTCTTGATCTCGCCACCCTTGAGTGGGCACAAAAACTGCCCCGCGATGGCGAAGGCCGGGTTCTGGTTCCGTTGTTTGGAGACCTCAAGCGCCACAAGATCGCTGATCCAGCCCGCGAAACGCTTGGTAACGAACTTCTCGGTCAGAGATTTGTTGCCCGGGATGTCTTCATCACCGCAGAGCTCTGGGGCATCGGCAGCACAGCACCCTATGGTCACCGCGGCGATCTGACGACCTTGGATGAGGTGATCGACGCCCACGGCGGCGAAGCCACCGCGGCACGCAAGGCCTATGCAGCGCTCGATGAGAACGACCGGCAGTCGGTGATCGCCTTTTTGCGCAGTTTGACGATTGAACCATGAAAAAACCTGCCTTTGCCCTGTCTCTTGCCCTGACTTTTCTGCCTGCCCTGGCAGGCGCAGAGGAGACTGACCGGCGTATATCTGCGGCCCCAGTGCCCAGTTTCAACGAAGAGTCAGCTGCTGCAGGGCTGAACCACACCTATGACGGGCCCTGGGAGTATTTTGTCGGCGGCGGCGTGGCGATCTTCGACTGCAATGGCGACCGGCGCCCCGACCTCTTCCTGGCAGGCGGTAAAAACCCGGCACGACTGTTTGAAAACAACAGCCCAACTGGCGGGCGGTTGGCCTTCAAGGAACGGTCCTTGCAGCTGCCGGACCGCAAAACATCCAAAGTGCTCGGCGCTTATCCAATCGACATCGACAACGATGGCATTTTGGATCTGGCAACCCTGCGACTCGGCGAAAACCTGTTGCTCAGAGGCCTCGGCGACTGCCGGTTCGAAATCGCCAACCGGGCCTTTGGATTTGACGGTGGACGGGAATGGACGACCGGCTTTTCAGCGGTTTGGGAAAATGGAAATTCCCATCCCACACTGGCATTCGGCAATTACGTTGACCGCTCCAAACCCGCCGCGCCCTGGGGCACTTGCCACGACAACTTCCTGTTTCGACCTCAAGAAGGTGCCAAACCGGACTACAGCGAAGCCACCCGCCTGACGCCCGGCTACTGCTCTCTTTCCATCCTGTTTACGGACTGGAACCGGTCCAGCGAACCGTCATTGCGGATTTCGAACGACCGCCACTATTACCGCGATGGCGAAGAACAGCTTTGGGCGGTGCCTCCGGGCCGTCCACCGCGCGCCTACCGCCGGTCCGACGGCTGGCGGCGGCTGAAGATCTGGGGCATGGGCATTGCCTCGATTGATCTGAACGTGGACGGTTATCCGGAATTTGCCCTGACCAGCATGGGCGATACGAAGTTCCAGACGCTGGACGACGAGGCGGACGAAACCGTCCCGGTCTACCGGGATATTGCCTTCGATAAAGGCGTCACGGCCCATCGCCCCTATACCGGAGACGATCTCAGACCCTCAACCGGCTGGCACTCCGAGTTTCAGGACGTCAACAACGATACCCTATGGGATTTGTTCATCGCCAAGGGCAATGTCGAGGCGATGCCGGATTTCGCCGCTTATGATCCGGACAATTTGTTGCTGGGGCAGTGGGACGATACATTTGTCGAAGTTGGTGACACTGCCGGTATCGCACTGGATAGCCGCGGCCGCGGCGCGGGCCTTGCCGATTTCAATATGGACGGCCTTGTCGATCTCGTCGTGGTCAATCGGGCGAGCCCGGTGAGCCTGTTCCGGAACACCGGCGCGGGGAATGCTGAGCGCCCCCGTCCACTCGGAAATTGGCTGGCAGTCGAAGTCCGCCAGCCCCGACAGGCGAACAGGCAAGCGATCGGCGCAAAGATCAGTGTCAAAATCGGCAATCGCACCATAGTCCGCGACCTTCAGGTCGGCGCAGGCCACGCATCCGGCCAACTGGGTTTCAGCCATTTCGGTCTTGGGGTCTCGGAGCGGGCTCAGGTTCGCATCAAGTGGCCGGATGGTGACTGGAGCCACAGTTACCGTGTATTCGGGAACACGCATGTGATCATTGAACGGGGCGCCGAGAAGGCCCGTCTTTGGTATCCGGAATAGATCCAGACCCGCCAAAATGACAAGTTTGACTCGCCGAACGCTTCTGCAGCCGCTCAAATTGCAGGCGCGATCAAAAATTCGTCACACGTCAAACCCGGCCTAACGCAATGATATTCTTTGCTTATTTTTCTGGAGTTTTTTCTTCATATTTTCAATGGCTTGGAAAATATTTGACTATTTGATCAAATTTTTTTCCAATACCGGAAGGCAACCTCTTCGAAAAACGAAAGAGGTCCAAACAACAAGATCGCCATCCCTTCCGGAGATCAGAGATGACCGACACTAAAAATGCGCCTGATGTTGCCGCTGGCCGGCTGTCGGGGGACGCATATGAGGAAAATTTCAGCGACCTGCATCCCTTGCTGGAACCGCATGAAGCCCAGGTCGAAGCCGACCGCTGCTACTTCTGCTACGACGCGCCCTGCATGCAGGCCTGCCCGACAAGCATCGACATTCCGCAATTCATCCGCCAGATCTCGACTGGCAACCCTACCGGGTCGGCCAAAACCATTTTCGAGCAGAACATCCTGGGTGGAATGTGCGCCCGTGTCTGCCCGACAGAGACGCTGTGCGAACAGGTCTGCGTTCGCGAAGAGGCTGAAGGCAAGCCGGTGAAGATTGGTCAGCTACAGCGCTATGCCACTGACCACTACATGGCGAACAACGAGACAACACCGTTTGCCCGTGGTGCATCGACAGGCAAGAAGGTGGCCGTCGTTGGTGCTGGTCCTGCCGGACTATCCTGCGCCCACAGGCTCTCTGTTCACGGCCATGATGTCACCCTCTACGATGCCCGGGAAAAAGCCGGCGGCCTGAACGAATTCGGCATTGCCTCCTACAAATCCGTCGACAATTTCGCTGCCCGCGAAGCCGAGTTCATTCTGTCGATCGGCGGCATCACCCTGGAGACCGGCAAACGGCTGGGCGATAACCTCAAACTGTCCGACCTGCAGAACGAATATGATGCAGTCTTCCTCGGCATCGGCCTTGGCGGCGTCAATGCCCTTGGTCTGGATGGCGAAGACAAGGAAGGCGTGCTGGATGCCGTCGACTACATCGCCGACCTGAGACAGGCAGAAGACCTCTCCGCGCTCCCGGTCGGCCGCCGTATCGTCGTCATTGGTGGCGGCATGACCGCGGTGGATATCGCGGTCCAGACCCGGCTCTTGGGTGCAGACGAAGTGACAATCGCCTATCGCCGCGGCCAGGACCGCATGAACGCCAGCGAATATGAGCAGCAGTTGGCGCAAACAAGCGGCGTCAAGATCATGACCTGGGTCCAGCCCAATGCTCTGGTCGGCGCAAACGGCCATGTCACAGGTATTGAGCTGGAACGCACCAAGCAAAGTGAGGGCGGCAGCCTTGAAGGGACCGGCGAAATTGTCAGCCTGCCGGCAGACATGGTGTTCAAGGCCGTTGGTCAGACCCTGGTCCGTGCGGACCTGAACGGAGCCGGCGAGACAATCGGCATAGAAAGCGGCCGGATCGTCGCGGATGAGGATCGCAAGACAACCTTGTCCAATGTCTGGGCCGGCGGTGACTGCATACTTGGCGGCGAGGACCTGACGGTCGCGGCCGTCGAGGACGGCAAGATTGCCGCTGAAGCCATCAATCGCGCCCTGTCCGCTTAAAGCCTATTTGGAGATCCCGTTATGGTTGATCTGAGATCTGAATTTATCGGCATCAAGTCACCGAACCCGTTCTGGCTCGCCTCAGCGCCGCCAACTGACAAGGAATACAACGTCGTCCGCGCCTTCAAGGCGGGCTGGGGCGGCGTTGTGTGGAAAACGCTTGGTGATGGCGACCCGGTCGTCAACGTCAATGGCCCGCGGTATGGAGCAATCCATGGCAAGGACCGGCAACTCGCCGGCCTGAACAACATTGAGCTGATCACCGACCGGCCGCTGGAAGTGAACCTGCAGGAAATCAAGAAGGTCAAGCGCGAGTGGCCTGACCGCGCGCTGGTCGTTTCCCTGATGGTTCCGTGCGAAGAGCAGAACTGGATCGACATCCTGAGAAAGGTGGAAGAGACAGAAGCTGACGGCGTGGAGCTGAACTTCGGCTGTCCGCATGGCATGAGCGAACGTGGCATGGGGTCCGCCGTTGGTCAGGTCCCAGAATACATCGAGATGGTCACGCGGTGGGTGAAGAAACACTCCCGGATGCCCTGCATCGTCAAGCTGACGCCGAACATCACCGACGTACGCAAACCCGCCCAGGCAGCCAAGGCGGGTGGCGCAGACGCAGTGTCCCTGATCAACACGATCAATTCCATTGTTGGGGTGGATCTGGACGTGATGGCGCCCACCCCGACGATTGACGGCAAGGGCGCCCATGGCGGTTATTGCGGGCCGGCGGTCAAACCAATTGCCCTGAATATGGTGGCTGAAATTGCCCGTGACCCGGCAACGCATGGACTGCCGATTTCCGGCATTGGCGGTGTTACCACCTGGCGCGATGCAGCGGAATTCATGGCACTTGGTGCCGGCAATGTTCAGGTCTGTACGGCCGCCATGACCTACGGCTTCAAGGTCGTGGAAGACATGATCGAGGGTTTGAGCGACTGGATGGATACCGCCGGATACTCGTCCGTTGCAGATGTCGTCGGGCGGGCCGTGCCCAATTGCTCCGACTGGCAGCACCTCAATCTCAACTACATCGCCAAGGCGAAGATCAATCAGGACCTGTGCATCAAGTGCGGCCGCTGCCATATCGCCTGTGAAGACACATCCCACCAGGCAATCACCAACCTGGTTGACGGCGCGCGCAAGTTCGAAGTGATCGACGAGGAATGCGTCGGCTGCAATCTCTGTGTCAGTGTCTGCCCAGTCGAAAACTGCATCACCATGGAAGCCATGGAGCCAGGCAGTGTTGATCCGCGCACCAAAAAAACAGTCGAAAAAGACTACGCCAACTGGACGACACACCCGAACAACCCGATGGCCGTTACCGAAGCTGCTGAATAGGGCGGCCATCTCCTCCCCGCTCCGGTAAATCCGGTGCACATCCAACTGCCTCCACCTCCCCCGGTGGAGGCTTTTTTTGATATTTCACACCGGCGTGGCGGCGGCAGGGATGTGAAAACGCTTTGTTTCTCGAAGATCCGCGTTACGATCCACGCAAGCTGTTTTGCGCGCATCAGTTCGCGCCGGACAAAGGGAGCATCTTGCGGGCATGTCATCAAGTACCAGTTCAAATGCGCTCCTCGGCGGCTCTGTTGCGGTAATTGCGGCCATCGGCCTTTGGGGCGTGCTGGACCCTGAAGGCATTGTCGCCGTTGCAAGCGAGATTGTTGACCAGTATTTCAAAAGCCGCGGCTGGTTCGTCATGCTGTCAGTTACCGGCATGCTGGTGCTGTGTCTGGCGCTCGCTTTTTCCCGGTTTGGCGACATCAGGCTTGGTGCAGATGATGACCGGCCGGAGTTTTCGACACCCTCCTGGATCGCCATGCTGTTTGCCGCAGGCATGGGCGTCGGACTTCTGTTTTGGGCCGTTGCCGAACCGCTGACCCATTACCGCTTCGGCAAGGAGTTTCTGCCCGCCCCCATTGCCGCCGAACAGGCCCTTCTGGCGAGCAACCTCAATTGGGGCATCCACGCCTGGGCAATCTATGGCGTCACGGCACTGACGATTGCCTATTTTGCGTTCCGCCGCGGCACACCCATGCTTGTCAGCGCACCAATCCAGAACCTCTTTCCCGGTGAGGCCTGGGCGCGGCTGGTCGGCTGGTTTTCCGATTTCATGGCCATTGTCGCAATCGCCATCGGCGTCGGTGGCTCAATTGCCATGGGTGTCTTTCAGGTCGCTGATGGAGCCGCTGTCCTGATCGGGCAAACAGATACCGGGACCTGGCTTGTCTGGGCCGTTTTCGTGCTGATGGTCGCCGCCTATATTCCGCCGTTGATGGTCGACCTTGGCGCTGGAATGTCCCGCCTCTCCAATATTGCCATGTCGATCGCTATCGGATTGGTGCTTTACACCGTGATCATGGGGCCGACAGAGTATCTGCTCAATTCCGTGACCAACGGCTTTGGCCTTTACCTGTCCTCCGCGGTCCAGCGCGGGCTGCAGACCTTCTCGTTTTTCGGCGACGAAATCGGCCGCTGGTTTCAGGACTGGACATTGACCTACATGGTCTGGTGGATTGCCTGGGGTCCGTTCGTCGGCGTGTTTATTGCGCGCATATCAAAGGGCCGTACCATCCGCGAATTCGTGCTGGGTGTGCTCGTCGGACCCACCCTCTTTTCAATCATCTGGTTCGGCACCTTCGGCGGCATTGGGCTTTTTGAAGCGCTGAATGGCGAGGGGCAATTGCTCGCCCTGACTCAAACCAATGTGGAGCGGGTGACTTTCGCCTTGCTGGAGCGCCTGCCCTTCCCGTTCCTCACCACCCTGGCAACCGTTGCAGCCGCCTTCCTGTTCATCGTCACCAGTGTGGTCAGCGCCGCTTTTGTCCTCGGCATGTTTTCAACGGGCGGCGATCCGGACCCCAAACCCATCATCCGGGTCATTTGGGGCGGGCTTTTGGGCGTTCTGGGAGCCGCGATGATCCTGTCCGGATCAATGGAGGCGGTAAAAAAACTGATCGCGCTCGGCGCCCTGCCATTTGTGTTCATCACCGTCCTGTTGGTTGTCTGCCTGATCCGGGCGCTTGGAGAAGAAAAAACAGGAGAGGCCCGCCATGCTGCTCGGTGATCCCGTCGACACGTTGCTGAACCTTGGAACATTTGCGTTTCTGGGAGCCATGGCCTGGATCCTGATGCGCAAACTGCCGGACAAGAAGGACTAAACATGTCTAGAAATCCGGCTTGGCAAGCATTAGCCATATGATCGCAAGGACGGCAAAGAAGGCGGGAAAACCGCAGGCAAACCAGATGCGGTAAAGCTTGTGATAAGCGTCCGGCAGAGCCTGTTGCCGGTCGCGCGCCTCGGCTGCGAGACGGCGCAAGCGGATCTGGATCCAAACCACCGGCAACCAGAACATCCCGACAAACACATAAAGGCACAGGGACACAAACACCCAGCCCTCCAAGAATGGATACCCAGCTTCCCGGGCAAGCAGCCAACCGGTAAAGGGCTGCAGAACGGCGGCTGCCGCCGTAAAGACGGTATCGGCGAGGACCACAATTCCAGCCGTATGCGCAATCAACGCAGGATCCTGGCTGCGGTTGGAAATCACCATGAAAAAGGCAATGCCAGCGCCGGTCCCGAGCAGGACGCAAGCGCCTATGACATGGGCGAAAAGCAGGACCTCATAAGACATCAACGCCGCTCCAGCATCAGCGCAACCATCAGCGCCAGCATCATGGATGGCAACACCTTTACCAGCGGACCCAATGGATCTCCCCAAAGGCCGGGAACGAAGATCGTGGCCGCAAACAGGTAGAAGGCCGAGACAGCTATCATCCCTAAGCAGGACCATCTGGTCCACGCGCGTTTCAGGACGCCAAGTCCAAGGCCCAGATCCGCAACCGATCCGGCTACAACGCTCGCCCGTGCGAAACCCTTGGTGAACCCGGCATCGGTCAGCAGGGAGGCTGCTTGGGAAAGGCCGATTAGACCAATCAGGCCGGACAGAAACCAGAAAAGACTTAAGACACCAATCGAGATTGGAAGCAGTAAATAGGCACGGGCGAATACCCGTTCCTGGGCTGTGGCCGGAAGCAAGGCCAGTGTCTCGGTCAAAGGCCGGAATGGCGCTCCGCCACGCTCAAGCCATGTGGACGGATTTCCGGCGATCCCGTTCTTTAGCGAAACAAGCGCATTGGTTCTGAGCGGGGATCTCCAGCCGAGCCAACTCAGTCCATCTCCAACACGGCTGACGCCCCTCAATGCGATTGCCGGAACCGGCAAGATTAGTTTCCAAGGCTTGTAACCCAGCCATTCTCTCGTTTTTGCAACCAACTCCTGAAACGAGCTGCTCTCGCCTTTGGTCAAATCGGCAACAAATCGAGTTCCCAGCTTGCCGGAAGCCGCCAAAACAACAGCCTTGGCAAGGTCCTCAACGAAGATCGTTTGTATCGGTGCATTTGGATAAATGGAAAACCCGAAACCCGGAAAGGCGGCGCTGGCCCTCAATAGCGCCGTGCCGCCGTAGGCGTGAGGGCCAAGCACGAGAACCGGCCGCAGGATGATCCAGTTGAGATCAGATTGCTCGATCGCAGCGTCTCCTCGCGCCTTGGAGCGGAAAAACTCGGTTGGTGCAGCGTCCGCGACTCCAGCGGCGGAAATCTGGATCAGCACGGTGCTAGATCCACGCAGAGCTTCGATCAGGTTGGTGACGGCCGCCTCGTGAATGCCCTTGAGGTCGTCACGCAGACCATCTTGAAGAGCGCCGGAGGCATTTACGACGATGTCCGCGCCCTTCAGCACATCCTGCCATTCAGATACCGGCGCGCGCGCGATATCGCAGATGTGCCAATCGATCGATGCATCACTTGCGATGGCGGCCTCCCGGGAGCGGCCAATCCCGGTGACAGTATATCCATCCAGCTTGAAGGCCCGCACGCAGGCGGCACCGATGAACCCATAGGCGCCCAGAACAACGACCCGCTTTGCAGTCATGCCAGTTCCTTCTGTGGCCGGGAATCAATCCGGAAAAGTGCGAATTGGGCAGACAATACAAAAAAGGCCACCCATCAGGGCGGCCTTTCTAACACCTGGACAGACGAGCTGATTACATCTTGTCGGTAACAGCCGTTGAGGTGGCACCTTCCGGAGCCTTGGTGATAACCGGATCAGAACCGCCCGCAAGCAGCGACTTTACGGTGCGCTCATAGGCGGCATTGTCGAGTTTGCCGTCGGAACCATCAACCAGCTTGTTGATCTCGCCAACCATGCGGACCTGATGCTTTTCGGTCTGTGCACCGGTCGCATCGTTTTCAAGCACGATTTCGGCTGCTTCTTCCGGATTTTCGGCCGTGTAAGCCCAGCCTTTCATGGAAGCACGCACGAAGCGGGCGAGCTTGTCGACCATCGCGTCGTCCTTCAGGCTGTCTTCCAGCACATAGAGACCGTCTTCAAGCGTCGCAACGCCCTGGTCCTCATACTTGAACACAACCAGTTCCTCGGCCGGAATACCGGCATCAATGATCTGCCAGTACTCGTTATAGGTCATGGTGGACACGCAGTCGGCCTGCTTCTGCAGGATCGGATCGACGTTGAAGCCCTGCTTGAGCACGGTCACGCCACCGTCACCACCATCGGTCGGAATCCCGAGCTGGCTCATCCAGGACAGGAACGGATATTCGTTGCCGAAGAACCAGACGCCGAGGGTTTTACCCTTGAAGTCAGCCGGTGAAGTGATGCCGGTATCCTTCCGGCAGGTCAGCATCATGCCGGACTTCTTGAACGGCTGAGCGATATTGACCAGCGGCACACCTTTTTCACGGGAGGCCAGAGCTGAAGGCATCCAGTCAATGATGACATCGGCACCACCACCTGCAATGACCTGCGGCGGGGCGATATCCGGGCCGCCCGGCTTGATTGTTACATCAAGGCCTTCTTCGTCATAAAAGCCCTTGTCCTTTGCCACGTAGTAGCCAGCAAACTGGCCCTGGGTGACCCATTTCAGCTGCAGGGTGAGCTCATCAGCGGCCTGGGCTGCACCCGCCATTACGGTCGCACCAAATACAGATGCTGCCGCCAGTGCCTTCAAAGCTTTCAATGCCATTCCCCTTCTCCTTTACTGGGTCGGCCTTGCTGGCCGCCTCTCTGGAAATTTATAAACCAACAAACAGCACGTGCATGGCGCGGCCGGAACCGGCCATAAATCCTTGCCAAGCAACGACACTGCCGTTTTTGCAAGCTCATATCCACCTTTGTTTTGATTATGGCGCGGATGAGCCTGACCATTTGGTCAAGAAATCGTAGGGAACTGCAAACCGGATGGTCAAGGTGAATTTTTGGTCAAACCGGAATTTTTATAATCAATCCGCTCCGGAGGCTCAGCACCTCTTTCGCAGCGTCACCATCGGCAAACACAAGCAAAACACCTCGATTTCCCCCATACGTATTTTTATCTAAGCTTGCTCAAATGCACTTTAAGCGCGAAATTCTTTAGTTAACCCCCGAAAGTGAGGTCATAATATTTTTAAAAACTCAGGAAATTACCTTCTTAACATTATGATTTCCATCACAGCATCAATGATGCTATTTCGCTTCCATACTGTTTTGCCTATCTACTCTATCAAATTAAACTTGATATTATCGAGACAAGATTATCAATAATTAGAAAATACACCTATTAAGTGTATATTATTTACCTTTCTTTAGAGATTCTCGCGCGAATTATTACACACCACCAAGAGGATCCGTAATGATTCCACTGCGCCTTACTCCCATTGCATACACCATATCACTCTCTTTGGTTGCATTTCCGGTTGCAGCTGAACCGGACGAAAGGCAGCTGATAACGCCCGCATTTGTTGCTGAATTGAAGCAGCAGTTCGAAGTCCCGCTTGTTCGAAAAATGGTTAATTGGCAAAACCAGCGGACACAGACAGCCGGCGCGAAGGAGATCGAAGAACTTGATTCCACCTGG
Organism: Roseibium sp.; assembly: GCA_965230705.1. GTDB lineage: Bacteria > Pseudomonadota > Alphaproteobacteria > Rhizobiales > Stappiaceae > Roseibium. The sequence goes on along the minus strand of CBDDLN010000001.1, from coordinate 77,001 downwards.
GTCCGCGAACGGGAAAGTTCAGACAAAAGCCTGATCGTCGCGACGCTTTCCAATCCACTATCTGCCTATCTGCAGCGGTTTCAGTCTCAGTCACTCGGGCTCTATTCGGAGATCTTCGTCATGGACGCGCGCGGGCTGAACGTCGGCCAATCTGCGATTACCAGTGACTATTGGCAGGGTGATGAAGCGAAATTCCAAAAAACATTCACGGTTTCTCCCAAAGCCGTTTTCATTGATGAGCGCGAGTTTCACGATCCGTCGGGGACATGGCGGTCGCAGGTCAGCTTCACATTGGCGGACCCGGGCGGCACGCAAGCACTGGGTGCCGTGACCGTCGAAGTCAACCTGACCGAGCTGGCGCGCCGGCAAGTTAAAGGCAGCTGAGGACCAGAAAATGTTCCAGAACATTTCCGTCACCATGAAGACCGCAGGCTCCTTTGCCCTGCTTGCGATTGTCGGCGCTTTCACCAGCCTTGCCATTTACCACTCCAGTGCAGGCCTTCGTGATGCCGTACACGAAACCGAGCAGCTCCAGGATGTTCAAAACCTTGAATACCTGCTGACTGAACATGTGTCGGGGCAAATCATCTCCTTCAAGGAATTCGTCATGACCGGCGACCGGGTGATCCGGGCCGCAGCAGAATCAAAAAGCGCGGAGATCGATAAAACGCTCCAGGAATTGCGTGAAAACACCGGGGCGAACCAACCCGAAATCATCGGCCAGGTTGAGGAAATCGACCGGACATGGAAGGCTTGGCTACAAGGGCCTATCGCCACACAAATGGCACTGATGCGTAACGACGAAACAGTCGAACTGGCCAGGGGCCTTGAGATATTCGGCCCTGGCCAACAGTTCGTGGCCCGATTGACCGGAGAGCTCAACACCTTGCGGGCCATGACGGGTGACAAGTTGCAACTCCTGCGGACAGACCAAAACCAGCGCGCCGATTTCATGACACAGGCGTCCTTGCTTGGCGGAGCTCTGGTGGTTTTATGTGCCGTCGCACTGGCGGTTTTAAGCTCCAAACTGGTCGCCGGGCCGCTGAAGGTGCTGGCTTCGGCAACCCAGAAGCTGGCATCGGGAGAGCTTGATGTGCAGATAAATCAACGGCGGCGCAGCGATGAAATCGGTCAAATGTCAAAGGCTCTGGTTTTCTTCAAGGACCAGTTGGAACTTACGCGCAATCTGGAAATCGAGAACGAAGAACAACGAAAGGCCAGCGAGGATACAAGGCGCGCGGAGCTGCAAAAGGTCGCAAATGAGTTTGAAATGACCGTCCTTGCAATCAGCAACGACATCATCAGTGCAACAGAACAGTTGAACGGCTCGTCCACCGAACTTGATGGTATTGCGGCCAAGACGCAGGTTGAGGCTTCCGGCGTTTTGAACGCCTCGCAGCAGGCAACAGCAAACACACAGACCGTTGCTACCGCGACCGAGGAACTCACCGCATCGGTTCGTGAGGTCAACAGCCAAATCCAGTCAACCTCATCCCTGGCAGCGAATGCAGCGACTGAAGTTCAACGAACAAATGAAGAAGTCGGCGCCCTGCAGGAGGTGGTCAACAAGATCGGCGGTGTAACCAAGCTGATTACAGATATTGCCGAGCAGACCAACCTTCTTGCCCTGAATGCGACCATCGAAGCGGCTAGAGCCGGGGATGCAGGGCGCGGTTTTGCTGTGGTGGCATCCGAAGTCAAAGCCCTGGCCGAACAGACGACAAAGGCCACGGAAGAGATCGAGCGCCAGATCTCCGAGATGATGACGGCTGCCTCGCGGTCTATCGAGGCAACCAATTCAGTCTCCGCCATGGTGCAAACAATTGCCGAACAATCGGCCGCGATGGCCGATACTGCCGAACAGCAGGAAATTGCGGCCCAGGAAATTGCCCGAAACGTAAACCAGTCGGCCAGCGGTACCCAGCAGGTGTCAGACGCGATTGGAGAAGTCCAGACAGCGTCCCAATCAACCCGGAACCTTTCCAGCGAACTTAATGCAGCTGTCGGCGACCTCTATAGCCGTGCGGAAGGTTTGCGCACCGCGATGGGAGAATTCCTCGACCGTATTAGAGCCGCATGATCCCATAAGAAGACTCCAAACCAAACTTGCGCCCCGGGTGTATTTCCGGGGCGTTTTTCGTTCTGCAGTCACTTGGTTTTTTGAAAAATCACCGTGGTGGAACAAATGCTGCATCGCGCTTTTAGCCTGAAAAATAGAACTGATGACACCGGCGGCAACGGACCTTCTCTCCACGTTGACCGGCGGAATGAAGCATCATTTTTTGAAAGGTTCCGACCAATGAAAACCATTCTGCTTTCGCTTGCAGCCAGCCTGCCGTTCGTCCTGTCTGCAGCCATGGCACCTGCAGCTGAAAATGCACTTCCGCAGTTCGACAAGGCTCATACCGCGATTGTGATCACCGATCCGCAAAACGACTTTCTCGCAAAGGATGGCAAACTCTACGGGCTGGTTGCCGACAATCTTGCCGAACTCGGCACCATCGGGAACATCGAAACGCTGATGAAGACTGCAAAGTCAACTGGCGTTGCACTCGCCGTCGACCCGCTGGTCTATACCAAGATTGATATCGACTGGTCCCGTGCCGGTGCCCTTCAACGCCAACTGCTCGACATGAAGGCGCTTTACAGGGAAAACATGAACGACCCGAAGGGCTTTGAAGGCTCCGGCGCCGATTTCTACGAGCCCTACAAGAAGTACATTCACGATGGCAAAACGATCGTGGTCGCCCCGCACAAGATGTACGGACCGGAAAGCAACGACCTGATCTATCAGTTGCGCGCGCGCGGCATCAACACGGTCATCCTTGCAGGGCTGGTTGCCAATCTTTGTGTCGATTCACACATGCGGGCGCTGATGGAAAACGGCTTCAAGGTTTATGTGGTGAAGGACGCGGTCGGCGCGCCGGGCCAGGAAGCTTATAACGCAGCCCTGGTGAACTACGGCATGATCGCCAATGGCGTTCTGACCACCGAAGAAGCAGCGCGGGCCCTTAGCCACTAATTCGGACTCCGCGATGCAGGCACCGGTATTCATCTCCAAATGCACCTGAAGACCGGAAGCCGAAGCACTTCCCGCGGATCATTGTTCGCGGGAAGCGTTTTGAGTCTGTGATGACAAATATGCAGGCGCCGCAGCAGGTCTTGCAGGACAATCAGAAGTCTGCTTCCTCTGCAGACGCCATCGCCTCCAACCGCTTCCGTTCGAGGAGTTTGACTTTCTTGGGCGCCAGCTCAATTAGACCCTGGCTTGCCAGATTGCGCAGCAGCCGGGAGACGACTTCGCGGATTGTACCCAGGTGGCGCGCCAGATTCTCCTGCGAAAGATGGACCGTATCTTCCTCGTCCGCTTGACCCAGCAACAAGAGAATTAGCCGTTCCTCTTGCGGCAGACGCATGGTTTCTTCGAGCATTTTCAGCAGGGAATAGACGCGGCTTGATAGCTGTTCGAAGAGGAACTTCTGAACTGCGGCGTCCTTTGAAAACAGCTCCCGAAACACGGCGCCAGAGAGCGTCAGAATTTCAACACCCTCGGCTTCAGCCGCGGCAAAGGCCGGATACGGCATTTCGGTAAAAAGGCTGTTCAGCGCCAGGATGCAGCTCTCGCCAGCTTCAATCCAATAGAGCGTACCTTCCCGGCCATCCGGTCCGACATAATAAACCCGGATCGTTCCTGACTGGACGAGATAGACCCCATTCACGGCATCTCCCGGGTGCAGAATGTCAGCTCCGGGCGCAACCGTGTTTCTCTTTAGATTGTCCTTCAGAAACCCGAAGGCTTCATCGCTCATGTTGTCCGCGAAAGGGATAGTTTCGCGGAGATCGTCGGACGGTTTCATGTCTGCCTGCATCTCTTGCCGTCAAAGTTCAAGTGCAACCTATAGCAATTTTTAAGGTCACTTTCCCCGTCACCTATTGCGGCATGGCATCACGCCTGCGGACGGGAACTTGGTACCGGCGGCTGGAACAAAAGTCACATCTTTCCAGCGCAACACACGGCAGTCTCCGAATTGGCTCAAGGTCAAATCTCGCCCTGCCGTGACGCGCCTTGCTAGCCGCCATTTCCAATCGCACGGGACAAATGTCATGCCCGATACCTTCACAATCATGCTCATCAGCGCCTGCGCCGGATTGCTGGCGCTCTTTGCCATTTCCGGAGACCTGGCGAGGCGGGCCGGTCTGACCGCTCCCGGCCGCGTCATGCTATCCGCCGGTCTTGGCCTTGGCGTTCTAAGCATCTCGATCAAAGTTTTTCTCGTCGGATTTTTGATGGGAACAGTCGACTCCTATCATCCGGAAGGGCTTTCAGAGCTGCCTTCGTCCCCAATCGATCCAAGCGCGACGACGTTTGAATCCGTTTACACAGGAAGATGGTACGCCCTGCCAACGGCAGCCCCAACGCCTGACGGTAGACCGCTGATGCATGAAAGGGTTCAGCTCGGCGAACGCCTGTTCAACGATCCGCGCCTTTCTGCAGACGGCACAATTGCCTGCAGTACTTGCCACAAGCTCACTTCAGGAGGCGATGACGATGCGTCTGTCTCAAGCGGCCTTCAGTCGCTGCGTGGTACACGAAATGCCCCAAGTGTCTGGAATGCGGCCTTTCTGAGCCGCCTCTTCTGGGACGGCAGGGCAGGTTCTCTGGAAGAGCAGGCCAAGGGGCCGCTGATCAATCCAGTCGAAATGGGCATGCCCTCGCATGACGCCGTGGTTTCCGTTGTGGCCAACGTCCCGTCCTACCAGGCTGCCTTCAAAAAGGTGTTCGGCGCTAAAGATGCCATCACCATCGACAATATTGCGCGCGTGATTGCGGATTTTGAACGAACCCTGATTACGCCGGATACGGCTTACGACCGGTTCGTCAATGGCGATACCTCTGCCCTGACGCTGCAGCAGCAACGGGGCATGGCCCTGTTTGCCGGGCTTGGTTGCCGCGGCTGTCATCGGGACCCCGTCTTCAGTGCGGCAGGCAAGATCAAACCAGCGGGAATCCAGAAACCCTTCCCTATCTTCAAGGACAGCCCGTATGTCGGAAAATACGACCTGCTTGCCGATCGCGGCATTTCCAGCGCCAGCCATACCGGTCTCTGGCGTGTCCCGTCCTTGAGAAGCGCCGCCCACACTGCACCCTATTTTCACAATGGTTCTGTCGGCACGTTGGAAGAAACCGTCCGCGTAATGGTGGCCACCCAGCTTGGCCGCAACGTGGATCCGCAGGTTTCTTCACCGCGCCCGGCCGTCTTCTGGGATCCGGAAAGCCGGAAGATCACGCCCCTGAGACCGAAGGTGCTTTCCAATGATGACATCACCGATCTGGTGGCATTTCTGAAAGCGCTGTCACCACGCGAGTATCCCGGCACTGCGGAGTTCCTAGCTGAAAGCCGCCCTCAACCATGACTTGAAGATCTGGACTTCCGGCCGCTCAACTCTCGGTGAATTGGGAACAGCAAAATAGTGCCGGTAGAGGACAGGCAATTGAATGTCCCCCACGATCGAAGTCCTGCCGGATAGCGCCAGAAACTGCGCAATCCTCTTCAGCACCAAGGCAATGCCTGCACCGGCTGCGGCCAATTCCACAGCGGCGAGCGACGTATCGACCGTGAAGGAATTGGCCGTCTCTTCCCTGTAACCAACCTGCGACCGGTAGGTTGGCCAGTGGGCCTCATATCCGAGCGTATGGATGAGCGGTTCCCGCAACACATCGCCTGGAGACTGCAGCCGGGGAGCTGATGACGGAGCGCAAATGGGCACGACAGTATCTTCAAAAAGGACTTCGGCGTTTCTCTGATCAGACGCTGCATCGCCTATCTTGATCTCCACATCCACCCGGGCATCGTCGGCCTCGGGCGTCCAGATTTCTGAAATCAGGCGGACCTGAATACCTGGATGCTGCTCCTGAAATACAGCAAGCCGCGGCGCAATCAAAAAGACAGCCGTACTGATCGGCGCCCGCACCGTCACCGTTTTCCGGCTTGAGACATCAAAGAGACCGTGGGTGGAGATCGTCAGCTCTTCGATGGCTTTTCTGACAGCTGGCAGATAGGCCTTGCCCATATCCGTTAAAGCGATGCGCCGTGTTGTGCGGTGAAATAGCGGGCAGCCCAGTTGGGTTTCAAGGCCCTTGACCTGTGTGCTCACCGCTGCCTGCGTCAGGCCCAGCTCGTCACCTGCTCCGGTAAAGCTCTGGTGGCGGGCTACAGCCTCAAACGTTCGAAGCCAGGTCATGTTCGGCAGTTGAAGTGTCATGCGGGATTAATAAAATAAACTGCGTCTTATGCGCAAATTTATTGATTTTTCTTTTTAGAAAATCTCCGGCACGCTGCTTTGCAATCACACCAGCGCCTGGAGCGTCACATGCATATTGGTTTCATCGGTCTTGGGAACGTCGGCGCCAAGCTGGCGGGAAGTATCTTGCGCAACGGTTTTGACCTGACCGTACATGATCTGGACGAAGACCTGGTGCAGGGTTTTGTCGACAGGGGCGCCCACCGCGGAGGCAGCCCAAGGGAACTGGCCGAGACCTGTGACATGGTCATTACCTGCCTTCCCAGCCCTGCCGCCTGCGCCGCAGTCCTCGAAGGACCAAATGGAATACTGGAAGGCATCGAGCCCGGAAAAATCTGGGCGGAAATGTCGACCACAGATGCAGCGGAAGTCAGACGGCTTGCAGATCTGGTCATAGCCAAGGGCGCAGAAGCTGTCGAATGCCCCGTCTCCGGCGGCTGCCACCGCGCCGCAACGGGCAACATCTCAATTTTCGCCGGCTGCACGCGGGAGACCTTTGACCGCGTCTTTCCAATCCTCCGGGTGCTTGGGCGGCGGGTCTTGCACACAGGCGACATTGGATCAGCGTCGGTCCTGAAGGTGGTGACCAACTACCTTGCAACGGCAAACCTCGTTTCCGTCTGCGAAGCGCTGGTTACCTGCAAGGCCGCCGGAATGGATCTTGCCACCAGTTATGAGGCGATCCGGATCTCCTCCGGGACATCCTTCGTTCACGAGACCGAAGGCCAGGTGATCCTCAACGGCTCACGGGATATCTCCTTCACCATGGATCTGGTCTCAAAAGACATCGGCCTGTTTCAGGCAATCGCCGAACAAAACAAGGTGCCGCTGGAAGTCTCTCCGCTTTTGAACGAAATCTTCGCGGACGGGCAAAAACGCTACGGCCCGCGTGAGCTCTCCCCCAACATCATCAAGCGCCTGGAAGATGCCACCGGCCTTTCCATCCTTGCGGACGGATTTCCTCCCGAAATGCTGGATGATGAACCGGAAGAAGAGGGCTATGAAGTGGTTCCAAATCGGACGGTCAGCGGTCATGATGCTGGGGAAATGGAGACCGGAAAATGATGGATTGCCGCCAATTTTACCTAGATGGCCAGTGGACCGACCCGGAAACACCGCACGACTTTGATGTGCTCGATCCGTCCACGGAGCAAGCGTGCGGCGTCATCTCACTTGGCAATGCTGCGGATCTGGAAAAGGCTGTTGCAGCAGCCCAGACCGCTTTCGAGACCTGGTCACAGACCTCGGTTGGTGAAAGGGCGGCTCTGCTTGAAAATGCGATTGAGATTTATGATCGGCGGCTTGATGAGTTTGCCGAAGCGATCCGTCTGGAGATGGGCGCTCCGATCGACTACGCCCGTGACCAGCAGGCGCCGTGCGGATCCGGCCATCTTCAGGCAACACTGGATGCCCTGCGAGCCTTTGCATTTGAAGAAAAAAGCCCGCGTGGCGGCAGCCTAATCTTTCACGAACCTGTTGGCGTTTGTGGATTGATCACGCCGTGGAACTGGCCGATCAATCAGATCGTCAGCAAGGTTGCACCGGCATTGGCCGCCGGATGCACAATGGTGCTTAAACCCAGCGAAGTTGCCCCGCTGTCCGCCCATCTTTTTGCTGAAGTGTTGCATGAGGCTGATTGCCAGGCAGGTGTCTTCAACATGGTGCAGGGGACCGGGCCAGAAATTGGCGCATTGATGTCCAGCCATCCAGGCTTCGACATGATCTCCTTCACAGGATCGACCCGGGCCGGTGTAGCCGTGTCCGAAGCTGCAGCTCCAACAGTCAAACGGGTGGCGCTTGAGCTTGGCGGCAAATCGCCCAACATCCTCTTTGCCGATGCGGATGTTGTTGCTGCGGCCACCTACAGCGTCGAAAACTGCTTCGGCAACACGGGGCAATCGTGCGATGCGCCGACCCGCCTTTTGGTCGAGCGCAGTGTCTATGATCAGGCTCTGAAGATCATCCAAGAGGTTGCCGAAAACACAAAAGTTGGCCCGACAAATCAACCCGGCGCCCACCTCGGACCCGTCGTCAGCCAGTTGCAATATGACAGGATCCAGGGTCACATCGAAAAGGCGATTGCCGAAGGCACCCGCCTGCTGACCGGCGGTCCTGGAAAACCGGAAGGATATGAAACCGGCTATTACGTCCGTCCGACAGTTTTCGCGGATGTATCCAACGACATGCATATCGCGCGGGAGGAGGTCTTCGGTCCGGTTCTTGCCGTCATTCCGTTTGATACCGAAGAAGAGGCAATCCGGATCGCAAATGATACGCCCTATGGCCTGGCCGGCTATATCCAGACCGGCGACAGCGAGCGGGCGATACGGGTTGCCAGGCGGCTGCGCGCAGGAACGATTTACGTCAATGGGCGGGGTCCCGATTACGATGTTCCCTTCGGCGGCTATAAACAGTCCGGCAATGGCCGGGAGAACGGTATCTTCGGACTGCACGACTTTTTGGAAACAAAGGCCGTTACGCTCTGAGTTCAAAGCAAGTGCGCCGCCCCCGGCCCGGCTTGACAGGCGCCCTATCCGAGGGAACGAGATTATTGGACTGTTACGACTACATCGTTGTGGGCGCAGGGTCGGCGGGATGCATTGTTGCCGAACGGCTTAGCCGCGATCCCGCCATTCGGGTTGTTCTGCTTGAAGCTGGCGGAGGGGACGAAAGTCCCTGGATCTCGCTGCCCATCGGCTACGGCAAATTATATACTGACCCGGAGAAAACCTGGCGTTACACCACTTTGCCCGACCGTGGACTAAACAACAGGTCGATTTCCTGGCCCCGCGGCCGTCTAGTCGGCGGCTCGGGCTCCATCAACGCCATGGTTTATTGCCGGGGGCTGCCGCAGGATTTCGATGATTGGGCACTTGCGGCCGGAGAGATCTGGAACTGGCAATCGGTCCGGCAGGCCTATGAGCACCTGGAGACACGTGTCTCGCCTTCTGGAGAAAAAACGGGATCCGGGCCTATCCGCGTGCAGGACGTTTCGGATCAGGTTCACCCCATCACGCAGCACTTTTTTGCCGCCGCCAGGGAACTAGGGTTGCCAGTGACTCCGGACTGCAATGGCGATGAGCCGGAAGGTGTGACAACCTACCGGATCAACACACAAAATGGGCGACGTTGCTCCTCCGCCCTCGCCTTGCTGCACCCGGCGCTCAACCGGCCAAATCTCACACTGGTGAAGAACGCTCAGGTGAGGCGGGTGCTCTTTGACGGATTGAATGCCACCGGTGTTGAGCTCGCCAATGGACAATCGTTCCGGGTATCGAAAGAAGTCATCCTGTCGGCAGGAGCAATAGGCTCGCCCCAGATCCTGCAGCTGTCGGGCATCGGACCTGGGCCAGCACTGCAGGCGGCTAGCATTCCGGTGCTGATGGACAATCCAAACGTTGGCGGCAACCTTCAGGATCATCTCGCGGTCAGCTACACGATCCGTTCGCGCAAACCCACTCTCAATGCGACGCTCGGCTCCCTTTTTGGCAAGGTAAGCGCGGCCATGGCATACGCCCGTGCGCGAAAGGGACCGCTGGCGCTCAGTGTCAATCAGTGCGGCGGGTTCCTGCGCAGCTCCGATCACCTGAGTGCGCCGGACCAACAGCTCTACTTCAATCCGATCAGCTACAAGTCGTCTGTTGTTCAAGGTAAGACCAAGGTGCACCTCGACCCGTTTCAGGCTGTCTCACTGTGTTCCCAGCCAACTCGGCCGACGAGCCGCGGCCGGATCGACATTCAATCCGCCGATCCGGAACAACATCCGACGATCCAGCCTAACTCCCTCTCCACCGACGAAGACCGGCTAGCGGCAATCGCCGGCATCCGGCTTTTGCAACGATTGCTCGAGACCAGCTCTCTTCACGACCTCAAAACCCCTGGGTGGGAGGCGGAGTTGTCATCACTTGGGAGCGATGCAGCGTGCCTGGACGACTTTCAGGCCAGAGCCAGCACTGTTTTTCACCCGACCTCCACCTGCCGGATGGGCGCGGCGGCCGAAACTTCCGTTGTCGACAGCCGTTTGCGCGTCCATGGGCTTAATTGCTTGCGCGTGGTTGATGCATCGGCCTTTCCCAACATCACATCCGGCAACACCAATGCGCCGGCAATGATGCTGGCCTTAAAGGCATCGGCTATTATTCTTGAAGATCAGGCACAACTTGGCTGCCAGCAACCGGACCCCGTCTTATGAAACTTGCCAGCATCGACACGTTTGTCGTCCAGAACCCGCCACCCCGCCATGGCGGCCGCTATTTCATATTCGTCAAACTGACAACGAAGTGCGGCGTCATAGGATACGGCGAGATCTACAACGCGACTTTCAGCGCTCCTCTGGTAGCGGATATGGCCGTCGATATGTTTGCCAGGGTGTTTGACGGCCAGGATCCGCACCATATCGAGCGGCTGTGGCACACGGCCTATGGCGCCGGATTTTCAATGCGACCGGACATCACCGTGATGGGCGTTCTGAGCGGGCTGGAGATGGCCTGCTGGGACATCATCGGCAAGGCTGCTGGCAAACCGGTCTACCAGCTTCTCGGCGGCCAGGTTCACGAAAAGCTGCGCTCCTACACCTACCTTTACCCGCCTGCAGGCGATGTATACCCGGACCCTTCCGCCCCCAATGTCTACAACGATCCGGATCTGGCCGCAGAAGCCGCAACCAAGGCTGTGGAGCAAGGTTTTACCGCAGTCAAATTCGATCCCGCTGGTACCTACACCATCTATGACGGTCATCAGCCAAGCCTTCAGGATCTTGACCGCTCAGAAGCCTTCTGCCGGGTCATCCGGGAGGCCGTCGGCACCAAGGCAGATCTGCTGTTCGGCACCCATGGGCAATTCACCGTTTCCGGCGCCAAACGCATGGCGCGTCGCCTGGATCCCTATGATCCGCTCTGGTTCGAGGAACCACTCCCTCCGGAAAGCCCGGAAGCCATGGCGGAGGTCGCCAGGGCTACCAGCATTCCGGTTGCCACCGGAGAGCGGCTTTGCACCAAGCACGAATTCGCCAGAGTGCTGCAAACCGGTGCGGCGTCTATCCTGCAGATGAACCTCGGCCGGGTCGGCGGCCTTCTGGAAGCCAAGAAAATCGCCGGCATGGCGGAATGCTACACGGCGCAAATCGCGCCACACCTTTATTGCGGCCCGTTGGTCGCGGCCGCCAATATCCAGCTCGGCACCTGCAGCCCCAATTTCCTTATCCTGGAATCAATCCGCACCTTCGACGGGTTCTATGCAGAGCTGCTGAAGACGCCGATCACCTGGGAAGACGGCTACGTCATCCCTCCGACCGAGCCTGGCCTTGGTGTTGAACTCAACGAGGATGTTGCCCGCGCTCACCCGTTTGAAGGGCTGGAACTGCACCTTGGCATGGAAGGCACGCCATATTCGGGGTAGCAAGGCCAGAGTGCCTTGTGGCATTTCGCCCTGAAATGAAACGGGTTTTTCAATCCGCCAAGAGCGCCTCGATTTGCTTTTCGGCGAGCAATTCCGGACCGTTTTCCCGAATGTAGTCGCAGACGCGGTCGAGCGCGGCGTTGGGTTTCAGATCGGACCGATGAAGGATGAACCAATGGCGGACGATCGGTATGCGGGGCGCCTTGATCATCACCAGCCGGCCGGACTTCAGCTCCTCAACCACCGTGTGAATGGAAATCAACGCAATGCCCAAACCGGCAATGACCGCCTGTTTGATGGACTCGTTGGATTCCATTACGGTGAAGGTGAACGGCTTGCCTTCCCCAATCTGATCGAGAAAGCGCATGGTGAGAATACGCGTGCCCGATCCCGGTTCACGCATAATGAAATGCTCGGACACTATGTCCTCAGCCTCCGCACAGCCGCCCTGCACCAGCGGATGATCAGGCGGCGCAATTAGAATATGCGGGTGTTCGCCCATGCTGTAAGCCGTCACTTCCGGTCGGCGCGGCGGGCGCCCCATGATCGCCAGATCAATCTTGCCGGCTTCGATATCCTGGATGGTTCGGTTCCGGTTTCCGACCTGAAGCACCACCTCGATATCCGGATAGACCTTTTTCAGCCGGGCAACGATGGAAGGCGCAAGGTACTTGCCCGTACTGACTACCCCGAGAATGACCCGTCCGGCCAATCCCTTTTTTATCGCCTCAATCTGGCCAACGGCCTTCGTCAGTGCCGAAAGAGACGTTTCATGCGCATCCAGAAGAGCACCGCCTGCGACTGTTGCCTCGAAGTGGCCTGCCCGCGTCCTGTTGACCAGTGCGCAGCCGAAATTTTCTTCCAGAAGTTTCAACTGCGTATGCACGGCCGGTGGCGTTAATCCCAACAGCTGCGCCGACTGGCTGATGCTGCCGGTTTTTACGACCGCATCGAGGGCCCGTAACTGCTTGAAGGTTATGGTGTTCAGAACGGTCATTTAATTTTTTTAAATGTGCCTTTGAAAGTTTTAAATTTTCTTAATTTTCAAAATCGTGATTGTCAAGGCTGCACACGAGGACGGGAGGCCTTGATGACTACCGGCACACGAAACCAATTGGCAGCAGAGAGACTTGGACCACTTTATCCGGTCATCAATGCGCTTTGCCGGGTGGCCATTGACCTGTCCGACACCATCGCCATGGGGCCGCTGTCCGGCGCTCTCGGAGCCGAGGTAGGCAGCAACCTTGGAGGCGACACCCAGAAAGCACTCGACATCCAGGCTGATGATGCCTTTGCCGAAGCGCTCAAGGGAACCGGCGTCCGCTGGTATGCGTCCGAAGAACAGGAAGACGCGGTAGAGATCGACTCGAAAGGCGGTTTGGCCCTGGCGATTGATCCGCTGGATGGCTCATCGAATATTGACGTCAATGTCTCCATCGGCACGATCTTTTCAATCTATGAAGCCCGTGAGGATGCCAGGGAGTCATTCCTCCGGCGCTCTGACGAACAGATCGCTGCCGGCTATTTTGTCTTTGGGCCTCAAACGGCCCTGATCTTTACCTGTGGCGACGGCGTCCAGCACTTTGTGCTGGACCGGAAAAAGCAGGTATTCCGGCTTGCCGACGACAGGCTGACCATTCCGGCTGCCGCCAGCGAATTTGCCATCAATGCGTCCAACTACCGCCATTGGTCAAAGCCGGTCCGGGCCTACATCGACGACTGCCTGGCCGGCGACCAGGGCCCGCGCGAGAAGAATTTCAACATGCGCTGGGTTGCGTCACTTGTGGCCGAAACCCATCGGATCATGTGCCGGGGCGGAGTGTTCCTTTACCCGGCCGACGCCCGGCCCGGATATGAAAACGGCCGCCTGCGCATGGTCTATGAGTGCGCGCCGATTGCCTTCCTCGTCGAACAGGCAGGCGGCAAGGCCACAACGGGCACTGACCGCATTCTCAACCAGACTGCCGAAGACCTCCATGCCCGCACACCGTTCGTATTCGGCTCTGCCGACAAGGTCGACCGGGTAACCGCCTACCACGATCTGCCGGATCAGGAAGTATCCGCCTTGTTCGGCTCCCGCGGCTTGTTCCGCGCCTGACAATCAAAACCCGGACAAACCGGGATAAAGACGACTTTTGAGGAAACAAAATGTCCAAGAAACACCCGATCATTTCGGTGACCGGCTCATCAGGTGCGGGCACAACCACGGTCAAAAGCACATTTGATCAGATCTTCCGCCGGGAGGGTATCAAACCCGTATCGATCGAAGGCGACGCCTTTCACCGGTATGACCGCAACGCGATGAAGGCGGAACTGGAAACCCGCAAGGCGGCCGGTGACGAAACCTTCAGCCACTTCAGTTACGACGCCAACGAGCTGGAAAAACTTCAGGACGTATTCCGCACCTACGGCGAAACCGGAACCGGTGAGACCCGCCACTATGTCCACGACGACAACGAAGCAGAGCGCTATGGTGCCTTGCCGGGCACTTTCACCGACTGGAAACCTCTGGAAGGCGGGTCCGACCTTCTGTTCTATGAAGGTCTGCACGGGGCCGTCGTCAGCGACGATGTTAACCTCTCCGCCCTGGCGGACCTCAAGATCGGTGTTGTTCCTGTCATCAATCTGGAATGGATCCAGAAGATCCACCGCGACAAGGACCGGCGCGGCTACACGACCGAAGCGGTAACCGACACGATCCTGCGCCGGATGCAGGCCTATGTGCATTGCATCTGCCCGCAGTTCACCGAAACGGACATCAACTTCCAGCGGGTGCCGGTCGTTGACACGTCCAACCCGTTCGTGGCGCGTTGGATCCCCACCCCCGACGAGAGCCTGGTTGTCATCCGCTTCAAGAACCCGCGCGGCATCGACTTCGCCTACCTGCGCTCGATGATCCACGACAGCTGGATGAGCCGGGCCAATTCGATCGTCATTCCCGGCGGCAAGATGGATCTGGCCATGCAGCTCATCTTCACCCCGATGATCCTCCGCCTTGTCAATGAATCCAAGCGCGCCTGACGGAGCAAGCCGATGAACGTTCAAAGCAAACTGCAATCTTCGGAAGTCCTGATGGCAAACGCCATCCGCGCCCTGTCCATGGACGCGGTAGAGGCCGCAAATTCGGGCCATCCAGGCGCCCCGATGGGATTGGCTGACGTCGCCACCGTGCTCTTCAACCGTTTCATGAAGATCGATCCGTCAGATCACACCTGGCCCGATCGCGACCGGTTTGTGATGAGCGCTGGTCATGGCTCGATGCTGGTCTACGCAATCAATCATTTGCTCGGCTATGACGATATGGACGCTGACCAGTTGCGCAATTTCCGTCAGCTCGGATCCCGTACTGCCGGCCATCCCGAATATGGCCACGCCAAGGGCATCGAAACCACAACCGGGCCGCTGGGCCAGGGGCTAGCGACGGCCGTTGGAATGGCGCTTGCCGAACGGATGCACAATGCCCGCTTTGGCAACGATCTCGTCGATCATTTCACCTATGTGCTGGCTGGCGATGGCTGCCTGATGGAAGGGATCAGCCACGAAGCAATAGATCTTGCCGGGCACCTGGGGCTTGGACGGCTGATCGTCTTTTGGGATGACAACCGCATCACCATTGACGGCGCGACCGATCTGTCGACCTCCATGAACCAGGCCAAACGCTTTTCGGCTGCCGGGTGGCAAGTGCAGGCTATCGATGGACACGATGCCGATGCCATTGCCCACGCCATCACCAATGCCCGCAAGGAGCCGGGCATGCCGTCCCTCATCGCCTGCCGGACGGTGATCGGCAAAGGTGCACCGAACAAGGCTGGAAGCTCCAAGGTTCATGGCGCACCCCTGGGAGCCGAAGAGGTCGCTGCGGCCCGCAAGGCACTGTCCTGGCCACACGAACCCTTTGATGTGCCCGACCCAATCCGGGACGCCTGGGCTGCCATCGCCCTGCGCGGAAAAAATGCCAGGAATGTCTGGGAAAACCGCAAGTCCTCTCATCCGCAATCCGCCGAATTCGACCGTTCACTTGCAACAGCAGAAACGGCGGAGCTCGCCGAAGCGTTGGCGCAGTACAAGAAACAACTTGCCGAAGACGCGCCAAAACTCGCAACCCGCAAGGCCTCGGAGATGGCTCTGGAAGTCGTCAATGCGGCTTTGCCGAACGCGATCGGAGGGTCTGCCGACTTGACAGGGTCGAACAACACCAAGACCCAAAACATGCGTGCCATTGGGCGCGAGGATTTTGGCGGCGACTATATCCACTACGGTATCCGCGAACACGGCATGGCCGCAGCCATGAACGGTATTGCGTTACATGGCGGATTCTTCACCTACGGCGGCACTTTTCTCGCATTTGCCGACTATTGCCGCCCGTCGATCCGGCTTTCCGCTCTGATGGGTGTCCCAGTCGCCTATGTCATGACACATGACTCCATCGGACTTGGCGAAGACGGTCCGACCCACCAGCCGGTGGAAACCATCGCATCGCTCAGATCCATGCCGAACCTGACGGTCATCCGTCCAACTGATGCAGTTGAAACAGCGGAAGCCTGGGAAATAGCGGCGACATCGGCAAACACGCCGACTGTGCTGTGCCTGTCGCGCCAAGGCCTTCCCACCGTGCGGACAGAGCCTACACCTGAGAACAAAACCGCACGAGGCGCCTATGTTCTTCGGGAACCAAACGGGGACCGGCAGGTCACGCTGATTGCAACCGGTTCGGAAGTGGAAATAGCCCTTGCCGCCGCCGATCTGCTCGCGAAGGGCGGCATAAAAGCAGCTGTCGTTTCCGCACCGTCCTTCGAGTTGTTCGCCCAGCAAAGCGACGATTACCGCAAAGACGTTCTTGGAACGGCACCGCGTGTCGGTGTGGAAGCAGCATTACGCCAAGGCTGGGATGAACTGATTGGCAGTGAAGGCGCATTCATCGGCATGTCGGGCTTCGGTGCGTCGGCGCCGGCCTCGGATCTCTACCGCCATTTCCAGATCACGCCTGAAGCCGTGGCCAACGCCGCCAAGGCCCTTCTCTAACCTCCTACCTACCGACCTACAGGACCGATCAGTATGACAGTAAAAGTGGCCATCAACGGATTTGGACGAATTGGGCGCAACGTCTTGCGCGCCATAGCAGAATCCGGACGCACCGACATTGAAGTCGTGGCAATCAACGACCTCGGCCCTGTTGAAACCAACGCCCACCTTCTCCGGTATGACAGCGTACATGGCCCGTTTCCAGGTACTGTCACGACGACAGAAACCACAATCGATGCCGGCCGCGGCCCGATCGAAGTAACTGCAATCCGCGATCCGAAGGAATTGCCCTGGTCTGGCGTCGACATCGCACTGGAATGCACCGGCATTTTCACGGCACGGGATAAGGCAGCGCTTCATCTTGAGAACGGATCCAAGCGGGTTCTCGTTTCAGCCCCGGCCGCAGGCGCAGACAAAACCATTGTGTTTGGTGTCAATCATGATGCCCTGACAGTGGAAGACCTGGTCGTCTCCAACGCCTCTTGCACCACAAATTGCCTGAGCCCTGTAGCGAAAGTCCTCAATGACGCCGTTGGCATGACCCGCGGTTTCATGACGACCATTCACTCCTATACCGGCGATCAGCCGACCCTCGACACCATGCACAAGGACCTCTACCGGGCCCGTGCTGCGGCAACGTCGATGATCCCGACTTCGACCGGCGCTGCCAAGGCCGTTGGTCTCGTCCTGCCGGAACTGAACGGCAAGCTTGACGGCGTCGCGATCCGTGTTCCGACACCCAATGTGTCGGTGGTCGATCTCGTCTTCGAAGCGGCCCGCACCACCTCTGCGGAGGAGATCAATGCAGCCATCCGCACTGCTGCTGATGGACCTTTGAAGGGGATCCTCGGATACACCGACGAGCCCAACGTTTCCATCGACTTCAACCACAATCCGCACTCGTCGGTCTTTCACATGGACCAGACCAAGGTGATGGACGGCGGCATGGTCCGCGTTCTGAGCTGGTACGACAACGAATGGGGCTTTTCCAACCGGATGGCGGACACCGCTGTGGCAATGGGGAGGCTGATCCGATGACCTTCCGCCGGATTGAAGACATGGATGTCGCCGGCAAACGCCTGCTTGTCCGCGCCGACCTGAATGTACCGGTCGAAAACGGCCGGATCACCGATGCGACCCGTATCGAGCGCTTTGCCGCCGGTATGAAGCCACTGCTGGAACGGGGTGCGCGGCTGATCATCATCACCCATTTCGGACGGCCGAAGCCGAATGAGATGAACCCGGCATTCTCCGTCGACAAGCTGCGCCCGGCACTCAGCGATGCCCTCGGTGTGCCCGTCCGGTTTTCCGATGTTTGCGCGGATATGTCTGCCGTTATCCTTTCCAAACAGCTCGCCGATGGCGAAGTCCTGTTGTGCGAGAACGTCCGGTTTAATCCTGGCGAGACGGTAAACGATACCGAGTTTGCCGCAAGGCTGGCGCAACTTGGCGATATCTATGTCAATGACGCCTTCTCCTGTGCCCACCGGGCGCATGCATCGACCGAGGCGCTCGCACATCTTCTCCCTGCCGCAGCCGGTCCGTTGATGCTGGAAGAGATCGATGCCTTGTCCCGTGCACTGGAAGCGCCGGAGCGGCCGGTCGTTGCGGTCGTCGGCGGTGCCAAGGTGTCGTCGAAAATTGATGTGCTGCGCAATCTCGTCACGCGGGTCGATACGGTGATCGTGGGTGGCGGCATGGCCAACACCTTCCTTTATGCAGATGGCGCTCCCATGGGCAAATCGCTGCATGAAGCCGATCAGATCGAGACTGTTGCCGCAATCCGGAAAGCTGCCTCCGAAACAGGATGCAAGATCCTCCTTCCAGTCGATATGATGATCTCGCGCGAGTTTAAGGCAGGGGCCGACACCCAGGCTGTTTGCGCGGATGCCTGTCCGGAAGATGCCATGATCCTGGACGCGGGACCGGTCAGTCTCCGCATTTTTTCAGATGTCCTGGCCGAAGCCAAAACCGTTGTCTGGAACGGGCCATTGGGCGCGTTTGAGATCCCGCCTTTTGATGCGGCGACAGTCGCCTTGGCACGGTCAGCAGCCTGGCTTACCCGCGACAACAAGCTCACGACGGTTGCCGGTGGTGGGGACACGGTGGCAGCGCTGAATGCAGCCGGAGTTGCCGATGATTTCACCTATGTCTCCACCGCCGGTGGAGCATTCCTGGAATGGCTGGAGGGCAAAACGCTCCCCGGCATCGCGGCCCTGACCCAAGCCGCCAGAGCTGCCTGAGGGAGGACACTGATGGCACTGATCACACTTCGCCAATTGCTCGATCACGCCGCCGAAAACGGCTACGGCGTGCCGGCCTTCAACATCAACAACATGGAACAGGGCCTTGCGATCCTGCGTGCCGCCAATGCGTGCGACGCTCCGGTGATCCTGCAGGCCAGCCGGGGTGCCCGTTCCTATGCTGGCGACATCATGCTCCGGCATATGGTCGAGGCATTGTCGGAAATGTTCCCCGACAATCCGGTCGTCATGCACCAGGACCACGGCAACAACGACGCCACATGCCTGTCGGCCATCCGCCACGGTTTCACCAGCGTGATGATGGACGGTTCGCTGGAAGAGGATATGAAGACGCCGGCGTCTTACGAGTACAACGTTGACATTACCCGCCGGGTGACCGCCGCCGCCCATGCAGTCGGGGCCTCCGTCGAAGGCGAGCTCGGTGTTCTTGGGTCACTGGAAACCGGGGAAGCAGGCGAGGAGGATGGTTCGGGCGCTGAAGGAAAGCTCAGCCACGACCAGCTTCTGACCGATCCGCATCAGGCAGTCGATTTTGTCCTGCAGACAAAATGCGACGCACTGGCAATTGCCTGTGGCACCAGTCACGGCGCCTACAAGTTCAGCCGCAAGCCGGACGGCGACATTCTCTCCATGGAGACGATCCGCCGGATCAACGAGAAGCTGCCGAACACCCATCTGGTGATGCACGGCTCATCGTCTGTGCCACAGGAACTGCAGGATCTGATCAACGCCAATGGCGGTGACATGCCCCAGACCTATGGCGTTCCCGTGGAAGAGATCGAGCGCGGCATCAAGATAGGCGTGCGCAAGGTCAACATCGACACGGACTGCCGCATGGCGATGACCGGCATGTTCCGGAAGGTGGCCAAGGACAAGCCTTCCGAATTCGATCCACGCAAATTCATGATCCCCGCAATGGCGGAACTCGAAGCGCTTTGCAAGGACCGTTTTGAGCGGTTCGGAACCGCCGGCCAGGCCGGAAAGATCAAGCCGATTTCCATGGATGCCATGGCAAATCGCTACGCCGCCGGAGCGCTCGATCCTCAAGTGGCTACCGCCCAGGCAGCCGCATGACAGCACTGCCCATCTAAGAAATCCGAACAAGCACTGGAGTTGAACATGAACGTGCAGCAAAGCCCCGCAAAATATGCAGCCGGTGTGAAGGAATACCGGGAAACCTACTGGGAGCCAAATTACACTCCCAAGGCGAGCGATATCCTCGCTTGCTTCAAGATTACCCCGCAGGCCGGTGTGCCGCGCGAGGAAGCCGCCGCTGCTGTTGCCGCCGAGTCCTCCACCGGCACCTGGACGACGGTCTGGACCGACCTCCTGACCGACCTTGAATATTACAAGGGCCGGGCTTACGCGATTGAGGACGTACCGGGCGACGACGAGTGCTTTTATGCCTTCATCGCCTACCCGATGGGCCTGTTTGAGGAAGGCTCCGTCGTCAACGTCTTCACTTCTCTCGTTGGTAACGTCTTCGGCTTCAAGGCCGTGCGCACCCTGCGCCTGGAAGATGTCCGCTTTCCGCTCTGGTTTGTCGCCACCTGTCATGGCCCCCCGCACGGCATTCAGGTCGAGCGAGACAAGTTGAACAAATATGGCCGTCCGTTCCTGGGCTGCACCATCAAGCCGAAGCTTGGACTCTCGGCCAAGAACTACGGCCGGGCTGTTTATGAAGCCCTGCGCGGCGGTCTCGATTTCACCAAGGATGATGAGAACGTCAATTCCCAGCCATTCATGCGCTGGCGCGACCGCTTCCTGTTCTGCCAGGAAGCCATCGAAAAGGCGGAAGCCGAGACCGGCGAGCGCAAGGGGCACTATCTCAATGTGACCGCGCCGGATGTCGAAGAAATGTACAAGCGGGCGGAGTTCGCCAAGGAGATCGGCACGCCGATCATCATGAGCGACTATCTGACCCTCGGCTGGGCGGCACATAACAGCCTGTCCAAATGGTGCCGCGACAACGGAATTCTGCTGCATGTCCACCGCGCCATGCATGCGGTGATTGACCGGCACCCGAAACACGGCATCAACTTCCGTGTTCTGACCAAACTGCTGCGTCTTCTGGGCGGCGACCACCTGCACTCCGGCACCGTTGTCGGCAAGCTGGAAGGCGACCGGGCCGCGACCCTCGGCTGGATTGATCTGATGCGCGACAAGTTCGTTGCTGAAGACCGCTCCCGCGGCATCTTCTTCGATCAGGATTGGGGCCAGATGCCGGGCGTCATTCCGGTGGCCTCCGGCGGCATTCACGTCTGGCACATGCCGGCGCTGGTTTCGATCTTCGGCGATGATGCCTGCCTGCAGTTTGGCGGCGGCACCCTTGGCCATCCTTGGGGCAATGCCGCAGGTGCTGCAGCCAACCGTGTCGCGCTCGAAGCGTGCGTGAAGGCGCGCAACGAAGGCCGCGAGCTGGAAAAGGAAGGCAAGGACATCCTTACCACTGCCGCAAAACACAGCCCGGAACTGAAGATCGCCATGGAGACATGGAAAGAGATCAAGTTCGAGTTCGACACCGTCGACAAGCTGGATGTCGCCCACCGCTAGGCGGAACCCGTGATTTCCATTCGACCAAAAAAATTCAAGGACTGAACCAATGAGTGACGTACAAGACTATGGCTCCCGGTTGTCGGATCCCAACAGCCGCAAGATGGGCACCTTTTCCTACCTGCCGGAACTGACGGCGGACGAGCTGCGCAAACAGGTGGAATACATCGTTGCCAAGGGCTGGAACCCGGCGATCGAGCACACCGAACCAGAAAACGCCTTCTCCAACTACTGGTACATGTGGAAGCTGCCGATGTTCGGCGAGACTGACATCGATGCGGTTTTCCAGGAAGTCGAACAGTGCAAGACCGCCAATCCGAACAACCATGTTCGCCTGGTCGGGTACGACAACTTCAAGCAAAGCCAGGGCACGGCAATGGTGGTGCACCGCGCCGAGATCAAGGTCTGACCGTTGTCGCGGTGAGCCCTCTAACGTGCTCATCCTGAGGAGCAGCGATAGGCTGCGTCTCGAAGGATGGGCCGCTCGCTCAGAGTCTGTTGCCCATGCTTCGAGACAGCCCTTCGGGCTTCCTCAGCATGAGGTGGGTGGAAGCGGGGCTTAATCCCTGGCCGTCCCGGTCAAGCATAGCGCGAACCGGGACCTCATGAAGAACGGCTGGATGAGTTTTCCGTTTTCTTGCCAGAAACAAAGTTGGTCCCGGATCGGCACTGCGCTCCGTCCGGGACGGCGAGTCAGCAGTTTCGGAGAGCCGATAGCCACGACCGCGAAATGCAGTCGCCACAATGGAGATAGATCATCATGAGCGACATCGATCCGAACCAGTTCCGTGTCAGTCAGGAACCTTATTACAGGCCGGTCGGCAATGAGATCGAACAGTTTGCAGCCGCCTATGATGTGCGCATGCCGGTGATGCTGAAAGGCCCGACCGGCTGCGGCAAATCCCGCTTTGTGGAGTACATGGCCTATAAGCTGAACAAGCCGCTGATCACCGTGGCCTGCAACGAGGACATGACCGCATCCGATCTGATTGGCCGGTTTCTGCTCGATATCAACGGCACCAAGTGGCAGGACGGCCCGCTGACCGTCGCCGCCCGGATTGGCGCAATTTGCTACCTTGATGAGGTGGTTGAGGCCCGCCAGGACACCACCGTCGTGATCCACCCGCTTACCGATCACCGGCGGCAATTGCCCCTGGAGAAGAAGGGCGAACTCGTCAATGCCCATCACGACTTTCAGGTCGTGATCTCCTACAACCCCGGCTACCAGTCGATGATGAAGGACCTGAAGCAGTCCACCAAGCAGCGCTTCGGAGCGATGACATTCGACTTCCCATCTTCTGAGGTGGAAAGCGAGATTGTTGCCCATGAAGCCGGCATCGACCTTGGCGTTGCCCAGCGGCTGGTGCAAGTCGCTGAACGTTCACGCAATTTGAAGGGCCATGGCCTCGACGAAGGCATGTCTACCCGCCTTCTGGTCTATGCCGGGCAGCTGATCGCCAAGAAAATTCCGGCACCGGCAGCCTGCCAGATGGCCCTGGTCGAACCGCTGACCGACGATCCGGATATGCGCTATACGCTGCAGGCGGCAGTTCAAACCTTCTTTCCCGAAATCACCGACAGCAGCAAAGACCAGGCGGCATGACGGTTGAGCTGGACGAATACCGGGAGGAGCTGATTGAAGCGGCACCGGAGCTGGCGGACACGCTGGACGGGCTGTTTCATGAATCGGCCCGGCTCATGTCACCGGCCGGACTGAAGGACTATCTGGACGGCGCGCGGGCGATGATCTCCCTCGGCAAGGGCCCGGCGCTGCTTGTCAGCTATCTCGATGAGATGCCGCAAGTGGTCAAGGAATGCGGCGAGGACATCATCCGCGATGTTGCCGGTGCGACGCTGAAGCTGGCCTCGATGGTCTCCGGCGAAATTCTGACCTTGATGATCTCCACACTGCCGGGTGCCGCCCGCCGGTTCGGCGATCCCGACCTGCTTCGGGGCTATCTTCAACTTCTCCACCGTCTGGCGGCGCGCGCGCCGCGGGGTCTTCGGCCGATGTTCGGAGTTCTGGAAGAGCTGCTTTCTAAACTGACTCTGTCGGGCCTGCGCCGCTGGGTTGATTTCGGCGCTGAAGCCTACCGCCGCGACCTGCCGAAGCAGGCGGATTATTTCGGCCTGGTCAGCGAGGATTCCCGCGCGATTCTCAAGCAGGAACGCCGTGGAACGCTCTTTATCGACAGCCAGCGGCGGCTGAACTTCTATCTCCGCGCCTTTTGGGGACGGGACTTCTTTTTGCGCCCGAGCGCCGCCGATCATCAGGGGTTCCGGCCCTTCATCGAAGACGGCGCCTTGCACCTGCCGGATGCGGTCGACGCCATTGGCGGTGTCGTGGGGCTCGACTTCTACCGGGCCATGAGCGCGCATATGGCCGCGCATATCACCAGTTCCGACAAAAACCTCACCCAACAAGCATTGAGCCCAGCACAGATCTTCTTTGTCGGCCTGCTCGACGATGCCCGGGTGGAATACTCCGCAATCCGGCAGTTCCCGGGTCTGCGTGGCCTGTTCAAATCCCTGATGCCGCAGTCTCCGGCGGGCTTCTATGAACATGCCAGTATGGTCCTGATCGAACAGACCGCGCGGGCCTTGCTGGAACCGGGTGTCTCAACTGGCGATCTTGCGATCGATGCGCTGGTCGAACAGTTCCATCTCAATGTCGCGGCCAACGAGCGGGAGACGATGTTCTCCTGGGGGCTTGGTATCGAGCTCTACAACATACTTGCTGAGCGCCGGGCGGTACCCAGCCTGCGCGTTCTGGAATCGCTGAACATTCCCTACCGGGATGACAACCGGTTTATCTGGTCAATGGACGACTATGACTGGTCGGACAGCACAGCCTATCGCCCAGAACTCGACCGGCAAGTCCGGCGAAATGTCGGCTTGATGGAATTCATCAACGAGATAGATGTCGAGACGGCAGGCGACGACGCCCAGGAGGTCTGGGTGCTGTCGAGCGAACTGTTCCCTTATGAGGACGAGGGCGTTTCCTACAACCAGATGGAAGGCAAGGAGCCTGTCTCCGATCCGTTCCATTATTCGGAGTGGGACTACAAGGTCCAACTGAACCGGCCGAGCTGGGCGACGGTCTATGAGCGCCGTCAGGGACGAGGCGATCCGGAGGCCATCGACACCGTGCTGACAGCGCACAAGGGCGTCAGCCACCGGATCAAGCAGATCGTCGACCGTTTGCGTCCACAAGGAATTTCGCGCCAGCGGCGGCTGGAAGACGGTGACGAACTGGACATCAATGCGGCTGTCGAGGCGGCCGTCATGAGCCGGATCGGACTGCAGCCAGATCCGCGCATCACCATGCGCAATGTGCTCAACCGCCGCGATCTCGGCGTTCTGATCCTGCTGGACCTGTCGGAATCCACCAATGAGCTGGTGCGCGGCACCGAGCAAACGGTTCTGGATCTGACCCGCGATTCCTGCGCGCTTCTGGCAAGCGCCATTCACGGGATCGGCGACCCCTTCGCCATTCACGGCTTTGCCTCTGATGGCCGCCACGATGTCCAGTACTACCGGTTCAAGGATTTCGAGCAGCGGCTCGACCCGGACGTCAAAAGCCGTCTGGCCGGCATGAAAGGTGGACTCTCCACCCGGATGGGTGCCGCCATGCGCCATGGCGCCCATCATCTCAATCAGCGCAGCGAGCGGCACAAGTTGCTTCTGATCGTCACCGATGGCGAACCGGCCGATATCGATGAGCGCGATCCGCAATATCTCAGAATGGACGCCAAACGGGCCGCTGTGGAACTGCAGCAGCAAGGCATCTCCAGCTATTGCCTGACGCTTGATCCGGAAGCCGACCGCTATGTGGAGCGCATCTTCGGCGCCAACAATTACACCATCGTCGATCAGGTCGAGCGCCTGCCGGAAAAGCTGCCTGCGCTCTTTGCCAACCTGACGAAATAGGCGTTTTCAAGGGGGAGGAGTATCACCATGACACCCAGCACCATCATCGCCCCATCCGTGCTGTCGTCCGACTTTTCCAGGCTCGGCGACGAAATCGAAGCCGTAGTCCGCGCCGGCGCAGACTGGATCCATCTCGACGTGATGGACGGCCATTACGTGCCCAACATCACATTCGGCCCACCGGTCATCAAGGCGGTGCGGAACCGCACCGACAAGATCTTCGACTGCCATTTGATGATCGAACCCTGCGATCCGTTTCTCGCCGCCTTTGCCGATGTCGGCTGCGATATCATTACGGTGCATGCCGAAGCCACAAAACATCTCGACCGCTCACTGCAGGCGATACGCGATCTCGGCAAGAAGGCGGGAGTCTCACTCAACCCATCCACACCGGAAAACGTCATTGAATATGTGCTCGACCGGCTCGATCTGGTTCTGCTGATGACCGTCAATCCCGGTTTCGGCGGGCAGGCATTCATTCCCTCGGTGGTGGAGAAAGTCAAACGGATCAGGGCGATGATCGGCGAGCGGCCAATCGATATCGAGATTGACGGCGGCGTGACACCGGAGACCGCTCCGATGGTCGCGGCGGCTGGCGCCAATGTGCTGGTGGCCGGGTCAGCGGTCTTCAAGGGCGGAGAGGAGGCCGCCTACAAGACCAATATCGCAGCCATCAGGCAGGTGGCCGACACAGCCTTCCAACAAGCTGCCTGAGGACCCATACGGACGGAATATCAAGGAGGAAACCACATGCAAATCCCGCAACGACTTCTTATGGGGCCAGGCCCGTCGAACGTATCTCCCGATGTGCTTGCAGCCCTTGCCCAGCCGACGGTCGGCCATCTGGATCCGGTGTTTCAGACCATGATGGAAGAGGTCAAGGATCTGCTGCGTTACGCGTTTCAGACCAAAAACGCCATGACATTTCCGATCTCTGCACCCGCGTCTCTTGCGATGGAGAGCGCTCTGGTCAATCTGCTCGAACCCGGCGATACCGCTATCATTGCCCAAAACGGTGTCTTTGGCGGCCGGATGGCGGAAATTGCCGAGCGCGCAGGCGCCAGGGTGAAACTGATTTCCTTTGACTGGGGCGCTCCTGTCGATCCGGATGCCATCGCAAAGGCAATCAAGTGCACACCGGACGCTAAGGTCCTCGCCTTTGTCCATGCCGAAACATCGACTGGTGTTTGCTCAGATGCGGCGGCCTTGTGCCAATTGGCCCGCGACGCCGGATTGTTGACGGTCGTTGACACCGTGACCAGCCTCGGCGGCATTCCAGTCGATGTCGATGGCTGGGGTGCTGACGTCGTCTATTCAGGCACCCAAAAGTGTATTTCCGCCCCACCAGGCCTCGCGCCGATCACGTTTTCCGAAAAGGCGATCGCGGCCATTCAAAGCCGCAAAAGCAAGGTCCAGTCCTGGTTCTCAGACCTCAATCTGGTTCTTGGATACTGGTCTGGCGAAGGTGGCCGGTCCTATCACCACACAGCACCGGTTAACGCCATATACGGCCTGCATCGCGCTCTTAAAAACCTGCATGACATCGGGCTGGAGGTGCGTTGGCAACAACATCGTGCGGTCCATGAAAGACTGGCAGCCGGCTTGAATTCTCTCGGCTTGAGTTTTCTCGTCGCGCCAGAGCACCGGCTACCGCAACTTAATACGATTGTGGTTCCCCATGATATTGATGAACAAGCTGTGCGCAGGGTTCTGCTGGAGGATCACAGCATTGAAATTGGTGCCGGCCTTGGCGCACTTGCAGGCAAGGTCTGGCGGATCGGATTAATGGGAGCAACCGCAGAGCCGGAGAATGTCGACCGGCTTCTGGACGTACTGGACCGGGAGCTACAGCGGCAACGGCGTCCTGCTGTCGCCTAAGAATCGGATATTGAATAGAACGACAACCACATTGTAGCGGATTGCTTGTCTGAATGAGCAGCCCGCCATCTTGGAAGCGCAGGAACCGCACATGGACGCACCGATTGTCATCTTCGATCTGGATGGAACCCTGATAGACAGTGTGCCGGACATCCATGCGGCGGCATCAAGGCTGCTGGAAGCGGAAGGATGTACGCCGCTGCCTTTGGCAACGATCAGATCGTTTATCGGTCACGGCGTGCCGGCACTCATTGACCAGATCATCGCGGTAGCGGCCTTGGATTGCTCCAAGCGCGAGCAGCTGATTGCGATGTTCCTGGAAGACTACAACGCCAATGCGGCCGTGCTTACGACCCTGTTCCCCGGAGTTCTCGACTGCCTGGAGTTCTTTAAAAACCGCGGTTTCAAACTCGGTGTGTGCACGAACAAACCGCTTGAACCGACCCTGGCCATCCTCAATGCTTTCGGCATCTCAGACAGGTTTGACACGGTTGTCGGCGGAGATTGCTTTCCAAGCAAAAAGCCAGACCCTGAGGGTTTGAATTCGGCCATTCTGCGCCTGGGAGGAGGCCCCGCCCTTTATGTTGGCGACAGCGCTGTCGATGCCAAGACCGCAAGCCGGGCAAATGTCCTGTTCGGTCTGTTTTCCGGCGGCTATCTGAATGCAGACATCAATGACGTTCGCTACACCTTCCGGTTTGCCTCTTTCGAGGAATTGCCGCCGCTCACGGAGGAAGTTTTCGGCCATCAGGGAGTGTTCGTATGAAAGCCCTGATTTTCGACGTTGATGGCACATTGGCTGAAACGGAGGATTTGCACCGGCTGGCGTTTAACCGGACCTTTCAGGAAGCCGGGCTGGACTGGCACTGGAGCGTGGCCACCTATACCCAGCTTTTGAAAACTACCGGCGGCAAAGAACGGATGCGGGCCTGGCGCGACTTTACCGGCGAAGACATTGACGACGACAAGATAGCCGAGCTTCACCGGACGAAGACAGACCACTATGGCGCGCTATTGGCCGGCGGGGCACTTGCCCTCCGTCCGGGCGTTTCGGATCTGATTTCCCTTGCCAAGAAACAGGGCATTCGATTGGCGGTTGCCACGACCACAAACCGGCCAAACGTTGACGCGCTGTGCCAGTCCTGCTTTGGCAAACCCGCAGAAGACATATTTGAAGTTATTGCTGCTGGAGATGAAGTCCGGGAGAAAAAACCCGCACCCGATGTCTATCATCTGGCCTTGGACCGGTTGGAACTTTCCCCGCGCGATGCCATTGCACTGGAAGACAGCCGCAATGGCGTTCTTTCAGCCAAGGCAGCCGGACTGCAGGTGATTGCCACTCCATCTGTTTATACGGCTTCCGACCGTCTGGACGAGGCAGACAAGATCGTGTCTGACTTGTCGGTTGACGCGGTCGAAGACCTGCTTGCCTGCTGCGGATAAACCGCGGCCCATAGGTGGAAGCGGGCACTGACGCGCCAGCTTCCCGGTTTCAAAACGATAGCCAATTCACCGGTTTGGGTTGCGTTTTTTCAAAAGGTACCTGTGCTCGCCAGTGAGAACGGTCACGCCATCCTGGTTGCGCACGGTCGCGGTCATCACCACGACACCGGTCGTGTTCTGTTCAATCAGTTCAGAAATGACGAGCTCGGAATAAAGCGTGTCGCCGACATAGACAGGCTTCAGGAACTTGCACTCAAGCCCAATGAAGCCGATCAGCGACTCCGCAACATCTTCCGGGAACGTACCAGCGCCAGCGGCGGATTGGATCAGGACCTGCATGCCATGGGCGAGCATGTCCTTGTGGCCGACAGACTGGCAATAGACTCGGTCATAGTGGATCGGATCGTTGTCGCCGGAGGCCAGTTGAAAGGCAGCGAACAAGGCGTCCGTTTGGGTCCGGGAAGGCAGGCCGTAGCGGCGCCCGGCTTCCAGGTCCTCGAAATAGAGCGATGGGCCCGGCCTGTGCGAAGCCGGAGTCCATCCAGCTTCTGAGACTGAATCTGTCATGGAGAGTCCTTTCTTTGAAAATGCGGGAAATTGGGAACGTCTGTTGGGGGAAGCACATGGCACAATTTCAATCGCGATCGGGCCATCTGCCAGCCGACAAGGGTTTGATCAGCCAAACCAGCGAAATCCCGGTAAGCGCGGTGGTGATCGAAAGTGAAAAACCTGCGTTGTAGCCGCCGGTCCAGTCAAAAAGCACGCCGGAAAACCAGGCGCCAACTGCCCCTCCAAGACCGAGGCCGATGCTGGTAGCGCCATAGACCGCTGCGACACTTTCCGGATAAAGCTTTGTAACAAGGGCGGAAACCGCGGGGCCACGAGACCCCATGGATGTGCCGAAAACCACCACAAATGCCACCATCACACCCAATCCTTGTGAAACCTGCAAACGCCAGAGCAACACGATGCCAAGTGCGGACATCAGGGATCCGATGGTCATGGTGTTTCGCTGGCCAAACCTGTCGCTGGCCCAGCCGAAACAAATCAATCCAACCACTGATAATGCGCCAACGGCGCCATACCCAATCGCTGCAACGAGTGGGTCGAATCCGATAGAGACCAGATAGGCAACCATCTGCAGCATCACCGACCAAATGGTCACCGAAGCCAGAAACAAGGTGGCAAAAAGCCCCCAAAACGCAGGATGGCGCAGCACTTCCGGTTTTTAATCCAAACTTCCGCGGAACCTCGCGTTTTTGAATATAGGATGCTCCCGCACCCATTGTTGTCCAGGGCAAAAGCCAGATGACCGGCACTACGCTCAGACTGACTATGCCGAGTACCTGGTAAGCGGTTCGCCAGTCCGTCGCCTCGATCAGCACTTGTGTCAGCGGAACGACGACCAACATTCCAAGGGGAATTCCGGTATAGGCCAATGAATTCGCCAAGGTGATGCGCCGTTCGAACCACCGGCTTACCAGACCGGAGGCGACAGTCATGCCGGTCGCCGAAATGCCTATGCCGGTCATGATGCCGAGGCCCAGGATCGCCTGCCACAACACCTCCATGCGGCTTGCCAGCAAGAACCCCGTTCCGAACAGACAAACTCCAGCGGTATAGACCGGCCGGGGCCCGAACCGGTCAAAAATCATTCCGATAATGGGTGCGGACAGGCCGATGGTAGCCATGTAGGCGAAATAGACTGTTCCGTAGGTGCTTCGCGTCCACCCAAGCTCGCCGGTCACGGGCAAAAGGAAGACTGCAAAAGTCTCGCTAACCCCGCGCGAAAAGAAATTCATGAAGGCACAAAAAACCAGGACTGCAATTGCAGGCCTGGTCAATTCAAAGGCGTGCGGACTCAGCCGCTCCAACATCAGTTTCCGCCTCTCATTAGTTCATCAGGCTAGGTAGCCATGTGATGATTTGCGGAAAGGCGATCAGGCCGGCAATTGTCAGTATGTCCGCAATGAAGAACAACAAAATCCCGCGGAAAATATCCGTTAGCGGGATGTCTGGCCGGACCCCATTGACCACAAAACAGTTCAAGCCGATTGGCGGAGTGATCAGGCACACCTCGGCCATCTTCACCACAATGATCCCGAACCAGATGCTGGCCTGTGTTCCCGACATACCAAAGGCGCTTTCAGCCGCGCTGACATCGGCACCGCCATTCAGAGCAATCACAGCCGGATAGACGACCGGGAGGGTAAGCAGCAACAGACCGATGGCGTCCATGAACATTCCGAGCACGACGTAACCCATCAGGATTGCGCCGAGAATCAGGTAAGGGTCCGTGTCCCACGACAAAATCCAGTTCGCGAAAGTCTCCGGAAGGCCGGAAAAGCCGAGGAAGCGGCCAAAGATCAGCACGCCCCAGATCAACGAGAAGATCATCACGACCAGTTTGGACGTTTCCATCAGCGCTGCCTTGAGGCTGGGCCAGCGCATTCCATTGATCCACGCCATTACCAGCACCACAAAGGCACCCAGGGCTCCTGCCTCAGTCGGCGTTGCCCATCCTCCATAAATTGCGCTGATGATAATCGCGATCACCGCTGCAATTGGTAATACGCCCGGCAGGGACCGGAAGCGCTCCGACCAGCTTACGCCGCGCACCGCCGGACCGGCCTCCGGCCGGAACTTGGCCCACAGCACGATGATTGCACCGTAAATTGCAGCGGAAAACAATCCCGGCAGGAACCCGGCCAGCAATAACGCTCCAACAGATTCTTCAACGATAATCGCGTAGATAACCAGAATAGCAGACGGCGGGATTAGTGATGCCAATGTTCCGCCCGCAGCCACGACACCCGCTGCTAGCTTGCGGTCATAGCCCGCCTTCAGCATTTCCGGAATCGCGACACGCGCAAACACGGCGGACGTTGCAACCGACGCTCCAGACACCGCTGCAAAGCCGGCGGTCGCAAACACCGTGGCGACCGCAAGCCCGCCCGGCAGCCAGCCGATCCAGGCGCGCGCCGCATCAAACAACTGTTTGGTCATACCTGCATGAAACGCCAGGTAGCCAATCAGAATGAATACCGGCAATAGACCAAGAACAAAGGTCACGGATTTGGCATGGGGGATTGAACCGATGTTGCCGGCAGCAGCATGCCAGCCAATCAGCTCTACAAGGCCGATCAGGCCAACCAGTCCCGCTGCGAATACCACCCTGATTCCCATGAGGACAAAAACAAGCAGTAGCCCCATGCAGATCAGGCCCACCAGGGCAGGATCACTGTAACCAATGCCAAAGATGGCTGCAGGTGCGCCGCTTAAAATACCTTCAAGACCTGACATCTAGTCCTCCTGCCTGCTGGAGGAGGAGGCCTCGTCTTGCGCTTGCTCTGCGGCAGACTTGATCTCCGGTACGGCCACCGGGGCTGCGCCCGGCCAAATGCTAAGACGGATGAAGCCAGCTAGCTGGAGCGAAAGGCGCAAGAACCAGATGGAAAATGCAGCCGGAACAAGAAGCTTGGATGGCCAGGTCGGAATGCCGTAGTCGTAAGTGGTGTCACCAACTGCCCAGGCATCATAGAAGAAGTTCCAGCTATACCTGATCAACACGGCAATCAGGATCATGGAGCAAGCGGTTCCGACCGCTTCCAGAAGCCATCGGGCCCGTCCATAAAGCGAGCCGACGCCTAGTTCCATGCGGATATGGGCACCATATCTTTGTGCATAGGCAACACCCAGAAAGGCAAAGACGGCAATGGCCTGTTCCGAAGCTTCCAGAAATCCGGGCACAGGATAACCGGCCAGGCGCGTGAAAATCTGGAACGTGGTTGCAAGCATGACGGCAAAAATGGTCAAGGCAGCGAAAACATTGAGATAGTCTTCAACGGCGCTCAATCCGCGGCTCAAAGAAGAAAGAACGGCACTGCCGCCAGTGAGGTCTGTCATTTGAGGGAGGTGCTCTGTCGTTGTCCGGAACAAAAGAAGCGTTCGGCAAACGCGAGCGGCGCTTCACCGCCGATCGCGTCCTGTTTGGCCTCAATTTCCGGTTTTGTTGGCTGGAACGGCGGCGGATAGTTTCGGGTGCGCGCCCAAAACATGAAGGACGCCGGTCTGAACCGGCGTCCCTGGTGCGCTAGTTCGCACCTCCGGCTTTCAGCACGGTATCAAGCACACCCTTGGCATCGAATTTTTCCTGATTGTCCTGAACCCAGCGATCCCAAATTGGCTGACCGGCAGCTTCACGGAAGCCCGCAAGCGTCCCTTCATCGTAAGTCACTTCCGTCAGAGCTTCTTTGAAAATCGGCAGGTTCTTTTCGTCAGCCTTTGTGTAGGCAGATCGATAGACGGTCACCACATCATCACGCAGTGACTGAAGCAATTCCTTGTACTGATCGGGAAGCTTCTCGTAAGCGGCCTTGTTGAACAGGATCGGGCAATCCGCCGTTCCGGGCTTGAGGTTTCCAGTGTACCAGCTGGCAACCTCATGCAGCTTGTAAGCCGCATGCGCATAGGTGAAGGGGAAGGAAACTGCATCAGCAGATCCGCGTTGCAGGGCTGTATAAACTTCGGTTGCCGGCATCGACTGGCGGACAGCACCAAGTTCTTCCATGGCAAGGCCAACGCCTCCACCAGCCCTCACCCGCAGACCCTTCCAGTCCTCGAGTTTCTTTGGAGGCTCGCCGGTGCCCATGAATTCATACTGAGGAAGATGCGTGGACGTGTAGACCATCGCATTCCAGACCGACATTTCATCAGCTACTGCCGGATGATCGTAAAGGGCATGACGAACCTTCACAGCCGTGTCGAAATCCTTCATCGGCAAAAAGGGAAGGCTCATCACCATCAAGGCCGGCGTTTTGCCCGGATGATAGAAATTGCAGGCAAGCGCACCCTCAAAGGCGTTCACCTTCAGGCCATCCAGATTTTCCTTGGCCTTGGAAAGCTGGTCTCCGTAGAAGATTTTCAGCTGGAACTTGCCGCCAGTTTCTTCCGCAAGGCGTTCTGCCAGCAACTCAGGGCCTTTGGTAAAGGCACGTGGCTTTCCCCAAACCGAGAATTTCCAGAACACGGCCGGGCCTTCGACGTTGGCGGCAAGACCTGCCTGCGGCAATGCCACCGATCCCAGCATTATGGCGGCAGCTCCAAGTGCGGCACGAGTAAAACGCTTCATTTGTCCATCCTCCCGTTGCGGCGATACAGGAGGATCCTGTTTCCATCCGCAGCTACGCCTGATCGTTAGGTTTCGAGCCTCCGTCAGGCAGTTATGAATTGAGATATTGTTCTTATTTCTGGACTAATTGATCATATATCAGGACTTATGTCCACCCAGCTCTTCGTGGCCAGATGATTTTTAAAATCGGCCCGCGCAGCAAAAAGGCGCCCGGCTGAAGACCGTGGCGCCTTTCAATTTCACCAATTCAAACGGACAGTTTTAGCTCGTGACCAACAGGGTCCTGTGCCTAGGCGTCCTGAACGCTTCTGATTTTCATGTATTCGCCAAGGCCAGCTCTAACGATTACACTGCGCAAGACATCAGCAACCTCGGAACATTTGTCAGCCAGCCGGTATTGCGGACCAGCAACAGCGACAGCAAAACGGCGCTCATCAACCATCACCGGGATGGCAATGGCGCAAAGGTCCGCGCTGTATTCACCAACGCTCTGGTACCACCCGCGCTCTGCCGACTTCGATAATTCCGCCTCAATTGCCTCCACACTCATCAAAGCGTTTTCCGAATAGCGCTCTAAGGTAATCTTGCTCAAGAGGCTGGCCCGTTCAGCTTGAGAAAAGAGGGACAGCAAGGCCCGGCCCGATGCCCCCGCATGAATGGGGATCCGCATGCCCACATGTCCGGCGTACCGGATCGGTTCCGGCGATTCAATGACGTCCAGGTAAACGGAAAACCGGCCGGCGGGGGCGGCAATAATCGCCGTTTCTCCGGTCTCGTCTGCGAGCGTTCGTAACAAGCCCGCCAAACGTTCGTTGAGCGGGTCAGCGGCAACAATCACTTCGGCCACACTGGCGAGCCTTGGCGTTGGATAATAGCCGCCACGCCGGGCCGGCTCGTACATGTAACCGCGTTCAACGAGGGTGTTTAAAATGTTGTAAGCGCTCGACCGGGGCCAACCAAAATGCTGCTGAATTTCTGCCAGACTTGCCGGTTTTTTCGTCCGGGAAAAATACTCGATTAGATCGAGAGCGTTCTGGATCTGCTTAACAGCCATTGGGCACAGTCTTTGTTTTTAAGGCCTTGTTACCCGCACCGAACGGGGCGACCGGAAGGCCGATCGAAAACGTCATCATGTTTTCCGTTCTTCTAGCGTGGTTTGCCTGCAATTGCGAGCAATCATGCAAGATAGGCTTGACAATGTTTCAATATATGGACTTATTATTCACATTTGTGGACATAAGCCAAGGTTTTTCGCATGGGCCCTTTGGAAGGCATTCGCATTGTCGACATGTCGGCGGTATTGGCCGGACCTGTCGCCACCCAGCTGCTGGGTGACTACGGCGCCGACGTCATCAAGATCGAAGCTCCAGCTGGAGATCTGCTGCGGCAGGTGGGGCCGATGCGCTCGGAAGCGATGGGCCCGCTGTACATGAATGCCAATTACAACAAGCGCTCGGTCTGCCTGGATTTGAAATCCGAAGACGGACGGGACGTGCTGATCGACCTCATCGGGTCTGCCGATGTCTTTGTGACCAACAGCCGTCCCCAAGCCATGATGCGCCTCGGGCTGTCCTATGACACTGTTCAGGCGATCAGACCGGACATAATTTACGCCGCCCTGCTCGGCTTTGGCGAAGGCGGCAGGTATTCCGGAAAGCCTGCTTACGACGATCTCATTCAAGGCGCCGTCGGGCTGCCCTTTCTGCAGGCAAAAGCAGGTGATGGGGTGCCGCGGTACTTTCCAAACGCAATTGCGGACCGCGCTTTTGGCCTAGCTGCGGCAAATGCCGTTATGGCGGCTCTGGTTCACCGGGCACGTACCGGGGAAGGTCAACAGATAGACATACCGATGTTCGAATCGGTGGCCCATTTCGTCCTTGGTGACCATCTGGGCGGCATGTCATTCGACCCGCCGCTCGATGAAGGCGGCTATCACCGCCTGACATCCAAGGCCCGCAGACCTTTCCGGACCAAAGACGGATACATCTGCCTGCTGCTCTATTCCGATGTACAATGGCGCAGATTTCTGGACATCACCGACCGGCCACCCGTCCTGTCGGGCGACAACCGCTTTACCAGCTTCGCCGGCCGGCAGGAGCACTTCGAAGATCTCTGCCAGGCTGTCGGTGAGGTTATCAAAACCCGGACCAGCGAAAACTGGCTGGCGCTTCTTGAAACGGCAGATATTCCCGCGATGCCGATGCATTCGCTCGAATCTCTCCTGACCGACCCGCATCTTTCAGACGTCGGCTTCTTTCAAACCTATGACCATCCAAGCCAGGGCCGGATGCGCCGGATCAAAGTGCCGGTATCCTGGTCACAGACTCCGTCCTGCAATCACAGGCCACCACCTGTCATCGGCGAACATACCGTTGAAGTTCTGAAGGAAACCGGTCTCAGCGAAGACACCATCCACGAATTGTTGCAGTCAGGCGCCGCCATGGCTCCGGCTCACGAACCTGTCCCTGCGTGAGGCCACCATGGATGTTCAGCTTCTCCCGACCGCGACTGCCCAGTCCGCAGGAAAATTTCTGCGGCTTGCCCCGGTCCGCCAGCAACTCATCCTTAGCCACATTACAGAACGCATTTTGGGACTGCTCCAGTCCCACTAGGCGCGAACACCAATCCTCAATTTTTTGGAAGCGATCCCATGAACATCCATACCGGCCAGCATACCCAATTACCGCAAAATGAACTCGCAGAGCGGGTTGCGCCGGACTGCCATGGAGAAAACTTCTTTGACATCGACCGCAGCCTCAAGGACCTCCTGACCCTCTATTTGTCTGACGACCTGAGGACACACCTCTGGCCGTTTCTTCAGGAATTCGGCGCTCTGGTTGGCGACGAGATCGACACGCTGTCCCGAACTGCTGACCGGCATGGGCCGGTTCTGCATCATCGTGATCCGCGCGGCCGGTTTGAAGACTGGATTGAGTTTCACCCGGCCTACAAACGCATGGAAGACATCGCCTTTTGCGAGTTCGCCATGGCCGGGATGACCGGCAAGTCAGGTGTGTTCGGTTGGCCTGAGGAGATGCCGCACACGGTGAAATTCCTCTTCCAGTATCTTTTTGGACAATCGGAGTTCGGGATGCTCTGCCCGATTTCGGTAACTGAAACCACCGCCACCATGATCCGCGAATACGGCGGCGAAGATGTCAAAAGCCGCTTTCTCGACCGGCTGACCAGCCAGGACCCGGAGTACCGGATGGCCGGAGCGCAGTTCATGACCGAACGCCATGGTGGCTCGGATGTCTCGCAGCTTGTTGCCGAAGCCCGGTATGAGGATGGCAACTGGCGGCTTTATGGCGAAAAATGGTTTTGCTCCTGTGCTGATGCCGATGTCGCGCTACTTCTTGCGCGCCCGCAAGGCGCGCCTGCCGGAAACAAAGGCCTTGCGGTCTTCGCCCTGCCCAAGAGACTGGATGACGGCAGCCGCAACGCCTACCGGATCGTACGCCTAAAAGACAAACTCGGCACGCGCTCCATGGCATCTGGCGAAATCGTCTTTGAAGGCGCAGTTGTCTATCCGCTTGGCGATGTTGGCGCCAAGGAAAACCCCGGCCTGAAGATGATGATGAACCAGGTGTCCCTGTCGCGGCTGTCTCATGGCGCGCGGGCCGCGTCCATGATGCGCCGTTGCCTGAACGAGGCAATGACGGTCGCCTGCAGCCGGACTGCGTTCCGCGAAAAGATTATCGACAAACCGTTGCTCCGCCGCCAGCTGATTAAGCTGCTGGTACCGACGGAACAGGCGCTGTCCATGACTCTCTATATCGGCAACCTACTGACGGCGGCCGGAAAGGGCGACCGTCATGCCGACCGGGTTGCACGTATCCTCACTCCTGCGCACAAGTACCGGACGGCGCGGGACAACATCAAGGTTGCCACCGGTGCGATGGAAGTGCGCGGCGGCAACGGCTACATTGAGGATTTTGTCAATGCACGCCTTGTCCGCGATGCCCACGTCGGCCTCCTGTGGGAAGGCACCTCCAACATCA
Source organism: Roseibium sp. (assembly GCA_965230705.1). Taxonomy (GTDB): domain Bacteria; phylum Pseudomonadota; class Alphaproteobacteria; order Rhizobiales; family Stappiaceae; genus Roseibium. The sequence goes on along the minus strand of CBDDLN010000001.1, from coordinate 39,079 downwards.
ACGCGCTCGACATCACGACACGCGCCATCGCCAAGGCTGGGGTCCACAAAGACCTGAAAACAGCTCTTTGTGACATGATGGACGGCTGCAAAGGTATGCCGAAAACATTCGGCAAAACCCTACGCGAAACGCTAGACCGTTCGCTGGCAATGGCCGAGACAATCTCCCAGCGCGGCGATGAAACGCTGGCCCGCAAAGCTGCAAGCGCGGTTTATCACTCAGCCACCGCGGTGCTGCTTGCCTGCGAGGGCGCGCGTCTTGGCGCCAATGGCGGGGATGCCCGAAGACTTTTGATAGCGCGAATGATCGTCGACCACCGCCTGACGGCCGAAGACCCGCTTTCCATCCGTGACAATGCCTTCGACCTGGCCGCAACAGATTGCCTCCTTGCGGAAGTGCCAGTGCCCCTTGAAACGGCATCGCGACTGCTAACCCTCTGACTTTTTGAATTTTCCCGGTTTTCAGAACCGGCACCAAAGCTCGACAGGAAGGACCGAACATGAACATCCACCCACAGCATACAACCCTGCCGACCGCGGAACTTGCCAATCTGGTTGCGCCGGATTGTCATGGCCTCAATTTCTACGATCTCGACAAGGGCCTCCAGGACCTCCTTACGATCTATTTGCCGGAAGATCTGAGAAAACATCTCGAGCCGCATCTTGAAAAATTCGGTGCTGTGGTCGGCGATGAGGTCGATGACTGGTCACGAATGGCCGACAAGCACCAGCCGATCCTGCATCACCGCGACCCGCGCGGCCGCTTCGAGGATTGGATTGAGTTCCACCCTGCTTACCGCAACATGGAAGATGTGGCGTTTGGCGACTACGGCCTTGCCGCGATGATCCATAAGCCCGGCGTTTTCGGCTGGGATAAGCCAATGTCCCACACGGTGAAGTTCATCTTCCAATACATCTTCGGTCAGTCGGAATTCGGCCAGTTGTGTCCGATTTCCGCCACTGAAACGACCGCCACCTTGATCAAGGACTACGGCGACGAAGCCACCAAGGCCCGATTCTATGAGGGCCTGACCAGTCAGGACACAAAGAACATGCTGAAAGGCGCTCAGTTCATGACAGAGCGTACCGGCGGATCGGACGTTTCGAACATCCAGCTCGAAGCCCGTTACGAGGACGGAAATTGGCGGCTATACGGTGAAAAGTGGTTCTGTTCATGTACCGATGGCGACGTGGCGCTCCTGCTCGCCCGTCCGGAAGGTGCTCCTGCCGGAAACAAAGGCCTTGGCCTCTTCGCCTTGCCCCGGCGCCTTGATGATGGCAGCCGCAACGATTACCGCATCGTGCGCCTGAAAAACAAACTTGGCAGCCGCTCGATGGCATCTGGTGAGATCGTCTTCAACGGCGCTGTGGCCTATCCGCTCGGCGAGGTCGGCCCGCATGAGAACCGCGGCCTGAAGATGATGATGGACCAGGTTTCATTCTCCCGCCTGTCCCATGGCTGCCGCGCTGCTTCCATGATGCGCCGTTGCCTGAACGAGGCGATGGTCACGGCCTCCAACCGCCATGCGTTCCAGGAAAAAATCCTGGACAAGCCACTGTTGCGCCGTCAGCTGATGAAAATCATGCTGCCGACCGAACAGGCGCTGTCAATGACGCTCTATCTCGGCAATCAAATTTCCATGGGTGAAAGCGGAGATGAACGGGCAAAAAGAATTGCCCGGATCCTGACACCGGCTCACAAATACCGGACGGCACGCGACAACATCCGGGTCGCCACCGGGGCGATGGAGGTGCGTGGCGGCAACGGCTACATCGAAGATTTCGTCAATGCCCGCCTGGTCCGGGACGCCCATCTCGGCGTTCTGTGGGAAGGCACATCCAACATCAATTCGCTGGACATCACCACAAGGGCGATTGCCAAGGTGGGTGCACACAAGGATCTGAACGAAGAGCTGATGGATCAAATCAACAGCAGCTCCGACATGCCGGGCCAGTTCAAAGGTGAACTGCGCAGCACGGTGCAGCAGGCGATCGACTTTGCCGAAGAAGTTGCCATGAGCGGTAACCAGACGCTCGCCCGCAAGGCTTCAGGCGCAATCTACAATTCGGCGACCGCAACGCTGCTCGCAACAGAAGGAAGTGCACTTGGCGCAGCAGGCCGAGATTCCCGGCGCCTTCTGCTTGCCCGTATGGTCATCGACCATCGGCTGCGGGCCCAGGACCCGCTGAAAGCTGGCGAAACCGGCTTTGAAAAGGCGGCAACCGATCTGCTCTTGTCCGATGCCCCGGTCTCGCTGGATACCGCGACAGATGTTCTGACGCAGTAAGGCGGGCACATACATCATTGCAGCCTACCCTCTCCCATTGGGAGAGGGTGGGGTGAGGGACGCAAAGTTCTGAAAACCGACGATTGATCTGCAGCCCTCCCCCGGCGCCAGCACCGACCGCTTCCTAAGGGGGTGGCACTTTCACGCCTTTGGCAGGGGTTTCGGCTCGTAGGCGATCGCCCACTCCTTGCAGGCGGGAACGCCGGCTATCGACCACCTTTGGTTACCAACCCGGATCGAGTTAGACGCATTGGAACAACAATCGATATGATATCAGCCACACCCAAACCGCTCGAAAGCATCAGGGTTCTTGATTTGACCCGGATCATTTCCGGCCCCTATTGCACCCGTCTGCTTGCCGACTGCGGCGCGGAGGTCTTCAAGATCGAGCCGATCGGCGGTGAACACATGCGGGTCAAGGAACCGCTGCGGGGCGGAAAAAGCACCTATTTCGGGCATTTCAACGCCGGCAAGAAGAGCATCGAGATCGACTTCCGTTCTGAAGATGATCTGAAGGCTATCCGGGAACTGGCGGCGTCTTGCGATGTCGTGGTCGAAAACTTCCGGCCCGGAGTTGTTCAGGATCTGGGCCTTGACCATGCGACCCTCTCAGCTCGCCGCAAGGATCTCGTCTATTGCTCGATTTCCGGCTTTGGCCAGGAAGGTCCGCGGTCCCGCCACCCGGCCTATGCACCCATTCTGCACGCTTTGTCCGGGCACGACCTTGCCGCCATGTCCTATGCGGAAGATGTCGATAAACCGTTCCGGACCGGCATTTGGTATGCCGACCTGATCGGCGGCCTCTTTGCCTTCAGCGCGATCCAGACCGCATTGATCGGCCAGCTTCGCCATGGAAAAGGGCAATATATTGATGTTGCTCTGATGGACAGCATGATCAATCTGCTTGTTCTGGAAATGCAGGAAGTGCAGACCCCGAGCAGCTTTGACCGCTGGCTGGCAACGCCTGTGAAAGCTTCCGATGGCCATGTAATCGCGGTGCCGATCACCACCAAGATTTTTGAGCGGCTCGCCGATTTGCTGGATCGTCCGGACTGGAAAGAGGACGCCCGCTTCAACACCCAGTTGGCGCGGGAGAAAAACTGGCCTGTGCTCATGGGGCTGGTGGAAGAATGGACCTGTTCACGCACAGCCACTGAATGCGAGGCCAGCCTGATGGGGGCCGGCATCCCTTGCGCCCGTTATCAGACGGTTGCCGAGGCTATTGAGGACGAACAGGTCTCCGCCCGGGAATTGATGACCATGGTCGGTACCGGTTCTGCAGCTTTCAAGGTCGCGAACCTGCCATTTCGCTTTTCCGGTGCTCCTTTGCCGGTTGGCTCACATGTTCCTCAGGTTGGCGAAAATACCGCAGCCGTTTTGGCTGCCTTCCGCGGGTCTGGGTCAACAGAGATCCCAAAAGTAACTGGCGCTTCCGATAACCAGCAAGGGGCGTCTCATGTCTGAAACGCTTCTTTTCAGCGGTGACCGATCCCGCAAACGCTCAGAGTGTGAAGTCCGCGCCAGCCGCGCTGCTTCCGGGCTGCGTGACTTTGGCGTCGGGCGTGGAGACCGGGTTGCCCTCCTCCTGCGCAATGACTTTGCCTTTTTCGAAGGGACTCGTGCAGCCACCCTGCTTGGCGCAAGCCCGGTTGCCATCAATTGGCATCTGGCACCGCCGGAGGTGGAATATGTTCTCAAAGATTCAGGGGCAAAAGTTCTGATCGCCCATTCGGATCTGCTGCAGCTCCTCGGCGACATCATTCCGCCAGGCCTTCTCGTGCTCAAGGTCGAAACTCCACCTGAACTGAGTGCAGCCTACGGCCAACCAGCCTCCTCGAAGCACTCTGCGATCAATACAGAGTCCTGGGATCACTTTATCGAATCTCATCCACTGCTCGACAACCCATGCCGGGATTTCACCGACACGATGACCTACACCTCCGGCACCACGGGCAAGCCGAAAGGTGTCTTCAGGCAGCCGCAAAAACCCGAGCTGGCCGGTAAGTTTCTCGGTGTCCGCGACATGATTTACGGGATCAAATCCGGTATCCGCGCACTCATATGCGGGCCGCTTTATCACGGCGCACCGAATTCCTTCGGCACGCGCACCTATGCCGTTGCAGACAAGGTGTTCCTGATGCCGCGCTTTGATGCGGAAGGCTTTCTGGCAATGGTAGACCAGGAGCGGATTACCACGGTCTTCATGGTCCCGACCATGTTCGCAAGGCTCCTGAAACTGCCAGACGAAGTTCGGTCACGTTACGATGTTTCCTCGCTGGAGTTTGTGGTAACCGCCGCCGCCCATTGCCCGCCGGAGGTCAAAACCGCGATGCAGGACTGGTTCGGTCCGGTGGTGCATGAGTTTTATGCCGGAACTGAACAGAATTACGTCACCTACTGCACACCGGAAGATGCCTTGCGCAAACCAGGCACGGTTGGCCGGGCGCTTGGCGGTGTTACCCTGCGCATTGTCGATCAAGACCACAAAGACATGCCGCTCGGAACGCCTGGTGAAATAGTCTCCCGCCTGGATACGGCACCGGAGTTCACCTATGCCAACAACGACCTTGCCCGGCAAGAACTCGATGTCGATGGCCTGATTGCCACCGGAGATATCGGATATCTCGATGAGGACGGCTATCTGTTCCTGTGCGACCGGGCCAAGGACATGGTGATTTCCGGAGGCGTCAATATCTATCCAGCAGAAATCGAGGCCGAGCTGCACGCGATGGCGGATGTTGCTGATTGCGCAGTCTTTGGCGTACCGGACCCTGAATATGGTGAAGCGCTGATGGCAATCGTGCAACCAGAAAACAATGCAAATCTGACCACCGGTCAGGTCGTTACCTACCTGAAGGAGCGTCTTGCGGGCTTCAAGGTGCCACGCCGGATCGAATTCAGATCAGACCTGCCGCGCAACGATTCCGGCAAGATATACAAACGCAAACTCCGCGATCCCTATTGGGAACCCGTTTCCCACGCAGGAACACGCGCTGCCAGCTGATCCCAACTCAAGACCTATGCTGCCCAGGCGCTTCCTTCCAGCGCCCCGTCACATTTCAGACAAAAAGGCCGAATTGATGGATTTCACCCTCACCGAAGAACAGACTGCCCTGCAAGATACCGTGCGGCGGTTCGCCCAGAGCGAACTGCCGGAGATTGCCCGCCACGTTGAAGACACTGACGAATCTCCGGGCCCGGATATCATGCACCGGTTTGCCGAACTTGGCCTCCTCGGCGTTAATCTGCCGGAAGCCTATGGCGGCGGCGGAATGAGCCATTTCGAGGCGGTTCTGGTGCTCGAAGAAGTTGCCAAGATCTCCATCGGCGTGGCGTTTCCGATTTTTGAATCCTGTTTCGGCCCAGCGCTCGCGATTGCCAATTTCGCGCCTGAAGCCATGCGCCAGAAGGTTTTGCCAAAAGTCTGCTCGGGCGACATGATCGTTGCGGTCTCCATGTCGGAACCCGGCGCAGGGTCAGCCCTTACAGATCTGACCACCAGGGGTAGGGTCGAGGGTGACCGTGTGATTATCAATGGCCAGAAACGCTGGTGCTCCGGCGCCGGGCATTCAGATACCTATGTGGTCTATTGCCGCTTGTCCGATGATCCGGGCGCAAAGGGCATTGGAGCTGTGCTGGTAGAAAAGGGCGCAGATGGCTTTACCTTCGGCAAACGCGAGCACCACATGGGTTTCCGGGGAGTTCACAGCGCGGACATGTATTTTGACAACGTCAGTGTTCCCGCTGAAAACATCATCGTACCGGCGGGCGGCTTCCGCAAACTCATGGAGGCGTTCGACCTGGAGCGCTGCGGCAACACCACCATGAGCCTCGCCTGCGCACAATCCGCCTTCGACTATGTTCTGGACTACGTTCAGGAGCGCGAACAATTTGGCAAACCGATTGTCGATTTTCAGGCAGTCCAGCTTCAGATCGCCGAAATGAAGATGAAGCTCGACGCTGCCCGTTTGCTGCTCTACCGCGCGGTCGTCAATGCCGAGAGCGGCCTACCATCGGTCGGCGAGAGCTCGATTGCCAAGTGTTTTGCCAACGAGATAACCCGGGAAGTCACCGGCAAGGCCATGCAGCTCATGGGCGGATATGGCTACTCCCGCGAGTTTCCCATGGAACAAAAAATGCGCGACAGCTGGGGTTGGGGCATCGCCGGTGGGTCCATCGATATTCAGAAAACCAACATTGCCAGCGCCTTGGTCGGACGGCGGTTCAATCAGCGGGCAAAATAAGGGCCCAAGCAGGACCTGTTCGCGCTGTCCCGGACATGATCCGGGACCGAAAGATAAAGGCTCCGGATCAAGCCCGGGGCAGCGCCGGAACCATCGTCTTCACTTGCAGTCAACCACTGCCTCCGGATTTAGTGCAGAATATGATCCTAACCGGAGTGCTTTTGCATGATGCGTATCAGGCCTGCTGTCCCTTCTGATGAACCGGCAATCCGCGCCTGCGCCGAAGAAGCCTATACGCCCTACATTGCCGCTATCGGCCGGAAGCCGGCACCGATGGTTGCCGATTTCAAGGCGCAGATTGCAGCTGACCAAGTTCATGTCGCAGTCGATCAGAACGACAATATCCTGGGTTTCATCGTCTTTTTTCCAAAGACCGATCACATGTTCCTGGAAAATGCCGCGGTTTTCAGTTCAACGGCCGGACAAGGTGTCGGCAAGGCCCTGATTGCCCATTGCGAAGCCGAAACAAGGAAACTCGGTCTTCGCTGCGTAAAGCTCTACACAAACGAAAAAATGACCCGGAACCTGACATTCTATCCAAGGCTGGGATACGCGGAGACTGGGCGCCGGCAGCAAGACGGTTTCAACCGCGTGTTTTTCGAAAAACGGCTGACCTGAGACGCCGGTTCCCTGCGGGTCCAGAAAATGAAAAACGCCTGAAGCGAGTGGGAGTCGCTTCAGGCGTTTCGCTCTCTGGCGCCGCAGGTTCATGTATCAGGTGCGGACCAAAGCCCTGGATTCTCGTTAGAACATCAAGCTCGGCAGGCCCAAGGACAGGATCGGGAATGCCAGAAGTGCCAAGAGCACGGCAATGTCCAAAACAAGAAACTTCATGATGCCAAAGAAGATCGTGTGCACCTGGATTTCCCGCCCCACCACCGAATTGATGACAAAGACATTGAGACCGACCGGCGGTGTAATGAGGCCAATTTCCAGAAGCTTGACGACGATGACACCAAACCAGATCAGGTTGAAACCCATCCCTTCAATCAGCGGAACGGTAAAGGGGAGTGTCAGCAGCATGGTGCCGATCGGATCCAGGAACATACCCATCACCAGATAAATCAGCACGATGCAGAGCAGGATCATCCACGTTTCCAGCCCGGCAGAGGCCACAAGGTCAACAAGACCTCCGGTGACACCGGTCAGGGAGACAAAGGACACAAATATCTTCGCGCCAACGGCAATGAAAAACAGCGATCCGGTCTGATACGCCGTTTCCCGCATCGACGTTACGAAGTCGTCCCAGCGCAAGCGTTTTGACAGTGTTCCGTAGACCAGCACGAAGGACAGGCTGACAGCGGCGGCTTCCGTTGCCGTGAAGATACCCCCGTAAATGCCTCCGATGATGATCACCATCAAAGTCACTGCCGGCCATGCCTTGATCGCAGCCGATGCGCGGTCATCGCCGGAAATCTCTGCGTCCGGCACCGGAGCAGCGCCCGGCCGTAGCTTGACCCAGACCATGACCGTGATGATGAAACCGGCAAGGCTCAAGAGGCCTGGAACCACGCCGGCCATGAACAGACGGCTGATCGAGGTCTCGGTGAAGGTGCCATAGAGGATGAACAGCACACTCGGCGGGATCAGGGCCCCAAGGGTGCCTCCGGCTGCAACACTGGCTGTGGCCAGTTGTTTGTCGTAGCCGTAGCGCAGCATTTCCGGCACGCAGATACGGCCCATCGAGGACGCACAGGCAACGCTCGACCCCGTGATTGCCGAAAAGCCGCCGCAGCCGATCAGGGAAGCAATGGCGAGGCCGCCCGGCAAACGGGACATCCAGACCCGCACCGCGTCGTAAATATCCGTCGTGATCCGGGTGTGATAGGCGATATGCCCGGCCGCGATGAACAACGGCACCATGGAGAGCGAGTAAGAGTGAATGAACTCAAACGCGTTCGATTCAATCAACGCCATGGCCGGGCGAAGGCCACGGTCCAGATTGAATTCCGATCCCGGCCGCCAGGCATAGGTGATCAGGGAACAGACCGAAGACACGCTGACCAGCGTGAAGCCAATCGGAACGCGCAAGGCGAGCAGCGTCAGCGCCACTACGAAGCCGAATATGCCAATTGTTGAGGGGTCCACTAGGCGGCCTCCTCCCAGCTGGGGTCATGGGTCTTGTCGGGCGGCTCACCGCCACCGCGCCCGAGCGCGCCGATTAGGTCCTGCACAAACAGGATCGTCAGACGGATGAAAAACAGCGCATAGCCCGCAAAGAAGGCAACGCGGCCTGGCCACTCGGGAAGCTCCAGGATGCCAAAGAAGTAGTTCCCGCTCTCGATCGCATGCAGCATTGCCAGATAACCGGCATATGTAATCGGAAGAACCGCAAGCAGACCGACCGAGGCGGCAAGAACATTGAGCCAGATATGGGCGGCCCTGGGCAGCATCTCTGTGAGAACTTCGACAGCGATGAAGCCCCTGTCAGCGGCCACATAAGCGAGCGGCAGGATCAAAGCGCCAATCATCAAGTCGCCGACGATCACAACCTCATCGGGGATCTGCATTCCGACAATTGATCGCAACAGGATCCCGAGGGTGATGTAGACGCACATTCCCAGGATCGCGACTGCGGCAGCGGCGATGAAGACCTTTTCCAGCCAGCCCAGGGCTCCTAGCGCGGAAAATTTGCGGCCCCGACCGTTGTTCGGCGGGGCCGGTTCCCGGGCCTTTACCGATCCCATGGATAGCCTTTGGACTCGAGTTCGGCTGCGTATTTGTCGACCAGACCGGCATATTCATCCCAGATCGCCTGGCCGTCATAACCGCGCGCGGTCATGTCATCGATCCACTTCTGAACATACTTTTCCGACAGTGCCAGCAGCTTGACGCGCTCTTCTTCCGCCATTGGAACAACGGGAACCTGACGGCCGATTTCACCGCTTTTCAGGCCGGCCTTGACGTCATCAATCGTGGCAATCTGGATTCGGGCAAACTCGTCCACCATGTTTGACCCGGCCGCCAGAAGGGCTTCCTGCTGATCCGCTGGAAGTCCGCCCCAAACATCCTTGTTGATGATAAGCGCGAAGCCGCCAACCTGACCCCAGTTCGTCTCGGCAATGTGATTGACGATCTCGTAGTGCCGGAACGCACGGTTGGTGTAGTAGTATCCGGCTGCGCAGTCGACCAGGCCGGAATCAAGTGCCTGATAGACCTTGTCAAAGGTCATGTTGACAACATTGGCGCCAATCTCGTTCAACGCCTTTGCAACTGTCCCCGTGGCACGCACGGTCAGGCCCTTGAAGTCGTCAACCGTTTCGATCTTGTGGTCACCGGTACACTCGAACTGTGTGCCTGTGGAAGTGAAATTACTCAGGAAAACAACATTTTCCTTGGCCAAAAAGTCCTTGAGCTGTTCGTTGGTCGTCAACAGCTCGTGCGTTGCCCGAAGGCCGACCCAAGTGTTCGACGATGCTATTGGCAGATCCCCGATCGCCAAGCCCTGCGCTGCTTGGGTGCATATGGCGCGATTACGGTTCCCATGTCAGCTGCACCTGCGGCAATCCCGTTCAGTGCCGCAGACCACTTGAGCAACGCACCGCCCCAGTGAACATCAAAACCGAGCTGCCCGCCCGACTTGCTGCTGGCTTCTTCCAGAAAGTATTCAAGGGCCTTCGCCCGGGCGCCGCGGTTTGGCCCTGCTTCCGAATACCGGAGAACAGTCTCTGCAAAACTTGCGCTGGCGGTCAACGCGGCCATGGTCAAGCCAATCACGGCCGGTTTGATAAAACTTGGCATTGCTTCCTCCCGTTAGATCAGTCAACGGCCTGCTCACCCTCATGGCTCTTCTTTTCGGCCATTAACAGCGCTCCACCGCCTGTCATATGATTCATATTATTATAATAAGCATACGAACTATACGCATATATAGTTATTTGACAAGCGATCTCTGTCGGATTTTTTTGAAACGTGAGCGGCTGAGGCTAAATCACTCCGGCCTCAGCCAGCTCTTCTACGTTTTCGCTGCTGAGGCCCCACTCACGCAATACTGTCGCATTGTGCTCACCTGGAACGGGTGGCGGAGAGGGCAAACGCACTGCAGCTTTCTGGAAGCGGGGTGCGGGGGCTGGTTGAACAGCACCTTCTGCTTCTATGAAGATGTTTCTGGCCCGGTTGTGGTCATGCAAAGGCGCCTCATCCAGATCGAGAACCGGCGCAAAGCAAATGTCTGTACCTTCAAACAGTTCGCACCACTCTGCACGGGTCTTTCCGGCAAAAATCCGTTCGAGTTTCGCGCGTATTTCCGGCCATAACCGCACGTCAGAGCGATCACCCAGCGCGTCCGCGCTTAACTCCAGAATTTGCAGGAACAATTCCCAAAACTTTTCTTCCAGTGGTGCGATCGTGACCCACTGACCGTCGCTGCACTTGTAAACACCATAAAATGGTGCGCTTCCATCCAGCCGGTTGCTCTGCCGTGCGTTTTTCCATCGGCCGCCGGCCTTGGCGGTCAACAGCGATGCCATGAGCGCGACCGTGCCGTCGCATATCGCGGCGTCGACAACATCGCCCTCGCCAGTTGCCTTTGCCCGCAACAGTGCGCACACGACGCCGAAAGCAAGGAACATTCCACCGCCCCCGAAATCCCCGAGCAGATTGAGCGGCGGTACCGGGTCCCGGTCAGCCTCGCCCATTGACCAGAGAGCGCCGGACAAGGATATGTAGTTGATGTCATGACCGGCCGCAGAAGCCAGCGGACCACTTTGCCCCCAACCCGTCATTCGTCCGTAGACCAGTTTTGGGTTGCGTTTGAAGCAGGCTTCCGGCCCCAGACCCAATCGCTCCATCACGCCGGGCCGGAACCCTTCGACCAAGGCGTCCGAGCGTTCAATCAGCTTCAGCGCCAACTCGACAGCTTCGGGATTTTTCAAATCAAGCGTTATCGACTTCCGGCCCCGCAGGATGAATTCCTTGCGCGCTTTTTCCGGAGAAATCCCGGCGGCACCCGGCGCGGCAGGACGGTCGATGCGCAGGACGGTAGCGCCCATGTCCGCCAGCATCATGCAAGCGAACGGCCCGGGCCCAATGCCGGCAAACTCAACAACTTTCAAACCTTCGAGCGGACCCATTCATTTGTCTCCAGTTTTTGCGTTCGAGATCCACCCGGTACCGTCCAGCAACTTCAAATCAGGGCTTTCGAGCATCGACAGCAGATTTTTTCGGGCTGCCTGAAGCCCGGACATCAGTGCATCAATGTCAGCAACAGGCAGGCCTTGAAATGACACTTCGTCAACCATGGCACTGCAGGCATCCATCGCTTCTTCCAGGGGGCGGGCAGTGTCGGTCAAACAGACCCGCTTCGCCCGCCTGTCCTTTGCGTCAGCCCGCCGCTCAACCAAACCACGTGCTTCCAAACGGTCGACCAGGCCGCCAATCGTCACGGTTCCCACATCCATGCGCCGGGCAAGATCGGACTGAGTGAGAGCGTCCTCCTGCAAAAGATGCAGCAGAACCCTGGCCTGCGACATCGTCAGGCCATGCGGTGAAATCAACCTGTCGAACAATTGCGCCCGGAACCGGGCAACGTCCTGGAAGATCGATCTGCAGGCTGACACATTCTCATTCATCTCAAGCCCTTCCTATGGCGGCCCGATTTCGGCACAGCCATTGCCAAGAACCGCCACGTTCCGTTCCACGGCCGTCGAGCGGAAGGAAATGGTTGAACCGTCCTTCCACATTTCCGTCCGGATAGTCTCACCCGGATAGACCGGGCTGGAAAAGCGGAGTCTGAGTGATTTGAAGCGGTTCACATCGTAGTCACCGAAGGTGCGCAGCACCGCATGCCCGGCATTCCCCAAAGAACACAAACCGTGCAGGATCGGCGCCTTGAAGCCCGCAGACGACGCGACTTTTGGATCGGCATGCAGGGGATTGGGATCACCGGCAAGGCGGTAAAGCAAAGCAGACTGCGGCGCGGTCGGCAGATCACACACAGCGTCCGGCTTGCGGTCCGGCAATTGATGAGGTTCGGGCTGTGGCCCGGACGGGCCTCCAAAACCGCCATCACCACGGGCAAAGGTCGTTGAAGAAAGGGTCGCCAGCTTGTCTCCGGTCGCCTTGTCGATCAGATCACGTTCTGAATAAATCAGGGCACCCTTGTCCGCACCCTTGTCCAGAATGCGGGTAATGCGGGTGCGTGCAACGACTGTTGCTGCAGGAGGCAACGGGCGGTGGATCTTGATGCCCTGTTCGCCATGAAGGATCTTGCGCCAGTCGATACCGGTCTTCGGATCGCGAAGCCAAAATCCCGGTCCGGCCAGTACCACTGCCATGGTCGGCACAGCCTTGAATTCGGCTTCCTCGAAAACGAAGGGCAATTGCCCTTCGTCCAGCGGATCATGGCCAAACCCTACGCCCAGCGCGTAGATAATGGAGTCCTTGACCGTATAGGTCTGTTCGACGTCCTCGAACGGCCAGTTCCTGATCTTGTCTGGATCCAAGGCCATCAGACCGGATCCCAGCAGAAAACATCCGAAGAACGCTCAAGCGGGCACAGCGTGCTGCTGAAGGCCGGGAACGCATGATCTAGGATAGTCTCCGGCGTCCATTTATCCGGGCGCGCCATGGAGCGCACGGGACGGGGCTGGCTCATCAGCATTACTTCGCTGCCGCGGGAAACGAATATCTGACCGGAAACATGCTGCGCCGCATCGGATGCAAGCGCCGTGACAAGCGGCGCGACCTTGGCCGGTGTCATGCTCTTCAACCGCTCGACCCGCTTGCGTTCCTCTTCCGACTTGATCGGAATGGTGCCGATCAGACGGCTCCATGCAAATGGCCCGATGGCATTGGAGGTCACATTATAGCGCGCCATATCCAGCGCGACGGACCTGGATAGACCGACAATCCCCATTTTGGCCGCGGCGTAGTTGGCTTGCCCGAAATTACCGATCAAACCGGAGGTGGATGTCATGTGGATCATCCGGCCGGAAGATTGCTGGCGGAAAACATTCGCCGCTGCCCGGCTGACATTGTAGGCACCATTCAAATGAACATCGATGACCTGATCCCACTCCTCATCGGTGATCTTGTGAAAAATGGCGTCACGAACAATGCCTGCGTTGTTGACCACGATGTCGAGACCCCCAAAGGTCCCGACCGCCTGGTCAATCATCTCCTGAACCGCCTTGCGGTCGGTAACGCTGCAAAAGTTCGCGGCAGCTTCACCCCCCTGGGATTTGATCTCATTGACGACTTCTGTTGCCGGCAGCTGGTCTTCACCTTCACCGCCACCGGTACCGCCGAGGTCATTGACAATCACCTTGGCGCCTTTCGCGGCCATCAGAAGCGCAATTTCCCGGCCAACCCCCCGGCCTGCACCGGTTACAATCGCCACTTTTCCCGCCAATAGCGCCTGTTCTGACATTCACTTTCTCCCAATTATCCGCGCCGCAGGGCAGGTTTTGCCGGCGGCGTCATCAATTTATATCGTAACATAATAATACGCTTGCGAATTATCTTCAAGCCATATAATAATTGCCCATCAAAACCGGACTGCACGACGAACTGCAGGGAGGCGGGAAGGCCTCATCTGCGTTTCGAGTTTTGCCCGGCAGGAATGTGTTGGGAGTTGTGAATGACAGTTGCGGAGCCGAAAGTTGCCCAGGGGGAGTTCAACAGCCTCGTCGGCTGCAAGCTCGCTGAATGGGCTGTCGACTACGCTTGTGTCGAACTGGTCATGGACGCACGGCACACAAATTCGCATGGCATTGCCCACGGCGGTGTTCTGGCGACGGTTCTTGATTATGCCTGCGGCATGGCCGGCTGTTTCCGCCCAGAGCCTGAGCTTCACTGCAAATGCATGACGCTCTCGCTCACCACAAACTTCATCGCTCCAATGCGCCCCGGACTTTTGAAAGCCCGCGCGCGGCGCACTGGCGGTGGCAAGTCGGTGTTCTTTACCGAAGGCCAAATCACAAATGAAAGCGGGAACCTGATCGCAACTGCATCAGGCACCTTCCGCCTCATCAAACCGAAAACCGCGAAGTAAATGCGGATTGCGTTACAACGGGAGTAAGACATGGATCTGGGAATTCTGGCAGCCGGCGGCTACCTGCCGCAAGGCCGCCTGCAGCGCAAGGAGATCGGCAAGGCCCACGCCTGGTACAATCCCGGTCTCATGGGGCTCGCCAAAGGTGAGCGTGCTGTGGCCAATTGGGATGAAGACGCCATTACCATGGCGGTCGAAGCAGCGCGCGACTGTCTGACTGGTTCAGACCGCAAGGAGCTGTCAGCGTTTTACCTTGCGTCCACAAGTTTCCCTTTTCAAGACCGCCTCAATTCAGGCGTGGTTGCCGACGCTCTTGATCTTGGCAACCAGCTCATGACGATCGACATTGCGTCCTCTCAAAGGGCTGGCACGTCCGGCCTGTCGGTCGCACTGCAGGCCGCAGCCGGAGCAGACAAGCCGATCCTGTTCGCAGCTTCCGAACGACGGCAGACCAAAGCAGCCAGCCCGCAGGAAATGACTTACGGCGATGGCGCTGCTGCAGTCCTGGTTGGGCGCGGGGACGTGATTGCAAAGTTTGTTGGATCGCACACGGAGTCAGTCGATTTCGTTGATCATTTCAAAGGTCAGGGCCACGACTTCGACTATGCTTGGGAAGAGCGCTGGCTGCGCGACGAAGGCTATATGAAAATCGTGCCAGCAGCGGTCAACGCACTTCTGCACAAGACCGGTCTAAGTCCTCAAGACATCACGACATTCTGTTTTCCAGCGGCAATGAAGCGGGTAAGCGGCATGATCGCCAAGAAGGTTGGGCTGCCGGACACTTCAGTTGCTGACAATCTGCAGACAAACTGCGGTGAAACCGGCTCTGCACACCCGGTTGTGATGCTCGTACATGCGCTGGAGCAGGCCAAGGCCGGAGACAAGGTCCTTGTTACCGGGTTCGGCCAGGGATGTGACGCGCTGTTGTTTGAGGCAACCGGTTCAAGAACAGGCCTGAACGGCCGGTCAGGGATCATCGGACATCTGGCACGCCGCCGTGAAGACACCAATTACCAAAGGTTCCTCACCCTGAATAATCTGGTGGTGCTTGAAGAAGGTATCCGTGCCGAAGTCGACAAACAGACCGGACTAAGCACCCATTTCCGCAACAAGGACATGGCGCAGAAAATGATGGGGGGCAGCTGCACCGAATGCGGCACGCATCAATTCCCCAAGAGCAACATTTGCGTCAATCCCAACTGCGGCGCGATTGGAACGCAGGAAGATCACGCCTTCGCAGACAAACCGGCCCGACTGAATTCGTTCACGGCTGACCGGCTGACTTACACCCCTGATCCGCCAGCCTACTACGGCATGGTTCAGTTCGAGGAAGGCGGCCGCCTGATGGCTGACTTCACCGATATCGATCCAGACCAGGAGCTGGAGGTCGGCATGCCGATGCGGATGATGTTCCGTGTCAAGGACTACGACCCCAAACGCGGCTTCCGCCGGTATTTCTGGAAAGCCACCCCGGCTGTCGACATGAGCGCGGACAGCGCCAACAAGGGAGGGAACTGACAATGGCAACAGGTATCAAGGACAAGGTCGCCATTCTTGGAATGGGCTGTTCCAAATTTGGCGAACGATGGAACGACAATGCCGAAGACCTGATGATCGAGGCTTTCACCGAAGCGATCAGTGACGCCGGTATTGAAAAGCAGCAAATCGACGCCGCCTGGCTCGGCACTGCCATCGAAGAGCAGCATGTCGGCAAATCGGCAGTTCCGCTCTCCATGGCGCTGCGCCTGCCGAACATTCCGGTAACCCGGGTCGAGAACTACTGTGCCAGTGGCTCCGAAGCCTTCCGCGGCGCTGTCTATGCAGTGGCCTCCGGAGCTGCCGATATTGCATTGGCACTTGGAGTTGAGAAGCTCAAGGACACCGGCTACGGCGGCCTGCCGCAACGCAACCGCGGCTCGGTCAACGACTTGTTCTGGGCGAATGTGTCGGCACCCGGATCTTTCGCGCAGCTCGCCACGGCCTACCGGGCGAAACACAATGTCAACGCCGGAGACCTGAAGCGCGCCATGGCGCATATTTCGGTCAAGAGCCACGAAAACGGCTCCCGGAATCCGAAGGCACATCTGCGCAACGCAATCACTGAAGACAAAGTGATGAATGCTCCGATCATCGCCGAGCCACTCGGCCTTTTTGATTGCTGCGGCGTCAGTGATGGTTCGGCCTGTGCAATTGTCACCACCCCGGAGATAGCCCGGTCACTTGGCAAACACGACCTGATTACGGTCAAGGCACTTCAGCTGGCCGCGTCCAACGGTCTAGAAGCTCAGCACAATTCCTGGGACGGGAGCCATTTCGTCACCACGCGCAAATGTGCGGAACGTGCCTACAAGGAGGCAGGGATCAAGAACCCGCGGGATCAGATCAGCCTGTTTGAGGTACACGACTGCTTCTCGATCACCGAACTGGTCACGATGGAAGACCTCTTCATCTCGCCGGAAGGCGGCGCTGTGAAGGACGTCATGAATGGCTTCTATGATGCAGATGGAACGATCCCGTGCCAGATCGATGGCGGCCTCAAGTGTTTCGGCCATCCGATCGGCGCGTCAGGTCTGAGAATGATCTACGAAATGTATCTTCAGATGCAGGGACGTGCGGGCGAACGCCAGCGACAGCAAGAACCGGTTTTCGGGATGACCCACAACCTCGGCGGTTTCCCGCATCAGAATGTCTGCTCCCTCGCCATCGTCGGAAAATACGGGGCGTAACGCCCCCAAATTTCCGCACGTCATTCGATCCTGGGAGGAGGAACAGATGAGCGATCTGCTTGTCGAGCGTCTTGATGGTCTTTTGATACTGACGCTCAACCGGCCGGACCGGCTGAATGCCCTTTCGGAAGACATGCGCGACGGGTTGTTGCGCGAACTGACCGAAGAGATGAGGGCACCTAAGGCCCGAGCCGTTCTGATCACGGGAAGCGGTGACGGTTTCTGCAGCGGGGCAGACCTTGATCTGGATACGATCCTTGCCCGCCGGAAATCAATAGAGACGCAAATTCTGGCGGGTATCAACCGGGTCGTCGCCGTAATGCGCGACCTACCGGTTCCAATTGTCGCTGCGGTCAATGGCGCGGCGGCAGGAGCCGGGTTCAGCCTCGCGCTTGCATCCGACATTATCGTCGCCGCGAAATCGGCAAAGTTTCATTTGTCGTTTGCACGGATTGGTGCGGTGATGGACGGAGGTGCCTCGTCGTTTCTCACCCACCGGATCGGAGCGAACCGCACGGCCGCGCTGGCCATGCTCGGTGGCAAGATTGAAGCCGAGACAGCCCGGGAATGGGGCCTGGTTCACAAGGTTGTCGACACCAATGACCTGAGGGCTGAAGCCCTGGCATTGACCGAACGGCTGGCAAACGGACCCACCGTTGCCCTTGGGTTGATCAAGCAGGAAATAAAGGCGGCCCAAACAGCTACGCTCGAAGAAGCCATGCGCCTTGAAGCGGCCTGCCAGGGCCGTGCTTTCGCTTCGGAAGACTTCGAGGAAGGGGTTCACGCATTCCAGGAAAACCGGAAACCGGAATTCAAGGGCCGGTAATCGGGCCAGAACGGAAAGATCCATGACAAACCAACTGATTTGTGGGCCCCGGAGCATGTCACATGACAGCGCCCGGGAAGAAGCGCGAAAGGCCGCTAGCGGTTTCCTCAAGGCGGGCGTCACTGAGAAAGGCGCCGTCGCCACTATGATGCGCAACGACTTTCCGCTCGTTGTCATGGATCTGGCAGCTGCGATGGTGAAAGCCGCCGCGGTACCGGTCAACTGGCGTTTCACCGCAGATGAAGTGGCCTACATACTTGCCGACTGCCAGGCGAAGGTCTTTGTGGTTCATGCGGACCTTTGGCGGAAAGTCGGCGAGGACCTGCCTGACAGCCTGAAGTCCGGACTTCAGATCATAATCGTCGAAACACCACCGGATATTGCCGCCTCTTATGATCTGTCTGCAGAACAATGCGCCGTACCGCAGGAGTGTGTGTGCTGGCAGGACTGGCTGAGCGGCCTTCCGCGCTGGGACGGCCCGGAGGCGCATGGACAGGCCGCCATGATCTATACTTCAGGTACAACCGGCAGGCCCAAGGGCGTACGGCGCCTGACCAATCCGACATTGGCGAAAACCGGTTACAACAAGATGTTCCAGCCCGGTTGCCGGACGCTAATGGTCGCGCCGATGTACCATTCGGCGCCGAACCGGTTCTCCATGCTGACGGTTGATGTGGGAGGCGACCTGGTTCTGGTGCCGCGCTTTGATGCTGAAGAAGTCCTGCGGCTGATCGAGCACCATCGCATTACACTGGCATTCATGGTGCCGACCATGTTCATCCGCTTTTTGAAATTGCCCGAAAGCGTCCGCGCCAGATACGACGTCTCCTCCCTCAAGCATGTTGTCTGCGCCGGAGCGCCTTTCCCGCCAGACGTGAAAACCGCCATGATCAAATGGTGGGGACCGGTTATCTATGAGTATTACGGTGGAACTGAAACCGGCGCGGTGACCCTTTGCACCAGCGAAGAAGCACTCGAACGGCCCGGCACTGTCGGCCGCGCCGTGGAAGATGCGGTCATCAAGATCTTCGACGAAAACGGCGGGGAATGCCCTCCAGGGATTTCCGGTGAAATCTACTGCCGCCTGCACTCCTTTCCGGACTTTGTCTACGAAGGCAAACCGGAGGAGCGAAAGGCAATTGAACGCGATGGCCTCTTCACAGTCGGCGATATCGGGTACCTGGACGAAGACGGGTATCTGTTCATATCGGACCGCAAGCGGGACATGATCATTTCCGGCGGCGTGAACATCTATCCGGCGGAAATTGAAGCGGCGATGTTCGGCCACCATGCGATCCACGATTGTGCCGTATTCGGAATTCCGGACCGCGACCTGGGTGAATCAATCGCAGCAGCGATCCAGCCTATGCCCGGCGCGGACCTGGACACAGGCGCACTGCAGGCGTTCCTGCGCGAGAGGATCGCCAGCTACATGCTGCCGCGGGAAATCATCATTCATGACGAATTGCCACGTGACGACAATGGCAAGATCTACAAACGCAAATTGCGGGATTCCTATTGGCAGGATGCCGGCCGGCAGATCTGACGGACAAGGCTCCCAACACCAAGCTTCAGCAAGGATTTTTCATGACCCAGTCGCTCGAGCCACTATTCAATCCGCAATCGGTGGCCATTATCGGAGCATCCGATGACCCGAACCGGATTGGCGGACGTCCAGTCAGCTCAACCAAGGACGGTGGGTTCAAGGGCCGCATTTATCCGGTCAATCCAAAACGCGAAACGGTGCAGGGCCTTCCCGCCTACTCCTCGATCCGGGACGTTCCGGAGGCTGTAGATTGTGCGATCATCGCGGTCCCCGCCCATCTGGCGCTGAACGCGCTGACGGACTGCGCAGACAAAGGCACGAAATCAGCTGTCATTTTCAGTTCAGGTTTTGCCGAACTCGGTGAAGACGGAGCCGCAATGCAGGACAGGATTGTCTCTGTGGCGCGGGAAGCTGGAGTACGCCTGATCGGGCCGAACTGCCTGGGCGTCTTTAATCTGGGTACCGGCTGGTGCGGTACCTTCTCCAACGTCCGTGCCGGAACATTGCTTGCGCCTGGCGGAACGGCGATCGTCAGCCAAAGCGGCGCTTACGGGTCGCACATGTTCTACATGGCCCAACGCCGCGGCGTTGCAACAGATCTTTGGGTTACCACCGGCAATGAATCGGACATCGATGTCGCCGAGGTGATCAGCTTTTATGCCCGTTCGCCAGACGTTCATACGATCATGGCCTACGTGGAAGGCATGAAGGACCGCGACCGCATCTGCGAAGCCCTTGAACTGGCGCGCGCGGCCGAAAAGCCCGTCATCATGACAAAGGTTGGCGAAACCGACGTTGGAGCTGCAGCCGCGGCAACCCACACCGCCAGCCTTGCAGGTGCCGATGCGATCTATGATGCCTTGTTCCAGCAATATGGCGTCTACCGGGCCCATAGCTGTCAGGAGATGGTGGAGGTTGCCTACGCGTGCCAGACGGGCCTGTTTCCCAAGGGGCGGAAGATCGCCATCCAGACCGTTTCGGGCGGCATCGGCATTCAGATGGCCGACACAGCAGTCAAAAACGGTCTTGAGGTGCCACCCATGCCTGAAGATCTTCAGGAAAAACTGCTGCAGTTGATCCCTTATGCAGGTGTGCGCAACCCGATTGACATCACGGGACAGGTTCTAAACCAGCCCGAAGTGATTGAACAAAGTATCGATCTGGCTATCCAGGAAAGTGGCTGTGACGCATTTGCAATCTATCTGGCCAGCGCGCCCCAGGTGCCTGGCCTCAAGGAGCTGTGCCAGGAAGCATTCTCCAATCTGCGCAACAAACACCCGGATATCCCAATGGCGCTGAGCCTGATTGCGCAACCAGGTGCGATCACGTCATTCGAACAGAAAAAGATCTCCTGTTTTGAAGACCCTGCCGTATCCGTGCGCACGACAGCTGCCCTTGCACATTTCGGTGAAGTGTTTGCCAGAGGGAAGCCTGATCCCGCGCCGGCATTACCTGCGACCGTCAGACCGGTGCCGGGTGAAACTGTTTCTGAGCATGAAGCGAAGGATATTCTGGCCAGTGCAGGCATTCCGGTCACGCGCGATATTCTGGCAAAGACGCGGGCAGATGCTGCCGAAGCGTTCAAGAGTATTGGTGGTGCCGTCGTTCTGAAAATCGCCTCACCCGACATCCAGCACAAGACCGAGATCGGCGGCGTTCTGGTAAATCTCACGGAAGAAACTTCTGTGCTTGAAGGCTTCGATACACTCATGACACGTGCACGTACCGCACGACCGGATGCGCGGCTTGATGGCGTCATTATATCGGAGATGGTGAGCGGGGGTGTCGAGACGGTTCTTGGTGTCATCCGGGATCCAGTATTCGGCCCGGCTGTCATGTTCGGTCTCGGCGGTGTGTTCGTGGAGGTGCTGAAAGACGTCACCTTCAGGCTCGCCCCATTCGGCAAGGATGAAGCCTTGCGGATGATTGATGAAATCAAGGGACGGCCGATGCTGGACGGCGTACGCGGCGCACCGCCTTGCGACATTGACGCTTTGGCGGATGCCCTGTCCCGCCTTTCGGTTTTTGCTGCTCAAAATGCCGATACGCTTGCATCGATCGACATCAATCCCTTTGTCGTCAAGGAACAGGGAGCCATTGCGCTCGATGCGCTTATCGCGCCTGTTGCGGAATGACGAAGCTGCTAGGAGCAAAGGAATGAGAGCATTCAAGGGCGTCAGGGTCATTGATTTTACCCGTGTGCTATCCGGTCCCCTGTCAACGCAGATGCTCGCATTGCTGGATGCAGACGTCATCAAGGTCGAACCGCCCGGCAAGGGTGATCAATTGCGCGGCGTCCTGACAGATCCGGAGATGGCCGAAGAAGGCCTGTCTCCGGCATTTCTGACTGCTAATCTCAACAAGCGCAGTATTGCCCTCGACCTTAAATCTGAGACCGGCCGGGCGGTCGCCGCGAAATTGACCGCTAGCGCGGACGTTGTGGTCGAGAACTTTGTTCCAGGGGTCGCCGCGAAACTTGGAATTGACTACGAGAGCGTGCATAAAACCAACCCCAATGTGGTCTATTGCTCTGTCAGCGGCTATGGGCAAACCGGCCCCAAGAGCCATGAGAAAGCCTATGATTCCGCCATTCAGGCAGATTCCGGCATCATGTCCTTGACCGGACACCCTGAATCCGGACCAACAAGAGTTGGCTTCATGCTGGTGGACGTGGCAAGCGGCATATCAGCAGCCTACGCGATCGCATCCGCCCTTTACCGCCGGGAGGTAACCGGAAAAGGTCAATATCTGGATGTCGCCATGTTCGACACAGCGATGCAGCTCATGTGCTGCCAGGCGGCAGACTATATGGTCCGCGGCCATCAGCCTCCCCTTATGGGCAACGAGTCTCCAATTGATCAGCCGACGTCCGGAACCTTCCGCGCGAAGGACGGACTGGTTTTGCTTGCGACTTTGACCACCGGACAGCAAGAAGCCTGCTTTAAAGCGCTCAATCTTTCAGACAGCCTGAAGGACCCCCGGTTTGCGACCGAGACGGAGCGGCAGAAAAACCTGGCCGCAGGGCGGAAACTCATTCAATCTGTCCTGGAAACCACGACCGTGGAGGAATGGCTGCCAGTCTTGAAAAGCCACGGTGTACCGGTTCAACCGGTCCGCTCGCTGAAGCAGGCGGCTGCCGATCCACAACTCGCTCATCGGGGCATTCTGGTGGATACAGCTTTCGGAACTAAAACTGTCCGGCAGGCAACATTGGTTGGCGCGCCTTTCGTCGCCAGCGAGGACGGGCCGAAGCGGGAAGCAACCAGTCCTGCCAGTGTTGGACAGCACAGCCGTGAAGTCCTGGAAGAGCTTGGCTGCAGTCCCGCAGAAATTGACGAAATACTCGCCGAAAACCAGGATCAGGCCCGCACGTGATCGATCGGCCCTGAATACGATTTGTTCGCATGTTCATCGTTATGATATGGGACTGCAAATCACTGCCGGTTCTGGTGATGTTGATTACAGCGGCTCAACGCGCCTTTGAGCATTTCGCCAACCGGCTCGGCATCGAGCGCATCCCGTCTCTTGGATGCAAAACGACAAACGGAAGAGAATGAAAGATCTGGACCGCATCCTTGGAACCCTGTTCAGCGATATCGCCCGGTTCCGCCGCATCCTGTTCGACCAACTGGCGACAGAATATGAGCTGACCCACGTCCAGGTCTTTGTTCTCAACCAACTGCACAAGCAGGATGGGTTGACTCAAACCGAGTTGTCCGGGCGCATGGATATCGGCACAGTCACCGTCAGCGGCCTGGTCGACCGGCTGGAAGCCAAAGGCTATGTCGAACGGCGGGCGGACGACAAGGACCGCCGCGCAAAACGGGTTTGGCTGACTCCCAAGGTCAAGGATATCCAGAAACAGATTTCCAAGAGCATGCTCCACCTCAACGAGGTGACGCTTCATGGGATGGATGAAGCTGACATTGAGCAGCTTGTGGCGACACTCCGCAAAGCCAAGTCGAATCTGCAGAACCGCTTAAACACCGGCAGCCTGGATTAGGTCATGGACCTCTAAAAGAAGGCGTGACCTAGATTTCAACGGCAACTCAGCCTCCAAACCTGCCCAAATTCCAATTCCCTCAGTTGAACAACTGCGGCGTTAGGCCGCCGAATTCGGCCATGCGGCTGAGTTTGTGATTTCTTGCAAAAATTTCATTCGCATGATAATTATATATCTACTTATTATATAGTTTCATTATGGAATTCGCCAAGCAGCCAACATCAGTCTGCCTCGCAAAGCCCGGAAGGATCTTCAGTGTCGGAAATGGCCAATACCCCCCGGCTGATAGGCCACGGCCTTTGTTGGCAGGATTACAACATTGGCGACCGGTTCAAGACGCTCGGGCGGACCATCACGGAAACGGACATCATCACGTTCATTGGCGTGACAGGGATGACCGAAGTTCTTTTTACAGACCAGACCTTTGGTCAAGGCGTCGCCGCCCGGGGACGGGTCGCTCCGGCCGCCCTCACCTATACCCTGATTGAAGGCATTCAATGCCAGACCATCATCCAGGCAACAGGCCTTGCACTGTTGGAGGTGGAGAAAAAGGTGCTCAAGCCAGTCATAGCCGGAGACACGGTTCACGCCATTGTCGAGGTTCTTGACGTCCGGCCAACCAGCAAGGGCAACCGGGGGGTCGTCACCACCCGCAACGACATAATCAACCAGCATGGGGAAACAGTGATTTCCTACAAGGCCAAAAGAATGGCCGCTGGAAGGGAAGAAAACTGAAGGAAGCTCGCAATGGACATCAACTACACCCCTGAGGACGAGGCCTTCCGCGCAGAAGTGCTTTCATTCCTGGAAGGGAACCTGCCGAAAGACCTCAAGGAACGCTTCAAATCCGGCCAAAAACTGAGTGGCGGCGATTATATGCGCTGGCAGAGGATCCTTGGACAAAAGGGATGGCTGGCACCGCGTTGGCCGAAGGAACACGGCGGCTGTGGCTGGACTCCGATGCAGATGAATATCTACGACGAAGAGGCCTACCGTGCCGGGGCGCCCCGCGTACTTCCCTTCGGCATCAACATGATCGGTCCGGTCCTGATCGAGTTTGGCAGCACGGAACAGAAAGAGCGCCATTTGCCCGGAATCCGCCGGGGCGAGGTTGCCTGGTGCCAGGGCTTTTCCGAGCCTGGCTCCGGGTCAGATCTGGCATCCTTAAAGACTGCGGCGGTCCGTGACGGTGACGAATATATCGTCAATGGCCAGAAGATCTGGACGTCCTACGCCCATTTCTCCGACTGGATGTTCTGCCTTGTCAGAACAGATCCGAATGCAGCCAAGAAACAGCAGGGCATCTCGTTTCTACTGATCGACATGAAGACACCGGGCATTACTGTACGGCCAATCATCACCATGGACGGAATGCATTCCGTCAACGAGGTTTTTCTGGAAGATGTCCGGGTTCCGGTCGAGAATCTGGTCGGCGAGGAAAACAAGGGCTGGACCTACGCCAAGTTCCTTCTTGGCAATGAACGGACCGGTATCGCCGGCGTTGGCGGCAGTAAGGCGGAATACGAACGGCTGATCGAAATTGCCAGCACCGAACAAAAGAATGGCAAACCGCTGATCGAGGATCCTCTGTTTTCCGCCAAACTCGCGCGCCTTGAAATAGAACTGCGTGCATTGGAGCTGACCAATATGCGCATGCTGTCTGATGCCGGCGGCTCAATGAGCGGCGCTTTCTCGTCACTGCTCAAGGTCAAGGGAACCGAAATTCAACAGCGTATTGCCGAGGTCCAGATGGAAGCAGTCGGCGCCCATGCTCTTCCCTGGCAGGAAGCAGCCATGGATCCGGCCTGGAACGGCGAGACCGTGGGTCCGGACTATGCAATCAGCCGCGTCCCCACCTATTTCGATCGGCGCAAGGCGACCATCTACGGTGGATCGACCGAAGTTCAAAAGAACATCATTTCCAAAGCGATTCTGGGTCTTTAGGAGGCAAACACGATGGATTTCAGCTACAGCGAAGAACAATCCCTTTTTGCCGAAAGCCTTGGCAAACTGCTCGCCGAAACCTGCGACCGCGAAGCGCGCAAGGCCCTGATCAGGGAAGACAAGGACCACGACCACGCGCTTTGGCAGTCACTTGCCGAAATGGGTCTGCTGGGACTGCCGCTTCCTGAGGAACATGGGGGATTTGATGGCCGCGCGACCGATACCATGGTTGCGGCAATCGAGTTTGGCCGGCATTTGGCCATGGAACCATACGCTGCAAGCGTCATTCTTGGCGGCAGCGCCATTCGCCTTGCCGGAAATGAATCTCAAAAACAGGAGCTCCTTCCCAAAGTCGCAGACGGTTCGCTCAAACTGGCCGCAGCATTTCTGGAGCCTGGATCGCGGTTTGACCTCGCCTGTGTCGAAACAACAGCAACAGCGAGCGGTGACAATTGGGTCATATCAGGATCCAAAAACGCCGTACTTGGCGGCGGTTCCGCCGACAAGCTTGTCGTTTCGGCCCGCACAGGTGGCGCAAGCCCCCGTGACCGGGACGGGCTTTCACTGTTCTTGATTGACACCGCCGCTGATGGCGTTTCCAAGACGGCTTACCGGATGGCCGACGGCGTTGCTGGTGCTGACTTTGTCTTTCACAATGTTCAGGTCTCCGGCGCTTGTGTGCTCGGTGAGCCGGGCCACGCTTTTGGCATACTGGAGCACATCTCGGACCTCGGCACTGCTGCCTTGTGTGCTGAAGCCCTGGGCGCTCTAGAAAAAATCAACGAAATCACACTGGACTACCTGAAAATGCGTAACCAGTTTGGCCGTCCAATTGGTGATTTCCAGGTGCTTCAGCATTACATGAGCGACATGCTGATTGAATACGAACACGCCAAATCCCTTGTTTATGAAGCTGCAATGACCGCAGACAGCACGAACGCAAGAGAACGGCGCAAGGCGATATCCGCTGCCAAGGTCTTTCTGGGTGAAAAGGGCCGGGTGATCTGCCAAAAGGCGATCCAGATGCATGGCGGTATTGGTATGACCGAAGAATATGAACTTGGCGACTACGTGAAACGGGTCATGGTAACAGAGCTCGCCTTCGGCGACACGGATCACCACCTTGAGCGCTATGCCCAAAATCGCTAGCGGACTGTCCAGCTAAGAATACAACACCAGCGGCAACTCAATTGCCGCTGGTTTCTTGAATTTCCCGTCGAAAAACGAGCGAACTCAAAATTGATTATTAAATTTCATTAAATATACTAGTTGATTAATCGCTGATTATCAGGCGATCACCGCCGGCCTATTTTGCGGAAGCGCCGTTTTCCGCAGATGAGCCGAGGATAACCTGATCATGAAGCCGACCGATCTTCGAAGCGAGATTGACCACCAATTCAATCCGACGCGCTGGACGCCCCGGATTTCGTCTGATGACTTCATTCCCGCACACGTCGAATTCTCCGAAAACCAAAGCAGCCGTTTCAAATCTACACTGAGCAGCGCTGAACTTTCCACGATCACATACGCCTACCAGGGCACTCTTCGGGAAATAGACGTCTACCGGCCAAGCAACGTCCCTGAAGGTGCGCCAATTGTTGTCTACATTCACGGCGGTTGGTGGCAGTGGTTTTCCAAAGAGATGTTCGCCTTCATCGCACAGCCGTTCACGCAAGCCGGTCTCGCCGTTTATATGCCCGCCTACACCCTGGCCCAGTACTGGAACGGACCGGAAGCGATGACGCAGATAACTGAGCAGCTGGAACAGGCAATGCTCAAGATTTTCGTAGAAGCAAACGCCCATGGAAGCCGCCAGATCATTCTTGTTGGACACTCGGCGGGTGGCCAGCTGGTCAGCCTGATGCACCGGACGGATTGGGAGAAGAAGTACGATATTCCAAAGGAGACCGTTGAAAAGGTAACCGACGTCTTTTCCCTGGCAGGCCTGTTTGACCTGCGCGCACTGACCAACAGCTACGTCAACGATGCAATTGGCATGAGCGAAGACGAGGCGCAAAGGCTCAGCCCTGTATGCTTGCCGGTCGACCAGGCCCGCAGTTATCCGGCTCTGCATCTTGTTCTGCCGGAGCATGATACGGCGGAGTTCTACCGGCAAACCAAGGAGTACCATCATCTGATGCTCCGGACCGGCATAGATTGCAGGATGAAAATCCTGCCAGACCGGGATCATGTCAGTATGATCGAAGCGCTGGTCAGACCTGATGATGAATTGCGCAGCTACATCCTGCAGGCTGCCCGGTAGCCCGGAAAACACCCCAACCTGATAAGAGGAATGCTGCCTCCGTGGCCGACATTGATAGTGACTTCAATCTTCGGAGGCGGCATCCATTTGGCCGGTTTCATTTGATCACGAACGCCTTTCAAAGCGCTGTGGCGGCGCGTACCCTCAACAGCACTCAAAACATCAGCTACGGCGGCAGCGCTGGTCAAAAACTGGATGTTTTTCCAGCTGAGGCCAAGGCATCGCCGGTTTTTGTCTTTATTCATGGCGGCTATTTCAGGTCACTGGACAAAAGCCAGTACCGGTACATCGCCAGCCGGATGTTCAGGAACGGCTACACCACCGTCCTTGTAAATTATGATCTCGCGCCGAAAGTCTCCGTCAGCGAAATCGTGCGCCAAAACCTGGCCGCCTTCGAGTGGATCAGAGAGAATGTTCACAAATGGAACGGCAATCCGGATGACATCACCCTGTGCGGCCATTCAGTTGGCGCCTTTCTGGCCGCAAAAATCCTGGAGCAGGACTGGCGCGGTGGCAGCGGTATCAAAAAAGCCGCTTTGCTTAGCGGCCTCTATGATCTTGAGCCAATGCGGCAATCCTACCTCAACAAGGATGCCCGTCTAACAGAAGGGGATGTTGCGGCTCTCAACCCAATGGCCGGAACGCTCAAACAAAAGCCAGACCTGCTAATTGCTGTTGGCGAGGAAGAAACAGGTCAATTTGTTACCCAGTCCGAGACCTACAGCGCAGATCTCAACCGTGCGGGGATCCAGAATGACCTTTTCGTCCTGCCCGCAATCAACCACTACACAATGTCGCGGCTGCTAGCGGGCAGGAAAAATGCCGTTATGGATTGGATTAGGGCTCCAGTTTCAGATCAGGCAGTTGCTGCAAAATGATCTTCTCTGAGGAGGGCGCGGCCATCCTCCTGCAGCACCCACAGCTCCTTAGTAATCACCCCGCGGGCGTTGTTCATCGTCCAGCCTGAACTCAGGCATGCTGACGTGTCGTCCAGAACTTCCAGTTTCGGATCGACATAGTTGACGTCCTTGAAACCATCAGCGATTAGCTTTTCCCAAAAGGCCTGTATTTCTACCCGGCCGGTATAGGTTCCGAACGGTTCGGCCACCATTACTGCCGTTTCCTCGTAACAATTCGCGCATCCAGCGGCGTCACCGGCATTAAAGGCGGCCTGCCACTGCCTGCTAGCAAGCACGGTTGCTGTTTCAATTGCACTATCCATAACACTCTCCAAGTCGCTAGTTACTATCCTTCGATGAGGAGAACTTGGCAGCCGCGCAGCAAAACGATAAGATCTATTATTAAAAATGATTGGTAAGGTTATTTAAATAATGAGACCAAATCCGATCGACATGCTGGTGTTTTTGGAAGTCGCAGAGGCGCGCAGTTTTACAGCTGCCGCAAACCGGCTCGGCAAGACGACATCTGCGGTAAGCCAGGCCGTATCGCGGCTCGAACACGAACTGGGAAACCGGCTTTTTTACCGGACAACCCGGTCCCTCTCCCTTACCGATGCGGGAATGCGGGCGCTCAGCCATTGCCGAGATCTCAAAAGGATTTACCAAAACGCAACCGCCGACCTAAAGGACGCAAACACCGCTGCCACCGGGACCCTCAGCGTGACTGCACCGCATGCCCTATCAACCTCAATTGTTGGTCCGGCGCTGCAGGGCTTTGTTTTTGACAATCCGGGTATGAAATGCCGCCTGGTTGCGGATGACATGCCAATAGACATGATTGAGCATCGGATCGATCTGGCAATCCGGGTTGGAGAACCCCGTCAGCAGGCAGCCCGCATGAGCAAGATCGGAACACTTAAGGAATCGCTCTACTGCGGAACTGGTCTGGTGACGGAAATGGGTGGTCTGCCATCCCGCTTTCAGGACCTGAACAAATGGGATCATATTGCAAACGACTGGCAGGGCACGCCTGTCACCTATATTGGACCTGACGGAGGAGTGGTGAAGGTGACACCACGCATCCGATGCAATTCAGTGCTGGATGCCCATAATTTCGCTGTAGCAGGTTCAGGAATTGCCTTGTTGCCCGAGCATCTTACCCGGCGCGACGAAGGGCAGAACAAGCTTGTTAGACTTTACCCAATATCTAAGAGCTCAATTTATGCCGTTCACATGTTCGAAGGGCAGCCACCTCCAATGGTGCGGCAATTCATTGCCTATCTGAAAACCAGACTGCGCCCGCCTCCCTGAAAGGTTGCCGGCAGGCTTTCTCAGCACTTACAGCTGATTAGATTCCATGTTGCCTCCCTTTTTTGCCCTTGCAAAACGGGGATAGCGCGCTTTCTTAGGCTCGGTGGCATTTGTTTGGGCAGTGGGATTTGAGTTTTTTGCCCTCCAGTGCATGGCGTTGCCTTTCCGATGCACACCCTCAGTCTATCGGCCGACCTTGATTGTCGTATCTCCAATCCCTGATACGATTTCCATTTCGCCATTCTGTTCTTGTTTTCAAAGTACCATCTTCTCGAAAAGACGATGAAATACCATGCGCTGAGTTGTTAACATATGGCTGCTCTATTGAAAGAAGGCCAATCCCCCCTCCCCAATACTTACAGGAATAACTCACGCGACCCCTATCGACATAAATGTCTTTGTTCCCCATAAGTGGGCAGACCGTTGACACAGATTGAGCAGGCCGTTAGTTCTGCGTTTCTCTGCCCACACACCGGCCGGCCTGTTTGTTCCACTTGGAGCCTTTGGGGCATTTGCACAAAAGGGGCGACTTGAGGTCTCCGATTGAACCGGGATATTTGCCTTTGCAATATCCGTTAAATTCATTGCGAGTGGCGCATTTTAGCAGGAATTTGTGCCATCTACGGTCGCTTGAGCAATTGCGGGACCGCAAGACATCAACGCCAAGCTCAAGGCATTTCTTCATATCGGGCGCGACCACGCCAACGACAGAGCGCGGGTCCTTTTCAAAGTCCCGCTGATAGTCTTCACAGCGGAACTTGTATTGCCTGTCGCGGGCGTCCCGCTGCTTCCTTTTGCGCTCCACGCGTTCCCGGTCGGCCAACCTGTCGGCTTCTGAGCGGTCGGATAACCGGTCGGCCAGTCGGTCGCCGGCCGCATCAGTCAGTTGGTCGCCCGTCAGATTGTAGAGAACACCGCCAAGATAGGCGCCGACAAATCCGCCAGCGGGCCCACCGGCCACAAATCCGACAGCGCCCGTGGCTGACGAAAACGCCCCCGACGCCTTGAAATCGACCCAGGCTTCTGTAAATCCAACGGGATCGTCTCCCCATGCAGCGGCAAGAGATTCCGAGAGGGGTTTCAAGATGCTGGCAAACTTCCCGACTTCGTTCAGCAGGGTCTTGCCGCCTTCGCTTGTCGCGATCTGGCTGATTTTACCCAGATGCTGCGCGTTGTAATCCGATGTGTCCGCCAGCGGCGAGAAGACGTGCCGACTGATGTCCCCAATATCTGGTCTGCCATTAAAGCGCCGGTCATCAGGCTCATCCCCGGCGGCGAATGCTGGCACCGAAACCACAGCAAACATCATCAGCACAATCAGAATCATGCACGGTGTCGAGTGCCTGTCTTTCATATGCCCCCCTAACGCCGCTGTAGTTTTTTGACCGAGGCATAGAACCCCTGGAAATCAATCAGGCTGATCTGCTCCAGATTGCTCCCCTCGTCAGAGTTCAGAACCGTGAGAGAAAGGGAAACACTTGTGGTCTCCGCCGGGGTTAGGAAGACAATGTAGTTACCTTGATGGCTGGCCGCGATAGAAACACTCAAACCTTTGAACCAATTGGCCGGCAGGCTCCTAAGGGCTTTTTCAGCAGGGGGTGGCGTGCGGGACTGCGCGCTCTGCAAGGCTTCATCAATGCGCCCGGACGCAAGTTGGCTGATGGTTCTGGAAACGATCTTGCGCGTCCTTGCCAGCTTGGCATTGGCGGTATGTGGCTCGATGTATTGGCCAAGGTTCACCATATGGGCATTGAGCAGCAAGGATACGCCAGAGGTGTTCAAATCAAGCAGGGCATCCGGCCCATTGAATATGGACAAGCCCTGGCGCCAGTCCTGCGGGCTCATGTTTGCCAGCCTTCTTTCAAGGGCCAGCGTGGTGTACGCAGTGGTAAAACCTGCTGCTGCAGACCAGTTTCCGTCACTTGCCATCAAGCGCAGGAGGGGCGGTATGTAGCTGGGCTTCTGCCGGGGCTGCCGGATAAAGTCCCCCAAGATCATCTCTGCATCAACAATTCTGAAG
Source organism: Roseibium sp. (assembly GCA_965230705.1). Classification (GTDB taxonomy): domain Bacteria; phylum Pseudomonadota; class Alphaproteobacteria; order Rhizobiales; family Stappiaceae; genus Roseibium. The sequence continues at coordinate 7,017 of CBDDLN010000001.1, read as the reverse complement.
GTCTCTCCTTGAGACCTCCAGAGCGTGAAAAGCAGGACATCGCTAAACGGATTGTAGTAGGTGACTATTGGCATGCGGTCGGGACTTTGTCCCATGACCCGTATCGCCGAGTTGAAATAGATCACCCAGCCCAGCTGGGAGGTTTTGGCCTTCCAGATGGCGGAATTGAAGCTGCTCAACTTCCGCCTTCCATTGTCACTGGCAAATTCCTTCAGTGCCTCTAGGAAGTCCTCCGCTGCTAGGTTTTGAAAGTTCCTAGATGCTGTGACCAATGGGGCATCTACCGCCGGCGCGGTTCTATTCGCCCGAGCGGGCGGACAGTCCATGGTCCACTTGCTATTGGCGTCATCATAGGAAATCACCCAATTGGGTGAAGATGGCAGGGCACAGAATTCCGACTTGAATATATAGGCCGTGGTCTCCGTATCGAGATCGATCAAACAACTCGCCGATTGCCTGTCGTAGTCATAGTTTTTACAAAGCAGAAGATCGTCGCAAATCACCATACAGGCGCCAGAACTGACCCCTTCGACACGCACGCTCATCTCCTGAGCCCTGGCAGAGAAAGAGATAAACAGAGAGACGATAAACATCACCGCTGCGTGTTTTATCGCCATGTTCATCCCCTCTTTCAAATACCCATCTAATCCCGGCGGCAAATTCCTTAATAGTTTCAGTTGCGTAACCTACATGCATACGCTTGCTCAAAAGGGCCAATTATTGCCCTTCGGCAAAATCCAAGATCTGCGACCGGTCTCTTCCCTGGTGATATTCATTGGTTCGCATTGGACGCACCGTCGGTTCGAGCCATTGTTCCAGCTTGCCCATATATGGACATGATGTTGTTCGTGTATGACCGTGCACAGCCATATTTTCGCTCGACTGAATATAAGTCTAACAGGTGAATGCGCGCGCGCATTTAAATGCCGAAGGTTGCGACCAAAAGCCACGCTTTTGCGGGTTGAGCTACCCCAATTCCCGACATTGTCTCTGTCAAATTTGTTTTTGTTTTGCTTATAAGCAATAACCCTGCCAGTTTCGTGGCGGTTTTTTTGTTTGGTATCGTGGGCATGTTTTTTGCAATTGTGGCGTTTATCGTCGGACTGTAGTCCTTTGTGAAGCGGCCAGTCAGGTCCAGAGTAGGCAGAAGTCTGAACAACGCAAAAACCCGGCACGAGGCCGGGTATTTTTGTTGGTTTTGGGATTTGGGTTTGTCTTTTTTGCCCTTCTGGGTCGGGCTGAACCCTTCTTTTTGGGGCGTGCTGAGGTTCTTGCCGGTATCTGCGGCCCGAATACACAAAAGGCCGCCCTTTTGGGCGGCCATTTTTGTATTTGGTTGCGGGAGTAGGATTTGAACCTACGACCTTCAGGTTATGAGCCTGACGAGCTACCGGACTGCTCCATCCCGCGTCATAGGTATTGTTTCTTGTTTCAATTGAAGAGTTACTTATCTGCGCTTTGCAGGCCTGGCAGCGACCTACTCTCCCACACCTTAAGATGCAGTACCATTAGCGCTGGGGAGTTTCACGGCCGAGTTCGGGATGGGATCGGGTGGGGGCTCCCCGCTAGAGCCACCAGGCCGGCGAAGGGCAGATAAATTGTAAAACTGGTCTGTTTTGTTTGGTCCTCACGGTTGAGCGGGCTGAAGCCCTAACCTGCGGACGGCGCAGCCTGACCGGCTGGCGCGCGTTGCGCTTGCGAACCGTTCGGTTCGTGGTCTTTTTCCATGAGAACTGGCCGTTTTATAAGTCAAAACGCACTCAAGTAGGCCGAAGGCCGGTAGTGCACTTAAACTTATCTTTTCAAAGCGCCAAGGGCGCCTTTTAAAAGATGAACATTGACTAATGAGAGTAATCAAGCCGAACGAGCTATTAGTAAAGCTAAGCTTCATGCATTGCTGCACTTCCACACGCTTCCTATCAACGTGGTGGTCTTCCACGGCTCTTCAGGGAGAACTGGTTTTGAGGTGGGTTTCCCGCTTAGATGCTTTCAGCGGTTATCCCTTCCGTACATAGCTACCCTGCTATGCGGCTGGCGCCACAACAGGTCCACCAGAGGTACGTCCATCCCGGTCCTCTCGTACTAGGGACAGATCCTCTCAATTCTCCTACACCCACGGCAGATAGGGACCGAACTGTCTCGCGACGTTCTGAACCCAACTCACGTACCACTTTAATCGGCGAACAGCCGAACCCTTGGGACCTGCTCCAGCCCCAGGATGTGATGAGTCGACATCGAGGTGCCAAACAATGCCGTCGATATGGACTCTTGGGCATCATCAGCCTGTTATCCCCGGCGTACCTTTTATCCGTTGAGCGATGGCCCTTCCACGAGGGACCACCGGATCACTATGGCCGTCTTTCGACTCTGCTCGACTTGTCAGTCTCGCAGTCAGGCAGGCTTATGCCATTGCACTCAACGAGCGATTTCCGACCGCTCTGAGCCCACCTTCGCGCGCCTCCGTTACCATTTGGGAGGCGACCGCCCCAGTCAAACTACCCGCCACACACGGTCCCGGATATTGTAGTACCGCGGTTAGATATCCATAACGACAAGGGTGGTATTTCAAGGGTGACTCCACCTGAGCTGGCGCCCAAGTTTCAACGTCTACCACCTATCCTACACATGTCGTGACGAATACCAGTGTGAAGCTGTAGTAAAGGTGCACGGGGTCTTTCCGTCTGACCGCAGGAACCCCGCATCTTCACGGGGAATTCAATTTCACTGAGTCTATGCTGGAGACAGCGGGGAAGTCGTTACGCCATTCGTGCAGGTCGGAACTTACCCGACAAGGAATTTCGCTACCTTAGGACCGTTATAGTTACGGCCGCCGTTTACTGGGGCTTCAATTCGGTGCTTGCACACCTCCTCTTAACCTTCCAGCACCGGGCAGGCGTCAGACCCTATACGTCGTCTTGCGACTTCGCAGAGCCCTGTGTTTTTGATAAACAGTCGCCACCCCCTGGTCTGTGCCACCCGCACCTGGTTGCCCAAGCACGGGTCTCCCTTCTCGCGAACTTACGGGAGCAATTTGCCGAGTTCCTTCAGCATAGTTCTCTCAAGCGCCTTGGTATTCTCTACCAGTCCACCTGTGTCGGTTTCGGGTACGGTTTATACGGTGGAGCTATTTCCTGGAACACCTTCGCTGCACCCCCAATCCAATAAGGAGATACAACACACGGCATCCGTCACTACCACCAAGTACAGGAATATTAACCTGTTTCCCATCGACTACGCCTTTCGGCCTCGCCTTAGGGGCCGACTAACCCTGCGCCGATTAGCGTTGCGCAGGAACCCTTGGACTTTCGGCGAGAGTGTCTCTCACACTCTTTATCGTTACTCATGTCAGCATTCGCACTTCTGATATCTCCAGAAGCCCTCGCGGGTCTTCCTTCGCAGACTTACAGAACGCTCCGCTACCGCGCATCATAAGATGCACCCGCAGTTTCGGTGTATGGCTTGAGCCCCGGTACATTTTCGGCGCGGGACCCCTTATTTAGACCAGTGAGCTGTTACGCTTTCTTTAAATGATGGCTGCTTCTAAGCCAACATCCTGGTTGTTTTGGGAGTCCTACATCCTTTCCCACTTAGCCATAACTTAGGGACCTTAACTGGCGGTCAGGGTTGTTTCCCTCTCCACAATGGACGTTAGCACCCACTGTGTGTCTGCCGGATAGTACTTCTCGGTATTCGGAGTTTGGTTAGGATCAGTAAGGCGGTAAGCCCCCATAGCCCATCCAGTGCTCTACCCCCGAGAGTATTCATCCGACGCTCTACCTAAATAGATTTCGCGGAGAACCAGCTATTTCCGAGTTTGATTGGCCTTTCACCCCTAGCCACAGCTCATCCCCGACTTTTTCAACAGGCGTGGGTTCGGTCCTCCAGTGCGTGTTACCGCACCTTCAACCTGGCCATGGCTAGATCACTCGGTTTCGGGTCTAATCCAACGAACTAGGCGCCCTATTCAGACTCGCTTTCGCTACGCCTACACCTATCGGCTTAAGCTTGCTCGTTAAATTAAGTCGCTGACCCATTATACAAAAGGTACGCTGTCACCCTTGCGGGCTCCAACTGTTTGTAGGCATCCGGTTTCAGGGTCTGTTTCACTCCCCTCGTCGGGGTGCTTTTCACCTTTCCCTCACGGTACTTGTTCGCTATCGGTCGACAAGGAGTACTTAGGCTTGGAGGGTGGTCCCCCCACGTTCAGACAGGATTTCACGTGTCCCGCCCTACTCGAGGACTATAAGACTTTCTACCCGTACGGGGCTATCACCCGCTGAGGCCCGACTTTCCAGACGGTTCCGGTTCTTATCCTATAGCCACTGGCCTGGTCCGCGTTCGCTCGCCACTACTAGCGGAGTCTCGGTTGATGTCCTTTCCTCCGGGTACTTAGATGTTTCAGTTCCCCGGGTTTGCTCCCTTGCGGGTACTCCATACGGAGTGGGTTTCCCCATTCGGAAATCGCCGGATCAAAGCTTATTCGCAGCTCCCCGACGCTTATCGCAGCGTATCACGTC